>NZ_ALJF01000055.1 GCF_000300855.1 Agrobacterium albertimagni AOL15 | reverse complement strand
GTTGCCGTGAACGTGGTCTAGCCGTCAGTGCCCTTCACGCCCGCACCCCAGGTCACGCTCTCCTGAGCTGCAAAACCACCCTGCGAGTAGATCACCTTGAAGGCGCCGCCGGAGATCTTCACTTCAGACACACCGTCCGCGCCAGCCGTGAACAGCGAACCGGCAAGGCCAGTCGCGATCTTGGCATTGGCGACATCGCCGTTACCACCGGCATTGCCCGGGAACAGCGTCTGCGCCTCATCGTCGAGCTTTACGGCATTCGTGACAACATTCGCGATCGGGCTGTCATCGTTGATGATGACCTTCAGCAGGCCGACAGCCTTGTCACCGTCACCGTCCGTCGCGGTGTAGCCGAACACCAGCGTCTCGTTGTTCTCCGCAATCAGCGAAGCCGAATGCGACACAGGTGCCTTCATCTCGAACTTGTAGGAGCCGTCTGCATAGATCGTCAGAACGGCAGCACCGCCAGCCGAGGCAGGATAGCTCGTGCTCGTTGCCGTGTAGGTGGTCGCCCCACCTGCACTGCGAACGCCATCGCTCCAGCTCACCGATTCCGTCGTTGCAAAGCCGTTGCTCTTGCCAACGACCTCGAGCGTCGGAAGATCGACCGACAGAGAACCAAGGCCGTCAGCCCCCATCTTGAACAGAGAGCCTGCGCCGCCAGTTACAATCTTCACATCCGGATTGACATCCAGGAAGCCGCCCGGGTTGGTCGGCGTGAACATCGTCTGTGCTTCGTCGTCCAGGATCTTCGACGCAATCTCGATCGAAGCCACAGGCTCCGGCGTGTCGTCATTGACCAGGATCTTCAGCGAACCCGTCGAGGTGTCGCCGTCGCCGTCCTTCACCGTGAAGCTGAAGTTCAGCGCCTTGTCTTCCTCGACCAGCGAAGAGCTCGTCGAATGGACAACAGGGGCCTTCAGTTCGAACGTATACGAACCATCAGCCTTGATCGTCAACACAGCAGCGCCGCCGGCCGAGGCCGGATAGTTCGTGCTGGTTGCCGTAAACGTGGTCGAGCCG
>NZ_ALJF01000054.1 GCF_000300855.1 Agrobacterium albertimagni AOL15 | reverse complement strand
GTCTCCAACGCTTCGTAATCAGCGCGCCTCCCAAAGACTCTCCCTTCGGCGGCCCGCTCGGTCCCCTCTCCCCCTTCCCCCCAACCGGGTCGCCGCCAACCCCACGCTACACAAGGAATACGACCATGAAGACCATCATTTCTGCAGCCCTCATTTCCCTCGCAGCCGGCTGGACGGAAGCGAAGGCTGCCGAGCCGGCTGCGAGGGAAATGAGGGCTGCAGAAATGATGGTCTTCATGGTGGTATTCCTTGTGTAGCGTGGGGTTGGCGGCGACCCGGTTGGGGGAGGGGGAGAGGGGACCGAGCCGGCCGCCAAAGGGTTTGCGTGCTGGGAGGCGCGCTGATTACGAAGCGTTCGAGACAGTGCGGTTGACGAGGGTCACCGACTTGTCGGCGTTGACCTTGTAAACTTCGCGAACGTCGCGGCCGTCACCGTTGGAGAATGTGTGGAAGAAGGTCGAACCGGCGGGTGCCTTTTCCAGCTGGACGTTCGGGTTGTC
>NZ_ALJF01000053.1 GCF_000300855.1 Agrobacterium albertimagni AOL15 | reverse complement strand
CTGCGCCAGAATCCTCGCGTCGACTTTGTCGGTCTTCACGCGCGCATGGGCGATTGCCTTCACCTGAAGCGGGTTCGCGATCACGACCTTGGCCACGAACGGCGTCAGCAACCTTACGATGGCCGAGGTGTTCCCGGTCGCTTCCAGTATGACTTCGTCATCTTTCTGAAGCGTCTGACCAAAGCCCAACACAGCGTCGTAATCCAGTTCCACCCGGAATTCTTCGGTGACCTTGCCCCGGTCCAGAACCGCGACCTGCGCAAAACTTCGATGCACATCCATTCCGATTGACCGCATTCCAAATCCTCCATGTTGTGGATGGGGGAGTGCGCGGGCTGTGCGACATCTACGGATACGCGCTCGCAGCGCAGACGGGATAGTCGCAGGGGCGGCCAGATAACAACGCGAGCTCGCAGCTCAAAGTCAATTCGGCCTGCCCGCTTCTTCGCACTCCGACGCCCCTGTCCCGACACGACAATTCTAACATGACAGGATAGAATCTGCCGAGCGTTCGTGGGACG
>NZ_ALJF01000052.1 GCF_000300855.1 Agrobacterium albertimagni AOL15 | reverse complement strand
GTTCAGAGCAAGCTCGGGACTGAGAGCGGTGAGAATGGAACGACCTTTGTGATAGAGGCTGCCACAGGGCAGGTGTTCAGCGAGGCCGACATCAAGGCGATCATCAACCACCTGCGCTTCTTCGTCGATGAGAAGACGCCGCAGACGTCGCCGGACCGGACGCTGCAGATCACGCTGACGGACAATGGCGATGGGACAACCAACGCAGGTGTCAACAGCAACACGTTCGAGGTGACGATTGCCGTCACTGGCGTGAACGACACGCCAAACGACAACCGCAGCAACGCTGTGTCTGTGGCGACAGCCGAAGATACCGGTATTGCGGATCTGACGAGCCTGATGCGCACGACGTTCGGCGGTTCGCAGAACCCTTATAACTTCGTCGATCAGGACGATGACACCAACGATCTGGGTGGCACACCTGCCCAGATGACGCTGAGCGTTGCCCACGGTACGCTGACCTTCACCGATGGTTCCGGCCTGACGGTCGTCAGCGGCAATGGCACTGGCGCGATCGTCGTGCAGGGCTCTGTCGCCAACCTGAACAGCTTCATCAACGGTGGTGGTGCAGCAAACGTTTCCTATCAGCCGAACACC
>NZ_ALJF01000051.1 GCF_000300855.1 Agrobacterium albertimagni AOL15 | reverse complement strand
ACAACGCCAATGTTCAGCTGGAAAAGGCACCCGCCGGTTCGACCTTCTTCCACACATTCTCGGACGGCAGCGGTCGTGACGTCAACGAAGTCTACAAGGTCAATGCCGACAAGTCGGTGACCCTCGTCAACCGCACTGTCTCCAACGCTTCGTAATCAGCGCGCCTCCCAAAGACGCACCCTTCGGCGGCCGGCTCGGTCCCCTCTCCCCCTTCCCCCCAACCGAGTCGCCGCCAACCCCACGCTACACAAGGAATACGACCATGAAGACCATCATTTCTGCAGCCCTCATTTCCCTCGCAGCCGGTTCGGCAGCCTTCGCTTCCGTCCAGCCGATCCCGGGCTCGATCACCTATGAGAACGCCAATGTTCAGCTGGAAAAGGCACCCGCCGGTTCGACCTTCTTCCACACATTCTCGGACGGCAGCGGTCGTGACGTCAACGAAGTATACAAGGTCAATGCCGACAAGTCGGTGACCCTCGTCAACCGCACTGTCTCCAACGCTTCGTAATCAGCGCGCCTCCCAAAGACGCACCCTTCGGCGGCCGGCTCGGTCCCCTCTCCCCCTTTCCCCCAACCGAGTCGCCGCCAACCCCACGCTACACAAGGAATACGACCATGAAGACCATCATTTCTGCAGCCCTCATTTCCCTCGCAGCCACGATGGTCGTAGGTGATGACGCGGAAGCGTGT
>NZ_ALJF01000050.1 GCF_000300855.1 Agrobacterium albertimagni AOL15 | reverse complement strand
GCAGGCGGGATCTCGCCTCCGAACCCGTCAACCTCAGCGGCAATATCGGCCTCGGTGCCCGTACCGCACTTCTCGAGGAACTGGCGGAACTCGATGCGCAGAAGGCCAAGGTCGCCCATGCGCGGGGGCGCCTTCTGCTCGATGACGCCAAGACCCGCCTCCAGGAGGCCGGCGTTGCCAATGTCGAGACGAAGCTTCGCAACGGTGATCTGGTCGACACCGTGCTGGAGTTTGAAGCCAATGCCGACATCATCGTCATCGGCAAGCGTGGTGAGGGTGCGGACTTCGCCAAGGGCCATCTCGGCTCTAACCTGGAACGTGTCGTGCGCTCGACCCACAAGGCGATCGTCATTGCCTCACGCGCCTTCAAGCCGGTTACCAAGCTGCTGATTGCCTATGACGGCGGCACCATGGCGATGAAGACGGTCGATCAGGTCTCCCGCAGCCCGATCCTTGACGGTCTCGGCTGCAAGGTCGTGATGGCTGGGACGGACACCACCGAGAACCGCAAGAAGCTCGATGACGCTGCGATCATACAAGGCCGCGGGNTATGCCCCGGAAGTCGCACTCCTGCAGGGCGCGGCCGATAAGGTGATCTCGGACATGGTTGAGAAGGAAGGATTCGACCTTCTCAACCATGTC
>NZ_ALJF01000049.1 GCF_000300855.1 Agrobacterium albertimagni AOL15 | reverse complement strand
ATGTCTTGTTCGGGGACGCCGGCAACGACATGCTGTTCGGCGAGGCCGGACGCGACAGCCTGATGGGGGCGAGGGACACGACATTCTGTCCGGCGGTGACGGCGACGACCGACTGTTCGGCGAAGCCGGAGACGATGTCCTGTCGGGAGATGCGGGTAACGACGTGCTGGACGGCGGCACCGGCCACGATACGCTTGCCGGCGGTGCAGGCGATGACGTCATGGTCGGCGATGAGGGTGACGACGTGTTCGTCGCGGGTGTCCAGACCGTTCTTGAAGCGCGCAGTCTGACGCAGCTGTCGATGGATGCGCCGACACCCGGCACCGATGATGGCGATGACGTCATCCATGGTGGCGAGGGCCAGGACACCTATGACGCTTCGTCCGCGACCATGGCGGTCGAGATCGATCTCGAGGCGGGCACCGCCACAGGCGAGGAGATCGGCAACGACCGTCTGACGTCGATCGAAAATGCCGTCGGTGGGGCCGGGAATGACACGATCACCGCGAGTTCTGCCGTCAACATTCTCTATGGCCGCGGCGGTCAGGACAGCTTCGTCTTCGGCTCGGTCGCCTCGATCGGCAATTATGGGGCCGGCTTTGACCAGATCCGCGATTTCGACGTCGG
>NZ_ALJF01000048.1 GCF_000300855.1 Agrobacterium albertimagni AOL15 | reverse complement strand
CCACCAGGTGATGTTGGTCGCGGCAAGGTCGTAGATCTGCAGCATGTAGAAAGCGCCGGTCAGCGCCAGGATATTGATGATGCCCGACAGGCCGAAGACGAAGCCCGTCACGAGGCCGATACCGGACAGTTTGTAGCTTGATTGCTTGCTCATGGCTTCCCCCACTCAAAAGTATGTCTGCCGGCCCCGCCAGGCCGGCAGTACTGCCATGTCGTCCTCAGGAAACGCCGAGGAAATCGTTGATCGTCAGGTTGTGACGGCCGTGCAGCGAGAGTTCGAAGTCCGCTGCATTGTCCCCTTGCGTATTGCCCCTGATCACCGTGAACTCCTCGCCGTCGCGCATTTCATGCGTGATGGTGACGTCGCCGATGGCATCGATCGTCTGCCCGGCTTCGAGCTTCATCGCCCCCATGCCGGTGAAGTCGATCCG
Organism: Agrobacterium albertimagni AOL15; assembly: GCF_000300855.1. Classification (GTDB taxonomy): domain Bacteria; phylum Pseudomonadota; class Alphaproteobacteria; order Rhizobiales; family Rhizobiaceae; genus Allorhizobium; species Allorhizobium albertimagni. The sequence continues at coordinate 400 of NZ_ALJF01000048.1, read as the reverse complement.
GTCGCCGGTCTGGAAACCGTAGATCGTGTCGCCATTGGCGTTGGCGGCCGAGGTGAACTTGAAGACATCGTCGCCAAGCCCGCCATCAATGACGTTGACCGCAGACGAGGCCGTGATCGTGTCGTGGCCGAAACCGCCGATGAAGTTCTCGAAACCATAGAAGGTATCCGAGCCCGTCGTCCCGCCGCTGACCGAGCCTCGCTGGTTGAAGCCATTGCCGAGATCCACCGTGAGGTTGGCGCTGGTCGCTGCATAGTCGAGCGTGTCGATGCCGTCTTCGCCGTAGTAGACGTCGTTGCCGTCATTCAGTGTCGCAATCACGGTGTCGTCGCCGGCACCTGCCCAGACACGGTCGTCGCCTGCTCCGACCTCGATCACGTCGTTTCCGGCATCTCCGAAG
>NZ_ALJF01000047.1 GCF_000300855.1 Agrobacterium albertimagni AOL15 | reverse complement strand
CCNGNANAGGAAGCCGAAAATGGCAAAGAGTAAGTTTGAGCGCAACAAGCCGCACGTCAACATCGGCACGATCGGCCACGTCGACCACGGCAAGACGTCTCTGACGGCTGCGATCACCAAGTATTTCGGTGAGTTCAAGGCCTATGACCAGATCGACGCCGCTCCGGAAGAAAAGGCGCGCGGCATCACCATCTCGACGGCGCACGTCGAGTATGAGACGCCGAACCGCCACTACGCACACGTCGACTGCCCCGGCCACGCCGACTACGTCAAGAACATGATCACCGGTGCTGCGCAGATGGACGGCGCGATCCTGGTTTGCTCGGCAGCCGACGGCCCGATGCCGCAGACCCGCGAGCACATCCTGCTCGCCCGTCAGGTTGGCGTTCCCGCGATCGTCGTCTTCCTCAACAAGGTTGACCAGGTCGACGACGCCGAACTGCTCGAGCTCGTCGAACTGGAAGTTCGCGAACTTCTGTCGTCCTACGACTTCCCGGGCGACGACATCCCGGTCGTCAAGGGCTCGGCTCTGGCCGCTCTGGAAGACTCCAACAAGACGATCGGCGAAGACGCAATCCGCGAGCTGATGGCTCAGGTTGACGCCTACATCCCGACGCCTGAGCGTCCGATCGACCAGCCGTTCCTGATGCCGATCGAAGACGTGTTCTCGATCTCTGGCCGTGGTACGGTTGTGACGGGTCGCGTTGAGCGCGGTATCGTCAAGGTCGGCGAAGAAATCGAAATCGTCGGCATCCGTCCGACGACGAAGACGACCTGCACGGGCGTTGAAATGTTCCGCAAGCTGCTCGATCAGGGCCAGGCCGGCGACAACATCGGCGCACTTCTGCGTGGCGTGACCCGCGATGCGGTTGAGCGTGGCCAGATCCTGTGCAAGCCGGGCTCTGTCAAGCCGCACAAGAAGTTCATGGCAGAAGCCTACATCCTGACGAAGGAAGAAGGCGGCCGTCATACGCCGTTCTTCACCAACTATCGTCCGCAGTTATACTTCCGCACCACGGACGTGACCGGCATCGTGTCGCTTCCGGAAGGCACGGAAATGGTTATGCCTGGTGATAACGTCACGGTTGAAGTCGACGGCTTCGGTCGTGCAGCCGCTCGTGTCGTCCTTGGGGTAGAAATAGAGAATCACCGACTTTCCGG
>NZ_ALJF01000046.1 GCF_000300855.1 Agrobacterium albertimagni AOL15 | reverse complement strand
GCAGCAACGCCTGCACCGGCTTCGACTGCGCCGAAGACGTAGACCCAGACCCTGCCGGTTTTTGTCTTGCCCCGTCCGGGGTCGAGAACATCGACCGGGGTATCGTCCGTATGTATTCGGTCGAGTGCTGCAATATGGGCCCGGATCAACAAGACGAGTGGTGTCAGTAAAGCAGATACGCGGCCGACCCAGTCGGCCATCACGGACCGGGAGATGTCTATCCCCAACCGGTCGTACATCTCGGACAGGCGGTAGAGGGGAATGTGATCGTCGAATTTGGCGATCATGATATGGGCGAGCAGTCCCGGCCCGGGTTTGCCGCGCTCGATCGGCAAGGTCGGCATCTCGCCAGCCAGCGTCGTATCGCATTCCCGGCAGATCATGCGCTTTTCGACATGCCGGACAATCTTGACTGACGCCGGCACGTGCTCGAGCACCTGGACCACCCTGTCGGCGGCCTTGAGGAATGACGTGCCACCGCAGGTCGGGCAATTGCAGGGAGCCGCATAGACCAATTCTTCCGTGGCGAGACCATCGGGCAGAGGTTTACGCTTCGGCTTCTCGGATGCGTCCTCCAACTCCGGCAGAGGAGTTTTGCCGGAGCGCAGTTCAGCCTCGGCACGGGAGGCCTCGATCTCCTCCAGCATCAGCTCGAACTGCTCGATCTTCCGGTCAATCTTTTCCGAAGAGGCGCCATGCTGCCGATGTCGGAGCAGCTCCAGTTGTGCGCGAAGAAGCCCGATTATGGAGTCACGCTTGATGACTTCGGCTTCCTGGCTCTCAAGCTTCGCCGCCTGTTCGGCGACCAGTGCGCGCAAAGCAGTGAGCTCGTCCTGACTGTCCAGCGGCGCTGTTTCCATACCCGCAAATCTAGCCGATTTGCCTCTGATGCGCCAGTTAAGCCTCGGATGCCCCTGCAAAATATGGCTTTTATCCCGTTCGGGCAGGAGCAGACGTCCACGCTGGGCGGCGCCAATCGATCCCTTCGACGAGCATCGAAAGCTGCGCCTGCGTCAGGTGCGCGACGCCCTCTTTCGCCGTCGGCCAGGGAAAGTACCCACGCTCCAAAATCTTGTAGAACAGGCAAAACCCCTGGCCGTCCCACCACAGGAGCTTGATCCGGTCGGCGCGCTTTCCGCGGAAGCCGAAGATCGCACCGGAGCCCGGCGCCTCCTTCACGACCGTCTCGACCAGCGCGGACAGACCATCAATGCCACGCCGCATATCGGTCACCCCGCAGGCCAGATAGACCCGCACATTTCCCGATGGCCCAATCATGCCGCCTCCACGCAAGCGACCAGCGGACCAAGCAGCTTCAACTCAACGTCAGCCGGGACCTTCAAGCGCCGACCGTTTCGGAGCAAGATCTCGACGATCGCCGGCCTAGTTGCCGCGGTAGAAGCCTGGCCTACGCCAGCCTCTTGGGTTATCTCCACCGGGAGAAACACCGTCGGCTGGTCGGCATAGCTGAATGATTGCCGCCATAAGCGGATCTGGCCCGGATGAATGTCATGCCGGCGCGCCACGTCACCAATGCGAGCCCCGGGCTCATCAGCTTCCGCAAGTATCCTCAGCTTCGCCTCGTCCGACCAACGCCGCCTGCGTTCGTTACCGGACATGATCTCCATGCGAGCCATGAAACCTCTTTGTTCTGGTATTAATGTCAGCATTAATACCAGAACAAAGAGGTTTCATGGCT
>NZ_ALJF01000045.1 GCF_000300855.1 Agrobacterium albertimagni AOL15 | reverse complement strand
TCCCAATACTCCTCTCTGAAGGCCCTCGTGATCTGGTCGGTGAATGGCTTTGCGAGGAACGAGATGACGGTTCTTTCTTCGGTTTCGATATAGACTTCGACGGGCATGCCCGGGGTGAGTTTTGTCGCGAGATCGCCGAGGTCACTGGGGGAGAACGTCACGCTGGTCTTGTAGAAGGGCAGGTTCGTTGACTTGTCGACGATGGTTGCGCCGGGGATGATGTCGACGGCGCCGACGATTTCCGGTGTGGTCTGACGGTTGAAGGCGGTGAAGCGCATGCGCGCGGTCTGGCCGACGAAGACACGGTCGATGTCGGTGGGGGCGACCTTGACGTGCACGTTGAGCTCGCTGTTGGCAGGCACGATGGCCATGATCACCTGGCCCGGTGCAACGACGCCGCCGATGGTGTGCGCCTGCAGGTCGTAGATCGTGCCGCTTTCCGGCGCCTTGACGACCGTGCGATCGAGCCGGTGTGTCAACTGCAGCGCGCGCTGCTCGAGTTCGGTGAGCCGAGCCTCGACCGAGACGATCTCCTTCTGCAATTCCGTTCGGCTGGTCTGGTCGACCGACATCAGTCGGACCTTGAGTTCGCTGATCTGGCCTTCTGCTTCGGCAACACGGGCGAGAAGATCACCGATCGTGCCCTCGATGCGGACCATCTGGCGGCGAAGGCCGCGCAGCTCGGCGGCCTTGGCGAGGCCCTTCTGTACCAGCCCCTCCTGCATGGCGAGCTCTTCTGCAAGCAGCTCGTTTTCTGCAAGATTGGCCTTTTCCTGCTCTCTCAGACCGTCGATCTGGTTGCCCAGCTGCGAGATCTGCATTTCGATCTGCTGCTTCTGATTGGCCCGCATGACGCGGTTTTCGTCGAAGAGCTTGGCTTCCTCGCGCTTGACCTCGGGAGAAAGCTCCAGACCCTCGAAGGAAAGCACGTCGAGACCGTCGCGTTCGGCCACAAGCCGCGCCATCATCGCCTTCAGCTGGGCGACCTGCGAGGTGACGATGCCGAGCTCGATGCGCAGTTGCGTGTCGTCGAGGCGCAGAACGACATCGCCCTTCTCAACCAGAGAGCCGATCTTCACGGGAATCTCGACGATCGTGCCGCCATCGACATGCTGGACCTGCTTGGTATCTCCAATGACGACGAGTTCGCCCTGCGAGATGACGGCGCCTGCGAGCTTCGCATGAGCAGCCCATCCGCCGATCCCGGCGGTCAGTGCGAGACCGAGGACGGTCGCGCCGAGCATGCGTCCCTTCAGCCCCTTGCCGGAGAGCGAGACATGCGTGTCAGTGTCATCAAGGCGCTTCGTCATATTGTGTCCCCCTTACGCAGTTTACAGTTTCGGCCAGGAAGCGCTTGATCGGT
>NZ_ALJF01000044.1 GCF_000300855.1 Agrobacterium albertimagni AOL15 | reverse complement strand
CATCTAAGCGGGAAACCCACCTGAAAACGAGTATTCCTATCAGAGCCGTGGAAGACGACCACGTTGATAGGACGGGTGTGGAAGTGCAGTAATGCATGAAGCTTACCGTTACTAATAGCTCGATTGGCTTGATCGTTCTCATTGCTTATGCTCATCGAAGATGAGCACAAGCCATCTGTTTTGTCCTCACGCTGTCGCGATCTCTGATCGCTTCGCTGCGGACGGCGCGCGCCAAACCGGTATTTTGCCTTCGGCAAAAACCTGGGCGCGACGGCCGACCGGCCTGTATGGGAGATCCCATTCAGTCGCAAAACAAAGACGTGTTCACTTAAAGACAAACAGGCGAATGCCTGTGCCAGCTTCTCAACAACATTGCCCTTAGCCGACCTGGTGGTCATGGCGGGGTGGCTGCACCCGTTCCCATTCCGAACACGGCCGTGAAACGCCCCAGCGCCAATGGTACTTCGTCTCAAGACGCGGGAGAGTAGGTCGCTGCCAGGTCTGCTAAAGGCAATGTTGTCAGCTAAAAACGCTGAAAAACAATCTTCTCGACACAACATCGGCCCAAGCCGAAATCTTAGGGCCGCCAAAAGCGGTCTTTTCGCTTTCGAAAATACCGAAAAAGGCGCAAATCCAACCAGATTTGCGCCGCAAGAGACGCAAACTCAAGAGTTTGCTCTGTCGCGATAAATCCCTCAGGGATTTACGCTGGTGACGCGGGGTGGAGCAGCCCGGTAGA
>NZ_ALJF01000043.1 GCF_000300855.1 Agrobacterium albertimagni AOL15 | reverse complement strand
ATGCCAACTACTTCAGTGCGTCGCTTGATCTCGCCGTAAGACGCTCGATCGGATTTGTAACCGGTATAAGACCAGCGGTGGTGATGTCCTGCTGCAGTTCTGAGAATTGCGGCGTATGCTGTGAGCATCCGGGACAGAGGCACCGGGAGCACGAAGGTGCGGGCAGGCCGATACATTAGATGAGCTGTGAGCTCGTGTTAGTAGCTGGCCGCCTCTGCGACTCGCCCGGTTGCGCCGAGAGCGCGAATCCGTAGTTGTCGTGTCGCCCGCAGCTCCCGTTGTTCAAACGACAGGAGATGCTTATGCGACGGGTAATCGGAATCGATATCCACCGAACGTTTGGCGAGGTGGTTTTCTGGGAAGACGGCCGGCTCCGGCATGGTGGCCGCGTCGACATGACACGAACGGCTCTTGAGGGGTTCGGCAAGTCACTTACGTCGGCAGACGATGTTATCATCGAGGCGACGGGAAACTGCATGGCTGTCTCCCGCGTCCTTTCGCCGTTCGTGCGACGGGTCGTGATTGCTAATCCCCTGCAGGTGAAGGCGATCGCACAGGCGCATGTAAAGACCGACAAGATCGATGCTGGCACACTGGCCAATCTCTATGCTGCTGGATATCTGCCGGAAATCTGGACACCAGACGCCGCCACTGAATGCATGAGGAGGCTGGTGGCCCGTCGCTATCAGGTTGTGCGACATCGGACGCGGATTAAGAATGAGGTCCATTCTATCTTGAATGCTCACCTGATTCCAAAGTGCCCCCATGCCGACCTGTTCAACGGGCGCGGGCGGGAATGGCTTAAACACCAGCCTCTGCCTGAAGATGAGCAGATGGCGGTCCAGCGGCATGTACGCGAACTCGACAGGCTCGGTGAAGATCTTGCGCTGCTCGATCGGCAAATCGCCGAAGGTACGATGGATGATCCCGCGGTCAAACGGCTGCTCACGATCACAGGCGTCGACCTCACCGTCGCGACAGGATTGATGGCCGCCATAGGCAATATCGACCGCTTTGAAAGCCCGCAGAAGCTGGTCAGCTACTTCGGGCTCAATCCGCGAGTTCGCCAGTCTGGACTTGGCGCTGCCCACCATGGACGCATCAGCAAGATTGGTCGTAGTCATGCGCGGGCCATGCTGGTGGAGGCAGCATGGGCCGCAGCAAAAGCGCCAGGGCCACTGCACGCCTTCTTCGTCCGGATCAGAGCCAAACGCGGCCATCAGGTCGCAGCCGTCGCAGTGGCACGAAAGCTCGCGGTTCTGGTCTGGCATATGTTGACCAAGCAGGCGGACTATCTCTGGGCTCGCCCGAGTCTCGTTGCACACAAGCTTCGGGCACTGGAATTACTGGCCGGGAAACCACAGAAGAAGGGCAACAAGCCTGGCCCTGCCTATGCCTATAACGTCAAGAAGCTCCGCGACCAGGAGATGCGCGTCGCTGAGCAAGCGCAAAAGAGCTATGAACGCTTCGTCGAGACGTGGCGTCCGCGCCCGCCTGATGAAAAGGCGCGCGGACGCCTCAATCCGGCAAGGCTCGAGTGAGGTGGCCTGACGGTGCCTTCAGCCGATGCACCGCACTTCACCACGAAGTCATCCGCGCAGGAGAAAAATACCATATTTTTGAGCAAAA
>NZ_ALJF01000042.1 GCF_000300855.1 Agrobacterium albertimagni AOL15 | reverse complement strand
TTGATGATGGCCTGACGCTTTCGGATGTGGACTCGACCGGCTGGACGAAGATCAGCTTCACGATTGCCGGAGCGCTTCCCGGTGATGGTCTCCAGCTTCGCAACCCCGATCTTCCGAGCGCGGTTCAGAGCAAGCTCGGGACTGAGAGCGGTGAGAATGGAACGACCTTTGTGATAGAGGCTGCCACAGGGCAGGTGTTCAGCGAGGCCGACATCAAGGCGATCATCAACCACCTGCGCTTCTTCGTCGATGAGAAGACGCCGCAGACGTCGCCGGACCGGACGCTGCAGATCACGCTGACGGACAATGGCGATGGGACAACCAACGCAGGTGTCAACAGCAACACGTTCGAGGTGACGATTGCCGTCACTGGCGTGAACGACACGCCAAACGACAACCGCAGCAACGCTGTGTCTGTGGCGACAGCCGAAGATACGGGTATTGCGGATCTGACGAGCCTGATGCGCACGACGTTCGGCGGTTCGCAGAACCCTTATAACTTCGTCGATCAGGACGATGACACCAACGATGTGGGTGGCACACCAGCCCAGATGACGCTGAGCGTTGCCCACGGTACACTGACCTTCACCGATGGTTCCGGCCTGACGGTCGTCAGCGGCAATGGCACTGGCGCGATCGTCGTGCAGGGCTCTGTCGCCAACCTGAACAGCTTCATCAACGGTGGTGGTGCAGCAAACGTTTCCTATCAGCCGAACACCAACTTCTTCGGCCAGGACACGCTTTCGTTCCAGATCAGCGATCAGGGTGACCAGGGCATGGCTGCGAAACTCAGCCAGGTTCGCACGGCAACGATCAACGTCTCGCCTGTGAACGATGCGACGGTGATCTCCGGGACGGTCACGTCAGTTGCGTACACGGAGATTGATGGGTCCAACAATGTTCTGCCGGGCTCGAATGCTCAGAAGCCGTTCATGTCGGTTGATGATGGCCTGACGCTTTCGGATGTGGACTCGACCGGCTGGACGAAGATCAGCTTCACGATTGCCGGAGCGCTTCCCGGTGATGGTCTCCAGCTTCGCAACCCCGATCTTCCGAGCGCGGTTCAGAGCAAGCTCGGGACTGAGAGCGGTGAGAATGGAACGACCTTTGTGATAGAGGCTGCCACAGGGCAGGTGTTCAGCGAGGCCGACATCAAGGCGATCATCAACCACCTGCGCTTCTTCGTCGATGAGAAGACGCCGCAGACGTCGCCGGACCGGACGCTGCAGATCACGCTGACGTACAATGGCGATGGGACAACCAACGCAGGTGTCAACAG
>NZ_ALJF01000041.1 GCF_000300855.1 Agrobacterium albertimagni AOL15 | reverse complement strand
CTCGACGGCCGGCACCGCCTCATCGTCGAGCTTTACGGCATTCGTGACAACATTCGCGATCGGGCTGTCATCGTTGATGATGACCTTCAGCAGGCCGACAGCCTTGTCACCGTCACCGTCCGTCGCGGTGTAGCCGAACACCAGCGTCTCGTTGTTCTCCGCAATCAGCGAAGCCGAATGCGACACAGGCGCCTTCATCTCGAACTTGTAGGAGCCGTCTGCATAGATCGTCAGAACGGCAGCACCGCCAGCCGAGGCAGGATAGCTCGTGCTCGTTGCCGTGTAGGTGGTCGCCCCACCTGCACTGCGAACGCCATCGCTCCAGCTCACCGATTCCGTCGTTGCAAAGCCGTTGCTCTTGCCAACGACCTCGAGCGTCGGAAGATCGACCGACAGAGAACCAAGGCCGTCAGCCCCCATCTTGAACAGAGAGCCTGCGCCGCCAGTTACAGTCTTCACATCCGGATTGACATCCAGGAAGCCGCCCGGGTTGGTCGGCGTGAACATCGTCTGTGCTTCGTCGTCCAGGATCTTCGACGCAATCTCGATCGAAGCCACAGGCTCCGGCGTGTCGTCATTGACCAGGATCTTCAGCGAACCCGTCGAGGTGTCGCCGTCGCCGTCCTTCACCGTGAAGCTGAAGTTCAGCGCCTTGTCTTCCTCGACCAGCGAAGAGCTCGTCGAATGGACAACAGGGGCCTTCAGTTCGAACGTATACGAACCATCAGCCTTGATCGTCAACACAGCAGCGCCGCCGGCCGAGGCCGGATAGTTCGTGCTGGTTGCCGTAAACGTGGTCGAGCCGCCAGAGCCCGGCACACCAGCACCCCAGGTCACGCTTTCCTGACCGGCAAAGCCCTGGCTGTCCTTGAAGATGACCGAGAAGCTCGCACCCACCAGCGTCACAGCCTGCAGACCGTCGGAACCGGCAGTGAACAGAGTGCCGGGACCACCGGATACCGTCTTGTAGTTCGGGCTTGCATCCGTGCCGTTGAACGGCAGGTTCGAACCGTTGTTGCCCGGGAAGACGGCCTGTGCTTCGTCGTCCAGAACACGCGCCACTTCCACATTCTTGGCAACCGGAACGTCATCGTTGACGAGGACCGTCAGCGAGCCGGTCGACTTGTCGCCGTCGCCGTCCGTTACCGTGAAGCCGATCGTGATCTCTTTGTTCTCTTCCGTCGTGCCAGCCGTCTCATGCGCAACAGGCGCCTTCAGCTCGAACGAGTAGGAACCATTGGCATTGATCTTCAGAACAGCAGCGCCGCCAGCCGAGAGAGGATAGTTCGTGCTGGTTGCCGTGAACGTGGTCGAGCCGTCAGTGCCCTTCACGCCCGCACCCCAGGTCACGCTCTCCTGAGCTGCAAAACCACCCTGCGAGTAGATCACCTTGAAGGCGCCGCCGGAGATCTTCACTTCAGACACACCGTCCGCGCCAGCCGTGAACAGCGAACCGGCAAGGCCAGTCGCGATCTTGGCATTGGCGACATCGCCGTTACCACCGGCATTGCCCGGGAACAGCGTCTGCGCCTCATCGTCGAGCTTTACGGCATTCGTGACAACATTCGCGATCGGGCTGTCATCGTTGATGATGACCTTCAGCAGGCCGACAGCCTTGTCACCGTCACCGTCCGTCGCGGTGTAGCCGAACACCAGCGTCTCGTTGTTCTCCGCAATCAGCGAAGCCGAATGCGACACAGGTGCCTTCATCTCGAACTTGTAGGAGCCGTCTGCATAGATCGTCAGAACGGCAGCACCGCCAGCCGAGGCAGGATAGCTCGTGCTCGTTGCCGTGTAGGTGGTCGCCCCACCTGCACTGCGAACGCCATCGCTCCAGCTCACCGATTCCGTCGTTGCAAAGCCGTTGCTCTTGCCAACGACCTCGAGCGTCGGAAGATCGACCGACAGAGAACCAAGGCCGTCAGCCCCCATCTTGAACAGAGAGCCTGCGCCGCCAGTTACAGTCTTCACATCCGGATTGACATCCAGGAAGCCGCCCGGGTTGGTCGGCGTGAACATCGTCTGTGCTTCGTCGTCCAGGATCTTCGACGCAATCTCGATCGAAGCCACAGGCTCCGGCGTGTCGTCATTGACCAGGATCTTCAGCGAACCCGTCGAGGTGTCGCCGTCGCCGTCCTTCACCGTGAAGCTGAAGTTCAGCGCCTTGTCTTCCTCGACCAGCGAAGAGCTCGTCGAATGGACAACAGGGGCCTTCAGTTCGAACGTATACGAACCATCAGCCTTGATCGTCAACACAGCAGCGCCGCCGGCCGAGGCCGGATAGTTCGTGCTGGTTGCCGTAAACGTGGTCGAGCCGCCAGAGCCCGGCACACCAGCACCCCAGGTCACGCTTTCCTGACCGGCAAAGCCCTGGCTGTCCTTGAAGATGACCGAGAAGCTCGCACCCACCAGCGTCACAGCCTGCAGACCGTCGGAACCGGCAGTGAACAGAGTGCCGGGACCACCGGATACCGTCTTGTAGTTCGGGCTTGCATCCGTGCCGTTGAACGGCAGGTTCGAACCGTTGTTGCCCGGGAAGACGGCCTGTGCTTCGTCGTCCAGAACACGCGCCACTTCCACATTCTTGGCAACCGGAACGTCATCGTTGACGAGGACCGTCAGCGAGCCGGTCGACTTGTCGCCGTCGCCGTCCGTTACCGTGAAGCCGATCGTGATCTCTTTGTTCTCTTCCGTCGTGCCAGCCGTCTCATGCGCAACAGGCGCCTTCAGCTCGAACGAGTAGGAACCATTGGCATTGATCTTCAGAACAGCAGCGCCGCCAGCCGAGAGAGGATAGTTCGTGCTGGTTGCCGTGAACGTGGTCGAGCCGTCAGTGCCCTTCACGCCCGCACCCCAGGTCACGCTCTCCTGAGCTGCAAAACCACCCTGCGAGTAGATCACCTTGAAGGCGCCGCCGGAGATCTTCACTTCAGACACACCGTCCGCGCCAGCCGTGAACAGCGAACCGGCAAGGCCAGTCGCGATCTTGGCATTGGCGACATCGCCGTTACCACCGGCATTGCCCGGGAACAGCGTCTGCGCCTCATCGTCGAGCTTTACGGCATTCGTGACAACATTCGCGATCGGGCTGTCATCGTTGATGATGACC
>NZ_ALJF01000040.1 GCF_000300855.1 Agrobacterium albertimagni AOL15 | reverse complement strand
CGGCTCGGACATTCTGCGTGGCGAGGATGGCGACGACGTGGTGTCGGGCGGCGATGGCAATGACGTCATCAATGCCGGCCAGGGCGACGACGAGGTGCATGCCGGCGGTGGCAACGACATCGTCTTCGGCGGGGCCGGTGCCGATCTGATCTTCGGAGATGCCGGAAACGACGTGATCGAGGGCGGAGCAGGCGACGACCGTGTCTGGGCAGGTGCCGGCGACGACACCGTGATTGCGACACTGAATGACGGCAACGACGTCTACTACGGCGAAGACGGCATCGACACGCTCGACTATGCAGCGACCAGCGCCAACCTCACGGTGGATCTCGGCAATGGCTTCAACCAGCGAGGCTCGGTCAGCGGCGGGACGACGGGCTCGGATACCTTCTATGGTTTCGAGAACTTCATCGGCGGTTTCGGCCACGACACGATCACGGCCTCGTCTGCGGTCAACGTCATTGATGGCGGGCTTGGCGACGATGTCTTCAAGTTCACCTCGGCCGCCAACGCCAATGGCGACACGATCTACGGTTTCCAGACCGGCGACCGGATCGACTTCACCGGCATGGGGGCGATGAAG
>NZ_ALJF01000039.1 GCF_000300855.1 Agrobacterium albertimagni AOL15 | reverse complement strand
TCGAAGAGCTTGGCTTCCTCGCGCTTGACCTCGGGAGAAAGCTCCAGACCCTCGAAGGAAAGCACGTCGAGACCGTCGCGTTCGGCCACAAGCCGCGCCATCATCGCCTTCAGCTGGGCGACCTGCGAGGTGACGATGCCGAGCTCGATGCGCAGTTGCGTGTCGTCGAGGCGCAGAACGACATCGCCCTTCTCAACCAGAGAGCCGATCTTCACGGGAATCTCGACGATCGTGCCGCCATCGACATGCTGGACCTGCTTGGTCTCTCCAATGACGACGAGTTCGCCCTGCGAGATGACGGCGCCTGCGAGCTTCGCATGAGCAGCCCATCCGCCGATCCCGGCGGTCAGTGCGAGACCGAGTACGGTCGCGGCGAGCATGCGTCCCTTCAGACCCTTGCCGGAGAGCGAGACATGCGTGTCAGTGTCATCAAGGCGCTTCGTCATATTGTGTCCCCCTTACGCAGTTTACAGTTTCGGCCCGTAGCCGTGCCGATCACGAGGTTCGGATCAGACCACGAGCCCTTCGACCTGGCCCGGCATGTGGAAGGCCGTCAAAATCAGGTCGTCTTCATTGAGGTCCCGAGCACTGATGATGACGATCTCGTAGTCCTGGTCGCCGTCAATGTCGGTGATGAGCTGCAAGACATGATGGCCTGCATCATCGTCGTCGATCATCTTCTTGTAGAGTTTGACCAAGGTCTTGTGGTCGTGGCGGTCGAGCTCGAGCGTGCTCTCGCCATCGTCGAAGTAGAGGCGGCCGAGCTCCCGCTCCAGCTTCGACAGGTAGACCTTGTCGCCGACGTCGAAAT
>NZ_ALJF01000038.1 GCF_000300855.1 Agrobacterium albertimagni AOL15 | reverse complement strand
ACGCTTCGTCCGCGACCATGGCGGTCGAGATCGATCTCGAGGCGGGCACCGCCACAGGCGAGGAGATCGGCAACGACCGTCTGACGTCGATCGAAAATGCCGTCGGTGGGGCCGGGAATGACACGATCACCGCGAGTTCTGCCGTCAACATTCTCTATGGCCGCGGCGGTCAGGACAGCTTCGTCTTCGGCTCGGTCGCCTCGATCGGCAATTATGGGGCCGGCTTTGACCAGATCCGCGATTTCGACGTCGGCGACAAGGTCGACCTGTCGAAGCTGGAGCGGGAGCTCGGCCGCCTCTACTTCGACGATGGCGAGAGCACGCTCGAGCTCGACCGCCACGACCACAAGACCTTGGTCAAACTCTACAAGAAGATGATCGACGACGATGATGCAGGCCATCATGTCTTGCAGCTCATCACCGACATCGACGGTGACCAGGATTACGAGATCGTCATCATCAGTGCTCGGGACCTCAATGAAGACGACCTGATTTTGACGGCCTTCCATATGCCGGGCCAGGTGGAAGGGCTCGTGGCCTGATCCGAACTTCTTCATCCGGCCCCGCTTCGGGCCGAAACTGTAAACTGCGTAAGGGGACACACCATGACACAGCGCCTTGATGACAAGAACACGCAAGTCTCGCTCTCCGGCAAGGGGCTGAAGGGACGCATGCTCGCCGCGACCATCCTCGGTCTCGCGCTGACCGCCGGGATCGGCGGATGGGCTGCCCATGCGAAGCTCGCAGGCGCCGTCATCTCGCAGGGCGAACTCGTCGTCGTTGGAGAGACCAAGCAGGTCCAGCATGTCGATGGCGGCACGATCGTCGAGATTCCCGTGAAGATCGGCTCTCTGGTCGAGAAGGGCGATGTCGTTCTGCGCCTCGACGACACGCAACTGCGCATCGAGCTCGGCATCGTCACCTCGCAGGTCGCCCAGCTGAAGGCGATGATGGCGCGGCTTGTGGCCGAACGCGACGGTCTCGACGTGCTTTCCTTCGAGGGTCTGGAGCTT
>NZ_ALJF01000037.1 GCF_000300855.1 Agrobacterium albertimagni AOL15 | reverse complement strand
ACGGCCACCAAGCAAGATTTGGGTAGGGGCAGACCGTTGTTTAGCAAAAAGACTTTATTCGCCGCCTTGTATACCTCGGCAGCATTCGCCATCGCGTCTGTTGCGCCAGCAAGCGCCATGTCGCTGCAAGAGGCCATTCAAAAGGCTCTGACGACCAATCCGCAGATTTCCCAGGCGGTCCAGAACCGTGAAGCGGTCGAGTTCGAACTGCGCCAGGCGCGCGGTCTGTACCTCCCGTCGATCGATCTCGAGGCAAGCGTGGGAAAGCGCCGGCTCTCGAACGAGAGCACGGGAACCCTGACGCGAGACTACGAGGATTTTAATTCGTCCGAGGTCGGTCTGACGGTCACCCAGCGTCTCCTGGACGGCGGCGGCCGCCGGGCCCAGGTCGATCAGCAGGCCTCGCGCGTCGATGGCGCTTCCTTCCGCGTCCTGGAGCGTTCTGAGACGATCGCCCTGCAGGTCGTTCAGGACTATCTCGAATACATTCTGCAGGCGAAGATCGTCGGTGTCGCGCAGCAGAACGTATCGTTCCACAATGGCATTCTCTCTGACATCAACCAAGGCATCTCCGGCGGCGCGCTGACGGAAGTCGATGCCGTTCAGGGACGCGAGCGTCTTGCGGCCGCCCAGGCCCGCCTGCGTGAAGCTCAGGAAGAGCTGGAGCTCACCAAGATCCGCTTCCTGAAGACGGTCGGTGAGCCGATCACCAATGCCAAGGTGCCGGGTTCGGTTGCCAAGTTCATCCCGCGCACGCTGGATGACGCCATCGCAACCGCCAAGGCCAACAATCCACGCATCTACTCGGCGCGCGCCGACATCGATGCGGCTGACGCGGCTGTGCGTGCCGCCCGTTCCAACTATGCCCCGACCGTCGATCTCGAAGGTCGTGCCAGTGTCGGCAACGACGTGGGCACCAGCCAGGGCAATACCAACGACGTCCAGGTGCGTTTGGTCGCCCGCTGGAACCTCTATCGCGGTGGTATCGACCAAGCTCGCGAGCAGGAGCAGATCCGTCGCGCCAGCGAGCAGCGCTACGCATCCGATCAGGTCCATCGCGAGATCGAAGAGTCCGTGCGTTCGGCCTGGAATGAGCGCCGCAGCCGCGGCGAGCTCTCGCAGATCCTGAATTCGCAGTCCTCGCAGAATGCTCAGCTCGTCTCGTCTTACGGCGAGCAGTTCAAGATTGGCCAGCGCTCGCTTCTGGATGTTCTCGACGCACAGAACACCCGCTTCAACACCAG
>NZ_ALJF01000036.1 GCF_000300855.1 Agrobacterium albertimagni AOL15 | reverse complement strand
TCCCGGACGCTCTCAGTTGCTGCGGAGTGATCGCCATGAGCCTTTCACGAACGATCATGAAGAAGCCTTGAAACTCGGCCAAGGCGACGCCCAGTCGGCCAAGGCGCCGGCGCGCAAGTTTGCGCTTCCCGAAGTTCAGGACCGCACGCTGTGGTCACCGGGCATCTTCGCCGTGCTCTCCATGGGGCTCGGCGCCTATCTCGGGCGGCTGCGCGAGATCGTCAATCCGGCGCCCAATGCGCAAGCCCCGGACGACCATAAATCCGTGGCGCTCGACGACGGCACGTCAGCACCGGTCGAGAATGCGCCTGCGGCCGGGCTGGACATCGCCGCCTTCTGGCAGGAGATCCAGCGGGCTTACGAGGACGTGGTCGAGCAGATCGAGCCACCGCGCCGGCTCTATTCCTCTATCCGTTTCAACGCCCAGGATTTCATGCTCGAAGGCGACTATGCCGGACGCCCGTTCCAGGGTGTCACCATCGATGTCGCAGCCAACGGTTTCCGCTTCGTGGCGCCGAGCGTGGCCAAGCCGAAGTTCTCCGGCTTCAGCCTGCCACGGGCAGCAAACGAGGCCCCCGCCAGCGGTCAGGCGGCAGGCGACAGCAGTGATGCACCGGATGACGAGGGCCTGCCAGGTGCCGGATCGTCCAGCGGGGGCTCCTCGAATGGAGGCTCGTCGGGGAATCCGCCGGCGCCGGCCAATCGTGCCCCCTTGTCCCGTGGGCCAATCTATCTCGGAACTGGCCTCGTCAATCTCTCGATGCTTCTGATGTGGGCCGATCTTGCACGCGCGGCCGTGGATCCGGACGGCGATCCGCTGACGATCTCTGCCATCCGTGCGACATCGGGCGAGATCCGCGCCTATGGCAGCGATGCATGGATCTATGTGCCCGAGCGCGACAGCCAGGGGCTCGTCACGCTCACCTTTACGCTGAGCGACGGCAAAGCGTCGGTTCAGGGCCAGGGCTTTCTCGATTTGCTTGCGCATGCCGACACAGAAATTACCGGAACAGATGAAGACGATATTCTCCTCGGCACACCGGGCAAGGATCTGATCGATGCCGGCGCCGGTAACGATACGGTTTACGGCCGCGAAGGCGACGACCTGATCTTCGGTGGCCTGGGTGACGACGTGCTGATCGGTGGCGACGGCCGGGATGTCATTCACGGCGGTGACGGCCATGACCGCATTTTCGGCGGCGAGGGCGACGATGTCTTGTTCGGGGACGCCGGCAACGACATGCTGTTCGGCGAGGCCGGACGCGACAGCCTGATGGGCGGCGAGGGACACGACATTCTGTCCGGCGGTGACGGCGACGACCGACTGTTCGGCGAAGCCGGAGACGATGTCCTGTCGGGAGATGCGGGTAACGACGTGCTGGACGGCGGCACCGGCCACGATACGCTTGCCGGCGGTGCAGGCGATGACGTCATGGTCGGCGATGAGGGTGACGACGTGTTCGTCGCGGGTGTCCAGATCGTTCTTGAAGCGCGCAGTCTGACGCAGCTGTCGATGGATG
>NZ_ALJF01000035.1 GCF_000300855.1 Agrobacterium albertimagni AOL15 | reverse complement strand
GATCAGGGGCAATACGCAAGGGGACAATGCAGCGGACTTCGAACTCTCGCTGCACGGCCGTCACAACCTGACGATCAACGATTTCCTCGGCGTTTCCTGAGGACGACATGGCAGTACTGCCGGCCTGGCGGGGCCGGCAGACATACTTTTGAGTGGGGGAAGCCATGAGCAAGCAATCAAGCTACAAACTGTCCGGTATCGGCCTCGTGACGGGCTTCGTCTTCGGCCTGTCGGGCATCATCAATATCCTGGCGCTGACCGGCGCTTTCTACATGCTGCAGATCTACGACCGGGCGCTGACCAGCGGCAGCGTGCCGACCCTGATCTGGCTCTCGGTGATCGCGGTCGGCCTCTACCTCTTCCAGGGCATGTTCGACATCCTGAGGTCGCAGATGCTGGTCCGTTTCGGCTCCAATGTCGATCGTCAGATTGCGCCGCTCGTGCACCGGGTGGTCATCGACATGCCGCGCTTCGGCTATTCCTTGGCGGAAGCCTCCGAGCGCGGCCGCGACGTCGATACCGTGCGTTCCTTCCTGTCGGGTGCGGGCCCGGTCGCCCTCTTCGACCTGCCCTGGATCCCGGTTTATCTGGTCTTCGTCTGGATGCTGCATCCGGTGCTCGGAATGATGACGCTGGGTGGCGCTCTCTTCCTCGCCTGCCTGACGATTGCGGCCGAGCTTCTGTCGCGTCGCCATGCCAAGGAAATGACGCGGGCCGCGATCCAGCGCAATAATGTCTCGGACAACCATGTCCGCAACGGCGATATCCTCTATTCGATGGGCATGACGGACCGCGCGATCGACCGCTTCGAAAGCGCCAACCGCCGTCACCTCGATACCCAGACCGCCACCTCCGACATCGCGGGCACCTTTGCCGGGATCTCCAAGGTCCTGCGCATGATGCTACAGTCGGCGACCCTTGGGCTTGGCGCCTATCTGACGATCCAGGGCGAGATGTCCGCCGGTGCGATCATCGCCTCCTCGATCGTGACGGGCAGGGCGCTCGCCCCGGTCGACCAGGCAATCGCCCAGTGGAAGGGCGTGATCTCGGCACGCCGCTCCTGGTCGCGGATCAAGGACACGCTCGCCGTTCTCGACCGCCCGCCGACGCAGTTCGATTTGCCGGCGCCGAGCGAAGACCTTGTCGTCGAGGGTATGACGACGGTTGCACCCACGACCGGCACCGTGCTCCTGACCGACGTCTCCTTCAAGCTTTCCGCCGGTCAGGCGCTGGCACTGATCGGTCCGTCCGGCGGCGGCAAGACGACGCTTGCCCGTTCGCTGCTCGGCATCTGGCCGCTGCTGCGTGGCTCGGTCCGCATCGATGGCGCCGACCTCAAGCAGTGGCCGACCAGCTTCTTCACGGAGCATGTCGGCTATCTGCCGCAGGAAGTGGCGCTTCTGGACGGCACTGTCGCCGACAATATTGCGCGCTTCGATCCTGACGCAGATGCCAAGATGATCTTTCGTGCGGCCCGCGCCGCCGGTATCCACGACCTGATCGTTCGCCTGCCGAATGGCTACCAGACCCAGATCGGCCCCGGCGGCCAGTCGCTCTCGGCCGGCCAGCGCCAGCGTGTTGCGCTTGCCCGCGCGCTTTACGGCGATCCCTTCTTGGTGGTGCTCGACGAGCCGAACTCCAATCTCGATGCCGAAGGCGAAGAGGCCTTGATGAAGGCGATCGTCAAAGTCCGCGAGCGCGGCGGCATCGTCGTTATCGTCGCCCATCGGCCGAGCGTGCTTCAGGCCGTCGACATGGTCGCCGTGGTCCAGGGCGGCAAGCTCGTCTCCTTCGGCCCGAAGGAAGAGATCATCAAGGTTCCTGCCAACACCTCCGAGATGAAGCCATTGCGACCGTCCCGGACGCTCTCCGTTGCTGCGGAGTGATCGCCATGAGCCTCTTCACGACCGATCATGAAGAAGCCTTGAAACTCGGCCATGGCGACGCCCAGTCGGCCAAGGCACCGGCGCGCAAGTTTGCGCTCACCGACGCGCCGGATCGTACACTTTGGTCGCCGGGCATCTTCGCCGTGCTCTCCATGGGGCTCGGCGCCTATCTCGGGCGGCTGCGCGAGATCGTCAATCCGGCGCCCAATGCGCAAGCCCCGGACGACCGGAAGACCGTGGCGCTCGACGACGGCACGTCAGCACCGGTCGAG
>NZ_ALJF01000034.1 GCF_000300855.1 Agrobacterium albertimagni AOL15 | reverse complement strand
CAGGCCTCTGCTGAAACCGCAGCCTCGCATCTGCGGGCAACGGTCGAGGACGGCAACACCACGGTCAGCGTCCAGACGGGTGCCGACACCTGGAAGGACGTCGTGGTCCTGCAAAACCACGACACCGCCATCAAGGTGCTGTTCGACGACAAGCATGCGGTCGTCACCCCGCACGACTAAGACAGATAGTAGTTTTACTAGGAGAAAGGGCGCCAAACCGGCGCCCTTTTTTTGTGGTGTCGAGCGCTATTGGCGAGGATGATACTAGTTGTCCTGATCTTCGGCAGTAACCCGGTGTTTTTTTGGTGGTTTTTACGGGTTTTGGACACTTACTTGCTGCGCAGCAATTCCACCGACAAGTGTCCCGATATATAACGTCTCGCAGCTAAGATTTGGGTAGGGGCAGACCGTTGTTTAGCAAAAAGACTTTATTCGCCGCCTTGTATACCTCGGCAGCATTCGCCATCGCGTCTGTTGCGCCAGCAAGCGCCATGTCGCTGCAAGAGGCCATTCAAAAGGCTCTGACGACCAATCCGCAGATTTCCCAAGCGGTTCAGAACCGTGAAGCGGTCGAGTTCGAACTGCGCCAGGCGCGCGGTCTCTACCTCCCGTCGATCGATCTCGAGGCAAGCGTGGGAAAGCGCCGGCTCTCGAACGAGAGCACGGGAACCCTGACGCGAGACTACGAGGATTTTAATTCCTCCGAGGTCGGTCTGACGGTCACCCAGCGTCTCCTGGACGGCGGCGGCCGCCGGGCCCAGGTCGATCAGCAGGCCTCGCGCGTCGATGGCGCGTCCTTCCGCGTCCTGGAGCGTTCTGAGACGATCGCCCTGCAGGTCGTTCAGGACTATCTCGAATACATTCTGCAGGCGAAGATCGTCGGTGTCGCGCAGCAGAACGTCTCCTTCCACAACGGCATTCTCTCTGACATCAACCAGGGCATATCCGGCGGCGCGCTGACGGAAGTCGATGCCGTTCAGGGACGTGAGCGTCTTGCGGCTGCCCAGGCCCGCCTGCGTGAAGCACAGGAAGAGCTGGAGCTCACAAAGATCCGCTTCCTGAAGACGGTCGGTGAGCCGATCACCAATGCCAAGGTGCCGGGTTCGGTTGCCAAGTTCATCCCACGCACGCTGGATGACGCCATCGCAACCGCCAAGGCCAATAATCCGCGCATCTATTCGGCCCGCGCCGATATCGATGCGGCTGACGCCGCAGTTCGCGCTGCGCGTTCCAACTATGCCCCGACCGTCGATCTCGAAGGTCGTGCCAGTGTCGGCAACGACGTGGGCACCAGCCAGGGCAACACCAATGACGTTCAGGTGCGTCTGGTCGCCCGCTGGAACCTCTATCGCGGTGGTATCGACCAGGCTCGCGAGCAGGAGCAGATCCGTCGCGCCAGCGAGCAGCGTTATGCATCCGATCAGGTTCATCGCGAGATCGAAGAGTCCGTGCGTTCGGCCTGGAATGAGCGCCGCAGCCGCGGCGAGCTCTCGCAGATCCTGAATTCGCAGTCCTCGCAGAATGCTCAGCTCGTCTCGTCTTACGGCGAGCAGTTCAAGATTGGCCAGCGCTCGCTTCTGGATGTTCTCGACGCACAGAACACCCGCTTCAACACCAGCATCGTCGCCGAAACGGCCCGCGTCGCGGCTCTGTTTGCGGAATACAAGATCCTGGCGGCTTCAGGCTCCCTGCTGAAGAC
>NZ_ALJF01000033.1 GCF_000300855.1 Agrobacterium albertimagni AOL15 | reverse complement strand
GAAATCTGCGGATTGGTCGTCAGAGCCTTTTGAATGGCCTCTTGCAGCGACATGGCGCTTGCTGGCGCAACAGACGCGATGGCGAATGCTGCCGAGGTATACAAGGCGGCGAATAAAGTCTTTTTGCTAAACAACGGTCTGCCCCTACCCAAATCTTGCTTGGTGGCCGTTATATACCGGGGCGCCTGTCACTGGGAAGTCCAATCGGCATGTCCAAAGAATGCACCCAATTTTGATCTGTTGGAACGAAACTCGATTTTTTCGAGATCCTGAGAAAAGAATTACTCGAAAAACAGATCTTGCTTGACCAAGACCAACTATTGCACCCAGTCATTCGAATCATTTTGCGGCGCTTCGACGTTAACCGTTCGATAAAGATCCCGTATTTCCAGGTCGAATCCGGCAGATGCGATGGAACTGTCTCCCATACGCAACACCCTTCTACGCACCTGCGACCACTGACAGCCAGCAACGCATGCGCAAAGCCAGAGTCCTTTTCGAATCGACTGCAAGTAAAGCCCACTGCAGCGTGGCCCTCAAAAGAAAAAGGGCGCCGGTTTGGCGCCCTTTCTCCTAGTAAAACTACTATCTGTCTTAGTCGTGCGGGGTGACGACCGCATGCTTGTCGTCGAACAGCACCTTGATGGCGGTGTCGTGGTTTTGCAGGACCACGACGTCCTTCCAGGTGTCGGCACCCGTCTGGACGCTGACCGTGGTGTTGCCGTCCTCGAC
>NZ_ALJF01000032.1 GCF_000300855.1 Agrobacterium albertimagni AOL15 | reverse complement strand
ATCATCGGTGCCGGGTGTCGGCGCATCCATCGACAGCTGCGTCAGACTGCGCGCTTCAAGAACGGTCTGGACACCCGCGACGAACACGTCGTCACCCTCATCGCCGACCATGACGTCATCGCCTGCACCGCCGGCAAGCGTATCGTGGCCGGTGCCGCCGTCCAGCACGTCGTTACCCGCATCTCCCGACAGGACATCGTCTCCGGCTTCGCCGAACAGCCGGTCGTCGCCGTCACCGCCGGACAGAATGTCGTGTCCCTCGCCCCCCATCAGGCTGTCGCGTCCACCCTCGCCGAACAGCATGTCGTTGCCGGCGTCCCCGAACAGGACATCGTCGCCCTCGCCGCCAAAAATGCGGTCATGGCCGTCACCGCCGTGAATGACATCCCGGCCGTCGCCACCGATCAGCACGTCGTCACCCAGGCCACCGAAGATCAGGTCGTCGCCTTCGCGGCCGTAAACCGTATCGTTACCGGCGCCGGCATCGATCAGATCCTTGCCCGGTGTGCCGAGGAGAATATCGTCTTCATCTGTTCCGGTAATTTCTGTGTCGGCATGCGCACGCAAATCGAGAAAGCCCTGGCCCTGAACCGACGCTTTGCCGTCGCTCAGCGTAAAGGTGAGCGTGACGAGCCCCTGGCTGTCGCGCTCGGGCACGTAGATCCAGGCATCGCTGCCATAGGCGCGGATCTCGCCCGATGTTGCACGGATGGCGGAGATCGTCAGCGGATCGCCGTCGGGATCCACGGCCGCGCGTGCAAGGTCGGCCCACATCAGAAGCATGGAGAGATTGATGAGGCCGGTTCCGAGATAGATCGGTCCACGGGACAAGGGGGCACGATTGGTCGGCGCCGGCGGATTCCCCGACGAGCCTCCATTCGAGGAGCCCCCGCTGGACGAACCGGCACCTGGCAGGCCCTCGTCATCCGGTGCATCACTGCTGTCGCCTGCCGCCTGACCGCCCGCCGGGGCCCCGATTGCTGCCCGTGGCAGGCTGAAGCCGGAGAACTTCGGCTTGGCCACGCTCGGCGCCACGAAGCGGAAACCGTTGGCTGCGACATCGATCGTGACACCCTGGAACGGGCGTCCGGCATAGTCGCCTTCGAGCGTAAAATCCTGGGCGTTGAAGCGGATCGAGGAATAGAGCCGGCGCGGTGGCTCGATCTGCTCGACCACGTCCTCGTAAGCCCGCTGGATCTCCTGCCAGAAGGCCGCGATGTCCAGCCCGGCCGCAGGCGCATCCTCGACCGGTGCTGACGTGCCGTCGTCGAGCGCCACGGTCTTCCGGTCGTCCGGGGCTTGCGCATTGGGCGCCGGATTGACGATCTCGCGCAGCCGCCCGAGATAGGCGCCGAGCCCCATGGAGAGCACGGCGAAGATGCCCGGTGACCACAGCGTGCGGTCCTGAACTTCGGGAAGCGCAAACTTGCGCGCCGGCGCCTTGGCCGACTGGGCGTCGCCGTGGCCGAGTTTCAAGGCTTCTTCATGATCGTTCGTGAAGAGGCTCATGGCGATCACTCCGCAGCAACTGAGAGCGTCCGGGACGGTCGCAATGGCTTCATCTCGGAGGTGTTGGCGGGAACCTTTATGATCTCTTCCTTCGGGCCGAAGGAGACCAGCTTGCCGCCCTGAACAACGGCGACCATATCGACGGCCTGCAGGACGCTTGGCCGATGGGCGACAATGACGACGATGCCGCCGCGCTCGCGGACTTTGACGATCGCCTTCATCAAGGCCTCTTCGCCTTCGGCATCGAGATTGGAATTCGGCTCGTCGAGCACCACCAGGAAGGGATCGCCGTAAAGCGCGCGGGCAAGCGCCACGCGCTGCCGCTGGCCAGCCGAGAGCGACTGGCCGCCGGGGCCGATCTGGGTCTGATAGCCATTCGGCAGGCGAACGATCAGGTCGTGGATACCGGCGGCGCGTGCTGCGCGGAAGATCATCTTGGCATCGGCGTCAGGATCGAAGCGCGCAATATTGTCGGCGACAGTGCCGTCCAGGAGCGCCACTTCCTGCGGCAGATAGCCGACATGCTCCGTGAAGAAGCTGGTCGGCCACTGCTTGAGGTCGGCGCCATCGATCCGGACCGAGCCACGCAGCAGCGGCCAGATGCCGAGCAGCGAACGGGCAAGCGTCGTCTTGCCGCCGCCGGACGGACCGATCAGTGCCAGCGCCTGACCGGCGGAAAGCCTGAAGGAGACGTCGGTCAGGAGCACGGTGCCGGTCGTGGGTGCAACCGTCGTCATGCCCTCGACGACAAGGTCTTCGCTTGGCGCCGGCAAATCGAACTGCGTCGGCGGACGGTCGAGGACGGCAAGCGTGTCCTTGATTCGCGACCAGGAGCGGCGTGCCGAGATCACGCCCTTCCACTGGGCGATTGCCTGGTCGACCGGGGCGAGCGCCCTGCCCGTCACGATCGAGGAGGCAATGATCGCACCGGCGGACATTTCGCCCTGGATCGTCAGATAGGCGCCAAGCCCCAGGGTCGCCGACTGCAGCATCATGCGCAGCACCTTGGAAATGCCGGCAAAGGTGCCCGCAATGTCGGAGGTGGCGGTCTGGGTGTCGAGGTGACGGCGGTTGGCACTTTCGAAGCGGTCGATCGCGCGGTCCGTCATGCCCATCGAATAGAGGATATCGCCGTTACGGACATGGTTGTCCGAGACATTGTTGCGCTGGATCGCGGCCCGCGTCATTTCCTTGGCATGGCGACGCGACAGAAGCTCGGCCGCAATCGTCAGGCAGGCGAGGAAGAGTGCGCCACCCAGCGTCATCATTCCGAGCACCGGATGCAGCATCCAGACGAAGACCAGATAAACCGGGATCCATGGCAGGTCGAAGAGGGCGACCGGGCCCGCACCCGACAGGAAGGAACGCACGGTATCGACGTCGCGGCCGCGCTCGGAGGCTTCCGCCGAGGAATAGCCGAAGCGGGGCATGTCGATGACCACCCGGTGCACGAGCGGCGCAATCTGACGATCGACATTCGAGCCGAAACGGACCAGCATCTGCGCCCTCAGGATGTCGAACATGCCCTGGAAGAGGTAGAGGCCGACCGCGATCACCGAGAGCCAGATCAGCGTCGGCACGCTGCCGCTGGTCAGTGCCCGGTCGTAGATCTGCAGCATGTAGAAAGCGCCGGTCAGCGCGAGGATATTGATGATGCCCGACAGGCCGAAGACGAAGCCCGTCACGAGGCCGATACCGGACAGTTTGTAGCTTGATTGCTTGCTCATGGCTTCCCCCACTCAAAAGTATGTCTGCCGGCCCCGCCAGGCCGGCAGTACTGCCATGTCGTCCTCAGGAAACGCCGAGG
>NZ_ALJF01000031.1 GCF_000300855.1 Agrobacterium albertimagni AOL15 | reverse complement strand
TTCCTACTCGTTCGAGCTGAAGGCGCCTGTTGCGCATGAGACGGCTGGCACGACGGAAGAGAACAAAGAGATCACGATCGGCTTCACGGTAACGGACGGCGACGGCGACAAGTCGACCGGCTCGCTGACGGTCCTCGTCAACGATGACGTTCCGGTTGCCACAAGCTCATCCGAGGCGGCACTGGAGGACGGCGTAGTGATCGGCCAGCTTGGAGCTAGTGCCGGTGCTGATGGACTTGCGTCGATTGGTGCATTCAAACTCGCGACCGGCCCGACCAATGGGGCTCTGGTCCTAGATACGACAACGGGAGAGTTCCGCTATCAGCCCAATGCAAACTGGCACGGGATCGATCGCTTCACCTTCACAGTCACTGATGGCGACGGGGATGTATCTGAACCAGTAGAAGTTGTCTTGACTATCTCGCCTGTGAACGATGCGACGGTGATCTCCGGGACGGTCACGTCAGTTGCGTATACGGAGATTGATGGGTCCAACAATGTTCTGCCGGGCTCGAATGCTCAGAAGCCGTTCATGTCGGTTGATGATGGCCTGACGCTTTCGGATGTGGACTCGACCGGCTGGACGAAGATCAGCTTCACGATTGCCGGAGCGCTTCCCGGTGATGGTCTCCAGCTTCGCAACCCCGATCTTCCGAGCG
>NZ_ALJF01000030.1 GCF_000300855.1 Agrobacterium albertimagni AOL15 | reverse complement strand
CGAGGCTGCGGTTTCAGCAGAGGCCTGTTCACCGAGCAGGCTGTCGAGCAGGGCCGTGACGTCGAGCACGTCGCCGTCACCGTTGAAGTCGGTGATGACATCTGCCACATCGAGCTCGTCAAGCGCCGTTCCGTCAAACACGAAGGTGTCGTTGCCGGCACCGCCGGTCATGACCACCTGACCCATGCCGCCATGCAGTATGTCGTCGCCATCCGTTCCCATGACCGTCAGCGGATCCGCATCCGATCCGAAGATCGTATCGAAGCCGACTTCCATGAAGTCGCCCGTCGAGCCATCCGCAAAGGTGAACGTACCCTTCGAGAAGACCGTCTGGCCATCTTCCTGGCCACCGGTGTTGTCGGTGGTGAGCGAGATGCTGGTGACACCGTTGTCGAACAGGCTCGACAGCTCGCCTTCGTCGCTGATGCCGTTGTTGTTGGCATCAACCCAAATCTTCAGCTTGGAGAAGGCATCGTCATTCGCATCGATTACACCGTCACCATTTGTATCGAGCGAAGCCAGAGCCGCCACACCGCTTGCAAACTTTCCGCCGTTGAAGTCCGGCGTGAAGATTTCCGAGCCGTTGTCGATCAGGCCGTTGCCATCAATGTCATAGGCAAGGATGCCATCGTCCTTGGTCCAGGCAATCTGGTCCGCCTTGCCATCGGCGTCGATGTCGAAGGTGACGCCATTGTCGATCGACGAGAAGGCGAAGCCGTCTCTGTCAAGGTCGAGGATGATGGGGTCGGCAGCCGATACTATGAAGTTGGCTTTTAGCGTCACGCCGAACGTGTCAGCTCCACCCCGACCAGGATTTACATCGCCGCTGTTATCAAGATGAACGATAACCTTTCCAGCGATAGTCGCAGAAAGCAGCTGAGCTGCGGTGAGCGAAACATCGACCGACCAGGTTCGGTTATCCGCGCTTCCTCCAGGTACGACCGTGACATTTCCTTCTGAGGGGCCATACCGACCGATGTAAGTCCAGCCGGAACCGTTGCGGACCCATGCGTCGATATACTCGTCAGAATTTCCTTGGCTATAGTCGCCGCTACCGCGGATCGTAAGGGTTGCGGGACCAGAAGGCGTCCCCGGAGAAGACAGTTGGAATGTGGTGGCCTCACCAGAGTAGCTCAAAGTGTCTTGCGCAGAAATTTCCCGGTATACGACCTTGTCGTCAGGGATTTCCGTGACATTTACTGTCAGCGTATAAGCATTTTCACTAAAGGCTGCACCATCTCCAACTCTAAAGCCGATCGTAGCATACGGGTTGCCGCTCTCGTTGGCATCTGGCACGAAGCGCAGCTTATTGCCATTGATGTCCGCCGCGGACACTTCCTGGTTCAACGTCACGTTAATCCAGTTGCTGCCATTGAAGTACTGGAGTGTGCCGTTGCTTGCCAGCGACGTGATCTTTACGGCAGCCAAGGCCGATCCTTCAACATCACTGTAAGTACCAAAGTCATTTACCGACAGAATCTTCGCCGTATCCTCATCTGTCGTGACACTGTCGTCTGTCGACATCGGAGCATCGTTCACAGGCGAGACGTTGATCGTTGCCGTGCGGACCTGGCTGAGTTTCGCAGCCATGCCCTGATCACCCTGGTCGCTGATCTGGAACGAAAGCGTGTCCTGGCCGAAGAAGTTGGTGTTCGGCTGATAGGAAACGTTTGCTGCACCACCACCGTTGATGAAGCTGTTCAGGTCAGAGACAGAGCCCTGCACGACGATCGCGCCAGTGCCATTGCCGCTGACGACCGTCAGGCCGGAACCATCGGTGAAGGTCAGCGTACCGTGGGCAACGCTCAACGTCATCTGGGCAGGTGTGCCACCCAGATCGTTGGTGTCATCGTCCTGATCGACGAAGTTATAAGGGTTCTGCGAACCGCCGAATGTCGTGCGCATCAGGCTCGTCAGATCCGCAATACCGGTATCTTCGGCTGTCGCCACAGACACAGCGTTGCTGCGGTTGTCGTTTGGCGTGTCGTTCACGCCAGTGACGGCAATCGTCACCTCGAACGTGTTGCTGTTGACACCTGCGTTGGTTGTCCCATCGCCATTGTCCGT
>NZ_ALJF01000029.1:2500-6186 GCF_000300855.1 Agrobacterium albertimagni AOL15 | reverse complement strand
CCGCTTTTGGCGGCCCTAAGATTTCGGCTTGGGCCGATGTTGTGTCGAGAAGATTGTTTTTCAGCGTTTTTAGCTGACAACATTGCCTTTAGCAGACCTGGCAGCGACCTACTCTCCCGCGTCTTGAGACGAAGTACCATTGGCGCTGGGGCGTTTCACGGCCGTGTTCGGAATGGGAACGGGTGCAGCCACCCCGCCATGACCACCAGGTCGGCTAAGGGCAATGTTGTTGAGAAGCTGGCACAGGCATTCGCCTGTTTGTCTTTAAGTGAACACGTCTTTGTTTTGCGACTGAATGGGATCTCCCATACAGGCCGGTCGGCCGTCGCGCCCAGGTTTTTGCCGAAGGCAAAATACCGGTTTGGCGCGCGCCGTCCGCAGCGAAGCGATCAGAGATCGCGACAGCGTGAGGACAAAACAGATGGCTTGTGCTCATCTTCGATGAGCATAAGCAATGAGAACGATCAAGCCAATCGAGCTATTAGTAACGGTAAGCTTCATGCATTACTGCACTTCCACACCCGTCCTATCAACGTGGTCGTCTTCCACGGCTCTGATAGGGAATACTCGTTTTCAGGTGGGTTTCCCGCTTAGATGCCTTCAGCGGTTATCCCTTCCATATATAGCTACCCTGCTATGCCGTTGGCACGACAACAGGTCCACCAGAGATATGTCCATCCCGGTCCTCTCGTACTAGGGACAGATCCTGTCAATATTCCTACACCCACGGCAGATAGGGACCGAACTGTCTCACGACGTTCTGAACCCAGCTCACGTACCGCTTTAATTGGCGAACAGCCAAACCCTTGGGACCTGCTCCAGCCCCAGGATGCGATGAGCCGACATCGAGGTGCCAAACAACCCCGTCGATATGGACTCTTGGGGGTCATCAGCCTGTTATCCCCGGCGTACCTTTTATCCGTTGAGCGATGGCCCTTCCACACGGGACCACCGGATCACTATGACCGACTTTCGTCTCTGCTCGACTTGTCAGTCTCGCAGTCAGGCGGGCTTATGCCATTGCACTCGACGACCGATTTCCGACCGGTCTGAGCCCACCATCGCGCGCCTCCGTTACTCTTTCGGAGGCGACCGCCCCAGTCAAACTACCCACCATACACTGTCCCGGATCCGGATGACGGACCGCGGTTAGACATCCATGACGATAAGGGTGGTATTTCAAGGATGGCTCCACAGAAACTGGCGTCCCTGCTTCAAAGCCTACCACCTATCCTACACATGCCGACACGAATGCCAGTGTAAAGCTATAGTAAAGGTGCACGGGGTCTTTCCGTCTGACCGCAGGAACCCCGCATCTTCACGGGGAATTCAATTTCACTGAGTCTATGTTGGAGACAGCGGGGAAGTCGTTACGCCATTCGTGCAGGTCGGAACTTACCCGACAAGGAATTTCGCTACCTTAGGACCGTTATAGTTACGGCCGCCGTTTACTGGGGCTTCGATTCAAAGCTTGCACCTCTCCTCTTAACCTTCCAGCACCGGGCAGGCGTCAGACCCTATACGTCGTCTTGCGACTTCGCAGAGCCCTGTGTTTTTGATAAACAGTCGCTACCCCCTGGTCTGTGCCACCCCATTACACTTGCGTATAAAGGGGTCACGCTTCTTCCGAAGTTACGCGTGCAATTTGCCGAGTTCCTTCAACATAGTTCTCTCAAGCGCCTTGGTATACTCTACCTGACCACCTGTGTCGGTTTCGGGTACGGTCTGTACGGTGGAGCTATTTCCTGGAACCGCTTCCTCGCCCATTCAATCCAATAAGAATGAACAAGTTACGCAATCCGTCACTACCACCAGGCCCACGAATATTAACGTGGTTCCCATCGACTACGCATTTCTGCCTCATCTTAGGGGCCGGCTAACCCTGCTCAGATTAACTTTAAGCAGGAACCCTTGGTCTTTCGGCGAGGGGGTCTCTCACCCCCTTTATCGTTACTCATGTCAACATTCGCACTTCCGATACCTCCAGGGCCCCTCACGGGTACCCCTTCACAGGCTTACGGAACGCTCCGCTACCACTTGCAGTAAACTGCAAATCCTCAGCTTCGGTGCATGGCTTTAGCCCCGTTACATTTTCGGCGCAAAGACCCTTATTTAGACCAGTGAGCTGTTACGCTTTCTTTAAATGATGGCTGCTTCTAAGCCAACATCCTGGTTGTTTTGGGATCCTCACATCCTTTCCCACTTAGCCATGACTTGGGGACCTTAGCTGGAGGTCAGGGTTGTTGCCCTCTTCACGACGGACGTTAGCACCCGCCGTGTGTCTGCCGACTAGTACTCCCAGGTATTCGGAGTTTGGTTAGGATCAGTAAGACGGTGAGTCCCCATAGCCCATCCAGTGCTCTACCCCCTGGGGTATTCGGTCGACGCTCTACCTAAATAGATTTCGCGGAGAACCAGCTATCTCCGAGTTTGATTGGCCTTTCACCCCTAGCCACAAGTCATCCCGATCTATTGCAACAGATATGGGTTCGGCCCTCCAGTTGGTGTTACCCAACCTTCAGCCTGCTCATGGCTAGATCACTCGGTTTCGGGTCTAATGCAACTAACTGAACGCGCTATTAACACTCGCTTTCGCTGCGCCTACACCTACCGGCTTAAGCTTGCTAGTTACACTAAGTCGTTGACCCATTATACAAAAGGTACGCCGTCAGGCTTGCGCCCTCCGACTGCTTGTAGGCATCCGGTTTCAGGTTCTATTTCACTCCCCTTGTCGGGGTGCTTTTCACCTTTCCCTCACGGTACTTGTTCGCTATCGGTCATGCACGAGTACTTAGGCTTGGAGAGTGGTCTCCCCATGTTCAGACAGGATTTCACGTGTCCCGCCTTACTCAAGGACAATGAGTGTTCTACGCTTACGGGGCTATCACCCACTCTAGCCAGGCTTTCCAACCTGTTCAGCTTTATTCCTCATTGCCACTGGCCTGGTCCGCGTTCGCTCGCCACTACTTGCGGAGTCTCGGTTGATGTCCTTTCCTGCAGGTACTTAGATGTTTCAGTTCCCTGCGTTCGCTTCTAACCCCTATGTATTCAGAGTTAGATACCTTATCACAATGCTTGGAAACCCAAGCCGATCTTGCGATCAGTTTGGATTCTCCAAGCATTTAAGGTGGGTTTCCCCATTCGGATATCCATGGATCAAAGCTTATTCGCAGCTCCCCACGGCTTTTCGCAGCGTATCACGTCCTTCTTCGCCTGTGCATGCCAAGGCATCCACCAAATGCCCTTACGACACTTAATCGTTCTCATTGCCAATGCTCATCTATAGGAAAGACAATAGCCAATAGGCATTAGCCAACAGATCCTAAAACCCATTGCCTACTGCCTAAATCCTATCATCTCACCAATCCGGCTACCTTTTACAACCAGACCATTCAGATGCCATCGACGTGTTCGACAAGTCTGCTTTATTGGAGCTACGCCGAGCAGCTCACTTGCAGCTTGCCATTTAAGACCAGCTTCTCGAGATTAAATCCGGGATCGCGCGGTCAGGCAACGATCATCAGCAATCCGTCAGAGGCACATAAGCGCCAACAACGAACGACCAGAGCGACAGGCTTCCTACCTACCTCCGACCCTTCCCCAAGATCCGGCCGGCTAGGCCATCACAAGGTTCATCAGGATCGGGCTCGGACATGAGGTAAAACCCCATACCTGGAAGCCTCCAG
>NZ_ALJF01000028.1 GCF_000300855.1 Agrobacterium albertimagni AOL15 | reverse complement strand
CGAAGTCCGCACCCTCACCACGCTTGCCGATGACGATGATGTCGGCATTGGCTTCAAACTCCAGCACGGTGTCGACCAGATCACCGTTGCGAAGCTTCGTCTCGACATTGGCAACGCCGGCCTCCTGGAGGCGGGTCTTGGCGTCATCGAGCAGAAGGCGCCCCCGCGCATGGGCGACCTTGGCCTTCTGCGCATCGAGTTCCGCCAGTTCCTCGAGAAGTGCGGTACGGGCACCGAGCCCGATATTGCCGCTGAGGTTGACGGGCTCGGAGGCGAGATCCCGCCTGCCGATGACGTGGAGGAGCTCCACGGTCACGTCGGCCTTGCCAGCAATCCAGGCGATGTGGTCGCATACGCTTTGGGCATAAGCGGAGCCGTCAATCAGTCCGAGTATTCTTGTCATTTTTGATCCTCCCTCAGTGGCCCATCAGGCGTTCCATGGCGCCGGGCTTGTCATGGATGGCGAGCTTGTCGACAATGGTCTCGCTTGCCTGGTTGAGGCCAATGATCTCCACATCCGCGCCTTCACGGCGGAACTTGAGCACGATCATGTCGAGGGCCGCGACGCTGGAGATATCCCAGATATGAGCATGGCTGACATCGATCGTGACCTTGTCGAGGGCTTCCTTGAAGTCGAAGGCCTTGTTGAAATCGTCGACCGAGGCAAAGAACACTTGGCCCTCTACCGTATAAGTTCGGTGCATGCCGTCAGCCGATACAGCCGAGGTGATGCGGAAGATCTGCGAGATTTTCCAGGCAAAGAAGACGGCCGACAGAAGCACGCCGATCAGCACACCGATGGCGAGGTTGTGAGTGTAGACGACACCGATGACCGTCGCGATCATCACGATCGACGAGGAGCGCGGATGATCCCTAAGGTTCCGGATCGAGGACCAGGAGAAGGTGCCGATCGAGACCATGATCATGATGGCAACGAGCGCTGCCATCGGGATCTGGCTCACCAGATCGCCCAGCACCAGGATCATAAACAGCAGGAAGACACCAGCACAGAAGGTCGAGAGGCGACCACGGCCACCGGACTTCACGTTGATGATCGACTGGCCGATCATCGCACAACCCGCCATGCCGCCGATGAAGCCTGTTGCCGTATTGGCAATTCCCTGGCCCACACATTCGCGGTTCTTGTCGCTCGGCGTGTCGGTCAGATCATCGACGATCTGCGCCGTCATCAGCGATTCCAGAAGGCCGACGGCTGCCACTGCCACGGAGTATGGCAGGATAATCATCAGCGTTTCGAGATTGAACGGGATCTGCGGGATCAGGAAGATCGGCAGGGTCGACGGCAGCTCGCCCATGTCGCCGACGGTGCGGATGTCGAAACCGAACCAGATCGAAAGGGCAGTCAGCAGCACGATGCAGACCAGTGGTGAAGGAACTGCCTTCGTCAGGTATGGGAAGAGATAGATGATGCCGAGGCCAGCCGCGACCAGGATATAGGTCAGGACAGGGACGTTCGTCAGTTCGGGCAGCTGCGCCATGAAGATCAGGATGGCGAGCGCGTTGACGAAGCCGGTCATCACCGACTTCGATACAAAACGCATCAGATAGCCGAGGCGGAAGATGCCGGCGATAATCTGCAAAAGGCCAGCGAGCACTGTGGCTGCCAGCAGATATTGGAGGCCATGGTCGCGCACCAGCGTGACCATGAGGACGGCGGTGGCAGCCGTTGCGGCCGAAATCATGCCCGGACGGCCGCCGACGAAGGCGATCAGGACGGCGATTGAGAAGGAGGCATAGAGGCCGACCTTCGGATCAACGCCGGCGATGATGGAAAAGGCAATTGCCTCTGGGATGAGGGCGAGTGCCACAACCAGCCCGGCCAGTACGTCCGCCCGGATGTTGCCGAACCATTCGGTTTTGAGGGTTCCTATGAAATCGCGATTCAAGGTGTTGGTCTCCATGCCGGCGACGATGGGAGGAGGTCGATCCGGAGTTGATGTGGTTGATTGTTCACGTCGCGCGCACGGATAACGATCGCTTCGCAATGGACTGGGCCAATAGCAGATTTATGGCTTAGAGAGTTCCGGCGGGAACTTTGCAAGACAGCAGCGATGCGGGATTTTGTGGGTTGCCGGGGGATAGGCGCCCGGAGAAGCCACCCGTGAACGGGTCCGTTGACTGCGGCAATATTGCGGCAAATCGATCCGAAATCAAGATCAAATCGAAGCGTCGCGATGGTGCTTCTGACAATCGATCACACCTGGGCGATGTAAACCGCCTGTACGGTCTCATTTCCTTGTATCGGATTGTGGAACCGCACTTCCTCCGCGCGTGCCTGCGCAAACACTTGGCCTAGAACCCGAGTGAAGCCTTCTTCCGGCGGTTCGTTGGACCAAAGCGCGAACACTCCACCAGGCTTCAGCTGTTCCAGAAGTCCCGAGAGACCATCGGCAGTGTAGAATTCAAGATTGCTCGGATGGAGAGCCTTGCTCGGCGAGTGATCGACGTCGAGCAAGATTGCATCGAACCGGCGCGCTGGATGTTCCGGGTCAAATGACTCTCCCTTTTTCGCCATATCAAAGAAATTGCCAGCGATCAGACGGGTTCGTGGATCGCCGGCCACCGCGCCGCTCAAGGGCAGCAGTCCCTCGACATGCCATCCGATTACTTCAGGGAGTGCATCGATCACCAGCAGCGACCGGACACGTGGATCCTTCAAAGTGGTGGCGGCTGTGAACCCAAGGCCAAGCCCGCCCACCACGACATCAAGATCCGAGCCGATGCCCGGTTGATCCAGAGCGATGGTCGCCAAGGCCTTCTCGGACTCGGTAAACATGCTCGACATGAGAAAATCGTCGCCGAGCTTGATCTCGTAAATTTCCCCACCTGAGGCGGGATCGATCCGCCATCGCAACGTCAGTGCCCCCAGAGGCGTCGGCCTATAATCCAGTTCCTTGAAAAAGCGGCTCATTGAGCTATCCTTTTAAATCCGGCACAGAACCGGAAACTCACGCTGATATTGCGGGGTTGAAATTCGGTCCGTGTAGGGTATCATAATGGTCAAGAGATTTGCCTCCTGCGTTGACCACGGATGTACTGGCAACGGTGTTGAGGCAGATGAGGAAGGTCGGGCTAAGTCCCGGCCTTTTGCTTTTGTCGTCTCACAAATCGGACGCCGAGTTTGTCCCAGGATCCGAAGCGGCAGCTCTGATGAGATGGCGCGGTAACGTGTTCAGTTCGAGTGCGCTGGACAATGCAAATCTGATGACTTCCAAGTGTCCGCCACGTCGGGCGTAATCAACAACGACCTCAGCGGCAATCTCGGCGGCCTGCGAGACCGGTATTCTTGTGATCATCCCTTTCGTCAGGGGCAAGGCAACAGACCGTAGATACTCCTGTTCGCAGAGCGAAATTGCATTCTCCAGACAGCACTTGATGATCTCTGCGGCGAGTTTATCGTCCAGAGCTTCCGGCCCCCTTGCCATGATCCTGTGCCTGCCTGGGACACCGGGCAATGGTTCAATCACGGACTGGCCCGGACGAAGAACGGCGCCGGGCACCAGCATAGCCGCTGCGCCATCTTCACGGGTGTCAGGATAATAATAAAAGAGCGCATCGACGTCGCTCTGATGGTCGACGTCGCTCTGCAAACATTCGATCAATGTGTCGTTAACCGCGAGTTTCACGTTCAGGTCCTCCCTTATTATTGCGAATATGGTGCCCGGTGAGATTCGGACTTTTCCTGTTTTTTTGACGCAGGTAGTCGATCTTCTGCGCAAGCGCGTGTTCCTCGACATCGCGCACGCCAGGAACAAGCCGCCTGATCTCCTGGAGCGTAATCTGCGGCTTCCCGATCAGAAGACGCGCGATCAACCTGTCTATTTGCTGACTGAACCTTGATGCCATTGAATGGCCTCCAATTTTGCATGAATCCCGAGTGACGCGGTGCAACAAGGGACATCAATCAGATGCCGGAGCATCTGTTGCTGAAACGGACGACCTCACGGTTCGCGCCGCTTCTGCCGCATGCGAACCAACATCAAAAAGGCCGTCCCAACAATATCGGGGACGTTCGGACTCTAACCCGCCAATTTACCTTTG
Source organism: Agrobacterium albertimagni AOL15 (assembly GCF_000300855.1). Lineage (GTDB taxonomy): Bacteria > Pseudomonadota > Alphaproteobacteria > Rhizobiales > Rhizobiaceae > Allorhizobium > Allorhizobium albertimagni. The sequence continues at coordinate 6,638 of NZ_ALJF01000028.1, read as the reverse complement.
TGTAGAAGAAAATAGCGCCGGTCCGCCGGGTTCGAACTCTTTGTCAGCTGATTTTCACTGGTTTTAGCTAATTTTTCCATGTACCATGTGAATATCACGGACCCGCTACGGCGGGTGGCTTCACCGAGCGCCTATCCCTCGGCAACCAGCGCATCCCACTCTTTGATGAGCAGAGGGCGCCGTTGATTCCCCTGAGAGATCCCACACGCTTTCCATGCCAGACACGGACGACAACGTAAGTGCAAAACGCGCCTTGGAAAACTGTGCTCAAGGGGTGCAGCACGATGGAGTATAAAAATAGTTAGTTTTCCGAAGTATACGACGTTTGAACGCCCATGGTTTTTTCTTGTTGCGACGCTTGCTGGTGCTGCTGCCCTGATTTCCATAGACATATCAATGCATGGATTTTCTCTGGAGCTTACACGAGAGTTTGGCGCTATCGAATTGGCGTCTGCTTTGCTTTACGCTTTTTCTGCCATGCTTTGGCTATGGACCCGCACGGGTCAAATGTGGCGATATGCATGGCAAGTTCCGACCATTCTTCTGCTGATGATGGGCCGAGAGATTGACCTTGATAAGCAGATTACGAGTGTCGGAATTCTCAAAAGTGAGCTTTATCTTACCGCCACGGCTCCCCCCTTCGAGCGCATTTTTGGATTGCTCGTACTTGCGTTTTTAATAGTCACGATAGTCCGCCTTGCCATTGTGAATGGGCCAGAACTGCTGGCTGGACTTAAAGCTCGTGCGCTGTGGGCTTCAAGCCTAGCCATCGCAGCATGTCTTGGCGTACTTTCTAAGTCTATCGACGGCCTCTCGCGGAAACTCGACGCTTTTGGTATCTCGATTGATAGCCAAACGTCGACAGCTGCTGCAGTGACGGAGGAGATAATGGAACTCGGAATCCCGATAATGGCTCTGATTTCCATCATCAGTTCCATCCGTTCCGGAGGCTCGGCCTCCATAGTGGGGGCGGGTAGCGTAGGTGCCAGCCAGCAACGACGCGCCTGACCAGGGCGCGTGGAGCTGATAGCCGGCTTGCGGGATCAAAAGGTCTATCGATTAGACACGGAAACATATTTCCGCTTCGGCGCGCCGGTGTACAACTGGCGGGGACGGCCGATGCGCTGCTGTGGGTCTTCGATCATCTCGTTCCACTGTGCGATCCAGCCGACGGTGCGGGCGAGTGCGAAGAGAACGGTGAACATGGTCGTCGGGAAGCCGAGTGCACGCAGCGTGATGCCCGAGTAGAAGTCGACGTTGGGATAGAGCTTCTTCTCGATGAAGTAGGGGTCGTTGAGCGCGATCTTCTCGAGCTCGAGAGCCACCTTCATCAGCGGATCATCGGCATGGCCGGTCGCTTCGAGGACCTCGTACATGGTCTTCTGCATGATCTTCGCGCGCGGGTCATAGTTCTTGTACACGCGGTGACCGAAGCCCATGAGACGGAACGGATCGTTCTTGTCCTTGGCCTTGGCGATGTATTCCGGAATGCGGTCAACCGAGCCGATTTCCATCAGCATGTTGAGGGCGGCTTCGTTGGCGCCACCGTGAGCGGGGCCCCAGAGGCAGGCAATACCAGCCGCGATGCAGGCGAACGGATTGGCGCCCGACGAGCCGGCGAGGCGCACGGTCGAGGTCGACGCATTCTGCTCGTGATCGGCGTGCAGGATGAAGATGCGGTCCATCGCGCGCGAAAGGACCGGGTTCACCTGGTAGTCCTCGCAAGGCACTGCAAAGCACATGCGCAGGAAGTTCGACGCATAGTCCAGATCGTTCTTCGGATAAACGAAGGGCTGGCCGATGTGATACTTGTATGCCATCGCAGCGATCGTCGGCATCTTCGCGATCATGCGCAGCGAGGCGACCATGCGCTGATGCGGATCGGTGATGTCGGTCGAGTCGTGATAGAAGGCGGAGAGTGCGCCGACCGTACCGACCATGACCGCCATCGGATGGGCGTCACGGCGATAGCCGGAGAAGAACTTGCTCATCTGCTCGTGCACCATGGTGTGGTGCGTCACCCGATAGTCGAAATCCTTCTTCTGCGCTGCCGTCGGCAGTTCGCCATAAAGCAGCAGGTAGCAGACTTCCAGGAAGTCGCCCTTGTCCGCGAGCTGCTCGATCGGATAGCCGCGGTGCAAAAGCGTGCCTTCGTCGCCGTCGATATAGGTGATCTTGGATTCGCAGGATGCCGTGGACGTGAAGCCCGGATCGTAGGTGAACGTGCCCGTGTGCTTATAAAGGGCTGCGATGTCGATGACGTCAGGGCCGATCGTGCCGGCCTTGACGCTCAGGTCGACAGTCTTGTCACCGAGTTTCAAAGAAGCGCTTTTGTCCGTCATGCTGATCCTTTCATGTTCATTACCGTGGCGCTTATACGCGGCGCGACGAGCATGCCCTGGTTATAGGTGAGCCTTGGCTCGTTGGGTTCGACTGGCTACTGGAGGCTTTTTCTATCCTCGTCCCGGGATTATCTTCATGGCCCGGCGTAACTGCAATTGCGGGTCGCATTTGCTCAGAACCAACCTCTCGGGATGGTTCACCTTCCAGGCTTTCGTGGTGCCGGAAGCAGGCTTTGGAATCTACTATTCGGGTTGCCGCCTTAGTGGACGGTCTCGTTGTGCGATTTATCGCGCGGGCTCAAGAAGCCTATGCATGTGTACGATAAAGTATCGCATGGCAGCGTTGTCGACAGTTTGCTGGGCTTTGGCACGCCATGCAGAAAGCGCCTCGGCGTAATTCGGGAAAATTCCTACAATCTCGAGCTTGTCGAGATCCTTGAATTGCGTTCCTTCAAGGCTCGTCAATTCGCCACCAAAAACCAGATGCAGTAGTTGTTGCTCTTCTGAAGCAATGGTCATCTTAATTCCTTTCAGGTTATCAGTTGGAGGTGCCACTTGGACAACTGAACAGAATTATACCTGGGTCGTTTGGCATACGGCATGTGCAAATGTCCAGCCTTGCGACACCGTTTCAGAGGCTTCGTGCTCTCACTACCGGCGGCTGGCGCACCTTCGTGAGTGGCTGATCGGCAAGTAAGCAAGGCCGGGTGATCTTGTCATGCGCTGAATGCATAGCAGATATGCCTTGCAATCCGGGCCATTCTGCCACAATGATGCCGTTATCACGGACCCGCCACGGCGGGTGGCTTCTCCGGGCGCCTATCCCCCGGCCACAAGTTCACTCCATACAGTCGTTTCGACTGCCTCGAGTCCCCGTTGGTTACTTCCATGGAAAATTTCCTCGCCTGAAACCCGTCTGTTACGCCGGTCTTTTTCGCCCGGCATGGCGTTTATCGGTGATCACGTTCAAACGGCGTATTCGTAACCTGAATATGCCGGCAGTTCGCGCGTGCGTCCATGGAGAACGACATATTCAGGATATTGAATGTCATCGTTTTTCGATCGCTTTGTTACACATCACATCAAGATCGGTCATCTGACGATCATCTATCCATCAGGCCGTCGCGCCACATTTGGGGATCGCACTGGCGAGCCCATCACGCTTCGCATCAAGGACGCGGTGACACTCTGGTCGTTGATGCTCAATCCCGAGCTCGCGTTCGGAGAAGCCTTCATGGACGGAACGCTCGTTGTTGAAGAGGGCAATATCTACGCTTTTCTCGAACTGGTGTTCACGAACACCAGTGTCAATTCGCTGACCGGCCCGGCAAGGTTTCTTCGCGGGCTTACGGGACTGCGCAAGCGGTTCCACCAGTATAATCCGGTTGATCGGGCAAAAGACAACGTGGCCCACCACTATGACCTCGACGGCTCCCTCTATCGACTGTTCCTCGATAGCGACAGCCAATACTCCTGTGCGTATTTCGAGGAGGCCGACAGTTCCTTGGAAGAAGCGCAACTTGCCAAGAAGCGCCACCTCGCAGCGAAACTCTTGATCGAGCCAGGCCAGAAGGTCCTCGATATAGGTTCCGGTTGGGGTGGTCTGGGACTTTACCTCGCGGAAATGACGGGGGCTGAGGTCACTGGGGTCACGCTTTCGCGAGAGCAATTTGCAATCTCGAACCAACGGGCACAGGCGCGCAATCTCGCCGCGCATGCGCGGTTTCACCTGAAGGACTATCGGCATCTCGAAGAGCAATTCGATCGGATTGTTTCCGTGGGAATGTTCGAGCATGTCGGCGTGGGCCACTATGACGAGTTTTTCTCGAAGGCCCGGTCTCTCCTGAAGCCTGATGGTGTGATGGTTTTGCATTCGATCGGGGTCAGTGACGGGCCATCCCATACCAACCCCTGGGTCCACAAATACATTTTCCCCGGCGGATACATTCCGGCACTTTCAGAAGTGGTGCCCGTGATCGAGCGCCAGGGGCTCGTTGTCTGCGACATCGAGATCCTGCGCCTGCACTACGCCGAGACCCTGAAAGCATGGCGAGATCGCTTCATGGCACGACGCGAGGAAGCAGTCGGGCTTTACGACGAGCGTTTTGCCAGGATGTGGGAGTTCTATCTTGCCTCGTCGGAGTCGGCATTCCGTCACCAGGGCATGATGGTGTTTCAGATCCAGCTTGCTCGAGAACAAACCGCAGTGCCGCTGCGACGCGATTACATCCAGGAAGCCGAACACAGGCTTCATGAAATGGAAGCGTCAGCGGTCGCTCAGTCCAGCCGCGCCGCGGAATAAATGCACATCGTATTCATTGCCGTCACCATCTGGCGGTCAACACCCACACGCCGCCCGCTTGCGAACAGCGGAAAGGAGAAGTCCCATTTTGTCGAATGATACATTAACCCGGATGCGAACCGAATGGTTTGGCAACATCAGAGGCGATGCGCTTGCGGGCCTCGTCGTGGCATTGGCCCTCATCCCCGAAGCCATCGCCTTTTCGATCATTGCCGGCGTCGATCCAAAGGTCGGCCTTTATGCCTCCTTCTCGATTGCCGTCCTAATCGCGTTTGTCGGCGGGCGGCCTGGTATGATCTCCGCCGCAACCGCTGCAACCGCTGTTTTGATGATCACTTTGGCCAAGGAACATGGTGTCGAGTATTTGCTGGCGGCAACCGTCCTGGCAGGCATCATTCAGATCGTCGCCGGGATCTTCAAACTCGGCTACTTGATGCGTTTCGTGTCAAAGTCGGTGATGACCGGTTTCGTCAACGCGCTCGCCATCCTGATCTTCATGGCGCAATTGCCGGAACTGACGAATGTTCCCGTGCTCACCTACGTCCTCGTGGCTGGTGGTCTCGCGATTATCTATCTGCTTCCCTACCTCACGACCGCAATACCGTCGCCTCTCGTTTGCATCGTGGTTCTGACTGCCCTTTCGATTTGGTTCGGATTCGACATCCGCACCGTCGGCGACATGGGCGAACTGCCGTCGACCTTGCCGATCTTTTTGATCCCGCAGATCCCGTTCAATCTCGAAACCCTGATGATCATCCTGCCTTATTCCGTAGCGGTTGCCGTCGTTGGTCTGCTGGAATCGCTGATGACGGCGCAGATCGTCGATGATCTGACCGACACCCCAAGCGATAAGAACCGTGAATGTGTAGGCCAGGGCATCGCCAATACGGCCACCGGATTTTTGGGCGGCATGGCGGGTTGCGCGATGATCGGCCAGTCAATGATCAACGTGAAGTCCGGAGGCCGCGGGCGACTGTCCAGTTTTTGCGCCGGCGTTTTCCTGCTCTTCATGATCCTGGTCCTGGGCGAATGGGTCAGCCAGATCCCGATGGCAGCGCTCGTTGCCATCATGATCATGGTCTCGATCGGCACCTTCTCCTGGTCCTCGATCAAGAACCTCAGGGATCATCCGCGCTCGTCGTCGATCGTGATGATCGCGACCGTCATCGGTGTTGTCTACACCCACAACCTCGCCATTGGCGTGTTGATCGGTGTACTGCTTTCGGCCGTCTTCTTCGCCTGGAAGATCTCGCAGATCTTCCGTGTCACCTCGGCGGTGTCGGCTGACGGCATGCACCGCACTTATACGGTCGAAGGCCAGGTGTTCTTCGCCTCGGTCGAGGATTTCAACAAGGCCTTCGACTTCAAGGAGGCCCTCGACAAGGTCACGATCGATGTCAGCCATGCTCATATCTGGGATATCTCCAGCGTCGCGGCCCTCGACATGATCGTGCTCAAGTTCCGTCGTGAAGGCGCGGATGTGGAGATCATTGGCCTCAACCAGGCAAGCGAGACCATCGTCGACAAGCTCGCCATCCATGACAAGCCCGGCGCTATGGAACGCCTGATGGGCCACTGAGGGAGGATCAACAATGACAAGAATACTCGGACTGATCGACGGTTCGCCCTATGCCCAAAGCGTATGCGACCACATTGCCTGGATCGCAGGCAAGGCCGACGTGACGGTGGAACTCCTCCACGTGATCGGCAGGCGGGATCTCGCCTCCGAACCCGTCAACCTCAGCGGCAATATCGGCCTCGGTGCCCGCACCGCACTTCTCGAGGAACTGGCGGAACTCGATGCGCAGAAGGCCAAGGTCGCCCATGCGCGGGGGCGCCTTCTGCTCGATGACGCCAAGACCCGCCTCCAGGAGGCCGGCGTTGCCAATGTCGAGACGAAGCTTCGCAACGGTGATCTGGTCGACACCGTGCTGGAGTTTGAAGCCAATGCCGACATCATCGTCATCGGCAAGCGTGGTGAGGGTGCGGACTTA
>NZ_ALJF01000027.1 GCF_000300855.1 Agrobacterium albertimagni AOL15 | reverse complement strand
CAACTATCGTCCGCAGTTCTACTTCCGCACCACGGACGTGACCGGCATCGTGTCGCTTCCGGAAGGCACGGAAATGGTTATGCCTGGTGATAACGTCACGGTTGAAGTCGAGCTGATCGTTCCGATCGCGATGGAAGAAAAGCTGCGCTTCGCAATCCGCGAAGGCGGCCGTACCGTCGGCGCCGGCATCGTCGCTTCGATCATCGAGTAATCGGTAATCTGATCGATCGATAAGAATAAAGAGGCCTCGCTGGAAACAGCGGGGCCTTTTCCGTTATGGATTATCTTATGCTCGTCACGCCTCAGCAGACCGATGTGATCCGAAGCTTCCGTCACGAGATGAGGCTGGCTGGGTGCTGGGGTGCGTGTTTCGAGGTTGCTTGCTTTATCGAACATCAGTTTGGCTGGCGCCGCATCGATGGCGTGTATGAGTTGCCCGACGGACGCCCGATCTTTCTGCACTCATGGAACATGATGTCGGACGGCACCCTGGTGGATGGTACCGCAGATCAATTCGGGGAAGGGCGCGACATCGCGATCCATCCGTGCGGCAGCGCTGACCACTTAAGATACAGAGACAGATACACCGCAGCTCACAATCCCTTGAAAACGTCCTGGCTCGCTACGCGGCCTTATAGCGGTGTACCCGATCAGACTTTCTGGGATGATGAGGAAGCTCGCCGAACACTGGCTCCAGGTTGGTGGCTATCGGAGCCTCAGTCCTACGTCGCATGGTTCAAGAGTGGCGCGACCATGTATCCGATGTTCAGGACAATGCGAGAGCGTTACCGCCAGCGTGGCTATGAAATTGCCAGTCTGGAATGAGGGGCATCAAGCCCGCTGCAGCAGCTGCTCTTCGGCAAGCCGCAGGAGATCCGTCACCAGGTAGCCGTTGATCGTAAGCCCGGTGAGATCGCATTCGGCAATCGACGTGCCGGCGAGACTGGCGAATCGGATGGTGCTGCCATTGAGGTCGACATGGGTGAGGCTTGCTGCGTGCATCACTACGTTTTCCATGACCGCGGCATTCATCGCCACATTGCGTATCACCATCTGCTCGGCATTGGCATCGGTGATCAGGCTCCGGCCGAGGTCCACATTGCTGAAGACGGCTTCCTTGAGCGAGACGTCGCTGAAGCGAGCTTCCGACAGGTCGGCATCGTCGAACTCGGAACCGGGCAGGGCGGCATTGCTGATACGGATCATGGCTGTCCTCCGCGAGGGCGTGGGGGTGAGTATCAGTCAAAGCCGAGAACATGGCAAGCGGACGCCTGGTGCCTGCCAAAGGCCGCTCGTGTCGGGAAACTCCTGACATTCTCGCTGCATGGCTTCCATGCGCGTCTGCTACTTCTCCTCTGATTCCCGCTCGGTTACTTTTGAAACCATCCTGATTCGCCCGGGGCCCGCCATTGGCTGCGCCCCTTACGCCGGACGAACTGCCGATGGCACGCTCACCTCTCGCTACCTGGCTGCTGATTCTCTTGCCTCTCGTGCCATGGCCAGCTGCCGCGGAGGATAGCGCCTTTCTGTGGGCTGCGACGGGGTCTCCCGACGATCTCGGCCTTCGCACCGGTGTTGCCCTCGATATGCCGGGGCGCCCTCGGCTCGGGGCCGAATCGAATCTGCGTCGCGCCACCCCCACCAATTCAGGCACGGCGCATCCGCCGATGCGTCTCTGGGGTGAGGTTGATCTCCGCAGGGCTGCGGCTAATCCGGCCTCCGTCGGTCTCACGGTCGATCTCGTCAGTGGTGCGGCCCGTGCAGCACTCCGTCAATCCCGCGCACTGATGGACGAGGGGCCGGCGACCCTGTCTCTCGACCGGGCACTTGAGGCCGGGCGCCGCACGGACGGCGATGCGGTCTTCATTGCTCGCCAGAATCTGAGGCTTTTCTTCGGCGGGATCGACACCACTGTGACCGGCGGCGTGGTGATGGACAGTGCCGCGCCGTTTCACGCCGAATTCGCCGTTGAGAAGCGGCTGCAGGCCGGCATCAAGCTGCGCGCGGTCATCTCCGACATTGCCCACGAACCCGCAGCGCGGGTCAATGCCCGGTTTGAGCGCCAGTGGTGAGCGATGCCATTGACCGGTCTGGTGAAAAGCAGAAAAAAGACACTTGCCATTCCGGCGCGCCCGCCTTAAAGGGTGCTCCATGCCTCGGACGGGAGCGTTCCGGTCCGATGTAAGGCTTAGGGGTATAGCTCAGTTGGTAGAGCGGCGGTCTCCAAAACCGCAGGTCGTCGGTTCAAGCCCGGCTGCCCCTGCCATGTCCGCCCGGCGCGCTTTTTGAAGCGGCGACGAGCAAGAAGATCTGGCAAAGCCGAAAAGTTGCAGAAGAGCTTTTCCCTCTTGTGAAAAGGGGAATCGGTCTTTATGTAGGGTTCAAACAGACACGCGGTGCGTGGGGCTGACTAAGGTCGGCTTTACGCGCCGTAAATGCGTGGGCAATAAATGGCATCCAAGGGTAATCCATTCGCGTTTCTGCAGCAGGTTCGCTCCGAGACGTCCAAGGTGACGTGGCCCTCGCGTCGCGAGACCACGATTTCGACGCTCATGGTCCTGGCGATGGTGTTTTTCGCTGCGCTATTTTTCTTCGGCGCGGACCAGCTGATCAGCTGGTTGCTCAGCCTCGTGCTGAGCGTCGGCAATTAATCGGGCGGAGACGAACATGGCGGCACGTTGGTACATCGTCCACGCGTATTCCAATTTTGAGAAGAAGGTCGCGGAAGACATCGAGAACAAGGCGCGTCAGAAGGGCCTTGAGCATCTCTTTGAAAAGATCCTCGTTCCGACCGAAAAGGTTGTCGAGGTTCGTCGCGGTCGCAAGGTAGACAGTGAACGCAAGTTCTTCCCCGGCTATGTGCTGGTGCGGGCGAACCTGACGGACGAAGCCTACCACTTGATCAAGAATACCCCGAAGGTCACGGGTTTCCTCGGTTCCGACAACAAGCCGGTTCCGATCCCTGATTTCGAAGCAGATCGCATTCTGGGCCAGGTCCAGGAAGGCGTCGAGCGTCCGAAGTCCTCCGTGTCCTTCGAAATCGGCGAACAGGTTCGCGTCTCCGACGGTCCTTTCGCTTCCTTCAACGGGATCGTCCAGGATGTGGACGAGGAGCGTTCGCGCCTCAAGGTCGAGGTTTCGATCTTCGGTCGCGCGACCCCCGTCGAGCTCGAATACGGTCAGGTCGAAAAGGTCTGATCGGAAGAGGGGAGGCAACTCCCCGACTCGCGTGGGAGGATGGCGGTCTCTTAAGCCGGACCGTCCAGACGCACCACGCAACCGCAGCCGCCAACGTGATGTTGGCATACTGGATCGGGAAGCCGGTCTGAAATGAAAGGCAGAGAGTAATGGCTAAGAAAGTTGCAGGCCAGCTCAAGCTCCAGGTCAAGGCAGGATCGGCGAACCCGTCCCCGCCGATCGGCCCGGCCCTTGGTCAGCGTGGCATTAACATCATGGAATTCTGCAAGGCGTTCAATGCCGCCACGCAGGAAATGGAAAAGGGTATGCCGATCCCGGTCGTCATCACCTATTACCAGGACAAGTCCTTCACCTTCGCAATGAAGCAGCCGCCGGTCACCTACTGGCTGAAGAAGGAAGCAAAGATCACCTCTGGCTCGAAGACTCCGGGCAAGGGTGCGAAGGTCGGTACGATCACCAAGGCGCAGGTCCGCGCAATTGCCGAAGGCAAGATGAAGGATCTGAACGCCGCCGACATCGAAGGCGCAATGCTGATGGTTGAGGGCTCTGCCCGCTCCATGGGCCTGGAAGTGGTAGGTTGATCATGGCCAAGGTAGCAAAGCGTATTCAGAAGATCCGCGAAGGCGTGGACCCGACCAAGCTGGTCGCCCTTTCCGACGCCATCTCGATGGTCAAGGAACGTGCCGTCGCCAAGTTCGACGAAACGATCGAAATCGCCATGAACCTCGGCGTCGACCCGCGCCACGCAGACCAGATGGTCCGCGGCGTGGTCAACCTGCCGAACGGTACGGGCCGTGACGTTCGCGTCGCCGTCTTCGCACGTGGCGCCAAGGCTGATGAAGCCAAGGCTGCTGGTGCAGACATCGTCGGCGCCGAAGACCTGCTCGAAATCGTCCAGGGCGGCAAGATCGACTTCGATCGCTGCATCGCGACCCCGGACATGATGCCGCTCGTCGGCCGTCTCGGTAAGGTTCTCGGCCCGCGTGGCATGATGCCGAACCCGAAGGTCGGTACGGTGACCATGGACGTCGCTGGTGCCGTCAAGGCTTCCAAGGGCGGTGCCGTCGAGTTCCGCGTCGAGAAGGCTGGTATCGTCCACGCCGGCATCGGCAAGGCTTCCTTCGACGCCAAGGCGCTCGAAGAAAACATCAAGGCCTTCGCTGACGCCGTCATCAAGGCAAAGCCGGCTGGCGCCAAGGGCAACTACGTCAAGCGCGTAGCGATCTCCTCGACCATGGGTCCGGGCGTCAAGATCGATCCGTCGACGGTTGCCGTTTGATCATGAATTCGGCCGGAGCGACATGCTCCGGTCCACCAAGTTTCCGGCCTCTCGGGGCCGGAAATGTCTGGTTCTAAAGACCAGACACTCCTGTCCGAGATTGTGGGCGGCCTCACGGCCTTAATATCTGCCTGCATGAGACGGGTGAGATCCGGTATTTAAACGTCTGATGACGTCTTGAAGTTCGGTTCGAGCCTTATTCGCCTTTTGGCTGGACACTTAAGTCCAACCGGAGGGGACAGGATCCTCAAGCGTCGCTTGGGATCTAAGAAATGGATCCCCTGAGGCAAAGGCAAACCCGGTGGGGCCTGCAGGATTGCGGTCCCATCAACTGGAGACAGACAGTGGAAAGAGCGGAAAAACGCGAATTCGTCACAGAACTGAACGAAGTCTTCAAGGCTTCCGGTTCGGTTGTTGTGGCCCACTATGCTGGTGTCACGGTTGCGCAGATGAACGATTTTCGTTCGAAGATGCGCGCTGCTGGCGGCACCGTCAAAGTCGCGAAGAACCGCCTGGCCAAGATCGCTCTTCAGGGCACGGAAGCCGAAGGGATCACCGATCTCTTCAAGGGTCAGACGCTGATTGCATTCAGCAATGATCCGATTGTGGCTCCGAAGGTCGTCATGGATTTCGCCAAGACCAACGACAAGATCGTTGTACTGGGCGGCGCCATGGGAACAACCACCTTGTCCGCAGATGCAGTCAAGTCGCTTGCGACCCTGCCTTCGCTGGACGAACTGCGTGCAAAGCTGCTGGGCATGATTCAGACCCCGGCAACCCGCATTGCAGGCGTTGTGGCAGCACCGGCAGCTCAGCTTGCTCGCGTGTTTGCGGCCTATGCAAAGAAGGACGAAGCCGCGTAAGGCGGTTTTTCGCTGTTCATACCCTAACCCGTTCGCTTCGAACCGAACATCTATTAAGGAACTAGTATCATGGCTGATCTCGCAAAGATCGTAGAAGACCTCTCCTCGCTGACCGTTCTGGAAGCTGCTGAGCTTTCGAAGCTGCTCGAAGAAAAGTGGGGCGTTTCGGCTGCTGCACCGGTAGCCGTTGCTGCTGCTGGCGGCGCTGCTCCGGCTGCTGCCGAAGAAGAAAAGACCGAGTTTGACGTCATCCTCACGGATGCCGGCGCAAACAAGATCAACGTCATCAAGGAAGTCCGCGCCATCACCGGTCTGGGCCTCAAGGAAGCCAAGGACCTCGTCGAAGGCGCTCCGAAGGCTGTCAAGGAAGCTGTTTCCAAGGCTGAAGCCGCTGACCTCAAGAAGAAGCTTGAAGAAGCCGGCGCTAAGGTCGACGTCAAGTAATATCGGAATGCGGCGGGGGAAGCTTCTTCTCCCGCCCGTTTCCTCCGAACATATTACCCAGGAACCGTATGAAAGCGGTTCCTGGGTAATGGGTTCTCAAGAGGATGGTCTTGACCCGCGCGCCCGGCAAACCGGCCGGCCGTTCGGATCTCGAGACGAGATTGAACGATCCATTTTTTGACGGAGCCGCCTGGCCAGCGGTCACCGTCTGTTGCAGGCCCGGGTGCAAACTGACAAGGAGCGACGATGGCTCAGACCCTTACCTTTAACGGTCGCAGGCGCGTACGCAAGTTTTTCGGAAAAATTCCAGAAGTCGCAGAAATGCCGAACCTCATTGAGGTTCAGAAGGCATCTTATGACCAGTTCCTCATGGTTGACGAGCCCAAGGGTGGCCGTCCCGACGAGGGGCTGAATGCCGTTTTCAAGTCCGTCTTCCCGATCACCGATTTCTCCGGTGCATCGATGCTGGAATTCGTCTCCTACGAATTCGAACAGCCGAAGTTCGACGTCGACGAATGCCGCCAGCGCGACCTGACCTATGCCGCACCGCTCAAGGTCACGCTTCGCCTGATCGTGTTCGATATTGACGAGGATACGGGCGCACGCTCGATCAAGGACATCAAGGAACAGTCCGTCTACATGGGCGACATGCCCCTGATGACCAACAACGGTACCTTCATCGTCAACGGTACCGAGCGCGTCATCGTTTCCCAGATGCACCGCTCGCCGGGCGTCTTCTTCGACCATGACAAGGGCAAGTCCCACTCGTCTGGCAAGCTGCTGTTCGCTGCTCGCGTTATCCCCTACCGCGGTTCCTGGCTCGACATCGAGTTCGACGCCAAGGACATCGTGCACGCCCGTATCGACCGTCGCCGCAAGATCCCCGTGACCTCGCTGCTGATGGCGCTTGGTATGGACGGCGAAGAAATCCTGTCGACCTTCTACTCGAAGTCCGTCTATGAGCGCGACGGCAAGGGCTGGCGCTTCCCGTTCAACCCTGAGACCCTCAAGGGTGCGAAGGCGATCTCCGACCTCATCGACGCCGACAGCGGCGAAGTTGTCGTCGAAGGCGGCAAGAAGCTGACCCCGCGTCTGCTGCGTCAGTTGACCGACAAGGGCCTGAAGTTCCTGAAGGCATCGGACGAAGACCTGTTCGGCAACTACCTCGCCGAAGACCTGGTCAACATGTCGACCGGTGAAATCTACATGGAAGCCGGCGCGGAGATCGACGAGAAGACGCTCCCGCAGATTCTCGACTCGGGCTTCGAAGAGATCCCGGTTCTCGGCATCGACCACATCAATGTCGGCGCCTACATCCGCAACACGCTTGCCGCTGACAAGAACGAGAACCGTCAGGACGCTCTGTTCGACATCTACCGCGTCATGCGTCCGGGTGAGCCGCCGACCATGGACTCGGCGGAAGCCATGTTCCAGTCGCTGTTCTTCGACGCCGAGCGTTACGACCTGTCGGCCGTTGGTCGCGTCAAGATGAACATGCGTCTCGACCTCGACTGCCCCGATACCGTTCGCGTTCTGCGCAAGGACGACATCCTGGCCGTGGTCAAGATGCTGGTCGAGCTGCGTGACGGCAAGGGCGAAATCGACGATATCGACAACCTCGGCAACCGTCGCGTTCGCTCCGTCGGCGAACTCATGGAAAACCAGTACCGTCTCGGCCTGCTCCGCATGGAGCGCGCGATCAAGGAACGCATGTCGTCGATCGAAATCGACACCGTCATGCCGCAGGACCTGATCAACGCCAAGCCGGCTGCTGCCGCTGTCCGCGAATTCTTCGGCTCCTCGCAGCTATCGCAGTTCATGGACCAGGTGAACCCGCTCTCGGAAATCACCCACAAGCGCCGTCTTTCGGCTCTTGGACCGGGTGGTCTGACCCGCGAGCGCGCAGGCTTCGAAGTCCGCGACGTTCACCCGACCCACTACGGCCGTATCTGCCCGATCGAGACGCCGGAAGGCCCGAACATCGGTCTGATCAACTCGCTCGCAACCTTTGCCCGCGTCAACAAGTACGGCTTCATCGAAAGCCCGTACCGCAAGATCGTGGACGGCAAGGTGACGAAGGACGTCGTCTATCTCTCCGCCATGGAAGAAGCGAAGTACTACGTCGCTCAGGCCAACTCCGAGCTGACGGCCGATGGCCAGTTCGTCGAAGAGTTCGTCGTCTGCCGTCACGCCGGCGAAGTCATGCTGTCCCCGCGCGACACCATCAACCTGATGGACGTCTCGCCGAAGCAGCTGGTTTCCGTTGCGGCCGCTCTCATTCCGTTCCTCGAAAACGACGACGCCAACCGCGCTCTCATGGGCTCGAACATGCAGCGTCAGGCCGTGCCGCTTCTGCGTGCCGAAGCCCCGTTCGTTGGAACCGGCATGGAGCCGATCGTTGCCCGTGACTCCGGCGCTGCCATCGGTGCCCGTCGCGGCGGCGTGGTCGACCAGGTCGACGCGACCCGTATCGTTATCCGTGCCACGGAAGATCTCGATCCGTCCAAGTCGGGCGTCGACATCTACCGTCTGCAGAAGTTCCAGCGTTCGAACCAGAACACCTGCGTCAACCAGCGCCCGCTGGTGACCGTTGGCGACATCGTCAACAAGGGTGACATCATCGCGGACGGTCCGTCGACCGACCTCGGCGATCTGGCACTCGGCCGTAACGCGCTCGTCGCGTTCATGCCTTGGAACGGCTACAACTATGAGGACTCGATCCTCATGTCGGAGCGCATCGTCTCGGAAGACGTCTTCACCTCGATCCACATCGAGGAATTCGAAGTCATGGCCCGCGACACCAAGCTTGGTCCGGAAGAAATCACGCGCGACATTCCGAACGTTTCGGAAGAAGCACTGAAGAACCTCGACGAAGCCGGTATCGTCTACATCGGTGCCGAAGTTCAGCCGGGCGACATCCTGGTCGGCAAGATCACGCCGAAGGGCGAAAGCCCGATGACGCCGGAAGAAAAGCTTCTGCGCGCCATCTTCGGTGAAAAGGCCTCCGACGTTCGCGACACCTCCATGCGCATGCCTCCGGGCACGTTTGGTACCGTCGTCGAAGTTCGCGTCTTCAATCGCCACGGCGTTGAGAAGGACGAGCGCGCGATGGCCATCGAGCGCGAGGAAATCGAACGCCTCGCCAAGGACCGTGACGACGAACAGGCGATCCTCGACCGTAACGTCTACGGCCGTCTGATCGACATGCTGCGTGGTCAGGTCTCGATCGCCGGTCCTAAGGGCTTCAAGAAGGGCGTCGAACTCACCAACGCCGTCGTCTCCGAATATCCCCGCTCGCAGTGGTGGATGTTTGCAGTCGAAGACGAAAAGGTGCAGGGCGAACTCGAAGCGCTCCGCGGCCAGTACGACGAATCCAAGTCGCGCCTTGAACAGCGCTTCATGGACAAGGTCGAAAAGGTCCAGCGCGGCGACGAAATGCCCCCGGGCGTCATGAAGATGGTCAAGGTCTTTGTCGCTGTGAAGCGCAAGATCCAGCCAGGCGACAAGATGGCCGGCCGTCACGGTAACAAGGGTGTTGTCTCGCGCATCGTACCGGTCGAAGACATGCCGTTCCTCGAAGACGGCACGCATGTCGACATCGTCTTGAACCCGCTCGGCGTTCCCTCGCGTATGAACGTCGGCCAGATCCTCGAAACCCACCTTGCCTGGGCTTGCGCCGGCATGGGCAAGAAGATCGGCCAGATGCTCGAGGACTATCGCAAGCACCTCGACATCACTGATCTGCGCAAGGAACTGACGGAGATCTACGAGTCGGAAGCACATGACGAAGTGAAGCACTTCGACGACGACGCACTCGTCAAGCTCGCTGAAGAAGCCAAGCGCGGCGTATCCATCGCCACGCCGGTCTTCGACGGTGCGCATGAAAGCGACGTCTCCGAGATGCTGACACGTGCAGGTCTCAACCCGTCGGGTCAGTCGACCCTGTACGATGGTCGTACCGGTGAAGCCTTCGACCGTCAGGTCACCGTCGGCTACATGTACATGATCAAGCTGAACCATCTGGTCGACGACAAGATCCACGCTCGTTCGATCGGCCCGTACTCGCTCGTCACCCAGCAGCCGCTCGGTGGTAAGGCGCAGTTCGGCGGTCAGCGCTTCGGCGAAATGGAAGTCTGGGCGCTCGAGGCCTACGGTGCTGCATACACCCTGCAGGAAATGCTCACCGTCAAGTCGGACGACGTGGCCGGCCGTACCAAGGTCTACGAGGCGATCGTCCGTGGCGACGACACCTTCGAGGCCGGTATTCCGGAAAGCTTCAACGTTCTCGTCAAGGAAATGCGCTCTCTCGGCCTTTCCGTCGAACTCGAGAACTCGAAGCTTCTGCCGGAAGACGGCCAGCTGCCCGACGCAGCCGAGTAAGTTTGACAAGGCGTGTGTGGCGTAAGATCGCCGCGCACGCCATTCCCGGCTCGCACCGAAGGCCAATATCGGGACGGGAAGGGGAGTTTCGCCGCATTTCGCGGTTATTGTCATTTCAGGGTCCGGCGCGGCATCCCGGGAATTCGCCGCCACCGCGACCCAATCGAGGGCTCTCTGCCCCATCAAGGAGACAGGCATGAACCAAGAGGTCATGAACCTTTTCAACCCGACAGTGCCGGCCCAGCACTTCGACTCCATCCGGATCTCGATCGCGAGCCCGGAAAAGATCCTTTCCTGGTCTTACGGCGAGATCAAGAAGCCGGAAACCATCAACTACCGTACGTTCAAGCCCGAGCGTGACGGCCTCTTCTGCGCGCGTATCTTTGGACCGATCAAGGACTACGAATGCCTGTGCGGCAAGTACAAGCGCATGAAGTACAAGGGCATCATCTGCGAAAAGTGCGGCGTCGAAGTCACGCTGTCGCGCGTTCGCCGCGAGCGCATGGGCCACATCGAGCTCGCAGCCCCGGTCGCCCACATCTGGTTCCTGAAGTCGCTGCCGTCGCGCATCTCCACGCTCTTGGACATGACGCTGAAGGATGTCGAGCGCGTTCTCTACTTCGAGAACTACATCGTGACCGAGCCGGGCCTGACCTCGCTCAAGGAAAACCAGCTGCTCTCTGAAGAAGAGTACATGATGGCCGTCGACGAGTTCGGCGAAGACCAGTTCACCGCCATGATCGGCGCTGAAGCCATCTACGAGATGCTGGCCTCGATGAACCTCGAGAAGATCGCTGGCGATCTGCGTGCTGATCTGGCTGAGACCACCTCGGATCTCAAGCAGAAGAAGCTGATGAAGCGCCTGAAGATCGTCGAGAACTTCATGGAGTCGGGCAACCGTCCGGAATGGATGATCATGAAGGTCGTTCCGGTCATCCCGCCGGACCTGCGCCCGCTCGTTCCGCTCGATGGCGGCCGCTTCGCGACGTCTGACCTGAACGATCTCTATCGTCGCGTCATCAACCGTAACAACCGTCTGAAGCGCCTGATCGAACTGCGCGCTCCGGGCATCATCATCCGTAACGAAAAGCGCATGCTGCAGGAATCTGTAGACGCGCTCTTCGACAACGGCCGTCGTGGCCGCGTCATCACCGGTGCCAACAAGCGTCCGCTGAAGTCGCTCTCCGACATGCTCAAGGGCAAGCAGGGCCGCTTCCGTCAGAACCTTCTCGGTAAGCGCGTCGACTATTCCGGCCGTTCGGTCATCGTGACCGGTCCGGAACTGAAGCTGCACCAGTGCGGCCTGCCGAAGAAGATGGCGCTCGAACTGTTCAAGCCGTTCATCTACGCGCGCCTCGACGCCAAGGGTTACTCCTCGACGGTCAAGCAGGCCAAGAAGCTGGTTGAAAAGGAAAAGCCGGAAGTCTGGGATATCCTCGACGAGGTCATCCGTGAGCATCCGGTTCTCCTGAACCGCGCACCGACGCTGCACCGCCTGGGCATCCAGGCCTTCGAACCGATCCTCGTCGAAGGCAAGGCCATCCAGCTGCATCCGCTTGTCTGCACGGCCTTCAACGCCGACTTCGACGGTGACCAGATGGCCGTTCACGTGCCGCTGTCGCTCGAAGCCCAGCTCGAAGCCCGCGTCCTGATGATGTCGACGAACAACATCCTGCACCCGGCTAACGGTCAGCCGATCATTGTTCCGTCGCAGGACATGGTTCTCGGCCTGTACTATCTGTCGATCCAGAACCAGAACGAGCCGGGCGAAGGCATGGCCTTCTCCGACATGGGCGAACTGCATCACGCTCTGGAAAACAAGGTCGTCACACTGCACGCCAAGATCCGTGGCCGCTTCAAGACCGTCGACGCCGAGGGCAACCCGGTTTCGAAGATCTATGAAACCACGCCTGGCCGCATGATCATCGGCGAACTTCTGCCGAAGAACGTCAACGTGCCCTTCGACATCTGCAACCAGGAAATGACCAAGAAGAACATCTCCAAGATGATCGACACGGTCTACCGCCATTGCGGCCAGAAGGACACGGTCATCTTCTGCGACCGCATCATGCAGCTCGGCTTCACCCACGCCTGCAAGGCTGGCATTTCGTTCGGCAAGGACGACATGATCATCCCTGAAACCAAGGCGAAAATCGTTGGCGACACCGAAACGCTGGTCAAGGAATACGAGCAGCAGTACAACGACGGCCTGATCACGCAGGGCGAGAAGTACAACAAGGTCGTCGACGCCTGGGGCAAGGCCACTGAAAAGGTCGCCGAAGACATGATGGCCCGCATTAAGGCTGTCGAGTTCGATCCGGAAACCAACCGCCAGAAGCCGATGAACGCCATCTACATGATGTCGCACTCGGGTGCTCGTGGTTCACCGAACCAGATGCGTCAGCTGGGCGGCATGCGCGGCCTCATGGCCAAGCCGTCGGGCGAGATCATCGAGACGCCGATCATCTCGAACTTTAAGGAAGGTCTGACCGTTAACGAGTACTTCAACTCGACCCACGGTGCCCGTAAGGGTCTCGCAGACACCGCTCTGAAGACCGCGAACTCCGGTTACCTGACCCGTCGTCTCGTCGACGTGGCCCAGGATTGCATCGTCAACCTCGTGGATTGCGGCACCGACAAGGGCCTGACCATGACGGCGATCGTAGACGCCGGTCAGGTCGTTGCCTCCATCGGCGCCCGCGTTCTCGGTCGTACGGCCCTCGACGATATCGATCATCCGATCACGGGTGAGCGCATCGTCGATGCCGGCAAGATGATCCTTGAGCCCGATGTCATCGAGATCGAAAAGGCTGGTATCCAGTCGATCCGCATCCGTTCGGCCCTGACTTGCGAAGTTCAGACCGGCGTTTGCTCGATCTGCTACGGCCGCGACCTTGCACGCGGTACGCCCGTCAACATGGGCGAAGCCGTCGGCGTCATCGCCGCGCAGTCGATCGGCGAGCCGGGCACCCAGCTCACCATGCGTACCTTCCACTTGGGCGGTACCGCGACCGTGGTCGACCAGTCGTTCCTGGAAGCCTCGTACGAAGGTACGGTGCAGATCAAGAACCGCAACATGCTGCGCAATTCCGATGGCACCCTGATCGCCATGGGCCGCAGCATGGCCGTGATGATCCTCGACGAACGTGGTATCGAGCGGTCTTCGCAGCGCGTGGCCTATGGTTCCAAGGTCTTCGTTGATGATGGCGACAAGGTGAAGCGCGGCCAGCGTCTGGCCGAGTGGGATCCGTACACACGCCCGATCATGACGGAAGTCGAGGGTATCGTGCATTTCGAGGACGTCGTCGACGGTATCTCGGTGCTCGAAGCGACCGACGAGTCGACCGGCATCACCAAGCGTCAGGTTATCGACTGGCGTTCGACCCCGCGCGGTACGGACCTCAAGCCGGCAATCGTCATCAAGGATGCCAGCGGCAATGTTCTGAAGGTGGCCCGTGGCGGCGAAGCCCGGTTCCAGCTCTCGGTCGACGCGATCCTGTCCGTCGAGCCTGGTCAGAAGGTCTCCCAGGGTGATGTGCTTGCACGTTCGCCGCTGGAAAGCGCCAAGACCAAGGATATCACCGGTGGTCTGCCGCGCGTTGCCGAACTGTTCGAAGCTCGTCGTCCGAAGGACCATGCCATCATCGCTGAGATCGATGGTACGATCCGCCTCGGCCGTGACTACAAGAACAAGCGTCGCGTCATCATCGAGCCGGCTGAAGACGGTGTCGAGCCTGTCGAATACCTGATCCCGAAGGGCAAGCCCTTCCACCTTCAGGAAGGCGACTATATCGAAAAGGGTGACTACATCCTCGACGGTAACCCGGCTCCGCACGACATCCTGGCGATCAAGGGCGTCGAGGCACTTGCCTCGTACCTGGTCAACGAAATCCAGGAAGTCTACCGTCTGCAGGGCGTTGTGATCAACGACAAGCACATCGAGGTGATCGTTCGCCAGATGCTGCAGAAGGTCGAGATCACGGACGCTGGCGACAGCCACTACATCGTGGGTGACAACGTCGACCGGATCGAACTCGACGACAACAACGACCGCCTGGTCGAAGAGGGCAAGAAGCCGGCATACGGCGATCCGGTCCTACTCGGCATCACCAAGGCCTCGCTGCAGACGCCGTCGTTCATCTCGGCCGCATCCTTCCAGGAAACCACCAAGGTTCTCACGGAAGCTGCGATCGCCGGCAAGACCGACACGCTGCAGGGCCTGAAGGAAAACGTCATCGTTGGCCGTCTGATCCCGGCTGGTACCGGTGGTACCATGACGCAGATCCGCCGCATCGCTTCTTCGCGCGACGACCTCATCCTCGAGGAACGCAAGAAGGGTACGGGTGCAGACGTCGCAACCCCGATGCTGCAAAACCTCGCTGGCGAAAACGCGCCTGCCGCCGAGTAATCGGCGCCTGAGGTTTTAAGATCAAAGGCCGCCCGGAGCGATCCGGGCGGCCTTTTTCTTTGCTCGTGCAATTCGCCCTTTTCCGCGACGGCGGCGAAAAATTTCATGTCGGTTTGACAGCCGTCAGATCCGCAAGCGAAAGCTTGATCTCGCGCAACTGCGCTCTTTCGAAGCATTCTAACCTGTCTCCGTTCCACTAACGGAGGTCATCATGAAATTGCTTCTCAGCACCGCGCTGGTAGCCTTGCTCGCCACGACGGCGTTCGCAAACGATCCGGTTCCTCCGGATCTGCGTCAAACGGCACTGGAGATGTTCAAGCCTCTCCCATCCACCACGCCCGCGGTTGCGGACAACCCGATCACACCGGAAAAGATCGCGCTCGGAAAGGCGCTTTTCTTCGATCCGCGCATGTCGGCTTCGGGTGTGTTCTCCTGCAACTCGTGTCACAACCTGGCGACGGGCGGTGACGACAACCTCGAGACGTCGATCGGCCACGGTTGGCAGAAGGGGCCGCGCAATGCCCCGACCGCACTCAACGCGGTCTTCAACATCGCCCAGTTCTGGGACGGCCGCGCCGAAGACCTGAAGGCCCAGGCCAAGGGGCCGGTCCAGGCCGGTGTCGAAATGGCCAACACCCCGACCCAGGTCGTCGACACCTTGAAGTCGATGCCGAAATACGTCGAATGGTTCGAGGCGGCATTCCCGGGCGAAGCCGATCCCGTCACCTTCGACAACTTCGCCAAGGCCATCGAGGCTTTCGAGGCGACACTGATCACGCCAGCGCCCTTCGATGCCTGGCTGAACGGGGACGATGCAGCCATGACCATCGAGCAGCAACAGGGCCTGGCTCTGTTCATCGACAAGGGATGCGCTGCCTGCCATGGTGGCATCAATGTCGGCGGGGAGGGATACTATCCCTTTGGTCTGATCGAAAAGCCTGGCGCCGACGTCCTGCCGGAAGGCGACAAGGGCCGATTTGCCGTCACCAACACCGCAGACGATTCCTATGTCTTCCGCGCCGCCCCCTTGCGCAATGTCGCCTTGACGGCGCCGTACTTCCATTCCGGCAAGGTCTGGGGTCTGAACGAGGCGGTCGCCATCATGGGGACCTCGCAGCTCGGCGAGGAACTGCAGGAGGGCGATGTCGGCAAGATCGTCGCGTTTCTGGAAAGTCTGACCGGCCGGATGCCGGAAGTGACCTATCCGGTCCTTCCGCCCGAAACGGCTTCTACGCCGCGGCCAAGCGGTGCGGTCATTCCGTAACCGCCCGCAAATGGAAAGGGCCGGTCCACCGACCGGCCCTTGATTCTGTCTGCCTGAGACAACTCAGGCGAAACGGATGATCGCGACTTCGCCTTCGAGCGCGCCCTGATAGGCCGAGGCATGCGGCTCTTCGTCCGGCGCACCCGTGATCATGCCGATCTGGTCGAGATCGGCCTCCAGGAAGCCTTCTTCCGAAAGGGCGTTGAGTGTCAGACGTACGGCTGTGTCGTCGTCGGGCGCGGTCAGCATGACGTGGAGGTCGATCGGCTCGCCGCCTTCGGTCTCGTAAGCCTTGGCGATGACGATGAACACCATGGGCTCGTCGCGGTTGTTGTCATTGTCGGGGCTGGTGATCATGGCGCTCGGTCTTCCTGTTGTGCCGGATCGATTCTTTCGCCGCGGCCGATTCGACCTGGGGCGAGGGGAGGTTGACCCTCTGTCTCTACCTATCTAGAAGTTTCCCGGCGCAAGCCAAGCCAAATCGTCTTCGCATCTCCGTTTTCCCATGCCGAAACGGCCAGACTCTCGGCCAGACTCCCGGCCGGGCAAGGGGCTCAGGCTATTAATTGCGAGATGTGACTTGACGTTAAGGGGGGAAAACAGTAGTACCCCGGCCATCGGAGCCCATGTGAGGTCGGCTTTTTCGGGACGACTCGTCCTGAAGTTCATCTCAAACAGGTCTCCAAACGCACGTTGACGACACGAATGCTGCTCGCACGACGCACTCTCGCAGTGCGTCCTCTGTCTTTTGTGGTCCATCCGCGAAAACGGGTCGGGCCACATTTTGCGCATGAAGAAAACTGTGCGGCCGCCGCCGGAAACGGCAACCACCAGGGCCTGAAAGGGCTTGAGACTAGATTTTGCAAGGGATGGGTATATGCCTACCGTAAACCAGCTGATCCGCAAGCCGCGTCAGGCGCAGGTAAAGCGCAACAAGGTTCCTGCTCTGCAGGAAAACCCGCAGAAGCGCGGCGTTTGCACCCGCGTCTACACCACGACCCCGAAGAAGCCGAACTCGGCTCTCCGTAAGGTTGCCAAGATCCGCCTGACCAATGGCTTCGAAGTCATCGGCTACATTCCGGGTGAAGGTCACAACCTGCAGGAACACTCTGTCGTCATGATCCGTGGCGGCCGCGTAAAGGACTTGCCGGGCGTTCGTTACCACATCATCCGCGGCGTTCTCGATACCCAGGGTGTCAAGAACCGTAAGCAGCGCCGTTCGAAGTACGGTGCGAAGCGTCCGAAGTAAGCTTCGGTCCTTCATTCACAAGATACCGGCGCTGCGCGAGGTTCTCCGCGTGATAAAGCGTCCCTAACCGTTGAGAGACAAATAGTATGTCCCGTCGCCATAGTGCAGAAAAGCGTGAGATCAATCCGGACCCGAAGTTCGGCGATCTCGTGGTCACCAAGTTCATGAACGCCATCATGCTTCACGGCAAGAAGTCGGTCGCTGAAAGCATCGTCTACGGTGCCTTCGACGTCGTTCAGAACAAGTCCAAGCAGGAACCGATTGCCATCTTCCATCAGGCGCTCGACAACGTCGCGCCGCATGTTGAAGTGCGCTCGCGCCGCGTCGGTGGTGCGACCTATCAGGTCCCGGTCGACGTTCGTCCGGAGCGCCGTCAGGCTCTCGCGATCCGCTGGCTGATCACCGCTGCCCGCAAGCGCAACGAGACCACTATGGTCGACCGCCTTTCCGGCGAGCTGCTCGACGCAGCGAACAACCGCGGTAGCGCAGTCAAGAAGCGCGAAGACACCCACAAGATGGCCGATGCAAACCGCGCCTTCTCGCATTACCGCTGGTAATCAACCGATCGAATATCGAAAGGCAGTCCGTTATGGCTCGCGAATATAAAATCGAAGACTACCGCAACTTCGGCATCATGGCGCACATCGACGCCGGCAAGACCACGACCACCGAGCGTATCCTTTACTACACCGGTAAGTCGCACAAGATCGGCGAAGTTCATGACGGCGCAGCCACCATGGACTGGATGGAGCAGGAGCAGGAGCGTGGCATCACGATCACCTCCGCTGCCACGACGACCTTCTGGAAGGGTCGCGACGGCAAGATGCGCCGCTTCAACATCATCGACACTCCCGGCCACGTTGACTTCACCATCGAAGTCGAGCGTTCGCTTCGCGTTCTCGACGGTGCTGTCGCCCTTCTCGACGCCAATGCAGGCGTTGAGCCGCAGACCGAAACCGTCTGGCGTCAGGCTGAAAAGTACAACGTCCCGCGGATGATCTTCTGCAACAAGATGGACAAGACCGGTGCTGACTTCTACCGCTCGGTAGAGATGATCAAGACCCGTCTCGGCGCCACCGCAGTTGTCATGCAGCTCCCGATCGGCGCTGAGTCCGAGTTCAAGGGCGTTGTCGATCTGATCGAGATGAACGCTCTCGTATGGCGCGACGAGTCGCTCGGCGCCGCCTGGGACGTTGTCGAGATCCCGGACGACCTGAAGGACAAGGCCGAAGAATATCGCGAAAAGCTGATCGAGACGGTTGTCGAGATCGACGAACAGGCGATGGAAGACTACCTGAACGGCATCATGCCGGACAACGACAAGATCCGCGAACTCGTTCGTCGCGGCACGATCGACGTCAAGTTCCATCCGATGTTCTGCGGCACCGCGTTCAAGAACAAGGGCGTTCAGCCGCTGCTCGACGCCGTCGTCGACTACCTGCCGTCGCCGCTCGACATCCCGGCGATCAAGGGTATCGACGCCAAGACGGAAGCCGAAATCGAGCGTCACGCTGACGATTCCGAGCCGCTCTCCATGCTCGCGTTCAAGATCATGAACGACCCCTTCGTCGGTTCGCTGACCTTCGCACGCATCTATTCGGGCAAGCTCGAAAAGGGCGTCTCGGTCATGAACACGGTCAAGGACAAGCGCGAGCGCGTCGGCCGCATGCTGCAGATGCACTCGAACAGCCGTGAAGACATTGAAGAAGCCTTTGCAGGCGACATCGTTGCTCTCGCCGGTCTCAAGGAAACCACGACGGGTGACACGCTCTGCGATCCCCTGAAGCCGGTTATCCTCGAGCGCATGGAATTCCCGGAGCCGGTCATCCAGATCGCGATCGAGCCGAAGTCCAAGGGCGACCAGGAAAAGATGGGCCTCGCGCTCAACCGCCTGGCTGCCGAAGACCCGTCCTTCCGCGTCAAGACCGACCAGGAATCCGGCCAGACCATCATCGCTGGCATGGGCGAACTTCACCTCGACATCCTCGTCGACCGTATGCGTCGCGAGTTCAAGGTTGAAGCCAACGTCGGTGCTCCGCAGGTTGCTTACCGTGAAACGATCACGCGTCAGCACGAAGAAGACTACACGCACAAGAAGCAGTCCGGTGGTACCGGTCAGTTCGCGCGCGTCAAGCTCGTCTTCGAACCGAACCCGGAAGGCGAAGACTTCAAGTTCGAGTCCAAGATCGTCGGTGGTGCAGTTCCGAAGGAATACATCCCGGGCGTTCAGAAGGGCATCGAAAGCGTTCTGTCGTCTGGTCCGCTCGCCGGCTTCCCGATGCTCGGCGTCAAGGCCACCCTCATCGACGGTGCCTTCCACGATGTCGACTCCTCGGTTCTCGCCTTCGAAATCGCATCGCGTGCCTGCTTCCGTGAAGCAGCCAAGAAGGCCGGCGCTCAGCTGCTCGAGCCGATGATGCGCGTCGAAGTCGTGACCCCGGAAGATTACGTCGGTGACGTTATCGGCGACCTGAACTCGCGTCGTGGCCAGATCCAGGGCCAGGAACAGCGCGGCATCGCGATCGTGATCAATGCTCACGTCCCGCTCGCCAACATGTTCAAGTACGTCGACAACCTGCGCTCCATGTCGCAGGGTCGCGCCCAGTACTCGATGGTCTTCGACCATTACGCACCGGTCCCGTCGAACGTTGCTGCTGAAATCCAGGCTAAGTATTCCGGTCAGAAGTGACCGGGATACCCCGACCGTCCAATTGAATTTGTGAATTTCCCCTGACGGGGACCAGAAAATGGAGAGCCGAAAATGGCAAAGAGTAAGTTTGAGCGCAACAAGCCGCACGTCAACATCGGCACGATCGGCCACGTCGACCACGGCAAGACGTCTCTGACGGCTGCGATCACCAAGTATTTCGGTGAGTTCAAGGCCTATGACCAGATCGACGCCGCTCCGGAAGAAAAGGCGCGCGGCATCACCATCTCGACGGCGCACGTCG
>NZ_ALJF01000026.1 GCF_000300855.1 Agrobacterium albertimagni AOL15 | reverse complement strand
TCTTGATCGGTGGTGCGACGACCAGCCGGGTGCATACGGCGGTCAAGATCCATCCGCAATACAAGGCGGGGCAGGCGATCTATGTCACCGATGCCAGCCGCGCGGTCGGCGTCGTTTCGGCCCTGCTATCCGAGGATGGCAACGAGACCTATGTCGATGGTGTCAAGGGCGAATATGCCAAGGTGGCAGAGGCCCATGCGCGGGCGGAAGCCGAAAAGCAGCGCCAGCCGCTGGCATCCGCCCGGGAGAATGCGGTCAAGCTCGACTGGAGCGCTTACAAGCCGACCAAGCCCGGCTTTACCGGCACGAAGGTGTTCGAGACCTATGATCTTGCCGAGCTTGCCCGCTACATCGACTGGACGCCCTTCTTCCAGACCTGGGAGCTGAAGGGTCGCTATCCGGCGATCCTGGACGACGAGAAACAGGGCGAGGCGGCGCGGCAGTTGTTTGCCGATGCGCAGGCGATGCTCAAGAAGATCATAGAGGAGAACTGGTTCCGGCCGCGTGCGGTCATCGGCTTCTGGCCGGCCAATGCGGTGGGTGATGACATCAGGCTGTTCAAGGACGATGCGCGCCAAGAAGAACTCGCGACCTTCTTCACGCTCCGTCAGCAGATCGCCAAGCGCGAGGGACGGGCGAATGTCGCCTTGTCGGATTTCGTGGCCCCGTTGGAGACGGGCCTTCAGGATTATGTCGGCGGCTTTGTCGTTACCGCCGGTATCGAAGAGGTGGCGATTGCCGAGCGCTTCGAGCGCGCAAATGACGACTATTCCTCGATCCTGGTGAAGGCTTTGGCTGACCGTTTCGCCGAAGCCTTTGCCGAGCGCATGCATGAACAGGTACGGAAGGAACTCTGGGGTTATGCATCGGATGAGGCCTTCGCGCCCGAGGAGCTGATCTCGGAAACCTATGCCGGCATTCGCCCGGCGCCCGGCTATCCGGCCCAGCCCGATCATACGGAAAAGGTGACGCTGTTCTCGCTGCTCGACGCGACCAAGGCGACCGGCGTGACGCTGACCGAGAGCTATGCCATGTGGCCGGGCTCGTCCGTCTCCGGTCTCTATATCGGCCATCCCGACAGCTATTATTTCGGCGTCGCCAAGGTCGAGCGTGATCAGGTCGAGGACTATGCGGCGCGCAAGGGCATGGATGTTCGCGAGGTCGAACGCTGGTTGGGGCCGGTGTTGAATTATGTGCCGAAGGCGGTGGCTGCGGAGTAACCGGCCGGGGCAGTTGCCCCTCATCCCCTGCCGGGGACCTTCTCCCCGTGAACGGGGAGAAGGCGGCAAGACGCCGGCCACACGGGCCTTCTCCCCGCCTGCGGGGAGAAGGTGCCGGTAGGCGGATGAGGGGCTGCCGCTAGGGTAGCGATCGGCGCCGAGCGCCAATGCTGGCCTCATGCAGTGCAAGAACGCGCTCACAAATCGATTCCGAATGCGCCAGTAAGCTATTGGGGCAGATTCCTAATTGCCTTCACGGCTCCAGCCGCAGCAGGATCGCCGTCGTGTCGTCGCTCTGCTTGTAGCGCGGGTATTTCAAGCCATCCGGATCGACCTCCCGCTCCATGTGGCGGAGCTCTGAGACCAGCGATTTCAGCCCTGCCGTTGCTGCGCGCTGGATCAGCGTGGCGGGGTCGTAGAGCTTGTAGAGCGCGACCAGATCTGCGAGGCCGTCGGAGCAGAGGAGTGCTGTGGCGCCGCCGCCGTAAACGGGGACGTCGACCAGAGCGAGGTGATCGGCAGCTTCGGGGACCACGCCGAAGGTCCAGGTTGCGCCGCCAGATGTATTCTGCAAGGCGCGGCCACGACGCAGGTCTTCCAGCGTCTGCGGGTCGTCATTGGCGACACCTGCCGCGCCGATGCTGCCGACGCGAGCGATATGCTCTGCAGCCCGATGCTGCTCCCATTCATAGGCGCCGGGGATCGGGATGACGAAGTCGGACTGGCCGTCGTCATGTAGAATATACATGCAGCTGTCGCCGAGGCCGAACCAGCGGAAACCTGATGTCGTTGCCTGCAGGGTGCTTAGGCTGCAGAGCGGCCACGCATAGCGCGGCTGTTCGCCGGCCGTCGCGAGGAAGGCGTCGCGCGCTTCTTCGGACACGGCTCTCAGCACCGCCTTGGGATCTGCACTGCGGTCTAGCCGTTCGGCAAAACGGAGTGCTGCGAATTCCGCGATCCAGGCGGCGTCCGAGCCGTAGCCGTCCATGAACTGCCGGTCGCCGAGGCCGGTTGCGCCGTCGATGACGAAAGCTGCATGCCTGTTGTAGCCGAGGCGATCCTCGTTTGGTCTGGTGTCTTTGCCGGGGTCTGAAATGGTGTCGATGATGGAAATCTGCGGCATGGCAATCCCGTGCTTGATCGGTCGTGCCGGAGGCTCCCGGGCACGTGCCTTGCCTATCACGAGGAAAGAGCGGCGTCAGCCGCGGGCGGCGCGAAAGCGGCTCATGATCTCGGCGCGGGTCGGGTCCGTCATTGCGACGGCCAGTCCGAATTCGAGTGGTGTGAGCTTCGCTTCGTCAGGGTAGATGATTTCGTCCGCGAGGATCTCCTCGGGCAGAAGCGCGCGGACACGGCTGTCGGTGACCGTGCCGCCATGGACGATGTGCTCGCGGGCTGCGATCTCGGGGTCGAGCAGGTGGTTGATCAGGGCATGGGCGCCCGGCTTGTTATGGGCCTTGGCGGGGATCGCGTAATAGTCCGTCCAGATCTCTCCGCCATCGGTTGCGATCGCATAGGCGATCTCGGGCACGTCGCGGTGCATTTGCGAGGCGTCATTGCTCCAGCACATGGTCATCCAGGCCTCGCCGGTGCGCATGGCAGGCTGATAATCGCTGTCGACCGCCAGCAGATGCGGCCTGATCTGCATGAGCAGGTCTTCGGCGCGTTGCAGTTCGGCCGGATCGAGGGAGTTGAAGTCGTGGCCAAGCGCCACCAGAGCGCCGCCGATGGCGGTCAGCTGGTAGTCATGCACGATGGTCCTGCCCGTCGCCTTCGTCATGGCGACATCGAAGAAGTCGCGCCAGGTCTCGACCGGCTTCAGTTGGCGGCTGTTGTAGGCAATGCCGGTCGTGCCGGCGTTTTTCGGCACTGCAAAGATCGCGCCTGCGCGGACGCCGGGCTTCAGGAAGCGGTCGGCATGGGCGGCAAGATCGAAATTCGGCAGGCGTCGGAGTTCGAGGGGCTCGAGCATGTCGCGCTGAAAATAGGCCGCGATCGCATATTGGGTGGGGATGATGATGTCCCAGACCCGGCCTCGTTCGAGGGCGAGCAATGTGCCCTCGTTGGAACCGATGATCGAGACGTCGACCTCGACGCCATAGCGGGCCGTGAAGTCTTCGAAGGTCTTGGGATCATGGTAGTTCGGCCAGGTCGCAAGCGAAACCTTCTTGCCGAGCGGCGAACCTTCAGACGTCGCAACGCTGGTCCTGCGGCTTCCTCCGATGACGAGGGCTGCCATTCCGAGCCCGGTGACAGAAAGGAAATGACGACGCGTGACCGAGCCGCGTTTCAGCCGCATGAATTCGGCCATGAAACCCTTGGCGTCAATCTCCGTCGATGTCTTCTTCCTGACCATGGCTGCTCTCGATCCGTTGCCGGTTTCGTGCAGCCGAAGTTCACCACAAACGGGTTAACGCTATCACACCATATGGCGAAACGTGATTGCGTATGCTGGCAGTCCTCAAACCATGCGGTCGATGATGCTGATGCCGTTTTCGCGGAAGCTGTCCATGGTGGCGAGCGCTGGTGCTGCCTCGGTCAGGGTGATACGACGCCCGATCAGGCGATCGGGTGAGAGCTTGCCGGAGAGGATCATGCGGAGCATGGCATCGTAACGCCAAGACTGCATGCCGTGGCTGCCATAGATTTCGAGTTCGTGGGCAATGACCCGCGCCATCGGGATCGCCGGCGTCGCATGTTCGGCAAGCATCAAGCCGACCTGCACATGGCGGCCGCGCCGGCGAAGGTTGAGAATTGAATTGCAGCAGGTCTGGGGATGGCCGAGCGCATCGACGGAGACATGAGCGCCGCCGCCGGTCACGTCACGTACGGCCTCGGAGACATCGGCGACCGAACGGCTGTCGATGGCAACGGATGCGCCGAGGGCTTTGGCCAGTGCCAGCTTGTCCTCGGCGATGTCGATCGCGACGACATTGGCGCCGAGCGCTGCACCGATCATGATCGCCGACAGCCCGACGCCGCCGCAACCATGGACTGCCAGCCATTCACCGCCCTGGAGCCCGCCCTGGTCGACCACCGCCCGAAAGGAGGTGGCAAAGCGGCAGCCGAGGCTTGCCGCCGTCTCGTAGCTGATCTCAGTCGGCAGATGCACGAGGTTCTGGTCGGCATAGTCGATCGCCACATATTCCGCAAACGAGCCCCAATGGGTGAAGCCGGGCTGGAACTGCTCTTCGCAGACCTGCTGGTTGCCGGAGCGGCATTCCATGCAGTGGCCGCAGCCGGAGACGAAGGGCACCGTCACACGATCGCCGACCTTGAAGCGGCGCACGTCACGGCCGACAGCCGCGATCGTGCCAGCCAGTTCGTGGCCGGGGACGTGTGGAAGGCGGATGTCGGGGTCGTGGCCCATCCAGCCGTGCCAGTCGCTGCGGCAGAGGCCCGTTGCCTTCACGGAGATGACGACGCCAGCATTGGTCGGCGTCGGGTCGGGCAGGGTGCGGATCTCCGGTGTTGCACCGAATGCTTCAAAATACATCGCCCGCATGGGATATCCTCCAGATGCGAATGCCGCCCTTGCGGACGGCATTCCGACACGTTTGCCTTTGGACGTGGTTTGCCTCAGTCAGCCAGCACGATCAAGGCGGAGGGGTCGATTTTCACGCCGACGGTATCGCCGACAACAGGCGGTCTAATGCCGGGATCATTGAAGGTGTCGAAGGAGAGCGTCTTTCCGGCGACATCGATGCGCGTGCGGATGACGGAGCCGAGGAACTGGCTCGATGTCACCTGCCCATGCACCGTGGCTTCATCCGTGGCTGAGAGCGTGCCGGCTTCCGGTCGCATGGCGAGCTGGATGGTCTGGCCGTTCGCGGACGAAATTGCTTCCTTGATGGTGAGCATCTTGTCGCCGATCTTGACCAAGCCGGCGCCCTGATCGGCAACGACGGCGTCGAGCACGTTGAGCGTGCCGACGAAGGAGGCGACGAAGCGGGTGGTGGGGCGATTGTAGATCTCGAAGGGGGTGCCGATCTGGTCGGCCTTGCCGGCATTCATGACGACGATCCGGTCGGAGATCGACAGCGCCTCTTCCTGATCATGGGTGACGAAGACCGTCGTGATGCCGAGCTTCTGCTGGATCTGGCGGATTTCTTCGCGCAGGGAAACACGGATCTTGGCGTCGAGTGCCGAGAGCGGTTCGTCGAGGAGTAGCACCTGAGGCTTCGGCGCAAGCGCACGGGCGAGTGCCACGCGCTGCTGCTGTCCACCCGACAGCTGATAAGGATAGCGCTCGGCCAGATGTTCCAGGTGAATGAGCGCGAGCATTTCCTTCACGCGCGTTCCGATATCGGCTTTCGACATGCCGGAGATCTTCAGGCCAAAGGCGACGTTGTCGAAGACGTTCATGTTCGGAAACAGCGCATAGGCCTGGAAGACCATGCCGATGTTGCGCTGGTTTGGCTTCAAGTTGGTCTGGTCCTTGCCATCAACGACGATGGAGCCGGCCGACGGGGTTTCGAAACCGGCCACCATGCGAAGCACGGTGGTCTTGCCGCAGCCCGACGGGCCAAGGAAGGAGATGAACTCGCCCTTGTCGATCGCCATGTTGAAGTCGTGCACGACTTGCGTTGCGCCAAAGGATTTCTTGAGGTTGTTTAGGGTTAGAAAGCTCATGAATTGATGTCCTCAAGCCTGGCGGGGGGCTGTTTTCTGGAGGCGGGAGACGAGCTGCATCAGGCCGAGGCATGCCCAGGTGATGCCGAAGGCGATCACGGCGAGAGCCGCCGGCTCATAGGCGCGGTTGGCGCCGAGCAGCTGCATGTAGGGACCGAAGGCCGGCTTGTTCAGAAGCGCGGCCATCGTGAATTCGCCCATGACGATGGCGAAGGTGACGAAAGCGCCCGACATGACGGCGACAGAGACATTCGGCAGGATGATGCGGCCGATGATCGTCGCCCACCCCGCTCCGAGGCTCTGGGCCGCCTCCGTCAGGGTGGCGACGTCGATGGTTCTCAAGCCCGTATCAACCGCCCGGTACATGTAGGGCAGGCCGAGCGTCGCATAACCGAACATCAGCAGCATGTTCGTGCCGGTGGAGGAGCCGGTCAACGGCAGCCAGCTCGAGGTGTTGTAGAGCCTGATATAGCCGAAAACGACGACGATCGCCGGGATGACGAGCGGTAGCAGCGTGACGAATTCGATGTATGGGCGAAGGCCAGGCAACTTCAGCCGCACCCAATAGGCCGTCGGTACGATCAGGAATACCCCGAAGATGATGGTCGTCAGCGCCATCGTGACGGAATAGCTGAAGGTTTCCTGGAAGCGCGGATCGGCCAGAACCTTGGCATAGGCATCGAAGGAATACTCGCCGCGACGCATCTTCAGCGAGAAGTTGGTCATGCCGATGAGCGGCAGGATGAAATAGAGAAGGCCGAAGATCAGCGCAGCCCAAGCCCAGAGACGTTTCATTTCATCCACCTTTCGCTGCGGGCGCGCAGCCAGATGTAGAGGCCATTGGCAATTCCGGTGACGACGATCATGCCGAAGGCGAGCGCGTAGCCGAGATGGGGGTCGCCCAGCACGTCACCGCGGATCTGGGCGAAGAGCAGGATCGGCACGATATTCAGCGAAGAGCCGGTCAGTGCGATCGCGGTTGCGACGGCGCCGAACGCATTTGCGAAAAGCAGGGCCATGGTGCCGAGGATCGAGGGCAAAAGGATCGGGAAGGCGACGAGCCGCCAGTATTGCGCATTGGTCGCGCCGAGGATCGAGGCCGCCTCGCGCCATTCGCGCTTCAGACCGTCGAGTGCCGGGGCAATGATCAGGATCATCAGCGGAATCTGGAAGAAGAGATAGGTGATCGTCAGGCCCCAGAAGGACAGGAGATTGAAGCCGAGAAGTCGCAGATCGATGCCGAGTTGGGTCTTGAGGAAGACGGTCAACATGCCAACAGGGCCAAGCGTCGCGAGGAAGGCGAAGGCAAGCGGCACGCCGGCGAAGTTGGAGGCGACACCGGAAAATGTCAGCAGAGGGCTGCGGATCCAGGCAGGCAGTCCGCCGAGAATGACGGCGGCGGCCACGCCGAAGCCGATCAGGCAGCCGAGAATTGCCGAGGCGAGACTGATCTTGATGGAGATCCAGTAGGCGGCCATGATCGAGGGGGTGAACAGGCCAAGCACATTGTCGAAGGTGAACGAGCCGTCCGGACGCTGAAAGGCGCCGATGACGATCTTCATCGTCGGCATGATCAGGAAGAGAATCACGAAGGCTGCAAAGGGCAAGACCCCGAGCCAGTGAAGTGGAAGTTTCGTTCGTGGCCGTGCCTGATGGCCCGGGCTCACCGCCTCTGTCGACATTCGATCTGCCCCTCTGTCCGCGTTTCGACGGATCTTCTTAAAATGCGAGCGCCGCCCCGACCTTAGAAAAGATCGGGGCGGCACATCAAGGTCTCGGCTTACTGAACGTTGGCGCCGACAACGCTGTCCCAGCCCGCCGTGACGGCAGCCTTGTTGGCGTCGACTTCTTCGAGCGTCGGGAAGTAGGCCTTTTCGTAGGACTCAGCCGGCGGCAGGGCGTCGAGCAGGTCCTGCGGAACCTTGCCGGCCTTGACCATGGCGTTGAAGCGGGCCGGGTGGCAGTAGCCCTTCAGCCAGCCGAGCTGACCTTCGTCGGAGTACAGGTGCTCCATCCAGAGCTTCGCTGCATTCGGGTGCGGTGCATAGGCCGAGATGCCCTGAACGTAGACGCCTGCGAGAACGCCCTTGTCGGGAACGACGACTTCGACCGGCGGGTTGCCGGCAAGCGTGTCGCGGGCGGCGAGCGCGTTGTAGTCCCACATGACGACGATCGGGGTTGCGCCCTGAGCGAGCGTGCCGGACTTGCCGATGACTGGCACGAAGTTGCCGGCCTTGTTCAATTCGGCGAAGTAGTTGAGGCCAGCGTCGCCAGCGTCCTTGCCAGCGGCTGCACCCGTTGCCATGCCGGCTGCGAGGACGCCGAGGATGGCCTGGTTGGAGGCGCGCGGGTCACCGGCGAGAGCGACCTGACCGGCATATTCCGGCTTCATAAGGTCGGCCCAGTCCTTCGGGGTGTTTTCGACGAGGTCCTTGTTCACCAGGAAGGACATGACGCCGTAGTAGTCGCCGTACCAGTAGCCTTCGGCGTCCTTGATATTGTCCGGGATTTCGTCCCAGGTGGAGACCTTGTAGGGCTGCAGAAGGCCTTCAGCCTTCATCTGCGGGCCGAAGGCAAGACCGACGTCGACGACGTCAGGAGCCTGCGGGCCCTTGTTGTCCTTGTTGGCCTTGATGGCTTCGACTTCGTCGGCCGAGCCGGCATCCGGGTTCAGTTCGTTGACGGTGATTTCCGGATACTTCGCCTTGAAGGCGGCGATGACTTCGCCGTAGCCGCACCAGTCGTGGGGCAGGGCGATGGTGGTCAGCATGCCTTCCTTCTTGGCAGCTTCGATGAGCTCGGCGCTCGGTTCGGCATAGGCAACGGCCGAGCTCGTCATGACCAGCGCGGTCGTGAGCGACAGGAATTTGCGAAGATTGGTGGTCACTGTAGTTCTCCTCTTGTGTTGGAAGCGATGCGGTTCACTTATGTGGCCTTTGTTATGGTTATGTGACGGATATCGGCCTTGCGTGGTCTATCGGTATGGGCCTGTATCCTGAATGTCCTCCGGTTTCGTCTGTCTGCGTCATCGGGGCTTTCGAAACAGGCGGGCCTGTTCGAAAAGTCCTTCGAGGGTGTTCATGCGCTCGCGCGTCTCGTCCCAGGACGAACTCTGGACGGCCTCGATCAGGGCTTCGACGACGAACAGCATTACGACGGAGCTGTCCCATGCCGAGGGTGCCTCGATATGGAGCTTGAAACAGTGGCGCGCATGCTGTGCCACGGGCGACATCCACTGGTCCGTAAAGACGATAATCTGCACGCCGTTGGCGCGCGCGACCTCCGCGAGCGTCGTCAGATCCGCCTCGTAGCGCCTGATGTCGAAGATCACGAGCACGTCGCCGTCCTGCATGTTGAGGACATGCTGCGGCCATGAACTGGCATTCGACGACATCAAGGTCGTCCGGGGACGGATCACCTGCATATGGGTGAAGAAGTATTCGGCAAGCGCGCCGGTGATGCGTCCGCCGACGAAATAGATGCTACGATGACGGTCGCCGATCAGGCGGGCGGCTTCATCGAAGGTTGCCGTGCGCAGCTCTCCCAGCGAGTTGCGCAGATTGGCCATCACGGCTTCAGCGAAGCGATTGAGAATATGGCGGTTGGGGGCGTTGGCGGCCCAACGGTCGTGCTTGGCGATCGGGTTAGAGATCGTCGCCTCGAGTTCCTGGTGGAGATGCGCCTGGAATTCCGGATATCCCTTGTAGCCGAGCTTCTGCACCATGCGGGCAACTGTCGGGGTCGAGACGCCGGCATTTTCGGCAACGGTCGTGATGCTGCCCAGTCCGGAGACGGGGTAGTTCTGCAGCAGGCTTTCTGCCAGCTGCCGTTCGGCACGCGTCAGCCCATCGAAATGGGCATGGATCACGTCCGACACAGTGGTCGACGCATTCATCAAGAACCGATTGACTCCCCTCAAGCCAGTCTGTCGCCGGCTTTTTCAAGATTAAGCCTCGCTGTCACAATTGAGTCAACTGCCCTTTGAAGAGAATTTTTCAGTAGCGGATTGACAGACGCTTAACCGTGAAGAATTCTCTTCGAAAGTAAATTGGGCCAACGAGCCCAGGGGAACAATCAGCATGCTCTTGAGGTCGGGGACTTTGACAGCGTCGGACGGTGAGGCGGTTGCAGTCGACAATCAGACGGCGGCGAGCGGGCTCGTTTTCGTCTGCGAGCACGCATCTGCCGTTTTGCCGCCATCGGCAGGTGATCTCGGGCTCTCGCCGGAGGCGCTGTCCAGCCATATCGCCTGGGATCCGGGCGCTCTGGAGATCGCTCGCCGCCTTTCGATCTCACTTGACGGCTTGCTCGTCCATCAGCGTTTTTCGCGACTGGTCTATGACTGCAATCGTCCGCCGGAATCGCCGGCCGCCATGCCGGAAAAGAGCGAGATCTACGCAATCCCGGGTAATCTCAACCTCAGCCCGGCGGAGCGTTATGCGCGGACCGCGGCGCTCTACGTTCCCTTCCACGACAGGGTTTCCACCGAGATTGCGCGGATCGCCGGGGAGGGGGCCAAGCCCGTGATCGTGACCGTGCATACGTTTACGCCGGTCTATTTCGGCAAACCGCGCGCGGTCGAGATCGGCATTCTTCACGATACGGACAGCCGTCTGGCGGATGCCATGCTCGAGGCTGCAGCCGGTGGTCCATACCGGGTTGAACGCAACTCGCCTTATGGGCCGGAAGACGGCGTGACCCATACGCTGCGGCTGCATGCGCTGCCGCAAGGCTTCGCCAATGTCATGATCGAGGTGCGCAACGACCTGGTTCGCGACGAGGCAGGCCTCAAGGCTATCTCCGCCTATCTCGCGGACTTGATTTCAGGAGCGCTCGAAAGGGTCGCATAACTATCCGAAACGCTGGGCAAACCACACATCAAAGAGGGAACGGATGCCGGCATACGA
>NZ_ALJF01000025.1 GCF_000300855.1 Agrobacterium albertimagni AOL15 | reverse complement strand
CAACGGTCTCCCTCCGGACGAGGGGCTGGTAACGAAGGTTAAGGGGTCGGATGCCTCTTCACCGGATACCCCGATCGGAAGGACGTGCCTCAGAGGCACACAGACAAGGCGCCCACGCCGTCGCGAACATCACCAGACGGCGGGGCGGATAAAACGGCGGGGATGATGGTCGGTCGCGAATGACCAGGGCTTCATCCCCCGGGCGAGGGTCCCGGTCGGAATGGTGCACCATCCGGCGGGAACCTCCCGGGCCACCGGCCAGGCTTTGGCAGACATTCCGCAAGGAGGTGACTGCCAAGCCGGACCCGCGCCCGGTCATCCTCGGTCCTCGGGTCAAACCCGAGGATTACGAGGACCGTCGCCGCCTTGCCAGAGAGACGCATGCAGCGGGAAAAAACGCCGAACGAGGCGCCGGAAGGAGCCACATAAAACTACTTAGACAGGTTGCTTCTGGCGCCTCGTCCGAGACAAGTTTCAAGCAACCCGGAGGGAGCAATCCCGACCGGAGGCGAAGCTTGGGGTTTTTGACAGCACTAGATTTCCCCTCACCCTGAGGTGCCCGACCCAGTCGGGCCTCGAAGGGCCAGGCCACCAGCGCAGGATGCTTCGAGGCCCGCGCTTCACGCGGGCACCTCAGCATGAGGGATCGTGCCGAAAATGCGGAGCCCACCTCCCCCCGTGTGGGGGAGGACGGAAAATCGAAGGCTTAGGCGAGCGCAAGCCGCCTAAACTTCAGATTTTCCTGGTGAGGGGATCAGTGCAGTTAGCAAGAGAGAACGGCCCCCGCCATGAAGAGTGATTTGGGGACAATGCCCGCAGCACCGATCCCCTCACCAACAAAATCTGAGGTTTAGCCCTGATCGGGCTAAACCCTCGATTTTGTAACCTCTCCCACAAGGGGGAGAGGGGGATTCACTGCCTACCTATTCTTCCCCGGCACCCACAAAATATCCGCCTTGCCGCCGTCATTGGCATGCCGTGCCGCCACGAACAGAAAGTCCGACAGCCGGTTCACATATTTCAGCGCGGGTTCGCCGACGTCCTCGCCGTCGAAGCGGGAGAGCTCGACCATGATGCGTTCGGCCCGGCGCGAGGTGGTGCGGGCGAGATGCAGATAGGCGGCGGCGGGGGTGCCGCCGGGGAGGATGAAGGATTTGAGCGGGTCGAGATCGGCATTCAGCTGGTCGATCTCCTTCTCGATCCGGTCGACCTGCGCTTCGATGACGCGCAGCGGTTCGTAGGAGAGCACTTCCCCGGTTTCGGGGGCTGCCAGATCGGCGCCGAGGTCGAAGAGGTCGTTCTGGATGCGCATCAGCATGGCATCGAGCTCAGGCATATCTGCCGTGTGCAGCCGTGCGATCCCGATTGCCGAATTGGTCTCGTCGATCGTGCCATAGGCATCGACGCGCAGGTCGTGCTTCAGGCGGCGCGGGCCGGTGACCAGTGCCGTGGTGCCGTCATCGCCGGTGCGGGTGTAGATCTTGTTGAGCTTGACCATGGGTTCAGCGTCCCCCGCCCGTCAGCCAGAGTGTCAGCATGATCAGCGCGATCGCGATCGCCTGCAGCACGATACGGGCCTGCATCAGCTTGTTCGAGGTATTGCCGTCGCCGCCCTTCAGCATGTTGAAGAGGCCTCGCAAGAGGACAAGGGCAACAAGCCCCATGACGATGATGGCGAGGACATAGGTGAATGTGGACATAACGTGGGATGTGCCTTTGTTCGTCGCCGGTCAGTCCAGCGAGCGCATCAGTCGATAGAAGAGGTCGGCCGGCAGCCAGCGCTTGATCAGGGCCCCCTGTTTCGCCGGCTTGGTTACGAGATAATGTGGGCGGGCACGCCGGGCGGTCAAGGCGTGGATGAGGACTTTGTATACGGCTTCCGGCCCCAGTTTGTGCCGGTTGACGGGGCCTGTGCCATCGAGTCGCGCCAACTGCCGGCGGTAGTCCTCGGCATGCACGGAGTTTTCAAGGTCGATTACGCGGCGGATGTGATGGAGCGCATTGGCGGTGAAGCGGCTTTCAATCGGGCCGGGCTCGATCAGGCTCACCTGCACGCCGGAGCCTTGGAGCTCCATGCGAAGCGTCAGCGACAAACCTTCCAGCGCAAACTTCGAGGCCGTATAGGCGCCGCGCCAGCGATAGGGCACGATGCCGAGGATGGAAGAGCATTGCACGATGCGGCCCTCTCCTTGCGCCCGCATTGCCGGGATGACACGGCGGGTCAGATCGTGCCAACCGAAAAGATTCGTTTCGAACTGGTCCCTCAGCGCTTCCGTCGGCAGATCTTCCACGGCGCCCGCCTGGCCATAGGCGCCATTGTTGAAGAGGGCATCGAGCCGGCCGCCGGTGCGCTCGAAGACCGTGGCGACAAGGGCTTCGATGCTGGCTTGATCGGTGTAATCCATGAGCAGGGCCTCAATGCCCTTCGCCTCGAGCGGGCCCAAGTCTTCCGGCTTGCGCACCGTCGCAAAGACCCGCCAGCCGTCGCGCTTCAGGGCCTCGGCACAATAGGCGCCGATGCCGGAGGAACAACCGGTGACGATGATGCTCTTCACGGGGATAACCTCGTTATTGCTTTGCAAACGGCGATGGGTTTCCCATATTCGGCCCGAGCCTGCAATCGTGCCCCGCGTTCTTGAGGAGACTGGATGCCGACTTTCCTGCGTATGCTCTACAAGGTCGGCTTTGACGCGTTCTGGCATTTCACCGAGGACGATGGCTGGGCGATGGCGAGCCATGTCGCGCTGTCGGCAATTCTTGCGCTTTTTCCATTCCTGATCTTCGGCACGGCGCTTGCGAGTTTCCTCGGCGCCGACCAGTTCGCCGAGACGGCGGTGCATCTGATCTTCGACACCTGGCCGGAGACCATCGCCAAACCGTTGTCCGACCAAGTGGTGCAGGTGCTGACCATACCGCGCGGCGGGCTGCTGACGATTTCGGTGCTGGCAGCCGCCTATTTCGCCTCGAACGGGGTGGAGGCACTGCGCGTCTCGCTCAACCGTGCCTATCGCGTACCCGAGACGCGGCCGTGGTACGTGACCCGTCTGGTGAGCCTTGGTTTCGTGCTCGCCGCCGTCGTCGTGCTGGCGGCCATCAGCGCGCTGCTTGTTGCCGTCCCCGTGGCGCTCGCCTATGCGGAAAACCTCTTCCCCTTCCTCAAGGATTTTCTCGCGACCGTTGCCAACTGGCGGGTCTACGGAACGGTTCTTTTCCTGGTCCTGGCGCTGGTGGTCTTCCATCTCGGCCTGCCGGCCGGGCGGCGGCGGCTGATCGACGTCTTGCCTGGCGTGCTTCTCACGCTGGCGCTCTGGCTCGTCGGCGCGCTTCTGTTTGCCTATTACCTTGCCGCTTTCGCGAATTACGCCGCGACCTATGCCGGTCTCGCCTCGATCATGATCGTGCTGGTCTTTCTCTACATGGTCGGCGCGATCTTCATCATCGGCGCAGAATTCAACGCGGCGCTGATGAAATTCCGGGTGGTGCCGGTCAAGACCCTGCCGGAAGGCGGGATCTCAAATCCCGACCATGGCGCGAATATCTGACGGCGTCTTGCCCTCCGTTCTGAGCGCCGACAAGGCCGTGTCGCCGAGGCTCTTGGAGAGCTTGCGGCCATCGGGCCCAAGGATCAACCGGTGATGATGGTAGAGGGGCGCGGGCAGGCCGAGCAGGGTCTGCAGCAGGCGATGGATTGAGGTCGCATGGAAGAGGTCGAGGCCGCGCACCACGTGGGTGACGCCCTGGGCTGCGTCATCCACAGTGACGGCGAGGTG
Source organism: Agrobacterium albertimagni AOL15 (assembly GCF_000300855.1). GTDB lineage: Bacteria > Pseudomonadota > Alphaproteobacteria > Rhizobiales > Rhizobiaceae > Allorhizobium > Allorhizobium albertimagni. Next base: position 39,302 of record NZ_ALJF01000025.1, on the reverse strand, counting down.
GTAACTTGCCGGCGCATCGGATCGCCAGAGCACGACATCCCCCCAGGCGGCCGGATCCGCTTCGATCTCCCCTGTCGGCCCGTCGCCGGTTTCCTGCCAGGTCACAGGTCCCCCAAGCAGACGTTGTGCCTTGTCGATGTCGAGCCGCCAGGCGTAGCGTTCGACTGTGGCCAGCCTTTCGGCCCGCTCGGTCTCGGACAGCATGCGCTCCTCGGTCGGATAGAGCGGTGCGCCGTCCGGGTCCCGGGGCCAGAGGCCGCCTTCGCGCTCGAAGGCCGAGACACGGGCTTTCACCTCGCCACGCGTGAGAAATGCGGGATAGACCAGCCCCATGGCCTTCAGGCGGTCGAGGGCTTCGCGGTAAAGCGGAAAGTGTTCCGACTGGCGGCGGACGGGTCGATCGAAGGGAATTCCGAGCCAGATGAGATCGTCGATGACCGCCTGTTCAAGCTCGGGCGTGCAGCGCGTCAGATCGATATCCTCGATTCGCAGCAGAAGGCGCCCACCCGTTTTTTCGGCCATATCGGCGTTCAACAGAGCAGACAGTGCGTGGCCGAGATGCAGCCGGCCGTTGGGGCTCGGTGCGAAACGAAAGACGGGGGCATTGTGTCCGGTGGTTTGACGATCGCGTTCGGTCATGCTTTTCCTTCGCATGAGAGTGGAATGAGGAAAAGGGGACGGGTTTGACGACGATCCGATGCGAGGCCGATCTCGCTGCGGGGCTTTCCCTTTTGCTGACATGCGATCCCCGGCTCTGTCCGATCGCAGACGCCTGCGGGCCGCTGCCGCTTCGCCTGTCGCCACCGGGCTTTGCGGGGCTTGCCTCGATCATCGTCTCGCAGATGGTGTCGAGGGCCAGCGCCGATGCGATCTGGCGGCGGATGACGGCGGTCTTGGGAAACAGGCCGCTGGCGGAGGATTATCTGGCGCTCGGTCCCGAACTGATCGGCACCTTCGGCCTGTCGCGTGGCAAGGCCCAGGCACTCGAAGAGGCCGCCAAGGCCGATCTCGGTGGACCCTTCCGGCTCGATGAACTGGCGGAAATGCCGGCCGAGACCGCAATGGCAGCGCTGACCGGTCTCAAGGGCATCGGCCCCTGGACGGCCGAGGTCTATCTGATGTTCTGCGGCGGCCATCCGGACATCTTCCCGGTCGGCGACGTGGCACTCAGGATCTCCGTTGGCGATGTTTTCTTTGCCGGAGAACGGCCAGCTCCCGAGCTCGTGGCGGAGTTGGCAGAAGCCTGGGCACCCGTCCGATCGGTCGCTGCACGGCTGTTTTGGGCGCATTATGCCCTGATCACCGGCCGCACCGCTTTGCCCCGTTGAAGGGCGCGCCGAGAGGTCGCAATGCGTCTCAAAGATTCAGGCTTCACAATGCTGTAACAACGGACCTAATATAGAAGGGCAGATGCCGAATCGATCAGGAGTACCCCTTGACGATTGCAGTTTCTCCCCAGGCCCTGCCGGCGCTCGTCCTGAATGCCGACTACCGGCCACTGAGTTATTATCCCTTGTCGCTCTGGTCCTGGCAGGACGCGATCAAGGCGGTCTTCCTCGACCGTGTGAACATCATCGCCGAGTATGAACACTCCGTCTGCTCGCCGAGTTTCTCGATGCGACTGCCAAGCGTGGTCAGCCTCAAGACCTATGTTCAACCGACCCGGAACCCGGCCTTCACCCGCTTCAACGTCTTCCTGCGCGACAAGTTCGAATGCCAGTATTGCGGTTCGCCCGAAGACCTGACCTTCGACCATGTCATCCCGCGCGCCCATGGCGGCGAGACGACCTGGGAGAATGTCGTCGCGGCCTGCTCGCCGTGTAATCTGCGCAAGGGATCGAAGCTCCCCAAGCAGGCCGGCATGCATCCGCACCAGGCTCCCTACCGGCCGACGGTGCAGGACCTGCACAACAACGGCCGGCTTTTCCCGCCGAACTACCTGCACGAAAGCTGGATGGACTATCTCTACTGGGATACGGAATTGCAGCCGTAGGGCGTGGATCCAATCGAGTTGGGGCGGCGCGATCGCGCCGCCGAAACGACCTCAGACGGCTGGCTTGCGGAAGACGCCCCAGAGCGCGAGAGCTGCAAGGGCCGCACTCGTGAGCACATTCCAGCCGGCGAAGGACAGGCCAAGAACGCGAAGCGTCGCATCCGTGCAGGACGGCGCCTTGGTGGTGTTCAAGGCTTCCAGCACATTGACCGGGGTATCCCCGCCCGTGGCGCCGATGGTGCAGCTTGATGGACCTTCCCAGAATCCCCATTCGACGCCCGAGTGATAGATGCCGAGGCCCATGCCGGTAAGCATCAAAAGCGCAATTGCGACCAGCAAGACCTTGGTGACAACAGGCGGCAGGCGGAAGACGGCAGAAAGGACGGCCAGGATGCCGACACCGATGCCGATGTAGTAGGGATTGCGCTGCATCAGGCAGAGCGCGCAGGGGATATAGCCGCCGATATGCTCGAAGCCGAGGGCAGAGCCCACAACGAGCGCCATGCCGAAGGTGAGCAAGGCGGCGAGCGCGCCGTCGGACTTCAGGGGTGTCAGGATCGAATTCATCTGCAGCACTCTCACAAGGCGAATTTCACGAGGTAGAAGCCGCCGATCAGCAGCAGCATGAAAAGGGTAAAAAGAAGACCGAGATATTTCTCGATGAAGAGGCGAATGGGTTCGCCATAGAGCTTCAGCAGGAAGGCGACGAGGAAGAAACGGAACGCACGGCCAATGATGCTGACAATGGTGAAGACGAGGAAGTTCAGCCCCGTTGCCCCGGAGAAGATCGTCAGGACCTTGTAGGGGAAAGGTGTGATCGCGGCAAAGAGCACACCCCAGCCACCCCAGGTGTTGTACCAGCCCGCCACCTGTTCGAAGGCGTCCTCCTTGCCGTAGAAGGCGAGGATGGGGCGTCCGATCGCCTCGAACAGGAACATGCCGATGGCATAACCGAGGAATGCACCGAGGACGGACGCGAGCGTGCAGAGGAGTGCCAGCCTGAACCAGTGGTCCCGGCGCCTGATGACCATGGGAATGAGCAGAACGTCCGGCGGAATCGGAAAGAAAGAGCTTTCGACGAAGGACACGCCAGCTAGGGCCCGATCGGCGTGGCGCGTGCCGGCGAGCGACATCGTCCAATCATACATACGACGCAGCATTGAGACTTCCGTGGGTAGATGGTTCACGGCGTTCTAGGGTGCGCATGGCCGCCTGTAAATGGTGCCGCCGCGCCGTCGGACGCAAGCAGTGAACGATTGCGTGAAGTGATGCTCGAAAAAGGCGTTGACCGAAACACCCCGGCTCGTATAGTCCGGCGCTGTCCATCCGACGCTCATGTGCCCCATTGGCGGAACTGGTAGACGCGCTCGACTCAAAATCGAGTTCCGAAAGGAGTGCTGGTTCGATTCCGGCATGGGGCACCACAATCTCAAAAAGGCAGAAGGCATGAGCAACACCGGGAAGAAGATCCGTATGGCGCAACCTGTCCAGCAGGTGGTGGTGGATGCCGGCCTGTTGCCGAAGGTGCCGGCGCAGCTCGTTGCCGCCAAGGGCAAAGGCAAGCCGCAGGCGGCTGCATCCCTGGCCGCGTCGCCTGCCGCTCCTGTTGATGGCAAGCAGAAGATCAACATCGTGGCACCGGTTGCGCCGCAGGTTGCGGCCATGCGCCAGAAGCTTCGGCAGCAGTCTGTCCAGACGCAGATCGCCCGTATCGATGCAGCTATCGAGGCCGGTACCGTGTCGGCTGCCGATGCAAAGACGCTGGTTCTGACGCTTGCGATGAAGCGGCTCGGCGCGAAGGAGGCGGCAGAGAAGTGGTATCGCAGCCAGAAGCTCGAGGCTTTTGCCGGGCGCACGCCGGCGCAGATGGTACGTGCCGGCGAGCTCAAGGCGCTGGTTGCCTTGATGCGCGCAGAGGGCGCCCAAGCCAAGGGCTGATCTTTCAAGGCAGTTCGCGCGCATGGAGGGGCGTTGCTCTGCCTTTGGAGAGCTGATGTCATCGCCTCTTGCCGGTTCCTCGCCTATTGCCCAGCCTGTCGCCTTCTCCCGTTTGCCGGTCGTTCACGCTAATGTGTGCCGCTTGTTGTGCACTTGCGAGATGAATGTTAGCACTGACAACATGACGATCCGGACACTCAGCCATGCTGCTTGAGCCGCGCGAGACCTTCGAGGCCCTGCGCCGCGAATTCCGCTGGAAAATTCCTAACGATTTTAACATCGGGCGCGTGGTCGCCGACGACTGGGCGGCGAAGCATCCCGAGCGCGTGTGCCTTCAGCACTTCTCGCCCGATGGCCGGCATCTTTCGATGACCTATGGCGAACTCTCGTCGCAGTCCTCGGCACTGGCCGAGGCCTTGACCGAGCTTGGCGTCTTCAGGGGTGACCGTGTGGCGCTTCTCATGCCGCAATGCTTTGAAACGTTCATTGCGCATGTCGCGATCTACAAGATGGGTGCGATTACGCTGCCGCTTGCACTGCTCTTTGGCGAAGAGGCGCTGGAATACCGGCTCAGGGATGCCGGCGCCCGCGTGATCGTCACCAACAGTTTCGGCCTGCAGAGGCTCAAAGCCATCAAGGCCCGTCTGCCGGCGCTGCAGACGGTGATCTCGGTCGATGGTCCCGGTCCCGATGTCATCGGTTTCCGTTCAATGATCGAGGGCCGGTCCGGCATGTTCGACATTGTCGAGAGCGGTCCCGATACGCCCGCGTTGATGATCTACACCTCGGGTACGACGGGGCCGCCCAAGGGTGCGCTGCACGGACATCGCGTGCTGGCCGGTCACATCCCCGGCTTCCAGTTGGCGCATGACTTTCTGCCGCAGCCTGACGACAAGATCTGGACACCCTCCGACTGGGCCTGGGCCGGCGGGCTGCTCAATGCGCTTTTGCCGGCGCTGATGCTCGGTGTGCCGGTCGTGTCCTCACCGGCGCAGAAATTCGATCCGCATATGGCCTTCCGGATCATGGCAGAGATGAAGGTGCGCAATGCCTTCATTCCGCCGACGGCGCTTCGGCTGCTGAAGTCGGTCGAGAAGCCCCGCGAGGCCTATGATCTCGTGCTGCGCAGCATCGGGTCAGCCGGAGAATCGCTCGGGCGCGAGACCTATGAATGGGTGAAGACGGCGCTCGGCATCGTGCCCAACGAGTTCTACGGCCAGACGGAATGCAATTTCGTGCTGTCCTCGGCGGCCCATCTCGGGATCTCCAAGGGCGGTTTCATCGGCAAGGCCGTGCCGGGCCATGAGGTGGCGATCATCGATGCCGAGGGGCGGGAATTGCCGGCCGGCGAAACCGGGCAGGTGGCGATCAAACGTCCGGATCCGGTGATGTTCCTGGGATACTGGAACAACGATAAGGCGACGGCGGAAAAGTTCGTCGGCGACTGGATGAAGACCGGCGATCTCGGACGGCAGGACGAAGAGGGCTATGTGCAGTTCTTCGGCCGTGACGACGATGTGATCACCTCGTCTGGCTATCGCATCGGGCCGGCCGAGATCGAGGACTGCCTGATCGGGCATCCGGCGGTGCGGCTCGCAGCCGTCATCGGCAAGCCGGATGTGCTGCGGACGGAGATCGTCAAGGCCTTCGTCGTGCTGCAGGACGGATATACGGCGCAGCCAGCGCTGTCGGCCGAAATTCGCGACTGGGTGAAGAACCGGTTGTCGATGCACGAATATCCGCGCGAGGTAGAATTCGTCACCGAGCTTCCGCTGACGACCAGCGGCAAGGTGATCCGCCGGCTCTTGCGGGATCAGGAAATCGCCAAGGCGAGCTGAGCCTCTGCGCTTGCTCGCCGCTCAACCCGCTTTCAGCCGCCAAAGCGGCGGTTCAGCACCTTGTCGCGCAGGATGCGGGCGATGTTGCGCGTGTTGCGATACATGTGCAGCTGTGCACCGACCTGGCGCACGTCACGGTCGGCATTGGTTTTCAGGCCGATCACCAGGGTGCCCATGGCCTCGCGCTCCGTCCAGAAGCGGCTCATGATCGGGTGGTCGGGGGCCGCACAGCTGTCGGTGCGCTCGATGTTGGCATCGTCGAGATGCCATTCGGTGAGATCCGCCATCAACAGCTTGCCGGGCGAGAACCTCGCATAGCGCTCGTCATAGGCGGTCTTCCAGGTATAGGCCTCGCCGGCCATGATGAAGACGACCATGGAGGCGATCGCCCGGCCATCGAGGTCGAGCGTGTGGATACGCACGGCATCGGCTTCGGCAAGATTGGTGATGGCCTCGCGGGCGAAGGCCGCACGCAGACGATCGTTGACCATGGCGGAGCGCTTGCGCCCCTTCCAGCCGCTGGCTTCCAGCGCCAGAAACTCTTCCATCCGCAGACGGATCTCTTCCGGCTGGCGGGCGACGTTGTAGCTTAGCGTTCCCTGGGCGGAGAGCAGCTTTGCCTGACGTCGCATCTCGCGCAGGTGGCTCTTGCTGAGCGTCGACTGCAGATAGGCTGGTCCGTCCAGCTGGCTCTCCAGCATGGGGCGCTGGTATTCGTTGGTGATGGTCAGAGGCAGGTCACGGGCAAGCGCCACGGCACGGGCGAGCTGGGCGAAACGTCCGTCGAGCCGCAGATCCGGAATGACGAGTACGCCGGGAAGCCGCGCTTCGGCATGGGCGAGAGCGTCGAGCATGTTGTCGATCGTCTCCGCCGCCCCTTCGGCATCGACCAGAGGCGTGCCGAGCGGCCCGAAGGGATTGGCCCAGACACGAATGATCGAGGGGCCGACGGAGAAGCCGGGCTTTTCGATCGAGAAGGGAAAGAGGAGACGCAGGCGCGAGCGGCGATCGTCCTCGTCACGGATGACGGCAAAACGGACCTGGCGCTCCTCCAGCCGCGGCATCGCCGGGGCGAGGAAGCGCGGGGCGAAGAAGACATTGGCTTCCATGACCCGGTAGGTCAGGTAGTCGAGTTCGTCCTGGAGCTCGTAGCCCATCTGGCTCGGATAGATGCTCAGCCGGCGGCCGGCGCGGCCGGTCGCGACCTCCGTTTCCGCCACGGGCTTCACACGGGCACCGGCAAGGCTGCCGACCAGGCGGTTGGCGCCGCTGTTCATGCTCTCGTCGTAGATGCTGTCGGTCATGGGCGGACGGCCTCCGTGCGGGGCGTCAGGGCATGCGGATCGGCAAAGGCGAAGACGACGATGCCGAGTGCGCGGCGGACCGCGATGTGCAGGAGCACGGCTTCGACGGCCATGGCCGTGGCGGTCGCGGTTGCCGCGCCGGCCAGGCCCCAGGCGGGGATCAGTGTGATGTTGAGGCCGATATTGCAGGTGAGCGCCACCGCATAGACGGCGACGCAGAGCTGCTGTCGCCCGGCCATGGTCAGGAGCATTTCGGCCGGACCGACAAGCGCCTTTGCCATGTTGCCGGCAAAGAGGATCACCATCAGCATGTAACCGGCGGTGAAGGCGGAGCCGAAGAGACCGAGCAGCAGATCCCCGAGCATCAGGACGACGATGCCGACGGCCAGTGAGGGCCAGAAACTCCAGCGCGCGGCCGTGCCCGCAAAGCTGCTCAGTCCCCGGCGGTCACCTTCGGCCATCAGGCTGGAAAAACGCGGCGTCGCGCCGGCCTTTACCGCGAAGAAGACAAACTGCATGAGCGCCATGGTCTTGGCGGCGGCAAAATAGACGGCGACCTGGTCCGGCGGCAGATAGAGGCCGACGACGATGACATCCGAATTGGTCAGCAGAAAGCCGAAGCCTTCGATGAAGAATATCGGCAGGGCGACCTTGAACCAGCCGGCAAAATCGATCTTGCGATCGCCACGCGCGTAGCGGTTCACCAGGCGGCGGTCGACCAGCAAGAACTGTCCGAGTGTCGTCAGATAGGTTGCGGCGAGCGCTGCCTGCATAGCGGTGACAGCGGTTGCGGGCGCACCGCCGCTGACGGCCAGAAGCATGATGGCCAGGATCAGGGTCGGACGGACGATATAGGTGGGGCTCAAGCCGAGCAGGGCCCAGCGATTGGCCCGGGCCGTGCCGTCAAGCACGTCGCCAAGCGCGATCATCGGCAGGGCGAAGACGGCGAGAAAGAGGGGGACGAGGTAATAGTGCTCGATGCTGTTTCCGAAGAAATGCAGGGCCGCGATGCCGCCGAGTGCCAGGATGCTCGCGCTCGTCATGGCAAAGAGGCGTGCCGTGGAGGTCAAGCCGCGGATCTCGGCATCGGCCTTGTCCTGGTCGTATTGCGGAAGGAAGCGAATGACGGCGGTGTGGAAGCCGAGGCAGGAGAAATTGCCGGCGAGAACGACCAAAACCCAGACGAAGACGAAAATGCCGTATTCGAACTCGCCCATCAGGCGGGCCTGAATGATCTGCGACACGAAGGCGATGGCGGCACTGACGATGCGGACGGCAAAGGCGATCGCGGCCATGCGCTGGGCGCGGGCCGTATCGTCTTCAGCACGCAGCGCGCGCACGAGACGCAGGCCCGCGGGCAACCATTTTTCCGCTGCTTCCAGAACAGTCATCGGTACGGACGCAATACTTCTCGCTGGGTCGGAATAGAGTGACCAGTGATGACAGATCAGGGTTAACGAAGTGTGGGCAGCCGCCTATCCGGCCGGTCGGTGTTCCCCGAATTGAGGGCGGGTCGCACGCCGTTGAAAAGGAAGAGCGCCAGGGGCGAGCGCCGGATCAGGCGGTGGATGCCATAGGACAAGGCGAAAGTCGCGAGGCAGATCAGGAAGAACTCCACGACCGGCGGCGATTCCGCCAGGATGAAGAGTGCCGCAAGCGCGTAGATGATGGGATGGTGCAGCAGGTAGATGCTGAAGGAGGCGTCGACGATGCGGTCGATGCGCGGGTCCGGACGGTTCCAGAAGCGTTTGGCGATGCCGATGAGAACGACGCTCAGGAGGATGGCAGCCGCGCCGTCGAACGCGTCGTAGGTGATGCCCCAAGTGCCGGCTTCCACCCCGCGCAGCGCTGCGGCGAGGATCGCGGCGGCGATGCCGAATGCAGGCAGGCCGTAGCCCTTCGTCCAGACGAGAGCACAACGGATATCCGGCGAGGCCCTGAGGACGGCGCCGATCAGGAAGAAGGGCAGGTAGCGGAGATAGGGATCGATGCCATGGGCGAGGAGATAGGGAAGGGCACCCGGTCGCGCCAGCATGTCCTGATGCGAGAGGTGGATCATCATCTCCCATGCCGCGGTCGCGAGGATCAGGAGCATGAGCGTCAGCCCTGGGCGCGCCCGGCAGATCGCCTCGGTGCGCTCGATGACGTGATCTAAACGCCCGAAGCGGCGTCCCGCCATGATCAGCACCAAGAGCCCGCTATAGGCGAGGAGCGCCGGCAGGAACCAGAGATGCATGATCCAGTTGGCGCCGGGATGGATGAGATCCTCGCCGACCTGATCGAGCGCCGTGGTCATCGAGATTGCGCCGGTAAGGGCAGTTTCGAGATCGATCACGGCAATCTGGATCGGCGCGAGCAACACCAGCCCGGTGAGGAAGGGGATTCCGAGGCGGATGATCCGGCCGCGAAGCCACGATGCGGGCTTGCGTCTCTCCAGCATCATGGCCGCGAAGTATCCGGCCACGATGAAGAAGGCGGGCATGCGAAAGGTCACGAGCACGCCGCTCAGGAAGGTCAGGATCTCGCTCTTTTCAGGCGATTGAATGTCCCAGAGGACGCGGGCGTTGTAGGCCATTGCGGCGTGGTAGGGGATGCCGAGGAGCATCAGGAAGGCGCGCAGCCAATCCCACTGGTGCTCCCGCGCTGTCACAGCCGACATCAAGCCCTCCAAAGGAAAAGGGGAACCGGGCCGTTTGGCGCGGTTCCCCTTTTGTCAGAGGCTAAAGGCGAAAGGTTGAAAAAGCCTCAAACCCTCACGGTCACGCTTCGAGTGCGCCGTGGCAGTGCTTGTACTTCTTGCCGGAGCCGCAGGGGCAGGGCTCGTTGCGGCCGATCGGACCCCATGTCTTCGGATCCTGGGGATCGCGCTCGCTGGCGGGAACGGCCGAGCCTTCACCGACATCGTCTTCGCCAGTGGTGGCGTCGATGTGGTGGGCCTGCATCGGCGGCAGGGTCGGAGCCGGCGGGGTTTCGCGGACCAGCTCGACGCGCGACATCTGCATGGTCACGGCATCGCGCAGATTGGCAAGCAGCGCCTGGAAGAGTTCGAAGGCTTCGGCCTTGTATTCCTGCAGCGGGTCGCGCTGGGCGTAGCCGCGGAAGCCGACGACCGAGCGCAGGTGGTCGAGGTTGACGATGTGTTCGCGCCACAGGTTGTCGATGGTCTGCAGCACGACGGAGCGTTCGACATAGGTCATCAGCTCGGCGCCGAAGCGCTCTGCCTTGTCGGCATAGGCCTTGTCGGCGGCTTCCATGATGCGGTTGTAGATGTCGTCCTCGGCAATGCCTTCTTCGGCAGCCCAGGCCTCGATCGGCAGGTCGAGGTTGAGGGTGGTCGCGACCTTCTGCTTCAGGCCGGCGACATCCCACTGTTCGGCATAGGCGTTCGGCGGGACATGGATGCCGACCATGGTCTCGATGACTTCGTGGCGCATGTCGGTGACGGTCGCCGAGACATCGGTCGCATCCATCAGCTCGATGCGCTGCTCGAAGATCACCTTGCGCTGGTCGTTGATGACGTCGTCATACTTCAGAAGGTTCTTGCGGATGTCGAAGTTGCGGGCTTCGACCTTCTTCTGGGCTCGTTCGAGCGCCTTGTTGATCCAGGGATGGACGATCGCTTCACCATCCTTCAGGCCGAGCTTCTGCAGCATGCTGTCCATGCGGTCAGAGCCGAAGATGCGCATCAGGTCGTCCTGGAGCGACAGGTAGAATTTCGAGCGGCCCGGGTCGCCCTGACGGCCGGAACGGCCGCGCAGCTGGTTGTCGATACGACGGCTTTCATGGCGCTCGGTGGCGATGACGTAGAGGCCGCCGGCTTCGAGGGCCTTCTGCTTGAGAGCTGCGATTTCAGCCTTGATCGCTTCGGCACGTGCGTCGCGCTCTGCGCCCGGCTCCATTTCGGCCAGTTCGTGGTCGAGGCGCATTTCGAGGTTGCCGCCGAGCTGAATGTCGGTGCCGCGGCCGGCCATGTTGGTGGCGATCGTGACGGCACCGGGAACGCCGGCCTGCGATACGATATAGGCTTCTTGCTCGTGGTAGCGGGCATTCAAGACCTTGAAGTCCTTGAAGCCGGACTGGCTCAGCATGTTGGCGAGAAGCTCGGACTTTTCGATCGAGGTGGTGCCGACGAGAACCGGTTGGTTGCGTTCGTTGGCAGCCTTGATCTCTTCGATGATCGCCTTGAACTTTTCCTCGACGGTCCGATAGACCTCATCATCCTCGTCGATACGCTTGATCGGCAGGTTGGTCGGGACTTCGAGGACGTCGAGACCGTAGATGTTGGCGAATTCTTCCGCTTCGGTTGCCGCCGTACCGGTCATGCCGGCGAGCTTCTTGTACATGCGGAAATAGTTCTGGAAGGTGATCGAGGCGAGCGTCTGGTTCTCGGGCTGGATCTGCACCTTTTCCTTGGCTTCGAGCGCCTGGTGCTGGCCTTCCGAATAACGGCGACCCGGCATCATGCGGCCGGTGAATTCGTCAATGATGACGATCTCGTCGTTGCGGACGATGTAGTCCTTGTCGCGCTGGAAGAGCTTGTGGGCCTTCAGCGCGTTATTGATGTGGTGAACGATGGCGACGTTCTCGACGTCGTAGAGGCTCTCGCCCTTCAGGAGACCGGCGTCCCGCAGCAGGTTTTCGAGCTTCTCGGTGCCGACTTCCGAGAAGTTGGCGGCGCGCTGCTTTTCGTCGATCTCGTAGTCTTCTTCCGACAGGAGCGGGATGAAGGCGTCGATCGTGTTGTAGAGATCGGAGCGATCGTCGAGCGGTCCGGAAATGATCAGAGGCGTGCGGGCTTCGTCGACGAGGATCGAGTCCACTTCGTCGACGATCGCGAAGTTGTGGCCGCGCTGCACCATCTGGCCGCGCTCATACTTCATGTTGTCGCGCAGATAGTCGAAGCCAAGCTCGTTGTTCGTCGCATAGGTGATGTCGCAGGCATAGGCCGCACGGCGCTCGTCGTCTGACATGCCGTGGACGATGACGCCGGTGGTCATGCCGAGGAAGCTGTACATCTTCGCCATGGTGGCTGCGTCGCGGCGGGCGAGGTAGTCGTTGACGGTGACGACATGCACGCCCTTGCCGGCGAGCGCGTTGAGATAGACGGCGAGCGTCGCAACCAGCGTCTTGCCTTCGCCGGTCTTCATTTCGGCAATGGAATTGTCGTTGAGGATCATGCCGCCGATCAGCTGAACGTCGAAGGGACGCATGCCGAGTGCACGGCGGGCACCTTCGCGGGCGACGGCAAAGGCGGGTACCAAGATATCGTCCAGTGTCTTGCCGGCGGCCAGTTCTGCCCGGAACTCGCCGGTCTTGGCGGCGAGCTGTTCGTCGGTCAGCGCCTTCACCTTCTCTTCGAGGGCTGCGATCTGAGCTACTCGAGGGTTATAGGATTTCACGCGGCGCTCGTTCGACGAGCCAAAGATTTTGCGCGCAAGTCCACCAAGACTGACCATATCGATGGTCCTTTCTGACCTTCGTCATATCGTTGACGTACCCTTCAGACCACCATTAGCGTGGACGAATAGGCACAAGGCGTCCTGAAACTACTCTGGACGCGAGGTTGCGTGACAGATAAGAGGGGGGTCGAATGATGTCAACGGCGCAGGCTGGTGCCAAATCCCCTCGGTCGCCGGGCATCTGACAATATTTTGCCCGATTCGAACGGTCTTGAAACGGTTCACCATCCGAAAGGTCTTTCATGCTTCGCCTCAATAAAATCGTGCTTGCCGCCTGCGTTTCCCTCTCGGCCCTCACCGGTGCGGCTTTCGCTCAGGACGCCACTGTCGTCGCAAAGGTCGGCGATCTCGAGATCACCCAGTCCGAACTCGACTTGGCAGTCGCCAACCTCGATCCGCAGCTGTCGCAGCTTCCCGACGAGCAGAAGAAGGTCGCAGCCCTTTCCGGCGCCATCGACGTCAAGCTGCTCGCGGCAAACGCGACGGCGGAGGGTCTGCAGGACGATCCGGAATACAAGCGCCGCATGGCCTTCATCGCCGAACGCGAATTGCACAACGCTTTCTTCAAGAAGAACGTCGTCGATGCCGTGACCGAAGACGAAGTGAAGGCACGCTATGACCAGGAGGTCGCAGCGCTTCCGAAGCAGGAAGAAGTGCGCGCCCGCCACATCCTGGTGAAGACCGAGGAAGAGGCGAAGCAGATCATCACCGATCTCGATGCCGGCAAGGACTTCATCGAAATCGCCAAGGAAAAGTCGACCGACCCGAACAAGACGGAAGGTGGCGACCTCGGCTATTTCACCAAGGGCCGCATGGTCCCCGAGTTTGAAGAGGTGGCTTTCGCGCTCGAAAAGGGCACTTACACGAAGACCCCGGTTCAGACCCAGTTCGGTTTCCACGTTATCCTTGTCGAAGACAAGCGTGATGCTCCGCCGCCGGCCTTCGAAGCCGTCGAGCAGCAGGTTCGCCAGCTCGTGATGCGCGACAAGTATCTCGAGCTGATCGAAAAGGCGAAGACCGAGCAGACGATCGAGATCGTCGACGAAGCCCTGCGCAAGGGCTACGAAGAAGCCAACAAGGCAGAGCAGCAGTAAGCTCTTCCCCAATCGTTGTTTGTTCCAAGGCCCGCAGTTTGCGGGCCTTCCATTACGGGCCGCGCCATGTCTTCCAGCATTTCTCCCCTCGCTCCGAAAACCTATGCCGAAATGCCTCAGATCCGCGGCGTGCGGATGGCGACCGCGGCTGCGGGCATCAAGTACAAGAACCGCACCGATGTGCTGTTGATGGCCTTTGATGAGCCGGCTTCGGTGGCGGGTGTCTTCACCAAGTCGAAGTGCCCATCGGCCCCGGTCGATTTCTGCCGGCAGAATCTGGCGCATGGCGTGGCGCGCGGCGTCGTCGTCAATTCGGGTAATGCCAATGCCTTTACCGGCGTGAAGGGCAGGGCCGCGACCGAGCTTACGGCGAAATCGGCAGCGGCGGCGCTGGGCTGCGGGGAGAACGAGATCTATCTCGCGTCGACGGGTGTCATCGGCGAACCGCTGGATGCGACCAAGTTTTCCGGCGTGCTCGACCAGATGGCGACAGATGCGACCGGTGATTTCTGGTTCGAGGCAGCCAAGGCGATCATGACCACGGATACCTATCCGAAGGTCGCGACGCGCAGTGCTGTGATCGATGGCGTGACCGTCACCATCAACGGCATTGCCAAGGGTGCCGGCATGATCGCGCCTGACATGGCGACCATGCTCTCCTTCGTGGTCACGGATGCGGATATCGCGCCCGTAGCCCTCCAGGGCCTTCTGTCTGAAGGCGTCGAGCCAAGCTTCAATTCCATCACCGTCGACAGCGACACATCCACCTCGGATACGCTGATGCTGCTTGCGACCGGTGCCGCATCGGCCGATGGCCAGGCGAAGGTCGAGCGGGCGGACGATGCCCGTCTCGGCGATTTCCGGGCGGCGCTGAACGATCTCCTCAAGGATCTGGCGCTGCAGGTCGTGCGCGACGGTGAAGGTGCGCGCAAGATGGTGGAGATCACCGTCAAGGGCGCCGAAAACGATCTCGCAGCCAAGAAAATCGCGCTGTCGATCGCCAATTCGCCGCTGGTGAAGACCGCCGTTGCCGGCGAAGATGCCAATTGGGGCCGTATCGTCATGGCTGTCGGCAAGTCCGGCGAGATGGCCGATCGCGATCGGCTGGCAATCTGGTTCGGCGATGTGCGCGTAGCCGTGAATGGCGAGCGCGATCCGGCCTATTCGGAAGAGGCGACCACCGCCGTGATGGAGCGCGAGGATATCCCCGTGACCGTCGACATCGGTCTCGGGTCGGGCACGGCGACGGTCTGGACCTGCGATCTGACAAAGGAATATGTCGCCATCAATGGCGATTATCGGAGCTGATGCCCGAATGCATGCAATGGTAAGTGATCCAAATCTGCCGCTGGTGCGGCGTCTTGAGGCCGTCGGTTTCAGAGCCTGGCCGGCGAGCAGCGTCGTTTTCGACGGAAGCTGGCAGGTGCGCCTGACCGGAGGACATCCCGGCAAGCGGTTGAATTGCGTCGTGCCGCTCGATCCCTCCGATAGCCGCGACATCGCGCTGCGGATCGAAAAGGCGGGCAAGCGTTTCGAGGCGCATGGGCGACCGCTTTTGGTGCGGCAGACCCCGCTTTCGCCGAGGCCTCTGATCGACTTTCTGGCCTCCGACGGCTGGGAATGCTTCGAGGAGGTCGTCACCATGACGGCCGATCTCGGGCGCATGACTTTTCCGGATACACTGGACCATCTGCCGACCCAGGATGTCGGTCGCTATGTCGATGCCGATATCGCGGTGCATGGCAGCGATCCTGGTTTGAAGGCGGCGCTGGCGGAGATCCTTGGAAACATCAAGCCGGCGTCTGGCCTCTTCGTGATTGAGGACGCCGTCAAGGGGGCGCTGGCGGCGGCTCTATGCGTGCAGGACAATGATCTTGCAGGCATCATGTCGCTCGCTGTCCGTCCCGATCACCGTCGACAGGGGCTCGGCATCGAGATCCTGAGCTCGGCACTGCGCTGGGCCCGGATGCGTGGTGCGCGGACCGCTTGGCTGCAGGTGGTTGCCGACAACACGGAAGCGATGACGCTCTACACCAAGATGGGCTTCGAGGAAGCCTATCGTTATGCCTATTGGCGGAAGGCCTCCGCATGAGCGATGTGAAGAAGCCCATCCTGCTGGTCGCGGCCTGTGCACTCGTCGATACCGACAATCGCATCCTGCTTGCCCAGCGTCCCGAGGGAAAGTCTCTGGCGGGCCTCTGGGAATTTCCCGGCGGCAAAGTCGAAGCCGGCGAGACGCCCGAGGAAACTCTGGTGCGTGAACTCGAGGAGGAGCTCGGGATCAAGACCAAGGTGGCCTGCCTCGCACCGCTCACCTTTGCGAGCCACACCTACGAGACGTTTCACCTGTTGATGCCGCTCTATATCTGCCGCCGCTACGAGGGCATTCCGCAGGGGCGGGAAGGGCAGGCGATCAAGTGGGTGAAGGCCAAGGCGCTTCGCGAGTATCCGATGCCGCCGGCGGACGAGCCGCTCATTCCGGTTCTTCAGGATCTTCTCTGAGAAAAGCCTGATCCAAGCCGCGTCGTTAATCAAAAGTTTATAACCCTTACCGCAATATACCCTCTGTTCATGCGTCGGATACGTGTGTGGAGCGTAATATGGTAAACGAGGATTTCTGGAAGGCCGCACGGTCCCGAGAGCGGTCTTCGATCAAAACGGGCAGGACCGGGGTCTTGAATATCGCCTTGCTGTTCGGCACGGCTGCGATCGCCCTTTCGCTCGTCTTGACCCCCATGCTTGCCTCCAAGACAGACCGCAAGACGCTGGCTTTCCAGCCTGACGAGTTCGACATGATCACCACGGGGTCGATCCCGAGGGACGAGAGCGGCAAACGGTATACGATCCGCCGCAGCGTGCTTCAGAAGACACCGGGTTCCGTCTGCATCATCGACGGCTATGGCTCAGGCCCCGGCTGCTAATTCCCATTGGCCGGGGCGGGGGGCAACCATCTCGGATCCAGACTGTCAGGAGCGAGAATGCGTCTTTTACGCCAGTTGATGTCGGACCTTCGTGGCGCGACCGCCGTCGAATACAGTCTGATCGCCGCCATTATCAGCGTGGCACTGCTTTCCGGTTACAGCGCGTTCACGGGCTCGCTTCTCAGCACGTTCAACACTGTCGAAACCCACTTTACCGAAGCGAACAAGTAACGATCGCCGTCAGGGCTGATCTTGTCGCCGCGCTGGATCGAGCGCATCGGCGAGGCGCATCTTTGCAGAACCGGGCTTCAGCGGCTTCTGCTGGCTCTCATGCGGGGCCCATCCCGATAGGAAGACGATCGAGAAGGTGGCGCGGATGCGGCCATCCGGATCAGCGAATCGTTCGGCATAGAGTTCCGCTGCTCGAAGGAAAAACTTGCGCGAGACGGGGCGACGGCTGCGTCCCAAGAGCGGATTTGCCATGCCCATGGCCTTGAGGTCCCGCATCAGCGCGAAGATGTGATCATAGCGGACGGTGAAGCTTTCCTCGTCGATGACGGGAAGGGCAAACCCCGCGCGCTGCAAGAGCGAGCCGATGTCCCTTATGTCGGCGAAGGGGATGACGCGGGGGCTTGCACCGCCATAGATCTCCGTTTCGGCCGCCAGCAAAACCTCGCGCAATTCGGAAAGCGTTCCTGAACCTGGCATGGCGGCAAGCAGCAGGCCGTCGGGTTTCAGCGCACGGCGCATCTGGATCAGCATGCCGGGCGTGTCATTGGTGAGGTGCAGCGAGAGCGGCGAGAGAATAAGGTTTACCGATTGCGGCTCGAGCGGCACGCTTTCGTAACCGGAGACGGTGACCGGGTTCTCCGCTTCGCCGAAACTGGCATCGGTTTCGATGCGCCTGAGAGCGCCGATCTTGCCGGTTGCGAGTGCCGCCCTTGCGGTCAGCCCGGTCCCGCCGAAGAGTTCGACCGCATCGTCGAAACGCCGCTCGACCAGCGACAGGCGGTCGGCGAGTTCGCGAGCGGCCAATTCCAGCAGAAAATCGCTGCCGGCCGCGTTGCGGGCCATGGCACGCGCACGGTTGCGGGCGATCAGGGCTTCGTCGAAAATCTCGTTCATGGCGGGAATCCTGGATTGCAGCCTTGTTCCGGCATTGGCCGAACGCCCGAGCGAGCGTAAAGTCGATGCATGTGGGCTCATTTAGTGCAGAAAAGCGCATCCGTCAGCCGGCATCATGCCGGATCGGCGCTGCGCGGGCTGTTTCATCTCATCTATCCACCGGCCTGTGCTCATTGCCATGCCCGTGTCGCCAGCCATCATGCGCTCTGTGCCGCGTGCTGGGGCGGTATGCGGCTGATCGACAAGCCCTTTTGCCCTGTTCTCGGTCTGCCGTTCGCCCATGATCCGGGTGAGGGGATGGTTTCACCACAGGCGATCGCCCATCCGCCGGTCTTCGATCGCCTGCGCTCGGTCGCCCTCCACGAGGGGGTGGCACGGCATCTGGTGCATGATCTCAAGTATCGTGATCGGGTGGATCTGGCGCCAATGATGGCCGGTTGGATGCTGCGGGCAGCCTTTCCGGAAATTGCCGCCGCGGACGCCATCGTCTGCGTGCCTCTGCACCGAATGCGGATGTTTCGGCGCATGTTCAACCAATCGGCGGAGCTGGCGCGGCATTTGGCGCGGCAATCGGGCAAACCCTTTCTCGCGGACGTGCTGGTGCGGCGGAAGCGCACGCAGCAACAGGTGGGCCTGACGGCGAACCAGCGTTCGCTCAACGTGCGCGGTGCCTTCGAGGTGCCGGACGCACGACAGGATCACGTCTTCGGCAAGCGTCTGGTGCTGGTCGACGATGTCTACACGACGGGGGCGACGGTCAGTGCGGCGACGACTGCCCTGAAAAAGGCAGGCGCTCAGGATGTCACTGTTTTGACCTTTGCAAGGGCACTTGCCGGGCCTATATGAGGGGACCAAACCCCTGTCTACCCGACGCTTTCCGGCGGAGAACTTCATGGCTGACGTCACGATCTACACACGGCAATTCTGCGGCTACTGTGCCAGCGCCAAGGCGCTGCTCGATAAGAAGGGCGTCGGCTATGTCGAGCATGACGCGACAGGCAAGCCGGAACTGCGTGAGGAAATGATCGCCAAGTCCGGCCGCAACACCTTCCCGCAGATCTTCATCGGCAGCCAGCATGTCGGCGGCTGTGATGACCTGCATGCGCTCGACCGGGCCGGCAAGCTCGATCCGCTTCTCGCAAACTAAGGACTGATTGGTCATGGTATTCAAGGCTGCCGCCGTCCAGATGTGCTCCGGGGTCGATCCGGAGAAGAATGCCGAAAGCATGGCGCGGCTCGTGCGCGAGGCTGCCCGCCGCGGGGCGATCTATGTCCAGACGCCGGAAATGACGGGCGCGGTGCAGAAGGATCGCGCCGGTCTTGCCGCCGTGTTGCGCGACGAAGAGACCGATCTCATTGTCAAAAAGGCGTCGGAGCTCGCCAAGGAGCTTGGCATCCATCTGCATGTCGGCTCGACCGCGATCAAGCTGGCCGACGGCAAGATCGCCAACCGGGCCTTTCTGTTCGGGCCTGACGGCAAGAAGATCACCTCCTACGACAAGATCCACATGTTCGACGTCGATCTCGACAATGGCGAGAGCTGGCGTGAAAGCGCGGTCTACCGGCCGGGCGAGAGGGCTGTTGTCGCCGATCTGCCATTTGCCAAGCTCGGCTTCGGCGTCTGCTACGACGTGCGCTTCCCGCATCTCTTCCGGGCGGAAGCCATGGCGGGTGCGCAGATCCTGACGACGCCGGCCGCCTTTACCAAGCAGACCGGCGAGGCGCATTGGGAGATCCTGCTTCGTGCCCGCGCGATCGAAAACGGTGCCTATGTCATTTCGGCCGCCCAGGCGGGCGTGCATGAAGATGGGCGCGAGACCTTCGGTCATTCGATGATCGTCGGGCCCTGGGGCAAGGTGCTGGCGTCGGCCGGTGGCACGGGCGAGGACGTTGTTGTCGCCGAGATCGATCTCGAGGCCGTGAAGGCTTGCCGGGCGAAGATCCCGAACCTGAAGAACGGTCGCGACTTTGCGCTCGACATCGCGCCTGTCCTCGCCAAGGGAGGCGTTACGGTTTGATCCGCTATTCGCTGTGCTGCGAAAAAGCCCACGAATTCGAAGGGTGGTTTTCGGAGAGTGCCGAATTCGACCGGCAGAAGGCTTCGGGTTACCTGACCTGCCCCGTCTGCGGATCGGCCGAGGTGGGCAAGGTGCTGATGGCACCGGCCGTCTCGACCGCCCGTCAGAAGGAAGAGACCCAGGCGCTTGCCGTCTCCGAGGTACAGAAGCAGGCCTTCGTCAAGCTCAAGGAGGCGATCCGGGAGATCCGCGCGAGCAGCGAGGATGTCGGCGAGAAGTTTCCCGAGGAAGCCCGCAAGATCCACTATGGCGAGGCAGAAGCCCGCGGCATCATCGGCCAGGCCTCGCCCGTCGAGGTCAAATCGCTGATCGAGGAAGGGATCGAGATCGCGCCGCTGCCGGTCCTGCCTGATGACGTGAATTGACGACCGCCTCGCATCATCTCGCGATCTATAATTTCGGCGTCCATACGGAGGCTTATCTTACGGGGTCTGTGCAGGGATTTTCGCTCAGAGAACCGTTCAACTTCGAGGCTGCAAGCCGTGCGGCCGGTTTTGTCGGTCGCTCGGGCTATGCGGGTGAGCCAGGGCCTGAAAGCTGGGGCGAACAGGTTTTTCCACGCTTTCTGAGGGAGATCGGTCGAGACAGCGGTGTGTCGTCACTCTCGCTATGGCTCGATATCGAGTGCCTTGTCGCTTTCACCTATGCAGGGGTGCATGCGGATGCCCTGAAGCATGCGCGTCAGTGGAACGAGCGACAGGGCTGGCCGCCTTTGGTGCTCTTCTGGGTCAAGGCGGGAGAGACACCCGGCTGGAGCGAGGCAGTGCGGCGCTTCGAGCTTCTGGCAGATCAGGGGCCTTGTCCGGACGCCTTCAGTTTCAAAAGTGCCTTCACCGCCGACGGTGGCCCCTATCTCGTCAATCGAGAGCGCATCAAGCAGCTGACCGCCGAAAATCTCGAAGCGCAGGCCGATCTGATGTCAGCCGTCAAAGCCTTGCCCGTCTGATCAAGGGCTTAGCCCTTGAAACCGTCTTCGTCGAGATAGGCCTGCTCTTCGGGCGTTGTCTTGCGGCCAAGAGCGGCGTTGCGGTGTGGAAAGCGACCGAAGCGCTCAATCAGATCCAGATGCAGAACGGCCCATTTCAGCGCTTCTGCGTCCCCGGTCTCGTCGCGGTGCTTCTCGAAAAGCGAGACGCTGTAGCGCTGGTCTTCCATGTCTTCCGAGTGTTCGAAGGGCAGGTAGATAAAGGGCCGCAGGATCGGCTCGACTTGCTTGTCGAAACCCTTGGCCAACGCGTGATGCGCAATCGTTCGGGCAAGCGGATCGGTTGCATAGGAATGCGCGCTGCCGCGAAAGAGATTGCGCGGAAACTGGTCGAGCAGCAGAAGGAGGGCGAGGGTGCCCTCCGGGGTCTCCTGCCAATCCGACAGTTCGTTGCGCGAGGCCTGGAAATGCAGCTCGGCATAGTCCGCTGCGATTTCGGCGTCGAGCGCTTCGTTGCGTGAGAACCAGGCTTCCGGGCCGTGGCGGAGCCAGAAGTCGATGATCGTCTGCGGCGCCGTCATGTCGCCGATCCCGGGCGTCTCGCCAGCATCATGTAATTCACATCGATGTCTGCCGAGAGATTCCACTGGTTCTGAAGTGGATTGAAGAAGACACCCTTGGTTTCGAGGATCTGCATGCCGTTTGCCGAGAGGGGCCGTTCGATTTCCTCGGGACGGACCAGCTTCTCGTATTGATGGGTGCCGCGGGGCAGCCAGCGCAGGACATATTCGGCGCCGACGATGGCAAGGGCTGCGGCTTTCAGCGTCCGATTGATGGTGGAGACGAGCATCAGGCCGCCGGGGCGAACCATGGAGGCGCAGGTCGAGAGGAAGAAATCGACGTCGGCAACATGCTCGACGACTTCCATGTTCAGTACGATGTCGAAGGTCTCGACCTGAGCCGCGAGCGCTTCGGCCGTCACGGCACGGTAATCGACATCGACGCCGCTCTGGGCGGAGTGGGTCATGGCGATCTTGATGTTCTTCTCTGAAGCGTCGGCGCCGAGCACGCTCGCGCCCATGCGGGCAACGGGTTCGGACAGAAGGCCGCCGCCGCAACCGATGTCGAGGACACGCAGCCCTTCCAGCGGGCGGGGACTCTTCGGATCGCGGCCGTAATGCTCGACCACCTTGTCCCTGATATAGGCGAGGCGCACCGGATTGATCTTGTGCAGCGGCTTGAATTTGCCGGTTGGATCCCACCACTCGGCCGCCATTGCGGAAAAGCGGTCGACTTCGGACTGATCGATGGTGGTGCGGGCCTCTGCACTCATGACGGAACCTCCTGGCGCGTTTGGTCATGAAGTCGTCTCGATGACCTTTAAAGTCAAGGGTGGAGACGTCGCAGGTGCGGCGCCCGAGCGGAACCGGCAGACGCAATTGCGCGTTGCCCTGCCAGACAAGACCGGCTCGCCGGTTCTGCGCAGACAGGAGATCACGATCATGAAGTCAATCTGGTTCGCTGCAGCGCTGGCTGCATCCGCAGGCGCCTTGCCGGCAGTCGCCGAGGCGGCCTCGGCCTTCTCGACGGCCAATGTCAACATGCGGTCAGGGCCCAGCACGCAGTATCCGGCGGTCGTCGTAATCCCGTCTGGCACCCGCGTGAACATCCAGGGCTGCCTTTCCAGCGCCAACTGGTGCGACGTCGCCTTTGCCGGGTATCGCGGCTGGGTTTCCGGATCCTATCTGCAGACGACCTATTCGCAGCGGCGCGTCAATGTGGGGCCGCAATATTATCGCCCGCTCGGCATCCCGACCGTGACCTTCAGCATCGGTCGCTACTGGGACGATCATTACCGCAGCCGACCGTTCTATCGTGATCGAGACCGCTGGCGAGACGGTGATGTGCGCGACAACCGACGCGACCGCGATCGTGATCGCCGCGTCGACAATGACAGGCGCGGACGCGAGATCGAGCGACAAAGCGACCCGGGACGGCTTCCCTTGAGGCGGATGATGCAGGAGCGCTGCGAACGAGACCCGAGCGCCTGCCGCTAAGGCTATCGACCATCACTTTGAGAGGGAGCGAAATGCTCCCTCTTTCTATTTGACCATTCGTTTGTCGAGCCCGTCGAGGATCCGCTTCGCGAGAGCGGGGTAATCCCCGTCGAAATGGTGGCCGCCCTTGATGCCGATCGTCTCGACCGGTCCGCCGACCAGCTGCTTGCAGGCATCATCCTCTTCCTCCGTGCCGAACATGCACTGAACGATCGACGGATCGATCTTCGCCACGTCTGTCAGCGGATCGGATACCCCGCCGTTGCTTGTGCCCAGCCAGCCGGAAACTGAGACCTCGTAGTCTGCCTGATGCGAGAGTGCGAGCAGGCTGATCTGGGCGACGCGCGGTTTTAGCTTTTCGGGCAGGCCATTGTAGGCGGCGGGCAGGATGTCAGCGCCGAAGGAATAGCCGATCAGCAGCACGTGTTTCACCTTCCAGCGTTTCTCGTAGGTGTGGATGATCGTGGCGAGATCGGCGGTTGTCTGCTCGGGTGTCTTCTTCGTCCAGAAATAACGCAGCGAATCCACGCCGACGACCGGGATGCCGGACGCCTGGAAATTGGTGCCGACCTGGCTGTCGAGATCGCGCCAGCCGCCGTCGCCGGAATAGACTACGGCCATCGTATCTCGGGTCGGCACAGCGTCGAGGACGGTGAGCGGCAGACCGAGCGGCGTCTCGGTGGCGTTGCCGGCGGCGATCAATTCGTCGATGGTGTCGGAGAAGGATTTCGACGGATCGCTGCCAGCGTCGCGCTGGTCTATGTCCGGATGGCTGGTTTCGAGCGCGGCCACGTGGGCACGGGCGTCGGCCTTGGCTGCCGGACTGAACAGAACGGTTGCGGGATCGGGCAGCTCGCCCGGGCTGAGGCCGTAGATCATCCTGTCGCCGACGACCTTCTTTTCCGCCGGGGTGCAGAACTGCTTGGTGAGCGGGACGCCGGCCTCGGGATCGAGAGCGAGCGTCTGGCCGATCGTGGCCTTCGGCGTCTGGGCGAGGATGGCAAGCGCGAGAGCGCCGCCTTCGCCGCGACCTGCGATGATGGGCGGGAGGAGATTGGAATTTCCGGCCCTGCGCTGCAATTGGTGGGCAAGCGCCTCGATATCCGAAACTGTGTAGATGCAGTCGCCTTTGTCCTGCGAGAGGGATGCGATGTATTTGGGTGTGTCTATGCCGACGACAATTGCCCCATTGGCTTGCAGCCGTTCCGCTTCCAGCTGGTCTGACGGTTGCCATCCTGGTGCATCGGAGAGCAGCACCACAAGCGCCTGGGGATCACCGTCGGGCATGAGAGTGAGGGGCGAGGGGATCATGCCGGTGTCGAGCGGCGGGTCCTCCGCATAGGCATTGTTGTCCGGGATGAGGTGGGTGAGAGCCGCGAGGAGGGGAAGAGCGAGGATGGTCGTCCGCAGCAGGGATTTCATTTCTTCACCACGCCTTTCAGGCCGCCGCCGATCAGTAGTGTCGCGTCGAGCAGGGCCAATACGGGATTGAGACCACCGGCGACCGCAAGATAACGCGGCTGCCAGTCGGGATGGAATTTGGACTTGAAGGCGCGAAGGCCCTTGAAGTTGTAGAAGCGTTCGCCGTGTTCATAGAAGGTGTTGGCGACGCGGTCCCAGACAGGGGCTACCTCGCGGCGTGAGAGACCCGAGAGTGGCGCCATGCCGAGGTTGAAATGGCGATAGCCCTGGTCGCGCAGTGTCGTCATCAGGCGGACGAAGAGGAAGTCCATCGCGCCTTTCGGGGCATCCGGGGCGAAGCGCATCAGATCGATCGAGGCCTCCTCGCGGGTGTCCGTCAGTAGCAGGTTGGCGAAAGCGACGATCCGGCCTTCGTGGCGCAGGATGGCGACCGGTTGTGCTGTCATATAACCATCGGTGAAAGCGCCGAGGGAAAAGCCCT
Source organism: Agrobacterium albertimagni AOL15 (assembly GCF_000300855.1). Taxonomy (GTDB): domain Bacteria; phylum Pseudomonadota; class Alphaproteobacteria; order Rhizobiales; family Rhizobiaceae; genus Allorhizobium; species Allorhizobium albertimagni. Next base: position 14,667 of record NZ_ALJF01000025.1, on the reverse strand, counting down.
TCTCCTTCGCCCGGTGATGGTCGAGCCAGGCGTTGGAGATCTGGCGGAGATCGTCGAGAATCGGGGCTAAACCCTCCGTCGGGATAATCTCGAAGGTGAGGCCGTCGCGCTCGCCCTTGGCAGCGGTCTGGCGCAGGCCCGCCCATTTGCCGCCCTTGAGGTCGAAGCGCTCGAGATCGACCACGGCCATCTCGCCGAGTTTGAACGCCTTCATGCCGGCATCGGCAATGACCGGCAGGATGGCGGGTGAAGCCTGGTAGAAGACGGCGCGGCATCCGCTCGCACGGGCTTTCTCGACAAACTGCCAGACGAGCTCGTCGCGAGAGGATTTAGGCCCGATCGGATCGAGAAATGCGATCAACGAGCGGCCCTGACGTCCGTACATCAGGAAGGCTTCGCCATCGGGCGAGACCATGACCGACTTGTCGCCGGTGCGCACTAGATTGGCGTCGGCCACGTCGTTCCGGTCTAAAATGGCGACGGCTTTCGCCAGTTCCTCCCCGTCAGCTGGACGGATGGCCGGGGCTGCCGGGCGCATGAGGCTGAAGAGGCAGACGCCCATGGCAACCACGGTGAGGCCGAGCATGGCGCGCAGCGAGCGGGGCGCTTCGGCATCGAAGGCGAACTGCCACCAGAGCGCATGGCTGTATTCGACATCGCGATAGACGAAGAGCAGCACGACGATCGCGCCGCCGATCAGGATGGCGACGGCGAGCAGCCAGGAAGACGTCAGCGCCTGGCCGAGAGACGCCTTGCGATGAAATAGCCGGCGGCTCGGGAGGAGCGCGAGGACCAGAATGGCCAGAAGGGCCGCTTCATAGATGGCGACCGCCTTGGCAAGCGACAGGGCCAGAGCGAGCAGCGCGATAACGAGGGCGCCCCACCAGGCACCGTCCAGTCTCTGGGCGAGGCCGCGGGCGACGATGACAAGCATCAGGCCGAGAATGCTGGCGAGGAAATGCGCGCCCTCGACAACGGGGAGCGGCAGGAACCCGGCGAGCAGGTCGAGATTGTCGCCGGGCGTCGGCGTGACGCTCGACAGGACGAGCATGGCGCCGAGAACGAGGGCGAGGGCCGCGAGAAGAGTCGGCGCAAGGCGGCCGGCAGTTCTTGCCGCACCCGATGCCAGCGGGCTCGATTTCAGCCGGTGCAATTCCGTGGCCGTGACCAGGAGGATCGCGATAACCAGCGGCAGGACATAGTAAATCGCGCGGTAGACGACGAGCGAGGCTAGCAAGGCATCGGCCGGTACCTGGGAGCCGAGGGCGGCGAGCATGACGGCTTCGAAGACGCCGAGGCCCGCCGGTACATGGCTGACGACGCCGATGCCGATGGCAACCGCGAAGACAACGAAGAAGGCCGGCCAGGAGATCTGCGCCTCCGTCGGCAACAGCGCGTAAAGTACGGAGGCGGCAAAGGCGACGTCGAGAACGGTCACCAGGAATTGCCGGGACAGGGTCCCGGTATCGGGAAGGTTCAGTGTGCGGCCGGCAATCCGTAGACGGCCGCGCCGGGCGATGCCGAGAAGCAAGAGGATCGCGAGCAGGATCGCGGCGCTGACCGTCGCAAGCGTCCCGGAGGTCATGCCGAGGAGCGGCGCGATTTCGCCCGCCATCGGTATCAGGCTTCCGGTAGTCAGAATTGCGAGGCCAAGTGAGAAGGAAAGCGTGACGAAAGCGATGATGCGGCCGATTTCATCCGGTGACAGGCCGGCGCGGGAATAGGCGCGGTAGCGGATCGCGCCGCCCGACAGGGCTCCGAAACCAGCGACATTGCCGACGGCATAGGCGCTGAAGGCGGTGAGCGCGACTTCCGGCCAGGGGCGCTTGCGGCCGATGAACGACAGTGCGTTCAGGTCGTAGAAGCAGAGTGTCAAGAAGCTCAGCATGGTGAAGATGATCGCAAGTGCGATCGAGGCGGTACTCGTCGCGGCCAGCGACCGCAGGACATCCGCATAGCTGACCTCTTCCGTCAGTCGGTAAACGGCATAACCGACGGCGGCGAAGACGACGAGAGCCATGATCGCTGCGATCGACTTCGCATGCCTGTTGAAGAAAGAGGGCGGCGGGAGCGTGTCGCCCTGGAGAACCTCGGGAAATTCGTCTGCAACTTTCATGACGCCCTGTCCGGTATCGGTCGACCCGTGTGCGACAGCCCAGCCTCCCAGCCTGAGCGTCGTGTCATGGTTGGCTCCCGAATTCGATCCAAATTATGGCAGGGTTCCAGGGGCATTGCGGCACCGAAAAAACCGCGCCTTACCGTACCGTTTGGGGGGCAAGTGGCCGTTGCGCCCCGGGAACATATAGACTAAAAGCCCCGCAACCTGAGGCTTATCCGCTCAGGTCGGTGTTTCTGTGCCGGGGTTCCGGCGTCTTTCAAGGGCATATGGTTCAAGTCTATGGCTCGCATCGTCATGAAGTTCGGCGGGACATCCGTCGCCAATCTGGATCGCATCTATAACGTCGCGCGCCATGTGAAACGCGAAGTGGATGCGGGTCACGAAGTGGCCGTCGTCGTCTCCGCCATGTCGGGCAAGACGAACGAGCTGGTCGACTGGGTGCAGACCATGCCCAAGGTCGCGGGTGCCGACTCGCCGTTCTACGATGCGCGCGAATATGATGCGGTCGTGGCCTCCGGCGAACAGGTCACATCCGGTCTTCTCGCCATCGCTCTCCAGTCGATGGGCATCAATGCCCGCTCCTGGCAGGGCTGGCAAATCCCGATCAAGACCGACAATGCTCATGGTGCTGCCCGCATCCAGGAGATCGACGGCACCGACATCATTCGCCGCATGGGCGAGGGCCAAGTGGCGGTCGTCGCCGGTTTCCAGGGCATCGGTCCTGATAACCGCATCGCGACGCTCGGCCGTGGTGGCTCGGATACGTCTGCCGTGGCGATCGCTGCTGGCGTGAAGGCTGACCGCTGCGATATCTATACCGACGTGGACGGCGTCTACACGACCGACCCGCGCATCGAGCCCAAGGCACGCCGCCTGAAGAAGATCGCGTTCGAGGAAATGCTCGAAATGGCCTCGCTCGGCGCCAAGGTGCTGCAGGTTCGCTCCGTCGAACTCGCCATGGTGCACAAGGTCCGCACCTTCGTGCGCTCCAGCTTTGAAGATCCCGATGCACCGGGCATGGGTGATCTGATGAACCCGCCCGGTACGTTGATTTGCGATGAGGAAGAGATCGTGGAACAGGAAGTCGTCGCCGGTATTGCCTATGCCAAGGATGAAGCCCAGATCTCGCTGCGGCGCCTCGCCGACCGGCCGGGTGTTTCCGCTGCGATCTTCGGGCCGCTGGCTGAATCCCACATCAATGTCGACATGATCGTCCAGAACATCTCGGAAGACGGTTCGAAGACCGACATGACCTTCACCGTGCCCTCGGGTGACGTGGACAAGGCGCTCGCCGTTCTCGGCTCCAACAAGGAGAAGATCGGCTTTGACGTTGTCCAGAGCGAGAAGGGTCTCGTGAAGGTGTCCGTCATCGGCATCGGCATGCGCAGCCATGCGGGTGTTGCCGCGACCGCCTTCCGGGCGCTGGCCGAGAAGGGCATCAACATCAAGGCGATCACGACCTCCGAGATCAAGATCTCGATCCTGATCGACGGCCCCTATGCCGAGCTCGCGGTTCGGACTTTGCATTCCTGCTACGGTCTGGATAAGAATTGATTCCTGAGAGCGGACTCGCGTGACCCGACCCCTGAAAAGGCAAGGGTAACAATCCGCTGACCAATGGGAAGTGGAGCAAAAACGCGATGAGAGACCTTTCTGCGGGTCCCCGCGTCCTCCTCAAGCGGCTACGCGAATTGATGGCGGAGCCGCTCGAGCCGCAGGAGCGACTGGATCGGATCGTTCGCCAGATCGCGAACAACATGGTCGCAGAGGTGTGCTCCGTCTATGTGCTCCGCTCCGACGGCGTTCTCGAGCTCTATGCCACCGAAGGTCTGAACAAGGACGCGGTTCACCTGGCGCAGCTCAAGATGGGCCAGGGTCTCGTCGGTACGATCGCGGCCTCGGCGCAGTCGCTCAATCTTTCGGATGCCCAGGCGCATCCGGCCTTCCGTTACCTGCCGGAAACCGGCGAAGAGATCTACCACTCCTTCCTCGGCGTGCCGATCCTGCGCGCCGGACGAAGCCTTGGCGTTCTCGTCGTACAGAACAAGGCGCAGCGGAACTATCGCGAGGACGAGCTCGAGGCGCTCGAGACGACCGCGATGGTGATTGCGGAGATGATCGCCACCGGCGAGCTCAAGAAGATCACTCGTCCCGGGCTCGAACTCGACCTGACGCGACCCGTCTCGATCGACGGGGACAGCTATTCCGAAGGCATCGGTCTCGGCTATGTCGTGTTGCACGAGCCGCGCATCGTCGTCACCAATCTTTTGAACGAAGACAGCGAGACGGAAATCCGCCGTCTGGCGACGGCCCTGGGGTCACTCCGGATCTCGATCGACGACATGCTGTCGCGGCGCGAGATTTCCATGGAAGGCGAGCATCGCGACGTGCTCGAAACCTACCGCATGTTCGCCCATGACCAGGGCTGGGTGCGGCGCATGGAAGAGGCGATCCACAACGGTCTGACGGCGGAAGCTGCGGTGGAGAAGGTACAGAGCGACACCAAGGCGCGCATGATGCGCCTGACCGATCCCTATCTGCGCGAGCGCATGCACGACTTCGACGATCTCGCGAACCGGTTGCTGCGCCAGTTGACCGGCTTTTCGCCGCACAGTGCGGCCGAAGGTTTCCCGAACGATGCGATCGTCTTTGCCCGCGCCATGGGAGCGGCCGAATTGCTCGACTATCCGCGCGAGAACCTGCGCGGCCTTGTGCTCGAAGAAGGGGCCGTCACCAGCCATGTGGTGATCGTCGCGCGTGCCATGGGCATCGCCGTGGTCGGCCAGGCGGCCGGTGCAGTGGCACTTGCCGAAAACGGCGATCCGGTCATCATCGACGGTGATGACGGCAAGGTGCATGTGCGCCCGGTTGCCGATCTGCAGCGGGCCTATGAGGAAAAGGTCAAACTCCGGGCCAAGCGGCAGGAGCAGTTCCGGGCGCTGCGCGATGTCGAGCCGGTCACCAAGGATGGGCACCGGATCAAGCTGCAGATGAATGCCGGTCTTTTGGTCGACCTGCCGCAGCTGGCCGATTCCGGCGCCGATGGCATCGGGCTGTTCCGCACCGAATTGCAGTTCATGATCTCGTCCACGATGCCGAAGGGCGAGGAGCAGGAAAGCTTCTATCGCAATGTGTTGAAGCAGGCGGCTGGTCGTCCGGTCACCTTTCGCACGCTCGACATCGGCGGCGACAAAGTAGTTCCCTATTTCCGCGCCCAGGAAGAAGAGAACCCAGCACTTGGCTGGCGTGCGATCCGCCTGTCGCTCGATCGGCCGGGGCTCTTGCGCACGCAGCTGCGCGCGCTGTTGAAGGCAGCCTCCGGCGCCGAGTTGAAGATGATGCTGCCGATGGTCACCGAGGTCTCGGAGATCCGGGCCGTGCGCGAGCTGATGCAGAAGGAGATCCAGCACATCTCCAAGTTCGGTCATCAACTGCCGAAGAAGCTGCAGTTCGGCGCGATGCTCGAAGTGCCGGCGCTGCTCTGGCAGCTCGACGAGCTGATGGACGAGGTGGATTTCGTCTCGGTCGGATCGAACGACCTGTTCCAGTTTGCCATGGCCGTTGATCGCGGCAATGCACGGGTGTCCGACCGCTTCGACGTGCTCGGGCGGCCGTTCCTCCGGATTCTCAGGGATATCGTCCGTGCCGGCGAGCGCAACAAGACCCCGGTGACGCTGTGCGGTGAGATGGCGTCGAAGCCGCTTTCGGCCATGGCACTGCTCGGCATCGGCTTCCGTTCGATCTCGATGTCGCCGACCGCGATCGGTCCGGTGAAGGCGATGCTGCTCGGTCTCGACATCGGTCAGCTCTCCGAGGTTCTGATGGCTGCGCTTGACGACGACACCCCGGGCGTGTCAGTGCGCGACCTGCTCCTTCGCCATGCGGAAGAGCACAACATCCCCGTCTGACTTTGACGACTGACCTTGGAGTAAAGGGTGGCGAAGCTTCCTGTCGAGAAAATGCGCGAACTCGAACGCCGCTTCGGCGAGATCGAGGCGCGAATGTCTGCGGGACCGGCAGCCGACGTCTATGTGAAGCTCGCATCGGAATATTCCGAACTCGAGCCGGTCGTGAAGAAGATCCGCGAATACCAGGCTGCGATCGATGAGGCCGACGGCTTGCGCGCCATGCTGTCCGACAAGGCGACGGACCGGGAGATGCGCGAGCTCGCGGAGATGGAGCTGCCCGAACTCGAAAGCCGGATCGAGGCACTTGGAGACGAGATGCAGATCCTGCTCCTGCCGAAGGACGCGGCCGACGAAAAGAGCGCGATCCTCGAAATCCGCGCCGGAACCGGCGGGTCCGAGGCAGCACTCTTTGCCGGCGACCTGTTCCGGATGTATGAGCGCTTTGCCTCGACCAAGGGCTGGAAGGTCGAAGTGCTCTCCGCCAGCGAAGGGGAAGCCGGCGGCTACAAGGAAATCATCGCCACGATCAGCGGTCGTGGCGTGTTTTCCAAACTGAAGTTCGAGTCCGGCGTACACCGCGTGCAGCGCGTGCCGGAGACTGAAGCGAGCGGACGTATTCACACCTCTGCGGCAACCGTTGCAGTGCTGCCTGAAGCCGAAGACATCGACATCGAGATCAAGCCCGAAGACATCCGCATCGACACGATGCGCGCCTCGGGTGCCGGTGGCCAGCACGTCAATACGACGGACTCGGCCGTGCGCATCACGCATTTGCCGACCGGCCTGATCGTGACGTCCTCGGAGAAATCACAGCACCAGAATCGCGCCAAGGCTCTGCAGGTGCTGCGGTCGAGGCTCTACGACATCGAGCGGCACAAGCTGGACAGCGAGCGATCGGCCAACCGAAAAAGCCAGGTCGGCTCCGGCGACCGCTCCGAACGCATCCGCACATATAACTTCCCGCAGGGGCGCGTGACCGATCATCGGATCAACTTGACGCTCTACAAGCTCGACCGGATGATCGAAGGCGATCTCGACGAGATGCTGGATGCGCTGATCTCCGACTATCAGGCCGGACAGCTCGCCCAGCTCGGCGAAACCCAATGATGGACGCGGCGCCCTCGGCTAAGTCTCTGATCGTCGAGGCGCGGCGGCGCTTCGAGGCGGCTGGATTGGCCGATGCTGCTGGTGATGCGCGGGTGCTCGTCTGTGGCCTTCTCGAGCTTAGCCCCACGTCCCTGTTGCTCGAGGGTGAGAAGCCGGTTTCGCAGGAAGGCGTGGCACGGGTGGAGGCGGGCGTGCTTCGGCGGCTCGCTCGCGAACCGGTCCATCGTATCCTCGGCCGGCGTGAATTCTACGGGCTCGATCTCGGGCTGTCGGCCGGGACGCTCGAAACCCGACCGGATACGGAAATCCTGGTTGACGTGATCCTGCCACATCTCAGGTCTATGGTTGCGCAAGGTCGCAAGCCGAGACTTGTCGATCTTGGAACGGGAACCGGAGCGATCGCGCTTGCGCTGCTTCACGAATGTCCCGAGGCCGAGGCCGTGGGGATCGATATCTCCGAAGATGCCTTGAAGACAGCGGCTGAGAATGCCGAGCGCAACGGGCTGGCGTCACGTTTTGCCACGCGGGCAGGTTCCTGGTTCGACAAGACAACCGAACGCTTCGACATCATCGTTTCCAATCCCCCCTATATCCGCAGCGATGTGGTCAAGGGACTGGAACCGGAAGTGACCAAGTTCGATCCGATGGCAGCGCTGGATGGTGGTCCGGATGGGCTCGACGCCTACCGAGCGATTGCCGAGGGGGCGGCAAGCCACCTCGAAGACCAAGGGCTTATCGGTCTGGAGATCGGTTTCGACCAGCGTCGTGATGTTGCGCAAATATTTGAACTGGCAGGTTTTTCCCTTGTCGAAGAGCGCCGCGACTATGGTGATAACGACCGTGTCCTGGTGTTTGCGAAGCGGCTTGATTAGCGCTTTTGCTGCGGCTGCTAAGGATAATTACGGGAAACATAGAAAAAGGCTTGGTTTTCCGGATGAAGCGTAATAGTTTGCGGGCACGCAACGGGCGGCGGGGAAAGAACGAAGATTCGTTCGCGACTGGGCCGGCTTCGAAAAAGGTTCGCTGTCGAACTCAGCGAAGCACGACAGGACTGTTGCGTAACTCAGTAAACTCGACTTTCACCAGCGGCGAGCAAGGCGAGAGCGCGGTCTGTCGGCGGCGCGTGGAGACTTGGTCCGGTTCAACCAGAGCCAATGACGTTGCCCTTTATCAGCACAACAAAGACATTCAGGTGAATCATCTATGAGGCCAGGACAGCAGAATAAGCGTGGTCGGGGGCGTAACAACAATGGCGGCGGTGGCGGCGGCGGTGGAAACAATTTCAACCGCAAGGGCCAGAACCCGCTGACCCGGACCTATGACAGCTCCGGCCCCGATGTGAAGATCCGCGGCACCGCCCAGCACATTGCCGAGAAATATGGCGCACTCGCACGCGACGCCCAGAGCGCCGGCGACCGCGTCATGGCGGAAAACTATCTGCAGCATGCCGAGCACTACAACCGCATCATCGCGGCCGCTCAGTCGCAGATGCAGGAACGCTTCCAGCGCGACGACCGCGAGGGCGGCGACGATCGCCAGGACTATAACGAGCGCGATGGCGAGGACTTCGACGGTTCGGACGACAATGTCGGCCAGGCCAGCGAACGTTCGCAGCAGCCGGCCCCGCAGCCGCAGCAGCAGAACCGTCCGCAGCATGAGCGCCGCCAGCGCGAGCCGCGTGAGCCGCAGGCTCAGCCGCAGCCGCAGGCAGAGATTGCCGGTACGGGTCCGCAGCCGGTCATCGAAGAGATGCCAGCTGAAGCGGCAGCCGCTGCTGCCGAAAGCCAGGCGGATGCCGGGGCCGAGCGCCAGCCGCGCCGTCGCAATGCCGGCAACCGTCCGCGTCGTCAGCCGCGCCGCAGCGCTGCCGGTGATGAAGGTGGCGAAGGTGGAAATGGCGAAGGCGGCGAAGCGCCCGCTCTTGCCGAAGCCACTTCGGAATGAGCTTTTCGAGCTCGACTTGACGATTGCAAAACTCCGGGCCCAGGCCCGGAGTTTTTCGTTTATCTGCCTCTTTAAAGGGCAAAATCCCGCTCCCATATCTCGGTCAAGGGAGCGGTTTCCGCTCCGGGGTCCGCCGCTTTCGGGGGCCTCATCCACAACATCCGACCTGCGCCGAATGCGGGCAGGGCGGGGAAACGGAGAGTGACGATGAATATCGAGAAATATTCCGAACGCGTGCGCGGTTTTCTGCAATCGGCGCAGACCTATGCCCTGTCGGAAGGGCACCAGCAATTCACACCCGAACATGTGTTGAAGGTTCTGCTCGACGACGAGCAGGGGATGGCCTCCTCGTTGATCAGCCGTGCGGGTGGCGATCCGAAGGCGGTACGCATCGCCAATGATGCCGCTCTTGCCAAGCTGCCGAAGGTGTCCGGCGGCAATGGTCAGGTTTATCTCGCACAGCCGCTCGCCAAGGTGTTTTCGACCGCCGAAGACGCGGCCAAGAAGGCTGGCGACAGCTTCGTCACCGTCGAACGCCTGCTGCTGGCTTTGGCGATTGAATCCTCTGCTTCGACCTCAGCGTCGCTGAAGAAGGGCGGAGTGACGGCCGGCGCCCTTAACCAGGTGATCAACGAGATCCGCAAAGGCCGGACCGCCGATGGTGCGAATGCCGAAGCGGGCTTCGATGCTCTGAAGAAATATGCGCGTGACCTGACCGAGGAGGCCCGTGAAGGTCGGCTCGATCCCGTCATCGGGCGCGATGACGAGATCCGCCGCACGATCCAGGTTCTGTCGCGTCGCACGAAGAACAATCCCGTTCTGATCGGTGAACCCGGGGTTGGCAAGACGGCGATCGCCGAGGGCCTGGCGCTGCGCATCATCAATGGCGATGTGCCGGAAAGCTTGAAAGAGAAGAAACTGATGGCACTCGACATGGGTGCCCTGATTGCCGGTGCCAAATATCGCGGTGAATTCGAGGAGCGGCTGAAGGCGGTGCTCAACGAGGTGCAGGCCGAAAACGGCGAGATCATCCTGTTCATCGACGAGATGCATACGCTTGTTGGTGCCGGCAAGGCCGATGGCGCCATGGATGCTTCCAACCTCCTGAAGCCGGCGCTTGCCCGCGGTGAACTCCACTGCGTCGGGGCGACTACGCTCGACGAATACCGCAAGCATGTCGAAAAGGACCCGGCGCTCGCCCGGCGCTTCCAGCCGGTTATGGTTGAGGAACCGACGGTCGAGGATACGATCTCGATCCTGCGCGGCCTGAAGGAAAAGTATGAACAGCACCATAAGGTGCGGATCTCCGATTCCGCTCTGGTTGCTGCTGCGACGCTTTCGAACCGCTACATCACCGACCGCTTCCTGCCGGACAAGGCGATCGACCTGATGGACGAGGCCGCCTCGCGGCTCCGGATGCAGGTGGATTCCAAGCCCGAGGAGCTCGATGAACTCGATCGCCGCATCATTCAGCTGAAGATCGAGCGCGAAGCGCTGAAGAAGGAAACCGATGCGGCCTCCGCCGACCGGCTCGCGCGTCTCGAAACCGAGCTCACCTCGCTCGAGGAAGAGGCGGATGCACTGACAGCCCGCTGGCAGGCGGAAAAGCAGAAGCTTGGCCTTGCCGCAGACCTCAAGCGTCAGCTCGACGAAGCCCGCAACGAGCTTGCGATCGCGCAGCGTCAGGGTGAATTCCAGCGCGCCGGCGAACTCGCCTATGGCGTGATCCCGAAGCTCGAAAAGGAGCTGGTGGATGCCGAAGCGCAGGATGGCTCGGCCGCCGGCAACATGGTGCAGGAGGTGGTCAATCCCGACGGGATTGCCCATGTCGTCTCACGCTGGACCGGCATCCCGGTTGACAAGATGCTGGAAGGCGAGCGCGACAAGCTGCTTCGAATGGAAGACGACCTGGCGAAATCGGTCGTTGGTCAGGGTGATGCGGTGCAAGCCGTGTCGCGTGCGGTGCGCCGTGCGCGTGCCGGTCTGCAGGATCCGAACCGGCCGATCGGCTCGTTCATCTTCCTCGGACCTACGGGCGTCGGCAAGACCGAGCTCACCAAGTCGCTCGCGCGTTTCCTGTTCGATGACGAGACGGCCATGGTTCGCCTCGACATGTCGGAATACATGGAGAAGCACTCGGTCGCCCGGCTGATCGGGGCGCCTCCGGGCTATGTCGGTTACGAGGAAGGCGGGGCGCTGACGGAAGCGGTGCGGCGCAAGCCCTACCAGGTCGTGCTGTTCGACGAAATCGAGAAGGCGCATCCTGACGTCTTCAACGTTCTCCTTCAGGTGCTCGACGATGGGCGTCTGACGGACGGGCAGGGCCGGACGGTCGACTTCAAGAACACGATCATCATCATGACCTCGAACCTCGGGGCCGATTATCTGACCAGCCTCGGGGAGGATCAGGATGTCGACCAGGTTCGTGAGCAGGTGATGGACGTGGTCAAGGCCTCGTTCCGACCGGAATTCCTCAACCGTGTCGATGAGATCATCCTCTTCCACCGGCTGCGCCGGACGGAGATGGGCGCGATCGTCGATATCCAGATGAAGCGGCTTTTGTCGCTGCTGTCGGAGCGCAAGATCCGCCTGGATCTCGCCCCGGACGCCCGCGCCTGGCTCGCCGACAAGGGTTACGACCCGGTTTATGGTGCCCGTCCGCTGAAGCGGGTGATCCAGAAATACCTGCAGGATCCGCTCGCGGAGCAGATCCTATCGGGTCAGGTGCTCGATGGATCCGATGTGACGATCGAGGCGGGCAGCGACCGGTTGTTGATCTCGCCCAAGGCATCGGTCAGCGCTGCGGCCTGAGCCCAACTGCGTCGTCAGTCCAAAAACAAAAACGGCGGTCCTTGCGGGCCGCCGTTTTTCGTTTGTCCGAGGGGTCGATGGTTCAGTTCAGCGGCTTGCGACCTGGGCCGGGCGTCCACCACTCTGCAGCAGGGTGTCGATGCGCTGGCGCTCCTGCTGGAAGGCGGCAAGTGCCGGACCCTCGAGCGCCTTGCCACCGGGCAGGCGAACTTTCATCGCATCGACCTTCGTACCGTTGACGATCAGCTCATAATGCAGGTGCGAGCCGGTCGAGGCGCCGGTCGAGCCGACGAAGCCGATCACCTGGCCCTGGTTGACCTTGGCGCCGGGCACGATGCCCTTGGCGATGCCGCTCTGGTGATTGTAGGAGGTGACATAACCATTGGCATGGCGGATCAGCGTCTGGTTGCCGTAGCCGGAGGCCCAGCCGGCTTTCTCGACGACGCCATTGCCGGCGGAAATGATCGGCGTGCCGCGCGGGGCTGCCCAGTCGACGCCGGTATGCATGCGCGAGTAACCGAGGATCGGATGCCGGCGCATGCCAAATCCCGAGGTGAAGCGGCCATTCGGCACGGGGTTTCTCAGCAGGAACTGGCGGATCGATTTGCCGTTTTCATCGAAATAGTCGATCGATCCGTCTTCGGGATCCTGAAAGCGGTAGAACTGAGTGATCGAGTCGCCGAAGCGGGCGCGCACATAGAGGAGATCGCTGTCCTCGGTCGCGCGACCTTCATCGTCGGTGACGGAGAAGATGGCTTCGAGCATGTCGGTCGGCTTCAACTGTGCCTGGAAATCGACATTGGCAGCGAGAAGCCGGATGACCTGGGCCGTCAGATCCTGGTTCATCCCGTAGGATAGGGCGGCGCGGTAGATGCCGTCATAGACGCGGGGCAGATCGCGGCCGGACATCAGCGCCGGCTGGGAGGTCTCGAACGCACCCGCCACGGCGTCGAGTTCCGGCGGTTCCGCACCCTCGACGAGACGGCCGACGTCATTGACGGCCATCGTCACGATATGATCGGCCCGATGGTAGAGGGAAAAGCGCACGAGGCGGACCTCTTCACCACGCTGCAAGAGCCCGACGCGGATCACGTCGCCCTCGACGAGCTCGTCGCCCTTCATGAAAGGCGCCAATGCCTTGCCGACATCCTCGGCCTTGGACTCAGGGTAGCCGGCTGCCTGCATCAGAGCGGCCACGGATTGCGGCCGTCGGACCGGCAGGATGTCGTCGGCATATTCCGGGGTCATCGGCGTGATGATCTCCGGTTCGGCGACGCTCATGTTTTCTTCAACGATGCGCGCGGCCATGCCAACGGAGAGATCGAGCCCCGTTTCCTCGGCATCGAAGCGACGCGGGTCGATATAGTAGAGGGCCGCGACCTGGGCATTGCCGTCGGTCAGCACGGAGCCGTTCGAGCGGACATTCTCTTCGACCTCGTCAAAGGTCATTTCGCCGGCCAGCGGCTTGTTCGGAACCGTCGGAAAGGGGCTCGACTTCAGAATGACCTCGGATTCGACATCCGAACCATAAAGCGAGCCGGTGCGATTGGCGACCGCCGGGGGCGTGTCGTCGGTGGCGAAGATCGCCAGCGGGTCGAAACGCGGATAGCGCTCCTGATTGGCATAGTCGGCGGCAAGAACCATCTTCACATGGGCGAAGGGCAGCTTGCGGACCACCTCGCGCTCACCGTCCTTGAAGACGGTGGGCACGTCGAGAATGGCCTTGTCGACCGGGCGAGCTGCGATTTTGGGGGCGAAGATCCTGTCGCCACGCATGGTTTCCTCGGCGGAACCGTCGCCGAGATCGGGCGGCACGACGGCAAAGGCTTCGGCCGGGATGGCGAGCTGCTGGCGGCCGTCGAGTGCGGCAAACAAGGCGACGCCCATCAGAATGCAGGAGGTGATGCCGGTGAGGAAGGTGCCGGACAGCCAGCGCAGGGAGATCTCCCGGCGATCGGGCGCACGAAGACCGTCGGCCAGGATCGGAGGCTCACCACCAAGCGAGCGCATCAGGTCGCGGTCTGTCGTCATGCCGTCTTCTGGTCTGTGGCGTAAGGGCAGGGCCCTGGCCGGTTCTTCGACTGGATCACGTCTTCATGTCTCATGTTTTGGCCCGACCCGTCAAATCGCGGCGGACGACCGCCTTAAGATCAGGCAAATATGGAAATTGCGCGGCACGCGCACGCGCACACGAGGGCATGCACCTATGCGAGGGGACATGGCGCGGTCAGAGAGAGGTGCCAGGGGCGGGGATTGGACGGTATTTTGAGGCAAAAGGGGCGTCAAACGCTGGGGTCCGTGGGCTGTCAGATATGCGGTGTTTGAAAAATCTTGCAATTTCAACTGCTTGTCGATTTTCTCAGATTTTCTCGAAGAAGCCTGTTGACTGCTCGGAGAAGCGAATCTATACATCCGCTCACTGACGAGGGCGGCGGCGCTGCTAGCGACGAAGTCCTTCGTTCTTGAAAATCTCTTGAAATTGGCTGCGATGCTGGTTTTGTTGCCCGACTTGAGGGTTGGGCGGTGATGGATTTTCGACGGGTTTTGGTCCGTCTGTTTTTTGACAATTGAAGATGGAAGAAAGAGAAACGTGGGCGGCGGTCTTGCGTAGATGAAGTGGAGACACTTTGTCTTAGAAGACAAGATGACGGTCACGTTTTGATATGAGAACACCAGATTGGTAGCGCAGTGATGCGTTTTCAATCGAGTGAGTTCTCGTCGATTCAGAACATAAAGTGATTAGTCACGATTGAATTCTCAACTTGAGAGTTTGATCCT
>NZ_ALJF01000024.1 GCF_000300855.1 Agrobacterium albertimagni AOL15 | reverse complement strand
GATAGTTCGTGCTGGTTGCCGTAAACGTGGTCGAGCCGCCAGAGCCCGGCACACCAGCACCCCAGGTCACGCTTTCCTGACCGGCAAAGCCCTGGCTGTCCTTGAAGATGACCGAGAAGCTCGCACCCACCAGCGTCACAGCCTGCAGACCGTCGGAACCGGCAGTAAACAGGGTGCCGGGACCACCGGATACCGTCTTGTAGTTCGGGCTCGCATCCGTGCCGTTGAACGGCAGGTTCGAACCGTTGTTGCCCGGGAAGACGGCCTGTGCTTCGTCGTCCAGAACACGCGCCACAACCACGTCCTTGGCAACCGGAACGTCATCGTTGACGAGGACCTTCAGCGAGCCGGTCGACTTGTCGCCGTCGCCGTCCGTTACCGTGAAGCCGATCGTGATCTCTTTGTTCTCTTCCGTCGTGCCAGCCGTCTCATGCGCAACAGGCGCCTTCAGCTCGAACGAGTAGGAACCGTCGACATTGATCTTCAGAACAGCGGCAATCTGACCCGACGACGCACCCGTCGCGGTGAAGGTCGTTGCACCGTCCAGGCCCTTGGCGCCAGCGTCCCACTGAACGTCTTCGACCTGAGCAAAGCCACTTTCCGAGAAGACCACCTGGAACGCACCGCCGGAGATCGTCATCTCCGACACACCGTCCGCGCCAGGAGCAAAGAGCGCCCCGGCGGGACCGGTCGCGACTTTCGCATCTGCGACGTCGCCGCTACCGCCGGAATTACCCGGGAACAGCGTCTGCGCTTCATCGTCAAGCGTCACCGCATTCGTGACGGTCTCGGCGACCGGCGCGTCGTCTTGAATATCAATATTGAAGTTGCCAGTTACGAAATCGCCGTCGCGGTCGGTGACCGTGTAGGTGAAGCTGAGCCGCAGCAGATCCTCGAGACCAGCCTGCGAGCCGTTCTCGCCGGCGTCTGGATGATCCAGCTTGCCGAAGAGTTCGAACGTGAAGTCACCCGTAACACGGTTGGTGACCGTAATGGTGAAGATGAGATTGCCGGCGGAATCGCGACCTTCGAGCGCGAGGAAGTCGAGGTCAGCACCATCGGTAGGCGCCGGGAAGCTCGTGACGGTGATTGGAAGACCGCCCGAGGTGAAGCCGCTCAAGGTCTTCAGACCATCGCCTTCGTCTACATCAGATGCACCAGCGAAGCCGATGGCAGAAATGGTGCCGAAATCCGGACCCGGATTGAAGGGCAGACGGCCGCTGATGACCTTTAGGCCTGCGCCGCCGACAATGACGGCTTCGTCGTAGAGGAACGGCTCTGTCAGAGGCGTCGTAATGGACGGACGTCCATTGCCACCGAAAATGGCGGCAGAATTCACCTCGTCGCCAAAGCTTGTATCGCCCAGCAGATCCACCAGGGCAAAGTCTTCCGGGCCCGCATCGATCGCATTGTCGACGAAGTTGCGGCTCGCCTCAGGCGACGACAGGGCCGAGAAGGTGCCGTCGGGACCTGCCGCGACGTTGATGTTGCTTTCCTCAAGTGCGGCGAAGAGCGCGACCTGCGGCAGCTCGACATCGCCGATCACGAAGGTCGGGATGTTGGCGGCGCCGCCGATCACGGTGATTTCGGTGCCATCCGCCAGAACGAGGACCAGATTTTCGCCGTCCACCTGAAACTCGAGATTGTCGAGCTCGATGCCGGCGGGCAGGGTCACGATGTTTTCGGCGTTCGGCGTCACTTCGCCGGGAACGACTGCGGCGGCAACCACGACCGGCGGCTGAGCCGGCAGGCGATCGGTGCGGCCGGCGTCGGGCGTTTCCGCCTGAGCCACTTCAATTCCGCCTACGGTCTCGCTTGCGAAACCCAGATGCTGCTCGACCGCGGAGTCGAACTCGTCGGCTGCGGAAGTATTGTCGATGCTGGACAGGCGCGGATCTTCGATGGACATGGTAACTCACCCCTTAACAAGTTGATCGCAGTTAAATCGCGATGAAGGGGCGAGCGCAATAGTCTGTTAACCCATTGCGCATAACCGGTTATGCCGCTACCGACCATTATTGAAAATGGAGTTAATTTCGGGAGTGAAAAGCAAACAATTTCTGTAGTTTATTAAAATTTTACCAATCGGGAGCGGGTTCTGATGGGCCGCGAGACCGGGACGGTTTCAGCAAGTGGAGACTGCCAGATCTTCGTGAATAGCGATCGAGTTCCTCTGCCGGAACAGAGCAAGTCCGCAGCAGAAGACCTCAGTGTGTCTAATACTTGGCGCCATAATGTTATCAGCCATCGAAGACATCATGGGTCTGTCGTCAATGGCAGTGTGACGGCAAGCAGCTACGCGGAAGAGCAGGGATTGCGAAGAACCCGCCCGAAATGCAACTTCTGAATCTTTGGAGGGGGCTCGTGATGTGCAATTTATACAGTATCACCACGAACCAGGAAGCGATCCGCGCCATCACCCGCGCGATGATCGATCACGTCGGCAACTTGCCGCCTTCACTGGATGTCTATCCCGATCGTGCGGCCCCGATCATCAGAGCAACCGCAGACGGCCGCGAGCTCACCAACCTGACATGGGGCATGCCGTCACCTCCTTCCGTTACGGGTGGCAAGCCTGACAGCGGCGTGACCAATATCCGCAACACCAGCTCGCCGCATTGGCGCCGCTGGCTTGGACCCGAGAACCGATGCCTGGTCCCATGGACGAGATTTTGTGAGTGGGAAGACACCAAGCCGAAAAAAACGAAACGGTGGTTCGCAATCAATGAGGAGATGCCCCTCGCTTTCTTTGCCGGCATTTGGACGTCTTGGAAGGGCGAGCGTGGCTCGACGAAAAACCCAAGACCTGGGGAGCACCAGCTTTTCGGGTTCCTGACGACTGAGGCAAACGAGGTGGTGAAGCCGATCCATCCCAAAGCGATGCCAGTAATCCTGACAACAGAGGAAGAGCTGGACACCTGGCTTCAGGCCTCTTGGGCTGAGGCAAAGGATCTTCAACGCCCGCTATCAAGAGAACAGCTGGTATTGCTGCCGGTTACCCCATGAGGTGGGAAATGCTCCTGATCGCAGCGCTGATAGCCATGACCCTGATTTCGGCAGGCGGGGCAATTTACCGTTTCATCGGACAATAATAGGCGGACAAGGTCGTTCTGCTTTGCTCACAACGAAGAAGGCGAACAAATTGAATGCCTGTCTGGCCGAAATGGGTTTTAACACCGATTGGCACGCCGCCTTCGCCCCAAGGAAAACCTCGGACCGGACCAAGCTCCGGGACAGGCCATGGCTATGAACCACGTGGGGGGGTCATCCACGATGTGGGCGACTGGACCGAGTTGTCCGTGCGCAGACATCTAAAGACGTAAAGCGTCTGGTCACTCGCTTGTGTCCAGGCATAAGGACCTGCAGGGAGTATGCCCAGCAGCGGACAAGGACCGCTTTGAAGAAGAAGTGTTCCAACGCGAGACTTGCTTGACAAGAACTCAAGGCTCCTGAACATGAACACGTGGGAACCGTGAGCGTGCAAGGCATTGTAGTGACGACTGAATCCGAAGATCTCCAGCTTATCGCTCAGAAACTGAAGACGACACGCAAGGAACTCGGCTACTCGCAGAAGCGTGTTGCAGAACAAGCTGGCATTTCGCGGCTCCGATACCAGGATATCGAAGCCGGACGCAGCTCCGCACGTGCGGTCACGCTCATCAATATCGGACGCGCTTTGGGTCTTGAACTGGTTTTTGTTCCTCAGCCCTGGGTGCCGGCCGTCAACGCGCTTATCCGGCCTGACAACCACGTCGATGATACCCCAGGGCTCATCTTTACCCAGCTTGACGATCCTGACGAATGACTTACGCGTCAACGAGCGCCCGCTTGCCCATTCAATGGAATGTCGTGCGGGCCTGGCCACAAGTGTCACGCCGAAGCAGGCGAAATGGCGCAGCCCATTAGTCGCATTGAAGCCTGCCGCATGAATACGGCGTTGTAAGCCCAGTCACAACCTAGCCGCTCTCACCTGCCCGATCGTCTCAGCATACTGGCAAAATCAATGAGGTCGTCACGAGTGGCCGTCTCATCATCCTTGCGCCAGGGCGTACCGAGCTCAATCAGATCGAGGCACTGCACCTTCTTCACCGCCACATCCCTGCTGGTCAGCTCTCGTTCATTCTGGGACAAAGGCGGCACCAAGACCTGGTGACACAAGTAAGATAAGCGAGAAGACGCCTGTGGCAGCTTTATCCACCCCGGGTTTGGCGATTGCCTTCCATCGCAATGACCGCGATCAAAAGGAGCCGCGTCCTCTTCTGACATGTCTGTCCGCATGGATCGCTCCATCCGCAAACATCATTTCCCCTCACAAACGAAAGTTGACATCCGGTTTGGCTCATCCTTCGCCGACGACAGATCTTCAGACATGCCCTCCCATCCGCGAAATCACAGAATACACGCAAAAGTCGTTTCGACTTTCCTCGGTCGATCGTCTTGATCAAAACTTCAGTTCACGACGCTCCAAGTCTGCCCCCATCCGGCGCGACAGAAGAGAGCGAGTGACAAAGGATTTAAACATGTCTCCCGCCACGATCCAACTGTGCCTATACAGAGAGCCTGCTCTGCCTCATCAAACAGGATAAATTCAAATATAGCATGTACTTGTCAGAAATACTGACGTGAACTTGGTCCCCGGATTCATGGAGGCAGCACTTCACCAGCTCCGGTCTCAGACAGGCCCGGCGTACGACTGATGCAATTTGGTAACGCATTTCTGATTCTTTTCGTAAGCGCGCTAGAGTTGTCTTGCCAAATATCCTCTACTGGCTAATGCGTGGCATTAAGCAACATGGGGTTGAAATTTATTGATGACCAGATTTCTGGCCGGAGCGGGATTTCTCGTTCCGGGAGCTAGCAAATCATCGACAGAAGGTGGCTCCGACAGGAGTGTGATCGCGTATGTCGCACCCACGTCACTCACGTCACCCGCGTTGCGAAACTCGGCCGTCATTCTCTGTGCAGTTCTTTGCTTCGCGCCACAACCCACATTGTCACGAGATCAACTCGAAGGGCGGGCGCCTTCGGAGGCAACCGCGGTCGAGACAGAGCCAGATGTGGGTGCATCGCAGGAGCCTGCCCTGACGATCCAGACATTCCCAGGTCCCGCATCTAATCCCACATCCGACAATGCGAAGTCGGGTCCATCACCCTGTTTTCCCGTAGACGCCATCCGCATCGAAGGCGGCCACCAACTCGTAGGCAGCCAAGCTGTGGAGAAGGCGACCAGACCCTTCGCTCTTTCCTGTCAGAGCAATGAAAGCGTCGGTGGATTGCTCAAGGCAGTAAACGGCCTTTTTGCCGAAAGAGGCTTTGCTACGACGCAGGCCTGGTTGCCGGAGCAAGACATCGCCGCCAGCAAGACCCTTGTAATTCGCGTTGTGCCCGGGCGGATCAATACGATTGTCTACAAGGAGGAGCGGCAGCCTCACAAGGGTTTCTTCCCCCGAATGAGGGAGCTCAGTGGCAATGTGGCAAAGTCCACGTCCCTATCCGAATTCGTGCAGCGGGCCGATGCCTGGCTTGAGGGTATAGACGACGATCTGGAACGGCTGACCTTGTTGCCGCCATCCGCTCGGATCGCATTGACCAGCACAATTGCAAAGAACGATGTCCTGCACGTCGATCGCCTGCAGGACACCCTCGACAGTCTCAACAGGGTTCCTTCGAACAAGGCAAAGGCGGAGCTCATGCCGGGCCAGAGGCCGGCGACTTCCGACGTGCAGATCACCAACCGCGTCGATGATGCCTTCAGGCTCTACGGCGGCTACGACACGGAATCGATCGAAGGTGTCGACAAGCTTCGCTTCGGGATCACGGCGGAGAAAGACAATCTGATCGGCATCAACGACATGTGGGGCCTGACGCTTAAATCTGGCATTGAGACCAACGAACTGAGCGGCAATATCGCTGTTCCGGTGGGACGCGCCACAATGCGGCTGAAGGGCGACTGGTCCGAAAACATGATCGACCTTGGCCCGCTTTCCGAGTTGTTCATGACCACCTGGAACGTCAGCGCGGGCGCCGACTGGATCGTACATTCGTCGCGTACCGAGCGGCTGGTCGCCGATTTCTCGGTCGCCCATCGTGAACAGAACCGTTACATCAACGGCGTTGGACTGATGGACCAGCGCGTCTCTCCGCTTCAGGCAGGTCTGACTTACAGCCGCTTTTTCGAGCGCGCCAGCCTGTCGGCCCGGATCGGTGCCAGCCAGGGGCTGTCAATCTTCAACGCGCGCGACGACGCCGACGATATCGACGCGTCTACGCCCCACAGCCAGTTCACAAAGCTGGATGCTTCCCTTTCTGGGTCTTATGTCTTTCCTGGGCATGCCTCCGTTACCTCCAGCCTGTCGACACAATGGGCGGCAACCGCGCTTTATTCCGACGAACAGATGACGATCGGCTCGCGCAGTTCGGTCCGTGGCTACTCCAACGGAAGCTTCAAGGCCGACCAGGGGGCAGTGTGGCGAAACGAGGTCGCATTCGCCATGCCGGTCGACTGGCTTTTAGGCAAATCCGGCTCAAGCACGCAATCAGACAGCCAGGGCCCGGTGCAGGTATCCGCCTCGCCGTCGGAATGGGCGCGATCGTCCCTCTCGCGTCTGAACCCCTATCTCTTTCTCGATGCAGGGCTCGGCCGCGACATCGCGAATGAAGTCACCGGCTATCGGGTCGGCAGCGGGGTGGGGCTTAGGTACGGCGGCCCCCGGCTTTCCTTCGACCTCGGATACGCCTTTAGGATTGCTGAAGATCATCGAAGCCAGCGCGTCAGCGAGGAAAAAGGTGAGTTGTTCATGTCAATGCGTTTGAAGGTTTTTTAAGCCATGCCGGTTTTGTTCGATCCTCCTTCAAGAGACGCCGGCGATAGCAGCCTCAAACTCGGCCCCAGTTCTCGGTGGCTCGCATCGGCGCCCGGCATCGGCATGGCGCTTTTTGTCGTCGGATTGCTGCTGGCCGCTCCTGCCTCAAAAGCAAATGCGCAGGACGGCGGGGCTCCAGCTGTTCGGGACGACGCTTCCGGTGTTGTGGCAGAACCGGCCGCAGGAGCCAGGCTTTATGGCGACTGGGAACTGGTCTGCAAACAACAGACAGATACTGCCACTGCGAAAGTGGAAAGCACGACATGCCGCCTGCAGCAGGCACAGGCCGTCAATGGCGGGAAAGATGTCGTCTTCCTGTTCAACATCGCGAGGCAAGGAAAGCAGCGGGTCGCGATCATTTCGACGCCGCTGAATGTCTATTTGCCGGCAGGCCTTGAGTTGAAGATCGATGGTGGACAGGTTCAGCGCGTTATCTTCGAGACCTGTAACATCGCCGGATGCCATGCCGGCTTTGCTCTCAACGGCTCGCTGCTCGGCGCGTTACGCAAAGGGAACGTTCTGACGGTCGCTCTCAAGGACACCAAGGCGACCACTATTCCGCTCAAGGTTTCACTTCGTGGGATCAGTGCGGGGATCGACGCGCTGGATGCGGCCACGCCATGAGACCAGACAAGGATATAGGCGTGCGGATAGCGCCCCGTGTGCTGGCCGCCGGGCTGATGGCGGGAATCTGGCTATCAATGGCTGCGCAAGGGTTGGCGGCACCCGGCGAGTTCCCAGAATGCCCAGGCAGGATCGAAGAGGTGTCCAGCCGTCGCCCGATCTCGTTTGCAGACCTCGCTGGTCGCGTCGGCAAGGTGGATTATCTGCTCTTTGGTGAGCGGCATGGCGTCAGGGAACAGACGGTTGCGTCGGCTTGCGTGCTGTCGGCTATGGCCAAGGATGATCGTCGGATTACCGTCGTCATGGAAATGCTTTCACGCGACGATGACACGGTAATTGCCCGCTATCGCGAAATGCACCCGGAGAGCCCGGCCGGACTGGGTACAGAGCTGAAATGGTGGACACGAGGCTGGCCAGCATTCGACAACTGGTTGCCTCTCGTCCAACGCGCATTCAGCCTTCGCGCTCCGTTACGGGGCGGCGATCTGGCGGAGAACGAAGGTCGCCCCAGCGAGCTGACGCCAGACGAGAAAAACGCGATCCGCAAACGCCTCGGTGCCGCGGAAACTTCCATCCGTCAAAGCTGGACGACAGCAATGATGGCTGCGCATTGCGGATTGATCTCGGACCGGCAGGCCGGGCTAAACGCCGACCATCAGATCCGCCGGGATCTTTCCATGGCAGACGCGGCGGAGCAGGCCGGGGAATTGAAGCATGGTGTCCTGCTGCAAGTCGGTCGAGGCCACAGCCGGAAGGACCGTTCTCTTTATCAGGCCCTTGCGCAGGCAGAGGCGTCGGTTCTGACCGTTGGTGCTTTCGCCGAAGGTGAAAACATCACTGACGAGGAGCGCGCGCTCTTCGATTACCTTTGGATCGTCGGCAAGGCCGAGCAGGCCGACCCATGCGCTTTGATAAAGCTGACGAGCAATTCAGGGGAGTCGATCTCCAGATGAGACCTACGTTCCACTTGGCAAACATGCAGCCTGTTCTCGCAGCGAGCCTGTCCTTGCTGCTGTGCGGCGTCTCACTGCCCGCCAGTGCGCAAGTCATTCCCGACGGAGGCAGCAATACGACCACCAGTATCGACCCCACTGGCGGCGCCACGAATGTCCAGATCGCGCCAGTCGGCAACCCGACATCGGCCATCAGCCACAACAGCTATACGGAATTTTCCGTCGATCCGCTCGGCGTCAATCTCGACAACCGGACGGTCAACGCACGCACCATTCTCAATGAGGTAACGTCTTCCCGCATTTCGAACCTTAACGGTCCTCTGGAAGTGCTCGGTGCCCGCGCCCATGTCATCATTGCAAATCCGAACGGCATTGCCGTCGACGGAGCAAGCTTCCGCAATACCGGAGGTGTCGTGCTCTCTACCGGCACGGCATCTGTTGTCAGCCGGCAGATCACATCTGGCTCCTTCCAGGATAATGTTGTGCTCAAGACGGCCGGTGGGACGATCAATATCGGCGCGGGCGGCCTCTCCGGCGCAATGTCTACCCTGCATTTGCTGGCAGATCGGATCCGGATCGACGGTCCTGTCGAAAACGACTCCCTGCAGCTGCGCTCATCTATCGAGATAACCGCGGGCGGCAGTTCCGTTGAATACGATTCAGCGATCGTGCCGAACTCCGATCTCGAGAACTGGGGGCGGATGATCGATGAGGGAAGCAACGACAATTCTGTCGCCATTGAAATAACGTCGCGCGGAACGCTCAAAGCCAATACGGTTCGCATCCGCGCGACCAGCAACGGCGCAGGTGTCAGTCACGCGGGCAACGGGCTCGCAAAGCTCGGTGATTTCGTGATCGACGCCTCTGGCAAAGTCACAACGAGCGGTTCGATTGAAGCGAAGCGCAATGTCCACATCAACGCAGGCTCGATCGAGGCCCGGTCGCTGTCCAGTCAGCCACAAAGCAAAATTGAAGCCATCAACGGCGCCTTGACGCTGCTTGCCGGAACGGGTGACATCCAAAACACAGGTGTTCTGATGAGCGGCAGCAGCCGCGACGGAACGAATGCGGACTCCAAAGGCGCCGCGACCCTCAAGGCGGCAGGGGATATCGCTCTGCTGAGCGAGAATGCGGATCAGCTCGCAATCGTTTTCGGAGCCACGGACAATCTTGATGTCCGCGCCGAAGGCTCCATCATCAACAATACCGGCAGGTTCCTCTCGAACAGCGAGACGATACTCGAGGCAGACGGCGATATTTTCAACATCGCCGATGTCCTCAACGGCGAAGGTGTCTGGCATTACCAGAAGGAGGACGGCAAGCGGCTCTGGTACTCCCTCTGGCAATCGCGCGAAACGCTCGAAACCATCAGCCTGGATTATGGTCAACAGCGGGTACCGGGCCAGCAGGCCTATATCATCGGTGACAGTGTCGCGATGAAGGCCGGTGGAAACATCACCAACCGCGGCAGTTCGATCAATGCCAACACCGGATCGGTGCTGATTGACGGGACGAACATACTGAACGAAGGCGGTCTGTCCGGCTCACTGCAGTTCATCAGGCGCTGCAGATTGTTCTGCATCGGTTATGGCTCTTCCACGACACATATCTCGGGTGGCGCCATCAATGCCAACGGCAATATCGAACTGCGCGCCTCATCCTCGATCCAGAACAGATATGGCCAGATCATCAGCTACGGTAGCATCAATGCGACTGCTCCCACCGTGGTGCTGGAAGGTGGCTCAATCCCGACCGTCGTTCAGCGTCCAGCCGGCCTTTACAATCTTTGGGGCGGATCG
Source organism: Agrobacterium albertimagni AOL15 (assembly GCF_000300855.1). Lineage (GTDB taxonomy): Bacteria > Pseudomonadota > Alphaproteobacteria > Rhizobiales > Rhizobiaceae > Allorhizobium > Allorhizobium albertimagni. Next base: position 31,322 of record NZ_ALJF01000024.1, on the reverse strand, counting down.
ACCGCGTGGATCGGGACCGGCGATCAGGGCGGCATTTTTGATGCACCTCAAGGCAGCATCACGATCAATGCCTTCCGTCCGGTTCAGGTGACGGCCGGCACGCTGCGGGCACGAGATGGTGTCTTGGCCTCATCAGGTATCGAGACCTCCAAGGAAACGGCAGGCGAAGAATACCCGTTCGGCCTGGATTCTATCGGGCTCTTCCAGCAGTTGGTGGGGCGATGATGGCAGTCCGAATTCACCGGAAATCACCCTTCTTGTTCGCCGTAGCTCCAAATCTCACGGCACCAGAAAAAGACGAAACCGCTCCCGGGCATGACCCGGAAAGTCGAGATCACGGAGTTCAATCTATGCGCACCACCCCATGCCGCCGACCCACTCTCACCTCCCTGGCCGCTATCGCGCTTATGGGCATATTGGGTTTGGCGCAGCCCCTTTCAGCTGGCCCGCTTGAGGATGGCAAGACGCTTCTCGAAAAGAAGGACTTTGCCAATGCGGCGAAGGCATTTGCCGAGGGTTTCGACGAGGGCGACGGTGATTCCGGCTTTCATCTGGCACGGATGGTCGAACTTGGCGTGGGCTTTACGCCGGACTCGGTCAAAGCACGTGCCCTCTATATTGCCGCTGCGGAAAAAGGTTCTGCTGCAGCCATGAACCGGCTGGGTCTCATGCATCTTCGCGGCGAAAATGTCCGTCAAGACTTTGCCGCTGCGTCTGAACTGATCTGCAAGGCTGCCGATCTCGGTAATCTGGAAGCGCAGTTCAATTGCGCAGGTCTTGCTCTCGATGGTCTTGGCCGCGCCAAGGATCCTGCGATTGCCTTTGGTTATTACGAGAAGGCCTCGCAAAACGGGCATACCGGCGCGCGCAACATGGAGGCTGCACTTCTTCGCACCGGGACCGGAACCGGTCAGGACCTCTCCAGGGCAGTGAAGCTGTTCGAACAGGGCGCGTCGCTGGGAAACCCGGTTTCGCTCTACGGTTTCGCCGAGATGCTGGAAAATGGTGAAGGCGTGGCGGCCGATCCGATCCGTGCTCACCTCTATTACAATCTCGCCAATGAGCGCGGACACCCGGGTGCGCGTGACGCTCTCGAGCGTTTGACAGCGAGCATGACACCGACAGAGATCGAGGACGCCCAGGCGCGTGCCCGCAACTGGAAACCTGCTGAAAAGGCTGAAGCCAATTGAGCAGCAGGATGAGTGCATGGCTAGTGCAGATGACCGGGTTTCTGCCCCTTTGCCTTCTTCTGGTCATTGCTGCTGGCTGCCGGCCGACCGATCCGCACCCCGTGGCCACAGGGAACGGGGACAGGATTATGTCGGCGCAGTGCAACAACTCGATTGTCACGCCAACGGAGCATTCCTGTAAAAAGGCGCTCCTGGAAAAATGCAGGCCGGGTGCAACGATCGCCAATGTGAGCGAGCGATCCCGGCCAGTCTACCGCCATCCGGGATGGACCACGCAATATGTGTGGACCGTCTTCATAAACGACTGCTGATGAAACCGTTTGCGCCTGAGCGAACACGAATTCAATTGCCCTTGTAAGTTGGAGTACGCGAATGAATGCGATGGTGGTCAAAGTGCTGAACCGCAAGACCAGACCGGGCAAGCTGGTCAAGAAAGCGACCGCATTGGTGACGTCGGCAAGTCTGGTGCTGACGACGATCGCCGGTTCATTTGCGCCCGCCAGTGCCCAGGTCATCACAGACCCCACCGCGCCAATTGAATTTCGTCCAAATGTGACGTCTTCAGGGAATGGAACGCCGACGCTGGACATCGTCAAGCCATCGAGCGGCGGCGTCAGTCACAACAAATTGCGCGAGTACAATATAGATGCGCGCGGTCTGATCCTGAACAATTCCGGGCTGGGCGGAACCTCGATCATCGGCGGCAAGGTCGAATCCAACCCCAATCTCGTCGGTGGCAGTTCCGCCAAGATCATCGTCAATGAAGTCACGGGGAGCAGACGCTCCAACCTCAATGGCGTCACGGAGGTCTTTGGTTCGCGTGCTGACGTGATTGTGGCCAATCCCAATGGCATTGATTGCATGGGTTGTGGTTTTATCAACACGGGCCGCGCGACGCTGACCACCGGAACGCCGCTTGTCGACTACACCGCGGGCACGGTGGGATTCGAAACGAAATCCGGCGACATCACCATTTCCGGCACCGGTGTTTCAGCTGCCGACAGCCGGTCGCCGGACGAGATCCGGCTTGACGCAAAGTCAATCCGGATCGATGGCCTGATCGATGCACGCGGTCGTGTCAACCTCAGCGCCGGCTCCAATCGGACGGATGGTTCAACGGGCAAAACGACGGCCATCGACGGTGATGCAGCAGGCCAGGGGATCGTATCGAGCGCGGCTGGTGTTGTACGCGCGGCATCGATCGCAGCACTTTCCAGCGATCTGAACACAGGTATTTCGCTGACGGGCAATATCCAGGCTCTTGGGATGCTCGATGCCAATGGCGATCTCTTGCCGGGCGCGCTTTCGCTTGTCTCCGCCGGTCAGATCCAGCTGGTTTCGGGCGGAGTGGCCGGCAACGCTGAACTTCGTGCAGCAGGCACGCTTCAGATTGCGCGTGATTTGGCGGCCCAGGGGGAAATCTCCATCACTGCCCACGATGTTTCTCTGCTTGAGACGGCAACCGTAGAAGGTGGTCGCGGCCTTTCCATCCTCGCAAATGCCAACATCGTTTCCGGTGCAGTCCTCAAATCCGGCAATATGCTGACGGTGGAGTCTGGCGGAACTGCTTCTCTGTCCGGCATTGTCGCCAGCGCCGGCGATATGAACCTGCGCGCAACAGACAAACTTGCCACCGACACCGCGACCCTTGTCGCGCCGAATATCGATATCAGGGCTCGGGATGTCGCGATGACATCGACCTGGTTCGAAGCTGAAACCCAGGGATCGATCACGGCGACCAATGTTGAGATCGGTGCCGGCACCCAGTTCAAAAAGACCTCCCCGGTCTTCATCAACGCGGCCGATCAACTGACAATCGGGACACGGATTGATACCGCGGGCTATCCAGCACTTTCCATGGCGTTCCGGGACCTGGTGATTTCGAACACCGGCGTCTTCACGACTGACGATCGCCAGTTCGATGTCCGCAATTTCAGGAATGCCGGCGTACTCCTTTCAAGCGGCCAGCTTGCGGTCAACGCTCGCGACGCGATCATTGATGCAACGGGTGTCATCAAAGCGGGAACGCTCAAGATAACGACGCAAGGTAATCTCAGCAATCTGGGAAGCATCCTCTCTGAAACGACGCTCGCGCTTCTATCGGACGGAAGCATTACAAATGACGGAAAAATTAGCGCACTAGGCGAACTCCAACTCGACGCCCAGAGCTACATCGCCAACTCACAGGGCGCTCAACTGGCGGCTAACAAGGCAGCGCTTATCCTTGGGAATGACCTCCGCAACAACGGAGCGATCAGCGCACTCGAAACCGTCGCAATCAGAGCCGGTGGCACGATCACGAACACCGGTGCAATCAGTTCGAATTCTGACCTCACACTCGTGGCAGCAGATCTCAACAATTCCGGGTCAGCGGCATTAATTGGGACATATGCGGCAAACGTAGCAATCACCCTATCGGGCACTCTGCGAAACGGCGGGCTAATCGCTGCGTCCGGGGATTTGATCTTGCAGGCCGGACAGGCTGCGCAGAATGCGGCAAGCGGCGAAATCCTCGCCAAGACAATAGAAACCCGGGTCGCCGGCGATCTGGTCAATCTCGGCAAACTCGTTTCTGACACAACGTTGAAAACAACCGTTTCCGGACTTCTTGCTAACAGCGGCTCCATCCATGCCGCCGGTGATCTGGAATTGAATGTGGCCGATCTGATCAACAGCGGTCCCGGCTCAAGTATTGCCAGCAACGGTGACATAGCCATTCTGGCGTCACGCAGTATCATCAACGAGGCAGGTTCAGTCACTTCCAGCCGAGCGCTCACACTTTCTGCAGACGCGGCATTATCGAATTCCGGTCTTTTGCACGGTCGCGAGGGACTTATCGCATCGGCGCAGATCCTCGATAACCAGCAGGCAGGGCGTATTTATGCTGGCTCCACACGCGAAACGGAGAATGGCCCGGTACCGGTTGGCGAACTCACCATAAACCTTTCCGGGACCCTCTCCAATCTCGGTCAGATCGTTTCGGCCAACGGCGCCCTGCTTTCGGCGGCGGCGAACGTCGGGAACAGCGGATCGATCGAAGCAGGTGGAAACCTGCGCCTTCAAACATACAGCTATAGTCCTGGCTCTTCGTCTGCCCGTGTGGTGGCCCGCAATCTCGATCTCATCTTGGGATCGTCCTTCACGAATGCGGGGCTGCTCACCGTTGCAGGCAAGCTGGGCCTCGATGTCAAAGGCAATTTTATCAACAGTGCCAGCGGCAAAATCGACGCCGGGGCAATAGAGACCTCCGTCAGTGGAAACCTGCACAATCTCGGTTCGATCCTGACACCGGGAACACTGAACGTCGTGGTTGGCGGCCTGCTGACCAACGAAGCGCTGATCCATGCCGGAGCGGGATTGAGGGCCCAGGCCGCCTCGCTTGCGAATGTCGGAACAAACGCCGCAATGAAGTCCAGCGGCGACATGGCCCTCGACATACGCGGCAATCTCGACAACAGCCTTGGTCGTATATTCGCCGGCGGGAACCTTGCAATCGAGGTCCTGGCAACGCTGACCAACGCCTCAGCCCGCATTGAAAGCGGTGCTGACATGCAGGTCAAGGTGGCTGCCCTGATCAATACCGCTTTGGACGGAACGGACAGCGCACAGGACTATTACCAGCTCGGTGATCTCAGCATTCTTTATGCGACCGAGCGTACCAGTAGCCCTGCGCGATACTGGGGGACGATGACTGCCACGCGCGATGAATTCTCCGGGATTGTGCGCGTTCGATTGCCCGGCATCATCCGCGCTGGCGCCAACATGGCGATTACAGGTGATGCCCTTGAAAACCGCGAAGGTCGTATCCTTGCAGTCAACGACCTGTCCATCGACATGAACCGTGTCCTCAACGACATGGTCAGCAGCACCATTGACCACTACCGCGTGCAATGGGGCGGTGTTCGCGGTTTCATGGATAACGGGTCCGGCAAGTTTCATGCACCTGTCAGTGCCGATCCAAGATGGCTCGTGGCACAATTCAATCCTGCCGTTTTCAAAGACCCGGCTCTTGCAGGACGCGCTGAAGGCGGCAACCGGATGATCGTCATTTCGAAGGGCAAGTCTCCTTTGACGATCACCTATTCGGGCAAACAGAAATACAAGGATGGGGTCATGGACGGCGGCGCCGTCCAGATCATCGAATACGCTGACGTGGCGAGTCTGCTTGACTTGGCTGCGCTCGGTATCGATCCGAACAACATTCCCGACGTGATCATGATCGGCAACCGTATGGCCGAGGTCGGGAGTGGACCCTATGGCAACGTTACCAAAACACATGTTGGGACCGCCACCGTCGGTGTCGGCTCCATGATAAAGTCGGGCGGCTCTCTGTTAATCGACGCAGGAGCGGCAATTAGCAATCGCGGTACGCTTTCCGGAAGCCTTGTGTCGATCGAGGCGGGCGAGTTGCAAAACGGCCTCAACACGCCCGGCGGCATCGATGGCTCCGGCTTCGGCAATTACAGCGGCACGACGCCCGGTGGCATCAGTGGAAACGCCGCAGACCAGTTGGGCATCGTAAACTTCATACTGGACGATGTCTCGGTTCCGCCTCTCGACCTCGGGGCTTTCGAAGCGCGCAATCTCCACAGCGTCAACGCCTCCGATTTCGGCAATCTCGTGCGCGTTACCGGTTCCGCGGAAGCTGCGCGCCTGCTCGGCTCGGCACGCATAGATGGCGCGGCGCTGACCTTCTATGCAGATCCAGTCGCGGAAGCCAAGGCTCTTGCCGAGGCGGCCCGCCAACAGACAGGTTCCCATCTGATCGTCGATCCGTCCCTTACTGTGGAAGAACAACGGGAGCAGCTTTACCGCAATGCGGCGGAATTCGCGGCAAGCACTGGGGCGCAATACGGAGTGGCTTTGACCGAGGCTCAGCGTGCCGCCCTGGAAAAGCCGATGGTATGGCATGAGACCCGCATCATCGACGGCAAGCCGGTGCTCGTTCCCCGGCTGTACCTGCCCTCGCAGGATGAACTGCTGCGCGTTGGACGTGGCGCCGGTTTGATTGCCGCTGATGATCTCCTGATCGAGCTTGACGGCAAGCTGAACAACAGCGGGGCAATTGTCGCCTCTGGACTTGCCTCGATTTCCGCGTCCGCCATCCTGAACGAGCGCCTCATTGATCTCGATGAGCGCGACCGCGCGCTTGCCGGTGGTCGCAGCGACAGTGGTCTCGTCTCTGCGGGAACGCTGTTTATGGCAACCGATGGAGATCTGTTGAACCGGGGCGGCACACTTGCCTCGGCGGGCGATATTGACCTTCGGATTGGCGGTTCGCTCATCAACGAAACGCAGCGTTATACTCGCAATGTCGATTCTCAAGACGGATGCGTTGGCAAGGCCTGCGGAAGCCTCCGGACCGACTATAACCTTGCCTCCATCTCTGCCGGGCGGGATCTTACGATCGTCGCAGACCAGGATATCGTCAATCGCGGCGGCACACTTGGTTCCGTGACCGATATGCTGCTCGCAGCCGGTCGTGATGTGACCTTTGAGACGCTGAAAGACAGTTTCGTCGCAGAGGATTACAAGAAGCGCGGTTTCCTGTCTGGGATCACAGTTCTGCGCAACGAGATCACCACGGCTGAGGCGAGCGCCCAGTCACTGGTGGGCGACCTGTCGATCCTGGCAGGATACGGGGTCTGCGATGGCGGCAGCCTCTGCGCAAAAGGCAACGCTCCTGGCGATGTTCTACTCGATGGAGCGCTGATCAGCGCCTTCGACAAGCTTTCGATCGACGCCACCGGCAAAATCGACATGGGCGTTGTCAGCCAGGCAGTTGACAACAGATACAAGGAATGGGGTTTCCAGGGACTCGGCTGGGGCTCTGTCAAACAGCAATGGAATACTGTCGACACCTCCGTAACCCGACTTTCTGGCAACGATGTTTCACTCAATGCCAAGGGCCCTATTACGGGCACGGGTGCAAAGATTGCGGCCGTCAATGACCTTCTGATGAAGACGGATGACACGATCCGGCTCGAAGCGGCACAGGATGCTCTCTACTTTACGGAGAAAGGTTTCCATATCGGCCTGAGCTTCCCAGGGTCGGCTGGTATCGATGCTGCGCTGAAAGGCGGCTCGGGCGGACAGGTCCTGTCCGGGCTTGCTGGCATTAACCCCGTCGCGGCGAAGCTCGCAGCTCTTGCCAATGCTGATAATGGTCTGGCGGCAGGTTTGGCGGTGGTCAATTTGGCGACTGGTGGTTTGAGCGCTTTTCATAGTGCCGGCCAAGCAGCCAAGGGCCCATCGCTCGCCAACCCGATTGGCGGAATGCTGGACCCATTGGGACAGTTCCGGGATGCCGCAACCGGTCAGCTTACGCTGAATTCTGTTGCATCGAGTATGGGAGTCGGATTCTCCACCTGGAAGAGTGAGCAGCGCTGGAGCGAGAGCCAGATTTCCGAACTGACTGCTGGCGGTGATATCGTCATGAAAGCCGGTTTGGACGTAATTCTCGATCAGGGCACGAAGCTGGTGTCCGGGGGTAATGTTTCCGTTCAAGCTGGCCGAGACATTCTGCTCGCCGCCCTTGTTGACTACGCCAAGGACAAGTCATCCTCCTTCGGCCTGCAGCTCTCGCTGACTTCAATCGGCTTCGATATCGGCAAATCCAAGGGCTATGACGAGCGGTTGACGAATGCTGCCATCACCGCAGCCGGCAATGTGTCACTGGTGTCGGGTCGCGATACGGCGCTACTGGGTGGCAATATCACTGGCAAAACGGTTGAGCTTGATGTCGGACGCGATCTTACCGTCCTGTCTCCGCAGGCGCAGGGTTGGCGCGACGGCTTTTCCTTCGGCCTGACCATTGGAGTTAATCCCGCTGAGTTCGGTGTCCGTGGCTCGAAGGAAGATGGTTCAAAAGCCTGGTCCTTTGGCGGGGGCATCATTGCCGTAGACGGCATCGACATCAAGGTCCGTCAGGATACGACGCTGGTCGGCGCGCTCCTTCAGGCCACTGACGGCGATATTAAACTTGACACCGGCACGCTCGCTGTCGCCGACCTGAAGGACACTGACCAGTACAAAAACGTCGGCGGTTCGATCGGCCTCAGCGGCGGCGGGCTAAGCTCTGTCGGTGTCTCCTACGAGCAGAAGGACAAGCAGGGCGAAACCCGCACTACGCTCGATGCCTCCGGTGATCTGAAAGTCACCATTCGCGACGCCGACAAGGATGGTGTTGCTGGAACGGAAGCGGACAAGGCGGCAACCGGGCAGCTCCTCGCGTCCATCAACAAGGACGCCTCGAAGTATCAGGAGGTCACGAAGGACAGTCACACCAAGCTTTCGGGTGAGCTTGATGTCGAGGCCCTTGCCAACCTCAAACGTAATCTGGATTTTGCCCTTCGGTACAGCCAGGCCCAGAATGCGATAGTTCCGGGTTGGATTGCGGCAGAAGGTCCGCAGGCGATAGACCAGTATCGCGAGGCCATTCTGTATGGCGGGGCGACACCTGCCGAAGCCGAAGAGTTGATGAAGACACCGCGCTTCCAGGCCATGCTGAAGGAACGCAGATCCTTCGAGGCATTGAAGCAGAGCGACCTCGGCCACGAGGACATACTCAAATCGATCATGTTGATCCAGCAGGGCGAGGAACTGTATCGCGATCCGACGAGCGGCCACCTCATGGTTCGTACCGCCTGCGGCACCAACGGGCCCTGTGGCGTTGAGATTTCCAAAGTGCGGCCGCTGGCAACACAGGACGTGGCAAACTTTATCGAGCAGAAGTTAGCGCAAGGTGGCGATAAGGCACTGCAGGAGGCGCTGGAATGCGCTCTGGCTTTTGCGCTCATTCGCGGCGACCTAAGCCACTTCGAAACTCTGAAATCATCAGGCAAGTTTGATGCCGCAGCGATTCAGAATTACGCCGACGCGGCAAAAAGCATCGTCGGTAGCAATCTCCAGAACGAGGCTCCGGCTCTTGCTGCCGATGGCATCGACATCACCATGACGCTCACGAAGATCGTTATGGCCAGCCAGCACGGCCAGATTGATTCTGCCCAGTTTAATCAGCTGATCGATATCTTGAAGAATGGGGGACCAAGCGGTCAAGCAGCGAGCGTTCGTATCGCTGCCGCTCTAAGCACGCTCGGCGGGGAAGACTCTGTTTATCTCAAGACGCTTTCTCAAAGAATGCTGGATGACTATGTGGCGGATGCCACGGTCGAACGTGAAATGCGCGAGTTCATAACTGCCAATCCCGACTCGCCCGAAGCACAGGAGATTAAACAACTTCTTTCGCAGGGCATTGCAATGTCAATTGCGATGGCGACGATTGGTGTCAGGTTTTTGGGCGGGAAGTTCAACAGGGACATCCCGAGCTGGAACGGGGCCGGGCCTATAGCGGGAACAATCGGAGTCAACGCAAACTCGAAATCTATCCAGTTGCTGTCAAAGTTTGACCCCGGAGAAAAAGGGGTCGAGTTTATCTTTGATACTAACAGCGCCACATTCGTGGTTACGACGAAAAACAGCCCGTCGTTTCACAGAACCTTAGCAGCTTCGATTGGATCGAATAAAGACGCTACAGTCGCTGGGATGCTAACGCGAAACGCTGACGGTACATTTAGTACAAATGAAAAATCGGGGACATACTTCCAAAACTGGACGCCAGAAAGAAGGGCCCAATTCGTGACAACTATGAGTAATTACGGCATAACAATTCATCACAGCACAGGAATGTGAATATGCCGATATTATGTGAAGAAAATGGGATGCACCTCTTCTTTGATAAGCATCACCATCAGTGGTTATATTCTATAGGAGGCAATACATACGCGATCAGTGACGAACATCCGTCATCGGTTGCTCTTCTTCCACTGCTCCGCATTAGATACAATGATTTTCAGGACAATCTGAGGCATTATCTGTCTGACGAATGTAAAATAGGTATGTCAGACGCTCCATTTCCGTATCGCGATGTTATTGGCACGGCGCTTTCAATAGGTTCCGAGGGATGGATATCTTTAGCTCTTAATTGGATTGAGGACTCGAACTTCTCCATTGGGATGCCTTATACTACAGCATTGCGGCGCATAGGGCGTTCAGGTCATTATAGTCAAAACGTTAGACATAGGGCAGTCCGAGCATCAGCCCGGCTAGGAAAGCCGCAAACTGATGTGTAATTTAGACTAAACATTATCCCATCGCGTGCTGCCCTCGGCTCATTTTTGGTCCAGGCAACACCGACTCCAATATTTAGCTCGATGGCGCTTCGACACCCGTGGAAGTAAACAACATTCTTGAGGAGACGCGCTGAACGATCGCGTCCTGCCAAATGCACGTCACTGCTCAGGAGGATGTTATTGACGATACAACGTAATAAGTTTGACGCACTATGCAATGAAGGTTTTTTCTCAGGCCCAGTGTCGGACGAGGAGGTCCAAGCCGCAGAAGCAGCGTTAGGTCTCAGGTTTCCCCAAGAGTACCTAGACATGCTGAAAACTTATGGTGCCGTAGTCGGTGCTGGATTTGCGATATACGGCCTGCCTCGCCCTGAACAAAATGCCCCCCTCTCTGGCAAAACGTAGTTTTGGTCACACAAGAATTGAGACAGTTGAAGCAAATTGGAACCGAGACAGGGAAGCTTATTGCAATTTCAGACAACGGTTTTGGCGGGTACGTTTTTCTTGATACTTTGAGTCAATATGAAAGCAGAATTGCAGTTATAGGGCCCGATGATTACAGGACATACGATATGAGCCTGTATGATTTCTTTGTGAAGATTTCAGCTGGTAAATTGGCGATCTAGGATTCCAGTACTTGTGATTTTTCCCCAAATATCGGGGCCACAGAACCTTGGGCGAAAGAAATGGCAGTAGTGCTGAGTACTGATCCCGATCGACAACGGATGTTCGAAAAACGGGTTGCAATCAAGCTGCTGAACTCAACAAAGTTGCCAGAAAGCTGCTACCTGCACCGTCCGCAGTGACGGTCAGGCGTGATACGCGGCCATGACGTTCCGCATGAAGGGGCAGTGCTAATCTTCGCACATGCCACCGCCCTTACCTGCCCGACCGCCCCAATGTCTTTGCAATATCGATGATGTCATCACGCGCCGCCGTCGGATCATCTTTGCTCCAGGCAACACCAAGCCCGATCTTCAGATCGATGCCCGTCACCTTCTTCAGCACCACGTCCCTGCCCGGCAGATCTCCTGTCCATTCCGGCGCAAAGCCAACGCCAAGCCCGGACGAAACGAGCGAGATCAGCGAGAAGGTGTCGTCACAGGTATAGGCGACATTGTCATTCAGCCCATGCTCCTCGAAGGTCTCGGCAAAATAGCGCTCGGTGTAGGAGAGGTTCTGCCGCTTGAACGCGATGATCTTCTCAGCCTTCAGATCCTCGATCGTGACCTCGTTCTTTGACGCAAGCGGATTGCCCGACGGCACCGCCAGCAGATACCGCTCATGGGCAATCGAGAAGAAGCGTAGCGAGCCAATGTTCTCGACAGGCCGGATGAAGCCGAGGTTCAGCTTGCCGCATTCGAGCTGGCGGATGATCTCCGACGTCGAGCCATTGGAGACATGCAGGCGGATATCGGGAAACTTCCGACCGATCCGCGCCAGGAAGGCCGGCAGCACACCCGTGGTCGCCGGATAGATCGTGCCGATCCTGATTTCCCGCATGGTGCCACCTCCTGCCGCACGCGCCATCTCGGCTGAGAGATCAAGCTCTCCCAGCATCCTGACACAGCGATCGTAGAACACCTCCCCTGCCCGCGTCAGCTCCACCTTGCGGGTCGAGCGCGTCAAAAGCTGCACCCCGAGCCCCTTCTCGAGCGCCTGGACCTGCGTGCTCAGTGCCGGCTGGGCGATGTTCACCCGCATGGCGGCACGACCGAAATGCAGCTCCTCGGCTACGGCGACGAAGTAGGAGAGTTGGCGGAGTTCCATGTATGCCTCCAGCCACACTGCGGCTCACTGCACGACAGAGGGCATCAGAAAACGCATTATGTCGGATATATCCGATGGTTTAATACAATGCAAGATGGTGGCCATGCTTCATGGACACTCGTACTCGCATTGCCTGGAACCTGAGACGCCTGCGGATCGCCAAAGGCCTGACGCAGGAGAATTTGGCGGTCGATGCGGGTGTTGACCGAAGCGTCATCAGTGACCTTGAACGCTCAAAACACAATGTCTCTGTTGACCTACTCGACAGACTGGCCTCAGCCCTGGCTGCTGACATATCAGTATTCTTCGTAATCCCGCCGGAAGACGACGAAGCCGCTCCGCCACTCAAGGTCGGGCGAAAACCAAGGGCGTAACCAGACGACGCCGAAATCCCAGATGCTCAGATCCCGTCATTTAGATCACCCGGATCTGGTCTAAGTGGACTCAATCAAACAGAAAATCGGCAATCTGTACGGCTGACAACGGCATTGCCCTTCCATGGGCTTCAGCCGCTATCCGCCGAGGGCCAAATTCAAATCACCTCTCTGCATCACAATTATGATCACAATCGGCAGCATTACCGTCCGAAGCGTCCTGCGCTGAGCTTACTCAGGCTACGGAACGTCAATGGCGTCCCGCCCCTCACGCATCGGCTTGAAGCCGACGTCAAACCTGTTATGTTCTGCCTTTGTTCAATAATTCATCGAACCTGGCTGCTTGCACCGTCGAATGTGGTTTGCAGCAGTTTGGCCCAAGCTTCAGACATCAAGCGAGACCGCATGACCGCCCATCTGGAAACCCTCAACGAACGGCAGCGGGAAGCGGTCACCCATGGCTCCAGCCTTCCCGACCAATCCGTGGCAGGCCCACTCCTCATCATCGCAGGCGCCGGGTCCGGCAAGACGAATACCCTCGCCCATCGTGTCGCCCACCTGATCGTCAACGGCGCCGATCCTCGGCGTATCCTTTTGATGACCTTCTCGCGTCGCGCGGCCTCCGAAATGGCACGCCGGGTCGACCGGATCTGCCGACAGGTGCTCGGCGACAAGGCACCCGCTGACGGTCTCTTATGGTCGGGCACATTCCACGGTATCGGGGCAAGACTGCTGAGGCTCTATGCCGAGCAGATCGGCCTTCCCGTCGATTTCACGATCCATGACCGGGAAGACAGCGCCGATCTTATGAATCTTGTACGCCACGAGCTTGGCTTCTCGAAAACGGAAACCCGCTTTCCAACCAAGGGAACGTGCCTTGCGATCTATTCGCGCGTCGTCAATGCCGAAAGCTCGATCGCAGAAGTGCTCAAATCCGCCTATCCTTGGGCGATCAACTGGCAAGACGAGCTGAAGACGCTGTTTGCAACTTATGTCACGGCCAAACAGACGCAGGGTGTTCTCGATTACGACGATCTCCTGCTCTATTGGGCGCAGATGGTCTCGCATGCGGAACTGGCCGACGATATCGGCAACCGCTTCGACCATGTGATGGTCGATGAATACCAGGACACCAACCGGCTGCAGGCGCAGATCCTGATGTCGCTCAAACCCGGCGGCCGCGGCCTGACCGTCGTTGGCGATGATGCCCAGTCGATCTATTCCTTCCGGGCCGCGACCATCCGGAACATCCTCGACTTCCCGACTGAGTTTTCACCGAAGCCGGCCGACGTCATCACGCTTGAACGCAATTACCGCTCGACGCAGCCGATCCTCGCTGCCGCCAACGGCGTGATTGGTCTTGCGCGCGAGCGCTATACCAAGAACCTCTGGACCGACAGGCTGTCGGAACAGAAGCCGCGACTGGTGACCGCCAAGGACGAGAATGACCAGGCAGGCTTCATCGTCGAAGAGGTCCTGGCAAACCGCGAGGTCGGCATCCCGCTGAAGCAGCAAGCGGTTCTTTTCCGGACCTCAAGCCATAGCGGTACCCTCGAAGTTGAACTGACGAGACGCAATATTCCCTTCGTCAAATTCGGTGGCCTGAAGTTCCTCGACAGCGCGCATGTGAAGGATCTGCTCGCCATCATCCGCTTTGCCCAGAACCCGCGTGACCGGGTTGCCGGGTTTCGGGTATTGCAGATGCTGCCTGGCATCGGTCCGCAGAGAGCGGCGACAATTCTCGATACGATTGCAGCCGATCCTGAACCTTTAGCATCGCTTGCCGAGATCCCGCCACCGTCCAAGACCGGTGATGATTGGGCGCCCTTCACTACTCTGCTGACCGGTCTTCGCAGACAGGAACATGGCTGGCCTGGCGACATCGAGAAAGCGCGGCTCTGGTATGAGCCGCATCTCGACCGGATCCATGAAGATCCCGAGACCCGCAAGGCCGACCTCCTGCAGCTCGAGCAGATCGCGTCCGGTTATCCAAGCCGCGAACGCTTCCTGACTGAACTGACGCTTGATCCGCCGGACGCGACTAGCGACCAGGCAGGCGTGCCGCTGCTTGACGAAGACTACCTGATCCTCTCGACGATCCATTCGGCCAAGGGTCAGGAATGGCGAGCCGTCTTCATGCTCAATGTCGTTGATGGCTGCATGCCATCCGATCTCGGAGCTGGCACGACCGACGAGCTCGAAGAAGAGCGCCGACTGCTCTATGTCGGAATGACCAGAGCTCGCGACAGCCTGAGCCTGATCACACCGCAACGCTTCTACACTCATGGGCAGAACAGCCGGGGTGACCGACATGTCTATGCCTCGCGAACGCGCTTCATCCCGGCCATGCTCTTGCAGTTTTTCGAGCAGACGAGCTGGCCGAAGGTGGAAGCAACGACCACGGGACGAAGCGCCAGTCAGATCAGGATCGACGTCGCCGCCAAAATGCGCGGGATGTGGGGGTAACAGAGACACCTCCATAACCGGCGGGCGGCCCATTCTCTATGTATAGGACGGTGCAGATCGAGGGCACGTTGCCTGACTGAGAGTCCCCTCACAGGGATGTCATCAGCGGCCTGTATCCGCCTCAGAGCCGCGCGAGCGTCTGAAGGCTCTCATTGTGTTCAACGCAAAGACAAGCTTTGGCCGATTCACGCATTTTATGTAATGAACCCAAAGACCTGATGGCACGTCAGCGCGGCGAGCGGCTCATTGCAAACGTGCAGCGCAGCGCTGTTAAACGATTTCCAGTATAAGCTAAGCAGCACTGCCGCGTGAGCGGTTTTGCCTTCGCGGCACTTCCGAAAAGATCTTTTCACCGATTCCCGCCAAGCGAACCGGTGCGCGCCCCTTGAACTTGACCACAAGCTCCAGCTCTCCCCCGAGAGCCTCCACGTAATTGCGAAGCGTGGAGAGAAGATAATCAGAGCGCTTTTCGAGCTGCGCAACGGAAACCTGTTTCGTACCCATCTGCTGTCCGATATGCTCCTGCGTGAGGTCGAGCGCCTTGCGCAGCTTTTGAAGCGTGTCATATTCCTCGAGCAATTCTTTGGCCCGCAGATCCGACGCCTCGATCATCTCGGGAGTCATCGCTTCGGCAAACACGTCATTTGCGGATATAGCCATCACTCGGCCTCCTTCTTGCTCAACTCTTTCAAATGCACTTTGAAACGCGCATCCGCAGTCTTGATGAGCTTCTTGTAAAACTTCTTTTCGTTCGTACCAGACTTATCTCCGGCGACCAGGATTACAGCTTTTCTCTCCGGATCGAATGCAAACGCCGCTCTCCAAACTCCGCCAGCGGCATCGAACCGTAGCTCTTTCATGTTTGCGTAGGCCGAGCCTTTCAGCGTGTCAGCCCTTGGTCTTCCAAGCTCGGGCCCGCGATGCTCTAGAAGCAGTGCCATAGCTCGAAGCTCGACCTTAACCTCCGCATCGAACTGTTTGAACTCACTGGCGAATATTTCGTCAAAGAACACTTTCCACGCCATATATAATAGCTCTCACATTATATAACTTCAACCCTATGAAATGGCTTTTTCACACACTTTGATCGCACAACCAGAGATCAGGCTGACATCCCGCTGACTCTCGCTTTCCTAGCAGATTCAGTAGAGCGGATCCGCTCAAATTTTTCAGCAGAACAAGCCAGCTATACGAGTTCAGAGATTTTCATCCGGCGGATGGAAGGGTGCCATTGAGGTGTGCCGATAAGCGGCACCCTCATACCAAACTGGACGTCACGTTTGGGCCAAATGCCTGGGGACGGCCTCGCAACCGAGGACCTTTTCCCTCCCCCCGCCCGAAAACTCAAATCGATCAGAGCGACCGGAATTCGGCCGGAGATCAGCCAGCGGCTGCCTTGCCGTTTTGGACCTCAACCGCTATGCCATAGCTGCACAACGCATTGAGGATTGCATCATGGCCACTGGTACCGTCAAATTCTTCGCCCAAGACAAGGGCTTCGGCTTCATCACCCCCGACAATGGTGGACCTGATGTTTTTGTCCACATCTCGGCCGTGGGTGGCGGCTCCCTTACTGATGGCGAGAAGGTCAGCTTCGACGTCGGCCAGGATCGCAAGACCGGCAAGTCCAAGGCGGAAAACGTAACCGTCGTCCGCTAGGTCAATACTTCGCAAAAAGGGCGATGCGCGGTTGGATCCAAATCCACAAACGGCGCATCGCATTCGCATAAACCGAACCAGTTCATCTCGTGCGACCTCGCTCGAGATCTTGTGCCGTTCCGGGCATCAGGACGCCGTTCACCTCATTTGCAGCGTCGCCGTTTTTCCAGATTGATGCCGTTGGCATGCCCCTTCCAGCTATGATCGTCGGAACGGGATGACATTGTTGCCGCGCATGAATGCAATCGCACCCGCAGCTTCAATGGTCTTGACCGCGACATCCCGCGCCTCAGCGTCGGATTGAAACTGCTCGTCCCAGACGTGGCTGGTGTTTTGCTGATCGATCACTTCCAGCGTCCAGGTCGCGTCATTCTCCATTCGGAAGATGTCGATGGAAAACGGGTAGCCGTCGATAACGACCCTCGTGCTTTTGCCAGAGGTCACCAGATTTGGTTCTTCATCAATCATGACGTTCTAAGTCCGCTTCCGTATCGCGACAACGAGTATGCCCGTGGCGCTGAACCCGTCAAGCAACAGGCTGATGAGATTCCCAAGCCTACTTAGACATGGGTCTCTTGGATTCTGAGATACCGACATACCGGAGCCTCATTCTATGACATGTCGACACTATCGACATATCCTCAGGACATGTCGTCGAATGGAGGATTGAGCGACATGAGATTTCGCTGGGCCAGATAAGCGCCTCCAGTCAGCGCCCAATCCTGGTCGTGTCACCATGAGCATGGCCCCGCCTCGCCACTGCCTCCACACACAGCAGCCACCTGCTCAGCTTTCGGCCACTGGCCGACAGGGATTTGTGCGTTACCGGCCACCATGTGCCGTCCACCCTCGCATTTTCATCAAGGCCCGCGTCACCCACAGCCCTCCGCTCAGCTCGGGAGATGAGCCGCCGATCGACAATTGACATCTCGATTTCGAGCTGATTGATATGATGTCAGACCAATTTTTGAGGCAGACAGTGAAATCCACGCTCACTCCTCTTCCGCCTGCAGACCGTGGCCGCCAGGTGTCAGAGTCCCTGGCTGCCTATATCCAGCAGGCCGAGCTTGCAGCAGGCGATCGCTTGCCGGCAGAGCGGGAACTGATGGCGGCCCTCGGTGTCGGCCGCTCGACCATCCGCGAGGTCATCCGGCAGTTTCAGGCGCTGGGTGTGATGGAAACCCGCAAGGGAAGTGGTACCTATCTCGTAAAGCCGATCACCTCAGCCACGATCCATATGCCGCTCTCGGTCAACATGGGCAGTCTGCGGGACGCGCTCTTGCAGACACTCGAGGTACGCCGTGGCATCGAGTGCGAAGCCTGCATGGCAGCGGCCCGCCGGCGCACCCAGGACGATCTGAAGCATATCAGTGCAGCGCTTGAGGAAATGGAGCGTGTGCATCTTCAAAAAGGCACCGCCGGCAAGGAAGATCTGGCCTTTCACCTCGCCATCTATGACGCGACCCATAATCCGCTCTTCAGGCAGTTGCTTGAACAGATGCGCGAAGCGTTCGAGAGTTTCTGGGACACGCCGTTTGACCGCCCGGACTTTGCGCGCCGCTCCTTCCCCTATCACCGCACCCTGTTCAACGCGATCCTCGCCCAGGACACCGAGGCTGCACGGCGCGAGACCATCAAGATCCTCGACATCGTCGAGGAAGACATCAAGGAAATGTCCAAATGACCATCGGATCCGATTGGTTTGAACATGCATCACTGTCCGTCGCCCATGACGAGACCAATGCCTTCGAGGCCGTGGTTCCGCCGATCGTGCAGACGTCTCTCTTCACCTTCGAGACCTATGACGAGATGGTTGCCACCTATCGCGGCGAACGCAATCGGCCGGTCTATTCCCGCGGTCTCAACCCGACGGTGCGGCATTTCGAGGAGATGCTGGCAAAGCTCGAAGGGGGTGAAGACGCGCTCGGCTTCGGCAGCGGCATGGCGGCGATCTCAACGACGGTCCTGACCTTCGTCGAGCCAGGCGACCGGATCGTCGCCGTGCGCAATCTCTACCCCGACGCCTATCGCCTGTTCGGCACGCTGATGAAGCGGATGAAGGTGGAGGTCACCTATGTCGACGGCAAGGATCTCGAGGCCGTCGACCACGCCTTGAGCGGTGCGCGACTGCTCTATCTGGAAAGCCCGACAAGCTGGATTATGGAAACCCATGACGTGGCAGCGCTTGCAGCACTTGGCCTGAAACACGGGGCGCTCAGCGTCATCGACAACAGCTGGGCAAGTCCGGTCTTCCAGCGCCCGCTCGAGCTCGGTGTCGACATCGTCCTGCATTCCGCCTCGAAATATCTGGGCGGCCATAGCGACGTGGTGGCAGGCGTGGTCACCGGGTCAAAGACACTGATCGACCGGATCCGCACTGAAACCCTGCCCTATCTCGGCGGCAAGATGTCGCCTTTTGATGCCTGGTTGCTGATCCGGGGATTGCGAACACTGCCGATCCGAATGAAGGCCCATGAAGCCTCTGCAATCGAGATCGCGCGGCGACTGAAATCCCTCGATATCGTCGAAGAGGTCAATCATCCGGGCCTTGCCAATCAACTGCCGCCGGGACTGACGGGCACGTCCGGTCTCTTCTCCTTCGTGCTTCGCCAAGGCGTCGACATCAGGCGGTTCTGCGATCGCCTGCAGCTTTTCAAGCTCGGCGTGAGCTGGGGTGGCCACGAGAGCCTGGTGGTACCCGGCGAAGTCGTGTTGCAGCAAAAGGCCCAACCGAATTCCGCGCATGCCTTTGGCATGAACCCGCGGTCCGTGCGCCTTCATGTCGGCCTCGAGGGAACAGAGGCCTTGTGGAGGGACCTGGAGGGGGCATTTTCTGCCGCCCAGGAAACATAAGCCCTGCCCTAACCCAACCAAAAATAGAGGAGGAACTTCAACATGAAAGCACTTTTGACGGCAGCCCTGATCAGCAGCTTGATGGCGGGAACGGCACTTGCCGACACCACCTTGAAGCTGGTCGAAGTGATCACCAGTCCTGAGCGCACCGAAACATTGAAATCGATCGTCTCGACCTTCGAGGCGGAAAACCCCGGCACCAAGGTCGAGATCATCTCGCTGCCCTGGGGCGAGGCGTTCCAGAAATTTGCGACCATGGTCTCGGCCGGCGAGATCCCCGACGTCATGGAAATGCCCGACACCTGGCTGTCGCTTTATGCCAATAACGGCATTGTCGAGAGCCTCGAGCCCTATCTGAAGGATTGGGATCAGACGGCAGATCTGTCCGATCGGGCGCTTGAGCTTGGCCGCGACGTCAAGGACACCGCCTATATGCTGCCCTACGGCTTTTATCTGAGAGCCATGTTCTACAACAAGAAGCTTCTCGAAGAGGCAGGCGTCACCGAACTGCCAAAGACGATGGACGAATTTGCCGAAGCCTCAAAGAAGGTCTCGGCGCTTCCCGGCAAGTATGGCTACTGCCTGCGTGGTGGACCCGGCGGCCTGAATGGCTGGGTGATGTTCGGCGCGTCGATGGCAGGCTCCAACGAATTCTTCACCGAAGACGGCACCTCGACCTTCAATTCCGAAGGCTGGGTCAAGGGTCTCACCTGGCTCATCGATCTCTACAAGGAAGGCTACGCGCCGAAGGATTCCGTCAACTGGGGCTTTAACGAGATCGTTGCAGGCTTTTATAGCGGTACCTGCGCCTTCCTCGATCAGGATCCGGATGCGCTGATTGCGATTGCCGAACATATGAGCGAGGACGACTACGGCGTCATGACCATGCCGAAGGGCCCCGATGGCAAGACCTTCCCGACCATTGGTTATGCCGGCTGGTCGATGATGGCGTCAAGCGAGAACAAGGATCTGTCCTGGAAGCTGATCGCCACCCTTCAGGGCAAACAAGGCAATATCGAGTGGAACAAGCGAACCGGCGCCCTGCCGGCACTCAAATCGGCCGAAAGCGATCCCTTCTATGCAAGCCCGCAGTTCAAGGGCTGGTTCGAGGAACTGTCTGACAAGGATGCGGTACCGACGGTGATGCCGACGCATCTGGAAGAATTTGCCTTCTTCAAGGATTCGCTCGTCATCAAGACCTCACAGCAGGCATTGCTTGGCGACATCACGCCTCAGGAGCTCGCCGACCAGTGGGCCGATTACCTGACCAAGGCGCAGCAGAAGCACCTGGCGAAACAGTAAAGGCGTCAAAGACCGGGCAGAGCGAGACCTGCTTTGCCCGGTTCCTGAAACAGTCACTGAGACAGATCCAGACACGGACACTTGCACTGACACTTGCCCTGTTATCGACACGTCCAAGCAGATGGAAAGCCTGAACAATGACAGCGACCCTTGAGCGGGGCGATCGGCGCACGATACTCAAGCGCATGGCCGATGCGTCTGAACCCTATCTCTACAGCGCGCCGGCATTGATCCTGATCGTTGCGGTGATGCTCGTGCCTTTGACGCTCGGCATTTCCTATGCGTTTCGCGATATCCAGCTTCTCAACCCGTTTTCTGGCGGCTTCATCGGTCTTGACCATTTCAAGGTGCTGAGCCAGGACGCCGACTTCTACCGGGCGCTGAAGAACACGCTCTGGTGGACGGGTGCCTCTGTCGTCTTGCAGTTTACCTTCGGGCTGATCCTCGCACTCTTGCTCGACAAGCCCTTCTATGGTCGCGGCCTTGCCCAGGCGCTGGTCTTCCTGCCTTGGGCGGTGCCGAGCTTTCTCGCCGGCCTCAACTGGGCCTGGCTCTTCAATCCGGTCATCGGCCCGCTCCCCCACTGGCTCTTCTCGCTGGGTGTGCTCAGCGCACCCGACAACATCCTCTCGGACCCGTCGCTTGCCATGTGGGGTCCGATCATCGCCAATGTCTGGTGGGGCATTCCCTTCTTTGCCATCACACTGCTTGCAGCCCTTCAGGCCATTCCGCGCGATCTCTATGAGGCGGCCGCGATCGATGGCGCGGGACCCGTTCAGCGCTTCTGGTCGATCACCCTTCCCTTTCTCGCTCCGACCATGGCCATCACGATCCTGCTGCGCACTGTCTGGGTCTCGAACTTTGCCGATCTGATCATCGTCATGACCAATGGCGGCCCGGCCGACAGGACGCAGATCGTTGCTTCTTACATCTTCACCCAGGCCTTCAGGCGTCTCGACTTCGGCTATGCCTCGGCAATCGCCCTTGTCCTCCTGGTGCTGCTGCTGGCCTATTCCATGCTGATCGTGCTGCTGCGGCAGACACTCCTAAACAAGGACTGAGCCCATGAGGTCGTCCCGCATCGCTCTGACTGTCGCCCATCGGCTGGCCATCCTCGCTTATATCGTCGTTGCCCTCTTCCCGCTCTACTGGCTGTTGAAGGTGGCGGTTACGCCAAACAACCTGCTCTATAGCGAGGGTGTGCGGATGTGGCCCTCAGCCACGACGTTTGAGCATTTCCGCTTTGTGATTGCCCACAGTGCCTTTCCGACCTTTTTCAAGAACAGCCTGATCGTTGCCGGCTCGACCGCCCTCGTCGTCACGATCATTGCCTCACTGTCGGGTTACGCGCTGTCACGCTTCAGCTTCAAGGCAAAATACTGGATCGTCGGCCTGATGCTCCTGACCCAGATGTTTCCGCTGGTCATGCTGGTCGCCCCGATCTTCAAGATGCTGTCTCCGCTCGGGCTGACCAACAGCCTGACGGGCCTTGTCATCGTCTACTCGGCCTTCAACGTGCCCTTTGCCACCTTCCTGATGCAGTCCTTCTTCGATGGCATTCCGAAGGATCTCGAGGAAGCGGCTATGATCGATGGTGCAACCCAGTTTGTCGCCTTTCGCCAGATCATTCTGCCGCTGACGCTTCCGGGCATCGCGGCCACCCTCGGCTTCGTCTTTACCGCTGCCTGGTCAGAGCTTCTGTTTGCGCTAATGCTGATCTCGGGCAATGACGCGGCCACCTTCCCCGTCGGACTTCTATCCTTCGTATCGAAGTTCTCGGTCAATTTCGGGCAGATGATGGCAGCCGGCGTGCTTGCCCTCATTCCGGCCTGCCTCTTCTTCCTGCTCATCCAGCGCTATCTCGTGCAAGGCCTGACGGCTGGCGCGGTCAAAGGCTGAAAGGACTGTAAACCCATGGCTTCCATTGATGTCCGCGCAGTGACCAAGAGCTACGGCCATTTCCCTGTTCTGCACGGGGTAGACCTCACCATTCAAGACGGCGAGTTCATTGTGCTTGTCGGCCCCTCGGGCTGCGGCAAGTCCACACTGTTGCGGATGATTGCAGGCCTTGAGCAGATCACCTCCGGCGAGGTCGCCATCGAGGGTCGGCGGGTCAATGATCTGCCGCCCAAGGACCGCGACATTGCCATGGTCTTCCAGTCCTATGCGCTTTACCCCCACATGTCGGTGGCCGACAATATGAGCTACAGCCTGCGGCTCAGAAAGACCGCCAAGGAGCGGATCACCGAGATCGTTGCCGACGCCTCTTCAAAGCTTGGCCTCAATACCCTGCTTGAACGCCGACCAAAGGCCTTGTCAGGTGGCCAGCGTCAGCGCGTGGCAATGGGCCGTGCAATCGTTCGCCAGCCCAAGGCATTTCTCTTCGACGAGCCGCTTTCCAATCTTGATGCGCGCCTGCGCGAACAAATGCGTGCCGAAATCAAGAAGCTGCACAAGGAGCTTGGAGCGACATCGATCTATGTCACCCATGACCAGATCGAGGCCATGACGCTTGCTGACCGTATCGTTGCCATGCATGGCGGCGTGGTGCAGCAGGTCGGTGCACCACTCGAGCTTTACGATCGCCCAGCCAATCTCTTCGTTGCCGGGTTCATCGGATCACCGGGCATGAACTTCCTGGAAGGGCAATATGTCAGCAGGGGTGATAAAGCGGCTGTCCGGTTCAAGGACGGAACGGAAATTGCCGTCAAAGAGCGAGCGGCCTTTGCGCAAGACGACAAGGTGACACTCGGCATTCGGCCAGAACATGTGGTGATATCGCCTGATGGGGCGATCGAGGCCGGCGTGGAGCTTGTCGAGCCGACCGGTTTCGGCATCATCATGCATCTGTCGGTTCATGGGCTGCCATTCAAGCTCTTCACGCTCGACCGCAGCGTGCTTAGCGCGACAGCCAAGGTCCGTGTCGATTTTCCCATCGACCACCTGCATGTCTTCGATCATGAGGGCAAACGCATCAAGGAACGGTCCTCAACCGATTGATCCGAGAACCGCTGTGTCAAGGTGCAAGGCAGGTAGCTCAACTGCCGGACAAAGCGCCAGCACGGAGAAATACGGCGACATCACTGCATCCCGCTTTCGTCCGCCTGGTTTGCAGTTGCGGGGGGCTGGCCATCTCAAGACCGGCACCTCGTCCAGACCGTGACCGTGTTACGCGAGGACCGGGCAGGAGGTGGAGCGAGCCGACCGATCGAGCCAGCGCAGCACCCGGCATTCGCCATGGCCATCGATATCGAGCCCAAGGCTTGCAAGGTGGCTGGAAATTTCGGTCTGCAGGTGATCGCGCGGACCATAGCGCTCACAGATGCCGTTGACGCGCGCTGCAATCTCCTCGGCTTTGTCATGTGGGACATCCGGCTTGCCAAAGAGATAGTGGTTTTCACCCGCAGCATAAAGCGTGGCGCCGGTGCTTGGGACCTCTTTGACAAAGGATGGGATCTGATCAATGCGTATCGCAACTCCTACCAGGAGCAATATGGGCAAGGATCACGTCTTTCACGCTACAAGATTTCAGGGGACGTTTCTCGCGAACGCTGTCCTGCCGGGCTCGACTGTAATCACCGCCCATCGAGGGCACTGACCAAACCTAGCAGCCGGTTACAGGCCCTGGATCATATTTTGTTTGACGAAGTCAGCATAGCTGTCCGGGGGGCTGGGCCACCACGCAGACATTGAGATCATACGCAGTGCCATATGCGGCCGCCCCGTGCCGATTGTGGTTGAAGCCCAGCAATATTGACGCTATATTCAGTCAGAATGATCGGCACTCCACTAAGGACGTCACACTATGAGCCTCACCCAATATGCTGACGACGGACTGTTCTCCCCACGCAAGTTTGCGGAAACTTTGCTGACGACCAGCGAGGACATTGCTCGGACGGCGGGACTTGGGAAGGATGCGGTTCAACGGAAGGATAGGATCCGTTCAGACAAGACGCAGCGTCGTTTGCGCGAAGTGGCTGAGATCATTAACAAAATCGAACCTCGTTTTGGCTCGGCGCTCATGGCCTATGCCTGGTACCGCTCACAACCCCTCCCCGGTTTCTCAGGCCTGACAGCTATGCAGCTTGTCCGGGATGGACGCGCCGACGATGTGCTTGATTACATCGACGCCGTTGATGCCGGCATCCATGCCTAGTCAAATATCGCACGATGTTTAAGGGCACGTTGTACAGGGCACTCAACCCGATCTACGCCCGTGAACCGCTGTCGGGCAACGGCGCTGAACGGCATGGCGGGCGTTTCAACAAGAAGGGCGTTCCTGCGCTTTACACTTCTCTTTCGATCATGACCGCCATCCGCGAAAGCAATCAGGTCGGAAGCTTGCAACCGACGACAATTGTATCTTACAGGGCAGAAATCGAGCAGGTCTTCGACAGTCGCAACGAGGTTGCTCTGGCGGCCTACGGCATGGATGCTGCAGCACTCGCAGACATCTCCTGGCGCGACCAGATGCGATCGAGCGGAACGGCAAGAACCCAGGACTTTGCTCGGCAGCTGGTCGAGGATGGCTATCACGCACTGCTCGTCCAAAGTTATGCGCATGGTTCATCGGCAAGCGATCTCAATCTCGTACTTTGGCATTGGGGCGACGAGGCGTCATCCCGCCTGATTGTAGTCGATGACGAGAACCGTCTTGCTTGAGAAAAACTTCTTATTGGCGAGCACTGGTTTCCGTGCTCTGGCCCGAACGCCTTCCAAGAGTTTGCGACCGCGCGATGGTCAATGAGGCGAACAAACGAGTTCGCGCTGTCTCAGCCCGCACATGAACACTCAAGCTTACATCGCGCGGTCAACGAGGCTGACTGTCTTTGAATGATCAGAATGTCGATAGAGGGAATGCAAACAGGTTTTCGTCAAAAGGGAGGACGCGCTGCCCCACATAGATGACGATGACGACGACGGAACGGACCGCGCTTGGGCTCTCGTCTCAAGACCATCGCAGGCGGGGGAAAGCGTCAATAGAAGAGCGGGGAAAGTATCAATAGAACTGCGGGGGAAGTGTCATTAGGAGGGTGGTGGGCGCGCCATCAAGGCTGCGAAAAGGCCGATCGCTTTCTGGCGACCCGGCATGCACCCGTTTTTGAAATTGACGAACGCAAAACAGGTCATCGCGCACACTCGGGCGATAAGGCCAAGGGGCGGTGCCCCAGAACCCCAAACCCTCTGCCGCTGCTGCTCGATTCCCGGGATTACAGTCACCACTCGTCTGGAAGCGACAGCAAGAACTCATAGCCTGGTTCAAGCAAGCAAGCGGCAAAGAGAGACCTAGTCAGCAAGCTGCCGGCCGGCCTCCCAAGGCGCCTCGATTTCTGGACGCGCGACAGCATCGACGGCCCGAGTGAAAGGCATGACGCCTTTGCCATCCCGTCGGTCACGACTACATTTCCTTTCAATGGAACATTGAGCCGCTAACCAGCGTCTCGTCTCCTGGAAAACGGAGATTTGACATGGAGTGGCTGACATCGCTGGCTGGCACCTTCGACATTTTCAGCCATCTTGCGGCATTGGCGTTTGCCTACGCGCTGGCTTTGCCGATCGCCTGGGACCGGGAACGCCACGAACGCAGCGCAGGACTAAGGACATTCCCTCTGGTGGCGATCGCGGCCTGTGGCTTCATCCAGGCAACCGAGGGGATCACGCAGGGCAATGCCGAAGCGACAGCGCGCATCGTCGAGGGCTTGATCAACGGGGTCGGCTTCATCGGCGGCGGGGCAATCCTGGTGGGCAAAGCCGGGACAAAGGGTACCGCAACGGCTGCAAGCCTCTGGGCCACCGGCGCGATCGGCACATCTGTCGGGCTTGGAGCCTATGACACGGCGATTGTCCTATCGATCGTGACATTTGCCACGCTGCGGATCATGACCAATTTCAAGGTCGAAGAGGTGCTTCGTCATGCAAAGGAAGAAGGCGAACACTGATGACGCTGAGTGAACAGACCGACGCGATCTAAAGCCCGGGACAAATGCCTTTGCCGGGCGACCACGGCACTGCCATCACCGGCTCGCTATCCGTGATCTGCAGCAATTTCGCCAGCGCCGGTCAGTGTCAAACACCTCGGATAGAAAGCGCAGTTACGATCGAAAAGCTGTGAGCCTGGTCATCAACGCTACGTTGGGAAAGACAACAAATGCGGATCTACTTATAAAGCAGGCAAGATTCATTCCGCCGGGATTTCGCCGATCTATGATTGTGAAACCGCCCGAAAACTGGATGCTCCGCTCAGTCCGGGGAATCTGGCCCTGTTGCAACGGGTTCTCAAGGATGTGTGTGATATTCGTGGCGACGAAGATGGGTCGCCGCAAGCCGAGCAAAACGCAAAGATACTCATCAACTTTTTCGAAAGCGGCATTCGCAACAGACACCAGCTGGTTGCAATTTTGACGGGCCGCAAATTCCCTTAAGTCATCAATCGCCAGGCCTCTGCTCCTGACGCCGCCATCTTTGCTGGCTCCTTCAATAGTCTCAACAAAGAGCGATGCGCTCGTGCAAACCACTTCTGGCCGCGATCGGCGAAATAACCGAGCAATTATAAGCTCACCTCTTGCGTTGTCTTTATAACCCATAGGTGATAAAGTGAGCAAAAATCAATATCACCACCGATCAGTGATAGAATGCGTATTCTTGCCGTCGATGACCTCCGTGAACTGGTAAAAAACGCGCGCAAGCAACGCGGCTTGACGCAGTCTCGCGCCGCAGGCTTGGTTGGTTATTCCCAGAAATGGCTTTCGGATTTTGAACGTGGCAGGGTCAACCCACCCATCGACATGGTGCTGAACATCATAACCTTGCTGGGCATTCGTCTCGAAGCGAATGTAACGGCAGGGTTTAATGCCCATGCATCAGATGAGGAGCCAAGCCTCTGATGTCAGCCTCCGCTCGACTTTACCGCCTTCATGTCAGCACCCTCGATGTTGCAAGGGACAGCCTGCCAGAAGGGCCGCGACCAGCATCAGACCAGGCCGGAATACCAGTCAGCATAGGGCGTGTTTTTCACGAGATGCCGGTTGAAATCCGGTGCCCCGTCGTCCCACCAGACCGGCCCGCGCTCGCCGAGTGCAATCTTGGCGGCATTAACGCGTTGACGCATCTCGCCGACAGCCCGTTCGTCGCGCCTGGGCTTTGACAGCGCACGACGCGCCGCCATCAGTTCCTTGATCAGTGCTTCAGGGCGAGCAGGCGCAAGTGAGGGATCGCTCTTTCGCCAGAGCCGACCTTTGACCACGAAATATCGCCCGTCCGGCGTCTCCGGATAGACATCTGCCTTGTCCCTCAAGGAAGCGGAGGACCTCTCTTTGCCGGTCATTCCAGTTCGATCCACACAGGCGCGTGGTCACTGGTCTTTGGCAATGCCCGGACCCAACGATCGACGCCTGCCGCCTTCAGCTCCGGCGCGAGCTGAGGGCTCAGCAAGAAATGGTCGATCCGCAGGCCCGCGTCCCGTTCGAACGCATTTCTCCAGTATTTCCAGAAGGTGTAGATCCGCTCATCCGGGAATAGCCGCCTTAGGGCATCCGTCCAGCCCTGATCCAGAAGAGCTGCATAGGCATCTCTCACCTCAGGGCGAAACAGTGCGTCATCGCGCCATCGCTCCGGCTTATAGACATCGAGATCAGCAGGCATGACGTTGAAATCGCCAACCAGCGCCACCGGGATTTCGAGCTCGAGCAATTCTTGCGCATAGGTGCGCAACCTTTCGAACCAACGTAGCTTGTAGTCGAATTTTTGACCCGGCACCGGATTGCCGTTGGGAAGATAAAGACAGCCGATGATTACGCCATTGACGGCTGCTTCAATATAACGGCTTTGCCCGCCATCTGGCTCGTCATCTGGCGCGCCCGGCAAGGTTCTCTTCGTCTCGATTGGATCCGTGTCGCGCGCCAGAATTGCCACGCCATTCCAGCTCTTTTGACCGCGCCATATGGCACCATAGCCTGCCCTTTCGAGTGCCTTCAGCGGGAATCTCTCCCCGGGGGCCTTGAGCTCCTGCAGACAGACAATGTCGGGGGCGGCTTCATCCAGCCACTGCAGCAGGATCTCCAGCCGCCCATTGATGCCGTTGATATTGTAGGTCGCGATTTTCACCGCTGATCATCACCTGGTGCGATGATCACCGCGATCGCCTTCGCCAGGCTTTGCATCGCTCTTTGCTTTGTGGCGCTTGTCGGCAGACAAGGAGCGACCGACATCGACGCTCTCCTTGAACTTGCCGTCCTCTTCGCGGCGGACATAGCGCTTGTCCGTGCCGGTATCGATCAATTCGCGCTTGCTCATGGGGGTTCTCCTTCTCGACTGTGGTGGGAAAACAACGCATGGATGGCAGAAAAGATGCATGTGGTCACCGCCTTAGAGTGAGGCTGATGCCGCCCAACGGAAAGTCATCTACGGCTTGCGAACGGAAGACGCCTAGCACCATTTCAAATTTTCGACCGTCAGCCCGTTCTACGAAGCGAAACTCAGCTGATCTCTCTTCGTAGAGTCGTCTGTGAACCAAGAAATGAGATCTCCAGATGGCGGCATGGGCAGTCTGCGACGCAGCGCGCTGTATCTCTACGACGAGGTCGGCTAGGATGGACGAGATGCTATCCTCAAATAACGCAGGTTCAATACGGGTAGGCACTTCTTCCATGTTTTTTGCCGATCTTGCGATACCTGAAACGCATTTATTATCAGTGTTTTAGAACGCATATATCAACAAAATTGCCGATGTTTATTGCCGATCGCTGGGTCCAGTCACTGTGCAGACTTGAGAGCGATCACGCGAAACGATAGGTGGAGAGCGTGTCAGCCATTGAAGCCCCCCGCAGATCAGTGGTCGGACACCCTGATAGCACCAAGCTCGCCGAAGGCCTGTTGAACCGTCGAAATGAGACTCGACTTAATATCTGCAGACACTTCGATTTCACCATTCAGCGGCGCGTCGCGGCGCGGCTCTCTTTCGTGAGAGGCGTCGCCACCAGACGGAGAAAATCCGGACGTGTTGTCGCTGGTGGCAGACTGGACGAAGATATCCGCCCGGGCGACACCATGTTGCTGGACAAGATGCTCGACGGCTAGGTCAGCCGCCTCCCGCGTCCCAAAGGCCGCATTGATGGTGGTGGTGCTGTCGTCGGCCATGGAAATCCTCCGTTTTCACACAATCATCGAAACGAAACGCCTGGATACGTCAGGAGTTTCCACCGTGGCGTGGCCGATCCGGATTTGACAGGTGCACGGGCGGCAAAACATTGATATGTTCTTGTTTCGTTTCCATTTGAATTGAGTGCAGACAATCATGGATGCCCGACCCGCGCCCCTCCGTAAAATCATCCATGTGGACATGGACGCCTTCTATGCCTCGGTCGAGCAACGCGACAATCCGGAACTTCGTGGCAAACCCTTGGCAGTTGGTGGAGCCGCTGAACGGGGCGTGGTCGCTGCGGCCAGTTACGAGGCCCGGTTGTTTGGGGTTCATTCTGCCATGCCATCGGTCACGGCCGCCCGCAAATGTCCCGGGCTGATATTCGTGAAGCCGCGTTTTGACGCCTACCGCGAGGTCTCTGAAAAGATCCGCGCGATATTTTCCGAATACACTCCGATAATCGAACCTCTTTCGCTCGATGAGGCCTATCTCGATGTGACAGAGAACCTGAAGGACATGCCGATTGCCACCGAGATTGCGCTTCAAATCCGCGCCAGGATCAAGGCGGTGACCGGGCTCAATGCGTCGGCCGGCATCTCCTACAACAAGTTCCTGGCCAAGATGGCGTCCGATCTCAACAAGCCGAACGGCCAGGCGGTAATTACGCCGAGACACGGCCCGACCTTCGTCGAAGAGCTGGCGGTCAAGAAATTTCATGGTGTCGGACCCGCCACCGCCGAGAAGATGCGCCGATTGGGAATTGAAACCGGCGCTGACCTG
Organism: Agrobacterium albertimagni AOL15; assembly: GCF_000300855.1. GTDB lineage: Bacteria > Pseudomonadota > Alphaproteobacteria > Rhizobiales > Rhizobiaceae > Allorhizobium > Allorhizobium albertimagni. Next base: position 658 of record NZ_ALJF01000024.1, on the reverse strand, counting down.
AAAGCAAAATCTCTGACCTTTCTGAGCCAACACTTCGGCAAGGCCGGCCCATTCTTTTACGGGATTGCCCGCGGCATTGACGAGCGCCCGGTCAGGCCGGATCGGGAGCGCAAATCCATTGGCGCCGAAGACACCTTCGCCGCCGATATCAGCGCACTTCAGGCAGCATCAGACGAGCTTAGACCGCTGGCACAAAAGGTCTGGTCCTCCTGCAGGGCGAAAGGACTGAGTGGCAAGACACTCACTTTGAAAGTCAAATACGCAGATTTCACCCAGGTGACCCGCAGCCGGACGACGTCCGTCCCATTTGCAGGCGTCGAAGACATGCTGGAACTGGCCCATGTCCTGCTTGTTGGGCTCCATCCGTTCAAACGCCCGGTCCGTCTTTTAGGATTGACCCTGTCGTCACTCGTGATCGACAAGCAGGCCGATCAAATCGACAAACCCCAGCTCGGTCTTGGTTTATGACGGTAAGCAGGCCTTGCGCATCGACGATTGAGAAGGATGCGTTCCTCGGCTCACACGAGCCCTGACACCAACAACCGAGCTACCTTTGCACGACAGATCATCTCGACAAGGAGCGCAGACCCTAACGGGGCTGGGGCTGGGGCTGGGGCTGGGGCTGGGGCTGGGGCTGGGGCCGAGGCCAGGGACGGGA
>NZ_ALJF01000023.1 GCF_000300855.1 Agrobacterium albertimagni AOL15 | reverse complement strand
CAGGCCGGCGACAACATCGGCGCACTTCTGCGTGGCGTGACCCGCGATGCGGTTGAGCGTGGCCAGATCCTGTGCAAGCCGGGCTCTGTCAAGCCGCACAAGAAGTTCATGGCAGAAGCCTACATCCTGACGAAGGAAGAAGGCGGCCGTCATACGCCGTTCTTCACCAACTATCGTCCGCAGTTCTACTTCCGCACCACGGACGTGACCGGCATCGTGTCGCTTCCGGAAGGCACGGAAATGGTTATGCCTGGTGATAACGTCACGGTTGAAGTCGAGCTGATCGTTCCGATCGCGATGGAAGAAAAGCTGCGCTTCGCAATCCGCGAAGGCGGCCGTACCGTCGGCGCCGGCATCGTCGCTTCGATCATCGAGTAATCGATTGAATTGGCGGCCCTGGGCCATTCGCCCGGGGCCGCTTTTCGTTTCCGTCTGTCGATTGGTGCAAGCCAGTCATGCAGACAGAGCGCATGTCGCCAATTCGTGCCGTCGGCCGGATTGACGAGAGGCCGTTTGCGGTGTATGTCGCCGGCCACGATCAGAATCGCACGGTGATTTGCACCGGCAGTTCTCAGCGCTGCAGATTTCAAGGCCTGGTGACGGGCTGAGTTCGGCAGGGCTCCTCATGAATGAAGAGAGTGACAGGCGCACCCCGCGGTGCGTCTGTGATTTTTGAAAATTAGGGGCCGGCCAGTCATGGTAATACACTGTCTCTGCGTATGCGGGACGCAAGAAAAGAAACAAGGACAAGTCGAATGAACGGCCAGAATATCCGCATCCGCCTCAAGGCGTTTGATCACCGGGTTCTCGATGCCTCTACGCGGGAGATCGTCTCGACCGCAAAGCGCACCGGTGCAAGCGTTCGCGGCCCGGTACCGCTCCCGACCCGCATTGAAAAATTTACCGTCAACCGTTCGCCTCACGTCGACAAGAAGAGCCGCGAACAGTTCGAAATGCGCACGCATAAGCGCCTCCTCGACATCGTAGACCCGACCCCGCAGACCGTGGACGCGCTGATGAAGCTCGACCTGGCTGCCGGCGTGGACGTCGAGATCAAGCTCTAAGAAGAAATTCCGGCGAGAGCCGTAATAACAAGGAAGGTACGTGGCAAGACCTGCCAACGACTTCTCGAAACGGGAAACCCGATGGTTCGGAAGGGCCTGAGTGGAATCCTTAAACAAAGAGGAAAGGCCTGGATCACTTTTTCCCGGCCGCGACTCTCAAGAGGAATGAACCAATGCGTTCAGGTGTGATTGCACAGAAAGTGGGAATGACCCGCGTCTATAACGACGCCGGCGAACATATCCCGGTAACAGTTCTGCGTCTGGATAACGTACAGGTCGTGGCTCAGCGCACGGCCGACAAGAACGGCTATGTCGCGCTTCAGCTCGGTGCCGGTACGTCGAAGGTCAAGAACACGTCGAAGGGCCTTCGTGGTCACTTCGCAGCAGCGAGCGTTGAGCCCAAGGCCAAGCTCGTTGAATTCCGCGTATCCGAAGACAACCTCATCGATGTCGGCGCTCAGCTGACCGCGAGCCATTTTGAAGCCGGCCAGCTGGTCGACGTCACGGGCACGACGATCGGTAAGGGTTTTGCCGGTGCCATGAAGCGTCACAACTTCGGTGGTCTTCGTGCGACCCACGGTGTTTCCGTTTCGCACCGCTCGCATGGTTCGACCGGTTCGAACCAGGATCCGGGCAAGGTCTGGAAGGGCAAGCGCATGGCTGGTCACATGGGCCAGACGCGCGTCACCACCCAGAACCTCGAAGTCGTTTCGACCGATGAAGATCGTGGTCTTATCCTTGTGAAGGGCGCTGTTCCCGGTTCCAAGGGTTCCTGGATCATCGTCCGCGACGCCGTCAAGTCGGCGAAGTAAGGGAGCCAAGAACATGGAATTCAACGTCAAGACCCTCGAGGGCAAGGACGCTGGCAAGGTTTCTCTGTCTGAAGAAATCTTCGGCCTTGAGCCCCGCGAAGACCTGATCGCTCGCATGATCCGCTACCAGCTCGCCAAGAAGCGCGCCGGCACGCACAAGATCAAGGGCCGTTCGGAAGTCTCCCGCACCGGCTCCAAGATGTACAAGCAGAAGGGCACCGGTCGTGCTCGTCACCATTCGGCCCGCGCTCCGCAGTTCCGCGGCGGTGGTAAGGCTCATGGTCCGGTTGTTCGCAGCCACGCCCATGATCTGCCGAAGAAGGTTCGTGCGCTCGCTCTGCGCCACGCTCTCTCTGCCAAGATGAAGTCGGAAGATGTGATCATCGTGGACAACCTGGTTGCGGCTGAAGCCAAGACCAAGCTGCTCGTCGGTAGCTTCGCCTCCCTCGGCCTCACCAACGCTCTCGTCATCGGCGGCGCCGAAATCGACAGCAACTTCAAGCTCGCCGCTTCGAACATCCCGAACATCGATGTTCTGCCGGTTCAGGGCATCAACGTTTATGACATCCTGCGCCGTGGCAAGCTCGTGCTGTCCAAGGCTGCTGTGGAAGCTCTGGAGGAGCGGTTCAAATGACGGATCTTCGCCACTACGACGTGATCGTATCTCCGTCGATCACGGAAAAGTCGACCATGGTGTCTGAGTTCAACCAGGTCGTCTTCAACGTCGCCAAGGGTGCAAGCAAGCCGGAAATCAAGGCTGCTGTCGAAGCCCTCTTCGGCGTCAAGGTCACCGCCGTCAATACGCTCGTCCGCAAGGGCAAGACCAAGCGTTTCCGCGGCTTCGCCGGCAAGCAGAAGGACGTCAAGAAAGCCGTCGTGACGCTCGCCGAAGGTCAGTCCATCGACGTGTCGACGGGCGTCTGAGGTAGGGAACAAGAACAATGGCATTGAAAAGCTACAATCCGACGACCCCCAGCCAGCGTCAGCTGGTCATCGTCGACCGCTCGGGCCTCTGGAAGGGCAAGCCGGTCAAGGCGCTGACGGAAGGTCTTTCGAAGAGCGGTGGCCGTAACAACTACGGTCGCATCACCGCTCGCTTCATCGGTGGTGGTCACAAGCGCACCTATCGTCTGGTTGACTTCAAGCGTCGCAAGTTCGACGTCGAAGGCACCGTCGAGCGTCTGGAATACGACCCGAACCGTTCGGCCTTTATCGCTCTCGTCACCTATACCGACGGCGAGCAGGCCTACATCCTTGCTCCGCAGCGCATTGCTGCCGGCGACAAGGTCATCGCATCGGAAAAGGCTGTCGACGTAAAGCCCGGCAACACCATGCCGCTGCAGTACATCCCGGTCGGTTCGATCGTCCACAACGTCGAGATGAAGCCTGGCAAGGGCGGTCAGATTGCACGTTCGGCTGGCACCTATGTCCAGCTCGTCGGCCGCGATGCCGGCATGGCAATCCTGCGCCTGAACTCGGGTGAGCAGCGTCTGGTCCCGGGCTCCTGCCTGGCCACCATCGGCGCCGTTTCCAACCCGGACCACGGCAACACCAACGACGGCAAGGCTGGTCGTACCCGTTGGCGCGGCAAGACCCCGCACAACCGCGGTGTCGTCATGAACCCGGTCGACCACCCGCACGGTGGTGGTGAAGGCCGCACATCCGGTGGTCGTCACCCGGTTTCCCCGTGGGGCAAGCCGACTAAGGGCAAGCGGACTCGCTCGAACAAGTCGACCGACAAGTTCATCATGCGTTCGCGCCACCTGAAGAAGAAGTAAGAGAGGTAGTCAGAAATGGCTCGTTCAGTATGGAAAGGCCCGTTCGTCGACGGCTATCTTCTCAAGAAGGCTGAGAAGGTTCGTGAGACTGGCCGCAGTGAAGTGATCAAGATGTGGAGCCGTCGCTCCACCATCCTGCCGCAGTTCGTCGGTCTTACCTTCGGCGTTTACAACGGCTCAAAGCATGTGCCCGTCTCTGTCAACGAAGACATGGTCGGCCACAAGTTTGGTGAATTCGCTCCCACCCGGACCTACTACGGTCACGGTGCGGACAAGAAGGCGAAGAGGAAGTAACGATGGGCAAGGCTAAAACCGAACGCCGGCTCAAGGACAACGAAGCGCAGGCAGTCGCCCGCACGATCCGCGTCAGCCCCCAGAAGCTCAACCTGGTTGCCGCGCTCATCCGCGGCAAGAAGGTCGAGCGCGCTCTCGCTGAGCTGGAATTCTCCCGCAAGCGTATCGCCGGAACCGTTCGCAAGACCCTCGAGTCTGCGATCGCCAACGCCGAGAACAACCATGACCTCGACGTCGACCAGCTGGTCGTCGCCGAAGCCTATGTTGGCAAGTCGATCACCATGAAGCGTTTCCACGCTCGTGGCCGCGGCCGCGCATCGCGCATCGAAAAGCCGTTCTCGCACCTCACCATCGTGGTGCGTGAAGTCGAAGCCAAAGGGGAGGCCGCATAATGGGTCAGAAAATCAATCCGATTGGCTTCCGCCTCGGGATCAATCGCACCTGGGATAGCCGTTGGTTCGCCGACAACGCCGAATACGGCAAGCTGCTCCACGAAGACCTGAAGATCCGCAAGTATCTGATGGACGAGCTGAAGCAGGCCGGCATCGCCAAGGTTGTCATCGAGCGTCCGCACAAGAAGTGCCGCGTCACGATCCACTCGGCTCGCCCGGGTCTGATCATCGGCAAGAAGGGTGCAGACATCGAGAAGCTTCGCAAGAAGATCTCGTCGATGACCAACTCGGAAACGCACCTCAACATCGTTGAAGTGCGCAAGCCGGAAATCGACGCAACGCTCGTTGCTCAGTCGATCACCCAGCAGCTCGAGCGTCGTATTGCATTCCGTCGCGCCATGAAGCGCGCCGTTCAGTCGGCCATGCGTCTCGGTGCCGAAGGCATCAAGATCACCTGCGCCGGCCGTCTCGGTGGCGCCGAAATCGCTCGTACCGAATGGTACCGCGAAGGTCGCGTTCCGCTCCACACCCTGCGTGCAGACATCGATTACGGTACGGCTGAAGCCGAAACCGCCTACGGCATCTGCGGCGTGAAGGTCTGGATCTTCAAGGGCGAAATCCTCGAGCACGATCCGATGGCATCGGAACGCCGTGCGATGGAGGGCGATGCCCAGGGTCCCGCAAGCCGTGAACGCGGTGATCGTGGCGACCGTCGCCGCGAGAACGCTTGATTGAACGCTGGCGAAAGATAAGCTCGGAGAAGTAAGAAAATGTTGCAGCCAAAGCGTACAAAGTACCGCAAGCAGTTCAAGGGCCGCATCAAGGGCGTCGCCAAGGGCGGTTTTGATCTGGCATTCGGTGAATTCGGCCTGAAGGCTCTGGAACCGAACCGCGTGAACGCTCGCGAAATTGAAGCAGCCCGTCGTGCGATCACCCGCTACATGAAGCGTGCTGGTCGCGTGTGGATCCGCGTATTCCCTGACGTTCCGGTCACGGCCAAGCCGACCGAAGTTCGTATGGGTAAGGGTAAGGGTTCGGTCGAATACTGGGCATGCAAGGTCAAGCCCGGCCGTATCATGTTCGAGATCGACGGCGTATCGGAAGAGATCGCGCGCGAGGCCCTTCGCCTCGGTTCCGCCAAGCTCTCTGTCACGACGCGCTTCGTACAGCGCATTGCAGAGTGAGGACCAAGTCGATGAAAGCCGTAGACGTACGCGCCATGAGCGCTGACCAGCTGAACGACGAGCTTGCAAAGCTGAAGAAGGAGCAGTTCAACCTGCGCTTCCAGAAGGCCACCGGCCAGCTCGAGAAGTCTTCCCGTATTCAGGAAGTCCGTCGTGACATCGCACGCGTGAAAACCATTGCCCGCCAGAAGGCGGCAGAAGCCAAGGCCTAAGGACCGAGAAATATGCCGAAACGCATTCTGCAGGGCGTAGTTGTCAGCGACAAGAACGACAAGACTGTCGTTGTTCGCGTTGAGCGTCGATTCGCCCACCCGCTGCTTCAGAAGACCGTTCGCCGGTCGAAGAAGTACAAGGCACATGACGAAGCCAACCAGTACAAGACCGGTGACGTCGTTTCCATCCAGGAATGTGCACCGATCTCCAAGGACAAGCGCTGGACGGTGATTGCCGCCCAGGCTTAATTTACGGACTTGCTGCGCAAGGGCTTGCACCTTGCGCAGAAATCTGTATGAAGCAGGCCACTGGCTGAGAACGCTCGGAATCGGGCGTTCTTTTGCTTTGAGCGCACGGAAGGTCCCGTATGGGAAACCACCCTGTATTTTCCTTCCCGCGCACACCAGAAATTTATCATAAGCCGGAATAGGGGGCCTTGGCCCAACCGTTCGGGTTACAACAAGAAGGCGACCTGACATGATTCAGATGCAGACTAACCTCGACGTGGCGGATAATTCCGGCGCACGTCGTGTCATGTGCATCAAGGTGCTGGGCGGCTCCAAGCGCAAGTATGCTTCCATCGGCGACATCATTGTCGTTTCGATCAAGGAAGCGATCCCGCGCGGCCGCGTGAAGAAGGGTGACGTGATGAAGGCGGTTGTGGTTCGCACTGCCAAGGACATCCGTCGCGCCGACGGCAGCGTCATTCGATTCGATAACAACGCAGCCGTTCTTATCGACAACAAGAAAGAGCCTATCGGCACCCGTATCTTCGGACCGGTTCCGCGCGAACTTCGCGCCAAGAACCACATGAAGATCATCTCGCTGGCTCCGGAAGTACTGTAAGGGAGCGACGAGCGATGCAAAAGATTCGTAAGGGCGACAAGGTCGTCGTACTCGCTGGCAAGGACAAGGGCCGTTCGGGCGAAGTCCTCCAGGTCATGCCGAAGGAAGACCGTGCGGTCGTCCGTGGCATCAACGTTGTCAAGCGCCACCAGCGCCAGACGCAGACCGCGGAAGCCGGCATCATCAGCAAGGAAGCTTCGATCCATCTGTCGAACATCGCGATCGTCGACAAGGACGGCAAGCCGACCCGCGTCGGTTTCCAGGTCGTCGACGGCAAGAAGGTTCGTGTGGCCAAGCGTTCGGGAGAAGTGATCGATGGCTGAGTCCAAGTACGAGCCGCGGCTCAAGGTTGAATACGTAAACCGCATCCGCAAGGCTATGCAGGAGCAGTTCTCCTTCGCCAACGAGATGCAGATCCCGAAGCTGGACAAGATCGTCATCAACATGGGCGTGGGTGAGGCAACTGCCGACTCCAAGAAGCCCAGTGTTGCTGCTGCTGACCTTGCTGCGATCGCCGGCCAGAAGCCGGTCATCACCAAGGCCCGCAACTCGATCGCTGGCTTTAAGGTTCGCGAGCACATGCCGATCGGCGCAAAGGTTACCCTGCGCGGCGCCCGCATGTATGAGTTCCTGGACCGCCTGGTCAACATCGCGCTTCCGCGCGTTCGCGACTTCCGCGGCCTGAACCCGAAGTCCTTTGACGGCCGTGGCAACTTCGCCATGGGCATCAAGGAGCACATTGTGTTCCCGGAGATCAACTACGATAAGGTTGATCAGATGTGGGGCATGGACATCATCGTTTGCACGACGGCGACCAACGACGACGAAGCTCGGGCTCTTCTGAAAGAGTTCAACTTCCCGTTCCGTCAGTAACCGTAACGACGAGCGTAGAAGAGGAACTTCAATATGGCGAAGACAAGCGCAGTTGAAAAGAACAAGCGCCGCCGCAAGACCGTCGCCAGCCAGGCTGCAAAGCGTGCAGGGCTGAAGGCGATCATCATGAACCAGTCTCTTTCGATTGAAGAGCGGTTCAAGGCCACCCTGAAGCTGGCAGAACTGCCGCGCGATGGCTCCAAGACCCGTATTCGCAACCGTTGCGAAGTCACCGGTCGTCCGCGTGCATTCTACCGCAAGCTTGGAATGTCGCGTATCGCGCTTCGTGAGCTTGGCAACACCGGCAAGGTGCCGGGCGTTGTAAAGTCGAGCTGGTAAGGAGACGCCAATATGACGATGACTGATCCGTTGGGCGATATGCTCACCCGTATCCGGAATGGTGCCGCTCGCCGCAAGAGCTCCGTCACCACCCCGGCCTCCAAGCTCCGTGCCCGCGTTCTCGACGTTCTGCAGGCCGAAGGCTACATCCGTGGCTACAGCCAGGTCGATTACGACAATGGCAAGTCCGAGATCACGATCGAACTGAAGTACTACGAAGGTTCTTCGGTCATTCGCGAAATCGGTCGCGTATCCAAGCCGGGCCGCCGAGTTTATGTCTCGGTTAAGTCCATCCCGCAGGTCGCGAACGGCCTCGGCATCACCATCCTTTCGACTCCGAAGGGTGTGATGGCCGATCACCAGGCTCGCGAACAGAACGTTGGTGGTGAGGTACTCTGCTCCGTCTTCTAAGACGGGCAGGGGATCTCCATAGCGAACAGACAGGATAAAAACTATGTCTCGTATCGGTAAGAAGCCCGTTCCGGTTCCGGCTGGTGTGACCGCCTCTGTCGAAGGCCAGAAGGTCTCCGTCAAGGGCCCGAAGGGTGAACTTTTCTTCGTCGCAAATGACGAAATCTCCGTGAAGCTCGAAGACAACGCCGTTGTCGTTCAGCCGAACAACGACTCCAAGGATGCTCGTTCGAAGTGGGGCATGTCCCGCACGATGATCGAAAACATCCTGAAGGGTGTTAAGGACGGTTACGAGCGCAAGCTCGAAATCAACGGCGTTGGTTACCGCGCGTCGCTGCAGGGCAAGAACCTGCAGCTGGCACTCGGCTTCAGCCATGATGTCGTCTATGAGCCGCCGGTTGGCATCTCGATTGCTGTTCCGAAGCCGACCGAAATCATCGTGTCCGGCATCAACAAGCAGCAGGTCGGCCAGGTTGCCGCCGAGATCCGCGAATATCGCGGTCCGGAGCCCTACAAGGGCAAGGGCGTCAAGTATGCCGAAGAGCGGATCGTCCGCAAAGAAGGCAAGAAGAAGTAAGGATCGCGCGAAATGGCAAGCAGAAAAGAAGCACTTGTTCGCCGTGCGAACCGCGTACGGCGTCAGATCAAGGCGGTGGCAAATGGCCGTCCGCGTCTGTCGGTACATCGCTCTTCGAAGAACATCTACGCTCAGATCATCGACGACGTCGCTGGCAAGACCCTCGCGGCTGCTTCGACTCTCGATGGTGGCCTGAAGGGCGAGCTCAAGACCGGCGCCGACATTGCAGCAGCAACTGCCGTTGGCAAACTGGTCGCCGAGCGTGCCGTCAAGGCTGGCGTCAAGGAAGTCGTCTTCGATCGTGGCGCCTTCATCTATCATGGCCGCATCAAGGCTCTCGCCGAAGCGGCTCGTGAAGGTGGTCTGACCTTCTAATCAAAGAATTTCCACCCGGACTTGCGTCCGGGTGGATTTCCGGCTTTAAGCCGGTCACACCGGATTCCACCTTGACCCGACAGGGCAGGGTGGAACTTTGCGTAATCTGCCGATTGCACCCGGAAAAGAAAAAGGAAAAGGACAATGGCACAAGAAAAGCGTGGTTCGCGGGATGACCGTCAGAACCGTGAAGAGCGCGATAGCGAGTTCGTCGACAAGCTGGTCGCGATCAACCGCGTCGCCAAGGTCGTCAAGGGCGGCCGTCGTTTCGGCTTCGCAGCCCTCGTCGTCGTCGGCGACCAGAAGGGCCGTGTAGGCTTCGGTCATGGCAAGGCACGTGAAGTGCCGGAAGCCATCCGCAAGGCCACCGAAGCTGCCAAGCGCGATCTGATCTTCGTTCCCCTGCGTGACGGCCGTACGCTGCATCACGACGTCAATGGCCGCCACGGCGCCGGCAAGGTTCTGCTGCGCTCCGCCAAGGCTGGTACCGGCATCATCGCCGGTGGTCCGATGCGCGCCGTTTTCGAAACGCTCGGCATGTCGGACGTCGTCGCCAAGTCGACCGGTTCCTCGAACCCCTACAACATGGTTCGCGCAACGTTCGACGCCCTGAAGGCTCAGGTGCATCCGAAGGATGTGGCAGCTCAGCGTGGCCTCAAGTACGCTACGCTCCAGGCTCGCCGCGCTGCCTCCGGCAACGCAGCTGAAGAATAAGAGGAGTCTGATCCATGGCCAAGGCTACGAAGAAGACTGAAGCAAAGACGATCACGGTCGAGCAGATCGGTTCGCCTATTCGCCGTCCGGCTGTCCAGCGCGCAACGCTGGTTGGTCTGGGCCTCAACAAGATGCACCGGGTCCGCACCCTGGAAGATACGCCTTCCGTTCGTGGCATGATCCGTGCTGTCCAGCATCTCGTTCGCGTCGTCGACGAGAAGTGAGACGGGGGAAGTCATCATGAAACTGAATGAAATTAAAGACAACGAAGGCGCCTCCAAGGAACGTATCCGCGTAGGTCGCGGTATCGGTTCCGGCAAGGGCAAGACCGGTGGTCGCGGCGTAAAGGGTCAGAAGGCTCGTTCCGGCGTTGCCATCAACGGCTTCGAAGGCGGTCAGATGCCCATCTACCGTCGCCTGCCGAAGCGTGGCTTCAACAACATCTTCGCATCGGAATACGTCACCGTTTCGCTCGGCCGTATCCAGACCGCGATCGATGGTGGCAAGCTCGACGCCAAGGCAACGGTTGACGCCGCTTCGCTCAAGGCAGCCGGCGTGATCCGTCGCGCCAAGGACGGCGTTCGCGTTCTGTCCGACGGCGAACTGAAGGCAAAGGTCACGATCGAAGTCGCCGGCGCCTCCAAGGCTGCTGTCGAGAAGATCGAAAAGGCCGGTGGTTCCATCAAGCTGCTCGAAGCAGCCAAGGAAGCCGCTGAATAAGTGACAGACAATCGCCCGGGGTGCTTCACACCGGGCGATTTTGCTCCCATATGTGAGCCTCACGATCCCAGGACGGAATGGACGACGTTTCGTCTTCCGGGTCATCTGGAAAACAAGGGTGTGAGGCATGCGGTTGTTCGCAACTTCTCCCGCGCCCTGTTTTCTGAAAAACAGTTTGAACGAATAGCCTCCGGTTTCGACGGATTACCGTCTCCGGTTTAGGTTTGCGGAGAATTCTATGGCTTCTGCAGCGGAACAACTGGCCTCGAACCTCAACTTCTCGACTTTCGCCAAGGCGGAAGATCTGAAGAAGCGTCTGTGGTTCACCCTGGCCGCATTGCTGGTTTATCGCCTCGGCACGCATATTCCGCTGCCCGGCCTCAACCCGGAGGCTTATGCCGCGGCCTTCCAGGGCCAGTCCGGTGGTATCCTCGGTCTTTTCAACATGTTTGCCGGTGGCGCTGTCGAGCGCATGGCGATCTTCGCGCTGGGCATCATGCCCTACATCTCCGCGTCGATCATCGTGCAGCTGATGACGTCGGTCGTGCCGACCCTCGAGCAGCTCAAGAAAGAGGGCGAGCAGGGCCGCAAGATCATCAACCAGTACACCCGCTACGGCACCGTGCTTCTCGGCACGCTTCAGGCCTACGGCATCGCCGTCGGCCTCGAATCGGGCCAGGGAATCGTCGCCGATCCGGGCTGGTTCTTCCGCATTTCGACCGTTCTGACGCTGCTCGGCGGCACCATGTTCCTGATGTGGCTCGGTGAGCAGATCACTTCGCGCGGCATCGGCAACGGTATCTCGCTGATCATCTTCGCCGGTATCGCCGCGGGCCTTCCGACCGCCGTCGCCCATACGCTGGAGCTCGGCCGCACAGGCGCGCTGTCCACCCTGATGATTCTCACCGTCATCGTCGTGGCGATTGCCGTCATTGCGCTGATCGTCTTCGTCGAGCGTGCCCAGCGCCGGCTTCTGATCCAGTATCCGAAGCGCCAGGTCGGCAATCGCATGTTCCAGGGTGACACCTCGCACCTGCCGCTGAAGCTGAACACCGCAGGCGTCATCCCGGCGATCTTCGCCTCGTCGCTCCTGCTCCTGCCGGCCACAGCCGCTGGCTTTGCAGGCAACAGCCAGCTCCCGGGCTGGGCGACCACGGTCATCGCAGCCCTGCAGCACGGCCATCCTGTCTATATGTTGCTCTACGGCGCGCTGATTGCCTTCTTCGCCTTCTTCTACACGGCCATCGTCTTCAATCCGAAGGATACGGCCGACAACCTGAAGAAGCACGGCGGCTTCATCCCCGGCATCCGCCCGGGTGAGCGCACTGCCGAGTACATCGACTACGTGCTGACCCGTGTCACGGTCGTCGGCGCTGCTTACCTCGTTTTCGTCTGCGTCCTGCCCGAAATCCTCATCGCACGCACCGGGATCCCATTAGCCCTTGGTGGTACTTCGCTTTTGATTGTTGTCAGCGTGACCCTTGATACTGTAGCACAGGTTCAGGGACATCTGATCGCCCAGCAATATGAGGGCCTGATCAAGAAGTCGAAGTTGCGTGGAGGAAAGAGGGGACGATGAGACTGATTCTGTTAGGACCGCCGGGCGCGGGGAAAGGAACCCAAGCCCAGCGGATCGTGGAGAAGCACGGTATTCCGCAGCTCTCCACCGGTGACATGCTCCGTGCCGCGGTATCCGCGGGCACGGAGGTCGGCAAGCGCGCCAAGGCCGTCATGGATGCTGGCAAGCTCGTCTCCGACGATATCGTCATCGCCATCGTCTCCGAGCGCATCGATGCGCCCGACTGTGCCAATGGCTTCATTCTCGATGGCTTTCCCCGGACGCTCGTTCAGGCGGATGCCACCGAGGCGATGCTCAAGGGCAAGAACCTCGATCTGTCGGCGGTCGTCGAGATCCGTGTCGACGACGAGATCCTCGCAGATCGAATCGCTGGCCGTTACACCTGTGCCAACTGTGGCGCCGGTTATCACGACGACAACCTGAAGCCGAAGGTGGAAGGCGTCTGCGACAAGTGTGGTTCGACCCATTTCAAGCGTCGTCCTGACGACAACCGTGATACGGTCCGCACTCGCTTGCAGGCCTATTACAAGGAAACATCGCCGCTGATCGGCTATTACCACGCCAAGGGTAAGCTGCATTCGGTCGACGGCATGGGTGAGATCGATGCCGTCACTGGCGAGATCGAGGCCATCCTGGCCAAGCTCTGACAGCGGTCAGTCTTAAGAATCTTCGCGGGGCCGGTTGCTTTTAGCCACCGATTCCGCTAAAGACCGCGCCAACTCGCGACATGACTGCGATCGGCGCGTTCTTCCAAAACGCTGGGAGACCGGGTTCGATCGTTTTGGTTTGTCGAGAACCCGAATTGTAATTGCGGCCCCTATGGGTCGTGTAACGAGACACCACTTGCCGGATGGCAACTGGAAGCAAGGAGAATAGGCGTGGCACGTATCGCTGGCGTCAACATCCCGACTGCGAAGCGCGTTGTTATCGCGCTGACCTACATTCACGGGATTGGACCGAAGTTCGCATCGGAAATCATGGAAAAGGTCGGTCTTCCGGCTGAAAAGCGCGTTCACCAGCTGACCGACGCTGAAGTCCTCCAGATCCGCGAAACCATCGACCGCGATTACCAGGTCGAAGGTGACCTGCGTCGCGACACCGCGATGAACATCAAGCGTCTGATGGACCTCGGCTGCTACCGTGGCCTGCGCCATCGTCGTGGTCTGCCGGTTCGCGGTCAGCGCACGCACACCAACGCCCGCACCCGCAAGGGTCCGGCGAAGGCGATCGCTGGTAAGAAGAAGTAATTTTTTCGAGGCAGTTGGCGATAGGCAGTGGGCAGTAGGGATACTACTGGCTACTGCCTAAATCCTATTGCCTCGATTGGTGTAGCCGCTGGCATTACGGCGGTGTTTAGATCAACTGAAAGGAAGACCATGGCCAAGGAAGCCACACGCGTCCGCCGTCGCGAACGCAAGAATATCTCGTCGGGCGTTGCTCACGTCAACTCGACCTTCAACAACACGATGATCACCATCACCGACGCACAGGGCAACGCAATTGCCTGGTCGTCTGCTGGTGCCAAGGGCTTCAAGGGTTCGCGTAAGTCGACCCCGTTCGCTGCTCAGATCGCTGCTGAAGACTGCGCCAAGAAGGCTCAGGAACACGGCATGAAGACGCTGGAAGTTGAAGTTTGCGGTCCGGGCTCCGGTCGTGAATCCGCTCTGCGCGCCCTCCAGGCTGCCGGCTTCATGATCACGTCCATCCGCGACGTGACCCCGATCCCGCACAATGGCTGCCGTCCGCGCAAGAAGCGTCGCGTCTAATCATTCTTCGTTTTGCCGGGCAGGCGGTTCGCCTTCCCGGTGCTTCTCATATTCGGCCGTCACGATTGAATGGTGATGGCGAACGGAAGGTAAAATCATGATTCAGAAGAATTGGCAGGAACTGATCAAGCCGAACAAGGTGGAATTTTCCTCCTCCGGCCGCACCAAGGCGACCCTCGTCGCCGAGCCGCTTGAGCGTGGCTTCGGCCTGACGCTCGGCAACGCTCTGCGTCGCGTTCTCCTGTCGTCGCTTCGTGGTGCAGCTGTCACGGCTGTCCAGATCGACGGCGTTCTGCACGAGTTCTCGTCTATCCCGGGCGTTCGCGAAGATGTCACCGACATCGTCCTGAACATCAAGGAAATCGCCATCAAGATGGACGGCGACGATGCCAAGCGCATGGTTGTCCGCAAGCAGGGTCCGGGCGTTGTAACCGCCGGTGACATCCAGACGGTCGGCGATATCGAGATCCTGAACCCCAACCACGTGATCTGCACCCTCGACGAGGGCGCCGAAATCCGCATGGAGTTCACGGTCAACAACGGCAAGGGCTATGTTCCTGCCGAGCGCAACCGCGCGGAAGATGCACCGATCGGTCTTATCCCGGTCGACAGCCTCTACTCGCCGGTCAAGAAGGTGTCCTACAAGGTGGAAAACACCCGCGAAGGACAGGTTCTCGACTATGACAAGCTGCTGATGACCATCGAAACCGATGGTTCGGTCACCGGTGAAGATGCAGTCGCTTTCGCGGCCCGCATTCTCCAGGACCAGCTCGGCGTCTTCGTCAACTTCGACGAGCCGCAGAAGGAAGCCGAAGAAGAAGCCGTCACCGAGCTTGCCTTCAACCCGGCGCTGCTCAAGAAGGTCGACGAGCTGGAGCTTTCGGTCCGCTCGGCAAACTGCCTGAAGAACGACAACATCGTTTACATCGGCGATCTGATCCAGAAGACCGAGGCAGAGATGCTGCGCACGCCGAACTTCGGCCGCAAGTCGCTGAACGAAATCAAGGAAGTTCTCGCTTCCATGGGCCTGCACCTCGGCATGGAAGTGCCGGCATGGCCGCCCGAGAACATCGAAGATCTCGCCAAGCGCTACGAAGACCAGTACTGAAAAAGATAAAGGCAGGGCCGTCTCTGCCTTTTCCAGTCAAACTGCGGGTGAATGCCCGTATGTGTCAGGAAACGGCAGCCTCTGAGACAGAGCCTGCACTCAAAGGAGAATAGCAATGCGCCACCAGAAAGCCGGCCGCAAGCTGAACCGTACCGCCAGCCACCGTAAGGCGATGTTCGCCAACATGGCTGCTTCGCTCATCACCCATGAGCAGATCGTCACGACGCTCCCGAAGGCGAAGGAAATTCGCCCGATCGTCGAGAAGCTGGTTACCCTCGGCAAGCGCGGCGACCTGCACGCTCGTCGTCAGGCCATCTCGCAGATCAAGGACGTTGATGCCGTCAAGAAGCTCTTCGACGCCATCGCAACGCGTTACGCCACCCGCAACGGCGGCTACCTGCGTATCATGAAGGCCGGTTTCCGCCAGGGCGACAACGCCGCCATGGCTGTCATCGAATTCGTCGAGCGCGACGTTGATGCCAAGGGCGCAGCCGACAAGGCCCGCGTCGCCGCTGAAGCCGAAGCTGAAGCAGCGTAAGTTACTTCCCGCAAGGGAAGTATCAAAAAGCCGGGTGAGTGATCACCCGGCTTTTTTGCGTTGAGGTGACATGCCGTCCCATCTACCAGACCTGACGCACGCCCGGGTTTCCGTCGATGTCAGTGTCCACGCGCACAAGGCCCCCATCCAATCCTGGAAGGTGCAGGCCGCAAGCGGACGGGTAGAAGGCTGAGGACGTATAGACGAAGCTCACCGTTCCATTGCTGACATCGATGTTTCTGAGCCGGTAATCACTGTTTGTCAGCAAACCATGGACCTTCACGAGCGATCCGCCGTGCTTTCCGGCATGGGCGATCACAGCCTCCTTGCTCGCGGTCTCGCTGCGGGCCTCGGCGCAACTCATCTTGTCTGCGCTTGTCGAACCGATCGAAAAGGCGAGAAGGCCATAGGCGAAGACACAGTTGAGCAGGATGGAAAGAGCCAGAACGGCATTCTTGAACATCGAGCTTCCACCTTCTGTTTCAGATCCGGCAATCATTGCGCGACTTTTTGCGCTCTAGCCAGTCGCCTGTTGATCTTACCGGTTGGTCCTCGGATCATTCGAAAGCTCCGCGCGCTGCAGGAGAAAGGCCCGCTCCACCGCATTGTCGCTGAGACCCGCCGCCTTCTCAAATTCCACGCGCGCCTCCGGCATCCGTCCCAGCCGCATCAGAAAATCGCCCCTCGCGGCATAGAGCGCCACGTAACCCGCCAGCGATGGCTCCGCCTCGATCTCCGCCAGTAGCGCAAGCCCCGTCTCGGGCCCGAACGCCATCGCATGCGCCACCGCCCGGTTCAGCGCCACGACAGGCGAGGGGACCCCTTCCAGCAACCGGTCATAAAGCGCAGCACTCAGCGCCCAGTCCGTATCCTCAAATCGCGACGCCCGCGCATGCACGGCTGCGAGCGCCGCCTGCAGCGCATAGATCCCGTCTTCGCCTCCAAGTCGCTTCACCGTTGCCAGCCCCCCGAGCCCGCGCTGGATCAGCAATCGGTCCCACAGCCGCCGGTTCTGTGTCTCGAGTGTCTGCGCGCTGCCATCGGGCGCCACCCTTGCCTTGAAGCGCGAGGCCTGCAGCTCCATGAGGGCCAGCAACCCATGCGCTTCCGGCTCCTCCGGTACCAGCCCCACCAGAATGCGCCCCAGTCGCATGGCCTCGTCACAAAGCTGCGCCCGGATCAGGTCTTCGCCGCGGCTCGCCGCATAGCCCTCGTTGAAAATCAGATAGATGACCTCCAGCACCGAGGCGAGGCGGGCATCGCGTTCCTTGGCAATCGGCACCTCGAAACCGACGTCACCCTCCCGCAGCACCTTCTTCGCCCGCACGATGCGCTGCGCGACTGTCGTTTCCTGCGTGAGAAAGGCCCGGGCGATCTCCTCCGTCGTCAGTCCGGCGATGACCTTCAGCGTCAGCGCCGTGCGCTGGTCACGGGAGAGAAGGGGATGGCAGGCGGTGAAGATCAGCGACAGCCGCTCGTCACCGATCGCGTCGTCGAGGGTCGCCTCGACGACCTCGAAATCATCCACATGCGCGGTTTCGATGTCGTGCGCAAGCGTGGCCTCGTGGCGTGCCATCATCCGGCGACGGCGCCAGAGGTCGACAGCCCGCCGCTTGGCCGTCGTCATCAGCCACGCACCCGGATTGGGCGGTGTGCCGGTTCGCGGCCAGGTCGCTAGCGCCGAAACGAGTGCCTCCTGCGCCAGATCTTCGGCAAGGGTGAGATCTCCGACATGTCTTGCGAGCCCGGCAATCAGCCGGACCCGCTCCATCCGATAGATGCTCTCGATGTCCGAGGCCGCAAGTGTCTGGCTCTTGGCAGCGCCTGCAGCCGGCTGTCCGTCTCGTCTCATGATCACGAGTATGGACTGACTGCTCGACCGGTCAACGGCGGACATGCGCTCAGGCGTCGACACCAGTTGTGTCGCCACCGGCAGCCGCCGGGTCCATCCAGAAGATCTCCCAGACGTGACCGTCCGGATCTTCCACCGAGCGGCTCCACATGAAGCCGTGATCCTGCGGCGGGTTCGGATCGGCGCGTCCTCCGGCAGCGCTGGCTGCCCCGACAACCCGGTTGACATCCGCATGCGCCTCTACGGTCAATGCCAGAAGCGTCTGGCTCGTCGCCTTCGCATCGGCAATCGGCCGGGACGTGAACGTCCGGTAGAAGTCATGCGTCAGGATCATCACCCCGATCGTGTCGCAGAGCATCATGCAGGCAGCATTCTCGTTGGAGAATTGCGGGTTCTTCGTCACCCCCAGCGCCTCGTAGAATCGGGTCGAGACAGCAAGGTCCGTCACCGGCAGGTTGATGAAAATCATCTTGCTCATGATGGCTCAGCCCTTCGACTTCTGCTGAGCCGCAAGTCCTTCGGCCGCGCGGTCGTGGCTCGCCTGTCCTTCCGGTGATGCGATCTCGGCGAAATCCTCCATCTCATAGAAGGGCCGGATCTCGATTTCGCTCGGTGTCATCATCGGGTTCGGGCAGCGTTTGACCCAGGCGACCGCCTCGTCCATGTCCTTCACCTCCCAGATCCAGTAGCCGGCCACCAGCTCCCTTGTCTCGGCAAAGGGCCCGTCGATCACGCGCCGATCGGGTCCGTCGAAGGCCACCCGCTTGCCCATTTTCGATGGCTTGAGCCCGTCGCCCGAGAGCATGATGCCCGCCTGCACCAGTTCCTCGTTGAACTTGCCCATGTCCTCGAACAGCTTCGCCGGCGGCATGATGCCTTCTTCGCTGTCTTCCGTCGCCTTCACCATCACCATGACACGCATGTCTCATCTCCTCTCGTTGTCAGGACCTCTCTTGCGATCCTGCTCCCCCAACGAATGAGCTAAACCCATTTCGACACGGCATGCGAAAAAAATCTTTCGCAATCGGTCTCGGTCACTTCGGAATGTGGATCGTTGCCCGGATATGCTTCAGCGAGGCGACAATGGTGAAGGTCATCATCACCAGCAGCGTCCAGGAACTCCACTTGCCCAGATGCACCGTCGACCAGGCGCCCAGCTGGTTCGGATAGTGCCAGATCGCAAAGAAGGTCGAGATGTTCTCCGCAACCCAGATGAAGAAGCCGATCAGGATGAAAGCAAGCAGCATCGGCATCTGCCGGTCGCGGTCGAAGGGCCGGTAGATGACGGTGGTGCGCGCATAGAGCCCGATCGCAAGCGCTGCCAGATACCAGCGATAGTCGCCGATGTAATGGTGCGTGAAGAAGTTGAGATAAATCGCGACAGCCACCCCGATCGCCATCCAGTAGGGCGGGTGATGGCGGATCCTGACATCCAGCAATCGCCAGGCCTGGATGATGTAGCTGCCGACGGCGGCATACATGAAGCCGGAGAACAAGGGCACGCCGAGCAGCTTCGTGTAGGCAAAGTCCTGATAGGTCCAGGATGGGTTGGCACCCGCCGTCTTGAAGGCCTCCAGTGCAAAGCCGACCACGTGGAAGAGGCAGATCGCCTTCAGCTCGTCCATCGTCTCGAGCTTGGTCCAGACCATCCAGATCTGGATGGCGAGCGCGATGATCAGCAGCACGTCGTAGCGCGGAATACCGAAGAGGCCGGCGCGTGGGACTGCAAAGATCGAGATGAAGAACAGGCCGGCAAACAGGCAGGCGCGCGCCTCCTTGATTCCGAACATGACGAATTCGACGACGAATCGCCTGAAGCCGGTGAGCTGCGGATGCGGAGCATTGTCGATCAGTCGCCGGTCCAGCGCACTCAGCAGATCCCTGCGTCCCTCTGCCACCAGTGTCATTTGCCAGCCCCGCTGTTGCATTCCGTTGCAACCTCAGTACTAACCGCTCATGGACGAAATCAAGGCAACGATGTCACAACGCCTGCGCCGACTGGGGATAGCCCTTGCCATCATCGCGTGTGGCGTGGCTTTGAGGCTCGGCGGCTATGAAATCGGCCTGCCGTATTTCCTGGTGAAATACGGTGGTTCGACACTCTGGGGCGGCATGGTCTTTTTCCTCTTCGCCGCGCTTTTGCCCCGCCAGCCCCTCGGTCGCCTTGCGCTCTTGTCCATCATCGCGGCAGCCCTCATCGAATTCACCCGTCTCTATCACACGCCCTGGCTTGATGAATTCCGCCTGACATTGGCAGGCGCTCTCCTGCTCGGGCGCATCTTCTCCTGGTGGAATATTGTTGCCTATGGCCTTGGCATCGCCCTGTCAGCCTTCTTCGAAGCGCGTCATCTCACGCGCTCTAAAGTGTCACCAGACTAGCGGGTCGCGCCGGCCATGCGCTTTGCCCGCCGCCGCTCCATGATCTTCGGCCGCACCAGGCGGTAGCCGAGCAGGATGACGGTGACCAAGATGTAGAAGGCGGCTTCAGGATCGATCACCTTCAGCGACAGTGCGTAATGCAGGATCGCCACGAGCAGAATCGGATAGGTCAGCTTGTGCAGTCTGTTCCATCGCGGACCAAGCCTACGGATCGACCACTGGTTGGAGGTCAGCGCGAGCGGGATCAGCATCAAGAGCCCTGCCATGCCGAGCATGATGTAGGGACGCTTCAGGATGTCGCCGGCAATCGACGACAGGATCAGGCCCCGATCCAGCGTCAGGTACACGGTGAAATGCGCGAGCACGTAATAGAATGCCAATAGCCCAAGCGCGCGCCGATAGGCGATGAGATTGATCCCGAACAGGTCCCGCAATGGCGTGATTGCAAGTCCGAGGCAGAGGAAGCGGAAGGCCCAGAGCCCCAACAGGTGCTCGAAGGCGCGCACGGGATCGGCGCCAAGGCCGCCGAAGATCCCGAGATAGAAGGCATAGAGCCCCGGCATCAGCCCGATGGCATAAAGCGCCCAGATCGACGCCGGCTTGTAGCGGGCGGGCAGGGCAGGGAGCGCAAGCGTGGCCATCAGTAGAACTTCGTCAGGTCCATGCCGTCATAGAGACTTGCGACCTCGTCGGCATAACCGTTGAACGGCAGCGTATCGATCCGAGCGCCACCGAACAGACCATCTGCTTCGCCGATCCGCCGCTCTGTGGCCTGGCTCCAGCGTGGGTGATCCACCGCCGGATTGACGTTGGCGTAGAAGCCATATTCGGACGGCTGCAGCAGGTTCCAGGTCGACGCCGGCTCCTCTTCGGTGAGCGTGATCTTGACGATCGACTTGATGCCCTTGAAGCCATACTTCCACGGCACGACGAGCCGGATCGGCGCGCCGTTCTGGTTCGGCAGGGTCTCGCCATAGAGGCCGGTCGCCAGGATCGCTAGGGGATGGCGTGCTTCGTCCAACCGCAGGCCCTCGCGATAGGGCCATTCCAGCGCCTGGAAGATGCCGGCCTGTCCCTGCATCTCCTCGGGGCGGACAAGCGTTTCGAACGCCACGTATTTCGCCGAACCCAGTGGCTCGACCCGGTCGAGCAGTGCCGAGATCGGGAAGCCGATCCACGGGATCACCATCGACCAGGCTTCCACGCAGCGCATCCGATAGACGCGCTCTTCCATCGGGATTTCGCTCATGATCGTTTCGATGTCGATCACCTGCGGCTTGGCGACCAGTCCGCCCACTTCGATCGTCCAGGGCCGCGTCGTCAGTGAGCCCGCATTGCGCGACGGATCCTCCTTGCCCGTGCCGAACTCATAGAAATTGTTGTAGGTCGTCACATCCTCTTTCGAGGTCAGCTTCTCGTCGAGCGTGTAGATGCCCGGCTTGGCGGCAAGCGGTGTAGCGAGTGCCGGCGCTGCAAGCCCGGCCGCGGCAATCCCGCCGGCCGCCACGCCCATGAACTGCCGTCGCTTGAGATACAGCGACTTCGGGGTGATCTCGGAACTTGCAATCTTCGGCGGATGGTAGACCGGCATGGCAGACCTCTTAAGGCTCTCTCTGTCTCTCTAAGATAGAAGACGGGAGCATAGAGACCAGAGTTTCATCGTCTGGAAAAGAAGTCCGACAGGAACAATTTCGTGTAGGTCCGCGTCGGCCGGCGCGTGTAAGGATTCGCGTCGTTCGCCGACATGCGTCAGCCACACCAGTTCTGTTTGTGCCCTTCCCAGCGATGCGCAATGCCGCGTGCAATCAGATCGTCGCCGACGGAGCGCCCATCCTGCAGGACCACGCGAAGCTTGCGGCCATATTGGTCCACGTCGCGTCGCTCCCTCCGTTCCATGACAAGGCCGCCGCCATTCAGCGTGTCGAGCAGTGCAACCTGTGCCTCGAGCCCTAGTGCGCGTTCCCGCTCGCAGGCCGGCCGCCCGATCTCCGGCGTGTTGATGTCCGAGATCCGGTACTTCACCGCCCGGTACCAGAAGGTATCGCCATCGACGACGCAATTGATCCGCTGCGCCCCGGCACAGGTCACGAAGCGCCCCTCGAGCGGCTCCGGGCGCGGAGCGACCGCGCCGGTGATGGCGTAGTCGATCAGCTTGTTCGATGCCGGGACGACAAGGTAGGAATAGGGAAGTTTTTCGAAATGAATGACGGCGAGCACCGCAAGACACGCCATCATCAGGATGCGCCGCATCCGGTAGAGTGCTTTGAACGGGTTCCAGCGCGGCGCAGGCTCGGGATTGAGCTTCTGGCGGGCATCTTTCAGCAGAATCACGCGGGCAGGTTTCCGGGTCATCATGACTCCCCTTTCCGCGGTAAACTCTAGTAAACACATCTTGCCGCAGGCTTAACCCGATCACTCAAATGCGAATGAATTCGCCCTCGCCGTGAGCCCGAGGCGTACCGATTTGCCCTTGGATGCTAGTGACAGGGCAGGGGAGTTGGCTTAGACCAGTTCCAAAATGGCCGCCTTGCCTTGGCGCCGAGGGTGCAGGCATGGCGGCGAACAAGCCATCGAGGTGACACCCATGCCCGTCTATCGTTCGAGAACCACCACCCACGGCCGCAACATGGCCGGTGCCCGCGGCCTCTGGCGCGCGACCGGCATGAAGGACGGCGATTTCGGCAAGCCGATCATCGCGGTCGTCAACTCCTTTACCCAGTTCGTGCCAGGCCACGTCCACCTGAAGGACCTCGGCCAGCTCGTCGCGCGTGAAATCGAAGCCGCCGGCGGCGTCGCGAAGGAATTCAACACGATCGCCGTCGATGACGGTATCGCCATGGGCCATGACGGCATGCTCTATTCGCTGCCGTCGCGCGAGATCATCTCCGACTCGGTCGAATACATGGTCAACGCCCACTGCGCCGATGCCATGGTCTGCATCTCCAACTGCGACAAGATCACGCCCGGAATGCTGTCGGCTGCCATGCGCCTCAACATCCCCTCGGTCTTTGTGTCCGGTGGGCCGATGGAAGCCGGCAAGGCGATCCTCCAAGGCCGCAAGGTGGCGCTTGACCTCGTCGACGCCATGGTTGCTGCAGCCGACGACAAGATCTCCGACGCCGATGTCGATGAGATCGAAAAGGCCGCCTGTCCGACTTGCGGCTCCTGCTCCGGCATGTTCACCGCCAATTCGATGAACTGCCTGACCGAAGCGCTTGGCCTGTCGCTGCCCGGCAACGGCTCGACGCTCGCAACCCATGCCGACCGCAAGCGCCTCTTCGTCGAAGCCGGCCACCTGATCGTCGACATCACCCGCCGCTACTACGAGCAGGACGACGAAAGCGTCCTGCCGCGCAACATCGCCTCCAAGCAGGCTTTCGAGAACGCCATGGCGCTCGATATCGCCATGGGCGGCTCGACCAACACGGTCCTTCACATTCTGGCCGCTGCCCATGAAGGTGGCATCGACTTCACCATGGACGATATCGATCGCCTGTCGCGCAAGGTGCCGTGCCTGTCGAAGGTCGCGCCCGCCAAGCAGGATGTGCACATGGAAGACGTCCACCGTGCTGGCGGCATCATGCGTATCCTCGGCGAACTTGACCGCGGCGGCCTGATCAATCGCGATTGCCCGACCGTGCATGCCGAAACGCTCGGCCACGCCATCGATCGCTGGGACATCACCCGCACCAATTCGGAAACGGTCCGCGAATTCTTCAAGGCCGCTCCCGGCGGCGTTCGCACCACCCAGGCCTTCTCGCAGGCTTCGCGTTGGGACGATCTCGACACCGACGGCGAAAAGGGCGTCATCCGCTCGGTCGAACATCCCTTCTCCAAGGATGGCGGTCTGGCCGTCCTCAAGGGCAACATCGCGCTCGACGGCTGCATCGTGAAGACCGCCGGCGTCGATGAAAGCATCCTGAAGTTTAAGGGCCCGGCCCGCGTCTTCGAAAGCCAGGACGCAGCCGTCAAGGCGATCCTGTCGAACCACATCGTTGCCGGCGACGTCGTCGTCATCCGGTACGAAGGCCCGAAGGGCGGCCCCGGCATGCAGGAAATGCTCTATCCAACGAGCTACCTGAAGTCGAAAGGCCTCGGCAAGGCTTGCGCGCTGGTCACCGACGGCCGCTTCTCCGGCGGCACCTCCGGCCTCTCGATCGGCCACGCCTCGCCGGAAGCAGCCCAGGGCGGCGCTATCGGTCTCGTCCGCGAAGGCGACCTGATCGACATCGATATTCCGAACCGCACGATCAATCTCGTCGTCGATCCGGCAGAGCTTGAGCGCCGCCGCGCCGAACAGGATGCCAAGGGCTGGTTCCCGGAAGAAAAGCGCAAGCGCAATGTCACGACGGCGCTGAAGGCCTACGCCGCCTTTGCCTCGTCCGCCGACAAGGGTGCCGTGCGCCAGCTGCCGGAATAAGCCACTCGATATCCGATTTGGAACCGCTGCCCTCGGGCGGCGGTTTTTTTATGGGGTGAGGGATGCTTTGGCCGGACCGACCTGCACTCCTCCGTCCCAGTATGGCGGGGTACCGATCCGCTCGAACAGATAGTCGCGGAACGACAGGAGCTTGAAGGAGCGCAGGCGGTTCTCCGCATGGATCACGTGGATGTCGTGCACCACTGTGTCGACCGCAGCCACATGATCCTGCATCACCGCCTCCAGACGACCGGCTCGCAGATTGTCATGCAGCAACCAGGTCGGGAACAGCACCAGTCCTTGATGCTGCAACGCTGCCTCAACGAGGCTCTCGGCGTTGTTGCTCGTGAGGTTTCCATGAACCTCATGATTGCGAAAATCCGATGTACTGTCGCGGAAGTGCCATCGCTCCCGTCCGCTCACCCCTTTGTAGAGCAGGCAGTTATGTCGCTCCAGCTCCTCCGGGGAGCCGGGCCTCCCGCGGGAATCGAGATAGGTCGGAGACCCACAGGCGACATAGCGCTGTGCCGCGAGTTTGCGGGCGGTCAGGCTCGAATCCTTGAGCACGCCGATACGCAGCGTCACGTCCATGCCCTCGGCCACGGGATCGACGACCGCATCGGTTAGCGTCAACTCCACCTCGACCTGCGGAAATCGGGCCTGATAGCCGGCGAGCAAGGGAGCGATATGGCGCCGGCCGAAAGCGACCGGTGCGTTGATGCGCAAGAGGCCACGCGGTTCGCTGGCAGCCCCGGCCACCCGGTCGGTTGCAATATCGAGTGCCGCAAGCGCATCGCGAACTTCGCTCAGATAGGCGACGCCTGTGTCCGTCAAAGTCACGGCGCGCGTATGGCGATAGAGCAATTTCTGCCCGAGCGCCTGCTCGAGTCCCTGGATGTGCCGTGATACCGAAGACGGCGGCAGGCCCCGTCGTTTGGCGGTCGCAGTGAAGTTGCCGGTCGCCGCAACCTCGACGAAAAGACGGAGCGCCAGCAAGGTTATTTCATTGCTCATAGGGCAATTATCTTTTGAGATTTGGCATCGTTGTTGTCCGTGATGCAATAACCTAGATCGGCACTCTTGAACAGCATGGGGTGCCGGATGGGCCAAATAGCAATTTTACTCTTGGTGGTGGTGTCGGGAATGGGGCTGTCCGTCGAAGCGGGGCTGCTCGGTCCACTCGGCGAGGACGTCGGCCACATGGCCGCCACGCTGTCGATCTTTCTGGTCGGCGCGCTGCTTTTGTCTGTCGCGCTGGTCTTTGCACCCAGACGCAGTCTGTCGAATCTCATGGCCCAACCCCGCTGGCTGCTGACCGGTGGCATACTTGGACCCGTCTACGTCATCGTCCTCACTCTCGCCACCCCGGTCATCGGCGTCGGTATCACCATGGTCGGCATCCTCTGCGGTCAGGTGGCGGCCAGCCTGGTGATCGATCATTTCGGGTTGTTCGGCACTCCGCGCCGACAGATGGACCGCTACCGCCTGTCCGCACTCGCCCTCATTCTAGTCACACTCGGGATCCTCCCTACATGACCTTCTTGCTGTTCGTAGTTCTCGCTCTGGGAGGTGGTGTCGCCCTCGCGACCCAGTCGTCGATCAACGGTCGCCTCGGCGATGCTGCGGGAGTCCTGGAAACCGCCTGGCTGACTTTCGTTCTCGGCGCCGCGATCTCGTTCCTGTTGTATTTCTTCTTCGAACCACCCCATGCGATGACGCTTTTCACCGCGCCGAAATGGCAACTGATCGGCGCGCTCTTCGGTGTCGTCTATATTCTCGTCAGCGTGTTTGCCGTGCCCCGAGTCGGAATAGCCGCCGCCACGGTTGCGGTCATCACTGGGCAGTTGTCGATGAGCCTGCTGATTGATCATTTCGGCTGGTTGAACAATGCCGAGATCCCGCTCAGCCCCGCGCGGTATCTGTCGATCGCTCTTCTGGCCGGTTCGATGGCACTGATCTATCTCGGCAACCGCCGAAAGGCCTGACGATATTGATCAGTGGCGAAAAGGAAAGCTTCTTCCGTTGAGCCGGGTGCCGGAAAGCCGTCAATCCCGCCAGGACGGATCTTCCTTGTCGAGGCAGGATTTCAAATACGCGAAATGCTTCTCTGCCATACCCCGGTACGGAATCCATCCGTCCGACGTGCCCTGAGCGATCTCGTCCGACAGAACCGCGAGCGGCTGTCCGGTCGAGAGCGCCAGCACCATGGTCTGCGCCGCCTTTTCAAAGAAATACAGGTCCTCGAACGCATCCGCCACGGTCTCGCCGGCGACCGAGACGCCGTGATTGCCCATCACCAGCACCGCCTTGCCGCGGATCATCTCTGCCAGCCGTTCGCCTTCTTCCACCGCATCCGCGATCCCGCCGAAGTCGAGGTCGTAGCCGATCCGGCCGAAGAAGCGCGCCGTGTTGTTGTCGAGCGGCAGAAGCGTCGGATCCTTCAGGCAGGAGAGTGCCACCGCGTAGGGCGAGTGGCAATGCAGGATGACCCGCGCTTCCGGCAGCATCCGGTGCAGCGTGCCATGCACGGTCCAGGCCGAAGGGTCGGGCGCATTCTCGCCTTTCATCACGTCGGGGTCGTCAGCATCGAGCAACAGCAGATCGCTCGCCTTGATCGTTGCAAAATGCTGCCAGCGCGGATTGAGCAGGAACTTGCGTCCATTGGCGGAGACGGCAGCACTGAAATGATTGCCGACCGACTCGCTCCAGCCGAAGCGGTGGCAAAGCCGGAAGGCGGCAGCGAGATCCTGACGCAGCGTGGTGAGTGCTGCCTCATCGAGCATGTCGTTCATGGACGGGGAGATATTCATGCCTTGAACCGTCCTTCCGTCGTCAGCGCCCGATAGGTCGAGCGCATCTCCTCGCGATCGGCATAACAGCCGCGCAGATAGCGGTCGCCGCTGGTTGCCGAATAGGCCATGCGGCCATGCACGATGCGGTGATTGTCGAACACCATGCATTCGCCCGCCTTCATCAGAAAGCGCATCATGAAGCGGTCGTCCTGCAGCATTTTGCCGAACCGGCAGAAGGCCGGGTAGTAGTCGTCGAGCACGGTCTGCGGCAGGTCGAACAGGTCGGCCATGTGCTGGCTGATGGTCAGGCCTGAGACCTCGCCATGTTTGTCGAGCTCGATCACCCGCTGCCGCGAACGCATGTCGTAAGTGTCGTGTTCGCAATAGAAGGGAATGTCGATCTCCGACAGAAGCTTGAACCCCTCCGGGTCGATCTCTCTATAAGCATTAGCCACGGCCACCCCGTCCGAATAGATGCTCATGCCGCCCTCGACGGTATTCGCCCGGCAATGCAGGAACTGGATGCCCGGTGCATGTTCCTCGGCCGGCGTGTCGGTATGCAGCTCCAGCGCCTTCGCCGTATACGCGGTGTTGGTCGGGTTGATATGCGTCTTCACGTCGAAATAGTCGCCGAAGAAGGTCGGCCGCACATGGCCCATCAGCTTGACCGTCTCGGTCAGCCCCTGATCGCTGTCGGGCATGTCGGTGACAATCGTCAGCCCCTCGACGATCATCGCCTTGATCCACTCCGCCACCTTGGCCGGATCGCGCATCAACTCCGGCTGCGAGAAACGCGGAATGTCAGGATAATGGTCGCTGAACCAGGCCTTGCGCGGCATGTCGGCCGGATCCGGCCGATGTTTGCCCTCGGTATAGAGCTCAAGCAGCGCCAGCGGAAAACGCGACACGTGATTCTCGCCCGCCCAGCGGATGACGAGCGCATCCCCCTCCAACTCGGCACTGTCAGCGCGCGGGGCCGTGGAGAGATGAAAAATGTCGAAGCTCCGCTCGCGCGTTTTGCTGTCGAAGGAGCTGGGGCAATTGTCACGCAGCCAGTAGTAATTGAAATAGGCCTGTTTTCCCTCCGAAAGCGGCAGATGCAGGCCCTTGTCGGCGAGAGTCACGGCCCCGGTGGCAACATGCATGTTCATCGCGGGATTTCCTTAAGTCTGGCTCAAGAGAGAGCGGATCGGATTTGATGATCATCATCCGACTTCCCAGGGGAAAACAGAGCGATTATGCTTATGCTGAGTTAAGCTGGAGGTTAAGTTGAGCCGTCTGCCGCCCTTGCGCCTTCTGACCACATTCGAGGCCGTCGCCCGCCTCGGCTCGATGCGCGAGGCGGCAAGCGCCTTGAACGTTACTCAGCCTGCCGTAACCCAAGCCCTGAAGGCGCTCGAAGATCATGTCGGCGCCGTCCTGATCGATCGCACGACGCGGCCCGCGCGCCTCACCGAACCCGGCCAGCAACTCGCCCGCGCCACCAGGGACGGCCTTGACCTGATCGCCGCCACGATCGAGGAAATCCGGAGCAGCACCGGTCTGGTCGACCAGCGCCTGACCGTTGCCTGCACCATGGGTTTTGCCACCCACTGGTTGATGCCGCGCCTCAGCGATTTCTATGCCCGAAATCCCGGGCTCTTCGTCAATGTCCAGGTGCCGCCCACCGACCTGCCGCAAATCTGGCCCGGCACCGATCTTGTTCTGCGCTACGGTCGCGGCACCTGGACCGATGGTGAGACGCTACGCCTTTTCTCGGAGGTCGTCTGTCCCGTCGGCCACCCGGCCCTCGTTGAAAACTTGCTGGCAAAAGGCGCCGGGCTGGAGACCGCACCGCTCATTCATGTCCGCACCGTCGAGGCGCGACACTGGGAAGGTTGGAGCGACTATTTCGCAGGGCGCGGTCTGCCAAAGCCGCGCGGCCAGTCCCATGTCTTCGATAACTATGTTCAGGCGGTGCAGGCGGCGCTAGACAGCCGCGGCCTGATGCTCGGCTGGCGATCGATCACCGAAAAGCTCGTCGCCGATGGCAGCCTCGAGCCCTGGCCCGATGCCGCGCTTGATCTCGGTACCGCCTATTTTGCGACCGTCGCGCCGGCCGCTGCAAAACGCCCGGCGGTCAGGGCTTTTGTGGCCTGGCTGGGAGAGAAGACGGAGGCGGAGAGTTTAGACCGCTGATCCGACCTCAGCGGGCTGCCCCTCTCGCCGTCACGGCCGAGAGAACCGCGCCATGTCGATCTCCACGGCCGATGACAGGCTTTCGAGGCTGTCATACAGCAATTGCAGGAGATAGGCCGGATTGTGGACATAACCCGCCGGGTCCTTCGCCACGACCTGGTAATTGTAGGCTGCTTTCAACAGGCGAGGGGTCCAGGCCTTGTAGGCATTGTCGCGTATCGCTTCCTCGTCGCCGATGACCCCGTCTCCATTCATATCCCCGAAAAAATACGGATGCCGGTCCTTGTGATAGCCGATCGGCGCGCCGAGCACGGCCTCCCCATAGATCTTGATCGCGTCGTAAAGCCGTTCATGCAGGGTGCCGATCTCGCCATGCACGCCTTCCCGGATGTCGCCGTCCCCATCGAAGTCGGCATGCCGCATGCGGATGTCGCGGATGGACTCCACGCCCCGGTGACAGCTTGCACAGCCGTCTTCCGCCACCTTCGTCGTGTGCGGATCGTGACAGGCGACACAGCTGTTGGCGCTTGGAACATGCTGGAAGCGCCCTGCATAGGTCTTGCCGGGATAGTGATAGCCGCTTGCCGTATCCGCGCCATGCATGGTCGCGGCGGCCACGGCATAGTGGATGTTGATGAAGGAAAGCTCGCCCGACACCTCGTCTTCGCCGAGTGTCCCGACGGCCTTGGTGACGGCCGCACCCGACTGCCGACCCTGATGGCAGACGGTGCAGGTCGCGGAGCTTCCCAGTCCGCCAACCTCTGCGCCGGATGGAAAGCGCACCGAATCCAGTGCATGCGCCGCCTCCGTATGACAGGAGGCGCAGCCGATCGGCGCATTGATCACGCCCGGCTGTTCGATGCTGCCGGCAGCACTGCCGTCTGCACCGAGAAAATCGCGGAAGCCCGTCTCGGAGTGGCAGGTCGCGCAAGCCTTCGGCACCTCGCCCTCCTTGTTCCAGTAAGTGAACGAGGGAGAATGGTAATTGGCGTGAGGCGAAGTCAGCCACGATTCGACCAGCTTGCTGATCGGACTGTCGTCGCTCGCCTGCACCGATGGTGCGGCGACCAGCACGGCGGTCCATGCCAGCAGGATGGTGAAAAGGGTGAAAAGGCGGCTTGGTCGTCGCGGCGTCATGGGATCCTCCTCGGTCTTATGCGTCGTGGCGATGGGATCATGATGAACGGCAAAGCGACATTGCGATATGACCGAGATCAATTCCGGACCGCGTTCTTCTGCTAGAAAGGCATTCAGGAGGACCTCATGACCGACACCGTGACGCCCGGCATGCCTGCCATGTCGCAACGCTCCACCCGCCGCTTGCCCCGTCTGCCCGCCAGCCTTCTGGCGGCCCTCTATCTCGGGCTATGCACGCTGCCGCTCGCTCTCTCCCTGATGACCGATGCTTCCCCGCACGATCCGCTGGAGCGACTGGCCGCCGGTCTCGGCATGGTCGGACTGGCCGGCATGGCCGTGCAATTCGTGACGTCAGGCCGCTTCGAAGTGGTCTCGGGCCGGCTCGGCATCGACAAGATCATGGCCTTTCACAAGCTGGCCGCCTGGTGGATCCTATTGGCCATCGTGCTTCACCCCCTGGCCTATGTCGCCCCGACCTGGCTCGAGGATCCCAACCTCGGCGCGGAGCGTCTGGTCGCCTACCTGACCCGGCCACATTATCGCTCCGGCGTGATTGCCTGGGCAGCCCTCGCCCTCCTGGTCCTGTCGTCGGCCTTTCGCAATCGTCTGCCCTGGCGCTACGAAGTCTGGCGAGGAACGCATCTCTTTCTCGGCACAGTGGCAACCGCTGGCGGGCTGCACCATGCCATATCTACCGGCCGATTTGCGGCGAGGGGCGCACTGGAGATCTACTGGTTGCTGATCGCCGCCACGATTATTGCAGTACTGGCGATCCTCTATGGCTATCGCTGGCTCAATCTCCATCGCAGGCCATGGCGGCTCCGGTCCGTCACGCGTCGGGCCGATCGTCTTTGGGAACTCGACATCCAGCCCGCCGAAGATACACCGCCGCTCGATTATCATGCCGGCCAGTTCGTCTGGATGACGGAAGGCGGCAGGCGCTTCCCGCTGTTCGATCACCCGTTTTCGATCGCCGACAGCCCGACCCGTCCGGGCTTGAGCCTGATCATCAAGGAGGTCGGTGATTTCACCCGTGGCATCGGCAATCTGCAGCCCGGCACGCCGATCGGCATCGACGGCCCCTATGGTGAATTCGCCCTGGAGGCTCATCCGGGCGAGGCGGTGCTCCTCGTCGCCGGCGGTGTCGGCATTGCGCCGATCATCGGCATGCTGCGCGACCTCATCGCACGGCGCGACAAGCGACCCATTCGGCTCGCCTACGCGGTGGGAAAGCCGAGCAATTTCGCCTGTCTGGAGGAAATAGCCGCAGCACACGCTGCGCTGGATCTGAAGGTCCTGCTGATCAGCGAGGATTCCCCACCTGGCTTCGAGTGCGCGGTCGGCCGGCTCGACCACGCCCGGCTAAAGGATCTTCTTGATGGGATCGAGCCACGCAGCTGTGTTGCCTTGATGTGTGGCCCAGGCGGCATGGTTTCGGCCGTCTCCGATACCTTGCTCGATCTCGGCCTTTCCATGAAGAACGTGGTCTATGAGCGGTTCGACTACGCCGGAGGGGCATCCTCGCGCCAGGACCGCCGTCGTAGCCTCGCCTTTGGCGGGGTCGCAGCCCTGCTGGCTGCGGCCTTGTTGCTCTATTACTTCGTCAGTTAGAGAATGTCCTAATTGACTTGCTCGGTGGGCGGCATGCCCTCAATGAGGCTCAGCACTTCGCCAACCCCGTTGCGCAGCTCTGCCATGCGGCTGGCATAGGCGGCGGCCAGGCAATCGAAATTGGCCTCGCAGGCGCGACGCTTTTCGAGCCATTCGATTTGCGAGGTTTCCAGCGCGCCGCGGCTGCCCATCGGCAAGACTTCGCGCAGCAGATCGAACGTCGTCACCATACGAACATCCATGTCGTTGAGGTCGATGTTCTGGCAGATTGCGGCCTCGTCGGGCGCAAGGTCAGGCGTACGGCAATCGAAACTGGCGGCCTGCAGCTGTTGGGGAAGGGCGATCACCATCGGGCTGGCGAAAGCGAAGGCGGCGAGGGTCGATGCGATAAGGCGGGTTCGAGACATGGTCGGTCTCCTTTCCTGATGACGGGGCAACGGTTGCCGAGGTCAGAACGTTCCGCCCGCGGTTTTCTGCGGATCCGTCACGATCCGGTGAGATCTTGGTCCTCCGGGCTTTTCTAACGCGCGATGCTCACTACCTTGTCCCCATGCACAGACGAACATTCCTTTCCATCCTCGGCGCCTCCGGTGCCGTCTCCGTCCTCTCGGGCCGTCAGGCGCTGGCACAAGCCGGCACGCCGGAAGCAGCATCCCCAGTTGAGCCGACCCCGGCCCCGGCAGCCCCGATGGATCTCGACGTATTGCGTCCACGCATCGCCAACCTGCTGGAGGAGGCGCGTCGGCTCGAAACGCTGGAAACGGTGATCGTGACGAGGAATGGTGAGACGCTGGGCGAACGCGCCTATGGCAACAACTCCCTGACGGGCTCGACGAACATCAAGTCGGCGTCGAAATGCGTCGTCTCCGCGCTGGTCGGGATCGCCATCGACAAGGGCCTGCTGGAAGGCGTCGACCAGCGGATCGAAACGGTCCTGCGCTCGGAATTTCCCGCCAATCCCGATCCCCGCCTGTCGCAGATCACCATTGGCCACCTGCTTTCGATGCGCGCAGGTCTCGAGCGCATGTCCGGCGCGAACTACGGCCGCTGGGTCTCGAGCCGCAACTGGACCCGTTTCGCGCTTGCTGCCGATTTCGTCGGAGAACCCGGTGGCGGCATGCTCTATTCGACCGCTTCAACACATCTGCTCTCCGTCATCCTTACCAAGGTCTCCGGCAAGCCGACGCTCGCTTTGGCCCGCGAATGGCTTGAGCCACTCGACGGTTTCCGCATCGGCTCCTGGGATCGCGACCCCCAGGGCTACTATCTCGGCGGCAACCAGATGGCCATGACGCCGCGCTCGCTCCATGCCTTTGGAGAGCTCTATCGACGGGGTGGTGTCACCGAGGATGGTACGCGGCTCATCTCGGAAGACTGGATCCGCGAAAGCTGGATACGCCGCACCAACTCCGTCTTCAACGGCGATGGCTACGGCTATGCCTGGTTCCTGAAGCAACTCGGTGGCGAGCAGGTGAATTACGCCTGGGGCTACGGCGGCCAGATGCTCTACATCGCTCCCTACCTCGGCGTGACCGTCACCATGACCTCGAATGAAAGCGCTCCATCGGCCCGCACCGGCTACCGTGACGCGCTTCACGGCCTGATGACAGGCATCGTCGAAACCGTCAGCACTTGAGGCCGACGCGCGTTATCCCCATCTGCGATAAGACTTCCTTGGTTCTGCCTATTTGACGGCGCACGAACCGGGTCTAGAACGTCCATATCGCATGAAGGATCTTCGCATGCCGCGTTTCGACTGCCTCAAACCTCTTGCTGTCATCATCGCCCTGATCGCGCCGGTCACCACGCCGGCGCTTGCCCAGGACAAGGCGGTGCCGAAAAGCCAGGTCGAAATGCAGCTCTCCTTCGCGCCGCTGGTCAAGCAGGCGAGGGGCGCCGTCGTCAATGTCTATGCCGAGCGCCTCGTGCAGACCCGCTCCAGCCTGTTTGCCGGCGACCCCTTCTTCGAGCAGTTCTTCGGTCAGCGCATGCCGAACCGCACGGAAAAGCAGTCTTCGCTCGGCTCCGGCGTCATCGTCGAGGCAGACGGCGTCGTCGTCACCAACAACCACGTCATCGATGGCGCCGATGACATCAAGGTCGCGCTTGCCGATGGCCGGGAGTTTCCGGTCAAGGTCGTGCTGAAGGACGACCGGCTTGATCTCGCGGTTCTGAAATTCGAGACAAACGAAGTCATGCCGACGCTTCCGATCGGCAATTCCGATGCGACCGAGGTCGGCGATCTCGTGCTCGCCATCGGCAACCCATTCGGCGTCGGCCAGACCGTGACCTCGGGCATCGTCTCGGCGCTTGCCAGAAACCAGGTAACGGAAGGTGATTTCGGTTTCTTCATCCAGACCGATGCCGCGATCAATCCCGGTAATTCGGGCGGTGCCCTCGTCAATATGAACGGCGAGTTGATCGGCATCAACACGGCAATCTTCTCGCGCGGTGGCGGCTCGAACGGCGTCGGCTTCGCCATCCCCGCCAATCTTGTGCGCGTCTTCCTTGATGCCGCCGACCGTGGTGACGCATCCTTTGAGCGTCCTTACGTTGGCGCGAGCTTCGAGCCGGTGACCTCTGATGTCGCCGAGGCGCTCGGATTGAAGACCGTGCGCGGCGCGCTCGTCGTGCGTGTCGTCGAGGGTGGTCCGGCCGAAAAGGCGGGCCTCAAGCCGGGGCAGGTGGTAACCGCCGTCAATGGCGTCTCCGTCGAACATCCCGATGCCCTCGGCTATAGGCTGACGACCACAGGTCTCGGAGAAACTGCCGAGCTCAGCGTGCAGCAGGACGGGCGCGAAGAGACGATCGAACTGGCACTTGCCGCCGCTCCGGAAACGCGTCCGCGCGACATTCAGCTCATCGAGGGACGCAGCCCCTTCGCCGGCATCCGTGCTGGCAATCTTTCGCCACGTCTCGCTTACGAGTTGAAGATGGCCTCGGAGGTGACCGGCGTCGTCGTCACCGAAGTCGTTCGCGGTTCGCCGGCTGCCCGCCTCGGCTTTGCCCCGCGCGACATCGTCGTCTCCGTCAATGGTGAGACGATCCGCTCCGTCGATGATCTGGCGACGATCGCCGATAGCAATCCGGGCTTCTGGCGCGTCGAGATCGAGCGAGACGGCCAGCGCATACGGCAGATCTTCCGATGAGTGATCTTTTCGCGCCGCAGATCTCGAAGGAAATGGCCGAGCGTCGTCCGCTCGCCGATCGTCTGCGGCCGAAGAACCTGGGCGAGGTGACCGGTCAGGAACACCTGACGGGCGAGGATGGTGTGCTTGCCCGCATGATCGCCTCCGGCTCGCTCGGCTCGATGATCTTCTGGGGTCCGCCGGGCACGGGCAAGACCACCGTCGCCCGGCTCCTGTCGGGCGAGGCGGGGCTTGCCTTCGAGCAGATCTCGGCGATCTTTTCCGGCGTTGCCGACCTGAAGAAGGTCTTCGAGAGCGCCCGCCTGCGCCGGATGGAAGGCCGCCAGACGCTGCTTTTCGTCGATGAGATCCACCGCTTCAACCGCGCCCAGCAGGACAGTTTTCTGCCCGTTATGGAAGATGGCACCGTCATCCTCGTCGGCGCGACGACCGAAAACCCGAGCTTCGAACTGAATGCCGCTCTTCTGTCCCGCGCCCGGGTCCTCACCTTCAAGAGCCATGATGCCGAGAGCATCGAGACGCTTCTGAAGCGTGCCGAGGAAACCGAAGCCAAGCCGCTGCCGCTCGACGCCGATGCCCGTCAGGCCCTGATCCGCATGGCCGATGGTGACGGCCGGGCGTCGCTGACCTTAGCCGAGGAAGTTTGGCGCGCCGCCCGGCCGGACGAGGTCTTCGACACCGAGGGCCTTGGCCGGATCGTCCAGCGCCGCGCGCCGGTTTACGACAAGGGCCAGGACGGCCATTACAATCTGATCTCGGCTCTCCACAAGGCCGTCCGCGGCTCCGATCCGGATGCGGCGCTCTACTATCTCTGCCGCATGTTCGATGCCGGCGAAGATCCGCTTTATCTTGGCCGCCGACTGGTGCGCATGGCCGTCGAGGACATCGGTCTGGCCGATCCGCAGGCGCTGGTCGTCTGCAATGCCGCCAAGGATGCCTATGATTATCTGGGCTCCCCGGAAGGCGAACTGGCGCTGGCCCAGGCTTGCGTCTACCTCGCGACCGCCCCCAAATCGAACGGCGTCTATGTCGCCTACAAGGCGGCCATGCGCGCCGCCAAGGAGCACGGCTCGCTTCTGCCGCCCAAGCATATCCTCAACGCCCCGACCAAGCTGATGAAGGCTGAAGGCTACAACGAAGGCTATCTCTACGACCATGATCAGCCGGATGCCTTTTCCGGCCAGGACTATTTCCCGGAGAAGATGGGCCGCAAGACCTTCTACGATCCGCCGGAACGCGGCTTCGAGCGCGAGATCAAGAAGCGCCTCGACTGGTGGGCGAAGCTTCGCCGCGAGCGCGGCGGCTGATCCCGACTTGCCTATCGTCATTTCAGCTTAAGCTGCCTTTAAGCGCTGTGCCCTAGACTTGCCGGTCGAACAGGGGATTGCGCATGGCGAAAGAGATGGATGGATGGCAGATGCCGGGCATGGCCGGCGCGCCGCGCCTTGGCCTGCCGGCCATGGTCAAGCTGTTTTCCATCGTGCTGATCACGCTTTCGGCCTTGTCGCTGCTGTTGATCGGCTATATCGCCTCGCGCAAGGCCGACGATATCGCCGCCGAAAAGCAGGTCCTGCTGCTGGAGAATGTGCTGCGCGACCGCCAGAGCCTGCTGGCCCGTGACCAGCTCGGTCTGGCCCGCTGGGATCGCTCGGTCCAATACATCACCCTCAAGTTCCGCGCCTCCTACGTCATCGAGGAATTCGTTTCCTCGCTCTGGTACGACTTTGGCCATGAGCGCAGCTTCCTGATCGGCCCCGGCGGGCGCGTTCTGATGTCGGCCTGGCAGGACAAGGTGGATCTGACCGCCCGCGACCTGAAGCCCGGCGATGACCTGAAGGCAATTGCCGATCTCGCGCTGACCCGCCACCATGCCCATCGCACCACGATCAAGGGCGGTTTTGGCCAGCAGTCGGTGCCGGCATCGCAGGTCCATGCCATCGCGGCCTTCGGCTTTGCCGAAGTGGACGGCGAGGTGATGCTGGCCACCGCCATGGCGATCGTTCCCGATGACGGGGAGGTGGCGCTGCCGGAAGGCGATCCGGTCATCCTGGTCTCCGCCCGTCCGATCGATGCCGATCTAGTGGCCGATCTCAATTCCCAACTCGAATATGAAAACCTGCAATTCCGTCGCAACGGGGACGGCATGCTGGTGGTGAAGAGCGCCGACGGTCAGACGCTCGGCAGCTTCGACTTCGGGCTGTTCAAGCCGGGTGCCGATATCTGGACCATCACCGTTCCCGCCGTCGTTCTGCTCTGCGGCCTCATGCTGGCCGCAAGCTTCGTGCTCGGCCGCTATATCGGCCGGCTGTCGGAGCGCCTGGAGGAGAGCGAAAAGCGCAACCGCGAACTCGCCCATCGGGATGCGCTTTCGGGCCTTGCCAACCGCCTCTGCTTCGACAACGCCCTGAACGAGGCCGCCGAGCGGCTGGCCCACGCGCCCTTCGCAGTGATCGCCTGCGATCTCGATCGCTTCAAGGCCGTCAACGACCTCCATGGACATGGCGCCGGAGATGAGGTCATTCGCGTGGTGGCCGAGCGGCTTCGGGAAACGGTTGGCGAAAACGGTATGGTCGGCCGCGTCGGTGGCGACGAATTCGTCATCCTCGTCCACGCTTTCCGCGACCGGCCGCGCCTGTCGATGCTCGCCCAGTCGATCATTGCCTCGGTCTCCCGGCCGATCACGCTCTCGAGCGGACCGGAGGTCGATATCGGCATCAGCCTCGGTCTTGCAACTGCGCCCGAAAACGGGTCCGCCGCACGGCCGATCATGGCCATGGCCGACCGGGCGCTTTACGCCTCCAAGGATGGCGGACGGGGACGCGCCTTCTTCGCCGAGGATTTGGCGCCGGAGGAAGGGGCGGGGACAGACACAGCAACGCGAGTCGACGCCGCCTGATCATCCCTGCGTGAGCCGCCAAGGGCTCTGTCGCTTTCAAGGGAGGAGGCGGGCTCCTGCCCTCGACTTCAAGAACCGCCCGGCTTGTCTTGCTGGCAGGTGATGAAGATGGCCTCGCCAGCATGGCCATCCCGCTTTCAGTGTGAGAACGAGCGTCTGCATGGGAACGGGAGGCGATTGCCGGAGGAGGCCGTGCGGAGCCTCTTTACGAGGCTCTCTGCTTCGGCTGCACGGCAGGAGCGGCGATCATCTTGACCTTGGATTCGGCAAGCCCGTGATGGCCTTCCATGTCGACGATCAGATGCCAGTGGCCGCTTTCCGGAATGGCGATCTTCAGCGGCGACTTCTTCGCCACGCCACCGAGAAACTTGTAATCGAGCGTTTCCTTGAAACGCTGGAAATTCGTCGGCGTCATCAGCCGCACATTGTTTACGGCCGACAGCGTCACCTCGATGATCGTGCCGGCACGCTGTTCCTTCAGGTCGTAATGGGTGAAGCGGAAAGTCGGTTTGGACATTTCGCTTAGGTCTCCGTCCGTCTTTTAAGCTATCGTAATGTATCGCAAGGCCGTTAAGGAAGCGTTGGGCGCAGTGGCTTCCGGCACCGCCCAGCCGGACTTTTTTGGGATGCGGTGTTCATCGGAATGTAAGAAGAGAAGGGCTTACTTTCTCCCCACCAAGGGGGAGATGGGGTCCGCGCAGCGTCTCGACGCCCTCATGCTGAGGTGCCCTCGCAAAGCGAGGGCCTCGAAGCATCCTGCTCCGGGTGGCCGTGTGCTTCTGCTATCGCTTCGCTTCCACCTCAGCATGAGGAGTGGCGGGTGGCCTCGCCCTTCGAGGCCGGGCAAGCCCGGCACCTCAGGGTGAGGGGGCATCTTCAGTCTGTCGAAAACCCCAGGTTTCGCCGCCGGTCGGTCGCAGCACTTGCTGCGGCTAAACATCTGAAACCGCAATAGAGGGGTCCGTCAGGCTTTTGCCCACGGAACCGTGCCCCTCACCAGAAAAATCTGAAGTTTAGGCGGCTTACGCGGACCTCAAGCCTTCGATTTTCCGTCCTCCCCCGCAAGGGGGGAGGTTGGGGCTGGTTATTCGTCTAGATGACAACCGTCAGTTCCTTTGCGATATCATTCCCATGCTGTCGCCACGCAAAATTGCCTCCCAATCTGATGGAACTGCCGGCCATGCATCGTCGCTCTCTTTGCGGAAAAGATCGAAGGGAATCTCAACGTATTCATCGTCAGTAGCTGTGAGATAGGGGTTGAGCGATGTCATCCCCTTAAATTTCGGTGTGTCCCCTACGGCGAAGCCCAACGGCGCAAGCTTGAGCACGTGCGCATATCCTCCGTAGTGGTCCTTCATGTTTGTCCAGGCGAAATCTCGTACTATGACGTGTTTATCACCAATGTACGGCCATGCAAAAAAGTATAGACGGGCTTTTGTGATGTGGAGTTCGTTTAGTCGCAGTTTTTTCGCAACGTTATCCAGAGCTGCATCTGGCGATTTGTCGTTAGCTGTCGATAAATGAAATATGATTGCGCGGTATAATCTGTTTAGTTTTGTCTTTATTATAAGGGTAGGCGGGAGCCTTAGCGGAGAATTTAATACGCCCTCGATTGTCTGGTAGAATTCGAGAACGGACTTGTCTTCAAGGGAACCAATTGAGTTGTTGCAGTCGCTGCAAGTGGTGAAAAATTCAATTCCGTTCGGAAAACGCCTTCGTGTGAAATTGTTCTGATGGCCCCCTAGGAATGTGGTGTAGCTATGAGCAAACCATGGGCCCGAGTTTCCAACCGCTCTAGGTAGAACGTGGCTGCTCGTAAGCAGGCTACGTTTCCCGCAAAGGCGACACTGTCCCACCTTTCCTCGAACAGGCTCTATCGCGGGATCCGCGATTTTCTTCGTCCGCTCGAACCCTATCAGTTCTGATCTCACACTTCGGCCTTGTGGGATTGTCATTCCAATCTCTTGGATTTTTGATCTCTTTTTGTTCCGCCTTGCGCTTCGGCCCGAGGTTTCCCCCGGGCCGAAATCTCGGTCAAATGTCAACCAATCAGCTGCACCCGCTCGTC
Source organism: Agrobacterium albertimagni AOL15 (assembly GCF_000300855.1). GTDB lineage: Bacteria > Pseudomonadota > Alphaproteobacteria > Rhizobiales > Rhizobiaceae > Allorhizobium > Allorhizobium albertimagni. The sequence goes on along the minus strand of NZ_ALJF01000023.1, from coordinate 283,547 downwards.
GCGCCACACGTGTCGCACTTCTCGCAAGTGCCGTTGCGCACCATCGTGAAGTTCTGGCATTCCGAGCACATGTTGCCCGTATAGCCCTGCGCAATCGAGCGCATGCGGCGGGATGCCTCGAGCTTCTTGGCTTCGGCCTTGGCGGCGGCGGCGTCTTCGGCGCTGGCGTCGGAGAACAGGCTTTCGGCTGCGATCTCCTCGGCCAGTTCCACCGACCGCTCCTCGTAGTCGCGCTTGAAGGACACGACTTCAGAGGTGGCAACCGCCGTCGTCACTTCCAGCTTGCGGGCAGTGGCGCCCGAAGAAGAGAAGGCGGTGACGGTGGCCGAGGCCTTGGCGGGAGCGGCGGTTGCTGCACCCTTGGGCTCTGCACCTGCTGCAGCCGGCATGTGGCTCGAGACGAGCGTCGGCTTGTAACCGCGGGTCAGACCCTTGGAGACGACGTCCGCCTTGCCTTCCTTGACGCCACGGCCGAGTGCGGTCGTGGAGAAGTCGGAGGTGTCGACATGAGCGAGATCGTTGCGGCCGAGATAGGAGATCGCCAGTTCCCGGAAGACGTAGTCGAGGATCGACGTCGCATTCTTGATCGCGTCGTTGCCGGTGACCATGCCGGCCGGCTCGAACTTGGTGAAGGTGAAGGCGTCGACATATTCCTCGAGCGGCACGCCATATTGCAGGCCGAGCGAGACGGAGATGGCGAAGTTGTTGATGAAGGCGCGCAGGGCCGAGCCTTCCTTGTTCATGTCAAGGAAGATTTCGCCGAGACGGCCGTCGTCATATTCGCCGGTGCGCAGGAAGATGGTGTGACCACCGATCTTGGCCTTCTGGGTGTAACCCTTGCGGCGGGTCGGCAGCTTTTCCTGTTCGCGCACAACGCGGTCGACGATGCGCTCGACGATGCGTTCCGTGATGGTGACCGCCTGGGCCGCCATCGGCTGCTGCAGCAGGTCGTCGACGCCGTCCTCGTCATCCTCGTCCTCGATCAGCGAGGCGTTGAGCGGTTGGGAGAGCTTCGAGCCATCGCGGTAAAGCGCGTTGGCCTTGAGCGCCAGCTTCCAGGACAGCATGTAGGCGGCGCCGCAATCTTCGACGGTCGCTTCATTCGGCATGTTGATCGTCTTGGAGATCGCACCCGAGATAAACGGCTGGGCCGCTGCCATCATGCGGATGTGGGATTCGACCGACAGATAACGCTTGCCGATCTTGCCGCAGGGATTGGCGCAATCGAAGACCGGAAGATGTTCGGCCTTCAGGAAAGGCGCGCCTTCGAGCGTCATCGCACCGCAAACGTGAATGTTGGCGGCCTCGATGTCCTTCTTCGAGAAGCCCATGTGGTCGAGCAGGTTGAAGCTCATGTCGGCCAGTTGCTCGTCGGAAACCCTCAGGGTTTCTTTCAGGAAGTCGGCGCCAAGCGTCCACTGGTTGAAGACGAACTTGATGTCGAAGGCGGCCTTCAGCGCGCCGTTGACGGCTTCGATCTTCTCGTCGGTGAAGCCCTTGGCACGCAGCGTCGAGGGGTTGATGCCCGGCGCCTGGTTCAGATTGCCATGGCCGACGGCATAGGCGTCGATCTCGGCGATCTGGCTTTCCGAATAGCCGAGCGAGCGCAGCGCTTCCGGAACGGCGGCGTTGATGATCTTGAAGTAGCCGCCACCGGCGAGCTTCTTGAATTTGACGAGCGCGAAGTCGGGCTCGATGCCGGTCGTGTCGCAGTCCATGACGAGACCGATCGTGCCAGTCGGCGCGATGACCGAGACCTGGGCATTGCGGTAGCCATGCTTTTCGCCGAGCTCGAGCGCCTTGTCCCAGGCAGCGGTTGCATGGGCGACGAGGGCCGGATCCGTGCATTCGGCATGGACCAGCGGGACCGGATTGACGGAGAGGCCTTCATAGCCGTCCGACAGACCATGGGCGGCGCGGCGATGGTTGCGGATGACGCGCAGCATGTTGTCGCGGTTCGGCGCAAAGCCCGGGAAGGGACCGAGTTCCGAAGCGATTTCGGCTGACGTCGCATAGGAGACGCCGGTCATGATGGCGGTCAGCGCACCGGCGATGGCGCGGCCTTCGGCCGAGTCATAGGGAATGCCGGACGACATCAGCAGGCCGCCGATATTGGCGTAGCCGAGGCCGAGCGTGCGGTATTCATAGGAGCGTTCGGCGATCTGGCGCGACGGGAACTGTGCCATCATCACCGAAACTTCGAGAACGACGGTCCACAGACGAACGGCATGTTCGTAATCGGCGATGTCGATCTTCTTGGTCTTCTGATCCTTGAAGCGGAGCAGGTTCAGCGAAGCCAGGTTGCAGGCCGTGTCGTCGAGGAACATGTATTCCGAGCACGGGTTCGACGCGCGGATCGGACCGGCGGCCGGTGAGGTGTGCCAGTCGTTCATCGTCGTGTTGAAGTGCAGGCCCGGGTCAGCCGATGCCCAGGCGGCATAGGAGATCTTGTCCCAGAGGTCGCGGGCCTTCAGCGTCTTCATGACCTTGCCGTCCTTGCGGGCGGTCAGGTTCCAGTCGCCGTCATTCTCGACAGCGCGCAAAAAATCGTCCTTCAGCGAGACGGAGTTGTTCGAGTTCTGGCCGGAGACCGTGAGATAGGCTTCCGAATCCCAGTCGGTGTCATAGGTCTTGAAGTCGAGATCCTTGTAGCCCTGCTGGGCGAACTGGATGACGCGCTTGATGTAGTTTTCCGGAACCTGGTCCTTCTTCGCGGCCTTGATTTCGCGCTTGAGGGCAGGGTTCTCGTTCGGGTCGAAGCAGGCGCCGTTGTCAGCCTCGCAGTTGACGCAGGCCTTCATGATCGCCTTCAGATGCTTGGCGACGATCTTCGAGCCGGTGACGAGGGCGGCAACCTTCTGCTCTTCCTTCACCTTCCAGTCGATATAGGCTTCGATATCAGGATGGTCGATGTCGACGACGACCATCTTGGCCGCACGACGGGTGGTGCCACCAGACTTGATGGCGCCTGCTGCACGGTCACCGATCTTCAGGAAGGACATGAGACCGGACGAGCGGCCGCCGCCCGAAAGCTTTTCGCCTTCGCCGCGCAGATAGGAGAAGTTGGAGCCTGTGCCGGAGCCATACTTGAAGAGACGCGCTTCGCGGACCCAGAGGTCCATGATGCCACCTTCGTTGACCAGATCGTCTTCGACGGACTGGATGAAGCAGGCATGCGGCTGCGGATGCTCATAGGCCGACTTCGACTTGACGAGCTTGCCGGTGAAGGGGTCGACATAGAAATGGCCCTGGCCGGGACCGTCGATGCCATAGGCCCAGTGCAGGCCGGTGTTGAACCACTGCGGGCTATTCGGCGCCACGCGCTGGGTGGCGAGCATGTAGGCGAGCTCGTCCTTGAAGGCGGCCGCGTCTTCTTCAGACGTGAAGTACTTGCCCTTCCAGCCCCAATAGGTCCAGGTGCCGGCCAGGCGATCGAAGACCTGGCGTGCATCGGTTTCCGAGCCGTAGCGCTCGTTCTCGGGCAGGGCAGCGAGTGCCTTTTCGTCGGCGACGGAGCGCCACAGGAAGGAGGGAACGTCGTTTTCCTCAACCTTCTTCAGGATCTTCGGCACGCCAGCCTTGCGGAAATACTTCTGGGCGAGAATGTCGGCCGCCACCTGGCTGAACTGGGCGGGGACGTCGATGTCGGCAAGACGAAATACGATTGAGCCGTCGGGATTCTTGATTTCGCTGATGGCCTTGCGGAACTCGATCTCCGCGTAAGCGGACTGTCCCGGTTTGGTGAAGCGACGTTCAATGCGCATCTGCCTGTGTCCCTCGATCTAGGGCGCCGGAAATCGGCGCGAGAAATTTCGTTCGGTCGCACGGTGGGCCGCGCAGCCGGTCACTGGTTCGTCCGTCAGGTGATTCATCCGGAGATGAGTGCACCCTCTATCTTGTGGTGATGGTGGCTGCAAATACCAAATATAGTTTTACCACACAATTGCCGCCAGACCCAGACCCCCTGTCCGGCGGTCAAAAATCGCACAAATTTCCTATCGCGGAAGGCGTCGTCAGAACGCCGTTCCACTTGCAAGAAAGCCGCTACAATGTTTGATGAAACCCGGCCTCGTTCATGCCCGGTCCAGTCGCCGCCGCAACAGGGTCCATTAACATCGTCCCGACTGATTCCGTCAAGGGGTGGTCTGTGAAGGAAATGTTAACGCTATATGTTGTGGTGTTACATTGTGGATAACGGGCAAAAGAGCGAAGTCACGGGAATGAAAGGGCTTTCTCGGCCGATGTGACGCAAGCCGCCACGGATGTCTCTCCGTCAACCAGATGTCACAGGGTAAATTTCGTCCCGAAATGACCCGTCTGAGCGATCGGCGCCCCGGATTTGAGGGCTTTCGCGAAAGGCCGCGCCTGTTGCTCAAAAACCTGGGGATGACCCGCGCCAAGAATCAGTGCCTTGACATGCGAAATCGGCGACCGTCTCGCGCCCACCGGCACCCACCTAAAAATCATATGCGTCTTTCCTGTATTTCGTAGCAACGAAATCGCAACATGTCCCGCGTATTGAGGGAGGCATACGTATGGAATGAGTTCCATGCCCGGCCGGTCGTGGCCGCCTGCCAGGACGGCGGGTTCGCACGGAGTGAGATTCCATGAGTATTGCCAATCTTTCCATTCTGAAGAAGGTCAGCCTCGTCGTCGTGCTGATGGGCGTGGCGGCTGCCGCCATCGCGGCCGTGGGCGCAAGCGGCCTGTCCTCGCTCGGCTCCGCCCTCAAGGATACCGGCGCCCGCGAGGAAGTCGCCCGCGAGGCCATGGACCTGCGCGTCGACATCATCGCCATTTCGCGCATGACCTACCAGCTGGCGCTGGCGCCTGAGAAGGCGGCCGACTTCGCGGCTGAAACCGACAAGCGCGCGGCTGAAATGCTGGAGCGCCTGCCGAAGATCGCGACCACCGCGAGCCCGGCCGAAGCCCAGATCCTCGACCGCACCAAGCAGGCTCTCGACGCCTATTTCAACCAGATCCGCGAAATGGTGGCTGTCGCCGCCACGCCCGCCGGCCAGGATCTCGCTGTCATGAAGGCCGAGCTCGCCAAGGCGCTCGAGGCGCAGAAGACGGTCACTGCAGTGGTCAAGGAATACTCGACCTCGTCGGCCGAGAGCCTGAAGGGTTCGCGTGAGAACGCGCTGGCCGCCTCCGGCTTCACCATGCTGGTCCAGGTCGTGACCGCTGCCGTCTGCATTCTCGCAGGCGTCGCGATCAGCTTCCTTCTCGCCCGCCGCGGCATCGTCAACCCGATCCGCAGCCTGACCGCGATCATGTCCGAAATGGCTTCCGGCAAGCTCGGCAGCAGCATTCCGGGCACCGAGCGCAAGGACGAGATCGGCGAAATGGCCCGCGCTCTCGAAGTCTTCCGCACGAACGAAGAGCAGATGCGTGCGATGGAAGCCCAGGAAGCTGCACTCACCGCCCAGAGCAAGGACCTGCAGAGCTCGATCAGCGGCATTGTTGCTGCTGCTGCTGCCGGCGACTTCTCCAAGCGCATCGGCAAGACCTATGACGATGCCGACCTGCAGCGTTTCGCCGGCTCGGTCAACGAACTGGTCGAAAACGTCGATCGCGGCATCACGGAAGTCCGCCGCGTGATCGCAGCGCTTGCCGATGCCGACCTGACGCATGACATGCAGGGCCAGTTCCAGGGCGCCTTTGCCGAACTCCAGGGCAACGTCAACCAGACCATGGCCGTGCTGCGCCAGACCATGCAGAACATCCTGAATGCCGCTGGCACCATCACCGGCAATTCCGGCGAACTGTCGTCGGCCGCCAACCAACTCGCCCGCCGCACCGAGCAGCAGGCCGCTTCGCTGGAAGAGACCGCCGCAGCGCTTGAGGAAATCACAACCACGGTCAAGACCTCGACCCAGCGCGCCAAGGAAGCCTCGCATATGGTCGAAGAGACCAGAGGCAGCGCCGGCAAGTCGGGCGACATCGTCCGCAATGCGATCGACGCCATGGGCCGCATCGAGCAGTCCTCGCAGAAGATCAGCCAGATCATCTCCGTGATCGACGAAATCGCCTTCCAGACTAACCTCCTGGCGCTGAATGCCGGCGTCGAGGCAGCCCGTGCCGGTGAAGCCGGCCGTGGTTTCGCCGTTGTAGCCCAGGAAGTCCGCGAACTGGCCCAGCGCTCTGCCAATGCCGCGAAGGAGATCAAGACCCTGATCAACACCTCGGCCGAGGAAGTGAAGGGCGGCGTGTCGCTCGTTCTGTCCACCGGCGAGGCGCTGAAAGAGATCGAATCGCTGGTCAACCGCGTCAACGACCACGTCGTGACGATCGCCCGTGCCGCCGAAGAACAGTCGGCAGCGCTCGGCGAGATCAACACCTCGGTCAATCACATGGATCAGATGACCCAGCAGAACGCCGCCATGGTCGAAGAGACGACGGCCGCTAGCCAGGTTCTCGCCGGCGAAGCCCGCCAGCTGCAGGCGCAGCTTGCCCGCTTCAAGCTGGAAGGTGGCGCATCGGCCGGCTCGGCAGGCTATCGCACGGCCGCCTGAGGAAGTTCGGAGAATCGCTAATTAGTGAAGAAGGGAAGCGCCGCAGCAATGCGGCGCTTCTTTCGTTTGTGTGATGGAACGGGCAGTCGCGGCCCACATTGAGACCTGCATTGCGCCGTGGCACTGACTGTTACGCGAGATATCAGACGGAAGGAGACGGGATCATGCATCTGTTATTGTTGGGCGCCACCGGACTTGTCGGCAGCCATGTCCTTGATCTGGCGCTCGCCGACCCACGCGTGTCTACTGTGACCGCCCCGACCCGACGGCCGCTGCCGGAGCGATCAGGTCTTTCGGCACCGATCGTCGATTTCGACAATCTGCCGCAGGACCCGTCGATCTGGTCCGCCGATGCCGTGATCTGTACTCTCGGGACGACGCTGAAAACGGCTGGATCACGCGACCGTTTCTACCAGGTCGATCACGACTATCCGCTGGAGATTGCAAGGTTGGCAAAGGCCCATGGCGCGCGAACCTTCGTTCTCAACTCGGCGAAGGGGGCGGATGCGAACGCGTTCTTCTTCTACAGCCGTGTGAAGGGAGAGACGGAGCGTGATATCCTCGCGCTCGGCTTCGAGCGAACGGTGCTGGTCCGTCCCGGGCTCATCGATGGGCTGCGGCAGGAGCCGCGGCCGATGGAGGAGTGGGCGGGCAGGGTGCTTTCAATGCTGAAGCCGATCCTGCCGTCGTCGCTGAAGGCGAACCCGCCGGAAGCCATCGCCCGCGCCATGCTCAATGCCGCCGTGTCGGCGGCACCTGGGGTGACCATCGTGCCATCGCAGGATCTGCTGTAGTGGCAGGTGGCCGCATCGACAGTCGTCCTCATGCGTCAGTTCGCACGGCCGATAGGTAGCTGACGGCGCAGGTCGCCGGCCTCGGGCGCATTGATGCGCCGGTAACGCGCCTCGACGAAATTATAGAGACCGAAAGCGCCGAGACCGAGCGCGACGATGCCATAGACCACACTGCCGAAGGGGAGCTGGCGGACCCAGGCCAGTGCCTCTGCGGTGCCGCCAGCCTGTTCTGGGTTGACCGTGAAGGCCGCATAGACAAAGAAGCCGCCGACGATCGCAAAGACGACGCCGCGGGCGACGAGGCCGTAGATGGAGATCAGCACAGCCGGCGAATTGCTGTTGGCATCGAGGTCCAGATATTTACCGAAGCCGCGACGCAGGCCCTTGATCGACGTCACCACGCCACCGGCGACGAAGCCGAGACCGGTCAGTCCGGCGAGATAGCGCCCGAATGGCTGTGACATGATCCAGGCGGCAAGCCCCGCTTCGCCTCCCGACCCGCTGTTCGACCCGTAGGCGAGTGCGAGCGTCAGAGCGGTCATGGCGAGACCGGCATAGGTGATCGCGCTGCCGAACATCGCACCTCGGATGACGTAGCCCTTGGCGTTTTCGTCGTGCCCATCGGCATTGGCCAATGCCTGAGCAAGCCGCCAGACTACGAAACCGGCGAGCCCCAGACCGATCAGCCCGATCCAGATCCGCCCGAATGGCTGCTGCAGGATGGTTTCGAGAGCCGATTCCGTATCCGCCTCACCGCCGGCGATGCCTGAAAACAGAGCGAGCCCCGCAATCATCAGGAAAACGATACCCCGCGCGCCATAACCGGCCCGTGCCATCAGATGAAATTTCGACTGCGTGTTCATGGTAAGCCTCTCCTTCTGTGTCGATGAAACGGAGGAGGGCGGGGAGGGTTCCCTTCGACGGTCGCAGGAGGGGTTCCGGGCGCGGCATCGGAACCGAAGACATGGCGGCGGGTTACCTCGTGAGGTAACGACACGGGAGGATCCGATGGCGATGGAGCCGGGACAAGACGAGAGGCGCACCGAGGTGCGACGCTCAACCGAATATTCCGCGCAGTCCGACAGTGGCGCAAAGCCGGGATTTGCGCTCTCGGCCTGGTCGCTCATCATCGGCGGCGGCTTTATCCTGCTGGTTCTCGGTGGACTGCTGCTCTTCTAGCCGTCTTGTACTGATCGTTTATTATTAAACCATACGGTTGACAATCGGCAGGTGATTGTGGATATTCAACCGTATGGTTGATATTTCGCACAATCCTTTGGACATGATCTTTCACGCGCTGGGCGACGAGACGCGTCGGCGCATGCTGGCGGCCCTTTCGCAAGGGGAAAGGAGCGTCGGAGAACTGGCCGAGCCTTTCTCCATGTCGCTTGCCGCCGCCTCCAAACACATTAAGGTCCTCGAAGCCGCCGGCCTCATCCGCCGTGAGATCCGAGGCCGTACTCATCTCTGCCGACTGGATCCGGGACCGCTTGCCGGTGCCCACCAGTGGCTGAGCGCCTACGAGCACTTCTGGACCGGCCGGCTGGATGTCCTCGAACGGCTCCTTCACGCGGAGGATGCCGCATTTCCCCGACAGAAACCTGATGGAGAATGACGATGACGGAAAGACTGGACGTAAACCCCTATGGTCGAGTGACCGAGCCCGCAACGCTGGTGATCGAACGCCTGTTGCCCGGACCGGCTTCGCGGATCTGGTCATACCTGACCGATGGCGAGATGCGGCGCAAATGGCTCGCCGCAGGCAGCATGGAGGAGAAGGCGGGGTCGACCTTCGAACTGGTGTGGCGCAACGATGAACTGACGGACCCGCCAGGCGCTCGGCCGGAAGGCTTCAGCGAGGAAATGCGCATGACAAGCCGGGTCCTCGAAGTGCAGAGGAACAAGCGGCTCGTGTTCACCTGGGGCGAGACCGGAGAGGTCGCCTTCGATCTGAAGGCGGAGGGAGACGAGGTCCTGCTGACGATCACCCATCGGCGCATTTCCGATCGTGCCAACCTGCTCATGGTCGGTGCGGGCTGGCACATGCATCTCGATATTCTCAGCGCCCATCTGGACGGCCGGCGGGCGGAGCCCTTCTGGGACGGCTGGCTCAAACTCAAGGACGAATACGATCGCCGCCTGCCGGCCTGATCGCGGAAGCTTTGTGAGGAAATCGAAAGCCCTCCGCCTGTCTGGCGGAGGGCTTCTCATTTCAGAGCCCGAAAGGGTGGATCAGGGCTGCGCAGGAGCCGGCGTTGCAGGCGTCGCGTCCTGAACAGCACCTTCCGGTCCCGTCGCCGGGACATCCGTCTGGGGCGGTGTCGGAGGCGCAAGCGTGCCATCGCCGGTATTGGCCGGCGCATCCGGGGTCGGTGCGACTGCCGGATCTTCGGCGGGCGGCGGCGTGGCGGCGTCCGGGGAAGGGGCAGGGGCCGCGGGCGTAGGCGTTTCCGTTGCGGGCGTGCTCTCGGTCGGTGCGGTTGCCGGCGCTGCGCCTTCGACGGCTTCAGCAGCACCGGCCTGTTCCTCAGCGACCGGCGAGCCCGGCGGCATTTCATCCGTGCCGAGCGGTTCGGAAAGGGCGGTCGCATTCTGGGCCGCGACGCGCCAGACCGTATTGCCGGCATCGTCGGCAACCAAGAGGGCGCCCGTGCCGTCGAAGCCGAGGCCGACGGGGCGGCCGCGGGCTTCTTCGTCGGGATTGAGGAAGCCGGTCACCACGTCGCGGGCTTCACCCGACGGCATGCCGTTTTCGAAGGGCACGTAGAGCACCTTGTAGCCATTGAACTGGTCGCGGTTCCAGCTGCCGCGATTGCCGACAAAGGCGCCGTTCGCATACTCTTCGGGCATCGCCATGCCCATGGAGAAGGCGAGACCCAAAGCGGCCACATGGCTCGACAGCGCATAATCCGGCTTGATCGCCTGCTCGACCATGTCAGGCCGTGGCGGGTGCAGGCGCGGATCGACATGCTGGCCGAAATAGCTCCACGGCCAGCCGTAGAAGCCGCGGTCCTGCACCGAGGTCATGTAGTCGGGCACGAGATTGGGGCCGAGCTCGTCGCGTTCGTTGACGACGGTCCAGAGCGCGCCGCTCTCGGGGTTGAAGGTGAGGCCATTGGGGTTGCGCAGGCCAGACGCATAGACGCGCGAGGCACCGGTTTCGCGGTCGATCTGCCAGATGGCGGCGCGGCCCTTTTCGGCCTCCAGACCGCGTTCGCCGGCATTCGAGTTCGAGCCGACCGAGGCGTAGAGGAAGCGGCCGTCGGGGCTGAGCGCCAGGTCCTTGGTCCAGTGATGGTTGATCGGGCCGCCCGGCAGCGGCGTCAGGACGCGCGGCGGGGTGGTGATCTCGTTCTGCCCAAGCTGGTAGTCATAGGCGAGTACCGCGTCGGCTGCCGCGACATAGAGGGTATCGTCGGCAAAGGCGAGACCGAAGGGGGAGTTGAGATCGGTCAGCAGATCATGGCGCTCGTCCACGGTGCCGTCACGGTCCGTGTCGCGAAGCAGCGTGATGAGATTGGTCGGCTTGTCGTCACCACCACTGCCGGCCGCAAAGGCCATGATGAAATCGCGGATGACGTCCTTCGGCCGCTCCACCGGTTTGCCGGGTGGCGCCTTGCTTTGCACCACGAGCACGTCGCCGTTCGGCAGCGTGTGCACGGTGCGCGGATTGGCAAGGTCGTGGGCGTAAGCGGTGATGGTGAAGCCTTCCAGCACGTCGGGGGTCTCGTTTTCACGCCAGCCAACGACTTCTGCGACCTTGAGGTCAGGCAGGAGTGACTGGCTCGGTTCCGGCAGGACTGGGTCGGGACCGATCTGGCTGGTGATGTCGAAATTGCCGTTGTCGTCGCTGCAGCCGGCAAGGGCCAGCACCAGAACGGCGGTCGAGGCGAGGGCGGCGTGACGGAGCGTCAGGGTAGAGCGGGTCATGGCGTTCTCCAGGCGTCGGCGCTGCGCTGTTCGGCGGTGAGGTAGACACAGGCGATCATCGCGATGACCGTGATCAGGGAAGCGGCAAGGCCATAGGGCACGATCGCCGTCCAGCCGTCGCCGGCATGAATAAAGCTGTTGATGATAGCGAGCACCAGAACCACGAGATAGGCAATGACCGCGGGCCAGCCGGGGCGCAGGGCGCGGGTGGCGGGCCTTGCGAGATCGATGAGGCCTGCAATGATCGACAGGGCGCCGAAGATCAGACCGAAGAACAAGAGCCAGTCGGAAAAGTTGCTCCACATCAGATTGGACGTCCGCCAGTAGAGGATGTCGGTGATCAGCGTCAGCGTGAAGCAGACGAAGGGGAAGGGGACGAACAGCGCCGAAGCCGGATAGGCGTTCGAAGCCGTCGGCGGCGAGTGGAGGGTGGCCATCAATTGCTCTCTACCGTTGGGAGTGGAACACGAGAGCCATACGGGCGAGCGGCCGAATTGTTCCGTCTTGCAGCCAAAGACGGACTGTTATGCGCGTCGACAACGAATGAAAAGTTCAATTCGTGGGAAACGGGTCCGGTCTGAGTGCTGACTCCGTCCACGAGTCCGCTGGATCTTTTGCTGTCGGTCGGTCTGTAGAAAGAAATGTCGTAAAAGAGCCCCGCCGGGAGAACGACGGGGCTCGAATTTCAGCGTTGCGGTGGATCTTTCGTCAAGTTGTCAAAGAGACTGCCAAAGGCAATATCAGTACAATTCCGACCACTAAGACGGCTAACGCTCCTCTCGCGACGATTTCACTTTTGGATATACGCAGCTCGTGTTTGTCGTTCAATATTTTCTCCTTTGCTTCGAATCGTCCTTAGGAGGACAGAATTACTCAAGCACATTGTGAAATTGACGTAAGCGGCGTTTCCGAAACCCACATTGATTCACAGGCAGGAGCGACATCTATTCTTATTTCAAGCTATTAATTCTAATATTACGTGACTGTGATGATTGGCGAATCGGGTAGCGGATGCCTTGGAGGGCAAGAGATTATGTAGGATGTCTCAGCCATAGTGTTGGCTACGAAGCCTCTGGGCACTTCGGTATCCACTCGCACAAAAAACCCGCCGGCGGGTGACAGGCGGGTTCGGTAATTGCGGCAGGGCTTGGATCAGCCCTTGGAGCCCTTGGCGATCGGCTCCTGATAGGTGAAGCCCATGTCCCAGGGGAAATAGATCCAGGTGTCCTGGGAGACTTCGGTAACGAAGGTGTCGATGGTCGGCACGCCCTTCGGCTTGGCATAGACGCAGGCGAAGTGCGCCTTCGGCATCATCTGGCGGACTTCGAGCGCCGTCTTGCCGGTGTCGGTCAGGTCGTCGACCACCAGCACGCCTTCGCCGCCATTGACCATGAGTTCGGCAGTGATCCCCTTCAACAGGTTCATTTCGCCCTGGTTGACATAATCATGGTAGGAGGCGACGCAGACCGTCTCGATCAGGCGGATGTTGAGCTCGCGCGAGATGATCGCCGCCGGGACGAGACCGCCGCGGGTGATGCAAACGATGGCGCGGAATTCCTGGCCGAGGCCGGCAAGGCGCCAGGCGAGTGCGCGCGCATCGCGGTGGAACTGATCCCAGGAAACGGGGAAGGCTTTATCGGGAAGAGACATGCACGGGGCTCCGCTTGCTGGATGATATCGTCCGCGCCGGATTGCGGCGCCGTCGACCGGATCCTTAGGCGGGCCGCGATGTGCGCGGTCCTGAAACGCGTTTCGCGCGGCAGTGACCGCGCGAAGCTCGTCCCCCGAAAGGGTTCCAGTCTTTGGCCGTTGCTATTAGCGGGAATCCGAAGCCTCTGGCAAGGCCCGTATTCCCGCCCGATCACTCGAGTGATCAGCGCGACAGCAGCGTCAGCGCCGTCATCGAATCAAGCAGCGTGCGGGTAACGCCGCCGAAGAGCATTTCCCACCAGCGCTTGTTGCCATAGGCACCCATGACCAGGAGATCGATGGAGCTGTCCGACAGCCGGTTCTCGATGGCGATCGCTGGGGCGAGACCGGTCTTTTCCGACGCAGTGACGGTTACCTTGATCCCGTGGCGGGCAAGCGAAGCGGCGATCTCGGCACCAGCCATGGAGCCGGTCTGGGTGGAGCTGTCGGAGGCGTCGACGGTGAAGATCTCGACCTCTTCGGCTACCATCAGGAAGGGCAGGGCATCGAAGGTAGCGCGGGCCGCCTCGCGCGAGCCGTTCCAGGCAACGAGCACCCGGCGGATCGGTTTCGGCGCCTTTAGGATATGCGGGATGAGCAGCACTGGCCGTCCGCTTTCGAACAGGAAGCTTTCGAGTTCGGAGCGGGTCTCGGACAGCATGCCCGCTTCACCCTGGGCGGCGATGACGAGATCGGCGCTGCGCGCGCTGTCGATCAGGGCGGCGGAGTTGAAGCCGGAGGATGTGACGAAGCTTCGCCATTCATGGGAAAAGCCTTCGCGCCTGCCGATGTCGCGGAAGATGCGCTCCACGCTTTCCGTCTCCTGATGCGCCATGTCCTGCAGCGCCTGGACGGTCGCGGGGTCCGGGATTTCCATCGGCGCGACCAGCGGCACCATGGCCACGGCCTCCGCATGGGCGCCGATCACATGTGATTGAAACTGGTTGGCAATGGCGACGGCAAAATCCGTCACCTGTTGCGTGGTTTTCGGTGTGTCCAATATGGCAAGAAGTGTGCGGTAACCCATGGTCGTCTCCTCTTGCGGCCCTTATCCAGTGTCCGCATGAGATAACTATGTGTTTCATTCGAGGGTTCCGCCTTGACCTCGGTCAAGTCGGGAGCCGGCTTGAGGCGCGAAGGATCGCGCGCTCAGGCGACCTCGCCGGTGCCGAGATCGCGGGTGGCGGCTGCATCCTTCTCGTTTCGGATCGCCTCGATCATTGCCTCGACATCGGCCGCTGCCGCATCGACAACCGCCTGATCGCGCGCCCGGACGATCAGCTCGGTCGAGAAGCGCCGGCCGTCGAAATGCGGATAGGAGCCGATCGAGGTTTCCGGATGGGCCTTCTGGATCGCGCCGAGTGCCGTGCCGATATCGCCTTCACCGAAGGGGCAGGCGATCGAGCGCGACAGCACCCGCTGGCCGGCCGGAAGTGTCTCGATCACATGCGCCATCATCGCCTGGAAGACCTGCGGCACACCGGCCATGACATGCACATTGCCGATAATGAAGCCGGGCGCGGTCGAGACCGGGTTCGGGATATGGCGGCTGCCTTCCGGCATGCGCGCCATGCGCTGGCGGGCCTCGGTGAATTCGAGACCTCGGCCGGCATACATGTCGCCGAGCAGCTTCATGGCGTCGGGATCGTGAAGGCAGGGCACACCGAAGGCTTTCGACACCGAATCCGCTGTGATGTCGTCATGGGTCGGGCCGATGCCGCCTGACGTGAAGACGTAGGTGTACTTCGAACGCAGCGCGTTGAGGGCATCCACGATTGCGTCCTCTTCGTCGGCGACGATACGCACTTCCTTCAGATCGATGCCGGCAACGGTGAGGAGATCGGCGAGATGTCCGATATTCTTGTCCTTGGTGCGGCCGGACAGGAGTTCGTCGCCGATGGCGAGCATCGCGGCGGTCTGGATCGTGGAGGTCATGGATTGGGTCCTTGGGATGGGCAGGCTGGGAGACACGTTACCGTTTTGTGTCCGCGAAGAGAAGTAAAGGCACTCATTGATTGAACACTGCGTTCCTGCAGCCGCGACTGGTCGCCACCGTGGAATGCGCTACATCTCGCTCATCCAACAGCGCGGCGGGGCCGCAGTTTCAAAGGGAGATACGACATGGCCAAGGTTCTGGTTCTCTACTATTCCGCTTACGGTCACATCGAAACGATGGCCTATGCCGTTGCCGAAGGCGCAAAGTCGGCCGGTGCCGACGTCACCGTCAAGCGCGTTCCGGAACTCGTGCCGGAAGATGTCGCCAAGGCTTCCTACTACAAGATGGACCAGCAGGCCCCGATCGCCGACCCTTCCGAGCTCGACCAGTATGACGCCATCATCGTCGGCGCCGGCACCCGTTACGGCACGGTCGCCTCGCAGATGCGCAATTTCTGGGATCAGACCGGTGGCCTCTGGGCCCAGGGCAAGCTGACCGGCAAGCTCGGCTCGATGTTCACCTCGACTGCGACCCAGCATGGCGGCCAGGAAACCACCATCATGGGCTTCATCCCGACCTTCCTGCATCACGGCATGGTCTATGCCGGTCTGCCCTATGCCTTCCAGGGCCAGATGGGTGTGAGCGAAGTCATGGGCAACTCACCCTACGGCGCCTCCACGATCACGGCCGGCGACGGTTCGCGCCAGCCCTCCGAGATCGAACTCGAAGGTGCCCGCTATCAGGGCGCCCATGTGGCGAAGCTCGCTGCAAAGCTGGCCTGAGCATAGAATTGACTGTTGTCAAAAGGCGGGGCGCAAGCTCCGCCTTTCTTCGTTTCTGCGACAGCTGTGCTGCCCGATCGTTAAAATGTGACCGCTGGATTGAAGCCTTTGTTGAGCGCTTCGGCGCATTCTTGCGGTTGTAAGGCCTGAAAGGATGCATGCCCATGGAACAGCCAGATCGTCGTCGTCAGCCCCGCCTTCGGGCGCTCAAAGCCGGCCGCGCCATTCTCCCCGGCGGCCATTCCACCTTCGACTGCATGATTCGCAATCTCTCGCCGCTCGGCGCCAAGGTGAGCTTCGAATCGACCGCCGACATTCCCCCTCAATTCCGCTTGCGTCTCGAGGACGGCACGACCCATGACTGCGCGGTTAAATGGCGCAGCCCCCGCGAGATCGGCGTCGAATTCCTGGATGCGCTGGCGAGCTGAGTGATCGATGACACGGGGCGGGCCACAGCATTGGCCCGCCACCCTTGACGAGTCCGCCGATCTGATCGAAACAGGGCCCGCACGCGGACGTGGCGAAACTGGTAGACGCAAGAGACTTAAAATCTCTCGGCCTTAGGTCATGCGGGTTCGATCCCCGCCGTCCGCACCATCCTCATTGCTATTCATTTGTTAGCGCTGGCCCGATCGCATCGATGGGGACGATTGAACGCGTGTGTCTCTTTGGGCTCAATGCGCCAAATTTGTGCAGATCGATTTTTGACGAAAGTTTGAGCATTTTCCGCTTTGCGGGTTCCGCGTTTCCTGCTTTGATGCGCCCATCAAAAACAAGGGGAGCTCAAATCCATGATCACAAGACGTCTCTTTTCGGCCGCCGTTCTCGCAGCCGGGCTGATGGTCGGCGTGACGCTGCCGGTCGGTCAGGCGCATGCCGAGACGGCCATCAAGTTCACGCTCGACTGGAAGTTCGAGGGTCCGGCCGCCGGCTTCCTGCTGGCGCTGGACAAGGGGTATTTCGCAGCGGAAGGCCTGGATGTGACGATCGATTCGGGCAATGGCTCGGTCGAGGCGATCCCGCGCGTCGCGACCGGCGCCTATCAGATGGGCTTCGGCGACATCAATTCGGTGATCAAGTTCCTCGATGAGGATCCGAGCCAGAAGGTCAAGGCCGTGATGATGGTCTATGACAAGCCGGTCTTCTCGGTCGTCGGCCGCAAGTCGCTCGGCGTCACCGAAGATCCGAAATCGCTCGAAGGCAAGAAGCTCGGCGCGCCGCCGCCGGATGGCGCCTTTGCCCAGTGGCCGGCCTTCAAGCAGGCCGCCGGTATCGACGACAGCGGCATCACCATCGAATCGATCGGCTTTCCCGTGCGCGAGCCGATGCTTGCCAAGGGTGACGTCGACGCCGTCTTCGGTTTTGCCTTCTCCGTGATCCTGAACCTGAAGGCGCAAGGGATTGCTGACGACGACATCGCCACCATCCTGATGGCCGACAATGGGCTCAATCTCTATGGCAACAGCGTGCTGGTGAACTCCGACTTCGCCACCGAGAACCCTGAGGCTGTGAAAGGCTTCCTGAAGGCGCTCGCCAAGGGCTTTGCCGATGCCGTTGCCAATCCGGAAGAGGGTGTCGCCGCCGTACTCAAGCGCAACGAGACGCTGAACGCCGACATCGAGAAGGAACGTCTCGAAATGGCCAATGCCATGAACATCAAGACGCCCTATGTCGTCGAAAACGGTATGGGCAGCGTCGACATGGCGCGGCTCTCCGCCTCGATCGAGACGCTGAAGGTGTCCATGGGCCTGAAGGGCAATGTCGCGGCCGAGCAGGTCTTCGACGGCAGTTTCCTGCCGGCCAAGGAAGAGCGGATGCTGCCTTGATGGTCTCACCCTCCCTTTGAGGGGGAGGGTCGAACCGCAGGTTCGGGGTGGGGTGACCTTTCGCGAGATCACCCCACCCGCTGCTTCGCAGCGACCTCCCCCTCAAGGGGAGGTTGGGTAATGCAACATTGACCGGAGCCCCGATGTCCCACCTCGTTTCCATCGACAATGTCGACATGCGCTATGGCGGCGCGGACGGTACGCTGGCCGTGTCCGGCCTCACCATGCGCGTCGACAAGGGCGAATTCTCCGCCGTGGTCGGCCCGTCCGGCTGTGGTAAGTCCACCCTGATGAAGCTCGTGACCGGGCTGCACATCCCGCAATCCGGTGTCGTCATCGTCGCCGGCCAGCAGGTGACCAAGCCGGTGTCGATCGTCGGCATGGCCTTCCAGAACCCGACCATGCTGCCCTGGCGCACGACGCTCGAAAACATTCTCCTGCCGCTCGAGATCGTCGAGCGGCATCGCCATCGCCTTCGAGCCAACAAGAAGGAATATGTCGAAAAGGCCGAAAACCTCCTCGAGATCGTCGGCTTGAAGGGTGTCGGCTCGAAATTCCCCTGGCAGCTCTCCGGCGGCATGCAGCAGCGCGCTAATCTCTGCCGGGCGCTCATCCACGAACCGGAACTGCTGATGCTCGACGAGCCCTTCGGCGCGCTCGACGCCTTCACCCGCGAGGAGCTCTGGTGCGTCATCCGCGATCTGCATGCAGCCCAGGGCGTGACCATCGTGCTCGTCACCCATGACCTGCGCGAGGCGGTCTTCCTTGCCGACCGGATCTTCGTGATGAGTGCCAGACCCGGCAAGGTGGTCAAGGAGCATACTGTGCCCTTCGCGCGGCCGAGGGATCTGGAACTGATGTACCAGACCGAATTCAACGACATGGTGCATGTGCTGCACGGCGAAATCGCAAAGGCGAGGGTGGCGGCATGACGATGACGATCGAGACAGCGCCGACCCGGCCGGTGGTCAAGCCCGTGATGCAGCGCATCAACTGGGTGCGGGCGGCACCCTTCCTCTACACGCTGGCGCTCTTCGCCATCTGGGAACTGACGGTCCTTGCACTCGCCATGCCACCGACCATCCTGCCGGCACCATCACGCGTCTTCGAGGCGGTGGTGCAATACTGGTCGCCGATCTGGAAGAACTCGCTGCAGACCCTCTACACGACGACGCTCGGCTTCCTGATCGCGGTCGTGGCGGGCCTGGGGCTCGGGCTGTTCATCGGCTGGTCTAAGTCCATCTATGCCGGGCTCTACCCCCTGATGATCGGCTTCAACGCCATCCCCAAGGTGGCGCTCGTGCCGATTCTTGTCATCTGGTTCGGCATCGGCACCGTGCCGGCTGTGTTGACCGCCTTCCTGATCTCCTTCTTCCCGATCGTCGTCAATGTTGCGACGGGCCTTGCCACCATTGAGCCCGAGACCGAGGACGTGCTGCGGGCGCTGGGCGCCAGGAAGCTCGACATCATGCTGAAGGTCGGCATTCCCCGGTCGATGCCCTATTTCTTCGGCTCGCTGAAGATAGCGATCACGCTCGCCTTCGTTGGCTCTGTTGTCTCGGAGACGGTGGCCTCGAATTACGGCCTCGGCAACATGATGAGCTCGGCCCAAAGCCAGTTCAACGTGCCCTTGGTCTTTGCCGGGCTCCTGGCGCTCGCGGTCGAGGGCATCGCCATGTATGCACTGATGGCCTGGCTCGAAAAGCGCATGACCGGCTGGGCGCACCGCTCGACCATGGCGAATTGATCTGACACGCTGAACGCCCGATGTGGGCGTTCAGCTCTTGCCCTTGAGCGTGAAGGGCAGTTCGAAAGGCGTCGAGCGTTCGGCGATCACGTCGTTCACGGTATAGCGTAGCACATAGGCACCGGGCTTGGCGCCATCCACGTCGAGCGTCAGATGGGTGTAGATCTCGATCGCATCCGAATGGCCGGTGAAGGTGAAATTGCCGAATTCCTTTTGCAGCGCCAGCGTCTTGCCCTTGTCGTCGGTGAGTTCAAGGTCGACCGTGAAGCGGGATTCCCGCTGGTTGTCGGGCGCCGGGCGCCATTTGAGCCCGGCCACCTCGACATAGGTGATGAGCTTCTCGCCGGTGGCGAAAACCGGCTCTGATTTCTCAGAATAAGCCCTGTAGGCCTTCGGGACTTCCGTGATGAAGACGGCGCGGGGGACCGTCAGCGGCAAGCTCTGGCTGAAAGCTGCAAGCCCTGAGCGCATCGCCTCGAAGGCACCCTTTGCATCGTTCTGTGCCGCGAGTTTCTCTGCCTCGATCGCCGCGTCGAGAAGCGGGCCGGCCTTGACCGGTGCCGCAAAAAGAAGTGCGCCGACGATGGTGACGGCAAGGTCGCGGGCAGGGGCTTGGTATTTCAGAAACACGTGATTCTCCGGCTTTGATTCAGCCGGAGTGTGGGAAGAACAAAGCCCGGGCGTCAAGCGCGGAGCGGTTCTCTGCGATCACGAAGGCCTGATGCTCAAGACCGCCAGAAGATCGGTACCAGCAGAACCATGACGGTCAGCACTTCGAGACGGCCGAGCAGCATGGCAAGCGACAGGATGTAGAGTTCGGGATCGTGCATCGTGGCGAAGTTGCCGGCCGGGCCGATCAGCGAACCGATGCCGGGGCCGACATTCGAGAGCGCCGTGATGACGGCAGATGAGGCGGTGGCAAAATCGTAGCCGGCAAGCGCCATGGCAAGGCTGCCGATCACCCAGATGAAGATATAGGCGCTGAAGAACAGGAATACCGCGCGCTGCGTGTCGGCATCGACGATCTGGTTTCCGTAGCGGACGGAATAGACGGCATTCGGATAGATGAGCCGCTTCAGCCCCGTGACGATGATGTTGAATATGATGACGAAACGATAGGCCTTGATGCCGCCGGCCGTCGAGCCGGAGCAGCCGCCCATGAAGGTGGCGAAGAAGGCGGCCGCGACCGCGAACGGCCCCCACATGGTATAGTCCTCGCTGGCATAGCCTGTCGTCGACAGGATCGATGCGAAATTGAAGAAGGAATGCGAGAGTGCCAGCGGCAGGTCCACGCCGTTGCGCAGATGGTTGTAGAGCGCAGCAGAGACGGCGAAGGCCGAGAGATAGCCGAGGAAGACGAGGATCTGCGGATCGCGCAGCGCGTCGAGGCGCCCCTTGATGAAGAAGACGATCAGGATCGAGAAGGGCAGGCTGCAGACCGTCATGAAGAAGGTCGCGATCCAGCGCAGTGCATAGCTGTCGAAATAGCCGAAAGAGGCGTCGTGGGTGGAGAAGCCACCGGTGGCGATCGTCGTCAGGGCGTGGTTGAGCGCATCGAAATGGCTCATGCCGAAGACATCATAGGCGATCATGCAAATCAGGGTAATCGCGACATAGATGGCGACGAAGGCGCTGGTAAAGGTGGCGATGCGTGCGAACGGCTTGTCCGCGATATCGGAGGATTCCATCTTGAAGAAGGAGACGCCGCCCACGCGGAGGAATGGCAGCACGAACAGGCCGAGCGCGACGATCCCGATGCCGCCCAGCCATTGCAGCAGCGAGCGCCAGACGAGGAGACCGGGCGCCATGTCGTCCAGTCCGGAAAGAACGGTCGAGCCTGTCGTGGTAATGGCTGAAACCGATTCGAACAGGGCCTGGGCAAAAGTGAGGTCGAGCTGAGAGAAATAGATCGGGATCGCACCGACCAGCGAAAAGGTGGCCCAGAGCACGTTGACGAGCAGAAAGCCCATGCGCTTGGAGAAGGCCGGCGGCGGCCCGCGCGTTGCCATGGCTGCCGTGACCGACAGACCGCCAACCATGGCTGCAGACACCGTAAAGACAGACCAATGGGGATCGCCATAATAGAGGTCCACCATGGCCGGGATCAGCATGGCGGTGGCCAGATAGAGCCCGCACAGGGCTGCGATATAGACGACGGAGCGGAGCAGATTGGTATTCAAGGAATGACTTCCGTCTGTTGCAACGCAAAGAGGCTTTGTCTCTGCCCGATGTCTATGCCATAGCGGGGCTCTGTCCAAAATTCAACGGAGGCTGACGTGACCCCCGATCAGGTCGACCAAGCGCTTGAAGCCATGCGCGGGCTTTTCCCCGAGACGCCGCTGCAACTGAACGAGCATTTGAGCGCCCGTTACGGCGCCAATGTCTATCTGAAGCGCGAGGACCTGACGCCTGTTCGCTCCTACAAGATCCGGGGCGCCTTCAACTTTTTCCGCAAGATCGTCGCCGACAGCCCCTCCGGCACCACCTTTGTCTGCGCCTCCGCTGGCAATCATGCCCAGGGATTCGCCTATGTCTGCCGCCATTTCGGCGTGCAGGGCGTGGTCTTCATGCCGGTGACGACGCCGCAGCAGAAGATCGACAAGACCCGCATCTTCGGCGGCGAATTCATCACCATTCGCCTGATCGGCGATATCTTCGATCAGTGCTATCAGGCGGCACGCGAACATGTCGAAGCGATCGGCGGCTATATGGTGCCGCCCTTCGACCATCCCGATATCATCGAGGGCCAGGCGACGGTAGCGGCTGAAGTGATGCAGCAGCTGCCGGAAGGCGTGACGCCTGATCTCGTCATCATGCCGGTCGGCGGCGGCGGGCTCTCGTCGGGCATGACCGGCTATATGGCCGGCAAGGTTTCGCCCGAGGCGATGATCTTCTGCGAACCCCAGGGCGCACCGAGCCTGAAGAAGAGCCTTGAAGCCGGCAAGGTCGTCACGCTGCCCAAGGTCGACAATTTCGTCGATGGGGCAGCCGTCGCCCGGATCGGCGACCATAATTTCGGA
This sequence comes from Agrobacterium albertimagni AOL15, assembly GCF_000300855.1. GTDB lineage: Bacteria > Pseudomonadota > Alphaproteobacteria > Rhizobiales > Rhizobiaceae > Allorhizobium > Allorhizobium albertimagni. The sequence continues at coordinate 261,305 of NZ_ALJF01000023.1, read as the reverse complement.
GCGCTGAAGGCCTTCCGCCCTGACCAGGTGCTGATCGTACCGGAAAACGCGATCTGCGTGACCATGACCGACATGCTGAATGTCGAGGGCGTGGTGCTGGAACCAGCAGGGGCGCTGGCACTGGCGGCCCTGGATCTTCTGCCGCGAGTCGCCTTGAGCGGTCGAACGATCGTCGCCGTCGTCTCCGGCGGCAATTTCGATTTCGAGCGTCTGCCGGACGTCAAGGAACGCGCCATGCGTTACGCCGGCTTGAAGAAATACTTCATCCTGCGCCTGCCGCAGCGTCCAGGTGCGCTGCGTGACTTCCTCAATCTGCTCGGGCCCGAAGACGATATTGCCCGCTTCGAGTACCTCAAGAAGTCGGCGCGCAACTTCGGCTCGATTCTGATCGGCATCGAGACGGGCAAGCGCGAGAACTTCGCAGAGCTCTTCGACCGTTTCGATCAGGCAGGTCTCGGCTTCGAGGACATCACCGAAAACGAGATCCTCGCCAACCTCATCATCTGATACCTTGGCCAGCGAGCCAGTCCAGGATGATCTTCGCGATCGGCTCCGTGGTCTCGGGCGAATAGGTGTCGCCGGCGATCACATGGTTGTTGGCGTCGCCGGTCGGGCCTGGATCGATGAGTACATGATCGGCGCCCCAACGCGCCGCAATCGCCGCCGTCTTATCCGGCCGGACAACCTTGTCCTCGGCCGACTGGAGGAAGAGGGCGGGCACGCGGATCTCCTCTACGGGTGTGTGGTTGGCCAGCCGGACCGATTGCGCCATGGGAATGAGCGCGGTTACTGGATAATTCGTCGTCCAGTTGTGCGCGTTGAGCGGGCTGATCGGTTCGAAGCCCGTGCGCTCGCCGATGATCAGCCGGGCGAGAGAGCCCCCGAACGGACCGGTCAGCAGGAAGCTGCCGGAAGCCTGCACGCCATAATTGGGTGAGAGGAACACCGAAGCTGCGACTTTGTCGGCAAGCGACGGGCGGCCGAGCGCCCAGGTGACGAGCGAGGCACCGGTGGACGTCGAGATGATGACGACGCGGTCGCCCAGACGTTTGCCGATGGCGAGTGCTTCGCCGACATCTGCCGCCCAGTCATCGATCGTCGCGAGGCCCAAGGCGTCGGGATCGTCGAGACCGTGACCGGTAAGACGGGTGAGAAAGAGATTGGCGCCGAGTGCTTGTGCCACGAGGTCGGGCAGGGGGCGGACTTCCGCCGGCGAGGCGGAAAAGCCGTGCACATAGATCACTGAGACCGGCGTCTTCTCTTTCCGGGCGGGATCCGCCCAGACGATCTGCTTGGCAAGCCCTTCGCGGATGCGGCCAGCTTCACTCTCGCTGTCGGCGATCAGGACATCAAGCGAATCGAGCGGCGTTTCTGCGCCGATCTTGGCCTCGCGTTCTAAGGCGAGCACCGGTGGTCTCAGATAGAGAGAGACGATAGCCGCGATGCTGATCAGAACGAGTGCAAGCAACAGGCCCATGACGATCCGCATCCCTCTGTCTCCGGTAGCCTTCCCGACCGAAGCGGACTGTATCACGCCATGATGACTCGGGAAGAAAACTGCCTGCTCTTCCTCGCCGGGCCTTGCTGTGCTAGGTCAGGCCATGTCTATCCTGTCCAGCATCCTCTCTATTTTCACCGGCGGTTCTTCTTCCGAAACTGCCGCCAAGCCAATGGCAGAGCCGCAGACCTACAAGGACTGCGTCATCCACGCCGAGCCCATGCGTGAAGGCAGTCAGTATCGTCTGGCCGGTCGCATCGAAAAGACCGTGGACGGTCGGGTGCTCGAGCGGAAATTCATCCGCGCCGATGTCTTCACCTCGCTCGATGATGCCCTCGACTGCACCTTCCGCAAGGCGCAGCAGATCGTCGATCAGAATGGTCCGGCGCTTTTCGGGGACGGCGAGGAAACCCGCATCGTCTGATGATGCACTTCAATATCGCGAAGAAATGTTTCTTCGCGATCACCGAATGTTAATGATGCACCGCAACACTGAACCCTGAAATATTGTCCGGGTTTTCCAGTGATCATTGCGTTTCGCTCCATTTCATCCCTTGCTTTTCACGGCTTGGCAGCGAGCCTCGTGTTGGGCTTTCCCCTCCCGGTTCATGCGGCAGAGGCTGTCACTGCCCAGACCGCCAAGGCCTCTGCGGATCTCGCCTGGTTGATGGCCGCCGCCGGCATGGTGATGATGATGCAGGTGGGATTCCTGCTTCTTGAAGCTGGCATGGTGCGCTCGAAGAATTCCATCAATGTCGCTCAGAAGAACCTCCTGGATTTTGTCTTCGGCGTTGTCGGCTTTGCAGTCGTCGGTTTCATGCTCGCTTTCGGTCGCTCCGGCTTCCTGCCGGTCGGGCTCGATCCTGACTATTTCCTGCTGCAGGGCCTCGACAGCTGGCTGGCCGGGTTCTTCGTCTTCCAGGTGATGTTCTGCGGCACGGCGGCGACCATCGTCTCCGGTGCCGTCGCCGAGCGCATGACCCTCTCGGCCTATGTGCTCGGGTCGATCATTCTGTCGACGCTGATCTATCCGATTTTCGTGCACTGGGTCTGGGGAACGGCGATCGGGCCGAATTCAGGAGCCTTTCTCGCCAATCTTGGCTTCGTCGATTTCGCCGGCTCCACGGTGGTGCATGCCACGGGCGGCTGGGTAGCCCTTGCTGCCTGCCTGGTGATCGGCGCGAGACGCGGACGTTTCGATGCCGAGGGACGCCCGGTACGGCTTGCCGGTAACAATCCGGTTCTGGCGACCACCGGTGGCCTCATCCTGTTTTTCGGCTGGATCGGCTTCAATGGCGGCTCCACCCTGGCGGCCAATGCGGATGTGGCGCCGATCATTCTGAATACCGTGCTGGCTGGCGGCATGGGCACCTGCGTCGGCTATGTGATCGGTGCGAGGCAGGATGGTGTAGTGCTGCCGGAAAAGGCGCTGTGTGGCATGCTGGGGGCGCTGGTCGCCGTCACCGCGGGCTGCCATCTCCTCGAGCCGGGGGGCGCTCTTCTCACGGGCGCGCTTGGGGCCATCGTTGCCATTGTCGGCAACCATTATGTCGAGGAAAAGCTGAAGGTCGACGATGCCGTCGGCGCCGTCGGCGTCCACGCTTTTGCGGGTGTCGCGGGAACCCTCGCGCTTGCACTTCTGGCGCCGGTCGATCGCCTGCCGCTCGGCGGACGATTCGATCAGTTCTACATCCAGCTTTTTGGTTCCGCGCTGAACTTCTACTGGGCCTTCGGCCTCGGCTATGCCTTCTTCTGGACGCTGGACAAGCTCGTGCCCGTTCGCGTCACGGCTGAGGCTGAAGACATCGGCCTGAATGTTGCCGAACATGGGACGCGGCTTGGCGTCGGCCATGTCGAGGACGCCCTGTCGAAGCTTGTATCCGGCAAGGCCGATCTTGGCGACCGGTTGCCGGTCGATCAGGGCGACGAGGCCGAGAAGCTGACCCGGCTGTTTAACCACCTGATGGACAATATCCAGCACCAGGAACGCAATCGCAGCGCTCTTGAAGCCCAGGTCCGGGATCAGGAAGAGGCGGAACGGGTGACGGCGCTCGCCAACGCTACCTTTGAAGCGATCGTCATGCACGAAGGCGGGGTGATCATCGACGGCAATGAGCAGTTCGAGGTGCTGACGGGTAGAAAAATCGCGGATCTCATCGGCACGTCGATCCACGATCTTGTTGATCAGCCCGGGCGGCGCATGCTGATCGAGGATCCCAATCCGGCGCCCGACGTGTCGCGAGAGTTCCAGATCGTTCGAGCCGACGGGTCAACCATCCCGATCGAGGCTCGGGGGCGCAACATCGAATATCGCGGCCGGCATATTCGGATCAGCTGCCTCGTCGATCTTCGTGAGCGCAAGGCCGTCGAGAGCCGCATGCGCCATCTCGCCCAGCACGATCCGCTGACGGGCCTTGCGAACCGTGCGCTGTTTACCGACACGCTCGCTGCCCATGTCGAGCAGGCAAATGACGGATGGGGCTGCGGGGTTCTTCTGGTCGATCTCGACCACTTCAAGGACGTCAACGATCTCTACGGGCACCCGGCCGGCGACGAGGTGATCAAAGAGACGGCGCGTCGCCTGACTGCGGCACTCGGCCCCGCCGACATGGCGGCTCGCTTGGGCGGTGACGAGTTCGCGGTCATCCTCGGCAATTGCCATTTCGAGGCTCAATGCGAAGATTTCGGCCGCCGCCTGGTTGAGGCCTTCCGGCAACCCTTCGACACCGGCCAGGGCGAACGCATCAAATGCGGTGTCAGCATCGGTGGCGCGCTCTGCCCCGAACATGCGGGTGAGCTCGACGAACTGATCGGTCGTGCCGACATCGCCCTCTATCATGCCAAGAAATCCGGCCGGAACACCTTCAGATCCTACCGCAAGGGCATGGACGAACTGATCGAGAAGCGACGCGCACTCGAAGCCGATATCGAGCGAGGACAGGAGCGCGGCGAATTCGAGCTCTATCTCCAGCCTCGGGTCTCGGCATCGGATGCGGCCATCGTCGGATACGAGGCGCTGGTGCGCTGGAAACATCCGGAGCGGGGCATGGTGCAGCCGGGTGATTTCATCCCGGTCGCCGAGGTCTCCGGCAAGATCATCGAGCTCGGGGAATGGGTGCTGATCGAGGCCTGCCGTCTGGCAACCGGTTTCCCGCAGCATCTGCATATCAGCGTCAACGTCTCGCCGGTGCAGTTCCGCCATCCGCAGTTTCTGGAGCGGATCGAAGCTATCCTCGGCGAATCGGGTGTTTCGCCGCATCAGCTGGAGCTTGAGATCACGGAGAGCGTGCTGATCGACGACGATCAACGGGCACGCCTCATTCTCGGCCATCTGAAGAAGTTGGGCTTGAGGATTGCGCTTGATGATTTTGGCACCGGCTATTCGTCGCTCAGCTATCTGAGCCGCTACCCCTTCGATGTGATCAAGATCGACCGCAGCTTCGTGTCAGCCCTCGGAACCGAGGAGACGGCGGACGCCATCGTCCGCACGATCATCGATCTCGGCAGCGGGCTCGGCATGCGGGTCGTGGCGGAAGGTGTGGAGACGGTGGACCAGGCGCGTTATCTGAGCGTGGCGGGCTGTGACGAGCTCCAGGGCTATCTGCTGGGCCGGCCGCAGCCGGTCGACAGTATCGCATACGAGGTCAGCGCGGAGATAGTCTCGGAACTGACCAGCGTCGCGCGGCTTCAAGCGCACCGCGACAAGCGGCTGTCCCAGGCGGGGAACGAGACAGCGCTCGCCTTGGCTGCAAACGGCAACTGAAGGTCCTTGCCGTTTGCTGAATGAGGGCGGCAGCGCGGCTGCCGCATTGGAGCCTTAACGGATCAGGCGGCGCGCGCCAGTTCCTCGACCTTTGCCTTGGCAGAAGCCACGGCCTTTTCGGCGGCTTCCGGACCGTATGCCACGCCTTCGACATAGACAGTCTCGACCAGCTCGATGCCAAGGAAGCCGAGCACCGTCTTGAGATACGGTTCGGCATGGTTCATCGGGGCGCCTGGGCCGGATGAGTAGATGCCGCCGGCGGCGAGCACCAGATAGGCCTTCTTGCCCTTGGCGAGACCGACCGGGCCGTTTTCCGTGTAGCTGAAGGTCAGGCCGGCGCGAGCGATGTGGTCGATCCAGCTCTTCAGTGACGAGTAGATGTTGAAGTTGATGAGGCCGGTGCCGATGACGATCGTGTCGGCGGCCATCAGTTCCGCGACGAGCGCGTCGGACGTGGCGACGGATGCGGCCTCTTCGGCGGTACGTGCATCAGCCGGCTTGCGGATCGCGGTGGTGAAGGCGCCGTCAACGTGGTCGAGCTGGGTTTCGACAAGGTCACGACGGACCAGCGTGCCGGTCTCGCCGGCGAACTTCTCGGCGAGCTCGGTGGCGATCGCGTTCGAGAGGGATTCCGAGCCGCGCGGGCTGGAGGTGACGAGAAGGATGGAAGACATGTGCAATTCCTCGAATGGTGGTGGGCCCTTGGGAGCAGGCCTGCCATGCATCTATGTCCGAGCACGCATCAATAAAACTGTGATAATCTAGATTGGTCATATCGAATAACTGGATGGATGCCCGATCGAATGGATGCAAATCCCACTCTCGACCAGTTGCAGGTCTTTCTCACCGTGGCTGACACCGGAAGTTTTTCGGCGGCCGCCCGGCAGCTCAATCGCGCGCAATCGGTGGTGAGCTATACGATCGGCAATCTGGAAAGCCAGCTTGGCGTCACGCTGTTCGAGCGGACAGGCACGCGGCAGCCCAGGCTGACGGAAGAGGGCAGGGCCATGCTGACCGATGCCCGCCGGATCGTCGGCGATCTGCAGGTGATGCGGGCCAAGGTGCGCAGCATGCATCAGGGACTGGAGGCGGAACTTTCGGTGGCGATCAGCGTGCTCGTCCCGACCGGCGCCATGCTGGCGGTGCTCCGCGAATTTCAGCAGCAGTTTCCATCCGTTTCGCTGCGACTGGAAGTCGGCGAACTCGGACGGCTAGTCGAACTGGTAATGAGCGGCAAGGCGACCATCGGCATTGGCGGTGCGCCGACCCGGCAGGACGACACGCTGATCGTCGATCGGATTGGCCACAATTTTCTTCTGCCCGCGGCAGCGGCCGATCATCCGCTCGCTAAGCGCAAGGCCACGCTGTCGCTGCAGGACGTGCGCGAGGAGACCCAAATCGTCGTCAGCGACGCTTCGGATCTGACGTCGGGGCGTGATTTCAACGTGCTTTCCTTCAAGACCTGGCGGGTGAGCGACATGGCAACGAAACATCAGCTGATCCGTGGCGGTCTCGGCTGGGGCGGGCTTCCGGCCTCGATCATCCGCGAAGACATGGCAAGCGGCCGGATAGTGCATCTCGATCTGCCGGCCTATGAGCAGGGCTCCTACAATCTCTACGCCATCAGGCGGACCGACAATCCGCCTGGGCCTGCCGGCACTTGGCTGATCCGGGCGTTTGAAGAACAGCTGTCGAATTGCCCCATGGATTTGGCATCTCCGCCAGCGCTTGCCACAGAAGTTTAAGGAATCGATTCAACATCTTGAATCGATTCCTTTCTTTTTGAGCGATTGCGCCCTCTGCCGTGGCTCAGAGCGTCAGGCGGAACTTCGCAAATCCTTCCGCCGCTTCACCGGCATCCTCGATCTGGCCGCCCTTGAAGTCGGCGAGGAAATCGCGCGCCTTCGGGCCGGTCTCGAAGACGACGGTGGTCTCACCGATCGGTGCGAAGGACCAGTTGCCGTCGGCCGACGGATTGATCGTGCCTTGTTCGACGATGTAGCGGACGATGATGTCGCGGTTGGTATCCGGGCCGACGAAGATCACCTTGTCGGAGGCGATTTCGGGGAACTTGCCGCCGCCACCGGCGCGGTAATTGTTCGTCGCGACCGCGAAGGTCTGGCCGGGATCGATCGGTTTGCCGTCGAACTGCAGGTTGACGATGCGGCTTGCTTCCGGATGCAAGACCACGCCGTCCTTGTCGTAGCGGGCGGGCTGGGTGAGGTCGATCTGATAGGTCACGCCATCGATGACGTCGTAATTGTAGGACGGGAAATCCGGATTGATCAGGGCCGCATCCTTTGCGCCCTTCTCGATCTGGTTGAAGATGCCGGCCGACATTTCCAGCCAGTTCTTCACCTGCTCGCCGGTGATCGCCACGGCCTGAATGGTGTTTGGATAGAGATAGAGGTCGGCGACGTTCTTGATCGCGATATCGCCTGCGGGGACGTCGGTGAAATAATCGGCGCCGCCGCGACCACCGGCCTTGAATGGGGCCGCCGCCGACAGCACCGGCAGACCCTTGTGCGGACCGTCTTTGAGCATCTCCTTGATGTACCAGGACTGGGCAATCGAGACGATCTGGATCGACGGATCGTCGGCGACCAGCGCAAAATAGGAATAGAGCGGCGCGGACGTCTTGCCGACCGGTGTTCGCACATAGTCGAGCGTCGCCTGATGCTCTGTCGCGACCGAGGCGATGACCTCCGGCTTATCCTGGACGTCGGCCACGACCTTGCGGTTGTCGTCGCGGTGGTAGATCGGCCGTGCCTCGCAGGTGAAGTCTACGATCTTCCAGCTCGAGCCGTCCTTTTCGAGAAGCAGGTCGATCAGGCCCATATGCGAGCCCCAGAAGCCGGCCATGACGGCGGGCTTGCCAAGCAATGTGCCTTTCACGGCATCCGCACCCGGCACGTTTTCGAAATCCTTCGGTCCGGGGAAGACGAGGTGCTGGTGGCCGGTGAAGATCGCATCGATGCCCTCGACACCGGCAAGATAAAGCGAGGCATTTTCCATGCCTTCGCTCTCGCCATGGCCGTCGATCCCGGAATGCGAGAGCGCAATCACGATGTCGGCGCCATCCTCCTTCATCTGCGGCACCCAGGCGCGGGCCGCCTGCAGGATGTCGCGGGTCATCGCCTTGCCTTCGAGGTTCTTCGCATCCCAAAGCATGATCTGCGGCGGCACGAAGCCGATGAAGCCGACCTTGATCGGGCTGGTTGCCCCCGATCCGTCGCGGATCTGCTTTTCGATGATGTGGTAGGGCTTGAAGTAGAGCGGGTCCTGCTTCGGATCGGAAGCGAGTTGCCCCTTGGCCAGGTTGGCACAGACGAAGGGAAACTGCGCACCCGCCAGCGTGTTGAACATGAAGTCGAGGCCGTAGTTGAACTCGTGATTGCCGAGCGTGCCGCAATCATAACCGAGCACGTTCATCGCCTTGATGACGGGATGCACGTCGCCAGGCTTCATGCCCTTCTGATAGGCCATGTAATCGCCCATCGGATTGCCCTGCAGGAAGTCGCCATTGTCGATCAGCATCGAATTGCCGGCTTCGGCGCGGATCGAATCGATCAGGCTTGCTGTGCGCGAAAGGCCCATCGTGTCGTTCGGCTTGTCGGCATAATAGTCGTAAGGCAGCACGTTGACGTGGATGTCGGTGGTTTCCATCAGCCTGAGATGCGCCTGGTTGCCATTGGCACGCGCCGCAAAGGGATGAAGCGTGACGAGAGCCGCCGATGCGGCAATACCGCTCAAGAAGGAGCGGCGGGAGATCGGATGGAGATCGAGCAAAGACGGCATGAGGGCCTCACGAAGAACAGGTTCTGAAAGCGACGCAGGTTAGGTCGCTTTCAAGAGGCTTGCACCTCTAAAATGACAGGGATGAGACGTTGCCCTCTCTTGGCTCAGATCGGAACGAGGTTACGGGGATCCCGATGGAAGTGGCGGAAATAGGCGTTGACCTGCGCAACCGCATTGGTGGTCTGCTCGAATTCGAGCCCCATCTTGCCGGCGCGGTACCAGCGGACGGTGCATTCGATATGGCCGAGTTCGGCGCAGCTGACGGTCACGGTTGCCCCGCGTTTGGCTTCGATCCAGCCCTCAAGATGCAGGGCCATGCCGGTTCGGGAAATGTCGAGAATACGGACGTTGAGCTTCTGGCCGATGAATTCCAGCGTGCCCCTGATGTGACAGCGGATACGGTAGCTTCGGCGGCCGTCCGGATTGAGTTTGGCAGCAAGCATAAAATTGCGCTCCGTCAAAGTGATTGAAAGAAACGCAGGAAACCTCGGCCAGGCGCCTTAACGGCATCTGGCCAAGGTCATTAGAATGCGAGCGACCTCCTCAGGAGATTTTGGGTGTTTTGCCGGTTATGCGGGGTGTTTACCGTTAACTTTGCGTCCGAAGGGCTCAGCCGCGCAGGACCGGCCGCACTTCCTGATGGTAGTTGCGGAAATAGGCCGCGACCTTGGCAATCGAATTGCTGTTCGGGCGGAACATGATGCCGATACGGCCGCCATAGTTCCAGCGGACAACACCTTCGAGATGCCCGATATCCTCGTTTTCGATGGTCACCTGACTGCCGGCGGCGGCGGTCAATTTGGTGGCGAGTTCGAGCGCGAGGCCAGTGCGTGAGATGTTGATCACGCGCGCATCTGCCTGCTGCTGAAAATAATGGATCTTGCTGTCGAGCCGGCAACGGCTGCGGGGTGATTTGCGAACATCCATACCGAGATTATTGCTCATGATGCCGTCCTGAATACAAAAAGGAATGGCATGACCTTACGCAGCATCCGTAAGAACGGCCTAAAACAAATCATTAGGATTTTCAGGATTCTCGATCAAAGACCTACATTGGGACGTTCGATAATTTCGCGAAGCGCAAAGCTCGAATTGATCTTCACCACATGCGGAAGCGCCGAGAGCCAGTCGCGGTGGATGCGCTCGTAGTCTTCGAGATCCTTGGCCGCGACCCTGAGAATATAGTCGTATTCGCCCGACATCAGATAACAGACAAGCACGTTCGGACAGCGCTTCACGGCGGCCTCGAACTCGGTGAGGGTCTTGGCGAACTGGCCGGACAGCGAGATGTGCACGATCACCATCATCTTGTAGTCGATCGCCTTGTGCGACAGGCGCGCATGGTAGCCGCTGATCACGCCCGATTTTTCCAGCATGTCATGGCGTCGCGAGCAGGCTGAGGGCGACAGGCCCACCGTTTCGGCGAGCTCCGCATTGGTCATCCGGCCATTCTCTTGAAGCGCCTTTAGAATGGCACGATCAATGGCATCCAGTTCCGCCATTCGTAGATTTCTCCGTTTTGCAGTCGTCTGACGCAAGAAGCTGCGAATTGTCTGATGTCCCAGGCTTCACTTTGCAAGGACATTTTGCGCGGAGAGTGTTTGAATTTCGGTATCTGAAACAAAGCAGCGCAGGCTGCGAATAAAAGAGAGGAACGCTTATGCGTGTCGGTTGCCCGAAGGAAATCAAAAACCATGAATACCGTGTGGGTCTGACCCCCGGTGCCGTCAGAGAATATGTGGCACATGGCCATGACGTCCTGATCGAAACGGGCGCAGGTGCCGGCATCGGCGCAGACGACCATGCCTATATCGCCGCTGGCGCGAGGATCGCAGCCTCGGCAAAGGACGTCTTCGAAAAGTCCGACATGATCGTCAAGGTCAAGGAGCCGCAGCCCTCCGAATGGGTGCAGCTGCGTGAAGGCCAGATCCTTTATACCTATCTCCACCTCGCGCCGGATCCGGACCAGACCAAGGGCCTGCTTGAGTCGGGCGTCACAGCCATTGCCTATGAAACCGTGACCGACGAGCGCGGCGGCCTGCCGCTGTTGGCCCCGATGTCGGAAGTCGCCGGACGCCTGGCAATCCAGGCGGGTGCGACGGCCCTGCAGAAGGCCCATGGCGGCCGCGGCATCCTGCTCGGCGGTGTGCCGGGCGTCTTGCCGGCCAAGGTCACCGTTATCGGTGGCGGCGTTGTCGGCCTGCATGCGGCCAAGATGGCCGTCGGTCTCGGCGCCGACGTCACAATCCTCGATCGCTCGCTGCCGCGTCTACGCCAGCTTGACGACATCTTCGGCGGTCGCGTCCACACCGTCTACTCCACCATCGATGCCCTTGAGCAGGAAACCTTCTCCGCTGATCTCGTCATCGGCGCAGTCCTGATCCCCGGTGCGGCTGCCCCGAAGCTGGTTACCCGCGAGATGCTGTCCGGCATGAAGAAGGGCGCTGTCATCGTTGACGTTGCCATCGACCAGGGCGGCTGCTTCGAGACGTCCCATGCCACGACCCATTCCGACCCGACCTACGAGGTCGATGGCATCGTGCATTATTGCGTCGCCAACATGCCGGGTGCTGTTCCGATCACCTCGGCCCATGCGCTCAACAATGCGACGCTGGTTCATGGCCTCGCGCTCGCCGATCGCGGTCTGCGGGCGATTGCCGAGGATCGCCACCTACGCAACGGTCTCAATGTTCACAAGGGCCGGATCACCAACAAGCCGGTCGCAGAAGCGCTCGGTTACCCGGCGCATGCACCGGAAGTCGTGCTTAACGTTGCGTAAGGCTGCACTCTCCGGTCGCCTCACGTTGCGTCAGGTCCGCGAATGTAACGCGTAAAGCGGCCGATCCGGGCCGGCCTTCCCATCGGCCGGCCCGTTTTTTATTCAGTGATCAAGGCAGTTCGGGCCGGCTCTTCGGCTCATGCATCGGACAGCCGATCAAGGCGCTGCGTTTGGCGGCTGCGACGGGATAGACCTCCCGGCGGGCACGCATGACATTGCCGAGAGGCCGATGCTGCTCGATGCCGCGCCACGGACGGAAGGTCAGCCCGTCATCGACGGCGCGCGAGCGACCTTCCGACCAGCCCGTCTGCGGCGCAACGCTGATGGTCGCGATTTCCAGATAGGGGCTGTCTTCTTCGGGCCAGACGACGGAGGCATCCTCGATCGGCTGGGTCTCGAGATTGCGACAGAGCTGCGCGCGCAGGGTCCATTCTCCGCCATCGCGTGCCATGACCTCGGCGACCGCTTCGCGCAAAACATCGGGACCTTCGGATAGATCGATCCTGTCGTCAGTGAGGCGTTTGAAGCTCTCGGACCGCGGCACGATGTCGAGCTTTGCCACGTAGTCGCCGAAGCGCAAGGGAACCTGGGTGTAGCAGTGCTCGCCGAGCGGATGGGTCTCGGGATAACCGCCCATCGCTTTCAGCGCCCCGGCATCCGCCCCCATGGCCTCCAGTCCCCGGACGATCGGCCTCAGGATCCAGCTGAGCGCGCTCTTGGCCCATTCGACCCTGTCCGTGGTGCGGGCGATCAGTTTGAGGTTCTTGGCAAAACCGGCGGCATCCGGTGCGGCAAAGGCCGGCGCCGAAGCAAACAGGAAGTCCTGCGTCACATCGCCTTCACTGCCCGGCAACCGCGTACCCTCGACATCGAAGAGCTTGATCGCAAAGCCGCGCGGAAGCGAAACGCTGTCGCGCAGCGGGTCGCCGGGAATGGTCGATATGCGGATGATAGCAGGATAGGTCCGCCCTGGTTCGGCGAAAATCCCCTGGCGCAGTTCGGCCGAAAGATCCGGATGGACGGTGACGGTGGCTTCGAGCAGGGCATGGCTCTTGGCATGCACGCTGCGTTGCGCATGCCCGAGATCTTCATGCGTCTTGCCGATGATGTTGAGCATGCTGTCCTTGATCTCTTCGATCGCCTCCTTTTCGTCGGCGGAAGGGGTTTCAAGATCGGCATGGTAGCGGATGGGGGATTGATGCGGCATCGAGTGCTCCGTGGGGATGTGTTCCGGGGGAGGGAACGCGGGCCGCAGCCGCGTGTTCCTCGTGCCGGAAGCATCTGTCCCTCGACGGGAGGGCCAGAGCGCTGGCCCTCACTGACGCGCACAAGATCAGCGGATGAAGTCGTCAATACGGCGCAGCGTGACGCGTCGGTTACGCCATTCCGACCGCTCAGTCGGGATCAGCAGGTAATCTTCGCCATAGCCAACGGTTTCGAGCACGCGCGAGGGAATGCCGAATTCGCGGACCAGAACCATTTTGAGCGAGGCAGCCCGGCACTCGGACAGGACCTGATTGGAATTAGCAGACCCGACCGCATCCGTATGGCCCTCGATCAGGAAGCGAACCGCGCGCCGGCGACGCAGCAGCTGTTCCATGGCGCGGGCGATCTGCTGCACCTTTCGATATTCCGAACGCGGAATATCCGCTGAGCCTGTGGCGAAGTTGATCGCCTGGATATCGATCGAGGGGGCTTGGCGCCGAAGCTCCGGCCGCCGCTTGAACTCGTCGATGGTGACCCGGTTCCGCGGGGCGATCTGCCGCTGCGGAGCGGCATCCAGCCGCCGCATGATCATGTCTTCCGTGGGGGCCTCCTGTGCGAAGCCGACGACCGGCGACGCAATAGCGCCCCCTAAAAGTGTCAGAAACAGACGTCGCTGCATGTCATGTCCTCCGTTCTGCAGTGTGCTTTAAGTTGGGATGCCATGACGCGAATGAACTTCGCCTGAAGCCAACGCTTAGCTCCCGTTCATCCTCTCGTGGTCTTCGCTCCGCTCAATCCGGCACTGGTAACAATTGTTGCGCGCCGATCGCACATGGACATAGGCGATGGCGGGGTTGGCAAGCAATGCGCGAGCCCGCGCGATTATGGCCTCAGTCGGAACCACTCCACCGCTGCCGTAGACGATCCGGTCGTCCGTGCCATAGCCGCGCACGATGTAGTCGGGGCTTCCCAGCATCGGCGGCAGGACGTCGCTTGCTTCATATCGCGGGCAGGCGTCGGCATGCAGGAAGATCGGTCCGGTCTCGGCATAGGGCTGGAGCGTCGGAAAAGGGCGATAGGCGAGCGTCAGATAGGCCTCGCCTTCGGCAATGTCGCCGAGGCAATGACGGCAGGGATAACCGCCGGGGGAGATACGACGCTCGGGCGTGAGCCCGTAGGCGTCGGGGGCTCCCTGACGATAGGCTGCAGCCTGTTGCGAAGACATGGCGAGAAAGCGGAGATCGGACATCATGGAAGCCTCATGTCGACGGTTGAGATAGTCCACCTTCTGTCACTGAGGCATCTGCGGCCACCCGATCCCTGCGTGCGTCCGTGCGGTCAGAAATGGTGCTTCTCTCTCGCTTAACCTCTGCTGTAGATAATCGGCGAGCTATCAGGGGTTCGGGGTCTCTCACATGCTGTCAATCAAGTCTGTCGCCGCGGTCACGCTGGCATCCGTTGCCGCATGGCTGTTCCAGCCATCCACAAGTGTTCGGGCCGAGGAGCTGACGGCCGAACAGGTCGAGGAAGGCCAGCGTTTCGTCGTCAACAACGCCATCTTCATCCTCTTCCACGAGGCCGGCCACATGCTGGTCTCCGAGCTCAACCTGCCGGTTCTCGGCCGCGAGGAGGATGCCGTCGATGCACTTTCCTCCGTGCTGCTGCTCGGTGCCGAGGACGAGGACCTCAATACGACCATGCAGGATGCGGCCGATGGCTGGTTCCTGCTCGACGAAGCGAATGAGGACGGCCCCCAGGAAGACGACTTCATGGGCACCCATGGCCTCAACCGGCAGCGTGCCTATGCGATCGTCTGCATGATGACCGGCGCCAATGCCGAGTTCTTCAAGGAGTTTGCCGACTCGCTCGAATTTCCGGAAGAGCGCCGCCAGGAATGCGTTTTCGAATATCAAAGGGCCCGTGACAGCTGGATGAGCCTGCTCGCCGCCAACATGAAGGACGGCGCGAAAACGAAATTCGAGGTCACCTATGAGCCGGCCGGAAACGAGGACCTGCAGGGTTTCGCCGATCTCTTGAAGTCCGCAAGCGTGCTGGAGACGATCGCGACCGTCTTCGGCGAGGGGTATGACCTCAAGGACGGCATCAAACTGACCGGCAAGACCTGCGGCACGGAAAACGCCTTCTGGTATGCCGGTGACCGCGAGATCACCTACTGCTACGAGATGGCCGCCTTCCACGCCGGTTTGATCGCCAACTGGTTCGAGAACCAGGCCGCTGGCGAAGAGGATCCGGATGGGGAGGACGGAGCTGACGAGGCTTCCGAGGAAGAAACGGAAGCCACCAGCGTCAAGTTGAAGAAGAAGGAATAGACGACGGCATCAGCCGTCGCGCTTGATCAGGGCGAGCAGTTCCTGATCGGTGAGCGGATCGACCAGAGCGTCATAGGTGCCGACAGGCGAGAAGCCGAACTGCTGGTAGAGCTGCAGCGCGCGCGGATGGTCGAGCGAGTTGGTGGTGACGGTGACCGTCTTCGGATTGCTCGCCCAGGCCGCGTAAAGACACTGCAGCAGGAACCACTTGCCGATGCCAAGCCCGAGCGCATGTTCGAAGAGGCCAAAATAGGAGAGCTCGACGAGATCGCCGTTTTCCTGCGACAGCTCGTAGAAGCCGGCCGGTGCGCCATTTACATAAAGAACCGAGATCGACACCTTCGGTGCGTGGATGATTGCCTTCAGCTGCTCGTCGGGCAGACGCAGGCGCTCGTACCAGTGCCAGCGGGCACCCACCTGGCGGTGCAGGAAGCGATAGAAGGACAGCGGGATTTCATGCGTGCGCATGATGGCCGTCTGGATATTGACGGGCACCGGCAAGCTGGATTTCGGCGGCGCCGTCATTTCGAGCCGGGTGACATGGGCAGTCAGCGGCCCTGATGTCTTCGATTCGAGCGGCGAAGCATCCCCCGTCACGACAGGCGTATCGCTCTTCGAGCCCCATTCCGACCAGGAGCCGTCATAGAGCGAATTGTCGGTATGCCCGAGGCTTTCGAGCGCCAGTGTCACGACGGCTGCCGTCACACCGGATCCGCAAGACGTCACCACCGGATTGTTGAGATCCACGCCGGCATTGGTGAAGATCGAGCGCAGGGTCGCCAGATCCTTCAGGTGGCCGTTTTCCGAGAGCGATGATGCAGGCACGCTGCGGGCACCCGGAATATGGCCGGAACGCATGCCTTCGCGCGGTTCCGGCTCCTCGCCGGTGAAGCGACCGGCGGGGCGGGCGTCGGCAATCTGCTTGTCGCCCTCGTCGGCAATCGCCGACATCTGGTCGAACGAGGTGATCCTTGAACGGTCGAACTGCGCCTCGAAGGTAACAGGTGCTGGTTCCGGCAGGTCGGTCTCGAGCTTCCGGCCTTCGGCCTTCCAGCCGTCGATACCGCCATCGAGCACGTAGACGCGGCGCGCGCCCATGACGCGGAACATCCACCAGACGCGGGGCGCCGAAAAGAAGCCGGGGCCGTCATAGACGACGATCGTGTCCTCGGCCGAAATGCCGAGCTGGCCGACTGCCTGGGCGAAGAAGGAGGGCGAGGGCAGGGAATGGGGAAGTCCGGTCGTGGTATCGGCAATCACGTCCTGGTCGAAGAAGACCGCACCCGGAATATGACCGGAGGCATATTCGACGGCCCCGTTGCGGCCTTGGGCTGGAAGATACCAGGAGGCATCGACAAGTTGGAATCCGGGTGCCCCGAGGTTCTTTTCGACCCAGTCCGCCGACACGACGAAACGGCTTTTCTCACCGGACATGCACTTCTCCCGTAGTTTCCTTAGGGCTCAGGCGTCCGGGGCTCCAAAGCGAATGCGGAACCGGCGGTTCTCCTTGCCCTTCTTTTCGATCTTGGCGATATGAATCGCGCCGACCTCCTGAGTCTCGGAAACATGTGTGCCCCCGCAGGGCTGGCTGTCAACGGCGGAGTTCTCGCCAATACAGACAAGGCTGACGCGGCCGAGGCCGACGGGCGGCCGCACATTCTTCGACTTGACGATGCCGGGATTGGCCGCGAGCTCGTCGTCGGTGATCCACTGGAGATAAACGGGGTGATTTTCGCCGACGAGCTTCATCAGGTCTGCCGTCACCTGGTCCTTGTCGATTGTCTCCGACATGTCGAAATCGACGCGACTTTCCTCCTCGCCGACGGCAGCCCCCGTGATCGGATAGGGGCAGACGACGGAGAGAAGGTGGCAGGCGGTGTGCATACGCATCAGCCTGTAGCGGCGCTGCCAATCGACATGCAAAACGAGCTTTTCGCCAATGGAGGGCAGGGGCTCACCGTCGAGAGGGCGATGCAGGATGATATCCTTGGTGGGGCCGTGGCGGGTCTCGGCAAGCTGAATGCGGCTGCCATCTTCTCGCTCGAGGAAGCCGGTATCGCCCGGTTGGCCGCCTGAGGCCGCATAGAAACAGGTCTGGTCGAGCTCGACCGCGCCGTCTTCATGCACTGAAGTCACCACCGCCTCCGCCGTCGAGAGATAGAAATCGTCGCGGTAGAGGGCGATGGTGGTCATGGCAGTGCTTTCAATGATGTCAGACGGTCTCGAACGGCAGGTCGAAGGCGACGCGCTTTTCGAGCCAGGTCGGGACGGGCAGGTTTTTCGAGCGCAGGAAGTCCGGGTTGAACAGCTTCGACTGGTAGCGATTGCCGTAGTCGCAGAGGATCGTCACGATCGTGTGGCCGGGGCCCAGTTCCTTCGCGAGACGAATGGCGCCAGCAATGTTGATGCCCGAGGAGCCGCCGAGGCAGAGGCCCTCGTTTTCGACGAGGTCGAAGACGATGTCGAGCGCTTCGGAATCGGGAATTTGATAGGCGAAATCGGGCTTGAAGCCTTCGAGGTTGGCGGTGATGCGGCCCTGGCCGATTCCCTCGGTGATCGAGGAGCCCGAGGACTTGAGCTCACCGTGCCGGTAATATTCATAGAGTGCCGCACCCTCCGGATCGGCAAGACCGATCTTCACGGATGGCTTCATGTTGCGAAGGCCGATACCGGTGCCGGCAAGCGTGCCGCCCGAGCCGACGGCGCAAATGAAGCCGTCGACGGCGCCACCGGTCTCATCGAAGATTTCCTTCGCCGTCGTTGCAATATGGGCGTCGCGGTTGACGGTATTGTCGAACTGGTTCGCCCAGATCGCTCCGTTCGGCTCGGACTTCGCAAGCTCCGCAGCAAGCCGGCCGGAGATCTTCACATAGTTGTTCGGGTTCTTGTACGGGACTGCAGGGACTTCAACGAGTTCGGCGCCAAGCAGTCTCAGCGCGTCCTTCTTCTCCTGGCTCTGGGTCTCCGGGATGACGATCACGGTGCGATAACCCAGCGCCTTGGCAACCAGGGTCAGCCCGATGCCGGTATTGCCGGCCGTGCCTTCGACGATCACGCCGCCGGGGCGAAGCAGTCCGCGCCGCTCGGCGTCGCGGATGATGAAGAGGGCGGCCCGATCCTTCACCGACTGGCCGGGATTGAGGAATTCGGCCTTGCCGAGAATGGTGCAGCCGGTCGCCTGCGAGGCGCCCTTCAGCCGGATGAGGGGCGTATTGCCGATCGCCTCGAGAACGGAGGGGTGAAATGCCATGATGCCTGCCTTTTTTGTCTGACGCGGACACTAGAACCAAATGCGCGGGGAAGAAAACCGGGACGCCGCGCAAATTTGTCCTTCTGGGCAAGATTCTGCGGGGCGGCGGTCAGCGCGAAACGTGAACCGGTCTTTTCCGCCTGAGGACAGGCAAAGGCAAGGAATGGCTTTTCGCGTGGCGGCAAAGGGAGGGAAAATGCGTTCGGGGGCCGACACTGCGTCACGGTCAGGCCGGCTCCCGGTGGTCGAGGTCCGATCTATTCGGCAGAGCACCAGCGGTACTGATCGGTCATTTCGAGATTCTCATTCTCGCGCTTCAACACGAATTCCCGATTGTTCAGCATCTCCAGGCGGCTCTTATAGTCGGTGACCGTTGTCGGCAGAATGCTCCAGGAACGGTGGTAATAGGAGCAGCTCTCGTCGAACTGATAGACGTTTCCGGATTGGGTCACGTTGCTCAGCGTGCAGCTGGTCTTGGCGCTCTTCACGCCCTTTCCGTCATAGATGAACAGCATCGAACCCTTCGGATCGCTGCATTCATGCTGGGACTGGACGTAACGTCCATGATCGATCGGCAGCAGGTCGTTTGCGACGACGGGCATGGCAAAGGAGGTTGCCAGCGACGCGAGGGCGAGGGGCGGGATCAGATTGGGGAAATGCATGCTTCTCAGTCTCTTGTACTCGTAAAGGTCGATTGGAACGCCTGGACGCTCCATCGCAGTTTGGTAGTGGGTTCGCCATAAGTCAGGCGATATCAACCGGTTGCCGGTTGCACCGGATTGTGGTGATTTCTTGGACGGCCCCGCCAAAGCTGTTGACGACAGCCGCCGGTTGTTGCTCCGGCCGGCCGGGTCAGGTCCGTCTCCGCCAATCGCAATGGAGCGCGGGAAAGAGGGTTTACTCCGTCTTCAACCCCTGGAACGCGGCCATCGCCGCATCCCTTGCCTTGCCGTGATCGACAATGGGTTGCGGATAGGTCTTGCCAAGGCTGACGCCGGCCTCCTTCAGAACCGCGAAGGGCGCGTCGAAGGGCTTGTGGATGAACTTGTCCGGCATGGCCTTCAGCTCCGGCACGAAGCGTCGGACATAAGCGCCCTCGGGATCGAATTTCTCGCCCTGACTGATCGGATTGAAGATGCGGAAGAAGGGGGCGGCGTCCGCGCCGGAACCGGCAACCCATTGCCAGCTTGCAGCATTCGACGCCGGGTCGGCATCGACGAGCGTGTCGCGGAACCAGCGCTCGCCTTCCCGCCAGTCGATCAGGAGATCCTTGATCAGGAAGGAAGCAACGATCATGCGCACACGATTGTGCATGAAGCCCGTCTGCCAGAGCTGGCGCATGCCGGCATCGATGATCGGATAGCCGGTCTGGCCTTTCCGCCACTTTTCGAGCAGGTCCGGCGCGTGACGCCAGGGGAAGGCATCGAACTTGGTGTTCCAGTTCTTGGTCGCGAGATCGGGAAAATGAAAGAGCAGGTGATAGGAGAAATCGCGCCAGACAAGCTCCTTGCGGAAGTGGATGTAGTCCTCGCTCGAATAGGAGTCCGACAGTCCTCGCGTCGCATGCCAGACGGAGGCGGGCGAAATCTCGCCGAGCGCGAGGTGCGGCGATAGCATCGAAACATGCGCTTCGCCGGGAAAGTCGCGGCGGGTGCGATAGCCCTTGAGGCCGGATGCGATGAAATCGGCGAGGCGCTTCCTGGCACCGTCTTCGCCGGGCTGCCATTCGCTTTCAAAGCCTTTCGCCCAGTTCGGCTTGGTCGGCAACAGATCCCAGTCCGAAAGTTTCTCACTCTTCGGCCAATGCTCTGGGGCGGGCAGGGCCTTGGGGGCCGGGATTGGCTCTGGCGGTTCGCCGGATCCGTCCAGTGCCTTCCAGAAAGGCGTATAGACACGGAAATGCCCGCCGGCCCCGGTCTTCAGCTTCGTCGGTTCGTGCAGGATCTGGCCGGCAAAGGTGCGCACCTCGATGCCATCAGCGATCAGTTTCGCCTTCAAGGCCTTGTCGACTGAGATGCCTGAGGGATCGTAACGGCGATTCCAGAAGACGGCCGAAGCGCCAGTCTCGGTGATGAGATCCGAGAGCGCGGCGTCCGCGGCGCCGCTGCGTAGCACGAGACTGGCGCCGAGCGCGTCGAGTGACGCCGACAAGGCTTCGAGCGAATGATGCAGCCACCAGGCTTGCGCCGCACCAAGCGGTCCGGTGCCGGCGTGCTCCGGCTCCCTTATATAAAGAGGGACTATGCGAAACCCCTCGTCCACCGCTGTTGCAAGCGCGGCGTGGTCGGAGATCCGGAGATCCTTGCGGAACCAGAGGATGAGCGTCTTGGCGGATTGCGGCATGCGTTGTTCTTCTTCGTTGGCTTTCAAAGCCATACGAAGGGTCACCGCGACAAGATCACGCTGTCGTCACAAATCTGGGTTTTGGGCCGCGACGGAAAGCGGCGCTCAGGCGGCGGAGCGCGCGGGGGCGACCCGTCGGGCCTGTTCGGCCCGCAGCATGGCCATGATTTCCTGGGCATTTTCGCGGACATAGAGGCGATGCAGCTTTTCGGCGACCGGGGCGGTGGTCAGCAGGCACGTGTAGCCTTCTCGCTCATACCAGCGGAAGTCCACCACATTGTCCATGTTGACATAGAAGGGAAAGCCGTCCCCATCGTGAAGCTCGAGCCACATCGGCCGTCCTCCTTGCATTCTTATTCGTATGAGAAGGGAAATAGCAGCCAAAGGTGAAGAGGGGGTTTCGGAACCATTGCCGGAACGACCACCCAAGATCTTGTAGGTCTAAGGTCTGGCAAACAGCTGAGATGCCCGGAATCAAAAAGCCCGCTGCCTTTGTGAGGCGCGGGCTTCGGAATGAGATGGCTCCCCGGGCCGGATTCGAACCGGCGACCTGTCGATTAACAGTCGAATGCTCTACCGCTGAGCTACCAGGGAACAGCCGCTTGGCGCGGTGTGAGCGGGGTAATACTGATGCTCGCTCCGTTTGCCAAGCGGTTTTTCAAAAAAAATGTCATCGTCTTGTTTTTATTTGTGGGCTCACCATCTGGAGGGCGGTGGGAAAGGGGCCCAAAACCGCCGAAACGCAGGGAGTCTCGTGAATGCCAGAACGTCGGTATCGGCTCGACCAGCAGCGAGGTCGCCTTGTGCTCGGCAAGCTCGAAATCCCCGTTCCCCGTTCGAGGGCCGGTCGAATCGTGACGGGAACGGCGCTAGTGGGCGGTGGCTTTCTGGGCTTCCTGCCGATCCTCGGCTTCTGGATGCTGCCGCTTGGCCTGATCGTTCTCTCTCATGACCTACCGGCCGTACGCCGCCGTCGGCGACGCATGACCGTCTGGTGGAGCCGCCGCAAGGACACGCCGCGCCCCGGGCGCGAGGACTGAGGCACGCGAAGGAGCACATGTCATAGTGAAATGACCTGATAGTTCCAACCCGATACGCTGGGCGGACTCAAACGGGATACCGAACACGGCAGTTGTCGTCTGGTTCCCGGAAAGGTCAAACGACATGAGCATATTCATTCAGGCGGAGAGTTCCTTGATTCTGACGCCGAGAGATTTTCACATTATTGATCACGCGATGCGGGCGGTCGAGCCGGCTAAGCCCGCTTACTCCGATGACGGCCACCGCGAAGCAGTGGGCAAGGCCGTGATCCGGCTTTATACATCCGGCATGACGGATCCCGGACGATTGGCAGAAGCCGCGAGCACCATGGCCGCAACGCGCCTGCTCGATCGTCGTCGCTGGCGGGCGGACTGCTGACGAAATCGGGCGGGGAAGGGCGCCTCCGGGCATCCACAGGGGCGCCGCGAGATTTGATGAATTTCCCCTTGCGCTCACTCTCGATCCGTTCTAAATGCCGCCCACCACACGCACTTTTCTACTCGGATGGCCTCGTGGCGGAGTGGTGACGCAGAGGACTGCAAATCCTTGTACCCCGGTTCAATTCCGGGCGAGGCCTCCATCCGAACTCTCCCCATAGATACAATAGACAGTATACTGTCGGCATCGGCTATGTCGTCTTCGCGCGTTCTGCAAGAGCGACTGCGTCGCTTGGCGGCCGCGATATTCTCGTGTGCGAGGGGAAGACCGGCTTGAAAGCGCCTCGCCCTGCAATTAAAGACACGGGTGGAATGAGCCGCTATGGCCGGTCGACACGGGGCGCGAATGAAATGATGGATTACGCAGCAGCACGCACCAAGATGGTGGACAACCAGATCAGGACGACGGACGTCACGTCCCATTCCGTGCTGACCGCCTTCCTCACGGTGCCGCGTGAAGCCTTCGTTGCAGCCGAGCTGAAGCCGCTCGCCTATATCGATGAGGACATGCAGGTGGCACCGGCCGCCAATGGCAATCCGGCGCGTTACATCATGGAGCCGTCGCCGCTCGCCAAGCTCCTGCAGCTGGCCGCCATCACCAAGGATGACCTGGTGCTTGAGATCGGCTGTGGCGCCGGTTATGCGGCAGCGCTCCTGTCGCTGCTTGCCGGTTCCGTGGTCGCGACCGAGAGTGACGAGGCGCTCGTGGCCAAGTCGACGGAAACGCTCTCCGAACTCGGTTATGACAATATCGCCGTCGTCTCCGCCAAGCTGGAAGACGGTTATGCCGCAGAAGCCCCTTATGACGTGATTTTCGTCAATGGTGCTGTCGAGGAGCTGTCGGAAAGCCTGCTGGCACAGCTGCGCGAGGGTGGTCGTCTCGTGGCCGTCGTCGGTTACGGCAATGCGGCCCGCGCCCGCCTCTATGTGAGGAACGGTGGCATCACCTCCTATACCGAATATTTCAACGCCGCCGTGAAGCCGCTTCCGGGCTTCCGCAAGGCCGCCGAATTCGTCTTCTGAGGCGCAAGGTTTTCACGACAGTATCCAAGGCCCGCCACGTGCGGGCCTTTTCGTTGTTGCGCAACAAAGCTGTGCATCACGGCAATTCATTCTGCGCACGTGATTTTTTTCGGCAAGCGCGTATCCTAGGGTGAGCGCGAATCGGCACGAGGACAGATGTCCCGGCCGAGAATTTCTGAGGACAACGGGGATTAGTATGGCTCAGCCTAGCGTAGCGCGTGAACCGTCCATGGAAGAGATCCTGGCATCCATCCGCCGGATCATCGAAAGCAATGATCCCGTGAACGGTGGAAGCCTGACGCAGGACGCAGCATCCCTGTCCGACGACCAGGGCGAGAGCGACGAGGACATGGGCTATGACGGCGGCGAATTCGTCGCTGCCAACGATGCCGGTTCTGCCTTTCCCCTGTTTCCGCAGCGCGACATGGAGCGCGCCGAAGCCGAGCCGCGTCGTGAGCCTGTCCTCGAGCAGGTTTCGGAAGCGCCCAAGAGCGTGTCGCTCGCCGATCTCGCCGCCCGTGTGCGGTCCGCATCCGAGCGCACGGAACGCCCAAACCCGCCGCAGCTGTCCAACACGACCGCGCATGTGACGGTCTCGCAGCCGCGTCGCGACAGCGAGTTTTCGGCTGAGGATGCGCAGAACAGGGCTCCGGCGCCGATGATGGCGACGCGTCTATCCGAGATGCGTGACCAGCAGTTGCGCCCCACGATCGCCGCCGAACCGGTCCAGGCACCAGTGCCGCGTGCCGAACAGGAAGCCGAGCGCCCCGCAGAACCGTCGCCGATCGCGCGCATGGCCCATGTTGAGGTTCGCGCTGAACGCAGGGAGCCGACCTTCCTGGAGCCCGCCATGGAACAGGAGGAGCCATCGTTCGAGGTGGACATTCAGGCGGCCTCCGACGCCACCGATATGCAGCAGAAGGCAGAAAATGAGGGACGGGATCTGACCGCCCTTGTTTCCGCCGCAACCGTTGAGCAGGTTTCGCGTTCCTTCTCCGAACTCGCCGCCGCCTTTGATGGCAGCGAGCGTCGCTCGCTCGACGAGGTCGCAGAAGAAATGCTGCGCCCGATGCTGAAGGACTGGCTCGACGACAATCTGCCGACGCTGGTGGAGCGCCTCGTGCGCGAAGAAATCGAACGCGTCGCCCGCGGCCCGCGACGCTGATCGAACTCCCTTTGGGGATCATGGGCCGCTCGCAAGAGCGGCCTTTTTTATTGACTCGCCATGGGCTGTCCTATTTACAACCCAACATCCAGAACTCGAAAATCCGGTCGGAAAATGCTCGAAAAGACCTATGATTCAGCCGCCGTCGAACCGAAAATCGCGAAAGCATGGGAAGACGCCGATGCGTTTCGTGCTGGCGCCAACGCGAAGCCCGGCGAGGACACCTTCACCATCGTGATCCCGCCGCCGAACGTCACCGGCTCGCTTCACATGGGTCATGCGCTGAACAACACGCTGCAGGACATCATGGTCCGCTTCGAGCGCATGCGCGGCAAGGATGTGCTGTGGCAGCCGGGCATGGACCATGCCGGCATTGCGACCCAGATGGTTGTCGAGCGCAAACTTGCCGAAAACGGCCAGAACCTTTCGCGCCGCGACATGGGCCGCGAAGCCTTCATCGAGAAAGTCTGGGAGTGGAAGGAAGAATCAGGCGGCCTGATCTTCAATCAGCTGAAGCGCCTCGGCGCCTCCTGTGACTGGTCGCGCGAGCGCTTCACCATGGACGAGGGCCTGTCGGCAGCCGTTCTCGAAGTCTTCGTTACGCTCTACAAGGAAGGCCTGATCTATCGCGGCAAGCGACTGGTCAACTGGGATCCGAAGTTCGAAACCGCGATTTCCGATCTCGAGGTCGAGAACAAGGAAGTTGAAGGCCATATGTGGCACTTCAAATATCCGCTCGCCGGTGGTGAGACCTACACCTATGTCGAGAAGGATGAAGACGGCAACGTTACCTTCCAGGAGGAGCGCAACTACATCTCGATCGCGACGACGCGGCCTGAAACCATGCTCGGCGATGGCGCGGTTGCTGTTCATCCGTCGGATGAGCGTTACGCCGCAATCGTTGGAAAGCTTTGCGAGATCCCGGTCGGGCCGAAGGCGCATCGCCGCCTGATCCCGATCATCACGGACGAATATCCGGATCCGAAGTTCGGCTCCGGCGCCGTCAAGATCACCGGCGCCCACGACTTCAACGACTATCAGGTCGCGCGCCGCAACAAGATCCCGCTCTATCGACTGATGGACACGCAGGCGAAGATGCGCGACGACGGCGAGGACTATGCCGTTTACGCAGCACGCGCGCTGGAGATCGCCAAGACCGGCCATCTGCCGAACGAGGCTGAGGTCGACGATATCAATCTGGTGCCGGACGAGTATCGCGGCCTCGACCGCTACGAGGCCCGCAAGCGCATCGTCGATGCGATCAATGCGGAAGGCCTCGCGGTCACCGTCAAGGATGCCGAAGGCAACGACGTGCCCTTCGTCGAGAATAAGAAGATCATGCAGCCCTTCGGCGATCGCTCCGGCGTCGTCATCGAGCCGATGCTGACCGACCAGTGGTTTGCCGATGCCAAGACGCTGGCCGAGCCGGCGATTGCTTCGGTTCGCGAGGGCCGGACCAACTTCGTTCCGAAGAACTGGGAAAAGACCTACTTCGAGTGGATGGAAAACATCGAGCCCTGGTGCATTTCGCGCCAGCTCTGGTGGGGCCATCAAATCCCGGCCTGGTATGGCCCTGACGGTCAGGTCTTCGTCGAGAAGACCGAGGAAGAGGCGCTGCATACGGCGATCCAGCACTACATCGCCCATGAAGGCCCGTGGAAGGCCTGGGTCGAGGAGAAGCTCGAAAACTTCCAGCCCGGCGAGATTCTGACACGCGACGAGGATGTGCTCGATACCTGGTTCTCGTCTGCGCTCTGGCCCTTCTCGACGCTGGGCTGGCCGGAGGAAACGCCGGAGCTGGCGAAATATTACCAGACCGACGTGCTGGTCACCGGCTTCGACATCATCTTCTTCTGGGTTGCCCGCATGATGATGATGGGCCTGCATTTCATGAAGGACGAGGACGGCAATCCGGTTGAGCCCTTCCACACGGTCTATGTCCATGCGCTGGTTCGCGACAAGGCCGGCCAGAAGATGTCGAAGTCGAAGGGCAACGTCATCGACCCGCTGGAACTGATCGACGAATATGGTGCGGACGCGCTGCGCTTTACGCTCGCGATCATGGCAGCCCAGGGGCGCGACGTGAAGCTGGATCCTGCCCGCATCGCCGGCTACCGCAACTTCGGCACCAAGCTTTGGAACGCCACGCGTTTCGCCGAGATGAACGGCGTGAAGGCCGATCCGGCATTCCTGTCGGAGACGACGTCGCTCGCCATCAACCGCTGGATCCTGACGGAGCTTGCCCGCACGGAAGCCGAGGTGACCGAGGCCATTGAGGCCTATCGCTTCAATGATGCCGCGGGCAGCCTCTACCGCTTCGTCTGGAACCAGTTCTGCGACTGGTATCTGGAACTCTTGAAGCCGGTCTTCATGGGCGAGGACGAACAGGCGAAGAAGGAAGCGCAGGCTTGTGCGGCTTATGTGCTCGAGCAGACCTACAAGCTGCTGCATCCCTTCATGCCCTTCATCACCGAAGAGCTTTGGGCCCATACCGCAGCCGAGGGCGTCGCTCGCGACACCTTGCTCTGCCACGCCGACTGGCCCACGCCGGAGTTTTCGGACGATAACGCGGCTGCCGACATCAACTGGCTGATCGACGTGGTCACCGGCATTCGCTCGGCTCGTTCGGAGATGAACGTACCGCCGGGCGCGACGGCTCCGCTCGTCGTCGTCGGCGCCAATGGCGTCACGAAGGATCGCCTGATCCGCCACGATGCGGCCATCAAGCGGCTCGCCCGCGTCGAGGCGATCAGCGTGGCTGATGTCGCGCCGAAGGGCGCTGCCCAGATCATCGTCGGCGAGGCGACCGCCTGCCTGCCGCTGGGTGCCCTGATCGATCTCTCGGCCGAGAAGGCCCGTATCGAAAAGGCGATCGCCAAGGTCGACCAGGAACTGGGCCGCATCGCCGGCAAGCTTGGCAACGAGAAGTTCGTCGCCAATGCCAATCCGGAGGTGGTCGCAGCGGAACGCGAGCGCCAGCAGGAGCTAGAAGTGCAGAAGGCGAGCCTTTTGACCGCGCTTTCGAGAGTTATCGAGGCAGGTTGATCTGTCCACATCTCAGGAATGAAATTCTAAAGGCCGGATTTCGCATCCGGCCTTTTCTTTTTGCGCCGCACCACGGTCAGACAATTGCTTTGCTATCTTCCATATCGATTCTGACCGTTATCTTGTTGCTAATGCTCGATTTGCCTGCAGCCGCGAGGCGAAATGCATAAATTTCGCCCAAATCGATGATCGGCAAAACTGTGGCGTGCGCGCAACGCACGATGCCATCCGTAAAATCGTTTTCTTAAAAACAGGAGTTTTTGGTGGTGTCTGAGAATATTTGACCATGGCTGCGGCATTTTGACGTGCGCGTAAGGAACGTTACGTAAAAATTTCTGCAAGGGAACATTCCTGTGATGCCGATCACCGGATTGCCATCCGGTCGCACATGTTTAGTATGCCAAATCACAGTTTTGCCTGAATTGGGGAGAGATATGGCGAACCATTTGATGAAGACAACGGCCCTGGGCCTGATCGCAGCATGCGCATTCGTGGGAGGCGCGCAGGCAGGCGGTCTTGAGCGTGGCGGTTACAACATCGACCTTCTGTTCGATCCGGGCCAGTATGTGTTCGAAAGCGGCGTGACCTATGTTGCGCCTGACAGAACTCTGAAAAACGTAAGAGACACAGACACATCGAACCCAGCGGGCACCAGCCCGAACGGCGGCGGCAACCTGAACGATCGCTCAAATTCGGTCGGTGAGACCGAGAGCTATTTTGTTCCTCGAGTTGGTTTCAAGGCGAACCTTACCGAGGGTGTTGACTGCATGGCGGACTATTCCCAGCCATGGGGAGCTCACACCAAGCCTGGTACCAATTGGGCCGGCGCAAACCATAACGTCGAGACGAAGGTTAACAGCCATAACTACTCGCTGACATGCTCCTACAAATTCGACGTGGGTCCGGGTCAGATGCGGATTATCGGCGGCGGCTTCTATCAAGAGGTCGATGGGTTTAAAGAGCGAGTTGTCATCGACCCTCGGGTACTTGGTGCTTTAGGTTTGACTGGAAGAACGGGTATCGGTCGCCTCGATCTCGAAGGCGATGGCTATGGCTGGCGCATCGGAGCAGCCTATGAGATCCCTGAATACGCTCTCCGGGCCAGCCTCGTCTACAACAGCCAGGTCAAACTGGATGACATCACGGGCACGCTGGATCTTCGGCACCGGTGTTTCCTACACGCCGACAGAGAATGTTGAGTTCCGCCTCGCGGGTGCCGTAAGCCTGCTGACGTCGGGTAGTTCGGGCCAGATCACCACTGGTGGTGAAACCTATGGCCAGGACGTCTCCTATGACTTCGGTACCGACCTCGCAGCCGCAGTCTCGACCTCGCTCAAAGTTCGCTTCTGATCTCTGCGCAATCAAATCGATCGAAGCCCGGCTTGTCCGGGCTTCTTTCGTTTGTGGGCCGGGCTGCGGTTTTTCAGCTTTCCGGAATGTGATGATTCTGCAACATCGCGTCTATCGTTCCCGCCGGACCGCGCAACGGGCAAATTTGTCCATTTCCCGCCACAAACAAAGAGCACCGGTGTTTCAAGAAACGGCGGGGGCTGTTTCAGGTGGGTGGTGTTAAGAGTTTCACATGAGCCTCTGGGGCGAAAAATCGGTGCTGATAGCAATGACTTCGGTCGCTTTTGGGGAGCGGTCAGACTGTCTCGAAGGGAAATTGGATGGGGCGCGATCGATCGCCCCGGTCTTGCCGGAAATCGGGTCTAGTCTCTTTCCCATGCAGACGAAAACACAAAAGAGCGGTGACGGAAGCTCTGATCGGGCAACCAGTCATGAACCGTCTATTCATCGGTTGGATGTATTCTTCAAATCGGGCGCAGGTGAACTCGCCGCACAAGCGGGGCGAGGCTTCTGATGTCCATGATGACTTGGAAATTGTGCGGACCCATGCGTCTCGGTGACTGGAAGACTTCGGCAATGCTTCTGACGGCAGCTCTTCTGCTGTCCTCGAGCCCGTCCGCCCGCGCGTTCGACATCAATACCGGCGTGAGCAAGGAATCCGGTCCCTTTGATCTCTTCAAGTTCGGCTTCAATGCCTACAAGAAGGGCCAGAAGGAAGAGGCCGTCGAGGCCTATCGTTACGCAGCGGAAAAGGGTCATACCGGCTCGCGCTGGGCGCTCGCCAACATGTATGCGGCCGGCGACGGCGTCGTCGAAAACGACTTCGAAGCCTTCAAGATCTATGCGGAGATCGCCAATCAGGGTGTCGAGCCGGGTTCGGCGGATACTGGGTTTTTCGTCAATGCGCTTCTCTCGCTCGCCCGCTATTACCGGCAGGGCATCCCGAACAGTCCCGTCAAGGCGGACCTCGCCCAGGCCCGGCAGATCTATTTCCAGGTGGCATCAACCTTCGGTGTGCCGGAAGCGCAGTTCCAACTGGCGCGCATGATCCTTGCCGGCGAAGGCGGCAGGGTGAATGTCCAACAGGCCAAGAAGTGGCTGAACCTGGCGCGCAAGAGCGGCCATGCCGGTGCCATGTCGATCTTCGGCAATGTGCTTTTCGAAGAGGGGCAGACGGTACGTGGACTGGCCTTCCTGACGGCGGCCCTGGAACGGTGCAATCCCAAGGATTGTCCCTGGATGCAGGATCTGCAGGAGCGGGCTTTCTCGCTGGCCAATGAAGAGGATCGCCGCGTGGCGGTCGCTCTCGCGCCCGAAGTTTTCGAGCAGGCCGACTGAACTGTTTAAGCCAAACATGGATATGAAAATGGGCGCCTCGGCGCCCATTAGTCTGTCTGCGATCCGCAGCCGCCTCAGAAGGCGAAATGCCCGACGACCGGTACGTGGTCGGACGGCTTTTCCCAGGCGCGCACATGTTTTTCGATCGCTGTCGAACGCAGTCGGTCGGATGCCTCGGGCGAGAGCATCAGGTGGTCGATGCGGATACCATTATTCTTCTGCCAGGCACCTGCCTGATAGTCCCAGAAGGAAAATAGCGGCGTCTCGTCATTCGTTGCACGCACGGCATCGACGAAGCCGAGATTTTCCAGGCGCCGAAAGGCGGCCCGTGTCTGAGGCAGGAAGAGTGCATCCGTGACCCACTGGCTCGGGTCCTTGGCGTCATGAGGTTCGGGAATGACATTGTAGTCGCCGGCAAGGATCAGCGGCTCTTCAAGCGCCATGCGATCGCGCGCAAAGGCCTCAAGGCGTGCCATCCACGCGAGCTTGTAGGGATATTTGACCGGGTCGTCGGACGGATTGCCGTTCGGCAGGTAGAGCGAGACGACGCGCACGACACCGCCCTCGACGGAAAACACGCCTTCGATGAAGCGCGCCTGCTCGTCTGTCTCGTCACCGGGCAGGCCGCGGTTCACTTCGTCGGGCTTGATCTTCGAAAGCAGCGCAACGCCGTTGAAGCCCTTCTGGCCGTGGGTCTCGACGTGATAGCCGAGCGCCTCGATTTCAGCTCGCGGAAAGCCTTCATCGACCGACTTGATCTCCTGGAGGCAGGCGATGTCCGGATCGCTATCCTTCAGCCACTGGCACAGGTTCTCGATACGCGCCTTGACGCCGTTGATGTTCCAGGTGGCTATTTTCATCATGCTCATACGGAAAAGCTGGTGCCGCAGCCGCAGCTCGCCACCGCATTGGGGTTCTTGATCTGGAAGGACTGGCCGAGCAGATTGTCGACGAAGTCGATTTCGGAGCCAGCCATATAGATGATCGACATCGGGTCGATCAGCACGGTGGCGCCGTCACGGCTTATTATGATGTCGTCGCCCGCGGGTTGGCCATCCAGGTCGAACTTGTAGGAAAAGCCTGAACAGCCGCCGCCCTCGACGGAGACGCGAAGCGCCGACTTCTCGGCATCAGCGGCAACGATCGCGGCGATTCGCCTCGCAGCGGCTTCGGAAAGGGTAACGGTTTCGGTGCTCATTCTGCCTCCTGCCGGGTTCAAGGCCCGGTGAAAACGGTTCAATTCGGCGCAAATCACCACATTGTCACGCAATTGCGCGACTTTTGATCCGGCGAGGCGGCCCGAAGACCCTTCGGAACTCGCATCGCCTTGCGGCTTTGTCCGCTATAGGTATGAAGGCACAAGAGTTGCGTCAATGGGGAGCAAGCGGCACGCGCATGACGATCGATCAAGCAGCATTGGGTTTCGGGACCGGAGAACGGGCGATCTATGCGACCAATCCCTGGGCGAGCCGCGGCCGTCTCTTCGAGGAAGGCGGCAGTCTCACCCGCTCCGAGTTCCAGCGCGACCGTGACCGCATCGTCCACACCACCGCCTTTCGCCGCTTGAAGCACAAGACCCAGGTCTTCATAGGCCCCGATGGTGACCACTATCGCACGCGTCTTACGCATACGATCGAGGTGGCCCAGATCGCCCGTGCTCTCGCCCGCGCCCTGAAGCTCGACGAGGACCTGGCGGAAGGCGTGGCGCTTGTTCACGACTTCGGCCACACGCCCTTCGGTCACACGGGCGAAGATGCGCTGCACGAGGTGCTGAAGCCCTATGGCGGCTTCGATCACAATGCCCAGTCGCTGCGCATCGTCACCAAGCTGGAACGTCGCTACGCCGACTTCGACGGCCTGAACCTGACATGGGAAGCGCTCGAAGGCCTAGTAAAGCACAACGGACCGCTGCTGACAAAGGACGGGCAGGGCACCCGCGGCCCGGTTCCGCAGCCGATCCTCGATTATTGCGAGATCCATGATCTGGAGCTGGCGAGCTTTGCCGGCCTGGAAGCGCAGGTCGCGGCAATCGCCGACGACATCGCCTATAACACCCATGACATCGATGATGGTCTGCGCTCGGGTTACCTGACCTTCGAGATGCTGGAAGACGTGCCCTTCCTTGCCGGCCTGATGAAGGAGGTGCGCGACCGCTATCCGCATCTCGATCCCGACCGCTTCACCCATGAGATCATGCGCCGGCAGATCACCCGCATGGTGGAAGACGTGATCGGCGTGGCGCAGGATAGGCTGAAGCAGGTCGAACCGCAGAGTGTCGAGGAGGTGAGGGCGGCCCCCATGACCATCGCCACCTTCTCCGATCGAATGGCCGAGACCGACAAGGCGATCAAGAAACTGCTCTTCAGTCGCATCTACCGCCATCCCGACATCATGCGCATCCGTGCCGCCGCCGCCGAGATCGTCACAGACCTCTTCACCGCCTATATGAACGACCCGAAGCTGATGAAGAGCCACTTCTGGGTCAACCATATCTCGGGCCTCAATGATGGTCAGAAGGCCCGCCATGTCGGCGACTATCTGGCCGGTATGACCGACACCTATGCGGTGCGAACGCATCGCGAGCTGTTTGACCGGACTCCCGAATTGCGATAGGCAGCCGACGAAATTCTTCAGGAAACGCCGGGGCTGAGCTCCGGCGCGCAGGGACACGCCATGAACCTTTTCGCCGATTTCGAAATCCGGATCAAAGCAGCGCTCGACGAGATCGAGGCGGTGCGCGAGAAGCGCGACAGCCTCGACTTCAACCGCATCGTCGTCGAGCCGCCGCGTGATCCGAGCCATGGCGATGCCGCAACCAATGCCGCCATGGTGCTTGCCAAGGGCATGGGCATGAACCCGCGCGCGCTCGCCGATCTGATCGGTGAGAAGCTGAAGCAGGATCCCGATATTGCCGAAGTCGGCGTCGCCGGTCCGGGTTTCATCAATATCCGTCTTTCGGTGCCTTATTGGCAGCGTCTGCTGGCGACCATGATCCGTCAGGGGACGGATTTCGGCCGCTCCACGGTCGGCGCCGGCCATAAAGTCAATGTCGAATATGTTTCGGCCAATCCGACCGGCCCGATGCATGTCGGTCACTGCCGTGGCGCCGTCGTCGGCGATACACTCGCCAATCTGCTCGGTTTTGCCGGCTACGAGGTGACCAAGGAGTATTACATCAACGATGCCGGCGCGCAGATCGATGTGCTCGCGCGCTCGGCGTTCCTGCGCTACCGCGAGGCGCTCGGTGAGGATATCGGCGAGATCCCGGCCGGTCTCTATCCGGGCGACTATCTGGTGCCGGTCGGCAAGGCGCTTGCCGATGAGTACGGCACAAAGCTTTACGGCATGCCGGAAGAGGACATGCTGGCCATCGTCAAGGAAAAGGCAATCGATGCGATGATGGTGATGATCCGCGATGATCTCGCCACGCTCAACGTGCATCACGACATCTTCTTCTCCGAGCGCACATTGCATGCCAATGGCGCCGCCAAGATCCGCACCGCCATCAACGACCTGACCTTCAAGGGCCATGTCTATCGCGGCACGCTGCCGCCGCCGAAGGGCCAGCTGCCTGAGGATTGGGAAGACCGCGAGCAGACGCTGTTCCGCTCCACCGAAGTCGGTGACGATATCGACCGTCCGCTGATGAAGTCGGATGGCTCCTACACCTATTTTGCTGCCGACGTCGCCTACTTCAAGGACAAGTTCGATCGCGGCTTCTCCGAGATGATCTATGTGCTCGGCGCCGACCATGGCGGCTATGTGAAGCGGCTAGAAGCCGTCAACCGCGCCGTCTCTGAAGGCAAGTCGAAGCTGACGGTGCTGCTCTGCCAGCTGGTCAAGCTCTATCGCGACGGAGAGCCGGTGAAGATGTCGAAGCGCTCGGGCGACTTCGTGACGCTGCGCGAAGTGGTCGAGGAAGTCGGCCGTGATTCGGTGCGCTTCATGATGCTCTATCGGAAGAGTTCCGAGCCGCTCGATTTCGACTTTGCCAAGGTGACCGAGCAATCGAAGGACAATCCGGTCTTCTACGTGCAGTATGCCCATGCCCGGTGCATGTCGATTCTGCGCCAGGCGAAGGAGGCTTTCCCGGACCTCGACATCGAGCAGCTCGATCTGGCCAGTGCCGTAATGGGACAGATAGAAGATCCGACGGAGCTCGCATTGATTGGCAAGCTTGCCGAATATCCCCGGATCATCGAGGCAGCAGCACTGTCGCAGGAGCCGCATCGACTTGCATTTTACCTGCATGATCTGGCAAGCTCGCTCCATACTCACTGGAACAAGGGCAAGGATTCGCCCGAATTACGCTTTGTTAACGATAAACATAGAGAATTAACCATCGCCAGGCTTGGGCTGGTGCATGCTGTCGCCTCCGTGTTGAAGTCGGGACTGGCCATTACTGGCACCGAAGCTCCGGTAGAAATGCGATAGTATCGTCACCAATTCCCCACATTGCGCTGGCAGGCGTTGAGTCGCGTGAGTGAGTGGAACAGGTAATGGTACAGAAGCAGGCTGCAAACAGCATTCGATCGCAGGGCGACGGTTTCGCGGATGATGATCCGTTGGCTGAACTCGCCCGCATCGTCGGGTTCGATCAGCCGCTGAAGCGTGAGCCGGTTGTCTCGCTTCCGCAGGTGCCGGACATGGGGTCGGCCGAATTCAATCTCGAAGACGAATTGATGCGCGAGTTCGAGGGCTATGAAGCCTCGCCTGCGCCGTCTGTCTATGCTCCGCCGCTGTCTGCTCCCGAGCCGGTGGTCGCACGCCCGGCGCCAGCCCTTGTCGAGAGCGTCCCTGCGACCCACTATCGCGAGGAGCCCCGGTTCGAGCCGGAGCCTACGGTTTCCTATTCTGCGCCGCAGGCCGCCTACGAGCCGGAGCCGGTCGAATACCCGGAGCCGGTCTCCTACGTCGAAGATCCCTATGTGTCCGACATGGATCTGTCCGTCGCTGATGACCCGGAGCTTGGTCGTGTCGATGAAGCGCCTGTCGAGGCGCGGATCGAGCCGGAGATCGCCCTTGATCTCGCCGACGAACTCGAATTCGCTGTCGCTGATGCCGATGTGCATCCGGTAGAGCATATGGCGCCTCAGCAGCCGACCCAGGCCGAGACGCCGCGGCTGCGGCTGCCGCTCGCGAATTTTTCTGCCCAGCCGGTCCGACGCCCCGAGCCTCAGCTTGCAGTCGAGCCGCCGCGCGAAACCTCAGCATTTGATCTGCCGGACTTTGATGCGCCAACCGCGCCCTCGATTTCCGTCGCGCAGGAGCCGGTGGCGCTCGATTTCGGCAAGGCAAGTTTCGACTGGGCCTCTGGCCCTGTTGAGCCCATTCCGGCAAGCGCTCCGATAGCGGAGCGGATCGAACCGGTTGTTGCTCCGGCCGTTTCTGCTGGTTTCGATGACTTTGCCTTGGAGCCCGAGCCTCGTGCAGCCCAGCCGGTCGCAGCACCTGCTCAACTACAGGCGGCTGCTGCTGTCGAGCGCGACAATGCCGAGTTCAGCTTCGATTTCCTGAACGAACTGTCGATCGACGAGGATGTAGAGGTTGCGCCCCAGGTCGCAGAGCCTGTCGCTCAGCGCGCTGCCCCTGTGGTTGCCGAGGAGGAATTCGATCCCTTCCAGGATCAGGAATTCGATCTGCAGCTCGACGATATCGAACTTGATCTTTCGGAGCTCGATGTCGCGCCGCAGAAGCCTGCGCCACAGCCTGCGCCGGTCGTAAGTTCGGCTGCATTTGCGGCTGCTGCTGCCCCAGCGGTCGCGCCGGCCCGGGTTGAGCCTGCGGTGACAACGGCACCATCATACGCTGCTGCGCCTTCGGTGCCTGCCTATGTTGCTGCACCAACCGTTTCGGCTTCCGCCTTCGCTGCGGCCGTCGCTCGTCCGGCGGTCGAAAACCAGGTTCCAACGCCAGTTCAAGCAAGCGCGCCTGTGCGCCCCGCAACGCCGGTCGACGACAGCTTTGCGTTCGATCCGTCCGAGATTTCCGAGCAGGACGATCTGCTGGAAACCCTGAGCGGCATGGATGTGCCGGACGTGCCGGTGGCTGACGCACGCCCCGCGCCGGCGACCCAGCCGGACTACGACATCGATATCGATGCGGAACTCGCAACCTTGTTCGAGGAGCCCGTGGCTCCGGCAGCACGTCAGCCGAACGCAGCGTCAGTTAGCCGCGTTGCTGCAGCAGTTGCACCGGCAACTGCCGTGGGTGCCCGCGCGCCTGCCGCGCCGCTTGACGATTTCGATGCCTTCGAGAAGGCGCTGGAGGAAGATTTCCGCACTTCGATGACTTCGTCGGGTGCTCTGGAACCTGAAAGCCGCGGCCACATCACCATTTCGGGTGAGGGCCAGGGCTTCCGTTTCCGTAACATCAAGCCCTACCTGATGGCCGGCACGGCCGTGATCGTGCTGCTCGCTGGCGCGGGTGGCCTCTATGCCTGGCTTGGAAGCGGTGCCGTCGGCACGCTGACCGGTGGTGAGCCGCAGGTGATCGCTGCCGACAAGTCGCCGGTCAAGATCGTTCCGGACGATCCGGGCGGCAAGTCCGTCCCGAACCAGGATAAGGCCGTTTATGATCGTGTGGCCGGCAATGGGGTCGAGGATCCCAAACAGCCCAGTCTGATCTCTTCGGAAGAGCAGCCTGTCGACGTGGTCCAGCGCACGCTGATCCCGGAAACGCTGCCGATGGATGGTGGAAGCGAAGCCCTGGCCACACCGGTCGGCGAAACCGAGGATCCGCGTCTTCTGCCGGACGGCCAGTCGCCGCAGGCAGCCGCGGAAGACCCGGCAACGATCACGCCGCGCAAGGTGCGCACGATGATCGTTCGTCCCGACGGTACGCTGGTTGCACAGGAAGTCCCGGTCGAATCGGCTCCGGCTCCGGTCCAGACGGCGTCCGCGCCTTCGTCTCAGCCGGCAGCCGACGCGCCGGTGCTCGCGCCGCCGAGCGTGCCGAACAGCAATGCCGGTGATACCGTCAGAACGGTCGACACCCGCCTCGTGACCCCGGATGGTGCGACCGATGCGTCGGCGACTGCGCCCGCAGCCACGGCGACCGCTGCAGCTGAACTCGCCGCCGCAACCCCGGTCGCGGCAGAGACGGTATCGGCTCCGACCGATGCGACCACGTCGCGCGCACCGGTCCCGACGACCCGCCCGGCAGACCAGCCGGTCAATGTGGTCGGCACCGTGACGGAACAGGGCAATCTTCGCACCTCTGCTCCGGCTGCGACTGCACCGGCACAGCCAGCCGCTCAGGCTGAGGTTGCTGCCGCATCTCCGGCCGCAGCAACGCCTGCACCGGCTTCGACTGCGCCGGCTGGAAGCTTCGGCGTTCAGATCGCATCCTTGCCGTCCGAAGCCGACGCACAGAAGAGCTACCGCAGCCTGTCCTCCAAGTTTGGCAACGTGTTGGGTGGCAAGCCCTGGGAAATCCGTCAGGCGGACATCCCCGGCAAGGGCACCTTCTACCGCGTCCGCATCGTCGCAGGCTCCAAGGATGAAGCTGTGGCGCTTTGCGAGCAGTATCGTGCCGCCGGTGGCAGCTGCCTCGTTTCGCGCTGAGCTCGGCCCTGATTTTCAGATCTTGAAGAGGCGGAACCGCGTGTTCCGCCTCTTTTCTTGTGTATGAGGGGCTGTGGCTCTCCTCCGGTCCCTTCGGCTTTTACGTCCCCACCGATATGGTCTTCCCATGACAGCACAGTCCCGACCCGCCAAAGCCATGATCCTCGGTTGCCTCGGCCAGCGCTTGAGCGCCGACGAGAAGGCCTTTTATCGCGATGAACAGCCTTGGGGTTTCATCCTCTTCGGTCGCAATATCGGTGAGGCCGAGCAGGTCAGGGATCTGGTTGCCGAGATGCGCGAGACCGTCGGTGGCGGAGCAGAAGTGCCGGTCCTGATCGACCAGGAAGGGGGCCGTGTGCAGCGCATCCGCGAGCCAATCGCGCCGCGTTATCCTTCCGGCGCCGATCTCGGTGCGCTTTATGACCGGGACGCTGCGAAGGGTCTTCGCGCCGCCTGGCTTATGTCGCGTCTGCATGCCTTCGATCTCTATCGCCTCGGAATCAATGTCGATTGCCTGCCCGTCCTAGACGTGCCGATCCAAGGGGCAAGCAATGTCATCGGCAATCGTGCCTATTCCAACGACCCCAATGTCGTCGCGAAGATCGGACAAGCGGCAGCAGATGGTCTCAAGGCTGGCGGCGTCCTGCCGGTTATGAAGCACATGCCGGGTCACGGTCGCGGCATGGCCGACAGCCATCACGAGCTCCCGGTCGTCACCGTACCTCGCGCCGAACTCGAGGCGCATGACTTCGTGCCCTTCAAGGCGCTGGCCCAGGAGTTGATGGGCATGAGTTGCCATGTGGTGTATACCGACATCGACCCCGATCATCCGGCCTCGACCTCGCGCATCGTCACCGAGGAGATCGTGCGCAAGGCGATCGGCTTCGAGGGGCTGCTGATGTCCGACGATATCTCGATGAATGCGCTGGAAGGCACGATCGGAGAGCGGGCAGTGCGCATCGCCGCTGCCCTCGATGTTGTCCTGCATTGCCATGGCCATATGGACGAGATGAAAGCCGTTGCGGCTGCCGTGTCCGAGCTGTCCGGCAAGGCACGGGAGCGTGCCGATGCCGTGGAAGCAGCTTTCGTCGGCCCGGACGCTTCCGACGAGCAGGCGCTGCGCGACGAATTCGCCAACCTCATGGCGGTGGCCTGATGGTGCGCGGCCCTGTCCAGCCGACGGTCCTGAACCGGCCCTCCCAGGGGGAGACGCCGGTCCCGACGCCGATGGACAGCCTCTGGCAGGACACTGCCGAGGAGAGGGCCGCGAGTGACCCCGCTTTGCTGATCGATGTCGCGGGCTTCGAAGGGCCGCTGGATCTTCTGCTCTTCCTCGCCCGCAACCAGAAGGTCGATCTTGCCCGCATTTCGGTGCTGGCATTGGCGGAGCAATATCTGCTTTTCATCGAGAGCGCCCGGCGCATCCGCATCGAGCTTGCCGCCGATTATCTGGTGATGGCCGCCTGGCTGGCTTATCTGAAATCGCGTCTTCTGATCCCCCAGCAGCCGAAGGACGATGGCCCCTCGGGGGAAGAAATGGCCCAGACGCTTGCCTTCCGCCTGAAGCGGCTGGAGGCGATGCGCGAGGCCGCGAGCCGGCTGATCAATCGCAATCGTCTCGGGCGTGACGTCCACCCGCGCGGCGCACCGGAGCATGTGCCCTCGCGCGCGGTGAGTGCCTATGAGGCATCGCTCTACGACCTGCTGACCGCCTATGCCTCACTTCGTCAGCGTCAGGCGATCACGCAGGTTACCATCGAGAAGCGCCGGGTCTGGTCGCTCTCGGATGCACGCGGTATCCTGACCCGCATGATCGGCGAGATTTCCGACTGGACGGCGCTCGACCATTTCCTGCTGCGTTATCTTCCGAGCCCTGAGGAGCGGGTGACCGCGATTGCCAGCGCCTTTGCAGCCTCGCTCGAACTGGTGCGCGAGGGACGCCTCGAAATCCGCCAGGACGGCGCCTTTCAGCCGATCTACATGCGCAGCGGCCCCAGGGCCGAGGCACTCAAGGCGGTGGAGTAAGCCCAT
Source organism: Agrobacterium albertimagni AOL15 (assembly GCF_000300855.1). Classification (GTDB taxonomy): domain Bacteria; phylum Pseudomonadota; class Alphaproteobacteria; order Rhizobiales; family Rhizobiaceae; genus Allorhizobium; species Allorhizobium albertimagni. The sequence goes on along the minus strand of NZ_ALJF01000023.1, from coordinate 221,343 downwards.
GGCCGATGTCGAGGACCTTGATCCCGAAGAGGGCATGGAGCCGGAGGAGGGCGGTCATGCCGCCTCGCTGCGCGGCGAACTCGATCGCCGCGAGGCGTTGCGCATCGCAGAAGCCCTCGTTTTTGCATCGGCCCAGCCGGTCTCGACGACGTTCATCGAGGAGCGGCTTCCGCGCGGCATTTCCGCAACCGATATCCTTCACCAGCTGAAGGAGGACTATGCCGCGCGCGGCGTGAACCTCGTTCAGGTCGATGACCACTGGGCGTTCCGTACGGCGGCAGATCTGTCCTTTGCCATTCGTAACGACGAGGCCGAGGTCAAGAAGCTCTCGCGTGCCGCCCTCGAAGTGCTGGCGATCATTGCCTATCACCAGCCGGTGACGCGCGCTGAGATCGAGGACATCAGAGGCGTCCAGACCTCGAAGGGCACGCTCGACGTGCTGATGGAGGCGGGCTGGGTGCGGTTTCGCGGGCGGCGTCGTTCGCCGGGCCGTCCTGTTACCCTCGGCACGACCCGCGATTTTCTCGATCATTTCGGCCTGGAAGAGCTGCGCGATCTGCCGGGTCTCGAAGAGTTGAAGGGCGCAGGGCTGCTCTCTGGCCGCATCCCCGCCAACTTCAATATTCCGCTTCCCATGGCCCATGACGATCTGACCGACGAGGAAGATCCGATCACGCAGCTCGACCTCGAAGAACTCGGCCTCTTGACTCCGGGCGGTGAAGCAGAGGAATAGGGTCAGCTTTTTCAACGGTGACCGGTGATACCTGATCGTGCGGCGACATATCCGCACCGATCAGGCGTAAGCCGCGCGGACGGCAGAATGAACCCAGCGAAGATCCAGCATGGAGACGGCCAGCGCACGGCGGGCGTGACCTTTGCCGCGCGCCTGACCTTCGAGGACATTCACCACCGTTACCACGGCAAGGAGACGATCCGTGGCGTTACGCTGACTGCCGAACCCGGCGAGGTGCTTTGCCTCCTCGGTCCCTCCGGATCGGGCAAGACGACACTGCTGAGGATCGCAGCCGGCATCGAGGCGCAGGCCGCGGGCCGCGTCCTGATCAACGACCGCGAAGTGGCAGGACCGACAAGCTTCCTGCCGCCGGAGAAGCGTGGCATCGGCCTGATGTTTCAGGACTTCGCTCTCTTTCCCCATATGTGCGTGCTCGACAATGTCCGTTTCGGGCTGACCGCCTTGCCGCGCAAAGAGGCTGTGGCCGAAGCCATGGCCGCACTGGAGCGCGTGGGCCTCGCGCATTATGCCGAGAAGTTCCCCCATGCCCTTTCGGGCGGCGAGCAGCAGCGCGTGGCTCTCGCGAGAGCACTCGCACCTCGGCCAAGCGTGCTTTTGATGGACGAGCCGTTTTCCGGCCTCGATTCGCGCCTGAAAGACACCGTGCGGGCCGACACGCTTGCAATTCTTCGTGAGACCCGCGCGACTGCCGTCGTCGTCACCCATGACGCCGAGGAAGCGATGCGTATGGCAGACAGAATTGCGTTGCTGAAGAATGGTCGGCTCGTTCAGGTCGGCACTTCGGACGATCTCTATCGTCGGCCCAACGACATTTTCGCGGCTGCCTTCTTTTCTGAAATCAACGAGTTTTCCGGGAAAGTGCGTGGCGGTCGCGTCGAGACGCCCTTGGGAGCAGCCGATTCCGGAGACATCGCCGAAGGCGCTGACGTCGAAGTTGCCGTGCGGTTGTCGGGTCTGTCCGTGCGCGACAGTGGCGGTGCCATTCCGGCCCGTATCATCGCGCGCCGCTTCCTCGGGGTCGTTGAACTCCTCGATCTCGCAGTCCCTGGCACCGAGCGGCCGGTTCGCGCGCGGATCCGGGCCGACATCTTGTCCCCGGGTGTGCGCGACGTGACGATTGCGGTTGAGCCCAAAGACATTTTGGTGTTTGAAAAGACACCGGAAAGCCCCTACATCGGGGAAACAAAAATCTAAGGAGTGGCAGGCATGGGTTCGTTTAGCATTTGGCACTGGATCATCGTTCTGGCGATCGTCCTGCTTCTCTTCGGTCGCGGCAAGATCCCGGAACTGATGGGTGACGTGGCCAAGGGCATCAAGAGCTTCAAGAAGGGCATGAGCGACGAGGACGAGAACCAGACGGCCTCGAACGCACAGCCGACCACCACGAAGACGGTCGACCACAAGGCCGACGAGGTAAAGTGATCGGTTAAAGCCGATCGGACGGGCAGTTTTTCGACTTCCCGTTCTTCGTTGAAATGTTGGAAGACCGGCGCCCGGATTGAGGCGCCATTGCGTGGCATCAGGAGCCCGTTTGCATGCTGGATATTGGCTGGACCGAGCTTTTGGTGGTCGCCGTCATCCTGATCGTCGTGGTGGGCCCGAAGGATCTGCCGCCGATGATCAGGGCCTTTGGCAAGATGACCAAGCGCTTGCGTCAGACGGCGGGCGAATTCCGCGCCCAGTTCGACGAAGCCTTGCGCGAGGCCGAGCTGGATGATCTGAAGAATTCGGTCAACGACATCCGCTCGCTCAACCCTGCGAACACGATCCGCGAGACGCTCAATCCGCTGCGCCAGATGGGGCAGGAGATCAAGTCGGACCTGGAGCGTTCCACGCGCCTCGACACCAAGTCGGCTCCTCTGGATGATGGCTACGAGGACAATTCGATCCTCCCCGATGTGCCGCTCGGCCTTGGAGAACCGCCCCAGGAATTGAGGCCGGTGACGCCGCCGCCGCCGGTTGCGAACCCAGCCAACCCGTCCACGCCCGCGCCGGTTGCGGCAACGGCGCCGGCAACATCGGCCCCGGCCTCAGCGCCGGTCGTTGCGAAAAAAACCGCGGTCCGCAAGTCGGCGGCAGGCAAGACCGCATCTGCGTCCGAAACTGCAGTGCCGGCCAAATCTGCAGGCAAAACGGCCAAGCCAGCAGCACCCGCTGCCAAGGCGCCCGCCAAACTGTCTGCAGCTAAGGCCGAGGTCGCCAAGCCTGTCGCTGCGGAAAAGACGGCTGCCAAGCCGGCGCCCCGGACACGCAAGACCAAGAGTGAGGACCGCGCATGAGCGGCGATATCGACGACAAGCCCCAGCCGCTGATCGAGCATCTGATCGAGCTGCGTTCCCGACTGATCTGGGCGCTTGGCTCCTTTTTCGTCGCCTTCATCGTCTGCTTCTACTTCGCCAAGCCACTCTTCAACATGCTGGTGGTACCGTACAAGTGGGCGGTGGCCTGGGCCGGCATGGACCTGAGCAAGGCCGAGCTGATCTACACGGCGCCGCAGGAGTTCTTCTTCACCCAGGTGAAGGTTGCGGCCTTTGGCGCGATGGTCATTGCCTTCCCGGTGATCGCCTCGCAGATCTACAAGTTCGTCGCTCCCGGGCTCTACAAGAACGAGCGTGCCGCTTTCCTCCCGTTCCTGGTTGCGTCGCCGCTGCTCTTCCTGCTCGGCGCGTCGCTCGTCTATTTCTTCTTCACGCCCATGGTCATGTGGTTCTTCCTCGCCATGCAGCAGGCGCCGGGTGAGGGCGATGTGGCGATCTCGCTGCTGCCGAAGGTTTCGGAATATCTGAGCCTGATCATGACGCTGGTTTTCTCCTTCGGCCTGGTGTTCCAGCTGCCGGTCATCACCACGCTTCTGGCACGGGTCGGTATCCTCGAAAGCCAGTGGCTGGCCGACAAGCGCAAGTACTTCATCGTCGTTGCCTTTGTTGTCGCCGCCGTGCTCACACCGCCAGATCCGCTCTCCCAGATCGGTCTTGCGCTGCCGACGATCCTTCTCTACGAGGTGGCTATCTATGCAGCGCGACTCGTGGAGAAGAGCCGTGCCAAGTCGGACCAAGAGGCCGCACTTGCCAAGGCGTCTTCGCCAGACGAGGCCTGATCGGCCGACAGCGTCGGCCGCTGCATGATAACCCATTGAGACATGGGGCCGGACCTGGCCGCCGGCCAATCCGTTCCCGGTCGAAGCTCAAGACCTGGAACGACGATGCTCGATATCAAGTGGATCCGTGAAAACCCCGAGGCCCTCGATGCCGCACTCGCCAAGCGCGGTGCAGAGCCGCTCTCCGCCTCGCTGATCACGCTGGATCAGAAGCGTCGCGCCGTGGCGCAGGCGATGCAGGACATGCAGTCGCGCCGCAACAGCGCGTCCAAGGAAATCGGCGCCGCCATGGCGCAAAAGGACATGGAGCTCGCCGAGAAGCTGAAGGCCGAAGTTGCCTCGCTGAAGGACACGCTGCCGGCTGCCGAAGAAGAAGAGCGTCAGCTGACGGCGGAACTGACCGATGCCCTGTCGCGCGTCCCGAACATCCCGCATGACGACGTGCCCGTCGGCAAGGACGAGAACGATAATGTCGTCGCCCGTGTCGTTGGCGAGAAGCCGACCTGGAATCACAAGCCCTTCGAGCACTACGAAATCGGCGAAAACCTCGGCTACATGGATTTCGAGCGCGCAGCCAAGCTGTCTGGCGCCCGTTTCACTGTACTCACCAGCCAGCTTGCCCGCCTTGAACGCGCCCTTGGCCAGTTCATGCTGGATCTGCACACGTCGGAGCATGGTTACACGGAGGTGTCGTCGCCCCTTATGGTGCGTGACGATGCCATGTATGGCACGGGCCAGTTGCCGAAGTTTGCAGAGGACCTGTTCAAGACCACGGATGGCCGCTGGTTGATCCCGACGGCCGAGGTGACACTGACCAACCTCGTCTCCGGCGAAATTCTCGATCAGGAAAAGCTGCCGTTGCGCTTTACTGCGCTGACCCCGTCCTTCCGATCGGAAGCAGGCTCGGCCGGTCGCGACACCCGCGGCATGCTGCGCCAGCACCAGTTCTGGAAGTGCGAGCTCGTCTCGATCACCGACGCCGAAAGCTCGATGGAAGAGCACGAGCGCATGACGGCTTGCGCGGAAGAGGTACTGAAGCGCCTCGGCCTGCATTTCCGCACCATGACGCTCTGCACCGGCGACATGGGCTTCGGCGCCCGCAAGACCTACGACCTTGAAGTCTGGTTGCCGGGTCAGAACACCTATCGCGAAATTTCGTCCTGCTCTGTCTGCGGCGATTTCCAGGGCCGTCGCATGAATGCCCGCTACCGCAACAAGGACGGCAAGGGCACGACCTTCGTGCACACGCTGAACGGCTCGGGAACGGCCGTCGGCCGCTGCCTGATCGCGGTCATGGAAAACTACCTCAACGAGGACGGTTCGATCACCGTGCCGGACGTGCTGCTGCCCTATATGGGCGGCATCAAGAGAATCGAGAAGGCGGCCTGATCACGCCGCAACCGGAGTGGCCATGCGCATCCTGCTGACGAATGACGACGGTATCCACGCCCCGGGCCTTGCCTCTCTGGAGCGCATTGCCCGAAGCCTGTCCGACGATGTCTGGGTCGTCGCGCCCGAGACCGACCAGAGCGGGCTCGCCCATTCGCTGACGCTGTCCGAACCCTTGCGTCTACGCGAGCTCGACGACAAGAAGTTCGCGCTTCGCGGCACGCCGACCGACTGCGTGATCATGGCAATCCGCAAGGTGCTCGACCGCAAGCCCGATCTCGTCCTGTCCGGCGTCAATGCGGGTGCGAATATGGCCGACGATGTCACCTATTCGGGCACGGTTGCGGGCGCGATCGAAGGCACAGTGCACGGTGTCAGGTCCTTCGCCCTGAGCCAGGCCTACAGCTATGAGACGGGTACCCCGATCCCGTGGCATGTTGCCGAGACGCTTGCGCCCGACCTGATCCGGAAACTGTCCAAGGTCGACCTGCCGCCTGGCACTTTCCTCAACCTGAATTTTCCGAACTGCGAACCCGGCGAAGTGCAGGGAATCGACGTGACCTCGCAGGGCAAGCTGGATTTCGGCCTTTCCGTCGAAGAGCGCCAGGATGGTCGCGGCCTTCCCTATTTTTGGCTGCGCTTCGGCGACCGGAAGGGCAACTTCCGCGCCGGAACCGACATTCACGCGCTGCGCGAGAAGAAGATTTCCGTGACGCCGCTGAAGCTCGACATGACCGACTATGCGGTACAGGACAGGGTTGCGGCAGCACTGGTCGATGGGGATGCGGTGTGAGATCGGCTCTCGTCGAGCGCGAGGGATTTGCAGCTCTGGTCCTGCGGCTGAGGGCTGAAGGCATCACCGATATCGATCTGCTGACGGCCGTCGAGCAGACGCATCGCTCGAGCTTCGTTCCGCCCGAATTTGCCCAGAACGCCTATTCCAGCCGCTCCATCCCGATCGAATGCGGGCAGTTCATGGAGGGGGCTGATCTCGCCGTTCGGCTGCTTTCGCTGCTGCAGGTGAAGCCCGGGCATCGTGTGCTCGAGATTGGGACCGGCAGTGGCTTCGCAACGGCCGTGCTCGGGCGGCTCGCCGAGCGGGTGATTTCGATCGAGCGATACAAGACCCTGATTGCAAGCGCCCAGCGTCGACTGGAGCAGCTTGCGATTCGCAACGTCATACTGCGTCAGGTCGACGGCTCGAACGGGTTACCGGGCGAGGGGACCTTCGACCGGATCATCTGTACGGCGGCCTATCCCGTCATGCCCCGGTTCTTTGCCGAACAACTCGTGTCCGGCGGCATGCTGCTCGCGCCAATCATGGTGGATGAGGAGCGCTGCGTCATGGTCCGTCTGACCAAGACCGGAAGCCGGTTCGAACGGGAGGATCTGTTCGAGGTGCCCTTCCTGCCGCTGCAGCCGAAGATTGCTCAGCACCTCTGAACTGATATTTTTTGGAACTCTTGAAAACCCTTTCAACGCAGGCGCAGGAGCGCCCGAGCTTGCATAAATTATATGCGCTTCGCCGAATTCGTTCATAACGAATCCACGGGGTTAACTGACCGGTAATACTAACGCGCTTTAATGAAGCCACATCAAGTTGTGTCATATGTGGGTCGAGTCATGCGTAAAAGTGTATCGCCGAAAGCTGGATTGCCTGTCGCTCGTTTGTGCGGCGCGCTCCTCCTGGCCGGTACGGCGGCCGGGTGTAGTTCAGACGCCTCGCGCTTCAGCTCGGTCTTCTCCACCGACAGTCTGACTACGGCGTCCATCCCTCGTCAGCAGCGCAATCAGCCGCCGATCCCCACCGAGAATATCGGTGGTGGCGGAATGTATGGTCAGTCTCAGGCCATGGCGCAGCCGATGCCGGCAAACCCGGCATACGAAGCGCCGGCCTCTGCCCGGGCGGCAAGCACGCCGGCCTCCGTACAGCGTGCCGAACTGGCGGCACCGTCTGGCGCAGGCAACAATTCCGATCGTTCCGCTGCCATGGCGCAGCCTTTCCCGTCTGCGCCTCAGCCGCAGTCCGGTCAGGTTGCGGCCGTCAATCCAGGCCAGGTTCTGGTCGAGCCGACCTCGACCGGCTCTACGCCCCGTCAGGGCGGTTGGTCGACAGCGGGTGCTGCACGCGTGACCTTGCGGCCCGGCGAGACCATCGCGACGCTCGCTGATCGCTACGGTGTGCCGCAGAAGGAAATTCTGAAAGCCAACGGTCTGACCCATGTCAGTGACGCGGCTCCCGGCCAGCTTGTGATCATCCCGACCTTCGGCGGTCCGAATGCGGCCCGCGCTGCCGCCGACGCTTCCGGCCTGCCGACCGATGGCCGCAAGCCTGTGCTGCCGGGCGACCAGCAGCAGAACGTCGCTGTCCTGCCGAATGCCCCGAATTCCCGTGAGAAGCAGCAGGTCTCGGCATCGGCCGCCACCGGCAAGTCGGATGCAGGTGCGGGCGCCGGCGCCGGTTCGTACATTGTGAAGCCGGGTGATTCCCTGGCGCGCATTGCCAAGGCGAACGGCGTCACGGTCGATGATCTCAAGAAGGCGAACGGTCTGACGACCGGCAATATCCGCATCGGGCAGGCGCTCGTGGTGCCGGCCAAGAGCAGCGCGGCTCCCGCCGTCGCCCAGACTCCCGCAGCACCCGCCGCCGACCCCGTCCAGACAGCTTCCGTGCCGGCTGCAGGTCAGCCTGCCGAATACCAGGCCCCGGCCGCCAACAAGTCGGTCACGGAAGTCGCCGCCGCCAAGCCGGAAACGGCTGCTCCTGAGATGACCGGCATCGGCAAGTATCGCTGGCCGGCCCGTGGTGCCGTGATCGCCAATTTCGGCGCCAATATCGATGGTAAGCGCAGCGATGGTATCGCGATTTCCGTGCCGCAGGGCACGCCGATCAAGGCTGCCGAAAACGGTGTTGTCATCTATGCCGGCAACGGCCTCAAGGAACTCGGCAATACCGTTCTCGTCCGTCACGACGATGGCAAGGTCACCGTCTACGGCCATGCCGACAGCCTGTCCGTCCAGCGTGGCCAGAAGGTCCAGCGTGGCCAGACGATCGCGACCTCAGGCATGACCGGCAACGTCAAGCGTCCGATGCTGCACTTCGAAGTCCGGAAGGATGCAGCCCCGGTCAACCCGATCACCTACCTGGAATAGTGTGTTGCGTACCAGGTGGTGAAAAAGCCCGGAGCTCGCGCTCCGGGCTTTTCTGTTTCCAGAAGTGGCTTGTCTCAGCGGCGGTCGGTGGAGATCCGAAGGCGTCCGGCGAGATCCTGGATGTATTGCCAGGCGACGCGGCCCGAGCGTCCGCCGCGGGTGGTGGCCCATTCCAGAGCCTCGTGATGCAACTGCTCGCGGGGAAGCGGCAGTGAAAAATGCGCGGCATAGCCGTCGATCATCGTCAGATAGTCGTCCTGACTGCATTTGTGGAAACCAAGCCAGAGGCCGAAACGGTCCGAGAGCGAGACCTTCTCCTCAACGGCTTCCGACGGGTTGATCGCCGTTGATTGCTCGTTTTCCATCATGTGGCGTGGCAGCAGATGGCGCCGATTGGATGTTGCATAGAAGAGCACATTGTCCGGCCGTCCCTCGACGCCGCCGTCCAGTGCCGCCTTCAATGACTTGTAGGCGGTGTCGTCATGGTCGAAGGAGAGGTCGTCGCAGAAGACGACGATCCGGTGCGGCGCATCCTTGATGATGTCGAGCAGGCCGGGAAGCGTTGCGATATCCTCCCGATGCACTTCAACGAGCTTCAGCGCGATGCCGTTCGTCTTGACGATGTCTGCATGCACCGCCTTGACCAGCGACGACTTGCCCATGCCGCGTGCGCCCCAGAGCAATACATTGTTGGCAGGAAAGCCTTCGGCGAAGCGCAACGTGTTTTCGTGCAGGATGTCACGCACATGGTCGACGCCGCGGATGAGGCCCAGTTCCACGCGGTTCGGGCGCTTGACGGGCTGTAGGTGGAGCCGTGCCGGAGACCAGACGAAACAGTCGGCGGCCTCCCAGTCGTTCACGGCAGGTGGCGGCCCCGCGAGCCGTTCCACGGCCTCTGTGAGGCGCTTCACTTCGGCCAGAAGTGCCTTCACGCTCTGATCATCCATCGTCGTGCTCCTCGTCGTCCGGTCCGGCTGTGCAAGCCTCAGGTCGGGCGGTATCACGCAGAATTGCGGGCATAAAGGGTAGGGCGCCTGAAAATGGTACGCTTCAGCGCTGTTTCTGTTGCATTCATGGGCCCTCTCACTATATTCCGGCGACCTGACGAGGGGGCCGCGCGGCTCCTCCAATACGCTTCAATAGGGAGTCTTTCATGTTTATCACCGAGGCCTTTGCCCAGGACGCAGCCGCTGCCCCAAGCGCGATGGGATCCGGACTGGAAATGCTGCTGCTCTTTGCACCGCTGATGGTGGTCTGGTATTTCTTCCTGATCCGTCCGCAGCGGACGCAGATGAAGAAGCGTGAAGAGACCCTGTCTGCCATTCGTCGTGGCGATCAGGTGATCATGGGTGGCGGCATCGTCGCTAAGGTCACCAAGGTGATCGACGACAAGGAACTCGAACTGGAAATCGCCGATGGCGTGAAGGTTCGTGCGATGCGCCAGTATGTGGCGGAAGTCCGTGTCAAGGGCGAGCCGGTCAAGACCGAAACCGCCGCCTGATCCCGCTGGGCCGGCCTCGCGCCGGCCTTTGCCATTTTCCGATGCCCTGATTCGAGAGTTCCATGCTTTACATTTCCCGCTGGAAGACATTGTTCATCTGGTTGACCGTTGCGCTCGGCGTTCTTGTCGCCCTGCCAAATGCCTTCACGGACGAGGAACTGGAAGCTTTTCCCTCGTGGTTCCCCACGAACAAGGTGACGCTGGGCCTCGACCTCCAGGGCGGCTCACACATCATGCTGAAGCTCGAGCGTCAGGACATCGTCAAGGAACGCCTTGAGACGATCGTCGGCGACGTCCGGACCCAGCTGCGCGAAGCCGGTATCCGCTACACGGGCCTTTCCGGCGTCGGCCAGCAGATCCAGGTGCGCATCACCGATGCGGACAAGATGCCGGAAGCCATCGAGGCGCTGCGCTCGCTGACCGATCCCGTCAGCGTTGGCGGCCTGACCGGCGGCTCCGTGACGGAAGTCGCTCTCGAGCAGGCGGAAGACGGCCTGCTGCGTCTGACACTGACCAATGATGGCATCGACTACCGCGTGTCTTCGGCGCTCACACAGTCGATGGAAGTCGTGCGGCGCCGCGTCGACGAGCTCGGAACGACCGAACCGCTCATCCAGCGCCAGGGTGATGACCGCATCATCGTTCAGGTTCCCGGTCTGACCGATCCGCAGCGTCTGAAGGCGCTTCTGAATCAGACCGCCAAACTGTCGTTCCACATGGTCGACACGACGATGCCGGTCACGGAAGCGATCAATACGCGTCCGCCGGCACAGTCGGAGGTCCTTTACTCGGCCGATGACCCGGCTGTCCCTTACCTGATCGAACGTCGTGCGCTGATTTCGGGTGAAAATCTCGTCGATGCTCAGGCCGCTTTCGACCAGCGCACCAACGAGCCAGTGGTCAGCTTCCGCTTCGACAGCCGCGGCGCCCAGCGTTTTGCCCAGGCGACGCAGGAGAATGTCGGCAAGCCCTTCGCCATCGTCCTCGACCAGCAGGTCATCTCCGCACCTGTTATCCGCGAGCCGATCCTTGGTGGCTCCGGTCAGATCTCCGGCAGTTTCTCGGTCGAAGGCGCAAATGATCTCGCAGTTCTGCTGCGCGCCGGTGCGCTTCCTGCCACGCTGACCGTCGTCGAGGAACGCACCGTCGGCCCGGGCCTCGGCCAGGACTCCATCAATGCCGGCGTGACCGCCAGCATCATCGGCGGTATCGCGGTCGTCGTCTTCATGCTCGCCTTCTACGGCACCTTCGGTGTAATGGCGAACATCGCGCTTGCGGCAAACATCGCCATGATCCTTGCGGCCTTGTCGCTGATCGGGTCGACGCTGACCTTGCCGGGTATTGCCGGTATCGTGCTCACCATGGGTATGGCGGTCGACTCGAACGTTCTGATCTACGAGCGCATAAGAGAGGAAGCCCGCAACGGCCGACCATTGGTGCAGGCCATCGAAGTCGGCTTCAAGAAGGCTTTCGCGACGATTGTCGACGCCAACCTGACGACCTTGATTGCTGCCGTGGTCCTCTTCTTCCTCGGGTCCGGCCCGGTCCGCGGTTTTGCCGTCACCCTGTCGATCGGTATCGTCACGACCGTCTTCACCGCCTTCACCCTGACCTTCTGGTTGATGGCCTTCTGGTACCGTTGGAAGCGCCCGAAGCACATTCCGAAGAGCGTACGCACCGGTTTCTTCGACAACCGCAACATCCGCTTCATGGCAGCCCGCAAGTTCAACTTCGGACTGGCCATGCTTATCTCGGTTGCCTCGCTGGTCGGCTTTGCGACTGTTGGCATGAACCTCGGGATCGACTTCAAGGGCGGCTCGATCATCGAGGTGCAGGCGCGCGACGGAACCGCCGATCTCTCCGATATCCGCGACCGTCTGAGCCAGTTGAACCTCGGCGAAGTACAGGCCCAGGGCTTTGGCGACGATGCCAGCGCGCTGATCCGTCTGCAGGCGCAAGATGGCGGCGAGAATGCCGAACAATCGGCTCTGACCAAGGTGCGCGGTGAACTGGAAGCCGAATACGACTTCCGCCGTGTCGAAGTGGTCGGGCCGTCGGTCTCGAGCGACCTGACCTATTCCGCGACGATCGGCGTTGCTGCAGCCCTGTTCGGCATCCTGATCTACATCTGGTTCCGCTTCGAGTGGCAGTTCGCGCTGGGTGCTATCATCGCGACATTGCACGACGTGGTCTTCACGCTCGGCCTGTTCGTCCTGACAGGGATCGAATTCAACCTGACGAGTATCGCGGCCATCCTGACGATCATCGGTTACTCGCTGAACGATACGGTCGTCGTCTATGACCGCATGCGAGAAAACCTCAGGCGATACAAGAAGATGCCGCTCGAGGTGCTGATCGACGAGTCGATCAACCAGACGCTCTCGCGTACGGTCCTGACGGCCGGAAGTACGATCCTCGCCCTTGGCGCGCTCTATCTGTTCGGTGGCGAAGTCATTGCCTCCTTCACCTTCGCCATGCTGGCAGGCGTTCTGATCGGGACCTTCTCGTCGATCTACATCGCCGGTCCGGTTCTGATCGCCTTCAAGCTGCGTCCGGAATCCTTCCAGCAGGACGACAGCGAAGGCGAGAAGATGCCGGCCAAGGCCGGAGCCTGAACCGATGGTCTTCGGCTTCGGAGATAAGGGCGTCACCATCCGTGACGCCCATTTCCCGGGGCGGCCCGGCATCGACAGCTATGGCAATGGCGGTTTCCGCTTCGCCGACATGTCGCATCGGGGCTCGCTTCTCCTCCTTCCCTCCGGCGTCTATGGCTGGGAGCAGACCGAGGAGGAGCCGATAACCCGAGGCTCGCTTGCGCGTGTGTTCTCCGAGGCCGGCATCGAGTTCCTGCTCTTGGGCACCGGTCGGCAGTTGCGTCTGGTCGATCCCGATCTGCGGTCCGCGCTAAAGGCGAAGGGCATTGCCACCGACCCCATGGGAACCGGTGCTGCGGTACGCACGTATAACATCATGCTGGCCGAGCAACGCCCGGTCGCTGCCGCCTTGATTGCGGTCTGACCATCCTCGAAAGGTGCATCGTGAGCGAGATTCCGTCGGCCAATGAGGCGCTTTGCCTGCGGGCTCTGCAGGAGACGGATCGCGACCGCTACTTGGCAAGCCTCCTGACGCCGGCCGATCGGCGTGCCGCGATCGTTGCGCTCTATGCCTATAACGCCGAGCTCGCCCGCGTGCGCGACCTCGTGCGCGAACCCTTGCCGGGCGAAGTGCGGCTGCAATACTGGCGGGATCTGCTGGAAGGCGCCGCCCATGGCGAGACGGCGGGAAATCCTGTTGCCGCCGAGCTTCTTCTTGCTGTGCAGGACCATCGCCTGCCGGTAGCGCCGCTTGTCGCCATGGCCGATGCACGCATCTTCGACCTCTATGACGATCCGATGGAAACGACGGCGATGTTCGAAGGCTACGCCGGAGAGACGGCAGCGGCACTCATTCAGCTGTCATCGCTGGTCCTCGATGCAGAAGCTGCCGAAGCTGCCTCCGAGATCGCAGGCCATGCGGGGGTGGCACTTGCCGTTGCCGGCGCGATCCTGCTGATGCCGATCCATCGCGCCCGAGGGCAGGTTTACCTGCCCACACAGATCCTTGCCTCCGTCGGGCTCGACCGGGACGGATTCCTCGCCGGGGGCAACGACGAGCGGATGACCGCCGCCATCCAGGCCTTTGCCGGTTTCGGTCTCGATCACCTGCGCAAGGCGAGGGCGGCCGGGGCGATGCCGAAAAGCCTGCTTGCCGCCTTCCTGCCCGCGACGCTCGCAGAACCTGTGCTCAAGCGGGCGATGAAGATCGGCCATACCGCTCTCTCGACCGATATTCGTCCGCCGCAATGGCGACGGCAGATGGCGATGATGCGCCTGCTGCTGACCGGTCGGCTCTGAGACGGCGCGACTTCCCAGGCACACCACGTTCACGCAAGGCTCGCCTGTTAGCAGCCATTGCGATAGTGTGTGTGTGCGGAAGGAAGCGAGAGCAAATCATGGTGACCTGGGGTATCGTCTTTGCGCTCATCCTGGCGCTGGCCTATTTCTCCTCGCGCATGGTGCGCCAGGAGGATGACGGGTTTCAGGATGCTGGCCTCGCCATTCTCGAATTCGGCCGCGCCTTTCCGCAGGAGGCAATCCGCAGCCTGCACGCCACGGTCGACGGCAAGGCCGTCTTCGTCCGTCTGCATGACAACAAGGCGGGCTTCATGCGCAGCATGCGCAACCATTTCGCCTGCCACCTGATCGAGCCTGGTACGGTGCGTGTGAGCCCCTTGCCGAACGGCAAAGGAATTGCCGTCGAGTTTCTCGACGCATCCTTCCACAATGGCGAGTTCACCTTCGCCAATCCGGCCATCGCGGCGGAGGTGTCCCTCTGGCTGCTCGGCAACTATCTCGGCCATGCAGACCGGGAGCCGGACGCTGCCTCGGGCGCGACCGGCTGACGCTGTCTGCCGCCGTCAGGCAGCACCCAGCCAGGTCTTGCAGTGTTCGAGTGCCCGTGCGGCGATCAGCTGTCGCTTCATGATCGTCTTGTCCTTGCCGCGGAAGCGCTTGACGCCCTCAGGCTTGACAATCGAACCGGGCTCGAGCTCGGGAAACAATCCGAAATTGATGTTCATCGGCTGGAACGAGCGCTTGCCCGGCTCTTCGTCGGAGACGATGTGGCCGCCGGTGATGTGGTTGAGCAGCGAGCCGAGCGCCGTCGTCGCCGGCGGAATGCTTGGTGTCTCGCCCTTCCGCTGCGCCGCTGCGAAGCGACCGGCCAGCAGGCCGATCGAGGCGCTCTCGACATAGCCTTCGCAACCGGTGATCTGGCCGGCGAAGCGCAGCCCGGGCCGCGCTTTCAGCTGCAGGCTCTGGTCGAGAAGCGTCGGTGAATGGATATAGGTGTTGCGATGCAGGCCGCCGAGGCGGGCGAATTCGGCATTTTCCAAACCTGGAATCATCCGGAAGATCTCGGCCTGGGCGCCGTAGCGCAGTTTCGTCTGGAAACCGACCATATTGTAGAGCGTGCCAAGCGCATTGTCCTGGCGCAGCTGGACGACAGCATAAGGCTTGACGGTCGGATTGTGGGCGTTGGTGAGGCCCATCGGCTTCATCGGCCCGTGGCGCAGCGTCTCGCGACCACGCTCGGCCATCACCTCGATCGGCAGGCAACCATCGAAATAGGGCGTGCCTTCCCATTCCTTGAAGCCGACGGCGTCACCGGCGATCAGCGCATCGATGAAGGCATTGTACTGCGCTTCGTCGAGCGGGCAGTTGATATAGTCCTTGCCCGTGCCGCCAGGTCCGACCTTGTCGTAGCGCGATTGGTACCAGCAGATGTCCATGTTGATGCTGTCGGTATGCACAATCGGCGCAATAGCGTCGAAAAAAGCCAGCGCGTCCTTGCCTGTCCGTTCGCGGATGGCTTCGGCTAGCGCCGGCGAGGTGAGGGGGCCTGTCGCGATGATGGCGAGATCCCAGTCTTCCGGCGGCAGGGCGGTCACTTCCTCACGGACGACCGTGATCAGCGGATGCCGCTGGATCTCGGCTGTGACAGCCTCGGAGAAGCCATCGCGGTCGACCGCGAGCGCGCCACCGGCGGGGACCTGATGCCTGTCGGCGCAAGCCATGATCAACGAGCCGGCGAGCCGCATTTCGGCATGGATGACACCGACGGCGTTCGACGTCGCGTCATCGGAGCGGAAGGAGTTGGAGCAGACCAGCTCGGCAAGGCCGTCGGTCTTATGTGCATCCGTGCCGCGCACGCCGCGCATCTCGTGCAGCATGACCGGAACGCCGGATTGCGCGACCTGCCAGGCGGCTTCAGAGCCTGCAAGACCGCCGCCGATAATATGAATGGGGGAGAAGGTGCTGTTCGTCATGGGCGGCTCCATATCACGCCTCGCGGCGCGAGGTCCATCGTGTCTGGAGCCATGCAGCGGGCCGGGCGTTCAATTTGGTGAAGCCGGAATCAAATACGGCACCATGCGGTGCCGTTTGACAGGCTGCTTTGTGCAGGATCCGATTAACGGAACGAGCGCGAAGCGATGTTGCGGATCTCGTAGCGGGTGATGCCGATGTCGTTCAGGGTCTGCGAAGACAGGTTGCCCAGTTCGTTCATCGTGCGGCGGTAGCTGATCCAGTTCTTTGCAATGCGGATCGGGTTCATGGTCGTTTCCTCGTCGAAATTTTCGCTGATCCTGCGGTCTTTCCCGCATCGGCGATTGACCTTCTTATACGCCCGTAAAACAAGATTGTGCAGTGCAAATAATATGCGACTGCTATGCATTTGTGCATGAGGTTGCCGTGATATGCGGCAGAGCAGGTGTGCTGGCGAAAAATGCGCCACACGTTAACGACTGTTTACGGATACAGAAAAGCCCGCGATTGCGGGCTTTTCGAAGGGTGTTTTGATGGCTTGGTCGGTGATCAGACCGGCTTGATCAAAATGTGCTTCTTCTTGCCGAGCGACAGCTTGATAACGCCATCCGCCGTGACCTCTGCACTGCCCACAGACATGCGCTCATCGGAGACGCCGGCATCGTTGATCTTGACCGCACCACCCTGGACATGACGACGGGCTTCGCCGTTGGAGGCTGCAAGGCCCGCCTTGACGATCAGTCCGAGCAAGCCGATCCCAGCCTCGAGTTCCGCAGAGGCAACCTCGATGGTCGGAAGCGTATCGGCGAGCGCACCTTCCTCGAAGGTCTTGCGCGCGGTCTCGGCAGCCTGCTCGGCCGCTTCCCGGCCATGCAGCAGCGTCGTCACTTCCGTGGCGAGGATCTTCTTGGCTTCGTTGATCTCCGAGCCACCAAGTGCCGCGAGACGTGCGATCTCGTCCATCGGCAGGATGGTGAAGAGCTTGAGGAAGCGGACGACATCGGCATCCTCGGTGTTGCGCCAGTACTGCCAGAAGTCATAGACCGGCAAGAGGTCGGCGTTGAGCCAGACAGCGCCCGATGCCGACTTGCCCATCTTGGCACCCGAGGAGGTGGTGAGCAGCGGTGCGGTCAGCGCATAGAGCTGCGGCGTGCCCATGCGGTGGCCGAGATCGATGCCGTTGATGATATTGCCCCACTGATCCGAGCCGCCCATCTGCAGCCGGCAGCCGTAGCGCTGGTTGAGCTCGACGAAGTCGTAGGCCTGCAGGATCATGTAGTTGAATTCGAGGAAGGACAGCGACTGCTCGCGGTCGAGGCGCGTCTTGACGCTGTCGAAGGACAGCATGCGGTTGACCGAGAAGTGGCGGCCCACATCGCGCAGGAACTCGAGGTAATTCAGCGGGCGCAGCCATTCGGCATTGTTGATCATCAGGGCGCCGCCCTTCGGACCCTGGTCGTAGTCGAGGTAATGCGAGAAGCAGCGCTTGATCGAGGCGATGTTCTCCTCGATCGTATCGATCGTCATCAGCTTGCGGGCTTCCTCCTTGAAGGAGGGGTCGCCGACCATGCCCGTGCCGCCGCCCATCAGCGAGATCGGCTGGTGGCCGGTCTGCTGAAACCAGCGCAGCATCATGATCTGCATCAGGTGACCGACATGCAAGCTGGATGCCGTCGGATCATAGCCGATATAGGCCGTCACGCTTTCCTTGGCGAGCAGGTCGTCGAGCCCCGTTTCATCGGACATCTGATGAATGAAGCCGCGCTCGGAGAGGATGCGGAGGAAATCGGACTTGAACTTCGTCATGACGCTGTTGCTTTCGGTTTCTCTGGTCTTTCGGTGGTAATCTTGGAAATCCGCGCGGGCTTTAGCATTGTTTTTTGAATTGTGCACCCGTCTCGGTCATGAATGTCCGGCGTGAACGGCAGCCGAATCGGGTGGCAAATGGCGGAAATCAGGACGGCTATCGGGTTGATGAGCGGCACGTCGATGGACGGCATCGACGTGGCGCTGTTGCGCACCGATGGCGAGGCGGTGGTCGAGCGTGGTGGCTTCCTGTCTGTTCCCTACGAGCCGGCCTTCCGCGACCGGCTGAAGCAGGCGCTGGAAGATGCCAAGACGATCAGGCAACGCAACGAGCGGCCGGGCGAGCTCTCCCGTATGGAGAGAGACCTGACGTTACGTCATGCCGAAGCCGTCCGTCTTTTCCTGCAGCAACAGAAGCTGGAGCCAAAGGATATCGACCTCATCGGCTTTCATGGTCAGACCGTTCTGCATCGGCCCGACGAAGCGCTGACCGTGCAGCTCGGCGACGGTCAGCTCCTGGCGAGCGAAACCGGCACCGATGTCGTCTACGACCTGCGCGCCAATGATATGGCCCATGGCGGACAGGGCGCGCCGCTGGTGCCGGTCTATCATCAGGCGCTGGCGCAGCAATTGCCGGCGGATCGCTGGCCGGTCTGCTTCGTCAATATCGGCGGCATCTCGAACCTGACCTTCCTCGACCACGACGGCACGATCATCGGCTTCGACAGTGGACCGGGCAATACGCTGATCGATCAATGGGTCGAGGCTCATGCCGGCATTCCCTATGATGACGGTGGCCGGATCGCCTCGGAAGGTTCGGTGATCATGGTGCTCGCCGAGCGCTATCTGGACAATCCGTTTTTCACGGCAAGCAAGCGCCGGTCGCTGGACCGCAACGATTTTCGCCCGCCTGAGGGCCACGAGGCGGAGCTGTCCGACGGTGCGCGCACGCTGGCTTATGTCTCGGCTGCGGCGATCCTCAAATCTGCAAGGCATCTGCCGACCCCGCCGAAAACCTATGTCATCTGTGGCGGCGGCCGCCTGAACCGCACGATCATGGCCGATCTTGTGCGATTGGCCGCGGAGAGAGGAGCGGAGGTCATGAGCGCAGAACAGGCCGGCTTCGATGGCGACGCGATGGAAGCCGAGGCCTGGGCCTATCTGGCGGTACGATCGGCAAGCGGGCTGCCGCTCACCTTTCCGGGGACGACGGGTGTCAGCCAGCCGGTAAGCGGCGGTGTGCTGGCGCAATCCGCGCTTCTGCGGACGCTGCGCCTGGCGCTCACAAGGTGGTTAGATGGTGACGAAGAGCGTCTCGTCCAATTGCACGGCACGCCGGAGACCAGCGTCTATGTCGGGCATGGCAAGCCCTGGGATCGGGACTATGCAAGAGAGCGGCTGGCGGGGTGGCGTACAGGCTTTCGCCGCCAAGGCTTCTCCACCTTGAAGCTGATGACGGCCAATGGTTCGGAATTCGTGGGGCGCGCCGGAATCAGTTGGTACGAAGACGCCCAAGTTCATCAACTTGCCTATTCGATCGAGCGGTCAAAATGGGATCAAGGTTACGCGAGCGAGATCGCCAGCGCTCTGGTGGGGTGGTTCTTCGAGACGGAGGTCGGGGAACGGCTGGAAGCCATGGCGCATGTCGACAACGCGGCCTCATTACACATCCTCAAAAACACAGGCTTCCGGGAAATCGACATGCGCTCCGTGCGAGGGGAACCCTGCCGCTTCTTTCAGATGACCCGAGCCGATTATGCGGATTTTGCAAAGGCGAGGCCATCCCGCAAGCCCACTTCATAGGCATGCCGGATGCCGGCTGCGTCGCCGACGGCGAACTTGCTGACCGGAATGTCTTCACTCGGGCCGACGACGATGCGGTTGGCGACCGCCGGCGGCGTGCGGCCAAAGCGGGTCGAGAGCAGCAGCGTCTTCCAGCCTTTCGCTTCGACTTCTGAAAGCTTCATCAGGGGCGGATTGTCGACGAGGCCGCCATCGAGATAGGCCCGGCCGCGGACCCTTCCGACCGGCATGAAGGGTGGGACCGAGGAGGTCGCCATCAGTGCATCGACCAGCTCACCGGGATAGTCGACATTGTGCGTGGAGAACCAGGTCGGACGCAGTTTCATGCGAAGCCCTGCCTTGGAATGGGTGCCGTCGGTCAAAAGCTTTTCGATCTGATAGGCGCCGATCGAGCCCAGCGCCCCGAGCGCACCCGGCATCCAGTCCGGAACGCCGGAGAGCTGGATCAGCATCGGCGGTGCAGCCTTCAATGCGGCGAGTTCTGCCTCGCCGAATTCGCTGGCGAGCAATTGTCGAAACAGAGCACCGACGACCAGCGGCGATTGCCGCCGCCTCAGCGCGCGCCAGTCAATGCCACGATGCCCCTTTTCGGCGAATGCGAAGGCGGACTCGCGAACCCGATCGCCGACACCGGCAAGAAACATCGCGCCGTGATAGGCCCCGGCAGAAACGGACACATAGAAGCGCGGATTGAGCGGCTGATGCTCGCTGAAAGCCTTCAAGAAGCCGCTCTGCCAGTAGCAACGGTTTCCGCCACCTGCGAGGCCGACGGCGTCAAATGTCATGGGTGAGGTCATTCAAAGCATCACAGTCTGTAATCGAACACGACGGTCAGTCGCGACGAAGCAAGGCGAGGGCTTCCGCCTCTCTTCCCCTGCCGCGGGCGGCCATCTCCTCGAACAAGCGGTAAGCTTCGTGCTGCTTTACCATTTCCGCTGCCATTTCTGATACAAGGCGTTCAGGAGAGACACCCTTTTCCGCCGCGATCAGATCCACCTTTTCGTGAACCTCGGAACTCAGCTCAACGGTTAAAGCGTTCATGTTCAAGCCTCCGAACGGTCGCTGCGGGTGTCTCGATCTTGATATGCGGGAACCTGAGCTCCGCCTTTTCGAAATCTCGGATGTTCGACGTCACGACTATATGCGCGTTGGCCGAGATTGCCAATTCGATCAAGTGATTGTCGGCTTCATCGACGAGATTGGGCCGCCATTTGAAGTGCGCCGTGCGCCAGTGGCAGCGAGAAACGAAAATTTCCAGCAATGCTAAACGTTCATTGGCGGACAATCGTGCCTGAACAAAAGGCTCGGTCCTGGACAGAACGTCGCGGTACTCGAGTAGCAATGGACCGGACAGGAAAGGGACAAGGCGTCCGTCCAGGCACGCCTCGATCACTTTCGAGGCTGGACCGCGGCCGATACAAGCGCTGACGAGCACATTTGTATCGGCCACGATCCGGATCATCTTACCGGATCCGCTTGGCAGCCGGCTCGGGGACCAGTTCGCCGTCGAGGCGACGGTCGAGATAGTCCTCGCACTCCGCCATCAGCGTTTCCACCTGGCCGTTGAAGAAGTGGTTGGCGCCCGGCACCGTCTTATGAGTGATGAGGATGCCCTTCTGCGTCTTCAGCTTGTCGACGAGGCCGATGACGTCTTTTTCAGGTGCCACCTTGTCGCTGTCGCCATTGATGATCAGGCCGGACGATGGGCAGGGGGCGAGGAAGGAGAAGTCATAGATGTTCGGCTGCGGCGCGATCGACATGAAGCCTTCGATCTCAGGGCGACGCATCAGGAGCTGCATGCCGATCCAGGAGCCGAAGGAGTAGCCGGCAACCCAGCAGCTCTTCGAATCCGGATGCAGGCTCTGCACCCAGTCCAGGGCCGATGCGGCATCCGACAACTCGCCGGCGCCATGGTCGAACTCGCCCTGGCTGCGGCCGATGCCGCGGAAGTTGAAGCGGAGCGTGGTGAAGCCGCGCTTCTGGAACATGTAGAACAGCTGGTAGACGATCTGGTTGTTCATCGTCCCGCCGAATTGCGGATGCGGATGAAGGATGATCGCGATCGGTGCGCTCTTTTCCTTGGAGGGCTGATAACGGCCTTCGAGACGGCCGGCGGGGCCGTTGAAAATCACTTCGGGCATAAGGTTCCGGTCCCTGACATTTTTGCGGTTCGTCAACACCAAATTAGAAAGCTGACTTGACGGCGTCAGTCAGCTTTTCTAGAACGAAGTTTAGAACCGTTCGAAACTGGATGACGTCGCATCCGGGGTGAAGGTGTCATAAGGCAAGCCCGGCGGAAATTTCAAGGAAAATGCGCCGCCACGTGTATGGGAGTCTGAAGCCAGGATGGCTGTTGAGCGCATCTATCTCGACTGGAACGCCACCGCACCCCTGATGGGCGCGGCGCGCGATGCCATGGTCGAGGCGCTCGCAATGCCCGGCAACCCGTCTTCAGTGCATGCCGAAGGACGCGCGGCGCGTGCCCTCATCGAAAAGGCCCGCCGCGAGGTCGCAAGTCTCGTTGGCGCGGAAGCCTCTCATGTGACGTTTACCGCAAGCGCGACCGAAGCCGCCAATCAGGTGCTGTCGCCGGTCTATCGGATGGGCAAGTCGCGTGTTTCGCTCGGTCGGCTCTACGTTTCCGCGATCGAGCATCCGGCTGTCCGAGCCGGCGGACGCTTTGCCGCTCATCAGATCACCGAAATACCGGTGACGCGTTTGGGTGTTCTCGATCTCGATGCGCTTTCGGCGCTGCTGGCCGCGCATGATCCGGCCGACGGTTTGCCTCTTGTTGCCGTGATGATTGTCAACAATGAAACCGGCATCGTGCAGCCAATCCGGGATGTCTCCGCCATCGTAAAGAAGTTCGGTGGATTGCTTGTTGTGGATGCCGTTCAGGCGGCGGGACGTTTGCCGATCGCCATCGCTGACCTTGGAGCCGATTTCCTGATCCTCTCGGCCCACAAGCTCGGTGGCCCCAAGGGCGTTGGTGCGCTGGTGTCGCGTGGCGAGACCTTGATGCCGGAACCTCTGGTGCGTGGTGGGGGCCAGGAGAAGGGGCATCGCGCCGGTACTGAAAATCTCGCGGCGATCGCCGGCTTCGGCGCTGCTGCGCGCGAAATGGCGGCGGGCCTGGTTGAGCGGAATGCGCATGTGTCTGCACTTCGCGATCGGGCTGAGCAAGCCATGCTGTCGGTGGCGCCAGACACCATGATCTACGGCCGGGGGGGAACGCGGGTCGGCAACACCAGCTTTTTCCATCTGCCCGGACTGAAGGCTGAAACCGGTCAGATCGCCTTCGATCTGGAAGGTGTCGCATTGTCGGCGGGTGCGGCCTGCTCGTCCGGCAAGGTGGGCGCCAGCCACGTTTTGACCGCGATGGGCGAGGATGCCGCAACCGGAGCGCTGCGCCTGTCGATCGGCCCGACGACAACGGAAGCGGACATTGATCGCTTCGTTGCGACCTTTGAGAAGATTGCCGCCCGGCGAAAACCGGCTGGCCAGGCCGCATAAGCGGCAAAAAACCGGTCCGATCCTCGTTTTTCCCTTGCCAAGAGGGTGAAATGGTGGCTCGGGAACCTTAGATATGGCGGGTCACCGCCCAACGTTAACAAGCTGTCGGAATTTGGCCCGGCAAGATTGGAGAACGACCATGGCTGCTGTGCAGGAAACGATCGATCAGGTGCGCCAGATCGATGTGGATCAGTACAAGTATGGTTTTGAAACCACCATCGAAGTCGACAAGGCCCCGAAAGGCCTGTCGGAAGACA
The DNA here is from genome assembly GCF_000300855.1 of Agrobacterium albertimagni AOL15. Lineage (GTDB taxonomy): Bacteria > Pseudomonadota > Alphaproteobacteria > Rhizobiales > Rhizobiaceae > Allorhizobium > Allorhizobium albertimagni. The sequence goes on along the minus strand of NZ_ALJF01000023.1, from coordinate 198,206 downwards.
TCGTCCGCTTCATCTCGGCAAAGAAGAACGAGCCGGAATGGATGCTCGAATGGCGCCTCGACGCATATCGCCGTTGGCTGACGATGGTCGAGCCCACCTGGGCGCGCGTCGACTATCCGAAGATCGATTTCAACGACATCTACTATTATGCCGCGCCGAAGACGGCTGCCGGCCCGAAGTCGCTCGACGAAGTCGATCCTGAGCTTCTGAAGGTCTATGAAAAGCTTGGCATTCCGCTGAAAGAGCAGGAAATGCTGGCGGGCGTCCAGTCTTCGAAGATCGCCGTCGACGCCGTCTTCGATTCGGTTTCGGTCGTCACCACCTTCAAGGAAGAGCTGATGAAGGCCGGCGTGATCTTCATGTCGATCTCGGAAGCGATCCGCGAATATCCCGAGCTGGTGAAGAAGTATCTCGGCTCGGTCGTTCCGGTCACCGACAACTATTATGCGACGCTGAACTGCGCCGTCTTCACCGACGGTTCCTTTGTCTACATTCCGAAGGGCGTTCGCTGCCCGATGGAATTGTCGACCTATTTCCGCATCAACGAGAAGAACACCGGCCAGTTCGAGCGCACGCTGATCGTCGCCGAAGAAGGCGCCTACGTGTCCTATCTCGAAGGCTGCACGGCACCCCAGCGCGACGAGAACCAGCTGCACGCAGCCGTGGTCGAACTCGTTGCCATGGATGACGCCGAGATCAAGTATTCGACCGTCCAGAACTGGTATCCGGGCGACAAGGACGGCAAGGGCGGCATCTACAACTTCGTCACCAAGCGTGGCGATTGCCGTGGCGACCGTTCCAAGATCTCCTGGACCCAGGTCGAGACCGGCTCGGCCATCACCTGGAAATATCCGTCCTGCATTCTGCGCGGCGATGACAGCCAGGGCGAGTTCTACTCGATCGCTGTTTCCAACGGCCATCAGCAGGTCGACAGCGGCACCAAGATGATCCATCTCGGCAAGAACACCAAGAGCCGGATCATCTCCAAGGGCATCTCAGCCGGTGTGTCGCAGAACACCTATCGCGGCCAGGTCTCGATGCATCGCAAGGCGGAAAACGCCCGCAACTTCACCAATTGCGACTCGCTCCTGATCGGCGACACCTGCGGCGCGCATACGGTGCCCTATATCGAGGTGAAGAACTCGACGGTCAAGGTGGAGCACGAGGCGACGACATCTAAGATCTCCGAGGACCAGAAGTTCTACGCCATGCAGCGCGGCATCCCGGAAGAAGAGGCCATCGCCCTGATCGTCAACGGCTTCGTCCGAGACGTCATCCAGCAGCTGCCGATGGAATTCGCGGTTGAAGCGCAGAAGCTGATCAACATCTCGCTCGAGGGAAGCGTGGGGTAATGAACGAGAAGGTCGAGAATCTCATTTTAGAGCATCTGCGCATTATGCGCACCGACCTCTCTTCTTTGAAGGAGGAAATGGTCGGTATGCGTGCAGAGATGCGGGCTGTGAAGCAATACATGGCCGGGTTCATGACCGACGAGACGAGGCAGGATGGCGAGATCGCGGAATTGAAGCTGCGTCTCGACCGGATCGAAAAACGGCTTGAGTTAAGCGAGGGCTGATAAGGCCAGTGCGCCTTGCGCAAGGTCGGTCGCCCATGTGTCCTCGGGACAAGCCCGAGGATGACGGATTGAAGAACAAGCGCCAGCGGCGCAACAGGAAACGACAGGCGGCTCTTGAACCGCCCGATGGACAGGAAGACAGACATGCTTGAAATCAGAAATCTCCATGCCCGCATCGCCGAAGACGGCACCGAAATCATCAAGGGCCTGAACCTGACGGTGAAGGCCGGCGAAGTGGCTGCCATCATGGGTCCGAACGGCTCAGGCAAGTCGACGTTGTCCTACATCCTGTCGGGTCGCGAAGACTATGAAGTCACCGAAGGCGACATCCTCTATAACGGCGAGAGCATTCTCGAACTCGACCCGGCCGAGCGCGCTGCCAAGGGCATCTTCCTTGCCTTCCAGTATCCGGTCGAAATCCCGGGCGTGGCCACCATGCAGTTCCTCAAGGTTGCAATGAACTCGCAGCGCAAGGCGCGTGGCGAAGCCGAACTGACGACGCCGGACTTCATCCGCCGCGTCAAGGAAGCCGCCGGCGAATTGAAGATCAACCCAGACATGCTGAAGCGTCCGCTCAATGTCGGTTTCTCCGGCGGTGAAAAGAAGCGCGCTGAGATCCTGCAGATGGCGCTGCTCGAGCCGAAGCTCTGCATTCTCGACGAAACCGATTCCGGCCTCGACATCGATGCGCTGAAGATCGTCGCCGATGGCGTCAACGCGTTGAAGCGTCCGGACCGCGCAACTGTTGTCATCACCCACTACCAGCGCCTGCTCGACTACATCGTGCCTGATAGCGTTCACGTTCTCTACCAAGGCCAGATCATCAAGTCGGGTGACAAGAGCCTGGCGCTGGAACTCGAAGCCAACGGCTATGCCGACATCACCGGTCAGGCAGCGTAAGCGGTTTCAAGTTTTGAAGGAGTTGCAACGATGACTTTGCAAGCGGCCAACCGGCTCACCGCAGCCGAGACCCAGCTCATCGACGCCTATACTAACCAGATCGGCAGCCTTCCGGGCGATGGCGCCGTGCTTCTGAAGCGCGACGGCCTGTTCGACGCGCTGAAGCGCCAGGGCCTTCCGACGCGCCGCGTCGAGACCTTCCACTACACCGACCTCAAGGCGCTGCTGCGTGCACTTCCGGCGGATGAGCCGCAGGCTGTTGCCAAGACGGTTGACCCCTTGGTGTCGGGCGCTCATGTGCTCAACGTCCTGCAGGGCGTGGCCCAGCGGCCGTCAGCGCTGCCGGATGGTCTGAGCATCGCACTCTACCGCGACGCGCTCTCCACGGGCGCCGCTGCCGACGGTCTGACAGCCTTCAACGCGGACGACACGATCGGCCGCCTGAACGGTGCTTTCGTGCGCGACGGCTTTACGCTCGATGTGGCAGAGGACACGGAGATCGAAGCGCCGATCGAGCTGCAGTCGGTTCACGCGGCCGGTCAGCTGCATCTGCGGTTCCCCGCCACCTTCGGCAAGGGTTCCAAGGCAACCGTTATCGAGCGTCATGTCGGCCAGAGCGGTTCGGCCGCACTCGCCTCGGTCGTCGCCGATCTGAAGCTCGGCGAGGGCGCCGAGATTACCTGGATCATCCTGCAGGGCGAAGGTGATGCCGACACCCATCTCGGCCAGATCCGCGCCGAACTGGGAACGGATGCGAAGTTCAGGCTCTTCATCGTCAATGCCGGCGGCAAGCTGGTGCGCCAGGAGGTGCATGTGAAGACCGCGGGCGAAGGCTCCGACTTCATGCTGCGCGGCGTCAACCTGCTCGGCGGCGACACGCATACCGATGTCACTATGACGCTCGGCCACGACGTGCCGAACACGACCTCGACGGAAATCATCCGCAACGTTGTCTTCGATCGTGCCCACGGCGTCTTCCAGGGCATGATCCGGGTTGCTCCGGATGCCCAGAAAACCGACGCCCGCATGGCCTGCAATACGCTGCTGATGTCGGATGATTGTGAGTTCTCGGTGAAGCCGGAACTCGAAATCTTCGCTGACGACGTGCAGTGCGCCCATGGTGCGACGGTCGCCGACATCCACAAGAGCCATCTCTACTACCTGATGTCGCGCGGCATTCCGGAAAAGAAGGCACGCGCCCTGCTGATCAATGGCTTCGTCGCCGAAATCGTCGAGGAGCTCGAAAACGAGCCGCTCGTCGAGGCCCTGGAAGAGATCATCACCGACTGGCTGGAGCATCATGGCTGACACGATCGCGGCACGGACAGGATACGACGTTGAGGCGGTGCGCCGGGATTTCCCGATCCTGTCGCGCGAAGTCTATGGCAAGCCGCTGGTTTATCTCGACAATGCGGCGTCTTCGCAAAAGCCGCAAAGAGTGATCGACGCCGTTTCACACGCCTATGCCCACGAATACGCCAATGTGCATCGTGGCCTGCATTTCCTGTCCAATGCTGCGACGGATGCCTATGAGGCGGCGCGCGAAAAGGTGCGCCGTTTCCTCAACGCCCCATCGATCGACGAGGTGATCTTCACCAAGTCCTCGACCGAAGCGATCAACACGGTCGCCTATGGCTGGGGCATGAAGCATATCGGCGAGGGCGATGAGATCGTGCTCTCGATCATGGAGCATCACTCCAACATCGTGCCCTGGCATTTCCTCAGGGAACGCAAGGGTGCCAAGCTGGTCTGGGCGCCGGTCACCGACGACGGCGCCTTCGACATGGAAGCCTTCGTGGCTTGCCTGACCGAGCGCACCAAGCTGATCGCCATCACCCATATGTCGAATGCGCTCGGTACGGTCGTGCCGATCAAGGAAGTCTGCCGCATCGCCCATGAGCGCGGCATTGCCGTGATGGTCGATGGCTCTCAGGGCGCCGTTCACATGCCGGTTGATGTGCGGGATCTCGGCTGCGACTGGTATGCCGTCACCGGCCACAAGCTCTACGGTCCCTCGGGCATCGGCGTGCTCTGGGGCAAGATGGACCGCTTGAAGGATATGGACCCCTTCATGGGCGGTGGCGAAATGATCATCGAGGTCGCTGAAGATCGCGTCACTTATAACGAGCCGCCGCATCGCTTTGAAGCCGGCACGCCGCCGATCGTCCAGGCGATCGGGCTGGGTTATGCGCTCGACTATATGGAAAGCCTCGGGCGTCCGGCAATTGCCGCCCATGAGGAAAGCCTGCGCGCCTATGCGCATGAGCGTCTCTCGGCGATCAATTCGCTGCGGATCATCGGCAATGCGCCGGGCAAGGGGGCGATTTTCTCCTTCGAACTTGCCGGCATTCATGCCCATGATGTCTCCACCATGATAGACCGTCGCGGCGTTGCAGTTCGCGCCGGAACCCATTGCGCCCAGCCGCTGCTCGCCCGTTTCGGCGTGACTTCCACTTGTCGGGCGTCGTTCGGTCTCTATAACACAAGGGAAGAAGTCGATGCGCTGGCGGACGCGCTGGATTACGCCCGCAGCTTCTTCGCCTGAGGAATGAACACCATGAGTGACACCGAAACCAAGCCCGATGTCCGCGACGGCATCATCCACACAGCGATCCCGGCGGACGAAGTCGCCCGCCTGTCGGACGATATCATCGCCGCGCTGAAGACGGTCTACGATCCGGAAATTCCCTCCGACATCTTCGAACTCGGCCTGATCTACAAGATCGACATCGAGGACGACCGCACGGTGAAGATCGTCATGACCCTGACCGCCCCGGGGTGCCCGGTTGCCGGCGAAATGCCGGGCTGGGTCGAGAACGCCGTCGGTTCGGTCGAAGGCGTGTCGGGCGTCGAAGTGGAAATGAGCTTTGACCCGCCGTGGACGCCGGACCGCATGTCCGAAGAGGCGCAGGTCGCCGTCGGCTGGTACTAAGTGAATTAGGCTATCAACGAAACGGCCCGCCTTGCGCGGGCCGTTTTGCGTTTAGGTATAGCTGTTCAGACGGTGCGATAGCCCCGGTCGAAATAGACCAGCGCCTGGCCGTCTTCGCGGGTGGTGACGTCGAGGGCTTCGCAGAACAGCACTTCATGGGTGCTGCCGTCATGCACTTCCGAGATCCGGCATTCGAATGAGACGAGCGCATCGACGAGGCGCGGCGTGCCGGTCTCTGTCGTCTCCCAGGTGGCGGCAGCGAAGCGTTCATCGACCGGCGTCTTGCCACCGAAGAGGCGGCTGACGGGTTCGTGCTCCGCGGAAAGCACGTTGACCGAAACGAACCCGTTGGCGCTGACGGCAGGATAGGCGGATGAGCCCTTGTTGAGGCAGACCAGCAGCGTCGGCGGATTGTCGGAGACGCTGGTGACGGCAGTTGCTGCGAAGCCCGCACGTCCGGCAGGGCCATCGGTGGTGACGATGGTCACGGCTGCGGCGAGGCGGGCCATGCCGTTGCGATAAGCCGCACTCACCTCCGGCGAGCTGCCTTCGGAGGCAACAGGGGCTATGGTCTTGGTGGCCAGCATGGGTGTTTCCTTCAAGCGTGTTCGAGGGTCGACAGGAAGTCGATCACCGCGCTGTTGAATGTTTGCGGATAGGTGACGTTGACGGCATGTCCACCGGCGACGGTGAGCACGAGATTTGCGTTTGGCAGGCTTTCTGCGAGGCGCAGCGACCGTGAATAGGGGACGAGCAGGTCGTCACGGGTGGCAATCACCAGAGTCGGCGTTTGGATCTCGCCGAGACGGTCGTCGACATCAAAGGCGCGCAGTGCCGCAATCCGCTGTAGGATATTGTCGCGACCCTGGAAATGGGCGAGCGCGTGCGCCTCTTCCGCGGCCATCTTCTCCGGATTGTCCGCCATGTAGATGGCTGGATAAAGAAACAGTGGCTGCGCCTTGACGAAGGCCTCGACACCGGCGTTTTCCAGGAGCGCAATGCGGACATCGAAGCAGCGGCCCGAATGCGGATCGGCCTTGCTCCAGGCATTGATCAGCACGAGGCTCTCGATCAGTTCCGGCCGGCGCAGCGCCAGATCCAGCCCGATCAGGCCACCCAGCGCATGACCCATGAAGTGGAATTTCTCGAGCTTCAGCGTCTCGACGATCTCGAGCACGTCATCGGCCATGGCGGAAATGCCGCCAACCTCTGGCACCTCGCCGCCGGTTTTCCCGCAGCCACGATGGTCGTAGGTGATGACGCGGAAGCGTGTCGACAGGGCAGGGATCTGTGGAGCCCAATAGCCGCCCGAGCCGCCGAGGCCTGACGAGAGCAGGATGGTCGGCGCATCGGGGGAGGTCAGGCCGTGAATGTCGTAATGCATGGTCTTTCCATGTGTTGCGGCGGGTTGGCACCCCCCTCTGTCCTGGCGGACATCTCCCCCACAAGGGGGGATAGCACCGAGCGGCAGCGATTTGCCCGATTCTGGGGAGCACGATGATCAAGTTTGGCGGGTTCTGGTGAGGTCCGCGGTTTGCCATCTCCCCCCGTATGGGGGAGATGGCCGGCAGGCCAGAGGGGGGTAAGCCGCCCTCCAACCTAACCGCCGCTCACTTCTTCCCGATATGCGCAACCGTCGCGATCTCGACCAGCGCATCCGGCTTCACCAACCCGCACTGCACGCAGTAACGCGCTGGTTCGTTGCTGGGGAAGTATTCCGCATAGACCTTGTTGACCGCCTGGTAATTGGCCCAGTCGGTGACGAAGATGTGGTTCATGGTGACGTCCTGCATGGTGCCGCCGGCAGTCTCGATGACGGACTTGATCGTCTCCAGCACATGGCGTGTCTGTGCGGCGGCGTCGCCGACATGCACGACGTCATTGTTCTTGTCGAAGGGAAGGGTCCCCGAGACATAGAGAATGCCATCGGCAAGCGTGCCGGGCGAGTAGGGGGCAAGCGGCTTGGATGTGCCTTCGGGGACGACGATGGTCTTGGGCATTCTCACACTCTCCTTGATTGGTGGGATGATCATTCGGCTGCATCGGCAGGCGCTGCCTGTCCGATCGCACCGCAGAAGTCGTTGACGGTCGCCACCCAGCCGAAGAATTTTTCGACATTGTAGACGGTCGCCTGTTGGATGAAGTCGGGACCGAGGTGATGGGTCGCGTCCTCGAGCATCACGCCGAAATATTCGAGGTGGAAGGCATCGCGCAGCGAGCTTTCGACGCAGACATTGGTGGCAATGCCGACAAAGACGAGGTTGCGGATGCCGCGGGCTCTGAGCACGCTGTCCATGTTGGTGTTGAAGAAGCCGGAATAGCGGCTCTTCGGTACCAGGATATCACCTGGCTTAGGCTGCAGCTCGTCGACGATCGCATAGTCCCAGGTGCCCTTGGCGAGCAGTTGCCCCTGCAACTCGGGCCGCTTGCGCATGGTTTTGAGTGCATTCGACTTGTGCCAGTTGGGTGAACCGGGGCCGCCGGCCTCGACATAGTCAGGGTCCCAGCCGTTCTGAAAATAGACGACTAGCACGCCGGCTTCGCGCGCGGCATCGAGCGTCTTCTTGATATTGGCGATCGTGCCCTTCGCGCCCGCTATGTCGAAACCGGCGAGATCGACATAGCCGCCTTCAGTCGAATAGGCATTCTGCATGTCGACCACGACGACCGCCGTTTCCGACGGCTTGAGCGTGATTGGCTCGGGGCGGGCGGGAAGCGTGACGCTCTTGGTCAGCTCCGGACGTGGCTGATAGCCGGCTACAACGGCCTCGCTCATTCCGCGGCCTCCAGCATCTGGTTCACATGAGCGCGGCTCTTCATCAGCGGCTGCACGTATTTGCCGAACTTCTCGATGCCTTCGAGGAAGTCGTCGAAGGTCAGCATAACGCCGCCGGTGCCGGGCACTTCGCTCATCTCGTCGAGCATGGCGGCGACTTCCGCATAGGAGCCGATCAGCGTGCCCATGTTGATGTTGACGGCAGAGACAGGGTTCGCCATGTGGCGGACATTGGTGTCGGAGCCCGACTTGGTGTCGATGGCACTCTGCAGGCCGAGCCATTTGATGGCTTCCTCATCGGCGCCTGCCTTGTAGTGCTCCCACTTGGCAAAGGCTTCTTCGGTGGTTTCCTCGGCGATCACCATGGTGAGCACGAAGGAGCGCACGTCGCGTCCGGTCTTCTCGGTGGCGGCAAGCAGGCGCTCATTGGTTGGCGCAAAGGCCTTGGGCGTGTTGACGCCGACGCCGAAGCAGAAGCTGTAGTCGGCAAACTGAGCCGAAAAAGCCATTCCAGAATTGGAGGAGCCGGCGCAGATCAGCTTCACATCGCCTTCCGGGATCGGCTTCATCCGGCAATCATCCATCTGGAAATGTTTGCCCTTGAGGTCCGACTGGCCCGTCGTCAGCAGGTCCTTCAAGACGGTTGTGTATTCGGTGAGGTATTCGTAGCGGTCGGAGAAATAGTCGTCGCCGGGCCAGAGGCCCATCTGGCTGTATTCGGGGCGCTGCCAGCCGGTGACCAGATTGACGCCGAAGCGGCCGTTCGAGATCGAATCGATCGTGGTTGCCATCCGCGCAACGATCGCCGGCGGCATGATCAGGGTCGCGGCGGTGCCGAAGAGCTTGATCTTCGAGGTGACGGCGGCGAGGCCTGCCATCAGCGTGAAGCTTTCCAGGTTATAGTCCCAGAACTCCGTCTTGCCGCCGAAACCGCGCAGCTTGATCATCGAAAGCGCGAAATCGAAGCCGTATTCTTCGGCCTTGAGCGTAATCGCCTTGTTGAGCTCGAAGCTCGGCTTGTATTGCGGGGCATTCTCCGACAGCAGCCAGCCATTGTTGCCGATCGGGATAAAGACGCCGATTTCCATATCTGTTCTCCGCTTCTGGAGGCGCGCCAGGCGCCTTTTTTGTTTCCCAGAGAACGAAGCAATCGCTGTGCCAGTCTGAAATATTAAGGACGAACAATGACTTGGTGTTGGTTCGGAGAATTAATTTACCGAATGGTCAAAATTTCGATCGATTTCGAAACCCTTTGCCCGAGTTTGCATCCGTTTCCGCTGTGCGCTGCAATATTTTTGATCGCCGTCGAGGAGGGGCGCATGCAAAGGCGGGTTTCAAGCTTCTGATAAAGATCACGTTTTCCGGGTGGTCCTGTCATGCCCAAGGATTGATCATCATCAAACACAGGCCTGTCCGCAACGCGCCGCTCGTGCGGCGTGTGACGGGCTTAAGCTATTGAACCGGCGAGGCGCCTCCCTTACATTGCCAGGAGAAACGCCGGACCTTGAACCCGGTTGTTGATGGAGACTGTGCCGATGGGCTTTCAGGTAATGACCATGAGCGATGCGGCTGCTGCACGCGTCAAGGCGATCGTCGAGAATTCCGGTCCCGATGCAAAGGGCATCCGCGTGGGCATTAAGAAGGGTGGCTGCGCCGGGATGGAATACACCATCGATCTGGTCACCGAACCCAATCCGAAGGATGACCGTATCGAAAAGTACGGCGCTTCCGTTTGGATCGATCCGGCCGCAGTTCTTTATCTGCTGGGCACGGAAATGGGTTTCGAGACGACCACGCTGCGGTCCGGTTTCACCTTCCACAACCCGAATCAGACCTCTGCCTGCGGCTGCGGCGAATCCGTGGAGTTAAAGGCGGCCGATCTCACCGAGCTCGCAAAGCAGCGCCAGGCCGCACCTGCCTGAGCTAGACTCGAGATGAGCCGCGCGGCTCTCGTCGTGCGGGAATTCTCTTTTTCGCCGTAATTCGAAGAATTATCTTGCGGAATATCGATTTACGCAAATAAACTGCGGTCATGGATACCAGTGACCGCAAAATTATCGATCTCTTGGCTGAAGATGCCCGCCGTTCGCTTGCGAGCATCGGGGATGTGGTAGGGCTTTCTCCCTCCGCCGTCAATGAACGCATCCGTCGTCTTGTCGCGTCGGGAGCCATCAAGCGTTTCACGCTGGAGGTGGATCCGGCAGCGCTTGGCCTGCCGATCACTGCCTTCATGCTGGTGACACTTCCGCAGGACACCGAACAGGCTGCCTTCCGCGATTACGCCGAATCCCACCCGGCCGTGCTCGAATGTCACCATGTGACGGGCAGCTGGTCCTATATGCTGAAGATCCGAACTGCCGACCTTACGGGCATCGAGACATTCCTCGCCGATCTGAAGGGCGAGCGCCTGATTGCCCGAAGCGAGACGATGATCGCGCTGTCGACGGCAAGCGAACGCAGTTATGTAATCGGCACCGATTGACATGGATGCGCTCCTCTTCGGCAAGGGCCTCGTACTTGGGGTGGCGATAGCCGCCCCACTCGGGCCGATCGGAGCGCTCTGCATCAACCGCACGCTGGAGCGTGGCTTCTGGGCCGGCGTTGCCGGAGGGTTGGGCACCGCGATCGCCGACGGCGTCTATGCGGCTCTTGCTGCGGCCGGCTTCACCGCACTCGGATCCTATCTCGGCTGGCTCGAGTTTCCCTTGCAGGTCTTAGGCGGCCTGTTCTTGATCTATCTTGGCATTGCTGGGCTGAAGCCGCGCTCAGCGGTCTCCGCAGCCAAGGTTCAGGCGCGCGGCCTGCTGTCGACGATTGCCGCGACCTTCCTGCTCACCATCGCCAATCCCGCGACGATCCTATCCTTTGCAGCGATTTTTGCCGGATTGGGGCTTGCGGCGGGCGAGGGCGGTTGGGCCGGCGTGCTGCTGGTGGCGGGTGTCTTCCTCGGCTCGCTTGCCTGGTGGTTCTTCCTGAGCGGCGCCGTGACCGTGGTGCGAACACGGCTCCCCGAGGGTTTTGCGACGCTGGTCAGCCGGATCTCTGCGGGCATTCTGATCGCCTTCGGCATCTTTGCCCTGTTGCATGCCGTGTTAAACGCCATCTGAACCGGGTCAAAGCGCGTCGGCGAACGCTATCGCTTTGCTGGGAGGTCCCGCGGGACTGCAACATTAACCTTCGCCAATACCCTTGGAAATCCAATGTTAATCGGATCGGCCGGTCGCGGGCTGTGCTAGAAGTCACAGATGTGATGACTGGCTATCTTGAGGGTGCGGATGTCAGACAGGCAGGCGACAGCCAATGCGATGTTCGATTTTATCACCGAGTCGTCGCGCGCGCGCGACAATGACGAAGTGCTTGCCTGCCTTGGCAAGGTGGCGGGGGCCTTCGGCATGGATTGCTATGCGGTGTCCGGCATCCCGCTCCCGGGTGAGCGAATCGATCCCTATTTCATGCTGAATGCCTGGCCGGAAGGCTGGTTCGAGCGTTACGTGGAAGAAAATTACGTGCATGTCGATCCGGTGATCTACCGGACCAAGATGTCGAACGAGGCCTTCGTCTGGTCGGAAGCGCTGGCCGACAAGCCGCTCAGTCGCTCCGCCAAGCGCGTCATGAACGAGGCCACCGAGTTCGGAATGCTGGATGGTTACAGTGTGCCGCTCCATTCCGTCGGCGGCTTTCAGGCGATCGTCACCTTCGGTGCGCGCAAGGTCGAGCTGTCCAGCGAGCAGCGCGGTGCGCTGCACATCGTTTCAATTTACGCGCACAACCGGTTGCGTGCCTTCCTCGTCGATAGCAGCGAGCGCAGCGCGGCTGTTGCGGCCAAGGTCACGCCGCGCGAACGCGAGGTTATTCTCTGGTGCGCGGCCGGCAAGACCAATTGGGAGATTGGCCAAATTCTTGGAATCTCGGAGAAAACGGTTCAGCACGAAATCGCGGCGGCGAGCCGCAAGTTGAATTCCGTGAACCGTGCGCAACTGATCGCCGAATCGATTCGGCTCGGAATAATCCGATAAATAGGCAGAACGGCCTATATTGAATTCAGGCGGCATCCCGCAATCTTGACCCTGGATTTTCTGGGGGTCTGGATGCTTGCGACGATACTGGGCGCGAACACGCACGACTATGCCGACATCATGGAGCAGGTCTGGGCCTTTCGCCATCGCCAGTTCGTCGAGCGATTGGGATGGGAAGCCTGCCGTCGTGCCGACCAACGGGAGATCGACCAGTTTGACGGTGATGAGGCCATCCATCTGCCGCTCATCGTCGGCGGTGACGTGGTCGGATACAGCCGCCTCCTTCCGACCCTGAAGCCGCATCTTCTGTCGGATGTCTATCCGCATCTGATGGACGGAGCGGAGTGGCCGCGTGGGCCTCGCGTCTATGAATGGACCCGGTGCATTGCCGAAGTGTCCGACAGGTCGATCGCCGGCGTCCCGATTTCCAACATCCTGATGACTGGGGTCATGGAATATTGCCTCGTGGCTGGCATCGGCACGCTGGTTGTCGAGACGCATCCCAAGCTCGTCAACCTGCTTCTGACGACCGGTTGGGATGTGATGCCGCTGGCGGCACCGAGCATGCTCGACGGATCACTGATCGTTCCGATCACGGCCAAACCCTCCATGGCAGGGCTGCTGCGGCATCACGAACTCTACGGGGTTACCGGCAGCGTCCTCGATCTCGAGCGCGCACCGGGCAATCCCTTCGCGCCAGTGCCTCTTCAACGTCTGGCCTTCGCCGAAGAACTTCACGGACATATTGAATATGCAAGAATTGCAGGAGAATGACATGCCGGATGGCCAACTTCCATCCTCTGAAATCTACGTTCGCTCGATCGTCGAAGAGCAGGTTCGTAGCCTTCGGGAGATCATCAAGGGCGTTTCGCAGAAGGCTCCGCTGAGCGACGATGCGCTCTTCCTCGATCATCTCCTGCAGATGGTCTCACTGGCTGCCGCCGACGGTCTCGATCGCCGTCGCGCTGGCGGTGGACGAAAGCGCAGTGCGTCAGAACCCGACAGCGGACTGACGGACATCCGCCTCGATGTCGCAAAGATGGAGTTCGTCTCGCAGCGCCTCGATCGCACCCAATAGATAGTCGCGAAGCTTCACCGGGTCCGTCGATCCGGTGTCGAGCTGTCCTAGAGCCTCGGTGATCTGAAACAGACAGTCCTCGACATAATCATTCGTGTGGACAGATGTAAGCGCTTGGTCGAGACGCTGTTCGACCAGACGGCGCAAACCGACGGCGTCCTCGACCTCTGCGCAAAGGATCTGGGTCTTCAGGTAGTTGAGTGCGTCGTTATACATGCCATCCTCGATGCAACCGTATGCAACTCCCGACTGTGTCTGGATGCCCGGCTCTTTGCAATCGGAGAATTCGGTCCGTTTGGTGCTTTTGCCTCACGGAGTGGCCGTTGGCCCAAAAAAGTCAGTGCTATCCGAGCGTTGCGGAGACTGGTTGTGACGAGACGCGTCTTCACGTCACCGTCTTTTAGACGGTAAGCCGCGTGCATGCCGTGGCGAAGAATCAGTCGCGCTTGATCCTGAGCAGGACGTCCCAGATGTCCGCGCCGGTTTCCCAGACCGCGGCATTCGCCTTGAAGCCGATCTCGGCTTCGACAAGCGACAGCATTTCCGAAGCGAGGTCGACATTCGACGTGTCATCGAGGACAGGGCCACCCGACGGCGAAACCGTGGCGGAAACGCCGCCCTGCGCGCGGCTGGTAAAGTCGGTTTCGAGCCGATCATAGGCGGGGGTCATGGCATTGGCGACATTATTCGAGGTTGCGGCAAGACGCGTTTGCTGCGCCTGCATGCCCGAAAACGAAATGCCCATGATCGCCGAGATGCTCATTGTATGTCCTGCCGTCACGGTGGTCCTTCGCGCAGGATAGTGGGCAAGGGTTAGAATTTCCCGAACGGTCACGGTTTCCAGCTGATGACGGCTGCGCAACGATGTGCGTGATAATGGGACACCAACAAGGGACGGCGTGTGGTGATCATAAAAAAGAGAACCCGGCCTGAGCCGGGTTCCGATGGTCTGACCTGCGATGGGGTCACTCGATGATCTGGATGATCTCGCGGGTCTGCGGATCGACGATCACGCGGCGCTCGTTGACCACGGTGTAGGAATAGTTCTCGTAACCTTCGACCGGGTAAAGTTCGACGGGATCCTCGATCACGCGACCGATCACAACGTCGCCTTCATAAGGCACGGAACGCACTTCGCGCTGCAGGACATAGGTTTCGATCGGGGCCGGCACGACGATTGTCGACTGCGTGGCAACCGGGGCCTGCTGGATGATGACAGTTTCCTGCGCATTGGCCGACGCCGAGAGCGTCATCAGTGCCGCTGCACCAGCGAGGATGAGAGTATTGCGCATATCTGTTCTCCTGTGTTGGACAGCGGAGAGAACGGACGGCAACGTATTCCGTTCCATCACAGGGTTTTTCGACTTGTCACGACAAATGAAAAACGCCGCCTCAAGGGCGGCGTTCCTGTGGCGATACTGAGGCCGTTACTCGGCAGCTTCCGCGTAGGCTTCCATCGGCGGGCAGGTGCAGACGAGGTTGCGGTCGCCATAGACATTGTCGACGCGGTTGACCGAGGACCAGTATTTGTCGACCCGGAAGGCACCCGGCGGGTAGCAGGCCTGTTCGCGGCTATAGGGACGTGTCCATTCTCCGACCAGGTCTTCCACCGTATGCGGTGCGTTCTTCAGCGGGTTGTTGGTCTTGTCCATCCGGCCTTCTTCGATGTCGCGGGCTTCCTCGCGGATCGCCAGCATGGCATCGCAGAAACGGTCAATCTCGGCCTTGGTTTCCGATTCCGTCGGCTCGATCATCAGCGTGCCGGCAACCGGCCAGCTCATGGTCGGCGCGTGGAAGCCGCAGTCGATCAGGCGCTTGGCGACGTCGTCGACACTCACACCGGCAGAAGCCTGCAGAGGACGGGTGTCGATGATGCATTCATGCGCCACGCGGCCGGCTGCCGAGGTGTAGAGCACGTCGTAAGCGCCCTTCAGCCGCGCCGCGATGTAGTTGGCGTTGAGGATCGCGACCTTGGTCGCCTGAGTCAGGCCTTCGCCACCCATCATCAGGCAGTAGGACCAGCTGATCGGCAGGATCGACGGCGAGCCGTAAGGACCGGCCGAGACGGCACCCGGACGACCATCGGTCACGACATGGCCCGGCAGGTAGGGCGCCAGATGCGCCTTGACGCCGATCGGCCCCATGCCCGGACCACCGCCGCCATGCGGGATGCAGAAGGTCTTGTGCAGGTTGAGGTGGGATACGTCGGAGCCGATGTCACCGGGGCGGGCAACGCCGACCATGGCGTTCATGTTGGCGCCGTCGAGATAGACCTGCCCACCGAACTGGTGGGTGATCTCGCAGATCTCGCGCACCGTCTCCTCGAACACGCCATGCGTCGAGGGATAGGTGATCATGCAGCAGGAGAGATTGGCCGCATGCTCTTCCGCCTTGGCGCGGAAGTCGTCGAGATCGACGTCGCCATTGTCCTTCGACTTGACCGGCACGACCGTCATGCCGACCATCTGGGCGGAAGCCGGGTTGGTGCCATGCGCAGACGTCGGGATCAGGCAGACCGTGCGATGCGCATCACCCCGGGCGAGGTGATAGGCGCGGATCGTCAAGAGACCCGCATATTCCCCTTGAGCACCCGAGTTTGGCTGCATCGAGATCGCATCGTAACCGGTGACCGCGCAGAGCTTTTCCGAGAGGTCGTCGATCATTTCCTTGTAACCCAGCGCCTGATCGGCCGGCACGAAGGGATGGATGTCGGAGAATTCCGGCCAGGTGATCGGCAGCATTTCGGCTGTCGCGTTCAGCTTCATCGTGCAGGAGCCGAGCGGAATCATCGCTCGGTCGAGCGCCAGATCGCGGTCCGAGAGACGGCGGATGTAGCGGGTCATCTCGCTTTCCGCGCGGTTCATGTGGAAGATCGGATGCGTCAGGTACTCGCTGGTGCGCAGCAGATCCGTCGGCAGACGGTAGTCGGCCTCGAATTCCGAGACCTTGTACTTGCCGCCAAACGCGCGCCAGACGGCTTCGAGCGTCGCCGGCCGCGTGCGTTCGTCGAGCGCGATGCCGACCTTGGTTTCGCCGACCTTACGCAGGTTGACGCCCTCGGCAACGGCTGCCCGCGTCACGAGGCCCTGCATGTGGCCGACCTCGACGGTGATCGTGTCGAAGAAGGTTTCAGGCTCGACCTTGTAACCGAGCTTTTCCAGGCCCTTGGCGAGCAGAACCGTCTTGCGATGCACCTGCTGGGCAATCGCCTTCAAGCCCTGGGGCCCGTGGAAAACGGCATACATTGAGGCCATGACGGCGAGCAGAACCTGTGCGGTACAGATGTTCGACGTCGCCTTTTCGCGGCGGATATGCTGTTCGCGTGTCTGCAGCGACAGGCGATAGGCGCGGTTGCCGCGCGCATCGACGGAGACGCCGACAAGACGGCCGGGCATGGAGCGCTTGATCGCATCCTTGACCGCCATATAGGCCGCATGCGGGCCACCGTAACCCATGGGAACGCCGAAGCGCTGGGTCGAGCCGATGGCGATATCGGCACCCATTTCGCCAGGCGACTTGAGAAGCAGCAGCGACAGGATGTCGGCGGCGACGGCGGCGAGAGCGCCGGTCTGGTGCAGACGGGCGATCAGGCCGGAGAAGTCACGCACATGGCCGTGCGTGCCCGGGTACTGGAAGATCGCGCCGAAGACTTCCGTCGGATCGAGATCGGTGAAGGGATCGCCGACGATAACGTTCCAGCCGAGCGGCTCGGCACGCGTCTGAATGACGGCGATGGTCTGCGGATGGCAGTCCTTGTCGACGAAGAAGCCGGTCGCCTTGGTCTTGGCGCTGCGCTGGCAGAGCGCCATGGCTTCGGCGGCAGCGGTGGCTTCATCGAGCAGCGAGGCGTTGGCAACGTCGAGACCTGTGAGGTCGGTCACCATGGTCTGGTAGTTCAGAAGCGCCTCGAGACGGCCCTGGGAGATCTCCGGCTGGTAGGGCGTATAGGCCGTGTACCAGGCCGGATTTTCCAGGATGTTGCGCTGGATGACCGGCGGCGTAATCGTACCGTAATAGCCCTGACCGATCAGCGAGGTCAGAACCTTGTTCTTATTGGCTGTCTCGCGAAGCTTGTCGAGTGCCTCGCGCTCGGTCATCGCCGCACCCCAGGTGAGCGGCACCTTCTGGCGGATCGAGCCGGGGACGGTGGCATCGATCAGCTCATCGAGCGAGTGATAGCCGATGACCTTCAGCATCTCGGTCATCTCGGTGGGCGAAGGGCCGATATGGCGCCGGTTGGCGAAATCGTAGGGATCGTAATCCGTGAACTGGAATTCTGTCGTCATCAGGCGATCAGCTCCTTGTAGGCTGCTTCGTCGAGAAGCGCATCGGCATCGGACGGATTGGCAAGCTTCAGCTTAAAGAACCAGGCAGCACCTTCCGGATCGGAATTGACCAGCGAGGGATCGTCGACGATCGCCTGGTTGATTTCGACGACTTCTCCATCGAGCGGGCAGTAGACGTCGGAGGCGGCCTTGACGCTCTCAACGGTCGCAGCGGTGCCGTCCTTCTTGAAGCTCGACCCTTCTTCCGGCAGTTCGACGAAGACGAGATCGCCGAGCTGGCCGGCGGCATGGGTGGTAATGCCGACGGTGGCAACATCACCCTCGATCTTCAGCCATTCGTGTTCAGCGGTGAATTTCAACATGGTTCTCTCCGGAGATTTTTTCAGCGTTTATAGGTGGGGGTGATGAAGGGAAGGGCGGAGACGGTGAGCGGCATCAGCTTGCCACGCACTTCCGCGAAAACCTGGGTGCCAGGGGCGGCCATTGCGGTCGGCACGTAACCCATGGCGATAGGGCTCTCGACGCTTGGGCCGAAGCCGCCCGACGAGACCTGGCCGATCTCGGTCTTGCCCTCGGCATCGGCAAACAGCCTGGCCGGCGGGCGCACTGGGGCCTTGCCCTCGGGCTTCAACCCAACACGGCGGCGGGAGACGCCATTATCAAGCTCAGCGAGTATCCGTTCGGCACCCGGAAAGCCGCCTTGGCGGGCACCACCGTTCCGGCGCACCTTCTGGATACCCCATTCGATCGAGGCTTCCACAGGCGATGTCGTCGTGTCGATGTCGTTTCCGTAGAGGCAGAGGCCGGCTTCGAGACGCAGCGAATCGCGGGCACCGAGACCGATGGGCTGACAATTGGGTTGGTCGAGCAGCGTCTTGGCGAAATCGGCGGCGCGGTCTGCGGGGACCGAGATCTCATAGCCGTCTTCGCCGGAATAGCCGGTGCGGGAGACGAGGGCAGGGATGTCGCCCAGAGACAGTTCACGCACATCCATGAACTTCATGGCTGCGACGTCAGAATTGAGCGCCGCAAGCACGGCCTCTGCCTTTGGGCCCTGGAGGGCGAGAAGCGCCCGGCCATCATGCACGAGAACCTGAACGCCATCAGGCAGCTTCGCCCGCATGTGCGCGATATCGGCATCCTTGCAGCCGGCGTTGACGACGACGAGCAGGCGTTCGCCCAGCCGCGAAATCATCAGGTCGTCGAGGATGCCGCCATTGTCGTCGGTAAAGAAGCCGTAACGCTGACGCCCATCCTTGAGGCCGAGGATATCAACGGGAACGAGTGTTTCCAGCGCCTTGGCCGCATCATCATAGGTGCCGGAGGCGGCGACGAGCTCGACCTGTCCCATGTGCGAGACATCGAAAAGGCCGGCGGCAGCGCGGGTGTGAAGATGCTCTTTCAGCACGCCCGCAGGGTATTGCACCGGCATGTCATAGCCGGCAAAGGGAACCATCTTGGCCCCGAGCGACACGTGGAAATCATAAAGGGGGGTGCGTTTCAGTTGGGTCTGATCTTCCAAGACGTCGCCTCCGGGTTTGAGCGCTCGCGCGCTTGCTCAATTCTGGGCACGGTTGTGCCGGTTCATGAGCCCCCTCTGTCCTTGTGCCTGAGATTGTTATCCCTTCGGCTTGGTCCGCTTTGGAAACGGGCCTCTCTCCAGAGTGCAGTCGACGCCTTGTGGTCCTTTTGCCTGAGAGTTTCCGGGGCGGTTGCTCCTTCGGCTCCGGATCAAACCGGTATCTCCCAACAAGGTGTTCAAGGCATTATCCGGCAGCGTGGCAGCTTGGCAAGGGGCTGCGTCGCTGCCGAACAAATAATTGTCGCTCAGACCTCGTGTTTGCGGGGGTGCGAACATCCTGGCGTTTGATCCGCGGACGCGGCATCTCGCCACTTGGCTTGTCCCCGGCATCGCGATAAAGGATCAGGTGAAACGGGGGCAAAGATGAAACCGAATGTCAGACCAGCGACGATCCTATTGCGCATCTTCTGCGCGATCGTCTTCCTGTCTGTTGGTTTCGGCCACCGGGCACCCGCCGCGCTTGCCAACGATATTCAGTCGGTCGCCTACATGCTGCCGGACGGATCGTTTGCCGATCTTTGCACTGCCGATGCGGGCCAGAAGCATGCAAGCCCTGTCGCGGACTGCGAGGCCTGCCGTCTCGCTGGCGCCATCCTGCTGCCGGAACCTTCCGACCAGTCCTGGCTGGTCGACCGGTTCCCGAGCCTGGGTGAGATTGCCCCGGTCGATTCGACCGTCCGCCCCAGCCATCTCCTCGATCGTCCACGCCTGCGCGGTCCGCCGCTCTCCGTCTGATTGCCCTCATTCAATCGACGAAGACTTTAGACTGCCGACGGCCAAGAAGGACCGCGGCAAGGAGAGACACCCATGAAGACCAATCTCATTCTTGCAACCACAATTACCACGCTCGCATCGACCACGGCTGTGTTTGCCCACGCGACCTTTGCCAACCAGCCCGCCAAGGTCGGCTCCTATGTCGCCGCTACTCTGCAGGTGCCGCATGGTTGCGACGGCAAGGCGACCAACGAGGTCCAGATCAAGCTTCCGGAAGGCTTCATTTCCGCCAAGCCGATGCCGAAGGCTGGCTGGGAAGTCGAGGTCATCACCGGCGACTACCAGAATAGCTACGACAATCACGGCAAGCAGGTGAAATCCGGCCCGGTTGAGATTCGCTTCAAGAATGGTGACCTGCCGGACAATTTCTACGACACCTTCGTCGTTTACGGGAAGATCGCGGCTGGCGACCCGGCGGTCGGTCTGGCCTTCCCAACCGTTCAACTCTGCGGCGCTGACGCCAAGGTCGCCTGGGATCAGATCGCAGCACCCGGACAGGATCCGCACGACCTCGATGGTCCGGCACCGGTTCTCAAGCTCGTCGCCGCTGAAGGCGGTGACCATGGCCATGGGGCGCATGGTGCACACGGTGCTCATGATGCCCATGCGGGACACGGAGCACCCGCTGAGCAGGCTGCAGCGGATGGCCACGGCGCGCACGGCGCCCACGGTGACCATTCCGGTCACGGCGATCACATGGCGGCCACCGATCCCGG
This sequence comes from Agrobacterium albertimagni AOL15, assembly GCF_000300855.1. Classification (GTDB taxonomy): domain Bacteria; phylum Pseudomonadota; class Alphaproteobacteria; order Rhizobiales; family Rhizobiaceae; genus Allorhizobium; species Allorhizobium albertimagni. The sequence continues at coordinate 177,570 of NZ_ALJF01000023.1, read as the reverse complement.
CGGGTTTGAGACGGTGACCGCAGGCGAACTGGAACTGACCGCCGGCTTCACAAGGGCAATGCTGCCCGGCCAGCCGGTCGGCGGTGGTTTCATCACCATCGTCAACAAGGGCGGCGAAGACGACAAGCTGGTGTCTGCGACATCCGCTCAGGCCGGCGAGGTCCAGCTGCACGAGATGGCGATGGAAGGTGACGTTATGAAGATGCGCCAGCTCAATGACGGAATCGCCATTCCGGCGGGCGAGACGGTCGAGCTGAAGCCCGGCGGCCTGCACCTGATGTTCTACAAGGTGGCCGAGCCTTTCCAGGAAGGCGCGACGGTCAATGTTACGCTGACCTTCGAACAGGCCGGTGCCGTGGACGTGGCCCTGCCGGTCGGTCCGGCGCGGGGCAAGTGACCCTGATCCCAATGCTCTGAAATGCGAAACCGCGACCGTCACCGGTCGCGGTTTTTTATTGCCCACATGAGTCTTGGCAGATCAGGCGACCGAGCTCTTGTAGGCCTCGATCGTTTCCTTCAGCGTCGCCTGCTCGAATTGTTGCTGCGACGAGGTGAGGAAGTAGAGGGCGAGCGCCGGAGGCTGCACGACGTTGACGAGCGCCCGGAGCCGCAGATCTTCGCTCTGTGCCGCCTGCTGTGCCAGCATTCGCGTGTGCTCTTCCACGTAGGACGCACGGGAGGCGCGTTGCGGCGGCTTCACCGGTTCCATCGCGTAGGCTGCGGTATGCGCAGAGACTGTGACAACCTGTGTCATGGGCGTTTCCCAGATAATACATAACGACATTAGCATAAGCCACGGTTATCTATGCATCTTTAAGTCGAATGAGCGGTTTTGAATAAAAGTGTAATGGTTGCGCCAGCCTCTGCGGATGTCCCGCTTTGCGCCAGATCAAGGCGTCATCCGTGTCCTTGCAGCACAGTGATTGCGTCATCAGAGGAGGACTAGAGACATGATCATTCTTGTCGGCTATGCGACGGTTGAGGGGCAGACACGCAAGGTGGTCGAAGCTGTCGCTACGGCGATTGAAGCAGCGGGCGACCGGGCCTTGCTGTTCGACGTCTCCTCGGGCGGCGAATACGCGGTCGCTCATCCGGAAGCGGCAATCCTCTGCGCGCCGGTTCACGCGGCGCGCTATCCGGCAGCTTTCACCGCCTTCGCCAAGCAGGAGGCGGCCTGGCTGAACACTGTGCCGACAGCCCTCATCTCTCTATCGCTGTTGATCCGCAGTGAATTCGAGGAAGAGCGCGAGGAGGCCGCCCATTATCCTGATACGCTTCTCGAGACCAGCGGCTGGAAGCCCGGCATGATCCATCACGCAGCCGGAGCACTCCGATATACCGAATATGACTTCTTCAAGCGCTGGATCATCCGGCGCATGGCAGAGCATGAAAACGCTCCGACGGATGTCAGCCGCGACCACGAATTCACTGATTGGAAAGCGCTGTCGGCTTTCGTGGCGGAATTCCTGGCTTCGGCCAAGGCTTGACGTATCGACCGGGACCGGCTTGAACGGCATGCGCAAGAGCCGATCAAGCCGGAGGCATCTATGTTCAACATCCTGCTCGTCGCGGTCGGCGGTGCGATCGGATCGGTTGCCCGTTATCTGACAGCACTCGCGATGACGCGGCTGCTCGGGCCCGCATTTCCCTGGGGCACGATCACGGTCAATATCGTCGGCTCCTTCGTGATCGGTCTTCTGACCGAGCTTGTCGCGCGAAAGTTTTCGGCGCCGATGGAAATGCGCCTGTTGCTCGTCGTCGGATTTCTTGGCGGTTTCACCACATTTTCATCCTTCTCCCTCGACACCATGGCTCTCGTGGAACGAGGGCCTGTCTGGATCGCATTCAGCTATGTCCTGGCCAGTGTGATGCTGTCTCTCACGGCCGCTTTCGGCGGTCTTGCCTTGGGACGCAGCCTGTTCTGAGGTTCTCTCCTGCATTTCCGCTTTCCCTTTCCGCCCGAAATCTACTAAAGGCACGGGATAAGTGGGTGGAGAACCCGAGCGAGAAAGTACCCTGATGGCAGGCATCGAACATATCACCGTGGAAGCCGACGAGGCTGGCATGCGGCTCGACCGCTGGTTCAAGATCCATTATCCGGGTCTGGGCTTTGGCGCGCTGCAGAAGCTCCTGCGCTCCGGACAGGTGCGCGTTGACGGCGGTCGCGTAAAGACCGACGCCCGCGTCCAGCCGGGCCAGGTTGTGCGCGTTCCCCCCATGGACGTCGACGCCAAGAAGACCGGCCCGATTGCCAGCCACGACCTGAAGCATGGCGACGACCACGAACTGCTGTCGCGCATGTTGTTGCATGAAGACGAGAAGGTCTTCGTGCTCAACAAGCCCGCCGGCCTTGCCGTGCAGGGTGGTTCCGGGCTCAACCGTCACATCGACAAGATGCTGGAAGCCTGGACGAGCCGGAAGGGCGAAAAGCCGCGCCTCGTCCATCGCCTCGACCGCGACACCTCCGGCGTACTCGTCGTTGCCCGTACGCGCGGCGCCGCCCAGAAGCTGACGGCCGCGTTCCGCGAGCGCGATACCAAGAAGATCTATTGGTCGCTGGTGAAGGGCGTGCCGCGCAAGCACGAGGACAAGATCTCGACCTGGCTCACCAAGGACCAGACCGACGAAGGCGACCGCATGCGCGTCTGCAGACATGGGGAGGACGGCGCCGATCACGCCGTGACCTATTACCGTGTGATCGACACCGCAGCACAGAACCTCGCCTGGCTGGAGATGGAGCCCTATACGGGCCGCACCCACCAGTTGCGTGTCCACGCGCTGCATATCGGCCATCCGATCATCGGCGACCCCAAATACTTCGTCGACGACCACAATTGGGACTTCCCCGGCGGCGTCCAGAAGCGGCTGCATCTGCATGCCCGCTCCATCGACCTGCCGCATCCGAATGGCGGTCGCCTGAAGGTGACGGCACCGCTGCCGCCGCATATGGTCCAGACCTGGAACCTGCTCGGCCTCGATCAGCGCGATGGTGACAAGGACGGCGAATGAAGCTTGTTCTCCTCGATTGCGACGGCACGCTGGTCGACAGCGCCGGCCTGATCCATGAAGTCATGCGCCACACCTTCATCGGCTTCGGCAAGCAGGAGCCAGCACTTGAGACCACCAAGTCGATTATCGGGTTGACGCTCGACATCGCGATCGCCCGCATGGACGGCAAACCCCATGCCGATGACGAAGCGGTCTCCATGGCTGCCCATTACAAGACGATTTTCGCCGATGTCCGCCGTGACTCTGGTTTCGGCGAAACCATGTTCGACGGGATCCGCGAAGTTCTGGACGCGCTGATTGCCCGTGAGGATATCTGGCTCGGCGCCGTCACCGGCAAGTCGCGACGCGGGCTCGAAACCATCCTTGAAGGCCATGGGCTGAAGCCCCATTTCCTTTTCTGCCGGACGGCCGACGACTGCCCGTCCAAGCCGCATCCGGCCATGGTAACGGAATGCTGTGACGAGGCGGGCATAGCGCCGCGCGAGACCATCGTCATTGGCGACGCGATCTACGACATGCAGATGGCGAAGGCCGCCGGTGCCACCGCGATCGGTGTCGCCTGGGGTTATGCCAAGGCAGACGATCTCTGGAAGGCGGGTGCGGATGCCGTGGTCGAGCGTCCGGCCGACCTCTTGGCCTATATCCATTAGGAGCTTTTGATGCGCGACGAACTCAGCCAGGACATTTTCGGGACCTTCATTCCGGAGCCCAGCCATGAGGATCCGGTGCGCCGGGCGCAGATCCAGATGAAGCGGCCGCTACCGAAGCGTTTTTATGAGAGCGTCGGGATCGAGACCCGCGATGACGGATTCTCGATTACGCTCGATGGCAAGCCGGTCAAGACGCCTTCGAAGAACCTCCTGACGCTGCCGAACCGTGAGGCAGCGGACCTCGTGGTCGCCGAATGGGCGGGGCAGGGCGAGTTCATCGACCCCGCGACCATGCCGATCACCAAACTCGTGAATACCGCCATCGATGCCGTTTCAAACAGCCTGGATGCAGTGTTCGACGAGATCGTGCGGTTCGCCGGCACGGATCTTCTCTGCTATCGTGCGGACGGTCCGAGAGAACTGATTGACCGTCAGTCGGCTCGCTGGGACCCTTTGCTTGCCTGGATATCGACTGCGCACGGCGCCCGCTTCATCCTTGTCGAGGGCGTGATGCATCAGGAGCAACCGAAGGAAGCCATTGCTGCTTACGCGCGCGCTCTCGAGCGTTACCGCGATCCTTTCCAGATCTCCTGCCTCAACGTGGTGACGACGCTGACGGGCTCGGCTGTGCTGACGCTTGCCTTTGCCGAGGGCGCCTTCGATCTGGACGAAGTCTGGTCGCTTGCCCATCTCGATGAGGACTGGACGATCGAACATTGGGGCTCGGATGCCGAGGCCGAAGCACGGCGTGAGACCCGTTACGGCGAGTTCGCCTCGGCAGCGTCACTCTTCGCGGCCATTCAGACAGCAAGTTAACTCTACACTAACCATAAATGGCGAATTCTCGGACAGGTTCAGAATCACCTGTCCGGGGTCGTCATGTTCGCTCGCAGCCTTCGCATCGCCGTCGCCATGGGCGTAACCCTGCTGCTCGCATCCTGCTCTGTCTTATTCGGGCGCAGCATTGACCGCCCATTGGTCTATTACGTCCGCAATGTGACGGTCATGGCCGATGCCCGCATTCCACTCGAGCTGATCGAAAATGTCGACCGTCGTGTGTCGGCAGCCATTGCAACGACCCGCGCGCCCCAGGGGGCGGAACGGGTGGTGCTCCTGGTCAAGATAGACCGTCTCGGCTTCGGGGAGGGCGCCCGTCGGCGTCTTGCTCAGGCTGACTTCACCGTCACTGCCGTTTCAGTCGAAACCGGCGAGCCGGTTGCCAAGGGAAGCTTCCGGGTGAACGGCCCGACCGACGACCCGCGCTGGGCCCGCCAGGCCCTGGCCGAAGAGGTCGCAGCCCGGATACGATTCGCCTTTTCTCTGACCACGCCGCGTGTCCGCAAGACCCTGCCGCCGCGAACCATTTCCACGCGGCTCGCTTCGGAGCCGCCGCCGGTGATCGTGCCAAATGTCCGGGCGGCACCGCCACGCGCTGCCTTGGTCGCGCCTCAGGCAGCACCGCAAAAGCCTGCCGCTCCAACTACCCAGAATAAGGTAGCTCCTCCGCCACCGCGTGAAATGGCGGCACCACCCGTGGCCGAGGTTCAGCCGCCGCGGCCCGCAGCCCCGGCACAACCTGCACGTCGCGCCGCCGATATCGGCAAGGGCACGCCGGTCGAGCAAGGCGCCGTCGGCACCATTCGCCTGCGGCCGGATTGCGACCCTGCCGTTACGGCGGACTGTTCCGCAAGCCCTTGACCGACCCTTGGGCGCAATGACGCAGGTCTGCGCCGCAGCTGTGATTGACTTGGCTTCGACCTCGGCCTAATCCTCGTGATGGATGGTTTCCGGACGGCAGAGATGTTGTCCGGAGAGCAAAAGGGAATGCGAAGGCGTGGACCCCAACCGGGCACGCGGAACGCAGCCGACCCCGCGACTGTATTGCAGCGAGGGTTATCCATCCGCTCTGCCGGGATTGGTGGCGACGGGTCGCAGGGTGCGACCGGCCTCTGAAGAACGGCAGGACGGAAAAGCCACTGGGGTGGCAACACGATCAGCCGGGGCAGGACGCCTCTTTTTCTACGAATCGTCCGCTCTTTCGTGTTGCTGACAAACCCTGGGAAGGCGAGGAGAACCCGACGGTCTTTCGAGGACCACGACCTGCGAGCCAGGAGACCTGCCATCCACGGGCATGGTGCCCATACTGGGGAGGTCTCCCCGTTGCCAGCACGGAGGTTGTCGTGGCGACGTTTTGCATCCGCGGGTCCTTGTTGGCCCGACGGTGCCGGTCCGTCTTTTCGGGCCGGGCACCGTTTGATTTTTTGTGCATGCTGCAGGCATGCGCCAAAGACCGTCTGCGCGCGGTCGAAGGTCATGGGGCACCATGACCACATCCCATTCCCGATCCATCCTGGTTCTTGGCGGCGCCCGCTCGGGAAAATCCCGCTTTGCCGAGGGAATGGCGCGCGAGACGGGCCTCGACAGGTTTTATCTCGCCACTGGCCGCGCCTGGGACGACGAGATGCACGCGCGCATCGCGACCCACAAAGCCGACCGAGCCGATGACGGCTGGACGACGCATGAGGAGCCGCTGGATCTCGTCGGATCGCTGAAGTCGCTCGACAAGCCCGAGCGGGTGATCCTCGTCGACTGCCTGACGCTTTGGGTCACCAATCTGATGATGGAAGAGGGCCGTGAGGTCGACGCCGAAGGTGCGGCACTCGCCGCCAGTCTTGGGGAACTCCAGGCCACCGTCATCTTCGTCTCCAATGAAGTCGGCCTCGGCATCGTGCCTGAGAACAAGATGGCCCGCGCCTTCCGCGACCATGCCGGCCGTCTCCACCAAGCCATCGCCGCCGAGGCGGCCGAAGTCTATTTTATCGCGGCAGGTTTGCCGTTGAAAATGAAGGGTTGAACCATGTTGCAGCAAAAGATCCCCGCCACCGTCATCACCGGCTTTCTCGGCGCGGGCAAGACCACCATCATCCGCAACATGCTGATGAATGCTGGCGGCAAGAAGATTGCGCTGATCATCAATGAATTCGGCGATCTCGGCGTCGATGGCGACGTGCTGAAGGGCTGCGGCGCTGACAACTGCACCGAAGACGACATCATCGAACTCACCAATGGCTGCATCTGCTGCACGGTTGCCGACGACTTCGTGCCGACCATGCAGAAGCTGCTTGAGCGGGACGTGAAGCCGGACCATATCGTCATCGAGACCTCGGGTCTCGCCTTGCCGCAGCCGCTGGTCGCCGCCTTCAACTGGCCGGATATCCGCACCCGCGTCACCGTCGATGGTGTCGTCACCGTGGTCGATAGCGCCGCCGTCGCCGCCGGCCGTTTTGCCGACGACCACGATGCGGTCGCTGCCCAGCGCGCCGAGGACGACAATCTCGACCACGAAAGCCCGATCGAGGAACTCTTCGAGGACCAGCTGACCTGCGCTGACCTGATCGTCCTCAACAAGACAGATCTGCTGGATGCTGCCGGGATTGCTGCCGTGCGCGCTGAGGTGACCAGCCGCACCAGCCGCAAGCCTTCGATGATCGAGGCAAAGAATGGTGAGGTGCCCTCGCTTGTCCTGCTCGGCATCGGCGCCAGCACCGAAGACGACATCGAAAACCGCAAGTCGCATCACGAGCTGGAGCATGAGGCACTGCATGCCTCGGGCGAAGACCACGACCATCATCATGATCACGACGAGTTCGAAAGCTTTGTGCTGAAGCTCGGCGCGATCAAGGACGCTTCCGATTTCATCGACCGCCTGAAGCCTGTCATCGAGAAGCATGACATCCTACGCCTGAAGGGTTTCATCGACGTGCCCGGCAAGCCGATGCGCCTCGTCATCCAGGCCGTCGGCACCCGCATCGACACCTATTTCGACCGCCCCTGGACATCGAGTGAAAAGCGCGAGACGCGCATCGTTGTCATCGGTCTGCATGAATGGGATTTTGGCGCCGTGGTCGAAGACGTCCAGACAGCGGCTGGCTGATCCATGCATCTGCTTCTCGCCCAGAAGGGATCGATCAGCGACGGTGACGAGGCGATCGATCTTGGCCAGACGCCGGGGGACGTGTTGTTCCTCTCGGCGGCTGACACGGAGCTTGCGGCAATCGCCGCAGCCGTGGAGGCGAGGGGCGAGCAAGCGGTGCGCTGGCGGCTCGCCAGCCTGATGACGCTCAAGCATCCGATGTCGGTCGATACCTACATCGAACGTACGGCACGCCATGCGCGGCTGATCGTGGTCAGGGCCTTGGGCGGGGCAAGCTACTTCCACTACGCGTTGGAGGCGCTGCACGCCTGCGCCCGTCGCAGCGGCGCCGTCATTGTCGTGCTGCCCGGTGACGACAAGCCGGATGAGGGTCTTTCGCCATTCCAGGCCTGTGCGGAGGACGAACGCCAGGCTCTCTGGACCTATCTGACCGAAGGCGGGGCGGGGAATGCCTCGGCTTTCGTGTCCTATGCCGAGGCTATTCTCGACGGTACCGACCGTCCGGAACCGGCGCGTCCGCTGCTGAAGGCCGGCATCTGGTGGCCGGGTAGGGGCGTGATCGGGGTTGAGGAATGGGAAAGGCTGGCGTTTCCGGAGCCCCCCTCTGGCCTGCCGGCCATCTCCCCCACAAGGGGGGAGAGCGGCGAGACGCAAGCGTTGGCTCTTCCTTCTCCCCGTTCACGGGGAGAAGGTGCCCGAAGGGCGGATGAGGGGCGAACCTCTGCGCAAGACCAGCCCCTCACACTGACCTCCTCCCCGCAGGCGGGGAGAGGGAATGTCGCCCCCCTCTGCTTCTACCGCGCCCTCGTCCAGAGCGGCGAAACGGCACCCGTCGAAGCCATGGTCGAAGCGCTGAAGGCCAAGGGCCTCGTTCCTCTGCCAGTCTTCGTTTCGAGCCTCAAGGACCAGGTCTCCGTCGACACGCTGCGCGCCATCTTCAACCGCTTTCCGCCATCTGTTGTCATCAACACCACAGGCTTCGCCGTCTCCACGCCGGGCGCGGAAAAGCCATCGACCGTGCTCGACGAGACGGGTGCCGTGGTCCTGCAAGCCATCTTCTCCTCGTCGTCACGCGAGACCTGGGAGGCTTCGACCCAGGGCCTCAGCGCCCGTGACCTGGCGATGAGCGTCGCCCTGCCGGAGGTCGATGGCCGGGTTCTGACCCGCGCCGTCTCCTTCAAGTCGAAGGCGCGGTTCGATGAGCGGGTCGAGGCCAATCTCGTCAGCCACGAGCCGGATCCCGGCCGCATGCGCTTCGTCGCCGAACTCGCTGCCAACTGGGCGAAGCTTCGCGCGACCGAAGCTGCGGATCGCCGGGTCGCCTTGATCATGGCCAATTACCCGAACCGCGATGGCCGCCTCGGCAATGGCGTCGGACTGGACACCCCCGCCGGCACGATTGAGGTGATGCGTGCCATGCGCGACGCCGGTTACGACGTCGCCGATCTGCCTGCCGATGGCGACGCGCTGATGCAGGCCCTGATGGCTGGGCCAACCAATGCGGCAAATAATGGGCGCGTCATCCGCGAATGTCTTTCCGTAAGAGATTACATTGGGTTCTACGAGGATCTTCCCAAAGAAGTTCAAGCTCGCGTCACCGCGCGCTGGGGTGCACCGGAGGCGGATCCTTTCCATCTCGACGGCGCCTTTGCGCTGCCGCTGATGCGTTTCGGCAAGCTTATGATCGGCATCCAGCCGGCCCGTGGCTACAACATCGATCCCAAGGAAACCTACCATTCCCCGGACCTCGTTCCGCCGCACGGCTATCTCGCCTTCTACGCCTTCCTGCGCCGGGAGTTCAGGGCGCAGGCCGTCATCCACATGGGCAAACACGGCAATCTCGAATGGCTGCCTGGCAAGGCGCTGGCGCTGTCGGAGACGTGTTTGCCTGAAGCCGTGTTCGGGCCGCTCCCGCATCTCTATCCCTTTATCGTCAACGACCCCGGCGAGGGCACCCAGGCCAAGCGCCGGACTTCGGCCGTCATCATCGACCACCTGACCCCGCCGCTAACGCGAGCCGAAAGCTACGGTCCGCTGAAGGATCTGGAGGCGCTGGTGGACGAATACTACGAGGCCTCGGGCGGCGATCCTCGCCGGCTGGTGCTATTGAAGAAGCAGATCCTCGAGCTGATCGCCGACATCGGCCTCGACCAGGATGCCGGCATCGCCAAGGGCGAGGCGGAAGATCAGGCGCTGGAAAAGCTCGACGCCTATCTCTGCGACCTCAAGGAAATGCAGATCCGCGACGGCTTGCATATCTTCGGGCTCGCGCCGGAGGGACGGTTGTTGACCGATCTCGTCGTTGCGCTGGCGCGGGTGCCGCGGGGGCAAGGCGAGGGCGGGGATGCGAGTTTGCAGCGGGCGATTGCGGGGGATATCCAGCTTCAGAAAAACCCTTCCCCAACCCCTCCCCACAAGGGGGAGGGGCTGACCCCGCATTCGGCGTCGGCCGTAGTGGTCGAGCCGGTGCCGCTTGTCCTCTCCCCCCTTGTGGGGGAGATGGCCGGCAGGCCAGAGGGGGACTTGGCTTCAACCATTGACCCTCTCGACTGCGTCATGTCCGATCCGTGGACCGGCCCGAGGCCTGCCATCCTCGCTGATCTCACCTATGCCCCGTGGCGGACCCATGGCGACACCGTCGAGCGCATCGAGCTACTTGCTGCACAGTTTGTCTCCGGCGGCGTCACGTGCCCAGAGGATTGGCCGCGCACCCAAGCCGTCCTCGCCGAAATCGAAACCCGCCTCAAACCCGCCGTCGTCTCCTCCGGCCCCGCCGAAATCCGGGGGCTGCTGAAGGGGCTCGCCGGCCAGTTCGTGCCCCCCGGTCCCTCCGGCGCGCCGACCCGTGGTCGCCCGGACGTGCTGCCGACGGGGCGAAACTTCTACTCCGTCGACAGCCGCGCCGTGCCGACGCCGGCGGCCTATGAACTCGGCCAAAAATCCGCCGAACTGCTGATACAGCGTTATGTCCAGGATCACGGCGAATGGCCCGTTTCCTTCGGCATTACCGCCTGGGGCACGTCGAACATGCGCACCGGCGGCGATGATATCGCACAAGCCTTGGCCCTGATCGGCGTCAAGCCGCTCTGGGACATGGCCTCGCGCCGGGTCACCGGCTTCGAGGTGATCCCGATGGCGATCCTCGGTCGGCCGCGTGTCGATGTGACGCTTCGCATTTCCGGCTTTTTCCGCGATGCCTTCCCCGAACAGATCGCGCTCTTTGACAAGGCAGTGCGTGCCGTCGCAGCTCTCGATGAAGACGAAGGCGACAATCCGATTGCGGCCCGTGTGCGGGCCGAAACCGAGAAGCTGAAAGGCGAGGGACTTGACGAAAAGCAGGCTGCTCGCCGCGCGGGCTACCGCGTCTTCGGTTCCAAGCCTGGCGCCTATGGCGCAGGCCTGCAGGCCCTGATCGACGAGAAGGGCTGGACCGACCGCGCAGATCTCGCGGAGAGCTATCTCGTCTGGGGTGGTTATGCCTATGGTGCCGGCGAGGAAGGGAAAGCGGAACGCGGCCTGTTTGAGGAGCGGCTGCGCTTGGTGCAGGCCGTGGTGCAGAACCAGGACAACCGCGAACACGATCTGCTCGACAGCGACGACTACTACCAGTTCGAGGGCGGCATGACGGCGGCAATCGAACATGTCGCGGGTGTGAGGCCCACGGTTTATCACAACGACCATTCGCGACCGGAAAAGCCTGTCATCCGCAGCCTTGAGGAGGAGATCGGCCGCGTCGTGCGTGCCCGCGTGGTCAATCCCAAATGGATCGACGGCGTCATCCGCCACGGTTACAAGGGGGCTTTCGAAATCACCGCTACGGTCGACTACATGTTCGCCTTTGCGGCGACGACGGGCGCCGTCCGTGACCACCATTTCGAGGCCGTCTACCAGGCGTTCATCCTTGATGAGCGCGTGCGCGACTTCATGGCCGAGAAGAATGCTCCGGCACAGAAAGAACTCGCCGAGCGGCTGATCGAAGCGATCGAGCGTGGCTTGTGGACGCCGAAGAGCAATTCGGCAAAGTTTACATTGGAGGAGCTGGCCGCTGTCGGCTCCAAGGATTTGAAGGAAGTGCGGATATGAGCGACGAGCCCACCATCGAAACCTCCGAGACCGATCTCGCCCGCCATGCGGAAAAAATGGCGAAGAAAAAGGCCGCCCGCGACAAGATCATGGCAACGAAGACGGGCGAGAAGGGCCTGATCATCGTTCATACGGGCAAAGGCAAAGGCAAATCGTCCTCCGCGTTTGGCATGATCTTCCGCCATATCGCCCATGGCAAGAAATGCGCCGTGGTGCAGTTCATCAAGGGTGCGATGTCGACGGGCGAGCGCGACCTGATCCTGAGGCATTTCTCGGATCTCTGCGAATTTCACACCATGGGCGAGGGCTTTACCTGGGAGACGCAGGACAAGGCGCGCGATATCGCCATGGCCAAGGCTGCCTGGGACAGGGCCAAGGAACTGATCCGCGACCCCGCCAATTCCATGGTGCTGCTCGATGAGGTGAACATTGCCATTCGCTACGACTACATCGACTTCGCCGAGGTGCTGGAATTCCTGGCGACCGAAAAGCCCCCGATGACCCATGTCGTGCTCACCGGCCGCAACGCCAAGGATGAGCTGATTGAACTTGCCGATCTCGTGACCGAGATGGAACTGGTGAAGCATCCATTCCGCTCCGGCATTAAGGCGCAGATCGGCGTGGAGTACTAGCGATCAGACCCCGAGCCAAACCCGGATCGGATTGGTCGGATCGGCGAGCAGGCGGATGGCAAGGGCGACGCAGGTGATCACAAGCAACGGCTTGATCAGGCGTGCGCCGTTCTTCATGGCGAGTTTCGACCCGGTCTGGGCGCCGAGGAACTGGCCGATGCCCATCATCAAGCCGATTTTCCAGAGCACTACGCCGCTCGCGACGAAGATCAGGAAGGCGCCGACATTGGAGCCGAGGTTCAGAAGCTTCGTATGCGCCGTCGCCTTCAACATGCCGAAGCCGGCAAGCGAGACGAAGGCAAGCATGAAGAACGAGCCGGTGCCCGGGCCGAACACTCCGTCATAGAGGCCGATCAGCGGCACTAGCGTAACGCCGAACATGAAGGGCGTCATGCGCTGATGGCGGTCTTCGTCGGAAATGTTCGGCTTCAGCGCAAAGTAGAGCGCGATGGCAACAAGCAGGAAGGGCATGAGCACCCGCAGAACGTCTCCCGGCACCACGGTTGCGATCAGGGCACCGATGGCACCACCGATGACCGCCATGACAGCCATCGGCAGCTGCTTTTTCAGATCCACATGACCTTTGCGCGCATAGGCAAGCGTCGCGGAGCCAGCGCCGAACATCGATTGCAGCTTATTGGTACCAAGCGTTTCCAGCGGCGGAATGCCCGCGATCAGCATCGCAGGAATGGTGATCAGCCCGCCGCCACCCGCAATCGAATCGATGAAGCCGGCGATAAAGGCGGCAATGAACAGCAGCAGCAAAGCTTGGAAAGCGAGATCGGCCACGGCGAGACTCGTGAAGGGTGAGGGAAGGTGGCGCCGTTGTGGACCAAACGCCTCGGCTGCGCAACCTTGCACGCCATGTCGTGCAGGTCGCGCAAGGGACATTCTGTGAACTGCCGCTTCCGTCACACAAAGCGCCGCAATCCGGTTTGACCGTTCGATAAGCCTTCGATAAAGCTCAGGGTAATGTGCGACGGCGCCTGTTCGACAGGCTGGAAATAGTCCGGTGCGGCCGACCCAAACAGGGGGCCAATTCCGGAGCTGTCCCAAAGGCCATGGACCGTGTCGAAAGGCGCGATAAGTCCGGCGCTTCGTACAGAAAGAAAAACGAAGCAGGGAGGCCTTGTCTCATGGCAGAAAAACTCGGAATCATGGTCTGCGGCCACGGCAGCCGCAATCAGAACGCAGCGAAGGAATTCGCTGTGATCGCGGAGGCGCTGCGCGCCCGCAATCCCGACATGCCGGTGGAATACGGCTATCTCGAATTCTGCAATCCGGTGATTTCTGCCGGCCTCGACAGCCTGCGCGAACAGGGCGTGACCCGCGTGCTCGCTGTCCCCGGCATGCTCTTTGCCGCCGGCCATGCCAAGAACGATATTCCCTCGGTGCTCAATACCTATCAGGCGCAGCACAAGGATTTTGTCATCAATTACGGCCGCGAGCTCGGCATTGACCTGAAGATGATCCGTGCCGCCGGCGACCGCATCCAGACGGCGGTCGACGAGGCAAACGAAACGCTGGGCTTCGTGGACAAGCACGAGACGCTGTTGATGGTCGTCGGCCGTGGCTCGTCGGATCCGGATGCCAATTCCAACGCCACCAAGGTCATGCGCATGCTCTGGGAAGGCATGGGCTTTGGCTGGGGCGAAACCTGTTATTCGGGCGTGACCTTCCCGCTGGTCGAGCCGGGTCTGACGCATGCCGCCAAGCTGGGCTACAAGCGCATTGTCGTTTTCCCCTATTTCCTCTTCACGGGTGTGCTGGTGAAGCGCATCTACAGCTATACCGACGAAGTCGCTGCCCGTTACCCGGAGATCCAGTTCGTCAAGGCGAGCTATCTCAACGACCACCCGCTGGTGCTCGATGCCTTCCAGGATCGCGTCAAGGAAATCCTCGAAGGCGCGGCGGTGATGAACTGCCAGATGTGCAAGTACCGCGAACAGGTGCTCGGCTTCGAGGCCGATGTCGGCCAGCCACAGGAAAGCCACCACCACCATGTCGAAGGCATCGGCGGCGGTCTGGAAAACTGTCCCTGCAAGGGCGATTGCGATGCCTCCTGCCGCGACCCCGATTTCTGTCGCGAGCATGGTCTGCCCTGGACGCCCGTGCACAGTCATGCGGAACCGGCACCGTTGACGCCCGTGCCGGTCGAGCCCGCATTCGACTATGCGCCGTCCTTCACGCTCGGCGGCAAATATGCAGTCCTGAAGGACAAGACGCCGGATGCCGAACTGCAGGCCGTCATGGACGCTCCGTCCTCGGGCAAAGTGGCGCATCACGAGCATGGACCCAATTGCGGCTGCAGCCACCACGACCATGATCACAGCCATGCCCATGCGCACGACCATGGGCACCATCACCACCATGATGACCACGGCCACCAACATCATGGGCACGATCACGGTCATGATCACGCCCATCATCATGGCCACGACCATCACCACGCGCCTTATCCGCATGCGGATCATCCGCTGGGGCCGAAGTCGATGCAGAAGAAAAAGTAATGCCGCTTTTCGATCGCATCCTGATCGTCGATTGGTCCGGGGCCGGGCAACCGGTCACCGGCAAGAACTCGCTCTGGGCGTGCCTCGCCCGGCGAGATGACGATGGTCATGCGATCGAATGGATCGAGAACTTTTCGACCCGACACGCCTTCATGCAGCGACTCGATGCGGTAGTCGGCGCAGCGGTCGCCGAGGGCCAGCGCCTCCTCTGCGGTTTTGACTTTGCCTTCGGTTATCCCGCCGGCACCGCCGAACGGTTGACGGGGGAGCCACACTGGCGGTCGCTCTGGCGCAAGATCGCCGACGAGATCGAGGACGCGCCCGACAACCGCAACAACCGCTTCGATCTCGCCTCGCGCTGGAACGCCATCCATTTTGCCGGCGAGCCGCGCTTTTGGGGACGGCCGCATCAGCATGCCTATGCCGATCTCTCGGACAAGAAGCCGTCAGCCCCGCAAACGGCGCCATTTGCATTTCGTCGCTCGGAGCAGTTCGCCAAAGGGGCTAAATCCGTCTGGCAATTGACCTATAACGGTTCCGTCGGCAGCCAGACATTGCTTGGCATCAACAGACTGTTGCGTTTCCTCGACGAGAGCGGCCATGGTGAACACATTGCCGTTTGGCCGTTCGAGACCGGCTTTGCCACAGGTTTCGAGAAGCTGATCGTTTTCGCAGAAATCTATCCGTCGTTGTTCGACCTGTCGGGAGAGGACGCGGTCAAGGATCAGGCGCAGGTCCGCACCGTCGCCGAAACCTTCGCTCGGTTCGATGCGGATGGCCGGCTTGCAATGCTGCTGGATCGTCCGGCGGTGTTGTCGGATGACGAGGTCGCCGTTGCGATTGCGGAAGAGGGTTGGGTCCTCGGGATCGGGCATCGGGAACTGGAGATCGCGGGTGGGGATACCCCCCTCTGGCCTGCCGGCCACCTCCCCCACAAGGGGCGAGAGCGGACTGCGACTGGCATCGTGCCAACCTCTGATGTCGATAGTCTATCCGTAAATGCCGGGGCTGCCGTGAGCGATCATGTAGCTGTGTCCGAGGCCGCCACACGGCACACCCCGCTCTCCCCCCGTGTGGGGGAGATGTCGCGCAGCGACAGAGGGGGGTATCCACACGCCGCGGCATGCTCCCTCGACTACATCCGCGATCCTGCCGAAATCTATCGCCAGTCCTTCGCCACCATCCGCGAGGAAGCCGATCTCGATCGATTCCCAGCTGTCCTCCAGCCGCTGGTGATCCGCCTCATCCATGCCTGCGGCATGGTGGATCTAGCCGATGATGTCAGGTGGTCCGAAGGCGCATTCGAGGCCGGTGCTGCAGCGCTGGAAAAGGGGGCCCCAGTTCTTGTCGATGTCGAGATGGTCCGCCACGGCGTGATCCGCCGCCTGCTGCCGGTCGAGAACGAGATCCTCTGCCTCTTGAACGATGAGCGTGTGCGTCCGAAGGCCGCCGAGATTGGCAATACGCGCTCGGCCGCCCAGGTCGACCTCTGGGACGAGCATCTAGAAGGCGCCGTGGTCGCGATTGGCAATGCGCCGACGGCACTCTTCCGCCTGCTGGAACGCATCGATGCCGGAGCGCCGAAGCCGGCGGTCATCCTCGGTTTCCCGGTCGGTTTCGTTGGTGCGGCCGAAAGCAAGGATGAACTGATCGCCAATCCCAGGGGCATCCCCTATGTCGCCGTGCGCGGCCGCCGGGGTGGCTCGGCCATGGCCTCGGCTGCTGTGAATGCCTTGGCGGGAGGGCTCGGCACCAATGTCTGACGCGCAGCACACCCCCTGGCTCACCATTATCGGCATCGGCGATAACGGGCTGGAAAGCCTGACCCCTGAGGCGCAGGCCATTGTTTGGCAGGCGGAAACGCTGGTCATCGGCGAGCGACTGGATGCCGTGATTGATGGCTCGAACCTGCCGCAGCTAAAGCGCATGCTCACCTGGGGCGCCGGCTTCCGCGAGACACTGGCGGAGATCCTGAAACTGCGCGGCACGCCAGTCACGGTGCTTGCAACCGGTGACCCCTTGCATTTCGGCATCGGCGCGACGCTTCGACGCTATGTGGCGGCCGAAGAGATGTTCGTGCTCCCGAGCCCGTCCGCCTTTTCGCTCGCGGCTGCACGGCTCGGCTGGCCCGTGCAATCGGTGACGCAGATCTCGCTGCATGGCAGGCCGCTGGCCTTCCTCAACCGTCACGTCATGCCGCGCGCCCGCATTCTCGCGCTGACCTCCGACGCGTCCACAGTGCAGGCCGCTGCCGTGCTGCTCGCGGAGCGCGGCTTCGGCGCTTCCGTCCTGCATGTGCTCGAACATATGGGCAGCCATCGCGAGCGCATTCTGCGCATGACCGCGCTCGAAATGGCAGAGACATGTCCTCACATGTCGGACTTCAACACGCTGGCGATCGACTGCGCCGCGGACGGACCATTGCTGGCGCCGGTCCCCGGCTTGCCAGACGAGGCCTTCCGCCACGACGGGCAACTGACGAAGCGTGAGATCCGGGCCGCGACCCTGGCGCAACTGGCTCCGTTTCCGAATGCGCTGCTCTGGGATGTCGGCGCCGGCTGCGGGTCGATCGCCATCGAATGGATGCGATCCGGCATGGGAACCAAGGCGATCGCCATCGAGGCGAAGGCCGAACGCCTTGCGATGATCCGCGAGAATGCCGTGACGTTGGGCGTGCCGGATCTGGATATCGTCGAGGGTCATGCGCCGGAAGCACTCGCCGGTCTCAAGCGTCCCGACGTGATCTTCATCGGCGGCGGCATCAGCGGCGAGGGACTGTTCGAGGCCTGCTGGGCAGCGCTTGGGCTCGGCGGGCTGCTGGTGGCCAATGCCGTCACCATCGAAGGCGAGGCGCGGCTTGCTGGATTGCGCGGGATCTATGGCGGTGATCTCGTTCGCATCCAGGTGGCGCGCGCGGCTCCGGTCGGGCGCTATTGCGGCTGGAAGTCGCTGATGCCGGTTACGATGTGGACGGTGGTGAAGGGAGAGGGTGCGTGAGTTTGAACCGCTGCCCCTCATCCGGCTGCCGCCACCTTCTCCCCGCATGCGGGGAGAAGGCCAGCGTGGCTGGCGTCGTGCCCCCTTCTCCCCGTTCACGGGGAGAAGGTCCCAGCAGGGGGATGAGGGGCAAAGTGCCAAGCAAGGAGCAGCGTACATGATCGGTAAACTCTACGGCCTTGGCCTTGGCCCCGGCGATCCGGAGCTGCTGACGCTGAAGTCGCATCGAATCCTGACGAGCTGCTCCGTTGTCGCCTATCCGGCGCCCGATACCGGGCCGAGCTTTGCCCGCCAGATCGCGGCCCCTTATCTCACCGCCGCCCAGCTGGAGGTGCCGATCATCGTGCCGATGCGTGTCGAGCGTTTTCCGGCCCAGGATATCTACACGAAGGCCGCCGAGACGCTGTCGCATCATCTCGATGCCGGCTCGGATGTGGCGGTTCTTTGCGAGGGCGACCCCTTCTTCTACGGCTCCTTCATGTATCTCTTCGAGCGGTTGGCTGATCGTTACCCGACCGAGGTGGTCCCCGGCGTGTCCTCGATGATGGCCGCGGCCGCGGGTCTGGGGAGGCCGCTCGCGGCCCGCAACGACGTGTTGACGGTGCTGCCCGGACCTCTCTCGGATGACGAACTCGCCGCCCGGATCGAGGCCTCCGGCGCCGTCGCCATTATCAAACTCGGCCGGCATTTCGTTCGGATCCGTGCGCTGATCGAAAGCCTCGGGCTGACAGCGCAGGCGGGTTATGCCGAGCGCGTCAGCCTTGCCGAACAGAAGCTCACGCCATTGGCCGATGTGGCAAACGATACCGCCCCCTATTTCTCGATGATCCTGATCTACAAGGGCGACGAGCGTTGGCATCCGGCGCTCGCCAAGACGCTTGGAAGCGAGGACTGATGTCGGGGCTTTCCACATCTGCGCCCTCGGTGGCGACACCTGCCATTGTCATCCTGAGTGACGCAGCCCGCCAGCTCGGCCGCCAGATTGCGTTGGAAGTGTCCGGCGAGCTGCATGGCGCGGCAGCGCGTGTGACGGATCCGGATGTCAGCTTCACCTCCGCCAAGGATCATCTCCAGTCCCTGTTCTCTGCCGGTCGGCCGATCATCGCCGTCATGGCCTCAGGCGCTCTGATCCGCTTGTTGGCGCCGCTACTCCGAGACAAACACGCGGAACCGCCGGTTCTTGCCGTCGCCGAGGTCGGCTCCTCGGTGGTGCCGCTTCTCGGCGGTCACCACGGTGCCAACGATCTTGCACGGCGGATTGCGACCGCCCTCGGTGCCCACGCCGCGATCACTACGGCTGGGGATCTCAAGTTTGGCGTGGCGCTGGATCAGCCGCCTGAGGCTTATGTGCTGGGCAATCATCAACAAGCCAAGGCCGTGATGGCAGAGCTTGTCGCGGGCGCTGGCGTGCGGCTCGTCGTTGATGGCATTGCGGTTACCCCCCTCTGGCCTGCCGGCCATCTCCCCCACAAGGGGGGAGAGCGAAACACCGCCGATGTTGCCGGTGAGACCGGCGTCGAAACGAGCGCCCACTCTCCCCCCTTGTGGGGGAGATGTCACGAAGTGACAGAGGGGGGTGCCGTTCCGACAATCGCCGACTGGCTCATTCAATCAAGACTCCCATTCCAACAAGAGGCCCGCGTGACGCTCTCCGTGACCGACCAACAGAAGACCGCAGGCGAGCTGGAACTCGTCTATCACCCGAAGACGCTGGTGCTTGGCATGGGCTGCGAGCGCCATGCAAAGCCGGAAGAAGCCATCGCGCTCGCCGAGGAAGCGCTCGCCAAGGGTGGTTTCGCCAAGGAAAGTATCGCTGCAGTGTGCTCGATCGACCTGAAGGCGGATGAGACGGCGATCCATGCCGTGGCCGCCCATTTCGGCGTGCCGGCCCGCTTCTTCAACGCAGTCACGCTCGAAGCCGAGGCACCGCGCCTGAAGAACCCGTCCGAGGTGGTTTTTGCCGAAGTCGGCTGTCACGGCGTGGCGGAAGGGGCAGCGCTTGCGGCTGTCGGCACGTCCGGCGAACTCGTCGTCGAAAAGATCAAATCGAAGGGTGCCACGGCTGCGATTGCGAGGGCCGCTGATATCATCGACCCGAAGACAACAGGCCGTGCCCGCGGCACGCTCTTCGTCGTCGGTATCGGCCCGGGCTCGGAAGGTTGGCGGTCGCCCGAGGTCTCGCGCATGGTTGAAGCCTCCACTGATCTCGTCGGCTACTCGCTCTATCTCGACCTGCTCGGGCCGCTTGCCGATGGCAAGACCCGCCACGATTTCGATCTCGGCAAGGAAGAGGCCCGCGTCGTGCATGCTATGGAACTGGCCGGTGAGGGAAAGACCGTGGCGCTGGTCTGCTCTGGCGATGCCGGTATCTATGCCATGGCGACGCTGGTTTTCGAACTCTTCGACAAGGGCGGCATCACCGATGACGCAAGCCGGATCGAAGTTCAGGTTTCGCCCGGTATTTCCGCCCTGCAGGGTGCCGCTGCCCGCATCGGCGCGCCGCTCGGCCATGATTTCTGCACCATCTCGCTTTCGGATCTTCTGACCCCCTGGGAGCATATCCAGCGCCGAGTGAAGGCGGCAGGCGAGGGCGATTTTGTCATCGCATTCTACAATCCCGTTTCGATGAAGCGTCGGACACAGCTCGCCTATGCCCGCGATGAATTGTTGAAATATCGCCCGGCCACGACCCCCGTCATCCTCGCCACCAATCTTGGCCGTGAAGGAGAAAACGTCCGTACCGTTCCGCTTGGAGAATTGAACGTCGACGACGTCGACATGCTGACCGTCGTGGTGGTGGGGTCGTCGGAGAGCCGGACGGTGACCACCGGCGACGGCAAGACCTGGGTCTACACGCCGCGTGGTTATTCGGGGAAGGCAGACAGTGGCATGAAGGGAAATGAAGCATGACCGTCTATTTCATTGGCGCCGGCCCCGGAGCCCCCGATCTCATTACCGTACGCGGCCTGCGCCTCATCGAGCGCTGCCCGGTCTGCCTCTATGCCGGCTCGCTGGTGCCGCAAGAGATCGTCGAGGCAGCACCTGAGGGCGCCATCGTCAAGGACACCGCCCCAATGCATCTCGACGAGATCGTCGCCGACATGGTCGCCGCTCATGAACGCGGAGAGGATGTCGCGCGCGTACATTCCGGCGACCCATCGATCTACGGCGCGATCGCTGAACAGATGCGCAGGCTCGATGCTCTCGGCATTCCCTATGACGTCGTGCCGGGTGTGCCGGCCTTTGCCGCGACCGCAGCACGGTTGAAGACCGAACTGACGCTGCCGGAGATCGCCCAGACGGTGATCGTCACCCGCACCGAGATGAAGGCCTCCTCGATGCCGGAATTCGAGACGCTGGACATTCTCGGGAAATCCAGGGCGACGCTCGCGATTCATTTGTCGATCCGCAACCTCACGCATATCCGCGATACGCTGACACCCTATTATGGCGAGGATTGCCCTGTTGTGATCGCCTATCGTTCGACATGGCCGGACGAACTCTTCATCCGCACCACGCTCAAGGAAATGGCCGAGGAAGTGCGCAAGGCGAAGATCACCCGCACGGCTCTGATCATGGTCGGCAAGGTCTTCGGTCATGTGGAGTTCCGCGACAGCGATCTCTACAATGCCGGCTTCAGCCATGTGCTGAGAAACGTCGGCAAGAAGAAGGTCGCCAAGGCGGGCTGATTGGATATCGCCTGCTCATAGAGGAGAAGGGCCATGCAAGCTGGAGACGAAGACCACGGCAGTTGCCGCTGCGGGCAGGTGACGCTCAAGGTGAAGGGCCGGCCGCTGATGACCATGGCCTGCCATTGCAAGGGCTGCCAGCGAATGACGGCCAGCGCCTTTTCGCTGGGTGCGCTCTTTTCGCAGGACTGCGTCGAGATTGCAGGCCTTGAGCCCGTGATCGGTGGCATGCACGGCGAGTTGCGCCATCATTTCTGCCCCCATTGCCTAAGCTGGATCTTCACCCGGGCCGAACTCTTCGGCCCCCTGATCAACATCCGCGCCACCATGCTCGACAGCACGGCTGAGTTCGCCCCCTTCATGGAGACCTGCGTCTCTGAGAAGCTGCCCTGGGTCACGCTGCCAGCGCGGCACAGCTACGCGCAATTCCCGCCGATGGAGGACTTTCCCAAGCTCATGGGCGAGTTTGCGCAAACATCGGGTTGATCGCTTTCCCGTTCACCGGGATTGGGATATGTAACGCGCTTCCCTGATACAGGACGACCAACTTCATGCATAAAGTCATCTTCGATACGGATCCTGGCGTCGACGACGCCATGGCGCTCCTCTTCCTGCACCATCATGCTGACATCGACCTCCTTGGCGTCACCACGGTCTTCGGCAATGCCGAGATCGATGTGACCACCCGCAACGCTCTGTTCTTGAAGCGTGAATGGAAGATCGATTCACCCGTGTCGCGCGGTGCTGGCGAGACTTTCATTCCGCATCGCGTGAGCCATGCGCCGCCGAAATTCATCCATGGCGATGATGGCCTCGGCAATATCGGCGTGCCCGAGGTGACGGATGTCCATCCCGATCCGCGCCCGGCCCATCGCTTCATCGTCGAAACGGTCCGCGCCAATCCGGGCGAGGTGACCATCGTTGCCGTCGGCCGCATGACGAACCTTGCCAATGCGCTGAAGGAAGACCCCGAGATCGTCGATCTTGTAAAGGAGATCGTCATCATGGGCGGCGCCTTCGACGTCAACGGCAACGTGACGCCGGCCGCCGAAGCCAATATCCATGGTGACCCGGAAGCAGCCGATGTGGTCATGACCGCCCGCTGGCCGGTCGTCGTCGTCGGCCTCGACGTGACCATGCAGACGGTGATGACGCGTTCGCAACTTGCAGACATCCGAGACGCCGCCGGCACCAGCCGCGCGCGCCTGCTGTTCGACCTGTCCCAGTTCTATATCGATTTCTACGAGGGGCTGGTCGACGACGGCATGGTCGTTCACGACAGCTGCGCCTGCGTTTATGTCGTGGCGCCGGAACTCTTCAAGACCCGCAGCGGCGTCATCCGGGTGGTCTGCGGCGGCATTGCCGATGGCCAGACGATCCAGAAGCCGGATGGTCGTGGATTCGGTCCCTCCGATTGGGATGGCGACCTGCCGAGCCAGAAGATCTGCACCGAGATCGACGCACCGGCGGTTCTGAAGCTCATTCACGATGTCATCGTCTCGGTCCGCGAGGACTGACCGATATCCATGCAGACAAAGAAAAACCCCGGATCTGGGAGGAGATCCGGGGTTTATCTATTCTGTACCCGACCGAAGTCGGGACCAATCAGCCGTTGACGGCGTGACGGGCAACGCGACGGATGTCTTCGCGGCCAATGCCGAGGTCACGCAGTTCGCGGTCCGACATGCGGCCGAGTTCGGTGATGGTCTGACGATACTTGCGCCAATTGTTGAGCGAGCGAGCGATGTTCATGGGGTCTACCTCTTTGGTGGTTTGGACCCGTCTGTGGGCCCCTTCGAATTTGTTGCTCTGAATATATGCTGCAATGCGAAATCATTGAAGACATAATGTGGCAGAGCACCCATGCGTCTTGCGCATATCAATCGATTTAACTCATTGTTAACCGATGATTTTTTGTGCGTTTGCCTCAGATCCCATCGTGCATCGCATTTGGGCAGGTCATACGGCAGGCCGCAGTACAAGGCTGTCAGAAGTGGGGAGAAGACAAAAAAATAACGCTCACCGGGGGAGGAGGTCCGGTGAGCGTCATTTTTGCAGACCAACGACTGGGAGGAGGAGTGTCGTTGGCCAATCGATCCCGCTCTGGGAGGAGGAGTGAGCGGGTCGAAGAAGAAGCGCCAGAAGTTCCGTCGCTCTGTTGAGAATGAATATAGGCGACACGTACGACTTTGTGCAGTGCAAAAAGAGCATGGAAGGCATGCGGTTCTTGCATGGGCGGCTGGCTTTGCTGCTCCCTGTGTCTTGCGGCTTGTTTTTCTGCCTGTGTCGTTTCAGATTGCCTTCGATTTCAAGGGGGCTGGCAGATGTACAGAGGCAGGTTGAAGCGCGACCTCGACGACTGGGTCAAGCGGGGGCTGATCGACGCCACCGCGGCCACAAGGCTGCTCGATGACGTGGATCGCCGCGGCTCGGGCTTCAGCATGGGCTCGATCCTGTCGATGTTCGCCGCGGTCCTCATCGCGGCATCTCTGCTGATGCTGATCGCGGCCAACTGGGAACTGATTCCCCGGCTGACCAAAGTCGCCGGCATCATCGGTCTGATCTGGATCTTTCATCTGGCGGCGCTGCTTGCAAGAAGCCGCGGCGCCGACCGCATTGCGGCCGCCTCGCTCGTGCTGGGCTCTGCGGCTTTCGGTGGGGCGATCGCGCTGATCGGCCAGCTGTATCACCTTTCGGGCGATACATTCTCCGCGATGTTCCTGTGGTTTTCGGTGGCTGCGGTCTCGGCGGCCCTCTTCCGGTCAGGCGCTCTGGCTGTCGTGACCGGTGCGCTCGCGCTCGTCACTTTTGGCGGCGGTTTCGACAGTTTCGGCTGGGATGTCGGCAGCCATGGCCTCTGGGCCTGGTGGCCGCCATTCGGGGCGGCCTTGGTCTTTGGCCTGTCGCGCTGGACGGCCGCGGACCGGGCCAAGCATTTCGGCTACATGCTTCTCCTCGCCTGGATCTGGTGGATGGTCATACTTGAGCGGGGCGAGCTCTACGCCCTCGTTGTGGCCGTCGTCGCGACGCTTCTCTTCCTGTCACTGACGCTGCCGCGTTCGCCTCTGTTGGACCTGCATCGCAGGCTTGGCGCGTCTGCCAGCTTCTACACCCTGATCATTGCGATGAGCGGCTTCGCCTATGTGCAGGGAAGTGCGGTGGATGCGGTGTCCATCGCTGTGCTCGGCATCATCATTTTGGGGCTCTCGATTGCCGCCATCGCCCTGGATGGTCGTGACAATGGCGCGGTGCGTTTGCTTGCCTACGGGGCATTCGCGGCGGAAATTCTCTACCTCTCCTACGAGACGATCGACAGCATTCTCGGCACATCCGCCTTCTTCCTCCTCTCCGGTCTCGTGGTGGCTGTGCTTGCCTTCGTGGTCATCCGCCTCGAGAAACGCTTCTCCCGTCCTGCCGCAGAGGTGAAGTCATGATCGCTGCCAGACCCTTTGCCGCCGCTGCACTCTTCGTCGCTCTCCTGCAGACGGCTATCCTCGGCTACATGATCGAGGGACGCGCGGGCATATTGCGGTCAGGAACAGAGGTGCTGTTGAAGACGGCGCCAGTCGACCCGCGTGATCTGCTGCGCGGTGATTATGTGGTGCTCACTTATGATATTTCGTTGGTGTCCATAGACTCGATCACCGGGCCGAAGCCTCAAGCCGGGGAGGTTGCCCGTCTCCATGTCCGCTTGAAGCCGCAAACGGACGGCTTCTGGAGTGTTTCCGAGGCGTCCTTCGATCCGCTTGCGTCGCAGGAGGGTAGTGTGGTCCTGGTCTCCCAGCCCGTCACGATCTATGAGTGGGTGTGGCAGACCGGAAACCTGACGGTCTCCTATGGCATAGAGCGCTATTACGTGCCTGAAGGCGAGGGCAAGCCGATCGAGGATGGCCGGAACCAGGGCCGGGTTTCGGTCGCGGTTCGTGTTTCGGAGACAGGGCAGGCGCAGATTCGCGCCCTGATGCTCGACGGCGAGCCACTCTACGAGGAGCCGCTCTACTGAGCCGCGCCATTCGCCGGCTGCAATGCCGTGAAGCGGGCTGCGAGCGCCCTGCAAGACTGTCATTTTTCCTTTGCGTGCGGGAAAACGGGTGTTATAGAGACGCGCGCTCCGGAGGGGCCATGCGCGAATGCGACATGCGCTTTTGGACGCGGGTATGGTGAAATTGGTAGACACGCCAGATTTAGGTTCTGGTGCCGCAAGGCGTGGGAGTTCAAGTCTCTCTACCCGCACCAGCTAAGCCGCGCGGGATCGACGAGAGAACACCGAGGTGTGGCTCCTGTCAGTCCGGCGCCGTTTTGCTTGGCAGATTGTTGACGAATTGCGACGCAGCCACGTCCGGGAAAATCAATTCCGGCGTCGTGCTCAGGGAAAACACCGGCTGTCCGAGCACGGCCGCCACGACATGAAGGTAAGAACATGCAGGTTATCGAAACGCTCGCTGAAGGGCTGAAGCGCGAAATCAAGGTCATCATTCCGGCCAAGGACATGGAACAGCGCATGAATGAGCGCCTGGCCGATGTGAAGGACAAGGTCCGCATCAACGGCTTCCGTCCGGGCAAGGTGCCGACCTCCCATGTCAAGAAGATGTACGGCAAGTCGATCATGGCTGAACTCGTCAACGAGATCATCCGTGACAAGCCGTCGGCGATCCTGTCGGAGCGCGGCGAAAAGTCGGCGACCCAGCCGGAAATCGTCATGACCGAGGACGAGAAGGAAGCGGAAAAGATCCTTTCCGCCCAGGCTGACCTCGAGTTCACCCTGTCCTACGAAATCATCCCGGCGATCGAACTGAAGTCGGTCGATGGCATCAAGGTGACCCGCGAAGTCGTTGAAGTCTCTGAAGACGAGATCAACGAGCAGATCGAGAAGATCGCTGAGAGCGCCCGCACCTTCGAAACCAAGAAGGGCAAGGCCGCTGATGGCGACCGCGTCACCATGGATTACCTCGGCAAGGTCGATGGCGAAGCCTTCGACGGCGGCAAGGACGAAGACGCAGAGCTGGTCATTGGCTCGAACCGCTTCATCCCGGGCTTCGAAGAGCAGCTGGTTGGCCTGAAGGCTGGTGACGAAAAGGTCATTACCGTGACCTTCCCGACCGAATACCCGGCTGCCAACCTCGCTGGCAAGGAAGCCACCTTCGACATCACCGTCAAGGAAGTCGCAAGCCCGGCCAAGACCGAAATCAATGACGAACTGGCAACCAAGCTCGGCGTCGAATCGGTCGAGAAGCTGAAGGAAATCGTTCGCGGCCAGATCGAAAGCCAGTACGGCAACGTCACCCGTCAGAAGGTCAAGCGTCAGATCCTCGACCAGCTGGACGAGCTCTACAAGTTCGAATCGCCCTCGAAGCTCGTCGATGCCGAGTTCGAGAACATCTGGCGCCAGATCAACACCGATCTCGCCCAGTCCGGCAAGACCTTCGCTGATGAAGACACGACGGAAGAAGCTGCCCGCGAAGAATACCGCGCGCTTGCCGAGCGTCGCGTACGCCTCGGCCTCGTGCTATCCGAAATCGGCGAAAAGGCCGGCATCGAAGTGACCGAAGAAGAAATGCAGCGTTCGCTCTTTGCTCAGCTGCAGCAGTTCCCGGGCCAGGAAAAGCAGATCCTCGACTTCTTCCGCAACACGCCTGGCGCTGCCGCTTCGCTGCGCGCACCGATCTTCGAAGAGAAGGTCATCGACAAGCTGCTCACCGAAGTCTCCGTCACCGACAAGGCCGTGAGCAAGGAAGAGCTTCTCGCCGACGACGCCGAAGAAGGCGACAAGCCGGCGAAGAAGGCTGCTCCGAAGAAGAAGACTGCTGCCAAGGCTGAAGACGCTGCAGAAGGCGAAGAAGCCGCTCCGAAGAAGAAGGCCGCTCCGAAGAAGAAGGCTGCCGAAGGCGACGCCGAGTAATCTTCGTGCCCGATTGAACTTCAGAGAAAGCCGTCCCTCGGGGCGGCTTTTTCGTCTTTAAGCGATGGAGACGGGTCATGCAGATCAGGCTTATCAGAAGTGCGACGCTCACCGTCGATGTGGCTGGCAGCCGGCTGCTCCTCGATCCCTGGCTTGCGGCCAAGGGCGAAGGGCGCAGCTATTCCGGCCGCGCTACCTCACCGCTCGTAGACCTGCCTCTGACGGTCGAAGAATTGCTGGATGGCATCGATGCGGTCCTGATTTCACCTCTCCATTCCGACCATTTTGACGAAGCGGCACAACGGGCGCTGCCGAAGTCGATGCCGATCCTCTGCGACAGTCGCGATCAGGCGGCGATCATGGCGATGGGTTTCGAGGACGTCCGAGCGATCGGGCAGCGGCTCACGCTTGGTTCGGTCCAGATCCGCACGACGGATGGCCGTCATGGACCTCCGGAGGTTCTGGACGATATGGGCGAGGTTTCGGGCTTTCTGTTGAACGCGGCCGATGAGCCGACGCTCTATTGGGCGGGCGACACGATTCTGTGCCCGGAGGTGGAGGTAGTTCTGGCGAATGAACGACCCGATGTCGTCGTTGTTCACGGCTGTGGCGCGCTCTGGAAGGGCAAGGGGCCATTAGTGATGGATGGTCCAATGGTCCTTGAGACGGTCAGGCTGTCAGGTCATGCAAAGGTTGTTGTCACCCATCTCGATGCCGTCGACCATGCGACGGTCTCGCGCGCCGATCTCACGCGTATGGCTGCCGCCGCCCCCATCGATCAGAGCCGTTTGCTGGTCCCCGAGGATGGCGAACTCCTGAGCTTCTAGGCGGATCAGCTCTCAGAACTGGCACGCGCCACGCGTCGCTCCACCGACCAGAGACCGATCACGCCGAGCACGGCCAGCACCAGCCCGAGCCACGCAGATCCGGAATAGCCAAGGTAATGCGAGCCGACCGCGAAGGCTGCGGCGTTGATTCCATTGCCGAGGAAGGAATTGATCGGCAGGAAGGCCGTACCGAGGCCGGGGCGTCCGGGAAATAGATCCTGGAAATAGCTGAGCGGCAGCGCCAGAAGTGCTGCGGCAAAGGCTGCACCCGGCAGCGCCAGCGCATAGATGTGCCAGGGCGCCGAAGCGAAGCTGAGGGCTGCCATATAGCCGCCATAGCCGAGCGCCGCGGTCACGATCATGCCGACAATGCCGTGGCGCTTGAGTAGGTGCGCCCAGATCAGCATGAAGGGGATCTCAACCAGTGCGGTCATTCCGGCGATCAGCCCGACATCGGCAGTCTTGCCGCCAAGCTGTAGCGTGAGGATCAGAGGCCAGACCGTGCCGCTAAGCCGCAAGGTCGAAGTGATCGCTGCGATCGAAACCATGCCGATCAGCACGTCGCGAGCGGCGAGTTCCTTGAGCGCGGCAAGAAAGCCAGGCGCCGACGTGTCACGGGCCGGCCGGCTCGGCGGAGCCTTAAGGATGAATGTCGCGCAGATGAGGATGAACAGGCAAAACAGCGCGGCAAGCCCCCAGGCACCAAGCATGTTGCCGGAAGCGCCGAGCGCCAGTCCAAGACCCGCCGGCGTTATCACCCAGGCGGCAGAAACCACGGCGCGCAAGGTGCCGTTGATCGAGGCTGCATCCGCCGGTTCGATGTCGCCGGTTTCCAGCCGCGCGCTGGCAAAGAGCAGCGAGCTTGTGGCGTAGAAGAAGGGCACGATCAGCGAGGTCGCGCCAAGGAAGACCGGTACCGAGGGAAACAGGTAGATGGCGCCGTAGCCGATGACACCCATCGCTGACATCGCCATCAGCATATGGCGCCTGTCGCCCAAGAGGTCCGAGAGTATGCCGAGCGAAACGCTGATGACGACAGCAGAAACCGAGGACACCAGAACGAGCAGCGAGAAGGCCTGATCGCTCATCCCGAGCGTGCCGATCGCGGTCACCGAAAGATACGGGATTGTTGCCCCGAAGGCCGAGCCCTGGGCGAAGATCATCAAGGACAAGACAAGCAATTGCGGACGGCCGGCAATCTGGCCGAAGGATGAAAACATCAGAAAATCTCTGCTGCAGCCCCAGGAAAAATCGGCGGGGAGCCGGAGGGTTTAAAGAGACCCATCCTGACATGAGTCGCGCCTCGGCGTCAGCCGTTCTCATGCAAGCTGCAAGTGTGCCTTCCGCAAATGGATACTTATCGCTGGCTAGGTTCTATTCCGCCGCGCGTCGTTCGATCTTCTCCACCTTCAACTCGCCCATGCGGTTCCAGGCATCGAGGCCGGCGATCTTGTAGGCTTCGGCCAGCGTCGGATAGTTGAAGGTGTTCTCGACGAAATATTCCACCGTGCCTTTGAGGTTGAGGACCGCCTGGCCGATGTGAACGAGTTCGGTCGCGCCTTCGCCGACGATGTGCACGCCGAGAAGGCGACGGGTTTTGAGCGAGAAGATCATCTTCAGCATGCCGCTGTCGAGACCCATGATATGGCCGCGCGACGTCTCACGGAAATGCGCAATCCCGGTTTCATAGGGAATGCCGCGCTGAATGACCTCTTCTTCTGTGAGGCCGCAGGTCGAGATTTCCGGCACCGCATAAATGCCATAGGGGAAGAATTGCGGCGGATCATGCGCCGGTGCGCCGACGGCATGGCGGGCGGCGATTCGGCCCTGTTCCATCGAGGTAGACGCAAGCGACGGGAAGCCGACGACATCGCCGGCGGCATAGATGTTCGGAACCGAGGTCTGGAATGTCTCGGGGTTGACCTTCAGCCGACCGCGATTGTCGGCTTCGAGACCGGCGGCGGCAAGGTTCAGCGAATCGACTGCGCCAACGCGACCGGCAGCAAAAAGAACCATCTCGGCGGTCAGTACACGACCGTTCTTCAGCGTCACGCGGCATTTGCCGTCGACCTTTTCAACGCCCTCGACTGTCTGGCCGAAGATCAGCTTCATATTCCGGTCGCGCAGCTGGTAGGTGAAGTCTTCGACGATTTCCTTGTCGATGAAATCGAGCATGGTGTCGCGCGGTTCGACAACGGTCACGACCGTATCGAGCGCCGAGAATATCGTCGCATATTCGATGCCGATGACACCTGCACCAATCACGATCATCGAGCGCGGCAGTTCCTTGATCTCAAGGATCTCGTCGCTGTCGATGATGCTAACGCCGTCGAAGGGGATATGCGAGGGCTTGAACGGCCGGGTGCCGACGGCCAACAGAACGGACTGGGCCTGCACCTGCAGCACTTCGCCATCGTCCTTCGTCACCTCGATCGTATGCGCGTCGATGAATCGCGCCGTGCCGCGCATCTGCTGCACGCGGTTGCGCGAAAACTGGTGTTCGAGCACCTCGACCTCGTGATCGAGTGTGATGAGCAGCCGGCGACGCAGGTCGTCAGCGTTGATTTCCTGCTTCACACGATAGCTGCGGCCGTAGAAGCCGCGCTCGCGCCAGCCGGTGAGATTGAGAGCCGTCTCACGCAATGTCTTCGAAGGGATCGTGCCGGTATGAACCGAGACGCCGCCGACGCGCGTGCCCTTCTCGATGACGAGAACCTTCTTTTCCAGCTTCGCGGCCTGGATCGCCGCTCGGCGTCCGGCTGGTCCGCTGCCAATCACGACGAAATCATACTGGTTCATGAGATGCCTCTGTTTGCCCGCCGCCATGCTGCAGTGCACATTATCCGGAAGCAGTATGACAGGGCAACGTCACCGTTTCGTTATCATGCCGGTGCGGCGAAAGAGTTGAGGCACCCACGATCTGGGGGAGCCTGCAGGAGCTGGCCGT
The DNA here is from genome assembly GCF_000300855.1 of Agrobacterium albertimagni AOL15. Classification (GTDB taxonomy): domain Bacteria; phylum Pseudomonadota; class Alphaproteobacteria; order Rhizobiales; family Rhizobiaceae; genus Allorhizobium; species Allorhizobium albertimagni. The sequence goes on along the minus strand of NZ_ALJF01000023.1, from coordinate 146,393 downwards.
CAGATCAGCCGCAAACCCTTGAGGCTGGCATGACCATCCTTGCCGATGATGATATGGTCATGCACGGTGATGCCTAATGGCTTGGCGGTTTCGACGATGGTCCGCGTCATGTCGATGTCCGCCCGCGACGGTGTCGGGTCGCCACTCGGATGGTTGTGGACCAAGATAATGGCGGTCGCCGAGAGTTCGAGCGCCCGTTTGACCACCTCGCGCGGATAGACCGGCGTGTGATCGACGGTGCCGCGCCCCTGGATCTCGTCTGCGATCAGCACGTTGCGCTTGTCGAGGAAGAGAATGCGGAACTGCTCTGTCGTCTCGTAGGCCATGGCGGCGTGACAGTAATCGATCACGGACGACCAGGATGACAGGACCTGCTTTTCGCGAAGCTCGCTCTTCAGCATGCGCTGTGCGACACTGGCGATCAGCTTCAGATCGAGTGCCACTGTCTCGCCGACGCCCTTCACCTCCTGCAACAGCGCGGGCGGCGCACCGAGCACGCCGGCGAGTGTCTGGAAACGGGCAAGCAGTGCTTTCGCGATCGGCTTAGTGTCGCGGCGCGGAATCAGCCGGAAGAGCAGCAGTTCGAGGATCTCGTAATCTGCAAGTGCCGTCTCGCCTCCCTCGCGAAAGCGGCTGCGCAATCGCTCCCTATGCCCCAGATAATGGGCCTCTGGCGGCATTGCGGCGCGTGTCGATGCGGCCTTGGCAATGGTGTTTTCTCTTGCTGGCTGCTCTGCGAAGAAGCTGCGCTCGTCGGCTTCATCATGGGGCAGCTGTCGACCGGAGCCGAATAGGTCGCTGACCTGTTGCGCGGCTGCGCTTTCATGGCGCAGGGATTCACCTGGGAACGGAAACTTGCTCGTCATGCCACCCAATCCTGACCCTCATGGTCGAGCGGCCGATCCGCCGCGAGGATATAGTGACACGACTGCCGCCGTGCGCAAGTTCAAGTTGCGGCAGCTCGGATTGACGCGCGTCTGTCAGCCGAGGCCCGGACGGTCGAGGCCAGCAGGCGACAGGGTGAAGATCTCGCAGCCATTGGCGGTCACGCCGACCGTATGCTCGTATTGCGCCGTCAGCGACCGGTCGCGGGTGACGGCGGTCCAGCCGTCCGAGAGTACCTTCACATGCGGCTTGCCGAGATTGATCATCGGCTCGATGGTGAAGATCATACCCTCGCGCAATTCCGGGCCCTCGTTCGCCTTGCCGTAATGCAGGATGTTCGGGCTGTCGTGGAAGAGACGCCCGACCCCATGGCCGCAGAAGTCGCGCACCACCGAGCAGCGTTCAGCCTCGGCATAGGTCTGGATCGCGTCGCCGATGGCACCCGTGCGAGCGCCGGGGCGCACTGCGGCGATGCCGCGCATCAGGCACTCATAGGTGACTTCCATCAGCCGCTCGGCGGCCCGTTTGATCTGGCCGACCGGATACATGCGGCTCGAATCGCCGTGCCAGCCGTCGAGCAGGTAGGTCACGTCGATATTGACGATATCGCCGTCGCGCAGCGGCTTGTCGTCCGGCATGCCGTGACAGACGACATGGTTGATCGAAGTGCAGACCGAATACTTGTAGCCACGATAATTGAGCGTTGCGGGCAGGGCACCGTAATCGGCGCCGAACTCGAAGACAAACTTGTCGATGGCAGCCGTCGTCACGCCGGGCTTCACCATCGGCACGAGTGCGTCGAGGCAGCGTGCGGTCAACTGGCAGGCGCGGCGCATGCCTTCAAAGTCCTCGGCGCCGTAAAGACGGATCGCGCCGGTATTCTTGAGCGGCGCCGTCGCCGCGTCGATATAGGTGACCATGGGGTACCTCTATGAAATTCTAATCGAGGAGCTTTGCCCGTTCATAAAGCACGCAGACCGTCTTCGTCTATCGGGATGAGGCTTTCGGGCACGATTTTGAAGCGATCGAGCCGGCAGCGTACCGCATAGGCTTCGACACCGCGGGAGATGGCGCGGGTAAAGGCACGGCCATAACCGGGGTCGAGATCGGCGCAGATCCTCAGGCGGTCGCAATCGGCGCGCTGGATGACGAAAAGCATGGCCGCTCGCGGGCCAGTCTCGACCAGGTCGCCCATTTCGTCGAGATGCTTGGCACCGCGGGTCGTGACACTGTCGGGAAACTCCGCGAGACCCGCCTCTCGGATGAAATGCACGTTCTTGACCTCGACATGCACGCTGCCCTTCGTCTCATCGTCGAGCAGGATGTCGATGCGCGAGTTGCGGCCGTAACGCTGCTCGCGCTTCAGAGTGGAAAAGCCTGCAAGCTTCGGCACGAGCCCGGCCAGAATGGCTTCCTCCGCGAGCCGGTTGGGCAGTGCCGTATTCACCCCGACCACGGTGCCGTCCGCCTCGACGAGTTCAAGTGCGTGAGCATATTTCCGCGTTGCGGCTTGGTGCTGGGAAAGCCAGATGCGCGATCCCGGTTCCGTCAGCCCGCGCATCGAGCCCGTGTTTGGGCAGAACCCGGTGATTTCAGTTCCGTCGTCCAGCAGCGCATCGAAGAGGAAGCGCTTGTAGCGACGCACGAGCCGGGCAGGGATGAGGGGCGGAGAAAAGATCATGGCAGTTTTCGCAGGGGCTCAGCCAGCCGGATCGTCATCGGGCTTGTTGATCGCCCAGGTCAGCAGCGCATCGAGAGCAGGGCAGAGCGCCTGTCCCCAGTCCGTCAGGCAATACTCCACCTTGGGCGGCACCTGATGATGAACGATGCGCTGGACAATCTCGTCGCTCTCCATCTGGCGAAGCTGCTGGATCAACATCTTCTGCGATATTCCCGGGATGGCTCGCTCCAGCTCCGAGAAGCGCAACACCGCGCCGCCGAAGAGATGAAACAGGATCACCAGCTTCCAGCGACCTTCCAGGATTCGCAAAGCGTTTTCCACGCCTTGGGCCCCGTCGGCGGGCGTCAGGAAAGCATCCTTACTTTTTAGTGGGTACCTTACTTTTTCGTCGGTTTTTGTCATTTTTCAAGCGTATCGCCATCTTCGTTTTCGAGCAAGCGCGCCGCTCTTTCGCAACGGACAACGAAAGATCTGATCCCATGTCGAACACCATGACCGGGCCTGTCGAGGCCTATTTTGAAGGCCGAAATGCGCGCGACCTCGCACGAGCACTTTCCGGATTTTCCGAGACTGCCGTGGTCCACGACGAAAGCCGCATACATCGCGGCCCGCAGGAAATCCGCGCCTGGATGACGGAGACCATCGCGGCCTACGATGACCGTTCCGAACTTCTCGACGTTGAGACCGATGGTGACACCTTCATTGCCACGGCCAGGGTCTCGGGGAACTTTCCGGGCAGCCCGATCACGCTGCGCTACCGCTTCGCGACCGAGCGCAGTCTGATCTCCAGCCTGGAGATCGCGCCATGAGCGTGCATTTCAGGGTCGATCCCACGGAATTTGCGGATAAACGCGTCGTGGTCACCGGTGGCACGATGGGCGCAGGCGAGGCAATCGTGAAACGCTTCGCTGGGGCAGGGGCGCGGGTCGCAACAGCCGCCCGAAACCTGCCGGAAGCACCGGTGACGGGAGTGACCTTCGTCAAGGCGGACTTGTCGACGGAGGACGGTGTCGCCCGGTTGGCGGAGCATGCGCTGTCTGAACTCGGTGGAATAGACATTGTCATCCATTCCCTCGGCGGCTCATCCACCCCCGGCGGCGGCTTCAGAGCGGCGACGGAAGAGTTCTGGCAGCAGGAGTTGTCGCTCAATCTTCTGGCGGCCGTTCGCCTCGATCGCCTGCTGGTGCCTCAAATGCTGGAGCGCAGACAGGGCGTCGTCATCCATGTGGCCTCGATTCAGCATCGATTGCCGCTGCATGATTCAACGACCCCATACGCGGCGGCGAAGGCGGCACTTGCAAGCTACAGCAAGTCGCTGTCGAAGGAGGTTGGTCCATCCGGTGTGCGCGTCAACACTGTTTCGCCGGGCTGGATTCGCACGTCTGCGGCCGATCGAATGGTGCAACGCCTGGCCGAAAGCGGCGGGATTGATGAGGATCAGGCCCGCCAGGGCATCATGGATGCGCTCGGCGGCATTCCCTTGGGCAGGCCTGCCTGGCCGGAGGAGGTCGCCGAACTCGTGGCGTTCCTGTCATCCGAACGCGCGGCATCGATTCACGGTGCGGACTATGTGATCGATGGCGGTACAGTACCGACGCTGTGAGGGATTCGAGCCGAGAGGGGGCATTGCCCCCTTATCGGTTCTAGACCCTTGCCATGACATTTCGGCCGGGCGCGTCGGCAATAGCGTTGAGCGCATCGCCACCCGGCTTACGGGCTGGCACGCGTTCGTCGGCAAGGTTCTCGATCCAGATCTGCCAGTGAGGCCACCACGAACCGGATGTCTCCTTGGCATTCGCCATCCAGTCTTCGTAAGTTCCCGCGACCTTGCCATTGGTCCAATACTGGTACTTCTGCTTGTCCGGCGGATTGACGACGCCGGCAATATGGCCGGAACCTGAGACCACGAAATCGACCGGCCCCCCGAAAAGGCTGCTTCCGACGAAGACGGATTTCGCAGGCGCGATATGGTCTTCCTTGGTTGCCAGATTGTAGATCGGGATTTTCACGTCCTTCAGCGACAACCGCTTGCCGGCGAGCTCCATCTTGCCCTGGCTCAGCGTGTTGTTGAGGTAGCAATTGCGCAGATAGAAGGAGTGGTTCGCCGCCGCCATCCGGGTCGAATCGGAGTTCCAGTAGAGGAGGTCGAAGGGCATCGGATCCTGGCCCTTCAGGTAGTTGTTGACGAAATAGGGCCAGATCAGCTCGGAAGCGCGCAGCATGTTGAAAGCCGCAGCCATCTTCGAGCCATCGAGATAACCCGTCTCCAGCATGCGCTGTTCAAGGTTGGCAAGTTGCCCTTCGTCGACGAAGACCTTGAGGTCTCCTGCATACGTGAAGTCGACCTGGGTGGTGAACAGCGTCGCGCTGGCGATCCGCTTGTTCTTCTCCTGCGCATGCAGCGCAAGGGCTGCCGCAAGCAGCGTGCCGCCGACGCAGTAGCCGATGGCGTTGACTTCTTTTTCCCCGGTCGCCTTCTCCACGGTGTCGAGGGCGAAATCCACGCCTTCGCGGATATAGGCCTCCCAGCCCTTGTCCGCATGGCGTTCGTCCGGATTGACCCAGGAAATGACGAAGACGGTGTGGCCCTGGTCAACGCACCACTTGATGAAGCTTTTCTGTGGGTTGAGATCGAGGATGTAGAACTTGTTGATCCAGGGCGGGCAGATCAGCAGAGGCCGCTTCAGCACTGTCTCGGTCGTCGCCTCGTATTGGATGATCTCGCAGATGTCGCTCTGAGCGATCACCTTACCCGGCGTGATCGCCATGTTCTCGCCGACGGCGAACTTGCTTGTGTCGGTCTGGCGGATGCGCAGGTCACCGTCACCGGCCGCGATGTCTTCGGCGAGCATCTGCATGCCCTTGACGAGGTTCGCGCCGCTGCTCTGCACGGTCTCGCGGTAGAGCTGCGGGTTGGTGGCGACGAAATTGGCGGGGGAGAGTGCGGCCGTGATCTGCCGCATGTAGAAATTCGCCTTGTGCCGCGTGTGCTCGTCGAGCCCGCCGGCATCATTGACCATCTTCTCCGCCCATTGCGACAGCACGAGATAGGTCTGGCGCAGGAAATCAAAGAAGGGATTGCGCTCCCAGTCTTCGTCGGAGAAACGCTTGTCCTTGGGCAGGGGATCGGCGAATGCCTGGTCCGGTGTGGCGAATCGCGCCAGCGACCGGCTCCAGACGCCGAAGACGGCATTGAGCAGATGGGTCTGCGCTTCGAGCGTCCGCTTCGGGTCGGACATCCAGTATTCCGCAACCTTGCCCATAGTCTTGACCATTTCGGCAACCGGCTCGGCCATGGGATCGGCGATCTCCCCGGTTTCCCGGGGCTTGAGCCAGACGGATGCGGCCTTGCCGAGGTTTTCCAGCGCCTTGGCCGCGTTGACGGTCAAAGCCTGCGGATCCTTTATGATGTAGGGTTCGATCAGCTTCGGATCGAACGCGGCGTTCGCTTCGGCCTCTTCGCGCGTCCTGTCCATGCCGTCCTCCCCAGGATTGTTCTGGCGTCTTTTGTGTTTGCCTATCCTGCATGAAAACGACTACAAGTTCCAGCGATTGGCGCATAGTCTTTCGATGAGGATCGACGGTTGCGCCCTTGAGGAATGTCAGTTTCCCGCGCAGATGCGGGCGGTCGGGGCTATGGTGCACAAGAAGTTCAATCTTTCGGGTCATTCTCTGCAGGCGCTCGTGGTCGCCTTGGTCGCACTGATGGCCGGCACCGCGTGCCAGTCTTCTGCACCGACCACGACGCAAGTCGCAGCCGCACCAACGGCGCTCGAAGTTACCGTCGAGGATCCGGACAATCCGGAAGCGCCGCAGGCCCGGGCGACCTATCCAGACGGTTACCCGAATTTTGCCGGCTCGCTGAACGCTGCGAATGTCCAGTTGAGCAATGACGAGGCGACCGCGCTGCAGGCACAGTTGACCTCGCTGGGTGCGGCCCGCCAATCCGGCAGCATCAGCGAAGCCGCCTACCAGGCGAGACTGGCTGAACTGCGCAAGCTCGCAGCACAGCACGGCCCCGAAACGCAGGCTCTGATCGCCAATTAAGGCTTGCGCTGGCGGCGTTTTTTTCGCAAAGCAACCGAGGCGTTTTTGACATAAAATTTCGTCGGCGATTCAGGCCCTGCGTCGGATTTGCGACAAAATTTCCTGCGAGCGCTTTGATTGGGATATCATCACGCGCATTCGGTTTTGCGGTTCGTTGCGGAGCGTGTGGTCACTGGGACAACGAGCGCGCCTGCCGCGGTTTCTGATCCGCGCGGTTTCAGGGGTTGAAGATGGAAGAGTTTCACAAAGTCCGGCGCCTGCCGCCGTACGTTTTCGAACAGGTCAACCGTTTGAAGGCGAGCGCGCGAGCCGGTGGGGCCGACATCATCGATCTCGGCATGGGCAATCCCGATCTTCCGACCCCGCAGGCGATTGTCGACAAGCTGTGCGAAGTCGTCCAGGACCCGCGCACCCATCGTTACTCTTCCTCCAAGGGAATTCCGGGCCTGCGCCGCGCCCAGGCCGCCTACTACGCTCGTCGTTTCAATGTGAAGCTCAATCCCGACACGCAGGTCGTGGCGACGCTCGGCTCGAAAGAAGGCTTCGCCAATATGGCGCAGGCGATCACCGCGCCTGGCGACGTCATCCTTTGCCCGAACCCGACCTATCCGATCCACGCCTTCGGCTTCCTGATGACCGGCGGCGTGATCCGTTCGATCTCGATCGAGCCCGACGAGACCTTCTTCCCGCCGCTCGAGCGCGCCGTGAAGCACTCGATCCCGAAGCCGCTGGCGCTGATCATCAACTATCCATCCAACCCGACGGCACGCGTCGCGAGCCTCGACTTCTACAAGGACGTCATCGCATTCGCGAAGAAGCACGACATCATCGTGCTGTCCGACCTTGCCTATTCGGAAATCTATTTCGACGGCAATCCGCCGCCATCCGTTCTCGAAGTGCCGGGCGCCATGGATTGCACCGTCGAGTTCACCTCGATGTCGAAGACCTTCTCCATGCCCGGCTGGCGCATGGGCTTTGCCGTCGGCAACGAACGCCTGATCTCGGCACTGACCCGCGTGAAGTCCTATCTCGATTACGGCGCCTTCACGCCGATCCAGGTGGCCGCGACCCACGCACTGAACGGTGACGGCTCCGACATCGCTGAAGTCCGAAGCGTCTACAAGCGCCGCCGTGACGTCATGGTCGAGAGCTTTGGCAAGGCCGGCTTCGAAGTGCCGCCGCCGGCAGCCACAATGTTCGCCTGGGCGAAGATCCCGGAAAAGTTCCGCCATCTCGGCAGCCTCGAATTCTCCAAGCTGCTCGTCGAGAAGGCCGATGTGGCCGTGGCACCGGGCATCGGCTTCGGAGAAATGGGCGACGAATATGTCCGTCTCGCGCTCGTCGAGAACGAACACCGCATCCGTCAGGCCGCCCGTAACATCAAGAAGTTCCTGTCATCAGCCGATGACACGCTTCACAACGTGATTTCGCTCAACGCACACCGTTGAGCCCACGTTGATACCCAGGCGGTCCCATCAGGACCGCCTCACTTCCTTTTCGATGACGTCAGGAATGCCTCATGGCAAATGCCCTTAAAATCGGCGTGGCGGGTCTCGGCACCGTCGGTGCCTCGCTCGTCCGTATCCTCCAGACCCGTGCCAATGCGCTCGCCGTTGCCTGTGGTCGCCCGATCACGGTTGCGGCCGTCTCGGCGCGCGATGCCTCCAAGGATCGCGGCATCCTGATGGACGGCATCACCTGGTATGCTGATCCGGTGGAGATGGCCAAGCAGGCCGATATCGACGTCTTCGTCGAACTCGTCGGTGGCTCTGAAGGGGCCGCCGAAGACTCGGTCCGTGCAGCGCTTGTACGCGGTTTGCATGTGGTGACTGCGAACAAGGCGCTCCTGTCGCATCATGGCGTCGAGCTTGCCAAGTTGGCAGAGGAAAAGGGCCGCCTCCTGAACTACGAAGCAGCGGTCGCCGGCGGCATTCCCGTCATCAAGACACTGCGCGAATCGCTCACCGGCAACAATTTCTCCCGCATCTACGGGATCATGAACGGCACCTGCAATTACATCCTGACCCGGATGGAACGCGAGGGCCTGTCCTTCGCCGATTGCCTGAAAGAGGCGCAGCGCCTCGGTTATGCCGAAGCCGATCCGAGCTTCGACATCGAAGGCAACGACACGGCCCACAAGCTGTCGATCCTGACGACGCTCGCCTTCGGCTGCGAGATCTCGGCGGACAAGATCTATCTCGAAGGCATCACCAACATCTCGATCGAGGACATCCATGCGGCCGCCGATCTTGGCTACCGCATCAAGCTCCTCGGCGTCGCCCAGAAAACCGAAAGCGGCATCGAGCAGCGCGTCCACCCGACCATGGTGCCGCTCGATAGTGTGATTGCCCAGGTCGACGGCGTCACCAACGCTGTGGCGCTCGAATCCGACATTCTCGGCGAACTGCTGATGGTCGGCCCCGGCGCCGGCGGCGAGGCCACGGCATCTGCCGTGCTCGGTGACATCACCGATATCGCCAAGAGCCGCCCCGGCGCGCAGGAAGTGCCGGTGCTTGGTCGTCCTGCCCATCTGCTCGAACCCTATCGCCAGGCAGAGATGCAGAGCCATGAAGGTGGCTACTTCATCCGCCTCACCGTTCAGGACCGCACCGGCGTCTTCGCAAGCATCGCGACGAAGATGGCGGAGAACGCCATTTCGCTCGAATCGATCGTCCAGCATTCCAAGCAGCCGGTGACGCCGGATCGGCCCCAGACGATCATCCTCGTGACCCACGCGACGATGGAAAGCGCGGTCCGCAAGGCCGTGGGTGCGATCAAGGGCGAGGGTTATCTGATCGGCGAGCCGCAGGTGATTCGCATCGAGCGCCCGAAAACTTGAGTTCAAATGATGCCGTTCGAGGGCCAGATGCGGCCTGCGGACGGTTCAGCACGGTATGAAACCCCATTAATCTGATGATTTCGGCGCTGCCGAGACTTCCTCTCTCGCCAAAAGTCTAATGCGGGCGTAGTCTCCGCCCACGATCGGGGTCTTGGGGAGGAGTTCGTCGATGGCACTGGGCGAGGGGAGTGCGCGCTGGGACGACGTGGGCGATGGCCCGGCGCCACCCGACCGCAGCGATGAAACTGCCATATATCAAAGCCAGTTTGAGCACGAAGGTTCGGGGTCCGCGCAGACGAATTCCGGCTGGGGGCCGCTCCTTGCCTTTGCGGCAGTGATGGCCGTTCCCTTCGCGCTGGTTGCCTGGTTGATGTCCTGATCCGGTTGAGACCGGATTGAATGAGGCCTCCTGCCTCTGGTGATTTTTTGCGATCGGTATAGAACGGGAAGGGGCGGTTCCGCCGCCCCAGGCCCTGTCGCGCAGCCAAACCTTGGTCGCGCCCCGTAAAGAGCAAGAATGTCGACCGAACCGGTAGATCCCGTCATCCGCGCCTTTCTTGGCGTTGAACACTCAGCAAGCGGTCAGCGCTGGATGTCGCGCACGGACCAGGCAGGCCAGAACAAAGCGCTGGCCATCAGCCAACTCCACGGTATTCCCGAGCTCGTTGCGCGCGTTCTGGCAGGCCGCGGCGTGGGCGTGGACGAGGCCCCGGCCTTCCTCGATCCGACGATCCGCAACCTGATGCCGGATCCGTCGAAACTCACCGATTGTGATGCCGCCGCCCGTCGGATCGTCGAGGCGATCGACCGCAAGGAGCGTGTTGCGATCTTCGGAGACTACGATGTGGACGGCGCTGCCTCCTCGGCATTGATGGCTCGCTTCCTGCACCATTTCGGCATCGAGGCCGAGATCTATATTCCCGACCGCATCTTCGAGGGGTACGGCCCGAATGCTGCTGCCATCGATCAGCTGATCGAACGGGGCGCCAATCTTCTCATTACCGTGGACTGTGGCTCGACCAGCGTCGAGGCTTTGGGGGCGGCGGAGCGCCGCGGCGTCGATGTCGTCGTCATCGACCACCACCAGATGGGCCACGAGATGCCGGTCTGCCACGCCTTGGTCAATCCGAACCGGGAAGACGATCTGTCGGGGCAGGGGCATCTCTGCGCGGCAGGCGTTGTCTTCATGGTTCTCGTGGCGACACTCCGGGTTCTGAGGGAGGTAGGGCATCCGCATGCACGCTCGCTCGACCTGCTCGCCTGGCTGGATCTCGTGGCGCTGGCGACCGTTTGCGATGTCGTGCCGCTCAAGGGGCTGAACCGCGCCTATGTGACGAAGGGGCTGATCGCAGCTCGCCACCAGAACAATGCTGGCCTTGCTGCCCTCCTGCGGGTGGCCGGCATAGGCGGTCCTGTAACACCCTATCATTTCGGATTTCTTCTTGGCCCCAGAATCAATGCCGGTGGCCGTATCGGCGATGCAGCACTCGGCAGTCGTCTGCTGACGCTGGACGATGCAAGTGAGGCGGATCAGATCGCCGCCAAGCTCGACGAGCTCAACCGCGAGCGCCAGGCGATGGAGGCGGTGATGCTTTCCGAGGCTGAAGCCGAGGCCATGGCGGAATACGGCACGGGCGAGAAAGCTTCTGTTATCGTGACCGCCAAGGAGCACTGGCATCCGGGCATTGTCGGCCTGCTGGCGGCCCGGCTGAAGGAGAAGTTCAAGCGCCCCGCCTTTGCAATTGCCTTCGATCCGCTCGGCAAGGGTACCGGCTCTGGCCGTTCCATCAATGGCTTCGACATGGGCCGCATGGTGCGCGCAGCCGTGGACGAGGGGCTTCTCGTCAAAGGCGGCGGTCATGCCATGGCAGCGGGCCTGACGGTCGATCGCGCCAATCTCGGCCGGCTGCGCAGCTTCTTCGAGGAGCAGGCCTCCACGCAGGTCCTGGCGCTCGCGGCAAATCAGACGCTGAAGATCGACGGCGCGATTGGCGCCTCCGGTGCGACGCTTGCCCTGGTCGACCAGCTGGAAGCCGCCGGCCCCTATGGCTCGGGCCATCCGCAGCCGATCTTCGCCGTACCGCTCCACCGGCTAAAGGATGCCCGTCCCGTTGGCACGACTCATATCAAGATCACGCTCGAAGGCATGGATGGCAGTCGACTGGAGGGAATCGCCTTCCGCGCTGCCGAAACCGATCTCGGCCATTTCCTGATGAACAACCGTGGCAGCCAGGTGCATGTCGCGGGTACGTTGAGCGCCGATCACTGGCAGGGCAACAGGCGCGTGCAGTTCCGCGTCATGGATGCTGCCAAGGCGCCCTGAACGGCTGAAAGTCTCTTCATGTCGGGGAGATCGAAGTGGCACGCCCTAGGGGAGTCGAACCCCTCTTCCCAGAATGAAAATCTGGTGTCCTAACCGATAGACGAAGGGCGCGTGCGCTTCGGTGGCGCCCTTATGGCCGGAACTTGGCCCAAGCGCAAGAGGTCTTGTAGCCCGTGTGACGTTTTTATCCACAGGCTTGCCGAGCGACCGTAACATAAAGACAAACAAGGACTTGGATCTTGTCGATCCACAGGTTCTCAGATGTCGGGGAGAGATCGAAGTGGCACGCCCTAGGGGAGTCGAACCCCTCTTCCCAGAATGAAAATCTGGTGTCCTAACCGATAGACGAAGGGCGCGTGCGCTTCGGTGGCGCCCTTATAGTCAGGCCTCCTGACGACCGCAAGCGGAAATTTGACGATCCGCAGTGGAAAAATTCTGAGTGGGTGAAACCGCAGAATGGCGCCGTAACCGCGTGCAGTGATACACCGATCAAGACGTTCATAATGTCTGGAAAAGAGAAACGAAGTGGCACGCCCTAGGGGAGTCGAACCCCTCTTCCCAGAATGAAAATCTGGTGTCCTAACCGATAGACGAAGGGCGCGTCTGCTTCGTGGCGCCCTTATAGTCAGGCTGTTTGAAGACCGCAAGCGGCATTTTCGCCTTTCATGCAAAAAATATGACAGCGGCAACAAAGACCCTTCGAAATGCCGATAAGGCCAGTTTTTCGAAGGACTTGGCGCCCGGATCGTTTGACAAGAGCCTTAAGGCGCCGTTGCCTGTGTCGACTTCTTGCCGCCTTTCAAGAGATCCGAGAAGGACGGCAGCCAACCCTTCTTCTTCTTTGCAGCTTCGGCATCCGCCACCAGCTCCTCGGCCGAGAGCGGCTCGGCCGGATCGGCTTCCTCGACGGCACCCATGGCCTGCAACTGATCGGGCGTCAGTTGAACCCGATCGGGCACCGACCCGGTGGGCTCGCGTAGCGAAAGCATCTTTCGTTTCGGACGGGGATCGGAGAGTTTCTTCAGGACCGGTTCTTCGCTGCCGACGGCTGCAGCCTCAGTGAGCGGGGCTTGAGCCGCGGCGTCCGCGCGCGCCTGCTCCTCCAGCGCCCGTTGTTGCATCAGCATCTGCTGTTCGGCGGACGGGCTGAACAGGCTCTTGCTCACCGCATTGACGCCGAGTGTCGGCATTTCGCTCGGCACGAGGCTGCCGCGCGGTGCGGGTCCACCGGCTGAGGCCTGAACGGAGGCTGGCTCGATGGCCTGCACGGCTGCCGTCTGCGGCCTCTGACCGGCAGAAAAGAGGCTGTTGCTCTTCGGTGCGGCATTGGTCGGCTGCATGGTGAGGTCGCCGAGATCGGCGGAGGACTGGGAGGCAGCCTGAGGGGAATCGCCTTGTGTCGCCTGTTGCTGCAGGGCGAGAACTTCCGGCGGCGGTTCGGCGATGTCGCTATAGGCGGCAGCCATCGGCACCGGCTTGCGCTTCAGGCGCGCGGGATCCGTCTCGTTCTTGGACGGCATTGACGCCGATGCGTCGACAACCTGTCCCGAAACGGCACTCACATAGGGATCGCGGAACGCATTCTTGCCGGCAGACTTGCCGGACGCTTCCTCCGCGGGCGTGGCTTCTCCGAGCGAGAGCACTTCGTCCGCGCTCGTCTGGCAAGAGGCGAGCATCACGCCGCTGACAACGGCCAGAATGCCGAGTGTCGGTCTGCGGGAATGGGATTTGCTGGTCATGGCAGGTCTCCGTCATCGCTCCCATCGGGGAAGCAGGGAGGGCCGCCAAGGCGGCCCTCGTCTGATGCGGAGACTAAGTGCGCAAACTTGCGCGAGGCGGTGGTCTTACCAGGCGCCGGTATTCGGCATCGAGGCCCAGGGCTCGGCAGGCGCCAGGTTTTCGCCCTTCTGCAGGATCTCGATCGAGATGCCGTCCGGCGAGCGGACGAAGGCCATGTGGCCGTCGCGCGGTGGACGGTTGATGGTGACGCCATTGTCCATCAGCTTCTGGCAGATCGCATAGATATCGTCGACCTCATAGGCGAGGTGGCCGAAATTGCGGCCGCCCGCATAGTCTTCGGTATCCCAGTTGTAGGTGAGCTCCAGGCAGGGCGACATGTCGGCCTTGGCCTTGTCGAGATCCTTCTCGGCGGTCAGGAAGACCAGCGTGAAGCGGCCCTTCTCGTTTTCATAGCGGCGGATTTCGGTCAGGCCGAAAAGCTCGCAATAGAAGTGCAGGGAAGCCTCGAGATCCTTCACTCGGACCATGGTGTGTAGGTAGCGCATGGGTGTTCTCCTTTGACCCGGACGATATGGAACAGCAGTCAGCTTCGAGCAAGGCTGTGGTGCAAAAGCAATTGGTGAAATGTAAAACTAGGGCTTGCGCTGATCCGTTGACCAAATGTTAATCTGAATCTCAAGAATCAGTTAACTGAGCAATGTGACGCGTTTTCGAGGGGCTTGGGGAAATGGCGGACAGGATATCATCGAAGGGGCTCGGCGAGTTCGAAGAGCTGTCCGGAGAAGCCGTAGACCTGATCGAGATCACCGGCGTCGTCAAATGGTTCGACGTCGCCAAGGGGTTCGGCTTCATCGTTCCGGACAACGGCATGCAGGATGTCCTCCTGCACGTGACCTGCCTGCGCCGCGACGGCTACCAGACCATTCTCGAAGGCACGCGCATCGTGGCGCTCATCCAGAAGCGCGATCGCGGTTACCAGGCCTTCCGCATACTGTCGATGGACCAGTCGACCGCGATCCATCCCTCGCAGATGCCGCCGGTCCGCACCCATGTTCAGGTCACCCCGACCAGCGGGCTTGAGCGCGCTCTGGTCAAGTGGTTCAACCGTACCAAGGGCTTCGGCTTCTTGACGCGCGGCGAGGGCACCGAGGACATCTTCGTGCATATGGAGACCCTGCGCCGGTTCGGCCTGACCGAACTGCGTCCGGGTCAGACGGTGCTCGTGCGCTTCGGACCGGGGGACAAGGGCCTGATGGCGGCGGAAATCCATCCGGACAATCCCGGCCCAGCAGCACGGGCGCATTGAGCCCATGGTGCCTATGCCAAATCTTCTCAGAAGCGCCCTTGCGGCGCTTTTGCTGTTTTTCGCTCCTGTCGCTTCGGCCATGAGCGATGTGACCTTCGAACGCGGTCAACTCGCCTTCGAAACGACTGCTGGCGGCACCATTACGATCGACGTGGAATGGGCCCTGACGGCCGAACAGCGAGCAAGGGGGCTGATGGAACGGCCGCCGCTTCCCGATCGCACCGGCATGTTGTTCGACTTCGGTGATACCCGCATGGTCACCATGTGGATGGCCAACACGCCATCCTCCCTGGACATGATCTTCATCGACGAAACCGGCCGCATCGTTCGCATCGCAGAGCGCACCACGCCCCTGTCCGAATCGATCGTGTCCTCAGGCGAGCCGGTCCGTTATGCTCTCGAGATTCGCGGCGGTCATGCAGCCGAACTCGGGCTCGATACATCCGCACGTCTGGTCTTACCGCTCGATCTTCCGAAATGATCCCGGTCTCTGTCGGTTTCGGTTGAAAAATCAGTACCCGTAAAACCGCTTTTTTACTGTTGCGGGGGCAGTGTGAACCGTGTATTCCGGCAACATTGCTGGAACGGAGTGTAGCGCAGCCTGGTAGCGCATCTGGTTTGGGACCAGAGGGTCGGGAGTTCGAATCTCTCCACTCCGACCAGCAGTCAAAGACCGCCGGCTAAGGCGGTCGGGAAGTGTGCGGCAGGCTGCCTTGCCGTGAAGTCTTGGAGATGGATGAGACCCATGTCTGCAAAGATCTACCGCCCCGCGAAAACCGCCATGCAGTCCGGCAAGGCAAAGACCCATCTCTGGGTTCTGGAATTCGACCAGTCCGCGCCGCGCAAGATCGATCCGATGATGGGCTACACCACCTCGGGAGATACTCGCCAGCAGGTCAAGCTGACCTTCGAAACGCTGGAGCAGGCGGAAGCCTATGCCGCGCGCGAGGGCATCGAGTATCGCGTGATCCTGCCGAAGGAAGCCAAGCGCCAGGTCGTCTCCTACACCGACAACTTCCGCTACAATCGTCTGCAGCCCTGGACGCACTGATCCGGGCTCAACCGCTCTCTGCAGTCCCCAGACGGTCCCTTAGCTCAGCTGGATAGAGCAAGTGCCTTCTAAGCACTAGGTCGTAGGTTCGAGCCCTACAGGGATCGCCAAACTCTGCCATCATGCCTGACGACGTCTCAGACCGCCAAGCTCCGGTTTTCTTCCAGTTCTACTGAGCTGTGCAGAAACCAAACAGCGCGACGTTTTTTCATGTCTGCCAACCTTTCGGAAACCCTTGGGCGTCATGATGCCGCTCACGAGAGGTTAACCATGTCCAGTCGCACCGCTTCTTCCCGCCGCGCGCCGGCAAAGCGCCGCAAGTCGAGCCGTTCTTCCGCCGGTCAGGGCATGACATCCTGGCTCGCCATCCTCGCGGTGGTGGCCGGTGGTATCGCGCTCTATGAGAACAGGGCCGTCGTCATCAAGCAAGTGTCGCCTTTGCTGTCGAACGAACGGTCCGTCGCAGCGAACCCGAAGCCGAAATCGGATACAAGCCGAGAAAAGCAGCCCCAGCCCCAGTCCAAGACGCAAGCGGCCACCGCAAAGGCACCCGTGCCGCCGGCCGCGGTCGGTGTCGTCAAGGCGGCCGTGCCTCCGGTACGTCCAGCCACGGGCGCGACCGAGACGGCTCAGCTGACGGGCGAGAATTTCTCCGGCAAATTCTATTTCTGCGGCACGTCCGGTCTCGACAACTGCGTCATGAGCGGTGACACCTTCTGGTATCGCAAGACGAAGATCGTGCTGGCGGATATTGCCGCCCCGCGCACCGATGGTGCAGCCTGCCAGCAGGAGCGCGACCGCGGCTTCGCAGCCAAGGTCCGGCTCAAGGACCTCCTGAGTTCCGGCCGATTCGATCTCCAGACGCTTAAGGTGCAATCGGCAGGCGCTGCACCCGGGATGATGCGGGTGGCGACCCGCGACGGTCGTTCGCTGGGCTCCATTCTCGTCTCGGAAGGTCTGGCCAAGCCGCGCATGGCCCGTCAGCAGAGTTGGTGCCCCTGACGGCAGCTGATTTCTTGCCCTTGATGCAGAAGAGCCCGCCACGGTGTCGCGGCGGGCTCTCGTGTTTCGTGTCTGAACGGCAGCTCAGTGCAGGATCTGGCTGAGGAAAAGCCGGGTGCGCTCATGCTGCGGGTTGTCGAAGAACTCGGCGGGCGAGTTCTGTTCGACGATCTGGCCCTGGTCCATGAAGATCACGCGGTCGGCAACCTGGCGGGCGAAGCCCATTTCGTGGGTGACGCAGATCATGGTCATGCCTTCTTCGGCAAGGCCGACCATGGTGTCGAGAACTTCCTTGACCATTTCCGGGTCGAGCGCCGAAGTCGGTTCGTCGAACAGCATGATCTTCGGCTTCATGCACAGCGCACGCGCAATCGCCACGCGCTGCTGCTGACCACCGGAAAGCTGGCCCGGATACTTGTTGGCCTGTTCCGGGATCTTGACGCGCTTCAGGAAGTGCATCGCCACTTCTTCCGCATCCTTCTTCGGCATCTTGCGCACCCAGATCGGTGCCAGCGTGCAGTTTTCGAGGATGGTCAGGTGCGGGAACAGGTTGAAGTGCTGGAACACCATGCCGACTTCACGGCGCACTTCGTCGATCTTCTTCAGGTCGTTGGTCAGTTCGATATTGTCGACGATGATATTGCCCGTCTGGTGTTCTTCCAGTCGGTTGATGCAGCGGATCATTGTCGATTTGCCGGATCCGGATGGTCCGGCCACGACGATGCGTTCGCCCTTCATCACCTTGAGGTTGATGTCTCGCAGGACGTGGAAATCCCCGTACCACTTGTTCATGTTGATCAATTCGACTGCCACATCGGTGCCCGACGCGGTCTTTTTTGCGGAGTTGGCTTCAGCCATTGTTGTTCCCCTTGTCCTTATCGCTTGTGGCCGGTGTCGAGGTGCCGCTCCATGAAGGCGGAATAGCGCGACATGCCGAAGCAGAAGATCCAGAATACGAAGCCTGCGAAGATCAGACCCGTGAGCGGTGTCACAGGTGTGGCCCAGGTGGCGTCGGTGAAATTGAGACGGACGATGCCGAGGAGGTCGAACATGCCGATGATCGACACGAGCGAAGTATCCTTGAACAGACCGATGAAGGTGTTGACGATGCCCGGAATGACCAGCTTGACTGCCTGCGGCAGGATGATCAGGCGGGTCTTCTGCCAGTAGGAGAGGCCGAGCGAGTCTGCGCCCTCATACTGACCCTTCGGGATCGCCTGCAGGCCGCCGCGCACGACTTCCGCCATATAGGCAGAGGCAAACAGCGACACGCCGACCAGCGCGCGTAGGAAGTTGTCGATGGTCCAGCCCGTCGGCATGAAGAGCGGCAGCATCACATTGGCCATGAACAGCACGGTGATCAGCGGCACGCCGCGCACGACTTCGATGAAGACGACGCAGATCATCTTGATGACAGGCATGTTCGAACGGCGCCCGAGTGCCAGCAAGATGCCGAGCGGCAGCGAGACAGCGATGCCGACGAAGGACAGGATCAGCGTCACCATCAGGCCGCCCCAGAGCGGGGTTTCAACCACTCGCAGGCCGAAGCCGCCATGCAGCAGGAAGAAGGCCACGATCGGGAAGATGATGAACAGCAGAAGGGCGTTGAGGCCCTTCCGCGGCGCCTTCGGGATCAGCATCGGTATCAGAAGGGCCACGAACATGACGCCGACGAGAATGACGCGCCAGCGTTCGTCGAGCGGGTAGCGCCCGAAGATGAACTGCGAGAAACGGCTCTCGACGAAGGCCCAGCAGGCACCTTTCCAGCCGTCAGGCTGGGTGCCGCCCTGGGCGATCGTCGCGCAGACCGAGCGATCGGTGCCGAACCACGCAGCGTCGAAGAACAGGAAGTTTAGGGCGCCGGGCAGGGTGAGAGCCAGAACGGCGAGCCCGATGATTGTCAGGACGACATCCTTCGGGGTTGCCAGAAGATTCTTTCGAATCCAGCCCACGACGCTCGCTTCCGAGGTCGGCGGGGGCAGAGGGGCCAGCATTTCCTGGCGAACATAAGTGACTTCATACGCCATGATCAACGCTCCACCAGGGCCATTCTTGCATTGAACCAGTTCATGAAGAGCGAGGTCACAATGCTGATGGAGAGATAGACCATGAGCCAGATCGACACGATCTCGATGGCCTGGCCGGTCTGGTTGAGGGTGGTTCCGCCCGTCGAGACCAATTCGGGGAAACCGACGGCGACACCGAGAGACGAGTTCTTCGTCAGGTTGAGATACTGGCTGGTGAGCGGCGGAATGATGATGCGCATCGCCTGCGGTACGACCACGAGACGCGTCGTGGTCGACGGCTGCAGGCCAAGCGCAGACGCAGCCTCGGTCTGGCCCTTCGAGACGCCCTTGATGCCGGCGCGGATGATTTCCGCGATGAAGGCAGCCGTGTAGAAGGACAGCGCGAGATAGAGCGCAACGAATTCCGGTGCGATGACGGCGCCGCCGGACATGTTGAAGCGGCTTGCGACCGGATAATCGAAGGTCAATGGCGAGCCGGCCGCCAGGAAGGCGAGAACGGGCAGGCCGACGATCAGGCCGAGGCCGACCCAACCGGTCGGGAAAATCTGCCCGGTCCGCATCTGCCGTGCCTTGGCGAAGCGCGCGATTACAATCGTGAGGACGATGCCGACGAGCAGGGCGATCGGGATCACGCTTGCCCCGTCACCCCAGATCGGCTTCGGGAAGGCGAGGCCACGATTGTTGAGGAAGGTCGAGAACGGCAATTCGAGCGAGTCACGCGGCTGCGGCAGGGTCGCAAGCACGCCCGAGTACCAGAAGAAGATGACGAGCAGCGGCGGCAGGTTGCGGAAGGCTTCCACATAGACGGTGCAGAGCTTGGCAATCAGCCAGTTCCGCGACAGGCGGCCGATACCGATGAGGAAGCCGATCACGGTCGCTGTGACGATACCGGTTGCAGCGACCAGCAGAGTGTTGAGCAGGCCAACCAGGATGGCGCGTCCGTAGGTCGAGTCTGCACTGTAGTCGATGAGGCTCTGCCCGATATCGAATCCGGCGCGGCCATTCAAGAAGCCGTAGCCCGTTGCAGTGTTGCTACGGGCAAGGTTTGCGATGGTGTTGTTTGCAATGGTCCAGACGATAAACGTCATGACGGCGATCGTAGCGATCTGAAAGAAGATCGATCTTACTTTCGGATCGTAGATCAGCGAGCCAAAGCTCCGCCCTTCGGCGGGCAAACTGGTGGCGTGATCTGTCATGCTGTGCCAAATCCCCGAGGCTTCTGTGAGCCCTCAATGTTATTGTTTTTCGAGACAGCCGGCATTCTCTGATGTCGCCGCTGACCGCAGCGCGCGTGCCGGTCTGAACACGTAGTCCCGATAAGCGCGAGGCGGCTTTCGCCGCCTCGCAAAGTCCAGCCTGATCTTAGCGGATCGGCGGTGCGTACTGCAGGCCACCGTTGGTCCAAAGGGCGTTCACGCCGCGCTCAATCTTGAGCGGGGTGCTGGCGCCGATGTTGCGCTCAAAGACTTCGCCGTAGTTACCGACGCCCTTGATGATGTTGTAGGCCCAGTCATTGGAAAGACCAAGATCGGTACCGATCTTGGTGTCGGCTTCGGCGCCCAGGAAACGGCGGATGTCCGGGTTGGTCGTCGAAGACTTGATCTCGTCGACATTAGCCTGGGTGATGCCGAATTCTTCAGCCTGTACCAGAGCGTAGTGGGTCCACGAAACGATGTCGAACCACTGGTCGTCACCCTGGCGAACGGCCGGGCCAAGCGGCTCCTTCGAGATGATTTCCGGCAGAACGATGTGATCGTCCGGGTTGGTCAGCGTCAGGCGGATCGAATAGAGACCCGACTGGTCGGTCGTGTAGACGTCGCAACGACCGGCTGCGTAGGCTGCGTTCACTTCCTCAAGCTTTTCGAAAACGACCGGCTTGTATTCGAGGTTGTTGGCCCGGAAGTAGTCGGCGAGGTTCAGTTCGGTCGTGGTGCCCGACTGAACGCAGACGGCGGCGCCCGAGAGCTCAAGAGCGGAGCTGACGTTCAGGCCCTTGGTGACCATGAAGCCCTGGCCGTCATAGTAGTTGACGGTACGGAAGTTGAAGCCGAGCGCGGTGTCGCGGCTGATGGTCCAGGTCGTGTTACGTGCGAGCATGTCGACTTCGCCGGACTGCAGTGCCGTGAAACGGCTCTGGGCGGTGGTCGGCGTGTATCGTACCTTGGTGGCATCGCCGAAGATGGCAGCAGCTACGGCCTTGCAGTAATCGACGTCGAAGCCGGTCCAATTACCGGCAGCATCCGGCGAAGCGAAGCCGGCAAGACCCGTGTTCACGCCGCACTGGACGAAACCCTTGGCCTTCACGTCATCAAGCGTCGCGGCGGAAGCTGCGGACGCGCCAAAACCCAGGACCGCAGCGCCGATGGCAGCTGACAGGAACTTGTTGTTCATTTTTCCCAACCTTTTTTCTCTTGTTGTATGCCAGCGACGGCCACCAGCCGAATTCAGCAGCGTACGTCGGTTCGCAGCCTCCCGGTGCGAACCTTCACATTCCATTCGTAAATTCAGGCAGGGTCAAGTCTTTATGCCGCAGAACGGCCACAAAAGCGCGAATTTGCCAAATTCGCCCTCCAAATAGGCAAAAATGTGTGGTTTTTAGCCTGAAGTGATGAAAATCTCATCTTTTTGACTGTTCTGATATGCTCGAACTGCAAGACTTGCGCCGCGGATCACAGAATTGTGCAACTTGACCGCCCCGCAAGGAGGCGCGAAAACCACGGCATCCGAGCCTGAGGAATCGTCAATCCATGAGCAAATCCAAAGACTGGCTGGCATCTGCCGGCACCGACACGAAACTGTGCCATATCGGCTATGATCCGGCCGATTACCACGGCTTCGTCAATCCACCGGTGGTGCATGCCTCCACGGTCCTCTTTCCGAATGCGCGGGCCATGGAAACGCGCACGCAGCCCTACACCTATGGCACGCGCGGCACACCGACGACGGATGCTCTGTGCAAGGCGCTCGATGAATTGGAAGGGTCTGCCGGAACCATCCTCGTGCCGTCGGGCCTCGCCGCGATCACGGTTCCCTTCCTTGCCTTCCTGTCCGCAGGCGACCATGCGCTGATCGTCGATTCCGTCTATTCGCCCTGCCGCCATTTCTGCGACACGATGCTGACACGCCTCGGCGTCGAGGTCGAGTATTACGATCCCGAGATCGGATCCGACATCGCGCGCCTCATCCGGCCAAACACCCGGCTCGTGCACACCGAAGCGCCGGGCTCCAACACCATGGAAATGCAGGACATCCGGGCGATCTCTGATGCGGCACACAAGCATGGCTGCGTCGTCACGATCGACAACACCTGGGCCACGCCACTCTATTTCAAGGCGCTCGACTTCGGGGCCGACATCTCGATCCACGCCGCCACGAAATATCCGTCGGGCCATTCCGATATCCTGATGGGGACAGTCTCGGCCAATGCCAAGCACTGGCCCGTGCTGAAGGAAGCGAATATCACGCTCGGCATCTGCGGCGCTCCCGACGACAGCTATCAGATCCTGCGCGGACTGCGCACGATGGGCCTGCGTCTGGAGCACCACTACAAGAGCGCGCTATCGGTCGCCCGCTGGCTGGAAGCGCGAAGTGACGTCGACCGTGTCCTGCATCCGGCGCTCGAAAGTTTTCCCGGCCACGCCATCTGGAAGCGGGATTTTAAGGGCGCGAGCGGCGTCTTCTCCTTTGTCCTTCCGGCAGCCTCCAGGGACAAGATCAAGCCCAAGGCGCATGCCTTCCTCGACGCCCTGCAGCTTTTCGGCCTCGGCTGGTCCTGGGGCGGCTACGAGAGCCTCGCGGTTCTCGTCAATCTCGAAGACCGCAAGATCCGCAAGGGCCCGACCGACGGCGCCGTGATCAGGCTTCAGATCGGTCTGGAGAACGTCGAGGATATCTGTGCTGATCTCGAGCGCGGATTTGCAGCGGCAGCCGCGGTCTGACGACGAAGTCGCTCAGCCGTCGATCCGGTGGCCGTAGAGCCAGTCCAAGTCGGCGGCGAGCGTCTCGGGTGAGCGCAGCGACAACACGATGTCGCGCCCGAGGCGGAAGGGGCCGCGTGCATGGTAGGCGAAGCGGTTGAAGTCGCCGCGGGCCTTGACCCGCGCGGCGCGTGCCTTGCGTTCGGTCGTGAAGGTAGCAAGTGCTGAGGGCAGGGGTGCCCGCGCGACATGGACCACCAGCGCAAATGCATCCTCGATCGCCATGGCCGCACCCTGTGCGGAAAAGGGCATCATCGCATGCGCCGCATCCCCGATCAGGATCGTATCGCGCCCATTGTGCCAGTTGCCCTCGGAAGCCTGGTAGAGAGGCCAAAAGGTTGGTCGCTCCGCGCCGGCCAGAATGGTTCTGATGTCACGATGCCAGCCGGAAAACTGTTCGAGCAGCATGGCGCGCCGCGCCGCATCTGCATCGATGGCCCAGCTTTCGTCGCTCCTCGTGCCGGCCGCAATAGCAACCAGGTTGAAGCCCTCGATCTCGTTCAGTGGATAGCTGACGAGATGCGCCTTGGCGCCGAGATAGGCGGTCACACCTGTCCGGGACAAAAAGCCCGGCGCCGCAGCCTGGCTGACGGTGAAGCGCCAGGCGATGTTGCCGGAAAAGCTGACGCTCGGCGCACCGACGATCGCATCGCGGGCGACTGACCAGGCGCCATCGGCGCCGATGACCAGATCAGGTTTGCGATGGGTGATCGAGGCGAGGGCATCGCCCCCAACGCCCTGTACCCGATGGCCGAGATGCAGCCGGCAAAGCGGTTGGTTGAGCACGGCCCGCAGAAGCCCTTGCTGAAGGGTCGAACGATGCAGAACGCCATAAGGATGCCCCCAGCGCTTCCTCGCGAATTGACCGGCGGGTACCGATGCCAGTGGGCGGAGGTCCTTGCCAGAGACAAGGCTGATCGCCGTAGGCTCCACCCAGTGACGCTCGAGTTCGCTGAGCACGCCCAGCGCGTCGAGGACGCGCGTCGCATTGGGCGACAGCTGCAGGCCGGCGCCGACCTCTCCGAGTTGCGGCGCCTGCTCGATGATATCGGAGGAAATGCCCTTGGCGGCGAGCGACAGGGCAGCAGTGAGCCCCGCCACCCCGGCTCCGACGATGGCGGCGTGCTTGATGGACATGGATATCGATGCCGATCGTGACGCCGCGGTCACGCCGCCTTGATGTGGAAGACGCAGCCCGGCGGGTTGGTCTGTTCAGCCTTCAGGCTCGGATTGTAGCGATAGAGCGTGGAACAATAGGAGCAGACCTTTTCATTGTCGTGTCCCATGTCGATGAAGATGTGCGGATGGTCGAAGGGCACGGATGCGCCGGTGCACATGAATTCCTTCACGCCGACTTCGATCACGCGGTGACCGCCGTCGTTCTGAAAATGGGGAATGGTGTGGCCGGCCATGACTTGCTCCGAATGCTGTGCGAATTTGCGCGGACATTAGCGCCGTCGTCGCCAAATGTGTAGAGCCGGGGGAGCGCAAAAGTCACAGAAAATCTGCCTGCGGCAATTGATGTCACCGTCCCGATGGCTATGGTTGCCGACCGTGCTCACAAGGACTGATCGATGAATCTCGACGCGCCGCCGTTTTCCTCCTTCCGCAACGATGGCCTCGACCTCGCCTATTTCGACGATGGTGATCCGGCCGGCGAGCCGGTGCTACTGATTCACGGCTTTGCTTCTTCGGCAAGCGTCAACTGGGTCTATCCCGGCTGGCTGCGCACGCTCGGCGATGCCGGCTATCGGGTGATCGCCATCGACAATCGCGGCCATGGTGGAAGTGCCAAGCCGCATGATCCGGAAGCCTATCACCCGACCTCGATGGCCGCTGATGCCGCCGCATTGCTCACCCATCTCGGGATCGCCGATGCCCATGTGATGGGCTATTCGATGGGGGCCCGGATCTCGGCCTTTCTGGCGATCGAACATCCCGATCGCGTCCGCTCGCTGGTCTTCGGCGGCCTCGGCATCGGCATGTGTGACGGTGTGGGCGACTGGGATCCGATTGCCGATGCGCTGCTTGCGCCTTCACTAGATGACGTGTCCCACGAGCGGGGCCGGATGTTCCGAGCCTTCGCCGACCAGACTAAATCGGATCGTCTGGCGCTTGCCGCCTGTATCCGCACCTCGCGCGACCTAGTGCGCCGGGAAGATATCGCTAGGGTCGAGATCCCGACCTTGATCGGCGTCGGGACGAAGGATGACATCGCCGGATCCCCGCATGAACTGGCCGAGCTCATGCCGCGGGCCGTGGCGCTCGATATCCCCAATCGCGACCATATGCTGGCGGTTGGAGATCGCGTGTTCAAGAAGGCCGCACTCGACTTCTATTCGGAACTGGCCGGAAACTGACGCTCAGCGGCCGGTGAAAACAGGCCGCCGGCGTTCGGCAAAGGCTGAGCGGCCCTCGCGATAGTCGGCGCTTTCGAAGGTCGTTGCACCAATGATCTCGGCTTCCCGTAGCAGGTTGTCGTCCACCTGTTCCACGGCGCGCAAGGCGAGCTTCGATGCGCGCAGCGACAGAGGCGCATTGGCGGCGATGGTATCCGCCAGGATCTGAACACGCTGTTCCAGCTCGTCGGGCTCGGTGACTTCGGACAGGAAGCCGCAGTCGATGAGGTCTGACGCCTTCATGGCCGCACCGGTGTAGAGCGCGCGTCGCGCCATCTGGCTGCCGAGGCCGCGGACGAAATCCTGGACTGCATCGGCCGGGTAGGCGAGGCCTAGCCGCGCGGCCGGGACCGCAAACACCGCATCGGATGCCGCAATCCTCAGATCTGCCGCCGCCGCGAGGCCAAACCCGCCGCCGTAGCACACGCCCCTGATCGCTGCGATGATCGGAACCGGCGCCTCCCGAATGGCTGCAAAGGCGCGGCTGTTCGAGGCCTCGTAGACGCGAGCGGTCTGAGCATCCTTGCGTAATTCGGTAAATTCCGAAATATCTGCGCCTGCGCTGAAATCCGCAGCGCCGCCCCCGGAGATCACGATCACGCGGGCCTGTGCTTCAACATGGAGCCAATGGATGGCCTCGGGGATCGCCCGCCACATGGCCGCTGTCACGGCATTCTTGCGGTGCGGATTGTCGAGGATCAACAGCCCCGTTCCGCCTTCACGGAAAGCTTTGATAAAGCCATTGGCGAAGCTCATCGACTGTTTCATGCGGCCCCCATTTGAGTTCATCTGGTCTTGGACTATATAATGGGTCTTCACGACGAATGAGGAGACCGGCAATGGTCGCACACAACGACGTCCTCAAGACCGAGACTGTCAAGTCCATGGACCCGATCTGGGACAGCCTGCGGCAGGAAGCCCGCGTGGCCGCCGATCGCGATCCCATGCTGGCGGCTTTCTTCCACTCGACGGTGCTGAGCCACCGCTCGTTGGAAGACTGTGTGATCTACCGGATCTGCGAGCGGCTCGATCACTCCGACGTGCCGGCAATCGTGCTGCGCCAGGCCTTCGAGGCGATGATGGCGGACTGGCCGGAATGGACCGGGATCCTCCGCGTCGACATCCAGGCGGTCTACGACCGTGACCCGGCCTGCACGCGCTTTCTCGAGCCCGTCCTCTATTTCAAGGGTTTCCACGCGATCCAGACCCATCGTCTGGCGCATTGGCTCTGGAATAATGGCCGAAAGGACTTCGCGCTCTATCTGCAAAGCCGCTCCTCCAACATGTTCCAGACGGACATCAATCCGGCTGCCTGGATCGGCAAAGGCATCTTCCTCGATCACGCGACCGGCCTCGTCGTCGGCGAAACCGCGCGCATCGGAGACAATGTTTCCATCCTGCATGGCGTCACCCTCGGCGGCACAGGCAAGGAAGGTGCGGATCGGCATCCGAAGATCGGTGACGGCGTGATGATCGGGGCAGGGGCCAAGGTCCTCGGCAATATCGAGGTCGGCAGCTGCTCGCGCATAGCCGCAGGCTCGGTCGTTCTGAAGCCGGTTCCCCGCTGCACCACCGTTGCAGGCGTTCCCGCACGCGTGGTCGGTGAGGCCGGCTGCGCCGAACCGAGCCGTTCGATGGACCAGATGATCGCTTCGGAAGACTGACAGCACGATAACGTGAACGGCAAGCTTTGCCGCGGTTCCCTGGGCAAACTTCACTTCGCGTCTTTACAGGTCCGGAATGCCCGTGCGACAAGCGCGCACCCAAGAAACAGTCCACGGAGACGCAGTGTGAAGCCCGAAGAACTGAAGAAACTCGACGCCTATTTCAAGCGCACCTTCAACCCGACGATGAGTGTGAAGGCTCGTCCGCGCAAGGACGATTCCGCTGAAGTGTATGTCGGTGACGAGTTCCTCGGCGTTGTCTTCAAGGACGACGAAGACGGTGATCTCTCCTACAATTTCTCCATGGCGATCCTCGACGTCGACCTGTGATTGCAGGGATGTCCGCTGCTGGCCGAAGTTCGCCAGCGCGCCAAAAGATGTATCATGAAGATGGGGCCGCGCCGGTTGGTGCGGCCCCATTTCCTTATCCGGCTTACAATTGACGATTGTTGTGCGCCGCACAAATTCACTTGACCGTTTTTGTGCGACTGCTATGTTTCGGCTATCTGATATGCCGACAGAAGGAGGATGCTCGCATGTTCAACATCGATGACGCCAGCAAGAAGAGCAAGGAAGCCATGGACACCATGCTGAAGAATTATTCGGAAGTGACCAAGGGTTTCCAGGCCATCGCGACCGAGGCGACGGACTACTCCAAGAAGTCGTTCCAGGATCTCGCGTCCTTCATGGAAGCCATGACTTCGGTCAAGAGCATCGAGGCTGCCTTCGAGCTCCAGACGTCCTTCATGAAGTCCTCCTACGAGAGCTTCGTCGCCGAAGCGACCAAGATGGGCGAAATGTATGCCGATCTCGCCAAGATCGCCTACAAGCCTTACGAGGGCACAATCAACAAGGCCATGGCGCCGATGTCGTCGGCTGCCTGATCCAAGCTTGCGTGGAACCTGCGAGACCGGTCGTGCCCTGCACGGCCGGTCTTGTTATTTGTGCCTGCTGGTATAACCTATCCGTTCAATTTCCTCGCTTTTCAGGGCTTCGTGACAAATTGTCGTCACCGCTGTCCGGGGGGCTTAAAATCACCGCATAATGAACTACCTTACTGTGCTGAGTGTTCGTCCGCACCGATGTGTAACGGCAAACCGGCCGGACAACGGAGAATGAACTGAAATGACTGCCAAGCCGGCCTTCATGCAGAGCCAGGGTGACGGGGACAATGCCAATCGCGGCACCTCGGTGATCACCCGCACCAAGCCGAAGACGAAGAAGCCGAACCTGTATCGCGTCCTGCTTCTGAACGACGACTACACCCCGATGGAATTCGTGATCCATATCCTGGAGCGCTTCTTCCAGAAGGACAGGGAAGCCGCCACCCGCATCATGCTGCACGTCCACAATCATGGTGTCGGGGAATGTGGTGTCTTCACCTACGAAGTCGCCGAAACCAAAGTCTCACAGGTGATGGATTTCGCCAGGCAACATGAACATCCGCTTCAATGCGTCATGGAAAAGAAGTGAGGATCAGACGTGCCAACATTTTCACCCAGCCTCGAAAAAGCGCTGCATCAGGCCCTGACCTACGCCAACGAGCGTCACCATGAATATGCGACGCTGGAGCACCTGCTGCTCGCTCTGATCGACGACGCCGATGCCGCCGCCGTAATGGGGGCCTGCAACGTCAACCTCGATGCCTTGCGCAAGACCGTCGCCGATTTCGTCGACAACGATCTCGCCAATCTCATCACCGGTTACGACGAGGATTCGAAGCCGACTTCGAGCTTCCAGCGCGTCATCCAGCGGGCCGTGATCCATGTCCAGTCCTCGGGTCGCGAGGAAGTGACCGGCGCCAATGTGCTTGTTGCGATCTTCGCCGAGCGCGAAAGCAATGCCGCCTATTTCCTGCAAGAGCAGGAAATGACCCGCTACGATGCGGTCAATTACATCTCCCATGGCATCGGCAAGCGTCCGGGCGCGTCCCAGGTTCGCAGCCCGCGCGGTTCGGATGAGGGTGAGCCCGAGGCCAAGCAGGGCCGTGAGCCGGATGAAGCCTCCGCCAAGGGCAAGCAGGAGGCGCTGAAGGCCTATTGCGTCAATCTCAATGAGAAGGCGAAGACCGGCCGCATCGATCCACTCATCGGTCGTCATGACGAAGTCAACCGCACGATCCAGGTGCTTTGCCGTCGCTCCAAGAACAACCCGCTTTACGTGGGTGATCCCGGCGTCGGCAAGACGGCGATCGCCGAAGGTCTCGCCAAGCGCATCGTCGAGGGCAAGGTGCCGGAAGCGCTCTCAGATGCGACCATCTTCTCGCTCGACATGGGCACGCTGCTCGCCGGCACCCGTTATCGCGGTGACTTCGAGGAGCGCCTGAAGCAGGTGGTCAAGGAACTCGAGGATTACCCTGGCGCCGTGCTCTTCATCGACGAGATCCACACCGTCATCGGTGCGGGCGCCACTTCGGGCGGCGCCATGGACGCGTCGAACCTCTTGAAGCCGGCATTGTCCTCTGGTGCGATCCGCTGCATCGGTTCGACCACCTACAAGGAATACCGCCAGTTCTTCGAAAAGGACCGGGCGCTGGTCCGCCGTTTCCAGAAGATCGACGTCAACGAGCCGTCGATCGATGATGCGATCGAGATCATGAAGGGCCTGAAGCCCTATTTCGAGGACTACCACAAGCTTCGTTACACCAACGAGGCGATCAAGTCGGCTGTCGAGCTTTCGGCCCGCTACATCTCCGACCGCAAGCTTCCCGACAAGGCGATCGACGTGATCGACGAGACGGGTGCGGCTCAGATGCTGCTGCCGGCCTCGCGTCGCCGCAAGCTGATCACCGAGAGGGAAATCGAAGCGACCATCGCGACCATGGCCCGCATTCCCCCGAAGACGGTGTCCAAGGACGACGAGATGGTGCTTGCCAATCTCGAAAAGGAACTGCGGTCCGTCGTCTACGGCCAGGACAAGGCAATCGAAGCCCTCTCCACCTCGATCAAGCTTGCCCGTGCCGGTCTGCGCGAACCGAACAAGCCGATCGGCTCTTACGTTTTCTCCGGCCCGACCGGCGTCGGCAAGACGGAAGTGGCCAAGCAGCTTGCGTCGTCGCTCGGTGTCGAACTCCTGCGCTTCGACATGTCTGAATACATGGAGCGGCACACGGTCTCGCGTCTGCTCGGTGCGCCTCCCGGCTATGTCGGCTTCGACCAGGGCGGCCTGCTGACCGATGGCGTCGACCAGCATCCGCATTCGGTCGTGCTGCTTGATGAAATCGAGAAGGCGCATCCGGACATCTACAACATCCTGCTGCAGGTCATGGACCATGGCCAGCTGACCGACCACAACGGCAAGAAGATCGACTTCCGCAATGTCATCCTGATCATGACAACGAATGCGGGGGCGTCGGAAATGGCGAAGTCGGCGATCGGCTTCGGTTCGTCCAAACGGACCGGCGAAGACGAGGAGGCGCTGAACCGCCTGTTCACGCCGGAATTCCGCAACCGCCTCGATGCGACGATCCCGTTCGCGCCGCTGCCGACGGAAGTCATCCATCAGGTGGTGCAGAAGTTCGTCATGCAGCTGGAAGCGCAGCTTTCGGAACGCAACGTCACCTTCGATCTGTCGGAGCCCGCAATCGCCTGGCTGGCGAAAAACGGTTACGACGAGAAGATGGGTGCCCGTCCGCTGGCACGTGTCATCCAGGAGCACATCAAGAAACCGCTCGCCAACGAGATCCTCTTCGGCAAGCTGAAGAAGGGCGGCGTCGTCAAGGTCGGCATCAAGACCGATGACACCGGCGCCGAAGTGCTCGATCTGGAGTCGATTGCCGAAGTGCCTGCCGTCAAGCCGAAGCCGGAAGCCGAAGTGGCCTCCGCAAAGCCTGCAAAGGCGAAGCGCAAGCCGGCGGCCAAGGCGACTGCGATTGCCGATGAAGGCGATGTCGCCGTCATCGACGAGGCACCGAAGCAGCCGAAGCGCTCTGCCGTGCCGAAGGTGCCGAAGAAGAAGTAAGCACCCAACGCTTTGAGAGACCCGTGCCGGGCGTTCTGCCCGGCACTTTCTTTTTGCCGATCCGGATTTTCAGATGTCTTCGGCCACTTCCGATATTTCCCATACACGGTGGTTTTTCACCGGCATGCGCGGCCTCTTCAGCCTGCCTGCGATCATCCTGATGATTTCATTCGTCGGCTTCTCCGCCTTCGCCCTTGAATCGGGCGTGAGCCGCGCGGAAGCGATGTTCATGACGGTTGCCGTCTGGGCTTTGCCCGCCAAGATGATCCTGATCGGCACCATGACCAGCGGCGCCAACCTGCTGGCGATCTTCCTGGCCGTGTCGCTCTCCTCCATCCGCATGATGCCCATGGTCGCCTCGCTTGTGCCGGAAATGCGCACCGAACGCACGCCGACATGGCTCTTGCTCTTCCTGTCGCATTTCATCGCGATCACTGCCTGGGTCTTTGCCATGGGCAGCTTCAAGAATGTGCCGAGGGAAGGGCGGGTCGCCTATTTCGCCGGCTTCGGCAT
The DNA here is from genome assembly GCF_000300855.1 of Agrobacterium albertimagni AOL15. Lineage (GTDB taxonomy): Bacteria > Pseudomonadota > Alphaproteobacteria > Rhizobiales > Rhizobiaceae > Allorhizobium > Allorhizobium albertimagni. Next base: position 114,979 of record NZ_ALJF01000023.1, on the reverse strand, counting down.
CACCCTTGTGACGATCAACATGATCCTCGTCGGTGTCTGCTACGGGCTGGTGGCAAAGTTTCCGCCTGTGGTTGCCGGTCTGCTCTTCTTCCTGACGCCGGTCTATTTCATTGCCTCCATCTGGGCGACGGGCCGCCAGTCCGTCGTCAAGGTGGGCTTTATCGTCGGTGCGGTCTCCGGCCCGCTCCTGGCGCTGGTCATGCCCGGCTTTGACATCCTGGTTGCCGGGCTCGGCGGCGGCACGCTGGCCTACCTCTTCGACCGCTATGTGATCCGGGGAGCCCAGAAGCAGGCGACCGTCGCTATCGCCGAGTCGACCCCCCAAACGGACGAGGTGGTCTGATGCAGGACTACTGGCCTTATATCGTCATCATCGTCGCCGGCTGGCTTGCCACGGACATCTGGCGCTGGCTCGGTGTCCTGGCCGGAAACCGGCTGCAGGAGGGATCCGAAGCGCTGAACTGGGTGAGGGCGGTCGCGACGGCGCTGGTGATGGCGGTGACGGCAAAACTCGTCGTCTTCCCGACAGGCACGCTCGAAACCTCACCGCTCTGGCTGAGGCTGGCGGCGGCTGCGCTCGGCTTTGCGGCCTTCCTGCTGGCCGGTCAGCGCGTCATCGTCGGAGTCCTGGTTCCCCTGGCGATCCTGGGTGCCGGCCTCATCTGGCTCTGACATCATGTCCGTTCACAGACACGTGTGATCGCTGGTATTGCCACATTTCGCTTCCCAAATCGGGTGTCCGATCAACCGGAGGATAGCGAAATGTCAAAGGTAGTACGCTTCCGAAAGCTGAAGCACGGGGACCCGCCCCGTTTCAAGGTCTTGCCTGATGATCTGCGCAAGACGTCGTCCCGCGACGGCGGCTGGAGTTCGACGGGCTCGTTCCCCCTGATGGTTCTTGCGCTCATCGGTTTTGCCGCCGTTCTGGTCGTCGGCGGCGTCATCGGCTGATTTGTAGCAAGCCTGGCTGGTGCTCGCCTCAGAGCGCCGCCTTGATCTTCTCGGCCTGGGCCTTCAACATCTCCACATCGGCCATGCCGCCCGCATGCGGCTTGAGCGGCACGCCTTCGTGGCGCGGGATGACATGGAAGTGCAGGTGGAAGACGGTCTGCCCGGCTGCCAGTTCGTTGAACTGGGCGACATAGACGCCATCGGCGTCGAAGGCGTCCTTCGCGGCGTTGGCAAGCTTCTGCACGACCGGGATCAGCTTCGCCAGCACCGCCGGATCGGCATCGAGCAGGTTACGCGATCCGGTCTTCGGGATGACCAATAGATGTCCCGGCGCCTGCGGCATAACATCCATGAAGGCCAGCGTGTGTTCATCCTCGTAGAGTTTCACCGAGGGAATGTCGCCGGCCAGGATCTTGGCGAAGATGTTGTTGGGATCATAGGCGGTCATGGTGCTCTCCTCGATTTCTGCGGCCACTTAACGGCAAGGCAGGCTGCGCTTCAAGCCTGAGCTTGCAGCTCTCAACCGTCGAATTCCTCGCCTTCGCGTGGTTGGCGCTCGCCCTTGCGGAAGGGCGTATGTTCTCCGAGATACTCGCCGATCTGGGCCACTTCGCGCCGCTCGTGTTCGAGATAGTCGGCGACCGCCCGGCGCAGCCCGGGATGGGCAATGAAATGGGCGGAATGGGTGGTCACGGGTTCGTAGCCACGTGCAAGCTTGTGCTCACCCTGCGCGCCGGCTTCCACACGGGGAAGGCCCCGGTGCAGGGCGAAATCGATCGCCTGGTGATAGCAGACCTCGAAATGCAGAAATGGGTGATCCTCGATGCAGCCCCAGTGACGGCCATAGAGCGCGTCGGCGCCGATGAAGTTGATCGCCCCTGCCACGTAGCGCCCGTCGCGCTTTGCCATGACGAGCAGGATGTCGTCCGGCATGCGCTCGCCGACCAGCGAGTAGAACAAGCGGGTCAGGTAAGGTCGGCCCCATTTGCGGCTGCCGGTGTCGATGTAGAAACGGAAGAACTGATCCCAGATCTCCTCCGTCAGATCGCTGCCCGTCAACCAGTCGATGCTGATCCCGTTCTCCAGCGCGATGCGCCGCTCCTTGCGCAAGTTTTTGCGCTTCGACGAGGAAAGCTCGGCGAGAAACGCCTCGTGATTGGGGTAACCGCGATTGATGAAATGGAACTGCTGGTCCGTGCGCTGCAGAAAGCCGGCTTCCGTGAGGGCAGGGAGCTCACCTTGCGACAGGAAGGTCACATGCGCCGAGGATGTCCCTAGTTCGCGGCATACCTGTTCCAGCCCTTGTGCAAGCAGGCTCTGGACCCTTCCCACGTTCTCGCCCTGCCGGATGAGCAGTCGGGGCCCGGTGGCCGGTGTGAAAGGGATGGAAGCCTGAAGCTTGGGGTAATAGCTCCCACCCGCACGGTGAAAGGCATCGGCCCAGCCGTGGTCGAAGACATATTCTCCCTGGCTGTGGCTCTTCAGATAGCAGGGAATGGCGCCGATGAGGCGCCCTTCCTCTTCAAGCAGCAGATGGTGCCCCATCCAGCCCGTCTCGGCTGTCGCCGAGCCAGACTCTTCAAGCGCCGAGAGAAAGGCAAACGAGGTGAAGGGATTATAGCCTGGGGCGGAGCGGGACGCTCCAATGAGCTCTCCCCATTCGGCCGAAGCGATCTCCTTGAAGGAGCGCACTACGCGGATCGTCACCTCGTCTGCCATGGGTCTCCCGTCAGGCGATCGCCGGCGACTGGCGCGGGTCGAAGCCTTCGAATGTCATCTGGTCTGCATATTTATAGGTCTGTGCCCGCATGATTTCATCCCTGACGGTCCAGGTAATCACGGGTGTGCCCTTTTCACGCAGGCCGCTGACGAAGTCATTCGGCAGATGCGCGACGCAATACGACGTGAAATCGAGGCCGAGATCCATGGCTTCGCGATGCGCCGCAAAGTTTTCGGGCTTCACGCCTTCCGCAGTCAGGCCGACAGGCCAGGGGCATTCGGCGATCTTCAATGCCCGTAGCAGGTGATAGTCGAAGCTCATCAGCGCGACCTTGCCTTCGTAACCCTCGAGCACTTCGAGCACGGCCTCGACGAAACCGTCGTCCTGCTCGGCGTCCAGGCCCTTGAGTTCGATCACAAGCGGCACCTGGCCCTTCACGAGGTCGAGCATCTGGCGAAGCGTCGGGATCTTGTCCTTGGTGCCGCCGATCGACAGCATCCGTAACTCGCCGGCCGTGCGCTCACGCACCTCACCGGTCATGTTGCAGAGCCGCTGCAGGTCGTGGTCGTGGAAGACCATCGGGACGCTGTCGGAGGAGAGCTGGATGTCGCATTCGATGGCAAAGCCTGCCTCGATCGCCCGGCTGAAAGCCGAAAGCGTGTTTTCCCAGATCTCTCTGTTCATGTCGTGATAGCCGCGATGCGCGACGGGCAGGTCCTTGATCCAGTCGATATGGCTCACAGGGCAATCTCCAGGATGGCGTCGATCTCGACGGCAGCGTTCAGTGGCAGTTGCGCTACACCGACGGCCGCACGCGCATGCTTGCCCGCGTCGCCGAGTACATTGGCGATCAGGTTGGATGCGCCGTTGATGACGAGATGCTGTTCGACGAAGCCGGGTGCCGAAGCGACGAAGCCGTTGAGCTTGACGACGCGGGTGATCCGCGAGAGATCGCCGGACAAGGCAGCTTTCGCCTGCGCCAGGATGTTGATCGCGCAGAGTTCGGCTGCTCTCTGGGCGTCGGCAAGCGCAACGTCACCGCCGACCAGACCGATCACTGCCACTTTTCCGCCTTCAATCGGCAACTGTCCCGAGAGGAGCAGCAGGTTTCCGCTGATCACATAGGGCACGTAATTGGCGGCGGGGGCTGCGGCTTCCGGCAGGCTGATGCCCAGCGCTGCAAGGCGGCCGTCGATTGTGTCGGACATGGTCGATTCCCGGTCTGTTGATAAAAGTTGAGAAAGTTGTGGCGACGAAAAGCATGTCTCGCTTTTGCCGGATGTGTTCTTATAACATCGATGACGAGTCCAACAGGAGGGTGTCGATGTTTCCTTTGCGAATGGCGGTCCGTGCGACGCTTTCCCTGGCAGCCGTCAGCGCGGCGGGGCAGGCAGCATCTGCTGCGACCGTCGGCCTGGTGCCGCATCGCGCCGTCTACGAGATCGGGCTGAAGGAAGCGTCCGACCGCTCCGGCATCGAATCCGTACGCGGCCGCATGGTCTATGAGTTCAGCGGCTCGGCCTGCAAGGGCTTCAACACCCAGTTCCGCTTCGTCACCCGCATTGATGTCGGCGAGGGCGTGCGCGTCACCGACCAGCGATCCACGACCTTCGAAGATGTCGCCGCCGGCACGTTCAGGTTCGAGAACAAGTCCTTCACCGACGATCAGCTCGACAAGGATGTCAGCGGCGCCGCAGCCGAAGCCGGTGGCAAGGTCAAGATCGAGCTGACCGGTCCCGACAAGCGGGCGCTCGAGCTTGCCGACAGCCGCTTTCCGGCCGAACACATGCTCGAAGTGATCGCCCGTGCGCGAAAGGGAGAGCAGGTCTTCGAATCGCGGATCTTCGATGGCTCCGAAGATGGCGACCAGACCTTCCTCACCACGACCATCGTCGGTGGACCGACCAAGTCGAGCGACACGGACCCGGAGGCCAAGGCCCTGGAATCGCTCGGCGCTCAGGACTACTGGCCCGTTTCGATCGCCTATTTCGACGAGAAGACCAGGGGCGACCAGGAGCCGATCTACAGCCAGTCCTTCAAGCTTTACGAGAACGGTGTCACACGCGACCTGACGCTCGACTATGGTGATTTCGTCCTGGCCGGGAAGCTGACCAAGCTCGAAGTTCTCGGCAAGCCGGATGTCGGCTGCCCGTAAAGGGGCTCGAATACCGGCAAATTACCTGTTTTTCCCTTGATTTTTACCCGACGCCCCTGTATGGCCGGCGTCATTCCACACGCGAGGCTTGGGATCGACAGGGAGAAATCCTGCCGCTTCCGCCCGGTGGCAGTCCGAAAGGACTGCTGTTTGCTTCGCGGGGGTTCAACCGGAAAAGGAGAAAAAGGCATGGCATTGCCTGATTTTAGCATGCGTCAGCTTCTGGAAGCTGGCGTTCACTTCGGTCACCAGACTCACCGCTGGAACCCGAAGATGAAGCCGTACATCTTCGGCGATCGTAGCAACATCCACATCATCGACCTGGCTCAGACCGTTCCTATGCTGTCGCGCGCCCTTCAGGTCGTGTCCGACACCGTCGCTCGCGGCGGCCGCGTTCTGTTCGTTGGCACCAAGCGTCAGGCTTCGGAAATCATCGCTGATTCCGCCAAGCGTTCGGCCCAGTATTACGTCAACTCCCGCTGGCTCGGCGGCATGATGACCAACTGGAAGACCATTTCGAACTCGATCGCCCGTCTGCGCAAGCTCGACGAGATCCTGGCTTCGGAAGCCTCTGGCTACTCCAAGAAGGAGCGCCTGAACCTCGAGCGCGAACGCGAGAAGCTTGAAAAGGCTCTCGGCGGTATCCGCGACATGGGCGGCACCCCGGACCTGATGTTCATCATCGACACCAACAAGGAAAAGATCGCGATCGACGAAGCCAAGCGCCTCGGCATCCCGGTTGTTGCTGTGATCGACTCGAACTGCGATCCGGACCTGATCGACTACCCGATCCCGGGCAATGACGACGCTTCGCGCGCCATCGCTCTCTACTGCGACCTGATCTCGCGCGCTGCCATCGACGGCATTGCTCGCCAGCAGGGCGCTTCCGGTCGTGACATCGGCGCCTCTGCCGAAGCTCCGATCGAGCCGGCTCTCGCGACCGAAGCCGAAGCGTAATCGCGTATAGCGGCGGGCTCTCCGCCGCTTTTCCCGTCAAGGGAATGGCCGCCTGTGCGCTCTTCGAGCAGCGGGCGGCCTCCGTTCTTCCGGATGCCGCTTGCCAAAGCGAGAGGGCGTCGAAGACGGCCGATTGTTTCCGTGGTGACCTGCTTCATCACGTTGTCATACATCCGGGTACATTTCGTCCCCAACACAGCGGCCCTCCGTTCGCCCAAAGCCACGGATCGTCCGCCTGAACAGACAAGAGGCACACAATGGCTGAAATCACTGCAGCACTGGTAAAAGAACTGCGCGAAAAGTCCGGCGCAGGCATGATGGATTGCAAGAAGGCTCTGACCGAGAACAACGGTGACGTCGAAGCCGCCATCGACTGGCTGCGCGCCAAGGGTATCGCCAAGGCCGACAAGAAGTCGGGCCGCACGGCTGCTGAAGGCCTGATTGGTATCAACGGCGCCGGCACCTCCGCCGTTGTCGTCGAAGTCAACTCCGAAACCGACTTCGTTGCCCGCAACGACGCCTTCCAGGATCTCGTCCGCGGTGTGGCTTCGGTCGCCATCGGTACCGACGGTTCTGTTGAAGCAATCGGCGCTGCAAGCTATCCGGCCACCGGCAAGACCGTCACCGACACGATCAAGGACGCGATCGCCCATATCGGCGAGAACATGACGCTGCGCCGCGCCGTCAAGCTCTCGGTCGAGGACGGTGTCGTCGCGACCTACATCCACAATGCCGTTGCTGACGGCCTCGGCAAGCTCGGCGTTCTAGTCGCGCTCAAGTCGACCGGCAACAAGGACGTTCTGGCTGCCATCGGCCGTCAGGTCGCCATGCACATTGCCGCGACGAACCCGCTCGCCATCCGTTCGGAAGAAGTCGACGCCGCTGTTGCCGAGCGCGAGCGCAACGTCTTCATCGAGCAGTCTCGCGCTTCGGGCAAGCCGGACGCCATCATCGAAAAGATGGTTGAAGGCCGCATGCGCAAGTTCTTCGAGGAAGTCGCTCTTCTCTCGCAGGCTTTCGTCATCAACCCGGAACTGACCGTCGGCGACGCCATTAAGGCTGCCGAGAAGGAAGCCGGCGCTCCGATCGAAGTCACCGGCATGGCTCGCCTGCTGCTCGGCGAAGGCATCGAGAAGGAAGAATCCGACTTCGCCGCCGAAGTCGCAGCCGCTGCCAAGGGCTGATTGCTGCTACCCTTCTTCGAGGGAAAACATCGGGCATCGCGTGACAACGCGATGCCCTTCGTGTATCCGGCACAGAATTGATCTCGGGAGTATTCATGTCAGCCAAGCCATTGTTCAAGCGCGTCCTCCTCAAGGCTTCGGGCGAAGCCCTCATGGGTAGCCAGGGATTCGGGATCGATGTGGCAGTGGCCGACCGGATCGCCGGAGACATCGCCGAAGCCCGCCGCATCGGCGTGGAAGTCGGCGTCGTTGTCGGTGGTGGCAACATCTTCCGCGGTGTAGCCGTCGCGTCGAAGGGGGGCGATCGCGTCACCGGCGACCACATGGGCATGCTGGCAACGGTGATCAACGCGCTCGCTCTCGCTACCTCGCTCCGCAAGCTCGATATCGACACCGTGGTTCTCTCGGCCATCGCCATGCCCGAGATTTGCGAAAGCTTCTCCCAGCGCGCTGCCTTGCACCACCTAGCTCAGGGCAGGGTGGTGATCTTCGCCGGCGGCACGGGCAATCCGTTCTTCACGACCGATTCTGCCGCTGCCTTGCGCGCCGCCGAAATCGGCGCACAGGCCATTTTCAAGGGCACCCAGGTCGACGGCATCTATTCGGCCGACCCCAAGAAGGACCCGGCTGCAACCCGCTTCGACAGCCTGACCCATGATGAAGTCCTGCAGAAGGGACTCGCCGTCATGGACGTCGCCGCCGTTGCACTCGCACGCGAAAACCATATTCCGATCATCGTCTTCTCGATCCACGAGAAGGGTGGTTTCGGCGAAATCCTGTCCGGCGCCGGCCGCATGACAATCGTTACCGACAACTGATTTCACATGAATGGCGGCGATCTGATGCCGCCGACAGACAGAGCAATGGGAGAACCATGATGACCGCAGGGGTTGATCTCAACGACATCAAGCGCCGCATGGACGGCGCGATCAACGCGTTCAAGAACGACATCGCATCGCTGCGCACCGGCCGCGCTTCGGCCAACGTCCTCGATCCGGTCGTGGTCGAAGCCTATGGGTCGCGCGTGCCGCTGAACCAGGTCGCCAACGTCACGGTGCCGGAGCCGCGCATGCTCGGCGTGTCGATCTGGGACAAGTCGATGGTGGGTGCCGTCGATCGTGCGATCCGCGAAGCCAATCTCGGCCTCAATCCGATCGTTGACGGCCAGAACCTGCGTATTCCGCTGCCTGAGCTCAACGAAGAGCGCCGCAAGTCGCTGGTCAAGGTGGCACACGACTACGCCGAAAAGGCCAAGGTCGCGATCCGCCACGTCCGCCGCGACGGCATGGACGGCCTGAAGAAGGCGGAAAAAGACGGCACGATCGGTCAGGATGACAGCCGTAGCCAGTCTGAGCGTGTTCAGAAGATGACTGACGAGACGATTGTCGAAGTCGACCGCTTGCTCGTGGAGAAAGAAAAGGAAATCATGCAGGTTTAAGGCAGAGTCGTTTCTTTCGAGCACTCTCAACGCCGCCTGGATCCTCGCCAATGTCGACAGTTCAACATCGCATCGTTCCGCAGCATGTTGCGATCATCATGGATGGCAATGGTCGCTGGGCAAACGCCCGGGGGCTTCCCCGGACGTTCGGCCATCGCAAGGGCGTTGAGACTGTCCGCGAGACCGTGAAGGCTGCCGGCGAGGCAGGCGTCGGCTTTCTGACGCTTTTTGCATTCTCCTCGGAGAACTGGCGGCGGCCTGAAGCTGAGATCAACGAACTGTTCGGCCTGCTCAAGGCATTCATTCGTCGAGACCTCGCCGATCTGCATAGGGCCGGTATCCGCATCCGGATCATCGGTGATCGGGTCAACCTGCGCGACGACATCCGCTCCCTGCTCCTCGAAGCAGAAGAAACCACGACAAACAACACCGGCATGACGCTCGTCATTGCCTTCAATTACGGTTCGCGTGACGAGATCGCACGCGCCGCTGCACGTCTGGCGGCCGACGTACAGGCTGGCCGGCTTGATCCCTCGCAGATCGATGCAAGCAAGCTCAACGACTGCCTGGATACTGCCGGCATCCCCGATCCCGATTTGGTGATCCGCACCAGCGGAGAGGAACGTCTGTCGAATTTCCTTCTCTGGCAGGCAGCCTATGCCGAATTGATGTTTGTGCCCGACTTCTGGCCAGACTTCACGCCGGCACTTTTTGATTCCGTGCTCGAACGATATGCCGCCCGCGACCGTCGCTTCGGCGGCCTCTCGGCCAAAGCCGTGGCCGTCGGCTCATGATGCTCACAATGTCGCGAGAACTTCAGCTCAGAATCGTTTCCGCCATCGTGATGATTGCGGTGGTTCTGGCGGCAACCTGGTTCGGCGGCCTGGCTTTCAAGATCCTGGCTGCCGGTATCGGTCTGCTGATCTACTACGAATGGTCGACGATCACGCGACTCGCGGAAAACAGCATCCGGGCCAATGCCTTCGGCTGGTTCTCGATGGCATTAATCAGTCTCAACATGTTGTTCGGGCGGGCGGAATTGACCGTTCCGCTGTTTGCGGGGCTGGTCGTCACGGCTGCAATCCCGGCCGTTCTTCGCCGCGTCAACTGGTGGCAGCCGGGCGGACTGTTTTACGCAGGGCTGAGCGCAATCTCGCTCTCCGCCATTCGCGGCGAAGATTCGCTCGGTTTCATCGCTATGCTTTTCGTGTTCATCGTCGTGTGGTCGACCGACATTCTTGCCTATTTTGTGGGGCGAGCAATCGGTGGGCCGAAGCTTGCACCGAAGATCTCTCCCGGCAAGACCTGGTCCGGCGCGATCGGGGGGACTGTGGCTGGCGTAATCGGCGGGCTCCTGATTGCGATGGCGCATTTCCAGGATGTCGGGCTTTGGGTTGCGATCGTCGCCTTTGCCTTGTCGGTCGCGAGCCAGATCGGCGACCTCTTCGAATCGTTCATCAAGCGCCGTTTCGGGGTCAAGGATTCGAGCCGCCTTATACCGGGGCATGGAGGCGTCATGGACCGTGTCGACGGCCTTGTATTTGCCTGTTTTGCCGCGTTCTTCTTGGCAATCGGCAGTTCCGCCGGCGGTGTCGGTACCGTCGTCTCGATGGGCGCCTTCCTCTTCGGTCTCTGAGGCGGGTGGCTGGCGTCAGGTGACGGGCACAAATTCTCGCTGAAGCGAGTGCAGGAAACGGACAGATGGATCACATCAGCGCAGTCTTCGGCTTTCTTGGCGGATACATCCTGCCTTACATTCTCATTCTGTCACTGCTCGTCTTCATCCATGAGCTGGGCCACTATCTGGCAGGCCGCTGGTCGGGCATTCGAATTCTGGCATTCTCCGTTGGCTTCGGCCCTGAGTTGGTCGGCTACACGGACAAGCACGGAACACGCTGGAAAATCTCGGCGATTCCCTTGGGCGGTTATGTCCGGTTCTTCGGCGATGCGGATGCCGCGAGCCGTCCGGACGGCTCCCTTGCAGACGAACTGACCGAAGAAGAGCGCGCTCAGACGCTGAATGGCGCCAAGCTCTGGAAAAGAGCCGTCACCGTCGCCGCGGGTCCCCTTGCAAACTTCCTGCTCGCGATTGTCATCTTTGCCGGCATGTTCGCCTTTATGGGCAAGCCCGTTTCCGATCCTGTCGTGGCAGATATCAAGGCGGGCAGTGCGGCTGAAGAAGCCGGCATCGAGCGCGGCGACGTCCTGCTGGCTCTGGACGGCCGCATGATCGAGACCTTCGACGATGTCGTGCGCTACATCACCATGCGTCCGGAAATCCCGGTGGAAGTTACTGTGCGGCGTGATGGCCAGGAGATCGATTTTGCCCTGACCCCGAAGCGGGCCGTAACCAGCGACCGCTTCGGCAATGAGATGGAAGTCGGACAGATCGGAATCATCACCGACCAGCAGGCGGGCAATTTCCGAATCGTGGAGCTGTCGCCGCTCCAGGCGGTGTGGGAAGGCGTGCGCCAGACCGGGCACATCATCACCGGGACCTTCGACTATATCGGCAACATGATCGCCGGACGCATGAATGCCGATCAGCTCGGCGGCCCGGTTCGCGTCGTTCAGGCCTCCGGTCAGATGGCGACGCTCGGCGTTATCGCTCTGTTAAATCTGGCAGCGGTTCTCTCCGTTTCCCTGGGGCTTTTGAACTTGTTCCCAGTTCCGGTCCTTGACGGCGGCCATCTCGTTCTCTACGCGATTGAGGCAGTGCGGGGGAAGCCCATGGGGCAGGGCGCACAGGAAATCGCGTTCCGGATCGGTATGGCGATGATCCTGTCTCTGATGGTCTTCGCCACTTGGAATGATATCAGCCGTTTGATTGGCTAAGGCGGGATCCCGCAAGCTGCGAAAGGATTTGTTTACGCTGTTTCAAATTGATAGTGGCGATTGGGCCACGCGTTGAAATGAAGTAAACAGAAATTAACGCGCGCACTTGCTTGTAGGGTAAAACCCGTTAAAACCACACACGGGCCGGAGTCGGGTGCCGACTTTGGGGCAATGGAAGAAGGTATAGTATACACATGAAGGCTGGTTCAAAGTTTTTGAACGCAGTATCGGCGGTCGCGCTGTCTGCTGGTGTCGTGTCTTCGGGCGCAGGTATTGCCGTTCTTGCATCGGCAATTGCTGCCGAAGCCGCAGTGGTTCAGCGTATCGACGTACGCGGAGCTCAGCGTGTTGGTCCGGAAGCTGTGCGCTCCAACCTTTCGATCCAGCCGGGTCGGACTTTCTCCAACGCCGACATCGATGAATCGGTCAAGCGTCTCTACGCGACCGGCTTCTTCTCCGATGTTCAGATTTCCGTTTCCGGCGGTACGTTGGTGGTCACGGTTGCTGAAAACCAGCTGATCAATCAGGTGGTCTTCAACGGCAACCGCAAGATCAAGGACGACAAGCTTCAGGGCATCGTCCAGACGCAGGGTCAGGGTCCTTACAGTGACAGCCTGATCAGCGCCGACATTCAGCGCATCCGTGAAGCCTATTCCGCCATCGGCCGTTCCGACGTGGAAGTGACGACGCAGGTCGTTCCGGTCGCCGAAGGTCGTGTGAATCTGGCCTTCGTGATCAACGAAGGTGAGCGCACCAAGATCAGCTCGATCAATTTCGTTGGCAACAGGGCTTATTCCGATGGCCGACTGGCCGCCGTTCTGCAGACCAAGGAATCGGGCATTCTGTCCTTCCTGACCCGCAAGGACGTCTACAACGAGGACAAGCTGCGCGCTGACGAAGAAGCGCTGCGTCAGTTCTACTACAACCACGGCTACGCAGACTTCCGCGTGATCTCGTCCGAGGCCGTCCTCAACGAGACCGGCAACGAATACACGATCAACATCACGGTCGATGAAGGTCAGCGCTACCGCTTCGGCGCTGTCTCCGTCGAATCGACTGTTGACGGCATCGATGGTTCGGAACTCCAAGGTCTCCTCGAGACCCGCGAAGGTCAGACCTACAGCGCCCGCGACATTCAGAAGTCGATGGAAGCCATTTCCCGTCGCGTGTCGTCGGCCGGCTATCCCTTCGCCCGTGTCGTTCCGCGCGGTGACCGCAACTTCGAAACCAACACCATCGGCGTGACCTATCTGGTCGACCAGGGTGAGCGCGCTTATGTCGAGCGTATCGAAGTCCGTGGCAACACCCGTACCCGCGACTACGTCATTCGCCGCGAATTCGACATCTCCGAAGGCGATGCCTTCAACCAGGAGACCATTTCGCGCGCCAAGCGTCGTCTGGAAGCTCTCGGCTTCTTCTCGGCGGTCAACATCTCGACCCAGGCTGGCAGCTCGCCGGACCGCGTCGTCGTGATCGTCGACGTTCAGGATCAGCCGACCGGCTCGTTCGGTATCGGCGCCGGCTACTCCGTCGGTGACGGTGGCCTGGTTCTGGAAGCCTCCGTCGAAGAAAAGAACTTCCTCGGCCGCGGTCAGTTCATCCGCGTTGCCGCCGGTGGTGGCTTCGACGAGACCCAGACCTACAACTTCTCCTTCACCGAGCCCTACTTCCTCGGTTATCGCCTGGCTGCCGGCTTTGACGTGTTCAAGAGCTCGACCAGTGCGAACTCCTACTACGACTACGAAGAGCAGGGCGGTACGATCCGCGTCACTGCGCCGATCACCGAAGATCTGGCCACGACGCTGCGTTACACCTACAAGACCCTCGACTACATCAACGATGGCGCCTTCGGTGCGAATGGCGTTGCCGGCGGCGGTGATGACCGTGTAGCAGACCCTTACATCGATGCGATCACGGGCAGCACCTGGAAGCAGTCGATCCTCGGTCACTCGATCGTCTACAACACCGTCGATGACCGTCAGAACCCGCACGAAGGCATCTATGCGAGCTTTACGCATGAATATGCCGGCCTCGGTGGCGACTCCGAATACTACAAGGCCTTTGTCCGCGCCCGCGTCTTCTACACGCTGTCGGACGAGTTCGACATCGTCGGCTCGCTCGCTGGTTCGGCTGGCCATGTCGTTGCTCTCGGTGACAACCTGAACGTCTTTGATCAGTTCAAGATCGGCGGCAAGGAAATCCGCGGCTTCGACAACAGCGGTATCGGCCCGCGCATCGGTGACGACTCGATCGGTGGCACGACCTATTTCACGGCTTCGGCTGAAGCGACTTTCCCGCTTCCGCTCGTGCCCCAGGACCTGGGTTTCCGCGGTGCGGTCTTCGCAGATGCCGGCACGCTCTACGGCAGCGATCTGCGCAGTCAGTCTGGCGTTGTCGGTACCGACATGTCGCTCCGTGCATCGGTTGGTGCAGGCGTGATCTGGAATTCGCCCTTCGGTGCGCTTCGTGTCGACTACGCGGTTCCGGTCGCCAAGGAAGACTTCGACGATACCCAGGAATTCCGTTTCAGCATGGCGAACCAGTTCTAAGACTGGCTGTCCAGAACTGCTGACAGGTTGACGTTCTGGAGCGTTTGCTGATGGACCATAATCATTTCTTTCCGCCCCATGCCGGGGTGACCCTGGCTGCGCTTGCAGCCCAGACGGGGGCGGAATTGCAGGACGAGAGCCAGGGCGGACGGATCGTAAGGTCCGTGTCGCCTGTCTCCAGAGCGAAGGAAGGGGATGTTTGCTACATCCTCTCTCGTCGCAACAAGGAAGAACTGGCGACATGCCAGGCGGCTGCGATCTTCTGCGAAAAGCCTCTTCTCTCTCTCATTCCCGACCATATTCCCGTTCTTCTCGCTAAGAGCGCGCAGACGGCCTTTGCCCTTGCAGGCGCAATCCTGCATCCGACGGGCTTGAAGCCCATACGGATGACGACCGAGCCTGCTCGTATCTCGCCGGCAGCCTATGTCGATGCGACGGCAAAGCTCGAAGATGGTGTCGAAGTCGAGCCCATGGCGGTCATCGGCGCTGATGTCGAGATTGGCAGCGGCACACGGATCGGCCCCGGAGCCGTGATCGGTCCCGGTGTTCGCATCGGTCGCGACTGTGTGATTGCTGGTGGCGCGACAATCCAGGTCGCTCTCGTCGGCAACAATGTCATCATTCACAACGGCGCGCGTATCGGGCAGGACGGTTTCGGCTATGCACCGGGTCCTCGCGGCATGCTGAAGATCGTCCAGATCGGCCGCGTGATTATCCAGGACCATGTAGAAATCGGCGCCAACACCACGATCGATCGCGGCACGATGGACGACACCGTGATCGGCGAGGGGACGAAGATCGACAACCTCGTGCAGGTCGGCCACAACGTTCGCATCGGCCGCCATTGCGGTATCGTCAGCCAGGTCGGTATTGCCGGCAGCACGGTGATCGGTGACGGCGTGATGATCGGTGGTGCCGCCGGCATCAACGGCCATATCAAGATCGGCGACGGCGCCCAGATTGCCGCCATGAGCGGCGTCCTGGCCGAGGTGCCGGCAGGTGAGAAATACGGCGGCGTTCCGGCCCGCCCGTTGAAGGATTATTTGCGCGAGGTGGCCGATACGCTCAGCCGCTACGATAGCCGCGCCAAGGAAAAAGGAGCCAGCAATGACTGAACTCGCGAAAAGCGAATTGGGTTCGGCTGATATCCTCGAGATCATGAAGCTTCTGCCCCACCGCTATCCCTTTTTGCTGGTGGACAAGATCATCGAGATTGACGGCGACAATTCGGCCATCGGCATCAAGAATGTCACGGCGAACGAACCGCATTTCACCGGACATTTTCCGGAAAGCCCGATCATGCCGGGCGTCCTTTTGATCGAAGGCATGGCCCAGACTGCTGGTGCCATCTGCGCTCGGCTTCAGGGCGAGGGCGGAAATCTCGTCTATTTCATGACGATCGATAACGCGCGTTTTCGCAAGCCGGTCGTTCCTGGCGACCGCGTTGAATTCCATGTCGTCAAGCAGAAGCAGCGCGGCAACATCTGGAAGTTCCATTGCGACGCCAAGGTCGACGGTGCACTGGTCGCCGAGGCCGACATTGGGGCCATGATCATGCGCAAGGATCAGAAATGAGCCAGATCGCCGCAAGCGCCGTCATCCATCCGATGGCCGTGGTCGAAGACGGCGCGGTGATCGGCGAGAATGTGAAGATTGGGCCCTTCTGCCGGGTGGGTGCTCGCGTGACGCTGAAAGACGGCGTCGAACTGATTTCGAACGCTGTCGTCACCGGTCTCACCGAAATCGGCGCGGGTTCGACTATCCACCCGATGGCCGTGATCGGTGGTGTCTCGCAAAGCCTTCACGAGGCGGGCGAGGATTCCACGCTGGTCGTCGGTGCAAATTGCACCATGCGCGAAGGCGTGACGATGAACTGCGGCACGGTCGGCGGTGGCGGTATCACCCGCGTCGGCGACAACTGCCTGTTCCTGGCCAATTCGCATGTCGCCCATGACTGCATTCTCGGCAATGACATCATCCTGTCGAACAATGTCATGCTGGCCGGTCATGTTCACGTCGGTGACAAGGCGATTCTCAGCGGTGGCTGCGCCGTGCACCAGTTCACCCGTATCGGCCGTCAGGCATTCATCGGTGGTCTATCCGCCGTTGCCTATGATGTCATTCCCTATGGCATGCTGAACGGCAATCCCGGCATTCTCGGCGGCCTGAACGTGGTCGGCATGACCCGCGCCGGCATCGAACGCTCGGTGATCCACCAAGTGCGTCGCGCCTTCAAGCAGATCTTCGAAAGCGAAGGATCGGCGCGGACGAATGCTGCCGCCATTCGCGACGAATATCTGGACTGCGCGCCGGTGATCGAGATCCTCGACTTCATAGCCGCTGAAAGCGATCGGGCACTGTCCTCGCCCAATCGCGGCAAGAACTGAGTGATGACGGCGGCCGCTCAATCGGACGGCCTGCCCCGAACCGGTCGCCTGGCCATTATTGCCGGCAGCGGAAAGCTCCCCGTTTTCCTGGCTGAAGCAGCACGCGCCGCAGGCGAAGACCCCTTCGTTCTCAGGCTGAAGAACGAAGCCGATGATATCTGGCAGGGCTTTGACAACGCGGTCATTGGCGTCGGTGATATGGCCGGCCTGTCGGCGCTCTTTCGCCAGCATGATATTCGCCGGGTCGTCATGTCGGGGGCGGTCAAGCGCCGGCCGGCTTTTGGCGAAATTCGCGTCAATCTGAAATCCCTGCTGAAACTGCCGATGGCGCTGAAGACTCTGATGGCTGGCGGCGACGATGCCGTGCTTCGCATGGTCATTTCGTTGATCGAAGCACAGGGTTGTGAAGTGCTGGGCGCCCACGAGATCCTGCCGGGCTTGCTGGCAACGGTTGGACCGCTCGGTGCAGTGTCTCCCGACGGCGATGACGAGCGTGACATCGAAAAGGCGGCAGAGGCCGCGGAAGCCCTGGGAAGGCTGGATGTAGGGCAGGGCGCTGTTGCCGTCGGCGGCCGCATCGTAGCGCTGGAGGGCGTCGAGGGCACCGACGCGATGCTCGCCCGCGTCGAGGGCCTGCGTGCCGAAGGACGGATCTCCAGGCGCCGCAGGGGCGTTCTGGTCAAGCTCTGCAAACCCCAGCAGGATCTGCGCGCCGATCTGCCGACCATCGGCGTCTCGACCGTCGAGAATGCCAAGGCCGCCGGGCTTGCCGGGATTGCCGTTGAAGCCGGCCGTGCGCTGGTCGTCGAGCGTGAGGTGATGATTGCGGCGGCCAATGCCGCCGGTCTTTTCGTCGTCGGCCTGGATCGTTCGCGCAAGGAGTAGGCAGCATGTCGGACAAACCCTTGAAGATTGCCGTCATCGCCGGTGAGGTCTCAGGCGATCTCCTGGGGGCAGATCTGATCGCGCATCTGAAGACGATGCATGAAGGGCCTGTCGAACTCGTCGGCGTCGGCGGGGAGGCGCTCGAGGCTCAAGGATTGAAGTCGCTCTTCGACTTCTCCGAGCTCTCGATCATGGGCGTTACCCAGGTTCTGTCGAAGCTGCCGCGGCTGATCAAGCTGATCTCCTGGACAGCCGATTCCATTGTCGCGGCCAGACCGGACTTGCTCCTGATCGTCGACAGTCCCGATTTCACCCACCGCGTTGCCAAAAAGGTGCGGCAGAAGCTGCCGGATCTGCCGGTCGTGAACTATGTCTGCCCCAGTGTCTGGGCGTGGAAGGAGTACCGCGCCAAGGCGATGCTCGCCTATGTCGATTCTGTTCTCGCCGTCCTGCCCTTCGAGCCATCGGTGATGCAGCGTCTCGGCGGTCCGGAGACCCATTTCGTCGGTCATCGGCTCGCAAGCAATGCCGACATTCTGCGCGTACGCGAGGCACGCAAGGCGAGGGGAGTGAGAGCGGCGGGCGACAAGCGGACCATCCTCCTCCTGCCCGGTTCGCGCGGTGGCGAAATCACGCAGCTTCTGCCGGTTTTCGGTGAAGCCATGCAGGAATTCGTCGCCCGCAATGGCGAAACGCGCTTCGTGCTCCCCACCGTGCCGCGCCAGGAGGCGCGCGTCCGTGAAATCACGAAGGGCTGGCCATTGAGACCCGAGATCATGCTCGGCGACAAGGCGAAGTGGCGCGCCTTTGAAGAGGCGGATGCCGCGATCGCCGCCTCAGGGACCGTGATCCTCGAGCTGGCACTCGCGCATGTACCCGTGGTCTCGACCTACAAGGGCGACTGGATCATCAGAATGCTCAGCCACCGGATCAAGATCTGGACCGGTGCATTGCCCAACCTGATCGCCGACTACGCGGTGGTGCCTGAATACTTCAACGACGTCTTGCGCCCCGCAAGCCTCGTGCGCTGGGCCGAGCGACTGTCGACGGACACGCCGCAGCGTGCCTCGATACTCGCGGGCTATGACGATGTCTGGCAAAGGCTGCAGACGCAAAGGCCGGCCGGTGAAGCCGGCGCGGCCGTGGTTATGTCTTTGCTTCAAGAGCGCGGCAGGCTTTGACTCAAGCCCAACGCGCAAAGGGATCGGCAAGGCTTTCCCATGCGGATGGTGTGAACCTCTTTTCCGCAACTAGGCATGCATCGAGCTCGGCTTCGATCCTGCGCTGATCCATGGGATCGGCGCCGATGAAGACGAGTTCCTGTCGCCGATCGCCCCATTCCGGGTCGAGATAGGGCGCCATTGCGTCGAGGAAGCCTGGATCGTCCGGCCAGCGTGACTTCGGCACAGATGCCCACCAGAGCCCCATCTTCGTTGTCCGGACAAGCGGCCCCGCCTGGCTCATCTCGCCGACATGATGCGGACGGGTGGCGAGCCAGAAGAAGCCCTTGGCGCGAATGACGCCCGGCCAGGGGCGATCGAGAAAGGCGCGGAAGCGTGTCGGATCGAACGGTGCTCGCGCCCGGTAAACGAAAGAGCGGATGCCATACTCCTCGGTTTCCGGCACATGATCCCGAAAGCCGTGCAACTCCTGGAACCACAGCGGATGGGTCTCCGCCTTGGCGAGGTCGAAGAGCCCGGTACCGAGGATGTCCTTTGCCGCCACTTCGGCGAAATCGGTTTCGATCACACGCGCATCGGCATTGAGACCTGCGATGATCTTGCGTGCCGCGTCGAGTTGATCCGGCATCGCGGTGCCGACCTTGTTCAGGATGATGACATCGGCGAACTCGATCTGCTCGACCAGGAGATCGACAAGCGTCCGGTTGTCGTTGTCGCCAGCCGTTTCTCCACGATCGGCGAGGAAATCGCTGGAGGAATAGTCTCCGATCAGATTGGCGGCATCGACGACGGTCACCATCGTGTCGAGCTGCGCGATATCCGAAAGACTGCGGCCCTCCTCGTCGCGGAAATCGAAGGTGGTGGCGATCGGCAAGGGCTCCGCAATGCCTGTCGCCTCAATCAGCAGATAGTCGAAGCGGCCCTGTTCGGCGAGGCCGCGGACTTCGTTCAACAGGTCATCGCGCAGCGTGCAACAGATGCAGCCATTGCTCATTTCGACCAGTTGTTCCTGCGTCCGCGACAGGGCCGCATCACCGCCACGCACGAGCGCCGCGTCGATGTTGACCTCGCTCATGTCGTTGAGGATGACGGCAACGCGCAAGCCATCGCGGTTTGCGAGTACGTGATTGAGCAGTGTCGTCTTTCCAGCACCGAGAAAACCGGAAAGAACGGTGACAGGTAGCTTTTTCATAGGGCACCATATTTAATGTAATAACATTACAATCGAAGGCCTGAAAAAGGCGGAACCGAAGTCCCGCCTTTTCGCTCGGGGGAGGGATGGGATTATAGGGACAAGCAGGTGCTCATGGAGGTGGCCAGATTGCGCATCAGCTGGCCATACAAGGCAGGACCTGCCTCCAGCGAGCCGCCTTCGGGGTCGAGAACGCCGGACTTGGCTTCGGTGCCCTCGGTCACCACGCCAATCAGCTTGGGTTCGAACTGCGGCTCAGCGAAGACGCAGGCCGCTCCGAGTTCCTTGATCTTGGCATGGATCGCGGACAGGCGTTCTGCACCCGGCATGGTTTCGGGGCTGACCGTCACCGAACCGGCGACGCGCACATCGTAGCGCTTCTCGAAATACTGATAGGCATCGTGGAAGACGACGAAGGGCTTGTCGAGCACCGGCTTCAGCTGCGCGGCAATCTCGACGTCGAGAGCGTCGATGTCGGCGTTGACGGCCGTCAGATTGGCTTCGTATGCGCTCTTGTTCGCCGGATCGACGTCTACAAGGCTCTTGGCGATCTCTGCAGCCATGGCTTTCGCGTTGGCCGGATCGAGCCAGAGATGCATGTCCATGCTGCCATGCGCGTGGTCGTCATGCGCGTGTTCATGGCCAGCCTCGGCGGCTTCCTCTTCGTGCCCGTGCCCGTGCCCGTGATCGTGTCCATGATCATGATCATGGCCGGCCTCAGCGGTTTTCCCGTGATCATGGTCGTCATGCCCGTGGGCATGGCCCTCTTCACCATCCTCGCCATGGTCATGCGCCTCGAATGCCCCACCTTCACGGAACGGAAGCTTGGTGAGGCCGGGCGCATCTTCCAGCTCGATGACCTTGGCATTCTTCGGCAGCGCCTCAAGCGGCTTCTCGAGGAAGGCTTCGAGCCCGGGGCCGATCCAGAAGACCAAGTCTGCGTTTTCCAGTGCACGCGCATTGGACGGTTTCAGCGAATAGGTATGCGGCGATGCTGCGCCCTCGACGATCAGCGATGGCTCGCCGACACCCTTCATAATCGAGGCGACGAGCGAATGAACCGGCTTGATCGAGACGACGACATCCGGAGCGGCCGCGGCGAGTGTCGGAGACAGAATGAGGAACGCCGTCGAGGCGGCCAGTCCGAGGCGATAGCGGGTCATGCACAGCTCCTGAGGATGGTTATGTAATACTATTACCTAAGTTGCGTTATGCTATAACGTGTGGCATAGGAGGAGGCAACATCAAAATCTTGAGATTTCCATGAATGCGATGAAATCACGGGAGGCCGCACCGTTGGTGTCCCTCTCCGGCGCCGGTGTCTTCCGAAACGGACGCTGGCTGGTCCGCGGTGTCGACTTTTCCGTCCGTCCCGGCGAGATCGTAACCCTGATCGGGCCCAACGGCTCCGGAAAATCAACGAGCGCCAAGATGGCAATCGGTGTGCTCAAGGCCGACGAGGGCAGGGTGGAGCGCAAACCCGGCCTGCGTGTCGGCTATGTGCCGCAGCGCCTGAGCGTCGACTGGACCATGCCGCTCACGGTTCGCCGTTTGATGACGCTGACCTCTCCTTTGTCGAATTCGGAAGTAGAGGCGGCTCTCGAGGCGGTAGGCATTGCGCACCTTGCGGGCGCAGAGGTTCAGCACCTCTCGGGCGGAGAGTTTCAGCGTGCTCTGCTGGCCCGTGCCATGGGCCGCAAGCCAGATATCCTGGTGCTCGACGAACCAGTGCAAGGGGTCGACTTCTCCGGCGAGATCGCGCTCTATGACCTCATCACGTCGATCCGAAATTCGACAGGCTGCGGCATTCTTCTGATTTCGCACGACCTGCATGTGGTGATGGCCGAAACCGACACGGTCATCTGTCTGAACGGTCACGTTTGCTGCCGCGGCACCCCGGCGGCCGTCAGCCAGAGCCCGGAATATATGCGGCTTTTCGGCGCCAAGGCGGCTCAGACACTTGCCGTCTACAGCCACGACCACGACCACACCCATCTCCCGGACGGGCGCGTGCTGCATGCCGATGGCAGCGTCACCGACCACTGCCACCCGGATGATGGCCATCATGACCATCACAGCCATGATCACCACGATCACGGCCATGAACATGACCATGCCCATGATCATCACGTTGGGCAGCCTGCCGCGACGTCGGTGAAGGACCGGGAGCATGGCCATGCTGGATGATTTCTTCGTGCGCGCCATCCTCGCCGGCATCGGCCTCGCTTTGACGACGGGCCCGCTTGGCTGCTTCGTCATCTGGCGTCGCATGGCCTATTTCGGTGACACCATGGCTCATTCAGCGCTTCTCGGCGTCGCTCTGTCGCTGTTCTTCTCGCTCAATCTGATGGTCAGCGTCTTCGTCGTCGCTTCTATGGTCTCGCTGATCCTGATCGTCCTACAAAAGCGCCAGGGACTGTCGGCCGATGCCCTGCTCGGCATCCTCAGCCACGCAACGCTCGCCATCGGCCTGGTGATGGTCGCCTTCATGACCTGGGTGCGCTTCGACCTCATCGCCTTTCTGTTCGGTGACATTCTCGCGGTCACACCGACCGATGTCGCAATCGTCTGGATCGGCGGCTTGTTTGTTGTCGGCGTGATTGCCTGGCTTTGGCGGCCGCTGCTCGCCGGCACCGTCAATGTCGAATTGGCCGAGGCCGAGGGCATGCAGCCCGAACGCGCCCGCCTGATCTTCATGTTGCTGATGGCGCTGGTCATCGCGATTGCCATGAAGATCGTCGGCATTCTGTTGATCACATCCTTGCTGATCATTCCGGCCGCCGCCGCACGCCGTTTCGCTTCGACGCCGGAAATCATGGCCGTTCTCGCATCGCTGATCGGTGCCGTCGCTGTGGTCATGGGGCTCTTCGGCTCGCTGACCTATGACACGCCGTCGGGACCGTCGATCGTCGTTGCCGCACTTCTTCTCTTCCTCATCAGCCTCCTGCCGCGTCCTGGCAGCAAGGCTCGCGACATCAGCACGAGGGCATGACATGACCAAGAGCGATCTTACCCGCAATCAGTCCCTCGTCTTCGATGCGCTTATGCAGTCCGATGGCCCGCTTTCGGCTTACACATTGCTCGACAAGTTGCGCGAGCACGGCTTTCGTGCGCCCCTGCAGGTCTACCGCGCGCTCGACAAGCTGGTCGAGTTCGGCATGGTCCATCGCCTCGAAAGCCTTAACGCCTTCGTTGCCTGTGCCCATCCGCATGACGGTTGCAGCGGCCATGGCACCGTCGCCTTCATGATCTGCAACAAGTGCGGCCATGTGACAGAATTCCACGACCACGAAGTCGATCACCGCCTGGAAACGATCACCCGTGGCCGCAGCTTCAAGCCTGAAAAGACGACGATTGAAATCAGAGGGCTTTGTGCTGAATGCACGGAGATCGCGGCCTAGATCGGCAGTCTCAGAGTGGATGCAGATCGCGTGCAAACCGGCGCCAGTTGCGCACATAGTTTTCGGCTGACAGTCGCAGCCCTGCGATCGAGGCTGCGTCGAGCTCTTTGACCACCCGCGCGGGAGATCCGACAATCAGCGAATTGTCCGGGAAGACTTTGCCCTCGGTGATCAGGGCGTTCGCGCCGACGAGGCAGTTGTTGCCGATGCGCGCGCCATTGAGGACCGTCGACCCCATGCCAACAAGCGAATTGTTGCCGATCGTGCAGCCATGAATGATGGCATGGTGGCCGATGGTGCAACCTTCGCCGATCGTAACGCCCTTGCCGGGATCGGTATGCACCATGACGCCGTCTTGGATATTGGTGCCTGCACCGATCACGATGGGATCATTGTCGCCGCGCAGGACCGCCCCGAACCAGATGCCGACATCGTCTCCGAGGCGAACGTCGCCGATAACCTGGGCATCGGGCGCCAGCCAGAAACGGTCGGCGGCCGGTGTATTGGGAACTTTGTCCCCGAGGCGATAGAGCGGCATCAAAGGTGCCTTTCCGTCAACGCAGCCGCAGAATGACGGGGAACCGGCCGGCCTGTGCTGAGACATGCAGATGAATGTTGGCTTCCGGCTGCGAATAACGCCAGGCGCGCGCACCATGGCTGAGCAGCAAACCGATCAGATCCTTGGTCTTCGAGCGCTTCTCGCGCAAGCCGAGATCCGCCAGACGATAGGCAGCTTCGTGAAGAGGATGCAGGACACTGCTGGCGGAGGTGAAGCCGCCGTTATCCTGATCCTCGATTAAGCCGTAGTGGAAGTCTTTCGATGCCATTTCGTGATCCTCGTAAACAATACAAATCGAGGGTTTCGGGCGATCGTGTTACTGGGCGGCGGCCCAGCAGCCGATTCCCTTCTTCTTCAGCGCGTTACAGGCGTCGACGGCCTCCTTCTGCTCGCCGAAGCCGCCAAAACGTGCGCGGAAGATCTTCTTGGAGCCATCGCCGTAAGCAACGGTGAAGGGGGTGGCGGAACGCAATACCTGTCCGCCTTTCGCCTGCGCGTCACGCAGGAGATCCATGGCCATCTGCTGGTTCGGCGATGTCCCGATTTGCACGACCCAGCCACCGGACGGAGCGGTCGACGCCGTGGTAATGGCATCCACGTCAGGAGGTGTGGTTGCGGCCGAAGCGACGGACTGCGCAGCGGCTGCCGGTGCGACTGCTGCACCTTCGTTCGGCAGATAGGCCGGCGCGGGCTGCGGGACCGGGACGGGAGGCACAGAGGCCGATGGTGCAGCGGCAGGCATGCTGTTGAGAGCGGCGCTTGCGGCGTTTCCGGCCGGCGGCGCTGCATAGGCCTGGGCAACACCTGTATAGCGGACGTCAGGCATGGGCCCGGTCTGCGGCAGTTGCGGCAGGCCGCCCGCCGTCGCAGTAGCGGCGCCTGCGGGTGCGACCGACGTGTTGTTCTTGGCGATCAGGTTGCTGCCACCACGCGTGCTCGTCGCTGCCGGCAGGTAACGCTGAACCAGGCTCGTCATCTGCGCATTGCGCCGTGCGCCGGAAGTTGCACCCAGCACAACAGCGACGATGGAGCGGCCGTCCGCCTCGGCAGATGTCGCGAGGTTATATCCGGCAGCCCGGGTGTAGCCGGTCTTGATGCCATCGACGCCGCGGACCTGGCCAAGCAGACGGTTGTGATTGCCGATCGTCTGTTTGCCGAACTGGAAGCTGCGGGTGGAGAAGTAGCCGTAATACTGCGGGAAGTGCTGGCGCAGCGCAATGCTGAGCCGGGCCTGGTCGCGCGCCGTGGTCATCTGCGCGGTATTCGGAAGGCCATGCGCATTCCGATAGGTGGTCTTGGTCATGCCGAGGCTGCGAGCCTTGGCGGTCATCATTTGGGCAAAGCGCTGCTCCGAACCACCGACATATTCAGCAAGGGCGGTCGCCACGTCATTGGCCGAACGCGTGACGAGCGAGAGGATCGCCTGCTCGACGGTGATGCTGCGGCCAGTGCCGACGCCGAGCTTCGATGGCGGCTCCTTGGCAGCATTGGCAGAGAATGGCACCTTGCTGTTCAGCGAAATGCGACCGGCTTCCAGCGCTTCGAAAACCATGTAGAGCGTCATCATTTTCGTCAGCGATGCCGGATAACGCAGGCTATCGGCGTTCTCACTGTAGAGAACCTTGCCCGTCTTGGCATCGATGACGATGCCGGCATATTTGGGATTTGCCTGGGCAGAGCCGACGGCAGCGACACTCGTCACAAAGACCGCAAACGCCGCGATGACAAGCCGACGCATTGCGGCTGCGAAGTTGGAGCTTCCGAAAACTTTATGCACCACGATACTCTTTTAATCTCACCATTGACGACCGGACGCTCTCCCCCAATCGCGACCATCTCGGGTGGACCCTACGGAATTAGCCTTACCAAGAGGTTTATGATGAACGGTCGGTTGACGCTTTGGATTGATTTTTAAGCGTCGCGGTTGAAGCCGCCGGACCTGCCCGCCCTGAGACATAGGCGCGAACGGCCTCATCGATCGCCTGCCAGTCTCCGAGCATTCGGCTCGAAAATCTGTAGAGAACCGTCAGGTCCTCTCCGACATGGATGTCACGCTGGCAATCGCTGCTGGTGGCCTTGTCTGCGGCCGACGGCAAGAGGCAGCGGATCGCGTAGGTCGTTCCGTCCGGCGCTGTGGCCGTGAGCAGGCTTTCGCCCTCGTAACCCGTTCCAGCCCTGAAGGTCTGACGTTGCAGTCCCGCAGGCCCCAGAGCGATTTGTGGTTCGAGGAGGCTCCTGTAGATCGGTTCGACGCGCCCGGACATGTCCTTGGACATCGTGCTTTGCGAGATCTGCAGGAAGACAAGCGACTGCGAAAGCGCCAGATCGTCGAAACGGCGTCGCTCTGTGCTGGAATAGCCGGTCATTTCCGGCCAGAGCAGGTACAGATCGACCCGCTCGGCGACGCCGCTGCGGCGCTGGTGCTCGAAACGGATGGTGTTTGCGGGAACGGCGAGCCGGTCGCGGCCGATCGTGATGTCGACGATCTCGGTGCTTTCGCTATGGCCCGCGAGTGATAGTCGAGCGCCATAGGCGCGGCCAAACCAGCTGATGGCGATTGAGGCGGCCGCGAGGATCAGAATGGTGCTCGTGGCGATGATCAGGAAGCGCGTCGAGATGAGCGGTGCACGCTCGTCTTCCGCCTGCAGGCCTTTGCCGTCGCCTCGCATCTCGCTCTGATCCTCTCGACGCGGCCCTGATTGAATACGGCCGCAAGATCAGACTTCGGTGAACGTGGTTAAATTCGGGTTAAGGTTTTCTGTTGGCATCGGCAAAAAGAGAGCCGGTCCCGGTTGGACGGGACCGGCTCATTGGCTCCGGTCGGGGGACGGGTAGGCGGGGACAGACCGGGCCAGAAGGCGGTGGCAACGCGTTTATTGCGATACGCTGCCGACGTAGCTTGCGCGACCGTCCTGAAGCTTCACCCAGCGTGCCGGGTGGCTCGAAGACTGTCGCTTCAGATAGGTGTATTCGGTCTCGGACCACAGCAGCACCTTGTTGCGCATGTTGTCGAGAATGAAGTCGCCGTGGTCGGTCCGGACGGTGAGCACGGCATGCCCTTCGCCATTCGGCTGCAGGACAACGGTCATCAGGAGGTCTGCGGGATCCAGGCCGCGATCAATCAGCATCTTGCGCTTCAAGAGCGCGAAATCTTCGCAATCGCCGACGCTGCGGGGATAGGCCCAGCGTTCTTCGACGCCATAGATCTCCAGGTCGGTCAGCGGCGTGATCGAGCTGTTGACGGTGTAGTTGACGTCGAGGATGGTCTTCCAGAGCTGCTCCGTGAGCAACATCGGTCCGCTATCCGTCTGGCCGCCCGCGCATTCGCCCTGATAGGTCTGGCAGAATTCGTAATGACCGATCGGCGGATTGGCTTTGCCGACGACCTGCATGTTGGCCGGCATGGCCGAGACTTGAAAGGCCAGTGCGCCAGCGATGACGGCGGCCAGAGTTCCAATACCCAGATTTTTCTTTGTTGTCATTGGTTGTCTCCCGGTAATGGAGATAGCAATGACAGAGAGATTTTGATGGCCCGCGAATATTAGTGCTAAGATATAAGCTTAAGTTGACGAAAAAGAGAATCTATATTTAGTATCATTCGAGTTATATTTGAATAAACTTCGTGGCAAATTTGATGAAAATTTGAACTTAATCGTACCTTTTGATAAGCCGCGAAGGCGCTATCGGCGCACAAAAGGCAATATATACAATGGGATAACCGTAAGGCGTAATGTCGGCTTGGCTGTTGCGATGAAAGCACTTCGGCTGCTAGGCGCGGCGTTCCTGCCACCCTGGATGCTACTGTGTCCTTCCGTCACGGACCTGGAATGCCGTCCAGGGGCCAATTTCGGACCCCAAATTTTCTGAAAAAAACTGTGCCGGTCTGGGACGATTGTCGTTTCGGCATAGAAAAAGGCGCCTCGCGGTGTCCGCAGGCGCCTTGTCGGGGGAGGGATTGTTTAGCCCTCAGAGGAATTCGGTGAGCGCTTCCTTGGACTGGAGCGTCAGGAACTCGATGGCGACGCCTTCCATGAAATGGCGAACCACGCGTCCGCGCATGTTGCCGAGGCGTACGGC
This sequence comes from Agrobacterium albertimagni AOL15, assembly GCF_000300855.1. GTDB lineage: Bacteria > Pseudomonadota > Alphaproteobacteria > Rhizobiales > Rhizobiaceae > Allorhizobium > Allorhizobium albertimagni. Next base: position 87,508 of record NZ_ALJF01000023.1, on the reverse strand, counting down.
CGAGCCGATCGGCGGGCGAATGTCGATATCGACGGCTGCGCCCGACAGGGACAGGTCCATCAGGCGGCAAGGATAGGTCTTGCCGTCTTCGAGCGTGAGTTCTGTTCTCGTCTGGCGCGGCGTCAAGCGATCGTGGCGACGGTCTTCCGGCAGTCCAAGCTCGTGCTTGTTGGCGATCCAGGTCAGCTGTGCCGCAAGCTTCTCACGCTTTCGCACCGTCGCGTTGATGGAGATGACGAAGCCGTCATCGGTCAACTTGACTACGGTGCCCTCGATGCGCCCGAGATGATCGATATAGGCAATCACACGTTCGCCCGGACGCGGCATGCCGGCACAAGCGAAGCGCACGTCGCCTGGCGACATGTCGATAACCTTGCAGACATACTCCTCATAGCTGGCAAGCATGAGGCGACCCTGCAGGCTGACGGCGACGCGCTGAAATGCGCGTTGCTGTCCCGGCGAAGCGATCGTGTTCGTATGGCTTGCCTGCGTTGAGTACATCTCGGAGATTCTGTCTGTTTCTCTATGGCTCGACATTAGGGGGAGAGCCGTTAATATAGTGTTTGCTTTTGGGCGCGCTTTTTCCAGACGGAACGATATCGCCGCAGGATTAAGGTTAAGGAAGGCTTTCGGTTGTGGGCGTCGCTTGCTCATGGCATGAGGGTTCTACCATACGCGAAGGGCTTCCTTCGGCACCAACTCCAGTCGGCGCGACGATCCGCCTAGCGCCAGCAAGGCCACTCGGTTTCCGGGCGGCCTTTTTTTTATCTGCGGCCTGCATTACCTCATGTTTGCGCAACAGAAGGAAGTGCAGATGCAGGATGAGGTTGGATCGCGAGGCGAAGATCGCCGGGACAACGATGAGCTTGTGCCCCAGCGCGGCGCGCGGTCCGAGGAAAATCCGCCTGTCTTCAATCTGCCGACCGGCATCCTTGTTGCGCTCGCACTGATCTGCGGGATCTACGCGATCCAGGAATTCCTTCTGTCGCCGGCGCTCAACCAGTGGGTCGCCGTTGAGTTCGGTTTTTCGCCCATCCGCTATCTCTATCCGCTCGACGAACAGTCGCTGGCCTGGCTGTGGACGCCGGTGAGTTATTCTCTGCTGCATGGCAGCTTCGAACATCTCGCCTTCAACAGCCTTTGGCTCGCCGCATTCGGGACGCCCGTCTGTCGTCGCATCGGCGAGGTGCGATTCGTCTTGTTCTGGGTGGTGTCATCGGTGGCTGCCGCTGCATTGCACGCCGTCGTCAACTGGGGAGAGCCTTCATTGATGGTCGGCGCCTCCGGGGTGATTTCGGCCCTGATGGGTGCCGCCTGCCGCTTTGCTTTCGGGGATCGGCAGCGTAGCCTTGCCCGATTGAGTGGCTGGCAACCTCCCTTGCTGACGGTCGGTCAGGCCCTGGCCGACCGTACCGTGCGTGTCTTCATCATTATCTGGTTCTTGGGCAACATCGCGATCGCCTTTGGAATGCCGATGCTCGGTGGAAGTACCGCTTCGATTGCCTGGGATGCGCATATCGGCGGCTTCCTGCTCGGCTTCTTCGGATTTGCAGCCTTCGATCCCCATACGGGCCGTCACACAAGGGCGTGATGCCGGACTTATTGCATTCTCCTTGAATAAAGGGCACCCTTGGTCCTGGCGGTCGAAGGAGGGTTGGGCCGCCGCGCGAGTGTTCTATGCGAGGAGGAACTCATGCCTGCATCAGCCAGAAGCATACTCGAACAGAAGGGCCGCAACGTCATCACCATCAGTCCCAGTGTCAGCTTGGGCGAGGCGGCCCGGGTCCTGGAAGAACACAAGATCGGTGCCGTCGTCGTTGTCGGTATGGAAAGCCGCATTGTCGGCATCTTCACCGAACGTGACGTGGTTCGGGCGATCGGGACGGCCGGCAAGGATGCCTTCGATCAGCCGGTCTCGGCCTTTATGACGGCGAATGTCTATCGTTGCCGCGAAGAGACCGGCGTCAACGAGTTGATGGAAATGATGTCCAGTCGGCGTTTCCGTCACGTGCCCGTCGAGGACAATGGCAAGCTTTCAGGCATCATCTCGATCGGGGACGTGGTAAAGTCACGCATCCGCGAGATCGAGCAGGAAGCCGAGCACATCAAGGCCTATATCGCCGGCTGAATCTGGGATTGCGTGAAGGCCCGTGGGAGGGCGCGGTCGATACCGTGCCTAGCGGAGAACCGCTTCCTGCATGCGGCGGATCTCCGTGACGCGGGCCTTTGCTTCCTCATAGCCGCGATCGATTGCCTCGCCGGCCCGATGAAACTCGGAAAGCCCGATGTCATTGAGACGCGGATGCAGGGCAAGGTCCGGCGGATCCCCGGCAAGACGTGCCCTGGAAATGCGGTCCTGAATGATGTTGAAGGCCTGTACCATCACGCCGGTCAGGCCCACCTTGTTCGGCGCTCTAGCTGTGTCTGCGCTGGCCTTGTCCGGCGACGAGGCCTTGTGTTTGACCACCGCAGACCGTCCGAAAACGTCGTAGTGCAGATTGACCGCCATCACCAGCGGCTGCTCATAGGCACGGCAGACGGACACCGGCACCGGATTGACCAGAGCGCCGTCGATAAGCGTGCGGTTGTTGCAATGAATGGGTTCGAAGATGCCGGGCAGGGCATAGGATGCCCTCAGTGCCGTAATCAGGCTGCCGCCGTCGATCCAGACTTCGTGGCCGCTGTTGAGTTCGGATGCGACCGCAACGAAGGGCTTCGGCAGGTCCTCGACATTGAGCCCTTCGAGGTGCTCCTGCATCCGCTTGGTGAGGCGCATGCCGCCGAGAAGCCCGCCACCACCGATGGTCAGGTCGAGCAGCGAGGCTATCCGGCGCATGGTCAGCGACCGGGCGAAGGCTTCCAACTCGTCGAGTTTGCCGGCGAGATAGCAGCCACCGACGAGGGCGCCGATCGACGTGCCCGCAATCATCCCGACTTCGATGCCTTCTTCGTCAAGGGCTCTCAACACGCCGATGTGTGCCCAGCCACGCGCAGCACCGCCGCCAAGGGCAAGCGCCACTTTAGCCTTTGCGCGTTTCTCGGGAACGATCGGCCCCGCAGGCGCCGCGCCGACGTCCTTGGCAGGTTGCGAAACAGTCGCGCCGCCGTTCGAAATCATGCTCCAGTTCAGCATCTCCGCTACCCCATTAGCTGAACACTCAGGGCTCCATTAGGACATCGTCTGCTTACGATTTCGTTATGCACGCGGCGGAGGTCAATGACCGTAGACGTCACCGGGATCGAAGTGCCGGTGGTCGTCGGCAATCTCGAGTGATGGCTTTCCGTCGGCAAGCTGGGCAGTCCGATAAAAGCAGGAGCGTCGCCCGGTATGGCAGGTCGCATCATGACCGGCAACCTCAACCTTTAGCCAGATTGCGTCCTGGTCGCAGTCGACCCTGATTTCCTTGACCGTCTGAAGATTGCCGGAGCTTTCACCCTTCTTCCAGATCTTGGCCCTGGAGCGGCTGTAATAATGACCGATCCCGGTGTCGAGCGTGAGCGCGATGGCTTCGGCGTTCATATGCGCCACCATCAACAGCTCTCCGTCCCGCGCGTCGGTGACGACGGCGGTCACAAGTCCATGGTCATCGAACTTGGGGGTGAAGGCGAGCCCCTCCTCGAGGATCTTCTTGTCTGCCGAGGGGGCGTCGAAATCAAAACCGGACATGGGGACTCGCAGTCTTAGCGGCTCCGTACCATGGACATGAAGCGCGCCTGCTCGGCGGCATTGTCCTTGAAGGCGCCGGTGAAGGTTGTGGTGAGCGTCGTGGAACCGGTCTTCTGGATCCCACGCATGGCCATGCACATATGCTCGGCCTCGAGGAACACCGCAACCCCGCGTGGCACCAGGGTCTCGTCGATCGCCTGGGCAATCTGTGCGGTCATGTTTTCCTGGGTCTGAAGACGCTTGGCGAAGACGTCCACGACACGCGCAATTTTCGACAAGCCGAGCACACGTCCTTTCGGCAGATAGGCGACGTGGGCCTTGCCCATCACCGGCAGCATGTGGTGTTCGCAATGCGAGAAGAAGGAAATATCGCGTACGAGGACCATGTCGTCATAGCCGCCGACTTCCTCGAAGGTACGGCCGAGCACGTCCTCGATATCGGCGCTATAGCCGGAGAACAGCTCTTCATAGGCCTTTGCCACGCGCGCCGGCGTATCGAGCAGCCCCTCGCGTTGCGGGTCGTCACCTGCCCAGAGCAAAAGCGTGCGCACGGCCTGTTCAGCCTCTTCGCGCGTCGGCCGCGGGGCTTCTACAGTCAGTTTCTTGACGATGGCATCCATGGCCTTGGTCTCCCGGTCCCGCTTGAGGCGAGCCGCTGGTTTGGCTATGCCGGATTGTAAAGGCGTAATGCGGCTCATAATGCAAGTCCGTTATCGGTGTTTCAGCCGAGAAGATCGTTTCGTCCGTGGCCGGCCTGCGTTTGTCCTGCGCCTGTCGCTTCGATATAGTGTCCCGCGAGAACGACAAAAAGACGGCCGCTGCGACATGATGAAGGCTGCATTGTCGCAACCACTCCCTATATACGGGAGAGGCGCTGAACCGGATTGACCATGGACGACATCTACAACACCAAGATCCTAGAATTTGCCGGAAACATCGGTCGCATCGGCGTGCTCGCCGACGCCGATGCCGTTTCGGAGAAACACTCCAAGCTCTGCGGCTCCAAGGTTCGGGTCCATCTGAAGCTTCGCGACGGCGTGGTGACCGATTTTACCCATGAGGTGAAGGCCTGCGCACTCGGCCAGGCCTCGTCGGGCATCATGGCGCGCCATGTGGTCGGGGCGACATCGGCCGAACTGCGGCAGGCGCGGCTGGACATGCTGGCCATGTTGAAGGAAGACGGGGATGGACCTTCGGGTCGTTTCGAGGACATGCGCTTCCTGAAGCCCGTCAAGGACTACAAGGCCCGCCACGCCTCCACGATGCTGACCTTCGATGCGGTTGTCGACTGTCTGGATCAGATCGAAACGCCGGCTGCCGCCGCCGAGGCAAGCTGATCATGTGCGGCAGCCCCGACTGTGGCCATCAGCCGGCAGGCGGTGGACTGAAGAGCCGCAATTGGCAGGGGCCGTTTCGCAAGACCCCGGGCCGGCTGCTCGGCATGGGCTTTATCCGTTTCTATCAGCTAACCTTTTCCAGCATCGTCGGCAGTTCCTGCCGCCATATGCCGACCTGTTCCGAATATGGCTACGAGGCGGTAGCGCGGCACGGTCTCTGGCGGGGTGGCTGGCTCACCCTCTTTCGCGTCGTCCGCTGCGGTCCAGGCGGCACCTGGGGTCCGGATCCCGTGCCCGAAACTTTGGCTCAGCGCTTTACCTGGTACGCCCCCTGGCGCCTCTGGACCTTCGGACGCAAGCAGGCGACCTGAATTCGCCTTAGGATCGATATGCCGAATCGCTCGGGAGATGACGCATGCCCATGCCCCTCGAATATCGCCAGGCCTCTGCCGACTACGATGCCTTCATGAAGGATCTGGTCGCGAGCTCGATGCTCACATCGTCTCATCAGGCCTACACGATGTTGCAGGCTGTGCTGCAGGTCTTCCGGCGGAGGCTGACCTTTGCCGAGGCCATATCCTTCGCAAATGTGCTGCCGCCCGTCTTGCGCGCCATCTTCGTCAGCGACTGGGATGTCGATTTACCCAAGTCACCCTTTGCTGAAAGGGATGAGCTGATGAAAGAAGTCCGCGCCTTCCGTCACGACCATAATTTGTCGACCGAAACCGCGATCGAGGATGTAACGTCAACGATCAGGCGACATGTCGATCCTGCTGCCTTCGACCGCGTCATGAAGACCTTGTCCGCTGAAGCCCGCGGTTTCTGGTCAATGGGATCGGCCTAGCAAGATCCTTTACTCATCAGCACTTTCGGCCTATCAAGCGCCGGTTCGTGGCGGGGTTTTTGACCCCCGCAATTTTCACCACCCGCATTCGTTGGCGGGACTGGATCAGGAGACGTTTATGTCCGCTTCCGTAGCTCTCACTTTCCCCGATGGCTCTATCCGCGAATACGCAGCCGGCACGACCGGTGCCGAGGTCGCTGAATCCATTTCCAAGTCGCTGGCCAAAAAGGCCGTCGCCATCGCGCTCGACGGCACGCTCCGCGACCTCTCCGACCCGGTTGTCGAGGGGAAGATCGAGATCGTCACCCGCACCGATCCGCGAGCGCTGGAGCTCATCCGCCACGATGCCGCGCACGTCATGGCAGAAGCCGTGCAGGAACTGTGGCCCGGCACCCAGGTGACCATCGGTCCGGTGATCGAGAACGGCTTCTACTACGACTTCGCCAAGGACGAACCCTTCACCCCGGAAGATCTTCCGAAGATCGAAAAGAAGATGAAGGAGATCATTCAGCGCAACAAGCCGTTCACCAAGGAAGTTTGGTCGCGCGACAAGGCGAGGGACGTCTTCGCCTCCAAGGGCGAGAAGTACAAGGTCGAGCTGGTCGACGCGATCCCGGCTGACCAGGATCTGAAGATCTACTATCAGGGCGACTGGTTCGACCTCTGCCGTGGGCCGCATATGGCGTCCACAGGGCAGATCGGCATGGCCTTCAAGCTGATGAAGGTCGCCGGCGCATATTGGCGTGGTGACAGCAACAACCCGATGTTGACCCGCATCTACGGCACGGCCTTTGCCGAACAGGAGCAGCTGGACAACTATCTGCACATTCTGGCCGAAGCCGAGAAGCGAGACCACCGCAAGCTTGGCCGTGAAATGGATCTCTTCCATTTCCAGGAAGAAGGCCCCGGCGTCGTCTTCTGGCACGGCAAAGGCTGGCGCATGTTCCAGACGCTGACCTCCTATATGCGTCGTCGTCTCGAAGGCACCTATCAGGAGGTCAACGCACCGCAGATCCTCGACAAGTCGCTCTGGGAAACTTCGGGGCACTGGGGCTGGTATCAGGAAAACATGTTCGCCGTGAAATCGGCCCATGCCTTCATGAACCCGGACGACGCGGAAGCCGATCAGAAGGTCTTTGCCTTGAAGCCGATGAACTGCCCGGGTCACGTGCAGATCTTCAAGCACGGCCTCAAATCCTATCGCGAGTTGCCCGTGCGCCTCGCCGAGTTCGGCACGGTTCACCGTTATGAAGCCTCCGGCGCCCTGCATGGCCTCATGCGCGTGCGCGGCTTCACCCAGGACGATGCCCACGTCTTCTGCACGGAAGAGCAGATGGCGGCCGAATGCCTGCGCATCAACGACCTCATCCTCTCGGTCTACGAGGACTTTGGTTTCAACGAGATCGTCGTGAAGCTCTCGACTCGCCCGGAAAAGCGCGTCGGTTCGGACGACCTCTGGGATCGCGCCGAAAGCGTCATGATGGACGTGCTGAAGCAGATCGAGGAACAGTCCGGCGGCCGCATCAAGACCGGCATCCTGCCGGGCGAGGGCGCCTTCTACGGTCCGAAGTTCGAATACACCCTGCGGGACGCCATCGGCCGTGAATGGCAGTGCGGCACGACCCAGGTCGACTTCAACCTGCCGGAACGCTTCGGTGCCTTCTACATCGACCAGAACTCGGAAAAGGTTCAGCCGGTCATGATCCACCGCGCCATCTGCGGCTCGATGGAGCGTTTCCTTGGCATCCTGATCGAGAACTTCGCCGGCCATATGCCGCTTTGGTTTGCGCCGCTTCAGGTGGTCGTCGCAACGATTACCTCGGATGCGGACGACTACGGGCGCGAAGTGGCAGAACAGCTGCGCGATGTCGGCCTGCAGGTCGAGACCGACTTCCGCAACGAGAAGATCAACTACAAGGTTCGCGAGCACTCCGTGACCAAGGTGCCGGTCATTATCGTCTGCGGAAAGCGTGAAGCGGAAGAAAAGACCGTCAACATCCGTCGCCTTGGTTCGCAGGAGCAGGTCTCGATGCCGCTCGTTGAGGCCATAGCGGTGCTTGCGGGCGAGGCGACTCCTCCGGACGTGAAGCGCAAGCTTGCGAACCGGAAAGTCTGATCAAGACCGGCCGTCTGACAGTGTTTTGTCGCACTGTCAGACGACTGTCATCGAAACGGCATATGACGGTCCGATGACTTTCAGTATCACCGGAGCCTTGCCGTGAAGTTCAAAGAGCTTTCCTATGCCAACGAGCGCGACCCGAAGCTCAAGCGCTGGTTCATCCGCTCGATCGAAGGCCTCTCAGGTCGCGACCGCTTCACCCGGCTCTACGAAATCTGGCGCAACGACATCGTCGGCAAGACCGATCGCGTCTTCGGCAAGATGCTCGACCTGATCAATGTCGATCTGAAGGTCGAAGGCACCTGGCCGCCTGAAAACATCCCCGAAGGCCCAATCGTCATCGTCGCCAATCATCCCTTCGGCATCGGCGATGGCATGGCCGTCCTGGCGCTGGCAGAGCAGCTTGGCCGTCCTTTCCGCGTTCTGATCAACAACGAACTGTTGAAGGTGCCGGAAATGGCGCCTTACTCGTTGCCCGTCTCCTTTGAGGAAACCAAGGAAGCGCTCGCCATCAACATGCAGACCCGGCACGAAGCTTTGCGTCTGTTGAAGGAAGGCGTGACCGTCGTGATTTTCCCGGCAGGCGGTGTCGCGACTGCCCGAAAGGGCTTCGGCCGAGCCGAGGACCTTCCCTGGAAGATGTTTCCGGCCAAGCTCATCCAGGCCGCGAAAGCCAATGTGGTACCGGTCTTCTTCGAAGGCCAGAACGGCCGCCTCTTTCATCTCGCCAGCAAGATCTCCCTGACCTTGCGCGTGTCTTTGCTGATCCGCGAATTCCGCCGTCTGTCCGGATCCACGATCCGAGCGCGTGTCGGTGTGATGATTCCGTGGGAGGAGCTGAGCACGCATGCCGATCGCAAGGACCTCCTCGCACGGCTTTTCGGCGCGGTCTTCAGCATGGCACCTGCCGAGCGTAGCAAGGTCCGCCGCGCTGCCTGAGAGGTGTCAGGGCTGGTTGAGCATCAGCTCGACATCCATGTTGACACCGGCTTTGACCTCGAAATCCCGCTGGAAGAGCTTGTCCTTGTTGCGGGCAACCGCCGTGTACTGACCTTCTGCCAGCACCATAACCGGGAAAGCGCTGACGCTTTCCGCCACGATGTCGCCGCCTGATGTCAGCACGGACCAGGCGGTGTCGGCAATCGCTTCCCCACCTTCTTCCGAGACCAGCTTGAAGCCGACCTGAGAGGCGCGGTGCTGGATGGTCGCTTCGGTGAGTTCGCCGGCTTCGACCGTGATGTCGGCGCGCACCACGGCGTTGATCGAGCCGTATTCGGATACGACATGATAGGTGCCGGCGTTCAGGCGGACGATGGTGTTCGGCTTGACATCCGCAAGCACCAGGCCGCGCTCTCCGTCCTCACGCACTTCGGAGGCGTAGATGTCGAAACTCAGCTGCTTGTCGGGGATATGGGTGTCGGCGCCGGAGATGGCGCTCAGCGACATGCCGCCGGCATCAAGCACCAGAAGCTGATCGGCGACCTCGCCTTCGGCCGGCACGGTGAGCTTTTTGGTGGCGCCCGCACGCCCGAAGGAGACGTTGACGAAATAGTCGCCGGGCGCAAGCTGAAAAGCCGCAGATCCACCCTCGGCGCTGGCAAGCAAAGGCAGCTTGCCGTCGGCTCCGGGAATGGGGCTGAAGACGCGCCAGGACAGCCCATGCTGCATCGGTTCGCCCTTGTCGGTCAGCTTGGCGTCCAGCTTTACGCTGCGCCCTTGCGTCACATTGGCGATCGCGGCTGCACCCGGAGCCGAAAACGCCTTCAGCTTCGGCATCTTGGTAGAGCCGTTCAGCTGTTTGAAGGTTTCAAAGGCTTCCTGAGCAAAGGAAGGCGACGTTGCAGCTAAGGCCACAAGAAGCCAGAGCAGCAGCCGGACAAGACCAGATTGGCGGGACATGCGATGCACTGTGTGTTGACTTCCTTCCCAATGCCGGCAACTTCAAACCGAACCGCATGGCAATTTCAAGACCTGCCGCGACCGCAAAGGCCTATGAAGGTAACAAGAAAATGAAAAAAGACATCAAGCTGCTCGATTATCTCGCAGTTCGCCGCTCCGTGCCCGCTTTTCAGATGTGCGAGCCGGGTCCGGACAAGGCGGAAATCGAGTCGATTCTGACACTGGCGGTCCGCGTTCCCGATCATGGCAAGATCGCCCCCTGGCGCTTCATCGTCTATCGTGGCGAGGAACGCGCCCGGATCGGCGAAGAACTGCTGAAGATGGCGCTGGAGAAGAACCCGGGTCTCTCCGAGGAGATGATCCAGGTCGAACGCGCGCGTTTCACCCGGGCGCCAGTGGTCATCGCAGTCATCTCGACGGCTGCCCCGCATGCGAAGATCCCGGAATGGGAGCAGGTCATGTCCGCCGGCGCCCTCTGCCTCAACCTGCTGATGGCGGCCAATGCCCATGGCTACGTCTCGAACTGGCTGAGTGAATGGTTCGCCTTCGACGAGCGCGCCCATCCGCTTCTCGGCGTAAAGGCCGGTGAAAAGGTGGCGGGCTTCATCCATATCGGCTCGACCGAGTTTCCGATCGTCGAGCGTCCGCGTCCGGCGCTGGAAGATCTCGTCTCCTGGCAGGGTGGCGAAGACTGATGTTCTACGACACCGAAACGAATGCCCACGGCATGGCACACGATCCCTTCAAGGCGATCGTGGCGCCGAGGCCCATCGGCTGGATTGGCACGAAGGGCAGGGACGGCATCCGCAATCTTTCCCCCTATTCCTTCTTCAATGCCGTCGGCGACAGACCGAAGATGATCATGTTCTCGTCGAGCGGCCGCAAGGACAGCCTCAGAAACGTCGAGGAAACCGGCGTCTTCACGGCGAGTTTCGTAAGCCGGACATTGATGGACAGGATGAACGAATCGTCGGCCGCCGTTGCCTACGAGACGGATGAATTCGAGCTTGCGGGTCTGACCCCGGCACCTGGCCACATCGTCGACGCGCCCTTTGTCGGCGAGGCGGTGGCAGCGCTCGAATGCCGGGTCACCAAGGTTCTGACCTTGCCCGACATGGACGGGAATGACACTGACAGCCATGCCGTCTTCGGCCAGGTCGTCGGAATCCACATTGCCGAAGAGGTCATCCGCAACGGGCGATTCGATCTGGCAGCTGCCGACCCCATCATGCGTCTCGGCTATATGGACTATGCCGGCATGGGGCCCATCTTCGAGTTGAAGCGGCCGAGCCAGAGAACCTGAGCAAGCCGCGACGCGGTCTTCGCTTTGCTGAACGGGTCGGGCTTCGTGGTTAATGAACGTGGTGAACGTTTCTTAAACACTTTGATCCTACTGTCGAAACACTGAATGCTTCGGGTTTTGTACAGGTGGCGAGTGGGTTCGACTTTGATCGTTGCAGCTTTTCTCAGATGGGTCGAAACGGCAAAGACGCAGGAGCGGGCACGTGCGGCAAACGCGCTCGCTCGGGCTTACCTCAAGTCCGACATGGCGCCGGACGAACGCCAGTCAGCCCAGATGGCGATGACCTATCTGCTAGATGATCCGGCACCGCAGGTGCGGCTCGCGCTCGCCGATATTCTGGCCCGCGAAGAATGTGCGCCACGGGCATTGATGGTGTCTCTCGCCGAGGATCAGCCGGAGATCGCTTCGATCGTCATTCTGTGCTCGCCAGTGTTGTCGGATGCCGATCTGGTCGACATAGCCGGCCGCGGCACCGTCGAGACGCGTGCTCTGATTGCTGCCCGTAGCGAAGTGAGCGTTGGCGTCGCAGCGGCGCTGGCCGAGATTGGCGATGCAGCCGAACTCGAGGTGCTGCTGGAAAATCCCGGTGCCCGCATCACCTCGTTCACACTGCGCCGCATTGCGGAGCGTCACGGCCACAGCGAACGCATCCGCGCCCTTCTTCTGGATCGTGACGATCTGACTAGCGGTGTGCGGCAACTGCTCGTTCAGTTCGTCACAGAAGCGCTTGCAGGCTCGGATCTCGTGATCGGTGCCATCGGCAGCCGTCGTATTGAGCGCATCGCGCGTGAAGCGGGCGACAGCGCCACCATTGCACTACTCGCCGACGTTCATGGCGACGAACTCGTGCGTCTGACAGAACAGCTTCGCGTCGCCGGGCGCCTGACGCCCGCTTTCCTGATGCATGCGCTGTGTGCTGGCCGGACCGACTTCTTCTCCAGTGCAATCGTTGCGATTTCCGGTCTCGACGAGCGCCGCGTGCGCTCGATCCTGGCAACCGGTCGATTCCATGCCGTGCGCGCACTTTTGGAATCTGCCGGCCTCGGTCGAGATGTCAGCCCGCTTTTCGTCGAGGCTGTCATGCTGTGGCGGGGGCTCATCCAGTCGGCGAGCGGCTTCGACCTCGATCACATCGCCCACCGCCTGGTGCAGCGTTATCGCGGGGACAGCAATCTGAGCGAACCCGCAACAGCACTCGTCGACATGATCGAACGGCTCGCCATCGCGGAAGAACGTCGACTGGCGCGGGATTACGCCTCCGGTTTCGCGCTCGCTGCAGCCTGAGCCGTCAGGGCACGATCTTCTTCGCAACCCACGAATAGCTTTCCGACACGACGTGGATCGGCTTTTCGAAGATCATCTTGATTGCGGCCTTGCCGGGCAAGACCTCGCGGACCGCATCGACCGCACGGTCCTTCAGCGTCCGCTCCTGTTCTGGCGTCGGTGCCGCAACCGCAGCAGCATTGTTCTCGTTCTCCGCTGATTGAGCAGCCAGTGCCTCGGTAATGTCAGGTGGAGGCATCTGGCAGACGGCAACGGCCGTGGGGTAACCGATATTGCCGTAGCGTCCGAGCACCTGCTCCGATGCGGCGTTGCACAGCTCTATCGACACAAAGCGTTCTGCCGGCGTCTCGACGAACTCGCATTGGCTGACACTGTCGTCGCAGCCGAGAATCGTCATCATGATCAGTGCAGTCTTCATCGCAAGGGGCTCCCGTCGGGGTCGTTGGCCGTCAGACGAAACAGAATGATTGGAGCCGAAGCAAGGCAGGAGGCCGATGTCTCATCGACATAGGCTTCAAGGTGCGAGGAGTGACGTCTTGAACCCGCAGATCGTGCTAGGCAGCCGAGATCCGCTTGGCTTCAAGCTCCGATTCGGTGAAGAGATCGAGTTCCCCTTGTTCCTCCGAGGGAAGGGCCTCATCCGAAAGCTCGACCTCGCGGATCCACTCGCGCCAGATGGACACCAGCAACGCCATCAACACCGGACCGATGAAAAGGCCCAGGAAGCCCATGGTTTTCACGCCTCCCACCAGACCGAAGAAGGTCGGCAGGAACGGTAGCTTGATCGGGCCGCCGACGAGGCGGGGACGGACCGTCTTGTCGACGATGAACAGTTCGACCGAGCCCCAGATGAAGAGAGCCACGCCCTCGATCGTCGCGCCGCTGGCGACGAGATAGATCGAGACCAGCGTAAACGAGAGCGGCGCGCCGCCGGGTATGAGAGCCATAATGCCGGTGATGACGCCCAGCGTGACAGGAGAGGGAACGCCGGCCAGCCAATAGGCGATGCCGAGGATGATGCCTTCGCCGATGGCGATCAGTGTCATCCCGGTGACGGTTGAGCTTATCGTGGCGGGCACGACGCGCGAGATCCGCTCCCAGCGATTGGGAAGGATGCGTTCGCCGAGCAGGTCCAGCTGCCGGGCGAAGCTCTGGCCGTCCCGGTACACGAAGAACAGCGCAATCAGCATGAAGAGCAGGGTCAGCAGCAGATGGAACAGGCCATCGCCGGCTGCGACCACGGCCCGGTAGATATTGCCGATATTGGCGCCGCTGACGATCTGGATCAGTTCGCCGATGGCGCCAGGCTGCCCGACATGCTCCGTCCATTTCAGTGCCAGCCAGTCGCCGACGCGCGGCAGTGCCGCAATCCAGGCGGGCGGCGGAGTGCCCGTGGTATTGGCCTCGACGGCCCAGGTGATCCATTGCCGGATTTCTTCGATAGCGTAGGAAATCGCGATGCCGATCGGCACGATCAGGAATGTCAGGATGAACAGCAGAGCAAGCGTCGCGCCGAGCGTCGTATTGCCGCCGATGCGGTCGAGAAGCCCCCGGTAGAGCGGCCAGCTTGCAAAGGCGATCACGAGTGCCGCCAAGACTGGCACGACAAAGCCGTGAAAGAAGTAGATCGCCGCTATACCGATCAGCACCAGCAGCCAGCGCGCCACCGAGATCGGCGTAATCAGCGCGATACGATTGGCCGTCGCCTGACCGAGCCAACGTGGCCCCTTCGACGTCTGAATTTCAGCTTGGCTCACGATCTGGAATGTCCCGTTAAAGCTGCCCTGCATATGGCGCATTATCGCGCTGGAAACAAGCGGCGGCCCGGAAGTCATCGTGTCCATGCTTCAGATGTCGAGGTTCTCGGCGAAGGCGGCGCGCTCCTGGATGAAGCGGAAACGGGCCTCGGGCTTCGTCCCCATCAAGGCGTCGACTGCGTCCCGCGTGCCCTCGAAGTCGACGTCATCAATGCCGACCCTAAGCAGCGTCCGCTTGCTCGGATCCATCGTCGTTTCCTTCAACTGCGCCGGCATCATTTCGCCAAGGCCTTTGAAGCGCCCGATTTCGACCTTCTTGCCCTTGAAGACCGTCTCCATCAGTTCGGCGCGGTGGGCGTCGTCGCGGGCATAAACGGTCTTCGCCCCCTGTCGAATGACGTAAAGCGGTGGAACGGCGAGATAGAGATGGTTGCCTCGGATGAGTTCGGGCATTTCCTGATAAAAGAAGGTGATCAGCAGCGATGCGATATGCGCGCCATCGACGTCGGCATCGGTCATCACGATGATGCGTTCGTAACGAAGGTCTTCCTCGCGATATTTTGTCCGCGTACCGCAGCCGAGCGCCTGAATGAGATCGGCGATCTGCTGGTTGGCCATCAGCTTTTCGCGGCTGGCTGAGCCGACGTTGAGGATCTTACCGCGCAGCGGCAGGATCGCCTGGTTGGCGCGGTTGCGCGCCTGCTTGGCCGAGCCACCGGCCGAGTCACCCTCGACGATGAAGAGTTCGGCGCCTTCTGCCGTGTTCTGCGAGCAGTCGGCGAGTTTGCCCGGCAGGCGCAGCTTGCGCACGGCCGTCTTGCGATTGACTTCCTTTTCCTTGCGCCGACGCAGACGCTCTTCCGCGCGCTCGATGACCCAGTCGAGGAGCTTTGCCGCCTCATTGGGATTGTCGGCGAGGTAATGGTCGAAGGGGTCGCGAAGAACGTTTTCGACAAGACGCTGGGCCTCGACGGTCGCGAGCTTGTCCTTGGTCTGGCCGACGAATTCTGGCTCGCGGATGAAGACCGACAGCATGCCGACAGCGGAGATCATCACGTCGTCGGTGGTGATCTCCTTGGCGCGCTT
Organism: Agrobacterium albertimagni AOL15; assembly: GCF_000300855.1. Lineage (GTDB taxonomy): Bacteria > Pseudomonadota > Alphaproteobacteria > Rhizobiales > Rhizobiaceae > Allorhizobium > Allorhizobium albertimagni. The sequence goes on along the minus strand of NZ_ALJF01000023.1, from coordinate 72,212 downwards.
GTTCTGCGTCAGTTCAGCGTAGTTCTTCAGGCCCTTGGTCAGCGCAATGCGCAGGCCAGCCTCATGCGTGCCACCCTCGGGTGTCGGGATCGTGTTGCAGTAGGAGTGCAAAGCCGGATCGCCACCATACCAGGTGACCGCCCATTCCATCGCGCCATGGCCGCCGGTCTTCTCGGTCTTGCCGGCGAAAATCTCGCGGGTGACGGTGAACTCCTTGCCGAGCGTCGCGGCCAGATAGTCCTTCAGGCCTCCGGGGAAGTGGAAGACGGCCTTCTCCGGGATGTCGCCACCCTCGGGCACCATGCCGGGATCGCAGGACCAGCGGATCTCGACGCCACCGAACAGATAGGCCTTCGAGCGCGCCATCCGGAAAATCCGGCCGGGATCGAACTTCGCATGATCGCCGAAGATCTGCGGGTCGGGGTGAAAGCGCACACGCGTGCCGCGTCGGTTATGCACTTCGCCCAGTTCTTCGAGCCCGCCCTGCGGTACACCGCGCGAAAAAGTCTGGCGATAGAGCTTGCGATTACGAGCGACTTCGACCTCAAGCAGGTCGGAGAGTGCGTTGACGACGGAGACGCCGACGCCGTGGAGACCGCCTGAAGTCTCATAGGCCTTGCCGTCGAACTTACCGCCGGCATGCAGCTTGGTCATGATGACTTCGAGTGTCGACTTGCCCGGGACCTGTGGATGCAGTTCGACCGGGATACCGCGACCATTATCCGTGACGGTCAGAAAGCCCTGAGTATCGAGATGCACGTCAATAAAGTTGGCGTGGCCGGCCACCGCTTCGTCCATCGAGTTGTCGATGACTTCGGCAAACAGGTGGTGCAGCGCCTTTTCGTCCGTGCCGCCGATATACATCCCCGGACGCATACGCACCGGCTCGAGGCCTTCGAGAACACGAATGGAGGACGCACCATATTCCTCGCCACCCGCACTCGAAGCAGGGGCAGCCGGTCGCGCGGCGGGCGCGGGCGCAGGGGTCGGCGTCGTCACGGTTTCCGTCTCGACCTTCTGGGCGAGCGGCATGCCGGAAAAGAGATCGTTGTCGTCCATGGCGTCGTTCGATACTCTGTTGCTGTTCGATGCCGGCTTCGCGGCACCTTCATAAAGCCGCCGCATCAGGCCAGTCGCATCTGCGAATCGGTCGGATTGTGCCAGAAAGGCAGGGCAGGCGCGAAGGACCAGAGAGCCGGCGCATGTTGAATTCGGGCCAGCTTTGCGTGGCGCATTTCGCGAAGGCAAGCGTGAGCCGAGAGGAAACCCATCTTCCATGCAGATGTCCACAGCTCATTTCCGCACTGCGGCGATTTCCTGCGTTCTCTTTCCGTTTCTGTTCCTGTCGAGTGCCAAAGCCGACACCATCGCACCATTCAAGGATGAGCTGTTTTCGAACCAGACGGTGCTGGAAAGTGGAGACAGCGGCGATTTCACCCGCATCGATTATGACGAGATGCGCGACATCAACGGTCGCGACAGTATCCCTGAGCGTCGCGTGAAGGAGCGCTATGTTTCGCTGAAGGTACGCAGGGTCCAGGAGAACCAGACACTGCAGCTCCCGACCGGGCCGATGGAGGTCGGACGGGTCGGCCGTGACCAGGGCCAGGCCTTCACCGTGATCTTCATTCACGGCAGGGGCGGGGACAGACGCCTTGGCCTGAACGACATCAGCTTCGGCGGCAATTTCAACCGCCTGAAGAACCTCGCTGCCGAAAACGGCGGCACCTATTACGCGCCTTCTGTGAGAAGCTTCGACGACAAGGGGGTAAGCGAGGTCGCGTCTCTTGTTGCCTACGCCTCGGCCCAATCCGGCGGTAAGCCCGTGGTGCTCGCCTGCGCTTCCATGGGCAGCTTCATCTGCTCGGGCGTGTCGAGGGACCCGGCAACCGTGGCGAAGCTCTCAGGCATGGCGATCCTCGGCGGTGCGCCGGATCCGGCACTGTCGAAGAGTGCCGCCGCCAAGGCCAGGCTGCCGATCTGGTTCACCCATGGCAGCCGCGACAGTGTCTACGCGGCCGAAGACCAGGTTTCCATCTACAGGAAGCTCCGCGCAGCCAGTCAGCCGGTACGCTTCACTCTGTTCGAGACCGGATCGCACGGGACGCCGGTGCGTATGTCGGATTGGCGTGCCCTCCTCAATTGGCTCATCCGCTAACGGGTTGGTCTGCCGGTTATCCAGGCGGGCAGGGTTCACATTTTCACCATGTCGCCCGATAAACGGGCCAATCGGATAGCGCAATCTTTCCTTCTGGGCTCAGATTTGTTACTTCGCACAAGCGAAATAGGGGGTAAGACGATATGACACCGGATGTTCGCCCGCTTGTTGCGGGCAATTGGAAGATGAACGGCACACGAGCCTCGCTCGATCAGATCAAGGCGATTGCTGAAGGTGTCCAGGGGCCGCTGTCCGAGAAGGTCGAAACCCTGATCTGCCCGCCGGCAACGCTGCTTTACGTCGCGACCGCGCTGTGCACCGACAGCCCCCTCCAGATCGGCGCCCAGGATTGCCATCAGAATGCTTCTGGCGCTCATACGGGCGATCTCTCGGCCGAGATGATCGCCGACTGCTTCGGCACGCATGTGATCGTCGGTCACTCCGAGCGCCGCACCGACCATGCCGAAACCGATCATCTTGTGCGCGCCAAGGCGGAAGCCGCCTATGCCGCAGACCTGACGGCCGTGATCTGCATTGGCGAGACGGCAGACGAGCGCAAGTCCGGTCAGACACTCGACATCCTCAAGCGTCAGCTTGCCGGCTCCGTCCCGGATGGCGCGACGGCAGAACGCACTGTTGTCGCCTATGAGCCAGTTTGGGCGATCGGGACCGGGCTAACGCCGACCGTTGCCGACGTGGCCGAAGCGCATGCTTTCCTGCGTGCCGAACTCATCAAGCGTTTTGGCGACGTGGGCAAGAAGATGCGCCTCCTCTATGGCGGCTCGGTCAAGCCGTCGAATGCGAAGGAACTGATGGCGGTCGACAATGTCGACGGTGCCTTGATCGGTGGCGCAAGCTTGAAGGCGGCCGATTTCCTCGCCATATACCAGGTCTATGAGGAACTGACCGCCTAAGGGGCAAAGTCCCGAAATGCGGAAGAGGGGCTTTCAATGCCCGTTCCTCTCATGTAAAGAGCCGCCAACCTCATTGATTTTGCCCTGATAGGGCAGGATGGACATTCCATGCAGACCGTATTGCTCGTTATCTATCTCATGGTCGTCGTCGCCCTGATCGGCGTCGTCCTCATCCAGCGCTCCGAAGGCGGCGGCCTCGGCGTCGGCGGCGGCTCGGGCTTCATGTCGGCACGCGGCACGGCCAATGCGCTGACCCGCACCACAGCAATCCTCGCGACGCTGTTCTTCGTGATCTCCTTGGCGCTCGGCATCCTGGCTCGTCATGAATCGCGTCCGACCGACATCCTTGACCGCATCCCGGCAGGCAACGGCACGACCCAGGGCGGCGGCAGCGTACTCGACCAGCTCCCGGGCACCGCACCGGCTCAGTCGACGCCTGCGGCACCTGCTGCTCCTGCAGCAGACCCCAACGTCGTTCCGAACAACTGATCGGAACGACTTCCATCACTCCGGCGGGCTCCAGGGTCCGCCGGTTTTCTTTTGTCCATATTCCGCCGATTCCACGAAAAATGTGGGACAAACCCGATTAGGGCTGGCGGAATCGAATCTGAAACGGTATCCGGTGAAGCCCATGGCGCGATATGTATTCATCACTGGCGGCGTGGTTTCCTCTCTTGGCAAAGGAATTGCGGCCGCGGCACTCGGAGCATTGTTGCAGGCACGCGGTTACCGCGTACGTTTGCGCAAGCTGGATCCTTATCTCAACGTTGACCCGGGCACCATGAGTCCGACTCAACACGGCGAAGTCTTCGTCACCGACGACGGCGCCGAGACCGACCTTGATCTCGGTCACTATGAACGCTTCACGGGGCGGTCGGCCACCAAGACCGACAACATCACCACCGGTCGCATCTACAAGAACATCATCGACAAGGAACGCCGCGGCGATTATCTCGGCGCAACCGTTCAGGTCATTCCCCACGTGACAAACGAGATCAAGGATTTCGTCATCGAGGGCAATGACGACTATGATTTCGTCATCTGCGAAATCGGCGGCACCGTCGGCGACATCGAAGCTATGCCTTTCATGGAAGCGATCCGCCAGCTTGGCAACGACCTGCCGCGCGGCACGGCCGTCTACGTTCACCTGACCCTGATGCCTTTCATCCCGGCGGCCGGCGAGCTGAAGACCAAGCCGACCCAGCATTCCGTCAAGGAACTGCAGGCGCTCGGTATCCATCCGGACATTCTTCTGGTTCGTGCCGACCGCGAAATCCCGCAGGCGGAACGCCGCAAGCTCTCGCTGTTCTGCAACGTGCGTGAAAGCGCCGTGATCCAGGCTCTCGACGTCGCCAACATCTATGACGTGCCGATGGCCTATCACAAGGAAGGCCTCGACAACGAGGTTCTGGCGGCCTTCGGTATCGAGCCGGCCCCGAAGCCACGTCTGGATGCCTGGGAAGAGGTCTGCAATCGCATCCGCACACCGGAAGGCGAAGTGACGATTGCAATCGTCGGCAAGTACACCGGCCTCAAGGACGCCTATAAGTCGCTGATTGAGGCGCTTTATCACGGTGGCATCGCCAACCGGGTGAAGGTGAAGCTCGAATGGATCGAGTCGGAAATCTTCGAAAAGGAAGACCCGTCGCCATGGCTCGAAAAGGTCAACGGCATCCTGGTGCCCGGCGGTTTCGGCGAGCGCGGCTCCGAGGGCAAGATCCTGGCGGCCCAGTTCGCCCGTGAGCGCAAGGTGCCATATTTCGGCATCTGCTTCGGCATGCAGATGGCCGTCGTCGAAGCGGCCCGTCATCTCGCCGGCATCGAGAACGCGTCTTCCACCGAGTTCGGCAAGACCGAAGAGCCGGTCGTTGGCCTTATGACCGAATGGATGAAGGGCAACGAGCTCGAGAAACGTTCGGCTGTCGGCGATCTCGGTGGCACGATGCGTCTCGGCGCGTACAAGGCCTCGCTGAAGAAGGGCACCAAGATCTCCGAGATCTATGGCTCGACCGACATCTCTGAGCGCCACCGCCACCGCTACGAAGTCAATGTCGACTACAAGGACCGCCTGGAAGCCTGCGGCCTAGTCTTCTCGGGCATGTCGCCGGACGGCCTTCTGCCGGAAACCGTCGAATATCCTGACCATCCGTGGTTCATCGGCGTTCAGTACCATCCGGAACTGAAGTCACGCCCGCTCGACCCGCATCCGCTCTTCGCGAGCTTCATCGGTGCGGCCCTCGAGCAGAGCCGCCTCGTCTGACCTTTGCCTTCGATACTGTTTGAGAAACCCGGCCTAGTGCCGGGTTTTTTTCGTTCAAGGCCTGCGCAAGGAACAACGTCTACTTCAGGTAGAGAAGGAGTTCGCTATGCGCATTTCAGACACAGGGCTTTATGTGCCGACGACCTACACCACCCGTAGCAAGCCTGCCCAGGAACAGCTGCCGACCACAGCGGCCGGGTCTCCAACAACCGCACAACGCACCCTGGAGCGAGACCAATCCGCCTCTGGCCTTGCCTCGAACCTCTGGCAGTTGCAGACGGGTGTGTATTCAAGCAAGGACGCCGCAGAGGCTGCCATGAAGCGAAATGATCTGCGTGCCGAATTCCTGGAGGAAAGCGCCAAAACGCCGGCCGAACGGATCCGTGACCTCTATTTGGAGGAGCATGAGCTTACGGAAGAGATGCTCGCCGAGATGCCGGAGGAGGATCGCAAGGCTGTCGAAGAGGAAATTGCGGCGCTGATCAAACGGCAATATGGACTGGAAGATACTGCAGCCGAGGAAGGCAAGACGATCGCCACTGGGGTCTGATCTCACGATCCTTCAGAGCCGTAGAAGCATCACCGGCACGGTCTCGCCGGCCTCTGCCGCCGGGGCATGGGGCGGCCGCACGATCAGGCAATCGGATTGCGAGAAGATCCGCATCATCGACGAATCCTGCTTGCCGAAGCTTTCGACCGAGGGGATCCCGTCATCCTGCTCCGTCAGCTTTGCGCGCACATAATCCTGCCGCTTGTCATTGGCGGGCAGAGCGGCCTGTAGCCGGGCTTGCGCCATGCGTCGGCGGGGCTTCCGGTGACCAAGCTTGCACAGCAGAGGTTCGAGAAAGAGAAGGCCGCAGACGAGGCTCGACACCGGGTTGCCCGGAAGTCCGAGCACATGCATGTTATCGAGACGGCCGACCATCAGCGGCTTGCCGGGCCGCATGGCAATACGCCAGAAGTCGAGCTCCATGCCGGCGGAAATTAGCGTGGATTGCACCAGGTCATGGTCGCCGACGGATGCTCCTCCGAGCGTGACGAGCACGTCGACACTGAGTCCGCGTGCCTGCTCCACAGCTTGTCGCAACAGCTCACGATCATCAGGCACGATGCCAAGGTCGATCACCTCGGCGCCATTCTCGCGCGCCAGTGCGGCGATCCCGAAGCTGTTCGAACCGATGATCTGGCTGGGTCCAGGCGTTTGTCCGGGCGGCAGTAGTTCGTCGCCCGTCGCAAGGATCGCAATCCGTGGGCGGCGATAGACGGGCAGTGTCGCATGGTTCATCGCGGCGGCCAGCGTCAGGTGGCTGAAGTCCATGTGCAACCCCGCAGACAGCGCGACATCGCCTTCGACGAAATCCTGCCCGCGCGGTCGAATGTGTCGTCCGACTGTGACGGCAAAGGTAGTGCGGATTCTGTTATCGCCAAGCGTTTCGGCATCCTCCTGCAAGAGGATGCTGTCGGCTCCATCCGGAACGGGCGCACCGGTGAAGATCCGCACCGCCTCGCCAGGTCCTACCGTTCCGCCAAAACCATGGCCGGCCGCCGATTCGCCAATGACCGTGAGGATACTGCCGACCTCTGCCGCATCGGCTGCACGCAGAGCATAGCCATCCATGGCGGAGGCATTGAAAGGAGGCTGTGTGAGGCGGGCGAGCAGATTGGTCGCGAGGATGCGCCCATTGGTGTCGTGAAGCGAAACCTGTTCGATATCGCTGACCGGGTGGGCCACGGCAAGCAGCCTTGCAAGTGCGTCCTCGACCGGCAGCAGCGACATCAGCCTCGCTCCGGGTGGCGGAAATCGCCCGATTTGCCGCCACTCTTCTCCATCACGCGGATCCCACCGATTTCCATCGTCTTGTCCACGGCCTTGGCCATGTCGTAGATCGTCAGGCAGGTGACAGAGACGGCCGTCAACGCCTCCATCTCGACGCCGGTCTTGCCGGTTAGCTTGACGGTCGCCGCGACGCGCAGCCCCGGCAGATCCGGGTCCTCCTCGATATCGACAGTCACCTTGGACAGCATCAGCGGGTGACACAGCGGAATGAGATTGCTCGTCTGTTTGGCCGCCATGATGCCGGCAATGCGGGCGGTGCCGATCACATCGCCCTTCTTGGCATTGCCCTCGCGTATCGTGGAAAGCGTCTCCGGCTTCATCTTCACGAAGCCTTCGGCGACCGCAATGCGAACCGTGTCATCCTTGGCCGAGACATCCACCATATGCGCCTCGCCGGAGGCGCCGATATGCGTCAGACCGCTGGACCCGGAAGTCATTCCGCAGCCAGCGCGCCGGTCTTGCCGGTCAAAAGCAGGCGGGTCGCCTCAGCGACATCGTCCTTGCGCATCAGGCTCTCGCCGACGAGGAAAGTCGTGATGCCCGACTTCTGCAGCCGCTGGCAGTCTTCATAGGTGAAGATGCCGCTCTCACCGACCAGCAGGCGATCGGCTGGAACCATGGCCGCGAGGTCTTCGCTGACCGTAAGGCTGACGTCGAAGGTCCGCAGATTGCGGTTGTTGATGCCGACGAGAGGCGACTTGAGCTTCAGCGCCCGTTCCATTTCCTCGGCATCGTGCACTTCGATCAGAACATCCATGCCGAGGTCGAAGGCAACGCTCTCCAGGTCCGCAGCCTCTGTGTCCGACAGCGATGCCATGATCAAGAGAATGCAGTCGCCACCCCAGGCACGGGCCTCGTAGACCTGATAGGCGTCGAACATGAAGTCCTTGCGCAGCGCCGGCAGCGAGCAGGCCTTGCGAGCGGCCGTGAGGTATTCGGGTGCCCCTTGAAAGCTCGGCATATCCGTCAGCACCGAAAGGCAGGCAGCGCCGCCGGCCTCATAGGCGGCCGCGAGTGCCGGCGGATCGAAATCCGGACGGATGAGCCCCTTGGAGGGGCTCGCCTTCTTGATCTCGGCAATGAGGCCGAACCGGCCTTCCTCCCGGGCACGCAGAAGCGATCGGTAAAAGCCGCGCGGCGCGTCCTGGCTCGCGATCCGGTCCTTGAGTTCCGACAGCGAGACGGCAGCCTTGGCAGCCGCAATTTCTTCCCGTTTGTAAGTTTCGATGCGCTTCAGGATATCGGTCATGGTCTGAAGTTTACCCTTAAGCGGCAGAGTTGGAAATGGTGATCAGCGTGTCGAGAGCCCGTGCCGCACTGCCCGTGTCCAGCGATTGGCTTGCGAGATGCATGCCCTCGGTCACGTCCTTTGCCTTGCCGGCGACAACGAGCGAAGCGGCGGCGTTGCAGAGTGCCACGTCGCGATAGGCGGTCTTGGCGCCACCCAGTACGTCCCGCAAAGCGGCTGCGTTAACAGTACCATCGCCACCCCTGATCGCGTCGAGAGAAACGGTCTCAACGCCAAAATCGTCCGGTGTCAGCTCGAAGGTCCGGATTTCGCCGTCCTTCAGTTCGGCCACCTGGCTCGGTCCGGTCGTGGTGATTTCGTCCAGCCCGCTGCCATGCACGACCCAGGCACTGGTGAGGCCGAGATCGCGCAACGCTTCCGCGCCGGGAACGAGCCATTCCGGCGAGTAGACGCCGAAGAGCTGCTTCTTGACGCGGGCAGGGCTCGAAAGCGGCCCGACGATGTTGAAGATGGTCCGCGCCCCGAGTTCGACGCGGGCGGGGCCTACATGCCGCATGGCCGGATGATGCAACTGCGCAAACATGAAGCCGATACCGGCCTCGCGGATGCAGCGCGAGATCATGTCCGGCTCGATGTCGAGTTTGACGCCGAGCTGCGACAGCGCATCGGCCGTGCCCGATTTCGAGCTCAGCGCCCGATTGCCATGCTTCGCAACTGGCACGCCGGCTCCGGCTACGATCAGTGCCGCCAGTGTCGAGATGTTGTAGGTATTGGTCCCGTCGCCGCCCGTGCCAACGATATCGATCGCATCCTCGGGAGCATCGACCGGCACCATCTTCTGGCGCATGATCGACACGGCCCCGGCAATCTCGTCAACGGTTTCGCCGCGGACCCGAAGCCCCATCAGGAAGCCGCCGACCTGCGCCATGCTGGCTTCGCCCGACATCAGGATTTCGAAGGCGTCGCTTGCTTCCTGCCGCGAAAGCGGCTGGCGCGTGGCGATCTTGGCGATGAAGGGCTTCAACCCGGACATTCTCTGCTCCCCCTCTGGCCGACGATTACCGGACGATGGCCTGCTGGGCCAGCGCCTGATTGATCGTCACGCCATATTCCGACTGAAGCTGACCGACCATCTGGTCGAGGATGTCATCGCCTGCGGAGTTCGCGACCTGAGCGATCTGCTCATCCTCATTGAGCGGCACGCCGCCGGTAGGCTGGTCACGGACGGCGGTGACCGTCAACAGGATCTGCGTCGAGGGATCACCGCCGGAAGCGGTCGCGACCGTGCCCTGCGGGCCAGAGAAGGCGGCCGTGATCGCTGTGGGCCCAAGAACCGCGTCTTCGGTGCGACGGGTGACACCAGCCTTGCTCTCGACCGCAAGCCCGAGTTCGGCCGCGACTTCTTCCAGAGTGCCGCCGTCTGCGACGCGCTGGCGCAGGCTCTCCGCCTTCGCACCGAGTGCTATGCGCTGCTGTTCTGCGGTCCAGTCGGCAATCGCCTTTTCGCGGACTTCGGCGAGTTCGCGATCGCGCTCGGCCTTGATGTCGGTGACGTCGAACCAGATGAAACCGTTATTGCCCATGGTGACCGGCAAGGCTTCGACACCGATTTCGGTGCGGAAGACGTCTGCGAGCAGTTTGTCCCGTTCAGGAATGCCGGCAACTTCCGTCTCGCGACTGTCGAGCCCGCGGCGGTCGATATCGGTGACGGTCACGGTCTGGAGCCTCAACTGGTCGGCCGCTTCCTTGAGCGTCGAGCCACCGGCCCGCAGATCTTCGAACTGGTCGTGGACCGATGTCAGGTCGGCGATCGCCGCCTGTTCGGCCAGCGCTTCGCGGATCTCTTCCTTCACCTCGTCGAGGCTCTGGGTGCGGCCTTCCTTGATATTGGTGACGCGCAGGATGACCGGGCCGAGAGCGCCGTCGACGACATCGGTGGTGCCGCCCTCGGCAGTCACTGCAAAGGCTGCCTCGGCAAGGGCCGGGTCAGGCAGACGGTCGCGGGTGAATTCGCCGAGCAGCACGTCACCGGCGGTCTTGCCCTGATCCGTGACGAGTTGGTCGAAGCTCGTGCCGCTCTGGAGTTCTTCAACCGCTGCTTCCGCCATTTCGCGGTTTTCGAAGCTCAACTGCTCGATCGTGCGTGTCCCGGCAATCTCGTAGGAGGACTTGCGGCGCTCGTAGTCTTCGCGAATCTGTTCGTCGGTGATGGAGGCCTTATCGGCAATGTCGGAGGGTTCCAGCTTCACATAGTTGAAGCTGCGATATTCCGGTGCGCGGTAACCGGACTTCGTCGTCTCGAACCAGGCTGCCAGGGTCGCATCATCAGGTGCCTTGATGAGCTCGATATTGGCATTGGTGAGCAGGATGTAGTTGATGTCGCGGTTTTCGTAGCGATAGGCCTTGATCGCGTCGATCAGAACCTTCGGTGCTACGAAGCCATCGGCAGTCGCGTCGACGATCTGGCTGCGGATGGCGACCTTGGAACGTTCCTCGATATAGTCGTCTTCGCGCAGCCCTGCATTGCGCAGACGCGAGGAAAACAGTGCGCGATCGAAACTTCCGGCAGAGTTCTTGAAGGCCGGATCATCCGCAATCAGCTGCGCCAGACGATCCTGGGAAAGACCGAGGTTCATGTCAGCAGCCAGCTGGTCGAGGGCAGCACCGGCGGCAAGCTGCGAGAACACCTGGGACTCGATGCCGAAGGCGCGGGCCTGTTCGGTCGTGAGCTGCATCCCGAACCGGTTGCTCATGTCGGCGACCTGCCGCTGATAGGCAAAGGCGAAGTCGGCCGAAGAGACGCTTTGATCGCCAACCGCAACGACAGTGTCGGACGTGTTGCTGAATAGCGATGCCGACACGCCCCAGACGCCAAAGGACAGGACGAGCAGCAGAAGCAAGATCTTGGCGAACAGGGTTCGGGAAGCTTTTCTCAAGAAGACGAGCATCGGGACGCATAAACCTCATTGTAAATCTTCGTCGGGGACGAAGCAGGTTGACTTCCTTAGAACAAAGCTCCGGGGAATTGAAGGCATCGGAGGGCGAAATGCGCCCCCATCACGGGGAGTTTGATCGCCGCCTGCGATAAGGGAGGCAATCAGCCTGTCGCCACAACGAAAGAAGGCCGGACAATGCCGGCCTTCTCGATACCTGAAGATGGAAGAAAGTCTCAGCGCTCGGAGAGCGCCTTGTAGTCGCGCTTCGGCTCGCCGGTATAGAGCTGACGCGGACGGCCGATGCGCTGCTGCGGATCCTCGATCATCTCGTTCCATTGCGCGATCCAGCCGACGGTGCGGGCAAGCGCGAAGAGAACGGTGAACATGGTCGTCGGGAAGCCGAGCGCACGCAGCGTGATGCCCGAATAGAAGTCGACGTTCGGGTAGAGCTTCTTGTCGATGAAGTAGGGGTCGTTGAGCGCGATCTTTTCCAGCTCGAGTGCCACCTTCATCAACGGATCGTCGCCATGGCCGGTCGCTTCAAGGACCTCGTACATGGTCTTCTGCATGATCTTGGCGCGCGGGTCGTAGTTCTTGTAGACGCGGTGACCAAAGCCCATCAGACGGAACGGATCGTTCTTGTCCTTCGCCTTGGCGATGTATTCCGGGATGCGGTCGACCGAGCCGATTTCCATCAGCATGTTGAGGGCTGCCTCGTTGGCGCCGCCGTGGGCAGGGCCCCAGAGGCAGGCAATGCCGGCCGCGATGCAGGCGAACGGGTTGGCGCCCGACGAGCCGGCAAGACGTACGGTCGAGGTCGATGCGTTCTGCTCGTGATCGGCATGCAGGATGAAGATGCGGTCCATGGCGCGCGCCAGAACCGGGTTCACCTGATACTCTTCGCAGGGAACGGCAAAGCACATGCGCAGGAAGTTCGATGCGTAGTCGAGATCATTCTTCGGATAAACGAAGGGCTGGCCGACATGATACTTGTAGGCCATGGCCGCGATCGTCGGCATCTTGGCGATCATGCGCAGCGAAGCGACCATGCGCTGATGCGGATCGGTGATGTCGGTCGAGTCGTGATAGAAGGCGGAGAGCGCGCCGACCGTGCCGACCATGACCGCCATCGGATGGGCGTCACGGCGATAGCCGGAGAAGAACTTGCTCATCTGCTCGTGCACCATGGTGTGGTGCGTGACGCGATAGTCGAAGTCCTTCTTCTGCGCAGCCGTCGGCAGTTCGCCGTAAAGCAGCAGGTAGCAGACCTCGAGGAAGTCACCCTTTTCGGCAAGCTGTTCGATCGGATAGCCGCGATGCAGCAGCGTGCCTTCGTCGCCGTCGATATAAGTGATCTTGGATTCGCAGGAAGCCGTGGACGTGAAGCCCGGATCGTAGGTGAACGTACCCGTGTGCTTGTAAAGGGCGCCGATGTCGATGACGTCAGGGCCGATCGTGCCGGCCTTGACGCTCAGGTCGACCGTCTTGTCACCGAGTTTCAAAGAAGCGCTTTTGTCCGTCATGCTGATCCTCCGGAATTGGCGGGAAGGCGTCTTGAAAAAGCCGCCATCGGTTAAGCGTGTGATGTAGCTATATGATACCGAAGTTAATGCCAAGCTATCCAAAGGGCAAATTGTGCGTCGCGAAAACGGCAACAATCGAACCGAACGGTTCTAATCGTTTGGAGCCCGGATAGGCCGCAAAACACTGATTCTCTACACGCATTGATTGACGACGATTTTCGCTTATTCTGTTTGCGGATGAGGTCGATCTGGCCGGGTGTGGCTGATGGCGGAAGTGGCGGAAACGCAAGGGGAGGGGCGCCTCCGGTCCGGTGATCTGCCGGTCCGGCTGGACTTGCCTCGGCCACTCGAAAAACGCGCAATGCCCAGCCTGACGACGATCGGTCATGGCGCTGGCGCCCGCGCCGTTTTGCATCGCATCCTGAGCCGGGTTCGACAGTGTGTCTCAGACGAAAGTCGGCACGGGCATTTTTTCCTCTTCGTGCCCGTCTGGCTCGGCGCGGGTGCTGCAATCTGGTTTTCCGTTGGTCAACCACCGCCGGCCTTGTTCCTCGGTCTGCTCCTTGCTTGTCTGCTATCTGCACTTCTGCGGGCGATGCGCGACACCGTGGCGCATGTGGTCCTGTGGAGTTCGTGCCTGATCCTTCTCGGCATGCTGATGGCCGACTGGGAGACGCGACGGATGTCCACCGTGATTCTTGATCAGCCACTCGTCACCACGGTCACCGGGCTTGTCGAGCGACGGGAGCAGGGGGTCGGCGGTGAGTGGCGTTATGTGTTGCGGGTGATCCAGACCGCGGAGCCAACCATCCGCCGGTCGCCGGAACGCGTCTCCCTCCTTGCGCGAAGCAGGCATGCGCCGGCCGCCATTGGCGATGAACTGAGCGGCCGCGCTCGTCTGTCGCCACCGTCGGGTCCGGCTTTGCCTGGATTGAACGACTTCAGTTTCCAAAGCTACTTCGCCGGCATCGGCGCTGTCGGCTTCTTCCTCGGTCCGCCGGCGGCAAAAACTTCCGATTCTCCGCAGGAACAAGGCTTGTGGGCACGCTTCGACGAGGCCCTGTTTTCGCTGCGGGACCGCATTTCGAACCGCATTCGAAGCGTGCTGCCCGGAGATCCCGGCGCCTTTGCAGCCGCAATCATTACCGGCGAACGCAGATCGATGTCGGAAGAGGCGACGGAGGCGCTGCGCGTCTCGGGCCTCGCCCATATCACCGCGATCTCGGGCCTCAACATGGCGCTTGCCGCAGGCATCTTTTTCGTCGGATTGCGCGGGCTCCTCAGCCTCATGCCGACATTCAACCACCGCTATCCGGTGAAGAAGATCGCAGCCGGCGGCGCCTTGCTGGCGACGACCGGCTATGTGCTCATATCGGGCTACCAGGTCTCGGCACTGCGCGCCTATCTGATGACGGCGGTCATGCTCGGCGCCGTCCTCTTCGACCGCCCGGCTGTCAGCCTCCACAATCTCGCGCTTGCGGCAACCGCAATCCTCGCAGTCCAGCCGTCTGCCGTCATGGGACCGAGTTTTCAGATGTCCTTTGCGGCCACAGCAGCCCTGATTGCCGGTTACGCCGGGTGGCGGGCGCGACCGCGCGCGATCCTGCCTCGTGCCCGCTCGCTTGCCATGCGGATTGCGGCTGGGTTTGCCAAGTTCGTCGGCGGCACCCTGGCGACTTCCCTCATCGGCGGGGTCTCGACCGCCATCTTTGCCATCAGCCATTTTCACCGGCTGTCGACCCATGGGCTGGAGGCCAACCTTGCCGCCATGCCGCTGATCTCGCTAGTGGTGATGCCCTTCGGGTTTATCGCCATGCTGCTCATGCCCTATGGCCTCGACGCGCCGTTCTTCTGGATCATGGGGCAGGGCCTCGAAATGGTGCTGGCGGTCGCCCACACTGTGTCCGGTTGGGGCGGCGGTTACGTCTTCCCGCGTCTTCCGGCATGGTTCATGTCCTGCACGATAGCCGGCATGCTCCTGTTGACCCTGCTCAGAACCCCCATCAGGCATGCCGGCACAGCTCTCATTGTCGTAACGCTCGCGGCTGCCTTCCTTGCTCCGCGTCCCGCGGATGGCGAGCTGATGATCAGCGAGGACGCGCGTTTGGTGGCGATTCGGGTCGCAAGTGACGAGACAACCACCCTCGCCATCAACCGGTCTCGCCCGGCAGCCTTCATCTTCGATCAGTGGCGGCCGGTGCTCGGCATCGACGAAGCAATGCCTCCGGTCATGCTTCCGAACACGGCCCTGCCACCGGCGCCAGACCGGCGCATTGGCCAAACCCTGTCGGAGGAGCAGCGCAAACTGGCAGAGACGGTGTTGGATAGCCTGCTCCAAGCCTCGGGGAGCGATCGTTTCACCTGCATCAAGCAGGCCTGTGCCATCAGGCTGGAGAACGGCAACTCGTTGTTAACGCTGGAGCGCCCGGATCTCCTCGGTGCAGCCTGCGACCGCGCTAACATCGTGGTGTTATCGGCGCGCACGCGCTTGACCGCCTGCCGCTCCGGCGCGCTTCTCATATCCGAGACGAACCTGCGCGCAACCGGCTCTCTCGAAATCTCGGGCCTCGGCGCCGAATCGCAAGCCATGACGGTCAGGTCCGCGCTGGACGGGCCCTCCAAGCCATGGACCGCACACCGGCTCTACGACTGGCGCAGCGGTTCGTTCGCCACCGCGCACGAATTTGCGCGTCCGCCTGACGTCGTCGACCAGAGCCGGACCCCGGTGCAAATGCCGATCAGTGATAACGGCGAATAAGGCCCACCAGCTTGCCCTGGATCTTGACGCGATCCGGCGGGAAGATGCGGGTTTCATAGGCCGGGTTGGCGGCTTCCAGTGCAATCGATGCGCCGCGGCGGCGGAAGCGTTTGAGCGTCGCCTCCTCGTCGTCGACCAGCGCCACGATGATGTCACCGGGATTGGCGTTCGAGGCATTGCGGATGATGACCGTATCGCCGTCGAGAATACCGGCCTCGATCATCGAATCGCCCTTGACCTCCAGGGCGTAGTGATCGCCCGCGCCAATCATCTCCGCCGGTACCGTGATGTCGTGGGTGTTGTTCTGAATGGCCGAAATCGGCACACCGGCTGCAATCCGGCCCATGACCGGGACCGAGACGGAGGAACCGTTGTCCTCGACCGGCGGCTTGGTCAGCGCTGGCGGAGGCGGCGTCTTGCCGAGGCTGCCTTCGATCACGCTCGGTGCAAAGCCGCGACGCGGCTGGATGCTCGGCGAATAGGCTTCCGGAAGCTTGATCACCTCCAGGGCGCGAGCCCGATTTGGCAGGCGACGAATGAAGCCGCGCTCTTCGAGCGCCGTGATCAGGCGATGGATCCCGGATTTCGATGCGAGGTCCAGCGCATCCTTCATCTCGTCGAAGGACGGCGGGACACCCGATTCCTTCATCCGTTCATGGATGAAAAGAAGCAGTTCCTGTTGCTTGCGCGTCAGCATATGCGGTGCCCCCAGGGTGAAACAAATCCAGAACAGACACTATCTGTTCCATTTGTGTTCCGCAAGGGGATAAATTTTCGTGAAGAGCCGGTGAGAAAATGCGATAGCCGGGGGCAACGGTCGTGAAACTGTCCAAGTTCGGCGCGCTGCAGTGCTGAGTGGACATGTTCCCGCAGAAATCAGGCAAACCGCCCTCGAGGATGCTGTCAATGCTGAAGGATATCGAGAAACTCGTTCTGGGGAAGTCGTCTTCCGACCTGTCCTTGGCAGAAAAGAAAGTCCTGAAGCGGGCGCGGGAGCGCCGTACCGTGTCGACCAATGCCGGCGAGGACTTTCTGGCGCATGCGACCTTCGGTCAGCGGCTCGCGGACGGGATTGCACGGGTCGGCGGCTCCTGGGGTTTCATTATCGGCTTTATGCTGTTTCTGGCCGCCTGGATCGTCCTGAATACGGTGATTCTGGTGACGAACGCCCTCGATCCCTATCCGTTCATTTTCCTGAACTTGATCCTGTCGATGCTCGCCGCTGTCCAGGCGCCGATCATCATGATGAGCCAGAACCGTCAGGCGGAGCGCGATCGCTTCATGGCGGCGAAGGACTACGAGATCAATCTCAAGGCAGAGATCGAAGTATTGGCCCTTCATCACAAGATCGACGAGCAGGTGTTGAAGGAACTGCGCGAAACCCGCGAGCAGATCGATGCCCTGCGGCACGCGGTCGAAGGCCTTTCCATTCAGGCGCCAAATTCTCAGAATTGATGCAGAAATCGAGAGCAGACATGTCCCATTCCACTTTCTCACCCCGCGCCATCGACCATCTCGTTTTGCCGATCGTCGATCTCGAAACCGCCCGCGCGCGACTGGGGCGTCTTGGCTTCACCGTTGCGGCAGATGCCCGCCATCCGTTCGGCACGGAGAATGCCTGCGTTTTCTTCGCCGATGACACCTATTTGGAGCCGCTGGCCGTCGGCAGCCGGGAAGACTGTCTGGAGGCCGCGCGCACCGGCAATGTCTTTGTCGCCCGCGACCAGGCCTTCCGCTTTCGGCGCGGCGAGGGGCTCTCCGCCATCGTCGTGAAGACGCAGGACGCGCAGGCCGACGATGCTGCCTACCGCGAGGACGGTATGAGCGCTGGGGCTCTGCTTGATTTCGCGCGCCAGTTTCGTTTTCCGGATGGGCGAACCGCGGAGGGGGCTTTCCGACTCGCCTTTGCAGCAGACCTGCGCGCGCCTGATTTCTTCGCCTTCGCCTGTCAGCGCATAAACCCGCTTCCGACCGATCGGGGTTCTCTGCTTGTGCATGCGAACGGCGCGACAGGGCTCCGGCGCGTGGTGCTGGTCGAAGAGAACCCGAGCGACTTCCAATATCTCTTGGAGACGGTCCTCGATCAGCGGGATGTCACCGCCCATTCCTTCGGGCTCTCTATTCAGACCGCCAACGTCGCCGTCGATGTGCTGACACCGGAGGGTTTCCGGCTCCACTTCGGCCAGGAATTGCGGGTCTCGGAAAGGGGGCTCGTCGGGGCGGCCGTGGTTGTTGCGGTTGATGATCTCGGCGTGACAGAAGCCTGCCTCGCTGCTAAGGGCGTCAGCTATCAAAAAACGGGCGCGCGCCTCGTCGTTGCGCCGGAAAAGGGGCAGGGGGTGACCTTTGCCTTCGAGGAGTTGAAATGAGCGTTTCTCCCAATTCGGAAGTCGTCGTCGGCGAAGGTCCGGCCAAGGCCGTCTTCTCCCAAAAGGGCCGTTTTGCCCTGATTGCCGGTCCTTGCCAGATGGAAAGCCGCGACCATGCCTTCATGATCGCCGGCCAGCTCGTCGAGCTTTGCCGCGAACTTGGCCTCGGCCTCGTCTACAAGTCGTCCTTCGACAAGGCGAACCGGACCTCGCTGTCTGCCGAGCGCGGCATCGGCCTCGAAACGGCGATGGAAGTCTTTGCCGACATCAAGAAGGAATTCGGCGTTCCGGTCCTCACTGACATCCACACGGAAGAGCAATGCGCCGCGGTTGCCCCGACCGTCGACGTCCTGCAGATCCCGGCTTTCCTCTGCCGCCAGACGGACTTGCTTGTCGCTGCCGCCAAGACCGGTCGTGCGATCAACGTCAAGAAGGGCCAATTCCTGGCGCCCTGGGACATGAAGAATGTCCTGAACAAGATCACGGGTTCCGGCAATCCGAATGTCATGCTCTGCGAACGCGGCGCCTCCTTCGGCTACAACACGCTGGTCTCCGACATGCGCTCGCTGCCGATCATGGCCGCCATGGGCGCGCCCGTCGTCTTCGATGCCACCCATTCTGTGCAGCAGCCTGGCGGGCAGGGCGGCTCCTCGGGTGGTCAGCGCGAGTTCGTGGAAACGCTTGCCCGTGCAGCTGTTGCCGTCGGTGTCGGTGGCCTGTTCATCGAGACTCACCAGGACCCGGACAACGCCCCGTCCGATGGCCCGAACATGGTGAAGATCACCGACATGCGTCGGCTGCTCGAAAAACTCATCGCCTTCGACGATATCGCCAAGGCGTGTTGATAGCATCCCGCGGCGCTTCAATCGGTTGAACCGGAAGCGCCGCAGGCAATTGCCGTTTAAATCGATTAGATTTTCGTTCCTTCCGCCCCTGATCCGTCATTGTATTTTCCCGATCATCGGATAAGAGAGGATGACTCACAGGCGGGTCCAGCGGCTTATGCCCGGTGATCGGCCTTCGGAGCCTTGTCCAATTTCCGTCTATAGGGAGCGAACATGACCGCCATCACCGACATCATCGGCCGCGAGATTCTCGACAGCCGTGGCAACCCGACCGTCGAAGTCGACGTCTATCTCGAAGATGGCAGCATGGGCCGCGCCGCCGTTCCCTCGGGCGCCTCGACCGGCGCGCATGAAGCCGTCGAGCTGCGTGACGGTGGCTCGCGCTATCTCGGCAAGGGCGTCGAAAAGGCCGTCGAAGCCGTCAACGGCGAGATCTATGACGCGATCGGCGGTCACGATGCCGAGAACCAGATCCAGATCGACAATCTGATGATCCAGCTCGACGGCACGCCGAACAAGGCCCGCCTCGGCGCCAATGCCATCCTCGGCGTTTCGCTCGCCGTTGCAAAGGCTGCCGCTCAGTCCTCCGGTCTGCCGCTCTACCGTTACGTTGGTGGCCCGAACGCGCATGTCCTGCCGGTCCCGATGATGAACATCATCAATGGTGGCGCGCATGCCGACAACCCGATCGACTTCCAGGAATTCATGATCGTGCCGGTTGGCGCCGAAACCATCCGCGACGCTGTTCGCATGGGTTCGGAAGTCTTCCACACGCTGAAGAAGCAGCTCGCTGCAGACGGTCACAACACCAATGTCGGTGACGAGGGCGGCTTTGCGCCGGGTCTGGCATCCGCACCGGCTGCCCTCGACTTCATCATGAAGTCGATCGAGAAGGCCGGCTATCGTCCGGGCGAAGACATGCACATCGCGCTTGACTGCGCTTCGACCGAATTCTTCAAGGACGGCAAATACGTCCTCGAAGGTGAAGGCCGCACGCTCGAGCCGGAAGCGATGGCCGAATACCTCGCCGAGCTGGCTGCCAAGTACCCGATCTTCTCGATCGAAGACGGCATGGCGGAAGACGACTGGGACGGCTGGAAGGCACTCACCGACAAGGTCGGCAAGAAGATCCAGCTCGTCGGCGATGATCTCTTCGTTACCAATTCGGCCCGTCTGCGCGACGGCATCAAGATGGGTGTCGCCAACTCGATCCTCGTCAAGGTTAACCAGATCGGTTCGCTGTCGGAAACCCTCGACGCCGTTTCGACCGCTCACCGCGCCGCTTACACGGCCGTGATGTCGCACCGCTCGGGCGAAACCGAGGATTCGACGATCGCCGATCTCGCGGTTGCCACCAACTGCGGTCAGATCAAGACAGGCTCGCTCGCCCGTTCCGACCGTACCGCCAAGTACAACCAGTTGATCCGCATCGAGGAAGAGCTGGGTCCGCAGGCCGTCTACGCAGGCGCGTCGATCCTGCGCGGCTGATCTCGGTCGAATTCCTTCGAAGCCCGTGCCGGTTCCCCGGCGCGGGCTTTTTCTTTTGCGCTGCGATTAGGGTCAACGGTCGGTTAAGATCTGACGATTACTCTTGCGACAAGTTTCGCGTTTCAGGGCATTTGTCGGCATGTGGACCAGGCATCACAAGAAAAAGAAATACGGTCGTCTCATTCTTCCCGCCGTCACCATCGCTTTCCTGTCTTATTTCGGCTACCATTCCATACATGGTGATTATGGCCTCAAGGCCGGGCAGGAGTTCGAGCGCATCCGACGGGAGCGCGCCTCGGAGCTTGATAAGCTCGTGGCCCAGCGGACTGTCCTTGAAAAGGATGTCAGTCTCTTGAGTGATGGCTCTCTCGATGAAGACATCATCGATGAAAAGGCACGCTATCAACTCAACATGTCGCGCCCAGACGAAATCGTAATCTTCAACACCTATTTCTGATTAACCTGAATTCAGTTAATCGTAAATTTTTTAGTCATTACAGTTGCTTGCGGCGAATGTGAGCCATGCATTTATGGCATTGCCGCCGTCCTCTTTCTTCCCTATTCTGTCGCCAACTTTGGACCATAATAAACCCATGGGAGGGATGCATGGCGCCTCGCAAGCCAGCAGCTGCGAACGGTCGGAAGTCTTCCGCCAAGTCAGCCGGCAAGGAATTCACCGGAAAAAACACGCCTGAATTTGGTGCGGACGAAGAACTTCACGCCTATCGTGAAATGCTCCTCATTCGCCGTTTCGAAGAAAAGGCCGGCCAGCTTTACGGCATGGGCTTCATCGGCGGCTTCTGTCACCTCTATATCGGCCAGGAAGCGGTCGTCGTTGGCATGCAGATGGCGCAGAAGGAAGGTGATCAGGTTATTACCGCCTATCGCGACCACGGTCACATGCTGGCAGCGGGCCTCAGCGCACGCGGCGTCATGGCCGAGCTGACGGGTCGCCGAAGCGGCCTGTCGAAGGGCAAGGGCGGCTCCATGCACATGTTCTCGAAAGAGAAGCATTTCTATGGTGGCCACGGCATCGTCGGCGCGCAGGTGTCGCTCGGAACGGGCCTTGCTTTCGCGAACAAGTATCGCGGCAATGACAATGTAGCTGTTGCCTATTTCGGTGACGGCGCAGCCAACCAGGGCCAGGTCTACGAGAGCTTCAACATGGCTGCCCTCTGGCAGCTGCCGATCATCTACATCGTCGAGAACAACCGTTACGCGATGGGCACGTCGACAGCTCGCGCCACGGCGCAGTCGAACTACTCGCTGCGTGGTTCCGGCTTCGGCATCCCCGGCGTCCAGGTTGACGGTATGGATGTGCGCGCCGTCAAGGCGGCCGCCGATGAGGCGCTCGAGCATTGCCGCTCCGGCAAGGGGCCGATCATCTTGGAAATGCTGACCTATCGCTATCGCGGCCACTCGATGTCCGACCCGGCGAAGTATCGCTCCAAGGAAGAAGTGCAGAAGATGCGGTCGGAGCAGGATCCGATCGAACAGGTCAAGGCTCGTCTCCTCGAGAATGGCTGGGCCTCAGAAGACCAGCTCAAGGCGATCGACAAGGACGTGCGCGACATTGTTGCGGACAGTGCCGATTTCGCCCAGGCCGATCCGGAGCCGGATGTATCCGAGCTCTACACCGACATTCTTCTGTAATCGGGGAGGGAACCCATGCCGATCGAAATTTTGATGCCCGCCCTTTCTCCGACAATGGAAGAAGGCACGCTTTCCAAGTGGATCAAGCAGGAAGGCGACACCGTAAAGTCCGGCGACGTGATCGCCGAGATCGAGACCGACAAGGCGACCATGGAAGTGGAAGCCGTTGATGAGGGCGTGCTCGGAAAGCTGCTGATTGCGGCCGGTACCGAGAACGTCAAGGTCAACACGCCGATCGCCGTTCTGCTGCAGGATGGTGAAAGTGCAGATGCGATGCCCGCGCCCAAGGCGGATGCCGACACGCCGGCTGCCGCAGCCGGTGACGCCGGCGGGAAGGCCCGCGCCGCTGCAGAGGAGCCTGCATCCTCAGCAGACAATAAGGTTCCGGCCGCTCCAAAGGTCGAAGTGGCTTCCGATCCGGACGTTCCGGCCGGTACTGAAATGGTGACGATGACGGTGCGTGAAGCGCTGCGTGAAGCCATGGCCGAGGAAATGCGCGCCAACCCGGATGTCTTCATCATGGGTGAGGAAGTCGCCGAGTATCAAGGCGCCTACAAGATCACGCAGGGGCTGCTGCAGGAGTTCGGCGCCAAGCGCGTTGTCGACACCCCGATCACCGAGCATGGCTTTGCCGGTCTCGGCGTTGGTGCGGCAATGGCCGGCCTGAAGCCGATCGTCGAGTTCATGACCTTCAACTTTGCCATGCAGGCGATCGACCACATCATCAACTCGGCTGCCAAGACGCTCTACATGTCCGGTGGCCAGATGGGTGCGCCGATCGTCTTCCGCGGCCCGAACGGTGCCGCGGCTCGCGTCGGCGCCCAGCACAGCCAGGATTACGCGGCCTGGTACAGCCAGATCCCGGGCCTCAAGGTCGTCATGCCCTACACGGCAGCAGACGCCAAGGGCCTGCTGAAGGCAGCCATCCGCGATCCGAACCCGGTTATCTTCCTGGAAAACGAGATCCTTTACGGTCACTCCTTCGAAGTGCCGAAGATGGATGACTTCGTCCTGCCGATTGGCAAGGCGCGCATCCACAAGACCGGCAAGGACGCGACCATCGTCTCCTTCGGCATCGGTATGACCTACTCGGTCAAGGCCGTCGAGGAACTGGCGAAGGAAGGCATCGATGTCGAGCTGATCGACCTCAGAACCATCCGTCCGATGGATCTGCCGACCGTCATCGAGTCGGTCAAGAAGACCGGCCGCCTGGTGACCGTCGAGGAAGGCTATCCGCAGTCGTCCGTCGGCACCGAGATCGCGACCCGCGTCATGCAGCAGGCCTTCGACTATCTCGATGCGCCGATCCTGACGATCGCCGGCAAGGATGTGCCGATGCCTTATGCGGCCAATCTTGAAAAGCTGGCGCTGCCGAGCGTTGCCGAAGTCGTTCAGGCGGTCAAAACCGTCTGCTACAAGTAAGGGGGCAAGGTCATGCCGATCAATATCACCATGCCGGCCCTGTCTCCGACGATGGAAGAGGGCAATCTGGCCAAGTGGCTGGTCAAGGAAGGCGACAAGGTCAAGTCCGGCGATGTGATCGCCGAGATCGAGACCGACAAGGCGACCATGGAAGTGGAAGCCGTCGATGAAGGCGTCGTTGCCAAGATCGTCGTTCCGGCCGGCACAGAGGCTGTGAAGGTCAATGCGCTCATTGCGATCCTTGCCGAGGAAGGCGAGGATGTCGCGGCGGCCGCCGCTGGTGGCGGTTGGCCCGCCCCGAAGGCCGAGGCTGCACCGGCACCGAAGGCGGAAGCAGCACCTGCGCCTGCCGAGGCACCAGCTGCAGCGCCGGCTCCCGCAGCCGCATCGGCGGCACCTGCTGCCTCGACCGGTGAGCGCGTCTTTGCTTCGCCGCTCGCCCGTCGCCTCGCCAAGGAAGCCGGTCTCGACCTGAAGGCCGTTTCGGGTTCCGGTCCGAAGGGCCGCGTGGTCAAGAGCGACGTCGAAAAGGCCGTCAGCACCGGTGGTGCCAAGGCCGCTCCGGCGCCAGCAGCAGCGTCAACTGCCGCAGCTGCCCCGGTTATGGCCAAGGGTGCGTCGGAAGAAGCCGTTCTCAAGAACTTCGCCGAAGGCTCCTACGAGCTCGTGCCGCATGACGGCATGCGCAAGACGATCGCCAAGCGCCTGCAGGAATCGAAGCAGACCATTCCGCACTTCTACGTCTCCGTGGATTGCGAGCTGGATGCGCTGCTGGCACTTCGCGCCCAGCTGAACGCGGCCGCGCCTGAAAAGGACGGCAAGCCGGCCTACAAGCTCTCGGTCAACGACATGGTGATCAAGGCGCTGGCTCTCGCACTGCGCGACGTGCCGGATGCCAACGTCTCCTGGACCGACACCAACATGGTCAAGCACAAGCATGCCGATGTCGGCGTGGCTGTCTCGATCCCCGGCGGCCTGATCACACCGATCATTCGCAAGGCCGAGGAGAAGAGCCTGTCTACCATCTCCAACGAGATGAAGGACCTCGGCAAGCGCGCCAAGGACCGCAAGCTGAAGCCCGAAGAATACCAGGGCGGTACGACTGCCGTGTCCAACATGGGCATGATGGGCGTGAAGAGCTTCTCGGCCGTGGTCAACCCGCCGCATGCAACGATCCTTGCGGTCGGCGCCGGCGAAGAGCGGGTCGTGGTGAAGAAGGGCGAGATGAAGGTGGCGAACGTCATGACCGTGACGCTCTCGACCGACCATCGTTGCGTCGATGGCGCGCTCGGTGCCGAATTGCTCGGCGCTTTCAAGCGCTACATCGAAAATCCGATGGGCATGTTGGTCTGATCCGGGGGCGGTTACGATGAAGACCGTTCTCGCCTATGGCGATAGCCTGACATGGGGATACGACCCGGTAAATCTGGGTCGGCATGCCTATGAAGACCGCTGGACGAGTGTCTTGCAGAAGGCGCTCGGCCATGGTGTCAGGGTCATCGCCGAAGGCTTGAACGGCCGCACCACCGCCTATGACGACCATCTGGGCGATTGCGAACGTAACGGTACGAAGGTGCTGCCGACGCTTCTCGCGACGCACAAGCCGATCGACCTGGTGATCATCATGCTGGGAACGAATGACCTCAAGCGTGGCATTCAGGGCACGGCCATCGGCGCGACCAGCGGCGTCAAGCGTCTCGTCAAGCAAGTGCAGAAGCACGACTGGGGTTTCGAGTTCGAAGAGCCCGAGATCCTGATCGTCGCGCCGCCGGCGATCCGCGAAACGGCCAATTCGGTCTTCGGCGCCATGTTCAACCACTCGGTGGAAGAAGGTGCGATGCTTGCCAGCATGTATCGCGACGCGGCGGACGAGGCCGGATGCGCCTTCTTCGACGCAGGATCGGTCGCAGAAACCACGCCGCTCGACGGCATCCATCTCGACGCGGAAAACACCCGTGCCATCGGACGCGGCCTCGAGCCGATCGTCCGCATGATGCTCGGGCTTTGAAGAAAACAGGACGGCCAGATCTCTCCGTCAGGGCGTGTTGATCAAAATCAAGGAGGTCTTGTGCGCTGCGTCTAACCTGTACCCATCAACCCCGACAGAGGAGATGGGATCATGTCGAACACACTGCACGAACTGGCAGTTGAATTCCCGGAACACGTCGCGCTGATGCGTCATCTGAAAGAAACGGATGGTCATTTCGCAAGATTGTTCGAAGCCTATCACGAGGTGAACCGGGCCATCCATCGCGCCGAAACCGATATCGAGCCTGCAGACGACTTCCACATCGTGGAAATGCGCAAGAAGCGGATGCAGCTCAAGGATGAAATCTACGGGATGCTGGTTCGTCACGAACCGGAAGCCGAGACACCCGCAGCCTGAGGGTTTCGCTTCCAGTCCCGAAACGGGCCTCCGTGAAAAACGGAGGCTCTGAGGAAACCGAGGAGTGGAAGCCCCATGTCGAATGCTTACGACGTCATCATTATCGGCTCCGGCCCCGGCGGTTACGTCACCGCCATCCGTGCCGCCCAGCTCGGCCTGAAAACCGCGATCGTTGAGCGCGAACATCTGGGTGGCATCTGCCTGAACTGGGGCTGCATCCCCACCAAGGCGCTGCTGCGCTCGGCCGAAATCCTCGACCACGCCAATCACGCAAAATCCTACGGCTTGACGCTCAACGGCACGATGACCGCCGACGTCAAGGACGTGGTCGCCCGCTCGCGCGGCGTCTCGGCCCGTCTGAACGGCGGCGTTGCCTTCCTGATGAAGAAGAACAAGATCGACGTCATCTGGGGTGAAGCCAAGCTGACGAAGCCAGGCGAAGTCGTCGTCGGCAAGATGACCAAGCCCGTCGTCGAGCCGCAGAACCCGGTTCCGAAGGGCGTCAAGGGCGAGGGCACCTACACCGCCAAGCACATCATCGTTGCGACCGGCGCGCGTCCGCGTGCGCTGCCCGGCATCGAGCCGGATGGCAAGCTGATCTGGACCTATTTCGAGGCGATGAAGCCGGACTTCATGCCGAAGTCTCTCGTCGTCATGGGCTCGGGCGCTATCGGGATCGAATTCGCCTCCTTCTACCGCTCCATGGGCGTCGACGTCACCGTCGTTGAGCTGATGGCCAACATCATGCCGGTCGAGGATGTGGAAATCTCCACCTTCGCCCGCAAGCAGCTGGAAAAGCGCGGCCTGAAGATCATCACCGAAGCCAAGGTCTCCAAGGTCGAAAAGGGCGCAAACTCGATTACCGCCCATGTCGAAACCAAGGATGGCAAGGTTCAGACGATCACCGCTGACCGCCTTATTTCCGCCGTCGGCGTCCAGGGCAATATCGAGAACCTCGGTCTCGAAACGCTCGGCGTGAAGACAGATCGCGGCTGCATCGTCATCGACGGCTATGGCAAGACCAACGTGCCGGGCCTCTACGCGATCGGCGACGTTGCAGGCCCACCAATGCTCGCCCACAAGGCCGAGCATGAAGGCGTCATCTGCATCGAGAAGATCGCTGGTCTGCCGAACGTTCATCCGATGGACAAGGCCAAGATCCCGGGCTGCACCTATTGCAACCCGCAGGTCGCCTCAGTCGGTCTGACGGAAGCCAAGGCGAAAGAACAGGGCCGCGACATCCGCGTCGGCCGCTATTCCTTCGCCGCCAATGGCAAGGCGATCGCGCTTGGCGAAGACCAGGGCATGATCAAGACGATCTTCGACAAGAAGACCGGCGAACTCATCGGCGCCCACATGGTCGGCGCGGAAGTGACCGAACTCATCCAGGGCTTCGTCGTCGCGATGAACCTCGAGACGACGGAAGAAGAACTGATGCACACGATCTTCCCGCATCCGACGCTCTCGGAAATGATGAAGGAAAGTGTGCTCGACGCCTATGGCCGGGTGCTCAACGCCTAAAGTCAGGTTGTGAAACGGGGCCTTGCCGCCTATATGGGCGGCAGGTTCCAACTGAATGGTCCGAAAGGGGCTCGACATGGCTGGTTTCGAAGTCGGCATCATCGCGACGATTTTTTTCGGCGGTCTCGCAGGCTGGCTTGCGGGCAAGCTCATGGACATGCGCTTCGGCGTCTTCATGAACATCGTGATCGGCATCGTCGGTGCCGCGATCGCAGCTGCCATATTCCGCCGCCTTGGCATTTTTGTCGAAGGTGACTGGCTGGGCTATCTGATCACCAGCTTTGTCGGCGCAAGCATCCTCCTTTTCGTCGCCCGGCTCGTCCGGCGATAACCAGAAAGGCCGCGTCAGGCGGCACATAGGGTTTGATTATGGTCACCATTCTCGACAGGACCAATCTTTCGAATGCAGCACCCCTGGTGCCTGCGGACGAGAAGCGCATCCGCCATCCGGAAAAGGCCCACAAGCCCGACACCGAAGTGCTGCGCAAGCCGGAATGGATCCGCGTCAAGGCGCCGACCTCGAAGGGCTATCACG
Source organism: Agrobacterium albertimagni AOL15 (assembly GCF_000300855.1). Lineage (GTDB taxonomy): Bacteria > Pseudomonadota > Alphaproteobacteria > Rhizobiales > Rhizobiaceae > Allorhizobium > Allorhizobium albertimagni. The sequence continues at coordinate 44,358 of NZ_ALJF01000023.1, read as the reverse complement.
AGACCCGCGAACTCGTCCGTTCCCACAAGCTGGTGACCGTGTGTGAGGAAGCCGGCTGCCCGAACATCGGCGAGTGCTGGGACAAGAAGCACGCCACCTTCATGATCATGGGCGAGATCTGCACCCGCGCCTGCGCCTTCTGCAATGTCGCAACCGGCAAGCCAAACCCGCTCGATCTCGACGAGCCGGCCAATGTCGCCAAGGCCGTCCGCCAAATGGGGTTGCAACACGTTGTCATCACCTCCGTCGACCGTGACGATCTTGCCGATGGCGGCGCCGAACACTTCGAAAAGGTGATCTGGGCGATCCGCGAGGCATCACCCGAGACCACGATCGAAATCCTGACGCCTGACTTCCTCAAGAAGCCCGGCGCGCTTGAGCGCGTTGTCGCGGCCAAGCCCGACGTCTTCAATCACAACATGGAAACCGTTCCGGGCAACTACCTGACGGTTCGTCCCGGCGCCCGCTATTTCCATTCCGTTCGCCTGCTCCAGCGGGTGAAGGAGCTCGACCCGACCATGTTCACCAAGTCGGGCATCATGGTTGGCCTCGGCGAAGAGCGGAATGAAGTCCTGCAGTTGATGGACGACCTGCGCTCGGCTGACGTCGATTTCCTGACTATCGGCCAGTATCTCCAGCCGACCCGCAAGCACCACAAGGTCGAGCGCTTCGTCACGCCGGAAGAGTTCAAGTCCTACGAGGACATCGCCTATACCAAGGGCTTCCTGATGGTGTCCTCGAGCCCGCTGACCCGCTCGTCGCACCATGCCGGCGATGACTTTGCCCGGCTGAAGGCGGCGCGGGAGAAGCTGGTGGCAAGGGTCTGAAGACGTCTCCAGACTTTCAAACGAAGTGAGACGGCGCTAAAGCAACCACACGCAAGGAGTGTGTGGTTGTGATGATGTTCACTAAATCGTTGGAAGATGGAGCCGCGCAATTGCGTCAGGCGCGGCGGATCATGGTCATCGGCTGCTCCGGCGGCGGCAAGTCCACATTGTCCCGCAAGCTCGCCGCCGCACTCGATCTCCCCAACCACTCGATGGATCGCGAAGTCTTCTGGCTTTCCGCATGGGTACAGCGCCCGAGAGCCGAGCAGCGCGACATCATATCCGACATCGTCGGTCGCGAGCGATGGATCCTTGACGGTACCAATCCCTCGAGCTTCGACATCCGCCTGCCTCGCACCGATCTTGTTATCTGGGCGCGGTTGCCGCGTTGGCGTTGTCTGCTTGGTGTTTATCGCCGGGCGGCGAAGTTTGTCGGCAAGCACCGGCCCGAAATGGCCGACGGCTGTGTCGAGAAATGGCCGGACCGCGAATTCCTTTCCTACATCTGGCACTTCGAGCGCCGCTTCTCGCCCCGCATCATCCAGGAAATCGAGCGTCACGGTCCGAACGTGCCCGTAGTCACCCTCAAATCCCACGGCGAAATGGCGCACCTGCTTGATCTTGCCGGGCTTCCTCATTAAGTCGCTGGCATGCCACAGTTTGAAACCCGCCGCCTCGTCAAGCACTCGCCCGAACGTATGTATGCCCTCGTCGCCGACGTCGAGCGCTATCCTGAATTTTTGCCGCTGTGCGAAGCGCTGACCATTCGCTCGCGCCGCGAACGCGACGGGAAGGAATTGCTGCTGGCGGACATGACGGTGGGCTACAAGGCGATCCGCGAGACCTTCACGACGCAGGTACTGCTGACGGCCGCCGAGCGCGCCATTGACGTGAAGTACATTGAGGGACCGTTCCGGTATCTCGACAATCGCTGGCGTTTCGAAGAGGCAGGCGAGGGCGCCTGCTCGGTTCATTTCTACATCGACTACGAGTTCAAGAACCGCATCCTCGGGGCTCTGATGGGCTCGATGTTCGACCGCGCCTTCCGCATGTTTTCGGAAGCCTTCGAGGCGCGCGCCGACAAGATTTACGCAGGCGTCTGAGGGGCGCCAGCCAGCATGTCGAGTGCTGTCCTGACGGTTGCGAGCCGCACCTGATCGCGGCCGAGATCGCCGTAGCGCATCTCCCGGTGATCAATATGCCCGCTGCGGCTCCGAAGCGCGAGATGCACCAGTCCGACAGGCTTGTCAGCCGATCCGCCACCCGGGCCAGCAATGCCGGTCACAGCGACCGCCACATGGGCGTCAGAACGGATCAGTGCGCCTTGCGCCATCTGCAGTGCTGTCTCCTTCGAGACGGCTCCGAAAGCTTCAAGCGTTGCGCTCGAAACGCCGATCAATTCCATCTTTGCCTGGTTCGTATAGGTGACGAAGCCACGATCGACGACCGCCGATGAGCCGGCAATCTCCGTCAGCGCGCCGGCAATCAGGCCACCGGTGCAGGATTCGGCCGTCGTTATCATCCAGCCAAGATCCCGATAGGCCGCGATGACCGTTGCGGCCTGCTGCTCGACATCCGCCGGATAGATCCCCATCAGTCCGCTCCACGGAAGGCGACAGTTGCCGTGGCGATGGCAGCGATGCCTTCGCCACGGCCGACGAAGCCGATCTTCTCGTTGGTCGTCGCCTTCACCGAGCAGCGATCAAGCGAGATGTCGAGGATCTCGGCGAGCTTCTCCCGCATCGCCTGACGATGTGGTCCGATCTTAGGCTCTTCGGCAATTAGCGAAATATCCGCATTCATGATCGTGCCGCCGGCACCGCGCACGACCCTTGCTGCGTGCTCAAGGAAGATGCGCGATGGAGCGCCCTTCCATTGCATGTCCGAAGGCGGGAAGTGATCGCCGATATCGCCGGCACCGCAGGTGGCAAGCAGTGCGTCTGTCAGGGCATGCAGCGCGACATCGGCATCGGAATGGCCCTTCAACTTCTGATCATGCGGAATGAAGATGCCGCAGAGCGTCACGCCGTCGCCGGGCTCGAGCTGGTGTACGTCATAGCCGTTTCCCGTGCGCACGTCGGGGAGGGCGCTAGCCTTCAGTTTCTCGTCGGCCATGGCGATATCTCTCTTTACTGTCAGTTTGACATTGTCGATCGAGCCCGCGACGAGCTGGACGGGGATGTCAGCCCATTCGGCGATCGAGGCGTCGTCGGTGAAGTCCACTGCTTGCTCGTTCGCGGCGCGCTCGTGGGCGGCCAGGATAGTCTCGTAGTGGAAGCTCTGTGGTGTCTGCGCGGCATAGAGATCCGTACGTGGCACGGTGGCTGTGACGACGCCAGAGGTGTCGCCGCGCTTGATTGTGTCCGACACGGGTATGGCGGGTAGCACGGCCGGTTTTCCCGTTTCGAGTTCGGCGGCAATCCGTTCGAGAAGGGATGCGTCTACGAATGGCCGTACGCCATCCTGGATCATCACATGTTGAATGCCGCGGTCGTGCAATGCTCTTAGTCCGTTGAGCACGGAAGCCTGCCGGGTCGCGCCGCCCTCAACGACAACAAGGGAGTCGCTACACGCCAGGTCGGAAATCGCGGCTTCCAGCAGCCCATGATCTTCCGGGTGGATCACGACGACAACTGGACCACTTTTGGGCCACTCGAGAAAGCGCTTCAGTGTGTGCCAGATGACCGGTTTGCCACCAATGCGCCTGTATTGCTTCGGCCCTTCGACGGAAGCGCCGGCGCGTTCGCCTCGGCCAGCGGCAACCACGACGATCCCGATTGTTCCGCTCCGCTCTTGCTCCATCGCCTCGCCTGGTCCATGACACATTTTCTTCGCAACCGTGCTCTATCGGCTCGCCATCGGCTTTTCCAGCATTTGCACGAATTTTTGTCGAACGGTGAGCTTTGCCTCTTGGCAAGCCAGAGAACGCTGGCTAAAAATAGTGCAAATGCGCCCTCTGCCTGAAAGATAATCATTTGAATTCCGTCGCGTTGGACACGCCCTTCAGCATCGGCCCGGTTCCCGTTCGGAACCGGATCGTGCTTGCGCCGATGTCGGGCGTCACGGATCTGCCGTTCCGCCAGCTCGCCTTCCGCTTCGGCGCCGGCCTCGTGGTCACCGAAATGGTGGCGAGCCGCGAACTGGTCTTCAATGCAGCCGAAAGCTGGTCGCGGCTGAAAGGGGCAGGGCTTACCCCGCATATGGTACAGCTTGCCGGGCGTGAGGCGAAATGGCTGGCCGAAGCCGCTGTGATCGCAGAGGCCAATGGCGCTGATATCATCGACATCAACATGGGCTGCCCGGCCAAGAAGGTGATCGGCGGTTATGCTGGCTCTGCCCTGATGCGCGAACCGGACCACGCCCTGTCTCTGATCGAGGCGACCGTCAAGGCAGTGAAGATACCGGTGACAGTCAAGATGCGCCTCGGTTGGGACGAAACCTCGATCAATGCGCCCGACATTGCGGCCCGAGCCGAAGCCGCCGGCGTTCAACTGATTACCGTGCATGGCCGCACCCGCATGCAGTTCTATGAAGGCAAGGCGAATTGGGACGCGATCGCCGCCGTTCGCGAAGCGATCCGAATTCCGCTGATTGCCAATGGCGACGTCGAAACCGTCGAGGATGCCCACGACATCCTGCGCCGCTCCGGCGCCGACGCCGTCATGATCGGTCGCGGTTGCCAGGGTCGCCCATGGCATGCTGGCGTTCTCGCGGGTCATGCGGGACCTGCTGCATCCGAGATGTCAGACGTCGTCGTTGAGCACTATCGGGCGATGCTGGATCACTATGGTGCCGAAGTCGGCGTGCGCCACGCCCGCAAGCATCTCGGTTGGTATCTCGATCGCCATGCACCGGATCTCGCGTCTGAGGCAAAGGCGTCCATCATGACATCGAAAGATCAGGGCTTCGTCGTTGAAGCCTTGCAGCGGGCGCTCTCGGATCACGGTGGCGCCAGCGCCAGACAGGAGGCCGCATGACGGCGAATGACAAGAGCGGTGGCCTCGCCATGGCCGTGCTCAACGCCATCCAGAACCCGGTGGTGATGGTGGATGCGAATGGGCATATCGCTTTCGCCAACTGGGAGGCCGAGGCCTTTTTCGGTGCGAGCGCCACGCATCTGGCCCGCTATCGCATTTCGACATTCATCCCTTTTGGCAGTCCGCTTCTGTCCTTGATCGAACAGGTTCGTGAACGCCGTGCGCCGGTCAATGAATACCGCGTCGACCTGAGTTCGCCGCGCCTCGGTCAGGAAAAGCTTGTTGACCTCTATGTCGCGCCTGTCCTGAGCCAGCCTGGTAATGTCGTGGTCGTCTTCCAGGAACGCTCGATGGCCGACAAGATCGACCGCCAGCTGACCCATCGGGCGGCCGCCCGCTCCGTCACCGGCCTTGCCTCGATGCTGGCGCATGAGATCAAGAACCCGCTCTCCGGTATCCGCGGTGCTGCGCAGCTGCTCGAGACAGCCGTCACCGATGAAGATCGGGCGCTGACCCGCCTGATCTGCGACGAGACGGATCGCATCGTTTCGTTGGTCGATCGCATGGAGGTCTTTTCCGACGAGCGACCAGTCGATCGGCAATCGATCAACATCCATTCGGTGCTCGACCAAGTGAAGGCGGTGGCCAAGGCCGGCTTTGCCCGCAATATCAGGATCACCGAGAATTACGACCCGTCGCTGCCGCCGGTCTATGCGAACCGGGATCAACTGGTGCAAGTCTTTCTGAATCTGGTTAAGAATGCATCCGAGGCCATCGGCGAGCGCTCCGACGGTGAAATCCAGCTGACTACGGCCTATCGCCCCGGCATCCGACTTTCCGTCGCCGGATCCCGCGAAAAAATCTCTTTGCCGCTTGAATTCTGCGTCCATGACAACGGGCCCGGCGTGCCATCCGACCTGCTCCCGCATCTCTTCGACCCCTTCATCACGACGAAGACGAATGGGTCGGGTCTCGGTCTGGCGCTCGTCGCCAAGATCATCGGCGCCCATGGCGGGATCGTCGAATGTGACAGCCAGGCGAGCCGCACCACCTTCCGGGTCCTGATGCCCATGTCGAAAGAGACGGCGCTCGAAGATGCGCCCCTGCCAAAATCCACGGGAACGAACTGATGACAGCGACGATCCTTGTTGCAGATGACGATGCTGCGATCCGCACAGTCCTGAACCAGGCGCTGAGCCGTGCCGGCTACGATGTCCGGATCACCTCGAACGCGGCGACCCTCTGGCGCTGGATTTCGGCGGGCGAGGGTGACCTCGTCGTCACCGATGTCATCATGCCGGATGAAAACGCCTTCGATCTCTTGCCGCGGATCAAGAAGGCAAGGCCGGATCTGCCGGTGCTGGTCATGAGCGCCCAGAACACCTTCATGACCGCGATCAAGGCTTCCGAGAAGGGCGCCTATGATTACCTCCCGAAGCCCTTCGACCTCACCGAACTGATCGCGATCATCGGTCGTGCGCTGTCCGAACCGAAGAAGCGTCCGGCCCGTCTCGATGATGACATGCAGGATGGCATGCCGCTGGTCGGGCGCTCGGCCGCCATGCAGGAAATTTACCGGGTGCTGGCGCGCCTGATGCAGACGGACCTGACGCTGATGATCACCGGCGAATCCGGTACCGGCAAGGAACTGGTCGCCAAGGCGTTGCACGACTACGGCAAGCGCCGGAACGGTCCTTTCGTCGCCATCAACATGGCGGCCATCCCGCGGGATCTGATCGAATCGGAACTCTTCGGTCATGAGAAAGGCGCCTTCACCGGCGCGCAGAACCGCTCGACTGGCCGATTCGAACAGGCCGAAGGCGGCACTTTGTTTCTTGACGAAATCGGCGACATGCCGATGGATGCCCAGACCCGTCTGCTCCGCGTCCTGCAGCAGGGCGAATATACCACTGTTGGCGGCCGCACTCCGATCCGGACCGATGTCCGGATCGTCGCGGCGACCAACAAGGATCTGAAGCAGTCGATCAATCAGGGGCTCTTCCGCGAAGACCTCTACTACCGACTGAATGTCGTGCCGCTGCGCCTGCCGCCGCTTCGCGACCGCGCCGAAGACATTCCTGATCTGGTCCGGCACTTTATTCAGCAGGGCGAAAAAGAAGGCCTCGATTCCAAGCGTTTCGACCATGAGGCGCTCGAGGTGATGAAGGCCTATCCCTGGCCCGGCAACGTGCGCGAGCTGGAGAACGTCGTTCGCCGACTGATGGCGCTTTACCCACAGGACGTGATCGCCCGTGAAATCGTCGAGCAGGAACTGCGCGCCGACGTCGCCGACAGTCCGATCGCCAAGGTCGGCATGCCCTCGGGTACGATGACGATTTCTCAGGCCGTCGAAGAGAACATGCGGACCTATTTCGCCTCCTTCGGTGATGCGCTTCCGCCCTCGGGTCTCTATGACCGCGTTCTGACCGAGATGGAGTATCCGCTGATCCTCGCCGCCCTGACCGCCACCCGTGGCAATCAGATCAAGGCGGCCGATCTGCTCGGCCTGAACCGCAACACGCTGCGCAAGAAGATCCGCGAGCTCGGCGTGTCGGTTTACCGCAGTTCCCGCTCGGCTTGACAAGGCCCAAGCCGCCGTTGCAATTTCGCCACAATGCGTTGCTCAAAAGCCACGTTGCTTCGTGGCCTGACGCGCCGTTTGCGTGAGGCAGGCCCGACGGAGTTTTGCAGCACACAATTTGCCGCGATCGAGAGGTCGCCGCATGAACGAGATCCGGCTACGCGGATCCGGGGGAAGATGATGGCACGCGTGAGGACTGCCTCCGCAGCGGACGTCGACAGCGCGCTGGCGCAGGATCGGCGCGCATCCTTCGCACTGCCGGGCCTTTTATTGGCTGGCGGCGCGCTCCTGTGTGCGTCTCTGACATTGCCGATCTTGCTGGGCCTCACATCGATCGAGCCGACCTCTGAGGTCCTCGTTGCTTCTGCCGTCATCAATTCGCTGTTCATCGTCGGCCTGATGTTCCTGATCGGGCGCGAGGTGATGCGTCTCTTCAAGGCGCGCAACCGAGGCCGTGCCGCTGCGCGTCTGCATGTGCGAATCGTCGCCTTGTTTTCCATCATCGCAATCACGCCGGCGATCCTGGTGGCGATATTCGCGTCGATCACCCTCAATGTCGGTCTCGACCGTTGGTTCTCGATCAGAACGCAGTCGATTGTCTCCTCGTCGATGAATGTCGCGCAGGCCTACATGCTGGAAAGCGCAAGCTATCTGCAGGGCCAGACGATCTCGATGGCCAATGACCTCGAACGCAATCGCGCCCTCTTTTATCTCGATCGCCAGGGCTTTGTGGATCTGATGACGCGCCAGGCCCGGGGCCGCGGGATGCTCGGTGCCTTTTTGGTGCGCGAGGATGGATCGGCGATCACCCAGGCGGATATCGATACGGACAAACCGCTCCCGGCCATTCCGCGCGATGCCCTGGGCAGCGCCGCTTCCGGCCAGCCGACGCTGATCCCGCCTGGCATCACGAACCTCGTCGGCGCCATCATCAAGCTGGACAGTATTTCCGGCACCTTCCTCTATACGATCCGCGCAGTCGATCCGAAGGTCATGCAGGCCATGCGCCTGATGGAAGAGAACACCGCCGAATACCAGTCGATGGAAGATGGCCGAACGACGCTGCAGATCGCCTTTGCCATTCTCTATCTCGGTTTTGCCCTGATCGTTCTGCTCGCTGCGATCTGGACAGCGATTGCGGTCGCCGACCGGATCGTCAGACCCATCCGGCTATTGATTGGCGCGGCCGACAGCATCGCCTCGGGGAACCTCAACGTTATCGTGCCGGTACGCGCCGCCGATGGCGATGTCGGCAGCCTGTCGCGGACTTTCAATAAGATGGTCTCGCAGATCCGCTCGCAGCGTGACGAGATCCTTGAGGCCAAGGACGAGGTCGATGACCGCCGCCGCTTCATCGAGGCCGTGCTCTCCGGTGTCACGGCCGCCGTCATCGGCGTCGAGGACGATGGCATCATCACCATCGTCAATCCGTCTGCCGAGTATTTCCTGGCACTGCCCGGCGAGCAGTTGATCGGCGAGAAACTCGCCCTGGTGGCCCCGGAAGTGGATCGAGTTCTCGCAGAAGCAGCCGTCCGCCATCGCGGTGGTTACCGCGAGCAGATCAACATGATCCGCGGCGGCAAGGAGCGGACGCTCAACGTGCAGGTCACGCGCGAGGAGACGCGAGGCTCGGTTGATTCCTATGTCATCACCCTCGACGAGATCACCGACCTAGTCGTGGCCCAGCGTTCGACCGCCTGGGCAGACGTCGCCCGGCGTATTGCGCACGAAATCAAGAACCCGCTGACGCCGATCCAGCTGTCGGCCGAACGCCTCAAACGTCGCTATGGCAAGCAGATTGCCGAGGATGACAAGGCGGTCTTCAACCAGTGCACCGATACCATCGTCCGCCAGGTTGAAGACATCGGCCGCATGGTCGACGAGTTCTCGGCCTTTGCCCGCATGCCGAAGCCGACGAAGCAACGCTCCGACTTGCGCGAGATCCTGACCGACGCCGTTTTTCTTCGTGAGATCGGCAGTGCCGAAATTGAGTTCCAGCGGGAATTCGGCACGGAGCCGCTCGAAGGAAACTTCGATGCACGCATGCTCGCGCAGGCGGTCGGCAATATCGTCAAGAATGCCGTCGAATCGATCGAAGCCGTACCGAAGGACGAGCTTGGCGAGGGCGGCAAGATCCTGGTGCGGTCGGCCTTCGACCGTGAGCAAGACCGCTTCATTGTCGATGTCATCGACAACGGCCGCGGGCTGCCGAGCGAGAACCGCCACCGGATTCTCGAACCCTACATGACGATGCGCGAGAAGGGCACCGGCCTCGGCCTCGCGATCGTGAAGAAGATTATTGAAGAGCATGGCGGGCAGCTAGAGCTGCACGACGCACCGGCCGATTTCGACCGGGGCAGGGGCGCGATGATCCGCATCATCCTGCCGCGCGCAGACACTGCCGCTATCGAGACTGAAAGCGATAAGGAAAAGGTCCATGGCCTCTGATATTCTCGTAGTCGACGACGAAGAAGACATTCGCGAGATCGTCTCCGGCATTCTGAGCGACGAAGGGCATGAAACCCGCACCGCGCATGACGCCGATAGCGCGCTGGCCGCCATTTCGGATCGCGTGCCGCGTCTGGTCTTCCTCGATATCTGGATGCAGGGCAGCCGCCTCGATGGCCTGTCGCTGCTCGACGAGATCAAGCTGCGCCATCCCGACTTGCCTGTCGTAATGATCTCGGGGCATGGCAATGTCGAGACGGCAGTCTCGGCGATCAAGCGGGGTGCCTTCGACTTCATCGAAAAGCCCTTCAAGGCGGATCGGCTGATCCTGATTGCCGAGCGCGCGCTGGAGAATTCCAAGCTGAAGCGCGAGGTCTCCGAACTGAAGCGCCGCACGGGTGATGCGATCGAACTGATCGGCACCTCGGTGGCCGTCTCGCAATTGCGCCAGACGATCGAAAAGATTGCGCCGACCAACAGCCGCATCATGATCTTCGGGCCCTCCGGTTCGGGCAAGGAGCTCGTCGCACGCATGATCCACAAGCGATCCGCCCGCTCGGGCGGACCGTTCGTCTCGCTGAATGCGGCGGCGATCACGCCTGATCGCATGGAGATGGCCTTGTTCGGCACCGAGGGCACACCCGGCCAGCCGCGCCGGATTGGTGCGCTCGAAGAGGCCCATCGCGGTATTCTCTATCTCGACGAAATCGGAGAAATGCCGCGCGAAACGCAGAACAAGATCCTGCGTGTACTCGTCGAACAGCAGTTCGAGCGTGTCGGCGGATCGAAGCGCGTCAAGGTCGACGTGCGCATCATCTCGTCCAGCGCCTACAACCTGGAGAGCCTGATCGCCGAAGGCCGCTTCCGCGAGGACTTGTTCCATCGCCTGGCCGTAGTCCCGGTCAAGGTGCCGGCACTCGCCGAGCGCCGCGAGGACATTCCATTCCTCGTCGACATGTTCATGCGCCAGGTTTCCGAACAGGCCGGAATCCGTCAGCGCAAGATCGGCGACGACGCCATGGCAGTTCTGCAGGCCAATGACTGGCCCGGCAATATCCGCCAGCTACGCAACAACATCGAGCGGTTGATGATTCTGGCCCAGGGCGACAGCCCCGATTCGCCGATCAGCGCCGAAATGCTTCCGCAGGATCTCTCGGACATGTTGCCGAAGGTGTCCGCTCGCAACGACACGCACATCATGACCCTGCCGTTGCGCGAAGCGCGCGAGATGTTCGAACGCGACTATCTGATTGCCCAGATCAACCGCTTCGGCGGCAATATCTCGCGGACCGCAGAATTCGTTGGCATGGAACGCTCGGCCCTCCATCGCAAACTGAAATCGCTTGGCGTATAAGCGGGCGAAACGAATCCGGTAGACCGCGAACCTGGGGCAGGAAGCTTGCCATGAAAGTCATCATCTGCGGCGCGGGCCAGGTCGGCTACGGTATCGCCGAACGCCTCTCCCAGGAGGGCAACGACGTCTCGGTGATCGACACCTCGGCATCTCTCGTCTCTCACATCACCGAGACCCTCGATGTCAGCGGTTATGTCGGTCACGGCGCCCATCCGGACGTGTTGGCGCGCGCAGGTGCCGACCAGGCCGAAATGCTGATCGCCGTCACGCTTTATGACGAGATCAACATGACGGCCTGCCAGGTCGCGCATTCCCTGTTCAACGTGCCGACCAAGATTGCCCGTATTCGCTCGCAAAACTATTTGCGTCCTGAATATTCGGACCTCTTCAGTCGCGACAACCTGCCGATCGACGTCACGATCTCGCCCGAGATCGAAGTCGGCAAGATGGTGTTGCGCCGAATTTCCTTCCCTGGCGCCACCGATATCGTCCGTTTCGCCGACGACCATATTGCGATGCTCGCCATCGAGTGCATGGAAGATTGCCCTGTTGTCGACACGCCGCTCAATCAGCTCAGCGAACTGTTCCCTGATCTCATGGCCACCGTCTGCGCCATCTGGCGCAACGGCCGCCTGCATGTCGTTCGCTCGCAGGACCACCTGCAGGTCGGTGACTTGGCCTATGTCATCTGCCAGCGGGACCACGCCCGTCGAACCCTTGGTCTCTTTGGCCATGAAGAACAGGAAGCCGCCCGTATCGTCATCGCCGGCGGCGGTAATATCGGTTACTACGTCGCCAAGTCTATCGAGCAGATGCAGCCCAAAACGCGTCTGAAGATCATCGAGAACGACCGCGAGCGCGCACTATCCGTGTCCGATCAGCTGCAGGACGGCATCGTGCTGCATGGCTCGGCGCTCGATCAGAACATTCTCCAGCAGGCCGACATCCAGGATGCCGATCTGATGGTGACGCTCACCAACAATGACCAGACGAACATCCTGAGCGCCGCCATGGCCAAGCGCCTGGGCTGCAAGTCTGGCATGGCGCTGATCAACAGCCCGTCCTTCCACGATCTTGCCACCTCGATCGGCATCGATGCCCATATCAACCCGCGTGCCGTGACGATTTCTCGCGTGCTCCAGCATGTGCGTAAGGGCCGTATCCGCGCCGTCTATGCCGTCCAGAAGGGCAAGGCCGAGGTCATCGAGGCTGAGGCGCTTGAAACCTCGCCGCTCGTCGGCAAGCCCTTCCGTGAACTCGAACTGCCGCCCGGCCTGCGCGTCGGCGCGATCTTGCGCGACAAGGCGGTGATCCGCCCGGATGGTGAAACCAAGATCAAGGCCAAGGATCGCGTGGTCATGTTCGCAGCCGCCGACGCCGTGCGCCATGTCGAGCAACTCTTCCGCGTTTCGATCCAGTATTTCTGAAAGAAGCAATCCCATGCCACGCATCGCCTATGTCAATGGCCGTTACCTGCCTCATGCCGACGCGGCGGTGCATATCGAGGATCGCGGCTACCAGTTCGCCGATGGTGTCTACGAGGTCTGCGAGATTCGCCATGGCGTGATCGTGGACCTCACGCGGCATCTCGACCGTCTTGATCGTTCGCTCTCACTGCTGCGGATGAAGAGCCCGATGAGCCGCGCGGCCCTGACCCAAGTCATCCGTGAAGTGGCACGCCGCAATCGTGTGAAGAATGGTCTCTTCTATCTCCAGGTGACGCGTGGTGTTGCCCGGCGCGACCATGTCTACCCCTCAGCCGACACGCCGCCAAGCCTCGTGATCACTGCCAAGATCACCGATCCCTCCGTGATCGCGAAGAAGAACGAGACGGGACTGAAGGCCATCACGCTGCCGGATAATCGCTGGGACCGCGTCGACATCAAGACGGTCGGCCTTTTGCCCAATGCCATGGCGCGCCAAGCGGCGAAGGAACAGGGTGCGCAGGAAGCGATCTATGTCGATTCGCGCGGCATGGTGACGGAAGGTGCGGCGACCAATGTCTGGATCGTTGATAAGGACGGTCTGCTCATCACGCGCCCCGCCGAACACGGCATCCTGCGTGGGATTACCCGCACAGGCCTGATGGACGTGACCGAAAAGCTTGGCATCCGCGTCGAGGAGCGCGAGTTTTCCCGTGAGGAAATGCTGTCGGCGCGGGAGGTTTTCATTACCGCTGCCACCAGCATCTGTTTTCCGATCGTCGAAATCGACGGGCAGTCGATCGGAAACGGTCATCCCGGCGCCATGGCCGAGCGTATTCGTTCGACCTTTTTCGACATTGCGGAGAAGACGGTGATTTGATACCACGTTTTTTCGGCGGAGGGCGAGGGGCATTTTCCCGACGCTGATCAGTTATCAAACAATAATCACACCGGTCGACAAAAGGCCGGCAAGAAAGAAAGAAGCGGCGCCATGGCGGAACGTTCTCAGAATCTGCAGGATCTTTTCCTCAATACCGTTCGCAAGCAGAAGATTTCGCTGACGATCTTCCTGATCAACGGCGTGAAGCTCACCGGTGTTGTGACATCCTTTGACAATTTCTGCGTTCTCCTGCGTCGCGACGGTCATTCCCAGCTGGTCTACAAGCACGCAATCTCGACCATCATGCCGGGCCAGCCGATGACGATGTTCGAGAACGACGAAGCCTCCTCCGGACAGGACTGAGATCATAACCAGCCGCGATACATCAAACGATTCGATCATCCCGGAGGACGAAAAGGGCCGGGATGACATGCGGGCGCTCGTGCTCGTGCCGGTCCTGAAGCAAGCCAAGGCGCAACCGCTACCCGACGGCGCACCACCGGCACCGAGCCGCTCGAACGAGGCGCGTCTCGAAGAGGCGATCGGCCTTGCGCGCGCCATCGATCTCACCATCGTTCAGGGTCTGATCGTCCAGATCAACCAGCCGCGCCCGGCAACGCTGATGGGGTCCGGCAAGATCGCCGAGGTCAAGGCGCTGCTAGACGAGCACAATGCCGGTCTCGTCATCGTCGATCATCCGCTGACACCGGTTCAGCAACGCAATCTCGAAAAGGAATGGGGCGCCAAGGTCATCGACCGTACGGGCCTCATCCTCGAAATCTTCGGTCGCCGCGCCTCCACCAAGGAAGGCACGTTGCAGGTCGAGCTCGCCCATCTCAACTATCAGAAGGGCCGTCTCGTTCGCTCCTGGACGCACTTGGAACGCCAGCGCGGTGGTGCGGGCTTCATGGGTGGTCCGGGTGAAACCCAGATCGAAGCCGACCGCCGTCAGCTGCAGGACAAGATCATCAAGCTCGAACGCGAGCTTGAGCAGGTTGTTCGAACCCGCCAGCTGCACCGCGCCAAGCGCCGCAAGGTGCCGCATCCGATCGTGGCACTCGTTGGTTATACGAACGCCGGCAAGTCGACGCTGTTCAACCGCATCACCGGTGCGGGCGTGCTCGCCGAAGACATGCTCTTTGCGACGCTCGATCCGACGCTGCGACGCATGAAGCTGCCGCATGGTCGAACCGTGATCATGTCGGACACCGTCGGTTTCATCTCCGACTTGCCCACCCACTTGGTCGCTGCCTTCCGCGCGACACTGGAGGAGGTGCTGGAAGCCGATCTGGTGCTGCATGTCCGTGACATGTCGGATCCGGATAACGGAGCTCAGTCGGCGGATGTCCTGCGCATCCTCGACGATCTCGGCATCGACGAGAAGGAACGCGCCGAGCGCATCCTCGAAGTCTGGAACAAGATCGATCGTCTCGACCCTGAGAACCATGACGGTCTTCTTCAGAAGGCGGCCGGCCGCGAAAACGTCCTGCCGGTCTCCGCCGTCACGGGCGAGGGCGTCGACACCCTGCTCGACGTCATCTCGCAGCGCCTCTCGGGCGTGCTGACCGAGGCTACAATCACGATTCCCAGCGACAAGCACGCTGTGATTTCCTGGCTCTATGAAAACGGCATCGTCGATGGCCGTGAAGATCACGAGGACGGCTCCGTCAGCCTCGACATGCGCCTGACCGATCGCCAGGCCAACGAGCTCGAACGCAAACTCGGCGGGCTGAAGCCTCCCGTCAGGGAAGACTGGGAGCGCTGAAAGCGCATCTTCACCGCTTGATCCAGGTCAACTGATCGCGCGCCCATGTGTGTCAACTTTTGTTTACACATATGGGAGGTGGTCATGCGCGTCGTCTTCATTCATCCGAACTATCACTCCGGCGGCGCCGAGATCGCCGGCAACTGGCCACCCGCCTGGGTCGCCTATCTCGGCGGTGCGCTGAAGTCCGCAGGCTTCACTGACATCCATTTCCTCGATGCCATGACCAACGACATGACCGAGGATCGGCTGCGCGAGGAATTACGCAGTCTGCAGCCGGATTTGATCGGCTGCACCGCCATAACCCCTTCGATATACATGGCCGAGCGCTGCCTTGATATCGCAAAAGAGGTCTGCCCGGGGGCGCTCCGGGTTCTCGGCGGCATCCATGCAACCTTCATGTACCAGCAGGTTCTGACCGAGGCGCCCTTCATCGACGTTATCGTTCGCGGCGAGGGCGAGGAGATCATCGTCGAACTCGCCCGCGCCTTTGCCGCCGGCAACTGGAAGGAGGCGAGGGCGGGGATCAAGGGCCTCGCCTACATCACCGATGACGGCAAGATCATCGCGACACCAGCCGCGCCCACCGTCAAGAATTTTGATGCCGTGGAGCCGGACTGGACGCTGCTCGAGTGGGAGAAGTACATCTATGTGCCGCTCGGTGTGAGGGTCGCGATCCCGAATATGGCGCGTGGTTGCCCCTTCACTTGCTCCTTCTGCTCGCAATGGAAGTTTTGGCGCGACTACCGCATCCGCGATCCGAAAAAGGTGGTCGACGAGATCGAGAAGCTGGTCAACGACCACCAGGTCGGCTTCTTCATCCTCGCCGACGAGGAACCCACCATCAATCGCAAGAAATTCATCGCCTTCTGCGAAGAGCTGATCGCTCGCGGTCTGCCGGCAAGGGTCAAATGGGGCATCAACACCCGCGTCACCGACATTATCAGAGACGAAGAATATTTGGCCCTCTATCGGAAGGCCGGCCTCGTGCATGTCTCGCTCGGCACGGAAGCCGCCGCCCAGCTGAAGCTCGATCGCTTCAACAAGGAGACCAAGGTCGCTGAGAACAAGAAAGCGATCCGCCTCTTGCGCGAGGCCGATATCTTCACCGAAGCGCAGTTCATCGTTGGCCTGGAGAACGAGACGGCGGAGACGCTGGAGGAAACCTATCGCATGGCGCGCGACTGGAACCCGGATCTCGCCAACTGGGCCATGTACACCCCCTGGCCCTTCTCGCCGCTCTTCCAGGAGCTTGGCGACAAGGTCGAGATCTTCGACTTCTCGAAGTACAACTTCGTCACACCGATCATGAAGCCCGACGCCATGGACCGTGCCGAACTGCTCGACCGCGTCATGAACAACTACCGACGCTTCTACATGATCAAGGCGCTTTTCCACTATCCGTGGCGCGGCAAGGGCTTTCGGCGGCGCTATCTTCTCGGCTGCCTCAAGGCCTTCATGAAAGCCGGCTTCGAACGAAAATTCTACGATCTCGGCAAGCACAATTACTGGGGGCCGCAATCCAAGGACAAGGTCGATTTCGGCTTCGACATGACCCGCAAGATCGCACCGGCCCAGATCGACGACTGGCAGGCGGCCTCCGACCGTGCAAGCCAGCTGCGTGCTCGCAAGGCTGGTGCCGCGGAAGAGGCGCGGACACCCGTGCTTGCCTGCGGCGGAGGGCCGGAGAGCCACGATGTCCACGTCTGAGGCCCGCCTTTTGGGAAGGGAAGCTGAGGGCTCTGAGGGAGAGATGGAACTTGCCCGCAGCGGCACGCCGACCTCAGGCGGTAACGGCGCCCGGATCGGGCCCAATAGCCTGACCCAGACGGGTCAGGCGCTCGCGGCGCTGTTTGGCGAAAAGACGGCCCGGCGCATCTTTGATCGCGCGGGCATCGGCCATCGCTACGCCGATCCACCCGGCACGATGCTGGATGAACGGGAACCGCAGCGGCTCTTCGCCGTGCTCCGCGACACCTTGTCTAAAGAGGATGCCACCCACGTCCTGGCGGAAGCCGGGCACCGTACCGGCCACTATTTGCTGGCCATTCGCATCCCAAAACCGGCACGTCGCCTGTTGCCACACCTGCCAACCGCCATCACCGCTCGCCTGCTTGTCCGTGCCATCTCAGCCCATGCCTGGACCTTTGCAGGGAGCGGCCGGTTCTCAGCCGAGGTCCGTGGCTGGCGCCAACCGGTCGTGCAGCTTGCGATCCAGAATAACCCCCTAGCAACTCCCGGCTGCCCCTGGCATGGCGCCGTTTTCGAACGTCTCTTCGCAACCTTGACCGCAACCCATGTTTCGGTCCTGCATCCTCGCTGCCAAGCCAAGGGCAACGACTGCTGCGAATGGATGATTACGGGTGCGATCGGGCCACTGCGGCGGCCCCGAATGTCTCGGAGAGCCGCAGCCGACCGACCGGATCGAGAAGATCGCCCGTCACAAGCGTCGAGATGATGGATCGCACGCCCGGCAAGGTCGTCACGGGGGCGATCAGGTGATCCCGGAGCGCAGGCAAGAGACGGCTGTCCGATTGATAGAAGGGCGTCAGCACCTGACTGAGGAACTGGTAGCTGCGCACATGCATCTGCCTTTGCCGCAAATGCAGCGCGATCGCCTTCTCGACATCCTGTGCGTGAACCAATGCGGAGCCGAGCGATGCAGCGTCGAGCAGCGCCATGTTTGCACCCTGGCCGAGTTGTGGGCTGGTCGCATGCCACGCATCACCGATCTTCAGTGCATGGCGCCCAATCACCGGCGGACGCGTCTGGTGGCGATAGCGCGCATGAACCGGCTCCGCGACGGCAGCGAGCGGAAGCGCATCCGGCCAGAGCTTGGCCACCGCCTCCAGCCAAGCGTTGCGTCCAGCCTTGACCCATTCGGGATGATCAGCGGTGCGCAGGCTCCAGAAAAAGGTCGCCATGGCGGGCGCCCCTTCGCGGGCGGTCCCGACCGGCAGCACGCCGGCCATCCGTGAGGCACGGTCGTAGCGTTGTTCGAGCAGGTCCTCCTGGAAAGGCCCGTCATCGGGGAAGGGTACCGTTGCCCAAAGCGCTCCATAACTGAGTTCGCTGTCCGGGCGACTGCCAATCGGCGAATTGGCACCCATGGCATCGATCACAAGGTCGGCCGGCAATGACCGAGAACCATCTTGGAAGACAAGACGGGCACGAGGCCCCGGCTCAACGCCGCTGATCCGCGCCGATGCCTCGAAAATCACACCGGCTATGCGAGCCGCCTCGAACAAGGCGTCGAACAGCGCCACTCGTTGGATGGCGATCCCGAACTCGCCCGACCGGTAGCGCACGTCGAGCACAGGCTTGCCGCCGTCTTTCAAGCGTCCGACCATACGGTCGATGCGTCTTCCGCGCGCGGCGACTAGATCGAGAAGCCCCATCGCCGAAAGGACCTGAGCACCCGTCGGCTGCAGCACAAAGCCGGAGCCCACCGGACGCGGCGCCTCCATCTGGTCGTAGAGCGTCACGGAGGCGCCGAACCGGGCGAGCATGGTGCCGAGCGCAAGTCCCCCGACGCCAGCACCCGCAATGGCCACATCAAGTCCCGTGAGCTTCATGCTGGTTCAACCAATTTGCCGCTGGATGCCTTTTGCCGCCTGCCAGAGCTCTTCCATCCGTTCCAGCGAAGCCGCCTCCAGCGTCTCGCCCGAAGCATGAAGAGACGTTTCTATATAACTGAAACGATTGCGGAACTTCGTGTTCGTGCCGCGCAGTGCCTGTTCCGGTTCCGCCCCCACATGCCGGCCGATATTGACCAATGCGAAGATCAGGTCGCCGAGTTCGTCCTTGACCTTGTCCGGCCGATTTTCGGCCAGCGCCTCACGCAATTCGCCGATTTCCTCCTCGATCTTGTCGAGGATCGGGGCAGCCTCCGACCAGTCGAAGCCGACCTTGGCGGCCCGTTCCTGCAGCTTTAACGCTTCTGTGAGCGCCGGAAATGACCGCTGTACCGAGCCGAGATAGCCCGTGTCGGGATCGGCGGCCGAGCCACGGGCTGCCCGGCGTGCGAGACGTTCGGCTTTTTCGTCCTGCTTGATCTTGTCCCACTGCGCCTTCACAGCGTCGGGCGTATCGGCATCGGATCGCGCAAAGACATGCGGATGCCGCCGGATCATTTTGCGCGTGATCGCCTCGACAACATCGCCGAAGGAGAACAGGCCTTCCTCTTCAGCAATACGGGCATGAAAGACCACCTGTAACAACAGATCGCCCAACTCCTCGCAGAGATCGTCCGGATCCTTGCGCTCAATCGCGTCAGCGACTTCATACGCCTCCTCGATTGTATAGGGCTTGATCGTCTCGAAGGTCTGGACGATGTCCCAGGGGCACCCGGTCTGGGGCTGGCGCAGCGCCGCCATGATTTCGAGTAGGCGATCGATGTCGGTGGAGGCTTCCATTTTTATCCCGTATGGCTCGCTCAGTTGAGCGGAATGGCGTTGTCGCCCTTGGACGACTGGTAAGTCTCCGACAAAAGGTCATACTGAGCCTTGATATGGCTCACCTGTTCGAAGAGTGCGGGGCGATCGGCATCGCTGGCGGAGGCCACCATTTCGATCATCGCATGGCTAAGCCAGAAGGCGTTCTGCCGCCGATAGCCGCCGGGCTCCAGGCCGAAGACCTCCTTCAGAATCTTCAGATCATGGGGGATGGCAAAGGCGTCGCGGCTGTCTTCATGGCTGAAGAAATAGTAGAAATTGTCGAAACCCGCCCAGGTGATCGCCGACATGCACATGGTGCAGGGTTCATGGGTCGAGAGAAAGATCAGGTCCTTCGTGTCAGGCCGCTCGCCCTGCTCGTAGAAGCGCTTCAATGTATGAACCTCGCCGTGCCAGAGTGGGTTTTCCAGCTCGTTGTTGGTCTCGGCAAGCACGAGAGACAGGTCCGACTTCCTGAGGATGGCGGCGCCGAAAACCTTGTTGCCGGCAGCGACGCCTTTGGCAGTCAGCGGCAGGATGTCATGTTCGATCACGTCGAGAAGGCGACGGGTAAGTTCGGGTGTGGTCAAGGTGGCGCGCTCCGCAGTCTTGTGCAATGCAATCTTAGCGCTTGCCGAGCAGCGGCCGAAAGGGAAATGATGCACCCACTTCGGTTTTCCCAGCCATTTAGGCGAGGGCGAGAGCGATCGCGTCAGACTTTGAACACAACGGTGCATTTTGCTCGCAAGGGCGAGGAGACTAGGACAGAAATACCTCAGTGCGGGGGCGAAGGGATTCCTGTTTCTTCAATTCTCAAAGCCGAAACGCGATGATGAGGCTTACTTTGAACGGATGCTTCATGGCACAGCAGGACAAACAGCTTTCGGTCTTCCCGGCCTTCTTCAAGGTCGAGGGTAAGGTCGCCGCCGTCTTCGGAAACGGTGACGAGGCCTATGCCAAGGCGCGCCTGCTGAAGAACACCGAAGCCCGCATCATCGCCTATGCTGATGCCCCGGAAGAGGATTACGCTGCCTTTCTGGCTGCAAACGCAATTGAGCAGATCGCCAAGACTTTCGATCCCTCGCAAGTTCAGGGCGCGCGTCTGGTCTTTGCCGCAACGGGGCAGGGCGCTCTCGACCGCGAGATCGTGGCTGCCGCCCGCGCCGCCCGCATCCCGGCCAATGCCGTGGATCAGCCCGACTACTGCGATTTCTACACGCCGGCACTCGTCAACCGTGCCCCCATCGCCGTTGCCATTGGCACCGAAGGTGTGGGCCCGGTTCTCGCCCAGATGATCCGTGCCGACATCGACCGTCTTTTGCCGCGCTCGCTCGGCAAGCTTGGTCGCCTCGCCAATTCCTATCGCCGCGCCGTTGATCGCCTCGTGCCGCGCGGAGCGCCGCGTCGGTTGTTCTGGCGCGATTTCTTCAAGGGCAAGGTCGCAGATCACGTCGAATCCGACGAGATCAGCCTTGCCCGCCGCGAAGCGACACGCCTGCTGAAGGGCGTTGCTGCCGATCGCGTTGAAGGTCGCGTTTTCCTCGTCGGTGCAGGCCCGGGTGCGGAAGATCTGCTGACGCTGCGTGCCCATCGCCTGATGATGGAATGCGACGTGATTGTCTATGATGCCTTGGTCCCGCGCGAAGTGGTCGATATGGGCCGCCGCGATGCCGAGCGTATTCCCGTCGGCAAGCGCAAGGGCTGTCATTCGAAGTCGCAAAGCGAGATCAACGCGCTCCTCGTCGAGCTCGGTCATGCCGGCAAGCGCGTTGTCCGCCTGAAGTCGGGCGATCCGCTGATCTTCGGTCGTGCCGGAGAAGAGATGGCAGCACTTCGCGATGCAGGAATTCCTTATGAGATCGTCCCCGGCGTGACCTCGGCACTTGCTGCCGCTGCCGACTTCGAACTGCCGCTGACCCTGCGCGGCGTATCCTCGTCGCTGGTCTTCACCACCGGCCACGATTTGCAGGGCAACGTCCTGCCGGATTGGGCGCGTCTTGCGCTATCGGGTGCCACAGTCGCCGTCTATATGGGCCGCACGGTGGCGGCCTCCGTCGCCGAACGCCTGATGGCAGGCGGGCTCGCCGAGGACACGACCGTTGCGGTCGTCGAAAATGCCGGGCGCCGCGACAGCCGCCTGCTGCACGGTACCCTCAAGGAATTGCCAAGCCTGGAGGCTCGCACGGAGCTGACGGGTCCGGTCATGGTCATCATCGGCGACGCCGTCGCCGGCGCCGATTTCAGCCGCTCCGAACCCTTGGGCGCGCACGTGACGGCTGAACTGGAAACGCAGAGGAATTGACATGGTAGACAAGGTTCTGACAGCAAACCGCCTGACCGACGGCATCGCCGTCTGGCTGGACGCCAATGGCCAGTGGGCCGAGCGTCTGCAGGAAGCCTTCGTTGCCCGCCATGCTGAGGCTGTCGAAGCGCTGGAAACCGCCGGCAAGCAGGCCTTCGCTAGCAATCTCGTCGTCGATGTGAACGTCATCGAGATTGAGGAAAAGGACGGCAAACTGCGCCCCTTGCGCCTGCGCGAACGTATCCGGGCGGAAGGCCCGACCATCGCTTATGCCGAGGGTCACGGTTATGCCGACCCGGCATTCATTGCGGCTTGAGGCCTGAGGTAAGACATGTATCGTTATGACGAATTCGACCACGCTTTTGTGTCGGCGCGCGTAGAGCAGTTCCGCGACCAGGTGGCCCGCCGCCTGTCGGGTGAGCTTGCCGAAGACGCCTTCAAGCCGCTGCGCCTGATGAACGGCGTCTATCTCCAGCTTCATGCCTATATGCTGCGTGTCGCCATTCCCTATGGCACGTTGAACTCCAGGCAGATGCGCATGCTGGCCCATGTCGCCCGCAAATATGACCGCGGCTATGGTCACTTCACCACGCGCCAGAACATCCAGTACAACTGGCCGAAACTGTCTGATACGCCAGCTATCCTGGAAGATCTCGCAAGCGTCGAAATGCACGCCATTCAGACCTCGGGCAACTGCATCCGCAACGTGACCGCCGACCATTTCGCTGGTGCGGCCGCTGACGAAGTCGCCGATCCGCGCCCCTATGCCGAGATCCTGCGTCAGTGGTCCTCGCTGCATCCGGAATTCTCTTTCCTGCCGCGCAAGTTCAAGATCGCTGTCACCGGCGCAGAAAAGGACCGCGCCGCGATCCAGGTGCATGACATCGGCCTGCAGCTGAAGAAGAACGAAGCGGGTGAGCTCGGCTTTGCCGTTTATGTCGGCGGCGGCCAAGGCCGCACGCCGCTGATCGCCAAGAAGATCAACGGTTTCCTGCCGGAAGCCGACCTTCTGACCTACATCACCGCGATCGTTCGCGTGTACAATCTGCACGGCCGTCGCGACAACAAGTACAAGGCGCGCATCAAGATCCTCGTGCATGAGACCGGTGTCGAGGAACTGACCCGTCAGGTGGAAGCCGAGTTCGCCGAGATCCGCGACAGCGAATTGAAACTGCCGGAAGGCGATATCCGCGCGATCGAAACCTATTTTGCCCCGCCGGCACTGACAGACCGTCCAGATGGCTGGGAAGCGCTCGCCCGCGCCCAGAAGGCGGATCCGGCCTTCGCCTCCTGGGTCAAGCAGAACGTCCAGCCGCATCGTCATCCCGACTACGGCATGGTGACGATCTCGCTGAAGCCGATCGGCGGCACGCCGGGTGACGCGTCGGATGCGCAAATGGATCTCGTTGCGGACCTCGCCGAGCGTTACGCCTTCGACGAAATCCGCGTCAGCCACGAGCAGAACCTGATCCTGCCGCATGTCGCCAGAGGCGATCTCTATACGCTCTACCAGGCGCTCGAGAAGTCTGGCCTCGCTACGGCAAACTCCAACCTGATCACCGACATGATCGCCTGTCCCGGCTTGGACTATTGCGCGCTGGCCAATGCACGGTCCATTCCGGTGGCACAGGAGATCTCGACCCGCTTCGGCTCGCTGGAGCGCCAGCAGGAAATCGGTGAACTCAAGATCAAGATCTCCGGCTGCATCAATGCCTGCGGCCACCACCATGTTGGCCATATCGGCCTGCTGGGTGTCGAGAAGAAGGGTGCTGAACTGTACCAGATCACGCTCGGCGGTTCGGGAGACGAGAACTCGTCGATCGGCGAGATCATCGGTCGCGGTTTCGAGCCGGAAAAGGTAACCGACGCGGTAGAGACCATCGTCGATACCTATCTTGGCCTGCGCCTCGATCCCAAGGAGACCTTCCTCGAAGCCTATCGCCGCGTCGGCCCCAAGCCGTTCAAGGACGCGCTCTATGGCAACGCTTCTGCCGAAGCCGCGTGAGACTGGAAACGTGATGACCAAGATTTGGAAAGAAACCGGTTTCGTCGAGGGCGATATCTGGGTGACAGAAACCGAAGAGCGCAAGGCAGGGGAGGGCGAAAAGGCCATTCTGCCGCTGGACGCCTTCCTCGAAGCCGTTGGCGAAACCAACGACGTCGGTCTCGGTGTATACATTGCGCCTGCCGATGACGTGAAGAAGCTTGAGCCGCATCTCGATCGCATCGCGCTGATCGCCGTTGCCTTCCCGGCCTTCAACGATGGCCGCGGCTTCAGCCATGCGACGCTGCTGCGCGAACGCCTGGGCTATACCGGCGAACTCCGTGCCGTCGGTGATGTCCTGATCGACCAGGTGCCGCTGATGCTGCGCACCGGCTTCGACAGCTTCGCGGTCACCAATCCGGTCGCCCAGCGTAGGCTTGCCGAAAACTGTCTCACGGGCGTTGCCCAGCGCTACCAGCCGACGGCTCGGGAATCCGAGGCGGTCGGTGGTTTCAGCTGGCGTCGTCTTGGCTCCACTGGCGCCTGAGACATCAACAAATCGCTATGTGGAGGCGGCGAATTGACCTCGGTCAAGGATGCCGCCTTCGCTTTCATGGATATCTCGGCTGCGAAATCTGCATGCCGGCTGAATTGTGGAATGGGACGGTCTGGATTATAGGCTCTTCCCAATCGACCGAACGATAGGACCGACAGCCTATGAATGCTCCTGTGAAGACCGACAATGCCGAACTGATCGTGCCCGAGGGCGTCTATGCCGAAACGGTTCTGAGCGTCACCCATTACACCGACCATCTTTTCCGCTTCCGCATGACCCGTCCGGCCGGCTTCCGCTTCCGCTCCGGCGAGTTTGCGATGATCGGCCTGATGGTCGAGGGAAAGCCGATCTACCGCGCCTATTCGATAGCAAGCCCTTCCTGGGATGAAGAACTCGAATTCTTCTCGATCAAGGTGCCGAACGGCCCGCTTACTCAGCACCTGCAGCGCATCCAGCCGGGTGACAAGGTGCTGATGCGCAAGAAGCCGACGGGCACGCTGGTGCTCGACGCGCTCACTCCCGGCAAGCGCCTCTACATGTTCTCGACCGGCACCGGCATCGCGCCCTTCGCCAGCCTGATCCGCGATCCCGAGACCTATGAGAAGTTCGAGGAAGTCATCCTCACCCACACCTGCCGCGACGTCGCCGAGCTGAAATACGGCTTCGATCTCGTCGACGAGATCAAGAATCACGAATTTCTCGCCGAAGTCGTCGGCGACAAGCTGAAGCACTATGCGACGGTGACCCGCGAAGACTATCCCTTCAAGGGCCGCATCACCGACCTGATCGAGAATGGCAAGATGTTTACCGATCTCGGCGTCCCGGCACTCGATCCCGAAATCGATCGCGGCATGATCTGCGGCTCGACCGCCATGCTGAAGGATACCAAGGCACTGTTGGAGAAGGCGGGCCTTACCGAAGGCGCCAACAACAAGCCGGCGGAATTCGTCATCGAACGCGCCTTCGTCGGCTGAACGTCGATCGGATGCTGAAATCAGAAAGGGCGCCACACGGCGCCCTTTTTTGTTGATCCTGTCTTGGCCGGTCAGTTGCCGCGACGGCGGGGCCGACGGCTGCTTTCCTGCGCACCGCTTTCGTCCGCGGTCTTGTTGCGCAGCGGTCCGATGCGATCGACGATCACCTCCAGCGTCGGGCGAGGGCCGGGTGTATAGTCGTCGAGTGCCTTGCGCATGGCGGCCAGGTGGTCACAGGACGTCCCGCAGCAGCCGCCGATGATCTTGGCGCCGGCATCGCGGGCGAGGCGGGCGTAGTCGGCCATCAGTGGCGGGGTGCCGGAGTAGA
This sequence comes from Agrobacterium albertimagni AOL15, assembly GCF_000300855.1. Classification (GTDB taxonomy): domain Bacteria; phylum Pseudomonadota; class Alphaproteobacteria; order Rhizobiales; family Rhizobiaceae; genus Allorhizobium; species Allorhizobium albertimagni. Next base: position 18,525 of record NZ_ALJF01000023.1, on the reverse strand, counting down.
AGATCTCCGAACCCCGGAATTCCGGAATGCCGCAGTTGCCCTTGACGATGACGGTCGCGCCCGGGTTTGCGCCGGTCATGTCGAGCAAGCTCTGCAGGATGTCGGAAGCGCCAACGCCGCAGTTTGCGCCGACCGCCAGCGGCCCCGAGCCGATATCGCCCGCGACGCCATGGATGTCCTTCGGATGCAGGCCCATCATGGTCTTGCCGGCCGTGTCGAAGGACCCTGTGAATGTATAGGGCATGCCGACCTTGACGGCAGCCTCGGCAGCCGCGCGGATTTCATCCGGCGACGACATGGTCTCGATCCAGGCCACATCTGCACCACCGGCCTTCAGCCCCTCCATCTGCTCAACGAAGGCCGCAACCGCTTCCTCGTAGGACATCGCACCGAGCGGGATCAACAATTCGCCAGTCGGGCCGACGGAGCCGGCGACGATGACTTTGCGCGGCGCCTTGTCCGCCACCGAACGGGCAATCTCCGCGGCCTTCTTGTTCAGTTCATGAACGCGGTCCTGGGCATGGTGAAGCTTCAGGCGATGGCGCGTGCCGCCGAACGAATTGGTGAGGATGATGTCGGCGCCGGCATCGACGAAATCCTGATGCAGCTTGACGATCTTTTCCGGCTGCGCCTCGTTCCAGAGTTCGGGCGCTTCACCCGCCTCAAGACCCTGCGCGAACAGATTGGTGCCGGTGGCACCATCGGCGAGCAGCACGCCCTTTTCGGCCAGCAGTTCGGAGAGCGGATTAGACGGGGTTGCCATGGCGGATCCTCTAATGGTCATGCCATTCATATAAAGAAGTCTTTATATGGTTTCAATCTCGAAAAGACAGCGGCCCCGTTAGAGACGAGGCCGCATCGTTTTCGGTGGAGGGAATACCGTTCGCCGCTATTCGGCAGCGATCTGCTTGTCCTCGTGGCTCTTCGGCGTGACCATGGCGGCAATGATCTGCTGCAGATCGACGCGGCCGATGGGCGTGCCGCCGTCATTGGTCACGACTGCGCTCGATTGCCGCGCATCCGTCATGATACGTGCCGCCGCCTCCAGAACGGTTCCGCCGGGCATGGCAAGCCCCTCGGCGGTCCCGGTCAATGGGCCCATGATCGTGTCGAGCCGGATGACGCGGCCGCGGTTCACTTCCTTGACGAAGGCCGAGATGTAATCGTCGGCCGGCTGCAGCACGATGTCTTGGCCGGAGCCCTGTTGAATGACCTCGCCATCCCTGAGGATCGCGATCTTGTCACCCAGGCGCAGCGCCTCGTCGAGGTCGTGGGTGATGAAGACGACGGTCTTCTTCAGCTCCTGCTGAATGTCGAGCAGGACAGTCTGCATGTCGACGCGGATCAGCGGGTCGAGCGCCGAATAGGCCTCGTCCATCAGCAGGATGTCGGCATCATTGGAGAGCGCCCGGGCAAGCCCGACACGCTGCTGCATGCCGCCTGAGAGCTGGTTCGGGTAATGCCCCTCGAAGCCGGAGAGCCCGACGCGGTCGATCCAGCGGCGGCCGATCTCCTCGCTCTTCGAACGCGGAATTCCTTGAATGTCGAGGCCGTAAACGGTGTTCTCGAGGACTGTGCGGTGCGGCAGCAATGCGAACTTCTGGAACACCATCGCCGTCTTGTGGCGGCGGAATTCCCGCAACTCCAACGGGCTCATCTGACAGACGTCGACGCCGTCATAGAGGACTTCGCCGGAGGTCGGTTCGATCAGCCGGTTGATGTGGCGGATCAGCGTCGATTTGCCGGAGCCCGACAGACCCATGACGACGGTGATACCACCGCCGGGCATCTCGATGTTGATATCCTTGAGGCCGAGCACATGGCCATGGGTCTCGTTGAGCTCCGACTTCGACATGCCGGCCTTCACCTGATCGATGAAGGCACCGCCATTGGGGCCGAAGATCTTGTAGAGATTGCGGATCTCGATGTCGTGACTAGCCATGGACCACCTCCGTGTGGCGCTGAAGGCGCTTGCCGTAAGCCTGGCTGGCGCGGTCGAAGATGATAGCGATGGCAACGAGCGCGAAACCGTTGAGGAAGCCGATCGTCAGGAACTGGTTGGAAATCGCTTGCAGCACGTTCTTGCCGAGCCCGCCGACACCGATCATCGAGGCAACGACGACCATGGCGAGCGACATCATTATGGTCTGGTTGATCCCGGCCATCACGGTCGGCAGGGCGAGCGGGATCTGGACGTTGATCAGTTTCTGCCGCGGTGAGGACCCGAAGGCGTCTGCGGCTTCCAGCACCTCGCGATCGACCAGTCGGATGCCGAGATTGGTCAGGCGGATCATCGGCGGAACGGCATAGATGACAACGGCAATGACGCCCGGGACCTTGCCGATTCCGAAGACCATGACGACCGGAATGAGATAGACGAAACTCGGCATGGTCTGCATGACGTCGAGGATAGGATTGATGATGGATTGGGCTCTGTCCGATCGCGCCATCAGGATACCCAATGGAATGCCGATGATGATGGCAAGTAGGGTCGATACGGTGACGATGGCCAGCGTGACCATCGTATCTTCCCAGAGACCGACGAAGCCAATGAACAACATGCCGATGATCGTCAAAGCCACGATGCGCATGTTGCGGCTGGCGTAGTACACAATCAGGACCATGACCGCCAAAAAGACGAACCAGGGTGTGCTGACGAACAGCGCCTCAAGCCAGTTCAGGAAGAGCTGTAGTGGATGCGTCACAGCGTCGATGACATTGCCATAGGCACGCACGAAGCCCTTGAAACTGTCGTCGATACTCTTGCGCGCGACACGCATCGTTGTGCCGTCGATCGCCGGAAACTTGCACATCAGTTCCGGCAGGTAATTACATAAAGTCGAAGCCATCTCGTTCCCCTTGTCGACCCCCGCTCGTTGTGACGTCCGAGACGCTGCGATGGGCCTTTACGGCGATGCCATGTTCCCGAGGCAAGAGGCTAGTCGAGTTCCGGAAGGGAATTCATGCCGTCTGCGACGTCGGGAGTCGTTGAATGGCGTGATGCGGCATGCCGCTTCGCAGAAAGCGCGGCGGGCAACGAGGCCCGCCGCATGTTCGCAATGAAAGCTGCGCTCAGAGAGCGGCCTTGATCTTCTCGGCAACGTCCGGAGCGACCCAAGTGGTCCACATTTCCGGATAGGTTTCGAGGAAGTGGCGTGCGCCGTCTTCATTGGTGCCCTGGTTGTCTTCCATCCAGGCGAGAACCTTGCCGACGGTTGCGTTGTCCCACTTGCGGGTCTGCACGTAATCCATCGCGACACCGGCCTTTTCGGCAAAGCCCTTGGTGACGACGGTGTAGACGTCGGAAACCGGATAGGCGTTTACCTTCGGATCCGGGCAATCCGGAACGGCGGTGCAGGCATCCCAGGACGCTTTGTCATGCTCGACGCCGAAGGACAGCTTCACCATTTCGTACTTGCCGAGAATGGCGGTCGGAGCCCAGTAATAGCCGAGCCAGCCCTTCTTGTTTTCAAAGGCGTTGGCGATCGAGCCGTCGAGGCCGGCGGCCGAGCCGGTATCAACCAGTTCGAAGCCCTTCTCCTTCGCACCGAGTGCACGGTAGAGATTAGCGGTCGAAACCTGGCAGTTCCAGCCGGACGGGCAGTTGGTGACGGCAGCCTTGGATGCATCTTCAGGTGCCGGGAAAAGTTCCGGACGGGCAAGCGCATCCTCGACCGTCTTGATCTCAGGATGTTCGTCGGCCAGGAACTTGGGGATCCACCAGCCTTCTACACCACCGTCGGAGAGAAGCGGAGCAGCCTGGATCAGACGGCCTTCGGCAATGGCTTCGTCCAGGGCGGTGCGCACGGCATTCACCCAGAACTCCGGCGCCATGTCCGGCTGGCCTTTTTCATTCATGGAAGCGAAAGTCGGCATGGTATCGCCGGTAACCACGGTCACCTTGCAGCCATAACCGCTTTCCAGGATGATCTTGTCGACATAGGCGGCGACACCAGCCGACGCCCAGTTCATTTCGGCTATCGAGACATCACCGCATTCGGCAGCCTGGGCAGAGCCGGCAACTGCGTAGAGACCCGCGGCGAGAATTGTGGAAGCAATCAGCTTCTTCATGGAGTTAAGACCTCCCAGTCTTATCTTGCAGCGTTCATCGGGACGGGCAGAGGCGGCTACTGCAGACCGCATTGCCATTTTTGTCTTCATGCGCATGAGCGCCCGGACGCGTCAGGCCGGTGCGTCATCGAGTGGACCAGGTCTTGTCGTGAGGAGCGTTGCTGCCCTGTCGACCTCGTGTCACGACTATAAGCCTACGTCTTTGGTTCCGAAAATCAACCTCTTGCGACCCCGGCCATGCGCGGCGGCGCTGGACCCAAGCTATTGTTGCGACTGATTTTGCCGCATTTCGGCCTCCGCGCGAGGTCAATGCGCCCAACGGACGAGCAGTTGCATCAGGCGGAACAGAAGCGGCGTTTGGCTGCAATCCAACGTGAGACCTAACGTGTCCCAACTGCGTCAATATGACAGGCGCGAAGGGGCGCTCGTGCAAGCACAAAAAAAATTGAAAAATTGTCGCCCGAGGCGTCGGGCTAACGATCCGGTAACATCTAAAGCGGTAGATGGAAGCACCGACGCGTTACTGTCGGTTGCGCCCCGGATCGAGTATTGCGTCCCGGGGCGTTTTGTTTTTCAGGTCCGGCCGAGAGCGGCATCCACATCGCGCCACGCGATGTTTGCGACCCGTCTCAAGCCGCTGATCAACCCTTGCGGAACGCAATCGGATTGCGAACTTCCCACCGTGCAACGGGCTTGCGCTGCGGTGCACGGCCGTTCCAGGCGATGGCGAGGCTATTGCGGTTCTGCAGGATGTAGAGCATGGGTGTTTCCTAGATTGCCGCGCTCTTGAGGGCGCTGGTTTCGAGCCGCAGATAATCACTGCGAAGTCTCCGCACCAGCGCGCAAACCGTCATTGAATGTCGCAAATGATCAACAGCTGAGATATCGGCCGCGACAGGCTGCCGCAGTGTCGCATTTGCATCAACCTTGGCGGCGAAATCGCTGCAAGATCATGAAAAATAGGCAGTCCATGCCGGGGCGGAAACAGGACAGGACAGGATGACAAGAGCGATCATGTTGCAGGGGACAGGATCGGATGTCGGAAAGACGATACTGGTGGCCGGTTTGTGCCGTCTGGCTGCGAACAGGGGGCTCAAGGTAGCTCCCTTTAAGCCTCAGAACATGTCCAATAATGCTGCCGTCTCCGATGACGGTGGGGAAATTGGCCGCGCCCAGTGGCTCCAGGCGCTTGCGGCCCGCACGCCGTCTTCCGTGCACATGAATCCGGTGCTGCTCAAGCCCCAGAGCGAAACCGGCAGCCAGATCATCGTCCAGGGCAAGGTCTTCGGCCAAGCCAAGGGACGCGACTACCAGCGGCTGAAACCGCAGCTGCTGGGCGCCGTCCTCGAAAGTTTCGAGACCGTTTCCGCCGGCAAGGACATCGTCATCGTCGAAGGCGCCGGCTCGCCTGCCGAGATCAACCTGAGGGCGGGCGATATCGCCAATATGGGTTTCGCCACCCGCGCCGGCGTGCCGGTGGTCCTCGTCGGTGATATCGACCGGGGAGGGGTGATCGCCTCGCTGGTGGGCACCCATACGATCCTGCCACAGGAGGATCGTGCTCAGATCATCGGCTACATCATCAACAAGTTCCGCGGCGATGTCAGCCTCTTCGATGATGGCCTTTCGGCGATCGGCGCCTTTACCGGCTGGCCCTGCTTCGGCGTCATCCCCTGGCTGAAGGCGGCTGCGCGCCTTCCGGCAGAGGATTCCGTCGTCCTGGAGCGCCTGGTCAAGGGGACCGGCGGCGCCTTGAAGGTTGCCGTACCCGTCCTCTCACGCATAGCAAACTTCGACGACCTCGACCCGCTCGCCGCCGAACCGGAGGTCGAGCTGGTTTATGTCCGCCCCGGCGACCCGCTGCCTGTCAATGCTGGCCTGGTGATCCTGCCCGGATCGAAGTCGACGATCGCGGATCTGGAGGAGTTACGGAGCCACGGCTGGGACCGCGATCTTGCGATGCATGTGAGACGCGGCGGACGCGTGATCGGAATTTGTGGCGGATATCAGATGCTGGGTCGACAAATCTCGGATCCTCTTGGCCTCGAAGGTGCGCCACGCACGGTCGAAGGACTTGGGTTGCTCGATATCGAAACCGTCATGGCGCCGGAAAAGACCGTTCGCAACAGCGAGGCGCACTCCCTCGAGCACGACGTGCCGTTGTCGGGCTACGAGATCCATCTTGGGGTGACGCAAGGGCCGGACACGCTTCGACCACCAATCCGGATTGACGGTCGCGCTGACGGCGCAGCCTCCGCCGATGGGCGCGTCATCGGCACCTATTTGCATGGTCTGTTTTCAAGTGACGCCTACAGACGCAAGCTCATGGAGAGTTTCGGCGTCTCAGGCGGCGGAACCAACTACCGGGAAAGTGTAGACGCCGCCCTGGACGATCTGGCGACGGAACTGGAAACGCGCCTCTCGCGCGAATGGCTGGACACACTGCTGGGCTGACGAAAAACAGCCGATGCGACCCGCTGGATGCGGCGTGATCAGGTTTCCTGAGACACGTCCATTGGCGATGCCATCAGCTCGCCGCCGCCGAGCGAATTGTTCGAATATTTGAAGGCGAGTATGCTGAGCACCGAGGCGATCAGCAGGATGAAGATGTATCTCATGGTCTTTGCTCCTGCCTGGTGATCCTCAACGAGATTGCGGCAAAAGCAGTTCCTCCATGGCCGTATTCCGGCCGGAAACCGGAACGAACTGAAGTGTCTGTTGTTGAAATGCCACAATCTTGGCCATGAGGGCGATCAACCCGCAGCAACATCGCTCGCAGACGCAGTCAGCCGTCCACCGCCGAGAGAGTTGTCGGAATACTTGATCGCCAGGATGCTGAATACCGCTGCGATCATCAGGGCCACCGTCACACGCATGAAACCAATCCTGTCAGCCTGCTCTGGATCAGAATAGGACACGGGCCTTGGTGATCGGCTAAATCAGTCGCTACAATGCGATCAATCTCGCGAAAAACTGAGTTGTGCTGAGAAGGCCGGGGCAGGGAGGCAGGGCGAGACTACGGGCGCGCGCGCCCCTTTCGGGGGCAATGTAGCATCCCAAATCCGCAGGTTCTTTGATCGGCAACGGCTGATCACGGGCTGCAAAAGAAATACATCAAGTAAACAATATATTCAGTTAGGAATATGGATGTGGGAACATTCAATTACTTGGTGCGTCAGTCTCGCGAGACAGTAGATGTTGTGAATTCACTCCGCTCAACCACTTGGGGGTCCGCCGGGATCGTGGACTCCACCAGAAAAAGCCGTGCCGTTATTAACCGAAAATTAATCAAGCGCTTCCCGAATTGTATCGACTATGGTAGGTATATCCCTAAAGGGGTAGGGGTAATGCTTGTACGTGTCGCGTTCGTAGACGATCACCCGATACTGTTGGAGGGCCTGGTCAGCTTGTACAAGACCAAGGCTGATCTCGATGTCGTGGCGATGGGCCATACCACCGTGGATGCTTTGAATATCCTGGAGGATCATAATCCGGACGTCATCGTCATGGACTTAAGTATGCCCGGAGATTCCTTTGCCGCGATCGACGTTATGTTGGCGTCTTATCCCTCGACCAAGGTCATCGTCTTCACCGCGTCCAGCGCGATCCAGCCCGCTGTCGAACTGATCGAGGCCGGCATCAGCGGTTATGTGCTCAAGGGCGCATCGTCTTCCGACCTGCATCATGCCATCATCAGTGCTCATAGCGGAGAGACCTACATCACGCCGGGCTTCGCCACGAAAGTCATCGTGTCGATGAAGACCGCGGAACTGCGGCGCAAGGCACAGGCGCCCGAGCGGCTCCACCACCGGGAAGAGCAGATCGTGAGTGCTCTCCTCAAGGGCCTCACCAACAGGGAAATCGGCGTCAGTCTCAGCATCAGCGAAAAGACGGTCAAACACTACATGACCTCGTTGATGAGCAAGCTCAACGTTCGCAATCGGGTCGAACTGGTGATCGCTGTCAGGAACCGGACCTCTCCGAGGGACCGTATCGCCAGCTGACGATCTCAGTCGACGTTTCCAATCGGCAAGCTCGCGATAGCGAATGAGCCGTTGCGGCGCGGGAAATAGCGCACACGGCCACCGAATGTGCGAACCCGTCTTTTCTGGCTCACCTTGCCCAAACGGGCCCGCTGCACCTCCCGTTTGGATGACAGAACTGGGCGTTGGCCAATATCCACCACCGCGACGAACAGGCGTCCGCGTTTGAAGCTGCAGCGCACGAAGTGCGCGTTGCCATGGGCGTGACGATAGCTGTTCATCAGCCCCTCCAGAACGAACCGGTAGAGGCAGATCGACAGATCTGGAATACGCAGCTCCGTGCCGGTGCTACCGGTCAAGACCGTATCCCGTCCCGTGATCTCCAAGAAACGCTTGGTCGCCAGCTGCAGGGATTCATCGATGGTGGCGTGCTCGAGCTCGGGCAGAACCAATCCGGCCGACAGATTTCGCACCTCGTCCAGAACATTGCCCACGAGATCCAGGATCTTGGTCAGGGAATCCCGCATCGCTGGGGAAACATCCGCACGCGGCGTGACGAGATCGCTCAAACGCAGTTTTACAAGCGTCAGGATCTGAACCGACCCATCATGCAGGTCCGCACCGATCTGATCCAGGATGCGCTCGTTCAGCTTTCCAGCCTCTGTCCGTGCATTGTCGGCGAGCAGACGAAGGCGATTGTTTTCAACCGACAGCTCGATCGCGTTGCGGAGGCTTTCCTTTAGGGTTCGGCGTTGCTGTTCGATAAGGCGTGCCCCCCGCCTAACCACAAGATAGAGTAGCGACAGCATGGGGACAGACAGAAGAAAGACGCCAATCATGGACCTTTGGCGGGTCTCTGCAATCTGCCGTTCGAGCACTTCGGATTCTTCGTAAATCTCCCCCGCCAGCAAAACCTCCCCCTCCGGCGATCGAATGAGGGGACTGTAGACCTCCAGAAGCGACAGGGATTCCTCTTCGTCGGTATAGGCGTGTTTGGCAACCGTGGTCCGCGAGACGATCGTTTTTCCGGCCAGTGCTTGGACAAGCTCGTCAAACAGAACCGGTTCCTCGGTGGTATCAGGTGGATAGACCTGTCGCCCATCGGCGGACCAGATCTTGATATTGATGACCCGCTGTCCTGGTGGCCCAGTCCCGATCAGATTGGTTATCCTGGTCTGAAATACGTCATCGAAGCGAAAGCCCCCATCTTCCGACCGCTCTATCAGCGGCGCGACAAGGGTCTGCAGTCTGACGGCCCCTGCAGAGCCCGCAGCGTCCCGCGCCGCCTTTTCGACCTGAGCGGCGACAAACAGGCTCACCCCGGTCATCAGGCCAAAGACGATCAGGGATGCGGCAATGAGAAACTGCGCCGATAACGACAGCGATTTCAGCCGGAGCCAAGCACCGGGTGGCACCGATGGCGGCGCAGTTTCCTGCGCAATCGTCTTCGACCGTGTGTCCATCAGACCGGGCCGAGTTCTGCCCAGAGCGTCAGCATCGATTTTCTCTTCCCCCCTGCGCCTCATAGGGGCGCTCAGTATAGTTACGCAGTTTTTCTGCCTACACTTGGGTTTGGATTCATGCACGCTTAAGTCTTCTTGTCGACTGCGTTCGCAAGAAGTTCAGACCAAGGTCTGAACTAAAATTGGACTTTGATCCAAAATATCGCGGGACCAATTTCCCTATCGATTTCTCACGGCTGTGAGACGCTGCTCTTCTGACAAAACCCTGACAAAAAGTCACAGGGGCGTGAAAAGCGGAGGCGGGGTATCCCCGAAAAAGGCATGGTCCAGGTCAATCAGCACGATCTCGAATTCATCCTGCGGCAGATCAAGATCGCCGAGGCGAACTCGATTGCACATTCCGGCACCAGCGCAGTGGCACTCACGAACATATGGGTCGATGAGCTCGGCAACGTGGTACCGGCAGGCACAGCTGGCGCCACGCTTGCGATCAGCGCAGAACATGTCCCTTACGGTTTGCGTACCGTCGACGGAAGCTACAACAATCTCGGCGCCGGTCGCGAAAATTGGGGCGCTGTGGATCAGCCGTTCCTCGATCTGCTCGGTGACGAGTGGCGTGTCAGCGACGGGGACACCTTCCAGATCCGGACCGGGCAGACCAGTTTCACGACGATCGGCGGGGCCTATAACCCGACCGGCGCCGTTGCCGATGCCGATCCCCGACTGATCTCGAACCTGATCGTCGACCAGACGCTGTCGAATCCTGCCGCGATCTACACGGCCCTCATGCAGGCCGGCTTCACGGGCAATGTACTCAACGCGGTGACGTCGATAAAGACTCAGTTCGATGGACTTCTGGCTTCGGCCAAGACGGCCAACAGTCAGCTTCCGGCAGCCGACCAGAAGACGGTCGCCGTGCTCATTGCTGATGTCACCAATACCCTGGCGCCGGCGCTCGAGACCACCTACGGCATCACCTTCGATGGTCCGTCCCTCCTGATCGAAAACGTGTCGCCGGACGAAGGCCTCTCGGCGTCCTACAATTCGTGGTTCACTCTGTTCGGCCAGTTCTTCGACCACGGCCTCGACCTGGTGCAGAAGGGCGGCAACGAGAAGATCTACATTCCGCTCGCTCCGGATGACCCGCTCTACGTGCCCGGCAGTTTCACCAACTACATGGTGCTGACGCGCGCACCGCAGACACCGCTCAATCTGACAACGCCCTTCGTTGATCAGAACCAGACCTATTCCTCGGTTGCGTCCAAGCAGCTCTTTCTGCGCGAGTACAAGATGGTCGACGGCAAGCCCGTATCGACCGGTCACCTGCTCGAAGGTGCGAAGGGCATCGCCACTTGGGGCGAAGTCAAGGCGCAGGCGCGTGAGGTGCTCGGCATCAACTTGACCGACGAATTTGTCGGGGCGGTGCCGTTGTTCAAGATGGATGCCTACGGCGAATTCGTTCGCGGCCCGAACGGCCTTCCGATGGTCGCCACCGGCACTCCCAACAATATCGTATGGGTCGAAGGCAATCTCACCACGCCGATCAGCCTCGCAAATGCCGTCCTGACCAGCCACGCCTTCCTCGACGACATCGCCCACAACGCGGTCCCCGGGCTGGTCGATCATGACCGGGATCCTTCAACCGCCCCCATCATGAAAGTGGCGGATGCCGACAATGTCGCGAACAACGCTATTCAGCTGAATTCGCTTGGCCAGGCAACGACCTATGACAACGAACTCCTTGATGCGCATTTCGTTACGGGTGACGGTCGTGGCAACGAAAACATCGGCCTGACCGCTGTCCATCACATTTTCCATTCCGAGCACAACCGTATCGTCGAGCAGGTCAAAGATCAGGCAATTGCGGCTGCTCAGAACGGTAATTTCGCCTTCCTGAACGAGTGGCTCGCAACAGATGTCCAGTCGCTGCCAGTCGGCAGCCTCGCGGCCATCAAAGACGCGCTGAAATGGGACGGCGAACGCCTCTTCCAGGCAGCGCGCTTCACCACGGAAATGCAGTATCAGCATCTGGTGTTCGAGGAGTTCGCGCGGAAAATCCAGCCCGATGTCGACGCCTTCGTCTTCAACCCGTCGATGGACATCAATCCGGCGATCTTTGCCGAGTTCGCGCATGTCGTCTATCGCTTCGGCCATTCGATGTTGAATGAAACCGTCGACAGCGTCAGCGCCACGGGCGTCAAGAGTTCCATGGATCTCTTCACCGCCTTCCTGAACCCGACGGCCTATGCGCCAGGCTCGATCACCGCCGACCAGGGTGCCGGCGCCGTCATACGCGGCATGACCGGCCAGGTCGGCAACGAGATCGACGAGTTCGTCACGGACGTCCTGCGCAACCACCTGGTCGGCATTCCGCTCGACCTCGCGGCGCTGAACATCGCGCGTGGCCGCGAGACCGGTCTGCCTGGCCTCAATGCTGCGCGCGCCCAGTTCAAGGCGATCGCCAACGGCGACACACAGCTCGACCCCTACAAGAACTGGGTCGACTTCGGCATGAACCTCAAGAACCCGGCCTCGATCGTCAACTTCATCGCAGCCTATGGCACGCATTCTACAATTGCATCTGCGACGACAGCGGACGCGAAGCGTGATGCCGCCATGAAGCTGGTCTTCGGTGACAGCTCACTGAATGAAGCCGATCGTCAGGCCTTCCTGAACGGCACCGGCTCCTATGCCGGCAATCTCGGCGGCCTGAATGACGTCGATCTCTGGATTGGCGGTCTGGCCGAAAAGAAGATGGCCTTCGGTGGCATGCTGGGCTCCACTTTCTCCTTCGTCTTCGAACTGCAGCTTGAAAACCTGCAGAACGGCGACCGTTTCTACTATCTGTCGCGTACCCAGGGCCTGAACCTGCTGAACGAGCTGGAAGCCAATTCCTTTGCCGAAATGGTCATCCGCAACACCGACATCGGTCAGACAGGCTATGCTGTACCGGGCGACATCTTCTCGGTCCCGGACCATGTTCTCTATGTCGATCTCGCCGAGCAGACGAAATGGGGCTACACCGATCCGGTTGGCACAGATCCGTTCCTCAATGCTCTCGCACCTTTGGTCCAGCGAGGCGCGAACTTCATCAAGTACAATGGTCTCGACCATGTCCTCATCCAGGGAACGAACGGCGACGACACGATCATCTCCGGCGGCGGTGACGATTCGGTCTGGGGTCGCGGCGGCAACGACCGCATCGAAGCCGGCTATGGTGTCGACAAGATCCATGGCGGTGAAGGCGACGACATTATCACCAATGCCGGCACCGACATCGGCGAAACCGACTTCCTCATGGGTGAAGAAGGAAACGACGTCATCCATGCCGGGTCGGGTCTGGCACTCGTTTTCGGCAACCAGGGTTCCGACGTCCTGATCGCCGGCCCGGACGGCAAGGAAATGTTCGGCGGCGAAGGCGACGACTTCATGCTCGGTGGCGACGGTGGCGACTTCCTGCTCGGCAACGAAGGCGACGACTGGATCGAAGCCGGCAATGGTTTCGACACGACCGCAGGCGACAACTCCGAGCTCTTCTTCAATTCGACCATTCTCGGCCATGACGTCATGTTCGCCGGTGAGAACGAGCATGATTTCGACGCCGAATCCGGCGACGACATCATGGTCCAAGGCGAAAGCGTCATGCGCAACGAAGGCATGTGGGGCTACGACTGGGCAATCTACAAGGGAAGCACCAAGTCGGCAGACGCTGACCTTCTGCGGCCGATCTTCACGACCGATCAGCAGGATATCTTGCGCAACCGCTTCGACGCCGTGGAAGGACTTTCAGGCTACAAACAGAACGACCTCTTGAAGGGCGACAACCGCTCGACAGCCTTCCCGACAACGCCGGATCCGGAAGCCGAGCCGGATGCGAACCTCGCCGGTGCCGAAAACACCATGATCAAGCACCATCTGAGCCAGGCCGGTATCGATCGTATCGCCGGCTTGCGCGAATTGCTCGGCAACCTGGTGCAGAATAGCGCGACCGTGGGTGAAGCTGCCCGGGAAGCCGAAATCGCCTTCGACGACGGCAACATTCTCCTCGGCGGCGGTGGCAGCGACGTGATCGAGGGCCGTGGCGGTGACGACGTCATCGACGGCGACGCCTGGCTGAATGTTCGGATCAGGATCTCGCCAACGCAGGATGGACCCATTTACACGGCCGACAGCCTTGCAGGTCCTGTCTATCTGCAGTCGCAGCTCGTCAACGGTGAAATCCCGGCGAATACGGCACCGGCTTTTGGCGGTAAGGCTCTCTCCGATCTTCTGCTCGAGCGCGCCATCACGCCAGGCCAGATGAAGATCGTTCGTGAAATCGTCGACGGCGGCAAATCGGGAGATGTCGACGTTGCAGTCTATTCCGACGTTCGGGCGAACTATTCTATCGAGCAGAATGCCGACGGCAGCATCACGGTCACCCATGTTCAGGTCGACCCGACCGGCGCACTCGGGCTGATTAATTCCGATGGCGTCGACCGCCTGAAGAACATCGAGGTCCTGCGGTTTGCCGATGGTGATGTTTCGCTGACACCGCCGAAGCTCTATCTGCAGACGCCGTCGAGCCAGTACCGCGACAACTTCGATACACCGGCCCACAACAACTCCAACGGAACTGCAACCTGGGCTTCGTCTTGGGTCGAAACCAACGATACCACCACAGGCAACGTTGTTACCGGTGGCCAGATCCAGCTCGACAACAACACCAACGTGCTTCGCTTCGCAGGCGGTGATGGCGCGCAGATCCAGAGAGCGGTGAACCTGGCCGGAGCGACGACGGCAACACTTGCCTATTCGATCCAGGAATCTGGCCTCGATCCGAATGACAACGAGAGCGTCCGTGTCTTTTTCTCCAGAGACGGCAGCGCGGCGAACTTCGTGCAGGTCGACCTCATCAATAGCAACACAAACACTGCCAATCGCAACATTACGCTGACCGGGCCGTTCACTGAGAATGCGATTGTTCGGTTCGTGACGACGGCGCTCGGCAACAATGACCTGGTCAGCATCGACAACCTCGCGATCACCTATACGACCGCTCCCGTGGTCGACTACGAGGCGACCTTTACGGAGGACGGCGCAGACCAGAGCGTCGCTTCGGCTCCGGTCATCGTCGAGAATGATCGCATTGTCTCCGCTCGTATCGTTCTGACGAATGCACAGCAGGGCGACAGTTTCGTCATTCCGAACAACCTGCCGGGCAATATCAACAGCGCGGTAGACACGAGTGTGCCGGGCCGCATCACGGTCACGCTCACAGGCAACGAACCCCAGATCGGCTTCTGGCAGGCAGCAATCCAGGCGATCCAGTTCCGCAACAGTTCTGACAACCCCAGCATTGTCGACCGCCTCATCGAAGTCACGGTCAATGACGGTGTCTTCAACAGCAATACTGCCAAGACCACCGTGAACGTCGTGTCTGTCAACGATGTGCCATTTGCCGGAAATGACAGTGTCATCACCAATGTCCAAGGCAGCTTTACACTGCCCGACTGGGTATTGCTGCAGAATGACACCGATCCCGACGGGGTCCTGTCGATCACTGGTGTTACGGAAAACCAGACTGATTTTGGGGTCCAGCGGACGGGCGCTTCAACGACCTTTACCTACACGACCCAGGCGAACCGGACAGCAACCTATACCGTCAGCGACGGGGTAGCTTCCGATACGGCGTCCGTGAACATTTCCTACGACGCCGGCACGATCAACGGGACGAATGGTGCAAACATCATTGTTGGTGACGGCACGGGATCGACGATCAATGCTCAAGGCGGAAACGACGTGATCTTCACCGGCGCCGGCAACGATGCGGTCGACGCCGGAACGGGCAATGACATCATTGTCTGGAACGTCGGCGATGGTCGTGACTTCGTCAATGGCGGCACCGGCAACGATACGATCATCATCAACGGCGACGGCACAAACGAAGTCTTCCGCGTCTATTCCCGTGCGGCAGCGCTTGGCGCCGGCATCACCGGATTGAACAATGCGACCGAAATCGTCATCACCCGCGGTGGTACAACCAGTGCCAACATCATTGCCGAGCTCGATAACATTGAGGAGATCATCATCAACACCGGGCCGGGCAGCGACCAAGTCTTCGCACTCGGCAACTTCAATCCGACCAGCCTGAACTTCAACACGATCACCATCAACGGTTCTGAAGGAAACGATACGGTTGATATTTCCGGCCTCGCTTCGGCGCACCGCATCCTGTTCCGGTCGGCTGGTGGCCAGGACACCATCCTCGGCACACTCAGAGCCCAGGACGTGGTCGAGATTCCCGAAGGAACAGACCCGGCAAGCTATAGCCTGACGGTCAACACGAACGGAACGAAGACGCTTTCGAATGGGTCGCACTCGATCACATTCTCCGGCCAGACGCCGCAGCTCGCAACTCCTGGCGACGATCACGAAGACGATGGTAACGAGTCAGGTGAGGTACCCGGGCCTGCAGGCGCCTTTGAATACACAGCGCGTGACGTCCAGGGCATCACCAATCTCATCAAGGGTCTTCCGGCCTTTGCGGGAGATGATGATACGGCGGGTGCCGGCGGCGTCCGGGATCTCTCTGGTAACGGCAACAACATCGACAATCCGACGTTCGGCTCTGCGGACGAGCCATTTATTCGCCTGACCGAAGCCCGCTATGGTACAGGCGTCGAGCTGGATGACCAGGGCAACATCATCAACAGGGCCCTCAATCCGATCTTCGACGGGCTCGACCCGCGTGCGATCTCGAATCTCATCGGTGCACAGGAAGCAAACCTGCCGAAGGCACCGAACGATGCGAACATCTTCTTCATGGCCTTCGGTCAGTATTTCGACCACGGTCTCGACTTCCTGCCGAAGGGTGGGGCCGGCAGGGTGATCAT
The DNA here is from genome assembly GCF_000300855.1 of Agrobacterium albertimagni AOL15. Taxonomy (GTDB): domain Bacteria; phylum Pseudomonadota; class Alphaproteobacteria; order Rhizobiales; family Rhizobiaceae; genus Allorhizobium; species Allorhizobium albertimagni. Next base: position 2,133 of record NZ_ALJF01000023.1, on the reverse strand, counting down.
TGACGGCGCGGACGTTTCCGGTCCGACGGCGGCCAACTTCACCGATCTGACCCGTGGCTCGCTGGCAGCCCCGCTGGAATCGGCGAGTGACACGCCGCAGCATCTCAACAAGACATCGCCTTACGTCGACCAGAACCAGGTCTACGGTTCGAACATCATCGTCGGCCAGTTCCTGCGCGAAAGCGATGGCAGCGGCGGCGTGGGCTCGCGCATCCTGATGGGACCGGAAGATCCCTCGGCGCCCGGCTTCCACCTGATGTCGACGCTGCGTGAACTGCTCGACCATCACCGGGCGGCCGGAACCGTCTTCGAGGGTCCTGGCCTTGGTACCGGCAAGACCCTGATGGACTACTATCCGACTCTGTGGACGCAGAACGGCGGCTACAACATGACCGTGGTCCGAGAGCTCGCCGGAAACTTCATGGGCTCGAGCCATGCGCTTCTGCTCGACGCCAATCCGGTGATCAGCCCGCTTGACCACTATATCGGCGGCGACGGTCGTGCGAACGAGAACTTCACGCTGACCTCGATGCACACCATCTGGGCCCGCAACCACAACTTCCATGTCGAGAAGTTGCAGGCGGCCGGATTTGAGGGCACGCCGGAAGAGCTCTTCCAGGCCGCCAAGATGGTCAACGAAGCCGAGTATCAACGCGTCGTCTTTACGGAATTCGCCGATGCGCTTATCGGTGGCATCCAAGGCAATGGCAGCCACGGCTTCGAAGGCTATAACGACAAGGCAGACGCCGGCATCAGCCACGAATTTGCCGCTGCGGTCTATCGCATCGGCCACTCGCTGATCGGTGACACGATCACGGTCAAGGGACCGGACGGGCAGAACATATCGGTCAATCTGTTCGATGCCTTCCTGAACCCGACCAACGACGTGTTCACACCACAACAGCTCGCCCAGTTGCAGGCCATGGGTTACGATCCAAAGCCGGGCTACGAGCAGCTCGGAACCGGTGCGATCCTTGCTGGCATCGTCGAGCAGCCGGCGGAAGACGTCGACTTCAACGTCGTCGATGCGGTGCGCAACGACCTCGTTCGGATCCGGGCCGATCTCTTCGCCTTCAACGTGGCGCGTGGACGCGACGTGGGTCTCGGTACCCTCAACCAGGTGAAGGCCGATCTGAAGGCCTCGACCGATCCCTATATCAAGTTCGCTGTCGAATTCCTCGAAGCCAATGGCGGTTCGATGAACCCCTATTCCAGCTGGCAGGACTTCCAGCAGCGGAACGGGATCAGCAATGTCGTGCTCGCACAGTTCATGGCAGCCTATCCGGATCTCGTGTTGCAGGCCGACCAGATTGCCGCCTTCAAGGCGATCAACGGCAATATCGTCACGGTCCAGCAGGATGGCACCGGCCTGGTCAAGGGCATTGATCGTGTCGATCTCTGGGTCGGTGGCCTTGCCGAGAAGCACTTCAACGGCGGCATGGCCGGTGACACCTTCTGGGTGGTTCTGCACGAACAGTTCGATCGCCTGCAGGAAGCCGATCGCTTCTACTATCTGGAGCGCTTCGACAACTTCGACCTCTATGAGAACTTCATCGATGGCCAAGGCTTCTCGGACATCGTCGCCCGCAATACCGGCCTGACCGGTCTGCCGGAAGACATCTTCTCGTCTGATCTCGAGGATGGTCCTGACGATGGCGGCGAAGACAACGATGATGACGACTCTGACGATGACGGCCAGAGCGACGGTGACGATGATGATGACGATGACGGCATCGACGATGGTGAAGACGGTGAGGACGAGGATGACGACGGCCCGTCGGACGGCGAAGGAGACGGAGACGATGGCGGCGATGGCGCGGGTCCCGGAACCGGCGGCGGCACCGGTGGCGGCTCTGGTACAGGTGGCGGAACGACTCCGACGCCGACACCAGTCGCAGGCCTCACGCTGATCGGCACGGCCGCGGCGGAAGCGCTTCTTGGCGCGGGTGGTGACGATACGATCCTGGGTGGTGCTGGAACGGATGTTCTGGTCGGTCAGGGCGGCTCGGACATTCTGCGTGGCGAGGATGGCGACGACGTGGTGTCGGGCGGCGATGGCAATGACGTCATCAATGCCGGCCAGGGCGACGACGAGGTGCATGCCGGCGGTGGCAACGACATCGTCTTCGGCGG
>NZ_ALJF01000022.1 GCF_000300855.1 Agrobacterium albertimagni AOL15 | reverse complement strand
ACCGCTCTTCCGAGAGGCCAAAGATCTCCGCGATACGAGCGAGGAAGTCGAGCTCCTTCTCATGCACAAGGCCGTCCGCCTTGGCGATGTGGAACAGGGCATCGATAATGTCCTCAAGCACCGGGCAGAACTCGTCGCAGGTCCGGCACATGCCAGCGAGGTTCTTCGCATAGGTCTCGAAACCGGCGACGTCCTGGCGAGCGAGATTGTAAAGCCGGGCCACGTTGCGGGCCTCTTCCGGCGGGAATTCGAAAATCTTGCGGAAGGCCTCGACTTCGGCATTCGACACGACGCCATCGGCTTTCGCCATCTTCGCCGAAAGAGCGATGATCGCCACGGAGAAGGAAACGCGCCGGCGTGTTTCCGGGTCGCCTTCGAACATCGTCCGTACGGCCTCGACAATGCTGCCGATGACGTTCCCGGCCGCATCACCGATTGCGCCGAGCAAACGGTCCCAGAATGACGATATCTGTTCACAGGCGAAATCGAAGATCATGTTGAAAGCTTGACCAAATATACCCAGAAAAAGCAAGGAGCCGGCCCCTAAAGCGAGGATTAAAGTTTCTTCATCTTGAATCCGTTTCGCTGAACTCTCCCTCCATCACGCCTCCAGCCGATTATCCACAGACGCCATCCGTCGCCCGACCGCGATTGAAACGATTATATCCGGATTTGCCGCGCTCATGGCTGCGAAATGCCCGATTTCCTTGAATTTTTCGCTTTACAGGCCGCCGCGCCTATCGCATCCATTTGCCACCTGAACACTGAAGTGACACGGGCGATGTAACGTCCGAGGAGGATCGATGGCCAAGCAGAAAGTCGCGATGTTGACCGCCGGGGGCCTTGCGCCCTGTCTCTCGTCCGCCGTTGGCGGGTTGATCGAGCGATACACCGACATCGCACCGGAGGTGGAAATCGTCGCCTACAAGTCAGGCTTCCGCGGCCTGCTGATGGACTACAAGATCGAGATCACAACGGAGATGCGCGAAAAGGCCCATGTGCTGCATCGCTATGGAGGCTCGCCCATCGGCAACAGCCGCGTCAAACTCACCAATGTCGCCGATTGCGTGAAGCGCGGCCTCGTCAAGGAAAACGAGAACCCACTGCGGGTCGCCGCCGAGCGCCTGGCGGCCGACGGCATCACCATCCTTCACACCATCGGCGGTGACGACACCAACACCACGGCCGCCGATCTGGCCGCCTATCTCGGCGCCAACGGCTACGACCTGACCGTCGTCGGCATGCCGAAGACCGTCGACAACGACGTCTACCCGATCAAGCAGACGCTCGGCGCCTGGACGGCCGCCGAAGTCGGCGCGCGATTCTTCGATCACGTCTCCAACGAACAGAGCGCCTCGCCGCGCACGCTTGTCATCCATGAGGTCATGGGCCGCCATTGCGGCTGGCTGACGGCCGCCACCGCCCGCGCCTACATGCAGCGCACGCAGCACAATGAATACATCGAAGGCTTCATGATGAATCAGGAGCTGAAGAACATCGACGGCCTCTATCTGCCGGAGACCCATTTCGACATGGAGGGTGAAGCCGCCCGCCTGAAGGACATCATGGACCGGACCGGCTTCGTCACGCTCTTCGTGTCGGAAGGTGCCTGCATGGATGAGATCGTCGCCGACCGGGAGGCCGCCGGCGAGGAAATAAAGCGTGACGCCTTCGGCCATGTGAAGCTCGACACGATCAATGTCGGCAACTGGTTCCAGAAGCACTTTGCCAAACTGCTCGATGCCGATCGCTCGATGGTGCAGAAATCAGGCTACTATGCCCGCTCCGCCCCCGCCAATTACGAGGACCTTCGCCTCATCCAGAGCATGGTGGATCTCGCCGTCGAAAGCGGGCTCAACAAGGTGTCCGGCGTCACGGGGCACGACGAGGACCAGGGCGGACGCCTGCGGACCATCGAGTTCCCGCGGATCAAGGGCGGCAAGCCGTTCGACCTCGGCACGCCGTGGTTCAAAGAAGTGATGGACTATCTCGGGCAGAAGTACCGCCCCATCCATTGACCTGACCGCCGAAAGCTGGCTTGCTCTTCTGGAGGAGTGAGTGTCATGCCCCATTCTACCTGGATCCTGTTCGCAGTCGTCGCCGCGGCCCTTCTGGTCGTGCCCGGCCGGTCCAAGCGCATGGTTTTGTCCTATGCGCTGGCCCATGGCCGCAAAAGCGTCTTCGCCACGGGCACGGGCGTTGCACTCGGCACCGCAGTTTCTGTCGCAGCGACGCTGGCCGTCTCCTGGCTGCTGATCTCGCTGTCGGCGCTGACATTCTCGATCTTCCAGTGGATTGGCCTGTTCTGGCTGATGCTTTTCGGGCTTGGCCTCGCGCGTGCACCGGCCGGCATCGAACCGGTGGCCGACAACGACAACCTGCCGGAGGAGAAGCCGCTGCGCGTAATCGCGCACTGCTTCGAAAGCGAATCCCGTGATCCGCGCAGCGCCCTGCTGGTCGCCGCACTTCTGCCGCAATTCCTGACGCCGGCCGCTCCGTTCCTGCCGCAGGCGATCGCGCTTGGCGCGACCTTCGTCGCCCTCTCCGCCCTGTCCTGCCTCGTCTATGCACTCTTCCCCGAGCGTATCAGGAAAATCGTCAGAAAACATGCAGTTCGCCGCACCGCCAACCGGTCCGGCGGCACCGTCCTGATCGCTGCAAAAGCGGTTACGGCAGGCTATCGGAAGATTGCGGCCTGAGCCGCTGGACGCATCTGCGAAATGCCCCCGAGGTCGCAAGCTTGCCGCAATGCTGGGCATAGATTAAGAAACGGAAACGAACAGTCGGCTGATTTGCCGGTGACCTCGCGTGCATCTCGTAACGGATAGTGGCATGAACGTCAGAACTGACCGCGGCATCGCTCTCTGCATGGCTGCTTCACTGTTGGCTGGACTGGGTGGATGCACCGCGATCGATGAGAGCGTGAAGGCAGATCTTGCCGCCGCTCCGGTTGCCAATCCGAAGTCTCCGGAAATGCAGGCTGCCATGGCGGCCGAAGCCGCGACGAACGGCACAGCTGCGCCCGAGGCGGCAGCGGCGACACAGGCCGAGCTTGCAGCCGCAAACCCGGGTCCCGCGCCGATCATTCCCGGCACGGAAACCGCAGCGCCGATCCCGGCTCTGAAAGCCTCTGCCCTTTCCCCCGCCACGCCGCAGACGGCAGCCACCGATGCTCTGGCCATGGTGACGACGCCGGCGACCACTGAGAGCCAGCAGATGGCCGTGGCAGCGGCATCCACCGAGGCAACACTCAGCCCACCCGCTGCAAGTGCGACGCCCGCACCCACCGCGACGGCTACCACGGAGCCTGCAGCGGCGAAGCCGCCTGTCGTTCTTGCTTACGCTGCCCCGCTGCGCGCAACGGCACTTACAAGTTTCGGCGATCCCTTCGACGTCTCGCCCCCGGGCGAACCGTCGGCACCCAACGCGGGACGCAAGCCGGATACGGTCGGCCCGACACGGCTAAATGCGCTCATCGAGAAATATTCCAAGCTCTATGAGATCCCGACCGATCTCGTGCATCGGGTGGTTCATCGCGAGAGCCGCTACAATCCGGCCGCCTACAGCAAGGGCAATTACGGCCTGATGCAGATCCGCTACAACACGGCCAAGGCCATGGGTTACAACGGCCCCGCCGATGGCCTCTTCGACGCCGAAACCAACATCAAATACGCGGTCAAGTATTTGAAGGGTGCCTGGGTGGTCGCGGACAATGATCACGATCAGGCTGTCCGCCTGTATTCCCGTGGCTATTATTACGATGCCAAGCGCAAGGGCCTGCTGCACCTGACGCGTTGACCGCCGGCGTCGTCAGCGCAGCGCATCGCGTACCGCCTGCACCAGTCTCTGCGGCCTGTAGTCGAGCCTACGCGGCGTCAGACCAAGCCTCACGACCACCAATCCTTCCGATGGAATGACGGCAATCGACTGGCCGTCATGCCCGAGCATCCAGAGCGTCTCCTCGGGCAGCGAAAAGCTGCTGTCCTTGTCTCCCGGACCATTCTGCCAGGCTTGCCCTCTCGTATAGGCGCCATTGGAAACGGCAGCCGGTTCGAAGATGCGTGCCATGATGGACGGATCGACGAACTGTCGACCGGACCAGCGTCCGTTCTCCGCAATCAGAAGACCGAAACGTGCCCAGTCGCGGGCCGTTGCGTAGAGATAGGAACTGCCGACAAAGGTGCCGTTTGGATCCGCCTCGAGCACTGCGCTGCCCATGCCGATCACGTCGAACAGGGCCTCACGCGGATAGGCGAGCGCCGTCTCCCGGTCCGAGAAGAGCGACATCCAGTAGCGCGAGATCAGCACCGTTTCGCCGGAAGAGTAGTTGAACCGCGTCCCCGGCTCTGAAGCTGGAGGCAGCGACGCCGCATAGGCGCCCATATCTCCGTCGAGATAGAGCATGCGCGTCACGTCGGTCACATCGCCATAGCTCTCGTTGAAGCTGAGGCCGCTTTCCATGGCGAGCAAATCCGAAAGCGTGATCTCGCCACGACTGTCACCATTCCATTCCAAAAACAGCTTCGTCGCACTCTCGTCGATCCGGCCCTCCCCCTTGAGGATGCCGATGAGCGCGGCTGTGACCGTCTTCGTCATCGACCAGCCAAGGAGCGGTGTGTCCGCATTGAAACCCGGGCCATAGGCCTCACCGACGATCCGGCCGTCCTTGACGACGACGACTGCGCGGGCGCTCGGTCCGAGAAGGTCGGCATCAGAGAGTATGGCCTGCAGCCGAGGATCGTTCTCTGGCACTGCGTCACCCTCCGGCCAGGCCGCAGCCATGTCCACCGAGGCGGCTTCTGCCGGCGGAGCAGACAGCCCCCTCGCCGCCTCGATCGCAGAATCGCTCAAGGTCGCGCAGCCGAGGCCGGTTCGATGCAGCGCGGTCGATGGTGCGACAAAGCCCAGCAGGGCAGTTTTGACCAGGCCCTGTTCGAGATCGACCTCGGCGCGCACGAGTTTCAGCAGCGGGTGTCCGGGGGCCTGCACATCATCGCGCAGCACTTCGTCGGCGTCGCGACCGGCGATGAAGACATTCGAGCAGACGATCTTCGCGGCATAGCCGGTGCCAACCCTGAGCAGTTCGGGCGGATACACAAGGATCCAGGCTACGGCCACCGTAATGATGCCGACAAGGGCCACCGCCACCCGAACGCCCCACGTCATCAGTTTCCGCATCAACCAATCCTCCTGCTGCCACTATCGAAGCAGGAATGGATGACAGGCGAAAGATGAGGATGTCGGATGCCTCAAGTTATCCCGCGACTTTCAACCGACAGTCGCTGCACGCTGCGCCAGGCGAGCCTGCAGATAGCTCAAGGCCTCCGCCGCGGCGAAGGGGCGCGAAAACAGGAACCCTTGAGCCTCGCCGATACCCAGACGCTTGATGAAGTCCAACTGGTTCTTGGTCTCGATCCCCTCGATGGTGGTCCGGATCTGGAAGGTTTCCGACAGCTTGTGCATGAGGTCGACGAGTTTCGCCCCCTGGCTTGTCTCGAGCATCTGGTTCGCGAAGGAGCGATCGATCTTCAGTTCATCGAGCGGGAAGAGCCGGAGATTGTTGATCGACGAGAAGCCGGTGCCGAAATCGTCGAGCGCGATGCGCACACCGCTCGACCGAAGCTCGGCGAGACTGCGGCAAACAAGATCGATATCAACGGAAAACACCGCTTCGGTCACTTCGATCGTCAGCCGCTCGGGCGAGAGCCCTGTTTCCACCAGACAATCGAGGATATGCGTGACGAAGTTCGGATCCTTGAACTGATCGCCCGACACGTTGACGCTGACCCCAGTCGGTGCCGGCCAGGTCACGGCTGCAGCACAAGCCTGTTGTACGACCCATTTGCCGATCACCTGGATGATACCGGTCTTCTCTGCGAGCGGGATGAAGATGTCGGGTGTGATCAGTCCCCTCTTCGGATGGCGCCAGCGCAGCAGCGCCTCCAGCGAACGCACATCGCCATTCTCCACGGCGACGATCGGCTGGTATTCGAGATAGAACTCCCCGTCGACAAAGCCGCGCGACAGGTCGCGTTCGAGCTCAAGCCCTTCCTTCACTTCGCGGGCGAGAGCTTCATCGTAGAAGGCGTGGGCAGGCCCAAAGACCTCCTTGGCGCGGTAGAGCGCAAGATCGGCCCGCTGCAGGACGTCTGCAACCTCCCTGTCCTCGGCAGACATGAGGGTTGCACCGATACTGACACCGGCCATCACGCGGCCCTGCTCCAGTATGAAGGGTTCAGCGAGCGCGGCTTCGATCGCCAGGCAGACGAACTCCGCCACCGGGCGGCGTAGCGCCTGCGGCAGGATGACGGCGAACTCGTCGGCCCCGAGACGAAAGAGCTGCGCCCCCTCGCCCGAAGCCTGACGCAAACGATCGGCCACGCCGATCAGCAGTGCATCGCCCGCCGCATGTCCGAGCGTATCGTTGACATATTTGAACCGGTCGAGATCGATCAGCAGCAGCGTCCCGCCCGAAGGACCGCGTGCCACCATCACGGCTTCAAGTGCTTCATTCAGCGCCTGACGGTTGCCGAGGCCGGTCAGTCCATCGAAACGCGAGGCCGCTTCGAGCGCCGTCGCACCGCCTTCGAGGTGGCGGATACGCTCATGCAACATCGCCTCCCAGGACGCGATTCGCCATCCGACCGCGGTACCGACAAGCGGCAGACTGATGGCCGCGAGCGAGGACCATTCACTCAGAAAAGCTGTGGAAAGAGCATCAAATCCGGACTGCGCCACAACGGGCAGAGCCATGGCGGCCGGCGCTGCAGCGCCGCCCAGAAAACCGGCAAGTCCGTAACGCAGTCGCCTCCCAAACGGGATTTCACTTAACATCATGTTAAACACCCCTAAAATAACTGAGGACAATTTGTATAAAATGCATTGAAATTCGGTTACCGCCCTCCCGTCAACCACGTCATCAAACTGTAGCACCCGAGCGCTACACGCCGTGAAACCCAACAGGACGGCGGATCGACATGACTGAGCTTGCACCCGATGCCGGATTTCGTGGAAACGAGAAGCTGAAGGGTGCATTGCTGCAGCATGCCGCTCTTTCACCTGCGGGCCTGTCTGAAAGGCTGTTCGGTCTACTGTTCTCCGGCCTCGTCTATGCGCAGATCTGGGAAGATCCCGAGGTCGACATGCAGGCCATGGATCTTTCCGAAGGCCATCGTATCGTCACCATCGGCTCGGGCGGCTGCAACATGCTCGCCTATCTCAGCCGCCGCCCGGCCTCGATCGATGTGGTCGACCTGAACCCGAACCATATCGCGCTCAATCGCCTGAAGCTTGCCGCCTTCCGCCACCTGCCAGACCATGCCTCCGTCCGTCGCCTGCTCGGCGAACAGGCTGTCAGGACGAACGCACGGATGTATGACCGCCACATAGCACCCAATCTCGATGCCGCCACGCGGCGCCACTGGGAGGCTCGCGGCGTGACGGGGCGTCGCCGCATCTCCGTCTTCAACCGCAACATCTACCGCACGGGCCTTCTCGGGCGGTTCATCACCATCGGCCACCTGATCGCCCGCAGCCATGGCGTTCGCCTGGAGGAGCTCGCCGAAACCCGCTCCTTGCGCGAGCAGCGCATGTTCTTCGACAGCCGCGTTGCACCCTTGTTCGACAAGCCGCTCATTCGCTGGCTGACCCGCCGCAAGAGTTCGCTCTTCGGCCTCGGCATCCCGCCACAGCAATATGACGAGCTCGCATCGCTGGCCAGTGACGGGACCATCGCCCCCGTCCTGCGCCATCGTCTGGAAAAGCTCTGCTGCCATTTTCTGCTGCGCGACAATTATTTCGCCTGGCAGGCCTTCCTCCGCCGCTATCCGAAGGCGGAAGAAGGTGTCCTGCCGACCTACCTGCAGGAACAGCACTATCATGCCATCAGGGAGACGACGGATCGCGTGACCGTTCACCACGCCAACTTCACCGAACTCCTGGCGAGAAAGCCCGCTGGCAGCGTCGATCGCTACGTCCTCCTCGACGCACAGGACTGGATGAACGAGCGACAGCTGAACGACCTGTGGACCGAGATCACCCGCACCGCCTCCGAAGGCGCCCGCGTCATCTTCCGCACCGCCGCGGAAGACAGCATCCTGAACGGAAAGCTCGCACCCGACCTTCTCGACCAATGGCATTATCAGGCCGAACGCTCGCATGCCCTCAACACGCAGGACCGCTCCGCCATCTATGGTGGCTTCCACATCTATGAGAAGCGGCCCGCATGAGCGAGAGCCCTGCCGCCCTCGCTGCGACCGAAAGCCGGGACCATGCGGAGCGCATGGACCGGATGTATCGTTATCAGCGGCACATCTACGACCTGACGCGGAAATACTACCTGCTCGGTCGAGACCACATGATCGCAAGGCTCGATCTGCAAAACGGCGGCTCACTCCTGGAAATCGGTTGCGGCACGGGGCGCAACCTCGTCCTTGCCCGGCGGCACTTTCCGCATGCAAACCTCTTCGGCCTCGACATTTCGGCAGAGATGCTCGCAACAGCCCAGGCCAAGTTCGAGGGCAAGGCGTCGCGCCCAAGGCTAGAGGTCGCCGACGCAACGACATTTCGCGCTTCAGATTTCGGACAGCCGCATTTTGATCGAGTGATGATCTCCTATGCCCTTTCGATGATCCCCGATTGGCAGAGTGCCATCGACCGGGGCATCGAGGCGCTTGCCCCTGACGGCTCCCTGCACATCGTCGATTTCGGTCAGCAGGAGCGCCTGCCCCACTGGTTTCAAAGGGGTCTGCAAGCCTGGCTTGCCCGCTTCCACGTCACCCCGCGCCCGGATCTGAAAAGCGTCCTGGACGAGCGGGCGGCGGCACAGGGCCTGCAGCTGAGATTCAAGCCCCTCTGCCGCGGCTATGCCTGGCATGCGGTCATCACCCGCTGACGGCCTCGCGCAAGCAAGATTGCATCTAATCCGGAATTGACGATGATGGGCGACGATGGTCGGCTCCCAAACGTGTCGTTGTTGCACCTTTCGGGGCATCTTCCCTAATGATGAGATCACGGACCCTCGATGCGGTGGCTTCCCACATTCCTTCTTCCCCTCTGTCTTGCAGTCTCGGGCTGTACCTCGGGCTCATACGACCTCCTGGAGACAGCCTCTCTTTCGCCGCGCTTCCAGGACAACGATCCCCAGCATTTCGACGGCAAGACACCGCATCGTCACGAAGTGCACGGCATCGACGTCTCCAAGTGGAACGGCGATGTCGATTGGCGCCAGGTGAAGAAGTCGGGCGTTTCCTTCGTCTTCATCAAGGCGACGGAAGGCAAGGACATGCTCGATCCCCGTTTCCACGACTACTGGAAGGGCGCCAGCGATGCCGGGATCCCGCACGCCGCCTACCACTTCTACTATTTCTGTTCGACGGCCGACGAACAAGCCGACTGGTTCATCAAGAATGTGCCGCGTGATGCCAATCTCCTGCCGCCGGTTCTCGACGTCGAATGGAACCCCACGTCTCCGACCTGCCGCCTGCGTCCTGACCCCGCGACGGTACGCAGGGAGATGCAGCGCTTCATGCAGCGCATCGAGGCCCATTTCGGCAAGCGTCCGATCATCTACACCTCCGTCGACTTTCATCGGGACAATCTCGAAGGCGCGTTCAAGGACCATCACTTTTGGGTCAGGGCCGTGGCGCAGCACCCAAGCGTGATCTATCCGGAACGGCGCTGGTCCTTCTGGCAATACACGTCGACAGGCGTCATTCCCGGTATCCGCGGCGAAACCGACATCAACGTTTTCGCCGGCACCCAGAAGAACTGGCAGAACTGGGTCGCCGCCGTCTCGAAATGATCGCAAACACGGCCTAGAGGCTCTGAGAAACAAACTCATGCCAGTGCAGGCCGCCTCAAGAGGAGGCCTGCACTGGCACGCAACCCGAAGGACTGATCGATGAACAAAGCCCTGCGTCATGCGCTCCCTCTTGCCCTCATTCTTGCCTCTGCCGGTTTTGCCCAGGCGCAACAGCAATGCGGCGGCGATCTCGCGACCTTCCTCGAAGGCGTGAAGGCGGAAGCCGTTGCCGCAGGCACGCCGGCCGAAATTGCCGACAGGGCGCTTGCGGGTGCCGCCATCGACCAGAAGGTTCTGTCCCGCGACCGCTCGCAGGGCGTCTTCCGGCAGACCTTCCTGGAATTCTCGAGTCGCACCGGCAGTCAGGCACGCCTCGACACCGGCCTGCAGAAGATCAGAGAATATTCCGAGGTCTTCGCGCGCGCCGAACAGGAATATGGCGTACCGGCCGGCGTCATCGCCGCCTTCTGGGCCAAGGAAACGGACTTCGGCGCGGTACAGGGTGATTTCAACACGCGCAATGCGCTGGTCACGCTCGCCCATGATTGCCGCCGCCCGGAACTCTTCCGTCCGCAACTTCTGGCGCTCATCAAGATGGTCGAGCATGGCGATCTGGACCCTGCGACCAACACCGGAGCCTGGGCTGGCGAAATTGGCCAGGTGCAGATGCTCCCCCAAGACATCATCGCCTTCGGCGTGGATGGCGATGGCGACAACCATGTGAACGTCAAGCAGAGCAGCCCTGACGCCCTTCTCACGGCTGCACGCTTCATTCAGCACCTCGGCTTCAAGCGCGGAGAACCCTGGATCCAGGAAGTCAGCATTCCGGAAAACCTGCCCTTCGAGAAGTCCGGCCTTGGAGGCACGATGACGGCAGGAGAGTGGTTTGCGCTTGGCGTTCAGCCCCGCGACGGCGAGACGGCTTTCTCTGCCCTGCCCGCCTCGCTGATTCTGCCGCAGGGTCGCAAGGGACCGGCCTTCATGACCTATCCGAACTTCAACATCTATCTCGAATGGAATCAGTCCTTCATCTACACGACCTCGGCAGCCTACTTCGCCACGCGCTTCAGCGGCGCGCCTGCCTACCAGAAGGGCAATCCGGAACAGGGCCTCGACACCGACCAGATGATGGCGCTGCAGACCAAGCTGCAGGCCCTTGGCCATGACGTCGGTAAGATCGACGGAATCCTTGGCGCGGGCACGCGCGTCGCGGTGCAGAAGGAGCAGCAGCGGGTGGGCCTACCCGCCGATGGCTGGCCGACACCGGCACTGCTGGCCGCGCTCTGATATCAGCATCTGCGACCACATGATCGAGCCGGGGCGCCTCCACGCCCCGGCCTTTTTGTTTGCAGCGTTTGTCCTTCAGATGAGCCGTGAGCATTTCAGTCCCTCGAAATCGAGTGAGAAAACGCTCACGGAAATTAAACTTCATTAACAGCGCGAGAGCGACATCAACCCGTTGATTAAACTTGCTTATCGTATGTTATGGATACCTTTTTCACTGCTTATTGACGCAGCGCAGCACAGATTGGCCCTTGCGCCGACACAAATCAGACATAATATCTAACGGTCAACGCAAGGAGGCACACATGGGACTGACCAATTCAATTAATGTCCTGATCGTCGGTGCAGCGTTTGTTTTCATCGCGACGATGCTGTTTATCTGACACGGGTCTAAACAACTGAAACCCATGAGTTGGCCAGGTTAGGCCTCTCTCCAGCAGATACCATTTCAAAACAAGTAAGAGGCGCAGGACACTTAAGTCCTGCGCCTCTTTTTATGCCGTGACGACGGAAATCAGGCGGCCGCGTTGGAGACCTCGCCGACCTTCGCGGCGATGCCGAGGCGTTCCAGGGTCGCGATGGTCAGTGGCGCCCGGTTCATCGTGTAGATGTGAAACTCTTCGATGCCGCGACGCGAGAGATCGGCGATCTGCTCTGCCGCAATGTCGGCCGCAACCGCCGCACGCGCCTGAGCATCGCCTTCCGTCCCCTCGAAACGCTCGTCGAGGAATGACGGGGTGCTGGCGCCGCACATCGAGGCAAAGCGCTTCAGCTGCGTCAGGTTCTGGATCGGCATGATGCCCGGCACGATCGGGATGGTGATCCCCGCCGCCCGCACCCGTTCTAGGTAGCGCTCGAAGATATCGTTGTCGAAGAAGAATTGCGTCAGAGCGCGCGTTGCCCCGGCATCGACCTTCTGCTTGAGCATGTCGAGATCGACATCGTCATTTTCGCTTTCCGGATGGCGTTCGGGATAGGCCGAGACAGAGATCTCGAAGTCGCCCAGGTCACGCAGACCGGAGACGAGGTCGGCAGCGTTGACGAAGCCGCCCGGATGCGGCGCATAACGGCTGCCCATGCCGCCTTGTGGGTCGCCACGCAGCGCCACGAAGTGACGAACACCGGCCGCTTGGAACTCTTCGACGACGGCACGTACCTCGTCACGCGTCGCCCCCACACAGGTGAGATGGGACGCGGTGGCGAGTGAGGTGTCGGCAATCAACCGCTTGACGGTCGCAAGGGTCGGCTCGCGTGTCGTCCCACCTGCCCCATAGGTCACCGAAACGAAATCCGGCTGGTAAGGCTGCAAGGCCTTCACCGTCTGCCAGAGCTGATCCTCCATATCGGGCGACTTGGGCGGGAAGAACTCGAAGGAGATCCGCGCATGAGGGGTCTTGGCGATCGGCCGTTCGGGCTTGGTCATTTATCTGCTCCCGGTCAAGGCGAGGGGTGGTACTGAAGTGGCCCTGCCGGCAGCACTCCCGCGCCGGGCAAGCCAGATGGTCACGGTGAGCCCGCGCCCCGCCGCAGTTTCCGGCGGCAGGTCGATGACGTCCTCGACGGCCAATCCCTGGCGGTCCAGCCATTCGGCCATGACGGCATGAGAGAAGCCGAGCCGCACATGGGCGTGCTCATCCCGAAGATATTCATGGGCATGGGGTGCCAGATCGATGATGGCGAGCCGACCGCCCGGCTTTAGCATGCGCGCGGCTTCGGCGAGCGCCAGCTCCGGCTCTTCAAGGAAGTGCAGAACCTGATGGATCGTCACGAGGTCGTAGTCTCCAGCATCGAGCGGCAGGTTCAGGATGTCGCCGTGACGTACGCTCGCTGACAGGATACCTTCCTTGTCGAGGTTGGAACGGGCGACCGCAAGCATGTCGCGGCTGGCATCGATGCCGATTGCCCGACGGTAACGCGGCGAAAGCAGTTGCAGGATGCGGCCGGTGCCTGTGCCGAGGTCGAGCATGGATTCGACCGCATCGGTTCCGACGATCCGCAGCAATGCCGCTTCCACATCGGCATCGTTGACATGCAGGCGGCGAAGCTCGTCCCATTCGGAAGCGTTGCGGCTGAAATAGGCCTGCGCCTTCTCCGCCCTCGCCCGCTTGACGCCGGCCAGACGGTCCCTGTCACGCTGGAGGACAGGATCGCTCTCCTCGGCAGCATCTAGCAGCAGTCGAACCAGTGCCGCGCCCGAGCCGTCCTGTTTCAGCCGAAAATAGGCCCAGGCACCCTCCTGATAGCGGTCAATCAGGTCGGCTTCCGCGAGCAGTTTGAGATGACGCGATATTCGTGGCTGCGACTGGCCGAGAATTTCTGTAAGGTCGGTGACCGTGAGATCGCCCGCAGACAGAAGCGTCAGAAGACGCAGGCGGGTGGGCTCGCCCGCCGCCTTCAGCAATTCCACAAGAGTATCGACACCGAGTTTCATTCATACCACCGCAATAACGACATAAAGATATCTTTATGTCCGTTTTTGGTGTGATGCAAGCCTTAATCCGCGACCAATGCCTGCTTGAGGTCGAAATGCAAAACGGCCGCCTCTTCAGGCGGCCGTCAGCGTCTCAGTGAGACAGTCGTTCAGCGATGGGCTGAAGCCTCAGAACTCTTCCCAACTCTCGCTTGCGAGCGCGGTATTTCCTGACACAGCCGGCGTCATGCGACGCGGAGCAGCTTGCTGCGTTGCCGGTACAGCTGCGCGTGCTGGTGACGGCGATGGTGGAGCCGCCGAACGGGTCTGACGCGAAGCCTGGCCAGCCGAGGCACTGGTGCTGCCCTGCCCCGTCCGGAAACGCTGCAACAGTTCCGCAAGGCTCGCGGCCTCCTGTGCAAGACCCGCGGATGCCGCGTTCATCTCCTCCACCATGGCCGCGTTCTTCTGGGTCGCCTGGTCCATGTGGTTGACGGCCTGGTTGACCTCACCGAGACCGACCGACTGTTCCTGCGCGGCAGAGGCGATGGCGTCCATATGCTCGTTGATCGCCTGCACCAGACCCGCGATCGCTGTCAGGCCGTCGCCGGTCTCGTTGACCAGTTTCACGCCTTCGCTGACAGCGACTTCGGAATTGCCGATCAGCGCCTTGATTTCCTTCGCCGCATTCGCCGAGCGTTGTGCGAGCTCGCGAACCTCCTGCGCGACAACCGCAAAGCCCTTGCCCGCCTCACCCGCACGTGCGGCCTCGACGCCGGCATTGAGCGCCAAGAGGTTTGTCTGGAAGGCGATCTCGTCGATCACGCCGATGATCTGGCTGATCTGCTTGGAAGCATGTTCGATCCGCTCCATGGCAGTCACGGCATTGCCGACCACCACACCGGACTGTTCCGCGCGGCTGCGGGTATTGCGCACGATGTCGCGCGCCTCGCCGGTGCGGCGCGACGTGGCCGTCACGTTGGAGGTGATCTCTTCGAGCGCCGCTGCGGTCTCCTCGAGCGAGGCCGCCTGCTGTTCGGTGCGCTTGGCCAGATCGTCGGATGCATGCGAGATTTCGCCCGAGCCGCCGCTGACGGCATGAGCCGAACGGCCGACCGAAACCAGCACGCCACGCAGCTGCTGCACCGAAGTGTTGAAGTCGTGGCGGAGCGCTTCGAACTGCGGAGCGAACTCCTCCTCGATCTCGCAAAGCAGATCGCCCGAAGCAAGTCGCTTGAGCCCTGCGGCCAGCGTGCCCGTTGCTTTGGTCAGTCGCTCCTCGGCATCCGCTTCCGCGCGCGCCTGCATCTCGGCACGCTCGCGCTCGGTGCGAACCCGACTTTCCGACGCTTCGGCTTCCAGTTCGGCATTGCGAATGGCAGCTTCGCGGAAGACCTCGACGGAGCGAGCCATGGCCCCGATCTCATCGGTGCGCTCAGTGAACGGGATGGACTGTAGCGTATCGCCATTGGCCAGTCCGATCATCGAGCCGCTGACCCGCCCGATGGAGCGGGATAGCGTGCGGGTGATGGAGACACTGAAGGCCACGACCAGCAGGATAAAGCCGGAAAGAGCGACGATCGCGGAAATCATGCCGAAGCGCGCATCTGCCAGACGCTCATTGATCGAATCCAGGAACGCCGTAGCGTTGTCGCGGATGATCGCGGCCGCAAAGTCGCGGCGCTTCGCCATACTGTCGGTGAATGGCTTTGCATCTCGCGGCCCCGTGTAGTCCTCGAGGCTCTCCATGGCCTGGAGCGTTTCGCTGATCTGCTTGCCCTCTGCCGTATCGAAGAAGGAATAGAAACGGCTGATCACATCCGGCCGTGCAAGCTCACGGAACGGACCGTCAAAGGTCCGCAACTGGCTCTGCAGAGCGCTGAACCGGACAAGCTCGGCTTTGCCGAAAGCACCGTTCTCGATGTAGAACTGGCCCATGCGATTGAGACCGAGATAGGCTTCGTTGACCTTCATCAGCGCATGATGGGCACGGATGTCGGACGAGAGCGTCAGGTCCTCGGTGAGGCTTGCCGTTCTGAGCGTCAGGTCAAGGCCGGCTGCAGCGACCGGCTGGGCGTAGCGCAGCGGCAGGATCGGGTCCTTGTCGCCGGCATCGATTTTCTGGCGATACTCCGGCATCCGGGCATACATCTTCTCCAGATTGCTCCGAAGCTGCACGGTGATCGGATCGCCATATCCCATGCGATCGAGCTCAGTCATCTGATCGATCATGGCCTGGTAGATCGCATCCGATTGTTTGCGGATCTCCAGACGGTTGGGCGCCGTCTCCAGCGGCATGATCATCATCAGCTCGCCGCCTTGATAGGCGAGCTCCGCGAGTGCTGCGGCGCGTGTGAGCTTCTGATACTCCAGATAGCTGTTATAGCCCGCCGCGCCACCAAGACCGGTGACGGCAAGCAACGGCACCAACGCAATCAGGGTCAGTGCTTTTTGAAATGAAATTCTTCCCAGGATAGACACCTGTCAATTCCCTCCAGACAGAGAAGGCGGACCTGATGTCGTCTTCTGCCAATTCCCACTGCGCCTGATGCGCAGCCCCTCGCAATTGGTATGACACACAAACTGTTTACAGTCAGTTTATAGCAATAAGCAGATATATTGACGCAAGGCGTTTCGAGTATCTCAAACGCAAAGTGGCTCGCACACATTGCGAGCCACTTTGATCATGCTTCGAAGTTAACCAGATAACCCGTTCGGGTTTAGCGCGTCAGGCGCTTGTAGGCCTGGCTGCCCGGGTTCAGCGCATCGGGGCCGAGACGACGGATCTTGTCCTGTTCGTAGTCTTCGAAGTTGCCTTCGAACCACTCGACATGGCCGTCACCTTCGAACGCCAGGATATGGGTCGCGAGACGGTCGAGGAACATGCGATCGTGAGAGATGATGATCGCGCAACCGGCGAAGTTTTCGAGCGCCGTTTCAAGAGCACCGAGCGTTTCCGTATCAAGGTCGTTGGTCGGTTCGTCGAGCAGAAGAACGTTGCCGCCGGCCTTCAGCATCTTGGCCAAGTGAACGCGGTTGCGCTGACCGCCCGAGAGATTGCCGACCTTCTGCTGCTGGTCGCCACCCTTGAAGTTGAAGGCGCCGCAATAGGCGCGGGAGTTCATGTCGAACTTGCCGAGCTTGATGATTTCGGCACCGCCAGAGATCTCTTCCCATACCGTCTTGTTGGGATCGAGCGAGTCGCGGCTCTGGTCGACATAGCCGAGATGCACGGTGTCACCGATGCGGATCGAACCCGCATCCGGCTTTTCCTGACCGGTGATCATCTTGAACAGCGTCGACTTGCCGGCACCGTTCGGACCGATAATACCGACGATGCCGCCAGGCGGCAGCTTGATCGAGAGATCGTTGATCAGCGTGCGGCCCTCGAAGCCCTTGGTGATGCCGTCGAGCTCGATGACGACATTGCCGAGGCGCTCGGAGACCGGAATGATGATCTGCGCATCGCCGGGACGAATGCCTTCGGCGGCATCGACCAGCTGCTCATAGGCCTTGATACGGGCCTTGGACTTGGCCTGACGGGCCTTGGGGCTGGATGCAATCCATTCCTGTTCGCGAGAGATCGCCTTCTGGCGACCGGCATCTTCACGCGCTTCCTGCTGCATGCGCTTGGCTTTCGCCTGCAGATAAGCGGAGTAGTTGCCTTCGTAGGGAATGCCACGACCGCGGTCGAGTTCGAGGATCCAGCCGGTGACGTTGTCGAGGAAGTAGCGATCGTGGGTGATCATCATCACGGCGCCCGGATAGTCGCGCAGGTGCTTTTCGAGCCAGGCGATCGTCTCGGCGTCCAAGTGGTTGGTCGGTTCGTCGAGCAAAAGCAGGTCCGGCTGCGACAGCAGCAGACGGCAAAGCGCGATACGACGACGCTCACCACCCGAAAGAAGCGTGACGTCTGCATCCTTCGGCGGGCAGCGCAGCGCTTCCATCGCCATCTCGACCTGCTGTTCGAGGTCCCAGAGGTTCTGGCTGTCGATGATGTCCTGAAGCTTGGAGCCCTCTTCCGCCGTCTCGTCGGAATAGTTCATCATCAGCTCGTTGTAGCGATCGAGCACGGCCTGCTTGTCGGCCACGCCTTCCATGACATTCTCGAAGGCATTCTTCGCCGGATCGAGATGCGGCTCCTGCTCGAGGTAACCGACGGTCGCGCCTTCGGCGAGCCAGGCTTCACCCGTGTATTCCTTGTCCTGACCGGCGATGATGCGCAGCACGGTCGACTTACCCGCACCGTTCGGACCGAGGATACCGATCTTGGCATCGGGATAGAACGAGAGATGAATGTTCTCGAGAATCTTCTTTGCGCCGTAGGACTTGCTAAGTCCCGACATGTGATAGATGAACTGGCGTGCCATGGGGTCTTGCTCCGGCGGGAATGGGAATTGGCCCGCTATGTAGGCGAATTGCGTCCTTGGGGCAATGCGGCGCACAAAAAACTGCCGAGAAATACAGCAGTTCTCGCAAGCTTCAGATCGTTCCGCATCTCCGCCTCGCCGACCGGGTTCGTTCTTCGCCGGCTTGTTCGCGCATCAGGGGTCAAGCCATTGACGCTATTGCGCATGGCAGAGAAATGACCTCCTATCGCGCCATCGGGGGAACCAAATGTTTTCAGATCTTGCCTTTCACCAATCACCATCCGGCGCGCGGCTGGCCTATCACCACCAGCCATCGACGACCGAGCCGCGCGGCATCGTCCTCATCTGCCACGGCCTGGCAGAACATTCGCGGCGCTACGAGGGGTTTGCCTCGGCTCTCGCCGCCCACGGCTACCACGTCTTTGCCCATGATCACCGGGGACACGGCGAGACGACGGCACCCGACGCCCAACTCGGATTGTTCGCGCGCCGCGACGGCGTCGCAAAGGTCATCGCCGACGTCATGGCCATGCGCGAGCTTGCCGTCGAAACCCATCCCGGGCTTCCGGTCATCCTCTTCGGTCACTCCATGGGCGGCCTGATCGCGCTCAACGTCGCGACGGAGCACCCACAAGCCTTCCACGCCCTGACGATCTGGAATTCCAACTTCAATCCCGGCCTTGCCGGACGCTTTGCCCAGGGCGTGCTTTCTCTCGAACAGATGCTGAAGGGCTCGGACGTCCCCTCCCTCATCCTGCCGAAGGCCACCTTCGCCGCCTGGGGCCGCGCCATCAAGGGCCACCGCACCGCCTTCGACTGGCTGTCGCATGACGCGCGCGAGGTCGACGCCTATATCGCCGATCCGCTTTGCGGCTTCGATGCCAGCGTCGCGATGTGGCGCGATATCTTTCGCCTGACGTTCGCAGGCCCCGCCCCCGAACGTCTCGAGCGCCTGCCGCAACGCCTCCCCGTCTATCTGGTCGGCGGCGCCGAAGACCCCGCGACCAACATGGGCCGCGAGATCCGCTGGCTCGGCCAGCGCATGCTCGATGTCGGCATGACGGATGTCGAAACCACGGTCTATGACGGCATGCGCCATGAGACGCTGAACGAGATCGGTCGCGAAAGACCGATTGCCGATTTCCTCGCTTGGCTCGCCAATCTCGGCCCCTGATTTGGCCAGATCTTGCCGAAACGGAATGATGCCATGAGAGAATATCAGGTGCGAATGGCAAAATGGGGCGATATAGCTCTGTCGATAGCAGTTCTTGTCATGGCAGGAGATCCATTAATGTCGGATCGCCTGATCTGACGACGCCGCACAGGATCGCCCAATGACGTCCAAGCCACCATCCCCTGCCCCGCTCACCGGCATCCGTGTGATCGAATTGGCCCGCGTACTCGCAGGCCCCTGGGCGGGCCAGATGCTGGCCGATCTCGGCGCCGATGTGATCAAGGTGGAAAACCCCGAAGGTGGCGACGACACCCGCGCCTGGGGACCGCCCTTCGTCGAGGGGGCCGATGGCGAAAACCTCTCGGCCGCCTATTACCACTCCACCAACCGGAACAAACGCTCGATAGCAGTCGACCTGAAGACGGCGGAGGGACAGGAAACGGTGCGCCGCCTCTGCGCCACGGCCGACGTGGTGATCGAGAACTTCAAGCGCGGCGGTCTCGAAAAATACGGCCTCGATTACGAGAGCCTGAAGGCGATCAACCCGAAGCTCGTCTACTGCTCGATCACCGGCTTCGGCCAGAACGGCCCGTATGCGGATTTTGCCGGCTACGACTATATCGTCCAGGGCATGTCCGGCTTCATGTCGATCACCGGTGAGACGACCGGCGAGCCGATGAAGGCGGGCGTGGCGATTGCCGACATCTTCACGGGCATCTATGCAGTCACCGCCATCCAGGCCGCCCTCATTCATGTGATGCGCACCGGCCAGGGCCAGTTCGTCGACATGGCCCTGCTTGACGTCATGTCGGCAGTGCTGGCCAACCAGAACATGAACTACCTGATCTCGGGCAAACCGCCGACCCGGCTCGGCAATGCCCATCCGAACATCAGCCCCTATGAAGTGGTGCCAACCGCCGACGGCCATCTGATCCTCGCCGTCGGCAATGACGGCCAGTTCAAGCGCCTCTGCACGATCCTGGGCATAGCCTCGGTCGCCGAGGATGAGCGCTTCGCGACCAACAAGGCCCGCGTCGCCAACAAGCTCGAGGTCCGCCGCATCGTCACGACCGAAACGGCGAAGTGGCAAAAGCGCGATCTGCTGTCCGCCTGCGAAGCCAATGCCGTGCCAGCCGGGCCGATCAATTCGATCGAGGAAATGTTCGCCGACCCCCAGGTTCAGGCCCGCGGGTTGAAGATTGACCTGACCGACGACAAGGGCACCGTGATCCCGAGCGTGCGCACGCCGATCGTGCTCTCCGAGACCCCCCTGCGCTACGAGCGCCCGAGCCCGCGTATCGGCGAGCATGGCGAAGACATTCTGGCCGAACTGGCCGAGCTGGAAAGGAAGACGAAATGAAGAGAACCGGCGGAGCCCTTGTTGTCGAAGCCTTGAAGGCCAACGGCGTCGAGCGCGTGTCCTGCGTTCCCGGCGAAAGCTATCTCGCCGTGCTCGACGCGCTCAAAGACAGCGGCATCGAGACGTTGGTCTGCCGCCAGGAAGGCGGCGCCGCGATGATGGCCGACACCTGGGGCCGCCTCACCGGCAAACCCGGCATCTGCATGGTGACCCGTGGTCCGGGCGCGACGAACGCCTCTGCCGGCCTGCATGTGGCAAAGCAGGATTCGATCCCGATGATCCTCTTCATCGGCCAGATCGGCCGCGACATGAAGGAGCGCGAAGCTTTCCAGGAAGTCGAATACCGCCGCGCCTTCACCGAATTCGCCAAATGGGTTGGCGAGATCGACGACGCCCGCCGCATCCCGGAATTCATCACCCGCGCCTTTGCCGTCGCCACCTCGGGCCGCCCCGGCCCGGTCGTGCTGACGCTGCCGGAAGACATGCTGCTCGACGAAGTCGAAGCGCCGGAAGCGAAACCCTACACCTCCGTCGAGGCCCATCCTGGCCCCTCTCAGATCGCCGCCCTCGGCGAATTGCTAAAAACCGCCAAGCGCCCGATGGTGGTTCTCGGAGGCACCCGCTGGAGCGAAACCTCGGTCGCCGGCATCCAGGCTTTTGCCGCAAAGTTCAAGCTGCCGGTCGGCTGCTCCTTCCGCCGCCAGATGCTCTTCGATCACTTGCATCCGTCTTACGCCGGCGATGTCGGCATCGGCATCAACCCGGCGCTCGCCAAGGAAGTGAAGGAAGCCGATCTCCTGATCCTGCTCGGCGGCCGCTTCTCGGAAATGCCGTCCTCTTCCTACACCCTGATGGACATCCCCTACCCGGCGCAAAAACTGGTCCACATCCACCCAGACCCGTCCGAACTCGGCCGCGTCTACCGCGCCGATCTCGCAATCTGCGCCGCCCCTGAGGAATTCGTGGCAGCACTCGCATCGCTCGATGCACCTGCCGCCCCGGCCTGGGCTGGACGCACCGAGACCATGCACGCCGCCTATCTCGCCTGGTCGACGCCGCCGAAGGCCTGCCCTGGTACTGTGCAGATGGGCCCGATCATGGAATGGATCGAGGCCAATACGCCGAAGGACGCCATCTTCACCAATGGTGCGGGTAATTACGCCACCTGGCTGCATCGCTTCCACCGTTTCCAGGCCTTCAACACCCAGGCTGCTCCAACCTCCGGCTCCATGGGTTATGGTCTTCCGGCAGCAGTCGCCGCCAAGCAACTCTTCCCCAAACGTGAGGTCATCTGCTTTGCCGGCGACGGCTGTTTCATGATGCATGGCCAGGAATTCGCAACCGCCATCCGCTACAATCTGCCGATCATCACGCTTGTCATCAACAACAGCATGTATGGCACGATCCGCATGCATCAGGAGCGCGAATATCCGGGTCGCGTCAGTGCCACCGATCTGACGAACCCCGATTTCGCCGCACTCGCCAAGGCCTATGGCGGCCACGGCGAAACCGTCGAGAAGACGGAGGATTTCGCCCCCGCCTTCCTGCGCGCCCGCGCTTCCGGCAAGCCTGCGATCATCGAGATCAAGCTCGATCCGGAAGCGATCACCCCGACAAGGACGCTGACTCAAATTCGAAACAAAGCCTGACAGCCGATTGAATCGGAACAGAATGGCCGGTTCATAGCCGGCCATTTTTGTGTTTGCGCAGAGGTCTCCGCGCAACAAGGGGCAATCACGATGGCCGTGTCGACGAACTCCGTTTGATCGCCGTCGGTGGTCGTTTGTAAACCTCCTGAAAAACGGCATTGAACCGCCTGACGCTTCCAAAACCCGCCTGCAGCGCAATCTCGGTGATCGCCAGATCCGTTCCGGTCAGCAAGCGCTTGGCGCGCTGAACCCGCGCCGTTTTCGCCACCTGCAGCGGGCTTGCGCCGAGATGCTTCTGAAACAGCCGCGAGAGATGCCGCCCGCCGACGCCGACGCGGGCCGCAAGCGCCTCGACGGTCGCATCCGGCGCATCGAGTGCCCCTTCGTCGCGGATCAGTCTTGCTGCTCGCTCTACGATTGCCGCACTGCCCTTCCAGGCCGGACTGAAAGGCGCCGTTTCCGGCCGACAGCGTAGGCACGGGCGATAGCCGGCCAGTTCGGCCGCCGCCGCACTCGGCAGGAATTCGATATTGCAGCGATAAGGCTGGCGCACCGGGCAGACGCAACGGCAATAGATCCCGGTTGTTCGAACGCCAATGAAGAATCGGCCGTCAAACTGCGGATCACGCGCAAGCCATGCCTGCTCACATTGGTGGATATCCAAGCTCATGATGCGAGATTACACCAGCGTTCGGAGCGTCAAAAGGACAGAGTCCGAATCCGGCGAGCAAACCACGGCTCGGCGGGCCACACATGGCCAACCGATCTACGACGGAACCTTTCGGATGCAGCAGAACCAATCCATGAGCCTCACCGGCTGGGCTCTACTCTTGGCACTGTCCGTTCTGTGGGGCGGCTCCTTCTTCTTTTCCAAAGTCGCTCTCTCTGAGCTTCCGCCGCTCACGGTGGTCCTGGCCCGCGTGGCGATCGCGACATTGGCTCTGCTTGTCTATTTGCGCATCCGCCGCCAGCCCATCCCCACAGACGCGGCCACCTGGACTGCCTTCTTCGGCATGGGGCTCCTCAACAACCTCATTCCCTTCACGCTTCTATCCTGGGGGCAGACCCAGATTGCCAGCGGTCTGGCCTCGATCCTCAACGCGACCACGCCGATCTTCTCAATCCTCGTCGCGCATTTTCTGACAGCAGACGAAGGCATGACTCGCAACAAGCTCGTGGGCATCGCGCTTGGATTTTCGGGTGTGGCGGTACTGATGGCCGGAAACGGCGTAAAGACCGAGGGCATTCCGCTTATGCCCGTCCTCGCCTGCCTCGGTGCGGCCCTGTCCTATGGCTTCGCGGGTGTCTTCGGGCGGCGGTTCCGGCGCATGGGCATCTCGCCGGCCACCAGTGCATTCGGCCAGGTGTTGGCGACAACGCTGCTGATGATACCCGTAGTTACGCTGATCGACATGCCCTGGCATCTGACAATGCCGGGAGTAACCACCATCGCAGCACTTCTTGGCCTAGGGCTGCTCTCCACGGCGCTCGCCTATATCCTGTTCTTCCACATCCTCTCGGTCGGCGGCGCGATCAACAGCTCCCTTGTTACGTTGCTGATCCCGGTCAGCGCTATCCTGCTTGGCTATCTGTTCCTCGGCGAAATACTGGCATCCAACCATTTTGCCGGCATGGTCCTCATAGCGCTTGGACTGCTCTCGATAGACGGACGCCTGTATCGCTGGCTTCTTGGCTGGCGACGCAAGTCCGGCACGACCGCGAAACCGTGAACCCTGAGCAAGCGCTTGAGAAAACAACAAAAAGGCCGGGATCGCTCCCGGCCTTTTGCATTCCAGACATTGCCCTGAAAGATCAGACAGCAGCCGTGACGATGAATTCGACCAGATAGTCCGGCGTCGCAAGCGGCGCACCGCTTGTTGCGCGGGCCGGCGGGTTGGCCGGGTCGATCCAGGCTTCCCAGACGGCGTTCATTTCGCCGAAGGTCGACATGTCCGAGAGGTAGATGATCGTCTGCAGGATCTTCGACTTGTCCGAACCGGCGGCAGCCAGCAGGCGGTCGACTTCGGCGAGTGCCGACTTCGACTGCTCGGTCACGGTCGAGCCTTCGCCAACCTGGCCTGCGAGGTAGACGGTGTTGCCGTGGACGACGGCGCCGCTCATGCGCTTGCCGGGCTCGATACGCTTGATGCTCATGGGGATACTCCTGCTTGAGACTGGTGAACGAAGACAGACGGCCGGAACGAGATGGTCCGGCCGCAAAATCGGAAATGGGAAATCAGCCGCGCTGGCGCTGTGCGTGTTCGTAGGTCGCCGTCGAGCGGGCGCCGGAACGGCAGTAGCCGAGCATCGGGCGCTCGAACTCTTCCAGCGCATCGACCATGTCGGCGACCGCGGCCGGCGTGACGCCCATCGGTCCGACCGGCACATGCTTGATCTTGAGGCCCAGTTCTTCGGCGCGTTTGGCAACCGCCGCGAATTCCGGCTGGCCGAACTCCTCGCCATCGGGGCGATGGCAGACGATGGACTTGAAGCCGAGCGCCTTGATCTCGTCGACCTCGTCGACTGTGATCTGGCCGCTGACCGAATATTCCTCGTTGATCTCACGGATGTTCATCGGGGCTCCTCGTCAGTTTCCTTGGGGCCAAACATCTACGACGGGCATCCCTGAGCGTCAATCGCGGGGGATCACCGATCGATCGTCAGACGAAGGAAAATGCAAGCCCGTAGTCGCGGCTTTCGCCCGGTTGCAGGATGGTGAATTCGCCGGCTGCCTCGAGCTCGGCACGCCCGACCCAGCGATGCGACACGGGCTCGATGCCGAGCACATGCGCAGGCGCTTTCTGGTTTCGCCACATCTGCAGATGCGGCAGCGTATCGGTTCGGAAACGGACCTTCAGCCGCTTGCCGCCGATCGCCGCGATCGGCCCCAGACGCAGTTCCGCCCAGCCGCCATGGCCTGCGGGCACGCAGAAGATGCCGCCGTCCGCTTCGCCGAAGGCCCAGGGAAAACCGCCGCCGTCGAGCATCGCCCCTTCGAGCAGCGTTTCGTCGTCGAAGTGCTTGGCGCCCAAATTCAAGTGATACATCAGAAAGGTCGGAAAGGCGGTTTCGCCGACGTTCACGACGGTATCGGAAAGCTGCACCTCGCCGCTCTCGGCCTTCAGGCGCCACTGCCGCCGCAACTGCGCATGGCCACCGGCCGCGAGTGTCACATCGACCACGGCCCGCGCCACGAGATCCTCCCCCTCGACCGTCATCTCGATCGAATGCGCCGGGCTGGCGGAGAATGAGCCATGCAGGGGATAGTGCCGGTCCGTACCCACGATCGGCTCGCGATGACGGATATGGTCGGGACCGCAGGTGAACAGGAATCCTTCCAGGGAATGATCGATTCGCGGATCGCCGTCATCGGGGATCGCCCGGCCGGGTGACAGATCGACGCCATCGACAACGCAGGAGCCGATATCGAATACCGAGCTTTCGTCGAGCGCCAGACGCGGTCCCCTGAGACCGGAAAAAGTGATCATGCAAGAGGTTCCTCGGCCTGCCGCTGCGGAGCCCTGAGGTGACCGGTGGAAATGAGATCCTCCAAGCCCACGAGCCCGCTATCGAGCGAGGAGAGATAGGCGATGTTGACGCTGCGCTCAAGCCACCGCTGGAAGGCACCCGCCTCGTCGGCAAGGCGCTCGAACCTGTGCTGCCCCTTATGCGTTAGAGACAGAAGTTCAAAGCGCCGATCCGATCGATCCTTCTTGCGAATGAGATAACCCTTGTCCTCCAGCACCTTCACGGCACGGCTGATTTTCGTCTTGGACAGACCCGAATGCGAAGAAATGGCTTTCGCTGTCGTCGGCGTGTGTTCGCCCAACGACCAGAGAACCTGCCATTCGGACCAGGACAGCTCGTCTTCCGGGCCGCAGAACTGCGTGAAGCCGTGGTCAACGCTTTCGGCCACGCGTAAAAGCCGGAAGGGCATGAATGCCTCCATCCTCAGTCTATCCTGCATTATCCCCCCTCAACCCGGCACTGCGACCCTGCATCCAGCCCGGTTATCTCTTCCGCCCCCACAGCGAGTTAACTCTAAATTCATTATGAATTCACCTTTTCCACATTAGTGTCAAATTTATCGCGTTTGTCGCCGGCTCAGACGAGGAATCCGCATCGTGTTCGACTTCAGGAAATCTAGCTTGATACTTGCGGTTTTGGCCGCCGCCTCCCTCACCTCGGTGAGCACTGCATCGGCACAATCGGTGTATGACGATCGCCACACCCAGATGGTGCTCGTCTCGCCGGAAGGCGATATCCTAGACTATGTCCCGGAAGTCGGCGAAGTCATGATCAGCCGCGACCGGATGGGCCGAACGGTGCTGATCGACCGCAGGGGCAATCTCGTCGCAACCGAGATCCCGGCGGAAAGCTATTACCCTCCGCGCCAGCGGGGTGGAAACCGCGGCCTGCCCGGCGTTTACGATCCCTATTCCGAGCCGGCGCCTGCGCCGCGGGGTTGGGATGACGACGTGACAACCGCGTCTATTCCTGATGTCGATCCGCGTGACAGTCTGCCGCTCGACGGCCTGCCTCAGGACATGCCGTATGGCGGCCCGGACCTTCCCGCCCCCGCCGACACAGCCCCGGCCCGCACGGTGACGCCGGAAATCCCGGTCAAAAGCAATCTCTCCCGCCTTGAGATCACCGCCCTGCAGGTGTTCCTCGACCGCGAAGGCATTTCGCCCGGCGTCATCGACGGCAAGATGGGCCAGAACGTCAACAAGGCGATCGTCGCCTGGGAGCAGATGACCGGCGAGACACTCGACCCGAACAACGCCGATGACATCCTGGAGCGCCTGCGCCTCTCCGGCGGCCTCGCGATCAAGAGCTATACGATCACCGCCGGCGATGCCGCCGGCCCGTTCGTTGCGTCGATCCCCGACGATTACGCCCACAAGGCACAGCTTCCGGCCCTGTCCTACACCTCGACGGCCGAGATGCTCGCCGAGCGCTTCCACATGGACGAGGGCTATCTGCGCGAACTCAACCCCGGCGTCGATTTTTCGATCCCGGGCACGACGATCAAGGTGGTCGAGCCGGGCCCGTACAAGAAGGGCAACGTCACACGCATCGTCGCCAACAAGGGTCTGAAGCAGGTCTTTGCCTATGGCGAAGATGGTGGCCTCATTGCCGCCTACCCGGCCAGCATCGGCTCCGCAGACACCCCTTCCCCGTCCGGCACGGTCACGATCGAAAGAATCGCTCTCAATCCGGGCTACACCTACAATCCGAAGATCAATTTCCAGCAGGGCAACAACACCCAGGTCCTGCAGATTCCGCCGGGGCCGAACGGCCCTGTCGGAACGGTCTGGCTGGCGCTCTCCAAGCCCACTTACGGCATTCACGGCACGCCCGAGCCTTCCAAGATCGGCCGCACCCAGAGCCATGGCTGTATTCGCCTGACCAACTGGGACGCCACGGAACTGGCCAAGATGGTGAAGCCGGGCGTAACGGTGGAATTTGTGGAGTAACGGCGAAGGCGCTCGCGAAATTGCGGGCTTCTGCACAGTCTACCGTAAGGTCGGGAGCCCACTCCAGCCGCTGGTGTTTCTGCACGGCAGCAACAACAACGAACTCTCGCTGGCAGACTTTGCGAGAGAAGTGGCGTCTCTCCGACCCCAGTATATCCCGCGGGGCCGCGAGCCCTCCGGCCCCTCCTTTACCTTCTTTAGAAGGCGTAAGGACGGCTCCATCGAGGAGAACCTCAAAGCGCGGACAGAAGAACTGTCACGCCTGCTGTTCGAGGTAGCGCAGAGGCATGGGCAACCGGCACTGCTGATCGGCTTCTCGAGCGGCGCGATAACAGCAGCGGCACTGATGGCAAGGCACCCCGCTCCAGCGGCAGGTGCCATCTTGCTTCGCCCACAAATTCCTTTCGCCGAAAACTGCTTTCCTGACCTGACCGGGACGCCAGTGCTGATCGTGTCAGCGAGAAATGATGAAAGGCGCAAGCGATCGGACGCGGCCGGTCTCGTCAATCTGCTGATGGCCGCGAATGCTGAAGCCGAGTGGCACGAGCTGGCATGCGGCCACGGACTTGATCCTGAAGGTGGTGACATAGAACTAACCCGCGCTTGGCTCGCCAAACGCGGGTCGTAATTTCCTGGGTTCCAAGTTTCAGGCGGCTGATCGCACCAGACGGAAGAGGCGGCGCGGCTCGCTGGAGCGGATCACCTTGACCGGCAGCAGGCGCATGACCTCGGTGGCGAAGGCCTTGGCATTGTCCTGAGCCTTGTCGAGATTGCTGATCTTCGCCGTATCCATCGAATACAGCGTGCCACCACAGTCGAAGATCTCGCGATATGCACTGCGCTCGGCAATCGGCGTGTTGATGACATTGACGCCGCGGGCAGCCAGCAGCCCCTTGATGGTCAGAAGCGCGCGCGTCGTCACCATGGAGGTGACACGTGTGAGAACGACCGAATGCGGAATGACGAGGTTGCCCGCATCTTCCATCAGCTTGATCAGGTCGAGGATCTGGGCGCCACCCTTGGCATCCATGGCGCAACCCTGGACCGGGATCATCACATGGTCGGAGAGGCCGATCGCGGTCGTGACCATGGCGTCGCGCGCACCGGCCAGATCCATGATGATGTAGTCGTTGCTGCGCGACAGCTCGCGGATATGTCCCTGGACGGAAGCGACCGTCACCTCGGAGATCACTTCGATATTGCGCTGCGGACCCGAGATCTCGTGCCACTGGGTGATCCAGCGCTGCGGATCGGCATCAAGGATGGCGACGCGGTATCCCTGATGGGCCAGTTCGGTGGCAAGCAGGAGGGCTGCGGTGGTCTTGCCGGCACCACCCTTGGCATTGGCGAAAGAAATGACTGGCATGCTGTTTCCTTGGGAGGTCGGATCCGAGCGGCTCATCGCTCTTGGGCTACCTGCGTCATCGGTGCCCCATGCAGCCATCATGGCTGAAACATGGTTAACAAAAAGGAAACATCCACCTGCCACCCCTCCCCCATATTGGGGAGAAGCGATGGAAAAACATAGCATATTCGCAGATAGGAATGAGCAGGAAAGCACTTGGCCTACCGGGAATTGCCATCCAAAGGCAGCATCCGGGCCCGCGCTGTTCTGGCCCGATTACCGACACCCTTTGAAAGGCGCGGGCGGCGGACGTCATTGCATCTCATGAAAAATGGCCCCGGCACGCCGTGCCGGAGCCATGCAGTTACTGACCGAATATCTCAGAAGCAGTCGGCGAAGAGCTGCTTGGTATTCTCCAGCGTCATCTTGACCGGATTGCCGCCGGCGCTCGGATCCTCGATTGCCATGGCCGAGAGCTCGTCGATCCGGTCATTGGCGATGCCCATGGCCGTCAGATCGGCCGGCACGTTGAGCTCGGCGCGAAGAGCGAGCACATAGTCATAGAAGCCGTCGAAGCCGCCGGCGATGCCGAGATAGGCCGCCGCCCGCTCGATACGGTCCTCGATCACGTGACGGTTGAACTTCAGCACCGGCGGCATGACAACGGCGTTCGTCATCCCGTGATGGGTGTTGTAGACGGCGCCGATCGGATGCGACAGCGCGTGGATGGCGCCGAGCCCCTTCTGGAAGGCAACGGCGCCCATGGCAGCCGCCGACATCATGTTGGTGCGCGCCTCAATGTCCGTGCCGTCGTGATAGGCGCGCGGCAGAAATTCCTTGACCAGCCGCATGCCCTCAAGCGCGATGCCCTGGCTCATCGGATGGTAGAAGGGCGAGGAATAGGCTTCCAGGCAGTGCGCAAAGGCATCCATGCCGGTACCGGCCGTAATCATTTTCGGCATGCCGACGGTCAGCTCCGGATCGCAGATGACGACACCGGGCAGGAACTTCGGATGGAAGATGATCTTCTTCACATGCGTCTCGGAGTTCGTGATGACGGAGGCGCGGCCGACTTCCGAACCGGTGCCAGCCGTTGTCGGCACGGCAACGATCGGCGCGATCGCGTCGGAATTGGCGCGTGTCCACCAGTCGCCGATATCCTCGAAATCCCAGACCGGCCGGGTCTGGCCAGCCATGAAGGCGACGCACTTGCCGAGATCGAGGCCCGAGCCGCCACCGAAGGCGACAACGCCGTCGTGGCCGCCATCCTTGTAGGCCTTGATGCCGGCTTCGAGGTTCTTCTCATTCGGGTTCGGATCGACATCGGCAAAGAGCGCGCGACCGAGACCGGCCTCTTCCAGCACCTCAAGTGCCGTCTGGGTGATCGCCATCGGGGCAAGCCCCCGGTCGGTGATCAAGAGCGGCTTCTTCATGCCGAGCGACTTGCAAGCGTCCGCCAGTTCCTTGATGCGGCCACGTCCCATCTTGATGGCGGTTGGATAGCTCCAATTGGCGACGATGTTCATTTCGTGACTTTCTTCAAGTGATAGGATTTCGGACGGGTGAGGTTCTGGAAGCCGAGCACGGAGAGCGAGCCGCCCTTGCCGGTTTCCTTGACGCCGGTCCAGCAGAGCGCCGGGTCGAGATAGTCGGCACGATTCATGAACACAGTACCCGTTTCGATGTCGCGGCCAATGCGCGCGGCGCGCTCGGGATCCTGCGTCCAGAGCGACGCGGTGAGGCCATAGGGGCTGTCGTTCATCAGTTCGAGCGCCTCGCCGTCGCCCTTGACCTTCATGATGCCGACAGCCGGGCCAAAGGTTTCGTCCTTCATGAAGGCCATGGAGTGATCGACGTTCACCAGGATCTGCGGCATGATATAGGCACCGCCGTCATCGGCCGGGAAGAGCTTCGGATCGACAAGTGCCTTCGCGCCCTTCGAGACGGCATCGGCGATCTGCTCGCGCACCACCTTGGCGAAGCGCTTATTGGCCATGGGCCCGAGCGTCGTGTCCGGATCGAGCGGATTGCCGAGCTTGTAGTTCGACACCCAGGCAACCGACTTGTCGACGAAGGCATCGTAGAGGCTTTCATGCACATAGATGCGCTCGATACCGCAGCAGCACTGGCCGGAATTATAGGTCGCGCCATCCATCAGCGTATCGACGGCAGCCTCCAGGTCGGCGTCTTCCATGACGTAGCCGGGATCCTTGCCGCCGAGCTCGAGCCCGAGACCGGCAAAAGTGCCGGCAGCGGCACGCTCGATCGAACGCCCGCCTTCGACCGACCCGGTGAAGTTGATGAAGTTGAAATTACCGGCCGCGATCAGGGCGGACGTCGTGGCATGGTCGAGGAAGAGATTGATGAAGACATCATCGGGAACGCCCGCCTCGACGAAAGCGCGCACCATGCGCTCGCCGACGAGAAGCGTCTGGGTAGCATGCTTGATGACGACGGTGTTGCCCGCCATCAGCGCCGGCGCGATCGTGTTGATCGCGGTCATGTAGGGATAGTTCCAAGGCGCGATGACGAAGACGACGCCATGCGGCTCGCGCTCGATCCGGCGCTCGAACGTGTCGCTGGCTTCCACGACCAGCGGCGCAAGAGAGTCGGCAGCGATGGCTGCTACATAGTTCGAGCGCTCATTGAAGCCCTTGTATTCACCGCCGTAGCGCACCGGACGGCCCATCATATGGGCGAGTTCCGGCACCACTTCATCGGCCATCTCGTTGAGACGGGCAACGCCCTTCAGAACCAGCTGCACGCGGTCTTCCAGCGGTCGGCGCGCCCAGGCCTTCTGCGCCTTACGGGCGCGGGCCACAGCCTCGGTCGCCGCTTCCAGCGACATGGCCGGACGTTCCGCGTAAACCGATCCGTCGATCGGCGAAATGCATTGGATCATGGTCATGATCGTCTTCCTGTTGTTCTAGAACGAGATGACAGCGGCCGCAGCCGCTGTCCTTGTTTCCACCCTTACGCCGGGGATGGTGGCGGGCTCAAGGCCGCCTTTGGTCACGCCCGTTCGAAGCCGCGCGCAACCTCCCAGTCCGTGATCCGACGATCATATTCTTCCTGCTCCCACTCCGCAGCACGAACATAGTGATCGACGACGTCATCGCCGAAAGCAGCCCGCAGCATCTGCGATCCGCGAAGCGTTTCCGCAGCCGCCCGCAAAGTACGAGGAATCTCGCGAGCCTCCTTTGCGCCGTAAGCATCGCCCGAGAATTCCGGCTCCAGCGCCATCTTCTTCTCGATGCCGTCGATCCCGGCCGCGAGCAGTGCTGCCATGGCGAGATACGGGTTGAGATCGGAACCACCCACGCGGCATTCGACGCGGATGCCCTTGCTCGCCTCGCCGCACAAACGGTAGCCGGCGGTGCGGTTGTCCTTCGACCAGATCGCCTTGGTCGGCGCAAATGTGCCGGCGACAAAGCGCTTGTAAGAGTTGATGTAGGGAGCGAGGAAGTAGGTGAAGTCGCTGGCATGGGCTAGAAGCCCGGCCATGTAGTGCTTCATCGTCTCCGACATGCCGTATTCACCGTCCTTGTCGAAGAACAGCGGCGTCTTGCCATCGGCCGACCAGAGAGACTGATGGATATGCGACGAGGAGCCGGCGGCATTGTAATGCCACTTGGCGAGGAAGGTGATGGCCTTGCCCTTTGACCAGGCGATCTCCTTGCAGCCATTCTTGATGATCACGTGCCGGTCGGCCATGGTGAGCACGTCGGCATAACGGACATTGATCTCTTCCTGGCCGGCGGAGGCCTCGCCCTTGGAATTCTCGACCGGAATGCCGGCTCCCTGCAGACCCTTTCGGATCGCCCGCATCACGTCCTCTTCCTTGGTCGTCTGGAAGATATGATAATCCTCGTTGTAGCCCGAGACCGTCTTCAGGTCGCGATAGCCGGAAAGCCGCGCGTCGTCATAGGTCTGAGCGAAGAGGAAGAATTCGAGTTCGGTCGCCATAAAGGCCTTCATGCCCATGGCTTCAAGCCGGGCGACCTGCTTCTTCAGGATTGCGCGCGGCGAATGCGGCACTTCGGCATGGGTGGCATGGTCGAGCATGTCGCAGAGAACCAGCGCCGTGCCTTCGAGCCAGGGGATCCGGCGAAGCGTCGAAAGATCGGGCTTCATCGTATAGTCGCCGTAGCCCTTCTCCCAGCTTGTCGCCTTGTAGCCGGAGACGGTTTCCATCTCCATGTCGGTGGCGAGCAGGTAGTTGCAGCTATGGGTTTCCTTGTAAGCGCTCTCGACGAAGAACTCCGCCTGGAACCGCTTGCCCATCAATCGGCCCTGCATGTCCACCTGACACGCCAGAACCGTGTCGATGCGCCCTTCTGCGACGTCTTTTTTCAACTCTTCGAATGTGTAAGTGGTCATCTCGGTGTTCCCAGGGCAGCGATTGGCTCATGCCGTCTTGTTTTGTGAAGGCGACCCGGCAGAAGCCGGATCGCCATGTCGTGTGATCAGCCGTAGCGATAGGGCTTGCCGGCTTTTTCCATGTCGGAATTGTACTTCTTGAGGATCTCCACGACCTTGCCGGTGCGCTCGGTCTGCTTGGCGACTTCGTCCCAGAAGACGAGGGCCGCATCTTCGACCGACTTCCATTCGGCATCCGGGATGCTGGTGAGTTCCAGGCGGCCACCCTCGGCACGAAGGCGGGCTTCGCCACCCCAGTACCAGTGCAGACGCTTGTAGTGCGAGGAATCCATGCACATCTGCCACAGGGTCTGCAGGTGTGGCGGGACCTCGTTCCAGCGATCGGCATTGGCGAAGAACGAACCGCACCAGCCGCCCGACACATTGTTGGTCAGGAAGTACTTGGTGACATCGACCCAGCCCGAGGTGAAGACTTCGGTGATGCCGGACCAGGCGATCGCGTCGATTTCACCCGTCTGCATGGCAACCGGCACATCTTCGAACGGAATGGTGACAGGCACGACGCCGAATTGCGACAGGAACTGACCGGCCGTCGGGAAAGTGAAGACGCGCAGGCCCTTCAGGTCATCGAGTTTGGTGATCGGCTTGTTGGTGGCGAAGTTGCACGGGTCCCAGGCGCCGGCGGAGAGCCACTTCACGCCCACTTCCGAATAGGCCTGATCCCAGATTTCGGCGAGGCCGTATTCGTAAAACAGCGTCGGCACATCAAGGCTGTAGCGCGAGGCGAACGGGAAGTAGCCACCGAAGACCTTGATATCAACAGGCGAGTTCATCGAGTCGTCGTCCGACTGGACGGCGTCGATCGTGCCGGCCTGCATGGCGCGGAAGAGCTCGCCTGTGGGCACGAGCTGGTCTGCCGTGAACAGCTGTATCTCCATTTCCCCGTTGGCCGCCTTGTTGAAGGCGTCGACCGCAGGCCGGATGACGAATTCGGCGAGTGCCGCACCGGCATAGGTCTGCAGGCGCCAGGTGATCTTGGCGTTCTGCGCCTTGACGTAAGGGGCTGCCAGAACGGCAGGGGTCGCCATGGCGGCCGTCTTCAGGAATGAACGTCTGCTGTTGGTCATGTTGTTTCCCTCTGTTCTTCGTTTCTTTTGAAGCCCGCAGGACCTGAGGTCCGGCGGGTAGTCCTGGTGCCGGGCCCGTTTGCCGGGCCTCTTGTCATTCGAACGCTAACCTCTGAGGTAGATCTGGCTCGGCAGCCATGTCGCGATCTGCGGGAAGATCATGATGATCACCATGCCGAGCATCATGATCAGGACGAACGGTAGGACCGATCGGTAGATATCGATGAGCCGGATGTCGGGTGGCGCCATCGCCTTCATCAGGAAGAGATTGTAGCCGAAAGGCGGGGTCATGTAGGCGATCTGGCAGGTGATCGTGTAGAGCACGCCGTACCAGATGAGCGCGTTATCGACACCGAGATCGAGCTTGCCGACGAGCGGAATGTAGAGCGGTGCGACGATGACGAGCATCGCCGTGTCGTCGAGAAACGCCCCCATCACCAGGAAGGACAGCTGCATGATGATCAGGATCTGCCATGGCGTGAGACCGATATCACGCACCAGCAAAGTCTCGATTGCCCTGACGGCTCCCAGCCCATCGAAGACGGCGCCGAAGCAGAGCGCGGCGAGGATGATCCACATAAACATGCAGGAAATGCCAAGCGTCTGCTCGAGCACCCGGTTCCAGACTGCCTTGGAAAGGCGTCCCTTGTACCAGGCTGCAAACAGGGCGCCGAGCGCACCGACCGCCGAGCTCTCCACGAGGCTGGTGATGCCCATCAGGAAGAGGCCCATCATCAGGAAGAAGATGAGAAACGGCAGAATGCCGGCTCTGAGCAGCTTCAGCTTTTCGACCATCGGCATGTCGCGCTCTTCCTTTGGAAGGGCTGGACCGAGAGCCGGATTGAGCCGGCAGCGGATGATGATGTAGAGGCAGAACATCGTCGCAAGCATCAGCCCCGGGAAGACACCCGCTAGCCAGAGCTGGCTCACCGGCTGGCGCGCGATCATGCCGTAAAGCACCAGCACCACGCTCGGCGGGATCAGGATCCCGAGCGAACTGCCGGCCTGGATGACGCCGGAGACCATGATCTTGTCGTAGCCACGGCGCAAAAGTTCCGGCAGCGCGATCGAGGCCCCGATGGCCATACCGGCTACGGACAGGCCATTCATCGCCGAAATCACCACCATCAGCCCGATCGTACCGACGGCAAGCCCCCCCGGCATGCCGCCGAACCACACGTGGAAGGCCTTGTAGAGGTCTTCCGCAATGCCGGATTCCGACAGCATGTAGCCCATGTAGATGAAGAGCGGCAGCGTCAGCAGCGGATACCACTTCATCAGCTTCATGCCGGCCGAGAAGCCCATCTCGAAGCCGCCATTGCCCCAGAGCACGGCCGCCGCCACGACGCCGACGAACCCGATCGTCGCAAAAACGCGCTGCCCTGTGAGCATCGACATCATCATCGACGAGAACATGAGCAGCGCTATCATTTCATAGCTCAGAAAACCGCTCATGCGATCGGCCTCCCCATCGCGACGGCAAGGTCCTTGATGAAGATCGACGTCGCCTGCAGGAAGGTCAGGAAGATACCGATGACCATGACGATCTTCACGGGTGCCATGTAGGGCGACCAGGAGGAATAGCTGGTCTCACCATATTGCAGCGCATAGGAGGTGCTCGACACCCCGCCCCAGAGCAGGAAGAAGAGATAAACGAAGAGCATCATGATCGTGATCACATCGACGACGGCCTTGGTCTTCGGCGACCAGCGGCCGTAAAGCAGGTCCATGCGCACATGGCTGTCGAGCTGCAGCGAATAGGCACCGCCGAGCAGATAGTAGCCGGCCATGACGAACTGCGCCATTTCCAGCGTCCAGTGCGCTGGCAGGAACAGGCCTTTCGAGATGGACGAATAGAGCAGGATGCCCATCATGACGAAGACGCCATACATGACGATCCGGCCA
This sequence comes from Agrobacterium albertimagni AOL15, assembly GCF_000300855.1. GTDB lineage: Bacteria > Pseudomonadota > Alphaproteobacteria > Rhizobiales > Rhizobiaceae > Allorhizobium > Allorhizobium albertimagni. The sequence continues at coordinate 116 of NZ_ALJF01000022.1, read as the reverse complement.
ACGCGGCGATTGAAAGCATCCACGATACGCACATAGGTTTGCAGGGCTTGCAGCATCAGTTTACCGCCAGCCCGGAACGCTTGAGCGGTCCTCGTCTCATCATCTCGTATGCCGGC
>NZ_ALJF01000021.1 GCF_000300855.1 Agrobacterium albertimagni AOL15 | reverse complement strand
GGATTCGCGCTCTCGGCGCAACCGGGCGAGTCGCAGAGGCGGCCAGCTACTAACACGAGCTCACAGCTCATCTAATGTATCGGCCTGCCCGCACCTTCGTGCTCCCGGTGCCTCTGTCCCGGATGCTCACAGCATACGCCGCAATTCTCAGAACTGCAGCAGGACATCACCACCGCTGGTCTTATACCGGTTACAAATCCGATCGAGCGTCTTAACGGCGAGATCAAGCGACGCACTGAAGTAGTTGGCATCTTCCCCAACGACGACGCCATCGTCAGACTGGTCGGTGCCTTGCTCCTGGAGCAAAACGACGAATGGGCCGTCCAGAGGTCCCGCTACATGACACTTGAGACAATCGCCACGATGAGCGATGATCCGCTCATCAGCCTGCCAGCCGCAAGCTGACACTCATCCGGCCCTCTGGGATGAGCCGTGGTCGTCTGAGCTACACCACGTCCTGGGACACGATCTTAGGTGCGCGTGTTGTGCACGTGCGGAAGCGTAAAATGGCATATCGCGAGTTTGATCAAGCAAACAGGCAGAGGCGCCGTTCGCATTCCCCATCTGACAGAGTGGCCGCCCTCAACGTCACATTTTTGTTGGGCACTATGGTCGTGACCCTGAAACTTACGCTGGCCCCGATACCGCATCTGGCCTGGAGTCACAGCCACCTCGCTCCAGAGTTTGAAGACATCGAGTATATCGCGACGGGGATCTGCGCTCCCTTGGTGCAGCGTTCTGGGGGCGAGAGGCGTACTACTCCTATGCGTCAATTCATGCACGACCATGGTGCCGGACATTCAATTGCCTGCGTTTCACACGTCATCGGAGGACAGGTCGAACCGCTTGAACGGGGCGATCCGCCCCCCATATCGGCAGGATGATGAGGAGGAGGATTTGATCAATGCGCCAGTTTTTCGAAACGACATTCGGTCCCGAGGAGCTTGGGACGGTTGGGAAAGCTCTGGAAGACTGGAGATTGCTCCACGGACTGCCTGGAGACTGCGAAGAAGTTGAGATCGCGGCGTCCGCAATCCTCAATATGTTCCGTGAGGGCAAGCGTAGCCAGTCAGAGCTGACGACGGCGATGGCAGCACATATCGGACTGCAGGAGCTGGTTATTGGTAGACGGCCTCCTGCTGCGGTCCATGAAGCGAGGCAGGTCTCCGAGACGCCCAAGAGCCCGGGCGCTGGTGCAGACCAATAAGCTGGGCGCTCTTTTTTGCAGGGTCGCTGGGGCGTCAACTGGACAGTATTCGCCGCAGATCCGAACCGAAAGGCGCACGCCGCTGCACTCACTCAGGCGGCAGGCGCACACCATAAATGTACGTCTGCGAACAAGCGCGACAAGATGAGATCTCAGCGCCGCCGAGCGTACAGATATGACCGGGCCGGCCCGGACCGTGCATGCGAAACCAGGTCCGTCGTCACGCCAAGTCGCTAAAGTGCCCGCGCGACATCCTGCAACTTGAGGAAGGCTTCAAAGCGCCGTTGGTGAAGGGCATTGAGCTCTCCTTGACACGGTTCATGAACGCAAGCCGCGGTCGACAGCGCCTGCATTGCCCCTTTCACATCAGAAAAGGCACCGCACGCCACGCTGCCCAGAATGGCCGAGCCGAGCAGGACCGGTTCTTCAGCTGCAGGAGCCACGACGTCCAGGCCGCAAGCATCGGCCAGAAGATGGCGAACCAGAGGGCTTGAACCGGCACCACCGCTGATCACGATCCGCTTGACGCCTGCGCCATGGGTAGCTTGCGTTTCGATGATCTGGCGAAGCCCGTAACCGATGCCACAAAGGCCGGCGATATAAAGCGCGACCAGACTGTCGAGATCGCGCTCCATGCCGAGCCCCGCAATCAGGGCACGGGCATGGGGATCGGCAAAAGGCGCGCGATTGCCGAGAAACTCAGGCACGACATGCAAGCCACCGACCAACAACACTGTCTCAGAGGCCGTCTTGGCCTTTGCGGAGGCCACATCGGCCAGGAAGGATGGAAGCGACTTACCGGCTGCATGCGCCCTCCCCCTTGCTTCTTCCGCTGCCGGATGGAAGGCGAGGAGCTGGTCGATCGCAGCCCCTGCAGCACTCTGGCCACCCTCGTTCAGCCACAGCCCCGGCACCATGGCTGCATAATAGGGGCCCCAGACTCCAGGCACAAAGACCGGTTCAGTGGTCGAGGTCATGGTGCAGGAGGATGTGCCGAAGACGTAGGCCATATTTTCCGTCAGGTTGCCGCCAATGCCGACCGTGCCGATCCCGCCCGCATGGGCATCGATCATGCCGGCTGCGACCGCCGTTCCCGGTCTCAGGCCCATGGCTGACGCCGCGGCTTCCATCAGGCCCGATCCAAGCCTGGTGCCGGGCTCGACCATCTGCGTCCCGATCCGGGCAAAACCCTCGTCTGCCAGTTCGCCAAGTCCAATCGCTCGGAAATAGCTCTCGTCCCAACGCGCCTCATGGGCAAGATAGGTCCATTTGCAGGTCACGGTACAGGTCGAGCGGGAAAGATCGCCCGTCGCCTTCCAGGTGAGAAAATCAGCGAGATCGAAAAATTGCCAGGCTTTCCCGAAAATCTGAAGGCGGTTTTCCTTCAGCCAGAGCAGCTTCGGGGTCTGCATCTCAGGGGAAATGCGTCCACCGACATAGCGCAGTACGTCATGGCCGATCGCATTGATCCGTTCGGCCTGCGTGACCGCGCGATGATCCATCCAGACAATGATGTCGCGGGAAGGGTCCCCGCCACCAAGGCCAAGCGGTCGACCGCCTTCACCCATGACGACCAGCGAGCAGGTCGCGTCGAAGCCGAGGCCAATGACCTGCTCGGGCGACACGCCCGCTCCCTGCACGACCTCACGGATGATCGCACAGATGGCGCCCCATATCTCGCCGCTCGACTGTTCTACGATCGAACCGCTTTCGCGATAGAGCGTGATATCGCGCTTGGCAGCCGACAACATGCGGCCCTTGAGGTCAAAGAGACCCGCACGTGCGCTAGCCGTGCCCACATCGACCCCGATGACATAGGTTTCGGTCATTCCATTCAATCCTGCGGCCGGTCACACAATCTCAGTGGTTTGCCGCAAACTGGCTCATGCGCCTGATCAGGAAGAACCCGACGGTCGCGCCAGCGTCTTGCAGCCCCACGGTCTTTTCCTGGAATGCCGCCGCCTTTCCGTGCTGAGCGACCATCGACTTCGTCGCTTCCAGTGCTTCTTCGGCCACCGTCTCAGCAGAAGACAACGCCATAGTCAGGCTGTCGCCCTGTGCAGCTGCAGCTTCAAGCGCCTTCGTCATGGGATCGAGTACATCAAGCAGGGTCTTGTCACCGACCTTTGCCTTGCCGCGTTCAGCAATGCCATCGGTATAGGCACGCCAGAACCGGGCAAGCGCTTGCGTATCAAGAGCGTCCAGTCCTTCGACCGCCTTGCTCGCCCTCAGGAAACCGGTGGCCGTCAGCGTCCCCATGGTTGAGGGAGCCGTCCGCGCCACCGTTGCACCGGCCGTACGGAGCAGCTTGGACAGGCCGACTTCTTCGCCTTCGGCAGCGACGGCATCAGCCGCCGCTGCAAAGGATTTCGCCATAGTGATGCCAAGGTCGCTGTCGCCAACCTTGCCGTCGAGTGCGATCAGAAACTCGCGCTGTTCAGCAAAAAGCTGTTGCCAGCTCTGAAACAGCCCGATCAGATGACCCGCATCCAGTTTTTCGAGGCTCATGATCTTATCCCGTGACGTGCTTGAAGAAAGGCGTGTTGGCGGGTGCAGCCATCAGACGGTCGAGCTCTTCGTCAAGATGAAGGATCGAAATCGAGGCGCCTGCCATCTCCATCGAGGTTGCAAACTCTCCAATCCAGACATGCTTGAGGTTCACACCGCGGGCATCGAGCAGCTGACGGACCCGGCGGAAAAGGATGTAGAGTTCCTCCAGCGGCGTGCCGCCCAGACCGTTGATCAGGACTGCAACATCATCCCCCGACTTGTAGTCAGTCTCGTTGAAGATGCGCTCCATCATCTCGTCGACAACGGCGTCCGCTGCACCAAGCTTCTTGCGGCTAATGCCGGGCTCGCCATGGATCCCCATGCCGATTTCCATCTCGTCTTCGCCGATCGAAAACGTGGCATGACCGATTTCAGGTACGACGCAGCTGGAAAGAGCAACACCCATGGTCCGGGTCTTCATCCGTGCCTTGTCGGCAATGCGTGCGACCTCGTCGAGCGACAGACCTTCGGCGGCAGCAGCACCCGCCGCCTTGTAGATGAAGAAGATGCCGGCCACGCCGCGGCGCTTGTGCTCTTCTCCAACGATCGAGGAGGCCACGTCATCGTTGCCGACAACCTGTTTGACGGCAATGCCATCGAGATCTGCCAGTTCGGCGGCCATGTCAAAGTTGATGATGTCGCCGGAATAGTTGCCGTAGATGTAAAGGACACCGACACCCTGATCGACGGCCTTGGTCACCTGATACATCTGCTCGGCACTGGGAGACTGGAAGACACCGCCAACGGCTGCACCGTCGAGCATGCCGTCCCCGACAAAGCCTAAGAATGTCGGCAGGTGACCCGAGCCACCGCCGGTGGTGAGCCCAACCTTGCCCGCCTTTGGCTTTGCCGTCACCAGGCAACGCAGATCGTCATTCACATAGGTGACCATCGGATGCGCCGCATAGATGCCCTCGAGCATCTCGTCGACGAAGTTGACCGGATCGTTGAGAAACTTCTTCACTTTATCCTCCACTGTTACTTTTTGCGCTGACGCGTGACGAAGAAGGCAGCGGCAAGCAGGATGAAGCTGCCGACCACCAATCGCTGCCAGGTGCTGGGGATCCCGACGAGAACCAGGACGCTGTTGATGACCACGACCAGGAGAACGCCGAGAATGGTGCCGAGAACCGTGCCGGTTCCGCCCGTGATGCGGGCACCGCCCAAGACGACGGCTGCGATCACGTTGATTTCCGTGCCGACCAGATCAAACGGGTTGGCCTGCCGGTTGGCACAGACATGGATGATCCCTGCAAGTCCCGCCAAAGCGCCAGCATAGCCGAAGAGGAACAAATGCACCGTGCGCAGACTGTAGCCCAGGCGCTCGGCGATATTGGCATTGCCGCCTACGGCAAAGATCGCCCGCCCCATGAGCGTGCGGTTCAAGATCCACCAGGTCAGGATGGCTGCCACCGGAAGCACGAGAAAATAGAAGGGCAAGGTGACGAGGGCGCCATTGGCGGTCTCGAACTGCAAAAGCGGCATTCGCCCGAAGGCCCCCATCTGCGGCGGCAGCGACATGATCCAGACGGTACCGATGAAGGACAGAAGAAATCCGCGAAACAGATATTGGGTGCCGATCGTCACGATCAGCGATGGTACCCGCAGGTGATGAACGAGAAGGCCGTTGATCACGCCAAGGAAGACACCGCCTGCCATCGCAATCAGAATAATGACAATGATCGGTAGCCCGGGCAGATAGGTCTGCACCAGAAGGGTCACGGAATACATGGTGAAGGCGGCAATCGCGGTGAACGAGACATCGATGCCGCCAGCTGCCAGAATGACGAAGACGCCGAGCGCAAAAAGTCCCATCACGACGCTTGCACGGCCGATATCGATCAGGGTCGACGGCTGAAGAAAGGCCGGATTGGCTATCGAAACGGCAACGCAGATGGTCACGAGAAGAGCAAAGGTGATCGTCTCGGGCCGTCGCCGTATCAGATCTCCCAGACTGAAGGAGCGCGCGTGTGTGGAAGAAGGGGCCGTCTCGGCTTTGGTCGTGTTCATTGTGCAGCCCCCTTTTCACTGCCAAGCATTGCCCGGTAGAGATCGTCTTCGGACGCCTTGTCTGCTTCGAATTCTGAAACGATCTGGCCGCCATTCATGACGATGATCCGGTCGGCGTTTTGCAAAAGCTCCGGCAGATCGTCACTGACGATGATCAGCCCCATGCCGGATTGCGACAGGGACTGGATCACCTTGTAGATCGTGTCCTTCGAGCCGACATCGACACCCACGGTCGGGCCATGCAGGATGAGGAGCCTCGGGCGGATGCTCAGCCAGCGACCGATCAGGACACGCTGCTGGTTTCCGCCGGAAAGCGAGCCAACCGGCAAGTCGATATTCTTCGTATTGAGGCGCATCTGTGCCGAGAGATCATCGGCAAGTGCCCTCGCCCGATCGCGGTCTATCACACCGATACCATTCGTCAGATCCCGAAGGATCAAGGCGATCTCGTTGTCGAGGATGGATTTGTCGAGAAACAGACCTTCTGCGAGACGATCTTCCGGGACATAGCCGATCCCGTGTTTGATCGCGTCCGAGGGAGAATTCAGTCTGACCTCCGTCCCGTCAACCAGCATATTGCCACGCCCGATCGCCATGACGCCGGCCAGCGCCATGGCAAGTTCGTTGCGCCCGGAATCGGCAAGACCGGTGACGCCGAGGATCTCCCCGTGGCGCAGGGCAAGCGAAACACCGTCGACGTTGTCGGTGTGCAAATTGTCGACCTGGAAGAAGACGTCGCCATTAGGCCGTCCCTCACGATAGCGGGTGGCGGCGATCTGCCGCCCGGTCATCAATTCAGACAGGTCATCCTTGGTAAAGCTTGCAATCGGGCCCTGCGCCACACATTTGCCGTCGCGAAAGACGATGGCGTTGCCGCCGATCCGGTAGCATTCCTCGAGCTTGTGGGTGACGAAGAGCACGGTCACGCCCTCAAGCCGCAAGCGCTCGACGACGGCAATCAGGTTGTCGACCTCCCGCCTGGTCAAAGAGGTGGTCGGCTCATCCATGATGACGAGCTTTGCCCTTGTTGCAATGGCGCGAGCGATCGCGACCAGTTGCCGTGAGGCAAGCGGCAGATCCGAGACGATTTCCTGCAGGAAGGTGCGGTCCGTGGGCAGGCCGACGGCTGCAAGCGCGCGGGCTGCTGTCTCCCGCATCTGGCTGCGGTTAAAAAGACGCGCCAACCGTCCGCCAGCCGACACGAGCTGCTCGGTCAGGGCGACATTTTCGGCGACCGTCAGATTGGGCAAAAGCGAGAGATCCTGATAGACGGTCTCGATCCCGGCTGCCAGCGACTGGATCGCAGTGAGAGCAGCATAACTCTTGCCCTCGAGCACGATCTCTCCGGCAGAGGGCGGATGCGCCCCGGACATGATCTTGATGACCGTGCTCTTGCCACAGCCGTTTTCACCCAAAAGGTGATAGACCTGGCCTCGGGCAAGCGTCAGGTTAATGCCCCTGAGCGCATGCACACCACCAAACCACTTCTCGACATTGTTCAATCTGAGCAGCTCTAGAGGCTGCTCAACGCTTTCATGCATTGCGACCACGGGAACAGATCCTCATTTTTTCCGCAGGCGGTTTTCAGCTGCGGCGGTGTGACCGGGACTGCCTCCCGGTCACGGTGCTCATTCAAAGGATCAGAACAGGAAGTCCTTGTAGGTCGCCTTGTCGGCGAGAACCATGCCGTTGCCAATGACCAGCAAGCCCTGGCCGGCACCTTGCTTGACGGTTACCTTTTCATAGCCGGGGACACCGAGATCCATGCCATCGGTGAGCTCCTTCTTTTCAAGCAGGAGCTTGGCGATCGTGTTCATCGCCATGCCGGCCTTTTGTGGATCCCAGAAACCGATCGCGGTGATTGCGCCTGACTCAAGCAGGTCGGCCGAGGGGTTTGGCAGCCCGGTGCCAACGAGGCAGACCTTGCCGCTCAGGCCGGCTTCGTCGATCGCACGGCCGACACCGAGGACGTCATTGCCGGCAGAGGTCTGGAAGCCCTTGATGTCGGGATGCTTGCGCAGGATTTCCTTGGCCTTTTCATAGGTCGCGTTGGCATCATCGAAGGACTCGTTGTTGGCGTCAACCAGTTGCATGCCTGCATACTTCTTGGCGTTCTCTTCGCCTGCACCGACCCACTGCATGTGGGTGCGGCTGCCAAGCGAACCGACGAATGTCGTCCACTTGCCTTCCTGGCCCATGCATTCGGCCAGGCGCTCGTTAAGGGCTGCACCATAATCGGCGTTGTCGAAAGCCTCGACATTGGCATTGGTGTTGATCTGGTTGTCGGCCTCATGGGTGACGACAACGATGCCACGTTCCATGGCGCGCTGCAGCGTGCCTTCAAGCACCGCCGGATCCATCGGAACGACGGCAAGCGCATTGACGCCCTTGGCGACGAGGTCGTTGACGATCTGCAGCTGCTGGGCGGAGTCGGCGGTTGCCGGACCGCTCTGGCTTGCAACGACATCTGCATTGGCTTCCTGGAAGGCAACCACGCCGGTGTTCATGCGATCGAACCACGGGATACCGCTGATCTTGACCACCGTTGCGATCACCGGCTTTTCCTGGGCCACGAGCACGCCGACAGAGCCTCCCAGCGCGACGGCTGCAAGAGCGGTGCCGAGCATCATTCTTTTGGCAAACGAGTTCATGCTTTCCTCCACAAAATTTCCCTCGCTTTGTTACTTCGGCGATTGAGGGACAGACGCCGAAGGATCTTCAGATCGACGCATGGGGGCGAAGAAACCCATCACGTCGTAGCGACCCACAGCCAGGAAGGTGAGCAGCAGAGCTCCCCAGGCGAAGTCTCGGACGAAGTTGGAAAGGCCGCCGAAGTTCAAAAGGCTCGACATCAGCTGGAGGGCGACCGCACTTAAAACCACGCAAACCACGCGGCCATAGCCACCTTCGGGGCGAACACCCGCCATCACCGCAATGAGGATGGCGATCAGGAGATAGGAGCTGCCATAGTCGAACTTCACGTTGACGTTGCGGGCCGCGATGATGATGCCGGCGAGACCCGACAGCGTTCCGGACAAGGCATAGGTCGCAAGGATGACACCGTTCTTCGGGAAGCCGGCAAAGGTCGCAGCCTTGGGGTTCGTGCCCATCAGCATCAGCCAGAGACCGAAGGGCGTGAACTTCAACACGGCGCCAATCAGGGTTGCGACGACGATGAAGATGACGAAGCTGATCGGGACGCCAAACAGCATGTCATTGCCAAGGCTCGACAAAAGAGCCGGACTGCCTACCGTCACGGCACGCCCTTGAGAGACGACAATGGCAAGGCCCATGAAGGCCATCTGGGTGCCAAGCGTGCACAGGATCGGCGTGATCGAGAAGCGGGCGATCAAGAACCCGTTGAAGAGGCCGCCCGCAAAGCCGACCAGGAGGCAGCCGAACATGAAGCCCAGGCTGAATGTCGTGGGATCGGACGCCGGCCCGAGGATCGACACCATCAGAACCGCAGAGACGACGCCTGAGAGATTGGCAAGCGCGATGCCTGAAAGATCAATGCCACCATTGCCGGCACACATGGCCAACATGACACCGATCGCCAGAAGCCCGATTTCGGGCACCTGACCTGCCATGGATTGCAGATTGAACAGCGACAGAAAGGAGCCGCCAGAGATCACCACTCCAGCAACAAGCAGCAGGGCGTTCATGACGACAAGCATCATGAATTGGCCGTCGGTTCGCCGCATGGTCTCCTCCCATGTTTAGTGAACATTTCACGACTTCACTAAACGCTAGCAAAGCCGGAACGCGGTGACAAGCCTTATTTCACCCGCAAACCTCATTGCGAACTTGTCGCGTTTGCCGTAAACATCCGGCTCAACGGGCACGTTGTTTACTAAATTATTTCGCAGATGCAGCATTCGGGACAGCGATGAAGAACGGCAAGAACCTGACGATCCGAGACATAGCGGAGGCCGCCGGCGTCTCTGCAGCAACCGTGTCTCTCGTCTTGAATGGCAAGGGTGACATCTCCGGCGTCACACGCGCCAAGGTTCTCGAAGCGGTTGCAAGCCTGAACTATGTGCCAAGGGCCAGCAAATCGACGAATGAGCCGGGCGAGACGCTCCGCTTCCTGAAGATTGCCAAGCATGGCCATACCGTCAATCGCGACCACAGCGTCTTCATTTCAGACTATATCGATGGCATGTCGGCGGAAGCGACACGGCGAAACTACACGCTCGAAGTGGTGAGCTTCGAGGGCCAACCGATCAGCTCCGTTGCGGAATCGCTTGCCGGAGCACCGATTTCGGGTGTCGTGGCCCTGGGTACCGAATTAACCGAGACGGACATCCGGCTCATCCAGGGCCTTGGATATCCGACTGTTTTCATCGATACGTTCTTTGACGTCATCGACGCCAATTTCGTCGACATGAACAATGAGGACGCCGTCTACAAGGTGCTGTCGCGCTTTCATCAGCAGGGCTTCAGACGGATCGGCTTTGTCGCCTCGCATGTCGAGACGACGAACTTCAAGCTTCGCCGCGATGCCTTTTTCAAGAATATGGCGCGGCTCGGACTTTCGGTGGACGCGGCCGATATTCTCTCTGTGGAGTCTACCTATGATGGCGCTTACAGCGACACCCGCCAGCTATTGGCCGACGGCCTAGACCTGGCCGAATGTTATTTCTGCACCAATGACATCATCGCCTATGGCTTCATCCGCGCCTTGCGCGAGCATGGGTTGACCATCCCGGATGACGTCTCGATCATCGGTTTCGACAACTTGCCCCAGAGTGCGACAATGGATCCGGGCCTGACAACGATCGAGGTCTCGAAACGAAAGATCGGCTATCTGGCGGTTACCATTCTCGATGATCTGATCAATTCGACGGAGCCTCAGCCGGCGGTCAAGATCCAGGTCGGCGCTGATCTCGTCTTGCGCGGAAGCCACGAGAAGCTCGTGCAGCGCAACAAGACGCGTGCCGCAAAACTGCAGATCCCCGCGCAGTGACTGGCGAGATGAGTGGCCAAGTCAAGGACCAGATAGTGGCCAAGCCGCAGATACTGCAGCCGCGCCAACTGACCTTCATCCACACGGTCAGGGCACTGGAGCCCGTCTTTGCCTCGCTTGCAGCTGAAAGGCTGCCGAACTGGCACATCGCCTCGATCCTGGACGAGAGCCTGCTCTCGAGTGTGATTGCCACTGGCCATGTGAACCAGGAGGTTTCAGACCGCCTCGCAAGTCATGTCAGTGCAGCGAAAGCAAGTGGCAGCAGCGCCATCATCGTCACGTGTTCGACACTTGGAGAGGCCGTCGACGCCCTGGCTGCCAAGAGTGCAACACCGCTTTATCGGATCGACAGAGGCATGGCGGAACGGGCCGTTCTTCAGGCATCGACGATCGGTATTCTTGCGACCTTGCCAACCACGCTAGAACCGACCACCCGGCTTCTTGAAAGCACCGCCAAGCGAATGGGCCGTCCGTGCAAATTCGTTTCACAGCTTGTCAACGAGGCCTTTGCACAGCTGAAGAGCGGAAACCAGGAAACCCATGACCGTCTGGTGCGGGAGGCCTATGCAGCACTTTCAGCCAAGGTTGATCTCGTTGTTCTGGCTCAGGCGTCCATGGCGCGTGCCCTGCAAGCGGGACAGCACGATCGGCCTTACCTGACGAGCCCAGAACTGGGCATGGACCAGATTGCCAGCTTGCTGCGCCTGTCGCGCATGTCGGCTGACTGAGGAGGAGGATCAAATGCAGTATAGAATGCTCGGCCGTTCGGGTCTCAAGGTGTCGGCCATCTCCATGGGCACGTTTTCCTTCGGCGGCGTCGGTGGATTCGCCAAGGTGGCAAACCAGGGCGTTGAGGAAGCGCGCCGGCTGATCGACAGCTGTATCGATCTCGGGGTCAACCTGTTTGACACGGCCAACATGTATTCGCTTGGGCGATCCGAGGAAATCCTCGGTGAGGCGCTGGGAGCAAAACGCAACGACGTGTTGATTTCGTCGAAGGCCCGCATGAGGATCGGCGACGGCCCCAATGACGAAGGCGCCTCTCGCCATCATATCATCAGAGAATGCGAACGCTCGCTCAAGCGGCTGAAGCGAGATCACATCGACATTTATTTCATGCATGAATGGGATGGGCTTACGCCACTCGACGAGACGCTCGAAGCCCTGCATACGCTGCGCGAGCAGGGCAAGATCCGCTACATCGGCTGCTCGAACTATTCGGGCTGGCACATCATGAAAGCCCTGCAGATCTCGGAGAAAAAGGGACTGCCACGTTTCGTCACCCAGCAGATCCACTATACGCTGGAGGCGCGCGAGGCAGAATATGAACTCCTGCCACTCTCGGTCGACCAGGGGCTTGGGGTGATGGTGTGGAGCCCCCTTGCTGCCGGACTTCTGTCGGGTGCCTTTGCACGCAACAAGGCACCGGAGCAGTCGCGCCAGGCTCAAGGCTGGAGCGAGCCACCGATCCGCGACGAGGAACGGCTCTGGACCATCATCGATGTGCTCGAAGAGATTGCAACAGAGAGAGGCGTGTCCGTCGCTCAGGTCAGCCTTGCCTGGACGCTGTCGCGACCGGCCATTTCGACACTCGTTGTCGGCGGCCTTAACGAGAACCAGTTCCGCGACAATATCGCTGCAACCGATCTCACACTTTCAGGCGAGGAACTGTCCCGCCTCAACCGGGTGAGCCGACCCGATTACATCTATCCCTACTGGCATCAGCATAATTTTGCAGCCGATCGCTTCTCGCCGGCCGATCAAGCGCTGCACGCCTCATTCGACGATCTCGGCATGGTTTAAGCTGCGGGAACGATCGTAGAGCGACGGGGCGAGCGTCCCGGACGAGAACGATCCCGGCCGGCGATATGCTCTTGCCCATGGAAAGATCGCCGCGCTGACAAGAGGGCGCGGCACACTCGATCTCTCCAGGCGGGAGACCGCCGAAACGGGCAAAGGGAACACTATCCAATTGGCACGGTCGCTGGCAAAGATTGCAAGCCTCGAGCGATCAGCCACGAAGGAGATGACCCTGCATGCCAAGGTTTGCGGCCAACCTGTCGATGATGTTCACCGAAGTGCCCTTCCTCGATCGCTTCGCGGCTGCGGCCGACTGCGGCTTTGAGGCGGTTGAATATCTCTTCCCATACGATCACGCAGCCGAGGTCGTGGCAGAACGGCTTGGAACCGCCGGCCTTGCCCAGGCGCTATTCAACATGCCGCCCGGCGACTGGATAGCCGGCGAGCGCGGCCTCGCGGCCCTGCCCGGACGCCAGGTGGAATTTCAGCAAGCCCTGGAGATGGCGATCGCCTATGCCAGGGTCATCGGCACGCCACACCTGCACATGATTGCGGGCATCGCCCCGGCGACAGACCCGAAGGCTATCGCGACCTATCGCGACAATCTGAAGCGCGCCACCGACCGGACAGGTGAGGCCGGCATTGGTCTGGTGATCGAGCCGATCAATGGTCGCGACATGCCAGGCTATTTCCTCAGCGATTTCAACCAAGCGCTCGACTTCATAGCTGAGATGGATGCTCCACATCTGAAACTGCAATTCGATATCTACCACCGCCAGATCCTGCATGGTGACGTGATCATGGGGCTTAGAGCCTGCGCAGCACTGATCGGCCACATCCAGATCGCGTCTGTGCCCGACCGCCACGAGCCCCTGACGGGCGAGCTCGATGACCGAAAGATCTTCGCCGAGATCGATGCGATCGGCTACCAGGGCTATGTCGGTTGCGAATACCGCCCAGCACTTGGCACCAGGGAGGGATTGAGCTGGATGGCCATGGTTTGAGATTGGCAGAAAGGGCGTCCAGACGCTCTCGCATTCGTTCGAGACTGAGATCCGGAGCCCGCACCGACGATTACATCTGCCTTCGCTCGAACTCGTGCTCCGCGGCATTCATCATGTCGAAGAAATAGTAGAGGCAGGCCGTTGCCTCGGCCGTGAACCCGAGCTTCAGCGCCGACGCCTCGAGATGGTCTTTGTCCTTGAAACTTCTGGCTTCGTGCAGATAGGGATGCCTGAGAACCTCTACGGGCTCGGCAAACTTGACCTCATTTCGCGCGCGGATCTGTTCCAGTCTCGCGGCTTCCATCTGCTTTGCGATCTTTTCAGGCGCCTGCTCTGAAAACCCGATGAAAAACAGCTGCGGCTTGCCCCCACGCATCAGTTCGCGACAGATCCCGACCAGCTCAAGCTTCACGCTGCCAGGCGGGAAGCCGACCTCATCGCGCAGCTCCCTGTAAATATCGTCCTCGATATAGGCCTGAAAACTGTCTTCGGTACTGCCCGGATCCTTGGGCCATTCCGCAGCCCCTGAAGCCGTGCAGTGCCATCCGCCGCCGTTGAATACGGCGGTATCGACCGATCGCATGACTTGAAGGGGCACGAGCTTTCCCTCCAGCTCGTAGAACACCAGAACCGCGCAGCCCAGCGAATTGACCAACCGGTCGTCATGCAAAGGCGGCAGTTTCGAACCGTATTCCTTCAAGAGCTGCGCTCTGATCGTCGCATCTGACTTCTGGCCGTTCGGCAATTCATCGAAGTCGAGGATCAGATTGGACATGGCCTGATCTTTATATCTCGCCTCCTGAATGACGAGAATGCAGCCCTCTTTCGTCGGCCTGACTTCGCTCACCCGCACGACTGCGCTGTCACGCGTCACGCGGTTTTCCTGTTTGAGCGCCCCCAAAGCGCTGTCGACCAGCCAATCCGTTTCTTCGTTCTCCCAGCGGCGCAGCTGGAATTTGTCCCGCTTGATCTGAAGTTCGATCGTGGGCTTCTTGCCCTTGGCCAAGAGCTTCGAGAAGTTCGCCAGTTCGACGTAAGGGATGTGGGGAGAAATCGGTTTCTCGGCGCTGTATTGCTGAACGGCAAAATCCGGATCCTCGATCAGGAAGCGGCTTCTGCGCTTCTTGATGAGAAACGGCGGGTGCTCTGAAGAGCCGAGCACCATTGCGCCAAGAGACTTCAAGGTCAGGGACAGCCCTGACCCGATCAGGATCTGGGATATTCCTTCCCGAACGAAACCCTTGACCTGGTCGATGATGATGCTTTTGCCCTCATCCTTGATCTGGTCGACGATATGTTCCTTTTTCATGCCCCGCTCCCCTTGCCCAAACCAGACCAGACCAGACCAGACCAGACCAGACCTTGAGCATAGGCGATGACAGCCGGCATGCAACGACCTGTTCATGATCACGCGACCGTTCGCCGATCCGCGACCCAGCGGGAGCCCGGCCCCCACGCGAGTCCCTGGCTGGACGGATCCCAACCGCGCCACAACCACTCTCAGCCTATGGGACGTGTTTTTGATTGCAGAATGGCGTTGACATGCATTGCCCAAGCGACAAGCCAATCGTGCTCAACAACCAAGCATGCTACATCCTGTTGCTGCATCAGCGCCCAGATGCTACCGAGCCCGTGGGAACGGGGAATGCGGCGTTAAAATGCCGGATGGGGACTTTGGAATATGAGTATGATCACTCAGGACAAGCCGGTCAACTTCGAGGGAGAAGGTTCTCCGCATGAGCTCCGACCATCTGCAATCCGTCGATAGGCTGAACCTGTGCTGCCAAAACATATTCCGATCATTGCGCCGACCTGTAGCGAGGCTAAGAACGTAGTGCCCTTCGCAGAGCGGGTGATGACGGCTCTGGTTGAGCACGACTTAAAAAATGTCATTGGCCGCCGACAACTCTGCTAACGGAGAAAATGCAAGACTATCGTTAGCTCATGTCAGCATACTTCGCAGGACTGGGCTCTTCACACCTACATTCAGCCCTTCTCCGAAATCAGCATCGCCAAGCAATCCGACAGTGCCGCTGACTTGTGGTTGCCAATCAAGGCTGCGGCACTTCCAGGGCGAAAAGGCACCCGCATCGACATCCCCCACACTTCCATGTTTGAAGGACAATGATGACTTGGTCCAAGGGACAAACAGAGATGAACGTTGCAATCCTTGCGATCAATCTTGATCGATCGACCGACCGCTGGGGAATTCTAGCGGACCGCGCGACCGCGCTAGGCTTGCCCCTCACCCGTGTTTCTGCAGTCGATGGAAGACAGGTGCCGGGCACAGAGCGAGAGGCGGTCGATGATGCAGCATTCCGCCGCAATACTGGCCGGCTGATGCTCCCAGGGGAATACGGATGCTACCGAAGCCACATCAAGGCGCTCAACGCATTCCTGGCGACGGATGGCGATATCGCTCTGATCATTGAAGACGATGTCGAACTGAGCGCAGACCTCAAGGATCGCGTGCAGGCCGCTTTCGAAGCAGTTCCCGATGCCGACGTAATCAAGTTCTTCAATCACCGGGTGGTCGGCTTTCGAAAGACCAACACATCAAGGCTAGGCGACGACATTGGCCGGGCTATTCATGGACCGCTCGGTTCGTCAGCCTGTTATGCCGTGTCTCGGCCGGGGGCAGCGCTCCTGATCGAACACCTCACAATCATGCGCTACCCTTGGGACGCAGCCCTCGAACGGGGCTGGGACCATGGTGGCCACGTCTACACGACACGAAAGCATATGGCAAACATCACGCGCGGCGGCACGACAATCGCGACACGCGACATCTACCGCACCGTTAAGTTCCCAAAATGGAAACGCCTGGGGACATATGTCAGACGGCTACGGGACGATTTTGTAAGACTAGCCTATGCACTTCGCGCTTGAGCAAGCATGGCAGGACGTTTCGAGCGCCATCACCGCTGCCACGTTCGTCCTCAAGCTATAAATACCTGGAACGGGACCATGAAGACCCATATCGACCGTTTGTGGCTAACCTCGGATTTCCTGTTTCTCACGGGGCTTGCCTTTGCATTGTTTCTCGGAAGCAAGGCGACACCGCTACTCGCTGTCGCCGGCGTCTTACCAATCCCCTTCTTGCTTCATGCGTTCAAGAACAAGCACTATCACGTCTCGATTTGGACACTGTTTCTCCCGTTCGGCATCTACTTCGCTTACAGCCTTTTCGCACTCTTCTTCTTCACAGGGCTTGACGCTTCGGATCCTCGCCCGGTCAATCCAAGCCTTGAGTCCTATGCAATCGCGATCGGCATGTTGGCCGTGGGGCTGGTGCGCAGCCTGCAGGTGAAAAATCTGGCCCCTCTGTTTCGCAGCTGGATGCCCTGGCTGCTCGTCGCCTGCTTCGCCGTTTTGTCCTATATGATGTTTGCTGGGATCAGGGACGCCTGTCGCGTGAGGGGCTTGGCGCCTTGGCCTTTCATCCCCGCTCTGTTGTTCTCTACACTGACGTTTATCTGTCTGGTTGGATGGGAAAGGCTTGGGAATCGCGAGCGCTGGCTTCGGCTCGGCTTACTCGCACTGAGTATCGTCGTCTCCACGACCTATACTGGCTCCCGCGGCGTCGCCGTGGCGCAAGTCGGGGTCTTCGGCGTGCTGATGCTTCTGAGCTTCCTGCCCTCCTTGAGCAAGGGCATCCCTCGCTGGTATCACTTGGCCACTGCAGCAATCGCGGGGGCGACGGTTTCGGCTCTGATAGGAATCGCAACGGATTGCGGACCAGCCAGCCGCTTCTCATCGACATTCGAGGCCTTGGGCACGTTAACCTCGCAACTTACGACAGGTGGCGAGGAAACAGCATCGACGCAACCGGAGCCGACGACGGCGCAAATCCCACAAGCCCCCGAGCCAGCCGTTGCACCAACTCCCGAGACGAACCAATCCACAGAAGTCACCAATGATTATGCGATCGGCCATCGGCTCGCCATGTGGAAGGCGTCGATAGCGGCAATCAAGCAAAGTCCCGTCTTCGGCCATGGCTCGCTCTTTCTCCAGAAGCTAATACATTCGACTTACGGCTACGAGCACAATCACAATCAGTATCTGACCTGGCTGGTCACAGGCGGAGTGCTCCAGCTTACGCTCGGCCTGATCTTTTTAGCGATCCCCTGGTTTGTGTCCAAGGGTCTATCGACTGCTGACAGAATACTCCTAACAACCGGAGTGTCGCTCTTCTGGGGCATGGCTATGATGTTCGATTCATTCCTGAACCTGAAATTCTACACGCATTATTTCTGCCTGCTCTGCGGTGTCCTCTATGCCTTGTCCAACAGCATGCAGGACGAGGCATCCAAATGAGCGGACCTCTGTATTTTGATCTCACCGAGGCATTGCTCACCACATCGGGCAAGCGCACGCAGTATTACGGCATTGCCCGCACGGTCCACGAAATTGGCCGAGAGGCTGCCTTGCTCAAGGACGAGATCCGGTTTGTCGTCTTCTCATTCGGCATGCGGGCATTCTACGAAGTCACCTGGCAGAAGCGAGAAGATGGAAGCGTCGAATTCAATCTGCCTAAAAACGTTGGTCAGAAATGGGTAAGATCGTATTTCGGCAAGAACCCTATCTTGCCGCTGATCTTTCGTCTCTTAAACCGAGCAACGCCGGAGAAAAACAGGGACAACTGGCTGACACATGCCGGACATCTGAGGCCTGCGGCCATCGAAAGCGGCACCTTCTTCTCCGCAGCACGGCCGAAGCTGATCGTGGACATGGTGAGAGTGCTCCGGGAGAGAGGGTCGAAAGCGGCCATCGTCCCCTTGCTGCACGATTTCATGCCGCTGCATGACGGGGCAACAAAACGCTTCCGAAAGCTGGATCGCAACTTCCTGGCGGACAACCGCTTCCTCATCGAGCAGGCAAGTCAGATCCTGACGAACTCGAACTTTACCGCGAAAGAGCTCAAAACCTTCGTCGGAAAGGGTATGCTTCCGAAACCTCGTGGTCCTGTCAATGTGGTGCAACTCGTGCACCACTGTCCTGAAGGAACCGAACCCTCGGAAATCTCCCTACCGACAGAACCCTATATCTTGACGGTTGCGCTTAATCTCGGCCGCAAGAACATCGAGGTCGTCTTGGAGGCTCTTCGACAAATGCAGGCTGACGGCATCCCTGTGCCGCAGCTCGTGATCGCCGGCTCGCACAGAAAGCGTCTTCGTCGCTATGCATCGAGGCCAGCTTTCAAGGACATTCAGGACAAATTGACCTTCATCGACAACCCCAACCAGACCGACCTTGTACGACTCTACAAGGGCGCCCTCGCGCTTGTGATGCCGAGCAAGCTTGAGGGCTGGGGCCTCCCAGCCGGCGAAGCACTATGGTGCGGCACTCCTGCAGTCTGCTCTACCGCTGAAGCGCTGCGAGAAGTTTGTGGGGATCTGGCGCTCTACTTCGAACCCGACAATGCTGCTGATTTGGCGACGATCATAAACGATCTGGGAAAACGGGTAGAGCTTCAGCGCTGCATTCGGGAGCGTATCATAGAAGCAAAACCGAGTTTGAGGACCTGGCAGACGGTGGCTCGTGAAGCACTGGAAACCTTGAGGCATGGGCGCCTCCGCTAGAGCAGCTGCGCGGGCCGCCGGGGCGTACTGATGTCGCACATAAGATGACATCGTCGCGCGTTGAACGGTCCACTGAAAAACAAGGGGTGTTTTACGAGCCGAAACGCAATTGGCCTGGCGTGTGATTGCCTATTGCGGTGAAACCGCTAGGAAAAGCCGCGTGGTTGATACGAAACGGAGAATTTCATGTGCGGCATCGTCGGCATCGTCGGTAACAAGCCCGTGGCGGAGCGTCTCGTCGACGCGTTGAAGCGGCTCGAATATCGCGGCTATGATTCCGCCGGTGTTGCCACCATCAACGACGGCAAGCTCGATCGTCGGCGGGCGGAAGGCAAGCTCTTCAATCTCGAGACGAAGCTCGCCGGCGATCCGCTTCCCGGATCCATCGGCATTGCTCACACCCGCTGGGCAACCCATGGCGTGCCCAACGAAACCAACGCTCATCCGCATTTCGTCGAGGGCGTCGCTGTCGTTCATAACGGCATCATCGAGAATTTTTCCGAGATCAAGGAAGAACTGGCGGCCGAAGGTGCCGTCTTCACCACCCAGACCGACACCGAAGTCGTCGCCCAGCTCTTGGCCAAGTATCGCCGGCAGGGTCTTGGTCGTCGCGAGGCGATGCACGAGATGCTGCACCATGTGACGGGCGCCTATGCGCTTGCCGTTATCTTCAGCGATGATCCCTCGACGATCATGGCGGCCCGTTCCGGCCCGCCGCTCGCGATCGGCTTTGGCGACGGCGAGATGTTCTTAGGCTCGGACGCAATCGCGCTTTCACCCTTCACCAACCGCATCGCCTATCTGCATGACGGCGACTGGGCTGTCATCGGCAAGCAGGGCGCCCACATCTTCGACATCGACGGCAATCCGGTCGATCGTCCGGTGCAGATCTCCTCGGCGTCCGCCTACATGATCGACAAGGGCAACCACCGTCACTTCATGGAAAAGGAGATCTACGAGCAACCGGAAGTGATCTCGCATGCGCTGTCGCATTACGTCGACTTCGCCGAGCACACCGTGCGCGACATGGCCGCCGAGATCGATTTCGCCAATCTGCGCGGCCTTGCGATCTCCGCCTGTGGCACCGCCTATCTGGCTGGCCTCGTCGGCAAATACTGGTTCGAGCGCTATGCCCGCCTGCCGGTCGAAATCGATGTCGCCTCGGAATTCCGCTACCGCGAGATGCCGCTGTCGAAAGATCAGGCGGCCCTCTTCATCTCGCAGTCCGGTGAAACTGCCGATACGCTGGCCTCGTTGCGTTACTGCCGCGACAACGGACTTAAGATCGGTGCTGTGGTCAACGTCAAGGAATCGACGATCGCCCGCGAATCGGATGCCGTCTTCCCGATCCTCGCCGGTCCGGAAATCGGCGTCGCCTCCACCAAGGCCTTCACCTGCCAGCTCGCCGTGCTCGCCTCGCTGGCGCTCGCCGCCGGTCGTGCCCGTGGCACAATCACGGAAGCGGAAGAAAAGCAGCTGGTGAAGAGCCTGGCCGAAATGCCGCGCATCATGAGCCAGGTGCTGAATGCGGTGCAGCCGCAGATCGAGGCCCTGTCGCGCGACCTCTCGAAGTTCAAGGACGTGCTCTATCTCGGTCGTGGCACCAGCTATCCGCTGGCGCTCGAAGGTGCGCTGAAGCTCAAGGAAATCTCCTATATCCACGCCGAAGGTTATGCCGCCGGCGAGCTGAAGCATGGGCCTATCGCCTTGATCGATGAGAACATGCCCGTCATCGTCATTGCCCCCTTCGACCGTTTCTTCGAAAAGACCGTGTCGAATATGCAGGAAGTGGCGGCGCGCGGCGGCAAGATCATCTTCATCACCGACGAGAAGGGCGCAGCCGCCTCGAAGCTCGAGACCATGGCCACCATCGTGCTGCCCGAGGTCGCCGAGATCATTTCCCCGATTGTCTATTCCATCCCGATTCAGCTGCTCGCCTATCACACGGCCGTCTTCATGGGCACCGACGTCGACCAGCCGCGCAACCTCGCCAAGTCCGTCACGGTAGAATAGAAATACAAACCCATTTTTGATGGCGACGCTTGAACTGCCAAACGCACCCGTGTTGTCGAGCGCTGCTGCTAGTGTCGTCTCATCAATCTCGACTTACCTGCAGTGGAAACCGCTTTCAGAAGCTCGATCGTAAGCGGCAAGCTGAGGCCGTTCAGCCCGCGTGATTCCACGGCATGAGTGCATCAAGCTCGCTGCTCGGCCAGCCGTTGGCGATGCGCTCGAGGGTCTGGGTGAGCCAGCCCTGCGGATCTACGTTGTTCATCTTCGCCGTCTGAAGGAGCGTGGCGATTGTCGCCCAGGTCCTTCCGCCGCCATCGCTGCCAGCGAAGAGACTGTTCTTTCGCGTAATTGTCCGGGGCCTGATGGCGCGCTCAACGATGTTGGAGTCGAGCTCGATGCGGCCGTCGGTTAGGAAGCGCTCGAAGATGGAGCGACGCGAAGTGGCATAGCGGATCGCCTCAGCGAGCTTCGACTTGCCGGAGATCCGCGGCAGGGTCTTGTGCCAGAGGGCGAAGAGCTCGGTGACAACCGCAGCAGATGTCGCCTGGCGCGCCGCGACACGGGCGTCAGGGCTCAGTCCCCGGCCGTTTCTTCCACCTCCCAGAGCTTTGCCATCAGCTCCACCGTCTCGGTGGCGATCCTGGAGCTATCCGAAGCGTGGAGCTCGTAGAACTTGCGCCTGCTATGGGACCAGCAGCCGGCAGTATCACGCCATCATTGCCGCCGTCGGATCTGACCGGCTTGTTGTAGGCACCGTGCCCGTCCACCTGAAGGATACCGCGATAGCCACTCAGATGCCGGGCGACCCGATCGCCCGCGCGGCTATCTTCGAAGCGATAGGCGACCATCGGCGGACCACTGCCTCCGAAGGGTCTGTCATCCCGGGCATAAGCCCATAGCCATGCCGTCTTGGCCGATCCGGATCCAGGCGCGAGCGTGGGTAACGTCGTCTCGTCAGCGAAGATGCGCTCCGCCCTATTGATCTCGGCGAGGATGTAGTCGGCCAGGATATCGAGCTCAAAGCCGAGCTTGCCCATCCATTGGGCCATCAGCTTCCGGTTAAGCTCGACCTTGTCACGGGCATAGATTGCCTCCTGCCGATAGAGCGGAAGGCCATCGGCATACTTCGAGACCGCGATCTGGGCGAGAAGCGCTTCCGTCGGAATGCCGCCCTCGATGATATGCGCGGGCGCGGCTGCCTGAATGACGCCGTCTTCGTTTTTGAAGGCATACTTCGGCCGGCGGGTGACAATGACGAGGAACTTCGCCGGCACGACGTCCAGCCGCTCCGAGACGTCCTCTCCGATCAGCAACTTCTGTTTGCCGACGTGCTCGGGCAGTTCATCTGGCTCGATCACGACTTCGATCCGTTCCAGATGAGGTGCAAAGCCCTTGCGTGGCCGGGGTGCACGTTTCCCATCAGGATCAGCGGCACCTTTGTTCACCTTGGCTCGGATTGCAGCGATGCCGGTCTCGATTTCCTCGAAGACAAAAGCCTGCTGCTCATCGCCGATCGTTGGAGATGCGAGCTTTTCCGATCGCCGGCCAAAGCGGGCACGATCGAAGGCCTTCAGGATCTGGGTCAATCGCTCGATGCGCTCATCGGCATCTGCGTTTTTCGCCTTCAGATCTGCGACTTCGCTCTCGAGAGCATCGTGAGCGTCCGGTGAGCTGTTTTTGCTGATCGGGCAAATCAGGCGATGTTCTGGCATTCGAACCAGCATTAATGCTGACATTAATACCAGAACAAAGAGGTTTCATGGCTCGCATGGAGATCATGTCCGGTAACGAACGCAGGCGGCGTTGGTCGGACGAGGCGAAGCTGAGGATACTTGCGGAAGCTGATGAGCCCGGGGCTCGCATTGGTGACGTGGCGCGCCGGCATGACATTCATCCGGGCCAGATCCGCTTATGGCGGCAATCATTCAGCTATGCCGACCAGCCGACGGTGTTTCTCCCGGTGGAGATAACCCAAGAGG
>NZ_ALJF01000020.1 GCF_000300855.1 Agrobacterium albertimagni AOL15 | reverse complement strand
GGGCTGGCCGCACGAGATCACTGTGTGTCCCATGTCATTCCGCCCCGTACAGTCTTGTGATTTCTAGAAGAGCATTCTACGCCATTCCAGCGATAAATTCTCAAGAGATCATTCCAAAAAGGCATGACCATGCTGCCTGCCCGACGTTTCCTTCCATCGCTGTCGCTGCTCACTGCATTCGAGGCCGCGGCCCGGACGGGAAGCATCACGGCGGCGGCACGGGAGCTCGATCTCACGCAGAGCGCGGTCAGCCGACAGATCAAGGCACTCGAAAGCCAGCTCGGTGTCGAGCTTTTCCTGCGGGAGCGCCAGACCATCCGATTGACGGTCGCCGGGGACAGCTATGCCCGCGAGATCCGGGAAGCGCTTCGCCGTATCTCCAGCGCGTCCCTGAACCTGCGGGCCAATCCACATGGCGGTACGCTCAACCTTGCGATCCTGCCGACATTCGGTGCCCGTTGGCTCGCCCCGCGGCTGGGGCAATTTCTCGCCGGCAATCCCGGCATCACGATCAATCTGGTGACGCGGCTCTCACCCTTTGATTTCCGTCTGGACTCCATCGATGCCGCGATTCATTTCGGTGATGCCGTGTGGCCTGGCGCTGAATTGACGCTTCTGATGCGAGAGGAGACGATACCGGCATGCAGCCCGGACTTCAAACAGGCGCATGCGATCGAAGCGCCATCCGATCTTCTGCGCGTGCCGCTGCTGCATCTCACGACCCGGCCGGATGCCTGGGAACGCTGGTTCACGGAAACCGGTGTCGCCTTCGAGAATGTTCACGGCATGCTCTTCGACCAGTTCGCAACTGCATCACAGGCAGCGATCGGCGGCCTGGGCGTGGCGCTGCTTCCGACCTTCCTCATCCAGGAGGAACTCGCGCGCGGCGAGTTGGTGGCTGCCGTCGATCGTCCGATGCAGAGCGCGCAACGATATTATCTCGCCTTTCCGCGGGAGAGGGCGGCCTATCCGCCGCTCGTCGCCTTCCGGGATTGGATCGTCAAGGAACTCGCCCAGCCCTAGTGGTTCACAGTGAAGTTGCTGCAGTCGCAATCCAGACGGCGAGCGCGAGATGGGTCAAATGGTGCAGGGTCTGGTCGGTGCCCAAGAGCCACCAGTAGGCGGCTTGCTCCACCTTGAAATGATAACGCTGCTGGACCAGAGCCTTGGTCCGATCAATCAGTCCGTGAATGATGAGGTCGATCACCGCAAGCCAGGCGAGTTGCGGTGCCATCAGCAGGGCGATCAACAGCGTTCCCAAGGCATGCACGGTTATATGCGCGAGCAAGGGGGCCATCCACCCTTCAAGCCGCTCCTTGCCGTGTGCCATCCAGCTGGTCTGAAGCAGAAAATCCGCCAGGAAATGCTTGATGACGAACAGAGCGACGGCCCAGATCAACAGATCACTGGCGATTTGCTCCGGTATGATGGGCATGGATATTCCTTCGGCTGCTGTTCTGTCCGAAGATAGACCACTCTCCAAAACGCTGTGAAGCTGCCATTTAGTTTACCCAGTTTTGGGCTTTGCGCTTCCTTTACGTGATCATCGGGTTTCGGAGAGCCGCATTAGGACGATGGTAGTGACTGCGTCTGCCGTCACCAGCCATCGGAAAGCACCTTTTCCAGCATGTCCGCGAAGAAATCGGCGCTCTCGCGGCTCAGGCAGAGCGGCGGCTTTATTTTCAAAACGTTAAGATGATCGCCCGTCGGTTGCATGATGACGCCGAGATCAAGCAGACGGTCGCAGATGGCTGCAGTTTCTTCCGTCGCAGGTTCCAGCGTCTCGCGATCACGCACGAATTCCAGTCCGAGATAGAGGCCCATCCCATGCACGGCGCCCACGATCGGGAAACGTTGCCCGAGCGCCTCGAGCCGTGCCTTCAGATGGTCACCCGTGTCTCGGGCATTTTGCTGGAGGTTTTCGTCCCGCATGATGTCGAGAACGGTCATGCCGACGACACAGCTCACGGGGCTGCCGCCGGAGGATGAGAAGAAATAGCCCTCTTTTTCGAGGCT
The DNA here is from genome assembly GCF_000300855.1 of Agrobacterium albertimagni AOL15. GTDB lineage: Bacteria > Pseudomonadota > Alphaproteobacteria > Rhizobiales > Rhizobiaceae > Allorhizobium > Allorhizobium albertimagni. Next base: position 38,251 of record NZ_ALJF01000020.1, on the reverse strand, counting down.
GTCGGCGATCTCGCGCCTGGTGATCACCGCGCCGAGCGGCTGGCCATTGCCCATGCCCTTGGCGACCGTGATGATGTCCGGGATGACGCCCTGCTGTTCGAAGCCCCAGAAATGATGACCGAGGCGGCCGTATCCGACCTGAACTTCGTCGGCGATGCAGAGACCTCCACGCTCGCGGACGAGCGCGTAGACAGCGCTGAGATAGCCCGGCGGAAGCGGAATGCCACCGGCATTGCCATACACGCTCTCTGCGATGAAGCCGCCCAGCTTTCCGCCAGCCTCTTCGATCTCGGCGATTTTTGCTGTGACCGCCTCGACATAGCCATCGGTCGCGCCCTCGCCGCGATACTTGCCGCGGTAGGTGTTTGGCGACATCACCGGATGAACCCAGTCCGGACGTGTTTCCAGGGCGCGGGGATTGTCGGCTAGTGAGGTGGAAACCGCATCGCTGGCGACTGTCCAGCCGTGATAGGCTTCGAGGAGGCTCAGGATGTTGCGGTGGCCGCTATGGGCCCAGGCGAGCCGCAGCGCGAGATCCACGGCTTCGGAGCCCGAATTCACGAGGAAGACGGTATCGAGCCCCTCTGGCGCGAGCGACGCGAGGCGATCCGAGAATTCGGCGACGGCGGCGTAGTGAAAGCGCGAGTTCGTGTTGAGCATGGCCCATTGTCTGTCGACCGCCTCCGCCAAGCGCGGATTGCCGTGGCCGAGGATCGTGACATTGTTGACCATATCGAGATAGGCGCGGCCGTTCATGTCGAAGAGATGCTCTCGCCAGCCCCGTTCGATCTGTGGCGGGTCGACATAGTAGTTCTTCTGCGGTTTGGCGAAGCTCTTCTTGCGCCGCTCCAGCAGCGCTTTGCTCTCCGGTGCGGGTGCATCGACGCCGACGCCGAGCAGCGGAGAAGGTGAGGGGCATATGCGACGCCAGACTGCGCTTTGCTGCGGCTTGGCAAAGAGTGGCGGGACGAGATCCGGATCGCGGCAAAGCTGGATGCGCAGGCCGCCGACGCCGCCGGCTGCGCCGGCAACCGTACCGATTGCGTCGCCGGCCTTGACGGTCGCGCCGTCTTCCAGGCTGCAGTCGATGCCATCCAGATGAAGCGAAAGTTCGGGCGATGACAGGATCAGGTGATGGCCGTCGAGCAGAATGGTCCCGTCGAAGGGCGCGAAGGCTTCCGTGGCGCCTGGCAGGCAGACATCAATATGCAGGGCGAAGGTCGCTGGCGGCGTTGGGGACAGAGGCTTGGTGTAGGACAGACGGAATTCGCCATAGCGGGTCGACGAAACGCCCGTCTCCATGGCTGCCCGGGCCAGAAGCTTCCAGTCGATCTCTTGGTCGCTCCAGGTGTCGCGCGGCAGGTCCGGGCTCGTCACCGTCAGGTCCGTCAGAAGGAAGTCTGCGGGTGCAAGCGAGGGAAGAAGCGGATGGGACATCATCAGCTCCGGCTCGTCCGGAAGCATGCCGGCGGCATCCAGGATAGCGGCTTCCATCAACGGGTAGGGCACGGAGGTCGCCACCTCGAAAATCGTCCGCTCGTGCTCGATATTGCCGAGCACATAGTCGTTGTCGGGGTCGATCGACAGCTGCTGTTCGCTGCTTGCGACAAGCACGCCCGCGCGCGCGACGATCAGCGGCCAGAGCGCTTTCAATTCCGCTTCGCTCAGCGGGTAGCGCGCGTGGAAGGCCTTGACGGCGGGCAGGATGTAGAAGGGGTCACCATCGGCATGGTGCAGGAGCGCGGCACAAGCCACCGCGAGGTCTGCCACCAGCCATCCATAGAGAACATCACCGAAGTCGATCACGCCATCTGGCATCAGGCGGCCGGTTGCGTTCGGCGTAGCCACGACATTGTCGTCAGTGATGTCGTGATGAATGGCTTGAATACGCAGTTCGGAGGCCAGTGGCTGCAGGCGCTTCACCGCCATGATCATCGCCTTGGCAATCCGGTCCCGCTGTTTCTGGTCCGCGACCGATTTCAGGAGGTGCAGGGCGACCGGTCCTGCGCGTCGCAGATCCCATTGCAGTTCCCGTTCCAGTCCGGCGTGACGGAAGTCCTTGAGCCCGCCTGCGATCCGGGCGACTACGTCACCGAAAGACGCCACGACCTCGGGAGCGAGGTACTTCTGGCGCGTCAGGGGCTCGCCATCCAGATAGGACAGGAGCCTCACCCAGTAATACTGCCCGCCCACTTCGATCTGGGGGATGTATTCGCCAGTCAGGGCGGGGATCGGCTCGGGTATGCGCAATCCGAGATCCAGATTGCGCAGGTGCTCCATGGCCCTGTTCTGGGCATCCAGTTCCGGCTGGGGATAGTCAGCCCGTGTGACCTTGAGGACGAGCCGCTCTTCGCCGGTGTCGATCAGGAAATTGCGGTCCTGCTGGCTGCCGAGTTCCCGGATCGTGCCGCTGAAGCCGTAGAATTCGTTGAAGATGACCTTGGCATCGGCCAGCGTGACGTTCGGGCGCGGCAGTTCGGTGCGCTGGAGCAGAGCCGAGTCGGCCATACGTTTCCTCCCAGGGAATCATGTCGGGAGATTAGCAGAGCCTAGTGTCGCGTCTATCCCGCAGAGCCATGGTCGGAAAAGACGAAGGGCGCCGTTTCCGACGCCCTTTCCATATTCAGCCCATGCGCTCGGAGGCATAAGAGCCCGGGCTTGCCGGGAAGACCACGGTGCGGTTGCCATTGATGAAGGTGCGGTGATGGATATGGGCATGGATCGCCCGCGCCAGCACCTGGCTTTCGACGTCGCGGCCGATCGAGACATAATCATCCGCCGACTGGGCATGGGTGATGCGGGCGACGTCCTGCTCGATGATCGGACCTTCGTCGAGGTCGGCTGTAACATAGTGCGCGGTCGCACCGATCAGCTTCACGCCGCGTTCGAAGGCCTGCTTGTAGGGGTTTGCGCCCTTGAAACTCGGCAGGAAAGAGTGGTGGATGTTGATGATCTTGCCGGACATCTTCTTGCACATGTCGTCGGAGAGGACCTGCATGTAGCGGGCGAGGACGATCAGTTCGGTGCCCGTCTGCTCGACGAGGTCCATGATCCGGGCTTCGGCTTCCGGCTTGTTTTCCTTCGTCACCTTGATGTGGTGGAAGGGAATGTCGTGATTCACGACGACCTTCTGGTAGTCGAAATGATTGGACACGACCCCGACGATCTCGATCGGCAGCGCGCCGATCTTCCAGCGATAGAGAAGGTCGTTCAGGCAGTGTCCGAAGCGCGACACCATCAGGAGGACCTTCATGCGCTTGGCGGCGTCATGCAGGTTCCAGTTCATGCCGAACTTCTCGGCGACGGGTACGAAGCCCTTCTCGAGCTTGGCTTCGTTGGCACCTTCCTCGGAGATGAAGGAAATGCGCATGAAGAACTGGCCCGTATGCAGGTCGTCGAACTGCGAGCTATCGACGATGTTGCAGCCCTGCTCCGCGAGATAGCCGGAAATCGCCGCCACGATGCCGCGGGTCGATTGGCAGGATACGGTCAAAACATAGCTCGTCATCGGTTCTCTCATCTCCTCGGCATGGCACAGGCGCCGTGTCTCTATCGCATGTCCGACACGATCGGAAGCGTGCCGTGTTGCTGATCCTCATCGTCTTTCCAGAGCAGGCGACCCGCGCGCCGGCGGTTTCCGCTCCTTTGTGATGGCCAGAGATTAGGCCAGGAAATGCAAAACCCCGTTCCCATTGCGTCTTTCCAGGGCGCATCTTCGCCGTTCGTCTCGTGATCAAGGTGAAATCTGCAACGCTGTTCTCATCGATTGCCAGCGATTTGTGCATGCCTGCCTAGGGATGTCTTGCGGCGTCGCTCGACAAAGTGTGATTTGCGACGCGGTGTGGACCCCACGCATGAATACTGCCGGTAGAACCAGAATGACATCGGGCCAGTCTCCCGCTAAAACCTCTGCGAATACAGGACAAGGTGGGTTGAGAACCATGAAACGGAATTTGACGCTTGGCCTGATTTCCGCTGCGCTGGCCATGGCCATGGCCATGGCCATGGCCACGCCATCGGGCTCAACTGTCGCGTCGAGTGACGCGTGCTTTCGCGGCATAAACCTGGCCGGTGCCGAGTTCGGCAATCTGCAAGGCGTATTCGGCGAAGGCTATATCTATCCTTCGCTGGAAACGATTACCTATTTTGCGGGCAAGGGTTTCAATACCGTGCGGCTCCCCTTTTTGTGGGAGCGCTTGCAGCCGAAGCTGAACAGCGACTTCGACCCCGCCGAGCTCAGCCGTCTCAAGGAAACTGTCGCAACGATCGGAACCTTCAATCAGACGGTGATCCTCGATCCCCACAACTATGCACGCTATTTCGAGAAGCTGATCGGAACCGACGAGGTTCCGACTTCGGCCTTTGTCGATTTCTGGCAGCGGCTGGCGAAGGAGTTTGAAGGAGATCGACATGTGGTCTTCGGCCTGATGAACGAGCCCTTCGACATCTCATCGACGGATTGGCGTGATGTCGCCAACGAAGCAATCGCGGGCATTCGTGAGGTTGGTGCAGACAATCTCATTCTGGTTCCGGGTACGTCCTGGACGGGGGCGCATAGCTGGTTCGGCGACTGGTATGGCGGGGCGAATGCCGAGGTGCTTTTGAGCATCAAGGACCCGGCAAACAATTACGCCTTCGAGATCCACCAGTATTTCGACGATGACTTCTCAGGCACCCTGAACAATTGCAGCCGTGCTGCCGATGCGGTTGATGCTATCAGCGAGGTCGGAGACTGGTTGAAGAAAACCGGTCAGCGAGGCTTCCTCGGCGAGTTCGGTGTTCCCGGAACGCCGGAATGTACGGCGGTGCTGACGGAGGTGGTCAAGCTGCTCGACGAAGACAAGAGTTCGTGGATCGGCTGGACCTATTGGGCGGCGGGTGACTGGTGGCCCGAGACCGAAGAGCTCAACATCCAGCCGACCAAGAACGGAGACCGGCCGCAGCTCAGTGGTCTTGCACCCGTGCTCAACGATTTCCTCGGTGCGTCGGAAGGCTGTCCGGGCCTTGAGCGTCCCTGAGGCCGCCAGCCGTCCGAAACGGCTGAGGGGTTAAGCTGGTATCAACAGTTTTGGTATTTGCTCGACGAAGTTCCGCACATTCGAAAGAGCTCCCGATTGGCCTTACCGGATCACATCGAGCTGGTTACGCAGACGCCTGATCTGGCGCATGACGCCGTCACCGTCGTGGTCACGGTGCCGACCTTTCGGCGCCCTGTGCACCTTCTCAAGACGCTTGAAAGTCTTGCGGCCCAAAGGACGAACCGTCGATATGCTATCGTGCTGGTCGACAATGACAGCGATCGCCGCGAGGGTGGGGTGGCGGCCCGGCCCCTGTTCGAAACAGGGCAGATCAACGGTATCCTGATTGTCGAAACGCTCAGGGGCAATTGCAACGCCTATAATGCCGCCTGGCTGACGGCGCTGCAGCACTTTCCCAACATGAGTCATCTGCTGGTCATCGATGATGACGAGATCGCTGATCCGGACTGGATCGAGGCCATGAGCAGTACCCGGGAAATGTTCGGTGCCGATCTGGTCGGTGGCCCGCAAGTGCCGGTCTTCCCGACGACTGAAACGGGCGACGTGCCCCGGCATCCGGTGTTCACGCCGCCATATCAGACCACGGGGCTTGTGCCGCTCCTCTATTCCTCCGGCAATCTCCTGGTCTCGCGTGCCCTGCTTGAGGCAAACATCTATCCGTTTCTCGACCCGAGGTTCAACTTCACCGGTGGCGGAGATGCAAACTTCATCGATCAGTCCGTGCGCAAGGGTTTCAAAGCCGCCTGGTGTCACGAGGCTCCGGTACACGAAACCGTGCCTGCAAACCGTCTTGAACGATCGTGGCTGCGCGCGCGCGGCATTCGCGATGGTGTCATCTCCAGCCTGGTCGAAAACGGACGGCGCGCGGGGCAGCCCTTTGGATCTGTGCGGGTCTTCTTGAAGAGCATCGCCCTGCTGACCCTCTCGCCATTGAAGGCGATCATGACCGCCCGCCGCCTCGGATCGCTGCAGAACAGCCTCTATTACGTCCATGTCGGCCTTGGCCGCACACTCGCACATTTCGGATATGCCGATGAACAGTATCGACATACGGACGGTCGCTGACCGCGATGTCGCGGGAGTGAGGCCTGCCTATCCTGCGGAGATGCTGCGCCGGGCGGCTGTCGTCGTGAGCATCCTGCTGTTTGCGGTCATGCTGATCTCGTTTCAGCCCTTCTCGCCTGTTCACGAGGGCGTGGAAGAAGGCGGCAATCTGGTCAATCAGTTGGGCTTTGGCCTACTTGGGCTCATCGCGGTCTGCTCGCTGCTGACGCTGGCCGACCTGCGCAAACTGCCGTCCCTGATCGGTCCGGCCTGGATGCTGATGATCGGTTTTCTTGTGTTCTCTGGATTCACCGCCCCAGATCCAAGTGCGACCTTGCGCGGTATCATTCTCACCCTGATCGTGATGATGACGATCGTGACCGTGCTGGCCCTTCCGCAGGACGGGGATGGCTATGCCCGCATGTTGAGCGTCGTCGCAGGCATCCTGATCTTCATCTGTTATGCCGGGCTGCCCTTAGTCCCGTCTCTGGCCACCCATGGCTCCGACGCGCTCGAGCCACAAAACTCCTATCTCTGGCGCGGGGTCTTCACCCACAAGAACATCGCCGGGCCGGTCATGGCGGCATTTGTTTTTGCAGCCATCTATCTCTGGCGGCGCGGCGACCGCTGGGCCGGTGTGGTGATCGGCGTGTCGGCGCTGATTTTCGTCAGCCAGACGGGCTCCAAGACCACGCTGGGACTGGTGCCCGTTGCGGCGCTCCTGGTTCTTCTTCCGAGTGCGATCGGGCTTCGCGTGCTGACACCGATCGCGGTCTTCTTCTGCCAGCTTGCCTTTGCTCTCCTGACCTTCGGTTCCGTTCTCATCGAGCCGATCCACCAATTCGTCCTGTGGCTCGGCATCGACCCGACCTTTACCGGCCGTGTTTCGATCTGGAAGTTCGGGGTCGATGCGCTGGTTGATCGTCCGCTCACGGGCTTCGGCTATGAGAGCTTCTGGAGTACGGATCTCGTCCGCTATGCTGCCAATCCCTATTATCTCGACTGGGATGTGCGCGGCATCGTGCACGCCCATAACGGCTACCTCGACATCGCGATTTCGATGGGGATACCGGCGCTGATCGTCGCGCTGGCTGTCCTGATCGTTCTTCCGCTGATCGACTACATGCGCTGCAGACCGGCCCGGGAGAACAGGTTGCTGGCGGACTTCTTCATGATGATCGTGTTCTTCACGACGCTGAATGCGATGATGGAGAGCTTCTTCTTCCGTCGCATGGACCCGGTCTGGATGCTCTGCTTCTTCGGGGTGATCGGCCTCAGGCTCGTGGCAAGAGTGCCCATCCCGCGAAGGCTTGCCTGAGCCGCCTTTCGTTCAGACCTCAGCGTCTTCGCGGCGTTTCCTCAACTTCGTCAAATTGAGGCCGAGGGCGAGCAGAATACCGATACCAAATCCTGCAATCAGGCCGCCAAGTGCGATGACCTTGCGTGAAGGACCGGCAGGATCCAGCGGTGGGCGTGCCTCCGACAGGACCTGAACATTGGCGAGCGTAATCGCTTCCTGTTCCCCGGTTTCGCGGGTTCTAAGCAGGAAGGATTCGTAGACGGAGCGGCGTGCCGCCGCCTCACGTTCGAGTTCGCGCAAGGTGACGAGGCTGTCATTGTTCGATGCCTGGGTGTCCTTGAGTTCCCGCAGGCGGCTCGTGAGGGCCACTTCCTGCTGGAGGGACCGATCCAGTTCGACCTGCAGGGCGCTGCGGATGCGGCCGAGTTCCTCACGGATCTGGTTGAGCATTCCGCTGGCCTGCGATCGCGCCTCGACATACCTCGGGTGCTGCGGCCCATAGCGGGCCGCGATCGATTCGAGTTCTTTGCGCAGATCGGCGTAGCGCGTGCGCAGGACCGCAATCGTGTCGGAACTCACGTCTTCGGGGAGCGCCAGTTCACCGCCGCTGGAGGCCGCCATCTTCGCGATGCTGGTGATCTTGGCGCGCAGGCCGGCGGTTTCGACGCGCAGCGAACTCAGTCTCTCATTCAGCAGTTTCAGATCGTTGTCCACGATCGGTCTGCCGTCGACATTCACCAGATCATTCGAGTTGCGGAAGCTTTCGGCGGCTTTTTCAGCCTCTTCGAGCTTCATGCGCAGGTCGGCAAGACGGCTCGACAATTCGTCCGATGTCCGGCGGACGGCGTCGGACTGCATCGAGGCCAGTTCGCGCTGAAAGACGCTGCTCACGATGTTGGCCAGACGCGCTGACTTCTCGGGATCCCGGGTTTCTGCAGAGATCGAGAAGATGAATGTCTTCTGATCGCGGTTGACGTTGATCACCTCGTAAAGGTGGTTCAGAACGCGCGTCTCGACGTTCTGGGCATCCGCTTGAGAGGCGCTCGGCCAGAAGGCGCTGAGGCCGGAAGGCTTCAGCGTGCCATTGAATTCCGGGTCCTGCTTGAGATCGGCCTGCTCGATGACCTTCAGCAAGACGCTGTTCGACTTGACGATGCGGGCCTGGCTTTCGACCACGGCGAGGGAGGCATCGGTCGGCAATTGATCGGTGGTCAACTGGTCGCCGACCGTGCGGATCTGCCGGGGGTCGACGAGGATGTCGCTGCTGGCGACCCAGAGTTTCGGCAGGGTCATGGCGTAGGCGGCACCAAAGAGGCCACCGATCACGGTCGATGCAATCAGGATGCGATGGGACCGCTTGAGAATGTCGATGACCATGAAGGGGTCGACCAGAGGCTTCCATTCGGCTTCATCCCGCGGGACGGCGTTGCCGTCTCGATTTCTATCCTGACGAGGGTCTGTCGCGATTTCAGCATCGGGTTCCTGTGCAGGGATAGCAGACGGAGCGGGAGGTCTGGTTTCCCCGACCTCCATGCTGTTCACCTGGCCCTCAAGCATAGAGACGCGGGCGCGCAAAAAATCGAGGTAGTCGTCGTGGCGTTCCAGCATGTCCCGCAGGGAGGGCCGGCCGCCACGGGTGTCTGCGGCGTGGCCGGATGGGCGCTCTGCGCCTGCGGCGCCGGGCTCTTTGCCTCCGTGACTGGTGCGATCATCGCGCAGATACATGTCAGCCCTTGCTTCGGGAAATGGTTCGCGTGGGGCAAATTTAATTTTTTATCAAAAACAAATGGTTAAAAGATCGGAAAATTAACCGTTTTGGACGTAGCTTCTGCCCGTGTCGACGCCGTCCGAAATGTGACCTGCGCCTTCAGCAACTCTGGACACCACGTGAACGCGATCCTTCGGCACCTTTCATCAAACCGGCAACTCCTGCACGCCTATGTCTCGGTGATATCGGGATCTGCCGGGCGACTGGTCGTGTCTCTCGCCTACTTTGTCGTGTTGGCCAACACACTGCCCCTTGCGGATTACGGCATCTTCGCCACGGCGTCGGGCGCCGGGCTCGTCCTCTCCCGGCTGCTTGCGCTCGGTTTCAGCTCACCGCTTTATCGTATTGCGGTCGTCAAGCCGCGGCTACTTGGCGTCTACACGGTTGGCTATCTGCTGGCGTCTCTTCTCTCCCTGCCGCTCGTCGTTGTCGCAGCGCTGCTGGTCTATTTCCTGTTCTTCTCAGACGATGTCGGTTTGCTCACCTTTTCCCTGGTGATCATCGCCGAAATCTTGCTCTGGCGGTCGGCCGAGATCGTCATCATCGTCAACAACGGGCTCAAGCGTTTCGGGCTCGCTGCCATCCTTGTGATCCTTGGAACTGCCACACGCGCCGCCGCAGCCGGCCTCTTCTGGAGCCAGGCCTCAGTCCAGGATCTCGATCATTGGGCATGGTGGTATATGGGCGCCAATGCCGTCTCGCTGGTCGTCGCCCTCTATTTCTATCCCCGCGTTCGGCTGCGCTTCGACATGCGGCTCTATCTGCGGCGCGTGCAGGATTCGCTCGCCGTCGCGGGTGCGGAACTGCTGTTCTACCTGCAGTCGGAACTCGACAAGCTGATGGTGCTCGGGATCGGTGGACCGGCCCTTGCCGGTGTCTATGCGATCATCATGCGGGTGGTCGACCTGACAGCGCTGCCGATCCGCTCCTTCAATACGATCCTGGTGCAGAAACTGATGCAGAGCCCTGATATGTTGAGGTCGGTGAAGATCAGGGTGCTCATCGAAGCGGGATTGATGATCGTCTCCGTTGCCGGGCTCGCAACACTTGCCTTCCTCCTGCATCTCTATCCCAATGCACTCGGCCGCAACGTGGCGCCGGTCGCCGAACTCCTGCCACTCGTTCTGCTCGTTCCGGGTTTTCGCAATCTCGCGGAGTACCAGGGGGAGTTGATGTATGCCCGTGGGCAAAGCTGGCTGCGCACGCTGTGTCTTGCACTTCTGACGCTGAGCAAGGCCGGGCTGATCGCGCTGCTGCTCAACAGTTTCGCCCATGAGGGCCAGGACTGGATTGTCGCCTTGAACGGGGTCTTTGCCGGTCTCTATGTGATCTCGGCCATCTTCACCTATTCGAGCCTCAGGCTGCCGGCCAAGCGGGTCTGACGGTTTTCGCCGCGAAGCTCACCAATCGTAATCATAGCCCGAGGATGCGTCGAATTTCGCCCGGTTCAAGACCCAGGAAGGACTGCATGCCGAGTGCTACCTGTTCGGGCGCCATGTCCGCCACGAAGGCACGGAATTCGTCTTCCGTTGGCGGTGGCGCCAGCCAAAAGACCTTGCAAAGCTCTGTCTGGTCGTGGAAGTGCCCCGCGCCGTGCTCGACGTCATCCACGAAACGGCCATACATCATGCATTCCGAGAAACAGCGTTGCTTGCCCATCGCCGCGATCCAGTGCTCGCCGGTGACGCTCTCGATCCGCGCACACATGTCCCTGATGCTGCTTCGTTTCCAGGCGATCATCGTGCCGACATAGTCGTTCGTGGAGTGCTGCGTTTCGGGCAGACCCAACAACGCGCCGGCATTCGCGGACCAGCGGCGATGTTCGCCCATGGAGTCTGCAGCCAGGGCGCCGGGCCTGACCAGCAGGCGCAGCGTATCGTCGCGCCAGAGCTGGCTGCAATCATAGGGCCGAAGGAAAGCGACATCGGAATCCAGATAGAGAAAGGCATCGTCCTCGACGAGGTCGGCGATGGCGATCCGGCGAAACTGCTGCACATGCCAGCCGCGCAACGGCTTGGTCTTGAACGATAGCCAGATGCGGCGGCGACCCATGGTCAGCGGATCCGGAAAGACCTTCAGCCAGGACGGCAAGAGGTCCTTTTCTCCGATGATTACCCTCTGCGGCGATTGCAGTTGTCGGAACAGCGGAACATCGCGGTCTTCGACTAGCACATAGTGTTTAGTGTATCCCGTGACATGCGTGTCCAGCGTCTCGCAGAGCAGACGGAACCGTTCGAAATCCGCGTGATAGCTCGCGGTAACAATCGCTGTCTTCATGACAGAGCTTCCTTTGCGCCTGATGTCGTTCGGGTCAGCATGTCGAGCATCTGCCTGATGCCGGCATCCATCAGCTGTGCCTGTGTTTCGGCAAAGACCCGGCCATCAAGCCGCTGAAGGTCGCCCGCCCGCGCCCTACGGATCTTGTCGTTGAGTGCTGATGCGAAACTTTCCGGATCATTTGCGATGGTGCAATTGTCCGGGATCGCTGCAATACCGCGAACCGAGCTTGTCGTCGCAACGCTTGGCAGGCCGAGCGAGAAGGTCTCGATCGTCTTCAGCTGAACGCCCGTGCCGGCCCGGCTGATCAGCGGGATCACGGCGCTTTCAGCGACGAAGTCCGTCGCGCGATCCACCTTTCCAACGAAATCGACGTCGGGCCAGGCGGAGACCAGATCGATCGGCGTGCTGCCAGCGACACGGATGTGCACATCATCGAGCAGCCTTGGCTTTACCTCGTTCAGAAACCATTCGAGGCCGATCCGATTGGGATGCCAGGTCCAGGTGCCGAGCAAAGCGAGGTCGTGCGCCAGCTCTTTCGTCTCGGGCAGCTGCGTTGATCGCTCGATGCTCAAGGGGAGGAACACGGATCGCTCCGGCGGAACGCCGAGATCGACTGCGTCTTCGGCTGCGAAGGTCACGACGCCGCTCGACTGGTCGCGGAGCCTGTGCTCGATTGTCTTCAGCAAGCGCGCATCGCGGGCGAAGAGACTGCGCTTGATCAAGGAGCCGGCATTGCGGGCGTTCTCGGCCGAGGAGCGATGTTCGACATTATGCGCGACGAAGATCGATGGTTTCCCCGTGAAGCTATCCGGGAAGGCTCCGGCGAGGGCGACGCCGTTCAGGACATACCCGTCGAACGGTCCAGCGGACGCGATCGCGTCGCGCACTGCTTCCTCGTCGATGACCCGCAGTTTTGCGCTCGACATCGGCAGTCCCGTCGCGAGGGACATGAGCAGCCATTTGATCTTGAGCCAGGGGTCAGCCCTATCGGTGCGCACTTCCACCTCGCCGAGAGCAGCCTTTGCACCTGGAGCAACGGCCTGTCCTGGCCAGGTGCAGCCGATGACGGTGGTGCGGACGCCTGCCCGTGCCAGGCCTTCGAGCAGAGCCTGGTTGGCCAGTTCATAACCTGTCGATGGATTGGCTTGCGCAACAAGTGATGTGACGAAGACCAGATGGAGGGACAAATCGCCACCTATGTGAGACGCGATACACTGCAGAGATGTAATTCTTAAACCTTATTCTCAGTTAGGGGCATGAACATTCCTTTAAACGGGGCCACTTCAGTACCCCATTAACTCCGAATTTATGCTTGCCCACCTACCGTTCCCTCGGATTTTGAAGACTTCTCTACCTTCTTGAAGGAAGAAGCAGACCTCGTTGATCGCATACGATGTTCAACAGGATCCCACTCCGTCGTTGGCCGACAGAGGCGAATTCGACGGGTTGATCGGGAGCAAGAGACGTTGCGCCCGTTGTTTCAATTGATCGCATGCCGGGCTCGTCCCGCTGGCATGCACCTTTGATTGGTATAGCGTTCTGGGAGTGCAGCGAGAATGGACGCCAGATTACAAGAAAGCCGGGATCTGCCGCTTGCGGTCGATCTGGACGGGACGCTGATTGCGACGGATCTTCTGTGGGAGACGATCTTTCTCGCCCTCAAGACCAACCCGCTGATCGTCTTCCTCCTTCCGATCTGGGCGCTGGCCGGCAAGGCGCGCCTCAAGCTCGAACTTGCTCGACGCGTAACGCTCGACGCATCGCGACTGCCTTACCGTCAGGAATTCCTCGATTATCTGCGCGCAGAGCGGGCATCCGGGCGCATGATCGTGCTGGCGACTGCGGCTGCCGAGCCGCTGGCGCAGGCGGTTGCTGCGCATCTCGGGATATTTTCCAAAGTATTTGCCACACGCGAGGGGATCAATCTTGCCAGTAAGGCGAAAGCCTCTGCACTGGTCGACGAATACGGCGAATACGGGTTCGACTATGCGGGCAATGATCGTGCTGACCTAGCGATCTTCGATTGCGCCCGCAACGCCGTCGTCGTTGCGCCTGACCGCGCGGCCTCGCGCTTCCAGCGGGCGCATGACACCATGCGTTTCGACGCCCCCCGCACCAATTTCAAGACCTATCTCAAGATGTTGCGGGTGCATCAGTGGCTGAAGAACCTTTTGGTGTTCGCTCCGCCGGTGCTCGCCCATGACTTCCTGATTGCAGAGACGATGTTTTCGGCGACGCTGGCCTTCATCGCCTTTTCGGCGTCGGCCTCGGCCATCTACATCATCAACGACATCATCGATCTGCCGCTCGATCGGGTTCATCCGCGCAAGCGGCTTCGACCCTTTGCTAGTGGCGCATTGTCGATCCCGTTCGGTCTGGCCTGCTCTGCCGCTCTTCTGGCAATTGCTGCCACGGTCTGCTTCTTCCTGCCGCCGATGTTTGCCGCGATCATCGCGATTTATATCGTCACCACCACGGCCTACACGTTCGCGATCAAGCGTATGCTGCTGCTGGACGTCATCTGTCTGGCGGGCCTCTACACGCTGCGCCTGCTTGGCGGAAAGCTTGCGGCCAACATTCCCTTGTCCTTCTGGCTGATGGCCTTCGCCTTGTTCTTCTTCCTGTCGCTCGCCTTCGTGAAGCGCTATGTGGAACTGCAGAGTTCGGGTGCGCCTGAGCAGACGCGTATCGCGGGCCGCGGCTACAGGCCCGAAGACATCGGTATTGTCGGCCAGAGCGGCGTCTCGTCCGGCTTCACGGCCGTGCTGGTTCTCGCGCTCTACATCAACAGCGATGTCGTCGGTAACCTCTATTCCGAGCCGTGGCTGATCTGGCCGCTGGTGCCGATCGTGCTCTACATCAACATGCGCGTCTGGGTGCTCGCCCATCGCCGGGAGATGAATGACGATCCCGTGGTGTTCATCGCTTCGGACTGGCGCAGCCAGATCTTCATTGCGCTCGGCGCGGCGCTGCTCATCGTGGCCGGGATGGTGTGATGCTGGGCGCTTTCGACAGCTTCGGACGGGTCGATCGGCGGCAGCGCATGGCGTTGCCGGTGGCCGACGCCCTCGCGATATTGCGGGGCCCGGCGGATGGCGCTGGCTTGACGCTTCTGCCGTTCGGCAATGGCCGGTCCTATGGGGACAGCTGCCACAATGACGGCGGTGCGCTGGTGCCGATGCGTGCACCCTCGGCCGATATGTCGCTCGATCCCGAAAGCGGTCTCCTTGACGCCGCCGCTGGCGTGACGCTCGAAGACATCATCGCTCTGGTGGCGCCGCATGGCTTCTTCCTGCCGGTGACACCGGGAACGCGCCATGTGACGCTCGGCGGGGCCATCGCCAACGATGTCCACGGCAAGAACCACCATCTGCGCGGCACCTTCGGCTGCCATGTTGCGAGCTTCGAGCTTCTGCGTTCCGACGGTGAAACCCATCACTGTTCGGCGACGAGCAATCCAGCTCTGTTTGCCGCGACGATCGGGGGCATGGGACTGACCGGGATCATCACGCGGGCTCGGCTCAAGCTGATGCGCGTGTCTGCTCTGGATATCGACGAAGAGGTCGTGCCGTTCGCCCATCTCGACGAGTATTTCGACAGGGCGGAGCAGGCCGATCTTCGCAATGAATATGCGGTGGCCTGGGTCGACCAACTGGCCGCCGGGCGTTCGGCGGGTCGCGGCGTGTTGATCACCGGCAATCATGCCGACAACGGCAATCGTAAGGTCGAGACTCGCGCCAGCCGACTGGCTGTTCCCTTCGATCTGCCTTTCTCGGCCCTTAACCGCCTCAGCCTTTCGGCTTTCAACGCGGCCTATTTCACGGCGAAGAGCCGGAAGCACGGCGTGCACCGGGCGAGCTACGGAAGCTTCTTTTATCCGCTCGATGGTGTGGGCCACTGGAACAGGCTCTATGGTCCGCGTGGCCTTTTTCAGCACCAGAGCGTCATTCCGTTCGACGCCGCACGGCAGACGATTCCGCTCCTGCTCCAGGCGAGCCGGGATGCTGGTCACGCCTCGTTCCTGACGGTGTTGAAGCGCTTCGGCGATGTCGGCTCGCCCGGCCTCCTGTCGTTCCCGCGACCGGGCTACACGCTGACGATGGATTTCCCCAATCGGGGGGCGCGAACTCTTGCGCTCCTTGCGAGGCTCGACGAACTGACGATCGATGCCGGCGGTCGCGTCAATCCCTACAAGGACCAGCGGATGAGTCCGGCCACCTTCAAGGCCGGCTTTCCCAGCTGGTCCGAACTCGAGACTTGGCGGGATCCGGGGTTCTCATCGAACTTCTGGCAACGCGCTGCACTGAATTCACCGCACTCATGACGAGACCGGACAGACCATCCGACGAGAGGACATCATGAAATACATCCCCTTCATCCTGTTCACGGTGATGACCAATGCCGCCGCACAGCTGATGCTGAAATACGGCATGATCACGCTCGGACCGATCAGCTTCTCGGCCGATACGATGATCCAGCGGATCTTCCAGATCCTGTTCAATCCCTGGGTCTTCTTCGGCCTCGCCATGTTCGTGGTGTCGATGGCCTCGCATCTCTACGTGCTGTCGAAGGTCGATCTTTCCTTCGCCTATCCCTTCCTCAGCCTTGCCTATGTCGCTGTCGCGCTCTGCGCCTGGCTGCTCTTCAAGGAGGAGCTTGGCACGCTGAAGATCGCAGGCATCGCCTTCATCTGCATCGGCACCGTCCTGATTGCCCAGAGCGGCAGCAGCAACACTAAGACGGCGGAAGACAACTCGATTGCGAAGGCAGTCGAGACCTGAGCTTCAAACCAATCTGACACGACAAAAAACCAAGAAGAAAACGGGGTTTAGAACATGAAACACATCATTTTCGGCGGAGACGGCTTCGTTGGTCGCTATCTGGCACCCAGACTGCTCGCCGACGGTCACGAGGTCGTCGTCGCCGATATCGTAAAGAGCGACCTGCCGCATTACCGTGATGCGCGCTTTGTCCCGACGGATGTCACGGATCCGGATTCGATCCGCAAGCTCGGCATCGGCGCCGACGATATGGTCTACAACCTGTCCGCCAAGATGCTGTCGCCGATCCAGGTGCGCGCCAAACGGCACGACTTCTTCTTCCCGGTCAATTATTACGGCACCGAGAACATCATCAAGGCGATGGACGCCGCTGGCGCGAAGTCGCTGGTGCATTTCACCACCGACATGGTCTATGGCCATACCTATAGCTGGCCGCAGACGGAGGACCATCCGTGCAAGCCGCTTGGCGAGTACGGGCTTTCGAAGCTGAAGACCGAGGAAGTGGCGGCCGACTGGCGCAAGCGCGGCATGAATATCAGCCTGTTTCGCCCGCGTCTGATCATCGGCCCGGGTCGTCTCGGCATTCTTGCCAAGCTGTTCAAGCTGATCGACAACAACCTGCCGGTGCCGATGATCGGTTCGGGCAAGAACCCCTACCAGTTCATCTCGGTGTTCGATTGCGCCTCGGCGGCGCACGCCGCCTACAAGGCCGGCGTACCGAACGAGGTCTACAATCTCGGCTCGCTCAACCCGCCGCCGGTGAAGAAGCTCCTCGGCGACCTGGTCAAGCATGCGGGCTCGAAGTCGATCCTGGTGCCGACGCCCGCTTGGGCAGTCAAGCGCACGCTCGATTTCCTCGACCTCATCAACATGCCGCTGATGGATCCCGAGCAATATCTGATCGCCGACGAGATGTGCATTCTCGACGTGTCCAAGGGCGAACGCGAACTCGGCTGGGTGCCGCAGTATCGCGACGAGGACATGCTGATCGCAGCCTATAGCGAATACCGGAAATCGGTCGAAGGCCGTCTTGAACCCCAGGCCGCAGCATCGAAGGCTGCGTGAGGAGACAGTGATGAATACTGCAGTCAGACTGAACGAACAGCCGACCCTCGATGCGGCAAAGGCGCCGCGCGCCAAAACCGAAAAGCCGAACCTGCTGTCGGTCGACCAGGCCAAGGCGCTTGACCTGCCGCAGATGACCGACCTGTTCACCCAGCACCTCAATCCCGGTCAGCTGCATTTCATGAAGCTGCTCGGCTTCCACAAGATCAAGGTCGAGCGTGCCGAGGGCATGTATTACTACGACCAGAACGGGCGGAAGATCCTCGACTTCTTCGGCGGCTTCGGCTCACTGGCCTTCGGCCACAACCACCCGCGCATCATCGAAGCGCGCAAGACTTTCCAGGACGAGAAGCGCCACGAGATCGCGATCGCCTTCATGTCGCAATATGCGACGGCGCTCGCCCATAATCTGGCGGCCTGCTCGCCGGGTGATCTCGACATGGTCTTTCTCGGCTCGTCCGGATCGGAAGCCATGGAGGCTGCGATCAAGGTTGCCGAGCGGGCGGCCGGCCCGCAGAAACCGAAGGTCGTCTATGCGGAGAATTCCTTCCACGGCAAGACGAAGGGCGTGCTCTCGATCACCGACGGCTCGCTCTATCGCGGCCAGTTCAAGCTGGTCGACAACACGGTTCGCGTACCGTTCGGCGATATCGAAGCGATCGAGAATGCCTTCCGCAGCGATCCGGAGATCGGTGTCATCGTGCTCGAAACCGTCCAGGGCGGTGGCGGCATCATTCAGGCGGATGCTGCCTTCTGGCAGAAGCTGCGCCAGCTCTGCGACCAGTATGGCGTGCTCTGGGTGGCTGACGAAGTCCAGTGCGGTCTCGGCCGTACCGGCAAGTTCTACGCCTTCGAACATTACGATGTCGTCCCTGACGTGACCGCGCTCGCCAAGTCCCTTGGCGGCGGCAAGACAGCGATGGCGGCGATGATTGCCCGGCGCGAGGTCTACATGAAGGCCTATGGCACGCCGAAGACGGCGATGATCCACGCCATGGCGACCTTTGGCGGCATCGGCGAGGCCTGCATCACCTCGATCGAAGCGCTCAACGTCCTCTATGACGAGGGCCTGATCGACCGCACGGCAGAGGTCGGCGACTACCTGCTCGATCAGCTGCGTGTGCTGCAGGCGCGTTACCCCAGCCTGATCAAGGAAGTTCGCGGCCAGGGCATGATGGTGGGGCTCGAGTTCCACGACTTTTCGCAGACGATGCCGCTGGTTCTGCGTCCTGTTATCGCGATGCTCGACGACAAGCTGAAGGGCTCGCTGCCGGGCTTCATCGGGAGCCATCTCCTGCGCGATCACGGCGTGCTGGTGGCGTTCACCGAGTATAACCGCAACGTCATCCGCCTCGAGCCACCGCTAATCTGCGAGCGGGAGCATGTCGACCAGTTCATCACGGCTCTGGACGAGGTGATGTCACGCGGCATCATCCGGATCGTGAAGGACTTCGTCACCGCGCAGGTGAAGTGATCGGCCACAGATAGTTCGGGAAGATCAGGAGGCCGGGTTCGTCACCCGGCCTTTTTCATGGGGTCTTCAAAAGGCCCGGCCGTAGCAAAAGGTCCCAGCACGGATCGATCGCAATGACCTGCCGGCCCGAGAGTGCCTCCTGGTAGCGCTCTTCAAGCATCCGCCGCCCGGTCGTGACAGGGCATTTTGGGCGAAGTACGCCGTCGGTCGCTTGAACCGCTTCCAGTGCTTCGGGTGAAACCTGTCTCACGGTTCGGAAAGGGTCTGCCCCGATCTGGATCTTGCGCGTCGCGTCGCGGTCGAGGATCCAGGTGAACGGATTGACGAAATCAAGGGTCATCAGACTTTGCAGGCGGATCTGGTTGTCAGTCTCGAACTGCAGAAGCGCCTTGACCAGGATGTCGGCGGAAATGATCCAGTAGGTTTGATAGTCGAGCTCGCTGTAGAGTTGCCAGCTCGGCAGTTGTCCCTGGTTTGCGAGGTCAACATATGCCGCGCCCTGGGTGGCGTAATGGTTCTCCAGCATGATTGCCCGCTCCATCACATCCGGCCGCGTCGAGACCTGCTGCATGTTGCGAAGGAGCGGTACATCGGGCTGAACGTAGGTCGGAGCGACCGCGACCGATCGCAGGGTCTTGTGCGCCACCTTGCTGACCGTGGGAACGGTGCAAAAGGCTGCCAGCACGAGAAAGGCTATCTTCGTCCGGTCGACCGCTTGGGGCAGTCGGTCATAAGCCATCAGCAGAACCGGCCAGATGAAGATGAACTCTTGGCTACCCGTGTTCTGCGTTTCGAGGATCGTTCCGCCGAGCAGGGAGATGCCGAACCACCAGAAAGACCGGTCGAAAAAACGCCTCTGCTCCGATGCATAGTTGAGATCCGCCCAGATCATCATGAGCAGAAGCAGACCTGCCGGCATCAGCACGTCGAGCTTGCCCGAGGCGACGGTCAGGAAACGCGGCAGCAAGGCATCCTGATTCATCGCGATCAGGTTCAAGATGTCCCGGATATAGGCCGAAATCATGCCGGTGCCGAGTTCGATGACGACCAACGGAAGCAGAAAGGCGATGGCGGCGAGTATGAGATTGCCAAGTGAAATACGGCCGGCGAGCAGGGCTCCGAGGCCGATCAGGCCGCCGACGAGAAAGCCTGTGATCTTGGTGAGAAACAGGGCCAGCATGGCCAGGGCGCAGAAAAGCGCAAAGCGCGGGCCACCGCGCATGAAGACAAGGCCTGATGTCAGCACATAGAGAAGAAGCGAGGTTTGCCGGTTGTAGATGCCAAAGCCGTCAAGCCCCGGGTAGGAATGGAAGAACTGGGCATTGGCCGGGAAGGCGGCAAAGACCAGAAAGGGGATCAGCAGGAGGAAAGCCGTGGCGCGGCTTTTCTTTTCGGCGTCGATGAGTACCAGCGTCATCAGCGGTGCAGTGACCGCGAGTTGTGACCATTGGACGAGAAGAAGCGGTTGCGCTCGCGGGAAGAGATCCAGGCCCCAGGCGAAGAGGTAGTAGCCCAAGGCGCCTACGGGCGTGGAAAAGTCGAGGCTAGGGATCTGGCCCATTCGGATGCGCTGTGCGGCATCCAGATAGATATAGGTGTCCCAGTACATCGGGCCGATCGGGACGGCTAGCGGGAGCATGAGCAGGACGAAATGAGCGGCGACCGTCAGCCAGAGCCAGGTGATTGGTGACGATAGATGATGAGGCAGCGTTTTTCGATCACGCATCCTCGAAGCCGAAATGTCCACCACTGCTGTTGTCCCGTCCGCCGATGCTTTGCCCCAAACCGCGCCATGGTGTGCATGAAAGCTTAACAGGCCGGAAACGGTGCCGCTGATCGCGCATGGTCTGCCGGTAAGCGCTGGTGCTTAAGGATAGAGATGTTCCTGGCCGTTGCGGTCTCGCACTGCGTACCGCCCATCACCGAGATCGCGGACTGCGTCTTCGCCGAGGGCCACCTTGCCGTGCCCGCCGGGCAGATCGAGAATATAGTGTGGGATGCAGATGCCGGATATCCGCGTGCGAAGCTCCCGCATCAGAGCCTGCCCTTCCGCGACCGACAGGCGGAAGTGGCCGGTGCCCGGCGCCATGTCGGGGTGATGCAGATAGTAGGGCTTCACGCCTGTCTCGACAAAGCCGCGCATCAGCGCCGTCAACGTATCGGCGTCATCATTCACGCCCTTGAGAAGTACGCTCTGGCTGACCAGCTGGACGCCGCCGGCGCTCAGACGTCGACAGGCCGCCCGCACCTCCGGCGTCAGTTCTCGGGGATGGTTGGCGTGGAGCGCGAGGATCACGCTCTTGCCGCTCAGCGTCAGCGCCTCGACCATCTCGGCTGTGATGCGCTCGGGATCGACGGCCGGCACGCGGGTGTGGATCCGCAGGACCCTCACGTGATCCATGGCAGCCAGACGCTCGGATACGTCCCGCAGGCGTCGCGGAGACAGGATCAACGGATCGCCGCCGGTCAGGATGACCTCCCAGATGCCCGTATTCGCCGCGATGTAGTCGAGCGCGGTCTCCAGGCGCTCACCGGTAAGGCTGCCGTCGCCCTGAGGGCCGACCATTTCCCGACGGAAGCAGAAGCGGCAATAGACCGGACAGACATGCACGAGCTTGAGGAGAACCCGGTCAGGATAACGGTGAACGATACCCTCGACAGGCGAATGCGGATGGTCGCCGATGGGATCGAGGCGCTCTGCCGGATGATCGACCAGCTCGGCTGCCGATGGAATATACTGGGCTGCGATGGGATCGTGCGGATCTGTCGGGTCGATCAGGGCACGGACCGTGGGGGTGAGCGCTATCGCGTAGCGCTCAGCCACGGCGTTGAGCCTTGTGGTTTCCTCCTCGCGAACGAGGCCTTGTGCCACGAGGTCGGCGACGGAGCGCAGGGTCGTCTCAGCCAAAATGCGTCTCCGCCACCGGCGCCCAGATCACCTGGTCGATCCTCAGCGCGCCCGTTGCCAGCATCACCAGACGGTCAAAGCCGAGCGCGATGCCCGATGCGTCCGGCATGTCTGCGAGGGCTTCGAGGAAGTCCTCATCGAGGGGATAGGTCTCCCCATAGACGCGGTTCTTCTCGACCATTTCGGCTTCGAAGCGCCGGCGCTGTTCGGCAGGGTCCGTCAGCTCGCCGAAGGCATTGGCGAGTTCGACGCCACAGGCATAGACCTCGAAGCGTTCCGCGACGCGGGGATCATCGGGGCACGGGCGGGCGAGCGCTGCTTCTGCCACCGGGTAGCGATCGAGAATGGTGACGCGGCCGTTGCCGAGCCTGGGTTCCACCTTCTCGACAATGACTCTGCTGAACAGGTCGGCCCAAGTGTCGTCATCTGCCGTGCGAATGCCGGCGTCCGCGAGTTGGCCGGCCAGTGCATTGCGATCCGTCGTTCCATCCGTTCCGATCGTGGCCAATAGATCGATGCCCGCGTGTTGCGCGAAGGCGTCCGCAACAGAGATCCGCTCTGGCTCGGCGAACGGGTCTACGAGCTTGCCGGCGAATGCGAATTGCCGCGTTCCGACCGTGCGTGCGGCCAAGGCAATCAGATCGACGCAGTCGCGCATCAGTTGCTCGTAACCCTCGCCGACCCGGTACCATTCCAGCATGGTGAATTCCGGGTGGTGCAGCGGTCCTCGCTCACGGTTTCGATAGACATGCGCGAAGCAGACGATACGGGTCTCGCCGGCGGCGAGCAGTTTCTTGCAGGCGAATTCCGGCGAGGTGTGCAGGTAGAGCGGCACAGCAGAGCCATCATGACCGATCGCTTCGGTCTGAAAGGCATGCAGATGGGCTTCATTGCCGGGGGATACCTGCAGGGTCGCTGTGTCGACCTCGACGAAGTCCTGTTCGGCGAAGCAAGCGCGAAATGCCGCCTGGATCCGGTTGCGCCCAATCAGGAATGGCCGTCGATCAGCATGTGCCGACGATGTCCACCACGCAGAGGCTGAACGGCTGCGGTCAGACATTCCGGATTCTCGATCCTTCTCTCAACACGGGCTGGCTATTTTGCCGGATTTGGGTTAGTCCCGCCCGAGAAATTCGAAGACGTCAGCAGGGACGGCCGTCCTTTACGACGGGTCTCACGCAGATACAAGGAATTCCAATGGTCAAGGTTATCGCCTCTTCCGTCCGCAAGGGCAATGTTATCGATGTCGACGGCAAGCTTTATGTCGTGCTCACTGCCGAAAACTTCCACCCCGGCAAGGGCACGCCAGTAACGCAGGTCAACATGCGCCGCATCGTTGATGGCGTGAAGGTTTCTGAGCGCTGGCGCACGACGGAACAGGTAGAGCGCGCTTTCGTTGAAGACGTGAACCACCAGTTCCTCTACGAGGACGGCGAAGGCTTCCACTTCATGAACCCGGAAAACTATGACCAGGTCGTGGTAGACGTCGAGACGATGGGTGATCAGAAGGCCTATCTGCAGGAAG
Source organism: Agrobacterium albertimagni AOL15 (assembly GCF_000300855.1). Classification (GTDB taxonomy): domain Bacteria; phylum Pseudomonadota; class Alphaproteobacteria; order Rhizobiales; family Rhizobiaceae; genus Allorhizobium; species Allorhizobium albertimagni. The sequence continues at coordinate 15,067 of NZ_ALJF01000020.1, read as the reverse complement.
GCATGGTTTGCATTCTTTCGATGCATGAAGGCATTGCGTTGGCTCTGCAGTTGCCGCGTCATGTGACGCTCGAGATCGTCGAGACCGAGCCGGTCGTCAAGGGCCAGACGGCGTCGTCGTCTTACAAGCCGGCGATCCTGTCGAACGGTATCCGTACGATGGTGCCGCCGCATATCGATGCCGGCGTCCGTGTCGTCATCGCGACCGAAGACAATTCCTACGTCGAGCGCGCCAAGAACTGAGCGCTCATATCGGCTTACATGCGAAACCCGGCGTGGATCACGCCGGGTTTTTTCGTTTCAATTCGTGGTTCCCCTGATTGCCGGCGGGGCGCAGGGTGCCCCGCCGGCCGTTCTCCCCGGTCACGCCTGCGCCATCACGGCGCGCAGGTGTGCTCAGCGTCCGGCGAGAAGAGGGGTGCCGAAGCTCGACGCCTTGGATCGGACGGCTGCGGCCTTCATGGCCTCGCCCCGTTCCAGCAACATGATCTGTTCCTTCAAGCGCAGCTTGATCTTCTTCAAGGCGCGGACCCGGATGCCGTCCGGTTGCGGACGACGCTGTTCCTCATCGATCTTGGCGGCGACGATCGAGTGGCGGGCTCTCAAGGCTTTCAGCAGTTGCTTCATGGGTGTCTCCTTCCGTACGCAGACAAGATGCACTTCCCGCATTGATTATTCCAATTCATTGATTGTATGATTTCGATAGCTCCTATCTATCGAGGTCCATATGCCATTTCGTCCCAGTCATCGGCAGTTGGAATATCTGGTCATGCTTGGCGAAACCGGGCATTTCGGCGAGGCGGCCAAGAGGTGCAATGTCTCCCAACCAACTCTTTCCGTGCAGGTGTCGCTGCTGGAGAAACAGCTCGGCGTGATGCTCATCGACCGGATGCCCGGTCAGGTGATGCCGACGCCTGTCGGCGCCGAGATCATTGCGGCGGCGAAGGTCATTCTCAATGGGCTTGACGAGATCAGGGCGCTTGCCATGGGATCGAAGGCCAATCTGGGAGGGGCGATCCGGTTGGGTGTCGCACCGTCCTTCGGGCCCTATTTCATGCCCTATCTTCTGCCGCCGCTTCATCAGACCTATCCTGAGCTGAAGGTCTATATCCGGGAAGACAGGCCCCGCCAGTTGGAGAGGGCCGTGCTGCAGGGCGAGACAGAGTGCGGGCTTGGACCGCTGCCTTCCAACGAAGAGGGCCTTGTGTCTTTCCAGATATGCCGGGAGCGCATCCTGCTGGGCGTGCCCAAAGCCCATCGGCTGGCCGCATTCGATACCATTACCTCACAGGAGCTGAGAGGCGAGAAGCTGCTGACGCTCGGCCCGGGGCATCGTCTGATGGATGAGGTGCGACGGCTGGCAGACATGTCCGGTGCCGTTCTTGCCGAAGAATACGAAGGATCGAGCCTCGACGCGATCCGTCAGATGGTCTCCATCGAAATGGGACTGTCCCTGTTTCCGGAACTCTATGTCCGCTCGGAGTTCGGCAAGGAGGATGGAATCAAACTGCTGACGATCGAAGACTGGCAGGGGATTCGCGATATCGGCTTCTTCTGGCGACGGTCATCGGCGCGCGGGAACCATTTCGAGGCGCTCGCCGGTCTCGGGCGAACTGTGGCTGAACGGATATTCCAGTCCGGGGACATCAAATGAAAATCCCCGGCAGTGCCGGGGATTTCAGATGGTTCAAGCGATGCCGCCGAGGCAGATATACTTGATCTCGGTATAGTCATCGATGCCGTATTTCGAGCCTTCGCGGCCCAGGCCCGACTGCTTGATGCCGCCAAACGGCGCCACTTCCGTCGAGATGAGGCCGGTGTTGACGCCGACCATGCCGTATTCGAGCGCTTCCGCGACCCGGAAGATCTTGGCGATGTCCTTCGAGTAGAAATAGGAAGCGAGGCCAAATTCCGTGGCGTTGGCGAGCTCGATCACATCTTTTTCCGTCTCGAACTTGAAGAGCGGTGCAACCGGGCCGAAGGTCTCTTCAGTCGCGACCTTCATGGCGGTGGTGACGCCGGTCAGGATCGTCGGTTCGAAGAATAGGTCGCCGGCGGAGGACGGCTTGCCACCGAGGGCCACTTTGGCACCCTTGGAGACGGCGTCCGCCACATGCTCCTTGACCTTCTCGACCGCCTTGGCGTCGATCAAAGGTCCCGTGGTGATGCCATCAGCGAAGCCATCGCCGACCTTCAACTGCCCGACCTTCTCAGCCAGCTTCTTGGCAAAGGCGTCGTAGATGCCCGACTGGACATAAAGGCGGTTGGCGCAGACGCAGGTCTGGCCGGCATTGCGGTATTTAGAGATCATGGCGCCTTCGACGGCAGCATCGAGATCCGCGTCATCAAAGACGATGAAGGGGGCGTTGCCGCCGAGTTCGAGGCCGAGCTTCATGATCTGGTCGGCACCTTGGCGCATCAAAATGCGACCGACATTGGTAGAGCCAGTGAAGGTCAGTTTGCGGACCTTGTCATTGGCGCAGAATTCCTGGCCGACCATGGCTGCGTCGGTGGAGGTCAGCACCGAAAACAGACCGGCCGGCAGACCGGCGCGCTCGGCGAGGATGGCAAGTGCCAAGGCCGAGAGCGGGGTCTGGGCGGCAGGCTTCGAGACCATCGCGCAGCCAACGGCGAGTGCCGGTGCGACCTTGCGGGCGAGCATGGCGTTGGGGAAGTTCCACGGCGTGATGGCGCCGACGACGCCAATCGGCTGCTTGATGACCATGATCCGCTTGTCTGCCTGGTGGCCCGGGATCGTGTCGCCATAGACACGCTTGGCTTCTTCGGCGAACCACTCGACGTAAGATGCGCCGTAGAGGATCTCGCCGCGGGCTTCGGGCCAGGGCTTGCCCATTTCCATCGTCAGGATGGTGGCAAGATCATCGGCATTGGCGACCATCAGATCGTTCAGCTTGCGCAGAATGGCCGCACGTTCCTTGCCGGTCTTCTTTGCCCAGGCCTTCTGCGCCGCATGAGCGGCATCGATGGCCTTGGTGACTTCGGCCCTGTTCACGTCAGGTAGCACGGCAATGACTTCGCCGGTGGCCGGATTTGTGACTTCGAACGTCTTGCCCGACTGGCTTGCCGCCAGCCAGTCATTGCCGACCAGCGACTTGTCGGTCGCCAGTGTCGGGTCCTTCAGCTTGTCGGTCAGAATTTTCGAAATGGTCATGCCTCAGGCTCCTGCTGCGACTTCGCGGATCGAGGCTTCGATCAGATCGAGTGCCTCGTTGAAGACCTCGTCCTGAATGGTGATCGGGGCGAGGAAGCGGATGACGTTGCTGTAGACGCCGCAGGTCAGAAGGATCAGGCCCTTGTCCAGCGCCTTCAGACGCACCGCATTGGTGAAATCCGCATTCGGCTTGTCTGTTCCCGGCACCTTGAATTCAACGGCGTTCATGAAGCCGAGGCCACGGATATCCATGATCTGCGGAATGTCTGTCCGCAAAGCTTCGAGGCGCTGTTTCAGGCGGTTGCCAAGCTGGTTGGCACGGTCGCAGAGCTGTTCTTCTTCGATCACGTCGAGCACCGCATGAGCGGCGGCGATTGCAAGCGGATTGCCGGCATAGGTGCCGCCGAGACCACCGGGGCCGGGCGCATCCATCAGTTCCGCGCGGCCGGTGACGGCGGAAAGCGGGAAGCCACCAGCAAGGCTCTTGGCCATCGTCGTCAGGTCTGGAGCCACATCGTAGTGCTGCATGGCAAACATCTTGCCGGTACGGGCAAAGCCGGTCTGGACTTCGTCGGCGACGAGGAGAATGCCGTGTTCATCGCAGATCTCGCGGAGCGCCTTCATCAGCGGACGCGGGACGTCATAGAAGCCGCCTTCGCCCTGGACCGGTTCGACGATGATGGCTGCAACGCGCTTCGGATCGACGTCGGCCTTGAACAGCTTGTCGAGAACGTCGAGCGAGGTGTCGACGTCGATGCCATGCATCTCGAGCGGGAAGGGCACATGGAAGACGTCGCCCATCATCGGGCCGAAGCCGACCTTGTAGGGCACGACCTTGCCGGTCAGCGCCATGCCGAGGAAGGTACGGCCGTGGAAGCCGCCGGTAAACGCGATGACGGCAGAGCGGCCTGTGGCGCAACGGGCGATCTTGATGGCGTTCTCGACCGCTTCGGCGCCTGTGGTCGCGAAGATCGTCTTCTTCTCGAAATTGCCGGGCACCATTTTGTTCAGGCGTTCGGCGAGCGCGACGTAGTTCTCATAGGGCACGACCTGGTGGCAGGTGTGGGTGAAGCGGTCGAGCTGGGCCTTCACGGCTTCGACGACCTTCGGATGGCGATGGCCGGTGTTGAGAACAGCGATGCCGCCGGCAAAATCGATGTAGCGTCGGCCCTCGACATCCCAGATCTCCGAATTCTCAGCCTTGTCGGCATAGATCTGCGTGGTCATGCCGACGCCGCGGGAGATGGCGTCATTCTTGCGAGCTGAGATTTCGGCGTTCTTCATCGTTTTCGTCCTGTGCGAAGGGTTGCCAGCGGCGTTGCAGAGGGCTGCAATCGCGCGGTGAAATATTTCCTACATTTTTTCTGTAGACTTGCAATATGCCTTATCGGCATTATCACGCATGACTGCGACATTTGATTGAGGGCAGCGTGGACGATATCCGGTTCAAGATTGCGGAGGCAGCGCGCATGGCGGGGGTGTCGCCATCGACACTTCGCCTCTGGGAAAGCCAGGACCTGATCCAGCCGATCCGGACACCGACGGGCCAGCGCGTCTATGATCGGGCGCTGGTAGATCGGCTGAAACGGATCGCCTGGCTGCGCACGGAGAAGGGACTCAATCCGGCAGCAATCCGAGAGACGCTGCGGGAGTTTTCTCCTGATGTCGACGAAGAGGGCGTCGAAACCGAGGATGACGCTTCCGACATTAGAGCGGGCACGCGAATGCGGCGCCTCAGACGGGAAGCGGGCAAGACGCTCGAAACCGTCGCCCAGGCAACCGGCGTTTCGGTGTCACAGCTTTCGACCTTCGAGCGGACCTCGCAAGGGCTGTCCTTCACCGCTCTGCATGAAGTCGCCCAGCATCTCGGCACGACACTCGCGTCGCTCAGTGGTCAGGAAGAGGGCAGGGGCGGCGAAAGCCTGATCCGTGATGGCAAGTGGTCGTCATGGCCGACCACCTCGTCCGGTGTTGCCGTCCAGGTTCTGGCGGAGGGGCGCAACCTGATGGAATGCAACCGCTTCCAGCTTGCCCCGGGCGCGTCGAGCGAGGGTGCCTATCAGCACGAGGGCGAGGAGTTCATTCACATGCTCTCCGGAAGCCTCGAGATCATCCTCGACGGCGACCAGTTCTTCGAGCTTCATGCCGGCGACAGCTTTTACTTCGAAAGCCGCAGGCCGCATTCCTGGCGCAACATCTCGAGTGGCGAGACAGTCCTCATCTGGATCAACACGCCCGCGACCTTCTGAGGCCGGGCAAAGAAAAACCCGGCGACCGTTTCCGGTGCCGGGCTTCGTGTGTTTGCCGGAGGCTCTTACCTGCTGGCGACGACCGCCTTTGGTCCGTCCCATGCATAGCCGCCGCCGATCGCCACGTTGAGGGCGACATAGCCATTTGCCAACTGCTGTACGGCCTGGGCCAGATTGGCCTGGGCGCTGGCAACGTTGCGCTGGGCATCGAGGACGTCGAGCAGCGAGGAGGCGCCGTCACGGTAGCTCGCTGTGGCGAGCGAGAGGGCTTCCTCGTAGGAGCGAACGGTAGATGTCAGGGCCGAGACCGTCTGGCGGGTGCGGCTGACTGCGACCAGTGCGTTCTCGACTTCGGAAACGGCGCTCAAGACCGTCTGCTTCCAGGCGAGATAGGCTTCGCGGGCCGCCGCTTCACGTGCCTTGATATTGGCTCGGCGTGCGCCGGCATCAAAGATCGGCAGGTTGAGGCTCGGACCGAAACCCCATGATGTTGCGCTACCGCTCGCCGCAGATGTGGCGACCAGAGTCGGCGAAATCGAGCCGCTGAGGGTGATCGACGGATAAAGTGCTGCTTCCGCAACGCCGATTTCGGCGGTGGCTGCAGCGAGATTACGCTCGGCTGCGCGAATGTCCGGGCGGTTGCGGATCAGGTCCGCCGGAACGCCGGCATTCACGCCGCGACGGGCGTATGGCTGTGATGCACCCTTCTGAAGGTCGGCAAGCAGGCTGGTTGCCGGCAGGCCGAGCAGCAGCGAGATGCGATGCACCGACTGGCGGAAGGAGATCTCAAGCGCCGGAATTTCCGCGAGCGTCGAATTCACCAGACCCTCGGACTGGACAACATCGAGACGCGAAGCTGCGCCGGCCTCGAGCTGCAGTCGGGTCAGTTCCAGAGTTTCCCGACGCGAGGACAGGTTCTTGCGGGCGATCGCGATGCGTTCCTGGTAGTAACGTGCATCGACATAGGCCGAGACCACGCTGGAGAGGAACGTCAGGCGAGCAACGTCGGCGCTGGCATAGGCAGCATCGAGGGTCGCTTTCGCGCTTTCCTTGGAGCGGCGATACTGGCCGAAGAGATCGATCAGCCAGGACACGCCGAGCGTGCCGCTCGTCGTATTGGTGGTGTCGCTGTCACGGCTAACCAGCGCGCCAGTGCCACTGGTCCTCGAGACCTGATGGTCGGCCGAGACGTTCAGCTGCGGAAATGCAGCCGAGTCGGCCGCTTCAAAATTAGCTTCCGCGGAGGTGATGCGCTCAATCGCTTGCAGCACATCGAGGTTCTGGCCGAGGCCCGTTTCAACCAGACCGTTCAGACGGCGATCGTTGAAGGCGGTCCACCACGGAGCCAATGTCACGTCGGCCGACGCGCGTGCGCTGCCTTCGGAAAACTTGACGGGGAGAGCCGTCTGCGGCGCCTCGTGATTCGGGCCGACGACACAGCCGGAAAGGAGGAGCATTGCGAGTGGTGCGGCGGCACGAATCTTGAGCATAACGTGATCCTGTAAAAGTCCCCCGGTCTTGCTACGACGAGGTTTTTGATTACCCCGAGCCAACGACCGACTTACACACGCAGGCTACCGCAGCAGCCTACGCTTTAGTTGGTTAACATAGTTTGTCAATCTTCACGACGACAGCACTTCCTTCGGTTTTGCACCGCCGAAGATTTGCCGGATGATGACGAAAAACGACGGTACGAAGAAGATTCCGAGCGCTGTGGCGGTGAACATGCCACCCAAGACGCCAATACCGATGGAATTCTGCGCTGCGGAGCCTGCGCCGGTCGCAATTGCGAGCGGTACAACCCCTAGAATGAAGGCGAGCGAGGTCATGATGATCGGACGCAAGCGGAGCTTTGCAGCTTCGAGTGTTGCATCAATGACACTAATTCCGGCGCCTTGGCGATCTTTCGCGAACTCCACGATCAGAATCGCATTCTTTGCCGCGAGACCAATCGTCGTGAGCAGACCGACCTTGAAATAGACGTCGTTCGATTGGCCGAAGACATAGGCCGCAGCCACCGCCCCCAGAACACCGACCGGGACCGCCATGATGACCGAGAACGGGATCGACCAGCTTTCATAGAGGGCTGCCAGGCAGAGGAAGACGATCAGGACCGAGAGCGCGTAGAGCATGGGGGCCTGCGAACCGGACAGGCGCTCCTGATAGGAGATGCCCTGCCATGCGACGGTATAGCCACCACCCAGATCGGCCGTCAGCTGCTCCATCGTATCCATGGCTGCACCCGAGCTCACGCCGGCGCCGGCGGCACCTTCCATCGATATTGCGCCGACGCCGTTGAACCTGCTCAGCGTCGGTGCACCGCTGATCCACTGTGTCTTGAGGAAGGAGGAGAAGGGAACCATCTCGCCGCTGGCATTGCGGGCATGCCAGTCGTTGATCGCGGTTTCCTGCATGCGGTAAGGCGCGTCGCCCTGGACGTAGACGGGTTTCAGCTCGCCGTTGAGCGTGAAATCGTTGACGTCACGACCTGCAAAGATGGTCGACAGCATGCTGTTGACGGTTGCGATGTCGAGACCCATGGCGCCCATCTTTTCCTGATCGAGCAGAAGCTTCAACTGGGTTTCAGCCGGCGGGTTATTCGAGCGCAGCGAGCTTACGTTCGCATTGGCGCTGCCCGCTTGCATCAGTTGCTGCGATGCGGCCGTTAGCGCCTCGTTGCCTCTCTTGCCGCTGTCGACCAGATACATGGAGAAGCCGCTCGAAGTGCCGAGACCAGGGATCGCGGGCGGAGCCAGCGGGAAGACCATCGCATCACGAAGCGTGAAGAAGTAGCCCATGGCGCGCTGGACGACGGCAGGCGCTGCGAGTTGAGCGTCCGTGCGCAGTTCGAAGTCCTTCAGTTTAGCGAAAACCAGCGCGTAGTTCTGGCCAGCGCCGACAAAGGAGAAGCCGGAGACGGAGAAGACGTCCTGGATCGCGTCCTTTTCCTGATCGAGATAGTAGTCCTCGATCTTCTTGATGATTTCTTCGGTGCGCGTGACCGTTGCGCCGTTCGGCAGCTGGACGATGGTCATCAGCACGCCCTGGTCTTCTTCCGGAAGGAAGGAGGAGGGGAGCCGCATGAAGAACCAGCTCATGCCAGCGATCACAATCGCAAACATCAGCATGACCCGAAGAGGGCGGTTGAGAAGATAGCCGATCGACGAGACATAACCGCCGGTCGCACGATCGAAATTGCGGTTGAACCAGCCACCGAGGCCGCCCTTGGGCTTGTGGTGGTCGACCGGCTTCAACATCGTTGCGCAAAGGGCCGGCGTCAGAACGAGGGCGACGACAGCCGAAAGCAGCATCGCCGAGACAATGGTCACCGAGAACTGGCGGTAGATGATACCGGTGGAGCCGCCGAAGAAGGCCATCGGAATGAAGACGGCCGTCAGGACAAGCGCGATGCCGACGATGGCGCCGGTGATCTCGCCCATCGACTTCTGGGTGGCTTCAAGCGGCGACAGTCCTTCCTCGGACATGATGCGTTCGACGTTTTCGACGACGACGATCGCATCGTCGACGAGCAGGCCGATTGCCAAAACCATGGCGAACATGGTGAGCGTGTTGATCGAGTAGCCTGTCAGCGCCAGAATGCCGAAGGTGCCGAGTAGAACGACGGGCACCGCAATCATCGGAATGATGGTGGCACGCAGGTTCTGCAGGAAAACGAGCAGGACCACGAAGACCAGCACGATGGCTTCAAGCAGGGTGTGAACGACCTTTTCGATCGACAGCTGCACGAAGGGCGTGGTGTCGTAGGGATAGGTGATGACCACGTTTTCCGGCAGCGAAGGGGCAATCGTCGCAAGCTGCGACTTCACGCGCTCGGCCGTATCCAAGGCATTGGCACCGGTTGCCAGGTTGACAGCGAAACCGGTAGCCGGATTGCGGTTGGAGCGGGTCTTGGTGGCGTAGCTTTCCTGGCCGATCTCGATGCGTGCAACATCGCTCAGTCGCACGGTGGCGCCGTCTGTCTCGGTCTTCAGGATGATGGATTCGAAGTCGGATACGGACTGCAGCTGGCTTTGTGCGGTGACGGTAACCGTCAGCTGCTGACCCGCCGGTGCCGGCTGGCTGCCAAGGGCGCCAACGGAGACCTGGGTGTTCTGCGCCTGGATGGCGGAGGTCACGTCCGTCGGTGTCAACTGGAACTTGTTGAGTTTGAACGGGTCGAGCCAAACGCGCATGGCGTAGCCGGTGCCGAATACTTCCAGGCTGCCCACGCCTTCCAGACGCTTAATCTGATCCTCGATCTGAGAGGAGAATATATCGCCAAGTTCAACGTTGCTGCGCTGACCGTCGGTCGAAACCAGTGCGCCGACGAGCAGGATGCTCGAGGTCGAGCGCGTTACCGAGATGCCGGCCGACTGGACGATATCCGGCAGCTGCGACTGGACGAGCTGCAACTTGTTTTGCACCTGGACCTGGGCAATTTCCGGATCGATCGAGTTGCCGAAGGTCAGCGAGACGGAGGCGGAGCCGGTGCTCGACGATGACGTCATATATGTCAGGTCATCGAGGCCGGTCATGCCGTCTTCGATGATCGATGTGACGGATTTCTCAACCGTCTCTGCGCTCGCACCGTTGTAGCTTGCGGAGATCTGCACGGTTGTCGGTGCGATTTCCGGGTACTGCGAAATCGACAGCGTCGAGATTGCGAGCACGCCGCCGAGCATGATGATGATCGCGATCACCCATGCAAAGATCGGGCGTCGAATGAAATACTGGGCCATGGATTATCCTCTACGCCTCGGTTGCCTGGTCTGTCGCACAATCAGGGTTGTGCAGCAGGGGCGGCAGCCGGCGCCGCAGTTTCCTGGACGATCCCGTTCTCATCGATCTGAGCTTCGACCGGCTGGACGGGGGCGCCGTCACCGATCCACTGGAAGCCGTCGACGATGAGCTTGTCGCCATCATTGATGCCGCTGGCCACGAGCCAGTTGTTGCCGGAAACCTGTGCTTCGTCGAAGATCCGGGTCTCGACCGTGTTTTCTGCCGTGACGAACTTTGCCGAAAGCTCGCCATTGGCGCTGCGCGTGGCAGCCCGTTGCGGGATCAGGAAGCCGTCTTCCGTGCCGACGGTCACGGTGGCGCGGACATACATGCCCGGCAGGACAAGGCCATCGGGATTGTCGAACACGGCACGGATCGAGTAGGTGCCGGTCGTCTGGCTGACCGCCATTTCCGACATGTCGAGCTTGCCGACGACAGGGTATTCGTGGCCGTCTTCAAGCGTCAGCCGGATATCGGCCGCGCCGTTTTCGTTGCGGTTGATGCGGCCGGAGTTGATTGCCTCGCGCAGACGAAGAAGATTGACGCTCGATTCCGTCAGGTCGATGTAGATCGGATCAAGACGGCGCAGGGTCATGAGGCTGTCGGTCTGGTTCGCCGTGACGACGTTACCGACCGAGTAGCGCGATGCGGTGGTCACGCCTTCGAAGGGGGCGCGAATTTCCGTGAGGGCAAGCTCGATCTCGGAAGAGCGCAGCGCTGCCTTCGCCTGGGCGACATCGGCCTCTGCCTGCAAAAGCGTCACGCGGGCATTTTCGAGTTCCACCTGGGTGGCGCCGCTGCCGACGAGCCGTTCCTGACGGGCAAGATTGGATTGGGCGGTGGGGACGCCGGCTTCAGCCTTTTGCAGGCTTGCCTGAGCCTGGGCCTGGGCGGCGCGGTACGTGTCGTCCTCGATCTTATAGAGCAGATCGCCCGCCTGAACCTCGTTGCCTTCTTTAAAGGCAATCTCCTTGATGACGCCGCTGACGCGGGGGCGAATTTCTGCGGTCTGGAAGGCGGTTGCGCGTCCGGGTAGCGTGCTGGTCAACGGCTGCGGCGCCTTCTTCATCACTAGAACGCTCACTGCTGCAGGCGGGCGTTCGCCGCCAGACGCCGCGGCGCCGCCGTTGTCAGCCGTTCCCTGATCGGAGCAACCCGCCAGGGCCGCGGTGCAAACAAGAATGGCGGAGGCAAGTCTGAAGCTTGGGCGCATCAAGGGATCCCACTGAGAAAGGTCATAGAACATTACGAGTCAGGGACCAGCGCCACTGGATTCAGGGGCTGGCAAGCCGGCGAGAGGGGGGCGCATCCGAGGGACACGGTTCTCATCAGTCGAAGTGACGTAAATAAACAATCGTCACTTTGCAAGTGGCGACCGCAGTGCAGCATCGATCAGGCCAACGACTTCCCGACAACGTGTTGCCATTATGCCAGCCTTCTCCATCCCCGTCATGACAGGGTGGATGACACAGGCCAGTGCATCGAAAGATGCGTTTGCCAATCGCGGCACGTCGTCCGCATGGTAGACGCCTTCGCGAATGCCGGCATGGATGATTTCCGCGATCATGCCGACGACGATTTCGCGGAACCGATCGCCACAATCGAGTTCCTCGTTGATCGTTACCAGGATCATCTCGAAAACGAAGGGTGCATCCTTTTGCTCGGCGAGATGCTCCTGCATCAAATGATGGGCGAGGGCGGCAAGCCGTTCTGATGCGGGCTTGTCGCTCGCAAGCGCTTTCAACGCATGCAGCGTCTGTTCGATCGCACGGGTGGCGATCGCGTCGACAAGGCTCGTCTTGGTGCGAAAATGCTTGAAGACATTGGCCGGCGACATCGACAGTTCGGCTGCAATGTCCGCGATCGTGACGCTGGCATAGCCATGGGTCCGGAAAAGCTTCTCGGCGGTGTTCAGGATCTCTTCGCGCGTCTCCTCAGCGGGCCGGCGCGGACGACGCACGGGAGCGCCGGCACCCGTGTTGGGGCAGCATGCGCCAGATCGTGCGCGAGGGTCCTGATCCATGGGGCCACCTTTCTCAGGGGAAGTAAGAGGCCAGATTTTGGCGGATACGGGCGAAGGGGCTTTCGCCACTGTCATCAGGCTGGAACGGCAGCCCCGTGATCGCTTCGAACGCTCTAATATAGACCTTCGACGTCTCCTCCACCAGTGACGCCGGAATTTCCGGAATCGGATCGAGATAGGGATCGCAGCGCTCGGCAACCCAGGCGCGGACGAAATCCTTGTCGAAACTTTGTGGGCGCTCTCCCTTTTCAAAGCTCGCCTGATAGCTGTCGGCAATCCAGTAGCGGCTGCTGTCGGGGGTGTGGATTTCATCGGCGAGAATGATCGTGCCGTTTTCGTCCGTGCCGAATTCATATTTCGTGTCGACGAGGATCAGCCCGCGCTCTGCGGCAAGCTCCTGGCCGCGGGCGAACAGTGCCAGTGCATAGCGCGACAGGGTTTCCCACTGCTCGGCGGTCAAAAGCTTCTTTTCAACGATCTCGGCCGGCGTCAGAGGCTCGTCGTGGCCACCGTCGAATTCCTTACTCGTCGGCGTGATGATCGCGGTCGGGAGCTTTTCGTTGTCGCGCATGCCGTCGGGCAGGGTGATCCCGTACATCTCGCGCTCGCCCTTCTTATAGAGGGTGAGGATCGAGGTGCCCGTGGTTCCGGCGAGATAGCCGCGCACCACGATTTCGACCGGCAGGATTTCCAGACGCTTTCCGACGACGACGTTTGGGTCGGGATAGGAGATGACATGGTTCGGGCAGATATCGCTGGTCTTTTCGAACCAGTAGCGGGCGGTCTGGGTCAGAACCTGACCCTTATAGGGGATACAGGTGAGGATCCTGTCGAAGGCGCTCAAGCGATCAGTCGAAATGATGATGCGGCTGCCATCGGGGAGATCGTAGTTTTCGCGCACCTTGCCGCGATAGTAGTTCGGCAGTTCCGGATAATGGGCTTCGGAAAGGATGCGCATGGATGTCCTCGGTGTCTCGTCGACAGTGGCAGGTTTGACGATGTGGTTGTCGCCCCGCGGTATCCGAAAGAGGCGGCGGTTTCAAAGAAAAAGCGCATGGGGCCTGCCCATGCGCTCTCCATATCGACTTGTGGTCAAACGGCTGCGCGATGCAGGCGACCGTTGAAAAGACCGTTGTCCGTCACTTGCCGAAGCGACTTGGCGGCGGCAAGCACCGCGAGGTCGACGAGAGGCTCGACGAGGATCACCGTCATATAGGCGATACCGAAGGTCGCGATGCTCGACAGGTTGTCGACGGCGAAGCCATGGCCGTAGAGCGCCCAGAAGGCGACCCAGGCGACGATCCCGCCCTGATAGGCCGTGGATAGCGCAAGGGCATCCTTGTAGCCGACATCCACATAAGCCTTCTTTTCCGGAATGAGCCGCGCCGCGAGCTTGCTGATGGCAAAGAGCGGCACGATCAGTGTCGTGACGTTCATCCCGTATTGCGGCAGATCGAACGGCGCAAACAACATACCTTGGAGCAGGAGACCAAGGGCGAGGCCGATCGAGGCCGCCCCGGCACCGAAGATCAGGAAGAGCGTGGAGCCGAGGATCAGGTGCACTTCGGAGACGCCGACCGGATGATGCGGCAGGACCTCGAAGAAGGAGAAGACGAGCGCTGTCGTGATCAGAGTTCTTGCCGCAAGACCGGTCGGGCTTGCCTTGGCCTTGAAGTCGTCGACGACCATCTTGCCGACAAGGCCGAAGGAGAGAGCGGCTGTTGCGTAGCTGAGAGCGAGTTTTGCGCCATCGACGACGCCGGGTTCAATATGCATGGTTCTAAGTCCTTTCGTCCGCGCCCACCGCGCGGGAGAGTGAATGCCGCGTTCACGGCGCCAAGCGATGGCAGGTCTCCTGGCTCACGGGTCAGGGCTTCGGTCCGCCTTATCAGCTGAAGGCCAATGGCTTTTCGGACGTCGCTCGCCGTTCACAGTTGCGGGGGCAGCCACGGTTTCGGCCCCTGATGGGTAATCCTCACCGTATTCCCTCTTCGTCCGCCCTTCCGGTCTAGTCGGGGCGGAACCATCACGAAGGAGAGATTAGGTCCTGTCATGAAGCGATGTCCAGCAGTTTGCGACTCGACCGGGCGGGAAACTGCGACAGTTTGGCAAAAGCCAATTTGCCACATTGTGAGGGCTGGTTGGCGGACCCTATCTGGGCTGTAGAGCACTAACGTCAGGAGGTTCCGACATGGCTGAGATGATTTACCGCGTGCCGCTGTTCGGCTGGATGCTGAGGGAGGCGATCGACGGTCCGACGACCGCCAAGGTCCTCTTCGTGGTCAATCTGCTTTTGCTCTGGCTGCTCGCCATCATCGCATTCGGTTATCCCGCGATCATCCTACCGGCGCTTGCCGCCGTGCCGACGATGTTTGTGGTGCTGCTGCTGATCACCAAGGGGTAAAGGGGAGGCCCGGTCTTTTAACTCTGGCCCAGAGTTCCCATATAAGGATTGACGAGGGCGCCAACGTGTTCACCCGGCAAAAGTGGGCGGATGCGGGGACGTGCAAGTAAGGGCCGATTTTTGTCTGTTAAAATCAGTCACTTGAAAAAAACGACAGTTTTTTGACAATTGGCTGTTGACGGTTTGTGGGCGTGGCCGTATAAGCCGCTTCACCGAACGAGAGGGCGGCGCCGCAGGGCCCGCCGGACTGGTTCAGACAAGATCCTAGAAATTGGCTGCGATGCTGGTTTTGTTGCCCGACTTTAGGGTTGGGCGGTGATGGATTTTCGACGGGTTTTGGTCCGTCTGTTTTTTGACAATTGAAGATGGAAGAAAGAGAAACGTGGGCGGCGGTCTTGCGTAGATGGAGTGGAAACACTTTGTCTTAGAAGACAAGATGAC
>NZ_ALJF01000019.1 GCF_000300855.1 Agrobacterium albertimagni AOL15 | reverse complement strand
ATCCCATTCAGTCGCAAAACAAAGACGTGTTCACTTAAAGACAAACAGGCGAATGCCTGTGCCAGCTTCTCAACAACATTGCCCTTAGCCGACCTGGTGGTCATGGCGGGGTGGCTGCACCCGTTCCCATTCCGAACACGGCCGTGAAACGCCCCAGCGCCAATGGTACTTCGTCTCAAGACGCGGGAGAGTAGGTCGCTGCCAGGTCTGCTAAAGGCAATGTTGTCAGCTAAAAACGCTGAAAAACAATCTTCTCGACACAACATCGGCCCAAGCCGAAATCTTAGGGCCGCCAAAAGCGGCCCTTTCTGCTTGGTAACAACTCTCAAGCGCAACAAAGTTGCGCTCTTGGCGCGGGGTGGAGCAGCCCGGTAGCTCGTCAGGCTCATAACCTGAAGGCCGCAGGTTCAAATCCTGCCCCCGCAACCAAATCAGAGTGGTAACTAGCGCTATTCAAGTCGTTTCCCCGAAAGCTCCTCTGCGTAAGCCGCGAGGAGCTTTTGTTTTTTGCGCCCCATGTCGATGTCGCCGGACAACGGGCGCGCCAAAAAACCCTGATCAAGCATCATGCAGAGCAAAGCGTGAATAACCGAGCGGACGTTACATGCCGTCCTGAAGAATGATGCGCAATTCGTAGCAGGCCCCTTCAGAACGGCTTGAAGGGCTGCGTTTTGGTGGCGGTGCTGCATACGGCTGATCGGCTCTGGTGAATTTGTCGCCATCGTCGGTGCCTACTTGGCGGATGTTGTGCTCACCGTCATATCGGGGGCGAAATGCTGTCGATCTTCATACTATAACAGGAACGACAAGCAGCACATTCAATCGAGTTGGGACGTATGACATGGTAGATCCTGTTGAGGATGCGACAGAGTTGAAGGCAATTCTCAGCGATGTTGTCTCTCACGTGAGAACACGTGCGCCTGGAATTTACGACGAGGCCGTCGCGGAAGCCAAGGAGAAAGATAAGCCGACCCCGCGCAAGGCGGACTTTGAAAAGTTCGGCATCGCAGTGTTCACCAGGACCGGCGAGCTCGCATTCGCCGGCAATGCCAGCATCGGCTTTCCGATCCAATCCATATCCAAGGTCTTCGCCCTTGAGCTTGCGCTTGAAGCGCTCGGCGAGGCTTTGTGGAAACGGGTCGGGCGTGATCCATCGGGCGACCCCTTCAATTCCATCATCGATCTTGAACGCGCCAAGGGTGTTCCACGTAATCCGTTCATCAACGCCGGTGCATTGGTCGTATGCGATGTTCTCGCTGGTCTCGGAGGAAGCGCAGGTCCAAATCGTCACGTGGTTCGCTTTGTTGAAAGCATGCTCGATGGTGAGGCGGTGGCGCTCGACAAGGATGTTATGGCCAGCGACCGTACCGGCGGCGACCTCAATCGTTCGCTGATGTTCATGGCGAGACACCACGGCAATCTGAACCATGCGGTAGATAAGGTCATGGAAGCCTATATCCACCAATGCGCCATCACGCTGGATTGTCGCGGACTTGCCAAGGCAGGCCGCTTTCTCATCCTTGACGACCCCGAACAAGAGAATGATGTAACCCTGGCAGCGGCGCGGCGCGCTCGGCGGATCCTTTCGGTGATGATGCTGTGTGGCCAATATGATGGCTCAGGTGACTTCGCCTATCGGGTCGGATTGCCTGCCAAATCAGGCGTCGGCGGCGGAATTCTCGCCGTTGTACCCCATTGCGCCTCAATCGCCGTGTGGTCGCCAGCACTCGATTCAATGGGCAACAGTTGGCTCGGCACACTGGGGCTGGAGTTGGTCAGCTCCAAGACTGATTGGTCGGTCTTCGGCAGAGCGCGCCGGCGAATTGCCAGCTAACACGAATTTCTTTGAAAGAGCTCGCTCGTTTCGGTCGAAGAGCTTCGGGGGAGATCACCTCAGGAGCGCCGAGTTCAACGACAATGCTTGGCGTCCCCGCCACCGGCAGCGGAGAGGGGTGACCGCGTCTGCCAATGAGCCGGTCCAGCTGAGTGTCCCCTCTGAGGGCGCGGATTTCGTTGAAAGGCTCGAACCATCGTCCGGGCATCCGCACCGCATCCCACGGCAATCGTCCGAAGTGCGGCGATATAAAAGCCTTGATTAGCCCAAAACGGAAGTACTCGCGGGGCATGCAGCGGCGATGCACTTGAAAGTGCGAGGTTTCCGCGTCGGGCAGTTGGTCCTCCAACACGGACATACCGCGTGGAGCAGGGGTTGACGATGCGTTCCGAGGAGCCATTTCCCTCACTTGACGTTCCCAGCTGAAGGTATCCAATGGCTTTCCGTCGAAACTTCGCCAGCCTGCTGCTGCTCCTCGGCCTCCTTGTTTTTTCCTCTCAGGGCTTGGCGCAGGAGACGGGCGGGTCAGCGCCTTCGTCGGATTCGAGCATCAATGACCTGATCCGGATCCTCGAGAACGAGGATGCTCGAAATGCGCTGCTCACGCGGCTGAAAACCGCAGCCGCAGACCAACGCGACGAAGAAGCCGGGGAGGGCGATGCCACGATTGCGCGGCAGATTGCCGAGCAGACCAAATCGACGGCTGAGCGATTCATCGCGGGAGCCCAGGCGCTTTGGAACAGTTTGGCCGGGATCGCCTTGACGTTCACCGCATCCGGCACTGTCGACACGCAAGTCCTCCAGCCTCTGGTCTTGAACATCCTTCTGGTCGGCGCGGGGCTGTTCACCTCATTTTTCTTGCTGCGTCTGGCGGCCTATCCCGTCATGCGCGCTCTCGATCAGCGGGCCGCTCGTCACCATCGACTGGTACGGATCATATTCACCCTGTTCGCCACGCTTGTCGACTTGGTCGCCGTTCTGTTGGCCTGGGGCACCGGATATCTGATTGCGTTGCAGCTGGTCGGCGGAACGGGCGGAATGGACATCAATCAGACACTGCTTCTCAATGCTTTCCTTCTGGTCGAGATGCTGAAGGTGGTGATGCGGCTCGTCTTCCATCCACGCTTTGCGTCCTTGAGGCTCTTGCCTCTCTCCGACATGACAGCGGCCTATTGGTATTTCTGGTTGGCGCGTGCTGTATCGCTAGTCGGATACACCTTCATGTTCATCGCCCCCATTCTCGCGGCAAACATTTCTGAGGCTGCAGCACAGGCCGTCAGGGTGCTGGTGATGCTCACGGCACTGATCATCTCGATTGTTGTCATCCTTCAGAACCGCGATCGGGTTCGCCAGTTTCTGGCGGCACGCGCAGCGAGTGGTCGCTCCGATTTCATCGGCCGGAGCGGCGCGTTCCTTGCCGGGATCTGGCACCTGGTGGCGATCGCCTATCTCGTCGCCATTTTCGCGGTCTGGTTGGTCAATCCAACCGATGCTCTGCCGTTCATGCTGGCAGCAACGATCAGATCCGTCGTGGCAATAGTGGTCGGGGGATTGGTGATTGCATTCATCGGCCGGTTCGCCAATGCCGGCTTGCGACTGCCCGATGACGTTCGGGCGAGGTTGCCAGGCCTCGAGGCGAGGCTGCAAGCTTTCGTGCCGCGGGTCATGCAGATCGTTCGGACAGTGGTATCGGTCGGCGTGGTCATTGCCATTGCCCAGGCATGGGGGCTGATCGATTTTCTCGGCTGGCTGTCTTCTGAGGCCGGCCAGCAGGTGAGTGCGTCGGCCCTGGCCGCGCTCGTGATCCTCTTGCTCGGTTTTGTCGCCTATCTGACGATGTCGTCCTGGGTTGAATATCGCCTCAATCCGGCATTCGGCACGATCCCGACAAGTCGTGAAAAGACACTGCTCTCGCTGTTCTACAATGCGTTCACGATTGCACTGGTCGTGCTGGTGTCGATGCTGGCGCTGGCACAGATCGGTGTCAACATCGCCCCGTTGCTGGCCGGCGCCGGTGTTCTGGGCCTGGCTATCGGTTTTGGTGCCCAGAAACTGGTGCAGGATATCATCACGGGCGTCTTCATCCAGCTGGAAAACGTGATGAACGAGGGGGATGTCGTCAGCCTCGGGAGCGTCAGTGGCGTGGTGGAGAAACTGACGATCCGCTCGGTCTCGATCCGCTCTCTGGACGGCACGCTGCATCTCGTGCCGTTTTCCTCCGTCGACACTGTCTCCAACATGGTTAAGGGTTTCGGTTATCACGTCGCCGAAATCGGTGTTGCCTACCGCGAGAACATCGCCGAGGTGAAGGAGGCAATGCAGGAGGCCTTCGACCTTCTCATGCAGACAGAATGGGCCAGCACAATCATCGGTCCGCTCGACATGCATGGCGTTACCGCCTTCGGTGACAGTGCGATTATGGTGCGCGCCCGGATAAAGACCGCTCCCGGCGCACAGTGGGGAACGGGCCGCGCTTACAACGAATTCATCAAGCGGGTCTTCGACAGTCGAGGTATCGAGATCCCGTTTCCGCATGTCACGCTCTATATGGGCGAAGACAAGGCCGGGATGTCACCGCCACTTCGGGTCGAAGGCGGGTTGGCGTCGGGCTCGAGTGGCCAGGAGTGAGGCCAATCGTCAAGGGGCCGTGGTGTCGCCTCACTGTTCCGAGAAGGCACGCGACATGCTGTCTGTGACTGGTTTTGCGATATAGTTGAAGAAGGTTCTCTCGTTCGTCTGGATCATGACTTCGGCGGGCATGCCGGGCGTCGGGGCAAAGCCTTGTACCCGTGCCAGTTCCGACGGCGCTATGTTGATCCGGGCAAGATAGACGTCGTGAGGGGCGGAAGAGCCGCTGCTCGATTGCTGGAGCGCGTCGGCGGAGAGGTAAAAGACCTTTCCCATGATCACGGGTGTTGTTCTCTGATTGAGCGCCACCAGCCGGATCGTGGCTTGCTGGCCAAGCTTGACGCTGTCGATGTCGTTGCGCGAGATCTGCGCCTCGATAATTAGCGGCACGCCGGCCGGCAGGATTTCGAGGATTGCCTTGCCGCTTTCGATGACGCCGCCATTGGTGTGATAGTGTATGCGAACGACGGTGCCAGAGACCGGCGCATTGATCGTCGCGCGTTCGAGAATATTCGATGCCTCGCGCAGCTGCTCCCGCACCATGTCGCGCTCACCCTGAATGGCCTGCAGACGCTCCAGCGCATCTTCGCGATAGGCACTTTTTGCACGCAGAACTTCCTGCTCGCCCTTCGTGCGTTGAGTCTGGGTTTCGGCTATTTCCGCTTCCAGACGCCCGATCTGTCCTTCCGCCTCGGCTATGGCGCGCAAAAGTGCCTTGACCTCGTTGGCCCGGGCGACGCCCTTTTCCAGGAGCACCTTCTTTGCCGCATACTCGTCTCTTAAAAGGTCGAGTTGGCGGATCGAGGCATCGCGTTGCCGCGTGTATCCGATTTCGCGGAATTCGAGTGCGCGGATGTTCTGCTCGAGGAGGGACAGTTCACTCGACAGCTTTTGGCGTTGTGCCTTGAAGTTCAGTTGTTGCGTGACCAGAATTGCCCAGACATCGGCATCGCCCCGATGTTCGTCGATAAGGGCGGACAGATCGAGCTTTTCCATCGTCTCGAATTGCGCGGTCAGCCGGGCAGCCGTCACATCGAGGCGCATGCGGCGCAGGAATAGTTCCCGCTTTCTTGCCAGTGCCGCCGTCTTGTCCAACTGCACGAGCGCCTGTCCCTCGACAACCTGGTCTCCCTCGCTGACAAGGATCTGCTCGATGATACCGCCCTCCAGATGCTGGAGGATCTTGTTTTGTCCCGTCGCCACGAAGCTGCCCTGGGCGATGACCGCTGCAGCGAGTGGGGCTGTCGTCGCCCAGGTTCCGAACCCGCCGAATGCCACCACCAGCATGACCAGACCGATGATGGTCTGTTTGCCGATTGATCGGGGAACCTCGGAATACCATTCGATGTCTTGAACCCTGGCGATGTCTGCCATGTCAGTCGCCTCCTATTGCAACTGATGACCGAAGGATCCGCCTTCGATGTCGATTCCGCGGGTTTGCAGTGCCTTCAATACATCCATGCGCATGCCGAAAAGAGCGACAGTGCCATTCACCAGCAGGAGGATTTTGTCGACGCTCTGCAAGAGGGATGGGCGCTGGGTGACCGTGATCATGGTGATCTTCTGCTCTCGCGCGTGTTGCAAGGCACGCATCAGGGCAACGTCGCCGGCGCTGTCGAGGTTAGAATTTGGTTCGTCGAGGACGACGAGATGGGGATCGCCGAAAAAGGCGCGTGCCAGCGCGATCCGTTGTTTCTGGCCACCCGACAGCGGCGCACCGTCTGCGGCGACCATGGTTTCGTAGCCGTGCGGGAGGGTTGCGATCATTTCATGGACGTCGGCAAGCATGGC
Source organism: Agrobacterium albertimagni AOL15 (assembly GCF_000300855.1). GTDB lineage: Bacteria > Pseudomonadota > Alphaproteobacteria > Rhizobiales > Rhizobiaceae > Allorhizobium > Allorhizobium albertimagni. The sequence continues at coordinate 150,425 of NZ_ALJF01000019.1, read as the reverse complement.
CGCGCGGTAGATCTGTTCGTCGTCCGCATCCAACCGCATGCGTGCGATATTGGCCTTGATCGTGCCCGGAAACAGTTGCACGTCCTGCGGCAGGTAGCCGATATTCTCGCCGAATTGCCGCTGGTCCCAATTGCGCAGGTCCATGAGGTCCAGACGCACATTTCCCGACGTGGGAAGGATGGAGCCGACCAGCATCTTGCCGAGGGTCGTCTTGCCGGCGCCGGAATTGCCGATCACGGCAAGGGACTCCCCCGGTTGGAGCGAAAAGGAAATGCCGTTCAGCACGACCCTCTTGGTGCCCTGCGGGACATAGAGCAGCCGTTCGACATCGAGGCGCCCTTCGGGTTTCGGCAGATTGAGGCGTTCAAAGTTGAGCGGCGAGGCTTTCAGTAAGGCTGAGATCCGGCCATAGGCGGCGCGGGACTGGCTGAACTGGTTCCAGCCCTCGATCGCACCTTCGATCGGCGCAAGCGCGCGGCCGGCGATGATGGAGGAGGCGATGACCATGCCGCCGGTCAATTCTCCCTTGAGCGCAAGATAGGCACCCCAGCCGAGCATTGTCACTTGGGTCAAGAGGCGCACGCCCTTGGACATGGCGGCGATTGCGATGTTCCGGTCCTGGGCGATGACCTGGGCTTTCAGCGAGGCGGCCGTGTCCTTGCCCCAGATCTGCACGGCCTCGGGGATCATGGCCAAGGCGTTGATGATCTGCGAATTGCGGGTCATCGAGTCGAGGTGAAGGTTCGCCTTTACCTGTGCCGCGTTCGCATCGGCGAATGGGACAGCCGTCATGCGTTGGTTGATCTGAGTGAAAATGAGCAACAGGATCGCCGTGACAACGACGATGTAGCCGAGATGGGGGTGAATGAGGAAGACCGCCAGCAGGAAGATCGGCGCGATCGGGGCATCGAGAAAGGCGAGGAGCGTTCGCGAGACGAGGAAGGAGCGAACCTGCTGCAGGTCGCCCAGCGTCTGGTATTCCCGACCGTTTCCCTGCAGCGACGCCCGCGCTGCAGCGCTGAGGATCGGCGCGCCGAGCTGCGCCGCGAACTCGACTGCTGTCCGCATCAGAATGAACCGGCGCAGTGCGTCGAAAGCCGCCTGAAGAATGATGGCACCGACGATCACAACCGTCAGCATGATCAGCGTATCCGTGGATCGGCTGGTGAGCACACGGTCGGAGATCTGGAACAGGTAGATCGGTATGGCCAGAACGAGCACGTTGCTCGCAACCGTGAACACCATGACGATCATGAGATTGCGTTTGACCGCATTGATGCCGGCCTTGAGGCTGGCATCGAAATCGACCTGTCCCAGACGCTTGTGAAACGTGCCGCCTCCGCCTCCGCCTTTTCCGCCACGACTGGTTTCCGACGTGCTGGATGCCGTTTTGTCGCTTCTGATGGGACCATAGTCCGCATCGATCACCTTCATGCCGTCGGCGACGCGCGATTCCGTCGGACGGTTCGCCGGTTCGTCAGAGGCCGGTGTTTGATCCTGGCGGACCTCCGCCACCGTTTCGCCTGGGGCCGCATCCGCAGTGGATGTCTGGCTGTAGGCGACCCGCAAGGGGTTGGGTGGACGGACCTGTTGAGCGGGGGCAACCAGTTGCGGCCTGACACTGGATCGGCCGGCCTTCAGATCTTCTTCCACGACGCGCTCGAGGTTCTTATAGGCGTCGTCGGTGTCGTTCGATGCCTCCAGGCGTGGTGCTCTGGGAGCCGGGGTCTGCGAAGGTTCGACCGGCTGTTCGAGATGCTTGCGGATTTCCGACATTGTTCTTCCCTTTAATGGCCAATGATGGAGTTCACACCATCACTTGCATGGCCGTCATAGTCGGAGGGCATGCAGGCGGCGCCAGATGCCGCCGAGTGGTCATCATGACCCAGCATGGAACCGTCCAGGAAAAGCACGGCCTCACTGACCAGTGCATCCGGATTCGGATTGCCGAAATCGGGGTGAGGCGAGATCAATTCAGCCTGGAAAAGCGTTTCCTGGGAGTATTGTTGTCCGCCGATGTAAGTCTTGCCGACGGAATCCAGATCGATGATCGTTGCATTGTTCACCAGCGTGTTCGATCCGGTTTCGAGCCTCCAGTCCGCCTGAAGGTTGGGTGCGATCGCATCCATGGCCAGCGCGATCTGATCGCTGTCACCGAGAATGTTCGTCTGGCGGATGTATTGCAGATTGATCAGGTCGCCGCTGACGTAGAGAACCCGCAGTCCTTGCAGGCCGGAAAAGGCTTCGTCGGAGAGAACGTCAGGCGCCAGACTACCCTCGCCACTGGCAAACAATGTCAGGGTGCTGATTTGCCCTTCAGACAAACTGTCGAAACGATCGGCATCGCCGACCGTGCCGATCCGCGCCTGGTTCCAGAGCAAATTCCCGGATGATGAATATGTCCCTTCGCCGAAGGTCTGAAAATCCGCTGTTGCGCCGATCACGTCATTGTCGAACAGGACATTCAACTGGTGAATGATGTTCGCGTCGAAGACAGAGCCACCGATGATGATCAGGTCATAGGTAAAGCCCAGTTCGAAGACCGAGGCATGGTTGATGCCGAAATTGTCGCCGGCGATCACGCGCGTGGTCACCCCTGAGGAGGAGAGAATGCCGACATCGTCGTCACTCATGAAAATGATCTGCTCAAGCCAGTTCAGGATCATGAGGTCACCCTCAATCTCCGTCACCGCCCAGAAAGCGGGGTAGCCTTCGCTGGCGCCACTGACTGGCTTGTTGCTACTCGACGTGTCCAAATGATCGAAGGTCGCTATGTTGAAGAGCTCGTTCGCGGCCGCCTGGTCTGTCCAGTTGCCGACCGCCGAGGAGATCGAGTCGGCGTCCCACAGAGCGTTGATCTGAACGATCGCGTTGACTTCGATGTGATCTCCGCCGACAAGCGTCACCGTCGCGCCAGTCCAGAAGTTCTGCAGCACGACGTTGTTGATCAGCGTGTTGCCGCCAGTCTCGACCGTTACCGAAACCTCGATGGCTGCCGATCCATCTTCTCTCATCCAGACATTGGAACCTGAAGCTTCTGTCGCCTCGTCCTCGGCATCGTCGAAGGAACGATAGTCCTCAAGTTGCGGTGCTTCGTCGACAAGCACGCCGTTGACATAGATGCCGTCGATCGATTCTGCGCGGATGTGAACCTGTACCGCTTCACCGTCTCCAGACGCCGTTTCCAGCTGGTCGATGACCGACTGGATGACGGCGATCATGTCGTTGCTTGAGCCCGGACGATCGAAGGTCCCGAGCGGCGATAACGCGGCTGCCGCTTCAAAGCCCTCCAGCACGGCAGAATCGTCGATCACTTGCGGATTGTATGCGAACCCATGTCCGCCAACACTGAAATAGTCATCGTCGGAAAGGGAGATCGCCTGGTTGAAATGATTGACCACGGATCCCGGCGCTTCGATCTCCGGGGAGATGTAGCGCACCGTGTTCGCAGGCGCGCTCGCATCGTCTTTGAACCCATCCGGGAGAGCGCGGCCATCGATGTAATAGCCGACTGATCTTGCAGCGATGATGATCTCGGGCGCGATCGCTTTCGCCGGGACGTACCAGTGATCAGGCGGTGATGCGCGATAGCCGAACCCTGGTTCGAAACCCAGCAGGTCGAAGGGCGCTGCGAAGTCGCTGGTGTGAACCGGTAACTTCTTGACGTCGATGTCGACCTTGGTGAAGGCGAACTCCGTATATGCGTCCCGAGCCCGCGCATTCTCGACGCTGATATGGAAGAAGCCGATAAAGTGACTGATCTCTTCGGTGAATTTATCCATCATCGTCAAGGCCGTAACTCCTTGTTGCCGAGCTGCCGACATGGACATGCGTCATGCGGCAAAAACGAACTGCGCAGGAAGCCTGCGCAGCTCCTTTTCGATTGATCTTGGTCGATGCGCCTCCCGGCTCAGATGCCGTCGTCGCCGTCCTCCCCGACGACCGTGCTGGTCAGGCTGCCGCCGACAATGGTCATGTCGATGGCGTTCTGTTGCAGGTTCGCACCCATCACGATGTGCTGGTTGAAGGCGCTGGTATCGATGCCGGCATCCGCACTCGCCGAGCTGTTGCCGGTGACAAAGCCGTCATCGCCATTGCCCGAGCCCCAGGAGCCGCCATCGCCTGCGCCCCCGAAGCCGTTTGTTGCGGTGCCGCCAGCGCCGCCGAATGCACCGTCGCCGCCATCGGCCCAGCCGCCGACCGCACCGCCACCGGTGCCGGTGGTCCAGGCGCCGCTAAGGGCTGCGCCACCATCACCGCCGCCTGCCCAGGCATGTCCGCCATAGGCATCACCGCTGATCGCACCGCCGGATACGCCACCCGCACCGCTGCCTGCACCGCCATCGCCACCATCGCCACCGGCGCCGAGGCCTGCTCCGTTGCCGGCTCCCGTGCCGATGCCCATGCCGCCGGCATCGCCACCGTCACCGCCATTGCCGGAATTGGTCGCACCACCGCTGGTGCCACCGGCCCCGCCGGGGCCACCGCCGTTCGCGCCGCCGCCAGTATTGCTGCCGCCTGTGCCACTGTTTCCGGCATTGCCCCCTTCATTGTCGATGAGGATCGGATTGATGAGCCCCAGCGAAAGGCCAAGACCATTGCCGCCGTCACCTCCGGTGGAGGAGCTGTTACCAGCATCATCGGCGTCGCCACCTTCAGCGTCACCGCCTGCACCGCCACTTCCGGTGCCCCCTGTGGTGCTGGCGCCACCAGCACCGTCGCCCGCCATTGCCAGGCCGGCGCCCAAGCCGAGACCAAGACCGAGGCCGAGGCCGATACCGGCAGCACCATTGCCACCAGTGCCGCCGACGCCGATGCCACCGAGAGCTGCTCCGGAGTCGGCCGAACCGCTATCCCCTTCTCCGCCTTCAGCCTCACCGCCATCGCCTTCGCCACCTTCGGCACCGCTCAAGGCAAGGCCACCAAGGCCGATACCCCCGAGGGCAGCACCGCCGAGCGCGAAGCCGCCATTGCCCCCGGCACCGCCGTCAGCGTCGGCATTGCTGCCGCCATTCCCGCCGCCGCCGCCGCCGCTGATGCCTTCTTCGGCCTCGGCCCTGCCTCCCGTGGCATTGGCATTCACCGTGAAGGCAGCATCGTTCTTGACCTCGGCATTATCCAGCCGGTCGTTGTCCTGGAGATTGGCGATCTGGTTGAAGACATTGCCGCTGTCATTGCCGGCGCCGTCGAGCGCATCGTTCATGATGTCCTTGAACTGGACGTTGAACAGGCCATCGACGGATGAGCCATTGGATACATCGATATCGGCGAAGTCATCATCCGATGGGAGATAGCCTTCCATTCCCGCATCGACCGTGACGCCGACGGTGACAGTGGTCGTGCTGATGTTCTCGTTGACGTTCAGATTGGCATTCAGGTTGCCGTTGCCATTCAGGTTCCCGTTACCATTGCCGTTCAGGTTCCCGTTTTCGTTGAGGCTTTCGGAGCTGCTGGACTGGTGTTGTCCTTGCCCCTGTCCTTGAGCTTGCGCCTCAAGCTGAGCCTGCGCCTGGGCCTGCAGCTCACTCTGCTGCTGCTCCTGTTCCTGCTCGTCGTGGTCGTAGTAATTGTGCTTCGATTTGCCTGACATAGTCGTATCCTCCGTGGTCGGAGTTCGCGACTGCTTGACCGCTATTCATCTTCTATACGGTCTTTACATGCGAATTCCGGACTTGTCTGCGGTTGAAGGTTGTTAATCCCGCGAAGGACCCTTCGATGTCGCCATCGCTGAAAGCGCGGATGCCGATGAAGTGTCCCCCTGGGAGTGGCTGTGAGGTGCGGATCTCTGTTCCAGGCGTTGACTGACAACAAGCTTGCCCGACGCGAACGACATGATCGCCGCCTCACCTCGAACTCTGTGCTTGTTGAGGGCCAAAGATAAGCTGATAGATGGAGCTAGTAGTGTGCAGCGCAGCAAGCGCAGACCGGGATCTAGACCATTGGTCGAAACATCATCCCAGGTGGGCGCCGACTGTCGTCCAGCATGCGGCTTCCTGTTTCGAAACGATGCAGCCCAGAGGCTCGCCTGCCTTCGAATTCTCCGTGCGAATTCTGTAAAGTGGAGGCGGGCATGGGTCAGATCGGGTCCGGATCGATCGGCTCCGGTTCCGGAATTTGACGTAGATCAGCATCGAAAGTTGTAGCGTTCCGCCCGGAAAACACCCAATTTGAGTAGGTCTCTCGTCTTGCGGGCGATAGATTCTTCCGCAGGAGCAGCCAGTTGCGATCTGCCGTTGCAAGGTACTGGCTCATGAAGTCTAGCCTGGCCTCAAGTAGATCGTTCGGACTATTCCAAACCGATGGCGTTTGGGTTACCGTTTTCTAAATAAGCGCAGATCGCATTTGTTTTTGCAATTTTTGGTTGCGTTTCCTCTGGGAGGCATGGCATGAGACAACTTGCGCCTCACGTCGCAGGTGATGGTGCGGTTTCGGCTGCCCCATTGCCAGTGTCGCCCAATCTTCGAACGTTGTTATATGTTGGGCCGCCGGAGGTCATCTCCGCCGCAATGGCGGCCGCGATAGAACGTGAATTCCCTTTCCTCACCGTTGCGCAAAGCATCAGTCTGAAATCGGCCCTCGAGGAATTTGAGGCGCCGCTGCGGCTCGTTCTCATCGATTTGCTGCAAGCCAGCGAGCTCAGCGAATGTGCGGCCGATCTGCTGGCGCAACATCCCTCAGCCTCGATCGCCATCGTCACTGACAGCGATCTGCGCGGCAGCGTCGAGCGGCTTCATCTGATCGATACCCGGAATGTCCAGGGTGTCTTGCCGCTCAACGTCAGCCTCGACGTCCTTCTCTCCATGCTGCGCATCATTTTGCGGGGCGGGACTTATTTCCCGTCCATCACTTCCCAAGGTCATGACGGCGTCAGCTGGCGAGCGGAGGCCGGCGGTCCGGAGGATCAGAAATCGCACCGCGTGCAAACAAACCAAGGCAAGATCATGCACCAGTTGACCAAACGTGAAAACGAGATCCTGGCCAGGATAGCCTTGGGCAACCAAAACAAGATCATCGCCGCGGCGCTCGGTCTGTCCGAGCATACGGTGAAGATCCACATCCACAACATCATCACCAAGCTTGGGGTGCACAATCGGACGGAAGCGGTCGCGCTATACTTCGAGCACCGAGATCGGGAAGGCAGGGGGGCGGACACCGGCTATGCGAACAGGCCTGGTGGCGATCCTGCCTCGGGCACCGATGCCTAGATTCCAAGATGTGCTGCTGCTGATCGGACAGCTGAACTATACCTGGACCAACACCGAAAGTCTTTTGATCCACATGATTGCGGGGCTCTCCCAGTCGGACAAGGAAACCGCAATTGTCATCTTTCTCACCCTCAACACGCCACGGGCACGCATCGATCTCGTCGAGCGTCTGGCCAAAATGCAGAAAACGCCCTCGGGTTGCCGCGCGGAGATCCTCGACACAACCAGGCGTCTCTCAGAGGAAGCCAAACTCCGCAACAAATACAACCACTGCATCTATTCCTTTGATCCCGACAGTGGGCGTGGACTGACCCAGTCGATGCGCATCTTTGAAGGAAGGGACGATATCAAATACGGCAAGATCGAGGAACTTGACGAGCAGGAGATCGCTCGGATCCGCGAAAGCATTCGCTCTCTCATCAAGATCAACCAGACGTTCTGGAGCATCACGGAAAAATACGGCTTTCCGAAATGATCGGGCTTCTAGTCATTAGGCCCCAACTACGGGATCGCAGCGGATAACGTTGGATCAAGCGAATGCAATAAGCGGCACAGCACCTCGAGTGCTGGCGCCCAACAAGAACGCCTCCCAAGGCATCCGAAAGCTTCGATGCTGTTAGGCTTCCGCTCCATCTCCCAGTCAGGACGCTATCGTGGCAATTCCAGCTATGACCGGTCCAATTGCGACTTCCTCACGGCATGACAGATTCTGGTTGATTGACGACTTGGAAGACGGATCGACGTGCGATTGGCCTCACCCACCTGCAGCACCGGGCGGCCCTGAAGGCCGCCCGGTGTCTTGGCTGGTTCGCAATCCTTACTTTGAAAGCGTGGCCTTGATCTCGGACACGGTCTCGGATTCCATCTGGCCCACGGTCGTCACCTCACCATCGGTGATCTTCCAGAGGCGGAAGGGGCCGGTGATGTCGCCGTATTGGTCGAAGCTGACGGGGCCAATGACGCCTTCATATTTGATCGGCTTGCCATCCTTGAGCAGTCCGAGGGCCTTTTCGAATTCCGCCTTGCCGGCATAGATCGGCGTGCCGCCGGGTGCTGTGACTTCCGAAATTGCCGTCTTGATCGCGTCCTTGTCAGCCTTGCCGGCCTTGGCGATGGCAAGGGCCGCGATCGCACCGGCATCATAGGATCGATCGGCCGCTGGCGCAGACGGCTCGATGCCACCGGAGAACTCGGCGTAATTGGCGTTGAAGTATTCGGTCGAGGTCGTCGGCGTTGTGCCCGACGATGTGCCATAGGCTTCGTTCAGATACTGCGCGCCAACGCTGGCGATGAAGTCCTTGGAGTTCATGCCGTCGTTGAACAGGAACTTCTGGACGCCGCCGCCGGAGATCCAGGCGCGGGCGATGGTTGCGCCGTCCACCGGCGTCGAGATGAGGTAAAGCGCATCCGGTTCGCCTTCCATGGCGACCGAAGCCTCGGAGGAATAGCTCGCCTGCTTCTCGTTATAGGGTGTCGTCGAGGTGATCGTTCCGCCGAGCTTGGTGTAGGCCGCCGTGAACTCTTGCTTCAGATTGTTGCCGAAGTCGTTGTTGACGTGGATGATGGCGATCTTCTTCATGCCCTGATCGAGCGCGTATTTTGCGGCCGCCGTGCCCTGCAGCGCGTCCGAGGTGATGGTGCGGAAGAAGACACCATTGGTCTTGCCCTCGCGTCCGAGTGCCGTCAGCGTCGGGGATGAGGATGCCGGAGAGACCTGTACGACACCGGCGGGCGCCGTGACGGAGGTGAGGATCGGGATCGAGACCGAGGAAATGATGCCGCCGATGATGACCGGCACCTTCTTGATGTTGACGAGCTGTGTGGCCTGGTCGACGGCGACATTGCCCTGGCTCTGGCTGTCGCGCGTGTCCATGACCAGCTTGCAGCCGTCGACGCCGCCCGCTTCGTTGAAGTCACGGAAGGCCATCTCGACGGATTTGGCGCCGGCCTTGCCGTATTCTCCGGCAGGGCCCGTCAGTTCCATGACCACGCCGACGGTGATGTCGCATTCTTGTGCCGAGGCAGGCGCTGCACCGATTGCGAAGCCCGCGAGCATGGTTGAAGCCAGGACGAGGCGTTTCAGATGATTTCCCTTGTTCATGTCATTCCCCTTTGTTGAGATTATATTTCATGATGCTGCCGTGACGCCCGGTGCGGTCCCGCTCGAGCGTATAGACGTCGCCTTCCAGTTCGCGGGCCCCGGCCATAGCGGCTTCGACCTCTGCGAGATCGGCGTCCGACAAAACGACATCGGCGATGGCGAGGTTGGAGGCGAGGTGATCGCGATTGCGCGCGCCGACAATGACTGCCGTCACACCCGGCCGACGGAGCATGGCCGCGCTCGCAATCGTTGCAATGTCGGTCGCGTGCCGGTCCGCCACTTTGCGAAGCGTCGACAGCAAGGACTGGAACAGATCCCAGCCACCGAGATCGTCGATGATCAGCTTGTATTTGGTCAGCGAGCGGTTTTCGAGCGGGTGCTCCGGTTCAGCCTTGCCGAGCCAGCGGTCGGACAGGAAGCCGCCGGCGACGGTGCCGTAGCAGAACAGCGCGAAGTCGTGGCGGGCGGCCAGGTCGACCATGCGCTTTTCCGGCCGGCGGTCGAGCAGCGAATATTGCAGCTGCAGCGAGGTCAGCGGGATCCCGCCATCGAGGATTGCCGTGACATGGTCGCTGTCGAAATTCGTGGCGCTGATCTTGTCGATCCGCCCATCCTGCTGCAGCTCTTTCAGCCAGCCGAGGGTGTCGAGCCAGGCCGGCATTTCGTAGTCCCACCAGTGAAACTGAACGAGATCCAGGCGCTCCATGGCGAGGCGCTTGCGCGACGTGTCGATCACGCCTTCGACATAGGCCTTGGTGATCGTCGGGAGCACGCCGAGATCGGGCACGAACTTCGTATGGACGCGGATGCGATCAAGCGCTGCCTGGCCCTGCAGATCGCGGTAGCGCAGCCGGAAGCGCCCGATCAGGTCTTCGACGCCGGTGTAGATGTCAGCGCAGTCGAAGGTGGTGATGCCGGCATCGGCGAAAGCCACCATGTCTTCGATGGCCATCTCTTCATCGATGGCACCATGGCCACCGGCAAGCTGCCATCCACCGCGGATGACGCGGGAGATCTCGTAACCGGGGGCGATGGAGATACGCTGCATATTACTCTTTTCCTTCGAGGGGCACGGCGGTCGTGGCGGCATGGCTGAAGCGGCGAAGGCCTGTGCGCTTAATTCGCAATCTGGTGGAGCAATTCGGGTCAGGGCAGGCGATGTCCGCATCCGTCGTCATCCAGTCATGCGCATGGGTCGGGCGCTGCTTGGCGGCGAGAAGCGGAAGCACGGAGGCCAGGGAGTAGATCGACAGTCCCTGTCCCGGCGGAAGATAGAGCATCTCACCCTGAAGCTCGAAATAATCACCGGGCTTGGCGCCGCAGTAGACCGCGCCGTTTTCGGGGATCACCACCTCGACGCGCAGGTCAAAGAGTTCGAATGTATCGTCCGTTCCGCTCATCTGTGCCTTCCCTCACGCCGCTTCTTCGCCGGCGTCGAGACGCCCTCGCACGAGATCGAACGAGCGACCGATATCATTGGAAAGCGCGTTAACGGCTGCGTCTTCATCGCGCGCTTCGAGTGCTTCGATGAGCGTCCAGTGGTGATTGGTGGCTGCAAGGCCGCCTTGTTCGTCGTGGATATGGGCGGCGGCGCGCACGACTGGACCGGACTGAAGCCAGAGGCTTTCGACCATCGGGATCAGCACGCGCGAGGAGGCGGCGCGATAGATATGGAAATGGAAACGATGGTTGATTTCAGAGGTCACCGGGCCAACGTCCTGGCCATGGCGCTCGAAAGCCGCCTCGCAATCCCGGTTGATCTGTTTCAGGCTTTCGATGTCTTCCGCCGTCAGCCTGTCACAGGCGAGCGCCACAAGACGCCCCTCGATCAGGATCCGCGCACGTTCCAGGTCATCCAGGCGTTCGCGGGTGATCAACGGCACGCGGATCGAGCGATTGGGCAAGGCTTCCAGGGCCTGTTCGGAGACAAGCCGGCCGAGCGCTTCCCTGACCGGCATGGTGCTCGTCTTCAGGCGATCCGCCATGTCGACGATCCGCAGCATGTCGCCTGCGGCAAAGCCGCCGTTGATCAAGGTGCGGCGCAGCTGGTCGTAGACGCGATCCTGTAGCGTCTCGCGGCCCACAGGCGTGAGGACGTCGTCCGACTGGCCTATCGTATCCGTCATGCCGCCTCCCAGAGCCTATCGGAAATATCGGTTGATTTTCGCGTCTGCGTAAAGTTTGATCAAACATCACCGATCAAATCAAGGCTCATTTTTGAAGATGAATGCCGCGCATTCCCCACCTTCTGCGTCGTTTCCGAAAGCCTCAGCAGCCGCCGCCATAGAGGCACGGCATCTGACGAAGCATTTCGATGGGCTGACCGTGGTCTCCGACATGTCGCTTCAGCTCGGCCAGGGCGAGATCCTGGGCCTGATCGGGCCGAATGGTGCTGGCAAGACCACCATGTTCAATCTGCTCGCGGGCAGCCTCAAGCCCAGTTCCGGCGAGATCTGGGTCGGAGGACGAGAAGTTTCCAGCGAAGCGCCGGAGAGGCGCATTGACCGCGGGGTCGCGCGAACGTTCCAGATCCCCCGCCCGTTTCTGGAGATGAGCGTGCTCGAAAATCTGCTGGTCGGCGCTCAGAGGCAGACGGGCGAAGGCCTGTTTGCCAATTTTCTGAAAGCCCGTCTGGTGCGGCGCGAAGAGAAGGCAGCACTTGAGAAAGCGCATGCGATCCTGGAGTTCGTCACGCTGTCTCGGCTGGTCCATGAGCCCGCACGCGTGCTGTCCGGTGGACAGCGCAAGCTTCTGGAACTCGCGCGCGTGCTCATGGCCGATCCGCAAGTGATCCTGCTCGATGAGCCAGCTGCAGGGGTGAACCCGGCTTTGCTCGAAGTGATTATGGAGCGGGTGGTGGCGTTGAACGCCGAGGGCAAGTCTATCCTGCTCATCGAGCACAACATGGACATGGTATCGAGGCTGTGCTCGAGGGTGGTGGCCATGGCGCTTGGCAAGCTGCTTGCCGAAGGTGCGCCAGCTGACGTGGCGGCTAATCCTGCAGTCGTCGAAGCCTATCTCGGCGGTGGCGCATGATCGATCCGGTTCTCACAACCTCGGCGCTGGTCGCGGGCTATGAGCCGGACCTTCCCATTGTTCGCGGCGTCGATTTTTCCGTCGCACAGGGCGAACTCGTGATCCTCTTGGGGCCGAACGGTGCTGGCAAATCCACTTTCGTCAAGGCGATCGCTGGCATGGTGCCGGTGCATTCGGGTCTGATACATCTGGCAGGCCGGGATATCACGGATGTCGCGCCGCACCGCAAATTGGCTGAGGGTCTCGCCTTCGTGCCGCAGACGGAGAATGTCTTTGCCAGCATGAGCATTTTGGAAAACCTCCAGATCGCGGTGTCGCTCCTGCCGAAATCGCAACGTAACCTCGCCATCGAGACGATGCTGACCCGCTTTCCGGATCTCGCCGTCAAGCCGAAACGGCTGGCGGGCGCGCTCTCCGGTGGTCAGCGGCAGATGCTGGCGGTGGCGCGCGCGCTGGCGCTCAATCCGCCCGTTCTTATCCTCGACGAGCCATCCGCTGGGCTCTCGCCAAAGATCGTCGGCGAGGTCTTTTCCATGCTCAAGCGCATCAATGGCGAGGGCGTGACGGTTGTTCTGGTCGAGCAGAACGTCAAGGCAGCCATGGCGATTGCCGATCGCGCCGTCATTCTGGCCGAAGGGCAGATCCGCCACGAGGGAACACCTGCCGATCTCGCCGATGATCCGCTCGTCGGACAGATCTATCTCGGCACGACGAGCCGCAGTGGCCTGGAGAGGACGCCATGAACCCGCAATTCCTGATGGACGGGCTGATTGCAGGGGCAATCATCGGGCTGGGCGCGGTCGGCGTCACGCTCACCTATTCGATCCTGCGCTTCTCCAATTTTGCCCATGGGGAACTTCTGTCCTGGGGTGCCTATCTCGCACTGGGCATCAGCAGTGCGCTTGGCGTGTTGGCAGCAGGGCTTACCACGCCGCTCGGGCCGTTCTCGTTCGGGTGGTCGCTTCCGATCGCAGCGGTGCTCGCCATCGCATTGACGGGGCTCCTGGCGCTTGCCTTGGATGCCGCGCTGTTTTCGAGCTTCCGGCGACGCGGCAGCGCCATCATCATCATGGTCATGGCAAGCTTTGGCGCGTCGCTGGCTTTGCGCAGTCTGCTCGAATTCCTGTTTACCTCGAAGCCCGCCTATTTCAGCCAGGCGCTGCAGATTGCCATGAAGCTCGGACTTGGTCTCAGAGCAACGCCGGACCAGTTGGCCATGCTGGCTGTGGCGCTGGTCTCTGTCATCATCGTGCATCTCGTCATGACGCGGACCGATATCGGCCGGGCCATGCGCGCGGTCAGCGAAAATCCCGGCCTTGCTGGTATCGCGGGCATCGATGTCCGCCGGGTTATCCGCACGGCCTGGTTTCTGGGCGCCGCACTCGCCTGTATCGCCGGCATTATGAGCGGGTTGATCATTCAGATCCGCCCCTATCTCGGGCACGACCTTCTGCTGCCCCTGTTTGCGGCCGCCATTCTCGGAGGGATCGGCTCGGTCCCGGGCGCCATGATTGCCGGCCTGTTCATCGGCCTTTCGGAAGCCTTTACGGTCCAGCTCATCGGGGCGGAATGGCGGGCGGCTGTGTCTTTTGCCATCCTGATTGCGGTTCTTCTCGTCCGCCCCCGCGGCCTGTTCGGAAAAGCGACATGAGCATCGATCTTATCGCCTATGGCGCCTTCTTCCTGACCATGGCTTTCACCTATGCGATCATCTGCCTGGGGCTGAATGTTCAGTGGGGCATGACGGGTTTGTTCAATGTCGGTATCGCCGCATTCGTCGCGGTCGGTGCCTATACCTCGGCCATTCTGACGACACCTGATACGGCAGAGCGCTTTGGCGGCTTCGGCATGCCGATCGCCGTTGGCTGGCTGGGGGCTGCCGTCGTTTCGGGAGCGCTTTCCTGGGCCGTCGGCGCGCTGACCATCCGTCTGAGAGCCGACTATCTGGCCATCGCAACCTTCGGGGTCGCTGTCACCGTCCAGCTCTGCATGCTCAACCTGCAGAGCGTCACCGGCGGATCCTTCGGGATCGGCTTCATTCCGCGGCCTTTTGCCGACCTGCAGGGCGACGCGCTGCTTTTCAGTCTGGCTAATTGTGGGCTCATGGCCCTTGTCGTGCTGGTGCTCTATCTCGGTCTGCAACATCTGTCGCGCAGCCCCTGGGGGCGCGTCTTGCGGGCGATCCGCGAAGATGAGACTGCCGCGCAGGCGCTCGGCAAGCGGCCTGTCCGCTTTCGCTTGCAGGCGTTTACCGTCGGCGGCGCCATCATGGGCCTTGCCGGGGCCGCCCAGGCACATTTCATCGGCTTCATCGCGCCCGACAATTACATGCCGGTTCTCACCTTTCAGGTCTGGGCCATGTTGATCGTTGGCGGCTCCGGCAACAATCGCGGTGCGATTGCCGGTGCCATTCTCGTCTGGGGGCTCTGGGCGCTGACGGCTGCTGCCGTCTCGGCCTTCGTGCCGCCAGAGGAACAGGCGCGGGCGGCCGCCTTGCAGATCGTCGCCATCGGCGTCGGGCTCTGCCTCATGCTTTTGCTGCGTCCGCGCGGCCTGTTCGGCGAGGTGAGCCCGCTCGCGCGCCTTAGCCGCAACAAACAATCCTGACCATCGAGGAATGATCTCCGTGTCCCAGCATCCCGAGCGCATCCATCTCACCCCGGACCTGTCGATCAGCCGGCTCGTCTGCGGCCTGTGGCAGGTTGCCGACATCGAAAAGAATGGTGCCACTGTCGATCCGGTGCAGGGGGCTGATGCACTTCAGGCCTATGCGGAGGCCGGGTTCGACAGTTTCGACATGGCCGATCACTATGGATCGGCGGAGATCATCACCGGCCATCTCCTGAAGCGCTATGCGGCTGGCGAGAAGCGTCCGGTTGCCTTCACCAAATGGTGCCCGGAGCCTGGTCCGATGACGCGCGATGTGGTGCGCCGGGGTGTGGAGGAGAGACTCGGCCGCCTTGGCGTCGACAAGGTCGATCTGTTGCAGTTTCATTGGTGGACTTTCGAACATCCGGCATGGCTCGATGCGCTGCATGAAATGCAGGCGATGAAGGAGGAGGGGCTGATCGGCGCCCTGGGCCTTACCAATTTCGATGCTGCGCATCTCAATCTCGCGCTGTCAGACGGGGTCGAGATCGCCAGTAACCAGGTCTCCTTCTCCCTGATCGACAGGCGCGCTGCCGGCAACTTGTCGGCGCTATGCCTCAGTCGCGGCGTGAAGCTTCTGGCCTATGGCACGCTCTGCGGCGGCTTCCTGTCGGAGAAGTGGCTTGGTAAGCCGGAGCCCGCGTCCATCCCCGACTGGAGCCGCTCGAAATACAAGCGTTTCATCGATACGGCCGGCGGATGGGCCGTCTATCAGGGTATTCTTCGGGCAGCATCGACGATCGCCCGCAAGCACGGGGTCTCGATCTCCAATGTGGCGAGCCGCTGGGTGCTCGAACATCCGGCCGTTGCCGCGACGATTATCGGTGCAAGATTGGGTGAGAACGAACATCGCAATGACAACCTGAAGGTCTTCAGTTTCGAACTGGATGTGGATGACAAGGCTCTGCTCGGCAGCGCCTTTGCAGAGAGCACCGCCATTCCGGGCGATTGCGGCGATGAGTATCGCAAGCCTCCGTTCCTCACGGCATCCGGCGACCTCAGCCATCATCTCGATGCGATCCCGTCCGTCTACAAGGCGGTTCCTGTGCCGGGGCGCGAGGATCGCATGCGGGTTTCCTCCGGCAGCATCTGGGAACCGCTGGCCGGCTACAGCCGGGCTGTGCGCATCGGTGACCGGATCCTGGTGTCGGGCACGACTGCGACCCACGGCAGTAACCGTTGTGTGGCACCCGGCGATCCGGGCGCCCAGGCAACCTATATTCTCGACAAGATCGCGGCTTCCATCTCCGCTCTCGGAGGCAAGATGGAGGATGTCGTCCGCACGCGCATCTATCTCAAAGATGCGTCACAATGGGAGCCCGTCTCTCGTGCC
The DNA here is from genome assembly GCF_000300855.1 of Agrobacterium albertimagni AOL15. Classification (GTDB taxonomy): domain Bacteria; phylum Pseudomonadota; class Alphaproteobacteria; order Rhizobiales; family Rhizobiaceae; genus Allorhizobium; species Allorhizobium albertimagni. The sequence continues at coordinate 134,101 of NZ_ALJF01000019.1, read as the reverse complement.
CATGGCCGCTTCTTCTCCGAGGTCCTTCCGGCGAACACCCTGATCGAAGCCGGTGCCCTTGTCGGTGACTATGAAGTCGAGATCGAAGCGGAAGCCGTGGTTTAGGTTCAATGGAAATCCGTTTCGCGCGGAAGTGGTTCTTCAATACTGCGGTCTCCGGCCCAGCGATCGGGCCGGAGACAGACGGTCCTATCTGATCAGACCGCCTTCGCCGTCGGAATAGTTCACGGGCATCCAGTCGAAGTGCCCGCCGTCCTGCAAGACATGGCCGATGCCGGGGAATGCGATATGGGCGCCGGCGACGAGATAGCCTTCAGCGACCGATTCCGTGAAGGCTTTACGGCGCGATTGCACGGCTGTCGGTCGATCGACGTCGAACTCGATCGTGACCTCCGGCTGCTCGAACTGGACGATGTCGCCATGGGTGATGTCGCCCCAGAAAACGAGCGTCCGTCCTCCGCCTTGGACCACGATAGAGCTATGGCCGGGGGTGTGTCCGGGTCGCAGGATCGAACGGAAGCCGGCAATGACCTCGCCGTCATCCGCAAAGGTTTCCAGTCGGCCCCGCTGCAGATAGGGGCGCAGGCACTCTTCTGCCTCCTTGAAGAGTTGCGGATTCAAGCCGTCCGGCCGCGCTTCCGGCTTGGTTTTCAGCCAGAACTGCAGCTCACGGTCGGGCACGTGCAGGACTGCATTTTCAAACAGGATCTCGCCGTCCTTGATCAGTCCGCCGGAGTGATCGGTATGCACATGGGTCAGGATGACATGATCGATCTGGGATGCGGTGTAGCCGGAGGCTTCGAGGTTTTTCAGAAGATGCCCGGCCTCCGGACCAAGATAGGCTCCCGTACCGGCGTCGATGAGGACGAGTTTTTCGCCGTCATTCACCAGGAATGCGTTCACGGAGGTGTCCGTCGGGATGTCGCGATGGGCGCCGCGCAGTAGCCGGGCAGCATCCTCGGCGATGACATCGCGGTACATCTCGGGAAGCGGCAGGGGCAGGGTGCCGTCGAGCAGGGCGGTGATCTCCAGATCACCCAACGCCGTCCTGTACAAGCCCGGCGCCTGGAAATGCTGCCTGGGAGCGGCCGCGAAGGCGAGGGAGGGCACAGTCGCCAGCGCTGCGACAGCCGCCAGTGTCGACGCGCCCTTGAGCACGTTTCGTCTTGTTATGTTGTTCATGGTTGTCCTTCATCCATCTGCACCGCGCTCGGACAGTCCGAGGCACGGCGCTTGCAAGGACGAAGGTAAGCAGATGGCCGCCATGCGATTAGGCCTCGAAACCGGATCGCGCCGTCAACGATCTGGCGACAATCAGTCCTATCTCGAATTGCTCCCGTCAGAGACCTGCAACACTTCGCCGAGGTGTTCGCTCAGGTAGTCGATGAAGGCTCTCACCTTGAGCGGCTGGACGCGTCCACCTGCTCTGACGGCGTACAAGGTTGCGCTCGGTCCGGACCATTCGGGCAGGATGCGGACCACCTCGCCGGAGGCAACCGCAGCATGGACAAGGTGGGGGTTGGTCAGTTGGATGCCCTGTCCGCGGACCAGGAATTCGAGCAGTGCGTCCGGGTCGGTGGAGACGACGGTCGGGTTGATCGGATAGTCCGTCACGTCGCTCTCTCTCGTCAGCGGCCATGCATGCTCCGGCCGGCCGTAGAACAGTTGCGTCACGAGGCTGGCATGGTCCTTCAATTGCGACGGGTGCTCCGGACGTCCATGTTTTCGAAGATACTGCCGAGAGGCATAAAGACCTGTCGGGATTTCTGCCAAGCGACGGGCAGCGAGATTGGAATCGGGCATCGGGCCGTTCCAGAGGCGGCAGGCCACATCGATATCCTCGTGCACGATGTTCTTGACATCGTGATCGAGCAGGAGCTGCAACTTGACCTCCGGATAGGCCTCGCGGAATCCGGCCAGGAGCGGCGCGAGGCATTTGGTGACGAGCCAGTGGGGTGCTGTCACCCGGAGCCAGCCGGACGGCTTTCCATGCACCTGTTCGACGGCGCTTTCGGCGTCGCCGATCAGCTTCGCGAGATCGCGGCATCGTTCGAAATAGATCGAGCCTGCCTCGGTCAATCGGATATTGCGCGTCGTTCGATGCAGCAGCTTGACGCCCAGTCGCTGCTCGAGCTCCTGGACCTTCTTGCTGACCCGAGCCTTCGACGTTCTCAAGGTCTCTGCAGCCGCCGTGAAACTTCCTCGCTGGACCACTTCGACAAAGGCCAGAGTGTCACTCATGTCTCGAAGCATCGGAACGGTTCCTCGGTTCTCTGGGCCGGCACATGGGCGATCGTGCCTGCTTTCGCCACGCCAAGTGGGATCAGCCGCCGGACATGTCCAGATAGGAAAGACACATCCTTATCAGTTGCTCGCGGATGGCCTCCTGCTCCGGCATGGGCAGGTTGCGCTCGAAGACGTTCTGGACAGTTCCGAAGATGACCGAGAGGAAGGTGATATTGACGAGAGCGATGTCGCCGTAACTGGCCGTCGGAGCGCTCTGCAGCATGGCCATGGTCGCCGCGTCCATGCGTCTGGCGAAAGCCTCGATCAGCGCCTCGTTGTCGAGCTCGACGGCAGAACTGTAGAGGGCCCGGGTGACGTCACGCCTTTCGATCTTTGCCTGCCAGTAGGCGGTCACCAGCGCTTCGATCATCTCCCTCGTCGATTTTCCATGCTGTGCGAGGCAGACCTGTTCCATCTTCTCGGCCAGGCGGTCGAGGTAGCGTTCGTTCAGTGCATAGAGCAGAGCCTGCTTGTGTGGGAAATACTGGTACATGGTGCCGACCGAAACACCGGCCCGCTCCGCTACTCGCGTGGTCGTCAAGCGGTGGGTTCCCTCCCGGATCAAAACCTGAATGGTCGCCTCGAATATGGCGTCGATCGTGGAGGCCGAACGGGCCTGCCGCGGCGTTTTCCGGGCTTTCAGGTGACGGGGCGGAGAGACATCCATATGCGAATCCCAAACGCGAATGATCCTTCATATATTTAGCGCTGCATGGTCCCTCTCTGCAAAGGTGAATTATGAAGGATATGAAAATCGCACTGGTGACCGGTGCCAACAAGGGCATCGGCTTCGAGATCGCAAAGCAGTTGGCGCAGGCCGGCGCTACGGTATTGCTGGGCGCCCGGGACAAGGCCCGCGGGCAGGCAGCCGTCGATGCCCTGACCGCTTCCGGGCTTGCCGTCGAGGCCGTGGTCATCGATCTGAACGACGAGATGACGATTGATGCCGCAGCGCGGGAGATTTCGGCCCGATATGGTCGGCTGGATATCCTCGTGAACAATGCGGGCATTGTCGATCCGGAAGATGGACCGCCCACGCGAGCAAGGATTGCGGCTGTCCGGAGGCTGATGGAGACCAATTTCCTCGGCGCGTTCTGCGTGACGCAAGCCATGCTGCCGCTGCTGCGTCACTCGAAGGCTGGCCGTATCGTCAACCTGTCCACGACACTGGGTTCGCTCTCCATCAACGGGGATCCGACATCGCCTTATTACGAGGCCCGGCTGATCGGCTACAACGCCTCCAAGGCGGCACTCAACATGCTGACGGTGCAGCTGGCGGCGGAGCTCAAAGGCACGTCGATCGCCGTCAACGCAGTGGCACCCGGCTATGTGAAGACGGATCTGACTGGCGGCAATGGCTATATGACGCCGACCGAGGGGGCCCGTCTTCCGGTGCAATACGCCTTGCTTGACGACAGTTCGGTGACCGGCCAGTTCGTCGCGCCGGAGGGGCCCGTTGCCTGGTGACGGCCGTCCAACCGAGCGGAGCATGCGGTCATGGCGAACGAGGATGGTTCTCTCTCCAGTTGCCTGCTTGCTGGAACATCTAGCCCCGACCGCGGCTTTGCACGGGTGTACCGCTTGACGAGCGGGAATGACAATTGCGGAGGTGTGCATGGAAAACCACCTGATCAACGAACAGGTTCTTGTGGATGGCCACCGGATTGCGGCAGGTGTTCAGGGGCATGGCGAACCTGTTGTCCTTCTCCATGGGACCCCTTCCTCGTCGCTGATCTGGCGTGATGTCGGGCGGCGTCTTGCGGAGGCCGGTTTGAAGATCCATGTGTTCGATCTCCTGGGCTTTGGCCTATCGGAGCGCCCGCATGACCCGCAGGTGGATACGTCGATCTCCGGTCAGGTGGCCATTCTTCAGGAAATGCTGAGGCATTGGGGCCTCGAACGCTTCCACCTGGTCGCCCACGATATCGGCGGGGGAGTGGCCCAGAGGTTTGCGGTCTTTCATCCGGACCGATTGAAGTCGCTGACAATGATCGATGTGGTCAGCTTCGACAGCTATCCTTCTGCGAGGACGAGGAAACAAATGGAGCAGGGCCTCGAAGCCCTGATCAAGGCATCGGATGCCGATCATCGTGCCCATTTCCGGAACTGGTTGCTGAGCGCCGTCCACTACACGCAGCGCTTCGAAGACGGTTCGCTCGAGACCTATCTCGATTATATTTCAGGGCCCATCGGCCAGGCGAGCCTCTTCCAGCATCAGGTCCGGCACTACGATTCCGTCCATACCCTCGAAACTGCCGACAAGCTTTCGGATTTGGGCCGGGTTCCGGTGCAATTGATCTGGGGCGCAGAGGATGCGTGGCAGGTTCCTGATTGGGCGCAGAAGCTTCAGGCGGCGATCCCGGGTGCAAAGCTGACCATCCTCGACGACTGCGGTCATTTTGCGCCGGAAGATCAACCAGAGTGGATTGCGGAGCTCATTCGGCAGTTTATCCAATCCGGTTGAGTTGAAGCGGATCCAGGGTCTGGCAGTCGGTGGCGGTCGTGTCGGCCGCCACCATTCTCCACGATCAGCCTGCCCAAGCGACTGCGTCAGCGCCGGCGGGCAGGAGCGGCGGGCAGTCGGTATCGGTCGCCGCCCGCCAGACGGCTTCTACGACGTCGGAAGTCTGGGTTTTCGGACCCTGGCTCTGCCGGTGTCCGTCGAGCACCCGGTTGACGAAGTCGGCGTAGGCCGGATGAAATCCGCCCATGGCCTCAATCTTCGCGCGTGCGGACGATCCGAAGCTGGTCGTCGGGGCTGACCCGGGCAGCACCGTCTTCACCCTGATCCCGAATGGCTCCAGTTCAATTGCGAGGGACGCGCCGAAGGCGTTCACGGCAGCCTTGGTCGCGGTGTAGACCGACAGGAGAGGGAGCGAGCGCAGGGTCACCGACGAACTGACGTTAACGACAACGCCGCCGCCGTTTTCGCGCATGTTCGGCAGGACCGCCTGCGTCACGCGCATCAGGCCAATTGTGTTCGTTTCAAACAGCTCCCTGGCGAGATCGATGGGCGTGCCTTCGAATGCGTTCATCCAGCCGATCCCGGCATTGTTGACGAGCACGTCGATCGGGCCGGCAGCCTCGACGGCGGCAGCGACGCTCTCGCCGTTCGTCACATCGAGCGGCAGGATACGGAGGTGTTCCGAATCGGGGAGCAGGGCCGGGTCCGGCTTTCGCATGGTGGCGACGACCTTCCAGCCGCGGTCGAGAAATTGCCGGGCGATCTCCAGCCCGAAGCCTGAAGATGAGCCGGTGATAAGAACAGTTTTCATGATCAATCCTTTTCAATGCACACCCAAACTCTATCCGTCACGCCAGAATTTTATATAATGTATTGTCTCAATATCGTTATCAGGAGTCCGGAATGGCCGACCCCTTGTCCGAAATGGTCGAGCTTCTGCAGCCGGAAGGGCTGCGGGCGAAGGTCGTCAGCGGCGCTGGCCGCTGGCGTGTCGAACGAGAAGACTATGGTCAGCCGTTCTACTGCGCGATGCTGGAAGGTTCGGCGCTTCTGGAGGTTCAGGGCCATGCGCCGATTACCCTGAGGACCGGTGACTTCGTCCTGATCCCTGCGGCTTTCGGCTTCACCATGTCGGATATGGCCGGGGACCAGGATGACGATGTGGACCCACTCACCGTCACGATGCTGCCCGGCGAAACACGGCACGGAAATCCGGAGGGTATCGTCAATGCCCGGCTTCTTGTCGGCCATTTCGGATTTGCCTCGCCGGATTCGGCATTGTTGATCCGCCTGCTGCCGCAACTTGTGCACCTGAGGAACGAGCGGCGGCTGACGACCCTCGTTCAGCTCGTGACGGAGGAGGCCTTGGCAGACAGGCCCGTGCGTGGGTCTATCCTTGCGCGACTGCTTGAAGTGATGCTCCTCGAAGCGCTGCGATCGGTGGCCGGGGAGGCGGCTCCGCTTGGCGTTTTGCGCGGTCTTGGCGACCCGCGGCTTTCGAGCACACTTCGCTTGTTGCATGCGGAGCCGACGAAAGACTGGACGGTTGACGAAATGGCCCGCGAAGCCGCGCTCTCCCGATCGGTTTTCTTCGATCGATTTCGCCGGACGATCGGCGTATCGCCCAGGGAATATCTGATCATCTGGCGCATGAGCCTTGCAAAACATCTGCTGATGCGTCGCGGCGATCTCGGGCTTCAGGAGGTTGCCGAGCGTGTTGGCTATCGCTCTGCGAGCGCCTTCAGCACGGCCTTCAGCCGCTTTGTCGGCATGGCGCCATCAGCCTATGCGGAAAATGCGACGCACCGGATGTCGCTTGCCGCAGTATCCGACTTCGGAACAGTGTGAAGAAGCAAGTTTACGATTACCCGCTCAGGCCCCGATCGGGGGCCGTCTTACTCCCGCAGTCCACTGCCAGAGCGGTGAGGCCTTCCGGCATCAACTGATCCAGCGTGACTTCACCAAATCGGTCCAGAAGCAGGGTTTCGGCGCGCTGCATGGCGCCCGCAAGTGTTGCGTTGACGGCTCTTTCGATCCTGCAGTCGGGGTGTTTGCTGCGAGAGCCGATGGCAAAGAGCGTCGGCTTGTCGAGAGCTTCATAAACGGCGAGCAAGGTGATCCTGTCGAGCGGGCGTGCAAGTTGCCAACCGCCGCCATGCCCCTTGCCAGATCTCACATGGCCGGCCCGGCGCAATCCAGCCATTGTCCTGCGCAGGACGGCCGGGTTTGTGCCCATGCTTCGCGCAAGAACCTCCGATGTCAGAGGGTCCTTCACCTGCGCCATGTGCAGCAGGACATGCAGCACGTCCGAGAGCCTCGTATCCCTGTTCATCGTCTTCTCTGCACTCCGCCGCCCAGCCTCTCTCATATCATGTATCACTAGTTGATACGTGATGCCATGACGTGTTATGCATCTTCAACTGATACATAATGGACAATCCATGACCGGCAATCACACTTCGTTCCAGGATCCTGCCGTCGCTGCCTACGTCCTGGAAACGCCGCGCAAGGTTCCGGGCCTGTCTGATCTCCACAAGATGACGACACAGCTCCTGTCTGAACAGGCGGCAGGGGCTGCGCGGGTTCTCGTCGTCGGTGCCGGGGGCGGCCTGGAGATCCAGGCCATGGCAGCGGCGCGACCGGACTGGCGATTTGCCGGCGTCGACCCTTCGGCGGCCATGCTCGACGTCGCCGGGCAGACGACCAGGGACTATGTCGATCGGACAGAGTTGATCGTTGGCACGGCGGTAGATGCACCAACCGGTCCGTTCGACGGGGCCGTGTGTCTCCTGACGCTGCATTTCCTGAACCGGTCTGAACGACTGCACACGCTGCAGCAGATCCGCGAAAGATTGAAGCCCGGCAGCCATTTCGTTGCGGCTCATCACGCGGCCGTTGGCAGACAAAAAGAGGTCTGGCTGGCGCGGTCCGCAGCCTTTGCAGGCGGGCCCGGCTGCACCGCCCCGCAAGCCGCAGCGTCGGCAAAAGCCATGGCAGAGCGGCTGCCGCTTTTCTCGATCGAGGAAGAGGTCGATTTGTACCGGCAGGCGGGTTTCAGAGAGCCGGCCCTATTCTATGCCGCCTTCTCATTTCGCGGCTGGGTCATGACTGCATGAAGGTCTCGACCTCACCCTTGAGAGGGTGGCCACTGATCTCTCCATTCCAGCGTGGCACTTGTCGCGCGCTTGTCGTTCCGACGAGCGGTGTTGAGGAGGCTCGAGCGAGGTGCACCCAGGCGCTGGGTGCGCGCCTGTTCCGAGACAGGTTTCAGACTCTGTTCCATGAGCCCGGAGTTGTTTGCCCGATCGCTGCCACTGGAACAAAGTAGGGCTGGGCGGCTTTTGCAGACTTGGGCCAGGCAAAAGCTGGTCGGGTTCGGCCCTATGGTGGCGGAAGGTCGGCCTCCTTTGTTTTCCAGTGCGCGGCATAGAATCAGCGGGTCGGATGGCCCAAACCGGTCCCTGCGGCAGGGCTCGACAACGAGGTGAGTTGATGAATGAGAGTAGCAAGGTTCGCCTGACTGTGAACCGGACATCGCGCGAGATCCACGTCGACAACCGGACAACGCTGCTCGATGCATTGCGGGAACACCTGAAGCTCACGGGAACGAAGAAGGGCTGCGACCATGGCCAGTGCGGCGCCTGCACCGTCATCGTTGACGGACGTCGGGTCAATTCATGCCTGACACTCGCCGTCATGAACGAGGGTGCTGAAGTCACCACGATCGAGGGGCTGGGCGCACCCGGCGATCTGCACCCGATGCAGGCCGCTTTCGTGAAGCATGACGGTTTCCAGTGTGGTTACTGCACGCCCGGCCAGATCTGTTCCTCCGTCGCGATGCTCGAAGAGATCGCGGCCGACATCCCCAGCCACGTTACCGATGACCTGATGAACAAGGCACGACCGACCGCCGAGGAGATCCGCGAGCGGATGAGTGGAAACATCTGTCGCTGCGGTGCCTATTCCAACATCGTCGATGCCATTACCGAGGTCGCGGAAACACGCTCATGAAAGCTTTCACTTACGAACGCGCGGCCTCGGCCGAAGCGGCAGCGCAGATTGCCGCCTCCAATCCTGACGCCAAGTTCATCGCCGGCGGCACCAATCTTCTGGATCTGATGAAGCTCGAAATCGAGACGCCGACGCATCTGATCGATGTCAACGGGCTTGAGTTTAACGAGATCGAACCGACGGCCGAAGGAGGTCTGCGGATCGGCGCCATGGTGCGCAATACCGATCTGGCCGCCCATGAGATTGTCCGTCGAGACTATCCGCTGCTGGCACGAGCGCTGCTTTCCGGAGCGTCCGGACAATTGCGCAATCGCGCCACGACCGGCGGAAACCTGCTGCAGCGGACCCGCTGTCCCTACTTCTACGACACCAATCAACCCTGCAACAAGCGGCAGCCGGGCAGCGGATGTTCCGCCATTGGCGGTTTCAGTCGGCAGCATGCGGTCCTCGGGGTGAGCGACGCCTGCATCGCGACCCATCCCAGCGACATGGCGGTTGCGATGCGCGCGCTTGATGCGGTCGTCGAGACTGTGAAGGCCGATGGCAGCCGCCGGGCCATTCCGCTGACCGATTTCCACCGTCTGCCGGGAGACACGCCGCATGTCGAAACGGTCCTGAAGCAGGGCGAGATCATCACGGCAGTCTGTCTGCCGCCACCGATTGGCGGCACCCAGATCTACCGCAAGGTCCGCGACCGCGCATCCTATGCCTTCGCGCTCGTGTCTGTCGCTGCCGTGGTCCAGCCCGATGGTACGGGCCGGATCGCTGTGGGGGGCGTCGCGCACAAACCGTGGCGGATCGAAGATGCGGAGGCAGAACTGCCGAACGGTGCTCGAGCAACGGCGGCAGTCTTGCTCGCTGACGCCCGACCGACTGATCAGAACCGTTTCAAGCTCGCTCTGGTGGAGCGCTTGCTGAGCGCTGTCATTGCGCAAGCCAAGGATAAAAGCTCATGAAGTTCGACAGGCCAGAAACGACCAACCCCATCGACAATCTGACGGTGGTCGGCCGACCCACCCGACGGATCGACGGCGAGCTCAAGACGACGGGTCGCGCCAACTATGCCTATGAGCATTGGGATCTCGGCTTTGACGTCGCCTATGGCTATCCGGTGGCGGCCGGCATTGCCAAGGGGCGTATCCTCTCCATCGACAGCGAGAGCGCCCGGCAGGCACCCGGCGTTCTTGCGGTGGTCACCACACTTGATGTCGGGGAGCACGAGAAGGGTGACCACAATACGGCGACGCTCTTCGGCGGAGATGTCGTGCAGCATTATCATCAGGCAATCGCGCTTGTCGTTGCCGAGACATTCGAACAGGCGCGGGCGGCGGCTTCGCTGATCGATGTGTCGTACGAGCGCGAGGAAGGGTCTTTCGATCTGGCCGAGGCCATCAAAACGGCAGAAAAGCCTTCGGAAGATGAGAAGTCGGACACTGCCTTCGGCGACTTCGATGACGCCTATGCTCGGGCGTCTGTGACGCTCGATGCCGACTACAGCACGCCAGACCAGTCGCATGCGGCGATGGAGCCGCATGCCTCGATGGCGGTCTGGGACGGCGACGAACTGAAGATCTGGACCTCGAGCCAGATGATCGACTGGTGGCGGACGGATCTTGCGACCTTCCTTGGCATGGACAAGGACAAGATCCGGCTGATGTCGCCCTTCATCGGCGGTGGCTTCGGCGGCAAGCTGTTTCTCAGGGCGGATGCGGTGCTTGCCGCGCTGGGTGCCAAGGCTGCCCGGTGCGCGGTCAAGGTTTCCCTGCCGAGGCCGTTGATCATGAACAACACCACCCACCGACCGGCGACGATCCAGCGCATCCGGATCGGTGCCGACACCGACGGCAAGATCGAGGCGATCGCGCATCAGAGCTGGTCCGGCAACCTGCCGGAGGGAAGTCTCGAAACGGCGGTCAACCAGACGCGACTTCTTTATGCGGGCGAAAACCGCATGACCGCCATGCGTCTGGCCTCGCTCGACCTGCCCGAGGGCAATGCGATGCGCGCGCCGGGCGAAGCGCCGGGTCTGATGGCGCTCGAAATTGCCATGGACGAGATGGCCGAAAAGCTCGGCATCGATCCTATCGACTTCAGGGTCATCAACGACACACAGGTCGATCCGGAAAACCCGGATCGTCCCTTCTCGAAACGCGATCTGATCGGCTGTTTGCGCCTCGGTGCGGAACGCTTCGGATGGAGCGATCGTGGCCAGCCGGGAGCCCGACGTGACGGTAACTGGCTTGTCGGAACCGGGGTTGCCGCAGCCTATCGCGACAATCTGCTGGTTGATTCCGGTGCCCGGGTTCGGCTCGAAAGCGATGGCCGGATTACCGTCGAGACCGACATGACCGACATCGGCACAGGCAGCTACACCATCATCGCGCAGACCGCTGCCGAAATGATGGGGGTGACGGTGGAGGACGTCGACGTCCGGCTCGGCGATTCCAGTTTTCCGGTATCCGCCGGCTCCGGCGGTCAGTTCGGTGCCAATTGTTCGACGGCCGGCGTCTATGCCGCCTGCGTCGAGCTGCGCGAGGCCGTTATCCAGAAACTCGGTCTCAATGCTCAGGACGTTCGATTCGAGGGTGGGCAGGTTCGCTCGGGCAATCATGCGATCCCGCTCTCGGACGCTGCCGGTCCGGATGGTCTCGTCGGCGAGGATACGATTGAATGGGGTGACCTCTCCAAGACCCATCAGCAATCGACCTTCGGCGCGCATTTCGTCGAGGTTGGGGTCGATGTCGTCACCGGGGAATGCCGCATTCGGCGCATGTTGGCCGTTTGCGCCGCCGGCCGCATTCTCAACCCGATCACGGCGCGGAGCCAGGTCATTGGTGCGATGACCATGGGCATTGGCGCCGCTCTTTCCGAGGAGCTTTTCGTCGATACGAAGAAGGGCTTTTTCGTCAATCACGATCTCGCCGGATATGAAGTGCCCGTGCATGCGGACATTCCGAGCCAAGAGGTGATCTTCCTCGACGAAACCGATCCAATGTCCTCGCCGATGAAGGCTAAGGGTGTCGGCGAACTGGGCTTGTGCGGCGTATCGGCGGCGATTGCGAACGCCATCTACAACGCTACGGGTGCCCGGGTTCGCGACTATCCGGTCACGCTGGACAAGTTGATCGGACATTTGCCCGCCGATTTCTGATCTTGGACTATCAAGGGACGCGTGGGGCATCGATGCCGGCCATGTATTTTCGAGCGTGCCTAATGAGGCGCCATTCACCAGGTCGCAAGGCTTGGTGAATGGCGTCGCTGCACGATGACGTTGCGTCCATCACTTCCGATTGTCGCCTCCTCGGTCTCCATTTTCCCAGCGGCAAACACTGTCATCACGCCTCCGTGAGAAAATGTCGTTTTATGGCCTCGTCCGGCAAGCTTAAGGCTTGCCGGAAATGCGGCTCTGAAAGGGGCGCGCAGCCAAAACCCAGTGCGGTGGGATTTCGCGCGAAGCGTTTCATATCGCCATCGCCAGATCGCCCCGCAGACAAGGACCGATAAGTAGATGAGTTTTCTTGACGTGATGCCGGCAGTCCGGATCCTGAAAAGCCTATGCGCGGCAGCGGGCCTTGCACTGTTGCTGACCGCCTGCTCGCAAACGACAGGTGTGCAGCGACAGCCGGCTGCGCCGCCGGTCGACCCCGCACTGCAGGCTATGTATGCCGAATTGCAGGACGGTGGACAGATCATTCCCGCGGTCGATGTGTCGAAGATGGATCCCCGCAATGTTCGTCAGGTCGTCAATTATCGCACATCCTATCTGCCCGGTACGATCGTGGTCGATCCGCATGCTCGCTTCCTCTATCTCGTTATGGAGGGCGACAAGGCGATGCGCTACGGCATCGGTGTCGCCAAGGCCGGTCTCGAATTCCAGGGCGTAGGCGATATCAAGCGCAAGGCCCGCTGGCCGGGTTGGGTGCCGACGCAGAACATGATTGCTCGCGAGCCGGATCGCTACGGCCCGCTCGCCCAGGGTCTGCCGGGTGGTATCGACAATCCGCTCGGTGCGCGCGCTCTCTATCTCTACCAGAACGGACGGGACACGCTTTACCGGATCCATGGGACCAACGAGGCATGGTCGATCGGTCAATCCGTGTCGTCTGGATGTATTCGCCTGCTTAATCAGGACATCATCGATCTCCACTCCCGTGTTCCGGTCGGATCGCAGATGGTGGTCCTGCCTCTCGAAGAATCCGGTAGAGGGGAGTTCTGATCAGCTAAGACCTTCTCCGTCCTGGGGCGTGATCTGTGACAGACAGAGCGTTGCGACCAGACGGAGTTTGGCGGTAGCATCGCAGCCTCAGAACCGGCGTGCCTAGCGGGACGCCGGCAAGAGGCGATGTCGACGTGGCGGAATCGCTATGTCGGGAAAGGCTTCGAGAGGGCCGGGTGCATGATCGAACGACCGGAAGTCTTCCTGCGGCAGCTGTTCGACCGTGCCGTCGAGGTGGCGGATCCCATGCGGTCGCTCAAGGATTTTCTGCCTGAAAAGCCGAAGGGGCGGGTGATCGTCGTCGGCGCGGGCAAGGCGAGCGCGCGGATGGCGGAAGCGGTCGAGGCGGTCTGGGGTCCTTGCGAAGGTCTCGTCATCACGCGCTATGGATATGGCCGGCCGGGTCGCGGCATCGAGATCGTCGAGGCGGCCCATCCGGTTCCAGACGAGGCGGGCCTCGATGCGACGGCGCGTCTGCTGGCTCTGGTTGAAAGTGCCGGCGAAGGCGATTTCGTGCTGGCGCTGATCTCGGGCGGTGCGTCGGCGCTGCTGGTTCAGCCGGTGCCGGGCGTTTCGCTTGCCGAAAAGCAGGCGGTCAACCAGGCGCTGCTCACGTCAGGGGCGCCGATCGACCGGATGAATACGGTCCGCAAGCATCTGAGCCGGGTGAAGGGCGGACAATTGGCCGCCGCAGCCTGGCCGGCGAACCTGCTTGCCTTGATGATCTCGGATGTGCCGGGAGACGATCCGGCCTTCATCGGCTCCGGTCCGACCGTTGGCGATCCATCGCGCCCGGATGACGCTCTTGCGGTCGTCGATCAATGGAAGGTCGCGCTTCCAGGCGGGGTTCGCGAGGCATTGGCGCGCGGCTCCGGGGTCGTCAGGCCCGACGATCCGCGCCTTGCCCGCGTGCAGAACGTCATCTACGCCGCCCCCCGGCAATCGCTGGAGGCGGCTGCGGAACTCGCCCGAGAGGCGGGTTGCGATGTTCGCATTCTCGGCGATGCCCTGGAAGGGGAGGCGAGGCTGGTGGCCGAGGTCCAGGCGAAAGAGGCTCTAACCTTGCAGCACTCCCTGCGTGCCGGGGATCCGCCGATCCTTCTCCTCTCCGGCGGCGAGTTGACGGTTACCCGAGGCGGCGATGGCATTGGCGGACCCAATGCGGAGTTCTGTCTGGCGCTTGCACTGGCTCTGGATGGCGCTGCAGGTATCCATGCGCTCGCTTGCGACACGGATGGCGTCGATGGTGCCGCCGAAGTCGCCGGCGCCGTCATCGGTCCCGAACTTCTGAAGAAGGCTGCCGAACTGCATTGCGACCCAGAGGTCGCTCTGCAACGAAATGACGCCCATTCGTTCTTCGCAGCGTTGGACGCGCAGGTTGTCACCGGCCCCACCCTGACCAACGTCAACGATTTCCGCGCGATCCTCGTGCAGCCGCGGCCGACCGCATAAGGGCTTAGGCCGAAATTTCCATTCACTGACGAAATCCGACGCGTGATGGTGGTCGCTGCATCGGTATGCTTGCGAGAACCCTGCGGTTGATATCTATCATGATAAATTATTGCAATTGGATTATCTATGTGAATTAATAGCGCGCATACAGGATGCCAAATCGAAAGGATTTCCCCATGAAGAGGCTGTTCCGGAGCGCATTTGCCGCTGCCGCCTTGAGTGCCGCCATGATTTCCGCCCAGCCGGCGAGCGCGCAGACCCCGCCCGATGTCCTCGTCGTCGGGCAGATTGCCGAGCCGAAATCTCTCGATCCGCACACGGTCACTGCCACCAATGATTTCCGCATTCTGGTGAATGTCTATGAGGGCCTGGTGCGCTTCAAGGACGGGACGCTGGAGATCGAGCCGGCACTTGCCGAGAGCTGGGATATCTCGGAGGACGGCAAGACCTATACGTTCAAGCTGCGTCAGGGCGTGAAGTTTCACGACGGTTCCGACTTCACCGCCGAGGCCGTCAAGTTCAACTTCGACCGGATGCTGAAAGAGGACCATCCCTTCTACAACACCGGTCCATTTCCCCTGTCGTTCAACTTTGCCTCCGTCGAGTCCGTCAACGTGATCGACGGCCAGACGGTCGAATTCAAGCTGAGTGAAGCCTTTGCACCCTTCCTGTCCAATCTCGCTTATCCCACAGGGCTGATCGTTTCTCCGGCTGCCGTGGAGCAGCATGGCGCCGATTATGGCCGGAACCCCTCGGGTACCGGACCTTTCAAGTTTGCCGAATGGCTGTCGAACCAGCGTGTCGTCGTCGAGCGCAATCCGGACTACTGGGGCGAGGCTGCGGCCCTCGAAGCCGTCGTCTTTCGGCCCGTGACGGATGCAAACACGCGTGTTGCCGAAATGCTTTCCGGAGGCATCGACGTGATGGTCGAGGTGCCGCCGGACAACCTCACCACCTTCCAGCAGGATGCCGCGTTCTCCGTCGCTGAGCAGGCGGGGCCGCATGTCTGGTTCGGCATCCTGAACACGAAGAGCGGTCCCTTCGCCGATAAGCGCGTTCGTCAGGCCGCCAACTACGCCGTCAACAAGGAGACGCTGGTCAACGATGTGCTCCAGGGCACGGCAACCGTGGCCGCTGGTCCCATTCCGCCTGCCTTCAACTGGGTGGAAAGCTCGGTCGAGCCCTATGCCTACGATCCAGAGAAGGCCAAGGCCTTGCTGGCCGAGGCGGGTGTCGAGACGCCGGAACTGACGTTCTATGTCACTGAAGGCGGCTCTGGCATGCTCGATCCAGTGACGATGGGCGCGGCCATCCAGGCCGATCTGCAGGCCGTCGGCTTTAATGTGAAGATCGAGACCTATGAGTGGAATACCTTCCTCGGCCGCGTCAATCAGGGTCTCGACGGTCAGGCTGACATGGCCGAAATGGCCTGGATGACGAATGATCCCGACACCGTTCCCTATCTCACGCTGCGCAGCGATGCGATGCCGGACAAGGGTGGCTTCAACTCGGGCTATTATTCGAACCCTGAGGTCGACGACTTGCTGGAGAAGGCGCGCACATCGACAGATCAGGCCGAACGCGGCAGGCTTTACGCCCAGGTCCAGGAGATCGTGCATGACGATGCCCCCTGGTTGTTCGTCGCCAACTGGAAGCAGAACGCGGTCACGACCGCTAATGTCCAGGGCTTCAAGCTGCAGCCCTCGTTCCTTCTCAACCTACACGGTGTGACGAAGCAGTAATCCTCCTGTGGCTGATGCCGGCGGGCATACTGCTCGCCGGCATCAGCCTGGGACACTCCCGGAGGTTGCCATGCCGGCCTATATTCTCAAACGTCTGATCGCAGTCGTGCCCGTCCTTTTCGGCCTGTCGATCATCGTCTTCCTGGTGATGGCTCTCATTCCCGGGGATACGGCGACAGCCATTCTCGGCGCCTATGCGACGCCCGAAAACGTCGAGCGCATCAATCGCGACCTCGGGCTCGACAAGCTTCTGGTTCAGCAATACCTGGTCTGGATCGGCAATGTGCTGCAGGGCGATTTCGGCCGCTCCTATGCGCTGAACCGGCCCGTGCTGGACGAGGTCCTCGAGCGTTTCGGCGCCACCCTCATCCTTGCCGGCGTCTCTCTCCTTCTGTGCACGGTCATCGGCCTCCTTGCCGGCGTCGTTTCGGCTGTCCGGCAGTTCGGATGGGCGGACCGTGCGATCACTTTCTTCGTGCTGGCCGGGATCTCCATGCCGTCCTTCTGGCTGGGTCTGCTGCTCATCTACCTCTTCGCCGTCAAGTGGCGCATGCTTCCGGCCTCGGGCATGTATGCCGTTTATGGGGGAGGGGACCTCAAGGACCTTCTGCTCCATCTGGTGCTGCCCGCCGTCACGCTGTCGGTCGTCGCGGCAGGCGTGATCGCACGCCTTACGCGGGGCGCCATGCTCGAAGTGCTGCGGCAGGACTTTGTCCGCACGGCCCGTGCCAAGGGACTTTCGGAACGGCGGGTCATCTATGGTCACGCGTTTCGGTCGGCACTGGTCAGCATCATTCCGGTGATCGGCATCCAGTCCGGCTTTGTGCTCGGCGGCGCCGTCTATATCGAGACTGTGTTCCAGTGGCCGGGCGTCGGGGCCATGCTGGTCAAGGCCATCTCCAGCCGCGACATCCTGCTGGTCCAAGGTGGAGTGCTCGTGGTTGCCGCGAGCTACGTGCTCTTCAACCTCGTCGCTGATGTTCTCCAATCCATGCTCGATCCGAGGATCCGCACGTGAGTACCGTTTCTGCTGTTACCCCGCCCAAGGTCGCTTCGGGACGGATCACGTCCTGGCGGCTTCTACTCAACAATCGTCTCGCGGCAGCGGGGCTCGTGCTCATCGGGCTGATCGCTCTCCTGATCCTGCTCGTGCCGATCCTCCCTCTGCCCGATCCCGATGCCACCGCGCCGGCAGAGCGGCTAAAGCCCGTGCTGACGGCCGGGCATATTCTCGGCACGGATCAACTCGGCCGCGATATCCTCAGCCGACTCTTGTGGGGCGCCCGTTTGTCCGTCACGGTCGGCTTCACGGCCACGCTGATCGCCGCGCTGATCGGGTCGGTGATCGGCATTGTCGCTGGCTATGTCGGTGGGCGCACGGATAATGCCATCATGCGTGGCATCGACATGCTGATGGCCTTTCCCTACATCCTTTTGGCGCTGGCGATCGTTGCTGCCTTGGGGCCGGGCCTGATGAACGCGCTCTATGCCATTGCCATCGTCAACATCCCCTTCTTCGCGCGTAATGTGCGCGGCGTGACGCTCGGATACGCCCATCGCGAATTCGTCGATGCTGCGCGCCTTTCCGGCAAGGGGCACCTGTCCGTCATGTTTACCGAGGTTTTGCCAAACGTGGCGCCGGTCATCGTCATCACCATGTCGACGACAGCCGGCTGGATGATCCTGGAGACGGCGGGCCTCAGCTTCCTCGGTCTCGGCGCACAGCCGCCGCAGGCCGATCTCGGGTCGATGCTGGGCGAGGGACGGGCGCAGCTCTTCACCGCTCCGCATGTGTCGATCGTGCCGGGCGTCATGATCTTTCTCATGGTCATCAGCCTAAATGTGCTGGGTGACGGCATTCGCGACGTTCTCGATCCGCGCCTGCGCTCCGGGGCGCTTGCGCGTCCGGGGCCTGTCACGGAAATTGCGACGGATCGAAACGTTCCGGAGAACTCTGCCCCGGATGCTGCTCTTTCCATCGAAGGTCTGGAGACCGGTTTCCGTAGCGGAGACGACATCATTCCGGCCGTGCGTGGAATTTCATTGCATGTGAAGCGCGGCGAATGCCTCGGGCTGATCGGCGAAAGCGGGTCGGGGAAGAGCGTTACGGCATTGTCGGTGATGGGACTGGTGGCGTCCCCACCGGGCATCATCCAGAGCGGTGCGATCTATGTGGACAATGAAGACGTGCTGGCGATGTCGCAGACACGGCTGATCTCCCTGCGTGGCAGCCGTGTCTCCTATGTGTTTCAGGATCCACTGACGACACTACACCCCATGTATCCCGTTGGACGGCAAGTCGAGGAAGCGATCGCCGCGCATCAGTCGCTCGGTGCAAATGAGCGCCGTGAAAGGGCGGTTGCATTGCTTGAGAAGGTTGGCATACCGGAGGCCCGGGAAAGGGCGAAACACTATCCGCATCAGCTTTCGGGTGGTCAGCGCCAGCGTATCGGCATTGCCATGGCGCTTGCCAACGATCCCGATGTGATCATTGCCGATGAGCCGACGACCGCTCTCGACGTCACCGTGCAGGCCCGTATCCTGGAGCTCTTGCGCGATCTGCAGCGCGAACGCGGGATGGCACTTCTCTTCATCACCCACGACTTCGGTGTCGTGTCGGAGATCTGTGACCGCGTCGCGGTGATGAAGGACGGCGAGATTGTCGAGACCGGAGAAACGCGCGCGGTTCTCGCCAACCCGCAGCATGATTACACGAAGCGGCTGATCGCCTGCGTGCCCGAGCTCGGGACTGGGGCGCAGTTCCTCAAGCGCGTCGCCGGGCTCTTCCCGAAGCAGCAAACGGAGGCGTCATGACGAAGTCTGCGATCCAGGTTCGTGAACTGACCAAGTCGTTCGGCGGCGGGCGGAGCCTGTTCGGCAAGGCGCGACACGAGGTCAAGGCCGTGAAGTCGGTGTCGCTGGATCTGATGCGCGGCGAAACGCTTGCCGTCGTCGGCGAAAGCGGATCTGGAAAGAGCACGCTTGCCCGCATGCTGGTCGGGCTCGAGACGCCGACCTCCGGCAGCATGCTGATCGGGGGCAAGGATGCCGACGCGCTGCGGCGCGAGGGACCGCGGGCCTTTGGCAAGACGGTTCAGTATGTCTTTCAGGACCCGGTTGCTTCGTTGAACCCGCGCAAGACAATCAGCAGCATCCTTGAGACCCCGCTCAAGCTGCTGTGCGGATACGAGGCGCCCAGGCGGCGCGAGCGGATGAACGAACTGCTGGACGCGGTCCAGATGCCGGCAAACACGCTCTCGCGCTATCCGCACGAATTTTCTGGCGGCCAGGCACAACGGATTGCGATCGCCCGGGCTCTGGCAGCGGAAGCGGAGATCCTGGTCTTCGACGAGCCGGTGAGCGCGCTCGACGTCGGCGTACAGGCGCAGGTCCTCTTGCTTCTCAGCGATCTGAAAACGCGTTTCGACTTGTCCTATCTGTTCATCAGTCATGACCTTGCCGTTGTCGAGGCAATCTGTGACCGCGTGGCCGTCATGTATTTCGGTGAGATTGTCGAGCTGGCACCCGCGGCAAGGCTTTTTGCCGATCCTGAACACGCTTATACAAGGCGGCTCGTGGCCAGTGCGCCCCGTATCAGGAGAGAATGACGCGCGATGACCTATACCGAGGAGAGGGCGAAACCAGGCAGTGAAGACGGCAAGCGGTTGTTCACCCCTGCCGGGAAGCCGAAGCGCCGGCCCGATGCCATTGCCGATCTGATGAAGGATTTCATCCGTTCGCAAGGGCTTCAGCCAGGCGATCGCCTGCCGCAGGAGCGCGATCTGATGGACCGCTTCAAGGCTGCCAAGGGCACGGTGCGCGAAGCGATGAAGGCCCTGGAAACCCAAGGCCTGATCTTCACGCGTAGCGGCCCCGGGGGCGGTGCGTTCGTCGCCGCTCCCTCCGCTCGGCACGCCATGGAGTTGTTGTCCACCCACTTCTTCTTCAATCCGCCGACCCTCTCCAACATCTATGCGATCCGCAAGGCGCTGGAGCCTGAAGTCGCCGCCTCGCTCTCAGGCAGGGTATCGGCCCAGCAACTGGCTTTGCTCGAGCGGACGATCCGGCTCTATGATCACCCGCCGGTCGATCCGGACGAACAGTATCGTCAACGCGTTGCGGAACTCGATTTTCACTCGCAGCTGGCTCAGTTCTGTCCCAACCCGCTGCTCGGGTTTCTCTGTGGGCTGATGCACAATCTGTTGCGCGATCTGCCACTGGCGAGGCAGATCTATGCTGATCCTGCGCCCAGCTCGCGGGAGGAGGGGCTCTCCTACCAGTACCGGCTCATGGCGGCGCTGAAGGATGGACGGACAGAGGATGCGCGCGCGATTGCGGCCGAGCACATGGCATTTGCCGAGGCCTATATGCTGGCGCGGGCAGGCGCGATCGGATAATTAGGACGGCACAATCGGTCGTCCTTTACGAGGTCGGCATTGCCGCCTCTGTCGATGTCGGACAGTTGCGAGCATAAGAGGAGGTCGGGCTATGGTTTGCGCGCGCCGCATGCAGAGTGTAGTGAGCTCCCGCTCCCTCGACATTTTTGCGAGCCGGTGGAGCCAGATCGCGTGTCGCGCGTTTCTTCACGCGATCAGTCGGGGGCTTGACGAAAAAAGATGATGCAATTCTTCTCGGGCTACGAGGCTCAGATCGCTCTGGGTCTGGTGATCGTGCTGTTTGGGCTGTTCGTCTGGGAGAAATATCCCGCCGAGGTGATCGCATCCGCGGGTGCTGCGCTCTTCATCGTGCTCGGCTTCGTGCCAACCGACAAGGCGATGGCGGTGTTCTCGAATTCCGCGCCGCTGACGATCGGCGCGATGTTCGTCCTGACCGGTGCTTTGGTGCGCACGGGTGTCCTCGAACGGGTCGCGGCCGTGGTTCTGGAGAGGTCGAAGAAGCGACCGCAGATGGCGCTTGCCGTGTTCCTGCTGACGGCGCTTGTCGCGTCGGCTTTCATGAACAACACGCCGGTGGTCCTTGTCCTGATCCCGATCGTGATCCGCCTTGCCGCCTCGCTCGACATTGCTGCGACACGGCTTCTGATCCCTGTGTCCTATGCCGCCATTCTGGGTGGAACCTTGACCTTGATCGGCACGTCGACAAACCTGCTCGTCGATGGCGTCGCGCGCGGGCAGGGCCTCGAGCCCTTCTCGCTTTTCGAAATCACGCCGATCGGTCTTGCTGCCGTCGTTACGGGCGGGCTCACCATGCTGGTGCTCGGCAAGTTTCTTTTGCCGGATCGCCGTGACGAAGGCGGCGAACTGGACGATCAGGACGATGCCGAGTTTCTTTCGGAAATCACCGTGCTTGCGGATGGTCCCTTCACCGAAAAGCCGGTCGGCGAAATTGCGGAATTCAAGCAGCCTGGGCTGCGCATCGTCGGGCTGCACACCAATGGCGAGGTGATCCGCAAGGATATCGAGACCATGACCCTGAAAAAGGGCGATGGTCTGATCATCCTTGCCAAGTCGGCCGAACTCCTGACCCTGAATGAAAAGGACGGCTTGCGCGTCGGTCAACGACGCGGAGCAGCCCCGAAAGGCGACGTCATCGTGGTCGAGGCAGTCGTTGCGCCCGGGCGCTACGGTTATCGCACGCGTCTTTCCAGTCTGACGCTCGGGCGCCGCTTCGGCGTGCGCATCATCGGTGCCCATCGACACCGGCATGTGCCGGGTCCGGACCTCGCCAATGTCCGCCTTCGGCCAGCAGACAAGCTGCTCATCGAGGGGACTGCGGAGGCGCTCGACGAACTGTCGCAGCAGAACGAGCTGATATCGGTCACCCGTTCCACCGCCCGTGCCTTCAGGCCGACCAAGGCGCCTTTGGCCTTGCTCGCCCTCGGTCTCGTCGTCCTTCTCGCGGCGTTCAACGTGATGGACATCGGCATTCTGGCGATGATCGCGGTTCCGGCCATTCTCATCTTGCGCTGCATCGACGCCGATGAAGCCTGGGGCTCGATCGAAGGCGGCATTCTGATCCTGATCTTCGCCATGCTGATCGTCGGGCAGGGATTGCAGGAAACCGGCGCCGTTGCACTCGTCGTGGACACGGCCATGCCCTTGATGTCGACGGTCTCGCCCTTGGTGCTTCTGCTCTTGGTCTACACACTGTCATCGACGCTCACAGAATGCGTGACCAACAATGCGGTGGCGGTCATCCTGACACCGATCGTCATCGGCCTCGGTCAGCAATTGGGTATCGATCCGAGAGCTCTTGTGGTGGCGGTAATGTTCGGAGCAAGTGCAAGTTTTGCGACGCCGATCGGCTATCAGACGAATACGCTGGTCTATGGTGCCGGCAACTACCGCTTCAGCGATTTCGTCAAGATCGGCTTGCCGATGAACGTTATTGTGGGCTTGGCGTCCTGCTACGCTATCTATCTTTATTATGGTCTTTGAGGAGAGTTGACGCATGGATATCATCACCGGCTTTTTCGGACTGGTCGAGGATCTCACATGGGGATGGGCGCTCATTCCCATGCTCGTCGTCTTCGGCGTGTTCATCACGGTGATGAGCGGTTTCGTTCAGATCAGGTTCTTCAAGCGGATGTTCCGCGTGCTGTTCTCCAAGAACCAGACCGGCGATCCGAATGCGATCAGCGCGCGCGAGGCCTTGCTCGTGTCCGTTGGTGGGCGCGTCGGTGGCGGTAACATCGCAGGCGTCGCAGTCGCGATCACGCTCGGTGGGCCAGGCGCCGTCTTCTGGATGTGGGCGATCGCAATCATCGGCATGGCAACGAGCCTCGTCGAATCAACACTCGCCCAGCTCTACAAGCGGTCCAACGGCGACGGCACCTATCAGGGCGGGCCTGCCGGCTACATCATCTATGGGCTTGGTGCGAAGCACAAATGGCTGGCCGTGGTCTATGCCGTCTGCCTGATGCTGGCGTTTGCTTTTGGCTTCAACGCTTTCCAGGGCAATACCTTTGCCGGAGCCGTCTATGACAGCCTCGGCGTCGATCGCGTCTGGAGCGGCATCGGTCTTGCGATCATCACGGGCCTCATCGTCTACGGCGGCATTCGCCGGATCGCGAAGGTCGCGGACGTGATCATTCCTGTCATGGCCTTCATCTATATCGGTCTGGCACTTCTGGTCATCCTGTCCAACATCACCGCGCTCCCGGGCGTCATCTGGTCGATCATCGCCAATGCGTTCGGCCTGGAAGAAGTGGTTGGCGGCGGCTTTGGCGCTGCGCTGGCCCAGGGGCTTCGCCGCGGGCTGTTCTCCAACGAGGCAGGCCTGGGTTCCACGCCGAACGTTGCGGCGACAGCCGATGTCCGCCATCCGATCAGCCAGGGCATCACCCAGTCCTTCTCGGTGTTCATCGACACCATCGTGATCTGCACCTGCACGGCCTTCATCATCCTGCTCAGCCCTGTCTATCAGCCGGGCGTGGAAGGTATCGACGGCATCGTGCTCACCCAGCAATCGCTGGTCAGCCAGGTCGGCACGTGGTCGCAGTATTTCCTGACCTTCGCCATCCTGCTTTTTGCCTTCAGTTCCATCATCTACAACTACTATCTCGGGGAAACCGCGCTGAAGGTCATGACCTCACGGCCGGGCGCCTTGCATGTGCTGAGGTTTGCCATTGTCATCGTCGTCTTCCTGGGCGCGACGGCTCCGGGTGCAACGGCGGTCTTCTTCTTCTCCGACCCGTTGATGGGCGTGCTTGCGGTGGTCAACCTCAGCGTAATCCTGATGCTCTTCCCCGTTGCCTTGCGAATTCTTGACGATTTCCGCTCACAGCTGAAGGCCGGTGTGGAGCGTCCGGTCTTTGAACCGACGGCGTTTCCCGATCTCGATCTCGATCACTCCGCCTGGCCCCATGCGCAAGGGGTGGCTGGGTCGACCAGGGTCGATTTCGCCAAGGCTTGAGCATCGTTGTGGGGCTGCGCTGACGCGGCCCTGTTGATGGCGGTGTCAAGCGATCAGATACATTGCCGGCTGATTGAAGCCGCCTCAGTTTCCGGGGCGGCTTCCTGCTGCTGGTATCCGTTCCATGTTTCTCGTTGACACACTGGAGCCGCATGCCTAGCCTATGTGGAAACGTTACCACATAGGGAGGAGAAAACGATGAAACAGGCGCGGTTGAACCGCCTCTTCGGTACGTCTGGAAACTGCTTCGACGTGGCCATCGATCATGGCATGTTCAATGAACGCACGTTCCTGGCCGGTATCGAGAATATGCAGAAAGCCATCGAGGTCATCGCTGCAGCAGGACCCGATGCGATCCAGTTGCCGCCTGGCACGGCTCCCATGCTGCAGTCGATTCCGGGCAAGGCTCGTCCAGCCCTCGTGCTGCGCACCGACATTGCCAACATCTACGGCAACCCGCTGCCGAGTGCCCTATTCTCGGAGGTGATCGATCGTCCGGTCGAACAGGCGATCGCGCTCGATGCCGCCTGTGTCGTGGTCAATCTGCTGATGCTGCCGAACCAGCCCGAGGTCTATCGGGCCTGCGTGCGCAACGTGAACAGCCTGAAGCGCGAATGCGAGATCTACGGCATGCCGCTCATGGTCGAGCCGCTGGTCATGCAGGACAATTCCAAGGGCGCCTATATGGTTGACGGCGCAATCGACAAGATCCTGCCGCTGGTCCGGCAGGCCGCGGAACTCGGAGCCGATATCATCAAGGCGGACCCCTGCGACCACGTCACCGAATATCATCGGGTGATCGAGATCGCTCAAGGGCTGCCGGTGCTCGTGCGTGGCGGCGGCAGGGTTTCCGATGAGGAAATTCTATCGCGTACTAACGTGCTTATGGAACAGGGCGCGCGCGGCATCGTCTACGGCCGCAATGTCATCCAGCATGCCAATCCGGGCGGCATGACGCGGGCACTGATGGCCATCGTTCATGACGGCGCAACGGCGGAGGAAGCGTCGCGCCATCTCGCCTGAGATTGCGTGACGGGAGGAGGAGCATCATGAAGACCTTTCGTTTCGGTGTCATCGGCTGCGGCCTGATGGGTCGAGAATTTGCCAGCACCGCAGCCCGCTGGATGCATCTCACCGACGCCAAGGCGCGCCCGGAGATCGTTGCCGTCTGCGATACCAACACGGAGCTGATGGCGTGGTTTCAGACCCACGTTCCCTCGGTTCGACAGGCCACGACTGACTACCGCGAACTTCTCGCCAATCCTGAGGTCGACGCCATCTACTGCGCCGTACCTCATGTGCTGCACGCCGAGTTCTATACGGACATCATCAAGGCCGGAAAACATCTGCTGGGTGAAAAGCCCTTCGGTATGGACCTTTCGCAGAACAAGGCGATCATGGCTGTTCTTGCCGAGCATCCGGACCTGATTGTCCGCTGCTCGTCGGAAATGCCTTTCTTCCCCGGCGCGCAGAAGGTCGTTGCCATGGCGGCAAGCGGTGAGATGGGCGACATTCTCGAAGTCGAAGCCGGCTTTCTGCATTCCTCCGACATCGACCCTGACAAGCCGATCAACTGGAAGCGCATGGAGCACGTCAACGGCGCCTATGGCTGCATGGGAGATCTGGGCATGCATGTGCTGCATGTTCCCTTGCGGCTCGGCTGGCGGCCTGACACGTTGCATGCGAACCTCGTCAAGCGGATCACCGAGCGCCCGGATGGCAAGGGCAACAGAGTGCCTTGCACGACCTGGGACAATGCGACGATCAGCAGCCGCGTGCGCACCGCCGACCAGGATTTCCCCTTGGTTCTCAAGACCTGGCGCATCGCACCGGGGGAATCGAACACCTGGTACATCCGCATTCTCGGCATGAAGAAGAGCGCCTTCTTCTCGACCAAGCAGCCGCGCCAGTGGCAGTGGATGGATTACCAGGGCAGCACCCAGTCCTGGAACACGGAAGACCTTGGCTATGGCTCGGTCTTTCCCGCCATCACCGGCAAGATCTTCGAATTCGGTTTCGCCGATGCGATCCAGCAGATGTGGGCGGCCTTTGTCGACGAACTGGCGGGCGGCACGGCGAACGGCTTCCCCTGTGCAAGCCCCGCGGAAGCGGCTGCCCACCACGCCGTGCTGACGGCGGCACTTCAATCCGGTTTGGAAAACCGGGTCGTTTCTGTCGACTACGATTGAGGCGGGACCATGAGACGCTCCGAGATCAACGAAGCCCTGCGGTTTGCTATCGGACTGCTCGAGACCTGGCGCTGGTCCCTACCGGTCTGGGGGCAGTGGAGTGCCGCCGAGTTTGCGGCCCATCCCGAGGCCTCGCGCTATCTGGTCAGCCGGCAGCTCGGCTGGGACGTTACCGACTTTGGCTCCGGTCGCTTTGCCGAACAGGGGCTCGTGCTGTTTTGCCTCCGCAACGGCATCCTCGGCGTGGAGGGCGAGCGCAGCTATGCGGAAAAGCTGCTCTTTATCCAGGAAGGCCAGTTGACCCCGGCCCATCTGCACAAGGCAAAGCAGGAGGACATCATCAACAGGGCAGGCGGCGATCTGGTCATCGAATTTTCCGCAGCTGACGCCGCGGGCAAGGTCAACGGCTCCGATGTTTCCGTCCTCGTCGACGGCATCGAGCAGCGTCTCCAGACCTGGGAGCCTCTGGTCCTGCATCCAGGCCAGAGCGTCACAATTCCCACGGGTCTCTGTCACCGCTTCTACGGCGCGAAGGGCGAGGGCCCGGTGCTGGTCGGCGAGGTCAGCCAGGTCAACGACGACCGGACCGATAACTATTTCCTCGAACCCATCGGGCGTTTCGCCGAGATCGAGGAGGATGAGCCGCCGCTTAGACCTCTCTGGAACGAGGGGGCTGTCTGATGAGAGCCGGGGAGGAGGTTCGAACCAGACAGGAGGCAGGAACGGCAGGTGGTATCGTCTGCGTCGGCAACTTCATCGTCGATCGCATCCACACCCTGTCCTACTGGCCGGAACAGGGCAGCCTCGCGCATATTTTGCATCAGGACATGGGCGTCGGCGGCGGTGCGGCCAATGTGGTGACCGACCTTGCCTCGCTTGGGTTCAAAGGCCGGCTTTCGGTGGCGGGTGCCGTGGGGGGTGATCGGGACGGCGTCTATGTCCGGCATTGTCACGCAGCCCTCGGCATCGATGTCTCAGGCCTTCGTATCCTTGATGGCCAGGCGACGGCACATACCCATGTCATGAACGTGCCGGGGCAAAGCCGCACCTTCTTCTATCACGGTGGCTCCAACGACCTGCTGACGGTCGATCTCATCGACCCTGCTGCCTTCGCAGCCAACGGACACAGGATCTTCTATCTCGGCTATCTCATGCTTTTGCCGGCTCTCGACCGGAAGGATGCAAGCGGCACGTCCGGGGCGGCCCGGCTCTTGGAGGCGGCACGCGAGGCGGGGCTGACGACCTGCGTCGATTTCGTCTCCAGCGAGGACCCCGCCTTTGCCGACCAGGTCGCCGTTGCACTGCCCCATTGCGATTATGTGATCGTCAACGAGACCGAAGCCGGACGCGCAACGGGAGTGGTCGTTCGCGACAAGTCGGGCACTCTGCTGCTGTCAGCTGTGGAAGAGGCCGGTCGGCGGCTTCTCGACGGGGGCGTGGCAAAAGGCGTCGTCATTCATGCGCCGGAGCTCTCCATCTGGCTTTCGCCCGACAAGGTCCCGGTCGTCACGCCTGCCATCGCCGTCGACCCGGCCGCGATCGTCAGCCCCGTCGGGGCCGGAGATGCCTTCTGCGCGGCAGTCCTTTACGGCCTGCACGAGGGCTGGCCGGTCCAGACCATTTCCGCTGTCGCGCATCGCGCGGCGGTCCATTGTCTAGGCGGCGCGACAGCCACCGACGGCATACCCGACATGTCGGTTCTGCTCTCCGAAATCTGAACGCCTGCAATCAGCTGTCTGCGGGGGCTGGCCCGGTCGATTCCCGGATGATGAGCTCAACGGGCATGCGCGTGAGCGAGGCTGGCTGCCGTTCGAGATCCTGCCTATGATCCTGCAGACGTTCTTCCAGCCTGCGTGTCGCTTCGAGTGCGACGGCGCGGATCGGCTGGGCGACTGTCGTCAGTCGCGGCAGGACATAGGCGGCCTCCGGCAAGTCGTCGAAGCCTATGACGGAGCAATCGTCCGGTACGCTGCGCCCGCTGTCCCGAACGGCATGGATTGCTGCAATGGCTGCGATGTCCGTGGTACCGATGATCGCGGTGATGTCGGTGTGATCTTGCAGAACGGATTGCGCCAGCGCGTAGGTGGCAGAGAAGCTGTGATCCTCGCCGATTGCCTCGATGGCCGGCGAAAGTCCATGTTCGCGTAGCACGGCCCGAATGCCTTCCATGCGAAGCCGGATCGGCTGGCTGTGTCCCGGCGCCCCGACAACGGCGATCCTATGATGACCGAGATCCAGGAGGTGTCGGGTCATTAGGCGTCCACCCTCGACGTGATCGGCCATCACGGTATCGTCGGATATGCCGACGAGTTCACGGTCGATTGCGATGACCGGGATCCCGGAACCGACCAGCGGCTGCAGATGTGCCGTGCCGCCATAGGCACTGGCGACGATGACGCCTTCGACCCTTTGGGCCCGCAACATCGCGACATAGCGGGCCTCGTGGTCCTCGTTTTCCGCCGAACTGCAGATCAGAGTGTGATAACCGCGCTCGAACAGTTCGCGCTCGATGGTGTTTGCAAGGATGCCGAAGAAGGGCACATCGATGGACGGCAGCATGAGGCCGATCATCCGGCTCGCTTCGCCGCGCAGCATGCGAGCGCCCTTGCTGGGCGCATAGTTGAGGTCCCTGATCGCGGCTTCGACGCGCTGGCGCACCTCTGGCGAGACATAGCCACTGTTGTTGAGCACGCGCGAGACTGAAGATACCGACGTTTCGGCAACCTTCGCGATCGTCCTGATACTGGCCGTCATCCGCGTATTCCCGCATCCGTTACGGGGACCGGAGTACGCAGAATCGCCGGCCTCGGCAAGTCGCGATTGTGTAGAGCGCGTGTCGGAGACCAAGGCTTTTCGAAGCACCTCAGCGCTGCCCGGCGGAGGCGCCCGCCAAGCATCGTCTAAAGGTGAGCGCCGGCCCTGTTCAAGGAAATGCTTGTATCCCTCCCGAGCCTAGCCTAGTAAATATTTTCCTGAGGTTTACCAATTTCCTCGGGAAACAGGTGGGGAGGGACAGGCCGCCGTGGTGACGATCAAGGAAATCGCGAAGGCCGTCGGCGTTTCGTCGGGGACCGTCTCCCGTGTCTTGAACTACGACCAGACGCTGTCGGTCTCCGAGGCCAAGCGGCAGGCGATCATCGAAACGGCCGAAGCGCTGAACTATGCGACGCCACGCGCGCGCAAGAATGCCCTGCTTCCTCCGCTCAACATTCCGATGGCCAGCCATGCGGATGTGTCGGCGCATGTCGCCATCGTCCACTTCCTGGCGCCTCAGGAGGAGCTGGTCGATCCCTATTATGTCGGCGTGCGGCTTGGCATCGAGGCCCGCTGCCGCGAGTACAAGATCGAGATCGCAAGGGTGTTCAATCCCGATGTGCCCGTCGATCTTGCGATGTTGACGGGCATTTCCGCGACGATCGTGGTCGGGCATCATCCCAAGGTCGAGATCGAGGCGATGGCCAAGGTCTGTCCGCATCTGATCATGGCTGATTTCAATCCGCGCATGCCGCAATTCGACTGTGTTCGTGCGGATCTGGGCGAGGCCACGACAACCATTCTCGACAGTCTGGAACAGGCTGGATACCGGCGGATCGGCTTTGTCGGCGGCTATGAGCTGATGGACAATGATGCGCTGATGCATGGGGAGCAGCGCTGCAAAGCCTTCATCGAATGGCATGAGGCGCGCGGGAGCTACCGGCCCGAGCTCATGGCGCTTGGCCAGAGCGAACGCTTCGGACAGAACCTCCGGCTGGAGACCGGCTATCAGCAAGCGAAATCGCTGCTGGCGCTCGATACGCCTCCCGATGCCATCGTTGCGGCGAACGACAATATGGCGATCGGTGCCTACAGGGCCATCCAGGAGGCTGGGATGTCCATACCAGATGATGTCGCGGTGGTGGCCTTCAACGACATTCCTGTTGCGCAGTTTCTCAACCCGCCTCTTTCGACCATGCGGATTCCCGGCGAGCTGATCGGGGAAGTGGCCGTAGATCTCCTGGTCGAGCGGCTGAACGGGCGCGACTATTCCAAACACGTCACCCTGCCGACAGAAATGGTCTGGCGTGGCAGTGCGAAGAAGCCCCCGCTCACCTAGGCCTTCGTGGAAAGGTTGTGAGATCCTCGTGGCTTACCGCAGCGCACAAAATATTTAGTAAAAATTTTCTTGGCTGTCTTCCGATTTTCAGGAATAGTGACCGTGAGGCAGGGGATGGAGCTGCCGCGTTCAACGACATAATGGGAGGAAGACATGGATTATTCTCGCGCCTTCAAGCGTTCGATTTCGGCCACCGTTGCTGGCGCCGCACTTCTCTGCAGCACCGCCGCCCTTGCCGGTGAAGTCACCATCTGGTGCTGGGACCCGAACTTCAACGTCGCGATCATGAAGGAAGCGGCGGCGCGCTATACCGCAAAGAACCCCGACACGACCTTCAACATTGTCGACTTCGCCAAGGCCGATGTCGAGCAGAAGCTGCAGACGGGTCTCGCGTCCGGCATGACCGACACGCTGCCGGATATCGTTCTCATCGAGGATTACGGCGCGCAGAAATATCTCCAGTCCTTCCCAGGCTCCTTTGCTGCGCTGACCGACAAGATCGATTACTCCGGCTTTGCCAAATACAAGGTCGACCTGATGACGCTCGAAGGCGAGGTCTATGGCGTGCCCTTCGATTCTGGCGTGACCGGTCTCTACTATCGCACCGATTATCTGGAGCAGGCAGGCTACAAGGCCTCCGATATGGAGAACCTGACCTGGGACCGCTTCATCGAGATCGGCAAGGATGTGAAGGCCAAAACCGGCCATGAGATGATGGCGCTCGACAGCAATGACGGCGGCCTGATCCGCATCATGATGCAGTCCGGCGGCCAGTGGTATTTCAACGAGGACGGCAGCCTCAACATCACCGGAAATGCTGCATTGAAGGCGGCGCTGGAAACCCAGGCCCGGATCGTCAACGAAGGTGTGGCCAAGCCGACCAGCGGCTGGAACGACGGGATCAGCGCGCTGACCTCGGGCGATGTCGCCTCGGTCCTCATGGGGGTCTGGATCACCGGTACCGTCAAGTCACAGGCCGACCAGTCCGGCAAGTGGGCGCTGACGGCAATTCCGAAACTCGATGTCGAGGGTGCGACGGCTGCATCCAATCTCGGCGGTTCGAGCTGGTATGTATTGGACGCTTCCGCCGAGAAGGATGAAGCGATCGACTTCCTCAATGAAGTCTATGCCAAGGATCTGGACTTCTATCAGAAGATCCTGACAGAGCGCGGCGCCGTCGGTTCGCTGCTGGCCGCCCGCACCGGTGAAGCCTATCAGAAGCCGGATGATTTCTTCAGCGGCCAGACCGTCTGGCAGAACTTTGCGGATTGGCTCGAGCAGGTGCCGGCAGTGAATTACGGTATCTTCACCAACGAGCTCGATACGGCCGTGACGGCCAACTTCCCGGCATTGCTGAAGGGCACGCCTGTGGATGATGTCCTGAAGGCGATCGAAAGCCAGGCCGCCGGCCAGATCCAGTAAGCCCATCCCGCAGGGGCCTTGGTCTTGCTGCCAGGCCCCTGTCCTCCCGGAGACGTGCGGCGGAAACGCCGCGCGGCTTCCGGTCGCAAAACAAGGTTCAGTGAGCACTGATCGGGTTCGGGGATACCGCATGGCCACCACATCCAGATCCAGCTTGAAACGCTACTACGACGTCAACGGATGGCTGTTCGTTGCGCCTGCCGTCGCGCTAATTTCGCTGTTCATGCTCTACCCGATCGTTCGCTCGCTCATTCTCTCCCTGTATTCGGGACGCGGAATGATGCTGAAGTTTTCGGGCACGGGTAACCTCGTGCGTCTCTGGAATGATCCGGTCTTCTGGCAGGCGCTGCAAAACACCGTCATCTTCTTCATCGTGCAGGTGCCGATCATGATAACCATGGCGCTGATTCTGGCCGCCATGCTGAACAATCCGAAGCTGCGTTATTCCGGCCTCTTCCGGACGATGATCTTCCTGCCCTGCGTCTCGTCGCTGGTCGCTTATTCCATCCTGTTCAAGAGCATGTTTTCGCTCGACGGCGTGGTGAACAACACGCTGCTTGCCATCGGCATCATCGGCGAACCGATCGGCTGGCTGACCGACCCCTTCTGGGCAAAGGTCCTGATCATCATCGCCATCACCTGGCGGTGGACCGGCTACAACATGATCTTCTACCTGGCCGCGCTTCAGAACATCGACCGCTCGATCTATGAGGCGGCGAAGATCGACGGAGTGCCGTCCTGGGGGCGTTTCGCCTTCCTAACAATCCCGATGCTGAAGCCGGTGATCCTGTTCACCACGATCACTTCGACGATCGGCACGCTGCAGCTGTTCGACGAGGTCTATAACTTCACCGAAGGCACGGGCGGACCGGCCAATTCGACGCTGACCCTGTCGCTCTACATCTACAATCTGACCTTCCGCTACATGCCGAGCTTCGGTTATGCGGCGACCGTCTCCTACGTGATCGTGCTGATGGTGGCGGTGCTCTCCTTTCTGCAATTCTATGCCGCGAGGGAACGTCGATGATGACGACACTTCGTCGCCGCCTGCCCGACATCGTGCAGTATATCGTACTGTCGCTTGCCGCCTTTCTCTCGATCTTCCCCTTCATCTGGATGGTGATCGGGGCGACGAATACGACCAGCCAGATCATTCGCGGAAAGGTCACCTTCGGCACAGCACTCTTCGATAACATCGCGTCTTTCTTTGCGCAGGTGGATGTGCCGCTGGTCTTCTGGAATTCGGTGAAGATCGCGCTGGTCGGCACCGCATTGACGCTGCTCGTCTCGTCGCTTGCCGGCTACGGATTCGAGATGTTCCGGTCGAAGCTTCGGGAGCGGGTCTATACCGTGATCCTGCTGACGCTGATGGTGCCATTTGCAGCCCTGATGATCCCGCTCTTCATGCTGATGGGCAGAGCGGGGCTGCTGAACACTCACATCGCGATCATGCTGCCGATGATCGCGTCCGCCTTCATCATCTTTTACTTCCGCCAGGCCTCGAAGGCCTTCCCCACCGAGCTTCGCGATGCGGCCAAGGTCGATGGTCTGAAGGAGTGGCAGATCTTCTTCTACATCTACGTTCCGGTCATGCGCTCCACCTATGCGGCGGCCTTCGTCATCGTCTTCATGCTGAACTGGAACAACTATCTCTGGCCGCTGATCGTGCTGCAGTCGAACGACATGAAGACGATCACGCTCGTCGTGTCATCACTCGCCTCCGCCTATTCGCCCGAATACGGCACTGTGATGATCGGCACCATTCTTGCCACCCTTCCAACCCTTCTCGTCTTCTTCGCCATGCAACGCCAGTTCGTGCAGGGCATGCTCGGCTCCGTGAAATAGGACTTTGAAATGCGCATTATCGAGAATTTCAACCGGGACTGGACCTTCCGCGCAGGCTTCGAGCCGGCTTTTGCCTCGGCGTCCCAGCCGGGCGAGACGGTTCAGCTCCCTCACACGGCGGTCGAGCTGCCCTACAATTATTTCGACGAGAAGAGCTATCAGGAGGCCTTTACCTATCAGAAGGTCATTGCCTGGGATCCGCGTTTCGAAGGTCGTGAAGTTTCGCTGGTTTTCGATGCGGCCATGGCAGACAGCGTGGTCTATCTGAATGGCACCGAGATCACCGCGCACAAGGATGGATACACGCCCTTCGAAGCCCGGCTCACTCCGCATCTGAAGGCCGGCGACAACCTGCTGACGGTCAAGATCGACGGTTCCGAGAACCCCGAGATCCCGCCCTTCGGTGGCGTCATCGACTATCTCACCTATGCCGGGATCTACCGAGATGTCTGGCTGAAGATCACGGCGCCGGTTTCGATCAAGAACGTCAAGATCGAGACGCCGGATGTTCTGGCTGAAGCCAAACAGGTGACGGCGAAGGTCTGGATTTCCAATCCGAACGTTCAGTCGCTTTCCGGCAACGTCACGGCTGTTCTCAAGGACGGTGCAGGTCTGGAGGTAGCGCGGACCGAAGCGACTGTCTCTGGCGCGGAGGTTTTGCTCGGCCTTTCCGGGCTTCAGGGCATTACGCTCTGGGATATCGACAATCCCGCTCTCTATTACCTCACGGTGACGCTGGAGACAGCAGCCGGTGCCGACGCCGTTACCAGCCGTTTCGGCTTCCGCTCTGCCGAATACACGATCGAGGGCTTCAAGCTGAATGGACGCGTCGTCAAGCTGCGCGGCCTCAATCGCCATCAGGCCTGGCCGCATCTCGGCTATGCCATGGGCCGGCGCGGTCAGGAGAAGGATGCGGACATCCTGAAATTCGATCTTGCCTGCAACATTGCCCGCACCTCGCATTATCCGCAGTCGAAATACTTCCTCGACCGCTGCGACGAGATCGGCCTGGTGGTCTTCGAAGAGATCCCGGGCTGGCAGCATATCGGCGGCGACGCCTGGAAGGCCGAGTCCGTCCAGAACGTGCGCCTGATGATCGAGCGCGATTGGAACCATCCGTCAATCATCATATGGGGTGTCCGCATCAACGAAAGCCAGGATTCTCACGACTTCTATGTCGAGACGAATGCAATGGCACGCTCGCTCGATACGACACGGCAGACCGGCGGCGTGCGCTACATCACCGACAGCGAGCTGCTCGAAGACGTCTACACGATGAACGACTTCATTCTCGGCATGGAAGAGCTGCCGGGCCACAATCGCGAGCGGCTGGTTCTGCGAGACCAGCGCGAGGTCACCGGGCTCGACCGCAAGGTTCCCTACATGATTACCGAATATGGCGGTCACATGTATCCGACCAAGCGCTTCGATCAGGAGCAGCGGCAGGCGGAGCATGTCGGCCGGCATCTGGCGATTCTGAATGCAGCCGCTGGCGACCCTTCGATCTCGGGCTCCACCGGCTGGTGCATGTTCGACTACAACACCCACAAGGATTTCGGCTCCGGCGACCGCATCTGCTATCACGGTGTCACCGATATGTATCGCGAGCCGAAATTTGCGGCCTATGCCTATGCTTCGCAGGGCGATCCAGCGGACAAGGTGGTGATGCAGCCGGTCAGCTTCTGGGCGCGCGGCGAGCGCAATATCGGCGGCGTGTTGCCGCTGATCGTGCTCACCAATTGCGACTATGTCGAAATCCGCATGGGCCATATCGTCAAGCGGATCGAGCCGGATACCAAGACCTATCCGCACCTGCCGCATCCGCCCTGCATCCTCGACCACAGCATGGTGACGCCCGAGGAATTCGGCGAATGGGGCATGACCTGGCGGGATGGCGAACTCGTCGGCTTTATCAATGGCGAGGAAGTGGTGCGCCGCCATCTGCCAGCCGATCCGCTGCCGACAACTCTGGACATCGCGGCTGACGACACTGAGCTTCGATCTGGCGAGAAGGATACGGTTCGCGTGATCCTGCGTGCGCTCGATCAGGGTGGCAATGTCCTGGGCTTCTTCGATGATCCGGTCGAGGTGTCGCTCGAAGGCCCGGGCCGTATCGTCGGTCCCTCGCTTCTCTCCTTCAAGGGCGGGGTCGTTGGCGTCTATGTCGAAGCTGGAAACGAGGCCGGTCACTTGACGCTATCTGCGACCTGCCGGCCTTTCGGGACGCAGCACATCACCTTCAACGTCACCTGATCGAGGATTAAATGGCAGAGGTTCGGCTCACCGATATCCGCAAATCCTACGGCTCGCTCGAGGTCATCAAGGGGGTGAATCTCGAGGTTTCCTCGGGGGAATTCGTTGTCTTCGTCGGTCCCTCCGGCTGCGGCAAGTCCACGCTGCTGCGGATGATCGCGGGGCTTGAGGATATTTCCGCAGGCATGCTTGAGATCGGCGGCAGCGTGATGAATGATGTCGATCCCTCCAAGCGCGGGATTGCCATGGTGTTTCAGACCTATGCGCTCTACCCGCATATGACCGTGCGCGAGAACATGGGGTTTGCGCTTCGGTTTGCCGGCATGGCGAAGGACGAGATCGAACGGCGGGTGAATGCTGCGGCTAAGATCCTCGAGCTCGACGCGCTGATGGATCGCAAGCCCAAGGCGCTTTCCGGTGGTCAGCGCCAGCGCGTCGCCATCGGCCGCGCCATCGTGCGCCAGCCTGACGTTTTCCTGTTCGACGAGCCACTGTCGAACCTCGATGCGGAGCTGCGCGTGCACATGCGTGTCGAGATCGCCCGGCTGCACAAGGAGCTGAACGCCACCATCGTTTATGTCACGCATGACCAGGTCGAGGCGATGACGCTCGCCGACAAGATCGTCGTGATGCGGGCTGGTATTGTCGAGCAGGTCGGGGCGCCGCTCGCCCTTTACGATGATCCCGACAACATGTTCGTTGCCGGCTTCATCGGCTCGCCGCGGATGAACTTTCTGCCCGCAGCGGTCGTCGCTCAGGCGGAGGGCGGGCAGGTCACTGTGGCGCTGAAAGCGCGGCCGGACACGCAGCTGACGGTTTCCTGCGCGAACCCGCCAAAGGTCGGCGATGCCGTGACGGTCGGGGTGCGCCCCGAGCATTTCCTGCCTGATGGCAGCGGGGATACGCAGATGGTCGCGCATGTCGATGTTGTCGAGCATCTCGGCAATACCAGCTATGTCTATGCGCATACCATGCCCGGCGAGCAGATCATCATCGAGCAGGAAGAGCGCCGTCATGCGGGGCGCTATGGCGACGAGATCGCGGTGGGACTTGCTGCCAAGACAAGCTTTCTCTTCGATGCCTCGGGGCAGCGCATTCGCTAGACGAAGGGGCCGGATTTGTAGGGTCAAAAGGCGTGTCAAGGCACGCTTTGCCCTTTCGCACACGGGCTCGCCGCGCTAGGCTCGAACCCATGAAAAAGGTCTTCAATCCTCCTTCCGTCCGCCGTCCCTTCGGGCACTACAATCACGGTCTGCTCGTGCCGCCGGGTGCGAGCCTACTCGTCACTTCAGGTCAACTCGGCATCAGCCCCGATGACACGATCCCGCCTGGTGTCACCGGCCAAGCCGAGCTTTGCTTCGAGGCGATCAAGGCGATCCTG
Organism: Agrobacterium albertimagni AOL15; assembly: GCF_000300855.1. Taxonomy (GTDB): domain Bacteria; phylum Pseudomonadota; class Alphaproteobacteria; order Rhizobiales; family Rhizobiaceae; genus Allorhizobium; species Allorhizobium albertimagni. Next base: position 96,872 of record NZ_ALJF01000019.1, on the reverse strand, counting down.
GAAGAGGCTGAAATGACGTTCGCGGATGTGATCCGCGTCTCTGGCTTCGTGACGCGGCGGGAGGATTTTGCTGAGTATATGGCGGTGCGTGATCGCTACACGCTCGATCCGAAGCCGGTCTCGACGCTGCTGGTGGTGGGGGGCTTCACACGACCGGAATTCCTCGTCGAAGTCGAGGTGACGGCGGCCAAGGTGGTTTGACCGCCAGCCTTTTTCTCAGAAATTCTCCATCTCGCGGCGCACCTTTGCCATGAACGCTGCACGGGTTTCTTCCGTGCAATTATTCATGTCGTAATGGGCGAGATATTTGACCGGTGCGCCGATCTTGATCTGGGCGCGGATGACGCGTTTTACGATCTTCTTTGGCGGATCGCCGGCGAGGAAGGCGCGCATTGGAGTTGCGCCATAGGTCATGACGGCGGCGAGTTTCCTGATGTGGCGAAGCGTCGGTGTGAGCTTGCCGTCCACCAGGTCGAAGGAGACGCCGGGCAGCCAGACGCGGTCGAAATAGCCCTTCAGCATGGCCGGAAAGCCGAAGTTCCAGACGGGTGTGACAATGACGAGCGCTTCGGCTTTCAGCAGCCGGTCGACATAGGGTTGGACCAGCGACAGGTTGTCGGGAATGTCATGATAGACGCGCCGGTCATGGGCCGAAAGCACCGGGTCGAAACCCTCCTCATAGAGGTTGCAGCCGTCGACTTCGTGGCCGGCCTTTTCCAGGCTCTCGCAGGTGAGCTTGTAGAGCGCCCTTCCGAAGCTTTCGTCGAGGGGATGGGAGTGCAGGACAAGTACGCGCATTTCAAAAGCTCCAAGTCGTTGCCCGCCGCTTTCGCGGTCGGGGTCCAGTTGAAAACTTCCGCGCCGTTTGTCCCAGCATCCCGATCCTTCGCCGCCTGATGCCGAGGGATTGGGGATGCCATGTCTGGTTTTGCATGGGCCGGAGGGCCGGCCGGGAGTACCTTCGGAATGGGGTTGGGTGGCGGTAGGGTAGTTCCTTGTTGTTGTCTGTAGTTGCGCACGGGGTACCCCCTCTGTCCTGCCGGACATCTCCCCTACACGGGGGGAGAGTGGATGGGGGTGCCGGCTTCCTTCCTTCAATCGTTGCGAATGTCGAAATCCTGAGCGAAGTTTGTCATGTCTAAATGCCGTAGCCGCATCTTCAACGGTGGCGTCCGTGCAAGGCACTGGCCCCGTCCCGCTCTCCCCCGTGTGGGGGAGATGCCCGCCCTTCGACAAGCTCAGGAGGGCAGAGGGGGGTATCAAACGCACGAAGCCTGGCCGCCGAACCGCTACTCCCCCGCCTCGGCAAACACCTCCAGGCCCGGGAACAGGTAATTCTTGCCGGCGGAGAAATCGAAATCTGGGTTTTCCCAGGCGATCATCTTGCCGGGGTTCAGCAGACCCTTCGGATCGGTTTCTTTCTTGAAGGCAAGTTGAACCTGGTCGGTCTGCTTCATGCCGCCTTCTTCCAGCGTGTAGCGGTGCGGGTTGAAGATCGGGCAGCCGTTTTCCTCATGGATGCTAATGATCTCCTCCAGCCGCTCCTTGGTCGTGTAGCGCACCAGCGGCAGGCCGGCGCACTGGATCTGGCCGTCGAACTTGATGAATTCGAGATGGCCGATGACCTCGTCGGGGAAGAGTTCGGTCATAACGCGGACCTTCTCGACATGGTCTGGGCCGGGATACTGGACCTGGAGATAGGTTATGTTGGTGTCGAGCTTGAGCGCCCGCAGTGTCGTGTGGTTCCAGGTCAGCTCATAGGCATGCGGGATGCCCTTCATGCTTTCGACCTGATCGGAGCGGAAACGCACATCGCCCTTCATCCGCTCGGCGAGCGCGAGGAAGGGCTCCATGGAATGCGGCGCCACCATCAGCACGACGACCGACTGGCCTTCCTTCAGCCAGGGCTTATGGCGTGTGAAATAGTCGAATGGGATCGGCGCTGCAATCGGCGCGACTTCCTTCAAGAGGATGCCGTTCTTGTGGGAGAGCGCGTCGGCGAATTTCACGGCGTCCATGAACTCGTCATAACCGACGATGACATCGACCCAGTCGTAAGCAGGCGCCAGCGGCATCTCGACCTCGGTAATGATGCCGTTGGTGCCATAGGCGTGGGAGACCTTCTGCAGGTCCCAGGCGGAGAGTTCAAGCACGCGGGGCTCGGCTTCCATGGTGACGACGCGCAGGCGCAGGATGTTGCCGAGGTCGCGCAGGCCGCCCCAGGTGATCGAGCCGACGCCGCCGGAGCCGCCGGCGATGAAGCCGGCCACGCTTGCCGTCTGCTTGGTTGACGGATGGAAGCGCAGTTCCTGGCCGGAATGTACCTTGGTCTGGCGGTCAAGCTCGGAGATGATGATGCCCGGTTCGCAGATGACCCGGCCGGGAAGGATCTCCTTCACCTTGTTCATGTTGATCAGGTTCAAGACGATGCCGCCCGAGAGCGGCATGGCCTGGCCGTAATTGCCGGTGCCGCCGCCACGCGGGGTGACCGGCACGCCATGGGCATAGGCGACCTTCAGAACCCGGATCACCTCTTCTTCCGTGGTCGGCGAGACCACGAGGTCACCGACGACGTTGTCGAGTTCTTCCTTCAGGATCGGCGAATACCAGTAGAAATCGCGGCTCTTCTGTTTGACGAGCGCCGGATTGTCCTCGACGGCGATGCCTTCCAGCTCTTCGATGATTTTGGCGTAATCGGCCATGTCTATACTCCAAGCAACGGGTCAAGTTCGCGGTAATCCGGCAGGCTGCGGTCGATGCCCATGCCATTCCGCATCACGATGCGGTCGGCCTGCGGACGGGACAAAAATTCGCTCCAGCGGCGGGCGCTGAAGAGGACGAGATCCGCCTTGCCGCCGACGGCGATGCGGCCATGGTCGGGGCGCTTGAGGATGTCGGCCGGCGTGCGGGTCACGACCCTCGCGGCAGTATCCAGCGGATGGTCGAGATGGATGATACGCACCGCTTCGCGGAAAACCTCGACGGGGTCGAGATCGCCATAGGCATAGAAGGGGTCGCGGGTGTTGTCGGAGGAGACGGCAGTGGCGACGCCCGCTGATGTCAGTTCGTGGAAAAGGGTGACGCCGCGCTGGCGGGGCGTGCGGCCGGGGTGACGGTCCTGCAGATACATATTGCACATCGGCAGCGATACGACCGAGATGCCGGCCTCCGCCACCAGATCGATTGTGCGTTTGGCCATATCCTCGTCCTGGCGCGCGAGCGAGCAGCAGTGGCCGACGGTGACTGCGCCCTCGAAGCGGTTGCGGAGCTTGGCTTCCGCAATGGTCTTCAGCGTCAAGGTTTCCTTGTCCTGCGTCTCGTCGACATGCAGGTCGATGTCGAGGTTGTTCTCGCTCGCTGTGCGGAAGAGGATGTCGAGCTTTTCGTCGAGGCCCGGCATCAGATAGGTGACGCCGCCGAGCAGGCCCTTATGGGCGACGATGACCTCGACGAGATCCTTGAAGAAGGCTTCGTCGGTGATCTGGTCGAAGGGGAAGAGGGCGGCGGCCTGCAGGTCGATCTTGCCGGCCCAGGCGTCGCGGATTTCGGCGAAGACCTCGAAGGAGATGCGGTGCTGGGGCGCCAGGCTGTCGAGATGGGTACGGATCAGGCTGGTGCCATGGGAATACGCCGTCTTCAGCGAGAATTCCATGCGGGCCTTGACGTCTTCCGCCGACCAGCGTGCCTCGCGATCGGTTTTCACGGCTTCGAGCGCGCCTACGAAATCGCCTGATGGGTTCGGCCGGCGGTCCCAGATATGGCCCTTGTCGAGATGGGTGTGCATGTCGACGAAGGTCGGCCAGACCATGCCGTTGCGCAGATCCGTCGAGGGCAGGCCTGATGGTGCCTCACTGGGCTTCAGGATCGCCTCGACCTTGCCGTCGGCAACGACGATGTCTGCGCTGATCAGGCCCTCGCAGGCGGGCGCCTCTACGCCATCCACGCAGATCTGCGGTAACGTCGCATTGGCAAGGACGAAACGCTTGGCAGCGGGGAGGGCGGTGACCGGGCTCGACATCAGTTTTCTCGTTTCAGGCTGCTCTCGTGCCAGCGATGCAGCGCCAGCCAGGAAATGAAGGAGGTAATGGCAAAAATCACCACACCGAGGCAGGAGAGCAGGAAGAGGGCAGCAAACAGGCGCGGAATGTTCAGACGGAACTGGGCCTCGAGCAGACGGAAGGCAAGGCCGGAGCCTGCACCGGCAGAACCGGCAGCAAATTCGGCGACCACGGCAGCGATGAGGGCGAGGCCGCCGCCGATGCGCAAGCCGGTCATGAAATAGGGGAGCGAGGCCGGAAGCTTCAGGTAAAGCAGGGTCTGCCAGCGCGAGGCGCCGTAGAGATCAAAGAGATTGAGCAGGTTATGATCGACGCTTTTCAGGCCCTGGACCATATTGGAGAGGATGGGGAAGAAGGCGACGAGGAAGGCGCAGATCAAGAGCGCCACCTGCGTCGAGGGCGAATAGATCAGGATCAGCGGGGCGATGGCGACGATCGGTGTCACCTGCAGGATGACGGTGATCGGGTAGAAAGCGATCTCGATCCATTTCGACTGTACGAGGGCAACGGCGATGCCGACGCCACCGAGAAGCGCCAGCCCTAAGGACATCAGCGTGATCTTGGTGGTGACCCAGAGCGCGGGCGACAGCGTGCCCCAGTCCTTGAAGAGAGCGCCCGAGACTGCGATCGGGCCGGGCAGGATGTATTGTGGCACGCCGGAGACCCAGACTCCGACCTGCCAGACGATAATCAGCAGACAGACAACGAGGATGGGAACGAGGATCTTGAGGAGCGTTTCGCCATAGAGCGATGCGAAACCGGATTTCACCGGATGGAGTGGCGCGGGACTGCTCATCAGTGAAGCTCCATGCCATCGGCGAGGGGAAATCCGATAGCCTCGATCAGCGAACGCGAGACCTTGTCGCAGGTTGCCCGATATTCCTCGGAGGTGCGGTATTGCAGGCCGCGCTCCTCGCTGGTCACCAAGGGGAAATCGTCATGGACGCGGCCGGGGCGTGCCTTCATGACGATGATGCGGTTCGACAGATAGGCGCTTTCGAACACCGAATGGGTGACGAAAATCACCGTGATGCCGGTTTCGCGCCAGAGCCGCAGCACGTCGTCATTGAGCTTCTGCCGGGTGATCTCATCGAGGGCGGCGAAAGGCTCGTCCATCAAGAGCAGTTTCGGCTTGGTGACGAGCGCGCGGGCGATCGAGACGCGCATCTTCATGCCGCCGGAGAGTTCGCGCGGATAGGCGTCGACGAAATCCTTGAGGCCGACGCGGTCGAGGGCTGCGAGGATGTCGGCCTTCGCCGCAGACTTGGAGATGCCTCGGAGCTTGAGCGGCAGGTAGACATTGCCGAAGACGGTGGCCCAGGGCATCAGCGTCGGCTCCTGGAAGACGAAGGAGATGTCGCCGTCGGGCAGGCCCTTGGAGTTGATGCGGGAGCTCGGCCAATCGATCGTGCCTGATGTGGTGTCGCCGAGGCCAGCGATGATCCTGAGGGCTGTCGACTTGCCACAGCCGGAGGGGCCGAGCAGCGATACGAACTCGCCGCCATTGACGGTGAGCGACATGTCGGTCAGCGCTACCGTTCCGCTGGAGAAGACCTTGGATACGTCCTTCATCACCACCAGCGCCCGGCGCTGTTCGGGAGGGGGCGGGGTGATGGGGTCTTCCGTGGCTGGTAAACTGGTCATTCTGTCTCGCGTTACATCCGCGTTGCATTCTGGTGTTGCGGCAGGGTTGAGGTTGCTAGGTGGGATACCCCCCTCTGTCACTACGTGACATCTCCCCCACAAGGGGGGAGAGCGGGGCGCCGCGTTTGCCGCGCTGTTCGACACTCCAAAAGCGGAGGCAGGGCCTGCCGCTCAGGCAGTCTCCCCCTTGTGGGGAGATGCCCGGCAGGGCAGAGGGGGGTAAGCCCCTCCGCCCTATTTCGCATCACTTTTTCAGCGCCATGCCGACGCCCTTGCAGACGAACTGGGTGGTGTAGGCCTTCTTGTAGTCGAGGTCGGCCGGCTGGACGCTGATCTGGACCATGGCGTCGAAGAAGGCCTTGTACTTCTCGTCGGTCATGCAACCGATGCCCTTGTCCATCGCTTCGGCGGATTCGACGATGCCGTATTCCTTCATCTTGGCGATCGAATACTCGATCTGGCCATCCGTCATTTCCGGATTGTCCTTCTTGATCAGGTCGTTGGCGGCCTTGTTGTCGCCGTAGAGGTAGTTGTACCAACCCTCGATCGAGGCATCGACGAAGCGCTGGACCAGATCGGGCTTGCTCTCGACCATGGTCGTCGTGGTCGTGATCATCGTCGAATAAGGGTTGTAGCCGTTGTCGGCGAGCAGGAAGACCTTCGGTGCCCAGCCGGCCTGCTTCTCGATCTCGTAGGGTTCCGATGTCAGGTAGCCCTGCTGGGCCGACCTGGGATCGGCGATGAAGGGAGCGGGGTTGAAGGTGTAGGGCTTGTACTTCTCGTCGGTGAAGCCCTCGAAGTTCTTCTTCATCCATTCGTAATAGGTGACGTAGCCGTCCTTGCCCATGAAGATGCTGTCGAGCTTGGCGAGGTCGGCGAAGGTTTCGATGCCCTGGTCGGGATGGGCGAGCAGGACCTGCGGATCCTTCTGAAAGATGGCCGCCACGTCGATCAGCGGGATGCCTTCTTTCACGGCGTCCATCTCGCCGAGCGGGCTACCCATGTAGAAATCAACCCTGCCGGCGATCAGAAGCGCGCGGTTGGCGGCCTGCGGACCACCCTGTACGACGGTGACCTTCAGGCCGTATTTCTCGTAGGTGCCATCGGCCACGGCCTGGTAAAAGCCACCATGTTCTGCCTGGGCCAGCCAGTTTGTGCCGTAGGTTACTTCGTCGAGGGCAAGAGCCGCCGAGGTGGAGCTCAGCGAGGCCGCAAGGCCCATCAGGGCAAAGAGGCTGGTCTTGGTGAGCATGTCGCGCATTGATCGTTCCCCTGTTCGTTGCAGGACCCGTTTTCGGGCTCCCTTTTCGGTCATTTGATCGGTCGGATTGCGTCTTGAAAAGCATCAAATTTCGTCCGCATCGATGCTTTTTTTGCACTGCTCTCGAGATTGATGCATAGTGATGCGGCATGACTAATTTTTACGCAGCGGAGGCCTCGTGCTGCACTCCAGAAAGCTCGTCTATATCAACGAAATCGTCCGTTGCGGCTCGATCCGAAAGGCGGCCCAGCGCCTCAATGTCGCATCATCTGCGGTCAACCGCCAGATCCTGGCGCTGGAGGAGGAACTGGGCGCGCCGCTTTTCGAGCGTTTGCCGAAAGGGCTGAGGCTGACCGCCGCCGGAGAGCTCTGTGTCGAGCATATCCGCGACGTTTTGAAGAATTACGAGCGGCTCGAGGGCCGGATCCGCGGCTTGAAGACGCCGCAGGCTGGCAAGGTGTCGCTGGTGACGACGGTCGGTCTTGCCTCCGGGCCACTGCCGGAAATCCTGGCTGGCTTCGTTGCTGCGCATCCCCGTGTTCAGATCAAGCTGCGCAATGATGGCGGCTCGACGACGATCAATCCGGTTCTGACCGGTGAGGTCGATCTCGGCCTTGGCTTCAACATCCCGGCGACCCCTGGCATTCGCACCCTTGCGAATATCGATGTGCCTGTCGGTGTCGTGCTGCCGCCCGGGCATCGGCTGGCGCGTGAGGAGGGGCCGGTCGACCTGGTGGAGGTGGTTCAGGAGCCATTGATCCTGGCGCAATCGGGCACCAGCCTGCGCAACATCATCGATCTGGCGCTGGCACCGCTGCCGCTGCTCGTCGAGCCAGTTGTCGAGACGAATTCCTCGGAACTGATGAAGCAGTTGGTCAAGGCGGGCACGGGGCTTACCATGCTCAATCCGCTCGATGCGGTTGCCGAATGTCGACGCGGCGAGCTGATCTTCCGGCCGCTGACCGAGGCCCATATCCGTCATCAGCCGATGAAGCTTTTCGCCCGTGCAAGGGCACCGCTCGATTCCGCGACAAGCCTCTTCGTCGAATATCTGATGCAGGAGCTTCTGGCGCTGGTTCAGGACCTCAAGGCGCGGGGGCATATCCCCGAGACCATTCGCGGCCAGAACTGAGGGGCGAGTGTCCGGTCAGCCGAGCGTGTAGAGGTTCGAGAGCGGATAGGCGGCAACGTCGCGCAAGAGTTCGATGAAGCCTGCCACCTGGTGTCGGCAGATCGCGGCACCCTTTTCGGCGGTGCCTTTCGAGGCATCGCCGACCACGCCATGCGGGTTGAGGTCATGGGCGATCCAGGCCAGCGAATGCGGCGGCAGCGGGGTGAGGAATTTCGAGCTGGCCCGCATTTCTTCGGCCTTCGAGATAAAGTTCTGTGCCTTGTCCATACGCACCAGTTCCGGCCGGAAATGCAGCATCAGCGAGGTCTCGACCTCACCGCCATGAATGCCGTAGCGGCTTTCATGTTCGGAGATCGTGCCCTCCGGGTTGCCGAAACGGCCCCATTGGGTCGAGACGACGACCATCTGGTGGCGGACGCGCAATTCGCGGGCGACGATGCTCATGACGTCGACATTGCCGCCATGGGAGTTAACGATCACCAGCTTGCGGATGCCGGCTTCGGCGACCTTGCTGCCGATGGCCGTCCAGGCCGGGATCAAGATCTCCGGGCCGAAGGATAGGCTGCCTGGGCCATACACATGCTCGTTGGCCTTGCCGATCTCCTGGGTGGGAAGAACGAGGAAGTCGAGATCGTCGGGGCGCTGGTTCTTCAGTTCGGCCAGCATGCCATTGGCGATAGCGACGTCAGTCGCGATGGGCAGGTGAGGGCCGTGCTGTTCTGTCGAGGCGATCGGCAGGATGGCGATCGTCGTATCCGGCGAGAGCCCTGCAAAATCCGTCGTCGTCAGTTCGCTCCAGAAAAATGGTCTGGTCATTGTCCTCTGCCTTCGCGTCTCTGTTCACCTCGTTCGATAGGGCAAAAGCGCGGGGTGCGAAAAGCATCATATTCCGCTCGCGCCGATGCCTTAATGTGCTCGCACGGCTTATGGCTTCCGCCATTCGGTGGAGATCGATCCCGGCGTCTGCGGTTCGTATCCGAGGCGGCAGGCAGCATCGAAGCTAGCTTCTCTGAAAAAATATTTTCATTTTGTGTTTGGGCTAAAAATCGGTTTGATATGGAGGTGATGCCATTCGGAGTCTCTATTTTTCAGGGTTTAATCCGAATTTTGCCGCCTTTGAGGAGAGGCTTGCGGTGACGAAGAAAAGAAAAATATTCATTGTCGATTCGGCGCAAGGCGCGCAATCCCTGCAGCAAGCGTTGGACACAGCGGCCCGACAGGGCCTTGTCTTGCATGTGCCAAGGGGCGTCTATCTCTGCGGTCCCTTGCGCCTTCCCAGCGGCACGGATCTCTGCCTGGAAGAGGGGGCCGTACTGCGCTTCGATCCCGACTATACCCGGTACGCGTCGAATACGGTGGATGTCATCGCCGAGGATTCCGACCGCGCGCTGATCATCGCGCAGGATGCGCGATCGATCCGCATTCATGGCGCAGGAACGATCGAGGCCCCCGGTGAGGCCTATGTCGAGGGCCTGCTGGAAGAGATGGGGACCTACATTCCGTCGCGGCATCGGCCGAGAACTTTGGTCATCGACCGCTGCAAGGACGTGCATATCGAAGGCATCAAAATCGGCCTCTCGGCCATGTGGACTGTGCATCTGATCCACAGCGACGATGTGGTGCTCGAAGGGATCAGCATCATCAATGATCGCAAGATGCCGAACACCGACGGTGTCGTGGTGGATGCTTGCCGCCGTGTTTCGATCGCGGACTGCGTCATCGATACGGCCGATGACGGCGTCGTGCTGAAGACAAGCCGAGGTGGAGATGGTGCGCCGATCGGTGAGTGCCGTGAGATCCGCGTTCGAGGCTGCAAGATCATCAGCGAGAGCTGCGCGCTCAAGCTCGGCACCGAGAGTTTTGCCGATATGACCGAGATCCTCTTCGAGGATTGTGAAATCGCCCACAGCAACAGGGCGCTGGGTCTCTTCTCGCGCGATGGAGGGCGTCTCGCGAACGTGACCTTCCGCCGACTGAAACTTGAATGCCGGGAAACACCGGAGGGTTTCTGGGGTTCGGGCGAAGCGATCACGGCAACGGCTCTCGACCGCCGCGGAACGCAGGCGGCTGGCATCATCGAGAATGTACTCTTCGAGGATATCGATGGCCTGATGGAGGGGGCGATTAATCTCTATGCCGATCGACCCGGCATGATCCGCAATGTCACGCTGCGCCGTGTCGACATCCGCCAGCAGCCGGGCCGGTTCAATGCCTGCCGTTGCGACGTGCGTCCGACCAAGTTCGATCTCGCGCCGTCGCCGGATGCGGCCGGCCGAGCCAATGCTTGGGTGCGGGGGGAGGATGGAAAGGTGATTGGTCTGGTGCCCTATCCCGGCGGTATGCCGGGCGTCTTTGCCTCCAATGTCGAAAACCTCTTGCTGGAGGATGTGCATGTGAGCCGTCCGGACCCAGTGCCGGCTGGCTTTCATCCAGAGCCTATTGTGATCCTGCAAGATCAGACTTCGGTCTGGTCCTGATGTCGTTGCGGGAGGAATATCGATGAAGACCATCCGCAAGCTCGACAAGCTGCTCTCGGTTCTCGCCGAGCAGATCTTTCAGCCGATCGGCGTTCAGGTGCCGCTGGTCTATCGCCAGGCGGCATCCGGTGAGCGGGCGGAGATGGTTCGCTCCGACAGATCGGACTGGATGGCGGTCGGACGCGATCACATCTGGGGCGAGCCGGACGGTTATTACTGGTTCGGCGGGCAGGTGGTCGTGCCCGAAGGCGTCGAGGGCGCCCGGCTCTTTGGCCGGATCGAGGCCGCCTTCGGCAATGTTATGGGACGGAGCGATCCGCAGTGCCTGGTGCGGGTCGATGGGCGGATCGTCCAGGGTGGCGATGCGAACCACCGTGAATTCCCACTCACTCTGAATGCCGTTGCGGGTCAGATCCATGACCTCCTGATCGAGGCCGGCACGATCGAGGATCGGCGCCAGATCGGATTCGGGGTTACGCTGCATCGCCATGACCCTGATGTGGAAGAGGTCTACTATGATCTGCGCGTGCCGCTCGACGTGGCGCGACTGCTCGACGAGAACGATCCGCGACGACATTTCATTCTGCGGGTGGTGGAACAGGCGGTCGATGTGATTGACCTTCGGCCGGGTAATCCGGAGCGGTTTGCAACATCGCTTGAAAAGGCGAGGGCAATTGCGGCGGCCATCTACGAGGCCGGTGATTTTGAGATAAAGCCGGTGGTCGTCGCCACCGGGCACACCCATATCGATGTCGCCTGGCTCTGGCGGGTGCGCGAAACGCGGCAGAAAATGGCGCGCTCCATGGCGACCATGCTCTCGCTGATGGACGAGTTCCCCGACTACCGCTTCATGTACAATCAGTGCGTCCTGCTCGACTATCTGCGGGAGGACTATCCCGAACTCTTGGATGGCATTCGCAGTCAGTTCTCGGCCGGGCGGTTCGAAATCGAGGGCGCTTTGTGGCTCGAGCCGGACGTCAACATTGCCGGAGGCGAGGCGCTGGTCCGGCACATTCTCTATGGTGTGCGGTATCACCAGGAGACCTTCGGTATCCGGCCACGCATGGTCTGGCTGCCGGATACCTTCGGCTATACGGCAGCCTTGCCGCAGCTGATGGCCAAATCCGGGCTCGACAGCTTCGTCACCCACAAGCTTTCCTGGAACGATACAAATCGCATGCCGGAGGAAAAGCTCTTCTGGCAGGGCATCGACGGAAGTCAGGTCGTCGCTTATTTCCTCACCACGCAGCCCTATGACACCAAGAGCATCGGGACGACCTACTGCCCGAACCTGAAGCCGACACATGTCATGGGGACATGGAAGCGCTACGGTCAGCAGCGCATCGGCGGCGAGCTTTTCCTCGTCTACGGCCATGGCGATGGCGGCGGCGGGCCGACGCGCGAGATGCTGCACAATATCCGGCGGATGGAGCGCGGCATTCCCGGCTGTCCGAAGGTCGAGCATGGGGCGATGCGGCCCTTTTTCGAGCGGCTGATCGCCGAGATGAAGGCGAACCCGCAGCGCTATCCGACCTGGGTCGGCGAGTTCTATCTGGAGTTCCACCGGGGCACGCTGACCTCCGTCGCCAAGAACAAGCGCTTCAACCGACTGGCGGAAATCGCTCTTCGCGAACTCGAGCTGATGGCGGTCCTCGCGACAAGGTCGAGCGGTCATGCCTATCCGCATGCGCGGCTGCGGCGGCTCTGGGATATCGTGATGCTTAACCAGTTCCACGACATCCTGCCGGGTTCCTCGATCGGTGCGGTCTATGAAGACAGCGACCGGGACTACGAGACGTTCTTCAACGAGGCGGAAGCGCTGGCCGGCGAATTGGCCTCGATGCTAGATGTCGACCAGGGTGTGCTCAACGCCACCGGGCGTCATCGTGGTGGGTTGCTCACATCACCCCGTCTCCAAGGGGAGGTACAGCAGATCGTGGTGCGGGCCGATGGCGTGAGAGAATATGCCGTCTGGCTTGATCCCGTTGGCCCGCTCTCGATCATGCCGTTTAACGGCTTGTGTGTGGCGCCGACTGATAGCGAGGCGCTGGAGGTCTCGGAGCGCCGCCTGGCAAATCGCCATCTAGAGGTTCTGTTCGACGGTGCAGGCCGGATCGAGCGTTTGCTCGACCGGGTTAGCGGCCGTGTGATCCTCAAGCCGGACGCCAAGGGGAATCGTCTGCAGGCATTTCGAGACCGTCCCGCCGAATATGATGCCTGGGACATCGACTCCGACTTCGAAGACCAGGTCTTCGAGATCGATGATGTCGTAGGTGTCGAGGTGGTCGAACAGGGTCCGCTGCGGGCCGCGATCCGGTTCGAATGGCGCTACGAGAATTCCCGCATTGTGCAGGTCGTCTCACTGCAGGCCAATGCCCGTCAGATCGAGTTCGACACCTTCGTAGACTGGCATGAGCACAACACGTTGGTGAAGGCGGCGTTTCCGCTCGATCTCCATGCCGCTGCCGTCGATGCGGAGATCCAGTTCGGTCACGTACGCCGCGCGACCCATCGCAACACGTCGTGGGACAAGGCGCGTTTCGAATGCGTCATGCAGCGCTGGGTCGATGTGACCGAACCTGATTTCGGCGTCGCTTTCCTCAATGACAGCAAGTACGGCTACGACGCGCGGGGAACGGATATCCGGCTGACGCTCCTGCGGTCCCCGACCTATCCCTGGCCGGAGGCCGATCAGGGCGAACATCGCTTCCGCTATTCCCTGATGGTGCATGGCGGCGACAAGGATGCGGTGCATCGCGCGGCGGAAGACTTCAACATGCCGCTTCGGATCGTCGAGGGTGGATCGGACGTGAACCGTGCTGGACTGACCGCCCCAGTCTCTCTGCTCGCTGTTTCGACGGATGGCATTGCCGTCGAAGCCGTGAAAGCGGCGGAGGATGGTGCCGGTGTGATCGTGCGTCTCTGGGAGACGACAGGGCGGCATCGCGCGGGCAAGATCGAACTTGCGCCCGACATCATCGACGTCGCGGTGGTCGATCTGCTCGAAGAGGTCGTCGAAGCGCTCATCATCGAGCAGGGAACATTGCGCCTCAGCTTCAAGCCCTTCGAAATCATCAGCCTGAAATTGGGGAGGAGTGCCGGGTGAGCGTCGACCAGGAAATCAACGTCACCATCGACAACTTTCCGGAGGGGGAGAAGTCCTTCGTCGAGATCCCCTTCGAGGTCGGGTCGGATATCGAGCGCATCGAAGTTGCCTATCACTTTCCTTTCGGCGGCGGCGGCAGCGTCATCGACCTTGGGGTCGCCCGGAATGGCCGCATGCGCGGCTGGAGCGGGTCGGAGCGTGGCTTCATCACGATCGAGGAGGATCGCGCGACGCCAGGTTATGATTGCGGGCCTCTTTCGGGCGCCTGGCATGTCGTGCTCGGGATCGTCAAGATTGGCCCGGCCTGCAAGGTCGATCTGAAGATCCGTCTGATCCGCAAGCGGCAACGCTGGCTGGTCGGGGAGCTGCACAGTCATTCGGAACATTCCGATGGTGGGGTGACGGTTCTCGATGCCATTCACCGGGCGCGTTCCGGCCGGTTGGATTTCCTTGCCATCACCGATCACAACACCATTTCGCAGAACACGATCCGCCCCGACGATCCCGGTATCCTCGTCATCCCCGCCATGGAGCTCACTTCCTTCTGGGGCCACAGCAACTTCCTCGGTCTGGCGCAGCCTGTTGCGGACTGGCGCTGCCGTGGACCGCATGAGGTGGTCGACCGCATGGTCGAGGCGCGGTCAAACGGCGCAACGATCGTCATCAACCATCCCTTCCAGAACTCCGCTGGCGGCAAATGGCAATCTGGTTTTGACGGGCCATTCGATGCTCTGGAGATCTGGAACGGGCTGTGGACGCCGATGAATGCGCAGGCGCTGGCCTTCTGGCAGGAGCTTCTGGTGATGGGTCGCCAGATCCCGATCACAGGCGGCAGCGACTTCCATCTGAAGAACCGCCGCCGTCATGGTCATCCGAGCAATCGCCTGAGGGTCACCGGAAGTTCGATCGGCGATATCCTGGCAGCGGTGCGGGCTGGCCGGAATGTCGTATCCTTCTCTCCGCATGATCTGACGGCCGAGCCTGTCGAGGCGGAGCATCCGGACTTTGGTGCCCGTGTCGCATCGGGCACGACAATTGCGATCTCCTTTGGCGGATTGGCCAATGGCGACGAAATTCGGGTGGTCGACGAAGCCGGGTATCGAGATACGATCCGGCCGGAGACCAGCCAGTTCGCCACGGAGATCAAGTTTTCCAGCCGCTTCCTGCGGTTCGAGGTGTGGCATGGCGACGAGGCGCGCCTGTTCACCAATCCCTTCTACGCCGAATGAGGCTCAAGCCATGGACACGACAGACAGGCCGAAAGTCGGAATCAAGGATGTGTCGCGCGAGGCCGGGGTGGCTCTCAGCACTGTCTCGCACGTCCTAAACGGTACGGCATCTATTTCTCCGGAGGTTCGAAGCCGGGTGCTGGAGGCGGCAAGACGCCTAGGGTATCTCGCAAAGCGGCAGCAGAAGGGCTCGATCGCCTCACTGTCGACCATCTATCTGGCGGTGCCGCCCGGCAACGTGCCGCATGTCGACACCAATCTCTTTTCCTGGACCCTGCTTACGGCGCTTACCCGGGAGTGCGAGCGGCGTGGTGTCAGGGTCGTTGCACATTCGGGCGGGGATGCGCTCAATGCGCAGGAGATTATCGAGGGAGCCAAGGCGGTCTATGCCGATGGCATCATTCTCGTCTATGACGACAATCCGAAACTGCTGCGCGCGCTCGCCTCCTCGGGGATCGCGGTGGTGCTGCTCAACGGGGAAGATCCGTCGATGTCGGTCGACACGGTCACGCCCGGAAACCGCTATGCGGCAAGGCTTGCCACAGAGTGGCTGCTGTCGCGGGGGCACCGGAACATCCTGCATTTGACTTGGCGCGGTCGCGGGACGATCACCCGACGTGTCGATGGTTTCCTCGATGCCTATCGAGAACGGCAACTGCCAGTCGATCTCGGCCGGGTCCACATCGCCCAAGGCTACAATCCCGGTGATGGTGAAGCAGCTATAGCGTCCCTGTTGAAAGAGAAGGACGGGCTGAAGGGTGCCACGGCGATTTTCTGCGCCTCCGACAACCTCGCAGTGGGCGCGCTTGCCGCTCTCCAAGCCCATGGTGTGAGAGTGCCCGAGGATGTCACCGTGGTGGGGTTCGACGGCGTGGCATTGGGCGACCTTACGCGACCGCCGCTCACCACCGTGCGTGTGCCTCTGCAGGAAATGGCCGTATTGGCACTCCAGGCGCTTGAAAACAGACTTTCAGTCTTCGGCCCAGACCACCCGCCCTGCCGCATCGAACTTGGCTGCAAACTCATAGAGCGCGACAGCGCCAAGGCTATCTAACCCAAGTATAAATGAAAATATTTTTATCTTGATTTTGCCTTTTTGCTGTATAAACCTTTCGAAATCGCAGGCATTGACGGGAAAATGCGCGAAATTATTTTCGCTATCTGGGAGGATACGATGATGCGTAATGAAAAAATTTCAAAGACAATGGTCTCGCTGCTGATGAGCTGCTGCCTGGCCGGTTCGGCTTGGGCCTTCAACGAGGCGCCGATGCTTCAGGAGCAGGTCAAGGCAGGCACGCTGCCGCCGGTCGAACAGCGCCTTCCGGAGACGCCGACCGTGGTCAATGCCGTCGAAGTCGGCCAGTATGGCGGCAACTGGCAGCGCGCCTACAAGGGGCCGGGCGACCGCTGGGGCCCGACCAAGCTGATGGAAGAACGCGTCGTCAAGTGGTCGCAGGGACCGGACGGCCAGCTGTCGCTGGTACCAGGCTATGTGGAATCCTACTCCGTCAGCGAAGATTCCCGTACCTTTACCTTCACCCTCCTGAAGGGGCTGAAATGGTCCGATGGTCATCCGGTGACGACCGAGGACGTCGAGTTCTGGTACAATGACGTCTTTCTGAACAAGGATCTGCTCGCCTCCATCGACCAGACGCTTGCGCCGGGCGGCGAACCGATGAAGCTTGATGTCGTGGACGACCGGACTTTCAAGGTCAGCTTCAAGGATCCCTATGTCTATTTCCTCGAAATTCTGGCGAAGGATTCGACCGGAGAGCCGAGCCTTGATCGTCCGAGCTTCATCTTCCCGAAGCACTATCTGAAGCAGTTCAACAACAAACACGCGTCGGAAGACGAGCTTCAGGCGGCCGTTCGGAAGTTTGGCGTGGAGAAATGGCAGGACCTCTGGGGCTCCAAGGGGGCGGCGACCGCCTGGTGGCAGAACCCTGACCTGCCGGTCGTCACCGCCTGGAAGATCGAGACGCCCGCCCCGGCGGAAGTGGTCACGATGGTGCGCAACCCCTACTACTACGCGGTGGATCAGGCCGGCAATCAGCTGCCCTATATCGACCGCATCTCGCACCGCCTGTTCAGTGAGCAGGAGGCCTTCAACCTGATGATCGTGCAGGGGCAGATCGACATGCAGATGCGCTATGTCGAGCCGCAGGACTACACTTTCTACAAGGAAAACGAGACCAAGGGCGACTACAAGGTCTATCGCTGGAACCAGGCGCAGACGTGGTCGCTGGTGCCGAACCTCAATGTCAAGGACGAGGTCCTGCGCGGTCTCTACGAAAACGCTGACTTCCGTCAGGCGTTGAGCATCGCGATCGACCGCGAGACGATCAACGAGCTTGTCTTCACCGGTCTCGCCGAGCCGCGCCAGGCCTCGCCGGTGACCGGTTCGCCGAACTTCAGCGAAGAGCTTGAAACCCACTGGGCCGAGTTCGATCCGGACAAGGCGAATGAACTGCTCGATGGCATCGGTCTCGACAAGATGGACGGCGACGGTTTCCGTCTTCGGCCCGACGGCAGGCGTCTGTCCATCGTGGTCGAAATGCAGCATGCCAATGGCCCGAAGACCATGGAAATCGTCGCCGACAATTACAGGCAGATCGGGATCGAACTGCTGCCGCGCCTGATCGACCGTACCCAGTGGGATTCGAGCCGCGACAACAACGATTTCCAGATGCAGTGGTATCCCTTCGACCGACTTTCTGTCGTGGCAGCCGATCCGCGCATCATGATGGGCAATGATTCCTACGCCCATCAGTATTACATCTGGTATTCGACCAAGGGCGCCTCCGGCATCGAGCCCCCAGCAGACCATCCGATCCGAAAGGTGTTCACCAGCTGGGATGCCGCTGCCAAGGCTCCGAACCGTGAAGCTGCGGATGCGGCTCTGAACGAGCTGATCGGAACCTTCGTCAAGCAGGGTTGGGTCATCGGGATTGTCGGCGAATCTCCGGCGATCTCGATTGCGAAGAACAACTTCAAGAACATGCGCGACGGCTTGATCGAGGACGATATCACGCGCGGCATCGGGCTGGGCGGAACCCAGCAGATGTGGATGATGCAATAGTCTTTGCGAAGGGAGCCCCGCGCCGCCAACACAGTTTCGCGGGGCTTTCGATCTCACTTGATATGCATGGATTTTGCCGTACGGCGCGGGCTTTGCCCTCTCCGATGGTGCCCCGGCGCCCGGCAAGACAGAGGAAAAGCGCATGCTCGGCTATGCTGTCCGGCGGTTGCTGTGGGCCATCCCCACACTGATCTTCGTCTCCTTCATCGCCTTCGTGATCATCCAGCTGCCGCCGGGTGACTTCGTGACGGCCTATGCGGCACAGCTGCGCAGTGGCGGCGAGTACATCACCGAGCTGCAGGAAGAGCTTATGCGCCAGCAATATGGTCTGAACGACCCGATCCTGGTGCAATACTGGCGTTGGATCTCGAACATCATCTTCTACGGAGACTTCGGTCGTTCGCTGGAATGGAACGCCCCGGTCAGCGATCTCATCTGGGATCGCCTCGGATTGACGCTGGCGATATCGACGCTCAGCATGATCTTCACCTGGATGATCGCCATTCCGGTCGGCGTCTATTCGGCAACCCGCCAGTATTCCGTCTTCGACTATGTATTCACGGTCTTCGGCTTCCTGGGCAAGGGCATACCCGACTTCCTGCTGGCGCTGGTTCTCATGTGGATGACCTTCGTCTGGCTCAACATGGATGTCGGAGGACTGGTGTCGCCCGAGTTTCAAGGCAAGCCGTGGGATTTCGACAAATTCGTCAACATGCTTTCGCACATCTGGATCCCGCTCGTGGTGCTGGCGACCGGCGGTGCGGCCGGCCTGATCCGCGTCATGCGCGCCAACATGCTGGACGAGCTGCGCAAGCCCTATGTCGAGACCGCTTATGCGCAAGGGTTCAGCGAGCGCACGGTCGTCTGGCGTTATCCGGTCCGGGTGGCCCTCAACCCGTTCATCTCGACGGTCGGCTGGGCCTTGCCGGCGCTCTTCTCCGGTGACGTCATCACCGCCGTCGTGCTCAATCTGCCGACCACCGGTCCGCTTCTGCTGCAGGCGCTCAAGATGCAGGACATGTATCTCGCCGGCAGCTTCATTCTCATTCTCAGCGTCTTCACCGTCATCGGCACGGTGCTCTCGGACATCCTGCTCGCGCTGTCCGATCCGCGCATCCGGTTTTCGTGAGGCTCCATGACCGACCTTCAGAAACTCTCACCGATCTTCCATACGCTGCGCGTGCCGCCTCTGGCGCCCAAGGAAGAGTTCCGCGACGAAAGCCTTTACACGGCAAAGCCCTGGACGCTGGTGTGGTGGCGCTTTCGCAAGCACAAACTCGCGGTCGTCTCGTTGATCTTCATGATCATCCTCTCGACGCTGGCGATCTTCGCGCATTTCTTCACGCCCTATGCGCCCTTCACCATCAATCGCCTGAATACGTTCGCGCCGCCCAGCACCGTGCGCATCCTGCATGACGGCGAACTGCACCGCCCCTTCGTCTATCCGATGAAACGGACACGCGATCCTGAAACGGCGCGCGTGATCTACGAGGAGGACACCAGCAAGCCGCTGCCGATACAGTTCTTCGTGCAGGGGGAAGCATACCGGTTCTTCGGCTTGGTGGACACCCGCCTGAGGTTGTTCGGTATCGACGACCGTCGCCAGCAGATCAACCTTCTTGGCACGGATTCGCTCGGTCGCGACCTCTACAGCCGTCTGATCCATGGGGCACGCGTGACGCTGTCGGCCGGTCTGGTCGGTGTCGCCTTCGCCTTCGTTTTGGGTCTGACTCTGGGGGCAATCTCCGGCTACTACGGCGGCCGCATCGATTCCGCGATCCAGCGGCTGATGGAGTTCATCCGGTCAATCCCGACAATTCCATTGTGGATGGGTCTGGCTGCCGCGTTGCCGATCGCCTGGGACCCGATCTTTGTCTATGTCCTGATCACGCTCATCCTCTCGCTGATCGGCTGGACCCATCTTGCGCGCGTCGTGCGAGGTCGCTTCCTGTCCCTTAAGACCGAAGACTATGTTCTTGCGGCTCGGCTGGCCGGCGCTTCCGAATACCGGATCGTCACGCGCCACATGCTGCCGGCAATGACGAGTTACATCATCGCGGCACTGACGCTCGCCGTGCCGGAAATGATCCTCGGTGAAACGGCGCTGAGCTTCCTCGGCCTCGGTCTGCGCCCGCCGGTCGTCAGCTGGGGTGTGCTGCTGCAGGATGCACAGAACTTGCGCTCGATCTCCATGGCGCCGTGGCTGCTCGCGCCCGGCGTGGCTGTGGTGCTCGTTGTCCTCGCGTTCAACTTCATCGGTGATGGCCTGCGCGATGCGGCCGATCCCTATGGTCAATGAGGGAGTGGGACCGATGCAGTCCATAAACAAGGCCAGCCAGATGCCCATGCCGTCTGAGAGGCTGCTCGAACTCGACAATGTCGGCGTGCATTTTCCCACCCGCGACGGGTTGGTGAGGGCGGTGAACGGCGTGTCCTATCACGTCAACCGCGGCGAAGTACTCGGAATCGTCGGGGAAAGCGGGTCGGGCAAGTCGGTCACGGCGCGTTCGATCATGCGTCTTCAGCCGCGCAGCGCGATCAATGCGCATGGCAGCATTCGTTTCCGTCGTGGCAATGGCCAGGAAGTCCGGATCTCCGACCTCGACTGGCAAGGCCGTGAGATGCGCGACATCCGTGGCGGCGAGATCGGCATGGTCTTCCAGGAGCCGATGACGGCGCTGTCGCCAGTCCACACCATCGGAACGCAGATCATGCGCACCGTGATGCTGCATCGAAAGGTTTCCAAGGCTGAAGCCCGCAACCAGGCGATCGAGCTTCTGACGCGTGTTCAGATGCCGCGACCCAACGACATCGTCGACCGCTATCCCCATCACCTGTCGGGCGGCATGCGGCAGCGTGCCATGATCGCGCTGGCGCTTTCTTGTGATCCGACACTGTTGATCGCCGATGAGCCGACCACGGCGCTCGACGTGACGACGGAGGCGCAAATCCTCGAGCTGCTGAAATCGCTGCAGCAGGAGTTCGGCATGGCGATCGTCTTCATCACCCACAACTTCGGCGTGGTGGCCGATATCGCCGACCGTGTCGCCGTCATGTATCTGGGGCGCGTCGTCGAGACCGGCACGGTGGATGAAATCTTCTACGAGCCGAAGCACCCCTATACCCAGGCGCTGCTGCAATCGATCCCGCGGCTGGGACGGAGCCATGGCAGCCGTCTGCGGACCATCGCGGGCGTGGTGCCCGACCCTTACAATGTCCCGACCGGCTGTTCCTTCCACCCGCGTTGCCTGCATGGCGTCGCCGGGATTTGTGACTCGGCACTGCCGGATGACGTCCAATTCGCCAGCGGCCAGCGGGCCCGCTGTCATTTCGCCGGCCAGATCGTGCCCGCGGCGGAGTTCGCATGATGATCGCGCCTCTTCAAGACGCCCTCGACAAGGATACGCTGATCTCCGTTCGCGGAGTGAAGAAATTCTTCCCCATCTACGAAGGC
The DNA here is from genome assembly GCF_000300855.1 of Agrobacterium albertimagni AOL15. Classification (GTDB taxonomy): domain Bacteria; phylum Pseudomonadota; class Alphaproteobacteria; order Rhizobiales; family Rhizobiaceae; genus Allorhizobium; species Allorhizobium albertimagni. Next base: position 75,432 of record NZ_ALJF01000019.1, on the reverse strand, counting down.
TGGAAGCGCCGCGAGGTCGCGACCATCAAAGCGGTCGATGATATCAGCTTCGACATTCGCAAGGGCGAAACCTTCGGTCTGGTCGGGGAAAGCGGCTCGGGCAAGTCGTCGATCGCCAGGCTCATTTTGCGCGCCTATGACCTGACGGCGGGCGAGATCCTTTTTCGCCGGGAAAGCGGCGAAGTTGTCGACATCACCCGGCTCGGTGACCGGGACATGCGGTCGATCCGCCGCGAAATGCAAATGATCTTCCAAGACCCCTATTCGTCGCTCAACCCGCGTATGCGGCTGCTCGATCTCGTCGGTGAGCCGCTGCTCATTCACGGTATGGGCACGCCGGCGGAGATCAAGGATCGCGTCGCGGAACTGCTGGGGCTGGTGGGGCTCCGTCCGGAATATGTCATGCGGTATCCGCACGCCTTCTCCGGTGGCCAGCGCCAGCGGATCGGCATCGCGCGGGCATTGGCCCTCAATCCGAGCTTCATTGCCGCCGACGAAGCCGTCTCGGCACTCGACGTGTCGGTGGCAGCGCAGAACATCAACCTGATGCAGGATCTCCAGGAGAAGCTCGGGCTCACCTATCTCTTCATCACCCATGATCTGGGCATGGTAGAGCATATCTCCGACCGGGTGGGCGTGATGTATCTCGGGCGCCTGATGGAGGTCGGCCCGACGGACGCGATGTTCGAAAAGCCATTGCATCCCTACACTGAGGCCTTGCTGGCGGCTGTGCCGCAGCCGGACCCGCGGGGCAATCGCGCCCGAAAACGCGTGCCGCTGAAGGGCGAGATCGCGGACGCGATGAATGTACCGAGCGGTTGTCCTTTCCATCCGCGCTGCCCTTATGCGGATGAGGCTTGCCGCAAGGAAACACCGGAACTGAGGACTGTTGCCAGCGGCAGACAGGTGCGTTGCCACTATGCGGAAACTCTCGATCTCGTGGGGGTGAGCGGCTGATGAACGCACGCGCTCTTTTCCCGGTCGAGTTTCCTGCGCCCCAGATTCTGCAAGCTGACCATTTGCTGGCGACACGGCACAGGCCCGTCTTCCATCTCGATGCGAAGGAGCCCTTCTCACCGGTCGCCATGGGCTACACGCTTTATCGTGCGCCGGCTAAGTCCGTGTCGTCCAAGTTCCGGATCCGGCCGGGGCGCGGGACCGTGATCGAGTATGCCGTCTGGTATGACTGGGATATCCAGCATCTCTATGACCTCGAACATGTTTGGGTTCATCTCGATGCAGATGGTGATGTCCTCAAGGTCGAGGCATCGCGTCATGGTGCGCGACTGACGATGCGGCGACCGGATGGTTCGATGCCGCTCCAGGGTCCCCGACCCGTACTGTTCGTCGAGCCGGGCAAACATGCGCATTGGGCCGACCCTGACATCATGCGGCATGAGGCCGGCGTTTTTGTCGATGCCATGTGCGGAGTTTTAGCCGGAGAGGAAGGCATTCATCTCTCGAACCTGTTTTCGGACGCCGGGCTTATTTCGGCGTCACGCTATGAAATACGTCTTGCGCGTCTCTTCCTGAAACGGTCTGGCTTCCAGCCAGCCTGGAGGTTTGCCGAGGTGCCGGGCCTGGAGCCTGAACTTCTGCCCTGGGCCGCGCTCGAAGCGTGGATTCCGCAAAGGTTCGCAGCCTTGACGGCTCGCCTGCCCATCACCGTACCGCATCTCGCTGCGGTGTTTCTGGACTGCGGTGATACGCTTGTCGACGAGTCGACTGAAGTGAAGCTGCCGGGATCCGATGTCGTGGTGTCCGGCAAGCTTATCCCCGGCGCGGATGCCATGCTGCAGGAACTGGCGACGGCCGGTCATCGCCTGGCGCTCGTGGCGGATGGCCCTCGTGCCACGTTCGAGAACCTCCTTGGCCAGCATGGGCTGTGGTCCTGCTTCGAGGCCCACGTCATTTCGGGGGATGTCGGGGAGTTGAAGCCGTCGCCCCGAATGTTTTCCACCGCGTTCGATGCGCTCGGACTTAGCGAGAGCGACCGGGCCCGCACTGTCATGGTCGGCAACAATCTGGAGCGCGACATTCTCGGGGCCAACCGGTTCGGCCTGATCAGCATCTTCCTCGCCTGGTCGCTCCGACGAACTCACAAGCCAAAGCATCGGCATGAGCGGCCGCGGCTGACTATCAAACAGATCACGCAGCTTCCGGCATTGCTGGAAAAGATCGAATTGGCGCTTCCGGAAACGGCTGTCGAGATGGGGGAGGGCGCCGCATGAGCGAGGTCTCTGCCGCTAAACGGCTCCGCGAGCGCGGTTTTCCAGTCGACACTGGCGGCTCCGTGACCGCCTGGGCGATGGGCGACATCGTGCAGACCTACTATCCCGGTGAGCCTGCGCTGGCGGAAGATCGGGTGAACTACCGCTTCATCAACGGCTTCGTCGATGTCGGCGACCTTCCATGCCGTGTTGCACTCTGGAAGGAGGTCGGATCGAGGACGGTCGAGTTGCAAAGCGATTTTGCCGTGACCGGTCTCTATCTGCCCGGCTTCAATCGGCGGGTCGAGTTCTCCGATTTCTGGCACCGTCCGACGCGCTTGTCGCGCTGGCTCCGGACCCGGCTCGTGCCTACGGTTCCAGGTTCACACCATTTCCGACTGTCGACCTGCGGCGGCGTGCATGTCTGGGTCGATGGTGTGCTCGCCGCCAGGTTCGAGCCCTTCCAGCGCAACAAGGAGAGCGTCACCGAGATCGCGCTTCCGCTGGCCGATCACGGAAGCGAAATCGTCGTGTTGACCGAGGAGCTGGCGGAGCGGGATGCACTCTGGTTTTTCGAACTCACACTTCTCGACACCACACCGCTTCGCGCCGAACTGCCGGTTGATGTGTCGCCCGATATCATCGGTCTCCTCAAGGCTCTGGCGACCGATGTCAGGCCAGATCCGATGCATGTCTGCGACGGGCGGGTGGTCCTCGAATTCGGTGTGCCCGTCGAGATGGACGTCGAAGTCACGGCACAGGTGCTGCCCAGCGTGCATATGCGGGGCAAGCCGCCGCTTCTCGATACGCGCGGGACGCTGAAGGCCGGCGAACGCAGACTGACGCTGGATGGGGCGCAATTCCTGCCGGATGGATATCATGCGCTCAATCTCACCTTCTCGGTCGGCGAAACCCGTGTCGCACGACACATCGCCTTCGCGACTTTCAAGGAGGCGCCGAGAGACATGCGCCGGCTGTCGCTCGATGAGCGCAAGGCTGTCGCCCTTGACTACATGGCAAGCCATGGCGAATTGCGGGCCGGGCGAGCGATTGCGGCACTCGCTGCCGGTCGTTCGGTGGATGACGCCTTCTACGAAGTCATAGGCAACACGCTGGCTGCGATCGATGAGCGGCGCGACTGCTCTGATTTCGTTCTCGTGCCCCTGCTTTGGGTCGCCGCCTGCTACCGTGATGGCGTGCCGACTGATTTGATGACGGCGATCGATCGGAGCATCCTCAATTATCGCTATTGGGTGGATGAGCCCGGCAATGACGTGATGTGGTTCTGGAGCGAGAACCATGTGCTGTGCTTCCATGTCTCCCAGTATCTGGCTGGTCGCCTTTACCCGGACCGGCGGTTCGAATGCTCCGGCCGCTGGGGTCACGAGCAGACCGCGCTGGCTGAAAACCGGCTGATGCGGTGGTTCGATTCCGTCGAGGTTCATGGCCTCGCCGAATGGAATTCAGCCGCCTATTACCCGATCGATTTCATCGGGCTTCTGGCGCTCGAACACCTTGCGGAAGGGGAAATCCGGGATCGGGCGCGAAACCTGCTCGATCGGCTTTTCCTGATGATCGGGTTCCATACGCTGGCCGGCGTGCCAGCCGGCACCATGGGGCGGGCCTATGACAAGGAATTGCGTGCAGGGCCGCTGACCGAGCTTGCACCATTTGCGACCGTCGCCTTTGGTCAGGGCTGGTTGAACGACGGCGTTGCCGCTCTCCCGATGTTTGCTGCGGCGTCCTACTCGCCGCCTGCCGAAGCCCGTGATGTCGTTGATCCGCCTGTCGGCAAGGCCGTGACAGCCCACTACGTCCAGGGCCACGACGAAGCGGCAAGGCTCGTCCTCTACAAGACCGCTGCCGTTCAGTTGTCCTCTACCATGGACGGAAAGCCCGGTGGACGCGGCCATCAGCAGCATATTCTCGACATCCGCTTTGCCGCCAATCCGCTGGCCAAAGCCTGGGTCAACCATCCCGGCGAGGACGATCCGTGGGGACACCAACGGCCATCCTACTGGGCAGGCAACGGCTCCATGCCGCGGGCCGCGCAGTATGGCAATGCGGCCCTGTTGCTCTATGACCTCGGCGCGGATGCGCGGCTTCCTTTCACGCATGCCTATGTTGAGCGCAGCGCCTTCGACGAGGTGATCCTCGAAGACAACTGGATCATCGTGAAAAGCGGCCGTGGCTTCGCTGCATTGACAGCTACCCGTCCAATTGTGCCGGTCGAAACTGGCCCTGGCGCTGGCATCGAGTTTCGCGCCGAGGGGACGAATGTCGCCTGGTACGGGTTGGTGGGCGACGGCACGGATGCCGACAGTCTGCAGCGGTTTCGGTTGCAGCTATTGAAAACGCAGCTCGAGCTGTCTGCGGACGGCCGGCGGGCGGTTTTGCAGCAATCCGACGGACCGCTTCTCAGCCTCGACTGGACCGAAGGCCTTTCAGTCGATGGTCAACCTTATGTTTTCCCGAACCGAAGCATCGATCCCCTGATCCGGTGGGCCGATGCAGTTTCCTTCTAGTCGTCAAAGCCAGGATTTTCGCGCATGTTGTTTCCCGCTCCCGAAGTTCTTTCAGAAGCCCTTTCCCGTGTCGCCATTGGTCTTGCCAGACTGAAGGGGATCAACGAAACCGCCGATCTGTCAGACGGCGGCTATGATCTCCAGTTCGATGAATGGGACTGGGAAGTGGGTGTGGGTATCTATGGTCTCCTGCGCCATGCAGAGGCTGTCAACGACCGGTCCCTGATCGAAGCGATCGCGCGCTGGTATGACTGGCAGATCGGTCGTGGCCTGCCGCCGCGCCAGGTCAATTCCAGCTCGCCGATGCTTCCGCTCTGCGTGTTGATCGATCACGTCGATCGCCCGGATTGGGAAGAGCTCGTTTGCGACTGGGCACAATGGCTGGTCACGTCGCTTGCGAAGACCGAGGACGGCGGGTTTCAGCATGTCGTCAAGGAGCGGATGAACGATGGCGAGCTCTGGGACGACACCCTGTTCATGACCTGCCTGTTTCTCGCCAGGGCTGGGCAGCGTTTCGGCCGCCAGGACTGGATCGAGGAGGCCTTTTACCAGTTCATGGTGCATGAGCGTTATCTCGCCGACCCCGTGACCGGATTGTGGTATCACGGCTGGACCTTCAACGGTCGGCATAACTTCGCGAAGGCCTTCTGGGCGCGGGGCAATTCCTGGATCACGGTTGCCATACCCGAACTCCTCGGTCTGGTAGATCAGGTGCCCGAACACCTGAAGCGTCATCTGGTCTGCATCCTCGGTTCGCAGTTGAAAACACTTGCCGCGCAGCAGCGGGAGAACGGGATGTTCAACACGCTGGTCTGCGATCCGACCTCGCCGGAAGAAACCTCGGCCACGGCAGCCATCGCCTATGGCATCCTGCGTGGCATCGATCTCGGGATTGTCGAGGAGAGTTACCGGCCAATCGCGGAACGAGCCCTGGATGCGGTTCTCACCAGAATCGACGCCAGCGGCATCGTCCTTGAAGTTTCGGACGGTACGCCGATGGGCCACACCCTGGAATTTTACCGGCAGATCCCGAATGTTCCTGCCCCGTATGGCCAGGCGCTGGTGATGCTGCTTCTGGCTCGCGCCATGAACGATGCGACGTCCGCGAGCGACCGGGCCCGACCGCTCTAGAGAAGACGCTGTCTAAGGCGACGAAAATGAGGCAGCGGCGCGACGCCGCATTGCCGGAGGGCAGTTTTGGTCCCAGTTATGGGGGATAGAAGCTCTTCAGGTGAAAGGCGACCATGTCTCCTCAGGTGACCGTCTGGTACGACAGCAGCTGTCCTCTCTGCCAGCGAGAGATCGCCTTGATGCGCCGTCTCGACAGTCGCGGTGCGATCAACTTCATCGATGCCTGCGACCCTCAAGGCAGCTGTCCGATCGATCGAGTCGAGCTCTTGGCGCGCTTCCATGCAGAAGAGGGGGGAAAACTCTTGTCGGGTGCAGCTGCTTTTGCGGCGATGTGGCGTGCGATTCCGTTGTTGCGACCGCTCGGTCTCCTGGCCGGTTGGAAGCCGATGACGCCCATCTTCGAAGCCGGCTATCGGCGTTTTTTGCGCATTCGTCCGCGCCTGCAACGTCTGGTCCGCTCCTCCTCAACTCAATGATTTCGTTGCCGTAAGGCGCAGTTGGATGTGGCCTGTCGCGAGACGGCTCTCGGATTGCCTGCGGCCGTGACTGGAGGGTGTCGGATCCCCGGATATATTGCTGCCTCCCTGTACCAATTCTTGCTGCGATGCAGCAAATCCTCCCGCAATACAGTGCCTCCTGCGACTAACGGAGAATGTACGATCTCCAGCGGATTCGTTACTCCTAGACAATTGTCTATTCCGCCTTGGGACAAGGATTGGCGGAATCGACGTGGAGGCAAGAGACGTCCCGGGGACGTCTCATCGAGGAAAGGGAGGAGTACTCGTGACGGATAAATCTTCGTCTAACGCTTACTGGGCAGCAAACGTTCGCATCATCTACATCTGCTTGGCGATCTGGGCCATCGTATCCTACGGATTCGGTATCCTGCTTCGTCCGGCTTTGTCCGGCATCGCCGTCGGCGGAACCGACCTCGGCTTCTGGTTCGCCCAGCAAGGCTCGATCGTCGTCTTCATCGCGCTGATCTTCGGCTACTCGGTGTACATGAACAAGATCGACCGCGAATTCGGCGTCGACGAGCAGTAAGGCGGACCCACAATGGATCAGTATACACTCAATCTGCTGATCGTAGGCGCGTCCTTTGCGCTTTACGTCGGTATCGCCATCTGGGCTCGTGCCGGAACCACGGCCGAGTTCTACGCCGCCAACCGCGGCGTCAACCCGGTCCTGAACGGCATGGCAACTGCGGCCGACTGGATGTCGGCAGCTTCCTTCATCTCCATGGCCGGCCTCATCGCCACCGTTGGTTATGGCAACTCCACCTACCTCATGGGCTGGACCGGCGGCTACGTGCTGCTCGCACTCCTGCTCGCTCCCTACCTGCGCAAATTCGGCAAATACACCGTGCCGCAGTTCATCGGTGACCGCTTCTACAGCCAGGGCGCGCGCCTGACGGCTGTCGTCTGCCTGATCATCATCTCGGTCACCTACGTTATCGGTCAGATGACCGGTGCCGGCGTCGCGTTCTCGCGCTTCCTGGAAGTCAACGTCTCGACCGGTCTCTGGATCGCGTCTGCCGTCGTGTTCTGCTACGCCGTTCTCGGCGGCATGAAGGGCATCACCTACACGCAGGTCGCCCAGTACATCGTTCTGATCATCGCCTACACCATTCCGGCGATCTTCATCTCGCTGCAGCTGACCGGCAATCCGATCCCGTGGTTCGGCCTCTTTGGCACGCATACGGAATCTGCACTGCCTCTGCTGCAGAAGCTTGACCAGGTCGTCACCGACCTCGGCTTCAATGCCTACACCGCTCAAGGCTCCATGCTGAACATGACCCTGTTCACGCTGTCGCTGATGATCGGTACCGCCGGTCTGCCGCACGTCATCATCCGCTTCTTCACCGTTCCGAAGGTGTCTGATGCGCGTTGGTCTGCCGGTTGGGCGCTCGTCTTCATCGCGCTTCTCTATCTGACGGCTCCGGCTGTCGGCGCCATGGCACGCCTCAACATCATCAACACCATCTTCCCGGCTGGCACTGAGCAGGAAGCCGTCCTTTACGATGAGCGTCCGGACTGGATGCGCACCTGGGAAGTCACGGGTCTCCTGAAGTTCGAGGACAAGAATGGCGATGGCCGCATCCAGTATTACAACGATGCTGCCGCCGGCTTCACCGAAACCGCCACTCAGCGTGGTTGGGCAGGCAACGAACTGACGATCAACAACGACATCCTCGTTCTTGCCAACCCGGAAATCGCACAGCTGCCGGGCTGGGTTATCGCCCTGATCGCTGCCGGTGGTCTCGCAGCCGCTCTGTCGACCGCTGCCGGCCTCCTGCTCGCCATCTCGTCTGCGATCAGCCACGATCTGATCAAGGACTTCCTGAAGCCGGATATTTCGGAAAAGGGAGAACTCATGGCGGCACGTATTGCCATGGCAGGCGCAATCCTGGTCGCAACCCTGCTGGGCCTCAACCCGCCAGGCTTTGCTGCCCAGACCGTTGCTCTGGCCTTCGGTCTTGCGGCTGCAACGATCTTCCCGGCTCTGATGATGGGCATCTTCTCGAAGCGCATCAACTCCGTCGGCGCCACCCTCGGCATGATCGTCGGCCTCGTGGTTACCTGCTTGTACCTGTTCACCTATCTGGGCTGGTTCTTCATCGCAGGTACCAACATGATGGAGAACGTTCCGGCCAACTACCTGTTCGGCATCCCGCCGACGGCATTCGGCCCGATCGGCGCGCTGCTCAACTTCGCCACGGCCTACATCGTGTCGATGATGACCCAGGCTCCGCCGAAGCATGTCCAGGATCTCGTCGAATCCATCCGCGTTCCGCGCGGTGCGGGTCAGGCGACCGGTCACTGATTAAGACCAGCGGGAGGGGCGAGCAGATCGCCCCTCCTGTCCCTCAAACAGCCAGGGCACCTTCGTGCCGCATGAGGGCAAATCCGATGATCCAGGCACAATCCGACGTGCTGGCCTTTCTCGAGACCGTCCATCCCTATGACAGTCTTCCGAGAGACGAGATCGAACGGGTCTCGACCCGCTTCCAGGAACTTTCCTTTTCGGCTGGTGCCGAAATCTATCACCGCGGCTCGCCGCTGCCCGGCATCTTCCTGATCATGGACGGGGCGGTGGAAATCATGGATGCCACCAATACGGTGGTCTCCGAGCTTGCGCCTCGCAACTCCTTCGGTGAACGCGGTCTTCTGGCCGATGGTTTCGCGGCGACGACGGCAACGGCTCGCAGCAACTGCACGCTGCTGATGCTGCCGAAGGACGAGTTCCGCCGCCTGATGCAGGAGCAGGCGGTGTTTGCCCGCTTCTTCACCCGCGGCCGGTTTGCCGATAGCCGGCGTGGCGACATGGCAATCCAGAAGGTCAGCGAGTTGATGTCGCGCCCCCCCATCGTCTGCGCGCCCACCGATACCGTGCGCTCGGCTGCCACGCTCATGCGGGAACGGCATGTCTCGAGCCTCGGCGTCGTGGATGGCGGACGTTTTCTTGGTATTCTCACCACCCGTGACCTCGCGGGGCGCGTGCTCGCCGAGGGGCTCGACCCCGACGCGACGGCAGTGTCTGCCGTGATGACCGCCGATCCGGTCGGATTGCCCGGAGAGGCGCTGGGGTCCGACATCCTGCATCTGATGCTGGAGCGGCGTGTCGGGCATCTGCCCGTGGTCGAGGGCGATCGGCTTGTCGGAATGATCACCCAGACCGATCTCATCCGCTTTCATGCGATCAGCTCGGCGCAGCTGATCCGGGACATAGCAACGGCAGAAACGCCGGAGGCGATGCGGGCGATCAGCACGCGCATCCCGCAACTGCTTGTCCAGCTTGTCGGCAGCAACAATGCCCATGAGGTGGTCACGCGGCTGATTACCGATATCGCCGATAGCGTCACCCGCCGGCTGATCATGCTGGCGGAGCGGGAGCTCGGGCCGCCGCCCGTTCCCTATGTCTGGCTCGCCTGCGGCAGTCAGGGCCGGCAGGAGCAGAGCGGCGTCAGCGATCAAGACAATTGCATCTTCATCGAAGACGGCGTCGAGCCCGAGGAAATGCCGTGGTTCCAGCAGCTGGCCGCCAAGGTCAGCCGCGGTCTCGACATCTGTGGATATTTCTACTGCCCGGGCGACATGATGGCGACCAATCCACGCTGGTGCCAGCCGGTCTCGGTTTGGCGGAGCTATTTCCGTGACTGGATCTACAGGCCCGATCCGACCGCACAGATGCTGGCCAGCGTGATGTTCGATCTGCGGCCCATCTGTGGTGCATCGTCGCTTTATCAGGATCTGCAGGCCGAAACTCTCGAAGAGGCGAGCCGCAACTCGATCTTCACCGCCCACATGATCAGCAACTCGTTGAAGCACGCGCCCCCGCTCGGGCTGTTGAGGGGGTTTGCCACGATCCGCAGCGGTGAACATCGCAACCAGATCGACATGAAGCACAACGGGGTGGTGCCGGTTGTCGATCTCGGACGGGTCTATGCCCTGATGGGCAGGCTCTCGCCCGTGAATACGCGGGCGCGACTGCTTGCGGCGGAGGAGGCAGGGATCATCTCCGGTGCCGGAGCCCGGGATCTGATTGCAGCTTACGATCTCATTGCCGACATGCGCCTGCGCAACCAGGTTCGGCAGGTGCGTGACGGTCGCAAGCCCGACAACTTTCTGGCACCCTACGATTTCGGCGATTTCGAGCGTTCGCATCTTCGCGATGCCTTCGTCGTCGTCAGAACCATGCAATCGGCGCTCGCCAATGGCGGACGAGCGCCCGTCTGAAGGAATGAAGAATGCTGTTTGAGTTGATCGCCGCGGTGGTTGCCGGTGTTGCTCTGGCGGGGGTGGCGATGCTGCTGCGCTGGATGAGCCGAGGTTTGCTGCCGAAGTGGATCGTCCCGGCCATGGCCGGCCTCGGTATGTTGAGCTATTCGATCTGGAGCGAGTACAGCTGGTTCGATCGTATGAACATCGCCTTGCCCGGCATCGCGGTCTCCTGGAAAAACGAGCAGACGGCGTTCTGGCGCCCCTGGTCCTATATCGAGCCTGTGACCACCCGATTCATCGCGCTTGATGTGAGGGGGGCGAAGCGGCATCCGAACCAGCCGGGCCTCGTCATGGTCGACGTCCTGCTCGTCTCTCGCTGGCAACCGGTGACGCCGGTCAAGGTGGTCTATGACTGCCAGAATGCACAGCGGGCGGATCTGGTTACCCCGGATATCAATATTGCCGATGACGGCAGCCTTCAGGGTGCCGAGTGGAGCAAGGTCGCGCCTGATGATGCCGCATTGAAAATCGCGTGTTCGACAGGGTGAGGGACAAATGACCAGGATCAGCCTGCGCGGACGTATCCTGCTGTTCTTCGTGGCGCTGGCGGCCGGTGCCGTGGCGGCCTTGGCTGTCGGTCTGTGGTTCGGTTACCACCGCGAGGGTAGCCCGGACATGCTGAACGCCTTCATGCAGAGTGCTATCGCTGCCGGCTTTCTGATCCTCGCTCTGATCACCTGGGTCTGGTTTCTCTTCGACACGCATCTCGCCCGCCCGATCGACAAGGTCGCATCGGCCATGCGTGCCCGGGCGCATGCCGATGTGGCCAATGACTTCCAGGCAGAAGAGGCACGCTATCTCGGGGATCTTGCCGATGCCGCATCCGCAACCGCGGCGACCCTTGCACAAACGCGAGGCGCGCTCGCGGAACAGGTGCAGCGGGAGACTACGCGCCTGTCGTCCGACAAGAACAAACTCGAACAGCTGCTCGCCGACGTGCCACCCGCCGTTCTTCTCTGCACAGGCAGACATCATCTCGTCTTCTACAACGGTGTGGCACAGCAGATGCTTGCGGGCTTACAGCGCCCCGTTTGCCTTGATCGCAACATCTTCGACTATCTGAGTGAAGGGCCGATCCGCGACGCGCATCACCGGCTTCTTGAAAGCTCGGATCCGGACGCGGTGGTTGAATTCATCTGTCTCAGCACCTGCGGTCGGCGCAGGCTCGCCGGGCGCATGAGGCTCGCCAGCGACAATGGCGGCGATCCGGCGGCCTATGTCATGACCCTGCGCGATGTGACGACCGAAGTTGCGGCCTATGCCCGGCGTGACGCTCTTCTCGGTGACGTGTTCCTGCAGGTCCGGCCCATCGTCTCGGATCTGCGCCATGCACTTGTCTCGCATGGCCCCGGTACGGGAGCCGATGCCCCTGTTTCGGCGCAGCTGCAGGCGCTGGATGCGACGCTCGCGGATCTCGAGGCCCGCTTTGAAAGCTGTCGGTCCGATGGTTGGCCAATGGCGCCGACGGATGTGCGGGAGCTTGCCGGCCAACTCCGCCGCGACCTCGAGGGCCAGAAGCTCACGCTCGACGTCGAGGTCGCAGAAATTGCAGTCCGCTGCAATGCCTTCGATATCGTCAGTCTCCTCGGACACCTCGTTTCCCGTGTCAGCACGGCGACTGCTGCTGCCCATTTTCATCTCACGATCAGCGAGGTCCAGGGTGCTGCCGACCTGACCTTGTCCTGGAAGGGCGGCGCTATGTCGCCCGAAAGCGTGGATCACTGGCTGGAAGAGCCGGTCTTTGACGGCGGTGTGACCTGCGAGACGATCCTCAAGACCCATGGCATCGTCCTTGTCGTCGGGGGGGATGAGGACGCTCCGTCGATTTCGACCCGGCTGCGGCCAATCGAGCGGCTGCGACCGACTGGAGCGGACATGTCGCGGCATGTCGTCTACGACTTCGATCTGCTGTCGCGGCTGCATTACGAGAAGATCTCCGACGCTAGGCTCGATGGGCTGACCTATGTGGTCTTCGACACGGAAACGACGGGCTTGCTGCCGGAACAGGGCGACGAAATCGTCCAGATCGCTGCTGTCCGCATCGTCAATGGAAAGCGCGTCAAGAACGAGGTGTTCGACTTGCTCGTCAATCCGGGGCGGCCGATACCTCCGTCCTCATCCGCAATCCATGGCGTGACGGACGCGATGGTCGCAGATGCGGTGAGCGTTCAGGAGGCCGTGCGGCAGTTTCACCGCTTTGCGGAAGGGGCTGTGCTCGTGGCACACAATGCGCCGTTCGACATGGAGTTTCTCACGCGACGGGAGAAGGAAGTCGGGCTGCGCTTCATGAACCCGATCCTGGATACGGTGCTGGTGTCAGCCGCCGCCTTCGGCCGCGCCGAAACACATACGCTCGATGCGCTCGCCGACAGGCTCGGTGTGCATATCGACGAGAAAGATCGCCACACGGCACTCGGCGATGCGATTGCGACCGCCGACGTCTTCATCAAGCTGAAGGACATGCTGGCGGGGCGCGGCCTGGTACGGTTCGGTGAAGTGCTGACCGAATTGCGCGGTCATCAGCGGCTCGTTCGCGATCTCAACGATCAGGCCCGCGTGTCCTGAGTGTAAGTCAGTCCTGACGCATTTCTCCGCCGACAACCACTTCAATGCCCTCAGTCAAGGTCCAGCGCGATGACAGGTGCGTGACAGGTTTCGCTGCTAGGTCTATTGTCACATCTTCCCGTGGAGGCGGGACCAGATGGGACTGGGAGGAGCAGGTCACGGCCTGAAGCGGCGTCGTCCGCATGATGCACAACCGCGCTCTCCCCACAGATCATTCGCAAGCGGCAATGACCGCATTGATGGTGGAGGACTATCTTGAAACACTTTTTCCTGGCTTCGTTCCTTGCAGGCGCTCTCGCTCTTCCGGCTGCGGCTGCCGACTACACGATCATCGCTCCGGCTGCGCCTGGCGGCGGCTGGGACCAGACGGCTCGCTCTCTGCAGCAGGTGATGCAGGCTGAAGGCATTTCCGGCAATGTTCAGGTTGTGAACGTGCCGGGCGCTGGCGGCACCATCGGACTTGCCCAGTTCGCCAGCCAGCAGAAGGGCAACCCGAACGCCCTGATCGTCGGTGGCTATGTCATGGTCGGTGCGATCCTGACCAACCAGTCGCCGGTGACGCTGGCGGATGTTACGCCGATCGCCCGCCTGACGGGTGAATATGAAGCGATCGTCGTCCCCGCCAATTCCGATATCGAGAACATCGGCCAGCTCGTTGAAAAGCTGAAGGCCGATCCGGGTTCCGTGTCCTGGGCTGGCGGCTCGGCTGGTGGTACCGACCACATCGGTGCTGGCCTGATCGCCAAGGCTGCTGGCGTCGACCCGACCAAGATCAACTACATCGCCTATTCTGGCGGCGGTGAAGCGCTTGCTGCCATCCTCGGCAGTCAGGTGACCGTCGGCATCTCCAGCTATGGCGAATTCCAGGCGCAGGTTGAGGCGGGTACGCTTCGTCTGCTCGCTGTTTCCAGCGCCGAGCGTATCGAAGGTGCCGATGCTCCGACGCTCAAGGAAAGCGGTCTCGATGTCGTGCTGCAGAACTGGCGTATGGTTGCGGCCGCTCCAGGCCTGACCGACGAACAGAAGGCCGCCGTCACGGCTGATATCGAAAAGCTCGCGAAGTCGGCTGGCTGGCAGGAAACGTTGAAGACCAAGAACTGGCAGGACACCTACCTTGCCGGCGCTGCCTTTGAAGAGCAGCTCGCCAAGGACATCGCTGCCACCGAGGCCATTCTCAAAGACATCGGTCTGGTGAAATGAGCACGGAAGGTCATTCTTCCGGACATCGTACGCGTCGCCCAGATTGGGCGGCGCTGGTCATCGCCGCGGTGCTGGTCGCCGTGGCGGGCCTGATCTTTTACGATGTCGTCGCCCGTCTGCAAGGCGGTAACAGCTATTCCGGGATCGGTCCTGCGACGGTGCCGAAGGGCATTGCCATCGGTCTGATCGGCCTTGGCATCTGGACGGTGTTCGCTGCGATGCGCCGAGATCTTCCGGAGCGCGAGCATCAGGAGCTACCGCCTGTGCTTTTCATCGTGGCCGGGCTCGCAGCGCAGATGCTGCTCCTGAAAACGCTGGGCTTCTCGCTTGCAACAGGTGTTCTGTTCGCCATGACCGCGGCCGGCTTCGGGAAAAGGAAGTTCTGGATCTCGCTGCCCGCAGGCATAGCTCTCTCGTTCGTCGTGTGGATCCTCTTCGCGCGTTTCCTGCAACTGTCATTGCCGGCGGGTCCACTCGAACGGCTGTTCTTCTGAGGGGAACCCCGTGAATACGTTTGATTTCCTTCTCCAGGGGCTGGCGATCGCCGCTCAGCCGATCAACCTATTCTACGCGCTGATCGGCGTTACGCTCGGCACGCTCGTCGGCGTCCTACCGGGCATCGGTCCTGCGCTGACCGTCGCACTCCTGCTGCCGGTGACCTACCAGCTCGATCCCGCCGGTTCGCTGATCATGTTTGCCGGCATTTACTATGGCGGGATGTATGGCGGCTCGACGACGTCGATCCTGCTCAACACGCCAGGCGAGAGCGCGTCGATCGTGACCGCGCTCGAAGGCAACAAGATGGCCCGCGCCGGGCGTGGCGGGCCGGCGCTCGCCACGGCCGCGATCGGCTCCTTCGTTGCCGGCCTTCTGGCAACCATCGCGCTTGCTTTCATTGCGCCCTATGTCGTGAAATTCGCCCTGTCCTTCGGTCCGCGCGAATACTTCGCGCTGATGATGCTCGCCTTCGTTACCGTCTCCGCAGCCTTCGGCGACTCGACCCTGCGCGGCCTGACAGCACTCTTTGTCGGCCTCGCCTTCTCGATCGTCGGCATCGATCAGCTGACCGGCCAGACACGACTGAGTTTCGGCGTGCCGGATCTGCTCGATGGCCTCGAAGTCACCACGCTTGCGGTTGCGATGTTCGCCATCGGCGAGACGCTCTATGTCGCGGCCCAAGGAGCCCGGGCTCCGGAAAAGGTCGAAGCCGTGCGTGGTTCGCTCTGGATGAACAAGTCCGATTGGAGCCGCTCCTGGAAGCCCTGGCTTCGTGGTACGGCGATCGGTTTCCCGATCGGCGCCATGCCTGCCGGTGGTGCCGACGTGTCGAGCTTTCTGTCCTATTCAGCGGAGAAGCAGTTCTCGAAGCATCCGGAAGAGTTCGGGAAAGGTGCGATCGAGGGTGTCGCCGGGCCAGAGGCGGCCAACAATGCCTCTGCTGCCGGAACGCTGGTTCCGCTGCTGACGCTCGGCCTGCCGACCACGGCGACCGCTGCGATCATGCTTGCGGGTTTCCAGCAGTTTGGCCTGCAGCCAGGCCCACTGTTGTTTGCGACCAATCCGCAGCTCGTCTGGGGTCTGATTGCCTCGCTGCTGATCGCCAACTTCATGCTGCTCGTCCTCAACCTGCCGCTGATCGGTCTCTGGGTTCGGCTCCTGACCATTCCCAAGCCGTGGCTCTATGCCGGCATTCTGGTGTTTGCGACGCTCGGCACGATTGGCGCCAATCCGTCGGTGTTCGAACTCGGACTGCTCCTGACCTTCGGTGTGCTCGGCTATGTCATGCGCGTCTTCGGCTATCCGATCGCCCCTGTGATCGTCGGCCTGATCCTCGGGCCGATGGCCGAGCAGCAGCTGCGCCGTGCCTTGTCAATCAGCCAGGGCGACCCGACAGTTCTGGTGACGTCGCCAATTGCAGCAATCCTGTTGGCGCTGGCCGCCATTGCCCTGATCGTGCCGATGATCCTTCGGGCGCGGGGCAAGGGCCAGGTTCTGGCTCAGGTCGCCGGCAGCGAGGACTGATGCCTCAATTGCCATGTCCCGATGCAGTGTCCGATTAACCCGGCCTGCATCGGTTGCATGGCTGTCGTGACTTTCCGTCCATTGTATTTCGGTCGTTGGAGTATCATCTTCTGCTTGCAAACAAGAAAGCGAGCAAAGAAATGTCTAGCCTCCGCAAGTCCATCCAGCAGGGTTTCCTCGGTCGTGCCATCGCCGTATTCGGCGCTGCAAGCTCTGCCGCTGCCGCTGTCGAAGGGCATCGTCGTCCGAAGGATCACCACCTGAAGACGCTCGGAATCAACCCCGCGGATTTCCCGCGCTACTGATTCGACATACAGGGATGGGCGCTATTGTCGCCGCCTGGCGCATCGAGCGCCAACGTCCCCAGCTGATCCTGCGAGCGCCCTATCCGGGCGCTCTTTGCATTTTGGCGCCACAAAAAACACGCGTGCTTCAAGCTGCGCTCACTTGGCAAGCCGATCTTCGGCTGCTTTGAGGGCAATGCTGACACCGCCCGGCAGCCACTCAAAATCGATGCTTCCGCCGAGGTGATGAATTGCGCTGGTGCGCGCGAGCTTGCTGCCGAAGCCCTCCTGGCTTGGAGCCTTGATCTCGGGCTTGGTGACATTTTCTTGCCATTCCAGATGCAGCGCATCCTGGTCCATCCGCCAGCGCACATCGAGCCTCCCATCCGCGTCGCGGAAGGGGCCATACTTTGCCGCATTGGTCGCAAGTTCATGAAAGATCAGGGCAAAGCTCGTCGATGCATGCGGGCCGAGACGGATTTCCGGGCCTTTTAGGGTGACTTGCCTGTCACGATCCGCCAGATGGGGGGAGAGGATCTCTTCCAGAAGTGCGTGGAAGGCAACGGTTTCTGCAGCTGAGGATCCGGCGCTGATTGCCGGCTGGATCAGGTGATGGGCCTTCGCCAGGGCCTGCAGGCGACCGTGCAGGGATTGTGCCATCACGCTCACCGACGGCGAGGACCGTGCAGTCATGTTGATCATGCCGGCGGTGATCGCAAAGAGGTTCTTGACGCGGTGGTTGAGCTCCCGCAGCAGAAGCTGACGTGCTTCTTCGGCCACCTTGAGATCGTGAATATCTGTGCAGGTCCCATACCAGCGGGTGATTTCGCCGTTCTCGTCACGCACGCACTGGGCGCGTCCGATGACCCAGCGATAGACACCGCTGCGATGTCGAAGACGGTATTCCACGTGATACGGTTCGCCGGTCTCCAGGCTGTGCTGCCACTTTGCCCGGGTTTCCGCCCGATCATCGGGATGAAAGACATTTTCCCATTCCGAGCCGTCGGTAAAGCCCTTGCTCACGCCGGTATATTCGTACCAACGCTGATTGAAGTAGTCGTGATAGCCATCCGGCCGGGTCGACCAGATCATCTGGTCGATCGAGTTCACGATGGCTTCGAAGCGCTGCTCACTTTCCCGCAGAGCCGCCATGGCCGTTGTCGCCTCGGTGACGTCGGAAGCCTGGATGAAGATGCCGGAGGGCTGGCCCGCCGTGTCGGTGATCGGCTGGAAGACGAAATCCACATACCGTCCCTGGCGCTCCCCATCGGCGCGCATGAATTCCACAGGCACCGCCTTACCCTGATAGGGTTCGTTGCTTGCATAGACGGTATCGAGCAGGTGGATAAAGCCCTGATCCTTGACCTCCGGCAGGGCCTCTTCAACCGATCGTCCCAGCAAGTTGCTTCGCTGCACGAGGTCTTCATAGGCCGGGTTGACCAGCTTGAACGTATGCGACGGGCCCTCCAGAATGGCGATCGCGGCCGGTGCCTGCGCAAAAAGCCGCCCCAGCCGGGCGATCTCTTCCTGGGTCTGGCGCCTCGCGAGGACGGCAGCCGTGGTTTCGTTGCCCTGGTTGAATATGCCGACGATGTTGCCGTGTTCGTCGCGAATGCTGGACAGGCTATAGTTCCAGTAGCCTTCCGTCGGAACGCCGTTGCGGTCCATGATCAGCAACTGGTCATAGGTTGTCACGCCTTCGCCGGTGGTCATCACCTGGCGGAATTGTGGCCCGACGACGTCCCAGATGTCCGACCAGACTTCGGCCGCCGGTTTGCCCAGAGCCCAGGGATGGCGTTCTGCCGGAATGGGTGCCCAGCTGTCGTTGTAGAGCAGCCGCATTTCCGGCCCCCAGTAGATGGCGGTCGGAAAGCTGGAGTTGAGACAGATCGAGAGGGCCGAGCGCAGGGCGGCTGGCCACTCCTCGATGGAGCCGAGACTGTCCGACCAATCGCGTTTCAGGATGAGCTCGGCCATCTGGCCACCATTCCTGAGAAAGCCGGGTATGACGTTAGGTTGCTCGTCGTTGGACATATATCCGGGTGCCTTGAGCTTCGCGTTACGGCTTCAAGTCTTGTCAGATAAGACAAACACGTTTGCGTGTCTATTGCCTGATATGGCTGGTCTCTGGCGGTCTTCGCATTTCAAAATTGCCATTCGTCAAAATTTTTTTAAATGGCCGCGGAACTTTTTCGTTGGGGCGCTGTTGTCGAGGGTGGCCTGTTCCAGGACTAGGTATGAATGTCTGATCAAAACTCCTCGCGGCGCGACGCACGAGACGCCGGCGACCGTCTTCTCGCCTCCCATCCCTCCGAGGATCCGTTCGCGGCAGCCTTCAAGGCTACCCGCATGCCGATGCTGATCACGGATCCGCGCCAGCCCGACAATCCGATCATTTTCTGCAATCAGGCGTTTTCGAACCTCACTGGTTACAGCATCGATGAACTTATCGGGCGCAATTGCCGTCTGCTGCAGGGACCGGAAACGGACAGCAATGCGGTCGCACGTCTGCGCGAGGCGATTGCGGCAGAGCAGGACCTTGCGATCGACATCCTCAACTACCGCAAGGACGGTAGCCAGTTCTGGAATGCGCTTTTCGTCAGCCCCGTCAGGGATGCCGACGGCGAAGTGGTCTACTTCTTTGCATCGCAGCTCGATTTCACCACGATCAAGAGCAAGGAGCTCGATCTGGCCGAAGCGCGGCATTCGGCCGAGCGTGAGGTCGCACGGCGAACGCATGATCTGTCGGAAGCGCTGAAGGCCCAGACGCTTCTGGTGCATGAGGTCGACCACCGTGTGAAGAACAACCTCCTGACCATCGCCTCGATCGTCAAGCTGCAGGCGCGGATGTCCGAAAACGATCTGGTGAAACGAACCCTGTTTTCGGTGCTCAATCGTGTCGAGGCGCTCAGCACGGTACAGCGAAAGCTGTTCACAAGCGCTGACCTTGGGCGTTTCGACGTGTCGGATTTTGCAAAGGATCTGATCGAGGATCTGGTGGGTGCCTTGAAGCGCGACGACATCCGGGTAACGACCGATCTTTCGCCCGTGTTCGTACCTGCGGTCAAGGCTTCGCCGCTTGCCCTCATCATCAATGAGCTGGTTCTGGATGCCGTGCGGCGGGGACTGAGCGATGGGGGTGGAGATATCCATCTAGAGGTGCGGCGAACCAACGGGCATTTCTTGATCCGGGTTACGGACACAACGAAGCCGGTCTCCGTCAACCCGGAGGAAGAAGCTTTCGGCAAGCTGATGCTGGAGACCTGTGCCAAGCAGTTGGGCGCGAAGATCGTGCGAGAGGTCGAGGGCTACCGGACCGATGTTCAGGTCACAATGCTGGTCGAAGAAGCAAAGGAAACAGAAGCTTGAGGATCATGATCGTCGAGGATGAGGCGCTTCTTGCCCTCGAGCTGGAGCTTGAAGTGGAGGCCGCCGGCCATGTCGTCGTGGGAACGGCCGCGTCGCGCAAGGCCGCCTTCGACATTATCGAATCCAGCACGCCGGAATTCGCCTTCGTCGATGTCCACCTCAGCGATGGTCCCTCAGGAATCGAGATCGGTCGTCGCCTTGCGGAACGCGAGGTTCCCTTCGTGTTCGTGACCGGGAACATCAAACGGATACCAGAAGATTTCGTCGGCGCCATCGGGGCAATCGAGAAGCCCTATACGATGAACGGCCTTCAAAATGCCCTGAGCTATATCAGTGAAAAAGTGGCCGGCGGTCAGACGGTTAGCCCGCCGCCGGGCCTCATTCTGGCCAAGGCCTGTTAGCGTCAGAACGACGCCAACTGACAGGGCTGCCGCGGGCCGCCGCCATAAGGCTGATAGGTGTTGTCGCTCGGACGATAGGAGCGATAGCGCTCCATGCAGGCCATGACGTGGCCTTCGTTTTCCATGCCAGCACCAGGATTGTTCCCGCCAGCACTGACGGTCATGACCTGCGCATCACCTTCGTCAAGCTCGGCCATGACCTCGACCTGATAGGGTGAGTCACAAGGGCGGGTCTCGCCGCTGAAGCTGCGATAGGTGTTGCGGACGGGATCGTAGGAACGATAGCGCGCTTCGCACCAGGAAAAATGCTCCGGAGGCAGCGTATCGGCGCCGAAGCCTGAGGTCGGTTCATCGATCGCGGCGGTGACAAGGATGTCGATGTCGGCAACCTCGGAACCCCGCTCGGATGCTGCGGTTTGCACACTCCGATCCGTCGCCTGTGCGTCCGGTTCGACCATCACGACATGGCTTGCATAGCGGGGTGGCAAGCGCTCCAGATTCTGTGCGGTCCTGTCGATCCGGACAGGCTCCATCGTCCAGAGGTCCTTGATGTCGAGGCCGGTGAATCGGTGGGGGTCTTCTTCCGGGGCGAGCGCGGCTGACGCGAGGACGACGCCACCAATCACCATCCCGGCGGCGAGCGCTGACGCTGAGAGCAGTTTTATAACGGGTTTCATCGGGATCTCCATCCATCGTCTGTGACAGGAGAATGAAATTCCCTTCGGACGGTTCCCGATGAAACTTGTCTTGCCCTTGATTTTTCGACTGTTTCTCCAATAGGCAGCAAACGGCCGAGTTGCTTGTCAGTGGTTGTGGCGCGGCGGCGTCTTGGAGATCTGACGGAAATCCTCGGCGTTTTTGATCGTCGCACCATCGGCTAGCTGGGTGACCGTCTGGCGATAGAGCCGCTGCCATGGTGTTGCGTCTTTCGGCACGGGCGGAATGCCCTCGGCCTTGCGCCTTGCGATTTCCTCGTCGCCGACCAGCATGTCACAACGCCCCTGGTTCAGGTCGATGCGAATGACGTCTCCGGTCCTCACCCAGGCCAGACCGCCGCCCGCCGCGCTTTCAGGCGATGCGTTGAGGATCGACGGGCTGTCGGCCGTGCCGGACTGGCGGCCGTCGCCAATCGTCGGCAGGCTGAGGATGCCCCGCTTAATGAGGTGATCCGGCGGCTGCATGTTGACCACTTCGGCCGAGCCCGGCCAGCCAAGCGGGCCGGCGCCGCGGATGACAAGAACGCAGTCCTCGTCGATCTCGAGGGCGGGATCGTTGATGCGCTTGTGGTAATCCTCCGAGCCGTCGAAGACGATCGCGCGGCCCTCAAAGATGCCTTCGCGGCCCTTTTCCTGTAGGTAACGCAGGCGGAAACCCTCGGAAATGACACTCGTCTTCATGATGGCAAAATCGAAGAGGTTGCCCTTCAGCACAACGAAGCCCGCGCGTTCTCGCATCGGCTCGTGGTAGGGCTTGATCACCTCCCGATCCGTCGCCTCTCTTCCCTCCAGGTTCTCAGCCATGGTGCGGCCAGTCACCGTGCGACAGTTTGCGTCGAGCTTTTCAGCCTGCATCAGCTCCCACATGATTGCCGGTACACCTCCGGCACGGTGGAACCGCTCGCCGAGATAGGCGCCGGCCGGCTGGACGTTGGCGAGCAACGGAATGTCGTAGCCGTGAACCTGCCAGTCCTCGGGCAAGAGTTCCACGCCGGCATGCTTGGCCATGGCCATCAGATGCGGCTGGGCGTTGGTCGATCCGCCGATCGCTGAGTTGACCCTGATGGCATTGAGAAATGCGTCGCGGGTGAGAATGTCCGAGGGGCGGATGTCTTCAAGCACGAGTTCGACCGCCCGCTTGCCCGTGCGATAGGCCATCTGGCCGCGTTCACGATAGGCGGCCGGAATGGCAGCGCAGCCGGTGAGCGACATGCCGAGTGCCTCGGCAATAGCGTTCATTGTCGACGCGGTGCCCATGGTATTGCAATGGCCGGGAGAGGGGGCCGAATCGAGGGCGCGCTCTAGGAATTCCTCGCGGCTGATCTCGCCGGCCGCATATTTGCGGCGAGAGCGCCAGATCACCGTGCCGGAACCCACCAGTTCGCCATCATGCCAGCCGTCAAGCATGGGCCCGCCGGAGAGCACGATGGCCGGGAGGTCGACCGTCGACGCCGCCATCAGGGCAGAGGGCGTGGTCTTGTCGCAGCCGGTCGTCAGCACGACACCGTCGAAGGGATAGCCGTAGAGCAACTCGACCAGGCCGAGATAGGCAAGGTTGCGGTCGAGGGCTGCCGTCGGTCGCTTGCAGTTCTCGAACAGCGGATGCGACGGGAACTCGATCGGAATGCCGCCGGCGTCGCGGATACCATCGCGCACGCGTTTGGCAAGTTCCAGATGGTGTCGGTTGCAGGGATTGATATCGGAGCCCGATTGGGCGATCCCGATGATCGGCTTGCCGGAGCGCAGTTCCTCCGGCGTCGTGCCGTAGTTCATGAAGCGCTCTAGGTAGAGCGCGGTCATGTCGAGGTGATCGGGATTGTCGAACCAGTCCTGTGAGCGGAGGCGGCGTTTCGGTTTCTCAGACTCGGTCATCGGCGGCACCTTTGCGGTGGTTGATTTTTTCCAGTTGAAGCAGAAGGCCACTGTGGTCGAGTTCGCCGTGACCTTCTGCAACAAAGGCCTCAAAGGCCTGGCGAACATCCGAGGTCAACGGAAGCTCAAGGCCAAAGGTCTCGGCCATGGCGGCGACGGCATTCAGGTCCTTCAACTGCAGGCGCGAGGGGCCGCCCGGCTCGAAGCGCCGCTCGACCATCCGTTGTCCGTGCAGTTCCAGGATGCGGCTTTCGGCAAAGCCGCCGCGGATGGCTTCGCGAAACTTCTCCCGCGATGCGCCGCCGGCTTCAACGAGCATCATCGCCTCTGCAACGGCGCCGATGGTGATCGCGACGATTTGCTGGTTGGCGAGCTTGCAGATCTGGCCAGCGCCCGAGGGGCCGACATGGGTGACGCGGCCGAGCGGTGCGAAGACATCGGCCAAGCTCTCGATGACATCGGCATCGCCGCCCGCCATGATTGCCAGCGTGCCGGCTTCCGCCCCGACGACGCCACCCGACACGGGTGCATCGACGTGAGCGATGTCGCGATCGGCGAGCCGGCTCGCGTGATCTTTTGCGATTGGCGGTGCGATCGAAGATGTGTCGATGACGACCGTGCCCTTTGCCAGCGCTTCAGCCGCGCCCTTGGTGAAAAGCACGTCTTCCACCGCGGCGCCATCCGATAGCATGGTGAAGATCACGCTCGCGCCGGAGACGGCGTCTGTCGGGCTCTCTGCAAGCCTGGCGCCGGCCGCCGCCAGAGGCTCTGCCTTGGCCCTATCGCGGTTCCACACCGTGACTTGGAAACCAGCCGCGAGCAGGCGCCTCGCCATGGGCGCGCCCATCAGTCCCGTCCCGAGAAAGGCGATCTGCCTGTTTTCCGTTCCCGTCAAAGCTTGCCTCCCAGCTCATCGTCGATATGCACCCGAATGATTTCATCGAAAGAGTTTTCGGCGGTGAAGCCGAGTGCGCGGGCGCGGGTTGCTTCGAAGCCAGGAGCCCAGCCTGCGCAGATGCGCATGATCATCTCGTCGGGCTCATGGCGGATGAGTTTGACCGCCTTCTCGCCTGCCACGCGGCGCAGGGCTTCGATTTGCTCGCCAACGGTGGCGCTGAGGCCTGGCATCGACAGGTTGCGGCGTGGGCCCACCGTTTCCAGGTCGATGTTTGCGCCGTGGATGAGGAAGCCGACCGCAGATCGGGGCGAGGCATGCCAGTGGCGGACATCCTCGCCGACCGGCAAGACTGCCTCCTGGCCGACCAGCGGCTCGCGCAGGATGTTGGAGAAGAAGCCCGAGGCTGCCTTGTTCGGCTTGCCGGGGCGAATGCAGATCGTCGGGAGGCGGATGCCGATACCGTCGAAATACCCCTTCCTGGAATAGTCGGAGAGCAGCAGTTCGCAAATCGCCTTCTGCGTGCCGTAGCTGGTCAGCGGCGTGGTGTGGAACTCGTCCGGGATCGGATAGGGCAGTGGTGCACCGACGACCGCGATCGACGAGGTGAAGACCACACGCGGGCAATAGCCGTCCACCATATGGGCGAGGCGGATTGCCTCGAACAGATAGCGGGTGCCGTCGAGGTTGATCTTGTAACCCTTTTCGAAGTCGAGTTCCGCTTCACCAGAGACGATCGCAGCGAGATGGAAGATGACATCGGGGCGCGATGCGATCAGGCGCTCGGCGGATGCGGGCTCAGATAGATCGATGGCTTCGATCGTCACCTTGCCGTCGAAGCCGGCGGGGGCGTCGGCCGCCACGACATCGGCGAGCGTCATCGCCGTGATCTGCCGTCCCTGCAGTTCTCCATCGCGGGTGAGTCGTTGCGCCAGCTTGCGTCCGACCATGCCGGCCGCGCCAATCACCAGAATATGCATGTGACAGTCTCCTCCCATGTCATTCTTCGACCCCGCGCGCCTCTGCACAAGGGCCTTCTTCAAAAACCATTTGTAAGGTTGTCTGATAACCTTATATCATTCTCGTGGAAACCGAATTCTTTGTCCATCTCCAGATGGGCCGACGGGGAGACTGATGATGGCCGTGGAAAGCGCGATCGGGAGCAAGGATTTGTGGAGCGGGGCGGGCAACCCGGTTCCTGGTCTCATCGAGGCGCTCGGACCTGACATGGTTGTCGTCGGTGCGGAGGTCGAGCGCTACTGCCGGGATTGGCATGGGGATGTCACGACCGGTGCTGTCGCGGTTGTCCGTCCGCGAACGACCGAGGAGGTCTCCCTTGCCGTTCGGGCCATCCGCTCGCTGGGGCTGACTATCGTGCCGCAAGGCGGCAATACGGGGCTGGTTCTCGGAGGCACTCCCGACGCACCGGCGAGCCAGGTTGTTGTCAGTCTCGAGCGTATGACGGCGATCCGCCGCATCGATGCAGATGATTTCTCGGCCGTCGTCGAGGCGGGCGCCATCCTGCAGGACTTCAAGGACAAGGTCGAGGATGCAGGGCTCTACTTTCCGCTTGCGCTCGGTGCGCAGGGCTCCTGCCGGATCGGCGGCAATGTCTCGACCAATGCAGGCGGAATCAACGTGTTGCGCTATGGCATGACGCGTGAGCTCGTGCTTGGCCTAGAGGTCGTTCTCCCCGACGGGTCGATCCTCGATGGTCTGTCGACGCTGCGCAAGGACAATCGCGGGATCGATCTGAAACAGTTGTTCATCGGGGCCGAGGGCACGCTCGGCATCGTCACCGCCGCTGCCTTCAAGCTTGCTCCGCCGGCAGAGAAGGTTGCGACGGCTTTGCTGGGGCTCGGAGCTTTGTCGGATGCGATCACGCTCTATCGGCGTGCACGGCGCGACTGCTGTGACCTCATGTCGGCCTTCGAATTCATGCCGCCGATCGCTTTCACCCTCGCGCAGGAAGCGATACCCGATCTCGCCATGCCGATGAGTGCCGATTATCCGGCCTATGTACTGCTCGAGATCTCGGGTTCCGGCCTCGTGGATATCGAAGACCTGATGCACCGCTTTCTTGAGGGCGTGCTGGAGGACGGCCTGGTGCTGGACGGCGTCGTTGCGACGTCGCGGAGCCAGGCCCGTTCTCTCTGGCTCTTCCGCGAGGGCATGAATGAAGGGCAGGCCAAACGGGGGCCACACCTTCGAACGGATGTGTCTGTGCCTTTGTCGCGTCTTCCGGAGTTCGTCGAACAGGCGGAAGCAGCCATCGCAGCGCGCTTGCCGGATTGCACCTGCGTTTCCTATGGTCATGTCGGCGACGGGAACGTGCATCTCAACGTGCTGCCGCCTTCTGGCCTTTCCAGGGACGAGGTGGCCGAGCGTATCTACACGGCCAAGCACGTCGTGAATGATGTTCTGGATAGTTTCCAGGGTTCGATGAGCGCCGAGCATGGTATCGGTCGCTTGAAGAAGCCGGATTTTCTCTCGCGTGTGCCGGCCACGCAGCTACATCTCCTGACTGCGATCAAGCGGGCCATCGATCCCTCGGGGATCATGAACCCGGGTTGCCAATTGAATTCGAGTGCGGATTCGTGAAATACCGGAGCAGGTGGCAAGGAGACCAGCGGGCATGTCGATCGACCTCGGGCAATTGAATTTCGGACAGATCAGGCGCAGTGAGCACCTGCCCGCCCGAATTGCCGCGCAATTGGCCGACGAGATCAGCCAGGGGCGCTTGAAGCCCGGCGAGCGATTGCCGACCGAGCATGTTCTGGCCAAGACACTCGGCGTCAGCCGCTCTGTCGTGCGCGAGGCCATTGCCCAGTTGCGGAACGAAGGCATGGTGGAGACGAGGCAAGGCGTGGGGGCTTTCGTCAGCGAACCTTCGGCCAGACCGATCCGCATCAAGGATGGCGAGCTCTCCGAGCCGCAAAGTTTTCGCGCGCTCTTTCAGCTGCGCGTGCCGCTTGAAATCGAAGCCGCGGGTCTTGCCGCCGTGCATCACACCTCAGAGGATCTCGCAAAGATAGACGAGGCGCTGTCGCGCATGACGGGGGCCGAAAAGTGGACGGAGCAGGGGATCGTCGCCGATCTCGCCTTCCACCGCGCGGTCGCCGAGGCGACGCACAACGAGTATTTCGCCCTGTTTATCGGCTTCATCGCCGAGCGCATCAGCCTGGCGATTGATGCGGCACGCTCCCGCGCCGTGCTCGAAGAAATCGTCGAAGTGACCATTGCCGAACACGTCCGGCTGAGAGACGCGATCGCCAAGCGGGACGGTGCTGGCGCACGCGAGGCCATGCGCGCGCATCTGCACGGTGCGGCAAGCCGCATCGATCTCAGCCTCGAGCAGTTCTGAGACGGTCTCGTGCGGCAGCTTTGTCCACAAGTCCGTCGTCCGGGGTAGACAGGCATCAAATCTGACCCTATTAATTCGGATTAAGAGTTGTCAGACATCCTGACAATATGGCAGGCGACAGGGTCGTTCATGCCGGAGGACAAGGAGGAGGTCCATCTTGCAGCGCCGTCAAAGTCTCGAATCCGTCTATATTCTGCCGGAAGATTCCTCCCAGGCTGTGCTGGTGGGCAGAGTGTGGTCGAAGGCGGCCGGCGGTCCCTGCCCGGTGATCGTGCGCCATGGCACCCTCTGCGACCTGACAAGCATTTCTCCTACAGCTTCCGGCCTATTCGAGTTGGACGATCTCGCCGAGCGCTTGGTGGCTGACGAGAGCCTGCCGTCTCTTGGCGCGCTCGACCAGTTCCTGTCCGGCGAGGCCGGTCATCTGCTTGCTCCCATCGATCTGCAAGCGGTCAAGGCTGCCGGTGTGACATTCGCCGACAGCATGCTGGAGCGGGTGATCGAGGAGCAGGCGAAGGGCGATGCCGGCCGTGCCCAGGCGATCCGCGAGAAGCTGGCACCCGTGCTGGGCGACAGCCTGCGTGGGCTCGTCGCCGGCTCCGAGCAGGCAGCGAAGGTTAAAGCGCTGCTGCAGGATATGGGTCTCTGGTCTCAGTACCTGGAGGTCGGTATCGGCCCGGATGCGGAGATCTTCACCAAGGCCCAGCCCATGTCGTCGGTGACCTGTGGCGATTCAGTCGGCATTCACCCCATTTCCCAATGGAACAATCCTGAGCCTGAAATCGTTCTTGCCGTTCGTTCCGACGGCAAGATCATCGGCGCGACACTCGGCAACGACGTCAATCTGAGGGATGTCGAGGGGCGGTCGGCGCTGCTCCTGGGGAAGGCGAAGGACAACAATGCATCGTGCTCGATAGGGCCCTTCGTCCGGCTTTTCCATGGCAGCTTCACGATGGACGTGCTGCGCAAGGTTCGCGTTTCGCTGCTCGTACGCGGCGAGGACGGCTTTGAAATGACGGGGGAAAGTCCGATGGAAGCGATCAGCCGTGCGCCGGAAAACCTTGTTGCGCAGTTGCGTAACCGCAATCACCAATATCCCGATGGCGCGGTTCTGTTCCTCGGCACCATGTTCGCGCCGGTCAAGGATCGCCGTGGTGCTGGCCTTGGCTTCACGCATGAGGTTGGCGATCGCGTCGAGATCGCGACACCGACGCTTGGTCGCCTGGTGAACTGGGTCGATCGCACGGACGCCTGCCCGGAATGGACCTTCGGAACACGTGCTCTTTTCCGCAACCTGGCCCAGCGCGGCCTGCTCGACAAGGCGTGAGGGCGTATGACCAGAGTTGTCGATCTCTTCTACAAGCTGCTTGAACTGCTGCTGATCCTGCTCTTGTCGGGCATGGCGGTCATGGTGTTCGTCAACGTCGTCTTGCGCTACGGCTTCAACTCCGGCCTCACGGTCTCGGATGAAATGGCCCGCTATTTCTTCGTTTGGTTGACCTTCATTGGCGCGGTCGTCGGCTTTCGCGAATATGGCCATATGGGCGTTGAAAGCCTGGTGGCCCTGTTCGGTCGGCGGGGCCGGGTCCTCTGCATGATCCTTTCCAATCTCCTGATCCTCGGCGTTTCTGCCATCTTCTTCTGGGGAACCTGGAAGCAGTTGCCGATCAATGCCAGCATGAGTGCACCAGTGACCGGGCTCTCCATGGGCTGGGTCTACGGCATCGGCTTCTTCACGGGTGCCGGCTGCAGCCTGATTGCGCTCGAACGCCTCTTCCGTCTGGTCACCGGGCGTGTCACCGAGAGTGAAATCGCAGCCTTTGCAGGCGAACACCACGGCATCGAGAAGCTGGTGGAGCGCGCCTGATGACCCTTGTCGTCTTCATCACCTCGCTGCTCGGCGCCATGGCCATTGGCGTCCCCGTCGCCTTCGCGCTGATGTTCTGCGGCGTCACGCTCATGTGGTACATGGGCATGTTCAACAGCCAGATCATAGCGCAGAACATGATCGCGGGCGCCGATACGTTCACGCTGCTCGCCATCCCGTTCTTCGTGTTGGCCGGAGAGCTGATGAATTCTGGCGGCCTGTCGCGGCGCATCATCGAGTTCGCGATTGCCTGCGTGGGGCATATTCGCGGCGGCCTCGGCATCGTCGCCATCATGGCTGCCGTGATCATGGCCAGCATTTCCGGTTCGGCCGCTGCCGATACCGCAGCTTTGGCCGCGATCCTGATCCCGATGATGGCCAAGGCGGGATACAACGTGCCGCGCTCTGCCGGCCTGATTGCATCCGGGGGCATCATCGCACCCGTCATCCCGCCGTCGATGGCGTTTATCGTCTTCGGTGTTGCTGCGAATGTCTCGATCACACAGCTCTTCATGGCGGGGATCGTGCCCGGCATGTTGATGGGGATCGCGCTGGTCATTGCCTGGCAAATCGTTGTTCGCAAGGACAACGTGCTGCCCTTGCCGAAGGCGCCAGCGAAAGAGCGGCTGCGCGTCACCGGGCGTGCCGCCTGGGCGCTCGGCATGCCGGTGATCATCCTTGGCGGGATCAAGGCCGGGGTGGTCACGCCAACGGAAGCGGCTGTCATTGCGGCTGCCTATGCCATGTTCGTCGGCATGGTGATCTATCGCGAGCTTAAGCCAAAGGATCTTCCGCGTGTCATCCTGCAGGCGGCCAAGACCACCTCGATCATCATGTTCCTGGTGTGCGCGGCCCTGGTCTCCGCCTGGTTGATCACTGCAGCCAACATTCCCGGCGAGATCACGCGCTATATCGAACCCCTGATCGATCGGCCGATGCTGCTGATGTTCGTCATCATGGCGCTGGTTCTCGTCGTCGGAACCGCATTGGACCTGACGCCGACCATCCTGATCCTGACGCCTGTGCTGATGCCGATCATCAAGCAGGCGGGCATCGACCCGGTCTATTTCGGTGTCATGTTCATCATGAACTGCTGCATTGGCTTGATCACCCCGCCCGTCGGCGTGGTGCTCAACGTGGTCAGCGGGGTCGGGCGCGTCCCGCTTGGCAAAGTCGTGACGGGCATTGTTCCATTCCTGCTCGCGCAGGTGCTGGTTCTCGTGCTGCTCGTCATATTTCCCGACATCGTCATCGTGCCGGCGCAATGGCTACGGTGATGAACGAAGTTCAACCCACTCATTAAAATCCAAGGGAGGATACACCATGAGGAAGACACTACTCGCAACAACAGCACTGGCATTCGCCGTTTCCGGAGCCGTTCCGGCATTCGCCGAGTTCAACGATCGCACCATCCGCGTATCGAACGGCATCAATGCCGATCACCCGGTTGGTAACGGCATCGAAGCCATGCAGTCGTGCCTGGACGAGAAGTCCGGTGGCAAGCTGAAGCTGCAGGCATTCTGGGGCGGTGCCCTCGGTGGCGACCTTCAGGCGACGCAGGCTCTGCGGTCCGGCGTGCAGGAAGCCGTCGTCACGTCGTCCTCGCCGCTCGTCGGCATCGAGCCGGCGCTCGGCGTCTTCGACCTGCCGTTCCTGTTCGGCTCCGCTGATGAGGCCTATCAGGTGCTCGACGGCGAATTCGGCGAGATGATGAACCAGAAGCTCGAAGCCGTTGGCCTCGTGAATCTCGGTTACTGGGAGAACGGTTTCCGCAACCTGTCGAACTCGGTGCGTCCGGTGACGAAGTGGGAAGATTTCGAAGGGATGAAGGTTCGCGTCATGCAGAACAACATCTTCCTCGATACCTTCCAGAACCTCGGCGCAAACGCCACCCCGATGGCATTTGGCGAAGTCTTCTCGGCGCTTGAAACCAAGACCATCGATGCCCAGGAAAACCCCTATGTGACGATCGATACCTCGAAGTTCTTCGAGGTGCAGAAATACGTCACCGAGACGAACCACGCCTACACGCCGTTCCTTTTCCTCTTCTCCAAGGCGATCTTCGACACCTATACGCCGGAAGAGCAGGCAGCATTGCGTGAATGCGCAACGGTTGGTCGCGACGTCGAGCGTTCGGTTATCGCCGACCTCAACAAGCAGTCGCTGGAGAAGATCAAGGCAGCTGGCCTCGAGGTGAACACGCTTTCGCCGGAAGAGCAGCAGCGCATCCGCGAAAAGTCCATGGTCGTCTATGAAAAGCACAAGGACACGATCGGCGCTGAAGTGGTTGACGATATTCTCGCCAAGCTCGCCGAAGTCCGTAAGTGACCTCCCTGGTCGTGGCGCCCTTGGGCGCCGCACCAGAAGAAGCCCGCAGCGGGAGACCGCTGCGGGCTTTTTAGTTGATCATTCTGGGACGGAGGGCAGGACCTTGTCCCGCTTCTTCAATTGCTGCTCACGGAAGAAGATGAACAGGCCCGAACCGACGATGAGCGTTGCACCGACGATCATGGTCAATCGAGGCACTTCGCCGAAGAAGAAATAGCCGAAGACAACAGCCCATAGCAGCAGGGTGTACTGGAGCGGCGCGACGGTCGCGGCGTCCGAGATCTTCAAGGCGCGGTTGACCAGCATATGGGCGCTCATGGCGACGATGCCGAGAAGTCCCAGCAACAGGATTTCATTTGCCGACGTGATCGGTGTCCAGCCGAAGGGGGCGGCAACGAGGCCGATCACCGCGGCGCCACCCGTCTGGAAGAGTACCAGCGTCTTATCCGGCGTGCCGCGCAGGCTGCGGCCGGAGAGCATCATGAAGGCAAAGGCCGCGGTGCCGATGATCGAGATCAGCGCGGGCGCGGTGAACATGGCGCTTGATGGCTCGAGCGTGATCACGACCCCGATGAAGCCGAGGGCAATCGCCGTCCAGCGCCGCCAGCCGACCTTTTCTCCAAGCAGGAAGGGCGCCGCCGCTGCCACATAGATTGGCGCTGCGAGCCAGTAGGTCATGACATCGGCCAGCGGCAGATACATGACCGCATAGTAGAAACAGAAGAGTTCCAGTGTCGAGAAAACGACGCGCATGAACTGCAGCCAGGGTCGCTCCGCCTCCAGGATCGGTTTCCGGCCGGCCATCCAGAGAAAGGGGGCGAGGATCAGAAGTGCGGCAATGCTACGGATCAGGATGACCTGACCCAGGCCGTAACTTGCCACCAGCCATTTGCCCATGGCATCGTTCATCGCAAAGAGCAGCATGCCGAGCAGCATGACCGCGGGGCCTGCCATCCCGGCGAGTCCCAGTCCCCTTCGAGAAGCCTCATCTGTCGTGTGCGTTGTCATGGCTCCTCCTTACAAGCGTACGACTGTCGTCTGTCATGTTGTCTGACAATTCAACAGTTGTATTGGCTGATGGGCCGTCGATTGACAAGTCCACAGGCATCCCGTTTCGCTCAAGACTTGGCTGATGGCCCTGGCTGGGCGAGATCCGCTGACAAGCCGGCTCGCCCTAGAGAGGAATTTTCCGAACCCGCCC
Organism: Agrobacterium albertimagni AOL15; assembly: GCF_000300855.1. GTDB lineage: Bacteria > Pseudomonadota > Alphaproteobacteria > Rhizobiales > Rhizobiaceae > Allorhizobium > Allorhizobium albertimagni. Next base: position 42,701 of record NZ_ALJF01000019.1, on the reverse strand, counting down.
ATCTTTAGAATACCAATCTAGTCGTGATTGTTGACGCGGCGTTGATTATGACGAAAATGTGTCAATATCAGCCGGAGCCAATGAGTGGCTCCGTTCGAAGGAGACGGCCATGTCACATGCCATCGCGAAGTTGTTCGGTGAACCCAAATCCCGGCGTTCTGTCGAGGCTTGCCGGCAGCGGGTGGCAATGGCCGCCGCGACTGTTTCCATCGCCTTCATAGCGGTGCTCATCGTCACCTTGTAGGCTCCCATAAGATCCAATCAGCGAAGAGACGTTGATTTTCTGCGGTTGATCGTCTGCGTGACGGACTAGTGCTCGCCGGCCCTTGATCGCCACTCCCGAGCATAATCCTCCAGCCCGTCGAGCACGTTGTTGATGCTCCGCATTTTGACGTCAAGCGTGATCCCGGTCAGAAGGGCCGCGCCGATCGCCGTGCCGGTGCTCGACTCCGATACGTGCACCGGGCGCTTCGTCAGCGTGTGGAGCGCTCGAAGATAGAGTTGATTGGCGGCAAATGGACCCTCGACGATGATCGGCCCCTCTGCCTCGATGAGGTCGAGGCAGGTCTGGGTCATCAGGGCTTCGTAGAGGCTGGCCGCAGCCAGTCGTTCGGCTGCAGTCTGCGGCTCGTTGAGCCAACGGACATGCGAATTCGGGAAAGGGCCGGTCCCCGTCACCACGCTTGGAAGGAGCATCGAACCTGCTTCGATCACCGTTGCAGCGGCGGTGACCAATTCCTCTTCCATCGCGACGGGCGCCAAGTCACGGGTGAGAAGGTCCCATTCGCGGCCACCCATGAAGCGGGACGAGGGAACGGCATGACCGTTGGCGTCGACATTGACCAGCGTATCGCGCGAAGGATCCAGTCTTTGCGGCTTGGCGCCGACGCCGAAGCAGATCACCCAAGTTCCCGTCGAGACGACAGTGCATGGGCTGCCGAAGCCGACGAGATGCGGCAATAGCGACGCGTTGGAATCGTGGAGGCCGCAATAGACGGGCACCGGGACGTTTAACCCGATGGCGTCGGCCACTTCCCGTCTGATGAGCCCGAGGGCATCGAAAGCGGAGCGCAGGGGTGCCATCCGCTCGCGGATATGAAGTGTGTCGACCAGATCCGAATATCCACCCTCAAACGGATGCCAGAGATCGGTGTGGCAACCAAGCGAGGTCCGCTCGTTGGCGGGAACACCCGTCAGGCGATATGCCCAGTACTGCGGATAGGTGAGGATCGTTGCGACCTTGTCGAACTGGTCCGGGAACGTTGTCCTCTGATAGTGCAGCTGCGCGCCGACATTGAGGCCCCCGGTGAGAGCTGGCGAGAAAGTCTCCGAAAAATCCGGCCGAAGCTTTCCATAGGTTTCGGTTATGGCGTCCGGGTAGAGATGTTCGTAGTCCAATACCGGAAGGGCAAGGCCGCCCTCGTTGTTCAGCAGGGCTGCCGATGCGCCATGCGTGGTGATCGACAGGGCGTCGAAGCCGGGGCCGGCAGCGAATTCCTTCAGAGACCTCAGCATGAACGCCCAGAGGGCCTCTATGTCGAAATGCGGATAGGGCGGGCCGGGGATGACCCGGTTTGCCGTTTTTCGCACGGCCAGTTCGGTGCCGGTCCTTCCATCGACGAGGACCACTTTGGCATTCGTCTTTCCGACGTCGATGACGGCTATGCGTTCGAAGGATTGGTTCATGGCATATGGAAGACTGGTTTCAGGTCGACGGCCCAGGGTGAACTGTCCGCGTTCGTTGCCATGATGTCGGCCATATGCGCCCACCAGCGCTTCATCACGGGGTGAGAGGGTAGGTCGGCCATCTTGTGCGTCAATGTGCGCGTGAGAACGCCGATCAGAAGGCTGGTCTCCGGATCGAGATAGATCGTGTAGTCGCTGATGCCGGCGTCATGCAGCAGGTCGACGAGATCGGGCCAAATCTCATCATGGCGCTTGCGGTATTCCGCTTCCATGCCCGGATTGAGTTTCATCTTGAAGACGTGGCGTTCGGTCTCGCTCATTGTGCGTTCCTCGCATGCTTGATCCGCCGGGCCACGATCGGCAGGGCAATCGTGATGATCAAGAGCAGGCCTATGAAGATCGACATGACGATGCCGGGCACGTTGAGAAGTCCGAGGCCGAAGGTGACGAGGCCCATGACAAAGGCGGCGATGACGACGCCGACGATGGTGCCGGATCCACCGAGGATGGAGACGCCGCCGAGCACGACCATGGTGACGACTTCAAGCTCCCAGCCCTGGGCAATCGAGGGGCGGGTGGAGCCGAGACGGGAGGTGAGGCAAACGGCAGCGATGCCGCTCATCAGCCCGGTCAGCAGGAAGAGGATAAACTTCACGCGTTCGACCGGAATGCCGGAGAAGCGGGCCGCCAGCGGGTTCATGCCGATCACATAGACATGGCGGCCGAAATTCGTCCGGTGCAGGAGGATGGCGAAGAGCAGTGCCACCACCAGAAAGAGGACGAACTCGAAGGATATGACCCAGAAGACATAGCCCTGGCCGAAGAAGGCGAAGTCCGCAGGGTATTTGCCGAAGGCCTGGTCGCCCAGGACCAGATAGGAAATGCCGCGAAAGAGGCTCATCGTGCCGATGGTGACGACGATCGAGGGGAGCTTCAGGCCAGCAACGAGCAGGCCGTTGAAGGCGCCGCAGGCAAGGCCGGTGGTGATCCCGATCGCGACCAGACCGGGTGCCCCGACGCCGAGTTGGGCAGCATAACCCATGGCAGTCGAGGCAAGCGCGATGATCGCGGCAACCGAAAGGTCGATCTCGCCGGCGATGATCAGAAGCGCCATGGCAAAGGCAATCAGCGCCTTTTCCGTGAAGTTGAAAGTGGCGTCCGACAGGTTCCAGGCATTCAAAAAGTAGGGCGAGGCCATCGAGTTCGCGATGAAGATCAACACCGCCACGCAGAAGAGCAGAACTTCCCAGCTGCCGAGGAGACGCCGGAAGGGTGTTTCGAGACGGTCGGGAATGACGCGCTTGGTCTGTTCGGTTGCAGTGCTCATGCCGTCGCCTCCTTTCCGGCTGCTCGGTCGCGCAGGATGATACGGCCCTTCTTGCGCTCGGCGCGGGCGTTGAAGACGACGGCGAGCACGATGACGATGCCCGAGATCGCCATTTGGGCGAAGGGCGAAATGCCGATGACGGGGAGCGCATTCTTGATGACCCCGAGGAAGAGGGCGCCCAAGACCGTGCCAATCACGGTGCCGATGCCACCCGCAATCGAGATGCCGCCGATGACGCAGGCGGCGACGCTGTCGAGTTCGAAGCCGGCGGCGATATCGACATAGGCGACGGCATAACGCGACACCCAGAGGTAACCGGAGAGGCCGGCGAGCGCGCCCGAGAGGACGAAGGCGAGGAAGCGGGCGCGACCGACATCAATGCCGGCATAGATGGCAGCGACCGGATTGCCGCCTGCTGCATAGGTCGAGCGGCCGAAGGGGGTGCGGGCGAGGATGAAGCCGACCAGCAGGATGACTGCGATCGCGACCCAGGAGAGGATCGGCAAGCCCAGCACCGGCAGACGCGGCACGCCCAGAAAGTCTGGCTGCATCTGGTGTGCATTCACCCATGCGCCACCCGAGAGCACAAAACTCATGCCGCGATAGATGGTGAGCGTGCCGAGCGTGACAACGATCGGCGGGATCTGCAGGGCCCAGACGAGGAAGCCATTGATCGCGCCCAGCGCTGCGCCGATGCCGATTGCAATGAGCACGAGGAGTGCGAGCGGCAGGCCCGGATAGGCGCTGTCGAGCATGGCGACCGCCATGCCGGTAAAGGCGAGATTGGCGGCAACCGAGAGATCGATCGACTTGGTCAGGATAACGACCATCTGGCCAAGTGCCAGAATGATCAGGATCGAGGTGTCGTTGAAGATGTTCGCAAGGTTAGCAGGAGACGCGAAATTGGGTGCGCGCGTGGTGAAGCTCAGGATCATGCCTATGATGATCAGGGCCAGCAGCATTTCACGATTTTTGAGCAGTTTCTGCATGGTCATTCCTCACGCATTGCCAGTTGCGGCGCGCACGAGCGTCTCGGCGTTGAGGCCCTCGCGCTCGAAGATGCCGGCCTGCAGGCCTTCGCGCATGACCATCACACGGTCCGACATGCCGAGGATTTCGGGCAGTTCCGACGAGATCATGATGATCGAAAGGCCTTCGGAGGCGAGCTCGGAGATGAAACCGTGGACGGCGGCCTTGGAGCCGATGTCGATGCCCTTGGTCGGCTCATCGAGAATAATGACCTTGGGCGAGGTGGCGAGCCACTTGCCGATGACGACCTTCTGCTGATTGCCGCCCGAGAGCGTGCCGACCGGAACCGAGAGAGCCGCCGCACGCAGATCCAGCCGCTCCGCAAAGCGTCGCGCGAGCTTCAACTCGTTGGCCGCCTTCAGGAAGCCCGAGACGGAGGTTCGGATCAAGGAGGGCAGGGACATGTTCTGGTAGATCGGCAGTTCGAGCGCCAGACCATGGCGGCCGCGTTCTTCGGGCACGTAGACGATGCCAGCGGTGATCGCTTCCGCTGTGTCGCGGATGGTGATCTCGCGCCCCTCGAGTTCTATCGTGCCGGATTTCGGTCGGGTGATGCCGAAGATCGACTGGCAGAGTTCGGAGCGGCCGGCGCCGATCAGGCCGTAGACGCCGAGGATCTCGCCTTTGCGCAAGTCGAAACTGATGTCGCGGAATTCGGTTTCGTGGCTGTAGCCGCGGACACACAGGACCGGCGCACCGATGACCGCTTCGACTTTTGGGAAAACATCATGCACGTCCCGGCCGACCATCTGCCGTACGATCTCGTCCTGAGGCGTATCCCTGAGTACCCCAGAGCCGACCATGCGGCCGTCGCGGAATACGGCGTAGTTGTCGGCGACCTCATAGAGCTCGTCGAACTTGTGGCTGATGAAGAGGATGGCCTTGCCCTGACGCTTCAGGCCCTCGACGATACGGAAGAGATCGTCGATCTCCTTGCGCGAGAGGGCAGCCGTCGGTTCGTCCATGATGACGATGCGTGCGTCGACCGATAGCGCCCGCGCGATGGCCACGAGGTGGCGCTGGGCGATCGAGAAGTCCTTGAGCTTGGTGGTCGGATCGATGTCGCTTTCCAGCGCCTTCATCAGGTCCCGGGACCGCTCATTGATGGTGCGCCAGTCGATCAGGCCGAAGCGGGTTCGCGGCGCGTGGCCTAGAAAGATGTTTTCGCCGACGGTCAGCTCGTCGAAGAGCACCGTTTCCTGGTGGATGGCGGTGACGCCTGCGTCGATCGCGTCCTGGGCATTGGCGAAGCTCCTGGGCTTGCCGTCGATCAGGATCTCGCCTTCGTTCGGGCGATATATGCCGGTCAGGATCTTGACGAGTGTCGACTTGCCGGCGCCGTTCTCGCCGATCAGCGCTGTGACCTTGCCCGGATAGAGGGCGATGTCGACCCGATCCAGAGCCTTTACGCCCGGGAAGATTTGGGAAATGCCCCGCATTTCGAGAATGGGCTCGCCAGCCGGGATCGCGCCCGCCGCGAGCTTGGCAGATTGAACGGTCATCATGTGCTTACCGAATGAGTGAAATCCCGGCGGCTTGAGCCGCCGGGTCTTGTTCGCCGAGATCAGAAGATCTTGGAGAATTCCTCGATATTCGAGGCGTCGTAGACGAAGGGATCGGCCATGGCGGCTTCGCCGCCGTCACCAACCTTGATCTTGCCCATGCGGCCGGCTTCGATTTCCGAGCCAGGAGCAGCATCGGTTTCGCCCTTGGCGAGACGATAGGCGATCTGGGTCGCGGAATAGCCGAGGTCGATCGGGTTCCAGATGGCGAATTCCTTCGTCGCGCCGGACTGGATGGCGCCTGCCATTTCGGACGGCAGGCCGAGGCCGGTGACATAGACGTCGCCGATCTTGCCGGCATCCTTGACGGCCTGCGAGGCGGCGAGAACGCCAACCGTCGTCGGGGCGACGATGACCTTGACGTTCGGCTGCGAGGTCAGGAGGCCGTTGGCTTCGCGGTAGCTCTTGTCGGCCAGGTCGTCACCATAGACGGTCGTGACAAGGTTCAGGCCGGGGAAATCCTTGAGCTGTGCCTTCATTTCCTCGATCCAGATGTTCTGGTTGGTCGAGGTGGTGGTGGCGGACAGGATCGCGAAGTCACCCTTGCCATCCGGCAGGTGATTGGCGGCGAGCTGCAGGCACATCTTGCCGATCAGCGCGTTGGAAGAGGGGTTCAGGTGCATGATGCGGCCTTCAGGCGCTACGCCCGAATCCCACGAGATGACCTTGATGCCGCGGTCCATCGCCTTCTTGAGCGCGGGGACGACTGCGTCCGGGTCGTTTGCCGAGATCGCGATGGCGTCCACGCCCTGGGCGATCAGCGAGTTGATGACTTCGATCTGGCCTTCGGCCGTGGTCGAGGTCGGGCCGGTATAGATCACTTCGACGCCGCCGAGTTCCGCGGCGGCTTCCTGTGCGCCCTTGTTGGCGGCCTCGAAGAAGCCGATGCCAAGTGACTTCACCACAAGCGCGATCTTCATGTCAGCGGCCTGTGCCGCGGAGCCCATGGTGGCGAGTGCCATGGCGGCACTGGCCAGCAGAATCTTTGTCAGTTTCATGTTTTCCTCCCAGGTTGATGAACTGCTTTTCCCTTCCTCCCGGCCGCCTCCTCTTAAGCGACCGACGAGGTATCCTCCCTTGCCGCTGAAGCCATCGGCTTCACGGTTATGAGCTTCACGCCGGCGTCGGTGACCATGGCGGCCGCCTCGTCAGAAATTGCGTCGTCTGTGATGATCGTCGAGACCTTGTCGAGCGAACACAGGATCAGGCTCGACCGCTTGGCGAATTTGCTGGAGTCGACCATGACGATCAGCTCTTCAGCCTGGCGCACCAGCTTCTGTTCGCTCTGGATGACCAGCGCATCCGATTCCATCACGCCGAGTGCATTGATGCCCTGCGCGCCAATGAAGATGCGACGGGCATAGAAATTGCGGATCGCATCATTCTCGAAAGGCGAGAGGATCAGGCTCTGGTCGCGATAGATCGCGCCGCCGGGAACCGAGACCGTACATTTCGAATGCTTCACCAGATGTTCGGCGATCGCGAAAGAGTTGGTCATGACCTGCAGGCGGCGGGCCGACATGAAATGCACCATCTGGAAGGTGGTGGTGCCGCCGTTGATGATGATCGAATCGCCTTCTTCGCAGAGATCGACGGCGGCGCGCGCAATTGCGCGTTTCTTGTCGATGTTGACCGATTCCGATACGCGGAAGGGGCGTGCTGCGAGGTTTCCAAGCTGCGGCGGGTGCACGGCTTCGGCGCCACCGCGGACGCGTCTCAGCTTTCCTTGCACATGGAGAGACGCGATATCGCGGCGGATCGTGGCTTCTGAAGCCTCGGTCAGCTCGGCAATGTCCTGCACGGTGATCACAGGTTTTTCCTGGATCGCGCTCAGAATAATGCGATGGCGTTCGCGTTCGTGCATGGGGTCCTCCTGACCGTGATTTATTCGCAATGTTTTTACGCTGTCAATCAGAAACGATCAAAAATAATAATATTGCAACGCACAATGAGAATAAATGATCGAAAATGATTGACAACTGGACGGCGGCTGCGCGATATCTGCGAACAAGAAGGAGATGGGCTGTCATCGACCGCTCATGAAATAATTGCAGGGAGGATGTCATGACGGGCCAAACCCGCCTTCTCGAAAGCCGCTGGGATGATGCTTATGCCGCCACGCTCGATGAGCCCGGCAAGCTTCTCTATCGCTCCAACCTGCTGGGTGCCGACAAGCGCATCACCAATTACGGGGGCGGCAACACCTCTGCGAAGGTGATGGAGATCGATCCGCTGACTGGTGAAACGGTCAAGGTGCTCTGGGTCAAGGGCTCGGGCGGTGACGTCGGAACGATCAAGCTCGATGGCTTTGCGACGCTCTATCAGGAGAAGCTTGAAGCGCTGAAGGGCATCTACAAGGGTGTGCACGACGAAGACCGCATGGTCGGCTTCCTGCCGCATTGCACCTTCAACCTCAATCCGCGCGCGGCCTCGATCGATACGCCGCTGCATGGTTTCGTGCCTTTCACGCATGTCGATCACATGCATCCGGACGCGATCATCGCGATTGCGGCCTCGAAGAATTCGAAGGAATTGACTGAGAAGATCTTCGGCTCGGAGATCGGCTGGCTGCCCTGGCGCCGTCCCGGCTTCCAGCTGGGCCTCGACCTCGAAGCCTTCGTGAAGGCCAATCCGACCGCCAAGGGTGTGGTTCTCGAAAGCCACGGCCTGTTCACGTGGGCCGATGATGCCAAGGATTGCTACCTGCTGACGCTTGAGATCATCAACAAGGCGATCGCGTGGTTTGCCAAGGAGACCGAGGGCAAGACGATCTTCGGCGGTGCCGTCGCAAAGAGCCTGCCGGCAGACGAGCGCCGTGCGATTGCTGCGCGCCTGATGCCCGAAATCCGCGGCCGCATCGGCAAGGCAGAGCGTAAGCTCGGCCATTTTGACGACCAGGATGCGGTGCTCGAATTCGTCAATTCGAAGAACCTGCAGCCGCTGGGCAGTCTTGGTACCTCTTGCCCCGACCATTTCCTGCGCACCAAGATCCGGCCGCTGATCGTCGATTTCGATCCGGCAAAGCCGGATGTCGATGCGGTTCTTGCCGGCCTCGACAAGGCGCTCGAAGCGTATCGCGCTGACTACACGCGCTACTACGAGACCTGCAAACACGACAATTCGCCCGCCATCCGCGATCCGAACCCGGTCATCTTCCTGGTTCCGGGTGTCGGCATGCTGTCCTTTGCCAAGGACAAGGCGACGGCCCGCATTGCCGGTGAGTTCTACGTCAACGCCATCAATGTGATGCGCGGCGCCTCGACGGTTTCCGAATATCAGGGACTGCCGGAGCAGGAAGCCTTCGATATCGAATACTGGCTGCTGGAAGAGGCAAAGCTGCAGCGCATGCCGAAGCCGAAAAGCCTGGCCGGCCGGGTCGCCTTTGTTACCGGTGGTGCTGGCGGCATTGGCCGGGCGACGGCGGACCGGCTGATGGCGGAAGGCGCTTGCGTGGTGCTGGCCGATATCGACGCTGCGGCACTTGAGCAGACCGTCGCGGACTTCTCGAAGAGACATGGCGCGGATGTGGTCCGCTCGCTTCAGCTCGACGTGACGCGCGAGAATGCGGTTATCCGCTCATTTGCCGAAGCTTGCGTGGAGTTCGGCGGTGTCGACATTCTCGTTTCGAACGCCGGGATCGCTTCGTCTGCGCCGGTCGAAGATACGACGCTGGCCATGTGGGACAAGAATATCAGCATCCTGGCCACCGGCTATTTCCTCGTCTCGCGCGAAGCCTTCCGGCTCTTCCGGCGTCAGAAGCTCGGCGGCAACGTCGTCTTCGTTGCCTCGAAGAATGGCCTTGCCTCTTCGCCAAACGCCTCCGCCTATTGCACGGCCAAGGCGGCCGAGATCCATCTCGCCCGTTGCCTGGCGCTCGAAGGCGCAGACGCCGGTATCCGGGTGAACACGGTCAATCCGGATGCGGTTCTGCGCGGTTCTAAGATCTGGAATGGCGAGTGGCGCGAGCAGCGCGCGGCCTCCTCGAAGATCGAAGTCACCGATCTCGAGGAGCATTACCGCAATCGCTCGATGCTGAAACTGAATGTCTTCCCTGAAGACATTGCAGAGGCGATCTACTTCCTCGCCTCCGATCTCTCGGCGAAATCCACAGGCAACATCATCAATGTCGATGCCGGCAACGCGCAGAGCTTCCCGCGCTGATCTCCCGAGCCCTCGCGGCGCTTGCGTCGCGAGGGGGCCTACTTGCGGATGATGACCCAGATGGCATGGATGATGCCTGGGATATAGCCGAAGAGCGTCAGCAGGATGTTCAGCCAGAAATGCAGGCCAATGCCGACCTGGAGGAAAACGCCGAGGGGCGGCAGGAGGATGGCAAGCAGAATGCGAAGAACGTCCATGTTGGCTCCGATTTTAGTGTGTGACTGCAGATAAACGCGCTTCGGTGACAATCGTTCGCGCGAAGTGGAGGAAAGAATGAGCGAGATCCGAATAGCCGCTGACATCGTTGCCGCTGAGAACGAGAAGCGGGAAGGCGCCCATCGCAGCGACTTTCAGGCGCTGGGCGAGAAGCTCGCACGGAGCTCAATCGACATCGAGAAAGTCACGGCCAAGGTCGCGGACTTCTTCGTCGCCGTGCCCTCTTGGGGTGTCGGGACGGGCGGCACGCGTTTTGCGCGCTTTCCGGGGCAAGGCGAGCCGCGCCACATCTTCGACAAGCTCGACGATTGCGGCGTCATCCAGCAGCTGACGCGGGCGACACCGACAGTGTCACTGCATATCCCCTGGGACAAGGCGGATCCGAAGGAGCTGAAGGCCAAAGCGGATGCTTTGGGTCTGGGCTTCGATGCGATGAACTCGAACACCTTCTCTGATAGCCCTGACCAGCCGCATTCCTACAAATACGGCTCCCTCAGCCATGTGGACGCCGCGACCCGCCGGCAGGCCATCGAGCACAACATCGAATGCATCGAACTCGGTGCCGCACTCGGCTCCAAGGCGCTGACCGTCTGGATCGGCGATGGCTCCAACTTCCCTGGGCAGAGCAATTTTACCCGGCAGTTCGAACGGTATCTCGATGCGATGCGCGACATCTACAAGGCGCTGCCGGAGGACTGGCGGCTGTTTTCCGAACACAAGATGTACGAGCCGGCCTTCTACTCGACTGTCGTCCAGGACTGGGGCACGAACTATCTCATCGCCCAAACGCTGGGTGAAAAGGCCCATTGCCTCGTCGACCTTGGCCATCATGCCCCGAACACCAATATCGAAATGATCGTCGCGCGGCTGATCCAGTTCGGCAAGCTCGGCGGCTTCCACTTCAACGACTCGAAGTATGGCGACGACGACCTCGACGCTGGATCGGTCGAACCCTATCGCCTGTTCCTCGTGTTCAACGAGCTGGTGGATGCCGAGCACCGTGGCGTGAAGGATTTCTATCCCGCCCACATGATCGACCAGAGCCATAATGTGACGGATCCTATCGAGAGCCTGATCTCCAGTGCGAATGAAATCCGGCGCGCCTATGCGCAGGCGCTGCTCATCGATCGGGCGCAGCTGGAGGGCTACCAAAACGACAATGATGCGCTGATGGCATCCGAGACGTTGAAGCGGGCCTATCGGACGGATGTCGAACCGATCCTCGCAGAGGCCCGTCTGCGGGCAGGCGGTGCCATCGATCCGGTGGCAGCCTATCGTGCCAGCGGTTACCGCGCTCGCGTTGCGGCGGAACGCCCGGCAGTGAAGGGCGGCTCAGGCGGCATTGTCTGAGCCAGGCTTTCTTGTCATCTCGTGAAAACGCCCGGGTCGAAACCCGGGCGTTTTCATGTCAAAGCGTTCTACCGACGCGTTTTTATCTTATTCTTCGCGCTGGCCGGTCAGGCTCAGCAGCAGCTGGAACAGGTTGACGAAGTTGAGGTAGAGCGACAGGGCGCCAAAGACGGCGAGCTTCTGCTGGCTCTCCTGGTCGAAGTTCTCGGCATACTGCTGCTTGATGTTCTGCGTGTCCCAGGCGGTCAGGCCGACGAAGACGAAGACACCGATGACCGAGATCGCGAACTGCAGGGCGCTGGACCCTAAGAAGATGTTGACGATCGAGGCGATGATCACGCCGATCAGGCCCATCACCAGGAATGATCCGAACTGCGCGAGATCACGCTTGGTCGTGTAGCCGTAGAGGCTCATCGCACCGAACATCGTCGCAGTGATGAAGAAGGTGCGGGCGATCGAGGTCCCGGTGAAGACCAGGAAGACCGACGACAGCGACAGACCCATCACGGCAGCGAAGGCCCAGAAGGTCAGCTGCGCGGTTGCGGCCGACATCGCGTGGATGCGGAACGAGAAGAAGAAGACGAAGGCGAGCGGCGCCAGCATCACGACCCATTTCAGCGGGGTCGAGAAGATCGGCACGTAGAGCGCCGGGGTCTGGCTGACAACAAAGGCGACAATGCCGGTGATGACCAGCCCGAGGCCCATGTAGTTGTAGACGCGCAGCATGTGCTTGCGCAGACCTTCGTCGAAGAGTGCCGCGGACTGGGCCTGAGCGCCGTAGCCGAAGCGGTTCTGGATGGGATCCATAGTCAGTTACCTCCTTGGATGGATCAGTAAAGCGTGCGGGCAAGCTTGCGGGCCTGTTCGGCCAGCCTTTCCGCGTTTTCGGTTTCGGAGATCAGCGCGTAAGCAACCTCGCCGATCTGCCAATAGGCTGCGTTGGTCTGACCCTCCTGCTTCAGCAGCACCTGCTGAACGGCAAAATTGCCAGGCCTGACGGCGAAGAGGGACAACCTCTCGCCGAATTGTGGCTCGACCTCGAGCTCGACGCTCGGTCCGTAGGTCGAGGGGAAAATCTGGGCGTCCCGCACGGTCCAGTCATCCGGCATGGCCGGCAGAACGATGGCCGTGGCGGAACGGATCTCGGCCGGATCGAAGCGGCTCGTTTCGGACTGCGAGCTCATCTTTTCGCGCAGCTCCGCCGTCTGATGCGCGCGAACGGCCTCCTCGACGAACTGTGGCGGCGGCACGGAGGCCACGACTTCGCCGATGCTGCCGGGAGCGATCCAACCATGGGCGATCCAGCCGGCGCCCACGAGCAGCACAACGGCTGCCGCACGCCGCATGACGTCGATCGTGCGCGGACGGTTGAAGGCGCTTTCCAGCACTCGGGCTGCATCGCGTGTTTCCTGACGTACGACTGCTGGCATGCCCGCAAGCGCCAGCCGCAATTCGTCGCGCACTCGCAGATCGGCCATGACCTTGGCGGCGATCGCCGGATTTTCCGACAGATAGGCCTCGACCTCGATACGGCGGCCAACATCCAGCTGGTCGTCGACATAGGCGTGCAGGTCGGCCTCGATTACAGGATCATTGCTGGTCATCGGGGTTTCCTCCAACGATTCTGAGGTGGGGCACGAGGTTCGCGTCCTCGCCGCTTTCCATCGCCCTTAGCCGGGCGCGGGCGCGGGAAACGCGGGACATCAGCGTGCCCACGGGGATATTCAGCACATCGGCCGCTTCCTGATAGGAAAGCTCCTCGATGGCCACGAGATGGAGCGCTTCGCGCTGGTCTTCCGGAAGAGACAGGAAGGCGTCGCGCACCTGTGCCAGCCGTACCGAATGCTCCTGACCCGCAGGCGCCACGATGTCGGCCAGCTCCACGGCCGCATCCTGTCGGCGATTGGCAGCACGGTCCCGGCGAAGCCGGTCGATATGGGTGTTATGCAGGATCGACATCAGCCAGTTGCGGATGCTGCCACTGCTCTTGAAGGTCGATCGGCGCTCCAAGGCCCGGATAAGGGCATCGTGAACGAGATCTTCCGCCTCGTCCGGGTTTCTGACGAGCGAACGGGCGTAGCGTCGCAGAGCTGCGAGCTGACCAATCACATTGAACGGGTTCGTGTTCGTCGTCATGCCCCAGTATACGGAGCCAATGGCGATCCTATTCCATCGCCCAAAAGATTTTTTTCATGGGCCGACGATCGAGCCCAGTCCCCAGGCTGCCGCATAGACGAGACCGCCGGTCGCCCCGAGTGCAATCACGCCCATTCCCAATCCCAAAAGTGTCACCAGACCGTCGCGCTCCATGAGGCCAAGCGCGATCATCACAAGGGCCGCCACGGGCAGCATGTTGCCGAAAGGGATGGGTAGCGCCACCGCAATGGCAAGCAGAAGGACGGGGATCCCAAGAAACGCCTGAGCACGCGGTCCCGCGAAGCGCCGCATGCGGTTCTTCTGCAGGAGGGATTCCACGCGCAACACCAATGGCGCCGTATAGCGAACCATGAGATCGATGGTTGCTCCGGACACCTGTCGCCGCCCCAGAAATCGCGGCAACCAGATACGCCGGTAGCCGGCGATGATCTGGAGCGACACGATGGCGAGGCAGCTGCCGAACACCAGCCCGAAAGGTCCGGGGATGGGTGTCAGCGCCGGGAGCGAAAGGATCAGGATTGCAAAGGCGATACTGCTTCGGCCCATGGCCGACATCAGTTCATCCAGGCTGACCGCTCCCTTCTCTGCTGCATGAGCCCTCAATCGGGCAAGGCGTGTGGACGCCACACCGGCTTCAGCTGGGATGCTGTCTTGCGACGCGGCGCTGGTCATCGGATTGGCTCTTCTGTCATCGCGAAGATGTAGGAGGGCTTGGCCCCGGCGCCAAGATTGCCCGTGCGGGTTTCGTCGATTACTGGCGGGCCGCGATTAGCCGGACCAGAGCGCGGAAGCTTTCGACGTCGCCGTCGGCCTGGTCCAAGAGATCGATCGGGAAAAGGACCGCCTTGCGGTTCGCGTCGGAGAGCGAGGACGTCTGCAGATCCTGCTCTGCCGCCTGTCGGGCCGCGGCCATTGCCTGATGGAGGTCTTCCGCGTCGAGCAGGCCCTTGTCGATCATGCGGCGGACAAGAGCAGAGATCGCGAGATAAAGGCCTTCCAGCTGCGGATTGGCTGTGTTCATGGCGATGATCTTCAATCTATCCGGCGCTTGGGATCGAGATCAACGCCCTGTTCGGTCGGTCCCTCTTCAACGTCGTCAGCGTCGTCTCGTTCTGACCGTTCGAGGCGAGCGCCCCGGGTGTCGCTGTCCCGGTGGGGCCTTTGAACGTCGTGCGGTTCGGCGGTCTTTGCGCTGGTCATGCCGGTTCTCCTCCTCTTCACATCTCTATCGAACGTCGTCGTCCACAGTCGGTTCCGGAGACATGGTGCGGAATGGGTGGAACCTCTGCGCTTGCCTGCAGGTTTCCCGTGTCCCAGCAAAGGAGACATCCATGACGGAAGACATCGAACATTCGCGCAAGCGGCCAGTCGAAGGAGAAAAGTCTCACGCAGAAGACATGCCCGCGGCGGGTCCGCACGACAAGAAGGAGTTGCAGGATCCGATGAAGACGCCGGGCACGGGATCGCTGCCGGAGATCGGATCGCAAAAGACGGATGCCGGCCCGGAGTGACACTCCGCCCATCCGAAACGAAAAAGGCCGGCGCAAAGGCCGGCCTTTCTTACTTTTCTCAACCGTTCTCGGTCAGATGTGCTCCGCCACGGCCTCGCTGGCGAGACGCTGCTCTTCCTCGCGCTCATGGCGATTGTACTTGATCGAGGACCAGAGCGAGATGCCGATGAGAGCGGCGCCACCGAGACCGGTGATGACTTCCGGGATGTGAACCAGCGTCTGCACATACATGATCACAGACAGGATGAGGATCGCGTAGAACGCACCGTGTTCTAGGTAACGATACTCGGCGAGCGTGCCCTTTTCGACGAGCATGATGGTCATCGAACGCACATACATGGCACCGATGCCGAGGCCGATCGCGATGATGAAGAGGTTCTGCGTCAGAGCGAAGGCGCCGATGACGCCGTCGAAGGAGAAGCTCGCATCCAGCACTTCGAGATAGATGAAGGCGCCGAGGCCACCCTTGGCGGCTTCGCTCATGGCGCGCTGCGAGGCGTCGAGCAGACCGCCAAGAACTTCGACGGCGAGGAAGGTCACCAGACCATAGATCGCCGAATAGACGAAGGTCGTCGCATCCTCTCCTTCAAGAAGGTTCGAGAACAGCAGGATCAGCAGCAGCACGAGTGCGATCTCGATGCCCTTGATGGAGGCGGAGCGCGCCATATGGCTTTCGAGCCAATCGATCCAGTGGATGTCCTTCTCCTGGTTGAAGAAGTAGGTGAGGCCGACCATCATCAGGAAGGTACCACCGAAGGCCGCGATCGGCAGATGCGCATCGTTCATGATGCGAGCATATTCCGCAGGCTCGCGGGCAGCGAGGATCACGGCTTCAATGGGGCCGATCTGCGCCGCGATCACCACAATCAGCAGCGGGAAGATGATGCGCATGCCGAAGACGGCGATGAGGATGCCCCAGGTCAGGAAGCGCCGTTGCCAGACGGGCGTCATGTCCTTGAGCTTGTTCGCGTTGACGATCGCATTGTCGAAGGAGAGCGAGATTTCAAGCACGGCCAGGACCGAGCAGATGAAGAAGATGGTCGCCATGCCGGCGAAGGTACCGCTCATCTGCCATCCGAGAGCGGCGCCGAGAAGCAGGCCGATCACCGTGACGATAAAGGCCCAGCGGAAGTAACCAAGGGTGGAATTGCCACCCGTTGCTGCTGCGGTGCTCATGTGCGGTCCTCCAGGCTGGAGGAGACGAAATTACGGGAGATGCGAAGCGTCCTGCACGCCTTCGCATGAAGCATGATCCAAGTGTTCATTGTTCTAGAATCCGCCGGCTCAAATTGCTGGCGGTACCGACATCACGAGAGCGCCGTAAACTCTCGCCAGAGGGGCCCGGCACCAGGTTCGGGCGCGGTGATGCTGAAATCACGGCGCCTCACATTCTTGTTAACGAACATTGGTCCGACGTCAAGATTTAAGGCGGGTAGGGCTGAACAGTTGATCGCATCAGGCATGGGCGATGGCCTCCGCGGTCACCGCTGAAGGAGGAGGAAGGCTTATATGTTTGAAGATCGTTCTCCCGTCGACTTGCCGCGCTTCATGGACGCGCAGCGGGACACCTACGCGCAGGCGCTACGGGAATTGCAGGGTGGCCGCAAGCGCAGTCACTGGATGTGGTTCATCTTCCCCCAGCTGGAGGGCTTGGGCCGATCGCCCACTGCGCAGCATTTTGCCTTGAGGTCGCTCCATGAGGCGCGTGCCTATCTGGTGCATCCCATCCTCGGAGAGCGTCTACGAGACGCCACCCGGGCCGTTCTGGCGCATCGGGACCGAAGCCTTATGGAGATTTTCGGGCAACCCGACGACATGAAGTTTCGATCGTCCATGACGCTGTTTGCGGCGGCTGCCGATCCCGAAGGCGCTGCCATCTTCCGCGAGGCTCTCGATGTGTTCTGTGGCGGAGAGCCTGATCCCATCACGTTACAGCGTCTCGCGCGCTAGCCGGAGCCGATCCGTAATTGGGGGCGAACTGCGAGGCTGTTGCTGACAGTGCAGATTTCTTCGGCGCGGTGCGCAATCCTCGACTGGTCACGGGGATCAAGAGCACCCTGGAACGTCAGCGAGACGGTGATGGAAGCGAAGCGCGAGGGTTCGTCTGGCGCCTTCTCTCCTGTTACTGCGACCTGCAGGCTCTCGAAATCACCTGTTAAGCCCAGTTCCCGGGCCGCGATCCTTGCGCTCATGCTCATGCAGGCGGCAAGCGAGGCCAAGAGCAGGTCGAGGGGATTGAAGCCGGCCTCGGTCGGTCCGGTGACGATTTCGAGCTCACCACCGGTCGCGGAACTGATGACCGGATAACCCCTTCGCCCCAGTGTCGCTGTCGCGCCGATCGAACGGCTCCGCAGATCTGCCATTCCAGTCCCCATTATGTTCCAAGGTTCAAAATAGGGACCGGGGGATGGTGCGACAAGCTGCGTCAGATGCTGTTGCCGATGCGCGCCGTGCCGGTCTGGCCGTTGTCGCGGATCCACTTCAGGCGCTTGTCGCCGGTGCGGATCAGCTCGAAGCACATCGGTGCTCCCTTGTACCAGCTGGTGAACTGCTGGCAGAGACGATCGCCATTGATCCACCAGCGTCCCTTGTCATTGGGCTTGGCGAAGCGGCCGAGGCCGAGGGCTTCGCCCGAACCGTCCACCTGGCCGTTGGGACGATAGTTCAGCGGGAATTCACCGCCGAAGGGTACGGCAAGGTAGATCCTCTTGCCGATGATTTCATCCTGAATGGCGGAGGCTGTGAAGCGTTCATTGGCCATCGCTGCCGGGGCGATGAACGCGATCGTCAGGAGCGTGATCAGTCCGGCACGCATGCTGCTGGTCATAACGAAGATCTCCCGTTCAAATGGGTTAACGGGATCCTTTACGCGAGCCGTCCTGCGGCGGATCACGCGTCGCTGTGACAGACGCGTCAATTCCGGACGAAGACATTGACCGAGGCGGCTCGCCCTTCCGCATCGATCACGGTGAGGGTCGATTGCCCGATACCTTCGGGATGCCATTCGCCGGTCCTGCGGCGCGTGGATTCACGCATCGGTTTGCCATCGACAAGCCACCGAAAGGGCGCGCGTCCGGCTTGCATCTTCATGACGACTGGCAAAGCCTCGCCGTCTGGGCCCTTGCCGCGCTCGAGAACCGAACCTTCCAGGGGGTAGACGATCTCCGGTGGCCGCTCGCGCGCGGAGACGGCGATCAGGCCGTTGGCGTTGACCGAGAAGCGGCGAAGCGATTGCGGCAGGTCTGATGCCGCGAGGCGGTTCGCACCTGTCGGGGCGCGGGGCAGGGGCGTTCCGGCAAGGCCGGATTTGGCAAAGGCTTCGAAGAGGATGGGGGCTGCCGTCTGATAACCCGAGATGCCGGGGACGGCGGCATTGTCCGGACGGCCGATCCAGACCCCGAGCACATAGCGCCCGTCATAGCCGACCGACCAGGCGTCACGATAGCCGTAGCTAGTGCCTGTCTTGTAGGCGATGCCGGCGGGCGGGCTTCCGGCCGGCGGGAGAACGTCGCCAAGCACGTCTGCGACGGTCCAGGCGGCAGAGGGTTCGAAAAGCGGCTCTTCGTCGATCCGTTCGGCCAAATCGCGGATTCCGTCCCCCAGCCGGACCGGCTGTTCGCGGTTTGCGAGACCGGCGTAAAGCTGCACGAGATCCTTCAGCGTAATCCCGGCACCGCCAAGCGCGATCCCCAATCCCGGCGCTTCGTTCGGCGGCAGCTTCAGTGTCACTCCGGCGCGGCGTAGGCGCACCATCAGGCGGGAGGGGCCGACGGCATCGAGAAGACGGACGGCGGGCACGTTCAGCGACAATTGCAGAGCCTGACGGATGCTGACATCGCCTTGATACTGCATGTCGAAATTCTTCGGGCGGTAACCGAAGAAGTCGGCCGGACGATCCTCGACGATGGTTTCCTGCGCCACCAGCCCCTGTTCGAAAGCGAGGCCGTAGATGAAGGGTTTCAGCGCCGAGCCCGGCGAGCGCTCTGCCCGCGTCATGTCGATCCAACCGGAGCGGGACGCATCGAAATAGTCCGCGGCCCCGACTTCGGCGATGATCTCGCCAGTGGTGGCATCGGCCATCAGCAAAGCGAGGGAGACCTTCGGATCGAGCTTGCGGCCCGCTTCGAGGGCGACCTTTTCCAGGGTCTCCTGGACCGGTCGCAGGATGGTTGTCTGGTGAGTGCTGGCCTCGGGTGCCTTGCGCCGAGCGGCTTCGGCGAGATGGGGGGCCAGAGCCGGCAACTGCCTGCGCACAGTCGGGAGGGATGCGTTGAGCGCGAACTCGACCTCCGTGTCGTCGACGACGTCGGCCTCGCGTGCGCGCTCCAGAACCCGCTTGCGGGCTTCGAGCGCATTGTCGCGGTAGCGGTCCGGGCGGCGTTTCTCGGGCAATTGCGGCAGGGCGACCAAGAGAGCGGCCTCCGCAGTCGACAACCGTTTTGGTTCCTTTCCGAACCAGGCAAGGCTTGCGGCACGAACGCCTTCCAGGTTTCCGCCATAGGGGGCGTGCGTGAGATAGAGATTGAGGATTTCCGTCTTCGACAGACGCCGCTCGAGCTGGATCGCGCGGGCGATCTGGATGAGCTTCGCTGTCAGCGATCGCTCCCTGCGGGGCTCGATCAGGCGGGCGACCTGCATCGAAAGCGTCGAGGCGCCGGAGACGATGCGGCCGTTGGCGGCCAATTGCCAGGCGGCGCGACCGAGCGCCATGAGATCGACGCCGGAATGGCTCTCATAGCGGCGGTCCTCATAGGCGACGAGCATTTTCAGCAGAGCAGGGTCGACGTCATCGACGGTTGTTTCCAGGCGCCAAAGGCCTTCTTTCGTGGCAAAGGCGCGCAAGAGTTGGCCGTCGCGATCGAGAATTTCGGTCGAGATTTCGCGCGCTTCCTCCAGCGGGGGAGGGTAGTTCCTATCTGCCCAATCCAGCGCAAAGATCGAGGCGGTGGCCGCCATGGCAGCCACCCCCAAGCTTGCACCGATGCGCCGGGCGCGGCCCATCAGGGCGCCGTCGAGACCGTCATCGCACCGGCTGCGGTGCGCGCCGACAGCTGCGGACGATACATGTCTTCGACGCTTGCCGCCGGCAGGTCATAGGTGCCGGGCGTGACGGCGCGCACCACGTAAGCCAGCGTGATCGTGCCGTTCTCGCCTTCGCTCCTGTTGATCGCCGCGACGAAACGATCGCTGCGGAATTCGAGATGCGCGGTCTCCGTCTGGCCGATCCAGTCGAAGTTCTCAAGCGCCGCGCTGTCGACGAGGCTCGGGTTGTCGATCTCGAAACCTGCAGGCAGCAGATCGGTTACGAGAAGCTGGGCCGGCCAGTCATCCGCTTCCGTCACTTCCAGCACCACGACATAGCTTTCGTTCTGGATGACCTCGGTGATGTTGGCCTCTTCGCCGGTCAGGCTGTAGTAGGTCTTGCTGATCTCGAAGCCTTCGCCGCCGGCTGCCGGTGGCAGTGCCGGGGCTGCGACCGTGGTGATCGCGGCGCTGACAGGATCAAGCCCGGTGTTGGTCAGCGTCAGCGGCGCTTCGAGGAGCGCGTCACCCGGGATCGTGGCGGCGTAGGCGCCGGTCTTTTCGGCACCATTGACCTCAAGCTTCAGCCCCTTGTCATCCTGCTGGAGCGCGCGGGCGGCAAGCAGCATCCAGGTCTGTTCCTGGGTGCTGAGCGTCTGCTTCGCCTTCCACTCGTCGGCCACGACTTTTGCCAGGATCGGAACGACAGGCGGAACCGGGCGGCTTTCGGCGGCAAGCGCCAGAACGCCTGCTGCATCGCGCAGCGCCGAGCCATAGTCGGAACGGGAGAAGCTGACCGGCGTCAGGCGGGCCTGCTCGCTCATGCCGGCGGCATCGAGGAAGACGGCGTTGGCGCGCTCGCTATCACCGTAGAGCGACAGTGCCGCTGCCAGATGCGCTTTCGAGAGCGGCGTCGGGAAGTCACCCAGCATGGTATCGGCGTAATAACGGAGATCGCTGAGCGAGGCTTTGCGGCTGCGGGACAGCACGTAGAGCGCATAGGCGATCTCGTTGCCTCGTGTGCGGATGTCGTTGTCATAGGCGATGCGGTTCTGCAGGTTCTGCAGTGCCTGGACCAGGGCTTCTTCCGGCACGTCGAACTTCTGTTCGCGGGCGCGGGTCAGGAAGTCGGTGACATAGGCGTCGAGCCAGAGGCTTTCGGAACCCGGTGCCCAGAGGCCAAAGGAGCCGCTCGACGACTGGTAGGCGAGCACGCGCAGGATGCCGTCCTGAACGCGCTTGTTGATCGCCTCGTCCTCCGGCAGGCCGGAGAGCTTGGCCAGTTCATCGAAATAGAGAAGCGGCAGCGCGCGGCTGGTTGTCTGTTCGGCGCAGCCGTAAGGGTAGCGGTCGAGCGCCATCAACAGGCCGGGAATGTCGAGGCCGTCGGCGCGCGCGACATTGAGGCTGACCGAGGCTCCCTGCAGCAGGCTGTCGGCGAGCAGGTCGCCGTCGACGGTCAGGCTCTTGCCCGGTGCGAGCGCAATGACCTGGCGTTCGGTGATCGGCAGCGTTGCCGGACGGACGGGAAGATCGAGAGACTGACTGACGGCGATGCCGTCGGCGCCGGAGAGAGCAATGTCGATGGCGCCATCGCCGGGTGTGTTGGCAGTCAGTGGCAGTGTAACGGTGGTGGTTTCGCCTGCCGTCAGTGCAACGTCCTGGCTTTGAAGCCCACCAATGCTGACGGGACCGTTGCCGGTCACAGCGAGCGTGTAGGTGCCGGATGGAGCGTCCGTCGCGGCGATGTCCAGACGAAGACTGCTTTCGTCCTCAGGCGCGAGGAATTTTGGCAAGCTCGCCGTCACCACGATCGGATCTCGGATGATCACGTCCGTCTCGCTGTGGCCGACCCCGGTCTTCGACCAGGCCCAGGCCATCACACGGGCGGTGCCGTTGAATTGCGGGATATCGAAGGAGACCATCCCCTTGCCTTCGGCATCGAGCTTTACCGGACCCGAGAAGAAGGCGACGAGCTTTTCGCGCGGTGGATTGCCCTGAAGGGCAACCTGTCCGCCGTCACCACCGGTGCGGAGCCTTCCGGTTGCCCCCAGCGAGCTATCGATCAGGCGGCCATAGAGGTCACGCAGTTCCAGGCCGAGGCGCCGCTGGCCGAAGTAATAGGTCTCCGGATCGGGTGTCTCGTAGCGGGTGAGGTTGAGGATGCCGACGTCGACGGCGGCGACCATCACATAGGCTTCCTCGCCGATGCCGGCGCCGGTCACTTCCACCGGAATTTCCAGCGGCTGGTGGGGCAGGGTCTTTTCCGGCGGCGAAAGCTTGATGCCAAGCTTGTCGGCACCCGGATCGACGGCGAGCCAGGCAATGCCGATCGCGCGCGCCGGCATCCGGCTTTCTTCGGCGTCGCCAGGGCGGAAGAGGGTGGCCGTCACATAGGCGCCGGCGCCGAAATCCGCAGTGACTGGAATTTCGATTTCCGTGCCGGTGGCCGGGACCTCGGCAACCTGCGTCGAGATAAGGGCATCCGTGCCCGAGGTGACGATAACCTGGCCTGCGAAGCGCGGCGAGATCTTGAGCTTCGCGGTGTCCCCGACACTGTAGGCCGGCTTGTCGAGACCGATCTCCAGCGCGTCCGGCGTTTCGGTCGAGCTTGCGGTGACAAACCAGCCGGCATCGAAGTCGGCGCTGGTGACGGCGCCGCCCTGCTCGACCTCCAGTCGATGGGTGCCCCAGGTCACCGGTGCTGAAAGTGGTGTGCCTTCCGCTGCGATATCGACGGTACCATCGGCCACGAGCTTGGTCGTGATGATCGGCTCATAGCGCCAGGAGGAGCCATCGCGATACCACTGGTAGTTTCGCTCCAGCTTGATGAGTTTCCAACTTGCGCCGGCAAGGGCCTGGCGCTCGCCATCAGAGCCGAGCGCGATCAAGTTGAAGGCGGCATTCGAGTTTTCGGAGACCTCGCCTTCGAATTCCGGCTTGATGCCGATGACAGGCCCATCAGGCGTGACGGGAAGGGTCAGCTTGCGCTCGACCGCGCGGCCCCCGCTTTCGCGCAGCCGCAGGACAATATCGGCGTTCAGGAGGCGTGTCGTTGAGGGTAGATCGGTCAGCGCCACATCAATCTCGGCGAGGCCATCGTCATCGAGCGCGTCCAGCCCTTCGAGTGGCAGACGCATGTCTTCGATGCCCTCTTCGTCCGAAAGGCCGAAGCTGTAACGGGGGAAATCGGGATGGCTTGTCGTCGGCTGGATCACCACTTCGCCTTCGAGCGTCAGGCCTGCGGCCGGCGCACCGTAGAGGTAGCGGCCATCGGCGGAGACCGCAATCGGCTCGTCAGGCGAGATCGCCTTCGCTTCGCTGGAGAGCTTCAGGTCCAACCGGTCAGGCACGAAGTCATCGACCAGGAATGTCGAGCGGGCGATTGCCGGCTTTTTCGGGTCGGTGTGGATGGCGACTGTCCAGGTGCCACGCATGGCGTTAGCAAGGATCGGCAAGTCGACTGCATAACCGCCCAGCGTTTCGCTAGTCACCGCTATGCGGCGGAACTCGACCCCGTCCGGCCGGGAAAACAGAAAGGTCAGCGGCAGGCCCGAGATGGCGTCGGCATTGGTGTCGCGGGCCAACGCTGCGGCATGCACGGTTTCGCCGGGGCGGTAGATGCCACGCTCGGTCCAGGCGAGGATATCGACCGGGCCGGGCGCGGGGCGACCGGTGACGCCGCGGTCGGAGAGGTCGAAGCCGGCGCGGGTCATGTCGAGGAAGACGTTGTCGTCGGCGCCGCTGCGGGCTGCGATGACGGCCGGAGCGAGGGCTGCGCCGCCGCGCACGAGGCCAGCGTCGAAACGGGCTCGGCCTTCGGCGTCGGTTGTGGCGGTCGCCAGGATCTCGTTGTTCTTGGCGATCAGTTGCAGTTCGATATTGGCAAGCGGGCTTGCCGTTGCCAGCGAGCGGGCAAAGATATGCAGGCCGTCGGTGCCGGCAAAGGTCGAAAGCCCGATGTCGGACACGACGAACCACTGCGTCGCACGGCTATCCCAGTATTCCGTGACGGATGTCGGGGGGACCGCGGTCAAGACGTAGATGCCGGGCCTGCGGGTCGGCAGCGCTTCCTGAAGCGGAATGCTGGTAACGACTTCCTTGTTCTGCTCGTTGGCAATCTCGACCGAGCCCTGCCAGACCAGTTCGCCGATCTCGTCCTTGACGCGGCTGGCGGTATAGCCGTCCATCTGCGTGAGAAACTGCGATGCCGCGAGCAGGGGCGCTATGTTGCGGTCGCCGATCCGGTAGAGTTCGAGATTGGCGCTGTCCGTGTTGATCGAGACGAGCGGAATGCCCTGGCGGGCGGATGAAGGGAGAACGAAACTGTCGCCGGTAAAGCGCACGGTCGATGCGCGATCGCGAACATAGAGTTCGAGCTCGACCGGGGCTTCCAGGTTTTCGTCGACGGAGGAGGGGAGGCCGGCGCGAACGGCAAGCCGATAGCGACCGCCATGCTCCAGGCCCTCGACACAGATCTGGTTGTTCTTGGCTTCCAGCGCCTTCGGTGTTCTGCCGTCGAGGGTGACGAAGGACGAGTAGTCGACGCCGCGCTTGACCAGCGGTTCGGAGAACTCGACGCAGGCGCGCGGCGAGGCGCTGTCTGAATCGACCGTGTTGTTGACGACGCGGAAACCCTGGCGGGAGCGCAGGTCCTCGAAGGCCGCGCGCACTTGGGCATTCGACGCGAGTTCAAGGCTTGCCTTGTAGGCGCTGAGGGCCGGGCGCCAGTTCTCGCTGTTCTCGAGAGACTTCGCCAGCGTGGCAAGCGCCTCGGCACGGGTCGAGGCGCCCCGGGTCAGCAGATAGCCGTTGATCGCTGCCGTCGCACCCTCATTGGCCATGCCGTAATTGTTGACGACGGTATTGGCCATGCGGGCCATTTCGAGCCAGAGGGACGAGTCGTCTGCGTCGATCGCCAGTGCACCCTTCAGGGAGAGAATGGCATAGTCGATGTTGCCGCTG
The DNA here is from genome assembly GCF_000300855.1 of Agrobacterium albertimagni AOL15. Taxonomy (GTDB): domain Bacteria; phylum Pseudomonadota; class Alphaproteobacteria; order Rhizobiales; family Rhizobiaceae; genus Allorhizobium; species Allorhizobium albertimagni. The sequence goes on along the minus strand of NZ_ALJF01000019.1, from coordinate 17,715 downwards.
GCAAAGGCTGCGCGCCCAGTCTCGATCAGTGCATCACGTCCCAAACCCTCTTGTTCAGCCGCGACCGATAGAGTGTCGCGGCGATTGCGGGCTTCCGATCTCAGATAGTCCGAGACGAAGGTCAGCGTTGGTGGCGCGCCGATATCCTCTTCCGCCGTCTGCACGACTATGCGACCGGCGATCGCGCCCGGGAAGCTGTTCAGCTGGTCGTAGTCCGATTTGAGAAAGCACCAGTTGACCTTCGGGTTGTACGTGAAGGCGCGGCAGGTGGCGTCGCCAATGCAGCTCGCCTCGCATTCGTCGATGGAGACGTTCTTCTCCGTCCTGAGATCGAAGCCGAAATAGTCGGCATTCTCGACCCGCTCGACCGTCCTGATGTCCTGAGCACCGGCGGGAACAGATAGGGGGACGAGAGCCAGCGCGAGCGTGAGGATTGCCGAAAAACGGTGTGTGAACATGGTCCCCTCCGAGCCTGATCATGGGCTTCGAAGGATAGTCTTTGCTCATGACGGGGGCTTGTCAATCGGCACAGGACACAGGTGCTGAGTCATTTCTGAGTGGTCCTCAAACGCTCGCAGGGCGCCGCTCGCTGAAGCTTCTTGCCTGTTCGAGGATCCACGCCGCGAAGGTGCTGGCCGGCCCATAGGCCATCTTAGAGAGTGGCCGGACCAGGTAGTAAGCGCTTGCGCTTTTCACCTCGTGATCCCAGGCGCGGACCAGCTGCCCGCTTGAAAGTTCCGGCTCGATCAGGAATGTCGGGACGAGCGCGATCCCGAGGCCTGCGTGGCAGGCCTGGACGACGTTGGAGAACTGTTCGAAGCGCATGCCGCCGCCGCGACCCTCGCTGATGCCGAGGCTTGAAAACCAGTGCTCCCAGGCCCGTGGGCGGGACGCCATGTCGAAGAGCGGCTTGGACAGCAGATCTTGCGGCCGGTTCACCGGGTTGGCATCGAGAAAGGCCGGGCTGCAGACCGGCACCACCAGTTCGTGCATCAGAAACTGGCAATCGGTGCCTGGCCAGTTCGGTTCACCGATATGGATCGCGGCATCGAGACCGGAGCCTTCGAAATCGAACTGGCCTATGCGGGTGGCGAAGTCCATGATGATGGCTGGGTTCTTCGCGAGGAAGTCCGGAATGCGCGGCATCAGCCAGCGGGTGCCGAAGGTCGGCAGGATGGCGAGGCGCAGATGGGTGTCGTCGCGGGTTGCCATGGCCTCCAACGACAGCGTGCGGATCGTGGCCAGCGCGTCGCCGATGCCCTTGGCATAGGTGCGGCCGATCGCCGTCAACTCGACGCCGCGATTGGTGCGTTCGAAGAGCCTGACGCCGAGCTGGTCTTCGAGAAGGCCGATCTGGCGGCTGATCGCGCCTTGTGTCAGCGCCAGCTCGTTGGCGGCGGCCGAAAAGCTGCCGAGCTTGGCGACGGAATCGAAGGCGGCGAGCGCACTTGTGGATGGAAGGAAGCGGCGTTGATGTGTGAGCATGCGATATGAATAGACCTAATAGCAACATGAGTAAACATGGCTTGAATTGCGCTCCGACATGAGCAATCTGGCATAGCGAAACAAATTGGATGAGACCGATGAGCGAGATGCGACCCTTTTCCTGGAGTGATCCCTTCCTGATGTCCGAGATCCTCAGCGAGGACGAGCGGATGATCCAGGATGCGGCGGCGGCCTTTGCTGAAGCCGAACTCGCGCCGCGGGTCGCCGACGCCTATCTCGGCGAAACGGTCGAGCCTGAGATCTTCCGGCTGATGGGGAAGGCTGGGCTGCTTGGTGTGACCCTGCCCGAAAAGTACGGCGCAGCTGACGCCAATTATGTTTCCTATGGCCTCGTCGCCCGCGAAATCGAGCGCATCGACTCCGGCTATCGCTCGATGATGAGCGTGCAGTCGTCGCTGGTGATCTATCCGATCTACGCCTATGGTTCCGAGGAACAGAAGGACAAGTATCTTCCGGGTCTCGTTTCCGGTGAACTCATCGGCTGCTTCGGCCTAACCGAGCCGGATGCCGGCTCCGATCCCGGCGGCATGAAGACGCGCGCCGAAAAGATCGAGGGCGGTTATCGTCTGCGTGGCTCTAAGATGTGGATCTCCAATGCGCCGATCGCCGACGTCTTCGTCGTCTGGGCGAAGTCGGAAGCGCATGGCGGGGAGATCCGCGGCTTCATTCTCGAAAAGCGCATGAAGGGTCTCTCGGCGCCGAAGATCGGCGGCAAGCTTTCGCTGCGTGCTTCGGTCACCGGCGAGATCGTCATGGACGGCGTCGAAGTCGGCGAAGGTGCGCTGATGCCCAATGTTTCCGGTCTCAAGGGTCCCTTCGGTTGCCTCAACCGCGCCCGTTATGGCATTTCCTGGGGCGTTCTCGGTGCGGCTGAAGACTGCTGGCATCGTGCCCGTCAGTACGGGCTCGATCGCAAGCAGTTCGGCAAGCCGCTCGCCGGTACGCAGCTCTTCCAGAAGAAGCTGGCCGACATGCAGACCGAGATTTCGCTTGGTCTGCTGGCGTCACTGCGCGTCGGCCGTCTGATGGACGAACACCAGTTTGCGCCGGAGATGATCTCGATCGTCAAGCGCAACAATTGCGGCAAGGCGCTCGATATCGCCCGCATGGCCCGCGACATGCACGGCGGCAACGGCATCCAGATCGAATATCACGTGATGCGCCATGCGCAGAACCTGGAGACCGTGAACACCTATGAAGGCACGCATGACGTGCATGCGCTGATCCTTGGACGTGCGCAAACCGGTATCCAGGCTTTCTTCTGATTGCTCGATCGAGCTCAAGCAGTCCGGCGTCCCTGACTATTTATGGGTTTGGGCGCCGGACTGTCGCATTCTTGCGCCACCTCCGAAACTCCAAGATTTCAGCTTAAACATTCATATACTTGTCCGTGGCTAGAAACACATTCAGAAGCCGCGATGTTTGCATTATGCTTATGTTTGGCGATTCCTGACCTATGAGGCAGGATGCCTTTTGCTGTACGCTACGGCCGGTTGTGGAGGACGCGTCATGTATGCTCTAACAGTGCTCGACCACTCTGCGCTCGCGGCGTTCCGGAGCGAACACCCCTGGCTGGATTTCCCTGATGCGATCTCGGAGGTCTGCATCTACTTCGACGACAATGGGGGACCGACCCGGCTGACCGCGCTCGAAGAGGGCAGCGATGGAAAGGTCCTGCCTGCCGACGTGAACCGGTTCGGCATCGACACCGTTCTCAGTCTCATTCGTTATGCTCCGCAGGGGACTGCCGAGGTGGAGGAATGTCCCGAGGAGCGCGGGATCTGGGCCTTGCTTGAATCGCTTCCGGTCGCGGACGGAACACGTCCGCTCGACGATGTCGAAGCCGAGCGTGCAACGGCGTTGCAGGGAGCCTATGAGACCCTTCACGGCATCGCTTTGGACAAGCTACGAGCCCTGCGCGACGCGGCCCGCAATCCGCGCGAGATGCAGCGACTGTCGGATGCGGTTGCGTCATTGCCCCCACGTCTGGAGCAGGTCGACGAAGCCCATAAATCATTCTTCATGGAAGTCGATCTGTGGCGGCTGGTTGCCGTGCTGCGTGACGAGTTGGCCATGCCGGCCGACTACGAGATGATGGCAACCGGCGAGGACAGATTGCCGTCCCGCGAAACGATCGAAATGGCCGAGACCAATGCGCTCTCTGGTCCCGTCATCCAGGCCCTCTTCGAACTCTCGCCCGTTGCCTTTTCGATCTCCAGCATCGGCCAGAAAAGCTCCCGCTATGTCAGAGTGAACCAGGCCTATCTCGATCTCGTCGGCAAGACTTGGGACGAGATCCGCGGCAGCGAGATGGTCGCGTCCGGCGTCGTCTCGGGAAGCGAGGCTCGTGCCGAGCGTCTCATGCTGCTCGATCGCGATGGCGGCTATGCGGGCATGCGTGGTGAGATCCGCCATTCGTCCGCAGAGGTCGTCCCCGTGATGATTTCTGCCCGGCGCATTTCCGTTGCCGGGCAGCTTTATGATTTCGAGGTGCTTCAGCGCGCCTCGGACGACTGAACGAACGTGCCGGTCAGGCGCGTCTGAGGAGCGCCAGCGACCGTGCCTCCAGCCTGAAGGCCTTGCCCTCTTCCGCGATATCGCCGTGTCTCTCCACGTCGAAGGTCGTCAGCTCGAGTTGCCAATCTCCGCCGCCTGTTTCAGGAAGGACAAAATCAATGTCCTCGGCAACCGGATTGAAGAGCAGAAGCGCCTCCTGCCATACACCCTCTTCGCCCTCGAGGTCCGGCCTCAGCAGCTTCAATGCCAGCGGGTTGCCATCGTACCAGTGCTCGGCTTCCTGATGGCCGCCTTCTACATGGTACCAGTCGATGATCATGCCATCGCGCCAGTTCGAGCGGCGCAGCAGAGGCTGCTCCTTGCGAAGAGCAATCAGCCGGCGTGTGAATTCCCGAAGGTCTTCACAGGTCTGCGGAAGGTCTTCCCAGTGCAGCCAGCTGATCTCGCTGTCCTGACAATAGCCGTTGTTGTTACCCATCTGCGAGCGGCCGAATTCGTCGCCTGCCAGCAGCATGGGCGTGCCGTGGGAGAAGAACAGGGTGGCCAGGAGGTTACGCTTCTGGCGGTCGCGGATCGCATTGATATCCTCATCGTCCGTCGGCCCTTCGTGGCCGTAATTGTGGCTGCGATTATGGTCGTGGCCGTCGTTGTTGTCCTCGCCATTCGCTTCGTTGTGCTTCTGGTCGTAGGACACGAGGTCGTTGAGGGTGAAGCCGTCATGGGCGGTGATGAAGTTGACGCTGGCCCAGGGACGGCGGCCGCGCTGGTCGTAGATGTCACCCGAGCCGAGCAGACGGGCGGCAAAGTCTTGAGAGGTGTTGTCGGCGTTCAACCAGTACTCGCGGGTTGAATCGCGATACTTGTCGTTCCATTCAGCCCAGCCAGGCGGGAAGCCACCGACCTGATAACCGCCGGGGCCGATGTCCCAGGGCTCGCCGATAAGCTTCACCTTCGACAGGATCGGGTCCTGGGTGACGGCGTCGAAGAAGCCACCGCGCTGGTCGAAACCTTCCGGCTCTCGGCCAAGGATGGTGCCGAGATCGAAGCGGAAGCCGTCGACATGCATTTCCTCCGCCCAGTAACGCAGGCTATCCATCACCATCTGCAGGACACGCGGATGGGACGTGTTGACCGTGTTACCGGTGCCGGTGTCGTTGATGTAGTAACGATGGTTGTCCGGCATCGTCCGGTAGTAGGAGAAATTGTCGATGCCCTTGAAGGAGAGCGTCGGGCCGAGTTCATTGCCTTCAGCCGTGTGGTTGTAGACGACGTCGAGAATGACTTCGATCCCGGCATCGTGGAAAGCGCGGACCATGTCGCGAAAGCCCGCCAGGCCTTTGGGACCGTAGTAGCGGCTCGCGGGCGAGAAGAAACCGATCGTGTTGTAACCCCAGAAGTTATGAAGCCCCTTGTCCATCAGGTGGCTATCGTCCGGGAAGGCATGCACCGGAAGGAGCTCGATCGAAGTGATGCCGAGGCTCTTTACGTAGTCGACCGCTGCCTTGTGGCCGAGCCCCTCGAACGTGCCCCTGAGATTGTCAGGGATCGCGGGATGCAGTTTGGTGAAGCCTTTGACATGGGTCTCGTAAACGATCGTTTCCGCCCAAGGGATACGGGCGAAGCCGTTTGAAATGCGGCTTTCGTTCGGATCAATGACCCGGCATTTCGGCGAGCAGGAAGCGCTGTCGAGTGCGTTGAAGGAGAGATCCTTTTCTTCCGCGTCGAAGTCATAGCCGAAATGCGCCTTCGACCAGGCAAAGTCGCCGACGATTTCCCGGGCATAGGGGTCGAGGAGCAGCTTGTTCGGATTGAAACGATGACCGTTTTCCGGCTCGTATGGTCCGTGAACGCGGTAGCCATAAAGCTGGCCGGGCCTCACGCCCGGCACATAGCCATGCCAGACTTCGTTTGTGTATTCGGGAAGCTCGAGGCGAGCGATCTCGACGCTGCCGCTGTCATCGAACAGGCAGAGCTCAACGCGTTCCGCATGGGCGGAAAAGAGGGCAAAGTTCGTGCCCTCTCCATCGAAGCACGCGCCGAGACTGTGCCATTCGCCCGGCGTGACATGAAAATGCGTGCTCTTGGCGTCCATCTGATCCTCTGATGTCTGGAGTTGCGCAGCTTAATTCCCGAACGCGAAGCTTTGTTCCGAGCCCTTCTCCGGCAGGAACTTTCAGTGCCTTTCCCGGTTTGCCCTGCAGCGAAACCACACCAACAGGAGGGCGACAGATGCCGGCGAAATCAAAGGCACAGCAGAAGGCGGCTGGCGCAGCACTGGCCGCCAAGCGGGGCGAGGCAAAGGTGTCCGATCTGAAGGGCGCCTCGCGCAGCATGGAAAAGAGCATGAGCAAGAAAGAGCTTGAAGAGCTCGCCTCGACGAAGCGTCAGGGCAAGCCCGAGCATGTCGAGGGCAAGTCATGAGCCGCGACGAACTTAAAGGGAGAACCGCCCTGGTGACCGGAGCGGGCTCCGGGATCGGCAAAGGGGCATCTCTCAATCTGGCCAAGAGTGGCGCTTTCGTCGGCTTGTTAGGGCGGACCCGAGAGGAGTTGGACGAGACGCTCGCCGAAATCCGTGGGGCCGGTGGCGAGGGAATGGTGCTGGTCGCCGATGTAAGTGATCACAACGAGATGGAAGAGGCGCTGGCGCGACTGGTCAACGAACGAAAGAGGCTGGACATCGTCGTCGCAAATGCCGGGATCAACGGCACCTGGGCGCCGATCGATGACCTCAAGCCCGAGGAATTCGACAAGACGATCGCAATCAACCTTCGCGGCACCTATCTCACCCTGCATCACGCCGTGCCGCATATGAAGAAGAACGGTGGCTCGATCGTGGTGATTTCCTCTATCAACGGGACCCGAACTTTCACCTCACCAGGTGCGACAGCCTATTCGGCGACCAAGGCCGCCCAGCTCGCCATGGTACAGCAACTGGCGCTCGAACTGGGCCGCCATCGCATACGGATCAATGCTATCTGCCCGGGTGCAATCGAGACCGACATCGACGACAACACGCATATCCGTAAACAAACTCGGACCGAGGTCCCGGCGAAGTTCCCCGACGGCGATATTCCGCTGACGGGTGGGGAATCGGGCACGATTGAGGAGGTGGCCGATGTGATCGGCTTTCTCGCGTCTGACGCGTCGCGTCATGTGACCGGCACGCCGATCTGGGTCGATGGTGGCCAGAGCCTGTTGAGGTAGGATCGCCTTGCCGAGCGCGGCTTCAGTCGCGCTCGGGAGGAAGGGGCAGCCGGTTCTCGATCAGCCGCAAGAGCCAGAGGACGCTCAGCGCAAAGCCGCTCGCGATCAAGCCGATCTGCCAGAAGCCGAGACCGCAGGAGAGGCCGATAGAGCCTGCGAACCAGAGGCCAGCACCGGTTGTCAGTCCCTTCACCTCGCCCTTGTTGAAGACGATCATGCCTGCAGCAAGAAATGCAACGCCTGCGGTCACGGCTTCGACCAGGCGGATCGGATCCAATCGAATTTCGTCACGATCGAATGCACCGTGATGGGCGATCTCGATTGTCAAAATCGCCACGATCGCCGCCGAGAGGCAGACAAGAATATGCGTACGCAAGCCGGCAGCGTGGCTGCGCCATTCGCGCTCCAAGCCGATACAGGCACCGCAGACCATCGCGATCAGTAGCCTGATAACGATGGCCGACAGTTCCAGAGTGGTCGCGGTGCCGAAGCTGTTCAGTTCAGAGGGCATTTCCGGATTCCCTGACGATACCGATTTTCTTCAGGGATTAATGCTTCCGGTCGCTGGCGATGGTCGATGTGTAGGAGGCAGAGACCGGGTCACTGGCCGGGAAGGTATCTTCCAGACCCTCCTGTAGGGCCGAGTCGCTATTCTTGCTGTCCGCCTTTTCGTGCTGCTCCTGGCGCAGGCTTTCGACCGCATCGCTCGGCTCATCGGCGCCGTCACCGCCTTCGCTTTCGGCGGTTGCGCCGAAGCGGCTTGCCTGCACGAGCAGAACTTGTGCCTTCTGCAGGGCGTTGTCTCGGTTCAGGCCGCCGTTTTCCGACTGTGCCATATGGACCGATACCTTCTCGCCACCGTCCCCGAGGAATTCGACGACAAAGCCACCTTTTGCATCGTGGCCTTCAATGACTTCCGTTCCGATGATCTGCATGGATGATCTCCCGTGGTTTCCGGGATGGGAAACGCGTGGCTTCGCAGGGATGTTCCATCGGGCCGCAGGTTCCATTTATGCGAGTAACATATGCTTTGCTTGGGCTGTTAAGTCTATGTTTACCATATCGTTTGGCAATTTATGAAAATCTGAACAAACAGGGGTTGTGGGCGTTGTGGTGGCAAAAGGAGAACTAAGATGAGACCAGGACAGCCCCTTGCCATCGATACGATCCTCATTGTCGAAGACGATGTCTTCATTTCCATGGATGCCGCCGATGCGGTGGCGCGCGCCGGCGTCAACGTCATCACGACCGAGACGGTCCGAGATGCGCTCGAAATCCTCGAAAGCGAGCATGTGTCAGGGGCGATCCTTGATTTCAAGGTTCGCGACGGCGCCGTGACGCCGATCGTTCAGCGGCTGCGCCGCAGCGGTATACCCTTCCGCATCGTCTCGGGATCAGCCATCCGGGAGATTGAGGAGAACGGCATACCGCCGGAGCTTTGCGCACCGAAGCCCGCCGACTACAGGAAGGTGCTCGTTTCCATCATGAATGACGTCAACGCACCGCCTCCAGGCGGTCAGCACTGAGTTCAGTTCATGCACGCTTGGACATCAGACGTTCAAGCGTGCGTTCCACCACATCGACCATCACCATGGTCTGGTGATCGACCTCAATGTTCAACGCATCACCAGGCTTGTAGCGTGGAAACGTCGTTTGGCGGAGCGTTTCCGGGATCAGGTTGATCGTGAACGTGTCGTCTTCGGCCTCCGCAACCGTCAGGCTTGCGCCGTTCACGGCAAGATAGCCCCGCTTGAAGACGTATTTCGCCCACTCTTCGGGCACGCGAAAACGGATGAAAGCGCCGGGCATTTCCATCTTCGCCGCTACGAGTTCGGCGGTTGTCGCGATGTGTCCGGCAATGTTGTGACCACCATTTTCATCGGTCGGCTTGGCAGAGCGTTCGATGTTGACGCGGTCCCCGGCTTTAAGCGTGCGCAGATTGGTGCGCTCGAGCGTTGCGTCCATGGCGTCGAAAGTGACGACAGTGCCCTCCATCGAGGTTACGGAGAGACATACGCCTTCGACCGAGACGCTAGCACCCAGTTGCAGATCCACCATCAGCCGCTCTGGGAATTGTACGTAAAACGTCGTGTAGCCGTCATGTGGGATGACGGACTTGATCGGGGCGACTGTCTGGACGATGCCGGTATACATGCTGCTTTCCTCGGTAAATGCGTTGAAAAGGTAATGTCTCAGGCGCCAAAGACAATGCCCCGCGGCAATACCTCAGTGTTCACCATCTGGGCAATCGGGAACGGGGTGATCTCCCATCAGTTGAGCACCTGCGGCTTTCGACCGGGTTGCGGACAGGTCCCTGGCTGTCCTAGATCTGTCGTAGCTTTGTTGCAGTCTGGCACTCCGACTTTTCCATGGTGGCCCATTCGATGACCAAAATCCTTTGCCTCGCGCTCAATCCTGCGATCGACATTTCCAGCGAAGCGGAGGTGGTGCGTCATACTCACAAGACCCGAACCTACAATCAGCAGCAGTTTCCAGGTGGCGGCGGGATCAATGTCGCCCGGGTCATCGTCACCCTTGGCGGGACGTGCGAATTGATGTTCCTGTCGGGTGGCGCCACCGGCGAACTGCTCGAGGCGATGTTGAAGCCTTTGCCGATCATGGAGCAGACGTTTCGCATTCACGATCCCGTTCGGGTGGCTTTTGCCGTGCACGAGACCTCGACCAATCTGGAATATCGTTTCGTGCCGGAAGGCCCGCTGGTAACCGAGGCAGAGCTCGAGCCTGTATTCGATGCGGTCGCCGCCAGCGATGCGGATTATGTCGTCGCAAGTGGCAGCCTGCCGAGGGGCGTGCCTGATGACACCTATGTGCGTCTTGCGGATCTTGTCGCTGCGCGGGGTGGCAGGTTCGTCCTCGATACGTCCGGGGCTCCGCTTTCGCAGGCGTTGTCGCGGTCGCGCATGTTCCTGGTGAAGCCGAGCCTCGGTGAGTTCGAAGCCTTCCTGGGGCGTAAGCTGGCGCATGACGAGGTGGGACCTGCAGCACAAGCGCATGTTCGCACGGGCGCTGCCGAACATATTGCCGTCACCCTGGGGGGCGACGGTGCGATCCTTGCCTCTGCCGATGAGATCATTCGCCTGCCGGCAATCAATGTGCCGGTCAATTCTGCGACCGGGGCGGGCGATAGCTTCGTCGCGGGCATGGTGTGGTCACTTGCCAAGGGCAATGCCATCGGCGACGCCTTCCGTTTCGGCCAGGCGGCCGGTGCTGCGGCGGTCATGACGCCGGGCACAGAGCTCTGCCGCCAGACGGATGTCGTCGATCTCTACGAGCGCGAGCGGCAAAAAGGCAGCTGATCGCCACCGAGCGATTGCGACGGCGGGAAAACCGCGCTTTGGTTGTTTTATTACTTGTCACCGATTATCAAGTTTTATATGGGGAAGGCAGCGTGACGGCGCGGCGATGAGCGCCTGATTTTTATCACAAGTTCATAAGGAGCTCCCAATGCCGCTCAACCATTCGGGACCTTCGCTGAAGCGATTTGGCTTTCTTCTTGCTTTTCTTCTCTCTGCATCGTTGGTGCAGGCGCAGCAGTCGGCTCCGGCGGCCACGGAAACACCTGTCGTCTCGCCTCAGACTGGCGCGACAACTGCGCCGACCGTGAATGAAGGGTCAGCAACCTCGCCTCGCGTCGTGACGCAGCCCGACGCTTCCACGCACCCGGCTGCCCAGGGCGCACCTGCTCCGGTCGCGCAGGCCCCGGCGTCCGATCCTGCCAATTCCCAGTCTGACGCGCAGCCGGCCGATGCCGCCGGCGTCGAAGCCGCGCAATCTACGACGGATGCTCTTCCCTCCGAGGTCGGTGCTGTCCCCGCCGACACGGGCACGGATGTGCCGCCGATGAAGGCCATGCCGCATGATCTCTCGCCGGAAGGCATGTTCATGGCAGCAGACTGGGTCGTGAAATCGGTGATGATTTCGCTGGCCGTGGCTTCGGTTCTGACCTGGACGGTGTGGCTTGCGAAATCTTTGCAGCTTTTCGGTGCGCGGGCACGCGCCAAGCGCGGCCTCAAGGCCGTCGCGAATGCCCGCCAATTGCGTGACGCTCTTCAGGTACTTGAAAATCGCGGTGGTGTGGTGGCGACCATGGTTCGCGCTGCCCAGCATGAGGTCAGCCTTTCAGATGCGGCAATCGATCAGGTTGGTGGCGAAGGCGTCAAGGAGCGCGTTGGCTCGGCGCTGGCGCGGATCGAAGCCGGTGCGGGACGCCGCATGTCGAAGGGCACGGGCGTTCTCGCCAGCATCGGCTCGACTGCACCCTTTGTCGGTCTCTTCGGTACAGTCTGGGGTATCATGAATTCGTTCATCGGCATTGCCGAGACGCAGACTACCAATCTCGCCGTCGTCGCGCCGGGTATCGCCGAGGCACTGCTGGCCACGGCCATTGGTCTCGTCGCGGCAATTCCGGCCGTCATCATCTACAACGTCTTTGCGCGATCCGTGACGGGCTATCGCCAGCTTCTCGCCGATGCCGGTGCCGGCATCGAGCGGCTGGTCAGCCGTGATCTCGACTTCCGCAAGAGTGCCCGCATCGCCCAGGCGACTAAGGCCATGGCGATGGCGGCGGAGTAAACCGATGGCCGGTGGTATCAGGGAAAACGGTTCTGGCGACGATCTGGCCGAGAACCACGAGATCAACGTGACGCCCTTCATCGACGTCATGCTGGTGCTGCTGATCATCTTCATGGTGGCGGCACCCTTGTCGACTGTCGATGTGAATGTCGATCTGCCCGCTTCGACGGCGAAGCCGGCCGAACGTCCTGACGAGCCGGTTTATGTCACTCTCAAGGAAGACATGAGCCTGGCGCTTGGAAACGATACCGTAGCACGCGAGACGCTCGGCACGTCGCTCGACCGGATGACCGAAGGTAACAAGGACGCGCGCATCTTCCTGCGTGCCGACAAGACGGTCGACTATGGTCAGTTCATGGAGGTCATGAACCTCTTGCGAGATGCGGGCTATCTGAAGATCGCCCTCGTTGGGCTGGAAGCGGTTGCGGCCGCGCCGGCGCCTGACGGTGCTGCAGCAGCGGCAGAGCCGGTAGGACCGGCACCATGATCGAGCCTCGCTCCACGAAACGGATCCTTGGTGAAGGGCTGTTGTGGACAACGGCCGGTGTGCTGATCGCCACGGCCCATGCGGGTGCGGTGGCTGTCCTATTGCGCGAACCGGACATGGTGATGGCCGATAGCGGACCGCCGCCAGCGATCATGATCGAACTTGCGCCGGAACCCGAGGCTGTCATCACCGACGAGACCGAGATCTCGACCGAACAGGTCGATGCGGAAGAGGTAAAGACCGCAACCAGCGAGCCGCTGCCGGAACCCATTCCGGAGCGTGTGGAGCAGCCCCTCCCTGAGCCGCCGCCTCCGGAGCCAGAACCGGAGCCTGAGTTCGCAGAGCTTCAACCCGAAGTCCCGCCGCTGATCGAGCCCGAGCCGCTACCGGAACCTCTGCCGGAGATCGAGAAGAAGAAGGAACCGGCGCCGAAAAAAGTGGTCAAGAAGCAGGCCACGCCTCCCGCCTCGCAGGCGGCTCGCACGGCCAAGGCGGAGGTCGCCCAATCGACCCGCAATGCGGCCGCTGCCACAGCCAGCGGTGCCGGTCCCGGTGTTTCGCCGGCGAGATGGCAGTCGCGGCTGATGTCGCATCTCGAGCGCCGAAAGCGTTACCCCAGTGCTGCCCGCAGCAACCGGGAAGAAGGCACCGTCTATGTCCGGTTCCGGATCGATGATTCCGGCAATGTGCTGTCCGTGTCGCTGTCTCGCTCGTCAGGCTTTCCGACGCTCGACAACGCGGTTCTCGACATGGTGCGGGCTGCGTCGCCGGTGCCAGCACCCCCTGTCGGGGTCAACAAGACGATCACGGCGCCCGTCCGCTTCAACCTTCGCTGAGCTTCCGTGCAGCCACCAGATCCAGCGCCTCCTGCGCAACGGATGCCGGGGGTCTTGCCGCATTGATGCGATGCCAGCCTATCGGACCGGTTCCGCTCTGCAACTGTTTGTCGAGCACGCTCACCGTGGCGTCCGAGTCGGCAACCGGTCGGGCCTCGACGCGAGCTCTGAGAACAGCCGGGTCCGCCTCCAGCCACAGTCCGAGGAAAGGCACGCGTTTTGCCCGCGCGACTTCCTCGATCGCCGTTCTTTCATCAGCATGGGCGAAGACGGCATTGGCGACAACGCAGCCACCCGATCTCAGAACCAAGTCCGCCTTTTCGGCGAGGGTCGCATAGACGCGTGCTGACATCTCCGGCTTGTAGGCTTCCTGCGGCATGGGATGTCCCCGAGGATGGCCGAGCATTGCGCGGCGCAGGCGGTCGCTCTCGAGCAGGCGTGCTCCCGGAGCAAGCCCCAGGCGAGGTGCTATCGCTTCGGCGAGGGTGGATTTGCCCGAGCCGCTCAGTCCCCCGATCGCGACCAGTACCGGCTCCTTTCGCTGCAGCAGCTTGAGCGCCAGATTGCGATAGGCAATCGCTTCCTCTGCGTTGTGGCCAGAGCGGTCTCCGAGATCGCGGACTAGTGTCGCGCCGACATGAGCGCGGATCGCGGCCCTCAGCGCCAGGAGAAAAGGCATGAGCCCGTAGCCGGTGTCGTCGCCAGTTCGGTCGAGGTAGCGATTGACCACGGCACTGGCGTAATCCGGCAGGTTTCGATGCCAGAGGTCCATCAACAGGAAAGCCAGGTCATACAGGATGTCGGTCGTCGCAAGGCTTTCGTTGAAGTCGATGCAGTCGAACATGCGCGGACCTTCGGGCCCGAGGAAGATGTTGTGCAGATGAAGGTCGCCGTGGCAATGGCGGATCATGCCTTGGCGTTCGCGTTCGTCGAGCAAGCTCGCGTGGCGGTCGAGGGCCTCACGGAAGAGGCTGTTCACCAGATTTGTCTCGTCGGCCGAAAACAGAGACACCGCGGAAAAAGCGGCATGGTTGATATCGAGAACGGCGGCGAGGTTGGCCTGGCCGCTGCCGGTGTGCAGCACCTCCGCTATGCTGTGGAAGTCCGCGATGCGTTCGGCCGTTTCTTCCATCAAGGTCTTCGGCAGACTGCCGGCTTCGGCCATCCTGTCGAAAAGCTTGTCTTGGGAGAAGCGGTGCATTTCGACCACGTAGTCAATGGGTGACGCTTCGGCGTCGAATGCGAGTTTGCCGGACGTGTCCCGGCCGATCGCCCTGACGCCGGAATAGATTTCCGGCGCGGTCCGCGAGTTCAGATCCACCTCTGCATGGCAATAGTGTTTTCGAAGATCGAGCGTCGAGAAGTCCGCATAGGGCAGCTTCACCGCGCGCTTCAGCTTGTAGGCCTTGTCGCCGGCCAGAAAGATCAGGGAGATGTGGGTTTCGATCACCTCGACAGGCGAGGTGATGCCATGGCTCAAGGGATCGCGGAGAAAGGCGATGGCGGCGGACTGGTCCTCGACTGGCATGCATCCCTCACATATGACGGCTGCTTCAGTCTCACTCATCCGATGGTCAAAGGCCAGCGCCTGGCGCATGGACCTTTGTCGCAGGAAAGAAGAGCCGGCGGTTGGCCGCCGACCCTTTCATAGCTTTACTCGATGTCGAACTTGACGCCCTGGGCGAGCGGCAGAGTGCGGCCGTAGTTCACCGTGTTGGTCTGGCGGCGCATATAGGCCTTCCAGCTGTCAGAGCCGGATTCGCGTCCGCCGCCGGTTTCCTTTTCACCACCGAAGGCGCCACCGATTTCGGCGCCCGAGGGGCCGATGTTGACGTTGGCGATGCCGCAGTCCGAACCACGGTCGGAGACGAAGGCTTCGGCTTCGCGGATGTCGTTGGTGAAGATCGACGAGGAGAGGCCCTGCGGCACATCGTTGTTGAGGGCGAGGGCGTCGTCGAAGTTCGCATACTTGATGACATAGAGGATCGGCGCGAAGGTTTCCTCGACGACCGGGCCGCACTGCTCCGGCATCTCGACGAGGGCCGGGCGCACGTAAAAGGCCTCAGCTGCTTCGTCAGAGCGCACGCGGTCACCGCCATGCACCTTGCCGCCATTCGCCTTCGCCGCTTCGAGCGCGTGCTGCATGCGCTCATAGGAGCCCTTGTCGATCAGCGGTCCGATCAGATTGCCGGCTTCCAGCGGGTTGCCGATGGTGACGGAGCCATAGGCCTTGATCAGGCGCGGCACGAGCGTGTCGTAGACGCTTTCATGCACGAAGAGGCGGCGCAGCGTGGTGCAGCGCTGGCCGGCGGTGCCCATGGCCGAGAAGGCAACGCCGCGGAGCGTCAGATCGAGATCAGCAGTCAGTCCGACGATGGCGGCGTTGTTGCCGCCGAGTTCGAGGATCGAGCGGCCGAAGCGGGCGGCGACACGCGGGCCAACTGCGCGGCCCATGGCGGTGGAGCCGGTCGCCGAGATCAGCGGGACCTTCGGGTGGTCGACCAGTATCTCGCCGATGTCACGGCCACCGATCAGCAGTGTTGAGAGATTGGCCGGGGCCTTGCCGCCTTGCGCGTTGTAACGCTTCACGGCCTTCTCGAAGATCGCCTGGGTGGCGATGGCGGTGAGCGGGGTCTTTTCCGACGGCTTCCAGATCGTGGAGTTGCCGCAGACGAGTGCAAGTGCCGCATTCCACGACCAGACGGCGACGGGGAAGTTGAAGGCCGAGATGATGCCGGTGACGCCGAGCGGGTGCCAGGTTTCCATCATGCGGTGTTCGGCGCGTTCCGTCGCGATCGTCAGGCCGTAGAGCTGGCGAGACAGGCCGACGGCGAAATCGCAGATGTCGATCATTTCCTGGACTTCGCCGAGGCCTTCGGAGGTGATCTTGCCGACTTCGATGGAGACCAGGCGGCCGAGTTCGGTCTTGGCGGCGCGCAGCTCTTCGCCGAGCAGGCGGATCAGTTCGCCGCGCTGCGGTGCGGGCACGAGGCGCCATTCGAGGAAGGCCTTGTGGGCAGCGTCGATCGCCTTGCGGGTGTCGTCGGCAGAGATCTCGGCGACGGCTGCGATGGCCTCGCCGTTGATCGGCGAGCGAACCGAAAGCGTGCCGCCGGTCAGGGCCTTGGCGTCGACGCCGAAGCTTGCCATCAGCGATGCCGTTTCGGCGGAAAACTTGAGAGTGGCGAGGGTCATGATGGTCCTTCCGTCAGGTCTACCTGGTTCTTGTTCGTTCAAAATCGTGCGCCGGCCAGATGCGCCACCTGGGCGCCGGCCTCGTACCATGCTTCCTTAAGTGTGCGGAAGGCTGGTGCTTGTGGATCAGTCAGCGGCAAGGGCAATTCTTCCTCGGTGATCTGGCCGAGGATGCGACTTGCAATGGTCTTGCCGAAGACGGTGCCGGGTGAGATGCCTCGGCCATTGTAGCCGGAGAAGCCGATGACGCCGGGCGCAAACTTGTGGAAGCGAGGCAGGGCGTTCGTGGTCATGCCGATCTGGCCATACCATTCGCTCTCGAAGTCCACGTCGCCGATCTGGGGGAAGATGGCCTTCAGCGCGCGGCGTGCCCAGGCGCGATGGATCGAAAGGCCCGTGCCGCGCAGGGCGCCAACGCTGCCGAAGACCATGCGGCCCGCCTTGTCCATGCGGAAGGACGAGAGCACTTCCTTGGTGTCCCAGCAGCCCTGACGCTCCGTCAGTATCGACTTACGCAAGTTGTCGCTAAGCGGAACGGTAGCAAAGTTGAAATAGGGCAGATGCACCTGCTCCTCGCGGACGGCGGCGAAGGGGCCGTGGCTATACGCATCGGTTGCGACGACGATCCATTGGGCATCGACTGTGCCTTCCGGCGTCGAGACGCGCCATCCCGATGAGGCCTTCTCATAGGATGTCACGGGGCTTGCGGTATGCAGGATGGCTCCAGCTTTCATCGCCGCATGGGCGAGGCCCCGGGCGTAAGCAAGCGGTTGCAAGGTGCCGGCCCGGCGATCGAGCAGCGACCCCCGGTAGGCTCGGGTGCTGATCTTGGATTCCGTTTCGGCCTTGTCCAGCAAGTCGACGGGCGCGCCGCGGCGTTGCCATTGCTCGGCGCGTGCCTCGATTTCCTTCTGGCCGGCGCTGCCCACGGCGCAGTGCAGTGTGCCCGAGCGCTCCAACTCACATTCGATCCCGTGGCGATCGATCAGTTCCATCACGGTGCGTGGCCCGTTGCCGAGAAGATCCAGCAGCCGTTCGCCATAGACTGGGCCGAGTTCGCCCGGCAGGTCGTCGGGCATGACCCACATACCGGCGTTGATGAGGCCGACATTGCGGCCCGCGCCTCCGAAGCCGATCTCTTTTGCTTCGAGGAGGATCACGCTGGTGCCGGCTTCGACGAGGTGCAGGGCTGCGGAAAGCCCGGTATAGCCGCCGCCGACGATCACGACATCCGCAGTTGCGGCGCCGTGAAGGGGCGCCGTCTGGGGCGCGGCAGGGGCCGTCTTTTCCCAAAGTCCGTGGGAGCGAGGATCGTTCAGCATGGTGTGGCCCCGAGATCTGCAATGTGCCGGGGCTGGCCGCACGAGATCACTGT
>NZ_ALJF01000018.1 GCF_000300855.1 Agrobacterium albertimagni AOL15 | reverse complement strand
CTCATTTCCCTCGCAGCCGGTTCGGCAGCCTTCGCTTCCGTCCAGCCGATCCCGGGCTCGATCACCTATGAGAACGCCAATGTTCAGCTGGAAAAGGCACCCGCCGGTTCGACCTTCTTCCACACATTCTCGGACGGCAGCGGTCGTGACGTCAACGAAGTCTACAAGGTCAATGCCGACAAGTCGGTGACCCTCGTCAACCGCACTGTCTCCAACGCTTCGTAATCAGCGCGCCTCCCAAAGACGCACCCTTCGGCGGCCGGCTCGGTCCCCTCTCCCCTTCCCCAAACCGGGTCGCCGCCAACCCCACGCTACACAAGGAATACGACCATGAAGACCATCATCTCTGCAGCCCTGATCACCCTCGCAGCCGGCTCGGCCGCTTTCGCCTCCGTCCAGCCGATCCCGGGCTCGATCACCTACGACAACGCAAACGTTCAGCTCGAGAAGGCACCTGCCGGTTCGACCTTCTTCCACACCTTCTCCAACGGTGACGGCCGCGACGTTCGCGAAGTTTACAAGGTCAATGCCGACAAGTCGGTGACCCTGGTTAACCGCACGGTTTCCAACGCGTCCTGATTCAAGGGTGCGTGGTGGGCCTCGGGACTTCGGTCCCGGGGCCTTTTTTTGCGTTTGTAGGGATGGCGCGATGGACCTTCAGCAGGTCCGGCTCAGTGGGCAGGTTCGGTGACTTCGCCCGCGGCATCCGCAAGGCTCGTCGAGAGCAACACGGCGCGGGTCTCATCGGCGACACGCGCGAAGACGCGGCGGATCTCGCAATCGTTTTCACCGTCGCAGTCTTCGCAGCGGCGATAGGCGGTCAGCGAGAGACAGGGCAGAGGTGCCACCGGACCGTCGATCAGGCGTAGCACCTCGCCATAGGTGATGTCGCTGGCGGGCCTCAGCAGCAGATAGCCACCCTGCTTGCCCCGACGGCTTTCCACCATGCCGCCTCGTTTCAGGTCCAGCATGATCTGTTCGAGGAATTTCTTCGGGATCTTCTGCCTGTCGGCGATGTCGGGGATCTGGATCGGCTCGCCCGGCTCGGCACGGGCGAGAAGCGTCAGCGCCCTCAGCGCGTATTTGGCTTTCTGTGTGATCATCGAGCGTCTAAATCTGCCAGAACCGGTGCCACAATCTTGGGTCCGGCCATAGCGCAATTTGCCATGGCATTCCACGGATCATTTCAACGCTGCGGCACGAATTGCCGCGATAGGCGCGTGAGAGAGAGATATTTGCTCTTTGTCCGCGCCTCCGCGCATGTCGATTTCTGTCCGCCCCGCCGCTCATGCTGGATAATGGCACGACTGAGCAGGGAACCGACATGATCATCAACACCTCCGCAGACCTGGCCAGGGCACTGGACCAGCAACTCGCATCCGCAGACCTCACCGAACGCCTGCGCATCGTGGCGAGCCTCGATGGCCGCGCCGTCTTCACCACGTCACTCGGCATCGAGGACCAGGTGATCACGGCGGCGATCGGGCTTGGCCAGCTGCCGATCGATGTTTCGACGCTGGAGACCGGACGGCTTTTCAAGGAAACGGTCGACCTGATCGCCGAGACCGAAGAGCGTTTCGGCATCGCCATCAAGCGCTTCCATCCGCGCCAGGACAATATCGACGCCTATGCGGCGAAGTTCGGGCTGAATGGGTTTTACGAAAGCGTCGAAGCGCGGCATGCCTGCTGTCATGTGCGCAAGCTGGTTCCGCTGGCGGAGGCGCTGTCGGGCGCCCGCTTCTGGATCACGGGCTTGCGCCGCTCGCAATCCGGCAACCGTGCAACCACGCCCTTTGCCGAATATGACGCCGAGCGCGACCTGATCAAGGTGAACCCGCTGGCCGACTGGTCGCTCGACGACATCAACACCTATGTCGAAGCCGAAAGCGTGCCGATCAATCCGCTGCATGCCCGAGGCTATCCGTCGATCGGCTGCGAGCCCTGCACAAGGGCGATCAAGCCCGGCGAGCCGGAGCGCGCCGGCCGCTGGTGGTGGGAGAATGACGAGAAGCGCGAATGCGGCCTGCATGTTCCGGAGGCGGCGACGTCTTTGGTGCCGACGCCGGCTTGAACGGAATTCGCTCCGGTAGCTGCCCCTCATCCCCCTGCCGGGACCTTCTCCCAGGCGGGGAGAAGGCGGGAGCCGCAGCCGGCGCCGCGAGTCTCTTCTCCCCGTTCACGGGGAGAAGGTGGCGGCAGCCGGATGAGGGGCAAAGCGAACAAACCTATGCGGGCGAAAGCCCAGGGAAAGAAAAAGAAGACCATGCACACACATACATCCGAATTCGATCCGCACTCGCGGGACCCGATCACCAAGCCGCCGCTCGATCCGCATCTGAAGGCGCTGGAGAATGAGGCGATCTATATCTTCCGCGAGGTGGCGGCCGAGTTTGAAAAGCCGGTCATGCTCTATTCGATCGGCAAGGATTCCTCGGTGCTCCTGCATCTGGCGCGCAAGGCCTTCTTCCCCGGCCGCGTGCCATTTCCGCTGTTGCATATCGACACCGGCTGGAAATTCCCGGAGATGATCGCGTTTCGCGATGCGACGGCCGAGAAGTTTGATCTCGACCTGATCGTGCACACCAATCCGCGCGGCAAGACCGAGGGCATCGGCCCCTTCAGCCATGGCTCGTCCTATCATACCGACGTAATGAAGACGGAAGCGCTGCGCCAGGCGCTTGACGCCGGCAAGTATGACGCAGCCTTTGGCGGTGCGCGTCGCGACGAGGAAGCCTCCCGCGCAAAGGAACGCATCTATTCCTTCCGCACGCCCGACCACAAATGGGATCCGCGCAACCAGCGCCCGGAACTCTGGAACATCTATAACGGCATGATCCGCCGCGGCGAGAGCGTACGCGCCTTCCCGCTTTCGAACTGGACCGAAGTGGATATCTGGCGCTACATCCAGGCCGAAAACATCGAGCTGCCGCCGCTCTACTATGCGAAGCGCCAAAAGTATGTCGAACGCGACGGCATGCTGATGTGGGCGGAAGATCCGCGCTTCGAAGCGCTGCCGGGCGAAGAAATTCAGGAAGGCATGCTGCGTTTCCGCACCCTCGGTTGCTGGCCGCTCACCGGCGGCATCCGCTCCCATGCGACGACCCTCGACGAGGTGATCGCCGAACTCGAAATCGCCACCGTCTCCGAACGCCAGGGCCGCGCCATCGACCGCGACCAGGCCGGCTCGATGGAAAAGAAGAAGCGCGAAGGATATTTCTGATGACTTCGCATCGCGACATCGGCGGTTTTCGCTCTCCCCCCGTGTGGGGGAGATGGTCGGCAGGCCAGAGGGGGGTGAACCCCTCGCTCCGCCTTGGCCGCGCGCGAGTTTCGCCTGCGGCGCACCCCCCTCTGTCACTTCGTGACATCTCCCCCACAAGGGGGGAGAGCGGGTTTGCCGCTGCCGCCCTGCACACAATCTCTTCCCAAGGTATCTGACATGACCCAGACTGCCACCCTCGCCGTCGTCTCCGACGCCCCGAATACAGACACAGCACCCGCCATCCGCGACTCGCGTCCGCTGCGCCTGATCACCTGCGGCTCCGTCGATGACGGCAAGTCGACGCTGATCGGTCGTCTGCTTTGGGACACAAAGGCCGTCAAGGAAGACCAGGCGGCGAGCCTGCGCCGCGACTCGGGGAGCCAGAACGATCTCGGTCTGCCGGATTTCGCGCTGCTGCTCGACGGCCTGCAGGCCGAGCGCGAACAGGGCATTACCATCGATGTCGCCTATCGCTACTTCGCCACCGATCGCCGCTCCTTCATCGTCGCCGACACGCCCGGCCATGAGCAATATACCCGCAACATGGCAACCGGCGCCTCGACGGCGGATCTCGCCATTCTGCTGGTGGATGCCCGTGCCGGCCTGCTCGAACAGACCCGTCGCCACGCCACCATCGCGTCGCTGATGGGCATCAGGCAGTTCGTGCTGGCGGTGAACAAGTTCGACCTCGTTTCCTACGACAAGGCCGTGTTCGATCAGATCAGCACCGAGTTCAAGGCGCTGGCGCTGACGCTCGGCGTCCGCCAGGTGACGGCCATCCCGATGTCGGCGCTGAAGGGCGAAAACGTCGTCTATTCCGGCAAGTCGGTGATCCCGTGGTATGAAGGCCCGACGCTGGTCGAGACACTGGAACTCGCCACCTTGCGCTCCGGCCAGTCGACCGGTTTCCGGCTGCCCGTCCAGCGCGTCTCGCGCCCGGGCGAAAGCTTTCGCGGCTATCAGGGCACGGTGGCCGGTGGGGCGGTAAAGCCTGGCGACAGCGTCGCCATCCTTCCCTCCGGTCAGGTCGCCAACGTCAAGCAGATCGTGACTTTTGACCTCGTGCGCAACGCGGCCGTGGCCGGTGACGCGATCACGCTGGTGCTCGACCGCCAGGTGGATGTGGCGCGCGGCGACATGATCGTCTCGCTCGATGCCCAGCCGCAGACGGGGCTTGCCTTTGATGCCCAGATCGTGGCGCTGCAGCCCGACGGCATCATACCGGCCAAGCGCTACTGGCTGAAGGCCGGCTCGCGCCGCCAGCGCGTGCAGGTACAGCCGGTGCAGGCGCTGGACCTCAAGTCCGGCAAGTGGCAGGCCGCCGAGATGCTGCAGATGAACGCCATCGGCAAGGTGCACCTCGCCTTTGACGAAACCGCGATCTTCGACCCCTACGAGCTGAACCGCGGCACAGGCGCCTTCATCCTGATCGATCCGGATACCAACAATACGGTGGCCGGCGGCATGATCACCGCCAAGCGCACCGAACTCGGCGGGCTCAACGCCCATGAGGGGCGTGTGATCCTGTCGCTGCCGGCGGATCTCGCCGAACAGTTGCTGGCGACCGAGCTGCTCGCCAGCCGGCGCGACGAGGTGGAGACACGCCGCGTGACGACAAGCGCGGCACGGCAATTGCTCGACGATATCGACGGTTGATCGGCAGTTTTTCGGCTGAACCGCTACACCCGATGGAGAACGGCTCGCCTTGCGCGGGCCGTTTGCGTTTCGAGCCGCTGCTGCCAACCTGCTTTTCTTCCTGAAATGACACGCTAATATACGATGCAAATCAGCTAGGGGCCGGCATGCATCGCAACAGGCAGCAGGAACGGGAAGTGTTGATCGGCCTGGCCGAAACGCTTGCCACGAGCGGGATCTCGAAACTTCTGCTGCATGCCTGGGAACGGCGCTATGGGATCGAGCCTCAAGAGCGCAGCCCTACAGGACGGCGCTTCTATACACGCGACCAGGTGGAACGGCTGCGGCTCTTGAAGTCCTGCAGCGACGGCGGGCATCGGATCAGTTCGCTCGTTCCCCTCTCCAACGAGGCCTTGTTACGGCTCGAATGCGAGTTGGCAGCCCGGCAGGCGCTTTCGGAAATCATCGACGCCATACAGGCTCTGGACAGCGATCGTCTGCAGGCGCTGTTGCAGGCTCGCGCCGAAACCGAGGCGCCCGAGCAATTTATTCGGGCCACCGCCCTGCCGCTGATGCGCGAAATCGGCTCCATGTGGGCCGAGGGCGAGGTGTCGATCGCAGCCGAGCACATGACGACGGCGCATATCAAGCGTATCCTCGGCGGGCTCTTCGACCGATGCCCGATACCGCCACCGGATGCGCCGCGCCTCGTGGCGACGACCCCGGAAAAGGAGGATCACGACATCGGGGCGCTGGTCGCGACCCTGCTCGCGCGGCTCAGGGGCTGGAATGCGCTGTTTCTTGGGGCCAGCCTGCCGGCCAGCGAAATTGCCGATGCAGCCCATCGGCGTGAGGTTTCCTGCGTCTGTCTGAGTGCCCTCACCGGACGCAAGGCAGGCTTGCAGCGCCATCTGCAGGCGCTGCGATCGGCACTTTCGCCCGACATCGACATCTGGATCGGCGGGGCGGCTTACGCGAACCTCGCTCCGATGGCTGGCGTCTCCTTCATGTCCAATATGGATGTCTTTCTGGACGCTCTGGCAACGGCCGCCCAGGCGCTTCCGAAGGCCGGGTAGGCGCAGGCCTCACCTCGCACTCAGGTTCCCCGCTTCCTGGCGCCTGTCCCCGACTGGCAGCGACGCGGCTCGTCACCGTGTCGTCCGACCTGTTTTACCCTGCACCGTCCGACCCGGGTCCAGCATTATCGGCACCGTGCATTACAAGATTTCGCATGAAAGATAGACAAGCCGTTCATATTTTAGCTCTTCATTTATTTTTTGTATGCATTTTACCTCCATCTGATTTTCGCGGAACCAGCGGAGGGGCTGCTGGGCGATTGGAGGACACATGGGATTTCCGGGCTTCTCGAATGCACGAACTGTTGCCAAGACCCTGGCGCTCGATGCGCTCCAGGCAAACGTCATGGTGGCGGACGCCAATCTCAACATCACCTATATGAATCCTGCGGTCATGGAGCTGCTCAAGGAGGCCGAAGCCGACCTGAAGAAGGAATTGCCGAAGTTCAGCGTTGCGAGCCTGATCGGCAGCAATATCGACGTGTTTCACAAGAACCCCTCGCACCAGCGCAATATGCTGGCCGCGCTGAAGAACCGCCACAGCGCAACGATCACCGTCGGCACCCGAGTGTTTGACCTGCTCGTCACGCCGCTGAAGCAGGGCGCAAAAACGGTGGGGTTCGTGGTGGAATGGGCCGACGCCAAGGCACGCCTGCTGAATGTCGACTTTACAGCCCAGATTGCGGCGATCTCGCGCTCCCAATCAATCATCGAATTCGCCGTTGATGGCAAGATCATGAGCGCCAATCAGAACTTCTTCAACCTGATGGGCTATTCGCCGGCGGAGATCGTCGGACAGCATCACAGCATGCTCGTCGACAAGGCGCATGCCAATTCCGAGGACTACAAGAAGTTCTGGCAAACGCTGCGTGACGGCCAATACCTCGCCGCTGAATTCCCGCGCATGACGAAGGCCGGCAAGGAGGTGATCATGTCCGCCTCCTACAATCCGATCCTCGACATCCACGGAAAGGTGGTGAAGATCGTGATGTTCGCGACCGACGCGACGGCCCGCGTGCGCACGGTGGGCTCGCTCGGCGATGCGTTGAAACGCCTCTGTTCCGGCGATTTCGCTTTCCAGCTGACCGAGCCATTTGCCGACGAGTTCGAATTCCTGCGGCACGACCTCAACCGATCGGTTTCGCAGCTCTGCGACACGTTCCGGGAAATCTCGGCCAGTGTCGAGCTGATCAGCCAGGGGACACGGGAAATCACCCAAGGCGTCGGCGACCTGTCGCGGCGCACCGAAAGCCAGGCAGCCAATCTCGAGGAAACAGCGGCCGCGCTCGAGGAAATCACAGCCAATGTCGGCTCATCGGCCCAGCGTGCGCAGGAAGCCCGCAACGTGGCCGGCTCTGCCAAGGCAAGCGCCGAAAAGTCGGGCGACGTCGTGGCCCATGCCGTCGATGCGATGAGCCGCATCGAGGACTCTTCGTCGAAGATATCCAACATCATTGGAGTCATCGACGAGATCGCCTTTCAGACAAATCTCTTGGCGCTCAATGCCGGCGTCGAGGCAGCCCGCGCCGGTGAGGCCGGTCGCGGCTTTGCCGTCGTTGCCCAGGAAGTGCGTGAGCTCGCGCAACGCTCTGCCAAGGCTGCCAAGGAGATCAAGGATCTCATTCAGAATTCCGCAAGCGAGGTGGCCTCAGGGGTCAAGCTGGTCAGTGACACAGGCGGAGCGCTGAAATCGATCAGTCAGCTCATCGTCGAGATCAACGACCATGTCGTTGCCATTTCGACGGCGGCGCGCGAACAGTCGTCCGGCCTGGTCGAGGTCAACAGCGCCGTGAACGGCATGGACCAGATGACCCAGCAGAACGCGGCCATGGTCGAGGAAAGCAGTGCGGCCGCCTCGACGCTGTCGACGGAAACAGACAAGCTGCGCGGCATGATCGGGCAGTTCAATCTCGGCGACCAACAGTCCGGCGCGGCTTCCTTCCGGATGAACCGGGCCGCCTGAGCAGCACCGACACACGTGCCCGCGCGGACGACCCCGGTCATCCGTCGCGGGCCGTCGATCCCCGCGACACGAGCTGATAGCCGAGATCGACGATCTTCGCCGGATAGGCGCCAGAGCCGGAGGCCCGGATGATCATGTCCACGGCGCGATAGCCGATCTCGTAGCGGGGAACGCGCACCGACGTGATCGCCGGAAAGGCAAAGCCCGCATATTCAAGATCGTTGAAGCCGCAAATGCCGAAATCACCGGGGACGGCAAGCCCCCGCCTCTGGCATTCGAACAGCACGCCGAGCGCAATATCGTCATTGTGGCAGAAGGCGGCATCGGCATCCGGAAACTCGTTTCTCAGCCGATCCAGCAAATGACAGCCGAGGCCTACGCTTGTACTGCTGTCGATCGAAAGCACGAGGGCCGGATCGAAGAGCCCGGCCTCCTCCAGCACGGCCTGAAAGCCCTCCTGGCGGCGCCGGGCACGGAAATCCCAGGCGCCCCCCAGCATGGCGATGCGCCTATAGCCCTTAGCCAGCAGATGCCGGGTTGCCGTTTCGGCGGCCAGACGGTGATCGATTCCGATCGCCATATCCGTCGGCTGGCGGCTGACATCCATGATCTCGACCACGGGGCACGGCGCGCGACGCAGGAGATCGTCGATCGCGGGATCGCCGATCTGGCCGACATGGATGAGGCCGGCGGGGTTCTGCGACATGAAGAAGCGCAGCTGGCGCAGCTGATCCTCGCTGTTGCTGTCGGCGTTGGCATATTGGATGCGCAGGTCGGAGGGACGAACGCGGTCCTCGATGCCGCGGATGAGGGCGAGGAAGGCGTGGCTGGTCAGGCCGGGCGAGAGCACGCCGACGAGACCGCTGTTCTTGCTGGCAAGGGCGCGGGCCGCAAGATCGGGCACATAGCCCATCTCCTCGACAACCCTCAGGATCGTCTCACGCAGCTGCGGCGAGACTTTTTCCGGGTCGCGCAAGGCGCGGGAGACGGTGATCGCGCTGACACCGGCCCTTCGCGCCACATCGGAAAGGGTCACCTTATCCTGGCGCTGACGACGTCTTCTCGTCCCTGGGATCATGCTCGCCCGACCAGCTCGATTGCAATCCTTGGTGGCATTCTCGGTCGGACCGACACCCCCGCCTGCCGCGCCGAATACAATTCAAGATAGCCTAATCTTCGTTCCTCAGCAACGACTTGCAGAGGCAATCCCCATCGGGCAGCGAAATCGGGGAAGTGTGTCCGCTACCACTGTTTGCAAGATATACAACTTGAACTGACGTGAGATGCAGCGCACGACAGGTTGCGGAACCCTTGGCGGGTCGCATGTTCTACGGATAAGCGTGGGTGATTTCGGGAAAATCAAACTGGTCGGAGTGGAGTGATTCGAACACTCGACCCCCACGTCCCGAACGTGGTGCGCTACCAGACTGCGCTACACTCCGTGACCAGCGGCGCTTCTATAGACCAGCGATTTTCGTTGCACAAGCAGGGAAACGCAAAAAGCGGCGAGAAAGTTGAAGTTTTCGTGACGGGGCTCGCATGTCGCTGAATTCATTGCCAGAAGAGTCCGCGGTGACGAGGCTTTGACATGGCACGGGCATCGCCCGGCGAAGGAGTGCGGCGCGGCGTTGCGGGGAAGTCACCCTTGGAAAAATTGCACGGCACAAGCGGCTGCGACCGTTTCGCCTGTGCCGGTTTCACAGTAAAGCAGGTAAGGGCCGGATGCGCTGGCGGCATGGCGCCGAGGACGGCCCTCATGGGGTTCAAGGGACAGTGACGATGAATTTGCTGAAAAGCACGACGACCGGACTGATCGCAGCGCTTTGCCTGGCTGCTGCAGGCTGCACGACGGTGGGTGGAGCACCGACGAACGAGATCGAGGCGCGTTGGAACGGGCAGCAGGCCGGGGCCTTCTTCGCCAAGTTCGGACCGCCCGTCTCGGATGCGGCCTCCGGTACGGCGACGCTTTATACCTGGCGCGGCGGCTTCAAGACCCGGGTCGTGCCCGCGACATACGAGGATCTCGGCGACGGCAAAAGGGGCAAGATGCTGACCCGCGCGCGCACGGAATATCTGCGCTGCGAAGTCCAGCTGACGGTTTCCTCCGACTACATCATCCGCAGCGTTCGCACGGTCGTCGACCGCCCGGGCACAAATGGCGGCAAGAGCTATTGCGCGGAGTTCCTGACGGCGAGCTGATCCCCGCCGCGCGATCCCGAAAATGGAAAAGCCTCCCGCCAGCATGGCGTGGAGGCTTTTTCTTTCCAGGTCCGGTCCAACCGGACGGGCTTCGTGGCATGGGCCGTGCACCAATCGCCGCCGGGGCCTCATGCCCTCTGAACACCCGGTTTAGGGCGTGCGCGGGAGGACGCCGTGGATGACGCCCTCCCCGATACGCAATACTGAAACCGAGCGCTTCGCGACGCACTACCTTGGTGGAAGCCCCCCTTTATAGGAAGATCAAGGTTAACAGTTACCTTACAGACCGCAGAATTTATGGTTAATTTTCAGTGACCTAGCGGTAGAGCAGAAAGTCGCGCCGGCACAGCGCAGGTCACCCTGAAAAGCCTTGAAAACCAGGGGCGACAGCGTTTCGTGATCATTTGCGCACTTGACGATGTTCTTGTTTTGTTCAAGATCACGGTCATGACCCAGACGATCGATACCCTTGGAAAAGCGCTTCGCCACAACAT
Organism: Agrobacterium albertimagni AOL15; assembly: GCF_000300855.1. GTDB lineage: Bacteria > Pseudomonadota > Alphaproteobacteria > Rhizobiales > Rhizobiaceae > Allorhizobium > Allorhizobium albertimagni. The sequence continues at coordinate 69,207 of NZ_ALJF01000018.1, read as the reverse complement.
GCTGGTGGTTGCCACCTGTCGTGAATGTCAGAACCAGGGTCGGTTTCTCGCCAAGGATCTCGCCAGCTTCTACGGCCACGGCCGCGACCCCTTCTCGCTGAAGTTCCGCTGCAAGCAATGTGACACGAGGAACTGCAAGATCACCCTGATGGACAACCCTTACGACCGTACGCCGGAGACCATCGTCTGGCGCCCGGTCAAGGTGAAGCTTTGAGCTAACGGGTGCTCCCGACCTGCCGCGGTCTCGGAAGCAAGCCTAGCGCAGATCCGGATAGCCCGCTGAGATCGCCGCCTGTTCATGCGCGAGCAGGATGTCGTAGGCGCCCTCCTCCAATACAACCACGTCCTTGAGGCCCAGGATTGCGCGGGCATCGGCGAGTTCGGACGCCATAATGGCTGCCTTGTAGGCTGCGCGGAGAGCTTCAAGCTCCTCGTCTGAAGCCGACAGCCTGGTGATGAAGGGCAGATTGGGGCCGCGCGGGGTTTCAGTCAGAATGACAAGGCCTTTGAGCGGCTCCGGGGCATGGCGGCGCAGGAGGTCGTGGGTGATGCAGTCGATTGCAGCGAGATCGGCCTCACCACTGCGAACAGCCTCGATGCTCGCGAGATGGCCGCCGGTCTCGCGGATATCGGTGAAGAAGGCGCGGCCGCCGGCATGCGGGGCGATTGCCGCGCGCAGCAGATTGTAGCCGGAATTGCTGCCGGTTTCGTTGATCGCGGCCCTCAGCCCGCGGCAGGCTACAAGGTTTGCCGGGGCGTCCTTCTCTCTGACGATGATGAAGCTGCACATGTCAGCGGCGGAGCAGCCCGGGGCCTCGTAGACCGGGGTGGCGACAAGCCGGACCCTGCCCTTCAGATGTTTGACGAAGGGGAAGCCGCAGGTCTGGGCAAGCACGAGGCGCGGATCGAGCCATGCCTCGTGATGGGGCAAGGTCTCGTCCAGGGTGTCCGGCAGGCCGACCATGCCTGCACCGCGCAGATGGTCGCGCAGGAAGGCCCAGAGCACCCGCTGCGCCTCGATCACCACGGATGGCGCGACATACATCCGAAGGCTCGCAAGCCCGGTGTCCGGGGCCGCAGTCAGGAGTGCCTCGGATGGGTGGGGCGGTCGTGTTGCCTAAAGAGGAAACGGCGCGCCACATCGAAATAGCCGCGATAGACCAGACCGCCGTTCAGCCGCACCAGGAAATCTCGGTGCCGCTCGTAGGTGCCGGGCAGCATGTACCAGGGCAGTGCCGGCACGCGGTGATGCAGCACATGCAGATTGTTGTAGAGGAAGAGCAGGCCGAACAACGGGCTTCTTTCGACGATCGCCGTGCGCTCCTCGTGATTGTCGGCGAAGCGGTGTTCGGCATAGGAGCGCAGACGCGACAGCGCCGTGCCGCAATAGACGAAGCCGAAGAAGAAGAGCAGGAAAGGCATGTCGCAGACGACGAGCACCCACCAGAGCACGACGGCGACACCCAGACCATGCCAGGCCCAGAGGCGTCGACTATCGCCCTCGCCGCGGATCACCTTGATCGCCTCGTGCCAGAGGAAGGAGGCGAGGATGATCGCCGGGCCAACCGTCAGGCGGCCGATCAGGGTCAGATTGAACTCCCACAGCGTCCGACCAGCCCAGCCGAAACGCTCCCAGTCTGCTCGGGTGAAATAATAGGATTCCGGATCCTCGATCGGATCGGTCAGATGCTCGTCGCGGTGATGCGCGAGATGGCTTTCCTTGTAGACATGGTAAGGCAGCCAGAGCGAAATCGGCGGCACACCGATCGCGTCATTGATCAGGTCGTGGCGGGTCGGGTGATGGTGGATCACCTCGTGCTGCAGCGACCCATGCCAGGCGATCAGCCAGGCCCCCAAGGGCACAAGGATCAGAAGCGGAATGTCGCGCCAGAAATATGTGAGGGCGATAAATCCCCCGTAGATCAAAAAGGCCAATGCGACGGTCGGCCATTCGATGCGCGCAATGCGCGGTATTGCGATCTCACCCTCGGCAAGATGTGCCATACAGTCCCCGTCAAACGAATCCCCACGGATATTAAGATTATCTGCACCGGTGGACGCCTGATGGAACAAAAGCGGCAGAGCACGGCGCGAAAAGAGCAGAAAACCCTAGAATACGAGGCTTTTTCCTCCTTGAGAGGGGGGATCCGTATCCTGCCATCTGTCGGATTGAATCACTTGAATTAATCGGCTAAGCGAAAGCTTCCTTTTATTCTCACATTTAAACTGGCGACACCGAACGCAAGATGGGCGCAGAAACCAAGAGCCATCTCGAGGTTTTCCTCGAGAACAGAACGGCCCTGGTGAGCTATGCCGCCCGGCTCCTGGGCTCGCGTGATCAGGCAGAAGACATCGTGCAGGATGCCTTTCTGCGGCTTAAGCCGGAGGATGGCGCCGGCTATGCGCCGCGGCAGATCCTCGCCTATCTCTACAGCATCGTGCGAAACCTCGCCTTCGACCAGCTGAAGCGGCGCAATGTCGAGACGCGCGGGCGCGAGGTCGATCCGCCCTTCTGGATCCTGCCGCAGGATCCGGGCACGCCCGAGGAGACCGTGCTTTTTGCCGACCAGGCGCGCGTCGCCAGCGAGGCGCTAAAGGGATTACCTGCGGACATGCGCCGGGCGATCGAGCTCTACCGCATCGAAGGCTGGACGCTGGAGGCGATTGCGGGCGAACTCAAGATTTCGGTTGCGACCGCCCATCGGCTGATCCGCAGCGGCATGGTCAAGATCGCCCTTTCCATGGATCGGGCGAGCCATTGATGGGGCGACAGGGAAAAATGGCGGGGGAAAGATGAAAAAAACCAGGGCGCCGATCGTATCTTCAATAGGCACGGATAAAGGTGCGATAGGTGCGGCCACGTCGTGCGGTGACGGCGGATCGCGTGCCGTCGTGGCGAGGCAGGAACGCAGCAGTCAGGGAACGGTCGGCCGGTGAGCGTCACGGATCATCCACAGCAGCAGCAGGAGCGCCTTCTCGAAGACGCGATGGACTGGCTGATGCGCCTCAACGAGGCACCGACCGATACGACGCTGATCGCGGCCTGGGAAGACTGGCTGGAGGCCTCGGAGGCTCATGCCGGCGCCTGGGCCCGGATCTGTCGCACCTGGGCGGCGCTCGGCGACATGCCGACTGCCGCGCCGGAACCTGTTCTGCCAGTCATCGGCGCCGTCCCAAGCCGAGCCGCATCTGTGCATGGCCGGCGGTTCTCGCGCCGCGGCCTTGGTCTTGCGGCCGCCACTTTCATGTCTGCCGCACTGGTCGCAGTTTTCGTTGCTCCTACCGTCCAGACACGCCTCGAGGCAGATTTCCGCACCGGGGCCGGCGAGACGCAGATCGTGACGCTGGCGGATGGATCCGAGGTGACGCTTGCCCCGGAAACGGCACTGGCCGAGGACTTCGACGGAGGCGCGCGGCATGTCCGTCTCCTCTCCGGCGAGGCGTTTTTCGAGGTCGAACGCGATACCGCCCGCCCCTTTATCGTTGCGGCACCGGACGCCTCCGTGCGGGTGCTCGGCACGGCCTTCAGCGTGCGCGATACCGGTCACGGCACGCGGGTGGAACTGGCGCATGGGACGATCGCGCTGACGCCAGAGGCGGCAGAAGCCGGCACCGAACTGACGCTCCAGCCCGGCGACGTCGTGACCGTCGAACGTGCCGATGGCAAGACGGAGCGCAGCCAGGTCAACCCCACCGACATCGCGCTCTGGCGGACGGGTCAACTTGCAGTCACCGACCAGCCGCTGGGCGACGTCGTGGCGCTCATCCAGCGCCAGCACTCCGGCTGGATCGTCATGCCCGAGAGCGACATTGCCGCTCTCCGAGTGACCGGCCTCTATGATCTCAGCGACCCCGACAAGGCGCTGATGGCGCTTGTGGCACCCTTCGGGCTGCAGGTCCGAAAGGCCTCTCCCTATCTGCGGATCATCTCCAGTCGATAATTTTTGCATTCAATATCAAATCCTTGAGTGGACATACGCGCAACCGACGCAAAAAATTCGGACGGCGCTGAAAAACTTGTCTGAATTACTCGTATTTTCCTCTAAGCAGAGCCGAAATCGGTTTCTGCATGGGAATGAGTATGCGTTCGACGAGACTGCCCGCGAAGCAGGACGCCTTGATCAGCGCGGCGTGGCACCGCCGGCTGACGGGGACGGCTTGCGCGCTTTCGCTTCTGGCGGGGGCCTCCAGCCTGCCGGTCGCGGCGCAGACGGCGGCTGGTGGCGAGATGACAAGGGCCTATGACATTCCGGCACAGCCGCTTGCAAATGCACTGCGCGCCTTTGGGCGGCAGTCCGGTCTGCAGGTATCGCTCGCGGCGGAACTTGCCCGCGACACACGCTCGGCCGCCGTCTCCGGCGCTCTGACGATGGAAACGGCGCTCGCGCAGTTGCTGGCCGGCACCGGACTTGCCCATCGCATCGAGGATGGCGTGGTCGTCATCGGCGCCACGTCGCCCGCCATGCCCGGCGAGGGCTCCGCGACAGATGGTTCAACGGTCATCGACGAGATCAAGGTCACGGTCCGCCGAATGCAAGGCGGCGTCAGCTCCGTCACTGTCAATGCCGAAGCGCTTGCGGAGCGGAATCCGTCCGACATCGCCGATGTCTTCCGCGACACGGCGGGCGTCAGCGTCGGCAGTTCGATCGCGAGCTCGCAGAAGGTCTTCGTCAACGGCCTCGAAGAGACGACGCTTGCCGTCACCATCGACGGCAGCCGGCAGAACAACCGCGTTTTCCACCACAATGCCACCAACCTGATCGACCCCGCTCTCTTGCGCAGCGTCACCATCGACGCCGGCATCGCGCCGGCCGATGCCGGTCCCGGCGCGCTCACCGGCTCGATCGCCTATGAGACAAGGACCGTGAAGGATCTGCTGTCCGGGGATGGTTTCGGCGGACTGGTGTCTGAGACCTATGACAGCAATGCCCAGACCTTCACCACCGGGCTCGGCGGCTGGGCGATGCAGGACGGGTTCGAGTTCCTGGGTTTTCTGAACTATGGCAAGGGCGACAACTACCAGGCCGGCAATGGCGAAGAGGTCCGCGGCACCGCGACCAACCTTTTGAGCGGCCTTGGCAAGTTCGCCTACGAAGCGGAGAGCGGCGAGCGTTTCGAGATCAGCCACGAGCGGATCCGCGACGATGCGGAGCGGCCATTCCGCGCCAATGCCAGCGTGGTTACCACCGGCCGCAGCTGGGAACCGCGCACCAGAAACTACAAGCTCGACCGGGACAACACCGTCTTCACCTATAGCGACACCACACCGGAGGGCTGGTGGGGCCCGTTGGTGCGTCTCGCCTATAGCCACAGCGCGGTCGACACGCCTGTTTATTTCGATGACGGCAGCGGAAACCCGGCGTCCTATGCGGGCCGGGGCGCAAGCGGAAGCCTGAACGGGCGCGTGCAGAACAGGTTCGCGCTGGAGAATGGAGATCTGGTTGCCGGTCTCGATTTCTACAGCGACCGGATCGAGCTCGACACGGCTCGCGACGCGGAAGACGCGGCAGAGACGGCCCGGAACATCGGGGTCTATGCCCAGGCTCGTCTTGAGCCGTTCGATGCCACGCGGCTGTCCTTCGGCGGGCGGGCTGACCGGCAGTGGTTCGAAGGCACCACGGGCCAGACGTGGCGCCATGCCGGCCTCAGCGGCAATGCCGCGATCGAATACGACCTCACAAGCTTCCTCACGGCAAAAGCCGGCGCCTCGCATGTCTGGGCCGGCATTCCCTTGGCGGAAGCCTTCATCATGAACCCCGGCTGGTCCTATGGTGCGGCCGGGCCCGAGGTGACAACCGCCGACAACCTGATGGCAGGCCTCGAATTCCATCACGACGGCTTCACGGCGGAGGCGAGCCTTTTCCGCAGCCGCATCCACAATGCCCGCGTGGCCAAATTCGCGGTGGCGCTCGCCAACCAGAACCACGAGGTGGAGACCGATGGCTTCGAGCTTGCGGCGGGCTACGACTGGATCGACGGTTTCATCAAGGTGAAATATGCGCATGTCGACGCCGAGATCGACGGCCGTCCGGCGGATTCCGATACCGGCAATTACCTGACCACGCCGGTCGGCGACATCATCGTGCTCTCGGCTGGCCACAGCTTTGCCGATTGGGGTCTGACCATCGGCGGCGATGTCGAGATAGCGCCGGAATATACCTCCGGCGATGCGACCTACGGATCCTACGAGGTCGTGAACCTCTATGGCGAATGGAAACCCGCGCAATTGCCGCACATGACGTTTCGCGCGGAGGTGCAGAACCTGCTGAACGAGACCTATGCGAGCCGCGCAACCTACGGCCAGGAATTCGGCAATGTGACGCCGCTGCACGAGAAGGGGCGAAGCTTCCTTCTCTCCGTCAAGGCGACCTTCTGACAACAAGACTGCATCGCGCCGGAAGGCGGCGCGGTGCGGCGAGCGTATCGAGTGACGAGGACAGGCTGAATGCGTGACAAAGCTTCTAGGCGGAATGACCGTCACGGACTGCACAGCCCAGGCCCCAGACAGGGCGGGGAGCGGCGATGACCATGCGCGCCCGTATTCCGGCCCGGCCCGATCCGCATGGGATCGCGGCGGCCGCCACATTCCAGAGCTTCGCCAATTGCTACATCCGGGAAATCGACGCGGGATGTGCGGGCTGCATGGCGCTCGACGGCTGTGAACGGCGCTGCCTCGACTGGTATCTCTCGGCCCAGCGGCTGCATCTGCGCGCCGTCGTCTCAACGGACAGCCGGGTTGGACCAAAGGCATTCGGACCGATCTTCAGCCGCCATCCGGGCGAAAGCAGCTGGCAGCCGATCGATCCACTCTGGGCGGTGCAATGCCTGGTGCAGGATCTCACAGAGAAGACCGGGGATGGCGGCCGTCCGGGCGCCGGGCTCGAACTGATGCTCCGGACGCTGCAGAGCTGCGCCCGGATTGCAGGTCTCGCAGACCAGGCGGCGACCCGCCAGCTCGACAACCGGCCGCAAGCCTTTCTCGAAAGCGAACAATCGCTCGCCTTCGGTCACTGGATGCATCCGACGCCGAAGAGCTTGAGCGGCATGAGCGACTGGCAGTCGGCCATCTATGCGCCGGAGGGTGGCGGTCGTTTCGCACTCACCTATTTTGCCGCCTCGCGCACCATGGTGCGCAGTCGCTCGGTCGCCAGCGACCTCGATGACATGGTGCGTGGGATGGCCGGCGACCTGCTCGACAAGGTTTCGCTCGCCGACGACGAGATGCTCTTGCCGATGCATCCGCTGCAGGCCGAGGCGCTGCTGCTCGAACCGCGGATCCAGGCCCTGATCGAGGCAGGCCGGCTGCGGCTTCTCGGCAGCGGCGGCGTGCATTTCACGGCCACGTCATCGGTGCGTACCATCGCCTCCGACGACTGCGACTGGATGCTGAAATTTTCGCTGCCGGTGAAGATCACCAATTCTCTGAGGCTCAACCGCGCCCATGAACTCGAAGCGGGCGTGGCCATGGCACGGCTGGTCGATCTGCTCGACCTTGAAGCACGGCTGCCGAAGCTCGGCTTCCTTCGCGATCCCGCCTATCTCACCCTTGCCCTGCCCGGTGAGACAGAAAGCGGCTTCGAGGTGATCTTCCGCGAAAATCCCTATCGCGGCGAGAAGGGCGAAGGGGTCATCAGCCTTGCAGCCCTCACCGGCCCTGCCCTGCCTGGCCGCCGCCAGCGGCTCTCGGGCCTGGTCGAACGTTGTGCGGATCAGGCCGGCATGTCGAAACCCGAGGCGGCGCGGCTCTGGTTCGATCGCTATCTCGACTGTGCCGTGAGCGCGCTTGTCCGGCTTTACGACGAGACCGGCATCGCGCTCGAAGCGCATCAGCAGAACATGCTGGTCGATGTCTCCCAGGGCTGGCCATCCAGGGTCGTCTACCGCGACAGCCAGGGCTTCTATCTCTCGGAGACGCACCGGCCGGCGCTCACCAGGGCCCTGCCGGACCTCGCCCAGATTGCCGATCTCTTCTATCCCGACGCCGAGATCCGCCGTCGCTTCGGCTACTACCTCATCGTCAATCAGGTCTTTGCCGTGATCCATCGGATGGCTGCGGAAGGGCTGGTCGACGAGGCAGATCTGTTGACCCTGCTGCGCGACCATCTCACGCGGCTCACTGACACGCTTTGCGGCAGCGGCTTGGATTTCACGCGGCACCTGCTCGACGACAGCACCATCACCACCAAGGCCAATCTCGGCGTGCGCGTCGCCGGTATCGACGAGCTGGAAGGCGGAGCCGGCGCTTCGCTTTATCGCGAGATGCCGAACCCGCTGCATCCGGCCCACATCCAGACTTTGAGGCTTGCCGATGCCCTTGCCTCTTGATCGTCCCGGACAGCCGGAAGAACGCGTGGTCCGGCAGCTCGTCTCGGCGCTCCTCTTCGAGGGGATCGCACGGGTCGCCGATGCGGGCGCCAATGACGGCATGTCGCGGCTTTCCATCGGCACCGGCGAGGCGCGCGCACGGCTGCATCAGGGGCCGTTCGGCCGCCCACGCATGGCGCCGGGCTCGCTTCAGCTTCGCTGCCCGGAAACGCGGGGCTGGACCGAGGGCAGGCTCGACGTCGTGGTCGATCTGCTGCCGGCGCCTGCAGCCGCACGCCTGACGCTGCTGAAGGAATTGCGAAGCACGATCGTCTTTCTGGAGCAGGACTGCACCCTGCCCCAACCAAATGACCGCCGGTCGCTCTCCTTCGACCGGCTCGATTGTGCGCTTGCCGAGGCGCATCCCTATCACCCATGCTTCAAGTCGCGGACCGGCTTCAGCCTTGAGGACAACGCCCTTTTCGGACCGGAAGCCGGTCGTCCCTTCCGGCTGCACTGGCTGGTGGTGGCGCGAGACCATGTGCGCGAGGCCCTGCCCCTCGATCCGGAATGCTTCTGGCTGAGGGAACTGGGCGAGGCACATGCGGCACGGCTGTTCTCGCGGATGAAGCGCAAGGACGTCTCGCTGGACAGCCATGCGCTCGTGCCACTGCATCCCTGGCAGTGGCGGCATCTGAAGGACGGATTGCTGGCCGACTGGATCGCCGACGGGCGTGTGGCGTCGCTTGGCGAAAACGGCGATCCCTACCGCGCAACGCAATCGATCCGCACGCTCATCAACCATGCCGATCCGGCCCGCGCGCATGTGAAGCTGCCGCTCGACATCGTCAACACCTCCTCGATGCGCGTGCTGGAGCCGCATTCGATCGTCACCGCACCGCATCTCAGCCGCTGGCTGGCGGGGCTCGTTGCTGACGATCAGGATTTTCGCAGCCGCTTTCGGCTCGACATCCTGCAGGAATATGCCGGTATCCGCGTCGATGCGCATGGCCCGCTCGACGGCAAGCTCGGGCTGATGCTGCGCGAAAGCCCAACACTCCTGCCCGGCGAACAGGCGGTGCCGTTCAACGCGCTGATGATGCTGGAGGCGGACGGCAAGCCGTTCATTGCGCCGTGGATTGCGCGGCACGGGCTCCTACCCTGGCTGCACCGGATGCTGGAGGTTGCGGTTTTACCGGTCTGGCATCTGATGGTGCATCACGGCGTAGCACTCGAAGCGCATGGGCAGAACATGATCCTCGTGCTGCGCAATGGCTGGCCGGAGCGGCTGATCCTGCGCGATTTCCACGAGAGCGTCGAATTCTGCCCGGCACTTCTGCGCCACCCTGAAGACCTGCCGGATTTTGCCGCCATCGACCCCGTCTATGACGGGGCACCGTCGGATGCCTATTACTGGACCGACCATGCCAACGAGCTGCGCGAGCTGGTGATGGACTGCCTGTTCATCTACTGCCTGACGGAGGTCTCGCTACTGATCGAGACGGCCTATGGCCTTTCCGAACAGGCCTTCTGGGATCTGGTCAGCGAACTGCTCGACAGTTACGGCGTGCAATATCCCGACAAGGCGCGGCTCTCGCTTTTCGCCCATGACAGCACGGAAATTTCGACGGAATCGCTGCTGTCGCGCAAGCTATTCCGCGATCGCAGCCTCTATCGCCACCGGGTGCCCAATCCGCTTGGGCAGAGAGAAAGGAGCGACCAGCCATGATCCTGATCGACGGGACCTTCCATAGCCAAGCCGAGATCGATGCGAGGGGTGAGGCCTTCCTTGCCGCAACCGGCATCGCTGATCCGCGCCTCAGCGTCGCCGTCTGCCTGCCCGAAACCATCGACTGGCTCTCTGCCTTCTTCGCCGTCAAGCGGCTTGGGGCAAGCATCCTGCCGCTTCTGCCCGGCACGCCGCTGGCCACCGCCCGAAAGCTTGCCAAAGAGGCCGGCTGCCATCGGCTCTATCACGGAGGCACGACTGCCGAATGGCTGGGCGAACCCGACGAACAGAGCCCGCGCGGGCAGCTGCTGCAGATGAGTTCTGGCACCACGGGGGCGGCGAAATGCGTGGCGCGCGGATGGGACGATATCGAGCGGGAGCTGGAAGACTATGTCAGCTTCTTCCGCGAACCCCATGACATGACGCCTGTCGTCGCCTGCCCGACCACCCATTCCTACGGGCTAATCTGCGGGCTTCTGGTCGGCTTGAAGCGCGGGCGTGTGCCGCATGTGGTGAACACCGCCAATCCCAAGCATCTGATCAAGGTTTTGCGCGAGACCGAGCGGCCGATCCTCTATTCCTCGCCGGCCATGCTGCACACACTGGCGCGGCTCCTGCCATCTGGCGAAAAGGTGCATGCGATCATGACCTCGGGCACGCTGTTGCCGGAGAGCTGGTTTTCCGCCATTCGCGCCAAGGCCGAGCGCTTCTACCAGCAATATGGCTGCTCGGAAGCGGGCTGCGTCGCGATCAACAGCGACCTGACCCATCCCGCCGACATGGGACGCATTCTGCCGCGTTTCTCGCTGGCTGACGGCGGCACGGCAGATGCACCAGTCGAGATCGTGCTGGACGGTCGGGCCCGGATCGAGACCAAGGATCTCGGCTATGTCAGCGCCGACGGCATGCTGGTCTTCATCTCGCGGCTCGACGACACGGTGAATGTCTCGGGCCTCAACGTCTATCCCCGCGATGTCGAAGACCAGGCGATAGCCGTCGATGATGTCACCGATGCAGTGGCTTTCCGCGTGCCCGACAGTTTTGCCGGCGAGCGGGTGGCGCTGGTCTATTCGGCAAACCGGATCATGCCGTCCTCAGAGCTACGCGAGCGGCTGATCGCCGTTTTGCAGCCGCATCAGGTACCGATGCATCTCGTGCAGGTGGCCGAGGTGCCGCGTCAGGCGAACGGCAAGATCAGTCGCCGCGAAATCGCAAGACGCTTTTTGGACGGAGAATTCAACGATCGGAAGGAGCGCGCCTCGTGACCCGAAGCGACATCATCGACGCCATCGCAAAGGTGCTGGCCGGCCCCATGCAGCATCGGCATATGGAGGCGTTTTCGCCAACGGCACGGCTCAACCAGGACCTCTATCTCGATTCCGTGCTCATCCTGCAGATCTTCCTCAATCTCGAGCTCGAACACGGGCTGATGGTCGATGATGCCGTGATCAGCCGAAAGGATGTGGTGACGGTCGCCGATCTTGCCGATCTCTTCCTGCCTGAAGACGACGCGGCATCCGCCGAACCAGCGCCTGCTGCCGAGCCGATGGCGGAGTTCGAAGGCGGGGTGCATGGCGAGGAGTATTACGACATCAAGGTGCACTGCTTCGTCAGTTGCCTCTGCGATGGCTTGAAGCGGCGGGGCATCGACCACCGGCCCTTCTATTTCGGCATCTGGGATGCGCCTTTTGGCATCAGCCCGCGCCACGAGCTGCTCTATCACGACGCCACCGTCAGCCATGAACCTTTCCGTCTCTGGTTCGAGCGGCTCTACCGCGCGCCTGTGACGCCCTGGTACGACCATTCCCGCTCCAAGGACGAGAATATCGCGACCTTCCTCGATCTGCTCGAAAAGCGCAGGGAAACCGAGGGCGTGATGGTCATGCTCGACCTCTTCCACCTGCCGGAGCGGGAGAACAAGTTCAACCAGAACCCCTTCCCGCATTACCTGATGCCGGAGATGACCGAAGACCCTGATATCTGGTTCATCCGCGACCCCGACTATCGCTGGGAAGGGCCGATCGAACGCGCCAAGGTGCTGAACGCGGTTGCACAGCCATCGGTCGCCGGCGGCTATCATTTCGATCGCGCCGCCTTCCAGCCGGCCGCCGATGCCGATGTTGTGGCCTATCTGAACACCTGCCTGATCCGCGACCACAATCCGCTGATCGACGCGCTCAGATCAATCCTTGCCGCCCATGTCGAAGGGCGCGACGGGCTGACGCTCTCGGACCTCTCCTCCGGGCTTCGCGAACTGCCGGTGCTCGCCATCCGCAAATATGCCTATGAGCATGGCTTTGCCTTCATCTGGCGGGCGGCAAAGCTTGCCAACAGCGAGTTCGAGCATTGGTGCACCGAGATCGAGGCTCTGCATCAGGAGCTGAAGAACATCCACTTCGCCGCAATGAAGCTCGCCCAGACCGGCGACCGGCGACTGATCGAGGACGTGACGCGCAGGCTCGACCGCGCCGACCGCTTCGAGACCTCCATCAAGACCCGGCTGGGCGCCGCCTTCGACGCCTGGAGTGCCGGTTTTCAAGACACAGCGGCTCCGCGCCTGAAGGCGCTGGGCTGAACCATGACCATCAGTCTTTCGGGAGAAACGACCATGACCATACGCCCCTTTACCCGCCGCGCACTGATCGCCGCCGGCCTCACGCTTGCCGCCATGCCGGCCCTTGCGCTCGATGTCGAGACCTATGCCGGCAAGGTCACCGTCGAGGGAACGCCGTCGAAGGTTGCCGTCTTCGACATCGCGGCCCTCGACACGCTGCTGGCGATCGGCGTCATGCCGGCGGGCATTCCGGAGAACGTTTATCTCTCCGAACTCTCGGATCTGAAGGGCAAGGCGGAAGTCGTCGGCGACATCTTCGAGCCAGATCTGGAGGCGCTGAGCGCGCTTGAGCCTGATCTCATCATCCTCGGCGGCCGCTCCTCCGGCAAGGAAAAGGAAACGGTGAAGGTCGCGCCCTCGCTCGACATGACCATGGACGGCGTCGATGTGGTCGAGCAGGCGCGCGAGCGGGCCTTCACCTATGGCGCGATCTTCGGGAAGCAGGCGGAGGCCGAGAAGGCGGTTGCCGATTTCGACGCAGCACTTGCCCGTGCCAAGGCCGCCGTTCAGGGCAAGGGCAAGGGGCTGATCGTGATGACCAACGGGCCAAAGATTACCGCATACGGGATCGATTCCCGCTTCGGCTGGGTGCACAAGGCGCTCGACCTGCCGGCGGCGGTCGAAGATGTCGAGGCTGCCACCCATGGCGAGCCTGTTTCCTTCGAATTCATCGCCAAGGCCAATCCCGACTGGCTACTCGTGCTCGACCGGGCCGCCGCCATCGGCGCCAATGACCAGAATGCCAAGGCAACGCTCGACAATGCGCTGGTCGCCGAGACCAAGGCCTGGAAGAGCGGCCAGGTGGTCTATCTGCCGTCGGCGGATTTCTACATTGCCGCAGGCGGATTGAAGGCCACTGAACGGGTGCTGGCGGCGATCGAGGCCGCATTCTCCGCCAGCCAGTGATGTCTGCCATCTCTGATACACCACATCGCCGCGTGATGATTGGCGCCGGGCTCTGCCTGGCGCTTCTCGTCATGTTGAGCCTTGCGATCGGCGTACAGGAGATTTCGCTCTCCGGCAGTGGCGGGGCGATGCCCTTTGCCGATCTCATGGCCATCAGCCGGCTGCCGCGCACGCTCGCCGCCGTGCTTTGCGGCGCAGGGCTCGCCGTTGCCGGCCAGATCATGCAGACGCTGACGCGCAACCGTTTCGTCGAGCCCTCGACGGCCGGCACCGCCCAGAGTGCAGCGCTCGGCATTCTGATCGTGACGCTGTTCCTGCCGGCAGCCGGCCTCGGCGTGAAGGCCCTGGTCGCCAGCGGCTGTGCGCTCGCGGGCACCGCGCTGTTTCTTGCCACTGCCCATCGCCTGCCGCCGGAACAGCCGCATCTCGTGCCGCTCTTCGGCCTTGTCTATGGCGGCGTAGTCGGGGCTGCCGTCACCTATGTCGCCTGGCAGAGTGATCTCCTGCAATATCTCGACATCTGGACCAATGGCGAATTCTCCGGCGTGCTGAAGGGCCGCTATGAGCTGCTCTTCGTCGCCGTCGTCATCGTCGGCGCTGCCATCGTGATCGCCGACCGGCTGACGATCATGGCGCTTGGCGAGGACCAGGCGACCAGCCTTGGCATCGATTATCGCCGCATGACCCAGATCGGGCTGGTGCTGGTCTCGGTCATGTCGGCGCTCTCGGTCGTCGTTGTCGGTTTGATCCCCTTTGTCGGCCTCGTCGTGCCCAATCTCGTCTCACGCATCTTAGGCGACAATCTGCGGGGCACGCTGCCGCTGGTGGCGCTCGGCGGGGCGATCCTCGTTCTCGCCTCGGATATCGCCGGTCGCATCATGCGCTTCCCTTACGAGATCCCCGTCGGCACGGTGATGGGCGTGATCGGACCGGCGGTCTTCCTCTGGTTCATCCTCAGGGAGCGCCGCGATGCGTGACCGGATCGTCATCGGCCTTCTCCTCTGTCTTGCGCTCTTGGCCATCATCGCCTTCATGACGGTCAACCTGCGCGGCAATATCGCTTTTGCGCTGGAGTTGCGCGGCATCCGGCTTGCGGCGCTGGTGACCGTCGCTGTTGCCATTGCGCTGTCGACCGTCACCTTCCAGACGATCACCGGCAACCGCATCCTCACGCCCTCGATCATGGGGCTGGACGCGCTCTACCAGTTCGGTCAGGCAGCGCTCGTCTTTGCGCTCGGCGGGCTGGGATATGTCTCGCTCTCGCCGCATCTGAAATTCGGCATGGAAGCGTCCGCCCTGATGCTGCTTGCCATACTGATCCTCTGGCCGGCGCTGAAAAGCCGGATGGATCTGACGCTGATGCTGCTCGCCGGCGTGGTCATCGGCGGGCTGTTCCGCAGCCTGACCAATCTCATTGCCCGACTGATCGATCCGCAGGAGTTCGCGGTGGCGCAACGCGCGATGTATGCCAATTTCTCCTCGCCGAATACGGATCTGCTTGCCATTGCGGCACTCGTCACCGTGATCGCAGGCGCCTTCCTCGTCTCGCGCCGGCATCAGCTCGATATCGCAGCGCTGGGACGCGACACGGCGATCGGTCTCGGCATCGCGTGGAATCGCGAGATCATGATCCACCTCCTGGTGGTGTCGCTGCTGGTTGCCGTTTCCACAGCGCTCGTCGGTCCCGTCACCTTTTTCGGCCTGCTGATCGCAGCGCTCGCCGAACGGCTCACATCCTCGCGCCGGCATGCTTCCGTCTTCGTGGTGGCCATGCTGCTCGGCATCATCGTGCTCGTCGGCGGGCAGACGCTGTTGCAGCACGGGCTTGGCCAGGCCGGCACGCTCTCTGTTGTCGTCGACTTCGTCGGCGGCCTTGTCTTCATCCTGCTTCTGTTTGCGAGGCGCACCCGATGATCGAGATCCAATCCGTCAGCCTCACTCGCGAGGGCCAGCGCGTGCTTGAGGGCATCGACGTCACCCTGCCCAAAGGTGGCCTCACCGCGCTGGTCGGCCCGAACGGAGCGGGCAAGTCGACGCTGCTCTCGCTCACGGCGAGGCTGCTGCCGCTGCAACAGGGAAGCGTTACCATCGATGGCCTGCCTGTCGCGACCACGCCGGGCAAGGTGCTGGCAAAAAAGCTCGCGATCCTCCGCCAGGATTCCGGCCCGCCGCCTCGCGTCACCGTACGCGAAATGGTTGGCTTTGGCCGTTTTCCGCATAGCGGCGGGCGGATGACGACCGAGGACAAGGCGATGGTCGAGGAGGCGCTTGCCCGATTCGAGTTGGGCGACCTCGCCAGTCGCACGCTCGACCGCCTCTCCGGCGGCCAAAGGCAGCGGGTGATGGTGGCAATGACCTATGCGCAAGACACCGACTACATCCTGCTCGACGAGCCCTTGAACAATCTCGACATGTATTATGCCCGCCAGCTGATGCTGGAACTGCGCCGGCTAGCAGACGAGACCGGCCGCACCATCGTCATCGTGCTGCACGACATCAACCATGCCTCGGCGAGCGCCGACCGGATCATCGCAATGAAAAACGGCCGGATCGCCGCCGATGGTCCGCCCGATCAGATCATGCGGACCGAGGTGCTGGAGGCGATCTACGGGTTTGAAGTGCCGGTGGTCGAGACTGCGGGTATGCGGCTTGCGCTGCAATATGCCCGGATGGGCTAGGCACGGCGGCAGTATTTGGTCCGAAGCGGGCTTATGTGGACGGCTGCAGTTTGGGCGCCGAGAGAAACCTCCCGGCGGGTCATCGGCGGCATCTTGGCCGCGCGATCCCGGCGGCCTGCACTAAGTTGTGATCGAAACTGAGGTGAACTGCGCCTGCCGTGAGCCCACATTGACACATAGACCGACCGGCTCGAGCAGGGGCCAGACCATACCAACGGCTGGGCTGCTCGATGAGCATGCGGACCTGCTTGGTGCCATGATCGGAGCCGCTGCTTTCGGGAGGCGGATCTCTAGCTGGAGCAGCACTGCTATCTCCCGTCTTCTCGGCGAGGATTGCGGCTCTGACGAGACCTCGATACCCGATGGCGGCTATGTGTGGTTCGCCGCCGGCGCCGAAGGTGCGCGAGAAGCGTGCAACTGGCAGGCATCGGTCTCCCCGAAGAGCTCGTTAACGGCAGCCATCCATTGCAGATGAGGCCCCGGGCAGAGGGGGCCCGCCCCCGCTCCGTCAGGCGGCGAGCCTGGCATAGGCCCCTTCCCGCTTCATCAGTTCGGCATGGTTGCCGACTTCGACGATGCGGCCCTGCTGCATGACGACGATGCGATCGGCATTGCGGATGGTGCCGAGCCTGTGGGCGACGACGAGTGTGGTGCGGCCCTTGGAGAGCTCCTCCAGCGCCGACTGGATCTCGCGCTCCGTCGTGCTGTCGAGGGCCGAAGTCGCTTCGTCGAGCAGCAGGATCGGCGGATCCTTGAGGAAGGCGCGGGCGATCGCGACACGCTGTTTCTGGCCGCCTGATAGCATGATGCCGCGCTCGCCGACGATGGTGTCCAGACCTTCCGGCAGGTTTTCCAGCATGGTCGACAACTGGGCACGGCGGCAGGCCTCCAGCACCTCGTCATCGCTTGCGCCGATGCGACCATAGACGATGTTTTCCCGCAGTGTTCCGCCGAACAGGAAGACATCCTGCGAGACGAGGCCGATCTGGCGACGCAGGCTCTCGACGGTCATGTCCGGCAGAGCCAGACCGTCGATGCTGATGGTGCCCGAGGTCGGCTCGTAGAAGCGCGGCAAAAGTGACAGAAGCGTCGATTTTCCGGCACCGGATTCACCGACGAAGGCGATCGTCTCGCCCGGCTTCACATGCAGCGAAATGTCGTGCAGCACGGGGCGACCGGGTGTGAAGGCGAAGGAGAGGTCGGAGAAGACGATTTCGCCTGATAGCGTCGAGACCGGGCGGGCGTTTGGGCTGTCGGTGATTTCCGATTCGGTTGCGAGCAGATCCAGGTAACGACGGAAGCCGGCAATGCCGCGCGGATAGGTTTCGATGACGGCGCTGATCTTGTCGAGCGGGCGGAAGAAGACGCCGACCAGAAGCAGGAAGCCGACAAAGCTGCCGGTCGTCATGGCGCCCGAGAGCACATAGGCCGAGCCGATCACCATGATCACCACCTGGACGAAGCGCATGCCCATGTAATGCAGCGAGGACGAGGCGGCCATGACCTTGTAGGCGTCGAGCTTGGTCTTGCGGTAGCGGGCATTGTCTTTGGCAAAGAGTTTGCGCTCGTGATCCTCGTTGGCATAGGCCTGAACCACGCGAATGCCGCCGATCGTTTCTTCCAGCCTGACGTTAAAGGCGCCGATGCGGCCATAGATCTCCTGCCAGGTGCGGGTCATGCGGCCGCCATAGATCGAGACGATGGCAACCGTGCCCGGCACGATGAGGGCTGTGACCAGCGCGAGCTCGACATGGAGATTGAGCATCAGGATGAAGGCGCCGACAAAGGTCATGATGGCGATGAACAGGTCTTCGGGGCCATGATGGGCGACTTCGCCCACTTCCTCGAGGTCACGCGTGACGCGGGCAACCAGCTTGCCGGTGCGGGCCGTGTCATACCAGCGCCAGGAGAGCGTCGTCAGATGCTCGAAAGCCTTGGCGCGCATCGATGTCTCGATGTTGATGCCGAGCTTGTGGCCCCAATAAATGACGATCGCCATCAGCGCGGCGTTCACCACATAGATGGCGAGCAGGCCGGCGGCGGCAATCAGCGTCAGCGTCCAGTTGCCGGTGGGCAGCAGCCGGTCGATGAAGGCGGTGACGGCGAGCGGGAAGGCAAGCTCCAGGAGGCCGGAGAGGACGGCACAGGAGAAATCCAGCCAGAACAGACCTTTCCAGGGGCGGTAATAGGCGAAGAATTGTTTCAGCATGCGATGTTCCTGCAAAGTCTGCCGGGTGATCAATGGCGCTGGCGGGCGACGGATGCAGGGTACGATCAACTACGGCAAAGGCCGCGTGGTCATGCAATATATAACAATTTCAGTCAAGTTATGGATTTTTGCAGGTCAGCCGTTTGCAGCAGGTAAGCCGAGAGATGCCCACGGTGGTCATGCAGCGTGGCGGACGCGATGACTTGGTGAGGGCTGACTGTCCGAGACATAAGTGGTGGCTTAGACAATGGCTGGGGCGCCAGGATTCGAACCTGGGAATGCCGGTACCAAAAACCGGTGCCTTACCGCTTGGCGACGCCCCAACAGAGTTGCAGGCGAGACTGAGCGCTGCAAATCGCGGCCTGATTAGCAAAGCGCAGGCCGGGCGGCAACACCTTCGGAAGGGTCTTTCGCGTTTTTCCCGGAACGATGCGGCGGCGGCGTCGTTTCCTTTTCATCCCCCACGACGAAAACCCAACGACAAGGACATATCATGCCTTCCATCACATCCGCCCGCATCCTCATTCTCGCGACCGATGGCTATGAGCGCTCCGAGCTGCGCGTGCCGCTGGAGCAGCTCACCGCCAAGGGCGCCAAGGTCAAGATCGCCTCGCTCGAAAAGGCGCCGATCAAGAGCTGGGACGAAGAGAACTGGGGCGACACCGTTGATGTCGATCTCACCCTCGAAGAGGTCAAGATCGATGACTTCGATGCTCTCATCATTCCCGGCGGCCAGATCAATCCCGACCTGTTGCGCAAGGAGCAGAAGGCCGTCGACGTGGTGAAGACCTTCATCAATTCCGGCAAGGCCGTCGCTGCCATCTGCCATGGTCCCTGGCTGCTGATCGAGGCCGGCGCCGTCAAGGGTCGCAAGGCGACCTCCTTCTCCTCGATCAAGACCGACATGATCAATGCCGGTGCCGACTGGCGCGACGAGGCCGTGGTTACCGACCAGGGCATCATCACCTCGCGCAATCCTGACGATCTCAACGCCTTCGTCGCAAAGATCGTCGAGGAGGTCGAGGAAGGCCGCCATCAGCGCCGCGCCGCCTGATCGATCCGGCCAGGCTGACCAGGCAAGAAACGAAAACCCGGCGGGCAACCGCCGGGTTTTTCGCGCGTTCTTTCTCGTGACAACGGCACGCCATCATCCGGGGACCTGCGGCACCTCGCGTTTCAGGTCCGGCTCGTCGTGGATGAAGGTGAGCTGCAGCGTCGCCATGCGCTCGGTCTGCGGATCACCGACTTCCCCAAGCCCCTCCGGCGTCGACATGGACAAGCCGCCCTCTTCCAGCGCCTCGACCAGCGCGCCAAATGCGCCGGCCGGCAGCGTCATGCGGATCGTGTTCATCAGGTTCGAATACATGTGCACGTCGTCGATCCAGCCGCCGAGGCGATTGACGGTGTCGAAGACGAAGCTCGTCGCCGCCTTGCGCTCGAAGCGTGTGACGGCCGTCAGCATGACGATGGCCATGGCCCTGATCCTTTCGGCTTTCACGAGAGAGTGCAGCGGCGAGCGGTGACAAATCAAGTCTCCTGTGGAATAGGCTGAGATGCTGCGGCTTGCCGCGCAAGATCGGACCTCGGGCATGAAGAAGCAGAAGCAGCCACACAGGAAATCGGGGCGGGCGACGGGAAAGAGCGGACCTTCGGGGGCCGTGCGCAGCACGGCGCATGGCGAGGGCGGCGATGCGGCGATCCGCGATCCGGCCACCGTCAAAAGCACCGCGGGCAAGACGAGCGCTGCAGCCGAACGCTTCCTCGCCGGGGTTCGCACGCCGGCCTTCCGGATCGCCTTTGGCGTGTTTCTCGCCGGCGTCCTGTCGGTTGCGGGCTCGCTCGCCATTCCGCATGAGTTCGCCTTCTTCGAGCTCGGCTATCTCTTCACGCTGTCGATCTATGACCTGGTGCTGGCCATGCTCGGCCTGTCAGTCGCCATCGGCATGGCCGAGCGGCGAAGAGAGGTCCTGTCGATTGCGGGGGCCTTTCTCGGCGTGATCGCGCCGGTGCTGCTGTTCTTCGATCCGATCTTCAGCGCCATTCTGCAAAGCCCGCTCGGCCACGAACTCTTCCTGATCGCCCCCATCGCCGTGATGCTGTCAGGCGTTGTCCTCTGGCTTCCAGCGTTTATCCGCCGGTTTGCGGCACCGGTGGCGGCGGCCGTCGTCGGCCTGTCCCTGTCGCTCTTCATCGGGCTCGACGACTTCGGCATCGGCATCAAGGAATTCGCCTTCACCGCCGTGCTCGCTGCTCTCTGGATCCTCGTCGTTCCCGGGATGATGCTGCGGCCCTTCCGCGGCGCCTGGCTTACCATCCCGGCGCGGATCATCGGCTCCTGGCTGATGGTGATCGCGGTCATCGTCACCGTCTCGCTTTACGTGCCGCTTTCACCCGATGCCCCGCCGCTTCCCGAGCTCCTCGACGGCCCAGAACTTGCGCCGCTCGATCCGGCCGTCGAGGACGGCCTCTTGGAGGCGCCGGAGAGCTTCGACAGCCCGGCAGAGGGCAGCACCATTCCGGGGCCGGAAGTCGGCGACAATCCGCTTCTCGGCGGAGGGCGCAACCGCCAGCCGTGAAGCGAAGCAGACTGCATTGCCAGTCGACGCCTTCAGCGTCAGCCGTTACAAGCGGTCAATGTCGCCTCTGATTCCGGTAGTTCCTGATGCATATCCGCTATGACCGTCCGGTGTCCCGTTCCGCCTTTCTGGCGCGACGGCTGGCGCTGTTTTCGCTCGGCTTGCTGCTGATCGTCGTGCTGGCGCATCGCTTCGGGCCGCTCTCGACGCCGGAATTCGTGCTTCTGGTGCTGGCATCCGCGCTACCCGCGGCGCTTGCCGTTCCGCTTGCGCTTCTCGGCCTTGCCCGGCTATGGCAGATCGGGGCGCTCGGGGGCGTGGCTTCCGCCTGGGCGCTGATCTATGCGGCCCTGCCGCTCGCTTTGCCCGGCTATGGCTACTACCTCTACGTCACCAAGCCGAAGCTGACCGAGGTTTCGACCGATCTTGCCGACCGGCCGGCCTTCGTATCCCTGCCCAACGTGCCGCAACATCTCTTGCCGCGCCCTGACCTGCCGGCCAATTCCGGAGAGGCGCAGCTTGCCGCCTATCCGGGCTTGAACGGCCGGCGCTACGAGGGGGCGATCGACCGCGTCTACGAGGCGGTGCGAAAGGTGGCGACGGAGAACCGGCTGGTGGTGACGGCGAGCCGCGGCGAGGAATATGGCCTGCCGGCGCTGGAGCTGCGGCCGACGACGGAAAGCCCGGTCGAGGCGGAAGCCGAGGGCACGGCACCTGCTACCCAGGATGCGCTGCCGGAAAGCGGTCCGCTGCCCACCGCGCGCCCCGAGCCCAGCCTGCTCGTGCCGCTTTCCGACGGCGAACCGGAGGGGACGGCCCGGCTGCAGTTTGCCACCCGTACGCCGGTCCTCGGCCTGCCCTTCGATGCGGTGGTCCGGCTTCGCGAAGAGGCGGAGATGACGCTCGTCGACATCCGCGTCGCCTCCCGCTACGGGCCGCATGATCTCGGGATCAGCGACCGGATTGCGGAAGGTTTTCTGCATGCGCTGGACGCGGAGCTGCTGGGGATTGCCGGGAACTGAGTTTGGCCTTGTGCTGCTTGGCACCAACCTCTGTGACTGCGTGGACTCTCGCCCTATGGGCAGGGCTATCGCCCATGAGAGACCCCCCTTTGCCCTGCCGGGCACCGCCCCCACACGGGGGAGAGCGGATGAACGCGGGCGTCGGCAACAACCTCCACTCTCCCCACCTGTGGGGGAGATATCGGCGAAGCCGACAGTGGGGGGCAAGCCGAAGGCTCGTGACCTCTCAGCCCGGCCTATACTCTCCCGACAGTTTCGGTGGGCCATCCGTGGCGATCAGGCCCTTCTCCACCAGATCCTCGAGATGGGCGAGCACGGAGAGGGCTGCCGCCCCGTGCAGGCGCGGATCGGTCGAGGCATAGATGACCTTGACCATGTCGGGGATGAAGCGATCGCCTTGTCGAATGCGCTCCAACACGGCGCGCTCGCGCATCAGACGGTGGGTGCGCAGCGCCCGGACGAAAGCGCGGGGCTCACTGACCGGACCGCCATGACCCGGCAGATAGAGAAGGTCATCGCGGGTCAGCAGGCGCTCCAGAGAAGCCATGTAGTCACTCATCGCACCATCGGGGGGCGCGACGATCGAGGTCGCCCAGGCCATGACGTGATCGGCGGAAAAGAGGATGCCGGTGTCTTCGAGCGCGAAGGCGGCATGGTTCGCCGTGTGGCCGGGTGTGTGCACGGCCGTCAGCCGCCAGCCGTCGCCTTCGACCGTTTCTCCATCGGCAAGCGCATGGTCGGGGATGAAATCCGTATCGGAACTCTCGGCGAAGGGGTTCAGCTCGCCCTCGAACAAGGGGCGCGACGGGCGATGCGGGCCTTCGGCAACGATCACGGCACCGGTCTCTTCCTTCAGGCGGCGGGCGAGCGGGGAATGGTCGCGGTGCGTGTGGCTGACGGCGA
This sequence comes from Agrobacterium albertimagni AOL15, assembly GCF_000300855.1. Taxonomy (GTDB): domain Bacteria; phylum Pseudomonadota; class Alphaproteobacteria; order Rhizobiales; family Rhizobiaceae; genus Allorhizobium; species Allorhizobium albertimagni. Next base: position 46,266 of record NZ_ALJF01000018.1, on the reverse strand, counting down.
TATGGGTCACCTCACGGCCATCGAGTGCTGCCATCAGGGCCTGGAAATGGGCGTCGATGTCCGGACCGGGATCGATGACACAGACCGATTTCGCACCGACGATATAGGTGTTGGTGCCGTGGAAGGTGAAGGGGCTGGGATTGGGCGCAGTCAGACGCTCGACGCCGTCTGCCACCGGCACCGCCACACCATGATGCGGCTCGAAGCTGGTGACGAATTGCGGCACCACCTGATTGCTCGTTTCGGCGTCCTTGCCGCTCATTTGTATTCGATCTCGATGAAGCTCATCGGCTGGTTGCCGCCGTTGATGATATTGTGCTCGACGCCCGCATCCCGGCGATAGGCCTCGCCGGCTTTGCTCGTTACGCGGCGCGAACCTTCGACATCCTCGATCAGGAAATGGCAATCGGTGAGCGGCACGACGACATAGCCGAGGCCATGGGTGTGATGGCCTGTTGCAGCACCCGGCTCGAAATCCCAGCGGGTGATGCGGGTGACGGCATCGTCGAGGACCACGGTCGGGATGGCGGGCGGACGGGCGGAATAGCCAGGCATGAGTGGTCTCCGGTGGATGCGACGCAGGATGCGGCTCCACCCGATCTAACCCGGAGCGCGAGCCTGCGGCAACTGCCCCAGGCTCCGATCTTGAACCGGACGCTGCCCGATCACGCTGCGGCGGCCAGCGCCACCGCGTCTGCACCCGCCGGATAGCGTGCCTGGTCGGTACCATCCGTCACCGCCTGCCAGACAGCTTCGGCAACATCGCTTTCGCGGGTGACGACCGAAGGAGCGGCGAAGGCTTCGAAGATCGGCCGGGCGAAATCGAGATAGGCGCCGGGGAGAAGATCCATGACATCGATATCGGTATTGGCGGCAAAGCGGGTCGTCGGGGCATAACCGGGCTCGACCAGCTTGGCCCGGATGCCGAAGGTGGCGAGTTCATGGGCGAGCGATTGGGTAAAGCCCTGGATCGCCTGCTTGCTCGCCGTGTAGGCGGCGGCGAGCGGCATCGGCGCGAGCGTGACGCTGGAGGTAACGTTGACGATGACGCCAGTGCCGCGTTCCCGCATGCCGGGGATCGCCGCCTGGGTCATCGCCATGGTGCCGAAGGTGTTGGTCTCGAAGACCTTGCGGATATGCTCCATCGGCGTTGCCTCGAAGGCACCGACCACGCCGATCCCGGCATTGTTGACTAGCGCGTCGATCGGGCCTGCGGCCTCCAGGGCGGCACGGATGCTCTCGGACTTGGTCACGTCGAGGGGTAAGATCCGCAGCCGGTCGGACGGCTGGAACAGGTCGGTCCGAGGCGTGCGCATGGTGGCGATCACGCTCCAGCCGCGGTCGAGGAAATGCCGGGCGATGTGCTGGCCGTAGCCCGACGAGCAGCCGGTGATGAGAATGGTCGGCATGGGGAACTCCTGGAGGTGTTTAATTGAGGTGTTTGCTGTTGACGTCCCAGGTTTAGCCGCGCTATCCTGGACTTTCATCGACTTTAAGTCCTATTTTCATTCGAGATAGTCCAGATGCGTGACCCTCTGTCCGATATCATCGCGCTGCTGAAACCGCGCGCCATTTTTTCCAAGGGCATCAGCGGTGCCGGTCGCTGGGCGGTGCGTTACGCCTCTTTCGGCCAGCCGGGTTTCTGTGCGGTGACGAAGGGGCGATGCCGTCTCGCGGTCGACGGAGAAGCGCCCGTCATCCTCGAAGAAGGGGATTTCGTGCTGCTACCTGCGACGCCGGCCTTCACTATGGGCAGCATCGAACCGGCGCCGCCTGTTTCGATCGACCCAAAGGCCATGGCGGCTGCACCCGATGCCGAGACTCGGCACGGACGGCAGGAGGGCGAACCGGCCATGCGGCAGTTCGGTGGCTATTTCTCCTTCGAGGCGCCCGATGCCTCGCTATTCGTTTCGCTCCTGCCCCGCATGATCCATGTGCGCGGCGCAGAGCGGCTGACGCAACTCGTGCGGCTGGTCGGAGATGAAGCCGGGCGCGCGGATGTCGGGCGCGAGTTGATCCTTGAGCGTTACGTCGAGATCCTGCTGATCGAGGCGCTGCGCAGCGCACCGGCCGACGAGGCGCCGCCCGGCCTGTTGCGCGGACTGGCCGAGCCGCGCATTGCGCTTGCGCTCAAGTCTATGCATGCAGAGGTCCATCGGCCCTGGACCGTGGAGGCGCTTGCCCGGCATGCAGCAATGTCGCGCTCGGCCTTTTTCGATCGCTTCCACCAGACAGTCGGCATGCGGCCGATGGAATATCTGGTGACCTGGCGGATGGCACTTGCGAAGAACCTGTTGCAGCGCCAGGACCTAAGCCTCGACGCCGTCGCTGAAAAGGTCGGCTACAGCTCGGCCAGCACATTCAGCACGGCCTTCAGCCGGCATGTCGGCATGCCACCTGGGCGGTTTGCAAGGGCAGGACAGATAGCCGCTGGATAGAGCCATGAGGTGCTCGTTCACCTGCATTGACTGGCACGTGATCCAATTCGGGCGCATGGCGGTGGCACATCTGGAGGTGTTTGGGCGAGAAACGAGGCGGCTACAGACACCGTGCTATTTAGTATCAACAGCGTCACCAAAGATCGCGATGTCTGGACACGAGACAGTGCCAGACAGCGACTGCGAGCTCACTCACCCGCCACATCCGCCGTCAGCGAAATGCCCAGCACCTTCATCACCGCAAGCGTCGTCTTGAGCGTCGGATTGCCCTCGCTGGAGAGCGTGCGATAAAGCTGCTCCCGCGACAGCCCCGCCTCCCGCGCAATCCCGGCCATGCCCTTGGCGCGGGCAACGACACCCAGCGCATGGGCGATATAGGCCGCGTCGTCAGTTTTTAGTCATCTGTTCAGCCTTTGCGATCCTTCGCACCTGCGTCAACATCAGCCAGGGACAAGCAATGCTCTCCATAAGGGTGCCGTACATAGAAATACACGTTAGGGAGAATTGCGATGCAGACTATTACCGCGCCCAAAAGTACTTCTGCTGACTCGTCCCATGCCGGCGCCTCCAACATCAGATCGTTCGATCTCGACAACAACACCGTATTCCAGAACCTGCTGAACGACGCCTCGGTGAAGCAGTATATCGAGCGGCAGGAAGACGGCTCTTATGACTGGACGTGGACACCGTCGGATGGACCAACCACAACACAGCAAAGCGTGGCGCGCTGGCTTATCGGCAGCGCCGAGGGAACCATCGACGGCAGCGCAGCACGTGATGACAGCTATACGCAAAGCGATGTAGACCTCTTCAAGACGCTGACAGGCTACAACCTTGTCCTCACGCCCGCTGGCGCGTCACTCGTATGCGATGATTTCGGTAAGGGTGTTCCTAACGCAGATAAGTCTCTCGTCAACGAAGCGAGAACGTTGATCGATACGATTGCTTTTGCGCGGCGCGACGCCAATCTCGGCAGCGGGTCGCTCCCCTCAACGATCTGCCTGCGGTGCTGCAGCGTTATGGCGGAAACGCGAATGGCGATTTCGATGCAGCAGAGACTGTTCTGAAAAACTGGATGCGTAGTCTGGGGGCGGACGAGGCAACGGTAGCCAAGCTGCAACGACATCTCGGACGCGATGCAGAGGGCAACGCGTTCGCAACATTCAGTTTTTCCGAAGACATCGATTTTAGATCGAAGCCATTTTCGGAAAGCGAGACTTTGCTGGACCTGTTGTTCTGACCCAGTGAGGAACGCAAAACCTTATCCCCTGGCCTTGATCGCCGCCTGAGCCGCAGACAGCCTCGCGATCGGCACGCGGAACGGCGAGCAGGACACATAATCCAGGCCGACATCCTCGCAGAAGTGGATCGAGGTCGGGTCGCCGCCGTGTTCGCCGCAAATGCCGAGCTTCATGTCGGGACGCGTTTTGCGGCCGCGTTCGGCAGCGATCCGGATGAGTTCGCCGACGCCGTCGAAATCCAGCGAGACGAAGGGGTCGTGGATGATGATGCCCTTGCGCTGATAGGTCGGGATGAAGCGGGCGGCGTCGTCGCGCGACATGCCGAAGGTTGTCTGGGTCAGGTCATTGGTGCCGAAGGAGAAGAATTCGGCAGCTTCCGCGATGATATGGGCGCGGATCGCGGCGCGGGGCAGCTCGATCATCGTGCCGACGAGATAGGAAATCTCGAGCTTCGCCTCGCCCATGACTTCGGTCGCGACGCGGTCGATCACGGCCTTCACATAGTCGAGTTCCGAGCGCAGGCCGACGAGCGGGACCATGATTTCCGGCACGACGGGGGCACCCGTCTCGCGGGCAGCGGCAACGGCGGCCTCGAAAATGGCGCGGGCCTGCATTTCGGCGATCTCGGGATAGGAGATGGCAAGGCGGCAGCCGCGGTGACCGAGCATCGGGTTGAACTCGTGCAGCGCGTCGATGCGGCGGCGCATGAAGCCGGGCTCGAGGCCCATGGCGTTTGCCACTTCCTCGATTTCCTCGTCCGACTTCGGCAGGAACTCGTGCAGCGGCGGATCGAGCATGCGGATCGTGACGGGAAGCCCGTGCATGATGGTGAAGAGTTCGGTGAAGTCCGAGCGCTGCATGGGCAAGAGCTTGTCGAGGGCCGCCCGACGACCGGCCTCGTCTTCGGCGAGGATCATCTCGCGCATCACATGGATGCGCTCGCCCTCGAAGAACATGTGTTCGGTGCGGCACAACCCGATGCCTTCGGCGCCGAAGGAGCGGGCGGCGCGGGCGTCGGCGGGCGTGTCGGCATTGGTTCGCACGGTCATGCGGCGGGTTCGGTCGGCCCATTGCATCAGCTGGGCGAAATCGCCCGAGAGTTCCGGCTGCAGCATGGGCACCTCACCCTTCAGCACCTGGCCGGAGGAGCCGTCGATGGTGACGATGTCGCCCTTCCCCAGCGTCACGCCCATGCCGATGAGCTTTTCGTTGCGCAGGTCGACGCGCATGGTGCCGGCGCCGGAGACACAAGGAATGCCCATGCCACGGGCAACGACGGCCGCGTGGCTGGTCATGCCGCCGCGCGTGGTCAGGATGCCCTGGGCTGCATGCATGCCGTGGATGTCTTCGGGGCTTGTCTCGACACGGACGAGAATGACCTTGCGGCCCTCGCTCTCCGCCTCCACCGCCTCTTCGGCGGTAAAGACGATGGCGCCGGTTGCCGCCCCCGGCGAGGCGGGAAGTCCCGAGCCGATGACATGGCGGGTGACGCGCGGGTCGATCGTTGGATGGAGCAGCTGATCGAGCGAGGAAGGCTCGATGCGCATCACCGCCTCTTCTTCCGAGATCAGGCCTTCCGCCACCATGTCGACGGCGATCTTCATCGCGGCTTTGGTCGTCCGCTTGCCCGAGCGGGCCTGCAGCATCCAGAGCTTGCCGCGCTCGATGGTGAATTCGAGATCCTGCATATCGCGGTAATGGGATTCGAGCCGGTTACAGATCGCCTGGAATTCGGCGAAGGCTTCCGGCATCAGCTTTTCGAGCGAGGGCTTGTCGGAGCCACTGTCGATACGAGCGGCTTCGGTGATCGATTGCGGCGTGCGGATGCCGGCAACCACGTCTTCCCCTTGCGCGTTGACGAGGAACTCGCCGTAGAGCTCTCGTGCCCCGGTCGAGGGATTGCGGGTGAAGGCTACACCGGTCGCCGAGGTCGAACCAAGATTGCCGAAGACCATGGTCTGCACGGTGACGGACGTGCCCCACTCGCCGGGGATCTTGTGCAGCAGGCGGTAGGTCTTGGCGCGCGGGTTCATCCAGCTGGAAAAGACAGCGCCGATCGCGCCCCAGAGCTGGACATGCGGGTCCTGCGGGAAGGGCTGGCCGAGATCCTGCTTCAGCAGTTCCTTGTAGAGCGCGACGATGTGCTGCAATTCCAGCGCAGAGAGATCTGTGTCCAGTTCGTGGCCAAGCCTTGCCTTTTCGTCTTCGAGGATTTCCTCGAACACCTCGTGGTCGAGGCCCATGACGACATCGCCATACATCTGGATGAAACGGCGATAGCTGTCCCAGGCAAAGCGGGCGTCGCCGGAATGGTGGCCGAGCGCTTCGACCGTGTGATCGTTGAGGCCGAGATTGAGGACCGTGTCCATCATGCCGGGCATGGAGGTGCGCGAGCCGGAGCGGACGGAGAAAAGAAGCGGGTGGCTGGTGTCGCCGAAGGCGCGGCCGGTCGCGGCCTCGATGCCGGCAATGCCATCGAGCACCTGGGCCTTCAAGTCGTCGCAGAGCGTCTTGTCGTTCTTGTAATAAAGGCCGCAGGCATCTGACACGATCGTGAGCCCGGGCGGCACCGGCAGGCCCAGGCTCGCCATTTCCGCGAGATTGGCGCCCTTGCCTCCCAGCTGATCGATCTCGGCCCTACTCCCCTCGGCCGCTCCTCCGCCGAAGGTGTAAACCCACTTGCGCATTGCCTTCTCCACCCGAACAGGCTTGTTTTTCCACCATTTACAGCAAATGTGACGGATTGGAAACGCCACGCCATCAAGATTATGCTGCAATGCATCATAATTGCGGCGGTCGAGCCGGAATAGGCTCACGGCGATGTGAGATTCGTTCAGAGACGTGATGCCGAGATCGGGCGGCCGCGAGGCCGCCTTTCGACAGGCCAGCAGGTCGACGGACAGCCCCCGATTGTTACAGCTCATCACGCAATGCGATAAACGGTCACTTAAAATGACCGGAGAAATCGCTTCCAGTTGATGCACTGCAGCTCAGTCTTTGCTAGTGGGCAATCACAGCAATTGTAATCCGGAATCAAAAATGACCATGACCAGCCCGGTTTCCCTGACTGAGATCCCGCAGAACAAGCTTTACCAGAAGGGCGACGTCTTCGTGCTCTTCGGCGAATTGTTCGGCCGTGGCTATGTCACGGGCCTGCTCGACCAGGCCAAGAAGGCCGGCATGGAGATCATCGGAATCACCGTCGGTCGCCGTGACGAAAACAACAAGCTGCGCCCGCTGACCGACGAAGAACTCGCCCAGGCGAAAGCCAATCTCGGCGGCCGGATCATCAACATTCCCGCCATGGCTGGCTTCGATCTCGATGCACCGGAAGGCGAACCGACGCCGACGGATCTTCTCGCCCCGCTGACGCTGGAGAACTGGGAAACCGAAAAGCTCGACTGGGCGCATATCGAAAAGTGCCGCCAGGTTGGCGTAAAGCGCTTCCAGGATGCCGTGGCCAAGATCATGGCCGAGCTGGAAGGCATGATTGCCGACGGTAAGAACGTTCATTTCGCCCACACCATGGCTGGCGGCATTCCGAAGGCCAAGGTCTTCCTCGTTCTTGCCAACCGCATCTACAAGGGCCGTGGCGCACGCCACATGTCTTCCCAGGTGCTGCTCGACAGCGATCTCGGCAAGCTCATCCTGCAGAACTTCGACGAAGTCTCGGCCAACACTTTCCGCCACCTGATCGAGGGCAGCGCTGCGATCCGCGCCCGCATCGAAAAGAGCGGCGGCCAGGTGCGTTACTCGGCCTATGGCTATCACGGCACGGGCATTCTGATCGGCGACGAATACCGCTGGCAGACCTACACGAACTACACCCAGGGCTATGCCAAGATGAAGCTCGAGGCGATTGCCGAAGAGGCTTACGCTTCCGGCATCAAGGCGACTGTCTTCAACTGCCCCGAGATCCGCACCAATTCGTCCGATGTCTTCGCCGGCATCGAGCTGCCGCTTCTGCCGCTCCTGAAGGCCTTGAAGAAGGAAAATCCCGGCGCCCGCGCCGATAAGATCTGGGCGGATTGCGAAGCGCTGCTGGTCGAGGGTGTGACCGTCGATGACGTGCTGCAGAAGATCGCCGACTTCCAGGTCAGCGAAGTCATGAAGCCGTTCTACGACTTCAACAACTGGCCGATGCCCAACAGCCAGGGCCAGTCCGACATCACCATCGGCACCTCGCAAGAGATCGCCCAGATGCACAAGGACGGCAAGGCGCTGATCTCGGACTATCTGAGCGTGCTCGTGGTCGAGGCGACCGGCGCGCTGATCTATGGCGAAATGGCCAACCCGTCTGCGCCGGTTCTCTGGCTCAACCACGATTTGGTCGCGCAGCAGATCAACAAGGCGGGCTGAGCGGGCGACGCGAATAGCGAATAGCGAATAGGCAGTAGCCAATAGAAAGATGCCGGAGGCTTGCTTCCGGCATTTTTCGTTCGCTGAGTCCATCTCCGTCGTCATCCTCGGCCTTGTGCCGAGGATCTACCGCCGCTGCTATTTGCTTGACGCTTATGGCCTCTCCCCTACCCCCCTTCCTGGCCACCCTTGGCAGATCCTCGGCACAAGGCCGAGGATGACGGCGTGTATGGGGCTGGCCGTGAGAGCAGACAATCGCAAAACGCCCAACCAAGACATAAAGCCTTTTCCGGGGGCGAACCGATCGGCGTCTGGCGTCACTGGACTTGCCCGACGAATGCTGGCACGCCGTTGACTGGTCATCAGACAAATCGAGTCTCGCCGATGCATTTCCAGCCGCAGTTTCGCGTCTATATCGCCTTCTTTCTGTTTGCCATGTGCACGGGATCGCTGTTTTCCCGGCTGCCGGATCTGCAGGTGCAACTCGGGGTCAACAAGGCGGAACTCGGCATGACCCTGATCGGCATGGCGATCGGCTCGCTGATTTCGCTCACCCTCTCCTCGCCGCTGATCGTCCGGCTCGGTTCGCGCACGACGCTCGCCATCTGCCTGCTCGGCGTCATGGCGCTCTTGTCGCTCATCCCGTTGCTGCCCTCCGCGCCCTTCGTCTTTGCGACCCTTTTCCTCATGGGCCTGCTCGCTGGCGCGTTGGAGATATGTCTCAATGTCGAGATCGGCCGTATCGAGGCGCAGGCGGGTTTCGGCATCATGAATCGCGCGCATGGCTGCTGGAGCCTCGGATTCTTCGTCACCGCGATCACGGCATCACTGGTGCGCCAGGCTGATATCAGCATGCAGATGCACATGCATGTGCTGCTGGGGCTGATGTTCGTCATCGGCGCGATCACGATCGCGGGCATGAAGAACGCCCCCGTCCTCACTAAGGCAGGTGCCGAGGACAAGGCGCCGCATTTTGCGCTGCCGACATTGGCGCTGCTGCCGCTCTGCATCATCGGCACCTCGGCCTTCCTGATTGAGGGTGCCGGCATTGACTGGTCGACGATCTACATGGAAGAGGTCTTCGACGTTTCGCCCTTCATCTCCGGCTCGGGGCTGACGCTGTTTGCCTTCTTCATGGCGCTGGCGCGGCTCACCGTCGATCCGGTGGTCGACCGCCTCGGTGCGCGCCTCGTCGGCCGGGTGCTGCTGTCGGTCGCCGCCGTCGGCATCGCCATGGCCTGGCTTGCGCCGCATCCCTATCTCGCACTCATCGGCTTCGCGCTGATGGGCGCCGGCTGCAGCGCGGTCTATCCGATGGCGGTCTCGGCGGCTGCCCAGCGCACGGACCGCCCCGCCGTCATCAATGTCGCGGCAATCGCGCAGATGGCGTTCGTCGTCTTTTTCCTAGGGCCGCCGCTCTTGGGCTTCGTGGCCGAGGCCTTCGGCATCCGCAACGCCTATCTCGTCTGCCTGCCGCTGGTGCTCGGATCGATCCTGGCGAGCGGCGCGCTGCCAGTCGGACCGGCCAGGCGCAAGAAGCTGGCTGCTTGATTCAGGGGCGCACCAGAAAGGTCAGTTCTTCCGGTGTCGGATCGCCGAAGATCTTGATGCCGAGCTTGGCGTCGGAGACGTAGAGCAGCGCCCGCTTGCCATCTTCTGAGTAAAGCACGCGGATCCAGCTCGTTTCGCAGGTCCGCGGCTCGCAGGCGCGAAACAGCTGCATACGCTTGTCCTTGACGGCGACCTCCTCGGAGGCAAGCGCGACGTAACGCGGCTGGCGCACCAGGGCCCGCACCCAGAAGGGGAGACCCGGCTGACCCTTGATCATCTCCATCAGACTGTCGCGATGCGCCGGGGATGCGGCCAGAACGCTCGGCAGGTAGTTGCCGGCGAGCGAGGTGGACGCGGTCTGGGCGCAGATGGGCGCGGCGCTCAGACTGAGGGCGGCGGCGATAGCCAGAATGCGTTTTCTCACACCAGCTCCCTCTCGCGCAGCGCCTCCGCCGTCTGCAGGTCGACGGAGACGAGTTGGGAGACGCCCTGCTCGGCCATGGTGACGCCGAAGAGGCGGTTCATGCGGGCCATGGTGATGGGGTTGTGGGTGATGATGACGAAACGGGTCTCGGTGGAGGCGGCCATTTCGTCCATCAGGTTGCAGTAGCGCTCGACATTGTGGTCGTCGAGCGGCGCGTCCACTTCGTCCAGCACGCAGATCGGCGCGGGGTTGGTGAGAAACACCGCGAAGATCAGCGCCATGGCGGTGAGCGCCTGTTCGCCGCCCGAAAGCAGCGTCATGGTCTGCGGCTTCTTGCCCGGCGGGCGGGCGAGGATTTCGAGGCCGGCTTCGAGTGGGTCGTCGCTTTCGATCAGCTGCAGTTCGGCCGTACCACCGTTGAAGAGGTGGGTGAAGAGGCGTTGGAACTGGGCGTTGACCACGTCGAAGGCGGCGATCAGACGTTCACGGCCCTCGCGGTTCAAGCTCTGGATCGCGCCGCGCAGCTTGCGGATCGCATCGATGATGTCGTCGCGCTCCTTGATCAGGGCGGCGAGCTTGTCCGAGAGTTCCTTCTGCTCTTCCTCGGCGCGCAGGTTGACGGCGCCCAAGCGCTCGCGCTCCATCTTCAGCCGGTCGAGATTGCGCTCGACCTCACGCAGATCGCCGATCTCGCTCGGATCCTTCAGGCCGGTCAGGCGGAAGGCCTCGTGCGGGCCGACATTCAGCGTGTCCTGGATACGGGTCTCGGCTTCGATGCGCCATTCGCGGGCAGAGACGAGACGTTCTTCGGCGCGGCCGCGCTTCTCTCGGCTTTCGGCGAGTTCGGCGAGTGCTGCGGCCGCCTTCTGGTCGGCCTCGCGCTGGCGGGTCTCGGCCTCGATCAGGCGGTCGGCGGCTTCGCGGCGGTCCTTCTCGGCCTTGTCGAGGGCGGTCATCAGGTTGCGGCGTTTATCCTCGAATTCGTCGGGCGCCATTTCGAGATCAGTGATCTCGTCGCGGGCTTCCGCCTCGCGCTCGCGCAGCGTCGCGATGTGTTCTTCTGCAGACTTGGCGCGGTTCTGCCAGTTCTGCTTTTCCTGACGGATCGAAAGGATGCGGCGGCGGCGCATCTCGTCTTCGCGGGCCAGCCCCTCGAAACGGGCCCGGGCCTCGGCCAACAGACCGCGGTCGCGGGCGACGACGGCTTCGGCGTCGCGCAGGCGGGCGTCTAGGGCGGAGAGATCAGGCGTCTCTTCCATCTCGATGCGGGCGGTTTCTTCCTGCTCGACGATCTCCTCGATCTGGGCTTTCAGGCCGTTGACCGCCTCCTCGATCACCTCGCGGCGGCGGATGAGATCGCCCGAGGCGCGTTCGGCCTGGGCAAGGGCATCGCGGGCTTCGGCGAGCGCGCGGACCGTCAGGCGGCTGCGATCGCGAGCGTCGGCAAGGCGAGCCTCCTCGGCGCGGATGGCGTCGGCGGCTTCCGCGAGACGATCCTCGGCCTCAACCATCTGGTCGCGGGCTTCCTCGGTCTCGCGCTCGATTTCGGCGAGGCGGTTCTTCTGGGCGAGACGCAGGGCAGCGGCACTCGGGGCATCGGCACCGGTGACATGGCCGTCCCAGCGATAGACGGCGCCGTCACGGGTGACGAGGCGCTGGCCGGGGGCAAGGCTTGCCATCAAGCGCAGCGCATCGGCTTCCTCGACCACGCCGATCTGACGCAGAGCCCGGGTGAGCGCCGCGGGTGCGCGGACATGGGCGAGGAGCGGCTTTGCGCCGGATGGCAGAGCCGGATCCCCTGCCCCGTCGCCATTGCCACGCCAATGGGCGGGGGCTTCCGGATCAAGCGCGCTGTCGAGATCGTCGCCGAGAGCGGCCCCGAGGGCGGTTTCAAAGCCGCGATCGACGGAGAGTTCGTCAGCAACCGGCGGAAAATCGCCGGTGGTCGTGCTCGCCAGGATGCGGGCGATGGTGCGCGCTTCGGTCTCCAGCCCGTTGACGCGGGCGCGCGCGGCCTCAAGCGGCTGGCGCAGATGGCTTTCGGTGCGGCGGGCCTCATTGAGGGCAGCCTCGGCTTCCATGACCGCACTTTCGGCATCGGCGACCGCCTGCTCGGCGATCTCGACCATTTCGCGCTTCTCGTCCGGATCGGGAAGCGCTGCGATGCGGTCGGAGATGTCTGAGAGTTCGCGCGAGGCGTCGGAGACCTGACGCTCGAGGCGGGCGCGGCGCTCGGCGAGATCGCGGATGGCGCGTTCGAGCTGATTGCGACCGGCAGCAGCTTCGGCGCGCTCGGCGGTCAGCCTGGTGAAGTCGCGTTCGCTGTCGGCAAGCGTTGCGGCGGCGGCTTCGAAAGCTTCCTTTGCCTCTTCACCGAAGCGGCCGGCATCGGCGAGGATTTCCTCGAGTTCAGCCTCTTCTTCCGCCAGCCGCTGGATGACCTCGGCATTCTCCGAGACCAAGCGTTCCTCGCGGCGGATGTCCTCGTCGAGCTGTGCGAGACGACGGGTCAGCTCATCGCGACGGCGCAGGATACGGTTGGCTTCCTCGTCGAGCTGGCTGCGGGCGATCTGCAGGCGCTGCAGCGCGGCGGCGGCCTTGGCCTCCTCCTCGCGCAGTTCCGGCATCTTCAGGCTCGCCACGGCCTGAAGCTTGGCCGCCTCCATCTGTTGGTTCGCCTTTTCGGCAACCGTCGACATCGCCTGGTTCAGGGCGCTTTCCGCCTCGCCTTCGGCCTGCTTGGCCTGCGACCAACGGATATGCAGGAGCATGGCGTCATGGGCGCGGATGTCGGCAGACAGCTGCTTGAAGCGGTTGGCCTGTCGGGCCTGGCGCTTCAGGCTCTCGATCTGGCTTTCGAGCTGCGCGGTAATGTCTTCCAGCCGCTCGAGATTGGTTTCGGCGGCGCGCAGGCGAAGCTCTGCCTCGTGGCGGCGGGAATGCAGACCGGAAATGCCGGCGGCCTCTTCCAGCAATTGCCGGCGGGCCTGGGGCTTGGCCTGGATCAGCTCGCCGATGCGGCCCTGACCGACCATGGAGGGCGAACGGGCGCCGGTCGAGGCATCGGCAAACAGCAGCTGCACATCCTTGGCGCGGGCCTCCTTGCCGTTGATGCGGTAGACCGAGCCGTTGCCGCGCTCGATGCGGCGCGTCACCTGGATCTCGTCGGCATCGTTGAAGGCGGCGGGTGCGGTGCGGTCGGAATTGTCGAGGTGGAGGCCGACTTCCGCGGAGTTGCGCGCCGGGCGGTTGCCGGAACCGGAGAAGATGACATCGTCCATACCCGACGCGCGCATGTTCTTGTAGGAATTCTCGCCCATCACCCAGCGCAGCGCTTCGACGAGGTTCGACTTGCCGCAGCCATTCGGCCCGACAATGCCGGTGAGGCCGCGTTCGATGACGAATTCGGAGGGTTCGACGAAGGACTTGAAACCGACGACGCGGAGGCGGTTGAATTTCACGGGCACAGCCTCCCCGTCGCCCCGCTTGCGGGGAGAAGGTGGCCCGCAGGGTCGGATGCGGGGCTGACGGCCGAGGCCTTAAGGCTCAAGACACTGAAGTCGAACGAGAGCGCCCCCCTCTGCCCTGCAGGGCATCTCCCCCACGAGGGGGGAGAGCGGCGCGCGGCACTTGTCGCGGTCACCGCTGGCGTTGGGTATGGAGCCGCCACCGCCGCGAAGGGACGACGGACAGACTGCAGAACAGTTGAGAAGAAACGAGAGGCCGGCGGGTTTCCGCTCTCCCCCCCTGTGGGGGAGATGCCCGGCAGGGCAGAGGGGGGTAGCGCGGACTGAAACGGCAGAATTTTGCCCCTCATCCTCGGCGCAGAATTTGCGCCCGACCTGCCGCCACCTTCTCCCCGCAAGCGGGGAGAAGAGCGATCAACGCCGCCCACGCGCATCCAACCACCAGACAGACAAACGGGCGCACGGGTGTCCCCGGCGCCCGTCGTCAGAACGGAACGTCGATCAGAGCATGCTGTCGAAGAGGGCCGACATGGAGTCAACCGACATGTCCCCCGAATAGGCCTTGCCATTGATCAGGAAGGTCGGGGTCGACTGAACTCCGAATTCCTGGGCGCCGCGATCGCGGACTGCCGACACATCACCGGCAAGCTGGGCGTTCGTCAAGCAGGCGTCGAAGGTCTCCTGTGTAAAACCACCCATCTTGGACAGCTGCAGCATTGCGTTACGTACATCGCCATCGCTCGGCGCCGCCCAGGTGCGCTGCTGCTTCAGGAACATAGATACGAAGGGGAAGTACTTGTCTTCGGTCGTGCAGCGCGCCAGCATGAAGGCTGCGAGCGATGCCGTGTCCTGCGGGAACGGGAATTCGCGCAGCACGAAGTAGACCTTGCCAGTATCGACATACTTGGTCTTGATCGCCTCAAAGGTGTTTTCGTGGAAATGCGCGCAATGCGGGCAGGTCATCGACATATATTCGATGACCTTCACCGGCGCGTTCGGGTCACCGAGGGCCATCTCCTTGAGCGGGCCGGGCTTCAATGCCTCTTCCATGTCGACGTCGCGATCGGCAGTCGGGATCTGGGCAGAGGTGGTCGAGGCCGTGGTCTCGTTGCTGACGGCGGGATTGGGCTCGGCACTGGCGGCCTTGTCTTCGGCGTCGCTGCAGGCAGTGAGCGCCAGACCGACAGCGGCAATGGCGATACCGCCGAGGAGGCGACGCTTGGTGATCGAGAGTTCGGATGTCGACATGGGTCAGTTACCTGCGTTGCAAGGATCTTGGATGGCTTCACCGTTATAACGGCAAAAGGCGCCAAACAAGGCAGGCTCCCCCCGGAAAAATCAAAGATCCGTGACCTTTTTATCGTCCCCACAGCAAAAACGCAGAGACCGGCAAGCAATGGGCCTGCCGGTCTGATCTGACTTCAACGCGCTTTTCAGCGAGCCGCGGGACGGCTCACCAGCGATTGCACCGTATAGACGAGGATCGCGATGCCGATGGCCCCCATGGCAGCCACGCCGAGCAACACCATGACATCGACGGGGCCGCCGATGTCGCCGAAGCCGGAGCGGGTCACGGCCTGCACGAACCAGACGGCGCCGATGGCGCCGACCGGCATGGCAAGCTGGGCCAGCAGAAACTTCTTCCAGGAAACCTGGCGATCGCGGATCAGCACGTAGAGATAAGCGAGCGTGATCACGGCTGCGACCGCGACCATGATCCAGAACAGGGTATGGCCGAAGATCTCTTCGAGAACCGCGACGATCATTCCGACAGTCATGTCCTTCATGGCATCCTCCTCAGGCGCGACCGCGCAGCATGGCGTTATAGGTGGGTTTCAAGGCGATCTCCTTCATCAGCCAGGAAATCCAGAGCTCTTCCAGCGGGGCGATCAGTCCGGGGAAGGACGGGACGAGATTGTCCTTGTAGTCGAACTCGACCAGCATGGCCGAGCCGATGCGGGTGATCAGCGGGCAGGAGGTGTAGCCGTTGTAGCTTTCCTTGCTCTCGCGGCCCTCGATCTGGGCGACGAGCTGGTCTACGGCGACAGGCACCTGCCATTTGACGCTGGCCGCCGTCTTGCCCTTGGGCACGCCGGCGATGTCGCCGACCGCGAAGACATCGGGATAGCGCATGTGGCGCAGGGTGTGCTTGTCGACCTCGACCCAGCCCTGACCCACCCATTTGTCGGCCCAGGGCAGCGAGCTGTTCAGGATGACATCTGGCGCCCGCATCGGGGGGATGACATTGGTGAAGTCGTAGCCCAACTCCTTGTCGCCTTCCGGCGTGGTGAAGGTGGCGACCTTGCGCACGGGATCGATCTTCTTCATCACGTGCTCGTAGACCGTGTCGATGCCACGCTCCTCATAGAGCATGCGCACCTTTTCGGAGACGATCGGCACGCCGAACAGCGCCTTGTTGTGAGCGGCATAGACGATCTTGGAATTGCTGCGGGTGCCCTTGCGGGTGAGATAATCCTCGGTGAGGAAGGTGTATTTCAGCGGAGCACCGGCGCATTTCATCTCGGTGGCCGGGCGCGAGAAAAGGGCAAGGCCTCCTTTGTCGGTGAAGCGGTTCATCTCCGCCCAGGTCTTCTCGGCGTAATCGGGGCCGGCATAGACCGAACCGATGCCGTCCTTGCCGATCAGGTCGAGCGACATGCCCTCGATGGCCGCGTAGTCGAGCTTGAGACCGGTCGCGACGAAGAGGAAATCGTATTCAATCGCCTTGCCGCTCTCCGTCACCACCTTCTTGCCGTCGGGATCGATTTCGGCCGCCCCTTCCTCGATCCATTCGACTCCTGAAGGCAGCCAGTCGGCCGTGCCGGACACCGAATAGGAGGCGGGCTTGAGGCCTGCGGCGATCAGCGTGAAGCCCGGCTGGTACCAGTGCTGCTTGCGCGGATCGAGAATGGTGATCTTGGCGCCGTCGAGCCGGGTGGACAGCTGGTTGGCAAGTGCCGTTCCGGCCGCGCCTGCGCCGAGGATCAGAATGCGGGCACTGGTCTTGACGGGCTGTGCCGTCGCGCCCTGCAAAGGTGCTGCGGCCAGTGCCGCTCCGCCGGCCGCCAGACCGAAAAACTGTCGTCTGCTCGTTTTCATTGCTTCCTCCCCCGGGGTGACGCAGGCGCCCCTCGCCTCTTCTGCATGACGCTTCGCCGAGACAGCTTCGCTTACCGCTGAAGCTCCCATCGTTGATCATCACACCATATATATACTATTTCGTATCTTCAATGCAACGTAGTTATTGACATCTCGTACTAGACTGTCGTCGGGGATATCCGCGCCCGCGCATTGCCGCGGGTTCGTCACGCCTATAACAATTCATCGCGTAGGACCGATGAAGCGGGCAAAGGCCCAAACTTGGCCGGTTCAGTCGGATTTAAGTTATTCTAACAAGACCTTAACGTGCCTAGAGATTTCAGCTCGATCACAGTCAGAGTTCCTTGTCCCATGACTTTTCCGAAGAGCCGGGAGACCTTCTCTCTCGCCGCCCCTCATTTCAGTCTTGCCCTTGCCGCGGTATGCTTGGCGTTGTCCGTGGGCGGAGCGCTGGCGCAGCAATCCCAAAACGTCGCGCCCCGGGCCGGCAGCGCATCGATCGACGAGATCGAGGCGAAGCGCAAAGCCTTGTTCGGCCGGATGATGGCAGCACCCGACGATCTCGACACCGCCTTTGAATATGCGGCGCTGTCCTCCGAAGCCGGCGATCTGGAAGGTGCGATCTCGACGCTCGAACGCATGCTGATCTATGCGCCCGGCCTGCCCCGGCTGCAGCTGGAGCTCGGCGTTCTCTACTATCGCCTCGGTGCCTACGAGACCGCGCGCCAGTATTTCGACGGGACGAAGTCCGCAGGCGACATGCCGCCGGAGGTATCCGCCAAGGTCGACCAGTATCTTTCGGCCATAGACCAGCGCGGCGCCCCCTCGCAATTCTCCGGCATGATCAGGACCGGCATCCGGTATCAGAGCAATGCCAATGCGGGTCCGGGCAATTCGACTGTGACGCTGAACGGCCTTTCCTACACGCTGGATGGCTTGAGCGTCGCCGGCGAGGATTTCAACGGCTTCGTCAATGGCGGTCTGCGCTATCGCCATGACACCGACATCCAGGGACTATCGCTCGAGGCGGGCCTGTCCGGCTATGCCGCCGGCTACCGCGACCGCGACGCGCTGAACACGGCCGCGGTCGAGGCCTATGCCGGCCCGGTTTTCGATCTCGGACGTTTCGGGCTCGACGACCGGACGCTCTCCGTCCTCTTCACCACCAGCGGCGTGCTGATCGAGGGCGACCGGTATATGGCATCTGCAGGGGTCTCGACGACGATCGACTGGCAGGTCACACCGGTCGACACTCTCTCTGGCAGCCTGCAATACCGCTACGAGGATTTTTCCAACACCAAATCCCGCCGCACCGCAAATCTGCAGAGCGGCCATCGGTTCGACGGCCAGGTCTCCTGGTCGCACAATCTCACACAAGACCTAAGCCTGACGGGGCGCCTTCTTGCGACCCGGCGCGACGCGGAGGTGGGTTACCTGTCCTCCAGCGAACTGGGCGGGGCGATCTCCGGCACCTATCGCTATGCCGCCCTTATCGGCGATGGGCCCGCCTGGATCACCGGGGTGGAAGCGGCCGTTGCCGGACGCGGCTATGACGATCCCGACAGTATGATCAATTCGGCGGAGCGCCAGCGCGACACCGACTTCAGCCTCAACCTGCGCCAGATCGTGCCCTTCAGCGAGCGCGTGGCGCTTGTCGCGGAGGCCGGCTACCGCAAGGTCTGGTCGAACTACGACATCAAGAGCTTCGACAACATCTCGCTGTCGATCGGCATCCAGTCCGCGTTCTAGGAGCATCACGATGAAGCCGAACACCCGTCATGCCCTGCTCGCCGCATCCGCGGCACTCTTCGTCGTCGTGGCGTCTCCCGTTAGCGCGGAGACCGATGTCGCTGGTATCACCGCGGCGGTCAATCCCGATGCAAGCGCCATCGACCGCGCGGGCAAGGCGCGCCTGATCTCGCTCGGCGACCCCGTGATCCGCAATCACCGCATCGAGACCAGCGGTGCAGGCCTCGTGCAGATCCTGCTCGCCGACGGCACCTCGTTCACGGTCGGTCCGAACTCCTCCGTGGTGATCGACAGCTTCGTCTATGACCCGGAGAAGAATACGGCTGCGCTGGCGGCGACGATAAGCAAGGGGGCGCTGCGCTTCATCGGCGGCAAGGCATCGAAGGCGAGCGGCAATGTAACGATCAAGACGCCGATCGGCACGGCCGGCATTCGCGGCGCAGTGGTCGACATCAACCTCAGCGGCAAGACGTCCGACGGCCAGCCGCTGCCACCACACATGACGCTGGTCTATGGCAAGGAAGTCCAGCTCACCGGCAATGGCGCGCCGCAGCGGCTGTTCAAACAGGGCTTCTCCATCGTTGCCGGCGACGGACAGCCGCGCGTCCAGCGCACCCCGCCGCAATGGGTGAGCGGGCTGCAGCAGGTTCTCGCCGGCCGGCCTGGCCAGAGCGGTGGCGCGAGCAATGCGCCGACGGAGCAGACTGTGGCCAGCAGCCCGGTTGCTGAGAGCAATTCCGCCCAGTTGCCGTCTGAGAATGCCATCCCCGTGCCGACGCCACGTCCGGTCGTGACTGCGCCGGTCGAGGAGGTGGCGAGTGCGTCGCAGCGCGATGTCGGGACGAGGCCGCAGGTGCCGGTCGGTCCGGCGAAGCCGACGGTCCCCGTTGATCCAGCTGATCCGGAACCGGATGCGCCGTGGGATGGCTCGGCGCAGGCGACCGCTTACATTGACATCAACGGAAACGTCAGTTTCCGACCGGTATCGGGCACTCTCACTGTCGCTCAGAATGGCAACTTCACCGGAACCTTCGGCCAATTGGGGCAGGTATCGCTGCAGAAACCTGTAGGCACCGAGACGCTGACGCAGACCGATGTCAGCGGGACGATCGGCAGCCTCGGCTCCGTCAGCGGCACGGCCTATACCGGCAGCGGTGACTTCATCGCCTACTTTCTTGAGTCCGACGACAATTCCGACCCGGTCTACATCGTCGGCGGGAAGGCCGCAGATGCCCGCGAGGTCTTTTCACCGGGTCAGGTCTACCGCTACACGGTGGAACGCGATCCGCTCAACGGTGGAGCTTCGATCGGAGGAGTGCAAGTACCTTTCTATGACAATGGCAACTTCCTTGCTGGTGAGAGTACGCCCATGCGTGCTTCTGCGAGCGACCTCTATGTAGGCGGTGTGAGCGGGAATGGCGTTGCCGCACGGCTGCTGCAGGGCTCGATCTCGATCTCTGGCGACGGCACCACCCAACGCAGCAGAATCCAGGTGATGGCCGGCAGCTTCAAGGAGACGGCAGGCGCCTACAAGATGACAGGCCGCGTCTCGGGATCCTACCAGACGAGCAATCCCACATCGAATTCGGGCCAGGCGGGTTATGTGGAGACGCTCGGCAACGGTGCGGCGGCGGACCAGGTCTTCGGTGCGAACGGGGAATATCTCGTGCTCGGCTCTGGAGAGATGTATGACATCGAGGACCGTTTGGACGGCTACGACACGGTGCAGGTCGCCAGCCGAAACGACGGCGTCACCAGCACAGCCAGCCGTAGCTTCACCGGAGAGATCGGCGGCTTTTCTTCCGGAGCGGCCACGAATATGTGGACCGACGATACGGAGCTCTTCACCGGCACAACCACCTTCACATTCAATCAGGCGGGCGGCACCTTCAAGGGTGGGATCTACTCGGACTCTGGAGACTACTTCGCGGATTTCCTCGATAGCGAAAACTATGATGGCTATGAGGAAGTCTACCTCACCGACCAGCTGATCGCCGCAGTGGACTCCTCCAGCGAGGCCTACATGGTGTCGTCCGCCGTCGTGCCCGCCAAGATCTTCAACGGCAATACGAGTTCGGATATCTGCAATAGCTGCGAATTCATGACCTGGGGCTGGTGGGGCAAAGCTTCCGGACCGGAGAGCATTTACAGCGTTCATCTCGGCAACTGGATCATCGGCAAGCAGCCGGAAAACAGCGCTCTGCCGACCTCCGGTTCCGCGACCTACAACGGCAATGCCATTGGCACGGTGGTCAATGGCAGCGCCCAATATATCGCCACGGGCACGATGAGCTCGACGATGGATTTCGGCGCGCGTTCCGGGACTGTTTCCGTGTCCAACTATGACAGCAAGAGCTTCAGCGCCGGCGTGAACTTCGCCAGCAATGCCCCGACATTTAGTGGGAACATCACGACCGGCGTCGCCTCCGGCAGCGTCACCGGCGCCTTCGCCTCCAATGGCACTGACCCGGTCAAGGGCATCATGGGTAACTTCACGGCAACCGACGGAAGCTGGTCATCGACCGGGATCTTTGCCGGCAGCACCTCGGGCGTCGCTCAGTGACAGCGGCTGCGCCGAGGCGCCCGACGATGGCCAAGCCCAAGCCCCCCAGCCCTCGTCGGCGTCTCTCCTCCACGCAGCGGCGCAAGCTTGGGGTGATGATGATGGGGGCGGCGGCACTCGTTGCGGTCATCACCGCGCATGCCGCGTTTGCACCCCAGGCCTTCCGGCTGACGGCGCTGGTCTTCGATACGTATCAGGTGATCAAACCGCGCGAAGCGACAGACCCGCCGGTTGCCGTCATCGACATCGACGAGGCCTCGATCGAGAGACTCGGACAGTGGCCATGGTCTCGGCGGACCGTGGCCGAGATGGTCACGCAGGCAAGCGGTCTTGGCGCTGCAGCCATCGGCTTCGACATCGTGTTTTCCGAACCCGACCGGACGGCACCGGCGCGACTTATGGAAGAGATGCGGCGCCAGGGGATTGCGATCGAGGTCGGAGCCGGTCTACCGGACCCGGACGAACAGTTGGCCGAGGCCATCGCCTCAAATGCCGTGGCGCTCGGGATTGCGCTCAGCAACGAAACCACGGCACCGCCACCGGAGCCGAAGGCGGGCTTTTCCTTTCTGGGCCCGGATCCGCGGGCGCGGCTCACGCCCTATTCAGGCGCCTTGTCCAACCTTTCCGCGCTGACCGAACGCGCGACCGCAATGGGGTATTTCTCTTTCCCGCCAACGCCTGATAACATCATCCGCACCTTCCCGCTCGTCTCCATGAGCGGTGATCGGCTCTACCCGGCGCTTTCGATCGAGGCGCTGAGGATCGCACAACAAGAAGGCTCCTTCGTGCTGCGCTCTGGAGGCACGGAGGAAGGTTCGGCCTTCACCGACTTGAGGGTCGGGGCGCTCGATGTGCCGCTCTCGGCCGACGGCGAGATCTGGATCTACTATTCCGGCCTTCCGAACATGCCGGTCATATCGGCCGCCGATCTCTTCGACCCGGCCAAATCAGACACATTGGCAGGGATGATCCAGGGACGCATCCTGCTGGTCGGCACAAGTGCGTTGGGTCTGCGCGATATCGTGGCGACCCCGGTCGACCCGGCCATGCCGGGCGTCAAGGTGCATGCCGAGATCATCGACCAGATCGCCAGCGGCGTCTTCCTGCAACGGCCCGACTGGATCATCGGGGCCGAACGGGCGGCGGCAATCACCGTCGGTCTGGTGTTGCTTCTGGTGCTGGCGACCGCTGCTCCGGCCGTTTCTGTAGCGACGGGCATACTTCTGACCGGGCTTATCGCGGGCGGATCCTGGCTTGCCTTTTCCCGGGCGCTGACGCTTTTCGACCCGCTGCTGCCCATGGCAGCCCTCGGAGCAGTCCTGCTGACCGCCCTGCCCCTCCTCCTGATGCTGACCCATCGGGAAAAGCGTTTCGTGCGCGAAAGCTTCGGGCGCTATCTGTCTCCGACCCTGGTGGAACGCCTGTCGGAAAATCCGGCGGGGCTGACGCTCGGTGGTGAGGACCGTGAGCTCACCATTCTCTTTTCCGACATCAGGGGCTTTACCAGCCTCTCCGAAACGATGACGCCGACCGAGCTCACGGGGCTCCTCAACAATTTCCTGACGCCCATGACCGACGTGCTTTTGGAGCGCGAGGCGACGATCGACAAATATATCGGCGATGCGATCATGGCCTTCTGGAACGCACCGCTCGACATTGCAGACCATCCGCGAAAAGCCTGTCTTGCGGCGCTCGACATGGTCGCGGCCCTCGACCGTCTCAACAGAGAGAGCGGCATGAAACTGAAGATCGGGATTGGCCTCAACACCGGCATGGCCTGTGTCGGCAATCTCGGCTCAGACCAGCGCTTCAGCTATTCCTGCCTCGGCGACAGCGTCAATCTCGCCTCGCGCGTCGAGGGCATGACCAAGCTTTACGAGGTCTCGATCCTGGTGACCGAGGAAGTACGGGCTGGCACGACGGGACTTTTGTTTGCCGAGGTCGACCGGGTGCGCGTGGTCGGGCGGCAGGCGCCGGTGACGCTGCATGTGCTGATTGGTGTCCGCGATGCGATGAGCTCGGACCTGGCTGATCTGCTGCACGCCCATGCGGCTTTCATCGGGGCCTGGCAGTCGGGCGATCTCGGAACCGCACGCAACCTGCTGAAGGACCTCCTGTCACTGCCACAGAACCCGCTCTCCGGCACGCACAGGCTCTATCAAGAGCGGCTCGCCCTGCTTCCGGAGACCGCTCCTGCAGACTGGGACGGCGTGTTTACCGCGAGCAGCAAGTAGCCTTCCAACTGCTATTCGTGCAGAGACTGAACAACCCGGTTGGCGATGGTGAGCCGTTCTGCAAGCGTGGTGGCGCAGAGGCGGTGGACGAGGAGCGCGAGCTCGGGATCGGCCTGTTCGAGATAGCGCAGCTGGCGGCGGGCGAGGCGATAAGCGGTCGAGGGCACCTCCGCCACGACGTCGGCCGTGCGCGGGCCACCGCGATAGATGGCGATTTCGCCGAGCACGACGCCGGGCTTCACCGTACGCAGGCGCAGGCGCTTGCCGTTGGCGAGCACGGCTTCGACCTTGGCGCGGCCGGTCCAGAGCAGGAAGAGATCCTCTCCCGCTTCTCCCGCCCGGATGAAGCGGTCGCCCGGCTGCAGGCGAATTTCCTCCATCGAGGCGACCAGATCCTTCAGCCGTGCACTCGGGCCAATGGTCTGGGCGAAATAATCCTCGATGTCCTGCCAGGTCTCCTCGCGACTGATGGCGGCGATCAGCCGCTCCTCACAGCGCTCCAGGGCATGGTCGAGATCACGCTCGCGGCCGACACAAGGGTCGGAGACGAAATCGATGCCGTTTCTGGCCAGGGCCTGCTCGATCTCGGGCGAGAGGCTGCTGAAGACGAGCTCGACTTCGCTGCCGGCCAGCAGGTTGCGGATCTTGACGAAAGTCGCGGCGGCGGCCGCATCCATGCCGCTGACACGGCGGAAATCGATGACGACGAAGCGCAGCGACAGGCGGCTCCGATCCTGCTGTCGGCACCGGATCGCCTCGATGATCTGTTCTGCCGTTCCGAAGAACAGGAATTCCTGCAGTTCCAGCACCTGGACCTGCTCGCCTTCCAGCTCGATCAGGCTGTTTTCGGCCGGCGGGCGGTCGATGCTGCTTTTGCGTTCGCGCAGCGAGGCGTTGACGCGGATAACCGACAGACGGGCATAATTGTAGACGAAGGTGGCGATGGACAGCGCAAGTCCGAGCGCCATTCCGCCCATGAAACCGAAGGCGGCCATGCCGAGCGGGATGGCGAGAACGACCAGCCATTCCATGCGCGGCAGCTGCGTGCGGGTGCGCCACAGCCAGTCCTGGATCAGTTCGATGCCGAGCGCGATCATCAGACCGGCGGCAACGAATGTCGGCATGGCGCCGGCCAGTTCACCGGCAAAGGGCAGCATCAGCGCCAGCATCAGGGCCGTCGCTATACCGACGGAACGGGCCTTCGCACCCATGCGGTTTGCGAGCAGCGTCATCGACAGGCCGGTAAAGCCGGGCGCACCGCCGAAGCCGCCGGCGACGATATTGGCGATGCCGGTCGTGCGCAGTTCGGCATCGGCATCGATCTCCTGGCGGGTCGCAACTTCAAGACCGCTGGTGTTGAGCAGAAGCCCGACCATGCCGAGCAGCGCGACGGAGATAATCGCCGGCAGGGCCTGCAGCACCACTGACCAGTCGGCAGACGTGACGACGTGCACTGGCTGCGCGAGAGCAAAACCCGGGCCTGCGGGCATGGCGGGAAGCCATTGCATCGCCCTTGCCTGCTCGCTTTCGACACCGATCACCGCGAGCATGCCATAGAAAATGAGACCGCCGCCAAGGAGGATGAGCGGCATGGTCAAAGGGCTCGTCGAGCGCCTGATGGCAAAGACCATGACGATCGAAAAGACGACCGCGACATAGAGATTAGCGACCGCCTGCTGCCCCTCGGGGCGGACCAGGAGATCGACGAGGTTGCGATCCCCGATGATCATCATCACGGCGCCCTGGATGAGCAGCCAGCCGGAGCCGGCGAGGAAACCGGCAACGACCGGATAGGGCATGAAGCGCACGAGCCGACCGAAGCGGCCAAGGCCGAAAAGCCAGAAGACCGCACCGGTGACCACGGCACTGGACCCCAGAATGGCAAAGGCAGTGGCGACCTTGACCTCCTCGGGAGCGAATTCCAGATGCAGGGTGGCAGTTGCGATCGCGGTCGCAAGGATGGCGATGCTCGCCTCCTGCACCTGGCCGATGCTCGAGGGATAGCGGCTGCGCAGCCCAATCCACAGCGCCATGACAATGCTGGAGAGCAAGATGACGCCGACGCCCATGGAAAAACCCGCAGCCAGCGGCCCGGCAAAGATCAGCGCGGCAAAGGCAATGCTTGTGCCCAGGCCGTCGATGCCGGCGATGATCGCAAAGAGCACGGGGGCAAGGGTGCGGCTGGCGGCGCTCGGAACCGTATAGCGCCATGCCCGCTGTCGTGAGACGACATCGACCGCGGTTTTGCGATCGGGGGCTGGCGCTGGATTGTGGATGTTCACGGCTTTTCCTGCTCTTGAAAAGGCATTCGCCGCCGGTGACGTCTTGCCGGCTCACCGACTGGTAGACGGCGCTGGCGTGACAGGCAACGCGACCATCCGGATCGGCCCAAACTTGGCCGGATCGGGTGCAGAAAAGGCTAAGGTCGAAGGGGAAAACCCCGCGGTTTCAACGGGTCAGGTGCAGAGGGGAGAGCCGGTTTCTATTTGCGCTTCGCCTGCAAGACGGCAGTGCCGAGGCGCTCGACGGCGCGGCGCAGGTTCTCGTTTTCGATACCGTCCATCATCGCTTCGAGTCGGCGGGCCTTCTCGCCCTCCAGTTTGCGGATGCGAGGTTTGGTAATCGCCACCGAAACCGGCTTCTGGACGATGCGGACCTGGCCGATCGCGGGATAACCGAAGAAGCCGTTGATGCGGGCGATCAGTTCGCCTTGGGCATGGGAGAGAAAGAGCGCACGCGCGCCTTCGCAGGCAACCGTCAGCACACCCGGACGGTGGCCACCATCTTCAGGCAGATCGGAGCGGCGTGGCCAGGCGATCTTTTCAGGCCGGGTGCAATCGGCAAAACCTTCGCCGACAATGTCTTCCCAGGAGCCGAGCAGCGCCGTGTTGATGCCCGCACGCCTGGCCAGCACCGGGTCGACGATGCCGTTGGCGATCTCGGAGATCTGGTTTGCGCCCTTGAATGTGGCCATGGCCTCTGGGGATCCTTCACATCGGCCCTTGAACGGGCGACTGCTTTGGCCAGATATAGGCCATCCTCCCCTCTCTTCGCAAATGACCGGCGTGACACTCCCCAGCAAAGCACCGACAAGACCGACGGCCGCCACGCTTCTTGCCTGGTATGACCGGCATCATCGCGAGCTTCCCTGGCGCATCTCGCCCGCAGCCGCGAAGCGCGGTGTGAGACCCGATCCCTACCACATCTGGATGTCGGAGGTGATGCTGCAGCAGACGACGGTTGCGGCGGTGAAGGCTTACTTTGCCAAGTTCATCAGCCGCTGGCCGACAGTCAAGGATCTCGCGGAGGCGCCGAACGAGGATGTCATGGCGGCCTGGGCAGGGCTTGGCTATTACGCCCGCGCCCGCAATCTGAAGAAATGCGCGGAGGCCGTGGCATCAGAGCATGGCGGCGTGTTTCCCGATACCGAAGAGGGGTTGCGCGCACTTCCGGGCGTCGGCGACTATACCTCGGCTGCGGTTGCGGCGATTGCTTTCAATCGGCCATCCGCGGTCATGGACGGGAATGTCGAGCGGGTGATCTCGCGGCTCTTTGCCATCGATGCGCCGCTTCCGGGATCCAAACCGCAGATGAAGGCTAAGGTCGCGGAGCTGACGCCGACCGACCGGCCCGGGGACTTCGCCCAGGCGATGATGGATCTGGGCGCCACGATCTGCACGCCGAAGCGACCGGCCTGCGCGCTCTGTCCGTTCAACGATGCCTGTGTGGCGCTCGCCACCGACGAGCCTGAGCGTTTTCCGGTGAAGGCGGCGAAGAAGGCGAAGCCGCTGCGATTGGGGGCCGCCTTCATTGCCGTCGATCGCGACGGGCAACTTCTGCTGCGCAAGCGCATCGACAGCGGGCTTCTCGGCGGCATGACGGAGGTCCCGACGACGGACTGGACCTCGCGCCAGGACGGGGAAACGGGGATCGAGGCTGCCCCCTTCCCGGCCGACTGGCAGGCGGCGGGCGCGATCTCCCATGTCTTCACCCATTTCGAGCTTCTGCTTTCGATCTACCGCGTCGGGCCGATCGACCGCCCCTCCGTCAATCACGGTTTCTGGGTGCCCGTCACCGAACTTGATGGTGAAGCGCTGCCGACTGTCATGAAGAAAGCAATTGCAGCGGCTATTCCAACCGCCTTTCCAACACTCAAGGGCTAAGACATGACCGAAATCCGCCATATCGTTTTCGACATCGGCAAGGTGCTGATCCATTACGATCCGAACCTGCCTTATCAGCGGATCATCCCGGACGCGAATGAGCGGGCGGAGTTCTTCGCGACGGTCTGCACCCATGACTGGAATATCGAGCAGGACCGCGGCCGCAGCTGGGCTGACGCAGAAGCGCTGCTGATCTCAGAGTTTCCCGAGAAGGAAGCGCATATCCGCGCCTTTCGCAAACACTGGGCCGAGATGGTGCCGCATGCCTATGAGGACAGCGTCGCCATCATGACCGGACTGATCGATGCCGGCCGCGACGTGACGATGCTCACCAACTTCGCCGCCGATACCTTCATCGAGGCGCGGAAGATGTATCCCTTCCTCAACCTGCCGCGCGGCGTGACGGTTTCGGGCGAAGTGGGTCTGATCAAGCCTGACGTCGCGATCTACGAACGGCATGCAGAAGACTTCGGCCTGTCTCCTGGGCATTCCGTCTTCATCGACGACAGCTTGGCGAATGTCGAAGGCGCGCGCGCTGCCGGCTGGCAGGCGGTGCATTTCACCGGAGCGGAAAAGCTGAAGGCGGATCTCGACGCGCTGGGTGTATCTGCCTGAGAATAAGGCGCTGGCGCGGGTGGAGTTGGCGGACCCCTGCCCGCGCCAGATCGATCCCTTGAGATCGAATGCAGCCCGATTAAAGGCTTCGACTTGCTCGAAGCTGATCACAAGAATGTGAAGTTATTCTAATCTAAATGAAAATCGGCACCGGCGCGATTCAGGTGCCGATCCGCTGTGTTTACTCCAGGCCGCCCATGCGGCTGCGGATGATCGAGCGCAGGTCGTCGATCGGCTTCAGGGCACCCTTTTCTTCGACATGCCAGAAGGTCCAGCCATTGCAGGCATCGAGCCCTTGCACCTTGGCACCAACGCGGTGGATCGAGCCCGCCTCGCCATTTGCCGTCAACGTGCCATCGGCACGGATGATGGCGGAGTGGCGGCGCTTGGCATCGGTCAGGACCTGGCCGGGCTTCACGAGGCCGGCTTCCAAGAGCACGTTGAAGGCGACGCGGGGTTCGGCCTTTTTGCCGGTCAGGACGGTCAGTTCGACCTTGCCCAAAGGCTCGACGGCCGCAATGCGGGCTGAGGCCGCATCGATGTAATCCTGCTCGCGCTCAATTCCGACGAAATGACGGCCGAGACGTTTTGCCACCGCACCCGTGGTGCCGGAGCCGAAGAAGGGATCGAGCACGATATCGCCCGGCTTGGTGGACGCCATGATGACGCGGGCGAGAAGCGCTTCCGGCTTCTGGGTCGGATGGACCTTCTTGCCGTCGTCACCCTTCAGCCGCTCGCCGCCCGAGCAGATCGGGAAAAGCCAGTCGGAGCGCATCTGCACGTCGTCATTCGAGGCCTTCAGCGCATCGTAATTGAAGGTGTAACCCTTGGCCTTCGGATCGGGCGAGGCCCAGATCATCGTCTCATGGGCGTTCTGGAACCGGCGGCCCTTGAAATTCGGCATCGGATTGGTCTTGCGCCAGACGATGTCGTTGAGGATCCAGAAGTTAAGATCCTGAAGCGTGGCGCCGACGCGGAAGATGTTGTGATAGCTGCCGATGACCCAGATCGTACCGGTCGGCTTCAACACGCGGCGGCAGGCGAGTAGCCAGGCGCGGGTGAAGGCATCATAGGCTTCGAACGAGGCGAACTGGTCCCATTCGTCGTCGCAGGCATCGACAACCGACTGGTCGGGACGATGCAGGGCACCACCAAGCTGTAGGTTATACGGCGGATCGGCGAAGATGACGTCGACGGATTTGTCTGGAAGGGCTTCGAGGGCGGAAACGCAATCGCCCTTGATGATGCTGTCGACCCAGGCAAGCGGGTCGGACGAACGGCGGAGTTCGGCAATCGGGAATACAGAAGCCATCGGTTACTCACTCTTACGCTGACGCAGCACGGGAACACGATGCTTATGGTTACCGAACTTGGTTACTGAAGCGTGAAGAGGGTTGAGAATTTGTGCGGGGGTGGGATGCTCCATCTTCTCGCCAGTGGGGAAAAGACGTCCGAATGACAGATGAAGGGTCGGGAAGCTCCCTGTTTTCCTTGTCAATACCCCTCACCGCCCCGAATCCCAGGCCTTCACCACCGCCTTCTTCGCCTGCGCCCGCCAGACGCGGGTGAGGTTTTCCCGCGCCCATTCGATATCGAGGCGATCAGGGTGGGCGAGCACCATCGGATAGGGACGATGATGGTCTGTCGTGAAAAAGGTGTCGGGCTCCATCTCGATCAAATGGTCGCGCTCCTCGAAAGGGACCTTGAAGACCGGGCAGTCATGGGTAGGGTTCCAGAAGAGCATGGCCTTGCCGTTGACCTTGAAGGACACCGCACCCCAGGAGGTGGTTTCCTCCGTTGTCGGCAGAGCGAGGATGAGCTGGCGCAGCATGTCGAGGGTGATCACGGCGGTTTCACCTTCCACTCAGAACGCTTTCGGCAAACCTGCCTGTTTGAGCGTTTCGTTGGCTGTATGGCGGGACTTCACACCCTGATCGACGGTGAAATGGCGATTGGTGATGGGGCTATACCAAATCTCGTGATCGCCCTTTCCCGGCCGCATGAAGGTGCAGCCGCTTCTGACAAGCGCTCCTTCAACTCGCGGAGATAGCTTGCCATATCCGCGTCAAAAGCTCGGATTCGGCACTTTGCCGATGTGTTCTGCGAGAATGTGCACTGGGATTTCCGGCAGATCGGAGCCGACCCCGTTTAGCTCCAACAGGTCTGCGACAGCCGCCATGACCTTCGGTTGAAGCTTCTCCATGCTTTCCGACTCGACCGCCAGACCTTCGATATCATCGCTTGTGGCAAGCCAGACTTCGGCTTCGTCGTCCCAGGTGGCGCGCACAATGATCGACCGCATGTTCATCTCGGCTTCCTCCCGTCTCGATGTAAAAGACACTACACCCAACGGCAGACACACGAAAGCGGCTGATACACCCTCATCCGGCGCCGCGCGCCACCCGCACGCCGGAAAAACCTCCATCCACTAAATGATCGCAAAGCCCCGACCACTCGCAGCCCGAACAGGCGCGACGAATCTCGCCGGTGGCGAAGGTTTTCCGGAGGCGGGCGAGCAGTGCGGCTGATGGCGTGATGCGGGCACCCGGCGGCAGCGGACTGCCGATGAGACGGGCGACTGCGTCTGCTGCTTCACGGTCCCGCTCGATGACGCCCGGCCCATGGCAATGGGCTTCGGGATCTGCAGTGAGCGGGCCGCAGATATCGTCCGGCCCCGCCACCAGCTCGATCTCCTCGCCGGTCGAGAGCCTTGCGGCGATGACCTCGTAATTCTCGACGAAGGCGGGCGAATAGCCCTTGCCGACATAGGTCAGCATGCAGAGCAGGTGGTGGGCGCGGAGCCGGACGGTCATGCGTGTTTCTGTCGAATATCTGGAGCTCAGAGGTCGAGCGGCTGTGCCTTGCGTCGGGCCAGCGCCATCAGCAGCGCAGCCGCGAGTGCCGATTTCAGCACAGCACCCAGGATGAAGGGCGTGACCCCGAGGCTCAAGCCCTTTTCGGCACCAATGAGATAGGCCAGCCAGGCGCCGCCGATCGCAAGGCACAGGATGTTGGCGGAGAAATGGGCGAGGAAGCTCTTGACCACATGGGTACCCGTCCAGCCTTTGCTCGCGAGATAACCGGCGAGCGCTGCGATGATCGGGAAGGCTGCGAGATAGCCGGCCGTCGGGCCGAGAAAGGGGGCCAAACCGCCGCTGCCGCCCGCCAGCACCGGCAGGCCCATCATTGCCTCGCCGAGCCAGGCAAGCACGGTCAGCGCGCCCAGACGCCAGCCATAGAGCACGCCGATCATGGTGATGGCGAAGGTCTGCAGGGTGATCGGCACCGGCACCATGGGCACGGCGATTTGCGAGGCGAGTGCGAGCACGCCCGTGCCGATGAGGAGAAGCGCGGCCTGCATGGGAAGCGATCGGCCTGAAATGCCGAGCGGATCGAAACTGCGGGATGCGGGCGCGAGGATGGTTGCCATAGGTAATCTCCATTTTATAGATAATTTGAAGTGACGGAGAATCTTTTATCTATGGAATCATGCGCTGCCAAGGTGCTGGGATTAGGAATCTGGCCGTATAGGCAGCGCAGGCGCCAGAAAGGCGAAGGCGGCCGACTTGCCTGAGGCATGGCGGTTCTTTTTATCTATACTTTTGAGACTGGGTGGACCGAATTGCTGTCCCTCACCCTGCCCTCTCCCCGCAACCAACACCCTCCCCTTGAGGGGGAGGGTCGGACCGGAGGTCCGGGGTGGGGTGATCCGGCGGCGGATCCGGGCAATGATGGCGATATGGCAGCAATCAAAGTAGGCGGAAGTCGGACAGGTCAGCGAGCTTCACCCCCACCCGCCGCTTTGCGGCGACCTCCCCCCTCAAGGGGGAGGTGGAGTGCGTCGGCACGGCTCGGGCGACACTCAGCCGACGATCGCAAAACCTTCGGTCTCAGCGCGGCCCGGCACCGGCAGAGGCGCGCGGCCGATCCATTGGACGTGACGCTCCAGGATGCGGGCGGCTTCCGATGCGTCACCCGATTTCAAGGCTTCGAGAATGGCGCGGTGGTCGTGGTCGGTGCGGGCTTCCCAGGTGGCGCGCCAGGAGACGAAGAGGAAGCGGGCGGAGACGGCGTGGAGATCGTCGATGACAGAGAGCAGGCGCGGCATGCCGCAGGTGGAGACGATCAGGCGGTGGAAGCGGCGGTTCGCCTCCTCCCAGGTTCGCACATCCTTGGCGTTGTCGGCGTCGGCGGCGGCCTCTTCGGCGGCGGCGAGCACATCCGGCGTCAGGTTCGGGGCGGCGTGGCGGAGCGCCAGCACTTCGAGGGCGGCGCGCATCTCGGCGACTTCGCGCACCTGCTTCAGGTCGAAGGTCGCGACCCGCACACCGCGACGCGGAATGCTGACGACGAGGCCTTGCGCCTCCAGCCGGCGAAAGGCCTCGCGCACGGGCACATGGCTTGCGCCGAATTCCTCGGCGATATGGTCCTGGGCAAGCCGCGAACCGGGCACGAGTTCACCATGGATGATGCGCTCCGCCAGCGCACGGCTGATGCGGCTTACAATCGTATCCTCGGGAGAATCTTCCGGCTTTTTCGGCATGGGTTCCTGCATAGTCAGCGGCTGCCGGCTTGTCGAGGGAGAGGCGAGGCACGCGTCAGTCGAGCGCCCGCAGAATCGCCTGCCAATCCTGCCGACCGCCGAGAATACGCAGGATCGCCACCTGCCCTTCTATATCCACATAGACAATGAGATGACTGCGATAGGGATAGATCCGGACCGGAGGCATGAATTCGAGGCGCTCGCGAAACAGCGTCGGAGATCGGGCAACCCGGTCGAAGGCCAAGACGAGTTCATCGAGGTAACGGTCTGCCTGATCGGCAGACCAAGTCTCCGCCCCATAGGCCCATACATCTTCGAGGTCTCGTAGAGCCTCAGGCGCAAGGGTGTAGCGGGCGCTAGCGGGCGCCATGGCTCTCGCGCATTCGCCGTTTGAAGGCCTCCGGATCGAAGGTTTCCGGCGGACCGCTTTCGATACCCTTGGTGATGGCAGCCTGAAGCTGATCGAACGCAGCCAGCCGCTCCTGATCCTTGCGGATGAGGTCGCGGATATAGTCGCTGGCATTGCCGTAGCGACCGCTCTCGGCCTGACGCTCGACCCAGGCCTTCATCGGATCGGGAAGGGATACGTTCATCGTTGCCATGGTCTATCTCCAGTCATGCGACCAAGATGGCGGCGATGGCAAAGTTTGTCAAAGCCTTCGCCTCACCCATGCCGTGCCCGGCTGTCCTCCGGTGCTTCCGCCCTGTCTTCGAGGCCGTAGTCACGCAGGACTTGGGCGACGCGCAGGCGATAGGCGGCGAAGACGCCGCCTCGGCCGGTGGCCTGGGCAGCGCGGTGTTCTTCCGTCTCGCGCCAGCGGCGCACAGCCTCCTCGTCGCGCCAGAAGGAGAGCGAGAGCAGCTTGCCGCGGGTCGTCAGGCTTTCGAAACGCTCGACGGAGAGAAAGCCATCGGTCGCTTCCAGGTGCTCTCGCAGTTCTCCGGCGAGATCGAGATAGCGGTGACGCTCGCCGACGAAAGGCACCACTTCGAAGATGACGGCGATCATTGCTGGACCTCGACGATGGCGGGTTGGAGACATTCGTCAGGAAGAGGCGATCTTCCTCCAAAATGAAGCGGGCGTTTCTGGCGAATTCATAATTGGCCTTGCCGAGCGGATCGGCGGCGAGCCTTGCTCGGTACGCTTCATAAGCTGCGAGATTTTCGATGTTGTAGATGCCATAGGCTGTGGTCGCGGAGCCCTCATGCGGAGCGAAATAGCCGACGAGCTCGGCGCCGCAGCGCGGGATGGCCTCGCCCCAGTTGCGGGCGTAAGTGGCGAAGTCGTCGCGGCCGAAGGGGTCGATGCGGTAGCGGATGATGCAGGTGATCATGTTGGCTCCTCGTGGTTTGCGAGGTGGGTTTGCCATGGCGACACAAGGCGATGCTTCGATCGGCATCGAAGTCTCGCAAGCATTGTGTATGCTCGATAGTTCGACCGGGATCGAAGCATCGACTACACTGCGCATGCAGACTGCTGTCACCCCAAGGAGACGATCATGGCGGAAGGACCTGATATCGCGCGCATCGCTTCGCTGATCGGCGATCCCGCCCGCTCCAACATGCTGCTGGCGCTGATCGGCGGCAGAGCGCTGACGGCAACGGAACTGGCGGGCGCTGCCGGCGTCACGCTGCAGACGGCAAGTTCACATCTGTCGAAACTCGAAGAGGGTGGTCTGCTTGCCCAGCGTAAACAGGGGCGGCATCGCTATTTTGCGCTGGCGGATGATCAGGTGGGCGTGATGATCGAGAGCCTGATGAGCTTTTCGGCGACACGCGGTCACCTGCGCCATCGCACCGGCCCGAAGGAGCCGGAACTGCGCAAGGCGCGGATCTGCTACGATCATCTGGCCGGCGATTTCGGCGTGCGCATGCTCGACAGCCTGATCGCCCGAGGGGCGATCCGCGCGGAGGACGAGGCGCTGACGCTGACGGCTGAGGGCGAGACCCTGCTCGCGGGTCAGGGTCTCGATATCGCCAGCCTCAGAGCCAAGCGGCGGCCGCTCTGCCGGGCATGCCTCGACTGGAGTGAACGGCGCACCCATCTCGCCGGCTCGCTCGGGGCGGCACTGCTCTCGCACTTCCTCGATCATGGCCATGCAAGGCGGGTGGAGGAGAGCCGGATCATCCGGTTTTCGGCTGAGGGAGAACGGCGATTTCTGGCGATGTTTCCGGCAGCAGACTGAACGGACTCAGATAGAAAAGGGAAGAGAGCCAGGGCAGCTGCCCGTCGCATGCAGCTAGCAGTTTGGACAACAGTGCCAGCGAGGTAAGACATTGACCAGCATTCCCAGCCTTGAGGAAATCCAGTCATTGGAAGAAGCCCTCCATCAGCCCGACACGAGGCGTTGCCGGCGAACTTTAGAAATCCTGCTCGCTGACGGCTTCATGGAAATTGGAGCGTCCGGGAGCGTCTACGACCGGACGACCATCATGGAACTGCTGGAGCGAGAGCCTGGAACCGACGGAAACAATGTGGAGACAGCGAACTACGCATTGAAACCGATTTCCAGCGACGCTGTGCTGCTCACCTACGAGACCAGACGCTCTACACCCAATGGTTCGGTGCAGTGTGTGCTGAGAAGCTCCATTTGGAAATATGACGGGTGCAAATGGCAAATGCTTTTTCATCAAGGGACAGTCAAACCTTGACGCTTAAGGCAACACAGTTCTCACCACCCTTTGTGCTCACCAGGTTTGGCGACCACTATCCTGCCGAGGGCGTAGGGATACTTTGCGGCGCCTCGTTCTTAGGCTGCTTTCCCTGCGGAAGCATCGGCTGCATCGCAACTTCGTGCCGAGGATCGGAAGGTCAGGGCAATGACCGAGAGCCTGATTTACTTTTCCGCGAGGCGGTTTCTCCCGATGTTTCCGGCAGCCGGCTGAACGGAACACAATTCGCGCCCATAGGCGTTGGAGGGGGCATTGCTGCCCCCTGCCCCAATTGCTCAGAGATCTTCGATGAATTCGACTTCGCCACTGGCGATGTCATAGACGGCCGCCACGACTTTCACGGCGCCCGAGGAGACGAGTTCGCTGACGATATGGCTTTCATCGGCAATGCGCCGGGCGCCGGAGATCGCGTTGAGGCGGACCGTCTCGGCAACAAGCCCATCGCCCTTGTCCTTGGCGGAGAGCACGACGGGCAGGATCGGCTGAACCATCTTGCCGATCGAACCGCCGGGCACGGCACCCTTGGTGACTTCGTCGCAGGCGGCGGTGACGGCGCCACATTTGCTGTGGCCCATGACGACGACCAGCGGCGACTTCAGATGTTCGGTTCCGTATTCGATCGTGCCGAGCGCGCCGGTATCGAGCACGTTGCCGGCATTGCGGATGACGAAGAGTTCTCCGAGCGTCGAGCCGCCGAAGACCAGTTCAGGGCTGACGCGACTGTCCGAGCATGTGAGGATCGTGGCCCAGGGTTGCTGGCCGCCGGCCAGTTCGCCGCGGATCGCCACAAGGTTGGAGGCGCAGGCTTCGGCATCCTCGACGAAACGCCTGTTTCCCTGCTTCAGCCGCGCCAGCGCTTCTGCCGGCGTCGTCACCGATGAGCTGGAGGGCGCCGTGGCGGCGGCGCGCGCGGGTGCGCTGCCGATGAGGGCGGCCGTGGTCAGGCCGACGCCGGCGAGCTTGAAAAGGTTGCGACGGTTGAGGCCTTGCGTTTCGCATTCCTGGCACATGCTGGATGTCCTCTTGATGACGGGGTGGCCGGACGGCCGAGGGCAAGCTCGCTCGCGGAACCGGGCGAAATTGTGATATGTTAATATTATGTTCTATAATTAATCTTTTGCTTCCTGCAGATTGCAGGACTGCCTCGCCTTTGCATCCAGGGCGCGCTTGTCAAACAAACCGACCATACGGTATGTTCAGACCATCCTATTTCCAGAGCCCTGTCCATGAACCCCGTATTGACCGCCTATGGCGCACTCGCCGCCGCCATCGTGCTTGAAGTGATCGGCACCACGTTGCTGCAGAAGTCGGCGCAGTTCACCAAGCTTCTGCCGACTGCGGGCATGGTGATGTTCTATGTCGCCTCCTTCTACCTGCTCTCGCAGGCACTGAAGGGCATGCCGCTTGGCATCGCCTATGCGATGTGGGGCGGGCTCGGCATCGTGCTGACGGCTCTGATCAGCGTGTTCTACCTCAAGCAGAGCCTGGATCTTCCGGCGCTTGCGGGTATCGGCTTGATCGTTGCCGGTGTCATTGTGATGAACACGCTGTCGAAGACGGTCTCGCACTGATGGCGCCCGCATCCTTGTCTGGGTCCTCCCCGGCCGAGGCTTTGCTCTCGGCCCACCACCGCAAGAAACAGCCGGAACAGGTGCGGCGGGCATTGCTGGACTGTGCGGCTCAGATCGCCGCCGAACAGGGGGCGTCGGCGATCACCATCCAGGCGGTCGCCGAACGGGCGGGCGTCACCAAGGGCGGGCTGCTCCATCATTTCGACAGCAAGCAGACGCTGCTGGCCGCTGTCTTTGAGGATCTGCTCGACAAGATGGATCAGGAAATCGACCGGACTCTGGCAGATGATCCTTTAGCGCGCGGACGTTTCACGCGAGCCTATGTGCGGGCCTGCTTCTCGGACCGACTGCTGGGGGAGCGCAGCCTCTGGGCGGCACTTTCGGTTGCTATCGTCTCGGAACCAGCGCTGTGCTCGCTGTGGTCAACATGGCTCGACGGGCGGATGGCGCAGCATGCCGAAACCGATGGCGATCAGCGGCTCGTTGCCGTGCGGCTTGCTGCCGACGGCGTGTGGCTCGCGGACATGATGGAGAAGGACGGCGGGCTCAAGCGCTACCCCCAGGATTTCGAGGCCGTGCTGCTTGCGATGGCCGCCACCTGAGGCGAGCAACCGGAGCGGCCGGCAGATCTGCCATGCGCCGGGCATGATTGTCCTCGCCTCGCCAATCGTGTAGGAAGCCGCCTTCTTCAGGACCACAGGACGGATATTTCCATGAGCGGCTTCGATCTCACCCTTTTCGATTGCGACGGCGTGCTCGTCGATTCCGAGATCATTGCGGCCAAGGTCGAATCGAAGCTTCTGACGGAGGCCGGTTATCCGATCTCGGTCGAGGAGATGGGCGAGCGCTTCGCCGGCATGACCTGGAAGAACATCCTCCTGTCGATCGAGAAGGAGATCGATATCCCGCTCTCGGCCAGCCTGATCGACAAATCGGAACAGCTGCTCGACCAGAAGCTCGCCCGCGAGGTGAAGGCGATCGAAGGCGTGCAATATGCGCTGGCGCGGCTCGCCGGTCCGCGCTGCATCTGCTCCAATTCCTCCTCACACCGTCTCGACATGATGCTGACCAAGGTCGGCCTCAAGGATTTCTTCGCGCCGCATATCTATTCGGCGAAGGATCTCGGCGCCGACAGGGTCAAGCCGAAGCCTGATATCTTCCTTCATGGTGCCAAGCAGTTCAATGTCAGCCCTTCAAAGTGCATCGTCATCGAGGATTCCGTGCACGGCGTGCATGCCGCGCGCGAAGCCGGCATGCGCGTCATCGGCTTTACCGGTGCATCGCATACCTATCCTTCGCATGCAGACCGGTTGACGGATGCCGGTGCGGAAACCGTGATTGCCCGCATGCAGGACCTGCCGGGCGTGATCGCCGCCATGGCCGAATGGGAAGGCGCGTTCTAATTTTCTGACGATCGCCGGGCTCAGGTCCGGATGGTCAGTGCCTGGGGCAGGATTTCCGCGACGAAACCGCCCCGGATCGGCATTTCGCCGTCGATTTCGACGGGGAAACGCTGGGGATCGCGCGGCCGCACTTCGACACGGCGTCCTTTGTGAAAACTCAAGAGCGGATGGCCGACATGGCCGGCGGAATGCAGGCGTCCCAGTAAATTCAGAAGGCCGAGGATCTTTTCCTCGCGCATGACGGCGATGTCGAACAGGCCATCGGCAACATCGGCATCCGGCGTGATGTTCATGCCGCCGCCGAACCAGCCGCCATTGGCAATCGCCGCGATCGCTAGCCTGCCCTGATGCACCTGCATGCCATCGATCAGCACTTCGAAATCATAGGGACGATAGCGCAGGATCGCGAGCGCCGCATGCACGCTGAAGCGGAGGGGGCCGTTCAAGATGCGTCTTCGTCCAGGCGCATTCACAGCATCGACGATTTCGCCGGAGATGCCGACACTGGCGATATTGGCAAAGTGGCGACGCTGCTCGTTTCCGGATGCATCGCGGCTGACCAGCAGCCCGGCATCAATCTTTCGGACGGGAGCCTTGGCGACATGCTCCGCAAGGGCAGCCGGATCGCCCGGAAGCTTGAAGTTCCGGATGAAATCGCAGCCCGTGCCAATCGGCAGAAAGGCGAGCGGCATCTCGGGGCGCGACGAGGTGAGCACACCGTCGACGACATCGCTGATCGTGCCGTCACCACCGGCCACCACGATGACGTCGTAGGGCCCCGCGGCAAGCTCGCGGGCGAGCCTGCGGGCATCCCCGCTGGAGCGGCTTTCATGGATTTCCAGATCCGGGAAACGATGGCGGAAGGCGGCAAGCAAGGGAGCCCATTGCTTCTGGCCGGCTTGGCCGCCCGCAATGGGGTTTCTCACAACTGCAATTTTCAATAAGGCCTCCCACCGCAGGCGCCCGACCAGGCACCTCGCTCCCCTCGACTGCCGACATCATCGTGCCGACCAGGCGGAGGGACCGTCTCTTTTCAGAAGACGAATCTAGCACTTCTCAGTTGGCGAGAGCAAGTTGCAGCAACTGTTGCGACAAATGGATCCCGCAACCTATGCGCGGCGACGTCAGACCTTCTGCCGATGAGTCGAGGCAACATGTCGGTCGCTCAGACGGGCATTGCCGAAGAGCTTTTCCCGCAGCGGCCCTTCGCGGTATTCGGTCTTGTAGAGACCTTTCTCCTGCAGCCGTGGAACGACCAGCTCGATGATGTCGTCGAAGCATTCCGGCACGACCGTGCGCGACAGGTTGAAGCCGTCGACGCCGGTGTCCTCGACCCAGTCCACCAACCAGTCGACGACCTGATCGGCCGAAGCGACAAGCGGCGGCTGGCGGCTGCCGAGCACCATCTGCTCGATCAGCTTGCGCTTGGTCCATTGCGGGCCGGCGGCGCGGTCCATGGCCTTGATGTTGGAGGTGATCGCCTGGCTCTTGCCCGTCTCGACCGGTTCGTCCATGTCGAACTTGTCGAAGTCGATGCCCATCGAGGCGGCGGCATGGGTGAGCGCGGCCTCCGAGCTGACATATTGGCGGTAGTCCTCGAACTTGTCCCGTGCCTCCTTTTCGGTGCGGCCGGTGACGATGGTGGCACCAAGGAAAACCTTGATGTCGTCACCATGCCGTCCAAGACCCTCGGCACGCGCACGGATGTCGGTGACGATCTCGCGGACGCCCTCCTTCTTCTGACCGTTGACGAAGACACATTCGGCGTGGGTCGCGGCGAACTGTCGGCCACGCGGCGAGGATCCGGCCTGATAGAGAACCGGCGTGCGCTGCGGCGAGGGTTCTGAGAGGTGATAGGCATCCACCCGGTATTGACGTCCATGATGATGGACGGGATGCACACGCTGCGGATCGGCATAGACTTTCGCCGTCTTGTCGGCCACCACGGCGCCGTCTTCCCAGCTGCCTTCGAGAAGCTTGTAGATGACCTCCATGTATTCGTCGGCGAGATCGTAGCGATCATCATGGGCCATCTGGCCGTCGAGGCCGATGGCGCGGGCCGCACTGTCGAGATAGCCGGTCACGATGTTCCAGCCGATTCGGCCGCCGGTCAGGTGATCGAGCGTCGCCATGCGGCGGGCAAAAAGGAAGGGCTGTTCGTAGGTGAGATTGGCCGTGACGCCGAAGCCGAGATGGCGGGTGGCCGCCGCCATGGCCGGGACCAGCATCATGGGATCGTTGACCGGCACCTGCACGGCACCGCGAAGTGCGGGCGCCGGGCTGCCGCTCAAAACGTCGTAAATGCCGACGACATCGGCGAGGAAGATACCGTCGAACAGGCCCGCCTCCAGGCGTTTTGCATAGTCGGTCCAGTAGGCGAGGCTCGTATATTCCATCGAGCGGTCGCGCGGGTGGCTCCAGAGTCCCTGCTGGATATGACCGACGCAATTCATGTCGAAGGCGTTGAAACGGATTTCGCGTGCCATGCTCGTGTTCGTCCCTCTCTTTTGTCGACAGGCGGCGACTTGTGGATGCGCCGTCATCTATCGTATGTTCCCGTCCACTATAGAAGACGCAGCCGGATCATTTGGCAAGGGGCGAGATGAGGAACACCGTGCACAGAGACGATGCTCACACCGAGGACCGCCAGGCGCGGGCGATCGCCGAGCGCGTCCGACTGGAGCGGGAAACGCGTGGCTGGTCGCTTGCAGAGCTGGCGGCCCGATCGGGTGTTTCAAAGGCAATGATCAGCAAGGTGGAGCGCTGCGAGGCGAGCCCGACGGCGACCGTGCTCGGACGTCTCTCCGGCGCCTTTGGGCTGCCGCTCTCGGTTCTTCTCGCCCTTGCCGAACGCGAGGGGGACCGGCTGGCACGCCGCGAGGAGCAGCCGCTCTGGACCGATCCGGATACGGGCTATACGAGGCGGACGCTTTCCCCCGCCAATGGCGGCCAACTCGAACTTCTGGAAGTGGTTTTGCCGCCCGGTGTCCGGGTGCCCTACCCC
Source organism: Agrobacterium albertimagni AOL15 (assembly GCF_000300855.1). Taxonomy (GTDB): domain Bacteria; phylum Pseudomonadota; class Alphaproteobacteria; order Rhizobiales; family Rhizobiaceae; genus Allorhizobium; species Allorhizobium albertimagni. The sequence goes on along the minus strand of NZ_ALJF01000018.1, from coordinate 5,169 downwards.
GCGTCTGCCTTCAGCTTCCAGCACCAGCAGATCTACGTGCTCGAAGGTCGCCTTGACTTCATCGAGGGCACACGCAGCCATCAACTTTCGACGGGTGACTGCCTGCAACTCGGCGTGCCCAGCGATTGCGTGTTCGTCAATGCCGGCGAGCAAGCAACCCGCTATCTGGTGGCCCTGACGCGGCGCTCATAGGCATAGCCGATCGCATCAATGACGCTTTTCTTGTCCTAAACGCGACTGGATGCCATATTGCCTTGAAACCTGAGGATTTCGGCATGACTGGCATGGATGAGACCAAGCTGCTCGCACTGATTGAATCTGTCTTCAATGGCCAAAGGCGGACATTGAGCATGGTAGAGGCGGCTATCGAGAAATTCGGTTCCATTGAGACCGAAATCACGAAGCTCAATCGCAAGATGAACTCCCTGCACGAAGTGGCGTCCCAACATCATAGCGAGACGTCCACCCGACTTGGTGCGATCATTCCCGACTGGACGAGGCGGAAGCCATGCTCGACGAGCGGTCCCGCGACATCAAGCGCACCCAGATTGAAGTTGTCGGGCAGTACAATGAGGTGCTGACTGCACTTCAGGACGCCTCAAACGCGATGCGAATCGCAGATGACCTGAACACTCGCCTCATCACTGTCGAGAGCAAGCTATCGCTTGGTTGAGGAAGGGGTCGGATGAGACCCCAATCTTTCGATCCGCCGACTTTCCTTGAAAGGGTTACTTCTTCTTCGGCTGTTCGAAGCCGATGAAGACGCGGGCCGTGCCGGAGATGTTGCCGGGAACGGTCGCCGCCTTGCTGTAGATGAACTGAGTCGGCTGGTTCACGTCGGTGAGCGTCACGGCATACTGCTCGACTTCGTTGAACACTTCCTGACCGCCATCCACGACAGTGACCCGCACCGGCAGATTGATCGTGCCGGCCTTGCCCTGCGGGCCTGCGACGAGGCGACCCTGAACCAGCGCGTTGATCGTCAACGATGTTTCGGTGCGCGCGCAGGAGCGCGTGGTGTCGGCGAGCGAGGCCTGGAAGATGACCTGCTCGGCATCGCCGTCCTTGCCGCGGGCATAGGTGCGATAGGAGGCTGTTCCGTCACTCAGGGAAATCTGCGGGCAGAAGCCCTGGACGAAAGCCTGCCGATCCGCGGCTGCAGCCGCGTTTCCTGGCTCCGATGGCGAAAGGCCAAGACTACTGCCGATACCACCAGCATTGCAGCCCGAGAGAACCATCATCAGCGAAACGGCGACAACACCGCGCGACACGTTTACAGACACGAGACTTCACCTTCCGCATGCTCGGCCAAAGGCCGAAAAACAGTCAAACTTGAGGCTTTTCAGCGCCCTCGCGGATGGTCTATACCAGCGGCCACGACAAAAATCGATTGGGTAGCCGGCAATTTGCTTCAATTTTCGATGGACCTTCGACAGCCGGCAGGAGTCTCCACATCAGCGCGGGCATGCAGGACTGCCGGGCTTGCGAAATCCTGGCCGGTGCACTGGCGCAAACGGGCAAACCTCTTTATCCGAAACGCCATAGGTTTGACGGCGGCTTCGGCTCCGAATTCTTGAACTTTAGGGATGAGCGACGTGGAATATGTTTCGACCCGCGGCGAGGCCCCGAGCCTCGGCTTTTGTGACGCATTGCTGGCGGGCCTTGCCCGTGACGGCGGTCTCTACGTGCCCCGCGAGTGGCCGCAGATGTCGAAAAAGGCGATCCGCGGCTTGCGTGGCAAGTCCTATGAGGACGTCGCATTCGAGGTTCTGCTGCCCTTCACCAATGGCGAGATCGAGCCGGAGGTCTTCCGGGCGATGATCGACGAGGCTTACGCGACCTTCAAGCATCCGGCTGTCGCGCCGCTCGTGCAGACCGGTGCGAATTCCTTCGTGCTGGAGCTCTTCCATGGCACCACGCTCGCCTTCAAGGACGTGGCGATGCAGCTCATCGCCCGGCTGATGGATCATGTTCTGGAGAAACGCGGCGAACGGGCGACGATCGTCGGCGCGACCTCGGGCGACACGGGTGGTGCTGCGATCGACGCCTTTGCCGGTCGCGCGCGCACCGACATTTTCATTCTCTTCCCGCATGGCAAGGTTTCGCCGGTGCAGCAGCGCCAGATGACCTCGTCGAAGGATGAAAACGTGCATGCCATCGCCGTCGAAGGCAATTTCGACGACTGCCAGAATCTGGTGAAGGCGATGTTCAACGACGTACCGTTCCGGGATCGCGTCGGTCTTTCCGGCGTCAACTCAATCAACTGGGCCCGCATCATGGCGCAGGTGGTCTACTACTTCACCTCTGCGGTTGCGCTCGGCGCTCCCGACCGCAAGGTGTCTTTCACCGTGCCGACAGGCAATTTCGGCGATATCTTTGCCGGTTACGTCGCCAAGAAGATGGGCCTGCCGATCGACAAGCTTGTCATCGCGACCAACGACAACGACATTCTGGCGCGGACGCTCAAGACCGGCCGCTACGAGATGAAGGGTGTTTCGGCGACCACGTCGCCGTCGATGGACATCCAGATTTCGTCGAACTTCGAGCGGCTACTGTTCGAGGCCTATGGCCGCGATGCTTCCGCCATCCGTTCGTCGATGGAGGGGCTGAAGCAGTCCGGCGCCTTCGAGATTCAGCCGGAAGCTCTCAAGTTCATCCGCAAGGATTTCCGCGCCGGCCGCGCGACTGAGAAGGAAGTGGCGAAGACGATCCGCGCCGTTCTCGACGAGACCGGCTACCTGCTCGATCCGCATACGGCCGTCGGCGTACATGTCGCGAAAAAATTCGAAAAGCCGCAAAGCCCCATGGTGGTTCTGGCGACGGCCCACCCGGCCAAGTTCCCCGCCGCAGTAAAATCGGCCTCCGGTATTGACCCCGCGCTTCCGGCGTGGCTTGCTGATCTGATGGACAGGGAGGAGCGCTTCGAAGTCCTGCCCGCGGAACTGAAAGCCATCGAAGGCTTTATCAGTAAACAGGCGCGAGCAGTTAGGTAGGAAGCGCGGAAAGACGGACCATGAATGTTGAGTGCACCCGGCTTCCATCGGGTTTGACTGTCGTAACCGAGAACATGCCTCATCTGGAAAGCGTGGCTCTCGGCACCTGGATCAAGTCCGGCTCGCGTAACGAGACCGAAGCCGAGCACGGCATTGCGCATCTGCTCGAGCACATGGCCTTCAAGGGTACGAATACGCGCACGGCCCGGCAGATCGCCGAGCAGATCGAGAATGTCGGCGGCGAAGTGAACGCCGCCACCTCGACGGAGACCACCTCTTATTATGCCCGCGTTCTGAAGGACAACGTGCCGCTCGCGGTCGACATCCTTGCCGACATCCTGACCGACAGCGTCTTCGATGAAGAGGAACTGGAGCGCGAAAAACACGTCATCCTGCAGGAAATCGGCGCAGCCGACGATACGCCCGATGACGTTGTCTTCGACCGTTTCTCCGAACAGGCCTATCGTGGCCAGACGATCGGGCGCAGCATTCTGGGCACACCCGAGACGGTCAAATCCTTCTCCAGCGACCAGATCCGCGCCTATCTCTCGCGCAATTACACGACCGACCGGATGTTCGTCGTGGCCGCCGGCAAGGTTGACCACGATGCCTTCGTTAAGCAGGTGGAGCAGCGTTTCGCCTCGCTGCCGACGACACCGTCTGCGACGCCGGTGATGGACGCTGCCCACTATACCGGTGGCGAGTCCCGCGAAGAGCGCGACCTGATGGATACCCAGGTGCTGCTCGGTTTCGAGGGCAAGGCCTATCACATGCGCGACTTCTACTGCTCGCAGATCCTTGCCAACATTCTCGGCGGCGGCATGTCGTCCCGCCTCTTCCAGGAAGTGCGCGAGATCCGTGGCCTGTGCTATTCGGTCTATGCCTTCCACTGGGGCTTTTCCGATACCGGCATCTTCGGCATTCACGCTGCGACGGGCGGCGAGAACCTGCCTGAACTGGTGCCCGTGATCATCGACGAGCTGCGCAAGGCATCCGACCATATCGACCAGCAGGAAATCGAGCGCTCGCGGGCGCAGATCCGCGCCCAGCTTCTGATGGGCCAGGAGAGCCCGGCCGCTCGTGCCGGCCAGATCGCCCGGCAGATGATGCTCTATGGACGCACCATTCCGAACCAGGAAATGATGGAGCGGCTTGCCGGCATCACGACCGATCGCCTGACCGACCTTGCGGGCCGCCTGTTCTTCGACACGGTTCCGACGCTTTCGGCCATCGGTCCGATGGATCACCTGGTTCCGCTCGACGATATCAAGGGCGCGCTGACCACACAGCCTGCCGGTATCCGCAAGGCCGTCGGCTAAAGGCCGCCGGCATAGACTTCGACCGGCGGGGACCCCGCCGGACATCGCTTGGGGATTGACGATGACGCGCTCGGTGTTTCGGTTTCTGTCCCGGCAGCCGGATATGCCGGAGATCGCCAGCGAACGACATCTCCTTCGCCTGCCCCGCTTCCGCGATTTCGAGCAATGGCACCAGCTGCGCAAGGAGAGCCGCGCCTTTCTGCAGCCATGGGAGCCGAGCTGGCGCACCGACGAGCTGACCGAGCGCGCGTTTCGACAGCGCGTCCTGCGTAATGAACAGGAATTTCACTCCGGCATGGCCGTGCCCTTCTTTCTCTTCGATCAGGCCGAGAACACCTTGCTGGGCGGGCTTACCATCGGTCTCATCCGCCGCGGCGCGGCACAAAGCTGCATGATCGGCTACTGGATGGGCGAACGTCATGCGGGCCGAGGCCACATGTTTGCCGCACTTCAGCTGGCTATTCCCTACATCTTCGGGCCGCTCGAGTTGCACCGTATCGAAGCAGCCTGTATTCCGGACAACGTCAACAGCCTGAGGCTACTCGAAAAAGCGGGATTTGAGCGGGAAGGTCTTTTGCGCGACTATCTGAAAATCAACGGGGAATGGCGCGACCATCTGCTGTATTCCCGGATCGGCGGCCATAAGGCGCGGAACGGCAAGACGCCCTCATGACGAATACCCGAACCCTTTCGCGCGCCGTGCCTCGCCTCGCCGCCCTGTGGATTGCTGCGCTCACGACAGCCTATCTGTGCCTTGCCGCATCGGCGGCTTTCGCTGTCGAGCCGGTGAAGATTGCGCGCGACGACAATGCGCTCGACCTGACGGCCACCACCGAGATCCGGTCGACACCTGGAAC
>NZ_ALJF01000017.1 GCF_000300855.1 Agrobacterium albertimagni AOL15 | reverse complement strand
ACCGAGAACCGCAAGAAGCTCGATGACGCTGCGATCATACTGAAGGCCGCGGGCTATGCCCCGGAAGTCGCACTCCTGCAGGGCGCGGCCGATAAGGTGATCTCGGACATGGTTGAGAAGGAAGGCTTCGACCTTCTCGCAATGGGTGCCTACAGCCATTCACGGCTGCGCTCCCTCTTCATCGGCTCGACGACGACGGAAATGATCCGCTCCTGCAAGGTGCCGGTGGTGCTGTTTCGCTAGGTGACAGGAGAAAGTCCATGAATGCGACCCGCTTCGAGGACGTCAACGCCTTCTGGCAATTTGAGAAGGAGGTGACCCGCCAGTCGCGTTACGTCCGTTCAGCCAGGGCAGGGGGCTTTCTTGATGCGGTGGTCGCCACGTGTCCGAAGCGCCTGAGCACGATCAGCGTGGGAACGATCTTCTGGCGAGCCCAGATCGGGCATCGCTGGACAGACGATGTGGCCGCTGGACGACGCATTCCCTTGCCGCATCCCGAAGCACGCATGAAGCCTTGGGATGACCGCGCCTACGAAGGGCGCGTGAACCCGAAAGGCATCCCTAGCCTGTACTTTGCCACCGATCGGGAAGCGGCAATGTCGGAAGTGCGGCCCGGCATAGGGTCTATCCTATCAGTGGCCCGCTTCGAGGCGCTTCGTGATCTTGTGGTCGTTGATTGCAGCCGCTTTGCGCAGCCCTTCAATGACAAACAAGCCGAGTTGGTGAGTGATGACGTCGAAAATCAGGTGTGGTCTCATATCGACTATGCCTTCTCAAGACCGGTGGTGCGCAGCGATAACACAGCTGGTTATGCTGCGACGCAGATACTGGCAGAGGTCTTCAAGACCGAAGGATATGACGGAATAATCTACAAGACGGCTTTCTCACATGATGGCCACAACGTCGCGCTCTTCGACCTCAATTGTGCATCATTTCTCGACGCATCACTGTTCCGGGTCTGTGAAGTCCAATTCAGGTTCGAGGAGGCTCCATAACTCAGATATTCAACTGACTTTGCGAAGGGACGTAAAACAACCGGGAGGCGAGCAGCTATGAAAATTTATGAAATCGACCGGCTCCTCACGCGATGCTTCTTGTTTATTTGCTTCGCGGATGTTGTTTTGTTGATAATGCTGCTGAAAATGGACTCGCCGACAGATGTACTGGCGGGATATTCCATAATATTGCAGCTCACGACGACGGTTTCTACCTGCGCTTTGATGGCCAGCATGTATGGGGTGTCGACGACCACTGGGGCCGAACGCGTGTTTTCCCTCGTACTCTGTATGATGTTCTTCATCATGTTGAACATTGAAACGGGGTCAAAATTTCTCGGTCTTGGTGTCGTGTCGATTGGTGCATTGGCTATCGTGGCCGGACTTGTTGCTTTGGTAGCCCGTTCGGACCCAGAGCAGACGCGCATTTGCCTGCTACAACTCCGCGACTTTGCCCTCAGCCGAAATTCGATCCTGTTTGCTGCGGCATTGCTCATATACATAATCGCAAGGACTGGGGAGCACGGTTGGTACCAAGTGCCGGATATATTTCGGTCCGGGTGGCTGCCGCAGGCCAGCCTATTGTCCGTGACAGTCCTGTTTCTCTATGCTGCCTGCCCTTATTTGAAAGGCCATGTTGGCCGTTAGAATTGAGCAGTGCCAAAAAACGGTACACAAGTCCGAATTTCTTAGCTACTATCAACCAATCCCCTTTATCGATGGGGCGATCATATCCGCAGCACGACGCAACGCACCAAATGTGCAAGCTTGGGCGTCTGTCGCGAGATAGAAATCGTCCAGAGCTCTGTGCTGACGGTTTGCCGACAGGCAAACTGGTCTGCGTTACACCTGCACAACATCGTGAGGAGCGACATGGATAGAACGAGCGAAAACTTTCAGGCATCACCTTTCCTTGAAAATCTTGCTGACGACGCGCTCAACCCCTTCGGTTCGGGACCCGTGGTGGAATGCAGTTCGCTGGAGCGGGCAGAACAGTCCTCTGCTGAGCCGCTTTTCTTCAAGTCCGATACATCGATGGAGACTGCGAAGAGCATTCATCGATACGCCAGCATTTTCGGCGGAGGCAGCGTTAAGCTGATTGAAGACCAATCCGGCATGAGGCTCGTCCTCATGGAGACACGCGACCGCAAGCTGATGCTCGATCAATTCTCTGATTTCTTGAGCTGAGACACGATGCTCTTGTGCGAGCGGTCGTTTGCCAGTGATTGTTAGACGGAGAACAATATGAGCCAGACGATGAACGGGCGCGAAGCCCGTCTGGGTATTCTTAGAGGTATGGCAAGCGCGCTTGAGGCGGCGCAAATGACATATGGTCCTTGTGGTTGGACGGTTGCCGTCGACTATAGTTCGCACGAGATCCGCAGCACAAAGAGCGGGTCAACGGTTCTTGAGGATTTCCAACTATCAGACCCTTGTGAAGATGCTGGCGCCCGCCTGCTTTGCCACATCGCTCAACAGGTTCAAAAATATGCAGGTGACGGTACCACGCTGGCGTCAGTACTCGCCCATGCGATCGCGGTCTCGGCCCATCGTCAACATGCTTTGGCTGACAATGAAGCTGAAGTGTATCGTGGGATCCGGATCGCATCCCAAATGGTCGAACAGTTTATAGCGGAGAGGTCGCGGCCGGTCACACTGCCCAGCGAAATGCACTCGGTGGCCTGCTCGGCATCTGGACTAGACGACTCTCTTGCGAGCCTGATCGTTGAGGCGTTCAGGTCTGCTCAATATCCATTTGCCGTTTTCCTGCAACCGTCACCGACGTCATCGTTGGAGGTGCTAAAAGGACTGCTCCTCGATGCGCATGTTCATGACCGGCTCAATCACCCCTGCAAGTCTCACTTGTTGATCAATCCGCTAATCGTCATCTATCCGGGTGAGCTGAAGACGTGGGACCAGATCGAGCATGAGCTGGAAGCAGCCACGGCTTCCGGTGCAGACCTGCTAATCGCGGCACAGCGCATCTGCCCCACCTTTCGAGCCACCATGCCCGCCAATATTGATCGACCTCGCGTGCATCTCGTCTCGCTGGCAATGTCGCGATTGCCCTATCCCTTTGAAGAGCTGCGAGAGATGTTTGGCGCTCGCCTCTCGCAATCCAGCCGGCGCTGCATCATTGCCAATGACAAAGTCTTCCTAGAACTTGTAGTGGGGAATTTCGAGACTGAACGCGCTGGCGAGAGAGCGATACGCGCAGCTTTGGTTTCAGTTGGCGAAATCGGAGATACCGCGTCGCGCGAACGGATGGAGCGCGCGGCCCAGTGTGCGGCCTCTGTTCGGGCCGCATTGGATCAAGGCTATGTGGCCGGCGGTGCGGCCATACTGGTAGATGCCGCCCGTTGGCTCGGGTCTCAAACAGTTGACGATGCGACAGCCGCGATCGGGATCGAAATTCTGCGACAAGCTTTGTTGGTGCCGGCACGAACCCTAATTGACAGCGCTGGTGAATGTGGGGGGCAGGAAATTGACGCCATGCTTGCTCATCCGTCCGGTGGCCGCACGTTCGATCTTCGGGAGCGGCGTGCCTGCGACGCCGGTACCGCAGGGATCCTGGATGCGACCGGTGTCGTGATTACTGCTCTTCGGGTGTCCGCATCGGTCGGTGCGTTGATCGCGCTCACGGAGGTTCTCGTCAGGCAATTGCGTGAAGGAAACCAGGTTCGTAGTCCAGTGCCTCAATATGCTCATCACTGAAGAAGGAGGAGCGAATGCACGCCACACCGAAGAAGAAGGTTAGTATCCGTGAACCAAGCAAGCGCATAGATATCGCATTCGAACGATATCGCATCATCGCCGCCACAAATGGGAAGGCCTTCAAGGGCATCGCTTATGTCGGTACGGAAAAGGTTCTTTCCGCCGAAGGGGAATCCCAGGACGCCGTTGTCGACGCAGTGCAAAAAATGCTGCGGGACAGAATGGAGTCCCTACGTCATGACCGATCTTCTGGTCTCCCTGGAGCAACAGAACTGTTTGAAGCACCGATTTTTGCCGGTCAGCGCGATATCGAGCGATTGAAGCCAGTCTTGAAATGCCATGCAAGCATTCCCGATGGGATCGCAGACCTCAAGGACATTGCCCACCGGCTTCGGATCGCCGAGGCATTTGTGATGAACGCGTATCTTTCGCTGGCTCGAAAAATCTGTCAATCGCTCGATTGTAATCCCGAAGATTACAGCGTGCCTCCAGGTCTCACTCCGGCCCTGGTCGTTTTGAGGCCGTGTGAAGACGCAGTCGGCAATTTTGAAGGCTACGCCTTGCGAGATGCATTTATGGAGACGCTTGAGATGTTGGAGAAGCGCAGTCCCACACTGAAATTAGCGCGCCCGCCACGTTAAGACGGCAGGTTGTTCGACGGAAGAACAAAGGGGGGCTGCATGGCTACTGTGTAGCCCAGCAGCCATAACCTTTCTCTTTGAGTGCCCGGCAGGTGGCCCACGCAGTTTCACTGGCATCAAAGCCAATAAAGCGAGCGCGGTATAACAGGTTGGACCCATCCGAATATTCGATAACCAGTGGTTCGACAGATGTGGGGAGCGCGGCGTGATCGGTTCTGACTTGTTCTAGTATCTGCAAGGCGCCGGCACGGTCCGGCACTGCCGCGATCTGAATGGCCCAATTTCCGGCACGGCTGTCGGCCACCACGGAGCCGGTGGTTACCGGGTCAGCATGCATCGTTGATGACAGCTCGACATTGCTTGCACCGCTGTCGATAGGGCGGAAGCCAGGCACAGGTGGTATCTTTTTGGTGTCATCGACAAGCGCGATTGCCATCGAGTCTCGAACCTGCTGGCCGTCGTATTTTTGTATTGACTTGCTGGCACGTGGAAGATGTCGCTGGATCAATGCGCGCATATGGGCGTCGCGGCTTGCCGCTGTTCGACCGCCGAGGACCACGGCCACGACCGATCGCCCGCCCCGTTTGACGGATGTGACCAGGTTGAAGCCAGATGCGTTTATGAACCCCGTCTTGATGCCGTCGACGCCTTCAACACTGCCAACGAGCCTGTTGTGGCTGCGAAGAGTGGTTTTCCCAAAACGGTAAGACCTCGTTTCGAAGATGTCATAGTGATGGGGAAACCTCGCGCGAAGCGCTATACCCAGGCGGGCCATGTCGGCAGCAGTCGTCACCTGTCCGGCGTCTGGTAGGCCATGTGCGTTTCGGAACGTTGTACTGTTCATGCCCAGGGTGCGTGCTTTGCCGGTCGCCATCTTGGCGAACCCGCCTTCCGTACCCCCGAGAAACTCCCCCAAGGCGGTGGCCGCATCGTTGGCAGATTTCGTGACGAGGGCATACATCGCGTCTTCGACCGTGATCGTCGAGCCTGCTCGCAAGCCCAGTTTCGATGGAGGCTCGGACGCCGCGTGGGATGATACCTTGATGCGTGTACTTTTCTGGAACCTGCCTGCGTCCAGGCCTTCAAATGTCAGATACAGCGTCATCATCTTTGTAAGTGACGCCGGGTATCGCCGTGCATTCGCATTATCGGCGTAGAGCACTTCGCCCGTGTTCACGTCGATGACATATCCCGCGTATTTTGCGTTTGCGACTGCCGATGCCGGCATCGAGATTGTTGCCAGAAATGCCGTTATTGCAAAATACCCTATCCAGGCGGCAAAACTCTTTGCATTCGAGCGTCGGTTGAATCGTCCCGTCGCAGTCATAAATTTTCCACTCTCGCTGTTGATTGAGCCGGCGACCGTGTCGGCGCTGCAGCGAGCACAGACTAGGTGTCAAAACCTTGCATTTGAATTAATATCGGCATGCCCAGATTTAGGCATGTTCGCCCGGTGAACTGGACTTTATGGCGAGCATGCGCCATATTCCTAGTGTCCCCCATTAATATCTGGATGGGGACGTGAAATCTGGACCCCTGTGGTGGCTATGTCGGGCGCCTATCCCTCGACCAACATTCAACCAGTCTGTAGCCCCATCTTGTGAGAAAATCTGATTGATGAAAGCTCTCGGCAAGAGTCGGACCGGACCCGGGTCGATCGATTCACTCGGGCTTTTGGGAAAATGACGCGCAGACTGGTGCCGACGAGCGGAGGCGCGTGTGCGGCCGGTTTCTCATTCTCAAAAGTGTTGCGTCCTGATTGACGGGAATTATGTTGACCGTTTGTCGAGGTCCGTCAGGTTCGATTTTATAGAATTTGTCGAGTTTTTGAGGTCGAAGTTTCAGATAACAAACATTGTATACTTCACCATTGTCCCTCTCTACGAGGATGTATTTCCCAAAAGGCGTCTTTTAGATTGGCTCTCTTACAACGGCTTCGTTGTCAAGGAAAAGCCGTCCAAGAGGTGCAGGTCAGGCGGGAGATGCTTGCGGCTCTCTCTCGTTGGAAATAGCATTGTGCGCACTGAATGCCTGTGTCCACGCCGACGGTTTCGTTTTCGTAACAGACGATCCGGACATGTGCGCGGCCATTTTCGCCTTGCAGCGAAAGAACAAATGGGTGGCGCTCGTGGGAGCCGAACGTGGTTCAGGTGTCAGTCTTGGCAATGACCTTCGACGGGCCGCTGACATGTGCTTCTCGCTCAGTGACATATTTGCCCCGATGCCTTGCGAACCGGGCGATTAATGATGCGAAACTCAGGCAACAATCGTTAATCCGGCCGCGTGCCGATGGCTGTGCCGAGCGGCTGCCTCCGCGGCTTCGATGATCGAGGTGGTATCGATGCCGAAATGCGCGTAGAGATCGGCTATTGTTCCGGTCTGGCCGAAATGCTCAACGCCGAGGCTGGTCAGCGCATGACCGTGAACCGAACCGAGCCAGCCAAGTGTTGCCGGATGGCCGTCAGTGACGGTTGTCATATGGGCATGGCGGGGCAGGGGGGCGAGCAGATTTTCCACGTGGCTGCGGGCGGCGGCATATCCGTGCCGTCTGGCACGCTGTGCGGCCGTCCAGCCGGCATTGAGCCGGTCAGCCGACGTCACGGCCAGCACCGCCACGTCGCGATGCCGTTCCGCCAGCGTTCCGGCAGCGGTCAGCACCTCCGGCGCAACGCAGCCCTGATAGGCCAGGACCAGAGAGGTATTCGGTTGCGGTTCGCGAAGCCAATATGCGCCATCGACAACACCTTGGCGAAACGCCTCGCTCTCGCGGCGCACCGGTTGTTCCAGCGGGCGGGTTGTCAGGCGTAGATAGACCGAGCCGCCCGCTTCGTCCCGCAGCCAAGTCCGCGCGTCATGCGCGCCTTTGCCTTCCCGCTGCATGTAGTCGAACGACCAGTCCATGATAACAGAGAGTTCGTCGAGATAGGCGGGTTCGAAGCTGGCCAAACCATCCTGACTCATGCCGATCAATTGCTGCCCGATAGACTGGTGCGCGCCGCCTTCCGGGGCCAGGGTCACGCCCGACGGCGTGCCGACGATCATGAAGCGCGCATCCTGATAACAGGCGTAGTTCAGCGCATCGAGACCGCGGGCGACGAAAGGATCGTAGACGGTGCCAATTGGGATGAGCCTTTCCCCGAACAGAGAGTGCGACAGCCCGGCAGCCCCCAGTAGCAGGAACAGGTTCATTTCTGCGATGCCGAGTTCGATATGTTGTCCCTTGGGACCGAAGGACCATTTCTGAGTGGAGGGCACCTTCTCGTCCTGGAACGTATCCGACAGCGCGTCCCGCGCAAACAGCCCGCGGCGGTTGACCCAGGGACCGAGATTGGTGGAAACGGTGACATCCGGTGCTGTCGTCACGATCCTGTTGGAAAGGTCATCGTCGCGCCTTGCGATGGCATCCAGAATTTTGCCGAAGCCTGCCTGGGTTGACAGTTCGCGATCATCCAGGAAGAACGGCCCCGGCGATGCGATAGGGGCGGCGGTATAGCGGCGCGTACCCTTGGCGAAGAAGGGTATGGTCTTGAGGTAGGTCTTGACGGCCGATGCATCTTCGATGGCGCCGAACTCCTCCCATTCCTCGCCGGCAGCAACGCCGATGCGGTTCTGGAACGCCTCCATCTGGGCCTTGGTCATCAGCCCGGCGTGATTGTCCTTGTGGCCGGCAAGCGGCGTACCCCAACCCTTGATCGTATAGGCGAGAAACACCGTTGGCCGATCATGATCGATGCTTGCGAACGTCGTCGTCAGCGTTTCGAGGCAATGGCCGCCGAGATTGTTCATCAGCTCGGACAATTCCGCATCCGTGCGTCGATCGATCAACCGCGTGACTTCACCCTGATCGCCGATCTCGTCGGTCAGGCGCTTTCGCCATGCCGCTCCGCCTTGAAAGGCGAGGGCCGAATAAAGCTGGTTCGGGCAGTGGTCGATCCAGTCGCGCAGTGCGATGCCGCCGGGCTCGCTGAAGGCGGCTTCCTGCAAGGCACCGTATTTGAGGACTTTCACATCCCAGCCGAACGCCGTGAAGATGGCCTGGATGCGCTGCCACAGTCCCTCGCGAACCACGCCGTCGAGGCTCTGCCTGTTGTAGTCGATGATCCACCAGGTGTTGCGCAGGTCGTGCTTCCAGCCCTCCTGCAGGCATTCATAGATATTGCCCTCATCCAGTTCGGCATCGCCCACAAGGGCGATCATGCGTCCCATGGGGCGCGGCGGCGAAACGGATTTGGCCGCAATGTAATCCTGGATGATCGAGGCAAAGGCCGTGATCGCCACGCCCAACCCGACCGAGCCGGTGGAGAAATCGACGTCGTCACCATCCTTGGTGCGGCTCGGATAGGACTGGGCGCCGCCGAATCCGCGAAAGTTGATGAGCTTTTCTCGGCTCTGATTGCCCATCAGAAACTGGATCGCATGAAAGACCGGAGACGCGTGGGGTTTGACCGCGATCCGATCCTCCGCCTTCAGACTGTGGAAGTACAGCGCCGTCATGATCGACACCATCGAGGCCGAAGACGCCTGGTGGCCGCCTACCTTCACCTCACCCTTTTCGCGGATGTGGTTGGCGTTGTGGATCATCCAGCAGGCATGCCAAAGCACTTGGCGTTCAAGATCCTTCAAAATCTGGAGATTTTCCTGCGACAGGCTCGATTTCATCTGCGGTCCTCCTCTTCTGCAGTGAAAAGCTATCACCCTTGATGCGGATTAACTGGTCTATCTCACTTGCCAACCGTCCATATTTCGGGAAGATTTGCCGGATTAATTGGGAAAGTGGAAATTTCATGCCTGCTGTCAGCTATGACCCCGCGACATTGAAGCTTCTGGATCTCCTGCAGAACAATGCCGAACTCAGCACGGCGGAACTTGCCGCAGCGACGGGTCTGTCGGCATCTCCCTGCTGGCGGCGTGTCAATGACCTGAAGGAAGGCGGTGTGATCAAGGGGACGGTTGCGCTTGTAGACGCCCAATCCCTCGGCCTTGCCGTGAACGTCTTCGTGCATATCTCGTTGAAGCAGCAGGACAGGGCGTCCCTCGACATCTTCGACGAGGCGGTGCGGTCTATGCCAGAAGTCATGGAGTGCTATCTGATGACCGGTGAATCGGACTATCTTCTTCGTGTCGTCGTGGAAGATCTGAGGAAATACCAGGCGCTGGTCATCGACCGGCTGACGACGATCCCCTGCGTTTCCAACATCCGCTCAAGCTTTGCGCTGGGGCAGGTCAAGTATACGACCGCACTGCCCACCACGCATCTTCGGAAATAGCGAAGAGATGACGATCGGCTAGTCCGATACGCCCGTTTGCGCGTTCGAATTGCCTAAGGCGGAATGAATGGTTTGAAAATGTGTCGATCTTTCGGTGCAGCGCGCCACTCTTTTGGCAGCCGCAGTCGGCAGCAGAACAGCAATTGTGAAAGATGCCCTGGGGTTCTGCCGCGCGGTCATTCATGACGACAACGTTTGCTGACATCATCCAAATCGCCCTTTGCCGTGAAGCTGCTGGCATTCCTTCACCGCGGCGGCACGACGCTCGTCAAGATAGGCCGCAAGATCGTTGAGGTGCACGCCCTTCGCACATTTCTGCGAAGCCTCCATGCGGACAAGGGGAAGGGCGATATCTCCGGCCGACACCTTGCGAACAAATTTGTCGGTTGTCAGCCCGAAGAAGCCCTTGGCCACTTCCTCGGCCGGTATGATCGGCCGGCCGGAATACATCGCCATCAAAAGGAAAGCTGTGTCCACGGTTCACACTCGCTCCTGTAACGTCTTGGGCGCGCTGATGGGCGGTGGGGCCGGACCCATTGCGCGGCATGCTGACCTGTTGCTCAGTCTTGTTTCAGAATGCGTCGGGCATGGCGCTCCAGTCCTCCTGCACAGAAAACTGCCTCTACTTTGAAACGTCCATGGGGTTGGCAATCGGTCGGGATGTTGCAGGCCAATCCTGACCACAGCACCGCGTTTCGATAATCGGGGACGCCAAAGTCTTTGCGTCGTCGTCTTGGTTCACGTTTAGGCTTCAGAGCAATGTATCGCCGGTCAGATCGGTTTCTGATGGCCTAGACTTTCATGGAAATGCTCCGAGGTGAATGCGAGATCGCGCGCAGTCTCGCGCGTCGGATCGTCGGCCATAGGGTATCATCGTTTACGGTCGCATTTGATCGCGGCGATGCTTCCCGAGACCTGTGCCACAATGGCGGCCAGAGCCGTGTTGTCGAGGTCTCCTGCGTGAGCAGCTATTGGGTCGGCTCACTCTCATCACTTGAGGATTGATCTTCCTGCCGGCGGGAGCCAAGGGGTCTTACCCCTTGCTCCCCAGCAAATGCCACCTGCGCATGGCAGGGCCGCCGCCTCGCAAGCCGGCGCGATAGCAGTCACGATCCAACAGCTCCGATCCGTCCCGCCTGGCGACGCAGCCCGGCCGTGCTCGCTGGCATTTGCCCCCTCCATCCCCGCGCGCTCACGCGCCCCCGGGAGGCATGTCGGGGACATGCCTCCGGCATCAACGGGAAAGGATTGGAACAATGGCAAGGACACGGAAGAAGGCGAAGGCCGACGAGGTCGCAATGAAAGATGCGGTGGACGTCGCGATGGCGTGTGCGGAAATCCGCAGCATTGGAGAGGCGGTGTCGGATGTGATGGCAGCTTTGCCTGCACCGGATGCGACAGTGGACGCCGTCACGCCGGTTGAAGCCGTCGGGGTCGCCGCGAACGGTGCGGAACTCTTCATCCCGCTCGAGAAACTCAAAAAGTCGCCGCGCAATGCAAGGAAGACCCCGCACAGCGAGGCGCATATAGAAGCGCTTGCGGCCAGCATTGCCGCCAAGGGCATGCTGCAGAACCTTGTGGTCGAGCCGGAAACGGACGAGGTGGGCCAAACGACCGGCTTCTACCTCGTAACGGTCGGCGAAGGCCGCAGGCTGGCGCATCTGCTGCGCGTCAGGCGCAAGGAAATCAGCAAGTCGGAAAACCTGCGCTGCGTGCTCGATACCGCGAACGATCCGCATGAGATCAGCCTCGACGAAAACGTCACCCGCGAGGCGATGCACCCGGCAGACCAGTTCGAGGCGTTTCGTGCGCTCGCCGAACATCGGGGATGGGGAGCTGAGGACATCGCTGCCCGTTTCGGTGTGACGGCCCATGTGGTGAAGCAGCGGATGCGTCTTGGTGCGGTAAGTCCGAAGCTGATGCAGGTCTATCGCGATGGCGCACTGACGCTGGATCAGTTGATGGCTTTTGCCGTCACCGATGACCATGCACGTCAGGAACAGGTCCATGCCGGGCTTGGCTATAACCGTGAGCCTTTGACGATCCGCCGCGACCTGACACGCACGCATGTGCAGGCGAATGACCGCAAGGCAATCTTGGTTGGCCCAGACGACTATATGGAAGCGGGCGGCACCATCATCCGCGATCTGTTTACCGAAGATCGCGGCGGATATTATGCCGATCCGGCACTGCTGGACCAGCTTGTCATCGCCAAACTGAACGGGATCGCCGCAGAGCTTAGAGAAGCCGAAGGCTGGAGATGGGCGCAAGCCCTCATCGACTTCCCGCACGCCCACGGCCTGCGGCGTGTCTATCCGCAGGCGGTGGAGCTCTTCGAGGAAGACGCGGCGGCCTATGCCGCAGCAAGACAGGAATTCGATCAGCTGACAGCGGCATGGCAGAATACGGATGCCGACTTGCCACCTGATGTGGATGAGCGTTTCGCGGAGCTTGAAGCCGAAATCCAGCGGATCGATGCCCTGTGCGAAGGTTATGACGCCGACGACACCAGCCGGGGCGGCGTCTTCGTGACGCTGAACCATGATGGAACGGTCCGGATCGAGCGCGGCTTCATCCGCCCGGAGGATGAAAAGCCGGAACCGGAACGGGTTCATACAGCAGGCGTCATCAATGGTGTCCGTGTGACTGCAGACGGGGAAGTCATCGAAGACGATGCGCATGACGAGGAGGGCAACCAGATATCCGACCTTCCGTCGCAGGACGAGGAGGAGGGGGATGCAGGTCAGCCACTCACCGATCTTCTGACCCGCGACCTGACGGCGCACCGGACGCTTGGCCTTCGCCTCGCACTCGGAGAGCAGCCGGATATCGCCCTGATTGCCGTCACCCACGCCTTGGCCACACAGACATTCTATCGCGGCGTCGATGCCCACGCTCTCGATATCCGCCCCGTCAGTCCGCAGCTTGGCGGGCATGCTGCTGGTATCGAGGATACGGCCCCCGCGAAGTTGCTGGCGGATCGCCATCACGGATGGGCCGTAGATATGCCGCTGGACGTGGCCGAACTCTGGGATTTCATCGCCGGGCTGGATCAGGTGAGCGTCATGGCATTGTTTGCCCATTGCGCATCGCTGACTGTCAATGCCCTCAAGCTGCCGTGGGAACAGCGGCTCCGTGCGCAGCGGACCGCCGACAAGCTGGCGACGGCACTCGCGCTGGACATGAACCAGCATTGGACGCCAACGGTGCGCAGCTACTTCGGACGCGTCACCAAGGCGCATATTCTGGCAGCAGTACGGGAAGCGGTGAGCGATGCGGCAGCGGATCGCATCGCCGCGATGAAGAAGCAGCCCATGGCGGAAGCAGCAGAGCAGTTGCTGGCAGGCACCGGATGGTTGCCGCCACTGCTGCGCACCGCGTGTCCTGGATCTGCATTGCTACCCGAAGGAGCGACCACGGTCACTGCGGACTTCGGTGCCGATGAACCTGACACTGATCGAGGCGCGATCATCCTCCCGGAAGCTGCCGAATGACATCACGGGCCGGAGCCATGTTGCTCCGGCCTTCGTCATTGCATTGGCGAAAAAAACGGCCGAGGCCATGAGACGCGGTCGGACCTCGAAGCGAACATGCAAGCCATGGCCAACATGATGTGCTGGCGCAATTGGGCGGTGGAAGGGGGACGAGTGGCGGCGGACCGATCGCGCCGTTTGCCCCGTCATATCAGGGCCGGCGGTGTCCATCAGATGGGACAGGCCCTGCTACACCAGGGATGGGCAGACCTGCGAACCTGCCATGAACCATGGTGGCGGGTGCGGCGGCGAAGTCGGATTGCGCAGTTTGATGATGTGGACAGTGGTGTCCATGCCGGTCTCCTGCCATATCGGCCCGGATCCCATGACGCATGAGAACGAGCGTGGAAAGGTCCGGGCAAAGAGGCCGCACGGATCGGCAAAGGTTCAACGGCCAGCCTGAACCGAAGGCCTTGCGCCACTTGAGCCTGAACGTCTTTGTCCAGAGGCAGGCGAGGGTGTCGACACATGCCATGACCCGGTTGTCCCTCTGACTGGCGAGAGTGCGCCCAACACGAACTCGATTGATCTGGTCTGACCGAAGATCGGCGGCAAATGGCCGCCTCGATCTCAGTTCCGCAACGTCGGTCATCCGCTTTTTTCCGCCGCCGGCGCGGCCGGCTTTGCATCGCGAAATCAAAATAGCGGCCGCCCGACGCCCTCCATGTCATTGCGGCCCAACAAGCCACCCCCTTGCGCCAAGCGCAACAGGGACCCCGGGGGTGCGTCTCGATCGTCTCCGGTCCGTCGACCATCATCGAGATCGCGATGGGCGCGATCCGATCAGCAAAAGGACTTAAATCTCATGGCGACCATCGGCACCTTCACCCGCACCGACAATGGCTTCACAGGCTCGGTCAAGACCCTCACCCTCAACGTCAAGTCCGTGAAATTCGTGCCCGCCGAGGGCGACACCGAAAACGGCCCTGATTACCGCGTGTTTGCCTCCAATGTGGAATTCGGGGCCGCATGGAAAAAGCAGTCCGACAAGGGCAACACCTATCTCTCCGTCAAGCTCGACGATCCGAGCTTCGCCGCTCCGATCTATGCCAGCCTGGTCGAGGCGGAAGGCGAGGACCTGTCCCTCATCTGGTCGCGCCGCCGCGCCGCCAACGGATAAGGTAAACGGCCGGGCCCCGCGAAAGCGGGGCTTTGCCATGCTCAGGTCCGTCGCCACTGTTCGAACATGCGGGGAGCTGCGCTCACATGGATCTGTTTGGCCTCACTGGAGTTCAGCCGATCACTGTGGGGGGCCAAGGGAAACTTTTCCCCTTGCTCCCCGCAAACGCCGCCTGCGCATGGCAGGTCCGCCGCTTCGCAGAACGGCACGGATTCCCATAGGCGATCTGCGCCATGTCGTTCCGCTCAAGCCTGGCAGACCAGCCATGCTCGCCGGCATGTGCCCCCTCCATCCCCGCGCGCTCACGCGCCCCCGGAAAGCATGTCGAGGGACATGCCTTCGGCAGTAACGGGAAGGAAAAGGAGCAAAGTCATGAATTTCATCGAAAGCAATCAGAGCCGCCAGCAGGTCGCCGAGGGGTTCCGCGTTGACGTATCGCGTGGCGCGCATAACGGCCGGGTTTCGTCAGAATGGTTCTCGCGCCCCGATGATGAGCGCTACCTGTCGTTGACGGACCTCTATGACAGTGTGAAGGCGAGGGCGGATCGTGCGACGACCCGCACCGTGGAAAGCCGCGCCGTACGGGTCGAGGCAAGCCGTGATAATGCGGAACGGTTGGCGCTGATCGTGCCCGGACGTGATCAACCCATTGCCCCGACGCATTGGAGCTTTGGTCAGCTCTGCAGCCTTGTCGGTGCTCCCTCCACCTATATGCGGCAGCTGCCTGCGCCGCTGGCCGGCATCAATCTCCAGCATGGCCTGCTGTCGCACCGCGCGGAGCTTGTGAAGACCTACGAAGCGGATACCGGCCGCATCGAGCTTCGGGCGGTCACCGGTCCCGACTACGGCAGGATATACGACCATGAACTCGTGGCTGCGGTGATGAAGATCGCCGGCAATGGCGTCGGCGATACCATGTGGAAAGTGCCAGGCGTGCTGGATTGGGCGTCGATGACGCACAACCCCTTCGTGGACATTACCAAGGACACAACGACGCTTTATGCCAGCGATCGGGACGTTTTCCTGTTTCTGGTTGACGACACACACCCGATCGAGGCCGGACGCCTGCTAAACGGCGATCCTGACCTGTATTTCCGAGGCTTCTATTGCTGGAACAGCGAAGTCGGCGCCAAGACGCTCGGCATCGCCTCCTTCTATCTTCGCGCCGTGTGCATGAACCGCAATCTGTGGGGCGTCGAGAGTTTCGAAGAGATCACCATCCGCCACAGCAAGTTCGCCGCGCAACGCTTTGCCTATGAGGCGGCACCGGCATTGATGCGCTTTGCCAAGTCGAGTGCTGCGCCTTTCGTGGCCGGGATCAAGGCTGCGCGGGACAAGATCGTCGCTCGCACGGACGAGGACCGTGAAAGCTTCCTGCGCAGGCGCGGGTTCTCGAAAGCGGAAACCGGCCGGATTATCGAGACCGTGTTGCGTGAGGAAGGCCGTCCGCCGGAAAGCGTCTTTGATTTTGTGCAAGGTCTGACGGCCCATGCCCGCACGAAAACCCATCAGGACGGGCGCCTTGAACTGGAGGCAAAGGCAAAGCTCCTGCTGGAGCGCGCGGCATAGACGACAGGACCGGGCGCCGCGTTGCAAGGACGTCGCGCCCGGTTCCACCCCCAAAAGCGTGTGCGCTTCGATTTTGTGGCCGATCGAAGGTCACTCGAAAAGCTGTAGCGCAGCACGAGCGGCTGTGGTGCCAGGCGGACCGCCGCAGCTCGCCGGGCGTTGCCCGGCTCGCAAGATCACCCATCGGTCGTCCGAGATGACGATCGAACACACTCTGTCCTGCCGGAGGCAGACCTCCAAAGTGCAGCATAGAAGGCTGACAACTCCCGATATGTGAGGAGGGACGCAAGCGCAGACTTGTAGGAAAGTCGGAGAAAGCGAATAAATCACGGGAGATTGCGGCATGGCCCAGTCAGATGCGAGCCGTCCTTCGACGGCGATCACCGCCGGTGGCATGGCATCACCATCCCTGCAGGTTGGCTGCGGCACGGCCATGGCCCATCACGGCGAAATTCTCCAGGGTGTCTTTCCAGACGATGACGGCAGGCTCCACCGAGGTCTGCTCACGCTCCCGCTTCCGGGCAAACAATCGCATGTCACATTCTGGCCTGATGCCGGACCGGGCATACGCACCCGCCCCGAAGGCAGAACCAAGGCGGCCCGCGCGGCCCGGCTCGCGCTTGATGCGCTGGGTCATCCAGATGCCGAGGGCTGCCTGACAATCGAAAGCACGATTCCGCTTGGGTGTGGCTACGGATCGTCGACCGCCGATGTCGTGGCGAGCATTTACGCCATTGCGGCGGCGGCCCATTCGCAGATCAGCCGCACGACCTTGTGCCGCCTTGCCGTTGCTGCCGAGACCGCGACAGATGCGATCGCCTTTGTTGGACAGGCCGTGCTGTTTGCCCATCGCAAGGGGAGGGTGCTCGACTATCTGCCCGGCGATTATCCACCGCTTTACGTCATCGGCTTTTCCTCATCGGAGGACCAACCGGTCGATACGGTCGACATGCCGCCCGCCCGCTACACCAGCACGGAGATCGAAACCTTCCGGGTTCTGCGGGGACATGTGCGCCACGCGATTGCGCTGCAGGATGCGAGATCCATCGGTCGGGTCGCAACAGCCAGTGCCCGGATCAACCAGGGCTATCTGCCGAAGCGGCGGTATGGCGACTTCGTCCGCTTGGCGCAGACCGGTGGCGGCCTTGGCGTGCAGGTTGCGCATAGCGGCAACCGGATGGGCATCCTCCTTGATGCGCGCGAGGACAGTGCAGCGGATCGGGCCGAGAGCCTTGCGCGTGCTGCTGAGAGGGAAGGGTTCACCGATATCATCCGCTTCGCGGTGAATGCGGACGGTGCGCCGGCATGGGTGCTGGAATGACCATTGAAAGCTATCTTTCGGATTTTGAGACCCCCCGGATCGTCCCGCTCTCAGCAAACCTCCATGCCGCGCAGTTTCGCCTGATGAAGCTGCTGCCTGCCCGTTTCATGCTGGATCGGGCCGAAGAGCGCGGGCTCCTGAAGCGAGGCAGTCATATCATTGAGACGAGCTCCGGCACCTTTGCCCTGGCGCTCGCGATGCTGTCGGTCGAGCGTGGCTATACGCTGACGATCGTCAGTGCCACGAGCCTCATGGATGCGTCGTTCAAGGCGAGACTGGAGCAACTTGGTGCATCCGTTATCCTGGTGGAAGACGTGGGGCGCACTGGTAATCAGGGCGGCCGCCTTGCCGCACTTCATCGTATCCTCGACAGCCGACCGGATGCCTTCTGGCCGCAACAATATGATAATCCCGACAATCCTGCCGCCTATGCGCGGCTTGCTGAAATCCTTGTCGAGAAGGTCGGTCGCATCGACTGCCTGGTTGGTTGTGTCGGATCGGGCGGCTCGCTGTGTGGCACGGCAAGCTATCTGCGCCGGCTGTTTCCGGGGTTGCGAGCAATTGCGGTGGATACCAACAACAGCGTTCTGTTCGGGCATCAGGCTGGTCCTCGTCTGCTGCGCGGCCTCGGCAACAGCATTGTGCCGAAGAACCTCGATCATACCCTGATCGACGAAGTCCATTGGGTCGGTGCGTTTCAGGCGTTTGCCGCCACCCGGGACCTCTATCGGCATCACGCCATGTTCGTCGGTCCGACCAGCGGTGCTGCCCATCTCGTGGCGGACTGGTTCACTAGGACGCACCCGAACCAAGCTGTCGCTGTGATCCTGCCGGACGAGGGCTATCGCTACCAGACCACGGTCTATTCTGACCACTGGCTGGAAAGCCTTCAAGGATGGCCGTCTGTAAGGAGAGCCGCACCGTCGAAGCTCTTGCGCATCGCGCCGGCGCGCGAAGACGCCTGGACGCATATCGACTGGTCGCGGCGCCAGCTGCAAAACGGTTGATCCAACATGAGTACCAAGCAACAGGGCAGCGCGGGACGTCGTCATTCGAGCGAGGCAAAAAAGTCGCCCCACACGGAACGCTTTTGCCGGGGGACGTCGATCCCGGTTTCCGCTTCGCGGCGCAGTGCTAAACCTCCTGCGGCGTCCCTGTCTCCGTCAAAAGCGTGTCGAGAATTCCCGCTTTCACGGCCCTTCAGGCAGGGCCGTCGCTATGCTGAAAGCTCCGATACTCTTCATTTTCTTCTGTAAGGCGGCCATCTGCAGGGCATCGATATGGAGCATATCCATTCGTGTCCGAACTGCTCTATCCAGATCCTTCGCCCAGGAGGATGGTGAGCAGTTCATGCCGCGCGTCGGCGAAGGGATTGACGACCGTCACGCCGCCCCATGTAAAGCCCTCATGCATGTCTTCCGACAACAGGATACGGCAACCAGCCTGCGAGGCGACCGTGAGGATGACGGCATCCCAGATGCTGAACTGGTGATCGCTGACGAGATCCATGGCCGTGACCATCGTCTCGGCGGTGGTAGCCGCAACCGGAAACGTATCGCGCCAGCCAAGGACCGCATCACGCGCATCGCCGCGGCTTTTGCCCGCCTTGCGCACCAGGACGTGGAAGAGTTCACCGAGGGCCTGAACCGGGATCACGACCGATGTCTGGGAAATCCGTTGCAGCAGATCAAGCGCGATATCCCGCTTCTCGCTGTTGTTCACGCCCTCCGCATAGGCGAGAACATTGGTGTCGAAAGCGACCTTCACGTTCAGTCCTCGTAAAGCTCATCGCGCGACCAGCGGCCCGCGTCGACAACCGGCTGTTTGGCAAGGCGCGACAGCAGGGCGGAGCGCGCGCCGGATGTCGTTTCCTCCTGTGCGTCCGCCGGCAGGATACGGGCGACAGGCTTGCCGTGGCTGGTGACCACATAGCTGTTGCCCTCCCGCACACCCCGCAGAAGGACGGAGAAACGACGATTCGCATCTGCGGCGGAAACGGCTTCTTCCATGACGAACCTCAGAAAGTAGTGATATAACCTACAATAGAATCCAAGGCTTAGTTTGGCAAGATGTCCTGGGGGCCGCAGCAGCGCGGGATGGTGCGTTCTGGACTTCGCCTTTGACGCAGTATTTCGGGTCGCTGGGCCGCGAATGAACCCTGTGTCTCTGACAATAGCGCGATGAGCTGACATCGCGCCATTCAGCTTTTAGCAGGGCTAACGTGCCATCCGGGTTTTCAGTGCCTTTGCCAGCGGGGCCATCAAGACGGCGATCGTGAAGAGGATCACCGTCAGGCTGATCGGACTGTCGAGGAAGACCAGCGGATTGCCGAGGCTAAGGATCAGTCCCTGCCGAAGGTTTTCCTCGAACAGCGATCCCAGCAGGAAGGCGAGCAGCAGCGGAGCCAGATCGAAGCCGGCCTTGCGCAGCCCATAGGCGATGACGCCGCATCCGATCACCACGCCGACATCGAACAGACTGTTGTTCATGCTGAATGCGCCAACGACGCAGAAGAGCACGATGAGCGGCGCCATCATGGACTGCGGAATCCTCAAAAGCAGCACGAACACCCGGATCAGGGGTACGTTGAGAATGATCAGCATGGCGTTGCCGACCAGCATGCTGGCGACGATGCCCCAGAAAAGGTCGGGATGTTCGGTCAGGATCTGCGGACCCGGCACGACATTCTGCATCAGCAGCGCGCCCATGATGATGCCGATGACAGCATTGGCCGGAATGCCAAGGCAAAGCATGGGAATGAAGCTTGCCTGGGCGGCGGCGTTGTTGGCGCTTTCCGGTCCAGCGACACCCTCGATCGCGCCCTTGCCGAAACGTTCGGGCGACGGTGAGATCTTTTTCTCCAGCATGTAGCTGGCGAAGCCGGCAACGAGTGCGCCGCCGCCGGGCATCAGCCCGAGAAAAAAACCGAGCACTGTCCCGCGTGCGATGGGGCCGGTCGAAACCTTCCAGTCGGTCGCCGTTGGAAGCAGGTCCCTTAAACGGTAGGACGGCATCGGAGCGGTGTTTGGCGATGCTTTCCGCTCTATCAGCATCAGCATTTCGCTGACGCCGAACAGGCCCATGGCAAGGACGGCGATATTGAATCCGTCGCGCAGATAGCTGACCCCGAAGGCGAAGCGCTCCTCGCCGGATATCAGGTCGACGCCGACCGTCGACAGCAGAAGGCCGAGCGAGACCATCGTCCAGGCTCTGATGCGCGACCCTTCGCCGATGCTGGCGGCCAGCACTAAGCCGAGCGCCACGATTGATGTCTTTTCGATGGGGCCGAAGGCGAGAGCAACCGAGGTGAAGGCCGGACCGACGATCGTGATGGCAAGGGTCGCACTGATGCCGGCAATGAAACTGCCAAAGGCGCTGATGCCAAGGGCAGCGCCCGCGCGGCCCTGTTGCGCCATCGGATAACCGTCGAAGCAACTCACAAGGCTGGCAGCTTCGCCCGGCACGCGCATCAGGACAGAGGTGATAGACCCGCCATAGAGCGAGCCGTAATAGATGCCGGCGAGCAGGATGATCGCGCCGGTCTGGTCGAGCATCATCGTGACCGGGAGCAGGAGGCTGACTGTCGCAGACGGCCCAAGACCTGGAAGAACGCCGACGGCTGTTCCCAGGATTGCGCCGAGGAGCGCAATGGCGAGGTGGGTGGGTTCGAGCGCTATGCCGAGACCCATGACCAGTTGAGAAAAGGAATCGAGCATCACAGCCTCCATTCGCCGCGCGGAAGCGGCACAGACAGAAGCCCTTCGAACAAGCCCCAGGTCGAAAAGGCAAAGGCGAAGGCCAGAAGCAGTGACCAGGTCCAGTCCATCCGTTCGATGAACCTGAAGACGGCAACAAGAAAGAGGAATGCCGAGAGCGCAAATCCGATCAATTGCAGCATCAGGCAGAAAAGCCCAAGCGCGGCGCAATAGGTCAAGAGACGGGGAAGCTCGACGGGTTCGGTTGCTGCCGTCTTTTCCAGGCTGCATCCGAGGCTTGTGCAAACCAGGAGAAGTGCGGCCAGAAAGGGGAACAGGCCTGAACCGGGTTCTCCATAGGCCCAAAGCTGGAGACTGGCGGCGTTCACCGCCGCGCCAAGGCCAAGGACCATCAGGGTGTAAGGGACAAGGCGGGTAATGTTCATAGACGGATCCCCATCTCATCGATCTGCTGTCCGATCCGCGTAAAGGCCTGCCCGGCCATTTGCGTAAATTCATCGCTCTTCTGGAACAGCGGATAGCCGTTGATGACCCGGATGAAGTCGGCATACATCGGACTGGCGATCATCTCTCCGATCGCATCTTCCCACCAGGCAATGATCTCCTGCGGCAAACCGGCTGGTCCAAACAGGCCATAGGATGCCGGAATGGCAATCGGATAACCCCGCTCAGCAAAACTGACTATCCCAGCATGTCCCGCATTCGGATTTGGGCTGGTTTCGGCGAGCAGGCGTACGGAGCCGGCGGCCAGATGCGGGCCGAAGTCCGAGGACACGACCATGTCGATATGGCCGCCCAACAGGGCCGTCACCGCATCGGCACCACCGCGGAACGGCACAAAGGTCGCCTCCGCATTCTCCGTACGGAATGCCGCATCGGTTGCGATATGGGCGAGGCCCCGGGGTGCAGCGGTTGCCCACCGCAGCTTTGACGGTTCCTTGCGGGCATAGTCGAGAAGCGCGTCCCAGGTTTGGAAAGGGCTGTCGCTGCGCACGAAGCAGGGCACCGAGATCCCGGCATAACTTGCGATATAGGTGAAATCGCGGGTGGAATCGTAAGGGACTTTCTGAAGATGCGGAGCAACAAGCAGGGGGCTGACCGAATAGAGTGACAGGACCGATCCATCAGCAGGCGCGCGGCGCACCTGATCCGTCGCGATCGTGCCGCCAGCCCCAGGACGAAAATCTGGCGTGGCCACGACACCGCGTGCCTCTTTGACATAATTGGCAACAACGCGGGTGGCGATATCGCCGGCACCTCCGGCAGCAAAGCCGACAATCAGAGTTGGATTCTCCGCTGGATAGGCGCTTTTTTGCGACCACGACATGCGCGGTGCGATCGTCGTCAAAAATGCGGTCGCTGCTATAAATTTTCGTCTTTCCATAGGCATGAACATTCCCCTTCTTCTTAAAATGCGTGCGCGCGGCCGGCCCGTCAGGGCCGATGCCGGTGCAGTCCTCCGTTTGCGAAGACCGAAAGGGCGCTCTCGACATCGCCAAAGGGCGATGCCGTGTCCGGCGAGGCGGATCGGTCAGTGTCCTTCAGGCCGGATGCCGTCACTACCGCCACGACCGTTTCATCGCAGTCGATGATGCCTCGCTGTCTGGCCTCTCGGATTGCCGCAATCGGGATCGTCGAGGACAGTTCGAGAAACAGGCCTTCGGTGGCGGCGACTTTCTCCTGCAGGGACACCAGCCCCGCATTGGAGATCGCCAAGGCTGCGCCTTTCGTTTCGCGCAGTGCCTTCAGCGCCTGGAAGGTGCTGCGGGTCGCGCCGATCGACACGGCCAGTGCGTCAAAGGCTGCAGGCATATCCGGGATACGATCCGTCTGCTGCGCGATGGCCTGTTCCAGCGACCCGTGCACCTCGGCTGCCAGCAGTTTCGGCATCCTGTCGATCGCGCCTCGCTGAAGCATCTCGCGAAAGCCGAGCCAGACGCCGGCCAAAGCGTCGCCGTAACACACCGGCAAGGCACACCAGTCAGGAGCTTTGCCGCCCATCTGTTCGACGATCTCGAACGCAATCGTCTTGTAACCCTCGATGCCGATCGGATGGCTGCCGACGACGGGGTGGCGATAGGGTGAGGTCGCAAACCATCCGAACTTTGCCACGCCTTCCGCCAGAAAAGTCCAGCGGTCTGACTTGTTCTCGAAGGGCACGACCTCGGCTCCGTATTTCCGGATCTGCGTCAGCATCGGGCCGGCCGATCCGGCAAGCGTTGCGACGACACAGGGAAGTCCGGCCCGCGCGGCATAGGCAGCAAGGGATGCCCCCGCATTGCCAGTCGAGCTTGTTGCCACCAGTTTTGCGCCCGATTGCACGGCTGCTGTGATCGCGACGGTCGAAAAGCGATCCTTGTGCGACCAGGTCGGGTTGTTACCCTCGTTCTTCACGAGAAGACCGGGGACGCCGATGGCCGCGCCGAGCTTTGGCGCCGGCAGCAGCGGCGTGAGGCCTTCGCCAAGCGAGATTGCATCCTGCCGGTCGAAGGGCAGACTGTCCGCATAGCGCCATAGCGAGGGCAGGGACCTGTCCGAGCCGACCGGCGGCCGGCCAACAGCGCGTCGATAGACCATATGGAAATTCGATGGCGCCTCAGAAAAGCAGGTTGGGCATCCCTTGGACTCGATCGCAAGATCGAGAGGGAACTCCTGCCCACATCGGTAGCAAGCATATGCCGCAGCGCGAGCCATCAGCCCAGCACCGTCATGCTGGTGCCGTTGTTCGACAGCATCTCTGCGCCGTCGGCCCGGACGACGAGCATGTCCTCGACCTGCAGGCCGACCCGACCGAGCTCGTAATAGGGCGTCTCGATGCAGACAATCATGCCTTCTTCGAGCACGTCTGTGCTTGTTGCCGAAAGCAGCGGTGCGTCGTAGCCGTCAAGGCCGATGCCGTGTCCGACATGGCTTCGCTGATACTGAGCGATCCCTTCGCGCCGGACAGTCTCGACAACAGCCTGGAAGACATCGCGAGCAGCAATGCCCGGCCGGATCAGTTCGATGCCGCGTTGAACGCCCCTGTTCAGGGCATCATATTTCGCTTGGATCTCCCTGGAGGGGGAACCCAGGCTGGCGATCCGGGCAATATCGGCACGGTAATTGCAATAGTGACCGCCCACGTCGAAGCGGATGATGTCGCCCTGGCGCAGCCGTCGCTCGGAAGGCTGGACGTTCATAAGGGCGCTGCGTTCGCCAAAACCGATACAACCGAGAACGGGGACAGCATCTTCGCGAACCGTTTGGCCGTGAAATGCACGGGAGAGCTCGATTTCGGTCACGCCCTCGGTGGCGATGGCGAGTGCCGCCGCGACCGACCTTTCGGTAATGGCCGCGACCGTTCTGAGCCGGTCGATCTCCAGTGGCGTCTTGACGGCACGGATGTTGCGAAGGACCGATGCCGCCATGACCCATGTCACACCGGGCAGGTCGCTCCGCAGTCGTTCGGTGTCGCCGGGGAGAAGCCCCATTTCGTCAATGCCGATCCGGCCTTTCTCAAGTCCGGCCTGCCGGATTTCCAGGACAAGGGCCTTGATCGCGTCACCATCATCGGCAAGCGCATGAAGCACCGCCTGACGGGCGCTGACCGGGTCGAGCTCAACAGACGGCGCGTGATCGATGGGGAAGGCGCCATATCGGCGTATTCTCGCTGCCACATGTTGATCGGCCACCAGGTCCAGCGTCGATGTGCCGGCGATGACGACCGGCTGGCCATCGGCTTCACCTGAAGTCCAGACGACGAAAGCCTGGGGGCCGCGCCGTATCCATTGTGGCAGCGACCAGAACCCGCTGGTGTAGAGGACGTTCTCAGGTGCAGTGGCGACAATAGCGTCGAGTTGATGCGCGGACATCGCAGACCGCAGCCGCTCGTGATTAAGCAACATCGGTTTCTGGCCTCCCTTTGCTCGAAGTGGTGTTGTCGAAGCCCATGGCTTTCGAAATGCGGGCTGCGGCGCCCAACACTTTCTGCGCAATGTCGGTGATCTTGGTCTTCGGTTGCAGCGCGCGGGGGAAGGCGACGCTCATCGCGGCGATGGTGCCGCCGGAGGCATCGTAGATCGGGGCCCCAACTGAGATCACACCCTCGATGTTTTCCGAGATCGCGGTGGCATAGCCGAGCGAATGGGCGAGATGCAGCTGTTCAAGCAGGCTTTGCAGATTCGTCAGGGTCCTTGACGTGCGGGACTCGAAAGGACCTTCCCCGAGGAGGTTGGCGACTGCCTCATCCGACAGGTTGAACAACAGCGCCTTTCCCAGCGCCGTCGAATGCAGCGGCATCACTTCCCCCGGCTGGGCGCGGATGACCACCGGACTGTCGGACTGTACGCCAAGCACATAAACGCCAGTGGCGCCCCGCCGTACGCCCAGAAATCCGTTGAAGCCATTCTCCGATGCCATGGCCTGCAGCTCAGCCTCTGTGAGCGACAGCAGTCGCCCGCGCTGAAACACATGCTGCGCCAATCCGAGGACCGCGTAACCAATCTGATAGCGGCGAGTATCTACGTCCTGCTCGACATAGCCCTGCGAGGCCAGGGTGTTGAGCATCCGCTGAGCGACGGCCGGGCTTAGATCCAGCCGACGCGCGACTTCTCTGACGCCGAGCGGCTCGTTCGAAGTTTTCAGGAGGCCGAGGATATGAAGGCCCTTTTCCAGGGAAAGGCTGTTAGACATCAAGTGTTCCTATTATCGAAACAGTGTTCCATATAATGCACATTAAATGCACCCACACCGTGTCCTGTCAAGACGAATGTTCACTATAGTGTGTCGTCATAGAGTGTGCGCGAACCGAACAATCAGCCGATGGATATACGGGCGATTGTCGGTCTCAATGTTCTGCGCATCCGGCGTGAGCGGGCTCTTTCACAGGAAGAGTTGTCGCATCTCTCCCGGCTCACTCGGGCCTATCTGAGCGGTCTCGAAGCGGGTAGGCGCAATCCGACGATTGTGTCTCTCAGCCGCCTGGCGGAGGCCTTGGGCGTCGAGGTGAAGGACCTGGTGTCTTAAATGACGCTGATCGGATCCTAGATTTACGCTATGCATATCATAGGGTTATGAGATCGATTGGGAGCGCACTTCAGATCTCAGTTCCTTTTTGGGGCGTCTGGCGGCTGTCGCCTGATCAGAAGCTCGAAATCAATCTGCATCGCAGATGACAGGGCCTCGACAGCGTCGAGCGTCGGAGAACTCAGCTCCCGCTCCAGCTTGCCAATGTAGCTTCGATCAAGCCCAGCGAACAGGGCAAGGCGTTCTTGCGAGAGCCCGCGCTGCTGTCGGCAAAGCCGAAGATTTCTGGCAAAAATCGCCGTCAGTTTCATGGGGAAAAATAATCAAACTGCAGCTTTGAGGACCACATACTATAGTCATCATTCGCACGTTGCCGGTCTTGTATCGGCGCTTTTTGATGATGATAATCACATCAGGATCGTTGTTCTTTAGAACTTTTCCGATGATCCTTGCCGACATATTCCGCAGATTTCCGCAGATGTTGCGGTCATGAAAGCAGATCCAACAGGGGCCGCGTCAGTCAGGCGAGGCTCATGATTGGCTTTTCATGCCTTTTGCTCGTGAGACGAAGAATGATTGGTCTATCAATTTCACAGTTCAGAAAACTGACGCCCCGGGAAGTTGAAGTGCTCACCTGGACGTCGCAGGGCAAGACAGCCTGGGAAGTGTCCGTCATCCTGAGCATTTCGAAAAACACGGTGCACACCCATCTTCGAAATTCGAAAGACAAGCTCGACACGTCGAATGTCGTTCATACGATTGTTGAAGCAGTGAGGCTGAATCAGATCAAGATCTGACGTCCCGCCATAGTTAACCTTCCCATCCAGTTCCTCTGTCCATCGCTCCGTTTTGTCCCGATCCGCTGCTGGCCGTGTCGTCAGCGGCCCTGTGCCTCCTGTTGTATCGCGTAGGAGTACCCCCATGGTTTCTGAAATGGTTTGGTCGTCGCCGCAGTTCGCCATTCAATTTCCGCCCCTTGATCGCAGCGGCTTTGCCTTCGAATTTCTCAGACGAAACAATGAGTATCGATCTGACTTTGCAGCCATTGCCAGTCAGGGCGACACTGTGGCGAAACGCGACGCCCTACAAGGTCTGACGTCCCGTTGGGGGATTGCCTTTCGCGCTGGATCCTGATGTCCCCGCATGGTTGGCGCACCCTCTTTGGCGCCCAGATCTGGACCCGGAGGCCGTCGTCGTCACTGACGCTCCAGCCGGACTTTCAGGATGCCTCGAATTTTCCCGGAGAGGCCTACCGTCCCTGGTCAGGGGGGTGGACCGCGACAGTGCCGTCTACATTCCAGGCTCCGAGACGAGCGGGAGTTTGCGGATCTGGTTTTCCGGACACAAGCCGCCTTCCAGACTAGCGGTCATGCTGCCCTTGGACACGGACCTCGAGGTGCGGCTGCACAGCCTGCGACGAATGCACGGATGGCTGGCGGGCAAGGAAGCGGGGCCGGTCATGCGCCAGCAACAGATTTCAGCGTTTCATCGCCATCGCTTCATTCTGATGCTGAGGATTCTGGACGGGCTTCGTGACGGTGCATCGAGGCGCGAGATCGCCAGTGTGATATTTGGTCGGGACGTGCGCTCCATCTCCGCGGTCGACTGGCAAAATACCTCTGCGCGTCGGCACCTTGCTCGTCTGATCGCTGAAGGCAGGGCCTATGTCAGCGGTGGCTACCGTCGCATCTTGCGGGGTGGCCCAACCAAGGGACAGCTTTTCCACCACGCCGCTCTTGGGCGCTCCAGTTCCGCCTGAGTGGTTAGGCCGGCATTCGGTCGGCGGGGACAGGTTGCTTGATGGCGAATTCTGTCACTCCGCCGGACCGCATTTCTTTCGCCATTGTTGCAGCCGACCCGCCGCTTTGACGGTGGCCGCGATGGAGGCAGACGATGCAGGAAAAAACCGACAGCACCTGGCCGCGCTTCGTGCGCACCGCCGAAGCCGCCCGCCTTCTCGATCTTTCGCCCCGCACGCTGGAAAAGCATCGCTGCGACGGAACCGGGCCGGTTTATCACAAGCTTGGCGGCCGCGTTGTCTATGCCGTCACCGACCTTCACGCCTGGATTGACGCATCTGCACGCCGGTCCACGTCGCAAGCCGCTTCGAGCGCCCGCATGCCGCAGGTGTCGACGGCCGCTAGCGCCCTTGGCATGACGCGCTGATCGCCGCGATGACCGGGCACAGGACATATCAGGGGCAGCAGCTCGAGCTGTTTCAACCAAGCGGCGGCAATATTGCCGCCCGCGATGCACAGGATCTCATGTCCTGGCCGTTCTTCTCACTGGCCAAATCCCGCCGCGTGGCGCCGATCGACTTTCGCATGGGCGATGTCGCGATCCGGGTGGAGGCGACCGCCGAACACGGCATGGCGACGATCTGGGACGCGGACATCCTGATCTGGGCTGCATCGCAGATCGTCGAAGCGCGCGACAACGGCCTGCGGACATCACGCCTGATGTCGGCCACCCCTTATGAAATCCTCACCTTCATCCGCCGGGACGATTCCGCCCGCAGCTATGAAAGGCTGAAGGCAGCGCTCGACCGTCTGCAATCCACCACGATCGCCACCACGATCCGCCAGCCGTCCGAACGGCGCAGGCATCGCTTCTCTTGGATCGCCGAATGGAAGGAGCGGCTCGACGCAGAAGGGCGCCCGCTCGGCATCGAGCTCATCCTGCCGGACTGGTTCTATGCCGGGGTCATCGACGATTCACTTATCCTGACAATCGACCGAGACTATTTCGACCTGAGAGGAGGCTTTGAGCGCTGGCTTTACCGGCTCGTACGCAAGCACGGTGGGCGCCAGACAGGGGGCTGGAGTTTCGATCTCAAGCACCTGCACCTCAAGTCCGGCAGCCTCTCGCCCCTCAAGCACTTTGTCTATGACCTGCGCGGCATCGTCCAGCGTCAACCGCTGCCTGGGTATCGCCTGGCACTTGTCACAGATCCGGACAGTCGCGTCCGCCTGACCTTCCAACCAACCTCAACCGATCCGTCTGGCATCGCTACGTTCCGAGCGTCGCGCCGCCGGTCGATCAGACTGTGAGCAAGCTGTGGACAGACCCGTGCTATCGAGGACCGCCAAGCCCGTGCTATCGGGGACCGGATTCCCGTGCTATCCGGGACCGAAATCGGGCTTAAACCTCGGTATTCCTTCGGTTATTCGCTCCCCTAACGTTCCTAACCCAGATTCCTTCGGAATCTTTCTAACGGACCGCCCTGCATCGCCCGCCGTTGGATCACCGGCCGCACCATGCGTCTGCGACCTCACTGCACCCCTCTCGTCTTTCTCCTCGGGAGCGGGACAATGAAAACGGGTATGCACGTTGACAGCATTTCGTCTGACCACACCCTGGTCGAATTGACATGGCGCGAAAAGCGGATCGAACACTGGATCCGCTTTGGCCGGATCGCTGAAGAACAGCGCATCGATCGTCACCGCCGCATCATAGGCTTTTCTCCCGGTAGCATCTTTGCCTTCGTCCGCTGGGCGGCGAACGATTACGGTACGGTCGTTTCCCGTATCGATATCCTGCGCGCGGTGGCGGTAGGTGAGGCGTTCCAGACGCTGCCCTTCGTGCGTCCCGGCGGCGATATCCTGTTGCGCATCTACGGTTGGCCGAAGGTTGAAACGGTCCTGAACACCATCGACGCGATCGAAGCACTTGGCATCGATCCGGCCGAGGTCGCGCCAGATCACTGGCGACATGTCCACAACCGCCTCAGCGTCAACGAGCCGTTTCGGACCTACACCAGCGAGCAGCATCGTGCCTGGCTCAAGCGGCGGAGCATTCTCCCAATCGCAGACAAGACGATGGGCAACGACCGCAATGGAGGCACGCCATGACGCGTTTCGCCTGGGTCGTGGTGACATGTTTTTCCGCACTCTCCACTGTCGCTTCGGCATTTATCGAAATGCCGAAGAAGTTGATGTGGAATGTTAGCGCCAGCGCGCCGATCGGTCTTTATCGGGTCGTTCCGGTGGATCGCATCGAGGTCACAGATCTGGCTGTGGTCATGCTGCCTGACGAACTGGCAAGGTTTCTGGATGAGCGACGCTATCTGCCGATGGACTTGCCGCTTCTCAAACGCGTGCTGGCGCTCGGTGGCACCGAAGTTTGCCGTTCCGGCCCTGACATCATCGCCTACGGAATGCGCTACGGACAGGCCCTTGAACGCGACACCCAGGGTCGACCGCTTCCCGTCTGGCAGGGATGTCGGCATGTCGACGAGGGCGAAGCCTTCTTCATGAACTGGGATGCACCCGACAGTTTCGACAGCCGTTATTTTGGGCCGCTTCCCCTCACAACTGTTGTCGGACGGGCGATCCCGCTCTGGACGGCCGACGTTCCTCATCCGGCCACAGACAGTTTTCGCAAGCCGGTATCCGCCGAGCCGTGATGGTTCGCCCTCCACCAACGAAAGGATGTCCCATGACCCAAATTGGTACCTTCACCCGCAACAGTGACGGCTTTTTCGGCCGTATCCGCACGCTCACTCTCGATGCCGAAGTGACCATCCTGCCAGCCGATGAGGCCGACGCAGAAAATGCGCCTGATCACCGGATCTTCGCCGACGGCCTGGAAGTTGGCGCGGCATGGGACCGCACCGGAGAGAGGGCAGGGGCGTATCTGTCCGTCACCATCGACGATCCGTCCTTCGTCGAGCCGATCCGTGCCCGGATGTTTGTGTCCGACACGAACAAGGATGAATGGGCCCTCCACTGGACGCGCAAGACGCGGCGCGACGAACAGGGGTGACCATCATGCGCTGCTATCCGTACCGCGCATCAACAAGTGTAATCCGCTTGACCGATCGAGCTGCGATCAATCCCCTCGACCCGATCGCCTGCAGCCAAGCCGTTGCGCGCAACGAAGGTCAGGGGCGGCGGCCTGTTTTCCGGGAAATGGGCACGTCATCTGGCGTCGCCCGTCCGGAAAATACTGGTCGGCGGCGAAGCCTTGCCCTTGACCGCAGCGAGCACGATGGCAGCCTGATGGTGGTCCGGGACGGCAATGCACGCGCTGTTGTCCTAACGATCACCGCGATGTTCGTCGCGGTGACCATGATCGTCACACAGCCATGCGTTGCGTCAGCTGATCCTCTGAAACCCGATGCTTTGCGCGATCACGCCGTCGCGGTCGCGCTGCCGTCCGATCCATGGGCAAAGCACATCACGGATGCTGCAAAACGCTTCGCCATTTCCGATCGGTGGATACGCGCCGTGATGCAGGCCGAAAGCAACCTTGATCCGCTTGCCGTCTCGCCGAAAGGCGCGATTGGACTGATGCAGATTATGCCCGCCACATGGGAGGAACTGCGCACCCGCTATGCCCTTGGCAGCGATCCCTATCAGCCGCGTGACAACATTCTCGCGGGCTCTGCCTATCTGGCAGAGCTGCATGATCTCTACGGCTCGCCGGGTTTCCTCGCGGCCTACAATGCCGGCCCCGGTCGCTATGAAAAGCATCTTGTCTCTGACGAACCCCTGCCGGCCGAGACCGTCGATTATGTTGCGAAAATCATGTCGCTGATCGACGGAGATAAAGCCGCCCCAAAGCGCACAGTCGTTCACCCGTCGTTCCCTTCCTGGTCGATTGCGCCGCTGTTCGTCGCGCGTTCACTTGCCGTGAAGAGTGATGATAACAAGACCACCAAGCACCCCTCCGATCGTTCCTCAAGCGCTTCTACGATCGTCGACTTGTCGGCGCTCGCACCGCTGCCCGATGGCCTCTTCGTGCGCCGCAACGTCGTAGAGGAGGCATTGCGATGACGATCGTAGTCTCTGTTGCTGCATCGGTCTGGATCGTAGCGCTTGCGGGGTGGGGAGGGGCAACGGGAAACACGACCGAAGGACGGCGAGATAAAAGCAGGCGATGTGCGCCTTGGTTCGGTCGTGATTTTTCAGGGGCTTATGGTGCAGTTGCGCGAGGTGCGCCTGATCGGCGCAGCCTGCGCTCTTGCCAATTTTCCAAGGATCTCCGTGGGCTTGCGCGATGTGTGGGGCTTCAGCCATGAGCGGCGAGGACGATTTTCGCATACGGCCAGGCCGTATGCGCTCGACCCGCGCTCAAGCTGCCCGGCCCTTCATCGCCCAGGCCCTTGCGGCCGCTGAGCGGGCAGGCGGCAGGGTTTCGCGCTCCGGCAAGATCAGTTCGGGTAACCGCTCGCGGTTCGGGCGTGGCCAGCGCGCGACCGTGCAGGCCAACCGATTGCTCACCGGCCGATCACGCAACACGGTCATCAAGACGCGCGTCGTCCGTCATAGCACTCGGGCGACACTGCTCACCGCCCACCTCAGCTATCTCCGGCGTGAGGGCGTCACCCGGGAT
Source organism: Agrobacterium albertimagni AOL15 (assembly GCF_000300855.1). GTDB lineage: Bacteria > Pseudomonadota > Alphaproteobacteria > Rhizobiales > Rhizobiaceae > Allorhizobium > Allorhizobium albertimagni. The sequence goes on along the minus strand of NZ_ALJF01000017.1, from coordinate 7,508 downwards.
GGGGAGAAGGCGAGGCTGTTCGGGCCGGAGACCGAGGACGCCGATCCCAAGGCCTTTGCGGAAAGGTGCGATGACGACCGGCATCACTTCCGGTTCATCGTCTCGCCCGAGGACGCGGTCCAGTTGTCCGACCTTAAGACCTACGCGCGCGACCTGATGGGGCAGATGGAGAGGGATTTAGGCACTCGCCTCGACTGGGTCGGCGTCGATCACTGGAACACGGATAATCCGCACGTCCATATCATCCTGCGCGGCCGTATCGATGACGGCCAGGACCTCGTCATCTCCCGCGACTATATCAAGGAAGGCATGCGCGCCCGCGCACAGGATCTCGTCACCCAGGAACTGGGGCCGCGCACCGATCACGAAATCCGTCGCAACCTCGAACGGCAGATCGCGGCGGAGCGCTGGACCGATCTTGATCGCCAGCTTGCCCGAGACAGCTTTCGCACCGGCGTCGTCGATCTCGCCCCGCAGTCGGACCGCCAGCCCGACGAATTCCACACGATGAAAGTCGGCCGGCTGCGAAAGCTGGAGACGCTCGGCCTCGCCGAGCAGGTTGGCCCCGGCCAATGGATCGTATCCGAGAAAGCCGAGGTGACTCTGCGCGAGCTGGGAGAACGCGGCGACATCATCAAGCGCATCCATCGTAGCCTGACCGATCACGGCATTGAGCGCGGTGCCGCGAGTTATGTGCTGGCGGGCGAAAGTCTCGACGAGTCCGTCGTTGGGCGGCTGGTCGATCGTGGTCTCGATGATGAGCTGAAGGGCACGGCCTTTGCCGTGGTCGATGGCACCGACGGGCGCACCCATCACATCAAGCTGCCCGACCTGGATGCCGCCGGCGACAGCGCGCCGGGCTCGATCGTCGAGTTGCGCAAGTTCGATGACGCGCAGGGCCGCCGCCGGGTCGCACTCGCGGTGCGTTCCGATCTCGACATCGAACGGCAGATCAGTGCATCCGGCGCGACCTGGCTCGACCGGCAGGCGATTGCCCGCGACCCCGTGGCGCTTGGCGGGGGCGGCTTCGGTGCCGAGGTGCGCGACGCGATGGACAGGCGCGCAGAACATCTCGTGGGTCAGGGTCTGGCCGAACGGCAACCGCGCGGTGTCAGCTTTTCCCGCGGTCTGATCGAGACGCTCCGACAGCGGGAGGTGGATGCGCTCGGCCAGCAGCTTGCAGCCGAGACCGGCAGGCCGTTCACGAAAGGGGGAACCGGCGAGTATGTCGCCGGGACGTATCGGCAGCGCTTTGCGCTCGCGTCAGGCCGCTTCGCCATGATCGATGACGGACTAGGCTTCCAGCTCGTGCCCTGGACACCATCCCTCGAAAAGCAGATCGGCCAGCATGTTTCCGGCGTCTCGCGCGGCGATGGCGGCGTCGACTGGAGTTTCGGGCGCAAGCGCGGGCTCGGGATGTAATCCAATCAAGAAAGGAGCACGCCATGTCGGCGACCAAGATCCTGTGGGGCCAAATCATCACTGTCTGCCTGATCATCCTCATGACGACCTGGGCGGCGACAGAGTGGACGGCCTGGCGGCTGGGATTCCAGCCGCAACTGGGTGTCCCATGGTTCGAGCTGGCGGGTTGGCCGATCTACTATCCACCCGCCTTCTTCTGGTGGTGGTATTTCTACGATGCCTACGCACCGCCGATCTTTATCGAAGGTGGTTTCATTGCCGCCTCCGGGGGCTTCATCGCTGTTGCCGTGGCGATCGGCATGTCGGTCTGGCGGGCGCGCGAGGCGAAGAATGTGGAAACCTACGGTTCCGCCCGCTGGGCAGGCCCCGACGAGATCAAAGCGGCCGGATTGCTGGGCGCGGACGGCGTCGTGCTCGGTAAGCTCGATCGCGATTACCTTCGTCATGACGGCCCGGAGCATGTGCTGTGCTTTGCGCCCACACGGTCCGGCAAAGGCGTCGGCCTGGTGGTGCCGTCGCTGCTGACCTGGCCGGGTTCGGCAATCGTCCACGACATCAAGGGCGAGAACTGGACGTTGACCGCTGGCTTTCGCGCGGGCCATGGCCAAGTCTTGCTGTTTGATCCGACCAACGCGAAGTCTGCCGCCTACAATCCGCTGCTGGAAGTCCGCAAAGGGGAATGGGAGGTTCGCGACGTCCAGAATATCGCCGACATTCTCGTGGATCCGGAAGGCTCTCTGGAAAAGCGCAATCACTGGGAAAAGACCAGTCACGCACTGCTGGTTGGAGCGATCCTTCATGTTCTCTATGCCGAGGCTGACAAGACACTCGCTGGGGTGGGGGCCTTCCTGTCTGATCCGAAGCGGCCCATCGAGTCGACGCTTGCCGCCATGATGAAGACCGCGCATCTCGGTGAGGCCGGGCCACATCCAGTCATCGCGTCCGCCGCGCGCGAGCTGTTGAACAAATCCGACAACGAACGATCCGGCGTGCTGTCGACGGCTATGTCGTTTCTCGGGCTCTATCGTGATCCCGTCGTCGCCGAAGTCACACGCCGCTGTGATTGGCGCATCGTCGACATCGTCGGCGGAAAACATCCGACCACGCTCTACCTCGTGGTGCCGCCGTCGGACATCAACCGGACCAAGCCGCTGATCCGTCTGATCCTCAATCAGGTCGGCCGCCGTCTGACCGAGGATCTGCAGGCGAGGGGAAACCGTCATCGGCTTCTCCTGATGCTGGACGAATTTCCGGCACTCGGCCGCCTCGACTTCTTCGAGAGCGCGCTCGCCTTTATGGCCGGATATGGCCTTAAGGCGTTCCTGATTTCACAGTCGCTGAATCAGATCGAGAAGGCTTATGGACCGAACAACTCGATCCTCGACAACTGCCACGTCCGTGTCAGCTTCGCGACCAATGACGAGCGCACCGCCAAGCGGGTATCCGATGCGCTGGGCACCGCCACCGAGATGAAGGCGATGAAGAACTATGCCGGTCACCGGCTCTCGCCATGGCTCGGGCATTTGATGGTCTCCCGCTCTGAGACAGCGCGGCAGCTCCTCACCCCCGGCGAGGTCATGCAGCTTCCGCCCTCGGACGAGATCGTCATGGTTGCCGGCATTCCGCCGATCCGAGCCAAGAAAGCCCGATACTATGAGGATCGCCGTCTTCAAGAGCGCATCTTGGCACCGCCGACGCTGACCAAGCCCGAAAGCGGACAGGGTGACGACTGGAGCAACCTCGATCTTCCGAAGCCATCGGTAGTGAACACGCCGATTGCGGTAGAACCGCCGACAGACGACGATCCGACGGAATTCGAACGCAGACATCAGCCCGAACTCAGCCGGACGAAAACTGTCGAACGCAGGAAACTCATCGAGAACGAGTTCGAGATCGATCCTCGCGATGAGGTCGAAGAGGACGCGACGCGCCTCAGCCGCATGAACCAGACCATGCGCCAGGTTGCACGTCAGGCCTCGCTCGATCCGGGCGATGGCATTGATCTCTAGGAGAGGATTGTGATCAAAGCTCCGAAGAAGCAGCGCCTCTCAGTCTATCTTGATCCTGATGTCATGAAGGCGCTCGCTGCCTATGCTGCTCGGCGCGATCAATCTCTATCCCTGATCGCCGAAGCAGGTATCGCGTCTTTCCTGTCACCCGACGCGGCCGAGCGTCAAGAGGCCGCTACGACCAAGCGGCTCGACCAGTTGGACCGTCGCATGACGCGGATGGAACGCGACGTGGGTATTACCGTCGAAACGCTGGCAGTCTTTGTACGTTTCTGGTTGACGACAACGCCTGCGCTGCCGGAGCCTGCCGCGCAGGCTGCCCGGGCGAAATCGAACGAGCGCTATGAGGCGTTTGTTGCCGCATTGGGGCGCAGGCTGGCGAAGGGTCCGAGGCTGAGACAGGAGATTTCCGAGGACACTGGACAAAGCGGCCTCGACGACCGTTGATCTTATTTCATAAGCGATTTGTGTGCCGTAACCGGTGTTCTGCCGCCACATTGCCCTTCGCGGCATGATCTGTGATCGAGTTTTCCATGGATGAAGAACGGGAGTTTTTCCATGGAGACCTCATTTGAGTTTCTCACAACCAGGAAGCCTGGACGTGAGGCTCACCGACATTGGCCTGATGAGATCAAGGCGAAGATCGTTTCGGAAAGCTTGAGGCCCGGCACGACGGTCAATGAAGTTGCGCAGCGCTATGGATTGCGAGCCAACAGCCTTTCCACCTGGCGTACGATGGCGCGTCAGGGCAAACTGATCCTGCCAGCACCGGAGGATGCGGTGGAGTTCGCGGCGGTGATCGTCGATCCACCTGTTTCAGAACCGTTGCCTAAGGCGGTTGGTCGCCCTGAGATCGTCCTCGGTCCCGTCATGATCCGCCTTGAGGAAGGAGCGTCTGCCGCCCGGATCGCCGCTATCGCGCGGGCCCTGGCGGTGGCGACATGATCTTTCCATCGAACCGCGTGCGGATCATGGTGGCAACCAAGCCCGTGGATTTCCGCAAGGGCCATGACGGCTTGGCGGCGCTGGTGAAGAACGAACTGCACAAGGACCCGTTCACTGGAACGGTCTTCGTGTTCCGGTCGCGCAAGGCGGATCGGTTGAAGCTGATCTACTGGGATGGCTCGGGAATAGTCATGGCCTACAAAAGACTTGAAGAGCACACATTCACCTGGCCTGGCATCAAGGATGGATTGATGACACTCAGCCACGCCCAGTTCGAAGCCCTGTTCGCAGGCCTTGATTGGCGGCGGGTTCATGCCGTCCAGACGAGAGCGCCAGAAGCCATCGAATAGCTGCGGCACGATGACTCAGCACGCCAGATTCCGAAGGCAAATCGGCTAAGGATTTGGTAGTTTCCGGCCATGCTTGATGCCGCCAACCTTCCTGATGATGTTGCTGCACTGAAGGCGATGCTGATCGCGGCGCGACTAAGCGAGGCGGACAAAGCCGTCCAGCTTGCACGGAGGGACGAACAGATCGCTCGTAAAGACGAGCGGATAGAGCGACTTGAGAAGCTCGTCTCAGCATTCAAGCAGGCAGCCTTCGGACGCAAATCCGAGAAGTCCGATCCTGACCAATTCGACCTGGCGCTGGAAGACCTGGAGACGGCTATGGCCGCGATCCATGCCGAGGATGAGGCGGACACTCCAGCAGGAAACAGGATCAGCAAGCCGCGCGCGATCAATCGAGGCTCCCTTCCAAAGCATCTCCCCCGAGTGGAGGAGGTGATCGAGCCGGAAAGCCTGATCTGCGCCTGCGGCGGTTGCCTGCATTGCATTGGCGAGGATGTCTCCGAACGACTGGACGTGGTCCCGGCACAGTTCCGCGTGATCGTCACCCGTCGCCCCAAATATGCTTGCCGCGCCTGCACCGACGGTGTCGTTCAAGTTCCGGCACCAGCACGGCTGGTCCAGGCAGGGCTGCCGACGGAAGCCACCATCGCCCATGTGCTGGTCTCCAAGTACGCCGATCATCTTCCGCTCTATCGGCAGGCCCAGATCATGAGCCGCCAGGGCATCGATCTCGACCGCTCCACGGTTGCCGACTGGGTCGGCCGGGCAGCGTTCGAATTGCGTCCGGTCTTTGATGCACTGATCGCCGATCTGAAGCGCTCGACCAAGCTGTTCATGGATGAGACCCGAGCTCCGGTTCTCGATCCCGGATCGCGTAAAACCAAGACCGGATACTTCTGGGCACTGGCGCGGGATGATCGCCCATGGGGCGGCGGTGCTCCGCCAGGTGTAGCCTTCACCTATGCGCCTGGGCGCGGCGGAGTTCATGCCGAACGGATACTGCAGGGCTTCTCGGGCATTCTGCAGGTGGATGGCTATGCCGGATACAACAGGCTGATCGCAACTGACCGTATCGGGCCAGACATTCGGCTCGCCTACTGTTGGGCCCATGCACGTCGCAAGCTGGTGGAGGTCACCCGCAACGGCTCAGCACCGATTGCCGAGGACGGCGTGAAGCGGATCGCAGAGCTGTATCGTATCGAAGCCGAACTTCGGGGACTTGATCCTAAGGTTCGCCTTGCAGGTCGGCTAGAACGGTCAGCGCCTCTCGTCGCCGACTTCGATACCTGGCTTGTCCATCACCGCGCGCGCGTCGCAACGAAGTCGCCGCTCGGCGAGGCATTGGCCTATATTGCCAAATACTGGGATGGTCTGAAGCTCTTTCTGACCGACGGTCGCATCGAGATCGACACGGATGTTGTTGAACAGCCCCTTTCTCAGCCCTTTTGTGGTTTAGGTGGCCTATCTCTCCAGGCTTCGACCATGGCCGCGTAGGCTGCCTCCGCCTGTGCAACGAGCTCCATCTCTCGATGGCGGATTTCCTTGATCCAGTAATCGCGGGCGGGACCAGCTGGCCCATGTGCTTTGGCAGCGCCGGCACGCAGTTCAAGCTTGCGCATCTTCATGGCAACAAAGGCGGGCCGAGCCCATCTGTAGGGAGCCTCCTTGGTCAGCAACTGCCAGATCAGATTTGCGATCTTGCGCGCTGTTGCGACCGCCGCGACGTTGAGGCCTTTGCGGTCCTTGATCCGGAGAAAGAAGGCACGCAGCGGCCCCGGAACCGACGCGGCCGACCAGGCAGCTTCAATCAGCATCGTTCTGGCAATCGCGTTTCCCTGTTTCGAGATGCGGCCATGGATTGCGCCGCGATCGCCGGACTGCCGCACCCTCGGGGTCAAGCCGAAGTAGCTCGCAAGCCGGTCAGGCGTCGGGAACCGGGAGATGTCGCCAATGGCGGCTATCACCGCCGTCGCAACCACGGAATTTATTCCGGCGATCGTCGTCAACTTGCGCGTGCGAGTGTCGTCGAGCGCAATTCGTGCCATGGCGCCATCCAGCTTTTCAAGCTTGCCCTTCAGCCAGTCCAGTTCATCGAGATGGCGGGCGAGGAGGTCGCGCTCTGCCTTGGGCAACGGGGCCGTCGAGAGCCAGTCCCTGCCGCCTTTTCCGAACAGATGTCCCGAGTATTTCGGCACGAGATTGGTGTGGAGAACGGCCTGGACCCGGCTCTTCACCCGTCGCACTGATCGCACGAGCGCCGCGCGCTCCGACACGAGACGACGCAGGTTCAGGGTATCGTCATCCGCAGCCCAGACCTCTGGCAAAAAGCCGGCGGCATGAAGCTGCGCCAGAATCCTCGCGTCGACTTTGTCGGTCTTCACGCGCGCATGGGCGATTGCCTTCACCTGAAGCGGGTTCGCGATAACGACCTTGGCCACGAACGGCGTCAGCAACCTTACAATGGCCGAGGTGTTCCCAGTCGCTTCCAGTATGACTTCGTCATCTTTTCGAAGCTTCTGCCCAAAGGCCACCACAGCGTCGTAATCCAGTTCCACCCGGAATTCTTCCATGACCTTGCCCTGGTCAAGAACCGCGACCTGCGCAAAACTTCGATGAACATCCATTCCGATCGACCGCATTTAAAATCCTCCATGTTGTTGATGGGGGAGTGCGCGGGCTGTGCGACATCTACGGATACGCGCTCGCAGCGCAGACGGGATAGTCGCAGGGGCGGCCAGATAACAACGCGAGCTCGCAGCTCAAAGTCAATTCGGCCTGCCCG
>NZ_ALJF01000016.1 GCF_000300855.1 Agrobacterium albertimagni AOL15 | reverse complement strand
CTCCGCCCTCGTCGTCGACCGGAATGCCGAGACCGGCCCCGACCATTACCCGATCGAGATCGTCGCGCGCATTTCGGCAGTGGCGAAAGCTCAGGGCAAGCCGAAGCCGCTCTATCTCAGGGGACCGGATGCCAAACCGCAGACCGGGTTTGCCGTATCGAGAGCCTGACATGCGCGACAGCCTGTTCTACCGCCAGCCTGAGTTCGAAATCGTCCCCATGACCTCCGAACACTGCCACGCAGTTTCCGAACTGCATGGCCAGCGCTTCCCGAGAGCCTGGGGCGATGGCGAGTTCCTGAGCTTGCTTCTGCAGCCCAACACCTTCGGCTTTGCCGCCTGGCAGACCAACACGCTGATCTTCAAGGCCCCGCTCGCAGGCTTCGTGCTGGCGCGCGAGGTCGCCGGCGAAGCGGAAATTCTGACGATTGCGGTGAGCGACAAGGTCGCCCGCTTCGGCCTCGGCTGGCGGCTGATGCAGGCGGCACTGCGCGAAGCGAAGTCGCGGGGTGGTGAATCCATGTTCCTGGAAGTCGATGACGGTAACCACGCAGCCCTTGGGCTTTACCGCAAGCTCGGCTTCGAGAAGGCCGGCGAGCGCCCGGCCTATTACACCGACGAAAACGGTCGCCGGACCTCCGCGCTTGTCATGCGCCGTGATCTTCGCTAACCGGTCGGTTGGACGAACCGACCTTCTGCGGATATGCTGACACCATGAATGACGCCCTGAAATCGTTGGAAGCGCTGTGTGCCGAGCGGGGCATGCGCATGACCGAGCAGCGCCGCGTCATCGCTCGCATCCTCGAAGAATCCGACGATCACCCGGATGTTGAGGAGCTCTATCGTCGCTCCTCCAAGATCGACGCCAAGATCTCGATCTCGACGGTTTACCGCACCGTCAAACTCTTCGAAGATGCCGGCATCATCGAGCGGCACGATTTTCGTGACGGCCGCTCTCGCTATGAGACCGTTCCGGAAGAGCATCACGACCACCTGATCGATTTGAAAACCGGCACAGTCGTCGAATTCCATTCACCGGAAATCGAAGCGCTCCAGGAGCGGATCGCCCGTGAACACGGTTTCCGCCTCGTCGGCCACCGTCTCGAACTCTATGGCATTCCGCTGTCGAAGGACGAGAAATAAGCCGATGCCTGCCATGCCAGTGAGGCCCGCGTGATCAACTGGCTGAGGGTCGGGCTCTATCTCATTGTGCTGCTGGTGGTCTCTGGGCTGCTGATTCCGGTCCAGCTATTGGCGCTGCGCTTCGACTGGCCGCTTCGCCGCCGTTTGCCGCGCCGCTGGCATCGTCTGGCCCTCTGGTTCCTCGGCATCCGGGTGCATGTCCACGGCACGCTCGACACCCGCCGTCCGCTGATGATCGCCGCCAATCACGCCTCCTGGAAGGATATTCTCGTCCTCGGCTCGCTCGCCGACGTCACCTTCATCGCCAAGACCGAGGTCGGCTCCTGGCCCGTCTTCGGCTTCCTGGCGAGGTTGCAGAAAACCATCTTCGTCGTGCGGGAAGAAAAGCGCCGAACCGGCGATCAGGTCAATGAGATCGCAGCCCGCATGGCCGATGGCGAAATCGTCGTGCTCTTCCCGGAAGGCACGACCTCGGACGGCAACCGTATCCTCGGCATCAAGTCGTCGCTCTTTGGTGCCGCCGCAGCCGCTCTGCCGGACGAAGACGATGCGGTCGTGCATGTCCAGCCCGTCGCGATCGCCTATACCCGCGTCCAGGGCATGCCCATGGGCCGCTATCACCGTCCGATCGCTGGTTGGCCGGGTGATGTCGGGCTAATGGAGCACCTGATGGGCGTCCTGCGCGCCGGCGCGCTCGATGTCGACGTGACCTTCGGCGAGACGGTGGAGTTCAAAAAAGGCGACAGCCGCAAGGCGCTTGCCATCCGCATCGAGGAACAGCTGCGCACCCTGCTTCTCGCCCATCTGCGCGGACGGCATCGCCGCTGAACGGGGCGGCCAACTTTTCGGTTTAATCGCGCACCGAAAACCACTAAATAGCGGCGCATGACCCAGGAAACCGCGAGCCTCACCGAAACGCCAATGCCGGGCGCCAATACGCGCAAGGTCTTCATCAAGACCTATGGCTGCCAGATGAACGTCTATGACAGCGGCCGCATGGCCGATGCCCTGGCAGTAGATGGTTATGCCCCGACCGAGGTCATGGAAGAGGCCGATCTCGTCCTTTTGAACACCTGTCACATCCGTGAAAAGGCCGCAGAAAAGGTCTATTCGGCACTCGGTCGCCTGCGTGAGCACAAGAAAGCCCGCGCAGCTGAAGGCAAGGAATTCATGATCGGCGTCGCCGGCTGCGTTGCCCAGGCCGAAGGCGAGGAAATCTCGCGTCGAGAACCAGCAGTCGATGTGGTGCTTGGCCCTCAGACCTATCACCGTCTGCCGCAGGCGCTCCAGAAGGCCCGCGCCGGCGAGCGCGTGGTCGATACCGAATACGCGCTGGAAGACAAGTTCGAGCATCTGCCCGACCCGACCAAGGTCATCGGCAAGCCGCGCTCGGTAACGGCCTTTCTCACCGTCCAGGAAGGCTGCGACAAGTTCTGCACCTTCTGCGTCGTGCCCTATACCCGCGGATCCGAAGTCTCCCGCCCACTCTCCCAGCTCCTGACCGAGGCCCGCCGGCTGGTCGATAGCGGCGTGCGCGAACTGACGCTCCTCGGCCAGAACGTCAATGCCTGGCATGGCGAGGACGAGCAAGGCATGGCGATCGGCCTCGGTGATCTGCTCTACAAGCTTGCCCAGATCCCGGGCCTGGCACGCCTGCGCTACACCACCAGCCATCCGCGCGACATGGATGACCGCCTGATCGAGGCGCATCGCGATCTCAGGATGCTGATGCCCTATCTGCATCTTCCGGTGCAATCCGGATCCGACCGGATCCTGAAAGCCATGAACCGGCGCCACAAGGCCTCCGAATATGTCGCCCTCATCGAGCGCATCCGTTCTGTCCGTCCTGACATCGCGCTGTCGGGCGATTTCATCGTCGGTTTCCCAGGCGAAACGGATCAGGACTTCGAGGACACGATGAATCTCGTCCGCGAAGTGAACTACGCGCAGGCTTATTCGTTCAAGTATTCGACACGTCCTGGAACACCCGGTGCCGATCTGCCGGATCATGTTGCCGAGGATGTGAAGACCGAACGCCTGGCACGGCTCCAGGCGCTGTTGCTGGAACAGCAGCAGGCCTTCATGCAGTCGATGATCGGCAAGACCATCGATTTGCTTCTGGAGAAGCCGGGTCGCATGCCGGGTCAGTTGATCGGTCGATCGCCTTGGCTGCAGTCTGTGAATGTTGATGCAAAGTCATCGCAAATCGGTGACATTATACAGGTACGAATCACCGCAGCCGGCCCAAACAGCTTGTTTGCCGAGGTGGCAGAGGGTTAGAGTGAGGGCCTGAACCTGATCGCAACAGGAGCCTGATCGCTTGAACGCAACAGAAGTGGTTTCTTCACCCTCGCGCAATGTCCGCACAACTGCGACCGACGCCAATCACTTCATTTTGACGTTCGAGAACAACAGGCTTGCGAGCGAGCTCTTTGGCCAGTTCGACCAGCATCTGAAACTTCTCGAGCAGCGCCTGCAGATCGAGGCTCGTGCCCGTGGCAATTCTGTTGCCATTACGGGCGAGCTGCAGGCAACCAACCAGGCCCGCCGTGCGCTCGATTTCCTCTATGCCCGCCTTCAGAGCGGCGTATCGGTGGAAGCCTCCGACGTCGAAGGTGCGATCCGCATGGCGGTCGCCGCCGACGACCAGCTGTCGCTTCCGACGCTGGAGCGCAAGGCAAAGCTGTCCATGGCGCAGATCTCCACGCGCAAGAAGACGATCGCGGCCCGCACCCCGACCCAGGACGCCTACATGCGCGCGCTGGAGCGGTCGGAAATGGTCTTTGGCGTTGGCCCGGCCGGCACCGGCAAGACCTATCTCGCCGTTGCCCACGCCGCCCAGCTGCTGGAGCGTGGCGTTGTCGATCGCATCGTCCTGACGCGCCCGGCCGTCGAAGCCGGTGAGCGCCTCGGCTTCCTGCCCGGCGACATGAAGGAAAAGGTCGATCCGTATCTGCGCCCGCTCTATGATGCGCTCTATGACATGATCCCAGGCGACAAGGTGGAGCGTGCCATTACGGCGGGCGTCATCGAAATTGCCCCGCTCGCCTTCATGCGCGGCCGCACACTTGCCAATGCCGCAATCATCCTCGACGAGGCGCAGAACACCACCTCGATGCAGATGAAGATGTTCCTCACCCGCCTCGGTGAAAACGGTCGCATGATCATCACCGGCGACCCGAGCCAGGTCGACCTGCCGCGCGGCGTGACCTCAGGTCTGGTGGAGGCTTTGACCGTTCTCAAGGGTGTGGAAGGCGTGTCGGTGGTCCGCTTCAAGGACACCGACGTTGTGCGTCATCCGCTTGTCGGCCGCATCGTGCAGGCCTATGACGCCAAGTACAAGGTACAGGACGAGAGCGAGCAGAGCGAGCACTAAGCCCGCTCTGCGATCACACGATGAGCCAGTTGGACATACAGATTGCCGTCGAGAGCGACGGTTGGGCAGATGAGACCGCGTTGGAGGCTTTAGCTCAACGCGTGCTCGGTGCGGCAGAAACCTATATCGCTACGAAAGAAGCTCAGCCCTTTCCGACGCAGCCGACAGAGGTTTCGCTCGTCTTCGGCGACGACGAGATGATCCGCGAGATCAACGCCGAATGGCGCGACAAGGACAAGCCGACCAATGTCCTGTCTTTTCCCGCTTTCCCGCTGACCCCAGGCAAGATGCCCGGTCCGATGCTCGGCGATATCATCATCGCCCGCGAGACAGTGGAGCGTGAAGCCGTTGATCTCGAAAAGAGTTTCGAGGATCATCTGACCCACCTGATGGTGCATGGCTTCCTGCATCTGTTCGGCTACGATCACATCGAAAACGATGACGCCGAAAAAATGGAAGCGCTGGAGACTCGCATTCTGGCAGAACTTGGCCTATCTGACCCCTATGCGGGGCAGGACCCCATCTGATAGTCTGGAACAATGAGCGATTTTGCAACGAAATCGGCCCCTGAGGCCAAAGAGAGTAACGAAGGATCGTCTTCGGACGAGGGCAGTAGTCCTTACCGAGCGGAAAGCTCGGCACGCCAACATCCTTCCTTCTGGGCCCGATTGGGCCGTATTCTGAAGCCATCCTCCTCCACGAGCCTGCGCGAAGATCTGACGGTCGCCCTGAGCGCCGATGCCAGCCTCGGAGAAGCTTTCACGCCCGAAGAGCGGGCGATGCTCAACAACATCCTCCGCTTCCGTGAGGTCCGCGTCGAGGACATCATGGTACCGCGTGTCGATATCGAAGCGGTTGACCAGAGCGTCACCATCGGCGAGTTGATGACCATCTTCGATGTGTCCGGTCGCTCGCGCATGCCCGTCTATGCCGATACGCTGGACGATCCGCGCGGCATGGTCCACATCCGTGATCTGCTCTCCTACGTCACCAAGCAGGCTCGCAGCCGCCGGCGCGTGGCTGCCAAGGCAGCCAACGGAGCAAATGGCGGCGAGAAGGCTGAGAAGGTCGAAAAGTCGGCCAAACCGAAGATGGATTTCGATCTTGCCCGCATCGATCTGAGCAAGACGGTTGCCGAAGCCGGCATCATCCGCTCCATCCTTTTCGTGCCGCCCTCGATGCTTGCATCCGACCTGATGAGCCGCATGCAGGCAGCCCGCACCCAGATGGCACTCGTGATCGACGAATATGGTGGCACGGACGGACTCGTCAGCCACGAGGACATCGTCGAAATGGTCATCGGCGATATCGATGACGAACACGACGACGAAGAAGTCATGTTCAGCCGCGTCTCCGACGACGTCATTATCGCCGATGCACGCGTCGAACTGGAAGAGATCGCCGAAGCGATCGGCCCGGATTTCGACATTGCCGACCGGATCGAAGACGTCGATACGCTGGGTGGTCTGATCTTCTCGGCGCTCGGACGCATTCCGGCGCGTGGCGAAGTCGTGCAGGCAATGCCCGGCTTCGAATTCCATATTCTGGATGCGGATCCCCGGCGCATCAAGCGCGTCCGGATCGGCCGCAAGCGCGCCGGCGCCCGCCGTCGTTCGACGACCAAAGGTGATGTCGAGGTGCGTGCGGACGAGGCTGCCGAGGCAAAGGCCGCGAAGGCCTCCGCGCCCGCATCGGGTGAGACTGCGGCAAAGCCGCGGACAAGGGCTCCTGCCAAGCCGCGCGCACCGAAGGTCGAAACACCACCCGCCGCCGAGCCGGCCCCGGAAACCCCGGTGACAGAGATGGAAAGCGCCGAGCGATCGTCAGCCTGACGGCCGCCACTCTCGGCACCGAATACCGCGACATGGCCTCCGTTTTTTGGGAGACTGCCCGCGATTGATTCGGGGCAAAAGGGGTGGACATGCAGGCTTTGGCAACGAGGATCCTGCTGTTGTGGGGACTGAGGCGGGCAGGGCTCGCGGTTCTCGCAGGCGCAATCGGGGCGCTCGCCCTTCCGCCCTTCGACATCTTCGCGTCGATGTTCATCTCTTTCACGCTGCTGGTCTGGCTGCTGGACGGCGCGACCGGCAATGCCGAAACCGGAAGGGCAGGGCTGTCGTCCTCCTTCTGGACGGGCTGGCTGTTCGGCCTCGGCTATTTTGTCTGCGGCCTTTGGTGGCTCGGAAATGCCCTGCTTCTGGAAGCGGATGAATTCGCTTGGGCAATCCCGCTTGCGGTGCTCGGCCTGCCCGCCGTGCTCGCGATCTTCTACGGACTGGCCACGATGCTTGCGCGTCTCGTCTGGTCGGACGGGATGGGTCGCATCGCAGCACTTGCTGCCGCCTTCGGTCTCGCCGAGTGGCTCCGCAGCTTTGTCGCGACCGGATTTCCCTGGAACGCGATCGGCTATGCCGCCATGCCGGTGCCCCTGATGATGCAGTCGAGCCATGTGCTCGGCGTCCTCGCCATCACACCGCTGGCCGTCTTTGTCTTTGCGGCACCTGCACTCCTCGGCACGCGTCGAGGGGCGTGGCCCGGCCTGCTCCTGGCCGCGACGCTTCTCTGCGCTCATCTCGGCTACGGCGCATATCGCCTCTATGTCGCGCCGGTGGCGGCAACGGATCAGACGCTCACTGTCCGCCTCGTGCAGCCATCGATCGATCAGTCGCAAAAGATGGAGAACACGGACCGCATCGGCATCTTCGAGAAGCATTTGGCGCTGACGGCAGCGCCACCTGAGGAAGGCAAGCCCCGGCCGGATGTGATTGTCTGGCCGGAGACCTCCATCCCCTTCATCTTGACGGAAAACCCTGACGCTCTGGCGCGGATCGGCGATGTGCTCGAGGACGGGCAGATCCTGCTGACTGGCGCCGTCCGGGCGGAAGAACGCGGCGCTGGCCAGATGCCGCTCTATTACAATTCCGTCTACATGATCGACGACAAGGGACAGATCCTCGCGGCGAGCGACAAGGTTCACCTGACCCCGTTCGGCGAATACGTGCCCTATGAGGGCCTGTTGCGGGAATTCGGGATCGAGGAGTTGATCAGCCTGCCCGGCGGCTTTACCGCAGCCTCCAGCCGCACGCCTCTGAAGCTCCCTTCCGGCCTCGGCCTTTATCCGTTGATCTGCTATGAGGCGATCTTTCCGGCCGAAATTGCGCCTGATCTGGCCGGCGCCAGTGTCATCCTGAACGTCACGAATGACGCATGGTTCGGTGCAACCCCAGGCCCTTACCAGCATTTCCTCCAGGCCCGCTTGCGTGCAGTCGAGACAGGCGTACCGCTGATCCGTGTGGCCAATAACGGCATTTCCGCCGTTATCGACCCTTATGGACGTGTCATAGAGGGACTTTCTCTCGATGCCGTCGGCGCAGCTGATGCAACCTTCGGTGCAACCTCTGTTCCGGAAGGAAACACATACAACCATAATTTAAACTTATGGTTGGTGTTGGCGGCATTGAGTCTTGTGGCCTTGGTTTCTAGTCTGGGTTTTATTAGGCGGACGAATTGACCAAAAACCCCTAAAATTGCATAGTGGCTGAGACCGGTAATCTGCAAGTATGCTGAAAGATCATCGATGGCGAGCACAACGTCTCGTTATGGTGTGGCGGGCATGAGGTTATGGTCGCAACGCCAACAATTTTGTCAGGACGACATTAATGATCGAGAACAAGAAGAAGCCGAACCCGATTGACATCCATGTCGGAAGCCGGATTCGCCTTCGTCGCACCATGCTGGGCATGAGCCAGGAGAAGCTGGGTGAGAGCCTGGGCATCACCTTCCAGCAGATCCAGAAGTATGAGAAGGGCACCAACCGCGTTGGCGCGAGCCGTCTTCAGAACATCTCCAACATTCTGACGGTGCCGGTATCCTTCTTCTTCGAAGATGCGCCGGGCGATCAGCCGTCGAACTCGGGCATGGCTGAAGCCTCCAGCTCGAATTATGTCGTTGACTTCCTGTCGTCCTCCGAAGGCCTGCAGCTCAACCGCGCCTTCGTGAAGATCGGCGACGCCAAGGTCCGTCGCAAGATCGTTGATCTGGTCAAGGCGCTGGCGGCCGAAGCCGACAGCGAGTGAGCTGAATATACGCCTGACAAAGAGAGCGGCCGCAGGGCCGCTTTTTTTGTGTCCGCAGAAGGAAAAATTTACTCACATAAAGATATATTTATGTGGTTGTGTCCTTGTCATCGGGTTTCGAACTGAGTAACGATGCCCGCTATCCATACTTTGAGGGGAATCCCGATGCGTGCGAATTACCTATTTACCAGCGAGTCCGTATCCGAAGGTCATCCGGACAAGGTTTGTGACCGAATTTCCGACGAAATCGTCGACCTCGTGTATCGCGAAGCCGCCAAGACCGGCGTTGATCCCTGGACCGTACGCATCGCCTGCGAAACGCTTGCCACCACCAACCGTGTCGTCATCGCCGGTGAGGTCCGCCTTCCGCCGAGCCTGATGAAGACCGACAAGAATGGCAACGAGGTCATCAACCCCGCTAAGTTCAAGTCCGCCGCCCGCAAGGCGATCCGCGATATCGGCTACGAGCAGGACGGCTTCCACTGGAAGACCGCCAAGATCGACGTGCTCCTGCATTCGCAGTCCGCGCACATCGCCCAGGGCGTCGACAAGGCTGCCGACAGCTCCAACAGCGAAGGCGCTGGCGACCAGGGCATCATGTTCGGTTACGCCTGCAAGGAAACGCCGGACCTGATGCCGGCCCCGATCTATTATTCGCACAAGATTCTGCAGACGCTCTCCACTGCCCGCAAGAAGGGCGAGGGTGATGTCGGCAAGCTTGGCCCAGACGCCAAGAGCCAGGTGACCGTGCGTTACGTCGACGGCAAGCCGGCAGAAGCAACCTCGATCGTTCTTTCCACCCAGCATCTCGACGAAAGCTGGGATTCCAAGAAGGTCCGCGATGTCGTCGAGCCCTTCATCCGCGAAGCCCTGGGCGAACTGAAGATCGCCGACGATTGCGCCTGGTACATCAACCCGACCGGCAAGTTCGTCATCGGCGGTCCCGATGGTGACGCAGGCCTCACCGGCCGCAAGATCATCGTCGACACCTATGGCGGTGCGGCTCCCCATGGTGGCGGCGCCTTCTCCGGCAAGGACACGACCAAGGTCGACCGCTCGGCTGCCTACGCGGCACGCTACCTCGCGAAGAACGTCGTCGCTGCCGGTCTCGCCGAGCGCTGCACGATCCAGATCTCCTATGCCATCGGCATTGCCCAGCCGCTGTCGATCTATGTCGACCTGCATGGCACCGGCAAGGTGACCGAGGACGAGGTCGAAGCCGGCATCCGCAAGGTGATGGATTTGTCCCCGTCGGGCATCCGCCGCCATCTTGACCTGAACAAGCCGATCTATGCTAAGACGTCGGCCTACGGCCATTTCGGCCGCAAGGCTGGCCGTGACGGTTCCTTCTCCTGGGAGAAGCTGGACCTGGTCAAGCCGCTCAAGGATGCGATCAAGGCTTGATCTGAATGATGGAACAGGAACGCAGGACACGGTCGACCGAAGCCTTCTTCGGTCGACGCAAGGGCAAGCCGTTGCGCGAGCAACAGGTCGAGCGCATGGAAACCGTCCTGCCGGAGCTGAAGGTCGACCTCGCATCCGCGGTGCCGGCCGACCTCAAGTCGCTCTTCACTGTTTCCGTCGACAAGATCCGTCTGGAAATCGGTTTCGGCGGCGGTGAGCATCTGGTTCACCGCGCCCGCACCAATCCGACCACAGGCTTCATCGGCGTCGAACCCTTCGTCAATTCCATG
This sequence comes from Agrobacterium albertimagni AOL15, assembly GCF_000300855.1. GTDB lineage: Bacteria > Pseudomonadota > Alphaproteobacteria > Rhizobiales > Rhizobiaceae > Allorhizobium > Allorhizobium albertimagni. The sequence continues at coordinate 174,781 of NZ_ALJF01000016.1, read as the reverse complement.
GCGAAACTGCTCGCGGTCGTTGAGGCCGAGGGCTTGAAGAACATCCGCGTCTACGACGATGATGCGACACAATTGCTGGACTGGCTGCCGGAAGGCCAGATCGATCAGATCGATCTCCTCTACGCCGATCCCTGGCCCAAGAAAAAGCACTGGAAGCGTCGTTTCGTCTCGCAGGTCAATCTGCAGCGCTTCCACAAGGTCCTGAAGCCGGAAGGCATTTTCTGCTTCGCCTCTGACATCGACACTTACGTCAACTGGACGCTGCAGCACTGCCGCGATCATGGTGGGTTCGAATGGAGAGCTCGCAATGCGAGCGACTGGCTCACGCCCTATGATGGCTGGCCGGGGACGCGCTATGAAGCCAAGGCCCGGCGTGAAGGCCGGTCATCGGCCTATCTGACATTTCTCAAGCGCTGACCGATTCTCATCTCGGTGAGATGGGAACTCGCTGCACCTGTCAGTGCAGCGAAACGGTGGTCAGGTCGTCTTCTGCAGCCTTGAAAAAGGTACTGGACCTGTTGTCGGTGAGCAGGATCGGCGTGCCGTCTGCGGCAAACAAAGCCCAGAGATCCAGCGTTGGATCGATTTCCGGGGCTTCCGGAAAACAGCGAGAGACTTCGTCTGATTTCATCTTCCTGATATAGCCCACTTCGCCGGCACCGAGATGCGCCAGTTGGGATTTCGTCAGGCTGGATGAGGCTTCTTTGAGTAACATTCCGATCCTCCGCGTATGAGGGAGAGGCGGCCGAACATTGCCGCGAACTTCATTCTGCGGTGGAGATGTTAATTTTCCTTACTAGATGCACGGGATCATGCCGGATGATCTCGATTGCCAGAAGGCCGTTTCTCAGCGAGGCCCCGGTCACTTCCATACCGTCCTCAATGGCAAAGACCCGTTGGAACTGACGTGAAGCAATGCCGCGGAAGAGATAATCCGCCTCCTCGCGTTCTGCCTGCTTGCCCCGAATCACGAGCTGATTGGCCTCCACGCTGACATCGAGTTCGTTCTCTGCAAAACCGGCTACTGCCAGCGTGACGCGCAACCGTTCTGCCCCCTTCTGCGGCGCCAGCCGCTCGATGTCGTAGGGCGGGTATCCGTCGCTGCCGCGCGGGCGCCGGAAGGCGCTGCCGTCGCCGGTGTCGAAGGTGATGAGAAAGGCTTCGGTTGGCAGTCTGTTGCGCGTCATTTCATTCCCTTGTGCAGCCCTGAAGGACTGTCGTCGTCTGCCAAATATGGGAAATTGCACGGCCCCCGACAAGCACTGTCTTGCTTGACAAAAGCGAACCCGCGTTCCAAGCCTCGGGCCATCAGACTTTAGGATTGCCCCATGACAGAACCCCGCAAGATCATCATCGACACTGACCCCGGTCAGGACGATGCCGCCGCCCTCATGCTCGCCTTTGCCAGCCCCGATGAACTCGAACTGCTCGGCATTACCACGGTCGCCGGCAACGTGCCCCTCACGATGACGAGCCGCAATGCCCGCATCGTCTGCGAGCTCTGCGGCGAGACCGATCGCCGGGTCTTTGAGGGCGCGGATCGTCCGATGGTCCGGCCGCTCGTCACGGCAGAACACGTCCATGGCAAGACCGGCCTTGATGGTGCGGTGCTGCCGGAGCCGACCATGGTCGTCCAGAGCCGGCACGCTGTCGACTTCATCATCGAGACGATCCGCAACGAGCCGGTAGGCACGGTGACGCTCTGCACGCTTGGCCCGCTGACAAACATCGGCCTTGCGCTTCAGAAGGCGCCTGATATCGCTCCGCGCGTCAAGGAACTGGTGATGATGGGTGGTGGCTTCTCCGAGGGGGGCAACATCACGCCAGCCGCCGAGTTCAACATCTATGTCGATCCGCATGCCGCAGCCGCCGTCCTCGGTTCAGGCATGCCGGTCACCATTATGCCGCTTGATGTCACCCACCAGCTGATGACCACCAAGGCCCGCGTTGCCCGCATGGCGGCGCTCGGCACAAAGCCGGCCAAGGTCATGGTCGAGTGGCTGGAATTCTTCGAGCGCTTCGACGAGGAGAAATACGGCTCGGACGGCGGCCCTCTGCATGATCCGACGGTGGTTGCTTACCTCCTGAAGCCCGAGCTCTTCTCTGGACGGCACTGCAATGTCGAGATCGAGCTGCAGTCCGAGCTGACGGTCGGCATGACCGTCGTCGACTGGTGGCGCGTCTCCGGTCGCACGCCGAATGCGACTTTCATGCGCAGCGTCGATGCCGACGGTTTCTTCGATCTGTTGATCGAGCGCTTTGCCCGCCTTTGATCGAACGAAGAAGGGCGCTGCCGTGGCAGCGCCCTTCGATTTGGACTTCGGCTCTGAAACTCAGAACTCTTCCCAATTGTCCGCGCTTGGCGCAGCGCCGCCTGCCGCCGCCACCTTGCGGGGGGCCGGAGAATAGACCGGTGCTCTGGGGCTTGCAGCGGTTGAGGTTGCGGGGCTTCGCATCGTCTCCGCCGCAGCGCGCAGGGCAGCAACCGGTGCGGCGGCACCCGTAACCTGGAACTTCGCCACGAGGCCGCGCAGCGTGTCGGACTCGGTGCGCAGCGCCATGCTGGCGGCCGTCGTCTCTTCCACCATCGCAGCGTTCTGCTGGGTCACCTGGTCCATCTGGTTCACGGCCGCATTCACTTCCTTCAGCCCCGATGCCTGCTCGCTGGCTGAAGCCGAGATCTGGCGGATGAGGCCGTTGATCTGCATGACCTGCTGGGAGATTTTCTCCAGTGTCTGCCCGGCCTGGCCGACCAGCTCCACCCCGTCCTTGACCTGGGCAGCCGACGCATTGATCAGCGCCTTGATTTCTTTCGCCGCCGTGGCCGAGCGCTGCGCAAGCTCGCGCACTTCCTGGGCGACAACCGCGAAGCCCTTGCCGGCTTCGCCAGCGCGCGCCGCTTCGACACCGGCATTCAACGCCAGAAGGTTCGTCTGGAAGGCGATTTCGTCGATCACGCCGATGATGCGGGAGATCTCCTGCGACGACTGCTCGATCCCGTGCATGGAGGCAACCGCCTTCTGCACGACTTCACCGGACTTCTCGGCATCCTTGACGGCGACCGAGACGGTGTTGGCGGCCGTTCCGGCATTGTCGGCGCTGGAATTGACCTGTTCGGTCAGTTCGTTCAGTGCGGCCGCCGTTTCCTCCAGGCTTGCCGCTTGCTGCTCGGTGCGCTTGGAAAGATCGGCTGCACTTTCCGAGATTTCGCTCGTGCCAGCGGCGATGTTCACGACGCTGCCGTTGACCGAGGCGATTGCCTGTTCGAGGCTCGCCACCGCATCGTTGAAGTCGCGTTTCAGGGCGGCATACTCGCCCGGGAATTCGTCGGCGATCCGATAGGTGAGGTTGCCCTGCGAAAGCTGGGCGAGACCGCTGCCGAGTGCCGTGACGACATGCTGCTGCACGGAAGCGGATTGATTGCGTTCCTCTTCGTTGCGACGGCGCTCGCCTTCGGCGGCCTTGCGCTGTGCGTCGGCTTCGGCGGCAAGCATGTTGCTTTCGGCGAGCTTGTGGCGGAAGCCGTCGAGCGCCTTGGCGACAAGACCGATTTCATCCTGGCGGTCCTGGTTGGAAACGTCGCTGGCATAGTCGCCCTTGGTCATGCGTTCGACGTCGCCGACGAGACCATGCAACGGGCGCTGAGCGATCGAACGAACTGCCAGGAACAGCGCCAGCATGACGGCACCGAGCACGATCAGGCCGCCGATGATCATCATCAGGGTCTGCGCCTCGACGGGCGCATTGATCGCGGCATGCGGGATGTCGATGATGACAGCCCATGTCGTGTTCACGCCAGGCACGGCAAAGGGAAAGAGCAACCGGTCGAAGCCTTCGCCATTGGCGTCCGCCAGATTGGGAACGAGGTTGCCGGTGCCGCTTGAGAGTGCCGTCTTCAGCGCGTCTGCGCCGGCTTCCTCATACGGCTTCATCAAGAGTTCGTCCGTCGGGGCCACCAGCCATTGCTGGCCCTGTGCCACCAGGAGCACGCGGCCGGTTTCGAAAGGCTTGAGCGCCTTGAGCTTGTCGGACAGGGACAGAAGCGAGATGTCGACGCCGCTGACGCCGATCATCTTGCCACCGGAGAACACCGGATAGGCGATGGAACTCATTGTGGTCGGCACATCGGTGCCTTCGGCCAGATAGGGAGCCGTAATCGCGCCTTTGCCGCTCTTGGCCGCAAGCGCATACCATTCGGCATCATACTTGGCGCCGAAGGTCGAGAACTGGATCGCGCCATTTCGGTCCTTGGACCAGTAAGGGGTAAATATCCCGTCGTCATTGGCGCCGAGATTTGCCTGTCCCTTCACGTCGTCCTTGCGGCCGTCAATGGCGCCGGGCTCTTCCGCCATCCAGCTTCCGAAAGCGAACGGGTTCTGCTCGAGATTGGCTTTCAGGATGTTCGTGACGCCTTGGCGATCGAAGGATTGTCCCTCATGACCGCGGCCGATGACGCCGGCCATTGTGCGGGCCGCACTCGCCAGTTCGCCGATATCGCCGGCAACTTCACGGGCGATCGATTTCGCCTCGGCATCCGCCTGTTCCATGGTCAGCGCGTGAACACGGTCGCGGGTCTGCGAAATCAAAACGAGATTGGAAAGGAAAAGCACAAGTCCGATGGCGACTCCGGTGACGACCAGGAGCTTGGCGGCGATCGAACGGGTAAAAAAGGCGAACATGGAAGCCTCGAAAACTGAGGATCAGGACGCAGGGGCATTCGTTCCACACCCTCATGGCGCGGCCGGGCATGCTTTCACATACCCCGATCGCGACCGATGCTATGATCCATTGCTTAACGGGCAATAAATCAGACTTGTGCCCGCGCCCCGCGAACGCTCAAAGCGCGGCGGCAACCTCGCCCGCGTCCGGGATTGCCGGCTGGGCGCCCGCCTTGAGGCAGGCAAGTGACCCGGCGACGGCCGCGCGGCGCAGCGCATCGCCGAAAGCAAGACCAGCGTCCAGGCTCGCTGCAAGATAGCCGCAGAAGGTATCGCCTGCGCCGACCGTATCGACCGGCACGATCTTCAGGCCCTTGGTCCGGTGCAGAGTACCAGCTTCGGCAGCGATCACGCCATCGGCGCCGAGGGTGACGATCAGGATCTGTCCGGTCTTGCCATGCATGTCGAGGAGGATCTGCTCCCGCTCATCGCCTGTCAGGTTGTCACGGCCGACCAGTCGTTCGAATTCGGTCTCGTTGGCAATCACGATATCCGCAAGTGCTGCCAGAGCTTCTGTCTCCGGGATGAGGGGGGCGATGTTGAGCAGCGTGCGGACGCCCCGGGCTTTCGCGCTCTTCAGCGCAGCCTCGACGGAGCCCGCTGGCACCTCCTGCTGCACCATCAGGATATCGCCGTCCTGCATGCCCTCTACGGCGCTCTCGGCCTGCGCAGTGCTGACGGTACCATTGGCGGCGGGCACGACGGCAATCATGTTCTCGCCGTCGCCACCCACCAGGATCAGCGCGGTGCCGGTCGGACCATCGACACGGGCCACACCTAAAAGATCGGTCCCAGCCTTGTCGAGAAGATCAAGCGCGGGGTCCGCGAACTCGTCGCGACCGACAGCGCCCGTCATACGTACCTCGGCCCCGGCGCGCCGGGCCGCCAGCGCCTGGTTGGCACCCTTGCCGCCCGCGGCTGTCGCAAATCCCGTTCCGGCGACCGTTTCGCCCGGCTTCGGGAGCCTTGGCGTGGTGGCGACGAGGTCCATGTTGATGGAGCCGAAAACGGTGATCATGAGCGCGGTGCCTCCCTGAGTGCTCTAGGCTGTCGCGCTCTTTTGGACCGGGTCTCAGTCCTCGTCAACAACCCTGAGCTTGAGGAGGCCCGTGCGGCTCTCGACGGCGCGGGCGGGCGCCTCGTCGCTATCGTCTCGTCCGCCCGGCGTCTCGAATTCCATGGCTTCGATCTTGGCGCCGCGTTTTGCCAGCTTGTCTGAGGACGTGATGATCATCTCGACATCCTTCTGGGCCGCGAGGAAGTGGCTCTGCAGCTTTCGCGTCCGATCATCAAGACGTCCAAGGTCTTCCATCAGGCGGATGACTTCGCCCTGGATCAGGTGCGCCTGCTCGCGCATGCGCTGGTCCTTCAGCACCGCCTGGATCACCTGGATGGAGAGCATCAGCAACGATGGCGAAACGATCACCACTTTCTGTCGGTGCGCCTTCTGCACAATGCCTTCGAAGTTCTCGTGGATCTCGGCGAAGATCGATTCCGACGGCACGAACAGGAAGGCCATGTCCTGGGTCTCGCCGGGGATCAGATACTTCTCCGATATGCCGCGGATATGCACCTCCATATCCCGGCGGAACTGCTGCGACGCTGCTTTCTTCTGCTCCGGATTTTCCGTCTCCCGGATCACGTTCCAGGCTTCCAGCGGGAACTTTGCATCGACCACCAGCGGCGGCGAATTGTTCGGCATTCGGATGGTGCAGTCCGGTCGCGAACCGTTGGAGAGTGTGGTCTGGAACGCATAGGCGCCCATCGGCAGCCCGTCTGCGACGATCGTCTCCATGCGCGACTGGCCAAAGGCGCCGCGCGTCTGCTTGTTGGACAGGATCGCCTGGAGGCCAACGACATCCTTGGCCAGCGACTGGATGTTGTTCTGCGCGGCATCGATCACCGCCAGTCGCTCCTGCAGCGTTCGCAGATTGTCATGCGTCGACTTTGTCTGCTCGGTGATCGTCGTGCCCAGCCGATGCGTCATGCCGTCAAGCCGTTGGCTGATCGACTGGTTGAGCTCTGCCTGGCGGCTGCCGAAGACCTCGGCCATGGTTGCAAGCCGTCCCTGCATTTCGGCCTGGGCTTTCAGCAGTTCTGCAAGCCGCGCTTCTGAAGCTTCGTCCCGCCGGGCTGTCTCCTCTCGCAATTCGGCACGCAGACGTGCGGCCCGCATCGCGGCGATGACTATCACAACGACGGGCAGGAAAAACAGAGCAGCCGCAAGGCCAATGAGGAACGCGGGCTGAAGAGTGACTGAGCCAATGGTCACTGCCGGGATGTCGAGAAGGTTCATAGCTCGGATGATAGCTGATTCGGTCTGCGAAAACAGATCAAAGAGTGAACGCCGGCGGACTGATGGGGCGGCGCAGGTTGCGTCGGCGAAACAACTACACGTCTTTCATTGGTGACGATGATCAATCTCTGCCCGGATATCTGGACATTTTTCGTTCATCGGCACGCCGGCATTCCGACGGAGGTGAAAATAAGCTCTCCTTCGGCAACCGAAACTTTACCATTTTAGAATTCCCTGAAGGTCATTTATCAGCAATCGCTGATATTTTTGTGAATCAGAAAAGTGAAGTACCGTCCATGGCGTCGCAAACCGAAAATACAGATCTGAAGAACCGTCTTCGCTTCCTGGGATTGGACGACAAGGGTAGGGATACCCTGCGACGACTGGGACCGCTGATCCGCAAGAATATCGGCGGTGCGCTCGAAATCTTCTACGACAAGGTGCGCAAGGTTCCGGAAACCGCCGCTTTCTTTCGCAACGAAGATCACATCAAGGGTGCCAAGAAGCGCCAGGAAGAACACTGGGGCATCGTCGGCACCGCCGACTACACGGACAGCTATGTCGAGGGTGTCACGAAGGTCGGCAAGGCTCATGCCCGCATTGGCCTCGAGCCGCGCTGGTATATCGGCGGTTATGCGCTCGTTCTCGAGCAGCTCGTGCATGCGGTCGTTCGCGAACGTTGGCCGAGCCGTTTCGGTCGGCGCAATTCCGAGCAGCTCGCCGAAGAGATCTCCGTCGTCGTCAAGGCTGCCCTGCTCGACATGGACTATTCGATCTCCGTCTATCTTGCGATCCTGGCCGAGCAGCGTCAGGCGGCAGAAGACGCTCGCCTGAAGGCCGAGGCCGAGCAGGCAACGGCGCTCGCAGCCCTGCGCGGCGCACTCGGCAAGCTGTCTGCCGGCGATCTCGAAGCTCGCCTTCCGGCCGACCTGCCTTCCAATTTCGCGCAAATGGCAGTCGACTATAACGCATCGGTCGATGCTCTGCGGGCGACGATCACGACGGTCCGCCATTCCGCCGACGAGATCTTCAAGTCGACGACTGCGATTTCCGATGCCACCGATGATCTCGCCCAGCGCACCGAACAGCAGGCGGCAGGTCTCGAGGAAAGCACGGCCGCGCTGCACGAACTGACCCAGAATGTCACTTTGACCGCCGATGGCGCGAAGGAGGCGGCCTCGGTCGTCGGCGCGGCCCTGACGGAAGCCCGCGTCTCCGAAGAAGTCGTCTCCCGCGCCGTGGATGCCATGGGTGCGATCGAGAAATCCTCCGACGAGATCTCCAAGATCATCGGCGTCATCGACGAGATTGCCTTCCAGACCAACCTTCTGGCGCTGAATGCCGGCGTCGAGGCGGCCCGTGCGGGTGAGGCCGGACGTGGCTTTGCCGTCGTCGCCCAGGAAGTCCGCGAGCTCGCGCAGCGTTGCGCCAACGCCGCCCGCGAGATCAAGAACCTGATCTCGCAGAGTTCGACGCAGGTCGAAGCCGGTGTTGGCCTCGTCAACAATGCAGGCAGTGCCCTTGGCAAGATCATCGTGCGCATCGGCGAGATCAACGAGATCGTCTCCAAGATCGCGGCTGCTGCCGCCGATCAGTCGGGCGGTCTGCGTGAGGTCAACACATCAGTGCAGTCGATGGATCAGATTACTCAGCGCAACGCTGCCATGGTCGAGGAGAGCTCGGCCCAGACCGCAACGCTGATGGAAGAGGCAGGGCGCCTCGTTCAGGCGCTGCAAGGTTTCAAGACGAGCGGCAGCCGCACGCAGACCTCGAACCATGGCAGCAACTACCGCATGGCCTCCTAAACCGGACTCTGCCCCACACGGTAGCGCGGAATGCGCGCTACCGTTTAGAAACTATTCAGCAAACCGTGGCAGTTCTGGTTGATAGCAGTCAAACCGAAAGTCCTCATCGCATCATGACCTCGAACACTCAGAACGACCTCACCGAACGTCTTGAATTCCTGGAAATCGATCAGAAGACGCGCGGTACGCTCTCCGAGCTTCGCCCTACGATCAAGGATATCCTGGGCGGGGCACTCGACAAGTTTTACGCCAAGGTTTCAAAGACCGGCAAGACCGCCGCACATTTCCGCGACGGCGCCCACATGAATGGCGCAAAGAGCGCCCAGATCGGTCATTGGGACAAGGTCGCGAGCGGCAACTTCGATGAAAACTACGTCCGCGGCGTCACCGCAGTCGGCAAGGCCCATGCCCGTATCGGGCTTGAGCCACGCTGGTATATCGGTGGCTATTCCATGCTGGTGGGCGAACTTCTGGCCGGCATCCTGGTCAAGCACTGGCCCTTCCCGTTCGGCAAACAGCATGCCGCCTCGCTTGCCGACAAGATGCGCGCCGTGGTCAAGGCCGCCATGCTCGACATGGACTATTCGATTTCCGTCTATCTGGAAGAGCTCGAAAGCCGGCGCCGGGCGCTCGAGGAAGAGCGTGCCCGTTTCGAGGCCGATCAGGCGATCGCCATGGAGCATCTGCGTCGTGGCCTGGAATCGCTCGCGCAGGGTGACTTTGAAGCCCGCATGACCACCGATCTGCCCGAGAATTTCAAGGAGATGGCAGGGTATTACAACGATACGGTCGATCGCCTGAACGTATCCTTTGCCGCAATCCGCCGCGCCTCGGAAGGCATTCTGAGCGGAACCGATGCGATCGCTCACGCCTCCAGCGAGCTGGCAAGCCGTACGACCCGACAGGCAAGCGGCGTGCAGGAGAGCTCCACCGCCTTGCAGCAGCTGTCCGTCAGCGTCAGCCAGACGGCCGCCAATGCCGAGCGTGCCTCGCAGGAAGTGCGCGATACGCAGCAGCAGGCGAAGACATCAGGCACGGTCGTGTCGAAGGCTGTCTCCGCCATGGATGCGATCGAAAAGTCCTCCACCGAGATCTCCAAAATCATCGGCGTGATCGATGAAATTGCCTTCCAGACCAATCTGCTCGCGCTCAACGCCGGCGTCGAGGCAGCTCGCGCGGGCGATGCCGGCAAGGGCTTTGCCGTGGTCGCCCAGGAAGTCCGCCAGCTCGCCCAGCGCTCAGCCGATGCGGCCAAGGAAATCAAGCAGCTGATTTCCCAGAGCTCCGCCCAGGTCAAGGAAGGTGTCGGCCTCGTCACCGGCACCGGCGAAGCGCTGACAGACATCATCACGCGCATCGATGCGATCGACACCTTCGTCTCCGACATCGCGACGGCCGCCAAGGATCAGGCGATCGGGCTCAACGAAGTGAACCAGGCGACCCGCAATATGGACCTGCTCACCCATGAGAACAGCGACATGGTCGAGCGCACGTCGGACGAGACGCGCCGTCTGCGGACCGAGGTCGCTGGTCTCGTCGAGCAGTTGTCGCAGATCCGAACCCGTGGCGACGGCACCATGCCTGAGGCGCGCCAGGTCGGGGGGCGTCGAGCCGCCTGACCGGTTGTCAAACGGGAAGAGCCACGCGTTTTTTCCGTTTCCTCCGTGGGGAAGTTGCGCTAAGGGAGGCCATGACCATCAAGCCTCTCATTATCCTGCCCGATCCCCTGCTGCGTCAGGTATCCGCGCCCATCGAGCGCGTCGATGCCGAGCTCGAGCAGCTGATCGATGACATGCTCGAAACCATGTATGAAGCGCCCGGCATCGGGCTGGCGGCCATCCAGGTCGGCGTGCCGCGCCGGCTGCTCGTCATCGATCTCGCCAAGGAAGGCGAAGAGCCAGCGCCGCTCGTCTACATCAATCCGGAAATCATCAAAAGCTCCGACGAGCGCTCGGTCTACGAGGAAGGCTGCCTGTCGATCCCCGATTACTACGCCGAGGTCGAGCGCCCGGCCTCGATCACGGTGAAGTCGATCGGCCGTGACGGCAAGGAAACCGTGACCGAAGCCGATGGCCTGCTCGCCACTTGCCTGCAGCACGAGATCGACCATTTGAACGGCGTGCTCTTCATCGATCACATCTCCCGTCTGAAGCGCGAGATGGTGATCAAGAGGTTCACCAAGGCCGCCCGTCAGAAGATCTGATATCGAGCAAATCCAGCAAAAGTGCGAAGCGGTTTTGCGTCCGGAATTGCGTAAAAATAGAATGATAGAGCATTGACGGCGACTCCGTCTTCGCCGGAAGTGCTCTGGGCGTCAGCAACCGCTTGAGGCAGACACGATGGCACTTCGCATCATCTTTATGGGCACGCCGGACTTTTCCGTCGCGACCCTGAAAGCGCTGCATGCGGCGGGCCACGAGATCGTCGCCGCTTACTCGCAGCCGCCGCGTCCGGGCGGGCGCCGCGGTCTCGACCTGCAGAAGTCGCCGGTCCATCAGGCCGCCGAAGAACTCGGCATCGAAGTCCGCCATCCCCTGAATTTCCGCGATCAGGCGGACAGGGACGCCTTCGTTGCGCTCCAGGCCGACGTCGCGGTGGTCGTTGCCTATGGCTTGCTGCTGCCGGAGGCGATCCTCAACGGCACGCGCCTCGGCGCCTATAACGGCCATGCTTCGCTGCTCCCGCGTTGGCGGGGGGCCGCCCCCATCCAGCGCGCCATCATGGCCGGCGATGCCGAGACCGGCATGATGGTGATGAACATGGACAAGGGCCTCGACACGGGCCCTGTTGCGCTGACCTGGAAGGTTGCGATCGGTCCCGACATGACTGCTGGCGAATTGCACGACGCCCTGAGCTTGGCCGGCGCCGAAGCCATGGTCGAGGCAATGGCGGGGCTCGAAGCTGGAACACTCGTAACCGTCCCCCAGGCCGAAGATGGTGTGCTCTATGCGGCCAAGATCGACAAGGCCGAGACCCGCGTTGACTTCTCTCGTTCGGCAACTGAGGTCCACAACCATATCCGCGGCCTCTCGCCCTTCCCGGGCGCCTGGACCGAGGTCGAGGTCAACGGCAAGCCCGAACGCGTCAAGCTCCTCGCCTCGCATCTCGCCGAGAAGGATGGAGTGTTGGCGGCCGCCGGCACGGCCCTCGACGATCGCCTGACGATCGCCTGTGGGATCGGCGCCGTCAGCCTCGCCCGCCTCCAGAAGGCCGGCGGCAAGGCACTGAACGCCGAGGACTTCCTGCGTGGTACGCCACTCCCCAAGGGCACGGTGATCGCCTGATGCCCCGCTTCCGCATGACCGTCGAATATGATGGCTCGGCCTATGTCGGCTGGCAGCGCCAGGAGAACGGTCACTCGATCCAGGCCGCCCTGGAACAGGCGATCCTGTCTTTGACCAGCGAGACTGTCGTGATCCGGGGCGCCGGCCGCACCGATTCCGGCGTTCACGCCATGGGCCAGGTCATCCATGCCGATTTGTCGCGGGACTGGGTGCCGCACAAGCTGCGCAATGCATTGAACGCCCATCTGGCCATGGCGTCGGAACAGGTCGCCGTGCTCGACATACAGGCCGTACCGGACGAGTTCGATGCACGCTTCTCGGCGCTTCGCCGCCATTATCTTTACCGCATCATCACCCGCCCGGCGCGTCTCGCGCTCGAGGACAAACGGGCATGGTGGGTGCCGAAGCCTCTCGACCACGAGGCCATGCATGCGGCAGCCCAGCAGCTCGTCGGTCATCACGACTTCACCACCTTCCGCTCGGCCCATTGCCAGGCGAAAAGCCCCGTTCGCACGCTGGATCGTTTGGATGTCAAGCGATCAGCTGAGCTCATAGAGATCCGCGCCACGGCCCAGAGCTTCCTGCACAATCAGATCCGGTCTTTCGCGGGCACGCTGAAGCTTGCCGGCGAGGGCAAGATGACGCCTTCAGATGTGCTTGCGGCGCTCGAAGCCCGCGACCGAGCAGCCTGCGGGCCTGTCGCCCCGCCGGAAGGACTGTTCTTCATGGCAGTGGATTATCCCGGCGACGAGCCGTTCGCTCGCTGAGCCTCAGGCTCAACCCGGATAGACGCCGAGATAGCGTTCCAGCAGTTCGGCAATGATCATCGAGGGCACGAGCAGAATCAGGACGATGGTCGAGACCATCAGCAACTGCTCGCCAACGACCATGCGCATGATGCGGAAGAGCGCCGCGATGACCGTGATCATCAGCAGAAACCACAAGAGCGCCACGATGCCCGCCAGGCCGGGCACGAACATCATCAGCAGGACCAGTAGGCCGTAGGAATAGGAGACCGGCAGCGCGAGCCAGTTGGTCACCACCACCATGGACGCGAACTTCTCGCCGATCCCGATAGTCCAGCAGAGAACCCCCAGCAGGATCAGCGGAAAGAGCCAGTTCGACGCCTCGACCAGCGCAAGGCGGAAGAAGAACACTGCCCCGGTCTCCGTCCCCTCCGGCCGCCCCTGAAGATAGAGCAGCCGCCACCAGGCAAACGAGATCAGGATCGCGGGAAGTGCCCAGAGGATCGCCCAGAAAGAGCGCATCGCACCGCGATCGCTGAGGTCGAGATAGGAAAAGCCTGATGGATCCTGCTTGAACAGCAGCCAGAGGCCCCTGAGATAGAACTCGACCTCTTTAAGCGTCGGCATGGGCGAACCACTGTTCGATGAAGGTCTGATAGATCACGGCGAGCGTTTCCAGATCCGAAACGGCGACCCGCTCGTCGACCATATGCATGGTCTGGCCGACGAGGCCGAATTCGACGACGGGGCAGTAATCTTTGATGAACCGCGCATCCGACGTGCCGCCCGTGGTCGAGAGCTTCGGCGTCTTGCCCGTCACCGTTTCGATCGCACCCGACAGCGAGGCGATCAGCGCATTGTTGCGCGTCAAAAACACATGGCTCGGCCGCTCCGACCAGGTGATGTCATAGCCGATTGCCGCTCGGTCCGGCCGAAGCTCCGGATCAACAGCTGCCGCATCCAGCCTGCGAATGATCTCTGCCTTGACACTGTCTGCAGTCCAGACATCGTTGAAGCGGATGTTGAACTTGAAGCGAGCGGATGCCGGGATGACGTTCGTTGCTGCATTGCCGACGTCGACCGTGGTCACTTCGAGGTTGGACGGCTGGAAGTTCTCTGTGCCTTGATCGAAAGCCGGGAACATAAGGCTCTTCGCAAGCGACAGTGCTCCGCGCACCGGGTTGTCGGCAAGATGCGGATAGGCCGCATGGCCCTGCACACCCTTGACCGTCACGGTACCGGATACCGAGCCGCGCCGGCCGATCTTGATCATGTCGCCGAGCGTATCGGGGTTGGTCGGCTCACCGACCAGGCAGGCGTCCCACCGTTCGCCCCGTTCTGCTGCCCATTCGAGCAACTTCACTGTGCCGTTGACGGCAGGGCCTTCCTCGTCGCCGGTGATCAGCAGCGAGACCGAGCCCTTCGGCACCTTGCCGGCTTCGACCAGCCGCGCGTAGGCCGCTATGAAGCAGGCGATGCCGCCCTTCATGTCGACGGCGCCTCGGCCGTACAGCATGCCATCGCGGATATCACCGGAGAACGGGCCAGCGCTCCAGTCTGTCTCGGCACCAACGGGGACCACGTCGCTATGGCCGGCAAACATCAGATGCGGTCCGTCCGATCCCGCCCGGGCATAAAGGTTCTCAATATCGGGTGTGCCCTCGTCTTTGGCGACCATTCGGTCGACCTTGAAGCCGAGAGGCGAAAGGAGGCCTTCCAGCACATCGAGCGCGCCGCCTTCTGCGGGCGTGACGGAGGGGCAGCGGATAAGGGCCTGGAGGATATCGACGGGATTGGTAGCGGTCATGAAAACTTTTACGGGATTGACCGAGTGCCGGTTCAGCCCGGCCGTCGGTGCCTTGAGAAGATAAGGCAGACTTAGCCGATCCGCCGGAGCCTGTCACCCACCACGCGCCCGCTCAGGTCGAGCGCATATCAGGACCCGGTCCATAGCGGTTGTCATCATCGACCGAGGGCCAGACGCAGAGCACGAAGAAGATGATCAGTGAGAACGCGGGCATGATCAGGAGGGCCGCCACCACACCCGGCATGCCGATGTCGTGCAGCCTCTTGGTGCCGAGCATCAGCAACGACAGCAGGGAGAGGGAAGCGAAGGCGAGGAAGAGCGAGAGGAAGCCGGACGCGACCTGTTCGTCCGATTGCCCCGTGATGAACGCGAGCACGGCCGCGTTCGTCATCATCCAGAAAAGGGTGCCGAGGATGAAGATGCGCCGGCCGATGCGCCCGTCCCAAAGGAAAAGCGCCCAGCCGACTGATATCTCGCGCCCCGGCTTCGCCATCAGGCTCAGTCGCGCAGCAATTCGTTGATGCCGGTCTTCGAGCGGGTCTTTTCGTCGACGCGTTTGACGATGACGGCACAGTAGAGATGCGGCGCGGCCATGCCATTCGCCATGACGGCATTGCCCGAGGGCATGGAGCCGGCAACGACGACGGAATAGGGCGGTACTTCGCCATACATCACTTCGCCGGTGGCGCGATCGACGATCTTGGTCGACTTGCCGATATAGACGCCCATGCCGAGCACCGAGCCTTCGCGGATGATGCAGCCTTCGACGACTTCCGAACGCGCGCCGATGAAGCAGTTGTCCTCGATGATGGTCGGGCCGGCCTGCAGTGGCTCAAGCACGCCGCCGATGCCGACGCCGCCGGACAGATGCACATTCGCGCCGATCTGGGCGCAGGAGCCGACGGTCGCCCAGGTGTCGACCATGGTGTTTTCACCGACATAGGCGCCAAGATTGACGAAGGACGGCATCAGAACGACGCCCTTGGAAACGTAAGCCGAGCGACGGACGACGGCGTTCGGCACAGCGCGGAAGCCGGCCGAGCGGAATTCGCTCTCGCCCCAGCCTTCGAACTTCGACGGCACCTTGTCCCACCACGTCGAGGCGCCCGGGCCGCCCTTGACGACTTCCATGTCGTTCAGACGGAAGGAGAGAAGCACGGCCTTCTTCAGCCACTGGTGCACGGTCCAGCTGCCATCTTCGCCACGCGTGGCGACCCGGGCCTTGCCGCTGTCGAGCAGGTTGAGCGCCGATTCCACAGCATCGCGGATCTCGCCCTTGGTCGTCGTCGTTACTGTATCGCGGTTGTCGAATGCCGCTTCGATGACGTGTTCGAGCTGGGTGAGATCGGAGGCGCTCATCTGAATTCCTTAAACTTCGTTGTCTACCGTGGGGATGGAAACGATCAGGATCTGATCGAAAATTCGCGCAAAGCTCTAGCGCATAAAGGGCTGGAAGAAAACAGCCGCAGGAAGTCTGCGCTCGGGAAAGGAAGAGGCATGGCACAGTGGAAGAACGGCAAGCACAGGCGCAAGGATGGGTCCTGGGATCCCTTGAAGGACAGCTCGACCGACAAGCAGACGGCTGAGGTCATTCCGCGCACGCCGCAATCGGTTTCGTCCTCCTACACGCTCGCCTATGTCGATGAGGAATTCCTCTGCCGAGAGGAGCTCCGCCCGGTCCGTCTGCAGCTCGAACTGCTGAAGACGGAGATGATCCTCACCGAGCGAAACATCAAGTCGACGGTCGTCATGTTCGGCGGCGCGCGTATTCCCGCGCCCGGCGAAGCGGCATGGGCGGCCAAGAACGATATCCAGAAGAAGAACCTTGAAAACGCCTCCATCTACTATGAGGAGGCGCGCAAGTTCGCCCAGCTCTGCTCGCAGCAGGCACAACACAGCGGTTACCAGGAGTATGTGGTCGTGACCGGCGGTGGCCCGGGTGTCATGGAAGCCGGCAATCGCGGGGCTCAGGAGGTTGGCGCCCCCTCGATCGGTCTCAACATCGTTTTGCCGCACGAGCAGGCGCCGAACCCTTACGTCACGCCGGAGCTCAGCTTCAACTTCCACTATTTCGCCATCCGCAAGATGCATTTTCTGATGCGCGCCAAGGCGATCACGATTTTCCCCGGCGGCTTCGGGACGTTGGACGAATTCTTCGAAACGATCACGCTGATCCAGACCAAGCGCATGGCGCCGATCCCGCTGATCCTCTTCTCCCGGGCCTTCTGGGAGGACATCGTCAACTTCGAAGCGCTCGCTGCCTTCGGCACGATCGCCCCTGACGATCTCAAGCTTTTCCAGTTTGCCGAAACGGCCGAAGAGGCCTGGAAGAT
The DNA here is from genome assembly GCF_000300855.1 of Agrobacterium albertimagni AOL15. Taxonomy (GTDB): domain Bacteria; phylum Pseudomonadota; class Alphaproteobacteria; order Rhizobiales; family Rhizobiaceae; genus Allorhizobium; species Allorhizobium albertimagni. Next base: position 157,792 of record NZ_ALJF01000016.1, on the reverse strand, counting down.
CATCGCGGACTTCTATGATCTCAACGAAGAAACGGCCCCGTAAGGGGCCGTTTCGGCATTCATCGATCTGCAAAGATCCGCATCAGCGGAACATGACCGGACGCTTCGGCATGTCGTCGGCGCTGATGAAACCGTCATTGTTGCGGTCCATGCGCGTGAACATCCGGTCGGCCATGGCGGTGGCTTCTGCCTGACTGATCTGGCCGTTTTCGTCGGTATCGGCCACCCGCATCATGCGACCTGCGCCGCGCATGCCATCCGGACCGCGACGATTTTCGCCGCGCTCGGCACGTTCATTGTGCCAACCTTGACGCTTGCCCTCATGGCGCTTGCCGTCGCGAGCCTCGCCACGCGTGCCGTCGTTCATGGCCTGCTCCTGCGGTGCATCACCCGGGGGTGGGGTGGGTGCGTCGGCCTTGGCCGCTTCCCGTGCCGCCTGGCGCTCGGCCCGCATGGCTTCACGGTTGGCCTTGTTCTCTTCGCGCATCGCTTCGCGGTGCTGGCGCATCTCGCCTGGGGTCAGCACGCCGTCCTTGTCGGCATCGATGGCGGCAAACAGCGCGGTGCTTGCTGCTGTCGCTTCTTCCTTGCTGATCTTGCCGTCCTTGTTGGTGTCATGCTGCTGCAGCATCTGTACGAACATCGCTTCCGGACCACCACGGCCGGGGCCCCGGCGTTCACCGCGGTCCTGTGCGAAGGCGCTGCCGGCCGTGCCGATCATCAGAGAGGCGGCCACGGCGGCCAGCGTCAGGGTCTTGCCGTTCATTTGGTATCCTTTCGAGTGTCTGCTTCGATGGGGTGACCGTAGCGGCGGCAAGGTCCGGGACCTACTTAACTCTCGGTAAGCTGCATGAAACTTTCGTAAGCTTGAGCTCACACTGCATTGGAGAGCAGCCGCTGCAGGAAGGTCGTGAGATCGTCGGTGAGATAGTCAACGACAGCAGCATCGATATGTTCGACCCGCTCCCAGGTCTCCAGGATCGCGGTATCCAGATTGCGCGGCACGAGCAGCACGGTCTTCATGCCGAGCGCCTTCGGCACCATCAGATTGCGCGGCAGGTCCTCGAACATGGCCGCATGTTTCGTGTCGATCCGGTTGAGGCTGGCAAACTTGTCGTAGGTGGCACCTGCCGGTTTCGGCACGTAATCGGCGGCGACGATGTCGAAGATGTCGTCGAAATGGTCGAGGATCCCGAGTGCCCGGGCAGCCGCTTCCGCATGCGCCACCGTGCCGTTCGTGAAGATAAACTTGCGCCCCGGCAGCTGCTTGATCGCAGTGCCCAGTGCTTCATCCGGGATCAGCGCCGAATAGTCGATCGCATGCGCCCGCTCCAGAAACGCGTTCGGATCGACCTTGTGGTGCAGCATCAGTCCGGCGAGCGTCGTGCCGTGTTCATGGTAGTAGCGCTTCTGCAGAAGCTTCGCCTCGGCTGGCTCCATCTGCAGCAGTTCCGCCACGAAACCCGTCATGTTCGTGTCGATCTGCGCGAAGAGGTTGATGTGATGAGGGTAGAGCGTGTTGTCGAGGTCGAAGACCCAGTCGCGCACATGGGAAAAATCGGCGGGCGAGGGGATCTTGGCTGGCGTGTTCATCATGTCCTCTTGGGGCGGTGCGAAGGGCCTGACGACGTCAGGCGCGTTGCCTCTAATTAGCATTGGTCGCCGGTTCGGGAAGTGCTATCTGGGAAAGATGGGAAAGAAGATGGCGATTTCGGCGATGGAACGCGTGGTGGTCCTGCAGGACCGCAAGCGCCTGCCCGCGCGTTTTCATCCGGTGAGTTCAGGCACGATCCGTAAGCGTCAGGCGTGAGCCGCAGGACCTGAGGCGTAAGCTCAAGGCCGAACCGCCTCCTTTTCCGATCTCTCGCCGCAAGCCGATTCACCCGCGCTGCGGCTCTTCTGGACGCTCTTCCATGGAACTTTGGGCCCTCATCACGGTTGGCAGCGCCTTCCTGCAAAACCTGCGCTCGACGTTGCAAAAACATCTGAAAGGCCGAATGGGCACAACAGGCGCGACCTTCGTCCGCTTCGGCTTCGGCCTGCCCTTCGCCTTCCTCTACCTCACAATCCTGCACCTCGGCCTCGACCGTCCCCTGCCGGTGCCAGGGCTGACCTTTGCGATCTGGGCGGTCATCGGCGCACTCTCGCAGATCACGGCGACCTTCCTGCTTGTGCACCTCTTTTCGTTCCGTAACTTCGCCGTCGGCACTGCCTATTCGCGCACCGAACCCGCGCAAGCGGCTTTGCTGGCGCTTCTTCTGTTCGGCGAAACGATCGGCTTGGGCACGACCGCCGCAATTCTCGTCTCGATCCTCGGCGTCATGCTGATTTCCGTGGCGCGCACGGCCTTCACGCCCTTGAGCCTTGTCACCTCTGTGGGAAGCCGAACGGCTCTGATCGGCCTCGCCTCCGGTTTCTTCTTCGGCGTCTCCGCGATCGCCTATCGCACCGCCTCACTGTCACTGTCCCCGAGCCTGCCCGCACCGGATGCCATGGTGCAGGCCGGCTACACGCTCTGCGTCGTCATCACGATCCAGACCCTGTCGATGTTTCTCTGGATGGCCTGGCGTGATCGGACAGAGCTGACCCGCGTCCGAGCCGCCTGGAAAGTCAGCGCCCTCGTCGGCTTCGTCGGCGCCACGGCCTCCTTCGGCTGGTTCACGGCGATGACCCTGCAGCAGGTGGCGGTGGTGAAAGCCTTGGCCCAGGTCGAGATGCTCTTCACCTTTGCGTCGTCGGTGCTGTTCTTCAAGGAGAGGATCAACAGGCTGGAGATTGCGGGATGCGTGCTGATTGTATTCGGGGTCTTGTTGTTGGTTCTGGTGTGAGGAGGCGCGCGACGCGCATCTCCCCCCTTGCGGTTTCGCAAGAGGAGGGCTCGGTGAGCTTTGCGCCAGCGGAACCTTGCCCCTCTCCGGCAAAATCTGAAGTTTAGGCGGCTTGCGCTCGCCTAAGCCTTCGTTTTTCCATCCTCTCCCGCAAGGGGGAGAGGAACGCCGCCACGGCCGACTCACCATGACGGACACCCTTGCCCCGTTGCGACCCATCCCGCTGCGCGATACACCGGACGGCACAAGCGCGCCGAGGGCGGGGAGACAAAAGTGCACACCAAGACACCCGCGTCACCAACGATCAGCGCCGACGCCGAACAGCCATACCCCAAGCGCTGGACGGCGCTGGCGGTCATGATGCTGGCAAATTTCATGAACTTGCTCGATGTCACCATCGTCAACGTCGCGTTGCCAAGCCTGCAATCCGAACTTGGCGCGACCTCGAGCCAGATCGAATGGGTGGTCGCTGGCTACGTTCTGGTCTTTGCGCTGGGGCTCCTGCCTTTCGGGCGACTGGGTGATGTCAGGGGCAAGAAGCAGGTTTTTCTCGTCGGTGTGGCGGCCTTCACGTTCGCCTCTCTGCTGTGTGGTCTCGCACCCGATATCGGCTGGCTGGTCGTCGCACGCCTCCTGCAGGGCGCGGGCGCCGCGGTGATGACGCCGCAGGTCCTGGCGATCGCCCAGATGATGTTCCCGCCGAAGGAGCGGGCCGCGGCCTTTTCGCTCTTTGGTCTAAGTGCCGGTCTTGCCTCGGTCTCCGGCCCGATCCTCGGCGGCTGGCTCATTGCGCTCAATCTGTTCGATCTCGGCTGGCGGCCGATCTTTCTCATCAACATCCCCGTCGGGATCGTCACCATTCTGCTCGGCTGGCGCCTGATCCCGGCACTTGCGCCGAAGCCCGGCCTGAAGAATGATTTTGGTGGCATCATTCTGGCAGCACTCGCGATCTTCTGCGTCGTCTTCCCGCTGATCGAGGGCCGAGGCTTCGGCTGGCCCGCCTGGTGCTTCGTCATGTTGGCCATGGCCGTTCCCTTCGCGATCGCCTTTGGCCTCTGGGAGCGCCGACAGCACCGCATCAAGGCACCGGAACTTTTACCCGTCGCGCTGATGAAAAACCGCAACTATGTCATCGGCTCGCTGATGACTGCGACCTTCTTCTCGACGCTGCCCGGTTTCTTCCTGATCTTCGCGATGTTCTTGCAGCAGGGTTATGGCCTCACCCCGCTGCAGTCGGGCATGACCACCGTGCCCTTCTCCGTCGGCATCTTCGTCGCCTCGCTCATCTCTGGCCGCCTCGGCAGTATTGCGCCGCGTATCCGAGTAGTTGCCGGCGTCGTCATGGTGGCGATCGGCATGGGCCTGCTACGAATGGAGATCCAAACGGTCGGCGATACCATCGACCGCATGGCGCTTCTGCCCTGGTTTCTTCTGAGCGGCCTTGGCATGGGCATCGCGATTGCGCCGATGTTCCAGCTCGTGCTGGCCGGTGTGCCGCCGCAGGATGCCGGCGGCGGATCAGGCGCCCTTCAGGCGATCCAGCAGGTGGGAAGTGCGCTCGGGATCGCCATCGTCAGCGAGATCTTCTTCTCTGATCTGGCGCGGAACGCCGCTGCGGGAATGTCGGGACAGGAGGTGTATGCCGAAGGCCTGAGCCTCGGGTTGATCTACAACTTCGTCGCCTATGCGATCGTGCTGATCGCGGTTGCCTCGATGCGCACAGTGACGCCGGCGAGCGAAAGGCTGGAACGGCCGCTGCCGATCGAGTGACCGTCAGCGGCGAGATCATCGGGTCAGGGCACGAGCAAAGTGCCCGCACCCGTCTCGGTGAAGAGTTCGAGCAGGACGGAATGGGCGGTCTTGCCGTTCAGGATAACGACGCCCTGGACGCCGGCCTGGATAGCTTCGATGCAGGTCTCGACCTTCGGGATCATGCCGCCCGAGATCGTGCCGTCAGCGATCAGCGCATGCGCCTCGGCGACAGACAATTCCTTGATCAGCTTGCCGTTCTTGTCTAGCACGCCCGGCACGTCGGTGAGGAAGAGCAAGCGCGAGGCATTGAGGGCGCCGGCAATCGCACCGGCAAAGGTGTCGGCGTTGATGTTGTAGGTCGCGCCGTCGCGGCCAGGCGCAACCGGCGCGATGACCGGGATCATTTCGGAGCGGGCAAGCAGGTCGAGCAGGGTGCGGTCCACTTCAACGACGTCACCGACGAAGCCGAGATCGAGCACGCGCTCGATATTGCTGTCGGGATCGCGGACCTTCTTCTGCGCCTTTTCGGCAAAGACCATGTTGCCGTCCTTGCCGCAAAGCCCGATCGCCCATTCGCCGGTCTGGTTGATCAGCGCGACGATTTCCTTGTTGATCGAGCCGGCGAGAACCATCTCGACGATCTCGACCGTCTTCTGGTCGGTGACGCGAAGGCCGTTCTCGAAGCGTGATTCGATGCCCATGCGGGCCAGCATCGCGCCGATTTGCGGACCGCCTCCGTGCACGACGATCGGGTTGACGCCGGACTGCTTCAGAAGCGCGATATCGGCAGCGAAAGCCTTGCCGAGCTCCGGATTGCCCATGGCATGACCGCCGTATTTCACAACGATGGTCTTGTTTTCATAGCGCTGCATGAAGGGCAGGGCCTGGGCGAGAAGCCTGGCCTGCGTTTCGCTTTCGGAAGCCGTCATCGGATACCCTCGTTCTGGATCGCGGCCTTTTAGCGCATCCGGACGACAGAGGGAATAATTGTCCGCCAATATAAGCGACCCATGATGGGCGCATCATGACATGCTTCTTCTTCTCGTCGCATTGTCCGCTGAAGATGGCGCTCTATATCTCGGCCAACTGCACCAGGGGGCTTCATGGAACGCGACGATATCGGCGGCTTGCTGGCCCGCGTGGCGCTGAAGGACCGTGCCGCCTTTTCTCTGCTCTATGGTCGCATTTCGGCGAAACTTTTCGCCATCTGTCTGCGTATGCTGAAAGACAGGGGAGAGGCTGAAGAGGCTCTCCAGGATGTGTTCGTGAAGATCTGGCACAAGGCCGGGACCTATACGGGCGCGGGCGACAACGCCTATCCCTGGCTCTGCGCGATCGTCCGCTACCATTGCATCGACCGCCTGCGCGCAAGGCGGCCGGAAGGAGAAGACATCGAAGCTGCGGTCGATATTGCCGATCTGGCGCCCGATCCAGAAGAGCATGCGGTGCTGAGATCCGAGGGCGGCCGCATTGACACCTGCCTGGAGGCATTGGATCCTGACCGTGCGCTCGCCGTTCGCCAGGCCTATGTCGAGGGGCTGTCCTACCAGGAGCTGGCGGATCATTTCGCCGTTCCCTTGAACACGATGCGCACATGGCTGCGACGCAGCCTTTTGAAATTGAGAGAGTGCATGGATGAGCACGCCTGACCAGAGCAAGGGAGACCGGTCGCGGGATGAAGTTCTCGCGGGCGAATACGTCCTCGGCGTCCTCGGCGGATCCGAGCGACGACAGGTCGAGGCGCGCCTGCGCCACGACCGGCAGTTTGCCGCCATGGTCAAGCGCTGGGAAGAGAACCTGACCCAGTTCAACGACGATTACGCCGAGGCCACACCGCCGGATCAGCTGCTCGCGAAGATCGAGGACAGGCTTTTTGCATCCGCTGCGACAGGGGCGGTGGCAAAGGGCAATCTGTGGAATTCGCTTCTCCTGTGGCGCGGCCTGAGCTTCGCCTCGATCGCAGCCCTCGGGCTTGTCGTCGGTCTCGACTATGCCGAGCGCATCCGGCCGAAGCCGCAGGCAATGCTCACGGCAGAACTTGCGGGTGAAAACGAGGCCATTGCGCTCCATGCCCGCTATGACGGCAGCTCGGGTCGCTTGTCCTTTACCCCGGTGGCGACAGGTGGCGCGGAGCAAAGGTCGCTTGAACTCTGGCTCGTCGAGAGCGAACAGGCGCCGATCTCGCTCGGTGTGCTGCCGCAGACCGGGCAGGGCGAGCTCGATGTGCCCGAGGATCTGCGCGCCCGCCTGACGCAAGGCGTGGTGCTCGCCGTCAGCCTCGAGCCTTTTGGCGGATCCCCGACCGGTCAAGCGACCGGGCCTGTGGTGGCGCTTGGCGAAGTGCGCCCCTGATGCAAATTATTTTGATTTGAAATCAATGAGGTGAGTGGAAGGCGGCCGAATTTTTCGAGCCGCCTGAAACTTCATTGAAAGAGCTTCCGTCCTTGCAGGTGTTCCCGCCAAAGGGAATGCCCCCCGATGTCCCGCCCGAAACGCAGGGACACGATCGCGAACACCAAGGACAGAGGATACCTTCAATGTTCAAGACCGCTCTTCGCCCGCTCGCTTTCTCCGCAGCCATCCTGGCCGGCGCTGCCGCAGCCTATGCAGCCAATCCGATGGTCGGCGGTGGTGAAATGCTCGAAACCAAGAACATCGTCGAAAACGCCGTCAACTCGCAGGATCACACGACGCTCGTTGCCGCCGTCCAGGCAGCCGGTCTCGTCGAGACCCTTTCGGGCGCCGGTCCGTTCACCGTCTTCGCTCCGACCAACGACGCCTTCGCCAAGCTGCCGGCCGGCACAGTCGACACGCTGCTGAAGCCTGAGAACAAGGAACAGCTCACCAAGGTCCTGACCTGCCATGTGGTGGCGTCGGAGGTGATGGCGGAAGCCCTCGTCAAGATGATCTCCGACAATGGCGGTGAAGCCGATGTGCCGACCGTCGGCGGCTGTGTCCTGAAGGGTAAGGCGGCTGACGGCAAGGTGACGCTGACCGACGAAAACGGCGGCGTCTCGACCGTGACCATCGCAGACGTCAAGCAGTCGAACGGCGTCATTCACGTCGTCGACGCCGTGATCCTGCCGAAGATGTAAGGAATACGGTTCGGCCCTGTCTCCGCCGGCTAGGGTCGACCTGATCGGAGCCTGAGCGTCAAAGGCTCCGACCGATGGCCTCGCTGATTGCCCCGCGCAATTGGTCGAGGCCATCACCTTTTTCAGAAGATGTCGAAAGCACGACAGGGAAAGCGGCGGGGCGCTTCTTGATCTTTTCCTGCGTCTCCGCAATTAGCTTCACGACACCTGGGGCCTTGATCTTGTCGGTCTTGGTCAGCACGATCTGGTAGGAGACGGCGGCCTTGTCGAGCAGCGACAGCACCTCGTCGTCGTTCTTCTTTATGCCGTGACGGCTGTCGATCAGCACATAGACGCGCTTCAGCGTCGCGCGACCCCGAAGATAATCGAAAACTAGCTTCGTCCAGGCATCGACATGTTCCTTCGGCGCCTGCGCATAGCCGTAGCCGGGCATGTCGACGAGCGCCATCGGCGGCAGGTCACCTGCCTGGCCGGAATAGCCGTCGGGCACGAAGTAGTTGAGTTCCTGCGTGCGACCGGGCGTGTTTGACGTGCGCGCCAGACCCTTCTGGCCGACGAGCGCATTGATCAGCGACGACTTGCCCACATTCGAGCGTCCGGCAAAGGCCACTTCAAGCGGTCCTTCCGGCGGCAGGAATTCCATCGACGGCACGCCGCGGATGAAGATCCAGGGGCGGCCGAAAAGCGGCTGGTCGGGTTTGTCGTGTATTTCTGTCATGGGCTGGCCTTTCGTAAGCGGGACTGATCCGGGTTTTGGCCCGGAAAGTCAAGCAGCCGCGGTCGGGACCGGACGCGAGGCCTGCCGCGCATGGCTGATCAGATAGGTGAACAGGGCGGCCATGACGAGGGCGCCGCCGATGATCGTGCGCCCGGACGGGATCTCGTTGTGCAGAAGGACCATCCAGACCGGCGCAAGGATCATCTCGGCGGTGCCGAGAAGCGCCGCGAGTGCCGAGGGGATCATGCGCGCACCGGTGACATAGAGCGCCATGCCGAGCCCGAGATTGAGGGCGCCGAAGCAGAAGAGCAAGGTGAGGTCTTGGAAGCCGACGGCAAAGGCGCCGGCCTGGCTTGCTGCGATAGCGCAGGCGATGAAGGAGCCGCCGCAGGCAGCCGGCGTCATGCGGATGCCGGGATAGCGGCGGGTCAGCACCGTCATGCAGGCGAAGATCGCCGGGATCGCGGCGGCAAGCGCCAGTCCGAGGATCGAGCCACCTTCGCCGATCGAGGACGACACCATGATTCCCACACCGAGGATGACGGCGCCGATGGCACCCCAGGTGACCGGCGTGATCGGCTCGCCGAGGACGATGCGCGCGAGAAGGGCTGCAAACAGCGGGATGGATGCCATGAACAGCACGACATTCGCGACCGGTGTCATGGTCACCGCAAGCACGAAGAAGGTCGAGACGAGGGCAAATCCGACGGCGATGAAAAAGCCCGGCCAGCCCATGGCCCGAAACAGGCGGATCGTGCCGTCGATCCGGTCACGGATCAGCATGAAGGCAAGCAGGAAGAGGCCAGCGAACAGGCAACGCCAGAACACGATCGTCCAGCCGTCGGCGACGCCGATGAAGCGTTGGATCGCACCGCCATAGCTCCAGGCGACCGCCGAGCCGGCGACGAGAGCGACGCCAAGCCAGGAGCGCTGAGGGGAGGAAGAAATGTCTGCCATGGGCCTGAGTCTCGATCACCATAGAAAAAGCCCCGGCATGGCCGGGGCTTTGCGTATCACTTGGTCTGAGCTGGTTTTCGCCGGAACATGTTGCCGATGTTCTTGAACAGCTCGATCTCCACGCCGTGGCGCTTCATGATCAAGGCCTGCTGCAGGATCGACAGCGTGTTGTTCCAGGCCCAGTAGATCACCAGACCGGCGGGGAAGGTGCCGAGCATGAAGGTGAAGATGACGGGCATCCAGTTGAACAGCATTGCCTGGGTCGGATCCGGCGGTGTCGGGTTCATGCGCATCTGCAGCCACATGGTGACACCCATGATGATCGGCCAGACACCGAGATGCAGGAAGGTCGGGGATTCGAAGGGCAACAGGCCGAAGAGGTTGATGAAGCTCGTCGGGTCGGGTGCCGAAAGATCCTGGATCCAGCCGAAGAACGGCGCATGGCGCATTTCGATGGTGACGTAGATGACCTTGTAGAGGGCGAAGAAGACCGGGATCTGCAAGAGCACAGGCCAGCAGCCGGCCACCGGATTGATCTTCTCTTCCTTGTAGAGCGCCATCATCGCCTGCTGCAGACCCATGCGGTCGTCGGCATACTTGGTCTTCAGCTCTTCGAGCTTCGGCTGCACGCGCTTCATGTTGGCCATGGAGGCGTACTGCTTGTTGGCGAGCGGGAAGAACAGCAGCTTGACGACGATGGTGGTGAGCAGGATGGCCACGCCGAAATTGCCGACGAGATGGAAGAAGTAGTCCATCAGGTGGAACATCGGCTTGGTGATGAAGTAGAACCAGCCCCAGTCGATCATCAGGTCGAACTTCGGGATGCCGAGGCTTTCCTGATAGCTGTCGATGACCGGAACCTGCTTGGCTCCAGCGAACAGCAGGGTCTTGACCGAGGTGCTCTGGCCGGCCGGGATGCTCACGGCATCGTTCTTGTAGTCTGCCTGGAAACGGGCCTGGCCGTCGGTGAAGTAGGAGAAGCGCGATTCGTAAGGCAGGGTCTGCTGCGGGATCAGCGATGCGGCCCAGTACTTGTCGGTGATTCCGAGCCAGCCGCCGGTCGCCTTGGCATTGGTGATCGCGGCTTCTTCGACATCCGAATAGTCGTGCTCGACCAGGCTGCCTTCGGCGCCGAGAACGCCGAGGAAGCCTTCATGCAGAACGAAGATCGAAGGCGTGCTCGGCTTGTTGTAGCGGGTGACGCGGCCATAGGGCGCGAGGCTTGCGGAGGCGGCGCCATTGTTGGCGATCTGGTCCTCGACGGTGAACATATAGTGTTCGTCGACCGAGATTGTGCGGGAGAAGGTGAGGCCGGCCTCGTTCGTATAGGTCAGCGTCACCGGTGTCGCTTCCGTGAGCGTGGCACCTTCCGGCGCGGTCCAGACGGTGTTCGGACCCGGAACCGATCCGGCATTCTCACCGGCGATGAAGCCGAGTTCGGCGAAATAGGCATCACGCGTTTCGGCAGGGTTGAAGAGCGTGACGATCGGGCTCGTCGGGTCGGCGGTCTCGCGATACTGTCTGAGCTTCAGGTCGTCGAAACGGGCGCCGGTCAGGTTGATCGAACCCTCAAGGTCCTGGGTCTCGATTGCGATGCGTGCGGTCGTGGCAACGGCGGCATCGCGGCTTGCTTCCGGATTGACGGCAGCACCCGCCGGCAAGCTGCCGTCGACCGTGGCTGCAGGGCTCGTCGCCTGCTGCTCGGTCTGTGCCTGCTGCTGGGCGATCTGCGCCTCCTGAGCCTGACGCTGCGCCTCGATGCGCGGGTTCATGTAGAAGAACTGCCAGGCGAGGACGATCACCACCGATAAGGCAATCGCGATGAAATAGTTGCGGTTGTTCTGCATCACTCTTTCCTGGGAGCGGTCTTGTTCGACCGGGAGTTATTCGTCTGGCGGTTTTCGATGCGCTGGATCAATTGCCGGGACAATTGATCGAATGGCACACCGAGTACCTCGCGCCGGGCGACAATGACATAGTCGTGTCCCGGCTGCATTGCAAACGCCGCATTCAGTCGCACGGCTTCTTTCAGCCTGCGCCGCATGCGGTTCCGTTCCACTGCATTGCCATGTTTCTTGGTGACCGTGAAGCCCACGCGGGGCGGCGCATCATCCTTGCGGTCGAGAACCTCCAGCAGGAAGGTGCGACCCTTGCGCGCTTCGCCGTGCCTGACGGCGAGGAACTGAGGCCGGCTCTTGAGCCGGCCAACAGATGTCTTGGAGTCCGTGGACGTCATGGGCCCGTCAGTCTCGTCGGGCTCATCCGGCCTTAGGCCGAAAGCTTGGCGCGACCGCGAGCGCGGCGAGCGTTGAGCACCTGACGGCCGCCCTTGGTGGCCATACGCGCACGGAAGCCGTGGCGGCGCTTGCGAACAAGCTTGGAAGGTTGGAAAGTACGCTTCGACATTTATTTAATACCGCGGGGTGCGGCCCTTCTTGGATGTGCAAATTGCAACAGCGTTTTGGTTCGTCGCACGGGTAAGCGCCGCCGGGCGCCTGTTTCCGAACGTGCGCGGCTTATAGTGTCAGGGGGCGCAGGAGTCAATCAGGTCGCCGTGATGCCTTTATCCTGCGAATGAAGGCGAAAAAACCTCGCCTTGCCACACATCCGCCACGCCGCTTCCTTCGTTAAGGTCGGTAACGCCGCGAAAGAACATGACCAAACTTTCATGTTTCTTCACGGCTTGCGCGTGCTAGGCATTGAAAACACCGCTTTACACTGGCGTCGTCACGTCGTTTTGGGCAGCGTCACAATTGCGCCGCGACAGACACGGACGACAAGGAATGAGGGCCGATGTTCGACCGGCAGGACAATCATCTGCAGGCCGACCTCTCCGAGGGGTACGCCATGCCGTCCCGCATCAGGGGGCTCTCCGGCAAACTCCTGTGGCTGACGATCGCCTTTGTCATGCTGGCCGAAATCCTGATCTTTGCGCCGTCCGTCGCCACAATGCGCCAGCGCTGGCTGCAGGACCGCCTGAATACGGCCGCTGCCGCCGGCGTGGTGATCGACGGTCTCCAGCCGTTGGAACTGCCGCGCAACGTCCAGGAAGATACGCTGACAACCACGGGAACGAAGGCCATCGTGCTTCGCAAGGATGGTACCTCGCGCCTGCTTGCCGTGACCGAAATGCCGAACGAGGTGGATGCCGCCTTCGATCTCTCGGATTATTCGGAACTCGGATCGATCCGCGATGCCTTCTATACCCTCATTTTTGGCGGCGACCGTCTGCTGCGCGTCTACGGGCCCATAGCGGAAGGCAGTGACGTCACGGTCGAGATCGTCATGGACGAGGCGCCCCTGCGCAAGGCCATGCTCGGCTATGCGCGCAACATCCTCTTCGTCTCCTTGATGATTTCGGTCATCGCCGCCGTACTCATGTTCCTGGCGATCAATCGCGTGATGATCATGCCGGTGCGGCGTCTGGCCCGCAGTATGCAGGTCTTCGCGGAAAATCCCGAAGATCCCGCCCGCGTCTTGCCGACGACCGTCGGAAATGACGAGATTGCGGTCGCGGGCCGTCACCTTTCGAGGATGCAGGACCAGTTGCAGAAGACGCTGCGTCAGCAGAAGACGCTCGCGGATCTCGGTCTCGCCGTCTCCAAGATCAATCACGATATGCGCAATATCCTGGCTTCGGCCCAACTGATGTCAGACCGCCTGGTCGATGTCGATGATCCCCTGGTGAAAAGCTTTGCGCCCAAGCTCCTACGCACCATCGACCGCGCCGTCGGTTACACCAGCGAGGTTCTCTCCTATGGCCAGACCTCGGAAGCCGAACCGCGTCGTCGCCGCTTCCTTCTGTCGGAAGTCTGCCAGGAGGTTCGGGACCTCCTGCATCTAGGCCACGAGGCGGGTATCGAATTCATCGACAATGTCGGCGTCGACATCGAAGTGGATGCCGACAGCGAACAGCTCTTCCGCGTCATTCACAACATCTGCCGCAATGCCGTCCAGGCGCTGGCCACCTTCACGCCCGACGATCCCGAGCATGGACGGCGCATCACCTTATCCGCCCAGCGAACCGGGTCGGTCGTCGCGATCGTCATCGACGACACGGGGCCCGGCATGCCGCGCAAGGCGCGGGAAAACCTGTTCGCCGCCTTCCGTGGTTCGGCTCGATCCGGTGGTACGGGCCTCGGCCTTGCGATTGCCCGCGAGCTTGTGATCGCTCATGGCGGAACGATCGCCCTCGTGGAAAAACCGGGTCCTGGCACCATGTTCCGCGTTGAAATCCCCGACAGGCCAGTGGCTCTCGACGATTGGCGCGCCCGCGCTTGAGATCGTCCCGCAAGGCACGTGACAGGAAAATGACTCTTTTTTCAAATGGGCGCTTGCAATCCTGATCGTCCCGTTTTAGAGGATCGCCACACGCCGACGCACAGTCGGTTTTGGCAAGCACCCGTAGCTCAGCTGGATAGAGCACCAGACTACGAATCTGGGGGTCAGAGGTTCGAATCCTTTCGGGTGCGCCATTCCTTCTCCTTTCATAACGATACGATTTTGCGCTTCGGCGCACCGCGTGCAAGCTCATTGCAATGTCGCTCCGTGGGCTTCCTCGCCGGCGATTGGCGAACGCGTTTTCGCACACGCGCGATAAAAGCCCTTGGATATCACGTTCCCCTGATTTAACACGACGCCGGTAACGTTGCAGGTCGTTACCTGTGATGTCTCCCCTTGAGATGACGCATAAGCTTGTGCTCTTGAAGGGCAGGAGCCCTTTTTTTTGCAACGGGGCCATCGAACGGCATGGGGGAATGACATGAGATGGAAGCGCACTCTTCAACTGCTCGACGTTCACGCCGAGGGTGAAATCGGCAAGGTCGCCGTCGGCGGCGTGCCGAAGATCCCGGGTGACACCGTGGCGGAGCAATTGCTGTGGCTCAACACCGATCCCAAGGGCGAGGCGCTGCGTCGCCTGCTGGTGCTCGAGCCGCGCGGCGCGCCGATCGGCTCCGTCAACCTGCTGCTCCCGCCGAAGAACCCAGCCGCCGACGCAGCCTTCGTCATCCTGCAGCCGGATCAGGCGCATGCCAGTTCCGGCTCCAACTCGATCTGCGTGACCACCGCGCTGCTGGAAAGCGGTATGGTCGAGATGCAGGAACCCGAGACGATTGTCATGCTGGAAACGGCGGCCGGCCTCGTCAAGGCGACCGCCACCTGCCGCGATGGGCGCTGCGAGCGGGTCAAGCTCACCATGGTGCCATCCTTTGTCCACGAGCTGGACGTGACGCTCGACACCGAGCAATGGGGCCGCATCACCTTCGATCTGAGCTATGGCGGCATCTTCTATGCGCTGGTGGATGTCGGGCAGGTCGGGCTGACGATCGAAAAGGGCAATGCCCGCGCGCTGGTCGACGCCGGCATGATCCTGAAGCAAGAGATCAATCGCAAGATCCCCGTTGTTCATCCGGAAATTCCCGCGATTTCGGGTGTGGCCTATGTGATGTTCCGCGATGTCGATCCTGACGGCGCGATCCGCACCTGCACCACGATGTGGCCGGGTCGCGTCGATCGCTCGCCCTGTGGCACCGGCAACTCGGCCAATCTCGCGGCGCTCCATGCGCGTGGCAAGGCGAAGGTCGGCGACGTGATGCTGTCGCGGTCGATCATCGGCTCCGAATTCGAGATTGGGCTCTCGGCCCTGTCGGAGGTCGCCGGATGTCCCGCCGTCATCCCGACCATCAGCGGCCGCGGTTTCACATTCGGACTGCATCAAGTGGCGCTCGACCCCTTCGATCCCTTCGAGCGGGGCTTTGCCCTCACCGACGTCTGGGGACCGTCCTCCGGCTCGATCGGTTGACTCTTGCGCACCGGTTTCTGCATTGTTTCAAATTGAATGAAATTCGATGCTCTGCGGTAGTCGAATTGTAAGGGTCTTGGTTTCCGGCATCTTGCTAAGCATCGATGCCGCCGAATAAGTAAGCTCCATCGTCATGAACGCGACAAGTAATCCGTAAATGAAAGCAAACGCTACGACAGGCTCCGCCCTGCCGCTTCCGGCAACCACGCTTCCGACACTGCGCGGATGTGCAATTTTTGCTGGTCTCACGCCGGAAGAAGACCGCGAATGGCTATTGCGCTGCCATTCGCGCACGTTGAGTGCCGGCGAAAGTCTGGTCGACTTCGAGGATATGTCCAAGGACGTCTTCATCGTCCAGACGGGCGAGATTCGTGCCGTGCTGCGCTTTTCCGTCGGCAAGGAAGCCATTCTCGGCAGCTTCAAGCGCGGCGACATCCTCGGCGAGCAGTCGGCCATCGATGACATGGCGCGATCCGCAAGCCTCATGGCTGTCAGCGACGCAACAGTGACCGTGATCCCCTGCATCGTCTTCCTCGACATCCTGCGGCAGAGATCGGACGTCGCGCTGGCGCTGCTGCAGCTTCTGTCGAAGCGCATCAGGGCGATGAACGACCGTTTGTCGGAACTGTCCTTCCTTGACACCAAGCACCGTCTCTACAACACGCTGCTCAGGCTTTCGCGTGTGCGCAATGATGGCGGACGAGAGCGGATTATTTCACCGCCGCTCGTCCATGCGGAACTGGCGGAACATATCGGCGCAAGCCGCGAAACGGTGTCACGCGAGATGTCGAGGCTGGCGCGCGAGCAGCTGGTGGAGCGCACCAGCCGGGCCATCGTTCTGAAGAACCCCGTGGAATTGTCCCGCCGGATCTCGCGCGCCCTCGAAGGCTGAGGCTTACGGGTAGATGACGCCCTTGCGAAGAATGACATTGGCGTAAAGCCGCGGCTCCCCCGTCTGAACGACGGTATGGGCGGCCTTCACCCGGTTGTAGAAATCCGCACCGATCAGCTTCGTCACCGCTACCTTTGGTTCGTGGCGGGCACAGCAATCGATGATTTCCTGATGCACCGGATCGATCTGGTCGGGCTTGCCGCCGACGACAGAGCGAAAGATCGCCTCCGGCACGAAGTCGTCGACCGGCATGACGCTGAGGATCGCGTTCAAGATAGGGACCAGCGCATGCCCGTCGAGGCGAACCAGTCGTCTTGCGTGTTCCAGCGCCGGATAGTTGCCGTCGACAATGGCAATCTCGTCGCCATGTCCCATGGCGCGCAGGGTGGCAAGCAGTTCGGGACTCAAGAGGGGATCAATGCCCTTCAGCATGGGGGGTATCCTTGAACAATACGGTTTGATCGATGAGATAGCGGTCGAAGATCGGCAGGCTCGCGCCGCCGATGGCCCGGGCCTGGTCGCCCACCTCGCCCTCGACGATGTCGGGAATGACCACGCCCTGCAGGTCGAGGCGGTTCATCGCCTCGATGGTGGCATTGACCAGGCGATGGCGGACCCATGCGGGAAAGCCGCCGTCGATGATCGCGGCGGCAAAGTCGATGATTGATGCGGCCGCAATGACGGCCTGGGCCAGCGCGGCTGCCGTATCCTGGATCCAGATCTCCAGCGGCTCGCCGAAGTCGATCCATTCTTCCGCCGCATACCAGAGCGGCTGCGGATCGAGCCCGCGCTCGCGCAACAGGTTCTCGAGTACGAAGATCGAGGCGATGTCGAGAAGCTGGCGCGTCTGGCCATGCTTGTCACGAACGGGAAGGGGCCCGATGGCTCCAGCGGTCCCGGTTCGGCCGACGAAGAGAGACGAATTGACGACGATGCCGCCGCCGATGAACGAGCCGATGTAGAAATAGACAAAATCTGGATAGCGCTGGCCGGCGCCGAAGACCAGTTCTGCGCCGCAGGCGCTGGTCGCGTCGTTGCGCAGATAGACGGGATGCGCCATGCGCGTCTGCACCTCGACCTGCAGGTCGACCTTGCGCCAGATATCCATCGCGCCTTCCGGGGCACCGACCTCTTCGGCCCAGTTCCAGAGTTCGAAGGGGGCGGCAATGCCGATCCCGGCTATGCGCGCCCGCATCGTTTCGTCCATTTCCGCTTCCATGGCGGCGATGCCGTCACAGATGAAGGGTAGGAGGTGGTCGGGGTGGGGGTAGCGATAGGTGCGGTGGCGTTGCTCTCGAATCGTGCCGGCGAAATCCATCAGCACGAGGTCGGCGCTGCGGCGGCCGATTTTCACGCCGAAGGAGAAGACCGCTTCCGGGTTGATGAACATCGGGACGGAGGGCTGACCGACGCGGCCGCGGATCGGTTCGCCGCGCATCAAGAGTTCGTCGCTTTCGAGCGAGCGCATGATAACCGAGACTGTCTGGGCGGAAAGGCCGGTAAGGCGTGCGATATCGGCCTTCGAGCAGCCGGGATTCTGCCGAACCAGGGACAGCACCAGCCGCTCGTTGTAGGCGCGCACGCGCACCTGGTTCGAGCCGCCACCGGCGCTCACCCTGGGCGCCGGATCCGCCAGTCGTGCATGATCATCCTGTGACACTTGAGGCCGCTCCTCCCGACCGCTTTCTTTTACGAAAGCTCGTGCAGAATGTCACACCGATTTAATAATTCAACTGGATTTATTTATTGACAGCTGAAATGTCCTCATGTTCTAAATGGGTCCGTGGAGGAGTGGATGCCTGATGGCAGCCGATCGGATCGCCGAAGGGCGATCCGTGCCGACACGCTGCGGCCGGAGGAGCTGGCCGACACCATTCGGGAGGGATTACCAAATGAAAAAGTCTCTGATCACTGCTGCCCTGTCGACCCTGGCCCTCGGCGTTGTTTTCGCCGCCCCGGTACAGGCCGCCGACGTTTCCGCCTGCCTCATCACCAAGACCGACACCAACCCCTTCTTCGTCAAGATGAAGGAAGGCGCGACCGCCAAGGCTGCCGAACTCGGCGTGACCCTGAAGTCCTATGCCGGCAAGATCGACGGCGATTCGGAAAGCCAGGTTGCCGCCATCGAAACCTGCATTGCTGACGGTGCAAAGGGCATCCTGCTCACCGCATCCGACACGCAGGGCATCGTTCCGGCCGTCCAAAAGGCTCGTGACGCAGGTCTCCTCGTCATCGCCCTCGACACGCCGCTGGAGCCGATCGATTCCGCCGACATGACCTTCGCGACGGACAACCTTCTCGCCGGCGAACTGATCGGCAAGTGGGCTGCTGCAACCCTCGGCGACGCCGCCAAGGACGCCAAGATCGCCTTCCTGAACCTCACGCCTTCGCAGCCGTCTGTTGACGTCCTGCGTAACCAGGGCTTCATGAAGGGCTTCGGCATCGACACCGTCGACATCAACAAGATCGGCGACGAAACCGATCCGCGCATCGTCGGCCACGACATCACCAACGGCAACGAAGAAGGCGGCCGTACCGCCATGGAAAACCTTCTCCAGAAGGATCCGTCCATCAACGTCGTTCACACCATCAACGAACCGGCAGCTGCCGGCGCCTATGAAGCGCTGAAGGCCGTTGGCAAGGAAGGCGACGTGCTGATCGTGTCGGTCGACGGCGGTTGCCCGGGCGTCAAGAATGTCGCTGAAGGCGTCATCGGTGCGACTTCGCAGCAGTATCCGCTGCTGATGGCATCGCTCGGCATCGAAGCGATCAAGAAGTTCGCAGACACCGGCGAAAAGCCGGCTGCCACCGAAGGCAAGAACTTCTTCGATACGGGCGTCGCTCTCGTCACCGACAAGCCGGCAGCTGGCGTCGAGTCGATCGACACCAAGGTCGGCACCGAGAAGTGCTGGGGCTGATCGAACTCCTGCGCCTGAACTGAAACGTCGGCGGGAGTTCGTCTCCCGCCGCCAGGCGCAACGCCCGGCCTTTGCGCGGCGGCAGGCCGGGCGTATCCTTCATGTAGAATACTAAGACCAACGGCAGGGAGGATGACCCATGCAGCCGGCCAATCCTGAGACGCGGACCACGCAGGAATTCGAGAAGGTCCTAACGTCGAGTTCGACCGAAGTCGCCTCGTTCGACCGTCACGAAAAGAGTGCTCTCGAGCGCTTCCAGCATTTCCTGCATTCGAGCCCTGCAGCCGTAGCGCTGATCGTGCTTGTGCTTTCGATTGCCGTCTTTGGCGTTGTTCTCGGCGGCAAGTTCTTCTCCGCCTTCACGCTGACCCTTATTCTCCAGCAGGTTGCCATCGTCGGTATCGTCGGAGCTGCTCAGACGCTGGTGATCCTGACGAAGGGCATCGACCTCTCGGTCGGCGCCATCATGGTGCTCTCCTCGGTCGTCATGGGCCAGTTCGTCTTCCGCTACGGCCTTCCGCCCGAGCTTGCCGTGATCTGCGGTCTCGGCGTCGGCGCCTTCTGTGGCTTCATCAACGGCGTGCTCGTGGCGCGCATGAAGCTGCCGCCCTTCATTGTCACGCTCGGCATGTGGCAGATCGTGCTCGCCACCAACTTCCTCTATTCCGCCAACGAGACGATCCGCAGCCAGGACATCGACGCCAACGCGCCGATCCTCAAGTTCTTCGGTGAGAACATCCGCATGGGCGGCGCGGTGCTGACCTATGGCGTCATTGCCATGGTGCTCCTTGTTGCACTCCTCTGGTATGTGCTGAACCACACCGCCTGGGGCCGCCACGTCTATGCGGTCGGCGACGACCCGGATGCGGCGGAACTCGCAGGCGTCAACGTCAAGCGGATGCTGATCTCGGTCTACACGCTATCGGGCCTCATCTGCGCACTCGCTGGCTGGGCGCTGATCGGCCGTATCGGTTCGGTCTCCCCGACCGCCGGCCAGTTCGCCAATATCGAATCCATCACGGCCGTGGTGATCGGCGGTATCTCGCTCTTTGGCGGGCGTGGCTCGATCCTCGGCATGATCTTCGGCGCGTTGATTGTCGGTGTCTTCCAGCTTGGCCTGCGCCTGATCGGCACGGACCCGCAATGGACCTATCTCTTGATCGGCGTTCTCATCATCGCCGCCGTCGCAATCGACCAGTGGATCAGAAAGGTAGCAGGCTGATGACCCAGGAACCCATTCTCACAGCCCGCGGCCTGGTCAAGCGTTACGGCCGCGTCACGGCCCTCGACCAGGCAGACTTCGATCTCTATCCGGGTGAGATCCTTGCCGTCATCGGCGACAACGGTGCCGGAAAGTCTTCGCTGATCAAGGCGATTTCCGGCGCCGTGATACCAGACGAGGGCGAGATCCGCCTCGATGGAAATCCGGTGCAATTCCGCTCGCCGATCGAGGCGCGCAAGGCCGGCATCGAGACCGTCTACCAGAACCTCGCTTTGTCGCCGGCACTGTCGATCGCCGACAACATGTTCCTCGGTCGCGAACTTCGCAAGTCGGGCGTCATGGGCAGTCTGTTTCGCAAGCTGGACCGGCCTGCAATGGAGAAGATCGCCCGCGACAAGCTCTCCGAACTCGGCCTGATGACCATCCAGAACATCAACCAGGCGGTGGAGACGCTCTCGGGCGGCCAGCGCCAGGGTGTGGCTGTGGCGCGGGCTGCGGCCTTCGGCTCGAAAGTGATCATCCTCGACGAGCCGACGGCCGCACTCGGGGTCAAGGAAAGCCGCAAGGTGCTCGAGCTGATCCTCGACGTCCGCTCGCGCGGACTGCCGATCGTGCTGATCAGCCACAACATGCCGCATGTCTTCGAAGTGGCCGATCGCATCCACGTTCACCGCCTCGGAAAGCGTCTCTGCGTCATCAATCCGAAGGACTACACCATGTCGGATGCCGTCGCCTTCATGACCGGCGCCCGTCCGGCCCCAGAGGTCGAGCGCGCCGCATGACGCCGGTGCTGGATGATCTCATCACCCAGATCGAGCGGCGGGCGCAGGATGGTGCCCGCTTGCTCGTCGGCGTCGCCGGACCGCCTGGTGCGGGAAAGTCGACGCTGGCGGATCGCCTGCATGAAACTCTGACGGAGAGGGGCCACCGCAGCGCGGTCCTGCCAATGGATGGCTTCCACCTCGACAATGCGATCCTTGAAGAGCGCGGTGACATCGCGCGCAAGGGCGCTCCGCATACCTTTGACATCAGGGGCCTGGACGATCTCCTCAGGGCCATAAAGGCCGGCGGCGAAGTCTTTACGCCCGTCTTCGATCGTGACCGCGAACTCGCCATCGCCGCCGCTCGATGCATTGCAGCGGAAGATCGCATCGTCATTGCCGAGGGCAACTACCTGCTGCTGCAGCAGGGGCGCTGGGCAAGCCTCGCGGATCTCTTCGACCTCACCGTCATGGTCGCGCCGCCGATCAGTGAACTGGAGCGCAGGCTCGTGGCACGCTGGACCCATTACGGTCTCACACCGGCACAGATCGATGCGAAAGTGAAAAGCAACGATTTGCCCAATGGCAGGCTCGTCATCGAATGCAGTCGGACGGCCGATTTCACCTTCGACACGTTCTGAACCTGTTTGGCTCAAGGCATAGTCGAGCCTGCGAAAATTCTTAAGTTCTAATTAAATGTGCCATCGGTAAAATTGTACCGGTTTGGTTCAGCGAATTTCAGCCTCCCCCTGATACAACTCCTCCATGAAAGGTTAACGCAGTTCCCGTCCGGCCCGCAAGGCTGACGGAGCCCGGGCTGGGCGTGTTTATGGGGGTTTGGAAATGGCCATACTAATTGTCGAAGACAATCCGACCAATGCGATGATCATCAAGCATCTCGCAAAGAAGGTCACCGTTGAGGAGATCAAGGTTGCCGGCGACGGCAACACGGCTTTGATGCTGTGCCATGCCGAGAACTTCGATATGTTGATTGTCGACCACCTGCTGCCGGGCATGTCCGGGCTTCAGTTCGTCAAGGCCGTGCGCCTGATGGACCGTTACCGTGATGTTCCTGTGGTGATGGTGACGGCAGACGACGAGCCGCGTCTTCGCGAGGAAGCAAAGGCCGCCGGTATCACGGACTTCCTGCACAAGCCGGTTGAAGCGGTCGCATTCCGCAAGCTGCTTTCGGATCACCTCGGCGCGGGCGCCGTGCATCCGGAACTGCGTTCGGCCTGATCGAAGGGAGCTGCACCATGAAGAGCATTATCGCGGCGCTCCTCGCAATCGGCCTCTCCGCGACGGCGGTACTGGCGCTGGAAGCGCCGACCGGGCCGGTCGTGTTGACCGTGACGGGCAAGATCTCCAACACCAATGCCGGTGACGCCGCTCAATTCGACCTGGCGATGCTGGAGAAGCTGAAAGGGCGCAAGGGCGAGATGGAAACGCCCTGGACGACGGGTAAGGTCACCTTCGAAGGTCCGCTCCTGCGCGAGATCCTCGCTGCCGTCGGTGCGACCGGCACGAGCCTGAAGGTCCGCGCTCTGAACGACTACGCCGCCGATGTACCGGCCGAAGACGCCAAGCTCGACACCATGCTTGCAACCAAGCTCGACGGCAAGCCGATGTCGATCCGCGACAAGGGTCCGCTGATGTTGGTCTATCCATTTGATCTCAACGCAGACCTGTTCAACGAGAAATACTTCTCGCGCTCGGTCTGGCAGATCAAGGAAATCGAGGTCGGCCAGTGACAATGACGGGCGCCACAGCACGGAAATTTGCAGGCGGAGGCACCGTTGCCTTCGTCCTGCAGACCGTGTCTGCGGTGCTCCTGATCGTGCTTCTGGTGCTCTTTGTCGATATCGCGCGCCAATACCGGATCATGGAGGATGGCGTCCGCGAAAACTCCCTCTGGTCCGTCTATCAACTGGACCGCGAAGTGCGGCAGTTCAATCATAGCCTGACCGGCGTAAAGGGCGATCCACAGGATCCCCGGCTGCTCGACGAACTTTCCCTGCGCTACGACATCCTCTATTCCCGCGTCTCGATCCTCGATCAGGCAAAATTCGGGACCTATTTCTCCGGCGACGAGCATATTCGCGGCTACATCGCCGCCGTGACGGAAGGTGTCCGCAAGGTCCAGCCGATTTTTGATGCATACACGGCCGGGACAATGCCAGGTCCCGGGCAGTTGGAAGAACTCGACACAGTGCTGATTTCCATGGGGCGCGTGGCCGAGGATTTCCTGCTCTATACCAATACCCGAGTCAGCCATGAGCGGGCCGGCAGCCGGTCAACGATCCTCAACCTGGAGCGAACCTCCACCGTCATGCTGACCCTTTTGATGGTGTCGGTCGTCTTCCTCGTCGTCACGCTCAATCGACAGCTTCGCTCGGTCCGTCAGTCGAGCCACGAATTGCAGGTCATGGCGACTCAATTGAGCGAGGCCTATGAAGCGGCCGATGCCGGCAACCGCGCGAAGTCGCAATTTATGGCCACCATGGGCCACGAGATCCGTACGCCGCTGAACGCGATCCTCGGCATGTCCGAACTGCTCGAGCTCTCGGAGCTGCCCGACGACACGATCCAGAGCGTCAAAACCATCCGCTCGTCTGGCGAGGCGCTGCTCGAGATCATCAACGAGATCCTCGACTTCTCCAAGATCGAGCACGGCAAGCTCGAGCTGGAGGAGCGTGCCTTCGACGTTTGTGCGCTCGCTGAAAGCACGGTTAGCATCATCCGCGGCCGCGCCGACGATCACGAAAACACCGTGATCCTCGACCTGCCGGATTCCCTGCAGGCGCTCTACGTCAAGACCGACCCGACGCGCCTGCGTCAGGTTCTGCTCAATCTGCTGTCGAATGCCGTCAAGTTCACCCATCAGGGGACAGTCACTCTGCGCCTGCGTGACTTCTACCGCGAAGGCAAGCTGATGATCCGCTTCGAGGTGGAAGATACGGGCATCGGCATCGATGAGGCTGGCCTCGACAAGCTGTTCAAGCCCTTTTCCCAGGTCGATGCCTCGATCAGCCGTCGCTATGGCGGCACCGGTCTCGGCCTCACCATCTGCAAGCAGATCGTCGAGAAGCTCGGTGGCGAGCTGGGCATGAGCAGCACGGTCGGTGTCGGCTCGATCTTCTGGTTCGAACTGGGCGTTGTCCCGGTCACCCGCGAAGAGGCAAACGGCCTTGCTGCCAAGGTTGTCGCCGAAGAAACGCTTCCGCGCTGTCGCATCCTGTTGGTCGAAGACAACAAGGTCAACCAGATCGTCGCGACCCGTTTTCTGGCACGTCTGGGCCAGGACGTCGAGATCGCCAATGACGGTGCAGAAGCCGTGTCCATCTCTCGCGAACAAGCCTTCGACCTCATCCTGATGGATATGCAGATGCCCGTCATGGACGGCATTGAGGCGACGAAGCGGATCATCGCAGAGCGCGGTCCCTCTGCCGATGCCCCGATCATTGCCATGACCGCCAACGCCTCCGACGATGACCGACGCCGCTGCCTGGAAGCGGGCATGCAGGGATTTGAATCCAAGCCAGTGACACTTGAGAGATTGAAGAAAATGATTGCCCATACCACGTCTTCCGCCCGCGAAAGCGTGCCGGCAGCGGCCACGACAACCGCCCCCCAGAAGCTCGAATTGCCTGAGCTCGATCTTGCCGAAATCCCACTTCAGGCCATGCCGGCCCTTGGCATCGAGGGCCTTGACGAGGCGCGTCACGCCGAACTGGTCGATGCTTTGGGCGAAGAGGTGTTCCAGGAGCTGGTGGAATCCTTCTTCGACGATGCGACCGGTCTGCTCGACGAGCTGAACGAGGCCCTTCGCCGCAACGATCCGGAGAAAATCGACCGGGTCCTGCACACCATCAAGGGCGCGGCCTCGAATGTCGGGCTCAATGATTTGGCCGTCAAGGCCCATGCGCTGCGCAGCCAGAGACCGGCGGCCGCGGATATCGAAATGCTGGGCGAGGAAATTCTCGCGCTGAAATTCAAACTGGTTGCCTGAGAAGCACGGAGGCGTTCATGCGTATTTTGTTGGTGGACGACAACAGCACCAATCTGAAGCTCCTGACGAAGCTCGTCGCGAAGCTCGATCACTGCGAAGCCCTGCCTTTTGCGAGCCCCGACGCTGTGCTGTCAGCCCTGCCGGAGCTCGATTTCGACATCGCCATCATCGATTACCAGATGCCGGTCTATAACGGAGTGGAGCTCTATACGGAGATCGTCCGCTTCGAGAAATATGCCGAAGTGCCCGTCATCTTCGTTACCGCCGACAAGGACATGACCACTCGCATGGCGGCATTGAATGCCGGTGCGATCGATTTCCTCACCAAGCCGGTGAACCCAGTCGAATTTCAGGCGCGCGTGCAGAACATCGTCAGCCTCGCCCGTGCCCGTCGCCAGCTGGCCGACCAGGCCGAGTGGCTTCGCCGCGAGGTCGAACGTGCTGTGGGCGAACTGCGTGAACGCGAGCAGGAGATCATCCATCGCCTGACACTTGCGGCCGAGTACAAGGACCCGGAGACGGCCCGCCATACGCTGCGCGTTGCGGCCTATTCGGAAGCGATCGCGATCGAACTGGGTCTGCCGAGCCATGTCTGCCACGACATTCGGCTCGCGGCCCCAATGCACGACATCGGCAAGGTCGCGATGCCCGACACGGTTCTTCTGAAACAGGGCCGCTTGACTGAAGCCGAATATCGCCAGATGCAGTCTCACGCGGAGATCGGCAGCGACATCCTCGGGCGCTCCCGTTCCTCGCTGCTGCAACTGGCCTCGGAGATTGCAGCTAGCCACCATGAGCGCTGGGATGGACAGGGCTATCCGAACCGGCTCGTCGGGACCGCGATCCCGATCTCCGGCCGCATCGTCTGCGTGGCGGACAACTTCGACGCGCTGACGACGGAACGCCCCTACAAGCCGGCGTGGAGCTTCGAGCGCACAGTCGAGCATATCCTCGGCCGTGCCGGCACCCAGTTCGATCCGGATTGTGTGGCCGCCTTCGGGCGGGCGCTTCCGCGGATCCAGGCAATCATGGAGCAGGATCGCCGCGAGCAGATGGAAGAGGCCGACAAGGCGGTGGCTTCCGCGAACGAACGGGTCGCCTGATCCTTTGATCCGGCTGGATGGACATGCTAAGGGCGGCGAGTTCTCGTCAAGCCGGAGGCTCGCCCCATGTCATCCCTTTCCATCCGCCGCCCCGACGACTGGCACCTGCACCTGCGCGACGGCGCCATGCTGGAAGGCGTGATCGGCGACACCAGCCGCCACTTCGCCCGTGCGATCATCATGCCGAATCTCGTGCCGCCGGTGGTGACGACCGATGACGCGCGCGCCTATCGCGAGCGGATCCTGAAGGCGGTGCCACAAGGCGACCGCTTCGAGCCATTGATGACGCTCTACCTCACGGAACACACCAATCCTGATGATGTGGAGGAGGGCAAGCGCTCGGGCCTGATCACCGCAGTGAAGCTCTATCCCGCAGGTGCGACGACCAACTCCCATGGCGGCGTGCGCGACATGGAAAAGGCGATGCCGGTGCTCGAGCGCATGGCCAAGGTCGGGCTTCCGCTCTGCGTCCATGGCGAGGTAACAACGCCCGAAGTCGACATCTTCGACCGTGAAAAGGTCTTTATCGACACGGTTCTTGAGCCGCTCCGCAAGCGCCTGCCGGAGCTGAAGGTCACCATGGAGCATGTGACCACTGAGGACGGTATCCAGTATATCCGATCGGCCGATCGCAATCTCGCCGGCTCGATCACCACCCATCACCTGATCATCAACCGCAACGACATTCTCGTCGGCGGCATCCAGCCGCATTATTACTGCCTGCCGGTCGCCAAGCGCGAGAACCATCGCCAGGCGCTGCGCAAGGCAGCCGTCTCCGGCGATGCTAGGTTCTTCCTCGGTACCGACAGCGCGCCGCATGTCGATCCGTTGAAGGAATGCGCCTGCGGCTGTGCCGGCATCTACACCTCGATCAACACCATGAGCTGCCTCGCCCATGTCTTCGAACAGGAGGACGCGCTGGACAAGCTCGAGGCCTTCACCTCGTTGAACGGGCCGGCCTGGTATGGCCTGCCCGCAAACGAGGAGAGGATAACCCTCGTGAAGCGCGACGAACCGGTCGAGTTTCCGACGAAGATCTCCACCGGTGCGGGCCCGGTCACCGTCTTCGATCCGAAATTCCCGCTGCTCTGGGACGTTACCTGATCAGCGACGCGCTCAGGTTCCGAGCGAGCCGAGCTGCGGCCAGAGGCCAAGCACGCCGATCACGATCAGATAGATCGCGACGACATAGTTGAGCAGGCGCGGCATGATCAGGATGAGAACGCCGGCAATGAGCGCGACGAGCGGCTGGATGACGAGGATGTTGTCCATGGCTTTGTATTCCTTTGTGGTTCGACGAGCACTAAAGACCCGCTGACGAGGAATGTTCCATGGCGCGCCCATCTGGCGGGCGGCGCGGCTTGCTGCTATTGCGCTTCTGACCGTGTTTGACAGGAGAAAGCCATGATCCAGACCCCCTTCACCGATCCCGCCGTGATGGCCGAACTCGTGGCGAAGATGCTCTGGGAGATCAAGGCTGTGCATTTCAATGCGGCCGAGCCCTACAAGCTCTCGTCCGGCATGAAGAGCCCTGTCTATATCGACTGCCGCAAGCTTCTGTCCTATCCGCGTGTCCGCTCCACCGTGATGGATTTCGCCGCAGCCACCCTGATGCGCAATGCCGGCTTCGAGCAGTTCGACTGCATTGCCGGCGGCGAAACGGCCGGCATTCCCTTCGCAGCTCTGCTTGCCGATCGCCTCGGCCTGCCGATGATCTATGTGCGTAAAGCCCCCAAGGGTCATGGTCGCAACGCTCAGATCGAGGGCAACATGCCGGAAGGGTCGCGCGTGCTCGTCATCGAGGACCTGACGACCGCCGGCGGCAGCATGTTCAAGTTCATCGATGCAATCAGGGCTGCCGGCGGTGTGGTCGACCACGGCATCGCGCTCTTCTTCTACGGCATCTTCCCCGAGGCTGAGCAGCGTTTCGACGACGGCAAGGTCAAGCTCCACTACATCGCCACCTGGCGCAACGTGCTGGCGGTGGCCCGCGAACAGAAGCTCTTCGACGAGAAAACCCTGTCGGAGGTCGAGGCCTTCCTCGATGCGCCACTCGCCTGGTCGGGCCGCAATGGTGGGGTTTCGTCGCTCGGTTGAGCAAATGCCCGCAGTCGCACTGGAAATCGAGAGCGACTTGGTTTAAATCGATTGAAACTGAAGACTGGGAGGTCGAGATGATCCTGTGTTGCGGCGAAGCACTGATCGACATGTTGCCACGCGAAACCACGCTCGGTGAGCGCGCTTTTGCGCCCTATGCCGGCGGCGCGATCTTCAATACGGCGATAGCGCTCGGTCGGCTAGGCATCGACACCGGCTTCTTCACCGGCCTCTCCGACGACATGCTGGGCGACATCCTGCGCGACACGCTGAAATCCTCGGGCGTCGATTTCAGCTATTGCGCGACGCTCTCGCGCCCTTGCACGATCGCGCTGGTGAAGCTCACCAACGGTCAGGCATCCTATGCCTTCTACGACGAAAACACGGCCGGCCGGATGATATCAGAAGCCGATCTGCCCAAGCTCGATGACAGCTGCGAGGCCCTGCATTTCGGCGCGATCAGCCTGATCCCCGAACCCTGCGGCTCGACCTATGAGGCGTTGATGACGCGCGAGCACAAGACCCGCGTCATCTCGCTCGACCCGAACATCCGCCCCGGCTTCATCAAGGACAAGCCGGCGCACCAGGCCCGCATCGCCCGCATGGCCGACATGTCCGATATCCTGAAATTCTCCGACGAAGACCTCGACTGGTTTGATCTCCAGGGAACCCAGGACGAACGCGCCGCCTACTGGCTGACGCGCGGCGCCAAGCTCGTCGTCCTGACCAAGGGGGCTGAAGGTGCGACAGCCTATACCGCCAACTTCAAGGTCTCAGTGCCCTCGAACAAGGTCGAAGTCGTCGACACCGTCGGCGCCGGCGACACTTTCGACGCGGGCATCCTGGCGTCGCTGAAGCGTCAGGGCCTGCTGACCAAGGAAAAGGTCACGACGCTCTCGGAAGAGGCCGTACGCGACGCGCTGACGGTGGGGGCCAAGGCTGCCGCCGTGACCGTGTCGCGGGCAGGGGCCAATCCGCCGACGGCGGCGGAGATTGGGTTTTGAAGGGGCAGGCCGGCGGCCGGCGAGTTCATATGACGAACCTATCGCCAATCTGCCTCGTCTCGGTCAACCTTGAAGTCGGGCGGCAACCGTCCCCGGAAGGCTCGTAAGCGCTGAAGAAGATCTTGCGGGGCTGGCTTGCGGGCAACAACAAGCACACGCCAGTCGACAGCGCGAACTTCGATGTCATCGCCCTCCTTTAGGCTCAGCGCATCGACTACGCTTGCGGGAAGGCGAACAGCGAGGCTATTGCCCCATTTGGCGATCTTCATGGTGTTCCCCAGACATACGCTCTGTCAACTTTGTATCAAAGTCGCCTCAACTCAAACAGGGCCGCTTTGGGGGCTGGCCCGGTGAATTGGTCAAAAACTTTGCAGACCGTAGGTTCCAGCCTCGTCAAACTGGATCGGAAAGCGCTGTGATGCGACTTCGTCGAGCCCGAGATTGATCTTGGCCTGTTTCTCCAGGGCCTTGGTCAGCTTGTCGTTCGCCTCGGGATCCTTGGCGCTGTCAATCACGTCCTGAATGGACACGCCGAGTTTGTCGAGGCCGAGTTCCTTCTCCAGGCCCCGAACAGCGTCATCTCCGCCTTCCATCTTCAGTTTCCCGAGCGCTTTCTGCATGGCATCGACGAAGTCTTTTCTCGAGGCATAGTCGGCCTGATCGACGCCGAGGGCTTTGCCGGTGCGGTCGATCAGATCCATTTTCAGCTTGTTGATGCTGACATGGTTCACGCTGAAGAGGGATTCCGAAACTTTTGCCTGGGCCCGCGTCGGCTGCTGATCGCTGCTGACCTGCTTGCTCATGCCATTTGCGACCGCCAGCAAGTCGTCGGAACCAGCGGCTTGCTGCTGGCTCGTTTGTATGGGGCCTGTCTGCTGGAGGATCAGAAGAGCCGCTGAATTTATGGAGGGGACTGTTGTCATGGGATTCTCTCGCTAGCTCGATATATCCAGATCATGGACAATCCGAGCACCAGCGCCAAAGCCTCATGCAATAGCCGCGAACAGTGATTGAGTTCGCAACCTAGTAGCGAATCGTTAAAACTTCCAGATGCCGCATCAGATGGGAGTTCTCGCGACTTACACCTTCTTCCGCTCCGCCAGCGCCGAGACCAGCCCCGCCGTCGAGCTGTCATGCCCTGTGGCCGCAACCTTCCCCTGTACCACCGGCAACAGCCCCGTCGCCAGTTCCTTGCCAAGCTCCACGCCCCACTGGTCGAAGGAATTGATGCGGAACACGACGCCTTCGACAAAGACGCGGTGTTCGTAGAGCGCGATGAGGCGGCCGAGCGTGAATGGGGTCAGCTGCTCGTAGACGAAGGTGATCGAGGGGCGGTTGCCGGAGAAGACGCGGTGCGGGGCAAGGAAATCGGCCTCTTCGTCGGATACGCCCTTGGCGGTCAGCTGGCTCTTGGCTTCGGCAAGTGTGCGGCCCTTCATCAGCGCTTCCGACTGCGCCAGGCAATTGGCGATCAGCAATTCGTGCTGGTGGCGGAGTTCCGGCTCGAAGCCGTTGGCGGCGATCAGGAACTCGGCCGGGATCACGCTCGTGCCCTGATGGATCAGCTGGTAGAAAGCGTGCTGGCCATTGGTACCCGGCTCGCCCCAGACGACCGGGCCGGACGCGCCCTGGACTGGCTTGCCATCGATCGTCACGCTCTTGCCGTTCGATTCCATGTCGAGCTGCTGCAGATAGGCCGGAAAGCGCGACAGGCGCTGGTCATAGGGTAGGATCGCCCGTGTCTGATAGCCCAGGACATTGCGGTGATAGACGCCGAGCGCGCCGAGCAGCATCGGCAGGTTCTGCCGGAAAGGTGCGGTCCGGAAATGTTCGTCCATCGCATGGCCGCCAGCGAGGAACTCGCCGAAGTGGTCTGGCCCGATGGCGATCATCAGCGGCAGGCCGATCGCCGACCAGATCGAATAACGACCGCCGACCCAGTCCCAGAAACCGAAGACGCGGGCCGGGTCGATGCCGAAGGCCGCGACCTTGTCGAGCGCGGTGGACACGGCGCAGAAGTGGTGGCCGACGGCGGCTTCGCCGAGCGTGCTGGCAATGAAGGCACGCGCCGTCTGGGCGTTGGTCATCGTTTCGATGGTGGTGAATGTCTTCGAGGCGACGATGAAGAGCGTGGTCTGGGGTGCAAGCGTCTTCAGCGTGTCGGCGATGTGTGCGCCGTCGATATTGGAGACGAAATGCAGCCGCGGGCCGTCATGAAAGGGGGATAGCGCGAGCGTCGCCATGACAGGCCCGAGATCCGAGCCGCCAATGCCGATATTGACGACGTCAGTGATCGCCTTGCCGGTAGCACCCTTTATCTCGCCGGAGCGGATGCCGTCAGCGAACTTGCCCATGGCCTCGAGAACGCCGTTGACGTCGGGCATGACATCGCGTCCATCGACCATCACAGGACGGTTCGAGCGGTTGCGAAGCGCGGTATGGAGAACGGCGCGACCTTCGGTGAAGTTGATCGGCGCGCCCGAGAACATCTCATCGCGCTTTTCCGAAACGCCAGCCGCCGTCATCAGTTGCTCGAGCTGTTCGAGCACGTCGTCATTCACGGCGCATTTGGAGTAATCCATCAACAGATCGTCGAGCGAAGCGGAAAACCGGCTGAAGCGCTGCGGATCTGCGGCAAAGGCGGCGCGCAGGTCTTCGGCATGGGTGGCGGCGACCGTGCTCGTCAGCGTGTCGATGATGGATTGCATCGGAATGTCCCTGGTTCGACGATGATGCCGGGGACCTTATTAGTGAGTTGAGACGGGATCAAGACGAAGGGGAGGCTAGAGCCTCCCCAAATTTAAATCGATTTATTTTCCGTCGCGCAGCTCTCGCCTCAGGATCTTGCCGACATTGGTTTTCGGCAGTTCGGTGCGGAATTCTATGTAGCGCGGCCGCTTGTAGTTGGTGAGATTGGCAGCGCAATGCGCCTTTAGCTCGTCGATGGTGAGGTTCTCGTCCTTCTTGACCACGAAGAGCTTCACCGCCTCTCCCGAATGCTCGTCCGGCACGCCAACGGCGGCGCATTCGAGTACGCCGGCATGCATGACGGCCACTTCCTCGATCTCGTTCGGATAGACGTTGAAGCCGGAGACCAGGATCATGTCCTTCTTGCGGTCGACGATCTTCACATAGCCGCGCTCATCCATCAGGCCCATGTCGCCGGAACGGAAGAACCCGTCGTCGCTCATCACCTTGGCGGTTTCTTCCGGACGCTGCCAATAGCCGGCCATGACCTGTGGGCCGCGGATGCAGATTTCGCCGACTTCGCCGATCGCCATCGTGGCGCCGTCCTCATCACGGATCTCGATGTCGGTAGAAGGCAACGGCAGGCCGATCATGCCGGTGAATTCGCGCGCATCCAGGCGGTTAACGGTCGCGACCGGCGATGTCTCCGAGAGGCCGTAGCCTTCGGTGATCGGACGGCCGGTCATCTCGAGCCAGCGTTCGGCAACCGGACGCTGGATCGCCATGCCGCCGCCGAGCACCAGCATCAGCGACGAGAAGTCGATCTTCTTGAACTCGGGGTTGTTCATCATCGCGTTGAACAGCGTGTTGAGGCCCGGGAAGACATGCGCCTTGAAGCTCTGCAGCTCCTTGATGAAGGCCGGGATGTCGCGCGGATTGGCGATCAGCAGGTTGTGGCCGCCAAGCGCCACGCCCATGAGCGAATTCACCGTCAGCGCAAAGATGTGGTAGAGCGGCAGCGCGCAGACGAAGTTCAGAACGTCCGGACGGGACTGTCCGGCAAAGGCGGCCTCCAGCCACAGCGCGATCTGCTGCTTGTTGGCGAGCAGGTTGGCATGCGTCAGGGTGGCGCCCTTGGACACACCCGTGGTGCCCCCCGTGTACTGAAGGAAGGCGACGTCGCTCGACACCACGTCGACAGGCTTCAGCGTAAGCTTCTCACCTTCGGCTAGCATCGCCTTGAAGCCTTTGTGACCCGGGATAGACCAGGCCGGCACCAGCTTCTTCACCTTGCGAACGACCAGATTGACGATATGGCCCTTCAAGCCCAGCATGTCACCCATGGTGCAGACCACGACATGCTTGACGTCGGTACGCGCCACCACCTGCTCGACCGTATGGGCGAAATTCTCGAGCACGACGATCGCTTTGGCGCCCGAATCCTTGAGCTGGTGCTCCAGTTCACGCGGCGTATAGAGCGGGTTGACGTTCACAACCGTCATGCCGGCCCGCAGGATACCGTAGACGGTAACCGGATTCTGCAGGATGTTCGGCGTCATGACGGCAACGCGGTCGCCCTTCACGAGGCCCTTCGACTGCAGCCATGCCCCGACCTTGCGGGACTGCTGTTCCAGTTCGCGGAAGGTCATGCCGCGGCCCATGCTGGAGAAGGCGAGGCGATCGGCGAATTTCGCGCAGCTCGCTTCGAAAAGCGCCCCGAGCGAAGAATGCGCATGCGGTGCGATCTCGGCCGGAACCGATGCCGGATAGGAGTTGACCCAGATTTTTTCTGCGGCGCGGCCGCTGAGGCGGCTCAGGGTTTCCGTCATGTAATCCTCCCGAAAATCATTGGTCTGCCAGGCACGCCCTTTCGGGGCTGGTTCCTCCTCAGGTCCCGAAAGCTTATGCTTTCACACCGGCAGTGCAAGTGTGGGAAGGCTATATAACCTTGACGTAAACGTCAACATTGCGTCGCTCGGCTTTGCAAGTCGTTTGTGGGGAACCATGCGCTGGGGCGTCCGTTAACTCTTCATGCACAACCAAGAAGGAGGACTTCCCATGTTGCACGAAAACCGTAACACCGCCGCCAGCCAGGATCCTTACGTCAAGGACACCCCGAGCCTGATCGCCAGCGACAAGGTCGAAGGGACAGCCGTCTATGGCCGCGATGGCGACCGTATCGGCTCCATCCAGCGCGTCATTCTGGAAAAGAAGGGTGGCCGTGTCGCCTACGCCGTTCTGGGCTTTGGCGGCTTCTGGGGTATCGGCGACGATTACTACCCGCTCCCCTGGGAAAAGCTGACCTATGACGAAAGCCTTGACGGCTATCGCATCGACCTGACCAAGGAGCAAGTCGAGGGTGCACCGCGCGCCACTGACGACAGCGACGACTGGTATCGTAACAATGGCCGCTCGGTCTATGACTACTATGGCGTTCCGCCATACTGGATCTGATCGGAGGATCACCACTATGCCGTGGAAGGGCCTCGCTTGTCGGGGCCCTTTTGCTGTTCGGATCGATGGAATTGGGTAAAGTGGACGGCAGCGTAATCGCGCTGCAGCAGGAGAGACGTCAATCAACCCGCCCGAGCCCGTACTAAAGTTTACGGCACTCGCGCCCGACGGCGCTCATGGCACAGAATGGCCGAGTGGGAAAGGGACGGGCCCTAGAATTATCTTGGAAAATGGTGCCGCTTGCAGGACTCGAACCTGCGACCCCATCATTACGAATGATGTGCTCTACCACCTGAGCTAAAGCGGCGCCCGCTGTGCAGGGAAAAACCCCGTCGCGTTTGGTGAGGGGCTGATACAGGGATTGCCTTCTGATTTCAAGACGCATTTCGGCGGCGGCGGAAAAATTCCGCAGCCGCCGCGCTGGCTTTCCGTTTACCGCAACGGCCAGGTCTTCGGCCAGTTCTGAAGATCGATGGTCTCGTTTTCGTCGATTTCGGCCGGGCAATCCCGGAATGCCTCCTCGACGAGCACGAGTTGCGGGCCAATTGCGCCCTCGGCGAGCTTCCATTCGTTGAAGGTTCCGCAATCGCCCACGCCGCGTCCCTTGAAGAAGGCCGAGAAGGTCTTTGCTTCGTAATCATAGCTGAGATTGAAGGCGCTGGTTGTCGCACTCGGTGCGCCCTCCTGCATCGTCGGGAAAGGCAGTGTCGAAACGGTGCCATAGACGTCCACGAAGACGGCGTAGGGAAAGTTGTAGGCGCCACCCATGCCGCAGGGCGTCACATAAAGCGTTTGCTCCTCGGCCAGCTTATGGGCAAGCGCGTTGCCCTCGAGCATGGTTTCTTCCGTTTCTGCGCATTCGCCGCCATCGGCGAAGCGGGCGCGGACCGTCTCGGGAAAGTCGGAGAAGCGGCGGATGTCAGAGACTGGCGGCGGTGGATTTGGGGCCTTGTCGCCCTTGGCGCTCATGGCATCTAGGTGACCGACACGTCTCTGGAATTCGTCAATGAAGAGCAGGCTTGCGGCAGCGCCAGCCAGCGGGATCTCGCCTTCCGCGGTCATTTGACCGCGGGAGATGGTGATCTTCGCCGTGGTGCCATTCTTCAGGCTGTCGATCAGGCCGTTGCCGATGAAGTCGCCGGACAGCGAGAGAGCGGCGGCGTTGGCGTCAACAGCGATGTCGCCGTTCTGAAAGCTCACCGGCGCCCCGCCATCGATCGAAATCGCAACGGCAATCTCACCCTCGCCCTCAAGAAGCGCGGTCTCGGACGGGGAGATCAAGAGCGCGACGGGCGCTTCCGGCAAGCCGCTGCGCTGCAGCTCGAAGCCTGAGACGGGGCTGTCTGAGATGAACTGGCGCATGCTGCAGGACAGTGTCTGCGAGCAGCTCACCTGCCAGGATTTGAACTCCTTATAGGCGCCGTCGGCAGCGTTGACGGCAAAGGAGCTGCCGGCCAGAGCGGCAAGCGTTAGGCTCAAGATGGAAAGGCGCATGTCGGGTCCCCGCAAATCAGTGTTGCGGGGACGCTAGCAGCGGCAGTCTCAGCCGCAAATCGCCTTTTTTGCGCCTATATATTCGCGCTCCAACCGGTCGACCACGGCCGCGACCGGCTCGACGGCCTTCACCGCCCCGATGCCCTGGCCGCAGCCCCAGATATCCTTCCAGGCCTTGGCCCCGGTGGTCGCCTTGTCGAAGTCCATCTTCGAGGGATCGGCAACCGGCAGGTTGTCGGGATCCATGCCGGCGGCAACGATCGACGGCTTCAGATAATTGCCGTGAATGCCGGTAAAGTAGTTGGAATAGACAATGTCGTTGGCATGGGCGTCGACGATTGCCTGCTTGTACTCGGCGGATGCACGTGCCTCTTCAGTCGCAATAAAGGGCGAGCCGATATAGGCCATGTCGGCGCCCATCGCCTGGGCAGCAAGCACCGCACCGCCATTGGCGATCGCCCCGGCGAGCAGAAGCGGCCCATCGAACCATTCCCGGATTTCCTGGACGAGGGCAAAGGGCGAGAGCGTGCCGGCGTGGCCGCCCGCTCCGGTTGCCACCGCAATCAGGCCGTCGGCGCCCTTGCGGATCGCCGAATTGGCATGGCGGTTGTTGATCACGTCATGCAGGACGATGCCGCCATAGGAATGCACGGCGGCATTGACCTCCGGCACGGCGCCGAGCGAGGAAATGACGATAGGCACCTTGTATTTGACGCACATCATCAGGTCGTGCTCGAGCCGCTTGTTCGACATGTGAACGATCTGGTTCACCGCGAAGGGGGCGGCCGGACGGTCCGGGTTGTTCGCGTTATGAGCGGCGAGATCCTCGGTGATTTCGGCCAGCCATTCGTCGAGTTGTGCCTCCGGCCGCGCATTCAGCGCCGGAAACGAACCGACGATTCCCGCCTTGCATTGGGCGAGCGTCAGTTTCGGATGTGATATGATGAAGAGCGGCGAGGCGACGACGGGGAGCCTCAGATTGTCTTTCAGGATCGGCGGCAGGGCCATCACTTCACCTCCCATGAAGTTTACGTTTACGCAAACGTCAAATAACAGATCATGGACGCCGAGGAAAGCCGGTCCTATGGTCAACGGCGCTGCGCGTGTCCATTTGTGGGGTCCTTGCCATCGGCCTCTCGGCCTCATTCCTGTGTTTATTCGGCCCCATACGGGTTTTCCGGGCTTGTGCTTGAAATATCCAGAGTTTACCGAATCGAAACTATGATTGCGATGTGGCTGGGGCGATCCCCGAAGGAGTATGGCGGCCAATGAGCGGATTGGAAACGGCCATCAGAAACGCCTTGGAGCGCGCCGACCGCTCGAATGCGGAGGCCCGGGCTCGGGTCTATCAATCCGCCCGCCAGGCCCTCGAAACGGGCCTGCGCAAGCAGAACATCGACGACCCCGAAGCTGTGAACCATCAGCGTCGCCGGCTGGAGGCGCTGATCCATTCCATCGAGCTCGAAGAGCGCGCCCGCCTGGAGGTGCGGCCCGAACCGGCCGCACCACAGCCGACTGCGCCAGTGCCGCCGCCCCCTCAGCGGGCCGCCGAGCCGCCGGCACCAACGCCGTCCGACCGGCGAACCGGTCGTGTCGAACCCGGTTTCACCGCGGGTGATCCGCCACGCGGCGCTCACCCCGCCTATCGCGAGCCCTCCTTCGACGAGGAGGCTGAGTTTGAGCCGAGAGCTTCTGTCGAGGCCCATGCCGATGACGAAGGGCCAATGCCCGACATGCGGTCCGAACGCCCGTTACGTGCGCCGCGCCGGCGTCGCGGGGTAGTCGCCCGGCTGACGATCATGTCGATCTTCCTCGCGACGCTTGGGATCGGCGCATGGTGGATCTACTCTTCCGGGTTGCTGCTCACGGATGCCGAGCGCGACACCTCCGTACCCAATCCGCCGCCGCGCGCGGAATCGGAAGACTTTACCGGAGCGCCAGAGGAGGCAGTCCCGGCCGGATCCGCCGGACCGCAGGCGCTCGATGCACGCGGTGGCTTCTCGGATGACTGGGTCGAGGTCTTTGCCCCACAGCAGGTCTCGGCGCTTCGTCCCCGCGCCAACGCGCTCGTCGACATCGTCACGGCCAGCGACGGCAGTGCCGCGCAGATCGTCTCGCGCAGCGGTGACGAGGCTGGCGTGATCGAAGTGACGGTCCCGACAGAGGTCTTGCGTGAAATGGCAGGCCGCACCTCCACGATTGCGCTCACCGTGCAGTCGATGGATGACGAGCCGGTCCAGATCTCCGTCGAATGCGATTTTCCGCGCATGGGCGACTGTCCGCGCCATCGGTTCACGGTCAACCCGCAGAAGCTCGATGCGCTGTTCCGCGTCTCCTTCGACAACGGAATGGCACCGTCCACCCCGGGTCGCCTCCTGATCAATGCGGATCTCGCGGGCACCGGACGCGGCGTGAACCTTTACGCGATCCGCGTGCTGCCCGGCCAGTGACGGTCGCGGACGCGGGATGAGGTGGGGGCAGACGGCCCCACAAAAAGGTCACTTCAGGAAGTCGGGGCCGCTGCCGATGATCTTCTTGTCGAGCTTGCCGATCTTCTCGATGTCCTTGCCCTCGTAGTCTAGCGACAGCAGCATGTGGCGGATGAGGTTCAACCGCGCGCGGCGCTTGTCATTGGCGTGCAGCACCGTCCACGGCGCACGCTCGGTGTGGGTTTCCTTCAGCATCCGGTCGCGCTTTTTCGTGTAGTCGTCCCACTTGTGCAGGGCGGCAATATCCATCGGTGAAAGCTTCCAGCACTTCAGGGGATCGTGCCGGCGGTCATGAAAGCGCTTGAGCTGCATTTCCTGGCCTGTATCGAGCCAGAATTTGAAGAAGCGGATGCCTTCCCGTTCGATCAGCTTCTCGAAGCGCGGCACCTGCTCAAGAAAGCTCTCGTACTGATCGGGCGTGCAGAAGCCCATGACCGGCTCGACGCCGGCGCGGTTGTACCAGGAGCGGTCGAACAGAACGAATTCGCCGGCCGTCGGAAAGTGCGAGACATAGCGCTGGAAATACCATTGGCCGCGCTCGGTTTCCGTTGGCTTGGTCAAGGCGACCACGCGGGCGGAACGGGGGTTCATATAGGAAAGCGTCGCATGAATGGCGCCGCCCTTGCCGGCCGCATCCCGGCCCTCGAACAAGGCCATCACGCGTTCGCCGGTCTTCTGCATCCAGAACTGCACCTTCACCAGCTCGATCTGAAGCTGGATGAGTTCCTTCTCATAGTCCTTCTCCGAGAGCTTCTTGTCATAGGGAAAGCCCCCGGACTTCAACGCCTTGTCTTCGATCCAGTCCGGCAGGTCCGGCAGGTCGATGTCGAAGACCTGTTGGGTTCCTCCGACCGAAAGGGTGACTGCCCTGCTTTCCGTTTGCGCGTCCATCCTCGGCTCCCTGTGCCATGTAAATTGCCAATGACCTTACTTGAGCCCAAGCCGAAATGAAGTTCAAGCATCTCGGTTCCATCTGGAGGCGCCTCGGTCGATCCACCGGGGAAAGGCCGGCCAAGCGATGGCACAGCGGTGTAACTTCTGTCATGAATCAGGACTATCAGGCTTGAACCAGGACAAGGCGGGGAATGCGCGCGAATGCAGGACGATAAGGGTGACGGATGGCGCAAAGATCTCCGGCGGCTGCTTTCGGCCTGGGTCTATATTCTCGCTGCCGCGGTCCTTTCGGTCAGCGCCTGGGCGACCGGTGCTGCCACCGGATACGCCATCCTGCTGTTCGTCCTGCTCTTTCTTCTCGTGGTTTTTCGGCAGCTGCCGGCGGAAGACACGCCGGTCGTGACGACGCTGGACGTGATGGTGCCCAGCCCGCCGGCTGATCCGCTTCCCCTTATCCTGGCATCGCTCGACGGCCTTGATATGCCGATCTTCGTCCTCAGCCCTGAGGCTGAGCTGGTCGCCCAGAATCAGGCAGCGGAGAAGGTGTTCGGCGAGCTTGTCGCCGGCCTGCATGTGTCGACCCGCTGGCGCTCCCCCGGCATTCTCGACATGATCCGGGAAACGACCGAAACCTCCCAGCCGAACCAGATCGAACATTCCGAGCGTCATCCCTCCGAGCGGGTCTATGTTGTGCGCGTAGCACCGATCGACGCCGACAAGGCAGCCGGCGTTTCCTACTTCCTCTTGTCGTTCAGGGACATATCCGAGCTACGTCGCCTCGATCGCATGCGCAGCGACTTCGTTGCCAATGCCAGTCACGAGTTGCGCACGCCGCTCGCATCGCTGCGCGGGTTCATCGAGACCATGCAGGGCCCGGCCCGCGACGATGCCAAGGCCAAGGACCGGTTTCTCGCAATCATGCTCGATCAGGCCAACCGCATGAGCCGCCTGGTGGATGATCTCCTGTCCCTTTCGCGGCTGGAGCTGAAGGCCCATGTGGCGCCGGACCAGAGCGTGGAGCTCGCGCCGATCCTCGGTCATGTCAGGGACAGTCTCGCTCCGCTGGCCGCCGAACTTGGCGTCGAGATCCGGCTCGATCTGCCCGAGGAGAAGATCGAGGTTCTGGGCGAGCGCGACGAGCTCGTCCAAGTCTTCGAGAACCTGATCGAAAACGCCTGCAAATACGGTCAGGATGGAGAAGTGGTGGAAGTTGCGCTGCGCCGGGACCCTGGCGGTGCGACGGAGGTCAGCGTGCGCGACCACGGTCCTGGCATTCCGGCGGAACATGTGCCGCGCCTGACCGAGCGATTTTACCGCGTGAATGTCGAGGATAGCCGCTCGAAAAAAGGGACCGGTCTGGGCCTTGCCATCGTCAAGCATATCCTGACCCGCCATCGTGCGCGCCTGATCGTCAGGTCCGAGCTTGGCGAGGGCAGCGTCTTCACCGTCCGTTTTTGACATAAAACGGTGTGATTGCGCGATGCGCCATCACTAAGTTGTTGTAATTCAACATCTAATTTTGTCACAAATGTTTCATCGAACTGACATAAAAGCAAGGGCGAAGAGCCGCTAAGACGTCTCTGCCGGGGCGCGACAGACGCGATCGCGGTCCTCAGACACACAAGCCCATAAAACGGGAGATGGAACATGAACGCTCTGAAACTTACCGTAGCCGCTCTGGCTGCATCCGTAGTATTCAGCGGTGCCGCAGTTGCTCGCGACCAGATCAAGGTTGTCGGCTCCTCGACGGTATTCCCCTATTCGCAGGCAGCTGCCGAAGAATTCGCCAACAAGACTGGCTCGGCTGCTCCGGTTGTTGAGTCCACCGGCACTGGCGGCGGCTTCAAGGCATTCTGCGGCGGTATCGGCCCTGACTTCGCCGACATCACC
The DNA here is from genome assembly GCF_000300855.1 of Agrobacterium albertimagni AOL15. GTDB lineage: Bacteria > Pseudomonadota > Alphaproteobacteria > Rhizobiales > Rhizobiaceae > Allorhizobium > Allorhizobium albertimagni. Next base: position 116,724 of record NZ_ALJF01000016.1, on the reverse strand, counting down.
GGCGCATCGCGCGCCATCAAGGACTCGGAAGTCGAGCTCTGCACTGCCAATGGCGTGACCGACATCACCGAAGCCCTGATCGGCTACGACGGCCTCGCCATCGCTCATTCGCGCGCCGGTGCTGCGCTCGACCTGACCGAAGAGCAGATCTTCAAGGCTCTCGCTGCTGAGCTTCCGGATGGCAATGGCGGTTTCGTTGCCAACCCGAACAAGAAGTGGTCGGACATCGACGCTTCCCTGCCGGCGATCGACATCATCGCTTTCGGCCCCCCGCCGACATCTGGTACCCGCGACGCTTTCGTCGAACTGGTCATGCATGACGGCTGCAAGGACCTGCCTGGCATGGCAGATCTCCAGAAGGCTGACGCCGACAAGTGGAACGAAGTCTGCTCGCGCATGCGTCAGGACGGTCCCTTCGTTGAAGCCGGCGAGAACGACAACCTGATCGTTCAGCGTCTCGAATCCGATCCGAACGCCATCGGCATCTTCGGCTATTCGTTCCTGTACGAAAACAGCGACAAGCTGGTCGGCGTGAAGGTCAACGGCGTCGAGCCGAACTTCGAAACCATCGCTGACTTCTCCTATCCGGTCGCCCGTCCGCTCTACTTCTACGTGAAGAATGCGCACCGCGACGTTATCCCGGGCATGAAGGAATTCCTCACCGAGTTCACTTCTGAAGAAGCCCTGGGTCCGGAAGGCTATCTCGCTGAGCGCGGCCTGACCCCGCTCTCCGACGACAAGCGCAAGGAAGTTCAGGACGCCGTTTCCGGCGCCAAGAAGCTCGGCTCCTAATCTGAGCGTACCAACATCGCCGCCCGCCATGATGGCGGGCGGTTTTCATTGTGTTCAGGGGGTCGTATGTCTGGATATCTGTTCGGCTTGATGGCGCTTGCCGCATTTATCGTCGCTTTCATGGGGACGGGGCGCGCCAAGGCGACAGCCGGTTCCGCATCGGGCATCAAGGTTCATTCCCGTCCGATCTATCACGGCTTGAATGCCGCGATCTGGACCGGTATCCCGGCTTTTATCTTCCTCATTCTCTGGCTTCTCGGTCAGGACAACATCATCAATCAGCTGGTCATGGCCTCGTTTCCGGGCTCGGACATGATGGAGGGGCCGCAAAAGGCGCTTCTCATCAGTGAAATCCGGCAGGTGGCGTCTGGGAACATCTTCCGCGAGCCTTCTCCGGAAGTTATGGCCGCAGTCGAGCATTTGCGGTCGCTTCAGCAGATAGCCAATGTTGCGATCATTGCGGTCGTTGCGTCCCTGGTGGTGGTTGGCGCCTTCTTCGGCATGCGGGTGATCAGCACGCGCTACAGGGCGCGTCACAGCGTCGAGCGCGCCGTCACCCTGTTCATGCTGTTCTCCTCCATCGTTGCGGTTCTGACGACAGCAGGGATCGTCTTCTCGCTGCTCTACGAGGCCTATCAGTTCTTCACGAAAGTGCCGATCACCGAGTTCCTCTTCGGCCTGCGCTGGGAGCCTCAGATCGCCATCCGTGCGGACCAGGTTGCGGGACAGGGCGCTTTCGGCATGATCCCGGTCCTGTTCGGAACCATGGTGATTTCGTTCCTCGCCATGACTGTTGCCGTGCCGACCGGTGTCCTGTCGGCCGTCTATCTCACGGAGTATGCAGCGCCCGGCTTCCGCGCGACGGTCAAGCCGCTGCTGGAAATTCTCGCCGGTATCCCGACCGTCGTCTACGGCTTCTTCGCGGTTCTCACGGTCGCACCAGCGATGCGCAATCTCGGCATCTTCCTCGGGGTCGATGCCGCGCCGAACAGCGCGCTGGCTGCGGGTGGGGTCATGGGTGTGATGCTCATCCCGTTCATCTCCTCGCTCTCGGACGACGCCTTTGCGGCCGTCCCGCGGGCGATGCGTGAAGGATCCTATGCACTCGGTGCCACCAAGGGCGAAACCATCCGCAAGGTTCTCCTGCCGGCAGCCCTTCCGGGTATCGTGGGCGGCATTCTTCTCGCCCTCAGCCGCGCCGTTGGCGAGACCATGATAGTCGTCATGGCGGCGGGCCTCATCGCCAAGATGACCCTCAACCCCTTCGACTCCGTCACGACGGTCACTGTCCAGATCGTGACGCTGCTCATTGGTGACACCGAATTCGACAATCCGAAGACGCTTGCCGCATTCGCCCTCGGTCTCGTGCTGTTCATCATCACGCTGGGCCTCAATCTGATCGCGCTGCGTACCGTCCGCAAGTATCGGGAGAAGTACTAATGGCCCAGGAAACCAGCACTTTGGCGCCTCCGATCAACTGGCAGTCCGATGCAATGAAGTCGCTTCGCAAGCGTCGTTACGCAGCGGACAGACGCCTTCAGGCCTATGGCATCATTGCGATCAGCTTTGCACTCGGCTTTCTCGCAATCCTCATCAGTTCGCTGGTGTTGACGGGTTACAAGGCGTTCACGCAGACCGTCGCGACGATTGAACTCGACCTTTCAACCGCTGGCATAGATCCGAATGACATTGCGGGTGCCAACTGGCGCAATATCGTGCGCGAAGGTATGAAACGCCCCCTTGGCGATCTCGAGGGACCGCAAGAGCGCGACTTCTTCGCGATGTTCACCTCCTCGGCTCCGTTCATCGTGCGAGACGCAGTGCTCAAGGATCCGACGAAGCTCACCGGTACGTCGAGCTTCGTCATCCCGATGGCCGACCCGATCGATCAGTTCGCCAAGGGCGAGATCAGCCGGGATCTGCCGGAAAACCAGCGCCGCGTGAACGACCGCCAGATCGCGCTCTACGATCGTCTGGAAGCCACGGGCGTGCTGTCCTCGCCGTTCAACTGGGGCCTGTTCTTCAACTCCGACAGCCGCTTCCCCGAACTGGCAGGTCTCGCGGGTGCCATCTCCGGCTCGTTCTGGCTGCTGCTGGTCTGCTTCCTGATCAGCTTCCCCGTCGGCATCGCTGCGGCGATCTATCTCGAGGAGTTCGCGCCCAAGAACAAGTGGACGGATATGATCGAGATCAACATCAACAACCTGGCCGCGGTGCCGTCGGTGGTGTTCGGTCTCCTCGGTCTGGCGGTCTTCCTCGGCTGGTTCGGTCTGCCGCGCTCGGCGCCGCTGGTGGGTGGTCTGGTCCTGTCGCTGATGACGCTGCCGACCCTGATCATCGTCACCCGCGCAGCCCTGCAGTCGGTGCCGAGCTCCATTCGTGAAGCAGCACTCGGTGTCGGCGCGTCAAAGCACGAAGCGATTTTCCATCACATCCTGCCGCTGGCCATGCCGTCCATCCTGACCGGCACAATCATTGGTCTGGCCCAGGCCCTTGGCGAAACGGCACCCCTGCTGTTGATCGGCATGAACGCCTTTATCACCAGCCCGCCGGCCGGCGTGATGGAAGCCTCGACCGCGCTTCCGACGCAGATCTACATCTGGGCCGACAGTCCCGAGCGAGGCTTTGTCTCGCGTACATCCGCCGCTATTCTCGTCCTGATCGGCTTCCTTGTCGTGATGAACGCCATAGCAATTTTCCTGAGACAGCGCTTCGAGCGTCGCTGGTAGTGGAGTCCAGATCATGAACATGATGACGGAAGCTCAAGTTGAGAAGGCAGTGGACAAGCAGATGAGTGAAACCCATTTCAAAATGGTCGGTAAGGACGTCTCGGTCCACTACGGTGAAAAGCGCGCGCTGTATGACGTCAACCTGAACGTCAGGAAGAACACGGTAACGGCACTGATCGGTCCTTCGGGCTGCGGCAAGTCGACATTCCTGCGCACGCTGAACCGGATGAACGACACGATCGATGGTTGCCGTGTTTCCGGCAATATCACGCTCGACGGCATGGACATCTATGATCCTTCCATCGACGTGGTCGAGCTGCGCGCGCGCGTCGGCATGGTGTTCCAGAAGCCGAACCCGTTCCCGAAATCGATCTACGAGAACATTGCCTATGGCCCCCGCATCCACGGTCTCGCCCGCAGCAAGGCCGACCTGGACCAGGTCGTGGCATCAGCGCTTCAGCGCGCTGGTCTCTGGAACGAAGTCAAGGATCGCCTGCAGGAGTCGGGCACGGGCCTTTCCGGTGGTCAGCAGCAGCGTCTTTGCATCGCGCGTGCCGTCGCCGTCAGCCCGGAAGTCATCCTGATGGACGAGCCCTGCTCGGCGCTCGACCCGATCGCCACCGCCAAGGTCGAAGAACTGATCCATGAACTGCGCGAGAACTTCACGATCGTCATCGTGACGCACTCGATGCAGCAGGCTGCCCGCGTCTCCCAGCGCACGGCCATGTTCCACCTCGGCCACCTGGTCGAGGAGAACGACACCGACAAGATGTTCACCAATCCGGATGACCAGCGCACCCAGGATTACATCATGGGCCGCTTCGGCTGAGCCCGGGCGTCATCCACGGTCGAACTCAATTTCAAGGACGTTTCAAATGGGCTCCACACACATCTACTCGGCTTTCGACGAGGAACTGAAGTTCCTGATGCGCCGCATCTCCGAAATGGGCGGTCTGGCAGAACAGATGGTCGCCGAAAGCGTGCGCGCGCTGGTCAATTCCGACGCTGCCCTCGCCCAGAAGGTGATCTCCGACGACGTGCTCATGGATGCCATGGAGCGCGAGATCGGCGACAAGGCAGTCATCACGATTGCAAAGCGCCAGCCGGTCGCTTCTGACCTTCGCGAAATCATCGGCGCGCTGCGTATCGCGGCCGATCTCGAGCGCGTCGGTGACCTCGGCAAGAGCAACTCCAAGCGTGTCGTCGCCGTCCAGGCAACGGGCGTTCCGCGCAAGCTCGCCCGTGGCCTGGAGCATCTGTCGGACCTGGCTCTTGCCCAGCTCAAGGAAGTGCTCGACGTCTACACGACCCGTTCGGCTGAAAAGGCGAAGTCCATCCGTGACCGCGACGAGGAGATCGATGCGATCTACACCTCGCTGTTCCGCGAGCTTCTGACCTACATGATGGAGGATCCGCGCAACATCACAAGCTGCACCCATCTCTTGTTCTGCGCCAAGAACATCGAGCGCATCGGCGACCACGCGACCAACATCGCTGAGACCATCTACTACATGACCACCGGCGCCCAGCCGGAAGGCGAACGCCCGAAGGAAGACCTGACCTCTTCCGTCGGCGCGATCACCGAGTGACGATGGCCAGCGAGGTTGATGATCAATGCAGCCGAAGATTGCCGTAGTCGAAGACGAGGAGGCCCTCTCGGTCCTCCTGCGTTACAATCTCGAGGCCGAGGGTTATGAGGTCGAGACGATCCTGCGGGGCGACGAAGCCGAGATCCGGCTTCAGGAGCGTGTGCCGGATCTCCTGATCCTCGACTGGATGCTTCCGGGCGTCTCCGGCATCGAACTGTGCCGCCGTCTGCGCGTGCGACCCGAGACCGAGCGTCTGCCGATCATCATGCTGACGGCACGCGGCGAGGAAAGCGAACGCGTCCGCGGTCTGGCGACCGGTGCCGACGACTATGTCGTCAAGCCCTTCTCGACCCCGGAACTGATGGCTCGCGTCAAGGCCATGCTGCGGCGTGCCAAGCCCGAAGTCCTGTCCAGCGTCCTGCGTTGCGGCGACATCGAGCTCGATCGCGAGACGCATCGGGTGCATCGCAAGAGCCGCGAGGTCCGTCTCGGGCCGACCGAGTTCCGCCTTCTGGAATTCCTGATGGCGTCGCCGGGCCGGGTCTTTTCTCGCTCACAGCTTCTCGACGGTGTCTGGGGGCACGACATCTATGTCGACGAACGCACGGTCGACGTACACGTCGGTCGCCTGCGCAAGGCGCTCAACTTCTCCAACATGCAGGATGTCATCCGCACCGTTCGCGGTGCCGGCTATTCGATGGAAGCCTGACAAGCCGAACCCAACCAACATGAAACGAGGGCCGCGCGGATTGTCCGTTGCGGCCCTTTTTCATGGGCGACAGGCTACAACGAAAAACGGGCCCCGAAGGACCCGTTTCAAACTCCAAGCTTCGCTTGATATCAGCGGGCGGCCTTGCGGCGTTCGCTGACCGGCTGATAGGCGAGCTTCGCGTGATAGGTGCAGTAAGGTGCGCTATCGGCGATTTCACAGCCGCAGAAGTGGAAATCGTCCTTCATCGGATCGCCGATCGGCCACTTGCAGGTGCGCTCGGTCAGTTCCGTCAGTGCCAGACGCCGCGAGATCGGTACGACCACGTTCAGCGGACGACGAACTTCGACTTCCTCGTAGGCCTCGACCTCGATCTCTTCCTTCAGCATCGTCGCGCCGGCTGCACGGGTCACGGTTCTCGTGGCCGTCGCTGCCGCGGGGCGGTTCTGGAAGGTCGCCGGGCGCTGGGTCTGCGTCGGACGCTTCGCCGGGCGAGCCGCAGACGAACTGCCGCCTGCCTTGGCGCGCCCCGGAAGATTGAGGCGGTGAACCTTGCCGATGACGGCGTTTCGGCTCACGCCACCGAGTTGTGCCGCAATCTGGCTTGCGCTGAGGCCTTCGGCCCACAGCCGTTTCAGTCTTTCGACCCTGTCGTCACTCCATTGCGCAGTCGTCATGCCAATTCTCTCCGCCGCTCGCGTCTGTCATGGCAGAATCCGTCACCCCTGCTTCGAACGAATTCGAAACATAACCGCCTCGTTACTGTCGGTGAGCACTTCCGCCGCATGCAATCTATTAATGAAATTTAACCTAGTGGCACGCTGACTCCGTGACAAGAGTCGGGGGAATCATCTGGAATCGATTTTCCGGTTTTCCCCAACTTGCTTCCCGAGTGAGTCAAGTATGCAACAGGTGGAATCTTGTCGCGCACCCTTCTGGCGCGAGGCGGCCAAATCCGCGCCTACTCCTGCGATTCCTGCGGAATTCGTTGACATCGCAGGGCGAAATGCCGATAGTGCCCGCGCCGCCGCAAGGCGGCATTTTTAATTTTCTAAGGCCTCGAAAGGGCCGCGCCGTCCCGTGCGACGGATTGTCGAGAAGGATCGTGACAGCCATGGCCGAAGCTACGCCGCTCTACCAGACCTACAATCGGGCGCCGCTGCGTTTCGAGCGAGGCGAGGGCGTCTGGCTCGTGACCGAAAGTGGTGAGCATTATCTCGATTTCGCAGCCGGTGTCGCCGTCACCTCGGTCGGCCATGGCCATCCCCATGTCGTTGGCGCGTTGAAGGATCAGGCCGACAAGGTCTGGCACCTGTCCAATCTCTATGAGGTGCCGGGGCAGGAAGTGCTGGCCAAGCGTCTGACCGATGTCACCTTCGCCGACCGTGTCTTCTTCACCAATTCGGGCGCCGAAGCTCTCGAATGTGCGATCAAGACGGCGCGTCGCTATCACTTTGCCAAGGGGCATCCCGAGAAGTTTCACATCATCACGATGGAAGGCGCCTTCCATGGCCGCACCATCGCGACGATCGCCGCTGGCGGCCAGGAGAAGTATCTGGAAGGCTTCGGTCCCAAGGCCCCGGGTTTCGATCAGGTGCCGTTTGACGACATCGAAGCCGTCAAGGCGGCAATCACCGACGCAACGGCTGCGATCCTCGTCGAGCCGGTGCAGGGCGAGGGCGGCATTCGTCCGATCCCGGTGGAGATGCTGCGCGCCTTGCGTGATCTCTGCGACGAACACGGCCTGCTGTTGATCCTCGACGAAGTCCAGTGCGGTGTCGGCCGCACCGGCAAGCTCTTTGCCCATGAATGGGCCGGTATCACGCCTGATCTGATGGCTGTCGCCAAGGGGATCGGCGGCGGTTTCCCGCTCGGCGCCTGCCTGGCGACTGAAGAGGCTGCCTATGGCATGAAGGCCGGCACGCATGGCTCGACCTATGGCGGCAACCCGCTCGCCATGGCTGTCGGCAATGCCGTTCTCGATGTCGTGCTCGGCGACGGTTTTCTCGACAATGTTCGCGACACAGCGCTCGTTTTCCGCCAGGGCCTTGCCTCGCTGAAGGATCGTTACCCGGATGTGATCGAAGAGGTCCGCGGCGAAGGCCTGATGCTCGGCATCAAGGCCAAGGTGCCGAACACCGAGCTTCTGATGGCAATGCGCGACGAGCACCTGCTCGGCGTTCCCGCCGGCGACAATGTCATTCGTCTCCTGCCGCCTTTGACGGTGACCGCCGAAGAAGCTCGCGACGGTCTCGCCCGCATCGAGCACGCCGCAGAGCGCATTCGCGCCAAGACGGCAGTGGCAGCGACAGCCTAAGACAGGACCTCATTCATGGCATCTCCGAAGCACTTTCTCGATCTCTCCGCGACCACGGCAGAGGATCTTCGCAGCATTCTCGAAGACGCGAAGACCCGCAAGCAGGCGACCAAGGCCGGCACCGCCGACAAGCCGCTGGCCGGAAAGATGCTGGCGATGATTTTCGAAAAGCCTTCGACCCGCACCCGCGTCTCCTTCGATGTCGGCATGCGCCAGCTGGGTGGCGAGACCCTCTTCCTGTCGGGCACGGAAATGCAGCTTGGCCGCGCCGAAACGATTGGCGACACCGCGAAAGTTCTGTCGCGCTATGTCGATGCGATCATGATCCGGACGACCGACCACGCCCGTCTCCTGGAGATGGCGGAGCATGCAACGGTTCCGGTTATCAACGCCCTGACGGATCTCACCCATCCCTGCCAGATCATGGCAGACATCATGACCATCGAGGAGCATCGTGGGCCGGTGACGGGCAAGACGCTCGCCTGGACCGGCGATGGCAACAATGTCCTGCATTCGCTGGTCGAAGGTGCGGCGCGCTTCGGCTACCGGATGAACATGGCCGTGCCACTCGGCTCCGAGCCCGATGACAAGATCCTGAACTGGGCCCGCAACAATGGCGGCGAGATCATGTTGTGCCACGACGCAGATCGTGCGGTCACCGGCGCTGACGCCGTGATCACCGATACCTGGGTGTCCATGAACCAGGAGCACAAGGCGCGTGGCCATAACGTCTTCCAGCCTTTCCAGGTCAATGCGGAGCTGATGAAGAAGGCGAAGGACGAGGCGCTTTTCCTGCACTGCCTGCCGGCCCATCGCGGCGAAGAGGTCACCGACGAGGTGATCGATGGCGCACAATCGGTGGTCTTCGACGAAGCCGAAAACCGCCTGCACGCGCAGAAGTCGATCCTCGCCTGGTGCCTCGGCGCGATCTGAAGCCGGGCAGGGCTTTGACGCCCGACTTGACCTTTGGCATGGGTGATCCCATCTGTGCCGTTTCTGATCGGGCCGCTCGGGCCCAGCGTTTGGCGCTTCAAGTGCCGGGAGTACATTCATGTCGATGAGACAAGCAGAACTCGGCGAATTCGGTTTCGCCGGTGACGATCGCGTGGTTCCCTTCCAGGTGGAGGGCCTCGATGTGCGCGGCCGTGCCGTCCAGCTCGGACCGTTGATCAATTCCATTCTCGACCGCCACGCCTATCCGGCGCCGGTCGCCCGGCTTCTCGCCGAAGCCATCGTCCTGACTGTGCTGATCGGGACGTCGCTGAAGTTCGAAGGCAAGTTCACGGTCCAGACCAAGGGCGACGGCCCGGTCGATCTACTGGTTGCCGATTTCAGCTCGCCTGAAAACGTCCGTGCCTATGCCCGCTTCGACGAGCAGGCGGTGGCCGATGCCGTCGCGGCCGGTCGTGCCTCGCCCGAGGAGCTGCTCGGCGCAGGCGTGCTCGCCTTCACCATCGACCAGGGTTCCTTCATGCAGCCGTACCAGGGCATCGTGCCGCTCGACGGCACGTCGCTCGAAGACATCGCCGGTGTCTATTTCCGCCAGTCGGAACAGATCCCGACGCGTGTCCGCCTGGGCGCTGCCGAACTCTTCGATCGGGATGCGGACGGCAAGCCACGTCGCACGTGGCGGGCAGGGGGCCTCATCGCGCAATTCTTGCCCGATGCGCCAGAGCGGATGCGCCAGCCCGATCTGCATGGCGGCGACGGCGACGACCGCGATGCCGATCTGCACGGCGACGATGCCTGGGATGAGGCCCGCGTGCTGGTCGAGACGATCGATGCCGACGAACTGACCGATCCGCAGGTGGGTATCGAGCGGCTGCTGTTCCGTTTGTTCCACGAGCGCGGTGTGCGGGCTTACGAACCGCAGGCAGTTTACGACCGCTGCAGTTGCTCGCGCGAGCGCCTGAAGGGTGTTCTCCAGGGCTTCTCTGCGGAAGAGATCGAAGCGAGCACCGAAGACGGCACGATCACGGTGACCTGCGAATTCTGCTCGACCAATTATGATTTCGAGCCTGGTGAACTGACGCCGGCTTGATCGATCAGAATGCTGAATATGAAAAAGGCCGGAGCGATCCGGCCTTTTTCTATGGTTGAATATAGCAAGCGCCGGGAGGGTTTACGCCTCCGATGATGCCGGGTGACCGCCACTCGCCTCCTCGACCGCGATGTCCGCCATGGCAAGGATCGCGTCCCGCGAATTTGCTGCTGCGATGAAGCGGCCATTGTGACAGAAGGTGGCGCCCTTTACGCCGCAGGCAGCCTCCAGGTCACTGTTGCTCAAGCCTGCCCAGGCGGCGGGTAGATCCGCCCGCTGCTCGAAACTGTCTTCCGCCTTGCGGATTCCGGTGATGCACCAGTCCTTGTCGCGGGGATGAACGACGAAGAGCAGGTGGTCGGCCCCTGCCTTGACGATAGCGGGGCGGAACGGCATGCCCATCGGCAATTCGAGGACGCGAGCGTCCCCTGTTGCTGCGATCGCTTCCAGCACCATCGTCTCGGCGCGCAGCTTGGCCGCGCGCTGGCCGATGGCGGCTTCGACGATCATCCGTGCAATCGAAAGGGCGGACTGGAAGCCGCGATCGTCAGCGCCGGGCTCCTTGTTGTCGAAAACAGGCTTCAGCGTTTCGAGGAGGCTCGGCAGGGTGAGATCGGCCAGTGGTCCGGCCGTTGCCGGGCTGAGCGCGCCATTGTCCATCAGGTCGATCGGCAGAACAAATTTCGCATCGAAGCCCTGGTGGATCGCCTCGACATGATCGGCCGGGAGACCCATGGCTGCGAGATAGGCGCGCCCGTAATGCTTCCAAATGAGCCCGAAGGAGCTGTAGGGCTGACCGTCTTCGCGAAGCGGTGCGCCGCGCTGATGATGGTCGAAGATCTGCGTTTCGGCGTCATAGGCGCCGCCGACATCATAGATGATCCGGTCGGATGCCGGAGTGATCCAGTCCGGCGCGCGACTGCGCACGATCGTCGCATCGGGATAGAGCCGTGTCAGGATCACGCTCGACAAGAGTTCGTCGGCATGGAAGCCACCACTATGGGTGACGAGATGGGTAATGCTCATGCCGGTTTAGCCCTCTGGATGGCGTCGCGATCGATGCCATCAGATAGCGGCTGGGGCCGGTCAACTCAACTGGCAATCGTCAATTGAGGGTGCGGACCATGCCTGGGCTGTCGAGGGAAAAGGCCGGTATTTCGACGTCGAAGGTCTCTCCGTCGTCGGTTTCCATCCGGTAGGTGCCATACATCATGCCCGAGGGCGTATCGAGCGGGCAGCCGGAAGAATATTCGTAAGTGTCGCCGGGATCGAGGCGCGGCTGCTCGCCCACTACGCCCGGGCCGCTTACCTCATCCACCTGACCGTTCTGGTCGGTGATGTGCCAGTATCGATGGGTCAACCGCACGGGTTTGCCCGAGTGATTGGAGATCACGATCCGGTAGCCCCAGACATAACGGCTGTCATCGGGGTCCGACTGTTCCTCGAGATAGTAAGGTTCGACCAGAACCTCTATGTCCCGTGTCAGCGCGCGATACATGCCTGGACCCTGAAAAAGCTTGTCATCAACAGTGATAGAGATGGCGCTCATTGTGGCGGCAGCAAGGGCGACACACAAACACCGTGCCTTTTGAAGGGATAACGACGCAACTCCTTACGTCAAGGGCAATGCTCCAGCCGCAACGCCTGTCGCGGCTGAAATATTTGCGTTGCTGAGCGCGTGTCTGGCGCTCAGATGGCCTTGAGCGCCCGTGCGAAGTCGTCCAGCAGGTCCTGGGTATCCTCGATCCCGCAGGAGAAGCGAACCGTGCCCCCCGAGATGCCGAGTTCGGCGCGCGCCTCATCGGTCAGGTTCTTGTGGGTGGTGGTCGCCGGATGGGTGATCAGGCTCTTCGCATCGCCGAGATTGTTGGAAATCTTGACGATCTCCATGGCATTCTGCAGCTTGAAGGCAGCTTCCTTCCCGCCCTTCAACTCGAAGCAGACCAGCGTCGAGCCGCCCGTCATCTGCTTGGCGATGATGTCGGCCTGGGGGTGGTCCTTGCGACCGGGATAGATGACCTTGGCAACGGCACTCTGGTCCGCCAGGAAATCGGCAATCGTGGCCGCACTTGTCGTCTGCTGTTTTACGCGAAGCGGCAGCGTTTCCATGCCCTTGAGCAACGTCCAGGCATTGAACGGCGACATGGCAGGGCCTGTATGGCGGAAATAGTCGTGCAGGTTCTCGTTGATCCATTCCTTCGAGGAAAGCACGACGCCACCGAGGCAGCGGCCCTGGCCATCGATATGCTTGGTCGCGGAATAGACGACGACATGCGCGCCGAGTTCGAGCGGCTTCTGGAAGAGGGGCGTCGCAAAGACATTGTCGACGATCAGCTTTGCGCCGATCTGGTCGGCGAGCTTGGCAACGCCTGCGACGTCGATCACCTCGAGCGTCGGATTGGTCGGGCTTTCGAGGAACATCACCTTGGTGTTCGGCCGGATCGCGGCTTCCCAATTGGCGAGGTCCCGGCCGTCGACCAGCGTGCATTCCACGCCGTAGCGCGGCGCCAGCGTCTCGACAACATAGCGGCAGGAGCCGAACAGGGCGCGGGCAGCGACGATATGGTCGCCGGCCTTGACCTGGCAGAGTACGGCAGCGGCAACAGCGGCCATGCCCGACGCCATCGCACGCGCATCCTCGGCGCCTTCCATCATGCACATGCGCTTTTCGAACATGTCGTTGGTGGGGCTGCCATAGCGGGCGTAGATATAGCCGTCGTTCTCGCCCTTGAAGCGGGCTTCGGCCGCTTCAGAGCTTTCATAGACAAAGCCCTGTGTGAGGAAGATCGCTTCAGACGTCTCGCCATAAGGAGAGCGCAGCGTGCCGCCATGGACGAGGGTGGTGGCCGGGCGCCAGTTCTTGCTCATGCACGTGCCTTTCGAACACAAAAAAACCGGTCGCGTGAACGGACCGGTTTCGTAAACCCGGTCTATTTAGCCACTTGTTTAACGTGGCTGCAAGCCGACCGGCCAAATCACCACGGGATAAGGCTGCAATTACGCTCTTGCGGCCCTTGCGTCAATCGGTGGCCTTTGGTTTTGTCGAGCCCAAACAGGATTGGGAAAATGACCATGAAGCCCGGGATTTTGTCCGATCGCGCCATCGGCGCCTTGTTCGGTGGCGGCCAGCTGAAGAGCGAGGTCATGCTCGACAAGGACCAGATCCAGCCGGCGAGCCTCGACCTGCGTCTGGGCGGCAAGGCAATGCGCGTCCGGGCAAGCTTCATGCCGGGCCGCAACAGCACGGTTGCCGAGAAGCTCGAAAAGCTGACGCTGCACGAGATCGACCTCGAACAGGGGGCCGTTCTGGAAACCGGTTGCGTCTATATCGTGCCGCTGATGGAAAGCCTCGACCTGCCGGCAGAAATTTCGGCGTCGGCAAATCCAAAGAGCTCGACCGGCCGCCTCGACATCTTCACCCGGGTGATGGTCGATTACGCCCAGGAATTCGACAAGGTACCGGCCGGCTATAAGGGGCAGCTCTATCTGGAGATCTCGCCGCGCACCTTCCCGATCATCGTGCGCCGCGGTTCGCGCCTGTCGCAGATCCGCTTCCGCACCGGCCATGCACTTTTGAACGAGGCCGAGCTGCTCGACTTGCACAAGGCGGAAACGCTGGTCGCAAGCGACATGCCCAATGTCTCGGGCGGTGGGATCGCACTCTCGATCGATCTGACCGGCTCCGGTCCCGATGGGCTGATCGGATATCGCGGCAAGCACCACACCTCGGTGATCGACGTCGACCTGAAAGGCGCCCATGACGTGCTTGATTTCTGGGAGCCGCTCTACAGCCGCGGCCGCGGCGACCTGATCCTCGATCCGGACGAATTCTACATTCTCGTGTCGAACGAAGCGGTGCATGTCCCGCCACTTTATGCGGCCGAAATGACGCCCTACGATCCGCTGGTGGGTGAATTCCGCGTGCACTATGCCGGCTTCTTCGACCCCGGCTTCGGCCATGCGCCCGCCGGTGGCTCAGGCAGTCGCGCGGTTCTGGAAGTCCGCAGCCACGAAGTGCCCTTCATCCTCGAGCACGGCCAGGTCATCGGCCGCTTGGTCTACGAGCACATGCAGGAGCGCCCGGAAGGCCTCTACGGCACGGGGCTCGGCTCCAACTATCAGGCGCAGGGCTTGAAGCTGTCGAAACACTTCCGTTTGCCCTGACGAAAGAGGGGCTTCATCGCGCCCCTTTGTATTCCATTCGGCTTGACACTTCGGCCGAACTGTTGGATTCGTCAGACCGCGCGCGGGTGTAGCTCAATGGTAGAGCAGCAGCTTCCCAAGCTGAATACGAGGGTTCGATTCCCTTCACCCGCTCCAGCCTCTTCTCGCTATTTCCCCGCAAACTTCGCAAACGCTGCTAGCAGGTCGCCGAGCCGCTTTGCCGTCGCTTCGTCCGTCAGCTTGCCCTCGCCATCAAACAGCGTATGCGCCCGCGACACCATCAGCCGCTTCTGCGAAAACGTCCGGCAGCCGAGCGTGTGCAGCACCGAGAGCCAGGCATTCTGGCTGAGCAGCGTGCCGAAAGTTCCCGGAGACGCTCCGACCAAGGCAAAGGCCTTTCCGCCAAAGACTCGAGCCATGTCGGATGAGGGACGCGACAGCCAATCAATCGCGTTCTTGAAGACGCCGGGAATGCCGTTGTTGTATTCGGGTGTGAACAGGATCACGCCGTCGGCGGCAATGATCTTTTCCTTGAGGGCCGTAACAGCGGCCGGAATGCCTTCGGCTTCCTCGAGGTCACCGTCATAAAGCGGTATGCCGTGAATGCCGGCTGTTTCCATCCGGTAGCCGTCTGCCGGCAGGGCTGCTGCAGCGTCCAAGAGGGCGGTGTTGAGCGAGCCCTTGCGCAGGCTTCCCGAAATGCCGAGCAGTGTCACCATATTCGTCGTCTCCCGGTTGGATGCGTTGCATCAACACTATGGTGCGACCGGGTTTGGAGCAATCACTCGGACGCCTGCAAAACGGCTCGGCTTGGCCGATGCGGTGTCTTGTTCCAGTGGAACGGCTTCAGCCTGAGCTCGATCACGGCCTTCCACGCCGCAAGCGACACGGCCATCCAGTACACCGGGATCATCGCCCATTTCCAGCCGACGCCCTCCTTTTCGCCCTTGCTCATCGGGGTCGCGCCGAGGACGAAGAAGATCGCGTAGCTTCCGAGGATGTTGAAGATGTCCATGGCGAGCATGATGGTCGTGAAGAGGCTCGGCTGCGCAGCCGGGGCCTGCATCAGCGAGATCACCAGAAATGTGAGGAAGACGATCAGGCCGGGATGGCTGAGCGCTGCGATCAGCATGCCGCCGACCAGCAGCTGAAAGACGAGGAAGGATAAAAATCCCATGTCGCGCGCAGTTTGCAGGGGCTTGCGCATCAGCACCAGCCAGGTTTGCAGCCATCCCTTGTACCAGCGGGTCCGCTGCGCGAGCCAGACCCGGAAATCGGTCGGCGCATCCTCATGAGTTGGCAGCGTGAGGGTCGAGGAGCGATACCCCATTCTGTAGAGGCGCATGCCAAGATCGGCATCCTCCGTGACGTTGTAGGGATCCCAGCCGCCGCTGGCTCTGAGGAGGGCGGTCTTGAAATGATTGGAGGTGCCGCCGAGCGGCAACGGCATGCGATAATAGCCGAGGGCCGGCAGCAGTCTGCGGAACAGCGCCGAATATTCGAGCGCGAAAATGGCGCTGATCCAGCTTTCGGCGGCATTGCCGATCACCAGCGGCGCCTGCAGACAGGCGAGATCGGCCGGACCGAGCCGGAAGGCGTGATAGGCTTCCTTCAACTGCTGCGGATGTGGGCGATCCTCGGCATCGTAGATGGTGAGGAACTCGCCGCGTGCGCCGGCCAGGGCATAGGTGAGGGCCTTGGGCTTGGTGCGCGGCGCCATGGCCGGCACGGCCACCACCTCGACATGAGGGCCGGGGTTCAATCGGCGGATCGCCTCGATCGTCTCGTGATCGTCGGCCTCGCAGACCAGTTTGACGTCGAGGAGACTGCGCGGCCAGTCGAGCCCATCGAGGGCGGCGAGCAGTTGCGGAACCACATCGGCCTCCCGGTAAAGCGCCACCATCACGGTGTAAACCGGCAGAACATCGCTGCCATATTCGAGCTTTGCTTCTAAGAACCTGTGGCGTCGCCCATGCGAGACGACGGCCATGCGCAGCATGAGAGCTGCCGTATGAAAGAGGGAGAGCGCCAGGTGGCTGATAACCGCGGCGAGCATCGGCGCCATAATCGCGAAGAGACAGATCAGACAGAGCCCGGCGCCGGCGATGAAGCCTTGGTCCCCGGTCACCACGAGCCGCGCCGAAAGCGGCTGCAGCGTGTCGAACAGACCACGTACGGCCTGGCCTACGCGTCTGTGCTCCCCCACCTTCCAGCTGGCACGCCGGATGGCGGTCGGTGTCGTCACGATCAGGGAACCCGCGCCCGGCCCGTTCCGACCGAAGCGTTTTGCGAGACCCTCCATGTTGAGGATGTGCGGAGCAATCGCCACGACCGGCGGCCGGTCGCTGTAGTGGAGCCGCAGCATGCGCGGCTCTGCGAGCTGGGTGTCGCTATGGGCATGGTCCACAAGCAGCGAAGGGTCGATCTCCGGCAGGAACGGCAAGCCGTACATCCGCGCCAGACCCGCAAAATAGGCCTCTTCCTCGATGACGCCGCTGGCGAGCAGTTCGGCCTCGACGGAGGTCCCGTTGGCCGCGGCCCGTTTTGCCATCCGGGCAATCAGCGGTTTGGAAATGCCGAGCACATGCAGCAGCCGCGCTTCGCATTTCAGCCGGGCCAAACTTTCCATGTCGGCCGCGCCTACTGCGCTCCGCTGGTCTTGCCCCCGCAATGACCCAAGGCGCGCGGCAACCATCCGCGGGCCGTATTCCCTCGTCCACACCAAGCTGCTACACGTCATCCGGTCTGAACGACGCCCCCACCTTGACCCCGGTTGAAGATGATAGAGATGCGCGCAAAAGTTACATCCCTAGATTTTGCGGGGTTGTGGCCCTGGATTACCGCGATTCTTCTCGTTTCGCTCTTGTCCGCGCCACCTGCGCGGGCGCAGGGGACCGACCTTCCGGTCCTATTCGATGCCCGCGAGCGGCTGGTCCGGCCGGATGTCAGCAGCGTTCTCCGGTTGCGTTTTTTGACCACCACGGATTTTCCGCCCTTCAACTTCACCGATCAGAGCGGCCGGCTATCCGGCTTCCATGTCGATCTTGCCCGCGCGCTGTGCGATGAGCTGGGCCTTCAGGCCCGCTGCCAGATCCAGGCCCTGCCGTATGAACAGCTGACGTCGGCACTGGAAAGCGGGCAGGGGGAAGCGGTGATGGCCGGCGTCGCGGTGACGGAAGAGCTGCGCGGGAAGTTCAATTTCACGCGGCCCTATCTCTTGTTGCCCGCACGTTTCCTGATGCGAAACGACATTGCCCTTGCTCGTCAGGATGTCGAGGCGCTCTCTGGTCGGAAGGTTGGTGTCGTCAAGGATACCGCGCATGAAGCCATGTTGAAGGCTTTCTTTCCCGGCATCACGCCGACGACATTCGAGGATCAGGGCGCCCTCATGAGAGGACTGAAGGAAAAGGAGGTCGAGGCCGTCTTCGCGGATGCCCTGCAACTCTCCTTCTGGATGATGAGCCCTGAAGCTGCCGGCTGCTGCAGCTTTCTCGATGGGCCCTTTCTATCCGAGCGCCATCTCGGCGAAGGCATGACCATCATGGTCGGCGGGCAGGATGGAGCCCTTGCCGCCGCGCTTGAAAGCGCGCTTGCGGCGCTGTCAAAGGACGGGCGGCTGGAAGAAATTTATCTGCGCTATTTCCCGGTCGGGCTTTTCTGAGCCAGTCAGACCCGGCGATAGCGGGCAGAGGCGCTGCGCTCCAGGGCGGCGCAGGTGAGCTTGTCGAGCGCAAGGCGATCCCTCAGCAGCTGCAGCAGGCGCACTTCCTCCGCGCGAACGGTCAGATCGACCGCGACGATTTCAACAGCCAGTGCATAGGCGGTCTCATGCAGCCACTCCGGCAGGGCGTCGCGAATGGTCTCGAGCGCGATGTCCAGACCCTCAGGCCCGGAAAGCAGGCTCGCGCAGCGCTGCGACACCTCGATGAGGCGTTCCTTGTCGAAATTCTCGAAGACCGGAAGAATGTCGATCAGCTGGCCAATCCGCACGAGTTCCTTTTCGGCCATCGCATTGTCGACGGCGGACGCCATGACCATGACGAAGATCAGGGCTTCTTCCGGGGATACGGGCTTGTTCATGTAAGATGGTTTCCAGTTGCGGTGGGCAAAGAGTAGGAGGGCCGGCTGGGCGTTTCAAGGGAGCGTGCCGGCGCGTTGTGCGGGCTCACCAAAAAGCCCGCGTCTTGCGGCACGGGCTTCCTCGGTCAGTGCGGTGAGTGCGGAGCCCGGCTCCGCCTCTGCCCATCCGTACTTTGCAAGCCAGGAGGACACATCCTGAACGCCCACCCAGCATCGTGTGCGGATCTCGCCCTGCCATGCGGTGGCGCCGGTTTCGCAGGTGAGCGACCGGTTGCGCAGGAACTGACGCTGCTGCGTGCGCGCCATGGCGCCACAGGGCCAGACCTGGCCCTCCGCCGTGGTGCAGCTGCGGCCCACAGGCGTCTCGATCAGATCGGCCAGGCGAACGCGCTGATCCGGTCCGAAGGCGACGACACCGGCAGCAAGGCTCGACGGACGATGCAGAAGAACCACTTTCGGTTTCGTTCGCCCGGTGGCGTCGGACAAAGGTGCCCGCGCCGCTACCCGTTCAAGGTCCTGCGCTTCCGCAAAGGCCGGAGATCCAAAAGCATCCGGCTCGATGCTGCGCACCTGCCGCCTTGCTTCGATCACTGCCGGTTCTTCGACCGTGTCATCCTGCAAGGAGCCGACATCGGGTAGGTCGAGCTCCGACGGATCGGGTACGTCCAGATCCTCGATATTGTAGTCAACGGGATCTTCGCGGAGCGTTGCTCCGGCTGCCATGACGAGATAGGCCCACAGGAGGAGGCCGACTGCGCCGGCGATGAAGGTGCTGATCCGTCGCATAGGCGCGTTTTCCTATTGGCTCGCCCAGATGATGCGCGCTACCCATTCGACATCGCCCATGTCCAGCATGCGCGGAGGGTGGTCCGGATTGAGCGATTGCAGCTCGATCGATTTCGCGCTCTGCCGTGCCAGGATCTTCGCCATGACTTCGCCTTCACGGGTCTTCACCACGACGCGGTCGCCACGTCGCACCTGGGCACCCGGCTCGACGATCAGGATGTCGCCGTCCCGGTAGAGCGGCTTCATGCTCTCGCCCTGAACCTCCAGCGCATAGACCCCGTTGTTGCGGCCCGGGGCTGCCGGGAACTCGACGAGATCCCAGCCCTGACCGGCCGGAAAGCCGCCATCGTCGAAAAAACCGCCGGCACCCGCCTGTGCCATGCCGAGCAGGGGAATCGAGCTTGCCTGCGGCGGAAATGTCCCCTGCGGCAGCGGGTTGCCGCGCAAGGCGTCTGGCGAGACATAGCGCATGAACTGGTCGAGGCTGGCGCCGGTCGCTTCCAGCACCTTCGCGATGGATTCGGTCGAGGGCCAGCGCATCCGGCCATCGGCACCGACACGCTTGGATTTGTTGAAGGAGGTGGGGTCGAGGCCTGCACGGCGCGCAAGACCTGATGGCGTCAGCGAATGCTGCTCCGCCAGCCGATCGATCGCGGCCCATATGCTGTCATGCGAAAGCATGTTCGCGCCTCTTCAGCGCCGGAACATTTCTAATCCCCGGTCCGGCAATGGCGAAAACAATAGATCAGCAAAGGCCGATAGTAAAGCAAAAAGGAATAAAATCCTCTCGCTCGCCTCAGGCGACCATGGCCATGTTGATCTTGCCGAGCTGGATCACGGCCTGGGTGCGGCTGTCCACCTTGAGCTTCAGGAGGATCGCAGAGACATGCGCCTTGATCGTCGCTTCCGACACGCCGAGCTCATAGGCAATCTGCTTGTTGAGCAGGCCTTCGCCGAGCATGCCGAGCACACGGCTTTGCTGCGGCGTGAGTGTGCGCAGCCGGTTGATGAGATCGGCCACGTCGGGGTCCGTCTCCTGCCCGCCCTGATAGCTTGCCGGCGTTGCGATATCGCCTTCCAGCACCGACTGGATCGCCGAGCGGATATCGTCGATCCCCGCCGACTTCGAAATGAAGCCGGAGGCGCCGAGTTCGAGAGCCCGGCGGATGGTGACGGGATCGTCTGTTGCGGAGACGATGACCAGCGGCAGGCTCGCGAATTCGGCGCGCAGCGCCATCAATCCGGAAAAACCGGAGACGCCGGGCATGGCGAGATCGAGCAGCATGAGGTCTGCATCCGAATGCTCGGCGGCCGCCTTGCGGGCAGCTTCGAAGTCGCCGGCCTCGATGATGGTTTGCGTGCCGTCGATGCCGGTCACGGCCTGGCGCAGGGCGCCCCGGAACAGCGGATGGTCGTCTGCGATGATGAAGGTCGATGCAGCCATGTCACAGCCCCCTCCCAAGAGCGATGTCATTTTGCGCGCGAATGCGTTTCATTCTTTTAGCGCCTGACGGCGCACTAGACAATGGTCGTGCAACGAATGGGTGAACGAGGCCTGTTTTGCGGTCAGGTTCGGTTCGGAACGGGGTCGCCCGGCTTACCCTGCTCCTCGCCCTGGAATTCCTGCACCAGCCCGAAGAAAGCCCGCATGAAGCGCTCCATGATGCCGATCGAGCGGTCGATCTCCGCGTCGCTCGGAAGCTCGCCGCTTTTGGCAGCAGTACCTTCGGCCACCTGCTTTTCCAGCGCTTCGACCCGTTTTTCCAGCCGGGCGAGATCCGCGTCGTAAGCGGCACGTTCGTCTGCCGCCATCCGGCAGGTGAGCGTGCCCTCGGCTTCGGTGCAGAGTGTCACGGCCCCTGTCTGCCGATCGAGCCGTACGAAACCGTTGTCCGATTTTTCCAGCGTGAAGCGGTCGGTGCCAGCATCCTGCGCCATCGCGAAGGAAGCGCCGAGCGTGAGCGCCGCCAGTGTGAGAACTGTCTTGCCGATGGACATCTTGTCTCTCCTCCTGTCGTCCGCATCTCCCGGCGTGGACATTTGACCGCGTTTGCGGCAAACCCGCCTCGACCCTCATGATCTTGGAGAGACCGGACCTTGGACAAGACCATATATAAGATCGTGCCGCGAGAATTATGGCAGGAGGCACGCGACGCGGGCCTTTTCAAAGGCGCGTCCATCGATCTCAAGGACGGTTACATCCATTTCTCGACAGGAGCCCAGGCGGTGGAGACTGCACGTCTGCATTTCGCAGGCCAGTCTGACCTGCTGCTTGTAGCGGTCGATGCGACCGTCTTCGGCGAAGCTCTGCAGTGGGAAGCGTCACGCGGAGGAGATCTCTTCCCCCATCTTTACGCCGATCTGCCGCTCGACGCCGTGCTCTGGGAAAAGCCCTTGGCCCTCGGTGGTGACGGACTGCATGTATTCCCGGATATCGATGCGGAGAACCGCTGATGCTCGACCTCTTCTCGCTCGGCCGTCGCGGCCTTTTTCTCTTCGATGCGGAAACGGCCCATGGTCTGTCGATCGCGGCCCTGAAAACCGGCCTCGTCCCGACCTGCAAGTCCGCCGCCGATCCGCGTCTGGCCCAGACGGTTGCCGGCATCCGCTTCCCGAACCCGCTTGGCATGGCGGCCGGTTACGACAAGAATGCCGAGGTGCCGTATGCGCTGCTGTCGCTTGGCTTCGGTTTTGCCGAAGTCGGCACGCTGACGCCCAAGCCCCAGACCGGCAATCCCAAGCCGCGCATCTTCCGCCTGGAGCGCGATCACGCCGTTATCAACCGCCTCGGTTTCAACAATGAGGGGCATGAGGCGGCGCTTGCCCGGCTCTCTGGCCGTCGCAACTGTGATGGGATCGTCGGTGTGAATATCGGTGCCAACAAGGATGCGACCGACCGGATCGCCGACTATGTGGCCGGCATCCGCCGCTTCTATCCCGTGGCGACCTATTTCACCGCCAACATCTCCTCGCCGAACACCCCGGGTCTGCGTGATCTGCAGGCCAAGGAAAGCTTGGATGCGCTCCTGTCTGCCGTACTCGCCGCGCGTTCTGAAGAAAGTCTGCGGGCAGGCAAGCGCCTCCCGGTTTTCCTCAAGATCGCCCCGGACCTCACGGACGAGGGCATGGACGACATCGCCGAGGTCGCAGCCGCCCATGATCTCGATGGCCTCATTGTCTCCAACACCACGCTGTCGCGCGACGGCCTGACGGACCCGACTCTGGCGGGTGAGGCCGGCGGCCTGTCCGGAGCTCCGCTTTTCGACAAGTCGACCGCGGTTCTCGCCCGTATGCGAAAGCGCGTTGGCCCGGCTCTGCCGATCATCGGGGTCGGCGGCGTGTCGTCCGCGGAGACTGCGCTGGAGAAGATCCGTGCCGGCGCCGACCTCGTGCAGCTCTATTCCTTCATGGTCTATGAAGGGCCGGCTTTGCCGGGACGTATCCTGCGCGGCTTGTCGTCGCTGCTCGATCGCGAACAGGTCGCCAATGTCAGCGAATTGCGAGACACCAGGCTCGATCATTGGCTGTCGGTGAAGGTCTGATTGGTCTTGGGTTTCAGGCGCGCAAGCAGTAAAAGGCCGCGTAGACCGAGAAACACATTGAGCGCGATCCAGAGTCCGTGATTGGAAAACGGGGGCACGAGCACGGCGACCGTCGCAAGATAGCCGGCAAGCGCGACGAGCATCATGTTGCGCATGTCGGATGACCATGTCGCACCGATGAAGACCCCGTCCATGTGAAAGGCGAGTGCTCCGGTCAGCGCGGTCAGCGCCGCATAGATCAGATAGGTCTCGGCAACGCTGCGCACATCGCCGGCCGTGGTGATGAAGTCGATGATCGCCGATCCGAAGACCAGGAAGAACGCAAGGCTCGCCAGAGCCAGGCCGAAGGACCAGACCCCAGTGAGCTTCACGGCACGCTCGAAGGCGCGCCGCTGTTTGGCGCCGATCGTTTCGCCCGTGATCTGCTCGGCCGCCGTTGCCATGCCGTCGAGATAGAAGCTGGCGATCATGAAGAAGTTCATCAGAACGGCATTGGCCGCAAGCGTTACGGCGCCGAAACCGGCCCCGATGCGGGTCATGACGGTAAAGGCAGTGATCAGCGAGAAGGTGCGGATCAGGATGTCCCGGTTGAGCCGGAAAAGCGCCATTAGCTTGGCGCGGTCGGTGATCATCGAGATCTTAGGGATTGCGGTGCGACCGTAGCGCCAGAAGATGAAGGCGAAGCCGGCGATCATGGCGACGAACTCGCCGATGACGGTACCCCAAGCGACGCCGGCAATCCCGTATCCGAACGTCAGACCAAGCAGGATCGACATGGCGATGTTGACGCCGTTCAAGAGGATCTGCAGCGCAAGCCCGACAGAGCCGAGCCCGCGCCCGAGCACGAAGCCGAGCAGGGTGAAATTCGAAAGCGTCAAGGGAGCCGCCAGAATGCGGATGCCGATATAGGTGGCGGCAGCTGCCTGAACACCACCATCGGCGCCCATCAGCGCGGGGCCAAAGCCGACGATTGCGGGAGAGACTGCGAGGATCAGCAAGCCGAAGCCAAGCGACAAGACGATCGAGCGCCAGAAGACGGCGAAGAGTTCGGATGGCTCCCCGCGTCCTTGCGCCTGGGCGACGAGGGCCGTCGTCGAGGCTCTCAGAAAATTCAAGGAGGCGAAGAGAAGGTCGAAGAGAGCTGCTGCAATCGCGAGCCCTGCCAATTGCGCTGCATCGCCGCTACGTCCGACAACTGCGGTATCGGTGAGCCCCAAAAGCGGTGTCGTGACGAAACCGAGGGTCATCGGTACCGCGATCGCCAGCACGCTGCGATGGGTGACCTCGAACGGTCTGGAGGCGGGGAGTGACGGGCTGTGCATTCTGTGCTCCGGTGGGGACCGGAGCGACAGAATCACTCAGGCCGAGAGCACCATGGCCCAGTAAGGGCGGTTGCCGGAAGCGGAATCCCAGGCAACGGCGACGCCGAGCCCGTTGAAGCTGCCGGTCATGTTGTCCAGATGCCGCTTGGAGTCGATCCAGGCCTGCACGGCACGCTCGACGCTATCCTGGCCCGCGGCAATGTTTTCGGCTGCTGGCAAGGGTACGCCATGTCCCTTCATGCGGGCGCCGAAACTGTCGTTGAAGCCGATCAGATGCGACATCTCGCCAGCGCGTGCCATGCGCTTGGCCTGGGCCACGGCCGCCACTTCCGCGGGGCGACCGCGGGAGAGGGAGGAGAGGCCACGCGATTGCCGGAGCCTGTTCACCATCGGCAACGCGGCGTCCGTCTCAGCCCGGGCCTGGCCGTCATCGGGGTTGAGAATGTCGGTGGACCGGCAGCCAGTGATCGCTGCCGTCATGACGCCGGCCGAGATCAGGATCAGCCGACGGCGATTTAGAACAGGCTCGGGCATGGCGACGTCAGTTCCGTGACGCGAAGAGGCGGAGCAGGATGAAGGCGGGGATGACGATCGTAGCGCCGATCAGCAGATACTGCCCGACCCTTCCAAGAGCGTCGAACCCCGTGTACCACAGGTCGATGATGAAGAACCTGATGCCGTCGAGCAGATCCATCGGATCAAGCCCGAAGATCGACATCACAAAGCCGACGATGAGCGAAACGACGATCAGCTTGACGATCGTGCGGCCCGGCGTGTCGCCGAGAAATCGATTGAGGCCATCAGCCATGCGTGTCTCCTGTTATCGTTCGCTGATATGGGCGCTGCACGCCCGCCCCGCAAGCCGGCAAAGCAGCGGCTTGCGATAGGACTTGAGTTTTTTCCGGGGATCGGTCAAGACCGCGCGCCCGCTCCATGCTGGATCACCCCATGCTGGCAGGCGCAAGGATCTCTTCGATGCACCCCACCCAGTTCTCGTCCGGCGACGTCATCGCCGACCGCCGTGCCGACTATGCGCGCATGCTCGCTGAGAATGGCGAACATGAGGCAGCAGTCGAACTGATGGAACAGGCCTTGGAACTGGTGCCGGACTGGCCGGCCGGTCTGTTGCGTCTTGCGGACTATGCGGAAAAGGCCGGGCAGGCAGAAAAGGCGATACCCGCTCTGCGCAGACTGCTCGTGCTCGACCCGGAAGATCTGTTCGGCGCGCAGTTGAAACTGGCTCTGCTCGGGGCGGAAGATATCCCGGACCAGCCACCATCTCGCTATGTCGAGGCGCTTTTCGATGACTATGCCGATCGTTTCGATACGGCCCTGGTCGAGAAGCTGGATTATTCGGTTCCGGCCAAGCTCGCCCGGCTGATCGTCGAGCATGAGGACCGGCGCTTCGATCTGGCCGTCGATCTCGGATGTGGCACGGGTCTTTTCGGCGCCGAGATCCGCGACAGAGTGAGCCGGCTGGAAGGCTTCGACCTCTCGGCCAACATGCTCGCCAAGGCCGAGGAAAAGGGACTCTACGATTTCCTGGCGAAGGCCGATCTGTCGCTTGAAGCGACGGAGTCAGGCCTGTTCGATGATGGCCTCGCAGAAAGTCGTGCCGATCTCGTCTCCGCGGCCGACGTGCTGATGTATCTGGGTGACCTCGCCAACGCCTTCGCACTTGCCGCGCAGCTTTTGAAACCCGGCTCGCTTCTTGCCTTTTCGGTCGAAGACGCTGGCGAGGGCGACGGCTTTATCCTGGCGCCGAGCCTGCGTTATGCCCACACCGAGCAGCATGTAAAGTATCGTCTCGATGAAAACGGCTTCGACCTCGTGAAGCTGTCGCGAACGACCATTCGCATGGATGGCGGGAAACCAGTCTCCGGCATACTGTTTCTTGCTGGCCGGAAGGCCTGACGAGCAGCATTCTTGCGATTTGCTCAATAGGTCAGATTTGCTGACCTATCCTCCTTGTTTCCCAGGGGATCTCGGGTACAATTTGTGCTTGGGAGGTCAAGGTCTGGAGAGCAAGATGGCGCCGTTGACGAGCATGCTGGGAATCTGGAATTCGAACCCGACACGCCATACGCCGGCAGAAGATCTGCAGGGCCTCGTGGCCGGCAGCCTGATCGCCGCACTCGGCCTTTATTTCCTCGCCCAGGTCGGCCTTCTGACCGGCGGCATGGCCGGCTTGGCCTTTGTTCTCCACTACTGGAGCGGCTGGAGCTTCGGTCTGCTCTTCTTCCTGCTCAATCTGCCCTTCTATATCCTCTCGCTGCGTCGCGTCGGCCTCGATTTTACCATCAAGACCTTCGTGGCCGTCGGCCTGACCTCCTTCATCGTCGAAATCGAGAGCCGTTTCCTCGTCATTCAGAGCATCGCGCCGGTCTGGGCGGCAATCCTTGGCGGCCTGCTGCTCGGCTTCGGCCTTCTCGCGCTCTACCGCCACCGCGCCAGCCTCGGCGGCCTCGGCATTCTCGCCGTCTACATCCAGGACCGCTTCGGCATCCGCGCAGGCCTCGTGCAGCTTGCCTTCGACCTCTGTGTCATGGCGCTGGCCTTCGCCGTCGTCAGCCCTTCCGTTGTGCTTTATTCGGTGATTGGTGCTGTGGTCTTGAACCTCTTCCTCGCAATCAACCACCGCTCGGACAGGTATATTGCGCTGAGGTGATACCTCTTTCACCCCTTCTCTTTCCGCGCGCGTCCACTACCTTGGGGCGGTGACGACAGCTGATTCCGCCCTTGCACTTCTGCCTGCCCCCTTCGTCCGCTGGTTCGGCGAAAAGGGCTGGCAACCGCGTGACCATCAGCTGGAGCTGCTGGCCCGGGCGAGATCCGGCGAGAATGGCGGCGAGAGCCTGCTGCTGATCGCCCCGACCGGTGCCGGCAAGACGCTCGCAGGTTTCCTACCGTCGCTGACCGAACTGACCGAGCGCGGACGGAAAAAGCCGGGGGAAGCATTCACCGGCATTCACACGCTTTACATCTCGCCGCTGAAGGCACTCGCCGTCGACATCGAGCGCAACCTGATGAAGCCCGTCACCGAGATGGGGCTTGCGATCACCATCGAGAATCGCACCGGCGACACACCGGCGCACAAGCGCCAGCGGCAGAAGACCAATCCGCCGGATATCCTGCTGACAACGCCGGAGCAGGTGGCTCTGCTGATCTCGCACTCGGATTCTGAGCGCTTCTTCAAGGACCTGCGCTACGTCATCTTCGACGAACTGCATTCGTTGGTCACCTCGAAGCGCGGCCATCTGCTGTCGCTCGGCCTCGCACGCCTGAGGAAGCTGGCTCCCGGTCTGAAGACCATCGGGCTTTCGGCAACCGTCGCCCAGCCGATGGATCTGCGCCGCTGGCTGGTTGCCCAGCGGCAGGACGAGGAGGCGGCAGCCGGTCTGATAACGGTCGAGGGTGGCGCGCGACCCAACATCACAATCCTCCAGACAGAGGACCGCATCCCCTGGTCCGGTCACAGGGCGGTCTATGCCATTCCCGAGATCTACAAGGTCCTCAAGGACTTCCAGACGACGCTGCTCTTCGTCAATACGCGCTCCCAGGCCGAGATGCTCTTCCAGGAGCTCTGGACCGTCAATGACGACAATCTGCCGATCGCGCTGCATCACGGTTCGCTCGATGTTTCGCAACGCCGTAAGGTGGAGGCCGCCATGGCCGAAAACCGGCTTCGGGCGGTTGTGGCAACCTCCACCCTCGATCTCGGCATCGACTGGGGTGACGTCGATCTCGTCATCCATGTCGGTGCGCCCAAGGGCGCTTCGCGCCTCGCCCAGCGCATTGGCCGCGCCAATCACCGCATGGACGAGCCGTCCCGGGCGATCCTGGTGCCTGCCAATCGTTTCGAGGTCATGGAATGCCAAGCGGCACTCGATGCCAACTATATCGGCGCACAGGACACGCCGCCGGTCGGCGAGGGCTCGCTCGACGTGCTGGCCCAGCATGTGCTCGGCATGGCCTGTGCCGATGCCTTCGACGAGGAGGGCCTTTATCGCGAGGTGACGACGGCGCTTCCCTATGCCGCGCTCCCGCGGGAGACCTTCGCCCGTATCGTCGATTTCGTCGCGACCGGCGGCTATGCGCTTCGAACCTACGAGCGCTACGCCCGCATCCGTCGCCGCAAGGACGGGTTATGGCGTGTCTCGAACCCGCAGGTCGCCCAGCAGTATCGCCTCAACCTCGGCACCATCGTCGAAATGCCGATGCTGAATGTCCGGCTGGTCAAGCGCAACCATCTGGGGTCGATCGGTCGCGGGGGCATGACGCTCGGCAAGGTCGAGGAGTATTTCTTCGAACAACTGACCCAGGGCGATACCTTCCTCTTCTCGGGCAAGGTGCTCCGCTTCGAGGGCATCAGAGACAATGAATGCCTTGTCTCCAACGCTTTCTCGATGGATCCGAAAATCCCGGCCTATGCCGGCGGCAAGTTCCCGCTCTCGACCTATCTCGCCGAGCAGGTGCGTGCCATGCTCGACGACCCCGATCGCCGCACGGCGCTGCCGGATCAGGTGCGCGACTGGCTCGCCTTGCAGCAGGAAAAATCCGTCCTGCCGAAGCGCGGCGATCTGCTGATCGAGACCTTCCCGCGCGGCGAACGCTTCTACATGGTGATCTATGCTTTTGAGGGCCGCCTCGCGCATCAGACGCTTGGAATGCTGCTCACCCGTCGCCTGGAGCGCATGCGGGCCGAGCCGCTGGGCTTTGTCGCGACAGATTATGCCCTCGCCATCTGGGCCTTGGAGGACATGGGCTCGCTGATCGCGCGGGGAGCACTCAGCCTCGCAGACCTCTTCGACCAGGACATGCTGGGAGACGATCTCGAAACCTGGCTCGACGAGAGCTTCATGCTGAAGCGCACCTTTCGCAACTGTGCCGTCATTGCAGGGCTGATCGAACAGCGCCACCCCGGCAAGGAAAAGTCCGGCCGGCAGGTGACGGTGTCCTCGGATCTGATCTACGACGTCCTGCGCAGTCACGAGCCGGACCATATCCTCATGCAGGCGACGCGACAGGATGCCGCCGCCGGACTTTTGGACATTGCCCGCCTTGCCGATATGCTGGAGCGAATCAAGGGGCACATCCTGCACAAGCGCCTGACGCAGATCTCACCGCTCGCCGTGCCGGTCATGCTGGAGATCGGCAAGGAGCCGGTCGCGGGCGAAGCCCAGGAGCATGTGCTGTCCATGGCAGCGGAAGATCTGATCGCCGAAGCCATGGCATGAATCATGCGGAGCGGCTATGACGAGGCCTGATGCTGCGGAATGAAGACATGACGGGTATGACGGCAAGGCGCCTCGCGCCAACAGAGACACTGGAAACGATGGCCGAGATTGCGCTTTCGGGCGTAGCCGCGGTCTGTGATCTGACCGGCGCTATGTATCTGCCCGACCATCGCACGCTCGTCGTCTCCGACCTGCATCTTGAAAAGGGCGCGGCCTTTGCAAGGCGCGGGCAACTGCTGCCGCCCTACGACACGCTGGCAACGCTTCGTCTGCTCGAGAACGTGGTGACGCGTTACCAGCCGGCGACGATCATTAGCCTCGGCGATAATTTCCATGACCGCGTCGGTTCGGCCCTGATGCCACTGGTGTTTCGCGAGATGATCCGTGGTCTGGTCGCCGGACGTGAGATCGTGTGGATCAACGGCAACCATGATCCGGATGGCACGACGGCTTTGCCGGGCGTGTCGATGGATGAGTTTTCGCTCGCAGGCCTCACCTTCCGCCACGAGCCTTCGCTCGCCCATGGTAAGGGCGAGGTCGCGGGCCACCTGCATCCCTCAGCCACCGTACGCCGCCGCGAAAAATCGGTCCGCCGTCCATGCTTTGCGACAGATGGCTTGCGGATGGTCATGCCCTCCTTTGGCGTTGCCACCGGTGGCCTCGATCTGCGCCACAAGGCCTTCACCGGCCTTTTCGCCCGTACCGACCTGATCGCCCACCTGCTCGGCCGCGACCGGATCTATTCGGTGCGCTACAGCAATCTGCTCGGTTGATCCTGTCTGTTAGCTTGTTGTGGTCGCATACCGCAGGATGACGGCGCCGGTATCGATAGGCCGTGCCTCAAGCAGTGACAGCCTCTTTTCCGAACCCGTTTTGAACAACGAGTTGCCTCTTCCCAGAAGAACAGGGGCAAGGCAGACGCGAACCTCGTCCATCAGTCCTGCCTCTAGAAGCGTGTGCTGCAGTTCTGCACTGCCGAAGACGAAGATCGTCTTGCCAGGCTGGGTTTTCATGGCGCGCAGATCGGCCACGGCATCGGGAAGGATACGCGTGTTATTCCATTGCGCTTCATCCAGACTTCGACTGGCAACACCTTTGGGCTTGGCATTCATATAGGCCTTGATCTCGAGCTCTTCCGTCGCGTCCTGCCAATGGGCAGCCATACCCTCATAGGTCTTGCGGCCGAAGACGATGAAGTCGGTCTCCTCGCCAAGCGACAGGGAGTATCGACGCAGGTCTTCTCCCCAGGCGCTCAGGTGGAAGGATAGGTCCCACGGCATTTCACCTTCGAAATAGCCGTCCAGTGACATCAGGTTCCAGCCGATCAATTGACGCATCATAGCCCTCCTAGAAAAACTGATTGCATATTGAAACCGGTTGATCGGTATTTCATCTGATGGCAAAGCGCAATCGGTTTTTGGGAGTGTGTCATGACTCAGCGCTCGGGCTGTCCGATCAATCTGACGTTGGAGGTGCTCGGCGACCGTTGGAGCCTGATCGTCGTTCGTGACGTGATGTTCGGCAATCGCCGGCATTTTCGCGAGCTTCTGCAGAACTCCGAAGAGGGCATCGCCTCGAACATTCTGGCCGACCGACTGAAACGTCTGGTCGCCAATGGGCTTCTCTCCCGTGCAGACGACCCGTCGCACAGGCAGAAGGGTGTCTACAGCCTGACGGAGCCTGCAATCCAGCTGGTGCCGCTGCTCGCTGCGATGGGAGCGTGGGGCAGGAGACATCGACCGGTCAGTGAGGATTTGTCGATCCGTGCGGAGATCCTTGAGCGTGGTGGCCCCGAACTCTGGGAGGCCTTCATGGCCGAGCTGAGGGTGATCCATCTGGGCGCTGAACGCGAGGCCGGAGCCCGCGACGTCTTGCGCGAGCTGACGGAAGCCTATCTCGAGGTCAAGGCAAGAATGGAGACCGGCTAAGCCTCAATCCTTCCGGAAGATCAGGCTCGCAGCCCAACCCGTGATCAAGGCAAGCAGCACGGCAAATGTGCCGTAGGCCAGAGGCTGTTGATGGGCGGCTTCGGTGATCGCCTCTTCCAGGCCCGTCTTGATGACGCGCAGCGGCAATTCCCGCTCCCCGATGAACTCGCCCGACTTGAACAGGTAGGCATGCACCGTGTGAACCCCATTCGGGATACTGGCGGGTAGCCGAAGCGTCGCCTGAAAGAGGCTCGATGACACGAAGCGCACGCCACCCGTATCGCGCTGGTAGAGACCGCCATTCTGTTTCAGCCTGCGGAACGCCTCGCGGAACTCGCGAAGATTCGCGGAATTGCTGATGAAACCCGTAGGGGTCAGCGCGAGGTGATCGATGCCGATGCCGAGAGAGGTGAGCACATCGTCCTCGGCGATCTCTTCCACCGGTCGGGTGCTGGCCAAGGAATAGGAGATTGGCATTTGTTCGAAGGTCAGCGATGTCCGATTGACCCAGATCCCGAACAGCCGTTCCTTGCGACGAACGGTCGTCCAGTCGCGTGGCCCTTCCAGGGTCACGACGATATCATACTGCCCGATGGCAAGAAGCAGCTGATCGGTGTTGGTGAGTGCGCCGAAGACGGTCAGATTGGCGCCAGAAAAGTCCGAAGTGATCGCGATCTCGCTGGTCGAGATGCCGATCTCAAGGCCTTCGCGTTCTGCAAGCTGCGTCGTCAGCGGATCCTGGGCGTTCGCCGGTGTCGACCAAGCGGTGAGGGTAGCCAGGGCGAGAGCGAGAAAAGCTGCCTTCATCTCAGCCTCCGATCGCCAGCGAGTAGATGTCGTCGGGTGTCACGACCAGTTCGACCGCGAGACGCACACCGACCGCGAGTACGAGAAGCCCCAGCAATGCGCGCAGTTGCTCGCCGCGCAGCTTCTGGCCGACACGGACACCGTATTGCGCGCCGATTACCCCGGCCACCATCAGGATGAAGGCGAGCACGATGTCGACGGAATAGTTCGTCGCGGCCTGGACGATCGTCGTGTAGGCGGTGGTGAAAATGATCTGGAAGAGCGAGGTCCCGACGACCACGTTGGTTGGGATGCGGAGCAGATAGATCATGGCCGGAACCATGATGAAACCGCCGCCGACACCCATGACCGAGGTCAGTATGCCGATGCCGAAACCGAGTGCCAGAATCGGGATGACACTCAGATAGATCTTCGATTTCTTGAAGCGCATCTTGAAGGGCAGGCGATGAACCCAGTTGTGCTGCCCCGGCCGCTTCAGGGGGACGGCTTCGTTGCGTGCGGCTCGGCGAAGCGCCCGCAGGCTCTCGGCCAGCATCAGCCCGCCGACGGTTCCAAGAAAGATGACGTAGAGCAGCGAGATGATCAGGTCGAGCTGGCCGAGACGCCTCAGCCACGAGAAGATGTAGATGCCGATCGTCGCACCGACGAGACCCCCTATCAAGAGGACCGTTCCAAGCTTCATATCCAGCGTGCCACGCCGGAAATGCGAGATGGCGCCTGATACGGAGGAAGCGACGACCTGGTTCGCGCCGGTTGCAACGGCGACGACAGGAGGAATGTTGTAGAAGATCAGGAGCGGCGTGATCAGGAAGCCACCGCCGACGCCGAACATGCCCGAGAGGAAGCCGACAGCCGCGCCCATTCCAAGAATGATGAACACGTTGACCGACAACTCGGCGATCGGCAGATAGATCGTCACGTCAGGACCTCAAATGCGGGTAGCCGCGCGTTGGGGCGCGGTCACGTCAGGGCATTCAGCCCCTCGTTCTCTCTCATGCTGGATAGGCGCAAGTCCTTGATCGGACTTGCTCCCCTTTGAATTCTTTTCTGCGCCTCAAGGCCATCCAAGTCAATTCGAGAGCCCGTCATAAACCCCTATTCGCGGTCTTTTATGACAGCCGCATCATTTGTTGCGGGCCAGAAGCTCGGTCACCAACTTATCCGTCACCTGACCCGTCGGCTGTTCACCGATCGATGTCTGGAAGGCCTTGATCGCCGAGACTGTCTTGGCACCCATCACGCCGTCGGGCGTTCCTGCGTCATAGCCGTTCTTGTTGAGAATGGCCTGGATGTTACGGATCGCCTTCTTCATGTCGACGCTTGCGGTTTTCAGGCCCTTGCCGGCCCATTCGTCCGGCGTATTGACCGAATTGGCGTCCGGGTCCATCTCCTTGGCCTTCCAGAGGTCCACCTCGGCGCGGGCGCGTTCGAGTTCTCCTGGCTTCAGCGCATTGGCCACTTCGTCGCGCTTTTGCGCCGCGTCCGTATCGCCACCCTTGGCTGCGATCGCGAACCACTTGTAGGACGTCACCAGATCCGGTGCGGTTCCGTTGCCTCGGGCGCTGAGGATCGCGAGATTGAACTGGCTGTCCGAAATGCCGTAATCGGCGGCTTTGCCGAACCATTCGACCGCCTTGGCATAGTCCTGCGCGCCATCCTTGCCGGAGGCGTAGATGACGGCGAGGTTGTGCATGGCGCTGGCATTGCCGGCATTCGCCGCCATTTCGTAATAGCGCTTCGCGTCGCCGATATTGGGTGCGACGCCCGTGCCCTTTTCGAGGAAATTGGCCAGACGGTACTGGGCAGGGGCAAAGCCCTTGTCGGCGGCGAGGCGATACCACTTGGCCGCTTCGGCAAAGTCGTTCTTCACACCGCGACCCTCGGTATAACGGGCGCCGATTTCGAAGAGTGCGACCGGATCGCCATTCTTGGCAGCAATCGAAAGCGATGGCGGCGTGATTTCCGCGGGAACCACGATCTCTGCTGACGGAGCCGCGGGCGCGATTTCCTGGGCGACAACGACGTTGGCCTCGGAATCGGCAACCCTGGTCGGCGCTTCGAGTGTCTGGCTGGGCGCGCTGGCCGCGGGCGCCATGAGCGCATTGACGGGAGCCGTCTCACCCGCCTGAACACGTGCCGGTGTCGTCGATGCGGCCCGAGCGGCGACGAGGTCTTCCCCTGTATCTGCTGGAGGCTCAGCCTGAGCGGAGGCCGCCGACGGTGTCGCCGTGCCGGTGTCGCTCTGAACAGCGGCTGCATCAGCGGTGTCGACCGCAGGTTCTGCGATGACGGCCTCGCTCGTCTCATCCGGGCCGGTCTCTTCGACAACGGCGGGCGCATCGCTGCGGGTCAGCGTATTGACGAGCGGCATGGCCATGGCAACGAGGAGCACGGCGCCCACGGCCATCATGATGGGGCGGCGATACCGCGCGAAGAGGGAGGTTTCCCCTGACTTCGCCTTGGCCTTCACATCGGCCACGGTCTTGTTGCCCGAGGGCGTTGTCTTCTGGGCGCGATCCATTTCCATCGCGGCCGCCTGGGCGGCGCGCCGGGCGGCGGCGATGTAGTCCGTCCGGTCCCCATTGTCGGCGCCAACAGGGCTGGCGCCCTTGGCTGCCTGCTGACTGGCACGAACGCGCTCAAGGATTTTGCGTACATCGGGCGCTCCGGAGCCGGGCTCAAGGAGTTCATTCGCGTCGTCGGGCGGCAGCACATCGACCGGATCGATCGACGGCGAAGGGTCGACCATCTGGCGCGGTTCGGCAGGGGCCTTCGGCGCCTTCTTGCCCGGCATCAGCTTCTTGCCGAGACCGGCGAGCAGGCTGGGCTTCGCAACCTTCTTTTCACGCGCGGCATCGATCACCGGCAGTGCGGTCATGGTCTGGGCGAAATCGTCCGCTGCCGCGAGCAGTTCCTGATCAATCGGATGTGCCGGTTCGGTGACGGGTTCCGCCATCATGCGCGGCGGTTGCGGAACCGGTGCCGCGGCTTCAGGTGCGCGCGGTGCGGGAGCAACAGGAGCCTGGGCGAAGAGAGGTGCTGCTTCGGTCTGCTGTCCGATATGGTGCAACTCGTCGAGCCTTCCGGCGATCTGCACGAGCGTGTCATGCAGGGCCTCGAAGGTGCGGTGGGTCCGCTCTTCCGAATGACGGCTATAGTCTTCGAGCTGCTTCAGGTGATCGGACAGGGCCGACAGCGCAGAAATGTCAGCCGATGCCGCCTGGCTGCCGACTGGGAAGCGCTGGGCGAAATTGGCCATGACGGTTTCGGCGGCCTGACGGGCTGCCTCGATGATGTATTCGTCGCTCGTCGCAACATAATCCTCAAGGGCCGAGATCCGGCCAGAGACCTCTGGATCGGACGGCGACGGCTGGCTGATCAGCTGGGAGAGATGGGCGATCTGGTCTTCCAGACCCTTGAGGCTGGCGCTTTCGCTGATGGGGGCAGAGGAACTCGTTTCCTCCAGGCGATCGACGACGGCATTCAGCCGGTCTTCCAGGTTACGAAGCGCGCTGTCGTCAATGACGGCGACCGCCTGCGGCGTATCCAGCTCCTCGATCCGCTGTGAAAGAAGTTCCAGCCTGTCTGCGAGGCGGTCGTTGACAGCTCCACCATCCAGCGCATCGATCTTGCGCGAGATGTCGGCAAGGTAGCCGGTCAGTTCCGGCGCAGGCGCCGGCCGCTGTACCTTTTCCAGCATGTAGGCGAGATGTTCGAGACGCTCTTCCAGGCGGACGGCGCTTTGTTCGGTGGAGAGCTGTTCGATGCGCTCCGTCAGGAGTTCGAGCCGCTCGGCCATCTCGTGCGAGGCATCCGGCTGCGGCGGGCGCCGCTCGGAAATGGTCTCGATCTGTCGGGCAAGGCCGGTGAGCCGCTCTTCCAGCCGATGGAAGGTTGCCGGATCATTGCCCGGACCGGTGTTGCGGCTGCCGGCCGCGATGGCACGGGTGATTTCGTCGAGCCGCATGTCGAGCGAGGCGAACTGCTCGGTGAGCTTGCGCTCGTTCGGATCGATATGTGCACCGATATGTTCGAGCGCAGACGCGACGGTCACCAGCTTGTCTTCCAAAGCCCGGATCGCGCGCGTGTCGCCCATGCCGCCGAGCTGCGACTTGATGTCGTCGAGGCGGTCGGCGATGCGGATGATCTCGTCGCGCATCGCGCCGGTGTCGAGGCCATCGAGACGGACTTCAACATCTTCCCAGCGGCGCTCTATGCGGCGCATGGAATCCTCGCGGGCAAGCCCGTCCATCAGCGACCGCAGGTCGTCGAAGTCTTCACGCAGACCGCCGGTGCCCGGAGCCTTGATGCCCTCGAGCCGCTGGATGCTTTCAGCCAGACGGGCGATGTCCTGGCGCATGTCGTCTTGGGGGCGGCTTTCTTCGGCGAGCTGGCGGATCGAGCGCATCTCGTTGCGAAGGCCGGCGATCTCGCGCGACAGGCTTTCGCCGATATCCTGCTTGAGCTCGCGGCGAAGGCCGCTCAGGGCTTCCACAACGTCGTCGCTTGCGCGCGCCGGCATCGGGGCGCTCGGACGGGTGGTATAGGCCGGCTGCGGATCGGCAAGCGGAGGAACGGGTTGACGCAAGGGCGCACGCGCCGGCGCATCGTCGCTGCGGCTGTAAAGGCTGCCTTCGCTGCCGTGTTTGCGGCTTTCTTCCAGAGCGCGCTGGCGCTGGCGAATTTCAGCCAGGGGATCCGGCCGCGTATCGCGCTCGCTGCGCGGCGGATCGCTCGCGCGACGACCGGGAAGCGCGCGTGACACCGGCTCGTCTGCACCGCGGCTGCGGGCCGTCTGCTGGCCGATCAGGCCCTCGATGCGAGCCTCGAGCCCTTCGATCGTGCGGCTCAAGGCATCCAGCGAGGATGGGCTGCCGGGCCGTTGGGTCTGGGATCGCGATCCGTTCATGGTTCTGCTCGCCTCGATGGTGCCGGATGCAAAGTGCGTCCGAATGCGTCCGGGTGGTCCCATTTGACCCCGACGACTGCCTCGTGGCCCAGGGGGGCGGGGAGGCGCGGCGGAATCGCGGATGGATCACCAGCTTTCGAACGCAACCTTTCATGAAACATGGTAAACAAGCCGTTAAGCTTCGCCAAAAATCAGTGAATGCGGTGGTCCGTCGTCTCCCGTCACGCCCCGCGCAAGCGCCTTTCGTTAGAAGCTGCGCAAGGAAGGGGACGACGCTGCATCCGGCACAAAAATGCCGCAGCCAAAAACTTTGACGTTTACGCGCACGTCAATTATTTGTATAAGCAGACCCAGTCCGATCCCGTCGGAAACCATGTCTTTGGAGGAAGATGCCCGATGCCTGTCTACAAGGCCCCCGTAAACGACACGCTTTTCATTCTCAACGACGTGCTTGGCCTGGAGCGGTATAACAACCTGCCGGGCTTCGAGGATGCCACCCCCGACATGATCGAAGCGATCATCGGTGAGGCCGCCAAGCTTGCGGAAGAGCAGCTTTTCCCACTCAATCTCTCCGGCGACCAGGAAGGTTGCGTTCGCTCGGACGACGGTTCGGTGAAGACGCCGAAGGGTTTCAAGGAAGCCTACGACGCCTACTGTCAGGGTGGCTGGCTCGGTCTGTCGATCCCGGCTGAATTCGGCGGTCAGGGACTTCCCTATACGCTGCATACCGCCGTCGGCGAGTACATGTCGTCTGCCAATATGGCGCTGATGATGTATCCCGGCCTCACCCAGGGCGCGATTGCCGCGATCCTGGAGCACGGCTCCGACGAGCAGAAGCAGAAATATCTGCCGAAGATGGTCGAGGGCATCTGGACCGGCACGATGAACCTCACCGAGCCCCATTGCGGCACCGACCTCGGCCTGCTGCGCACCAAGGCGGTTCCTGATGGCAACGGCGCCTATAAGATTTCCGGCCAAAAGATCTTCATCTCGGCCGGCGAACACGACATGTCGGATAACATTATTCACCTCGTGCTCGCCCGCATCGAAGGCGCGCCCGAGGGCACCAAGGGCATCTCGCTCTTCATCGTGCCGAAGTTCATGGTCGGCGACGACGGCTCGGTCGGCAGCCGCAATACGGTCACCTGCGGCGCCATCGAACACAAGATGGGCATCCACGGCAACGCCACCTGCGTGATGAACTATGACGAGGCGACCGGCTACCTGATTGGTGCCGAAAACAAGGGCCTCGCGGCCATGTTCGTCATGATGAACGAGGCCCGCCTCGGCGTCGGCCTGCAGGGCCTGTCTATCTCGGAAATCGCCTATCAGAACGCCGCCAACTATGCCCGCGAGCGCATTCAGGGCAGGTCTCTGTCAGGTGCCAAGGCGCCGGAAAAGAAGGCCGATCCGATCATCGTCCACCCGGACATTCGCCGCACGCTGCTGACCATCAAGGCCTTCAACGAAGCCGGCCGTGCTTTCACGCTCTGGACCGCGCTGAAGTCCGACGTCGCCCACCGCTCCGGTGACGCGACCGAAAAGCAACTCGCAGATGACGTGCTCGGCCTGATGACGCCGATCCTCAAGGGTGTCTTGACCGACAAGGGCTTCGACCATGCGGTCATGGCCCAGCAGGTCTATGGCGGCCACGGCTATATCGAAGAATGGGGCATGTCGCAGTATGTCCGCGATGCCCGCATCGCGATGATCTACGAGGGTGCCAACGGCATCCAGGCGCTCGACCTCGTCGGCCGCAAGCTTGGTCTCAATGGAGGCCGTGCCGTGATGGCGCTTTTCAAGGAAATTGGCGATTTCTGCGAAGAGAACCGTGGCGACGAGAACCTGTCGGCCTACACCAAGAGCCTGAAGAAGGGTCTGAACGACCTGCAGGCTTCCACCATGTGGTTCATGCAGAACGCCATGGCTAAGCCCGACAACGCGGGTGCCGGTTCGACCGACTACATGCACCTCTTCGGCCTCGTTGTGCTCGGCTACATGTGGGCCAAGATGGCCAAGGCGGCGAACGATAACCTGGCCGCAGGGTCTGGCGATGCCGACTACTACAAGAACAAGCTGTTGACCGGCCGTTTCTATATGGAAAAGGTCATGCCGGAGACGGCCCTGCGCAAGGCTCGCATCGAAACCGGTGCCGACAGCCTGATGGAAATGGCCGCCGAGGCGTTTTGATTGCGCGACCTGCTCCCTCCCCCTTGTGGGGAGGGTGGGGGGAGGGGCCTTTTTAGGCTGAAACCCTCCCCGTCGCTGCGCTCCGACCCTCCCCACAAGGGGGAGGGTTGACCCGAGGATGCAGCCCCCGTCTTGTCCGGAAAACGGCAGGGGGAGGACAGTAAAATTCCGGCGCCTCCATGCGCCCAAGGGAGAGAGATGATGACTGACGCTTTCATTTACGACCACGTGCGCACGCCCCGCGGGCGCGGCAAGAAGGACGGATCGCTGCACGAAGTGCCGACGCCGCGCCTGGCCGCCAAGACGCTGGAAGCGCTGCGTGACCGCAACGGCCTCGACACGTCCACCGTCGACGACATCATCTTCGGTTGCGTCGATCCGGTCATGGAAGCCGGCGCGGTGATCCCGAAGGCCGCCGCCTTCGAAGCCGGCTATGATTTCGCAGCCCCCGGCATGCAGATCTCGCGCTTCTGCGCCTCGGGTCTCGATGCGATCAACCTCGCGGCCGGCAAGGTCAAGGCTGGCTCCGACGACATCGTGATTGCCGGCGGCGTGGAATCGATGTCCCGCGTCGGTATGGGCATGTCAGGCGGCGCCTGGTACATGGACCCCTCGGTCAACTTCCCGGGCTATTTCATGCCGCAGGGCGTTTCTGCCGACCTGATCGCCACGAAATACGGATTCACACGCGACGACGTAGACGCCTATGCCGTCGAAAGCCAGAAGCGCGCTGCCGCCTCCTGGGCTGCCGGAAACTTCGCCAAGTCGGTGATCCCGGTCAAGGACGGCAATGGCCTCGTGATCCTCGATCGTGACGAGCACATGCGTCCCGGCACCGACATGCAGTCGCTGGCCAGCCTCAACGCCTCCTTCCAGATGCCGGGTGAAATGGGCGGCTTCGAAGCCGTTGCCATCCAGGCCCATCCGGAAATCGAGCGCATCACCTATGTCCACCATGCCGGTAACTCTTCCGGTATCGTCGATGGCGCCGCCGCCGTTCTGGTCGGCTCCAAGGCTGGTGGTGAAAGCATGGGCCTGAAGCCGCGCGCCCGCATCCGCGCCTTCACCAATATCGGCTCCGATCCGGCCCTCATGCTGACCGGTCCTGTCGACGTGACGGAAAAGCTCCTGAAGCGCACCGGCATGAAGATCTCCGACTTCGACCTGTTCGAACTGAACGAGGCCTTCGCCGCCGTCGTCCTGCGCTTCATGCAGCATTTCGAGGTCGACCATTCGAAGATGAACGTCGCCGGCGGCGCGATCGCCATGGGTCATCCGCTCGGTGCCACCGGCGCGATGATCCTCGGCACGGTTCTCGACGAGCTGGAACGCCGCGATCTGAACACCGCGCTGGTCACGCTCTGCATTGGTGCGGGCATGGGCACGGCGACGGTAATCGAGCGCGTTTGAGGGGGAAGCTCCCCCTCATCCGCCTGCCGGCACCTTCTCCCCGCTGGGGAGAAGAGGGGTCGCCGCAGCGCTGGCCAATCCTCCTCTCCCCTCGGGGAGAGGGGGGCCGAGCGAAGCGGAGGCCGGGTGAGGGGGGTGCTCCTCGCAACATCGAATTTCAGGGAAGAGGAATCCCAACATGACCTACAAGAATTTCACCATCGAAACCGACTCTGACGGCATTGCCCTGGTCACCTGGGACATGCCCGACAAGTCGATGAACGTCTTCACCGTCGAAGTCATGGACGAGATCGAGAAAATCCTCGAGCAGACGGTCGCCGATGATGGCATCAAGGGCGTGGTCTTCACCTCGGGCAAGTCGTCCTTCTCTGGCGGCGCCGATCTCACCATGATCAAGGGCATGTTCTCCATGCTCGAAGAGGAAAAGGCGAAGGACCCGGCCGCCGCCGTCCAGAAGCTCTTTGACGCCGCCGGTCGCATGACCTGGCTGTGGCGCAAGATCGAGACCAACGGCAAGCCCTGGGTGTCCGCCATCAACGGCACCTGCATGGGCGGCGCGACCGAGCTGTCGCTCGCCTGCCATGGCCGTGTGGCCTCGAACGCCAAGTCGGTCAAGATCGGCCTGCCTGAAGTCAAGGTCGGCATCTTCCCCGGCGCCGGTGGCACGCAGCGCGTCGCTCGCCTGGCCAACACGCAGGATGCCCTGCAGATGATGACCACGGGTCAGACCCTGTCGGCTGCCCGCGCCAAGGCGATGAACCTCGTGCACCAGGTCGTCGAGCCCGGCGAACTGATCAATGCCGCCAAGCAGATGATCAAGGATGGATTGAAGCCTGTCGCCCCCTGGGACGAAAAGGGCTTCAAGGTTCCCGGCGGCGGCATTTGGACCCCAGCGGCAGCCCAGCTCTGGCCCGCCGCTTCCGCGATCCTGCGCCGGGAAACCGCCGGCAACTATCCGGCAGCGCTTGCGATCTTGAAGAGCGTCTACGAAGGCCTGCAGGTGCCCTTCGATACGGGTCTTCGGATCGAACAGCGATACTTCACCGAGATCGTCCAGACCACCGAAGCCTATTCGATGATCCGCTCGCTCTTCGTCTCGATGCAGGAGCTGAACAAGGGCGCCCGTCGCCCGGCAGGTCAGCCGAAGTCCGAGATCAAGAAGATCGGCGTCGTCGGCGCCGGTTTCATGGGCGCCTCGATCGCCTATGTGACGGCAGCCGCCGGTATCAATGTCGTGCTGATCGACCGTGACATGGAAGCCGCCGGCAAGGGCAAGACCCATTCCGAAGGCCTCGTTGCCGGCGCAGTCGGTAAGGGCAAGCTCACCAAGGACGAAGGCGATAGGCTTCTGTCGCTCATCACGCCCTCCGACGACTATGGCACGCTGGCCGATGCCGATCTCGTCATCGAAGCCGTGTTCGAAGACCGCGACGTCAAGAAGGCCGTGATCGAGAAGGTCGAGGCCGTCCTGCCGGAAGGCGCGATCTTCGCCTCCAACACCTCGACGCTGCCGATTACGGGTCTCGCCGGAAACTCCAAGCGCCCTGTCGATTTCATCGGCATCCACTTCTTCTCGCCGGTCGAAAAGATGATGCTGACGGAAGTCATCCTCGGCAAGGAAACCGGCGACAAGGCACTGGCCGTCGCCCTCGACTACGTGGCTGCGATCAAGAAGACCCCGATTGTCGTCAACGACACCCGCGGCTTCTTCGTCAACCGCTGCGTCCTGCGCTACATGTCCGAGAGCTACAACATGCTCATCGAGGGCGTGCCGCCTGTCATGATCGAAAATGCCGCGAAGTTCGCCGGCATGCCGGTCGGTCCGCTGGCGCTGAACGATGAAGTGGCGATCGATCTCTCCTACAAGATCCTGAAGGCGACCGTCGCCGATCTCGGTGAAAAGGCGATCGACCCGCGCCACATGGAGCTCGTATCCCGGATGGTCGAGAAGGAAGAGCGCTTCGGCCGCAAGAACGGCAAGGGCTTTTATGACTATCCGGCAAAGCCCGCGAAGAAGCACATCTGGCCGGGCTTGAAGGATCTCCATCCGCAGCTGAAGCCAGAAGCCGTCAACGTCAAGACGCTGCAGGAACGCTTCCTCGCGACCATCGCGCTGGAAGCCGCCCGCACCGTCGAGGAAGGCATCGTGACCGACCCGCGCGAAGCCGATGTCGGCTCGATCCTCGGCTTTGGTTTTGCACCTTACACCGGCGGTGCGCTGTCCTACATCGACGGCATGGGTGTGAAGACCTTCGTGGAACTCTGCGAACGCCTCGCGAAGGATTATGGCGCCCACTTCACGCCGACGCCGCTGCTCAAGGAAATGGCTGCCAAGGGTGAAACCTTCTACGGCCGCTTCGACCCCTACGGTGAAGCCGCGAAGGCCGCGTGAGCTTAGGTCCTGCATGAACTGGAAAAGGCGGCTCTCGGGCCGCCTTTTCTATTTCCGATCTCAGTTTGTCAGCGCATAAGACCGCCGCAGACCTTGGGCGTCGAGCCACGCAATCACCGCTTCCGGCTCGTCCGTCTGGATGATGGTCACGCCGCGCTCGACGAAGAAGCCCCAGACATCCTCGGGTCGACCTGTCGAAAGCGCGAGATAATCGCCGCGTCCGCCCGCCACCATGCCTTCAGGGCGATCGGTGATCGGATAGGTGTTGATCCAGAGATGGGTGTTGTTGCGGACCGCTGCCGCGCGGGCGAGGGGCGAAAGCAGAGGTCCGCCGTCAGAGGTGACAGGCTTCGAGGCATCCTTGTACCAATGCACCAGTTCGGCGGCCGGTGCGCCCAGCGCCGACTGCGTA
This sequence comes from Agrobacterium albertimagni AOL15, assembly GCF_000300855.1. Lineage (GTDB taxonomy): Bacteria > Pseudomonadota > Alphaproteobacteria > Rhizobiales > Rhizobiaceae > Allorhizobium > Allorhizobium albertimagni. The sequence goes on along the minus strand of NZ_ALJF01000016.1, from coordinate 73,368 downwards.
CGGTCGATGAAGGCAGGTTCGGTCACGGCGTCATCGGCAAGGATCGGCATGAAAGCGAAGTCGGCCCCGATGGCGCGGCGGATATCGCGGGCAAGCTGCAGCCGCTCGGCATTCCAGACGGCCATCTTCAGGAGCACACCGTCGATCATCCCAAGGCTCCGGGCGAGATCGGCGACCTCGCCCAGGGCTTCCGGCTCGAGCTTGTTGTCGATGTTGATCAGGATCCGGCCGCGCGCATGCAGCATCGCTTCTTCGAGCGTGAAGACATGCTCGTCGGTCGGGCGACGGTCTCCCTCGACCACGAGCCGGCAGCTTCTAAGCTCTGTAAGGGTGAATTCGGCCACTTTTCCGCGACAGGTGGTGGTGCGGTCGAGGGTTTCATCATGCATGATGACGAGCGCGCCGTCTTTCGAGCGCCGCACGTCGAGCTCCACCATTTCAACCCCGGTCGAAACGGCGTGGTCGATGGCGGCAAACGAATTTTCGGCACGAACAACGGCGCCTTCCTTCTTCCAGCCGGCGCGATGGGCCACGACCATGACATGATCGCGGTTGAGGTTGGCCTTAGTCAGGCGCTCGTGAATGAAGGCCGCACGATTGGACGGAGGAATGGGGGCAAGGCTTGCAGCCCCCGTGACGAGGGTCAGAAGCAGGCCGAGGACGAGAACGGCGAGACGCATGAGCAGGGCTCCGATCTTCAATGTCGTTCTCGCCGCAGTAGGCGCTTCGGGTGAAGCCGCCATGACGGTTTTCTGAAGCCTCTGTGACATCGAGGCATGGAACAGTCGCCGGGCCGTGCCGTTGAACGGTGGCGACAGGAATGAAAGGAAGATGCGCATGATGACGACGACGACCGGCATACCGGAAGGCCACAGGGCCATCGACGTCGAACTCCCCGTCAATGCAATGTTGCATCTCTGGCTGAAGGCCGTCTCGCCGGATGAGCCGGGCGCCGTTTCCTTCTACAGCGTCAACGGCAAGTTCGGCGAAGTCCAGGCCGTCAATTCGGAGGAAAACTCCTTTCGTATCTACCATGTCTTCGGCGGCGGCACGGTCACACTGGCCTATGATACGGCGGTCACCTCACTCTCGGTCGCCTATTGGTTTACACCATCGGACGTGCTGGAAACCGGCATCACGGTCATCCACACCAACCCGGCCAACGAGCCGCCGGATCTGCCTGCTGGATATCACTTCCGCCCACCCTTCGGCTGGATGAACGACCCGAACGGCTTCGGTCGTTTCGGCGGGCGCCCGCATCTCTTCTACCAGCACTATTCGCATGGCCGGATCTGGAACAACATGCATTGGGGTCACGCCGTCTCCTCCGACTATTTGCGCTGGCGACACCTTCCGGTCTTCCTCTTCCCGTCGGAAGAGCTGACGGTCAGGCCAGACAAGCGCGGTGGCGCATTTTCCGGTTCGGCAATTGCGCGCACCGACGGGCCCGGCATCCGCGTCTTCTTCACCGAGAAGATTGCCGACCGAATTCCCGAACAGGAAATCCAGTTGACGGCGACATCGACCGATCTGTTCAGCGCGGGTGCTGCCGAGGTCTTCCTGCCCCGCAGGCCGGATGGCGAGGGCCTGACCTTCGATTTCCGCGACCCCTATGTGTTCCGGGGGCCTGACGGCCTCTGGAAAATGCTGCTCGGCAGTCAGAGCGACACCGGCGGTGTCGTGCTGCTTTACGAGACGGAGGACAACACCGCGGCTTCCGGCTGGGTCTATGTCGGCAAGCTCTACACCGAGACGCGCTATGAAACCTCTGCGCTTGAATGCCCCTGTCTTCTGCCGATGGATGGTGACTACCGTGATCCCGCCACCCGCTGGGCGCTGATCTATGGCCTGATGAACGGCGAGGACAAGGAGACGGGTCGGCGAAACCTGACGATGATCGACATTGGCTGGTTCGATGGGCGAAGCTTCGCCAAGTCCTTCGGCCGTGAACTCGATTTCGGCACCGACAACTATGCTTTCCAGGCATTCGTCGACGGCAACACGCCGGTCGGCATCGGCTGGCTCGGCAATTGGGCGGATACCGGTCCGACCGTCGATTTTCCCTCTGCGATGACACTGCCGCGTACGTTGGTTCTCGAAGGAGACACACTGCTGACGCCTCCTATTGGCGCAGCCGAAAGTCTGCGCGCGCGCATGCTCGACCGTACGCGGCTGGCGTCGGGGCAACGCATCGAGCTGCCCAATGGTGCTGCCGAGATAACCTTCGAGTTGTCCGAGGCCGGCGGCGCGTTTCGCCTGGAGTTCGACCACCCGGAGATCCGCCTCGCCATTGCCCAGCATGAGGAGGGCCTCGAGATCCTGCATGGCTATCTCGACCGCCCCGAAGAGCCGCCGGGTCCGCGCTATCTGGCCAAGGCCGCCGGCGCCCGCCGTTTGCGCGTCTTCCTCGACTACGGTTCTCTGGAGATTTTCGCCGATGGCGGGCGCGTGGCCGGGACCAAGCGGATTGCCGGCTTTGAGGCGGTACGGGCGGCAAGGCTCGTGGCTGAACCCGGTGTCGTGGTGAACGCAACCGTATGGAGCCTCAGGCTCTGAGATCCCTGCGACATCGACTGTCATTGGGCTGTCAACAAGCCGGGATTAGGGTTCTGCAACAATCAGGCAGGGCCGATCATGAACATGCGAGAGACCACCGACGCCACCATTCGCGCAGCTGAAATCCACACCGAGATGGTGACGCTCAGACAAACGATCCTCGACGGAGCATCGTTTTCGTCTTCAGGGCATGGTGAAGCGGACCCTGCGATCGTCAATCTGGACCATTATCTCGCTCTGCGTCGTCACGATATCCGTCTGTTGCAACGCCGCCTCATGGCGCTTGGCCTTTCTTCGATGGGGCGGTTGGAAAGTCGGGTCCTGCCGACCATCGATGCCGTGATCCACGCGCTGGCATCGCTCTCGGGCGTCCGGGCAGAGGCCCCCGCCATGCCGGAGGAAGCGGACTTTTTCGCTGGTGAGGCGCGGCTTGAGGCCTCAACCATTGCTCTTTTCGGCACAACGCCGGCCAGCCGCCGGACGCGGATCATGGTGACGCTGCCCAGTCAGGCCGCCGAAGGTCCGGACCTCACCCTGGACCTCGCCCGGGCCGGAATGGATGTCGCCCGCATCAATTGCGCCCATGACGATCCGGAGGCCTGGCGCGCCATGACCGCTTTCGTCCGGGAAGCCGCCGGCGTCTGCGGACGTGACATCAAGGTTTTGATGGACATTGCCGGTCCGAAGATCAGGACCGGCGAGGTGGCCTCGGTCGACAAGAAGCCAAGGCTGCAGATCGGCGACCGTGTCCGCCTCGTGGCAAACGCTGCGCCGCGTATCGACGAGAAAGTCCTGCACTCGGCGGCGGTCTCCCTGCCGGAAATGGTCACCCGGCTCTCCGTCGGTGATCGGCTCCGTTACGATGACGGAAAGCTCGAGGCAGTTGTCGAAAGCGTCGCTGCAGAGGAGGCTATCATCGTCGTCCGCCGTACCAAATCCGGCGGCACACGCCTGAAGCCGGAAAAGGGCATCAACCTTCCCGACACAGCTCTCGGGCTTTCGCCGCTGACCACCAAGGACGAAGCCGACCTCGAAATGGTCATCGAATGCGCCGATCTCATCGGCTATTCCTTTGTCAGTCGACCGGAAGACATCGATTTGCTCGACGACGTCCTCGCCCGCCATGGCAGGTCTGATCGGCAGCTCGGCTTGATCGCCAAGATCGAGCAGCCGCTGGCGCTCACCAATCTGCCGGCCCTCATCGCGCGGGCACGCCAGCGCGGACCATTCGGCGTGATGATCGCGCGTGGGGATCTCGCGGCGGAAATCGGCTTTGAACGGCTCGCGGAAATGCAGGAGGAGATCCTCTGGATCTGCGAGGCGGCTTCCGTGCCCTGCATCTGGGCGACGCAGGTGCTCGAAGACATGGTCAAGCAAGGCATTCCGACACGCGGCGAGATGACCGATGCCGCCATGGCGGCGCGAGCCGAATGCGTGATGCTGAACAAGGGGCCGGCCGTGGTCGAGGCGGTCTCGCTTCTCGACCGTCTGATGGGGCGCATGAACGATCACGTCTTCAAGAAGACCCCGACACTGCGCGCCTTGAAAAGCTGGTAAGATCGAGCCTCCCGCCCGCTCATGCGAAAGCCCTATTCGGCTGCCGCACTGCGTTGCGAGGAGACCTGCGTGATGAAGGCACGAAGCGCTGCCGGGCGCACCGGCTTGTGCTGGAGGGTGATCGAATGGCGCTCGGCCTCCGCACGGACCTCGGCCGAGCGATCGGCGGTGATCAGAAGCGCCGGTATGTCAGCCTGGGTGAGGGCTCTCAGCCTGAGGATTGCCCCGATGCCGCTGCCATCGTCGAGATGGTAGTCGGCAATGACCAGATCTGGAGCCTTGCCGGTCTTGATCAGTTCGTCCATTTCGGCGATCGAGCCGGCGCATTCGACGGTGCAGCCCCAGCCGGAAATCAGAAGCTGCATGCCCTCGAGGATCTTCGGCTCGTTGTCGATGCACAGCACCCGGAAGCCCTGGAGTGCCGGCGTGGCGCGACTGCCGGCATCGATCGCCACGACACCCTTTGCGGCCGGCTTGGCGACATCGAGCGGCATGACGACCTTGAACGTCGTTCCCTTGCCGGGCTTCGAGGCGAGCTCCACGGGGTGCTGCAGAACCTTGGCGATGCGGTCGACGATCGACAGGCCGAGGCCGAGACCGGATGCCGTGCGCATGCCTTCTTCGAGCCGCGCGAATTCCTTGAACACGGTGCGGAATTTCGACGAGGGAATGCCAATGCCGCTGTCCGTCACCTGGATCACCACCTTGTCGCCCTGACGCCGGGCCCCGACCACGACGCGGCCTGACGGCGTGTACTTGATTGCGTTCGAGACAAGGTTCTGGACGAGGCGGCGGAGCAGGGTCGGGTCCGAGCGGACCGACAGAGTTGTCGGCATCACCACGAGCTTGAGATCCTTTTCCCGAGCCATGGGCGCGAAATCGGTTTCGATCCTTTGCAAGAGGCTGTTCAGCGGCACGCTGGAGAAGCGTGGTTTCATCGCGCCGGTGTCCAGACGCGAAATGTCGAGAACGGCGCCGAGAATGCTCTCCACCGACTCCAGGGCCGAATCGATGTTGCCGACCAGGGCGCTGTTGTCGGAATCGCCGAGACGCTCGACCAGCGAAGAGGAGTAGAGCCTTGCCGCGTTGAGCGGCTGAAGGATGTCGTGACCAGCGGCTGCGAAGAAGCGGGTCTTGCCGATATTGGCTTCATCGGCCGCCGCCCGCGCTTCAGCGAGGGCATGGTTCACCCGCGTCAGTTCGGCCGTGCGTTCACTGACGCGTTGCTCCAGCGTTTCGTTCGCCTGTTTGAGCGCCTGGTCGGCCTCCACCCGGGCGGTGATGTCGCTGAAAGTCGCAACCAGGCCTTTGTCGGGCATCAGGTTGCAGCGCACTTCGATGATCCGGTGGCCGCCGGCCAGCACCATCTGGAACGGCCTGTCGAACTGGTGGAAGCTTCGGATCACAGCTTGCGTGTCTCCGGCCGGAACGTCGCCTCGCTGTGCGAGAATGGCAATCATGTCGACTAGCGGAAATCCGACCTGGCCGACATGCTCCGGCAGATCCAGCAGCGTGCGGAAGCGCCGGTTCCAGATCGTCAGGCGGTCGGAGGCGTCGAAGACGGCGATCCCTTGCTCCATCTGGGCGAGCGCCGTCTGCATCATGTCCTGATTGTATTGCAGCGCTTCCGAGGCCTGGTCGAGCAGCCAGACCGTATCGGCCGAGGGATCCTCGGCCTTCTGCAGGATCAGCGACAAGACCAGTCGCGCCGAGGACGAGCCGATTGCGCTGCCGAGCAGTTGTTCGGAGAAATGGATGAAGGCCATGTCGGCGGGACTGTCATCGGCGAGTTTGCGGCCAACCGTCTGCTCGTAGGACCGGAAGGACCGCTCCATGCGCTCGTTGCCGAGATAGCGGGCAATGGCCGCCTTGAGGTCGCCGACGGCGACACTCGTCTTCCATCCCCGGGTTGCGGAATTCGAACGGGGCTGGCGCTTGATGAAGATCGCCGACTGAATGCGCTCCACTGGGCGCGGATTGCGGCTGAGCGAACCGATGACGAAGGCGAGTGTGTTGATCAGCAGGCTGAAGATCGTCGCATTGACCAGCGGATCGGCATATTGCGGTTCGAACATCGATAGCCCGGGCAACAGGAAACCCAGCACTGCGGACGCGATCCAGGAATGATCTTCGGCGCCGAGGCTCGGCAGGAAGAGCAGGTATGCCCAGACCAGGAACCCGATGGTGAGGCCAGCAATCGCGCCTCGTGCATTGGCCCGCCGCCAGATCAGGCCGCCGAACATGGCCGGTGCGATCTGCGCGATGGCGGTGAAAGACAGAAGGCCGATCTTGGCGAGCCCCGTCGTATTGTCGGCGGATCGGAAGTAGACATAGCCGAGCAGCAACACGCCGAAGATCGCCGTGCGGCGGATATGCAAGAGCGTCTTGGCGAAATCCTCGCGCTGGCTGGGCCGCCCCAGCAGCTTTTGCCGCAGGAAGATCGGCAGGACCATGTCGTTCGACACCATGATCGCGAGCGCCACGGAGGCGACGATCACCATGGCGGTCGCGGCTGAGAAGCCGCCGATGAAGGTCAGCAGCGACACGAAGCCGGAGCCGGCTTCGAGCGGCAGCGAGAGCACGTAGAGATCGGCATCGCCGCTGCCGCCGAACATCAACACACCGGCGATGGCCGCCGGCAAGACGAAGATGTTGATGGCGATCAGATAGATCGGCATCAGGATACCGGCGAGCTTCAGTTCCCGGGGTGTGCGGTTCTCGACCACGGTGACGTGGAACTGCCGAGGCAGCATGATGATCGCGAAGGCCGAAAGCCCGATCAACAAAAGCCAACGGCTGGGTGGCGTTTCATGGGTCAATGCGGCCATCACCGCTTCGCTCTCGGTGGCCTTCTGCCAGAGATCCGCCGGGCCATCGAACATCACCCAGATGACGAAGACGCCCAATGTCCAGAAGGCAATGAGCTTCACCACCGATTCCATGGCGATGGCAAGGATAAGGCCGTCCTGGTGCTCGGTCGCATCGGTATGGCGCGTGCCGAAGATTACCGCGAAGCAGGCAAGGATGAAGGCGACGATCAGCGGCAGGTCAATGAAGTAGAGATTGCCGGTACCTATGCCGTAGGCGGTCGGATCCATGACGGCCGCAACCGAACTCGAAACCGCTTTCAGCTGCAGCGCGATATAGGGGATGATGCCGACCAGATAGATCACAGTGACCAGCATGCCGACGACGGGGTTCTTGCCGTATCGCGCCGCCACGAAGTCGGCGCCGGAGGTGATCTTTTCTGTCTTGGCGAGTTCGACGATCCGCCGCAGGATCGGCATGCCGAGCGTATACATCAGGATCGGGCCGATGTAGATCGCCATGAATTCGAGGCCGTGCTCAGCGGCAAGGCCCACGCCGCCGAAATAGGTCCAGGACGTGCAATAGACGGCAAGGCTGAGCGCATAGACGACGGGCCGCCCCCCGGCGGGTACGCCATGCACGCGCGTCTTTCGGTCCCCGTAGCTCGCGACGGCAAACAGGAGCAACAGGTAACCGATCGCTGACGCAACGATGATCCAGCCTGGGAACACCTTTTCCTCCTCGACTGCGCCCGGTGGGGAACCTTAGGGCATGTCTGCGTCTTTTGAAATCGTTTCGAATATTGACCTTAGTCGAAGGGGAATGGCGGCCTGTGCCAAATTACCATTTTCGAAAGCGTGAAGATTGATTAACCATGATCCCGGACCGGTTGTCTGCCGGCAAATCTCGGGACCATTTAGGAGCAGGGGAAAATGCTACACGAATTCAAGACATTCATCGCCCGCGGCAACGTCATGGACCTTGCCGTCGGCGTGATCATCGGCGGTGCCTTCGGTCTGATCGTCAGCTCGCTGGTCGAGGACATCGTAATGCCCGTTGTCGGCGTCATTTTCGGTGGCTTCGACTTTTCGAATTACTTCCTGCCCTTGAGCAGCAATGTGACGGCAAACACGCTGGCCGCCGCCCGCGAGCAGGGTGCCGTCTTCGCCTACGGCAACTTCATCACCGTCGTCATCAACTTCGTGATCCTCGCCTGGATCATCTTCCTGATGGTCAAGGGCGTGAATTCGCTGCGCAGGTCGATGGAAAAGGAAGAGCTGAAGGCTTCCGAAGCTGCTCCGCCGCCGGCCGACGTACAGCTTCTGACCGAGATCCGCGACCTGCTGAAGACTCGCTGAAACCTCTCTGCGATCCGGCTGCGGATCGCAGAACCCATCAGCAGGATCGATCCTGTCCTCAAGGAATATCATGGGATTTTTGCCCGGCGATCGGTTAGACAGTCGGCACCAATCGAAGGAGTGAATTTCCCATGGCCCTGTTGGACAGCCTCAGCCCCCGCGCGCTCGCCGCACCGGAAAGCGGTATCGTCGAGATCATCAACTATGCACGGGGTCGAGACGGGCTTCTGCCGCTATGGGCGGGCGAGGGCGATCTGCCCACGCCCGACTTCATCAATCGTGCCGCGAGCGAAGCTTTGCTTGGCGGAGAGACCTTCTACACCTGGCAGCGCGGTATTCCAGAACTCCGCCAGGCGCTCTCGCGCTACTACAAGCGCCACTTCGCCGTTGATCTGCCGGTCGAACATTTTTACGTCACGGCGTCTGGCATGCAGGCCATCGCGCTCGCCGTCCAGGCTTTGACCTCGCCCGGCGATGAGATGATTTACCTTTCGCCCTGCTGGCCGAACATCGTCTCGGCGATCGATCTCGCCGGCGCAAAGTCTGTCTGCGTTCCGCTTTCCTTCACCGATGGGCGCTGGGTGCTCGATCTCGATCAGCTGGAAAAGGCGATCACGCCGAAGACCAAGGCGCTCTTCATCAACACGCCGTCGAACCCCACCGGCTGGACGGCGACCCGCGAAGACTTGAAGGCCATCCTCGAGATTGCCCGCCGCCACGGCATCTGGATCCTCGCCGACGAGATCTATGCGCTCTACTACTATGGTGCGTCCGAACGGGCGCCGTCTTTCTTCGACGTGATGGAGGAGGGCGACAGGGTGATGTTTGCCAATTCCTTCTCGAAGAACTGGTCGATGACCGGCTGGCGCGTCGGCTGGATCGTTGCCCCGCCGGAGCTCGGTCAGGTGCTCGAAAACCTCATCCAGTATTCGACCTCGGGCGTCGCGCAGTTCATGCAGCGCGGTGCGGTCGCGGCCCTCGATCAGGGCGACGATTTCATTCGGGAGAACATCGCGCGCGCCACAGCCTCGCGCGACATCCTCTGCGATGCCCTGATCGCCACCAACAGGGTCGAGACATTGAAGCCGGAAGGAGCACTCTATGCCTTCCTGAAGATCGACGGCATCACCGACAGCCGCAAGGCAGCCCTTGATATCGTCGACAAGACCGGCGTCGGCATGGCCCCGGGCACGGCCTTCGGCGAGGGTGGCCTGCCCTTCCTGAGGGCCTGCTTCCTGCGCAACCCCGCCCATATCGAAGACGCAGCGGAGCGCCTCAGCAGCTATATCAAGGCGCTCTGATCTCCCGAAACGATCAGGCGGCGAATCGATAAAATTTGACTGAAACGGCTTACTCGAACTTTACGACGAATTCGAATAGGTAAGCCGTTTCAGTGGCTTGGAGACTTTCGATAAGCACTCCGTAAGATGCGCATGCTTTTCATATCCCGATAAGAAGAACACGGGAAGAAAAGTCATGGCGATCTTGGTGACAGGTGGCGCAGGCTTCATCGGCAGCCATATGGTGTGGGCTCTCCTCGATGCCGAGGAAGAGGTGGTTGTGGTCGACAGGCTGTCCACGGGCTTTCGTTGGGCCGTTGCGCCCCAGGCACGTTTTTATTTGGGCGATATCGCCAAGCCGACTGTCCTCAAGCAGATCTTCGTCGAGAACGACATTGAGGCGATCATCCATTTCGCAGGCTCGATCGTGGTTCCGGAATCGATCACCAATCCCTTGAGCTATTACGAAAACAATACCGAAAACACCCGCCGGCTGTTGTCGGCCGCCGTCAAGGCGGGGATCGACAAGGTCATCTTCTCGTCGACGGCGGCGGTCTACGGTCTGCCGGACAAGCCGCTGCCGGTGCGGGAGGATGCGCCACTGCGGCCGGAATCGCCCTATGGGCAATCCAAGCTGATGAGCGAAATGATGCTACGCGATACGGCGCGCGCCCACGGTCTCTGCTACGTGGCGCTGCGCTATTTCAACGTCGCCGGTGCCGATGTGCAGGGGCGCGCCGGAAATTCCGCCGTCGGTGCCACGCATCTGCTCAAGGTGGCCTGTGAGGCAGCGCTCGGCAAACGTTCCTCGATGTCTGTCTATGGCACCGACTACGATACCCCAGATGGCACGGGCGTGCGCGACTACATTCACATCAACGACCTCGTGGATGCACATCTCCAGGCTTTGCGATACCTGAGAAAGGGCGGCGGGCCGCTGGTGGCCAATTGCGGCTATGGCAAGGGATACTCGGTGCTCGACATCATCGAAGCGATGCGTCGTGCCACAAATACTGATTTCCACGTCGACTACGCACCGCGCCGTCCCGGCGATGCGTCGCTTGTCGTGGCGGACTCCACCTTGGCGAAAGAGGTTCTGGAGTGGACACCGCGTTACGATGACCTGGGCGTCATCGTCAACACGGCCCTTGCCTGGGAACGGCGGCTTGAGGAGCAGGCCACACCCGATATCGAAGATCTTCGCCGCCGGCTTGCCAGCGGTTTCTAGACGCAGAGTTCGTTGCGCCAGAGAGACGCCGTCCCGGTTCGCCGGGGCGGCGTTTTGCTGACGCGAACCGATCGGGCGAAGCAATCTCCAATTGACGTGGATCAAGTTCGCCGACCGTCCAGGCGGCTATGTCTATGCTGTCCTGGTGAAGCCGATGTCCGGCGATGGCAGGCGGATCTCGGAGATGGCGGATGGCTAAGCGTCAAAGCGGCTGGCTGATCGCATTGCTGCTGATCGTGGTAGGCGGCGGCGCCTATTACGGCTGGAAGACCTTTGAGGGTGATGGCCTGCCGGCCAACATCGCGCACGGCAATGGTCGCATTGAGGCGGTGGAAATCGACATATCCACGAAGACCGGTGGCCGGGTGAAGGACATTCTCGTCGACGAAGGTGATTTCGTCAGCGCCGGGCAGGTGCTAGCCCTGATGGACACGAACCAGCTCGACGCCCATCGCCGTCAGGCCGTGGCCGAACACCGCCGCACGCTCGTCGCCGTCGATACCGCCAAAAGCGTCGTTGCCCAGCGGGAGGCCGAGCGCGAGGCCGCCCTTGCGACGGTTTCCCAACGCGAAGCTCAGTTGAACGCCGCAGAGACCACCTTGGCCCGCACGGAACGGCTGATGGAAAGTCGCACCACGAGCCAGCAGGTGGTCGACGACGGCCGTGCTGCAGCCGCAAGCGCCCGTGCTGCTCTTGCCGCATCGAGAGCCCAGGTGGCGGCCTCGGAGGCTGCAATCGGTGCAGCCCGGGCTCAGGTGATCGATGCCGAAGCCGCTGTTGCTGCCGCTTCGGCTGCAATCGAGAGCATAGATGCCGACATTGCCGACAGCACGCTAAGAGCGCCGAGGGATGGTCGCGTGCAGTACCGCGTTGCCCAGCTCGGCGAAGTTCTGGGCGCAGGCGGTCGCGTCTTGAACATCGTCGATCTCTCCGATGTCTACATGGCCTTCTTCCTGCCGACGGCAGAGGTGGGGCGCATCGCGCTCGGAAGCGAAGCCCGCATCGTGCTCGACGCCGCCGCGGCCTATACCATTCCGGCCAAGATCAGTTTCGTTGCCGATGTCGCGCAGTTCACGCCTAAGACGGTGGAAACCGACGAGGAGCGGCAGAAGCTGATGTTCCGCGTTAAGGCGAAGATCCCCGAGGCCTTGCTCAAGAAGTACATCCAGCAGGTCAAGACCGGCCTGCCAGGGATCGCCTATGTCAATCTCGATCCTGCTGCTCCCTGGCCCGAGAGCCTGACGACGACACTGGTGCAGTGACATGAACGGCGTGGCGCAAACGCGATCGGACGATCCTGTCGTGCGCCTTCAAGGGGTAAGCCTTGCCTATGGCAAGACGCTGGCGCTCAACGATGTCTCGCTGGATGTGCCGGCAGGCCGTATGGTTGGTTTGATCGGCCCTGACGGCGTCGGCAAGTCGAGCCTCCTGTCGCTCATTTCCGGCGCCCGCAAAATCCAGACAGGTCGGGTCGAGGTCTTCAGCGGCGACATGGCGCGTGCCTCGCACCGCCGCAGATCCTGCCCGCGCATCGCCTATATGCCGCAGGGACTGGGCAAGAACCTCTATCCGACGCTCTCGGTCTTCGAAAATGTCGAATTCTTCGGCCGCCTGTTCGGCCAGGACCGGCGCGAGCGCGAGCGACGCATTGCCGGCCTCTTGCACGCCACCGGCTTGACGCCCTTCGCTGATCGTCCGGCAGGGAAGTTATCGGGCGGTATGAAACAGAAGCTCGGTCTCTGCTGCGCCCTTATTCACGATCCCGATCTTCTGATCCTTGATGAACCGACGACTGGCGTCGACCCATTGTCGCGCCGGCAGTTCTGGGAACTGATCGACGGCATCAGGGCCGACCGTCCCGGCATGAGCGTCATCGTGGCGACTGCCTACATGGAAGAGGCCGAGCGCTTCGACTGGCTGGTCGCCATGGACGGCGGGCGCATACTGGATACGGGGACCCCGGACGAGTTGCGGAAGAGAACGGCAACCACGACACTCGATGCTGCCTTCGTCGCCTTGCTGCTTCAGGAGAAGCGCGGTCGAAACGAACCGCTGCGGATTGCGAAACGTTCTGAGGCGGATGGCGGCGACATCGCGATCCGTGCGGATCATCTGACCATGCGCTTCGGTGATTTCACCGCCGTCGATGATGTCAGTTTCGAGATCCCGCGCGGCGAGATCTTCGGTTTTCTCGGTTCGAACGGCTGCGGCAAGACGACGACGATGAAAATGCTGACGGGGCTGCTGGCCGCGACCGAGGGCAGGGCGGAGGTCTTCGGCCATCCAGTCGATGCTAAGGACATCGCGATCCGCCGCCGCGTCGGCTATATGAGCCAGGCCTTCTCGCTTTACGGCGAACTGACGCTCCGGCAGAACCTCGAACTGCATGGCCGTCTCTTCGGGATGCTGGATGCCGAAATTGGGCCGCGGCTGAAGGAACTGGCGAACCGATTTGGCTTGGTCGAGACGCTGGAAGAACTGCCCGATGCTCTGCCGCTCGGGATACGCCAGAGGCTGTCGCTCGCCGTCGCCCTGATCCACCGTCCCGACATCCTGATCCTCGACGAACCCACATCGGGTGTCGATCCGGTGGCGCGCGACGGCTTTTGGGCTTTGCTGGCCGACCTCTCCCGGCGCGACAGCGTGACCATCTTCGTCTCGACCCATTTCATGAACGAGGCGGCACTGTGCGACAGGATCTCGCTGATGCATGCCGGCAAGGTTCTGGTCACTGATACGCCCGAGGCAATCGTTTCAGGCTGTGGCGCCGAAAACCTGGAGCAGGCCTTCATCCATCATCTGGAGCAGGCGATCGGCGAAGAAGTCGTACCCACTTTTCGCTCTGGCGAGGTTGAAGACGCTGCAATCTCAGCGCCCGCGCCATCGACGGAAGTGAAACGTCATCGCCCGCTGCTTGATCGTCGCCGGCTGCTCGCCTTCAGCCGTCGCGAAGCGTTGGAGCTTGTCCGTGACCCTATTCGAGCGACGCTTGCCATGCTCGGCAGCCTCATCCTGATGTTCGTCATCGGCTATGGCATCAATCTCGATGTCGAGAACCTGACCTTCGCCGCACTCGACCGCGACGACACGGTCTTGAGCCGGGAATACATCGCGGAGATCGCCGGTTCCCGATATTTCATCGAGCGTCCGCCACTGGCCGACTACCAGGAACTCGATCGCCGCATGCGCGCTGGCGACATCAGTCTCGCGATCGAGATCCCGCCAGGCTTCGGCCGCGATCTTGCCCGCGGCAATCGCACTGTCGACGTGGGTGCCTGGATCGACGGCGCGATGCCGGCTCGGGCCGAAACCGTCTCGGGTTATGTCCAGGGCATGCACGCGACCTGGCTCGCCCGCAAGGCGCGCGAACTCTATGGCGACAAGGCCACTCTGGCGCCCTTCGAGATCGAATTGCGCTATCGCTACAATCCGAATGTGGAAAGCCTGGTCTCGATGGTCCCGGCTGTGATCCCGCTCCTGCTGATGCTCATTCCGGCCATGCTGTCGGTGTTGAGCGTGGTGCGTGAAAAGGAACTCGGCTCGATCATCAATTTCTACGTCACGCCCGTCACGCGTCTCGAATTTCTGCTCGGCAAACAACTGCCCTATATCGGCATCGCCTTCCTGAATTTCCTGATCCTAACGGCCTTCGCCGTCTTCGGCTTCCAGGTGCCGCTCACCGGAAGCTTTGCGGTTCTGGCGCTGGGAGCCTTGCTCTACGTCTTTGCCGCAACCGCGCTCGGTCTCCTCCTGTCGAGCTTCATGAAAAGCCAGATCTCCGCGATCTTCGGCACCACGCTGATCACGATCATCCCGGCAGTCCAGTTTTCCGGCATGCTGTCGCCGGTCTCGGCTCTGCAAGGGGCAGGGGCTCTGATCGGGCAGATCTATCCGGCGAGCCATTTTGTCACCATCTCGCGCGGTGTCTTCTCCAAGGGGCTGACCTTCGCTGATCTCGAGCCTCAACTGCTGGCGCTCGCAATCATCGGTCCGCTTCTGTTGGCCGCAGGGACCTTGCTCCTCAAGAAACAGGCGGTCTGACCCATGCGGCTGGCGAACATTTTTGAGCTCGGCATCAAGGAACTCCGCGGTCTCGCCCGGGACCCGGCGCTGCTGCTCCTGATCGTCTATGCCTTCACCTTGAACATCTACACGGCCGCAACCGCCGAGCCCGAGACGCTGAACAAGGCGGCGGTCGCGATTGTCGACGAGGACCGGTCGCAAGTCTCGTTGCGCATCGAAAGCGCGCTCTACCCGCCTTATTTCCTGCCCCCGCAGATGATCACACCGGCCGAAATCGATCCCCGCATGAATGCCGGCCTCGACACCTTCGTGCTCGACATTCCGCCCGGTTTTCAGCGCGATCTTCTGGCCGGTCGCAGTCCGCAGATCCAGCTCAATGTAGATGCGACCCAGATGACCCAGGCCTTTTCCGGCGGCAGGTACATTCAGGAAATCGTCACGCGTGAAGTGACGGATTTCCTCAGCCGGGGAGACCCAGCGGACCAGGTGAGCGTCGGTCTGTCGCTCCGGGCGCGCTTCAATCCCGAGCTCGACAAAGGCTGGTTCGGCGCGATCAATGAAGTGATTTCTGCCGTCACCATGCTGTCGATCATCCTGACCGGTGCAGCCCTGATCCGGGAGAGAGAGCACGGCACGATCGAACATCTCCTCGTCATGCCGGTCACGCCTGCGGAGATCATGCTGAGCAAGATCTGGTGTATGGGGCTGGTCGTGCTGCTGGCGACGATGTTCTCGCTCTTCGTCGTCGTGCAAGGCGCGCTAAACGTGCCCCTTCAGGGCTCCATGACCCTTTTCCTTATCGGGGCAGCGCTACAACTGGTTGCCGCGACATCCATGGGCATCTTTCTCGCCACGGTCGCCGGTTCGATGCCGCAGTTCGGTCTGTTGCTGATGCTGGTTCTTCTGCCATTGCAGATCCTGTCGGGCGGCATGACGCCGCGCGAAAGCATGCCCGAGGTGATCCAGTGGATCATGTCGGCGGCACCCAACACGCATTTCGTCATCATGGCTCAGGCGGTTCTCTTCAGGGATGCCGGGCTCGATGTCGTCTGGCCGCAGATCCTGGCGCTGCTCGCCATCTCGGCCGTCTTCTTCGTCCTGTCCCTGCGCCGCTTCCGCGCCTTCCTGCGCTGAAACAGCAAAAAGCCGGAGAGGCGGCTGCATCTCCGGCTTCTTCTAGCGGTTCCGAGCCTCGGGGCACGAGGCTCGTTGCTCGTTGCCGTAGCTTTCAGGCTTCGAGATCGAAGCGATCGGCGTTCATCACCTTGACCCAGGCAGCCACGAAGTCCTTCACGAACTTCTCCTGGTTGTCGTCTTGGGCGTAAACTTCCGCATAGGCACGCAGGACCGAGTTCGAACCGAAGACGAGATCGGCGCGGGTCGCGGTGAACTTCTTCTCACCGGTCTTGCGGTCGCAGATGTCGTAGGAGTTCTTGCCCGTCGGCTTCCAGGTGAAGCCCATGTCGGTCAGGTTGACGAAGAAGTCGTTCGTCAGCTGACCTTCGCGGGTGGTGAAGACACCATGCTTGGTGCCGCCATAGTTTGTGCCGAGCACGCGCAGACCACCGAGCAGCACCGTCATTTCAGCGCCCGTCAGACCCATGAGCTGGGCGCGGTCGAGCAGCATCTCTTCGGGGCTGACGACGTAGTCCTTCTTGGTCCAGTTGCGGAAGCCATCGGCCAGCGGCTCGAGCGGGGCGAAGCTTGCGGCATCCGTCTGCTCGGCAGTCGCGTCGCCACGACCAGCGGCAAACGGCACGGTTACATCGTAACCGGCAGCCTTGGCCGCCTTCTCGATGCCGACATTGCCGGCCAGCACGATGACGTCCGCGACACTTGCGCCGAATTCCTCGGCGATCAGTTCGAGCACCGAGAGAACCTTGCCGAGACGGGCCGGCTCATTGCCTTCCCAGTCACGCTGCGGGGCGAGACGAATGCGGGCACCGTTTGCACCGCCGCGCATGTCGGACTGGCGGTAGGTCCGGGCGCTGTCCCAGGCTGTGGCAACCAGTTCGGCGATCGACAGACCGGAAGCTGCGATCTTCGCCTTGACGGCGCCGACGTCGTAGTTCTTGGCGCCAGCCGGGATCGGGTCCTGCCAGATCAGGTCTTCGGTCGGAGCTTCCGGACCAATGTAGCGAACCTTCGGACCGAGATCGCGGTGGGTCAGCTTGAACCAGGCGCGGGCAAACGTGTCCTGGAAGTAGGCCGGATTCGCCATGAACTTTTCGCAGATGGCGCGGTAGGCAGGGTCTACCTTCATGGCCATGTCGGCATCGGTCATCATCGGCATGCGACGGATCGTGGGGTCGGTGGCGTCCACCGGCATGTGCTCTTCGCGGATACCGATCGGCTGCCACTGCTGTGCACCGGCCGGGCTGTGCGTCAGTTCCCAGTCGTAGCCGAACAGCAGCTCGAAATAGCCCATATCGAACACGGTCGGATTGGCCGTCCATGCGCCTTCGATGCCCGAGGTCACGGCGAGGCTTGCCTTGCCATTCTGGTTCGGGTTCATCCAGCCGAAGCCCTGGTTTTCCAGGTCGCCGGCTTCCGGCTCGACGCCGAGTGCCTGGGCATCACCATTGCCGTGTGCCTTGCCGACGGTGTGGCCACCAGCGGTCAGCGCTGCGGTCTCTTCGTCGTTCATCGCCATACGGGCGAAGGTCTCGCGCACCTGAGCGGCGGTCGCCATCGGATCAGGCTTGCCGTTCACACCTTCCGGGTTCACGTAGATGAGACCCATCTGCACGGCGGCGAGCGGGTTTTCCATCGTGTTCGGCTTGGTCACGTCTTCGTAGCGGCTGTCGGAAGGGGCAAGCCACTGCTTTTCCGCACCCCAGTAGACGTCCTTTTCCGGGCCCCAGATGTCGGGACGGCCGAAGGAGAAGCCGAAGGTCTTCAGACCCATGTCTTCATAGGCAACGGTACCGGCAAAGAGGATGAGGTCGGCCCAGGAGATCTTGTTGCCGTACTTCTTCTTCAGCGGCCACAGCAGGCGGCGCGCCTTGTCGAGGCTGGCATTGTCAGGCCAGGAGTTGAGCGGAGCAAAACGGATATTGCCGGTGCCGCCGCCGCCACGGCCGTCGGCCAGACGGTAGGAGCCGGCAGAATGCCAGGCGAGACGGATCATCAGGCCGCCGTAGTGACCCCAGTCAGCCGGCCACCACTCCTGGCTGTCCCGCAGCAGGGCCTTCATGTCCGCCTTCAATGCGGCGACGTCGAGCTGCTTGACGGCTTCACGGTAATTGAAGCCCTTGCCCATCGGATCGGTCTTGGTGTCGTGCTGGTGCAGGATGTCGAGGTTCAGCGCATTTGGCCACCAGGCCATGACGTTTGCGCCGCTTTCGGTGTTCGAGCCGTGCATCACCGGACATTTGCCGGCGTTTTTGTTGCTCATGGTATCCATGTTTGCCTCCTTGAAGTACCCGCTTGTCCAGGATCGGATCGCTGACGCGCCTTGAAGAGCATGTCAGCATCACAAGCCGATGAACTGTCGGCGGGACATCCCGCCTGACCCGCCGTTGCCCGGATCCGTGTGGTCACAGGCTAAAGGATCGCCCCCTTAAAGGCGACCCGACGACGTCATCTGGAATTGTTCTAGCAAACCATTTCGATTAATGTAATTTGGAAATTGTGATCAGTTCCATAGGAAAAGGTTATGATCAATTTCACCCTTCGCCAGCTCCGCTATTTCGAGGCGCTGGCCCGTCACGGCCATTTCGGACGCGCTGCCGAAGACTGCGCGATCTCCCAGCCGGCACTCTCGGTCCAGATCAAGGATCTCGAGGAGGCGCTCGGCGCCGAACTCTTCGAGCGTGCCGCCCGCCAGCTTCGTCTCTCCGCCTTCGGGGAGGAGTTTCTCCTGCGCGTGCGCGACATCCTGAGGTCGGTCGACGAGTTGGGTGATCTCGCCCGCGCCCATCGCAAGCATCTCGTCGGACGCCTGCGTATCGGCGTCATCCCGACGGTCGCGCCCTATCTGCTGCCGGGCATGATCTCGGCGCTCACCCGCGAAAACGCCGATCTCGACATTCACGTGCGCGAAACGGTGACGCCGAAGCTTTTGCAGGAACTGGCGGAGGGGCGGCTGGATACGGCGATCGTGGCACTGCCGGTCTCGGAGCCGGCCATGACCGAAACGCCACTCTTCGAGGAAAACTTCGTTCTGGTTCGCCCGAAGGAGGATGCTGAAAAGCCGGTTCCGGACCGCGAGATGCTGCGCGAAATGCGGCTTCTGCTTCTGGAGGAAGGGCACTGCTTCCGGGAGCAGGCGCTCTCATTCTGCGACATCGGCGCGGTGCGTCCGCGCGAGATCCTGGATGGCAGCTCGCTCTCGACCCTCGTCCAGATGGTCGGCGCCGGCATCGGCGTGACGCTGATCCCGGAGATCGCCATGCCGGTCGAAACCCGCTCGGCCGACGTCTCGATCGCCCGTTTCGCCGATCCCCAACCCTCACGCACGATCGGCATGATCTGGCGCAGGACGAGCCCGATCGCCAAGCAGTTGATGGAAGTGGCCGAGGTGGTGCGCCGCTCGGCCGACGCCCTTCATCTTCGAGCGTTCAACCAGTCTTTCTGACGGCGGAAACTTTCTCTCCCGAGAGTCGTTCGGAAACGAAAGGGAGCGGCGCCATGTGGTTCTGGCTGAAGGAAAATCATGCAATCGTTTCAGCGCTGTCGAGCCTTGCGATGCTGGGCGTCTGGATGCTCTATCTGCATCTTTTCTATTCGAGCTACCGGCATCAGATCCGACCCAAGATCCTGATCACCAGGGGAGGCGGTGATACTGTCGCGGCGCGTTGTATCGTCACAAACATGAGCTCCGAGACTATTTTCGTTCAGGCGGTGTTCTTGCGGCTTTCCTACCCCGACCGCGAGCAGATTTACTCCCTGAGTGAAACCGACCGCGCAGGGTTTTCGCCCTCGGATCGACGCAGTGAACTTGTGCAGGGCCCATTGCGTAGCGGCGATTTCCTCGATCTCGGTTCCTTCGAGGACCTGCTGTCCAGCGTGATTGAAACGGGAGACGCTCGGCAAGAACTCGCCGCCGCGCATAGGCTGTCCGTGCTCGCTGTCGGCAGTTACACATGGCACGACCGCGTCGTGGCGGCCGAAAGATCATTCCGTCTCAAGCGAAACAAGGCAGAGGAAATCACACTGATCCCGACACAGGTATTCGCACGGCAGATCACGTCCAGAGCCGAACGCCGGCGAGTTGCCGAAATGATGGAACAGGAAGCCGGGCTGCGCTAGAGGCGTCGTCGCCGGTCCTATCCGCGCGGAAGCGCGCAGCCACGGTACACGGACTCGTGCGCGATACGAGGTTTTGGAAAGCGCGATTTGTTTTGCGGGAAATGGTGCTGCTAGAGAGATTTGAACTCTCGGCCTCTCCCTTACCAAGGGAGTGCTCTACCCCTGAGCTATAGCAGCATCTGGCGGGCGGAGATTGTGTGCCGCCCGGAACGAGGCGCCTATTGCCACAGAGTTTTGGGGTGCGCAAGCCATAAAGCGTTCGGGCGGCCAAGTTTTGTGACGGGATGTGAAGGGACTTTCCGATTTTTATCCGATCGGATATCACCCGCTCATGACAAATGACCCGGAAAACAAGGGCGAAGCGGACGAAGGCCGGCCCGAAGCCGCGCCGCTCGCCGATCGTGGAAAACGTGCGCTCTCTGATGCGGAAGCGCGCCGCCGTGAGCGGGCTGCCGCCAAGCTCAGAGAAAATCTTGCCCGCCGCAAGCAGCAGTCGCGTGCGCGTCGGGCCGGTGAGGCTGAGGATGGCGTCGGTCTGCCGGCTGCGCGCGCCGCATCGCAGGATATGGGCCGCGAGGCCGGGCATGCGGAAGCGGAGGCGGACAAATCCGATCCTGCCGCAAATTCGTCCAAACCCGGTGATTAACCGAGCGTTGCGGCGTCAATTGAACCGCTCGTGGTTTTCGTCTAAAGAGCCAGCCTCGCCGGATTGGCTTCCCCTCACACCTTCTTCAGGAAAGGCGGGCATTTCTCGCCCGTATCGCAGGCTCTCATGGATCGCATCAGGATTGTTGGTGGCAATGCGTTGAACGGGATCATCCCGATCTCCGGCGCCAAGAACGCAGCGCTTCCCCTGATGATCGCGTCGCTCTTGACCTCTGACACGCTGACGCTGGAAAACGTGCCGCATCTGGCAGACGTCGAAGGCCTGATCCGCATTCTCGGCAATCACGGGGTTGATATCGCCGTCAACGGTCGCCGCGAACATCAGGACGGTTCCTATTCGCGCACCGTGCATTTCACCTGCCGCACTGTCGCCGACACCACGGCACCCTATGAGCTGGTGTCGAAGATGCGTGCCAGCTTCTGGGTCATCGGTCCGCTGCTCGCCCGCGAGGGGCAGGCCCGCGTTTCGCTGCCCGGTGGTTGCGCCATCGGCACGCGTCCGGTCGATCTCTTCATCGAGGGGCTGACGGCGCTCGGCGCCGAGATGGAAATCGACGGCGGCTACATCAATGCCAAGGCGCCGAAGGGCGGCCTGATCGGCGCCCGCTACACCTTCCCCAAGGTCTCGGTCGGCGCGACGCATGTGATGCTGATGGCAGCCTCGCTCGCCCGCGGCACCACTGTGATCGGCAACGCCGCCCGCGAGCCCGAGGTCGTCGATCTCGCCAACTGCCTGATCGCCATGGGTGCCAAGATATCCGGCGCCGGCACCTCCACCATCACCATCGAAGGTGTGCCGAGCCTCTCCGGCGCGCGTCACCGCGTTCTGCCTGACCGCATCGAGACCGGCACCTATGCCATGGCGGTCGCCATGACCGGCGGCGACGTGACGCTCGCGGGCACCGAGCTTGGCTTGCTCGACACCGCAATTGAAGCGATCCGCCGCGCCGGCGCCGAAGTTTCGGCCGTTGAGGGCGGCATCCGCGTCATCGGCCATGGTGACGCGATCCGTCCGGTCGATATCGTCACCGAACCCTTCCCCGGTTTCCCGACCGACCTTCAAGCGCAGTTCATGGGTCTGATGACCCGCGCCAACGGCGTCTCGCATGTCACCGAGACGATCTTCGAAAATCGCTTCATGCATGTGCAGGAGCTCGCCCGCCTTGGCGCAAAGATCACGCTGTCGGGCCAGACAGCCCGCATCGAGGGCGTTTCGCGCCTGCGCGGCGCACCGGTCATGGCAACCGATCTGCGCGCTTCCGTGTCGCTGGTCATTGCCGGCCTGGCCGCCGAAGGTGAAACCATGGTTTCCCGCGTCTACCACCTCGACCGTGGCTTTGAACGGCTTGAAGAAAAGCTCACCCGCTGCGGCGCCGTTGTCGAGCGCATCAGCGACTGATCCTGCCGGGCATCATCTCTTTCTGAGCGATACGGGGCGAAAAGTCTTTTTGCCCCGTTGCCACTGGACAAGCCGCAACCTATGTCGAAAACATGAAATTCGACAGGAAGGCCGTCTTCGGGCGGCACGGTGAGGTGACATGACGGACTTGAAGCTTCTGGCGCTCGACAATGATGATCTCGCGATCATCTCGGCCCATATGCAGGATGCCGTCTTCAAGGTCGGCGATCTCAGTTTTTCGGCTCGCTCGGGTCTGTTTTCGCTGGCGGCCAACCGTTTCGTCTGGGAAAAGGCGGCGCGTGCGACGAAAAGCTTCGAGCGCCG
This sequence comes from Agrobacterium albertimagni AOL15, assembly GCF_000300855.1. Classification (GTDB taxonomy): domain Bacteria; phylum Pseudomonadota; class Alphaproteobacteria; order Rhizobiales; family Rhizobiaceae; genus Allorhizobium; species Allorhizobium albertimagni. The sequence continues at coordinate 50,916 of NZ_ALJF01000016.1, read as the reverse complement.
CCGCGCGGCCTTGAGCTTCAAGCGTGTGGAAGCCGTACGCTCGATCGGTTTCGACCGCGGCAAGGCGGAGGAAGTCATGAGCCTGCTCGCGATCCGCTACGTGCCGAAGGGTGAGGGGCCGGAAGGCGTTGTCGAACTCGTGCTGGCCGGCGGTGGCATGATCGCGCTGGAGGTGGAATGCATCGAGGCGCAACTTGCCGATACCGGTGGCGCCTGGGAGACCATGGCCCGGCCGGAACACGAAGCGGGCTGAAAAGGCTTCTCCGCGCAGGTTGCTGCGTGGTTCTTTGAATTGAGAATGCGAAGAGGGAATTACGGGGCGTGGCAATCTGGCTGGATCAGGCATCGGGGGATTTCGAGGCGCATTTTGCTGCCTTCCTGACGACCAAGCGTGAGGTATCCGACGACGTCAACGATGTCGTGCGCAAGATCATCGACGATGTGCGCGCGCGCGGCGACGCGGCCCTTGCCGAATACTCCAAACGCTTCGATGGCGTGGATTTTTCGACCGTCTCCATGCGGGTGACGGAAGAAGAAATTGCAGACGCACTCGCCTCCACCGCGCCGGAACTCATCGACGCGCTGAAGCTTGCTGCCGAACGCATCGAACGCCATCACGCCCGGCAGATGCCGAAAGACGACATCTACGAAGACGCAATCGGGGTGGGCCTCGGCTCTCGCTGGACGGCAATTGATGCCGTCGGCCTCTATGTGCCCGGCGGCACCGCGAGCTATCCGAGCTCGGTGCTGATGAATGCGTTGCCGGCCAAGGTGGCAGGCGTTCCCCGTGTCGTGATGGTCGTGCCGGCAACCGGCGGCGCCATCAACCCGACGGTTCTCGCGGCGGCCAGTATTGCCGGCGTTACCGAGATTTACCGCATCGGCGGCGCTCAGGCCGTGGCGGCACTCGCCTATGGCACGGAGACGATCGCCCCCGTCGCCAAGATCGTCGGCCCGGGCAATGCCTATGTCGCCGCTGCCAAGCGCCAGGTCTTCGGTACGGTCGGTATCGACATGATTGCCGGCCCATCCGAAGTTCTCATCATTGCCGACAAGGACAATGATCCGGATTGGCTGGCGGCCGACCTGCTGGCCCAGGCCGAGCATGACCCCGGCGCCCAGTCGATTGTCATCACCGATGACCGCGCGCTGGGCGAGGCGGTCGAAGCCGCCCTCGAGCGCCAGCTCAAGTCGCTGCCGCGTGCAGAGACGGCGTGCGCCAGCTGGCGCGATTTCGGTGCGATCATCAAGGTCGAGAAGCTGGAAGATTCCATTCCGCTCGCCAACCGCATCGCCGCCGAACATCTGGAACTGGCCGTCGACGATCCGGAACCCCTAATCGAAGGCATCCGCAATGCCGGTGCGATCTTTGTAGGTCGCCATACGCCCGAAGTGATCGGCGATTATGTCGGCGGGTCCAACCACGTTCTGCCGACGGCGCGCTCGGCGCGCTTCTCCTCGGGGCTGGGTGTTCTGGACTATGTCAAGCGCACCTCGATCCTGCGGCTCGGACCGGAGCAGCTGCGCAAGCTGGCACCGGCGGCCATCGCGCTGGCGAAATCCGAAGGCCTTGAGGCCCATGCGCGTTCCGTTTCCATCCGGCTCAATCTCGGGGACTAGAGGATGGCGGCGGGCGACTTCCGGCTCTCAGATGTCGTGCTGGACGAGACCATCGGGCGCTCGACCCCTGATGTCGAGCATGAGCGGGCGGTCGCCATCTTTGATCTGATCGAGGAGAATTCCTTCGAGCCCGTCGGTCATGCCGGCGGTCCCTACAAGCTCTACCTGTCGCTGGTCGACCGCAAGCTCGTCTTCTCGATCAAGACGGAGAGTGGTGAGGACGTGGCCGTCCACATCCTCTCGCTCACGCCCCTGCAGCGGATCATCAAGGACTACTTCATGATCTGCGAGAGCTATTACGAGGCGATCCGTTCCTCGACCCCCTCACAGATCGAGGCGATCGACATGGGACGTCGGGGCATCCACAACGACGGCTCGCAGACGCTGATGGACAGGCTCTCGGGCAAGATCAAACTCGATTTCGATACGGCCCGCCGTCTCTTTACCCTGGTCTGCGTGCTCTATTGGCGGGGCTAGAGCCGATGACCGAGGGCGCAAACGAGAGCCGCCGCCAATCGCGGCCGGGCGCTGTCCTCTTCATGTGCGGCCAGAACGTCATTCGCAGCCCCATGGCGGAGGCGATCGCCAAGCAGGCCCTGCCGTCCGGCACCTGGGTCGCCTCTGCCGGCGTGAAGAAAGGCGAGCGCGATGCCTTTGTCGATGTCGTGCTCGACGAGATCGGCCTTTCGCTCGGCCGCCGCCAGCCCCAGACGCTGGAGGATATGGAAGACGACTACTTCGACCTCGTGATCACCCTGACGCCCGAGGCGCATCATTCAGCCCTGGAGCTGACGCGCCACTCCGCAGTCGAGGTCGAGTATTGGCCGATGCCGGATCCGACCGTTGAAACGGGCAGCCGCGAACAGCGGCTTTCCGCCTACCGGGATGTACGGGATCGCCTGACAAAGCTGATCCGTGAAAGGCTGGTGCTTCCGCCGGAATAGCGGTGGTTTCACCTCTCTTGAAACAAATTCCAAAAGCCGAATCTACAAGGTTCACAAATGCCGGGCGATTGTGTAGTTTCCGCCCACATTTTCAGGGGCCCCTCGTGCGCCCCTCCAAAACCCCAGGAAAGACAACCGCTCTATGGCAAAAGAAGAAGTCCTCGAATTCCCCGGCGTCGTCACCGAATTGCTGCCGAACGCCACCTTCCGTGTGAAGCTCGAAAACGAACATGAAATCATCGCCCATACCGCCGGCCGCATGCGCAAGAACCGCATCCGCGTTCTCGCAGGCGACAAGGTCCTGGTCGAGATGACCCCTTACGACCTGACCAAGGGCCGTATCACCTACCGCTTCAAGTAAGCCTTGGGACCGCACCGGGGCTTTAGGATCGCGCACGCATGGAACTGAGACAGAAGCTGATTTTGGCCTCCGGGTCGCCGCGTCGCGTGGATCTCCTGAAGCAGGCCGGCATCGAGCCTGCGCGTCTCATGCCGATGGATCTCGACGAGACGCCCAAGAAATCAGAACATCCCCGCTCGCTTGCCCGTCGCCTGTCTGCGGACAAGGCCAACGCCGCCTATCAGCAGGTGCGCAAGGATCTGACCTGGGGAGGCAGCTATATCCTGGCCGCCGACACCGTGGTCGCGGTTGGCCGCCGCATTCTGCCGAAGGCGGAACTGATGCAGGAGGCTTCCTCGGCGCTGCATCTGCTCTCGGGTCGCAGCCACTGGGTCTTCACCGGCGTCTGCCTGATCGGCCCCGATGGCAAGCAGCGCCAGAAGATCGTCGAGACCAAGGTCCGCTTCAAGCGCCTGTCAGGCTACGACATCGAATGCTACCTTGCGTCAGGCGAATGGCGCGGTAAGGCCGGCGCCTATGCCATCCAGGGTATTGCCGGCAGCTTTGTCCAGAAGATCGTCGGCTCCTACACCAATGTCGTCGGCCTGCCGCTCTTCGAGACGCTGCAGATGCTCTCCGGCGAAGGCTATGACGTGCACACCGGCTGGACGGAGGGCTGACGATGTCGCAGGGAGACGAACAGCGGACCGCCAAGGTCGAGCCGCTGCGCAAGGCGCGGCCATGCCCCGAATGCCGCCGCCCGTCGACGCGGGACAATTACCCGTTCTGCTCCGACCGCTGCCGAAATCTCGACCTCTCGCGCTGGCTGAAGGGCTCCTATGCCATCCCGGTTGCCGACGACGAGTCCAAGGCGGACGACGACTACCGCGACTGATCGCTAGCCGATCGTAAAGCGTGTTCGCGACCTCCCCCGATCCCCTTGTTCTCGTTCACCTTTCAGCGATTTTCACATCTTCTTCAAAAAAGTGGCCGAAGCCGCTGGACATGGCCGAACAAGATGTTATAACCCCGCTCGCTCCCGGGGACATGCCCCGGCGGTCTTGAAAGAAAGACCGGCAGGCTTGGAAAACAAGCCGAGATGCCCGGATAGCTCAGTTGGTAGAGCAGCGGATTGAAAATCCGCGTGTCGGTGGTTCAAATCCGCCTCCGGGCACCATTTTTCTTCAAACTTCCCAAACGTAATATTGGTCGTCACCCCACAGGCTTTGACCCAAAGCGTTCGTTTCGGCGTCCTTAAAAAGTCACGCGCCACATCTGCATTTTAGCTCTTTCTTTAGGCTGTATGGCGCTTCTTGTCCCTGCTTGCCATTGTTCTCGTGAGGCCTCTCGCCTCTGCTCAATTCACGCATCGCTTAACAAAGCCGATTGACCAGTGACGATTTTTGATTTACGACTGACGAAATTCAAAAATCGTCAGTCGTAAATCATCATGACCCCGAGCACAGTGCAGTCAACCGAAACAGCCGATATGGCCACCCGCATCCTTGAGGCGGCGGAGGGGCAATTTCGTCACTACGGATACAGCAAGACGACCGTCGCCGATGTGGCGAAGGAACTCGGCATGTCGCCGGCCAACATCTACAGGTTCTTCGGCTCGAAGAGCGAGTTGCTGGAGGGGGTCTGTGCCCGCCTCCTGCATCAGAGCCTGTCAATCGCCCAGTCCATCGCCGCCCTTCCGGTCAGTGCGGAGGAAAGGCTGCGCCGCTATTCCATGATGCATTTCGAGTTCACCGTGGCCACCATGCTCGATGAGCGCAAGGTGCATGACATGGTCGTGGCCGCGATCGAGCAGAGCTGGGGCGTCATCGACAAGCACATCGACGAAATCCAGGCCATCCTGACCGACATCATTACGGAAGGCATGGAAAAGGGAGAGTTCGCCAAGGGCGACCCGGCCCATGCGGCGCGCTGTTTCGGCGCGGCGACCTCGCCACTGCACCATCCCCAGATGGTCGCCCAATGTATCGGCAAGACCAATCGCGCCGGTCCGGAAGATCTGACCGAATTCGCCATCCGAGCCCTCAAAGTCTGAGACCCCGCCGGGGAGGAACCACTATGTCCGCCAGCGTCCGCCTGTCCCTGAGTGCATTGTCCCTTTTCGCCGCCTTCGGGCTCGCCGCCTGCACGGAAGGCGGTGCGGAAACGGTGGAGCAGCCAAGCCTTCGCCCCGTGAAGGTGATCGAGGTCGAGGCGCCCTCGACCGCGCGCGAATTGCGCTATTCCGGAACGGTAAAGGCGCGCAGCGAAGCTGCCGCCGGCTTTCGGGTGGCCGGCAAGATCATCGAGCGCCTGGTCGATATCGGCGATCGTGTGATGCCGGGTGACGTGCTGGCGCGTCTCGACGTGACGGATTACCAGTTGCAGATGCGCAGTGCCGAGGCGAGCCTTGCCGCAGCCGACCGCCAGCTGGAAACGGCCGATTTCGCTCTCAAGCGCGCCGATGCCCTTTACCGCCAGCAGGTGACGACCAAGGCGCAGCTCGAGCAGGCGCAACTCACCTATAACCAGGCCCTCGCCACCCGCGACAGCCAGCGTTCTTCGCTGGAGCAGGCGCGAAACCAGGTCGCCTATGGCGAGCTGAAGGCCGACAAGCCGGGCATCGTCACCGCCATCAGTGCTGATGCAGGCCAGGTCGTGGCAGCAGGCAGCCCTGTTGTCACGGTCGCCGCCGACGGCGAGAAGGAAGCGCTGATCGCAGTGCCGGAGAATGAGATCTTCGCATTCGCTCCAGGCAAGCAGGTCGAGGTAGGCTTCTGGTCGAAGGATGGCCTTGCCCTCAAGGGAACCGTTCGCGAAGTTGCCGGCAGTGCGGATGCTACGTCGCGAACCTTTGCCGTGCGCATCACGCTTCCCGAAAATCCGCAGATCCTGCTCGGCATGACCGCGCGTGTCACGGCGCTTGCGCCGTCGGACAAGAATCTGTTCGAGCTGCCGCTGTCCGCCCTTGCCCAGGATGCCGCCAAGCAGCCGAAAGTCTGGACCGTCGACCGCACCGCCGCGACCGTTCATGCGCGACCGGTCACGATCGACACGTTTTCCGATACGGGGATCCAGGTGTCTGCAGGTTTGAAACCCGGCGACCTCGTGGTCGTGGCAGGCACGCAGTTCATGGCGGAAGACATGAAGGTTCGGCTGGCCAACGAGAACCTGTCGCGGTCGGCCGAGGCTGATCAGACAACCGCCACCGTCACGCCCGACGCCGCCACCCGGTAAGCCCAGCGCGCCCCCTACCTTCGGGACATTTCAATCATGGCAAACTCTCCTGTCGAACCGGGCTCGTTCAACTTGTCCCGTTGGGCCATCGCTCATCCCAGCATTGCCCGTTTCCTCTTCGGCCTGATCATCCTCACGGGTCTCTTCGGACTGATGCGCATGGGCCAGAAGGAAGATCCTGACTTCACCTTCCGCGTCATGGTGGTGCAGGCCTTCTGGCCGGGCGCATCGCTGGCCGACATGCAGGATCAGGTGGTCAACAAGATCGAGCGCAAGCTGCAGGAGACGCCCTATCTGGACTGGGTCAAGTCCTACACCCGGCCGGGCTCGGCGATCATCACGCTGCAGGTGACGGGCAACACCGATGCCAACGACGTGGCCGATGCCTTCTATCAGGTGCGTAAAAAAGTCGGCGACATCGAAAACGAACTGCCCGAAGGCTTGTTGGGCCCTTACTTCAACGACGAGTTCGGCGATACCTACATCACGCTCTATGCCCTGACCGGCGATGGCTACAGCTATCCCGAGTTGAAGCAATACGCGATCCAGGCACGCGATGTTCTGTTGTCCACTGAGGGTGTCGAAAAGGCCGTGATCCTCGGCGACCAACCGCAGAAGATCTTCATCGAAGTATCCTCCCAGGCGCTCGCCGAACGTGGGCTGACCTTCACCGATCTGCAAAGTGCGCTTGCCGGCCAGAATGCGATCGATGCCACGGGGAGCATCGACACGGGATCCAGATCGGTTCGCATATCCGTCGATGGCGGTTTCTCCGCCGCGGAAGACATCCGCGAACTGCGCCTCAATTCCGGCAACCAGGTCACGCGTCTGGGTGATATCGCCACTGTCACCGAAGGTCTGGAAGATCCCTATCAGCGCAAGTTCCGGTTCAACGGCAAGGATTCCGTTCAGGTCGGCGTCGTCATGGCCAAGGGCTTCAAGGTGACCGATGTCGGTGATGCCGTGGAGGAGACCCTGGAGCGCTTCGAGGCGACCCTGCCGATCGGTCTGGAGGTCTCGCAGATTTCCAACCAGCCGGAAGTGGTTCGTGAGGCGATCGGCGAATTCATGAAGGCGCTCGGCGAAGCCCTGCTGATCGTGCTCGTCGTCTCCTTCGTCTCCATCGGCTGGCGCTCTGGTCTGGTGATTGCGATCGCCATCCCGCTGGTGCTCGCCGCGACCTTCGCCGTCATGTACGAACTCGGGCTCGACCTGCAGCGTATCTCGCTCGGTGCCCTCATCATCGCGCTCGGCCTTCTGGTCGACGACGCCATGATCGTCGTGGAGATGATGGAGCGAAAACTGGAGGAAGGGCTCGAGAAGCTGGATGCGGCGAGCTTTGCCTATTCCTCGACAGCCTTCCCGATGCTGACCGGAACGCTGATCACCACGGCCGGTTTCATCCCGGTTGGCTTTGCGGAATCGACCGCCGGTGAATATGTCCGCTCGCTGTTTTATGTCGTGGGCATCTCGCTCATCATTTCCTGGTTCGTTGCCGTGTATTTCACGCCCTGGCTCGGTTACATGATCCTGAAGCAGAGGGCGCATGCCGGCAGCCATCACGACGCTTTCGACACCCGGTTCTACCGTCGCCTCCGCGCGACCGTCTCCTGGGCCGTGGAGCACCGCATCATCGTGATCGTCTCGACGCTCGCCATCTTTGCGGTCAGCCTCTGGTCCTTCCAGTTCATCCCGAAGAACTTCTTTCCGCAATCGTCCCGCCCGGAAATCCTTGTCGACATGTGGCTGCCCGAGGGCACCTCGATCAAGGAAGTCGAGGCGGAGGCCCAGCGCCTCGAAGCGGAACTGCTGACCGATCCGGATCAGCGCTTCGTCGCAACCTATGTGGGCGAGGGCGCGCCGCGCTTCTTCCTGCCGCTCGACCAACAGTTGCGCAATCCGAACTATGCCCAGCTTCTGGTCATGGCGAGGGATGAGGATGCGCGCGAACGCCTGATCACCAAGCTGCGCATGAAGCTGGCGGAAGACTTTCCCTCAGTGCGGGGCAAGGTCGATCGGCTCTTCCTGGGGCCGCCGACCGGTTGGGCCGTGCAGATGCGTGTGAGCGGACCGGAGCGGGACGAGGTGCGTCGCATTGCCGATCAGGTGAAGGCGCGCTTCAACCAGAACCCGATCCTGCAGGCTGTCCACGACGATTGGCTTGAGCCTGTCCCCGCTATGACGCTGGTCGTCGACCAGGATCGTGCCCGTGCCCTCGGCGTCTCGTCCCAGCGCCTGCGCCAGATGCTGCAGGCGACGATGAGCGGTGCGCCACTCGCCGACGTTCGCGCCGGTGAGGAAACGATCTCGATCGTGGCCCGGGAGCCGGAGGATAGTCGCCGCCTGTTGACGGCAGTCAATTCGATCTATGTCCCGACCGATCTCGGCGCTTTCATTCCCTTGTCGCAGATCGCCAAGGTCGTTCCGAAGCTGGAGCAGGGGATCGAATGGCGACGCAATCGTTTGCCGACGATTACAGTGCGCGCCACTTTGCCGGATGGTGTGCAATCGAACGATGTCACCTTGAAGATGTTCGACGAAATGCAGTCCTTGCGCGACAGTCTGCCCGCCGGTTACGCGATCGAGATCCAGGGCGGTGCGGAAGACAGCGCCGAAAGTCAGAATTCGATCGCGGCCAAGGCGCCGATCATGCTGCTGGTCATCGTGGTTCTGCTGATGATCCAGTTGCAGCATTTCGGCAAGGCCATGCTGGTGCTGGCGACCGGACCGCTCGGCATCATCGGGGCCGCCGCCGCACTCCTCATCTCCGGAGCCCCCTTCGGATTTGTCGCAATCCTCGGCGTCATTGCCCTGCTTGGCATCATCATCCGCAACTCGATCATCCTGATCGATCAGATCGACCAGGACATCGCAGCCGGCATGGAACGACGTGAAGCGATCATCGGCTCGGCTGTGCGTCGTTTCCGCCCCATCATGCTGACGGCGCTGACCGCAGTCCTCGCGCTGATCCCGATTTCACGCGGCATCTTCTGGGGGCCGCTGGCTTACGCAATGATGGGTGGCATTCTTGTTGCAACCGTCCTGACCATTCTGGTTCTGCCCGCAGCCTATGCTTTCTTCTTCGGTCGCTCTCCCCACAAAGCGTGACCGAAGGAGAGGGGGAGGGGATCCCCAAGCCCCTCCTCCTCTCCCCCTTTTTGCGGTGGTGGAGGCCACCGATTTCATTGTTTTTTTTGATTGGTTGATAAATTTTCTTTCCATTGCTAGACCGCCTCAGCAGGGCCGAGAGTGCTTGTCTTATTGCGACGCATCAACCGATGCGGCCTTGATTCTCAAGGGCTATCAAGGATCTCTAATTTCCGATGAGTTCGCAGTGAGCCCTGTCGCCTCACAAAACAATTGAGCTGCCGAACAGCGATTGTGGCGAAAACCAGACCAATTCTGTGACGGAATTGAGCCGAATCTCTCTTTACAACGTTTCCGAAGGCGATAAGACACTCCATCAGTGATCGGGTGGACGACCTCTGCTGCTTGTCAGATTACGACGCGCGGCTGGAAGCCCTTCGATCGCCGGAAGACCGGTTGACCCCGACCTTCACAAAACACGGGCGCGATCCACGCGCCGCGGGACCAAAAGAACCGGCGAAGGCGCACGCCCTTCGCCTTTGGGAGACTGCTCATGAAAACCAAGTTCGCACTTGCTGCCGCAGCCCTTGCAGCGGCAACCTTCCTGTCGGGCGCGGCAAGCGCCAAGACCTTCGTTTATTGCTCGGAAGGTTCGCCGGAAGGTTTTGACCCCGGCATGTACACCGCCGGCACCACCTTCGACGCCTCCGCCCATCCGATCTACAGCCGTCTGATGGAATTCAAGCCGGGCACGACGGAAGCAGAAGCCGGTCTCGCCGAGAGCTACGAAGTCAACGCCGAAGGCACCGAATACACCTTCAAGCTCCGCTCGGGTGTCAAGTTCCACACGACCGACTTTTTCACCCCGTCGCGTGATTTCAACGCTGACGACGTGATCTTCTCGCTGGACCGTCAGCTGAAGGCCGATCATCCGTGGAACCAGTATGTTGCTGGCACCTCCTGGGAATATGCCGCTGGCATGGGCTTCCCGGAGCTGATCAAGACGATTGAGAAGGTCGATGACATGACTGTCAAGATCACGCTCAACAAGCCGGAAGCGCCGTTCCTCGCGAACCTCGCAATGCCTTTCGCTTCGATCGTCTCGAAGGAATATGCCGACAAGCTCGAAGCTGAAGGCAAGAAGGAACAGCTGAACCAGATGCCGGTCGGCACCGGTCCGTTCTCCTTCGTCGGCTACCAGCAGGACGCCGTCATTCGTTACAAGAAGAACGCCGACTACTGGGGTGGCGCGCCGAAGATCGACGATCTCGTCTTCGCAATCACCACGGACGCTGCCGTTCGCTACCAGAAGCTCAAGGCTGGCGAATGCCACCTGATGCCGTTCCCGAACGCAGCCGATGTCGAGACCATGAAGTCCGATCCGGCTCTGACCGTGATGGAGCAGGAAGGCCTGAACGTGGCTTACCTCGCCTACAACACGACCCAGGCTCCCTTCGACAAGCCGGAAGTCCGTAAGGCTCTGAACAAGGCGATCAACAAGGAAGCCATCGTCGACGCCGTATTCCAGGGCATGGCGACTCCGGCCAAGAACCCGATCCCGCCGACCATGTGGTCCTACAACCAGTCCACCCAGGACGACGCGTATGACCTGGAAGCCGCCAAGGCCGAACTCGAAGCCGCTGGTGTCACCGGCCTTTCGATGAAGGTCTGGGCAATGCCGGTTTCGCGTCCCTACATGCTGAACGCACGTCGCGCCGCTGAAATCATCCAGGACGACTTCTCCAAGATCGGCGTGACCGTCGAGATCGTCTCCTACGAATGGGCCGAGTATCTCGACCGTTCGAAGGCCAAGGATCGTGACGGTGCCGTCATGCTCGGCTGGACCGGCGACAACGGCGACCCGGACAACTTCCTCGACACGCTGCTCGGCTGCTCTGCCGTCGGTGGCAACAACCGCGCTCAGTGGTGCAACGAGGAGTTCGACGCCCTGGTGAAGAAGGCCAAGGTCACCTCCGACCAGGCCGAGCGCACCAAGCTCTACGAAGAAGCACAGCTCGTCTTCAAGCGCGAAGCACCTTGGGCCACGATCGACCATTCGCTCTCGATCGTCCCGATGCGCAAGGAAGTCACTGGCTTCGTCCAGAGCCCGCTTGGCGACTTCACCTTCGAAAACGTCGACATCGCCGAGTAATCGAAACAGACAATCTTTCGCCGCGGGCCTTGGCCCGCGGCGTTTGTCGTTGATACGAGACCGATCTCGCGTCATGCTCGAACGCTCAGGCGGAGCGGTTCTGGCAAACCTCAGACGGCCACGGGGCCGTGGTTCGACCTCCTTAAAAACAACAGGTCTCACACATGTTTGGCTTTCTCCTGCGACGGCTCGCCGTCTTGATCCCGACCTTTATCGGCGTCTCGATCATTGCCTTCGCTTTCATCCGGCTTCTCCCCGGCGATCCGGTTGCGCTGCTCTCCGGTGAGCGCGTTATGTCGCCCGAGCGTCATGCACAGATCAGTGCGCAGCTCGGTCTCGACCGTCCGCTCGTCATCCAGTACTTCGATTATCTCGGTGGCGTCCTGACCGGTGATTTCGGCACATCGATCGTCTCGAAAAGCCCGATCATCGACCAGTTCTTCGCGCTGTTCCCCGCAACGGTCGAGTTGTCCCTCTGTGCGATCCTTCTGGCCGTCGCCATCGGCGTTCCCGCCGGTATCATCGCTGCCATCAAGCGTGGCTCCTTCTTCGACCAGACCATGATGGGCATCGCCCTCGTCGGCTATTCCATGCCGATCTTCTGGTGGGGCCTTCTGCTGATGATCCTGTTTTCCGGCATCCTGCAATGGACACCGGTATCGGGTCGTATCTCGCTGATGTACTTCTTCCCGCCGGTCACGGGCTTCATGCTGATCGACAGCCTCCTGTCGGGTCAGAAGGGTGCCTTCGCCTCGGCCGCCAGCCATCTGATCCTGCCGACGATCGTGCTTGCCACAATTCCGCTCGCCGTCATCGCCCGTCAGACGCGCTCGGCCATGCTCGAAGTCCTGTCGGAAGACTATATCCGCACGGCACGCGCCAAGGGCCTCTCGCCCTTCCGCGTCGTTGGACTGCATGCGCTGCGCAACGCGATGATCCCGGTCATCACCACGATCGGCCTGCAGATCGGCGTCATGCTCGCAGGCGCTATCCTCACCGAAACGATCTTCTCCTGGCCGGGTATCGGCAAGTGGATGGTCGACAGCGTGTTCCGTCGTGACTACCCGGTCATCCAGGGAGGTCTCCTCCTGATCGCCGGCATCATCATGGTCGTGAACCTCATCGTCGACCTGCTCTACGGCCTGATCAACCCGCGCATCCGCCACTAGAAGGATAAAGTCCCATGGCAGAGACAACAGTCAGCCAGCCGGTTTCGAGCGCTCAGATGCGCCGCCAGATGCTGGCCGAGTTCTGGTTCTACTTCTCCGAAAACCGCGGTGCCGTCATGGGCCTCGTCGTTTTCGTTGCCCTCGTGCTGATCGCCGTCTTCGCCGGCGTCATCGCACCGCATTCGCCTTTCGAGCAATACCGCAACGCAGTTCTCCTGCCGCCGGCCTGGTTGGAAGGTGGCAACTGGAGCTATCCGCTCGGCACCGACCCGGTCGGCCGCGATATCCTGTCCCGCCTGATCTACGGCTCGCAGTATTCGCTCTTCATCGGCGTTTTCGTCACCACGTTGTCGCTGACAACAGGCATCGCAATCGGTGTCATCGCCGGTTACTACGGTGGCTGGCTCGACACGGCGATCATGCGCCTGATGGACATCATCCTGGCCTTCCCGTCGCTGCTGCTGGCCCTCGTGCTCGTTGCGATCCTCGGTCCCGGCTTGACCAATGGCATGATCGCAATCGCGCTTGTCTTGCAGCCGCATTTCGTCCGTCTGACCCGCGCAGCGGTGATGTCGGAAAAGACGCGCGACTATGTGACGGCCGCCCGCCTTGCAGGTGCAAGCCCCTTCCGCCTGATGTTCAAGACGATCCTGCCGAACTGCATGGCGCCGCTGATCGTCCAGGCGACGTTGTCCTTCTCCAATGCCATCCTCGATGCGGCTGCCCTCGGCTTCCTCGGCATGGGCGCCCAGCCGCCGGCTCCCGAATGGGGCACGATGCTCGCCGAAGCGCGCGAATTCATCCTGCGCGCATGGTGGGTCGTGACCTTCCCGGGTCTCGCCATCCTGATCACCGTTCTCGCCATCAACCTCATGGGTGATGGCCTGCGCGATGCGCTCGATCCCAAGCTGAAGAGGTCCTGATCATGGCACTTCTCGAGATTCAGAACCTCACCGTCCAGTTCGAGACGGCCAGTGGCTGGTTCAAGGCCGTCGACGGAGTGTCGATGTCTGTCGCACCGGGTGAAGTGCTGGCCATCGTCGGCGAAAGCGGCTCCGGCAAGTCGGTCGCCATGCTCGCCGTCATGGGCCTTCTGCCCTGGACGGCGAAGATCACCGCCGACAAGATGGAATTCCTGGGGCGCGACATCCAGAAGATCTCGGCCGCCGAACGGCGCAAGCTGATCGGCAAGGACGTGGCCATGATCTTCCAGGAGCCGGTGGCGAGCCTCAATCCCTGCTTCACCGTCGGCTTCCAGATCGAGGAAGTCCTGCGCCTGCACATGGGCCTTGGAGCGAAGGAGCGCCGCGAGCGCGCCATCGAACTCTTCAAGCTGGTGGGCCTGCCGGATCCTGCGGAACGCCTAAACCACTTTCCGCACCAGATGTCGGGCGGCCAGTGCCAGCGCGTGATGATCGCGATCGCGATCGCCTGCAATCCGAAGCTCCTGATCGCCGACGAGCCCACAACCGCGCTCGACGTGACGATCCAGAAGCAGATCCTCGACCTTCTGATGAAAATCCAGACGGAAACCGGCATGGGTCTGATCATGATCACCCATGATATGGCCGTGGTGGCTGAGACCGCCGACCGCGTCATCGTCCAGTACAAGGGCAAGAAGATGGAGGAAGCCGACGTGCTCTCGCTCTTCGAAAACCCGAAGAACCCCTATACCCGTGCGCTGCTTTCCGCACTTCCGGAAAACGCCACCGGCGACCGCCTGACGACGGTCTCCGACTTCCTGGCCGCCGCTGAAACGGGAGGTGCCGCATGACCACCACACAAACCCCGATGCTCGAGATCCGCGACATCAAGCGCGATTATCGCGTGCCGCAGGGCATGTTCAAGGACGACAAGATCGTCCATGCGGTGAAGGGCGTCTCTTTCAAGCTCGACAAGGGCGAGACGCTCGCCATCGTCGGCGAGAGCGGCTGTGGCAAGTCCACGCTTGCCCGCATTCTGACCTTCATCGACGAGCCGACGGCGGGTGAATTGCTGATCGACGGCCAGAAGGTCGATACCCGTCCGGGCCATCTGACCGCCGACATGCGCCAGAAAGTGCAGATCGTTTTCCAGAACCCCTATGGTTCGCTCAATCCGCGCCAGAAGATCGGCGACGTGCTCGGCGAGCCGCTGCTCATCAACACCAAGATGAGCGCTGCGGAACGTCGCGAACGCGCAACCGAGATGCTGGTCAAGGTCGGCTTGGGGCCTGAGCACTACAACCGCTACCCGCACATGTTCTCGGGCGGCCAGCGCCAGCGTATCGCGATCGCCCGTGCACTGATGCTCAATCCGAAGCTGCTCGTGCTCGACGAACCCGTTTCCGCGCTCGACCTCTCGGTCCAGGCTCAGGTCCTGAACCTGCTTGCCGACCTGCAGGAAGAGTTCGGCCTGACCTATGTCTTCATCAGCCACGACCTCTCGGTCGTGCGCTACATCGCCGACGAGGTGATGGTGATGTACTACGGTGAGGCCGTGGAATACGGCACGCGCGATGCGGTCTTCTCGGATCCGCAGCACGAATACACGCGCACGCTGTTTGCCGCGACGCCACGTGCCGATGTGGAATCGATCCGCGCCCGTATGGCCAAGCGTCGGTTGGCAACGGCGGCCGGTTGATAGCTTTCTGAAGCTTGATGCAATGACAAAGGGCGCCGACAGGGCGCCCTTTTTCTTACGGCAGATAGCCGTAGGAGATCTTCGGACTGTCGAACACCATCGTCGACCTGATTGTCTTGATCTCGGCCAGACGATCGAACTCCTGCCAGATCAGGCGCTTGTAGTCCGTCATGTCGCGCACCGAGATTTTCAGGAGAAAATCGAAGCCGCCGGCAACGGCATGAATCTCCACCACTTCCGGCAGTTTGCCGACATGGTCGATGAAACGCTCGCCGACCTGCGGCGTCGTGCGATCGAGAGTGATTTCCACGAAGGCCTGCAAGCCCAGGCCCACCCGCGGCGCATCGACGACGATTGCCTGCCGGATGATCCCGCTCGAATAGAGACGGGCAAGCCGGCGCGAAAGGGGAGCCGCGGTCAGCCCGACACGCTCGGAGAGTTCTGCATTGTTCAGGCTCGCATCGTCCAGAAGGCAGGCGATGATCTTTCGATCGATCCTGTCCAGGGTCGCGCTCTCAGCTTCCATTGTCGATCTCTACTGTCCATAATTACGCAAAATTCTATCGTCAAAATACCATTTCTGGCAATGTGTCTTAAGTTCAGTTGGTGCCGGACATGAAATCCGCAGAGACTTTGCGCGGCAAACTTGATATCTCTCGTCCAACACAATCGCATTTTGACGAAGGTCCCCGATGTTCGACAAGCTCGCCTCCCAGCCCAATGACCCGTTGCTTGCCCTGATCGGGCTCTACAATGCCGATCATCGCGCCGACAAGATCGACCTCGGTGTCGGTGTCTACCGTGACGATCTTGGTCGCACGCCGGTCATGCGCTCGGTGAAGGCAGCCGAGAAGGAGCTGTTGGAGAAGCAGGACAGCAAGTCCTATGTGGCGCCGGAAGGTGACCGGGTCTTCCTCGACCTGCTCTGGGATCTCGTCGGCGGCAAGGGACAGGGCAAGTTCGCCGCGGGCGTTCAGACCCCCGGCGGTTCGGGCGCGCTGCGTCTCGCCTCGGATCTCATTGCCCGCGCGGGCAGCGGCCGCATCCATCTCGGCCTGCCCAGCTGGCCGAACCATGCCGGTATCTTCGGCGCCACCGGCCTCAGCGTCGAGACCTATCCCTATTTCGACGTGCCGACCCAGGACGTCCGTTTCGCTAGCATGATGAAGGCGCTGAGCAGTGCGCCGCGTGGTGATGCCGTGCTTATTCATGCGAGCTGCCATAACCCGACAGGCGCCACGCTGACATCAGCCCAGTGGGAAGAACTGGCCGCGGTGATCGCCGAGCGTCGCCTCGTACCGCTGATCGATTCCGCCTATCAGGGCTTTGGCGCCGGCATCGAGGAAGACGCCGCTGGTCTGCGCACGATCATCGCCGCAGTGCCGGAAGCGCTGGTTGCCGTCTCCTGCTCCAAGTCCTTCGGCATCTATCGTGAACGTACGGGCGCCATCTTTGCTGTCGCCGAGACGCAGGATGCGGCCGACATCGCCCGCTCGAACCTCGTGACCATGGCGCGCACCAGCTATTCCATGCCGCCTGATCACGGTGCGGCCGTTGTGCGAACGATCCTCTCGACCGAAAGCCTGCGTCAGGACTGGATCGACGAGCTGAACAGCATGCGCGACCGTCTCAATGGCCTCCGCCGCGAACTGGCGGCAGCCCTCGGGGATGGTTGGCAGCTGGCGCCGCAGATCGCCGAGCAGCAGGGCATGTTCTCGCTCCTGCCGCTCAAGGAGGCCGACGTGCTGGCGCTCCGCAAGGAACACGGCATCTACATGCCGACCTCTGGTCGCATCAACATTGCGGGCTTGAAGAGCGAAGATATTCCGCGCGTCGCCGCTGTTCTGAAACCGCTTCTGGGCTGAGATCATGACCACGACAACCTTGAATCAGGCGGGCGCCGAGCGCCATCGCCTCTATGAAGACGTGCTCGCGATGATTTCCGGCACGATGTTCGTCTCGCTTGGAACGCTGATCTATACCGAGACCATGCTGACGGTCGGATCGAGCGCCGGCCTCGCGCTGCTCTTGTCCTATGTAAGCGGCTGGGGCTTTGGGGTGATCTTCTTCATCGTCAATCTGCCCTTCTACATCCTGGCGGTAAAGCGCATGGGCTGGGCTTTCACGCTCCGGACCTTCACCGCCGTGGCCCTTGTATCGATCCTGTCGAAGCTGAACGGCCAGTGGATCGATTTTTCCTATCTCGATCCGCTCTACGCCACGGTGATCGGCGGCGGACTGATCGGCACGGGGCTGCTGATGCTCTTCCGCCACCGCACAGGTCTCGGCGGCATCAACATCCTCGCCATGTATCTGCAGGACAAGACAGGGCTCCGCGCCGGCTACTTCCAGCTCGGCGTCGACCTGACGATCCTCGCAATCGCATTCTTCGTGCTGCCGGCCGACCGGCTGGCGCTGTCGGTTCTGGGCGCTGCCATCGCGAATCTGATCCTCGCCATCAACCACAAGCCCGGCCGCTATATGGGTCTCAGCTGAGGTTACTGACGGGCTGGCTCGGCGGTACCGCATTCACGATGACCAGCGGGCGCCTCTGAGTGCAGGCTTCGGTGCGGCCATCCCACGAGGTTGACGTCGCGAAGCAGGGCAGGGGGGCATGGTGTCGCCAGTTCTGCAGCGCAAAAACAAAACGAGACGCCTGTAGACGAAGCTGCCCCGACATTTACACGCCTCGAAAACTGATATACTAATATTTCAGTTGGGAGGGTGCGATGCCGGAGACAGAGAAGCACGCTGGAAAAATGCGCACCGTTCCCGTCGAACATCATCGCGGACGAACGCGTGACGGACGTGCCGCGACCCGGATCCATGCGATCTTGCAGGACGAAATCGTCCGCCTCCAGTTGAAGCCGCTGGACACCCTGAACGAGAAGCAGCTCGGTCAGCGCTTCGGCGTCAGCCGCACGCCTGTGCGCGAAGCCCTGCTGCGGCTGGCGGATGAGGGGCTCGTCGAGATCTATCCCCAGTCCGGCACATTCGTCTCCCGCATCCCCCGCCGTGCGCTCTACGAGGCGATCCTGATCCGCAAGGCGCTTGAGGCGACCACTGTCTCGCTCGCCATTGCCGCGATGAAAGATGGCAGCCGGTTGCGCTCGCTCGAAGACAATCAGTCGGCCTTGATAGAGGCGGCCGAGGCCGGTGACATTCCGCTCTTCCACCGGATCGACACCGAATTCCACCAGTTGATCGCCAATATCGCCGGCTACCCCGGAATCTGGACTGTCATCGCGCAGGTCAAGGTCCATATCGACCGCTATCGTTTCATCACACTGCCTCGCACGGGGCGGCTGGATATCGTCATTGCCGAGCATGCAGCGATCATCGACGGGATCCGTGTCCGCGACGACGGCGCGGCGGTACTGGCCATGAGCCAGCATATCGGCCGCATGACCGAGGAGCTGGACGATATCGGGGATCTCGATCCCGAGCTTTTCATCGACGCCTAGATCGAACAGGCGATCCTTTCCAGATATTCCGGGAGCAGCATCATGAAACCTTCCTTCGACCTTTCGGGCCGCACGGCCATCGTCACCGGAGCAAACACAGGTATCGGCCAAGCCATTGCCGTGGCACTGGCCGCTGCTGGTGCCGCTGTTCTCGGCGTCGGCCGATCGGGCATGAGCGAAACCGAGGCCATGATTGCCTCTGCAGGTGGACGTTTCGCCTCCTTCTCCGCCGATCTGTCGACCATCGATCCGGTCGACGACATCGTCGAAGCGTCGGTATCCGCTTTCGGCTCCGTCGATATTCTCGTCAACAATGCGGGCATCATCCGGCGTGCCGATGCCATCGATTTCACCGAGGCCGACTGGGACGCGGTCATGGACGTCAACCTGAAGACGGCCTTCTTCCTTTCTCAGGCTGCTGCCAAGCGCATGATCCCCAATTCCCGCGGCAAGATCATCAACATCGCGTCCATGCTCTCCTTCCAGGGGGGCATCCGCATCCCCTCCTACACGGCGTCCAAGAGCGGCCTGGCGGGTCTCACCCGTCTGTTAGCCTGTGAATGGGCCGACAAGGGCATCAATGTGAACGCGATTGCGCCGGGCTATTTCGTCACCAACAACACGACGGCTCTGCGGGAAGATCCGAAGCGGTCCACCGACATTCTCGGCCGGATCCCGGCAGGCCGCTGGGGCAATCCGGAGGAACTCGGCGGTGCCGCAGTTTTCCTTGCCTCAGATGCCTCGGCTTATGTGCATGGCACGATCCTGCCCGTCGACGGCGGGTGGCTGGCGCGCTAGGTAGGAACGGGAAGCGACAAGGCGGGGGATGAAGATGGGACGGATCGTATCGATCGGCGAATGCATGGGCGAGCTTTCGGAGACGGGTTCGCCCGGCACCCTCAGCATGGGTTTTGCCGGAGATACGCTGAACACCGCCTATTACCTGCGTCAGAGTCTGGGGAAGGACTGGCAGGTCGATTATGTGAGCGCCGTCGGCACCGACGGGCTCTCCGACAGGATGGTGGATTTCCTGAACAATGAGGGCATCGGGACCGAGCATGTCCGTCGCCTGGCCGACAAGACGATCGGGCTCTACTACATCACCTTGAAGAACGGCGAGCGCAGTTTCACCTATTGGCGCAACGACAGTGCCGCAAAGCGGCTCGCGAGTGATCCTGCAGCCCTCCACCTTGCGCTCGACGGTGCGGATCTCGCCTACTGGTCCGGTATCACCCTGGCCATTCTCTCGAACCAGGATCGACTGACGCTGATCGAGGCGCTCGGCCAGTTCGCGGGCAAGGGCGGCACTGTTGTCTTCGACCCCAATCTGCGGCCACGTCTCTGGGACAATCCGGAGACCATGCGCGGCTGGGTGCATCGCGCCGCGGCTGTCAGTGACCTCTGCCTCCCGTCATTCGAGGACGAGGCGACATGGTTTGGCGACGCCGATCCGACGGCGACGGCGAAACGTTATCAGGCGGAAGGGGCTCGAAGGGTCATCGTCAAGAACGGAGCCGATGACGTCACATTTGCTGCCAGCAGTGGTGAAGTCTCCCGCTTCTCGGTCCCATCGATCGAGCATGTCGTTGATACGACCGCTGCCGGGGACAGTTTCAACGCGGGTTATCTCGCTTCAGAACTGAAAGGCGCATCGGTTCAGGATGCGGTCTGTGCCGGTGCCAGACTGGCGGGCAGAGTGATCGGCGCCCGGGGAGCGCTGGTTCCGGACGCTGTGAAGCCGGTCTGAAAGGATTGGCTCAAGCCGGCGCCGCAGCGCCGCCACCAAAGAGCGTGAAATAGGCCCAGGCAAGCCCGAAAGCCGCGACGATCCCTGCCCAGATCAGGATTTTCCGCATCGAAGGGGGAAGACTGGCTTTCGGCTTCGGCGGCTTTTCTTCGGGCGGGCGCTCGAACTTGATGACGTTCGACATGCTAATGGCTCTCTCGTGATGCTCGTCTGCAAGCTTCCTGCCATGATCGTGCGACAACAACAAGCCTGCTGCCTGCGTCTTTGCTGATGCATGCGGCGGTGACTTAGGCGACACGCGTTCCGAACAATCTTTCATTTCACACTTGTCGGCAGACTTCGGCCTCGCTAGCGTCCGCGTTCAAGGGAAAAGATGCCAACAGGCCAAGCTCGAGGCCTTTCCCGTCGGACGCATGATGGACTTTGCCGAACAGCAATGAGAACTTTTCTTGATACCGCCCTGGGTGATGCTTCTTCCGGACAAGACGGAGACGCGTCTGCAGCCGGAAGGAAGATATCAGGCGTTTCGTCCACCCATTTCCTGAAACTCGTGGAAGAACACGGCAATACCGGCTTCTGGACCTGTGATCTCATCACCGGTCAATGCAGCTGCAGCCCGGGTCTCCTGCGCGTGATCGGGCTCGAGCAGGCCCGACCGTTCCGAATGATCGACCTGATCGATCAGGTGCACCCCGAGGATCGCACATACTGCGAGGATATCTGGTCGCTGATACGCTCCGGCGTGCCGGTGAACCGGAATTTCCGCATCATCCGCGGTGACAGGACCGTGCGCTGGATCGAGTTTCGATCCGAAGTGGTGCTCGACGCCGAGCAACGACCGGCCCGCGCCATCGGTCTGCTGCAGGACGTCTCGCAACAGCATGAGAGCCGTCAGGCGCTGGATGAAAGCACCGGCCGCTACAGAGCATTGATCGGCACAGTCGCAACCATGGAATGGCGCGCGACGGCGGCTGGCGAGCCCGTGTTTTCTCATGGATGGGCGACGCTCACCGGGCAGCGTGAATCAGACATGCTTGACGGGAACTGGCTGAGCGCGGTTCACCCGGATGATCGCGACGCGGTGAGCGCCGCCTGGCAACAGGCCGTGACCTCGCTCTCCCCCTACAGGTCCAATCAGCGCATCCGCCGTGCGGACGGTGAATATGAATGGTTTCATGCTCGCGCGGTGCCGGTCCTCCACAAGGGCGGACGCTCGCATGAATGGCTGGGCATGATCATCCGGCATCAGGACTTCGCCATGTTGGGCAATGGCGGCTCTGCCACCGATCCCACGGTGACCCCGATGCAGATCCGGGCGGGACGGGCCATGTTGCAATGGACCCTGGAAGACCTCTCCCGGCAGTCCGGCGTATCGGTTTCGTCGATCAGGCGGATCGAGGGGGAGGGGGAGCGTTCGACACGGCCAGCTTCGCTCAGCGCGATCCGCGAGGCCTTCGAGCGCGAAGGCCTGGCGTTCAGCGATGGCAATACCGTGTCTTTGCAGCGCTTCCCCATGTCAGGGAACTGAGCCCTCCCGATCGTCTTTTCAGCTCGTGATCCGTGGCGTGCTAACGATCTTGAGGAACAGCGCATTCATGGCGTCTGCAATCCCCTCGCTTGGGCTCACCTCGAAATAGAGACCCGGCGATGCGCAAGACTGCATGCGCGTCGGGATTTCGGACTGGAACGGGCTGATCCACTTCTTGTACCAGTCGTTCGTGGGAAGCGGCAGATAGGTCGTATAGAGAACGGCGATCCGATAGCCCTTCTTCTTCAGGGCTTCGCATTGCGTCGTGTCGATCGGCTCCTGACAGCGCCCATTGGTCGTCTTCTTGGTGCAGGTGCTTGGCTTGTAGGCGTCGCCCACTCCATCCGAGACAAAGAACACGATCTTTTCCGGATCACTCGCAGAAGCGCCGGTGCCTGACGCGCCCATGAGATCGCCGATACTCTTGAGGGCGCGGTCGAAATCGGTCTGCTGGTCGTTGTCATAGCCCTGCCAGGGGATCGACATCAGCCCGATCTTGGACGCCTTGGTCTGCACCTGATCGAGATTGTCGGTGAGCGCGGAGACCTCCAGCAACTTGGTGTCCTCGGCCCGTTCGCCGAAGGTGTAGACGGCCATGCGATACTGGTTGGAGCTCTTGCGCGACTTCTTGGCCGTGTCCATCAGGGCCGCTGTCGCCTTGGCCACGACGTCGATGCGGATCGTCACGCCGAGTTTCTTGGCGAGGTAATAGTAGCTGTTTGTGTCCTCGACACCGTTTCTGACGATGTGGCAAGCGAAGGCGCACTTGTCCGCGGTGTTGTTGACCATCTTGGTGACATCCGCCGGAGTCGCTCCGACACCCATGGACGGCGTATTGTCGAGAAGCAGGTAGAAGTCCCGGAAGGTGTCTGTCTGATAGACGGCTTCGGCCTTGCCGCTGACGGTCACGTCCTTTTGCCCCATGACCCGTGCCAGTGTGGTCGGAACGGTCGCGTCGAAAGTGAAGACGGCTTTCAACTGAGTCCCGCTCTTGACGACCTCCACATCGAAATTCTTGAGTTCGTAGTGGTGAGACATCTTGGCGTGACCGAGAAACACCTTCTTGGCATCTGCGATCGCTGCCGACAGCTGTCCGTCGGATTTCATCTGCATCGCCTGCATGACGCCGGCGGAGGTTTCGGCAACGGCTGCGATCGCAGCCGCGTCGGCGGCCGCCTGCAGGGTGCTTCGCACCGTCAGCGCGTTGCTTATATCGATGGCGAGGCCCGCGGCTCCGATGACGGGCACCAGTAGGATCGCCGTTAAGACGCCGAAATTGCCACTGCGGTCGCAGAGAAATCGTCTGAACATAATATACCCCCATATATCAGGGGGGTAATTTATGTGTGCTGCGTATCGTTTTCGTTCATCTGCATGGTTAGCAAATTCCTGACCGGCGAAGCATGTCGGTCAGGCGGCTGCGACCTTCTTCTTCACGGGTGGATTGTCGGAATCATAGAGGGCCCGTGCCTCGCGGATGCGACCGTGATGTTCGGCCGTCCAGACCACCAGGGCCGCGACCGGGCCCAATAGGGATTGTCCCAGCTCCGTCAGGCTGTATTCGACACTCGGTGGTTGGGTCGGGAAGACCTCGCGATGCACCAGACCGTCGCGCTGGAGGCTGCGCAATGTACCCGTGAGCATGGCCTGCGAGATGTCGGGGATCGCCCGCTTCAGCTCGCCGAAACGATGCGGCCTGTAGCCGAGCGTCTGCAGGATGAGGGAAGCCCATTTGTCACCGATATGGGAAAAGACATCGCGAACCGGGCAATTCCCGGGATCGAAAACCGTGTTCGCCGGCGTCTCGATCATGGCCATCACCGAACGGATCGCCGCCGTGTAATCGGTCTTCATCTTCCCATGTGCTGTCATCGGTACGGTCCTCAGAACTTGGTTCTAAAAAACTGCCTACTTTACGGCAGAAGCATGGTCTGCAATTTAGACCTACTCTGAAAATTAAACCATCCCTAAAGTTTGGGGACCAGACAATGAGAGAACCATGACCGCGAAATATCTCGTCACCGGCGCATCGGGCCAGCTCGGCCAGCGCGTCGTTCATCATCTCCTTGAAACCTCGGGCGTAGCCGCAGGCGACATCATCGCTGCCAGCCGCAAGCCGGAGCAACTGGTAGACCTTGCTGCAAAGGGCGTGTTGGTGCGCCGGGTCGATTTCGACGATGCCGCGTCCATGGAAGCAGCCTTCGCCGAAGCCGAAAAGGTGCTGATCATCAGCACGGATACGCTCGACCGTCCGGGACATCGCCTGGTTCAGCATCGTGCGGCCGTTGCAGCAGCAGAAAAGGCGGGTGTCCGCCATCTGCTTTATACCTCGATGCCGGAACCGGTGAACTCCGCTCTGCTCTTCGCGCCCGATCATGAAGGGACGGAAGCGGCCATCGAGGCAAGCTCGATCCCGGCCTGGACCATTCTGCGCAACAACTGGTATTTCGAGAACGTCATGATGAGCGCGGGCCCCGCACTTGCCTCCGGCCATTGGTATTCGGCAGCCGGCGACGGCAAGGTGGCGCACATTTCACGCGATGACATCGGTCGCGCCACGGCCGCAGCGCTCGTCGCCGCAGACAAGGAAAAGACCGTCTACACGCTGACGGGCTCCTCTTCCTACACGCATCGCGAAATGGCGTCCCTCATCTCTGCCGCTGCCGGCAAGGAGATCACCGTGATCGATGTTCCGGTCGAAGGTCTCGTCCAGGGCATGGTCGGAGCCGGTCTGCCTGAACCCGTCGCGCGCGTCTTTGCCTCTATCGACACCATGGTCGGAAACGGCGGTCTGGCAGGCATCACCGGTGACTTCAAGACCCTGACGGGCACGGAGCCGCAAAGCTTCGAAAGCTGGGTAGAGAGCCAGGCCGAAGCCTTCAAATCCATGATCGCGTGATCGGTGTTGATCACGTAATCGCCTCATCGGCCGCCGCCAGGCCGGTCCGGTAGTACCATACCCCACACGTGGTAACGCCGCGCGACCGCCCGTTCTCCTGAACGGGCGGTCTTGCTTGTTCAGGAAATCAAGCACTCCTCAGGGCGTCTGGGCGCCCCGTGTCGCGGTGTAGATCGCATAGAGCGATGTCGAGGCCGTGATGAACAGGCGGTTCTTCTTCGGTCCGCCGAAGGTCAGGTTGGCGACCGCCTGGGGGACCAGGATCTTGCCGAGTAGGGTGCCGTCGGGATGGAAGCAATGCACGCCGTCGGCAGCGCTCGACCAGAGATTTCCTTCCATATCCGTCCGCATGCCGTCGGGAATGCCTTTGTCGATATGGGCAAAGACGCGTCCGTTCGTCAGCTGCTTTCCATCCGCCACATCGAACACCCGGATATGGCGCGGCGCGTCCGGTTTGTGGCTGGCGCCGGAATCGGCGACGTAGAGCAGACGCTCGTCTGGCGAGAAGCAAAGGCCGTTCGGCTGCAGGAAATCGTCGATCATGACGCTGAGCTCGCCGGTCGAAGGATCGAGCCGGTAGACGTTGCGGCTCGCCTGTTCCTCGTCGGCCTTGTAGCCCTCGTAGTCAGAGAGAATGCCGTAAGACGGGTCGGTGAACCAGACAGAACCATCTGATTTCACCACGACGTCATTGGGGGAGTTCAGCCGCTTGCCGTCGTGCCGATCGGCCAGGGTCGTAACCGCGCCGTCGATCTCGGTGCGGATCACGCGGCGCCCACCATGTTCGCAGGAAACGAGACGTCCCTCACGGTCGCGCGTATTGCCGTTGATGAACTGCGACGGCGCGCGATAAACGGATGTTCCAGCACCCTCGACCCAGCGCAGGACGCGTTCGTTCGGTATGTCGCTGAACAGCAGATAGCCGCCATCATTGAACCAGACGGGGCCCTCGGCCCATCGGCAGCCCGAGTAAAGCTCTTCGAGGGCGGCGCTGGAAACGAGCAGGTCGCGGAAGCGGGGGTCGCGGATCTCGTAGTGTGGATTTTCCATGGGACAGTCCTGGAGCGCTTCAGGTTTTGCCGGCGCTGCGGGTGGTCGGCAGCATGATGACGGCGATGATGATGAGACCGGTGAGAATGAGGCGGATGCCGGCACCAAAACCGTAGGTATTCAGCATCGAAACGACAAGGAACATGAAGAGCGAGGCGCCCCATATCCCCGGAACATTCGAATTGCCGCCGGCAACCGCCGTGCCGCCGATGACGACGACGGCGATCGACATCAGCAGATATTCTGTGCCCATGTTGAGCGCCGCACCGCCGGAAAAGCTGGCGAGCAGATAGCCGCAGAGCGAGGCGAGCACGGCGCAGAGCAGATAGGTGAGAAGCCGCGTTCCATCGATCGGGATCCCGGCCATGCGGGCGGCACGGATGCTCTGGCCGATCGCGGCGATCGAGCGTCCATAGACCGTGCGGTTGAGGACGTACCAGACGATGACGGAGAACACCAAGGCGACGAGCGCGACGTTGGGAACGCCAGCCGTAGACGAGGTCGTGAAGTCGGCAAGCCAGCTCGGCGGCTTGATGCGCAGTCCCCGGTTCGTCCAGATCGCCGTCGACTGCACGATGAAGCTCATCGACAGCGTCGCGATGATCGGCGGAATGCGCAAGAGCTTGATCAGCGCGTAATTGCCAATCCCGATTGCGACCCCAACTCCGATGGCGACCAGCAGCCCGGTCAGGATCATGCTGTTCTCGACATTCATGACCTTGAGCGACACGGTCGCGGCGAGTGTCATGTTGGCCGGAACCGAGAGGTCGATATTGCCAGGACCGAGCGTGATCACCAGCATCTGCCCGAGACCGACGAGCACCGAGAAGGCCCCGAAGGTCAGCGCCGCCTGTGCAAGCCCGACGGTGCTTGCGCCGCCCGTGAAGACGATGGTGACGAGGAAGACGCTGGCGGCCGCGATGAACGACCAGATCCAGGTCCGCGAGAAGAGCGTGGAGAGTGCCTGGGTCATGACTTGCCCTTCCGGCCTTCGGCGCGATTGAGGGCAAGACGCAGCGTCAGCACCAGGATCAGGATCGCCCCCTGCGCGCCGATCTGCCAGTCCGGCGAGATCCGCAGGAAGGACAGAAAGGAGCCGGCCAGTGTCAGGGTGAGCGCACCGATGACGGCACCGATCGGCGACACGCGCCCGCCGACGAATTCGCCGCCGCCGAGAATGACGCCGGCGATCGAGAGCAGCGTGTAGCGCAGCGCGATGTTGGCGTCTGCTGAAGTGGTCAGCCCCACCAGCGCCATGCCGGCGAGCACCGCAAAGAAACCGGCAAGGCCATAGACGGCCGCACGTGCCACTATGATCGACCATCCGGCCCGGGCAACCGAGCGGCTATTGCCGCCCACCCCGCGCAAGACAACGCCGAAGGACGAGCGCATGATGACATAGTGGCTGACAACGGCGATCAGGACGCTGGCAACGATCGCCATCGGGACGAGCGGCGGCTTGACCGTCATGATTGCGCGGATCCAGCCCGGCGCCTCACCGCCCGGCGCCGGCAGGATCAGCACGGCAAGCCCGCCCCAGACGAAGCTCATACCGAGCGTCACGACGATCGACGGCAGATCCCTCAGATAGATCATCACGCCGATCAGAGCATAGACGCCGATCGCTGCCATCAGGATGAGGACGCCCAGCAGGGGAGAAGACTGCAGGTATGTAGCCGTCACACAGGCGACGAAGCTGACGAAGGTGCCCATCGACAGATCGAGGTCGTTGACCGTCATGATCAGCATCTGCGCGATGGTCGCGAGTGCAATCGGAACGGCCAGATTGAACAGCAGGTTGAGCCCTGTGTAGCTCATGGCCCTCGGCTGGAGATAGAAGACCGCCGCGAGCAGTCCGACCAGTGACAGGGCCGGGATGACGAGGCGCAGGCCGTCGGCGGAGAGGAACCTCGTCATGCGGCCTCCTGGAAAGAGGCGGAGAGGATGTTTTCTTCCGTCACCTCGTCGCCCTTCAGTTCGGCAACGATCATGCCGTTGTTGAACACGTAGACGCGGTCGCAGAGGCAGACTTCGTCCATCTCGGTCGAGTACCAGACGAAGGTCCGCCCTGCGTCCGCCTCCTGGCGCAGGATCGCATAGACCTCCTGCTTGGTGCCAAAGTCGACGCCGCGCATCGGGTCGTCCATCAAGACCACGGGCGCGCGGCTTGCGAGCGCCCGGGCGAAGAGAACCTTCTGCTGGTTTCCGCCAGAGAGCGACAGGATCGGGTTGTCCATGTCGGGGGTGCGGATGCCGATCCGGTCCTTCCAGGTCTGCCCCAGCGTTTCCTCCCGATTGATATCCAGGGTCTGAAGCCGCGACAGATCCGGCAGGATGCAGATGCTGAGGTTTCTCAAGATGCTCCAGAGCGTGAAGGTACCGTTGACGGCACGGTCGCCTGCGACGAACGCGACTTCGGGGTCACTGGCGCGCAGCCAGTTGCCGGTTCGGGCTTCGAACAGGCCGACCAGCATGTCCGTCTGACCGTGCCCGCCGAGACCGGCAAAACCGACGATTTCGCCCTTCATCGCCTGGAAGGGGAGGCCGCGTCCGCGCACCGGTGCAGCTGTCAGCACACTTGCCATGTCCGTCCTCAGCAGGTTCGTGCGAGCTTGCCGCGTCTTCACCACGCTGCCCATCGCTTCGATCAGCCCGTGCTCCGAAAACTCCTCGGCCGGTCTCTGGCTGACCACCTTGCCGTCCTTCATGACGACGATGCGGCTGGAAACCGAGAGTATCTCGCCGAGAATGTGGGAGATGAACAGGATCGAGCCGCCGTCGCGCACAAAGCGCTCGACATAGGCGAGCAACTGCTCCGCAAGCCGCGCATCCAGCGACGAGGTCGGCTCGTCCAAGATGACGAGTCGCACTGGGCTGCCGATCTCGCAGAAGGTGATCGCGATCTCCACCATCTGGCGTTCCGCGATGGTGAGGTTGCCGACTGCTTCGTGGCAGTCGATGGAATGGCCGGGGAATATTTCCTCGAGCTTGCTTTCGATGAAGGCAGCACCCCGCTTGCGCCAGCCCCAGCCCTTCAGGCTGCGATGCATGATGCGGGTATTCTCCACGATCGTCAGGTTCGGGCAGAGCGACAGCTCCTGGAAGACGCAGCGAATGCCGGCATCGCGGGCGGCATTGATGCTGTGGCCTCCGCTGCCGTGACCATATCGGATGGCACCCTCATGCGGCGTCAGCCCGCCATTGATGACGTTGACGATGGTGGATTTGCCGGCGCCATTGTGGCCGACGAGGCCGACGCATTCTCCAGCCCCGATCTCCAGCGTGACGCCGTCCAGCGCCTTTACCGCGCCGAAACTCACTCTCGCATCGGTAACGCTGACGACGGGCCGTCCATCGCCCTTATCGAGCATGGCATTCATGCTGAATTACTCTTTGCTACATTTGCCAAGGTGGATCCCCCACACCGCCCGGCCCGAAGGCCGGACGGTTCGGGGAGGTTTCCGGTCGGTTACATCGCAGAGCCGATGACCTTCTGGGCGTCTTCGAGCGAATACTCGACATTGGCGACGCCGCCGGCCTGGGTGTTGGCCAGGTTGGCTTCCAGGTTGTCCTGGTCGATGCGCAGGAAGGGAACGACGAGGTCTTTCTTGACTTCCTTGCCGTCGAGGATCTGCTGGGCGACCCAGAAGGCAAGCGTGGAAACGCCGGGCGCAATCGAGACCGACATGGTCTCATACTGGTTGGCGTCCTTCTGTTCCTTCCACCATTTCAGCTCGTCCTCGCGGTTGCCCATGACGATGACGGGCATCGGACGGTTGGCGGCAGCGATCGCCTGGGCCGCACCATAACCGTCACCGCCCTGGGTCACGACGCCGACGATTTCCGGCAGGCTCGGCAGGATGCCGGCGACGGCCTTCTGCGCGACGTCCTGCGCCCAGTCGCCATGCACGGAGCCGACGATCTTGAACTGCGGGAACTGCTCGACACCTGCATGAATGCCGGCCGAGATCTCGTCGTCGACGAAGACGCCGGCAAGGCCACGGATCTCGAGCAGGTTGCCGCCCTGCGGCAGCTTGCCGGAGAGATATTCGACCTGGCTGCGGCCCATTTCCTTGAAGTCGACGGCGATGCGCCAGGCGCAGGGTTCGGTCACGATGCCGTCGAAGGAGACGACGGTGATGCCGGCGTCACAGGCTTCCTTGACCGCACCGTTGAGTGCCGTCGGCGAGGCAGCGTTGATGACGATAGCGTCATAGCCCTGCAGGATCATGTTCTGGATCTGGGCTGCCTGTTCGGTCGCCTGGTTTTCAGCGGTGGTGAAGGCGTCGGCTGCTGCGACCTGTCCGGCCTTCACAGCTTCACCGGTCACTTTTTCCCAGCTGGTCAGCATGGCCTGACGCCAGGAATTGCCGGCATAGTTGTTCGAAAGGGCGATCTTCTTGCCCGAAGTGTCGGCCAATGCCGGCATGGATGTGGCGAGAAGGCACAGTGCCGCGCTCGCCAGAAGGGGTCTGCTGGTCTTCATGATCTCACTCCCTGTTGTCCGGCGCGCGTGTCGCCGGTTTCCTCCAAACAGCCGGTTATGTCCCGGTCTGAACTCCCCGCCGAGTTCCTCATCTCGGCAGGATCAGGATGGAGCGAACAGCGACGCCTGTACAGGTTCGGGACGGCAGGACGTTTGCGGGAATTACGCAAAGTCCTGCGGGATCCCGCAGGGCGACCACCCTATCGAGATGTGTTATGAAGGAGATGCGGCCGTGGGAGTGGTCGCGGGGAGGACATGATGCTCAAGATCGCGCCGTCAGCGCTGCTCGATCACTATCTCGGCATATCCAGGCTCCTGGCCGGTCAGCTCGATTTCCGCTCGGCCATCAAGGCCGTGGGCATGGAGGTATCGCATATCGTTCCCCATGACCACCTCGATGTCTGCATCACCATGGTCAACGGGCTCTATCACACCGCTTACGAGACCGGCCTCGACACCTTCTGGGGCCAGACGACGCCCGCACCGGTTGCCAGCAGCCCGATCCGCACCCTGCTCTGGGGCGAGATAGACTTCCTTCTGACGGCAGATGCACAGCTGGAAACCCGCTACCACGTCGATACGCCCTTTACCCGTCCGATCTTCGAGCACAACCTGCGCAGCCGCATCCATGTGCCGCTGAAGGTGGGCGGCGAAGTTATCGGCGCGCTGAGCTGCTCCTCGCATCAGGTGGATTTCTACTCGTCACAGGATGTCGAAAACGCCCAGTCGATCGCCGACCTCCTATCCCCCTATTTCTTTGCCCTTCGAGCCGCTGAACAGGCCAAGCAGTCGGCCATCATCGAGGCCGAGGCGCGCGCTCGCGAGGAAGGCTTGCGACTGGGGGCCCTCAACCTCACCGAGGCGCTCGAAAGCGAGCGGCAACGCATCGGCATGGACCTGCACGACCAGACGCTTGCCGACCTGACGCGCCTGTCGCGCCGGGTCGACAGGATGATGCAGGAGAAGGACCTGAGTGGAGAGATGCTTGAGCCCGTAGCCCGCAGTCTGCAGCAATGCATGCAGAATTTGCGTGAGATCATCGAGGAGGCGAAACCGGCTGTCTTGCAGCTTTTCGGCTTTGCCCATGCGATCGAGAACCATCTCGATCGGGCCGTTCGAGATCAGGGGGCATCTTTGTCCTGGCGTCTGGTGGACGACAGCGACGGTGTCATCGATCTCCTGGATCAGACGGTTCGGATCGCGTTGTTTCGGATCACGCAGGAGGCCATCAACAATGCGGTTCGCCATGCGCAGGCCAGCGATCTTGAGGTCCGTCTGCGAGCGAGCAACTGCGCTGTTGTCGTCGAAGTCGCCGATGATGGACGCGGCCTGTCACGTGGCGGCCGAGGCGAGGGCGGAGGCATCGACAACATGATGACGCGGGCGCGGCTGATCTCGGCCAAGTTCACCATTGGCGCAAACCGGGAGGGCGAGGGGACGACTGTCCGGGTGCAACTGCCTCTCCCCTTGCAGGCAATGGCAGCAAAGGGAGATGATGCATGAAGGTTCTGATCGTGGAGGATGATCCCCTGCATCGCTCCTATCTCTTGGAAGCGGTCTGTTCAGCACTGCCGGAATGCCGCGATGTGCTCGAGGCAGAAAACGGCGCCGATGGCGAGAAGATGGCCCGTGAGCACAAGTCCGCCCATATCGTGATGGACCTGCAGATGAACGCCCGCAATGGCATCGAGGCAGCGCGTACCATTTGGAAGGAACGACCCGATACCCGCATCCTCTTCTGGTCGAACTATTCCGACGAGGCCTATGTGCGTGGCGTCTCCCGCATTGTGCCGGACGGCGCGGCTTATGGCTACGTCCTGAAATCAGCCTCCGATGAGCGGTTGAAACTCGCGCTGCGCAGTATCTTCGTCGAGGCGCAATGCGTCATCGATCGCGAAGTGCGTGGCATGCAGCAGAAGAGCCTCGGACAGGTGAGGGGCTTCAGCGACAGCGAATACGAGATCCTCGTCGACATCGCGCTCGGATTGACGGACCGCACCATCGCCCGCCGACGGGGCCTGTCGATCCGCAGCGTCCAGAACCGGCTGCAGCAGCTTTACGAAAAACTCGGCGTCTACCAGATGTCGGTCGAAGACAGCGACGAAGGACGCTTCAACCTGAGGGCTAGGGCCGTGACGGTCGCGCTTCTGCGCAAGCTGTTGAACTACAGCGCCCTCGAGCGCGCCGAGGCGGAACTGAACGACTGGCTCCGATCCCATTGACCGGGCCACAGCTGCAGATGCAGATGCAGATGCAGATGCAGATGCAGCTGGAAGACGGAAAAGATGGATGATCCGTCGCAAGCCTCCGATCAGCCCACGCCTCGCATGCTGGCCTGGGCGAAGAATTCCGCCGCCTACCGGCTCGCGAAACGCATGATGACCGAGCGCGAGCTTTCCGACGCGATCAAGCGCAAGGCGCGCAGCAAATTCGAGGATATCAGCGAGGGTCAGGTCAATGCGCTAGCGGAGGCCGCTCTTGCCTTCGGCCGCAGCATGAAGGCGCTCGACGACCAGAACTATGCCGAGATCCGGGCGAATTCGGCGGCACGCAGCGGTCGATCCAAGCGTGTGATTGCCCGCAAGCTCGCGGAGAAGGGTGTCGACCGCAGTATTGTGGAGGCCGTCCTCGTCGACGCGGACGATCTTCGCTCGGCTGTCGTCTATGCTCGAAAGAAAGCCTTTGGCCCCTTTCGTCGCCCGGATGTCGAGGCAGATGAAGCGCGTTGGA
This sequence comes from Agrobacterium albertimagni AOL15, assembly GCF_000300855.1. Classification (GTDB taxonomy): domain Bacteria; phylum Pseudomonadota; class Alphaproteobacteria; order Rhizobiales; family Rhizobiaceae; genus Allorhizobium; species Allorhizobium albertimagni. The sequence continues at coordinate 17,844 of NZ_ALJF01000016.1, read as the reverse complement.
GCAAGGAGATCGCCTCTTTCGCGCGCCAGGGCTTCAGCTTCGATCTCGCCAAACGCGTGCTCGATATGGAGCGGGAGGAAGCCGAGGAGATCCTGTCGGCTCCGGCCTGACTCCTGCCGGCGCACGGTCCTTCTTTAGTCCTTTGCCCGCTGAAGCATGCCGAAAAGGTCTCGCGGATCGTCCGGATCGGCGATCAGGTCTACCGGCTGGAAGTAGCTCGTGCCGCGGACGCGCTCGCGCACATAGCGCAATGCCGAAAAATCCTCGATCGCAAAGCCGACGCTGTCGAAGAGGGTGATCTGCTTGTCGTTCTTGCGACCTTCGACCTGACCAGTGACCACCTGCCAGAGCTCGGTGACGGGATAGTCCGGATCCATCTGCTGGATCTCTCCCTCGATCCGCGTTTGCGGCGGATATTCGACGAAGGTGTCAGCACGGGAGAGGATGTCGCGATGCAGCTCGGTCTTGCCGGGGCAGTCGCCGCCGATTGCGTTGATGTGCACGCCAGCGCCGACCATGTTGTCCGTCAGGATGGTCGCGTATTGCTTGTCGGCTGTGCAGGTGGTGATGATCTGGGCGCCTTCGATCGCCGACTGTGACGTTGCGCAGGCCGTGACATTAAGACCGGAGCCCTCGAGATTGCGCTGTGTCTTTTCCGCCGCCTTGGCGTCGATGTCGAAGAGCCTGACATGGGTGATGCCGAGCACGGCCTTCATCGCAAGCGCCTGGAATTCTGCCTGGGCGCCGTTCCCGATCATCGCCATGGTCGTTGCGGTCTTGGGGGCGAGGTGTCGGGCTGCCATGGCCGATGTCGCGGCCGTGCGAAGGGCTGTCAGCAGGGTCATTTCGGTGAGCAGAACCGGATAGCCTGTCGACACATCGGCCAATAGTCCGAAGGCGGTCACAGTCTGCAGACCCTCCGCCATGTTCTTCGGATGGCCGTTCACGTATTTGAACGAATAGATCTCCCCATCCGACGTCGGCATCAGCTCGATGACGCCCTCGCGGGAATGCGACGCGACGCGCGGGGTCTTGTCGAACAACTCCCAACGCTTGAAATCGGCTTCGATCACGTCGGTGAGTTCGGTGAGCACGCGCTCGATCCCGATGTGATGCACGAGCCGCATCATGTTTTCGACGCTGACGAAGGGGACGAGGGCTTTGTCCGAAGGGGCTGGCACTGTCATGATCCACCGATTGAGAACGAAGATGGGATCAGTCTAGCCTTGGCACCGCTCTGCCGAAACGGCGATAAACTGTCATTTTGCGTGGTTCACTTGCCAAAATGTCAGCGCTGAATGTGCACTATGTCGCTCAAGCCGGAAAAAGGCAGGGGCCGAGGCCCCTGCACAAAACCCTCCGAAAGCGAGGGCGGGAGGATCACTTGAACTGCGCTGGCAGCCAGAGCGAGATCTCGGGAATGAAGGTCACCAACAAAAGAACCATCACGCAGGCGCCGAAGAATGGCCAGATTGTCTGCATCGCTTCCCGGATCGTGATCTTGCCCACGGCACAGCCGACGAAGAGCACGGTGCCGACCGGCGGCGTGATCAGCCCGATCCCGGCGTTCAGGATCATGATGACACCGAAATGCACGGGATCGATGCCGAAGGCCTGGACGATCGGCAGGAAGACCGGTGTGGTGATGATGATCAATGGCGCCATGTCCATGAAAGTGCCGAGCAGCAGGAGGACCACGGTGATCAGCAGCAGGACGACCATCGGGTTGTCCGAGATCGACTTGACCACCTGGATGAGGGTGACCTGCACCTGCAGAAAAGACATGAGCCATGCAAAGGCAGCGGCCATGCCGATGACGAGCAGCACCAGTGACGTGGTTTTCACCGCACCGAGGATCGCCTCGACAAAGCCGCTCCAGTTCAGCTCACGATAGACGAGAACCGCGACGAGGAAGGCATAGATGACGGCGATGCAGGAGCTTTCGGTCGCCGTGAAGACGCCGGAGCGCACGCCGCCGAAGATGATGGCGATCAGCAGCAGACCGGGCAAAGCGGCGAAGAAGAACACCAGCAGTTTCGAAAATCCGGGAAAGGGTTCGGCCGGATAACCGCGTCTGCGGGCAACGACATAGGCAGTGACCATCAGGGCGATGGTCAGCAGCATTCCGGGAATGATGCCCGCGGTGAAGAGATCCGCAACCGAAACCGTTCCTCCCGCCGAGATCGAGTACAGGATCATGTTGTGCGATGGCGGGATCATCAGGGCGATCAGGGCGGAACTGATCGTCACGTTGACGGCGTAACCGCGGTCGTAGCCGCGAGCCGCCATCTGAGGCACCATCAGGCCGCCGATCGCTGACGCATCGGCAACCGCCGAGCCCGAAATTCCGCCGAACAGCGTCGAGGAGACGATGTTCACCTGACCCAGCCCGCCGCGCATATGGCCGACGAAGCCGGAGGCGAAGCGAATGAGACGGAAGGCGATGCCGCCGCGCACCATCAGGTCGCCAGCGAAGATGAAGAAGGGGATCGCCATCATGGCGAAGACGTTCATCCCCGAATTCAGCTGCTGGAAGATCACGATCGGCGGGATGCCGATATAGAGGACCGTCGCCAGGGAAGCGATCCCGAGGCAAAAAGCGATGGGCATGCCGAGGAGCATGAGAAAGGCGAAGGTACCGAAGAGGATCGTATAGGCCATCACACCACCTCGGTCTGGGCGACATCGTCCGCCGCCGGGATAGGAGTACCTATGAACGTGTCGGCGAAGCGTTCGAGCGCGAAGATGGAGATCATCGCGCCACCGACGATGAGCGGAATGAAGTCTATGCCACCCGGCCACCCGAGCACGGGGATCCGGGCTGTCCAGGTGCCCATGGCCAGCAGCGTGCCATAGTAGGACATGGCGCCGCCAAACAGGCAGATCAGGCCTAGGCTGACGAGATCCATCAGGCGCTGGATGCTAGGCGCCATGTTGTGGCGAACGATGTCGAGCCCGAGATGCACGCTTTCGCGCACGCCGACGGCCGCACCCAAGAGGATGAACCAGGACATCAGCTGCAGCGACAGGGGTTCGGACCAGCTCGGTGTGTTATTGAGCACGTAACGGCCGAAAACCTGCCAGCCGATGATGATGGTCATCAGGACCACGCCGAGGCCGGCCAGATAAAGGCAGGCGAAGCTCAGCCAGCTGAGGCCAGGCCTGATGGCCCGCATGAAACGCGACATGGATCCCTCCGAAATCCAGGATAAGAAAAAACCGGCCGCATCGAGGATGCGGCCGGTCCGTGGTGCTTACTTGACGGCGCGAACGCGCTCCACCAGCTCTTTCATCTTGGGATCCGTGACGAACTTGTCGTAGACCGGCTGCATGGCAGCGGCGAACTCTTCCTTGTTGGGGGTGATCACGTTCACGCCGGATGCGCGGATCTTCTCTTCCGACGCCTTTTCGCGTGCCTGCCACAGTTCACGCATCTTGCCGACGGATTCCTTGGCGGCCTCCCGGATGATCGTCTGATCTTCCGGCGTCAGCTTGTCCCAGGTGATCTTGGAGATCGCCAGGATTTCCGGCGTCAGCGAATGATCGGTCAGCGTGTAGTTCTTGGCCACTTCGAAGTGACGCGAGGATTCGTAAGAAGGCCAATTGTTTTCGGCCGCGTCGACGACGCCGGTTTCCAGCGACGAATAGACTTCACCGAAGGGCATCGGTGTCGGGTTGGCGCCGAAGGCTTCCATCATCGCGATCCAGAGGTCTGACTGCTGGACGCGGACCTTCATGCCCTTGAGGTCGGCAAGGCTGTTGATCGGCTTGTTGGTCGAATAGAAGGAGCGCGCACCGGAATCGTAGAAGGCAAGGCCGATCAGGCCGTGCGGTTCGAAGGCGGTCAGCACTTCATCGCCGATTTCGCCATCGACCACCTTGTGCATGTGTTCGGTGTCACGGAACAGGAAGGGCAGGCCGAAGACGACCGTTTCCGGTACGAGGTTGTTGAACGGCGCGCTGTTGACGCGGTTCATATCGATCACGCCGAAGCGCGTCTGCTCGATCGTGTCCTTTTCGGAGCCAAGTGCTGCGTTGTTCATCACCTGAATGGCGATGCGGCCGTTGGTGCGTTCCTTGACCAGTTCGCCCATGAACTTGACGGCGTCGACCGTCGGATAGCCATCGGGATGAATGTCGGCGGAACGCAGCGTGATTTCCTGGGCGAAGGCGGTGCCTGCACCAAGGGTGAGCCCCATCGCGAGGCTGAGCATTGCGGCAGTCTTCATTGGTCTTCCTCCTCTTGTGATTGAGCCGCCGAAACCTCCCGTTTCGACGGATTGCAGTTCGGCTACCTGTCTCCAGCAGGTGGAATGCCGAAAAGTCTTTGCGGATTGTCCACGAGTGCGAGACGGCGGGCGGCCTCGTCGGGCAACCAGCCAAGCACGGTGTCGGCAAGAGCGGCATCATCTGGATAGTCCGCCTGCGCCCGTGCCAGATTGTGCGGCCAGTTCGAGCCCCAGACGATCCGCTCCGGAGCATGAGCCGCCATCGATCGGGCAACGGCAGCCACATCCTCGAAATCCGGTCCACCCGTCTTCGAAGACTCGTAGGCGCCGGCAAACTTGAACCAGCAGCGGCCCCCGTCGATCAGTCTTTTTGTGGCCTTGACCTGAGGGCTGTCGGGCGTCACCCCGCAGAAGAACTTGCCATGGTGATCGAGAACCCAGCGGGATTTCAGCTTCGAGAGCCGCTCCTCATAGTCGAGGATGTCGCTGCCATCGAACTGGATGGCGATCATCCAGTCGCGGCTCGCGGCAATCGCATCCACTTCTTCAAGCTTGGTCAGATTGGCCGCACCGCCCGGCAGGTTCATGATCCGCGCGCCGCGCACCCTCGCAGCCGACAAACGATCGAGCTCGGCTTCGCTGGTGCTGGCATCGACCGCTGCGATGCCCCAGGCGATGTCTCCGAACCATTCAAGGCAGGCGACGAGATTGGAATTGTCCAGCTGATGCGCCATGCCCTGCGTGACGATGACGCGATCGATTCCGATCCAATCCATGAACTGGCGATATTGTTCGGGTGTCGGCAGATCACCGGCGGGCAGGCCAGGCCCACCGGGCAGAGCCGGATAGCCGGGCAGATAGGCATGCATCTGCGTGTCGATCGCGCCCTTGGGCAGAGTGATGGACGGCTTGGCGCCGGAAAGGGTGCGGATCAGGCTCATGCCTCGTCCTTCATCTTGAATTCCTGCAGGGCGTCGCGGTTGATCTCGATGCCAAGCCCGGGAGCATTGGGGATGGTGACGATGCCGTTCTCATGCTCGATCGGCGTCTGGATGACGGCCTGGCGGAAGGGGTTGTCGGTACGGTCGAATTCGAGGATCGGCTCGATCGGGTTGACACGCACCGGATCCGGCACCATCGCCGCGATGAACTGCAGAGCGGCCGCGATATGGACGGCCGTCCCCCAGACATGTGGTACGACCCGCACACCGTGCAATGCCGCGAGATCGGCGACGCGTTTCGCCTCGGTGAAGCCGCCAACACCGGCAAGATCCGGCTGGACGATGTCGATTGCGCGGGTCTCGATCGGTTCCTTCATGCCCCAGCGGCTTTGCCAGGTTTCGCCGCCGGCGACCGGGATCGGCTGCCTGGCTCGCACTTCGCGATAGGCGGCGAGCTGTTCGGGGACGACGGGTTCCTCGAACCAGTCGAGACCATACTCTGCAGCCCGGCGGCCGAATTCGACGGCCTCCAGAACACCATAGCCATGATTGCCATCGGCCATCAGGCGCATCTCGGAGCCGGCTGCTTCGCGTGCAGCCCGGATGACCCGCAGATCCTCCTCGATCCCGAAACCGACCTTGATCTTGGAGGCGTGAAAGCCTTGGGAGCGATAGAGCGCGATGTCCCTCGCATTGTCCTCGACCCGATCAACGCCGTCGCGCTTGAAGCTTCCGGTCGCATAGGCCTTCACACTCTCGCGGAAGCGTCCTCCGAGCAGCGTGGACACCGACGCGCCGAAATGTTTGCCCTTGATATCCCAGAGCGCGATATCGATGCCGGAAAGCGCGGTGAGCGTCAGGCCGCGCTGGCCCTGGTCGCGAAGGGCGTTGTAGAGCACCGCCCAGATCTTCTCGGTTTCCAGCGGGTTCATGCCGATCAGCCAGTTGCGATAGGCCGAAACCACGGCTGCGTTCGGCCGGGCCGGGCCGAGGCATTCGCCCCAGCCCGTCAGACCGTTGTCGCAGACGATCTCGACCAGCACATGGGCCCGCCGATCAAAGCGCATCGAAGCGCTCTGGAACGGAACGGCGAGCCTGTGCTCGAGAAGATGGGTGCGAACCTCTGCGATCTTCATCTGGGGCGTCCTTTGCTCAGCGCTTCCACGGCGCGATAAGCTTGGCCATCATCTCTTCTTCTTCCGCTGTCAGGTCATCGAGGGGAGGCCGCACCTTGCCGGCGGCAAAGCCCTGCAAACGCACGCCGGCCTTCACGGCCGATACCGCATAGCCCTTGCGTCGGCTGCGGATCGCCATGAAAGGATAGAAGAAGTCCTTGAGGATCGTCTCGCAACGCTCACGTTCACCGGCGCGCAACGCCTTGTAGAACTCGACAGCCAGACCGGGCACGAAGTTAAACACGGCGGACGAATAGGTCGTGAAGCCAGCCCCGAGATAGGCTTCGGCGAAGAGTTCAGCCGTCGGCATGCCGCCCAGATAGGTGAGGCGATCCCCCATGGTCGCCGTGATCTGGCGCACAAGTCCGATGTCGCCGGTGCCGTCCTTGAAGCCGATCAGGTTCGGGCATTCGTCGCACAGGCGCTGCAGCGTTTCGACGCCCAGAACCGAATTGTCCCGGTTATAGACCATGACACCGATGCCGACGGATTGGCAGATGCGCTTGACGTGCTGGTACATGCCCTCTTGTGGCGCGTCGATCAGGTAATGCGGCAACAGCAGGATGCCATCAGCACCGACCTTTTCGACAGATCGCGCGATCTCGATGGCGATCTCGGTGCCGTATCCGCAGCCCGAGACGATCGCCGTTTTGCCGGCCGCCTCCTTGGCAGCCGCAACAACGCGCGGAACTTCCGATGGCGTCAGCGAAAAGAACTCTCCGGTGCCGCCAGCTGCAAACAGCACAGGCGCATCGAAGCCGGATAGCCACGCCACATGCTCTGAATAGCTGTCGGATTTAAAATTCCCTGCGTCATCGAAATGCGTGACAGGAAAGGAGAGCAAGCCTGCGCCGAGCGCGGCCTTGATGTCTTGCGGCGTCATGGTCGAATGTCCTCTCTTTGCCTCCTCCGGCAAAGTTGTCGTACATATCCGAGACGCCTATGTCAAATGTTATCGTACAGGTTGGCGCTGCTCGCGCAAAAGGGCGCGGTAGCGCGCCTGACTGCCGCGCAAATGTCGGCGCATCGAGTCGCGCGCGGCCTCTTCATCGCCCTGGGAAATCGCCTCGACAATGTCTGCGTGTTCGGCATCGATGAGGTGCAGATAAGCGGACTGGTCTTCCTCGCTGTCTTCATCGCGCAAGGCGGCCCGCGGGATGACATTCTTGCCGATCATTGCCAGAAATTCACGAAAACGGGGATTGTTGGTCGCTTCGGCGATGGCGAGATGCAGGGCGAAATCGGCTTCCGTCGTCGACTGCCCCGCCTCAAGACAGGCGCGGATAGCGTAGTGCCGTTCAAGTATGACTTCTTCCTGGGCGGGGGAGCGTCGCAATGCGGCGAGGCCTGCAGCCTCTACTTCCACTGCCGTTCTGAGCTCCAGGAGTTCAATCATCGACGAAACGCGCGCCGGATCCACATTGCCGATCAGCAGCGGCGCGGGAGTCGGCTCCTGAGGGGTGAGGACGAAGACGCCAGCGCCCTGTCGGGCCTCCACAAGGCGGTCGGCGCGCAGTGAAGCGATCGCTTCGCGCACGACGGTTCGGGAGACGCCGTGGGCTTCGGACAACTGCGCCTCGCTCGGCAGCTTGCTGCCGGGCGGGAACTGGCCGGCGCCGATCGCCTTGCGCAACGTGTCGCCGAGTTTCTCCACAAGGGTTCCGGAGCCCGCTTCGCTTCGTGCCTGCAATGCCATACGTGTTTCCCCGCCCCTCTGTGCCTGCGCATATCATCATCCATGCGTCGGGCTTTGTCAGCCTGTTGCTCGTAAGGTTTACGATATTGACCGGGTCAGCGCAACCTGTATGATAAGTTGAGGTGTGACATCATGGAGGACTGCGCGTGAAGAGGCTTTTGCTGACGGGGGCTGCCGGCGGGCTGGGCAGCGCAATGCGCGGGCGCTTGAAGGGGCTTGCGGAGATCGTCAGGGTCTCGGATATCGTAGATCTCGGGCAGGTCGCTGAGCATGAGGAGGCAATGGTTTGCGATCTTGGCGATCGGGCGGCCGTCGACAGGCTCGTTGAAGGCTGTGACGCCATCATTCATCTTGGTGGCATCTCGGTTGAAGACAAGTTCTCCAAGATCATGAATGCCAATCTGCTCGGTCTCTACAATCTCTATGAAGCCGCGCGCGCGAATGGCATGCCGCGCATTCTGTTTGCCAGCTCCAACCATACGATCGGCTTCTATCGCCAGGACGAGTATCTCGACCACGAGATGCCCATGCGCCCGGATGGGCTTTACGGCGTGTCCAAATGCTTCGGCGAGGCGCTCGCCCGCATGTATTTCGAAAAGTTCGGCCAGGAGACGGCTCTGGTGCGCATCGGCAGTTGCATGGAGAAGCCGAAGAACCACCGCATGCTCTCAACCTGGATGAGCTATGACGACTTCCTGTCGATGATCGAATGCATCTTCCGCGTCCCGCGCCTCGGTTGCCCTGTCATCTGGGGCTGCTCGAACAATGACACGCGCTGGTGGGACAATTCCCATGTCTCCTATCTCGGCTGGCAGCCCAAGGACAATGCCGAGCGCTTCCGCGCCGAAATCGATGCGGCTGTCGAGAGGCCGAAGCCGGGCGATGCGATTGCAATCTACCAGGGTGGCCCTTTCGTCGAAGACCCGATCTTCGCGGAAGACTGACCTCATCACTCCGTTTCTTCAAATGGCCGGACACTCGACGAGTGTCCGGCTATCGCTTGTTTTCGGGGGGTGGCATAGTTGCTGCTTCAAGTGGACGCAGTAATAAGAAGTGCAATCGGTGGATGCCATTTCGGCCGCCAACCCCCAATCGTTAAAATTTGAGTAAACTGCAGAAATAAAAGGATTTTTCGGCCCGAAATTAACTTCTTTTTCAATAATGGTCGCTCCAAGCATAACCCGTTATGTATTCAGGGTTAAGAAACCGTTGCACTTGCCCCGGCATCGGGATTTAACTGCGATCAACTTGTTAAGGGGTGAGTTACCATGTCCATCGAAGATCCGCGCCTGTCCATGATCGACAATACTTCCGCAGCCGACGAGTTCGACTCTGCGGTCGAGCAGCATCTGGGTTTCGCAAGCGAGACCGTAGAGGGAATTGAAGTGGCTCAGGCGGAAACGCCCGACGCCGGTCGCACCGATCGCCTGCCGGCTCAGCAGCCGGTTAACGTCGCCGCTGCGGTGATCCCGAGCGAAGTAACGCCGAACGCCGAAAACATCGTGACCCTGCCCGCCGGCATCGAGCTCGACAATCTCGAGTTTCAGGTGGACGGAGAAAATCTGGTCCTCGTCCTGGCGGATGGCACCGAGATCACGGTGATCGGCGGCGCCGCCAACATCCCGACCTTTTTGATCGGCGATGTCGAGCTGCCGCAGGTCGCGCTCTTTGCTGCCCTCGAAGAGAGTAACATCAACGTCGCGGCCGGTCCCGACGGCACCTTCTCGGCCCTGTCGTCGCCTGAGGCGAGCCGCAACTTCGTCGACAACGAGATCGACGCCGGTCCGGAAGACTTTGCTCTGGCGGATCTGCTGGGCGATACCAGCTTCGGCGACGAGGTCAATTCTGCTGTCATTTTTGGCGGTAACGGCCGTCCGTCCATTACGACGCCGCTGACAGAGTCATTCATCTATGACGAGGTCGTCCTCGCTGACGGCGTTGCCGGCAATCAGATTATCAGTGGCCGTCTTCCCTTTAATGCGGGCCCGGACTTCGGCACCATCACCCGCGTCGATTTCACCGGCGCCAGCAATGTCGACGAGGAGGGGCTCGGCCCACAGGTTCTCGCTGGCTTCACATCCGGCGGTCGTCCGATCACTGTCGTCAGCTTCACCGCTCCGACCGACGGTGCCGTGCTTGACTTCGTAGCAGTTGAAGGCCGTGACTCCGAAGGCAATCTGGTCTTCACGCTCACAATCACCAACCGCGTCACCGGCGACTTTACCTTCGAACTCGTCGGGCAGCTCGACCACCCGGATGCCGGCCAGAACGGCTCGCAGGATGATCTCGATGACCTTCTGCGCCTTGGCTTCACCTACACGGTCACCGACCGCGACGGCGACAGCGTCACGGGTTCGTTCAACATCGACGTCATGGACGATGCGCCGGAAATCATTGCAGGGGCCCAGCCGATCAGCATCACGGTCGACGAAGACGATATCGATACCCCGACGTCTCAAGGTACCGCGCCCAATGACGGCAACGTTCCGGACGGCTCCTACACGGGTACGCCGGGCGTCAACAATGGTGGCCCTGCCAACGCGACTTCTACCGGAAGTCTTGCCGGTCTGGTCAATGTCGGTGCGGACAAAAACCTCAGCTTCTCGCTGATCTCGATCGATGCTGCGCGCACCTATCTCGAGGGTCTCGGTCTTAAGTCCAATGGACTGCCGCTTGGCTTCGATCTGAGCCAGGACGGCACGATCATCGGCTTCGTCAACAGCCAGGCTCCGGGCCAGGCTGTACCGGGCGAGGAATACAACGTCGGTGCCGATCGTCTCGTTTTCGAGTTCAAGCTGAACCCGAATGGTACGTTCTCCTTCTCGCTGCATGACCAGATAGACCATGCCCCGGGCGCAGGTCAGAATACCCTGACGATCGATTTCGGTTCGGTTCTCCAGGCCAATGACGGCGATGGCGATAGCGTCACGCTCACCGGCCTGGTGAATGTCAACGTCACCGACGACGTGCCAGTTATTGCGACTGGTGCAAAGCCAATCACCATCACGGTCGATGAAGACGACATCGATACGTCGACATCCAAGGGCAATGCGCCGAACGACGGCAACAATCCGGACGGTTCCTATACCGGCACACCGGGTGTAAACACTGGCGGACCGGCCAATGCGACCTCGACGGGCAGTCTCCTCAGCCTGGTCAAGGTCGGCGCGGACGAAAACGTCAGCTTCTCGCTGATCTCCATCGCCGATGCGCGGACCTATCTTGAGGGTCTTGGTCTGAAGTCCAACGGCCTGCCGCTCGGTTTCGACTTGAGCGCAAACGGTACGATCATCGGCTTCGTCAACAGCCAGGCTCCTGGGCAGGCGAGCCCGGGCCAGGAATACAATGTAGGCGACGACCGTCTGGTGTTCGAGTTCAAGCTGAACCCGAACGGTACCTTCACATTCTCGCTATCGGACCAACTGGACCATGCTCTTGGCAACGGCGAGAACACGCTGACGATCGATTTTGGCTCGGTGCTGCAGGCAACCGACAATGACGGCGACAGCGTCGCATTGACGGGCCTGGTAAAGGTCAATGTGACTGACGACGTTCCGGTCATCGCCCCCAATGCGACGCCGATCACCATCAAGGTCGACGAAGACGATATCGACACGGCAACTTCGCTCGGAAACGCGCCGAATGACGGCAATAATCCGGACGGTTCCTTCACCGGTACGCCGGGTGTCGATACGCGAGGTCCTGCGAACGCGACCTCTACTGTCAGCCTGTCGAGCCTCGTCAAGGTCGGTGCCGATGAAAGCGTCAGCTTCTCGCTGATCAATCAGGCCGCCATGCGGACCTATCTGGAAAGCCTCAAGCTGACGTCCAACGGCGCTCAGATTGGCTACGACCTGCGCACCGACGGCACGATCATCGCCTTCGTCAACGCTCCGGGCGGTCAGGTCCCAGGCCAGACCTTTGACAATGGCGACCGCCTTGTCTTCGAGTTCAAGCTGAACCCGAACGGCACCTTCACCTTCTCCCTTTCCGACCAGCTGGATCACCCGGCTGGCAACGGCCAGAACACGCTGACGATCGACTTCGGCTCTGTGCTTCAGGCAACCGACAATGACGGCGACAGCATCAAGCTGACCGGCCTCGTCAAGGTAGACGTGACCGACGACGTTCCCGTCATCGCCCCCAATGCGACGCCGATCACCATCAAGGTCGATGAAGACGATATCGATACAGCCACCTCGCTGGGCACCTCGCCGAACGACGGCAATGTCCTTGATGGCTCCTACACCGGTACGCCTTCCGCTAACACGGCTGGTCCTGCGAATGCGACCTCGACGGGCAACCTGTCGAGCCTCGTCAAGGTCGGTGCCGACGAAAACGTCAGCTTCTCGCTGATCTCCACGGCCGCCATGCGGACCTATCTGGAAAGCCTCAAGCTGACGTCCAACGGCGCTCAGATTGGCTACGACCTGCGCACCGACGGCACGATCATCGCCTTCGTCAATGCTCCGGGCGGTCAGGTCCCAGGCCAGACCTTTGACAATGGCGACCGCCTCGTATTCGAGTTCAAGCTGAACCCGAACGGCACCTTCACCTTCTCCCTTTCCGACCAGCTGGATCACCCGGCTGGCAACGGCCAGAACACGCTGACGATCGACTTCGGTGCCGTTCTTCAGGCAACCGACAATGACGGCGACAGCGTCAAGCTGACCGGCCTCGTCAAGGTCGATGTGACCGACGATGTCCCGGAACTGAGCGGCAAGACTGAAGCCCGCACGGTCGACGAAGACGACATCAAGACGAGCCAGTCGACGGGCACGAGCCCGGCTGATGGTAACGGCGACGGATCTTACACCGGTGGCCCGAACCAAGGCGGCAATGGTCCGGCATTTATCGACGGTTCGCTGGCCTATCTGGTCAAGGGTGGCGCTGACGATACGGTCAAGTTCGAGTTCATCAGTGAAGCAGCCTTGCGTCTGTCCTTGGAGGGTCTTGGGCTGAGCTCGAAGGGTGAAGTCCTGAGCTACGATCTTCAGGGCAATGTGCTCTGGGGCTTTGCCAATGTTGGCGCGCCGGGGGTGAGCTATGACCCGAATCTGGGCGATCGCCCGGTCTTCAAGCTGACCCTCAACACGAATGGTTCCTACACCTTCGAATTGATCGATCAGCTGGATCACGTGAAGCCAGCCGCCGGCGGCTCAGACGAGAATTTTGCGCTTAAGCCTGGTGTCCTGGCAATCGATTTCGGCACTGTCATCAAGGTGACGGACTTCGACGGTGACAGCATCACGCTCGGTAAAACCTTCTCGATCGCGATCAAGGACGACGTTCCGGAACTGACCGGCAAGACGGAAGCCCGCACGGTCGATGAAGACGACATCCGGACCAGCCAGTCCTTGGGCACGAGCCCGGCCGACTACGATGCCGACGGTTCATGGACAGGTGGTCCGGGTCAGGGCGGCAATGGCGGCGCCTTCATCGACGGGTCATTGGCTTACCTGGTCAAGGGTGGTGCCGACGATGCCGTCAAGTTCTCCTTCTCTGACGATGCGGCCTCGGTTCTCCAGGGACTCGGCCTGAAGTCGAAGGGCGAATTGCTGAGCTACGAGGTCAAGGGCAATGTTCTTTATGCCTATGACAACAAGGATGGCGCAGCCGGCTATGGCGCAAACGATCGCGTCGTTTTCAAACTGACCCTGAACGCGAACGGTGCCTACTCCTTCGAGCTGATCGACCAGCTTGATCACGTGAAGCCTGATGCAGGCGCTGATGAGAACTTCCCGCTGCAGCCGTCCGGTCTGTTGGCGATCAATTTCGGATCGGTAATCGAGGCCAAGGATTTCGACGGCGACAGCATCAAGCTGGGAAGTGCCTTCTCGATCGAAGTTCGCGACGACGTTCCGGTACACACGGGCGAGGTGGAGAAGATCTCGCTCGACGCGCCGCAACTGGTCGAAACGACCGTCGGCAAGGTCGCAAACTTCGTTCTCGTCCTGGACACGTCCGGCAGTGTCACTGTCGCGGACATCAAGGCCCAGGTGACTGGGTTCTTGAACTCGCTGGCGAACTCAGACGCAGAAGACGTGCGGGTGCATATCGTGCGGTTTGCGGGTGACGCAGCACCCGTCGGTACCTTCGACCTCATCCAGGACGGAGCGATCGTCGGCTCACAGCTGAACGCTGCCCTGACGGCAATCGGCCAGTTGCCGGGCGGCGGCGCAACCAACTACGAGGCAGGTCTGCAGCAGGCCCTGCAGTGGATCGAGGGCGTTCCGTCACAGACGATCAGCGTCGACCGGACGATTACCTCCTTCGACGCCAATACCAATGGCGGTAACGGGCAGGGCAACAACGATACGGCTTACATCATTGGCAACGGCACGACCCAGATCGCGCTGGTCTCCGGTTGGCGTGATCCGGGCACGGCGACCGGCCAACTCGAGAGCGTGGTGGGCAACACCAATAACGGTTGGGGCGTGATCGACGGCGATGTCGACAGCGGCGAAATCCTTCGCTTCGATTTTGGCGCCTTCAACGATTTCGATGGTGCCAATGGCGCTTATGCGAATGTGGGCAATTTCTCTGGCGTGGCAGTTACAAGTGCCCAATTTACCTTGGACGACAACCGTTGGGGCGGCTCTACGAACTTCGGCTACACGGTCTATTTCGTTGGCGGTGGTACTCAAGCCGCTGTCATAAATGTCAACAACGATAATACGCCGCTGACCATCACCGGAACGGGTCCGAACCTCGGGAAACAGATCGCCTACATCGAATTCACTATTCCGTCAGGTAACGGCTATGGCGATGTCGATCTGCAGTCTGTCGTCACCGCACCGATTGCCCCCGGAACACTTGAAAATGCGGATGTCAATCAGCTGATCTTCCTTTCGGACGGCCAGCCGAACGCGACACAATCTGGAAGCACCAACGCTACCAACGCTCTGCAGGCGATCATCGACGAGATCACCAAGATCGAAAGCGACTCCGATGGAGCCGGCCGTGATCAGAAGTTCACCATCGAAGCCTATGGTGTTAGGGCAAATGAGGCCGGGCTCGGCAATCTCGCTCAGGTGGAAGGCCCGGGCGGCGGTTCGACCAATGTGACCTCCGATAGGAACCTGACCAGCGCCATGAAGGATGTCCTAGACAGCCTCGTCGAGACGACGGTCACGGGTCAATCTGTCTCCGCGACCTTCGACGTCAATGATCTTGTTGCGGTCGGCGCCGACGACGACATCACCTTCAGCCTAGGAACGAACACGTCCGGCCTGCCGCAGCAGCTCGGTGGCATCAATCTGATCTACTCGTTCGAGGCCGGCTTGCTGGTTGCGAAGTCTGGCGGAGCCACGGTCTTCACCTTGGCTCTGTCCACAGACGGCAAGGGCACCTTCACGCTTTACAAGCCGCTTGGCCAGGCCGATGTGAACATCGACTTCTCGTCGATCGTCCAGGCGACGGACTTCGATGGCGACTCGATCGCCTTGGCAACGGGCAAGTTCGTCGTGACCGTGGTTGCGCCGAATGTTGCACCGGAGACCCAGGACGTTGCCACCACCGGCAACGAAGACACGGTGATCCCTGTTCAGCTGTCAGGCTCGGATGCAAACGGTACCGTTGCCGGCTTCGTCATCAAGACGCTGCCCGGAAATGGTGGGCTCTTCAAGGATGCTGCGGCGACGGAAGCCGTCGCCATCGGCGATACCGTATCGGGGCCTGTCTACTTCAAGCCGAATGCCGACTACAACGGCCCAGCCTCCTTCACCTTCGCGGCGAAGGACAATCAGGGCCTTGAAGATGCGACGCCGGCCACGGCTTCGATCACCGTCACTCCGGTGAACGATGCGCCGACGACGGACAACCGATCGGCCACTGGAGATGAGGACACGACGATCACGGTCAACCTGGCAGGTGCCGGTGCTGACATTGACGGCACGGTTGTCGGCTACGTGATCAAGTCGCTGCCGCAGAACGGTACGCTGTACCTGAACTCGAACGGCACCAACGCAGTCGTCATCGGTCAGACGGTCACCGGTTCGATCTACTTCAAGCCCAATGCCGACTACAACGGCCCGGCTTCCTTCACCTTCGCGGCGAAGGATAACCTCGGCCTTGAAGATGCGACACCTGCCACGGCTTCTATCACCGTCAACCCGGTGAACGATGCGCCGACGACGGACAATCGTTCGGCGTCGGGCAACGAAGACACGACGATCACGGTCAACCTGGCAGGTGCCGGTGCTGACATTGACGGCACGGTTGTCGGCTACGTGATCAAGTCGCTGCCGCAGAACGGTACGCTGTACCTGGACTCGAACGGCACCAACGCAGTCGTCATCGGTCAGACGGTCACCGGTTCGGTCTACTTCAAGCCCAATGCCGACTACAACGGCCCGGCTTCCTTCACCTTCGCGGCGAAGGATAACCTCGGCCTTGAAGATGCGACACCTGCCACGGCTTCTATCACCGTCAACCCGGTGAATGACGTGATAACTGTAACCGGATCTAATCCGGTCAATATGGCGAACTACGACAAGATCATCTATTCCAATACAAGCTTCAATCCGCAGGGCAACAACGCATCTGAAGTGAGCAACTTCTCTGTCGCCAACCACAAGATTGCGGTGACTCTGAACTCTGGACAAAATCAGCAGTCATTGACTAGCGGCTCCTTTGTTTCCATCACAACTGCAAACTCGGACATTTCAAGTTCGCAGAAGATCATTGAGATTATGACGGGAACGAGTTAGCCCAACTCGAGTAACGGCGGCACTGTCGAGCAGCGGATCGCCGAAGCGATCGACGACATACCCTCAGGTTATTATACTGTGATCGTATATACCTCCGACAACACAAGCACAGCTTCTGCTGGCGTTTACACGATGTATGTGCCGAGCAACGTATCAGGATGGAGCGACCTTGGTACAGGGGATTTCCAGCTTGAGCATATTTTGACGATCGCAGGCGTAGGCTACGGCAAATTGACGGCTTCTAACTTCGTGGCCGCCGCCGACCCGATCATCCTCGATCTCGACAAGAACGGCTTCGACCTGTCATCCATCGGCGCGGGCGTCATGTTCGACATCAATGCCGATGGTCACAAGGATCAGATGGGTTGGACGTCGAAGGACGGGATCCTCGCACTCGATCTCGACGGCAACGGCCTGATCGACAACGGCTCGGAGATCTTCACGCCTGATTTCAATGGGGGCCAGTTCGCAAGCGGTGTGGCGGCTCTCGCCTCGCTCGATACCAATGGCGATGGCAAGATCGATGCAAGCGACGATGCCTTCTCCAAGCTGAAGATCTGGGTTGATGCCAACAACAACGGCATCAGCGACGAGGGCGAGCTGTCGAGCCTCTTCGACAACGGTGTCACCAGCATCTCGCTCACCACCGACAACACCGGTGGTCAGGAAGATGGTCAGACGGTCTTCTCGACGGGCACCTTCACCTTCGCGGATGGCTCGACGGGCGACTTCATGGAAGTCGGCTTCGATACGATCTTCGGATCGGATGCGGATCCGCTGACGGTCATGGGAACGGATGGCGATGACATCCTGCATGGCGGCATGGGCCAGGTGGTGATGACCGGCGGTGTCGGCAACGACACCTTCGTGTTTGACGGAACGGCGCTTGACGAGCTCGATGTGGCAGATGTCATCACCGACTTCAACGGTGACGGCGACGTGCTCGACGTCACGGCCCTGCTCGACAGCCTGCTCGGTGAACAGGCCTCTGCTGAAACCGCAGCCTCGCATCTGCGGGCAACGGTCGAGGACGGCAACACCACGGTCAGCGTCCAGACGGGTGCCGACACCTGGAAGGACGTCGTGGTCCTG
>NZ_ALJF01000015.1 GCF_000300855.1 Agrobacterium albertimagni AOL15 | reverse complement strand
CCTGCCCTTCTACAAGACCAGCGTGACGTTCTCCCCCAGTGACCTCGGCGATCTCGCGACAAAACTCACCCCGGGCATGCCCGTCGAAGTCTATATCGAAACCGAAGAAAGAACCGTCATCTCGTTCCTCGCAAAGCCATTCACCGACCAGATCACGAGGGCCTTCAGAGAGGAGTGATTGGGAAGGGGCTTTAGTTCTCTTCGATCGCGTTTTCGAAATCACGAAACTGCATGGCCGCCTCCGTTCGGTTGGCGGCCTTCAGCTTTGCGAGAATGCGGGTCATGTGATGCTTCACCGTCTTTTCCTCGATGCCGAGTTGTTCGGCGATCCGGCGATTTGACGAGCCCTTGGCGACAAGGGCCATGATCTCACGCTCGCGAGGGGTCAGAGCCTCCAGACGCTCACGCCGCGCGCGTGCACCTGGTTGCTCAACGTCGCCCGGCGCGCCACCCTGCGCAAGTTCCCCCAGCACACGGGTGGCAAGGGACGGGGTGATGTAGTGCTGTCCATCGCGGATGTCGCGGAGAATGTTGATCAGCGAGCGGCCACCGATCCCCTTGACGATGAAGCCGCTTGCGCCAGCACTAATAGCGGCTGAGAGATCGACGCTGTCTTCCGATGCGGTTAGCACCACGACATGTGTGTCGGGAGCTTCGCGAACGATTTGCTCGATGACGGACTGGCCCCCGCCCGGCATGGAGAGGTCGAGCAGGAGAAGATCGGGTTTCAGCTCCACTGTCGATCGATAGGCATCTTCTGCAGTGCCAACCTCAGCGCAAAGCTTGAAGTCCTCAGCTTCTGCCAATGTCAGTGCAAGTCCTTGTCGAAAAATCGGATGGTCATCGGCAATCAATATGCTGATCATGCTGCGTCCTTTGAAAACTCCACCGGCAGGAGCATAACAACGCTCGTGCCAATACTTTTCGCGGTTTCCAGCGAGAAGTCGCCACCGAGTGAATTGATCCGCTCCTTCAGGCCTGCAAGGCCAAGACCGTTTGTTTTGGCCGCCGGGTCGAAACCGATGCCATCATCGGACACGGCCACTCTCAACCGGCGTTCTTCAAGTCCCACCGTCACACTCTGCGCTGAACAGTGCCCATGATGGGCGCCGTTGTTCAAGGTTTCCTGAATGAAGCGGTAGACGGTCGTCTTGGCTGCAAGTGGCAGCGGCGGAAGTTCTGCCGGCACCTCGCGTGCGACGCCGATCCCCGTTCGTTTTTCGTGGCTCTCGATCGCAGTATGCACCACGGTTGCCAGGTTCCACTGGCTGATCTCGGGCAGGGAGAGGCCGCGGCAGATCTGTCGAATTTCCCGCATGGCATCATCGACCGTTTGCTTTATGGGCACGAGCTCGGGGCTCCCCTTGGCCGGATCGACGGATTCCAGTCGCATCCCGGCAAAGGACAGAAGTTGCAAAGGGCCGTCATGCAGGTCTGCCGAGATCCTGCGTAGGGCATTCTCATTGAGTTCGGCAAGTTTCAGGTTTGCCTTGTTTACCCGGCGAGCCAAGCGCTGGTTCTCTGTGAGAAGGCCTGACAATTCGGAAAGCTTTTCGTCGAGCGCATGTCTTTGTCGCGCGATTGTCTCCGCGCCCCTCAAAACAACGAGGTAGATGGCCGCGAGCATGGCAAGCGCCACCGAACCGACGATGAGCAAGCCCTCGCGTTTGGTTTTCACGAGTAGTGCCCGCAATGCTGTTCCATCGGCGTAGAATTCGGCCACGCCGATGACGGCCCCGGTTTGGGGCGAAAGGAGAGGCGTATAGATTTCCAGAAGCGGTGCTGTTCTCAGTGTTTCCGAGATGCTGAGTTCATCAAGGACATTGTCGAAGTCGGCGTAAGTCTCGCCTTCCAGCGCGCGCTTCATGCCGTCGGTCTGGTTGAATCTCTGTCCAATGATCTTTGCGTCATTGCTGTAGGCAATGGTCCCATCAACAGACCAGATCTGGAAAAGGACGATTTCGGTTTTGAGCAATCCTTGGCCAAAAAGCCGATCGAGCTCTGCACGGTTCTCGGGTCGAAGGGTCGAAGCATGGGCGAGTTCTTGCGCCAAAGGCGTGATGGCATCGGCGACGAACATCGCCTTAATCGAAATTGCGTTGTCCTTGACGCCGTTTTCGACTGCTGCGGTCACCCAATAGCCGATGATCAACGTCCCGACGATGAGCACGGCCGCGGCCATGCCGAAAAACTGCCGAATGAGACTGGTCCTCTGGTCCATTAAATTAGCATATCCAAATGCTGTTGGTTCACAATCGGTTTCGCCGCGGATGGTTGATCAGCCGAGCGTTCGAATACACGGCAGAGCGATCTGACATCTGACTTTCCGTGTCTTTTTAAGGCACTGAAGGCGCCACTTGTGGCAATCTGCACATTGACACGTCCGCTGTTGTAAGACCCGGCCTTGTATCGAAGCTAGCGCCACTTACCCCTGCATCGACAAATGTCTGACAAAGCGTCCAGCCACGCACGAAAACAAACGACGTTCCCAAATCGATCTGGGTTTCAATGGACGCAGGGTTCTGCTGATCTGTTGAGTAAGGCGCGTAGATGACCACTCTCTTGCACATGTCGGACTCCCAAAGACGATGGAGGTGGAAGGCATCACGACCTGCGCGCTCAGTTGTCGGCGGAGAACAAGCTCATTGAGGAGGTCAAGGTGAGCAGACAATAGCGCTTACCGATGAGCCGGATCTGACACTGATCTACGATGCCGTTGGCACTGCAGTTTATCCCCGCTAGTCGAAGAGGCTCGCCATTAAGATTGGCGGCCGCGATGTGCTCGACACCATCCAGCTGAAGCATTGGAATG
Source organism: Agrobacterium albertimagni AOL15 (assembly GCF_000300855.1). Taxonomy (GTDB): domain Bacteria; phylum Pseudomonadota; class Alphaproteobacteria; order Rhizobiales; family Rhizobiaceae; genus Allorhizobium; species Allorhizobium albertimagni. Next base: position 98,049 of record NZ_ALJF01000015.1, on the reverse strand, counting down.
CATTGGTGCCCGAAACAAAATCGTCTCAGCGCATCCTTGTTCGCGACCTTGCCCAGATGGCGGACAGGGGTGTGAGAGAGGCGGATGCCCTGGTTGCAGAACTGGCCGACGAGGGGATCAGGCACCCCATCTGACCGCAATTCGCAAGGTCATCGCAAGCCGGGCAGATTCCTTGCAGAGAGTTACGGAGCAGGTCTCTTAAGTCGTGGGAAGGTCTCGTATGTTCAGCGCTTTGCGCATGGGCCAACGGGTCGGTGGTTCGAATCCTTTCAAGGCGGAGACAACAGGCAGTGTCGTAGACGGGCGTTGATACTTTGCGCATCTGCCTCCAATCGGCTGAGCGACGCATCCGCCACTCTACGCTGCCTCCCATACCTGGTTGAGGATCCGCGCCGCCAATGCTGCTTTGTCCTGCGGCAGAAAGCGCCCATAGTGCTGCTGCACGACGTCAGGCGTGTCCTGGATGGCATAGCTTGCCTGCTCATAGGATCCTGTCTGCTTTAGGATATGCGTCGCGAGCACGTCTCGGACGTTGTGGGGGCCATGCGGTAGCAGACCCTTTATCGCGCCGCGGCCGGTATATGGATTGTAGATGCCGTAGCGTTGAATCGCCAACCGCCAAGCCTCGTAGAATGTTGTCTGATTATACGCCGCATCGATGCTGGTCGTTTTGACGGTTTTGACGAAAAGCGTCCCCGGATCATGCGCGCGACCCAGGAGCACCTTCCGATGCCGCTCGATATAGGCATTGAGATAGGTGTAGAGATCAAGAAGATCCGGCAGCACCAGACGAAACGGCTTCTGCCCAAAAAAAGATGAGCCCGAGTTCTTGAACGCGTTGGACGGGATGAAGACCTCCCACCCACGCTCCCGTTCGTTCCAACGCAGTTCGCCGCGCTTCATGTCTTCGAGCCGGCGTTCTGCCGTCGGGAATTGTCCTCGCGGGCAGACCAGCAATTGCCGAAGGTTTTTCTGCCTCAGGCCGAGATGTAAGCCAAGCCGTAGCATCAGGAACGAACGGACGGCCTCAGCGGCTGCTCTCGGGTAACGGTGCTCATCGGGCATTCGCTTTAAGATCTCCTCGGTGATCTTGCGATATTCAGCGAGCGGGCTATCTGCCTCCAGTACGCACATAATTGGCTCGAATGGATCGCGGTGGACCCGCATCACCCGCTGGATTTCTTTTGATCGGTTGGCTGCATGGCGATGGAAATCCTCGCATGCACCGTGCCAATCTCGACGAGCAGCATCAATCTCGTCTGTCGTGATCAGTCCTTGGATCGGCTTCACGTTGCGCAACAGTTCGGGATGTTGGCGGATCCAGCCGACTTCAGCGCGGGTGAGGGCCATGGCCACCATCAGCATGTCTTCCTCCCATTTGGTGAAGAAGCCGCGACGGCGCTCCCGCCATTGCAAATACCAGTCCCACACGCCAGGGAAGATCAGGAGACCGAAGGTGAGTTGGCTGAGCGGCACGCCTCGACCTTTGACAACCCCGTTCGGGGATGCCGCAAGTGCCCCAAACATCAGGCCTAGATGTTCGATCTTCTGGCTGGCTGTCTCCTCATTCCAGACGCCATTCCTGCGGTAGCCTATCTCTGTCAGTGTCGACGTCTTGAAGCGGATCAGGTCTGCCATCTCCATCGCAAGCCGAGGGGGTGCATCGACGACACCGGAGAGCAGATCGGGATCCTCCAGTGCCTCGGTCGTAGGCCCTTTTTCGTCCTCATCTCGCAGCCAGCTAAAGGCCGCCAGTCGAGGAGTGAGTGCACTCCCGCCATATGTGACACCAGGGAACCGGATCGCGTAGCGCTGCTTCGTCGCTGCTGCCTGGAAACGTCTGTAATCCGTCGACCCCGAGATGATGACGCGCCGGACCCATCCCAGGATCTCTTCGCGCTTCGAAAATGGCAGGCTGCCGAAGTCGTCGGGAAGATGCCAGGCAAGCCGGCGCCGCTCCGCCGGACTGATGTCCTCCAGATCGTGGCCATATAGCGATCTGGACTGATGGGGCAGTTTCGCTTTGAAGTAGCCGTTCGGCAGGCCGTATCTGCGCTCGATACGGCCAAGTACGTCGTAGCTGGCCACCGAGCGAGGCACACGCTGGCCCTCAATCCACGACAGCAAGGTCTTCGCATCAAAGGTTTCGTCTATGCGAACGACCGCCCGGTGAAGTTGCCAGTAACTCTCGCCAAAGCGGCGCATTTGATAGGCGAGTGCATCGGCGAATGAACTCGGGTCTTCGTTCGCCTCGAACAGTGGTTCTGGTTTGTCAGAGACTGGTCTCGGCTTGGGGCCGGGGCGGTTAGGGGGTGGCGGGCTCTCGACCTCTGCGACCTCTCGATGATGGCTCGTCGAGGAAGGTGTGATCCTTTTCCTAGTGCCGGCTTTCAGCATTGCATGCGGTCTTTTGCCTCTTGGAGCGTCGTCTTCCACAGGCGGCTCCTTCAGCCAGCGCATGATCGCATCCAGCGCTGGTCGCAGTTGCTTCTTCAGAGTTGTCGTCAGGGCTTCATCGATTCCGCAATCATGTGCAATGTGCCGCCAGTCATAGCGATTGTTCGCTAGAGCGGGTGCCTTTCGACAAGTGATCAAACCGATAAGGTACGGCCTTATGTTCTGTACGACCCAATCCGGCGCCACGGGTGCAATACGGACATCGCAATAGGTCAAAATCTTCTTCTGAAAATGGTGTTTGGAAAGATCTTCGTTTGGCATGTGTCATTCCGCAGTTTCTCGGTGCCTCAGGCCGAGGGCGTGCGGAATTAGGGGCAGACAGTTAAAAGTTCGTAAAGCTGGCGAGGGCGACACGGTAACCCACGGAAGTCGTGGGGCGCTCTCGGCAGTTCAAGGATTCTGCTCACTTCAATCCGGCTATGTTCCGGCGAAGCACCCCTGAAAACTTCTTCAACCCGCCTTGTTCAAGCGCGTCGACGAACGCCTCAACCGATGGGACTGTCTTACGCAGATTATGCCTCGCACTTCTGACGCTGGAGATTAGCGCTTCCGGAAACGCCGTATGGAGATCGGTAAGAAAATCATCTGGCGACTTGCTCGTCACACCATGTGCGAGAAGGTTTATTGCGGGAAAGTCCTTAAGGTTCCAGGTAACGATGACGGAGGCTTTGCCGGCGATGGCTGCTGCGAGGACATGTCGATCGTCGGGATCCGGTAGCGTGAGATCCGCAATAAACGGGCGATGGTCTTCCACGACTGCCTCTGGGAGGACAGCGTTCATCCGGTCGCGCGTGGCTTCCAGGCGTTCGATGGACAAGCCTGGTGTGTTGGCGGCGAGATTGCGCATCCACTCGTCATGTATATCATCGGTCCAGCGCGCCTCGACGAGGCCATCGAAAGCGCACTGGATCAGAATGTTGCGCAGGTGGAAGGGGTAGAGGACGCAGGCATCGTAGACCGCGACTGGCGGATTAGAGGCCATAGGTCTCGATCAGGTCCTCTGTGTCCTCGGCTAGCGCTTCCATCGCCGTTTGTCGTTTGTCGAGCTTCGACTTCAAAGCGAGCACATCCTTAAGGAGGGCGCGGCGGTGTTTACCGACGTAGCGGAATGGCAACTCGCCCCGGTCCATACGTAAGACGACGAGCGGGCGGGAGATACCGAGGATGGCTGAAGCTTCGCTCGGGCTTAGTTCCTGGTCCTCGGCCAGCACGGCAACACGCTCTCCGCGCAGCATGTGCGCCAGAAGGGCTTCAACAGCCGCGGCGGCCGAGGGCGGGATCGGGAGCGTCCGTTCCTTGCCACCTGCATCCCGAACGTGGAGTTCCAGCCTGTCGCCGGCAACCAGCTTTGGCAAGGGCGTTGCTATTTTTCGGTCGCGATCTGACAGTCTCGCGAAGTGAACAATCTGGCTGACCATGGCGATATCTCCTTATCCGCCAATATAGCGAACAAGGCCTCTAACTGCAATAACTGAAAGCTCGGAGTTGGTTGCAATGGTGGTGATGGGGGGAGGTTCTTCGGAACGCTGGTTCGATTCACATCAAGGAGCCAGAAGCGATGTTTGGACCGATCCGTGTGCAATTTGGCCAAGAAATAACAAAATTGGACCTGGTGGAATGCCTAAAATTACAGGTCGGCAGTTATCCCGTCGAAGATCAGGCGCGCACGACGTCGTTGTGGCACCTTTCAGTTTGCCGCCAGCTTCAGCTTGGCCTGCTCAAGTGACCAGTACTCCATATCGAAGAGATCGGCTTCCCCGATCGGGGTGAACCGGCCGTAAGCCTCGGCCGCATTGATTGCACGTGTCGCTTGCTCGCAGAGGTCTCCGCCGATCCTTGCCGCTTTTTCTGTACTTCCAAGCGCATACATGCCCTGGTGGCGAACAATGATGACACGGGGATAGACATCGAGCATCTGCTTTGGCTCGCTTTGGCGTGCGGCATTGCGCTCGAAGTACGCTCTATAGCGGATGGCGTAGCCATCGAGCGCCTTGTTGATAGCCGCGTCACTTGCGTCGGCGTCAATGATCATCGGCCAAGGCTTGATCCGGATGACGTGATCTGGTGTCACCGTGCCTCTCTGTGCGATCTCATCGAGATTCTCTCTGGCGGCATAGTCCCTGATGGCGGATGTCGAGCGATAGTCCAAGAAGATGGCTTTCTCGAATGGTGAGTCAGGCTGGGAGAGGGCGCTTTCCAAACGAAACCTGAGGTCCTGGTCTTGCTGCCCGTCATTGTTTTGCGGTCCAGTGAGAGTGACACCGGCTCGGGCAAGCTCTTCCTCCGCCATCGTCACGAATTCAATCATCAGCTCATAGGACGTACGGGAGTCATTCGCAAAGGTGAAAAGCCCGTGGTTTTCAAGCCATAGCCCCTCGCAGCCCGGATTTTCCCGATAGATAATGTCGCCTGCAATAGAGAGGTCAAATCCAGGCATGACGTAAGGGACATAAGCGACGCGGCTGCCGTAGATGCGCTTTACGGCTTCGCGCATGTCCGGTTGGTCCGCCAGCGCAAGAATGGCCGTCGCGTGTGTGTGATCAACAAAAGTGAAGGGCAGGAAGGCATGCAGCAACGCCTCGACCGACGGGTTCGGTGCATCCGCTGAGATCAGGTTCCGGCGTAGCAGCGTGACCATGTCGGGATCGGAGAGCTTTGACCCATCGCGCACCTCAAGCAGGGGAGCGAGGTGCACGGCAGGAAGCCCCGGCGCTTCGATCGTGTCGAGATCCCATCCGCTGCCTTTGATGTGCATGAGTTTAGAGCCATCGTCGGCGACAACCTTCACCGATGTGTTGCCTCCTCCGTGCAGGACGAGGTCCGGATCGCCACCGATGATGCGGGAGGAGTAGATCCGAAGGCCGAGGGCATCACTTTGGCCGGCAGCGCGTGCGGCTTCCACATAAGCGTTTGCGTCTTCGTCGTTCCAGCGGCTTTGCATCGGCATATCCTATCTTTTGAATGAAGTCGGCGGGCAGCCGAAGCCGCCCGCCGTGCGTTCGGCAGTTTGTTAGAAGTCGAAGTTGCCGATGTTGTCCTTGGTAAAGACGGTCCGCTCCGGAAGCAGGATGATGCCATTGCCCTCCGCCTCGTAGTCGTAACCCTGGACGCTGTTTGCTGAGACTTCGACGGTGCCGACGCCCGGGATTTCCAGCTTGTCGCCAACCTTCATCGGTCCGTTCTTCAGGACGTGATCGGCGACGTAGACGGAGATCTTGCCCTGTTGCGTGACGTCCCAGAGACCGAAACGCTGGATCGTGCCGCGCTCGATATAGGGGCGCATGACATTCGGCGTGGAGAAGCCGACAATCGTTACACCTTCGGCGCGCTTGAGGTTCTCGGCGGCCTGCGCTGCAGCGGGAAGCGCGTTGGCATCGGGAGCGATGATCGCATCGAGGTCGGGATAGGTCTGCAGAATGCTTTCGGCTGTCTGCAGGGACTTCTGCGCGTCATTGTAACCGTATTGTGTGGTGACGATCTCCCAACCCGGGTGCTCCTTGGCAATCTTCTGCTTTGCCGCTTCCGCCCAGGCATTCTGGTCGGTGACGGTGGGGCTCGAGTAGAAGAAGGCGACCTTTGCCTTTTCCTTCGTCACGCCTTCTGCTGCCATCTCGACCAGCAGGCTACCGAGTTGCTCCGGCGTTCCCTGGTTGATGTAGTAGCTGCGGCAATCCGGATTGACGTCGCTGTCCCAGGTCATCACCAGAACATCGCGTTCCATGGCACGCTTCAGGGCAGGGCACAGGCCGTCGGGCGAAACCGATGACACGATCAGGGCATTGTAGCCCTGGTTGACGTAATTGTTGATGAACTGGACCTGGCCCGAAACACTCGGCTCAGTCGGTCCGTCATAGGTTACCTTGGCGCCGAGCTCTTCGCCGGCTTTGACGGCACCTGCGCCACCCGAGGTGAAGAAGCCGACACCGACCAGCTTGGGGATGAAGGCAATCTGGTTTTCGGCACTGGCCGAGCCTGCGCCGAGCATCGTTCCGGCTGCAAGAACGCTCGCCAGAGCGCCCGATTTCAACATGGTCTTGATCATTTACTTTCTCCTCCTGAAGTGACCGTTGCCGTAGGCTTTTTCTGTTGCCGGGCAACGGCGATGAAATCGGCCAGCATTGCGCTCCCATGGCGCAATGCGACCGCGACAACCAGCAACCCTCCCGAAAGTGCGCTGGAAATCTGGCTGGGAACCCCGGCTGCCTGCAGACCCTGCTGCAGATAGCCGATGACGAATGTTGCAAGGAGCGTGCCGAGGATTGATCCCTGGCCACCATAGATCGATGCGCCACCGAGTACGGCTGCAGTGACTGCCGGCAGCAGTGTTGCGGAACCCAGATCGACACGGGCTGAACCGAAATAGGCCGACATCACGAGGCCGGCGATCGCTGCCGAAAGGCCTGTGATCACATAGGTGATCGTCTGAACGCGCCTGACCGGAATACCGGCGAAGCGTGCGGCGTCCTCGGACAGCCCCGCGAGGAAGACAGTGCGACCGAAGCGGGTGAAATGCAGCAGGACAACAAGGACAAATGCGAGCGCGAGGAAGAGTGCGAGCGACGTAGGTAGTCCGAGAAACTCGGCATATCCGAAGGCATTGAAAGCCTCAGGGAAGTTGCCAATTCCCTCGTAGCCACCAGCCCCGACAAGGCCGGATGCAACTGTGGCCGTGCCCTGGAACAGATAAAGGCTTCCCAGTGTGACAACGAGGGGCTGGATCTTCGACAGGTGAATGAGCGTCGCATTGAACAGGCCACAAATGCCGCCCGTCGCGAGTGCCAAAGCGATCGCCAGCGGTAAGGGGACGCCGTAGAATGTAGCAACGCCGAAGATGATGGCAGCCAGGCCGATCACCGAAGCGAAGGAGACGTCAATACCGCCGGCTATGATGACCAGGGTCAGCGGCAGGGCGACCATCCCGATCTGGATGAAGTCGGACGTACCGTAGACAAGGTTCGCGACATTGAGGAACCTTGGATTGATAAGCCCGAAGACTGCGAGCTCGACAACAAGCATGGCAAAGAGTGCCGTCTCCCATCGGAAGAAGAGATGCTTCATCGGGCAGCCTCCGCAGTGCGTGCAGTTGTCTGTTCGTGAGATGGCAAACGCTCATGGATCGCGTAGCGGCGGGCACGGATGCGCCGATCAATCAACTGCCGGATCCGGCCATCAAGCAGCAACACGCTCAAGAGCAGTGCGCCGGCGATGAAGTCGTTCCAGTAGGCGGGAATTTTCAGGAAGACGAGAGCACTGTCGATCGAGGTGATGAAGATCACTGCGGCAAAGACGCCAGCGACCGAGCCTGTGCCACCAAGAAGGCTGACGCCGCCGAGCACGTTGACGGCAATCGCCTTCAACTCGATGCCATTGCCAGCCTGGTTCGGGATGAATCCGATCTGGGCTGCAAAGACGAGGCCGGCGAGAGCGGAGCAGATGCCTGTCGCCACGAAAGCTGCAAACTGGACACGGCGCACCGGGACTCCCAGGTGGTGAGCGGCCGCCTTGTTGTCGCCGACAGCGTAGAAGAAGCGACCGAACCTTGTCTTGCGAAGGCCAATCCAGGTCAGAACGACGAGCGCGAGGACGACGACCGTAAGAGAGGAAAAGCCAAAGCCGAGATTGGCAGCCAGTGCCTTCAAGCCTTGTGGGAGGTCCTCGATCCACCGACCGCCCGTCATGACCAGCATGATTCCACGGTAGAGGCCAAGTGTTCCAAGTGTCGCCACGATGGAGGGGATGCCGAGATAGGCCACCATCAGACCGTTGAATGCGCCGGCGAGGGCGCCTGTCAGAAGGCATGCAGCGATTGCCAGCGGCAGGCTCATGCCGGCATTCAGCGAGAGACCGAGAATGGCTGCGCTCAAACCGAGGACCGAGCCACTCGAGACGTCGATGTTACGCGTCAGGATGACGATCATGGTGCCGAGCGAGATCAGCATGAGGACAAGGCTGCTCGAAAGGACAGAGGAAAGCGTGGCGCCTGACAGGTAGCCCGGTGCCGCAGCGCCGATGGCGGCATAGGCAAGGGCAAGAACGACAAGGAGGGTTGCGACGCGGTTCTTGGCAAAAAGGTCAAGCATGACGGGCCTCCGAAGCGCCGAAGGCAAGCCGCGCAATCGCATCGACCGAGATGTCGTTCTTCAGTTCGCCACCTTGCCGTCCGAAGGCCATGACTTCGACCCGGTCGGCCAGTTGCTCGATTTCGTCGAAGTCGGAGGAGATCAGGATGATCGCCACGCCTTCGAGAGCGAGTTTTTCGATGAGATTATAGATGTCGTTGCGCGCCGCCACGTCGACGCCACGTGTGGGTTCGTCGAGGATCAGCACCTTTGGCTGCACCGCCAGGCATTTTGCCATCAATACCTTTTGCTGGTTGCCGCCCGACAGGCCGCGCGCCTCCTGGCCGGCGCCGTTGCATTTGATGCCCATGGACTGACGAAACGCCTCGAAGCTCTTTTTCTCTGAGCCTGGCCGCAGGAAGAAGGGCAGGCGGTGCACGAGATAAGAGGAGACGTTCCAGAAGAGAGGGGCTTCGAGGAAGAGCCCATGCTGCTGGCGATCCTCCGGCAAATAGACGAGCCCGCGATCGATGCAGAGGCGTGGAGACCTCTTCCTGAGCTCCTGTCCATCAAGTGTGACTGTTCCTGCCGACTGATGTCTCAGGCCGAACAGGGTCTCGGCGAGCTCTGTTCGTCCCGCGCCAACGACGCCGGCAAGCCCCAGGATCTCGCCACTGCGGACCTGAAGACTGATGTCCTGAAATCCTTCACCACTCAATCCGGACACGGAAAGGCGAGGCGCATCAGTGTTGTCTGCGACGCGTTGCTCTCGAATCCTCGAAGGTGTCGCGCCGATCTGGACCCGACTCATCGCTTCGACGATGGCTGCATCGGTATAACTGTCGAGAGACCCTGAAAGCACGATAAGACCATCCCGCAAGACGCTGATTGTCCCGCAGATTTCCCGGATCTCACGTAGCTTGTGGGAGATGAAGAATATGCCGACCCCCTGCGCCTGCAGTTTTCGAACGCGGTCAAACAATGCGCTGGTTTCGAACGGGGTCAGCGCGGATGTGGGTTCATCGAGAATGAGGACGCGTGCGTCACGAACAAGGCCACGCAAGATCTCGACGATCTGTCGTTCTGCAATCTCCAGGGCTGCAGCCTGTCCATCGAGATCAAGCGTTACGGAGAGCTCGGCGATGAGTTGCTCGACACGGGGGCGAAGGGTCTGTGGCGAGGGCCGGAGGCCAAGGCAGATGTTATCCAGAACAGTCTGGTTGGGCAGAATGTGCGCTTCCTGCGGCACGAGATAGAGACCGAGTGCCTGGGCCTGAGCGGGTGATGCATGTGTTAGTGCCTGTCCGTCGATCTCGATCGAGCCTGAATTGGCCGCGATCACGCCAGACATGATCTTCATAAGCGTGGATTTGCCTGCGCCATTGCCGCCGAGGAGGGCGTGAACCTCTCCGGCTTGCAAATCGAGCGAAACGCCTTTCAGCACGGGGATTGCGCCGAAGGATTTCCAGATTTCGGTGAGCTTCGCGACCCTCCCGGTCGTCTGGCTACCTGTCATGCCGCACCTGTTCATATGTATCTCGTGACAATCAAGTGATCACAATGATACGAATTCGTCAACATGTTCACGAGACCCATCTTTTTGCCAACGACGTTATATTGCGCTGCAAACAATGAATTTTCGGCGGAAATCAACTGATTAGGCATGGTGGAATTTTTTCCATCAACGTCGACGTTGACGGATCAAATGTTTATTTGATATGCAAATGATCAATAAAGGCCGAGGGAGCCCTGGCGCATGGCATCGGAAAATCGTGAATGGAGTTATGCGGACGCAGATGAGGAAATCCTCACGCGGATCGCATGGTACTATTATAACGACGGCCTGACGCAGAATGAGATCGGCGACAAGCTCAACATGTCGCGGATCAAGGTGTCCCGGCTCCTGGAAAGCGGGCGCCGATCGGGCATAATTCAGGTGCGCATCAACTCGCGCTATCAGGGATGCCTCACGCTTGAGCGGCAAATCAAGGAACGTTACGGACTGCTGGAAGCCTATGTGGTTCCGCAGCTTCCCGATCAGGATCCGAGTGATCGGCTTGGCCAGGCTGCAGCACAATTCCTCATGCAAAGGCTTCAGACGAATGATCTGCTCGCCGTCGGCTGGGGGGCAACGGTTTCGAATACGATCCAACGCCTTGGACACCTGGCAAACGAGCGCAATATCGGCCTGGTCAGCCTGACCGGGGGTGTCGGTACCTATGTCGACGGGATGCGCACGGCCAACTGGGGAAGCAGCGTTCACCTTGTTCCTGCCCCGCTCGTCGTCCGCGATCCCGATGTTGCGCGCAATCTCTCCTCAGAGCCTGCCGTTGCCAATCTCCTCGATATGGCACTCAACGCGACCTACCAGCTCGTGGGTATTGGTGAACTCTCCGGAGCCTCGACAGTCGTGCGTTCCGGCTATGTGAGCCCGGATGAGGTCGAGCCTTTGCGCCGCAAGGGTGCTGTCGGCGATATCCTGTGCCAATTCTACAATGAACGCGGTGAGCCGCTCGACCTGCCTCTGCATGACAGGGTCATCGGGGTGAAACTGGCGGCGCTGTCTCGCGCCGAGAAGGTCGTGGCGGCAGCTGGCGGTACGCACAAGGTGCAAGCCATCCATGCCGCATTGCGTGGCAAGTTCGTCGGGATCCTGATTACCGACGAGACGACGGCGGCCGGCCTCCTTGAAATGAAGGACTGAACTCATGACCACTTCCTATCTGCTCGCTGTCGATGCCGGAACAGGCAGCGGGCGCGCCGTCATTTTCGACGAGAACGGAAACCAGGTGGCGAGCGCACAGCATGAATGGTGGCACAAGGCTGATCCGCGTTTCCCCGGATCCATGGATTTTGATGTAGAGGGGAACTGGTCTCTTCTTTCGCATGCCATTCGCGGGGCGATCGCTGAAGCAGGCATCAAGGCTGGTGATATCAAGGCTGTCAGCGCGACCAGCATGCGCGAGGCGATTGTCGCCTATGATAGCAACGGCCGGGAGATCTGGGCCTGTGCCAATGTCGATAGCCGCGCCGTCAATGAAGTGCGGGACCTGAAGCGGGAATTCCCTGAACTGGAGCGAGAGCTCTATGAGAAAAGCGGACAGACCTTTGCGCTTGGGGCTCTGCCCAGGCTTTTGTGGCTCAAGCGAAACCTGCCGGAAATCTATGGCGGCATTCACCGCATTAGCATGTTGTCCGATTGGGTTCTGGCCCGCCTTTCCGGTGTCATCGCCAGCGATCCCTCCAATGCGGGGACGACCGGCCTATACAGCTTGACGGCGCGCGATTGGCTGCCAGACGCCATGGCCAAGGCTGGTCTGCGCGACGACATCTTTCCAGAGAGCGTCGAGCCGGGAACGATGATCGGAAGGGTGACGGAAAAGGCCGCGTTGGAAACGGGACTTGAGGCGGGAACACCCGTCATCATGGGCGGTGGCGACTGCCAGAGCGGTGCGGCGGCGATCGGTGTTGTGCGGGAAGGGGACTGCGCCGTGCTTGGTGGCACGTTCTGGCAGCAGGTGGTCAATGTCGGTCTTGATGTATCCGATCCGTCGATGGATCTTCGGATCAATCCGCATGTTGTAACCGGGCTCAACCAGGCCGAAGCAATCAGCTTCTTCGTGGGCGCCGTCATGCGCTGGTTCCGTGACAGCTTTGGCGCGGAAGAGATGGCCGCTGCCGGACCAGACGGAGACGCCTACACGCTGCTGGAGCAAACGTCAGCGTCTATTCCTCCTGGCGCCTACGGCATCATTCCGGTTTTCTCGGACGTCATGCATTACGGCAATTGGTACCACGCTGCGCCTTCCTTGCTGAACCTTTCGATCGATCCGGACAAGTCCGGCAAGGCTGCCATTTTCCGGGCCTTGCAGGAGAATGCAGCCATAGTTGCTGCACGCAATCTCGATGCGATTTTCAGGCTGACGGGGAAGACACCTGAAAGAATCGTTTTTGCTGCCGGTGCGTCGAAATCTGCCCATTGGTCACAGATCCTGTCTGATGCGACAGGGCTGCCCGTCGTGACACCCGTCGTGAAGGAGGCAACCGCCCTTGGATGTGCTGCTTCCGCTGCGATTGGCATTGGCCTGAGACGCGATTTTGTCGAAGCTGCGGAAAGCTGGGTCCGTTGGGACAAACATTTCGAACCAAACCCCGCGCATAAGGCCATCTATGATGAGGCTGGCGACCGATGGGCACGCGCCTACGCATTGCAGCGCCAACTTGTCGATGAGGGCATCACCACGGCCATGTGGAAGGCACCCGGCCTCTGAATTTCAAGATAAAACAACTAGTCAGGATACAGTTATGCTCATTCAAATGGTCGCAATTCACGTCAAGCAAGGCCATGTCGACGAGTTTCTCGATGCTTTCCGGATCAATTATGAGGGCACCCGCCGCGAGCCCGGAAACCTTCGCTTTGACGTGCTACGCAACCCCGAGGATGACCACAGCTTTGTGATCTACGAGGTATTCAAGTCCGCAGAGGCACTTGATGAGCACCGCAAGACTGCGCACTACCTGGAATGCGTGCGCCGCATTGATCCCATCATCACGGGGCCGCGCACGAAAACCTTCTACAATGTGGAGATGGCGGATTTTCTGACGGCGTGACCCATTCAGTTGGCGCGGCCTTCCATATCGGATGGCATGTCGTGCTGTGGGCGCGTAAGTTTGGGACGGATATTTTCGAGTCCGTCCGTATTGCTTAAGTCGGCTTCAGATGGATCTGATGGCGCCGTCATCCACGCGGATCTTGCTTCCCTTCATATACAAGTGTGGCTCGAAGGCCAGGAAGACGGCAGCGGCGGCAAATTCCTCCGGGCGGAATGCCGGCTGGGGATTCGGCGGCGACCTCCTTGACGCCCTTGGCTGAGCGGGTGGCTGCTGCTGCGTCGCGTTCGTCCACCCTTTTTGTGTGGATGCGCCCCCGCAACCAGATCTTACAAATTCCACCACTTCAGAAATTTGCTTGAAAGATCCTCAGCCCCAGCCTCGAGGAGCTTTTGCCTTTTTGGCCTCAGCGTCGATCTCTCCCGAGACCATGATCGCCATCAGATCATTCTGGGCGGCGGCGATGAATTGCTGCTGATGGGGCCTTCCGGGTCTGGTAAGACGACTGTCCTCACACTTGTCGGATGTCTGCGCTGTGCAGGATGGATCAGTGCGGCTTCTGGAAAGAGATGCACGCGGGTCTGCCGCTCAGATCGGGGCGGATCGGCCAGTGTCGCGCTTCTAAATGGCTGGCGAGCACGTGCCTCCAAATAGCTTTGACAAGCCGTTTTCGTGGTTGCACTGGCATCCGCCATGCTGCAGGCCCCAAGTTCTGATTACAATCTGGCGCCGTCAATCTTTCAGATGGTCATAGCGTGACTTTCAATTGGTCGCCGCTGTAATTGCGAATGGTCATCGAAGGAGTTCGCTGTGGCGCTTTATCCAAGGCTCGTTGAGCAACGCGTGGCCGATGCCATGTCGGACACGCGAGTTGTGCTGATCGATGGGCCCCGACAATCAGGGAAGACGACGCTGGCGAAGAAGATCGCTGCCCAGGCCATGGAGTATTACACTCTTGATAATGCGACCACCCTGGACGCAGCGCTTCAGGATCCTGTTGGCTTTGTCAGAGGTATAGATCGCGCTGTCATCGATGAGATCCAACCTGCTCCGGAGCTTCTCTCCGCAATCAAGGAGAGCGTCGATACTGACCAGCGTCCGGGACGCTTCCTTCTGACCGGTTCTGCCAATCTCATGACCTTGCCGCGTGTGTCGGACTCGCTCGCAGGGCGGATGGAGATGGTTCGATTGCTTCCGCTCGCGCAAAGCGAGATCAGAACTGCCAGCAGCAGCTTTCTGCGCGACGCGGAGAGCGCCTATCCGCTATCCCGATCTCGGCCCTTAGGCGCTAACAGGGAATTCGATTGGGGCTCTACATCCCGGCGTTGCTGACGTTTGGATTATAACTGGATCGATTCCACTCAAAAGCAGGTGGTGTGAGTGTGGATATAGGAGACACTCATATCCTCTCGCGCATAAGCTGCAAAAAGGTTGTACCACAGCATCGCTGATGCAAGCTGAGCCTTCTTTCGGCACGCCAGAAGAAATAACTGGTATGCATTCATCAAGTTTTTGTTGCATCTGTTTGGTATGCGATTTAGTGAGCGACAGCTAGGGAAGCTCGTGGATGTATGGAGTTCCCAATGCCCCTGAAGCGTATCAAACGGTAAATGGTAGCTCACCGAATAAATAATTGTGCCCCCCTCTGTGTGTTGCAATTGTCATTCAGGAGGCATCGCACTTGCCTTCAGTCTTGAACGCGATTTTTGCCGCCCACCGGCGCTCCCTATTGTGGACGGTGATGCGTATTGTGCGGGATCCTTCCATAGCTGAAGACCTGGCGCAGGAGACTTACCTGCGTGCCCGCAAGGCGGTCGAGAATGGCCGGGTCGAGCACATCGAGGGCTTCCTCCACCAGACCGCTCGCAATCTTGCGCTCGATCATCTACGGCGCCGCAAGACGCGGGCAGGAGCGGAGGTGGAGGGCCTGGATGAGGCTTTCCTTGCCGCCGTCTCGGCGGACATTCCCTCGATTGAGCAGGCATTGATCGAGAGGCAGACGTTAGGCGTGTTTCAGCAGGCGCTTACCACCTTGCCGAAGCGCGCCCAGGCCGTGCTGCTCCTCAGCCGCATCGAAGAATGGTCCAATCTTCGCATAGCTGAACATCTCGGCATTTCCGAACGGACTGTCTTTAATGATCTAAAACTCGCCATGGCCCATTGCCGGGATGCCATAGCGCGTCTGGACGGGAAGTAAGGACCACGGGATGGCGTTTCCTTTCACAGTCTCGTGCAAAGTGATTACCGTGAATACGGGCCGACTATTCGTTCCTGTAAAGAATTTTGCGGGATTGGATGTGCTCATGCGTCAAGGTATCAGGAACCTGCAAACACGCTTTGAGTGGATCGGCTAAGTGAGACATCAGGACGCGCAGGACAAAGACCGTACGGATAGCGACTTCACCCATACCGATCCTGTGGTGGATCAGGCCCTGGGCTGGTTCTTGCGGCTGCGTGACGGCAAGCAGGATGCAGCGACGCGCGCCGATTTTCGCGCATGGCTGGCGAAGGATCCCCGACATGAGGAAGAATTTCGAGGCCTTGAGATTGTGTGGAACTCGGAACCTTTCCTTGAAGCCGTGAAAGCGCTGCCTGTCGCCCGGTCCGCGCTGATGCGGCCGAGCGGCCCCCGCTGGCCGCGGAGGGCTGCTGCTTTGGCCGCCTCGATTCTAATTGCTGCGGGAATCTGGCAATACCCGGCCCTGACAATCGCGCTCCAGGCGGATTATGTTACGGCGACGGGAGCACAGAGGCGAGTTCTGCTGCCGGATGGCTCCATGATGTTGCTCAATACCGACACGGCGGTGGCGTTGGACTTCGGTGCCGGCCGGCGTCACATCCGCCTGCTGCGTGGCGAAGCTTATCTCGATGTCGTACACGATGCCGCCCATCCCTTTACCGTTAGCGGCCGATATGGCGAGGTCGAAGTGCTGGGCACGGCTTTTTCGGTCAGAACGGGCGCCAACGAAGATGCGGTCATACTTGAGCGGGGCCGTGTCCAAGTTCTCTGTCTGTGCGATGGCAAGGATAGGGCGGTGCTGCAGCCGGGCGAGACGGTCAGCATAACGGCAGCGTCCGTGTCGCCGGTTCATGCTGCCGATACATCCGCGACACTCGCCTGGCGCGAAGGCCGGATCGTCTTCGAAGACGCACCTCTCGGAGATGTTCTCGACGAACTGCGGCGCTATCACGGTGGAGCGATCCTGGTCGCTGATGAGCGGGTGAACCAGCTGAAGGTGACCGGCAATTATCGCCTCGATGATGTCGAGGGCGCGGTTCGGACTCTTGCTGACGTGGCAGGGGCCGGATTCCACCGCGTTCCCGGCGGCCTGATAATCCTTCGATAGAGTGTCAACTTTTTTTGCCGGTTTTGAAACCCTGCTGCGTCCTTGCTGACAGAGGGGTCGGAAACGCCTGATGTGCGGCCGATCCATGTGTTGAACGAGGGGTAGGACGAGTATGGCAAGGGGCGAAAAAGAACGCGTTGAGATCACGACTGACGAGCGTCGTCGGCACCAGAAAACTGTGCTTCTCGCATCCACCATGCTCGCCTGCATGGTCGGTTTTGCTCCGGGTATTGCTTCGGCTCAGGCCCAGACTGTCGCTGGTGCAACGGAAACAATCAGCTTCCAGATCCCGGCCCAGCCGTTGTCGGCAGCCATCAATGCCTTCATCCGCCAGAGTGGCTGGCAAATCAGCTATTCGCCGGTGCTGGCCGCCGGCAAGACCTCGACGGCCGTTTCCGGCAGCATGAAACCGACTGCGGCCTTGCAGCAGATCGTCAATGGCACCGGCATCACAGTCAGGATCAGCGGCGCAGGCTCGGCGGCGCTGGTTGGCCCCCAGGGGGCGGATGCTGGTCTAGCGGCGGCCGAGGGTTCCACCGTCCTCGATCCGATCACGGTTGTCGGCGACAACAACGGGGCGAACAGTTTTGTCTCGTCCAACTCCACTGGGGCACTCAAGACAAATACGCCTCTCATAGAAACCCCGCAATCGGTGTCGGTCATCGGCCGCAAACAGATGGAAGCGCAGAACGCACAAAGCGTGTCGGAGGTCCTGCGTTACGTTCCAGGTGTTGCCATCGAAACTTATGGACCGGATCCGAAGGGCTATGATTGGATCATGATGCGGGGTTTCAACGCTCAGGCCACGAGTTCCTATCTCGATGGGCTGAGACAGGTTTCCAGCAGCTACAGTTTCTTCCGTACTGATCCTTACGCCCTGGATAGTGTCGAGGTTCTGCGTGGCCCATCATCGTCGCTCTACGGCCAAAGCGATGCAGGCGGCATCGTCAACAAGACCTCGCGGAAGCCGACAGCAGACACGGTTCGGCAGATTGAAATGCAATACGGAAGTCACGACCGGAAACAGGTGGCGTTCGATTTGGGTGGCGCGGTCAACCAGGAAGAGAGCGTTCTTTACCGGATCATTGGCGTCGCTCGGAATGCGAACACTCAGTTTGAGTATTCCAACGGCGCAGATATTGGGGACGACCGGCTGATGATTCAGCCGGCGGTGACTTGGAAGCCCGATGAGGATACCACGCTAACGGTGACCGGTCAGGCGCTGAAGGATAAGAGCGGCGGCACGATCATGCTCTTCACGCCGACAAACATTCTCCTTGGTGACCCCAATTTCAACCAGAGTACCCAGGAGCAACAAAGCATCGGCTATGAGTTCGAGCACCGGTTCGACGACACTTGGACATTCCGCCAGAACGCGCGTTACGGCCATGTCGACTTCACGCTCGACAACCTTTTTCTTTCTGGGCTCTCCGCATCTGGCCTTAACCGTGTTGCCCGGCATTTCGACGAGAGCTTTGATACCTTTTCAATCGACAACCAGGCCCAAGCCGAGTTCGAGACGGGTGCCTTATCCCACCAAGCGCTTTTCGGTCTTGATTACAGCTGGTCTGATGCCGATGTCCGGCGTTTCCAGGGGGCGGCGCCGTCTCAGAATCCTTACGCACCTGTCTACGGCGTCACTGTCCCGACACCCACAACGCCCATGATTAGTTATGCGGAACGCTACAGCCAGACAGGCATCTACGCCCAGGACCAGATCAAATTCGGAAATGGCTTCGTCGCAACGCTGGGTGGGCGCTATGACTGGCTCAGCCTGGACACGCATAACCGTCTGACAGGTGCTGATACCGATATCAACATCGGTAACTTTTCCGGTCGCGCCGGCCTCAGCTACGTCACGTCCTTCGGTCTTGCTCCCTATGTCAGCTACTCGCAGTCCTTCGTCCCGAACAGCGGTGTGGATGAAGACGGCAATACCTTCGATCCCTCGAAGGGCCGCCAGTGGGAAGCCGGCTTGAAGTATCAGCCTGAAGGCTTCGATGGGCTGTTCACGATCGCCTATTTTGACATCAAAAAAACCAATGTCTTGAACTACCTCGCCAACGGCTTTGCTGTGGCAACGGGCGAGATCGCTTCGCGCGGTCTGGAGCTGGAAGGCAAGGTTAGCCTCGGCGGTGGCTGGGACTTTGTCGGTTCCTACACGTACACCGATGCGGAGATCACACGCGATGCCACCGGCAATGTGGGCAAGCACCCCATGCTCGTGCCAGAACAACAGGCCTCAGCCTGGTTGAACTACACGTTCGAGGCAGGCCTTCTGGAAGGCGCATCGCTCGGGGCTGGCGTTCGTTATGTCGGCAAGGTCTACGGCAACAATGCCAACACGTTCTCCGTGCCCAGCCGGACGCTGGTCGACCTTGGGGCAAGTTACCGGATCAACGAGCATGCGAAGGTCTCCCTGAATGCGACCAACCTGTTCGACAAGAAGTACTTTTCGACCTGCGAGGCGAGCTACTCCTGCTATCAGGGCGATCGACGTACCGTTATCGGCAAACTGACCGTCGATTTTTGAGATTGGGGAAGGCGCGGCCGCAAGGCCGCGCCTCCACGAATGTCATGTTGAACAGACGCTTTTTCATCACCGGTAGCCTTGCCGCTCTTCTGCCTTCGATGCCGGTTGTGGCCGAGGCCGCAAGGCGCATTGCCGCCGTGGATTGGGCTGCCGCCGAGTCTCTTCTTGCTTTGGGTGTCGCGCCACTCGCCGTTGCCGATACTGGCTACTACAACCAGCGCATGCCGCAACTCCTGCCCGCCTCGACTTACGACATCGGGCCCTTCTGGGAAGTCAACCTGGAACTGCTGGACAGGCTCCGCCCAGACCTCATTCTTATTGGCGCAGCTAGCCTGTTCATGACGAAGCGCCTGAACGAAATCGCGCCGGTCGAGGTCGTCGAGGATATGACGGGCGATAAGTCTTACGGGCGGGCGGCAGCCATTCTTCGTCAGTGCGGACGTGCTGCGGGCCTTCCGTCCAGTGAAGTCGAGGCCGTCCTGTCAAACATAGAGCAGCGAATGCAGAGCCTTGCCGCCAAGGTTGGACGAGGGCGGCCGGTTTGCATTTTGCTGCCGGATCAAAGCGGCAGCCGCGCCATGGTCTACGGCAATGGCAGCATGCCAGGGGCCGTGGTCACCCGTCTGGGTCTACAAAATGCGTGGCAGGGACCAACCAATGCCAATGGTTTCATTCAGGTCGGGTTCGATCAGCTGATGGCGTTGGAGGATTCCGTCTTCATGCAAATCGAGATCCCGTCACTTGCTCCGCAGACGAACAGGGCGCTGAGCGACAGCCAGCTCTGGCATCGGCTTCCTGCGGTTCGTGAAGGACGCGTGGTGCGCATGCAACAATTCTATCCGTTCGGGGGATGTATCTCGACGCTTCTTCTTGCCGAGGCTTTGGCGCGCGCGCTTCAAGACCCCTTGGGAACAGGTATACCATGAGCATCACCCTTGCCCGACGCAGCCTACCGCGTGGCCTCGCCCTGATCTCCCTGCTGGCCATGCCGGCTCTTGCTCTTGCCGTACTGGCCATCGTCCAGGTCAAAGAACCAGCCATACTATTCTATGCGACTTTGCCGCGCATTGTTGCTGCGCTGGTTTCCGGCTGCCTTCTGGGGTTGGCGGGCGGTGTGTTTCAGAGAACCTTCGGCAATTCGCTTGCCGAACCGTCACTTCTCGGCATCTCCGGCGGAGCGGCACTGTGTCTCGCCGCATCGCTGGTCTTCGCCCCGGTCTTATGGTCACACGGATATCAGATCGTGGCACTTGCCGGGGCGCTCATTGCGCTTGCAACCGCTTTCGCCGTTGCCTGGGGGCCGCACCTTTCTTCCCAGACACTGGTGCTGGCCGGTGTGATGATCAATCTCTTCTGCAACGCGGCTTATGCCGGCCTTGTCCTTTTCAATCATGACTTTCTCAGCAATCTCCTGACTTGGCAGGCCGGTTCGTTGCAGCAGAGTGGTTGGGGACCGTCGCTTCGTCTGACGGTGCTTGCCGCTCTCTCTCTTGGTCCGCTTCTGCTCCTGGAGCGGCCGCTACGGCTGCTCTCCCTCGGTGATGGTGCAGCAGCATGCCTCGGTCTTTCGGTGCGCAAGGTGAAGCTGATCCTGCTTCTCATCGCTTCGCTGGTGGCCGCGTCCGTCACCGCAGAGTTCGGCCAGATCGGTCTCGTGGGGCTGGCCGCCCCGGCGCTTGCGCGCGCTATTTGGCGTGAGGCCCATGCGGGGTTGCTCCGCTGCGGGGTGACGGGAGCCTTTCTTCTGCTTCTGACGGACCAGGTCATGCGTGTGCTGTCCAGTGTGCTGGGCGATCTGCCGGTCGGTGCGGCCGCAGGCCTCCTGGCAGGACCCTTGCTGGTCGTGCTCGCGCGAAGGACGCCGATCAATACGCCACGGCCAATGATGCTCGCCTTTGCGGCGCGGGGCGAGGGGGACGGAAGGCGGCTGATGATCTTGGTCCTGCTTCTATCGGCTGCATTTGCGATCGCGGCAGTCGTTGGACGCGGACCGGAAGGTTGGCAACTTGCGGGACGGGACGATCTGGCATTGGTCTGGCGGTGGCGTCTCCCGCCGCTCCTGGCAGCATGCGGCGCCGGCCTCTGTCTCGCTGTGGCGGGCTTCATTTTGCAGCGCTTGCTGCGCAATCCCCTTGCAAGCCCCGATCTTCTTGGCATCAGCCATGGTGCCGGTCTCGCTCTTGCTGTCGCCTTTGTCATCCTTCCGACGCTCGGGGTTGCAACGAAACTGGCGGTTACCTCGGCAGGCGCCATTGCCGCCCTGCTGGTCGTGACATTGCTTGGGCTTCGAGCGCGCTTTGAACCCACGCGGATGCTGCTGCTCGGCGTCGGTCTCGCAAGCATGGCGAATGCCATGCTCGTCATCGCGCTTGCCAGCGGCGGACAAAGAGGTGCCGCGCTCCTCGGATGGTTTTCAGGCATGACCGCAGGCGTGGACCTCACAACGTCTGTCGCGGCATGCCTGGTGGGTCTTGCCGGTCTCCTTGCCTGCATTTCGCTCTATCGGCAGATGGACTTGATATCGCTGGGCGATGCAGCAGCTACGGGGTTCGGCCTGCGTGTGGCCGTAGTGCGCGCGACCGGCATCGCTCTCGCCGCAATCCTGACAGCCGCCGGTACCATGGTTGTCGGTCCAATCAGTTTCATCGGCCTGATGGTGCCTCATGCTGCCGCGATCCTGGGTTTTCGCAGGACAGCGGGGGCAAGCGTTGCCAGCGGTCTCATCGGAGCCTTGCTGATGACGGTTGCTGAGTGGCTGAGCCGTAATCTTGTCTGGCCCTGGGCGCTTTCGCCGAGCCTGCTGGCAGCACTCGTCGCCGGACCCTGGTTCCTCTGGCAACTGCGCCGTCAGCAGAGACAGTGAGCAAACAGCCCTTGTCCGTGCAAACCCTTTTATTCCAGCGATAGCAGGAGACATATTCCCATGCCGCTTCCAGCCCCGGTCCCCGAGAATATGGCACCGAAGTTCTCCTTGCAGGGGATTTCCTTTACCGTTACCGGCCGCACCATCCTGCAGCCGCTGGATCTGGACCTTCCGACGGGCAAGACGATAGGTCTCATCGGACACAACGGGTCAGGCAAGTCCACCCTGGTCCGGCTGCTTGCCCGGCAAATCAGGCCCAGCACTGGACAAATTCTGTTTGATGGACGCCGGCTAGAAGCCTGGTCGAACCGCGACTTCGCCAGGAGCCTTGCTTACCTTCCACAGCAGACGCCGGTGCCTGCTGGAACCAGCGTCCGCGAGCTCGTCAAATTCGGACGTTATCCCTGGCATGGTCCTCTTGGCGCTTTCGGCCGACTGGATGAGGAAAAGGTGGCGGAAGCACTCGAACTCACGCGCACGATGACGCTTGCCGATCGTTCCGTCGAAACGCTGTCTGGGGGCGAGCAGCAGCGGGCCTGGATTGCCGCGCTCGTCGCACAGGATACGAAGTGTCTCCTGCTCGACGAACCCATTTCGGCACTCGACATTGCACACCAGATCGCGGTGCTAGATCTCGTCCAAAAACTCACCAAGGCAAGGGAGCTCTCAGTTGTCATGGTTCTCCACGACATCAACATGGCGAGCCGCTACTGCGATGAGATCATTGCTCTGCGTGATGGTAGCCTCATCGCCAGAGGATCGCCACGTGAGGTCATGACGACAGAATACCTCAAGCACATCTACGGGGTGGAGTTCACAATCCACCACGCAACTGATGACGGTCGGCCGTCAGCACTGCTTCGTTGAACAGCTGGTGCGCGCGTGCGTAATCCGCCATCTATAGCAAAAAGCTGACGCTGAATCAGCGTTCAGGTGGGTCACCGTTCGGATCATTCAATGCGCTGATCCACTCAGATCATGCAACGCCTGTCAAAGCGGAACCTCCACACCCGGATGCCGAGTGTGGAGGCCGTGACTGCAGACGAAGCTTTCCTGGAAGCTAATGGGTTACCACGGCACTCAAGTTGCCCGTACTGCGAAAAGGTGTAAGGGTTGGGCCTCAATTGACCTTTTCAAAGCTGCGCTTGCCGTGATTGTACTTTTCGATCCTTATTTTATCGGTGATCGTCAGCCGATCCAGGTCCTGGCCAATCAACAACGGGCCGTTGTAGACGCTACGTGTCGCAGCCTCCAGATCGCCACGCGTCGGGGGCGCGATTTGAGGGCCGCCGATCTGCACTGATCAAGGCGAGCAGAAGATGCCGGCACGGTCCATCGCGCCGTGGTCGCCAGCGATGGACCGGCGGGGCTGTCTCACATTCTTGCTCGTGGAGGTATCGCTGCGGGACGCAAAGTGTTATCGGCCTTTCCGCCTGTCCGTTTGCCGATCACTGTCGTCTATCTCTTACGCCGCAATGTTCCGTTGCGTGTCCGTGCTCTTCTGGATTTCCTCGTCGATGCCGTCGGCCAGGACGTGTTGATGGGTACGGCTGAGGCGGCGGCGGGGTGAGCTCACGGCAGACCGGTCAAGGCGGGCCGACTGCGAGGTGGTGTCAGCCTGACGGGCGGGCCGTGGAGATGCATTTGCCCAAAGCGGGAGACGACACTCGCCGAAACCGGGCCTCCACTCGCGCGACATGTTTGGCCTTATATACCCGAAACAGGCCGAGAAAGAGAACGCGGATTTCGAACTAAGGACCTCTCCCAAACGGAGGGTTGTCGGTTCCAGATCCTTTCAAATCCTAGATGACCGCTATCGCATAGCCAAAGGCCACGGTAACACCCATCCGCCCGGAACATCAACTATCGAGACGACCAGAGTGGCGGGAAGATGCGGGTGGGGGGCGCCGGTGGATCCGGCGCCCTTTTTGTTTTACGACAGGTGGTGCGGCTTGGAGAGGCCGTAGACGGCGATCTCAATCCCGGCTTGGCGCGCCTTCAGCTGCAGCGCCAGGTATTGCGAGTAGTGGCGGGACTGGTGAAGGTTGCCGCCATGGAACCACAGCGCTTCCTGTTGCGTCGGCTTCCACATGTTGCGCTGTTCACCCTCCCAGGGACCGGGGTCCTTTGTCGTGTCAGAGCCGAGGCCCCAGCACTTGCCGACCTTGTCAGCCACTTCGCGCGAGATGAGATCGGCGGCCCAGCCGTTCATCGAGCCGTAGCCGGTCGCGTAAACGATGAGGTCCGCTGGAAGCTCAGTGCCGTCCTTGAGCACGACGGCATTCTCCGTCAGGTGCGAGATATCGACGCCCGACTTCAGCTTGATCGAGCCGTCGATGACGAGATCGCAGGCCCCGACATCGATGTAATAGCCCGACCCCCGGCGCAGGTATTTCATGAACAAACCCGAATCGTCATCGCCGAAATCCAGCATGAAGCCGGCCTTTTCGAGCGCCCTGTAGAACTCGGCATCCTGCTCGCGGATCTTGTTGTAGATTGGGATCTGGAACTCATGCATGATCCGGTAGGGCAGGGAGGCGAAGATCAGATCGGCCTTGCGCGTCGTCATTCCGCCCTGGACCGCCCGTTCGGAGTAGAGATCGCCAAGCCCGATGTCCATCAGCGAGTCCGACTTGACGATGTGGGTGGACGACCGCTGCAGCATGGTGACGTCGGCGCCCGCTTCCCAGAGTGCCGCGCAGATATCATGGGCGGAATTGTTCGAGCCGATGACGACAACCTTCTTTCCAGCATAGGCATCCGGCCCCGGATGCTGCGAGGAATGCTGCTGTTCGCCCTTGAAGATGTCCTGGCCTTCGAATTTCGGAACATTTGCCTTGCCAGACATGCCGGTCGCCATCACCAGCTGCTTCGGCTTGAGCACCACTTCCTTGCCGTCGCGCTCGACCACCACCGTCCACTCGCCGGTCGTCTCGTCGTATTGCGCCGACTTTGCCGTGGTCGAGCCCCAATAGTTCAGCTCCATGACCCGGGTGTACATTTCAAGCCAGTCGCCGACCTTGTCCTTCGGCGTGAAGACCGGCCAGTTTTCCGGGAAGGGAATGTAGGGCAGGTGGTCGTACCAGACCGGGTCGTGCAGGCAGAGTGACTTGTAGCGCTTGCGCCAGCTGTCGCCTGGCCGTTCGTTCTTCTCGATGATGATGGTCGGCACGCCGAGCTGGCGAAGACGCGCGCCGAGCGCGATGCCGCCCTGGCCACCGCCGATGATCACCACATAGGGCTGAGTGGTATAGCCGAGTTCGGCCGCCTCGGTTTCCCGCTTTTCTTTCCAGGTCTTACGGTTGCGGTCATGGCCGTGCTCGGCGCCCATCGGGCGGCGGAAGCCCTTCGGCTCCTCATGACCTTTCAGTTCCGTCATGGTGGTCAGAAGCGTCCAGATCAGACCGTCCTTCAGGCGGATATGGCCGTAGCCACGGGCGACGCCGGTTTCGAACTCGAACCAGCCCTCGGTGACGCCACCGGCCTCGGAAGCCGCCTCCCTAGTGTCCTGGACGAAGGTGGATGGTCTTGTTGCCGCAAGCTGGCTCCCCAGCATGTCGCGGACCTGCTCGTGGCCTTCCAGCGTTTTCAGGTTCCAGGTGAAAGTCACCAGGTCGCGCCAGTAGCAGTCGGCCTGAAACAGGTTGACGGTGGCCTCGATGTCGCCGCTTGCAAGCGCCCTTTCGAGCTTTGCAAGCGCCGTGTCGATCTTGGTTCTGGGGCTGATATCAAGCATGTCTTCTCCTCCATGGATGCTTGGGTGTGGTCAGTGGAACGCCCTCGCCGGGCGTTCCGTTAAAGCGTCCAGGCCGCAGTCGTGGGAGCTCCTCTCCCCCTCGGGCCTTGTCCTGGATGCTTACTTCGAAAGATCGATCAGGATCTTCAGATGCGTACCGGCCGGATCGAGCAGGGTGTCGAAACCCTCCTTGACGGCGGTATCGAGCGTGATGCGCTTGGTGATGACCTTCTTGGCCGGCAGAAGACCGGACGCGATCAGGCGAATGACGCGCGGCCAATAATGGGTCGGATAGGCCCAGGACCCCTTGACCTCAAGATCGCGGAACGTGACCTGGAACCAGTCGAGGGGATTCTCATGCGGATGCAGGCCGGTCTGGACGACGACGCCCTGCTTGCGAACGGAATCAACGCAGGCCTTCAGCGCATGCTCGTTGCCGACGCACTCGATGGCGACGTCGCAGCCGACATTGCCTTCCGTGTTCGCGCGGACCACATCGCCGACATTGTCACGCTTGGGGTTGATGGTGACCACGTCCGGCAGAATGCCCTTGGCATAGTCAAGGCGGGCATCGTTCAGGTCGGACACGAAAACCTGAGCCGCGCCGGCGGCACGGGCGGCGAGCAGCGTCAGCATGCCGATCGGGCCGGCGCCGGTGACGAGAACGCTGTTGCCGGCGGAAACGCTGCCGCGGTCGCAGGCATAGACGGCAACCGCCGTCGGCTCGACCAGTGCGGCCTCTTCATCAGTCATTTCGTCCGGGATCTTCTGGACGTTGTATTCGTTCACGAGAGCAGCTTCGGCCATCCCACCGCCCTCCCAACTCAGGCCCACCAGCGCCAGCTGCGTGCTCAAATGGAAAAGGCCGCGGTCGGAGTAATAGTCGCCTGAACGCGGCATGACGAGCGGCTGAATTGAGACGCGGTCGCCGACGGAAACCGAGGTCACGCCTTCGCCAACCGTTTCGACGACGCCGCAGAATTCATGGCCAAGGACCTGCGGGCCGTGCGCGCCTGTAAAGGGATGCGGCTCCGTCGGGATGAAGATCGGACCGTAGCTGTATTCGTGAAGATCGGTTCCGCAGATGCCGACGAAGCGGTTGCGAACGAGAACCTGGCCAGGTCCCGGCTTCTTCGGCGCGGGAATGTCTTCGAGCCGCAAGTCTTTGGCGGCATGGAATCTGAGGGCGCGCATGTTTCCTCCTTAAGGCTGCTTTTGATGCCATCAAGGAGAGCAACCCGTGTGCCAGCCGCGCACGCCGTCGCAAAAGCTGAAATTGCAGCGCTTTCGGAAGCGCCTCCGATGGAGGGCGCCACAGGTGTGGCGCAACAGCTGTGGCGGGCGCCGCAGTGACCGTTCAGTGTGGACGGTCTATGCCGAACCGCCGCATCCGGCGATGAAGCGTCGTGCGGTCGATGCCAAGCCGCCGGGCCGCTTCGGAGACGTTGCCCTTGCAGCTCATGATGACGGCCCTGAGTTCCGCCTCCTGGCCCTGTTCCTTGAGGACTGGAGCCGATCGGGTTAACTGATCCGGCAGGTCGGAGACCTCGATCACGCCGTCGTCGCAAAGCGCGGCCGCAAAGGCGATGGCATTGTCCAGCTCGCGGATATTGCCTGGCCAGCGATGGGCGAGAAGCAGCATCCTGGCGGCGGTGGACAGGATGAGAGGCCGCCCCTGCGGGCCGTGCTTTTCCAGCAGCCGTTCGAGGAGCCAGGGCAGGTCCTCGCGCTCACAGAGCGGTGGCAGCGACAGGATGGCGGCATTGAGCCGATAATAGAGGTCTTCGCGGAACCTGCCCGCCGCGACCATGTCGGCCAGCGCGTGATGCGATGCGGAGACGACCCGGAAGTCCACCTTGCGTGCGACCGAACCGCCGACGGGCAGAACCTCGCCTTCGGCCAAGACCCTCAGCAACCGGCTCTGTGCCGCATAAGGCATGTCGCCGATCTCGTCCAAGAACAGCGTTCCGCCTTCGGCCTCCTCGATCAACCCCTTGCGGCCCTTGGCGAGGGCCCCGGTGAAGGCGCCCGGCGCATGGCCGAAGAGTTCGCTCTCGATCAGCTGTTCCGGGATCGCGGCGCAGTTGACCGCCACAAAGCGTCCGGAAAGCCCGCTCACCTCGTGAATGATGCGGGCGAGATATTCCTTGCCAGTTCCGGTTTCGCCCTGCAGCAGGATTGGAAGCCGACTGGGGGCGAGCTTGGTCAACTTGCGCCGGAGCGTGTCGATCGCAGGCACGCTGCCGCCGAGCCGGCTGATTGCCGGTGGCTGGCGGAACGCGTGGGCAAGCGGCAGGCTTACCATGCGCTGTTGCGGCTCAATGGCATGGGCAAAGAGCAGCGATCCGTCGCGCACCGCGATTCGCCGATCCTGCGGCAGGCTGGCGCGGGTCAACGAGGCGAGTTCATCGAGCCCGGCTTGGAAGAAGTGGGCGACCGGCTGTCCGATGAGAAGCTCGGGTGATCGCCAGTCTATACCGGAAGATGATGCAAGAAGGCGGGCGCCTCCATGGGTCATGCCGGTGATCCGTCCCGTCCCGTCGACGGAGATCGCCGCTTCCGGGTCGACGTCGAGAAACTCTGGTGCCCCAGCAAAGCGAAGCACCAGATCGTGGCGGCTGTTTGCCATGAGGTTGGCCAGTTCGATGCGCCGCACGGTAGATGACACGAGATGGCGCGCCATGTTCTGGCTTGTCTTGAGGATGGGCGAACTGAGGAGCGAAATGTCGAGAACAGCTGCCAGCGACCCTTGCGTATCGTATACCGGGGCGGCGGTGCAGGAGAGAGGCGTATGGGTGATGTCGAAATGGTCGGTCTGGTGGATGGTCAGTGCCTCGCCCGTGGCGATGCAGGCGCCCACCGCGCAGGTGCCGGCGCGTGGTTCGGACCATTCTGAGCCAAGATAGAGCCCCGCCTTGCGCAGATTATTGTTGAAGGACGGATCGCCTAGGAATTCGACGGTTACGCCTTGCCGGTCTGCCAGCAGCAGCACGTAGTTCTGTTCAGCTACCTGCCGGTAAAGCCGCTCCAGGCCGGAGCGGGCGATATGCACAAGGTCTTCCGCCTGCTGGCGATGTTCGCGCAGCCGAGTCTGAGAGACGATGACCGCCTCGCGCGCCTGCGCCGGATCGAGCTGATAGGTTTCCAGACAGCGACGCCAGGAATCCACGACGATGGCGTCGCGCCCGGTATTGCTGCCCCGCCCAACTCGCTCTATTTCTTTAATGTGATCCGCAAAACCCATCAAATCACCGGCCTTCTAGGCCGCCTCCCGTGATCACAGATTGGTCATAGCAGCATTTGGCTTAGCTGCCCTACGCTCACTAGAGGTGCCGCCTGTATCTGGTGCGCCTTCTGCCCACAGAGACTGCGATGATTTAACGCCAAGAGCAACCTTGGCCCCTACCTGTTGTTGGGCAACGGACAAATTGCGTTTCTTTTGCACGCCGCCACAGAGCCGCGGCCGCATGCGGTAGATCAAATTCTGATACGCCTGGAGCGAGTACCGTTGTCTGGGGTCGAAAGAAATGATGCGAAGAGTGGGTGACGACGTCGAGGCCCGTGATTTCCCCTTTGAAACCTTGACTGCCTGAGCGAAGGCTTTCGTCTGATCCCTTGCATCGGGCTTTTTTCATTCAGGCACACTGAACGACCGACGGAAATAGGCTCTCACAGCATCCATAGTGGGGCTGAACTCGGCGTTCCGCTTCCAAGCCAAGCCGACATCCATGGAGGGGATCGGATCGGTGAGCGAGATCGTTTCGATCCGTCTGCCTTCAAGAGACCAGGGACGGTGCACCATGTCCGAGAGGATCGCCACACCCTGTCCATTCGCCACGAGTGAGCGCACGGCCTCCACCGATGACGTACGAAGCGTGATTTTAGGCAGATACGGTGTCTGGCTCCAGTATTTCATCGAGCTGTGCGATGCCTCGTCGACTGTCAGCATGATATAATCTTCTTCTGCCACCTCCTTCAGGCCGATTTGGCTTTCGCTCAGCAATCGATGGCGTGCAGGCACCCAGAGGCGGCGCTGCGAACTTAAGAGCTTTTCCGCAACGAGTTCCGGGTTGAGGATGTTGGAAGTGAGCATCACGGCGATGTCGTAACGATTGGCTAGGAGCCCTTCCTCGACAGATTCCCGGTTCATCTCGAAGAGCTGGATCGACAGACCGGGAAATCGGCGTTTCATCCGCTCTATATGGAAGGGCAGGAAATAGCCGATCACGGTATAGGTCGCCGCGATGCTGAGAGTGCCGGTGACTTCTTCCGAGACAAGGCTGGGCTGCGTCGCTTCCTCGACCTTCTGCAGGATCTCATAGGCTTGGGACAGAAACCGCCGACCGGCGCCGGTCAGTTCCATGCCATGCGGTGTGCGCTCAAAAAGTGCTGCGCCAATTGTTTCTTCCAGGTCCTTGATCGCAGTCGTCACCGCCGATTGCGAGATCGACAGGTTGACCGCGGCCTGAGACACCTGGCCCGCTTCGGCGGTTGCGACGAAGTAGCGAATTTGGCGAAGGCTTAGCGTCATTACAGTTCCGTTCTGTTTTGCAGATGCCGAGCATTAGGAAATCAGATGACAATTCCAAAAAATTGAATTTATTGGCCGTGCAACCGTCACATTTTCTGCCAAATGCCTCATTTCAAGGATGATCGTCACTTGAGCATCCTTTCCGCTGACATCTGTAATTTCGATATCGAGCTTCTGAAAATACAATTTTTCAAATGAAAGAATTCTTCCTACCATTTTCTGACCAAAACAAAAGCATCATCAGCTTGTGCGCAAAAATCAGGCAAGGTAGGGACGAAACGTGGCACTCGAAGTCGTGGACATCAATTGCGATATGGGCGAAGCCTTTGGTCGTTGGCGCGTTGGCGATACTAACGACGATGTGCTGATGGGGCTGATCAGTTCCGCCAATATCGCGACGGGCTTTCACGCCGGCGACCCCAATCTGATGGACCATACCGTGCGCACCGCTGTGCAGCATGGCGTGGGGATCGGCGCCCATCCGGGCTATGACGATCTGCAGGGTTTCGGACGTCGCAAGATCAATGGCACGGCGCGCGAATTGGTCAACGACATGGTCTATCAGGTCGGGGCCTTGCGCGAATTTGCTCGTCGCCACGGCGCGAGCCTCCAGCATGTGAAGCCGCATGGTGCGCTCTACATGGAAATGGCAATCAATCCTGAACTGGCGCAGATCTTCGTTCAATATATGCGCACAGTCGCCCCCAGTTCCTACGTGCTGTGCATGGCAGGATCTGCCACAGAAAGGGCGGCGATCGAGGCCGGTCAGCCCGTCGTGCGCGAATTCTATGCGGACCGGGACTATGACGAGAGCGGATCGATTGTCTTTACCCGCGATGTCGGACGTCCGGATGCTGCAGCGATTGCCCGCAAGGTGGTGCGCGCCTGTACGCATGGCACCGTTACGACGGTGACCGGCAAGGACATCGACATCCCCTTTGAAAGCATCTGTTTCCATTCCGACACGCTCGGCGCGCTCGATATTGTCCGCCAGATGCGTGAGGCGCTGGTCGCCGAGGGCATTCGTATCGCGCCCCTTTCCGAAATCATCAAGTAACCGGAGGCCAAGATGAGCAAGCTCGAGATCAGATCGCCACTTCCCGGCACCTTCTACCGCAAGCCGGCTCCGGATGCCGCTGAATTCAAGGCCGATGGCGAAACCGTCGCCGTAGGCGATGTGATCGGCCTCATCGAGGTGATGAAGACGTTTCACGAGGTGCGCGCCGATGTTGCCGGTTCGACCATCGTCTTTACTGCCGAAGACAGCGAGCCGATCATGGCGGGCCAGGTGATTGCCGAGGTCGAGGCATGACCATCCGCTCGATCCTCGTCGCCAACAGGGGCGAAATCGCGGTCAGGATCATCCGGGCCGCAAAGGCCCTCGGCATCCATACCGTCCAGGTCTATTCCGCCGCCGACCGCGATATGCTGGCGGTGAAGATGGCCGATGCCGCTGTCGAGATTGGGCCGCCGTCTGCCGCCAAGTCCTATCTCAATATCGCAGCCGTGATGAAGGCGGCGATCGATGCGGGCGTCGATGCAGTTCATCCAGGTTATGGCTTCCTTTCGGAAAACGCAGCATTTGCCAAGGCGGTTACGGATGCGGGTCTCGTATTCATCGGGCCGAGTGCGCAGGCAATCCAGCTGCTCGGCGACAAGGTCGAGGCTCGCAAAGTTGCCAAAGCGGCCGGCGTGCCGACTGTTCCAGGATCGGATGGTCGCATCGACGATCTCGACGCGGCCCGCATCGTTGTCGCCGGGATCGGGTTTCCGGTGATGATCAAGGCGGCTGCCGGTGGTGGTGGTCGCGGTATTCGCATCGCCGAGACCATGGAGGATTTCGAACGCCATTTCCCGCAGGCTTCAGCCGAAGCGCTCGCGGCCTTTGGTGACGGCGGGCTCTATGTCGAGAAGGTCATCACCCGCGCCCGACATGTCGAGGTCCAGATACTCGGTGACGGCATCGATGCGGTGCACTGCTTCGAGCGCGAGTGCTCGTTGCAACGTCGCCGGCAGAAGGTTTGGGAAGAGGCGCCCGCCTTTCGTCTGCCCGACGCCGTGCGCACAAGACTTTGCGCCAGTGCGGTCGCGCTTGCCCGCGAAGTCAAATATCGCGGCGCAGGCACGGTCGAGTATCTCTATGACGAGGAAAGCGGCGAATTCTATTTCATCGAGGTCAATACCCGCATCCAGGTCGAACATCCGGTGACCGAAATGGTCACGGGCATCGATCTCGTCGAGGAAATG
Source organism: Agrobacterium albertimagni AOL15 (assembly GCF_000300855.1). Lineage (GTDB taxonomy): Bacteria > Pseudomonadota > Alphaproteobacteria > Rhizobiales > Rhizobiaceae > Allorhizobium > Allorhizobium albertimagni. Next base: position 65,665 of record NZ_ALJF01000015.1, on the reverse strand, counting down.
ATCCGGATTGCAGGTGGTGACCGGCTTTCCGTCCGGCAGGATAAGATCAAGGTCCAGGGACATGCCATCGAGTGCCGCATCAATGCCGAGGATCCGGTGCGCGGCTTCCTGCCGGCACCTGGCACGATTGAGGCCCTGACAGTTCCAGAAGGCGAGGGCATTCGTTTCGACACCATGCTTTATGCCGGCTATCAGGTGCCGCCCTTTTATGATTCGCTGCTCGGCAAGCTCATCGTCTGGGGTGAAACGCGCGAAAGCTGCCTGAACCGCTTGAGACAGGCGCTTCAGACTTTGGAGATCAAGGGGCTCGCAACGACCATCCCGTTGCACCTGGCGCTGGCCGCCGACCCTGCCATTGCTTCTGGCGACGTCCACACTCGGTTCCTCGAGCCCTGGCTGGACACCGCATTCCAGAGCCCTGTCCCACCCAAGGAGGTTGCGTGATGCCCATGCGCTATACATTCGGCGGCGACGAACACTTGTTCGTCGAATGCTCTGATGAAATGTCCCTCGACGCCTTCTTCAGCTCTATGTCGATGACCAGCGGCATCCGGCAGGCCGGTATCAAGGGCATTACCGAAATCTGCCCGGCCAATGCCTCCTTCCAAATCAAGTTCGATCCCGACGTCATTCATCCCGACGACATTTTGAAGGAAGTGCAGGCGATCGAGCTGGCGGCCTCCAAGTCCGAGCCTGTTATCTCGACGCGTATCGTTGAAATCCCCGTCTTCTACAATGATCCCTGGACCCATGAGACGCTAATGCGTTTTCGCGAACGTCATCAGGACCCTTCTGGGACGGATCTCGATTATGCAGCCAGGATAAACAGTTACGGCTCGGTTGACGAATTCATCAAGGCCCATGCCGGTTCGCCCTGGTTTGTCTCCATGGTCGGCTTCGTCTCCGGCCTGCCATTCATGTACCAGATGGTCGAGCGCCAGCGACAGATCGAAGTGCCGAAATACCTGCGTCCGCGCACCGATACGCCACGCCTGACCGTCGGCCATGGGGGCTGCTTTGGCTGTATCTATTCCGTGCGCGGAGCTGGCGGCTACCAGATGTTCGGCATCACGCCGATGCCGATCTACGATCCGACCCAGGCGACGTCCTACCTGAAGGACTTCATGGTCTTTTTCCGCCCCGGCGACATCGTCAAGTTCAAGCCTGTTGATCGCGACGGTTATGATCAGGCGGTGGAAGACGTAGACAAGGGCCAATTTTCCCCGCCGATCCGCGAGGTGAAATTCGACCTGACCGAATTCAGCAAGGACATCGACGGCTATAACGCAAAGCTGGAGGGCATTCTCCATGGCCATTAAGGTTGTTCATCCGGGTCTTGCCACCTCCATCCAGGATCTCGGTCGCCCGGGTTATTTTCATCTCGGTATTCCGCTCGGCGGCGCCATGGATCGGCTGGCGCTCAAGGCTGCCAATCTGCTTGTCGGCAATGACGAGGGGGCAGCCGGCCTCGAAGCCGTCTTCATCGGACCGACGCTTGAGTTCGAGACAGATGCCATGGTCGCCGTCACCGGCGCCGAAATGCCGATCAAGGTCGATGGTGAAGAAAAGCCTGGCTGGACTGCCTTCCAAGTCAAGGCAGGTCAGGTGCTGACCTTTGACTATCTGAAGACTGGCGCTCGCATCTATATTGCGATTTCCGGCGGCATCGATGTGCCGCTTGCACTCGGTTCCCGCTCGACCTATGCCATCGGGGCGCTCGGCGGCCTGAACGGCCGGCCGCTTTCTGCCGGTGATCACCTGCCCGTCGGAGAAGCGCTGGGTGGTGTCGAAGGAAAGTCCGTTCCCGAAGCCCTGCGCCGCAAGCCTGGGATGCCGGCAGAACTTCGTGTCCTGCCGGGTCTTTACTGGCATCGCATCACGGAAGACGCGGGCCGGAACTTCTTCGAGGACACGTGGAAAGTGGCACCTGAGGCCGACCGCATGGGCTACCGCTTCCGGGGTGGTCGCAAGCTCGATTTCGTCGATCGCATACCGCCTTTCGGTGCGGGCTCCGATCCATCAAACATCGTCGACAGCTGCTATCCCTACGGCTCTATCCAGGTCCCGGGTGGCACCGAACCGATCATCCTGCACCGCGATGCCGTTTCAGGCGGTGGCTATTTCATGCTCGGTACAGTCATCTCCGCTGATATGGATCTCATCGGCCAATTGCAGCCACATACACCAACGCGGTTCGTCCGGGTAACGATGGAGGAGGCACTGGAAGCGCGCAAGGCGCAAAAGTCTGCACTTGCCCATCTGCGTGAAGTGCTGGCGTAGGAGGCTCCAATGGTCTTCGTCGCTGTGCTGTGTTCAGTCCTCGTTCCCTTGGATGGATCAATCGAGAACCGGTGTCAGATAGGCGGCCGTGACGCTTGGGCCGGGCACGATGGCGACGATCTTCATTTGGGCGATCGTGCGGTTCAGCGAAGCCTCAAGATGGGTTTCCATCATCGATACGGCAGCTTCGGTCGCGCCACGCAGAAGCAGTTCTGTGATCAGACGCAGTTCCGTAATGATCGCGGGATCGCCAGGCAAGCCAAGACGGCGAAGCAGGCGGTCGGTGGCAAGGACCGGCATGAGATTGTTGCGCACCAGGTCCTTCAGTCGGTCGTTCGGAGCCGCAAGGACGCAGCACTCGATGAACTCGGACTGGATTGTCTCGATCTCGCTGAGCGAACCCGCATTGCTCGTCGCTTCCGTGGCACGCAGGTGCTGAAGAAGGGCGTCGAGACGTCTGGGGTCGATAGCGCCTGCGCCAAGGCGGATTGCCGGCGGCTCCAGCATCTTGCGCAGCACGAAGTGATCCTTGACCGTTTGCGCCGTCAGCGGGCCTGCAATCCAGTGCGAGCTCTGGTTCTTTCGCACAAGTCCACGTTCGCGCAGGCGCGTCAGCACATCGCGCACAACCGTGCGACTGACATTGAAATGGTTGGCGAGCTCGATCTCGATAATGCGATAGCGTCCGAACACGACGCAGCCGGCAACATCCGCCTCTACGGTATTGTAGATGCGCTCCCAGGAGGAGCGGCTTTGAAGCGCCTCGTCGGCATGGCGCGGAACCACGAGGCCGAGCGACTTGATATCGGTCCGGTTCGGCTCGCTAGCCGTGCCTGGTGGCCCCACAAGAAAACCGCGACCGGAAAAGCGGTGTACCAGCCCTTCCGCTTCCAGCGTCTGCAGGGCGCGTTGCACCGGCGCGCGCGAGGTCTGCAGAATATCTGCAATCGGCCCCTCCAGCAGTACGAGACCTGGTGGCAGCGTGCCCGTTTCGATGTTGCTGCGAAGCACGTCCTCGGCGATCTCGTAGCGCCGCTGGGTGCTGCTGGCTGCCTGATCTTCCTTCATTGGCTCCGTCGTCTGTCGGCTTCGATAGTGAGCCGCACTCTGCCGTATTCTGCGGCATAAAGAAAGAATGGCACAAATGGATTTTGAATACAAAATCTAGGAAGTTCTGATGGCGAGGTGCGCAGCTTTACCTACTGGCGTGGCCTGCCTTAATTGGTTGAGAACTAAGCGAGGCTTTCGGGATTCGGGTTGATTTGCCGGACGAAAGCCGCGTGAAAGGCGACTATGGGCGGCAGTGAGCTCGTCAAGCGGTCGCCAGGATTGAATGGATTTTTCTCGAAATCGACGACGAAAAATCCATTTTCGAATTATCCAAAAAAGTCTATTGAATACAAAAACCATTCATGGCATGGTTTTGAAAGTCAAGGCGCCCGGAAGAGGCGTCGAGTGTGGAACGAAACGAAAATGCTCAGGAACATCGCTGTGGCGCGCATCTGACGATGCGTGAACGATAGCTTTTGTGTTCATCGCACGCATGTCGCGTCCGGTGGGGTGCGGAGCTGTGCGCAAGTGATCTTCCGGCTAGAAACTGGTGGGAACAGACGTGTCATCCGTCCTCCAACTGAACAACGTGCGTAAGGCCTTTGCTGGCGTGCCTGCCTTGGTCGGCATTGATGCAGCACTTGCCGAAGACGCTTACATATCGCTGCTTGGGCCGAGTGGTTCGGGCAAAACCACGCTCTTGCGCATCATTGCGGGCTTCGAACAGCCCGATGGCGGCGAGATCCTCTTTTCCGGCAAACGCATCGACGGTGTTGCGCCGCACGAACGCGGCATCGGCTTTGTTTTCCAGAACTTCGCGCTCTTTCCGCATTTGAGCGTCGCGCAGAATATTGCCTTTGGCCTGGAAAACCGCGTCTTGGATCCGGTCACCGACCAGAAGGTCGTCGCGGCCAGGGTCCGTGACATGATTGCTCTCGTCGGGCTCTCCGGGCTCGAGGATCGTGCAACCACGCAGATCTCCGGTGGTCAGAAGCAGCGTGTCGCCCTTGCCCGCACGCTGGTGACCGAGCCGAGCATGGTGCTGCTCGACGAGCCGCTCGGGGCCCTTGATGCAAACCTGCGCACCCGCATGCGCGGCGAGCTCAGAGCAATCCGCGAACGTTGCGGTGTGACCTTCCTGCATGTCACGGGATCTGAGACCGAGGCACTCGCCATGGGCGATACCGTGCTGGTGCTCGACCGTGGCCGCATCGCCCAGTCGGCGGATGCCGGCACGCTCTACAGCCAGCCAGCTTCCGCCGACGTTGCCCGCTTCCTCAACTGCTACAACATCTTTTCAGGCGAGGTTGCTGGCGAAACCTTCCGAAGTTCCGTGGGCAACCTGCCGCTCGGTGGTCAGCACCATTCAGCGGGCCAGCCGGCCTATGCCATCCGCTACGATCGTGTCTCGATCCGTCCACTGGGCATGCCGCCAGCAGGCGACGAGGTCTCGATCGAGGGCAATTTCGTGGCCAGCGAGTATTCCGGAGCCGCAATCAATTCCTTTTTCGCCCTCGATGACGGTCGCGTTTTCGAGGTGGAGACGCATCTCAGCCATTCGGCGCCGGAGGCCTACGAAGAGAAGGGGCGCTATGCGCTTGCCTGGAAACGGGAGGACGCCCTTGTCTTCACTTGAGATGTCTTCACCTGAGATGCCTTGGCGTGGAAACCCGTGCCTCGCACCTATCCCTGCCGCATCGGAGAATGAGAGATGACGATGGCCGCTACCAGCCATGACATGCCCGTTGAGACAACGGAAAACCCGACCCGCCGGCAAAAAAACCGCAGCTTCTGGCTGTTGGCGCCCGGCGTCCTCTGGATGCTGCTGTTCCTCGTCGCGCCAATCTTGATGATGGTCTATGTTTCCTTCTGGACGCAGACCACCTTCAAGATCGAGCCGACGCTGACGCTGAAGAGCTGGGTCACCTTCTTCTCTTCTGACACCTATCTCGGCGCCCTGTGGACCACCATTCGCATCTGGCTGATCGTGCTCGCCTGCACGCTTCTCGTGGGTTATCCAGCCGCACTCTTCGTTGGGCTCTTCGTCAAGAACAAGACGCTGTCCACGGCATTGCTGGTCCTGTGCGTCATCCCGTTCTGGACCTCCTTCCTTATTCGTGTGCTGGCCTGGCGGCCAATGCTCGGCAAGGAGGGGGCGATCAACATGATCCTGATGAAAATTGGTGTCATCACCCAGCCCATCGAAGTGCTGCTGTTTTCCGAGCTGTCAGTCATCATCGGCATGACGCAGATCTACTGCGTGTTCATGGTCGGGCCGATCGCCTTCATGCTCGGTCGCATCGACCCCTCGGTCATCGAGGCGGCGCAGGATCTCGGTGCCAGCTTCTGGCGCATCTTCCGCACCATCATCCTGCCGCTCTCCATGCCGGGCGTGGTGGTCGGCGCCATCTTCGTCTCGGTCATGGTTCTGGGTGAATTCGCCACATCCGCTGCGCTATCCGGCCGCAAGGTCAATCTGCTCGGCAATATCATCGTCACTCAGGTCGGATCGTTGAAATGGGCCTTCGCGGCTGTCGCCGGCGTGGTGCTGACCGTTCTCATGGGCGCGGTCGTCGCCGCCCTGTTGAGGGTCGTCGATCTCAGGAAGGAGCTCTGAGCCATGAACGCATCCGGCATCAAGCTTGGTCTCGGCGTTTACACCGCGCTGTTCATCGTCTTCCTTTATGGGCCGCTGGTTGTGCTCGCCATCCTCTCGTTCCAGACGGGACCCGAAGGCGGACCGCAGTTCCCGATCATCGAATGGTCGACCTATTGGTACAAGCATCTCTTCGGTCTGACGCCACCGTCGCGTATCGCGCCGTTGCCGATCGAACAGGGCCTGGTGCGCTCGCTGGCGCTTGCGGCCATGACCATGGTCGTCTCGACCGTGCTCGGCGTCGCGGCCGCTCAGGCCTTTCGCCAGAAATTCCGTGGCTCCGGCATCGTCTTTTATCTCATCGTGCTCGGCATGATGGTTCCGGGCGTACTCGTGGGCCTTGGCATGGCCCTCGTCGCCAATACTCTCGGCATCGACCGGCACTGGTGGGGCACCGCCTTCGTTCTGCACGTCGTCTACACCTTCCCCTTCGCCTTCCTGGTGATGCTGGCAATCTTCAACCGGTTCGATCCGAGCGTTGAGGAAGCTGCCTGGTCGCTCGGCGTCACCCCGGCACGGACCTTCCGCAAGATTACCTTTCCGCTGATCTTCCCCGGCGTGCTCTCGGCCATGCTGTTTGCCTTCACCCTCTCCTATGACGAGTTCTCTCGTACCCTTTTTGCCTCAGGCCGTGATCTGACGCTGCCGTTGGCGATCTATGGAACCTTCTCGGTTGAAGTGCACCCCAACGTCTTTGCCTTTGGCGTGCTGACGACACTGTTTTCCTTCGCGCTGCTCGGCACATATGCCCTGCTGATGGGGCTCTCGGTCCGCCGGGCGCGGCGCATGGCAATCCAGGAGGAGGCGTGATGGCTGGTTGCGCACTCGTCACCGGTGCAGGTTCCGGTATCGGCCGGGCCATTGCCCTCAAGCTTGCAGCTGATGGCTACGCCGTCACGGTCAACGACCTCTCCCTTTCGCGGGCAGAGGCGGTTGCCGCCGACATCAAGACGAAAGGTGGCCAAGCGGTCGCTGTGTCCGGCGATGTCTCAAACGAGGCTGATGTTTCGACAATCCACGCAGCCGCCATCGCCGGCCATGGCGAGGTCACGCTGCTCGTCAACAATGCCGGCATCGCTCACCAATCATTGTTCGAGAACCTGGAGGTTGCCGATTTCGACCGGATGTTTGCCGTTCACGTGCGCGGCACCTTCCTCATGACCAAAGCCGTATTGCCGGCCATGCTGGCTTCCAGCACGGGTGCCATCGTCAATGTTGCATCCCAGCTCGGCCAGATTGGCGGCATCGAACTGGTTCACTATTCCAGCGCCAAGGCCGCGATCATCGGCATGACCAAGGCGCTCGCCCGTGAGGTGTCGAGCCGCGGCGTGCGCGTCAACGCGGTTGCACCCGGGCCGATCAACACGCCTCTCGTCCTGGAACTCTCGGAAGAATGGCGTGCTGCCAAACGTGCCGGCCTGCCGCTGGGTCGTTTCGGTGAACCGGAAGAGGTGGCCGAGGCGGTCGCGTTCTTAGCCTCACCGGCGGCCAGCCTGTTTGTCGGACAGACCCTTGGGCCCAATTCCGGCGACGTCATGCTTTGATCTCGGAGAGTGAAATGACTGAACAGAAAAAGCGCATCGTGATTGTGACAGGGGCCGGGATCGGCATCGGCAACGCTGCCGCCAGGGCTTTTGCGGCGCTCGGTGACCATGTCGTGGTCACCGATATCCTCGAGAAGCAAGGGCAAGATACCGCAGATGCGATACTGGCCGCCGGGGGCTCTGCCGAGTTCCATGTCTACGATGTGCGCTCGACCGAGGCGACTGACAGGCTCGTTGCAGATGTCGAGGCGCGCCATGGCCGGATCGACGTGATTGTCGCCAATGCTGGTATCGCCCACCGTACGCCGCTTTCAGCCCTCACCGATGAGAAGTGGGATCTCACTTTCGACATCGACCTCAAGGGCATCTTTCGGCTCGTGCGGGCGGCCGCCCCTGGCATGCGTGCACGCCGTTCCGGCTCGATCATTGCGCTCTCCTCCATCATGGGCGTTGCCTATGGCTGGGATGAACATGTGCACTACTCCGCCGCCAAGTCCGGCGTCGTCGGCCTCGTGCGCGGCCTCGCCGTCGAGATGGCACGCGACGGCGTGCGCGTGAATGGCATCGCACCCGGTTATATCCGCACAGCCCAGCTCCTTTCGGAAGAGAACTCACTCGGCCCGGCTGGTGCGGAAAAAGCTGCCGAATTCATTCCGATGGGGCGGCTTGGAACGCCTGAGGACATCGCTGATGTCGCAGCGTTCCTCGCCTCTGACAACGCGAGATACATGACTGGCCAGGTGCTGGTCGTGGATGGCGGCCTACTCGTTGGCCGTTACTGAACGGCTCCGGTTTCGGGGCAAGAAAGGGGTCGCGGAGCGTCCCCGGGGAACGATAAACAAACTGGAGAAGAGACATGTTCAAGTCGGAAATAAATCGCCGCTCGCTCCTGAAGCGCTCGGCAGGCGCCATGGCACTCGCCATGGGTGCCGGCACGCCCTTCCTGTCCTCTCGCATGGCCTTTGCGCAGGCCGCTGACCTCGCCGGTCAGCAACTCCGCACCATCGGCCTTTCGGTAACGGTACAGGAGCGCATCCTCGAAGAATTCAAGAAAGCGTCTGGCGTCGGCACGACCTCAGGTACCGCCGCGACTTTCCCGGACGCGCAGACCAAGATCCTCTCGGGCTCCAAGGATTACGATTGCTGGGAAATCATCGCGGAGCGTCTGCCGTCGATCACCATGACCGACAATGTCGAGCCGATCCCTGCTGCATCGCTCAAGAACTGGGCCAATATTCGAGATACCTTCACCACGCCCAGCGACAAGTGGGATCGCTCCGCGCAGATCATTGGCCAGATCTGGGCCGATGAGGCGCAGACCGTGCTCAACATGGTTCCTGCCGTCTACAACTATGACTCGATCGGCTACAATCCGGACGTGGTCTCGGCAGAAGAAGCCAATACCTGGGCCTGCATCTTCGATCCCAAGTGGAAGGGCAAGTCGGGCCTCAACACCGACCCGCTCATAGCGTTTGGACAGGCGATCATGGCGATGAATTCGCTTGGCCTCTCCGACGTCAAGAACCCGGGCAATCCGACGACCGCCGAAATTGACGAAGCCGCAGCTTTCCTCATCTCGAAGAAGAAAGAAGGCCAGTTCCGCGCCCTCTGGGGTGACTTCGGGGAACTCGTCAACCTGATGGCCTCGGGCGAAATGGTCGTCTCCGACGCCTGGCAACCGGCCGTCATGGCCGTCAAGGCGCAGGGCAAGCCTGCCAAGTATGCCGTGCCGAAGGAAGGCTATCGTGGCTGGGCCATCGGTCCGTCGATGATCGCGGGCACCGCCAACAGGGAAGCTGTCATCGCCTATGCCGACTACTGGCTTTCGGGCGAACCGGGCATCACAGTATCCGAACAGGGCTACTATTCGCCGTCCACCAACATCAAGGATGTCATGGCCCCGGAAAAATATGCCTTCTGGTACGAAGGCAAGCCCTGGGTCGGCGCGGAAGAGCGCGGCATCAAGGAAGGCGACCTGCGCGACGGTGGCTCGCTGGAAGAGCGCTCGAAGAACGTGGCCTACTGGCACCAGTGGCCGGAAGAATACGACCACCTCATCCAGAAGTGGGACGAGTTCCTGAACGCATAATCCCAAGACGCGCGGACCGGGGCGATCGGCCCCGGTCCCTGGCCTTCACTTCGGGAGACCCCCCAATGATATTCGATCTGGAACTCAACAAAGTCGGCAAGGTCTACGACAATGGCACGCCGGCCGTCATCGACTTCAACATGTCTGTGAAAAAAGGTGAGTTCATTGCTTTCCTCGGTCCATCCGGCTGCGGCAAGACCACGACGCTGCGGATGATCGCGGGCTTTGAGAGCATCTCCTCCGGCGACATGATGATCCGGGGCGAGCGCATGAACGACGTGCCGCCGCAGCGCCGCCCGACCTCCATGATCTTCCAGAATTACGCACTCTTTCCGCATATGACTGTGCGCCGCAATGTCGGCTACGGGCTGGAAGTCAAGGGCGTGGCCAAAGCCGAACGCGAGGCAAAGGTCGACCGCATTCTTGCAACGCTCGGGCTTGAAGATATTGCCGAGCGCAAGCCCGACCGTCTCTCCGGGGGGCAGCGCCAGCGTATTGCACTTGCCCGCGGCCTCGTCGTCGAGCCGGACATCCTGTTGCTTGACGAGCCGCTAGGCGCGCTCGACGCCAACCTGCGCAAGGCAATCCAGAATGAACTGAAGCTCCTTCAGAAAAGCCTTGGTGTCACCTTCATCTTCGTCACGCACGCCCAGTCGGAAGCCCTGGCCCTGTCTGACCGCATCGTCGTGATGAACCAGGGGCGCGTGGAGCAAGTCAGCCCTCCGCATCAACTCTACACCCGACCGAACACGCCGTTCGTTGCCCAGTTCATCGGCCGCAATACGGTCCTGTCGGGTGAGGTTGCCGGGCAGGAAGGGGACGACATCATCGTTTCTACCGGGATTGGCACACTGGCGGGTCAAGCGAACGGGACGGTTGCCAGCAAAGGCCGCGTCAACCTCGTCATTCCCGCCGAAGCTGTCGAGCTTCATTGCGCGACACGTCGCGAGGCGCTGGCGGGAAATCGCAATCTTGTCGATGCCCGCATCGAGCGTTCAGAGGTGGTGGGACATATCGCCCACCTCGTCGCACGGCTCGGCGATGGCAAGGCCGTGTCCCTCGAAGCCCATGTCGACAAATATCCCCCGGGGCAATTCCCGGCCGGCAGCGAAGTATGCCTGAGCTGGAGCCCGGCGGAAGCGACGGTCATCCCGGCTCAATAACCACCCAAGAACAATCAGGAAAAAAGGAGAAATACCCATGGCTAAGGAGATTTTTTGCAGCTTCGGCGTCGACGTTGATGCGGTTGCTGGCTGGCTCGGCTCCTATGGCGGCGAGGATTCGCCAGATGATATCTCACGCGGCCTTTTTGCCGGTGAGGTGGGCAGCCCGCGCCTTTTGAAGCTGTTTGAACGTTTTGGTATCAAGACCACCTGGTTCATCCCGGGCCATTCGATCGAGACCTTCCCGGAGCAGATGAAGGCGGTGGCTGAAGCCGGCCATGAAATCGGCATTCATGGCTATACCCATGAAAACCCGATCGCCATGACCCGCGAGCAGGAAACCGAAGTTCTCGACAAGTGCATTGACCTCGTCACCAAGCTCTCCGGCAAGCGCCCAACCGGCTATGTCGCGCCGTGGTGGGAATTCTCCAATGTCACAAATGAATTGCTGCTTGAGCGCGGCATCAAATACGACCATTCGCTGATGCACAACGACTTCACACCCTACCGCGTGCGCGTTGGTGATAAGTGGACCAAGATCGACTATTCCAAGAAGCCGTCGGAGTGGATGGTGCCTCTGACCCGCGGTGAGGAAACGGATCTCATCGAGATCCCGGCTTCGTGGTATCTCGATGACCTGCCGCCGATGATGTTCATAAAGAAGTCGCCGAACAGCCATGGCTTCGTCAACCCGCATGACATCGAGCAGATGTGGCGTGACCAGTTTGACTGGGTCTATCGCGAGATGGAATATGCCGTCTTCCCGATCACCATCCATCCTGACGTTGCCGGCCGCCCCCAGGTCCTGATGATGCTCGAGCGCCTCTATGCTTATATGATCAAGCATCCGGGTGTTAAGTTCGTCACGATGAACGAGATCGCCGACGACTTTGCCAAGCGTTTCCCACGCAAGTAAACCTGAAAATGGGGGCGGGTCGCCCGCTCCCTCTTAAAGACATGAGGCAGGAGCGCCATGTGTTCTCTTTGTGGTGTCATTGGTGGCAACGAACACTGGACCGATGCCGTGGCACGGCCGGGGATCTATACCCGCAATGTCGAAAGGTTCGACCGCCGGCGTGAGCGGGCACGTCGTGTGGCTGCTGCAAACCGCGTCCTGTCCGCCTTTGGCATGAGCCTATCCGATTGGCAGGGTTCTTCCTTCCTGCTTGCCACCCGCACCGGCAAGAACGAGATCATAGAGGATCTCGGCCATCTATGGCCTGCTGCCGAGCAGTTGTCGGGCCGGATCTGCGATCCACTGGATCCGGTGCTGATTGCCCGGCTGGAGGAGGGCCACGATGGCTGACATTCCTGCATTCACGCCCGTTCACTTGCTGACCGGATTTCTCGGCTCTGGCAAGACGACGCTGTTGAAACGTCTGCTCGCGGATCCGGCACTGGCCGATACAGCGGTTTTGATCAACGAATTTGGCGAGGTCGGGCTCGACCATCATCTGGTCGAGCGGATTGATGACACGATGGTTTTGCTGCAATCCGGCTGCGTTTGCTGCACTGTGCGCGGCGAGCTTGCCGATGCGCTAAAGGACCTCCATTCCAAGCGAGATCTTGGCTTGGTGCCGCCGTTCACCCGCGTGGTCATCGAGAGCACGGGGCTTGCCGATCCGTTTCCGGTCCTGTCCACCCTCAAATCCGATCCGGTCCTGCGGCATCATTTTCGCGCCGGCAGTGTCGTCACCACAGTCGATGCCGTCAACGGTCTCAGGCAGCTTGAGACCTATGTGGAATCGAATCGTCAGGTGGCCATTGCCGACCGCATCGTCGTCACGAAAACGGATCTTTCTGCGACCGGCACTTCGGCGCTGCTTTCGCGGCTTGCTGAGCTTAACCCTGATGCCTCAACGCATATTGCGAGCGACGAGGGACCGGATGCAGAAACCCTGTTGGCGGAGGACCATCGCGGCGCGAAGCTGCAGTCTGTCTCAGGATTTTACTGCGACGCACCTGCAACCCTTCAGACAGCCGAGGGCGTCGCGCATACGACTGCCATCTCCTCTTTCGTGATCACGGTCCAGGATCCGATCGACTGGACCGGTTTCGGGGTCTGGCTCACCATGCTCCTCAACTGCCACGGCGAGCGCGTCCTGCGGGTCAAGGGCATCCTTCATCTTGCAGGAGAAGAACGCCCGGTCGCAGTCCACGGCGTCCAGCATCTCGTGCACCCGCCCGTGCATCTGGAAGCCTGGCCATCTTCTGACCGAAGCTCGCGCCTTGTCTTTATTGTTGACGGTCTCGACACGAACCTGTTGAAACGGTCCTTCTCTGCCTTCGCCCTGCCGGGTCAGGCACAGGGCCGCTTGCCGCAGGAGGCAGCCGTTGGGGTCCAGAACGCCTAGAGTCCTTGATGAATAAGCATTCCCCCTATCCAAACGCTGCCGCGCCCGCCGTTCATACGGCCGGCAAGCCGAAGTTGCGCGTGCTGGGCACCGCTATATCTCTTCTGGAGGAGCTGCGCTTAAAGGCGCAGGCAGATCTCGGTATCGACGTCGTCTTCGACAATAACGACTTCGTGGTCACCCAGCACAAGGCTGCGCAGGAGCCTGATAGCTACGACATCTATGATCAGTGTTTCCATAATCTGGACATCGTCTGGTACTGGCGGGCGGTCCAGCCGATCGAGATTGAGCGGATTGCTCTGTGGGACGAGATAAACGACCTGACCAAGACCGGTCAGATTGGCCCAAGCGCACGTATGGGGCAGGGGGATGTGCCGGCCCGCAAGCTCTTTGTCCAGCCGAACCTTGCGCTTGGTGACATGCCGACGAGCCGTATCTCCATGCTGCCAACGACCCATAACTTCGACAGTTTTGCCTATCGCAGTGATGTGGTGGATGGGGTGCAGTCTGTGGCGAGCTGGTCTGCACTCCTGAACGAGCGCTGGGCGGGACGATGCGCTTTGGTTGATGAGCCGGCGATCGGCATTTTCGATGCGGCACTTGCCGCACAGGCCGCCGGCTTGATGAGCTTCGGCAATATCGGCAACATGACGGTCGCCGAGATCGATCAGTTGATGGATATCCTGGAAGCGCGTCGCAAGGCCGGCTTTTTCCGCAGCTTCTGGCGCACCGCCGAGGATGCCGCCCGCCTGATGATCGATGGCGACACCGACATCCAGAGTATGTGGTCTACCGGCATCGGTATTCTCAATAGCAAGGGATTACCAGTGGAGCAGGCCGCGCCCGTGGAGGGTTACCGGGCATGGCATGGTGGCTTGTGTCTCTCGCGCAGCCTTTCAGGACGCATGCTCGACATTGCCTATGACTATCTGAACTGGTGGATTTCCGGCTGGCCGGGCGCTGTGGTCGCCCGCCAGGGTTACTATATTTCCACCCCTCAACGCTCCAGAAGCCACATGACCGCGGCCGAGTGGGACTATTGGTACGAAGGCCTTCCTGCCCGCGAAGATCTTCCAGGACCTGACGGCGTGATCCGTATAAAGCGCGGCTCCGTCCGCAGTGGCGGTTCCTACTGGCAGCGCGCCAACGGGATCGCCGTGTGGAACACGACCATGGATGAACACAACTATCTTGTCCGCCGCTGGATGCAGCTTGTCGGACGTGCAGAGAAGGACATTTGACGATGTCACGTTCGATCGCCCAGCTTTCCGCGCTGCTGCAATCCGGGGCTCTCGACGCGGTCGATCTGTTCGAGGAAACCTTCGAAAAGATCGAGACCCATACCGACGAGACAATCTTCACAGTGCTTCTGAAGACGAGGGCGCGATCGGAGGCCGAGGCTTCGCGTCGGCGCATCCGTGAAGGCCGTTCGCTTGGTGCACTTGACGGGGTTCCAGTCGCTTGGAAGGATTTGTTCGACATAGAGAGCTTGCCGACGACCGCGGGCTCTTTCGTGCTGAAGACCAACGAGCCTGCAGCCCGAGATGCTGGTGTGGTGCGCGCGCTTGCCAGCGCCGGCATGGTCAGTGTCGGCCGCGTCAACATGAGCGAGTTCGCCTTTTCCGGCCTCGGCATCAATCCCCATTACTGCACGCCGCGCAACCCGGCCTCGCCAGATGGCGAACACCGCATTCCAGGTGGGTCCTCGTCCGGTTCGGGCGTGGCGGTTGCTGCCGGTCTCGTGCCCGTTTCCATCGGCACCGATACCGGCGGCTCGGTTCGCATTCCAGCGGCCTTCAACGGTATTGTCGGCTACAAGGCGACGCGCGGCCGCTATTCGATGGATGGCGTCTTTCCGCTAGCGCAGAGCCTTGATTCGCTCGGACCACTTTGCCACACGGTCCAGGACGCGGCCTGGGTTGACGCTGCCATGCGCGGCCTGCCGGCTGGCATGGCCTTGCCGCGTCCGGCGATCTCCGATCTTTCCTTTGTCGTTCCTGAGACCGTGTTTTTTGATGACGCGGAAGCCGAAGTCGTCGAGGCCTTCGAGCTGGCTGTCGATCACTTGGCAAAGCAAGGGGCCCGGATCCGCCGCGAAGCGTTCCCCGATTTCTCATCAATATTCGATCTGATGGCGAAGAACGGCGCATTGGTCACAGCCGAAGCCTTCATTCTCCATCGTGAGCGGATCCTGGGAGCCGCAGCAGCGGATATGGACCCCCGAGTGGTCAAGCGAACGCGACTGGGTGAAAAGATTACGCTTGCCAATTACATGGAGACGCTCGCCGAGCGCGACAGGATGATTACAGCTTTCGAGGCCCGCCTTGAGCCGGGATCGCTTCTCCTCAGCCCCACACTTCCCCATGTTGCGCCTGCGCTTCAGCCATTGCTGGATGATGAGGACCTGTTTTTCCAGGTCAATGGCAAGACACTGCGCAATACGCTGATTGGGAATTTTCTCGACTGGTGCGGGGTCTCCATGCCTTGCGGTAAGGGCGCCAGTGCCATGCCTGTCGGATTGCTGGTTTCGGGACCGCGAGGAAGTGACGAAAACGTTCTGGCGGCTTCGCATTCGCTTCAAGTTGCTTTGGGCTCGTGATGGCCAGTTTGACCCCGGCAATACTGAAGTCTTCGGACTCCCAAAACGCTGTTACCCGGTCAAGATTGCATCAGCGAATCTCGTTTACGCGTCGCCGATGAGCGGCAAGGAGCACAGATCCGACTAGGCGGCGCGTGCGATAGTTGCCGAGCCCAGCGATTGTTTCTTGTCTCTACACGCGGAAACTGGCTCTGTCGGGAGACTGACCCTAGCTTTTCTCAATTGGCTTGACGGGCCGGTGGCAAATAGCTGACGGCGTTCCATGATTTGGCTCCTGAGCGAGTGTTTTGATGCAGCCTCACTCTGCCAGAGCGGCGGCCGCCGTGCACTTCTCATTGGATATAGAGCCGAAGAGATGTGCCCCTCACGCCCCGATCTGATCTTGCAAGCGGTTCTGCCGCTCAGATCGGGGACGGCAGCACCGGTGCCGCGTTTCTAACTGGCTGGTGAACACGCGCCTCTAACCAGCTTTGACAGGATCGACCTTTGGCCTAGCAGCTAGATCGACTGCAAGCAGATTTCTCCCCGCGCTGATCTATAAGTTGACAGTAAAAGCAGCGTTTCGCTTCAATTTGCCTCAAATCGACTTGATTTGATCATTCGCCAAACAGGAATAGACCGTAGTCCGTTGCGCCGTGTAGGATGTGGATAATGACCACTTTGGTGGGCTCGATGCGATAGAGGATCAGGTAGTTGCCGTAAACGCGCCGACGGATTCCATGATGTTCATAGCGAGGGACGAGGGCGAAGCTGTCGGGGTTATTTACAAGATCTTCACGACGGCTCCTCAGCTCTCGAATGAATGAAAGCGCGCGCCGTGGATTTTGCTCGGCAATGTAATCAGCGATCTACTCAAGATCGCCTTCGGCCTCACTGGTAACCTCAAGGATCATGCGGAATTTTCGGCTTCGTCAGCCATTGCACGGTATTTTGCGTCGAGACGGTTGAACACATCGCTGGCCGACTTAGTTCGACCGGTGTCCGCATCGGAGATGCCGCGCATGATTGAAGCATCCAGAGCGGCCAGTCGCGTTTCACGGCCCTGAACCAGTCGCACGCCTTCGCTTTTCGAGCCGTAGCGACCTGATCCACGAGCTGCTGAATATAGCTTTCGAGCTGCTTTCCCAGATCGGCGCTGATCATACATATCTCCCGCAAAGGTAACCGGAATATAATAGTCGATTTATCAACTATTACCAAGGGAGCAAGTTCTCGCACTGCGGGTTCAGCGTTGGCCAATTCCCCCTCTCCCAATGGGCGACAAAAGAACTTTGGCGATAATCGCAGTCGGGCGAGCACAGCAGGGAGGAACTGAGGGGAAATCCTCCGGAATGTGAGCCCTGTCTCAGCCCGGGATAGATTTGCGCTACTCAACCCTGAGAGTGCAAACGGCAGGTCGACGGTTCGAACCTATTCAAGAGCATTCGAATCCGGATGGGCGCCGGGAGGCTGATCGGAGTGGATCTGTCAGTCGTTCACAGCAATCAGGGCGTGAACTTTTTCACCCGGCTAGGGCTTCACGGTACGGTGATGACACTATGTGACCGGTAATCTTGACGAGAGTTGGCCAAGGCCCTTGTACCGGCGCTACCGCGGTTGATGCTGAAGTGACGCCAAACTTGGCTTAGCGCTAGCCGATGTCATGGGGTTCTCATTGAGAAAGCGTGCTCAACCTCAGCTTCAACGAATGGGCCGGCGTCTTCGGTGATGCCAAGATGACCACGGCGCTACTGGACCGGTTCACACATCACTGCCACATCCTGAAACCGGAAAAGACAGCTTCCGCTTCAAGAACAGCTCAGCGCACGACACCAAAACGGCGAAGGAAAAAACTAGGAACTTGACCACGACCGCAGATCCGAAACATACCTGACAGGCGGGTCAACTCTCGGTGCGAACGCCGGGGCGTCTCTCAGTGGCAATTAAAAGAATCTTGTCTTGGCCTGCATGTAGAGAATTTCTCAGGGTCGTTCCGAGGTGAGTGTTACCGGTCGTACGGCCCCCCACGAATATGGGCTCCTCCCATTAAACGACTAAATTTCACTGCACAGTGAATATCATTTTTTTGTTGAACATTCAGGATTTATGCATTATTCACTGCGCAGTGAAGCGGGTATGCGCGATGAATAACAGTCTTGAATATCTGCTGGTTGACGAATTCCGCCAAACTCTGGACCGGATACCGGGCGGCGCCGTCTACCAGGTAGAGCGAGAAAGCCCTCTAGACAGGTTCCGCGTTGACGCAGTCGTCAAAGCTACACTTCGCGACAGCGAGGCCACTTTCGTCATCGAGTGCAAGAGGTCTGGCTTCCCAAGAGATGTCCGCGCTGCAATCTATCAGCTCCATAGCTATCTCAGTCAAACAGGCGACCTCGGGTCTGACATTGTCCCCGTTATCGCCTCCGAGGCTCTTTCGGATGGAGCGATGAACCTCCTGAAGGAGGAAGGCGTTGGATACTTCGATCTAGACGGCAACCTGTTTTTGCCAGGCAAGTCCTTCTATGTGCTGATCGAAAAGCCGCGAAGCGATAAGAAGCGAAAAATCACCTCATCTATCTTCAAAGGGAAACGCGCAAGGGCGCTCCACGCAGTGTGGCTTGCCGGTGATGCGTGGTTCAGTGTCGGCGAAATCGCCGACCGCGCCGGCGTATCAGCAGGTACTGCATCTGAGACACTGACATCACTGGAGGAGAGAGAATGGGTGGCAACAAGAGGCCAGGGGCCAAGCAAGGAGAGGATGCTCAAGAGCCGTACCGAACTGCTGGACGCATGGTCGGACGCTTGTCGTGCAATCAAGCCGCCAGCGACGCGACGCTACTATATGAAGAATGGCACGCCCCAGTCGATCATGCAAATGATCGACGACGTGAGCGAACGCAACGGCTGGCAGTATGAGATCACTGGGGAGGCCGCAGCTCAACTCTATTCCCCATATCTGTCGACCGTCTCGCAGGTACGGTGCAGACTGAACATCCTGGACCGCATCGATCTGGCTGAGCATTATGATCTTCGCCCGACATCTCAAGGCTGGAATCTCTCGATTCTCTATCCTGAAGCCGATGGCGACCTTCCGTTCCGGACATTCCGGGACGGCGTCTGGTTCGCCGACGAACTGCAGACCTATTTCGATCTGCTACAGGCCGGCGGCCGCGCGAAAGACTTTGCGGCCCATCTTCGCCAGGAAATTTTGAAAGCGTGATGATGAAGCCGAATGTACTGAACGGATATAAGGAAGAGATCACCGCCCAATGTGAGCGGGTGCTGGTAAGTCTCCTTCGCGGCTTTGGCCCCTGGAAGGATTCTGTATACCTCGTGGGAGGCCTCGCGCCGCGATATCTCGCGCCTTCGAGGCCGCCCGGAGCAGTCCATGCCGGGACCGGTGACGTCGACCTCGTCGTCGACATGGCCATTCTCACGGATGTGGAAGCCTATCACACGCTGGAAGACAATCTCAAAAAGATGGGATTTGAACGCGCAGAGAATGCTCAGGGCAAGAAGGTCAACTGGCGCTGGCAAGCGCCTGTGAAAGTCGGTGCGGCGATCGTCCTTGAGTTCCTTGCCAACGACCCAAAGCTTGGCGGCGGGAAAGTCCAGGAACTCCCCACCGAGGGTAATGTCTCAGCCATCAATATTCCGTATGCATCCATGGTGTTTGATCTCCACGAAAAAATCGAGGTCACTGCCGAACTCTTGAATGGCGACGGCAAAACCACGGAAACCATCTCATACGCCAATATCGTCAGCTTCACCTGCCTTAAGGCATTCGCGTTCGACCATCGTGGCGAACGCAAAGACGCGCACGATCTGATCTATTGCCTCGAAAATACGGAAGGTGGGATCGACAAGGCTGCCGAAGCTTTCAGATCAGCCCTCAAGGGCAAACACGCAGGTGCAATCCAGGCCGCCATCGACATTCTAAAAAAGCGCTTCTGCGACGACGAGAAAACTGAAGGGCACGAAAAGGATGGCCCGACCTCACTTGCAAACTTCGAGATCGAAGGAGATGAGCCGGAAGACCGCGAGACGAGAAGCCTGCGACGTCGTCAGGCAAGTGACCTCGTCATGTCCCTTTTGAAGGCGATCTAGCCCGCCGGATAATGAACGGCGCGCCGATGGAAGGTGAGCCGTTTTCCTCTCGAAGCTCACAACAAAACATCGTTGTCGGTCGCGGTAGCCTTTTTCCGCGACCAAAGCTCGGACTTTCCATCCATGACGATCATATCCAATGGAAACGCACGTCCCGCAGCGCACGAGTTGCACCGAAGGTCGAGCTCATACCTATTGGAAACGTCACCCGTTCTGCCAGCCGATCCGGAGCGACCGAGCGTTGGTTGGGATTGCAACCCAGATTCAAAATCCGTGATGCAGGGTTGCAAGTATGGGTTTGTCCGCTCTCTCCCCATGGCTACTCTCGTTGCATGGGATGGGGATGCCGACGTGCGCAGACGCGGTTTCATTCTTGCCAGTGGATTGTCGCCTCTTGGCCCGCGACTGGGACAATTTGGCCTTTCAACGATCCTGTTTTCGACGACCTCGCTCACCACCGCCAATGCGCGCGGAAATACCGGCCGGCTCGTGAAACTGGCCAAGCTTGCCGCCATCCGCGGCGACTGGAACGGGCAGGGAGCCGCCAACCTCATTACCAGTCTCTTAGCCGTTCAGTCGGAGACTTGTTTGATGATGTCTATTCACTCATGCTGCGCCTGCTTCAGCACGCTTTCGCGTCCGGCGCCGGTGGGCCCGCAGCCTCATTCTTCTGTGACGCAGCCATCAATGCCATGACCACCCTCATCCAGCCGCTCGGGGAGGAGTTAGCGCTTCTGCCGTCGGGCCACCCCGACGGATCACGGGCTGGCACGGCTTTTGGTCTGACCCGTCACGTAACTCTGCCATCGCAAGCGACCATTGCACGCATCGTCGCCGCCGAGCGTGGGCGAGAACTTGCGGAGACCGCCGGTGCCTTCGCTCGCCTTGCCGGGGCTCCCTCATCGTTTGGACTTGCAGCGGCAAACCTCAGACGGATCGTCGACAGGCTTCAAACTCCACTTTGTTGATGTGGGCTGGGCCTAAGGATAGGGCGTCAGGAAGCTGTCGGGAAGAGGCTGCCTTTGCTCATCGACCATGACAACGGGGCGGGACTCGAAGACCACTTCACCCGCCCGGTAGCGGAAGGCCCCATCGGGGCCGATCAACGACCCCATGGACAATTTCCTGGCCGCCGACCAATCCCCGCTTGCCGCGATGAAGTCGCTTAACATCACCACTTCTTCGTCATTGCCGCGCATGTAGTCCAGAAGGGTGGTTGGATCGCCGAGAGCGTCTTGCCGTCCGACCCAGTCGATGCAGCGCCGATAGAGCTTGGGATCGAAACATTTGGAACGGAATGAATCCGTGCCGCGAATAGAGTTCGAACCATTGTCGTCCTGGTCTGTGTCGCGCATCGACCGTGATGTGCACAGGCCCGGCTCGAAATCCTGCAACTGGCTTGAGAGATTGCTGCGCAGTTGCGACTTCCTTGCCCCGCCAGCACCGTGGCTTGCAAAAAGGCCGGTCAGACGCTGCATTTCGCCGACCGTCATGCTGCCGTAGAACGAGCAGAAGGCAAAGCCTTCCTGCAATGCCACGTCATTGAGCACGACATCCTGGCCGTTCTGCGAGAGCGTGACATATCCCACGATGCGCCCGTAGACGTCGGCCGCCCCATTGATACTGTCGGCGAGAATCTTGAGCTTGGCCGGCACGAGCACTTCCTGTTTGTCCTTGTCAAACGCACCAACCCCAAGCTTTGTGCGCAGGCTGTTGGCGAAGAAGTCGGTCGAGATCTTTCCATACGGCTGCCTGTAGGACATCTGCCGCGCGACATGCTTGGCGATCCACTTCGCATAATCCCCGTCGAACATCCCCTCACGGTAGTTCGGCGCATAATGCGTTTCGGGGGCATCGATTCCTTGTAGACGAACCGAAAGCGAGCTGCCGCCGCTGCCTCGCAGGATGGATCTAAATTTTTGCTCGCCGGGCTTGTTGTCATCCGGCTGGAAGGTGCCGCCCCGTTCAAAGAACTTTGCCACCTTCACGGGCGCGCCGTCGGAATAATAGGTTGCTGTGCTCAGGTCTGGCAAAAATTTGAGCGTGTCAACATCAGATGCGCCATGTGGCCAGTACTGGAAAACATCAGCCTGCCCATTGATCTCTACGTAGCCCATCGCAGTCCTCCCTAAGCCAGCAAGACTATGCTGGAACACGTATAGTTTGCATGTTTCAATACTTGCGTGAAGATCTATAGTTGGATGGGCAGTGACTGCCGTTCACTACTTGCGGCGTCGATGGAACATTGGGGTCGCGGGCGAGCCCGAATGGACGATACCGGGCAGACATGTCAGCCTGTTTTCAGCCTAATAATAGCCGTTCGCCTGCATCAAGTGAAACATTTCGTCACCGGATATTTCACCCGTTTTTGATGCATTCGTAATGCTTTCCAGGGTGCGTTAGCTCCCCTCAAGGGCAGATGGTTAGGGCACCTTTCGCTAGAAGCAGGCGTTGCGACCTTATTCTCAACCGCTCTTGCGTCTAGGACAGGTCGTGGAGGTCTTTGCTCAGGGCCCGCCTCAATTGCCACTCCCTAAACCTGACCTCCAAGCCGGCTCGTTCTGGAGTGCAGCACATTGGACCAACGAGATAATGATCCGCTTTCGGGAAGGGGCAGAGGCGAACGAGTGGCCAAGTCTGCCCATCCTCTGACGCTTGTATTCTTAGAACGCCGCTCTCGACGGTCACCCGGACCCAGAAATCGGAAGGGTTGCCGTTGTATCGGCACGTGGCCCAGTCGGAGGCACCATCCGTCAGCACGCTACCGAGCAAGCCATGTCCGTCGGAGAACTCGATTCCGGTCTTGACCCACCGTCTTTCGTCGAGCCTGACCATGAGGCCAGCCTGATCATAAAGATGTTGGAAATGCGCCTGGACGCGAACCTGGGCGGTGAAATCGCCTTCGGCCCGGAATGCGTAGAAATGGCCGCTGTCGCGCACAAAGCCGTAATGCGTCTCTCGCCAGAAATCGGTATTGGCGTCAGTCGTCACGAAAAGATCGGCATCCGAAACATCTGCTTTTGTGGGCTCATTGAGCCAGCGTCCATTCTTGAAACTCTGCATCGGTGTCTCCTGTGACAACACGAGGGATTGCTCCTGCGCCTCTTATGTCGATTGGTGACTTCTTGAGCCCATTTGGTGCCAACAGACAAGGATTGAAACTGATACCCCGGGTCGCGCCGAAACGCCTATCAGCTGTTTCAAGGTGGAGGATTCAACGGGGCCGGGATCGCCTGTGTGCGAGCAGCACTTGTAGTCGATACCCGGTGGAGAAACATTTTGGCCCGGTAATTCATGAACGGGGCACGCCACGCAGGCTCGTGGCCCTTGAAGATTGTTGACCCCTGGCGTCATCGGGAGACGCCCGGTGTTCGGGCTCAACCTGCTACGGCCTCCTATCCGATGTGGGGGCCGGAAAACGAAGCTCCACGCGCGTGCCTTCCCTGAGGCGAGAGCTGATCTTCACCTCACCGCCGGACTGCCGGACGAAGCCATAGACCATTGCAAGCCCGAGCCCGGAGCCTCCGGTTTTCGAGCGTGTGGTGAAATACGGTTCCATCGCCTGATCCAGGACCTCCGGTGACATGCCGACACCTTGATCTATCACGGCGATGACGACGCTACCCGCCTCCTTGCGCGCCTCTACTCTGATCGCGCCGCCGTCCGGCATCGCCGCTGATGCATTGAGGCACAGGTTAAGGATGGACTGCTCCAGAAGCATGGGGTCCAGCTCGACCGTCGGCAGGTTTGCGCTGAGCTCCAGTTCCAGCCGATTGCGCGAGCCGATTGCCATTTCCAGGACATCGGCCATGCCCTGCAGAATGGCCGCAACATCGATCGATGCCGGGTGAATCTGCTGCTGGCTGCCGACGGACAACATGCTGGAGGCAAGCGCGCGACCGCGTTCTGCAGCCTTTCGGATGCGCCCCAGATGACGTTTCTGTCGTTCGCTAAAGCCGGGCTCGCGTTCGAGAAGTCCAAGGCTGCCGGTGATGATGCCGATCATGTTGCCGACCTCGTGGCTCACCTGATGCGTCATGCGCATCACCACATCGAGCCGCTGCGCGCGGGCCGCTTCCACTTCCTGGCGATCCATGGCCGTGACATCGCGGGCAAGCAGCACGACGCCCCCGTCGGGTTGCCGTGACGCGGATATCTCCACCACCTGCTCGTCAGAGAACCTGTGCCGCAGCACGCGCCGCTCGATCAGCGAGCCGCTATCGTTTTCTGCCGGCATCAGCAATGGGTCGATCTCCGGCAATGTCCCGACAAAGCGCCGCAGTGGCATCTTTCGCGACGATCCCGTCTGACGCATCAATTCTATGATCCGGCGGTTCATCGTGATCGGTCTGCCCGATGAATCGAAGAGCGCTATGCCTTCATTCATTGTGCGAAAGGTCGAGCGGATGGTGCGCGCAGCCGCTTCTGCGGTTCTCCTCAGCCGGGAGACGCGGTCCACGCTCTCCTTGAAGGCACGAAATGCATCCAGCAGACGGATGAGTTCCGTCTCTGTCCCGGCATAGACCGGGGGGCCAACATTTTCCTCCCCACGGGCCAGTGCATTCATGCCACGCGACAGATCACCGATACCGCGTGAGACACGCATGACCGAACGAATGGAAAGGATCGCGAGGATGACGACCGCAAGGGAGGCGAGCACGATCATGACCAGCAACTGGCGCAGGGCAACAGAGGTGGATTCGAGGTTCTTGTTCAGCGCGCCGGCCACCAGCTCGCTCTGGGTTTCCGTCGCATGCGATAGATCGCGCGAGACCGAGTGCAGGCGCGAGACGGATGCGCGGATGGTGAACATCTCCAAGAGGTAGCGTGTCTGTGCCTCGAAGATCCGTCGATACGGTTCGAGTTGATCGGGCGATACGCGCAGATCGGGGCCAGGCACGATCATTCTGGCGGACGTCTCGGCAACGAAACGCCGCTGGAGTTCGCCCAGTTGGAAGAGACTGTCCGAGGTCGAGGCCGATTGGGCAATGCCGTTCAGGCGCTGCCGCAGATCCTGATCCTTTATGGCGCGCGCGGTTGCAATCTCTCCGAGCGCCACGGCTGCCTCGGCCTTGTGCCCTTGTGCGGCATCGGCATTGGCCGCGAGTGCCAGCGTCTGGACCTCGATACGTTCGAGCAGGTCGATGATGCGTCGCGCCCCGTTGCCTTGCAGAGCCGGTCCGGGCTGATCGGGTGACATGGTCTCAAGCAGGGCCTCAACCTGGGCGACCACCGCCCGGCTTTCACTCGAAACTCTGTAGGGAGACGTCGCATTCATCAGAAATGGTGCGCTGGAGACGAGGTCCGAGACCTGCCGGGAGACGAGCGAGGCCTTGGCAAGGCTCGAGAAGGCCTGCACGCTGTAGGCGGACATTTCGTTGCGCGCCCTCTGAAGGCCGTAGATTGCGACGGCCGAAAGGAGCAGCACGGAGACGCAGATGAAGGTGATCGCAAAAGGCAATCGGAAGGCGATCGACGACAGAAAGGCCCGGTTGATCAAGGTTGCGACCCGGCCTCATCCGTGTGCAGCACATAGCCCTTGCCGCGTCGCGTTTGGATATGGCGGGGCAGGTCGGGATTGCGCTCGATCTTGCGTCTCAGTCTCAGCACAAGCACGTCGACGTTTCGGTCGACAAACCGGTCGGTCTCCGCGCCCATGCGGTCAAGGATCTGCGAGCGACTGACCGGCATGTTCGGCGTTTCGGCCAGGATTTCCAGAAGTGCGAATTCGGCCGCGGTAAGCGTTCTAGCCGGATCCGTCAGGCAGAGCGCGCGTCTTTCGGTAAGATCGATGGCCCATTCTCCCAGTTTGAGCGATGGCGAATGCTGCTCACGGTCGGCTTCCCGCTCCTGGCGCAATTGCGGATGTGTACGGCGGAGCACCGCCTTGATCCTAGCCGCAAGCTCGTTTGGTTCGAACGGCTTGACCACGTAATCGTCAGCCGCCGTCTCCAGTCCCAGAACCCGATCGGCGGCACTGCCCGCCGCCGTCACCATGACAATGCCGACATCGGTCTGAGCCCTTAAGCGCTGGGCGAAGGCCCGTCCGGAAAGGCCCGGCAGATTGTGGTCGACCAAGACGAGTTGCACCGTCTCTTGCTGCAATCGTTCCTGAGCGGCTTCTGCCGAAGGCGCGGTCACCGGTATCCAGCCTTCTGCCTCCACCAGATCGCAGATAAGCTCCGCCATATCCGGATCGTCCTCGACGATCAGAATTTTTACCTTCTGGTTCAACACGTTGCAGTCCTCCCGACGGCATCATAACCGTGCCGTGACAAAATACCAAAGACTTGCTGGTTATCGCCTGAAGTCACATTTGTAATATTTGAAATCTCTGAAACGCATGGGGAGGGCCCTGTTGAAAGATCGGTAACCATTCTCGGGTTGAACGCCTGGACCGATGGCGACATGCTTTGGACATTGGAACGGGGAGGTTCCAGGGAGGACGACGTGAATTCATTGACCGTCATGGGCTTAGGGGTATTCATAACCCTCGCCACGGTGCTGCCAGGGCGCGCCGCCGGCTCGTTGAACATCCTCTGTGGTGTCGACGAAGTCTGGTGTGCCGTGATGGAGAAGACCTACGAGGCAAAGACGGGCCTTGACGTCAACATGCCGCGCATGAGCACCGGCGAGATTCTCGATCGTGTGCGTGCCGAAAGCGATGCGCCAGCTTTCGATGTCTGGTGGGGCGGCACCGGTGTCACCCATCTGCAAGCAGCTTATGAAGGATTGCTCGAGCCCTCCAGGCCGAAGCAGGAGGCCGATCTCCTTCCCTGGGCGCGCAACTTCTTTTCCCTTTCCGGCGGAAAATCCGTTGGTCTTTATGCCGGCGCGCTCGGTTTTGCCTACAACAGCGATCTGCTTTCGACGGCTCGATTGCCGGCTCCCAACTGCTGGAAGGATCTGGCAAAGCCGGTCTATCGCGGACATATCCTGTCAGGAAACCCACATTCGTCCGGCACGGCGTTCACCACACTCGTGACGCTCGTGCAGTTGCTCGGCGAGGATGAGGCTTTCGCCTATATGCGCGAACTGGACGGCAACATCATGGAATACACCAAGGCGGGTGCTGAACCGGTCAAGGCTGCGGGCAGGGGAGAGATCACCATCGGCATCTCCTTCATGCATGATGCCGTCACCCAGAAGCAGGCCGGTGCGCCGCTCGTGATCGTCGCGCCCTGTGAGGGCACTGGATATGAAATCGGTGCGGTCAGCATCATCAAGGGCAGCCGCAATCTGGAGGAGGCACGCCGCTTCCTGGACTTTGCGCTGAGCCCGGAAGGCCAGGCAACCGGCGCTGCAGCCGGTCAGAACCAGGTGCCGTCCAACGCTCGGGCCATGCTGCCACCTGCCGCCCCCGATATCTCGATGATCAAGATGGTGGATTATGACTTTGCCACCTTCGGCTCGCCCGAACAGCGAAGTCGGCTCTTGAGCCGCTTCGATAGCGAGATCAACCCGACGAACTGATTTCTTCACGACAGGACCATCTGCCACTGCGCCTCAACGGCGCTGCCGCCGAAGGTTTGTCCGCTTTCTTCGACTTCCATCAGACGCAAAAACAGGAGGATACCCATGCGACTGACAGTGCTTTCCACCCTTTTTCTCGCCACGACGAGCCTGAGTGCGGGCGCAGCGTTCGCCGCTGGTGACCTCAATGTCATCTGCGCGGCAGACGTTGTCATCTGTGAGCAGATGAAGAGCGATTTCGAGAAAGACCATGACATCAAGGTCAACATGGTGCGCATGTCCTCTGGCGAGGCCTATGCCAAGATCCGGGCCGAAGCGCGCAACCCGAAGACCGATCTCTGGTGGGCCGGCACCGGCGACCCCCATCTTCAGGCCGCATCCGAAGGCCTGACCGCGGAATACCAGTCGCCGATGCTCGACCAATTGCAGGATTGGGCGAAGAGCCAGGCTGAAAGCTCCGGCTTCAAGACCGTCGGTGTCTATGCCGGTGCCCTCGGCTGGGGCTACAACACAGACATCTTCAAGCAGAAGGGCTACAAGGAACCCGTCTGCTGGGCCGACCTTCTGGCGCCGGAACTGAAGGGCGAGATCCAGATCGCCAATCCGAATTCGTCCGGCACGGCCTATACGGCGCTGGCCTCGCTCGTCCAGATCATGGGCGAAGAGAAGGCCTTTGAATATCTGAAGGCGCTGAACGCGAACATCTCGCAATATACGAAGTCAGGCTCTGCACCAGTCAAGGCTGCCGCCCGCGGCGAGACCGGTCTCGGCATCGTCTTCATGCATGATGCCGTCGCCCAGACGGCCGAGGGCTTCCCCGTCAAGTCGATCGCCCCATGTGAGGGCACCGGTTACGAGATCGGCTCGATGTCGATCGTCAAGGGCGCACGCAACATGGACAACGCCAAGACCTGGTATGACTGGTCGCTGAAGCCGCAAGTCCAGTCCCGGATGAAGGATGCCAAATCCTTCCAGCTCCCGTCCAACAAGACCGCCGAGATTCCGAAGGAAGCGCCGCGGTTCGAGGACATCAAGCTGATCGATTACGATTTCAAGACCTATGGCGACCCGGAAAAGCGCAAGGCATTGCTCGAGCGCTGGGATCGCGAAGTCGGTGCCGTCGCCAACTGACGCGTGATCCTTCCGGCCGGCGGTCTGCGGGCTGCCGGCCCCTCCCACCTTTGCTAGACTTACGAATGAGGTCGACCATGAGACATGGCAACCGCAGACTGGACCTGTTGCTGGCCTTCGGGGCCGCGTCCTTCATTCTGCTTCCCTGGTATCGGCTGGAATCCGGCTTTTTCGGCCTGAACTGGCTTGGCAATTTTCCCTTTTCTGAGGAGACGGCGCCAGGTCTGCTGCAATTGTTCGGCTATGGTCGCCTCTGGTTGTTCGGTGTCGTTATCTTCTTCGGTCTCGGTCTTGCCGCACGCTTCATCGCCGACCCCATGCGCCGCGGAGCCTTCTTTGCCGCAGCAGGCGCGGCCGGTCTCGTCTACCTGTGTCTCCAGGGGCTCGCGATCAGCTTCTCCGGTTGGACCTGGGAGATCAGCGAAAGCCTCTTCGGTGTGCTGTCCGACGGGCAACCTTCGATGGGTGCCGGTGCCGTCTCCATGGCGATCGTCTTTGTCTTAATGTTCGCCTTCGGCCTCGTCGAACGCGGCGTGATGAAGGGTGACGCCTTCGTCGTCGGATCGATCTCGCTGCTCGTGTTTCTGGTCTTCGTCTTCGTCTTCTATCCGATCGGCAGCATGCTCGTTGCAGCCGTCCAGGATTTCGATGGCTCCTTCAAGCCCGATGGGTTCATCAAGAATCTGCAGGACCCCGGCATCTGGAGCCTGAACTGCGTGATCGGTGAAGGACGCTGCGGCGTTGCCTGGCGCACCTTCACACTCGCCATCATGACGGCCTCCGCCTCGACGCTTCTCGGCCTCGCCTTTGCGCTCGTCGCCACCCGCACCCGCTTCCCCTTCAAGAAGGGACTTCGGCTTCTCACCGTCCTGCCGATCATCACACCGCCCTTCGTCATCGGCCTTGCACTCGTCCTGCTCTTTGGCCGCGCAGGCGTGGTCACCGAGACCCTCTCGAGCTTGTTCGGGATCGAACCCGGGCGCTGGCTCTATGGTCTGACCGGCATCTGGATCGCCCAGGTCCTGTCCTTCACCCCGATTTCCTTTCTCGTCCTGATCGGCGTCGTTGAAGGTGTCAGCCCCTCCATGGAAGAGGCATCGCAGACGCTGCGGGCCGACCGCTGGCGCACTTTCTGGCGCGTGTCCTTGCCGCTGATGAAGCCGGGCCTTGCCAACGCCTTTCTCATCGGTTTCATCGAAAGCATGGCCGACTTCGGCAATCCGCTGGTGCTTGGTGGCAGCAATGGCGTGCTCTCGACCGAAATCTTCTTTGCCGTCGTCGGCTCGCAGAACGATCCGTCGCGCGCGGCGGTCCTGGCGCTCGTACTCCTGTTCTTCACACTGTCGGCCTTTCTCGCCCAGCGTCTCTGGCTGTCGGGCAAGAACTTCGCGACCGTTACCGGCAAGGGCGACAGCGGCGCCCATATCGCGCTGCCGCGTGGCATCTCGATTGGCGTGCATGCACTCGTCGTCCCATGGATGATCTTCACCGTCGTCGTCTATGGCATGATCCTCGTCGGTGGCTTCGTCACCACCTGGGGCCTCGACAACACGCTGACGCTCAATCACTACGCCCGTGCGTTTTCGGTGAGCATCGAGAACGGCTCGATTGCCTGGACCGGGGTTGCCTGGAACTCCTTGTGGACCACCATGGAGATCTCGCTCATCTCCGCACCGCTGACCGCTGCCGTCGGTTTGCTGACCGCCTACATCATCGTCCGGCAGAAGTTCGCCGGCCGGAACCTCTTCGAGTTCGCCCTGATGATGAGCTTTGCCATTCCCGGTACGGTCATCGGCGTCAGCTACATCATGGCCTTCAACCTGCCCCCGCTCGAAATGACGGGTTCGGCGCTTATTCTCATCGCCTGCTTCGTCTTCCGCAACATGCCGGTCGGGGTTCGCGGCGGGATTGCGGCCATGAGCCAGCTCGACAAGAGCCTGGACGAAGCCTCGCTGACCCTTCGCGCAAGTAGCTTCCGCACGGTGCACAAGATCATCCTGCCGCTTCTGCGGCCGGCAATTACTGCGGCCCTGGTTTATTCCTTCGTCCGCGCCATCACGTCGATCAGCGCTGTCATCTTCCTCGTCAGCGCCGAACACAACATGGCGACATCCTACATCGTAGGCCTCGTCGAAAACGGCGAATACGGTGTGGCGATCGCCTATTCCTCCATGTTGATCGTGGTGATGATCACCGTCATTGCAGGCTTTCAGCTCCTTGTCGGCGAACGCAAGTTGCGCCGCGAAAATCGTGTCGCCGGTCTCAGCGACAACAGCCCCCTTCCTCTTGGTCAGGAGAAAACCGCATGATCAATGTCAAAGCCGGATCCGTTACCTTTCAGAATGTCCGCAAGACCTTCGGTGCCTTCACGGCCATCCACGATCTGTCACTCACCATTGAACCGGGTACGCTGGTAACCCTGCTCGGACCCTCCGGCTGCGGCAAGACGACGACGCTGCGCATGCTGGCGGGGCTGGAACACCCGACGTCCGGCAAGATCCTGATCGGCGGCAAGGATGTGACCATGCTGCCGGCCAACGAACGCGACGTGTCCATGGTTTTCCAGTCCTATGCGCTCTTCCCCCACATGACTTCGCTCGAGAACGTCGCTTATGGCTTGCAGTCATCAGGCCTGGCCAAGAAGGAAGCGCGCGAAAAGGCCGAAGAAGGCCTGAAGCTCGTCGGTCTTGCCGGCATGGGCCATCGCCTGCCGGCAGAGCTTTCGGGCGGCCAGCAGCAGCGCGTCGCCGTCGCCCGTGCGCTGGTGCTGGAGCCTCAGGTGCTGCTGCTCGACGAGCCGCTTTCCAATCTCGATGCGCGTCTGCGCCGTAGGGTTCGCACTGAAATCCGTGATCTGCAGCAACGCCTTGGCTTTACCGCCGTCTATGTCACGCATGACCAGGACGAGGCGCTTGCCGTTTCCGACCGGATCATCGTGATGAAGGATGGCGAGATCGCCCAGTCGGGAGCGCCGCGCGAGCTCTACGAGGCGCCGGCCTCGCCCTTCATCGCCGACTTCATGGGCGAGGCGAATGTGCTGCCCTGTGAGGTCATCCAGTCAGATGCCGGCGAAGTCCTGGTCCGGGTCAGCAATCTCGAACATCGGCTGCAGTCGAAAGCGGCTCAGGGCCCGGCCAAGCTTGCTGTCAGACCCGGCGCCATCAGAATAGGTGCGCCGCACGCTGCAGGCTTGAGGGGCCGTGTCCTTCACTCCGCCTATCTCGGCGGCCATGTCGAATACGAGGTCGAAACCGATGTCGGGACGCTCTTCGTCATCGATCACGACGTCGACCATGCCCATGCGGCGGCGAGCGACGTCACACTTGCGTTCAAGAACCGTGGCATTGCCGTCATCAGCGGCTGACACTTGTTGCAGAAAGATCAAGGAAGAAGAGAATGACAGTGAATGATACGGCGCTCGCCGCGCGGTTTGCGCTTGCCAAGATGCTTGCCGCCGAAGCGGGCGCCATGGCGCTCGACTATTTCAACCGGCGCGACACGCTGGTGATCGAGACGAAGCGAGACCTGCAGGATGTGGTCTCGATCGCCGACCGCAATGTCGAGACCTTCCTAAAAGGACGCGTTGCCGAGATCTATGCCAATGACGGTTTTCTCGGCGAAGAATTCGGCCATGACGAAGGCTCCTCCGGCTTCACCTGGGTCGTCGACCCGATCGATGGCACAGCGCCCTTCGTCAATGGAATGCCGACCTGGTGCGTCTCCGTTGCGATTGTGCGGGAAGGGGAGCCGGTCGTCGGCGTCATTCATGTGCCCTGCTCGGATGAGCTTTACGCCTCAGCGCTCGGTTTCGGTTCAACGCTGAATGATCAGCCCCTACGCCTCGATCCTGCCCGCAATTTGCAAAATGCGATGACGGGAATTGGCTGCAACAACTACGTGACCCCTCAGCGCGTCGGCGCCATCATTGCCGGCCTTATGGACCGAGGCGGCAATTTCATCCGAAATGGGTCGGGTGCGCTGATGCTGGCCTATGTCGCAGCCGGCCGCCTAGTCGGCTATTACGAGCCCCACATGCGCGCCTGGGACTGCATGGCGGGGTTCTGCCTGGTGCGCGAAGCCGGGGGCAAGACCCTGCACTTTCCGGGGCGTGGCGCCGAGTTCCTGAATGGACATCCGGTGCTTGCGGCAAACCCGTCCTGCTATGACGAGCTGCTGGATCTTCATTTGCGCAATCTCTGACCGCCGTGCCTCCCTTTAAGCGGCGTGGATTTCGTCGAACGGCTCGCGTGAGCATGCGAGTTCCGGTCCATGCCGCGTTCAGGGAAAGGTAGGCTGGCAGGTCATGGAACTGGGCGTCGTCCGTCTGCGAGCAATGCCCGTGAGGAATTTTGTTCTGATCCTTGCAACTTGCCGGTAGACCGCGTCTCAGGACAGTGATCGCCAAGGACAATGCAAATGGCCCTGGGGCCTGCTCGAAAATGCCCTTTCGAAGCACTGGGCACGCGGGCCATGGTTCGAACAGAGAGGTCGGTCTGACACGACCATCTGTTCGATCCCTTCCGTCAGCCGGGCGCACCTCTGTCGGGGGCGTTGCCGACGGGCCTTGGCGCCGCTCCACACATTCTCTTTCCGATGCGCAAGCGGGCGAGAGGACCTTGCACCACCTGCCAGACCAACTGCTGCCTGACCTCCGGATGGGTGGTAATACCAGTTGATTCTTGTCAATCGATACGCTGCCTTTTGGGATTAGCGTGATGGTCTGGGAGGACAAGATGATGCACACACAGCCAAGACTGAGTTTCCATGGCGCCGCGGGCACGGTGACCGGTTCATGCTTCAGTCTTGAGGCAAATGGCCGTCACATCCTGATTGACTGCGGGATGTTTCAAGGCTCCAAGAGCGAAAAGCAGTTGAACTACAGGGCCTTCCCTTTCGATCCCCGCCAGATCGACGCCGTCATCCTGACCCATGCGCATATCGATCACTCAGGCCTTCTGCCGAAGTTGGTCAAGCATGGTTATGCGGGACCGATCTATGCGACGCGTGGGACAATCGATCTCTGCAGCGTGATGCTGCCGGATTCGGCCCATATCCAGGAAGTCGAAGTCGACCAGCTCAATCGCCGGAACCGCCGCCGTGCTCGTGAGGTCATTGAGCCCATCTATACGGCCGAGGATGCAGAGGCGACGCTTACACAGTTCAGACCTGTTGCACTGCGCCAATGGCAGGATCTGGGATACGATATCCGTATCTGCTTCTGGAATGCCGGACATTTGCTTGGGTCGGCCTCCGTGGAAATCGAAATCAGTGGCGAGGCGGGAAGACGTCTCCTGTTTTCCGGCGATCTCGGGCCGGCGTTCAAACTGCTCCAGACCGATCCGGAAGCGCCTCAGGGCTGGGATTATGTGATTTGCGAGAGCACGTATGGCGACCGGGACCGCATCGACACGACCGACGCGATGCGCAGGCAAATCTTGCAGGATGAGGTGAACGCCGCCGCGCAGCATCAGGACGGGGCGCTGATCATTCCCTCCTTCGCAGTCGAGAGAACCCAGGAGCTTCTCGCCGACCTCGTCTTCCTGATGGAAGAGAAGAAGATCCTCGAATGCCCCGTGATCATCGACTCACCGCTTGCAACCCGGGCGACCGAGATCTTCAAGGCCCATAGCGGCGAGCTGGACAATGGAGACCTGCTGGAGCGCGCGATCCGGTCACGTTTCGTGCGCTTCACCGAAAGCGTCGAGCAGTCCAAGGCGTTGGATTTCGTCAAGGGCTTTCACATCGTCATTGCCGCAAGCGGCATGTGCGAGGCGGGACGTATTCGCCATAGACTGAAAAACTGGCTGTGGCGGGAGGAGGGGACAGTGCTCCTTGTCGGCTTTCAGGCGGCGGGAACGCTTGGACGTATTCTCCAGGACGGCGCGACCACCGCCAAGATCCAGGGTGAGGAGATTGCCGTAAGGGCACGGATCCGTTCGATCGACGTCTATAGCGGACATGCCGACGGTGCGGAACTGCTTGCATGGCTTGCCGCACGGCAGCCTATTCGCGAGGCGATTTTCCTGGTGCATGGGGAAGATCAGGCACTGGCCGCGATGAAGGAGCGCGCTGCAGCTGTCATGGGCGAGCACCGAATCTTTGTCCCTCACATCGACTCGACTTTTCGCCTCGACGCTGACGGCCCGGTCGACCTTTCGACATTCGTGCCGCCGCCGCGTCTCGATCCAGCGCAGGCAGGTCATCGCGACTGGAACAATGACTACCAGAGCCTGATCCTGGATCTCCAAGCTCAGCTTCGCATGGCCGCCGACGACAAGGCACGCCGCGCCATCGTCCGCAAGATCAGGCGCGCCCTTGAGGATTGACGAAAAAGAGATCAGCTGGACGGATCTCTCAACGGGTTGAACTCGGCCGTTAGCAGTATCTGTGGCGTAGACTGTGTGCGCCGCGCGGCAATCGAGATCCTCAGTCGCTTCCCGCCACGGCGTCGGGGAAAGCTCGGACCCGTCCCAGATAGACAGGATCAAAACTGGCCAGTGTGACAAGGCGCTGATAGTCGTGGATGCGAACAAAGCCGTCACGGAATGTGACCAGTCCTTCCTCACGAAAATGACGAAGCACCCGGTTTACATGCACACTGCTCAACCCGAGCACGTCAGCAATCTCATCCTGAGACAACGGACACAGATAGCCTGTCTCGCTGGCCAATCCCAGCTGGGAAAGCCTGACGCCGGTTTCCAATAGGAAATGTGCAAGGCTCTGCGTCGCATCGCCACCCCCCAGATTTGCCAGATGCTCCACGATGATCGCCTCATCGCGCAAGGCAGCTCGGTACACGGAAGCAACAGTCTGGTTGTTGCGCTTCAGTGCCTGCATGAAATCGCTTGCAGGCACTTCAAGGACCTCGACATCGGTGACAGCCTGAAAGCTCAGGCTGGGCACGCCCAGGAACAATCCTTGTAAACCCAAAATGTCTCCGGGCAGCTGCAAGTTGACGATTTGCCGACCTCCGTTTTGAAGCAGATGGTAGGAACAGGTCCAACCTGCGGTGAGCACATAGACTGCCTGGCAAGGTCTTCCTCGATGAAGAAGCTCAGCACCCGCGCGTCGTGTCAGGCGACGGGTATGCAATCCACTGAGATCGACCGCCCCACTATTCCAGAAATCAGCACCCCAGGGGTAGTCACCGTCTTGCAATGTCTTGTTGGCAAGGCCGCCGCGTTGCGTGACATTTCGATCGTAACCGTCGTCTTCGCCCATGGCCGACCTTTGCCCCGTCGACGGCCACTGTGTGACCGAAAGGCCTATGTGCGTCTTCGCGAATACATAGTCGTAGAATGCTGCCGAGCGTATTGACTTCGATCAAACCGAATTCATTCGGCACCCCGTGAGTGTCATTGCGGTGCTGCGGTTGCAGCGGAGCACTGCTCAAGGAGCTCTCTAAACCATCATTTGCCAGCTCTCGCGACCGGCCGCCGGTATCCTCTTCAACTAGTATCATGGCAATCGTCCCCTGTCGCCGGTCCGGCGGCTGGAAAGGGTAACGACTGGCTGACCAACACCCGGGTAGCAACTGCTGCGGCTTTAAAGGCGTCGACATCAAGGTCGACGCGTTCTTCGGTGCGGTGCGGGAATTGCCCTTCGTCAGGAGGACGCGCATCTGCGTCAGGCCTTGGATGCGGCACTCGTTGCGACCATGGATAGCAGGAAACATGACGAGATCAACTGCCACGTATCTTCCCTACAGCTTGCAGTGATCAAGCCGGTTGGATCTTCGCTGCAGATTTCGGGCAGATGAACGGCATCCGCCCGAAATCCGATACAGCTGATTGGCGACCGACCTCGGTCAGTTTTTGGGCGCGAGTAGCGGCACGCCAGCGCCGTCTGACCCGTGCTGGCGCAACGGCCTGTTTGCGCTGAGCATGCGGGCCAGGAGGTAAAATACCGGCGTCATGAAGATGCCGAAGACGGTCACTCCGATCATGCCCGAGAACACCGCAACACCCATGGCAGCCCGCATTTCGGCTCCCGCACCCGTCGAAACCACAAGCGGTATCACCCCCATGATGAAGGCCATCGAGGTCATCAGGATCGGGCGCAACCGCAGACGACTGGCTTCGATCGCCGCCTGGAACGGCGTCCGGCCCTCGAATTCGAGTTCGCGCGCGAATTCCACGATCAGGATCGCATTCTTCGCCGACAAGCCGACCAAGACGACGAGCCCGATCTGGGTGAAGATGTTGTTGTCCCCGCCCGTGTACCAGACACCAATGAGTGCAGCGAGGACGCCCATTGGCACGATCATGATGATCGACAGCGGAAGCGTCAGGCTTTCATATTGCGCGGCAAGAACGAGATAGACCAGAAGAAGCGCAAGCGGAAAGACGATGATGCTCGAATTGCCGGCCAGGATTTGCTGATAGGTGAGATCGGTCCATTCGAAGTCAATGCCGGCGGGCATGGTGTCATTGAGAATTTTCTCCATCGCCGCCTGCGCCTGGCCTGAGGAATAACCGGGTGCCGGACCGCCATTGATGTCAGCTGCGAGAAAGCCGTTATAGCGTGTGGTACGCTCCGGACCGGTCGACGTCTCCACCTTCAACAGCGCCGAAAGCGGGATCATCTCGCCACTTGCAGAGCGTACCTTCAGCTGACCGATATCCTCCGGCTTTGCCCGAAACTGGGCGTCCGCCTGGACGCGCACGCTGTAGGTGCGGCCAAAGGCGTTGAAGTCATTGACGTAAAGCGAGCCCAGATAGATCTGCAGCGTCTGGAAGACATCGGTGACCGATACGCCGAGCTGTTGTGCCTTCACCCGATCGAGATCGGCAAAAAGCTGTGGCACATTGACCTGGAAGCTCGAGAAGATGCCGGCGAGTTCCGGGGTCTGATAGGCCTTGGCAAGAACCGCCTTTGTCGTTTCATCGAGTGTTTCGTAGCCGAAGCCGGCGCGGTCCTCGATCTGCAGCTTGAAACCGCCGGTCGAGCCGAGGCCGTTGACCGGTGGCGGCGGGAACATGGCGATGAAAGCGCCGTCGATGGCTGCAAATTTCTGATTGAGGGACATGGCAATTGCGCCACCCGACAAGGATGGATCCTTGCGCTCCGCAAAATCGTCGAGCACGGCAAAGACGATGCCGGCATTGGAGCCGATGGTGAAGCCGTTGATGGAAAGGCCCGGAAAGGCGAGCGCATTCTTCACGCCCGGTTCTTGCAAGGCGATGTCGCTCATCCGGCGGATAACCTCTTCCGTGCGATCAAGCGTTGCACCATCCGGCAATTGCGCAAAGCCGATCAGGTACTGCTTGTCCTGCGCCGGCACGAAGCCTCCCGGCACCGTCGTGAACATTGAGTAGGTCATGGCCACGAGCGCGAGATAGATCACCATCACCAGGCTCTTTCTGCCAAGCAGGCCGCCGACGCTGCGTCCATAGCCATTGGAGGCTGCACCAAAGGCCCGGTTGAAGCCACGGAAGAACCAGCCCAGCAGATGATCCATCACGCGGGTCAAGCGGTCCTTCGGCGCGTGGTGGTCCTTGAGAAGCAGGGCGGCCAATGCCGGCGAGAGTGTCAGCGAATTGATCGCCGAAATTACCGTCGATATGGCAATCGTCAGGGCGAATTGCCGGTAGAACTGTCCCGAAAGTCCGGAGATAAAGGCAAGTGGCACGAAGACAGCGACAAGGACCAGTGCAATGGCAATGATCGGTCCGGATACCTCTTTCATGGCGCGATAGGTGGCCTCGCGCGGCGAAAGTCCATTTTCGATGTTGCGCTCGACATTTTCGACCACGACGATCGCATCGTCGACCACAATGCCGATCGCCAGGACAAGGCCGAAGAGGGTCAGCGCGTTGATCGAAAAGCCGAAGGCATACATGACCGCGAATGTGCCGATGATCGAGACGGGAACGGCAATCAGCGGAATGATCGAAGCGCGCCAGGTCTGCAGGAAGAGGATCACCACAAGCACGACCAGCGCGATGGCCTCGAGAAGTGTGTCAACCACCTTGTCGATCGAGGCGCGGACAAACTCCGTGGTGTCATAGACGATCTCGAAACGGACGCCTTCAGGCATGGCCTGCTGGAGATCGCTCATGGTCTGCTGAACGGCGTCGGAAATCGCGATCGCGTTCGATCCAGGCGCCTGGAAGATCGGAATGGCGACAGCCGGTTCGCCGTCGAGCAGCGAGCGGAGAGCGTATTCGGCAGCCCCAAGCTCGATGCGTGCGAGATCTGAAAGCCGCGTGATTTCGCCATTCGAGCCGGATTTGACGACGATCTCTCCGAACTCCTCCGGGGTCTGGAGACGGCCCTGGGCGTTGATGTTCAGCTGGAGATCAACCCCTTCTGGTGAAGGCGAGGCGCCGATCGTGCCGGCTGCGGCCTGGACGTTTTGCTGGGCAATGGCGCTGGTGATGTCGCTGGCCGTGAGGCCCCGCTCGGCTACCTTTTGTGGATCGAGCCAGATGCGCATCGAATAGTCGCCCGCGCCGAAGATCTGAACCTGACCGACCCCCTCGATGCGCGCCAGCCGGTCCTTGATGTTGAGCGTTGCATAGTTGCGCAGATAGGTGAGGTCATAGCGATCGCCGGTGGACACGAGATGGACCACCATCATCAGATCGGGCGAACTCTTGACGGTCGTTACACCGAGCGCTCTAACCTCTGCCGGCAGGCGCGGCTCGGCCTGGGCAACACGGTTTTGCACAAGTTGCTGTGCCTGATCCGGGTCGGTTCCAAGGCGGAAGGTGACGGTGAGCGTCATCACGCCATCGGATGTGGCCTGGCTCGACATGTAGAGCATGTTTTCCACGCCATTGATCTGCTCTTCGAGCGGTGTTGCCACCGTCTGGGCAATCACGGTCGGATTGGCACCGGGATAGACGGCCCGCACCACAACGGATGGCGGCACAACCTCCGGATATTCCGAAATCGGCAATGCGCGAAGACCGATCAGGCCCGCGACGAGAATGAGGATGGACAAGACGGCGGCAAAGACCGGCCGATCAACAAAGAAGCGAGAGAAGTTCATCTTTAAGGCCCCATAAGGCGGACACGGGAGGATCGGTCCCGGGATCACGATCCCGGGCGCGCGGTAGATTGGGGTGGTAAAACCGGTGATGGCAGGTCTGGGTGCTGAAGGCGCAAGTGAGCCTATGCCTTAGGCTTGCCGATCAGTTCTTCAGGGCCGTCTCATCCTGCGGGGCAACGACGGCACCTGGCCGGATGCGCTGTAACCCGCTGACGACGATCCGATCGCCGGCGTTCAAGCCGGTTTCGACAATGCGCTGGCCGTCGACCGCTGCTCCCAGTTCGACCTGCCGGTAGCTGACCGTATTGTCGGCCGCGACCACAAAGACGAACTTCTTGTCCTGGTCGGTGCCAACCGCACGCTCGCTGATCGTCACGCGGTCCTTCGCCTTTGGCTGTCCCAGGCGAATGCGGGCAAATTGTCCAGGCAGAAGCCGACCGTTGTGGTTGTCGAAGACGGCACGTATGCGGATCGTCCCGGTCGAGGCATCGATCTCGTTGTTGATCAGCTGCAAACGGCCAGGGATTGTGGCCGCGGCACCGGGGCCGGTGCCGGTATCGACTTCCACCGGTATCTGATCGAGAAGCAGGCTTGCATCATTGGCCGGCAGTGTCGACAAGACATCGCGCAGATGGCCCTCGTCGATGGTGAAGCTTGCATAGATCGGGTCGAGCGATACAAGCGTGACGAGCGACGGAGAAGACGGGCCGGCCGCCACGAGATTTCCCGGGGTGACCTCGAGCGTGCCGATGCGGCCTGCGATCGGCGCGCGGATCTCGGTATAGGCAAGGTCCAGTTCGGCGAGCTTCAATGCCGCCTTGGCGGATTTTAGCTCGGCCTCGGTCGAGGCTTTCGTGCTCTTGCGCTGTGCGACCTCGCTTTGGGAGATCGTGTTGCGGGACAAAAGCGCATTGCCGCGTTCGAGCTCGGTTGTTGCAAGAATGAGACGTGCCTCAGCGGAGGCTACGGCACCGCGCGCCTGCTCGACAACAGCGCGGTAGGGCTCCGGGTCGATCGTGACCAGGAGGTCGCCCTTTTCGACCAGCCCGCCTTCGCGGAAATGCACCGACTGGATGGCGCCGGCGACCCGCGAGCGGAGCTCGACCCGGTCCACCGCCTCGAAGCGTCCCGATACTTCGCGCCAGACATGAACCGGTCGCGGTTGGACGGTGGTCACCGTGACCGGCACTGCTGGTGGGGTGGCCTCCGTTTGAGTGGACGCTGCCTGCGCGTCTGACCAGGGCTCGACATAGAGAGCCCCGCCAATTGCCAAACTTGTCGCCATCGCGAAACCCCACAGGGCCGCGTTCCTGATCCTTGCGGTCATGATCGTCTCCTTCGGTTCGCCTGGAACCGCTATGTGGTGGGAGCGGGTTGGGAGCCCGCCGTCAGTATGGCAGTTCTTGGACGAACTGCTCGAATTCGGTCGAGACATGCGCACGCCACGCGCCGTCCCGGCCGTCATAAAGTCCTGTCCATCCGAGATGAGCGGGCAGGATCTTGCTTTTCACGGATACGCCGGCCAATCGCAGACACTCCGCATAATCCAGGCCCTCGTCACGCAAGGGATCGTCATCCGATGTCATGACAAGAGCAGGTGCTGTGCCCATCAGCCGTGTGCAAAGACAAGGCGCAGCATAGGGGTGCTGGCCATCGCTGGCTTTGGCGAGATAGTGCTGCCAGCCATCCGCCCAACGCTGCTGCAAACCGATATCGTCTGCGCTGCGAAACGAGATCGTGACCATGCGCGGGTCAAGCATGGGCGACAGAAGAACCTGACCTGCCAGTTCGCCGGGCATTGCATCACGGGCCTTCAATGCAAGGCTGGCCGCGACGTTTCCGCCAGCTTCATCTCCGGCCACCAGCACCGGCGACCGGAGATTGGCGAAGCGCTTGCGCTTCGCAAACAGATGCTTCAACGCGTCAAACGCCTTTTCCAGGGATCCTGGAAACATGTTGCATGACGGGCCGCCGCAGTCCGCCTCAACGACGAGGGCGCCAGCTTCTGCCATCGCCAATGCCGCGGGGGCGTCGTTCGAACGGGGCGGGGCCGCTCCAAATGCGTTTCCGGAAAAATACAGGACAAGCGGCCGGACCCTGGCCTTGCCCGTCCCTTCATAAATGCGGAATGGCAAGGGAAACCGCGTCTCCTCGTCTGCTCCACTTTGCCACGGCTTGATCATGCTCTTGGTAGTCGCTCGTTGGAAACGCTTTCGTTTGTGCGCAATTTATATTATTATCCCATCATGCGGCACAAGTTGGCAATTTGTGAGAACTCTGTTCCGGTATTCTGAATAATACGCGTGTTTTTGAAAGAGGTGTTTCCATGGACCAGTTGTCCGCCATGCGGGTGTTTACGAGAGTGGTGGAGACCGGCAATTTCTCCAAGGCGGCGAATTCGCTGAAGATGCCGAAGACCACGGTCACCACCGCCGTCCAGGCACTCGAAGCGCATCTGGCGACCAAGCTCTTGAACCGGACAACCCGACGGGTCGTGGTCACGACCGATGGAGCACTCTACTACGAAAGGGCTGCTCGCATCCTGTCCGAGCTCGACGAGCTCGACGGCAGTCTGTCCAGTTCGCAAGCGCAGCCTTCGGGCAAGGTGCGTGTCGCTCTGTCTGGCGCATTTGCCGACCGGATCATCATGCCGGCCCTTTGTGACTTCCACACGCGTTATCCGAAGATCCAGCTGGAATTCGATATCGGCGATCGCATCGTCGACTATGTTGCCGAAAACATCGATTGCGCCTTGCGCGCCGGCACGCCGAGCGATCAGTCCCTGGTTGCCCGAAAGGTCGCGGACCTCGAATTGCGTACCTATGCCGCGCCGATCTATCTCGAACGCATGGGCCTTCCCCGTCATCCCCGTGATCTCGAGAAGGGGCATTTCGGGGTGGGTTACATGAAGGCCTATGAGGGCCGGGTCTTTCCCCTGATGTTTCGCAAAGGTGATGAAGAAGTCGAAGTCAGGCTCGATTATGTGATTTCGGTCAACGAGTTCAGGAGCTATATGGCCGCGACTGTTGCCGGCATCGGGGTCGCCCAGGCCGTGGCCTTTACCGTCTCTGACTATGTGGACCGCGGCGAACTGGTCGAGATTCTGCCTGACTGGCCGCGCGAGCCCATTCCGCTCTACATCGTCTATCCGCAGACCCGCCATTTAAGCAACAAGGTCCGCGTCTTCGTCGACTGGCTGGCCAAGAAGCTGCAGGAAGCGCAACGATGCGAGTTGCGTCATGATACGTCACTGCGGGCAAAGGCAGAGGGTTGAGGTTTTTGCCGGTCGACCTTGATGGGCCGGATAACGAGCACTGGTCGCTCTGCCCGCAGCCATGTCCCACCATGTCGGCGATTAAACGATTCCCGCTATGCGCCTTCCACTCGGCCATAACGGTCGTCATAGCGCCTGCCTGGAAGCAGACATCGCCCTGCCGCCTCACGTCGCCTGTGCGCCGTCAAGCACGAACCCGCTTCGCGGGAGGGAGTGCGCGGCGAGTTTCGCATGATTATCTGAGGTTCTAGGCAGGCTGTTGGTGTTGCCTGACCATGACGTTCCCTTCAACGAGAGGAACGTTCAATGGCCAGCTTTCAACACGATGCCCCGACCACACCGCTCCGCCAGCGCATGCAGGAAGACATGCTGATGCGAGGGTTAGGATCCCACACTCGGCAGGACTACATCCGTCACGTTCGGCGCTTCGCTACGTTTCTTGGGCGTGCCCCCGACACCGCGACGGTCGAGAACATACGACGTTTCCAGTTGCATCAGCATGAGAACGGCGTAGGTCCTGCGACTATAAACAGCACGGTTTCGGCGCTACGCTTTCTGTTCACGGTAACGCTGAAGCGGCGGGATCTGGCGCGGGCGCTGGTGATAACGCGCAATCCGCGCAAGCTACCGGACGTGCTCAGTATTGAGGAAGCTGCCCGCTTACTGGAGGCGGCACCTGGCATCAAATACAAGGCCGCCCTCGGTGTGGCCTATGGTGCGGGCTTGCGCGTCTC
This sequence comes from Agrobacterium albertimagni AOL15, assembly GCF_000300855.1. Lineage (GTDB taxonomy): Bacteria > Pseudomonadota > Alphaproteobacteria > Rhizobiales > Rhizobiaceae > Allorhizobium > Allorhizobium albertimagni. The sequence continues at coordinate 22,236 of NZ_ALJF01000015.1, read as the reverse complement.
CGAGGTCGCCCATCTCAAGGTCGATGACATTGACTCCAAACGCATGCTGATCCGGGTTGAACAAGGCAAGGGACGCAAGGACCGCAATGCCATGCTTTCTCCGCAGCTCCTCGAACTGCTGCGGCTTTGGTGGCGCGAAGGAAAGCGGCGCGGCGTAATGCTACCTCACGGCTGGCTGTTTCCGGGGCGTAGCCGCACCGATCCGATCTCGTCGCGGCAACTTCATCGCGCGGTTCAGGAAGCTGCCGATGTTGCCGGCATCCACAAGCGCGTCAGCCCGCATACCTTGAGGCACAGCTTTGCCACCCATCTTCTGGAGGATGGCACCGATATCCGTGTCATCCAGGTTCTGCTCGGTCATAGCAAGCTGGAGACGACGGCTCTCTATGCGAAGGTCTCCACCCGAACCATTCACGCGGTCGCGGGCCCTCTTGATCGGCTGATGGCGCTGATGGAAGGCAAAACGCCCGACGGCTGAACCATGCGTACCTCGATCGAGGTCGCCGATATCTTCCGTGCTGCAGGGCCGAACTATCGGAAAGTCCACACGGGACATCTCAGCTTGAGCCAGCTCAAGGTTATGTCGGCGGTCGAGCACTGCCGCACAGCAGCACTGGGCGGACATGTCGAGGCCTGCGAGGATTGTGGAGAGTGGCGCATCGCCTACAATTCATGCCGCAACCGGCACTGCCCGAAGTGCCAGGGCGCCGCTGCACGCACATGGCTTGCCGAACGGGAGGCCGATCTCCTGCCTGTCGGATACTTCCACGTCGTCTTCACATTGCCAGCCGAGGTCGCCGCCATTGCCCTCCACAACAAGGCGCTGGTTTACGATCTGCTCTTTAAGGCCGCATCCGAGACGATGCTGACAATCGCCGCCGATCCGAAGCATCTCGGCGCGCGCATCGGCATCACTGCTGTCCTGCACACATGGGGATCGGCCATGACCCATCATCCCCATGTTCACATGATCGTGCCAGGTGGTGGCATCGCGCTCGATGGATCACGCTGGATATCGTCACGTCCGGCATTCCTCCTGCCGGTTCGTGTGCTCGGCAAGCTCTTCCGGCGCTTGTTCCTGACACGGCTGCTCCAATTCCACGATGCCGGGCGGCTCGCCTTCTTCGGTTCGGCTGCGCCTCTGGCTGATCACCGGGCATTTGTAAGATACCTGTCGCCAGTCCGTAGGAAGCGCTGGATCATCTATGCCAAGCCGCCCTTTGCGGGGCCGGAAGCAGTGCTTGCCTATCTGTCGCGCTACACGCACCGGGTCGCCATCTCGAACAGTCGCCTGATCGCGTTCGATGAAACGGACGTCACCTTCCGCTACAAGGATTACCGCCGTGACGGTTGCGATCGGCAGCAGGTCATGACGCTCGCGGTCGATGAGTTCATCCGCCGTTTCCTGCTCCATGTCTTGCCGCGTGGCTTCCACCGCATCCGGCATTACGGCCTGCTCGCCGGAGGTTCTCGAAAGATCAGCATCGCTCATGCCCGCGAGCTCCTCAACGCTGCCCCGCCGCCCCCTGACGAGGCGGACGACGAACCGACCGACATCCGGCCGCCATGCCCATGCTGCGGTGGACGCATGGTCGTCATCGAAGTGCTCAAGCGCTGGCGGCAACCGCGAGGACCACCAGACGAGGCAACAACGAACCGGGAGAGTGCGTCATGACCCGGCATGGCCGATCCATTCATATCGTCTACTCACAGCAGAGCAGGCCAACGGGACGGCCTGCGCCAGCACCCATGATGAGGGCGTTCAGCACGACGAACATGTTTCCACTCACCTGGAAAGCCTTCGCAACCCCAATGGAAACCATCATTCGGGACCCGCCCGGACTGACAGTGGTCGTGGCGATCGCCCGACCGCCAGAGGCTCCAATCCAGAAAACCCCATAGCTCAGCAAGTGCAGACCGCGGGTTCCGGCATGAAAGGCTTTCGTACGCCTGACGGCACCCGAAACCCTCCACCACATCGGACATTGAAGGTGGTCGGTTGGATACTCAAGAGGAGTCGTTCAGCTCGCCCTGTCAGCAAAGCGCCGCGAGCGAGCGTTGATGTATCGTTGTCCCCTGGCTTTGAGCTGACGTGAACATGACTCTGGAGCGGCAATAAATTCGGCATCCATGCCAGCGCAAGGAGCTTGGATCACGAGGACAGATTTCGGGGATCGCTTTAGCCGCGCCGCTCGGGTTAACGACATGCCACAGCAAGCCATCCCCTCTTTGAAGGCAGTAGTTGAGAAGACTTTGTTCGTGCCGGAGAGCGAGGCGCAGCGCTAACCACATAAAGCGGGCATCTCTAGTCACGCCCTATGGATGTTTTTCAAGGCCCTTGCAAGTTCTGATAAGCAGGCCCATATTCATGGAAGTGGCAGCCATTGAACGGGCGCTGCCACTTTCTGGGCGGCACTCACCCTGGCCCCAATAAAGGAGGACATCATGTCTTCCGACCTTCATCAGCCTATCGGCAGCTTCGACATCAGCATCATCAGAAACGCGCTCCGGCATGCCGGGTTTCGCTATGAAGAACCCCTCTGCCAGTTGGATCGCGGCGCGGCGCGCCATGCGATGACGCTTTACCAGAAGGGCGTCCACAGATCCGCCGAATTGATTGCCGCCGTGAACCTCTGCGCAGACCAGGCCGTCTTCGCGCGTCTGAAAAGCAGCAGTCAGGTCACGAGCCTGTGACCCTCTCCTTCCCCAATCCGACCCGTGCCTATGACGAGACCCGCGGTCTCATTCGTTTCATCGGGCATGATGGCCTGAACCAGGTTCAGTTTCTCTTGCCCGTCGCCGTGTTTGATCGCGAGGGCGCCCCCGGACGCCGGAAGGAACGCGACTATCTCCTGGCGTTCGATCGCCTTCGGGAGCGCATTCTGACGACAGCGAGGCAAGCCTATCAGTCTCGGCGACGACATACGATCGAACTCGATCTCAGTGCATTCGGGTCGTCCCTCCAGTCAGCGACCTGACGACGCCAAACACAGCGCTTGGCGAACTTCGAAGAGGAATACGTCATGATCGATCGTGAGCAATCCACTGCAGTGATCGTCCATGACGACCGCCTTGGGCAGACACTTGGCCTTCGACCATGCTGAAGAACGATTCTCCAGAGGGTGAGCGAGAGATGGCTGACCAAGCGATGCTGCGTGCGCTGCTCCATCGCTCCAGCTACTCGAGCGCGGATCTCCGGGCGCAGTCAGGTGGCAACTACGCAAGAGAGGTCGTGATTATCGATCGCCTTCGCAAGGGAATGGTCATGAGCGATATGCAGGCGGCCGTGTGGGAGAATGTCGTATTCAGTCACGCTGCGGCTCTGTCGCGCTGGGAAGGCGAGGGCGGAAGTCCGTGCGGTGGCGATCAGGCTGTCACGCCCGAGAAGCGAGGCATCTGATGGAGCCTTCGGACAAGGTGATCATACTGGCCGACATTCGCAAGAAACGGATCGCGTCTGCGACATGCCGACCGAACGTCTTCGAGATCAGGACAGGGGCCGGGAAGCGGCCCGATTGCAGTATCCATCCGTTTACAGCGCGGCCCGCTGTTCCGCCGAAGCAGGCCTGATGACCGCAGAGGTCACATCTCGATCTGATCGCTACACCGCAATCCCGTGACACCGGTCCTGAAAGGAGACTCACATGTTTACGCGAACGAAGACGAGAACCGTGCATTTCGATGCGCCCTTCACCCTGACAGGTCTGGAGGGTGTGCACCCGCCCGGCGACTACCAGGTGCAGGACGACGAGGAACAGATCACCGGGATTTCCTGGCTCGCCTATCGGCGTGTGGCAACCATGATCGAAGTCGTTGCCGGCAAGAAGAAGAGCTTGGTCCAAATAGATCCGTCGGACCTGGATACCGCTCTCGACAAGGACCGGGTCCTGTCCGGCCAACAGAGCCTGAACACAACGCACTGAAGATCGGAAAAACTCATGTCGTCTCACCGTTTTACCGTCGGCCAAATGGTTCGTCTCGTGACCACGAAGGGGCTCTCGCCGGCTGCCGCTGTCACCTACACGATCGAGGCCCCCATGCCGGCCTATCGGAACAGCCCTCAGTATCGGCTCTGGAATCCGGAGCTCCGCCAAGGGCGCGTCGCTCTGGAGCGGGATCTGGAGCCTGTCGGCTCCGCGTGATCCTGATGCCGACGCGCGTGCATCCGCCATGCGGTCGCGCTGTGCGTCCCTGGCTTTTTTGGCGAGACCTCGCCACCATGTTCTGGAGGGAACGCAGATGAGCAGACCGACAAGGATCGCCTTCATCGGCAATTCTCTTCCCCGCCAATGCGGGATAGCAACCTTCACCGGCGATCTCTCCCAGGCGCTGCTCGATGCGGTCGAGCCAGTCCAAACAAGCATCGTCGCCGTCACGGATGCCAAGCAGACTTATGCCTATCCCAGTGACGTAATCTTCGAGATCCGTGAGGAGGAAGTCGAAGACTATGTGACGGCGGCGCGGGTTCTGAATGAAGGCCGGTTCGATGTGGTTTCGCTGCAGCACGAATTCGGCATCTTCGGCGGTGACGACGGCGAGTTCATCCTCACGCTGCTGGAAAACCTGCGCATTCCGCTCGTCACTACCTGCCACACCATCCTTGCCGAACCGACACCGTCTCAACACCGCGTGTTGCAGAAGGTCGTCGCCCATTCCAGCCGTGTCGTCGTCATGGCAGAGAAGGGACGCACGCTGCTCACGGACATTTATGGAGTTGCCCCCCAGAAGATCGACGTCATTGCCCATGGCATACCTAATCGACCCTTTCACGATCCAGACCTTGCCAAGATCGAGCGCGGTTACGCTGGCCGGCCCATCATCCTGACATTTGGTCTGCTCTCCCCCAACAAGGGCATAGAGGTGGTCATCGACGCCATGCCGTCGATCCTGAAGGAAACCCCAGAGGCGCTCTATATCGTGCTGGGCGCCACGCATCCGACCCTTCTGCGCCAGCAGGGCGAGGCCTATCGCGACGGGCTGCGCCAGCGCACCGAGCGGCTGGGCGTCGATCATGCGGTGCAGTTTCTCAATCGCTTTGTCGATCTGCCGACGCTTCTCGACTTCATTGCCATGTGCGACGTCTATGTGACGCCCTATCTGGACGAGGCGCAGATGACGTCCGGAACGCTCTCCTACAGTTTCGGCATGGGCAGTGCCGTGGTTTCGACGCCTTACTGGCACGCCTGCGATCTCCTGAGCGACGGCCGCGGCGTGTTGGTTCCCTTTGGAGATGCGCCGGCGACGGCTAGGGCAATCGCGACCTTGCTCGGTGACGACGAGGCCCGCATGGCGATGCGCAACGCTGCCTACGAGGCCGGTCGCGCGATGATCTGGTCGCAAGTCGCCTCGCTCTATCTCGACAGCATGGCGAAGGCGCGCACCGCCTATCGGCCAAAACTCGTCAGTGACCTCATCTCGTTGCGGATCAAGCGCCCGCCGCAGCAGATGGCCTTGAAGCTCGGGCATCTGCACGCGATGTGCGACGACACGGGCATCATCCAGCATGCGGTGTTCTCCGTGCCGGACAGGTTGCACGGCTATTGCGTCGACGACAATGCGCGGGCCCTGCTTCTGTCCTCACTCCTTTCGTCCGTCGGCGAAACGGGCATAGCGGACAGAATGACAGCCTCTTTCGCGGCCTTCGTCGAACACGCCTGGAACCCCGACACCGGCCGTTTCCGAAACTTCATGAGCTACGACCGCCGTTGGCTCGAAGATGAGGGCTCCGAAGATAGTCATGGGCGAACCCTCTGGGCGCTCGGGTCTTGCGCCCTGTGTGATACCGATGGGCCACGTCGCCGATGGGCGAGTGCCCTCTTTGCCCGGGCGATGACTGTCACGCTCGACTTCCGCTCTCCGCGCGCCTGGGCCTTCACGCTTCTCGGCCTCAACGACTATTGCGCCGCCAATCCTCAAGACCCCCACGCTCGCATGTTGCGCATACGGCATGCTGAAGATCTGATGGACCTGGAGCGTCGTGTGTCGGAGGGGGGGCGCCGCTGGTTCGAGGAGGGGCTATCCTATGAGAATGCCCGCCTGAGCCAATCCTTGATCCTGACGGGCATGTCGACCAAGGTTCCGGCTTTCGTCGAGACAGGTGTTGCAACGCTTGAATGGCTGATGACCCAGCAGACAGGTGAGAAAGGCCATTTCCGTGCCGTTGGCACCGACGGCTTCTTCGAGGTCGGACAGCCACCCAGGCCTTTCGACCAGCAGCCGGTCGAAGCGACGGCAACCGTGGCCGCATGCCTTTCGGCCTATGAAGCGACTTCGGACAGGAGCTGGATCGAGGCCGCGCACAAGGCCTTCGACTGGTTCACGGGCAGCAATGATCACGGCATTTCCCTCATCGACCCGGAGACAGGCAGTTGCCGCGACGGCCTGCATGTGGACCGCCCCAACGAGAACCGGGGTGCCGAATCTGTGCTCTGCTACCTGATCTCCTGCGTCGAGCTCGGTCGCGCCAACCAGATGCTGCGCCCGATACTTCCAAGGGTCGGCGTCAGGCAATTGTCATGAGCCGCTCCAGTCATGCCGAGAATCACGAAGGATCAGTCTTGCTCCAGTCCAGTCTTCTCAACCGGCAGGCCCTCTATCTGAGGCCCGATCCGACGCGCGTTATCGTGCGGCCGTTCAAGCCGTCGACCGAACCTCGTCATCTCAATCCACGCGACAAGTCGCGGGCGAATGAAATCGTCGATCGCGTCCTCTCGCTGGATCCCACGGCCACGGCCAATCAATTGCGCGACATCCTCGCCAATTTCGATGGCAGGCACCGCAACCTGCTGCGCCAGTTCGAACTGCGGGCCGACGCGATGGAGGATGCTTTTCAGCACCACCAGCGCTTCAGCCAGCAGCAAAGACAACTGGTCGGCGCCTATTTCATGAACGAGTATTCCTTCGAGTCCGCCGCTCTGTTCAATCCGAGCATCGTGCCGCATCCGGATCAGTCCGGCGTGGCAGAAGGGAGCCGCCGGCTGATCATCAGTCTGAGGGCTGTCGGCGAGGGGCACATCTCCTCGCTCACCTTCCGCTCCGGCGTGATCGACGCCGAGGGGGGCGTCACCATCGATGCGCCGACGCAACTGGCAGGTCTGCCGGATATCCATGCGAGCGACGGCCTGGCGCCCGCCGGCTGCATCGGCCTGAGCTTCAAGGCCGAAAGTGACCTCAGCGAACGGGTCATCTTTCCAGTGACCGAGGCGCAGTCGAACGGCATCGAGGACGCCCGTTTCGTCGCCTTCGACGACGAGGGCGCAACGATCTACTTCGCGAGCTACACCGCCTATAGCGGCTCATCCATCCGCTCCGAGCTTCTGGAAACCACCGACTTCCTGAACTTCACCCTGACGCCGCTGCGGGGACCTGCTGCCCGCAACAAGGGCATGGCGCTCTTTCCCCGGCGCATCGATGGCCGCTATGCGATGATCGCCCGGCAGGACAGCGAAAACCTCTTCCTGCTCTATTCAGACGACCTGCATCAATGGGATGAGGGACGTCTCCTGATGAAGCCGGAATTCGCCTGGCAGTTTGTCCAGATCGGCAATTGCGGCTCCCCTGTCGAGATCGACGAGGGATGGCTCTTGTTCACCCATGGTGTGGGGCCGATGCGGCGCTATGCGATCGGGGTGACGCTGCTCGACAAGCATGACCCGAGCATCATCCTGTCGCGGACGGTCGAGCCGCTGCTACAACCCGAACCGACAGAGCGCGAGGGCTATGTGCCGAACGTCGTCTATTCCTGCGGTGCCATGCGGCATGGCGATCTGATCGCGCTGCCATATGCCGTCTCCGATACCTATTCCAACTTCACCACGATCAAGATCAGCAGGCTTCTGGAATCGATGCATCCCATCGGAGCAGCCTTATGAATGCGAAGCGTAGGTGGGCCGCCCCACCAGATGACCGGCCATGAGCGTCCAGCAATTGAAACGCGTCTTCCTCGAGGACATTCTTCCCACCTGGAGCAAATCCGGCTTCGACGAGACGTGCGGCCAATTCGTCGAATATCTGGAGCTGGATGGGGCGCCGCAGGAAGCAGGTGAGGTGCGGACCCGAACCGTGGCCCGTCAGATCTATGTGCACGCCCATGCATCCCACCTCGGCCTTGCCCCTTCTGCCTCTCTCGCCATGGCAGAACGGGCCTTCGCCAACCTGCACCGCGTCGCCTGGGTCAGGGGGAAGCGTGGTGGCTATACGAGAAGCTTCAACCGCCATACCGAGCTCGTCACCGATCCGGTTCGCGATCTCTACGACAATGCCTGCGTGCTGCTCGCGCTCTCCTGGCTGCTGACGGCGACCGGCAAGGATGTCTACCGACACCAGATCGAACAGACGATCCTGGCGGTCGACCGGACCCTGACCGACCCCTTTGGTGGCTGGGCGGAAGATAGCAACGGCACGCTTCCTCGCCGCCAGAACCCGCACATGCATTACCTCGAAGCGACACTGGCCTTGTGCGAGAACAACCGGACCCCCAAGCATATGAGGTCGGAAGGCAAGGCCTTTGCACTGTTGCGATCGCATTTTCTTGTCGCACCGAATGGGCCGCTTCACGAATTTTTCGGCCCCAAATGGGAACTTGCCGAGCGATACGGATCCGATCGGCTGGAGCCAGGCCACATGTGCGAGTGGGTCTGGTTGGCGACCCGTCACGACAGTCTCGCGCGCAGCGATAACACCAAGATATGCCTGGACCTGTTCTCGACCGCGCTGGCCGTCGGGCGCACGCCGGGCTCGCTTTTCCTGGTCGATACCGTATCCGTAGGTAAGCCGATCAGCCCGTCACGGCGCCTGTGGCCGCAGGTGGAGATGCTCAAGGCGTTCATGGCGCTCCACGAGCGACTTGGCTTTCCGGGATATCGGACGGAGGCGGACGACGTCGCCGCCGCAATCCTTGCTGCTTACATGACGGGCGTGCCACGCGGTTGCTGGCATGACTGTCTCGACCTCAACGAGGTGCCGACTGCTCGCACGATCCCGGCAAGCTCGCTCTATCACCTTTGGACGGCCGTCGCGGATCCGGTTGCCTCTGGCGTCGGCCATCTATGTGGCTGAAAAATATGAAAAAGATAAGTTGGCTCGGAGTCTGGATTCTGACGTGATTTCAGTGTCTCAGAAAAATAGTCTTTGATTTCCTCTGTTTTCCTGCCGCGAGCAACCGTGGACGTCATCTTTGTGCCCTGGCTTTGGCCGACGTCAACATGGCGGGAGAGTGGCAATTATTTCCGCTCGGGAGCGTCAAGCCGGGGTTGAAGCGGACACGTTCGCGCGACAGCTTTGCGCCTTCATTTTGGTCGTTCGGTCGTCTTTTGAAATTTCTGTAAGCTGCCGATCTGATCGGTAGTGAAACACCTCGTCCGCGCCAATCGGACGTGGCGCCTGAAACCTACGGCACCCGAACGGTGACCCGCAAGAACGAGGCGAGGATCTTCGTGGCGTCATTGGTCCGGGCCTGGTTCTGCCGGTTGAACAGCAGATCAAGCTCATTCTGCAATTCCTCGCCCTTTCCAGTCCTGGCCGCGGCCTCGAAGGCATTCATGGTCGGACCATAGAAATCGCGGAACTGACCGAGGAAATTCGTAGCCGGGCCCGGGTAATTGAACGTGTAAGTATCTTTCTCACAGGTGATGTTTCCAGGAGGAATGCCGGCGGCTTCGAAGCGCTCGATCACATTGGCTTCCACGCCCCAGGTCATCGGACTGACGAAGCCTTCCGGCGGCGGCGCTGAATAGGTCGAGCTTATCCTGAGTATCTGCGCCACGAGGGTAGGGTCGCCGGGAATCCAATTGCCCATGACGATCCTGCCACCGGGCTTGGTGACGCGCACCATTTCTTTCGCTACATCGGCGGGCCTGGGTGCGAACATGGCGCCGAAGATCGAGACGACGACGTCGAATCCCCTGTCTTCGAGGTTGACCAGATCGCTCGCGTCGCCCTCTTCGAAGCGAATGTTGGAAAGCTGTAGGGCCTTGGCACGGGCATTGCCTGCGGCGACAAGATTGCGGGCAATGTCCACGCCCACAACACTCGCGCCGGCCTGCGCCGCGGGTATCGCGGTAGTACCGTCCCCGCAACCGAGGTCCAGCACCCTTATGCCATTTTCGACGCCGAGCGATTTAACGAGGGCCTCACCGCTCTCGCGCATCGCAGCGGCAATACGCGTGAAGTCACCCTTTTCCCAGAGCGCCTTATTGGCATTGGGAACCGAAGTGGTGGTCACATTGGCATCCATGGGGGTCTCCTTTCGTGGTTTGAACGAGACCAACCAATCACTGTTTCGACCGGCCAGATAGTGCAGGAAATGGAGCGAACCGATACAGATTGTGAAGCGGTCTCTCTGGCTGCAGCCTGGTGCTCCGGAGCGGGCGCATAGCTGCTACGCACCATCCATGTATCCAGCGTGGCAATTAACTTGCGGTCGCCGATCAAGACGATAGAGTTTGCATCGATTTCACTGTGCAGAGTCGACCATCCCATCCATGCCGAGGTCATCGCCTTCAGGTCGGCCCTGATGAACAGATCGACGTCGTGGCCTGGATCGAGCAGGCAGAGATCGACGGGCTGGCCCGGACGAGCGACGAGCCAATAGTGCCGTTCGCTCTCGATCAATTCCGGATAGGTGAACTGGATAACCGTCGTCTTGCCACGCGGGATGGCGGTGGTATCGATCTTCTGGCGCATGTTCCACATCAACAGACGCGCATCGAGTTTGGTTAGGGAGACTTCCTTGTCGATATTTCGATGCGCCCATTTGCCTAAAGCCTGCACCACGGGCTTCAATTCGTCGGCCATGGGGGTCGTGGTGTAGCCCGGCTCACCGGCATCGCTTTCCACACGACGAACCAGGCCGTGGTGTTCCATTTCCTTCAGGCGTTTCGACAGGAGAGTAGGAGAGATACCGGGCACACCGCGGCGGATCTCGTTGAAGCGCGTGGCGCCGTGCGACAGTTCACAGAGGATCAGCAGTGTCCAGCGGGGTTCGATGATGTCGCAAGCTTTGGCCACGGGGCAAAAGCTGTCATAGCAGTCGGAAGACATGATTACCTCCCAAAGAAACCATTCTTAATGCGGCGTTTGTTGGCGTCCAGTCCTGAAAGTGTAGCACTTTCTGGCAGCCGCGCGTCAGCTATCTGGAGTGCCTAGATCTGCGCTGCTCCATCGCCGTGGGAAAGACGTCCGTTCTTCGTCCAATTGCGTAGGCGATCTGATGGCGGTAGAACGATAATCCGTCTCCGGCCCCGATCACGCTGACGATTAGCCGAAGGGGAACGGCGGCTTCCGAGAACCCGACGGAGACATTGGAATGGCGACGAGGGGGTCGGACGCGGTCATTGGGGTCGCCCGCGCTCTATGGCAGCTATCTCATCCCACCCCCAGGACTGGACGGTCCGCTCGCGGCCCCATTCCAGCCTCCAACCTTGGAAATTCATATCTCCTTTTGACGCTACGCGTCGCGGCGTCCCGCAACGATGCGTCATCATCACTTTAGCGCCCATCTGCGGCTTGATGGGCGGTCCGGTGATGTCACACTCCAGTCACGGTCGGCGACGTAAAGCCAGATGGCTGAGGCCATTGAGGAAGGTTGAGCAGACGGATGGAGGCTTGCTCGCGCGACGTCCATCTGAACTGATGGGAACCCATTTGATCGGGTGATAGCCGACGCAGCCGGTTGCGGCCTTCGTCAGAGCATCATCGAGTGGTGCTAAAGGTTGCATCCCGGCCGGCCGCCATGCGTCTATTGAAGTGAGCGATGAGAAGATGTCGACGATCGAGGAAATCGCCTCCCGGGCCGGGTGCTCCATGGCCACTGTCAGCCGTGTGCTGAACCGCAGCGGCCCGGTCAGTGAAGCCATGCACAGACGTGTCCGCAAGGCGGCACGTGAGCTTGGATATCAAAAGGTCGAGGGAAGCACTGCCGCAAATCGCCGTCGCCCGGTCGTCGGCGTATTGATCCCCAGCATCAGCAACCCCGTCTTTGCCGCGTCATTGTCTGGCATCCAGAGCCGCATGCGGGTCGCCGGACATGGCGTTCTAATTGCCCAGTCCGACTACGACCCGGCCCGTGAACCCGATGCGATCGAAGCCCTTCTGGCCGAAATTCCAACGGGCCTCATCATCACCCTTTGCAATCCCCTGGTCAGCCAATCGACCTTGTCTGCAGATCTGCCGCCGACTGTCCTTCTCCACAACCAGCCAACATCACGCTTCAAGGCCGCCGTCACCACGGACAATAGACGTGCTGGAAAAGAGCTTGCCAACCACCTCATCCATCATGGGCATCGCCGGATCCTGTTTGTATCCGGCCGCTTTGAGAGCTCCGACCGGGCCCGAGCGCGCTTTGAAGGCTATTGCGACGCCATGCAAGAAGCCGGTCTGGAGATTGCGGACGCCCTACAAGTCTCTTTCGCGACGGGTTACGGCGAGATGGATCTTTCAGGGGTTCTGTCGCTCTATCGGCCGACCGCCATCATTGCCTCCAACGATCTTTTGGCGCTCGGTGTGATTAGCGCAGTGAGACGGGAAAAGCTGCAGGTGCCGGATGACATTTCTGTCGCGGGATTTGACGGGATCGCCATCGGGCGACTGATGGATCCGCCCTTGACCACAATCGAAATGGCCGACACCAGCATGGGCGCAACAGCTGCGTCGCTCCTCCTCGACATGGCAGCAAATTCAGCTCTGCCGCGCCATCTGACGCTGGGTTTCAAGCTCAATCCGGGCGGTACTGTTCGATCGCTTCCTTGACTGCCCCCAGTCTCCGTCCCCGTCATTCAAGGCACTTGTGGTGTGCAGAGGGCGCGCCGCCTTTTTTGGCAAGCGGCGCGCAAGCCGGGTCTTCGTGAACGAGCGCTGTCTTCAGCTTCTCGGCAGCAGGCCCTCGACTTCCGCCGCAGCGTCGTCGAGCGCTTCCTTCGGTTCGGCCGACTGCTCGACGACCCGTGACAGGTTTTCCACGATCGTCTGCGTGACCTTCACGCCGTTTGAGCCGGGGAATGCGTACCAGGGTTGCATCAGCGGCATCTGCTCGAGACCGGCGCGGAACAGCGGGTTTTCCTTGTAGAAGTTACCGAGATAATCCGGCGAGGTGGCGGCAAGCTCATTGTTCGGGACATATCCGGTGCCGGGAACGACAACCGAGGCGCCGTAGGGACCGGCTGCGAACTTGATGAACGTCCAGGCAGCTTCCTGCTTCTTAGCGTCGCGAGTCAGCATGACCGCAGCATTGCCGCCGGTCGGCAGCTTGCCGTTGACGGGATCAAGGCGCGGGATCGGGCCTGTGCGAAGGTCGAACTTGTCGCCGACATTCTTGATGGTATTGCGCAGCGCTCCAGTGGTCTGGAAGGCAAAGCCGACCTTGCCAGCGACGAAGGCCTGCTCGCCCGCCTGCTTGGTGAAGACTGGAAGGCCGCCTTCCTTGACCATGCGGTCGACCAGTTCAAAAGCCTTCAAACCTTCCGGGCCATTGAAGGCGACACTTGCCTCATCGTCACTCAGCATCTGGCCGCCGGCGCCGAACAGGAGCGCGGAGAACATCCAGTCGTCACCCTGCCAGCGAAAATCGATGCCTTCATTGCCGTCGCCAAGCGCCTTGATCTTCGACGAGAGCGCGATCACTTCGTCCCAGGTCTTTGGCGGCTGATCGGGATTGCCACCGACTTTGCGCACGAGATCGGCATTGTAATACATGATCGGGTTGGATGTGGCGAAGGCAAGTCCGACCTGTTTTCCCTTGACCTGGGCAAGCTTCAGGATGTTGTCGGAAAAGCCCTGCTCGGCCATGTTGCCGTCTTTTTCCATGAAGGGGCCGAGATCGACGGGGATGTCACGCTCGTTGACCATGCGCAGGCGGTTGAGGCCGATGAAGGTGACGTCAGGCATTTCGGCCGTGCCAGCCTGGCGCATGATCGTCTGGATGCCTTCCTCATAGGTGGCGGAAGGATTGGCGAAGGTGATCTTGATGTCTGGATTTTCTTCCATGAACTTCTTCGAGATCGTGTCCATCACGTCCTTGAAGAAGCCCGGCATAGGATAGTGGACATTGAGCGTGGTCTCGGCATGGGCCGGGATGCATGTCGCCAGCGACACCGCTGCGGCGGCGAGAGCCTTCTTGAGATAAGTCATCGCAGTTCTCCTGGGTTGAGACCGGTCAGCCTTTGAGACCGGTCATGGTGATGCCCTCGACAAAGCGTTTCTGCGCAAGCAGGAAGGCGAGCACGAGGGGAAGGGTGATGATGAGGGTGGCAGCCATCAGCGCGCCGTAATCGTCGCCGGCTTCCGCCGCGCGGAAGTAAAGCAGGCCAAGCGGCGGGGTGGCGTAATTCTGGTTGGTCACCACGATCAGCGGCCAGAACAGGTCGTTCCAGTGGGCGACCACCGAAAAGATCGAAAAGGCGGTAATGGCCGGCCAGGCATTCGGCACGATCACGCGCGCAACAATGCCGGCCTCGGACATGCCATCGAGGCGGGCGGCATGGATCAGGTCGTCCGGGATGCCGCGGAAGAACTGCAGGAAGAGGAAGATGGCAAAGACCGAAATCGAGAAGGGAGCGACCAGCGCGAAATAGCTGTTCAGCACCGACAGACGATCAAAGGCGACGTAAAGCGGAAGTGCTGTCGCGTGGATCGGCACCAGCAGGCCAAGCATGACCAAAGCCATCATCAGTCGCGCAGCGCGAAAGGAAAGCTTCGCCATGGCATAGGCGCAAGGGATTGCCACCAGGATCTGCACGACAAGGATCAGGCCGCAAACGATGACGCCGTTCAGCAGCAGGTTTCCCATCGACACGCGACCGAAGGCTTTTGCGAAATTCTCCGCATAGGACCAGGTCTGCGGGATGAGGGTAAGCGACGACGAGAAGATTTCGCTTTGCGCCTTGCCGGCCGTCGAGATCATGAAGATGTAGGGTGCAAGGAAGACGAGCGCGCCAAGGACAAGCAAAGTGAGGCGCAGGGCGCGAAGCGGCGTGAAGCGATCGGTGATCATGTGTAGTGCACCTTCCGGTCCATGACGCGGTATTGAAGGACCATCAGCGAGACCAGGATTGCGAGAAAGATGACGGTCATCGCAGAGGCATAACCGACCTTCAGATAGACAAAGCCTTCCTGGTAGATGGTGAAAAGCAGGACCTCGGAGGCCTTGTTCGGGCCGCCTTCCGTCAGTGTCTTCACCGTCTCGAAGACCTTGACGGCGTTGATGATCGAGATCGTTGTGACAAACAGCGTGGTCGGTCCAAGCATTGGCCAGGTGACAAGGCGGAAGCGCGACAGGGCTGAGCGCGCCCCGTCCACCTCTGCTGCCTGGTAGAGGTCGCGCGGAATGGCAGACAGGCCGGCCAGGAAGAGAACCATGTTGAAGCCTGTCGCCTGCCAGATGCCAATGATCGACAGGCTCGTCATCACAGTGCTCGAAGCGCCAAGCCAGTTCGGCCCGTTGATGCCAATCATGGAAAGTGCCGCGTTGATCGGACCGATGGTCGGATGGAACAGGTATTGCCAGACTGTTGCCATGGCGACGAGCAGCGACGCGACGGGGAGGAAATAGGCCGTGCGAAATAGGCCTTTGCCAAAGCCCTCGCTCTCGATCAAAAGCGCAATACCAAGTCCAAGCGCCATGGAGACGGGGGCCACGATCGCTGCATAGACCGTCGTATTCCAAAGCGATCTCTTGAAGGTGCGGTCGTTCAAGAGATCGGCATAGTTTTCAAAGCCGACGAAATTGAAACTGCCATAGCCGAGCTCGAAATCGGTAAAGCCCAGGAAGATTACGGCAGCCGTCGGCAAGATGACGAAGCTGAGCAGGAGAAAGAGGGCCGGGGCAGAGAGCAGGAGCGCAATGCGGGCTTCTCGGCGCCTGGCCGCTTCCGCAGTGCTGATGCCCGCAAGTGCCGGGCCATCATCGACAGCAAGACTAGCCATGCATGGCCTCCGGGCGTTTGGCCGAGACCGTGGCGATGTCGGCCAGCAGCCGATCACCCTTGTCGTCGAAGATCAGAATCGCTGAAGGGTCGAGTTTCAGGTCGACCGGCTGGCTAGCGGAAAGGCCGATCGCTTCGGCCGGCGTGATCTTTGCCACGATGGTCGCGTCCAGGGCTGCAAGCCGGGTAAAGACAATGACTTCCGACCCCAGAAATTCAAGCCGCTCGACGCGTGCCGGCAGGCTGCCTTCGCCGGCGCGTCTCAGGTGAACGAATTCCGGACGGAAAGCCACGGTGACGGGCGTGGTCGGTCTGAAAGGAGCGCGAGGCAGCAGGCGGACATCGCCCGCCTGTACGAGGCCCTTGTCGTCGACGACGGTGGGCAGGAGATTGATGCGCGGCTGGCCCAGGAACTTGGCGACTTCGAGATGGACAGGCTCGTCATAGATCTGGCGGGGGCTGTCGAGTTGCAGCAGGCGTCCACCGATCATCACGGCGACCCGGTCGGCCATCGACAGCGCCTCGGACTGATCATGTGTCACATAGAGCGTCGGGACACCGGCCCGGCGGTGCAGTTCGACGATCTCGCCGCGCGCGTGAACGCGCAGATTGGCATCGAGGTTGGACAGAGGCTCGTCCATCAGGAAGACGCTTGGATGGCGCACCATGGCGCGGGCGAGAGCCACGCGCTGGCGCTGGCCCCCCGACATCTGCCCCGGCTTGCGGTCAAGAAGATGGTCGATCTTCAAAGAGGTCGCCATGGTCTGAACCTGGCGCTGGATCTCGGCTCTGATCTTTCGCTGCTCTGGCAACAGACCGCCGATCACGGGCAGGCGTCCGGCTGTCGACAGACGGCGCATGGCCAAGGGAACGGCAATGTTCTGACCCGCGGTCAGATGCGGGTAAAGCGCGTAGGACTGAAAGACCATGGCGATGTTGCGATCACCGGCCGCCCGTGAAGACACGTCTTCACCGCCGATGATGATCTCACCCCGGTCGGCATGATCAAGGCCGGCGACGATGCGAAGCAGCGTGCTCTTGCCGCAGCCGGAGGGACCAACAAGGGCAATGAACTCACCGGCTTCGGCCTTAAGGCTGACACCCTTCAATATGCTGTTGCCGCCATAGGACTTGTTGACGTCTCGAAGACTGAAGGCACTCATTGCGCGGCCTCCACAGACGCAGCTGTACTGTTGCGCGGATAGACCTCGTCGATCACCTCATCGAGCACATGTGCTGTCGTGCCGGCAACCGAAACCAGCTCGCTGTCAACCCCGGTGCCGAGCCGGTGGATCGCCGCGCCAACCAGGCGTCGACCCGGCATCTCCCGCTCCAGCTTGTCAATGATGAAGGAGGTCGGCGGTGCCCAGACAAGCTGCGTTTCACCCAGCATGCCTTGCCAGGCCCAATGAAGGTGACCGCTGGCAAACAGCGCGACCTGATGCTCTTTCAGCAAATCCAGGATTTCGCGACGTGGTCCGGGCGCTGCTCCCCAATAGCCGTTGTCCCCTTCATTCGGGTCGTCGACGAAGAGGGGCTTGTGGGCGAAAATGACGACGCGGCGACCATCACGGTTTGCAAGGGTCTCGCTCAGCCAGCGACGCTGTGCCTCTTCCTCGACATGACCGGATCCGATGAGCAGGCTGTTGATCCCGATGATCAGCCAGTCGCCGATATCCTTGGCAAAGCGGTCCGGCCCGACGAGATCGCGCCAGCGTGTCAGGCGCAGATCGTCAACCGGCTGATGAGACCCCGGCATGTGTCCGACATCGTGATTTCCAGGCACGACGAGCACCGGCACCGTCAGTTCGCCAAGCAGCGCCATGGAAAAACTGAGATCTTCGTCTAGATCGGCCCCATCGACAGACAGGTCGCCGGTATGGATGACCAGGTCGGGCTGTTCGTCTTCAATCCACTGGCGGATCGGATCCCAATTGCCGTTGAAATGCGGCTTGCTCGGGCTGAAATGCGTGTCGCTGATTTGGATGATCTTCATCGCTTGCACCTTGTCTTGACGAGGCGGCAGCGCGATCCCGAACGAACCGGCTGCCTTCGTCGACGTCTTTAGGCGCTCAGCATGTCAGCAACGTAAGATGGCTTTCAGTCTCCTTCCAGTTTCGTCATCAATCCGTCACTCGGCCACGTTTCACCGTTTCTCGCTCCAAGGTCGATCCGCGGTCGACGGTGTCGAGGACGGCTGCCGGTGGGGCATGGCATCCGCGATCGCCTTCGATCAGATCTTCAAGCCTGTTGACGATCTGGCGGCGCCTCCTCTCAACGAACCACACCATGGCTGCCTTTCTTGGGCGTTCCTGACAGGCCCTCAATCCCATGCAACGGTCTCAACCGTCTTTTCGCTTCGCCCGCCCCTTCGGGGTGCATGGGCTGTTTTGGCCTGTCTCTCCGGACGCCATCAGGCCGCGATGGTCGCGGTCTCCACTGCGAAAGGAGACAATCATGTCGAAATCATCGTCATCCAAATTCGATGTCCATCAGGAAGTCACCAACCGCATCGTCGATGCTCTCGAACATGCCGGCGAATTCCAGCTCCCCTGGATCGGTAACACAGCGACAAGCTTCGCACGTCCCGTCAATGTCGCATCGCGCAAGCCCTATAACGGCGTGAACATTGCCAGTCTCTGGGTCGCGGCCCAGGCGTCAGATTATCCCTCCAATGTCTGGGGTACATACCGCCAGTGGCAAGAGGCCGGTTGCCAGGTGCGCAAGGGCGAGAAATCCACGCTCGTCGTCTTCTACAAGACTTTCGATGCCGAGCAGATCAATGAACAGACCGGCGAGGCCGAGCCGGCCGAACGTAAGGTTCTGCGCGCCGGTTGGGTCTTCAATGCCGTCCAGGTGGATGGCTTTCCGCTTGATCAGGTTGATATCCCGGATCTGCCGGCATTCGATCCGATTGCTCGCGCCGAAGCCTTCGTTACGGCAACCGGTGCCGTGATCGAGGAGGGGGGTGACAAGGCCTGCTATCTTCCCTCGGCTGACATGATCCGCATGCCGGAGCGTCGCCGCTTCATGGGAACGGCCACCACAAGCCCTGCAGAGGGATTTTACAGCACGCTCTGCCATGAACTGACCCATTGGGCAGGCGCAAAGGGCCGACTTTCACGCGATCTTTCCGGCAGATTTGGCACGGAAGCCTATGCCATGGAAGAGCTTGTCGCCGAACTGGGGGCTGCCTTCCTGTGCGGCGATCTCGGTCTGGTACCCGAGCCGCGTCTCGATCATGCCCAGTACATCAAGCACTGGTTGACCGTGCTGAAGTCCGACAAGAAGGCGGTGTTCACCGCAGCGTCGAAAGCCTCCGAGGCGAGCAACTGGTTGATGTCTCTGGCTGCGAAGCGTCACGACATCGGGGGTGCGGCGTGAGCCCCATCCCTTTGACGAGTTTGGCAATCGCGCGATACGCTCAACATAGCTGAGCAAATTCCATGTATTTCGAACCCGCTAAAAAAGCTGCGGGCAAGAACGCGTCATGGATGCCTGTTGGCTGCCACAGCGCCCGTATCGCTTGCCACTGAGGCCACAAACTGCAATCCATGGGGTAAGATCGTGTCTCATGCCGCCTTGGCCGGCATGGCGGCCAAGGCGGGTCGTGTGCAGATCTGGCGCCGATAGGGCCACCAGTTCCGGCGAATAATGCCTTAGCCGTTCAGCGCATCTTTCAAAGCTTTACCGGGCGTGAATGCCAGCTTCTTTGCCGCAGCAATCTTGATGGTGGCACCGGTTGCAGGATTGCGACCTTCCCGTTCAGGCGTATCCTTGACCTTGAACTTGCCAAAAGACGGGATCGACGTCTCAGCGCCGGCCTTTGCTGCTTCAACAATCTGGCTGAAAACGCTCTCGACGATCGCCTTTGCCTGAGCCTTCGTCAGGTTCTGTTCGGATGCGATTTTGTCGGCAATTTCGTTTGTCGATGTCATGCTCTGGTTCCTCGATGGGTTGCAATCCACCAGCTGTGTCCCAGAAAACCAGGCAGGAATAGCCGAATAGGTCTGAGGACCCTTGCTGACTGTGCATAAACCACAGGAAAATTGGGCTAGTGCGGGCTTGTCGTGGCGCCGATGTCTGCCATTTCAGCCGCATAAAGGAAAAGCTGGCGGAGGCAGACTGCAGTATCCGAGTGTGTAGGGGGGCTCTCACAGCTCTGAGCAGTTGTGAGGATTTCGGCCAAGCGTCCGGAGATAGCATTCACACCGATCGGTTGGCACTATCAATCCTTAAGATTCTCACTCTGTACGGCCTGCCGTTCAAGCGCGATGATTGCTGCTGGCCCCTCATTCGCAGGAGCCGTTAAGCACATCCAGTGAAGTTTTGCTTCGTCCATGCGGCATAGGCTCAACAACCCGCAGATCGATGGAGACAGATGTCAGCTAAACGCCCCGGCCGCTATCTTGCGCAGACATCTGCCTCCTACATGTTTCAGATAAGGCTTCCATCGAAGCTTGATGCCGGGCGATCGTTGATCAGGATCAGTCTTCAGACAAGGAGACTTGCAGACGCGCGGTGGCTGGCCGAAGCCTTGGCCGTCAAAGCGCGGCTGGTCTTCAAGGCGGAGCTCCAGGAGACCCGGCAGACGGGTGGCAATCCTCTTGCGACGCCTGGCATTCAGGCTTTGGAAACTGGCCGTGCGGCCGGTGGGTGCCTCGCCACCGTCATTAAAAGACGCCTCAAGGCTGAGCTTGCGCTCATGACGGCCGAGGCACAAAGTCCAGCCTGCGCTACAGATCAACAGCATCTGCTATCGCCGCAGCCTGATATCGAGGACACCATCAAACTTGCCGCCCGGATGGCGGTCGACGAGTTCCTGATGGAGGCCGCTGATCGCATCAGGCAGAAGCTTGAGGGCAAGCTGGCAAAGGGTTGCCAGCAAAGTAGTCGCGAGAGTGTTTCGCAGTCTGTCCCCGAAATGGCAGTCTCGACAGACAGTTTTGCTGAGCGACGAGCCGGGAAGAAAGGCGGGGCTGCATTCAAGCGAGAGGGCACTCTGCTATCACCGCACGAGCCTGACAGCCGCGGTGATACACTCCCGGCCTTTCTGCTCGATAGGAGGGCTGTCCCGCGCAAGAGGTCAAGGCTCCCGAGGTTCAGCCTCGTTGCAGCCGACTATCTGAAGCTTCGCAGCATGGTCGCGCCCGAAAACACCAAGGACGTCGGGAGCGCGCGCTCAAGGATTTCGGTCTTTCTGGACCTGATCGGGGATCATCCGGTCGACCGCTACGAAGCCGCCGATCTGCAAGCCTTCGTTCTTCTGATGGCCGACTGGCCAGCCAGGCCGAGCCTGCGAAACCACAGGTCAGCCTTTGAGGTTCTCGAAGAGTCAAGGCGACTTGGCCACCGGCCTTTGGCTGAAAAATCAGTCAAGGACGGCTATGTGGCAGCTGTCCGGGCAGCAATGCGATCGGGAATGACGTCCTATTCTTATCGGGATCCCTTCCAGGAAGTGTCTTTGCGCTATCCATGCAGTCTTGCCCCATCGCGACAGACCGCCTCGCTCAGTGCAAAACAGCTGACAACCTTGTTTCGGATCGGCGTTGACGCAGGCCACATGGATGCAGCCATGCTGCCGCTGCTTGGGCATCTGACGGGGCGGCGGCTTTCGGCTCTGATCTACCTCAGGGGGATCGATATCGTTGAAAAATTCGACAATGTCTGGGTCGCGCAACCGAAGAGTCTCGTCGAAATCGAGGGGCAGGCGCGTCGGGTGCCCCTGAAAACGAAGGCGAGCCTCAGCTTTTTTGTGCTGCACGCATTCTTGCATCGCATCGGTTTCATCCAGTGGGCGATAAGCTGTGGCAACCAGTTTCTGTTCCCGGATCTCATGCGCCTCGCCGATCCTTCCAAGAGCGCCTCCCAGTATATGCAGCGCCTGTTTAGAAAGGCCGGGATCGCACCGGGTTGCGGTGAGGTCTTTCATTCGCTGCGTGGTGATTACATCGACACTTTGCGTGATCATCAGGTTGGTCCGCGAGCCGGCAGGATCCAGGTTGGTCATTCGCTCGGGGCAGACGTTCATGCACACTATGGCTTGAAGTCACTCAATGAGGCATCAGCGGTGGCTCTTGCCGGTCTGCCGATGCGACCCGATGTCGATTACTCAGTGTTCGAGACGCTCGATTTCGTGCAGCTTGCCAATAACCACCGAAGGAAAGGGGTTCGTGGCGTCGTGCCGCGCTGAGTGTGCTGATCGCCACGATCAATTGAGGACTTCGTATCGTCAGTCCCGTCCCTGGCCTCGGCCCCAGCCCCAGCCCCAGCCCCAGCCCCAGCCCCAGCCCCAGCCCCGTTAGGGTCTGCGCTCCTT
>NZ_ALJF01000014.1 GCF_000300855.1 Agrobacterium albertimagni AOL15 | reverse complement strand
GCTGCGGCAAAGGGAAGGGGCCGGGCCAGGATAATCAGAACAAAAACGCAACAGGAAGAGGTGGTTCTTGCCAGCGTGGTGGCAGGAGGGAAAGGGTCTCAATGCTTGAAGACGTTGTCGCGATGCCAGCCAAGATAATGCGGGTGCGGCCGCAGATGTAGGGCGGTCGGGACCAGCGCCTTGCCGTCCTTGACCAAGAGGTGGGAGATGTCCTCGTTCAGCTGGCGGGACTGCAGGATGGTGAAGTCGTCTGCCAATGACAGGAGGCCGCGATCGAACATCCAGTGGACGGTGCCTGAGAGAGCGATGCCGTTTTGCACGGAATCGTTTCCGCCGCGCTCGACAGGCACGATATGGGCTGCCTCCACTTCGGGACGTCCTCCGCCGTTGATCAATCGAAGCCCGGTGAAGGCGCAGGTTCGATCGTAGACTCGGCGGATGTGCTGGCGGAACTTGGCGTCCCGGAAGGGGCGATTGATTGTGCTGGCAATGATCGGCCGTTCATAGCCGTCTGCGACATAGTCGGCTTGCGCCGGCTCATCGACTTCGAAGTAGGTCAGGGGGGCGGCTGGCAGATGACTGTCTCCCGCCTGGTCGATCCTTTGGGGCCACTCATCGGGTTCGGACAGGCCCCTGTTCACCAGGGCAGCAAATTCACCGTCACTGATCACTCGGACTGCCTGGACGCTGCGCCCGGGGTTGATGCTTCCATCGGGGCTTACCAACTGTCGCTCGAACCCTCCGTTTTCGCGGTAGTCCAGTGGACGGTCAAAATCGATGTAGTCAGCCAGCCTGGCGTAATGGTGGTCCGGGAGATCGTGGTCGTCATCGATTGCAGTGACCCTCGCAAGACCGGAGTAATAGCGACTCGGCATGCCTGTCAGGGGTCCGTAATAGACGATCCAGTCACCCAGAGCTTGCTGCACTCGGGAAAGGTACATCTTCGGGAAGTGATAAAGCTGTCCTCGGACATCCTTATAGCCGCTCCCGTCCTTGTGGTAGAAAATCGCCTTTGCCATGGCCGTCCCGAGTCATTTCGCTTCGCCACTATGCAGCCGTGGTCGGTGGACGCAACCAGCGTTCGATCACGCCACCGACAGATGTTTCGCTCTTGTCTTGCGCTTGAGCGCGGTTGGCTGGTGATCGGTGATCCAGGTGTCGAGGGCGCTGGCGGGCATGGGGCGGGCGAAGAGGTAGCCCTGGGCGATGCTGCAGCCGAGGCGGGCGAGGATGGCGGCGTCTTCGGGTGTCTCGACGCCCTCGACGACGATGTCGAGGGAGAGGGACTGGCCGAGGCTGACCATGGCGGAGATCAGTTTCTGGTTGGTCTCGCTCCGGGCGACGTCCTTGACGAAGCTGCGGTCGATCTTCAGGCGGTCGACCTTCAGGCCGATGAGATAGGCGAGCGAGGAGTGGCCCATGCCGAAATCGTCGACGGCGAGCTTGTAACCGTCCTGTTCCAGCCGCTTCAACTGGTCGTCGGCCAAAGCGGGGTCGAGAATGGCTTCCTCGGTGATCTCGATCTCGAGTGCGGACGGTGCCACCCCATGGGCGCTGGTGACACGCTGCAGCATGCAGGGCACGGAATAGAGCGCGAATTCGCGCGGCGAGACGTTCAGCGCCACCGTGACATCGCCGAGGCCGAATTCGGGCAGGCGGCGGGCGAGCAGGCAGGCATCGCGGGCGATGCTCGCGGTCAGCTGTTCGGACAGATGCACCGTGCGTGCGGCGTTGACGATTTCCGGTGGTGACACGAAGCCGAGCTGCGGATGCTGCCAGCGGACCAGCGCTTCGAAGCCGGTGATGCGGCGTGTGGTCAAGTCGACCTGCGGCTGGAACCAGGCGCCGATGGCGCCGGTCTGGATGGCGCGGTCGAGGTCCTGCTCGATGATGCGCTTGCGTTCGGCATTGCGGCGGAGATCCGGGTCGAACTCGCGCAGCTGGCGACGGTCGGCGCGCTTGGCGTCGTATAGCGCCATGTCTGCGCAGGCGAGCAGTTCTTCGGCGTTGTCGGCGTGATCGGGATAGGCGGCGAGGCCGACGCTCAGTCCGACGACGGCCTGGCGCTGGTGCCAGTGGATCGGCCGGCGGCTTGCCTCGAGCACGGCGGCTGCATGGGTGCGGGCGCGATGCAGGGCATCCGGACCGCTGACGACCACGGCGAATTCATCGCCCCCGAGGCGGGCGATGAGGCTGCCGTCCTCGACGATCGAGGAAAGGCGGTTCGCGATCTCACGCAGCAGGGCGTCGCCGGCGCTGTGGCCGAGCGTGTCGTTGATCGACTGGAAGCGCTCGACGTCGAAGATGAGCAGGGCCACCTGTTCCTTGACGACGGCGGCGCGGGCGATGTCGCCGGCGAGGCGTCCGTGAAAGAACATGCGGTTGGCAAGGCCGGTTAGCGTGTCGCGGTTGGCAAGAGCCTCCAGCCGCGAGTTCTGGCGCAGGATGTCGCTGTTGGCACGGGTCAGACTGTCGGCAAGTGTGGTCGCCTCATGGCGCGCGACCTGGCTGCTGACGAACATGCGCTCCGCCCAGATGCTGCGGCGGATGAAAACGAAGATCATCAGGCTGAGGCAGAGACCGACCAGCACGTCATTGGGGCGCCAGTTGCCGATCAGGTTGACCATCAGGGAGAGCAGGATCGGGATGGAGTAGCTCAAGGCCAGCGGCGTATAGCCGATCTGCTTGATGACCGATCCGGCCGCCATGCCGCCCATCATCAGAAAGAGCGGGGCATGGCTCCCAAGCGGTTCGAAGTCGTAGACGGTCCAGGGTAGGGCGGCCCAGACGACGCCTGAGGCGAGCGCGCCGAGCGAGAGGATGGTCAGGCTGCTCTGCGGCGCCGACAACAGCTTGCCGCGCCGATTGAGCGCATTCAATGCATAGGCCCTGCACGCGACAACGACGACCGCCGCCGCGTACCAGACAAAGTTTGCCCATCCTGCCTCATTCTGGATGTGGAGGATGAACAGGCAGACTGTGAGTGTGATCAGGTTCAGGATGAGTGTGGAGCGATAGCCGTCGGCGATGTCCGCCACCTGGGCTTGCAGCACTGCCGGCACTGTTCCGCCGCTTCGGTTCTCGTTCAACCACATAAAACAAAACCCATACCAATCGCAATAAAACATCAATAACAAGAGCGACTTAACGGGGTGTTATCGAGGCTCTGCGCAATTTAACTAGAAATCATCGGCAACTTTTTGGTGGTGCTAAAATGTGAGTTCGCGTCGCTTTTTGTGCACGGTCGCTCCGGCCTTTTCAGGCGCGATTCCGTCCTCAGGTTGTGAGGGTGGCGCGCGGGCGGGTTTCGGAGGCGGACGAGAATGACCCGTCCCATATTCGAGCCAATTTGATATGTAGGTATCTGCAGGCGACTCATGGGTCGTCTGCATCTCCCCCTCCATCTCACGAGTTCTCCATGCCGAGCCTCTCTCCCGCCGCTCTCTGGCCGATCCTGCTCCTGTCGCTCTCGAACGTCTTCATGACATTCGCCTGGTACGGGCATCTCAAATACAAGACTTCCGCCCTCTGGATCGCGATCGTCGCGAGCTGGGGCATCGCCTTCTTCGAATATTGCCTCGCCGTTCCTGCCAACCGGATCGGCGCGGAGGTCTATTCGGCCGCGCAGTTGAAGACCATTCAGGAGGTCATTACCCTGATCGTCTTTTCCGGTTTCTCGGTGTTCTTCCTCAAGGAGAGCCTGACGATCAATCATGCGATCGGCTTTGCCCTGATCGCTGCGGGCGCCGCCTTCGTGTTTCGCGGATGAGAAAAAGGCGCGGCCAAGGTCTGGCCGCGCCGTCTCCTGCCAGATCTTGTGCTGCTTCCGCCTAGCCTGCCGTGGCGACCCGATCGGGGCCGATGCGCCAGGCGGGAAGGACGATGGCAGCCAAGAGGATGGTGTTGAGCAGCACATTGACGCCGGCGCCGGACACGAAGGAGCCGGTGCTGTCGACAATGTACCAGGCAAGAGCAGACTCGATCATCAGCAGCCGGGTCAGCCGAGGGTCGACCGGCAACAGGCGGTCGAGGATAAGCCACATCATGACACCCCAACCGACCATCACACCCCCGCCGATCGCCGCGAGCACGCGGGCCGCCGGTGCGTCGATGGTTTGGGCGCCGTCAAAGGGCCAGAAGACCGCGTCGGCGAGAAGGGTCGCCGGCAGCGAGGTGGCCGGATGGGCGCCGAAGGCGACAAGCAGGCCCAACAGCATGATGAAAAGGCTGGTGAGTTTCAGCCAGGTGGCGGCAAATTCATGGGACATGTTCGATCATCCTTTATGGTTGCGATGGCGTGACCATGGCCGCCGACCGGTAGCGCCCGCAATTACTCCAGACGTAAGTGACTGCGCGCGCTGCCTGTGCCAGAAATTGCGGATTCCCGGAGCGACGCAGTGACAAGGAGACAGTCATGACCAGTGATTTCGGTGGCCAGCTCCGCACCTGGCGTGGCAAGCGGCGGATGAGCCAGTTGCAGCTGGCGCTGGTTGCCGATGTCTCTGCCCGGCACATCGCCTTTCTCGAAACGGGACGGGCGAAGCCGAGCCGACCCATGGTTCTGCGGCTCGGCGAGGCGCTGGAAGTGCCGCGGGCCGAGCGCAACCTGATGCTGGATGCGGCGGGCTATCGTGCGGCCTATGCCCGCCGGCCGCTGGACAGCGTGACCATGGCGCCGATCCGCAAGGCTATCAGCCACATGATCGCCGGGCACATGCCTTACCCGGCCTTCGTCTTCGATCGTCACTGGACCGTGATGGACGCGAATGCGAGCGGTCACGCCATGTTGTCAGGCTTCAGGCTTACGGCCGGCGACAGCTTCATCGACTTCCTGCTGCAGCCAGGACGGGGCGTCGAACTGGTGGAGAACTGGCATGAGGTTGCCGGGCATCTGGCGGCCCGTTTTCGCCTGGAAAGCGCACATGTTGGCGGCGATCCCGTGCTGGATCGCGCTGCCGACGGGCTGGCTCTTCAGGCGGGAGAGGGCGATCACGGCGGAGGCGGCGACCTGCCGCCGGTTCTGGCGGTGTGCTTTCGCTTCGGCGGGATGGTCTATCCGATGTTCTCGACGATCACGCAGTTCGGCACGGCTGATGACATCGCGCTGGCCGATATCAAGATCGAAATGTTCTTTCCGTCGGACGAAGCCTGCGAAGCTTTCTTCCGCAGCATGGCCGGCTGAGGCCGGTCAGGCCTCGGGCACCGGCGTCGGCTTGCCGTCTGCATCGAGCGCGACCATGACGAAGGTCGCTTCGGTGACCTTTTCCATGACATGGGTCAGATAGCGCTGGGCCCAGGTCTCGACCTTGAGGGTCATGGAGGTGCGGCCGACGCGGGCGATCTCTGTATAGACGCAGAGCGTGTCGCCGATCTTCACCGGCATGGCGAAGGCCATTTCCTGAACGGCGGCTGTGACGACACGGCCGCGGGCACGCTCGGCTGCCCGGATGCCGCAGGCAAGGTCCATCTGGGCCATGACCCAGCCGCCGAAGATATCGCCTGCCGCATTGGCGTCTGCCGGCATGGCCAGCGTTCTGAGCGTCAGTTCTCCGGTCGGTGTTTGCATTGTGCCGATCATGATTCTGTTGAGACTCCTCTGTGTGCGACGCAGAGAAGATCGCGAATCCGTCACGGCGCCACTAATAATTTTCATGGGTGAAAATGAACCTGTCAGATTTGATAGGTCCGCATTTACGGAGTTTAGAACTGATAAATATCAAAATTTAGCATTCCAATCATAATGGGGGTGGAGAATATGAAATCGGTGTCTCTGTCAGTGCGGCTTTATGCACTGGTCGCACTGGCTCTGGCGGTTCTGGTGGGCGCGCTGACTTACAGCCTGTTCCAATCGTATGACACGCTGGTCCAGGAGCGCCGCATGGGGCTGGCGCAGATCAACGACAACTCGGTCGCGATCCTGAACAAGTATCACAAGATGGAGCAGGACGGCACGCTGACGCGCGAGGAGGCGCAGGAGCGGGCGAAGGACGTCATCGGCGCGATGCGCTACGAGCCCGACGGCTATATGTGGATCAACGACATGCAGCCGGCGATGGTGATGCATCCAATCAAGCCGGAACTGAACGGCAAGGATCTGAGCCAGAACAAGGACCCGAACGGCAAGTTCCTGTTCGTTGAATTCGTCAATACCGTGAAGGCCGGCCAGGAAGGCTTCGTGGATTATTACTGGCCGAAGCCGGGCTTCGAGGAGCCGGTCGAAAAGCTCTCGCATGTCATCGGCTTCCAGCCCTGGGGCTGGGTCGTCGGCACCGGCGTCTATTCGGACGACCTGGCGGCGCTCTTCCGCCAGACGGCCATTCAGTATGGCGTACTGATCCTGGTTGCGACAATCGGCATGGTGCTGTGCGCCTATCTCGTGGTCCGCAGCGTTGTGCTGCCCATCAACCGTCTGAAGGCGGCGATGAGCGACATCGCCGAGGAGCGGGTTGATATTGAGGTCGGTGGTACGGATCGCCGCGACGAGATCGGCGGCATGGCGCAGACGCTGGTCGTGTTGCGCGACAGCGTGCGCGAACGCATCGAGCTGCGCGACCGCGAAGTGGAGCAGCAGGCGAGCCTTAACGGCGAACGCGAGCGCAACGAGCTCAACCTGCGTACTTCTTCCGAGCGCCAGAACCATGCGATCAATGCACTGGGTTCGGCGCTGGAGCGTCTGGCTGAAGGTGATCTCACCGTGCAGATCGGCGTGATCGGTTCGGAATATGAAAAGCTGCGCGACGACTTCAACCGTGCGGTCGACTCGCTCGGCGGGGTCATTGCGGCGATCAACCAGACCAGCGACGTGGTGACCTCTTCGGCCGGCAACATCAGCGAGGCGACCAACAACCTCTCCAAGCGCACCGAGCAGCAGGCGGCGGCGCTGGAAGAAACGGCGGCGGCTCTCGACGAGATCACCGCAACCGTTCGCACGGCGGCGGAACGCGCCAATGAGGCACGCCAGATGGTGGCCGAGACCAAGTCGAGCGCCAACCGTTCCGGCGAGATCGTCCGCAGTGCGGTCGATGCCATGGGCCGGATCGAAGGCTCGTCGCAGAAGATCAGCCAGATCATCTCCGTGATCGACGAGATCGCCTTCCAGACCAACCTGCTCGCACTCAATGCAGGCGTCGAAGCAGCACGGGCCGGTGAGGCAGGGCGCGGCTTTGCGGTCGTGGCGCAGGAAGTGCGAGAACTCGCGCAGCGTTCGGCGAATGCGGCGAAGGAGATCAAGACGCTGATCAGCGCATCGGCAGCCGAAGTCGATACTGGCGTCGGCCTCGTGCGCTCCACGGGCGAGGCGCTGCTCGAGATCGAGGCACTGGTCAACCGCGTCAACGAGAGCGTCAACACGATCGCGACCGCTGCCAAGGAACAGGCGACGGGCCTGGCCGAGATCAACACCTCGGTCAACCACATGGACCAGATGACGCAGCAGAATGCGGCCATGGTCGAGGAAACCTCGGCTGCCGGCCAGTCGCTGGCGGAAGAGAGCTACAATCTTCGCCAGCTGCTCTCGCGCCTGAAGGTGAATGCCACGCAGGCCGTGAGCGGGCATCGCCGGGCGGCGTAAGCGTCAGGCTTGACGAACAGATGAGGGCCGGCGGAGCGATCTGCCGGCCTCAGTTTTTGCCCTCAATTCCTTCCCCGTTTCGTTCATGGCGCATTAAGCCGGGACGCCCTATGCTGGCGAAAGTTGTCCCATAAGGGGCCATCGAGGGTGAAATGAGTGTTGCGTTTTCGTCCCTTGGCCGCCGGTTCACGGCTGCCGTTTTCTCCGTCGTTTTCGTCGCCGGCTGTTCCGGTAGCGATCGCATTCCCTTTGCCGATGTCGGAGGGCCGCGCGCCGGCGATCAGCTGATCGGCAAGGTCGATCGCAGCAAAGACGGGCGTGTGCTGGTCGGTCGCGTCGGCGACCCGCAAGCTGAGGCGGCGGCTTATGTGGCGCCGGTGGCCCAAAATGGTGGCGCCCAGGGGCTCGACTATCTCGACACGCCCAATCTCGCAGACAGCGATGCACCGCAGGCCGCGCCTCAGCTGGCGGCGGCGGAGCCTTTGCCCGGCGATGACGGTCAAAGCCGGACGATGAGCGCCATGGCCATTCCGGAAGGCGGCGTCAACATCGATGGCGCGCTCGGTATTGGGTCAGAGCCTGGAAATTCCGATGTCAGTTATGCCGATGCGACGAGCCCCGTCGGGGTGCAGCCGCAGCTGGTGACGGAGGCCGGCGCGATGGCGATTGCCGAGGGCAATACCAGTCAGCCTGTGGTCGACGGGATCGGTTTCGACGAGCCGACGCAGATCGTCACGGGGCCGAGCGCGGCTCAGCAGCCGGTCATAGCGGAAACCCAGGTGGCAGAGATGCCGGAGGAGGGCGGGATCCTGCCGCTGTCGGTGGATAGCGGCAATTCCGGCATGGATGATCCGGCGCCGGTGTCGAGCCGGCGGGTGGCGGCGTCTTCGAAAGCGCGGGCGCCTGCGGGCAAGGACTGTTCGCTCTATCTCGACAAGCGGAACTGCCGCTAAGGGTTTGCAGCAGCTTAAGTTGCTAATTCGCAAAATGCCTAATGGTGTGGGGCTGGTGGCTCGTGCCGCCTGCTTTTCCGCGTGCTTTGCCGGTTTTGATCCGGCGTGACATCAAGGCCCCTCCCAACCCTCCCCACAAGGGCGAGGGCTTAACCCGGCGGTGCCGTTGAGCGATGCTGCGCAGGCTGGCAATCGTGCAGCCTTCAGATCCGCCTGCAATTGATGCGCTGCGTGGAAGAGCCGTACCGGAGCGGCCGAGGGCGGGCTTGCGGGCGCGACAGGGAGGGCCTAGAGGCTGGACGAGGGTGCGGGGCCCAACCGCGACAGCCGCGGTCGCGCGGGGCCGTGCCCGATCCTGCCGCTTTCCTCGCCGCCCGGCCGGGCGGTCCCATCTCCGGAGTGAGCCTATGCCGCCGATTGCCGATATCCTGTTTTTCGTCGCTCTTCTGGTGGCGGCCGGAGCCGTGGCGGGTCTACTGGCCGGCGTGTTCGGGATTGGCGGGGGTGCGGTGCTGGTGCCGGTCTTCTACCAGGTCTTCGGTTATGCCGGGATCCCGGAGGAGGTGATCATGCATCTGGCCGTCGGCACCTCGACGGCGCTGATCGTGCCGACCTCGATCCGCTCGTTCCAGGCGCATCGCAAGCGCGGGGCTGTTGATATGGACCTGCTCAAGGGCTGGATGATCGCCGTGCCGCTCGGCGCGCTCGCCGCCACCGTGGTCGCGGCCTATGTCTCCAGCGCGGGGCTGAGACTGTTCTTCGCGGTGATGGGCCTGGTGCTCGCTGCGCGTATGCTGTTTCTCTCCAACCGGATGCATCTGGGAACGGAACTGCCCGGCCAGCCAGCGCGGTTTCTCACCGGTTCGGCGATCGGGCTCTTTTCCGGCCTGATGGGGGTCGGCGGCGGGGTGTTCAACAACACCTTCATGACGCTTTACGGTCGGCCGATCCACCAGGCGGTCGCGACATCATCGGGCGTCGGCGTGCTGATCTCGATCCCGGCCTTTTTCGGCTTCATCTATGCCGGCTGGGGCGAGGCCGGCCTTCCGCCGTTTTCGACCGGCTATGTCAACTGGATCGCCTTTGCAGTGATCTTCCCGATCGCCATGCTGGTCACGCCCTATGGCGCCCAGCTGGCGCATCGGCTGAACAAGCGGCAGCTGGAGCTGGGCTTTGCGGTGTTTCTGCTGTTTGTGTCGGCGCGGTTTTTCTGGAGCCTCTATGGCGGGTGATGCCGGACAGGCATTTCGATGCGATTTCGATAAAACAGCAATGGCTTCTTGAGTTTGTCGTGAAGCTGGTCTCTCCTGTCTTGACCGATCAACGGTTGAGACAGTGAGGAGACGGAAAATGGGATTGTTCGATTTCATCAAGAGCGCCGGCAAGAAGCTCGGGATCGGGGATGACGACGCGGCGCCGGATGCAGACGCCGTGCAGAAGGAACTCGCCTCGCACGGGCTTGGCACCGATGCCGTCAAGGTCGAAGTGGTCGAGGACAAGGTGGTGCTGAAGGGGACGGTCAAGGACCAGTCGATCTTCGAGAAGGCCGTGGTCGCCGTCGGCAATACGCTCGGCATTTCCAAGGTCGAGGCCGGCGAGTTGACGATCGCCGAAGCGCCGGACGCGACCCCGGTCGCCGCCAAGGATCCGGTCTTCTACACCGTCAAGAAGGGCGACAATCTCTGGAAGATCGCCGAGGCGCAATATGGCAAGGGCAAGGGCGCGAAGAATACGGTGATCTTCGAGGCCAACCGGCCGATGCTCAGCCATCCCGACAAGATCTATCCGGGGCAGGTGTTGCGGATTCCGGACTTGGAGGGGTGAAATTGGGGTGGCGCGCGCGCCAGGCTTGGGAGCGTACTCGTCGGCGTGCTGATTTCGATCTTGCCTTTTTTGGCTTCATCTACGCCGTCTGTGGCGACGGCGTCCTGCCGCCCTTTCTACCGGCTTCGTCAACGGACACGCCGTTGCGGTGATTTTTCCGTTACGACGGTGGTTGGTCCCGTATGAGGGGTCAATCAGACCGCCTGTTCATTCGGATAAAGAACGGGAATTGAATTTGAATAATTTATGTTGATTTTGCAAAAATCGGAGCGCAATAATCGAGCTCTCGGGTTCTTTGGAGATTCGCTGCTCATGACCAGCATGTCGATGGATGAAGTACAGGCAGTGTTAGCGCCATATCACAGTCAAATACAGCGGGTCGTCGTTGACAGTTACGAGGAGTGGCAACGAGTTTCAAGCTTTCGCGCCATGAGCGGATATAGTCCCGTTCTGTATTCTAGAACTATGGCAAATTATGTATTTGACGCTATCGCGCGTAATGCTCAATCGACATTCAGCTGTGATAGGACCGTTCTAATTCGTCAGGAGAGCCAGACGATTAAATTCATTTTCGGTGGAAAGGTGATCGTACGTTTCAAGAAAGGGGATGAGGATAATTTGGGCAAGAATATCTTGACGCAAGCTGTCCTTGATTATCTTGACCCGCAGCAGATACTTCCCGGATTTCCGCCAGAGGCCGCTAAAGTTGAGATTGTCTGGTCTTCTAACGAGATTGGAACTTCCATAGAGGAGATCTTGGTGGTGGCTCGAGATCGTCACGCTCTTCTCTGGTCATATCGGATTGATGATGAGGCTGGTGGAGTGGATGAATCTGGCGTATTGCCGTTCCCCACTGGTCCCGGCCCGGACGAGTTCTCACCGTTGGTAGTCATAAAGCCACGGAAATCGGAACGCGAAAGCAAGTAAAAGCAATGGCCACATTTGGTGATCTGCTGCGCCTCGCAAGGCAATTGCGAGGCTACACGCAGAAGAAAAGCGCAGAAGATCTGGGTATCGCTCAGGCCGTGCTATCAAGGTTGGAAAACGGTTTGATAGAGCCTGACGCCGACCTATTTATTAAGGCTGCAAATACATTTCAGGTTCCAGTGGAATTTTTCAGCATCACTGATACCGTTTATGGGCCACCCGTGAGTGTTCATGCAATGCTTCGCGGCAAGGCAGACGTCTCTGCCCGTGATGTTGATATGATTACGGCCGAATTGAATGTCCGCTTAATGCATCTGCGACTGTTCCTTGAGAACGTAGACTTCAATCCAGCCATGTCTTTGCCAAATCTTGATATTGAGCGCTATGAATCGCCGGAGAACGTGGCGGCGATTGTCCGTGCTCATTGGAAATTGCCGCGTGGCCCGATCAAGAATCTTACCCGGATCTTGGAGCAAGCAGGAGTAATTATCGCAGAAAGCGATTTTCATGGCGCTGGCGTGAGTGGGGTGACTTTTGCGGTGCCTGGACGCCCCCCGATTATCTTGATCAACCGTGGTCATCCTGCTGATCGGATACGCTTCACGTTGGCTCATGAACTTGGGCACCTTGTGATGCACCAGTTCCCAACAGCTGAGATGGAGGACGAAGCAAATAAGTTCGCGTCCGCGTTTCTGCTGCCTGCTGAGGACGCTAAAGAGAGCTTTTCGGGACGAAAAGTAACCCTTGAGTTGCTGGCATCACTAAAGAAAGAGTGGCGCGTGTCCATGCAAAGTTTGCTGTTTTGTGCTCAAAGAACAAAAGTCGTTTCAGACAATCAGGCTAAGTATCTTTGGCAGCAAATCAGCATGAGGGGCTGGAGGACGCGCGAGCCAGCGAGCCTAGATTTTCCTCATGATCCACCGACGGTCTTGCCAACTATAATTAAGGCACACGTGTCGGATCTGGGTTTTGCTCTAGACGAGTTAGTCAAGATGTCGCGAGTATCTCGTCGAGACTTTGAGGCAATGTACGGGGACCTCCATGGTGAAGGACCGATGCGGCCGAGGCTTAGAATTGTCACGTGAGTCCTGTTACGCTGCCGTTCTACCTATAGAATCCTCCATAATTTACTCGCGTTTTGAAGACTGTGCTTCATGATTTGAATGTAAGTCAGTCGGCAGATGGGCGTAATCTTGTTCCGGTTCTTTACGTTGATGCAGGCAAGTTCACTCCGCCGTAAAACACGCGCAAAATTTCGACGCGCTCTGCTGTTACCGTGAAGGCGATGGTGACGCGCCTTTCAAAGCCGATAATCCTCAGGTCTTTGCGGATATCGTCGCGTTTCGTGCCGCGCTCTGAGCCCAGATCGAGCCCGCGACATTTCTGCTCGATGCGCTGGATGTAGCGAAAGGCAGTTGCCGGATCGGCTGCGGTGGCGATGGTGTTGTAGATCCAGAGGAGGTCGGCTTCTGCTTCCGGGGCGAAGACAACATCGCGGGGTTTCATTTGCCGCTCTTCACGCGCGTTTCGTGATGCGCCCTGAGCCGCGCGAAAACCGTTTCGGCTGGGATGCCCCTGTCCGGGTTTTCCTGCATGGCGTCATACACGGGAGCGACGTCTTCGCGGAGCCAGCGTTCGAGCGATTCCTGCTGGGTCTGGAGGGCGCTAAGGCCGGCGCTGATAACGTCGTTTGCCGAGGCATAGGTGCCCGACTTTACGAGGTGATCGATATAGTCGGACTGCTCAGGTGGCAGGTCGAAGGCGCGTTTTTCGGTGGGGGCCATGGCCGGTCTCCATGCGATAATGGGTTGATTGTAGCATGGTTGCGGCGGGAGTTGGAGCCTGTTGGGGGGCGTCTTGTGGCTGACACCCTCCCCTTGAGGGGGAGGGTCGGAGCGTAGCTCCGGGGTGGGGTGAGCGGGTGGTGGCTGGCATGTATTCACCCCACCCGCGCGTTCCGCGCGACCTCCCCCTCAAGGGGAGGTTGGGTGTGGTTGGCGTTTTACCGTGGGGTACCCCCCCCTCTGGCCTGCCGGCCATCTCCCCCACACGGGGGGGAGAGCGGACCCGCGAGGCCTCTGGGTGGGCTCGTGGCTTACACCACCACTCCCGTCCGATTGCTCGACATCGTCAGCTTGCGTTCCGCGCGCTCCTGCTGGGGCGAGCGGTTGTAGAGTTCGCGGTAACACTTGGAGAAGTGGGAGGCCGAGACGAAGCCGCAGGCGACGGCGACTTCGACGACGGGCATGGAGGACTGGACGAGCAGGTGGCGGGCGCGGTCGAGGCGGATTTCGAGGTAGTAGCGGGCGGGGGAACGGCCCATTTCCTGGCGGAAGAGGCGCTCGATCTGGCGGCGCGAGAGGCCGGCGTCGTCCGCGATTTCAAGCAGCGACAGCGGTTCTGCGAGATTGGCTTCCATCAGCTCGATGATCTGCAGCACCTTGGAATTCTGCACGCCGAGGCGGGCGCGCAAGGGAAGGCGCTGGCGGTCATTGGCGGAGCGGACACGGTCGGTCAGGTGCTGTTCGCAGACGCGGTTGACCAGGCCTTCGCCGAAATCCTGGCCGATCAGGTTCAGCATCATGTCGAGCGAGGCGGTACCCCCGGCGCAGGTGTAGAGATTGCCGTCGACCTCGTAGAGGTCGGCATAGACTTCGGCCTGGGGGAAGGTTTCGGAGAAGCCTGGCAGGTTTTCCCAGTGGATGGCGCAGCGCTTGCCATTCAACAACCCGGCCTGCGCCAGCACATGGGCGCCCGTACAGAGCGAGCCGACGGCGACATTGCGGTTATAGGCTTCGCGCAGCCAGGCATTGACCGACTTGTTGTTGAACTCCTCGACATAGATGCCGGAACAGACAATCGCCATGTTCGGGCGGTTTTCGCCGCCGAGGAAACGGCGCTCGTCGGCGAGCGAGGAATTTACCTCGATGCCGATGCCGGAGGAGGAGTAGACCTTCTGGCCATCGACCGAGGCGAGGCGCCACTCATAGGCGGCATAACCCAGCATGCGATTGGCGATGCGCAGCGTCTCGATGGCGCCGGCAAAGGGCAGAAGGGTGAAATGCGGGACGAGGAAGAAGACGATGGATCGCTTCTTGGTTTGCGGCTGTATCTTGCTCATGATGATGCCCTGATGTCCTTGCTGCCGTTCCCTTGTTTTGCAGGCATGCTCCGCCTGAATCGATCGGCGCGATTGTCGTTTTACGACATTGTCATCCTATCGCGCGCCGCGTCCGCATCGGCAATTGCTAAAGAACGACATTTTCCGACTTTTTTCAGGCTGCGACGCCGTGAGCCAGGCGCCTGACGCGGCTCGGCGGCAGGTAATTGAAAAACCTTGATTTCGCGGACCCGGGGTGGCTTGGCCTGGGATGCGAGCACTGCCCCGTTTGCGACGCGGTGGGGCGGCTGCGTCGCGAACGGGGCGTCGGGGCGGCGCAGATAGTCGCCGGGGTCAGCGGCCGTTTTCAGCTGATCGTGTCGCCGGAAGGCCAGCCGAGGTCCTTGCGCAGGTCGAAGGGCAGGGCTTCGAGGGCGGCCGCGTCAAGACGCCGGCGGCGGTGATCGGCGATCGCGCGGGACAGGGTCCGGATGAGGGTCACGAGGCGATCGGCGGCGTGGCTTGCGCGCTCGTCGAGCGTTCTGGCGGCGGCGGTCAGGCCGACGCTGTCAGTGCTCGCGTTCAGCCGCGGGATTGTCCGGGTGACTGGCCGAGGCAAAGGGGTGTCGCAGCAAACCATGGTCATGGTCGTTATCCTCTTGGTGGCGGCCCGTCTTTCGCTCTGTCGCCCGGGCCTGGCTCTGTTTTGCTCGCCTTCATTCCATCAATCAAACGAATGTTTCTGATGTTTTTCATTCTGAAAACTGATCAGTTGACGATGGCGGGTGAGGCCGAGATCGTCGCGCAGGGCGGGGCCGAGGATGGCGAGCGCCTCGCGGGTCTGCTTGCGCACGGCATGGCGGCGGGTGTTGCTGAGCAGTGTCTCAAGCTTCCGCTGGACGGTCTGGAAACCCTGCTGTGTCATGCGGCAATCCTCCTCTCTGCTGTCGATGGGGAGAAGGATGCGCCCGGATTGACATTCAATCAAACGCAATAGTATCGTTCTCAAGTTCAATTTTGTTGAAGGTCAATCCTCATGACTCTCATGCTGCGCCAGCCGCTTCCGCTGCTCGACAATGACGTGCTCCGGACCTTCGTGGCAATCGCCGAGACTGGCAGTTTCACCACCGCCGCCGACCGGGTCTATCGCACGCCGTCGGCCGTCTCGATGCAGATCAAGAAGCTGGAGGAGCAGCTGAATGTGACGCTGTTCTTACGCGATGCGCGCTCGGTGACGCTGACGGAGAGCGGCGAGGTGCTGCTTCCCTATGCGCGGCGGATGCTGGCGCTGTCGAACGAGGCGGTGGGGCGCTTCCGCATGCCGGAGATGAAGGGGGTCGTCAGGCTCGGCGCGCCTGATGATATCGGCGAGCGCTTCATGCCGACGATCCTGCGTCGCTTTGCCGAGCTCTATCCGCTGATCATGGTGGATCTGACGGTCGACACATCGGGTGCGCTTCGGCGCCGGCTTGCCGAGCAGCGGCTCGACCTGACGCTGGTCAATTGCGCGCCCGGCCAGGTGGTGCATGAGGGCGAGGTGATCCACCAGGAGCAGCTGGTCTGGGCGGGTGCCAAATGCGGCACGGCGCATCTGCGCGATCCGCTGCCCGTGTCGATCTGGGAGGACGGCTGCTGCTGGCGGGCGGATGCGCTGGCGCGGCTCGACAAGGACAAGCGGCCCTACCGGATCGCCTATCTCTCGGCGCATACGATGGCGCAGCGCGCCGCCGTCATTGCCGATCTCGCGGTCGCGCCCTTGCCGCGCAGCTACCTCACCGACGACATGACGGCGCTGGGTTCCAAGCATGGGCTGCCGGAGTTGGGCTCGTTCGAGGTGCGGTTGCTCACCGGCAAGGAGACGTCGGAGACGATCCAGGCGGTGGCGGATAGTGTGCGTTATGCCTTTTCCGAGATGATCGGGATGGCGGCGTGAGCGGTCAGCGATTGGCGGCTTGTGGAATTAGGTAAATGCCGAATTGAGTGTTGACCAATAGGCAGTAGGTAGTAGGCAGTAGGAATTGCGTGCAGATGAGTGAAGAGACGAAGGGGCTACGGCTCGAGGATTTTGCAGGCCAAGCTTACGACAAGCTGCGTTATGGCGACACGGACCGGCAGGGGCATGTCAACAATGCGGTCTTTGCGACCTTCATGGAAACGGGTCGTGTGGAGCTGATCTACAACCCCGATGATCCGTTGCTCGAAGACGGGTTTTCCTTCGTGCTGGCCAAGCTTGACATCAACTATATCGCCGAGGTGCTGTGGCCTGGCACGGTGGAGATCGGCACGCGGGTGATGCGGGTCGGCCGGTCGTCTGTCTCGATGCAGCAGGCGGTGTTTCAGGCGGGCAAGCTCTGCGCCTCGGCCGAGACGGTGGTGGTGCATTTCGACCAGACGACGCGCAAGTCGCATCCGTTTTCGGAAGGCCAGTGGCTCAAGCTCGAGGGGTGGATTTCGGCGGCGTGAGCGGTCAGGGGATGGCGATGAGATGGTCTCTCTCGCCCAGCGTCACCACGGCGCGGCTTTTCCACTGGGTGTTTTCAGCGAGATGGGTGATGCTGCCGGAGGGGACGGGGAAACTGACCCGACCGAGGCAGTCGATCGGCATGCCGATCCACCAGGCGATGATGAAGGTGAGCGCAAAGCCGTGGGTGACCATGACGAGGGTGTCTGGGGGATCTGCCTGCAGTGCATCCATGGCGTCGTAAATGCGGGTGCCCATTTCTCGGCGGGTTTCGGCGCCGTCGATGCCGCCGGTGTCGTCGAGGCTGCCTTCGTCCGGGACCGGCAGGCGGCGGCTGTCGAGCCAGGCCTGTGGCTTTCCTTCGGCAACTCCATAGCTCATCTCGCGCAGGCCGGGCGTCAAGCAGGGCTTAAGACCAAGGCTGCGGCCGATGATTTCGGCGGTTTCGCTGCAGCGGAGGAGGTCGGAGGAGACGAGCGACGGGGTCTTTCCGGCGCAGAGTTCGGCGATGCGGGCGGCGATCGCGTCTGCCTGGCGGCGGCCGAGATCGGTAAGGCCGGTATCGTACCAGCCACCGACGCGGTCTTCGACATGGTGGATCGATTGCGGATGGGTGACGACGTATAGGGTCTTCATGCGGGGCCTCGCTTTCGCAGCGCGCCCCGCAAAAAAGGGGCACGTTCAGCCCAGCTTTTCGTAGAGGCCCTGGCTCTCCGTCAAGACCTCGTCGAGGCGTCGGCCCGCTTGAAAGTGGGCGAGGTGGTCGGGGACGATCACGCCTTCTGGGACCTTGGGGCAGATTTCGGGCTGGCCGAGCCGTGTCTCGACCGGGATGACGCCGGCCCAGACGCGGGCATCGACATCGGCGGGGTCATCGGAGACGCCGCCGGTGCGGATCTTGGCCGAGGCTTCCTCGATGCGCATGCCGATGACCATGGTGCCCTTGGCTTCCTGGGGGTCGTTTTCGCGAAGCAGGTCCGTGCGGCCGGGATAGAAGCGGTCGACGACGGCGTCTAAGGCTTCCGCCTTTTCTTCCGGGTCATCGATGATCTGGGCGGTGCCGAAACACATGGCGGAGCGGTAATTGGCGGAGTGGTGGAAGCCGGAGCGGGCGAGCACCAGGCCGTCGAGATGGGCGACGGTCAGGCAGACGGGGATGCCGGTCTTCTGGGTCTTCAGCATGCGGCTGGCGGACGAGCCGTGCCAGAACAGCCAGTCGCCGTCGCGCCAGTGGATTGTCGGCGTGCAATAGGGCTGGCCGTCGATGACATAGGCGACGTGACAGAGCAGCGCCGCATCGAGCACGGCATAGACGGCGTCGCGGTCGTAGGCTGCGCGCTCATGCAGGCGCTTTGCGCGGTTGCGCGGGGTGACGGGGAAGGATTGCGGATCGGGTCTGTCGTTCATGCTTGCCTCCTGACGGCTGATGCGGCAGGGATAGTTGCTGTGATTGGTCCAAAGAAGATCCATGATGGTCAAAAATATCCGAACCAATTCCGACTGGTCTGCGAGCACGCCCATGATACCCGCACAAGGTCCGCGGCGACTGGCGCTCTATCGCTCACTGCGCGGGCTGATCGAAAGCGGGCAGATGAAGCCCGGCGACAAGCTGCCGACGACACGGGACATTTCGAAACGTTTCGGCGTGTCGCGCGGGGCGGCCGTTGCGGCCTATGAGATGCTGGTGGCGGATGGTTTTGCCGAGGCGCGGGTGGGGGCGGGGACCTACGTGGCCGAGGCCGTGCCGTTGTTGCAGGCGGTGCCCGAGCCGAAGGTGATCGAGGTTCAAGAGGTGTCAGCGCCGCTGCCCGGGGCGCTCGGATGCTCGACGGCGGACGAGACGACGCTTCGCATCTTCCGCATGCTGATGAACCGGCATCTGACGCAGCCTTCGGCGCGGCATTTTCATTACAATGATCCGGCGGGGAGTTATGCGCTTCGGGTTGAAGTGGCGGCTTACCTCAAGGCGGCGCGCGGGGTGGTCTGCGAGCCGGACCAGGTGATCATGACGGCGGGCACGCAGCAGGGGCTTGATCTGGCGGTCAGGGCGCTGCTGAAGCCTGGCGATCCCGTGTGGATCGAGGATCCTTGTTATGCGGCGGCCCGCGAGCTCTTCGAAGGCACGGGCCTATCAGTGACGCCGGTGCCTGTCGATGGCGAGGGGATTGATGTGGCCTCAGGGATTGCGGCGCGGCCGGATGCCAAGGCCGTTTATGTGACGCCGTCGCATCAGTATCCGCTGGGTGTGACGCTTTCGATGGCGAGGCGGCTTTCGCTCATCGACTGGGCGCGGAAGGCGAACGCCTATATCATCGAGGATGACTACGACAGCGAGTTCCGCTTTGCTGGGCCACCGCTCAGCGCGCTGCAGGGGATCGATGGCGAGGGCCGGGTGATCTATCTCGGGACCTTTTCCAAGACGCTGCTGCCGGGTTTCCGGTTCGGCTATCTCGTGGTGCCCCGGCATTTACGTGAGCGGGTGCTGACCATTCGCCGGCTAACCGATCGCTTTCCCTCGACGCTTGCCGAGGATGCGCTCACCGAATTCCTGCGCGACGGGCATTTCTCGGCGCATATCAAGCGGGCGCGCAAGCGGGTGAAAGCGGCGCGGGATGCGCTGATAGAGACCTTGCGCTGCGATCGGCTCACCGTGACCGTGCCGGAGCAGGGCCTGCATCTGGTGGCGGAACTCGACGGGGCGGAAGACGATGTGGCGCTGGCGGGACAGGCGCGGGCCGTCGGTTTCGGCGTCAAGGCATCGTCGCCGCTTTATCATGGCGAGACGATAAGGCGTGGGCTGGTGATCGGCTTTTCCGGCTTTGCGCCTGACGTTTTGGCAGAGGCGGCCCGGCGTTTCGTGTCAGTGCTTCAGACTTTGCCGATGCCCGACGCCGTCGACCCAGATCGTCAGCATCTGCGATAAAAGCTCTTGCGGTGGAGCCGGGTTCGGCCGCGACTGCTTGAGCCCTTCCGACATTTCGAAGACGATGACTTCGTGGAAGAGCGCCTGGACACCCCGGGCATAGAGGCGGGCTTCGTCCGGCGTGAGAGCGGGATAGGCGCGGATGAAGAGGTCTGCGACCTGATCTTCCACCTCGAAGCAGAGGCGCATGAAGGTTTCGGTATAGGGGCCGGTGACGATGGCCGCCTGGCTGAGATAGAGCCCGGCAAAGGCCGGCTCGCGGCAAAAATAGGTGAGCCAGGGGCTGAGCAAAGCGACGAGCTGGGTGTCGAGCGGTGTTTCGGGATCGATGCCGACGCCTTTACGGCCGGCTTCGGCCAGCTGCTCGATCTCGGTCAGGCCGAGGGCCGCCAGGAGGTTGGTCTTGTCGCCGAAATGGGCAAAGACGCTGGATTTCGCGACTTTCGCGGCCGTGGCGATCTGGTCGATGCTGGTCTGCTCGTAGCCCTGACGAGAAAACAGATCTGACGCGGCGGCCAGGATCTGATCCCTGGTCTGACGGCTGCGGGTCTGGCAGAGCTTCATGCGCGATTCCTTTTGGTCGAGCCTACGCCAAATATATGTTGACCGCGGTCAATTTCGTCTTCATAAAATGACCACGGTCAAAAACACGAGTGATCCTCATGTCCTTTCTGTCGCGCGATGCCCAGCCCTCCCGTCTTCTGGTTCTGAACGGCAATCCGGCCAGGGATGCCCTCTGCGGCGCCATGGCGGAAAAGATCGCTGCGGAGGCGCGGCGGCGCGGGCAGACGGTGCGCCTCGTGCATCTCGAGGATCTCGACTTCGACGCCAATCTCCGCCTAGGCTATCGCGCTCGCATGGAATGGGAGCCGGACTTGCAGGCCTTTGCCGACAGCCTGACCTGGTGCGACCGGCTGGTCATCGTGCATCCGCTCTGGTGGGGATCGGCGCCGGCGCAGTTGAAGGGGCTGCTGGATCGTGTCCTGATGCCCGGCTTCGGCTTTCAGTATATCGAGGGCAAGGCCTTCCCGAAGCCGCTGCTCGCTGGCCGCAAGGCGCGTATCGTCATCACCTCGGATACGCCGACCTTCTTTCTCAAATGGTTTTACGGCAATGGCTGGGTGAAGGTGCTCAGGCGGCAAATTTTGGGCTTTTGTGGCTTCAAGGATCTGAAGGTGATGTATTTCAGCCCGATCCGCGGGGCGAGGCCGGAGGCGCTGGCGAAGATGGTGGAGGATGCGGCGGGGATTTTGGGGTGAGGGGGGATTGGCCGCTTTGGGCGTTCGGCCACCGAGTAGCTGTCGGGCGGTAAAGGGTAGATAGTAGATCCTGGACCAAAGAGACGATTCGACCTGCAAGGCACCTGTAGTTGCGTCGGCAGTT
This sequence comes from Agrobacterium albertimagni AOL15, assembly GCF_000300855.1. Lineage (GTDB taxonomy): Bacteria > Pseudomonadota > Alphaproteobacteria > Rhizobiales > Rhizobiaceae > Allorhizobium > Allorhizobium albertimagni. The sequence continues at coordinate 79,284 of NZ_ALJF01000014.1, read as the reverse complement.
GTCATGTTTTGCAGATAACAATCCTTCACTTGCTTCCTGCCGGTCTACGCACCATCATGAAACAATGTCCGACCAACCTGAAGAAATCCGGCCCCTTGCTACTGGGGAGTACATCACCAAGCAATACCAGCAGATGCGTCCGCTGATTTATCTGCTTGGTTTGTTCAATCCCGACATGCGACGCCAATCAAAGGAGCTAGATAAGCAGTTCGCTGACGTGGAGCGCATGAAGGAGGATCGGCGTGTATTTGCTAACCGCTTTGGCCCGCGTGGCTGGACGATCTATGATCGCCTGTCGGTAGATGCGGTGCGAGCCGCAGTCGCGGAGGCGGATGATACCGTTGCGGAACAGGGTCTCGTAGCACATCACCTTGATCCAAGTAATTTGGCGTCTTTCGGCCATCGATTTAATTCGAGGGGGCTTGAGGCTTGGCACGATCTCTATAGATGCGCAGCAGAGCGTATAATGGCGGGGGACTATCTCGCTGCAGTGCCACTCATTCTAATTATCATTGATGGCATTTGCACAACCAAGACCGGCAAGCACCCCTTTTCGGGAGGAGCCGACGCTCCAGTGTTCGATACAGAAACTGTAGGCCCCGGCGGTATTTCCGACGGACTTGCGATTCTTGGCGCAGTGCGACGGGGACTCAACACGCAATCGATCGACAGTCCCTATCGACATGGCATTCTGCACGGGCTCGACACAAATTTCGGGAATGCTATTGTTGCCGCTAAGGCAGTCAACTTGCTCCAGACCATGGTCGACTATTTCGACCGACGGGAGGATGAAGAGGTCCGCATTGCGAAAGCTGCGAAGGATCAACGGCAGCCATCATGGGCGGAAATGGTAGCCAAGATGTCGGCTACACAAGACACTAGGCGCAGAATAGACGAATGGGTCGCCCGCCCACAAATCTCGGAGCGATGGCTGGCATCCGCAGGTGAGACACATAATTTCCAGGCGGACAGTCCCGAAGCGATGGCGGCCACATATCTTGATGCGATCATCACACGCAATTTCGGCAAGCTCGCCCAGCTGACCATCGACTATCCGCTTCGGTCAATAGGCTATAGGGCGGGCCGTCTTCGGGAAGAGCTGAGCGATCTCAAGGTTACACATTGGAGAATTTTAGGTATTCGCGACGAGGCACCTGCGATCAGCGAAATAGACGTGTCTATGGAGGGCATTCTGAATAGTACTTCGTGGGTAGGACTCCAAACGATGCGGCTGATTTACAACGACGAGAAATTTGAGGTACTTGTGAGAGGGGCGCCAAACGGTAGCTGGGCGGTAATGCCAAGCTTCCTGCCCACTTTGCGGGGTACAGCGCTTGGTTCTGTGAAATCGAGCAAAATGCCAGATCACGATAACTGATATCGGAAAATGAGCGTTGGCTCTTTGGTCCTGGCAGAGGACGAGCGCTTTGCCGACACCGCGACCCGCACGGTTTGCCAGGCACCCAGAGGGGCCGCTCTTGAGAATTGGTGCCGCCTTATCAGTAACTTGAAACAAGAAGCATATCTGCCTATCGCGGTAACGGTGCCGCCGCCTACTCCCTGCTCCTCCGCCGTCTGCGCCCGCCACCCTCGCCATCACCCTCCGCCAGCACCTTCCGCTCCGGCAGCGTCACGACACTCGCCAGCTTCGGGAACGGATCGACTTTGTTCGGCAGCGCCATGGCGTCGATGAAGAGTTGCTGGAAATGCGGCTCCAGCGCCGTTTCAATCTTTTCGATGCGGGTGACGGTTTCCTCGATCTCGCGGCGGTAGTCGCGGTTGAGGAGGGCCATGAGCGCGCCGGTGCCGGCGGCGTTGCCGACGGCCTTGACCTCTTCGAGGTCGCAATCGGGGATAAGGCCGAGCACCATCGCATATTTCGGATCGATGAAGGAGCCGAAGGCGCCGGCGAAGCGGATGGTGTCGACGGTCTCGACGCCGAGCTTTTCCATCAGGAGCTTGATGCCGGCATAGAGGGCAGCTTTCGCGAGCTGGATGGCGCGCACGTCGTTCTGGGTGACGGTGATCTTCTGGGCGCCGTCATGCAGGAGGTAGGAGAAGGTCCGGCCGTTTTCGAGGATGCGGGGACTTTTCGCAGCCATTGCGCCATCGACCACGCCATCTGCGGAGATGACGCCGGAGAGGTACATTTCGGCGACGACTTCGATGATCGCCGAGCCGCAGATGCCGGTGATGCCGGTTTTCTCCGCGGCTTCGGCGAAGCCCTCTTCGTCAGACCACTGCTCGACGCCGATGACCTTGAAGCGCGGTTCGAGCGTTTGCGCGTCGATGCGGACACGCTCGATGGCGCCGGGGGCGGCGCGTTGGCCGCAGGAGATTTCGGCGCCTTCGAAGGCGGGGCCGGTGGGCGAGGAGGCGGCAACGGTGCGTTCGCGGTTACCAAGCACGATTTCGGCATTGGTGCCGACATCGACGAGCAGCATCATCTTGTCCTGGCGATGCGGGCCTTCGGACAGCGTCGCGCCGGCAGCATCGGCGCCGACATGGCCGGCGATGCAGGGGAGCAGATAGACGCGGGCGCCGCGATTGATGGCAAGATCGATCTCGCGCGACCAGGTGTGGACAGCACCGGAGACGGCAAGCGCAAAGGGCGCCTGGCCGAGCTCCGTCGGATCGATGCCGAGGAAGAGGTGGTGCATGATCGGATTGGCGACGAAGACGGCGTCGAGAATGCTGTCCGGCGTGATCTCGGCCTCGGCGCAGACCTTGGCCGTGAGTTCGTTGATCGCCTGGCGCACGGCCTTAGTCATCGCCTCGCGGCCGTTAGGGTTCATCATCACATAGGACACGCGGCTCATCAGGTCTTCGCCGAAGCGGATCTGCGGATTGGCAGCGCCCGAGGAGGCGACGACGCGGCCGGACAGAAGCGAGACCAGATGCATGGCGATGGTCGTCGAGCCGATGTCACAGGCGATGCCATAGGCCTCGTTGTGCAGGCCCGGCCAAAGGGCAATCAGGTTGGGGCGCGAGGTTTCGAGATCGCGGTGGATGGCGGCGGTGACGCCCCAATTGCCCTTGCGCAGGATCTTCTGCACATCGGGGAGCAGGTGCTGGGCGACCAGTACGTCGCTCAGGCCCCAGTCCTTGTGCAGCATGACATTCAGGCGGTCGAGATCGCCGAGCGGCTTGTGCATGTCGGGCTCGTCCACCTCGACGTAACACAGCTGGACGGCGGGATTGCGCGCAATCAGCCGGTCGATCGCTGCCTTGCGGATGACCTGGGCATTGACGACGGTGTCCGGCGGCACATCGACGACGAGATCGCCCTGAATGGTGGCCGAGCAGGAGAGCCGGCGGCCTTCCGGTATGGTGCGCACCTCGGCATAGCGCTTCTCCTTCGGCCCGACGGGCGAGATATGGTCATTCGACGAGGTGATGCCGTGTTTGGCGAACTGGCCTTCCTGGACCTCGATCTGGCAGCGGCCACAGGTGGCGCGCCCGCCGCAGACGCTCTCGACATAGACGCCGAGCGATCGCGCCGCTTCGAGCACCGTGGTGCCGACAGGAAAACGGCCACGTTTGCCCGAGGGCATGAAGAGGACGAGGGGATCAGCGGCGTCGGTCATTCTGGTCTTTCGAAATCTGAGGGACGTCTCCCTCTTCTGTTGTGCGGAGGTTTTACCCCCCTCTGTCACTGCGTGACATCTCCCCCACAAGGGGGGAGAGTGGAGTTCAGCCGTTTTTTACTCCGTCGCAGCACCGCCACCCACGCGCGCTGCACGACCACCGCGGCGGCCGCCGCCGGTCGAGGCAGAGGCCGGGGCTGCGTGGCCGCCGCCTTCGGCGGGTTTGTAGTCGCGGTAGGTCTTGATCCAGTTGTAGCAATTCTCGTCGGTGCCATTGAGCACGTTTGCGGCGCGGACGGCTTCCATTTCCTGCGGGCGGCAGGGGTTCATGATGGCCGACGTCATGCCGGCACCAATGACCATCGGGATGAAGCCGGCATTGATGCCGTGACGGTGGGGCAGGCCGAAGGAGATGTTGGAGAGGCCGCAGGTGGTGTTGACCTTCAGCTCTTCGCGGAGACGGCGGACCAGCGCAAAGACCTGCAGGCCGGCGGAGCCGATGGCGCCGATCGGCATGACCAGCGGGTCGACGACGATGTCATGCGGCTTGATGCCGTAATCCATGGCGCGCTCGACGATCTTCTTGGCGACGGCAAAGCGGACGTCCGGATCCTGGGAGATGCCGGTCTCGTCGTTGGAGATGGCAACGACCGGCACATTGTATTTGGCGCAGAGCGGCAGGATGGCTTCGAGCTTTTCTTCCTCGCCGGTGACCGAATTGATCAGCGGGCGGCCCTTGGCGACCTTGAGGGCTGCCTCGATGGCGGCGGTGACGGAGCTATCGATCGCGAGCGGCACGTCGACGAGCCCCTGGACGATTTCCATGGTCTTGACCAGAAGGCCGGGCTCGGTCTCGTTCGGATTGACGGAGGTGACGCCGGCATTGACGTCGAGCATGGTGGCGCCGGCTGCGACCTGTTCCAGCGCGTCCTTGATAACCGTGTCGAAATTGCCCTCGATCATTTCGGCTGCGAGCTTCTTGCGACCCGTCGGATTGATGCGCTCGCCGATGACGCAGAAGGGCTGGTCGAAACCGATGATGATTTCCTTGGTGGCGGATGCGACGATGGTGCGGGTCATTTCAGTCCTCCGGTCGATGCCGGCTCTCGCACGGCGGGAATGGGATGTGCCGGCAGAAGCCGGGGAAAATCAATGGGTCTGGGTGTTGGCGGCAAGGCCTGCGAGCGTCTGCTGGTCCTGAACCGGATCGGCGCCGATTTCACGCATGCGCTCGGCAGCGATGTCATCGGCGCGGGCATGTTCGCGCTTCCAGGGCCGGCGACCCTTGAGGATGCCGGATTCATGCACGATTTCGGCGACATATTCCTCTTGGCGATAGGCCATGACATGCACGCCGGAGACGCCCTCGATCTCCTTCACCTCATTGATGATGTCGATGCAGAGCTGCTTGCCTTCCTTCTTCTGGTCGGCAGCGCCTTCCAGGCGGGCAATGACATGATCGGGAATGTGGATGCCCGGCACGTTGGAGCGGATCCACTTGGCCGTCTTGGCCGAGGCGAGCGGGCCGACGCCGACGAGGATGTAGCATTTCTCGTGGAAGCCGAGGTCGCGGACCTTCGCCATGTAGTCGCGGAACATCGGTACGTCGAAGCAATACTGGCTCTGGACGAATTGCGCACCGGCCTCGATCTTCTTGCCCAGGCGATAGGGACGGAAATCGTAAGGCGGGGCGAAGGGGTTGATGGCGGCACCCAGGAAGACCTTGGGCGGGCTGGTCAGTTTGCGGCCGGAGAGGAATTTCGATTCGTCGCGCATGGTGCGGACGGTTTCCAGAAGCGACATGCAGTCGAGGTCGAAGACGGGCTTTGCACCCGGCTGGTCACCGGCCTGCACGCCGTCGCCGGTCAGGCACATGATGTTGGCGACGCCCATGGCGGCGGCGCCGAGAACGTCGCCCTGGATGGCAATACGGTTCTTGTCGCGGCAGGCGATCTGCATGATCGGGGCATAACCCATGCGGGTGAGCAGCGCGCAGATGCCGACGGAAGACATGTGGCAGTTGGCGCCGGATGCGTCGACCGCGTTGATGCCGTCGACCCAGCCGTCGAAGATCTTGGCCCGCTCGTAGACGTCTTCCGGATCGGCGCTGTCGGGCGGGTTGAGTTCGGCCGTGACGGCGAATTCGCCGCGACGGAGCACACGCTCCAGACGGCCGAGCGAGGAATGGCCGGGCAGGGGATCGAGCGGAAGGTGAACCCCAAGCGGATTTTCATCGATATGGGCCATGCTCTCAGGCTTCCTTTGCCGTGTTCTTTTCGCGTTCTGCAGCGGCTTCCGCCGTCACGCGCAGCCAGGAGGATGTCTCGCGCAGCGACTGGTTGACCGGCTTCTGCACTTTCAGGATCGCGTCGCCCGCGACCATGTTGCGCGAGCCGTTCCAGGCCTGGACCCAGACGCAGGGCATGTCGGGCTCGACTTCGCAATTGCCATTGGCCCGTACTCCGCCGCAGGGGCCGTTGCGCAACTGCTTGGGACAGTTCATCGGGCAGGACATGCCGGTCGAGGACAGCACGCATTGGCCGCACATGCGACAGTCGAAGAGCAGGCCCTTCACATTGCGCTCGACGAAGGTGACCGGGGTTTCGACCCTGTTGTAGCCGAGCTTCTTCCAGACCGGGTGGAGGAAGAGGAAGGCGCTGGCGAAGTTGCGGTAGAACCATTCGAGGAAACGGGAATTCTTCACAGCCCAGAGCCGGATCGTATAGGAGCGGCGGGCGCGGCGGTTGGGCGAGACGCCGGATGGCGTGAAAGCGCCGGTCTTCGCCTTGGCCGCTGGCGCGGCGTTGCCCTTTTTCGGCGGGCCGGGATCGACGAGTACGGGCTCACCCATTGTCGCGGCCTCCGGCATGGACAAGCGCCACGAGGCGGGCCTTGTCGTAAGCGGCTTCGATTTCGGCGGCTGCCGTTTCGGCCTCGGCCTCGAGATCATCCCCGACCGGCACCGGATCGGCCTTGCGCCAGTCGGCGAGGTAGGCGTCGGTTTCGGCAGCGCCTGTGCGCATCGCGGCCATATCGATCGCCTCGGTGAAGCGCAGGGAGAGCTCACGCTTGGCCGATTTGCGACCCTGCTTGACGATCACCTGAGCCGGAATATCCCGCCAGTAAACGACGATCTTGTCTGCCATGCCACTCACTCCCTTTGGCGCCAGAATGCACGGGGGGCATTCGCCGGACTGCGCTCTTCACGACGTCGCTTGTCGCCAAAAACGACGCTGCCATGAGTCCTGCTGCTTTTACCAGATCCGGCGTGTCACGCCGCACCAGATCCACGACCAGAATGTCGGCGGGAAGCGGAGGACGGAGGGACCTTGCGGCTCGATGGGGGCGAGGCGTCCCTCAAGAGCATCGTTCAGAGATCGGGTGACGATTTCGAGCGAGGCGATGGTCAGCAGAAGCGGATAGGTGGAGATGAAGTCTGATGGCGCGGGTTTCGTGCGAACCTCGTAGAGCGTGCCGCCGGTATCGGTTCCGGCGTCGACGAGATGCAGTGTGGCGCCGAAATTTTGGCCGTCATTTTCCCGCAGCGACCAGTAGCCGCCCATCTGGCCGCGATAGTTGGGGTTGATGCCGGCATGCAGGTTGATGACCGGGCAGGGCATGGCGGCGAGCTGCCGGGCCGACATCAAGCGGGTCGAGACGAGCAGGATGGCGCCGGGCTTCAACTGCTTGACGAGGGCTGCCGTCTCTGCGGCATTGATCGAGGTTACCGGGTGGATCGGGACCGTTTCGGGAAGTGTGCGATCAAGGCCGTGTTCGGCAAGCAGTTCCGCGATGCGGCGGTCTGCCAAGCGACGCAGCAGGCGCGCGGCGATCATCGTGCCGAGCTGGCCGAGCGCTGGGATCCAGCCGAGCTTTCTTGCCCGACGGCGGGTGATCTCGCCCTTGCCCTCCGGGTTTTCGAGGAGAAGATGCACATCCATGCCGGCCTTGGCGAGATGCTGGACGACGAGGGTGGGGTTGAGGCCGCCTGCCGTCATGACGACCACGCGGCGATCTAGTTGTTCGGTTGCGTTGATCATCAGATGACGAGCGAGACGACGGCTATGGCGGTGTAGACGACGAAGGCCGCCACCGCGAGCGAGAGCACGCCGATCAGACAGCCGGCGATGACGCCGAGACCGTCACGCTGGGAATGGGCAAAACCGAGGACTGCGAGCGCAAAGGCCGGCGGCCAGTTGCCGAGCGGGATCGGCAGGAAGACGACGATGGCGAGGATCAGCGCGAACACGCCGATCAGTCGCTCGGCAAAGCGGCTCTCGAAAAGCCAGAAGCGCGGCACGACCAGCTTTTCGGCCCAGCGCATCCACGGAACCAGCCGCTTGACGATCGCCTCGAAGGTCTGCGGCTCGACGCCGTAATCGCTGACGACCCGCGGAAAGAAAACGCGTCCACCCGGAGAAGCCATCATCTGCCAGGCGACGAAGATCAAGGGCAGTCCGAGGATGAAGGTCGCACCCGGCGGCATCGGCACCAGATTGGGAAGCGCGAAGACCAGCAAGAAGGCGCCGAAGGAACGGTCCTGAAGCGCGATCGCGATGTCGCGGATCGTCACCTTGCGATCCGTCGTCCGAGCCAGCCGGACCAGAAGATCCGAGAGGTTCTCAGGAAGCTTGTGTTCACGCGCGGTGGCAAGACCTGCCACCCATGTTTCCGCCCTGTCGGTCATTCGTTTTCTCTTGGTTCTTTGTTGACCTGACACGAGGTTGGCACGGGGATGTTACAGGGGCATTAAAGCTGCGAGCGCTGCGTTTCACGCTTTCGGGAATGGTGAAGGGAGGGTGAAGAGAAGCTGGCCCGGTTACCCTTCCATCGTCTTAAGTCGCTGCCTTGATTTTTCCGCAGACGCTTGCCACCTAGGCCGTCGGTTTCTGATCAGACGGGGAATCAGGATGACTGTCGCTTTTCTTCGGTTTGCGGGTGCCTTCGCTATCTTGGTCAGCGTGACACTTGGCCTTTCCTCCTGCGGCAACACGATCCGTGGCATCGGCAATGATCTCGGCAATGCGGTGGATGCCACACAGGATGCTGGGCGCAGCGTAGCCAATTCGGTGCGCTGACGCTGACATCACCCGATTTTGAGATGATCAGGCGGCGGGGGCGGGGACCCGTGCTGCCGCCACGAGTTGCGGCTGCAAGTCGCCGTAGCCGGTGAAGCGGTATTCGTAGTCCAGCTTCAGATAGTCGGCTGCCCATTTCGCCTTGGCCTGGAGTTCCAGGTCTTCCGTCTGGGCGAGATAGACGATCTTGGTGTAATTTCCGAAGACCATGTCGCGCAGTTCGGGGTGGCGGTCGAGCTTCAGGGGTTCGATGACGAAGGCTTCGAACTGCCGGGTGATAAGGTCGGTGAGATAAAAGGCCGTGAATTCAGTCTCGCATTCGGCAAGGAATTTTTCGGTGCCGGTGAAGAAGGCATAGCAGTGAGGGCCGGACAGGCGCTCGATGCCTTCCTCGCGACAGATCTTGTCGACCTCCCCTTGAGTGCCGCATTCGGCATAGCCCAGGAAGATGTTGTCGTGTCCTGCGGCTCGCGCCTCCGTGATCTTTTCGCGCAGGGCCGGTGCGATCTTGTCCGGCCAGACGTGCCAGATGGCGGGCAGGCATTCCAGCGTCAGGTGATCAAGGCCATTCAGAGCTTTGACGGCCAAAATCTCGCGGGCGATCGCGCCGCACGCAATCACGTGAACCTTTTTTGATTTGACGCGTTGTTCCATCGCATTCCACTCGTCACCCAGACAAAAGGTACATCAATATGATGGCGAAAAAACTGACATCCGGCGCAGCCCTCGTTCTTACCGTCTTTGCACTGTCGTCTTGCGGCAATACGATCCGCGGCGTTGGTCAGGACGCAGCCAACACCGTCAACGCGACCCAGGACGCCGGCCGCACGGTCGAAGGTGCCGCTGTCCGCTAATCGAAAGTGCGGAGACGACGCACTCAGCGCATTAAGATCAAGCGCACTGAGATCAGGAGAGGGAGCATGACGCTCACGACGATTGCAAAGGCCAGCGCCATCTACATGATGGCGGCCATCCTGTATGCCGGAGGGCATGTCGCCTGGCAGTCCATGGCGACTATCCCTCAGGACGACGTCTACGCAGAAGCCGGCCTCTAAGGCCGGCTTCGCCGTTTATACACTTCAGGCGCGAGCGCCCATGCTGTTGTGTTTGCGGCTGATAAATTCCTTCGCCGTCTCGACTGCCACTGCGGCATCGCGGCAGTAAGCATCCGCCCCGACCGCCTTGCCGAATTCCTCGTTGAGCGGCGCGCCGCCGACGAGCACGACGTAATCGTCGCGAATGCCCTTTTCCTTCATCGTGTCGATGACGACCTTCATGTAAGGCATGGTGGTGGTGAGCAGCGCCGACATGCCGAGGATATCGGGCTTTTCGCGCTCAAGCGCTTCCAGATAATTCTCGACCGGATTGTTGATGCCGAGGTCGATGACGTCGAAGCCGGCGCCTTCCATCATCATGCCGACCAGGTTCTTGCCGATGTCGTGGATGTCGCCCTTGACGGTGCCGATGACCATCTTGCCCTGCTTCGGGGCACCGGTGGCGGCGAGCAGCGGGCGCAGTATCGTCATACCTGATTTCATGGCGTTGGCGGACAAGAGAACTTCCGGCACGAAGAGAATGCCGTCGCGGAAGTCGATGCCGACGATGCGCATGCCTTCGACGAGTGCCTGGGTGAGGATGTCATAGGGCGCCCAGCCGCGTTCGAGCAGGATGTTCGTCGCTTCTTCGATTTCCTCCTTCAGGCCGTCATAGAGGTCATCATGCATCTGCTGCACGAGCTCTTCATCGGAGAGTTCGGAAAGAATGATGTCATCGTCGGCCATGGTGCTGCTTCCCGCTTTTTTTCAAACGCGATTCAGGTCGCGCTGGGCATGAGACTGCCCGATCGAAAGTTAAACCTCAAGTTCGTGAAAAACTGTTTTCGATTACGACGTGGCTACCCTGAAAAGCGACGGTCCGGGACAAGTGTGCGGGAAAGGCGATGTCTGTGAGACGCAAGCGGTTGGCGCATAAAGGATGGTTTCACATGCGGATTGGAATAGCATAATGGAGGAGAGAAGCAGCGCGGACGAGCGCTCGAGCGAGGAAGCAGAGATGGACGAGATCACGGCAGAACCGGGCGCAGGCCGCCGCCAACGCGGCGAAGGACGGGGGGCTGCGGCCCGCAGAGCATCGCGCAGCGGCGGCGGTGCCGGGCCATCCATGCCCTATATCACCCGCAAGATCCGCACCTATGAGGTGCTGGACGAAGAAGGCCTCGAGCTGATCGAGCGCAATGCCGATACGGTTCTCGAAGAGATCGGCATCGAATTCCGTGAAGACGCCGAAGCGCTGGAGCTCTGGAGACAGGCCGGCGCCGACGTGAAGGGCGAACGCGTGCATTTTCCGAAAGGCTTGTGCCGTGAACTCTTGAAGACTGCCCCTTCCGAATTCACGTGGCATGCCCGCAATCCAGAACGGAGCGTACGGATCGGCGGAAATGCCACCGTCTTCGCACCGGTCTATGGCCCACCCTTCGTGCGCGACCTCGACGGAAACCGCCGCTATGCGACGATCGAGGATTTCCGCAATTTCGTGAAGCTCGCCTATATGGCGCCGTCGATGCATTCGTCGGGGGGGACCGTGTGTGAACCGGTCGATATCCCGGTGAACAAGCGTCACCTCGACATGATCTACAGTCACATCAAATATTCCGACAAGCCGTTCATGGGCTCGGTGACGGCACCGGAACGGGCGGAAGATTCGGTTGCGATGGCGAAGCTCGTCTTCGGCGACGAGTTCGTCGAAAACAATTGCGTCATGCTCAACCTGATCAACGCCAACTCGCCGATGGTCTTCGACGAGACGATGCTCGGCGCGGCCAAGGTCTATGCCCGCCACGGCCAAGCTTCGGTGATCTCGCCCTTCATCCTCTCCGGCGCGATGAGCCCGGTCACGGTCGCGGGCACGCTGACGCAGATCCTCGCGGAAGTGCTGGCCGGTGCCTCGTTCACCCAGCTTATCCGTCCGGGCGCGCCGGTGCTGTTCGGGACCTTTGCCGCCTCGATCTCGATGCAGTCGGGTGCACCGACCTTCGGTACGCCGGAGCCGGCACTCGTCTCCTATGGGGCCGCACAGCTCGCACGTCGCATGGGTCTGCCGTTCCGTACGGGCGGCTCGCTCTGTGCCTCCAAGGTTCCTGATGCGCAGGCAGCACACGAAAGCGCCAATACACTCAACATGACACTGCTTGCCGGTGCCAACTTCGTATTACATGCGGCTGGCTGGCTCGAGGGCGGTCTTGCCGCCTGCTACGAGAAGTTCATGATCGACCAGGACCAGCTCGGCATGATGCAGAAGATGGCACAAGGCGTCGATCTGACCGAAGACGGCCAGGCGATGGACGCCATCCGGGAAGTGGGACCGGGTGCCCATTATCTCGGCTGCGCCCATACGCAGGCGAATTTCCAGACTGCTTTCTATCGCTCGGCACTCGCCGACAACAATTCCTTCGAGCAGTGGGAAATCGAAGGTCGCAAGCGGATCGAGGATCGCGCCAATGCGCTCTGCCGCTCGTGGCTCGACAGTTACGAGGCGCCGGCGCTCGAACCTGCCATCGACGAGGCCTTGCTGGCGTTCATCGCCAGCCGCAAGAACTCGATGCCCGACGCCTTTACCTGAAAGGGTCCCGTTGCCAGGGAGCAAGGCGGAGCCAGCAGGGTTGCCGACATGATCCAGGAGGAGGTCTGGCGACCACATTACAAGATCGAGAGGCCGCGATGAGCGGCCCTTCATCCGTTGTGGCGGGACTCGATGCGCGGTTCGCCGAGCAGGGGCTTTCTTGTCGTGGTCTCGTCCAGTTCGGGGTGGCGGACGAGGCGCCGATGCTAACGGATGGCACTCCGGCCGCGGCTGTGGTGCTCATCAGCGTTGCGGGCGCAACGATGTGGCCGCATTTCGAGCGCTGGCGGATGGCGCAAGCCGATCACGGTGGTGCCGATCCGCTCGATCGCTGGTCGAAGATGGTGATCGATCATGTCGCCGATGAGGTCGGGGCTGAGGCCCGTTATCCGTCAGAGGCGCCTTACCAACCCTTTCAGCTTTGGGCGATGCGAGCCGAAGGGCTGAAACCCTCGCCACTCGCCATCCTGATCCATCCGCGCTTCGGTCTCTGGCACAGCTATCGCGGGGCACTGCTGTTTCGGACCTGGGACGAGGCGCAAAAGGGGCGGGCTGTGACCGCGCTGCATCCTTGCGAGGCCTGTGTCGCAAAGCCCTGTCTGACGGCGTGCCCTGTCGGCGCGATCTCGCTGGATGGGTTCGATGTGGCGGGATGCCACGCGCATCTGGCGAGCCCTGAAGGGCAGGGCGGCTGTATGGTATCAGGCTGTGCCGCCCGCAATGCCTGTCCGATCGGGGTCGGGTATCGCTATCCGGATTCGCAGCTGCGCTTTCACATGCAGGCGCTGACGTTGCCGGGATGATGGGGCCGGCCCGGTTTTCGGAATTTTTGCGGGAGCGGCCTTCACATTGCCGGGAATCGCGGCCAAGAAGCGCGCTCACGAACAAGGGGCCTGCGTGCGAAAATTCCTCTCGATACTTGGTTTGCTGATCGCCACGACCCTGCCGATGCCGGCAATGGCCGCCTGCGCGGACGTCATCGACGGGGATGCCCGTTATCTTGCCTGCCGATTCGATCCGGGTCGGGAGGACATACGGCTGCATTTGGCTGGGCCCGACGGCAAAGCCTATGGCGGCTTCGCGAAACTCCGGCAGCAGCTCTGGGCCGAGCGGCGTGTGCTCACATTTGCGATGAATGCCGGCATGTATCACAACGACCTGTCGCCGGTCGGCTATTTCGCCGAATATGGCAAGGTGGTGAAACCGGCTGTTACCGGTGGTGGATGGGGGAATTTTCACCTGCTGCCAAACGGTGTCTTCCTGATGAAGGATGGCAAGGCATCGGTGATGGAGACCAAGGCCTTTGTCGCAAGCGGGCTAACGCCTGACTTCGGCACCCAGTCCGGGCCGATGCTGGTCATCGACGGAGAACTGCATCCGCGTTTCCTGGCCGATAGCGACAGCTTCAAGATCCGCAACGGCGTCGGCGTCGATGCCGAGGGGCACGTGCACATGGTTGTGTCGCGGGTGCCGGTCCGGTTTCACGATTTTGCCCGGCTGTTTCGCGACAGGCTGGGCTGCGCCAACGCGCTCTATCTCGACGGCACGATTTCAAGCGTGTTCATCGCCGAGGAGAAGCGGATGGACCGGCTCTTTCCGATGGGGCCGATCCTCTCGGTCAGCATGCCGATCCCGCAGTGAGACGGTCGTCAGACGGCCGCTTTGGGATAGGCGCGCTCGAGTCCGCCGGAACGGTTGAGACCGGTGCGGAAGGCAGCAAAAGCCGGATGCTGGCTGGAGCGAGCGGCTTCCATCAGGCGGATCTGCAGGCGCGCCGGGGCATGCTCACCGATCCACTCGCCATTGCGCTCCAGCTTCAGGGAGTTCAAGAATTTCCCTTCGGAGGCGATGTCGAGATAGAGATAGAGGCCTTCGAGCAAGGCATCGTCCTGGGCCGGGTTCTCGAACAGGAGCTTCAGGAAAGCCTGGTCGGGCTCCTGCATCGAGGCGATCTTGGCGGCGACGGTGTTGCGGTCCGGAAAGGCGGACATGGGCTTATTCCCTCTGCTGGTCAAAATGCTCATGCACGCATAGCCGAGCCATACGTCCATTAGATTAAGCTACAGCACATTAAGTTTGCCCCAGGCTGGTCTTGGTTGACCAAGGCCCGCCATCATTCGTGACGGAGAGCGTCGATCGGGTTCATTTGCGCGGCGCGGCGGGCGGGGAAATAGCCGAAGACCATGCCGATTGCGGCAGAAAAGGCGAAGGCGAGCAGGATGATCGAGGGGCTCGCGACAAAGGGCACGGACATCAGCGTGACGGCCGTATAGGCGATGGCGAGACCAAGCGCGATGCCGACCACGCCGCCGAAGACGGAGAGCGTCACCGCTTCGACGAGAAACTGCATCAGCACTTGGCGCTCCACGGCGCCGATCGCCAGTCGGATGCCGATCTCGCGGGTGCGCTCGGTGACCGAGACCAGCATGATGTTCATGATACCGATGCCTCCGACGAGCAGGGAGACGGCGGCGACCGCGCCAAGCAGGCCCGTCATTAGCGTCGTGGTGCCGGTCAGCGTCGCTGCCATCTGGGTCATGTCGTTGACGGTGAAATCATCGTCGCGACCCGCAATAATCTTGCGGCGCTCGCGCAGCAGGCGTTCGACATCCGCCTGGACCTTTGCCGTGGATACGCCGTCTTCGGCCGAGAGCATGATGCTGGAGATATCCGTCGAGCCGCCGATGCGGCGCTGGAAGACCTTGAGCGGCATCATGACGACATCGTCCTGGTCGCTGCCCATGCCGCTCTGGCCCTTCTTGTCGAGAAGGCCGATCACCTGGCAGGCGACATTGCCGACGCGGATGGTCTGATCGACTGCCGGGGTGGAGCCGAAGAGCTTGGAGCGCACCGTCTCGCCGATCAGGCAGACGGCCTGTCCGCCGCGCTCTTCCGACGGCAGGAAGCTGCGGCCGGAGGCGAGTTCCCAGTTCTGGGCCACGAGATAATCGTCGCCCGAGCCGATGATCGTGGTTTGCCGGCTCTGGCCGCTGAAGACCACGGTCTGGCTGGACTGGTTGATGCCGGCCGCAGCGCGCAGGCCCGGAACCTGCTCGCGGATCGCCTCGAGGTCACGAAGGGTGAACTTCTTCGCATCCGTCGCGGCGCGACCCGGGCCGAACTGGCCGGGGCGGACGAAAAGAAGATTGGTGCCGAGCTTGGAGATTTCCGTCGTCACCTGAGCCGTCGTGCCATTGCCGATGGTCACCATGGCGATGACGGCGGCGACTCCGATGACGACGCCAAGCACCGTCAGGAAGGAGCGCAAGAGGTTGCGGCGGATGGCGCGGAGCGCGAGCTTCAGAGTTTCACCGAACATCGGCCGTCTCCTTCGCGGTCAGGCTGTCGGACTGGATGTGACCATCGACGAAACGCAGTGTGCGCTTGGCATAGGCTGCAATATCGTCTTCGTGAGTGACCATGATGACCGTGATCCCATGGTCGCGGTTGAGGCCGGTGATCAGTTCCATGATCTCGCGGCTTGTCTTCGTGTCGAGATTGCCGGTCGGTTCATCGGCCAGGAGGACGGAAGGGCTTGTGACGATTGCGCGGGCAATGGCGACGCGTTGCTGCTGGCCGCCGGACAATTCCTGGGTGGTGTGGTTCTCTCGGCCTGCAAGGCCCACCTGCGACAGCGCGGTTAAGGCGCGGGCACGCCGTTCACGCGCATCCATGCCGCGATAGACCAGGGGCAGTTCGACATTTTCGACGGCCGAGGTGCGGGCGAGGAGGTTGAAGCCCTGAAAGACGAAGCCAAGCATGTGACGACGAAGCAACGTGTATTGCGCACGGTCGAAGCCCGTGGTGTCGATGCCCTGAAAGAGATATTGGCCGGATGTCGGCACATCGAGGCAGCCAAGGATGTTCATGGCGGTCGACTTGCCCGAGCCGGACGGGCCCATGATCGCGACGAACTCATGCCGATCGATCGTCAGGTCGACCCGGTCCAGCGCGCGGATGGTCGCTTCGCCGCGGCCGTAAACGCGGGAGATCTGGCGAAACTCGATGAGTGGGGCCGTTGCCATCCTGTGCCTCAACCGTTGCGAACCGTTTGATCGGTGATCACCCGGTCGCCTTCCTTCACGTCGCCCTTGACGATCACCGTATTCTGCCCGTCGGAGGAACCGATCTCGATGTTGACGGCGACCGGCTGGCCATCGCGCAACAGCCAGATGGTGCGTTCGCTGCCCGTCGGCTCCGGCGCGCTGGCAGGTGCCTGGCGTGGCGGGCGAAACAGGCTGAACACGCCGCTGCCACCTTCGGAGGTCTCGGTTTGCGCGGCCGGGGGTGAGTAGCGCAGGGCGGCATTGGGAATGAGCAGGCCGTCTTCGACCGACCGGACGACGATATCGGCCGTCGCCGTCATGCCCTGGCGCAGCAGTAGATCGTCATTGGCGACCGACAGGATGCCTTTGTAGGTGACGACGTCGTTCACCGTTTCGGCAGCATAGCGGATCGAGGTGATCTCGGCCGGAAAGCGCTGTTCGGGAAAGGCGTCGACCGTGAAGGTGGCTGCCTGGCCGATGGCGACCTGACCGACATCGGCCTCGTCGATGGAGACCTGCAGCTCCATTTCCCGGAGATCGCCGGCGATGGTGAAGAGTGTGGGTGCCTCCAGCGAGGCGGCCACCGTCGCGCCGGGATCGACATTGCGCGACAGAACGATGCCGTCGATCGGCGAGGCGATGGTTGCTTTCGAAAGCGACAGCTTTGCCTGCTCGAGCGCGGCTTCTGCCGCGATGACATCGGCCTCGGCGCTTTCGCGGGCAGCGGATGCTGCCTGATAGGTGAACTCGGCGGTGTCCAGATCCTGCTGGGTGGAGACGCGGCTGGAGACGAGCGCCGTCAGCCGGTCGAGCCTGGACTTGGCGGATTGCTCGTCGGCGCGGGCTTTCGAGACGGCGGCGCCGGAGGAAGCGAGCGCCGCCTCCTTGGCTTTCAGATCGGCACTCAGCTTGTCGGTGTCGAGACGGGCCAGAACGTCGCCCTTCTTCACCTCGCTGTTGTAGTCGACCAGCACCTCGCGAACGGTGCCCGATTGCTCCGAGGACACGTCGACCTGAACCGTCGGCTCGACGGAGCCGGTGGCGGTGACGATGACAGTGAGATCGCCGGGCTTCAACTCGGATGTGCTGTAGCTCACCGTTGTTCCGCCGGCCGACCAGAGATAGGCGCCGTAGCCGAGGCCAGCCAGGGCGACGAGCAGGAGTAAGCGCAGACCCCAGCGTCGCTTCGGCCGTGCGGCTTCGGCCAGAATCGCTTTCAGCTCATTGGCTTCGGCCGAGGTCTCGGGTTTTGCGTCGTCGCTCACGTCTGCTCCGTCATATTGCATTTCCACTATGCCCGGACCATGACCCAAGCCCGGGCCTTTGCCCTTGATCGGGGTCAAGTGGCGGAATGGTTCCCTTGGCTATGCAGATAGACCTTCGCGGCGGAAAGGACAGTGAAACATTGGTAAGGTTGGGGGAGGGGTGGCAATCTGGACTGGACCAAGAATGCAAGGCGGCCGGAGGTCCGAGATAAGCCCGTGACTAAAGCGCGAGGCCTACGGAGCCTAATCTGCGCACAAATAAATTTCTATGATGGTCAGAATAATTTCGGAGGAGTGGTGAGAGCGCAGGGATTCGAACCCTGGACCTACTGATTAAAAGTCAGTTGCTCTACCGGCTGAGCTACGCTCTCCCGTGCGGTTTTGCGCCGCCTCAAGAAGTGCGCGGAACATAGGCAGGTGACCCCGGCCGGTCAACCGCAAAAATGCAGTTTCGGCAGCAAAATGCAGTCCTCTTGTCGCAGGCTACGCAATGGTGATTGGCAAGCATGGTGTCGCGGGATTAGGAAGAGCCGGTTCGGGTTCCGGAGTTCATCGTGTCGATTGCCGATATTTCCTTTTTCAGCGCGCTTCTGGCCGGAGCCCTGTCGTTCCTTTCGCCCTGCGTGCTGCCGCTGGTGCCGCCCTATCTCTGTTATATGGCAGGCATTTCGGTCGATCAGTTCCGCGAGGGGGCGCAGGCGGAGAACGCGGCGGCGCGCCGGACGGTGATGTTGACCGCGCTCGTCTTCACGCTCGGTTTTGCCACCGTCTTCGTGGCGCTCGGCGCCGGTGCCTCGACGATTGGCGGGCTTTTGCGCCAGCACATGGATCTCTTGTCGAAGATCGGCGGCGTGATCATCATCATCATGGGCTTGAATTTCCTCGGCGTCTTCCGCCTCGGGCTTCTGTCCTCGGAGTATCGATTCGCAGGCGGCGGAAAGCCGGCGACGCTTTCGGGCGCCTATGTCATGGGTCTCGCTTTCGCTTTCGGCTGGACGCCCTGCATCGGCCCGGTATTGGGTGCTATCCTCGGCGTCGCGGCCTCGAAGGAGACGGTCGGCGACGGCGCGCTTCTGCTGGCGATCTATTCGCTGGGGCTTGCCGTGCCCTTCTGGATCGCGGCCGGATTCTCTGGCGCCTTCATGCGGTTCCTCACGCGCTTCCGCCGGCATCTGGGTGTGGTGGAGAAGGCCATGGGCGGACTGCTCGTTCTGACCGGGCTAGCCTTCATCTTCGGTTACGTCTCCGACATGGCGATCTGGTTTCAGCAGACCTTTCCAATCCTGTCTCAAATCGGCTAAGTCCCGTTTGAACGCATCGTCGCGTTCGGGGGGAAGTGAGCCATGGCGGATATCATCGCGCTGGTCTTGCCGTTTTTCGGCCTGATCCTGATCGGTTACGTGTCAGGAAAGCTTGGCGACCATTCCGCCCAGGCGCTCGGCTGGCTCAACTTCTTCGTCATTTACGTTACGCTGCCGGCACTGTTCTTCAAGCTCGTCTCGCGCACGCCGATCGAACAGCTGACGCGCATCGATTTCATCGCAGCCTGCCTTGCGGCCACCTATTCGATCTTCGTTCTTGTCTTCGTGGTCGGCCGCTATGTTCGCGGTAACAACATTGCCGAATCGACAGTCCAGGCGCTGGCGGGTGCCTATGGCAATATCGGCTATATGGGGCCGGGCCTGGCGCTGCTCGCCTTTGGCGAAAAGGCTGCCGTTCCGGTCGCGCTGGTGTTCTGCTTCGAAAACGCCGCGCATTTTATCGCAGCTCCCGCCTTGATGGCCTTTGCCGGTGGCGACAAGCGGCCGCCGGCGCAACTGGCGCTCGATGTGGCCAAGAAAATCCTGACCCATCCCTTCATCATCGCGACACTCGTCGGTTTCGTGGCCGCCGCCTTTGCCTTCGAGCCGCCACTCGCGCTGCAACGACTGATCGACTACCTCGCCCAGGCGGCGGCGCCTTGCGCTCTTTTTGCCATGGGTGTGACGCTTGCGCTGCGGCCCCTCAAGCGCATTCCCGCCGAGATCGGATACATCGTGCCGATCAAACTCGTGCTGCATCCGATCCTCGTTTATGTCGTCCTGAGTTTCGTCGGGAACTTCGACCCGCTGTGGGTCTATACGGCGGTGCTGCTCGCCTCGCTGCCGACAGCAACGAATGTCTTCGTCATCGGCCAGCAATACGGGGTTTGGCAGGAGAGGGCGTCCGCCACGATCCTGATCACCACTGTCATTTCGGTGTTCTCGGTGTCGGCGCTGCTGTTTGCCATCACCCAGGGTTATCTACCGGCGGACCTTTTCCCGTAACAATGACGGCAGGGACTTTAGCCCGCGCCCCGGCGCCACGCCTTCCTGCATGACGAGATTTCGCAGTGGGGCGACGCTTGCCAGCACCTGGAGGCCGGCAGCGCGCATCATCTGAACCGGCAGAAGGCCCGAGAGCAGCGATCGGTTGAGAAGATCGACGCTTGCTGTGCGGCTTGCAATATCGAGGCGGCGCTTGCGGTCGAAGCGGTCACCGGCGTCTGCGGGAATCGGTGCCGAACTGCGATCAAGGAGAATGTCTTCCAGCGCTGCGATGTCGCGCAGGCTGAGGTTCAGACCCTGCGCTCCGATCGGCGGGAAGGCATGGCCTGCCTCGCCGATGAAGGCGGCGCGGCCCTTGCCATACTGACGGGCCGTCATGCCCGACAGCGGCCAGGCCTGGACGCCATCCTCCACCTGGACCTTGCCCAGCATGGACTGCATGCGGGCCTCGACTTCGGCAGATAGCTTATCGGATGACAGCGAGATCATCCTGTCGGCTTCCTGCGGGGGCAGGACCCAGACGAGGCTCGAACGCAGGCCGGGCAGGGGGACCTGGGTGAAAGGGCCCGATTCTGTGTGGAACTCTGTCGAGATGTTCTGGTGCGGCAGACTGTGGATGAAGTTCATCACCACGGCTGTCTGCGGGTAGGACCAAGTCTTGACGCCGACGCTTGCACTTTCGCGCGTCTTGGAGCGGCGACCATCGGCACCGATCGCAAACCCGGCGGTGATTGCCTCTTCGCCCTGGATGCCGATGGTGACTACATCCGCGCCGATATGGATGCTCTCGGCGGACGAGGCGCGGCGGGTGATCAGCGGTTCGCTTGCTACCGCCTTTGCCAGCGTTTCGAGCAGCGCGGAATTCGGGATGTTGTAACCGAAGGCGTCGAGCCCGATTTCCGCACTCCGGAATGCGACCGTGGGCGCCCGCAGGAGCCGCCGTGTGCCGTCGATGATCTGCATGACGGTGAGGGCGGCTGCTGTTTCCTTCAGATCCTGCCAGAGGCCGAGGCGTTCGATCATGGCCAGCGACTGATCCATGAGCGCGGTGGTGCGCCGGTCAGAGCCGTCCGGCTGCGGGCCAACAAGAACGACACGGCGACCGCCGCGGGCCATGGCAAGCGCGGCGATCTGTCCGGCGGGGCCGGCGCCAATCACGGCAATGTCGAATTCGTGGCTCATGGTGAAGGTCCTAATTGGCTTCTTGTGACGCTATTTAGAGCCGCCGCACGGTAAAATCCATGGGCCGAAATGGCGCATGTGCCAACCGGGTCCCGGGCGAAATCCGGGCATAGACCGCCACTTGTGTTGCAATGCGCGTCATTTCGTCCGATACCGTTTCCTCCGAAGTGCCGCCGACTGGAGCAGGGATGAAGATCTTCAATTACAAGCGCGTGCCCTATGCCGAGATCCGCGCCTTTTCGGTCCACATCCTCACCGCTTCCGGATCGTTTCTTGCCTTTCTTGGGGTCGTCGCTGCTGCGGAGCATCGCTTCGTCGACATGTTCTGGTGGCTGGGGCTTGCGCTGCTCGTGGACGGTATCGACGGTCCGATCGCCCGCAAGATGCGCGTCAAGGAAGTCCTGCCGAACTGGTCCGGCGATACGCTCGATAACATCATCGATTATGTCACCTATGTGCTTCTGCCGGCCTTTGCGCTCTATCAGAGCGGCATGATCGGCGAGCCCTGGTCCTTCGTTGCCGCCGGACTGATCGTGGTGTCGAGCGCAATCTATTATGCCGACATGGGCATGAAGACGGACGAGTACTTCTTTTCCGGCTTCCCCGTCGTCTGGAACATGCTGATCTTCACCCTGTTCGTCATCGACGCGAGCGCGACGACGGCCCTGATTGCGGTGCTGGCATCGGTCGTGCTCACCTTCCTGCCGATCAACTTCCTGCACCCCGTGCGCGTCCAGCGCCTGCGGCCGTTCAACATGGCCGTGTTTCTGCTCTGGTGCGCCTTTGGTGGCTACGCGCTTCTGCTGCATTTCGAATCGCCACAATGGGTTGTCATTGGCATGATTGTCTCCGGGCTCTACCTTTACGTGATTGGCGGCGTGATGCAGCTTTTCCCCAGTCTTGGTCGCCGGGGCTGACGTCGTCCTGACGCAGCTGGGCAAAACCAAAAAAAACTTTTGCCTATATATTGTGCGCTGCCGCAAACCGGTTATGAATTGAGCGATGGACCGGGCGCAAGACCTGGCCGATGCGCATGAGAGTGCAAGGGGGACCTGTGCCGCAACAACCGCCCGAGGGCGAAAAGCCGCTTTTGACCGTGCGGGGGCTGACGAAGCTGTTCGGCAGCTTCAAGGCCTGCGACGAGATCGACCTCGACATCGGCCATGGCGAGATCCACGCTCTACTCGGCGAGAACGGTGCCGGCAAATCGACCCTCGTCAAGATGCTGTTCGGCATTCTCGCGCCGTCCGCCGGCACGATCGGATGGGAGGGGCTGGATCGCGTGATCGCCAATCCTGCTGCAGCCCGGCGTCTCGGCATCGGCATGGTCTTTCAGCATTTTTCGCTTTTCGAAGCGCTGACGGTCGCCGAAAACATCGCACTGTCGCTCGACGAGAAGATTTCGATCTCCGAGCTTTCCAAGAAGGCGGCCGAGCTTTCCGTCGCCTACGGTCTGCCGCTCGATCCCAATGCCCATGTCGCCGATCTCTCGGTCGGTGAACGCCAGCGCATCGAGATCGTCCGCGCGCTCCTGCAGAACCCCAAACTGATCATCCTCGACGAGCCGACCTCGGTGCTAACGCCACAGGAAGCCGACAAGCTGTTCGAGACCCTGTTCAAGCTGAAGGCGGAGGGGCGGTCGGTCCTCTATATCAGCCATCGCCTCGAGGAAGTGCAGCGCATCTGTGATCGCGCCACCGTGCTTCGTCACGGTAAGGTCACGGGCGCCTGCGACCCGCGTCAGGAAACGCCGGCGTCGCTCGCTCGGATGATGGTGGGCGCCGATGTTGCCGGCGTCGAGAAGGTCGAGCCGCCGGCTGATGGTGCCGTGCAGTTGCAGGTGAGCAATCTCTCGGTCAGTCCTCGGACGCCGTTTGCCATGGCGCTGAAGAATGTATCGATGACCGTCAAGGCCGGCGAGATCCTTGCCATTGCCGGGGTGGCGGGCAATGGTCAGAGCGAACTCTTTGATGCGCTTTCCGGCGAGTATGTGGTTCAGAACCCCGATGCAATCCGCCTGCGCGGCAAGTCCGTCGGTCGCCTCGGGATCAATGAACGCCGGCTTCTCGGCGCCGGTTTCGTGCCGGAAGAGCGCCACGGCCATGCCGCTATCCCGGCCATGAGCCTGTCGGAAAACCTCTTTCTGTCGCGCAATGCATCCGACCGTTCGGCCTATCTCGCGGGCGGCAAGATCGGCCTTATACGCCATGGCCTAGTGCAGCAGGCGGCGCGCCGCATCTCCGAGATGATGGATGTGCGCAAGAGCGGTGAGGATCCCGCAGCCGGTTCACTCTCGGGTGGCAATCTGCAGAAATTCATCGTCGGTCGTGAACTCGACCGCCAGCCTTCTGTTCTGGTCGTCAACCAGCCCACCTGGGGTGTCGATGCAGGCGCTGCAAGCCGCATTCGCCAGGCGCTCGTCGATCTCGCCAAGTCGGGCTCGGCCGTGGTCGTCATCAGCCAGGATCTCGACGAGATCTTCGAAGTGGCAACCTCGATTGCCGCCATTTCGGAAGGCAAGCTGTCCGACGCCTATCCCGCCTCGACCATGACCCGCCAACGCATCGGTATCCTGATGGGCGGTGTGCATGGCCTGACCACTGCCCCGGAGGCGGCCCATGCGCATTGAACTCGAACGCCGGTCGCGTCAGTCCAGCCTCTTTGCGATCGTCTCTCCTCTGCTGGCGCTGGCGCTCACCGTCTTCTTCGGCGGCATCATGTTTGCGCTGCTCGGCAAGGACCCGGTCTCGGCACTCTTCAGCTTCTTCATCGAGCCGCTGCTCGAGGTCTGGTCGCTCCATGAGCTTGCGGTCAAGGCAGCACCGCTGATCCTGATCGGTGTCGGCCTGTCGGTCTGTTATCGCTCGAATAATTGGAATATCGGCGCCGAAGGGCAGTTCATCGTCGGGGCGATCGTCGGCTCGATCCTGCCGATCACCTTTTACGAATGGTCCTCGCCGCTGCTCTTGCCGATGATGATCGTCATGGGTGCCATCGGCGGTGCCGCCTATGGCGCCATTCCGGCGCTGTTGAAGACCCGCTTCAACACGAATGAAATCCTGACCAGCCTGATGCTGGTCTATATCGCCCAGCTTTTCCTGGATTGGCTGACGCGCGGCATCTGGAAGGACCCGGCCGGCTACAATTTTCCGCAGTCGCGCTCCTTTGTCTCGGAGGCCGTATTGCCGGAAATCCTGTCTTCCGGCCGCGCCCATCTCGGCATCATCTTTGCGCTGATTGCGGCCGTCGCCGTCTGGTTCATGATGCGCTACACGCTGAAGGGATTTCAGGTCGTGGTGCTCGGGCAGTCGGAACGGGCAGGGCGCTTTGCCGGCTTCTCCTCGCGCAAGATGGTCTGGTTCTCGATGATGTTTTCTGGCGCGCTGGCAGGTCTTGCCGGGATTTCGGAAGTATCGGGCTCGATCGGTCACCTGCAGCCGACGATTTCACCAGGCTACGGCTTCACCGCGATCATCGTCGCTTTCCTCGGCCGCCTCAATCCGCTCGGCATCATCGCCTCGGGCTTCGTGCTGGCGCTCACCTATCTCGGTGGCGAGGGCGCGCAGCTGTCGATCGGTGTTTCCGACAAGGTGACCCGCGTCTTCCAGGGGCTCTTGCTGTTCTTCGTGCTCTCCTGTGACACGCTCATTCTCTACAAGGTGCGGATCGTCTTCGACCGTGCCCGCAATGCCGCGACGAAGGGGGCTTGATCATGTTCGAGGCCATCCTTCTCACCATCATCACCGCCTCGACACCGCTGGTGATCGCCGCCATGGGCGAACTCGTGGCCGAGCGCTCGGGCGTGCTGAACCTCGGCGTCGAAGGCATGATGATCATCGGCGCGGTCTGCGCCTTCATCGCGACCAACATGACAGGCTCGCCCTATATCGGCGTTCTCGCGGGTATCGCGACCGGCGCGCTCTTTTCGATGCTCTTCGGTTTCCTGACGCTCACGCTGGTCGCCAACCAGGTGGCGACAGGTTTGGCGCTCACCATTCTCGGTCTCGGTGTTTCCGGCATGGTCGGCGAAAGCGTCGTCGGTGTTCCCGGCGTGAAGATGCAGCCGATCGTCATTCCGCTCTTGTCCGACCTGCCACTGATTGGCCGCGTCCTGTTCGCTCAGGACATCTTCTTCTACATGTCGATCGCACTGGTCGCCGGGGTGAACTGGTACCTGTTCAAGAGCCGCTCGGGCCTCAAACTGCGCGCCATCGGCGACAGCCATGGCTCGGCCCATACGCTCGGGCTTCCCGTAATCCGGACACGCTATCTGGCGGTGATGTTCGGCGGCGCCTGTGCCGGTCTTGCCGGTGCGCAGCTGTCGCTCGTCTATACGCCGCAATGGGTCGAGAACATGTCCGCCGGCCGCGGCTGGATCGCGCTCGCCCTCGTCGTCTTCGCCGCCTGGCGTCCCTGGCGGGTGCTTGCCGGCGGTTATCTCTTCGGCGCCGTCACCATCGGGCAGCTGCATGCGCAGGCCCTTGGCATCGGTCTGCCCTCGCAGTTTCTGTCCGCGCTGCCCTATGCGGCGACCATTGTCGTGCTGATCATAATCTCCCATAATCGGCGCACGACGCTGATCAACACGCCGGCCTGCCTCGGCAAGCCGTTCGTGCCGGATAGATAATCAAAACAAAAGCTTCAACCTAACCAGACAGGGGTACACCATGAAGACTATCCTCCTCGCGCTTGCCGCTTCGGCTGCCGCCGTCGTCGGCGTCGCGGCACCCGCCGCTGCCCAGGACAAGACGAAGGTCTGCTTCGTCCATGTCGGCTCGAAGACCGACGGCGGCTGGACCCAGGCGCACGATATCGGCCGCCAGCAGCTGCAGGAGCATTTCGGCGACAAGATCGAAACGCCTTACCTCGAAAACGTGCCGGAAGGCCCGGATGCCGAGCGCGCGATCGAGCGCATGGCCCGTTCCGGCTGCGCCCTGGTCTTCACGACCTCCTTCGGCTTCATGGATGCGACCCTCAAGGTCGCCGAGAAGTTCCCGGACGTGAAGTTCGAGCATGCGACCGGCTACAAGACCGCAGACAATGTCGCGACCTACAATTCGCGCTTCTATGAAGGCCGCTTCATCAACGGTCAGATCGCCGGCAAGATGTCGAAGACCGGCGTCGCCGGTTACATCGCCTCCTTCCCGATCCCGGAAGTCGTCGCCGGCATCAACGCCTTCCTGCACGGCGCCCGCACGGTAAACCCCGAGTTCAAGCTGAAGGTCATCTGGGTCAACACCTGGTTCGACCCGGGCAAGGAAGCCGATGCCGCCAAGGCTCTCTTCGACCAGGGCGTCGACGTTCTGACCCAGCACACCGACACGACGGCGCCGATGCAGGTTGCCGAAGAACGTGGTCTGAAGGCTTTCGGTCAAGCCTCCGACATGATCGCCGCCGGCCCGACTGCGCAGTTGAGCGCCATCGTCGACACCTGGGCGCCTTACTACATCAAGCGCACCCAGGCCGTGATCGATGGTACCTGGACTTCCGCCCAGACCTTCGACGGTCTCGTCGACGGCATTCTGTCGATGGCGCCCTACACCAACATGCCCGACGACGTGAAGGCCATGGCGATGGACACCGAAGCCAAGATCAAGTCCGGTGAACTCAAGCCCTTTACCGGCCCGATCAACAAGCAGGACGGTTCGGCCTGGTTGGCGGAAGGTGAGTCGGCTGATGACGGCACCATCCTCGGCATGAACTTCTACATCGAAGGTGTGGACGACAAGCTGCCGCAGTAAACGGCAAAGAACGCAAATGGAGAGAGCGCCTGAGGGCGCTCTTTCTTGTTTAGAGTTCCGAAAATTGCAGGAATACTCAGATAATGCCTTCACCCGCATTGGCCTTTCGTATAACAACCCCAGCAACTAAGGCGGGGTGTGAGGCAGGATGCGGAAGGAAGATGTTCGGGAACTGAGGGTCGTTTCCAATCTTCGGACGAGCCATGCAAAAGTGGTCGAGCAACTCGGCCTTGCGATTGTCGGAGGCCGCTTTGCCATTGGCGAGCCCTTGCCCGGGGATGCCGAGCTGGAGGCCCAGTTCGATGTGTCGCGATCCGTCCTGCGTGAGGCGATGAAGACGCTGACCGCCAAGGGCCTGGTGGTTGCCAAATCGCGTGTCGGGACACGGGTGACCGACCGCTGTCACTGGAACCTCGTCGATGAAGACGTGCTGCGCTGGCATTTCCGAACCGGCGTCACCCGCGAATTCATCGATCATCTCTATGATGTCCGCCTGGTGCTGGAGCCGGCATCGGCTGCCTTTGCGGCGCTGCGCGCTTCGCCCGAGGACTGTGCCGAACTTCGTCACTACGCCATGCTCCTGGGTTCCAACGAGCTCGACTGGCCAAGCCAGGTGGAGGCGGACCTCCGCTTTCACGTGCTTCTGACCATCGTCGGGGCTAACCCGTTTCTCGAAAGCATGGTGGGTTTCATTAAGGCGTCGCTCGACGGCGCCTTCACCATGGCCTTCGATCCGCAACTCGCTGGTCGAGGGGAGGCGATCACGGAGCTGCATCTGGCGATCGTCGACGCGATCGAGCAAGGCGATGCCGAGGCCGCGCGGACTGCCACCGAACGGGCGATCGAGCAGGGGCGTGCCGCAGCATTGAAGGCGGTCGACAGTTCCCAGAAGCGCGGCTAGTTCTGCCAACACTTGCGGGCAGCACCCGCTGGTATTAGTGAGAAGCGCCATTCTCAGCTCGGAGCCATCCATGAACCGCACCTGTCTCGCCGTCGTCCTCGCTGCTGGTGACAGCACCCGCATGAAGTCGTCGATGTCGAAGGTGCTGCATCCAGTGGGCGGGCGTCCGATGATCGCCCATGTCATGGCATCGATTGCCGCCTCCGGCGTCTCGGATGTCGCGCTGGTTCTTGGTCGCGATGCAGAAAAGGTGGAGAAAGCCGCGTCGATCGAGGGGCTTGCGGTCGAAGGCGTGTTGCAGACCGAGCGCCTTGGCACGGGGCATGCCGTTTTGATGGCCAAGGAGGCGATTGCCCGCGGTTATGACGAAATTCTCGTTGCCTATGGCGATGTGCCGCTGATCACGGCTGCACCGCTGAAAGCTGCCCGCGAGGCACTCGCCGGCGGTGCCGATGTCGCCGTCATCGGTTTTCACACTGACAATCCGACCGGCTATGGCCGCTTGCTGGTCGAAGATGGCGAGCTGATTGCGATCCGCGAGGAGAAGGACGCGACGGATGCCGAGCGTGCGGTTACCTGGTGCAACAGCGGATTGATGGCGATCGACGGCAAGAAGGCCCTCGATCTCCTCTCGCGGATCGGCAATCAGAACGCCAAGGGTGAATACTACCTGACCGATCTCGTCGAGATCGCGCGGTCGCTTGGCGGCAAAGCGGTTGCTGTCGACGCGCCGGAAAGCGAGCTCACGGGCTGCAACAATCGCGCCGAACTCGCCGTGATCGAACGCCTGTGGCAGGAGCGGCGCCGTCATGAACTGATGGTTTCGGGCGTTACGATGATTGCGCCGGAAACGGTGTTTCTGAGCCACGACACTGTCATCGGCCAGGATGCGCTGATCGAGCCCAATGTCGTCTTCGGCCCCGGCGTCACCGTCGAGGGCGGCGCCGTCATTCATGCCTTCTCGCACCTGGAGGGCGCTCATGTCGCCGCCGGCGCCAACGTTGGACCCTTTGCCCGCCTGCGCCCCGGCGCCAATCTCGCCGAAGGCGCCAAGGTCGGCAATTTCTGCGAAGTGAAGAAGGCCGAGATCGGCCGTGGCGCCAAGGTCAATCACCTGACCTATATCGGCGACGCTGTCGTTGGCGCCGAGACCAATATCGGCGCCGGCACCATCACCTGCAACTATGACGGCGTGAACAAGCACGAGACGCATATCGGGGCAGGGGCCTTCATTGGGTCGAATTCGTCCCTCGTCGCGCCGGTCAAGATCGGCGATGGCGCGCTGATCGCTTCCGGCAGCGTCATCACCGAGGATGTGCCCGCAGATGCACTCGCCTTCGGTCGTGCGCGCCAGGAAATGAAGCCGGGCCGCGCCGCCGTCATCCGCGAACGCAATCTCGCGATTAAGGCCGGCAAGTAAGACGACCCGTTCAGACTTCACCGCTTGTTATGCTGCGTTGCATTACGAGACGAAACGCAATTTGACCTCACGCACAATTGCCTATTGCGATGAAACCGCTAGGAAAAGCCGCGTGGTTGATACGAAACGGAGAATTTCATGTGCGGCATCGTCGGCATCGTCGGTAACAAGCCTGTGGCGGAGCGTCTCGTCGACGCGTTGAAGCGGCTCGAATATCGCGGCTATGATTCCGCCGGTGTTGCCACCATCAACGACGGCAAGCTCGATCGTCGGCGGGCGGAAGGCAAGCTCTTCAATCTCGAGACGAAGCTTGCCGGCGATCCGCTTCCCGGATCCATCGGCATTGCTCACACCCGCTGGGCAACCCATGGCGTGCCCAACGAAACCAACGCCCATCCGCATTTCGTCGAGGGCGTCGCCGTTGTTCATAACGGCATCATCGAGAATTTTTCCGAGATCAAGGAAGAACTGGCGGCCGAAGGTGCCACCTTCACCACGCAGACCGACACCGAAGTCGTCGCCCAGCTCTTGGCCAAGTATCGTCGTGAGGGCCTTGGTCGCCGCGAGGCGATGCACGAGATGCTGCGCCACGTGACCGGCGCCTACGCACTTGCCGTCATCTTCCAAGACGATCCCTCGACCATCATGGCTGCCCGCTCCGGCCCGCCGCTTGCGATCGGTTTCGGCGACGGAGAGATGTTCCTTGGGTCCGATGCGATTGCGCTCTCGCCCTTCACCAACCGCATCGCCTATCTGCATGACGGCGACTGGGCGGTCATCGGCAAGCAGGGCGCCCACATCTTCGACATCGACGGCAATCCGGTCGATCGTCCGGTGCAGATTTCCTCGGCCTCCGCCTACATGATCGACAAGGGCAACCATCGTCACTTCATGGAAAAGGAGATTTACGAGCAGCCGGAAGTGATCTCGCATGCGCTCTCGCATTACGTCGACTTCGCCGAGCACACCGTGCGCGACATGGCCTCCGATATCGATTTCGCAAACCTGCACGGCCTTGCCATCTCCGCCTGTGGCACCGCCTATCTGGCTGGCCTCGTCGGCAAATACTGGTTCGAGCGTTATGCCCGCCTGCCGGTCGAAATCGATGTCGCCTCGGAATTCCGCTATCGCGAGATGCCGCTGTCGAAAGATCAGGCGGCCCTCTTCATCTCGCAGTCCGGTGAAACCGCCGACACGCTGGCCTCGCTGCGCTACTGCCGTGACAACGGGTTGAAGATCGGTGCTGTGGTCAATGTCAAGGAATCGACGATCGCCCGCGAATCGGACGCCGTCTTCCCGATTCTCGCCGGTCCGGAAATCGGCGTCGCCTCAACGAAGGCCTTCACCTGCCAGTTGGCCGTGCTCGCCTCCTTGGCGCTTGCCGCCGGCCGCGCTCGCGGGACAATCACGGAAGCGGAAGAAAAGCAGCTGGTGAAGAGCCTGGCCGAAATGCCGCGCATCATGAGTCAGGTGCTGAATGCGGTGCAGCCGCAGATCGAGGCCCTGTCGCGCGATCTCTCAAAGTTCAAGGACGTGCTCTATCTCGGCCGTGGCACCAGCTATCCGCTGGCGCTCGAAGGTGCGCTGAAGCTCAAGGAAATCTCCTATATCCACGCCGAAGGTTATGCTGCCGGCGAGCTGAAGCACGGCCCGATCGCCCTGATCGACGAGAATATGCCGGTTATTGTCATTGCACCCTTCGACCGCTTCTTCGAAAAGACCGTGTCGAACATGCAGGAAGTGGCGGCGCGCGGCGGTAAGATCATCTTCATCACCGACGGGAAGGGCGCAGCCGCCTCCAAGCTCGAGACCATGGCGACCATCGTGCTGCCCGTCGTCGCCGAGATCATCTCGCCGATGGTCTATTCCATCCCGATCCAGCTGCTCGCCTATCACACGGCCGTCTTCATGGGCACGGATGTCGATCAGCCTCGCAACCTCGCCAAGTCCGTCACGGTCGAGTGATCCCGGAGCGGGGCAGTCCGCTGCCCCAATTCTTGCTCTTGCGTCGCCAAGAACGCTCCGGCATTGTCCGCAGCGTTACGGCACTGCACAATGACGGTGGGCATGACCGAAGGTTCTGACAGGATTTCGATGGCCGCCCGGCTCAGGAACAACTTTCTGACCGGCTTGATCATCTGCGCGCCGATGACGATCACCATCTATCTGACCTGGACCTTCATCCATTGGGCAGACAGCTGGGTGAAGCCTTATCTGCCGGATCGCTATAACCCGGAAGCCTATCTGAAGTTTGCCGTTCCCGGCACCGGGCTTCTCATCGCCATTCTCTTCATCACGCTTGTCGGCTTCCTCGGGCGAAACCTGATCGGCCGTTCGATCGTCTCCTACAGCGAAAATATCCTGAACCGGATGCCGCTGGTGCGTACCGTCTACAAGAGCACGAAGCAGATCTTCGAGACGGTGCTGAAGGAGCAGGGCAATTCCTTCAAGAAGGTCGGCCTGATCGAATTTCCGCGGGCAGGGACCTGGGCGCTGGTTTTCGTTTCGACAGACGCCAAAGGTGAGATCGCCGCCAGGCTCAACCAGGACGGTGAGGAAATGGTTGCCGTGTTCCTGGCGCCGACCCCGGTCCCAACCGCCGGCTTTCTGATGTTCGTGCCACGCAGCAAGCTGATGCTGCTCGACATGAGCCCGGAAGAGGGGGTCAAGCTCTTAATCTCGGCCGGTCTGGTCACGCCAGAGTATAAGCCGAGCGTTGCAGACGCCATGGCGGCCTTTCAGGACCTCGCGGTCGACGATCCGGTCGAGCCGCCCAAGCGCGCCGGCCGTTCCTGAACACAGCAGCCCTTACCCAGCATGTAGGAAACGGATCGCCTCGTCGCGGCGATGCAGGTAGAGCAGCGTTCTGACGGCCTCTCCGCGTTCTGACGTGAGTTCGGGGTCCCGCTCCAGCAGATAGGCAGCATCCTTGCGGGCGATCTCCAGGAGGTCGCCATGATGTTCAAGGCTGGCTATCTTGAAGCCTGGCGTGCCCGACTGCCGTGTACCCAAAAGCTCGCCTTCGCCTCGGAGCTTAAGGTCCTCCTCGGCGATCAGGAAGCCATCCTCCGAATCCCTGAGGATCGACAGCCGCGCCTTGCCGGTTTCGCCGAGCGGTCCCTTGTAGAGAAGGATGCAGCTCGAGGCCTCGTCGCCACGGCCGACACGACCGCGCAGCTGATGTAGCTGGGCCAGGCCAAAGCGTTCGGCATGTTCGATGACCATGATCGTCGCGTCCGGCACGTCGACGCCGACTTCGACAACGGTGGTGGCCACCAGCAACCGCGTCTCACCGTTCTTGAACGCAAGCATGGCAGCATCCTTTTCCGGTCCAGGCATCCGCCCATGCACCAACCCGATCGGCGCCTTGATGAACTGCGCGAGCACCGACTGCCGCTCCTCGGCCGACATCAGCTCGCTTTCTTCCGTTTCCTCGACCAGCGGGCAGATCCAGTAGGCCTTCTTGCCTTCCGCGATCGCAGCCCTGAGCCGCTCGATGACATCGGGCACGCGCTCGGTCGGCACGGTCACGGTCTGGATCGGCTTGCGGCCTGCCGGCTTTTCCGTGAGCTTGGAGACGTCCATGTCGCCGAAGGCGGCGAGCACCAGCGTGCGGGGGATGGGCGTCGCGGTCATGACCAGCATATGCGGCGAGATACCCTTGGAGGTCAGCCTCAGGCGCTGGTGAACGCCGAAGCGGTGCTGCTCGTCCACTACGGCGAGCGTCAGGTTCTTGTAAACAACGGCATCCTGGAAGAGCGCATGGGTTCCGATAACGATCTGTGCTTCGCCGGAGGCAATCCGCTCCAGGATGGCTTCTCGCTCCTTGCCCTTGGTGCGGCCGGTCAGCACTTCGATCCGGAGGCCAGCCGGCGCGCCGAGCTTGGCAAGGGTCGCATGGTGCTGCCGCGCCAGGATTTCCGTTGGTGCCATCAGCACCGCCTGTCCACCCGCTTCGACGGCGGCTGCCATGGCAAACAGGGCCACCAGCGTCTTGCCGGCGCCGACATCGCCCTGGACCAGCCGCAGCATGCGCTGGTCGGAGGCCATGTCCTTCAAGATGTCATCGATCGCTGCCAGCTGGCTGTTGGTCGGCGTGAAGGGCAGGGTGGCGCGGATCTTGTCACTGATCTCGCCGGTCGGTTTGATGGGGGTGCCGGGCACCCGGCGCAGCTTCTGCCGCACCAAGGCGAGCGACACCTGGCCGGCGAGGAATTCGTCATAGGCCAGTCGTCTTCGGGCCGGCGCCTGCGGGTCGATGTCCTTTTCGTCACGCGGATTGTGGAGCGCAATCAGACTTTCGCGCACGCTGGCGAAGCCTTGTTTTGTCACAAGCGGTGCATCGGCCCATTCAGGCAGATCCGGCATGCGTTCGACCGCAGCCTCGACCGCCTTGCGCAGAACCTTGGGGCCGAGCCCCGCCGTCAGCGGATAGACCGGCTCGACCAGCGGCAGGTTCTCCGCCTCGCTCGCCTTCACCATCAAATCGGGATGGACCATGGAGGCGCGGCCATTGAACCAATCGACCTTGCCGGAGACCATGACGATCTCGTCAATCGGCAGCGCCTTTTCCAGCCAGTTGCCCTTGACCCGGAAGAAGGTGAGCGCCAGTTCCCCCGTCTCGTCATGCAGCATCACGCGGTAGGGCATGTTGTTCTTGCCCGGCGGCGGCGGCAGGTGTCGGTCGACGCGGCCGGTGATCGTTACCAGCGAGCCCTGTTGGGCATAGGCGATGCCCGGTTGATGACGCCGGTCGATCAAACGGTGTGGGGCGAGGAAGTGCAGGTCGACGACCCGCGTATCTTCGGCATCCTCGCGCCCGAGCAGTGTGGCGAGAAGCTGGGCGAGCTTGGGGCCCACTCCGCTGAGCGAGGCGACGGAGGCAAACAGGGGATCGAGACGATGGGGACGCATGATCAGGGCAAAATGCCTCGTTATTTGCCCCTTTGGCAAGCTGACATTTGCCGGACGCTGCTCTATAGAAGCGCAAGATTTAAAAGGATGCAAAGATGACTGGACTGGTGAAAAGCAGTGCCGACCTCGATCCGCGCCGTCGGCGCATCCTGTTCCGCTGCTGGCATCGCGGTATCCGGGAAATGGACTTGATGCTCGGGCAGTTCTGCGAGGCCCATATCAGCGAGCTCTCAGACGAGGAGCTCGACGAGCTGGAGCGCATTATGGTCGAGGAAGACAATGACCTCGTCCGTTACATCACGGGCGCCGAACCTGTGCCGGCCCACCTTCAGACACCGCTCTTCGAACGCATTGCCGCCCTGCGCCCGGATTTCTCACCGGTCACGGGCGATGAATACGCTGCAAAGTAACTGATATGCCCCTGATCGATGTGAAGCGGATTGTCGGCGCACAATCCGCGCTGACGCTTTCTCACGTACCCGACGGCATGGATGCCTTCATCCTGGCCGAGTTGGCGCGTGAAGGGAAACCGGTCGCCTATGTGGTGTCCGACGGACAGCGGCTGCAGAACCTCGGGCAGACACTGAGCTTCGCAGCTCCCGACATCCCGGTCTTGAGCCTCCCGGCCTGGGACTGTCTGCCCTACGACCGCGTCTCGCCGTCCGCTGATGTTTCGGCCCGGCGGTTGGCGGCACTGTCGGGTCTGATTGCGCTCTATCTCAATCCGCATCCGGCAATCGTGCTGGTGACGGTCAATGCCATGCTGCAGAAGGTGGCACCGGCTGATGTCATCGACAGCCTCGGCTTTTCGGCGAAACCCGGCAACCAGGTGCGCATGGATGACATTGCCGCACGTCTGGAGCGCAACGGTTTCGACCGGGTCGCGACCGTGCGCGAGGTCGGCGAATTCGCCGTGCGCGGCGGCATTCTCGATGTCTTC
This sequence comes from Agrobacterium albertimagni AOL15, assembly GCF_000300855.1. Taxonomy (GTDB): domain Bacteria; phylum Pseudomonadota; class Alphaproteobacteria; order Rhizobiales; family Rhizobiaceae; genus Allorhizobium; species Allorhizobium albertimagni. The sequence goes on along the minus strand of NZ_ALJF01000014.1, from coordinate 44,286 downwards.
GTGCCCGGTGCGGAAGAGCCTGTGCGTCTCGACTTCTTCGGCGATACGCTCGAAAGCATCCGCTCCTTCGATCCGGCAAGCCAGCGGACGATCGCACAGGTCCGTTCGCTTGATCTCAATCCGATGAGCGAGGTGACGCTGACGCCGGAGAGCATCAGTCGGTTCCGCAAGAACTACCTCTCGCTGTTCGGTGCCGCGACCCGCGACGACGCGCTCTATGCGGCGGTATCGGAGGGGCGCCGCTATGCCGGCATGGAGCACTGGTTGCCCATGTTCTACGACAAGCTGGAGACGACATTCGATTATCTGCGTGGCTTCCGTATGGTCACCGACCATACCGTGCGTGAGGCAGCCGAAGAACGCGCCAAGCTGATCCGGGACTATTACGAGGCGCGCCTCAACTCGGCGACGCCCGGCAAGGGCCATCTCGCCCAGGGCACCCCCTACAAGCCGGTTCCCCCGGAGCGGCTCTATCTCGGTGCCAGTGAGTTCGGCAAGGCGCTCGACGCTTTCGATCCGATTCGCATCACGCCCTTTGCCGAACACGGCGGTGAAAGCCGTGTGGTCATCGAGGTGGATGCCCGGCCGACGCCGCGTTGGGCAAAGAGCGCCAACGAAGCCAGCGAAGAAGGCAATCGCGCCAATGTCTTCGGTCAGGCGGTCACCTATATCGCCGACAAGCGTGCGGCTGGTGCCAAGGTCGTCGTCTCCGGCTGGTCGGAAGGCTCGCTCGATCGACTGCTGCAAGTGTTGAACGAACACGGCCTGGAGCGATTGGTGCCCGTCGCGGCCCTGAAGGACGTCGACAAGTTGAAGAAGGGCGAGGCGGGAACTGCCGTGCTCAGCCTCGAAGGCGGCTTCGAGACCAACGATCTCGTCATCATCGGAGAACAGGACATTCTCGGCGACCGCATGGTCCGCCGTTCCAAGCGCCGCAAGCGGGCCGCCGACTTCATCTCGGAAGTTGCAGGTATCGACGAAGGTTCGATCGTCGTTCATGCCGAACACGGCATCGGCCGCTTCGTCGGTTTGCGCACCATCGAGGCCGCCGGCGCCCCGCATGCCTGCCTGGAACTGCAATATGCAGATGAGGCCAAGCTCTTCCTGCCGGTCGAAAACATCGATCTGCTCTCCCGCTATGGCGGCGAGGCGACCGAGGTGCAGCTCGACAAGCTGGGCGGTGGCGCCTGGCAGATGCGCAAGGCCAAGCTCAAGAAGCGCCTGCTCGACATGGCAGGAGCCCTGATCCGCATCGCTGCAGAGCGCATGACGCGGACGGCTCCGGTGCTCACCACCCAGGAAGGCCTCTACGACGAATTCGCCGCCCGTTTCCCCTATGACGAGACGGAAGACCAGGAAACCGCGATTGAATCTGTCCGCTCCGACCTCGGCGCCGGCCGCCCGATGGACCGCCTCGTCTGCGGCGACGTCGGTTTCGGCAAGACGGAAGTGGCGCTGCGTGCTGCCTTCATCGCCGCGATGAACGGCATCCAGGTTGCGGTCGTCGTGCCGACCACGCTGCTGGCGCGCCAGCATTTCAAGACATTCTCGGAACGCTTTAGGGGGCTGCCGATCCGTGTCCAGCAGGCCTCGCGCCTTGTCGGCACCAAGGAGCTGAACCTCGTCAAGAAGGAAGTCGCCGAAGGCAAGACCGACATCGTCGTCGGCACCCATGCGCTGCTTGGGTCAGGCGTCAATTTCGCCAATCTCGGGCTTCTCATCATCGACGAGGAGCAACATTTCGGCGTCAAGCACAAGGAACGCCTGAAGGAGCTCAAGTCGGACGTGCACGTGCTGACGCTGTCGGCGACGCCCATTCCGCGCACCCTGCAGCTGGCCATGACCGGTGTGCGCGAACTCTCGCTGATCACCACGCCGCCGGTCGACCGCATGGCGGTCCGCACCTTCATTTCGCCCTTCGATCCGCTCGTCATTCGCGAGACCCTGATGCGCGAGCATTATCGTGGCGGGCAGAGTTTCTATGTATGCCCGCGTCTTGCCGACCTTGCAGATGTGAAAAGCTTCCTCGACGAGAACGTGCCGGAACTGAAGGTGGCGATCGCCCACGGCCAGATGGCAGCCGGCGAGCTCGAAGACATCATGAACGCCTTCTATGAAGGTCGCTATGACGTGCTCCTCTCAACCACCATCGTCGAATCCGGCCTTGATGTCCCCACCGCCAATACGCTTATCGTCCACCGTGCCGACATGTTCGGTCTGGCGCAGCTCTACCAGATCCGGGGCCGTGTCGGTCGCTCGAAGGTCCGTGCCTTTGCGCTTCTGACGTTGCCGGTCAACAAGGTGCTGACGGCGGGTGCCGAACGGCGTCTCAAGGTTCTGCAGTCGCTCGATACGCTTGGCGCCGGCTTCCAGCTCGCCAGCCACGATCTGGATATCCGTGGTGCCGGCAATCTGCTCGGCGAGGAACAGTCCGGCCATATCAAGGAAGTCGGCTTCGAGCTCTACCAGCAGATGCTGGAAGAGGCCGTCGCCGAAGTGAAGGGTGTCGATGAAGTGGTCGATACCGGCTGGTCGCCGCAGATCCAGGTCGGTACCTCGGTCATGATCCCGGAAAACTATGTACCGGATCTGCATCTCCGCATGGCGCTCTATCGCCGCCTCGGCGAACTCGACGATCTCCGGGAAATCGACGGCTTCGGCGCCGAACTGATCGACCGCTTCGGCCCGCTGCCGATTGAGGTCCAGCACCTGCTCAAGGTGGTGTACATCAAGGCGCTCTGCCGCGTGGCCAATGTCGAAAAGCTGGAAGCCGGCCCCAAGGGTGTTGTCGTTCAGTTCCGCGGCAAACAGTTCCCCAATCCGGCAGCGCTGGTCGGCTATATCGCCAAGCAGGGCACCATGGCGAAGATCAGGCCCGATCACTCGGTGTTCCTGACGCGCGACCTGCCGACGCCGGAGAAGCGGCTGGCGGGGGCTGCAGTAGTGATGACGCAGCTGGCGGAGTTGGCGAAGGGCTGATCCGTCGGCTCTTCCTGTTCGCCAGCGAATCGGTCTAGTTTCGTTGGGTGCACGGCCCGTGCCTCCCCCCTCCACTCGGGAAAGCATTTTCCATGTTGGGCTAATACGAACATCCGATCCGAAGATTCGGGCGCGGCATAAGGAGGGATTGCGATTTCTGCCCGTCATCAGAGGTACCGCGATGACGAAATCTACACCCATATTCTATCTGAAACGGAAGGCACGTCTGCTGAGCCGGCGCGAAGGCATGCCACTCGCTGCGGCGCTGAATGAAGTCGCGCGCGAAGAGGGTTTCTCGTGCTGGAGCCTGCTCACAAGCCGGCGCACGCTCGATGCAACAAACCGTGTCGATTATCGCGACTTCGAGCCAGGCGAGTTGATCCTCGTGGGTGCACGCCCGGGGCAGGGGAAGACACTTCTCACCCTGCAGATACTAATCGATGCCATGCGCAATGGTCAGCACGGCCTGTTTTTTACCCTTGCCTATACCGAACGCGAAGTCGTTGAGCGGATGCATCGGCTCGATGCAACTCCGTCGGAATTCAACGGTCTCTTCGAGCTTCATGATTCCGAGCGTATTGATGCGGATTACATTATCGCCTCGCTCGGCGGTCTGCCGTCAGGAACTGTGGTGGTGATCGATTACCTTCAAATGCTGAACGAACGACGGGAGACCCCTGACCTCGAGCATCAGGTTGGTCAGTTGCGCTCCTATGCAAAGGCAAACGGGCTCGTAATGATCTTCATCTCGCAAGTCGATCGACGCTTCGAGGCGGAGCGGGACGGATTGCCGGGGCAAGCCCATATCCGGCTGCCCAATCCGCTTGATCTCTCCCTGTTCGATCGCTTCATCTTTCTGAACGCAGGTGCGATCCAAGAGGTGAAGGCAGCCTGACAGGGCAAAATGAGGTCAATCACCGGCGCGGCGAGCTTCGCTGTCCTCCGGCTTGATCGCCAGTGCCGCATCCGTCTTGCCAGCCACCGGTGGCGGAAGCGGCGTGTCGCGCTTGCGCTCGCGGATCAGTGTCAGAAGCCCTGACCCGACGATCAGCACGATGCCGATGCCCATCGGCCAGTCGACCTTGTCGCCGAAGACGAGATAACCGAGCAGGATGGCCCAGAGCATCTGGCTGTATTGGATCGGCCCGACGATCGGGGCGGGGGCGTAGAATGACGCCAGCATCATGAAGATATTGCCGACGGCGGCGAGCAGTCCGAAGGCGGCAAGAAGCATCAGGTCGTAACTGTCGGGCGCCTGGAAGTCGGGTAGCGAGAAGGCCGCGCATATGATCACGCTGCCGAGCAGGCCTGCGCCATAGAGCGAGATGTTCTTCTCCTGCGGGCCCATGGCGCGGAAGATGATGATGGTGACGGCGCCGGCAAAGCCCGAAATCAGTGCTGCGAGATGCCCGATTTCCAACTCGCGAAAGCCCGGTCTCAAGACCACCAGCACGCCGAGGAAGCCGATCAGCACGGCTGCCCAGCGTTTCATGCCCACTTCTTCCTTGAGGAAGATCACCGACATGATTGTCGCGAACGACGGCAGAAGGAAGATCAGGCAGAAGGCCTCGGCCATGGAGAGCTGGGTAAAGGCAATGATGCTGCCGACCGTGCCCACGGCAGAACAGACGAAACGCAAGCCCCAGAGCGGCCAGTTCGTGCTGCGCACCAGATCTGTATAGCGATCGCCGCGCTTCATCAGGAAGGGGATTGCCAGAAAGCCGAAGAGGCTGCCGATGAAGCCGGCTTCGAAGGCGGGCACGCGGCCTTCCACCATTTTCACGGCAGCATCACTGAAGGAATAGGCGGCAAAGCAGATGAAGGCGAAGATGACGCCTTTGAAAGTGGTGTCGGCGGACAAGGTGATGATCCCGGGGAGGAGGTTACCTCACCGGGATACGAGTGTTCGTTACAACCGTCAATTCAGATTGCGCAGCGCCTCGGCCTTCGCCTTGGCGATTTCGCGCAGGGCATTGGCAAGTTCCGCCGGCGGCTGGGCACCGCTGACCGCATATTGCTGGTCGAAGATGAAGAAGGGCACGCCGTTCACGCCCATCTGCTTGGCGGCTTCGACCTCGGACAGCACATGGTCGACGTCGGCATCGCCTGACAGCAACGATTCGATCACCGGGCGCGAGAGGCCGGCCTCGGTCGCGATGTCGAGCAGTACGGCGGTGTCGCCAATGTTTCGTCCCTGTTCGAAATTCGCCTTGAACAGGAGGTCGACCACGCGGGTCTGCGTCTCCCGGCTTTCCTGGCCGGCCCAGTGGATCAGTCGGTGGGCATCAAGCGTGTTCGGACCGACCTTGATCGCTTCGAAATCGAAGGCGATGCCGACCTCGGCACCCAGCGACTTTAGATGTGCATGCGCCTGATCCATCTTGTCCTTGCCACCGAGCTTCTTCGCCAGTTCGACCTGCTGGTCGACGCCCTCAGGCGGATAGTCGGGGTTGAGCTGGTAGGGCCGCCAGTTGATGTCGACGCTGACTTCGTCCTGCACCTCGGCGATGGCGAGTTCGAGCCGCGCCTTGCCGAGATAACACCAGGGGCAGACCACGTCGGATACGAGGTCGATGGTGATGCGGTCCATGGTGTCATCCTTTTCTGGCATTCGTGTCGATCGTCCTTAAAGCAAAGCAGGCCGGAGACAAGCTCCGGCCCGGAAACACAGCGTCAAACGCTTGGGGGTTACTGCACCCGTGCGTCGAACCATGTGGAGCGCTGGTAGCCATAGAGCGGGGCTGCATCGGGCCGTCCGATATGCTTCCAGCGGGCGACCCATTGCTCGCCGATGTGATAGAGAGGCACGAGGTAGTGTCCGGCAACCAGGAGCCGGTCATAAGCGCGCACGGCTGCCTGGAAATCGGCCGGGTCGCGGGCCTGCAGCAATGCCTCGATCATGCGGTCGATGTCGGGGTCGGCCACGCCCGCATAGTTGAAGCTGCCCTGGGCATCTTTCGCTTCGGATGCCCAACGATTGACCTGCTCGGCGCCGGGCGAGAGCGACGAGGTGTAAGCCTTGATGATCATGTCATAGTCGAAGCTGTTGGAGCGCGCCTGATACTGCGCGTCATCGACGGTGCGGATCGCCATGTCGATGCCGATCATTTTCAGCGTCCGCTGAAACGCGATGGCCATCTTCTCCTGACCTTCGTTCTGGGTCATTACTTCGAAGGCGAGCGGCTTGCCAGCGGCATCGATCATCTTGCCGCCCTGGATCTTGTAGCCCGCTTCCTGGAACAGCCTGACGGCCGTGCCGAGCGCCTTGCGATCACCGCCGGATCCGTCCGTGGCCGATTGGCTGTAGGTGCCAGCGAGGATCTCCGGCGATAGTTTCTCCCTGGCCGGCCCGAGCAGTGCCAGTTCTCTCTCGTCGGCGGCATTGCCGTAGGCGCCGAGTGCCGAATTCTGCCAGTAGCTTTGCGTGCGAGTGAAGGCATTGCCGAAGAGGGTCTTGTTCATTGCTTCGAAGTCGAAGGCGGTGCTGATTGCCTCGCGGACTTTGACGTCCGCAAAGATCGGGCGGCGGGTGTTGAAGACGAATCCCAGCATGCCGGAGGGGAGCCCAGGCTTGAAGGCTTCCTTCACGACATCGCCATTCTGCGCGGCCGGGAAATTGTAGGCTCGTTGCCAATGGTTCGAATCGCCATCCGGATAGATGTCGATCTCGCCTTTCTTGAAGGCTTCGAAAAGCGTTGCCTCCTGGAGGAAATAGGTGACGCTGATTTCGTCGTAGTTGTCGACGCCGACCTTTGAAGGAATGTCCTTGCCCCAGTAGTCGGGGTCGAGTGCCCAAGTGACCTTCTCGCCGGGCTTCAGCTCCTTGATCCTGTAGGGGCCCGAACCGATCGGGATGTTAAGCCCGCCCTGATCGAAGGTTTCGGGATCGATCGCGTGTTTCGGCAGGATCGGGGTCGAGTTGGCGAAGATCAGCGGTGTCTCGCGGTTTGCCTTCTCGTTGAAGGTAAACTTGATGCCGTGCTCGCCGACCTTCTCCATGCTGGCGACTGCATTGAGCCGGCCGTTGAAGGGCGGGCGTCCCTTGTCGCGCAAGAGTTCGAAGGTGAAGATCACATCTTCGGGAGTAACAGGCTTGCCGTCATGCCAGCGCGCTTTGGGGTTGAGATTGAACTGCACATAGGTCCGATCGGCATCCCATTCGACGGTTTCAGCCAGCAGGCCATAGAGCGTAAAGGGCTCGTCGGCAGACCGGGTCATCAGCGGTTCGTAAAGCAGATTGCCGAATTCCGGATCCCATACGCCGCGCGCCGTCGTGCGCATGCCCTTGAGGACAAAGGGGTTCAGCGCATCATAGGTGCCGACGACGCCGTAATTGACCTTGCCACCCTTTTTGATCTCCGTATTCACATAGGGAAAATGCGTGTAATCGGCGGAGAGGGCAGGCTCCCCATGCATGGCAATGCCGTGCATGGGTTCTGCCGCAGCGACAGAGGCGAGGGGCAGCAGAAGCAGAGTAAACAAGAGACGGCGCAAGGCGACGATCCTCCTCCAATTAGAATCTCGAATGTGCCGGGACGCTAGCACACTCACCATAAAACCAACACAAGCGGGTGAGAATGAGGAGATGTGAGTCGATCCGGCGTCAAAGAAACGCTGGATATTCTGGCCGCCGCGATGTAACAGGTGAGCCAGATCGCAGGGTCATGTATTTGCCTCATTTGAACCACAGGTGGGGGCTGACAAGACCGGTGAATGACGCGGCAAAAAAGTCCGCGCGACAGGGGTTTTCAGGAGACGGAATACGTATGATGTTCAAACTTAGCAACGCAACGCGGACGGCTGTGTCTGCAATCGCACTGTCCTTCGCGGCAACCGCCATGCCGGTCGTCGCCCAGGCACAGGAAGCTGCCGCGCCTTCCGAGGCGAAGTGGTTCAAGACCTGCGCCAAGCAGGAAGAGTCCGACGTCTGCGTCGTCCAGAACCAGCTCGTCGCCGCAAACGGTCAGCTGATCACCGCGGTCGGCCTGATCACGGTCGAAGGCAAGGTCAACCGCAAGCTGCTGCAGGTCACGGTTCCCTCGGCCCGTCTCATTCCGCCGGGCGTGATGATGCAGATCGATGGCGCCAAGGGCACCAAGCTCGACTATGCCGTCTGCCTGCCGGACCGCTGCACCGCCGAAATCCCGCTGACGGACGCGATCATCGCGAGCCTGAAGAAGGGCAACGAGGTCGTCTTCACATCGATCAACTTCCGCCGCGCGCCGAACCCGATCAAGATCCCGCTGACCGGCTTCACCGGCGCCTTCGATGGCGAAGCGATGTCGCAGTCGCAGGCCGAAGAGCGCCAGCGCATGCTGCAGGAAGCCATGCAGAAGAAGCAGGAAGAGCGTAACAAGGCGATCACCGACGCCCAGAACGCGGCCAAGCAGGGCAACTGATCCCCCGCGATCAGCTCTAGATAGATGAAGCCCGCGTCATCAGACGCGGGCTTTTTCGTATGAGGCTTAGGCTTCCGGTCAGTGCGCGAAGTTCATCTTCGGCTTGTAGCGGCCCGTCTGCTGCGGTTCGAAGATCTGCTGGATCTGCGGATTGCGCAGAGGCTCCTGGCTCTGATCACGCTCGAGATTCTGCTCGGACACGTAAGCGACGTATTCCGTTTCGGAATTCTCCGCGAGCAGATGGTAGAAGGGCTGGTCCTTGTGGGGCCGGACCTCGGCGGGGATCGCGTTCCACCATTCCTCGGAATTGGCAAACTCCGGATCAACATCGAAGATCACGCCGCGGAACGGAAAGAACTTGTGCCGTACGACGTCTCCGATACCAAATTTAGCGCTTCGTTGTTTCATGGTTTGACTTCCTTTCCCTGTCATATTTGGGAAGAAAGCCCGGCAAAATCAAGGGATGGTGTGTGACAGTGTGGCCAACGGCCAGACCTAGGCCGTTTTTCGGCCCGGTGCGGTTGCCAGGATGAGGCCGCCGGTGACCAGGACGATGCCGATCGCGTGATAGTGCTCGAAACGTTCGCCGAGGAAGACGACGGCCATCAGGATCGACATCGGCGGCATGAGGTAGAGGGTCATTCCGGCGATCCCGGGCCCGAAGACCTGGACGGCATGCTGGAAGCAGTAGAATGCCGCAAGCGATGCAAAGAGGATGATCCCGGCGAGCTTGGCGAATTCCATCCAGGTGTCGGGCAGGGGGCCGCCCGAGGCCATTTCGATCAGGCCCGGCGGGATCAGAACAATCGCACCCGACAGAGCCAGCAAGGCGAACAAAGGCAGCGGCGGCATCGCGCGCACGGAGGGGCGCCGCAGCAAGAGGGAATAGGCGGCAAAGGCGATGGCGGCCACGAGAATGGCGAGATCACCGATGTTGAAGGTGAGTTCGAGAAGTGCTTCGGGGTGGCCCTTCAGCACGATCGCAACGACACCGCCGAAGGCGATGATCATGCCGAGAAGCTCGCGGCCGGTGATGGCGCGCTTCTGAAACAGCCACTGGAACAGGATTATGAAGAGCGACGAGGTGGTGTAGATCAGCGTCGCGTTCGAGGCCGTGGTCAGCGTCAGCGCCCAGTAGACCACGCCACCGCAAATGCCCATGCCGAGAATGCCAAGCGTTAGCCAGAGCGCGGTGTGTCGCCGGACGAAGGCAAGGCAGGCCTGTCGTTCGTGCCAGATGAAGGGCGACATCAGGATTGCGGCGCCGACCCATCGGAGCAGCGCCGTCGTGAACGGCCCGACTTCGCCCGATATCCCCCGGCCGAAGATCAGGTTCGAAGAAAAGAACAGGGGTGCCAGCAAGAAGAGCAACCAGTCATAGAGGCGCGGATCGGTGGTCTGGTGGGGAGCGGGCATGGGGATCGCTGGCGCGGAGGGAAGGACTGTCCAAGTGCTAGCGTGCCGCTCTTCTGCGCGAAAGCGACATTTTCTCCAAACGGTACCCGCACAAACGAAAAACGCCGGCGGATTTCTCCACCGGCGCTTCTGATCGGCAAAACCTGATGATCAGGCCGAGTAGTACATGTCGTATTCGACCGGATGCGGGGTCATTTCAAAGCGCATGACTTCCTGCATCTTCAGTTCGATGAACGAATCGATCTGATCGTCGTCGAAGACGCCGCCGGCGGTCAGGAACTTGCGATCCTTGTCGAGGCTTTCAAGCGCTTCACGCAAGCTGGCGCAGACCGTCGGGATCTTCTTCAGTTCCTTCGGCGGCAAGTCGTAGAGATCCTTGTCCATGGCCTTGCCCGGATGGATCTTGTTCTTGATGCCGTCGAGGCCGGCCATCAGCATGGCAGCGAAGGCGAGGTAGGGGTTCGCCATCGGATCGGGGAAGCGGACTTCGACGCGCTTGGCCTTCGGGTTGGTGCCGAAGGGAATGCGGCAGGACGCCGAGCGGTTGCGGGCCGAATAGGCCAGCAGGACCGGAGCTTCGTAACCCGGGACCAGACGCTTGTAGGAGTTGGTCGACGGATTGGTGAAGGCATTGAGTGCCTTGGCATGCTTGATGATGCCGCCGATGTAGTAGAGGCAGCTCTCGGAGAGGCCAGCATATTCGTCGCCGGCGAAGGTCGGCTTGCCATCCTTCCAGATCGACTGGTGCACGTGCATGCCCGAGCCGTTATCGCCGAAGATCGGCTTCGGCATGAAGGTCGCGGTCTTGCCATAGGCATTGGCGACCTGATGCACGACATACTTGTAGATCTGCATCTTGTCGGCGTTGCGCACCAGGGTGTCGAACTTGATGCCGAGCTCGTGCTGGGCCGCTGCGACTTCGTGGTGATGCTTTTCGACGACGACGCCCATTTCGCCGAGGACCGTCAGCATTTCGGAGCGCATGTCCTGCAGGCTGTCGATCGGTGGAACCGGGAAATAGCCGCCCTTGACGCGCGGACGGTGGCCGAGGTTGCCGGTTTCATATTCGGTGTCGTCGTTCGACGGGAGTTCGGTCGAATCGAGCTTGAAGCCGGTGTTGTACGGGTCGGCCTTGTACTTCACGTCGTCGAAGACGAAGAATTCGGCTTCCGGACCGACGAACACGGTGTCACCAATGCCCGATGCCTTGAGATAGGCTTCGGCCTTCTTGGCTGTGCCGCGCGGGTCGCGGTTATAGGCTTCGCCCGAAACCGGATCGAGGATGTCGCAGAGGATGACCATCGTCGACTGTGCGAAGAAGGGGTCCATGTGGACGGTCGCCGGGTCCGGCATCAGCACCATGTCGGACTCATTGATGGCCTTCCAGCCGGCAATCGAAGAACCGTCGAACATGACGCCATCGGCGAACATGTCTTCGTCGACGCAGGCAATGTCCATCGTGACGTGCTGCAGCTTGCCCTTCGGATCGGTAAAGCGCAGGTCGACGAACTTGATGTCGTTGTCCTTGATCTGTTTCAGGATATCGTTTGCGGTCGTCATATTCTTATGTTCCTCGCGTGAGCTGACGATTTAAACCCAACCTCCCTTGGTGTCGGGTCCGATTAGATGGCGTCGATACCGGTTTCGCCGGTTCGAATGCGGACGACTTCTTCGACGTTCGAAACGAAGATTTTGCCGTCGCCGATGCGGCCCGTCTGGGCTGCATTGCGGATGGCGTCGATGACGGCCTCCACGTTTTCGTCGGCCAGTACAACTTCGACCTTCACCTTGGGCAGGAAGTCCACGACATATTCGGCGCCGCGATAGAGCTCGGTATGGCCCTTCTGGCGACCGAAACCCTTGGCTTCCGTCACGGTGATACCCTGCAAGCCGACTTCCTGAAGGGCTTCCTTCACTTCGTCGAGCTTGAAAGGCTTGATGATCGCTTCGATCTTTTTCATGAGAAAATTTCTCTCCGCTTCCTCAGTAAAGCAGGATGAGCCCCGCCCGCCGGGCTGGATGCAGGGAATGTGCCAGTTTTTCGCGAAAATCGCGCGAAAACCGACGCCTCCTCCGTCCGACAGGGCAAATCTCCTGCAAAATGACCGGAAAAGCCAGCCCGTTTCCTGCAAAATATCGATTTTCGCCAATCTTTTTTCGGGCGCAGCGAAATCACTAAGCCGCTGGCCTCTTTGCGCAATTTCTCATGCGTAAGCCTTCAAAATAGGCATTTGCATAGAAAGACATCAATCTTCTCTGCCTAAAATCGTGCAGCGTTGCGCAAGGCGTGGATTGTGCTCTAACCTTGACCCATGACCCGCCTCATCACCCAGCTCCACCCCGAGATCCTCTTGCCACCGGATGCCATGGCCCGCGTCGACGCGGCGGCCGCAAACTCGGGGATCGACAGCTTGGGGTTGATGTTGCGTGCGGGTGAGGCGGTCGCGGCAGCGGCACTTCGCCACTTTCCTGGGGCTCTTCGTTTCGTGATCCTGTGCGGGCCGGGGAACAATGGCGGCGACGGATATGTCGCGGCGTCAGCCCTGGCGCGGGCAGGCGCCGAGGTCTGCGTCTACAGTCTGGTGGAGACGGCGGCGCTCAAGGGAGATGCCGCGCGCGCGCAAACCGTTTGTCCACTTCCGGTGATGGCGATCGAAAGGTTCGAACCGAAGGCGGGCGAGGTGATCATCGATGCGCTGTTCGGTGCAGGCCTGACACGTGATCTTCCAGGCGCCGTACAGGCACTGATCCGGGCCATCCGCGAGGCGGGGCTGCCGGTGCTGGCCGTCGACCTTCCCTCCGGTATCGATGGGGCCACGGGAGAGATCAGGGGCGAAGCCTTCGAGGCAAGTCACAGCGTGACTTTCATGACCAGGAAGCCCGGTCATGTGCTGCTGCCCGGGCGACTTCATTGCGGGAGCCTCGAGGTTTTCGACATTGGCATTCCCCGGCGGATCGTCGAGGCTGAAGCTTGTTCGCTCTGGGTGAACGGGCCGGCCATCTGGGCAGGGCATGCGCGGGACAGTTCGGCGCAAGACCATAAGTACCGCCGGGGCCATGTGACGGTGTTCTCCGGTCCGCAGACGGCGACCGGGGCAGGGCGCCTGTCTGCGGAGGCTGCCTTGAGGGGAGGTGCCGGACTGGTGACGCTTGCGTCGCCACGGGAGGCGCTGGCGACCAATGCCGCCCACCTGACGGCCGTCATGCTGAGCGCGATCGACGATGCGGACGATTTGTTGGAATGGCTGGCCGACACGCGCCGCACCACGTTCGTGCTTGGCCCGGGTTTCGGTGATCGGCAGCGCGCCCGCGCGTTCGCGGAGATGATGGGCGAGGCCGGACGCAAGCTTGTACTCGATGCCGACGGCATCACTGCCTTTACGGGGGCCGCCGAGCGACTGAATGCGATTTTCAAATGCGATGAGCCGAGGCTGGTCGTCACGCCGCATGAGGGCGAATTTTCCCGTCTTTTTCCGGAGATTGCGGCGGACCGCAGCCTGGGCAAGGTGGAAAAGGCACTCGCGGCGGCCAGTGCACTAGGCGGCATTGTCGTCTACAAGGGAGCGGATACCGTGATCGCGGCGCCAGACGGGCGCGCGGCCATCGAGGAAAAGGCACCGGCAACGCTGGCGACGGCAGGATCGGGTGACGTCCTTGCCGGCATCATCGGCGCAAGGCTTGGAAACGGGATGCCGGCTTTCGAGGCGGCCTGTGCAGCTGTCTACCAGCATGGTCAGGCGGCGCTCCGTGCCGGCCGCACGCTGACGGCCGAAAACCTGATCACGCATCTCCAGCCGGATTAGCCGTCTGGGACCCCTACCTCAGAGCTCGGCCGGCTGCATGAGGCGGCTGCGCCGCAACATGCCTTCGCCCTCGAGCAGCGGATAGGCGATCGAAACGAAGAGGGAGTTGATCTCCTTCAGATCGCGCATGGTGTCGATATGCAGCGAACTCGATTCGAAACTTGCGGCATTGCCCTGACGCAGGCGCTGAAGATGGCTCTCCTCACTGATCTTCACCAGGTTGCGGATCGCTTCCTTACGGGCAACGAGCTGGCGGGCATGCTCGAGATCGCGGGTGACGAGAAGGTTGAAGGCCAGATGCGCATTCTGCACGACCTCGTTGTGCATGGCGCAGAGTTCTGCCCAGCCCTCGGCCGAGAAAGCGACGTTTCGCTCCTTCTTCTTGCGGGCGCGGGTCAGCATGTTCTGCGAGATGATGTCGGCTGCCTGCTCGATCTTGATCGTCGCGCCCAGGAGGTTCTGGCATTGCGCGGCCGAGGTCTGGTCGAGTGCCGTTGCGGAGATGCGGGCGAGGTAGAATTTGATGTCGCGATGGATCGTGTCGATCTGGTCGTCGAGCGTTTCGATCCGCTCCATCTTCTTTGGATCCCAATGCTCGAAGAGATCGAAAATACCGTCCAGCATGACTTCGGTCTTGTCGCAGACGGCCAGAACCTCGCGGGTCGCATTGGAGATTGCCTGCTGCGGATTGCCGAGATCCATGACGTTCAGGGCAGAAAGGCGATCGTCATTGGCCGGCCGTTCTTCGCTTCGGGCGAGCATGCGCTCGAGGAGGCCAGCCACAAGACCGGCAAAGGGCAGACCGAGCACCAGAACAGCGCCGTTCATCGCCAGATGCACCATGACGACGGCATCCCCGGGAAGGGCGGCAAAGACTGTCGGACTGATCGCAAACACAAACTGGGCCGCGAGCGCGATCAAAGTCATCATCCCACGGATCACGACATTGCCGAGAGGCACGATGCGGGCGTTCGGCGCAGCATTCTTGGTCAGCAGTGCAGCGATGATGGCGGCGCCGAAATTGATGCCAAGCACCAGCGGAATGATCAGCGCATCCGGCAAGAGATGCTGGTCGGCGAGCGAAGCGACCAGGAGGACGGCGGCAACGCTGGAATGGAAGGCCCAGGCGAGCAGGGCCGCGAGCGCAAAGGCGCTGATCCAGTCGCTGGCGAGATAGTTGAAGAGAACGGGCAGGATCCGGCTCTCGCGCAGCGGCTCCGACGCCTCGCCAATCAGACGCAGCGATAAGAGGAGGAGGCCAAGGCCAAACAGGATGCGGCCGATCTGGCGCCAGCCACGCGCCTCGGATGTTCGGAAAGCGACGGTGCCCGCGAGAAGCAGCACCGGAACGAGAAGCGAGAGATCGTAGCGCAGGATACGCACGACAAAGGCCGAGCCGAAGTCGGCACCAAGCAGGGTCGCCACACCGATGGCCGGCAGCACATAACCTGCTGCCGAGAAGGACGACACGATCAGGGCGACGGCGGTTGCACTTTGCAGCGCCACCGCGAACAGGAAGCCTGCGAAGGCAGCCGAAAAGCGGTTGCCGACGGCATGACGGAGCTTGTCCTTCAAAACGCCGCCATAGGCGCGCTCGATCCCGGTGCGCACCATGCGGGTCGCCCAGAGAAGCAGCGCAACGGCGCCGGCGAGATGAATAAAGACGGCAATGCCCGACATGAAAGTGCCCCGAAAATTCGAAATGGTGGACATGCACGTCCAAAACGGGAAGCATGCCGGCCGAGGTCGCGGTCTCGTCCGCGACTCTGCGACCGAGCCTAGTCCAAATTCGCCATTGTCACAAATTGATGACTGTCAGTCGGCCGGAGCGCTCAACCGAGCTTCTCTTGCAGTTCCATCGCCCCGCGGGGTGCATTCACCTTGCCGCCGGAGATGAAGAAGGCAAAGACGTCGCGAGGTTTTTGCTCTGACTTCTGGTTTTTCGCAATCAGCGGGAGATCGTCGGGAACACCGCCTGCCGCGTAGGTCTTCAGCCGTTCGGCCCAGGCATCGAGTTCCGCCGGCGGGTAACAGGTCGGGGTCTCGTCCGTGCCCTTTTGCAGCCGTGCATAGATGAAATCGGCGGTCGGATCGGCGAACATCGGATAGTCGTGATGATCGGCGCAGACGGCGGCCACGCCATGGCGCCCCAGCATCTCGATGAATTGCGGTACCTGGAAGGAGGCATGACGCGGCTCGACGACATGGGTAAGGGGGCGGCCCTCCAGGGTCTTCGGCAGAAGGGTCAGAAATGCCGCGAAATCCTCGGGCTCGAACTTCTTGGTAGCCATGAACTGCCAGAGGATCGGCCCCAGATGATCCCCGAGTTCCGCAATGCCCTGGTTCACGAATTTCTCGATCGACGGACCGGCCTCGGCCAGCACCTTACGGTTGGTGCAATAGCGGCTCGCTTTCAGCGAAAAGACGAAACCATCCGGTACCTCCGATGCCCATTTGGCGAAGGTCGCCGGCTTCTGGCTGGAATAGTAGGTGCCATTGACCTCAATCGCGGTCAGCTGACGGCTGGCATAGTCGAGCTGTCGCTTCTTCGGCAGGTCGGAGGGGTAAAAGCTGTCGTCCCAGGGATCGAAGGTCCAGCCACCGATGCCCGTGCGGATCGTACCTGACTTGGTCATGGAATGCCTCCCATTGAAGTTAGCTAGGCGATTAGCTAATATTGTAATTCGAGATTGCGGAGCGAAAGATGACGGTTGTCACCATCCACAAGGCGAAAACGGAACTCTCCAAACTCCTCGCCCGCGTCGAGGCCGGCGAGGAAATCGTGATCGCACGCGGCGATGAGCCGATTGCGAGACTGGTGCCCTTCGACAAGCAGAAGCAACCAGTACGAGGCTATGGTCGGTTCGCCCATCTGCGCGACAAGCTCCCCACAAATCTCTTTCTTGAGCCTATGTCCGAAGACGAGCTGCAAGCTTGGGAGGGCAAATACTCATTTCCGGGCGACAACGGCCAATGAGTATTCTCCTCGATACCCACGCATTTCTCTGGTGGGTTACCGCAGATCCGAGATTGAGCGCCGCAGCCAAGACGGCGATAGATGACCCAGCACACGCCGCTGCGTCAGTTCCGTCACGGCGTTCGAAATCGCCAACAAGTTCCGGATCGGTAAACTTGAAATGGCGGGCGAAATCATCGAAAGCTTCGATGCCGTTTTAGGTGACGCCGGCTTCGAAAAACTCGCCGTCACGTCCTCTCATGCACTTCTCGCCGGCCAGATTCCGTCCGGCCATAAAGATCCTTTCGACCGAATTCTGGCCGCACAAGCGAAGCTCGAAAACCTCGCTATGCTGACTATCGACCCTGCCTTCGACACCTTCGGCGTTCAACGCCTCTGGTAGGCTCCGGCGGATCACTCCGCCGCCTGCACCTTCTTCATCGGGCGCCGCTCCAGCAGCTCCTTGAGGAATTGCCCCGTATAGGACGACTCGACCTTCACCACCTCTTCGGGCGTGCCCTGGGCGACGATCTGGCCGCCGCCATCGCCACCTTCAGGACCGAAGTCGATGATATAGTCGGCGGTCTTGATGACCTCGAGATTATGCTCGATGACGACAACGGAATTCCCCTGGTTCACCAGTTCCTGCAGCATTTCCAGAAGCTTGGCGACATCGTGGAAATGCAGACCGGTGGTCGGTTCGTCGAGGATGTAGAGCGTGCGGCCGGTCGAGCGCTTCGACAGCTCCTTGGCGAGCTTGACGCGCTGCGCCTCGCCGCCCGACAGCGTGTTCGCCTGCTGGCCGACCTTGATATAGCCGAGACCGACATCGTAAAGCGCCTGCAGCTTGTCACGCACCGCCGGCACCGCCTGGAAGAACTCGACACCTTCCTCGACCGTCATGTCGAGCACGTCGGCGATCGACTTGCCCTTGAAGGTGACGTCAAGCGTCTCTCTGTTATAGCGCTTGCCGTGGCAGACGTCACAAGTGACATAGACGTCGGGCAGGAAGTGCATCTCGATCTTGATCACGCCATCGCCCTGGCAGGCCTCGCAGCGGCCGCCCTTGACGTTGAACGAGAAGCGCCCGGCCTGGTAGCCGCGTGCCTTGGCCTCCGGCAGGCCAGTAAACCAGTCGCGGATTGGCGTGAAGGCACCGGTATAGGTCGCCGGATTGGAGCGCGGTGTGCGCCCGATCGGTGACTGGTCAATGTCGATGACCTTGTCGATGAATTCGAACCCGTCGATCCGCTCGTGCTCTGCAGGATTTTCGCGCGCACCCATGACACGGCGGGCCGCCGCCTTGTAGAGCGTCTCGATCAGGAAGGTCGACTTGCCGCCACCCGACACGCCGGTGACTGCCGTGAATACGCCGAGCGGGATCGAGGCGGTGACGTTCTTGAGGTTGTTGCCCTTGGCGCCGACCACCTTGATCTGCTGGCCCTTCTTCGGCTTGCGCCGCTGGGCTGGGACACTCACACCCATCTCGCCGGTCAGGTACTTGCCCGTCAGGGATTTCGGATTGGCCATCACGTCCTGCGGCGAGCCCTGCGCGATCACCTGGCCGCCATGGATGCCAGCCGCCGGGCCGATATCGACGACGTAATCGGCGGTCAGTATCGCATCCTCGTCATGCTCGACGACGATCACGGTGTTGCCGATGTCGCGCAGATGTTTCAGCGTGTCTAGGAGCCGCGCATTATCGCGCTGGTGCAGGCCGATCGACGGCTCGTCCAGCACATAGAGAACACCCGTCAGGCCGGAGCCGATCTGCGACGCCAGACGAATGCGCTGGCTTTCGCCGCCAGACAGTGTGCCGGAATTTCGCGACATGGAGAGATAGTCGAGGCCGACATCGTTGAGGAAGCGCAGGCGCTCGCGGATTTCCTTGAGTACGCGCACGGCGATCTCGTTCTGCTTGTCGGTCAGCTTCGCCGGCAGGTCCTCGAACCAGGAGCCGGCATTGCGGATCGCCATGTTCGTCACCTGGCCGATATGCAGGCCATTGATCTTGACGGCGAGCGCTTCGGGTTTCAGGCGGAAGCCATTGCAGGCCGGGCAGGGAGCGGCCGACATGAAGCGCTCGATTTCCTCGCGCGCCCAGGCGCTGTCGGTCTCCTTCCAGCGCCGCTCGAGGTTCGGCACGATGCCCTCGAAGGTCTTGGTCGTGGTGTAGGAGCGTGCGCCGTCGGCGTAATGGAAGTCGATCTTCTCCTCGGTGCCGTGCAAAATTGCCTTCTGCGCGGCGTCAGAGAGGTCCGACCACTTCGCCGTCAGCTTGAAGCCGAAGGCCTTGCCCAGCGCTTCCAGCGTCTGGTTGTAATAAGGGGAGCTCGACTTGGCCCAGGGCGCAATCGCCCCGTCATTCAGCTTGCGATGCACTTCCGGAACGATCAGCGCTTCATCAATCTTCTGCTGCGAACCAAGGCCATCGCAGGTCGGGCAGGCGCCGAAGGGATTGTTGAAGGAGAAGAGCCGCGGCTCGATTTCCGGAATGGTGAAGCCGGAGACCGGGCAGGCGAATTTCTCCGAGAACAGCACGCGTTCATGCGTTTCGTTCAGCGACTTGTTGGCGGAGCCGCCGGCAGATGTTTCCTCTGGCGGCAGCGGCTTGTCTGCAAATTCCGCGACCGCCAGCCCGTCGGCGAGCCGAAGGCAGGTTTCGAGACTGTCAGCCAGGCGGCTCGCGATGTCAGGCCGGACAACCACGCGATCGACCACCACGTCGATATCGTGCTTGTACTTCTTGTCGAGCGTCGGGGCCTCGGCGATTTCGTAGAACTGCCCGTCGATTTTGACGCGCTGAAAGCCCTTCTTCATCAGCTCGGCGAGTTCCTTCTTGTACTCGCCCTTGCGGCCGCGGATCATCGGCGCAAGGATGTAGAGACGGGTGCCTTCCTCATAGGCGAGGATCCGGTCGACCATCTGGCTGACCGTCTGGCTCTCGATCGGAAGGCCGGTAGCCGGCGAATAGGGCACACCGACGCGGGCAAAGAGCAGGCGCATATAGTCGTAGATCTCGGTGACCGTGCCGACCGTCGAGCGCGGGTTGCGCGAGGTCGTCTTCTGCTCGATCGAGATCGCAGGCGACAGACCCTCGATCTGGTCGACGTCTGGCTTCTGCATCATCTCGAGGAACTGGCGGGCATAGGCCGAAAGGCTCTCGACGTAGCGGCGCTGCCCCTCGGCATAGATCGTGTCGAAGGCGAGCGACGACTTGCCGGAGCCGGAAAGCCCGGTCATCACGATCAGGCTGTTACGCGGCAGATCGAGGTCGATGCCCTTCAGATTGTGCTCGCGCGCACCACGGATGGAAATGGTCTTGAGTTCGCTCATGTCAGGCTCTGATCGGCAAAGGGAAGGGGACTGTCCTTGGGAGAACTGTCCTTATGTAGGCAACGGCGCCGTTGAGTCGAGGCACAAGGCGCAACGGCTGCGGAATTTCGATTCTGTTGACAGGATCATAGAGAAATACTAGAACAAATAAAGAACATTTTCGCTGTGGATTTAAGCCCGTCACCACCCACTCGCTGCAGCGGATGGGATAAGGTGGCATTTGATTGGATTTTGAACGCCGCGGCGGCGCGGCAGTAAGGTGAGTGTCATGGCTGGTAGCGTCAACAAGGTCATTCTGATCGGCAATCTCGGTGCCGATCCCGAAATTCGCCGGACCCAGGACGGCCGGCCGATCGCCAACCTGCGTATTGCGACGTCGGAAACCTGGCGCGACAAGAACAGCGGCGAACGCAAGGAAAAGACCGAATGGCATTCGGTCGTGATCTTCAACGAAGGTCTCTGCAAGGTCGCCGAACAGTATCTGAAGAAGGGCTCGACCGTTTACATCGAGGGCCAGCTCCAGACCCGCAAGTGGCAGGATCAGAGCGGCGCCGACCGTTATTCGACGGAAGTCGTTCTGCAGGGCTTCAACGGCAATCTGACCATGCTCGGCGGTCGCGGTGATGGCGGCGGCGCTTCGCGTGGCGGCAATGACTTCGGCGGTGCCGACTACGGTGGCGGCGGTGGTGGTTATGACGGCGGTTACGGTTCGCCGGCGCCTTCGCGTGGCGGCGCGTCGGGCGGCGCAAGCCGTGGCGGCAGCGCTCCTTCCGGCGGCTTCTCGCGTGACCTGGACGACGACATTCCGTTCTGAGAACCATACCGGACTTGATGAAAAATGGGGGCTACGGCCCCCATAATCGTTTGCGGTTGATGCTGGTTTTCAGTTCTTTTCCGGAAGTGAGTTCGGCAATTGGCGAATTGCCTGTCGGGCACGTCAGCCGGCGAAGGCGGACTTGATACCGTCGACGACGAATTGGACCGAAAGGGCCGCCAGCAGGACGCCAAGCAGGCGCGTCAGCAGCGCGCGACCAGTCACGCCGAGGAACTTGTTGAGCCGTTCGGCAAGGTAGAGCGAGACCAAGACGAGGCCGAGCACCACGGCGATGACGGCAATCAGCTGCAGCTTACCGAGCCAGCCCTCAACGGTTCCCGAGATCAGCACCGTCGCCGATATGGCTCCGGGGCCGGCGATCAAGGGAATGGCGAGCGGGAAGACGGCGAGGTTGTGGATGTGATCCTTGGTGATCGCGTCACCGGTCGTCTTTTCCTTCCGCTCGTTGCGCTTTTCGAAAATCATCTCGAAGGCGATGGCAAACAGCATCAGGCCACCCGCGATGCGAAAGGCGCCCATGGAAATGCCGAGCGCGCTGAGGATGCTGGCGCCGAACAGCGCAAACACCGTCAGAATGGCAAAGCCCATCACCGAGCCACGCAAGGCCACTTGCTGGCGCTGGGCGCGGGTCATGCCCTGGGTGAGGCCGAGGAAGAGAGGGGCAAGCCCTGGCGGGTCGACGGTGACCAGCAGGGTGGTAAAGGCGCTGATCATCGTTTCTGTCATGGCCATGGCGTGTCATTCTCCTGTTCGAGCGCCCATAAAGCCGAAGCGCTGGTAGGCTTGCAAGCGGCGCACCCAAGATATTGAGGAAAATGCCTTTCCGCAGCCGCAAAAGCCTGTTTATAACCGGGCTCGAAATTGGCGCTTTCGCGTATGTTCCGCTATAGATTTCCCAGTGATTCCGAACAGAGATCGTGACCTGATTTGACTGAGCAAAGCACTCCCGGCGGCGGCAAGTTTCCGTCTGACATCCAGCCGATTTCCATCATGGAGGAAATGCAGCGGTCGTATCTCGATTACGCGATGAGCGTCATCGTGAGCCGCGCGCTGCCTGACGTGCGCGACGGCCTGAAGCCGGTGCATCGCCGCATCCTTTACGGCATGAACGAGCTCGGCCTCGACTGGAACAAGAAATACGTCAAGAGCGCCCGCGTCACCGGTGACGTCATGGGTAAGTATCACCCGCATGGCGACTCCGCGATCTACGACGCGCTGGCCCGCATGGCGCAGCCCTGGTCGCTGCGCATGCCGCTCATCGACGGCCAGGGCAATTTCGGCTCTGTCGATGGCGACCCGCCGGCTGCCCAGCGTTACACGGAATGCCGCCTTCAGAAGGTCTCGCACGCGCTGCTCGACGACCTCGACAAGGAAACGGTCGATTTCCGCGACAACTATGACGGCACGATGTCGGAGCCGGTCGTCGTTCCCGCGAAGTTCCCGAACCTTCTGGTCAATGGTGCGGGCGGTATCGCCGTCGGCATGGCGACCAATATCCCGCCGCACAACCTGGTTGAGGTTCTCGACGGCTGCACGGCGCTGATCGACAATCCGGCGATCGAGCTGCCGGAACTGATGCAGATCATTCCGGGTCCCGACTTCCCGACCGGATCCATGATTCTCGGCCGTTCGGGCATACGCTCGGCCTATGAGACGGGTCGCGGTTCCGTGGTCCAGCGCGGCGTCGCCCGCGTCGAGCCTATGCGCGGCGACCGCGAGCAGATCATCATCACCGAGATCCCCTACCAGGTGAACAAGTCGACGATGATCGAGAAGATGGCCGAACTCGTGCGCGAAAAGCGCATCGAGGGCATCTCGGACCTCCGCGACGAATCCGACCGCGACGGCTACCGCGTCGTCATCGAGTTGAAGCGCGACGCCAATGCCGATGTCATCCTGAACCAGCTCTATCGTTACACCCCGCTGCAGACCTCTTTCGGCTGCAACATGGTGGCGCTGAACGGCGGCAAGCCGGAGCAGCTGACCCTGCTCGACATGCTCAGGGCCTTCGTCAATTTCCGCGAGGAAGTCGTCAGCCGCCGCACCAAGTATCTGCTGCGCAAGGCGCGTGACCGCGCCCATGTCTTGGTCGGTCTCGCGATCGCCGTCGCCAATATTGACGAAGTCATTGCGCTGATCCGCAAGGCGCCGGATCCGGCAACCGCGCGCGAACAGCTGATGACCCGCCGCTGGCCGGCCCATGATGTCGAATCGCTGATCCGCCTGATCGACGATCCGCGTCACCGGATCAACGAGGACCTGACCTACAATCTCTCGGAAGAGCAGGCCCGCGCCATCCTCGAACTGCGTCTCGCGCGCCTGACGGCACTCGGACGCGACGAGATCGATGAAGAGCTGAACAAGATCGGCGCGGAGATTTCGGATTATCTCGACATCCTGTCGTCGCGCGTTCGCATCCAGCAGATCATCAAGGATGAATTCGCCGCGATCCGCGACGAGTTCGGCACGCCGCGCCGCACCCAGATCGTCGATGGCGGTCCCGATATGGACGACGAGGATCTGATCGCCCGTGAAGAGATGGTGGTCACCGTTTCGCATGCCGGCTACATCAAGCGCGTGCCGCTCACCACCTACCGTGCCCAGCGCCGCGGCGGCAAGGGTCGCTCCGGCATGGCGATGAAGGACGAGGATTTCGCGACCCGCCTGTTCGTCGCCAACACCCATACGCCGGTTCTGTTCTTCTCGTCGCGCGGCATCGTCTACAAGGAAAAGGTCTGGCGCCTGCCGATCGGCACTCCGACGTCGCGTGGCAAGGCCATGATCAACATGTTCCCGCTGGAGCCCGGCGAGCGCATCACCTCGATCATGCCGCTGCCCGAGGACGAGGCGAGCTGGGGCAACCTCGACGTCATGTTCTCGACGACCCGTGGCACGGTTCGCCGCAACAAGCTCTCGGACTTCATCCAGGTCAACCGCAACGGCAAGATCGCCATGAAGCTTGAGGAGGAGGGCGACCAGATCCTCGGCGTCGAGACCTGCACCGAACATGATGACGTGCTGCTGACGACGGCGCTTGGTCAGGCAATCCGCTTCCCGGTCGATGAAGTGCGTGTCTTTGCCGGCCGCAATTCGATCGGTGTGCGCGGCCTGACGCTGGCCGACGGCGACCGTCTGATCTCGATGACCATCTTGGCCCATGTCGATGCGGAACCATGGCAGCGTGCGGCCTATCTCAAGCGCTCTGCCGCCGAGCGTCGCGCCATGGGCGTCGACGAGGACGATATCGCTCTGGTTGGCGAAGAAGTCGGTGCCGAGGGCGAACTTTCGGAAGAGCGCTATCAGGAGCTCAAGGCCCGCGAGCAGTTCGTGCTCACGGTCTCGGAGAAGGGCTTCGGCAAGCGCTCATCGTCCTACGATTTCCGCACCTCCGGCCGCGGCGGCAAGGGCATCCGCGCCACCGACACGTCGAAGACTGCGGAGATCGGCGAATTGGTTGCGGCCTTCCCGGTCGAGGAAACCGACCAGCTTATGCTCGTCTCGGATGGCGGACAGCTGATCCGCGTGCCGGTCAATGGCATCCGCATCGCCAGCCGCGCCACCAAGGGCGTGACGATCTTCTCGACCGCCAAGGATGAGAAGGTTGTTTCGGTCGAGCGCATTACCGAACCGGAAAGCGACGACGAGGTTGCGGAAGCCGCCGAGAACGTCGAGATCGATGGCGAGGCGACTGTCGCTCCGGCTGATGTTGCTGATGGCGAAGGCGGTGGCGAGACCCCGACGGAATGATGTGGAACCGGCCCTAAAGGGCCGGTCTCTCCATTTGTAGAGTGTCAAACGAAAAGCCCGCCGGATCTTGGATCCGAGCGGGCTTTTTGCTGGAGGTCTGCATCAAGTTCGATGCGGTCTTATTTTTGGGCCGGCGTGTGGATCCACCGACTGTGACCGCTTGGGATCGGTCTCAGAATGCCTTGCGGCGCTCCATCATGGCCCGGAAATCGTCGTTTTCGCGCTTCAGTGCCGTGATCGCCGAGGCGACCGAGGCTACGAACATGCCGCTGATCAAAGCAGCCAGAACGGACAGGGTGATAAACATGTCATTCCTTTCTTTCTCAGCGTGGCGTTGCGTTTCTAGCGGCGAAAACTCACTTCCGATTAATGGCCGAAGCTATGGTAACGGGCCGTCATCGGGGGGCCGTAGAATGCAGCGTCACTGCTGTCCTTGACGTAAAAGGTTGCAGAGGTGGCAACCATGGCAGTCATCATCATCATCCATACGAGGTTGATCAGGGTAACCTTGTCATGCATTGCTTTAGTCCTTTGAATGCCGGCATTCGCTGCCGTAAAATGCTTGCGTGCGGAAATAGTTCCCGCACAGTGTAGGAAGAGGTTTACCGGGCGATGCCTGAAGTCCTCTTGAACGTGCTGTTCATCTGGCGTTCATCTTCGCAGTCCAGCGGCGACTGCTCCATCCAGTCCCGCGCAACCATCAGTCCAAGTTCGATAAGCAGAGACGCAGCGATGGCGGAAGCGATCAGAAGAGCGAGCATGGGAACGTCCTTGGTCTGTCTCGGTTTGGTTGACGATACAAAGCTATCGCGATTGGACTGAAGCGCCCTTGAATGGCGCGTTCATCTGCGGTTCAGCGGTCTGGCCGGGTGCCCGGGTCGATTAAGGCGTGACAAAGGCCCGCTCTGAGAGTGCTTGCGATCAGCCGGCTTCCGTGACAAAAGGCGGGCGAAACCAACAGACGGGTTCTCATGGCGACCGCATTTTATCCTGGCTCTTTCGATCCGATGACCAACGGCCACCTGGACGTACTCGTTCAGGCGTTGAACATCGCCGATCGTCTGGTGGTCGCGATCGGGACGCATCCGGGAAAGACACCGCTGTTCGCCTATGAAGAGCGCGCCCATCTGATACGTCAATCGCTGGCCGCGGTTCTGCCTGACAGGGCAGGGGACCTCGAGGTGGTGTCCTTTGCGGATCTCGCCGTCGATGCGGCCCGCCGGCATGGCGCGCGCATCATGGTGCGCGGCCTGCGCGACGGGACCGATTTTGACTACGAAATGCAGCTTGCCGGCATGAATGCGACCATGGCGCCGGAGGTGCAGACCATCTTCTTGCCGGCAGCCACCGGCTCGCGGCCCATAACGGCCACATTGGTTCGCCAGATCGCCGCCATGGGTGGCGATGTCGGTGCCTTCGTACCCGCGCCGGTGCTTGCCGCCCTCAATTCCAGATACGGCCGCTGAGCCGCAATTTTCAGAACGGGAGTGATCATGAAGCTCGTCCAACTCGCAACCGCATTCCTCCTGGCTGTCGCCGGCTTCGGCTCCGCCCAGGCCCAGTCCAACGAGGACTTCCTGACCATCCAGCTGAAGGACGGCCCGGTCGTGATCCAGCTGATGCCTGACGTTGCACCGAAGCATGTCGCACAGATCAAGGAACTCGCTTCCAAGGGCGAATACGACAATGTCGCCTTTCACCGCGTGATCGAAGGCTTCATGGCCCAGACCGGTGACGTGCAGTTCGGCGACATGGAAAACGGCTTCGAGCCGGGTCGTGCCGGTACCGGCGGTTCGAGCCTGCCCGACATCGAGGCTGAATTCTCGAGCGTTCCCTTCGAGCGCGGCACCGTCGGCATGGCACGCAGCCAGGACCCGAACTCTGCCAATTCGCAGTTCTTCATCATGTTCGCCGAAGGCGGCTTCCTGAATGGCCAGTACACGGTTGTCGGCAAGGTCGTGGCCGGCATGGAATATGTCGACAAGATCAAGCGCGGCGAAGGCGGCAATGGCGAAGTGACCGATCCCGATCGCATGATCAAGGTCACCGTCGGCCGCAACTGATATCTAATGGGCGAGAAGCCCCAACCAAGGAGAAACACCATGGCCGAGATCAAGGATCCGGAAAACACCATCCTGATGGAAACCACCAAGGGCAAGGTCGTCATCGCGCTCTTCCCGGATCTGGCCCCTGGCCATGTTGCCCGCATCAAGGAACTGTCGCGTGAAGGCGCCTATGACGGCGTTGTCTTCCACCGCGTCATCCCTGACTTCATGGCGCAGACGGGTGACGTCAAGTTCGGCAAGAAGGGCGGCGCAGACTTCAACCCTGGCCGCGCCGGCATGGGCGGTTCGGACAAGCCTGACCTGAAGGCTGAATTCTCGGCCACGCCGCATGTTCGCGGCACCTGCTCCATGGCGCGCTCGCAGAGCCCGAACTCGGCCAATTCGCAGTTCTTCGTCTGCTTCACCGATGCGCCATGGCTCAACAAGCAATACTCTGTCTGGGGCCAGGTCATCGAAGGCATGGACATCATCGACCAGATCAAGAAGGGCGAGCCTGTCAGCGATCCCGATTCGATCGTCTCGATGAAGGTTGCCGCCGACGCCTGATTGGCTTCATCTTCGGAAGCCCGCCTCGGTGCATGGCACCCGGGCGGGTTTTCGCGTTTAGACCCGCCAAGCCAGACCTGATGGAAAGCGATGCGTGTAGATCTCTTCGATTTCGACCTGCCGGACGACAATATTGCGCTGAGGCCCGCGAGCCCGCGGGATCATGCGCGTTTTCTCGTCGTCCGCCCGGAGGACGAACCCGTTCTCGAAGACCATCATGTCTATGATCTGCCGTCCTTCTTGAGGCCCGGCGATGCGCTTGTGTTCAACGACACCAAGGTCATTCCGGCGCAGCTCGAGGGCATCCGGCATAGGGAAGGCGCCGAGGAGATCGCCGTCTCATGCACGTTGCACATGCGCGTCAGTACCTCCAGGTGGAAGGCCTTTGCCAAGCCCGGCAAGCGTATCAAGCAGGGTGATCGCATCGATTTCGGTGTCGGGCAGGGTGAGAGCGCGGCCTGCCTTGCGGGTTCGCTCGTCGCAACCGTCGCCGAAAAGGGGGAGGCGGGCGAAATCACCCTCGCCTTCGATCTCTCTGGCCCCGATCTCGATCAGGCCATCGCCACCGTCGGCCATATCCCGCTTCCGCCCTACATCGCCGCCAAGCGGCCGGAGGACGAAAAGGATCGCGCCGACTACCAGACCATCTATGCCCGCGAAGAGGGCGCCGTTGCGGCCCCGACCGCTGGCCTGCATTTCACGCCAGATCTCTTCGCCAAGCTCGACGCCGCCGGTATCGAACGTCACTTTGTCACCCTGCATGTCGGCGCCGGCACCTTCCTGCCGGTGAAGGCTGATGATACCGCCGAGCACAAGATGCACGAGGAAATCGGCCATATCGACGCGAAGACGGCTGCTGCCCTGAATGCGGTGCGCGCGCGCGGCAATCGGATCATCGCCGTCGGCACGACCTCGCTTCGCCTGCTGGAGAGTGCCGCCGAAGACAATGGCCACATTCCAGCCTGGTCGGGTGCAACCGGCATCTTCATCACGCCCGGCTATCGCTTCAAGGCGGTGGACTTGCTGATGACCAATTTTCACCTGCCCAAATCCACACTCTTCATGCTGGTGTCCGCCTTTGCCGGCCTCGACACGATGCGCCAGGCCTATGCCCACGCCATCGAGACCGGCTACCGCTTCTACTCCTATGGCGATTCCAGCCTTCTCTTCCGGAAAGACGACTGACCGATGTCCGAGAATTTTACCTTCAATCTCAAGGCCACCAGCGGCAAGGCGCGCCTCGGCGAGATCACCATGCCGCGCGGCACGATCCGCACGCCGGCCTTCATGCCTGTTGGAACCGTCGGCACGGTCAAGGCGATGTATCTCGATCAGGTCAAGGAAGGCGGTGCCGACATCATCCTCGGCAACACCTATCACCTGATGCTGCGCCCCGGTCCTGAACGCGTTGCCCGTCTCGGCGGTCTGCATGAACTGATCCGCTGGCCCGGCCCGATCCTGACCGATAGCGGAGGCTTCCAGGTCATGTCGTTGTCGGGTCTACGCAAGCTCGACGAGCAGGGCGTGACCTTCAAGAGCCATGTCGACGGCTCGCTGCACCACATGTCGCCGGAGCGCTCGATCGAGATCCAGGGCCTGCTCGACAGCGACATCCAGATGCAGCTCGACGAATGCGTGGCGCTGCCCAACGAGCCGCGCGAGATCGAACGCGCCATGGAACTGTCGCTGCGCTGGGCCGAACGTTGCCGCGTGGCCTTCGGCAACCAGCCCGGCAAGGCTATGTTCGGTATCGTCCAGGGCGGCGACCAGCCGGCACTGCGCATCCGCTCGGCGGAGGGCCTGAAGCAGCTCGATCTGAAGGGTTACTCCATCGGCGGTCTTGCCGTCGGCGAGCCGCAGGCCGTCATGCTCGACATGCTGCGCATCACGCTGCCGGTGCTTCCCACCGAAAAGCCGCGTTACCTGATGGGCGTCGGCACGCCTGACGATATGCTGAAATCGGTCGCAGAGGGTATCGACATGTTCGATTGCGTGATGCCGACCCGTTCCGGCCGCCACGGTCTCGCCTTCACCCGACGCGGCAAGGTCAACATCCGCAATGCCCGTCACGCCGAGGATATGCGCCCGCTCGACGAGCAGTCCTCCTGCCCCGCGACCCGCGACTATTCGCGCGCCTATCTGCACCACCTGGTGCGTTCGAATGAAGCGCTCGGCGGTATGCTCCTGTCCTGGAACAACCTCAGCTACTATCAGGAGCTGATGCAGGGAATCCGCCAGGCGATCGCCGAGGACCGCTTTGAGGACTTCAAGGCCGAAACGATCGAGATGTGGGCACGCGGCGATATCGACCCGGTCTGATGGACGTCAGGGCAGGGTGGTCATGCCGCGCACCCATCTGTCAGATCAGATGCCCTGACTGTTGGTTTCGCGTTTGATGCGGACACCGTTGATGGCGAACTGCCCATCGCGCTGGCGCTTCAACTCGTAATAGACGGCCCAGTCCTTGCCGTCGGGCGCCGAGATCAGCACTTCCTGATAGGCGACCGTGCCGTCAGGCGAGACCTGGTGGCGGCCGAAGGCGTAGTTGCCGGGCCGGTAGACCGGGCCATAGCTCTTCTTCACCATTTCGAAGAAGCGTTCGGCATTGGGAAAGACCGACTTGATCTCCGGCGAGGCAAAGGAATAGGCGGTCGTCGCGTCATCGTTGAGGAAGGCTGCGATCTGCTGCTCGATGACATCTTTCGCGAGGCCTGCGACCTCGGTTTTCACATCCTGCTGGGCCATGGCCGGGGCAGCGAGCAGGCCGGCCGTGAGAAATAGGGCAACTCCAATCCGCATGCTCATCATCATCCCCTTGTTTCAGGAAGTCCGAATTAAAAGGATAGGACGATTCGCCGGGACGAAAAGGCCTGATGACAATTTGATGTCGCTCATCGCGAGATCGTGAGCAGAGGCGCACGGTTGACCCTGCCCAAGGCTGGACAAGGCACGCCGAAAACCGCTTTAAAGCAGAACGGATAAGCGCGGTTGCAACGTGGCCGCGAGTAATGCTGACTGCCTAGCGTGACGAGGAGCCCTGCCATGCTCGACCAATTGCTCGACCAGATGACACTCGAAGAGCAGGTAGCTCTGCTGGCCGGCGCGGATTTCTGGACTACAGTTGCTGTCGAACGCCTCGGCATTCCCAAGATCAAGGTGACCGACGGGCCGAACGGCGCACGGGGCGGGGGCTCGCTGGTCGGCGGTGTGAAATCGGCCTGCTTCCCCGCAGCCATCGGCATCGGGGCCAGCTGGAACCCCGAGCTGGTGCGCGAGATGGGCGTAGCACTGGCCGAGGAAGCGAAGACGAAAAGTGCCCGCGTGCTGCTCGCACCGACCGTCAACATTCATCGTTCGGGTCTCAATGGTCGCAACTTCGAATGCTATTCGGAGGACCCGATGCTGACCTCGGCGCTGGCAGTGGCCTATATCGAGGGGGTGCAGTCGCAGGGCATCGCCGCCACGATCAAGCATTTCATTGCCAATGACAGCGAAGTCGAGCGGCAGACCATGTCGTCGGATCTCGACGAACGCACCCTACGTGAAATCTATCTGCCGCCCTTCGAAGCCGCGGTAAAACAGGCCGGCGTCTGGGCGATCATGTCCTCCTACAACCGCCTGAACGGGGTCTGGACCAGCGAAAACCACTGGCTGCTGACGGAACTCTTGCGCGAGGAATGGGGCTATGACGGCATCGTCATGTCCGATTGGTTCGGCTCGCATACGACGGAAGCTTCTGTCATCGGCGGCCTTGATCTCGAAATGCCTGGTCCGACGCGCGATCGCGGGGACAAACTGGTGGCTGCCGTTCGCGAGGGTAGGGTGCCAGCGGAAACCGTCAAGGCCGCCGCCCGCCGCATCCTGCTGCTCCTGGAGCGCGTTGGCTCTTTCGCAGATCCCTCGATGCATGAGGAACGGGCCGTTGACCGGCCAGAGCATCGTGCCCTGATCCGTAAGCTTGGCGCAGACGGCATGGTGCTCCTGAAAAACGACGGCATCCTGCCATTCGACAAGGCGGCGCTCGACCGGATCGCCGTGATTGGTCCGAATGCCGCCGAATCGCGCGTCATGGGCGGCGGCAGCGCCCAGATCAATGCGCATTACAAGGTGAGCCCGCTCGAGGGCATCAAGAGCGCGCTCTCCGGCACCAACCGGGTGATCCATCTGAAGGCCTGCCGGAACAATCGCCTGACGCAGATGATCCGCGGCGAGGTCTCGGTCGAGTTCTTCCACGGGCGCGACTGGTCCGGCCCGGCCGTTCATAGCTCGACGGCTGAAGAAAGCCAGTTCTTCTGGCTCGACATGCCGGATGGCTCGCTCAACCCACGGAATTTTTCTGCCCGCGTGACGACCCGCTTCCGTCCGGAAGAGACGGGCTCGCATGTCTTCGGCCTCACCAATGCGGGCTTCGCCAAGCTCTATGTCGATGGTGAACTAGTCGTGGATGGCGAAACCGGCTGGGCGAAGGGCGACAATTTCTTCGGCCTCGGGAATACCGAAGTGCGTGTCGAAAAGCCGCTCGAAGCCGGCCGCACTTACGAGATCCGTGTTGATTATCGCGCGATGCCTGAGGGTTATGAGGGCATCGAGATCCGTGCCGTCCGCTTCGGCGTGGAATTCCCGACCTCCGATGCGGCGATTGCCGAAGCTGTCGAACAGGCAAAGGCCTGCGATGTGGCCGTGCTGGTCGTCGGCCGGGAAGGGGAGTGGGATACCGAAGGCCTCGACCTGCCCAACATGCGCCTGCCCGGGCGGCAGGAGGAACTGATCGAGAAGGTCGCAGCGGTCAATCCGCGCACCGTTGTCGTCCTCCAGACCGGCGGCCCGGTCGAAATGCCATGGCTCGACAAGGTGTCGGCGGTCATCGAGGCCTGGTATCCGGGTCAGGAGGCCGGCAATGCGATTGCCGACGTGCTCTTCGGCGATGCCGAACCCGGCGGCCGTCTGCCGCAGACCTTCCCACAGCGTCTTTCCGACAATTCCGCCATTACAGGTGATCCCAGAACGTATCCGGGCGAGAACGGCCATGTCGTCTACGCGGAAGGCCTCGCGGTCGGCTACCGGCACCATGATGCGGATGGCGTCAAGCCGCTCTTCCCCTTCGGTTTCGGCCTGTCTTACACGAGCTTCGACTGGTCCGCACCGCGTTCTTTCAGCACCGAGATGGGTCCGGACGGCGTCACTGTTGAGGTCAAGGTCAAGAATTCAGGCAAGCGGGCAGGGGCCGAGCTGGTACAGCTCTATGTCAAGCCTAAGTCCGCGCGCCTGCCGCGCCCGGTCAAAGAGCTCAAGGCCTTTGCAAAGCTTGCCATTCCGGCAGGTCAGACGGCGACAGCCAAGCTCTCGATCGGGATCCGCGATCTCGCCTATTTCGATCCGCAGGCCCGGGACTGGATCGCCGAAGCGGGCGACTACGAGCTCGTGATTGCCGCCAATGCGGAAGACATTCGGGCCGTTCTGCCACTGCGGCTTGTCGCTGAGTGGCGGGAAGGGGGGTCTGCCCCACCTCTGCCAGGTGTCGTTGACTGAAGCAGTAGGGCGGGATGTCGGGACCTCGCCGTCTCTTGCCGAAGTGCCAGAATCCGCTAGAAGGCTAACATGTTTTCCAATCCTTTCCGGATCCGCTGAGCATGCGCCTCTTTCTCGGATCCGATTTTCATGTCGATTACCGTCAGAACCTTGACTGGCTGCGTGGCCTCTCTCGCGCAGACTTCACCGATGACGTGCTGATCGTCGCCGGCGATCTCTCCGACGAACTCGATCTGGTGAAAGCCAGTTTCGACGAACTGGTGCCGCGCTATGCCAAGCTGCTCTTTCTGCCGGGCAATCACGATCTATGGACGGCGAGAAGCGGGAAGGGACCCTCCTTCGAGAAATTCGAGACGCTGAACGCGCTTTGCCGGGACTACGGCATCGAGACAGGGTCGCTCGCGCTTGGCCAGACGCTGATCGTGCCTTTGCTCGCCTGGTATGATTATTCCTTCGGCGAACCCGGTCCGACCATTCGCCGCGGCTGGATGGACTTCTACAAATGCAATTGGGAGGGCCTTGCGCCTGCGGAGGTTGCCGCGCGTTTCGACGCCATGAATGTCATCCCGGACACGTCTGGCTACGCCACCGTCTACAGTGTCTCACATTTCGTGCCGCGCATCGACCTGATGCCAGCGCGCTATCCGGAAAAGCACAAGGCGCTGTTTCCGGTGCTCGGCACCAACAGGCTCGAAGCGCGGATCCGGGCGCTCGGCGCATCCAAGCATTTTTACGGCCACAGTCACCTGAACCGCAACAAGGAGATCGACGGCGTCACCTACATCAACAACGCCTTTGGCTATCCCTCGGAGACGGAAATCTCGGCCAAGACCATCCTGCATGTGGCAGATCTCTAAGGGCGACTGGCAGCGATCGAGATTTGCCGAGTTGAGCTGTGCTCTTAAGAACGAAAAAGGACGTGAACGGAGATGGCGCTGGAAACTCTTCAGTCGCTCGCTGTACCAGCCGCCACTGCAATCGCGGGCGGCTACATCTTGGTGTTATGCGTTACGCGGCTCAGACGCGTCATCGTCCCACAGGTGAAGCACCGGTTCTCCGCTGCGGGCGGACCCCAGCAATTCGTGCTGCCGGCCGCGGGACGATATACGATCTGCGTCGTCATCCCGCCGCTGACCTTCATTGCCGGTACGTCGCATTTCTCCGCGTCTTTTGCGATCACGAACCGCGACACAGGCGCGCCGTGCGACTATCGCTCCCATGGTCGAGCGCTGTTTCAGGTGAGACGATCGGACATGCGGGGACGAAGGATCATTCCGCTTGGCTCATTCAATTGTGATGCTCCGGGGCGCTTCGAGATCGTCTGCCGCAATCCAGACGTGATACGGCAGAATTTCGAACTGGAAATCTCACCGCATGTTTCGGCGATCCGGCTTGTCGCTTTGGTCCTCGCGACGATCGCGTCTTCAACCGTCTTGATCGGTGGCGTGGTGTTGTCGGCTCTGCGCGTCACGGGGGCGATCTGAGGATCGCCTGGGGCCGAGCTCTGCGCCATTCAACTGGATCGGACGACTGACGTCGGATCATTGTCAACGGGAGAAGGCCGGGAACGGCGGAGCCTGCCCGGAAAGACAACATCCAAAGATCGCATAAGATAGATTATGGAACTCATGAACGTCACGGGTGTGGGGCGCGAGTGCGTGAGTTGCCACGGCGCCTCCGCCTCAGACCGCCGTGGGCGTCGTCATTGTAGCACCGTGAGCCAGGCTCCGGGCCAAGGTCGCAAGCAGATCGGTCTGCGACACCACGCCGAGCACGCGTCTGTCGTCGTCGGTGACAATGACGATGTGGCTCAGACCATCCGTCAGTCTCGGCAGCAATGCGACCGCCGGTTCGCTCGGCCTGGCGGTCACGGCTTCGGCTACTGGCAGACGAACCGTATCCATTGCTGCGGCCAGCTCGCGCAGACCGACCTGGCCAATCAGTCGGCCTGTCTGGTCCAGGATCGGCAGCGTCCGGATCTTGTGCTGCAACAGCAGCCGCTGCGCTTCTTCCGGTGTTTCGTCGGCCATCACTGTGACGACATCGCATGACATGACGTCGGCCACAGCCAGCGCTGCATGCTGGCGGATGAGTGCCTCGTGCTCGACCTCACGCAACAAGGCGTCGAGATCGTCACGGCTGATATCGAGCGTTTCCTGGTTCTTGGCGATGGCTGCATCGATGTCGGCGCTGGTGAAGCCGACACGCAAGGCTGGCGGGACATCCTTCGTTTCATGCTGATTGACGGGCGCCACCGCCGGACGATGGGGATAGCATCGTCCGGCCAGCCGATGGAACAGCATGCCGAGCGCGACCAGGATCAGGGCATTGATCGCCACCGGCACCAGCGGAAACCAGAAGCCCGATCTTGCGACCGCCGCACCTCCTATCACGGCCGTCAGTGCAGCAGCACCGCCCGGCGGATGCAGCGACCGGGTCAGTGACATGGCGAGGATCGCGAGTGAAACCGCAAGCCCCACGGCGAGAAGCGGATCGGAAACCAGGTGCGCGACGGCCACGCCGACCAGAGCGGAAATCGTATTGCCGCCGACGATCGGCCATGGCTGAGCCAGCGGACTCGCCGGAACGGCGAACAAAAGCACGGCAGAAGCGCCCATCGGGGCCACGATCAAAGGCAGTTGCGGATCTCCGCCGATCGCCAGATTGCAGACCATTCCGGTCAGGCAGATGCCGATCAGCGCACCCAGGCAACCAATGAGCCGATCACCAAGTGTCGCGCCGGTCAGTATGGGTGCGAAGAACGGTCGATCTCCGAGCCAGCCGGCTATCTGCCGCAGACGCGTGCGGCGCATGAAGTTCATCGCGGAAACGCCTCCAACTGCTTATCTTTTCCGCACTAAGCCCAAATTTACGGCAATGCAACATGTGTCTCGGCGGGAAGGCAGAGGCAGATCGGTTTTCATGAGCCGATATCGATCCCCCTCGCCCATTTGGCCGCAGTGGCACACGGCTTGCTCGGCAGTCTCCGTCAGCACGGAGCGCCCATGGATCTTAGCCCTGCACTTCTCGTCATTGCCTGCGCCGCCAGTCTGCCCAGTGCAGGTCTGATGCTTTGGAAAACGGCTGACGGGACCTCCGAAATCGAGATGACCCTCGGAGCAACAGTGGTGATCATCTGCCTTGGATTGGTGCTCGCAAATGCCTCGATGGGATGGTGGGCGGTCGCCGTGATTGCGGCTTTCTGTGCTCCCAAGCTGATCCTCCAGCGCGAGATCCGCTGGCCGCTGCTTACGCTCGGAACGGCCGCTTTCGTTCTCTATCTGGTGAGAGTCGAACTCGTTTAGTCGTCCTCAATCCGAAAAAAGCATATAGAAGCAATGTTTTCTAAGGCGTTTCTATAGTCACCTAGCAATATAGTCAGATAACTATCTGAATTTCCACGGCATGACCATCATAACCCGGCTCGACAGCCGGCGGCGTCTCGCCCATGACGGTTTCATAGTCGAGCGGCGTGTGCATGTGCGTCAGCACGGCATGGCCAGGCGAAAACCGTGCGATCCAGTCGAGCGCCTGATCGAGGGACAGATGGCTTGGATGCGGCCTGTATTGAAGGGCATCGATGTAGAGCAGATCGAGGCCGCCAAGCTTGGCAACCGTCGCATCGGGGAAATCCGATACGTCGCAGCAATAGGCGACATTGCCGATCCTGAGGCCGAGCGAGATGATGTCGCCATGCTGCTGCTCCAGCGGCAAGAGTGATATGGGCCCGCCTGCGCCGTCGATGACAATCGGTTCTGCCATGTCCTCGATGATGTGGGGTGCCACGATCGGCGGATAGCCACTACCCGGCGGCGTCCTCAGGCAGTAGCCGAAGCCTTCCTCGATGCGGGCCATGGTCGCGGGCTCCGCATAAATCGGAATGCGGTTCTTCTGCGTGATGAAGTAGCCTCTGAGATCATCGATCCCATGTAGGTGGTCGGCATGCGCATGGCTGTAAACCACGGCATCGATATACTCGACCCGGGCGCGGATCATCTGCTCGCGAAAGTCGGGGCCGGTATCGACGACGACCGTCGTCTTGCCACCATTAGGTCCGATCTGCTCGATCAAGAAGGATGCGCGGGTGCGCCGATTGCGCGGATTGTTGGGGTCGCAATTGCCCCAGTCGCCATTGATCCGGGGCACACCTGGAGACGACGAGCAACCGAGCAGCGTGAACCGGCGCGTGACCTGCATCAGGGTTCCCTCAGCTCAGCCTTGGCATTTTCGAAAAGCAGCGGAAGGCGTTCTCTGTCGTCACGTCTGCCATCTCCGCGTAGCTCACGCCCTTGACCTCGGCCAGAACCTCGGCCGTGTTGACCACATAGGACGGTTCGTTGCGTTTTCCACGCCAGCGCTTCGGCGCGAGATAAGGCGCGTCCGTCTCGACGAGTAGGCGGTCCATCGGCACCGACTTTGCGATCTCGCGCAATTCCTCCGATTTTGGAAAGGTGACGATGCCGGAGAAGGAGACATAGCCACCAAGTGCTACGCCGGTATCGGCAAGCGCCTGACCGGACGAGAAGCAATGCAGGATGAAGGGAAAGGCGCCCTTCCCTGTTTCTTCCGTCAGGATTGCAGCCATGTCCTCATCGGCGCTGCGGCTGTGGATGACGAGCGGCAGCCCCGTGCGCCGGGCCGCCTCGATGTGGCGGATCAGGCCCGTCTTCTGGTCCTCGGGCTTCTGCGTGTCGTAGAAATAGTCGAGCCCCGCCTCGCCGATCGCCACGATCTTTTCGTGGCTTTCCGCCAGCCGCACCAGCTCGTCCGCCGTCACGTCCAGCTCTTCATTGGCATTGTTCGGATGCGTGCCGACCGAGCAGAAGACGCTGGGATATTGCTCGGTGAGCGAAAGCAGCGTCTCGAGCTTCCTGACCCTGGTCGAGATCGTCACCATCTGCTTGACGCCCGCCTGATGGGCGCGCGTGACCAGTTCGTCACGCTCGCTATCGAAATCGGCGAAGTCCAGATGGCAGTGGGTATCGATCAGCATCGGTCAGGCCTTGCCCGCTTCCGGAGCGACGTAGCGCGGATAGACCGGCGACGGTGCCGGCAGTTCGGTTCCTGGCTGCAGACGACCGGCAGCGCCGAGCTTGGCGAAGACGCGATCTTCCTCAGCCACGGCGACCAGATCGAGGATCTTCGCGGAGGTTTCCGGCATGATCGGCTGGAACAGG
This sequence comes from Agrobacterium albertimagni AOL15, assembly GCF_000300855.1. Lineage (GTDB taxonomy): Bacteria > Pseudomonadota > Alphaproteobacteria > Rhizobiales > Rhizobiaceae > Allorhizobium > Allorhizobium albertimagni. Next base: position 6,497 of record NZ_ALJF01000014.1, on the reverse strand, counting down.
ATCGCAATCTGGCGAACGACGTCGGCCGTCACATAAAGCACCGTGCCCATGCGCGCCTCGTCGGTCTTCTTCAGAACCCACGGCGCTTGTGCTGCGAAGTAGCGGTCGGCTTCGTTGACGATGTTGATGATGGCGGCGACCGCCTTGTGGATCTGCTGCTTGCCCATCTCTTCGCGGCAGATGTCGATCGCCTCGTCGGCAATCTTCAGGATCGCCTCGTCTTCTGCGGTGAGCGGACCGGGTGTCGGCACCCTGCCCTCGCAGTTCTTGTTGATCATCGACAGCGAGCGCGACGCCAGATTGCCGATGCCATTTGCGAGGTCGGCATTGATACGCGTGCCGATCCCTTCTTCCGAATAGCTGCCGTCCTGGCCGAAGGAGACTTCGCGCAGGAAGAAATAGCGCACCTGGTCGAGGCCGAAATGGTTCACAAGGTTCACCGGATCGACGACGTTGCCGAGCGACTTCGACATCTTCTCGCCCTTGTTGAGCAGGAAGCCATGGGCGTAGACACGGCGAGGCAAAGGCAGACCCGCCGACATCAGGAAGGCCGGCCAGTAGACGGCGTGGAAGCGGATGATGTCCTTGCCGATGATATGCACGTCGGCCGGCCAATACTTGGCCCGCGGACCGTTCTCGTCTTCGACATATCCCGTCGCCGTGATGTAGTTCGTCAGCGCATCGACCCAGACATACATGACATGCTTGTCGTCGCCGGGCACCTTGATGCCCCAGTCGAAGGTCGTGCGCGAGATCGACAGATCCTTGAGGCCCGACTTGACGAAGGAGATCACCTCGTTGCGGCGCTCGTTCGGACCGATGAAGTCGGGCTGGTCCTCGTAGAGTTTCAGAAGCTTGTCTTCATAGGCGGATAGCTTGAAGAAATAGCTTTCCTCTTCCACCCATTCGACCGGCGTGCCTTGCGGACCGTAGCGCACGCCGTCAGCACGCAGCTCGGTTTCCTCTTCCTGGTAATAGGCCTCGTCGCGCACCGAATACCAGCCGGCATAGCCGCCCTTGTAGACGTCACCGTTCTTCTCCATCCGGCGCCAGACTTCCTGCACCGTCTCGTGATGGCGCTGTTCGGTCGTGCGGATGAAGTCGTCGTTCGAGGAATTGAGCAGCTTGCCCATCTCGCGGAATTCGTTGGAGTTCCGCTCGGCAAGCTCTTCCGGCGAAATGCCCTCGGCGCGTGCCGTCTGCTGCATCTTCTGCCCGTGTTCGTCCGTGCCCGTCAGGAAGAACACGTCCCGACCGTCGAGCCGGTGAAACCGCGCCATGGCGTCGGTCGCGATCAGCTCATAGGCATGGCCGATATGCGGCTTGCCGTTCGGATAGGAGATGGCAGTCGTGATGTAGAAGGGATCGCTCATGGCTTCTTGTTGTCTTTTCGTCGGTTGCGATTGTCGTGTGCTGTTGTCTCGGAGCGTGACCATGGCGGCGCGGGGCGGCCTGCCATGAACGGCGAAAACAAATGGGGTCGAACGCTCTTAAAACATTCCTCTGGCTTTAGGAACATCCGTTTTGCTGCAGCGCCGTGAAGATGGGTACTCGCGCCGGTCAGCGCACGATGGCCGCCAGCACGTCGAGCATGGTCTGCTTGCGATCGAGATTGTAGGCCGAGGCAATGCCGAGCTGCTGATTGATAACAGACGAGAGCCGCGCATAGTGCTCGGCGCCGGAGAGATCGCCCGCGAGCGCAAGGCTTCTCGCGGCCTCGGCCAGGTGATCGCCCAGATGTTCGACAAAGAAGCCGAAGGCGACTTCGCTATCCTTGCCCGAGAGCGCATCGGCGATCTTGAACATCATCTTGCGCTGCGCGGGCCCGGATGCAGAAAGCATCTGTTCGAAAGCATCGAGAATGTCGGCGCCACCATAATTGACGAGCTTCAACGCCCGCGCCACGCTGCCCTTGGCGAGCGTCAACACGGCTTCGCGCTTCTCGGTCGGGATCGTGAGCCCCAGTTGTCCGAGCGCCTGATCCATCGCCTGCGGCGGCAGTTCGTGCAGCCGGAGCGGCAGGCAGCGCGAGCGAATGGTCGGCAAAAGCTTGCCTGGGGCATGGGAGAGCACCAGGAACATTGCCCGCTTCGGCGGCTCCTCGAGGATCTTCAGGATCGCGTTGGCCGCATTGCGGTTCAAATCGTCGGCCGGGTCGATGATGACGATGCGCCAGTTTCCAGTGCCGGAGGTCTGGGCGAAGAAGTGCCCGGCCTTGCGGACCTCGTCGACGGTGATTGCGGTCTTCACCCGTCCGGACTTTTCATCGACCGGTCGCGACAGATGCAGGAGATTGTGACTTGCCCCCGAGGCGAGTTGGCGGGTCACAGGATGCTCCGGATCCGGATCCGAGATGACCTCCGGTGCGCTTGTGGGATCCGGATGGCGCAAGATGTGATTGGCGAAACGAAAGGCGAGCGTCGCCTTGCCGATGCCTTCAGGCCCCTCGACCAGGATGGCGTGGTGTCCTTTGCCCGAGCGGTAGCTGCGCGCAAGAAAGGCCTCTGCGGCCTCGTGACCGAAGAGATGCCGATTGCTGACGGGTGCAATCGCCCCGTCGAGAAGCCCTGCCCTCTCTTCGCTCATGGGCGCGCCGCCTGTCCGCCATCGGCGCCAGTTGTCGCCTTGCGCGCAATGACCTCGACCACCTCGGACAGAATATCGCTGGCGATCCGTCCCTGGTCGAGCGACGCATCGATGACGCGGCAGCGTTCCGGTTCACGGCTGGCAATATCGAGGAAGCCCTGTCTGCGCTTCTCGTGGATCTCGAGCTTTTCCTTTTCGAAGCGGTCGGGGGCGGCAGTTGCGGCCTCCTCACCTGCCCGTCTGCGGGCGCGCTGCAGGCCGACATCAGCCGGGAGGTCGAGAACGAGTGTGACATCGGGCATGGTTGTGCCGATCGAGACTCGCTCGAGGGCGGCCATCAGTGGCGGTTCGATATTGCCGGTGACACCCTGATAGACGCGGGAGGAATCGACGAAGCGGTCGCAGAGCACGATGTCGCCGCGGGCGAGTGCCGGCCGGATCACGCAATCCAGGTGATCGGCACGCGCGGCGGCAAACAGCAGCGCCTCCATCCGCACACCGAAGGCCTCGGCGGCGCCGGAGAGGAGCACATGGCGCAGCGCTTCAGCACCTGGCGATCCGCCCGGCTCGCGTGTGGTGATGACCGTATGCCCCTTGGCGCGCAGGTTATCGGCGAGAAGACGGATCTGGGTCGACTTCCCGGCCCCCTCGCCTCCCTCGAAACTCACGAACAATCCGCGCGCCGTCGTCAATGCCTTGCTACTTCCCGCCTGAAGCGTTTCAGAACCTGCCCTTTGGGGCTAGCCTACGGCTCTAAACCAAGATGGCAGCCTGCGAAACCGCTGATGACCTGGAGGCTCCAAATTTTCCGTCAGATCCAGAAGAACAGGAGTTCGATCAAGGCATCCCAGGCCCGCTGACTGAGCGTTCCGACTTCGACAGCTTCGGCACTTTTCAAGGGAACACTGACCAGCGGTCGATCGCCGGACAGGACATTGAGCGTGGCGATCTCGGCGTCGGCTGCGAGCGGCGGATTGAGCGGCCAGCGATAGACGATGCGCGCCTGCAGGCGTTCGGGATTGTTGACGGGGACATAAACTTCCACCGGCTGCGCGGCGACCAGCGGGACCTTGGACTGCGCCCCGCCATAAACGCTCGCCTCACCGATGATCTCGCCTGGCTTGAACAGCGTACGCATCTCGAAGCTGTCGAAACCCCAGCTCAGTAAACGACGCGCCTCTTCTGTCCGCTCCTTGTCGGTTGCAACGCCGCTCAGCCCCAGAAACAGCCGCCGCCCGTCGCGCTCCATCGAGGCGACAATGGCAAAGCCGCTGCCCTCGGCAAAGCCCGTCCCAAGCCCATCGGCGCCGAATGACAGAAGCGGATTGCGGTTACGCTGCAGGATCTTGTTCCACTCGAATTCCGGCAGGCCGAAGGTCTGGTATAGATCGGGATAGGTCGCCACCAGATGGCGTGAGAGCTTTACAAGATCATAGAGGGTCGACCTGTTGTCTGGATGCGGCAAACCGGTGGCATTGCCGAAACGGCTGTCGGCAAGGCCGAGTTGGGCCGCCCGCGCATTCATCCGCTCGACGAACTTCGCCTCCGATCCAGCCATGCCCTCGGCAATGATCAGGCAGCCGTCATTGGCCGTCTGCACAGCGATGCCCCTGATCAGATCGGCGACCGGAACCTGGCTTTTCACGGCCGCGAACATTGTCGAGGTGCGGGACGGTGCGCCGCCTGTCCGCCAGGCATATTCCGAGACCGGATAGATCGTTTCCGGCCTGATTTCGCCCTTTCTGAGCGCATCGAAGACCACTTCAAGCGTCATCAGCTTGGCAAGCGACGCCGGGGCAAAGCTCTGGCGCTCGTTCTTGGCGAGCAGAACCGTGCCGGTCGACGCCTCGACCAAATAGGCCTGGGCCGCCTTGGTTTCGATCAGCTGCGGTGTCGGAACGGCCTGCGCCCGTGCGGTGCTCGTGATGGACCCGTTTGGCGACAGCAATGCCAGCAGCAGGAAGGCGGAGAGGATAAGACGCATGTTCACACTTCGGCTGGCCGGCTCAACAGTGATGCGCCTATTCCAGCGCGGTCGCTGCGGGTTCAGCGCCCGCTGGAGAGCGTGATGCCGCCCTTTGCGACCGAAGCGAGAATCGAACGCTCGGTGAGGCCCTCATTGCGCACGAGAATAGCCTCGAAGGCAAGCGCGCCGGCTTCCGGACGTTCCGGTGCATAGGCTGCCGCATAGCCGGATCCGTCGTAACCGTCGATATGGTGAGGACGCGCCATCGGCATCGGCCCAAAGTCCGGAAGGGCCGCGAAGCTTTCGCCTGAGACCACGGCACTCGGGGCTGCTGCACCCGTCTGCATCAGCGCCTGAGCATCGAGCGTCTGAGATGCAGCACTGCTGCTCGGTGTCGAGCCGCTGAGTGCCGTCTGGTAGACCGGATCGACGGTCGGTCGGAACTGCGGCGTTGCGACATCGTTGGACGCGACCATGACGCCGGAGGCGATCTGGCCGCCCGGATCGATGACCGGTCCGCGCTCGCCCTTGCGGATGTAAGAGGCCATCAGATAGGGCATATCGTGGCCGTCCATGCGTGCCGGCCCGATATACTGCACCCGCACCTCACCGGTTCCGCTGTGCTTCATGTCGAGCATGTCAGCCGTCTTGCGCGACAAATCGATGATGCGCCCCTTGTGGAACGGTCCGCGATCATTGATTCGCACGATGACAGAGCTGCCGGTATTGAGATTGGTGACGCGGGCATAACTCGGCAGAGGCAATGTCGGATGTGCGGCCGACAGATGTTCCTTGTCGTAGAGCTCGCCATTGGCGGTAAGCCGGCCATGGAAGGCATCGCCGTACCAGGACGCAACACCCACCTTGTCGTAGCGCGGATTCTCCTTCGGCACGAAGGTCTTGCCCTTCACGACATAGGGCTTGCCGACCATATAGCGGCCACCACCCTTCGGGATCGGACCGCTCGCCACAACCCGCGGGCTCGCCTTAACGCCATAAACGGACTCGGCGAAATATTCCTTCGAGCGCTTTGGCTTTTCGGCCGTGTCCTTGGTGGTCGAGCAGGAGGCGGTAAAGGCACAGAGCAGGGTTAGCGCCAGCCACTTCCCGGAATTGGCCAAGAGGCCGCGCGTCGTCAGATGCATGTGTCCCACTTCAGATCGCGGGCGCTGATCATCTGCGCCCTGTCCAAGAGGCCCCCATGCCTCCCCTCACTTGCGCGCAATGAAGGCTGTGCAAAAATGGCCAAAATGGGAAAAGTCACAATTTGAACGATCGTGGCGGCCGACTTCTGCGAACATGGTTAACGCATGGTTGCTGCTCGGCGATGTCGCAACGGGTCACGGGCCCACGCATGGACCTCGCCTTTGTCGGACAATTTGCTCAGCCGCACCCTTGCCAAATCCCGCGGCTTTGCGCATAACGCAGCCGTCCGGATGGGTGTCCGAGTGGTTTAAGGAACCGGTCTTGAAAACCGGCGTGCGGGAGACCGTACCGTGGGTTCGAATCCCACCCCATCCGCCAATTTCTTATTTTGTCCATACCGCAGAAATAGGCGACAACTGAGTGCCTAACGGGTTGTCGACGTGATGCAGAGTTACCTCCCCAGCCACGGGTTTCTCTCACCATGGCATCGCGCAGGACCTTAGAACCCAGCAGCAGCCCCATGAATCAACCGGTGATCCGGAATATCGTGTACTGAAGCCCGCTGCCTCAACTGGCCATGCAGCATCTGGGCTTCAGCCATGTCATGGACGGGATGCGATACCGCCTATTCCTCTCTGAAGGCCCTCGTGATCTGGTCGGTGAATGGCTTTGCGAGGAACGAGATGACGGTTCTTTCTTCGGTTTCGATATAGACTTCGACGGGCATGCCCGGGGTGAGTTTTGTCGCGAGATCGCCGAGGTCACTGGGGGAGAACGTCACGCTGGTCTTGTAGAAGGG
>NZ_ALJF01000013.1 GCF_000300855.1 Agrobacterium albertimagni AOL15 | reverse complement strand
TTCGACGTGTGCGTAGTGGCGGTTCGGCGTCTCATACTCGACGTGCGCCGTCGAGATGGTGATGCCGCGCGCCTTTTCTTCCGGAGCGGCGTCGATCTGGTCATAGGCCTTGAACTCACCGAAATACTTGGTGATCGCAGCCGTCAGAGACGTCTTGCCGTGGTCGACGTGGCCGATCGTGCCGATGTTGACGTGCGGCTTGTTGCGCTCAAACTTACTCTTTGCCATTTGAATGCTTCCTGTGAACGAAACGGGGTTGCCCCGGCGAACCGGTTTGGTCCCGCCGTTTAAGGCTTTCATGCGCAATGCGCAAGCGTTAAATGACAAGCCTCCCGGAGGCCGAAATCCACGGTTTCCACAGCCGAATCCTGACGCCGCGCAAAGCACTTCACGCAAGGCAATGCTGCAGCGGAATACCGTTTGAAATTCAGATGTTAGGATCGGAAGGTGTCTGGAGCGGGTAACGGGAATCGAACCCGTGTATTCAGCTTGGAAGGCTGCTGCTCTACCATTGAGCTATACCCGCATTTTCAGATCCGAGGACGAATGGTGGAGAGAGTTGGATTTGAACCAACGTAGGCTGAGCCAACGGATTTACAGTCCGTCCCCTTTAACCACTCGGGCATCTCTCCATTCTTTCGTCCGGATCTGGCGACCAAGCTTTCTAGTCCAGACCAGAGTGCGTCGCCCCCTGATCTGCGGCGGGTATATGACGGCCCAACCGGCTCATGTCAACACGAAGTTTGACGAAAAATTCCGAAAAGTTTCAGAGGCCAGACACATCCCCGGACGCACAGGGGATTTTCTGCCTGGGTCTATGCCCGCCCCCTGCCCGCCGCTATAAGAGCGCATGGCCAAAGATCCTAAAACCGAAAAAACCGCCCGCGACACCCATTATGCAACGCTGCGCCGCCAGATGCGCGATGCCAAGCGTGAACGGGGCGAAATCCCGACGCCGGGGCCGCAAAAGCCGCGCAAGAGCAATGCCGACTGGACGCCGCCGAAGCTCGCGCCAGAGCAGGTTCTGCTTTACGGTCTGCATACCGTGCGCGCTGCCCTCGACAATCCCGAGCGCAAGCTGATCAAGCTTTCGGCGACGCAGAACGCACTCGTCAGGCTCGAGATCTCCTCTGTGGAAAACCTCGGCATCCCCTTCGAAACGGTGACACCACAGGATCTGGACAAGATCCTCGGTCCCGAAGCGATCCATCAGGGCGTGATGCTGGAAACCCGTCCGCTGCCCGTCCGCCGTCTGGAAGCGCTGAAAGACAGCCCGCTGATCCTGGTGCTCGATCAGGTGACTGACCCGCATAATGTCGGCGCGATCATGCGATCCGCGGTCGCCTTCAATGCGGGTGCCGTCATCACCACGCAGCGACACAGCCCGACGGAATCGGGCGTGCTGGCGAAGTCGGCCTCGGGCGCGCTGGAACTGATCCCCTATATCCAGGTCACCAACCTTTCGGATGCGCTGGGCGAGTTGCACAAGCTCGGCTTCTTCTCGGTTGGACTCGATTCGGAGGGACCGGCCCCCATGGAAAAGGCGCTCAACGGTGACCGGATCGCCCTGGTGCTCGGCTCCGAGGGCAAGGGCCTGCGGCAGAAGACGCGGGAAACCGTATCCGCCCTCGCCCGCCTCGACATGCCCGGCGCCATCAAGTCGCTGAACGTCTCCAATGCGGCTGCGATTGCGCTCTATGCCTCGCGCCAGCATCTGGCGGCCAAGGGCTGATGAAGCTCGTCTTCACCGATCTCGACGGAACGCTGCTCGATCACGACAGCTATTCCTTCGAGGCGGCGCGGCCGGCGCTTGATCTTCTGGCGTCACGCGGCATTCCCGTCATTCTTGCCAGCAGCAAGACAGAAGCAGAAATGCGACCGATCGCCGAAGCGATCGGTATTGGCTATCCAATGATCGTCGAGAACGGCGCGGGCGTCGTGGGTCTTGGCGCGGATATCGAGGATACCGGCATACGTTCGGTGAGTCCTTACAGTCGCTTGCGGGATCTTCTTAGGGAATTACCTAAAGAGCTTTCCGCCTGCTTCGAAGGCTTTGGCGACTGGGACGTTGCGCGGGTCGCCTCCGAGACGGGGCTGCCACTGCCCGCCGCCGAACGTGCTCGCCAACGGCGCTTTTCCGAGCCGGGGCGCTTCACCGGCACCGAGGCACAAAGGCAGGCGTTTATTGCGCTGCTCGAGGCGCATGGTTTCACCGCTGTCCAGGGCGGGCGCTTCTTTACGCTCATGCCCAAGACTTCCAAGGCCGCGCGCATGGCAGAGGTCGTCGCGCATTATCAGCGCAACGCACTCGAGACGGTGCGCACTGTCGCGCTTGGTGATGCGCCGAACGATCTTGCGATGCTGGAAGCTTCCGATTGCGGCATCATCATCGCCAACCCGGCCCACAGCCCCCTGCCCGTCACGCAACGGGAGAGAGAGGGTGCTATTTTGCGCTCGGAACAATCGGGCCCTAAGGGCTGGAACATCATGATCCATCAACTCGTTGCCACGGGGTTTCTCTGAGTCGGCCGCAACCGACTTGATCACGAAAGGATTAGACATGGCGGATTTTCATCAGAACGGCGTTGTCGCCACCCTGCACAATCTCAGGGAACGATCGCTGGAACGGATGGAGAAAGAGCTCACCGTCTTTTCCGCCTCACGGCCGATCACGCTGATCCTGCCATCGCTCTATTCCGAACTCGAAGCCCCTGCCCTCGAACATATCGTCTCCGAGCTGTCGCAGGCGCCCTATATCTCCGAGATCGTCATCGGTCTCGACCAGGCCGACCAAGAGCAATTCCGGCACGCGAAGCAATATTTCTCGCGGCTGCCGCAGAAGCATACGATCCTCTGGCATGACGGGCCTCGGCTGCGCGCCGTCGACGAGAAGCTGAAGGCAGAGGCCCTTTCGCCCGACCAGCCTGGCAAGGGGCGGAATGTCTGGTTCTGCATGGGCTATGTGCTCGCTGCTCGGCAAGCCGGCGTCGTTGCCCTGCACGACTGCGATATCGTCACCTATTCGCGCGACATGCTGGCGCGGCTTGTCTACCCCGTCGCCCATCCGCGTTTCCCTTACGTCTTTTCCAAGGGCTATTATCCGCGCATCGCCGACCGGTCGCTCAACGGCCGCGTGACGCGACTGCTTGTGACGCCGCTGCTGCTCAGCCTCGAAAAGGTGATCGGCCACCACCCCTATATCGACTTCCTCAAGGCGTTCCGCTATCCGCTCGCCGGCGAGTTCGCCATGCAGACCCAGATCCTCTCGGACATCCGCATCCCTTCCGACTGGGGACTGGAAATCGGCGTTCTCTCGGAAATGTGGCGCAACTACTCCACCCAGTCGATCTGCCAGGTCGACATTGCCGACGCCTATGACCACAAGCATCAGCCGCTCTCGCCCGAGGATGCGGCCAAGGGCCTGTCACGCATGTCGATCGACATCACCAAGGCGCTCTATCGCAAGCTCGCGACAGACGGCGTCGTGTTCGGCAATGACTCCTTCCGGACGCTGAAGGCCACCTACTACAGGACAGCCCTCGACCTGGTGGAAACCTATTACCACGATGCCCGGATGAACGGGCTGACCACCGACCGGCATCGCGAGGAACAGGCCGTCGAGCTCTTTGCGGCAAACCTGATCGAGGCGGGTCAGGTCTATCTCGACAATCCGAATGCCACGCCCTTCATGCCAAGCTGGAACCGCGTGCAGGCCGCTCTGCCGGACCTGTTGCGCGACATACAGGATGCCGTCCGCCTCGATGCCAACGACTAAGCGCTAAGTCCACGCTGCCGTCTTTCACATGGAAGGACGGCAGGTGAGATCGCCATCGACGGCAACGAAGGACGTGCCGGATGCCGAAAGCTTGCGCTCGACCGGATAGTCGATGACGCTTGGCCAAGCTTCTATCTCCTTGGCTGCGTCGGCCTCGGCATCGATCGCCGGCTGATAGGCGGCGCGACAATCGGGCATCGGACGATCGGCAACAAGGCCGAGCTCCTGCCGGATGGTCGCAGCACAGCTCTCCGGAGCCGCCAGCAAGGAACAACTGGCGGCAAAGGTGCGGCGATAGCGGAGCGTAAGCTCCTCTCCAACAAGGGAAAGAGCGGCAAACTCGCCGGCAATCAGGTCCTGTAACAGTCGCTCACCCGTGCGGGCGTCATAGACCATGAATGGCAGGCCGCCATTCAAGCCGTCGGCACCGCGGAAAAAGGCGTAAGGGCCAACCGCACCCCAGAGATAGCCGGCCGTGTCGTCCTCAATCTTGCGGTCGAGCGTCGGGTTGAGCTGGCAGGGGCCTTCGGACGAAGCGATGTAGAGGCCGGCGGCACCCTTTTCGCCAAGATCGAGTTCCTTCAGGGTAAAGTTGGGATAGCGCAGGCAGGTGAGCTTGCCCTTCATGTCGAAGCCGGTATCCTTTTCGGCAAGCTCGACCTCGGCGCGTGTGGCACGATCGAACTGCCCCGTCACCTCGCCGGCATTGCGGCAGGTGACCGGCGCCATGCGGCCGATGGCAAACTGCAATTCCTCGCCCTTGCCGCGCAATTCGTAGCGGCCATTCGAATACCAGAAGCCGCTTGCCGCCGGTTGCTGCGGCAGAGAGACTTTCGAACCGTCCGGGATCGTGACCTCGGCTTGCGCTTCGCTGAAGGCAACGGTCAGGGTCGTGCCGTCTTCACACGCATATTTGATGTCGGCAGCCCGGCTCTCGGCCGGCAGTAGAAACAGGGCAGTGGCGGCCAAAGCCAGGCCGGCATGAAACGTCTCGCGCATCGGGTCTCCATCGGCTGTCGGCCGAGACCATGCCAAAGAAGTGCCTGTCAGGACAATGGGAAAAACGACGAGATGTGTTGAGAAGTGGTGCCCCCGGCAGGGTTCGAACCCGCGACCCCCTGATTACAAATCATGCATCACGTTCTGCAAATCAAGGCTTCTGGCTATCCTTGTCGCGCCCATGTCGCGCTCATGTCGCGGCACCCAGGACCATATCCGCGGCGTTCGCCAGTTCTGAGCCGTCGTCATCCTTCGGGAACAGGTGCGAATAGAGGTCCATCGTGAGCGCGATTGTGGAGTGGCCTAGCCGCTCCTGAACGATCTTCGGAGGCAGACCCAAGCCGCCATCTTCGCGCCGGTTGATCATGAAGGAAGCGGCCCAATGCCGGAGGCAGTGAAGGCCCGAGTACTTCGACACGAGCACCGGCCGTCCTTTCTCGTCAGTCTCTCCGCTCTCGACCGTCACGCCGGCTTTTACCCATAGCGGGTGCAGACCACGCTTCAGCATGTTGTTCAGGTTATCGACCTTGCCCGCGCCGTTGGGAAAGACCAGATCGAGGACCATCACCGGCTTCCCATCTGGATCCAATTTGCCGCTGTGGCGGCGTGGGCAGGCCAGTTTCCATTCTCTGAGCGTATTGATCACGATCGGCGGCACCGGCACCGCCCGTTCGCCCGATACTGACTTGGGATTGCCGATGTCATTGAACCTGTCGGCGCGCTGATGCACCCGGATTTCGCGCCGGTCAAAATCGATGTCCTGCCAGCGCAGGCCGCGAAGCTCGCTCGCCCGGAGCCCGGCAAAGGCAGCCGTGAGGATCAACGGACGCCACCGGCCATCGGCTGCCGAGATCAGCGCCCTCACCTCATCGCTTGTGGGAATGTCGACCCCGACTTTCAGCTTGCCCTTCTGGCGCTTCTGCTGGCGATCCACCTTGCTGCCGCGCCTGGACTGCATTTCCCGCGCGGCGTTGCGAACCACAAGCCCGCGCTCTTGCGCATCGGCGAGCATCGTGCCGAGGGATGTCATGACGCGCTTGATCATCGAGGCTGAGCGCCCGGCTTCTCTGAGTTCGTCCTCATAGGCCCGGAGCCGAACCGTTGTCAGGGCGTTCAGACGTAGATTGCCGAGGAAGGGCACGATGTGCAGCCGCAGCGTCCGCTCATAGTCTTCGATCGACGACCGCTCCAGACCAGCGGCGCGCGTCGAGGCGATCCATAGCCTGCCAGCGGCTTCGACTGTGACCGTCTCCCGGTCGGCAACGTGGGTTCCTTGCTTAATCTCGACCGAGGCCGTTGCCGCGAAGGCGTCCGCGTCCTTCTTCAGCCTGAATGTCTTGAGCCGCCGCTTTCCGGCCGCATCGGTGTAGCGGACGACCCAAGCTGATTTCGTCTCACCCTTGGGCGTCACCCATTCGCGCTTCGAAACCGCCATATCAGCCCACTCCGTTGCTGCTGTCTTCAGCGGCCTGCCGGTCATACCAAGTCAACGGCGTGAGGATCTGTTGGGCCCTCTCGGCATCGCCGCGCGCCAGCGCGTTCAGCGCGTCCTTGAAGTGGTCTTTCATCCGGGCTTCGTTGTCTAGCAACACCCTGATGCGCCGCTCGTAGTCCCGGCGCTCGGGGTCTTCCAGCTTTGCGTTCGAAAGGCTGGCCTCCAGGCGGCTGATGATCTCGACGTTCATGGATCTGCCGCTGACATCGGCAGCGGCCTTGATCGTGTCTCTCATGCCATCGGGCAGCCGCAGCGGGAATTGATCGGAGCCCCGGCCGGCTTTCTTGGTCTGTATCATTCGCAGTTGTCCCACATTTTTGAAATCACCGTAATTCTATTTTGATTGACAGGCAATAAAATCACCGTAATTTATACAACCATAAACCACTCGAAATCAGCAAAGGAAATCACATGACCGAAGCAAAGGAACTGGACCTGATTTGGGGCGTGGGGCCGATCGGGAAGGAGATCGGGCGCACCTACCAGCAAACCTATCACATGATCCAGGCCGGCCATTTGCCGCCCGTGCGCCAAGTGGGCCAGCGCTACGTCGCCAGCCGTCGCGCGCTGATCGAGTTCTTCATGAAAGAAGCAGCCGCCTGAACATCCCGGCGGGCTAGCCTACCGTTTACCGAGACGACCAAACCTCAACATTCCCGGAGATGAACTGGATGGAAAACAACTGACGTGGGCGTGGTGCCCGCGAGAGCAGAGGTGAAACCATGCAGTATTTCGCATCTCCCTATCCCGGCCGGGTACAGCAATGACCGGCGCGCAGAGAAGCAGCGGCAGCTATTTCAAGCCGCATCCCAAAAGCCGTCAGGCTTTCCTCGAAGAATGTGTGTTGATCTGGTGCGCTGGTGACGCAGACAAGTCGCCTCACTGCAAGGATCCCGCCTTTGTGGAAGCTCTGAAAGACCAGATCCGCAAGGATGTGGCATCCCGATTGGGATCCGCCCCTCCCGAAACAATCGATCACTTTGCTGCCGTGGAGCTCGCAGCTCTCCGAAGCCAAGAGGCCGCACGCTACTATTCGAACAAGCTGGATGAATTGCTGGCGCCGCGCCCGAAGAAGGGCAATCGGCGGCGAGAAGTGCCGGCGCACCTACCCCTGCGGCCGAGCCGGGCAGTCATCGCGTTCACAGCAATGCAGATCAAGTGCCAAGATCCTGCCGCCTCGAAGAACGCGATCTACGCGAAGTCAGCCGAGTACCTTGCCGACGGCATTCCGAAATCAGAAGCGAACCGCCGACTGACGACAAAGAACGTGCGGGATGCAGCCGAGAGCCACGGGGTCTTCGACGATATCGAGACGATCGCTCTCCGGCATCGCCGCGAATTTGAGCGCGTCCGGGTCAAGGGGATCCCGCATCTGTGGGATTGCAGCGTTTACGATTGGATGGTGATCGGCAGAAGGCTCGACGCGCTCCGCGGCTTCGAAGACGAGGAACTGCGGCTCGCACTGTTCAGGAGCCTCATCGTTTGGCCGATGCAGTCCTTTGAGCGCTGTTACGCGAAGGCACGAGCGGGCAAGCGCTTCGCCGGCCTGTACGGAGCTGACCTAGCCCAAGCGATCCACGCTGCGCTCGATCTGCCGGCCTGGGTACTTCAGGACCTGGATGTGTCGACTGCTCACAGCCGCCAAACCGGGACTAGAACCGCGAACTCCGCAGGCTGAACCTCATCGTTCGCAGAACAGGAGACGACCCATGCGCTCAATCAGCACATTGCCACCCATCGACTTCATCACGGTCCGGGAAGCCGTGGCACGTTCCGGCTGGTCTGCCGGCCACATTCGCAGCCTTGCCCAATGCGGCAAGCTCGAAAGCGACCGCAGCGAAGGCCGAATACTCATTGATGCGGAATGCCTCGCGATCCTCATCAGGGCGCGGGCTGCCGTGAAACCGAGACCGCTACTGCGGCTCGTAGTCAACAACGCATAGCCCAGAAAAAGCAAACCCGAGCGCCTGGCAGGGCGTCTCGGGTCTATCGAAAGCAGGTACAATGAACATAGCAGAAGCCATCGAAAATCGCAACGCATCGTTGCGGCCGCAGGGCAGTGCGGCCTCGTGGGAAGCGAGCAAGGCGAACGCAGCCCCTCCGCCCAAACGTTCAGAAGCGGGCGCAACTGCCGCTGAATTCTTGCAGGGTTACGACCCGACAGGCTGGCATAACGTCGTCAGGATCAATCCCCAGACCGGCTACACTGACGGCAAAACCTTCGCGCCTGGTTCTTGGGCAGAGATCGCCGCCTACGTTGACGCGTGGGACGGCAAAGCGAACCTGTATTTCAGCGTCAACGCCCCCAAGCCTAACAGCGCCGATGGAAAGCTGGCGAAGGACGATATCGCCTTTATCCGCGCCGTGTTCGTGGACAAAGACCCCGACAAATCGCTCCCATTTCCCGAGGCGCGTAGCGAGCTGGAGCAGTACGTCCCCCAGGTGCTGAAGCATAGCATGCGGCCGAGCGTCACACTCGACAGCGGCGGCGGCTTTCAGTTTCTTTGGAAGCTTGCCGAAAAGCTCGACGCCAGCACCTTCCAGAAAGCAGTTGAAGAGCAAGGGCGGGGCCTCGCCGCGCTGTTCGTTGGCGACAGCGTGCAGAATATCGATCGCATTCTGAGACTGCCGGGGACGCAGAATATACCCGACGCCAAAAAGCGAGCACGTGGGCGCACCACGGTCTTGATCGCTAGGTTAGTGGATGCCCACGAAGCGACATTTACGCTCGACCGTCTTGCTGCGTATGCGCCTCCGCTTCAGAAGCCGGAGCGAGAGGCCGACACGGATAAGCTCGTGTCTGAGGCTTCGGCAGAGATCGACATGGGCCTCGCTCGTGCGTCGGTCTACTACACCGATCTGCCCGACGAATTGCGCAGCAAGTTCGAAAGGGCTCTGAAGCAATACCCTCGACTGAAAGATATCTGGAACGGCGACGCCAGTTCTCTGTACGGTCCCGACAGCAGCAAATCCGGCTTTCGCTTCAGCTTGGCGAAGGGCCTGGCCTACTGCGCGGATGTCCAATTCACAGCCCAAGACTTCGCTGATCTCATCCACGTGTGGGACCAGCAGAGCGATGCCCTCGACGACATCACCAAATACAAGCTTTCGCGGGATTGGGGCCGCGGCGCCGCGCCGATCATTGCTGAGCGGGCGGGCTACTTCGAGGAAGTTCGGGAATTCTCTTCAGATTGGCCGGACCCGCTCGACATCTTCGGCGATGAAGACCCGATGGATCTCGGCAATCTTCCTGATAACGCGTTGCCGCCGATCATCGACCGCTTCGCCCGCTCTGAAGCGCGACGCAAAGGCGTTTCGCTGGCCTTCGCCGCATCCGCCGCGATCGGCGTCACAGCGGCCGCAATTGGGGCTTCGCTGCGCATCCAGGTCAAGCAGCGGGACACTGGCTGGACCGAGCCCGCGTCGTTGTGGCTGGCGCTTGTGGCTGATCCGGGGCGCGTGAAGACCCCGACGATCAGCGCAGCTACTCGGCCGCTGCGAGATATCGACAGCGAGTTTTTTCGAAAGTTCAAGGCACGTCATGACATCTGGGCTGCGCAAGCCCAGGCACACAAGAAGGGCAAGGGAGCACCCCCGCCGGGTGATGAGCCAATCACACGCCGCATCGCGGTCGATGACGTGACCTTTGAAATGCAAGCCCGAATTCATGCGGACAACCCGCGTGGATTGCTCCGCACCCCTGACGAGTTGATGGGCTTCTTCGGCAGCTTCGGAGCGTACAAGGCCAGCGGTGACGGTGATCGGACCCAGATGCTTCGCCTATTCGACGGCGATCCGATCATCCTTGACCGTGTAGGCGCTGGCTCGATCCGCGCCGAGCAGGCCCTTATGGGCATTGTAGCGGGTACGCAGCCGGAGAAGATCGCCCAGGCCGCCCGAAATCTGGGCGCGGACGGCATGCTGCAACGGTTCCTGTTCGTGCTGGACGACGGCAAGGCCCGCAAGAGCATCGATGAAGCGCCCGACGCGAGAGCAGCGAGCGACTATAGGGCTCTCCTTCGGGCGCTGGTAGCGGCGGAATACGACAATCCTTCGGCGGTGCGCATGGATGAAGCCGCTCAGGAACTGTTCAACAAGACAGCCGAGAACATCGACGAGCTGAAGGGTCTCGTCGGAATGCCGCTCGCATGGCAGGGGCATATCCAAAAGTGGGGCAAGTTCTTCCCGCGGCTCATTCTTACGTTCCATTGCGTCGACATGTTCGCCAGCTACGGCCTGAGCGAGCCCACATTGCAGATCAGCAGGGCGACGGTCGAACGCGCCGGCAACTTCGCCCGGTTCCTGCTTCGCCACTCGATGACGTTCTACCGGCAGTATTTCGATCTCGGGCAGGACGCTGAAGAGAGCCGCTGGTTCGCAGGCTATCTGCTGACGCATCCCGAGGTGGACAGCGTCAGCCATCGCACGCTCTACGATGCTCGAACCAGCTTACGGGGAGATGCTAATCGGCGGCTTCGTGCTCGTATCCTCAAGGATCTCGAAAGCGTTGGCTGGCTAAGGACCGCCGAGCAAGGAACGGACGGCCCGGCCCGGTGCAGCGTCAATCCCACGATCCATGCGCGTTTTGCGGCCCGTGCTGAGTGGGAGCGCAGAGATAGAGAGGCCAAGCGAGCCGCTATCGAGAAGTCCGCGCAGGCCAAAAGATGGCTCACGGACGAAACGTCCGGAAAATAGGAGACATTTAACGTGACCAGACAGAGTTTTGCGGCAAATGCGGCTTGTGTGCGCGAGATAGAGATTGCCTTTTCTCTCTCTTCTTTACTCTTCGTTCCCAGAACCCCCGTGGGAACTAATTGTAGATGTGAAAATCTAACCGCGCGCGCAAGCCGCAAATGCCGCAGCATGGTTTGGGCTGTCTGGTCTGGACGTTTTGTCCGTAGGATCGGTGGCGCAATCCGTTCAGGATGCTCAGGCCGCGATAATCCATGGACACGCTTCATTGAACAGGGGGCGCGGAATGGCTGAACGCACACCCCGACAGAAGGCTTGGGCAAGCCACGGCCTGAAAGAAGTTGGTCGGGCCGTCCTTGATCGCTTCAACAAGGAGGTTCGCCCGCACCTACCGAAGTGCAACGGAACAAGCCGATCGACGGGCGAGCCGTGCGGAAACCCGGCAGTTGCGGGGAAGCAAAAATGCAGGTGGCACGGTGGCGCTGTACCCTCCGGTGACGAATGGCATAAATTGCAGTACCCCGCCGCGACCTCGAAGGACTGGCAACGCAAGCTGAATGAAAAGCTGAAGCGAGCCGAGCGGGACCGCCGCCGCAAAGAACGACGCCTGGCGAAGACGACGCCCGAACAGCGAGCCAAACACCAAGAATGGCAGCGCAGTCACAAACCAGGATCAAAGGCCGAACGGCAGCGGAAGCGCGCCGACCGTAAAATCGCGCAAGAGTTCAAGGCGCTGACAGAACAGCCCGAGCGTCCCGCCTCGCCGGAATTGGCGGCGCTACAAGCGCACGCTGCATATCTGGAAGCCGAGCGCGATCGATACCGGGCCTTGGCCCAGGCAGAACAGCAAGCGACAACAGGGGTTTTTGACTGATGACAGTCGAGCACGATGAAGAAGACGCAGCACGCGCAAGAGCAATTCGAAGACTGCGCACCCGTGGGCTGGAAGCGGCAGTGAACGCCTTGATCGATCTTGCCGAGGACAAGACCGCTCCGGCCAACAGCCGAGCGGCAGCCGCGAGCGCGCTTGCGCGTGGGAACGGGCTCTATGCGACCACCGGCAATGAACCTCCCAAGGCTCTCCATGAGATGACGGCCGCCGAGCTAAAAGCGGCAGGTGAAGAGATCGAGCGGGAGCGCCGTGAATTCCTCGCCCTCATGGAAGCCGGGGCCGAGGGCAGCGTTTTCGAATGAGGGTGGCAGTTAGTGCCTCCCTCAGATCTTCGAGTTCTTAAGCTGGTCGGTGCCGGTCCAGGCCGCGCCGCCCCCTTGCCCTACACTTTCGACCCAACCGCCTTCCCGCAGTTGCATCATGACGGCGCGCAACGCGAGACGCTTCATCTTCGGGACCAGCGGGCTGATGTCCTTCAGTTGCATCGATCCGCGAGCATGAATGGCCTTCAAAATCTTTCGGGCGTTCGGGGTCTTATGAAGGTCTGCTATCCGTTCGACCCGCGCCGCTCGTGTTCTGGCGTGGTAGCGCTCAGTCGGCGTCGGGGTGGTAGGTTGCGAAAGCCCCGGGGAATCCGGCGGCGTCGGCTGCTTGGAATCACCGGGGGCTTTGATCGGTGCGCGCATCTGCGCAACGCGCTTTCGCACCACGCTGTGCGGCTGATACCCAGCCCAGTAAGCTCGATGCTTGCGGCGTTTGCCTTCCCGTATCTCAACCAGCCAAGAGCGATCCGGGTCAGTTTCTGGAGAGTGAATGCCGCCGAATACGTGGTCGAGCACATCGAGAGCAGCACTCGACGCTGATCGGTCACTCGGGATTCTATCTGCGGCCGACAGGGCGTCAGCGAGGCTCAGAGTATAAATGCTGAGCGCTCGCGCCTTTCCTTCTGTATCGAGGCCCGGTTGCGAATAGGCATCTTGCAGCATCACCTGAATGCCGCATGTCACGAGGGCAACGAACTCTTCGCGCTTCGCCCGTTCAGCGTCGGGATCTATGCACCCAGCCACTGCAAACCCGTTGCAAGCCATGGCTTCAGTAGAAGACCCGCGACCGCTGCCAGCACCGCCAAACCTATGGCGGCCGATGGGCCAAATAGCTCGAATTTCAGCTCATCACGAAAGCCAGTTGCGGGCCGTGCGCCCATAAGGTTCGACGCGACCTCGTCACGGGCCGCGACGGCACCAAGAACGGTATCCGCAAGCTCTCCAGCTAACCGCTCGACCAGTATCAACGCAGCGGAGAACGCGAGCGCAAAGGGCGCCGGAATGGCGGCCCAAATCACACAGTGAGTAAGAAAGGCCAACCCCACGTAAACGACGCCGCGCGCCTGGCGTGACGCCATCGTGTTCGAGACCAGATTATCGGGCATGTGGGCCATAGCAGACGCCTTTCCAGGTTGTGGCGCTCCTGCAAAATGCCCTTGCGGGCGCGTTTCGTCAATCAACGCGCCCGAGACGTGGCAAAGGCGGGGTTACGGCTACAAGCCCCACTCACTCAGGTTCTTATCGGCGGCGCCCGGATCGGATCGGATCCGCATAACCGTTTGGCGTGTCAGTCCGGTTTCGTCGGCGATCGCCGTCACCCCGGCATCTTCCGCCAGCATCTCGATCACTCTCGCCAGTGTCTTTCGATCGAAGCTCGGCTTCCGGCCCCGGTAGACTTTCGTCCGTTGGGCCGCTTCCGCCTTGGCATGCTCAATCCCGGCCTTCTGGGCTATCTTGAGCGCTTCCGCCTGCGCTTGGGCCGACGCAGCCATAAAGGCGATCATCGCATCCCTCACGGCCATCTGCATGGGATCTTTGGTCGAGCCGTCAAAGGTCAGGCCGTTGATCACAGTCTTGATCACGACCCCTTGGGCCATGAATTCGCGGATCGTCTCTGTCACATCCGCATAGTTTCGCCCAAGGCGATCAACCCAGCGCACCACGAGCGTGTCGCCCTCTCGCAGCATGTCGAAAAGCCTTCGTCCTTCAGGTCGGTCCCGCATCTTGACGTTGAAGCCTGAGACGCCGTGATCGGCAACGACGCGGTCAAAGACGAACCCAGCCTTTTCAGCTTGGGTCTGTTGGTGGGCTAGGGTCTGCTCTGTGGTGGAGACCCGGCAATATAGAACTGTCTTCATGATGAATTGGCCGGCTTGCGCCGGCCCTCCTTGGTTGAAATGGATATGGCTCACATCACCCCGACGCAATAGGCGTCGGCGTATTCGGCATGGTTGCGCAGGAAGGTCGCGGTAGCTTCGCGAAGGCGGGGCCACTGGCAGTGCATCCAAATGGCTTCGATCTCTCCCAGAGCGTCCCTCGTCGTCGCCAGATCGCCCGATGCGATTGTCTCGCGCACTTCGTGCTGGAGCATGGCGAATTCACGGAGCATCTGTTCAGCATGGGCAATGTTCATAGCGTCTCTCCTTCGTACGCTTGGGTTGTGACCGTATACAATCATGACCGTTGACTGTATGTCAACCCGTACGTACGTAAAAAGTGACCGAAAATGCATTTACGCTACGGTATGCCCTAGCGGACACCATGAGACGGCCCTGATAGCATTGACGCGCCACGCTTGGCCGCAACGCAGCAGCGCCCGCGCCGCACCGCTGCTACCCTGCGCCCCCGCCCGCACCCCTGGCACATAGTCGCCCGCGCATCTGACCCCCACCGGGCCGCGCCGCTAGAAATTTGCGATTTCGTGGATGTTCGGACCTCTCAAAACGCACCCGCCCCGCTGGCTTCGGGAGCTGTTTCCTGCTACATTCGTGTCGCTGGTAAACCGCGAAAATCGAGCAGTCGCATCGCCGCCCGTCTCGGGCTCTCGTCAATCGAACAAAACCCGTCAGCACTCCGCCGACGCGCCAGTTCGTGACCATGCGATGCAGCCATGCGCCCCTTTGATCCCGCCGAACCCTTCGCAGTATTCCTCCGGAAACGGAGGGGTAGATCAGTCAGTCAGCACAGCCGAAACTTCGACAACATCAACGTCGAAGCAGGTTGCACCGTGGACGGCATCGCAGTACAGGCAGCAAATCAGAGTGCGGCTCACGCAATTCAGCAATTGCGCCTGGTCGGCGGGCAATCGGATTGGACCTTCAATCTCCAGATGGGTCTTGGGACCATTCTGGACCTCTCCGACCCCCGGCGCGAGAGGTACGAGCTGCCCGACAGCCGACCGACGCGGGATCTGCTCGCTGGCGTCTACGGAGCACTTGGAAATGCTATTCGGTGGGGTACGTCTGACCCCTACATGGGAAAGATCGAGGCCGAGCATCTGACCGAAGGCCTGCTGGCCGCCGCGCGGCTGGTCGAGGCGATCGACAAAGAAGACACCAGCGCCGACCGGTACATCGATGACCGCACCCGCGTGAAGATCCTCATCCACCACGCCCGAATTGCCGAACACCGCCAGAACCTCGAAAGGCGCCGGCGAGATCGTGAGCATGGGACCATCGACCAGATACTCGGAAAGGCGGCTAACGAGGCCGAGTTGTTCGCATGAGCACCAAGACCGGGAACGAATGCCTCGAAATTGCCGTCGCCAAGCTCAGCAACGCAGCCGAGGGCAAGCATGCCCTTCTGAATTGCGCTGACGGCCTTTCCGCAATGATCGCGGCCACCAGCTTGGGCGGGCTCGATCAGACCCTCGCGGCTGATGCTCAGCGGCTCTTGTTCGCAGTAGCCCCGCAGGTGGTCGCCGATCCGGCGCTCATGGGCCGGCTTCCTGCCGAGCATGTCTATCACGCGCTTGGCGCGGCCTCTGCGGCTCTGACAGCTTCGGACCCTGACAGGTTTCTGTGGTTGTTGGCCTTCACTCGGCTGTTCGAAGCCGAGATCCGGGCCTTGCATCTGCGCAGCCTCGTCGCTGCCTGCAATCAGCCCGATCTTGCCCACGCTATCAGCCGCAACCCTCTCGCCGCCGTGTTCCATCCCGAACCGATGACGGCGCACTGAAGGAACCGACGCCATGATTTCGAAAAATCGGCATTTCAACAGCCCAATTATGGCTCAAGCCGCCGCAAACCTGTCGTCGCTGTTCGCTCCCGCCATGGGCATGGAGAGCGGTGCAGACGCAGCCGCCTATGCGACGGCCGATGCGCGCCGCGCTGAGATGAACAATCTCGGTCGACTTTTTGAGTATTCGCAAGACCCGAACCTTGACCAGACACGCTTCGACCGAATGGGGCAGGCAGTCGGCCGATGGAACCCGTCGCAGGGCTACTACGCTGTAGATCAGGGCAACGCGACGCAGCGTTACGGGTACGACACTCAGGCCGCGACGTCGCTCCAGAACAACACCGCTGATAACCTGCGCGCATTGGAAGAGCGCCGCATGATGGAAGCGGCTGCGATGGATCGCCAGATGGCTTCTCCGGTGGTCCTCAATCAAGGCCAGCGGGCCTTTTTGCCTTCCCTGACCGTTGAAGCAACGGACCTGATGCAGATCCTGGAGGGCGCGCCCAAGCCGCTCAGCGAAACGGAATGGACCGCTCAGCAGAACCAGCGCCTGCTCGACAACGGCCGTCTGACAGACGCCGACCTGATGGACGCCATCATGGGCGACAAAGCCCCGGTGAAGGCAATCGATCCGCGCACCAATCAGCCCGCTTTCATGACGCCAGGGGCAGCGACAAGGACAGGGGCTCAGCCCTATGAGCCGGCCAGCGCCGAGCGCGTCGACAACTATCTGGCAGTCGGCCCCGATGGGCAGGAATTCCGCTTCCCCGGCATCGTCGGGCCAGATGGTCGGATCGTGAACGCGAACAACGGCCAGGTCGTGACGAACGTGATCCGCAAGGAAGGCACTGGCGGCGGCATGTCCCTTGAGGCCGATGGCCAGGGCGGCATCCGCTTCACGACGGGCGGGACCGGCAACACGGTCAGCCAGCAGACACAGCTTCAGGGCCAGCGGGACGCAGCAGCGCGCAGCGCACGTGAGCTTCAGACCTTGTTCGACAACATCTCGGCTTCTGATGTCGGCGTTGCGGGTAACTTCAATGAGCTTCTGACGAACTATGGCGCCCAGATCTGGCCCGAGGTGGCCCGCGGCGACGTGACCTCGATGCGGGCTCAGATGACCGCAACCACCATGGGACTGGCCCGCAGCTTGGCCGGTGACAGCCGGATCTCTGATACCGATCGGCGCATGGCCCAAGAGGTCATGGCCGGCAAGGGCTTGGGCGAGAGCTTGCCCGGCGCAAGGGCGAAGATTGCAGCGCTCACAGTCCTGCATGCCTATCGCGAGAAGTTCGCCGGTACGCTGGCCGAAGGCGGCGAAGCCCTGCCCCCGATCAATCGCGCAGTCGTGGGCCAGCTTGTCGATGAAGGCGCAATCTCGCCGGCACTGGCACAGACCTACGTTGAGACCATGCTCAGCACCAGCCGGGGCGGCCCGACGCGGGTTCCGGGAATGGACAGCCTGCAACCGAACCAGCCCGCGCAGGCCCCCGCCTCGCCTCAGTCGCCACCGCCCGGAGTTGATCCAGCCGATTGGGAATTCCTGACCCCTGAAGAGAAGAGGCTTTTCGGACAATGACCCCTGAACAGCAGAAAGCCCTTGCTCTCGCCCGCGCTCGTCGCCGCCGCACCGAGGCCGAACAGATGGAAATCCGGCCGGAAGACCGCCGAGACAGCCGGGGCGTTCCGGGTGGTCCCGATCTGCCCGCGATCCCGCCGCCGGGGCGCGCCGAGCGTGCAATTGATACCGCCGGCACGGTTATGGGCGCACCGCTCGACATGGCCGACAGCGTTCTCAGCAGCATTTTCGGCATGCCGCCTTCTGAGATCTCTGCGGGCGAGCTGTTCGGCTCGGGAATGCAGGCCGTCGCGGGCATCAAGGAAAACCGCCACATCGAGGCGACCAATCCGGGCATTCAGCCGGGCGGGGCTCCGCTCAGCGAGCGGGCCTACTCCTCATTCCTGAACACGCCTGAAGCCCGCGATCGCTATCTGACGAACACCTACGGCGCGCAGAATGAAGGCTGGTATGTCCTGAACGACCAGTTTGGCAATCCGACCGATCGGCGTGTTGTTCGGGATAAGGACGGCATCGAGCGTCTGTTCAATCCGCCAGGCATCGACATGGGCGATATTGCCAGCATGTCCGGCGGCGTGCCTGATCTCGTCGGGGCCATTGGCGGCGCGGCGGCATCCGTGCCGGCCTATTCCGTCAGCCCCGCCGTGGGCATCCCCGCTTCGGCGGTCATGTCTGCCGCAGGCGCCCAGATGGTCGGCGAGACCGTCGGTCGCCTCTTTCCCGAGAACCGGGAAGTCGAGCCGTCGATTGTTGACGACGTTCTGCCCCGCGCGGCTGGAGAGGCCAGCGTGGACGCGCTCCTTGGGACCATCTTCGGCGGGGCCGGCAGGCTGGCATCCGGCGCGACGAATTGGGCCAAAGCCCCCTTTGCCAAGTCGGCATCCGATCCCATCGCGACTGAATTCCGGCAGGCATCCGAACGCCTGCGCTCCCAGGGCTATGATATCGCCCCGCTGGCATCCGAAGAGGGCGCGGGCGGGTTCATCCCCCGAATGGAAGGCATGCTTGAAAAGCTCCCCGGATCGAGCGAAGCGATGCGTCAATATCGCCAGCGCGGCGATCAGGCTGTTTCTCGCTTCCAGGATGATCTGGCCGGCGGCGTGGATCCGAACCAGGTCGGACGGGAGGCTGTGGGCGAGCTTTCGACGCAGAGGCAAAATCTGACGATCGACCGTGAGCAGGCCCTGACCCGCGCCGATCAGGCTATTGACCGGAACCAGGCCAGCTTGACCGAGCGGCAAGGCCCGCTGATGTCGGCTGAAGGCGCCGGCCAGCAGACCCGTGCAGGCTTGGACCGTGCGCGGCAGGAGTTCAAGGACGAGGCGAAGCGGCTCTATGATGCCGCGCGCGCCGCTCCCGGCGGTCAGGACGCAATCGTGAATGTCGGCCCGGTTCGGGATCAGGTGGCCCGCATCCGGGAGGCGCTGCCTCCGACTGCTGACGGCAGCCCGAGCAACCGGTTCACGCCGCAGGGACTTTCCCGCTTCCTGCTTGGCGTCGATGACATTGCCGAGAACGTGACCATTGAGCAGGCTCGCCAGATGCGATCCCTGATCATGGACGCGATCGACGACAAAACTCTGATGCCTGGGGTGCCGGAACGCTACCTGAACCAGTTGAACCAGGCGATCTCTCGCTCGATTGATGACAGCGTTGCCCGTGCCGGAACGCCGCAACTGCGCCAGGCGCTTTCCCAGGCGAACCGGTTCTATGCGCAGAACATCGACCGCTTCAACCGCAAGGGCATCGCGGAGACCTACCGCGAACCGACGCAATCGGGCTTTGTGGAAGACAACAAGCTGGTCGAGCGGCTGCTGACTGGCAGAGGTGCGCCCGGCGTGATCCGCGAGACCCGCGACCTGATGGGAGCTGACAGCCGCGAATGGGCTGCCACCAGAAGGAGCGCCGTCGAGCAGATCCTGGACACCGGGCGGGACCAGACCCGGCAGGGCCGCAAAGTGGTCAACGTTGACGGGCTCGTGGAAAGGCTCAACCGGCTGGACGATGAAGCCGTGACCGAGCTTTTCGGCGTTGCCGACGCTCAGCAGCTTCGCAATCTGGCCGTCGATATCTCGAACCGATCGAAGTATCTCGACGCCGAGGCGCTATCCCAGAACGGAACGCCCAACATCATGAGCCAATTGCGAGCCGCAGCCGTCGCCGAGGACCAGATCGCCCGTCAGTACCGCGACAGCGCAATCGGGCCTTTCCTTCGGGGCGAGAACGGCGCGGCTGCCAAGCTGAACGCCGAAGAGTTGGTGCCGTGGCTCTATCGCCGCGCTTCGCCCAATGAGGCCCTGCAGGTCATGACCAAGCTGCCGGCGCCGATGAAGGCCCAAGTCGAGCGCGGGATCGTCGCGGACATCGTTGAAAGCGCGATCAGCCGCGGCGGTGGCGACATGTCGGCCGTGCGTCGTCTCGTGACCAACGAAGCAAACCCGGCAGATAGTCAGGGCATCGCGGAACTCCTCGGGGCGGGCAAGGACAGTGTGAGCCGCCAGCAGGCGGATCGGATCAACGCGCTCGTGTCGCCTGAAAACCGCCAGGCGCTGCGGGATCTGGCCCTGATCACGGCTCGCCGCCAGGAACGGGACGCCACGACCAGCGCGATCGGCGGACTTGCTGCAGGCGCTGCGGTGACGGGCATGCTCTCTTCTCCAGGCCGTGCTTTCCAGGGCGCCGTCGTTGCTCGTGGTCTCGCTGCCTTGATCACGCAACCCGGCTTCAGGCGCTGGATGACCAACACCAACCGCAAAACCATAAGCCCTGGCGCACAAGCCCAGATGACGGCGCTCACGCCCCAGGCGATCGGGCTAGCCGGCAACGCGTTGGCTGAGAACTCAGACGTGCAAGCCGCTTTGGAGTGGCTGAATGCTGGCGCATCCCAGGTCAACGAAGCGGGCGAGCGTGTGACCCGGCCGCCTCAGGGCGCTGGATCATGGGAAGACTTCTTCGAGCGCGAGATTGCGCGATAGACTGCTACACTTCACACGTGACTCAGAAGATGCGTTTAGTCGGCTTCGAGCAAAACGTCGTCGTCGCCTTCTTCCACGTCTTCCTCCACGCGAACCGTGGCTGCCATGGGTGGTAGTACGGGGAACTCTGCTCGCATCTGCTGGGTGACTATTGCTGCCAACGAAGCAAAGTTACCCCATATTACTGTCTGCGCGTATTTACGCGCGGATAGCTCCACAGCCGCTGCATCCATGTTTTCACACTGAAGGCCACAAAAGTAACGAGCCCGTATTGCCGTGCGGTAGGCTTTCGAGCCTTTCTCGCCCTTGCCGATTATTACCTTCGCGTTGAAGAAATACAAAGAATCTTCGACAAATTTGGGCGGCGTCACTACCAAGCTGTAGTTCAACTCTACGTCGTCAACATCCTCGAACGATGGGTCGAAAGAGAGATCGATATCAAGCAGCGATAAGCCTGCAATGGCGGACGTCGGCTTACTTTTCTTTGGCTGCGGCTTCTTAGGCATCGAACTTTGCTCTTGGCGCCACTTTCGCTACACGGCGCAACAACGCTTGGTCATCCTGAGATTCGTCATTCCAGCGGTGAAAATTCAAACGAACCTCTCGGCCATACTCATGGGACGCATCACTCCCAGCATGGGATGTTATTATTTTCGTCCATTGGGCGATCGATGCGGCGTCGATATGTGCTTTCGACTTGGAAAAAACGCCGTCGATCCTCTCCGAGAGCTTTCCACATTCAAGCTTTTCGTCGATTGACACGCAGATCCACTTGTTGAGGGTCATGCCCTCATCGGCGGCACGCATAGCCGCGCGCTTGTGTAGCTCAGGCCCAAGCCGCACATTGAAGCTGCCCTTGAACGGCTGTGTCGGCTCTCGCCCTTCCTCTGCACAGTCGAGCAAGTACGCTTCTATGAGGTCCTCTAGCGCCTTTTGCGCATCAGATGCTCTATCCACCTCGGCGACCAGAAGATCGTCGATGTGGAGCACTTTCACGAAAAGGGTGCCGTCTTCGAACTCAACGGAAGCTTGATAGCCTTTGTAGTTCACCGTTTTCATATCAATCCTTGCTCTTCGAGCGTGTCACGTATCTGACGCACCAGGTATAGCTTTATCTCCTTATCGGGATGCGGCTCGTGAAACCTGATGATGTGCTTCGTCTTGTCATGCACGAATTTACGCCCGGAACCCCCGTTCGCCGTCTTGTCGGAGTAACCCAGGTTGCCGAGCAGACGCAGAAGCTCCTTGTAAGGGAACGGTCCTTGGCATGCCCTAAAGTCCTGAAGCAGTCGTTCTGCGCGCGACATAGACAGCTACCTAACGTCTATTCCACGACCACAGTTCCGATGCAACTGAATTTTAGTCGCATGCGCCAGCGCATCGTATGTAGGGAATGTTTCGGACAAGTTAATGGCCACCGCCTGCGAATAAACCTAGTGATTCCGTGAAACTACATCGTGTCATCCTAAATTGGGAAGAGGTACGGGTAGTTATCGACTGTTGATCAGCTGCAACCCTTGCTCTTCAGGGTGTTCTCGATTGCTTGAACCTTCCCCTTCGCAACGGCAACCTGACCTTCCTTGTCGCCGCCGACGGCCGAGGACATTGGTACGCCGATCAGGAACACGCCGACTGCGTCGCCGGTGGCCGCTTCATTCTGAGCCTTCGAAACTGCGGCGAGGTTCTGTTGCTCCTTGATCAGCTCATTCCCAAGCTGCTGGCAGCTCTGGCCCTGGTACACGGCCATGGGGATATCGACTGGCACGATTGCGTCCGGGCGTTTGGCGCAGGATGAGAGAGCGGCAAGTGTTGCCGCGGCGACGACGTATTTCTTCATGATGCTCCCCAGCATGGTTTCCAAGCAGCAAGCTATCCGGGGAGTACTCAGAAATAAAGAGTTGTCTTGGTTTCCCACACAGACCTTAGGCTGAGGGACGGCCTCAGGAACTGTGGGAGATAGATGGCTGATCTCCTTGTACATTCCACGTAAATCAAGTAGGATTTCAGTGCTGGTAAACGGCGGAAAATCGAGCAGTCCGCACCACCGCTTCTTTGAAGCTGAGATCAACTCCTTCGCCCTTCCCTCGCCTTATGACGCGAGTTCCGCGAAGTTGTTTACGTGGTGCGATATATGCCTCCGCTGACACCGTACAGCCGTAGCTACTCCTTCACCGACTATCAGGCCAGTAACCCCTCGGCTCCTCTGCCCGGCATCCAGGTCGACAGCGAACTGGAAAACGTAGAACAGTCGATCGGCGGGATCGTGAACGCGATCAACGACGTGCGTAGATCCGACGGCAAGCTAAAGAATGCTATCGTCACGATCGACAGTCTCAGCCCTCAAGTGGCCGCGGGTGTCGGCGCCGGTGCGCTCGCTTCTGCGGAAGCCGCCGCTGCATCGGAATTGGCAGCCGCAGCAAGTGAAGCCGCCGCTGCTTCGTCGGCCTCTGCTGCGGCTGGCTCGGCCGCAAATGCTAGCGACGCCCTCGAAGATACGGAGATAGCTCAGGCACAAGCGGACACGGCCCGTGTCGCAGCGCAAACGGCCCGCGATTATGCCTACCAGTGGTCCAGCGCGGCGTCCGGCGTGGACGTCAACGACGGCGTGAACCCGGTCAACAAATCGGCCTATCATTGGGCACAGGTCGCGCTGGCGGCTGCGGCGGGCTCGATCGCTGATGGATCGGTGACGACGGCGAAGCTGGCCGATAACTCGGTCACTTCGGCCAAGATCGTGAACGGTACGATCGCCACGGCGGATCTCGCAGACGGGGCCGTGGCAACGGCGAAGATCGCTGATGAGAGTGTCACGACTGCGAAACTGGCTAGCAGTATTGCCGTTGTGCGGTTTGACGCCGTGCAGTCGCGGACGCTGACAGAGCGCGGTCAGGCGCTCGCGAATATCGGCGGCGGCGTCCTCGCCGGTTTCCGCAACAAGCTGATTAACGGGGCTGCGCAGATCATTCAGCGCGGCGGGCGCACGATCGCGGCAGGGGCTTCGGCCTATGTCTTCGACCGGTTTCTAGTGACAAACAACACCAACCAGACGGTTACAGTCAGCCAGGTAGCCTTTGCCCTTGGCAGCGGCTTCGCCCGCGAAGCCCGAAACGCAATGCGCTTCAGCTTCACCACCGCTCCGACCACCGGAACGCTTCGCATTGAGCAGCGCATCGAGTTCGTGGATAGCATTCGGGCGACTGACCACACCTTTATCGCGTGGATGTCTGGACCGAGCGGATCAGAAGCTCTCGCGGCAGAGTTCATCCAGAATTTCGGGACGGGCGGCTCGCCTTCTACGCAGGTTGTCACTCCGATGACTTTCGCAGGGTCGAGCCCGACGACGATCTTCTCGGCATCGACCAACCGGCGGGCTTGGGGTGTTACCGTTCCTTCGTTATCGGGCAAGTTTCTCGGTATCAACGGCAACGATTTCGCCGCTGCGGCAATCGTAATGACACCCCGGCAGGCTGGCAACTACGATCTGACTTGGCTGTCGTTCGTGGAAGGGAATGCAACGTCGGAAGAAGACCCCTTTGCTCCGCGTGATCGCGGGCACGAAATTGCCCTTTGTCAGCGCTTCTTTGAAAAGAGCTATTCT
The DNA here is from genome assembly GCF_000300855.1 of Agrobacterium albertimagni AOL15. GTDB lineage: Bacteria > Pseudomonadota > Alphaproteobacteria > Rhizobiales > Rhizobiaceae > Allorhizobium > Allorhizobium albertimagni. The sequence goes on along the minus strand of NZ_ALJF01000013.1, from coordinate 543,929 downwards.
TTGACCGTCCCGCCGGGAACGGCAACAACGAACGGCCAAGAAGCGGCTGTTTCCCCGGCTGGCGGTATCGGGGCAATGCGCTTCTCACCAAGGTTCAAAGTGCAGAAGCGCTCTGCGAACCCGACAGTTGTGCTTTACAGCCCGTTTAACGGGTCTCAGGGCTTCATTTATGATGGCCCCGCGCTCACGAACCGAGCGGCGTCGGTCGATATCACCTCTGATGGCGCTTTCTCGTGCGTAAATAACGTCACGACGACATCAGGCGCTACCCACTCAGTCCAATGGGCAACGGATGTGGAGCTTTGATCATGGAAGTTCACAGTTATAACTTCGCGGGCCTGATCGAGGCCACCATCGACGGCGTCCGCATGACCGTTCCCGACAACATGGGAAACCGCCATCGACAGATGATTGCGGAGTGGGAGGCAGACGGGAATACGATCCCGGCTTTCGAGCCCCCGCCGGCGCCGGTACCGGAAGGCATCTCCGACCGGCAGTTCTTTCACATTCTCGCGGTGGACGGCCTCATCACCGAAGCCGAAGCCCTCGCTGCCGTGAAGACCGGCGATGCGCCGGCGGCATTCGAGACACTTATCGCATTATTGCCTGGGGACGAGCGGTTCGGTGCACGGATGCTTCTGGAGGGCGCGACGACATTCGAACGCCGTCACCCCCTCACTGACGCATTCGGCACGATGTACGGCATGACGTCCGAGCAGGTCGATGACTTATGGCGGCGTGCTGCGGCGCTATAGTTTGGAGTTCGCGCCCATGCGTGTTCGATTCCTCACCGATCGGGACAACGGCGACCACTATCTGACCCCTGCCCAGGTGATCGAACTGGTCAACGCCGGCAAAGCGTTCATGCAAGTTCTGCACGAGGCTAAGCGCGCGCTGAAGGCGGCAGACCCGATCCCGGTCGACTACGATGACGACAGCTACTGGCCATCAGCGTGACTGTCGCGTTGCTTTCGAGCGGCTGGGCGTTTCAGCAGCCATTCGTTGGCACGAATTTGAAGCTCAATCGCCGCCAAGATCTTCAGCAAGGACTTCCAAATTGCGAGGGTTATCGAGGCGCCAGCGCTGACCTTCTCTTCTGAGATCACCGGTGATCATAACCGGATTTTTGTCGTCGTGCGCAGCGAGTGCAACCGTATAGAGATCTGACGGAAGCTTCGTTTTGACTGAGACTGGTTTGCCATCCACGAACGTCTTAACAGTGACTTGTCCGTCATCATCTTCCACACGTCGCCCGGCGCCGACCACGTAACCTTCAAGACGTTCGTCTGGCCGCGGTTCCTGAAGGCGAAGGACGCGTGCTGCTTCGCGCAGAACTTCGCTCTCCGACTTCCCGAAGACGACCCGGCGCCGAGCTTCAGGTGTGGGTCGGGTTCTGGACCATGTTACGGAGACATCAAGACCTTGCCCCACGTCAATGAGGCTCGACAGAGCCTCGCACAGGTTCGCGCTTACTCCTCTTTGAACGGATTTCAGGAAGGCGCTTATTCCTTCCCCCCGGACAACCTGCTCAGCGGCTTTGTGCGCGGCTTGTAGGCCGTCAGCTAGATAACGGGTAACAAGACGGTCGAAGGGTTCCTCCGTAGGCACAGGCCAGAAGTCAGGTTGCTTGGGTTCAAGTGATGGGGGTACCGGTGCGAAAAGCGTCACGACAAAGCTGCCATGCTCGGTCTGCCCAAGCCTCACGCGGTTCATATATGCCGTGGCTTCCTTGTTCTTCCCGGTTCGATATGCGGGTCGCGGATCATTCGCGGAGCAGGCTGCCGACAGAAGTATCTCTCTTGCCTGCGCGAAAATGTTCACGCCTGCATCAACCTGCACCGAGCCATCGTCGTCTGCTTCCGGTGCCCTTACACGGATGACGTCCCGGTCCGACCCAATCAGGTCTCTAAAGACCTGCATTTCCGTGCGCCCTTCGAACCGTGCTAACTCGTCAATGATCTCGGCAACTATCCTTGGATAATCTCCTAGCTGTGCGGTGCCTGGGATAATAAGCTCCGGTCCACCTTCGCGTACATAGATGTCCGAATGCTCGCCGTATCGGTCAGTCCTCGCCCAACCCTCCGTAGTCGCGTAAGACATCAGGGCAAAGGGAGTAACCGAACCTAGGATCTCAGGATCGACAATCACGGCGTTCATCTTAATGTTCCTGTCCGGGACATTTCCAAGAGCCTGACAAGCCCAGGCACGTCAAATCTATTGTTCGACGGCACGTCAACAGTCACCGTGGTCGAATTTGCGGACGCGGGTGAACCGGTAAGACACACCCAATACGCACAGTTCCTGAGAATCAGGCAATCGATACCAACATTCACCCAATCAACTTGCTCAGATGGCAGATGCATCACCACCAATATGCGTGGTGTTTGCGTCTGAATAATGAGGTGATCGTAATTCCTTCTTTTCAGGGGAAATTTCCAAACGTCTTCCGACTTCGTTAGGTTTATCGTCGCCTTGACCTGAGCGTCTATCTTCGGTCGAAATCCTCCACCGGCTTCAATTGTGACATCAATGCCGTCCCTATCGAAGTTTCTCAGGGCAACGACATAGCCGGCCGCTGCGGCGACCGCATGAACATACGCCGTCGACAACGCCTCCTCGATATCAGTCGCTGCCAAAAGAGAATCCATTGCCGCCCCTCATTCTCCCAGAACAATGCCTTACAGAGATTTGCAAACAGTTTCCACCTTGGAAGAACTCGTCTCAACGGGGTCACAATAGTGCATCGCACACCTGATCCCGTTTGGCGTCGGCGCGTCGTTCAAGGTGCAGCCGTTACCGCGGGCGATCCGGTTAAGCAGATCCGGCATCACCACGTCCCGGGCCGACACGCGCAATCATCGCGTCACCGTCGTAACGGCGCCGGATCTCGCATCTCAGGCATTCAACGTGGATCTTTTGGCCGGCGTATTCGGCAAGGGTGCGGGCTCCCCTGGATGAAGACATGGGCGGTCACTCGTGGGCCGCCGCATATGGCCCGGTTATTCGTTCATGTCGCCGCCGGGCTCTCTATCGCTCGAATGGCCGAGACGCGCAAGCCTGGCAGTCGAGCGGCGACCTTCTGACGCTCTCCGGCTCTCTCCAGAAACTTCTTCGGCTGCCGAGGGCGCTTGTCGCGCTCATGTCGCGTCGATTCGCCGAGCATCAGTGAAAACCATTGGAAACCAACGTTTCTCATTTGCAACATGGCGCGACAAGGATTTGAGCGATTTCAGAGCTAAGTGCTTGAAATTTATGGTGCCCCCGGCAAGGTTCGAACTCGCGACCCCCTGATTACAAATCAGGTGCTCTACCAACTGAGCTACAAGGGCAGTGCGGGGTGTTTAGGCGGAAATCGGTTTGCGGTAAAGCAAAAAATCGGGCCAGGGTTAGCGGAAATGGTGAATAGCCAAGCGCAGGCCCGATGCTTCGCCCACCAGCGCGCCGAACCGATTCCGGGGCAAAACGGCTTGTGGTTACAGGTAGATGTCATGTACCACTTGGCGACATTTCATCAGGGCTCGCCATGTCTCGCACGTTCCGGTCGCTCGCCTTCATCGCCTCCAATACGGACGAAGCCCAGGCTTCGCGCAATGAGCTGATTCGCCGCTATGGTCATACCGAGCCAGCCGAGGCCGACGTGATCGTGGCACTCGGCGGCGACGGCTTCATGCTGCAGACGCTGCATGACACGATGAACAGCGGCAAGCTGATCTACGGCATGAACCGCGGCTCCGTCGGCTTCCTGATGAACGATTATTCGACGGACGAACTCACCGAGCGGATCTCGGCGGCGGTCGAGAATGACTTTCACCCGCTGAAGATGACGACGAGCAATGCGGACGGGTCGGTATCCTTCGCATTGGCGATCAACGAGGTCTCGGTGCTGCGGCAGTCCTATCAGGCAGCCAAGCTCCGGGTCATAATCGACGGACAAGTCCGGCTGGAGGAACTGATCTGCGACGGCCTGATGGTGGCGACGCCGGTCGGCTCGACCGCATACAATCTCTCGGCGCATGGGCCTATCCTGCCGCTGGAGGCACCGCTTCTGGCGCTCACACCCGTCAGTGCCTTCCGTCCGCGGCGCTGGCGTGGGGCGTTGCTGCCCGACAAGGTGACCGTGGTGCTCGAGGTGCTGGAGCCGGGGAAGCGGCCGGTCAACGCGGTGGCCGACCACACGGAGGTCAAATCGGTTCTTCGAGTGGAGATCGCGCAGTCGGAGGACACGACGGCGCGCATCCTGTCGGATCCCGACCGCTCATGGTCAGACCGAATCATCGCCGAACAGTTTTCCGATTGAGGTTCTCCATGAAGCTTCTCGCCCTCTCCGCCCTCCTGGTCCCCCTGCTCTTTTCCGCTCCGGTGATCGCAGACGAGATCGATGAGCTCCCCGTGACCGCCACCTTCGTGATCAGCGGCGGCTACTGGGAATCGGGGCCGGAAGGCGTCGCGGGGGTCGAGACGCCGGTCGAGGCCGGCGAACGGGGCTACTACAAGCTGGTCGCCATCCGCCAGGCGGATCGGACGGCGCGCATCCATTTGCAGATGATCGCCTCAGGCGAAGCGGGGCTCAGGCTTGTCGAGAGCGTCGAACTCGAAGAGTTCACGGCCATCAAACCCTATGTCACGGGCATTCGTCCCGAAAGCATGACCGGAGTTGCCGCAACGCCCGGATTCTTCGCCACCGTCTATCTGAAGACTTCGCCGGAAACCGAGCGTGTCGAGGAATGGACGGTGTTGATCGACGAGCTCGGCGACATCAAGGTCGAACGGGCGAGCAACTGAGCTTGCGTTAACCCTTTATTAGCTATGCGGTTTACAAGGGCGGTTAAGATTCCTTAAGGCTAGCCTCTCAAGAAGCTTACGGAATACCCGCCGTGTTCAACATCTCCCCCACTTCGTCCGGCAATAGGTTCCGTCTCAAACGGATCGAACAACTCGGGCGCATGATCGACGATGTCGTACGCATGAAGGGTTCCTGCAGCATCGTCGATCTCGGCGGCACGGCTGAATTCTGGCAGACATGGCAGTCGCGCCTCGATCTGGTGCACACGTCTGTCGAGTGCATCAACATCTCAGGCTCTCCTGACCAGGGCACTATCGATCTGCCAGGCGTGAAGACCACCATCGGCGATGCCTGCTCGCTTCCGATGTTCAAGGACAATGCTTTCGACATCGTGTTCTCCAATTCGGTCATCGAACATGTGGGATCGTGGACCAGAAAGCGGGCTTTCGCATCGGAAGCCAGACGGCTTGCGCCATCCTACGCGATCCAGACACCGAGCTTCTCCTTCCCGATCGAGCCGCATGCCAGGCTGCCCTTCATACACTGGCTGCCCGACCCGATGCGGTATCGGGCGCATTTGCTGATGCGCACGGGGTTCTATCCGAAGGCCGCCAACCTGGACGAGGCGATGGGCGCCCTGGAGGACGCCACGCTTATCGACCGCCGCCAGATGCAGCACCTGTTTCCAGACGCCACGATCTGCACGGAGACGTTCCTCGGATTTGCCAAGTCCTTCACGGCGATACGCCATACCGTGGCAGATGAGACGACTGCGGATCCGCCGCGGATGAGACGTGCGGCTTAGGCATGAAAAAAGGCGGAGCACCCGATGCTCCGCCTTTTTACGTCATGTCCGTTGATCGATGCGATCAGTCGATGTCAGACACTTCCGAAGCCTTGCCGCTGATGCGGTGAGCAAGGGCTGCTTCCATGAACTCGTTGAGCTCACCGTTCAGGACGCTATCCGGATCGGTGCTTTCAACGCCGGTGCGCAGGTCCTTGACCAGCTGGTAGGGCTGCAGCACGTAGGAGCGGATCTGGTGACCCCAGCCGATATCCGTCTTGGAGGCGGCTTCGGCATTGGCTGCTTCTTCGCGCTTCTTCAGCTCCACCTCGTAGAGACGGGCCCGCAGCATGTCCCAGGCCTTGGCGCGGTTCTTGTGCTGCGAGCGTTCCTGCTGGCAGGCAACCGCGATGCCGGTCGGGATATGCGTGATGCGCACAGCCGAGTCGGTCGTGTTGACGTGCTGTCCGCCGGCGCCCGAGGAGCGGTAGGTGTCGATGCGGCAATCGCTTTCGTTGATCTCGATCTGGATCGAGTCGTCGACGACCGGGTAGACCCAGATCGACGAGAACGAGGTGTGGCGACGGGCATTCGAATCGTAGGGCGAGATGCGGACCAGGCGATGCACGCCCGATTCGGTCTTCATCCAGCCATAGGCATTGTGACCCTTGATCAGGATGGTCGCGGACTTGATGCCGGCTTCTTCGCCGTCATGCACTTCCAGGACTTCCACCTTGAAGCCAGAGCGTTCGGCCCAGCGGGTATACATGCGCAGAAGCATGTTGGCCCAGTCCTGGCTTTCGGTGCCACCGGCGCCGGAATGGACTTCCACATAGGTGTCGTTGCCATCGGCTTCGCCGGAGAGCATGGCCTCGACCTGTCGGCGGGCAGCTTCCGTCTTCAGGGCCTTGAGCTGGTCCTCGGCATCCTTGACGACCGATTCGTCGCCCTCTTCCTCGCCCATCTCGATCAGCTCGATGTTGTCGTTCATCGCCTGTTCGAGGCGCTTCACGCCAGCAATGCTGTCATCCAGCTGCTGGCGCTCGCGCATCAGCTTCTGGGCTTCCTGGGCATCGTTCCAGAGGTTCGGATCCTCGGCCTTATTGTTCAACCAGTCCAGTCGTCTTATCGCCTGGTCCCAGTCAAAGATGCCTCCTCAGCAGGCTTATGGCCTGCTTGATTTCGTCGACGACATTTTCGATTTCATTACGCATGCGTTCGGTTCTCAACCTCTGAAACTGGTGAAAATCTGGTCTTCCGCATAGTTGCGCCCGGCCCTGATGTAAAGGGCCGGGCTGCGACGGATGGAAAGGATTGGATTAGAACAGACCGCCGGAACCGGAGGTGACGGCCTGATTGGCCTGCGGCGAGTCACGCAGGATTTCCTCCGGCGCCGCGTAGCCGTCCATGCCGATAATCGACAGCGAATCCGCCGGACCCGTGCCAGGCTTGAAGGCTTCGATGATCGTATCGGGCTCGCCCTCATAGGCAAACATGCCGGTGGTGCGATTGACCGGAATGAAGCTCATGCCGGCCGGGACGAAAAACTGGCCGGGTGGCGTGTCGGCCGTTGCCATCTGCATGAAGTCGTTGAAGACGGGGGCTGCAAGCGAACCGCCGGTCGAGCCGCGTCCCATGGGGGCCGGCTGGTCGAAGCCGATATAGACGCCGGCGACCAGATCGGGCGTGTATCCGACGAACCAGGCATCCTTTTCGTCATTCGACGTGCCGGTCTTGCCAGCGACAGGGCGACCAAGCTTGATCTTGCCGGCAGCCGTGCCGCGCGACACGACACCTTCCATCATCGAGGTGATCTGGTAGGCGGTCATCGGATCGAGAACCTGCTCGCGATTGTCGACGACTGTCGGCTCTTCCTGACCGGTGAAGCGCTCGGCGTTACAGGCCTCGCAGATGCGGTCCTCGTGCCGGAAGATGGTCTTGCCGTGACGGTCCTGGATACGGTCAATCAATGTCGGCTTGATCTGCTTGCCGCCGTTGGCGAAGACGGCATAGGCCGAGACCATGCGCATCACCGTGGTTTCGCCCGAGCCAAGCGACATGGCGAGCACCGGGTTCATCTTGTTATAGATGCCGAAGCGTTCGGCATATTCGGCGACGAGGTTCATGCCCATGTCGTTGGCGAGGCGCACCGTCATCAGGTTACGCGACTTCTCGATGCCAAGGCGCAGGGTCTGGGGACCGGCCGAGCCACCGCCGTAGTTCTGCGGGCGCCAGACCTGGCCACCGGAGACGAATTCGACGGGCGCATCCATGATGACCGAAGCCGGAGTGTAACCGGTGTCGAGAGCGGCGGCGTAGACGAAGGGCTTGAAGGAGGAACCGGGCTGGCGCATCGCCTGGGTCGCGCGGTTGAATTCCGACTGGGCGTAAGAGAAGCCGCCGGCGATTGCCAGCACGCGGCCCGTATGCGGATCCATGGCGACGAGGCCGCCCTGCACCTTGGGCAACTGGCGGAGGCGGTAGGCGCTCGAACCCTCTTCCTTGGCTTCGACATAGACGACGTCACCCGGATTGAGGACACCAACGGGCGACTTGCTCGACTTGCGATCGGCGCTCGCCGAGCGGAAGGCCCATTCCATATCGCCAGGTGCAATCCGGCCGCGGACACGCTCGGCGACGACCTTGCCGCCGGCTTCCTTGGCTGGCTGCAGGCCGATATCGACGCCATCGGCGGCAACGTCGAGCACGACGGCGACCTTCCATTCCGGCACATCGGCAAGCGCGGGGATTTCGGCGAGCGGAACGCCCCAATCGCCTTCCAGCGAAATGGTCTTGATCGGTTCGCGGAAGCCGCGACGCTGATCATATGTCAGGAGCGCCGACTGCAGCGCCTTGCGGGCCGCAACCTGCATCTTCGGATCAAGCGAGGTGCGAACTGAAAGGCCGCCTTCATAGAGCGCCTGATCGCCATATCGTTCGATGATCTGGCGACGGACTTCCTCGGCGAAATAATCCGAAGCGAAGAGCGAGGAGCCGGTCCGGCGCAGGTTGACGCCGAGCGGTTCCTTCTTGGCTTCGTCGCCCTCCTCGCGCGCGACAAAGCCATTTTCGACCATGCGGTCGATGACCCAGTTGCGGCGCTCGAGTGCCGCTTCGGTGCGGCGGAAGGGATGATAGTTATTCGGGCCCTTGGGGAGGGCCGCGAGATAGGCGGTTTCGGCGATGGTCAGTTCTGTTACCGACTTGTCGAAATAGGTGAGTGCCGCGCCGGCGATGCCATAGGCATTCAAGCCGAAGAAGATCTCGTTCAGGTAGAGTTCGAGGATCTTGTCCTTCGAATAGGCCTGCTCGATGCGGAAGGACAGGATCGCTTCCTTTATCTTGCGGTCCATGGTCTGGTCGGACGAGAGGAGGAAGTTCTTCGCCACCTGCTGGGTAATGGTCGAGGCACCGACTGGACGACGACCGGAGCCGAAATTCTGCAGGTTGACGACAATCGCGCGACCGAGACCGGTGATGTCAACACCGGGGTGGTTGTAGAAATTCTTGTCTTCGGCCGAGAGGAAGGCCGCCTTGACGCGGTCGGGGATCGCCTGGATCGGGAGGAACAGGCGGCGCTCGCGGGCATACTCGGCCATCAGCGCGCCGTTGCCGGCATGGATGCGGGTCGTGACCGGCGGCGAATAGCTGGCGAGAACCTCGTAGTCCGGCAGGTCTTTGGTTACACCTATCAGATAGACGGCGATGACCGCCGCGACGCCGAGCGCAAGCACGGACGCCAATCCGAAGAGATATCCAATCAGTCTGATCATGTTTCCGCTACCGGCTCTGCTTCAGGTTCGCGCGCTCTTCTTTAGAGCTTCGCATACCCTGTGGCGTTTTGCACGTCATGCGGTGGATGGCAAGACATGCGGACTTCACGTGTAAGGCCGGGCGATTCGAGATCGCTCACCTTTGCGTAACCTACATCGGAGTAACGGAGACAATGTGAGGAAAATAGGGCCGTTAGCGGCAGAAGTCCGCCGTGACCACAGCTTCCCTTTCACGATGTTGCCTATCCGCCATTGGCGAACTGCGGCTCGCGATATCGCTTGATCGCCTCAACCAGAAGATCGGCTACTCTGTCGCGCCAGGCAGGATCGAGCAGCAGCTTTTCATCGTCCTTGTTGGACAGGAAGCCGAGCTCCAGAAGAATGGAGGGCACATCGGGCGCCTGCAGAACTCGGAAGCCGGCATGGCGGTGGGGATTGTTGATCAGCGAGATCTGCCCCTCGAAGGAACCGACCACGGCCTGGGCCATGGCGATCGAGAAGGCCTGCGTTTCCCGACGCGTCAGATCGAGCAAGATGTCGCCGACCTCCGGCTCCGTTTCCGTCGGCAGCTGCACCCCGCCGATGGTGTCGGAAAAGTTCTCGCGCTCAGCCAGCTGGGCCGCCATGTGGTCGGACGCCTTGTCCGAAATCGTGTAGACCGTGGCGCCCCGGATGTCGGCCTGACGCAGCGTGTCGGCATGCAGCGAGATCAGGAGATCGGCCCCCTTCTGGCGCGCAATCAGCACGCGCTCGGAGAGCGACAGGAACTTGTCGGCGTCGCGTGTCATCACGGCTCGGATGCCCGGCAGGTCCTTCAGCTTCTCTTGCAAGATCTTGGCAAAGGCGAGCGTGATGTCCTTCTCTGCCGTCTTGGTGGATGCCCCCGTAGCGCCGGCATCGATCCCGCCATGGCCAGCGTCGATCGCGATGACAAACTCGTCGGTCGCGGGAGCTGCAACCGGAAGCGCGCTTGTGGGCGAAGCTCCCTCCTGCGGTTCGCTCCAGGCTTGACCCGAGACGAGTGCGGCAAAATCCTGGGCGGGAACCAGTTCGGCATCGAGCACAAGCCGATAGCCACCCTCGGCCTCGTTTGGCATGACGGTTGCGGTTGCAAGCCGTGCCGGACGTGCAGCCGTCAGCACCAACCGGGCGGAGGTGGCATCCATAGAGCCATAGCGGATGTCGCTGAAGAGGCCGGTCGCCTTCAGGTCGTCCTGCGCGAAGGCAAAGGCAGTGGCCGGAAGGTCGATGACAATACGATCAGGGTTGGCGATGTAGCGGATGGCGATCGTCGGCGCCCGGTCGAAGTCGAGCACGATGCGGGTCCGCGCCTCATCACCGGCGATGCGCGCACCATAGGCTACCAGACGTCCGGCAGGTGCCTCAGCAGTCACGGCATGGGCTGTACCGACACTCGGTGACACCGGCGCCAGCCAGACGAGCGCCGCCAGAACGATTCGGCTGAAAAGCGCATGTTTTCGCCCCGCCGGTACCGCCAATGCTCGTGTCAAATCCTGCCCCCGTCGCGGCGAAGTCACAACTGTGATGCAAATCACAAGCCGCACGCTTCGCCATTTTCTGCAATTGTCCGCCGCATGCCTCGCCCTGCCGGCCCGATGAGCGTGGAAATTGCGGTTCAGAACCGCTTTCACGCTCTGAATCACGCACACAGAGGCAGTGTCTCTAATTCACTGCCATTATGGCATAAATCCGTTTGCTCTTGCTATTGTGACGTAGAAAACATACAAGGCAAACGAGGGATAAAAGTGCAAACGGGATAGAATTCCGCCCACGGCTGCCAACCTCAGACAATGGAATTGGCGCCTGTTCAATCGGACATTCATCTGCCGTCGCCGCATTTTTTCCTGAAACTGGTTCAACACGCCGACACGGTCGGCACATCATCGGTGGCTCTCCACCATCAGCTCTTTACCGAGCCTTCATCGGGCCCCGAGGGGTTCATATCATTGTCGTTGACGTACGGTTTTTGATGTCTTTGCAACAGGTTTACATAACCAGGAACGGATCGGGATCAGAAAGTGTCCCGCTGTCCGTCCGTATGTTGCAAACCCGGTCCTCCGTGCGTCCACATCTATATCCGGCGCACAGTCCGCTAGGTTCCAGCCGCTTCAAAGTTCAGCGCGCGGGTGGACCACCGACCGAGGGCGCCGAGGAGCACAGCTTAAATGGCAGACAAAATGCTTATCGACGCGTCTCACGAGGAAGAGACGCGCGTTGTCGTCGTTCGTGGTAACCGCATTGAAGAATTCGACTTCGAATCCCAACATAAAAAGCAGATCCGAGGCAATATCTATCTGGCGAAGGTAACGAGGGTCGAACCATCGCTGCAGGCCGCTTTCGTCGATTACGGTGGCAACCGCCACGGCTTCCTGGCCTTTGCCGAAATCCACCCCGACTATTACCAGATCCCGCTCGCCGACCGTCAGGCGCTGCTTCGCGCGGAAGCCGAAGAGCATCGCAAGGAAAACGACGTCGAAGGCGATGAGGTCTTCAACGACCCTGCCCAGCAGGATCAGCCCGACATCGGCATCAACCCCACCAATTCCGTCGCCTCGGCGATCGTTGACGATGTCGCGGCCGAACTGGCAGCTGAAGCCGACGCCGATGTCGCCGCGGCGGCTGTGGTCGAAGGCGAGAGCGAAGTTGTAGCCGAAGAACCTGCTGCCAAGGCCAAGCCGAAGCGGGTTCGCAAGCCGCGCGCCAAGAAGGCCGCCGCTGAGGAGACGTCTGCGGAAGAGGGCAGCGAAGGCTCCGACGACGCCGAAGGCGGCACCATTGCTGCCATGGTCGACATGGACGAGATCTCCGAAGAAGCCGGCGGACGCCGTGGCGGCCGTCGCGGCGATGATGACGGCGACGATGATGACGACGATCACGTCGAGGAAAAGGAAGAGATCGAATCCGTTGGCGCAGAAGACGCCATGGAAGAGGTTCCGGATCGCGTCATCCGCAAGCCGCGCAAGCAGTACCGCATCCAGGAAGTGATCAAGCGCCGGCAGATCCTGCTGGTTCAGGTTGCCAAGGAAGAGCGCGGCAACAAGGGTGCGGCTCTCACCACCTATCTGTCGCTCGCCGGACGTTACTCGGTCCTGATGCCGAACACCGCGCGTGGCGGCGGCATTTCCCGCAAGATCACCCAGCCGACAGACCGCAAGCGCCTGAAGGAAATCGCCCGCGGGCTCGAAGTGCCGCAGGGCATGGGTGTGATCTTGCGCACCGCCGGTGCGAACCGCACCAAGGTCGAGATCAAGCGCGACTTCGAATATCTGATGCGTCTGTGGGAGAATGTCCGCACGCTGACGCTCGCCTCGACCGCGCCTTGCCTTGTTTACGAAGAGGGATCGCTGATCAAGCGCTCGATCCGCGACCTCTACAACAAGGATATTTCCGAGATCATCGTCTCGGGCGAAGAAGGCTATCGTGAAGCGAAAGACTTCATGAAGATGCTGATGCCGAGCCATGCCAAGGTGGTTCAGCCGTATCGCGACCTGCATCCGATCTTTGCCCGTTCGGGCATCGAGGGCCAGCTCGACAAGATGCTGCAGCCGCAGGTGACGCTGAAGTCGGGCGGCTACATCATCATCAACCAGACGGAAGCGCTGGTTTCGATCGACGTCAACTCCGGTCGTTCGACCCGCGAATACTCGATCGAAGACACGGCCCTCCAGACCAACCTGGAAGCGGCGGAAGAAGTTGCCCGCCAGTTGCGTTTGCGCGACTTGGCCGGCCTGATCGTCATCGACTTCATCGACATGGAAGAAAAGCGCAACAACCGCGCCGTCGAGAAGAAGCTGAAGGATTGCCTGAAGAACGACCGCGCCCGCATCCAGGTCGGCCGCATCTCGCATTTCGGCCTTCTGGAAATGTCGCGCCAGCGCATCCGCGCATCGGTGCTGGAATCGACCACGCAGGTCTGCCCGCATTGCGCCGGTACTGGCCTCATCCGCTCGCAGTCTTCCGTTGCCCTGCATGTCCTGCGCGGCATCGAGGAATTCCTGCTGAAGGCAACGACGCACGACATCATCGTGCACACGACGCCGGAGACGGCACTCTACCTCCTCAACCAGAAGCGCGACACGATCGTCGACTATGAAGGCCGCTTCGGCGTGTCCATCGTCATCGACGGCGGCATGCCCGCCCAGCATGGCGGCTCGCAGCACTTCACCATCGAGCGCGGTGAAGCCGTCGAGAACCCGGTGAAGATCGAAAGCCTGATGTCGCTTCTGCCCGAGATCGAGGAAGAGGACGACTACATTCCGGAGCCCGAGGACGAAGACGAGGAAGAAATCGTCGTCGCCGCCAAGACGGAAAGCGCGCCGCAGCCGGCACGCGCCGAGGGTGACGATCAGGGCAACCGCAAGCGCAAGCGTCGCCGTCGCCGTCGTGGCAAGAACGGCCAGAACGGCAATGGCAGCCATGCGGACGCCCAGAACGGTGACAACGGCGCCGACCTCGACGATGAGGATGGTGACGAGGGCGAGGACGACGCCGGCGAGAACAACGGCGAAATCCGCGCAACCGAAGTCGATGGTGACGGCAATGGCGACGACGCCCAGAAGCGCAAGCGCCGCCGTCGCGGCAAGCGCGGTGGCCGTCGCAACCGTCCGGGCGAAGAAGGTTCGATGGACGCTTCCGACGAAGCCGGTGACGAGGGCGAAGGCGACGACGCGGACGATGCTTCGGTCGAGGCCGTAGCCACCGAAACCGCGGAGGTCGCTGCGCCAGAAACGACGGAAACCGTCGAAGAGCCAGTCGCGGCCGCAAAGCCGAAGCCGCGCCGCACCCGCAAGGCAAAGGTAGGCACCGAGCCTGAAGCGGTTGCCGAATTGGCCCCGGTCGTGGCTGTTGCACCCGCCGAAACTGCCGCGCCTGTCGAAACTGTCGCCGAAGCGATCGTGGACGTGCCCGCTGCTGAGTCGGTGGCCGAGCCCGCCCCTGCGGTTGCCGCAGAAGAAGCAAAGCCCGCCCGCGCCAACCGCGAATCCAACGTCGCGTCGTCCGAGCCGGTCGTGACCTCAGTCAAGGCATCGGAAGATGGTGCAGACGCGGCCAAGCCCAAGAAGGGCGGCTGGTGGCAGAAGCGCGGTTTCTTCTGAGACCTGCCGCTTCCTGAGTGAATGCAAAAAGGGCCCTCGACGGGGCCCTTTTTTCTTTGGTCGGTTCGTTCAGTCTAGGAGGACGACTTCGAAGGCCGCTTCATCACGGCTGTCGCACCGCCTTGAAAGCTCGTCTCATATTCGAGCCGATATCCGCATTTCTCGGCGACCCTGACCGATGCATGATGCGCGGGATCCAAGATGCAGGCCGTATGGTCATGGGGATTGTGCGCGTCGATCCACGCATGGGCTGCCTGCATCACTTCGGTTGCAAGACCGCGTCCTTGGCTTGCCGAAACGATCGCCCAACCGGCTTCCGGCGCGGAGCCGAGGGGTGGATCCATGTCGCGGTGAAAATCGGCGAAGCCCGCTTCCCCAAGATAGAGCCCCGTCTCTCGGTCTTCGATCACCCAGTAGCCGAAGCCGAGGGCATGCCAATGACCGATATAGCGAAGGAGCCGCGACCAGGTTTCGTTCGAGGTCGAGGGACGACCCGTGATGTGGCGGACGACGGCATCGTCCTGCCACATGGCCAGCATCGCCTCGAAGTCCTCGAGCCGGTGGGCGCGCATATGCGTGCGCTCGGTGAAAATATCAGGGGCGCTCACCAGTTGGCTGATCCGTTTCGATGTCATGCCATCCCCTCCCCATGCGATCATTCCGCCGACTTCATAAACTGATTCAGAAGGCTCTCGATCCGATTCAGCAAAGGGCCAGAAGCCGTTGATCGCGAATCTATTTCGCTCAATGCCTACACGCTCTTCGGCAGCCATCTTTCCAGGCGTTCGGTCGCTTCGACCATGTCGGCCATGGTGCCTGCATAGGACAGTCGCAGCGCCAGATGCCCATCGACCGGATCGAAGTCGCGACCGGGCGTGACCGCGACATCGGTCTCGGCGAGAATGCGCTTTGCAAAGCCCATGCTGTCATTGGTGAAGCTGCTCGCATCGACGTAGGCGTAGAAGGCTCCGTCCATCGGCGAGAGCAGCGGCAGGCCGAGTGCCGGCAGGCGCGCCAGCAGGAAGTCTCTGTTAGCCTGGCAGGCGGCCTTGTAGTGTTCCAGCTCTTCGGTCGCGCTCAACGCGGCGAGTGCCGCGATCTGCGAGAGTTCCGGGGCGGAGATGTAGAGGCTCTGGGCGACGCATTCGACCGGGCGCACCAGCTCTTGCGGCAAGACCATCCAGCCGATGCGCCAGCCGGTCATGCAATAGTACTTGGAGAAGGAGTTGATGATGACGGCATCGTCGCCGATCTCGAGCGCCGTCGCCTCTTCAGAGCCGTAGGTCAGGCCGTGATAGATCTCGTCGGAGATCAATGTGATCCCTGCGCCCTGACAGTAGTCGTAAACGGCCTTGAGCTGGGCCTTGGTGGTCACCGTGCCGGTCGGGTTGGCGGGGCTTGCGAGCAGCACGCCCTTGAGGCGGATGCCCGCCTCGGCTTGTGCACGCTCCAGGCTTTCCGGCGTGAGCGTAAAGCCGGTGTCAGGGCCGACTGCGACTTCGACGACCTTCAGGCCGAGTGCCGCCAGAATGCTGCGATAGGCAGGGTAGCCGGGTCTGGCGATGGCGACGGCATCGCCAACGTCGAAGAGCGAGAGGAAGGCAAGGTTGAAGCCGGCGGACGAGCCAGTGGTGACGACGATGCGGTTCCAGTCGACGGAGACATTGTGTCGACGCTCGTATTCCTCGGCAAGCGCCTGGCGCAGGCCGGTCAGGCCGAGCGCATCCGTGTAGCCGATGCGGCCGCCTTCGAGCGCCTGACGCGCGGCTTCAAGCGCTGCCTGGGGTGCCGGATGGCCGGGCTGACCCACGGCCATGGAGATGACCGGGCGCCCCTCCTGCCGTCTGCGGGTGGCTTCGGCCAAAACATCCATGGCGTGGAAGGGTTCGACGGCGCTGCGGCGGGAAATCGAAATCAATGCTTGGCTCCTCGATCAGATGCCCGACATTTGCCGCAAAGCGCGCGTCATCACAATGGAGAGGCTGGACAAGGCAGTGCAAAAAAGCCATTCCGCTTGAAAGCATGAGCCTTTAGGCTCGATGTCAGCCGGTAAGGACGACCCGATATCGCCTGATATCAAGAACGAGGACGGCAAGGACGAGGAACGACATGGCCCTGAACTTCAAGATGATCGCCAGCGCAAGCGTGGCACTCCTTCCCGCCCTGATGCCGCTTCCGGCTGGTGCCCTCGACGACGCGCAGAAGAAGGAGTTCGGCGAGTTCATCCGCGAATACCTGATCGAAAACCCGGAAATCATGCTCGAAGTGCAGGAATCCCTGCAGAAGAAGCAGGAAGAGATCCGCTCGCAGCGCTCGGCCGAGGCCCTCTCGACCAACAGGGATGCGATCTTCAATTCGGCCTATGATCTGGCCATCGGCAACCCGGAGGGCGATGTCACCGTGGTCGAGTTCTTCGACTACAATTGCGGCTATTGCCGCCGTGCCCATGCCGACATGGAAGCGGTCATCGCCGAGGACAAGAATGTCCGCTACGTCCTCAAGGAATTCCCGATCCTCGGACCGGACTCGGAAGCCGCGCACAAGGTCTCGGATGCCGTGCGCAAGCTGTCGCCCGACAATTACGGTGCCTTCTTCCGCGCCATGATGACCCAGGACGGCCGCGCCTCGGAAGAAAGCGCGATCGCCATTGCCGGCGAGCTCGGCTTGGCCGAGGATGCCATTCGCGCCAAGATGGCCGAAAGCTCGAATGCCGAACAGGTGCAGGAAGCCTATCAGCTGGCGACCAGCCTCGGCATCACCGGCACGCCTTCCTATGTCATCGGCAACGAAACCATCCCCGGCGCCGTCGGCAAGGAGGCGATCGTCGCCAAGGTTGGCAATGTGCGCGCCTGCGGCAAGGCCACCTGCTGAGGGACAAAATCTCCCTCTTTCCCCTCCCCGTCCCGCCGCCATTCCCGGTTTTCCGGGGACGGTTTGGCGCGATCACGGCAAAGGGCTTTCCCTACAGGGGCTCTCGGTCTATAGGAGGCGGTTGAAAGTCGACGGAAGCGTAGATGAGCAAAACCATTTTCGTGCTGAACGGCCCTAATCTCAACATGCTGGGAAAGCGGGAACCGGGGATCTATGGCGGCAAGACGCTCGCCGATATCGAGGCAGACTGCAAGGCCGCCGGCGCCGAGCTCGGGCTGACCATCGACTTCCGCCAGTCCAATCATGAGGGTGACCTCGTGAGCTGGCTGCACGAGGCAGGCGAGAAGTCGGTCGGCGTCGCAATCAATGCCGGGGCCTATACGCATACGTCGATTGCCCTGCATGACGCGATCAAGGCCGTATCCCCGCTTCCGGTCATCGAGGTGCATATTTCCAACGTGCATGCGCGCGAGGAATTCCGCCACAAATCGGTGATAGCGCCCGCAGCTAAGGGCGTGATCTGCGGCTTCGGACCTCATAGCTACATCCTGGCGCTTCAGGCGCTGAAAACCATCACGCAATAACAAGAATACAGGACATCCACCCATGGCTGAAAAGAAATCGGGCATCGATCAGAAGCTGATCCGCGATCTCGCAAACATCCTCAACGATACGGATCTCACCGAGATCGAAGTGGAGCAGGACGACCTGCGCATCCGCGTTTCGCGCAACGGCACCCCTGTCATGATGCCGCAGCAGATGCAGGGCTATGCCTACCAGGCGCCGGCCGCACCGGCCCCCGCTGCCGCTCCTGCCGCTGCCGCAGCACCGGCTGCTCCCGCCGCCCGCGACCTTTCCAATGCCGTCACCGCCCCCATGGTCGGCACGGTCTACTTGTCGCCGGCACCGGGCGCCCGCGCCTTCGTCGAAGTCGGCCAGACGGTCAAGGAAGGCCAGACGCTTCTGATCATCGAAGCCATGAAGACCATGAACCAGATCCCCTCGCCCAAGTCCGGCAAGGTCGTCGAGATCATCATCGACGATGCAAGCCCGGTCGAATACGGCGAGCCTCTCGTGATCATCGAGTGATCCGATGAGCGGTATCTCGAAAATCCTCATCGCCAACCGCGGCGAAATCGCGCTGCGCGTGCTTCGCGCCTGCAAGGAACTCGGCATTGCGACCGTGGCGGTCCATTCGACCGCCGACGCCAATGCCATGCATGTGCGCCTTGCCGACGAAAGCGTTTGCATCGGCCCGCCGCCGTCGCGCGACAGCTATCTCAACATCCACCAGATCGTCGCTGCCTGCGAGATCACCGGTGCTGACGCAGTCCACCCGGGCTACGGCTTCCTGTCGGAGAATGCCAAGTTCGCCGACATCCTCGACGCCCACGGCATCACCTTCATCGGACCGACGGCGGAGCATATCCGCCTGATGGGCGACAAGATCACGGCGAAGAAGACCGCGGTCGAACTCGGCATCCCGGTCGTTCCGGGTTCGGACGGCGAAGTGCTGCCCGAGAACGCGTTGAAGATTGCGCGCGAAATCGGCTTCCCCGTGCTGATCAAGGCGACTGCCGGTGGCGGTGGCCGCGGCATGAAGGTGGCAAAGAACGAGGCCGAGCTGGAAGAAGCCGTGTCGACGGCCCGTTCCGAAGCGCTGGCCGCCTTCGGCAACGACGCCGTCTACATGGAAAAATATCTCGGCAAGCCGCGCCATATCGAGGTGCAGGTTGTCGGTGATGGCGCCGGCAATGCCATCCATCTCGGTGAACGCGACTGCTCGCTGCAGCGCCGCCACCAGAAGGTCTGGGAAGAAGCCAATTCCCCTGCCCTCAATGTCGAGCAGCGCATGAAGATCGGCCAGATCTGCGCTGATGCGATGAAGAAGATGAAGTACCGGGGCGCCGGCACGATCGAATTCCTCTACGAAAACGGCGAGTTCTTCTTCATCGAGATGAACACCCGCCTTCAGGTCGAGCATCCGATCACCGAAGCCATCACCGGCATCGACCTCGTGCATGAGCAGATCCGCGTCGCCTCCGGCGCCGGCCTCTCGGTCACGCAGGATCAGGTGGTGTTCTCCGGCCATGCCATCGAATGCCGTATCAATGCCGAGGACCCGCGCACCTTCGTGCCATCGCCCGGCACGATCACGCATTTCCATGCACCGGGCGGCCTCGGCGTTCGCGTCGATTCCGGCGTCTATGCCGGCTACAAGATCCCGCCTTACTATGACAGCCTGATCGGCAAGCTGATCGTGCATGGCCGCACCCGCGTCGAATGCATGATGCGGCTCCGCCGCGTGCTCGACGAATTCGTCGTCGACGGCATCAAGACGACGCTGCCGCTGTTCCAGGATCTCGTGGCCAACCAGGACATCGCCAACGGCGACTACGACATCCACTGGCTGGAAAACTATCTGGCCGAAACCTCGGCCAAGTAAACAAGATGGCTGGGCGACGCAGCAGGGACCGAAGCATTACGCCGGAGCTCTTGCTGCGCGCCTATTCCATCGGCATGTTCCCGATGTCGGAATCGGCCGATGACCCGGAGCTCTTCTGGGTCGAGCCGGATATCCGCGGGATCATCCCGCTCGACGGTTTCCACGTCTCGAAAAGCCTGCAAAAGGCGATCCGCAAACCCCCCTTCGACATCCGCTTCGACACCGCCTTCGACCAGGTGGTAGCCAAATGCGCCGAAGCGGCAGACGACCGGCCGAGCACCTGGATCAACCAGACCATCCGCGACCTCTACAGCGCGCTGCACCGCCTCGGCCATGCCCATAGCGTCGAAGCCTGGGAAGGCGACGAACTCGTCGGCGGCCTCTACGGCGTCACCCTCGGCTCCGCCTATTTCGGCGAGAGCATGTTCTCAAGGCGCACCAATGCCTCGAAGATCTGCCTCGTGCATCTGGTGGAGCGGTTGCGGGAACGCGGGTTTACGTTGCTCGACACGCAGTTCACCACCGAACATCTGAAGACGTTCGGGGCGGTGGATATTCCGAAGGCGGAGTATGGGGTGTTGCTGGATAAGGCGATGGAGGGGGATACGGTTCGGTTTTAGAGGGGGGTGGAAGCGAAATGCTCGACAGGGGACAGAAGAACCCAAGCTTGATAGACAAGCTCCAGAAGATTCTGGCACGCAACTCGTTTGCGTTTCGCAGAAGGGTGGCGCGCCTCGGATTCAGATATCGTCGAGACCGCTATTTTCGGAAGCGCCATCCAGTTCTGTGGTTGACTCCAAGTCAGCTTCTGGAAATGGACCTTGAGCACTATGAAGCGGAGACTGACGCGCATTCGCTATCGCTCACGACCTTGGAACGGCTTAGGACTTACAGGGACGCTATCGAGGAGAAAATGAAACGAGCTAGGCAGATCAGTTTGCTTATGTTCGCCGCGCTAGTTTCCAATTATTTCGCGATCGACAGCGACCTATCCTTCGCCTTTGGTATCCAAGCAAAATTCGCGGGGTTCCGGGAAGTATTTCTAGTGGCTCTCAGCTTTATTGGCGTATTCATTGCGATTCTTGAGAACAATGTGTACACATTGAACTCATATATGAAATTCATTATAGGACGCTTACCTGAAGAGGTGAGGCAGATGCATATCGCAGCTCATTTTTTCTCGGAAAACATGAGCCGATACACACCCGTAAACCTCCCCCGAATATCGCAGACACCAATCAACTCGAACCTAAGCTTGATCCCGTTCCTGTTTGGCTTATTTCTGCTTCTCACTGCATTACTGATATATGGCGGTATGTACTTCCTCATCGCTCGTGACATCTGGCAGAACGGCAACTTAGAGAGCTGGAGTAAGGTAAGTGTAGCTGTGGCGGTTACAAATGCGGTGCTAGGCATCATTTATGTTGTGACCACGAGGGCGCCGCTGCCTTACCGAGATTTTCGCAAACTGGACGACATCGAATTCATGAAAGCTGTTGCTCCGTCTCAACTGGAAAAGCTCCTTAACGAGATGAATTCAGATATCATCGCCGACTTCAACCGAATGGTTGAGAAGGGGTATATGAAGGCCGATGAGGATCTATACGGAAAGCTTTAGATTTTTTGGCTGCCGGACAGGACTCTTCGCCTTTTTGGATTCCGGCGCGTCAGCGAGAAGCAGTGGAAGGAGCTAGTAATCCCTCAGGCTACTTAGGCCTATGCGCATCGTTGCCCTCGCAAACTACCTTCGCCCTCGGCAACACAGCCCCCCCTTCCTCAGCTCTTCCGCCGCCTCGGCCGCTTCAGCATGCCCCGAAACAGCCCCCGCTTCTCGATCGGCTCGAACACTGCATCCGAGCCTTCTGGATCCAGAATTTCGTGGTCGGCGAGCCATTCTTCGAGGTCTGAAATCGCCGGTGTCTCGTAGGGCTTCAGCGTTTCTCCCCCTGCAGCTTCGTTTTCTGCCCTCAGCTGCTCGATGGCTGAAATCAGCGAGCCGCCCTCTCGGATGGCACGGTCGATCGCGTCTGTTGTTACCCCTAAGTGCTCGGCCAGCAGGTCGTTGCGGAAGCTTGTAATCTTCGCCGAGACGTCTTCCGAACCGCCCGCCTCAAGCGCCACGTCGCATTCCTGGTCGAAGCGCATCGAGCGGTTGTTGATGTTCGACGAGCCGACGCGGAGATACTGGTCGTCGACGATCATCAGCTTGGCATGGACATAGATCGACTGTCCCTGGGCGGTCACCGGGTGATAGATCTTGAAGCGCCCGTAGTCGTCGTGGCGGTGGAGGGATTCGGCGAGCCGGGCGCGGGCCGTGTCCATGGCGATCGTGCCCAGCCAGTTGTCCGAGGTCACAGGATTGATGAGCACGATTTCCGGACCGTCCGGTTCGGCAAGCCTGCGCGCAATGGCCTGGGCGATGGCGCGCGAGGCGAAATACTGGCTTTCGGCATAGACGGTGTGACGCGCCGCGTTGATCATGTCGAGATAGAGCTGCTCGATCTCGGTGACGGCGCTCTCGTCCTGGTAGGCCGGGCTCGTGCGGGCGATCGCGAGATCGACGCTGCCGAAGGAGAAGTTCGGCGCAACCTCCGCCTGAGCCGGCTCTGACCTAACTGGGGCCACGTCCTTTCCGCCGGCACGCGTCCAGCGATGACGGCAGAGTTCGCCGAGCGCCTGCGCGGCAGGACCGGTAAAACGGCTCGAGATGTCGTGCCAGGGACCGTAGGGCTTGCCATTGGGGCGGCGCCTGTCGGGGTTTTCGTCGAGGTGCTCGCGCGTGTCCCAGCGGTCGAGCGTCACGTCGATGCCGCCGCAATAGGCAATGGCATCGTCGATCACCAGCATCTTCTGATGATGCGAACTGCCCATCGGATGTTTGCCGTCCAGACGAACGGTGATCTGCCGATTCCATTTCCAACGGAAGAGATAGGGAAGGTTCGACAACCTCGCCCAGCTGGCCAGCGGAGCCGGGCTCCACAAGAGGATCTTGATTTCGAGGCCCGGGGTGCGGCGGGCCAGCCAGAGAAGAAAATCTCCGACCTTACGCGGGGCGCCATCATCGACCTTGGGATGGCCAAGGGTGATCGCGGCGTCGAAGTCCCAGCCGACAAAGTAGATCACCCGCTTTGCCGCCATCATCGAGGCACGGATCGAGGCGAAATAGTCATTGGCATCGATCAGGATCGAAAAGTCGTCGGCTTTCTCGATACGCCAGCAATTCCGGGAAGGCGAAAAAAAGGGGGAAGGCGCCATCTCATACTCCAGACACTGGGTCGCCACACTCGGCTAGCGTAACCGGCGCGTCAGGTCCAGCCTTAAGGGTAGTGGCTACGTTCCGGCTTGCAAGCCGTCGGGATGAGAATGCCCGTTGCACTTGTTAGAGCGAGCACCTCACCCGTTTGTGTGCCGACGCGCAAGCTGTTGTTCCCTAGCCCGCGCAACCAATCACGCCCCCAGTCGTTCCCCCTTCGAAACATATGTGAAGGGAGCGGATAATGGCGAAGGATGATGGGACGGTGACGTATGACGGGCCTGCCGGTGGCTGGGGATCGCTTCGGGGCATTGCCCGGATTGCCGGCGACGAAGGCATCAGCGCCGGGGCGATCGCGACACTTCTGGAGCAGAACAAGCCCGGTGGCTTTGCCTGTGTCTCCTGCGCCTGGACGAAGCCCGCCGATCACCATCCCGTCGAGTTCTGCGAAAACGGTGCCAAGGCGACGCTGTGGGAGCTGACCAGCCGAACGGCCACCCCGGACGTTTTTGCGCGGCACAGCGTGACCGAGCTCAAGACCTTCAGCGATTACGATCTGGAGCAGTTAGGACGGCTTACCCATCCGATGCGTTACGACCGGGCAAGCGACCATTACGTGCCCTGCTCTTGGGACGAGGCATTCGCCGAGATCGGGCGGGAACTCAAGGCCATGGATCCGAAGAAGACGGTCTTCTACACCTCCGGGCGCGCCAGCCTCGAAACCTCCTATTGCTGGGCACTGTTTGCCCGCGCCTATGGCCACAACAACCTGCCCGACAGTTCAAACATGTGCCACGAGACGACCTCGGTCACCCTGAAGAAGGTGATCGGCTCGCCTGTGGGCACCGTCGTGCTCGATGACTTCAAGCATTGCGATGCGATCTTCTTCTTCGGCCAGAACACCGGCTCGAATAGCCCGCGTTTCCTGCATGTGCTGCAGGCGGCGGTCAGGCGCGGCTGTCGGATCGTGACCTTCAACCCCGTTCGCGAGCGGGGGCTGGAGAAGATGATCAACCCGCAGGAGCCGACGGCAATGGTGACGGGTAAAGAAACCGCGCTGTCCTGCCAGTATCACCAGGTAAAACCGGGCGGCGACATTGCCGTGCTGCTGGGGCTCTGCAAGCATGTTCTGGCTGCCGACGATGCGGCGCAAGCCGACAATCGCCACGTCATCGACCGCGCTTTCATCGCCGAGCATACCGTTGGCTTCGAAGAGTTCGAGGCACGGCTGAGGGCGCTCGATTGGGCCGAGATCGAGGAAGTCTCCGGGCTCACGCGTACGGCGATCGAGGCGGCTGGCACCGTCTATGTCGAAGCCGAAAACACCATCGGCATCTATGGCATGGGCCTCACTCAGCATGTGCATGGCTTCGAGAACATCTCGACCTACGTCAACCTGCTCCTGATGAAGGGCAATATCGGCCGGCAGGGTGCCGGCATCTCGCCGGTGCGCGGTCATTCCAATGTCCAGGGCCAGCGGACCGTCGGCATTGCCGAGAAGCCGGAACTCGTGCCGCTCGACCGGCATGCCGAGATGTTCGACTTCTCGCCGCCGCGCGAGAAGGGCATGAACACGGTCGAGGCCTGCGAGGCGATCCTGAAAGGCGAGATTTCGGCCTTTGTCGCGCTCGGCGGCAATTTTCTGCGCGCGATCCCCGAACAGAAAGCGATGGAGGAGGCCTGGCCGCGGCAGCGGCTCACGGTACAGATCGCCACCAAGCTCAATCGCGGCCACCTGTTCAACGGCGAGATCGCCTATCTCCTGCCCTGTCTCGGGCGGAGTGAAATGGATCCATTGACCGGCCATCCGCAGGTGGTGTCGATGGAAGACAGCCTGAGCTGCGTTCACGGCTCCGTCGGCAAGCGCACGCCGGCGAGCGAACACCTGAAATCCGAGATCGAGATCGTCAGCCGGCTTGCCGAGGCGACCCTGGCGCAGAACCCGAAGATGCTGTGGAGCCACTGGGCGCGCGATACGGCCTCCGTCCGCGATCTGATCGAGAGGACTTATCCAGAGGAATTCCGCGACTTCAACACCCGCATCTTTACGCCCGGCGGCTTCTATCGCGGCAACTCCGCTCGCGAACGGGAGTGGAAGACGGAGAGCGGCAAGGCGGAATTCGTCACGCCCGAGATGCTCTCGGCCACAGGCTTTCAGCCGGCGCCCGGGCGGATGAGCCTGGTGACCTTACGCAGCAACGACCAGTTCAACACAACGGTCTATGGCTATAGCGACCGCCTGCGCGGCATTGAGGGCAAGCGCGACGTGCTGCTGATCAGCCCCGCCGAGATCGAGCGGCTTGGGCTGACAGTCGGCGAGCGGGTGACGCTGGTAAGCGATGCCGAGGACGGGATCGACCGGCGCGTCGGCGGGCTCGAGGTGATGCCCTTCGACCTGCCGGACGGCTGCGTCGGTGGCTACTATCCCGAGCTCAATCCGCTGGTGCCGCTGGCGCATCACGACCGCGCCTCGAAGACACCGGCCTACAAATCCGTTCCGGTGCGGATCGAGCGGGGCAGCTGAGGTCATTCCGTCAGGCTTTTCCCCAGACTTCTGCGCCGATGGAACAATTGGCATGGAACAATGTTGCGCGACGCGTGTTGCCCTCGCAGGGCAGCGGCCAAGCGGAGGGTGCGCGTGCGTGGGGCAATGACCGACTTTGACGGCGATTCGGGACTGACATCATGAACCTCGATATCTATTGCGGCCCGGCGCCGACACCGGAGATGCTCTGGCGTGACTGGAATTTCGACCCGCCGCTGCTTGCGGCAATCTGCGCTGTCTTCGTGCTGCTGATGACCACTGCCAGCAATCCGCGGCAACGCATGGCAGCTGGCGCCGCACTTCTCGTCATGCTGCTCGCCTTTGTCTCACCGCTCTGTGCGCTCGCTTCCGCGCTGTTTTCGGCGCGTATCCTGCATCACATCCTGCTCGTCACGTTCCTCGCCCCCCTCATCGTTCTTTCCATTCCGCCGAAGGCACGCGAGCGTCAGCCCCTGCCGGCGCAGCTCTCCTTTCTGGTGCACACGATCCTGATGTGGGCCTGGCATGCCCCGGAGCCCTATCTCTTCGCCCTCTCCTCGCCTGCGGCCTACTGGCTGATGGAACTGACGCTGATCGGATCGGCGGTCTGGCTGTGGTATGACATCCTGTCGCCTCGGCGCACGGTCGGGCCTTCGGTGGCGCTATTGCTCGGCACGACGATCCAGATGGGCATGCTGGGGGCTCTGCTGACCTTTTCGCGCGAGCCTCTGTTTGCAGCCCATATGGACACGACGCATCCCTTCGGCCTCTCACCGCTCGCCGACCAGCAGCTCTCTGGCCTTCTGATGTGGGTGCCGGCGGCCCTGCCCTATCTCTTCGCCGCTCTTCTCAAACTGCGCAGTCTGTTTGCCGGTCGCAGCTTCGACAGCGAGGCGCCGCGCTGATGATTGCCATACTGAAATTCGTCCATATCGCCGCCATCGCCATCTGGACTGCGGGGCTCATCAGCCTGCCGAGCCTTTACGTGCAGCGGGCGCATGTCGAAAACGACGACGCGCTCTACCGCATGCAGCGTATGACGCGCTTTGCCTTTGTCGTGCTGATCTCGCCGGCGGCCTTCATTGCGGTCGCAAGCGGAATTGCGCTGAGTTTCATGCGGGAAGTCTTTGCGCCGTGGTTTTCGTGGAAGCTCGCCTTTGTCGGTCTTCTCGCCATCTTCCACGTCTTTTCCGGCCTGGTGGTCATCCGGCTGTTCAAGAAGGGTGAGGTCTATCCGGCCTGGCGCTTTGTCGTGGCGACGGCGAGCTGCTGCGCCGTGGTTCTGGCGATCCTCATCCTCGTGCTGGCCAAGGAAGCGCCCCAGTTCACCCTGCCGGCGGTCATGTCCGAACCGGGTGGCCTGAAGCGCCTTCTCGAACCCTTTAATCCTTGGGCGACACCATGAGGCCGATTCCGTGATCGAAGATCAGCTTACCGCCGTGCCAGCCAGCAACACCGGTCAGGACGGCCGCCAGAACCGAAAGCAGCATGCCATGCGGCAGAACGACATTGGGATCGAGGAGCCGCAAGCCCCAGTTGGCGCCGGCAACCGAGATCAGGGTAATCGCCGCGATCGCATGGGCCCAGCTTGCAGCACGGGCGCGGATGCCGGGGACCAACAGAAGCTCGGCGGTTCCGACAAGCCCGGCGGCCACGCCGGCGAGGAAGGCCGTGCCCGAGGTCCAAAGGCCGACCCGCAGCCAGAAGGGATCGGCGCTGAACCAGTAGAAGACGTCGACCGCGAGCGTACCGAAGACCAGCGCGATCGGGAAATGCACGCTCATGGCGTGCAGCGGGTGGCCGGCAACAGCCACGGCGGACGTCTTGTCCTTCTCCTCAAGCTGCTCAATGACGGGGTTCGCTTCATCGGTCTCAGACATATTGGCCATAGGAGCCCTCCTTTTGCGGGGGAAAGGCCGATGCGGGCTCGAATGTTCCACCGCATCGCTTTCCTCGGCGTGATCGGCCTTACACTGACGGCCTGTTCGGGCGATCTGTCAACGCTGGACCCAGCCGGCCCCTATGCCGGAGCAATCGCCAATCTCTGGTGGATCATGTTCATCGGCTCCGGTCTCATCCTCGCGCTCGTCCTTGCGCTCCTCGGCCTCGTCTTCTTCAAACCCGGCTTCGGACGCAGCCTCTCGCCCAAGGGCTGGATGATCGCCGGCGGTTTGTTTCTGCCCGTTCCCGTACTGGTCGCCCTGATGGCCTATGGTATGGCGCAAGGGGAATATCTAATCGGCGCCTGGCAGAACGAGCCGGTGGTCGCCCGTGTCGAGGCACATGGGGCCATGTGGCATTGGGGTTTCCGCTATCCGGATCTCGGGGACGACGTGGCGACGGACGGGACCTTGCATATTCCGGCCGGCGGCGTGGTCGAGGTGCGGGTCACCAGTGCCGACGTGGTCCATAGCTTTTGGATCCCGAGGCTCGCCGGCAAGATCGATGCCGTGCCCGGGCATGAGACGGTCGTGCGCATCAAGGCCGATGTGCCGGGCCGCTATGGCGGCATCTGTGCCGAATATTGCGGCACCGGCCATGCCGGCATGCGCTTTACCGTCGAAGCCCATCCGCCCGAAACCTATCGCCAACGTCTGACCGCACTTGCCGCAGGAGTGTCCGCACCATGAACGACGCCAGACCCGAGACGGGCTATCAGACACCGGAAACGGCGATCCGGCTGCACCATGAGCTCGACGCCGTCTGGGGCTCGGGCCATGGCCTAGAGAGGCTGTCGGCGGTGAACCACACCGTTGTCGGCAAGCGCTTCATGGTGACGGCACTCGTGTTCTTCGCGATCGGCGGCGTACTCGCCATGCTGATCCGGGCACAGCTCGCCTCGACCAACAGCGCCTTCCTCGATGCCGCCCAATATGCCCAGGTCTTCACGATGCATGGCGTCATCATGATGTTTCTGTTCGCCATCCCCTTCTTCGAGGGGCTGGCACTGTATCTCCTGCCGAAGATGCTGGGCGCTCGCGACCTCGCCTTCCCGCGCATGTCGGCCTATGGCTACTGGTGCTACCTGTTCGGCGGCTCCTTCCTGGTCGCAGCGCTCATTTTCGGTATTGCGCCCGATGGCGGCTGGTTCATGTATACGCCGCTTTCTTCGCGCCCCTATTCGCCCGGCATCAATGCCGATGTCTGGCTGCTCGGCATCACCTTCGTCGAGATTTCGGCGCTGGCGGCGGCCATCGAGATCATGGTGACGATCCTGAAGCTCAGGTCACCGGGCATGTCGCTGACGCGGATGCCGATCTTTGCCTGGTACATGCTGGTGGTCGCAGGAATGATGATCATCGGCTTCCCGCCGCTGATTCTCGGCTCCATTCTGCTGGAGGTGGAGCGGGCCTTCGACCTGCCCTTCTTCGACCCTCTACGGGGTGGCGATCCGTTGCTCTGGCAGCACCTGTTCTGGCTGTTCGGCCATCCGGAGGTCTACATCATCTTCCTGCCCGCCGCCGGCGCGCTATCGACCATCATTCCGGTCCTGTGTCGCACGCGACTGGAAGGTTACGGCCTGATCGTGGCTGCCATCGTCGCCATGGCGTTTCTGTCATTCGGCCTTTGGGTGCACCACATGTACACGGTGGGCATTCCGCATGTGGCGCTGTCCTTCTTCTCGGCGGCCAGTGCGCTCGTCGCCATCCCCACCGGCATCCAGATCTTTGCCTGGCTTGCCACCATGGCGCATGGAAGACCCCGCTATTCCATCCCCATGCTGCATGTCTTCGGCTTCTTCTTCGTCTTCGTGGCGGGCGGCCTGACGGGGGTGATGCTGGCCATGGTGCCCTTCGACTGGCAGGCGCATGACACGCATTTCGTCGTGGCGCATCTGCACTACGTGCTGGTCGGCGGCTTCGTCTTTCCGATGATGGCGGCGGCCTATTACTGGCTGCCGCACATCACAGGGCGCCAGCCCGTGCAGCATCTGTCGAAGCCCGCCTTCTGGCTGGTCTTCATCGGCTTCAACGTCACCTTCTTCATCATGCATCTGACGGGCCTGCGTGGCATGCCGCGCCGGGTCTTCGAATATCCGCAGGCAGCCGGCTGGGAGGTCTTGAACTTCATCTCCTCGGTCGGCAGCTTCGTGATGACGATCGGTTTTGCGCTGGTGGCCCTCGACCTGATCATGCTCATTCGCCATGGCCGACCATTCCGCCGCGACCCCTGGGAAGCCGGAACGCTGGAATGGGCGACGCCCACGCCGCCGCCATCCTACAATTTCGGCTCGCTGCCGCATATCGACACCCGCGCCGATGCGCTCAAACCGCACAGCCTTGGCCCGGAGCTCGCCGCAGGGCGCGGTTATCTCGGCTTCATGCGCAATGGCTGGATGGAAACGCTGACCGTCGACATGGTGAGCGGTCGCCTCGACCATGTGGTCGTGCTTCCGCGCCCCACCTATCTGCCGCTCTGGACGGCGATCGCGACGGCTGCCTTTTTCGCCAGTCTGCTGGCCAAGATCTATTGGCTGACACCCGTTGCCTTTGTCGCGGTGATCATTCTCTTCTTCCTCTGGACACCGGCGACAGGCTTGAAGCACGAGATCGGCCCGCTGGACGTTGGGCGCGGCGAACGGGCACTGCATCACCAGGAAGTGGCGCAGCCGCCCTCGTGGTGGGCTGTGGTCTTTGCGCTTGCCGCCAATGCGACGCTTTACACCTCGCTGGTCTTCGGTGCCTTCTTCCTCTGGCTTTCCGCCCCCAACTGGCCGCCGCCGGATCTGGACTTCACCTTCGTCCTGCCGTCACTGATCGGTGCGGGCGCACTCGTCACGGCTGCGATCGCCGGACGCTTCGCCGATGGTCAGCCCGGCCGGACGGTCACGAGCCTGGCGGTAACGCTGGCGGCGCATATCATCAGCGTCGGCGCGGTCGCGGTGCTGCTGATGTCCATCCCGGCGCCGACGGGGCATGCGGCCTCCGCTTCGGCGTTTGCGGTCGCCGTTTATGTCGGGCTGCATGCGGCGATCGGCGCGGTGCTGGCGATCTACGGGCTCTGGCGCTGGAACAGCGGGTATATCGGACCGTCGCGCGTGCTCGACCTGCGCATTGGACGGCTGTGGCACGACTATACGGCCGTTGCCGGCCTGATCGGGCTCGCCTTCCCCTTCGTGCTGCAGAGCCTGACCGGGATCGGAGGGCGATGAGATGAAAGTGTCCCCGTTCATCCTGCTGCTCACCGGCTTCGTGATCTGGTCA
Organism: Agrobacterium albertimagni AOL15; assembly: GCF_000300855.1. Taxonomy (GTDB): domain Bacteria; phylum Pseudomonadota; class Alphaproteobacteria; order Rhizobiales; family Rhizobiaceae; genus Allorhizobium; species Allorhizobium albertimagni. The sequence continues at coordinate 513,174 of NZ_ALJF01000013.1, read as the reverse complement.
GGTGCGTTTTTGCTGCTCTACGGCGCCCAGGCGACCGGATGCCATCTCGGCTGGGATCAGATCGATGTCGGCCCGGTCTCGGCGCTGCGGCTGTTGCTCGCGGTGATGCTCGTCCTGGTACTGGCGCTGATCGGTGGGCTGCACTGGTTTGCGACCAGGGCACTCACTGAGCCACAAACCGATGAGGTCCGGCTGCTGCACAAGATTGCCGGCCTGCTGCAGGCGGCAGCCCTTGTGGCGACGGTCATCACCTATGGTGGAGTGATGTGGCTCACCCTGTGCTGAAGTCCAGCCTCACCCTCGCCGCGCCGCGTCGATCCTGGCCACATCGATCTTGCCCATTTCCATCATGGCCTCGAACGCCCGCTTCGCTTCCTCACCGCCAGCGGCCATGGCTTCGGTCAGGGTACTTGGCGTGATCTGCCAGTTGATGCCCCATTTGTCCTTGCACCAGCCGCAGGCGCTCTCCTGGCCGCCATTGCCAACGATGGCATTCCAGTAGCGGTCGGTCTCCTCCTGGTCCTCGGTGGCGATCTGGAACGAGAAGGCTTCCGAGTGCTTGAAGGCGGGGCCGCCGTTCAGACCTATGCACGGAATGCCGGCAACGGTGAAATCGACGGTCAAGACGTCACCCGCTTTGCCGGCGGGATAATCGCTCGGGGCGCGGTGAACGGCCTTCAGTTCCGTGTCGGGGAAGACGGTGGAATAGAAGCGCGCCGCCTCTTCGGCGTCGCGATCGTACCAGATGCAGACAGTGTTCTTTGCAAGGGTCATGGCTCTCCTCCCATTGAGATTTCCAATCACTCCAGGTGACAGGACACCAATGATGCGCCGCAGCGTATCACGGCGGAAACCCAATGATGCCGGTCAAAGCGTCCGAACCCTGGTGGTACGGTCGAGCCCGGCAATCCTGCTGCATAGTGTCGCTGTGATCCCGCTTATTGCGGGATCGGCGCCCTCATGGTGCAAACAAGGCCGGTCGGGTGGTATTCGACGCTGACCTGTCCGGCGAAATCGGCAGCGAAGATTCGCGAAATGAGCTTCGAGCCAAAGCCTTGCGTCTTCGGCTCATGCACATGCGGTCCGCCGCTTTCCTGCCAAGAGAACTGGAAACCTTCGGCGGAATTTTCCGCCCTGCGGTCGACCTGCCAACGAATGTCGACCTTGCCATTGCCATCCGAGAGGGCGCCGTATTTAGTCGCATTGGTGGCCAGCTCGTGGATGGTGAGTGCCACCGTCAGGGCGTGTTTTGCGGTCAGGTCGAGATCGTGGCCGGAAATCGAGACGCGATGCTCGTTTTGCACATGCGGGCGCAGCGCATTCTCCACAACGGCGCGGATCGGCGCGTTCTGCAGCGCCTTCGTCGAAATCATGTCATTGGCTTCGGCCAGAGCCTGCAAGCGACCCGTGAAGGCATCGCGGCGATCGCGGATATCGTCGCCCTTCAGGGTCTGGCGCGCGATAGCGGTAACGATGGCAAGCGTGTTCTTGATGCGGTGTTGCAGCTCACCGTTCAAGAGCTCCAGCCGCTGCCGGGCGTCGGTGACGTCCGAGATGTCCTTGGATATCGACAGGATATGGGAGGGGCTGCCGTCGGCCTTGAATATCGGTGCCACCTGAACTTCCCAAAAGCGGCTGTTGCCCTTCACTGTGTTCGCTTCACCAAAGAAACGGGACGGTTTGCCGGCAATCGCCGCATCCACGGCCTGTCTGGCGGCGGTGTTGCCATCGCCACTCCAGAAATCCGGCCAGGGGCAGCCCTTGAGCGGCGCAAAATCGTCAACTTCCATGACCCGCTTGCCGCCTTCGCTCATGAATTGCAGGCGGCCCTCGAGGTCGAGCACCTTTATGCAATCACCGGAGCCGCTCAGGATCGCCGCTAGAAAGGCGTCATTGCCGACCAGCAGCGGGTCCGCCGCCGTCAGTTCGCCTACCATGCTGTCGACGGCAGAAACCGTGGTCTTGGACTGCATCACAGGGTCAGTCATCTGAAATATCGGTCCAATTCGAAAAGAAAATATCCAGCGGAATCCTTGCTATCAAAAACGACAGCTGGCAACCCGGAAACGTCATGCTGGGGCCCGTAAAGGCTCTGTCAGTTCACCGTCAGATCAGCTGTCTCGCCGAAGGCGATGATTAGCTTGGGACTGGTCATATCGCCGCTCTCCTCGTCGACCTGGATGGAATAGGCGGCGACGCCGAGGTGTCGGGCGGACATGGCGGCGGCGATCTTTTCAGCCGAGGCGGCGCTGGAGGCCTGCCGCATCTCGCCGGGCACGATGTTGCCCCGGTTCTTCTTGAACGGCAGGACAATGAATTTTTCGGCGAGCGACATAAGGGAACTCCTGTTTGTTCTCTTATTGTTCTCACCCGCCGGGATGTCAATGATCTTGAACGGTTTATCGATCGTAATGCGCGGATTGCACCCCGGCGCCACCGCGACGAGGGATGGCAAGCCGCGAGATCCCTTCCCGGATAAACCGAGCAGGCATGCCTTGGAAGAGCGTCAGAAGAGGCCGACGCCCGGGGGCGGTGTGACCTGGGTCGGCGGCGGCAGCGGTTGACCGTCCGGAATAAGGTCATCCTGCTGCAGACCGTCTTGTTCGGGCAGAGCGCCTCCGAAGTCTTCGCTGGGCACTTCGACAGGCGCATCGAGCGGCGGAACAACAGTTTGATTGGGATCCTCGCTCGGCATAGGGGCCTGAGACGGGTCCGTTACCGGCGCACCCGGCTGAGCGGAGACTGCTGCGGGCGCCGGCGTTGCGGCGTCTGCGGGCTTGGCCGGTTCCGGCGCGGGCTTGGCGACGGCCTCGACACCGGGCGGCGGCGGAACCTCGGACTCGACCTTGCAGCCTGTCAGCCAGACGTCGTAAATCGGGTGCTCGACGGCATTCAGCGCCGGGCTGTCGGCGAACATCCAGCCGGAAAAGATGCGGCGGATCTTGCGGTCCAGCGTGATCTCATCGACCTCGATGAAGGCATCGATCTTCTGGGCCTCGGTCTCGTCACGCGAGTAGCAGACCTTGGGCGTCACCTGCAGGGCGCCGAACTGGACCGTTTCGTTGACATAGACGTCGAAGGTGGTGATGCGGCCGGTGATCTTGTCGATGCCGGCAAATTCGGCGACGGGATTTTCGAGGCGAGCGGCATTGGCTTTGCCGGCCAGACCAAGCGAAGCGGCAGCGGCGAACCCGACTACCGGAATGGCCCATGCCCATGCACTCAACTTCATCATCCCGCTCGCTTTCATCGATCCTCTTGCCCGTCTCGACCGGATGCCAGATACAAGAAGGGCCTCACGATAGAGGCCCTAATGCCGGATTATGGCCAAATCGGGTATTAGCTGCCCGGCGTCCAGGCATCGTAGTCGCCGGTGACGCGCGGACGCTCGCCGGTGGCGGAAATCGAGCCTTGCGGGCGATAGGCGGCTGCGGTGCCGGTCTGGTTCGGGCGATGCGCCTTTTCCCATTCACGCGGCTTGTAGTCTTCCTTCGACGGCGGCGTGTCGGTGCGGTAATGCATCCAGCCATGCCAGCCGGCAGAAATCTTCGAGGCTTCGGCGTAACCGTTGTAGATTACCCAACGCTTCGGCTGGCCCCAGCTCGTCATCGGGCCTTCGTAATAGACATTGCCGAACTCGTCTTCGCCGACGCGCTTGCCGTGACGCCAGGTAAAGAAGCGGGTCCCCATGGTCTGACCGTTCCACCAGGTGAAGATCTGCAAGAGAAGCTGCTTCATGTCTTATCCTTGGGCAATTACCGCAGGCCGCAGAACGGCCTTGTCGATCCTTCGTCGCTTATGCCGCCTCACTCTCGGCTTGTCCAGTGATTCCCCGTCGCACCCCCGTCATTTCAGCTTCAACTTGAAGCCGATATGGGAAGGTGTGAAGCCGAGTCGCTCATAGAAGCGATGGGCATCCTTGCGCACAGCATTCGACGTCAGTTGGACGAGGCGCATACCTTCCTCGCGGGCTCTCTCGATTGCGAAATTGATCATCGCCGCGCCGATGCCCCTGCCCCGCATGTCGGCGCGGGTCTGAACCGCCTCGACGATCAGCGAGGAAGAGCCGCGCGCCGTCATGGTCGTGGTGACCATCGTCTGGAAGGTGCCGACGACTTCGCCGTCGAGCTCGGCGACATAGAGCGTCTCGTTTGGCGAGGCGGCGATCTTCCGGAAAGCGGCGCGATAACAGGGCAAGGCCTCAGGATCGGCCGTGTCGCCATGGCCGCCCAAGGGGTCATCGGCGAAGAGGGAGACGATCGCTTCCAGATCATTCTCGGTGGCTTCCCGGATCCGTGTCGAATGCGCTTGCATGCTGCCCCCGCTGTTGCGCTAGCCTTGCCCTCCATAGCGATCCCGGGGGACTTCTTGATGACAGCCATGCGACCACTTCTGACTATTCTGTGCGTAACGCTCTCAACCGTGGCCGTTCAAGCGCAGGAGGGAGGTCGCAAGGCAATCGCCTATGTGCAGGCACCGGAAATGAGCTCGGGGCTCTGCGCGGAAAAGGACGCGGCCAGCGCCATCGACTGCGCCGTCAAACAATGTATCGAAGGCGGCGGGACGGCCGAGGCCTGTGAGGTGAATGCAGTGTGTTCTCCGGGCAACTGGAGCGTCGATGTCTTCATGATGGCGGATGGCGGGCCGCACTGGCACCAGTTCTCCTGCGGCTGGCAGTCGAAGGAATTGGCGCTGAAGGCGGCCGAGCTTGCCTGCAGCAATGCACAGGAGAGCGGATTGATCGAATGCACCGCCGTGCAGCTGATCGACGAGGACGGCTCGGTGACCGAACCGCCGTTCAACTGACGTTTGCGCCAGCAACAAAAATGCCGCTCACTTGAGCGGCTTTTCCATGATCACCGCTTCGATCCCGCTATCGGGACCGCCGCAATTATTAGTCCTGTCGACCTCGACGAAATCATGCGCCTCGTAGAAGGCGATGGCGCCGGCATTCTGCGGCTCGACTTCCAGCCTGAGGATCTCGGCATCGGGAAAACAAGTCTCGATTTCGGCGAAGAGATCGCGACCGATGCCTTGGCGCTGATGATCCGGATGCACATAGAGCTGGTGCAGGATCGCAGTCTTGGTCAGCTTTTCGGAGATGGCCGCAAAGGCCATGCCGCCGATCCGCTTGCCATCGTCGGCAACCAGATATTCGCCGCCTTTGACATGGATGCGCCGCTTGATCTCGGCCGGCGAGTGCCAAGCCGCGATCAGCTCGGCAACCTTGGCCGGCCCGTAGAACCGGTCATAGGTCGCGTGGAAACTCAGCATCAGCAGGGCGCGGAGCGGTTCGACATCCCGTTCGTTGGCTGTGCGGACAAAGAACACGGAAGTCATCTCTAAATTTTATCGCTAATCAAAGTATCTACAATCTCGATTGATTGCTCAGACTTTGAGAAATGTGAATAGCTGTTATCGACTATGTGAGAGTTTTGGATTTTTATGAGCTCTGAATCAATAACCTCGAACAGATCCCCCTTAACGTTGTTCATCAACACATCAGCTCTTCTGAAGGTGACATCACGGCTCCCCACTATAGAAAATCCATAAAATTCCCTGTTATTAAATGCTCGAAGGCCGTCAAACATTAGATTTGATGAATTGTTTATGTCAGCTATACCGTAACAGCAATCGCGAATAATCGAGTTATTCACGTATACATTGCTACACCCGTCAAACTTTAACCCGAAGGTGCCACAACCATACATTTCACAATTATCTATGACAACATTCTCGCAGCCCGAAAACTCTAGAACGCCACCGGTGCAGTAACCCTCTTCGGGGAAGTGCCCAAGCTTAAGATTTACTAGCCGAAGGTTTGTGCATCCCCGGAAAGTCAATACGTTTGCGTATCTAGGTTCTATAGACAGATGTGCGCGCTCTGTTTGCTCTGATACGATGGAAAATCCATCCACATTATGAATTTCCAAACCTAAGCCGTCGAAGGATCTGACAAATCTGAAATTCAATCCAGAAAGCGAAGTTGCGCTCGACAAACCTATTTCAGGGGCTAGAGAGATCTGACAATTCGAAGACACCGCGTTCACGAGATCCGAAGCGGATTGAGCTTTGAAATGGTAAATGTCCTCTCTTCTGCGAGGCTCACACAAGGAAGTGACGTAACGAACAAGCTTATTTAAATCTTTGTTGTGGAGCTCCATTGCCTGATAGGAGTTAAATTTGACCCCATCCAATTTTATATCAGGTATTTTGCATTCATCGATCAGGATAGGCAGCAAATATATACTGCCGTGGGGAATTTCGGCCATCGCGTCGAGAGCCAGCTTGTACTCCCGCTGTACATAACCGCGCTTGCCAACTGAAACAGACGACAAAATCGCGAGAAACAGGGCAGAGTTCTTTATCGCAGTTCGTATCGAATGGTCCCAGTCCGCCCCATATGATATCCCAAAATCTTCGTACGGCTGCGGAGGCTTATCCATCCAGGGATTCAGACCCGCACGCCTCAGCGCCAGGTATAGATCGTCAGTAAACTGCTTGTCTTCTTTCGCGTGACAAAGAAAGCAATCGTACAGCAATCATCTCACTCCTCTGGTATACCCAGCTTGGCCTTGACCAGCGCCTGCACGGCCTGGGGGTTGGCCTTGCCGCCGGTCGACTTCATCACCTGTCCGACGAACCAGCCGGCAAGCGTCGGCTTTGCCAGCACCTTGGCAACCTGGTCGGGGTTGGCGGCAATGATCTCATCGACGGCCTTTTCGATGGCGCCGGTGTCGGTCACTTGCTTCATGCCGCGCGCTTCGACGATCTCGGCCGGATCGCCGCCCTCGTTCCAGACGATCTCGAAGAGGTCCTTGGCAATCTTGCCGGAGATGGTCTCGGCCTTGATGAGGTCGATGATGCCGCCGAGCTGTGCGGGCGAAACCGGAGTCTCTTCAATGGCTTTGCCGGCTTTGTTCAAGGCGCCCAACAGGTCGTTGATGACCCAGTTGGCAGCCGTCTTGCCGTCACGGCCTTCTGCCACGGCTTCGAAATAGTCGGCGATCGCCTTTTCCGAGACCAGCACGGACGCGTCGTAGACGGAGAGACCAAGCTCCGACACGAAACGGGCCTTCTTGTCGTCAGGCAGTTCCGGCAGATCCTTCTTCAGGTTCTCGATGTAAGCATCGTCGAATTCGAGCGGCAGCAGGTCCGGATCGGGGAAGTAGCGATAGTCATGCGCATCTTCCTTCGAGCGCATCGAGCGGGTCTCGCCCTTGCCCGGATCGAAGAGACGGGTTTCCTGGTCGATCGTCCCGCCATCCTCGATGATCGCGATCTGGCGACGGGCTTCGTATTCGATGGCCTGGCCGATGAACCGGATCGAGTTGACGTTCTTGATCTCGCAGCGCGTGCCGAACTCGCCGCCCGGCTTGCGCACGGACACGTTGACGTCGGCGCGCATCGAGCCTTCGTCCATGTTGCCGTCGCAAGTGCCGAGGTAACGCACGATCGAGCGCAGCTTGGTCATGTAGGCCTTGGCTTCGTCGGACGAGCGCATGTCGGGCTTCGACACGATTTCCATCAGGGCGACGCCAGAGCGGTTAAGGTCGACATAGGACATGGTCGGATGCTGGTCATGCATCGACTTGCCGGCATCCTGTTCCAGATGCAGGCGCTCGATGCCGATCTCGATATCTTCGAAATTACCCTGACGGTCGGGGCCGAGCGAGATGATGATCTTGCCTTCGCCGACGATCGGATCCTTGAACTGTGAGATCTGGTAGCCCTGCGGCAAATCCGGATAGAAATAATTCTTTCGGTCAAAGATCGAGCGCTTGTTGATCTGAGCCTTGAGGCCAAGACCGGTGCGCACGGCCTGGGCCACGCATTCCTCGTTGATCACGGGCAGCATGCCAGGCATGGCGGCATCGACGAGCGAAACGTTGGAATTCGGCGCATTGCCGAAGACCGTCGAAGCGCCGGAGAAGAGCTTGGAATTCGACAGCACCTGGGCATGGACCTCCATGCCGATGATGACTTCCCAATCACCGGTGGCACCGGGAATGAAGCGTTTCGGATCGGGTGTGCGGGTGTCTACCAGGGTCATCGGATGCTCGTGTCATGCGTGGACGTGTTGCCTCGTGAGGTAGAGCAATTGCGCAGAAGGTGCAAGACTTCTGGGATGTTGGCAACGCGACCCTCCGTTGACGGAAAAGGCACAAAGACTGCCTAGACTTCGGACGTCATGACAATCGATGCCATCCTCACCCTGCTTGCGATCTTTGCCCTTTGGAACGGGATCGTGTTCCTCGTCTATGCCTTCGACAAGAGGGCGGCCAAACAAGGGGCTTGGCGCGTGCGGGAAGACACCCTTATCCTGCTTGCGGTTTTCGGCGGCGGCCTGGGCGCCTTTGCCTGTCAGCGACTTCTGCGTCACAAGACGCGGAAAGGGGCTTTTCCGGTCCTGCTGCCGCTCATGGCGGGGCTGCACCTCACCATCGTCCTGGTGATCGCGCTCATTCCAGACGCCCTCCTTCAGGCGTTGAACGAGGCTGCTTTGCTTCTTAGCCGGCTGATTCAGAATTCCTGGCCGTAGCCGCTGCCGCCGGATTCCGACAGCGATTTGGAGAGGCCAACGGACTGCACATCGCGATCGAGCTTGGGATTATAGCTGACAGTCAGCCAGTTCACCTGATAGCCCTTTTTCTCGAAGAACTTCAGTGCATCGCTGTTCATCGCATGGGTCTGAAGGCGGGCGAGCGGGATGCCTTGTGCCTTCAGTCCCTCCTCGACCGCCTGCAGCAAGGCAGTGCCAAGCCCCTGCCCCTCCAGATCCGGCTCGATCCAGAAATCGGTGATGTTTTCATCCATGTCTTCGCGCGCTGCCCAACCGGCGGGAACGCCGGAGACTTCGACGACAGTGATGGTGATCCAGCCGTCTTCCGTGAAGCGCGCAAAAGCGTCACGTGCATTTGCCGCCATTTCCTCCGCCTCGCCGACGGACGCCATGGCCTTGCGCCAGGCGCGCATGCCGATCTCCGTCAGCAGCCTTGTATCGTCCTGTCGTGCCTTGCGGATCGTGACCATCCTCACCTCTTTGTTGGCGACAGTAAAACATTGGTGATGATTCTTGGCCAGAGCGTGTGACATTGCGGTCATCGACGCCGCGCGGTGCGTCGTGATATGAAGACACCGCCGACAGGAGTTTTGATGTTCGGTTTGTCCGAGACCCGGTAAAGGCCCTGCCCGCGATCCGCTGAAGGATCCAACGGCCAGGGCCAGAAAACGAAGCCCCGACGCCTTCAGGCGCCGGACCCGTTTTCATGCGCGCTAGGCAGCGCGTTTCTCCGGACATCTCATCATGGACATTTCACGCTCGGACCAGCGTATCCTTCACCTCATGGCCCAAGGCGGCTGGATCGAACTCCACCGCGACGACCGACGCAAGATCGAGAAGGCCTTGTGCTTCTCCCGCGACGGCTGGCTCTATCCCGGCTTCGACATCGAACTCTTCCGGCGGCTGAAACGCCTGAAGGCGATCAGTTCGAAAGACGGCAAGCCTTATCGGATTACCGAACGAGGCTTGAAGCTCGTCAGGGCCGAGTTGGACAATAGGTGAGCTTGGGGCCGGCACCGCTGAACGCGGTGCCGGTCCCTATCGATCCAGTTGGCCTTGGATCCAAGTTGCGCTATTGTCGTCTAATGGCTGAATCGAAACCACAAGCTTCAGAAGACATCGACTTCGCCCCGCCGTCGGCGAACGCGTCCCCGGCGGAGTATGAGGCCTGGAAGGTGAAGAAGATCACCCACGCCCTCAAGCAGTGCGAAGATCGAGAATCGATGATTCCGGCCGCCGAGGTTTGGGAGCGCTTTGGCTTTGAACGTTAAGTTCTCACCACAAGCGAATGCAGATCTCATCGCCATTCATGCGTATATATCCGACCGAGACGAACTTGCTGCCGACAGGATTCTGTCACGTCTCCGACAGGCCACCGAGACACTAGGGCATTATCCGATGCTCGGTCGACCGGGTTCTGTCGCCGACACTCGCGAGTTTCCGGTGCACGGGCTGCCTTACACGATCATTTATCGAATGGTCTCAACCGCACAACTCGACATAGTGACCGTTCTTCATCAGCGCATGCTTTATCCGCCGTCGGAAGACTGAGGGTCAAAACACCAGCTGCATCTTCACCTTGTCGACCGCCATTCCCATGGACGGCGAATGCTGCATCCCGCGCCAGACGATGGTGAAGCCCAGATCCTTGTAGAGCCGGATTGCGCCTTCGTTGGCGGCATGCGTGTCGATCCGCGCCCGCTTCAAACCTTCGGCGCGCATCTCGCGCAGGAGCCTCGAGACTAGAGCCGAGCCGATGCCGAGACCCTGATGGGCGGGGCTCACCCAGAGATCGGAGATGTAGTCGCGCGCGCCGTCACGGGCGATCCAGCCGGCAATTTCGTCGCCGAGCTCGCCGACGGTGATCAGGCTGAACTGTTCCTGGGCGAAACGGCGGAAGCTCAGGCGAATGCGGACCATCATGTCGACGCCAAAGGCATTGAGCACCGGATTGGCGGCCCAGGCGTCGAAACCGACACGGCCGACGCTGTCCGCATCGGCCGCCGTCATGTCACGGATGACGAAGTCCTTTACCACCACTTGGCCGGCGTGAACTTGCCGGCAGCCTGTTCGATGACATGGGCCGTCTTGAACAGGGTTTCCTCCTCGAACGGCTTGCCGATGACCTGAAGGCCGAGCGGCAGGCCCTTGGCATCGAGGCCGGCGGGAACAGAGATGCCCGGCAGCCCGGCCATGTTGAGCGTGATGCTGAAGACGTCCTGCTGATACATTTTGACCGGATCGGCCGCGAGTTCCTTGTCGCCGATGGCAAAGGCAGACGACGGCGTGATCGGCGTCAGGATCGCATCGACGCCGGCTTCGAAGGCGAGTTCGAAGTCGCGCTTGATCAGCGTGCGGACCTTCTGGGCCTTCAGATAGTAGGCGTCGTAATAGCCGGCAGACAGCACATAGGTCCCGATCATGATGCGGCGCTGGACTTCCTTACCGAAGCCGGCGGCACGGGTCTTCTCGTACATATCGACGATGTCCTTGCCGTCGACGCGCAGACCGTAACGGACGCCGTCATAGCGGGCAAAGTTCGACGAAGCTTCGGCTGGTGCCACGATGTAATAGGCCGGCAGCGCGTATTTCGTGTGCGGCAGGGAGATATCGACGATCTCGGCACCGGCTTCCTTCAGCCAGGCGATACCCTGTTGCCAGAGCGCCAGGATCTCTTCCGACATGCCGTCGATGCGGTATTCGCGCGGGATGCCGATTTTCATGCCCTTCACGGAGCCGCCGATGGCCTTTTCATAGTCCGGCACGGGCAAGTCGACGGAGGTCGTGTCCTTCGCATCGGTGCTCGCCATGGACTTCAGCAGGATCGCGGCATCGCGCACGTCACGGGCGATCGGACCGGCCTGGTCGAGCGACGAGGCGAAGGCGACGACACCCCAGCGCGAGCAGCGGCCATAGGTCGGCTTGATGCCGACGGTGCCGGTGAAAGCGGCCGGTTGACGGATAGAGCCGCCGGTATCGGTTGCGGTCGCACCTGCGCAGAGATGGGCGGCGACGGCAGCGGCCGAACCACCGGACGAGCCGCCCGGAACCAGCTTGTCGTCGGAGCCGGTCGCTTTCCAAGGGTTCACGGCAGGGCCGTAATAGGAGCTCTCGTTGGACGAGCCCATGGCGAATTCGTCCATGTTGAGCTTGCCGAGCATGACGGCGCCGGCATCCCACAGATTGGTGGTGACGGTCGATTCATATTCCGGCTTGAAGCCGTCGAGGATGTGGCTGCAGGCCTGGGTGTGCACGCCCTTGGTGGCGAAGAGATCCTTGACGCCGAGCGGAATGCCTTCCAGCGCACCAGCCTTGCCGTCGGCGATACGCGCGTCGGACGCCTTTGCCATGTCGCGGGCGATGTCGGGCGTGACAGCAACATAAGCGTTCAGCGCGCCATTCGCCTGATCGATCGCGGAGAGATAGGCATCCGTCAGTTCGACGGCCTTGATCTCCTTTGCGGCGAGTTTCGCGCGGGCTTCGGCGATGGTGAGGCTGGTCAGTTCGCTCATGGTCGTTTCACTTCAGACTGTATTCGCCCATCCGGGCGGGAAATTCGGGAGGCTGGCTCAGGGGGCAGAGGTCGGTCTTATTCGACGACCTTCGGCACCTGGAAGAAATTGCGGTCGGTGGCAGGCGCATTGGCGACAACGGCATCGGCCTTGTTGCCATCGGTGACCACGTCTGCGCGCTTCTTCATCGCCATGGGCGTGACCGAGGTCATCGGCTCGACGCCCGTGACATCCACTTCGTCCAGCTGCTCGACAAAGCCCAGAATGCCGTTCAGCTCTCCGGTCATGCGCGCGGCATCCTCCTCACTTACAGCGAGGCGGGCAAGGCGGGCGACGCGCTTGACGGTGGCGAGGTCAACAGACATGGCATTCTCCGGATAAGCTGTTTTCTTCGCTATAATGGCCGTCAAGCGCTGAGGCAACGGGGTTTGTCAGACCTCGACGGCCGTGCCGGCCTGCGGGGTCGCCACACGGGTGCGGGTTCCATCCATGCCGGCGACGAATTTCTCCGGCGTCTGGTCGATGATCGGGAAGGAGCCGTAGTGGCAGGGGATCGCCGTCTTGAAGTCGAAGAAGCGCTGGCAGGCGAGTGCTGCCACCGCACCGCCCATGGTAAAGCGGTCGCCGATCGGAACGATGCCGACATCGGGCTGATGCAATTCGTGGATCAGCTTCATGTCGGAGAAGATGTCCGTGTCGCCCATATGAAGCACCGAGGCTTCGTCGTCGAAATGCAACATCAGGCCGTTGGCATTGCCAAGTGCGTGCGACACGCCGTCTTCGGTGATCTGGGCGGAGGAATGCAGCGCATTGGTGAATGTCACCGTGAAGCCCTCGAAACGGATGGTGCCGCCGGTGTTGCCCATTTCCAGCTTGTCGACGCCCTTGCTGCCGAGCCAGGCGGCGAGATCGGCATTGGCAAGCACCGTCGCGCCAGTTTCCTGCGCGAGCTGCACCGTATCGCCGACATGGTCGCCATGCCCATGAGTGAGCAGGATGTGCGTCACACCCTTGGTCATGTCCTTGCGGTCGAGACCGGCAAAGCCCGGATTATGGGTGAGGAAGGGATCGATGAGGATCGAGGCCTTGGCCGAGTCGAGACGGAAGGCGGCGTGGCCGAGCCAGGTGATTTTCATGCGTTGAGTCTCCGGTCCTTGAATATCGTTCGCAATATATGGCGGGGCGCTCCATCGGCAACAGTCGCGCCGAGTTGCTTCTATGCCCATGCTGGTCTAAGCGACCAGCATGACAGCCGTAGCGCCGAGCGCAAGAAAGGAACCACCATGGCCGATGACGACTACGTGTATGACGAGGCGACCGGCGAATGGCGTCCGGCGTCCGAAGTTGCAGCAGCGGCCGCCGCCAAGCCCATCGCCCGCGACGCCTCCGGCACCGAACTTGCCGACGGCGATTCGGTCGTGCTGATCAAGGATCTCAAGGTGAAGGGTGCCGGCCAGACGCTGAAGCAGGGCACGGTTATCCGCTCGATCAGGCTGACGGATGACCCCGAGGAAATCGACTGCCGCTTTGACGGGATCAAGGGTCTGGTGCTCAGAACCGAATTCGTACGCAAGCGTTGATCGGCGAGACAAGATGGCCACGCTGACGATCGAGGAACTGGCTGAACGGTTGAAACCCGGTGAAGCCATTGCCGGGCTTGACCTCGGCACAAAGACGATCGGGCTTTCGGCGTCCGATCTCGGCCGGCGCTTTGCCACCCCTCGCCCTGTCATCAAGCGGGTGAAATTCACGCAGGATGCCGAGGTTCTGCTCGCCTTTGCGGCGAAGGAGAAGATTGCCGCCTTCGTCATCGGCCTGCCGGTCAACATGGATGGCTCGTCGGGTCCTCGCGTCCAGGCGACACGCGCCTTCGTGCGCTCGATGTCGGAGAAAACCGACATACCCTTCATATACTGGGACGAGCGGCTGTCGACGGTCGCTGCCGAAAGAGCGCTTCTGGAAATGGATGTCTCTAGAGCCAAGCGCAGCGAGCGGATCGATTCCGCCGCTGCGAGCTTCATTCTTCAGGGAGCGCTCGACAGGCTCTCAGGGCTTGCCCGCACCTCGGACAATTCCGCCGACTTCGCCTGACGGGCGGCCCACCAGGCCTTGATCTGCTTGCGGCGGCGAAAGCCGATGATCGCAAACAGGATCAGGCTGTCAACGACGATCGCCCGCGCGACCAGAGGCGGGATCGTTTCGGGCGCAATGCCCAGGACGTTGCCATAGATCTGGAAGACCAGATCGTGCGCGTCCCGCGTCAGCATGAAAATGCCGAAGCTCATGTCGTAGTAGGACAGACCGTACCAGGCGCCCAGGATCGTGATGGGCAAAGCCCACAAGAGCAGAAGTGTCTTCATGCCGTTTCCGCCTTTCGATCGAACGACAAGTCATTTGTCGCCGGCCAGTTTTCCACCAGCCATTTCAGGGAAGCCATGACGGTCAGCACGGCAGCCGGGAAGGCGATATCGAGCGCCAGCCCCGAGAAAAATACCATCATCATGATGGTTGCCACCGGTCGTGCAACAAGCGCGTCCGTCACCACTTCGCCCTTTAACGTCTGTCCCGTGCAAAAGGTGGCCTGTTCGGCACGAACACGCAACGTAAACCCTTTGTTAAGGTTAACAGCGCCTGTGGATGAGCAGTTACAGCCACTTGGCCGAAAATGTCGTCGGGACAAGATTTTCGATTGAAAGCAGGGGTTGCCGGGTCTACCCCTCCCCTGCCCGCCATCCAGGACCCGCCATGCTCATCATATTCGAAAGCATTCTGCCGATCTTCCTGCTCGTGATTCTCGGCGTCGTGTTGAAACGCACCACGCTCATCAACGAGAGCTTCTGGAGCGGGCTCGAGCAGTTCGGCTATTTCGTTTTGTTTCCGGCGCTGCTCTTCCAGACACTGTCGACCACGAACTTCTCGGCACTCGACAGCGGCAGCGTCGGCCTCGTCTCTCTGCTCGCGGTCGGGGTGATGACTGCTCTTGTTCTTGCCATATGGCCGCTTCTCAAGGCGCGCGGCATGGGCGGGCCCTCTTACACCTCGGTTTTTCAGACATCGACGCGCTGGAACGGCTTCATGGCGCTCGCCATTGCCGAGAAACTGACAGGACAGACGGGCCTATCCGTTATCGCCATCATCATGGCATCGATCATCATACCGCTCAATCTCATCAATGTCGGGGTGATGGTATGGTTCTCCGGCAAGAGTCGGGGTCTGAAGACCTTTGTCTTCAGGATCATCACCAATCCGATCATCATCGGTGCCTTGCTGGGTGTGCTCGTGAACTTTGCGGGGATTTCGATCTATGCGCCTGTCATGACCGCGGTCGACCTGATTGCCAGCGCTTCGCTCGGCCTGGGTCTCGTGACCGTCGGCGCAGGTCTGCGTGTCGCGGATGCCCTGAAGCCGCAGCCGAGCGTGTTGATGACGGTCGTGCTGAAGCTCCTGGTCTTCCCGGCTGTCGCGGTGCTGCTCGCGCTTGCCTTCGGTCTCTCAGGCGAAATCCTTGTGATGATTGCATTGGGCGCCGCAGTGCCGACCGCGATGAACGGCTACGTGCTCGCCAAGCAGATGGGTGGCGACGCCGATCTCTATGCGGCAGCGGCCACCGTGCAAACGGTCGCCGCCTTCTTCACCATCCCCGTCGTGCTCTATCTCGCCGCTCAGGCAGCCGGCGGATAGAGGAGATCCAGCACGTAGCGCGAATCGAATCGCGCATCGAGCACGCCATAGGTATGGCGCCAGCCACCCGCGAGGCGTGATTCGAGGAAGGCATCGGCGATCTTGCCTGCCCCCAGACGATAGAGTTCGGCGGCACCGGCCGCGAGCGCGAGCTGCTCGATGAGCAGGCGACCGGCGGCTTCGTCACGTTCGGCAAGCGCTGTTGCAGCACGCAAGACTTCGACAGTCTTCTTGCCGGACGGGCCGAGATCCCGCTCAAGCCCGGCAAACAGAGTCTCGAAGAGATCCTTGCCACGGCTCAGCACACGCAGGACATCCAGCGCCATGACATTGCCGGAGCCTTCCCAGATCGCGTTGACCGGAGCTTCGCGGTAATGGCGGGCGATCGGCCGCTCCTCGACATAACCGCTGCCGCCGATGCATTCCATGGCCTCGTAGATGAGGGACGGGGCGATCTTGCAGACCCAGTATTTGGCAACGGGGGTCATGACACGGGCATAGGCCGCGTCGATCGGGCTTTCGCGCGCCTTGTCGAAGCTGTCGGCGAGACGGAAGGCGAGTGCAGTCGCTGCCGCAACATCGAGCGCCATGTCGGCGAGCACGCGGGTCATCATCGGCTGGTCAATAAGGTTCTTGCCAAAAACCATGCGGCCGCGCACGTGATGGACGGCCTCGGCCATGGAGGCGCGCATCATGCCGGCGGAGGACAGCGCGCAGTCGAGGCGCGTCAGCGTCACCATGTCGAGGATGGTGCGCACGCCGTCCCCCGGCGTGCCGAGCAGGAAGCCGAAGGTTTCGGAGAACTCGACTTCGGAAGAGGCGTTCGACCGGTTACCGAGTTTGTCCTTCAGGCGCTGGAATTCCAGGCCGTTGGCGGAACCATCCTCAAGGAGACGCGGCACGAGGAAGCAGCCCATACCGTCCTTGGTCTGGGCGAGCATCACGAAGGCGTCGCTCATCGGAGCCGACATGAACCATTTGTGGCCGGAAAGGCGGTAGATCCCCTCACCCACCCGCTCGCCCATGGTGGTGTTGGCGCGGACATCCGTGCCGCCCTGCTTTTCGGTCATGCCCATGCCGATGGTGACGGCACTCTTCTGCATCGGCGGCTTGTTGCTGCTGTCGTATTTGCGCGACAGGATCCGCGGAGTCCATTCCTTCTGGACGGCCGGAGATGCGACGAGGGCGGCGACCGAGGCACTGGTCATGGTGAGCGGGCAGAGATGGCCCGATTCGAGCTGGGCCGTCAGGAAAAAGCGGACGGCACGGGCCTTGTGCTCGTGGCCACGGGCTTCCGGCGCATTTTCCCAGACGGAGGAATGCAGGCCCGAGGCCATCGAACGGCGCATCAGGGCATGCCAGGCGGGGTGGAATTCGACGACATCGAGGCGCTCGCCGCGCACGCCATGGGTCCTAAGCTGCGGCGGGCTGGCATTGGCCATGCGCGCCAGTTCCTGTGCTTCCGGCGAGGTCACGTATTTGCCGATGACGTCGTATTCCTCGCGTAGCGGACGCGACAGTGAGGATGTCAGATCAACAAGCAGCGGATCGGCGCGGTAGGCATTGATGCCGGACCAGGGCTTGGGCTGGTTGAGCGCTGCGAGTTTTTCTTCCGTCCGGTTCATCAATCCTGCCGATCTTGTGGGAGACGCAGGTTGGCCAACCAACGCTTCGTCTTCGTCATCCATTGCGGTTGGAGCATCCAGGGCGAAACCGCCGGTGTTCCCTACCGTGCATTCGCTCCTATTACATGGGGACCGTGCGTCAATCCACCTAGCATGTGCTTGCCCGGCCCGATCCCACACTTTATAGACCGCGTGACATCTCAGGAGGACGTCCATGGTCTTCTTTCCCCATCGCCATCTCATCGGCATCAAGGGCCTTACCGAGCAGGACATCACGTTCCTGTTGGACAAGGCAGACGAAGCCGTCAAAATCAGCCGCCAGCGGGAGAAGAAGACTTCCACGCTGAGGGGCCTCACCCAGATCAACCTCTTCTTCGAAGCCTCGACGCGGACGCAAGCCTCGTTCGAGCTTGCGGGCAAACGCCTCGGCGCCGACGTGATGAACATGTCGGTCGGCAATTCCTCCGTGAAGAAGGGCGAAACGCTGATCGACACGGCGATGACGCTGAACGCCATGCGCCCGGACGTGCTGGTCGTGCGTCACTCCTCCGCCGGTGCTGCTGCCCTGCTTGCGCAAAAGGTTGCCTGCTCCGTGGTCAATGCCGGTGACGGACAGCATGAGCATCCGACCCAGGCGCTTCTCGATGCGCTGACCATCCGCCGCGCCAAGGGCAAGCTGTCGCGGATTATCGTCGCGATCTGCGGCGATGTGCTGCATTCGCGCGTGGCGCGCTCCAATATCCTGCTGCTCAACGCCATGGGCGCCCGCGTCCGCGTCGTCGCACCGGCGACGCTGCTGCCGGCCGGCATCGCCGACATGGGCTGCGAGGTCTTCCACGACATGAAGGAAGGCCTGAAGGATGCGGATGTCGTGATGATGCTGCGCCTGCAGCGCGAGCGCATGTCCGGCTCCTTCGTGCCGTCGGTTCGTGAGTACTTCCACTTCTATGGCTTGGATGCCGAAAAGCTGAAGGCCGCCAAGGAGGATGCGCTCGTCATGCATCCGGGCCCGATGAACCGCGGCGTGGAGATCGCCTCCGAGGTCGCAGACGGCCCGCAGAGCGTGATCGAGAGCCAGGTCGAGATGGGGGTTGCGGTTCGCATGGCCGTCATGGAAACTCTGCTTGTCTCGCAGAACCAGGGACCGCGTTCGGAGGGGATGGGCGCATGAGAAAACCTCTGGTTCTCAAGAATGCTCGCATCGTCGATCCCTCGCGCAAGCGCGACGAAATCGGCACCATCATTGTCGGTGCCGACGGCAAGATCCTCGCCTCAGGTGCCGATGCGCAAAACCAGGGCACGCCCGAGGGTGCCGAAATCCGTGACTGCAGAGGCCTCACCGCCATCCCAGGTCTCGTCGATGCCCGCGTCTTTGTCGGCGAACCGGGTTCGGAACATCGCGAGACGATAGCATCCGCCAGCCGGGCGGCTGCGGCCGGCGGCATTACCTCCTTCATCATGATGCCGGAGACCGATCCCGTCATCGACGACATCGCGCTCGTCGAGTTCGTCAAGAAGACGGCCCGTGATACGGCCGATGTCCGCGTCTATCCGGCAGCGGCCCTGACCAAGGGCATGATCAGTGCCGAGATGACCGAGATGGGCCTTCTGCAGCAGGCCGGTGCGGTTGCCTTCACCAATGGTCGCCACGGGCTGAACGATACGCAGGTCCTGCGCCGGGCCATGACTTACGCCCGCGAATTCGGCGCCGTGATCGCGCTGGAAACGCGGGAGAAGTATATCGCTGCCAATGGCGTGATGAACGAGGGACTGCTCGCAAGCTGGCTTGGGCTCGGCGGCATCCCGCGTGAAACCGAGCTCATTCCGCTGGAGCGGGACCTCAGGATCGCGGCGCTGACGCGGGCCAAGTATCACGCCTCGCAGATCTCCATTCCAGAATCGGTCGAGGCGATCGAACTAGGCCGCAAGCGCGGTGCCAAGGTCACCTGCGGCATCTCGATCAATCACCTGAGCCTCAACGAAAACGACATCGGCGAATACAGGACCTTCTTCAAGCTCTATCCGCCGCTGCGCTCGGAAGACGATCGCATGGCGATGGTCGATGCGCTGGCCAAGGGCCAGATCGACATCATCGTTTCCTCGCATGATCCGCAGGACGTCGACACCAAGCGCCTGCCCTTCGGCGAGGCTGCCGATGGCGCAATCGGCCTCGAAACCATGCTGTCGGCAGCCCTTCGCCTTCACCATGCCGGCCAGGTTTCGCTGATGCGGCTGATCGATGCCATGTCGACGAGGCCGGCCGAAATCTTTGGCCTTCCCGGTGGCACGCTGAAGCCGGGTGCTCACGGCGACATCACGCTCGTCGATCTCGACGAGCCGTGGCTCGTGTCGCGCGACAGTCTTCTTGCACGCTCGAAGAACACGCCTTTCGAAGATGCGCGCTTCTCGGGCCGGGCCGTTGCAACCTATGTTGCAGGCCAGTGCGTCCACTCGCTCTAGACCACAGGGGACAGGGATACACATGATCGACATTTCCGCCCTCGGCTGGGGCAACCTCGCCATCGTCCTCCTGTTCGGTTACCTGCTCGGCTCCATCCCCTTCGGACTGGTGCTGACCAAGATGGCTGGCCTCGGCGACCTGCGCTCGATCGGCTCGGGCAATATCGGCGCGACAAACGTGCTGCGCACCGGCAACAAGAAGCTCGCGGCCGCCACCCTCCTCCTCGATGCGCTGAAGGCCACGGCTGCTGCGCTGATCGCGCATGCGGTCTTCGGACAGAACGCTGCTCTCTTCGGCGGCTTCGCAGCCTTTATTGGCCACCTCTTCCCGGTCTGGCTCGGCTTCAAGGGCGGCAAGGGTGTCGCAACCTATATCGGAACGCTGCTCGGGGTTGAGCCTCGGATGGTGCTGGTGTTTGCCATCGTCTGGCTCGCGGTCGCCTTCATCACCCGCTACTCTTCGTTGTCCGCGCTCGTCGCAACACTTGTCATCCCGGTTGTATTGTGGATACTTGGGGTTGAAGAGGCTGCGGTCGTGACGGCCGTCATGACAGTCATCACTTACTGGCGTCACAAAGAGAATATCGGGCGGCTGATCGCGGGAACCGAGAGCAAGATCGGCAAAAAGGGCTAGAGGAGAGCCATGGGGTCAGGCGGCGCAAGACGAAAAGGGATTGCGCTGACGGACCGCCAGAGGATCGCCTGGCTGAGGCTGATCCGCAGCGATAATGTCGGTCCAGCCACTTTCCGGGACCTGATCAACCACTTCGGCTCGGCCGAGACGGCGATCGAGGCTCTTCCGGAGCTTTCGCGGCGCGGCGGATCGACCCGCAGCATTCGCATCGCAACCATTGGTGATGCCGAGCGCGAAATCGAGACTGCCACGCGTTTCGGCGCCCGCTTCATCGGCATCGGCGAGCCCGACTATCCGGCCGCACTCCGACAGATCGATGCCGCCCCTCCCCTGGTCGCAGCCAAGGGCGACCTCGAGGTCGCGAGCCTTCCGGCCGTCGGCATCGTCGGATCGCGCAACGCCTCGATCAGCGGTGCGAAATTCGCGGCGATGATGGCGCGGGAGATCGGACGTGCCGGCTATACGATCGTGTCCGGCCTTGCACGCGGCATTGACGCCTCAGCCCATCGGGCCAGCCTCGACACCGGCACAATTGCAGCCATGGCCGGCGGCCTCGACCAGCCCTACCCTCCCGAGAATATCGATCTTCTGGACCAGATCTGCGGCGGTCGCGGTCTCGCCATTTCCGAGATGCCCTTCGGCTGGGAACCGCGGGCGCGCGATTTTCCCCGACGCAACCGGCTGATCGCTGGTGTGGCTCTGGGCGTGGTGGTCATTGAGGCGGCAGCGCGCTCGGGTTCGCTGATCACCGCAAGGCTCGCGGGAGAATTCGGTCGACAGGTCTTTGCGGTTCCCGGCTCCCCCCTCGATCCGCGCTGCGAGGGCACAAACGGCTTGCTCAAGGACGGTGCGACCGTCACCACCAGACCACAGGATGTGCTGCAGGCGCTGGCGCCGATTTCCGAACTCGATCTCTTCGGTCCGACCGAGGCAGACGAGCCTGCCGACGAGGCGGGAGACAGACCGCTTGCTCCTCCGCCGAATGATGACGAACGGCTCGTAATCGTGCAGGCGCTCGGCCCGACACCCGTCGAGATCGATGACATCATCCGCCACACGGCCCTGCCGGCGTCCTCGGTCTATCTGGTTTTGCTGGAACTTGATATCGCCGGGCGCCTAGAGCGGCATGCGGGAGGGTTTGTCTCGCTGAGCATGATGGATTGAGAGCGCACGGCGGCCGGACTGGACATCGCCGGCTTCGACATAGGCCATCTCGATCAGATAACAGAGCATCTCGGCGCCTTCATTTTCGGCAACCAGCCGCAACTCGGCGAGCATCTGGCGGATGTAGGCGATGTTTTCCATCGTGCGGGTTCCGCGACCGTTCATGTCGACTGTGTCTCGTGCCATCGCTCTTGTCCGTCTTCTGAAAAGGCCGTCACTACCCGGCCTCGCCATCCCCTGTGAAATACAATAGATCATTTATCTAGGATTGCAATCTACCTATGATCCCCCTCAGGTTGCATATATCCATAGGTCGGAAAATAGGCCGCGCCTCTTGACCGCAGCCGTTTCGCCCTCCATGTCGGAAAACCGTGTTCCGAAGACTGTGGTGCGGTGCCGCTGATCGGATGCGTTGAAGGTATAGCTGTCCAATGAACGTCGTAGTCGTAGAATCCCCGGCCAAGGCCAAGACGATCAACAAGTATCTGGGTCCCGGATACAAGGTGCTCGCCTCGTTCGGCCATGTGCGCGATCTGCCGGCCAAGGATGGCTCCGTTCTGCCAGACCAGGATTTCGAGATGTTCTGGGAGGTCGATACGGCCTCGCAGAAACGCATGAGGGACATTGCCGATGCGGTAAAATCCTCTGACGGCCTGTTTCTCGCAACCGACCCCGATCGCGAAGGGGAAGCGATTTCGTGGCACGTGCTCGACCTTCTGAAGAAGAAGAAGGTGATTGGTGACAAGCCGGTGAAGCGCGTGGTCTTCAACGCCATCACCAAGAAGGCCGTGCTCGATGCCATGGCCAATCCGCGTGATATCGATACGCCGCTGGTTGACGCCTATCTCGCCCGCCGTGCGCTCGACTATCTCGTCGGCTTCAATCTGTCGCCGGTTCTCTGGCGGAAGCTGCCGGGGGCCCGCTCGGCCGGCCGCGTGCAGTCGGTGGCGCTGCGCCTCGTCTGCGACCGCGAGACCGAGATCGAACGTTTTGTCGCCGAGGAATACTGGAACATCTCCGCCCTTCTGAAGACGCCGCGTGGCGACGAGTTCGAGGCGAGGCTCGTTTCGCATCAGGGCAAGCGCATGCAGCGCAACTCGGTCACCAATGGTGATCAGGCAGCCGGCATCAAGGCCCTGCTCGAAGGTGCAGCCTTTGCTGTCGACAGCGTCGAGGCGAAGCCGGTCAAGCGCAATCCGGGACCGCCCTTCACCACATCCACCCTGCAGCAAGCCGCATCCTCGAAGCTCGGCTTCTCGGCATCGCGCACCATGCAGATCGCCCAGAAGCTCTATGAAGGCATCGACATCGGCGGCGAAACCGTTGGCCTCATTACTTATATGCGTACCGATGGCGTGCAGATGGCACCGGAGGCGATCGAGGCGGCGCGTGCCGCGGTGCTCGACCAGTTCGGCCCGCGCTACGTGCCCGAAAAGGCGCGCCTCTATTCGACCAAGGCGAAGAACGCCCAGGAAGCCCACGAAGCCATTCGTCCGACCGATTTCAACCGCTCGCCCGACAAGCTGCGCCGCTTCCTCGACAGCGACCAGATGCGGCTCTACGACCTGATCTGGAAGCGCGGGATCGCGAGCCAGATGGCGTCTGCCGAAATCGAGCGTACGACGGTCGAGATCCTGGCTGACAACAACGGCGAGAAGGCAGGCCTGCGTGCAGTCGGCTCCGTCATTCGCTTCGACGGCTTCATCGCCGCTTATACGGACCAGCGCGAGGAAGGCGAAGCACCTGAAGATGGTGACGACGAGGATGGTCGCCTGCCCGAGATCAATGCGCGTGAGGCTTTGGCCAAGCAAAAGGTGAATGCCAGCCAGCATTTCACCGAGCCGCCGCCGCGTTACTCGGAAGCATCGCTGATCAAGAAGATGGAAGAACTCGGCATCGGCCGGCCTTCGACCTATGCCGCGACGCTGAAGACGCTGAGCGACCGCGAATACGTGGTCATGGACAAGCGAAAGCTCATCCCGCATTCGAAGGGTCGGCTGGTCACGGCCTTCCTTGAGAACTTCTTCAACAAGTATGTCGAATACGACTTCACCGCCGATCTGGAAGAGAAGCTCGACAAGATCTCGGCCGGCGAGCTGAACTGGAAGGACGTGCTGCGCGCCTTCTGGCAGGACTTCTTCGCCCAGATCGAAGACACCAAGGAACTGCGCGTCACCAATGTGCTCGACGCGCTGAACGAGGCGCTGGCGCCACTCGTCTTCCCGAAGCGCGAGGATGGGTCCGATCCGCGCATCTGCCAGGTGTGCGGCACCGGCAATCTCTCGCTGAAGCTCGGCAAATACGGCGCTTTCGTCGGCTGTTCGAATTATCCGGAATGCAACTTCACCCGCCAGCTGACCAGCGAGGGCGGTGCCGAAGCCGAAGCCGGCGGCAATGAGCCGCGGGCACTCGGCAAGGATCCGGTCACCGAGGAAGAGATCACGCTGCGTTCGGGACGTTTCGGACCCTATGTCCAGCGCGGTGAGGGCAAGGAAGCCAAGCGCTCCTCGCTGCCGAAGGGATGGGCGCCGGCGGATATCGATTTCGAAAAGGCGCTGTCGCTTCTGTCGCTGCCGCGCGACGTGGGCGCGCATCCCGAAACCGGCAAGATGATTTCGGCCGGTCTCGGACGCTACGGGCCTTTCGTGCTGCATGACGGCACCTATGCCAATCTCGAGGGTATCGAGGACGTGCTCTCGATCGGCCTCAACCGCGCCGTGACCGTGCTCGCCGAAAAGAAGGCCAATCCGGGCGGCCGTGGCCGCACGGCGGCAGTTGCGCTGAAGGAGCTCGGAGAGCATCCTGATGGTGGCGCGATGACGGTCCGCGAAGGTCGTTTCGGTCCCTATGTCAATTGGGGCAAGGTGAATGCCACCCTGCCGAAGGGCAAGGATCCGCAAAGCGTGACCGTCGAGGAAGCCCTCGTGCTGATCGCCGAGCGCGCGGCCAAGGACGGCGGCGGCAAGAGCAAGGCCAAGAAGGCTCCGGCCAAGTCTGCCAAGGCAAAGTCGGAAGACGGTGCGGCGGCAAAGCCGAAGAAGACGGCCGCGAAGCCGAAGGCCGCTGCCGCCAAGAAGGCGCCGGCAA
Source organism: Agrobacterium albertimagni AOL15 (assembly GCF_000300855.1). Lineage (GTDB taxonomy): Bacteria > Pseudomonadota > Alphaproteobacteria > Rhizobiales > Rhizobiaceae > Allorhizobium > Allorhizobium albertimagni. The sequence continues at coordinate 488,448 of NZ_ALJF01000013.1, read as the reverse complement.
AGACCGCGACGAAAGCAAAGACAACGAAGAAGAGTGCGACTTGAGCAAGAGATACCGCGACCCCTCCGAGACACCCGGCTCCGGCAACCGCAAGAGCCGGCGGGCGGAAGGCGCGGCCAAGGCGAGGAGCGAAAACCCCACCGCCCTCATCCACGGGGAAGTGCCTCCCCGTGACGTGCTCATGCAGTTCATCACCGACAATCCGGATCGCGCCTCGAAGCGCGAGATCGCCAAGGCCTTTGGGTTGAAGGGCGAGCAGCGCGTCGAGTTGAAGCAGGCGCTGAAGGATCTCGAAGAAGACGGCCTCGTGCAAAAGAGCCGCAAGTCCCTGACACGACCCGGCGCCCTACCCCCGGTCACAGTTCTCGATATCACCACGCGCGACAAGGACGGCGAGTTGATCGGCCGACCGGCGGAGTGGCCCGAAGAGGCAGGCGCGGCACCGGCCGTTCTGATCCGCCAGTCGAGCTCCGACCGCTCCAAGGGCAAGGCGGCCGTCGGCGGCCTCGGCGACCGTGTGCTCGCCAAGATCTTCGCCAACAAGGACCGCTCCGGCCCGGCCTATACCGCCCGCGTGATCAAGATCCTCGATCGCCATGTCGGCGCCGTCATGGGCGTTGTCAGGAAGATGCCTGACGGTGGCGCACGCCTGATGCCGATCGACCGGCGCGGCGAGGAAATGCAGATTGATGCCACTGATATTGGCGAGGCCAAGGATGGCGACCTCGTCGAGGTGGAGGTCGGCCGCAGCGCCCGCTTCGGCCTGGCGCGGGCCAAGGTGCTCAACGTCGTCGGATCGGTTGCCTCGGAAAAGGCGATCTCGATGATCGCGATCCATGCGCATGGCATCCCGCATATCTTCCCGCAGTCGGTGATCTCGGAGGCCGAGGAAGCCAAGCCCGCCTCGATGTCGCATCGGGAAGACTGGCGCGACCTGCCGCTCATCACCATCGATCCGCATGATGCCAAGGACCATGACGACGCCGTCTATGCCGAGCTCGATACGTCGCCGGACAATCCGGATGGCGTGATCGTCACTGTCGCTATTGCCGACGTCTCCTACTACATCCGGCCGAAATCGGCGCTGGATCGCGAAGCCTTGAAGCGCGGCAATTCCGTGTATTTCCCCGATCGTGTCGTGCCGATGCTGCCCGAGCGGATCTCGAACGATCTCTGCTCGCTGCGCGAGGGCGTCGACCGGCCGGCGCTCGCCGTGCGCATGGTCTTCTCGCATGAGGGCCGCAAAGCGAGCCACACCTTCCATCGCATCATGATGAAGAGCGCGGCCAAGCTGTCCTACCAACAGGCGCAGGCCGCCATCGACGGCAAGCCCGACGACAAGACAGGCCCGTTGCTGGAGCCGATCCTGAAGCCCCTGTGGCATGCCTATGCGGTGATGAAACGCGGCCGTGACCGTCGCCAGCCGCTCGAGCTCGACATGCCCGAGCGCAAGATCATCCTCAAGGAAGACGGTACGGTCGATCGCGTGCATGTGCCCGAGAGGCTCGACGCCCACAAGCTGATCGAAGAAATGATGATCCAGGCGAACGTCGCGGCTGCCGAGACGCTGGAGAAAAAGCGCCAGCCGCTGATCTACCGCATCCATGACGCACCGACACTCGCCAAGCAGGAAGTGCTGCGGGAATTCCTCGCCACGCTCGGCATGTCCTTGGTGAAGGGCGGCAACATGCGCTCCAACTCCTTCAACGGCATTCTGGCGAAAGCCGAAGACACGCCACATCAGGTGATCGTCAACGAGATGGTGCTGCGCAGCCAGAGCCAGGCGATCTACAGCCCTGACAATATCGGCCATTTCGGCCTCAACCTGATGAAATATGCCCATTTCACCTCGCCGATCCGCCGTTACGCCGACCTCATTGTTCACCGGGCTCTGGTGGGTTCGCTGGGTCTGGGCGAAGGTGGGATCACGAAAGAAGAGGAAGCGAGCCTCGAGGATATCGCCGCTGAAATCTCGACCTTCGAGCGCCGCGCGATGGCGGCCGAGCGCGACACGGTCAACCGCCTGATCGCGCATCATCTTGCTGGGCGCATCGGCGATGAGTTCGAAGGACAGATCAGGGGCGTCACAAAGTCCGGTCTGTTCGTTGCCCTGCCGCAATTTGGCGCAGATGGCTTTATCCCGGTTTCAACACTGGGCCGGGACTACTATATCTACGACGAAGCGCATCAGGCCCTGACGGGCGAGAAGTCCGGGCTCGGCTATCAGCTCGGCGACGTCGTCGAGGTCAAGCTTGTGGAAGCGGTCCCGCTGGCCGGCGCGCTGCGCTTCGAGATGCTGAGCGAGGGACGCAAGATGCCGGTGGCGACGCGTTCCTTCCACAAGGCCGGACGACGGAACGGGCGCAAGCAGCCCGGCACACGTCCGCCGCGCTCGCGACGTTGACACTTTCGCCCCGGAGGCAGCACATGAGCGGCAATCAGACCCAGGCAACGATCCAATATGGTGACGGCGAGAAGGCCGATCGTCCGCTGGGGCGCTCGATCAAGCGAGGCATGCTCAATCAATGTCCGTCCTGCGGCTCGGGCAAGCTCTTCCGCAGCTATCTCAAGGTGGTGGACAATTGCGAGGCCTGCGGAGAGGACTATCATCACCATCGGGCCGACGACCTGCCGGCCTATCTCGTCATTCTCATCCTAGGCCACGTTCTCGTCGGCGGCTTCATGGCCACCGATCTTGTCTTCGTCTTGCCGGCCTGGGTGCATTTTGCCATCTGGGCACCGATCGGCGTCGTCACGTCCCTCCTGTGCCTGCAGCCGATCAAGGGCGGCGTGGTTGGCCTGCAATGGGCGCTGCGCATGCACGGTTTCGGCGGGCATGACGAGCAGCCGGACGCCTTTGGCGACAGCCGCGATTAAGTCATAGACCCGTCACGTGACTGTGGCGGTTTGTCGTTAAACGTCGCCCAGAGGCGCAGTCTTGATTCGGACAGAGAGATCAGAAGCGCTTGACAGGCGCGCGGTTTCCAGTCTGAACATGCCGCGCCGATCGACTATGCCCGGGAGCTGGTACGCGCCGATGCCATCACAGATTTCGACACCTGCGCGCCTGCGGTCATGCCTCAGGCAGGAACGCGACATGAACGACCGGGTGTCCGATGTCTGAGACCAATGGCGGCCTGAACGGCGACCGCGAGGACATCCACTGGCCCTCGCTCTTCGCGGCAATCTCGGCGATCTCCGCCGTGGGCATTGCGATCGGCCTCGGCCTGCCGCTGCTCAGCATCATTCTGGAAAAGCGCGGCATCTCCTCGACACTGATCGGCCTCAATTCGGCGATGGCCGGGATCGCCGCAATGGCGGCTGCTCCCGTGACCACCAAACTCGCCCACAAGCTCGGCGTCGTGCCGACAATGCTTTGGGCGGTTGTTCTCTCGGCGATCAGCGCGATCGGCTTCTACTATGCCGAACAGTTCTGGATGTGGTTTCCGCTGCGCATCGTATTTCACGGTGCGACCACGACACTCTTCATCCTCTCCGAATTCTGGATCAATGCGGCTGCCCCTTCGCGCAGACGCGGCCTGGTGATGGGCATCTATGCGACGATGCTCGCCGTCGGGTTTGCTTGCGGTCCCCTGCTCTTCTCCGTACTCGGAAGCGACGGGCTCCTGCCCTTTGCGGTCGGCGCCATCGCGATCCTTGCGGCGGCCATCCCGATCTACATCGCCCGCAACGAAAGCCCGGTGCTGAGCGAAAAACCGGAGATGCATTTCTTCCGCTACATCTTCCTGGTGCCGACGGCGACAGTGGCAGTTTTCGTCTTCGGGGCGGTGGAAGCCGGTGGCCTCTCCCTCTTCCCGATCTATGCCACCCGCAGCGGCTTTACAGAGACGCAGGCAGCGCTTCTCCTGACCGTCATGGGTGTCGGCAACATGATCTTCCAGATCCCGCTGGGGCTGCTCTCCGACCGCATGCGTGACCGGCGCCTGCTTCTGTCGATTCTTGCCATTGTCGGACTTGCCGGTTCGCTGACGCTGCCGTGGCTGTCCGGCCATTGGCAACTGATGGCAGTGGTTCTGCTATTCTGGGGCGGCTGCGTCTCTGGTCTTTATACCGTGGGCTTGAGCCATCTCGGATCGCGACTCACCGGCGCCGATCTGGCGGCTGCCAATGCGGCCTTCATTTTCTGCTATGCAGTCGGCACGGTCGCGGGTCCGCAGGCCATAGGCGCTGCCATCGACATCACCGGCAATGACGGATTTGCCTGGGGAATTGCAGGCTTCTTCGCGCTCTATGTGGTGCTTTCCCTGGGACGCCTGCTTTTTAAGCCGAAACGCACTTGACTTTTCGGGCGCGATTTGTAGTTTCGCGCCAGATTTGCCGTGGGCCTCGTTCGGTCGTCCACGGCTTCGTTTATTAGAGGCAGGACGACCATGGCTAAGGCTACAACCATCAAGATCAAGCTTCTGTCGACGGCTGACACGGGTTTCTTCTACGTGACCACGAAGAACAGCCGCACGATGACGGAAAAAATGACGAAGACCAAGTACGACCCGGTTGCTAAGAAGCATGTCGAGTTCAAGGAAACCAAGATCAAGTAAGACTTGATCGAGGGCTTCTCAAAAAGGCGTGTCGCTTTTAGCGACGCGCCTTTTTCTTTTTCAGCGATCCTCGCCTGCCCGGACACTGACGCCAAACGAAAAACACCGGCTTCCTTGCGGAAACCGGTGTTCGATTAGGGGGTCGGTCGGCACACAACACGGCACGAGGAACCGTTTTTGACGTTGCATACCAACCGACCGACCCCACGACCCAGGAGATGCGGCGGACCTGAGCATCATGGGGTATTGATGACCTCCGAAGGGGTCTTGTCCGATGGCTGCAAGTTCTCTCAAGTAGAGACAAAAATCAACAGTTTATTAACTGCTTAGCGGAACCTCACTGCTTTATGGTTAAATTAGGCTCAGATGAACTTACGATTCACGCGGGATAGTCAGTTCTACACACATTGAGACTTGAGAATACCGGTGAGACATTTCGGATCTTCTCAAGCTTAGTTTGAAAAGATCACAGAGACTGACTTGTCCGGGTGAGATCAGCCAGCTGCAGCGGAACCTAATATTCAATTAAATACAAAATCGAGTAAGCACATTCCCGATCCTGTCGGACGCCATCGGCAGGATCAGCATCAATACTATTCTGGTGACTGAAAATAAGTCGTTTTGTAACTGCTCAAAAAGTCAGCAAGATTACCCGGCATGCCAAGGATGGCGGCAATTGAAAAAGCTGTGAAAATCTTTCCGGAGGCCCGCTGAATGGGGAGGCGGTGGCGCCCCATGCCTTTAATTCACGCGGCAGCGGCGACGACGCGGTTGCGACCGGAGTTCTTCGCTTCATAGAGGGCGCGGTCGGCCTGCTTCAGAAGCTGCTCGGGCGTTTCAACGCCTGGGCCGATCGTGGCGATGCCCATGGATGCCGTCAGCATCAGCGGGCTCTCACCAGAACGAAGCTGGAAGGGACGTGCCTCGATCATACCGCGTAACCGCTCGGCCACCGTTGCCGCGACTTCCGCCGGCGTATCCGGCATGACGACCACGAACTCCTCACCACCGAACCGGCAGGCAAGATCGGCACCGCGCACGGTGGAGCGAATGCGGCCAGCAAATTCCTTCAGCACTTCGTCGCCGGCATCATGGCCGTAGACATCGTTTACCTGCTTGAAGCGGTCGATGTCGGTGATGCATAGCGTCAGCGGCCGGCCACGTACCTTGGCACGGGCAAACAAGGTGCGCAGATGTGTGTCGAGATAGCGGCGATTGTGGAGACCCGTCAGGCCGTCGGTGACGGCAAGCTCGATCGTCTGGCGGACGCTGTTGCGCAGGCGGTCGTTGTAGCGCTTGCGGCGGACCTGGGTCAGCGTTCGCGCAATCATTTCATTCGGATCGAGCGGTCGGACAATGTAGTCGTTCACGCCGAGATCGAGCGCCCGGATGATCATCTGCTCATCCCCCTGCTCGGTGATCAGCAGGATCGGGATGAAGCGGGTGCGCTCCAGCGACCGGATCTGCGAGCAGAGACGCAAGGGGTCGTAGTCCTCGAGATTGCTGTTGACGATGACCAGGTCGAAGGGGTTTTCAGCCGCCTCGAACACCGCAGCCTGCGGATCGGACATGGCGCTGACTTCGGCAATCGACTTCAACGCCTTGATGATGCGTTCCTGGGAAGCACCGCGGCTGTCGACGAGCAGAACCTGCGCCTGCTCTTCGAGGCGGCCCTCCTGCAGCCTCAAGATATCACCGATGCCGGCCTCGCGGGTGGTGTCATGGCGGATACGCAGCTCGTCCGTCAGCGTCTTCAAGCGCACGAGGCTCTTTACCCGCGAGATGAGCTGCAAGTCGTTGACCGGCTTCGTCAGGAAATCATCGGCCCCGGCCTGCAGACCGCGGACGCGATCGGAGGGCTGGTCGAGGGCGGTGACCATGACCACCGGGATATGCGCCGTACGCGGGTTGGACTTCAGCCTTTCGCAGACTTCGAAGCCGTCCATTTCCGGCATCATGATGTCGAGGAGAATGACGTCGACCTGGGTGCGATCGCAAATGTCGAGTGCGTCGCGGCCATTGCTTGCCGTCAGCACGTCGAAATAATCCGCTATCAGCCGTGCTTCGAGCAGCTTCACGTTGGCAGGAATATCGTCGACGACCAGAATACGCGCAGTCATGGCTTTCAGTCCTCACGCATCTCCGAGATAGGTCTTGATCGTCTCAATAAACTTGGGGACCGAGATGGGTTTGGAGACATAGGCTTCACAGCCACCCTGGCGGATTCGTTCCTCGTCGCCCTTCATGGCGAAAGCTGTTACAGCGATTACCGGGATCACGTGGAGATCGGGATCGTCCTTCAGCCATTTGGTCACTTCGAGCCCTGAGACCTCGGGCAACTGGATATCCATGAGGATCAGATCCGGGCGGTGGCGCCGGGCGAGATCCATGGCTTCCATGCCGTTGCGGGTCTGCACTGTCTCATAGCCGGATGCCTCGATCAGATCGCGGAAGAGCTTCATGTTGAGCTCGTTGTCTTCGACAATCATCACTTTTTTCGGCATTCACCCGGTCCTTTGTCTCGCGCATTCACTCAGTCCGGAACACCGGACCCAGCGCGAGTTGCGTCTTCCGTCTTCGAGCATGCTAGTGCTATTTGGTTTCGAAATCGGTAATTTGCCAGGGCGAGAGGAAAAGACTTTATGAAAAACAGAGATATACCTGCCGATGCCGAAGCCACTGCAGTTGCCGTGCTCGGCTGGCTGGCAAACGAACCGGAGATGCTGTCGCGTTTCCTCGCGCTGTCTGGCGTGCAGCCGACACAGTTGCGCCGGGCCGTCGGCGACCCGGCCTTTCTCGCTGGCATGCTGGAGTTTCTGATGCAGCACGAACCGACGCTGATGGAATTCTGCACAGCGACGGACACCAAGCCTGAAACCGTGGTCGAGGCCTATCACCGCTACGCCGGTCCGAGCTTCGATTCGGCCGATTTCTGATGCTGACGGATCTGGACCACATCCGCCTGACGGACAGGCCCTTGATCGTGTGCGACGTCGATGATGTCGTCCTGCAGTTCGCCGCTCCGTTCGAAAGCTTCCTGCAGACCCGCGGCCACAGGCTTCTCCCGCGCTCCTTCAAGCTGACCGGAAACATCGTCAGTGGCGCCGACGAGAGCGTAATCGAAGCGCTAGCCGTCAAGGCGCTGATCGATGACTTCTTCGTCGAGCAGGAGCGTTGGCAGACGCCGTTTGCCGATGCGGTCGATACCATCCACGCTCTTGGCCAGGATGCCGATCTGGTGTTCCTCACCGCCATGCCGCCTCGCCACGCCGAGGTGCGGCGACGCCTGCTCGACCAGTTGACGCTCACCTTCCCGATGATTGCAACGGAAGAGGCCAAGGGGCCGATGGTGGCAGCCTTGCTGGGAAATAGGCCCCTTCCCGTCGCCTTCGTCGACGACATGGTGCACAATCTGCACTCTGTGGGCCAACACGTGCCGGACTGCCTGTTGATCTACCTTCCGCCACCGCTCGAAATCTTCCGCTTCGCGCCCGAGCCACCCGAAACCGTCCGGCGTGTCGGCACCTGGGCAGAGGCGTCCGAGCTGATCCGATCGCATTTTGCTGGCTAATCTGGCGGCGAGCCCCCTTCCCGGCATTGCCGCACTTGCCTGCGTTCAAAGGGCGGCCTATGGTCGCCTTGTTCAACCTTTGTTCTGGCCATGACGCGCGCTGCTCCTGATCATTCCGGCTTTTGTCGTGACTGCCTGACCGGGCAGGCCGATGGTGCGCGGCGTTGCCGCTCCTGCGGCAGCCCGAGGCTCGTCTACCATTCCGAACTCTACGATCTGTCGATCGCCCATATCGATTGTGATGCCTTCTACGCCTCGGTGGAGAAGCGCGACAATCCGGAGCTGATCGACAAGCCGGTGATCATCGGCGGCGGCAAGCGCGGGGTCGTCTCGACCGCCTGCTACGTGGCGCGCATTCACGGGGTGCGGTCTGCCATGCCGATGTTTAAGGCGCTGGAGGCCTGTCCGCAGGCCGTGGTCATCAAGCCCGACATGGAGAAGTATTCGCGCGTCGGCCGCGAAATCCGGGCGATGATGGAGGAGCTGACCCCGCTCGTGCAGCCGATCTCGATCGACGAGGCCTTTCTGGATTTGCGCGGTACCGAACTGCTGCATCACGATCCGCCGGCGCGGGTGCTGGCGAGGCTTGCCCGACGCATCGAGCAGGAGATCGGCATTACCGTTTCCGTTGGCCTTTCCTACTGCAAGTTCCTCGCCAAGGTCGCCTCCGACCTGCAGAAGCCACGCGGGTTCTCTGTCATCGGTGAGGCCGAGGCTCTGACCTTCCTCGCCGACAAGCCTGTGACGATGATCTGGGGTGTCGGCAAGGCCTTTGCCACGACGCTACAGGCCGACGGCATCCGGACCATCGGCCAGCTGCAGGTGAAGGACGAGAGCGATCTCATGCGCCGCTACGGCTCGATGGGGCAGCGTCTGGCGCGCCTGTCCCGGGGAGTTGACGAGCGTACGGTACACCCGAACGACCCGGCCAAAAGCGTCTCTGCCGAAACGACCTTCTTCGACGACATTCACCGGCTCGACGATCTCGTGGTGCATCTGCGAGCCCTGTCCGAAAAGGTCGCATGGCGGCTGAAACGACACGAGATCGCCGGGCAGACCGTCGTCCTGAAACTGAAGACGGCCGATTTCAAGCTCAGGACACGCAACCGGCGGCTCGACGACCCCACCCAGCTCGCCGACCGGATCTTCCGCACCGGCATGTCGCTCCTGGAGAAGGAGGCGGATGGAACGCGCTTCCGGCTGATCGGGATCGGTGTCAGCGATCTGCAGGATCCGGCGATTGCCGATCCGCCGGACCTTGTCGATGTCCAGGCTGCACGGCGGGCAGCGGCAGAGGCCGCCATGGACAAATTGCGCGACAAGTTCGGCAAGGGTACGGTTCAGACGGGTTATACATTCCCGTCAAAGCGATAGGCGATTCCGTGACGCAAGCACCCTCCATCAACAAGGATCAGAGCCGGCGCACGGGCGGCCAGGGTGCCCAGATGCGGCTCTTGCGGATTGCTGCTGCCCATCGCCGCACGCGCCGAAACGACCTCATGCTCGGTGCCATCCTCGCCTTCGTCGCTGGCGCGATGAATGCCGGCGGTTTTCTTGCCATCGGCCACTACACATCGCATATGACCGGCATCGTCTCGGCGATCGCCGACAATCTGGCACTCGGTCTTTTCGGTTTGGTCGGCGCTGGCATCGCCCTTCTCGCAAGCTTCACTCTGGGCGCTGCCTGCTCGGCCATTCTCATTAACTGGGCCCGGCGCCATGCGCGGCGACAGCAATATGCCTATCCGCTGGCGCTCGAATCCGGCCTGCTGATCGCCTTTGCCGGGATCGGTGCCGTGGTACCAGCGGCTTCGGCCGCGCCGATGACCGCCCTTCTTCTCTGCTTCGTGATGGGCCTGCAGAACGCGACGATCACCAAGATTTCCGGCGCCCGCATCCGCACCACTCATTTGACCGGCATGATCACCGATGTCGGCATCGAGCTGGGCAAGCTCGCCTATGGCCGCATCGGCCGGCTCCTGGATCATCCGCCACTTGCACCGGACAGCCGCAAGCTCGGCATTCTCCTGCCCATTGTCGGCATGTTCTTCTTCGGCGGGCTCGTCGGCGCACTCGGGTTCAAGCATATTGGCCATGCCTTTTCCCTGCCGCTGGCCGCCCTACTGCTGGCCGTTGCCTCGCCGCAACTGAGACCACGCCCGTCGCCTGCCCCGTGAGCAGGGTAACTGCTCGTGGCATCTGTGGACAGACGATCACAGCCGCGTGAGTGGTGCATCGAGGTCTTTTCGCGAAACTTTTCTTAAACATCGTCGCTTAGACTGCGACCGGTTGTGTATTGCGTTTCGAATGGTCGATCATGTTTCAGCGTTTCGCCCTCGCCATCAGCCTGTCATTGCTCTCCAGCACGGCGCTTGCTGCCGATGGGCCCCTGCAGATCTATATCTCGAAGGCGGAACAGACGCTGACCGTTTATGACGGGGACGAGGTTGTTGCGACGACGAAGGTCTCGACCGGCAAGCCCGGGCACACGACGCCATCGGGGATCTTCTCGATCCTAGAGAAACGCAAGTATCACGAGTCCAACCTCTATTCGAACGCGCCGATGCCCTTCATGCAGCGCCTGACATGGTCGGGCATTGCCCTGCACGAGGGCAAGCTGCCCGGCTATCCCGCCTCGCATGGCTGCGTGCGCCTGCCGAACGGCTTTGCCAAGACGCTGTTTTCCATGACCAAGCGTGGCGCGCATGTGATCATCACCGACGATCCCGTCGCCCCGACGCCAATCACCCATGCCAATCTATTCACGCCGCGCCTGCCGGTTGACGACGGTGGGCTGCTCTCGGACGTGGAACTCAGGCCCGCTCGCGTCGAGGCGGGGCTGGCGCCCGTCGAAGTGGCGATGAACGCGGTTCCGCCGCGCAGCGGCGCCGAGACAAAGGTGACGATCGCGGAACCGCCTCCGCTGCGTATTCTGATTACACGACGCACCCAGCGCGATGTCGTATCCGACGTCCAGCGGCTTCTTGGCACGCTCGGCTTCGATGCCGGCATTTCCGACGGGTTGCTCGGCAGCCGGACCATTGCGGCGATCAAGGCGTTCAAGGAGAAGAACGGCATCGAAAAGGACGCCCAGATCCTGTCCGAGACTTTTCTCGGGGCGCTCTATGCGCAGGCCGGCGAGGACCACCCGCCGACGGGCCAGTTGATGATCCGGCAGAAATTCGCGCCACTCTTTTCGGCCCCTGTCGACATCCGGGAGCCAGAAAAGGCACTTGGCACCCATTTCATCGAGGCGACCGCTGTCGATCGCTACAAGCGCAAGGCGGAATGGCGCGGCGTGACGCTCGATGACCACCTGCCTGCATCGACACAGAAGCGTCTCGGCATCGTCACCCCGGCGGACGACAAGTCGATTTTCTCCGCCGAAGCCGCGCTTTCCCGCATCGACATCCCGGATGAGGTGCGCGCCCGCATCGAAACCATGCTGAGCGAGGGATCCTCGATCACCATCTCGGATACCGGCATCGGCCCGGAGACCGGCGACGGTACAGACTTCATCACCGTCACCAGGGCCAAACCGCGGGGCTGAGCATCAGCTAGTGAAGCTGGCGATCAAGTCCCCAAACCCGGTCGCGCAATTCATCTGCTTGTGCGATCGCGCGGTTTATATCGTCCGTGCCCAGCTTTTCGACAAGCGTTGGCATGTTCGAGCGCAGGTCCACTCCAAGTGCCGCCCGGCGATCCGGTATAGAGAAGCCCACGGCCGCAAGGATTGTCGGAAACAGATCAATTGTGCTCGCAGGCTTGCTCACTGTGTCGCGGTGTTCGGTGCCCAGAACCATGAACATGTTGCGGCGATCGGAAGCTTGGAGGTCTCCGTAGACCTCGTTTCGCATGGCGAGATGGTCACTCTGGATGACCACCACCGTGTTTTCGAGCAGGCCATCACGCTCCAGGCGATCAACAAAGCGTTCAACGAGCCAATTGGTGCAGGCAAAGGCCTTGAGGGTATCGTTGGGTTGACGAGTGACGAGTGGAAGTGCTTCGCAGGATGGGGATATGAGGCCTGTCGGCGCATGGCCACCCAGCGTTGTCAGCATCAGACTGTATGGCGCGCCTTGCATTTCAAGTTCGGAAATCTGCTCATATGCAACCTGAAGCATGTCTTCGTCATGCAGCCCCCAATGATTGACGCGCCCGGGGAAACGGTCATGAAGTTCATCGAAACCGAGCAGGCGTTGATAGCCGTGATTGGCAGCGAAACCCCGCGTGCCGGCAAAATCGAGGCTCGCCCCTTTCAAGAAGACATTTGTGTAGCCATTCCGTTCGAGAATATCGCCCAGGCATTCCGCTCCCGGCACAATTTCGTCCACGAGATCGAAGGAATTTCGATGGATGACACCCAAGGACAACAGCGGCACGCCGCAGGTCGATGCCACATGTCCGGCAAGCGTCCAACCGGTCAGGTCCACTTGCTCGACGTTCTCAGCGGACCAAGCCTTGGCGGAAAGGTTCTTCAACGGGCGAGCGACATCTCCGAAACGCTCTTCGTCCCAAAAGGTGAGTTCCGCACTTTCAACGAATATGTGCAGTAGATTTTTCGTCGGACCGGAGGGCACGAAGTCCGTCTCAGGGTCCTTGAAGGCCAAGCTCAAGTCCATTGGCGGCGGCGCGGCAGAGGCCAAGGCGCTGGAGGCACCGAGCCAAGTGAGCGGATTGAGCGCCAGGAGGGCGACTGGAAGGCATCGGTTGAGGAAGGCCATGCCGCGAGACATGCCGGCCAGTTGCCACCAACTGATCATGGCCAGGACAAAGGGAATGATTGCGACCAGAGACTGCTTGAAAGCCTGATCTTGAACGGCTTCCGACCCGACGTCGTAGTTCAGGTGAAACAGAATAGCCTGCACGTCGACGGCGCCGAAAAGCGAGTACAAGATGTACCAGACAGCGAGAAGCAGCGTCGCAGCATAGGTCCAACGCAGTGTTACACGTTGCTGCTCGGGATATACCTTCGAGAAGACATACAGGAACAAGAAAATCGCGGTAAACAGCATGGGACGCCACGAAGGCATCAGTTCAACGCTGACATCGATGATTGACGTCACCGCCCAGGCGAAAACGGCTGCCCACAGAATGGCTCGAACTGCCTGATTTTTGAAACTTTCGAGCGTCCGAGACGAAAATGACATACAGCAACCTCCGATTCGAGGTTCAATCTATAGCTGCATGCCACTTTCGTTTAGCTTAATCTGAATGATAAAATTCGATGGAGTGATCCTACCCTTACATCAAACCAGTTCGACGTCGAGGACGCCGGGGGTCGAGCGCATGGCGGCAGCGATCTCGGGGGAGATGCGGAAGCGTTCAGTCAGTTCCACCTCGATTTCGCGCTGGCCTTCGTCCTTGATCACGATGAAGGAGACGAGCCCGTCGCCCCTTGCGTTCAGATGTGCAGCGACGGCGCGCAAGGGACCGGAATCCCGGACGAAGACGCGCATCGCCTTCTGCATGCGGATCGACTGTTCTTCGAGCGACTGCGCCGTCTGGATGCGCAATCCGATGCCCTCGGGCCGCTCCTCCGCCTGTACAGTGAGGACCAGCGATTTACCCGCTTCCAGAAGGTCGCGATACTGGTTCAGGCCTTCGGAGAAGAGAACCGCTTCATACTGGCCGGAGGCATCCGAAAAGGTGACGATGCCCATCTTGTTGCCGGTGCGGGTCTTGCGCTCCTGGCGCGAGATGACGGTGCCGGCGAGACGGCCGGCGGATGCGCCCTGTTTCACGGCCACCGAGAAATCCGCGAAATTCTGGACCCGCAGCTTGTCGAGCAGGTCTCTGTAAGCGTCGAGCGGGTGGGCAGAGAGGTAGAAGCCAAGCACCTGGAATTCGCGCATCAGCTTTTCCGAGGAAAGCCAGGGCGTATAAGGTGCAAAGGCAATCCGCTCGGGGCCGCTTGCGCCGCCGGTGCCGAACATGTCGGATTGACCGCTGACGGCATTTTCCTGGGCGCGCTGGGCATAGCCCATGATGCGATCGATGCTGCCGACGAGTTCGGCGCGGTCGCGACCGAAGCAGTCGAAGGCGCCTGCGGCGATCAGGCTTTCGAACACACGTCGGTTGATCTGCTTCGGGTCGATCCTGAGGCAGAAATCCTCGATGCTGTCGAAGGGCTTGTCGCCGCGCACCTCGACGATGTGATCGACGGCACCTTCACCGACACCCTTGAGGGCGGCCAGCGCGTAATAGATGCGGTTCGGACCGGTCTGGAAGTGACGGTAGGACGTCTGGACAGAAGGCGGCACGACTTGGATGCCGAGGCGGCCGGCATCCTGGCGGAAGTCGACGAGCTTTTCGGTGTTCGACATGTCGAGCGTCATCGATGCGGCGAGGAACTCGACCGGATAATGCGCCTTCATGTAGGCCGTCTGATAGGAGACGATGGCGTAGGCCGCTGCGTGTGACTTGTTGAAGCCGTAGTTGGCGAATTTGGCCAGCAGTTCGAAGATGTTGTTCGCCTGCGGCTTCGAGACACCGTTCTTCATTGCGCCATCAACGAAACGGACCGACTGCTGGTCCATCTCCGCCTTGATCTTCTTACCCATGGCGCGGCGCAGAAGGTCGGCTTCGCCGAGCGAATAGCCAGACAGGACCTGCGCGATCTGCATGACCTGTTCCTGGTAGACGATAACGCCCTGGGTTTCCTTCAAAAGGTAGTCGATCTTCGGATGGATCGAGGCGATCTCTTCCTCGCCATGCTTGCGGGCATTGTAGACGGGGATGTTTTCCATCGGGCCCGGGCGATAAAGGGCCACGAGCGCGATGATGTCCTCGATGCAGTCGGGGCGCATGCCGATCAGCGCCTTGCGCATGCCGGCACTTTCCACCTGGAAGACGCCCACCGTTTCACCGCGCGAGAGCATCTCGTAGGTCAAGGTGTCATCCAGCGGGATGGCGGCGAGGTCGACCTTGATACCGCGCTGCTCCTCGACGAAGTCGACGGCCGTCTTCAGGACCGTCAGCGTTTTCAGGCCGAGGAAGTCGAACTTCACGAGGCCGGCCTGTTCGACCCATTTCATATTGAACTGGGTGACCGGCATGTCGGAGCGTGGATCGCGATACATCGGCACAAGCTTAGACAGCGGGCGGTCACCGATGACGATACCGGCGGCATGCGTCGAGGCGTGGCGGTAGAGCCCCTCGATCTTCTGGGCGATCTCCAGCAGGCGCGCGACGACAGGCTCTTCTTCGGCGGCCTCCTGGAGCTTGGGCTCCTCCTCGATCGCCTTGGAGAGCGGCGTCGGATTGGCCGGATTGTTCGGGACCAGCTTGCAGATCTTGTCGACCTGGCCATAGGGCATTTCCAGCACGCGGCCAACGTCGCGGAGCGCTGCACGCGCCTGTAGCGATCCGAAGGTGATGATCTGGCCCACCTGCTCGCGACCATATTTGCGCTGCACGTAGCGGATGACCTCTTCGCGGCGCTCCTGGCAGAAGTCGATGTCGAAGTCGGGCATCGAGACGCGTTCCGGATTGAGGAAGCGTTCGAAGAGCAGCGAGAAACGCAAGGGATCGACGTCGGTAATGGTCAGCGCATAGGCAACGAGCGAGCCCGCACCCGAACCACGGCCCGGGCCGACCGGGATGTCATGCTGCTTCGCCCATTTGATGAAGTCCGAAACGATCAGGAAGTAGCCGGGGAACTTCATGCGTTCGATGACCGAGAGCTCGAATTCCAGCCGGTCGCGGTACTCCTTTTCCTCGTAACCCGGCGCCATGCCGAGGGCTGCCAGACGCTGGTCAAGACCCTCCACCGCCTGACGGCGCAGTTCGAGTGCTTCTTCCCGTTCGGCTTCCTCCGGATCGTCGCTGCCACCGGTGAAGCGCGGCAGGATGGGCTTTCGGGTATCAAGCACGAAAGAGCAGCGGCGGGCGATCTCGACGGAATTCTGGAGCGCCTCCGGCAGGTCGGCGAAGAGCTTCATCATGTCCGCCCGGCTCTTCAGATAATGGTCAGGGGTGAGGCGGAAGCGGTCGTCGTTCGATACGATGGCATTGTGGGCCACAGCCATCAGCGCATCATGGGCATCGTAGTCGTCGCGGGCCGGGAAGAAGGCCTCGTTGGTCGCAACCAGCGGCAGGTCATGCTCATAGGCGAGCTGGACCATGCGCCGCTCATGCGTGCGATCATACTCACCATGCCGCTGCAATTCGACATAGAGGCGATCGCCGAACAGACGCTTCAAGGCAAGCAGACGGCTCTCGGCCTGGGCCTTGTGACCATCCTTCAGGATACGATCGACTGGCCCGCCACCGGCGCCGGTCAACAGGATCAGGCCTTCGGTCCCGCTCTCTTCGAGCCAGGAGAGCTTTACATGGGTCGGCTGACCCGCGTCGCCGCCGAGATAGGCCCGGCTGACGAGATCAACGAGGCGCTCATAGCCCTCCGCATCCGATGCCAGAACGACGACGGCCGGCAGATCGGGCATATGACCGTTGCCGCCGCGCTTCTCGCCGGTCGAATCCTCCATGTCGATCGACAGCTGGCAGCCGATGATCGGCTGGATGCCATCACCGAGCGCCTTTTGCGAGAACTCGAGCGCGACGAAGAGATTGTTGGTGTCGGTGATCGCGATCGCCGGCTGGTCGTCGGCGACAGCCTTGCCGAGGATCTTCTTCAGCGGCAGCGCGCCCTCAAGCAGCGAATAAGCCGAATGCACGCGCAGATGCACGAAACCCGGACCGTCACCCACTCCACCGGACGCCTGTCTGTCGACGCTGTCCTCGCCCATACCGCTTCATTCCCTGATTTCTGAATCGGTCGGGATTTTCGGCTTTCAGGCTCACGAAGTCCAGAAGTAAGTCGGGCGGCAAGGCCTTGGTCACCAGCTTTGCCGCCCCAAAATGTCAGAGCGCCATCATCAGCAAAGCCATGCTGGATACGAAAACCGCCATCGAGGCAAATGCAGCAACGTCACGAAGAATTTCGGTCATTTCTGTCTCCTTGTCCCTTTATGTTTTTATTTTGTTCTGCTCTTGTTCCAATGTCAACCTAAAAAAACCGCAGCCTCGGCGGAACAAATTCCACCGAGGCGCAGGGACGTCAGAAAAAAGGAGAAGAAAGCGGGCTGAGATCAGACGACGAGTTCGACGACCTTGCCGTCGACCAAGGTGACGCAGCGGTCCATCCGGCGGGCAATGTCGTGGTTGTGGGTCGCGATCATGGCCGAGAGACCGGACTGACGGACCAGCGCTTCGAGCGCCGAGAAGACATAGCTTGCAGTTTCGGGATCGAGGTTGCCGGTCGGTTCGTCGGCAAGAAGCACCAGCGGAGCGTTGGCGACCGCGCGGGCAATTGCCACGCGCTGCTGTTCGCCGCCGGAAAGTTCGGCCGGGCGGTGATCGGCGCGATGACCGACACGCATATAGTCGAGAAGCTGTTTGGCGCGTTCGGCGGCCTCTGGCTTGGTGAGCCCGGCGATCAGCTGCGGCATCATCACGTTTTCCAGCGCGGAGAATTCCGGCAGCAGATGATGGAACTGGTAGACGAAGCCGATCGACTTCCGGCGGATGGCCGTGCGCTGCTCGTCGCCCAGTTCCTGACAGGCAACGCCGCCAACGGTCACTTCGCCGCCGTCGGGATGCTCCAGAAGTCCGGCAACATGCAGAAGCGTCGACTTGCCCGTACCCGACGGGGCGACCAGCGCCACGGTCTCACCCGTGCGCAAGGTGAAGTCCGCGCCTTTCAGGATCGAGAGTACGGTTTCGCCCTGGCCATAATGGCGATCGATGCCGGCAAGCGAGAGAACCACGTCTTTTGCCATTGATTTCGGCATCCTCATTCGTAACGCAGAGCCTGGACGGGATCCAGGCGCGAGGCCCGCCAGGCCGGGAAGATGGTGGCCATGAAGGACAGGCTGAGCGCCATGATGATAACCGAGATGGTCTCACTGGCGTTCATGTCCGCGGGCAGCTGGCTCAGGAAATAGAGTTCGGGGTCGAAGAGCATCGTTCCGGAGACCCAGGAGAAGAACTGGCGGATGCTTTCGATGTTCAGACAGACGATCACGCCGAGCACGACACCTGCCAGAGTTCCTGCCGTGCCGATCGCGGCACCCGTCATGAAGAAGATGCGCATGATGGCACCGGATGTCGCGCCCATGGTGCGGAGGATTGCGATATCGCTCGCCTTATCCTTCACCAGCATGATCAGACCGGAAATGATGTTCAGCGCCGCGACAAGCACGATCAGCGTCAGGATCATGAACATGACGTTCCGCTCGACCTGAAGGGCCGAGAAGAAGGTCTGGTTGCGCTGGCGCCAGTCGGTGAGGAAGATCTGGCGGCCGGCGGCCTCCTCGATCAATGGACGCAGCTCGTCCACGGCATCCGGATTGGAGATGAAGAGCTCGATCGACTGAACGATGCCTTCGACATTGAAATAGATCTGCGATTCCTCGAGCGGCATATAGATGATCGAGGCATCATATTCAGACATGCCGATTTCGAAGATGGCCGAGACCGGATAGGACTTCACCCGCGGATTGACGCCGAGCGGAGTCACGTCGCCTTCGGGAGAGACCAGGGTGATTGTATCTCCCGCTGAAAGCCCCAGCTGGGCTGCCATGCGCGAGCCAATGAGAACACCCTCCCCGGTGGCAAAACCAACCAGATCGCCGGAGCGGATGTTGGATGAAACGACCGACAGCTTCGTCAGATCATCGGGGCGGATGCCGCGTACCAGGGCGCCTGTGCCGGCACCCTCACGTCCCGAAGCCAGCGTCTGCCCTTCGACCAGCGGCAGTGCCATGGTGACGCCCGGAACCGCTGCGAACCGCTCGGCCAATCCAGCATAGTCGCTCAGCGGCTGGTCGACAGCCTGAACGATCATGTGGCCGTTGATGCCGAGAATGCGCGAGACGAGCTCGGTGCGGAAGCCGTTCATCACGGCCATGACAATGATCAGCGTCGCCACGCCAAGCATGATGCCGATGAAGGAGAAGCCGGCAATGACGGAAATGAAGGCTTCCTTGCGCCGGGCACGCAGATAGCGCCAGGCCACCATGCGTTCAAAGCCGGAAAAGGCGCGCGCAGTTGCGGCCTTGTCCGTGTCCACCGTCTCGTTGCCAACGGCCGTCGTCGCCATGGTTTCTCCTTGCCTCGGGATCAAGTCTCAAGACCCGACCTTGGTTCGGCGTAAGGCTTTTGCCTTAGGCCGTCAGCTTGTTGATCGCCGCTTCGATCGTCAGTGTCTCGCGGGCACCGGTCTTGCGGTCCTTGAGCTCGACTTCGCCGGCAGCAACGGCACGAGGACCCGCAATGACCTGGACCGGCACGCCAATCAGATCGGCAGTGGCGAACTTGGTGCCGGCACGATCGTCGGTGTCGTCATAAAGCACGTCCTTGCCGGCATTCTGCAGCGCGACATAGAGGCGATCGCAGGTGGTGTCGCAAGCCTCGTCACCCGGCTTCATGTTGATGACAACGGCATCGAAAGGCGCGACCGAAGCCGGCCAGATGATTCCGTTCTCGTCATGCGAGGCTTCGATGATGGCCGGAACAAGGCGCGTCGGGCCGATACCATAGGAGCCCATGTGGACAAGGTGTTCCTTGCCATCGGGACCCTGCACCTTGGCGCCCATCGGCTCGGAATATTTGGTGCCGAAATAGAAGATGTGGCCGACCTCGATGCCGCGCGCGGAGAGGCGGTCGCCTTCCGGGATCGTACCGAAAGCGGCTTCGTCATGCATTTCCGACGTCGCGGCGTAAACCGAGGTCCACTTATCGAAAACCGACTGCAGGCCGTCGACGCTGTCGAAATCGGTGTCGGCGGCGGGGATGTCGAAATCGACGAAGCTCTTGTGGCAGTAGACTTCCGACTCACCGGTGTCGGCGAGAATGATGAATTCGTGGCTGTGATTGCCGCCGATCGGGCCGGTATCGGCGCGCATCGGGATGGCGCGCAGGCCGAGGCGATCGAAGGTGCGCAGGTAAGCGACGAACATCTTGTTGTAGGAATGGATCGCGTCGGCCTGGGTCAAGTCGAAGGAATAGGCATCCTTCATCAGGAATTCGCGCGAACGCATGGTGCCGAAGCGCGGACGGATCTCGTCACGGAACTTCAGCTGGATGTGGTAGAGGTTGAGCGGCAGGCTCTTGTAGGACTTGACCGACGAGCGGAAGATGTCGGTGATCATCTCCTCATTGGTCGGACCATAGAGCATCGGACGGTCCTGCCGGTCGCGAATGCGCAGCATTTCCTTGCCATAGTCCTCGTAGCGGCCGCTTTCCTGCCAGAGCTCGGCCGACTGCAGTGTCGGCATGGAAAGCTCGATGGCGCCGGCGCGGTTCTGCTCTTCGCGGATGATGGCGTTGACCTTGTCGAGCACGCGCTTGCCGAGCGGCAACCAGGAATAAATGCCCTGGCTCTGCTGGCGGATCATGCCCGTCCGCAACATCAGGCGGTGAGAGACGATCTCGGCTTCCTTGGGGTTTTCCTTCAGGATCGGCATGAAGTAGCGCGACAGACGCATAACGAATTCCAGATGGTTGTCGATGCCGCCAAAGCGGCGGAATCAGCGATTGAAACGGGATGTCAGGAAGCGTTCATAGCCGGTTGGACTGGAGAAGAAAACCCGCAAGCGCCGTTCGCTCGCCTCGCCCACAGCCGGCACCACAAGCGCCCCATTCGGATGCGCAGGCGGCAAGACAATGTTCCGTCAAAAGCTGCAAATCAGGTCATTGCATGACCCTTATGCGACAAAGCGGCATGATTAAATTTTTTTTGGATGAGTGTAACAAATCTGCAAGATTCAGGGGTGACAAGGACCAATGATTGGGCTAGGTTCAGCCCATAAAAGAGGCAGGGAGTACAAATCTTTGCCACACTCGCGGTCAAGTCTTGGGAGGATCAGATCTAGGCGCGCCCGTTCGCAGCCCCTTAATTGGTGAAGGATCACGCGAAGCTTCGAACAAGGTCTTTTGACCTTGTTTTTTTTTGCCCTGTTGACGGAATGGAGCGAGCCGAGTGGCGCTGGTCAGCCTCGCGGCTCAAGCCCCGGCATGATGACGGGCAGATCGTTGAAGCCGATGTCGAAATAGGTGCCGGCAACATACCAGGCGCCGTAGATCAGCGCCGAGACCACGGTCGTCGTCAGGAAGATGCGCGCCGCACGGAAGCGGGTCGGCGCACTGGCCACGGTGCCCGGCACGACCTCCTGGTCCTCGTCCTGCGTGCGAAGGCCGATCGGCAGCACGGCAAACAGCACAAGCCACCAGATCACGAAATAGACCGCCAGTCCCGACAGGATCGCCATGATGTTTCGCTCCAGACTTAGCTGGCGCCAGACGTCCCGCCTGCGCCGCTCGCCCCCCTATAATCGCGGAAGCGGCCCGGCACAAAGACAAAAGCGTCGCAGCCCTGATCGAGCCGCGATCAACAAGACTTCATCGCGTCGTGAATGCGCCTCAGACCTGCTCGAGTTCGATCAGGGTGCCGAAGAAGTCCTTCGGATGCAGAAACAGGACCGGCTTGCCATGCGCGCCGATCTTTGGATCGCCACTGCCGAGAACCCGGGCACCTGAGGCCGACAACTGGTCGCGGGCGGCCAGGATATCGGCGACCTCGTAACAGATGTGATGCATGCCGCCCGAGGGATTCTTTTCCAGGAAGGCTGCGATCGGCGAGGCGTCGCCGAGCGGCTCCAGGAGTTCGACCTTGGTGTTTTCGAGTTCGACGAAGACGACGGTCACGCCATGCTCGGGAAGCGCCTGGGCCTGGGACACCTTGGCGCCGAGCGTATCACGATAGCTCGCGGTGGCAGCGGTGAGGTCCGGAACGGCGATGGCGATGTGATTGACGCGGCCGAGCATGTCTTCCTCCAGTCGTTGCGGGCAAAGATTAGGTCATCCCTGCCCGCCTCGTCCCTCAGACTTTGGTCAGGAACACCGTGACGATCGGCTTCTTGCCCCAGACTTCGTTTGCAGTCGAGCGCACCGCGCGGCGGATGGATTCGCGAACGGTGTCGAGATCCTTGCGACGGCTGCGGGGAATGCTTTCGACGGCGCCGAGAACGGCGTCGTAAAGCGTATCCTCCATCAATTCCCCCTCATGGTCGACTTCGGGCAGGCCGAAAGCCACCACATCGGGATCACCAAGGAAATCGAAGCGGCTGTCGAGAAGCACACTGACGGCAACATGGCCGACATAGGAGAGCTTCTTGCGGTCGGCGATGCCCATTTCTTCGATGTCGCCGACGAGCTTGCCGTCCTTGTAGACGCGGCCGAAGGGAGCCTGAGCGATAACTTCGGCAGGACCCGGTGCCACGCGCAGCATGTCGCCATTGCGGACACGCGGAACGTTCGGGATGCCGGCCTGAAGCGCCAATTCCTTCTGGGCGACCAGATGGGCGGCCTCACCATGCACCGGCACGAGGAACTGCGGACGAACCCACTCGTACATCTTCAGGAGTTCATTGCGGCGCGGATGGCCCGAAACGTGGACCAGCGCGTCGTTGTCGGTGATGATGTGGACGCCCTGCTCGATGAGGCCGTTCTTGATCTCGAGGATCGCCTTCTCGTTACCCGGGATGGCACGCGAGGAGAAGACGACCGTGTCGCCCTTCGTCAGCGCCACATTGCGCATCTCGTCGCGCGAGAGCTTGGCGAGCGCTGCACGCGCTTCGCCCTGACTGCCAGTCAGGATGATGACGACCTTGTCACGCGGTATGAAGCCGAATTCGTCTTCGGCGAGGAAGGGCTTGATGCCCTCCATGATGCCGATGTCCTGAGCAACGTTCGTGACGCGCTTCAGCGAACTGCCAAGCAGCAGGACTTCACGCCCGGCCGCTTCCGCTGCCTGGGCAATCGAACGGATACGCCCGACATTCGAGGAGAAGGTGGTGATCGCAACACGGCCTTCCGCCGCTTCGATGATCTTCTGCAAGCCTGCAGAGACTTCCTCTTCGGAAGGCGAGACACCATCACGCATGGCATTGGTCGAATCGCAGAACATCGCCAGCACGCCCTCGTCGCCGACGGCACGGAAGCGGTCCTCGTCGGTCAGCGGGCCGAGCGACGGATTGTGGTCGATCTTCCAGTCACCCGTATGGATGAGATTGCCGAGCGGCGTGCGGATGACGAGCGACATCGGCTCGGGGATAGAATGGTTGACGCCGATCGCCTCGATCTCGAACGGGCCGACATTGATCCGGTCGCCCTGCTTGAAAGGCGTGATTGGAATCTCGGCGCGCGAGCCTTCATAGTCGCGCTTGGCTTCCAGCATGCCGGCGGTGAAGCGCGAGGCGTAGACGGGTACGTTGAGGCCCGGCCAGAGGTCGTTCAGCGCACCGTAGTGATCTTCGTGGGCATGGGTGATGATGATGCCCTTGAGATTCTTCTTCTGCTTCTTGATGAAGCTGATATCGGGCAGTACGAGATCCACGCCCGGCAGGTCCGGACCGGCGAAAGTCACGCCGCAGTCGACCATGATCCACTGGCGATTGGACGGCGGGCCATAGCCGTACAATGCGAGGTTCATGCCGATTTCTCCCACGCCGCCCAGCGGCAGGAAAACCAGTTCGTCGTTATTGGCCATTCTCAGTTCCGATCCAGTCTACCCGAAAAACACGTCTCCGGCGGCAACCGACATCATTCCGTCGGAGCCCCGGTCGAGCAACAAAATTCCCTTATCATCGATTCCGGAAAAGATACCGGAAATCGAGCGGTCCGGGAGATTCACAGTTATTTTCTCGCCGATGCCACAGGCGACGCGACGCCAGCGTCGCACGATCTCGGCGATCCCCCTGCCCTCGTCCCACACACCAAGCACTTGCGCCATCTCGGCGAAAAGATGGGCGAAGAATTCCGGCGGCGAGGTCGGTACGCCCTGATCGGCGAGCGAGGTCACCGGATAGAGCGTCAGGTTGGGTCGGTGCGCGATATTGATGCCGATCCCGATGGCAAGTGCCATGCGGCCATCTGCCATGCGTTCCGCCTCCAGCAAGATACCCGACGTCTTCTTCCGACCGATCAGCACATCGTTCGGCCATTTGATCTCGACGGGTTCGCCACCCGGCGGCATCACCGTTTGCACGGCGGCATGAACGGCGAGTGCCACGGCGAGTGGCAGCGATCCCAGCTGATCTGCCGGAGCCGGGTCGATCAGCAGCAGGGTCGAATAGAGATTGCCGCGTTCCGACACCCAGGGGCGACCCCGACGGCCGCGGCCGCCGGTCTGGCGCTCGGCCGTCAACCACAGAAAACCGGAATCGCCCGCGCGAGCGCGGGCGAATGCTTCCGTATTGGTGGACGAAACTTCGTCGAGGGCTTCGTGCCGGAAATCGTCGAGCGAAATCCGGCGCGGTCTACCGAGGCTGGTCAATTAAACAACGTCTTTGCAGCAGCTTCAGCGGCAGTGCCGAGCGGACCACCAATCAGGACATAACCGACGACGAAAAGGCCGGAGAGACCGAAGACGAGGCGGAGTTCAACCGCCGTGCGGGCAAACTCGCCCTTGGCTTCGTCGAACCACATCACCTTGATGATGCGCAGGTAGTAGTAGGCACCGATGACCGAGGCCAGAACGCCGATGATGGCCAGCGCATAGAGCTTGGCTTCGATTGCAGCGACGAAGACGAAGTACTTGGCGAAGAAGCCGGCGAGCGGCGGGATGCCTGCGAGCGAAAACATCAGAGCCGTCAGAACGAAGGCCATGAAGGGACGCGTGGTCGACAGGCCGGCGAGATCGTCAATGTTCTCGACATTGCCGCCTTCCTTCTGGCGCATGGCCATGATGCAGGCGAAGGTGCCGAGCGTCATCACCAGATAGATCAGCATGTAGAGCAGGACGCCGGCGACGCCGGTGTCCGTGCCGGCGGCAAGACCGACCAGCGCATAGCCCATGTGACCGATGGAGGAATAGGCCATCAGTCGCTTGATGTTCCTCTGACCAATCGCGGCAACCGAGCCGAGGACCATAGAAGCGATCGAGATGAAGACGACGATCTGCTGCCATTCGGCGAAGATCGGCAGGAAGGCGTCGATGACGATGCGGACGAGGATCGCCATGGCACCGATCTTCGGGGCAGCGGCGAGGAAAGCGGTGACCGGGGTCGGCGCGCCTTCGTAAACGTCCGGTGTCCACATGTGGAACGGAACGGCCGAGATCTTGAAGGCTAGACCGGCCAGCACAAAGACGAGGCCGAAGATCAAGCCGAGCGAAGGTTCGCCTGCCGAGAGAACGGTCGCAATTTCGTTGAAGCCGGTATTGCCGGTGAAACCGTAGACCAGCGACATGCCGTAGAGCAGCATACCCGAGGAGAGCGCACCGAGGACGAAATACTTGAGGCCGGCTTCGGTCGAACGCAGGCTGTCGCGGTTGATGGCTGCGACGACATACAGTGCGAGCGACTGCAGTTCCAGCGCCATATAGAGCGTGATCAAATCGTTGGCCGAGATCATCAGCATGATGCCGAGGGTCGCCAGCACGAGAAGGACCGGGAATTCGAACTTGTCGAGGTGGTCGTATCGGGCGTGGCCGACCGCCATGATCATCGCCGTCACCGAACCGATGAGGGCGAGGATCTTCATGAACTTGGCATAGCCATCGGCGAGATAGGCGCCGTTGAAGGCTTCACCCTCCTGCCCGGCGAAAATGAGCCAGGCACCGGAGAAGATCAAAAGCGCGATCGCAAGCCCCGTGACGACACTGTTCGACCGATCGCCCGAAAACACACCGATCATGAGCAGCACCATGGCGCCCACGGCCAGGATCAATTCCGGCGTGACCAGATGCAGGCTAGCAATGAGAGTTTCAACGGTCATGTCCAAAGGATCCTGTCGTCAGTTCGCAATCAGCGCCAGAGACTGGGCTGCTTGCAAGGCTGCGGAGTAGTTGTTCACCAGATTGTCGACGGAGGCGGCGGTCGCATCGAGGATGGGAGCCGGATAGACGCCGAAGAAGATGGTGAGGGCGATCAGCGGATAAAGGGTCAGCTTTTCGCGGGTCGAAAGGTCGAGCATGCTCTTCAGGCTCTCCTTCTCGAGCGCACCGAAGACGACCCGGCGATAGAGCCAGAGCGCATAGGCTGCCGAAAGGATGACGCCTGTGGCGGCAAAGAGCGCAACCCAGGTGTTGACGCGGAAGACGCCGATCAGGGTCAGGAACTCGCCGACGAAACCGGAGGTGCCGGGCAGGCCGACATTCGCCATGGTGAAGACCATGAAGGCGAGCGCATATTTCGGCATGTTGTTGACCAGACCACCATAGGCCGCGATCTCGCGGGTATGGAGACGGTCGTAGATCACGCCGACGCAGAGGAAGAGCGCGCCCGATACGAAGCCGTGGCTGATCATCTGGAAGATCGCACCCTGCACACCCTGCTGGTTCGCAGCAAAGATACCCATGGTCACGTAACCCATGTGGGCGACCGAGGAATAGGCGATCAGCTTCTTCATGTCGTCCTGCATCAGGGCGACCAGCGAGGTGTATATGATCGCGATGACCGACAGCGTGAAGACGAAGGGCGCAAAGAAATCCGACGCCAGCGGGAACATCGGCAGCGAGAAGCGCAGGAAGCCGTAGCCGCCAAGCTTCAGGAGGATGCCCGCCAGGATGACGGAACCGGCGGTCGGCGCCTGAACGTGCGCGTCGGGCAGCCAGGTGTGAACCGGCCACATCGGCATCTTCACCGCGAACGACGCGAAGAAGGCGAGCCATAGCCAGGTCTGCATCTGCGGCGGGAAGTCGTGCTGTAGAAGCGCTGCGATGTCGGTCGTGCCGGCATCCCAGTACATTGCCATGATGGCAAGCAGCATCAGCACCGAGCCGAGCAGCGTGTAGAGGAAGAACTTGTAGGACGCGTAGACGCGGTCCTTGCCACCCCAGACACCGATGATGATGAACATCGGGATGAGGCCGGCCTCGAAGAACACATAGAAGAGCACGATGTCGAGCGAGACGAACACGCCGATCATCAGGGTCTCGAGGATCAGGAAGGCGATCATGTATTCCTTCAGGCGCTTCTCGACCGAGGTCCAGCTCGCGAGAATGCAGAAGGGCATGAGCAGCGTCGTCAGGATGACGAAGAGCATCGAAATGCCGTCGACGCCGACATGGTAGGAGATGCCGGTGCCGAGCCAGCCATGCTTCTCCACCATCTGGAAACCGGTGTTCGAATTGTCGAAGTTGATCCAGATGAAGAGCGACACGACGAAGGTGAAGACCGTCGTCAGCAGCGAGACGTTCAGGATGTTGCGGCGGCCGAGAGAGGTGTCACCACGGGTCAGCAGCAGCAGCGCCACGCCGACCAGAGGAAGGAAGGTGACCGTCGAGAGAATGGGCCAATCGGTCATCAGAGGGAGCTCCCGAGCATC
Source organism: Agrobacterium albertimagni AOL15 (assembly GCF_000300855.1). Taxonomy (GTDB): domain Bacteria; phylum Pseudomonadota; class Alphaproteobacteria; order Rhizobiales; family Rhizobiaceae; genus Allorhizobium; species Allorhizobium albertimagni. The sequence continues at coordinate 460,986 of NZ_ALJF01000013.1, read as the reverse complement.
ATCCAGGTAACGAGGGCCGCAATGCCAATGAGCATCGCGAAGGCATAGTGGTAGAGGTAACCCGACTGCAGGCGGACGACCTTCTGGGTCAGGCCGCCGACGGCCGAGGCAACGCCGTTCGGGCCATAGGCGTCGATGGTGGCAACGTCACCCTTCTTCCAGAGGAAGCGGCCGAGCGCCTTCGAGGACCGAACGAAGAGGAAGTCGTAGAGCTCGTCGAAGTACCACTTGTTGAGCAGGAACTGGTAGAGCATCCACTGCTGTTCAGCGAGCTTCTTCGGCGCCGACGGGTTCTTGATATACATGTACCAGGCGGTGACGAAGCCGAGGGCCATGGCGACGAACGGGCTCCACTTCACCCACTTCGGCACTTCATGGAACTCTTCGAGGACCGTGTTGGTGGGCAGCGTGAAAAGCGCACCCTTCCAGAATTCGGCATAGTGATGGCCGAAGAAGTAATCGTGGAAGATCACGCCTGCGACGACGGCACCGATGCCGAGCAGAAGAAGCGGCAGCAGCATGACCATCGGCGACTCATGGACGTGGTGCATGACGTCAGCGGAAGCGCGCGGCTTGCCGAAGAAGGTCATGAAGGCCAGACGCCACGAGTAGAAGCTGGTGAAGAGGGCCGCAATCACGAGCAGGGTGAAGGCGAAGACGCCGACCGAGCTGTGCGAGGCGAAGGCGGATTCGATGATGGCATCCTTGGAGAAGAAGCCGGCAAAGCCGATGATCGTGCCCGGGATACCGACGCCGGTCAGCGCCAGCGTACCGATCGTCATCGCCCAGAAGGTGTAGGGGATGTGCTTGCGCAGACCACCCATGTAACGCATGTCCTGCTCGCCATCGACGGCGTGGATGACGGAACCGGCACCCAAGAACAGCAGCGCCTTGAAGAAGGCGTGCGTGAAAAGGTGGAAGACGGCCGCACCGTAGGCGCCGACGCCGAGCGCCACGAACATGTAACCGAGCTGCGAGCAGGTCGAATAGGCGATGACACGCTTGATGTCGTTCTGCACGAGGCCGACGGTCGCGGCAAAGAAGGCCGTGATCGCGCCGACGATCGTGACGATCATCAGGGCATCGGGCGACAATTCGAAGATCGGCGACATGCGGGCGACGAGGAAGACGCCTGCGGTGACCATGGTTGCGGCGTGAATCAGCGCCGAAACCGGGGTCGGGCCTTCCATCGCGTCCGGCAGCCAGGTGTGCAGCAGGAACTGCGCCGACTTACCCATCGCACCCATGAACAGCAGCAGGCAGGCGCCGGTCAGCGCATGGCTGCGGTCGAGCTGCAGGCCGAAGAGGTTCAGGACCACTTCCGGCGATGCGGCGGGATCCGCCGGCAGATAGGACTGGGCCGAAGCGAAGATCGTCTCGAAGTTGACCGAGCCGAACATCACGAAGAGCGCCGAGATGCCGAGGATGAAGCCGAAGTCACCGACGCGGTTGACGATGAAGGCCTTCATGGCAGCAGCCGAAGCGGACGGCTTCTTGTACCAGAAGCCGATCAGCAGATAGGACGCCAGACCCACACCTTCCCAGCCGAAGAACATCTGCAGCAGGTTGTCCGACGTGATGAGCATCAGCATCGCGAAGGTGAAGAGCGACAGATAGGCAAAGAAGCGCGGCCGATGCGGATCGTGATGCATGTAGCCGATCGAGTAGAGGTGCACGAGGCACGACACCGAGTTGACGACGACGAACATGACCGCCGTCAGCGTGTCGACGCGGAAGGCCCATTCGACATCGATGCCGCCGGACTGGATCCAGCGCAGCACGGGCACCTTGATGACCTCGTGGGCCTCATGGCTCATGGCGACGTTGAAGAAGACAACCCAGGACAGAAGCGCCACGATGATCATCAGACCGGTCGTGATGTATTCCGAGGCCTTGGCGCCGATCTGACGGCCGAGCAGGCCGGCGATCAGAAAGCCGATCAGGGGGAGAAAGACGATAGCCTTGTAGATCATGACCCGATCAGCCCTTCATCATGTTGACGTCTTCGACGGCGATGGAGCCGCGATTACGGTAGAAGACCACCAGGATCGCGAGACCAATGGCCGCTTCTGCGGCCGCGACCGTCAGGATAAACAGCGCGAAGACCTGGCCGACGAGGTCGCCGAGGAAGGTCGAAAAGGCCACCATGTTGATGTTGACCGCGAGCAGGATGAGCTCGACCGACATCAGGATGACGATGACGTTCTTGCGGTTCAGGAAGATGCCGAAGACCCCGAGGGTGAAGAGGATGGCACTGACCGTGAGGTAGTGGGAAAGACCGATTTCCATAATTCTGTTCCTTGACCTCTTGCTCGGCTCAGACGCCCTGGCCCGGCTTGACCTTGACCACCTTGACGGAGGTCTCGGGCGCGCGGGCAACCTGGGCGGAGATGTCCTGGCGCTTGATGTTGGTGCGGTGGCGCAGCGTCAGCACGATCGCGCCGATCATGGCAACGAAGAGCACCAGGCCCGCAATCTGGAAGAAGAAGACGTAGTCCGTGTAGAGCACGTCACCGAGCGCCTGGGTATTCTGACGTTCCGCAATTGCCGGGATCGGCTGGGTGATCGCGTTCATCGCTTCCGGGCTGATCGTGGTGCCGCCGATGACAACCACGAGCTCGACCGCAACGATGAGGCCGATGAGCGCGCCGATGGGTGCGTATTTCGCAGCGCCGGCACGAAGCTCGGTGAAGTCAATGTCGAGCATCATGACGACGAAGAGGAAGAGAACCGCGACCGCGCCGACATAGACGACCAGCAGGATCATCGCCAGGAATTCAGCTCCGGTGAGAAGCAGAAGACCCGCTGCGTTGATGAAGGTCAGAATGAGGAACAGGACCGAATGGACCGGGTTCCGAGCCGATATCACCATGAAGGCCGAAGCCACCGCGACAAAGGCGAAGAGATAGAAAAAGAGAGCCTGAAGACCCATGTTGGTGCCTTTTCATCTTCCCCCGGACGAGGGCCCTGCCCCGCCGCCCGATTAGGCGTGACCGATATCCCCATCGGCACGCCCGTTACAAATTTCATCATGTGCCCCGGCGAAGCCCCGCGCTCCGCCTTAGGCGATCGATCCCGAGGGATCAGCGGTAAGGAGAGTCCATCGCGATGTTGCGCGCGATTTCCCGTTCCCAGCGGTCGCCGTTGTCGAGCAGGCGCGCCTTGTCGAAATAGAGTTCTTCGCGGGTCTCGGTGGCGAACTCGAAGTTCGGTCCCTCAACGATCGCATCGACCGGGCAGGCTTCCTGGCAGAAACCGCAATAGATGCACTTCACCATGTCGATGTCGTAGCGCACCGTCCGGCGGGTGCCGTCGTTGCGGCGCGGACCAGCTTCGATGGTGATGGCCTGGGCAGGACAGATCGCCTCGCAGAGCTTGCAGGCGATACAGCGCTCTTCGCCGTTCGGATAGCGGCGCAGCGCATGCTCGCCACGGAAGCGCGGCGAGACAGGCCCCTTTTCGAACGGGTAGTTGATCGTCGCCTTCTGCTTAAAGAAGTAGCGCATCGACAGGAAGAAAGCGCCGACGAACTCCTTCAGGAAGAGCGAATTGATAGCTTGTGCAATTGCCATCTTATTCTCCAATGCAGCTGAGGTTACGGCCGGGCGTCATCACGCCCAACCCATCAGCTTCAGCACGAATGCCGTGATTATGACCATGGCGAGCGAGATCGGAAGGAAGACCTTCCAGCCAAGACGCATCAGCTGGTCATAGCGGTAGCGCGGAACGAATGCCTTCACCATGGCGAACATGAAGAAGACCATCGACGCCTTCAGCACGAACCAGATGATGCCAGGAACCCAGTTGAGGAACCAGACGTCGACCGGTGGCAGCCAGCCCCCGAGGAAGAGGATCGTGGTCAGCGAGCACATCAGCACGATAGCTGCATATTCGCCGAGCATGAACATCATGTAGGGGGTGGAGCCGTACTCGACCATGAAGCCGGCGACGAGTTCGGATTCTGCTTCCGGAAGGTCGAAAGGCGGACGGTTGGTTTCTGCCAATGCCGAGATGAAGAAGATCACGAACATCGGGAAGAGCGCCAGCCAGTGCCAGTCGAGGAAGGAGGCGGGCAGACCCATCATAGTGCCGAGACCGTTGTTCTGGGCAAGCACGATATCGGTCAGGTTCAGCGAGCCGACGCAGAGCAGGACGGTGACGATAACGAAGCCCATCGAGACTTCGTAGGACACCATCTGCGCTGCCGAGCGAAGTGCACCGAGGAACGGGTACTTCGAGTTCGAAGCCCAGCCACCCATGATGATGCCATAGACTTCGAGCGACGAGACCGCAAAGACGAAGAGGATGCCGACATTGATGTTGGCGATCACCCATCCGGCGTTGACCGGGATGACGGCCCAGGTCGCAAGCGCCAGCGTCACGGCAACGAGCGGAGCGAGCAGGAAGACGCCCTTGTTCGCGCCGGCCGGGATGACCGGTTCCTTGAAGACGAACTTCAGAAGGTCGGCGAAGGACTGGAAGAGACCCCAGGGGCCGACGACGTTCGGACCACGGCGCAGCTGGACGGCCGCCCAGATCTTGCGGTCTGCGAGCAGGATGTAGGCAATGAAGACCAAGAGGCAGACGAGCAGCAGAAGGGACTGCCCGATCATGATGGCCGCCGGCCACACATAGGTGGAAACGAAATTATCCATGGTCCCCTGCCCTTACTCTGCCGCGGCCTTGAAATTGTTGCGGGCCAATGCCGAGCACTCTGCCATGACGGCCGAAGCGCGTGCGATCGGGTTCGTCAAATAGAAGTCTTTGACCGGCGACGCAAACAGAGACTTGCCCATCTTCCCGGGTTTTTTCGCCAGTGCAGCAATATCGGCCGAAGAGCCTGGCGCGATCTCGTCGATCTCGGCGAAATGCGGGTAAGCTTCATAGAGCTGGCCGCGCAGCTGCGACAGCGAATCACACGGCAGCTTCTTGCCGAGCACGTCGGAGAGTGCACGCAGGATCGCCCAATCTTCGCGGGCCTCGCCCGGCGCGAAGCCGGCACGGTTGCCCATCTGGACGCGGCCTTCGGTGTTGACCCAGGTGCCCGACTTTTCGGTGTAAGTCGCACCCGGCAGGATGACGTCGGCATAGTGTGCGCCGTTGTCGCCATGGCTGCCGATATAGACGACGCACTTTGCGGTTTTGGTGGAGAAATCCAGTTCGTCGGCGCCGAGCAGGAAGACGACGTCGAGCGACGAAAGCATGTCACCGGCGGCAACCGCACCTTCGCCCGGCACGAAGCCAAGGTCGAGCGCGCCAACGCGGGCAGCTGCGGTGTGCAGCACGGCAAAACCATTCCACTCGTCGGAGAGCGCACCGACATCGGCTGCAAGCTTGGCAGCGTTTGCCAGAACCGCCTTGCCGTCGGCGCCCGCGAGCGCACCCTGGCCGATGATAACAAGCGGGTTCTTCGCGGCCTTCAGCGTTTCGGCAAAATTGTTCTTGCCCGAGACGAGTTCGCTGAGCGTTTCGGTGCCCGCGCCGAGATATTCGTAAGGATAACGCAGCTCGCCGCCTTCACCGATCACGCCGATCGGCAGGCCGCCACGACGCCAGCGCTTGCGAATGCGGGCGTTGAGCACAGCTGCTTCATAGCGCGGATTGGCGCCAACGATCAGGATTGCGTCAGCGGCTTCAATGCCTTCGATGCCGGCGTTGAAGAGGTAGGTCGAGCGACCGAGCGACGGATCGAGTGCCGTCCCATCCTGGCGACAGTCGGTATTCGACGATCCCAGTGCGTTGACCAGCGACTTCAGTGCGAAGATTTCTTCGACCGAAGCGAGGTCACCGGCGACAGCACCGATCTTGTCGGCGGAGGTCGAAGCCACAGCCGCCTTGATCGTTGCGAAGGCTTCGCCCCAGGTGGCGGGCTGCAGGCGGCCGTCCTTCTTGACGTAGGGGCGGTCGAGACGCTGGGTCTTCAGACCATCCCAGACGAAGCGGCTCTTGTCGGAGATCCACTCTTCGTTGATCTGCTCGTTGACGCGCGGCATGATGCGCATGACTTCGCGGCCGCGGGTATCGACGCGGATCGCAGAGCCGAGGGCGTCCATGACGTCGACCGATTCGGTCTTGTTCAGTTCCCACGGACGAGCGGTGAAGGCGAAAGGTTTGGAGGTCAGCGCGCCGACTGGGCAGAGGTCGACGACATTGCCCTGCAGCTCCGACGTCATCGCCTGCTCCAGATAGGTCGTGATTTCGGCGTCTTCACCACGGCCGATTAGGCCAAGTTCGGCAATGCCGGCGACTTCGGTGGTGAAGCGGACGCAGCGCGTGCAGTGAATGCAGCGGTTCATCACGGTCTTGACCAGCGGTCCGATATACTTGTCTTCGACGGCGCGCTTGTTCTCGGTGTAGCGCGAGCTATCGATACCAAAGGCCATGGCCTGGTCCTGCAGATCGCATTCGCCACCCTGGTCGCAGATCGGGCAATCCAGCGGATGGTTGATCAGCAGGAATTCCATCACGCCTTCGCGGGCCTTCTTGACCATCGGCGTGTTGGTGAAGACTTCCGGCAGTTCGCCGTTCGGTCCGCCACGGATGTCGCGCACGCCCATGGCGCAGGAGGCGGCCGGCTTCGGCGGGCCACCCTTCACCTCGACAAGGCACATACGGCAATTGCCGGCGACCGACAGCCGTTCATGGAAACAAAAGCGCGGAACCTCGGCGCCGGCTTCCTCGCACGCCTGCAACAGCGTGAAATGATCCGGAACCTCGATCTCTTTTCCGTCGATCTTCAGCTTAGTCATATTCGCCTTCCTGCCTCACGCTTCCGCGCATCCTGCCGGGGCATTGCTGCCGCGACTGACAGTCTTCGTCCGCAGCGGATGAAAACTGCCGGTTTTATCCCTCAAGTCCGGCGCATCGCCCCCGCGCGGCCGAACCTTAATCTCACCTGCCTGACCGAGCCTTGCCGCCCGCCAACCGGCGCGCCTGGCCTGCCCAGTCGTCTCGCAGCACGCGGCCGTCGAGACCCAATTCCTTGTCCAGCGCGACAAGCGCCTTCTCATCCATCTCAGCGAGGTCCTTGAGGCGGGTCACTCCCCTGCCCTTCAGAACCTGCTCGACCTTCGGGCCGACGCCATCGATCTTCTTCAGATCGTCGGCCTTGCCGGAGGCCTTTTTCGGCTTCGCGGCCGGCGCGGCGGGCTCGACCTTCGCACTCGGCTGAGCCTTCGCTTTCGGCGCGGCCTTCACCTTCGTTGGAGCGGTCGGCTTTGCAGCGACCTTGGCCTTCGGCGCCGGCTTCGGCTTTTCAGCCTTGGCTGGTGCCGGCTTCACCGGGGCTTCGGCCTTGGCCTTAACCTTCGGCGTGACCGGCTTCTTCGCCTTGACCTCTGCCGGGACCGGTTGAGGCTCGGGCGTCTCGGCGGGCGCCTCTACCTTGCTTTCGGGCTCGGTCGTCTGCTTGGCTTCCGCCGCCTTGCGTTCGTCCTCGAGTTGCCGCGCAATCTGGCCGGCCACTTCCATGGCGCCCTGGATAGAGCCGAGGAAGAGCTTGCTCATCTGCGCCGCCACGCCGAAGCCGAAGGCGGTTGCGGCGGCCATGGCGGCCGCCGGATTGGTCATCAGGTCGTCGAGACCTTCGGGAGCACGAGCATCCGAAGCCTTCTCGTCCGGCCCCTTCTTCCCGCCCTTGTCCGAAGAGCTCGTCATCCCTTTTGTCCCTTACTCTGCCGCTTCCATGACCACCCCGTGGGCGATCGCGTTGCGGGTGTATTGGTCGATGCGCTTTTCCATCTCCGGACGGAAATGCTTGATCAGGCCCTGGATCGGCCAGGCGGCCGCGTCACCCAGCGCACAGATCGTGTGGCCTTCGACCTGCTTCGTCACCTGGAAGAGCATGTCGATTTCCCGCTTCTGGGCATTGCCCTTCACCATGCGTTCCATGACGCGCATCATCCAGCCCGTGCCTTCGCGGCACGGCGTGCACTGACCGCAGCTCTCGTGCTTATAGAATGCCGAGAGGCGCCAGATGGCCTTCACGATGTCGGTCGACTTGTCCATGACGATGACCGCGGCGGTGCCGAGGCCGGAGCCCAGTTCGCGCAGACCGTCATAGTCCATGATGGCGTCCTTCATCTGGGCGCCCGGCACGCAAGGCACCGAGGAGCCGCCCGGGATGACGGCGAGCAGGTTGTCCCAGCCGCCGCGGATGCCGCCACAGTGCTTTTCGATCAGCTCCTGGAAGGTGATCGACATGGCTTCTTCGACCGTGCACGGCTTGTTGACGTGGCCGGAGATCGAAAAGAGCTTGGTGCCGGCATTGTTCGGACGGCCGAAGCTCGAATACCAGGACGCACCGCGACGCAGGATGGTCGGGGCAACGGCAATCGACTCGACGTTGTTGACCGTGGTCGGGCAGCCGTAGAGACCCATGTTGGCCGGGAACGGTGGCTTCAGACGCGGCTGGCCCTTCTTGCCCTCGAGACTTTCGAGAAGTGCTGTTTCTTCACCGCAGATATAGGCGCCGGCGCCATGGTGCACGACGATGTCGATGTCATAGCCGAGCTTGTTGTTCTTGCCGAGCAGACCGTAGTCGTAGCACTCGTCGATCGCTGCCTGCAGGGCTTCACGCTCGCGCATGAACTCGCCGCGGACATAGATGAAGGCATGATGCGCGCCCATGGCGAAGGACGCGATGACGCAGCCTTCGATCAGTGTGTGCGGATCATGGCGCATGATCTCGCGGTCCTTGCAGGTGCCGGGCTCCGACTCGTCGGCATTGACGACGAGGTAGTGCGGACGGCCATCCGATTCCTTCGGCATGAAGGACCACTTGAGACCGGTCGGGAAGCCTGCGCCGCCGCGACCACGAAGACCGGAGGCCTTCATCTCGTTGATGATCCAGTCACGGCCCTTTTCGAGGATTTGCTTGGTGCCATCCCAGTGGCCGCGCGACATCGCGCCCTTCAGGGACTTGTCCTTGAGGCCGTAGATATTGGTAAAGATGCGATCCTGATCTCTCAACATAACCTAACCTCTCAGCGCGGCTTCTTGCCGAAGACCTTGATGTATTCCGCTTCGCCGCCCTTGGCGAGCGCCTTGGCCTGCTTGACCCAGTCGTCCCGCTCGATGCGGCCGGAGAACTTGAGATAGGTATCCACCCACTCGCGCTCTGCCTTCTTCCACTTGGCGATCTGCTCGAACTTGTAAATGCCAAGGCCGTTCAATGTTGCTTCGATCTTCGGACCGACGCCGGAGATCATCTTCAGATCATCAGGCGTTTCCGGACGCTCGATGCCGGCCGGACGGTTCTTCTCGTCCATGACCGACGCAGGAGCCGGCGCGACGTCCTTCTCGACCGGACGGGCCGTGTCGGCGCTGTCGCCCTTCAGCTTGACGTTTTCGGCAGCAGCCTTCTTGGCGGTCGCCGGGGTCTTCAGCTTCGTGTCCGTTTCGGGCGCATCCGTCACGGGCTTTGCAGCATTGGCCGGAGGCACGGCGGCCTCTTCGGTCTTTGCCGGCGCCGGCGTGTCGGTGAAGCGGATCGGCTGGATGTCGTCGGTCAGTGTGGTCGGACCGCCGACCGGTGCCGAGAAGATACGATCGACCTGCGGGCCCGGCTTGATGTCCGCACCCTTGCCCGCCGCAAAGCGATCGATGATGTGCTCGAGCTGGGTGACCGTCAGGTCTTCATAGGCATCCTTGAAGATCATCACCATCGGCGCGTTGACGCAGGCGCCCTGACACTCGACTTCTTCCCAGGACAAGGTGCCGTCTGCGTTGCGTTCGAAGGGCTCCGGATGGATCTTCGACTTGCACACGTGAATGAGGTCTTCCGCACCGCGCAGCATGCAGGGCGTCGTGCCGCAGACCTGGATATGGGCGCGTGTGCCGACCGGCTTCAGCTGGAACTGCGTGTAGAAGGTCGCGACTTCGAGGACGCGGATATAGGGCATGTCGAGCTTTTCAGCGACATACTCGATCGCAGCCTTGGTCACCCAGCCTTCCTGTTCCTGCGCGCGCATCAGAAGCGGGATGACCGCCGATTGCTGGCGGCCCGCCGGATACTTGCGAATGGTGGCCTCAGCCCAAGTGGCATTCTCCGCATTGAATGCGAATGCTTCTGGCTGGAATTGCTCTTCGGCTAGTCGACGAACGGACATACTTCCTCACGCCTTGTCTCAGTTTATGGAACCACACCGCGTATTCGTCACATTGGCGAATTCGCAGGCATAGGCCGAATTGTCTTTCTGAAGGAATACGAAGAGCTTCGAGCCGGTCCAACTGGAGCTCTTGATCTCGTATCCATCCCGGATCAGCTTGGCCATCGACACTGTTTCCCTCGACGAGACAGCACTGTTCTCCTGGGCCACCGCCTGGGTGGCGCCGAGACAGATCAGCACTGCTGCAAGGGTCTTCAGCATCAGCGGTCTACTTCTCCGAAAACGATGTCGAGCGAGCCGAGGATCGCCGAGACGTCGGCCAGCTGGTGGCCGCGGCACAGGAAATCCATGGCCTGCAGATGTGCATAACCCGGGGCGCGGATCTTGCAGCGATACGGCTTGTTGGTGCCGTCGGAAACGAGGAAGACGCCGAACTCGCCCTTCGGGGCTTCAACAGCGGCATAAACCTCACCGGCCGGCACGTGATAGCCTTCGGTGTAGAGCTTGAAGTGGTGGATCAGGCCTTCCATTGAGCGCTTCATCTCGCCGCGCTTCGGCGGAACGACCTTGCCGTCCAGCGACGAGACCGGGCCGGTCTTCGCGTCACCCAGCAGGCGGTTGACGCACTGCTTCATGATCTTCACCGACTCGCGCATTTCGAACATGCGGATTAGATAGCGATCGTAGCAGTCACCGTTCTTGCCGACCATGATGTCGAAGTCGAGGTCGGAATAGCACTCGTAAGGCTGCGACTTGCGCAGATCCCAGGCAGCGCCCGAACCGCGGACCATGACGCCCGAGAAGCCCCAGGCCCAGCAATCGTCGAGGCTGACGACGCCGATATCGACGTTGCGCTGCTTGAAGATACGGTTTCCGGTCAGGAGGTCGTCGATGTCGTCCAGCTTTTCCGGGAACTGATCACACCATTTGCCGATATCCTCGACCAGCTGATGCGGCAGATCCTGGTGGACGCCACCGGGACGGAAATACGCGGAGTGCATGCGGGCGCCGGAAGCGCGCTCATAAAACACCATCAGCTTTTCGCGCTCTTCAAAGCCCCAGAGCGGCGGCGTCAGCGCGCCGACGTCCATGGCCTGCGTGGTGACGTTGAGGAGGTGCGAGAGGATACGGCCGATTTCCGAGTAAAGAACACGGATCAGCTGACCACGGATCGGGATCTGGATGTCGAGCAACTTTTCGACGGCCAGCGAATAGGCATGTTCCTGGTTCATCGGCGCGACATAGTCGAGACGATCGAAATATGGCAGCGCCTGCAGATAGGTCTTGGTCTCGATCAGCTTCTCGGTGCCACGATGGAGCAGGCCGATATGCGGATCGACGCGCTCGACGATTTCACCGTCCAGCTCGAGCACGAGGCGAAGAACGCCGTGCGCCGCCGGATGCTGCGGGCCGAAGTTGATGTTGAAGTTGCGGACGTTGTGTTCGTTCATCAATGCGCTCCGCGCCTTGGGGCCAATAGCCAATAGGCAGTAGGCAGTAGGGCTTTTTTACGTGGTTCGACCATTGCGTTCTTCCTGCAAGCTGCGGATCAGCGATCTCAACATTTTTCCGATTTCCTCACTTGTTGCCATGACGACGTGAATTCTGTCTTTCGACACGAAGCCAAGGCGGGAACTCAGAATGAAATGTGTCTCCAACTCCTTGAGAGAACCCTGGGCTATTTTCAAATGCTGGACGTAAGAGCCCGTAGCATTTCGACCATGACCCTCCGCGATATTGGCTGGGACTGAACTTGCGGCCCGCCTTATCTGCGAGATGAGGCCATACACCTCTTCTCGCGGAAAGTCCTTCGTAACCTCATAGCTCTCCACCGCAAGATCCATCGCGCGTTGCCACACCTTCAGATCTTGGTAGGAATTGATCGTCGTCTGCGTGCTCCTTCTCGTCTACTGGCTATTGCCTATTGCCCAAATCCTATTTCGCCGCTTTTTCATCGCCGGGCAGCACGTAGTCCGTGCCTTCCCAGGGCGAGAGGAAGTCGAAATTGCGGAATTCCTGCTTGAGCTCGACGGGCTCATAGACGACGCGCTTGGCGCTATCGTCGTAGCGAACCTCGACGAAGCCGGTCGTGGGGAAGTCCTTGCGCAGCGGATGGCCTTCAAAACCATAATCCGTCAGGATGCGGCGCAGATCCGGGTGATCGGTGAAGAGAATGCCGTACATATCCCAGGCTTCGCGCTCGAACCAGTCGGCACCGGGGAAAACCGGGCAGGCCGACGGGACCGGCTTGAACTCGCCGGTTGCGACCTTGATGCGGATGCGCAGGTTCTGACGCGGCGACAGCAGGTGGTAGACCACGTCGAAGCGGTCTTCGCGCTTCGGGTAATCGACGCCGCAGATGTCGATCAGATTGACGAAGCCGCACTGGACGTCGTCACGCAGGAAGGTCAGGAGCGGGATTAGGTTTTCCGACTTCGCCGTCAGCGTCAGTTCGCCGAAGCGGATCTCGCTCGACGAAATCAGCGCACCGCGGACCTCTGCGAGGTAGGAAGCGAGCTCGTTCAGGGCTTCACTCATGTTTTCAGTCCCTTCGCCTTACCGCTCGATCGTGCCCGTGCGCCGGATCTTCTTCTGCAGGAGCATCACGCCATAGAGCAGAGCTTCTGCCGTGGGGGGACAGCCCGGCACGTAGATATCGACCGGCACGACGCGATCGCAGCCGCGCACGACGGAATAAGAATAATGGTAGTAGCCGCCGCCATTCGCGCACGAGCCCATCGAGATCACGTAACGCGGCTCCGGCATCTGGTCATAGACCTTGCGGAGTGCGGGCGCCATCTTGTTGGTCAGCGTGCCGGCGACGATCATGACGTCGGACTGGCGCGGTGAAGCGCGCGGCGCAAAGCCGAAGCGCTCGGCGTCGTAACGCGGCATCGACAGCTGCATCATTTCGACAGCGCAGCAGGCGAGACCGAAGGTCATCCACATCAGCGAGCCGGTACGGGCCCAGTTGATCAGCTCGTCGGTCGAGGTGACGAGGAAGCCCTTGTCGGCGAGCTCATTGTTGATCTCGCCAAAGAAGCGGTCATCGGCGCCAACAGGCTTGCCGGTGTTGGGATCGATGATACCCTTCGCCTGCGGCGCGATCATCGTCGTATCGGACTGGATCACTCCCATTCGAGCGCCCCCTTCTTCCATTCATAGATAAAGCCGACGGTGAGAACACCGAGGAAAACCATCATCGACCAGAAGCCGAACCAGCCGATTTCACCGAAAGACACTGCCCAGGGGAACAGGAAGGCGACTTCGAGGTCGAAGATGATGAAAAGGATCGATACCAGATAGAACCGGATGTCGAACTTCATGCGGGCATCGTCGAACGCGTTGAAGCCGCACTCGTAGGCCGACAGCTTCTCCGAATCGGGCGCCTTGTAGGCGACGGCAAAAGGCGCCACCAGGAGCGCAATACCGATGATCAAGGATATGCCGATGAAGATGGCGATCGGAAGGTAAGAACCGAGCAGTTCAGTCATCATATCACCCTGCTTGTCTCGCATGCCATGAGGCATCTAGGGCGGAGTCGACAAGCCGTAAAGAGAGTTGCAACGCGCCGTGGTTAGCGCAGGCAGCCAGCCAGCGCAAGTCCAACCAAAGCCTTTTCACCCGATACCGGAGAGCACCTTACCAGCGGGTAAAATGCCTGTCTCGCGCAATCGCGCGTGCAGTGCAAAAAGACGCAGGCTTACCGTGCTGACAAAGGCGAACTGGATGAGAACTTGATCCGGAGATAAGAAGTGGCGCGAGTGACGGGGCTCGAACCCGCGACCTCCGGCGTGACAGGCCGGCACTCTAACCAACTGAGCTACACCCGCGCATTTCCAAATCGGGGTTCAAGGCGATCCCCGTCGAGCGGCTTGCCGTTCGATGAGCGGCTCTCTACGGGGTTCATCTGGAGGTGTCAAGCAGGTTTCAAGACAAAACCGTGACCGCCCGATTTTTTCCCTCGCCCCTCCCCCAGGCTCGCCGGAGGCTCCCTGCTCGCGACAACGCGCCGCAGGCGCAAAACAAGGATTCTGCTGACTTTTCCACATGGCCCGATCGACCGCATGACAAAAAAACAAAAAATCTGCACAAACACTCTTGCGGATTTTCCGCGATCCGCATAGATCACGGCCACCGACGCGGCAGACATGATCCGCCAAGCGTACGGGCGATTAGCTCAGTTGGTAGAGCGCTTCGTTTACACCGAAGATGTCGGGAGTTCGAGTCTCTCATCGCCCACCATCTTTCCCCTTGGTTTATCTTGGTGATTTTCGCTTGACACGCATGGCGTTGCCCGCCTGCTTGAGCTCGAACGCTCCTGTCATGCGCAGGATATTGCTGAGTTTGCCCGAACCATATTTTCGTGGATCAAACGTGATTTGAGTTTTAGACAACTGGCTTCCGAGGTCTGCGAGGGAAACCCAGCCATCCTCACTTTTCATTCGCGACAATATTTCCTCCAGAATACGGATTGCATCCGTCGCGGCCGAGGAAACCCTGACGACCTCCTGGTTCGGCGGGGAAGGCATATCTGTCACGAATCGCTCTGTGAGGGTGAATTCAGCGCAGGCGAGACGGAAGCATTCAGGCGCCCGCCGCTCACCAAATCCGTGAACATATAACCCCTCCTCACGGATCCGGGTTGCAAGGCGGGTAAAGTCACCGTCAGAGGCAACAAGGCAGAATCCGTCGGAGGCGACCACTCCACAGCAAGTCCATCGCGTCAATCACGAGAGCGATGTCCGTGAAGTTCTTTCCGGGAGAGTAGGCGAATTGCTGGTGCGGAACGATGGCGTGTCTTGTCAGCGTGTCGGCCCACCCTTTGGTGCGTGAGCTGGAAAAATCGCCGTATATGCGCCTGACGCTCGCTTCGCCAAGGCGTGCCACGTACTCGAACAATCCATCCGCGATCTTGCTCGACGTGTTGTCGGCGTCGATCAGGACTGCAAGGCGTCGGGAGCGATTGTCGGCTGCCATGGTTTCTTCCTGTTGTTCTCGGACCCCGTTGACAGACCCAAGTGGAGAATTCCTCAGGCTACAACCTAGCATCGCTTGTTTGACAAAGAGTCACCGCCGGCAGAACGTCCAAAAGCCCGCCGGATCACTCCAGCGGGCCTTTTGTGAAACTCACTCAGACGTCTCTTAAGGCTTACTTCCCGCCAATCGGCCGGGTCGCTGCGGCCTTCTCGACCATGGCCGCCACTTCCGCACGGCGGGCGCCTTCCAGCGGCATGCGGGGCATGCGGACGCGCTCGGAGCCACGGCCCATGATCTGTTCGGCGAGCTTGATCGACTGGACGAGGTCATGTTCGGCATCGAGATGCAGAAGCGGCATGAACCAGCGGTAGATGCGGCGGGCTTCCATCCAGTCGCCACGGTCGGCGGCAGCGACGAGCGCCACCGATTCGGCCGGGAAAGCGCTGGTGAGGCCGGAGACCCAGCCCTTGGCGCCGAGCATCAGGCCTTCGAGTGCAACGTCGTCGAGGCCCGCGAAAATGTCGTAGCGGTCACCGAAGGCGTTGATCAGGTCGGTGAAGCGGCGCGGGTCGGGCGCGCTTTCCTTGACGGCCTTGATGTTCTTCACGCCGTCGAGCGCTTCCAGCACTTCCGCGCCGATGTTGACGCGGTAGGCCGGCGGATTGTTGTAGAGCATGATCGGCAAGCCCGTTGCTTCGGCAACGGTCTTGAAATGGGCAACCAGTTCATGCGGCTTCGGCACATAGACCATGGCCGGCAGGAGCATCAGGCCGTCTGCGCCGATCTTTTCGGCATCACGTGCATAGGCTGAAGCGCGGCGGGTGTCGAATTCCGACACGCCGGTGACGATCGGCACGCGGCCATTCACCACCTCGACGGTGGCCTTCAAGATGGTGCGCTTTTCTTCCGGATCGAGCGAGTTGTTCTCGCCGCAGGTGCCCATGACGATCAGGCCGTTGACGCCATCGTTGACGAGGGCGTCGAGCACGCGCTGGGTGGCGTCGATATCGACCGAGAAATCTTCATGGAATTGAGTCGTTGCGGCGGGGAAAACGCCGTGCCAGCCGGTGGTCATGGGAAGCTCCTTTTGATGTGGTGACATCACAGTATACAGTTTGTCGACAAAATCAAGCAACGTCATTCAACACCCGCTGAAATGGGCGTGACAGGACTTCAGATGTCGGGAAGTTCGGCGGCAGCGGCGATGTTGCGGGCCACGTAGTCCTGGATCTGGCGGACGATCTGGTCGGCATGGGCGACCGAAAGCCGGTCGGCCTCCTCGATATCGCCTGAACGGATCGCCTCGATGATCTTCTCGTGCTCCTCGACATAGCGGCGCGGCAGGCGGTCATCGAAGGTCTGATAATAGAGCCGGAGAATGCGCCGCCCCTCGTCGAGGAGCCGGGCGAAGAAGGTCGTGTAATAGGGATTGCCGGCGCGTTCGGCGATCGCGACGTGGAATTCCCTGTTGGCCTCGATCATGGCGAAGGCGTCCTGGGCTTCGACGGCACGGGCAAAGGCCTGCTGCTGCCTTATGATCTCGGCCATCCAGGCATCGCCGGAACGCTTTGCTGCGCCACGGGTCGTCACCCGATACATCAGGCAGAGTGCTTCGAAATAGGTGGGCAGGCTGGAGAAATCGATGACCGCGACGATCGTGTTGCGGTTGGGCAGGCTGGTGACCAGGCCATCCGAGGTCAGCCGCAGCAGGGCCTCGCGAATCGGGGTGCGCGACATGCCGAAATGTTCGGAGAGGCGCGTCTCATCGAGCGGGCTGCCCGGTGCGCGCTCCATGGTCAGGATTTCGTGGCGCAGCGCCTTGTAGACCGATTCGGAGCCGGAGCCGCGGGTGCGTGCCCCCTCGCCCTTGCCATTGTCGGCATCCGTGCCGCCCGTCTCGTTCACGCCCATGCATCGACCTGTATGCTGCCTCGGTTGCAGGCCAGCACAGCGACGAACGGCGGGCAAAGTCAAGTCCGGCCGGAAAACCTCGAAGGTCGGTCAGTGGTCAGGCGAGCTGGCCCGTCGGTGTCTCGTCGCCTCAAAGCAGCGGGTTCCAGGCCAGTTCGGGCGGAACGGCATGGAAAAGGGTGCGCGCCGGATAGGCCGAGCGGGGACGCTTGCCGAGCGGCACGAGTTGGAAGCCGTGGCCGATCATCTCGTCTTCGTCGAAGACATTGCGCAGATCGACCACGACCGGCGATTTCATCAGATCTTTCAGGCGCGGCAGATCGAGTGACTTGAACTGATCCCATTCGGTCACGAGGACGATGGCATCAGCACCTTCGGCGACCTCGTAGGCGTTGCGCCGGTATTTGACCGCGCCGAGAACCGCCCTTGCCGCCTCCATGCCTGCGGGATCGTAGACATGCACATCCGCGCCGCCATCGAGCAGGGTTCTGATGATAGCGATCGAGGGCGCCTCGCGCATGTCGTCGGTATTGGGCTTGAAGGTCAGGCCGAGGACACCGATTCGCTTGCCGCGCACGCTGCCGTCACAGGCGGCAATGACCCGGCGGCCCATGGCCCGCTTGCGGTTTTCGTTGATCGCGACCGTGGTCTCGATCAGTTTCAAGGGCCGATCGTAATCCTGGGCCGTCTTTACCAGCGCCAGCGTATCCTTCGGGAAGCAGGAGCCACCGAACCCCGGACCGGCCTGTAGGAACTTGTCGCCGATACGGCGATCCATGCCCATGCCCTTGGCGACCTTCTGCACGTCGGCACCGAGTTCCTCGCAGAGATCGGCCATTTCGTTGATGAAGGTGATCTTCATCGCGAGGAAGGCGTTCGAAGCATATTTTATCAGTTCGGCTGTGCGGCGCTCGCAGAAATAGAGCGGCATCTCCTTGAGATCGAGGGCCTCATAGATGTCGCGCATGAGCTCGGTGGAGCGTTCGTCATCGGAGCCCACCACGATTCGGTCCGGGCGGCGGAAATCGGAAATGGCCGCACCTTCCCGCAGGAATTCGGGATTGGAGACGACGGCGATGTCCTTTTGCGGGAATTCCTCCCGGAAGATGCGTTCGATCTCGTCGCCCGTGCCGACGGGCACGGTGGACTTGGTGACCACGACGGTGAAACCGGTGGCAGCGGCAGCAATCTCGCGGGCGGCGGCATAGACGTGGCTGAGGTCGGCGTGACCATCGACCAGACGCGACGGCGTGCCGACCGCGATGAAGACGGCATCCGCGGCCGCCACGGGCCCCACGAGATCGCCGGAGAAGCTCAGGCGACCAGCCGCACAATTGTCGGCGATAACCATTTCAAGGCCGGGCTCGTAGATCGGAACCTTCCCCGCCTGCAGCGCCTCGATCTTGTCGCGGCTCTTGTCGACGCAGACCACGTCATGACCCAGCGCCGCGAGGCAAGCCCCGGAGACAAGACCCACATATCCCGAACCGATCATCACAATGCGCATCCGTGACCCTTCCCGAAGAGAATCGCGCTTGAACTTCACGCCGTCACATTTGACCGAAAGAGACGACGACTGGATGACAGCCTCTCGCCAGGTCGCAGCGACGGGTGGTCGGATAGCGGATCGTCTTTCTTCAGGCGCCGAGGCTTGCGCGCAATTTCTGATGGGCCGCCTCGTCGAGGGAGAAGTTCCACATGAGCGCGATGGCTGCGAGCTTGGGGAGGATCGGCAGGAAGGCGTAGAGGGCAGAAAGTGCGGTCAGCGCCTCCGGGGACTGGCTGGCCGTCTGACTGCCGATGAAGCCGGCGAGATCGAGGAGCGGGAAGACAACGCCTGCAGAGAGTGCCACTGCAAGCTTTGTCGTGAAGCTCCAGGCGGCGAAGTAAAGGCCGGAGCGCTGCTCACCGGATGAAACCGTGTCGTTGTCGATCACGTCGGCCTGGATCGCGGGCGGAAGGGTGAGATCGAAGCCGAGCAGCAGGCCGGTGACGACACAGACGACGGTGAAGGCGAGCACATCGCCCTCCCGCAGAAAGCCGGCTACCGAGAAGACGGCACAGGCGAGCATCATCGCGTAGCACCAGGCGCGATGCTTGCCGAGGCGCTTGGCGGTGGCAACCGCCAGCGGAACGCCGGCGATGGCGCAGAGGAAATAGGTGAAGAGCAGCGGCCCCTGCATGGCGGGCGCATCGAGACGCTGGCCGACGAAATAGATGAAGAGCGAGGCGGGGATCGCATTCGCGAAGCTGTTCAAGAGGAAGGCGCTGACCAGTCGCAGGAAGGGACCGTTGGCGCGCAGATGGCGGAAGCCTTCCCGCAGAGAGAGCTTGCGTTGCGAGAGATCGACCGGTTCCGGCACCACGGCCACCGCCAGCAAGCCCGCGAGCGGTAGCGCGACGGCAATGAAGACGGCAACCCAGGCAAGGCCGTGAAAACCGGCTGCCGTGTCCAAGCCGCCGACGAATGGCAGGGTGATCGCGATCAGCGAGCCGATCAGGGTGGCGCCCTCGCGCCAGGCCGACAGCTTGACCCGCGCCTGATAACCGGTCGCGAGCTCCGCACCCCAGGCGGTATAGGGCAGAAGCGACCAGGTGGCGCCGATCGAGAGCGCCACGCCCCAGAAGGCGAGATAGCCGACACCGGCATCTTCCGGTGGCCAGAAGAGCATGAAGGCGGCGAGCGCCGTCAGCGGCGTGGAGATGACGAAGAAGAAGCGGCGGCGGCCATAGCGGGAGCGAACGCGGTCGGACAGCCAGCCGAACAGAGGATCGGTGATCGCGTCGATCAGCCGGATGGCCAGCAGAAGCGTGCCGATGGTCGCAAGCGACAGGGCGAAGTGATCGGCGTAGAAAGTCGGCACCACGATGTAGAAGGGCAGCGCGACGGCGGCCATCGGGATTGCGGGAAGCGCGTAGAATGCAAGGCGCTTCGACGACGGGGCCTGGTCTGTCATGGGGATCCGATCACTTAACTCTCTGAAAAGGTCTACGGCTTGTCGGCGTTAGCGGTTTTGCCCGTGCGACGGCAGCGCTCCGAACAGTAGATGACATTGTCCCAGTCCCGCTCCCACTTCTTGCGCCAGGCAAAGGGTTTGCGGCAGACGGGGCAGGTCTTTTGAGGCAGATCGCCCTTGCGGATCATCTTCGGCATGCGGGGGCTCTTGGCTGATTTCACCTCCCACTTCGCATGGGCGGTGACCGTGGATCACTTCGAGGCGGCGAGGCAGTTGAAGCTTGCCACCCCCTGCCCCACTTGCTAGCTCGAAACCGCAATCACGGGAGAGACATGACGATGCGAGAACATAAATTCGGCCGGACGGAATTCACCGTCAGCGATATCGGCTTTGGCGCCTGGCAGATCGGCGGATCCTGGGGCGAAGTATCGGAGGCCGACGGCCGGGCGGCGCTCAATGCAGCCCTTGATGCCGGCATGACCTTCATCGATACGGCGGACGTCTATGGCGACGGTCGTTCGGAAAAGATCATCGCCGAGGTTCTGAAGGCGCGCGGCGGCGCGCGGCCGATGGTGGCGTCCAAGGCCGGTCGGAGGCTCAACCCGCATGTGGCCGATGGTTACACCAAGGCCAACATCGAAGCTTTCATCGACCGTTCCTTGAAGAACCTCGAGATCGACAGCCTCGATCTCGTGCAGCTGCATTGCCCGCCAACTGAGGTCTACTATCGTCAGGAGATGTTCGAGGGGCTTGCGGAGATCCGCAAGGCCGGCAAGATCAAGCATTACGGCGTGTCGGTCGAAAAGGTTGAGGAAGCGCTGAAGGCGATCGAGTATCCGGGCGTCGTCTCGGTCCAGATCATCTTCAATATGTTCCGCCAGCGCCCGGCTGCCCTCTTCTTCCAGGAAGCCAAGCGCCGTAACGTCGCGGTCATCGCGCGCGTGCCGCTGGCAAGCGGCCTGCTTTCGGGCAAGATCACCGCGAGCACCCAGTTTGCTGCCGAAGACCACCGCAACTTCAACCGCAATGGCGAGGCCTTCGACGTGGGCGAGACCTTTGCCGGCGTGCCTTTCGAGACGGGTCTCGCAGCCGTCGAGGAAGTTCGCAAGCTGGTGCCGGCAGGTGCCTCCATGGCGCAATTCGCACTGCGCTGGATCCTGATGCATGAGGCGGTCACGGTCGTCATTCCCGGTGCCCGCAATGGCGAGCAGGCCAAGGCAAACGCTGCGGCGTCTGATCTCGCGGCGCTGTCGGCGGACGTCATGGCGGCATCGCGCGAGGTTTACGAGCGGCTGATCGCGCCGCATGTGCATCATCGCTGGTAATCCGCACCAGTGACGATATGAAAAAGAGGCCGGGTGATCGCTCATCCGGCCTCTTCTGTTTCGGCTGCCCTGATCTTTCGATCAGTTGGTGCCCTGCAGGTTGACTTCCCAGAACAGGGTCTCGCCAGATGAGTCATCCACGCCGTCGTTGTCGGTGACGGCGAAGGCCTTGCCCGAGGCGTCGAAGGCGAAGCCTTCGAGCTTGTCGACGACGTAGCCGTTTGTGGCGGCCTTCAGGTCCGGGATGAAGTCATGGACTTCTTCCTTGACGACAGTCGGAAGTTCTTCGCCGAGCTTGGCGGGCTTCAGATCGGCGATGGCAACGCGGTAGAGCTTCTTCAGCTTGGCATTGTCACCGACCTGGTTGTCGCGCTCGACGATGTAGACATGGTCGCCATGGGCGGTGATTTCGGAAAGACCGACCCAGCCGGCATCCGCCTTTTCGAGCGGATAACGAACGGCACCCCATTCCTTGGACTTCGGGTTGTAGGAGAGGAGCTTGACCGAGCCCTTTTCGTCATCGCCCCATTCGCGCTGCACAGCCATCCAGAGCGTCATGTCGTCACCGGTGCCGACACTGGTGATGCCTTCGAGACCGAAGCGGGTCTGGCCGGCGAGGAGTTCCACGGGGAAGCCGACTTCAGCCTTGATCTCGCCCTTGGCATCGACATTGTAGAGGCCATGGCCGACGAGCTTGGCCGGATCGCCTTCGGAGGCGACCCAGAAGCCGCCCTTGCCGTCCAGCGTGATACCTTCCAGGTCGAGCTTCTGAGCTGCAGCGCCGCCACGGGTGATCGGCAGGGCCGTGGTGATGACGGCCGGCTTCTGCGTTGCGTCGATCGTGAAGATCGTCGGCTGCATGGCGTAGAAGCTGTCGTTGACGGCATAGAGGGTGCCAGCCTTTTCGGCATCGCCGACGAGACCGGAAAGCGCGCCCCAACCGATCGGTGCCCCATCGACCATTGCCGACTGGATCATCGGATAGGCCGGCGTGCCTTCAGCCAGTTCGTAGAGCATGACATGCGAGCGGGGGCCGCCGTCTTCGCCCAGATCTACCTCGTTGGCGGTGGCCAGAAGGTTGCGCGAGGGAATGGCAACTGCGCCTTCCGGTGACACGCCAGACGGCAGAAGCTGCGTCAGTTCAGGCTCGGCACCGGTGTCCTTGTAGACGCCAACCACCGAGGCGCGCTCGGCGAGCACGAAGAAGTAGTCCTGGTCGCCAAAGGTCGCGGCTTCCAGGCCTTCCGGCTCGACGCCCTTTGAGCGGGCACGCTTGTCGGGGAAATGACCGATCTGGGCGATGGCCTGCTCGAGCGAAGCACCCGATTCGTAAGCCACCTTGCCGGTCTTGTCGAAGATGGTGAAGCCACGAGAACCGCCGTTCCAGTCGCCTTCATTGGCGATGACGAGACGGTTGTCGTCCAGCCACTTGACGGCGTCAGGCTCGCGCAGCACGCCTTCCTTGGTACCGGTGAACTTGAGCGCCCCGTCCGACTTGGTGTCGATGCCGGTGAGGTCGACCGTGCCGGCGGAGAAGTGGCTCTTCACTTCGCCGGTCTTGCCGTCGACGATGGCGATGTGGTTGTTTTCCTGCAGCGTGACGGCGATCTCGCCGAGGCTGTTGATCGCAACGAATTCAGGCTCCGGATCTTCGGGCGCGATCTCTGCCAGACCGGTCAGGGCCACGCGCTTGATCGAACCGCAATCCGCAACGCCGTTGTTCAGGGACAGGATGACGAGATCGCCGGCCGGCATCTGCGGCAGGGCGCCATCGTTGACGTCCTCGTCACGCTCGTTCTCGATGGCGATTGCGACGAAGGAGTTGTCCTTGGCCACGGCAACGGAGTCAGGCTGACCGCCGATGTCGCAGGTCGCCTCGATGGCCTTGGTGGCGATGTCGACGACGGCGAGCTTGCCCGACGGGCTGGTGAAGCTTTCCGACGTGTTGACGCCGACGAGAACCTTGGCGCCGGCAACCGCAACCGAGGTGGGCTCGCCGTCCATCATCAGGGCGCCTGCAGCTTTCGGCGCCTTGGCGTCGGTGATGTCAATGAAACCGATGCCACCGAGCGGGCTGTCGGAATAGATCAGCGTGTTGCCGTCTTCCGAGGCCGTGATGATTTCGGCAGAGGTAGTGGAAAGCTTATCCTTGTCGGCCGGAAGGTTGGTGGCGACCGGGAAAGTGGCGATGCGATTGAAAACCTGTTCGGCCGTGGCCGGCAGGGCCACGGATGCAAAGAGCGCCGCCGTGAGGGCGACGCGGGAGAGACCATGGGTCATCGGGAAACCTCCAGTATCCTGAAATGGAACAAGAGGGTTCTGAGGCAGTCCGGTGACAGTCGGATGACAGTTTCCGAACTCTTCCCCATTCAAGCGATCAGGATGCCACTGTTGTTTCCTTGCCTGCTTCTCGCAGCATCAGGAAGAGCGATGCGCCGAGGATGAGAAGAGCACCAAGCCAGAGATAACCGCTCGGCGCGTAGCCGAAGACGAGCCAGCCGGCAAAGACGTTGAGCGGCAGTTTGAGGTCGTCGAAGGGCTGCACATAGGCGGCATCCGCCGCATTGTAGGCGAGCGTCAGCAGATACTGGCCGATGGCCGTCAGAAGCCCGGCTGCGAGCAGCAGCCACAGGGCCAGCCCCTCCGGAACAATGAAGCCGCCGGCAACCGCGAGACCGGCATTGATCGGCGTCAGCAGCACGAGGAGCCAAACGGTTACCGTCTCCGGCGCCTCATAGTGGGTGAGGTTCTTCATGATCAGCGACGAGCCACCCCAGAGCAGCGCTGAGAGCACCGGCAAAAGGGCCGCGAGCGTGAAGCTGTCCGACCAGGGCTGCAGGATGATCATCGCGCCGACGAAGCCGGTGAGCGTTGCGAACCAGCGATCACGGCCGACGGTTTCACCGAGGAAGAGGCGCGCGCCGATGATGATGAAGAAGGGCGAGGTCATGACGAGCGCGATCGCCTGCCAGATCGGAACGGTGGCCAATCCGGTGATCCAGGCCTGAACGCCGAAGGCGGCGAGCAGGACGCGCAGGATGTGGCGGACCGGATAGGCGGTCTTCATGGCGCGGAGGCCAAGACGGAAGAGCAGCGGCAGCGAGAGGATGAGGGCAAAGCCATATTGCCAGAAGGCGGTCGATGCCGGCGGGAAGCCGAGCGTCATGGCAAGCCATTGGGTGACGACATTGAGGATGGCAAAGGCAATACCTGCCAAGACCATAAAACCGGCACCGACAACGGCCCGGGAGCGCAGAACTGAAACGGAGCTCTGATTCATGTCATGTTTCCTTGTCCAAAGGACCAACACAAATCAGGACAGATGAGGACGACGAAAAGCCGCTCCAGGACGGAGACGGCACCGCGCAGCCGCGCCGCCCGATCCGCGTCAAACGGACAGAAGCGCAGCCTGACCTCATTCTCTTTCATCCGGACTTTAACCGTCGGCTCCGGAGTTACACCGGATCTGCTGACCCTGCCCTCCCCTTCGGAAGACCAGGCGCTCGCGGGCTTGGAGTTTCCTCCTTACCGCCGGTGGGGAGTTTCACCCCGCCCTGAGAACGAATGCCGGACATCCGGCACAACAGAAATATGACAGGTTTTGCTGCAGCGCAAGATGGACAAAAAGAAAGCCCGGCACAGAGGCCGGGCTAACCAGGGTGTCAGCTGACCATCGGCACCGAAGGGTGGCGACGGTCACGACGGATCAGCTGTTGACAGCGTCCTTCAGGCCCTTGCCGGCCGTGAACTTCGGTACGTTGCGAGCCGGGATATCGACTTCAGCGCCGGTGGACGGGTTGCGGCCCTTGGAGGCTTCGCGACGGGCGACGGTGAAGGCGCCGAAGCCAGCGAGACGAATGTCGCCGCCGTTCTTCAGTTCAGCCTGGACCGTTTCAAAAACGGCATCAACGGCAGAGGCAGCGTCAGCCTTGGTGAGGCCAGCCTTCTCGGCGACCGCGGATACGAGTTCGTTCTTGTTCATGTTTCCACCCTTTCTGATTGGTATGAAACGACTCAAAAGATTAAGTCGGGCGGAGAATACGAAAGCTTCTGCCCTTCGCAACTCAAAAGCACCCGAAAGCCCCGGAAAACAAGCCTTTTAAGCGGCTTTTCACAAAAAAGGCTGGCAAAAATGCCAGCCTTTTTGTCGGTTTTGGAGCTTTGTGGCTCACTTATGGCAGAATTGCCTCAGTGAGCGATGGTTGCACCGGTTTCATCGGCCCCATCGACGACGCCGATGGCCGGCGTTTCAACGGTTCCATCCCACTCGATCGGCTCCGGCACGCGCACCAGAGCATGTCTGATGACCTCGCCCATGCGGGACACCGGAACGATCTCCATGTTGTTCTTCACGTTGTCCGGAATGTCGGCCAGATCCTTGGCGTTCTCTTCCGGAATGAGCACCTTCTTGATGCCGCCGCGAAGTGCTGCGAGCAGCTTTTCCTTCAGGCCACCGATCGGCAGGACGCGACCACGCAGGGTCACTTCGCCCGTCATCGCGATATCCTTCGAGACCGGAATGCCGGTCATGATGGAGACGATGGCGGTTGCCATGGCGATACCGGCAGACGGACCGTCCTTCGGGGTAGCGCCCTCGGGAACGTGGACGTGGATGTCGGACTTGTCGAAGCGCGGCGGCTCGACGCCGAAATCGACGGCTCTGCTGCGGACGTAGGACGCCGCGGCCGAAATCGATTCCTTCATCACTTCCTTCAGGTTGCCCGTGACGGTCATGCGGCCCTTGCCGGGCATCATCACGCCTTCGATGGTCAGCAGTTCGCCACCGACTTCCGTCCAGGCCAATCCCGTGACAACGCCGACCTGGTCCTCGCCCTCGGCTTCGCCGTGGCGGAAGCGCGGGACGCCCAGGTATTCGTTGATGTTCTCACCGGTCACGGCGACCGAGGTCACCTTGCCCTTGATGATTTCGGTCACGGCCTTGCGGGCGAGCTTCATCAGTTCGCGTTCAAAGGAGCGCACACCGGCTTCGCGGGTATACTGCTGAATGATCGCCAGGATCGCCGAGTCTGCCACGGAGAACTCCTCCGGACGCAGGGCATGTTCCTTGATCGCCTTCGGCAGCAGGTGCCGCTTGGCGATTTCAAGCTTCTCATCCTCGGTATAGCCGGCGATCCGGATGATCTCCATGCGGTCCATCAGCGGACCCGGGATGTTCAGCGTGTTGGCGGTCGTCACGAACATGACGTTCGACAGATCATATTCCACTTCGAGATAGTGGTCCATGAAGGTCGAGTTCTGTTCGGGATCGAGCACCTCAAGCAGAGCCGAAGACGGATCGCCGCGGAAATCCATGCCCATCTTGTCGATCTCGTCGAGCAGGAAGAGCGGGTTGGACTTCTTGGCCTTCTTCATCGACTGGACGATCTTGCCAGGCATGGAGCCGATATAGGTGCGGCGGTGACCGCGGATTTCCGCTTCGTCACGCACACCACCGAGTGCCATGCGCACGTATTCGCGGCCGGTCGCCTTTGCGATCGACTTGGCAAGCGAAGTCTTGCCGACGCCCGGAGGGCCGACGAGGCAGAGGATCGGGCCTTTCAGCTTCGTCGCGCGTGCCTGGACGGCGAGATATTCGACGATGCGCTCCTTGACCTTGTCGAGGCCGAAATGATCCTCGTCGAGAACCTTCTCCGCCGCGTTCAGGTCGATCTTGACCTTGGACTTCTTGCCCCAGGGCAGACCGAGCAGCCAGTCGAGATAGTTGCGCACGACGGTGGCTTCTGCCGACATCGGGCTCATGTGGCGCAGCTTCTTCAGCTCCGCATCGGCCTTTTCCTTGGCTTCCTTGGAAAGCTTGGTCTTGGCGATGCGCTCTTCCAGTTCGGCCATCTCGTCACGGCCGTCTTCGCCGTCGCCGAGTTCCTTCTGGATCGCCTTCATCTGTTCGTTAAGATAATACTCGCGCTGGGTCTTCTCCATCTGGCGTTTGACGCGCGAACGGATACGCTTCTCGACCTGGAGAACCGAAATCTCGCCTTCCATGAAGCCGAGCGCCTTTTCGAGGCGCGTCTTCACGCTCACCGTTTCCAGCATTTCCTGCTTTTCGGTGATCTTGATGGAGAGGTGCGACGCGACCGTATCTGCCAGCTTCGAGTAATCCTCGATCTGGCTTGCGGCGCCGACAACCTCGGGCGAGATCTTCTTGTTCAGCTTGACGTAGTTTTCAAACTCGGAAACCACGGAGCGCGACAGAGCCTCGATCTCGACGGCATCTTCCGCCGGCTCGGCCAGAATGCTGGCCTTGGCTTCGTAGTAGTCTTCGCGGCCGGTATAGCTTTCGACCTTGGCGCGCGCACGGCCTTCGATCAGCACCTTCACGGTGCCGTCGGGCAGCTTCAGGAGCTGGAGGACATTGGCGACGGTGCCGACTTCGTAGATGGCATCCGGGGCCGGATCGTCATCACTCGCATTGATCTGCGTGGCCAGCATGATCTGCTTGTCGGAACCCATCACCTCTTCCAGAGCGCGAATGGACTTCTCACGACCGACGAACAGCGGAACGATCATGTGAGGAAACACCACGATGTCGCGCAGAGGAAGCACCGGATAGGTGTTTACCTCGTTTGCAGCTGACGTATTCGTCATTTCACTTCCTTTCAAACGTCCCGGGGAAACCGGGACTCCATGCCGACCCAAAAGAGGCATCAGGCATATTTTTCGATCCTCCAACAAGTGGAGTGGCGCTCCCGCCAATTCAAGCCTGCCGCCTGTGCCCGCACCGAATCTGTGACATCAGCATGACACACCCTGCCCGCTTTGACAGTAGATTGCGGACCTGATGCGAACCATGCGCGTCACTTCGTCGCCCGAGGGGCAGCCGGTCGTCGCATGGATGATCGGGGGACGCGGATACGCGGTAACGGCGACGCAGCACTCGAGCGTTCACTCGCCTCTGTTCTAGCCCAATCGACGGGCCTGACAACAGCTGAATACGGTAAATGGACAAGGGCTCCGGAGATAACCACAGGCAGCACCAAAAAAGATCGCCTGAAACGGAAAAGCCCGCCACAAGGGCGGGCTCTTCGCAGCAATCGATCCGAGCCGGTCAGGCGGAGGCGTTGGCCTTCTCTTCCTGGCGATCGGCATAAATGTAGAGCGGCCGGGAATTGCCGTTGACGACGTCGTCGGAGATGACGACTTCGCGGACGCCTTCCAGTTCCGGCAGTTCGAACATCGTGTCGAGCAGGATCTTTTCCATGATCGAGCGCAGACCACGAGCACCTGTCTTGCGGGTGATTGCCTTGCGGGCGATCTCGCGAAGCGCGTCCTCGTGGAAGGTCAGTTCGACATCTTCCATCTCGAACAGGCGCTGGTACTGCTTGACGAGCGCGTTCTTCGGCTCGGACAGGATCTGGATCAGGGCATCCTCATCGAGATCCTCGAGCGTCGCCAGGACCGGCAGACGACCGATGAATTCCGGGATGAGGCCGAACTTGACCAGATCTTCCGGCTCCAGCTCACGCAGGACTTCGCCAACGCGGCGATCGTCTTCCGCCTTGACCGTCGCGCCGAAACCGATCGAGGTCTTCTCGCCACGGGCCGAGATGATCTTGTCGAGGCCGGCAAAGGCGCCGCCGCAGATGAACAGGATGTTCGTCGTGTCGACCTGCAGGAATTCCTGCTGCGGATGCTTGCGGCCACCCTGCGGCGGAACCGAAGCGACCGTGCCTTCCATGATCTTCAGCAGAGCCTGCTGGACGCCTT
Organism: Agrobacterium albertimagni AOL15; assembly: GCF_000300855.1. Classification (GTDB taxonomy): domain Bacteria; phylum Pseudomonadota; class Alphaproteobacteria; order Rhizobiales; family Rhizobiaceae; genus Allorhizobium; species Allorhizobium albertimagni. Next base: position 431,979 of record NZ_ALJF01000013.1, on the reverse strand, counting down.
CGCCCGACACGTCGCGGGTGATCGAAGGATTGTCCGACTTGCGGGAGATCTTGTCGACTTCGTCGATGTAGACGATGCCGCGCTGGGCGCGCTCGACGTTGTAGTCGGCAGCCTGGAGCAGCTTCAGGATGATGTTTTCGACGTCTTCACCGACATAACCGGCTTCGGTCAGGGTCGTGGCGTCCGCCATGGTGAAGGGAACGTCGATGATGCGGGCGAGCGTCTGGGCAAGATAGGTCTTGCCGCAACCGGTCGGGCCGACGAGCATGATATTCGACTTCGCCAGCTCAACATCGCCGCCCTTGGAGGCGTGCGACAGGCGCTTGTAGTGGTTGTGCACGGCCACCGACAGGATCTTCTTCGCCTGCTTCTGACCAATCACGTATTCGTCGAGGATCTTGATGATGTCCTGCGGTGTGGGAACACCGTCGCGGGACTTGACCATCGAAGACTTGTTCTCTTCGCGGATGATGTCCATGCAGAGTTCGACGCATTCATCGCAGATGAACACCGTCGGTCCGGCAATCAGCTTGCGGACCTCGTGCTGGCTCTTGCCGCAGAAGGAACAATAAAGGGTATTCTTGGAGTCACCGCCGTTGCTTCCGCTGACTTTGCTCATGTCTTTATCCTTCCAGCACGCCGCGCCACCGCAGTCACGGCAGGGCGGTCACTCACACTGTCCGGCTTCCACCGCCGCCTTTGGTGGAAACCTCTTCCGATCCGGAGCTACTAGCCGACCCGACCCTGTCGGAGCGGCGGCAACGAAAACTCTCAGTCTCGGCAGACTATGTCACAAAGATTCAACATAGCCTTAATCCTACTATTAGCGCTTTTGCGCCGACTTTAAACCCCGGTTGCCATCACGTCTGCCGGCATCGACCCGATACCGGCATGCGCAACGAGGGTCAGGCCGACGATGCCACGCCTTCCATTTCGGCGCGCGAGGTCAGGATGCGATCGATCAGACCCCATTCCTTGGCTTCGCTCGATTCCATGAAGTGGTCGCGATCGAGCGTGTTTTCCACTTCGTCATAGGTGCGGCCCGTATGCTTGACATAGACCTCGTTCAGGCGACGCTTCATCTTAATGATGTCACGAGCATGGCGCTCGATGTCCGAGGCCTGGCCCTGGAAGCCGCCGGAAGGCTGGTGAACCATGATCCGCGAGTTCGGCGTTGCGAAGCGCATGCCCTTTTCGCCGGCAGCGAGAAGCAGCGAGCCCATCGAAGCGGCCTGACCGATGCAGAGCGTCGACACGGCCGGACGGATGAACTGCATCGTGTCGTAGATCGCCATGCCCGAAGTGACGACGCCACCCGGAGAATTGATGTAGATGGCGATTTCCTTCTTCGGGTTCTCGGCCTCGAGGAAGAGAAGCTGGGCGCAGACGAGCGACGCCATCGTGTCTTCGACCGGGCCCGTCAGGAAGATGATCCGTTCCTTCAGCAGGCGCGAGAAGATGTCGTAGGAGCGCTCGCCACGATTGGTCTGTTCGACGACCATCGGCACCAGAGCGAGAGCGGTATCAACGGGATTTCTCATGTCGGTCCTTTTCAGCCTCTCCCCGGCACATGCCGTGGCGGGAATCACGTAATCTTTGTCAATCCCTACATAGAGTGTCCGCACCCCGACATTCAAGACACGAGGACGGGATATCCTTAATGGTCGAGACGCGCTCCGCGCTGGAGAACCTGCGTTTCCGGAAGACGACGTCCCGCTGGAGACCGACCATGTCGCATCGATGCACAAGAAATAGCTAACATGGTGAAATTTCGGTAAGTCTCGCAACCGGTCGCGCCGGGAGCGACCCTTAGATCCTGCGGGTTTTCATAGTGACTGTTTAACCGGCTTGCGCCATTCTTGGGCGATTGTTTGCCGAACTCATTTCAGGAATTGTTTCGTGATCGACGTGAAGACCGCGTTTTTGCTGTGGGTCATCCAGGCTAACACGCTTGCGATTCTGCTTCTGGCCATCTGGCTGCATGGCCGCGAGCAGAAACATTTCCTCTGGTTCGGCCTCGGGTTTCTGCTGCATGCAAGCGGGCTCGGCCTTGTCGGGCTACGCGATCAGATCCCCGACGCCCTTTCGATCCAGGTGGCAAACGCCGTCTCGCTTCTGGGCTTCAGCCTTTGGGCGAAGGGACTTGCAGCGCTCGACCACCGCCCCGCCCCTCGCCTGGTCTGGTTGCCGCCGCTGGTGTGGCTCGTTGGCATCCTCGTTCCGGTCATCCGCGATGAATTCGCCCTGCGGGTCTCGCTCTATCATGTCGGCGCGTCGATCGGCTTTGCCATGCTTGCGATGATCGCGGCGCGTGCGCGCTTCAGCACCGGTCGGTACCGCACCTTCCTGACCGTGACCTGGGGCAGCCAGGCCTGCGCCGGATTGGCCTATGGCATTTTTGTCCTCTTCCAGCGCCCGGCGAGCTTTGCCGACAATATCTTCGGCGTGTGGATGGGCACCATTGCCGTGATCGGCTTCATTACCTCGGTCATCATTCTCGCCAAGATCACCATGGATCGCTCGCAGGAGCAGTTGCAGACGCTTGTCAGGACCGATCCGCTGACCGGGGCGCTCAACCGACGCGGTTTTGCCGAGGCCTATCAGGGACTGGTCGAGAGTTCGCCGCTGGACGCACTCGGGGTGCTGATCTTCGACCTCGACCACTTCAAGCAGATCAACGACCGGCACGGGCATTCGATCGGCGACCGGGTCCTGCAGGAATTCGCCGATGTCTGCCGCTCGCTTCTGCCGCAACGGGCGGTCTTTGCCCGCACCGGCGGGGAGGAGTTCGCAGCCGTGCTGGCGATATCCGAGCCGAGGGATGCAGCGCTGTTCGCCGAGACAGTGCGCCTCGCGCTCGTGGACCGCACCATTTCAACAGGCGAGGAGATGATCTCGGTGACGACGAGTGTCGGCATCTCGGTCAGCCCGCGACACAGGGCCGATCTCGAGCAACTCCTGTCGGAAGCCGATATCGCGCTCTACACGGCAAAGGCGCAAGGGCGAAACCGGACCTCGCTGCGTTCGGGCGACCGGACGGTGACCGTACCTCCGACCCGCGAGGACAGCCCGCAAGAGGAGGTCGACCGCCAGGCGGATCGCCAGGTGGCCATTCTGAAACGCATCTCCGCCGTTGCCCACAAGCTGGACGACTGAGCGCACCCGCCTCCCCTTGCGTGCGGGAATGCAAAGGATAAACAGAACGCATGACACAGACATCCTTCCTTTCCATCGACCCCGCCACCCGCCGGGTCTCCCTCGATGCTCGCGACCCCGCCTTCTACAGTGATCCGAACAGGACCTATGCGGCCCTGCACGCCAGCTGTCCGACCTTCTACTGGGAGGAACAGAAGCAATGGTTCTTCACCGGCTATGATCATGTGAACGCGCTTCTGCGCGATCGGCGCTTCGGCCGGCAAATCCTGCATATCGCGACGCGTGAGGAACTCGGCATGCCGGAACCGGCCGAGCACACCCGCCACTTCGACAAGGCCGAAGAGCATTCGCTGCTCGAGATCGAACCGCCGGAACACACGCGGCTTCGCACGCTGGTCAATCGCGCCTTCGTTTCGCGCCATGTCGAGAAGATGACGCCCGAGATCGAAGAGCTTGCGAACCGGTTGATCGACGGCTTCGAGACGGATGGAAAGACAGAGCTTCTGTCGACCTTTGCCGACATCATCCCTGTCACCATGATCGCGCGGATGATCGGCATCCCGGAAGAGATGGGCCCGCAGCTCCTCAAATGGAGCCACGACTATGTCGGCATGTATTTGTTCAAGCGGACCCGGGCCGACGAAGAGGCCGCGGATCGCTCGGCAAAGGAATTCGCGGACTATGTGCGGACGGTGATTGCCGAACGCCGCGCCAATCCGCGCGACGATCTCCTGAGCCGCATGATCCACACCGAGCACAAGGGCCAGTTCCTCACCGAGGACGAACTGATCTCGACGACCATCGTGCTCTTGAATGCAGGCCACGAGGCGACCGTGCATCAGATCGGCAATTCGGTTCGCGTGATCCTCGACAGCGGCATCGATCCCTCGACGCTGTTTTCCGATGAGAAGACGACCGAACGGACCGTCGAGGAGACGCTCCGAATCTGCGCGCCGGTACATATCTTCCAGCGCTGGTGCCTGGAGCCCTGCGAAATCGACGGCGTGTCTTTCAAGCGCGGCGACAAGGTGAGCCTGATTCTGGCTGCGGCCAATCTCGATCCGCAGAAGTTCCCGGAACCGCTCGCCTTCAAGCCCTCGCGGGATGAAGGGGCCAACCTCTCCTTCGGCGCCGGCATTCATTTCTGCATCGGTGCGCCGCTCGCGCGTCTCGAACTCAACATCGTGCTGCCGCTGCTCTTCAGACGGCTGCCGGGGCTGAAGATCGCAGCGACGCCCACGGTCAAGGACGTCTATCACTTCCACGGACTGGAACGGCTGGATCTCACCTGGTGAGGGCAGCCGGCTCGGCGTAGCGGGCCACCAGGGTTTCAACGGCCCGCCGCATGGCATGCTTGAGCTCCGGCGGGTCGATGACCTCGACCTCCGTTGCGAGCTTCAGCATTTCGGACACGGCCATGCGCTCATGGGCGACCGGCAGGCGGACCGTCTGCCAGCCCTCCTCGTCCGGCTCTCCGATGAATTCGAGATTGGCGCGCACATAGGGCGGCGCCATGTGCTCGATTTCCTTCAGTCCCCAGGGCGAGAGCCGGATGGTTGCCCAGTTGGGGTAGAGCTCCAGTTCGAGACGTTGCGTGTTTTCGGTCCAATAGGCTGCGAGGTCGAAATCCCTCGGCCAGTCGAAGCGCTCTTCGGTGACGATCAGGTCGAGGACACGGGAAGTGCGATAGGTGCGGACGGTGCCGTCGACGCGAGCGGCGAGATACCAGGCTCCGCCCTTCATGACGATACCGAGCGGTTCGGCAACTCGGTTCTTTTCCGCCTTCCAGGAGCGGTAGCGCATGCGGATGCGCTTGGAATTCCAGACAGCATCGGCGATCGCCTGCAAATAGACGGGCTGTTCACCCTCGGCGAGCCAGGCCGGCGCATCGAGGTGGAACTTCTGCTGCATGCGCCGGGCGTTTTCGCGCAGATCTTCCGGTAGCGCGGCTGTCAGCTTCTTCTGGGCGCCGGCCATCAGCGAACCGAGACCGAGATCGGCGGCAGCACCGGGAATGCCGGACAGGAACATGGCCTCGGCCTCCGCTGGCGTCAGGCCATTCAGCCGCACGCGATAGCCATCCAGTAGCCGATAGCCGCCATCCGAGCCCCGCTCGCTGTAGACGGGGATGCCAGACAGCGAGAGCGCGTCGATATCCCGGTAAATGGTGCGGACGGACACGGCATTTTCCGCGGCCAGCGCCTCGGCGGTCACCAATCCCTTCGCCTGAAGGGTGGTGAGGATGTTGATCAGCCGGCTTGCTCGCATGGGGAAAATCCTCGCTCCGGCGATTATTCTAAACAAACCTGACACAATCTGACAGGTAGGGTGGCGCAGTCTCCTGCCATCGCCTCTCGGCGCAGTTCATCTCAAAAGGGAGACTTCCGATGACCAGAGACCTGCCAATCACCCTCTTCTACTCGCCGCAGACCCGCGCCACCGGTGCGCGTGTGCTGCTGGAAGAACTGAAGGTGCCCTACGAATTGCATGGGCTCAACATGAAGGCAGGCGAGCAGCGCCAGCCGGCCTACCTTGCCATCAATCCGCTCGGCAAGGTGCCGGCGGTGCGCGTCGGCGACACACTCGTCACCGAACAGGGCGCGATTTATCTCTATATGGCCGATCTCTTCCCCGAAACGGGTCTCGCCCCTGCCCTCTCGGATCCGGATCGCGGTGCCTATCTTCGCTGGCTCTTCATCTATGGCAGTTGCTTCGAACCGGCGGTCGTCGATCGCTTCATGCAGCGCGAGCCGGGCTCGATGAACGAGACGCCCTATGCCAGCTATGAGTCTCTGATCGACATGCTGGAGGACACGCTGAAAACAGGTCCTTACCTGCTCGGTGAGCGCTTCACCGCGGCCGATCTTTTGTGGGGCATCGCACTGAACTGGACGACGATGTTCGGCCTCGTCGAAGCCCGCCCTGCCTTTAAGGCCTACATGGAACGGATCAACAGCCGGGCGAGCATCCAGAAGGTATCCGCCGAGGATGTGGCCATGGCCGCAGAACACGAGGCCGCAGCGGCCCGTCTGAAAACGGGCTGATGACCTCGCCGGCGCGCAGCCGGTCAGATCCAGCTTCGGCTATCCGGGGCGCCACAACCATAGGGCGGGACACTGTTCGGGAAGGACTGCTCCAACCGATCGCATCCCCATTTGCGGAGAACATGCGGAAGGCGGCTGTTGATCTCGATTCCGACTTCGTCATAAGGGCTGCTGGTATTGCTGACATAGACATACCAGCGGCCACCGACGACAACGGACAGGCCGATGATGAAGATGAGGGCGAAGCGTAACATGTTCATTCTGGGGACCCGGCGCTGATCGATGACGGGGCCTCCTAGCGCGTCAGTTGCTCGGCCGTCAGTGATCTTCGGCACATATGACGCCAGGAACTGCCATCCCCCTAGAGCCTGATCACGTAATCCTTGCGAGTCGTTTCAAGGACTTCCCAGGTTCCCTTGAAGCCGGGTCTGAGGATCAGGCGGTCGCCAGCCTTCAGCTGGATCGGTTCGCCGCCATGCTCGGTGACGACTGAGTGGCCTTCGAGAATGTGGAAATACTCCCATTCATCATAGGAGATTCGCCACTTGCCCGGCGTCGATTGCCAGATGCCGGCATAGATGCCGCCGTCTGCTTCCTCGATATTCCAAGTGGTGAAGCGCGGGTCGCCGGAAATCAGGCGATCCGGCGCAGGCGCGCCCTCTTCCGGCGTGACGGTCGAAGGATCGAATGGCAGGGACAGGCTCATCATGCTCTCCAGGTAAACGAGCGGCGGTGCTTTGCACCGCCGCTGGAAGGTCGATCAGGCGGAAGCCAGCGCCTGATCGAGATCGGCGATGATGTCGTCGGCGTCTTCGATACCGATGGACAGACGCACGACGTCAGGCCCGGCACCGGCTGCGATCTGCTGTTCCTCGGAAAGCTGCGCATGGGTCGTCGAGGCCGGGTGGATGATCAGCGAGCGGGTGTCGCCGATGTTCGCCAGGTGCGAGAAGAGCTTCAACCCGCCGACCAGCGCTTTGCCGGCTTCAAGCCCGCCCTTGATGCCGAAGGTGAAGACCGACCCGGCGCCCTTCGGCGAGTAGCGCTTCTGGAGCGCATTATTGGGATCGTCAGGCAGGCCAGCATAGTTGACCCAGGCGACCTTGGGATGGCTCTTCAGCCAGGTGGCAACCTTCATGGCGTTGTCGCAGTGGCGCTGCATGCGAAGGGGCAGGGTTTCGATGCCGGTCAGCAACAGGAAAGCGTTCATAGGCGCAATCGCGGGCCCGAGGTCACGCAGGCCGAGGACGCGGCAGGCGATGGCGAAGGCGAAGTTGCCGAAGGCCTGATGCAACACGGCGCCGTTATATTCCGGGCGCGGCTCCGACAGCATCGGATACTTGCCCGGCTTGGCCGACCAGTCGAAGGTGCCGCCATCGACGATCACGCCGCCCATCGAATTGCCGTGACCGCCGAGGAACTTGGTGACGGAATGCACGATGATGTCGGCGCCGTGTTCGAGCGGGCGAATGAGGTAGGGGCTCGCCATGGTGTTGTCGACGATCAGCGGCAGGCCGTGGCGATGGGCGACTTCGGCAATGGCTGCGATGTCGACGAAGGTGCCGCCGGGATTTGCCAGGCTCTCGATGTAGACGGCCTTGGTCTTGTCATCGATCTGGGCTGCGAAGCTCTCCGGATCGGCGGGATCTGCCCAGCGGACCTGCCAGCCGAAATTCTTGAAGGCATGGCCGAACTGGTTGATCGAGCCGCCATAAAGCTTCTTCGCCGCGACGAAGTTGTCACCTGGCTGCATCAGCGAGTGGAAAATGAGGAGCTGGGCAGCGTGACCGGAGGCAACTGCAAGCGCTGCCGTGCCGCCTTCGAGGGCTGCGATCCGCTCTTCCAGAACACCCTGGGTGGGGTTCATGATGCGGGTGTAGATATTGCCGAACTCCTTGAGAGCAAAGAGATTTGCGGCATGGTCGCTATCGTTGAAGACGTAGGCCGTGGTCTGGTAGATCGGCGTGATGCGCGCGCCGGTGGTTGGGTCCGGCTGGGCACCGGCATGAATGGCGAGCGTTGCGAAACCCGGATTCTTCTCCGACATTGTCTGGTCCTCCCTTGATGACGTCGGGCCGGATCATAATCAGTCGCCGACCGATGTCAGCCCCGGATTATTCCAAAGAAAGCGCCCGCTTGAGGAAATTCCTGCTTGATCGAGGTCAATGCGGCCAAGTGCCATGCTGGCATGCTGCTTTCCAGTCGAAGGAGAGCCCCCATGACACTGACGATCGCCGATCCGGTCCGCCATACCGTGCAGCACATCCTCTCCTGGTTCGCCCAGGGGTTCGAACATGCCACCGAGAGCGACATGCTCGCCGGTCTTTCCGATGCCGAAGTCGAGGCACTCGCAGAGGATTGCGGGATCAGCGCGCATCAGTTGCTGGCTCTGGTCAAGGCCGGCCCGCATGCCGCCGACGAGATGCCGGCCATAATGCGGGCGCTGAATATTGATCCAGCCGAGGTCGAATATCGCATGCGCCGCGTCTTCCGCGACATGCAGATCACCTGCGCCCAGTGCTTGTCGAAGGAAACCTGCCGCAATCATCTGCAGCAGGGCAAGGCCGATCGGACATTCGTCGAATACTGCGCCAATGCGGATACGCTGAATGCCTTGAGAGCCAATCCCGATCTGCTCATCGAGGCCTGAGCCTTCAAAGCCCGAGCCGCGGGATCTCGATCGCCGGGCAACGATCCATCACCACCCGGATGCCGGCCGCTTCGGCTGGCTTCACCGCTTCGTCGTCGCGCACCGTAAGCTGACCCCAGATGACTTTGGGACGGTTCGGCAAGGCAAGCGCTTCAGCGACGACCTCGCCCAGGTATTCTGGTGCCCTGAAGACATCGACCATGTCGATCGGTTCTGGGATATCGGCCATGCTCGCATAAACGGTCTGACCGAGAATTTCCTTGCCGGCCTGACCTGGATTGACCGGATAGACCGTGTAGCCCTTCGACAAAAGGAAACGCATGACGCCGAAACTCGGGCGATCCGGCTTCGGAGACGCGCCGAGCAACGCGATCGTTCGGACGCTTCCGAGTATGTCCCGCAGGTCCTCTGCGCTGTAGTGATCGTGATCGGCCATCTAAGTCTCCTCATCTTGCTCGATCAGGATTAAATGGTGTGCCCGCCGTCGACAACAAGGCGGAACCGCCCTGCCCGGCCACACGTTGATCTGCCGTCTGAAGGAGGACCACCATGCGCCCGAAACAGCTTGCCATCACGACCATCGCAGCCCTGCTGCTGGCTCAGCCGGCGCTTGCAATTTCGCGCTACAATTCCACCACGCTGACCTGTGACCAGGTGCGCCAACGCGTCCTGAACGAGGGCGCGGTCATTCTGCGCTATCCGTCGACGCGCGTGCAGGGCATGACGCTTTACGACCGCTATGTCACCCGGAACGCCATGTGCGATCCGCATGAGTATGCAGAGCGTGCCTATGTACCGACGCGCGACACGGCCCGCTGCCCGGTGCTCAACTGCCAGGACTACGATCCGGAGACGCGTCGTTTCGGATTCGGCAAACCGATCATCCGCTTCTGACTTGCCAGGCTTGCATCAGGCCGCATGACCTTGCGCCGAGCCCGGATGCAGCCGCTCATAGACCAGCGGATATTCGGAAACCAGCGCGCGGTTCATGACCATCCGGATGCCTGCCGCTTCTGCCTTTTCGGCCGCTGCATCGTCCCGGATGCCCAACTGACACCAGATCGCGAAGGGCCGCGGCGACATTGCCAGAACCTCGTCGACGATCTCAGACAGGCATTCCGTGCGGCGGAAGACATCCACAAGGTGAACCGGTTCCGGGATCTCCGCCAACGATCCGTAGACCTGCTGCCCAAGGATGGTTTCTCCGCGGTGCAGCGGATTGACGGGGAAGACGTGATAGCCCTTTCCGAGCAGAAAGCCGGAGATCCAGTGACTGGGGCGCTTGTCATCAGGCGAGGCGCCGACGACGGCCACGTTCTTGGCCGTCGCAAGGATATCGGCGAGATAGCTGTTGAGGTAGGTGTCATGGTTCATGGACGTTCCTCCCGGCCCGTGAAGGCCTTTGGTTTACCCGTCCATCTTGTCCCGACAACAGCTTAGCGCGGACCGCTTAACGAGCGGGTACCGATATCGGTCAAATGCCGGAGATCATTCCGGCAAAACGACATGGCCGTGTTCGTCCTGCGGGAAGAAGGGATTGAAGGCGATCTCCCACAAATGACCATCGGGATCGGCCACATAGCCGGAGTAGCCACCCCAGAAGACCTTTTCCGGCGACTTGACCAGACTTGCCCCGCAGGACACGGCAAATTTCACCACGGCATCGACGCCGATCTCGCTTGAGACGTTGTAGGCGAGGGTAATGCCGGAAAAGCCTTGCGGCGTGTCGGCGACATGCGCATCTTCCGCCAGGCTGGCACGCGAAAACAGCCCGAGGGCCGTGCCCTTCAGCTGGATGAAAGTCACCTGGTCGTTGGATGCGGAGGATTTTGTCCAACCCAGCCTCGCATAGAATTCGGTGCTGCGAGCGACGTCGGCAACGCCGAGCGTGATGAGCGAAATTCGGCGTTCGAGCGACATGGCGTTCTCCGTTGACGACCTCCGCCGTTACGTTCGGTTTATGTTTTCATTATGTTCATGCGCATATTAGCAAAATCATGGGTTGCGATGAATAATTCTGACACGTCCGTTCCATTCGCACGGCTCTCTGGAATGCAGAATTCGGCCCGACCTAATGGGTTGCCTCGACCACACAAACTGCGGCCGGAAGGCTCTTGCGTGGGGTAAAATATTACCACAAACCCAAGCCATTGTTTTTCCTTACATTTCTCCTGCGCCCTACTCGCGCTGCGATCTTGACCTCCAACGGCTCTCCCTCTATACCCCTCCTCGGAATGCGGCCCTTCGGGACCGCTTTCTTTTTTGCGTCGAAACGGCGCGAAACAAGCAACAAGAAACGCCTGCCGCTCCCTCACTCGGGAAACGCAGGATCACACTGAAAGAGACCTCAATGTCTACCTTCGTTCAGAAGCCTGCAGAGGTGGAGAAGAAGTGGATCCTCATCGACGCCGAAGGGCTCGTTGTCGGCCGCCTCGCCACCATCATCGCCATGCACCTGCGTGGCAAGCACAAGGCCACCTACACCCCCCATGTTGACGACGGCGACAACGTCATCGTCATCAATGCCGAAAAGGTCGTCTTCACCGGCAAGAAGTATGCCGACAAGAAGTACTACTGGCACACCGGTTATCCGGGCGGCATCAAGGAGCGTACGGCTCGCCAGATCATCGAAGGCCGCTTCCCGGAGCGCGTTCTCGAAAAGGCCGTCGAGCGCATGATCCCGCGTGGTCCGCTCGGTCGTCGCCAGATGAAGAACCTGCGCGTCTATCCTGGCACGAACCACCCGCATGAAGCTCAGCAGCCCGTCGTTCTCGACGTTGCCAAGCTGAACGCCAAGAACACAAGGAGCGCCTAAGTATGGCCGATCTTTCTTCCCTGAAGGACCTTGCCCCGGCACAGGACGCAGCTCCGGCTCACGTCCGCAAGGTCGACTCGCTGGGTCGCTCCTACGCCACCGGCAAGCGTAAGAACGCCGTTGCCCGCGTATGGGTCAAGCCGGGCTCCGGCAAGATCACCATCAACGGCCGCGAGTTCTCCACCTACTTCGCACGCCCGGTCCTGCAGATGATCCTGCAGCAGCCGATCGTCGCAGTTGCCCGTGACGGCCAGTTCGACATCATCGCAACCGTTCACGGCGGCGGTCTCTCCGGCCAGGCCGGTGCCGTTCGTCACGGTCTCTCGAAGGCCCTCACCTACTTCGAACCGGGCCTGCGTCCGGTCCTGAAGAAGGGTGGCTTCCTGACCCGCGACAGCCGCGTTGTCGAGCGTAAGAAGTACGGCAAGGCGAAGGCCCGTCGTTCGTTCCAGTTCTCCAAGCGTTAATCGCTGGATTACCGGAAACGGAAATCAAGGCGGGGCTTCGGCTCCGCCTTTTTTCGTTTGTAGCCAGCATCCAATGCTCGATTTTGATGGGCTTGACCGCCACGGGCGACCTTATAATTTGATCAAATTGAAAATCCGGAGCAGCAGCATGGCCAGCAAATCGATCGATAATTCCTTCACGGCGAAGACCCTGCGCAGTGCTGCGACCGATCCGACCTATGCGGGCGCGCTCTCCTTCATGCGGCGGAAGTATTCGAAGGACCTGACCGATGTCGACGCCGTCGTGCTCGGCATTCCCTTCGATGCCGCCGTCTCCAACCGCCCCGGCGCGCGTTTCGGGCCACAGGCGATCCGGCGCGCATCCGCCATCTTCGACAACGACCCGCAATATCCCTTCGCCCGGGATCTCTTCGAGCAGATGGCGGTCATCGACTATGGTGACGTGCTGCTCGATTACGGCAACCATCAGAAGACTCCTGCCCTCATCGAACAACAGGCGGCCGAGATCATCGCCTCCGGCGCCTATCTGCTCGGGCTTGGCGGCGACCATTTCGTCACCTGGCCCCTGCTGAAAGCCCATGCCGCGAAGCACGGGCCGCTGGCGCTCGTGCATTTCGACGCGCATCAGGACACCTGGGACGATGACGGACAACGGATCGACCACGGCTCCTTCGTCTGCCGTGCGGTGCGCGAAGGCGTGATCGATCCGACGAAGTCGATCCAGATCGGTATCCGCACAGAAGCGCCCGAAGATTTCGGCATCCGGATCATCCCGGGCTACGAGGTCGAGGATATGGGCGCGCAGCCCATCGCCGACGCGATCCTCTCGCATGTCGGCTCCGTTCCGACCTACATGACCTTCGACATCGACTGCCTCGACCCGGCCTATGCTCCGGGCACGGGGACACCGGTCGCGGGCGGCCCCTCCTCGGCCAAAATGCTCTCGGTCCTGCGCAAACTTGGCCCCCTCGACATCCGCGGTTCTGATGTGGTCGAGGTGGCGCCCGCCTATGACCATGCCGATATCACCGCAATTGCCGGTGCGACGGTTGCGATGTATATGCTGGGCCAGCGCGCGGAGAAGCTTGCGACACGCGCCTGACACATTGATTCAACACACTCACAATCAGATTCCGCATTTTCATCCAAACCTCTGACAGGACTAGACAAATGGCAGCGAAGATCTTCATCGACGGCGAACATGGCACAACGGGTCTGCAGATCCGCACGCGCCTGGCCGACCGCCGCGATCTGGAGCTCTTGTCGATCCCGGAAGCCGAGCGGCGGAACGAGAAGATGCGCGAGGACATGCTCAACAGCGCCGACATCGCCATCCTCTGCCTACCCGACGATGCGTCGAAGCAGGCCTATGAGATGACAGCAGCGAACAACAATGTCCGCTTGCTCGATGCCTCCACGGCGTTTCGTGTGCATCCGGACTGGGCCTATGGCTTTGCCGAAATGGACAAGGCGCAGAAGGCAAAGATCCAGGCTGCGCGCTACGTCTCGAATCCGGGCTGCTATCCGACCGGTGCGATCGGGCTCATCCGTCCGCTGCGCGCTGCCGGCATCCTGCCGGACGGCTATCCGGTCTCGGTCAATGCCGTCTCGGGCTATACCGGCGGCGGCAAGCAGATGATCGCGCAGATGGAGGATGTTGGTCATCCCGAGCATCTCGCGGCAAACAACTTCCTCTATGGGCTCACTCTGAAGCACAAGCATGTGCCGGAGATGCAGACGCATGGCCTTCTCGACCGCGCGCCGCTCTTTGCGCCTTCGGTCGGACGCTTCCCCCAGGGCATGAGCGTCCAGGTGCCGCTCTTCCTCGACAATCTCGCTGAGGGCACGACGGTCGAGAGCATCCATGCGGCACTCGTCGCCCACTATGCGGGCCAGGATATCGTCAGTGTGGTTCCGCTGACGGACAGTGCCAAACTGCCGCGCGTCGATGCAGAAGAACTGGTCGGAAAAGACACGATGAAGCTCTTCGTCTTCGGCACGCCCGGTGGTGCGCATGTCAATCTGGTGGCGCTGCTCGACAATCTCGGCAAGGGCGCCTCGGGGGCTGCCGTGCAGAACATGGACCTGATGCTGTCGGCGTAAGCCATTGTCCGCAGCGTTTGCGCTCCCCGCAGCGACGATTGAAGCCTGGAGCATCGATTCGGCGGAACTGATCGCTGACACGCCGTCGAGTCTGGTTTTCCGGGTTCGCCGTCTTTGCTCGACGAACATCGTGAAGAGCCTCAAGCCGGCCGGGCTCGGCGAACTGCCGGGCCTGGACTTTCTCGAGTGGCGGCAGGGTCTGGGTGCGGTGCGTCTCATCGACCGTATCGGCGTCTCATGCCTGCTGGAAGACGGCGGCACGCAGACACTGCGGCAGCATCTGGATCTACGTGGCGACACCGAAGCAACGGATATCGCGCTTCGTGTCCTCAATAAGCTGCATGCTCCAAGCGACAGAACGGCTCCTGCGGCGCTCGTGCCTCTTGAGCGACATTTCAGCTCCCTGTTTTGTCTTGCTGAAACGGCAAGGTCTTCAGATCTCGAGGGGCTCCCCGGCTGGGCCGCGGATACCGCACGCGGGTTGCTCAGCGCGCAACAAGACCAAAGACCGCTGCATGGTGACTTTCATCACGAGAACATCGTCCAGGATGCGTCCGGGGAGTGGCGGGCGATCGATCCGCAAGGGCTTTATGGCGACCCCGTCTATGACGTCGCCAATCTCTTCGGAAATCCCCTGGGCTACAAGACGCTCATCCTGGATCCGGCACGGATAATACGTCTTGCGGAGACCTTCTCCTCCCATTTCGGCTGCAGGCCTCAGAAGGTCCTGAGCTATGGGGCTATTCATGCCATGCTCTCTGCCGCCTGGATGCTGGAAGACGGATATGCGCTGCCAGGCGATACCAGACTGACGGAGCGCCTGGCCTTCGCCCGGATTGCAAAATCGCTGCTTGTCGAACAATTTGTCGACTGACTGACGGATCGCCAGCCTTGGCCCGCTTTGATAAGACGGGGCAATCCAGCGAGGTCGCCATGAACAACGAAGCAACACACGGTTATCGTTTTCCCGTCTATTTCATCCCCCATGGCGGTGGGCCCTGGCCATTCATGGAATTCCCGGGGGATGCGGAGGGCAAGGCGCCGTGGGACGATCTGCGCGCCTTTCTGCAGGGCCTCGATGCGGAAATCGGGCGGCGGCCGAAAGCCGTGCTCGTCGTCTCCGGCCATTGGGAGAAGGAACCGGTGCCGACGGTGAGCACGGCTCTAAAGCCTGGCATGCTCTTCGACTATTACAATTTTCCGCCGCATACCTATGAGCTCTCCTACCCTGCTCCCGGTTCGCCCGAGCTTGCGGCCCGCGCCAGAGCATTGCTTGCGGATGCGGGTATCGAAAGCGCACAGGATGACACACGCGGCTTCGACCACGGCGTCTTCATTCCCTTCATGCTGGTCTATCCGGATGCGGACGTGCCGATCACCATGATCTCGCTCAAGAACACGCTCGATGTCGACAGCCATGTGGCGATCGGCAAGGCGCTTGCGCCGCTGCGTGACGAGGATGTGCTGATCATCGCATCCGGCATGAGCTATCACAATATGCGGATGTTCCGGCAGGCCGAACCGAACCATGTGCAGCAGGCGATCCGCTTCGACGATTGGCTGAGCGAGGCGGTCGCCGATCCGGACAGCGAGACGCGGGCGAAGGTGCTTTCGACCTGGGACCAGAATCCGGATGCGCTGGCCTGCCATGTGCCAGACCACGACCACCTTGTGCCGCTCTTCGTGGCATCGGGTGCGGCAGGCTCCGATGCTGGACGGCAGGTCTTCCGGGGAGAATTCCTCGGAAAACCCTACTCCGCCTATCGCTTCGGCTAGTCCGGCTCAGTCGCGGATTTCGACCAGCACCGGCTTCGGGCGTTCGCCATAGAAGGCGCGCAGATGGGCGACCGCAAAGGCGAGCACCACCAGCGCCATGCCCTGGTGCGCGACGCCGGCATGCAGTGGAACCTGCGTCACGAGCGTGACGATGCCGATCACCGCCTGGAGGCTGATGAGGACGAACAGCACCACGCTGCGGCGGGCATGGGTGGTCGCTGCGTCCCCGCGAAGGCACTGGATCATGTGCAGCAGCGCGGCAGCCCAGAGCACATAGGCGCCGATGCGGTGAATATACTGCACCGTCTTCGGGTTCTCGAAAATGTTGATCCAGGCCGGCGCCTGAAGGAAGAGCCCGTCGGGCACCCAGGCACCGTCCATCAGTGGCCAGGTGTTGTAGGTGAAACCGGCATCGAGACCCGCGACGAGCGCGCCGAGATAGATCTGGACGAAGGTCATGATCAGCAGAACGCCCGCGAAGAGACGGCTCCTCTCAGTCGGCGCCGCATCGTCCGTGTGTGGGCAGAGGCTGCGATAGATCCAGACGCAGCTGGCGAAGATGAAACAGGCCATCATCAGATGCACGGCCAGACGATACTGGCTGACGTCAGTCCGCTCGCTCAGGCCCGAGGAAACCATCCACCAGCCAATGAAGCCCTGGAGACCGCCAAGCGCCAGGAGACCGACAAGCGGCGCGCGAAGGCTGGGCTCGACCTTGCCGCGGATCCAGAAATAGGCGAGCGGCAGGGCAAAGATCACGCCGATCATGCGGGCCAGCAAGCGATGCGCCCATTCCCACCAGAAGATGAACTTGAACTCGTCGAGGCTCATGCCCTTGTTGATCTGCTGATATTGCGGGATCTGGCGATAGAGTTCGAGCTCCTCTTCCCATTCCTGGGTGGAGAGAGGCGGAATGACACCATGGATCGGCTTCCACTGCGTGATCGAAAGCCCTGAGTCGGTAAGGCGCGTGGCGCCGCCCACCAGCACGAGACAGAAGAGCGTGAAGATCACCACGCCAAGCCAGATGCGGATCGTCTTACGATCGGCGTCCACTCGGGCGATATCCTTGCGCACCTGCAACTCGGTTCCGGTCAGTACAGCTGTCATTCGTCAATCCTCTTTTCGCCCGTTGATTTGCATCAGTCAGGCGTGCAAAACAAGCCCGCCGGTTTGCGGCAAGCGGTCGCGTCGCTGAAGACGGCGACTTCGAATAGGAAGAAGGCATGACACGGCGCCCGAAACTGAGATCCTTTGTCGGTACGATCCTGATCATCCTGATCGTGTCGATCTATGCGCTGCTTGCCACGACGATCGCAACAGCGACGCTCGCCACGGCTCCGTGGTGGGCCCATCTGCTTTACTTCCTGTTGACCGGACTGCTCTGGGTCATCCCCGCCATGCTGGTGATCAAGTGGATGGCTGGCCCCTTCAAGAAGAAGGACGCGGATTAACTCCGCCTTTACCCTCGCACGGTGTCGGGCGATCCATATCCGAAGCCGATAACCGTTTGTTCGCAGTGTCCGCCTTAAGCTCCGGCGCGTCAGTGAAACGGGACGGGATAGGGTACATGCGGGCCCAGATACGCCATGATGCAATGGCATTTGCCGAAGATCTGCCAGATGGCGGCGTCGCCGCCGAACACGATCGCGCAGCTGTCGACACCCCGGTCGGGCGGCTCTCGCTGAGGGTTCACCCGCGCATGGCGCCCGTCGAACGGGCCTGGCGGCAGCTCGAGTCCGATCCGTGGAACTCTCTTCATCAAGGCTATGACTGGTGCCGCGCCTGGGTCGAGACCCATGGTCATCCGCTTGCCATCGTCGAAGGACGCCTGAACGACGAGATCGCCTTTCTCTTGCCGCTCGAAATCGAACGGCACTACCTCGTGCGCAATGCCCGCTTCATCGGATCCGCCTTCACCAACTTCAACAGTGGCTTGTTCAGCGCCGCATTCCGGACGGCCGCACAGGCCCTTCCCGGCCCCACCCTGGAAACAGTGCTGGTCGAAGCACTGCGCGATCATGCCGACCTGCTCAGTCTGACGAACATCCCCTTCGACTGGCGCGGCGAACGGCATCCCCTCTCTGTTCTGTCGCATATCCGCAATCAGAACGCATCCTTCCAGCTGCCGCTGCGTGCGACCATGGAAGAAACGATTGCGCCGCTGAATGCCAAGAGCCGGCGAAAGAAATATCGCGCACAGGTCCGCAAGCTGGAAGCGGCGGGCGGCTTCGACCATATCCGCCCGGCCAGGCTTGCCGATCAGCAAGCCCTGCTCGAGCGCTTCTTCCAGCAGAAAGCCGCCCGCTTCGCCGCAGGCGGGTTGCCGAATGTCTTCCAGCCCGCGGAGACACAGGCCTTCTTTCGCATGCTTCTCGAATTCGATCGCGGCGGAAGCGACGTGCCCCTCGAACTGCATGCGATCAGCCTGAAGGGCGAGCATGACGGCAAGATCGCCGCCATCACTGGCCTTTCCCGCAAGGGCGACCACGTCATCTGCCAGTTCGGCTCGATCGACGACAGTCTCATGGCGGAGGCAAGTCCTGGCGAACTCCTGTTCTGGCTGGTGATCGAGCGCAGCGCCTTGAACGGTGCCACCCTGTTCGACTTCGGCATCGGCGACCAGGACTACAAGCGCCGCTGGTGCTCAGTGGAGACGGTGCATCACGACGTCTTGCTGCCTCTGCGCCCCGCCGGTCGCCTCGCGGCCATGACCCATCGCAGCCTGACCCGGACGAAGTCCTTCATCAAGGGCAATCCACATCTCTACACGCTGATCCAGAGGCTCAGGGCGCAGAGCACGGCTTCCCCGGCGGCGAAGTCGGAAGACTGATCGTTCCCCATCCGGAAACTGTCGATATCAGGCTGCGTCTCTCGCGTGACGGGTCGGCGGCGTCTTCACCGAGAGCAGGACGAGGTCGGCGTAGCCGACATCTTCGAAGGTGACCATTATCTCGGCAAGTTCGTTTGGCTTGGGATCCGGGGCCGAAAGGATGATCTCGTGGCGGCCATTGCGGCTGAGACGCGCAACGCTTTCGGCATTGGCAGGGCCGCATTCGACCAGAACCAGATCGTAGACGTCGGCAAGCGCGTCAACGATCATCGAAAGACGGTTGGCACCACGCATGGCCTGGCGGATATCCGCATTGCCCTGCGGGACGATATCGGCCGTTGAGGAACGATCCGGATGGATGCAATCGGCAAAGGCAGCTTCGCCGGTCAACAGATCGGTGATCCCCGGAAGGTCGCGCCACGACGCCATCAGACGCGTCGGGTAGGCCGATCCCGTCATATCGACGAGTACCATGCGCTTGCCGCGATCGGCCAGTTCGCGGGCGAGAGCGACCGTGCCGAGCGAGCCATCGTCGCCGGACGGCGAGATTGCAAAGGCGATCCGCGTCTCCTGCTCGACGAGAAAGTTGGCGACAGACGTGATCGAGAATTCGTCATGCTCCTCGGCTATCTCCCCAACCGGAATCTCGGCGGTGACCACCTGCTCCATCTCCTCGACCAGATCGGCATCCGGGGCAACGTTCAGCAGGCTCGCAGGCGTATCGGCCGAGCGTTCAGGCTCGCCCGGATCAGACGCGGCTTCCTGGCGGGGCAGCGCCTCTTCCTCCCGGCGGGCGAGAGCGGGGACCACGGCCCCTGTCGGACGCAATGCCCGCCCGCTGAACAGTTCAGCCAACATCACGGCAACAGCCGCGAGGATCATGGTCGAGAGCGTGGCAACGATCGTGATCGGCAGGACCTTTGGGAAGTTCGGCTGCTGCGGCTCGATCGCGGTGGAGATGACGCGCGCATCGGCAGGGCTCGAATCCTTGTCGAGGCGTGAGGACGCCTCGCGGTAGCGCGCCAGATAGGTTTCGAGCAGCTGACGCTGGGCTGTCGCCTCACGTTCCAGCGACTTCAAGCCGACTTCGTCCTCGCCGGCACGGGCCGTGTCTGCCTTCAACGTGTTCAACTGGGCGAGCAACTGCGTCTCGCGTTCCCGGGCAACGGCTGCTTCATTTTCCAGGCCAGCCGCGACCTTCAGCGACTCGGCCTGAACTTGCTCTCGAATACCGGCGAGCTGCGCCCGCAGCGCCTTCATCTGCGGATGACCGTCGAGGAGGCGCGTGGAGAGATCGGAAATCTGG
The DNA here is from genome assembly GCF_000300855.1 of Agrobacterium albertimagni AOL15. Classification (GTDB taxonomy): domain Bacteria; phylum Pseudomonadota; class Alphaproteobacteria; order Rhizobiales; family Rhizobiaceae; genus Allorhizobium; species Allorhizobium albertimagni. The sequence goes on along the minus strand of NZ_ALJF01000013.1, from coordinate 411,829 downwards.
GCGCGCAGCTGTGATTCCGTCGCCTTCAGGCGCTGGATCGATTCCGAACGGGCAACCGCATCCAGCGTCTCGGTCGACTTTCCAGCTTTAATGCTGGCGCGCAGGTTCTCGGCGGTCGCTTCCGCATTTGCCCGTTCGCCACGGACACGGGCGAGTTCTGTCGAGATATCGGAAAGCTGCTTGCTGCTGAACGAGCTCTGATCGGAGCCGAGCGACATCAGGCCCGCCGAGGAGCGATATTCAGCGACCTTCTGCTCGGCCTCGCGAACTTTCTCGCGCAGGTTGGCGATCTCTGTCTCCAGCCAGCGGACGGCGTCGGAATTGCTGTCGAGCTTGGCACCGCTCTGCAACGAGCGATAAACTTCCATCATGGTGTTCGGGACAGCTGCCGCGAGCTTCGGATCCTGCGATGTGAACTCGATCCCGATCACCCGCGACTTGTCGACCTGGTAGACGGCGAGCTTTTCCTTGAAGGCGTTGATGACGCGCTCCTCGGGCGGCAGCTCCAGCGGATTGCTCTTCAGGCCGAAGAGCACGAGGAAATCGGTGATGACGGACGGGCTGGAGTCCGGATCGAATTCGGTGCGCTCGTTGAGTTTAAGCTCGCGCGCCACCTGCTTGATCAGATCGACGGACTGCAGCAATTGCACCTGGCTTGCGACGTTCAGTTCGTCGGGCATGGGCTCGACGGTCGAGGAGTTGGCTCCGGATGCAGAGAAAGTCGCCTGGCGCGGCTCGATCAGAAGTTTGGCATCGCTCTTGTAGGTGGGTGAGATCGAATTGGCCCCGACAAAGGCCAGAACTCCGACAAGAGCGGTCGCGCCCAAAATCCTCTCCTTCCGCTGCCAAACGGCGCGAAAGAGCTGGGCTAGGTCGATATCGACATCATGTTGATCGCGGTCCACACTCGGCATCACAGACTCCCGGAACTTCTTGCCCGCGAAAGTAAAGGATCATGGTAACTCAAGGGTTAACCGTGATGCTCCCAGTTTTGGCGGCTGGATGAGCCAAGCTACCCCCGGTCGTTTACCCGGCATTAACCCTAATCATTCGATAACAGACTAACGAATGTGGTTCAGTGGGAGCGCAGCAGCGCATGGCGATGGTCGGCAAACAGGCGATGGTTCTGATCGCAAGCGTGGTCCTGTCGATCGGCGTGTCGGGCTGCGCGAGCTATAGCCCCGCTCCGAAGGTCTTTCACGAAGCCACCATCCAGCCCTATCGGCTCGACAGCGGCGACCGTCTGCGCGTCACCGTCTTCGAACAATCGAGCCTCACCAATACCTATACCGTTGACCAGGCAGGCTACATCGCCTTCCCGCTCGTCGGTCAGGTTGCCGCCCGCGGTGCGACCCTCACCCAGCTTGAAGGCGCGATCGCCCAGAAGCTCAAACAGGGATACCTGCGGGACCCTGACGTCTCGATCGAAGTCGATCGCTACAGGTCCATCTTCGTCATGGGTCAGGTGGGGCAGCCGGGCCAATATGCCTATGTGCCGGGCATGACGATCTTGAACGCCATCGCTGTCTCCGGCGGCTTCAACAGCCGGGCCAATCAGCGAGATGTCGACGTGACCCGCAAGATCAACGGTCAGATCATCACCGGTCGCGTGCCGATCACCGACCCGATCCTTGCCGGAGATACCGTCTACGTGCGCGAACGGCTGTTCTAATCGATGGCCGAAGCCCAGTCCCTGCGCATCGTGCATTGCTTTCGGTCGCCGATCGGCGGGATCTTCCGCCACGTCCGTGACCTCGCGGAGCTGCACAGCGCGGCCGGACATGAAGTCGGCATCCTCTGCGACAGCTCGACGGGCGGCGCCCATGAGGACCGCCTCTTCGAGCAGATCATGCCGCATCTTTCGCTCGGCGTCACACGCTTCCCGATCCGACGTTCCGTCAGCTTGAAGGACATGGCGGCACTCGCCGAAGCTTATAAACTCATCAAGGAATTGCAGCCGGATGTTCTGCATGGTCATGGCGCCAAGGGCGGTGTGATCGCGCGGATGATCGGCTCACTGCTGCGGGTTCGAAGGTATCGCGTCGCCCGCCTCTATTCACCCCACGGCGGCAGTCTGCATTTCTCGCGCGCAAAGCCGTCGGGACAGGCCGTCTTCATGGCAGAACGGATTCTGGAGCGGATGACGGAATCGATCTCCTTCGTCTGCGACTACGAGCGCCTGACCTATGAGACGAAGATCGGCAAGCCGCACTGCCAGGCGACTAGGGTCTATAACGGCATCAGCGAACGAGACTTCGGGCGTATCCCGGTCGAAGCCGAGGGCGTGGATTTCGCCTATATCGGGATGCTGCGCGACCTCAAGGGGCCTGATGTCTTTATCAATGCCTTCGCCGAAGCAGAGCGACTGGTCGGTCGACCGTTGAGCGGCGTCATTGTCGGGGACGGCCCCGACCTCGAGCGCTATCGCCAAATGGTGGAACAGAAGGGCCTCAGCCGCCGGATCGGCTTCAGACCCGCCATGCCCATCGCCGAGGCCTTTGCGCTCTCCGACATCATCGTCGTTCCCTCGCGCGCCGAGGCCATGCCTTATATCGTTCTGGAGGCGCTGGCCGCCGAAAAGACCATCATCGCTTCGCGGGTCGGCGGCATCCCCGAGATTCTCGGCCCTGACAGCGAGGCCCTCATCGAGGCCGGCCGCGCCGATCTCTTCGGTGTCGTTATGGCCAGGGCACTGACCGATCCGGACTGGTCGAGACGAAGCATGCCGAGCCCTCAGAGCTTCCGCTCCCGCTTTTCGGCAACCGTGATGGCGAGAGACATCGAAGCGCTTTATCGGGCGCAACTCGCACGGATTTGACCGCGGCTTGCACTGATACGGCACAGATCACGCCATTTCTGAGGGGATCCTAAAGCGTTTCTTAGGACCTTCGCCGTAGTCTTCCCGCACACACGTGCGAGATCCAGAGATGAACAAGGTCGACAAACCCGAGGCATTCGATCTTGACGCATTGCGTCGCGGTCAGACGACCGGCGACGATCCCCTGCACAAGGTGGAAGGGGAGCGCAAGGCCGAAATCAGCGCACTGGCACGCCAGATCGCCTCCCAATATGCCGTTGCCAACTATTCGCCGTCGATCGTGATTGGCCAGCTTCGGTTTCTGGAATTCGTCAGCCTGTTCGGGATTGCGCTCGCCGCGAACTTCTTCGTCGCCGTCGATCCGGGCGCTCATTTCCTCGACACCAGCGTCAGTGCCTTTGTCGGCTCGCTGCTCGCATTGCTCTTCATGCAGGCCAGTGATTGCTACCACGTCTCGATCCTGCGCTCGCCGATGGGCTCCATGGCTCGGGTGCTCGGAAGCTGGATGGCGTCCCTTGGTCTCGTTGCTCTGACAAACTTTCTGTTCATCGACTATGACCCCAATTACCGCAGCATACTGGCCGCATGGTTCGTGCTCGGTGCGTTGTATCTCCTGATCGAGCGCAATCTGATCGGATTCGGCATTCGTCGTTGGGGGCGCAACGGCGTGATGGAGCGCCGCGCCGTGATCGTCGGCGGCGGCAAACCTGCCAAGGACCTGATCCGGGCCCTGGAACAGCAGCCGGAAAACGACATCCGCATCTGCGGCATTTTCGACGACCGCGGCGCCGCCCGATCTCCGGACGTGGTCGCCGGTTACCCGAAGCTCGGGACCGTTGCCGAGCTCGTCGAATTCGCGCGCCTCGCGCATATCGACATGCTGATCATCTCGCTGCCGCTTAGCGCTGAAGCCCGCATCATGCAGCTATTGAAGATGCTTTGGGTCTTGCCGGTCGATATCCGCCTGGCCGCCCATTCCAACAATCTGCGCTTCCGTCCGCGCGCCTATTCGCATGTCGGTGCGGTCCCGCTTCTCGATATTCTCGACAAGCCGATCCGCGACTGGGATTCGGTTGCCAAGCGCGCCTTCGACATTTTCTTCAGCGTTCTCGCCCTCATCCTGTTGTGGCCGGTGTTCATTGCCACGGCGATTGCCGTCAAGACGACATCCAAGGGACCGGTTCTCTTCGTGCAGAAGCGGCATGGCTTCAACAACGAGGTGATCAACGTTTTGAAATTCCGGTCGATGTATACGGAGATGAGCGACCCCTCGGCGAAGAATGCGGTCACGAAGAACGATCCGCGCGTGACGCCGGTCGGCCGGTTCATCCGCAAGACATCGATCGACGAGTTGCCGCAGATCTTCAACGTGCTGCGCGGCGACCTTTCGCTGGTCGGCCCGCGTCCCCATGCCGTCCTCGGCCAGACCCGCGACAAGACCTTCGGCGAGATCGTCGAGGGTTACTTCGCCCGCCACCGGGTCAAGCCCGGAGTCACGGGCTGGGCACAGATCAACGGCTGGCGCGGCGAAATCGACACCGACGATAAGATCAAGTTCCGCACGGCCTATGACCTCTATTACATCGAGAACTGGTCTCTCTGGTTCGATCTGAAGATCCTGTTCCTGACACCTCTCAGGCTGCTCAATACCGAGAACGCCTATTGAGTGCCGTCGTCAATCAAGCCAGGCCCTTCAACCCACAGGCGGCGGCCGTTCAGCTGATGATCTCCTGGATCATGGCACTCGGCGTCTTCCTGTCCGGTTTCGTCATATCCGAACCCGCTCCTTACGAACTTCTCATGGTCGGCCAGGTCGCTCTCTGGTTCCTCTTCGGCCTGAAGATTTCGCGGGTCGTGGCCCCCCTGCTCGCCCTTCTGCTCGTCTTCAATGTCGGCGGATTGCTGGCGCTCACCATGCTGCGGAATATCCTGACGGAGCAGGTTCTCTATGTTGCGGTGTCGATCTTCCTGGCGCTGACTGCTGTGTTCTATGCAGCCGTCATCGAGGACAGGCCGCAAAGGTTGAAATTGATCTTCCAGGCCTGGGTGGCTGCGGCCATCATCACGGGCATGCTCGGGATCCTCGGCTACTTCCACGCCTTTCCCGGGGCGGAGATGTTCACCCGCTATGACCGCGCCATGGGGGCCTTCCAGGATCCCAACGTCTTCGGCCCGTTCCTCGTCGCGCCGACCCTCTACCTCATGCATGGCATGCTGAAAGGCCGGCTGCTGGAATCACCGCTGCGGATTGTCGGCATCCTGATCCTTGCCTTTGCTGTGTTTCTCTCCTTCTCGCGCGCCGCCTGGGGACTGTTTCTCTTCTGCACGGTCGCCCTCGTCTTCGTCATGCTCCTCAAGGAGCGGACCAACGCCTTTCGCCTGAAGATCCTGGTCCTGTCGCTTGCCGCCGTAATCTCCATGGTCTTGGCGCTCTCCGTCGCTTTGCAGTTCGAGAAGGTGCGAGCGCTGTTCGAGACACGAACCCAGCTGGTGCAGGAATATGACGGCGGTCACCTGGGGCGGTTTGCCCGCCACCGTCTGGGTTTTGAACTGGCGATGGAGAGGCCACTCGGGATCGGGCCGATGATGTTCGGTCGGATCTTCCCGGAGGACGAACACAATATCTGGCTGAAATCCCTGATGGCCTATGGCTGGATCGGCTTCGTGTCTTACGTGACCCTGATGATCTGGACCGTGTCGATGGGCTTCCGCTACTTGCTGCGCGAGCGACCATGGCAACCCTATCTCATGGTCGCCTGGATTGTCCTTGTCGGCCATATCCTGATCGGCAACGTTATCGATACAGACCACTGGCGGCATTTCTATCTGGTGCTCGGCATCGTCTGGGGCTGCGGAGCTGCCGAATGGCGTCATCAGCGGGCCTTGCGGAACTGACGCAGATAGTGCCGATTGAGGCCGCTGCATTGAATTCTTGCCGGCGCACCCCATACTTTACTTATGATCACACCTGCTCAGATACGCGCCGCGCGCGCCATGCTCGACGTCACCATCGACCGATTGTCCCAGGAAAGCGGCGTGCCCGCGCTCCTGATCCTGCAGATCGAAGCCGGGAATGGCTATGACGCCACACCTCAGCATTACACGGCGCTGAAGACTGCGCTCACGGAAATGGGTGTCGTCTTTCTGGAGGCGGGCGAAGGCGGCCAGGGTGCAGAAGGACTTCGTCTTGCCGCGCGCGGCGGTGACGACGGCATGCGTCCCGAGGAACTGACCGCCGCCAACGACGATTGAGTTTTTCCAATATGGCGATGGAACAATAACCGGCGCCCAGGCTTTCCCTGTCCGAAATCATCAGACAGGAGAATTTCATGAGCCGGAACAATGGCCTTTACCTCATCATCGGCGCCCTCGTGGTCGCCGTCATCGGCCTCGGTATCTATGTCTACCAGGAAGAGCAGAAGCCGGATGGCGTGGAACTCCGGATCGGCGAGAGCGGCGTCTCGATCGAGGAAAACTGAGCCATCGCTTCAGACAGCTCACGTTCGGCGTGGCCGGATGAATGTTTCATAGAACTGCTGGGGGGCGCCGATGGCGCCCTCAAGCATGTACGCCTGGCGCTCAGAGCCAGCACGTCGCGTGATGACGGGCAGGCCATGGTCCAAGGCATCGAGCAGGCGATACTCGACCAGCCTTCTGCCTTTGGCATCCTTCCAGACGATCATCGAACCCTCGAGCCGTGCCTCACTCTCACCGGCTAGTTCGTCGAGCCCGTGGAGATCGAGCCATTGGGCGAGCAGCGCTTCGGCATTGCCCGGCGACACCACCCGATCTGCCCTGCCCTGCCAGATCGCGACGGCCGGCTTTTGGCTGGACGCGTCTGCTGCCGCACTCCGCGCAAGATCGCCCCATTCCCGCCGTTGGCGGCGAGGACCGGACTTCATCACTGAAAGAGCCGACATGGCGTCACGCGCAGCGCCGAATGCAAGCCCACCCACCACTTGGCCTGCAGCGAAGAGATGCGGATAGGTGACCAGGAGCGCATTGGCCATGGCACCGCCGGCCGACAGGCCCTGGATAAACACTCTGTCCTCGGCGATCCCATGGCGTTCCATCGCATGCTCGATCATCTGGCGGATCGACATCAGCTCACCGCGGTCACGCGCCACCATGCTCGGGCGAAACCAGTTGAAGCAGAGGTTGTGATTGTTTTCCTTGGTTTGCTCCGGATAGAGCAGAACGAACCCCTTGTCCCGCGCCATGCGGCTCCAGCCGCTGCCACGATCATACTGTTTTGCAGTCTGCAGACAGCCATGCAGGACCACCACGAGCGTGGCTGGGTCCCGGCGGGTGGAGGGCACATATTCAAACATTCGCAGTCGTCCGGGATTGCTGCCAAAGGCATGCACCTGCACAAGGCCGGAACGCGGCGCACGGGGCTTAGAAACTTTCGGCGGCTCCGACACCCTGAGCTTGGGCATCGCCTTCTCCAGCCTGCGCTGCAGACGTTTCTGGCTACGGAGCAGCGCGGAGAGCGGAGACATGGAGAACTTGAAGCGCATCGGATTTCGGCCCCTTTCGAACCTCCACCCCATATAATGCTGCATTGCAGCAAACATAGGACAGAATCCAAAAGAAGCCGAGTCTCTTGTCTGTATGCCAAATCAACTGCGGCCTGACAGGGAGCACGAAAAAACCGGGCACCTTGCGGTACCCGGTCTCTCTAACCATGCGTTGAAATCAAGTGATTGATCCCTGAGCATAAAATGGTCGGAATGGCGGGATTCGAACCCACGACCCCTTGACCCCCAGTCAAGTGCGCTACCGGGCTGCGCTACATTCCGTCATCTGCCAGTCGTGCATGTTGGGTCACGCGTGACCCGCTCGACAGCAAGTTCCCTTTAGACAGTCAGCCATTTCTGCGCAAGGGGAAACTCCAGGGCGGATGAAAAAATGCGAGGGTGATCAATCCAGGCGCTGCATCAGCGCCCTCACCTCTTCGAAGCGGCGGCGCTCTTCGGGCTCTTCGCTGTTTGCGGCGTAGCAGGTGCGGTCCATGCAGAAGCGGGTCACCTGCAACGGTTCGGCACCCGGTTCGAACTGGCATTCGATCTCGTCGGAGATGTCCTGGGGTTCGCTGTCCATGCGGGTGGAATAGGTAAGCCTTGCGCCCGGCGGATCGAGCTCTGGGAAGGCCTGGACAACGCCGACCTTCAGATCTTTGACCATCAGCATGTTTTTCGCCACGAAGATGCAGGCATCCTGGACGGTGGTCGGTCTGGGTTCGGCGGCGTCAGACGACGGAGCCGCCTGCTGTGCCAGCACCGGGGCGGCAAGCAGGGAGAGAACTGGGAGTGTGATGAAAAGCCGTTTCATGGAGCCTCGCGCGGGTTGCGTGTCGGTCCTTCAACGCCTCAAGGTCAAGTGGTGTTCCGCACAAGGGAACCGAGCGTCGTCACCTGACCTGATCAAGCAGGCGCTTGCATTCAAGCAGGTCGAACAGCGCCTCCTGCAAGAGCGCGCGGTCTTCCTTGCCAATGGAGCCCTTGCCGACCGAGATTTCCGGTGCGTCGTCACCGGCGTTGCCACCGAAGCCGAAGAAGCGACCACTGGTGCGCACCTTGGGTCGGCCGACGACCTGGTCCTCGTCGACATTGACCTTCGGCTCGTCGCTCTTAGAGGCATTGGCAGCAACAAGCGCTTCCATGGTGGCGACATCGCCGGTCGCGACCGCCATGACGAACTTGTTGCCATTGGTCTTCAGAAGCTTCTGCACGCCCTTGATCGTATACCCCTGATCGTAGAGCAGATGGCGGATACCCTTCAGCAGTTCGACGTCATCAGGACGATAGTAACGTCGTCCGCCGCCGCGCTTCAGCGGCTTGATCTGCGGGAAACGGGTTTCCCAAAAGCGCAGGACGTGTTGCGGCAGGTCGAGATCGTCAGCCACTTCACTGATCGTGCGGAAAGCATCCGGGCTCTTGTCCAACTGCATCACAGCGCTCCTCGACGATCGCGCGGACGCGCGACTCGGATCACATTTCAACGGGGTGAGGGCTGGTTTTCAAGCGCTCGATGATCGGCGGCGAGATGCTCCACCGATTTTGGTCTTTCTCAGGCCGCAGGATTGGCCGGCTTCTGCTTCGCCTTGCGGGCGATATGAGCCCGCAAGATGCGCTGCTTCAGCACATTCGACGCCTTGAAGGTCATGACACGACGCGGAGAGATCGGCACTTCCTCGCCGGTCTTCGGATTGCGGCCGATGCGCTCGTTCTTGCTGCGCACCTGGAAGGTTGCAAACGAGGAGAGCTTCACGGATTCACCGCGCACAATGGCGTTGCAAATCTCGTCGATCACGGTTTCCACGAGCTCGGCGGATTCCGTCCGGGAAAGACCGACCTTGCGAAAGACTGATTCTGCCAAATCCGCACGCGTCACTGTCTTTCCGGCCATTGTTCTCGCCCGCCTAAATCAATGATCTTGTTGAATTGGGCAGAGACTATTGCCCTTGGCCGCAACGGTCAAGTGCTTGTCGATGCGCAATTTTTAGGGTTTCAAATGCTACCAGCGCACCAGCACGGCGCCCCAGGTGAAGCCGCCGCCCATCGCCTCGAGCATCACCAGATCGCCCTGCTTGATCCGGCCGTCGCCGGCCGCCGTCGCAAGTGCCAGCGGAATGGATGCCGCGGACGTATTTCCATGCTTGTCGACGGTGATCACGACCTTCTCGTCGGGGATGCCGAGCTTCTTGGCCGAGGCGTCGATGATGCGCTTGTTGGCCTGATGCGGCACCAGCCAGTCGATGTCGTCAGCCGTCGTGCCAGTCGCGGTGAAGGCCCCCTCGATGACGTCGGTGATCATGCCGACGGCATGTTTGAAGACTTCGCGGCCTTCCATGCGCAGGTGGCCGACCGTGCCTGTGGTCGATGGTCCGCCGTCCACATAGAGCTTTTCGCGATGGACGCCGTCGGAACGGAGATTCGACGTCAGAATGCCGCGATCCGTAACCGCTCCCTCGCCTTCCGCCGCCTCGAGCACCAGTGCGCCGGCACCATCGCCGAAGAGAACGCAGGTCGTGCGGTCGGTCCAGTCGAGGATGCGCGAGAAGGTCTCGGCGCCGATGACCAGCACGCGCTTGGCCATGCCGCCGCGGATATAGAGATCAGCGGTTGCCATGGCATAGACGAAGCCCGAACAGACGGCCTGGACATCGAAGGCGAAGCCGTGATGCATGCCGAGACGGTTCTGGATGTTGACGGCCGTCGCGGGGAAGGTGTTGTCGGGCGTGGAGGTGGCACAAATGATCAGATCGATGTCGGCGACTGTCAGACCAGCGCGATCGAGCGCTTCTTGGGCGGCGGCGGCGCCGAGCGATGCCGTCGTCTCGCCCTCGCTGGCGATGTAGCGCTGCTTGATGCCGGTACGCTGAACAATCCACTCGTCGGAGGTTTCAACCAGGCTTTCGAGGTCGCCATTGGTCATAACCCGTTTCGGGAGCGATGCTCCGAAACCGCGAACTACAGAACGGATCATTGGAGTTTCCTACCTTTCACGCCGCTTCGGGGCCGGCCGGAGACGGGTGCCGCGCGTGATATTTTTTCAAGTCGTTTTCGATCTTCTGGGTGAGACCGTTTCGGGCCATGTCATAGCCCACATCGAGTGCTGCCGCAAAGCCTTCGGCATCGGTGCCGCCATGGCTCTTGATGACGATGCCGTTCAAGCCGAGGAAGACGCCGCCGTTGACCTTGCGCGGGTCCATCTTCTCGCGCAGTCGATCAAAGGCGCCCTTTGCCAGGATGTAACCGAGCTTGGCCATCCAGGTGCGCGACATGGCCGAGCGCAGATATTCGGCGATCTGCTTGGCCGTGCCTTCGGCGGTCTTCAACGCGATATTGCCGGTGAAGCCTTCGGTGACGACGACATCCACCGTACCCTTGCCCAGATCATCACCTTCGACAAAGCCGTAATAATCGATCGTGTCGAGGCCGGCCTCACGAATGAGACGTCCGGCTTCCTTGACCTCTTCCTGGCCCTTGATCTCTTCCACGCCGACATTGAGAAGACCGACCATGGGCTTCTCGATTTCGAACAGCGCGCGCGCCATGGCGCCGCCCATGACGGCGAAGTCGAGCAGTTGCTGGGCGTCTGCACCGATGCCGGCACCGACGTCGAGCACGATGCTTTCGCCAGAGAGCGTCGGCCAGATCGCGGCAATCGCCGGGCGCTCGATGGTCGCCATGGTGCGCAGGCAGAACTTCGCCATGGCCATCAATGCGCCGGTATTGCCGGCCGACACGGCGACATCGGCCTGGCCGGACTTCACGGCCTCGATCGAGCGCCACATGCTGGAGACGTAGCGGCCACGGCGAAGCGCCTGGCTCGGCTTTTCGTCCATGGTGACGGAGACTTCGCAGTGATGGAAGGTCGATTTTTCCTTCAGCTTCGGAAACTGCGCCAGGATCGGCAGGCAGCGCTCCTGCTGGCCGAAGAGAAGGAAGGTGACATCGGGATGACGCTCGAGTGCCTTCGCGGCTCCGGGGATGACGACCTCGGGACCGAAGTCTCCACCCATGACGTCGACAGAAATTCTGATCACTTAGACCTGACCCTTCTTCATCGCTGGCAAGCGATATTTTCGGCCAAAATAGCGCTTTTCATTCGGCACACAACCCACCCGCAGGTGCAGATGGGGGATGATCAATCCTTTTTCCAGTCTTTCAGGACCGCAAAGGGCGACGGCTTCTTGACTTCTTCGACCTTGCTTTCGATGTGTCCGGAGAAGGCGACGCCTTCCTTTTTCGGATAGGGATCGATGTCGAGAGCGGCAAATTCAGCCACCAATGCGCCCGCATCGATGGTGTCGCCTGTGAAGGTCTCCGGAAGATCGGGACCTTCTGGATCGAGCACCATTTCGCCCGCTCCATCGAGCACGATGCGCGCGAGTTTCGAGCCCTCTGGCACGAAGATCTGGTCGATTTCCTGGTCGATCGTGGAGACCACCGGTTCCAGGGTCACGACGCAGGCCTGCACTAGTTCTCCCGCAACATGACCCTTGATGCGTACACCGTCCTTTTTCCAGCGGGCGATCTGCAGGTCGGCAGAGAGACGATTGACCGCCTCGACGTTCCACAACTCTGCAAGACCCTGACGCTCGCGCTCGTCGGCCTCCACATGGACCTGCACCGGGTTGGCGGAAATATGGGCGACCTTCACCAGGTAGGTGAACTCGCGAGGGTCCCTTGCATTGCTGCCTGTCATGTCATCAATCCTTGTTCTACCGTCCGGCGCGACCTCTGCGCTTCTGGCGCTTGCCGCTGCTCAGTTTTCCGGGACGGCCAAGCGGGCCATGCCCGTCTCGATTTCGTTCTCATCCAGCGCCGCCAGCGCCTGCTCGGCTGCAAACATCCAGTCGGCCAGCGCCTGCATGGAGGGTGCAGCCTCGCCTTCTTCGGGATGAATGTTGCGCTTCAGCGCGGCCGCGAGCGCCTCGCGATCGTTTTTGTCCAGGGCCGCGGCATAGGATTCCAGTCGCCCGTAATACATGCCGGCGAGTTTCTTCATGCGCTTCGGCACGCCGGGATCGCCGACACCAAGTTCGCGGATGGAGTGATCGACATCCTCGAAGAAGGCGTCGATGATGTTCTGCGCGATCTCCTGGCCGCTGCGCGGAGATTTTGCCGTGCGGCGAAAATAGAGAATCAGCATGATCGTCAACATCTCGAACCGGCCGATCACGGTGTCCGGAACATTCATGTCGAGATAGAAGGCAGGCGTGCGCGCAGCCGCCGTCAGCGCCCCATACTGGCGCTCGACGATCACTTGATTGTTTCTTTTCTGCCGAAAGAAGCCGAATACCATCCAATTCCACCAAAAAGAGCCGACCGAAGTGGTGAGCCCGGACGTGGTCGTGTTGCATGATTGCGAAAGCTGGTTTACCGAAGCAGGCGTGAATTGCAATGCCGATATCCGGCACGGATGCCGCATCTCGCGGCAGATTGACCGGCAAATCGGCGGCGCAGGCTTTGCGGCGGCTTTCCCCGGAAAGGCCACAATGCTATGCGCAGAAGCGATCCGGCACCGAAAGGTGCCATCGACAGTCATGGGAGACGTTTGAGTGGATATCAGGATTTTCAAGTCGGACAGGAAGCTCCTGAGCACGACCGCACTTGCTCTTGCCGTCACCATCGGCCTCTCCGCCTGCCAGACATCAGAGGTCTTCCACAACGGTTACGTCGTTGACCAGGCCGCACTCGATCTGGTGCCGGTCGGCTCCAGCCGCGAACAGGTCCTTCTTTCGCTCGGCACGCCGTCGACCACGGCTACCTTCGACGGCGAGGTCTTCTACTACATCTCCCAGAAGCGTACCCGCCCGGTGGCCTTCATGAAGCAGCAACTCGTCGACCAGCAGATCCTCGCGATCTACTTCGACAAGGATGGCGTCGTCGCGCAGCGCGCGAACTACACCCTGCAGGACGGCAAAGTGTTCGACACGATTTCCCGCACGACGCCGACCGGCGGTCGCGATCTCACCTTCCTGCAGCAGCTGCTGGCCGGTGGTGGTGGCGCAGCCAACAGCGTCCGCAACATTCTGGGTGGCAACTAAGGCCATCCGCCGAGGGGGCTCCCCTCCTCGCCCATCGAGACATGAAAAAGACCGCGGAAGTTGCCTTCCGCGGTCTTTTTGTTTCACCTCGTCGCCTCAGCCTGCGAGCACGGCGAGCAGCAGCAGCGCGACGATGTTGGTGATCTTGATCGCCGGATTGACGGCAGGGCCTGCGGTATCCTTGTAGGGATCACCGACCGTATCACCGGTGACAGAGGCCTTGTGGGCGTCCGAGCCCTTCAGGTGCTTCACGCCATCCTTGTCGATGAAGCCGTCTTCGAAGCTTTTCTTGGCATTGTCCCAGGCGCCACCGCCGGAGGTCATGGAGATGGCGACGAAGAGGCCGTTGACGATGACGCCGAGCAGCGAGGCGCCGAGGGCAGCAAAGGCGGACGCCTTGGAGCCGGAGATCAGGAGCACGCCAAAATAGACGACGAGAGGTGCCAGAACCGGCAGCAGCGAGGGAATGATCATTTCCTTGATCGCCGCGCGGGTCAGGATGTCGACCGCCCGGCCATAGTCCGGCTTTTCGGTCCCCTGCATGATACCCGGCTTGTCGCGGAACTGTTGGCGGACTTCCTCGACGATCGAGCCGGCCGCACGACCGACGGCGGTCATGGCGATGCCACCGAAGAGGTAGGGGATCAGACCGCCGAAGATGAGGCCGGCAACGACATAGGGGTTGGAGAGATCAAAGGAGATCGACCCCATGTCCGCGAAATAAGGATACTGGGCGCTGTTTGCGGCAAAGTAAGCCAGGTCGTTGGAATAGGCCGCGAAAAGGACCAGAGCGCCGAGGCCGGCCGAGCCGATGGCATAGCCCTTGGTGACGGCCTTGGTGGTGTTGCCGACGGCATCGAGCGCGTCGGTCGACTTGCGCACCTCAGGCGGCAGATGGGACATTTCGGCGATGCCGCCGGCATTGTCGGTCACCGGGCCGAAGGCATCAAGCGCGACGATCATGCCGGCGAGGCCGAGCATGGTGGTGACAGCGATCGCTGTGCCGAAAAGTCCGGCGAGCTGGAAGGTCGCGATGATACCGCCGACGATGACGATGGCGGGAAGTGCGGTGGATTCCAGCGAGACCGCGAGGCCCTGGATGACGTTGGTGCCATGACCGGTGACCGAGGCCTGAGCGATCGAGTTCACCGGACGCTTGTTGGTGCCCGTGTAGTATTCGGTGATCACGACGATCAGCGCGGTCACCACGAGGCCGAGAATGCCGCAGATGAACAGGTTCATCCCGGTGATGTCGGTGCCTGCGACGGTGCCGATCGAACCCCAACCGATGGTCAGAGAGGTTGCGATCGCGAGGCCAGCCACCGACAGGAGGCCGGTGACGATCAGACCCTTGTAAAGAGCGCCCATGATCGAGCCGCTGGTGCCGAGCTTGACGAAGAAGGTGCCGATGATCGAGGTGATGATGCAGGCGCCGCAGATGGCGAGCGGATAGATCATCGCAATATCGAGCACGGCCGAACCGGCAAAGAAGATCGCAGCCAGAACCATGGTGGCAACTACCGAGACCGCATAGGTCTCGAACAGGTCGGCGGCCATGCCGGCGCAGTCGCCGACATTATCACCGACATTGTCAGCGATGGTCGCCGGGTTGCGTGGATCGTCTTCGGGAATGCCGGCTTCCACCTTGCCGACGAGGTCCCCACCGACGTCGGCGCCCTTGGTGAAGATACCGCCGCCCAGACGGGCGAAGATCGAAATTAGCGAGGCGCCGAAGCCGAGCGCGACGAGCGCATCGATAACGGCACGTGAGCCGCTTTCATGACCGAGGATTGCGGTCAGGATATAGAAGTAGATGGAAACGCCCAGCAAAGCGAGGCCCGCGACCAGCATGCCGGTGATGGCGCCGGACTTGAAAGCGATGTCGAGACCGGCCGCCAGACTATGCGAGGCGGCCTGAGCGGTGCGCACATTGGCGCGGACCGAGACATGCATGCCGATGAAGCCGGCAGCGCCGGACAAGACGGCGCCGATCAGAAAGCCGATGGCAGCCGTTCCGGACAGAAGAAGCCAGGTAGCGACGAATACGACGGCGCCGACGATCGCGATGGTCAGGTATTGCCGAGTGAGGTAAGCCTGAGCACCCTCGCGAATATAGCCTGCAATTTCCTGCATTCGGGCATTGCCCTGGTCAGCGGCCAGAACCGAGCGCGTCGCCCAGACCGCGTAGACCACAGACAGCAACCCGCATAAAATTACGCCTAGAAGAACCGTCATTCGCAATACCCTCCCGTATTGCCCGCGCCTCACTCATCGCGGGCCGTGACTCGCAGACTCAGGCCCCCTCCTCTGAGACCTCGTCAACGCGTGGCGAGATTGCGTCGCGCTTTTAGCGACGTCAAGTACGCATATTTTCCAGTGGGGTGGGAACTCAGGCGGCTTTGCGGGCCGCCGCGCGAAGCTGGAGAACGACCAGCAGGAGGCAGGTGATCGTGATCGGCCAGATGACCAGATTCATCACGGACCAACCGAAGGCGGTGAAGACCTTGCCCGAGGAGAAAGACGAAAGTGCTACCGTCGAGAAGAGAATGATGTCGTGGAAACCCTGCACCTTGTCGGCTTCGGCCGGACGATAGCTCGAGGCGACGATGGCGGTGGCGCCGATGAAGCCGAAGTTCCAGCCGATGCCCAGGAGTACGAGCGCCCCCCAGAAGTTCCAGAGCGCAATGCCCATATGGGCGACAACAGCGCAGGCCATGAGGATCAGCAGGCCGCCTGCAACCACCTTCTCAGCGCCGAAGCGGGTGATCAACATGCCGGTGAAGAAGCTCGGCGCGAACATCGCAATGACGTGCCATTGTATGCCGAGCGTCGCGAGGTCCGACGAGAAGCCGCAGCCGACGACCATCGCCAGCGGAGCACCGGTCATCATGAAGGTCATAAGGGCATAGGAACTGATGCCGCAGATCATGCCGGTCATGAAGCGCTGCGTCATGACGATCTCGCGCAGCGGTCGCGTGGGGCCTGAGGCTTCCGCTTTCTTGTCGGCAATGCTCGGCAGCTTCAAGAAGAACAGGACACCGATTGCGCAGAGCAGCAGCGGGACCAAGCCGAGGAAGGCACCGGCGAAGGTCACAGGCGCGAGCGCATCCTTAAACCAGATGGCGATCTGCGGTCCGGCAATGGCAGAGATGATCCCCGCAGCAAGGATCCACGAAATCGCCTTGCCCTTGTAGAAGCTCGGCGATGCGTCGGCGGCCGCGAAGCGGATCTTCTGGGTGAAGCCCCCGGATATGCCCATGAGCAGCAGAGAGAAGGCGAAGAGCCAGAAGTTCGACTGGATGAGCGCGAAGGCGGCCAGTGCGCTTCCGAGCGCGCCCATCAGCGCGCCGACCATGAAGCTTTCACGGCGGCCAAGAACGCGGGAGGCCGCGGCCACCACGATCGCGCCGACGGCCACGCCGATGTTGAAGCCCGTCAGCGGAGCGGTCGACAGCGACTTGTCAGCACCCAGCATCTGGAAACCAGCGAGACCACCGACGGCAAAGGCGAGCGGCGGTGCGGAGCCGAGGATTGCCTGCGCTACGGCGAGCAACCCGACGTTACGCTTGGCTGTCGAAAGTTGTCCGTCCAGCCCTGCCTCAGTCGCGATGCTCATCCGTCTGTTCCTACTTTTGCGCTGGAGCGCGAACCTGCTTTGCAATCCGGTCGAGAACGGCGTTGACCAGCTTCGGCTCGTCTTCAGTAAAGAAGGCCTGAGCGATCTCGACATATTCCGTTACGATGACCGCGATGGGTACATCCTTGCGCTCGATCAATTCGAAGGTGCCGGAACGCAGAATGGCGCGCACGGTGCTATCCATGCGCGACAAAGACCAGTCGTCCTGCAGGGCGCCACGGATCAACGGGTCGATCTTCGTCTGGTCGCGAACGACGCCCGCAACGATCGAGCGGAACCACGAAGCGTCCGCCTTCAGATAGGTCTCGCCGTCGACTTCCTGGCCCAGACGGTGCGCCTCGTATTCCGCCACGACCTCAAGCACGCCGGAGCCGGCGATATCCATCTGGTAGAGCGCCTGTACGGCCGCGAGGCGGGCGGCGCCGCGCTGGTTTGCCGGCTTTACCGGATGCTTGCCTTCGCCCGTCATCACTCAGCCACCCAGCTTCTTCTTCAGTTCGATCATGGACAGCGCCGCGCGCGCAGCAAAGCCGCCCTTGTCCTTTCCGCTGCGCTTGACGCGCGCCCAGGCCTGCTCTTCGTTCTCGACGGTCATGATGCCGTTGCCGATCGGCAGCGATTCCGAGACAGCGAGATCCATCAGCGCACGCGAGGATTCGTTGGCGACAATGTCGAAATGATAGGTCTCGCCGCGGATGACCATGCCGAGCGCGACAAAGCCGTCATACTGCGTCCCCTCGTCGTCCATGGCATCCAGCGCCATGGCGATCGCCGGCGGGATCTCCAGGGCACCCGGCACGGTGATGACGTCGAAGGTTGCGCCGGCTTCGGTCAAGGCGTGCTTGGCGCCATCCAGGAGAGCGTCCGACATGTCGTCATAGAAGCGTGCCTCGACGATCAGCAAATGCGGCGATGCCGTCTTGTTTCCCATGGGTCTGATCCGATCTTGAATGTGATTGCGGCCCCTGGCCGAACAGAAACGCGGTCAAACCACGCCGTTTCCCGGAAGGCAAGTGTTTTTGCTGATGGCCGGACCTGCGCTCCTGGCAAGGCTTATTGCGTCAGGCCGATCTTCGCCCGGGACGGATTGTTCCACTCTCGCTAATGCAGGCGGAAATCGGGCAGCCAGCGTGACAAATGTTTAATGGAATTCAGGGGCTTAGAGCCAGGATTTCGCCACAAACCGACACCACCTTCAGTCCTGCAAGCGAGCGACGGAATCCCCCGCCATCGCGAACATCCTCGAAAGGAACAGGACCATGAATCGCTTTGCAACCGTTCTGAGTGCCTCCGCATTGTCGGCCATCGCCTTCGGCGCCGAGAGCTATGCCGCCATGCCTTCTGCCGCCGGTATGCCCGATAGCAGCATCGAGACCACCATTCAGACCATGTCGCCCAAGGACTTCAACGTCATCCGCCTCGACTCGTTGAAAACCCATGACACGGCGCATGAACGCTTCTCCGGGGTCTCTCCCACATCGCCGGAAGCGCGACAGCTGCAGGCGGCTGTTATCGCCAACCGCTCTCTCGCCCAGAAGCTCGAAGGCGAGAAGGTCGAGCTCACCAATATCGTCGGTGCCGAGCAGGCCGCCGATGGCGGCATGACCTTCTACGTCCGCTGATTACCCTCTGCCTCCCCTCCATGCCCCACCTTGACCCCCGTGTCCTCGGACACGGGGCTTTTCGGGTATGATGGAACCTTTGATGGTGCCCACGTGTTTCCGCTCATGAAAGGCGCCCGGAGGAGGTTGCCTCACAACACGAAAGACGGAGGCACCCCATGGGTCGCGGCATTCTTCTCTGGCTGATCGGCGTACCGATCCCCCTTATCATTCTTTTCCTGCTGTTCTTCCGTTAAACCCAGGCAGACGCAGGCAGTCTCTCGAAGATCTGCAGCCGGTCGCTCCCGACCTGTCTTTCGTCGATCTTGACGAAACCCGCAGGCAGGCGGCCGGCTGAAATCGGCGAAGGAATACCGCCTTCCCCGATGGTTACCGGAGAGTCGTAGAGTTCGATCCGGTCGACTATTCCGCGCGCCAGCATGTCGGTCGCGACACGCGCGCCACCTTCCACCATCAGTGACGACACACCCCGCTGCGCGAGCGCGCCGAGCAACTCCTCTACCCCGGGGACCTCCAGCACTTCGACGCCCATGCTGGCCAGCTCTGCACGATTGCCGACCGCGCCAGGTGCTACGGCGACGAGAACCGGGACGTCTTTTGCCGTCTTGGCAAGCTTGGATGTCACCGGCATCTCCGCCTTGCGATCGAGCACGATCCTCAACGGGGAAGCGCTTTCGAGACCCGCCAAGCGGACCGTCAGTTCGGGATCATCGGCGAGTGCAGTGCCGATGCCGACCAGGATCGCATCGCTCTGCGCCCGCAGACGATGCACGGCTTCGCGTGCCTCGGCACCCGTGATCGCCACCTGGCCTGCGCCAACGCGCCCCAGCATCCCATCAGAAGAAACGGCAAGTTTCAGAATTACTTGCGGACGTCCCTTCGTCTGCCGGGTGAGATAACCCGCCATGGCCCGACGCGCCTCCTTCTGCAGGATGCCGATGGTCACTTCTATATCGGCATCCGCAAGGATCTTCAGACCCCGGCCGGAGACACGCGGATCGGGATCAGCCACCGCGACCACGACGCGGGCAATGCCGGCGGCGACGATGGCATTGGCACAAGGTGGCGTCTTGCCATGATGCGAGCAGGGTTCGAGCGTGACATAGGCGGTCGCCCCCCTCGCCTTCTCGCCGGCTTCGGCGAGTGCCTGTGGTTCTGCATGGGGGCGTCCACCGAGCGCGGTGACACCACGACCGACGACCTCGCCATCCTTGACGATCACGCATCCGACGGAAGGATTGGGGCCGGTGCGACCGACATGCTTCAGAGAGAGCTCGATTGCCTCCCGCATATGCCGTTCGTCGCGGGCGGTAATGGACACGTCGTCAATCCGCCGTGCTGTCTCTGGAGATCTTGGCGTTGATCTCGGCAATGACGTTCTCGAAATCCTCGGCGTGACTGAAGTCGCGATAGACCGAGGCGTAGCGCACGAAGGCCACGTCATCGAGGGTCTTCAGGGCTTCGAGCACCTGCAGACCGATTTCTTCCGAGGAGATCTCGGTCTCCCCAGAGCTTTCAAGGCGGCGCACAATGCCCGAGACGGCGCGCTCAATGCGGTCCGCATCAACAGGGCGCTTGCGCAGTGCGATCTGGAAGGACCGCACCAGCTTGTCGCGCGCGAAAGGTGCCTTGCGGCCGGTCTTCTTCAAGACCATCAGCTCGCGCAGCTGCACCCGTTCGAAGGTGGTGAAGCGCCCCCCGCAATCCGGACAGATACGCCGCCGGCGGATGGAGGTGTTATCCTCCGCCGGTCGCGAGTCCTTGACCTGGGTTTCATCCGATCCGCAGAAGGGGCAGCGCATCAGCCTAATGCCTTACATGTAGGGGTACATCGGGAATCGGTCGGTGAGAGCCACGACCTTCTCGCGAACGGCACCTTCGACGGCGGCATTGCCTTCATCCGAGTTGGCGACCTTCAGGCCATCGAGAACTTCGACGATCAGGTTGCCGATTTCCGTGAATTCCGCCTCCTTGAAGCCGCGGGTCGTACCGGCCGGTGTGCCGAGACGGATACCCGAGGTGACGAAGGGCTTTTCCGGGTCGAAGGGAATGCCGTTCTTGTTGCAGGTGATGTAAGCGCGGCCGAGGCCGGCTTCCGCCCGCTTGCCAGTAGCGTTCTTCTTGCGAAGATCGACCAGCATCAGGTGGTTGTCGGTGCCGCCGGAGACGATGTCGAGATTGTGCTTGATGAGCGTGTCGGCCAGAACCTTGGCGTTCTTCACGACCTGAGCGGCGTAATCCTTGAATTCCGGCTTCAGCGCTTCACCGAAGGCAACGGCCTTTGCGGCGATGACATGCATCAGCGGGCCGCCCTGGAGACCCGGGAAGACGGCCGAGTTGAACTTCTTCGCCAGATCTTCGTCGTTCGTCAGGATCATGCCGCCGCGCGGACCGCGGAGCGACTTGTGGGTCGTGGAGGTCGCAACATGGCAATGCGGGAACGGCGACGGATGCTGGCCACCGGCAACGAGACCGGCGATGTGGGCCATGTCGACCATGAGATAGGCGCCGACCGAGTCTGCGATCTCGCGGAAACGCTTCCAGTCCCAGGTGCGGGAATAGGCAGTGCCGCCGGCGATGATCAACTTCGGCTTGTGCTGCTCGGCCTTCTTTGCAACGTCTTCCATATCGAGCTGGTGGTCGTCTTCACGCACACCGTAGGAGACGACATTGAACCACTTGCCGGACATGTTGACCGGCGAACCGTGGGTCAGGTGACCGCCCGAGTTCAGGTCGAGGCCCATGAAGGTATCGCCCGGCTGCAGGAGCGCCAGGAACACGGCCTGGTTCATCTGGCTACCGGAGTTCGGCTGAACGTTGGCGAAGTTGACACCGAAGAGCTTCTTGGCGCGATCGATCGCGAGTTCTTCCGCGATATCGACGAACTGGCAGCCGCCGTAGTAGCGCTTGCCCGGATAGCCTTCCGCATACTTGTTCGTCATGATCGAGCCCTGGGCTTCGAGCACGGCACGAGAGACGATGTTCTCAGAGGCGATCAGCTCGATCTCGTGACGTTGACGACCGAGTTCCTTCTCGATCGCACCGAAAATTTCCGGGTCGGTATCGGCGAGAGAACGAGAAAAGAAGGCATCGTTGTTCGACATGATCGCTGGCTCCTCAAAAGCGTTTGATGCTGTGGGGTCTTAAACTTCCGCAGTCACGAGAGCAATACGGAGAGCGACATTTGCAGATCAATTGACGCGCGGGGGCGAATGGCCGCAGCCCCGAAAAAAGAAAAGCCGCGCACGAGGCGCGGCTTGGGATCTTTCGCGTGCGGCAGAGGCCCTTATTGCAGCGGAACGAAGTCCTCTTCCACGGAGCCCGCAAACTGTTCAACGCCGATATTGGCCTGCAGCGCCAGCTGCGCATCGCCGTCCTTCTGATAGATGTCGTCACGGAACTGGACGATGTTGTCACGGGTCGACCAGGCGCTGATATAGACGATGTAAACAGGCACTTCTTCTGCCAGTTTGATCGGGTTGTTCTGGCGGGTCGTGATGACGCGCTCGATCTCCTGGCGTGACCAGCCGGGCGTGTCGCGCAGCAGCCATGTGACGAGGTCACGCACGTTCTGCACGCGGATGCAGCCCGAGGATTCAAACCGCATGAGCTTGTTGAACAGGCCCTGCTGGGGCGTGTCGTGCATGTATTC
This sequence comes from Agrobacterium albertimagni AOL15, assembly GCF_000300855.1. Taxonomy (GTDB): domain Bacteria; phylum Pseudomonadota; class Alphaproteobacteria; order Rhizobiales; family Rhizobiaceae; genus Allorhizobium; species Allorhizobium albertimagni. The sequence goes on along the minus strand of NZ_ALJF01000013.1, from coordinate 389,539 downwards.
GTTGTGCGGATTGTGGAAGTCGATCTTGGTCGATGCCATGGCGTTGATCTTGCCGGGATCCTGACGGAACATCAGGTTCGGCGCCTTGGCGGCATTCCAATCGACCGTTTCCGGCGCAACTTCCCGGCCGCTGTTATCGAACAGGCGGATGGCGTTGCGCGTCAGATAGGTCGGATCCTTGCGCATCAACGGCACGATGTCCTTCTCGATGATCGAGCGAGGCGCCGTCCAGTAAGGGTTCAAAATGACCTGATAGATCTTCGAGTTGATCATGTGGGTCGGGCGGTCGATACGGCCGACGACGGCTGTGTTGCGCAGCGCGACGCGATCATTCTCGACGGCTTCGACGGAGGCGCCGGGAACATTGACCGTCACGTAACGACGGCCGAGATCGCCAGACATCGACTGCAGGCGAACGAGATTGGTATTGAGCTGGTTCAGGCGGACATCGGCGCCGACATTCAGCGCCTTGACGGTGAACTCGCCGAGGACACCGTCCTCCGGCAGACCGTGACGAGCCTGGAAGCGCTTGACCGCGCCCTCGACGTAGGAATCGTAGGAGTTGGACATACCGGCTTCACGCGACAGGTCGCCCGAGATCATCAGGCGTTGGCGCAGGCTCTGCACGGCGGGGTCCGTAGCGCCGATGCGCAGCGCCGCCGGTGCGTTAATCGTAGGCCAGCCGCCATTCGAGACGATCATCTGGTGCTGGCCAATCGCCTGCTGCATGTTGACGAGATTGCTCGCGCTCAGCATCGGCGTGTTCGACGTGACGGCAGCAACAGAACGCGATGCCTGGGCGTCAAACTGGTCATCCCAGTTGCCGCGACGCGGTGCATTGATCAAGTCATTGACCGTGTCCTGCGCCATGGCCTGTCCGGTGAATGCCGCAGCACCGGCAGCGGCGGCACCACGCAGCAGGGAGCGGCGCGAGAGAGCAACAATTCCAGACGTCTTGGACATATTTCCTACCGTTTCATCCTGAACCTGTCCCAAACGCATACCGCGCCATGGTTAACAAAGCGCAGCCAGAGAGGCAGGGACATCCATTTCGGGGTCGATCGGAGGCTATCGACGCACCTCCGTTCCTAGTCTCGGCGGTCCCATATCAATATGGCCAATTCGTGTCACCAAGGGTTGCGTCACGGGAGTGTGTAGACCGAATCCGGGGCTATCGGGCTCAGGTAGTCCCGCCCAAAGATCGTCGTCCAGACATGGTTCAGGCTGCTTGCTCGCGCCCGGGTTCGCTGATTCCCTCAGCTGTGAGCGGTGATTTGCGGGGGGCTTTGATGGAAGAGGTCGATGACAGTGTGGTGGTATTCAGCTTTGAGGATGGGTGGCGCATCGTCGAGCTACTGACCAAATTCGACTATCAGCGCGAGGGCGGTTTGATGGGGAATTGCGTCGGAATGTTTTATGACGGGCCTCACACCATCTATTCCCTCCGCAACTCGCTCAATGAACCGAGAGCCAACATTTTGCTTGTCGGCCGTGAGGTGACTGAGGTCGCCGGTCGATACAACACGGCTCCAAAACCCAAATACACAAAACGGGTAAAACGGTTTCTTGCCGAGCGCGGCTACACGGTGGCGCCGACAGCGTTTCTCATTACAGAACTGCGGTCGAGAAACCTGGAACGAAGGCAAAACGAGACAAGGCGCTACGGTGCAGGCTGAACCCGCGACCTAGCGCCTTCTCAATGCGACCGCATGACTGGAGGAAATGCGTGGGTGTCGCGTAGCCTCCGGTGGATCAGAGGCGGTACATGATCGAGTCGTTCCAGAAGCGGTCGAGGCGCTGCAGAAGCTTGTTCATCTGGGTGAACTCGTCGGTGCCGATACCGCCGACCTTCTGGATCGAGCCGATGTGGCGCTCATAGAGCTTGGCAACGGTCTCGGCGATTTCCTGGCCGGCTTCGGTCAGGCTGATGCGGACCGAGCGACGGTCGACGCGCGAGCGCTGATGGTTGATGAAGCCGAGATCGACGAGCTTCTTGACGTTGTAGGAGACGTTCGAGCCCAGGTAGTAACCACGCGAGCGCAGTTCACCGGCGGTCAGTTCCGAATTGCCGATGTTGAAGAGCAGGAGTGCCTGGACGGCGTTGATATCGGAGCGACCCTTGCGGTCGAACTCGTCCTTGATGACGTCGAGAAGGCGGCGGTGAAGACGCTCGACGAGGTGGAGAGATTCGAGGTAGAGCGAACGGATCGCTTCTTCCTGCGGGTCGAGAGTGGACGGCTGCGGCTTGAGCTTGGTGTTCATATCGGTCTGCCTCACTGTTTTGTTTGGCGGTGTTGGTTTTTTCTCCCGCCTTGGTGAGGACCGTATCCAATGCGCATAAAATTCTATTTAAAACGCAGGCTTAACAGAGGCTTACTAAAGCCCAGCCTGCGATCAGGGTAAATCAACCGTTATACGCTCCTGCTTGTGTCTCCCTTCGAGCCACAACGCCAGGCGGAAAAGAACGAAGACGACGAAGACCGCGGAATGCATGGTGACGGCCAGCGTGTTGCGGCCGAAGATCTCCGGCCAGACTGTAAACATCAGCATCTGGCCGCCTGCCGCGAGCAGCCACATGACCGGGCCCCAGGAGCCCGCGACCCAAAGCCCGAGGGCGGCGACCGGAAACACAACCGCAAGCCCTGTGGCCGCCACACGCCAGGGTGTGGACAAGAGGTCGAAGCGGCCAAGCCCGTTCTGGCTGTAGCCGACGAGGAGCGCCCAGTACTGCAGGCCGAACCACAGGCAGGACAGCGCCACCACGCGCAGGAAGAGCACGAAGATGGTCTCGGTGAGACTGCGGATGGGTGTCTGCGACGAATCAGCTTCCATGGATAGGAAGATAGGCTGGGGACAACCCCTCCGCCAGCACGGCCGCCGCCCCCTCCCCTGCTGATCTCATCATCCCTGCCTATCCCTTCTCGATAAGACACAGATCACCCGCCGTCAGGCTTCCGTTTTGCAAGCCTCCATCGGCGTGCTAATCAGCAGCCGAAGACAGACCAAGGATCGCGATCATGACGGACAAGACACATCAGGTAGACGACGTCACCGGCCACCGGCGCATGCGCCGCCTGCGCAAGGCCGACTGGCAGCGCCGCATGGTTCTGGAAAACCGGTTGACCGTCGATGATCTGATCTGGCCGATCTTCGTCGTGCCGGGCTCCGGCATCATGGAGCCGATTGCGGCGATGCCCGGTGTTTTCCGGATGAGCGTCGACAAGGCGGTCGAGGCTGCCAGGGAAGCGGCCGACCTCGGCATCCCGGCACTGGCGACCTTCCCAAATGTGGAAATGGAGCTGCGCGACCAAACTGGCTCGGAAGTGTTGAAGAGCAACAATCTCCTCAATCAGGTGACCGCTGCGATCAAGAAGGCCGTTCCCAATATCGGCGTGATCACCGATGTGGCGCTCGATCCCTTCACCAGCCACGGCCATGACGGCATTCTGCGGGATGGCGAGATCGTCAATGATGAGACGGTCGACCAGCTGGTGCGCGCCGCTATCGCCCAGGCCGATGCCGGGTCCGACATCATCGCGCCCTCCGACATGATGGACGGACGTATCGGCGCGATCCGCCGGGGGCTGGATGCTGCCGGTCATCAGAGCGTCGGCATCATGTCCTACGCCACCAAGTTCGCCTCCTGCTACTACGGCCCTTACCGCGAGGCGATCTCGACCAGCGGCCTCCTGAAGGGTGACAAGAAGACCTATTACATTGATCCGGCCAACGGCACCGAGGCCGTGCGCGATGCAGCGCTCGACGTCGAGGAAGGCGCCGACATGCTGATGGTCAAGCCTGGCCTTCCCTATCTCGACATCTGCTGGCGCCTGAAGGAGAGCTTCGGCCTTCCGGTCTTCGCCTATCAGGTCTCCGGCGAATACAGCCAGATCAAGGCCGCAGCGGCAAATGGCTGGATCGACGGCGAGCGCGCCATGCTCGAAACCTTGCTCTGCTTCAAGCGCGCGGGTTGCGACGGTATCCTCACCTATTTCGCGCCCGAGGTTGCACGCCTTCTGGCGAAACGGGGCTGAGGTTCATCCTGCGCCGATGACCTTCACGGATTATTGTATTCGGGATCGGGCTCCCCATATCTGAGACACAACCTTAAAGGAGCCCGATATGAGCCTCGATAGCAACTCGTCCTATGCGGCCCCCGAAGACTGGCGCGCCTATAGCGGCGTGCTCTCGCGGCGCGTCTTTGCATTCCTCGTCGACTATCTCTTCATCGGCCTCCTCTGGATCCCGGCGGCCGTGGTGGTCTTCTTCCTGGGCATCCTGACGCTTGGCCTCGGCTGGCTTCTCTATCCGATCCTGTTCTTCGTGGTGGCCGGTCTCTATTTCGGCATGTCGCTGGCGGGTCCGTCCCAGTCCACGCCGGGCATGCGGATGATGGGCATTGCCATGGTCCGCCTCGATGGCCGCAAGATCGACTTCGTCACAGCGATCGCGCATCTGGCGCTGTTCTGGATCCTCAACTCCGTCCTGACGCCGCTCGTCCTTCTCGCCGGCCTTTTCATCGAACGCTCGCGTCTGGTGCATGACCTGTTGCTCGGCACGGCTGCAGTCAGGACTTACTGATCTCGCTTGGCACGTCTCTCCAGAACAATGAACTCCGGCGTCTCGCCGGAGTGTTGACCTTTTTCATTCTTGCGCCATCCTACCTGTGACAGGTCACGCCAAAGGATTCTCTTCATCCGCATATGAACACGCAGACCAGCCCCTCCCCGCAATTCTATCTGACGGCGCCTGCGCCGTGCCCGTATCTTTCGGGAGAGATGGAGCGGAAGGTCTTCACCCACCTTGTCGGGCAGCGGGCGACCGAGATGAACGATCTTCTGACGCAAGGGGGCTTTCGTCGCTCGCAGAACATCGCCTATCGGCCGGCCTGCGAATCCTGCCGCGCCTGCGTGTCCGTCCGTGTCCTGGTCAACGAGTTCGAACTGAGCCGCGGCTTCAGACGCGTTGAGGCCACCAATGCGGACCTCGTCTCCACCGTTTTTCCGGCCCAGCCTTCAACAGAGCAGTTCTCTCTCTTCCGCCACTATCTCGATCATCGGCATCAGAACGGTGGCATGTCCGACATGTCGGCGCTCGACTATGCGATCATGGTCGAGGACAGCCATGTGCAGACGCGGGTCATCGAATACCGCCTGCGCGTCCCCGGCGACGGAATTTCGGCCCAGCCGCGCGGCGAACTGATCGCCGTTGCGCTGTCTGACCTGATGAGCGACGGGCTGTCGATGGTCTATTCGTTCTACAATCCGGAGATGGAAAAGCGCTCACTCGGCACGATGATGGTGCTCGACCACATTCGCCGCGCGAAGGCGCTCGGCCTGCCGCATGTCTATCTCGGCTACTGGGTGCAGGGCTCGAAGAAGATGGGCTACAAGACACGCTTCCAGCCGCAGGAACACCTGATGCATCAGGGCTGGACGCGTTTCCCCCTCGAATCCGAGGGCTGAAGCCAGAAAAAGTCGCGGAAGAAAAGTCCCATTTTAGGACAGGCCAGCCCTTCGCAGATCAAACGCTGCGAAGGGCTGTTTCATTTCAGGACAGTTTACGGATGATGCCGTAGACGATGTTCTTGTTCTGGCCGAAGCGGAGCGAGCATTCGACGTCGAGACCTTCTGTCGTCGCGCGCATGATCCGCCACATGTCTTCTTCCGAACGCAGCAACAATGCCCAGTTCATGAAGGTTTCCATGTAGCCGTCATCGGGAACTTCCTGCGAGAAGTTCGCAAACAGGAAAGTGCCGTTCGGCTTCAGCATCTGCAGGCAGCGCTGCGAGAGCTTGATCGCCACTTCGTCGGCGAGATAGTCGTAGAGACCGGCCGCATAGACGAAGTCGAAGGTACCGAGCGTCTGCGCGCGGGTCAGCACGGTGCGTACCGAGCCGTTGACGGCTTCGACCGCGGTTCCCGCAAATTCGCTGGCGACGGCGCCGACGCTCATCGGATCCTGATCGAGCGCAATCCACCGCTTGATTGCCTTGTCCTTCAGGGCCTGCGACATGCTGCCTTCACGCAGATGGCCAGCTGCGATGGTCAGGATTTCAGCCTCGCCACCGCGAGAAGATGCAACGTCGTCGACGAATTGGGCAAGCAGATCACGTCGTTCCCGGACAGCGACGCATGCCGGCGACTGGCTGGTGAAGGCATGGACTTCCTTGCCCATCGGGCTTGCCGCATCCAGCATCGGCTGGACCGACGGATGGCCATAGATGAAATCGAGCAGGCCAGCATCACCCGAATAGCCGCGCGGCTTTTCGAAAGACCAGCGGGTGAATGGATCCTCATGGAAATGGCGGGCGATGGCATGGTTCTGGGCCACCGGGATGAGTTGCTCCCAGACCTTCGGAGAAAATCGGTTGCGGATCTCATGGAGGCCGGTCAGCAGGCGAAGCATGATCTGGCCGACGGCAGTTTTCTGCTCGAACTGCTGCTCCGCAACACGGAGGTGAAGTGCCATTTCGGCACGTGCCAGAGCAAGATCCTTATCTGTGGCATCGACCGAAGTCGAAAAGACCGTCGCCGCAATAGAGTCCGGCGTGATGAGGCTCTGGCCGTCGAATGCAATCTTTACATCACTCACACTTCACTCCTTATTTAGTCAAAACTCACATTAATTCTTTGTAAACCATAATCGCGGACGGCAATAAGTGCACTCCGATTTTAGTCAGACTTTAAAACATAGTTAACACGTGGGCGAGCTAGTGTAGACGAGCGCGTGACGTGCGCGGTGACGATGGAGTCGTGATGGATCGGGTCATCAAGAACCCAGTGCGCGGAAATCGCGACACAAACTCGCACATGCATAGCGGGTCTGCAGCGGACTCCGCATGGAGCGACGGTTCGAATTACAGCCCTCCTGCAATCGATGCTAAGACCATCACCCTCCCTGCCCTGAATGCGCTATACCAGACGCATCGCAGCTTCACGCAGTTGCGCCAGACCCGCCAGGGTCTGTGGCTTGCCGCGCTCGTCTACCTTCTGTTTGGCGTAGCGGATGCCTTCCTGTTGCCGGATGTGGCAGTCCAGACTGTCACGGCACGACTGATCGCGGCGATCCTCGCCATCTCGGTCATGGAGGTCTGCGTGGCGCGGCGGGTCGGCCTCCATTGGGTCGATCTCAGTTGCGCTGCAACTGTCGTCGTCGGATATGTCGCTTGGCTTATTCCTGCCACCTACACCACGGCTGAGGACGCGTTCCGGTATTACATGCTGTTCGGCACCATCTTCATGATGAGTGCGAACCTGTTCTTCAATCTCGTCTTCCGCCTGTCGGTCATGACGTCGGCAACGATCCTCGTTATTTTCCTCTACAGCATGCTGCATGCGCCTGCGCTGTCGCTGGAGCAGACCGTAGTCGTCATCCTGTTCTACGCATCCTGCTTCCTGTTCACGTCCTACGTGAACTGGAAGCTCAACGAGGAGCGCTACAACGTCTTTCTCAATGCGGTGGAAGCGGCCCATCAGCACAGTGAGGCTGAAAAACGTGGGGAAGCTCTCGAGCGTCTCTCCAACACCGACTACCTCACCGGCATGGAGAACCGCCGCGCTGTCGACAAGCGCCTTCGCGACTACTGGAACGACTGGCAGAGCGAAGGAAAGGCCTTTGCGGCGATCCTGGTCGATGTCGACTTCTTTAAGAAATACAACGATTTCTACGGCCATCAGGCCGGTGACCGCTGCCTGATCCTGGTCGCGAGCGTGCTCAACGACACGCTGAAGCCGCTCAACGCTTCGGTCGGCCGCTATGGTGGCGAAGAATTCATCGTGCTGTCGCGCGTCACAGGCCGCGATCAGGTCATGGCGCTCTGCGAGATCATTCGCAGCGCCGTCGAGGGTCTGCATCTCGTCCATGACCAGCGGCGCGATGGCCAGGCGGTGGTGACCGTGAGTGTCGGCGCCTCCTATACACGTCCGCAGAGCGGTCCCAAGCTTGAGCGCATCATCAACGAGGCGGACCGGGCGCTCTATTCGGCCAAGGCGAATGGCAGGAACTGCATCCGACTGTTTAACCCGAACGATCCGCTGACCAGCGACGACAATGAAAATATTGCGGCGACGCTCCGGATGGCGGTCAAGAACGACCTCGTGCATCTGGTCTACCAGCCGATCCAGAACCTGCGCACCGGCCGCGTCGAAGCGGTCGAGTCGCTGATGCGCATGAAGATGGTCGACGGCACGCCGCTGTCGCCGGCCCAGTTCATCCCCGTCGCCGAGCGCACCGGCGCCATTCTCGATCTCGGCCTCTGGGCGATCCGTCGGGCCTGCACGGAGGTGCTCGCGACCGGCATTGCGCCGATGGCGAGCGTCAACGTCTCGGCCATTCAGCTCAAGTCCCGCGGTTTTGCTCTGGCCGTCTCGACGATTCTCGAAGAGACCGGTGTCTCCGGTTCGCAGCTCGCCTTCGAGATCACCGAAGGCATCGACATGGAAGGGCAGTCGGATGTCATCCGCTGCATCACCGATCTGCAGGCGCTCGGGATCCGCATCTGGCTCGACGACTTCGGCACGGGCTTTGCCGGCCTTTCCTGGCTGCGCCTGTTCCCCTTCGACACCGTCAAGATCGACCGCTCCTTCCTGCAGGACGCCCGCCGTCCGGCTGGGCGCGCCATGCTCGAGGACATCATTCGCCTCATCCGCAATCGCGGCCTGAAGATCCTGATCGAAGGTCTGGAGACGGCCGATCATGTGGAACTGATGCATGAACTCGGCATCGAGCTCGGCCAGGGCTATTATCTCGGCCGCCCCGTGCCGATCGACGAAGTCAAGATCAAGTCCTTCCCGCGTCTGGCGAGCGTTTCCGGTCTTTGAGGCGATCGCCGATTGATCCCAGAATTGGACGATCGGCACCTCTGCGTTTCCTGAGCGAAATCAGTAGTATCCGGCCGAATTCCAATCTGGACGGATACATGCATGAGCACGGTCGACGCGACGCAACTGGCCGGACAGCCTGATTTTGCCGAGAAGCTTCTGAAAGACACCTCCATCAGGGTGAGCGACGGCTACCTCGACGCCTTCCACAGCCATGTCGACCCGGTGCATCATGACACCGGCACAATCCTGTTCCGAAAAGGCGACGATAGCCACTTTGCCATCCTGATCGCCGAGGGCGAGATCGAGGTCTATGACGAGGAGAGCGGCAATGTTCTCGCGATCGCCGGCGAAGGGTCCCTGATCGGCGAACTGGGGCTGATCAGCGGAGATCCGCGCAGTGCTTCGGCCAGAACGCTGACACCGCTGCGTGGCTGGACAATCGACCGCGCGCAGTACCGCGAGTTTCTCAGCGATCGGCCTGAACTTGCCACCCTCTTCTTCCGCAAGATCTATGCTCAGCTGTCGGCGAGTTACGGCAAGCTCAGGCTACAGTTCGTGGCGCTCGAGGAAGCCGACCGGCGCTATCACGCGCTCGCCTTCCTCTTCGTCACCATGGTTCTGATGATCAACATCTATGCCCTGGTGAACAGCCTCATCCTGACCAATCTCAAGGTGACCCATCAGTCGCAGGTGATGTTCTGGACCTCACGCGTGATGGAAGTCTGGGGCGCGTTCGTCATCTGGGGACTGACCGTGCGCTGCGGTCTGACGCGGCACGATATGGGCATCCGGATGGGGAATCTCTGGAAATCGGTCGGCATGGGACTTGCCATCAGCGCCGTCGCCCTGGCCGCCATGGCCTATTTCCGCACCATGCTCTATCCGGAGCTTCAGGGAACGCCGGTCATCGACCCGAAGCTGGTCACGATCACCGTCTATACCTACATCATCGTCGCACCACTCCAGGAGTGGATCTGCCGCGGGGTGCTGCTGACGGCGATCGCCGATCTGATGCCGGGCAAGACCCGCCCGATGTCGGCGATCGTGATCACCTCGCTGATCTTCTCCACCCTGCACCTGCATTATTCCCAGTCGCTCGCCGTCGTCGCCCTCGTCTCCGGCATCGTCTGGGGCTGGCTGCACCTGAAGTACCGCAACCTCGCCGGCCCGATCGTCTCGCACTTCATCCTGGGCAATGCCGCGACGCTGATGGGTGTCTGGTCGATCTGGGAGCGCGGCTGACAGAGAAAAGCCGGCCGCAAGGCGACCGGCTTTGACTAACGGGACCTCGAGATCAGCCCGAGAATTTACCGCTGCGCGGGAAGCCCTTCGGGACAAGGCGGCCGGCAGAGGCGCGATCGCCCTGCCATTCGACCAGTTCATCCTTCGTCTTGGTGAAGGTGCGGCCGGCACTGTCGGCCCAGGTCAGACCGTCTGACATCGCGAAGAACTTGACGTCGGAGATGCCGCCATCCTTGTAGCGCTGCAGGCGCACGCCCTTGCCGCGGGTCATTTCCGGGATCTGGGTCAGCGGGAAGACCAGCAGCTTGCGGTTTTCGCCGACGACCGCCAGATGATCGCCGCTGACGGGGACCACCAGCTTTGCCTCGTCGGGCATGCCGACATTCATGATCTGCTTGCCCTTGCGGGTGTTGGCGACGACCTCGCCTTGCGGCACGATGAAGCCGTTGCCGGCCGTCGAGACGAAGATCAGCTTGCGGCTTGCGTCATGGACGAAGGCGGTCAGCACGTCCTGATCGTTTTCCATGTCGACCATGATGCGCAGCGGCTCACCGTGGCCACGGCCACCGGGCAGCTTGTCGCCGCCGAGCGTGTAGACCTTGCCGCCCGTGGTCACCAGCAGGATCTTGTCCGTCGTCTGGGCAGGGAAGGCCACCTTCAACCCGTCGCCTTCCTTGAAGGTCAGCGCAGAGGTGTCGGAGATGTGGCCCTTCAGCGCGCGGATCCAGCCCTTTTCGGAGATGACGACGGTGATCGGTTCCTTTTCGATCATCGCCTGCTGGATCGCTTCGACATCCGCGCTCGGTGCGTCAGAGAAGACAGTGCGGCGGCGGCCGAGCTCGGTCGCCTTGGCGTATTTTTTCTTCACCTCGCCGATTTCCCAGGCGACGGTCTGCCACTGCTTGTCATCGGAGGCAAGCAGGGATTCGATCTCGGCTTTCTCGGCCGAAAGCGCCTCATGCTCCTTGCGGATCTCGAATTCCTCGAGCTTGCGCAGATTGCGCAGCCGCATGTTGAGGATGGCTTCGGCCTGGTTGTCGGTCAGATCCCATTTGGCGATCAGGACAGGCTTCGGCTCGTCTTCCTCGCGGATGATCCGGATTACTTCGTCGAGGTTGAGATAGGCGATCAGCAGGCCGCCGAGGATTTCCAGGCGCCGGTCGATGGCTGCAAGGCGGAACTTTGAACGACGGACGAGCACGTCCTTGCGGTGATCAAGCCATTCGGTCAGCACCTCGTTGAGGGCCATGACCTTCGGGACCTTGCCCTGCGAAAGCACGTTCATGTTGAGCGGAATGCGGCTTTCGAGCTCGGTGAGCTTGAACAGCGATTCCATCAGTAGGGTCGCATCGACCGTGCGGCTCTTCGGCACGAGAACGAGGCGCACGTCTTCGGCACTTTCGTCGCGCACGTCTTCCAGAAGTGGCAGGCGGCGGGCGATCAGCAGTTCGGCGATCTTTTCGATCAGGCGCGACTTCTGCACCTGGAACGGGATCTGGGTGACGATGATCTGGTAGCCGCCGCGGCCGAGATCTTCCGTCTCCCACTTGGCGCGAACGCGGAAGCCGCCGCGGCCGGTGCGATAGGTTTCCAGCATCGAGGCGCGGCTCTCGACGATGACGCCACCGGTCGGGAAGTCGGGACCTTCAATGCCCCCGCGTTCCGGATGGGAGGGATCTGCCAGCAGCTCCTCGACGGGCGCGCCGGGGTTCTTGATCAGATAGAGGGCCGCGTCGCAGAGCTCGTGCGCATTGTGCGGCGGAATGGAGGTCGCCATGCCGACCGCGATGCCCGAAGCGCCGTTGGCCAGCAGGTTCGGGAAGGCACCGGGCAGAACCGTCGGTTCGTCGTCTTCCTCGTTATAGGTCGGGCGGAAATCGACAGCATCCTGATCGATGCCTTCGAGCAGCAGGGCCGCGACGTCGGTCATGCGGGCTTCGGTGTAACGATAGGCAGCAGCACTGTCGCCGTCGATATTGCCGAAGTTGCCCTGCCCATCCACCACCGGATAGCGCTGGGAGAAGTCCTGCGCGAGGCGCACCAGCGCATCATAGACCGACTGGTCGCCATGCGGGTGGAACTTACCGATGACGTCGCCGACGATACGGGCGCATTTCTTGAACGCCGAGTTCGGGCGGATGCCCATCTCGCTCATCGCGTGGATGATGCGGCGATGCACCGGTTTGAGCCCGTCGCGGACGTCCGGCAGCGCGCGATGCATGATCGTCGACAAGGCATACGCGAGATAACGCTCTTCGAGCGCCGCCTTCAGGTCGACTGGAAGAATGTGATCGCCACCCTCGTCGGGCGGAAGCTGATTTGTCCCCATGGGTTTCCCCTAGCGGAGAAGACCCGCAACGGCAAGGAATCCGGGGATTCTGCCTGTGGATTAAGGCGATGTGACCGCCATCACGCCGCAATCTGCGTGCATCAGGCTATGGCGAAAACCGGTGGACGTTTTTTCAATCCCACTTATAAATATCGCCGACCAATTTTGTCCGCACCTCCCGCGGAACCAGAACGAAGGACCTTCTCATGACCCTGTACCGCTCCACCCGAATTCTGCTTGCGAGCGCTGCGCTCACTGCCTTCACGGGTCCCGCCTTTGCGCTGGACGGGCAGGATTTGTTGAAGAAGATCAATGCTGCCTTCGCGACGGGCGGCACAACGATCACAGCCGACGCCATCGAAGTCTCGGGATCCGACGTGCTGCTCAAGGGCGTAAAGTTCGGCGTCGACGGCCAGCCCGCCGAGAAGCCGCTTGCGCTTGAACAGCTGACGCTGGAAGGCGTCAGCGAAGAGGAAGGCGGCGCCTATTTCATCGAACGCGTCGAATTCCCCGAGGTGAACGTCACCGAGGAAAAGTCGAGCTTCAAGGTTCAGGATCTCTATCTTGCCGGCGTTTATGTGCCGGGCGACGCCAATGCCGAGGGCATTGATTCGCTGATGTTCTACGAAGAGGCCCATAGCGGCCCAGTCGAAGTCACTGTTGACGGCAAGCCGGTGTTCTCGATGGCGGAAGCCGTCGGCACGATGGGCCTGTCGGACGACGAGAGCACGATCACCTTCGAAGGCTCTGTGACCGGCGTGAAGGCCGATCTCAGCACCGTCGAAGACCCGCAGGCCAAGGCGCAGATCGAAGCGCTCGGTCTGACCACGCTCGACGGCAACATGAACATGTCCGGCAGCTGGGAGGTCGAAAGCGGCACGATCGACATCGAGGACTACTCGATCGATTTCGCCAATGTCGGCAAGCTCTCCCTCGCCTTCTCAATGTCCGGCTACACGCTAGACCTCGTCAAGCAGATGCAGGAACAGGCCCGCATGATGCAGGCACAGCCGCAGAACGAGCAGGCCCAGCAGGCGGCTGGCCTTGCCATGCTCGGCCTTGTGCAGCAGCTGTCGCTGGTTGACGCCCAGATCCGCTTCGAGGATGCGGGCATCACCAAGCGCGGCCTCGATTATGCCGGCAAGAGCCAGGGTACCGACGGCGCGCAGATGGCGCAGATGGTGAAGGGCATGCTGCCGATCCTGCTTGCCCAGGCGAAGCTCGGCGCGATCCAGAACGAAATCTCGGCCGCGGTGAACACCTATATCGACGACCCGAAGGCGCTCACCATCGCTGCAGCGCCTGCCAACCCGGTCGCCTTCCCGATGATCATGGGCGCTGCCATGGGCGCGCCGGAAACCATTCCGGGCCTGATCGGCCTCAAGGTCACCGCCAACGACTGATCGCTTCGGCGTCCAAGACAAGAGCTCGGCCCGCGAAAGCAGCCGGACTTTTTCGTGTCTTCAAGTCAAAATAAAAGGCCGGGATCTCTCCCGGCCTTCGTCATTTCAGATCCCGATTGCGGATCAGTCCTTCTTCGGCTGCGGAACGACGCGCAGCGACAGATCGCGCAGCTGAGCGGGCGTCGCCGGCGACGGGGCGTTCATCAGCAAGTCCTGAGCCTGCTGGTTCATCGGGAAGAGCGAGATTTCGCGCAGGTTCTTCGCACCGACGAGCAGCATGACCACGCGGTCGATGCCGAAGGCGCAGCCGCCATGCGGAGGGGCGCCGTATTGGAAGGCACGGTACATACCGCCGAAGCGTTCCTCGACGTCATCCTTCGAAAGGCCGACCTTCTCGAAAGCCTTGACCATCAGTTCCGGCGACTGGTTACGGATCGAGCCCGAGGCGATTTCGAAGCCGTTGCAGACGGCGTCATACTGATAGGCCTTGAGCGAGAGCGGATCCTGGCTTTCCAGCGCTTCCAGACCACCCTGCGGCATCGAGAAGGGGTTGTGGGCGAAGTCGATCTTCTTTTCGTCTTCGTTGTATTCGTAGAACGGGAAGTCGACGATCCAGCACATTTCGAAGCGGTCGCGATCGACGAGGTTCAGTTCCTCGCCGGCGCGGGTGCGGGCTTCACCGGCAAACTTGTAGAACTTGGCCGGGTCTCCAGCGACGAAGAAGCAGGCATCGCCCGCTTCGAGACCGAGCTGGGTGCGGATCGCTTCGGTACGCTTTTCGCCGATGTTCTTGGCGAGCGGGCCGGAACCGGCAATCTTGCCGTCCTCTTCCTTCCAGAAGATGTAGCCGAGGCCCGGCTGGCCGGTCGATTGCGCCCAGGCGTTCATGCGGTCGCAGAATGCACGCGAACCACCGGTCTTCGCCGGGATCGCCCAGATCTCGACCTTCGGGTTCGACGCGATCATGCCGGCGAAGACCTTGAAGCCGGAATCGCGGAAATGGTCGGTGACGCCTTCCATCACGATCGGGTTGCGCAGGTCGGGCTTGTCGGAGCCATATTTGCGGATCGCGACATCGTAGGGAATGCGCGGCCATTCCTTAGTGACCGGCTTGCCTTCGGCGAACTGCTCGAAGACTTCCGTCATCATCGGCTCCATCGTCGCCCAGATGTCTTCCTGGGTAACGAAGCTCATCTCGACGTCGAGCTGGTAGAATTCGCCCGGCAGACGGTCGGCGCGCGGGTCTTCGTCGCGGAAGCAGGGCGCGATCTGGAAATAGCGATCGAAACCGGCGACCATCAACAGCTGCTTGTACTGCTGCGGCGCCTGCGGCAGCGCGAAGAACTTGCCTTCGTGGATACGGCTCGGCACGAGGAAGTCGCGCGCGCCTTCCGGCGACGAGGCCGTCAGGATCGGGGTCGAATATTCGGCAAAGCCGGCAGCGGCCATGCCGTTACGCATCGCCGAGATGATCTGGGTGCGCTTGACGATGTTCTTGTGCAGGGTTTCGCGGCGCAGGTCGAGGAAGCGGTACTTGAGGCGCACGTCTTCCGGATAGTCGGGTTCGCCGAAGACCGGCAACGGCAGTTCCTTGGCGGCCGAGAGAACCTCGATTTCCTGAGCGTAAAGCTCGATCTCGCCGGTCGGCATGTTCTTGTTGACGGTATCATCCGTCCGGGCCTTGACCAGGCCGTCGATGCGGATGACCCATTCGCCACGCACGGTTTCAGCTGCCTTGAAGGCCGGGCTGTCCGGATCGGCGACGACCTGGGTGATGCCATAGTGATCGCGCAGATCGATGAAGAGCACGCCGCCATGGTCACGAACGCGATGGACCCAGCCCGAGAGGCGGACGGTCTGCCCGACGTCGGACTTGCGAAGAGCGGCACAGGTGTGGCTGCGGTAACGATGCATGATCAAGTGCTTTCCTGGACTGGTAGACGGCTGGCGGGCATAAGATTTCGGCACACGGCCAGCCGATAGAAAATCGGGCGGAAAAGCGCATGGTGCGCCTGATTTGTCAAGGCTGCGTGGTGTTGGGGGTGACTGGATTAGACTGTGGTGGACGGCGGCGTTTGGCAGCGGCGGACTGTCATCAACCTGACTGCTTTAGAACCAAACAGAGGAAAATGGCCGGTACACTTTGGTTGACCGAATTCGACAACAGCTCCGAAGTAGCCCAGATGGAGGGCTTTTATGCCAACAGACGCGATTGCGGGCTTCTGTCAAAGGTATGATCGATACCGAAATTAGTCGTGTTTTTTTTTGGCAATCGGACGGCGTCCATCTGGCAGAGGTGACGGCACTGTGAAAGGTTTTTGGTTCACCTCTTTGATCAACATGTTGATTGCGAGCTGAATGTCCGAAGGCAGATCTTTGAAAAGCTGAACAATGGGCGCTTCTGCAGAAGCTAGAAACCCTGCCGCACGTTGCGCAAGAACGGACTGAGGGGCCAATTCGGAGCCGACAGCGCCCAGCCATACAGTCGTCGCAGCCGTTGCAGCCGCAATGACCATATTACGTGCTGAAAGCACACCGCGCGTAGAAGCCTTATAGCTAACAGCGCCCGCGCGATCGCTTGATGCCAGGAGGGCACGGACAGTCTCGGCTATGTCTTCAGCGATCAGCGCGCTTCGTAACGCCGTTTCTGTGGCCTCACGCGCATGCGCAACCAAAGTGATCTGTGATAAAAACTCGCCGGTTTCGTTGTCGATTTCTCGAGCAGACGGAAATCGCCGCACCCAAGGCGCTACGGTTTTAACAACATCTTCAAGTAGACGGCGAACCTCTGGTCTTAGGCTTTCAGCGTAGCTGACTTCACCTGATCGTAACTGATTGTCCAACTCGAGGTACGATCCTAGCTCAAGAGCCGAGCTATAAACCAAGCCTATAACCGCCGGTATATCTTCAGTCGGTCGGTCCAGCAGACTGACGAAACGTCGATTAGACGCATCGATGTCCGACCATCCATACTGATTACTAAGGGTTTTTGTTGCTTCGCTGAACGCCTCCAACTTGCGTTTCGATTCTTGGTGCAATTGCTGCGTGATCGACTCCAAAGCAGCGCTCTCGTCGCTCTCGTTGCCATCCACCGCGATCTCAAGCGTCTCTTGACCAGCCCTGAATGTCGTTCCTAGTTTCGCTTGAGGAATACCTCTAACCTTAGCGGCAATTGAGAGCTTCTCTCGAACTTGTTCGATGTTGTCAGGAGGCCAATTCGATAGAACCATTCCGAGCCTCAGCCCGACACTTGCTAGCATTTCCTTGATCTCGTTGAGCGCTCTTCGACCAAAATTTGGCAGTCGAAGCAGCTCAAACTCGGTCAGCTGCACTAAATCGCCGACAAATACCCGGTTGTCAGCGATCAAGACGTTGGCCGTACGAACAGATAACTCGAAATCGTCAATGCGCATCAATAGGACATGGATAATATCTTCGTTAGAAATGTCAGTATTCTGTAAATGGGCATTTTCACCGGCTTCGAAAGCCGCAAACTTTGCTGCGGCGTCACGAGTAGACCTAACTCCTATTTTTTTTCGAGCGGAGTTCAGATGGCTTGCAACGGTTATGTTAGTTATACCTAATGCAGCACCAATATCTTTCGTCCCAAGGCCTCCATGAGCCAGCCTCAGAACTTCCATTTGACGCTTGCTAAGTCCGGTAAAATTGGCACTCGGCAACAGAATCTCCGCCTTATTCCGAATGGTGACGACAAACAGTCTAATTCAACACTAGTACTGAAGCTGCATCGGTTCGTCGAGGGTTATATGGCTAGGCGATTGGTCCTGCACAAAGCCCGGCATGGACTGACCAAATTTCCCATTTGACGCTCTTGCTATGGCATGCGGTGACGCCCCGAGCGCGCTCCAATTGCACGAGAGAGAAGTGACGCCTCGTCGGGAGGCATAATGACTTCCGACGACCGCCGATCACGGCGGCCTCCATAACCGGCTGGAGATCACACGGTTTTGTACAATTATTGCGATGAATCATGGGGACCACCACCGCGCCCCCTCACTCCGGCAACAACACACTCGCCAGATCGAGCGGCGCCGCGAAGGGCTCACAGCCGGTGCCGCCATCGCCTTCCGGCGGCAGCTTGCCGTCGATCATCAGATGGGCGTGGCCGTGGATCTGCGACCAGACGAGTTGCTCGACGGCTGCCCTGCCCTCCGGCGTGTCCAGCTTCATGCGCCTCGCCACCGGCAATGAGATCTCCTCGAGCACGGCATGGGCGGCATTCGCTGGCGGGCCGATGGCCGGGTCGTCCCAGTCGAGGCGGTTGGCGGTGAACATCAGGCGGAAGAGATGCGGACGGGACCTCGCAAAGGCGAGATAGCCGCGGGCGGCAGCCCGTAGCTGCTCTGCCGGATCATCAGGGGCTGCCGCCATAGCCTCCCGCATCGAAGCGGCAAACAGCCTGAAGCCCTCGACGGCAAAGGCGGTCATCAGGTGCCGCAGGGTCGGGAAATGATGTTCGGGTGCCGCATGGGACACGCCGACCCGGGCGGCGAGTTTGCGGAGCGTCAGGCCTTCGAGGCCATGCTCTTCGAGCATGTCGAGCCCCGTGCCGATCAGCGCCTGGCGCAGGTCGCCATGGTGATAGGATTTCTGTCTTGCCATGCCCCTTCATAACCACTCGAAACCACGCAGTCAAAATCAATCTTGACATTGCCAAGTTATGGCGCATGCTTATCTTGTCACCGTCAAGATGAGGCTCCAATGTACCCCGATACCGTGTTTTCGCTCGCCAGCAGCACCGCCATGCTGGGCTGGCTGCTGCTCATTCTTGCACCGCGATGGGAAGCCCTCATCCGCTTCATCCGCTTCGGCCTGATCGGCGCGCTGTCGCTCACCTATGCCGTGCTGATCTTCGTCTATTTCTTCCGCGTCGAGGGCGGCGGCTTTGGCTCGATCGCGGAAGTCAGGGCACTCTTCATGGACGATCCGGTGCTCGTCGCCGGCTGGGTACATTACCTCGCCTTCGATCTCTTCATCGGCACCTGGATCGCCGTCGAGGCCGACAAGCGCGGCTGGAACCAGCTGCTGCAGGCGCCGATCCTCGTCGCTACCTTCATGTTCGGCCCTGTTGGCCTTCTGGTTTTCTACATCACCCGCGCAACGGACGCGTCACTCACCGCCCGAAAGGTCTGACACATGACCATGCTCTTCAATGACAGTGTTGCAATCGCCCCGACGCCGGATCTCGCTGCTGCCGAACAAAGAACCCGACGCCTGCTGATCGTTGGGATCGGACTGCAACTGGCGCTTGCCATCCCCAGCCTGATCACCCTCTTCATCGACGAGCGCCTGCT
This sequence comes from Agrobacterium albertimagni AOL15, assembly GCF_000300855.1. Lineage (GTDB taxonomy): Bacteria > Pseudomonadota > Alphaproteobacteria > Rhizobiales > Rhizobiaceae > Allorhizobium > Allorhizobium albertimagni. Next base: position 370,425 of record NZ_ALJF01000013.1, on the reverse strand, counting down.
CAACGACATCAGCGTCTGGAGCAAGCCGCTGAAATTCCAGGCCTCTCTCGCCCTGATGCTCGGCACCCTGCTTCTGCTCTTGCCGCTCATCGAACCGAGGACACGGGCCGGTCGCGGCGTCTGGCTGGCGAGCCTTACTGCCGTCATCACGGCGAGCGGCGAAATTCTCTACATAACCCTGCAAGCCGCGCGTGGTCGGGCCTCACATTTCAACGATGGCACGCCCCTCGAAGCGATGGCCTATAGCGCCATGGGGGCTGGTGCCGCCCTTCTGGTGCTGTCGAGCCTCGTCATCGGCGTTTACATCCTGCTGCGGCCGCGCCCGAATGCACCGATCGCCTTGCGCCTTGGCGGCGGCTGGGGCCTCGTGCTCGGCAGCGTAGCGACACTCTTCACCGCCTTTGCGCTCGGCAGCGGCGAAATCGGCGGGCCGGGCCACTGGGTCGGCGGCGTCAGAACCGACCTCGGCGGGCTGCCGCTGTTCGGCTGGTCGCGCAGCGGCGGCGATCTGCGCGTGCCGCATTTCTTCGCCACTCACATCATGCAGGCGCTGCCGCTTCTCGGCCTCGGTCTCGACAGGCTCGCGCCCAGCCTTGCCAGACCCGGCATACTGGTCGGCGCACTCGTCTCGATCGGGGTCGTCGTCGCCACCTTCGTCCAGGCTGTTCAGGGGCAGCCCTTCCTCTGACGGCAAATTCCGGGCGCGTTGCGACGGGCGATGTTTTTGGCCTGTCGCGACCTGTCAAACAGGTCTAGGAATTTGGACCCGCCGCGGCACCGACTCACCGACCCCTCGCCGTGGCCTGCAGGCCCATCATGCATGATATCCGCCCTCTCATTCCCCTCCTCATCACCGCCGGCATCCTGATCGGCGGCAACGGGCTGCAGGGCACCTTCATCGCGCTGCGCGGCATCGAGGAAGGTTTCAGCACCTCGGTCATCGGTATGGTCGGCACGGGCTATTTCCTCGGCTTCGTGATCGGCTGCGTCTACATCACCAAGGTCATGCGGGCGATCGGCCATATCCGCGCCTTCTCGGCGCTCGCCGCCATCGCATCTGCCGCCTCAATCATGATGGTGCTGGTGATCGACCCGATCTCCTGGTTCCTGATGCGCCTCGTGCAGGGCATCTGCTTTGCCGGCCTGTTTGCCGTCGTCGAAAGCTGGCTCAACGCCCGCGTCACCAATGCCACCCGGGCACGCACGCTCTCCGTCTACCGCTTCGTCGATCTCGGCTCGGTGACGGCAGCGCAGTACATGATCCCGCTCTTCGGGGTCTCCGGCTTCGATCTCTTTGCCATCATCGCCATGGCGCTCTCGCTATCCCTCGTGCCGATCTCGTTTGCCGACAAGTCGAGCCCCGCGCCGCCGAAGGACGTCAAGTTCGACATCAAGGTCTTGTGGTCCGTCTCGCCGCTCGCGACCGTCGGCTGCATCGTCATCGGGCTCACAAATTCGAGCTTCCGCTCGCTCGGGCCGATCTATGCCGATGGCATCGGCATGTCGGTGACGGCGATCGCGACCTTCATGAGCATCGGCATCTTTGCCGGCATCGTGCTGCAATATCCGCTTGGCCATTACTCCGACAAACTGGACCGTCGCGTCATCATTCTTGTCTCGACGATCGGCGCGCTGCTTGCCTCGGTCTTCCTCGCCTTTCTGGCAGGCGATGGGGAGCTTGCGAACTTCATCGGCATTTTCGGCTTCGGGGCCTTTGCCCTGCCGCTTTATTCGCTGTGTTCGGCGCATGCCAATGACCATGCGGCACCGGGTCAGCATGCGCTGGTCTCGGCAGGAACCCTGTTCTTCTGGTCGATCGGCGCAGTCGTCGGCCCGCTGATCGCCTCCTTCCTGATGGAGGTCTTCGGGCCGCATGCGCTGTTTGCCTATGTGATCGTCGTATTGACCTTCTTTGCCGCCTATACACTCGCTCGCATCCGGGCGCGCGATGCCGTGCCGACTGAAAAGCGGCGCATGCGTTTCCGCAGCCTGCTGCGCACCTCGACATTCTTCAGCAAGCTTGCCACGCCGCCAAACGAGAAGGATGGCGGCTGAGACAGGATAGCCTTGCCTGCGACAGCATGGCCGGATGACGCTATTGCTGATCGATCATCTCAACTTTAAAAAACGGGACGACCAGCGAGGGTTTCGACCGTGATCTTTGTTCCCGCCGCACCCTTCTTAAATCTGCCGCCGTGCTCAGCGCCTACGGCACCGGCCTTGCGGTGATGCCGCGTCTTAGCCAGGCGTTGGCCGCCACCGACCCCGTCGAGGTCGAGGCGCTGACGGGCGATGTGCTGCTCGACGGCAAGCAGGCGACGCGTGGGGTGATGCGTTATGCGCTCTCTGGACAGACATCGACAGATCCCTCGCCACCCATCCTGCGCGCCAGACGCGGCGAAGCCTTCAAGGCGCGGCTGATCAACCGGCTCGACGAGCCGACGACTATCCACTGGCACGGCATCCGCCTGCCGAACGACCAGGACGGCGTGCCCTTCGTCACCCAGCCTTACGTCTATACCGGCGACCGCTTCGATTACGCCTTTTCGCCGCCGGATGCCGGCACCTTCTGGTATCACCCGCATTGCAACACGCTGACGCAGATGGGTCGCGGGCTTGCTGGCGTGCTGGTGGTCGAGGATGACAGGGACCCAGTCTTCGATGGCGAGGTGGTGCTGAATCTCCGAGATTTCCGGCTCGGCGGCGACAGCCAGTTCATCGAGCAGTTCAAGCCGCGCGATGCGGCGAAGACCGGGACCTTCGGCACGCTCAGGACCGCCAACTGGCAACCCGAACCGGTTTATGAAGTTCCGGCCGGCGGCCTTATCCGTGTCCGCATTCTCGCGGCGGATGTGACCCGCATCTACAATCTCAAGCTCGCCGGCGCCAAGGCGCAGATCATCGCTATCGACGGACATCCGGTGCCGGAACGTTTGACGCTCGACATGGCCGTCGTCTCGCCCGGCCAGCGACTGGATCTCGCTGTTCGTATCGCCGACAGCGAAGGTGCGGAGATGGTGCTGGAGGACATCAGGCCCTCGACGCCGAAGGTGGTGGCGCGGCTGCGCGCCGTCGGCTCATCGCTGAAACGCAATCTCGGCGATCTCGGGCCGCTTGCTGAAAAAGCGGGCGTGGACGCCGATCTCTCAAACGCGACGGAAATCCCGCTGCTTCTCAGCGCCACGGCCGAAAGTGCGGCCCGCGATTCGATCTGCGGCTCGATCGGCTATTCTTTCTGGGCGATCAACAAGGTGCCCTACCCGGGCGACACGCCCGATCCGACCGCGCCAATTGCGGAACTCAAGCTGGGCCGGACCTATCTGCTCAATGTCGAGAACGTCACGCCGCATGCGCATCCGATCCATCTGCATGGCATGAACTTCAAAGCGATCTCTTCGAACAAGCGAGAAGTCCAGCCGCTCGTCTCGGATACCTACCTTGTGCTGCCGGACGAAAAGGTCCAGCTTGCGCTGGTGGCCGACAATCCGGGTGATTGGGTGTTTCATTGCCACATCATCGAACACCAGAAGACCGGCATGACCGGCTATTTCAAAGTGACATGACATGAGCCTTGCCGAGACGATGCGGATCCACGAGCCTTATCCCGGGCTCTTCGCCTATTATGACGGGCGCATCCTCGGCAAACGTCTGCATTCGGAAAGGCCGAACTGGCTCGATGATGGCGCCTACAGTCTCGGCGTTGCAAGCTATGCGATCGTTTCGGGGAAAGAGGCGCTCGTCTATGACACGCATATCTCCTTCGAGCATGCGCGCGCGATCCGCAGCCATCTTTCCAGCCTTGGCGTCACGAGCATCCGTGTTGTGCTCAGCCACTGGCATACGGATCATGTCGCGGGCAATGCGGGCTTCATCGACTGCCCGATCATCTCGAACAAGCTGACGCGCAACACGCTGATCGAAAAGCGCAAGGTGCTTGCGGAGAAGGATCCGCCGATCAACCCCGTGGTCATGCCGACGGAGACCTTCGAGGGCGAGACGGTGCTTCAGGTCGGCGACATTACCGTAAAGCTGATGCAGTTCAACATTCACAGCGCCGACGGCACCGTTCTTCTCTTGCCGCATCTCGGCGTGCTGCTGGCCGGTGACACGCTGGAAGATACCGTCACCTATATCTCGGAGCCCGATAACACCGCCTTCCACATCGCCGAGCTCGACCGGCTGGCCGGTCTCGAGTTCTCCCGCATTCTGCCCAATCACGGCGACGAGCAGATAATCGCGTCCGGCGGTTATCCGCCGTCGCTGGTGACCGCCACGCGCGACTATCTCGCGCGGCTTCTCTCCCGGCTGGGTGAACCCGATCTCGAAAACCAGAGCCTGAAGGACTTCGTCGCGCCCGAACTCGCCGCCGGTACGCTCACCTACTTTGCGCCCTACGAAGCCGTCCATAGACAGAACATCGCGGCGCTCAGGGGCGCCAAACCCGACGAATAAGGGGGACATCCGCCCGGGATCGCCCTCTGCCGGCTGCTTTCCAAGTCGTTCATATTGACAAGGAAGGCCAGAAGGGAAACTAAGGTTGATCCTGTAGTTTCCATGACCGAGCCGAAATGATCGATACCACTGCTGCGCTCGAAGAGGCTTGCCGCCTCCTCGCCCAATCCGATTTCATCACGATCGACACGGAATTTCTCCGCGAAACGACCTTCTGGCCGGAACTTTGCCTCATCCAGATGGCGAGCCCGGAGCATGAATACATTGTCGATCCCATGGCCAAAGGGCTCGACCTCAAGCCCTTCTTCGAGCTGATGGCCAATTCTGCCGTCGTGAAGGTCTTCCATGCGGCCCGGCAGGACATCGAAATCATCTTCCATCTCGGCGATCTTCTGCCGCATCCGATCTTCGATACGCAGGTTGCGGCCATGGTCTGCGGCTTCGGTGATTCTGTCTCCTACGACCAGCTCGTGCAGAAGGTGAAGAACGTCCATATCGACAAGACCTCGCGCTTCACCGACTGGAGTCGCCGCCCGCTGTCCGAAAAGCAGCTCGATTATGCGCTCGCCGATGTCACCCATCTGCGCGACGTTTATCTGAAGCTGAAGGGTCAGCTGGAAGCGGAAGGTCGGGCGGAATGGCTGACCGAGGAAATGGCGATCCTCGAATCCCGCGAAACCTATGACCTGCCGCCGGAACATGCCTGGCAGCGGCTGAAGATGCGGCTGCGCAAGCCGACCGAACTCGCCGTCATGCAATATGTCGCCGCCTGGCGTGAGCGCGAGGCGCGCGCCCGCAACGTGCCGCGCTCGCGTGTGCTGAAGGACGATGCGATCTATGAGATCGCCCAGCAGCAGCCGAAGGACGTGGAGGCGCTCGGACGCCTTCGTACCATCCCGAAAGGCTGGGAACGCTCGTCTTCAGGCGCCGCCATCATCGAGCAGGTGAATACGGCCCTTGCACTGCCAAAGTCGGAAATGCCGCATCTGCAGCGCCACGCCCATGCGCCCGAAGGCACGCAATCGGCCGTCGAACTTTTGAAGGTTCTGCTGCGCCTCACCTCGGAAAAGCATGGAGTTGCCTCCAAGGTCATCGCCAACAGCGATGATCTGGAAAAAATTGCGGCCGAAGGCGAAAAGGCCGAAGTGGCAGCCCTCCAGGGCTGGCGCAAGGAGCTGTTCGGCGATCTCGCCCTGAAGCTGATCTCCGGCGGTGTCGGCCTGCGCTTCGTCGACAAGCGCGTCGAAGCGGTGGAGTTCTGATCCGTGACGGCGCTTAGGCTGCGCCGTGCGACCGAGGCCGATATCCCGTTCATCATGGAGACCGAGCGCAAGCCGGGCTATGACCAGTTCATCGGGCGCTACAGTCTGGACGAACACAGGGCGCATCTGGCGGACCCGGCATTTGCGTATCTGATCGGCGAGAATGCCGGGGGTTCTGCGCTGGGCTTCGTCATCCAGATGGATCTCAACCGGCGCGACGGCAATGCCTGTGTCAAGCGCATCGCGGTGTCGAGTCCGGAAAAGGGTGTCGGCAGACCGCTACTCGCCGGTGCCGTGGACTTCGCCTTTCTCGAAACCAATGCCCATCGCCTCTGGCTCGACGTGGTGAGCGGCAACTTGAGAGCGCAGACCGTCTATCGCAAAGTCGGCTTCATCCAGGAAGGCGTACTGCGGGAGGCAGCGCTTCTGCCGGATGGCAGCCGCTCAGATTTCCTCCTGATGTCCATCCTCCGCCCCGAATGGGCGGCGCGGCGCGGCTGAGGGCACCCCATGGAACTTCCAGCCCCTCTCCGCTCCGCCGTCGACCAGATGCTCCAGGGCGAACCGCTGGAACGGCTCGCCAAGGCGAGCGCCATTCTCTCGGATCGCTATCGGCGCGAAGTGCGTGACGGGCGGTTTCACATTGATGATGCGCTGGCCGCCAAGGCCTATCTCGCGACCCGCCTGCCCGCCACCTTTGCCGCCGTTCGCGCAGCGCTTGCCATGGTCGAGGATGCGGCACCGGACTTTCAGCCGGAGACGCTGATCGATCTTGGCTGCGGCCCCGGCACAGCACTCTGGGCCGCCGCCGATACCTGGGGCAGTCTGGCATCTGCCGAGATGGTGGAAGCGAGCGGGGCGATCCGCAGCGTCGGCGAAAAACTCGCCGCCTCCGGCAGCGTGAAAAGCCACTGGCAGGCCGGTGATGTGACGGCCAAGATCCCGGCGCTTGGGCCAGCCGACCTCGTGACGCTCGCCTATGTCCTGGACGAGCTGCAGCCGGCAACCATCGGAACCGTCACGGAAAAGCTCTGGGATCTGACCAAAGGCATGCTCGTCGTCATCGAGCCTGGCACGCCGGCCGGCTGGCAGCGCATTCTTGCGGTTCGCGACAGACTGCGATCCCTCGGGGCGCATCTCGTGGCGCCCTGCATGCATTCGGAAAACTGTCCGATCGTGGCACCCGACTGGTGCCACTTCTCCCGTCGTGTGGCGCGCTCGCGGGTGCATCGGCTGGCCAAGGGCGCCGAGGTGCCGTGGGAGGACGAGAAATACATCTTCATCGCCGCCTCACGCGAGCCTGTTGCCCTCGTCGGTGACCGGGTGCTGTCTCCGCCGCGCGTCAATGGTGGTGTCGGGCGGGTCAAGCTCTGTCGCACCGATGGCACGGCTGCCGAGTTGACGCTCAGCAAACGCGATGGCGACGCCTTCAAGGAGGTCCGCCGCGCCGACTGGGGCGACCGGCTGGACTTGGGAGATATAGGATGACGCCGCTGACATCCGAGTTTGCCTCTCGCTTTGCTGCGATCGCGCTCGGGCATGTCACCCGCGAATATCCCAATCATATCCTTCATGGGCTCGAAGGGCCTGAGGATGCGAAGACGCCATCCGAGCTTCATCCGGTCTTTTACGGTAGCTACGACTGGCATTCCTGCGTGCATGGCTACTGGATGCTGGCGCGCCTGCTGCGGCTTCATCCCGACATGCCGGAAGCGCCGGCGATCCGTGATCTCTTTTCAACGATGCTGGTGCCCGACAGGATCGCCGGCGAATGTGCCTATTTCGACCGGCCCATGGCGCGCGGCTACGAGCGGCCCTATGGCTGGGGCTGGTTGCTGAAGCTTGCCGCCGAATTGCACGGCCACGAGGACCCGTCCTGGGGCGCAGCGCTGTCGCCGCTGACGGAGCGTATCGTCCAGCGTTTTCGCGACTTCCTGCCGCTTGCCACCTATCCGGTACGGGTGGGCACGCATTACAACACAGCCTTTGCGCTGAGGCTCGCCGCCGACTATGCCGACACCGTCGGAGACGACATCCTCTTCGAACTGCTGCGCGCCACGGCTCTGCGCTGGTACGGAACTGACACCGCATGCCCCGCCTGGGGCGAGCCTTCGGGCGACGACTTCCTGTCACCAGCGTTGATCGAAGCAGAATGCATGCACCGGCTTATGCCGGCGTCCGAGTTCGCCCGCTGGTTCGATGCCTTCCTGCCTGACATCGCAGCCAGCAAGCCGCGCACGTTGTTTGCGCCTGCCGCCGTTTCCGATCGCTCGGATGGGAAGATTGCCCATCTCGATGGCCTGAGCCTCAGTCGCGCGTGGTGCTGGGCCTGTCTGGCGGGCACCCTGCCGGTCACGGACCCGCGCCGACCTGTGATGATCGAGGCCGCGCATGGGCATCTCGAAGCCGGGATCGCGCATGTGGCTGGCGACTATATGGGCGAACACTGGCTGGCGAGTTTTGCGGTCCTGGCGCTTACGGAGACGGAATGATGAGCAGCCTCCATGACACCGCCGACATTAGGGGCCGCGTGCTGGTTTCGGGCTCGGCCGAGGGCGAGGTCTTGTTCACCGATACGGCGCTCAGCTTCTGGGGCGGTGCGGACGCCGTGACCGGCGAGATCATCGACCGGCATCATCCGTTGAGCGGCGAGCGGCTGACGGGCCGCGTGCTGGTACTGCCCACGAGCCGAGGCTCCTGCACCGGCAGCGGCGTCATCCTCGAACTGATCCTCAACGGACAAGGTCCCGCCGCGATCGTGCTCGAAAATCCCGAGGCGATCATCACGCTCGGCGTCATCGTAGCCGAGGAGGTGTTCGGGCGAACGATTCCGGTGATTGCGGTCGGCAAGCAAGCATTCGCCGCATTAAAGACAGCCAAGCGCATCCGGATCAGCGATGCCGTTGCGGGCATCGGTTCGGACATCGCACTGACGGACCAGGACCAGGCCATTCTCGCCGGCGAGCGGGGCGAAGCGGCTGCCGTTGCCATGCGGATCGTGCTCAGGATGGCGGCGCTCGAGGGCGCGACGGAACTTATCGACATCACCCGCGCCCATATCGACGGCTGCATCTATACCGGCCCTGGCGGACTCGCCTTTGCCGAGAAGCTCCGCGATCTCGGCGGTCGCGTCGTGGTGCCGACGACGCTGAATGCGATTTCGGTCGATCACCGGCGCTGGCAGGCGCAGGGTGTCTCGGAAGATCTCGGGCGCCCGGCCTCCGCAGTGGCCGATGCCTATGTGGCGATGGGGGCTCAGCCGACCTTCACCTGCGCGCCCTATCTGCTCGATGACCGGCCCGCGCGCGACGAGCAGATCGTCTGGGCGGAATCGAATGCCGTCGTCTATGCCAATAGCGTGCTTGGCGCCCGGACGATGAAATACCCCGACTATCTCGACATCGCGATTGCGCTGACGGGACGGGCTCCCAAGGCGGGCTGTCATCTGCCGGAGGAGCGCGCCCCGCAGATGAAGGTCACCGTGCCGCCGCTTGAGGGCGTCGATGACAGCCTCTGGCCACTGCTCGGTTATCTGATCGGGACAATCTCGCCCGATGCTATTCCGCTGGTCGAGGGGGTGTCGGGGCATCGCCCTGACACCGATGCCCTCAAGGCCTTCGGGGCAGCGTTTGCCACCACCTCGGCGGCACCGATGTTTCATATCGCCGGCGTCACGCCGGAAGCACTTGATCCCACGGCCTTTGCAGCCCTCAACCTGCCGACGATTGCACTCACCCAGGACGACCTTCAGCGGGCTTGGCGCGAGCTAAACGGCGCGGATGCGGGTGCAGTGCAACTGGTCTCGCTCGGCAATCCGCATTTCTCAGCCACCGAGCTGGCCGCCCTCGCGGCGCTCTGTCGAGGAAAGACCCGTCACCCGAAGGTGCCTCTCGTCGTCACCTGCGGGCGTTCCGAGATGGCCAAGGCGGAAGCGGCGGGCCATGTGGCTGATCTCATCGCCTTCGGCGTCACCCTCGTCAACGACACCTGCTGGTGCATGGTGACCGAGCCGATCATTCCGGTCGATGCCGAGGTCATCATGACCAATTCCGGCAAGTATGCCCATTACGGCCCGGGCCTCACCGGGCGGACCATGCGCTTCGGCAGTCTGGCCGCCTGTGTGGAGACGGCCGTGATCGGGGAAGACCGGGGCCACCTGCCTGCTTGGCTCGGCTAGCCTGTGGGTAACGGGTGACGTCATGGAAACTTCACCCAACGGCAACAGGTGCGACATGAAGGCTCCTTAAGGACAGCGGCGTTTCCTCCCTTCCAACAAGGTGACGCTATGACCAAAGCCCTTTTGACTTCCGCCGCCCTCTTCGTTCTCTTCGTCTCCCAGGCCTCGGCCGAGGAGAAGGTCTTCCCGGCCAAGCTCGTCAATCACGCCATCCTGCCGGCGAACACGATCATCGCAGCCCCTGCCGACGCACCTGATTATCTCAAGACCTCGGGCAAGTTCACCACCGCAGACCGCAAGCGTGCGGATGCGCTCGGCAGCGTCCCTGGCAAGGACGGCGTGCGACCGACAGGTCTTTCGCTGCCCTTCGATGGCCAGCCACTGCAGGGTTTCTCTGGCATCAAGCGCATGGAAGACGGTACGTTCTGGAGCCTGTCCGACAACGGCTTCGGTTCGAAGAACAATTCGAGCGATGCCATGCTGATGCTGCATCAGCTGACCTTCGATTGGGATGCCGGCGCGGTGAATGTCGAGAAGACGCTCTTCCTTTCTGATCCCGAGAAGAAAGCCCCCTTCCCGATCGCGATGGAAGCCTCGGATAAGCGTTACCTGACCGGCGCCGATTTCGACCTCGAATCGATCCAGCCGGTTGCCGATGGTTTCTGGGTCGGCGAAGAATTCGGCCCCTATATGCTGAAGTTTTCGACCGAGGGCGTGCTGACCGACGTCATCGCCACCAAGGCCGGCGAGATCGAGGTGAAGTCGCCCGACAATCCGACGCTCGTCGTGCCCGCCAATCCGGCCGCGAAGATGCCGGTCTTCAACCTCAGACGCTCCGGCGGCTACGAAGGTCTCGCCATCTCCAAGGATGGCTCGAAACTCTATGCCATGCTGGAAGGACCGCTCTACCTCGAAGACGGCTCGGTGGAAAAGGCCGACGGCCTGACGGCCCTGCGCATCATCGAGCTCGATGCTGCCTCCAAGTCCTGGACGGGGAAGACCTGGCTCTATCCGCTGGCTGAAGGCGGCGAGGCGATCGGCGATTTCAACATGATCGACGACACGACGGCGCTCGTCATCGAACGCGACAATGGTGCGGGCGTGGAGACACAAGCCTGTGCCGATCCAAAAGCACCGGCTGCCGACTGCTTTGCCGTTCCGGCCAAGCACAAGCGGATCTACAAGATCGAGATGACGGAAGAAAACGCCGGCAAGGCGGTGCGCAAGATCGGCTACATCGACCTGATGAAGATCGAAGATCCCGACAACAAGAAGCGCCAGGGTGGCGGCGAAGGCTTCTACGACATGCCCTTCGTCACCATCGAAAATGTCGACATCATCGATGCGACCCACATCGTTGTCGGCAATGACAACAACCTGCCCTTCTCGGCGGGCCGCGCGCTCGACAAGGCCGACGACAACGAATTCGTCCTGCTCGAAGTGGGCGATTTCCTCGCCGCAAAATAAGCGCGGTGCCTGAAATGAGGAGAGCGGGCTTCGGCCCGCTCTTTTTTTGCTCTGCTATTTGCTGCGAATTATTCGTACACAAACGCCAGACGCTTGCCGGTCAGCTTGGAGAGCTGCATCAGGCGCCCGTCCAGCCGTTCGCCTGAAAATTCTTCGTAGGACTTGGGTACGACGAATTCGAGGTCGAGTTCGGGATTGTCGGAACGGCGGAAGGTCAGGTTGTTGACGACGCCCGGCATCGAGGCCGAGAAGAGATAGACGACGCGCAGCATGCCGCCGACGAGCTTTGCCCGGTCGAGCAGGCGCTCGGTGGCGATGGCCGCGAGCGGTCCCGTCTGACCGTCGTCATGCAGGCCTTCGAAGCGATAGTAGTTGGTGAGCGCAATGAAGGCGCGGCCCGGATGGGTGATGCCGACGAAGGAGGAGTGGGCAATCACGTTCAGCGCCTGCAGCCCGCGGTAATCGGGATGGGCACGCCAGCTGATATCGGCGAGCAGGCACGCGGCCTGGCGATAGCGGCTTTCCTCTTCAGTCTCTTCGATGTCGAAGAAGGGCATCATTCGGCCCGTCCAGTCGGCCAGTTCGCGCGCATGTTCCGGAGAGCGGGCACGCAGGATCGCCAGTTCGTCGGCGGCCTCGATCAGCGGATCGAGCAACTGTTCTTCATCGAGAAGCAGCGAAAAGAGGTAGCCCTCACGCACACCTTGTGCCGAGAAGCAGACGCTTTTCGGCTGCATGATCTCGATCACTTCGCGCATGGCGACGGCGCCGAAGGGGATCAGGTTACGGCGGCTCTTGGAGATGGTCGACCAGGCCGGATCGCGGCTGTTGGCGCCGGAGATGATCTCCTCCAGGAAGAAGGTAATCTCGTCGCATGGCAGTTCGTAGCCCTGCATCATGTGCAGCGGGTATTTGCGGATTTCCATGTGCAGTTTGGCGATGTTGCGCCAGGTGCCGCCCACGGCATAAAAGGTGCGTCCCTGCCCTTTCTTGAGAAGGGAAACGTCACCCACCAGCTTCCTGGCGAGCGCACGGGCCTTGGGCAAGGAGCCGTCAACGCTTTCCGACAGGCGCAGACCGCCGAGCGGCAGCGTGACACCCTTGCCGAAGCCTTTACCCTTGATATCGATAAGTTCCAGAGATCCGCCGCCAAGGTCGCCGGCTATGCCGTCGGCATCGTGAAAGCCGCTGACAACACCGAGTGCGGAGTATTTTGCCTCTTCCTCGCCGGTCAGCACCTGGATTTCGTGGCCAAGGATTTCTTCGGCACGGCGGATGAAGTCCGGTCCGTTGGAGGCTTCGCGGGCGGCAGCCGTCGCCAGCACATACATGCGCGTCGCCTGAGCCTGATTGGACAGCGCCCGGAAGCGGCGCAGGGCTACGAGCGCCCGTTCGACGCCGTCCTCATCCATCCGGCCGGTCGTGGCGACACCCTTGCCGAGGCCGCAGAGAACCTTTTCGTTGAAGAGCACCGTCGGCGCGCGCGACAGCCCCTCATAGATCACCAGGCGGATCGAGTTGGAGCCGATGTCGACAACGGAGACAGGGGCGATACCGGGAAGGCGCCCCTGCGCTTCAGATCTTGTCATGAGGTACCAGTTTTATCGTTTCCTGCCGGAAATCAGGCCGGCGATCAGTTTCGGTGCGCTTGATTTCAATGCTTCTCCGCGCCCCGAAAGGCTCGGATTGGTCATGAAATAGTGCTGGGCGTTGAAAGGTTCCTCACCCTGTCGCACCTCGATGCGGCGTGACGTTCCATCGGCCAATATCTCGTAGCTCTGTTGATTGTCAATCAGGTTGCCCAGCATGATCTGGGACAGGACCTGCTCATGCACAGTCGGGTTGATGAGCGGCACCAGGGTCTCGACGCGGCGATCGAGATTGCGCGGCATCATGTCGGCGGAGCCGATATAGACCAGCGCCTTTTCCGACGGCAGTCGATGACCATTGCCGAAACAGAAGATCCGGCTGTGCTCGAGGAAGCGACCGACGATCGATTTGACCCGGATGTTGTCCGAGAGACCCGGCACGCGCGGCCGCAGGCAGCAGATGCCCCGGATGACCAGATCGATCTCGACGCCAGCGCCGCTTGCCGCATAAAGCGCATCGATGATCTCGGGGTCGACGAGCGAGTTCATCTTCATCCAGATCTGCGCCGGGCGACCGGCCTTGGCATGCGCGATTTCCTCGTGGATGTGCTTGAGAATGCGCGGACGCAACGTGTAGGGCGAGACGGCAAGCTTCATGCCCTCTTCAGGCTCGCCATAGCCGGTGATGAAGTTGAAGACATTCGCCATGTCGTGGGCAATCTTCGGATTGCAGGTGAAGAAGGAAAGGTCCGTATAGATCTTCGCTGTCACCGGGTGATAGTTGCCCGTGCCCAGATGGCAGTAGGTCCGGAGCTTGCCGTCTTCGCGCCGCACGACCATGGACATCTTGGCGTGGGTCTTCAACTCGATGAAGCCAAAGACGACCTGGACGCCGGCGCGCTCGAGGTCGCGGGCCCAGCGGATATTCGCTTCCTCGTCGAAGCGCGCCTTGAGTTCGACAAGCGCCGTCACCGACTTGCCGGCGTCCGCCGCATCGATCAGGGCGCGGACGATCGGGCTGTCGTTCGAGGTGCGGTAGAGGGTCTGCTTGATCGCGAGAACATCGGGGTCGCGCGCAGCCTGCAGCAGGAACTGCACGACGACATCGAAGCTCTCATAGGGATGATGGACGATCATGTCCTTTTCGCGGATCGCGGCGAGGCAGTCGCCCGCATGTTCGCGGACCCGCTCGGGGAACCGGGCATTATACTGCTCGAAGCGCAGATCGTCGCGGGGTGCCTTGGTGATTTCCGAGATCGTATTCAGCGCAAGCAGGCCGGGGAGAACGGCGACGCGATTGTCAGCGACACCGAGTTCGTGAACGACGAACTGGCGCAGAGCAACCGGCATCTCCGAGTCGACCTCGATGCGGATGACCGAGCCACGGCGGCGGCGCTTGAGCGCAGTCTCGAAGAAGCGAACGAGATCCTCGGCTTCTTCTTCGACTTCGATATCGCTATCTCTGATAATGCGGAAGGTGCCGAAACCTTTCACCTCATAGCCCGGGTAAAGCCGGTTGATGAAGAGGCCGACCACGTCTTCGAGCGTAATGTAACGGATCGTGACACCTTCGTCTGGCAGGCGGATGAAGCGGTCGAGCGTCGGCGGCAAACGCAGCAATGCCGTCATCGGCTCGCCGGTGCGGCTCGAGCAGAGCTGAAGCCCCATCGAGAAGCCGAGGTTCGGGATAAACGGGAATGGATGCGCCGGATCGATCGAAAGCGGGGTGAGAACCGGGAAGATCGCTTCCTCGAAAGTCGTTTCGAGCCAGCCCCTGTCAGCCTCGGATAGCGCCGCCGGGCGGACGATGAGGATTTCCTCCTGAGCGAGATACTGCTGCAGGACTGCCAACGAAGCCTGCTGCTCCATCTGCAGGTTGTCGATTTCCTTCAGGATGTCGTCGAGCTGCTCGGCCGGCGTCTTACCGTCGGGACTCTTGACGACGATGCCCTGCCGCACCTGCCCTTCGAGACCGGCGACGCGGACCATGAAGAACTCGTCCAGGTTCGCCGCAGAGATCGACAGGAAGCGAATACGCTCCAGCAGCGGATGGGCGGTATTGAGGGTTTCCTCGAGGACGCGCCGGTTGAACTGCAGCCAGGAGAATTCGCGATTGATGAAGCGCAGCGGGCTGGTCAGCAGGTCCTCGGCCGGCGCCACCTCCAGACCGGTTTCGCCATCTGTGCCGTGTACTGCGCTGTCCATGATTCGCCCCTTGGTTATCGTTGGTGCCGATTATAACAGTTTAACGACAGATCTGTGACGACTCCTCCTGGGCGTCTGCCGCCTCCAGCGTTTCCAGAACCTCCGCAGCCAGGCTGCGGCTGATCTTGGCTCGGCGTGCCAGTGCCAGCTTGTCCATGCGATCGACGACCACCTGGGCGGCCGAGAAGGAACGCTCCATGCGGCTGACGATATAGCCGACAATCTTGTCATCGATGTAAAGCTGCCGGTCGGCGAAGAGCTTGGTGATCAGCTGGCCGAGCAGCTCTTCATCCGGCGCTCCGATTTCCACGACCGTGGCCGCCTTTAGACGCGAATTGAGATCCGGAAGTGCGACATTCCAGGACGGCGGAAAGCTGCGGGAGGTGATCAGCAGCGTCGTGCCGTGCTGGCGGACCGCATTGATGACATGGAAGAGCTCGACCTCGTCAAAGCCCCTTCGATCGGCATCCTCGAAGAGCACCGGGCCGACGGCGGCGGCTTGCGAGGCGCCCTCACCGTTTTGCAGCACGATATCGGTCGCGCCGCTGGTGTCGCGAAAGATCTGGGCAAGGTGGGATTTGCCAGAGCCTTCCGGCCCGGTCAAGATCACCACCGGCGACGGCCAGTCGGGCCACGCATCGACAATAGAAACCGCCGCGGCCATGCGTTCGGAAACCAGGAGATCGTCACGGCCGCTTGCAGCACCATGCTCGAAGGCGAGCGGCAATTGTTCGGCGGCTCCCCGTTTTTCGGGAGCCATCTTGGCGTCAGTCATTCATGCCTCGGGCACGTCTCTGGAGCTGGGGGATGCGATCTCGCCAACGGGCTGGGAAGGCGGCGTGATGACGACCGTGGTTCCGTAATAGAGATCGCTGTCAAGATAACGCGAGATCGCGAAGCGAACAAGCACGCCGACGGCCGCGGCCGCGGGCACCGCCACGAGGACACCGACGAAGCCAAAGAGAGCACCGAAGGCAAAAAGCGCGAACATCAGCCAGACCGGATGCAGGCCGACGCTTTTGCCGACAAGTTTCGGCTGCAGGATGTTGCCCTCGATGAACTGCCCGAGGAAGAAGATGCCGGCAATCACCCCGATCCAGATGAAATCCGGCCAGAACTGCACAAGTGCCACGCCGAGCGACAGGAGCAGGCCGACGGTCGACCCGACATAGGGGATGAAACTGATCATGCCGGTAAAGAAGCCGATCAGCAGGCCGAAATTCAGCCCGGCGGCCGAGAGCGCAATCGCGTAGAAAATACCGAGGATCAGGCAGAGAGAGCCCTGACCGCGCACGAAGCCCGCAATCGTGTTGTCGAGTTCGGTGGCGAGCTGGCGCACTGTACCAAGCTGGTTGCGAGGCACCCAGCTGTCCACCTTCTCGATCATGCGGTCCCAGTCGAGCAGCAGGTAAAAGGCAACAACCGGTGTCACCACCAGCAGCGAGGCGATGTCGAGCAGCGCCTTGCCGGAATTCCAGATCTGCTCAACGAGCGTGCCGAGGAAGCCGACGCCTTCGCTCAAATAACGGGAGAAGTTCTCCTGGATCGTGCCCATCTGGCCATCGACCCAATCCGGCAACCAAGAGGCATTCGAGGTCGCGATGAAGGTCTGCAACTGCGTGATATAGCTCGGCACGCGCTGGATGAATTCATTGAGCTGGCTGGCGAGCACAGGAATGATGATCATCAGGGAGAGCACGAAGACAACGACGAAGGAGACGAGGATGACAACCGTCGCCATCAGTCGGCTCAAGCCGATACGCTCCAGCCGGTCGGCAACGGGATCGAGGAAATAGGCGAGCGCCATGCCGGCAATGAAGGGCAGCAAGACGGACGAGAACAGCATCAGGAAGCCGACGAAAATCGCCAGCGTCACCAGCCAGAACAGAACCTGGCGGCGCAGGCCGATTGCACTGATATAGCGAGCCATGTCCGTCTCCGTTGGAAGTTCGAGCCCTGCGCTGGCCCGCAAACCATGCTGCGGCGCCACAGTAGGAGATAGGTTACCGCAGAAGCCTTGGTCAAGAACTCCCACCCGATCCTGGAGCACAAGTGTCGATGGAGGCCGAGAATGCCCGGGAAATCGTGCACTTCCACGGCTCTCTGCTTGCATCCGAGGGCTCTTCATGCCATGGCCAGCCCAAATTCTCGCAGGATCGGAGGCAGGCATGAGCCAGGCTGGCAAGAACGGGTTGACCTATAGCGATGCGGGCGTCGACATCGACGCGGGCAACCTGATGGTCGAGAAGATCAAGCCGGCCGTGAAGTCGACACGCCGCCCCGGTGCGGACGGCGAGATCGGCGGCTTCGGCGGCCTGTTCGACCTCAAGGCTGCAGGCTTCAAGGATCCGATCCTCGTTGCGGCAAACGACGGCGTCGGGACCAAGCTGAAGATCGCGATCGACGCCGATATCCATGACACCGTCGGCATCGACCTGGTGGCCATGTGCGTCAACGATCTCGTGGTCCAGGGCGCCGAACCCCTGCTCTTTCTCGACTACTTCGCCACCGGCAAGCTGGACCCGGATCAGGGTGCAGCGATCGTCCAAGGCATCGCTGCCGGTTGCCGCGAGGCTGGCTGTGCGCTGATCGGCGGCGAGACCGCCGAAATGCCCGGCATGTATTCCAAGGGCGACTATGACCTCGCTGGCTTTGCCGTGGGTGCCGCCGAGCGCGGCGAACTCTTGCCGGCAGGCGACATTGCCGAAGGTGACGTAATCCTCGGCCTTTCCTCCTCGGGCGTGCATTCCAACGGCTTTTCGCTGGTGCGCAAGATCGTTGAAGTCTCGGGCCTTGCCTGGGATGCCCCCGCCCCCTTCGCTGAGGGACAGTCGCTCGGTGCAGCCCTGCTGACCCCAACCCGTATCTATGTGAAGCCGCTCCTGAAGGCGATCAAGGAAACCAAGTCGCTGAAGGCGCTTGCCCATATCACCGGCGGCGGCTTCCCGGAGAACATCCCGCGCGTGCTGCCGCAGCATCTGGCCGCCGAGATCGATCTCTCCTCCTTCCAGGTTCCGGCTGTCTTCTCCTGGCTCGCCAAGACCGGTGGTGTTGCCCAGAACGAGATGCTGCGCACCTTCAACTGCGGCATCGGCATGATCGTCGTCGTTTCCGCCGACAAGGTCGACGAGGTCACCAAGGCCCTCGAAGCCGAAGGTGAAACCGTCGCCCGTCTCGGCCGCATGATCGCCCGCGAAGAAGGTGCGCATGGCGTCACCTACAAGGGTACGCTCGCCCTATGAGCATCGGCCGCAAACGCGTCGTCGCCTTCATTTCCGGCGGCGGGTCGAACATGCTGGCGCTTGCGAAAGCATGCGAAGCGGCCGACTATCCGGCCGAGATCGTCGCCGTCTTCTCCGACAAGCCGGAGGCCGGCGGCATTGCCAAGGCGCAAGCTCTCGGCATTCCGACACACGTCTTCCCGCGCAAGGCCTATGGTTCGAAGGCGGAACACGAGGCGGCGATCCTCGCCGCACTTGCCGAGATCGGCCCCGACCTGATCTGCCTTGCCGGTTACATGCGCCTGCTCTCGGGCGACTTCATTCGCCCGCATGAAGGCCGGATCCTCAACATCCACCCTTCCCTTCTGCCGCTCTTCCCGGGCCTGCACACCCATCAGCGGGCGATCGAGGCCGGCATGAAGGTCGCGGGCTGCACCGTGCATTTCGTCACCGAAGGCATGGATGAAGGCCCTGTTATCGCGCAATCGGTCGTGCCGATCCTGATCGACGACACTGCCGAGACGCTCGCCGCACGCGTGCTGACGGTCGAGCACCAGACCTATGCGGCGGCACTGAAGCTGGTTGCTTCCGGCAGCGTCTCCATGCGCGCCAATGGCAGCGTCGAAAGGCTCGCGTCCAAGACAGATCCAGCGGCAAGGCTGATCAGCGCCTGACACCCGCTGAGGGTTCAGAAGCCGGCGCAAGGTAGCAATCCCTTAACCATAACCATGCAACCGTGACGATTATTCAATCGATACGGTCAGCTCATGTTCAAGTCCCAGATCAATCCCGTTCTCTTTGTCGGCGGCGCGCTTTTGCTCGCCTCACAGGCCTCCGGCCAGGATGCCTATGGCGGCTCGACCGCCGGCTCAGTGCGCTACTATGCCGGCGTCGGGATGGCCAACATCAAGGCCGGCGAATATGTCTATAGCGGCGACCGCAAAATCAGCCAGCTCGACTGGGAGAGCAAGGGCGTCGTGACCGGCACGCTCGGTGGCGACGTCGATATCGGCTATGCCTGGAAGCTCAAGGGCCGGTTTGACGTGGGCCTCGGCGGCGACGGCTACATGGAAGACCGCGACTGGCTGAGCACCTCCTATTCCGGCTGGACCCACCAGTCCCTGCATCCGGATACCGCGCTCGACCGCTACATCAATGTGCTCCTCGAAGCCGAAAGAGCGCTCGTCGATACGGGTGCCACCCGCCTCGGCCTCGGCGGCGGCATCGGCTACACCAATGTCAAATGGACGGCCCGCGGCGGCAGCTACATCTATAGCGATACGACACTGCATGACACGGTCGGCAATTTCGCCGACGGGTTGAAGGGCATTTCCTACGAGCAGCGCATTCCAACCGTGTTCCTCAGCGCCAATGCCGAGCAGAAAATCGGCGCCTTCACCTTGTCGGGCACGCTGCGCGGTGGCGCTGCCATCGCTTACAAGGGCGTGGACGACCACTGGCTCCGCTACCTTCGCTTCACGGACGAAATGGATGTCGCGCCGATGATTGGTGCAACGGTGACGGCCGATTATCAGCTGCTGCCATCG
The DNA here is from genome assembly GCF_000300855.1 of Agrobacterium albertimagni AOL15. Taxonomy (GTDB): domain Bacteria; phylum Pseudomonadota; class Alphaproteobacteria; order Rhizobiales; family Rhizobiaceae; genus Allorhizobium; species Allorhizobium albertimagni. The sequence continues at coordinate 350,505 of NZ_ALJF01000013.1, read as the reverse complement.
ACAGCCGTTTATCTCGGTGGCGATTTCCAGAAAATCTTCGAGACACGCGGCGACGCCCATGTGCGCAGCACCGTGAACGGCGCAAGCGCGAGCTTCGACGATGGCGGCGCGGCCGACTACCAGTCGATCACGGTGACGGCCGGCTTGAAAGGGACGTTCTAGGTCGGGAGACCCTTTCACCGAATGGTGGCTTCCGAACACTGCGGCCGGAAGCGACAGGATCTAACAACTTTTTGATGCCACAGACTCGTGGTTTACTGCCTGCGATTGCTTTTTCGGCCTATTGATCCTCGCAGCGCAGTGTTTCAGATGTCACTTTCCGACCGCCTTTTTCGCCCGTTCGAAAGTCTTTTGCGGCCTCTCGACGTTTCCTTCCAGCCGATACCCGATGGCGGTCCCTTTCGCCTGCTCTATCATTTCGGCAGGTATGCGCCGTGGTCGCTGATTTCGATTCTGGTCCTCAGTGCCGCCATCGAGCTTTCCAACCTCGCCGTCATCTGGGGCGTCTCCCATCTGGTTGATGGCGTGTCGACCGGCGGCGCCGCAGCGTATCTGCGCGAGCACCAGACGGCACTGGTGATCTTCCTCGTCCTGTTCTTTCCGATCTCGCCGTTGATGACCTTTCTCTGCAACGCGCTGGGTTCGCATGTGGTGAGCGTCGCCCTGCCCTCTCTCATCCAATGGCATGGGCACAAGGCGGTCGAGCGCCAGGACCTCGCATTCTTTCACGATCTCTTTGCCGGTCAGGTGGCGACCCGGATCGCCCAGGTCGCCTCATCGGTCAAACAGCAACTCGCCGTGGCGATCTGGATCTTCCCGCATTTTCTGGTGCAACTCATCGGAAGTTTCGCGCTGATGATCACGCTGTCCTGGCCACTGGCAATCCCGGTCGCCATCTGGATCGCGGGCAATGTTCTCGTGGCGTGGCAGGCGATCCCGAAATTTTCCGAAACCGGCCGGAAGGCGGCGAAGACCCGGAGCCGGCTGGTCGGCTCGATGACCGATCTCTACAGCAACATCCAGACGGTCAAGCTTTTTGCCGCCGAAGACAGTGAAGCTGGCGCATTGCGCGAGGCAATCGGCAAGTCGATGCGGGCTCAGTACGACGAGCGCCGGGTTGGCATCCTCTCTGACATGGGCGTCATCACGCTGAATGTCCTGTTATTTCTCGCTGTCTTCGGCATCAGCGTATGGGGCATGGTCGAGAACTTCGTATCGATCGGGGAGTTCGTCGCTGCAATCACGCTCACTCAGCGTCTGTCGGCCAATTCGCGCGGCTTCCTCAACATGGGCCAGCAAGTCTTCGAGGCGGTCGGCACGATCCGCGATGCGATGCCGGTGATGACCAACGCACCCAAGGTCGTCGACGCACCCCATGCCCGGCCCCTTGCCGTCAGCGATGGTGAGATCCGCTTCGAGAAGGTGCGCTTCGGATACCGGGATGGATCACCCGTCCTGCAGGATCTTTCCCTCGATATCAGGCCACATGAGAAGGTTGGGCTTGTCGGCCTGTCCGGCGCTGGCAAGACGACACTGGCAAGCCTTCTCTTGCGCCTGTTCGACGTCGATGGCGGCCGTATCCTGATCGATGGCCAGGATGTCGCCCAGGTGACGCAATCGAGCCTACGACAGAGCATCGGCTTCATCACGCAAGACGTCTCGCTTCTGCACCGCTCCATTGGTGATAATATCCTGTACGGACGTCCCGAGGCCTCCGAAGCGGAGGTGATCGCAGCCATCGAGGCCGCAAGCGCCGCCGAATTCATTGCGGACCTGAAGGACGGCGATGGCCGGACCGGACGGGAGGCCTTTGTGGGTGACAGAGGTGTGCGATTGTCGGGCGGGCAAAGGCAGAGGGTCGCGATTGCCAGAGCGCTTCTGAAAGATGCGCCCATTCTGGTGCTCGACGAAGCAACCTCGGCGCTCGACAGCGAGGCCGAAGCGACCATTCAGGAGAAGCTTGACCTGCTGATGCAGGGCAAGACGGTGATTGCCATTGCTCATCGCCTCTCAACGATTGCCCGTATGGACCGCATCATCGTTTTGGACAAGGGCCAGATCGTCGAGCAAGGGCGACCGGACGACCTGTTGCAATCAGATGGCCTCTACAGTCGATTATGGGCAAGACAGACCGGTGGCTACATCGCCTCGCTTGCGGATTGATCAGGATCCGACGCGTCGCAACGCCGCCCATTGCAGGAGCATGATCGTCTTGGCGTCGATGATCTCACCGGCTTCGACCATATCCAGGGCCTCGGCGAAGGGAAGCTCGATCACTTCGAGGTCCTCCTGTTCGTCCTCGAGCCCGCCGCCCGTCGCAATGCGATCCGCATCCGTCACGGGACTGTAGAAGCCGTGGAGCTTTTCGGTGACGGAGCCCGGGGACATGAAAGCGGCGAAGGCCGGTGTCGCCTTTGCGATTTCATAACCGGTCTCTTCCAGCGCTTCGCGCAGGGCCGCCTGCATCGCCGTTTCGCCATCGTCGATGAAACCCGCGGGGACCTCGAGCAGATAGGGATATTCACCGCTCAAGTGAGCTGCGATGCGCAGCTGGCGAACCAGCGTGACGGTGTCACGCTCGATGTTGTGCAGAAGGATCGCAGCGGCATGGCGGCGATCGAAGACCTCCCAGGAGAGCCGATGCGGCGCCCTGCCCTCGCGGAAGAAATCGAAGGTGATGCCACGCAGATGGCTCCAGCCCTTCCACAGCGTCTTGTCTTCCAGGATCGCGATCCGGGCCTTGTCGAATATGCTCATGTCAGGCTTTTCTCATCCAGACCTTGTTGTCGTGGAAGGCGGCGCCGCCATGCGGGGCTGCCGGATCGGCACCGGTCAGGACATTGATGCCCTCGCCATCGAGATGGGACTTGTTGGGCCACAGCCCTTCGGCCACCAGAACGCCCGGCTTCACGGCGTCGGTGATCTTCGCATGGATGCGCAGTTCGCCCCTGACATTGCCAAGTTGGACAACATCACCATCCATCAGATCGAGGCTCAGGGCATCCGACGGATTGACCATGACCTCGGGGCGGCCTTCCTTGTCGCGCGAAGTCTTGGTCTCGGCGAAGGTGGAGTTCAGGAAGTTGCGCGCAGGCGAAGTCGCGAGCCGGAAGGGATGCTCGGCATCGGCCACCTCGATCAGGTCGACCTGATCGGGATAGACCGGCAGGGATTTGACCGGGCCGAGCGAGCCGAGCTTTGCCGGCGGCTTGTTCGGGGCTGGCGTTCCTTCCCAATCCGGCTTGAAGCGGAACTTGCCGTCCGGATGGGCAAAGCCGTTCAGGTAATGCGCGTCGTCGAAGGCCGGCTGGCAGTCGAGCCACTTGTCCTCGATCAGCGTATCGAAATCCGGCTTGCCGCTGACATAGAGCATGCGCTCGATATGCTCGCGCTCGGTCTTGCCGAAGCCGGGACGGTCGGCGACGCCGAGGCGTTTCGCCAGTTCCTCGATGACGAAGAGATTGGTGCGCACCAAGGGCGGCGCATCGACGAGCTTCGGCCCGAGCAGGATATGGCTCTGGCCGCCGCCGCGATAGATGTCGTCGTGTTCGACGAACATGGTGGCAGGCAGGACGATGTCGGCGATATCAGCCGTCTCGGTCATGAACTGCTCATGCACGGCAACGAAAAGGTCGTTGCGCAGGAAGCCTTGTTTCACCAGCCGCTGTTCGGGCGCGACATTCACCGGATTCGTGTTCTGGATGAGGAGCGCATCGACGGGGCCGCGATGGCGCAGTGCCTCGGCATCACCGGTCAAAACGCGACCGATCTGCGACTGGTCGAGCATGCGGATCTCAGGGTCGACCATGGCCGTGCCCATCAGTTCGGCCTTATTGAGCTGGAAGATGTCGCTGTTCGAATGGAAGGCTCCGCCGCCCTCGTATTGCCATGAGCCGAGCACGGTCGCGAGCGACAGGGCCGCATGCATCGAGACGGCACCATTGCGGCTGCGGGTGAAGCCGTAGCCAAGGCGGAAATAGGTCTTTTTCGTCTCGCCGACATGGCGGGCGAAGGCCTCGATCTCTTCGACGGAGAGGCCGGTGATGCCAGCGGCCCATTCCGGCGTCTTGTCTTTCAAATGCGCTTCCAGTCCTGCAGGATCATCAGCGAATTTTGCCATGTAGTCTCGGTCGGCATAGCCGTCACGGAAAGCGACATGCATGGTGGCGCAGGCAAGGGCCGCATCCGTACCCGGCTTCAGGATCAAGGCCATGTCGGCCTGCTTCATTGTCGGATTGTCATAGATATCAACGACGACGATCTTCGCGCCACGATCTTTCCGAGCCTTGATCGCATGGGTCATGACGTTGACCTGGGTCGCCACCGCATTGGTGCCCCAGATCACCACACAATCGGAGATGGCCATCTCGCGCGGGTCCGGGCCGCGCAGCGTGCCGGTTCCCATGACATAGCCGGTCCAGGCCATGTTGGTGCAGATCGTGCCGAAGAAGCCGGAATATTTCTTCGCGTGGCGCAGGCGCTCGATCGAATCGCGCTGAACGAGGCCCATGGTGCCGGCGTAGAAATAGGGCCAGACCGCTTCCGAGCCATGGCGCTGCTCGGCCTTGACGAAGGCGTCGGCGATCTCGTCGAGGGCGGCTTCCCAGGTGACATCCTGCCACTGACCCGCACCCTTGGCCCCTGCCCTGCGCACCGGCTTCATCAGGCGGTCGGGATGGTAAAGCCGCTCGGCATAACGCGCGACCTTGGCGCAGATGACGCCAGCAGTATAGCTGTTCTCCGTTGCCCCGCGCATCCGACCGATGCGGCCGTCCTCGGTCAGTTCGACGTCAAGCGCGCAGGTGGATGGACAGTCATGCGGACAGGCCGTATGACCAAGCGACCGGTTTCGGATGGGGCTCTGGATGTTCATGGGGCCGTTATAGGCCATGGCCGGGACGCTCAAAAGCCCCATTCAAATAAATCATCACTGCCATCGGAAGCCTTCATGAATTATCGCCACATCTATCACGCGGGCAATTTTGCCGATGTCCTGAAGCATCTCGTGCTCTCGCGACTGATCGTCTACCTGCAGCAGAAGGACAAGGCGTTTCGCGTGCTCGACACCCATGCCGGCATCGGGCTTTACGACCTCTCCTCCGAGGAGGCGCAGAAGACAGGCGAATGGCTTGAAGGCATCGGCAAGGTGATCGATGCCGAGCTGCCGGAAAAGGTGGCCGAGATCATGGCGCCCTATCTCGATGCGGTGAAGGCGCTCAACCCGGATCGCCAGGCCGGCGGACTGCTGACACGCTATCCCGGATCGCCGAAACTCTCGCGCGACCTGTTCCGCCCGCAGGACAGGCTGTCTGCGATGGAACTGCATCCCGAGGACGCTCGGGCGCTCGCCCGGCAGTTCGAGGGTGACTTCCAGGTGCGCGTGACAGAGCTCGACGGCTGGCTGACGCTGAATGCGCATCTGCCGCCGAAGGAAAAGCGCGGCATCGTGCTGGTCGATCCGCCCTTCGAGATCGAGGGCGAATATGAGCGGCTGGTGGACGGGCTCGCCAAGGCGCATCGCCGCTTTGCCAACGGCGTCTACTGCCTCTGGTATCCGATCAAGAAGGGCGCGCCGATCAAGGAATTCCACGAGGCACTGCAGGCGCTCGGGATCCCCAAAATGCTCTGCGCCGAGCTTCACGTAAAGAGTGACCGCGAACAGACCGGCCTTTCCGGCACCGGTCTCGTCATCGTCAATCCACCCTTCACGCTGAAGGACGAGATGCATCTGGTGCTGCCGGAACTGAAGCGGCTGATGGCGCAGGATCGTTACGCATCGCATCGCTGCTTCTGGCTGCGCGGCGAAGACTGAGCGGGAGCCGAGCAGCGCATGGGACGCTATACCGGCTTCATCGCCCTCGGCCTCATGATCGCGGCGGCAGCCGTTTACAGCTTCCTGCCGTCCGATGCACCGGTCGAGCGGGCTTCGCCACCAGCCTCTCCGCAGGCAGAGATGCCTTCGACTTCCCAGGACAACGCAAAGCCGTCGGATCCATCTGCCGTGAGCGAGGTCCCGCAAGGCAGTGGCTTTGATTTCTACGTGCTCTCCCTTTCCTGGTCGCCGACCTTCTGTGACAGCGAAGCTGCCGGCCGCAACCGCGAGCAATGCGGCGGGGCCAAAGACTTCGGTTGGGTGGTGCACGGGCTTTGGCCGCAGAACGAAAAGGGCTGGCCGGAGAATTGCCCCACACCTGAGGGCAGCCGCGTGCCCGAGCGGATCGGGCGAACCGTTATCGACATCATGCCGAGTATGGGGCTAATCGGCCATCAGTGGCGCAAACATGGCTCCTGTTCGGGGCTTGGCATGCAGGACTATTTCAAGCTGGTTCGCGAGGCCCATGAGCGCATTCGCATTCCGCCGGAACTCGCCACAGTCTCCAGGGAAAGCCGGACATCACCGCAGGCCGTCGAAGCCGCTTTCATCCGCAGCAATCCGGGGCTCACCCGCTCGGCAGTCGCCGTGACCTGTGATAGGGAGAGAGTCGACGAAGTCAGGATCTGCCTCGACCGGTCGCTTGGCTTCCGCGCCTGTCCTGAGGTCGACAGTCGATCCTGCCGCCGGTCCGAGATCACGATCTCGCCTACGCGTTAACTCGCCACGAGAGCCACAGGAAACCATCATGAAGCTGCTCTTCGCGCCCGCCTCTCCCTATTCGTCCAAGGTCCGCATGGCCGCCCGCCATCTCGGTATCGAGCTGGAAGAGGTCAGGGTCAACACGGCGGAAAACCCGCCGGAACTCGTCGATGCCAATCCGCTCGGCAAGATACCGACGCTGATCACCGACGATGGCACGGCCATCTTCGACAGCCGGGCGATCATGCAATATCTGCACCGCCTGTCCGACAAGCGTCTCTACCCGAAGAAGGACGAGAAGCGGACTGAAGCGGATGTGCTCGAAGCCCTGGCAGACGGCATCGCCGACTGCCTGCTCGCCATCGTCTACGAGAAGCGCTTCCGGCCGCCGGAACTCGTCAGCCAGGATGTGATCGACAGGCAATGGGCGAAGATCAATCGCAGCCTCGATCACCTCGACAAACACCTGCCGAAGATAGGCAAAAAGCTGCATGGCGGTCATTTCGCGCTGGCATCCACTCTCGGCTACCTGATGCTGCGCTTCCCGGGCGAATGGGAAAACGGACGTGCAGCGCTCACCGAATGGCCGGCAAAATTCGCCAAGCATTTCGAGCCCTACCCGGCCCTCAGGCCGAAAGCCTGACCTGCTACCGCTTTCCAGCAGAATCAGAAAAGCCGGGGCGATGCCCCGGCTTTTCTTTCATTCTCGATCGCTTGGATCAGAACTTCACGCCCATGCCGACCTTGACCGAGTGGTCGTCGAAGCCACGGGAAATGGTCGAACCACCGAGGTTGAAGTCGCGCTTCTGATAGTCGCTGTAGCGATATTCGACGCGAGCCGTGATGTTGTCGGTGACGAAGGTTTCGACACCGGCGCCAACCGTGTAACCGGCTGCCAGCTTCTCGTCGTTGGTGCCGCCGCCTTCCAGTTCGTGGTTGGCAACAGCCAGACCAGCCGTACCGTAGACCATGAAGGGGTTCAGGTCGTAACCGACGCGACCACGGACCGAGCCGTTGACGCCCTGGGTGCCCTTGAGAGTGCCAGCGACGCCCGGTGCTGTACCGGCCGAACCGTCTTCACCGGCGTAGCTGATGTCAGCTTCAGCACCGTAAACGATCGAGCCGTTCTGCATGTTGTAACCACCGTAGAGGGTGCCGCCGAGGTCCTTGGCGTCACGGCCGTTGTCCGAACCGGTGAACTTGCCGAAGTCGTAGGTCAGACCACCACCGACATAGGCACCCGACCAGTTGCCGGCCGGTGCAGAGTAGGATTCGGTCGCCATCGGGGCTTCCGGTGCCTGGTAGATGGCGTCGGCTGCCTGGGCGGCGAAAGCTGCGACGGAAGTGGCGGATGCCAGAAGCATGATCTTGAGGGTACGCATGTTAGTCTCCTTTCGGTTCCCGGCCGCTCTTCACTAAGAACCAACGGCGGCCTGAACGTTAGTGGGTAATCTGTCCGTTCCGACTGTCTAGATGAATAGAAATTGAGGAAATGAAAGAGCGGAAATGTGAATTCTTTGTGGCGCAGCCATGACCAAATCGGGACGTTGCTTAAAAGACACAAACGATTCGTTAACCATAACAAATGGTTTACGATATTTACTGAAGATTTCATAAAATTATACTTACGCTATACGCAGACGCCACCAAGCAAAGACCGCAGGAAGTTTCAGATATGCCCCGTTTAAATATCGCGCTGGCGCCATATATGCAGCGCAACATCATTGACAGAACAAGGTAAGACAGATGCAAAACGGCATCCCGAAGGTGGCTTTGGTCACCGGATCCGCAAAACGACTTGGCCGCGCCATCGCCGAAGACTTGGCCGCCCATGGTTTTGCCGTGGCATTGCATGCGAACGGTTCGCTGGATGCGGCAGAGGCGGTGGCCCGCGACTTGCGATCCGAGGGAAAACGCGCCATTGCGCTGAAGGCGGACCTTGGTAACATTTTCGAGACCGGATCTCTGATTTCGCAGGCCGAGGCCGAATTCGGACCTGTCGGGCTGCTCGTCAACAATGCCTCGATCTTCGAAGACGACTCTGCCGTCGATTTCGATCCGGAAATCTTCGACCGCCACTTCAATCTGCATGTCCGGGCTCCGGCCATATTGAGCGGCGCGCTCATCAAGGCGCTGCCTGAGGATCGCTCTGGCCTGATCGTCAACATCATCGACCAGCGCGTGCTGGCGCTGAAGCCAACTTTCTTTTCCTATACGCTTTCCAAGGCCACGCTCTGGACAGCCACCCAGACACTCGCCCAGGCCTTCTCGCCGCGGGTGCGGGTGAATGCGATCGGCCCCGGCCCCACCTTGATTTCGGAGCGACAGCGACCGGAAGATTTCCAGGCGCAGGTGGACAGCCTTCCGCTGAAACGCGGCCCGTCGCTCGACGAATTCGGGCGTACGATCCGCTTTCTTTTTGACACGCCGTCGATCACCGGCCAAATGATCGCCTTGGATGGGGGCCAGCATCTGATTTGGCACGGCACGGAGATCAATGAATGAATGGAGGAAAGCTGCCCGACGGCGGCATTCTCTATGATGGCACGGAAGACGATGACGACGAAGTTGCGGTCGAGGTGGGAGCCTCCCGCCCCGGCGTAGAGATCGACTGGCATGTCGACGGCCTCGACGAAACGGGTCTGACGGGCGCCGAACTGATCGGCGAATTCGTCAAGCGGCTGCCGAATGCGCCCGGCGTCTACCGGATGCTGAACAAGGACCGCGAGGTCATGTATGTCGGCAAGGCGCGCAGCCTGAAGAAGCGCGTGAGCAACTACGCCCAGGGCCGCGTGCATTCGAACCGCCTTTCGCGCATGGTGCGGGACACCGTGCACATGGAATTCGTCACGACCCGGACCGAGGTCGAGGCGCTGCTGCTCGAAGCCAACCTCATCAAACGGTTGCGTCCGCGCTTCAACGTGCTTTTGCGCGACGACAAGAGCTTTCCTTACATCCTAATCACCGGAGACACCCGGTCGCCTGCCATCTACAAGCATCGCGGGGCGCGTGCCCGCAAGGGCGACTATTTCGGGCCCTTTGCTTCGGCGAGTGCGGTCGGCCGTACGATCAACTCCCTGCAGCGCGCCTTCCTTCTACGCACCTGCACCGACAGTGTCTTCGAAAGCCGGACCCGACCCTGCCTGCTCTATCAAATCAAGCGCTGTTCGGGCCCATGCACGCATGAGATCAGCGACCCGGATTATGCCGGCCTGGTGCGCGAGGCGAAGGACTTCCTGTCGGGCAAGAGCCAGAACGTCAAGGAAGCCATGGCGCGTGCGATGAACGAGGCCGCCGAGGATCTCGACTTCGAGCGCGCCGCCGTTTTTCGCGACCGGCTTGCGGGCCTCAGCCATGTCCAGAGCCATCAGGGCATCAACCCTGCCGGCGTGGATGAGGCTGATGTCTTCGCCATCCACCATGAAGGCGGGCTGTCCTGTATTCAGGTGTTCTTTTTCCGCGCCAGTCAGAATTGGGGCAATCAGGCCTATTTCCCGAAAGCCGATCCGCAGCTCAGCGCGGCCGAAGTGCTCAACTCCTTCCTCGCGCAGTTCTATGACGACAAGCCGGTGCCCCGTCTGATCCTGCTTTCCGAAGAGGTCGAGGAACAGGACCTGCTGGCGACTGCGCTTTCCGAAAAGGCCGCCCACAAGGTGGCGATCAGCGTGCCGCAGCGGGGCGAAAAGAGGGATCTCGTCGATCATGTGAATTCGAATGCGCGCGAAGCCCATGGGCGGAAGCTGGCGGAGACCGCCTCGCAGTCACGGCTGCTCGCAGGTCTCGCCGAGACGTTCCAGCTGCCTTACGTGCCGCGCCGGATCGAGATCTATGACAACTCGCACATCATGGGTACCAATGCCGTCGGCGGCATGGTCGTCGCCGGGCCGGAAGGCTTCGTGAAGGGGCAGTACCGCAAGTTCAACATCAAATCGACCGACATCACGCCGGGCGACGACTTCGGCATGATGCGCGAAGTGATGACCCGCCGCTTCTCGCGCCTGCTGAAGGAAGAGGGCAAGCCGGACCGCAGTGTGTCGCCTGAGGACAGTGCGGACACCCCCTTCCCTGCCTGGCCGGATGTGATCCTGATCGACGGTGGCCAGGGCCAGATGTCGGCAGTCCGCAAGATCCTTGCCGATCTCGACATCACCGACAGCGTGATCGCCATCGGCGTTGCCAAGGGCGTCGACCGCGATGCGGGCCGCGAGCGCTTCTTCGTCGAGGGCAAGCCGGACTTCACGCTCCCGCCGCGCGACCCGGTCCTCTACTTCATCCAGCGCATGCGCGACGAGGCGCATCGGTTTGCGATCGGCTCGCACCGGGCGCGGCGCAAGAAGGAAATGGTCAAGAACCCGCTCGACGAAATCTCCGGCATCGGCCCGACGCGCAAGCGGGCGCTGCTGCAGCACTTCGGCACTGCCAAGGCCGTGTCCCGGGCGGCGGTCAGCGACCTGATGGCGGTCGAGGGCATTTCGGAAGCCGCGGCGCGGCTGATCTACAACCATTTTCACGAAAGCAGCGGTGACTGACACGGAAACGACGCATCCGGGGTCGAGATGATGATACAGACGGTTCAGAATTCTTGAGTTGACGGCCCCGACGGAAACCCATCACATCACTTAGAGCACCAGACTTCAAAGACAGGGCATCATGGCTTCGCGCGCATACAACATCCCCAATCTCCTCACCTACGCCCGCATCCTGGCCGTGCCGCTGATCGTCGTCTGCTTCTTCCTGGAAGGTCGCCTGCAGAGCTCCGACTTTGCCCGCTGGTCGGCATTGACGATCTTTGTCGTTGCCTCGATCACCGACTATCTCGACGGCTATCTGGCCCGCATCTGGAACCAGACATCGAATATCGGCAAGATGCTGGATCCGATCGCCGACAAGCTGCTGATCGCCTCCGTGCTGCTCTTGATGGCAGCGGATGGCACGATCGCGGGCTGGTCGCTCTGGGCTGCCATCACCATTCTGTGCCGCGAGATCCTGGTCTCCGGGCTGCGTGAATATCTGGCGGCGCTGAAAGTGTCCGTGCCGGTGACCCAGATCGCCAAGTGGAAGACGACGGCACAGATGTTCGCGCTCGCCTTCCTGCTCGCCGGTCCCGCGGGCGACAAGGTGCTGCCCTATACGACGGAGGCCGGCATCACGCTGCTCTGGATCGCCGCCATCCTGACCATCTATACCGGCTACGACTATTTCCGCGCCGGCGCCAAGCACATGGTGGATTGAGATGGTGAAGCTCGTCTACTTCGCCTGGGTTCGCGAACGGATCGGCAAGGGTGAGGAAGAACTGGAAATCCCGGCGGAAGTGAAGACGGCCGGCGATCTGGTTTCCTGGCTTGCAACGCTCGGAGAGGGCTATGAGGAAGTACTGCGCTTCCCCAAGGCCATCCGTGTAGCGATCAATCAGGAGCATGTAGAGCATAACGAACTGATTGCTGGCGCCCGTGAGATCGGGATCTTTCCGCCGATGACCGGTGGCTGAGAGGCATCCCGCTGGAGGACAAGCCGTGATGGCCAGGCCCACCCCCACCATCCGCGTGCAGCGGGACGATTTCGATGCCGCTGCAGAATCGCGCGGCTTGACAGCCGACCGCAAGGATATCGGCGCCATCGTCTCCTTCGTCGGTCTCTGCCGCGACGAGGCGGGCACACTTTCGGCGCTGGAACTCGAGCATTATCCCGGGATGGCGGAAACAGAGATGACCCGGATCGCGGAACTTGCGATCGATCGCTTCTCGCTGCTGGGGCTCACCGCCATCCACCGCTTCGGGCGGATCGAGGCGGGAGAACAGATCGTCCTCGTCATTGCCGCCGCCCCCCATCGTCAGGCGGCCTTCGACGGCGCCAATTTCGTCATGGATTTCCTGAAGACCTCAGCACCATTCTGGAAGAAGGAACACAGCCAGGATGGGTCGAGCGGCGACTGGGTCGCGGCCAAGGATGCCGACGATACGGCACGGGATCGCTGGAGCCGGTAGCCGACCCGCATCAAAAAACCGGAGCCTTTCGGCCCCGGTTCTTCAATTCTTCCAGTGTCTTAAGACCTTCGCCTCAGGACCTGATTCAGCCGACGATTTCGGTGTCGGCGAACCAGTACTTGATTTCCTGGGCAGCGGTTTCCGGAGCGTCCGAACCGTGAACCGAGTTTTCGCCGATCGAGAGGGCGAACATCTTGCGGATGGTGCCTTCGTCAGCATTGGCCGGGTTGGTCGCGCCCATGATTTCGCGGTTCTTCAGGATGGCGTTTTCGCCTTCGAGAACCTGAACGACGGTCGGGCCCGAGGTCATGCCTTCAACCAGTTCGCCGAAGAAAGGGCGTTCCTTGTGAACGGCGTAAAAGCCTTCGGCTTCGCGCTGGCTCATCCATACGCGCTTGGAAGCGACGACGCGCAGGCCGTTGTCTTCGAAGACCTTGGTGATGGCGCCGGTCAGGTTGCGCTTGGTGGCGTCGGGCTTGATCATCGAGAAGGTGCGTTCAATCGCCATCTGTCTCATCCTTTTGTCTGTCAGGGAAAGTGGGCGGTATCTACCCGCCCCGAATCACGAAGACAAGAGGGGTTCGACAATTTCACGACGACGTCACAATCGGCCGGTTTTTGCCCTGTCAGGCAACCGCACGGGCGACGCCGTCATGGAGTTCGAGGCAGCGCTCGAACCAGCGGCTCACGGGATCATCCGCCGGCAGGTGGATGGCACCGGTGGTGATCCTCAGCCATTGCAGCGCACCGAAGAGGATGTAGTCGCCGAAGAGCGGGGTTGCGCCACCGACAAAAGGATGGAAAGCCAGCATGTGGCGGAGTGGCTGGAGCGCTGCCGGCAAGGCGGCAATCGCGGCGTCGCGACCGGCGGCCATCTCCTCGAAGCTGCGTCCGAGCCGCTCTTCCCGGCTCTTGCGAAAATAGGCCTGGTCGGTGGGCGCGAGCATGTCGTGGATGTCGACGAGGGCGATCTTCGTGATCGCGCCGTGGACCACATGCTGCGAATAGCCCTCCACCAAGCGCGCCGCGGCGACACCGCCCTGCCCGCCGAACAGGCTCGGCTGTTCGGGATAGGCCTCCTCCAGATAGAGCGCGATCCGAAAGCTGTCGGAGATCAGTTCCTGGCCGTCCCGAAAAATCGGGACCGTTTTGGAGAACCCGCCCTCGACAGTCGGGATCGCCGTGAAGGCGAGCGGCCGCTCTTCGAAGTCCAGTCCCTTGTGGTGGAGGGCCATCACGACCTTCCAGCAATGGGGCGAGAAAGGACGCGCGGCATCGGCGCCGCACAGCGAGTAAAGGGTCATCGTCATCGGGTTCTCCTGATTTTGCGCCAGACAAGCCGATCCCGGGGCTGGATGCAAATCAGCATTTTTCATGGAACCCATCACCCCCATTTCGGTCGAAGCCCGCTAGACTGCGGGCCGGACCATAATCAGGAGTGCACCATGCAGAACTATCAGATGCTCGCGGACTACAATGCCTGGGCCAACAGGCTCGTCTACGCCGCTGCAGCAGAATTGTCGGCGGAAGAGCTTCACCGCGATACCGGGGCCTTCTTCGGATCGATCTTTGGGACCCTCAGCCATATCCTGACTGCCGACCGGGTCTGGCTGAACCGCTTTACCGGCGAAGGCCCGAAGCCCGTGGCCCTCGACGAGAGGCCCTATGACGACTTCAAGGATCTGATGGCGGCACGGGCGGACGACGATGTGCGGATCGTCCGCTACATCGAAGGCCTGACGGCGGAGCAGTTGGACCGCGACTTCACCTACACACCTGTCACCTCGCCGGAGCGCGTGAGCCACAAGCTCTGGCCGGCGCTCACGCATTTCTTCAATCACCAGACCCATCATCGCGGCCAAGTGCATGCGGGCTTGACCACACTGGGCAAGCCGAGCCTCAGCCTCGACCTGATCTATTTCGTCCGCAGTGAGGGGAAGGCTTACCTTTGATCGCGAGGAGCTGCGTATTCAGATCCGGCTAACCAAGTCTCGCTCACAGCCAAAGGGCTTAACCGAATCTGCAAGTATTGAGATGGAGAGTGCGCGCACACAGGGCGGCAAGCGGGATCGAACGATGCACGGGGCACAGAACAGGGGAACAGCGCAGGGCGCGAGCGAGGAGCTGCAGAAGATCTCGGTTTTCATGCTGAAGCACCAGATCGCCGGGCTCCCCCGCAATTACGAGCTAGTCCATGCAGCCTTCACCGGTGGCAATTCTGATCTTGCGCGCGAGCTTGCAACCCTGGGGCCGCGGCCTGCGCAATCCGCTCTCGACCAGCTTGGCCTCAAACATCGCCTGCCCGGGCATTGTGGCGTTTCCACCGAGCGACTTCAGGAAGAAACGCTGAAGACGCTCAGCATGCTAAGCGATCATCTGTCGCTCGGCCTGACACAGAAGCGGGCTTTCACCCATTCGGTGGAAAGCGTCATTCGTTCGATTCGGGAAGACGTGTCCGTCGGCATCGATCAGTTACTCGGAGAGCTCGAACTGCTGGCTTCGATCGCGGGCGACATGGTCAAGGCGGAAACGGCGCTGTCGTCACAGGTCTCCCACGGACTGGAAAGTCTTGAGAGCGCAGATCGCGCCATGCGTGCAGCTCAGGCGGCCATGAAGCGCGACCAGTTGACGGGGCTTGCCAACCGGATCAGCCTCTTTCAGACCCTCGACGAGGTGCATGCAGATGCTTCACCGGCCAAGCCGAGCGCACTTGTTCTGATCGAAATCGTCGATCTTGCCGGCCTGCAGCACCAATACGGCGACGAGGCGGTGAGCAAGCTGATCCGTGGGCTCGCGACGATCTTCCGCAAGGCGATCAAGAAGCACGACTTCATTGCCCGCATCGAGGCGGATACTTTTGCCTTCGTCTTCCAGGGCATCAATGCTGACGAGGCGCATATCATCGCCGAACGTCTGTTCACAACGGCGGAGAACAATCTCGTCTTCGCATCCGAGACATCGCACGATGTCGGCGGCCTGCCACTCGCCATCGGTCATGCCATGGCGCATGAAGCTGCCGATTCCGCTGCATGGCTCGCGATCGCAAAGACAGCGACCATGCTGGCCCGGCAAAATCCGCGCCAGCCGATCATCGGTTACAAACCGGGACCCCGCCAGGTCGCGTAACGCGCAGCGCCCTGCCCGCCCGCTTGCCTTTGGCCGTGACATCGGCCAAAAGCCAGAGCCATGATCACGATCTCCGATATCTCCGCCCGCATCGCCGGACGCCTGCTCATCGACCATGCCAGCGTTTCCCTGCCGGCCGGCACCAAGGCCGGGCTCGTGGGCAAGAACGGCGCGGGCAAGTCGACGCTGTTTCGCATTATCACCGGCGATCTCGCGTCGGAAAGCGGCTCGATCTCGATCCCGAAGAATGCCCGCATCGGCCAGGTGGCGCAGGAAGCGTCGGGAACGGAAGACTCGCTGATCTCCATCGTGCTTGCCGCCGACAAGGAGCGATCGGCCCTGCTCGCCGAAGCCGAGACGGCGACGGATCCGCATCGCATCGCCGAGATCCAGACACGGCTTGCCGATATCGGCGCGCATTCGGCGGAAGCGCGGGCAGCGACCATCCTCTCGGGCCTCGGCTTCGACCACGAGGCGCAGTTGCGCCCGGCCTCGTCATTTTCCGGCGGCTGGCGCATGCGCGTGGCGCTCGCCTCGGTGCTGTTTGCCGAGCCCGATCTGCTGCTGCTCGACGAGCCGACCAACTATCTCGATCTCGAAGGCACGCTCTGGCTCGAGGATTATGTGCGGCGCTATCCGCATACCGTCATCATCATCAGCCACGACCGGGATCTCCTGAATACGGCGGTCAATTCGATTGTCCATCTCGACCAGAAAAAGCTGACCTTCTATCGCGGCGGCTATGACAGCTTCGAGCGGCAAAAGGCCGAGAATGACGAATTGCAGATGAAGGCCAAGGCGAAGAACGACGCCGCCCGCAAACATCTGCAGAGCTTCATCGACCGCTTCCGCGCCAAGGCAACCAAGGCCAAGCAGGCCCAGAGCCGCATCAAGGCGCTGGAGCGCATGGGAACGGTTGCGGCCGTGATCGAGGACCATGTTCATCCGATCACCTTCCCGAAGCCCGAGAAGCAGCCGGCCTCCCCGATCGTCGCGATCTCGGGCGGCGTAGTCGGTTACGAACCCGGCAAGCCGATCCTGAAAAACCTCAATCTCAGGATCGACAACGATGACCGCATCGCCCTGCTCGGTTCGAACGGCAACGGCAAGTCGACCTTCGCCAAGTTCATTTCCGGCCGACTGGAAGCGCAGGGTGGCCAGCTGAAGACGGCCGCGAGCCTGAAGATCGGCTTCTTCGCGCAGCATCAGCTGGACGACCTCATCCCGAACGAGAGCCCGGTCGATCATGTTCGCCGGCTGATGAGCCAGGAGCCGGAGGCCAAGGTCCGCGCCCGTGTTGCGCAGATGGGGCTTGCGACAGAAAAGATGGACACGGCCGCCAAGGATCTCTCGGGTGGCGAGAAAGCCCGCCTTCTGATGGGGCTTGCCGCCTTTCATGCGCCAAACCTGCTCATCCTCGACGAACCGACCAACCACCTCGACATCGATAGCCGCAAGGCGCTGATCGAGGCGCTCAACGACTATGAGGGCGCCGTCATCCTGATTTCCCATGATCGCCATTTGATCGAGGCGACCGTGGACCGGCTCTGGCTTGTCAACAATGGCACCGTCACCAGTTTCGACGGCGACATGGAAGAGTATCGCTCGCTGATCATTGCGTCGGGCAAGAAGCCGGTGGAGAAGGACAAGGGCGACAGCGGCGCTGATACCGTCAACAAGGCAGAGCAGCGCAAGGCGGCGGCCGACAGGCGCGCGAGCCTCGCGCCGCTGAAGAAAAAGATCAATGAAGTCGAGGCCTTGACGAAGAAGCTGGAGACTTTGATTCAGTCGCTCGACAAGGAACTTGCCGATCCGGCTCTCTATGAGAAGGCACCAGCCAAGGCGGCCGAGAAGGCCAAGCAGCGCGGAGAAGCGGCGGCGAAGCTTTCGGCAGCGGAAGAGCAATGGCTTGAGCTTTCCGCCGAATACGAAGAGGGCATGGCCGGCTGAAGCTCGGCCTTCCTTGTTGAACCTTTGAATATACACTATCTTTAGAGCGTATATTCACGAGGTGAAGCCATGCCACTCTATGTGCGTGATGAAAGAGTGAACCAGCTCGCCGAACAGGCGCAGAAGATCCTGAAAGCCCCGACCAAGACGGATGCCATCCGCCAGGCGCTCGAGCGCGTGGTCGAAGCGGAAGAGCAGCGGCCGCCGCTCGCCGAGCGGCTGGAAAAAATCAAGCAGCGCTACCAGGGCATGGGAGAAGTCGATCCCAATTTTGACGAGAAGGCATTCCTGGACGAAATGTGGGACGATGACTGATGTTTCTCGATACATCGGCGATCATCGAGTATTTCATGGACGGGCCGGAATTCGACCGGGTCGCAATGGCCTTGGCCAACCCGCAAGCCCGTTACTTCGTATCACCGACGGTGGTTTTCGAGGCAACCACCGTTCTCGCCGGCAAGCGCCAGATCGCAGTCGATGATGCGGCCGCGCTCGTCCTCGATTTCCTCGCCGAGCTTGACGCCGAAATCCTTCCCGCTACGCGCGAGACAGCGCTTGCCGCCATCGGCGCCTTTTCGCGTTATGGCAAGGGGCGCCATCCGGCCCGCCTCAATTTCGGCGACTGCTTTTCCTATGCAGGCGCCAAGGCTTCCGGTGCACCCCTTCTCTATGTGGGCGATGACTTCCGTCGCACCGATCTCGCCTGATCACACCATTGCAAGACATGACACAGGAGCAGCGCCATGGATCTCTTTCTCGAAAAGGACGACGATCCGCAGACGCTGGCCTTCGTTTCTGCACGGAACGCGCGTTCCGACAAAGCACTGGCGACACCTGAAATGGAGGCCGACGCCGAGGCGCTGCGGTCCATGATGGAGCGCCAGGACAGGCTGATCGTGCCCACGCGGCGCGGCGACTGGCTGTTCGACTTCAATCGTTCCCGGGACAATCCGCTCGGCGTCCTGCGCAGACTGCCGGCGAAGGATGCGCCGCGGGCCGATGCAGCCTGGGATACGGTGTTCGATGTCGATGCTTTCTGTACCCGAGACGGGAAACGCTGGATCTTCGGCGGCTGTGTCACCTGCCCGTTCGAGCCGACGCGCGTTCTGCTGCGCCTGTCCGACGGCGGCTCCGACCTCACGCGTTTTCTCGAGTTCGATCTCGAAACCAAACGGCTGGTGGACGGCGGTTTCGACACGCCTGCGGTCCGGGCGCAGGCGTCCTGGCTCAGTGCTGATGAAATCGCTTATTTCGGTTCGATCGATGCCTTCTCCGCGACGCAATCCGGCTGGCCAAGGGTCGGACGGCGATTGCGTCGGGGCGAAGAGCCTGCAGAGGCGGAGATTCTGTTCGAAGCCGCACCGAGCGACGTCACCGGCTATGGCTTTATCATCGATCCCGAACTAGGCGGCCACACAGGGCCCGACACGCGACAGATCCGGGTGTTCATGGCGAACCACGAGATCGGCAAGCTCAGCCTCCATGTCGAGGACGCCGATGGCGTTGCGCGCCGGCTGCCGTTGCCACGGGAAATCGGCTTCGACATCAATCACAGCCACATCCTCTGGCTGGCGAAGAGCGACGAGCAGGTGGCGTCCGGCAGCCTCGTCCTGCAGGCGCTGACACCGTTCGATTCTGAACCTCTGGCGCCAAAGCGGCGCGTTCTGGTTGAGCCTTCACCGGGTCGCGCGGTGCATCACTTCACCCTGCTCCGCCACTGGGCGATCTACACCGTCGATGATCGCCTCTCGCCCGAACTCTATGCACTCGATCTGACGCAAGAAGACGCCGTGCCTCAGCGGATCGAGCTGCCAGCCGGCATCGAGGCGCTCTATTTCACGCCGCTCCATGCCGACCTGCATCTGGGAGACGATACGCTCCACGTGATCGGCTCCGGCTTCCTGGTGCCGCCGACCCGCTATGCGCTCGCCCTTTCCGATCAGGACCGCAACCCCGCCAAGGAACCGCTTGCCCTGGTGCCGCAGGAAACATCGCCCGCCTTTTTCGACGCTGAGGGCATGAGCAGCGAACTTCTGGAAGCCACGTCGAAGGATGGTACGAAGGTGCCCTATCATCTGGTGCTGCCGAAGGCGTGGACGAAGGGCCAGCTTCCGGTTCTGATCTACGGTTATGGCGGGTTTGCCGCGTCGCTTGCGCCGCATTATTCCGGGACCACAGGCCGGTTTCTGGAACAGGGTGGCGCCTATGTGCAGGCCTATATCCGCGGCGGCTCAGAACTGGGGCCGGAGTGGCACACACCCGTAAAGCGTCACGGCCGGCACAAGGCATATGAAGACTTTGTCGCGATCGCCCGTGATCTGGTGAAGCGCGGCTATACCAATCCGTCGCGGATCGCCTGCACAGGCGGCAGCAATGGCGGCCTGCTAACCGGGGTCATGCTGACGCGATATCCTGATGATTTCGGCGCCGTCTGGTGCCGGGTTCCGGTGCTCGACATGACCCGCTTCCATCTCTTCCCCGCCGGGCGGGCCTGGATGGACGAATACGGCAATCCGGACGACGAGGAAGACCGCGCCTATCTCCTCGGCTACTCACCCCTGCATCAGGTTAAGCCGGCATCGGACCAAGCCTATCCGCCAGTCTATATCGAAAGCTCCAGCAATGACGACCGGGTGCATCCGTCGCATGCGCGGCGCTTTGCGATGCGGCTGGAAGAGGCCGGACACCTGCCCCTCTTCCATGAATACGGTTCCGGCGGTCATGGCGGGGCCGGCAACTCGGCGGAAATGGCGCGACGGACCGCCATGGGCTACAGCTTCTTGCGCCAGACGATCATGAAAGCCTGATATCGAGAAAGGGCGCCGCTGAACCGGCGCCCCAATCAGGCCTTCTTCTCCCAGCGCCCCTCGGGGCTCTGTTGCCAGTAGGTCAGCGTGTGACCCTGGCTCTTCAGCCGTTTCCATTGCGAGCGGGCACCCTCGAGCTGTTCCGTGTCGTAACCGTCGAACACGAACACGACGCGATCGTAGGGCAGTTCATCCGGCGGCTCGGCGCCATCGACCAGGAAGCGCACGCTCGCCTGGTTGATGTTTTCGGTACCCGTCGTCAGCAGCACCGGCTGGCGATCCGGCGAGGCGCCGTCCTCCGTGCCATGTGGCAGAAAACTCTCGTCCCGATAGGTCCAGAGATGCGCATCGAGCGCATCCCGCCGTTCGGGGTCACGGGTCTGGACGGCCACGCGCCAGCCGCGCTCGACGCTCTTTTCGAGGAGCGGCGGGAGCGCGTCTTCCAGCTTCGATTCCGTCAGATGGTAGAAGAGAACATCGGCCACCGAGGCAGGCACCCCCATCAGGATTCGTAATGCGCGCGAACGAGTTCATCGAGCAGGCGTACGCCATAGCCCGAACCCCAGGACTGGTTGATCTCGTCATTGGGTGAACCCATCGCAGTGCTGGCAATGTCGAGATGGGCCCAGGGCGTGTCCTTGACGAAGCGCTTCAGGAACTGAGCCGCCGTGATCGAGCCTGCCTGACGGCCGCCGGTGTTCTTCATGTCAGCGAACTTGGAGTCGATCAGCTTGTCATACTCCTTGCCGAGCGGCATACGCCACAGGCGCTCGTTGGTCGTCAGGCCCGCAGCGAGAAGCTTCTCAGACAGTGCGTCGTCATTCGAGAAAAGTCCGGCATGCACACTGCCGAGGGCTACGCCGATGGCCCCGGTCAGCGTCGCCAGGTTGATCATGAAGGCTGGCTGGAAACGATCGTTGCAATACCAGAGGGCGTCGCAAAGCACGAGGCGGCCTTCCGCATCGGTGTTGATCACCTCGATCGTCTGACCCGACATCGATGTCACGATATCGCCCGGGCGCTGGGCATTGCCGTCGGGCATGTTTTCGACAAGGCCGAGGATGCCGATGGCATTGACCTTCGCCTTGCGGGCGGCAAGCACATGCATCAAGCCCGCGACGGCAGCAGCACCGCCCATATCACCCTTCATGTCCTCCATGCCGCCTGCCGGCTTGATCGAGATGCCGCCGGTGTCGAAAACCACGCCCTTACCGATGAAGGCGATGGGCTTGTCCTTCGACTTGGCGCCCTTCCACTGCATCACAACGAGGCGCGGCGGACGCACCGAGCCCTGGGCGACGCCGAGAAGTGCGCCCATGCCGAGCTTCTTCATCTCTTTTTCCGTCAGGATCTCGACCTCGACGCCGAGCTTTTCGAGCTCTTTCGCCTTGGCTGAGAATTCGAGCGGACCCAGCACATTGGCAGGCTCATTGACGAGGTTGCGGGCGAGGATCACGCCGTCGGCAATTGCTTCCGCTTCGGCAAAGGCCTTCTTGGCGGCCGAGGCCTCAGCGGTGACGATCGTCACCTTTACCGTCTTTTCGGCCTTGTCTTCCTCGTCTTCCGACTTCTTCTTGGTCTTGTAGGTGTCGAACTTGTAGGCCCGAAGCAGCATTCCCAGCGCGAAATCGGCGACGGCCTTCGGCGAGACCTGAAGTCCAGGGACATCGACGTATACGGTGACTGTCTCAGCCCCCTTCACCGCCGCCGTGGCAACGCCCCCTGCCTTCAACCAATCATGCTCGGACAGGCTGTCGCCCTTGCCGAGACCGAGAACGACCAGACGGTCGAGCGTCGAGCCGTGCGGGGCGACGATATCCAGGGTCGAGAGGGACTTGCCGGTGAACTTGCCGGACTTCGCCGCACGGGCATAGATGCCCGCCGGATCCGCTTCAGCAGCCCCAGCCGGCTTGTCGGCGCCTGATGTCGTCAACAGAATGGCAAGGCCTTCCGTTGCGGCTTGGGACTTGGCGAAAGAGACGGCGAGTTTCAGCGACATGAAGGGCATCCTGGATACGTGATGAGAAGACTTGTGAGGATCATGGTCTTTTCGCGAACGATGGCAAGAGTTTGACCGGGCATTCCTCATCCAATCCCCCGATTGCGGCCATGGGCGCGCCAGCGTGTCCGATTTATCGCGGTGAAAGAAAAAACAGGATCAGGAAGCCGGGGAAATTGCCATCCCTCGGTCGCCAAAATGCCGCAAGCATTGTAGAGAACGCCAATCCTCGGCGCGACGTCTGCGTGTCGCGCCTGCAAGGGAACCCTATGAAGATACTCGAACAATACATCCTGCGGCGGGTCGTCCTGATGTTCACGACAGCGCTTTTGCCGGTGCTGGCGATCATCTGGACGACGCAGGTATTGCGACGTATCAACCTCGTCACCGACAGTGGCCAGTCGGTCGGGTCCTTCATGCTGCTGGCGACGATGATCCTGCCGACCATCATCGCGACCGTCCTGCCCTTCGCGCTGGTCATCGGTATCACCCATACGCTGACCACGATGAACAACGATTCGGAGCTTGCGGTCATCGATGCCGCCGGAGCACCGAGACGAACGATCCAGCGTCCGCTCCTGATGCTGGCCGGCGGCCTCAGCATTTTCTCGCTGGTCATGCTCGGCTTCGTCGAGCCGGCGATGCGCGTCAATGTGCGGACCATGATCGCGACCGCCTATGCCGATCTTCTCTCTTCGGTCATCGAGGAAAAGACCTTCCGTCAGATCGAGCCCGGGCTTTACGTGCAGATTTCCGAGCGGCAGGCAGGCCGCAAGATGAAGGGACTGCTGGTTGCCGATTCCCGTGACCCGGCGTCCGAGCTCATCTATTATGCCCGCGAGGGTGCGGTCGAAGAGACCGGCAAGGCGCTGGTCATGCAGGATGGCGAAGTGCAGCGCAAAGCGCCAAACGGCGATGTGACCGTCATCCGCTTCGACCGCTATGCCTTCGATCTTTCGGATCTCTCGGAGGAACGCGGTCAGGCCCGCTTCGGCGCCAAGGATCGCGACCTGTCCTATCTGATGGATCCCGATCCGCTCGACGAGCGCTATGTCAGCAATCCCAACGACTTCACGGCCGAGCTTCACCGGCGCATCAGCGCGGCCTTCTTCCCGCTGGTCTTTGCTTTGATCAGTCTGATGATCTGCGGTGATGCGCGGTCCCACCGTGAGGCGCGATTGCATCCCATGGCCTCGGCGCTATTGATGTCGCTCACCATCTTCTGGGCGTCGAACTACGTCACCTCGTTGGTGGAAACATCCGCAGCCTTCGTGCCCCTGCAATATCTGGTACCGCTTGGCAGCGGCGCGGTCGCTGCCTTCATGCTTGCGACCAACCGCAGTCCGCGATTGCCGCGTGCTATATCCACGCTCGTGAGCAAGGCGATCACGCTGACGCAGAAGCGTCTGGGCGCAAGCACCGGGGGCGCGGCATGATCTGGACCCTCGGGCTTTATTTCTTCCGTCGCTACATGATGACGTCGCTTTGGTTCTTCCTCGGCGTCATCTCGATCACTTATCTCATCGACTTCACGGAAACCTCTGGGCGCTACGACAACCTGCCGGGCTATTCCGTGACCGGCGTGCTTTACCTCACGGCCTTGCGGCTGCCTCTGATCCTGCAGCAGACGGTGCCGTTCATCGGCCTCTTTGTCGGCATGGCAACCTTGATCAGCCTCAACCGCAAGTCGGAACTGGTCGTCGCGCGGGCGGCGGGCATTTCCGTCTGGCAGTTCATGGCGCCATTCCTGACCGGCGCCACCCTGATCGGCCTGACGACGACGCTGGTGATCAATCCCCTCGCCGCCTGGGGTGAACGTCAGGGCACCGAAATCGAGACGAAGTGGCGTGAAACGGCCGGCAGCGCGAAACCTGCACCGATTCCGTGGCTTCGCCAGTCGAGCGGCGGCAATGACGTGGCGCTCGGTGCGCGCGCCGTCCTTGAGGATGGCACGCTGCTCGTCGACGCCGTTCTGCTGCATTTCGACCAGGACGGACGCATCGTGCTGCGTCAGGATGCACGCACGGCTTCTTTGAAAGATGGTTACTGGATGCTTACCGACGTTCTCGAGACACGTCCGGGAGAAATCCAGACGCGACTCGCCGAGGCGCGGGTTGCGACCAACCTCAACGAGGAATTCGTTCAGCAGCGCCTTGCCCGACCGGAAAGCGTTGCTTTTTATGATCTTTTTCAGAAAATTGAAGTTGCCCGATCCTTCGGGATCGCACCTCATGCGCTGGAAACGCAGTTTCATTCGCTGCTTTCCCTGCCATTCCTGATGATTGCAATGACGCTGATTGCAGCAACCGTTTCGCTGAAATTCAGCCGTATCAACCAATCGAGAACGGTGATTCTCGGTGGAATATTGTCAGGCTTCGTGCTTTATGTTGTCTCTGTGCTCGTTAGAGCATTCGGAAGCAGCGGCGTCATGCCGCCATATGTTGCGGCCTGGGTCCCAGTTGTCGTAGCCATGGCACTGGGGGCAACGATTCTGCTTCACAAGGAGGATGGTTAGTGGCGGTAAAAGACCGCGGGAATATCAGGAGGCTCTCAGTAGCCCTGCTGACCAGTGTCGCTGTGTGCGCTATGGCGCCCACCGCGCCTCTCGTGCATGCGCAGAGCCTGTCCGACTCAGCGTCGATGGCAGGCAACGTCCCTGATGACGCGAAGCTGCTTCTGGCAGCCAATGAACTCGTTTATGACCGTGATGCCGAGCGCGTGGTCGCGAACGGTGCGGTGCAGATCAATTATGCCGGCTACCAGATGGTGGCCCGTCAGGTCGTATACGACCAGAAAACGGGCCGCGTCACAGCGGCGGGCAATATCGAGCTGGTCGAGCCGACCGGCAACCGCATCTATGCGGATTCGCTCGATGTCACCGACAATTTCTCCGACGGCTTCCTGCGTGCCTTGCGCGTCGAGAGCACCGATAACACCCGACTGGTTGCCGAAAGCGCTCAACGCGTCGGCGGCACGCAGATGATTCTGCACAAGGGCGTGTACACGGCATGTCTTCCCTGCGCGGAAAACCCCTCTCGTCCGCCGCTCTGGCAGGTGAAAGCGGAACGCGTGGTGCAGGACGGCACCAAAAAGACCGTCCGCCTCGAAAGGGCGCGTTTCGAACTGTTCGGCAAGTCGCTTGTGACGCTGCCTTTCATCGAGGTGCCTGATAATACCGTCAAGCGGAAGTCGGGCTTCCTGTTCCCGCAGTTCCGGTCGGGCGAAAACGTCGGCTTCGGCATTGCGGTCCCCTACTATATTGCCATCGCGCCGGATCGCGATGCAACGATTACGACGACAGGCTTCAGCTCGCAAGGCGTGCTGCTCGAAGCAGAGGTTCGCCAGCGCTTCGAGAAGGGGCAGGCCAACATCCGGATCGCCGGCATCAGCCAGATGAATACCGACGAATTCACCGCCGGTACGAGTGACGCCGAGCGTGACGCGCGCGGCCTCATCGCGTCCAAGGGCGAGTTCAAGATCAATCCGCGCTGGGCATTCGGCTGGGATGTCATGGTGCAGAGCGACAACAACTTCGCACGTACCTACGGCATCGAAGGCCTCAACGCCTCGACGAACACCAATGTCGTCTATCTGACCGGTGTCGGCGAACGCAATTTCTTCGACATGCGCGGCTATTACTTCGACGTTCAGGACGCCGACCTGAACAATACGGCTGAAAAGAAGCAGGCGACCGTCCTGCCGGTCATCGACTACAGCTACTACGCCCCCGAACTGGTCGCCGGCGGCCAGTTGTCGGGCACATTGAACTTCACCTCCCTGTCGCGCTTCTCGAGTGAGTTCGCCGACACCAACAGGGACGGCGCATTCGATGTTTATCGAGGACTCAAGGGCAATATGAACCGCCTGACGGGCGAGCTCGAATGGGAACGCACCTACGACGGTCCGGGCGGCTTGCAGATCACGCCTCTCCTGGCTGCGCGCGGCGATGTATATGGCCTCGCCATGGACGCGCCCGGCAACTACACCGGCGGCTACACCAGCAACGACGCGCCTGCCCGCTATTTGCTGACCGCCGGTATCGAAGCCCGCTACCCCTGGCTGATCACGACTGCGAACAGCTCGCATATCATCGAGCCGATCGCGCAGATCTATGCCCGCAACAACGAGGGCTATGCTGGCCAGTTGCCGAACGAAGACGCGCAGAGCCTAGTGTTCGATGCGAGCAACCTCTTCTCGCGCAACAAGTTTTCCGGTTTTGACCGTGTCGAGGGCGGCACGCGCGCCAATGTCGGCATGCGCTACACTGGCAGCTTCGACAACGGGATCGGTGTTCGTGCTGTCATCGGCCAGTCCTACCATCTGGCAGGCCTGAACTCCTATGCGACACAGGACCTGCTGGCCGTGGGCTCCGATTCCGGCCTTGAGACTGACGTCTCCGACTACGTCGCATCGGCTGGCTTCGAACTGCCGATTGGTCTGTCGCTGAGTGCCGGTGTTCGGCTCGACGAGGAAACGCTCGATATCCGCCGTACCGACGTTAACGCGACCTATGCTCAGGACCGGTTTGAAACCAGCCTGACATTTACCCAGGTTGACGCTCGCCCGGCCTACTCTTTCATCAACGACAACCAGACGGTCACCAGCTCCACGACCGTGAAGGTCACTGAGAATTGGTCGGTGTTTGGCTCGGTGAACTACGACATCGATGCCGACAAGTTCAACCGCCGCAGTGTTGGCATCTCCTATGCCGACGAATGCACGGTCTTCTCGATCGCCTATTCGGACAAGTACGACCCGAATGCCGAGACCGCGAACGACTGGACGATCGGTGGAAAGCTGGTGTTCCGCACCCTCGGAGAGATCAATCTCAGCGACACCTCCTTCCAGTGAGGCCAAACCGCTGCGATGCAGGTCATTGTTTCGCCGCATGGATTGTGCAATCCGTGCGGCGGTTCTAAAATCCGTTACATGATCTAAGTCCGGAGCAGACTTCTGCAGTTCGGAGAAAGGATGACAGATGGCTCATGCAAAAAAAGGCACCGGTCTGCTGCTCGCCGGCGTCATCGCGCTGTCCTTGAGCGTCAGCCCGACGCCAATCTTTGCGCCGGCTCAGGCAGCAACATCGGTGGCAGCCGTTGTCAACAAGACCGCGATCACCAGCGCTGACGTCGCGCGCCGCGTGGCCTTCCTAAGGCTGCAGCGTCGCAGCGGCAATCTCCAGCAGATCGCCCGCGAAGAGCTCGTGAACGAAACGCTGAAGCGCGAGGAAATCGCGCGCGTCGGCATGTCCGTCAGCACGGCGGATGTCGATGCCTCGTTCGAACGCTTTGCGTCATCGAACAAGATGTCCGTATCGCAGCTCAATTCCGTGCTCGATCAGGCGGGCGTGGGTGCTGCCCACTTCAAGTCCTTCATCGCCGTCTCCATGAGCTGGCCGCGCCTCGTGAACGCGCGTTACGGCGCAGGCGCACGTGGCCGTTTGTCGAACCAGGATCTCGTGACCCGTCTTCTGGAAAACAAAGAGAAGCCGGTGACGACGGAATACTTCCTGAAGCAGGTGATCTTCGTCGTGCCTGCCTCGAAGAAGGGCATTGTCGGCAAGCGCAAGGCGGAAGCCGAAAAGTCGCGCGCCTCCTTCCCGGGCTGCGATCAGGCGATGGAATTCGCCAAGAACTATCTCGATGTGTCGATCCGCAATCTCGGCCGCGTTCTCGAGCCCGAAATGCCGCCGGAATGGAAGCCGCTGGTCGAAAAGGCAAAGGGGGGCACGACGGCAACCCGCGTGACGGAGCGTGGCGTCGAGTATCTCGCCATCTGCAACCAACGTCAGGTTTCCGACGATGTTGCGGCAGAGGTCGTCTTCCGCGCCGAGGATCTCGGCAAGGAACAGCAGGGCGAGAACCCGAATTCCGACAAATACCTGGAAGAACTGCGCTCGAAGGCACAGATCGTAATGCAATAAGCCTCGAAAGGCCGATCCATGACCAATGGCGTCCTTCCGCTGGCGCTCAGCCAGGGCGATCCGGCCGGTATCGGGCCGGATATCGCTCTTCAGGCGTGGCTGAAACGGGATGAACTGGCACTCCCGCCGTTCCTCTATATCGGCGATCCCGAGGTCCTGAAGGTCCGGGCCCGCCAGCTGGAACTCGAAATTGCCGTCGAGGCGTCGGATGCGGCGCATGTAAGCGGCGTCTTCGCCCGGGCACTTCCGGTTCTCCCCATTCCCACCGGCGTCGACGTCTTGGCTGGCAAGCCGCATGTGGCGAATGCCCGCGGCACGATCGCAGCCATAGAGACAGCCGTTGCGCTTTGCCTCGCAGGTGATGTGCGTGCAGTCGTCACCAATCCGATCGCAAAATCCGTGCTTTACGAAGCCGGCTTCGGTTTTCCCGGACATACCGAGTTTCTCGCCGATCTCGCGGCGCGGGCAAAGGGTGGTTCCGTCATGCCGGTCATGATGCTTGCAGGCCCGAAGCTCAAGGCCGTCCCGGTGACCATCCATATTCCGCTGAAAGATGTACCGGGCGCGCTGACGGAAGACCTGATCGTTGACACCTGCCGGATCGTCGCGAAGGATCTCGCTGATCGGTTCGGGATCGCCTCCCCACGGCTAGCGATTGCCGGCCTCAATCCACATGCGGGCGAGAATGGCGCGATCGGCCATGAGGACGACGACATCATCCATCCGGCGATCCGCCGCCTGCGCGACGATGGCATCGATGGCTTCGGCCCCCTGCCCGCCGACACCATGTTCCACGACGATGCACGCAGCCGCTATGATGTGGCGATCTGCATGTATCACGACCAGGCACTGATTCCGGCCAAGGCACTCGGCTTCGACGACAGCGTCAACGTGACGCTCGGGCTTCCCTTGATCCGTACCTCACCCGATCACGGGACGGCCTTCGGCCTCGCGGGCAGCGGTTTTGCCAAGGAGACCAGCCTCGTCGCAGCCTTGCGGATGGCCGATCGCATGGCGCAGGACAAGGATACATCCCACTGATGGCCGCGCTCGACGGACTGCCACCGCTGCGCGACGTGATCGGGCGTCATGGCCTCGATGCCAAGAAGGCACTCGGACAGAACTTTATCCTCGACCTGAACCTGACCCAAAAGGTGGCCCGCAATGCCGGTTCGCTCGAAGGGGTGACGGTGATCGAGGTTGGGCCGGGTCCGGGCGGCCTGACCCGAGCGATCCTTGCGCTTGGCGCAAAGAAGGTCATTGCGATCGAGCGTGATCCGCGTTGCCTGCCGGCTCTCCAGGAGATTGCCGACCATTATCCCGGTCGCCTCGAGGTGATCGAAGGTGATGCGCTGAAGACCGATTTTGCGAGCGTCGCCCCGGGCGAGCCGGTCAAGATCATCGCGAACCTGCCTTACAATGTCGGCACGCAGTTGCTGGTGAACTGGCTGTTGCCCGGCCAATGGCCGCCCTTCTGGCAGTCCCTGACGCTGATGTTCCAGAAGGAAGTCGGGCAGCGGATCGTGGCGCGCGAGGACGACAACCACTATGGCAGGCTCGGCGTGCTCTGCGGCTGGCGAACGGAGGCGCACATGGCCTTCGACATCCCACCGCAAGCCTTCACGCCGCCACCCAAGGTGACCTCGACCGTGGTCCATCTGGTGCCGATCGAAAAGCCCCTGCCCTGTGATCCGGACAAGCTGGAGAAGGTAACCCAGGTTGCTTTCGGTCAGCGCCGCAAGATGCTGCGCCAGAGCCTCAAGCCGATCGGCGGCGAAGCCTTGCTCGCCCGTGCCGAGATCAATCCTCAACGCCGGGCGGAAACGCTCAGCGTCGAGGAGTTTTGTCGGATCGCCAATCTGCTCTGAGGACGCGGCTCTTTGTCAGGCGGCCTCGCGGCCGCGCTGACGGTTCTCGTTGCCGGGCAGTTTGAACATGGCGATCTGACCGTTGAGCCTGTCGGCCTCGGTTGCAACGCTCGACGTCGCTGCACTCGCTTCCTCGACCATCGCCGCATTCTGCTGGGTCACCTGATCCATCTGGCTGACGGCCTGGCTGATCTCGTTAAGGGCAGCCGACTGCTCCTTCGCGGCTGAAACGATGGCCGTGACGCGTTCATTGATCTTCATCACGTGATCTTCGATGCCCTTCAGCGTGTCGCCGGTTTCGTTGACCAGCCGGACCCCGGCCTCTACCTCCTGAGCGGAGCGATTGATCAGCGCCTTGATCTCGCGGGCGGCGTTGGCAGACCGCTGAGCAAGTTCGCGGACTTCCTGGGCGACGACGGCGAAGCCCTTGCCGGCCTCCCCTGCCCGGGCGGCCTCGACACCGGCATTCAGTGCCAGCAGGTTGGTCTGGAAGGCGATTTCATCGATGACCGAGATGATCTGGCTGATCTGCCCGGAGGACTGTTCGATATGCTGCATCGCCTTGACCGTATCCGATACGACGGCACCGGATTTCTGGGCGGTCACGCTTGCTTCGCGCACCAGGAGGCCCGCCTCTTCCGCACGCTGCGCCGAGCTCGTCATGGTCGTGGTGATCTGCGTGATAGAGGCTGCCGCCTCCTCCAGAGCCGCGGCCTGGCGTTCGGTACGGCGGGCAAGATCGTCGGCTGCCAGTTGCAGTTCCTGCGAGCCGCCATGCAACTGTCCGGTACTCTCTCGGATGGTCGACATCACGCCGCACAGCCGCTCCATTGAGCCGTTGAAGCTCACGCGCAGCGGATCGAGGGAGGGGGCAAAGGGTTTGGAGAGACGATAGCCGATTTCACCCGATGACAGCGCATCCAGGCCACTGGCGAGCTGTTCAACCGCATAAGCGATCTCCGCGGCACGCTCGGCCCGTTCGCGTTCGGCTTCAAGCTCGGCCGCGCGCTTGATCCGTTCGGCTGCCTCCTGCTCTTCGCGCTCCTTGACCATGCGGGCCTTGGCAAGCGCGATATACTCGGTGACGGCGCGCCCCATCTGGCCGATCTCGTCCTTGCTCTCGGAACGGATCAGGTCGACTTCGACATTGCCGGCCGCCAGATCATTCATCGTCTTCGTCAGGCGCCGCAGCGGGCGCACGACGGTTAGGGACAGTGAAACGGCGAAGAAGCAGGCAAAGGTGAGCACAGTGCTCGTGATACCGGCCACGCGCAGAAGGTGATGGTATTCTTCATCTGCCATCCCTTGTGCATCCACGACAATGGTCGCCAGCGTCTCGTTTTCGAGTTCCTTCAGGCGCTCGATGCGGCGCGCCGAGCGCTCCAGCCACTCGCCGCTGTCGATCGCAGAGAGGTCAGCGGACAGGCCGCCCACCATCATCTTCGAGCGGATATCTTCGACCGCGTCCGCATCCGGTGTGTGCAGCGATTCGCGATAGTGCTCCCGATCCTCGTCCGGCAGCAGTTCGAGATACTGATCGATCAGCGACTTCTGCGAGCCGAACATGCCGACGAAATCGAGATAATGCGCCTCGTCGAACTTGCCTTCCGAGATGAAGGCGTGACCCAGATTGCGCTCCTGGCCTGCGACTTCCTTGGCATTCATCAGAAGACTGTAGGCCATCATCTTGCCGACCACGCCCCTGGCGCCGACAGCGAGCGAGAACTCGCGCGAGACATTCATCAGCCGGTGGACGAGATCGGTGTAGTAGACGAAGACCTCCGTGGGCTCCAAGGCCAGATTGTCTGTCGAGGCCCGGATCTGTGGAAGCTTCGCCAGCACGGCCTCGAGCTCCTGTTCGTGGCGCATCAGCGTCGGATCGCCCTCGGCCTTCATGTCAGCGAGAACCTGATCCATCCTGTCGAGCGCGGGCGCACCGCCGGTTCGAGCTGCCTCGAGTTCAGCACTGTGCTCGCGTCCCTTGGAGGCGAGCAGGCCCACGGCTTCGGCGCGCTCCCCCTGGAGCGCATGCACGAGATCACCGATCACGCCGAGATCGGCGCTGACGATGTTCAGATGGCGAGCGTGCTGATAAGCAGTTAACGTCGTATTGATTTCGACATAGGCCAGACCGGCCAGAGCCACGAGCGGTATGGCAAGCGCCACCGCGAGGCGCCAAGTCACTGAAACATCTGTCAGTCGCATCTCGATCCCCAGCAATGCATGAGACTTTGCTAAGGTTCCGCAACCATAGCGTCAGGGCGATGATGCAATGCAATGGTTAAACATTAGTCATGGTTGAATTGGGAAATTGAGCGATGACGCGATTTCTTTGGTCTTTCAGTTCGGGATCCGCCCGGCAACTGTACCACCAGCCTCTTCGACCAACCATGCGGCGAGCAAAGTCACGGCCTCGCTGTCGCTGCCCGGTACGAGCCAGTAACCACGTCCCTCAACGGAGACCATGTCACCGGCCATGACCAGCAGGTTGGCGTCGAGCAGGTGATCCACGATGCCCAGCCAGCCGAGCGCAACACCCTGCCCGGCCATGGCAGCCTGAACCACGAGAGCATAGGTGTTGAAGCGGAGATCGCCCGGACTGTCCTGCAGGCTTTCGCCCAGTTGCAAGCGCGACAGGTAGGCAGGCCAGTCGAGCCAGGGAGAGACCTGCTCGGCTTCGAGGTGGATCAAAGGGCGTTGCCGGATCGGCAGGCCGGGCCCGTCAGCGAGGCTGCGTGCTTGGGTGGGCGTGCAGACGGGCACCACCCGTTCGGGCATCAGCAATCGGGCATCGGCACCAAACTCGCTGCCCGCCCCGAAGGCAACGGCGAGATCCGCATCCTCGCGCCAGTGGTGCCCGAGCCGCTGGGTCGCGACGATCTGCAAATCGATTTCCGGATGGCTTTGCCGAAAGGCATGCATGCGCGGAATGAGCCAAAGGCTGGAGAAGGCGTAATCCGTGGCGAGCCGCACCGTGGGTCTTCTGCGCGCAGCACGCACGCTGCGTTGCAGGGCATCGACCTCGGACACCGTGCGCTCCGCAATTGCCAGCAGCCGCCGCCCTTCATCGGTGAACCTGACGCCCCTGTGCAGACGATGCAGCACAGGCTGACCAAATCGCTGCTCCAGAAGCCGGATTTGATAACTCACGGCCGGCTGTGTCAGGCCGAGCGCTTCGGCTGCGGCCGACAGGGAGCCTTTCCGGTCGATCTCGACCAGCAGACGCATCCAGGCGAGATCGATCAGCGCTTCAGACATAAATTTTTTCTATGTGAAACATCAAAATTCTCCCGCTTCACAGGTGAATGGCGCACCTCTTGAATAAGGGTAACCAATATCACAACAAGAGGGAACCATCATGCGCAAGACACTCACGTCCGGCACCCGCCTTGGCGGGCTGGCCACTCTGGCAATGCTGCTCATCACCACCACGGCGGCCGCTGCGGATGCCGAAAGCTGCAAGGTCGTCCGGCTGTCCGATCCGGGCTGGACCGACATCACGGCGACCAATGGTGTCGCCGCAGTCGTTCTCGAGGCGCTCGGCTATGAGCCGGACGTGAAAACGCTTTCCGTGCCGATCGGCTATCAGTCGATGAAGAACGGCGAGATCGATG
Organism: Agrobacterium albertimagni AOL15; assembly: GCF_000300855.1. GTDB lineage: Bacteria > Pseudomonadota > Alphaproteobacteria > Rhizobiales > Rhizobiaceae > Allorhizobium > Allorhizobium albertimagni. The sequence goes on along the minus strand of NZ_ALJF01000013.1, from coordinate 316,660 downwards.
TGTTTCTCGGCAACTGGATGCCCGCTCAGCAGGCGTTCATCGACGACCTGAACTCTTCCCAGGCGATCGAGGTTCTGGCCAAGAACCTGGAAGGGGCAAAGTTCACCCTCGCGGTGCCGACCGCAGTGGCAGAGAAGGGCGTCAAGGATTTCGCCGATCTCGGTAAGAACCCCGACGAGTTCGAAAGCAAGATCTACGGCATCGAGCCTGGTGCACCGGCCAATGCAAACATCCAGAAGATGATCGATGCTGGCGAGTTCGGGCTGAAGGGCTGGGAACTGGTAGAATCCGGGGAACAGGCGATGCTGGCACAGGTCGAGCGAGCCACGAAGGAAGGCAAGGGCGTGGTCTTCCTCGCCTGGGCGCCGCATCCGATGAACGAACGCTTCGACCTCACCTATCTTTCGGGCGGCGACGCCTATTTTGGCGCCAATTACGGCGGTGCCGAAGTCTATACGCTGGCCCGCACCGGCTGGAGCGGCAACTGCCCGAATGCCGCGACCCTCTTCAAGCAGATGACCTTCGACGTTTCCATGGAAAACGTCTTGATGGGCGAGATCCTTGGCGGCAAGGATTCGAAGGAAGCCGCGACGGAATGGCTGAAGGCCAACCCTGCTGTCATGGATGCCTGGCTCAAGGGTGTAACGACCTTGGACGGCCAGCCGGGTGACGCTGCGGTCAAATCGGCTCTCGGTCTTTGAGGTCGCATCCCGTGACATCGCGCCCCAATATCCTGATCCTGATGGTGGATCAGTTCAACGGGACCTTCTTTCCTGACGGTCCCGCCGACTTCCTGCATGCCCCGCATCTCAAGTCTCTGGCGAAGCGTTCCGTGCGCTTCGCCAACACCTACACGGCAAGCCCGCTCTGCGCCCCGGCTCGGGCGTCCTTCATGTCCGGGCAATTGCCGAGCCGCACGCGCGTCTACGACAACGCCGCCGAATTCGCCTCCGACATTCCGACCTATGCGCATCACTTGAGGGCTGCTGGGTACCAAACGAGCCTTTCCGGCAAGATGCATTTCGTCGGTCCGGACCAGTTGCACGGTTTCGAGGAGCGGCTGACGACCGACATCTATCCCGCCGATTTCGGCTGGACCCCCGACTATCGTAAGCCGGGCGAGCGGATCGACTGGTGGTATCACAATCTGGGCTCCGTCACGGGTGCCGGGGTCGCCGAGATCACCAACCAGATGGAGTATGATGACGAGGTGGCCTACAACGCCACTCGGCGTCTCTACGACCTGTCGCGCGGCCATGACGAGCGGCCCTGGTGCCTCACCGTCAGCTTCACCCATCCGCACGACCCCTATGTGGCGCGGCGGAAATACTGGGATCTCTATGAAGGTTGCGAGGCGCTTCAGCCAAGCGTTCCGGCCATCCCCTACGAGGAGCAGGATCCGCATTCGCGCCGCCTCATGGATGCCTGCGATCACCTCGCCTTCGACATTACCGACGAGAACGTCGCGCGGGCCCGTCAGGGCTACTTCGCCAATATCTCCTATGTCGACGACAAGATCGGTGAGATCCTCGACGTACTCGAGCGCACCCGGATGGCCGAGAATACGATCATTCTCTTCGTCTCCGACCATGGCGACATGCTTGGCGAGCGAGGCCTCTGGTTCAAGATGAACTTCTTCGAGGGCTCGGCCCGGGTGCCGATGATGATAGCGGCCCCGGGGATCGAGGGACGGTTGGTGACGACGCCGGTCTCGACGCTCGATGTGACGCCAACGCTTGCCGGTCTCGCCGGCATCGACATTTCGACGATTTCCGACTGGACCGATGGCGAGGACCTGATGCCGCTTGCGACCGGGACTGGTGGCCGTGGCATCGTGCCTATGGAATATGCCGCCGAAGGCACGGTGAGCCCCATGGTCGGGCTTCGCAACGAACGTTACAAGCTGACGCTCTGCGCGGCGGATCCACCGATCCTGACCGATCTCGAAGCCGACCCCTACGAGATGACCAACCTCGTGGACGATCCGACGGCGGCTGACGTGTTCAACGCGTTGTGCGAGGAAGCAGCAAAGCGTTGGGACTTGTCACGCTTCGATGCCGCCGTGCGGGAAAGCCAGGCGCGGCGCCACATCGTCTATACGGCACTGCGCAACGGCGCCTATTTCCCCTGGGACTACCAACCGCTGCAGAAGGCCTCTGAGCGCTACATGCGCAACCATATGGACCTCAACATCCTCGAGGAAAGTCAGCGCTTCCCACGAGGCGAATGAAAACTGAAAAGGGCGGCCGAGATATCAGGCCGCCCTTTTTTAATGATGAGAGACAATCTCAGGCGATCAGGCCTTCAACGAAGTCGAAGAGGCCGTGACGGCGGTCGCGGCGAAGGCGCTCGGCCTTGACGATCGACTGCACGGCATCGAAGGCCGAATTCAGGTCGTCGTTGACGATGACATAGTCATATTCGCGCCAGTGCTTGATCTCGGCGCGGGAATTGTTGAGGCGGGTCTGGATGACCTCTTCGGTATCTTCAGCGCGACGATGCAGGCGCGACTGCAGTTCGGCCATGGTCGGCGGCAGGATGAAGATCGAGACGACATCGGCCGACATCTTTTCCTGCAGCTGCTGGGCGCCTTGCCAATCGATGTCGAACAGCATGTCGCGACCCTCGCCCATGGCCGTCTCCACGGCTTCGCGCGGCGTGCCGTAGTAATTGCCATGAACCTGGGCCCACTCAAGCAGACTGTCGCTGTCGCGCAGGCGCTCGAATTCGCGCTGCGAGACGAAGTGGTAATGCACGCCCTCGATCTCGCTCTGGCGACGCTGGCGGGTGGTGACGCTGACCGAGAGGCTGATCTGCTGGTCGCGATCCATCAGGGTGCGCGCGATCGTCGACTTGCCGGCGCCCGAGGGCGAGGAGATGACGAGCATCAGGCCGCGCCTTGCGATCTTGACGGAAGTGGGGGCGGCAGCGGCCATGGACTACTCCAGATTCTGAACCTGTTCGCGGAACTGGTCGATGACGACCTTCAATTCGATGCCGGCGGCAGTGACTGCGACGGCATTGGATTTGGAACAGATAGTATTTGATTCTCTGTTAAATTCCTGCGCCAGGAAATCGAGTTTGCGGCCGACGGGACCACCCACGGACAAGAGTTCGCGGGCGGCCGTCACATGGGCCTTCAGACGATCGATTTCCTCGCGCAGATCCGCTTTGGTCGCGATCAGGGCGATTTCCTGATGCAGGCGGTCGCGGTCGAGGCCGCTCGTCCCGTCCATCAGGCTTGCAAGCTGGGCTTCGAGGCGGCGCGCGATCTCTTCCGGGGAGCGGGACGGATCGGCCTCGATCTGCAGCGCAAGCTCTTCGATCCTGGTAATCTGTTCTTCGAGGATCCGGCGCAGCGCCGCGCCCTCGGTTGTCCGCATGTCGACCAGCGCGGAGATGGCGCGTTCGAGCCCGGCGAGAATGTCCGCGTCACGCGCGGCGATCGCTTCGGGGTCGTCGGTCGCCTCGCGCATATCGACGAGCCCCCGGATCGACAATAGCGTATCGAGCCTGATCGGGGCCGGGTCCAGGATATCGGGGCCGAGTTCGTTTCTGAGCGCCAGCACCGCCGCCAGTGCATCGTGGTTCAACACCGCCTCGACGCGGTTCTCGCTGACCATCACGTTAAGGCCAATCTGCAGATTGCCGCGCATCAGCCGCTCGCCGGCCAGACGACGGATATCCGTTTCCAGCGCTTCGTGGCCCTGCGGCAGGCGGGTGCGCAAATCGAGCCCCTTGCCGTTCACCGAACGCAGTTCCCAGGCCCAGCGGTACCGGCCGGACGAGCCCTCGACCCGGGCGAAGCCCGTCATGGATTGCAGTGTCATGTCCCCGCCCCTTAACGTCGGTCTCAGTTGTTGGCCGACGGATCGACTTCCGGCTCGACATCGAGAGTTGCCGGCGGCGTCTGGGCGCGTTCGGCCTCGATCTTGCGCCAGCGACGCACATTGGCATTGTGCTCGTCGAGCGTCTTGGCAAAGGCGTGACCACCGGTCCCGTCGGCGACGAAGTACAGGTCATCCGTCTTCCACGGATGGGCGACCGCTTCGAGAGCGGCACGGCCCGGATTGGCGATCGGGCCGGGCGGCAGCCCCCTGATCACATAGGTATTGTAAGGCGTTTCCTTGCGGATGTCGGACTGGAAGATCGGACGATCCGCTGGTTTGCCGTCACCACCGAACAGGCCATAGATGATCGTCGGGTCCGACTGCAGGCGCATGCCCTTGTTCAGGCGGTTGATGAATACCGAGGCGACATGGGCGCGCTCGTCGTCCTTGCCGGTTTCCTTCTCAACGATCGAGGCCAGCGTGACGAATTCTTCCTTCGTCTCGACCGGCAGGTCCGGATCGCGCTTTTCCCAGATCTGGTCGATCAGGCGTTCCTGAGCGGCCCGCATCTGGGCAACGATCTCGGCGCGGTTGGTGCCGCGGGTGAACTTATAGGTGTCCGGACGCAGGCTGCCTTCCGGCGGCAGTTCGGTCGGCAGATCACCTTCGAGGACCGTGTCGGCCGCAAGTCGCTGGAACATCTGCTTGACGGTCAGGCCTTCCGGGAAGGACACGGAATAGAGGATGGACTTGCCGGATTCGAGAAGCGCCGTGATGTCCTTCATCGAGGAGCCGGCCTTGATCTCGTATTCGCCGGCCTTCAGCGTCTGGCCGTCGGTGAGATAGGTCGTTGTGACATAGCGATAAATGCGGGCGTCAGAAACGATGCCGTTCCGTTCCAGATTGTTGGCGATCTCGGCCAGGCCAGCACCGCTGCGTACGACGAAATTGGTGTTGGCGACAAGCGGACCGGGCTTCTGGTAGCTGTCCATCACATAGAAGAAGCCGGCAACGGCCACCACGCTGACGAAGACCACCATGGTCATCAGGAAGTTCAGGAAGATCACCAGCTGGCTGCGCGCCTTGCGCGAACGGCGCGGAGGCTGCGGCACGCGCTCGGGGCGCAGGGCCTCGTTCGGCGACTTCGGAATGAAGGGTCCCTTGCCCGGCTGGGTATCGGCATCGCGGCCGAAGGAGACACCGTTGTTCTGGCTACCGCCGTTCTGGCTGTTGTCGGTCACCGGCAATCCTTCTTTGTTTCGCACTCGCGGCTGTTTCATCCAGCAATGCGGCAAAAATCCGGGTCATCGTCCGGCGCAGGCGCGCCGGGCGTTGGCATGATTTCTACCCGCTAAAAGTGGTGGCGGGCAAGAGCGCCCGGCCGTCATCCAGTGCAATCGCCGGCGGCCGATCAGCGACCGGCCGCCCCCATGCGATCAGGCCTCGTAGCGCTTCAGCACCAGCGAGGCATTGGTCCCGCCGAAGCCGAAGGAATTCGACAGGGCGACATTGATTTCGCGCTTTCTCGCCTTGTGCGGCACGAGATCGATCTTGGTCTCGACATCGGGAGTGTCGAGGTTGAGGGTCGGCGGCGCGATGTTGTCGCGGATCGCCAGCGTCGAGAAGATCGCTTCCACCGCACCGGCCGCACCGAGCAGGTGACCGATGGCCGACTTGGTCGACGACATCGAGACGTTTTCGGCATGATCGCCAAGCAGGCGCTCGACGGCACCCAGCTCGATCGTGTCGGCCATGGTCGATGTGCCATGGGCGTTGATGTAGTCGACATCGGCCGGCGTAAGTCCGGCACGCTTCAGCGCCATGGTCATGCAACGGAACGCACCATCGCCATCCTCGGAGGGAGCCGTGATGTGGAAGGCGTCGCCGGACAGACCATAGCCGACGACTTCGGCATAGATCTTGGCGCCGCGAGCCTTGGCGTGTTCCAGCTCTTCCAGGATGACGATGCCGGCGCCCTCGCCCATGACGAAGCCGTCACGATCCTTGTCGTAGGGACGCGAGGCGGCGGTTGGGTCATCATTGCGGGCGGTCGACAGCGCCTTGCAGGCGGCAAAGCCGGCGAGCGAGATGCGGCTGATCGGCGATTCGGTACCGCCGGCTACCATGACATCGGCATCGCCGAGCGCGACCAGACGAGCGGCATCGCCGATCGCATGGGCGCCGGTCGAGCAGGCCGTGACAACCGAATGGTTGGGGCCACGCAGCTTGTGGCGGATCGAAACCTGGCCGGAGGCGAGGTTGATCAGGCGGCCCGGGATGAAGAAGGGCGAGAGGCGACGCGGGCCCTTGTCGCGCAGGATGTGACCCGCTTCAACGATGCCTTCGAGGCCGCCGATGCCGGAGCCAATCAGGACGCCCGTGGCACACTCTTCTTCGTAATTCTTTGGTTCCCAGCCGGCATCCTTCAACGCCATGTCGGCTGCAGCAAGGGCGTAAATGATGAAAGCATCGACCTTGCGCTGGTCCTTCGGCTCCATCCAGTCATCCGGATTCCAGGCGCCCTCACCTTCGGTCGGGATGCGGCAAGCGATCTTGGCCGGCAGGTCATCGACCTCGAATTCCGTGACCAGGCGGGCACCGCTCTGGCCGGCCAGTAGCCGCTGCCAGGTCAGTTCCGTTCCACATCCAAGAGGCGATACCATGCCGGTACCGGTGATGACGACACGTCTCATCGTGCGAAGCCCACCCAATTTATTTGACCGAAGTCATTGTAAACAAAGGTCCAGATACAACAAGGCCCGCTCATCGCGGGCCCAAGCGGACAGGACGGGCTCGCGCCCGCCTTCCGCAGCAGTTTGATCGATCAGGCCTGGGCCTTCTCGATGAACTTGACGGCGTCGCCGACCGTCAGGATCGAGTCAGCTGCATCGTCCGGGATCTCGACGCCGAATTCTTCTTCGAAGGCCATGACGAGTTCGACGGTGTCGAGCGAGTCAGCGCCCAGATCGTCGATGAAGCTCGCGCCTTCGACGACCTTTTCAGCGTCAACGCCGAGATGATCAACTACAATTTTCTTCACGCGTTCTGCGATATCGCTCATGTCGGTATCCTCGACCTTCTAAAATTCAGAGGGAGCCTTAATGGCATCCCTACCCTGCATTCAGCCAGTGACGCTTTCGTCCCACCAGCAAACCTGTTCGGCCCTGACCCAGAGCGGTTTATGCAAACAAAAGCATAAACTTCGGCTCATGAGACGGAGCGACTGCTCACAGTCATGGCCCGCTTAACACGGTTTAAGCGCGCCGCAAAGCCAGAAATTCGCCCCCTTGCCTTGCTCAACATCCTATTGCGCAGGGGCTGTTTCCGGCAATGAGATCAGATCATCGCCATGCCGCCATTCACGTGCAGCGTCTGCCCGGTCATGTAAGAGGCCTCGTTGGAGGCGAGGTAGACGACGGCGGAGGCGACTTCGGCGCCCGTGCCCATGCGCTTCATGGGGATGGCACCCATGATCGCTTCCTTCTGCTTGTCGTTCAGCTTGCCGGTCATGGCGCTTTCGATGAAGCCCGGGGCAACACAGTTGACCGTCACGTTGCGGGTGGCGATCTCCTGACCGAGCGACTTGGTGAAGCCGATCATGCCAGCCTTGGAGGCGCAGTAGTTGGCCTGGCCGGGATTGCCGGTGACGCCGACGACGGAGGTGATGTTGATGATCCGGCCAAAGCGGCGGCGCATCATCGGATGGGTCAGCTCGCGCGTCAGGCGGAAGACGGCGGTCAGGTTGACTTCGAGAACCGCATCCCAGTCGGCATCCGACATGCGGACGAACAGGCCGTCCTTGGTGATGCCGGCATTGTTGACCAGGATGTCGACGCCTTCGAGTTCGGCTTCGGCCTTTTCGCCGAGCGCCTTGACTTCGTCACGGTCGGACAAGTTGGCCGGGAAGATCTTGACGCGATCGCCGAGATCGGCGGCCAGTGCTTCCAGCTTTTCGACGCGTGTGCCGTGCAGGCCGACGATCGCGCCCTGGGCATGCAGCTGGCGGGCAATTTCTTCGCCGATGCCACCGGTGGCGCCAGTCACGAGGGCCTTGCGGCCGGTCAGATCGAACATGGTCGGGTTCCTTGTTGTTCGTTGGGGCGATCAGCCATTCAGGGCGGCGATCGCAGCGTCAATGTCGGCCGGGCCGTTGACGGCCACACCGTTGATGTTCTTGTCGATGCGACGGGCAAGCCCAGTCAGGACCTTGCCGGCACCCACTTCATAAAGCGTGGTCACGCCATTGGCGCCGAACCACTCGACCGTCTCGCGCCAGCGGACCTGACCGGTCACCTGCTCGACGAGCAGATCGGCGATTTCGGACGCCGACGTGACAGGGGCCGCACGCACATTGGCGATGAGCGCCACGATGGGGTCTTTTTTCTCGACCTTGGCAAGCGCTTCGCGCATGGCGTCTGCCGCGGGGCCCATCAAGGCGGAATGGAAAGGCGCAGAAACCGGCAGCATGATGGCGCGCTTGGCACCCTTTTCGGTGGCGAGTGCTGCAGCCTTCTCGACGGCGGCCTTCGCTCCCGAAATGACCAGCTGACCGCCGCCATTGTCATTGGCGATCTGGCACGGGCCGACGGCAGAGGCATCCGCGCAGATCGCCTGCACGTCGCCATGCTCGAGGCCGATGATCGCAGCCATCGCGCCCTCACCCACCGGGACGGCTGCCTGCATGGCATTGCCACGAATGCGCAGGAGACGCGCGGTGTCGCCAATCGAGAATGTGCCGGCAGCGCAGAGCGCGGAATATTCGCCGAGCGAATGGCCGGCGACGTAGGCAACCTTCGACTTGAGGTCGAGACCCTTGGCTTCCAGTACGCGGATCACGGCCATGGAAACCGCCATCAATGCCGGCTGGGCATTGGCCGTCAGCGTCAGCGTTTCTTCCGGCCCGTTCCACATGATGTCGGACAGCTTCTGGCCGAGCGCTTCGTCGACCTCTTCGAAGACGGCACGAGCTTCGGCAAAATTGTCGGCAAGGTCCTTGCCCATTCCGACGGCCTGGCTGCCCTGACCGGGAAAGGTGAATGCGACTGACATGGGCGTTTCTCCCTTGGTTTTTTCCTGTCAATTCACAGTTGGCCCTTGCGAGTCAAGTCTTGCACCCCTTTGGCTGCCCCTCGAAACGACCTTAGGACAAGGCTGTTCCACAGCTATCGCCATCTTGCGATGCATCAATTTCTGACTAGATTGCTTCCGAACTCATCCCGCCTCCCAAGGCAATCCCTCCACATCAGAGGCTTCTCCCATGAAGATGAACCGGCTCGGCCGAACCGATATCCTTGTTTCCGAAATCTGCCTGGGCACGATGACCTGGGGCTCGCAGAACACGCGCGAGGAAGCCTATGCGCAGATGGATTACGCGCTGGAGCACGGCGTCAACTTCTTCGACACGGCCGAGCTCTATCCGACGACGCCGCTCTCGGCGGAAACCTATGCCGATACCGAGCGGCTGATCGGGGACTGGTTCGAAAAGACCGGCAATCGCGACAAGGTGGTGCTGGCGACGAAAGTTGCCGGCCCGGGCCGCCCCTATATCCGCGAAGGCAAGCCGATCACCGGCCCCGTGGTGAAGGAAGCGCTCGACGCCAGCCTGAAGCGGTTGAAGACCGACTATGTCGACCTCTACCAGATCCACTGGCCAAACCGCGGGCATTTCCATTTCCGCGGCGCCTGGAACTACAATCCCTACAAGCAGGACAAGGCAAAGGCCTCTGTCGAGATCGCGGAGATCCTGGATGCCCTCGGTGACTGCGTGAAGGCCGGCAAGCTTCGGGCCGTCGGTCTGTCCAACGAGACCACCTGGGGCACACAGAAATACCTGACGCTCGCCGAAGCCAAGGGGCTCCCGCGGGTCGCGACGATCCAGAACGAGTACAACCTGCTCTACCGTCACTACGATCTCGATCTGGCTGAACTGTCCCATCACGAAGATGTTGGTCTGCTTGCCTATTCGCCGCTCGCAGGCGGCATTCTCTCGGGCAAATATCTCGACGGCAACAAGCCGGCCGGTTCGCGCGGCTCGATCAACGGCGACATCGGCGGCCGCCTCGTGCCGCATCAGGAAGCGGCAACGCGCGCCTATGTGGAGCTCGCCAAAGCTCATGACCTCGACCCCTCCGCCATGGCGCTTGCCTTCTGCCTGACGCGCCCGTTCATGGCCTCCGTGATCATTGGTGCAACGACCCTGGAGCAGTTGAAGACCAATATCGGTGCCGCAGAACTGACGCTCTCGGATGAGGTGATGCAGGAGATCGCCAAGATCCATCGTCTCTATCCGATGCCAATCTGACGACACAGACTTCGCAGCCCCGCCCGGCATGCAAAAAATCAGTGAGCCGGGCCTACACAATGTCGCGGCTCGTCACCATTTGCGACTGCGGTTTAACGCCGGCCCGCGGGCCATGTTTTATGGGGGATTGTCTTGGATTATCTGTTCGTGGCCGGGGGCCTGGTCGGTCTTTACTTCGGTGCCGAGTGGCTCCTTCGCGGCGCCATCGGAGTGGCGCAGAAACTCGCCATACCGACGCTGATCGTCTCGCTGGTCATCGTCGGCTTCGGCACGTCGATGCCGGAACTGCTGGTCTCCGTCCGCGCCGCGCTGACCGGCTCCTCGGACATCGCGCTTGGCAATGTGGTCGGTTCGAATACGGCAAACATCCTGCTGATCGTCGGCACCTGCGCGTTGATCTTCCCGATCACCCATTGGGACAAGGGCGTGAAGCGCGACACCTATGTGATGATCGGCGCGGCGGTCCTGCTTCTGGGTCTCGTGCAGTTCGAGGCCATCGGGCGGCTTGCCGGTCTGGTCATGGTCGCGGTCCTCATCGGCTACATCCTCTACGCCTATATCCAGGGCAAGGGTACGATCGAGGAACTGGCGAATGAAGATGTGAAGCACGAAACACTCGGAACCGGCTTCATGACCCTTCTGATCGTCGGCGGCCTGGCCACGCTGTTTGTCGGCGCGGAACTGCTGGTTCGCGGTGCGACCAACCTCGCCCGCGACTTCGGCATCTCCGAAGCGGTCATCGGCCTCACCGTGGTCGCGGTCGGCACCTCGCTTCCGGAACTCGCAACCGGCATCATGTCGGCCATGCGCAAGCACTCCGACATCATGATCGGCAACATCGTCGGCTCGAACATCTTCAACATCCTGTTCATTCTGGGCGTCACCTCCGTCATACAGCCGATCTCCGTCGATCCGCGATTCGGCAGTTTCGACGTCCCCGTCATGCTCGGCATCACGCTCGGCTTCGCGTTCCTGCTTCTCGCCCATCTGGGCGTCCGCAGACTGACGGCTGGTGCGATGCTCGTCGCCTATGTCGGATATACGCTGGCACTGGTTCAGGTCTGAGGCGCGACCTGACGCAGATTGCCGGCGCGGAAAGCCTGCTTCCGACGCCCAAGACATACAAGCCCAACAGAAAAGCGTGAGCAGAGGTTAACCCTCTGCTCACTGCGTTTGCCCATGCCATTTTCCGCATCGGATCAGGTCATGTAAGCTTTTCGCAATGCACGAATGCTAGCTTCGCAGGGCAAGCGGCCCCATTTGCGGCCACGAGGTATGCTCCATATGACGGTCATCAATAGCTTCTATCGCAATCCGAATGCGCAGGCATATGCGATCCAGCTGTTTTCTGCGTCTTCACCGGTTCGTCCGCTGTCCGAACCTGCACGGTCAGTGGCCGGACGGGACGATACAACATTCACGGAGACAGCAGGTCAAAAGGCCCTTGCACGGATCGCAGAGATCCTGGCTCTACGTGACGCCTCTGTCGGCGATCAGGCTTCTGTCGAAGAAAGCCTCCGCTTTATCACGGCAGCGCAGGGTACCGAGGCTGACGACAAGCTGACTTTCGATGCCACCGCTGTCTACAATGTGACTACCGGTGCTGGCGCCGACAAGGTCTCCGCCCGCGCGGCTGCCATTGTTGGCCTGTCGACCGGATCTGGCGACGACAGCCTTACCGCAAGCGCCCGCTATATCAGTGATATTGATATGGGCGAGGGTGACGATGAGATGAAACTCTCCGGTCGGCTCGTCATGAAGGTGACGGGTGGAGAGGGCAATGACCGTCTGACGATCGCAGGGGAAGCCCTGATTGGCATAGACGGCGGTGCTGGCGATGACACCATGATCCTGGAGGGCACCCGCATCTTTGCCTCCGGCGGCACTGGAAACGACACGGTCACCATCAAGCGGACCGACATGAAATCTGCCAATGCCATCGCTGAATATGGCTTTGCCCGTGGCGATGGCGTGGACACGATCACCAGCAATGGTGCACTCACCCTGCGGTTCGATGACTATCAGGAAAAGGATGTGAACGTGACCGTCAAGGGCAACACGCTCACCGCGACATTTGCCGGTTCGGATGACAAGATCACACTGACGGTCGATGAGGCGGCCTTATCCGGCAAGGGGCTGACCTACCAGTTCGCGCTCAATCAGGGGCGCACGATCCTCAGGATCGGCTGACGCCACTGTTAGAAATTCCCGCGCGGCACTTGCTTTTCGCCGGGATACGCGTATAAGCGCGCCGTTCACAACACCCGGTCCTCTGGCTGGTGGCTGAACGGAGGGCTGGCAGGCTCACAAGGTCTGCAGCAGGAACCATAAGGGTTTCCGGTCTCCCGTGTCTCCGCTCTCGACCGTCTCGAACACACTACTTTTCTTGCCGCGGCTCATCCCGCACAGGAGCAGTCTGTGAGGCTTAGCGCCGGATCCGGGTGACGACAACCGCAAGAAAAGGCAAAGCTTACATGGCTCTTTACGAACACGTATTCCTTGCCCGGCAGGATATGTCCGCTCAGCAGGTTGATGCCCTCGTCGAACAGTACAAGGGTGTTATCGAAGCTAACGGCGGCAAGGTCGGGCGCGTAGAAAACTGGGGCCTCAAGTCCCTGACCTACCGCATCAAGAAGAACCGCAAGGCTCACTACGCCCTCATGGACATCGATGCTCCGGCACCGGCCGTTCACGAAATGGAGCGCCAGATGCGCATCAACGAAGACGTTCTTCGTTACATGACCATCGCTGTTGAAGCCCACGAAGAAGGCCCGTCTGCCATGATGCAGAAGCGCGACCGTGACGACCGTCCGCGTCGTGACGGCGACGATCGTGGCCCGCGCCGCGACTTCGGCGATCGTGGTCCGCGTCCGGACCGTGGCCCCCGTGAAGGTGGCTTCGAGCGTCGTCCGCGCGAAGACCGCGCGTAATCTGAGCAATAGGAGAACACACAATGGCTGATGCATCCTCTTCTCAGGCCCGCCGTCCTTTCCATCGTCGTCGCAAGACCTGCCCCTTCTCGGGCGCAAACGCTCCGCGCATCGACTACAAGGACGTCCGTCTTCTGCAGCGCTACATTTCCGAGCGCGGCAAGATCGTTCCTTCGCGTATCACCGCAGTTTCCCAGAAGAAGCAGCGCGAACTGGCCCAAGCCATCAAGCGCGCCCGTTTCCTCGGCCTGCTGCCTTACGTCGTAGCGTAATCCGATACGGAGCCTGCCGACATCGTCGGCGGGCTTCATCCCTTCCGCGTTGGGCGCGGATCGGAACCGACTGCCAGATGGCGCGCTCCCGCGACATCAGGCGAAATCCCATGTTGGGGATGCTTTTGCGAGACCGCACTAGCCCCTCCCCTAACTGCTAGAACAGCAGGACAGCGACGTTGAAAAAACTGGATGCGAAATCGCTGACGACCGGCTTCATTGCCGGGATTACCGCCGCCCTGCTCGTGCTGGGTGCTGCGGCACAGCCGACGCTTGCCTCCATTCTCTATGCTGCTTCCGCGCTTCCCGTCCTGATCGTCGGCCTCGGCTGGGGCAATGCTGCCGCAATCACCGCGATCGTGACAGCCGCCCTGCTCGGCATGGTCAGCGTGTCGCCGATGTTTGCCTTCGGCATGGCGATCTTCACGCTGGCGCCTGCCGGCTGGCTCGCGCATCTGTCGAGCCTGGCGCGTCCCGCGTCCGAAATCGGTGGCCCCGACCACCTGATGGCCTGGTACCCGCTTTCCGACATTCTTCTGCAGCTCTGCGCTTTCGTGACGATTGCCGTCATCGTGCTCGGTGTGATCATCGGCTTCGGTCCGGAATTTACCGGCCAGCTGGTAGATGCGATGACCCAGGCGATGAGCACGCAGGATCCGGCCATGCTGCCCGATGCCGTGGCGCTCGAGCAGTTGAAGCGCACCATGGTCATCCTGCTGCCGATCATTCAGGGCGGCACCTGGGTTCTGCTGCTGACGATGATGTATTACATCGCCATGCGCATCGTAACGGCTTCCGGCCGCAACAAGCGTCCGCGGGAGGACTTTCCTTCGGCGCTCCGGATGAACCGCAACACGGTCTTCATCTTCCTTGCAGGCATCATCGCCTGCTTCCTGGGTGGTGTGCCTGCGATGATCGGCGCCGTTGTCTGCGGCACCTTCGGCGCGGGCTTCCTGATGGCTGGCTTTGCCTCCATGCATCTCAAGACGCGGGGCAAGGACTGGCGTCTGCCGGCCCTCATCCTCGCCTATCTCTCTTCGATCATGCTCTTGCCGCTCATGATCCCCCTCATCATCGGCCTCTCGGACACCCGGCGGACCGTTGCCCTGACGCCGGCCGCCAAGGCCGACAAAGAACATTCCGAAACTGATTGACACTGAAAGGAACACGACAATGCAGGTCATTCTCCTCGAACGCATCGCAAAGCTCGGCCAGATGGGCGAAACCGTTAAGGTTCGTGACGGCTTCGCTCGTAACTACCTGCTGCCGCAGGGCAAGGCGCTGCGCGCTAACGAAGCCAACAAGAAGCGTTTCGAAGCCGAGCGCGCAACGCTCGAAGCCCGTAACCTCGAGCGCAAGTCGGAAGCCCAGACCGTTGCCGACGCTCTCTCCGGCAAGTCCTTCATCGTCGTCCGTTCGGCTGGCGAAACCGGCCAGCTCTACGGTTCGGTCGCTGCTCGTGACGTCGTCGAAATCCTGGGCGCCGAAGGCTTCAACATCGGCCGCAACCAGGTTGAACTGAACACCCCGATCAAGGCGATCGGCATCCACCAGGTCACCCTGCACCTGCATGCTGAAGTCGAACTGTCCGTCGAGCTCAACGTTGCCCGTTCGGCTGAAGAAGCCGAGCGCCAGGCCAAGGGCGAAAGCCTGACCTCGGCCGACGCCATCTACGGCGTTGACGAAGACGCTCTTCGTCCGGAAGACTTCTTCGATCCGGACGCCGACATGGACGAAGGCGACGACGCCTAATCGCTCCCACCTTCGGGTGTAGCGTTACAAAAAGGCCCGGCCCTGCGATTGCAAGGCCGGGCCTTTTTGTTGTCCTTCGGCACTTCGCTCAAGCTGGCTCGGCACTCTTGTCGATGCGCACGACGACCGACATGCCTGGCGTCAGGAGCGATGCGGCATCCTGCTTGTCGTCGATTGCAATCCGGACCCCCATGCGCTGCGCGATCTTGACGAAGTTGCCACTGGCATTGTCGGCCTTGATCACCGAGAATTCCGAGCCTGTGGCAGGCGAGAAGCGCTCGATCCGGCCGCGCATCGCCTTGCGATTGAGTGCGTCCACCTGGATCTCCACGGGCTGACCGACGACCATGCCGGCAAGCTGGGTTTCCTTGAAATTGGCGATAATCCAGACTTCCTGCGGCACAACCGCCATCAATTGGGTGCCTGCGGCCACATATTGACCGATGCGCACGCCAACCTCGCCAAGCCTGCCTTCGCGGGGAGCGCGAATTTCGGTGTTGGACAGATCGATCTTGGCCAGTTCCACTGCGGCCTGCGCATTGGCGACAGCCGCTTCGAGCGAGCCACGGTTGACGATGATGGTCTGCAGGTCCTGGCGCGAGACGTCGACGGCAGCCTTCGCCTGAGCCATGCCGGCCCGGGCGCGATCGAGTGTGGCATGAGCCTGTTCCTGGGCGCTGGTGGTCGCGACGCCACTGCGGATCAGGCTATCCTGACGGTCCGACTGACTTCGCGCCTGTTCAAGGTCAGCATTAGCCGAATCGACTGCAGCTTCGCTTGAGGCGATCCTCGCCTGGGCCGCAACCTCCTGCTGGTGCGAATTGTCGAGCGCGGCCTTCTGGGTGGCAAGGGCTGCCTCTGCCTGTGCGAGCTTCTGGCGATAGATGCGATCGTCGATGCGGGCGAGGATCTGGCCCTTCTCGACGGGCTGATAATCCTGCACCGGGACGTCGACGACATAACCGCTGACCTGCGGACTCAAGGTGGTGACATAACCCCGGACATAAGCGTTGTCGGTCATTTCGACCGAACTCGTGAATGGCGGCAGGCGCCAGGCGTAGAGCACCAGCGACGTGCCGAGCAACGCTCCGATAATGATCAGGATGGTGACGGGGGTGAACATTTTCTTCAACATGGCGGCGGACTCTTTTTCGAAACATCAAGATTGGGTGGCTTGCTCGACCGGCGCGGCTCGCATGTTGCGCAAACCATTCCAGGCGAGATGGATGACGAGCACGGCAAGCGCTGCGGTCGTCACGAGTGAGATCAGCAGGAAGGTGTCGGTGTAGGCGAGGACGTAAGCCTCGCGTGTCACCTGCTGCGACAGGAGGACGAGCCCCTCTGCCTTGAGAAGGGCCGGGTCGGCGATGACCTTGCCATAGGCACCAGCCAACTGGCTGACGTGCTGCGCGACTTCCGGCCGGGTCAGGAGAATGCTCTCGACCAAATGGGCCGAATGGAACTTCTCGCGAATGGTGACGAAGGTGCCAAGCAGCGACGTCGTCAAAAGGGCGCCGGTGATCTGTGTGAAGAGGAAGATCACGATGAAGTTGACGATGTAGGTCGGTCCCTTTTGCAGGGCTCCCATGAAGCCCTTGGCCATGACGGGTGGAAGGAACATGGCCGCACCGAAGGCGATCATGCTCTGGCTGAGATAGAACTGCTCGGGGCGGGTCAGGCTTGTGGCCTGACTGTCGAGATAGGCGCCACCGGCGATCAGAACGAGAGCGATAACATGCGCCGCCGCAACGAACCTCGACGCCATCAGAATCATGCAGAAGAGCCCGCCGGCGACCGAGGCGATTAGGACGAAGCCCCAGAGCGCGAATTGCTGATCGTTGAGCAGTCCGATCTGCTGGAAGAAGCTGACGGCGGTCGATGACTGCTCCGAAGACACAGCGCGAAAGATCAGAAGTACGGCAGCCATATGCAGGTTGTCGCGCGAGAAGATCCAGCGGAAGTCGAGCATCGGATTGGTCCGATGTGCCTCGATCAGTGCCGTTGCGGCAACGAACAGGATCGATGCAGCAAGCAGCGCCCCAAGCCACCAGGTTTCGAACCACCAGTAGAGGCGACCGAGCGTCAGGAAGACGGCGAGACAGCCGATGCCAGCTGCCAGCAACAGGTAGGAAAGGATGTCGATACGCTCGATCACCTTCGCCCGTGGGGGTGGGGTGAGTGGCAGTGAAAAGATGATGGCCATGGAAATCAGCGCCAGACCGACCTCCAGGGAATAGAGCGCCTGCCAGCCTTCGACCTGAAGCAGACCGGGTGAGATCATCCGCGCCAGCGGTGCAGCGAGCAATGTGCCCGTCAAGGCAATGGTGAGCCCATGCGTGAGCTTCCGCTGCAGTGGAAAAGCCTCCAGCACATACATGAAGCCCAGTGTCGAGATCGGAGCCGCGGCACAGCCGCTGATGAAGCGCACGACAAGGGCGGAATGCAGGTCATCGACGAACAGATTGAGTGCAGAGGCCAGTACGAAGAGCAGGATGCTCCACTCCGCAAATGGTCGAAGACCATATTGGGTCCGCACCTTGAAGAGCGCGATCGAGAGTGTCGCATAGGGCGCCATGTAGGCGGCGGAAAGCCAGGCCGCCTCGACTGCAGTCGCGGAGAATTCGCCCTGCAGCTGGAAGAGATTGGCATTGACGATGTTCATTCCCAATCCCTGGGTGATGAACAGCAAGAGGCCGGAAGCCACATAGATGGCACCGAGCCAGAGCGGCTTCGCCGCAGGCATGACGGGTGCGGTCGGCTCGGCAGGTGTTGCCGGCGCAGGTACTCTGGTTTCATCAGCCAGGACCGGCTTGGCTGTCTCGACAACGGTGCTCATGGCCGCACCTTTTTCTGGTCGAGGTTCTGCAGATTGCGGGTCAGCCGCCGGACGACGGACAGGGCAATTTCGATGTCGCTTTCGGAGATTTCATCGGCGATCTCTTCACGCAAGCCGGCGGCCAGAACATGCATCCGGTCAAAGGCCAACTTGCCAGCTTCGGTCATGGCGATGCGCTTGGCGCGGCGATCGTTTGCGTCCTCGGTCCGGACGATCAGGTCTTGGCGCGCCATGCCGTCGAGCACACGCACGAGCGTCGGCGTCTCGATTTCGAGTTCCTCGGCCAGTTCCTTTTGCGTCATCGGTCCGCGTCGGGCTATGGCAAAAAGCGCGCGGGCCCGAGCGAGCGTCAGCCCCTCCTCCCGCACGGCGGCGTCGAAGAAGGCCCGGAGCTTGCGGTTGAAGGCCGACATTTCGTCAAAGAGTTGCTCGTTCTGGGACTGCCGCGACATCTGCAACGCCTCCTATTAATTAGGTTGCTATCTATATTGACCCTAATTAATCGCCGTGCGTCGAAAAACAAGCGTGTGCATGAGATGGCAGCCATGCAGCTCGAGCATGGATCACGTACGCAGCCGAGGAAGCGTCATTGTCGGTACGAGATCCCATCTGGCGGCGCACAGGCCCAACGGTGATGCATTTTTCGCGGTCAATCCAACGTGCCGCTCTGCTAGAATGGGAGTTCCCGAGGCCGATTCGCCTGATGTCACAGTCAACCGAAAAGATCGGATTGCTCGGCTTTTTCTAAAGTTGCGTTGGGGCGCCTGTGAATCAATGTGGGTTGCTGCGCTTGCCATTCCGCTGGCCGAAGTTCTCGCTATGGTGCAGCCACCGCCGACACACTGAACGGATACGAACGAATGAATGATGCTGCGCGCAAACTGAGCCCGATCCAAGCGGCTGAGCCGCTCTATCGGGAGGCTCCGAACAATATCGAAGCCGAACAGGCCCTGCTCGGCGCCATTCTCGTCAACAACGATGCCTTCTACCGCGTTTCGGACTTTCTGAAGCCCGAGCATCTCTATGAGACCCTGCATCGGAAGATCTTCGAGGTGGCCTCCGAGATCATCAGGATGGGCAAGACGGCAAACCCGGTCACGATCAAGACCTTCCTGCCGGCCGACCAGAAGGTCGGCGACCTGACCGTCGCGCAATATCTCGCGCGCCTCGCTTCCGAAGCCGTCACCATCATCAATGCGGAAGACTATGGTCGAGCGATCTACGACCTGGCTCTGCGTCGCTCGCTGATCCAGATCGGCGAGGACGTCGTCAACATCGCCTATGATGCGCCGCTCGACATGCCGCCGCAGGCGCAGATCGAAGACACCGAACGCCGCCTCTTTGCGCTTGCCGAAAACGGCCGTTACGACGGCGGCTTCCAGTCCTTCTCGGATGCGGTTGCCCAGGCTGTCGACATGGCGGGGGCTGCTTTCGAGCGTGACGGCAACCTCTCGGGCGTCTCCACCGGCATCATGTCGCTCGATGCCAAGATGGGCGGTCTGCAGCGCTCCGACTTGATCGTGCTGGCCGGTCGTCCGGGTATGGGTAAAACCTCGCTGGCCACCAACATCGCCTGGAACATCGCGGCCGCCTACGAGCCGGAAGTCCTGCCCGATGGCTCCTTTAAGGCAAAGAACGGCGGCGTCGTCGGCTTCTACTCGCTCGAAATGTCGGCAGAACAGCTCGCCACCCGTATCATGTCCGAGCAGACGGAAGTCTCCTCTTCGAAGATCCGCCGTGGTGACATCACCGAGCACGAATTCGAAAAGCTGGTCGGGTTTTCCCAGACCATGCAGAAGGTGCCGCTGTTCATCGACCAGACCGGTGGTATCTCGATTGCCCAGCTCGCTGCCCGTGCGCGTCGCCTGAAGCGTCAGCGCGGTCTCGACTTCCTGGTCATCGACTATATCCAGCTGATGACCGGCTCGGGCAAGTCGGGCGAAAACCGCGTGCAGGAAATTACCCAGATCACCACGGGGCTGAAATCGCTGGGCAAGGAACTGAACGTTCCGATCGTCGCGCTTTCCCAGCTCTCCCGTCAGGTTGAAAACCGCGAAGACAAGCGCCCGCAGCTTTCCGACCTTCGCGAATCGGGCTCGATCGAGCAGGATGCCGACGTCGTGCTCTTCGTGTTCCGCGAGGAATACTACGTGAAGAACCTCGAGCCTCGCGACATCGCCGATCCGAAGTATCCGGAATGGGAAGCGCATATGGAGAAGGTCAAGGGTACGGCCGACGTCATCATCGCCAAGCAGCGTCACGGACCGACCGGCACTGTCAAGCTTGCCTTCCAGTCGGAGTTCACCCGCTTTGCGGATCTGGCCGAACCGAGCTTCATTCAATACGAAGAACCGTGAGATCGGAGGGCGCCCCAGAGGCGCCCTTTCCTTTCCATGGCTAGAGACCTGCAGCCCTCAAGGTCGCAACGGTGACGACGCCGGCGGCAGCGGCTGGCAGAAGCGGCAGGCGGGTCGCCGCAAAGGCCACCACCGCACAGCCCGCGGTCTCCGCCCAGCCGGTGGCAAAGGCCGTCGGAGTCACCACAGCCATGAGCACCGAGGGCGGGATAGCTCCCAGGATCTCTTCGGCTTGCGGCGACAATTGCAGGAGCCGACCGACCAGCAATCCCGCCTGACGCGTCGCAATCGTTGCGACCGCCATGGCGAGGATCGCAAGCAGCGTGTTCATGTCGATCGTCATGCCCTCGCCTCCCCGCGCAGCGAAGAAACGACCGCGACGGCGACACCCCCGAGCGCGCCGGCGAGGATGTACCAGACACCCGGAACGGACTGGTGAACCAGCAAGGCGCTGATACCGCTTCCGATGAGGATCAGACCGGTGCGTGGGCCGCGCCAGAAGCCGGCGATGAGGATGACGAAAACAGCGGGAAAGACGAAATCCATGGCGACCACGGCAGGATCACCAACGAGGCCTCCGAGCAAGGCGCCAACCAGCCCTGACAGAACCCAAGCGGCATAGAAGGGCAAGGCGGCACCGAAGAACCAGGCCGGAGTCAACTGATGATCCCGGGCATGGAATTCTGCGACAGCCCAGATCTCATCGGCGAGGAAGAGCATGGAAATGATCTTCTGCCGAAGCGAGAACGCCACCATGCGACGTGCGATCGAGGCGCCCATCAGCACATGTCTGACATTGACGAGCAGGGCCGCCATGCCGAGTGCTGCGATGCTGGCGGGGTGGCTCCAGAGATCCATCGCAACAAACTGCGAGCCACCAGC
Organism: Agrobacterium albertimagni AOL15; assembly: GCF_000300855.1. Taxonomy (GTDB): domain Bacteria; phylum Pseudomonadota; class Alphaproteobacteria; order Rhizobiales; family Rhizobiaceae; genus Allorhizobium; species Allorhizobium albertimagni. The sequence continues at coordinate 295,500 of NZ_ALJF01000013.1, read as the reverse complement.
AAAGACCAGCACGCTCATCAGAAGGGCCTCCAGCGCCGAGAGCCCCGTGGTTGCGGCGACAGCCCCGAAGACGAGCCCGATTGGCACAACGGCGACGGTGAGCGGCAGAATGGATCTGAAACCCTGACGGATTTCGGCGGTAACTTTGGGTGGCATGCATAGTCCCTTGCACGTGTGTCTCGCCGGGATAAGGCCGCGGTCGTCCAAGGTGTTGAAGGAAAGTGATCAGCCGGCACGAAAGACGGCGGGGGTGAGGCCCGTGCGCGCCTTGAACTGCCGGGTCATATGCGCCTGGTCGGCAAAACCGCAGGCAGCAGCGGTGTCCGATGGGGTGGCGCCTGATCGGAGCAGATGACGAGCGTGGCGGATCCGCATATCGGTCTGGAAGGCATGTGGGGTGATGAAATACTGCTTGCGGAAGGCGCGGATCATGTGGGCACGGCTGAGGTTTGCCACTTTCGCCAACGTCTCGAGGCCAATCTCCTCATCGAAGTGGGCAGCGATATGATCGCGGACGCGGCGCATGGCGAGCGGCTCGTTGTGATCGGGCGCGCGGATGATCTCGTGGCCATGGCGGGCGAACATGGTGGCGAGAACACAATACATGCTCTCTTCACCTTCGAGGGCAGCAACCTCACCGCTTTCGATCCGGCGATGGGCAAGGTTGAAGGCCTGGGCGAGTCCGGGATCCGTCAGAAGCTGTCGCCCGAAGCTCGGCATGCCGTGGAAGGCGCGGCCGGTCACGTCCTCGATGATGTCGGTCAGCAGTGCCACCTCGGGATAGATCATCCGGTAGCGATAACCATCTGGCGCGCCCGGCTGACCGTCATGGATCTCACCGGGATTGATGAGGTAGAGAGCGCCAGGGCCTGTATGTTCGCGCGTGCCGCGGATGCTTGCCACCTGACAGCCGACTTCGATGGCGCCGATTGAGAAGGTGTCGTGCGAATGGGGCGAAAACTCATGGGTGATGAAGGAAGCGGTGAGGCACTCCATGTCGCGGAACCGCCCGTCCCGCCAGAAGCGGGTTCGCTCCTTGCGTGAGACTGGATTGGCCTCGGCGGCCTCCTGCTGCGAAACACTGTGCATAGCAGCATAATATCGGGACGCCGCATTTTCGTCTTGAAGAAAAGTGCTAGGGTCGGCCGTCCGATCAACCGACCCGAAGCCTTCATGACAGACCGTTTCACCACCCTCGATGCGCCGGAGGAATTTCTTTCGGCACCGCTGCGCCTGACCATTGACCTCTCGGCCATTGCCGACAACTGGCGCGAGATGGCGCGGCGATCGGGCAAGGCGCGGGCGGCAGCCGTCGTCAAGGCGGATGCCTATGGCCTCGGGATCGAGGATGTGGGGCAAACGCTCTACAGGGCGGGCGCCCGCGATTTCTTCGTCGCCGTGCCGGCCGAAGGGGCGACATTGCGCCCCTATGCCCCTGAAGCCCGCATCTTCGTGCTCTCGGGTATCTGGCCCGGTCAGGAAGAAATCTTCTTCGAGAACGACCTGGTCCCGGTCATCGCGTCCGAGGAGCAGCTCGCCTTCTGGATGGCCGTGCTCACCGAGCGCGGCCCCTACCCTTGCGCCCTTCATGTCGATACCGGTTTCAACCGGCTGGGACTACCGATGGCCGATGCGATGGCGCTTGTCGACGACGTCTCGCGTCCGGCAAGCCTCGACCCGGTTCTCGTGATGAGCCATCTCGCCTGTGGCGACGATCCAACCTCGCCGATGAACCGGAGGCAGCTCGATAAATTTCAGATTGTTAGCGCCGCTTTCGAAGGTGTTGATTCCAGTCTATCGGCCTCGGCCGGCATCTTCCTCGGCTCGGATTACCACTTCGACCTCACCCGGCCCGGCATCGCGCTTTACGGCGGCGAGGCAGTGAACGGCGCCAGAAACCCGATGCAGCCGGCGATCAAGGCCGAGGCGCGCATTCTGCAGATCCGCGACGCCAAGGCCGGCGAAAGCGTCTCCTACGGTGCGACCCATCTGCTGTCCCGCGACAGCCGCCTTGCGGTCGCGAGCGTTGGTTATGCCGACGGCTATCTGCGCAATCTCTCCGGCTCGGGTATTCCGCTGCGGGATACCGGACTTCCCGGCGCGCATGGCGTGATCGCCGGCAAGCGGGTGCCGGTCGTAGGGCGGGTCACCATGGACCTCACCATCTTCGACGTCACCGATCTGCCCGAAAATGCCGTGCGCAGCGGCGACTATATCGAACTCCTCGGCCCCTCCATGCCTCTCGATGACGTCGCCCGCGCTGCCGGCACGATCGGCTACGAAATACTCACCGGACTTGGGCTGCGCTACGAGCGGCTCTATCTGGAGGGAGACGACTGAGGTCTGGCGCAGACGGATTTGTTCTGCTATTGTTCCAGCCATTCCAGTTCTCCTCACCGAACGGAGCACATCGTGCGGAACATTCAGTTGAGCAAGCAAGATGCTGAATTTGTCGAGGAACAGATGAATTCCGGACTTTACGACAGTGCCGACGCAGTCGTCACGGCCGGCCTTGCGCTGCTGCGAGAGCAGGAGGAAGCCACCCTTCGCGAGCTCATCCAGGAGGCAATGGATGACGTTGACGCGGGGCGCGTCATGAGCTTCGACAGCGCAGAGGAACTGACGGCCTACATCATGGGGATGGCGGAGGAACGGGAGGATGGGACCACGTCGTCTGGTGCTGACCAAAAGGGCACTCCGCGATCTTCGCGCGCATTATGACTACATCCTCGAATTTGACCCCGTCGCCGCTGAACGTCTTCTGCACGAAATCAACAGAAAGATGGAGTGGATCGCAGAGCTGGGTATCACCGGCGCTCCTCGCTCATTCATCCCCGGACTGAGAGCCTTTCCCTTCAAGAACCGATGCATCTATTTCACGATCTCTGATGAGGCGATCACTGTGTTACGCGTCGTGCACGGCCACCAAAACATCTCCCCCGACGATTTCCCCGAAAGCGACCTGTAATTCATGGCCAAAGCCAAGACTCAATTCATCTGCCAGAACTGCGGCACGGTGCACTCCCGCTGGGCGGGCAAATGCGATGGCTGCGGCGAGTGGAACACCATCGTCGAGGAAGATCCGATGGGCGGGATCGGGTCGGGCCCCGGCAAGGCGCCGAAGAAGGGCCGTCCCGTCACCCTCACCTCGCTGTCCGGCGAGATCGAGGAAGCGCCACGCATTCCAACCGGCATGGGCGAACTCGATCGCGCAACCGGTGGCGGCTTCGTGCGCGGTTCGGCCGTATTGATCGGCGGGGACCCGGGCATCGGCAAGTCGACACTCCTGATGCAGGCGGCGGCGGCGCTGGCGCGGCGCGGGCATCGGGTGATCTATGTCTCGGGCGAAGAAGCGGTCGCGCAGGTCCGGCTTCGCGCACAGCGACTGGGCGCTGCCGATACGGATGTGCTGCTCGCCGCCGAAACCAATGTCGAGGACATCCTCGCCACCATCTCGGAAGGCAAGCGGCCGGATCTCGTGATCATCGATTCGATCCAGACGCTGTGGAGCGACACCGCCGACAGTGCGCCGGGGACCGTGACCCAGGTGCGCACCGGCGTCCAGGCGATGATCCGCTTTGCCAAGCAGACCGGCGCGACCATGGTGCTGGTAGGCCATGTCACCAAGGAAGGGCAGATCGCCGGTCCCCGCGTCGTCGAGCACATGGTCGATGCCGTCCTCTATTTCGAAGGCGATCGCGGCCATCACTATCGCATCCTGCGCACGGTGAAGAACCGCTTCGGACCGACCGACGAGATTGGCGTCTTCGAAATGTCGGACAAGGGCCTGCGTGAAGTCGCCAATCCCTCCGAACTCTTCCTCGGCGAACGCAACGAGAAAGCCCCGGGTGCGGCTGTCTTTGCCGGCATGGAGGGCACGCGGCCCGTGCTGGTCGAGGTGCAGGCACTGGTGGCCGCCACCTCGCTCGGCACGCCGCGTCGCGCGGTCGTCGGCTGGGATTCGTCCCGTCTCGCCATGATTTTGGCGGTATTGGAGGCGCATTGCGGGATCAGGCTCGGTCAGCATGACGTCTATCTGAACGTTGCCGGCGGCTACCGGATCAGTGAACCGGCAGCCGACATGGCAATCGCTTCGGCACTGGTTTCGTCGCTGGCCGGTATTGCCCTTCCGGCCGATTGCGTCTATTTCGGCGAAGTCAGCCTGTCGGGGGCGGTGAGGCCGGTGGCCCACACGGCCCAAAGGCTGAAAGAGGCGGAAAAGCTCGGTTTCTCCGCTGCGGTCTTGCCGGCTGCCTCCCCGGACCTTCCAAAGGGTTCGGCTGGCAAATGGAGGGAAGTGGACAGCCTTCCCGATCTCGTGGCGCGGATCGCCGGTTCCCGGCTGAAAGCCCCCACGGATCAGGAGGACGGTTGATCCGGTCCGACGCGTGGTTTCACGCGTTCCGGCGGAATCGCGGTGACATCAATGCCGGTCTTTTCCGGCAGCCTTGGAGTTGGTATTTATGCCCATCACAATTTTCGACGGTATCGTCATCGGCGTCGTCCTGTTTTCAGCGGTGCTGGCGATGGTACGCGGCTTCTCGCGTGAAGTGCTGTCCATCGCGAGCTGGGCGGGTTCGGTTGCCGCCGCCTATTACCTCTATCCCCTGCTCGTTCCCTATGTGATGAGCTATACCGATGATCCGCGGATCGCGATGGCAGGCTCTGCCGGCATCATCTTCCTGATCGCGCTGATCATCATTTCCTTCATTACCTCGCGCATTGCCGACTTCATCATCGACAGTCGCATCGGCGCCCTCGACCGCACGCTGGGCTTCCTCTTCGGCGCGGCCCGCGGGTTGCTGTTGCTCGTCGTTGCGGTGGCCTTCTGGAACTGGTTGATCAACGAGCCGCAGCGACCGGACTGGGTCAACAACTCCAAGTCCAAACCCTTCCTCGATTCGCTCGTGCAGAAACTCGAGGCAGTCCTGCCTGAAGACATCGAGCCGCAGATCCGCGAGCGCATCCTCGGCCGCGACGAGCCGGAAGCCGGTGCGGCCGGCGAAACGGCTCCCGCCGAGCAGGCGCCAGAACAGGCTCCGGCCCAGAACAACTGATCCTCTCGCGGCTTCGGCCGCGCGACTTGAGACAAGACACAGATGCCGCCGGATCGGGACAGACCGGCGGCTTCCCTGTTCAAAGCGCAGCATCCCGCGTCTGTCCCCGGAGCAAAGGCCCTCGCCATGAAGCAGATCAGCCCTTCTTACGTCGTCTATGGCAGCCAGGACGACAAGTTCCACGAGGAATGCGGCGTGTTCGGCATTCTCGGTCATCCGGATGCTGCAACCCTGACCGCGCTCGGTCTGCACGCGCTACAGCATCGCGGCCAGGAGGCAGCCGGCATAGTCTCCTTCGACGGGCGCCAGTTCTACACCGAAAAGCACATGGGCCTTGTCGGTGACCACTACACCAATCCGGCGACCCTCGCGAAACTTCCGGGTCCGCAGGCGATCGGCCACACGCGCTATTCGACCACAGGCGAAGTGGCCCTGCGCAACGTTCAGCCGCTTTTTGCCGAGCTCGAAGAAGGCGGCATTGCCATTGCCCATAACGGCAACTTCACCAACGGGCTTACGCTGCGCCGCCAGATCATTGCGACCGGCGCGATCTGCCAGTCTACCTCGGATACCGAAGTCGTTCTGCATCTGATCGCCCGCTCGCGCCATGCCTCGACCACCGATCGTTTCATCGATGCAATCCGCCAGATGGAAGGCGGCTATGCGATGATCGCGCTCACCCGCACCAAGCTGATTGCCGCCCGCGACCCGATCGGCATCCGTCCGCTCGTCATGGGTGAACTCGACGGCAAGCCGATCTTCTGTTCGGAGACCTGTGCGCTCGACATCATCGGCGCGAAGTTTGTCCGTGACGTGAAGAACGGCGAAGTGATCATCTGCGAAACGCAGGCCGATGGCTCTGTGACGATCGAATCCCGCATGCCGGCGCGTCCGCAGCCGGAACGGGTCTGCCTGTTCGAGTATGTCTATTTCGCCCGCCCGGACTCGGTCGTTGCCGGCCGCAACGTCTACACCACCCGCAAGAATGCCGGCATGAACCTCGCCAAGGAAGCACCGGTCGAAGCCGATGTCGTGGTGCCCGTGCCGGATGGCGGCACACCGGCGGCCCTCGGCTATGCCCAGCAGAGCGGCATTCCCTTCGAATACGGCATCATCCGCAACCATTATGTCGGCCGGACCTTCATCGAGCCGACACAGCAGATCCGCGCCTTTGGGGTCAAGCTCAAGCATTCGGCCAACCGGGCGATGATCGAGGGCAAGCGCGTGGTGCTGGTGGACGATTCCATCGTGCGCGGCACTACCTCGCTGAAGATCGTGCAGATGATCCGCGATGCCGGCGCCAAGGAAGTGCATATCCGCGTCGCCTCGCCGATGATCTTCCATCCTGACTTTTACGGCATCGACACGCCGGATCGGGACAAGCTGCTTGCCAATCAGTATGCGGGCGACGAGGCGATGGCGAAGTATATCGGCGCGGACTCGCTTGCCTTCCTGTCGATCGACGGTCTCTACACAGCGGTTGGCGGCGCACCGCGTGATCCTGCCAACCCGCAATTCACCGACCACTATTTCACCGGCGACTATCCGACGCGCCTCGTCGACAAGGAGAGCGAGAAGCCCGGCCGCAAGGAAAGCATGCTCGCCGCCAACGGCTGAGCTCCAGAGCAGGTCCAGCAAAAGTGCGCCAGCGGTTTTGCGTCCGGACTGCGTTAAAACAAGGAGATAGAGCATGTGATCCGGCTTAAGCTGGACATGCTCTAGGGATACAGGACAGACCATGACCATCGACCTCAAGGGACGGCTTGCGCTCGTCACCGGCGCCTCGCGCGGCATCGGCTATTTCACCGCGATCGAACTCGCCAAGGCCGGCGCGCATGTGATCGCCTGTGCCCGCACCGTGGGTGGCCTGGAAGAGCTTGATGACGCGATAAAGGCGGTTGGCGGTACGGCGACGCTGGTCCCCTTCGATCTCGCAGACATGGCGGCGATCGACCAGCTCGGCGGCCATATCTTCGATCGCTGGGGCAAGCTCGATATCGCTGTCCTGAATGCCGGCGTGCTCGGCGTGATCGCACCGATCGGCCATGTCGAGGCCAAGGTGTTCGACAAGGTCATGACCATCAACGTGACCGCCACCTGGCGCCTCATCCGCTCACTCGAGCCGCTGCTGATCAAATCGGACCAGGGCCGTGCGCTGATCCTCTCTTCGGGTGCTGCCCACAAGTGCCGCCCGTTCTGGGGTCCTTACTCCGCCTCCAAGGCAGCAGTCGAGGCGCTGGCGCGCACATGGGCGGGCGAAACACAGCGTCTGCCGCTTCGTGTCCTGTCGGTCGATCCGGGGGCTACCCGCACCGCCATGCGCGCCCAGGCCATGCCGGGCGAAGATCCCGAGACGTTGCCACACCCTTCCGAAGTCGCCGCCAAACTCCTGCCGCTCGTCGGCCCGGACCAGACGGAAACCGGCAAGCTCTTCATCGTTCGCGAAGGCAAGATGGTCGACTACCGCATGCCGGAGTAAGCACCCGCACCTCCACCCAACCGGCGGCCGACCAACAGCAGGATCACCCATGTCGCCCAGAGATTTCGCCGCTTATGCCTATCTGTCTCTGGCCTGGGGGCTGTCGTTCCTGCTGCTCCTGCATGTCGTCGATGCCTTCGGCTGGATCGGAGCGGTGACCTTCCGCTGCTTCATTGCCGGCGCCCTGCTTTACGTGATTGCAAAAGGGATGCGACGCCGGCTCGACTTCGGAGCAGGCTGGCTGCCGTTCTCGATCGTCGGCGCGACGACAGTGGCGGGGCAGCTGGTGGGGCTATCCTATGCAACGCCGCTGATCGGCACGGCGATGGCCGCGATCTTCGTTGCGTCGATCCCGCTCTTCTCCATGGTCATCGCCCAGGTCTGGGGGCTGGAGCGGATCACGTCGACGCGGGTGCTCGGGCTCGTTCTGGGGACCATCGGGATCATCATGCTCGTCGGTTTCCCGGCCGTCCCCGTGACCGCAACATTCCTCCTCGGCTGTGCGGCGATGGTCGGCTCGACCTTCTCGGCCGCCTTCGGTAGCAATTATGCCAGCCGCCATCTGTCCGGCACCGGTCCGTGGGAAGTGACCATCGGCTCCTTCATCGCCGGTGGAATCCTGACCCTGCCGCTTCTATGGTTCGTGCCTGTTCCCGGCACGCCTGCAGCAATCGACTACCTCTATCTCGTGGCGCTCGCAGCCCTGATGAGCGCGCTGACCTATGTGCTTTATTTCGGTCTGGTCAAAAGCATCGGCGCGACGGCCGCGATCAGCGTCGAATTCGTCGTGACCGTCGTTGCCGTGCTGGTCGGGGCTCTCGTGCTCGACGAACCGCTGACGGTGCTGCAGCTGGTGGGTGGGGCCGTGATCATCGCCGGATGTGCGCTGGTGCTGGGACTGGTCCGCCCGGTGCGCGCCGCCGCCTGATCATTTGCCTCGTCGACGGATGCGGGGGGCCGACCGACCCGGCTTCCCCACGGCAAGGGCGAGCGTTGCTGCCGTGTCGTCCAGCAAGACCGCGGGTTCACAGAGCCGAACGCAGTTTCGTCCATCCGCCTTGGCCCGGTAAAGGGCGGCATCGGCGCTGGCTAGCAGCATGTCGAGATCGGCACCGCTTGCATTGGCTTCGGCGACACCGATGCTGACAGTCACCTGCAGGGGAGAGAGCGGCGAGATCGCCATGTCTGCGACCGCAAGGCGCAGCTCTTCTGCCAGCGCCAGCGCCTTTTGCACCCCGACACGCGGCAACAGACAGGCGAATTCCTCACCGCCCAGCCGGGCAAAGAGCCATCCTTTGGGCATGCGCCGTTCGATGGCGCGCGAAAAGGCGATCAGCACCTGATCTCCGGCGGCATGGCCATGGGTATCGTTGACGATCTTGAAGTGATCGATGTCGAGCAAGAGGAGGCTCGTGCCGCCTTCTTGGCCGAGAGCGGCCTTGGCTTCCGCCACGAAGGTGCGCCGGTTGGCGAGATTGGTCAGCGGATCGCGCTCGGACGCCAGGCGATAGCGGAGTTCGTCCCGTTCCTTCGCCAGCATCAGCAGGGCGACGAGCGAAAGCACGATCATCATCGAGTTCGACAAAACGACATAGGCGAACCAGGGGGCTGTCGAGCCATCCGCCGCGTAAGCCGGCCCGACGAAGAGCGACAGCGGTGCGGGCGCCAGCCAGATGGTGCCGCGAATGATATTGGCGAGGGCAGCGATCGAACGGGAGGGCAGCGGTTCGACCCTGGCCCTCTCCAAGATCTCACGCGCGGTCAGGAAGCAATAGCCAGCAACGATCAGCCCCAGTACGGTGGTGCGCACCTCGATCGACTGGTGGAAGACAGGCGTGAGCAACAGCGCCGTCCAGATGGCCGTGCCCGCGGAGGCCTTGGCCAGGGATACCTTGCCACCCTCGAACGCGACGACCGCCTGCCAATAGAAGCCGACGGCGAGCGCACCAAGGCCGAGACCAATGCCGGAGGACAGGAAGAGCGGCAGCACGTTGCGCGCGGAATGCAGCAACATGGCAGCACAGGCGGCGATCCCCGCCGCAACCAGCAGAGGCAGGATCCGGCTGCCCCGATTGCGCGACCACATGTAGATCGTCACCACAGTCGAGATGAATGTGATGAGCGCATGGACGATCATGATGGTAGGCAAATGCAGCGTGTGGTCCATGCCGAAGATCATCTCCGAAGGCGGGGGAGTACCACGCTAGGGGGAGTTACCTTGAAAAAGACTTAACCTGAAGAGCAACTATCAACATCGACCGCTCCTCCTCACGCCCTATTTCGACACAAAGCAGCGCCCTTGACCAAGTTCGCGCCGCGCGGCATAACAACGCCCATGAAAACGAGCCTCTGCACCATTTGCGGGATCATTATTCGCTAGCGCATTCGCTGGCCTGGCCGTTTTCGTCTCCTGCATAGCCCCAGATGACAAACGACCCGGTCCAGCCGGGTACATCATTCTGGGAGTTTCACATGGCCGGCGGCCTTAAGCTTTACAACACGCTCACACGCGAGAAGGTCGACTTCGAGCCGATCGATCCCGACCATGTGCGCATGTATGTCTGCGGCGCGACCGTCTACGACTTCGCCCATATCGGCAATGCGCGGCCCGTGATCGTCTTCGACGTGCTCTACCGGCTGCTTCGGCACACCTATGGGGCGGACCAGATCACCTATGTTCGCAACATCACCGACGTTGACGACAAGATCAATGCGAGGGCATTGCGCGATTTCGGCAACCAGATCGCCGATGGTTCGATGAGCCTCAACGAGGCGATCCGCGCCGTGACCGGCAAGACGGAAAGCCAGTTCCACGAGGATGTCGCGGCGCTCGGCTGCCTGAAGCCGACCGTCGAGCCGCGGGCCACCGACAACATTCGCCAGATGATCACGATCATCCAGCGGCTGCTGGACATGGGCCATGCCTATGTCGCGCACGGATCCGAGGGTCACGAAGTGCTGTTTTCGACCGCCTCCATGGCGGATTACGGCATGCTGTCGAAGCGCAAGCTGGAAGACCAGCAGGCGGGTGCGCGCGTCGCTGTCGAAAGCCACAAGATGAACCCGGCCGATTTCGTTCTGTGGAAGCAGTCTGCCGATACCGAGCCCGGCTGGCAGGCGAGCTTTACCTTTGAGAAGACCACCACGCCGATCTATGGGCGTCCCGGCTGGCATATCGAATGCTCGGCCATGTCCGACCGCTATCTCTGGGAAGAGATCAAAGATAGGCTCTCGCCGAAGGCCAAGTCCAAGCCGCACCAGTTCGACATCCATGGCGGCGGGCTCGATCTGATCTTCCCACACCACGAAAACGAGATCGCCCAGTCCTGCTGTGCCTTCGACAACGACCTGATGGCCACAGTATGGATGCATAACGGCTTCCTGCAGGTCGAAGGCCGCAAGATGTCGAAGTCGGAAGGCAACTTCGTCACGATCAACGAGTTGCTTGCGACCGAGAAATTCGGCGGCCGCAAGTGGCCGGGTGAAGTGCTGAGGCTCGCGATGCTGATGACGCATTACCGCGAGCCGATCGATTTTTCGGTGAAGCGGCTGGAGGAGGCAGAACGTCTGTTGGCGAAGTGGCCGGCGGGCGATGCCGGCGACGTGGCCCCGGATACATCCATTCTCGAAGCCCTCTCCGACGACCTGAACACGGTCGCGGCCGTCCAGGCGGTTCATGCGCTGGCCCAGGCGGCTAATGCCGACCCTTCGAAACTGCCGTTGTTCGCAGCCTCCGCCGCCCTGCTCGGCGTCGCGCCGAAGAAGGCGGAAGTCAGCGACGATCTCTCCGCCGCTGTCCAAGCGCTCGTCGACATGCGGCTCGAAATGCTGAAGGCGAAGAATTTTCCCGAGGCCGACCGCATCCGCGACGAGCTCGCTGCCAAGGGCATCCAGCTCAAGGACGGCAAGGACAAGGAGACCGGCGAGCGGGTGACGACCTGGGAGGTCAAACGGTAAAATGGTTCTGGCTGCGGCGCGGTTTACCCCCCTTTGTCACTTCGTGACATCTCCCCCACACAGGGGGAGAGTGGGGACGCATGCGCTACGGCACACGACCAGAGCGACACAGCTGCGCGCGGACGGATCTTGCTCAATCTTCCTGTGGCTTACCGCTGGTTCCGAGGTCGGCGGGGTCCCGCTCTCCCCCCGTGTGGGGGAGATGTCCGGCAGGACAGAGGGGGGTGCCGCACACGCGACGCTCTTTGCCCGTCTTGCACCCACGCACAACGAGGAGCAGTATTTCCATCAAACTCACGCTCCGATGGAAGCTGTCACGCCGCATGCACCTGTTCCACCGCAACGGCGCGCTCATGCCAAGCGCATGCGCAGCGAAATGACCGATGCCGAGCGCAAACTTTGGGGCTGCCTGCGCGCGCATCGCCTGATGGGCCTCAGCTTTCGCCGACAGGTGCCGATTGCCGGCTTCATCGTCGACTTCGCCTGCCCAGACCATAAGCTGATCGTCGAAGTGGATGGCTCGCAGCACGGACACGATGCTGACCTAACCTATGACGCGGCGCGGACGCGACGTCTGGAACAGGATGGCTGGACGGTTCTCCGGTTCTGGAACGACGACGTGCTGCGGGATATCGACAATGTCTGCCAGCATATCGTCGTCGTCGCAGGTAAGGGGTGGTCGTGATGATTGTGGTTTTGGCTGCGGCGCGTCGTCCCCCCCTCTGTCACTTCGTGACATCTCCCCCACAAGGGGGGAGAGTGGGGACGCATGCGCTGCGGCTTCGAGAAGTGGACACGTTAGACGCTGGCGCGAAGGTCGGCGGGGTCCCGCTCTCCCCCCGTGTGGGGGAGATGTCCGGCAGGACAGAGGGGGGTAGCCCCACTCTCGAGAGGCCAACTCCATGACCCAGCCCAACCCGAACACCAAGATGCCGAAATGGCTGCTTTACGGGCTGATCGCCAAGGGCGCCCTGATTGCCGTTGTCATTATCGGCGTCACGATTTTCATGACGATGCGATGAGGAAGATGAAATGAGCGAGATCGAGAGTGGCGGCTGCCAATGCGGCGCAGTGCGGTTCCAGGCGTCGAAGCTTGGGCGGCCGTCGATCTGCCATTGCCGCATGTGTCAGAAGCAGTTCGGCTCCTTCTTCGGCGCCTTCGTGACCGCCGATCAGGCGCATCTGACCTGGACGCGCGGCCAGCCGATGCTCTTTCGCTCGTCTGCGAAGGTGAAGCGCGGCTTCTGCGGCAAGTGCGGCACGCCGCTCACCTATCAGCATCCCGGCGGCGTTGAACTTGCGATCGGCGCCTTCGATCATCCGGAACGCTTCGAGCCGCAGATCCAGGTCAACCATCACCAGCGCCTGCCCTGGATCGATCAGCTGTTCGAGAAGCCTGTCTATACCAGCCCCGAATACGAGGCTTTCTTCGCCTCGGTCGAGAGCTTCCAGCACCCTGACCACGACACGGCCCAATGGCCGCCGGAGGATGAACAATGACACGACAGGTGCATTCCGGCGGCTGCCAGTGCGGCGCGATCCGCTACAAGATATCAGGCGAGCTCGGCTATCCGCATCTCTGTCACTGCCGCATGTGCCAGAAGGCCAGCGGCAATTTCTTCATGGCGCTAGCCGGTTCACGGCAGGAGGACTTTCTCCTGATGCGGGGCGAACCGAGCTGGTTCCAATCATCGGACCCGTGCGGGCGCGGTTTTTGCAGGGACTGCGGCACACCGCTCTTCTTCCGCACCAAGGGCTCGCCCTATATCAGCGTGACGATCGGCAGCCTCGACAAACCGGAACTTGCCGAGCCCGTTTCGCAGGACGGCGTCGAAAGCCGCGTCAGCTATTTCGACAAACTCTTTTCCCTCCCCGAAAACCCGACGGACCGGTCCGACCTACCGGAGGGCACTGCCGGGATTGCTTCCACCTCACGGCAGCATCCCGATCACGATACGGTGGCCTGGCCACCGAAAAGGACATGACATGACGAATGAATTGCGCAGCGTTTATCCTGAAATCGAGCCCTTCGAGACCGGCATGCTCGATGTCGGCGACGGGCACCAGATCTATTGGGAGCGTTTCGGCACCAGGGGGGCCAAGCCGGCCGTTTTCCTGCATGGCGGTCCCGGTGGCGCCACAGGTCCCGGCAACCGCCGGCTCTTCGATCCCGCTCTCTATGACGTGCTGATGTTCGACCAGCGCGGCTGCGGCAAATCCACACCACATGCCTCGATCGAGGCTAACACCACCTGGCATCTGGTCGCGGATATTGAGCGGCTGCGCGAACTCATGGGCGTCGAGACCTGGCTCGTCTTCGGCGGTTCCTGGGGCTCGACACTGGCGCTTGCCTATGCCGAAACCCATCCGGAGCGCGTCTCCGAACTGGTCCTGCGTGGCATCTATACGCTGACCAAGGCCGAGCTCGACTGGTACTACCAGTTCGGCGTCTCCGAGATGGTCCCGGACAAGTGGGAACGTTTTTGCGCGCCCATTCCGGAGAATGAACGTCACGAGATGATGGCGGCCTATCGACGCCGGCTGACGGGCACCGATCGCGAGGAGCAGTTGCGCTGTGCCGTCGCCTGGAGCTCCTGGGAGGGCGAGACGATCACGCTCCTGCCGAACCCGGATTACACGGGCCGCTTTTATGAACCCGACTTCGCGCTCGCCTTCGCGCGCATCGAGAACCACTTCTTCGTCCATGCCGGCTGGCTGGAGGAAGGACAGTTGCTGCGCGATGCCTACAAGCTCAAGGACATTCCCGGAGTCATCATCCACGGCCGCTACGACATGCCCTGCCCGGCGAAGTATGCTTGGGCTTTGCACAAGGCCTGGCCGAAGGCGGATTTCCACCTGATCGAGGGAGCGGGCCACGCCTATCTCGAGCCTGGTATCCTCGACCAGCTGATCCGGGCCACGGATCGGTTTGCGGGGAAGAACTAGATTATGCTCGCGCCCGTGGTTACCCCCCTCTGCATCCTGAGCCTGTCGAAGGGCGGCCATCTCCCCCACAAGGGGGGAGAGCGGATTGCGGCTGCGGCTCGGGCCCACCCTTCCCTTGAGGGGGAGGGTCGGAGCGAAGCTCCGGGGTGGGGTGATGGGCTGAAGGTAACAAAAATCGCGAAACGTCGAACTCGCGGTGTGGTTCACCCCCACCCGCCGCTTCGCGGCGACCTCCCCCCTCAAGGGGGAGATGGGGAGCGGAACGCCAGCGGCTTCCACTCTCCCCCCTTGTGGGGAAGATGTCACGCAGTGACAGAGGGGAGTAATTCCCCCATAGCGAAAGTTCTCGTAAGGACAACAGCATGACACGCGAAAAGATCACCCTGTTCGACACGACGCTCCGCGACGGCCAGCAGACGCCGGGGATCGATTTTTCGGTCGAGGACAAGATCGCGATCGCGGCCATGCTGGACGAGTTCGGCATCGACTTCATCGAGGGCGGCTATCCGGGGGCGAACCCGACGGATACGGCCTTCTTTTCACGCAAGCGCACTCAGAAGGCCGGCTTCGTCGCCTTCGGCATGACCAAACGCGCCGGCATCTCCGCCTCCAATGATCCGGGCCTCAGCCAGCTCATCCAGTCGAAGGCGGATGCCGTCTGTCTGGTCGCCAAGAGCTGGGACTATCATGTGAAGGTCGCGCTCGGTTGCACCAACGAGGAGAACCTCGAAAGCATCCGCGATAGCATCAAGGCCGTGGTGGCTGCCGGCAAGCTTTCCATGGTCGACTGCGAACACTTCTTCGATGGCTACAAGGCCAATCCGGACTATGCCCTCGCCTGCGCGAAAGAAGCCTATAACGCCGGCGCACGCTGGGTGGTGCTTTGCGACACCAATGGCGGCACGCAGCCGCCGGAAATCCGGGAGATCGTCCAGGCTGTGATTGCCTCCGGCATCCCCGGTGCCTCACTCGGCATCCACGCGCATAACGACACCGGACAGGCCGTCGCCAATTCGCTCGCCGCCGTCGAGGCCGGTGTGCGCCAGATCCAGGGCACGCTGAACGGGATTGGCGAGCGTTGCGGCAATGCCGACCTCGTCACGATCATCCCGACGCTCTGTCTGAAGGAGACGTATTCCTCGCGCTTCGAGACCTCGATCGACCGCGAAAAACTCGTCGGCCTGACTCGACTGTCGCGCGCCTTCGACGAGTTGCTCAATCGCTCCCCTAACCACCAGTCGCCTTATGTCGGCGGCTCGGCCTTTGCCACCAAGGCCGGCATCCATGCCTCGGCGCTGCTCAAGGACCCGAAGACCTACGAACATGTCGAGCCGGAAAGTGTCGGCAATTTCCGCAAGGTCATGGTCTCGGACCAAGGCGGCAAGGCGAATTTCCTCAACGAACTCAAGCGCCGCGGCATCATGGTTGCCAAGGACGATCCGAAGCTCGATACGCTGATCTCCATCGTCAAGGAGCGCGAGGCCTCGGGCTATGCCTATGAAGGCGCGGATGCGAGCTTCGAATTGCTGGCGCTGAAGACGCTCGGCACCGTCCCCAATTTCTTCGCCGTCGAAAGCTTCCGCGTCATGGTCGAGCGCCGTTTCGACAGCCATGGCAAGCTGAAGACCGTGTCGGAAGCCGTCGTGAAGGTGCTGGTCGACGGCGAAATGGTGATGTCGGTTGCCGAAGGCGACGGCCCAGTCAATGCGCTCGACATTGCGCTGCGCAAGGATCTCGGCAAATACCAGTCGGAAATCCTCGATCTCGAACTGGCGGACTACAAGGTCCGTATTCTGAACGGTGGCACGGAAGCCATCACGCGCGTTCTCATCGAGTCCACCGATGCCTCCGGCGCCCGCTGGTGGACGGTCGGCGTGTCGGAAAACATCATCGATGCCTCGTTCCAGGCCCTGATGGATTCGATCGTCTACAAGCTGATGAAGAACCGCGAACTGGCAGGCAAGATCGCGGCGGAGTGAGATCGGCCGCGTCCAAACGATCGGTCTGCCTGAACGATGCTTCACAGAAATGAATTGGCGCCTGCAACCTTGCAGGCGTAATCCCGTTTCCAAGCATAACAAAAGTCAGGAAACACCATGGCCGACGTCACCGCTCCCGCCGAGAACCGGGACAGCCTGAACGGCTTTCTCTTTGCGCTCTCCGCCTATCTCCTGTGGGGCTTCCTGCCGCTCTACATGAAGGCGCTCGCGCATATCTCGCCGGCGGAGGTGATCGCGCACCGCATCCTCTGGTCGATCCCGGTCGCCGGCCTGCTCTTGATCATCCTCAAGCGCACCGATGAGTTGAAGAAGGCGATGCGCAATCCGCGCATGCTCGGCATGGCCGCCGTGACCGCGACGCTGATCAGCGTCAACTGGGGCATCTATGTCTGGGCGATCGGGACAGGACACGCGCTGGACACGGCGCTCGGCTATTTCATCAATCCTTTGTTTTCGATCCTGCTCGGCGCTGTCATTCTCAAGGAAAAACTGAAGAAGACGCAGATTGCGGCCCTCTCGCTGGTCGTGATCGCTGTCGTCATCCTAACCGTCGAGGCAGGCCGCCTGCCGGTGGTGGCGCTGGCGCTCACCTTCTCCTGGGGCTTCTACGCCTTCTTCCGCAAGACATTGCCGATCGGACCGAACCAGGGCTTCCTGCTGGAAGTGCTGCTGCTATCGCCCATCGCGCTTGCCTATCTCGTCTATCTCAATCTTCAGGGCGGCGGGCATTTCCTGATGGGCAACATGACCGATACGATCCTGCTTGCCTCGGCAGGACTGGTGACGGCAGTGCCGCTGATCCTTTATGCGAACGGCGCCAAGCTGTTGCGCCTCTCGACCATCGGCATCATGCAGTACATCGCGCCGTCGATGATCTTCATCACCGCCGTCTTCGTCTTCAACGAACCCTTCAGCGTGGCGAAAGCCGTTGCCTTCCCGCTCATCTGGTCGGCGCTGGTGATCTATACGCTGCCGATGCTTCGGCAGCGCTGATCAGCGCTCAAGTTCAGAGCTTGGAAATCGTCTCCGGGTCGCCTTCGGGCGATCCGGCTTCGGCCCAGCGGGCCTCGATGGCGGGCACGATGTCCTCGATCCGGTCGATGACCAGCGGCCGCACGAGATGGGCGGTGTGGATGAAGCCCGAGACCGACATATGGTCGATCAACTCAAGCATCGGCTTCCAGAAATCATTCACATTCGCAAAGACCATCGGCTTGGTGTGACGGCCGAGCTGACCCCAGGTCATGATCTCGACGATCTCCTCCAGCGTGCCGATGCCGCCCGGAAGTGTCACGAAAGCGTCAGAGCGCTCGAACATCGCGTGCTTGCGCTCGTGCATGTCCTTGGTGATGATCAATTCGTTCAGCTGCCCAAGCGAATGGCGCGTCGCTTCCATGTCGACGAGAAACTCGGGTATGATGCCGGTAACATGACCGCCGGCCGAGAGCACGCCCGAGGCGACCGCCCCCATGATGCCCTTGGTACCGCCGCCATAGACCAGGCGAAGGTTGTTTTCTGCCAGGGCGCGACCGAAATTTCGGCCGGCTTCCATGAAGGCGGGATCGCGTCCGGGCTGGGAGCCGCAATAGACGCAGACGGATCGAATCGGGGTTTTCTGTTCGCTCATGCGGGGCAAAAAACAGGCTACGCCGCTGCAGGTCAACAAAATTGGCTGAAAACCCTTGTCCGGCAGGGTGGATTGATCCATCGCCGCTTGTCGATTCATCGGGTTGACGCTAGCAATTCCAAGGGAATGGCGGCTCATCCGCCGGGAGACTTGAGAAATGAAGAACCGTGCCCTCTGGGTGGTCCTGATCGTCCTTGCCATCGTCAGTCTGCTGATGGTCTTCGTGATCATGCCACGGCTCAACCCGCCTGTGGGTGATCTGCCCACCGTCACCGCTGCCGCCGACGCGGCGAAGTCTGCAGCCGATGAGGCCCAGGCGACAGCCGAAGGCGCCGTGCAAGACGTCGCCAGTGCAGCCAGCCAGAAGATGGATCGCCTGAAAGAAGAGGCTGTGAAGGCCGTCGACGGCATCTCGGCGCTGTTTGCCGATGGCCGCACGCCTGGCATCGAAGCCTATACAGCCGCGAAGACACTCGCCCAGGGCGCCCTTCAGGCACTTTCATCGATCGAGATCCCCGACGACCTTGACGCCACGGTCATGAATGGCATCAAGACGGTACAGGCCGATGCCGCGCGGGCTCTGGAAATGGTTCAGCAGCTGCCGGCCGATCCGGCAAAGGCCGCAGGCCTCATTGCCTCGATCAAGGACGCATTGCTCGGCAAGCCGGTCAACCAGCCCGCGCCCGTCACAGAAGCGACGACGGAGATCGCGCCCCGCTTCGACGTGCTCCGCGTCGAGCCGAATGGCTCCACAGTCATCGCCGGCAACGCCGTGCCTGGCGCGACCGTCGAGATCCTGAATGGTGATGAGGTCATTTCCTCGCAGACGGTCGACGGCACGGGCGATTTTGCCGCCGTGCTCGATCAGCCGCTGCCGCCCGGCGATCACGCACTGCAGATCCGCGCCACGGCTCCCGACGGCAAGGTCGTCACCTCGGAAGAGGTCGCGACGATTTCCGTGCCGGAAGGTGGCAAGGGCGAGCTGCTGGCCATGGTCTCGAAGCCTGGCGAGGCGAGCCGTCTGATCACCCTTCCCGGTTCCGAGAATTCTCCCGCATCGGCAAGCCAGCCGGCCGCTGCACCGGCCGGCGGCGTTGCCCTGCCGGAACTTCCCGCTGCCGCCAGCGAACTTGCGGGCTCAGCGCCTGCGATGCCGGGCATGAGCGAAACGGCGGCAGCACCCGCGAATGAACCCGCGGCCGAAGAACCGGCTGTCCTTCCCGGCGCCACCGAAGTGCAGGTCACCGCGGTCGAGATCGAAGGCGACCGCATCTTCGTCGCCGGCAAGGCGCCGGCCGGAGCGCGGGTGCGTGGCTTTGCCAACAAGACCACCATTGGCGAAACGGCGAGCGACGGAAACGGCAACTTCGTCATTGAAGGCGAGATGAAACTCGAAGTCGGCAACCACATCATTGAGGTGGAACTCCTGGATTCCACCGGCAAGGTGATCGTACGCGCCTCGGTTCCGTTCGAGCGCCCCGCTGGTGAGCAGGTCTCCGTCGTCGCCCAGACGGGAGCGAGTGCTGCGTCATCGCCGACCACCCCCGAACAGATTGAGTTCGAGCGGCTGCGGATCTCCTTGACCAAGGCGATGACGATTCTGGAAAATCTGTTCGCCAACGGTCAGAAGCCGGCTCTGGAGCAGGCGGCAGCGGCGCGTTCGGCAACGGAAATCGGATTGCAGTCGATCATCGGCTTCCGTCCGGGTCCCAATGTCGAACCAGACCTTGCCGCCGCCTTCAACAGCCATGGCGCCAAGGCTCGCGAGGCGCTGGCGCTCCTGCAGTCGGTACCGAACGGCAATGTGGACGCTTTGGGCGCCGCCCTGCCGCAGCTCGTCGCGCTGATCCGTGACCTCCTCAACGATCCGGCACCCGCTCCGTCAGCGCAGGCACCGGCTCAGTCCGAGACCAATGTGGCGGCAGCATCCCCGACGACTGCTGCTGCATCCGGTGAACCGAAGACAATCCAGCAGGCGCCGCTCGAACAGAGCGACAGCAGCGTCATCATCCGCCGCGGCGATACGCTCTGGCAGATTTCGCGGCGCGTTTATGGTCAGGGTGTGCGCTACACCACGATCTATCTCGCCAACGAGAACCAGATCAACAATCCGGACCTGATCGAGCCCGGCCAGATCTTCACGGTGCCGCGCGATGCGCTTCCCAATGCGGAAGAAATTCATCGAAAGCGCCTGCGCGGCGAGGCGGTGAACTGAGCTTTCACAGTTCCGTTATTGTATTCGCGCGAGCGAAAACCTAAGTGAATGAAAGCGGCGATCCTCCAAAGGGATCGCCGCTTTTTAATCTGCAGGCAGCGAGAGGGTCGGGGATGGCAGAGGCGAAGAAGAAGACGGTATCGGCCGACGACGGCAACCCGATGCAGACGCTCGTGAACCTCTGGCCCTATATGTGGCCGGCCGACCGATTTGATCTCAAGATGCGCGTCGTCTGGGCGACCGTCTTCCTGATCATCTCGAAATTCGTCCTGATCCTCGTTCCCTATTTCTTCAAATGGGCAACCGATGCGCTCGACGGCCGGATCGACATGGCGGGCATCCTGCCGACCTTCCTTCTGGGAGCCGTGGCGCTCGTCATCTTCTACAATCTCACCCGCATCCTGCAGGTCGGCCTCAACCAGCTTCGCGATGCGCTGTTTGCCAGCGTCGGCCAGCATGCGGTGCGCCAGCTCGCCTACAGGACCTTCGTGCACATGCACCAGCTGTCGCTGCGCTTCCATCTGGAACGCAAGACCGGCGGACTGTCGCGCATCATCGAACGCGGCACCAAGGGAATCGAGACGATCGTCCGCTTCACGATCCTCAACTCGATCCCGACGCTCATTGAATTCATCCTGACGGCCGCGATCTTCTGGTGGACCTACGGCTTCTCCTATCTCGGCGTCACCGCCTTCACCGTCTGGGCCTATATCTGGTTCACAATCCGCGCGTCTGACTGGCGCATCGGCATCCGCCGCGCGATGAACGACAGCGACACGGATGCCAACACCAAGGCGATCGACTCGCTTCTCAACTTCGAGACGGTCAAGTATTTCGGCAACGAGGAGATGGAGGCCAAGCGCTTCGATGCCTCGATGGCGAAATACGAGAAGTCGGCCACACAGGTCTGGACCTCGCTCGGATGGTTGAACTTCGGCCAGGGTCTGATCTTTGGTGTGGGCACCGCGATCATCATGGTGATGTCGGCGCTCGCCGTGCAGCGCGGCGAACAGACGATCGGTGACTTCGTCTTCGTCAACGCCATGCTGATGCAGCTGTCGATCCCGCTCAACTTCATTGGCTTCGTCTACCGCGAAATCCGCCAGGGTCTCACCGATATCGAGCAGATGTTCGATCTTCTCGAAGTCCAGGCCGAAGTGGTCGACGGTCCCGGGGCGACGCCGCTTGCCATTGCGCAAGGCGCCATCGCCTTCAAGGATTTGCATTTCCACTATGATCCGGAGCGGCCGATCCTGAAAGGCGTGTCGTTCGAGGTCCCCGCCGGCAAGACTGTGGCCGTCGTCGGTCCGTCGGGCGCCGGCAAATCGACCATATCCCGCCTGCTCTACCGCTTCTACGACGTCCAGAAGGGCTCGATCACCATTGACGGCCAGGACGTACGCGATGTGACCCAGAAGTCGCTCAGAGCCGCGATCGGCATGGTGCCGCAGGACACTGTGCTGTTCAACGACACGATCGCCTACAACATTCGCTACGGTCGACCCGGCGCGTCCGACGCCGAGATCGAACAGGCGGCGGAGGTCGCGCAGATCTCGCATTTCATCAAGGATCTGCCCGATGGTTTCGACACCAAGGTCGGCGAGCGCGGTCTAAAGCTCTCGGGCGGTGAAAAGCAGCGCGTTGCGATCGCCCGTACTGTGCTCAAGGCGCCGCCGATCCTGATCCTCGATGAGGCGACCTCGGCGCTCGACACGACCACCGAGCACGAGATCCAGTCCGCCCTCGACATCGTCTCGAAGAACCGCACGACGCTGGTCATCGCCCACCGTCTGTCCACGGTGGTTGGCGCTGACGAAATCATCGTACTGAAGGGCGGCGAAATCGCCGAACGCGGCAGCCATAGCGAGCTACTGGCCCAGGACGGCCTTTATGCCTCGATGTGGAACCGTCAGCGGGAGGCGACTCAGGCCGAAGAAATGCTGCGGCAAGTGCGCGAAAGCGACGAACTCGGCGTCGTGGTCCGGCGCCCGCCAGCCGTCTGACGCTGGCGGTCAGCGACACCGGGCGGTCAGTCCGCCCGGCATAGCCGATTGCGGCCGTCGCGCTTTGCCCGGTAGAGGGCGAGATCGGCTCGACGAAGCGCGTGGTCGATCGTCTCCTGCAGCGGATCGAAATCGGCAAGGCCAATGCTGATGGTGCCGGCGGTGCCCATGCCGGTTGCAACCGCACAGTAGCGGGCGATATCGGTCCGCATCCGCTCCAGAATGTCCTCCGCCTGGGCTGTATTGTCGCCGGTGAAGAAGGCAAAGAACTCTTCGCCTCCGGCACGCGCGACCAGCACGCCCTCCGCCTCATGCGCCCGCAGGGTATCGACAATCGAACAGAGGGTGAGATCTCCCTCGCCATGCCCGAGTTCGTCATTGATCGACTTGAAGTGGTCGATGTCGATGACGGCGACGGCAAAGCTCTGCTCACCTTCGTTCGCCGTCTCGATGGCCGAACCCGCAACCTGGAAGAACTTGCGACGGTTATAGGCATTGGTCAGCGGGTCGCGCTCAGCAGCGGCCGTCAGGCGTGCCTCGAGCTCCTTGCGTTCGGTGATGTCGATCAGCACGCCGGCAATGCCGCGAAGGCCGCCTTCCGGCGAGGCGACACAGGCCTTGTGCAGCATGACATGGCGCACGCCCGTGTCTGGCACGCAGACATCGGTCTCGACCCTGATGACGCCGCCTCTGCGCATCACTTCGAGGTCCGATTCCCGATGCGCCTCGGCAACATCCAGCGGCAGAAAATCAGCGAGGGTCTGGCCAATAACGCGGTCTCGTTCCGTGCCGACAAAATGGCTGAACGCCGTGTTGCAGCCGAGATAGCGTCCGCCGACATCTTTCAGGTAGATCGGCGTCGGCAGATGGTCCAAGCCATCCTGCCAGGCATCGAGCTTGTCCTGCAATGCGTCGAGTGTCTTCTGGTGTGTCTGCAGCAGGGTAAGGTGACGCTTGGCGCGCAAGAGGCAGCGCAGCAGCTGAGCCGAGCCCTCGTCCATCAGGAGATCGTCGACCCCCACGTCGAACAGTTCAGCCTGAAATTCGGCCGTGACTGCCCCTGTCACCGCGACAAGATAAATGCCATTTCCGCAGATCTCGCGCAGCCGGACAACCTGGGCGATTGCGACCTTGTCAGCGCAATCAAGGAAGCAAAGCGACGAGTTTCGCAGCGCCTCCGGAGCGGTGATCCGAGACGGCGAAAGGGACGCGATCAAAGCCGGCGGCGGCAGTCCGCGGGAGGAATGCCAGGATATCGTGGCGAGCGTTACCGTGTCCGAATCCGGTTCAATGTGCCTGGCGAGCTGCAACGGTCATTCCTTGTCCGGGCCGGGCCGACAACGGTCCCGCATCGCGGATCCTGCTTAAATCCAACTCCCCTTTTTTAGGGTGCAGTTATTTACAAAGTCTCGCCACGCCTAAGCGCAATTGAGCTTTTTTTGGGCCAGCTGTGGATTGTCACATATGCTTTAGCGCGCCTTGATTTGACCGGCGGCATTGCCCATCTGCGGCTTTCAGAGTAGTCACGGGCGACACAATTAAAAGACCGAGGACCCCATGGATCTGTTCGAAACCATCCGCAAGACGATCGTGCCCGTGCACAAGGAAGGCTATCCTTTCGTCGCCGCCTTCTTCGTTGCATCGCTGGTGCTCGGCTGGATCTGGGATCCGCTTTTCTGGGTGGGCCTGATCCTGACCCTCTGGTGCGCCTATTTCTTCCGCGATCCCGAGCGTGTGACGCCGCAGGACGACGACCTCGTCATCAGCCCGGCCGATGGTCGCGTGTCCTCCGTCCAGATGGTCGTTCCGCCGCAGGAACTCAATCTCGGCACCGAGCCGATGCTGCGCATCACTGTCTTCATGAACGTCTTCAACTGCCATGTGAACCGGGCACCGATGCGCGGGCGGGTGACGACGATCGCCTATAAGGAAGGCCAATTCCTGAATGCGGAACTGGACAAGGCTTCGACGGACAACGAGCGCAACGGCCTCGTCATCGAGAGCAAGCACGGCGCAATCGGCGTCGTTCAGATCGCCGGCCTCGTTGCACGCCGGATCATCTGCTGGACGAATATGAACGAGCCGCTCGATGCCGGTGAACGCTTTGGCCTCATCCGCTTCGGCTCGCGCCTCGATGTCTTCCTGCCGGCAGGTGCCGAACCGCGCGTTTCTCTCGGCCAGACCGCGATTGCCGGCGAGACCGTGATCGCCGAGTTCGGCTCGGCCAAGGGGCCGGTCATCAGCCGCCGCAGCTGAGGAGATTTGGATGGACGATCAGACCCCCTCGACCGAACTACGTGGCAGCGCCCAGGCTGATACGGGTGCGCGCGGCCCGAGGCTCCGCGAAATTCCCCTCCGGCTGATCATTCCCAACCTGATCACGGTGCTTGCGATCTGTGCCGGTCTGACCGGGATCCGGCTCGCCTTCGAAAACCGTTACGAACTGGCGGTCGCCATGGTGCTGGCCGCTGCGTTTCTGGACGGCATCGACGGCCGCGTCGCGCGGATGATGAAGGCGACATCGAAATTCGGCGCGCAGATGGATTCGCTCGCCGACATCATCAACTTCGGCGTGGCGCCTGCCCTCGTCCTCTATGTCTTCGTGCTCGACCAGGCCCGCTCGCTCGGCTGGATTGCAGCGCTGATCTATGCGATCGCGGCCGGCCTGCGGCTCGCACGGTTCAACGTCATGGACGAGCGCGAGACCAAGGCCCCCTGGCAGTCGGAGTTTTTCGTCGGCGTGCCGGCACCTGCAGGGGCGGCGCTCGTCATGCTGCCGATCTATCTCGGCTTTCTCGGCGTGGCACCGGTCGGCATTTTTGCCTATGCAAGCACGGCCTATACCGTCGTCATCGGCTATCTCCTCGTCAGCCGCCTGCCGGTGTGGTCCGGCAAGTCGGAGACCAGCCATGTTCGCCGCGATCTGGTATTTCCGATGATTCTCGGCGTCGTGCTCTACGTCGCGCTTCTGATGAGCTTTACCTGGGAGGTCCTGGTCGTGAGCGTGCTTCTCTATCTCTGCTCGCTGCCGTTCGGCGCCCGCAACTGGCACCGCCGCTACGGCACGCTGACCATTGGCGAGGAAGCAGCCGAAAAGGGGCTGTCGGAGATCGATCGGGGCGTCTGACCCGCGTTTTCGTTCAAGCTTGAAGTATTTTTGAGCCCCGCCAAGCCGAAAAGCTTGCGCGGGGCTCTCCATATCTACTCTTTTTCTTCAAATTTGATTTGAGTCACAGCAACGGCCACGCTTTTGTCATGATCTCCACAGAGAGAGCCGCAAACAAAAACACCGGTCAGAAAACACTCCAAGGAACATGACGATGACGACTGAGAATCAAGCCGAGCAGCAGAAGCCGGCCAACGAGAATCTCGCCTCGAATTACCGCCCGCTCGGCCTCAAGGCCGTTCTCGCAGCAGCTCTGATGCTGAAGCCCAAGCCGGCACCAAAGGTCGCCTGAAGGCCTTCAGGAGAACGGCGATCGGTGCAGAGGAGGCTCTCCTCCTGTTCGGGACATTGCCTAGAACAAGCTCATCTGCCCGTCGCCGGATTTGTCCGCGGTGGGCTTTTGCTTTTTCGGCGGGAGCGCGACCGCTGCCTGAAGTTCCGGTCCGACATTCGCGACCTTGTTGACGAGGTCGGACACCGGGATCGCCTCGAAATAGTCCTCCGCTGCGGGTCGCAGCAGATCCGCCACATCGCGCGGTTCGCCGTGACGGCAATCGAGCCAGCGGCTGAAATCCTGCGGCTGGATCACCACGGGCATGCGGTCATGGATTTCGCCGATGGTCTTGTTCGCTCCGACCGTCAGGATGCAACCCGTATCGAGTTCGGAGCCATCCTTCGACATGTAGGTTTCCATCAGCCCGCCGAAACAGACGATCCCGCCACTCTTCGGGCGGATCCAGTAGGCCTGCAGCTTCTCGCCGCTCTCCTTTGGCGGCCGGTGCCACTCGTAGAAACCTGAGGCTGGAACCAGAATACGCCGGTGCCGCATCGCCGCGCGGAAGGACGCCTTCTCGTTTGCCGTCTCGGAACGGGCGTTGATCAGCAGTGTGAATTCCTTAGGGTCCTTGACCCAGGACGGGATCAGCCCCCAGCGCACCAGAACTGCCATGCGATCGGGCCGGTTCGAACCGGGCTCGGCGGGCGGGGATGCCACCGCCACGAGGATCGGCTGCGTCGGCGCGATGTTGTAGCGCGGCGGAAAGCCCTCGAGCTCCATCACGCCGAGGATCTCTGCCACTTCTTCCGGGCTCGCAGTCAGGGCAAAACGTCCGCACATGGAACGTAGATGGCAGCCCGACCCGCCAGGGTCAAGGCGTGACGCGATGCTTGCAGGGGGCGGCAAAGCCCGCGATAATCGGGGCATACTGCTTCGTCGCCACGGTGCGATCTTCCGACCGGAGTTTCCTGTTCATGAGCATGCCCCGCCTCGCCTCTTCCGCCATCGTCGAGCGGGCCGGGCGTTACCTCCTCGTCCGGCGCGGCAATCCGCCGGCGGCTGACCTCTTTGCCTTTCCGGGCGGTCGCGCAGAGCCAGGCGAAACGCCGGAGGAGACGGCGCTCAGGGAGCTCTTCGAGGAGACCGGGATCGTGGGGCGCAATCCCCGTCTGTTCGAGACGGTCGAGCTTTTGCCCGAGGCCGGCGTGACAGGCAGCCACTTCCTGCTTTCGGTCTTCCAGGTGGAGGCTGAGGGGACGGACGAAGCTGAAGCGCGAAGCGATGCGCTCGAGGCTGGCTGGTTTCTTCCGGAGGAGGTGCTTGGGCTCCCCATCCCCGAGAGCGTGCGCGACTGCATCCTGCGCCTGTCTTCAAAGACCACGATCGGGGGTGAAGCATGAGCAAGATCACATCGTCCCTTCGCCTCGCCGCAATTCTTCTCGTGATCGCCGGCCCGGCGGCTGCGCAAGGCAGCAGCACTGCGCCACCCGTTCCGCCTGCCGAAGATACCGAGAAGCCGACGCCCTACGACGACCGTCTCGCACGACTGTCGGAGATCATCGGCGCCGTTCATTACCTGCGCAATCTCTGCAAGGCGGATGGCGAACCGGAATGGCGGCAGTCGTTGCAAGGTCTGCTGGAGGCCGAAACACGCGCCGAGCCGAAGCGCCGGGCGCGGATGACGGCCGCCTACAACCGGGGCTACCGCTCTTTCGCATCCGTCTACACCTCTTGCACACCGGCCGCAGTTCGTGCAGAGCAGAATTACCGTATCGAAGGCGCAACACTTGCCACAGAAATTACCGCACGTTTCGGAAATTAACGATTAATTCACCTCTTTTAGTCTGCCCCCGTGTCGTTTTGGCAAAAGGCTGATAGGGTCGTTAAGGACTGAGTAAGTGCTTCGAGGAATGCCCATGGAACCGCGCCGCAACGAAATCGACGAGATGATCGTTCACGAGAAGATGCAGGCTGCGCTGGAATACCAGAACGAAGCCTGGGCCGACGGCATGGCCGATGGGATCGAGCCCGAGATCATCGCCGAGGCGGCCTTTGCGCTCGCCATGCGCGAGACCATCCGCATTCACGGTGAACACGGCGCCGAGGCCGTACTCGACGCGCTCAAGGCCCGGCTGCTTGCCGGCGAATTCTCGCCCGAACGCCAGCTTCAGTAAGACAGCAATCGAGGATTAAAATGATGATCTCGTCGCGGGTCAGGCTCCTCTGCTTGACGAGCGCGCTGACGCTCATTCTCGCCTCCACGGTGATGGCTCCGCCTGCCCTCGCCCTGTCCGACATCAAGGACATCACGCCGCCTTCTGCCGATTCGTCAGAGCCGGCGTCGAATGAGGAACCTGATGTCATCGAAGATTCTATACCCGTCATTCCCGACCCGGATCCGCTGATCCGATCGCCTGAGCCAGAAGAGGTGGAAGGTGTCGAAAGCGTGGAGCCAGCCGATCCGCCGGCCGAGGTCATTTATGACATCGAGAAGGCACCGGAACCCGTTCGACGCATGCGCGAGCTCATCATGGAGGCGGCAAAGACCGGCGACATCTCGAAGCTAAAGCCGCTGATGAACCCCGGTCCGGACCAGACTGCGGTGCCGCTGCAAACGCCTGACCAAGATCCGATCGAAGCGCTCATGGCGATCTCCGGCGATAGCGATGGCGTCGAGATCCTGGCGATCCTGCTCGATATCTTCTCCACCGGCTTCGTGCAACTCGACAAGGGCACGGCGGACGAGGCCTATGTGTGGCCCTATTTCGTCGGAAAATCGCTTGGCCTGCTGACACCGCAGGAGAAGGTCGAACTGCTGCGAATCGTGACGGCCGGTGACGTTGCGGAGATGCAGGAATACGGCAATTACAATTTCTTCCGTGTCGGTATCACACCCGATGGCCGCTGGAAGTTCCTCACCGTCGGCGACTGACCACGATCCAATTTGTGGGCCAAACTGTGGGCTGTGATCGGAACTGCTTGTCGTCTAGATTGGCAGCGCCTAACTCAGTCGGCATCGAAACAGCCCGGTGGACCCCATGCCCTCAGCCTTCCTGCCCGATCGCGCCTTTGTACAGATTACGGGGGCGGATGCCGAGCACTTTCTGCAGAATCTGATCACCACCGATCTCGGGGCACTCACGGCCGATGAGTGGCGGCCGGGTGCGCTTCTGACGCCACAAGGCAAGATCTTCTATGATTTCCTGATCTCCCGCCGTGATGACGGATTCATGATCGATATCCGCGCCGATCAGATGGAAGCCTTCGTCAAGCGCATGACAATGTACAAGCTGCGCGCTGCCGTGACGATCGAGACCCTGCCGGAAACGGGTGCGACGGTCATCTGGGGCGAGGCCTGCGACAGCGCGGCCGACCAGCGATTCGCGCTGGCCGGAACCGAGGTTCGCCGCCAACCAGGCCGGATCGATGGAGCTGGCGACCGGGGCGGTTACGATGCGCTTCGCATTCTCCATGGCGTGCCGGAATCGGGGCAGGACTACGCGCTTCAGGATGCCTTTCCGCACGACATCCTCTTCGACAAGTCGGGTGGCGTCTCGTTTCGCAAGGGATGTTATGTCGGCCAGGAAGTGGTGTCGCGCATGCAGCATCGCTCGACCGCGCGGCGCCGCATAGTGATCGTCTCGGGCGAAGCGCCGCTTCCGGCGTCCGGCTCGGAGATCACCATCGGCGGCAAGACGATCGGTGCGCTCGGCACAGTCGCCGGCGACCGTGGGCTTGCGATCATCCGCATCGACAAGGCCGGCGAAGCCATGGCAGTCGGCGAGCCCATCCTTGCGGGTGACGTGCCGGTAAGCCTCGCTCTTCCCGGCTGGACGGGACTGACATTCCCCAGCTCGGCCGAGGAGGCCTGACATGGGTTCGGCTGCCGCTCTGCCTTCCGCCCGCGCCTGGCAACGTATGCTTTCCGGCCGACGTCTCGACCTGCTCGACCCCTCGCCGCTCGATGTCGAGATCAGCGACATCGCCCATGGGCTTGCTCGCGTCGCCCGCTGGAACGGCCAGACCTCCGGCGATCATGCCTTCTCTGTCGCCCAGCACAGCCTGATCGTCGAGGACATCTTTCGCCGCTCCAATCCCAAGGCCACGGCCGACGAGTTGATGGTGGCACTGCTGCATGACGGGCCGGAATATGTGATCGGTGACATGATCTCGCCGTTCAAGGCCGTTGTCGGTGGCGGCTACAAGGTCGTCGAGAAACGGCTGGAGGCGGCCATCCATCTGCGATTCGGCCTGCCCGCCCATCCGAAGGCGACACTGAAGGACCTGATCAAAAAGGCCGACATGATCTCTGCCTATTTCGAGGCCACCGTGCTTGCCGGCTTCGCCGAGGCGGAAGCCCGCAAGTTCTTCGGCCAGCCGAAGGGCTTTGCCCGCGACACGATCCTGATCGAACCGCTGCCCGCCTATCAGGCACAGGCGAAATTCCTGGAACGGTTCGAGGAGATCGAGGCGGACAGGCAATCGACGACCTGGGCCAGCGCATGAGCGTCATCGTCGTTTCACCGCTCGCTCGGATTGCCGAGATGGCCGTGCGTCACAAGGCGCGCGAGATGATCAGCCTGCTGGCTGCCAATCAGGATTTCCACCGGCCGGCGGTGATCCAGGCAGAGCGGCATCTGAAGCTTTCGATGAACGACATCAGCTTTGCCGGAACAGGCGATCTGATCGCGCCGCAGGAATCGCATGTCGCCGAAATCATCGGCTTCGCAAAGGCCTGGGATCAGGCCGCGCCGCTCGTCGTGCATTGCTGGATGGGCGTGTCGCGGTCTCCGGCAGCGGCCATGATAGCAAGCCTTGCGATTGCTCCCGAGGATGACGACGATGCACTGGCGAAACGGTTGCGGGAAGCCTCGCCCTTTGCCACGCCCAATATGCGGCTGGTGGAGATCGGCGACGAAATGCTCGGTCGTGGTGGCCGGTTTGTGAAGGCGGTGAAGACGCTCGGGCGCGGCGCCGATGCCGACGGCAACACACCCTTCGTGTTGCCGCTTCCCGCGCGGGAACCGGTCCAGTCATGACGGCACCAGCGGAGATCGAGATCGGGCTCAATGCCGCGATCGTCGCCATCAACGCCCGCACCCCTCGCCTGCTCGTGGTCGGAGAGGACGGCAACGCACTCGATGCCCTGCCCTTCGGCCCCTTCGATCCGAACCGGCACCGGACGATGGAGATGTCGCTCCGGCATACGGTCGAGGCTCAAACGGCGCTCGAACTGGGTTACATCGAGCAGCTCTACACCTTCGGTGATCGCGGCCGCCACAAGATGCCCGGCGACCAGGGGCCACATGTCGTGTCCGTCGGCTATCTCGCGCTGACAAGGCTCGACACCGACCGGGATGCGCGGCTCGAATTATCCGGAGCCCGGTGGCGCGACTGGTATGGCTATTTGCCCTGGGAGGACTGGCGGCGGGGGCGCCCCGCGCTTCTCGACAGTCTCATCCTGCCAGCCTTGACGGAATGGGCGGACGAAGCTTCGGCCTCCTCCCGCCGCTCTCGGTTGAAGCTCGCCTTCGGCCTCGACGACTTTCCCTTCGATGAAGAACATGTGCTCGAGCGCTACGAGCTGCTCTACGAAGCAGGGCTGGTCGAGGAAGCCGCGCAAGACGGGCGGGTCGAGCGCTGCCGCACAACCGTCACCCTGGGGCGTCCGATGCGCCATGACCACCGGCGGATTACCGCGACGGCGCTTGCCCGGTTGCGCAGCAAGATCAAGTATCGGCCCGTCATCTTCGAACTGATGCCGCCGGAATTCACCCTCACCGAGTTACAGGGCACGGTCGAGGCGATTGCCGGACATCCTGTGCACAAGCAGAACTTCCGGCGCCTTGTCGACGGTGCCGAACTGGTTGAACCGACGGGGTCGACGCAGGCCGCCACAGGCGGCCGGCCGGCGGCGCTCTTCCGCTTCCGTCGGCAGGTGCTGGAAGAGCGTCCGGCGCCGGGCCTCAAGGTCGGAGGCCGGACCAGCGGTTGACCTCGCCTGCCCCGGCCCCATCTAGGGCGTGGATATCAACAGCAGGGAGCAATCACGGCATGGACTTGGATACGAACGAAGCGATCCTCGCGACACAGGCGGCGCTCGAACAGGCGAGCCAGCTTGCGGTCCAGTATTCCTTCTCGATCGTCGGAGCGCTTCTTCTCCTCTGCATCGGCTGGTGGCTTGCTGCCCTGCTAAGCCGCTGGACCCATGCCGGCCTTAACAAAGTACACGGCATCGACGAGACGCTGGCGCGCTTTTTTGCCAATGTGGTACGCTACGGCGCACTAATTCTCGTCTTCGTCACTGTCCTCGGCCAGTTCGGCGTCCAGACCGCCTCGATCATCGCAGCGCTGGGTGCCGCGGGCCTTGCCATCGGTCTTGCGTTGCAGGGCACGCTGCAGAACATCGCCGCCGGCATCATGCTTCTGGTGCTGCGCCCATTTCGCGTCGGGGAGTTTATCGATACGGGCTCGATTTCGGGGATCATCGTCGAGATCGGGCTGTTTGCCACGGAGCTGAAGACGCCTGATGGCCTTTATCGGCTCGCTCCCAATTCAACGCTGTGGAATGTGCCGATCACCAATTTCAGCCGTCTTCCGACCCGCCGTTTCGAACTGAAGGTGGGCATCGACTACAACGACGACATCGATCTGGCCGAGAAGATCATGCGCGATCATGCAGAGGCGGATAAGCGGGTGCTCAAGGATCCCGCCGTCTCCACCCATGTCGATCAGCTGGGTGACAGCGCAGTCGTCATTACGCTCTGGTATTGGACGGCGGCCTCCGACTTCTGGCCGACCTCACGCGAGATGATCAAGAAAGTGAAGAAATCCTTCGACGAGAACGGGATTTCCATCCCGTTCCCGCAGGTGACCTATCACGGATCGCCGCAAATGATCGCCCTGCCCGAACGCTTCGTCGACGCTCGGGTGAAGGAAACCTGAGCCACACCTGCCGCCACAGGCGGTGCTCGGGTTTGAAACGCGATGCAGCAGGGTCAGTTTTCGTCCTGCTGCCGCGCGGTCTTTTCAAGATGCCGGTCGATGATGCGCTGCATTTCGGCCAGTACTTCCAGCACGCTGACGGTATCTTCCTCGGTCATGCCCGTAGTTGTCTCGGCTTCGGGCTCCGAAGAGGATGCAGGCCTTTGCGTCGCAAGCGTTGAGCTTACAGCTGCAGCATCACCGCAAGCAGATTTCGCGTCGATGTGACGTTCGTCACAGACGCTCGCGAGATCATTTTTAGTAAAAGATGCAGGTATCGAAGCATCATGACGGGCATCCCTGCCCTGGGGTGCGCTGTCCGGCTTCAAAAGTGTCGTCGTCATACTTGCCCCTCACACAGTCGTCGTTCCGTCTGCATTACCCCAATGCGATACAAACTGTATGCATGACAAATGGCTAGGG
Source organism: Agrobacterium albertimagni AOL15 (assembly GCF_000300855.1). Taxonomy (GTDB): domain Bacteria; phylum Pseudomonadota; class Alphaproteobacteria; order Rhizobiales; family Rhizobiaceae; genus Allorhizobium; species Allorhizobium albertimagni. The sequence continues at coordinate 262,366 of NZ_ALJF01000013.1, read as the reverse complement.
GATTCGGTTTTCACGGTCAAAAACCAGGAATCACGGGTGATAACTAGCGAAGCAAATGCTGATATATCAGCAAGACATTGGCAGACATGGGTTTTTAGGGATGCGCGGGAACCAGGCGCATGCTGCACCGCAAAACAATCCGCAAACTTTGTCGTGAGTTCAGCGGAGCGAGATATCGAGGCCGATGTCGAGTGTCGGGGCTGCCATAGTGATCTTCGAGGTCGAGATGTAGTCGACACCCGTCTCGGCGATCGCGCGAATCGTCTGCAGGTTGACGTTGCCCGAGGCTTCGAGGACCACGGGCCGGACATCCGAGGCGTAGTCGACCGGGCTCAGGCCATGATGCTCGCGATTGATCGCCACAGCCTCTCGCAACATATCCGGCCCCATATTGTCGAGCAGGATCACATCCGGCCGTGCGCCAAGCGCTTCGCGCATCTGGTCGAGACCGTCGACCTCGACCTCGATCTTCACCAGATGGCCGGCATAGGCGCGCGCGGCATTTATTGCGGAGGCGACGCCGCCTGATACAGCGATATGGTTGTCCTTGATGAGGATCGCGTCGTCGAGCCCGAAGCGATGATTGGATCCTCCACCCAGTCGCACGGCGTATTTCTCAACTGCTCTCAGGCCCGGTAGCGTTTTGCGGGTGCAGGTCACCCGCGCCTTCGTATCTGCGATCTCGGCGGCAAAGCGGGCGGTGTAACTCGCCACGCCTGAGAGATGCATCAGGAAGTTCAGTGCGACACGCTCGGCCGACAGAACCGACCGTGCATTGCCGGACACGCGGGCGATCGCCTGCCCCGGGGCCACAGTGTCGCCATCGGAAACAACGGCTTCGAAGCGCAAGGCCGGATCGATCAGGCGAAATGCCGCTTCCGCCAGCGGCAGTCCCGCCACCACGCCGTGTTCACGGCTGTTCAGATCGGCCACCGCCGTCTTCTCCGGTCCGATTGTCGCATAGGTGGTGATGTCACCGGCCCGGCCGAGATCTTCCAGAAGCGCGTTGCGGACAAGGTCCTCGATCATCAGGGGCGAAAGCTGCGGGCGCAAGGTCGTGGTCATCAGCGTGGTCTCCTCAGCCAGCCAGTTCAGCGGCAATGCGGTCGGCATCTTTCAGCGTCAGATAGGTGCGGTGGCGCAGCGCTTCCTGTGGATTGGGATGGTCTGCGCGCATATGGGCGCCACGGCTTTCCGTGCGCAGATAGGCGCCAACGGCAATCAGCTTGGCGGTGGCGGTGATGTTGGAGAAGCGCACGCGCGGGCGCTTGCGCTCCAGAGCCACGAGTTCACGGATCAGCACCTTAAGCCCCGCCTCGTCTCTGATGACACCCGCATGGCGGCTCATCAGTCCGCGCAAGTCCTTGAGCTCGGGGCTGTCCTCGACGGTGACAAGGTCATCGTTTTCGCCGGCGCTCGTGCCCCATTCGTAAAGGGCCGATTCCGGCAGCATGCCCTTGATCGAATCGGCGATCCGGCCTGCAAAGACGACCGCTTCGAGAAGCGAGTTGGAGGCGAGGCGGTTTGCCCCATGCACGCCGCTCGAGGTCACCTCGCCCGCTGCCCAGAGGCCATCCAGCGAGGTGCGGCCATCGGCATCCACGAGCACGCCGCCCATGTGGTAATGCACCGCCGGGACCACCGGAATGGGCTGACTGACTGGATCGATGCCGGCGGCGATGCAAGAGGCAAAGACCGTCGGGAAGCGTTTCGAAAATTCCTTGCCGATCGCCTTGGTGCAGTCGAGAAAGGCGCCGCGACCGGCTGCCACTTCGGCGAAGACGCCTCGGGCGACGATGTCGCGCGGTGCAAGCTCGGCGTCCGCATGCAGATCGTTCATGAAACGGTGGCCGGCCGCATTCACGAGTACAGCGCCATCGCCGCGGAGCGCCTCGGTCGCGAGCGGCGCCGGGTCCTGGCCGATATCGATGGCCGTCGGATGGAACTGGACGAATTCCGGATCGGCGATCATGGCGCCGGCCTTGGCGGCCATGCCGACACCCGTACCGCGCGCTTCGGCAGGGTTGGTGGTCACAGAATAGAGATGGCCGACACCGCCGGAGCAGAGGACGACGGCGCGGGCGGGAAAGGCGACGCGCGTCTTCGACTGGCCCGCATCAGGCCTTGCAATGACACCGGAGACGAAACGGCCTTCGGCAATCAGTTCTTCGACCACATAACCTTCCATCACCCGGATCGAGGGCGTGCGCCGAACGGCCGAGATCAGCGCCTCCATGATCGCTCCACCCGCCCGGTCACCGGCTACGCGGACGATGCGCCGCTCGGAATGGGCTGCTTCACGGGACAGAAGAAGATGACCTTCGAGATCGCGGTCGAAAGGCACGCCATAGCCGAGCAGATCATGCACGCGATCCGGCCCTTCGGAGATCATCAGCCGCGCCATCTTTTCCTCGACCAGACCGGCACCGGCCGACACTGTATCGGCGAGATGTTTGTCGAAGCTGTCGCCGGGGCTCATGGCAGCCGCGATGCCGCCTTGCGCCCAGGCCGAGGACGCGCCCTGCCCGATCGGGGCGGCGGCCAGCACCGTGACGGGGCGCGGTGCCAGCTTCAGCGCGCAGAAGAGGCCGGCGAGACCGCCACCGACGATGACGATATCGTCGATGCCCTGCCAGGATTGCGGCCGCATGGATTCAAGATTGGTCGCCATTCAGCCCTCCCCGGCCGGCCGGTATTTCAATTCTTCAGATTGATCATCCGCTCGACGGCAAGCCGTGCGCGGCCCGCAATCGCCGGATCAACCGTGACTTCCTCCGTCATGAAGAGCAGGCTGTCGAGGATCTTCGGCAGCGTGATGCGCTTCATATGCGGACAGAGGTTACAGGGCTTCACGAAATCGACTTCGGGCACTTCCACCTGGATGTTCGAAGCCATCGAGCATTCGGTGACCAGGAGAACACGGGCCGGGCGCCTGGTCTTGACGTAGTCGATCATGCCCTTGGTCGAGCCGGCATAGTCAGACACGGCAAGCACGCTCGGATGGCATTCCGGATGGGCGACGATCTCGATGCGCGGATCGGCCTTCTTGTATTCCAGGAGTTCGTCGGCCGTGAAGCGCTCATGCACCTCGCAATGGCCCTTCCAGGTGAGGATCTTTTTGCTCGTCTGGTTGGCGACATTCATCGCCAGATATTCGTCGGGGATGCAGAGCACGGTGTCGCTGTCGAAGCTGTTGACCACGTCGACGGCATTGGCCGAGGTGCAGCAGATGTCGGTCTCGGCCTTCACGTCGGCCGAGGTGTTGACATAGGTGACGACGGGCACGCCGGGATAGCGCTCGCGCAACAGGCGGACATCGGCGCCGGTGATCGATTCCGACAGCGAGCAACCGGCGCGGCCATCCGGGATCAGCACCGTCTTCTGCGGGTTGAGCAGTTTCGAGGTCTCGGCCATGAAATGCACGCCGCATTGGACGATGATCTCGGCATCGACGCTGACGGCATCGCGAGCAAGCTGCAGCGAATCGCCCTTGATGTCGGCGACGCAATGGAAGATCTCCGGCGTCTGGTAGTTGTGGGCGAGGATAACGGCGCCGCGTTCCTTCTTCAGCCGGTTGATGGCATGGATATAAGGCGCAAAGACCGGCCACTCGATCGCGGGGATGAAGTCGCGGACGCGCTCATAGAGATGCGCGGTCTCCTTGGCGACAGCGGGCGAATAGGTCAGATCAGGACGCTCCCACACGCCGAAACGCTCGGCTGCGGTGCGGGACGTGCTGTTGGCTTCCACCAGATGCTGCGCTTCCATGGCCATCTCCTCCATTATTTATGCTCAAACTGAGCATAACAAGCGCCAAAGAAAACCGGCGATCGCCGGTAGTGCCGATGTAGAAAGTTTCGCCCTCGATTGCAAGGGAGGTTTTAGCCCCGTCTTCGGCCCTCAAAGCTCGGCTACGACCGGCGCGTGACGAGAAGCGCTTTCCCTCATCGGGAAAAACGTTAGTTTGGCTGCTCCTTGAGGCAAGGCTCTGCGAGGCCAAATGTTCGAACTGTTGCCGCTGATCCTGATCGGCGTTCTCTTTGTCATCAACCGAGGTGCTGCCAAGCGCATCGATCGCCTTGAGGCAGAACTCGGAGAGGTCCGCGAGCGGCTGCTCAGGGTAAGCGGAGCCACCGCAGCGCCGTCTGCCATTCCGATGGAGACGGAAGAGCCGGCCGACGTTGCCCCGCCACAGACGGTCGCAGAGACCGTGATCGCGGAGGAGCTAGCGCTCGACGGCGCGCCGTATCAAAGCGCGCCTGCCTCCCTGCCGGAGGAAAACACTGAACTCCTCGCCACGGCGGCTCGCAGCAAAGCCACGCCTGCCGCACCTGCGGAAAGCCTCGAAAATCTCCTCGGCGCGCGCTGGGCCGTCTGGGCCGGCGGCCTGGCTCTGGCGCTCGGCGGGGTCTTTCTCGTGCGTTACTCGATTGAAAGCGGTCTGCTCGGCCCGGGCGTGCGGCTGACGCTTGCCGCCCTGTTCGGTCTTCTTCTGATTGCCGCCGGCGAACTCATTCGTCGCAAGGCGCTGCCGAAGGCCGAAGCCCTCTATTCCAATGCCATGGTGCCCGGCATCCTCACGGCAGCGGGCGCGGTCTCGCTGTTCGGCGCGATCTATGCGGCGCATGGTATTTATGAATTCATCGGCCCGACGCTCGCCTTCCTGCTTCTGGGGCTGACTGCCTTCGGTGTGCTCGGCCTCTCGCTGCTGCATGGCCAGGCGCTGGCCGGGCTCGGTCTCGTCGGCTCCATGCTGACGCCGCTTCTGATCTCGACCACGGCGCCGAGCCTCTGGACACTGTTCATCTATCTGACCGTCGCACAGGTCGCGACGGCGCTCGCCTCACGGATCAAGGGCTGGCTGATCGTGCCGGCGATCGCCCAGGTACTGCTCGGGCTCTGGGCGCTGGTGGCACTCATCGACGCCGCCGAAATCACGCCGGTTGCCCTCTCACTGATTGCCATGATCGCCAGCTGGATGCTGATCTGGCCAGGCGCGAAGGGTGAAGACCCCGCGACGCCCGAAACCCCGCTGTCGCTCGATGCGCTCGGACGGCGGATGGCATCGGGTCCGCTTGCGCTCGACATCACGCTGTCGCTCGCCGTGCTTTTGCCGGCCCTCGTGATGCTGGATCGCGGCCCTACGGTCTCCTTGCCGCTGTTTGCCTTCGCGGCCTTGGTCGCAGCGCTCGCCGCCGCCGGCAGCGCCCGTCACGGCGCCTTTTGGCCAACGGCACTCGCGGCCATGGGTGCCCTGATCGGGGCCGTGGTGAAGTCCGGCTTGATCGCCCAGGCGCAGGTGCTCCTGCTCGGTTTCGGCTGGGACGAAACGGCCGTGGTCAGCCTCGGCGGTCCGGTCATGCTGATCTTCCTGGGGCTTGCTGCCGTCTTCGCCTTTATCGGCCTTGCCCAGAACCGCCGTCGCTTTGCCGAAGACCCGTTGTTCGCAACGGTCTGGGCCGTGATCGTTGCGGTGCTGCCGGTGATGCTCACAACCATCAGCTTCGTGTTTTACGGGACCTATGCCCGGGACTGGGCGCATGGTCTCTTCGCGCTCGGCCTCGGGGCCGTGCTGCTCGCGGCCTGTGAGTATCTCGCTCGCCAAGGCGCCCTGCCCGGCTTCCGACGCGGGATCGACATCCTGATTCTCGGCAGCTTCGCCGCCTTTGCGCTCATGCTGCATTGCCTCACGGATGGCGTGGTGACCACGATCCTGCTCGCGCTCCTCGGCTTTGCCTATCTGATGGCGACCCGCAAACGGGCCTGGAGCGGGCTGCCCTGGATGATGGTGGCAGCGCTTGTCGGCGTGCTTGTCCGCATCTTCTGGGATCCGACGCTGGTCGGGCCGGATGCCTTGTCGCGGACGCCCGTCTTCAACCAATTGCTGCCCGGCTACGGCGTTCCGGCACTGCTCGCCCTGCTCTCGGCCTATGAGATGCGGAACTGGCCGGGCCTTCGGGTTCGCAATGCGCTGCAAGGCCTCGCCAGCCTTCTTGGCCTGCTTGCGGTCGCCATCCTGATCCGTCATGCGATGAATGGTGGCGTGCTCGATGCGTCCGCTCCGACGCTTGGCGAACAGTCGATCTACACGCTGCTGGTGGTCGGCCTCTCCGGCATCCTGATGACGCTCGACGTCAAATCGCCGAGCCCGGTCTTCCGCTACGGCTCGATGGTCGCTGGCGGCATCGCCATCTTGCAGACGCTGAGCCTGCATCTCGGGGTGCTCAACCCCTATTTTTCGGGCGAGAGCACCGGCAACTGGCCGCTGATCAACGTGCTGCTGATCGGTTATCTCCTGCCCGGCCTCGCCTATGCGGGCCTTGCCTTCTACGCCCGCGACAAGCGTCCCCTTCCTTACGTGATCCTGCTCGCGCTCTCCGGCGCCCTGCTCGGTTTCGCCTGGGTGACGCTTTCGGTCCGACGCTTCTGGCAGGGCGAGTTCATTTCCTACTGGAAGGGCTTCGAACAGGCGGAGACCTACAGCTATTCCGTCGCCTGGCTCGCCATCGGCGTTGGTCTGCTTGCGCTCGGTTCGCGATTCGATGCGAGGAGCCTGCGCATTGCGTCTGCCGTCATCGTGATGCTGACGGTCGCCAAGGTCTTCCTCGTCGACATGGCCAACCTCGAAGGCGTGCTGCGCGCGCTGTCCTTCATCGGCCTCGGCTTCGTGCTGATCGGCATCGGCCTCTTCTACCAGAGGATCCTGAGCGGCAAGTCGAGCCGCTCGCCCGATGTGGACGACGAGGAGGCGCCGACGGGGATCTGACTACGGGCGGTTGAACAGTGGGCGCTCGCAAGGCTAGATGCGGGCCGACCAGAATAGGGAAACTGTCTTGACTGCCCTTCTCACAGCCGCCGACTTCGGCCCCCATGAGGCGCTCGCCGCCCGCCTTCTGCCACATGCAACGGAAGGGGACGATGGCTCGCACGACCTCGCCCATATCCACCGCGTCTTCAGGAATGCCTTGAAGATCCAAGCCGGCGAAGGCGGCGATGCCGAAATCCTCGCCGCCGCCGTTCTGCTGCATGACTGCGTCGCCGTCGAGAAGAGTTCGCCGCTCCGGTCGCAGGCCTCAAGGCTTGCCGCAGAGAAGGCGAGCGGAATTCTGGCGGAGCTCGGCTGGCCGAAGGAGAGGATCGAGGCCGTGGCGCATGCGATCCTCACCCACAGCTTTTCCGCCAACATCAAGCCGGAGACGCTGGAGGCAAAGATGCTGCAGGATGCCGACCGGCTGGATGCGATCGGCATGGTCGGTGTGGCGCGCTGTTTCTACATTGCCGGGCGCATGGGTTCAGGCCTCTATCACCCCGGCGATCCCGGCGCCGAGAACCGCCCGCTCGACGATCGCAGCTTTGCCATCGACCACTTCCCGGCCAAGCTCCTGAAGCTCTCCGACGGCTTCCAGACCGAGACCGGTCGAAAACTGGCTGAGGAGCGGCACGAGCGGCTCACCCTGTTTCTCTCCCTCTTCCGCGATGAAATCTGAAGGACGCTAAACGATGCAAGTGACCGGGCTTTCCATCTATCCCTTCAAGAGCGGGCGCGGCATTGCGCTTCCCCAGGCCCGCATCGATGCCATGGGTCTCTCCGGCGACCGGCGCATGATGCTGGTCGATCCTGATGGCCAGTTCATCACGCAGCGGGAAATGCCCGACCTTGCTCGCCTCACGGCGCTTCCGGCGGCCGCCTATCTCACACTCCGACTGGATGACGGGCATGAGATGATGGTCGCGCCGCCACAGCCGGACAATCGCATGGATGTCACCATCTGGCGCTCGACCGTCAGCGCGGCGATGGCGCATGACAGCGTCAATGCCAAGCTTTCCGACTGGTTCGGCCGGCCGGTGAAGCTCGCCTTCATCGACGGGGAAAGCCGCCGCGAGGCGAGCGCGGAATGGGCCGGCGACGGCACGCCGATGGGCTTTGCCGACGGCTACCAGATCCTGGTGACGACATCAGGCTCCTTGCGCGCGTTGAATGAGGACATGGAGCGGCATGGCGAAGGTTCTGTCGGCATGGATCGGTTTCGCCCGAACATCGTCGTCGACTGCGACGAACCTTGGGCCGAAGATGCCTGGACGGGCCTCGAGATCGGCGGCATCCGCTTCGATTTCGTCAAGCCATGCCCGCGCTGCATCATGACCACCCAGGACCAGCAGACCGGATCGCGCGAGGGCGCCAACCCGATGCCAGCCATGGGCCGCATCCGCATGTCCGCCGACCGCCGTGTGCCGGGCGTGCTGTTTGGCTGGAATGCGGTGCCGCGGGAACAGGGTCTGGTGCGGGTCCGGGACGCGGTGACGGTGCTTGGCAGTCGCGAGGCTTGGGCGATCAAGCAGCGGTGAGATTGATTGGGGAGGATGCCACCCGCCCTCGTCCTTCGAGGGTCGCTCCGCTCCCACCTCAGGATGAGGGCTGATCGTTTTATGCCTCGTTGGCCGAAGTTTTTTTCTGAGTGGCTGATGGCATTCGAGGTGTTACGGCATACGGTGCCCCCCTCATCCTGAGGTGCCCTTGCTTTAGCAAGGGCCTCGAAGGATCCGGCCACATCCCGTAACCGATGTTCAGTAAACTTGTACGCATAAGGCCTCAGGCCACAAAATCCCAGCAGTTTGCAGAGTTGCTCCGGATGCCAAGTCGAGCGAGCATAGTGCATTTTCGGGAGGTCACCCATATGGAGGTCACAGTCTACATTCTTCGATGCAGCGACGGCTCCTACTACATCGGGCTGACAAAGCAGGCGATCGAGGCGCGGCTTTGGGAGCACAATGCGGGCACCTATGATGGCTACACAGCCAAACGCCGGCCAGTGGAACTGGTGTTCACAGAAAGCTATGACCGTATCCTCGACGCCATCGCCCGCGAGCGGCAGATCAAGGGATGGAATCGGCAGAAGAAAGAGGCGCTGATCGCTTGCGCCTACGAGGCCCTTCCGGACTTATCGCGCCGAGGGCCCGTCAAGTGGTTGGGTGGTGGGCCCACCCGCCCTCGTCCTTCGAGGGTCGCTTCGCTCCCACCTCAGGATGAGGGCTGACCGTTCAAGAAGCCGGCTTCACAAATCTCGATGCACGCCGCAAGGCAATGGCTGAGCAGCAGGCTATGGCTTGGAGCACAACATCTGCGCCCTCATCCTGAGGTGCCCCTGCGCAGCAGGGGCCTCGAAGGATCCCGCCCCCTGACATTCATCAAATCCCCTGATGGCCAGTTCATCAAAAGGCGTTTCTGCTCGTCCATCGACCGCACTAATGTGTGATCGACAGAGGAGAATCCCCCGATGACGACCACCAGCCGCCCTGCCATGCCCTGGCTCATCATTCTCGCCGGATCGCTGATTGCGGTGATGACCTTCGGGCCGCGCTCGGCCATGGGCTTCTTCCAACTGCCGATGCTCGCCGACCGGGGCTGGGACCGCTCCACCTTCGGGCTTGCCATGGCATTCCAGAACCTGTTCTGGGGTATCAGCCAGCCGTTCTTTGGGGCGCTCGCCGACAAATATGGTACGGGTCGCGTTCTCGTCATGTCGGGCGTGCTTTATGCCGCAGGCCTCGTGATGATGGCCAATGCGTCGGCGCCCATCTGGCTGCATATGGGCGGTGGCGTGCTGATAGGGCTTGCGATCGGTGCGGGTTCTTTCAGCGTTATCCTTTCGGCCTTTGCCCGCAATGTGACACCCGAACAGCGGTCGATGGCGTTTGGCATCGGCACGGCGGCGGGCTCTGCCGGCATGTTCCTGTTTGCGCCGCTCAGCCAAGGCTTTATCTCGGCCTTCGGCTGGTCGGACAGTCTCGTGATCATCGCCGTCATGATGCTGGTCGTGCCGCTGCTCGCCTTTCCGCTGCGCGGCAATGCGCAATCGGGCACGCAGTCCGGCAAACAATATCAGCAAACGATCGCCGAGGCGCTGAAGGAAGCCTTCGCGCACAAGAGCTATCTGCTGCTGACGACCGGTTTCTTCGTCTGCGGCTTCCAGGTGGCCTTCATCACCGCACATTTCCCCGCCTATCTCGGCGATATCGGCATCGAGGCGAGCTATGCGGTGATCGCGATGGCGCTGATCGGCTTTTTCAACATCATCGGTTCGCTCGCAGCCGGCTGGATCGGACAGCGCTATTCCAAGCCCTATTTCCTCGCCTTCATCTATATCGGCCGATCGATCACGGTGACGCTTTTCCTGCTCCTGCCGCAGACGCCCGCTTCCGTCGTGATCTTCGCCGCTGTGATGGGCCTGCTCTGGCTTTCCACCGTGCCGCCGACCAACGGGCTCGTGGCGATCATGTTCGGCACGCGCCATCTCGGCTTGCTGGGCGGGCTCGTCTTCCTGTCGCACCAGATCGGTTCGTTCCTCGGCGTCTGGATGGGTGGCTATCTCTACGACCACTTCGGAACCTATGATCAGGTCTGGTGGCTGGGTGTGGCGCTCGGAATCTTCGCGGCCGTGGTGCATTGGCCGATCCGTGAACAAGCCGTGGAGAGACCGGCTGTCGGATTGGCGTAATTTTGCCCAAAGTGAGATCATATTTCGGCATCGCGCCCATGCCGGATCAAAATTCCCGTGTTTTCGCCTGAAGGCGACTGTCACAGAAAATTATTTTATTTTTCTTCCGCCGCCCGTTGACGGATTCCGAGCCAGCACCTACCTTGTGCGAGCTGGTTCGGATCCTGACAACGAACCATGGCCTCAACGTTTGAGGCCGCAGCCAAAGAAGGAGGTCAGCGAAATGCAAATCGTATTTCATGATGGCGCCCGACCCTGGCAGACGACCCCGCACCTCGTGATGGTGAAACGCCATTACGCCTGCTCCTGTCGAATGTGACGCAGCGCAAAGCCTGACATCAACAATCGACTACTGAAACAGCGCCGTGCCGAACGTGCACGAGCGGGGACATTCGTTATGAAGAAGCAAGTCATCGAATATGCCGGAATCCCGGTTGGCATCACCATACCCGACGGCGACAGGGTCAAGTTCATCGCCGTCAAATATCCGGTCATCGACCTCGACGGCGGTAGCTATCGCAATATCAGCGAACTTCAGGCCGCCATCCACGACCACATGGCGAAGTCTGCGCCGGAAGATCAGGCCGTGTTTCTGGGCGCGGCCAATGCGCCAGGCGTTTCGAGCGAGCGCAAGGTCTTCAACGCCGCGTGACAGAATCCCTCGCGTGCCGCGCCGGGCTCCAGCCCCCGCGGCACGTAGACATGGCGATCCAGAAAATAGGCCGTCAACCGAAAGGCTGCCGCCAATGTCTCCGGATCTGCCGCGCGGTTGGTTCCGGGGGTCAAGAAATCCGGCAGCGCCAGCATCTTGTCCGCCCAGGGGGCGCCTGCCTCGCGGCTGACGGCCCTGCCCGACTTCGGTGAGACATAAGCCAGATCATGATGCGTGCCCGTCGCGGCGCATTCGCTCAAATCCAGCCCAAAGCCGAGATCATTCAGCAGCGCGAGCTCGAAGCGCACGAAGAGTTCGCCTGCCGTCGCCGGCTCCTCGAGATGATCGAGAATTACATCCAGCGCCTGGAAGAGATGCGGATGGGGATCACGCTCCGGCAAAAGCCGCAGCAGAGCCGCCAGCGCCTGCACGCCGTAGACGGCGGTCGCACTTTCCATCAGCCGACCAGCCCGCAGCATCAGAGGCTCTATGCGAAACTCGCCCAGATGTTCGTCGAGGCGTGCGCGCCAGGTGACTTCCAGACGATTGCCGGGCTGCAAGACCGGCTGCATCGTGCGCGACCGGCCGGAGCGCACCATGCCGAGATGGCGGCCACGGCTGCGCGTCATCACCTCGGCGATGACGCTTGTTTCGCCATGCCGCCGCACCCCCAGAAGGATTGCCTCGTCTGTCCATTGCATGCACGGGTTTTACCGCAGAGGCCGGGCTAGCGCGAGGAATTTCGCGAGATGTCAGACGTCCGCGAGATAGCGTTGCACCCAGCCGCGCCAATGGGCAATCGCTTCGGTCTTTCCGGGATAGCGTTTCTCTTCATGCAGTTGCACGAGCGACTTCATTGCCTGGAAGAGCACCACCGACATGGCCTCGGCCTGGTCCTCCGGCAATTGCGGGCGCCAAAGCGTGAGGATCTCGGCGATCCGCTTACGCAAGCTTTCGCGAAGCACGCCGGGGCGCACACCCGGTTGCTCCCAGCGGGCATCGAGCAGGCTGAGCGCCAGACTGCGCTCGGCGGCATGGGCGACGAGCACGTCGAGCAGGCGGTCGGCAAGCTGGCTGCCATCGAGGTCCGCTAGCTGCGCCCTGATTCGGTCGAGGGCCGCCTCGACATGCTCGGCGTAGCGGGCAACGAGGGCGTCGGCGAGCACATCCTTGTTGGGAAAGAACTGGTAGAGTGAACCGATGGGTGCCGCGGCCCGGGCGGCGATCTCGGTCATGGTCGCGGCCCGGTAGCCCTGCTCGGCGAAGACCGCTGCGCCAGCATCGAGAAGCTTTGCCACACGGGCGATGCCGCGCTTGCGTTTCGGCTCCTTGGCGGTCGGCGCGGGCGTCGCCTGCGATGTCGCCGCCGAACTTGACTTTTGCGAGGCCATGCTCATAAAACTCGTTTGTGAGGTCTACCTCATTTATTTTATGAAAACGCGCTTTCGTCCAGCCCTTTCCGGCAAGGGCTTCTCAGACGAAGGACGGAGACAGCCATGTCCCTGGACAAAGAGCACGGAACGCCAGCCCAACCCGGCCTGCTGACACCGCTTCCGGTCGTGCTTCGCTGGCTTGTTCTCCTCGCCCTATCCGTTGCGATCTCCGGCGGGCTTTTCCTCGCGCATATCCCGGGCGCGCTGCTGCTCGGGCCCATGGTCGCGGCCATTCTCGTGGCCACCAACGGCGCACGGCTTTCCGTTCACCGCTATCCCTACATTTTTGCCCATTCGCTGATCGGCTGCATCATTGCCCGCTCGATCGATCTCGGAACGCTGTCGACGGTGGCTGACGACTGGCCGGTCTTTCTGTCCATCGTGCTTGCGATCATCGCCGCGAGCAGCCTGCTCGGCTATTTCATGGCGAAAGCCGAAATCCTGCCGGGCACCACCGCGATCTGGGGCACATCTGCCGGAGCCGCCTCAGCCATGGTGCTGATGGCGGAAGCCCATGGTGGGGATGCGCGGCTGGTTGCCTTCATGCAGTATCTGCGCGTCGCCTTCGTCGCGACCGGGGCGTCGCTGATGGCGGCCTTTGTCTTCAACATCGAAGGCGGTGCAGCACATTCGGTCGTCTGGTTTCCGGAGACGGACTGGCTCGATCTGTCCTTAACACTGGCTGCTGCGCTTGCGGCAGCAATGGTCGGCGCCCGGTTTCGGATACCAGCTGGCACCATGCTCCTGCCACTGGTTGCGACGACGGTCTTGCATGTGATGGGCTATATCACCCTGCAACTGCCCGAATGGCTGCTGGCGCTCGGTTATGGCGTAATCGGCTGGCGGATCGGCCTGTCCTTCACACGGAGGATCCTGAGACACGCGGCAAGCGCCCTGCCCCAGATCGTCGGCTCGATCCTGGTGCTGATGGCGTTCAGCGGCGGACTTGCCTTCCTGCTCTGGTCGCTGCATGGCATCGACCCTCTGACCGCCTATCTCGCGACGAGCCCTGGCGGGCTCGATTCGATCGCGATCATCGCCGCGACGACACCTGTCGACATGTCCTTCATCATGGCACTGCAGACCATGCGGCTGATCCTGATCATCCTGATCGGACCGACGATTTCGGACTTTGTCGCAAGGCGGGTAGCGAAGGGCTGAGCGCCCCTCGCTTGATCGGGTTCAGTCGCGGGGGAATTCGAGACCCATTTCGCGGAAGCGCTCGGGATCGTTGCCCCAGTTCTCGCGCACCTTGACGAAGAGGAAGAGGTGCACCGGCTGTTCGAGGATCTCGGACATCTCCTTGCGGGAAGCCGTGGAAATCGCCTTGATCGCGTCGCCGTTCTTGCCGAGCACGATCTTCTTCTGGCTGTCGCGCTCGACATAGATGACCTGTTCGATGCGCACGGAACCATCCTTGCGCTCTTCCCACTTTTCCGTCTCGACATGCGAGGAGTAGGGAAGCTCCTGGTGCAGACGCAGGAACAGCTTCTCGCGGGTGATTTCGGCCGCGAGCTGGCGCATCGGCAGATCCGAGATCTGATCTTCCGGATAGTACCAGGGACCTTCCGGGAAGGTCTCGGCCAAGTAATCCATGATGTCGTCGCAGCCCGAGCCAGTCGTCGCCGATATCATGAAGGTGCGGTCGAACTTGACGGTCTCATTGGCTTTGGCCGCCAGCTCGAACAGGTCTTCGTGGCGCACCCGGTCGATCTTGTTGAGCACAAGGATCTTCGGCTGCGGCACATCCTTCAGGGCTTCCAGGATCGCCTCGGCATCACCGCGCAGGCCGCGTTCGCTGTCGATGAGGAGCAGGATAATGTCGGCATCCTTTGCGCCTCCCCAGGCCGACGTCACCATGGCGCGGTCAAGCTTGCGGCGCGGCTTGAAGATGCCGGGCGTGTCCATGAAGACGATCTGGGCGTTCTTGTGGATCGCGATGCCGCGCATCACGGCGCGGGTCGTCTGCACTTTGTGGCTGACGATCGAGACCTTGGCCCCGACGAAGCGGTTGACCAGCGTCGACTTGCCAGCATTGGTCGGGCCGATCAGGGCGACGAAGCCGGATCGGGTCGGGGTGTTGACGGTGGCTTCGCCGCCGTCATTCGTTTCGGTGTCGGTCATATCATCCATTCAATTCGCGCCGGAGGCCTTGGCCCAGACGCCTTCGCGTTCGAGTATCTTGGTCGCGGCCACCTGCTCGGCGGCTCGCTTGGAACGTTCGATGCCGATCTCCGGCTTCAGGCCCGGGATCTCGACGATCACCGTGAAGCGGGGATCATGATCCGGTCCGGAGCGATCGGCAACCTTGTATGTGGGCGGCTTGCCAAATCTGGCATGCGTCCATTCCTGCAGTTCGGTCTTGGCGTCGCGGCGGGCGCCATCGGCGCGGGCAGCGCGACCCTCCCAGTATTTCAGGATGAAGCCGCGCGCGGCCTCCAACCCTGCTTCGATGTAAATGGCGGCAATCAGGCTTTCGACCACGTCGGCGCGGACATTCAGCATGTTCGCCGCGGTGATCTTCTTGATGTCGGAGCCCGTGCGGATGAACCGATAGAGCTCGATCTCGTCGGCGACGGAGGCACAGGCCTCGGCGCTTACCAGCTGGTTGAAGCGGACCGAGAGCTCACCCTCGGTCGCGTCGCGGAAGGTCGTGAACAGCATTTCGGCGACGCAGAGGCCCAGCACGCGGTCGCCCAGAAATTCGAGGCGTTCGTAATCGCCCTTCTTGCCCCGCGAGACCTGGGCGCTGGCATGCGTCAGCGCCCGCTTCAAGCGATCGCGGTCGGCGAATTTGTGGCCGATCGCAGCTTCGAGCTGCTCCCAATCCTTTTCGCTGACCACGCTCTTGTTCGTCATTCGACCACCTTGAACAGGCGATCCCAGCGCATGTTGGCCGGCCACTTCCAGACTTCGCGGAACGAGGTGTCGTTGCCGAGCGAGAAGAAGATCAGCGAGGCCTTGCCGATCAGGTTCTCGGCCGGCACGAAGCCGACGTCGAAGCGGCTGTCGAGCGAGTTGTCGCGGTTGTCGCCCATCGCGAAGTAGTGGCCTTCCGGCACGATGAATTCGCGGGTGTCGTCGCCACGGGTGTTCTGCGCCTGGTCGAGCGTGTCGTAGCTCACGCCATTGTCGAGCGTTTCGCGGAAGACCGGAACATCGGTGCCGGGATCCATGCGATAATCGGAGGTGAAGACACCGTCCTGCACCTTCGGCACGGGCTGACCGTTGATCTGGAGCACGCCGCCGATCACCTGGATGCGATCGCCGGGCAGTCCGACGATCCGCTTGATGTAGTCGATGCTCGGGTTCGGCGGGAAGCGGAAGACCGCGATATCGCCGCGCTCCGGTTCGCTTTCGAAGATGCGGCCTTCGAAGAGATCAGGCGAAAAGGGCAACGAATACTTCGAATAGCCATAGGAGAACTTGTTGACGAAGATGTAGTCGCCAACCAGCAGTGTCGGCATCATCGAGCCTGAGGGGATCGTGAAGGGCTGAAAGAACACGGTCCGGATCACCATCGCCAACAGCAGGGCCTGGATGATGACCTTGACGTTTTCCCAGAGGGCACTTTGCTTCTTTTCTTCGCTCACGCGGGTCGGTTCCTTCTTGCGAAAATCCTGCTCTCTCTAGTCGGTTCGCGTCCGCGCGGCAACCGCGCAGGCGCCTGGACCAGCGCGACCAGTTAACTCAGCGGCTTTCCGGCAGGGCCTCGACGATGACGAATGCCTGGGCATAGGGAAATTCGTCGGTGATGGTCAGATGGATGACCGGACGATGGCCGACCGGCAGCATCCGTTCCAGGCAACGGGCAGCGCCGCCGGTGAGTTCGAGGCCCGGCTTGCCGTTTGGCAGATTGACGACGCCCATTTCCTTCCAGAAGACGCCCTCCGCAATTCCGGTGCCGAGCGCCTTCGCCATGGCCTCCTTGGCCGCGAAACGCTTGGCATAGGACGCAGCACTGTCCTTGCGGCCATTGGCTCTCGCCTGCTCCTCGTCCGTGAAGCAGCGGGCGGTGAATTTCTCGCCGAAACGGGTGATCGATTTCTCGATCCTTCTGATGTCGACCAGGTCGCTGCCGATGCCGATGATCATGTCAGACGCTCGATCCCTGGAGGGCTTCAGCAAGGCGGGCACGGGCGCGCTCTGCCAGCCGTTCGCGGCGACGCGTCTGGAATTTCGACACGGTGAAATAGATGACGCAATAGATGATAGCGCCGCTGACAGCGGCAAGTGGGATCGCCCCCACCAGCATCGGCTTCAGGATCGGATGCCACATGCTCTCGAAGGCCGACAGGGAGAATTTCTTCTCGAGATCCACGCTGTCCGTGACCGGATCACCCTTGCCGATCAGGCGGTGGCCGACTTCCCAGGTCGAGGCCCAGATGAGCGGAAAGGTGAGAGGGTTGCCAAAGGCTGTTCCGATCGCGGCCGCAACCATGTTGCCCGCGATGATATAGGCGATCGCAAAGGCGAGCAGGAAATGCAGTCCGATGAACGGTGTCCAGGATGCCACGACGCCAGCGACCACGCCGGCGGCAATCGCATGTGGTGTGGCGGACAGGCGCAGGACACGTTTGCTGAGGTATTGAAACGATCGGATAAAGCCACGACGCGGCCAAAAAAGCTCACGCAGCTTGGTCAGTCTGGATATCGGTTGCCGGCGTCGAAACAGCATGCGGGATATGTAGTTGATCCTCTACGGTTTCGGCAAGCAAAAGCGGCTGACAAAGCTGTCAAAAAGCAAAGACGCCGGCGGGAACCGGCGTCGCAGCATAGACCGTATCTGGTCGGTGGGCAGCTCAGGCGCGGCGGAACATGCCACGGTCGATTTCGCGCTGGCGGTATTCCAGGTCGACCAGGTCGCGGGCGCCGTTCAGGTAGTTCATTTCACGCTCTGCAACGGTCGGGACGCGAAGGGCGCGGGCGATTTTGCGGATCGGAGTAAACATCGTTTTGTCCTCGGTTCTTTCTCTTCATCTGTTGGACTGAAGATAATGCTGCGGCGCACAAGGCACCAGAGACAAGAACTGAAGTCAGCCATGCACCAAACGCATGACGAGGGGCCTGAGGTTTACGATTTGGGCAAGATCGTGATCAAAACGAAGGCAGTTTGACCCAATCGAGGCCTGCAGATCGCGAAGCCCGTGCCCTGCCCTTCCCCAGCCGCCCGGATCGGCGCATCAGTCGTAGACGCGCTTCACCGTCGAGATGCAGTCCAGCTCCTTCAACTCGCCGAGCAACTGGCTGAGCTGGCGCAGATCCCAGACCTCGAGATCGATCCCCATCTCCGTGAAGTCGGTGGCGATCCGGATCATGTTGAGCACCCGGATGTTGATATCGAGGCGTGCGACGCATTGTGCAACGGTGGCGAGCGTGCCGGGTTCGTTCAGGGCATTGATCAGGATGCGGGCGACGAAGCGCGATTTGTTCGCCTCATCGAGATCCCAGCGCACATCGATCCAGCGCTCCGGCTCGTTTTCGAAGCGCTGCAGGGCCGATGCCTGGATCGGGTAGATGGTGATGCCCTTGCCGTCTTCCATGATGCCGACGATTCGGTCGCCGGGCACGGCACCTGCAGGCGCGAAATGTACCTCGGCATTGCCGGAAAGGCCGCGGATGGGCAGTGGATCCGGACCATCGCCCGCGGTCGGCGCATCGCCCTTCGGATGGGCCGGACCGGGGATCTTGAAGACCATGCCATTGGCGCTGTTCATCGCAAACCAGCCCTCGTCCGAGGACGGCTTCACGGTGACGCGTTCGTCCTGGTAATCGGGGAAGACGGCCCGGAGAACGTCGAGCGAGGAGGTCTCGCCGCGACCGACGGAGGCGATCGCGTCTTCCACATCCCGCTGGCCGAGGCGGTGCAGCGCGGGTCTCAGCGTATCCTTGGAGAACACCTTGCCAGCGCGCTCGAAGGTGCGCTCCAGGATGCGCTGGCCAAGGCCTGCATATTGCTTCCGGATCGCCATGCGGGTGGCGCGGCGGATGGCGGCGCGCGCCTTGCCGGTGACGACGATCTCTTCCCAGGCGGCGGGTGGCACCTGCACGCCGGAGCGGATGATCTCGACTTCGTCTCCATTCGACAGGCGGGTGACCAGCGGCATGATCGAGCCGTTGATCTTGGCGCCGACGCAGGTATCGCCGACATTGGTGTGAACGGCATAGGCAAAATCGATCGGGGTCGCCCCGCGCGGAAGCGCGATCAGCTTGCCCTTGGGCGTGAAGCAGAAGACCTGGTCCTGGAAGAGTTCGAGCTTGGTATGCTCGAGGAATTCCTCCGGATTGTCGCCCTCCGCCAAAGCCTCGATCGTGTGGCGCAGCCAGGAATAGGCATTGCTCTCGCGCTGCAGCGGCTCGCTCGGATCGCCGTTTTCGCCGTCCTTATAAAGACTGTGGGCGGCAATACCGTATTCGGCGATGTCATGCATGCGGCGCGTGCGGATCTGCAGCTCAATACGCTGGCGGGACGGGCCGACGATGGTGGTATGGATCGAGCGGTAGTCGTTCTGCTTCGGCGTCGAGATATAGTCCTTGAAGCGGCCCGGCACGACGCGCCAGCGGGTGTGCACGATGCCGAGCGCCCGGTAGCAGCCGGGGATATCGTCGACCAGAATGCGGAAGCCATAGACATCCGAAAGCTGCTCGAAGGAGAGCGACTTCGACTGCATCTTGCGGAAGACCGAATAGGGCTTCTTCTGCCGGCCCTTGACCGAGGTGTTCAAAAGCCCGTTCGCCACGAGAAGCTCGCGCAGCTCGTCCTCGATCTTGGTGATCAGGCCCTCGTTGCGGGTGGAAAGCTCCGCCAGACGGTTGGTGACGGTCTCATAGGCTTCCGGGTTCATGTAGCGGAAGGAGAGATCCTCCAGCTCGTCGCGCATGTCCTGCATACCCATGCGGCCGGCGAGCGGCGCATAGATTTCCATCGTCTCTTCGGAAATGCGGGCGCGCTTGTCGTCGCGCATGTGCTCGAGCGTGCGCATATTGTGCAGGCGGTCGGCGAGCTTCACCAGGAGAACACGCACGTCGTCGGAAATAGCGAGCAGCAGCTTGCGCAGGTTTTCCGCCTGCTTGGCCTTTTTGGTGACGAGGTCGAGCTTCTTGATCTTGGTCAGGCCCTCGACGAGCCGGCCGATATCCTCGCCGAAGAGTTCGTCGATCTCGGCACGGGTCGCGGACGTGTCCTCGATCGTGTCGTGAAGAAGGGCGACGGCGATCGTCGATTCGTCGAGATGCATGTCGGTGAGGATGGCGGCGACTTCGAGCGGGTGGGAGATATAGGGGTCCCCGCTGGCGCGTGTCTGCTTGCCATGCTTCTGCATGGCATAGACATAGGCCTTGTTCAGCAGAGCTTCGTTGGCATCGGGCTTGTATTTCTGCACCCGCTCCACGAGCTCGTATTGCCGCATCATTCCGATCGTCTCCACAAACGAAAAAGCGCGCCAGTCGAGACGACTGGCGCACACTCATCCTACAGTCAGATCAAGACTTAAGTCTGATCTGTTGACGATTAGTAATCGTCGCTCTTTTCCGGCGGAACAAGACCTTCGATACCGGCGAGAAGCTCTTCTTCCGACATCTGGTCGAAGGTGAGCGTTTCCGGCAGTTCGTCCTCTTCCTCGCCCTTGCCGGCGGTGCCGGTGTTGGCAAGCATCGAGCTCGGCTCCTGCTCGGGCTCGTCAACTTCGACATGCTTCTGCAGCGAATGGATCAGATCTTCCTTCAGGTCGTCCGGCGAGAGCGTCTCGTCGGCGATTTCGCGCAGAGCGACGACCGGGTTCTTGTCCTTGTCGCGATCGATGGTGATCGGCGCACCCTGGGAGATCTGGCGGGCGCGGTGGCTTGCGAGCAGAACGAGCTCGAAGCGGTTCTCGACTTTGTCGATGCAATCTTCAACGGTGACACGGGCCATTGCCTGTCCTTTGCGATCTTGAATGCGTGGGATTGACGGCTGCGATACAGGCAATGGCAGGCAAATTCAAGTTTTTCGTGCTGGCACCCGGCCAAGCCCAAAAATGAAGGCCGGAAAAGGCCCTCAATACACCACATTTCAACCACAGGCTGCTTGGATTGCCCCTGACGATGCCCTAGATAGATTTTTATATGATCATTTCATAATGTAAATCTATGATCATATCTGGAGGGGCAAGGTATTGTTTTGATTGCCGATTGCCGAGACTGTTCATATTTGACGTAAGGATATCGAAATGTTCGACCCCCGCGAAAAAATTGCACTCTTCATCGATGGCGCCAATCTTTATGCCGCGTCCAAGAGCCTCGGCTTCGACATCGATTACCGCAAGCTCTTGAAAGCCTTCCAGAAGCGCGGCTATCTCCTGCGCGCCTATTATTACACCGCGCTCATCGAGGACCAGGAATATTCCTCGATCCGTCCGCTGATCGACTGGCTGGACTATAACGGCTACAAGGTGATCACCAAGCCGGCGAAGGAATTCACCGACTCCATGGGCCGCCGCAAGGTCAAGGGCAACATGGATATCGAGCTTGCGATCGACGCGATGGAACAGTCCGAGACGGTCGATCATCTCGTGCTCTTCTCCGGCGACGGCGATTTCACCACGCTGGTCGAAGCCCTGCAGCGCCGGGGCCGCAAGGTCTCCGTCGTCTCGACCATGGCGACGCAGCCGCCGATGATCGCCGACGACCTGCGCCGCCAGTCGGACCACTTCATCGACCTAATGACGCTGAAAGCCGAAATCGGCCGCGACCCGAGCGAACGCGGCATGCCGCGCGCACCGGAACCGGCGACATCGAGCGAAGACGACCACTGAGGGACTTGGGGCTTCCAGCCGTGAGACGCTGGTGTCGCGGGACTTAAGCTCCCCTCTGCCCTCCTGAGCTTGCCGAAGGGCGGGCATCTCCCCACAAGGGGGAGAGCGGCTTGCGGTGCGCCGCGGGCTCACCCTCCCCTTGAGGGGGAGGGTCGGAGCGCGAGAAAGATCGTCAGACGGTGAACCCGCGGTAGGGTTCACCCCCACCCGCCGCTTTGCGGCGACCTCCCCCCTCAAGGGGGAGGTGGGGAGCGCGGCAAACGCGACGCCCCACTCTCCCCCCGTGTGGGGGAGATGTCACGAAGTGACAGAGGGGGGTGTTCTTGCTCTGCCCATCGCGGAAGGACCTAAGCAGGGTAGTTTTCCTACATCGCCTCGAAGGCAATATCCTGCGCGCCCTGCCAGAGAACCATCTTGCCCATGGCCTCCAGCTGCTCAGCCCCCTTCGTCACCGTCAGGAAATGATTGCCCGCCAGCACGCCCATCTTGCTGGCAAACTGCGAGGAGCCATAGGCAAAGAGCAGTTCCGTTTCGCTGAAGCCGCCGGGATAAAGCAGGATGTCGCCGCGCGAAGGATGCGCGGTGTGGTTCTCGAAGCCCGCCCCGAACTGGAAATCGCCCAAGGGCACCCAGACCGCCTCGCCCGACCAGCGCGAATGGATCGCCTGGTTGCGGAACGGCAGGAAGCTTTCGAAGATGCGGCAGGTCTCGGGCGCCTTTTCGCGCTCGAGCCTCGCTTCGAAGACAAAGGGGCCGACGGTGAGCTTCAGATACGAGAGCGCCATGATCAACCCGTCTTCAGAATGCGCTGCTTCTGGCGGTTCCAGTCGCGTTCCTTCTCGGTCTCGCGCTTGTCATGCAGCTTCTTGCCCTTGGCGAGCGCCAGCTCCAGCTTCGCCCTGCCCTTCTCGTTGAAATAGATCTTGAGCGGCACCAGCGTCATGCCCTCGCGATTGATCGAGGCGCGCAGACGGTTGATCTCGCGCTTGGAGAGCAACAGCTTGCGACGGCGGCGCGGCTCGTGATTGAAGCGGTTCGCCTGCAGATATTCCGGCAGATGCGAATTGATCAGCCAGATCTCCTCGCCCTCGTCGGAGGCATAGGATTCGGCGATATTGGCCTTGCCCTCGCGCAGCGACTTGACCTCGGTGCCGGTCAGAACCAGACCCGCCTCGTAGGTGTCGATGATCTCATAATTGAAGCGCGCCTTGCGGTTTTCCGCGACGATCTTGTTGACGGTGCGCTGCGAGCCTCTGGGGGCCATGGTCAAATCTTCCGTTTCGCCCGGGATTTTGTCGTGTGTCGCCTGCGCCCGGGCGGGGCGTGGCTGTTGTCATCGATATGTAATGGAGGATGGGGGGGAAATAAAGGTGGGGGTGGATCAAGCACAAGAACCGCCCGGCAGGTGGCGGTTGGAAACCACGATAATTCCGTCGACTTCGCGGACTGAGAGTGTCAGAAAGTGTGATGTTCCACTCCCGGGGTTCTGAGGACAGACGATGAATTACCGAAACGTGCGCAACGGACTATTTGCAATCGCAATTGCGGCGGCAAACGGAATGACCGCCATTGTCGCCAAAGCCGATGAGTTCTCCTTCAAGGCAACGAACACGACCAGTTCAGCCATCACAGGGATCCTGGTATCCGAAAACAAGAGCACCTGGGGTGCTTTTGACATCGGAAGTGGCATCAAGCCAGGATCGACTGCGGAACTTGTCTGGGATCAGAGCACAAATAGCGAAAGCTGCGCTCAGTGGGTCAAGGCCACCTTTGCAGACGGCAGCGAATCGGAAGCTGCCCAGTTCGACTTCTGCGAAAACGGGCTTGATCTCGAGTGCTGAGCGGTTTCTCGCCAGTGCGTTTTGAAGCGGCAGGTTACCTTTGGTGACCTGCCGTTTTGTTTTGCGGCACGAGGGTGCGCGGTGGGCATGTGGGGCCCGTGACCAGATTTGGGGGAGTTAAAGGTGATGTGTGTCCGGACAGTTGAGGCCGGCCGACGGGACTATTCGGTGGCCATACACGCATCCTATTCATGTGAAACCCGCTATGAGGGTCGGGATGCTGCCGTAACGACCTACTGCCCGCCCCATTCATAAAGTTTTCTTGAGTCAGCGCAGTGGGAAGCAAACAAGAATCGCGAACTGGGAAGGTTGATTTTCAAGAAAAATTCAACCTGAGGATTTAACATGGTAGAAATTGATTTATAATGCTGGAGATGTATAACACCAGAAGCACACCTTCATGAAATCGAGATTCCAACTGCTTGAAGCAGGGTTGTTTCCCGAAACCCTACCCCCTTGCTTCACAAGCACCTCAGTTAAGCGATCATTTGCCGGCATTGTTAGGCAACTCGACACAAGCTCGCATAGAGAACGAAGAACTGAGTTCTCAAGGTACAATGGAACCAAGCATGACAGAAGTCGCCGATTCTTCGCCACGCCAAACATCATAACCTACTTTCATATATCGACGTTCATCTGGCGCTACTGGTCCGATTTCGAGACAACTTATTCGTTGTCAAAATTTTCAATTGGCGCGCCAAATGTAATGGCTGAAGGAAGTGAGCGCGCGGTCAAAGTGCCATCTCTTTCCGAACTTTCTAAGCATACATCAGAAAAAATCCGCTATGCGCCTTTTATATTGAAAGCCGACATAGCTCAGTGTTTTCCTAGTCTATATACCCATTCGATTGCATGGGCCGCACACGGTATTGAAAATTCAAAACGGGATACTGATAGACGTTCGACCACGAATTATTTTAACGCACTCGATTTCTTTGTCCAATCTGGACAGCGCGGAAACACGCGTGGTGTCTTAATAGGACCTGATGGTTATAGACTGATCGCCGAATTGGTACTTTCGAAAATTGATCAGTTATTGGAAGCTGAAGTTGGCAACATCATAGTAGGCGCAGTTCGTCATGTCGACGATTACTATATCGGTCTGCACTCAGAACACGACGCGCAGGCCGTTCTCTCTAAACTTCGTGACGTTTTGGCGACTTACGAATTGTACCTCAACGATGCCAAAACGCGAATATACTCAAGCCTAGAACCTATCAATGACTTGTGGGCACAAAGACTTCGTGATCACACGGTCTATTATGGAAGCGTCGAAAAGATAGAGAGGGCCATTTCGGAAGCCGTTGCCAGCTCGCAGGCAGTCGGCTCGGACAGCCCGATAAAAATACTTATTCGGTCATTCGATGAATGGAGATTGTATTCATCGCATCTATGGGGCTACGCTGAACAGAATTTACAAAGAATAGTCCAAAAGCATCCTCACGCGTTGGATTATGCATGCCTACTTGTTTCGAAGAGGCATGCACTGGGGCTCGCAATAGATCGTGAGGGTTGGCTGTCGGTCGCCAAAATCATTATCAAACGCAGCTTGGCGCTAGCGCATGATCATGAAGCGATCTGGATGGTCTGGCTCTTGCTTGTCTGCAAAATTGAACTCTCGACAGAGATCGTAGACGATCTATCCAAGTCGCGAGACCCGCATATGCGAGCCCTATTAATTGAGGCATATATTAAGGGGTATGTGAAAAGCAGGCCAAAGCTTAATCTTGGGAACAGCCTGCCAACCATGGATGGAAACTGGTTGGTGAGTATGACAGCTCGCTCCCGTGGATATTCCAAAGCAACCTTCTCTGGCGACTATGCAACCGAATTCAAGCATCTTGCTGATAGGAATGTCCGCCTTATCAATCTAGAGGCTCACACCAAACTAGTGAAAAAGGTCAACAAGCGAGCGATTAGTCGCACTCGATATGGATACGATGATCCCGAAATTGAAGATCAATTCCACGATGGCGACAACGACTACGATCCCTGGGCTGACTAGCGGGTCGAATTCTATCTACTCGGTAGCGGAAACCTATCGGATTAAATTCGAAGTAACACAGACCGCCTCAGTCAGGCGATAACGCAAGAGCGCGCTGCTACGCCACCTCCCCAACAAAAAAGGCCGGCGTCTCCGCCGGCCTTCCCCTCAATTCACCAGTCTCGCATGCTTCAGCGCCGCGTCGATCGCGGCTTCCGTCGAAGCCTCCAGCGTGGCCATCAGTGGCAGGCGGACGGTGCGGTTCATGCCGCGGGTGCGGTTCAGCGCATATTTCGCGCCGCAGAGGCCGGGCTCGAGGAAGATTGCCTTGTGCAGCGGCATCAGGCGGTCCTGGTATTCGAGCGCCTTGGCGTAATCGCCGGCCAGTGTCGCCGCCTGGAATTCGGCACAGAGGCGCGGGGCGACATTGGCGGTGACGGAGATGCAGCCCACGCCGCCATGGGCGTTGAAGCCGAGCGCCGTTGCATCCTCGCCCGAGAGCTGGACGAAATCCGGGCCGCAAGTGATGCGCTGTTCGGAGACGCGCTCGATCTTGCCGGTCGCATCCTTGACGCCGACGATGTTCTTGTGGGCCTTGGCCAGCGCCCCCATCGTCTCCGGCGACATGTCGATCACCGAGCGGCCGGGAATGTTGTAAATGATGATCGGCAGCGAGACGGCGTCTGCGATCGCCGCGTAATGGGCGATCAGGCCCTTCTGCGTCGGCTTGTTGTAATAGGGCGTGACGACGAGCAACGCATCGGCGCCGACGGCTTGCGCATGCTCGGCAAGCTCGATCGCTTCGACCGTGTTGTTGGAGCCGGCGCCGGCGATCACGGGCACGCGCTTGGCGGCGACTTCGACGCAGAGTTCGACGACGCGCTTGTGTTCGGCGTGCGAGAGTGTCGGCGATTCACCCGTGGTGCCGACAGGCACAAGACCGGAGGAGCCTTCGGAAATCTGCCATTCGACATGGGTGGCGAAGGCTTGCTCGTCGACGGCGCCCTCTGTCGTGAACGGCGTGACAAGCGCGGGAATGGATCCCTGATACATGCAATGAACTCCTCGGCGGCCGATATCCACGCTTCGGCCGCATTCTCAGATTAAATCGGGGGCACATTACTTCGCACCATCAGGTGCGACAAGCGCATCTGCAGGAGATTTGTGACAGTTTTCCGAGGCTTCGTTCGAGAGAATGTGATCGCTGGCTTTAGGCTTTTGTTAACCGCGTGCCCGGCCTACTCTCTCGTGTGATGCCATGGGTTCTGGTGTGTGGATGAAGATGTCGCTGTCTTACGGTTCTGTCCTTGGTCTCGGTCTTGCGCTGATCTTGTCGTCGACGAGTGCGCATGCGCTTTCCGACGTGCCTGTTCCGGCAATGAAGCCGCTCGGCTTTGCGCCCAGCAAGGCGGCACCGCCGTCCCTCGAAACAACAGGCGCCATTCCGCGCGGCAATCGTCTGGCGGCCGCCAATCCGCAGCTGAAATCCGGCCTCGATGCTCTGTCTGATCGCAAGGGTGCGCAGGCCATCGCCATCCGCGACCGCATGCCCGCCGGGCTCGACCGACAGATGCTGACCTGGTCGATCGCCATGTCCGGCTTGAGCGACGTGCCGGCGGCCGAAATCGCCGCCGCCCAGCGGCAGCTTACCGGCTGGCCGGGGCTCAAATCCTTCCGCGCCAATTCGGAAAAGGCGCTCTTCCGCGAAAATCCGGCGCCTTCCGCCGTACTCGCCGCCTTCGGCAATACCGCGCCGGAGACGACGGAAGGTACCATTCTCCTGGCGCGTGCCCATCTCGGCTCCGGCGATACAGCGAAAGCGGCAAGCCTCATTCGCAATCTCTGGCGCAGCGAGGTGATGGATGAGGCAGCGGAAAACCGGATCCTCAAGGAGTTCCCTGCCCTTTTGCGCACCGCCGATCACAGGGCGCGCATGGATTACCTGATGTACCGCGACCGCGCCTCACAGGCGAAGCGGTTTTCTTCGCTCGGTGAAGCGCAGTCGCTCTACCGCGCCTGGGCAGGACTGAATTCACGCGCAAAGAATGTCGATGCGTTGATTGCGGCCGTCGACAAATCCTGGGCCAAGGATCCGGCGCTCCTCTATATCCGCATCGAAAACCTGCGCCGCCAACAGCGCTACGAAGAGGCGGCAAAGCTTCTCGAACAGATGCCGCGCGAGCGGGACAAGCTGGTCAGCGGCCGCGCCTGGTGGAACGAACAGCGGATCATTGCGCGCGGGCTTGCCGATCTCGGTAAGTATCGCGAGGCCTACCGCATTGTTTCCCGCCATGTGGCAACCGAATCGACCGATATTGCCGACGCCGAGTTCCATGCCGGCTGGTACGCGCTGCGCGCGCTCAACGATCCGAAGACCGCTGGCCGGCATTTCGCTCGCATTCTCGAGGTTTCGAACCGGCCGCTTTCGGCAAGCCGTGCCTGGTATTGGCTGGGTCGCGCCTCGGAAGCTTCCAAGGACGGCAAGGCGCGCGAGCATTTCGCCCGCGCCGCCCAGCATTCCAGCACCTTCTACGGCCAGCTCGCGGCCGCCCGCATCGATCGGCCGGGCATTCAGATCCCCTATCCGCGGCCGAGCGAGGCCCACCGCAATCGATTCAGCCAGCGGGAATCGGTCCAGGCGATTGCCCGCTACGAGGCGGCCGGCCATGGCTGGCGGGCGCAGAGCCTTTACAGGGCGCTGGCCGATCAGCTCGACAGTCCGGGGGAGCTGGCGCTGCTGAGTGCCCGGGCGGAAAACTCGTCCGGCGGGCACCAATTGTCCCTTCAGATCGGCAAGACGGCCTACGCGCGCGGCATCGATGTGCCGGCGCTCGCCTTCCCCGTCGGCGTCATTCCGGCAAGTGCGAATATCGCCGGCTCCGGCAAGGCGCTGGCTTACGCGATCGCCCGGCAGGAAAGCGCGTTCAATCCGGCAGCCATCTCGCCGGCCGATGCGCGCGGGCTGTTGCAGCTCTTGCCGTCCACCGCACGCGGTGTGGCTGCGCGACACGGGATCGCCTATCAGCCGGAAAAGCTGACGCGCGATCCGGGCTTCAACGCGACGCTTGGCGCCCATTATCTCGGTGAGCAGATCGACGCTTTCGGCGGCTCCTATATAATGACCTTCATCGCTTACAATGCCGGCCCGCGCAAAGTGCCTGAATGGATCGAGCGCTACGGCGATCCGCGCGGCAAGTCGATCGACGAGGTGGTCGACTGGATCGAGCGCATCCCCTTCCCCGAGACGCGCAACTACGTCATGCGGGTGATGGAAAATTATCAGGTCTACAAAAGCCGGCTCGGCCAGAAGACGGACATTGTGCACGATCTGCGCTTCGGGCGGTAAGCGCCCTGCCCCATCCTTTGCCTAATGACCGGCGGCGACGCCTCCGCTAGGCTCTCTTTCGACACAGCGAAGGAGAGCCGCATGGCCGAGAGCATCGACCGCTTCATCAAAGTTCCCGATGGACTGAACCTGCATGTGCGCATTCATGGCGCCGAGAATGGCGGCACGCCCGTCGTCTGCCTGCCGGGACTCACACGCAATGTGCTCGACTTCGAAGATCTCGCGCGGATGCTGGCAGCTCCGCCCAACGATCGGCGGATCATTGCCATCTCATCGCGCGGCCGTGGTGTCTCTGACCGCGATCCGAAACCGGAGCGCTACACGATCCCGGTCGAAGCGGGCGACGTGATCAGCGTGCTGGACGCCTTGGGCATCGATGACGCCGCCTTCATCGGCACCTCCCGCGGCGGCTTGATCCTGCATGTGCTCGCGATGACGCATCTCAATCGTATCGAACGGCTGGTTCTCAACGATATCGGGCCGGTGCTGGAGACGGAGGGACTGAGGCAGATCCAGGGTTATCTCGGCAATCGGCCCGTGCTTGCAAGTTATGCCGAAGCGGCGGATATCCTCAAGGCGACCCATGGCGCGGAATTTCCGGCGCTTGGGCCGGATGATTGGGCCGGCATGGCGCGCGCACTTTACCGCGAGATCGACGGAAAGCTCGCGGCAGATTTCGACCCTGATATCGCCGCACAATTTCGCGCCGCAGACCTGAGCCAGCCCTTCCCCGACCTCTGGGCGCAGTTCGCGCTGTTTGCAGACAAGAAGGTGATGGTGATCCGCGGCGAGCACTCAAGGCTTTTGTCCCGCGCGACGACGGATGAGATGGCGCGGCGACATTCCGGATGCACGATTGTGGAG
Source organism: Agrobacterium albertimagni AOL15 (assembly GCF_000300855.1). Lineage (GTDB taxonomy): Bacteria > Pseudomonadota > Alphaproteobacteria > Rhizobiales > Rhizobiaceae > Allorhizobium > Allorhizobium albertimagni. The sequence continues at coordinate 232,958 of NZ_ALJF01000013.1, read as the reverse complement.
GCGAAGGGCCAGGGGCATGCGCCGCTGTTGCATCTCGATGGCCTTGCGGAGGCGATCGGCGTGTTTCTCGGCAGCTGAACCCTGCCGCAGATCGCAGCGGCGGACATCAAAACAGCTCATCACAAACGAAAAGCCCGGCACGAGGCCGGGCTTCCCTTATTCGATCTGGAGATCGAATTAGAACGAACGGATCAGGCGAACGAAGCCGGTCCAGTCCTTCGAGTCAGACTTGTTGTAGTCGACGGTTGCGTCGACCTTGAGGCCCGAAGCAACGGCGTAGGAAGCCAGAACGCCACCGGTGGTGTAGTCAACGCCGTTGAACTGCTCAACAAAGTTGACCGACGGGGTGATCGTCAGCTTTTCGGTAGCCTTGAAGCCGTAAGCAGCGCCAACGGTCCACTCGACGGTGCCGACGTAGGTCGACGGGTCGGAAGCCCAACCAGCGTAGAGTTCGAAGGTGCCCGGGCCGATTGCAGCAGCACCCTTACCGACGACGTAGCCTTCGTCAGCCTTGGTGTCGTAGCCGCCCCAGAGGGTCAGGGTTACGGCGCCGAGGGTCGTGGAAGCCAGACCCTGGATGCCGAATGCGCCGTCAGCCTGACGGAGTTCGTCAACGCCGAGACCAACGGTGAAGGCGTCAGCCGAGTAGGTGTAGCTAACCGAGTCGAACTTCGCGTTGTCGATGAACGTGTCGTTTTCGCCGGAGATGCCGATGTCGTCAGCCCAGGTCAGGAAGTAACCAGCCTTGAAGCCGCCAACGGTGATGTAAGCCTGGTCGAGCTGTACGTTGGTGTTGTCCGAGGTGCCTTCGAGACGGATGTAGGAACCGATGGTGCCGACTTCCGAGTCGTTCTTGGACTCGATGACGAGACGGGCGCGGGTCTGGAAGTCGTCACGATTGATGAGGGTCGTGTCGTTGGTGTTCCAGTCGTAAGCGAAACGAACTTCGCCGCCGATCTTGAGGCAGGTTTCGGTGCCGGGGATGTAGAAGAAGCCGGTGCCGAATGCGTCGCAAACGCGAACGTATTCCATGGGCTCGGGCTCGGCAGCGATGATTGCGTCAGCAGCCTGAGCGCCGGAAACTGCAACGAGAGCTGCAGCGGAGCCGAGAAGAAGGCTCTTGATGTTCATTATTGACCTCCAGTCAATTATAGAGGTCAAAGCTCTCGGATCTTCCTTTTCTCTCGTCTTTTCATATGGTTGCGGATCTTAGCGCTTACGGCCAGGCAGCGCCGCGCATCAACTCGGGCCCCAAGAGGCGCAATTTTCAACCGAGTTGCGACAGCGCCAGGCGGAAGAAAGACACGACTGCGCAGCGACGTGACGGCTGTTTGCAAACAATGAAGCTGATTTTTTGGGGGTGGGTATCTATGGCGGAGAGGAAGGGATTCGAACCCTCGATACGCTTTTGACGTATACTCCCTTAGCAGGGGAGCGCCTTCGACCACTCGGCCACCTCTCCGGTGACGCCTGATTATTTGCTTGAATCAGTGATTGCAAGGCCTTTTCTCCGCTCTCAACATTTTAGCGAGCGGCTGCCAACGCCAGGTGCTGTTCGTTTCCACATATCTGAAAAGCCGAATCGATCCCGCCCGACGACATGATTCTGTCACTTGAACGGCCTTCTGCTGCCGATTTTCAGGCTTAAGGTCCGAAAATGCCCATGTTGAACATGCAGCCTGGAGGCGAGCCGAGATGGTTCTGAATGCAACTTTTTGCGGAATCCTGTGCCAAAATGAGAAGGTCGGCCCCATTCCGACTCCTGCGGCGCCTTCCAAAGAGCCTGCTTAAGCGGCGGTTTTTTTTGGATTTTCTTAACAAACTCTAAATGGATATGGGGTGCCGCAGGTGAGTTTGTGGCCTTTCAGCAACAGACCGGGTGGAAGGGTAGCCACATTCTCTCCATTCCACTCATTGGTGATTGCATGACTGACCGGGTTTTGTATTTTCAACCTCGGAAGCGAGGCGGTGGATCGTCCGTCTTCTGAAACCGACGGGGATGGGGCAGGGAATGCTGTCCTTCAGCCAAATAACCCAGACCCATACGAAACTTGACTGGAGGTCAATAATGAACATCAAGAGCCTTCTTCTCGGCTCCGCTGCAGCTCTCGTTGCAGTTTCCGGCGCTCAGGCTGCTGACGCAATCATCGCTGCCGAGCCCGAGCCCATGGAATACGTTCGCGTTTGCGACGCCTTCGGCACCGGCTACTTCTACATCCCCGGCACCGAAACCTGCCTCAAGATCGGCGGCGAAATCCGTGCGACCGTTTACGCCAACGAAAGCGGTTTCATTGGCGACCTCGACGAAGACTTCAACTCGGAAGTCCGCGCTCGTCTTACCGTCGAAGCCAAGAACGACTCCGAGATCGGCACGATCGGTTCTTACCTCCGCATCCAGTCCACGCAGGATGACGGCCTGGGCCGCGCAAACGTCGTTCTCGACCAGGGCTACATCACTGTTGGTGGCTTCAAGGTTGGTCGCGCTCTGACCTGGGCTGACGATTGGGGTCTGGCCGGCGAATCCGACGCTTTCTTCGGCAACGCTCGCTTCAACACCGTTTCCTACACCTTCACGTCTGACGCCTTCACCGCCGGCCTCGGCGTTGACGATCTGTCTTCGATCGATGCATCTGGTAACTCGGTTGGTCTGGAAGCAGTCATTTCCGGTTCGCTGGGCGCTGCAACTGCAACCCTTAACGGCGTTTACGACTTCGGCGACGACGAAGGTGCGATCGCTGGCGTAATCACCGCTGACCTCGGCCCGGGCACGCTCGGCATCGCTGGTGCATGGGCTACTGGCTACTCCACCGGCTATGACTTTGAAGCCGAATGGACCGTCGGTGCTGCTTACACCATCAAGGCGACCGAGAAGCTCTCGATCACCCCGCAGGTCATGTACTACGGCGACATTGCTGACGGTGGCGTGTTCACCTCGACCGACGCCTGGGCTGCCGACCTCTACGTCGAATACGCTCTGGCTGCTGGCCTCAAGGCTTCGGCTGACGTTCGTTACGTCGACCTCGACGGTGGCGACAGCAACTGGGACGGCTTCGTTCGCCTGACCCGTTCGTTCTAATCCACAACGGATTAGCGAAAAAGTTTGGGGTCCGGCTTCGCAAGAGCCGGACCCCTTTCGGCCATCTGGCTCACATCTTCACATGCCACGTAATTACAGTGACTTAACCCTGCGGCCGATGGTCCTCAGCTCAATGAAAGGGGATGCCTACGACACCAATTGACAGGCTCGAGTCGAGCCATTCCGGAAAAGTTTGTGCCGTTTTGCACTATACTTTTTATAAGTTATAACGATATCTAAGCCCGTGGGGACGGGCGGTGAGCCCGTTCGCGTGCTCGCCAAAGGGAAATTTGGGGGATACATGCAGGTGGAAATGCCAACCGGCAAGGGTTTTGACGTCTTCGTGGGCGTGCCCGATTATTCGGTACATTATCAATACAGACAGGGAACGATCCTGCACGAGGTGCGCGAAACCAATCTGCGCGAACTGTTCGGCAAATATGGCGACCTGTTGTGGATGAATGGCAGCCACAAATATAACGTAACCAATTTTATCGGAGAGCTTCACGATCTCCTTGATTTTCCGAGTTTTTCAGCCTTTTCTGACGAAATGCTCGACCAATTGATCGGCAAGTTGCGCAAACGCGGTAATAGCAATGCCACCATCAATCGAAAGATGGCGGCCTTAAGCAAACTGCTGCGAAAGGCGAACAAAATGGGAGACGTTCACAGTCTGCCTGAATTCAAGCGCCAAAAAGAGAAAGCGGGCCGTATTCGCTTTCTCGACACAGATGAAGAAAACCTGCTGTTTTCCGAAATCCGGGCGCATTCCGAACTCTATTACCGGTTCTGCCTCTTCCTGGTCGATACCGGCGCCCGTCTGAGCGAGGGTCTCAACCTTCGCTGGGGCGACATACATAAGGACCGCGTGACCTTCTGGGTGACAAAATCGGGGCGCTCGCGCTCGGTTCCGCTCACACAGCGTGCTCTGGCTGCCATCGAAGCATCGGATCGCCGGTATTCCGGTCCGTTTGCCGAGATCGATCAGCAGCGCTTCCGCGTCGCCTGGCACAATGCCAAGGATGCGGTGGGGTTTGCCGACGACAAGGACGTGGTGCCCCACGTGCTACGCCATACCTGTGCGTCCCGTCTGGTTCAGGGCGGGATCGATATCCGTCGCGTGCAGATGTGGCTCGGCCACCAGACGCTCACCATGACCATGCGCTATGCTCACCTGGCTTCGCATGATCTAGACATGTGCGTTCCCATCCTGGAACGGGCAGCGGCTTCGTGAGTCATATCGTAATGTAAATTGCAAAAGGGCCGGCTTTGTCCGGCTCTTGCTCTTTATATTCTGTTGTCCCCTGCCCTACCTCGAACGGCGGGCTCATGGCCTCACGCCATCAGGCTCTTCAGTTCGAGCGCGGGATCGGCAATCGAGACGGGATCCACCGGCCGGCCGAGTTCCAAGAGCTTCTTGCCGGTCACATAGGCCTTAGCGTCGTTGATCGCATCGACGGCGATGAAGACGCCCTTGCGGAAATACCAGATCGACAGGCTTCCCTCGCGGGTGCTGAGGCGCAGGACGGTCTGATCATATCCGAGATTGAAGCCTGCGATCTGTAGTTTGACATCATACTGGTCCGACCAGAACCAGGGCTTCGGGCGATATGGCTCGGAACCGCCTGCGATCACGGCGGCGATGGCTTCTGCCTGATCCACCGCGTTCTGCACGGATTCGAGCCGGACCTGCTCCCCGTCCCAATCCTGAACGGCGCAGTCGCCCATGGCGAAGATGGCAGGATCACTCGTGCGGCCAAAATCGTCGACGACGATGCCGTTCTGAACCTCGAGCCCAGCATCACCCGCCAGACGATCGTTTGGGATCACACCGATCCCCACGATGACCAGGTCGACGTCGATGACGCGGCCGTCCGAGAGCTCGGCGGCTTTCACTCTGCCCTCATCGCCGATCAAACGGGTCAGGCCCGTCCTTTCGTGGATCTTCACGCCCTCGGCTTCATGGATCGCGCGGATCGCATCCGCCGTCTCGCGGGCGGCCACGCGGGCAAGGATGCGGTCTGCCATTTCGATCAGTGTGACGTCGAGCCCCAGTTTGCGGGCGACAGCAGCAGCCTCGAGACCGATGTAACCGCCACCGATGATCAGGAGCCGATGGCCCGGTTTCATCTCGTCGGCCAGACGATCGGCGTCGGCCTTGTCGCGCATCGTGTAGACGCCCTCGAGATCACCGCCGATCGCGGCCGGCAGGCGGCGAGGCGTCGCCCCGGTGGCGATGGCGAGGGTCTCATAAGAGATCTCGCTGCCGTCAAACAGCTTGACCACGCGCTTGTCACGATCGATCGCTTCGACCGGCGTCGACAGGCGGATCTCGACCCCGTTCTCGCCATACCAGGCTTCAGGCCGGAACAGCAGCCGATCGAAGTCCATGTCGCCGAGCAGATACTTTTTGGAAAGTGGAGGCCGCTGATAGGGAAGCACCGGCTCGTTGCCGACAAGGGTGATCGGGCGTTCGTCCTTCAGCGCCCTCAGCTTTGCGGCCAGAGCGAAACCCGCCTGCCCCGCCCCGATAATCACCAGTCGCTCCGCCACGTGATGCACTCCCTGCCTTATGCCGTCCAAATCAGAATCGCTGCCGGAGAACCGGCCACGATGCGATGCAGCAAGGCCTAGCTTTGTGGCGGTTTGCGGTCAAGTTGGCCTGGGGCTCGCCGGTCGAAACCGTCCATTGTCACCGGCGTGCACGTCCTCGCCGATTGCTACCTACGGCATTCCCGACCAAAAACGGCACAAACAGCCAACCGACGAAGTGGCTGGCAAATCTTGCCAATTTGAAAGCTCGTCTGGATTTTACGGTTTGCATGCAGAATCTGGTAACGGACATCGGCTAGCATGTCATTCTAACTTGACACCGTGGGAGGGTAATATGCCCTTGCAGAGGATACCGGACGCAAAATCGGACATCCCTCGGGATCAGATCTTCGAGAAATTCAAGATCGATCGCCCCGGCAAGATCGTGTTTGTCGGCCACCATCTCAGCATGGCGCGGTCGCAGCGCTGCCTCATCCGGACGATTTCGCTCTATGGTGCCGATCTCGACGTCTCGCCGCATGTCCAGGTGCCGCCGAACTTCTTTCTGGAGATCCTCGGCATTCACGATGACATCGGCTGCACTCTGATCCGCCGCGAAGCCGAAAAGCTCACGGTCGGCTTCAACATGTTGATCGACCCCGAATTCCTGCACCGTGTCGTCAGGCTTTCCTTCGAAACAAGCCACTGAGATCTCGCGCCAGCTGATCACCGTTTGCGCCCTCTTGCGGTCGCCAGCCCGGCCTGCGCTTGCCGGGACGGCCGTTGAAACCGAATATTCAGTATTGGTAAAATTTGAGCAATCTTATTGATGCTACTGCAAATATTAGTGCTCACAGTGTGAGACAGAAGAGTTTTGAGGAGCCGGTCATGGCGATGGAAAATGCGACACATCTGGCTGGGGTACGCTCCGAAATGTACGAGCGCAAATGGGAGCGCTTTTATGTCCGCCGGCCGGCCAAGGTGATGTCGGTTCGCCCCGGCCTCACCGGCATCACGATCCGCAGCTGCGAAGTGGTCGACATATCGCAAGGCGGCGCAGCGATCGAACTGACGACCGCGATTGGCCTCTCCTCTCATTATTATCTGCAGATCGTCGGCCTTGCCGACCGGATTGGATGTGCCGAGGCTTATCGCAACGGCAACAGGGTCGGCGTGAAGTTCATCGCGCCGATCTCCGAGCACATGTTGCACCGGATTGTCCGCGCCGACTTCATGCTTGGCGACGCCGTCAATACGCCGCTCAAACCTTTCCAGAACGGCAACGGCGCGCGCCTCGGTCGCTGAGAAAATCTCTCTCGGCAGATGAGGTCTGATCGCCGCGGATCCGGCTTGCTTCGGCTGCGGCGGCACTTATGGTGAGCGGATCGCCCTCGACCTCCGGATGCCGCTTCGCAATGACCGCCTTTTCACGCTTCACGCCCCTCTCCGCCTCGCTCCCCGCAACCGTACCCTTTGTCGGTCCCGAAGCCATTGAACGGCAAAGGGGCCTTTCGGTTCGCGCCCGCATCGGTGCAAACGAAAGCGGCTTCGGCCCGGCACCTTCCGTACTTGCCAGTATCGCCGAGAAGTCAGGCGAGATCTGGAAATACAATGATCCGGAAAACCATGCCCTCAAGGCGGCGCTCGCCGCACATCTCGGACTGAAGCCGGAGAACTTCGTGATCGGCGAAGGCATCGATGACCTGCTCGGGCTGATCGTGCGGCTGGTGATCGAGCCCGGCATGCCCGTCGTCACATCGCTCGGTGCCTATCCGACCTTCAATTTTCATGTGAACGGGTTTGGCGGGCGCCTGGTCACGGCTCCCTACCGGGACGACCGGGAAGATCTCGATGCGTTGCTCGCATTGGTGAAGCAAGAGGATGCGCCGCTCGTCTATTTCGCAAACCCCGACAATCCGATGGGCAGTTGGTGGGATAAAGACAGCATCGTCAGCTTCGCCCGCGCTCTGCCCTCGACCACCCTACTCATCCTTGATGAAGCCTATAGCGAGACCGCCCCCGAGGGTTCGATCCCGTCCGCCGATGTGCTGATCGATCTTCCGAACGTGATCCGAACCCGCACATTTTCAAAAGCTTACGGCCTGGCGGGTGCCCGCGTCGGCTATGGGATCGGCACGCCTGGCACCGTCTCTGCCTTCGACAAGATCCGCAATCATTTCGGGATGCCGAGGCTTTCGACCGAGGCGGCACTCGCGGCGCTCGCCGATCAGATCTATCTCGCGGACGTCGTGGGGCGGATCAAGGCGGCACGCGACCGGATCTCGACCATCGCGAAGGCCAATGGGCTTAACCCGCTGCCCTCTGCCACCAACTTCGTGGCGATCGATTGCGGGCGCGATGGGGTCTATGCCCGCGCGATCGTCGACGGGCTGATGGAGCACGGCGTTTTCATCCGCATGCCCGGTGTCGCCCCGCTCAACCGCTGCATCCGGGTCTCGGCCGGCCTGCCCGAAGATCTCGACCTGTTCGAAGAAGCGCTGCCGAAGGTCTTGAAGGCTCTCGTCTGACCTTTACACAATGAAAAAGACCGCGCCGGCCTTGTTCCTGCCGGTCGCGGTCTTTGAAAAATGTTGGCCCTGGCCCCGTCCAAAGGTCCCCGCCACGTTCCCCACTCAGGGTTATTCTTGTCATTCTCCTGCCGCGGTCGCGGCCGGAATTCGTCAGTGCATGGTCATCCATTCGCGGGCGGCACGAAGCGCCTCGGCGAGCTGGATCTTGCTCATGGTCTGGGCGAGATCGGCGCGCAGCTCGGCAGCGCGGTCGCAGCCCTTGATCGCGGCGATGTTCAGCCACTTGTGTGCCGACACCAGGTCAACAGGGCAACCGCGGCCGGTTGCATACATCAGACCCATGTCGCGGAAGACATCAGCCCGGGTTTCGCCACCCATCGTGGCATTTTCGGAATTGTGCATTTCAAAGCGTGCCATTGGTTTTGTCCCTGTTTGCCTAGTTTCTCGGTCGTCCCTGTTTCCCTTGCGGGCCCTTCCGAAACGGCGCCGGATCTTTGTCCGGTCATTCTCGCTTTGGTCGGGTTTGGCGGGGTTTTTCCCTGCTCGTTTGATGGGTTCACTATGCCAAACGCTCTTCAAAACTCGCTTAAAATGCATCCTTAATTTGCTGAAAACAAAGTACAAAAGCTTCGTAAACTTCGGATTCCGTTAAGCATCGCTTCCCCTACAACCCAAGGATTTTCGCTCAAAATTTACGAAAGCTTCACGCTGACAAATCAACCGATTTTTCACCATGATTTCGGAAGGCAATTCGCAGAAATACGGGATTTGCTGCGATCCGAGGCTTTCCACCGCTCGCTTTTCGCGGCGGATTGCATTTTACCTTTACGTGTGCGTAAGATAATTCTTAACCGTTGGACGGCTGCGGAGAGGACCGTCTCCGACCACGGGAGAGGACCATCATCTCGGGAGGAGAGATCAGACCATGCGTTCCATCATCATTGCGGCAGCCCTTGCGCTTTCGGCCTTCACCGCTCAGGCTGCCGAGCCAATCGAAGGCAACTGGAAAACGGCATCCGGCGCCACGGCCCAGATCGCACCCTGCGGCGGCGCTTACTGCGTGACGCTGAAGAGCGGCAAGCACAACGGCAAGCAGATCGGCAAGATGTCCGGCAGCGGCGAAAGCTACAAGGGCGAGATCACCGATCCGGAAACCGACAAGACCTATGCGGGCTCCGGCTCCGTCTCCGGCAATTCCCTGAAGATGCGGGGCTGCGTCATGGCGGTTCTCTGCAAGACGCAGACCTGGTCGCGTCTCTGAACCGATCGCTCGGCTTAGATCATTGGGCGCCGGCTGCAACCGGCGCCCTTTTTCGTTTTCAAGAACTCCGTTCAAGACGGACGCCGTTTTGCGCTTTAGGAAACGCGACTTTCTTAACAAACTAGGGCTGTCGGTTAACGCTTCTGAATGCCAGATGAACCGGGATCTCAGGCCGCATTCAGCCCGGCTTTGCTAAAACCTGTCCAACGGTTTGCAAAGGAGTTCACGACATGGGCACGCTGGCACGACGCTTCACCATCATCTCTGTGACCATGGCGCTTTTCGCCTTCGTGTTCGCGCAGCTCGTGGTCAACAATCAGCCAGGCCTGCGACACACGTCATCGGGACTGGTCGCGAGCTGCGCGCCGACAGGCCTCAACGGCTGCCGGCCCAGCCTCTGATTGAAACTAGGGCGCAGGCTCGGACGCAGACCGACGCGAAGAAATCTTGACGCATCGTTCATGACGTCGTTTGCTTGTCAGATTTGGTCTCCTATAATGCGCCATGAACACACGAATCCTGTCCCCAGCACCCCAGAACTCCATCAGCCCCGAGCTCTTTGCGCCTCAGGTCTTCACAGATGCGACAGCCGCGGTCGACGCGCTGACGGCGCTTTACGAGCGCAATACCAATTTCCTGATCGAGGCCTTCTCGTCTCTGGCCAAGGGCGGTCCGATCGAGGGCCGTTACCGCGCCTTCTACCCTCAGGTCAGCATCGAGACGACGAGCTTCGGGCATATCGACAGCCGCCTCTCCTATGGCCACGTGACCTCGCCTGGCATCTACACCACGACGATCACCCGGCCGCAGCTCTTCCGGCATTATCTGAAGGAACAGCTGGCGCTTCTGATGCGCAATCACCAGGTGCCGATCACCGTGTCGGAATCGATGACGCCGATCCCGCTGCATTTCGCTTTCGCTGAGGGCGCGCATGTCGAAGCCTCTGCCGGCGGCCTCGTCGACATGCAACTGCGCGACATCTTCGACACCCCTGACCTCACCGTCACGGATGACGAGATCGCCAATGGCGAATACGAGCCGCTGCCCGGCGAGCCGCACCCGCTGGCGCCGTTCACGGCACAGCGCATCGACTATTCGCTGGCGCGCCTGTCGCATTACACGGCGACGAGTGCATCGCATTTCCAGAACTTCGTGCTGTTCACGAACTACCAGTTCTATGTGGACGAGTTCTGCGCCTATGCCCGCAAGCTGATGGCGGACGGAAACAGCGACTACACAGCCTTTGTCGAACCGGGCAACATCGTGACGCCATCCGGCCATGCGGAGCCGACGGAGGGCGTTGCCCTCGGACGCTTGCCGCAGATGCCGGCCTATCACCTGAAGAAGAAGGGCCATGGCGGCATCACGGTCGTCAACATCGGCGTCGGCCCTTCCAATGCCAAGACGATCACCGACCATATCGCAGTGCTCAGACCGCATGCCTGGCTGATGCTCGGCCACTGCGCCGGGCTTCGCAACAGCCAGCGCCTCGGCGATTATGTCTTGGCGCATGCCTATATGCGCGAAGACCACGTGCTCGACGACGACCTGCCCGTCTGGGTGCCGATCCCGGCGCTCTCGGAAGTGCAGCTTGCACTGGAAGACGCGGTCGAGGAGATCACCGGCTATGAGGGCTTCGAGCTGAAGCGCATCATGCGCACCGGCACGGTCGCCACGATCGACAACCGCAACTGGGAACTGCGCGACCAGCGCGGACCGGTCAAGCGCCTGTCCCAGGCGCGGGCGATTGCGCTCGACATGGAATCGGCCACCATCGCCGCCAACGGCTTCCGCTTCCGTGTGCCCTACGGCACCCTGCTTTGCGTCTCCGACAAGCCGCTGCACGGCGAATTGAAGCTGCCGGGCATGGCGACTGCCTTCTACAAGACGCAGGTCAGCCAGCATCTGCAGATCGGCATCCGAGCACTGGAAAAGCTCGGCGCCATGCCGACCGAAGCACTGCATTCGCGCAAGCTCAGAAGCTTCTTCGAGACGGCGTTTCAATAATAATGACAATCCGGGCGGCCCACAGGCCGCCCGGTTTCGTTTCACGCCCGCCAGGCGTCGAGCGTCTTCACGCCAAACCGGATCTCGGGCGGAAGCTGGAAGATGAAATAGGGGTTGAGGGCGGGCAAGGCACTTGCTGCCTCCAGTCGATCCCGATGCTGTTCGTCCATTGTGATTGAGAGCGAGGCGAAGTTCTGCAGCAGCTGCTCTGGGCGGCTTGCACCGACCAGGACCGAGGAAACACCCGGTCGGGTCGAGACCCAGGCCAGAGCGACCTCCGCCATCGGTCGTCCGAGATCTGCCGCGACATCCCGCAGCGCATCGACGATCGCAAAATTGCGCTCGGTGAACAACATGCCGCCGAACGGATTATCACCGGCAAGGCGTCCCCCTTCGCGTGCTCCCTCGCCGTTGTCCGCATCGGCCGGCAATGCCGGAATCCGGTCCGCTTCTGACAACATGCTGCGGTCGTATTTGCCGGTGAGCAGACCCGCGGCAAGCGGGCTCCAGGGGACCATGCCGAGGCCCAGCTGCTGTCCGGCCGGCAGAAGCTCCAGCTCCACGGCTCGATCGATCAGGGAATAGGCATATTGCAAGCCGATGGGCCTCGGCAGGCCGTGCGCCTCCGCCAGCGTCACCAGACGCGTGACGTACCAGGCTGGTGTGTTGGAGAAGCCGTAGTGCAGAATCTTGCCGTCACGGACCGCGCTCGCAAGCGTCTCCAGGACCTCCTCGACCGGTGTCGTCCGGTCCCAGACATGCATCCAGTACATGTCGATATAGTCCGTCTTCAGTCGCTTCAGCGAGGCATCCAGCGACTGGCGGATGTTTTTCTTGCCGTTGCCGCCGCCATGCGGAGTGCCGCTTCCCCGTGCGAAGCCGGATTTTGTTGCGATCACGAGGCGATCGCGCAGCTTGCGTTCGGCCAGGAACCGGCCGAGCATCTCTTCACTCTGGCCGCCCGAATAGATGTCGGCGGTGTCGACGAAATTGCCCCCCGCCTCGACATAGGTGTCGAAGAGCGTGCGGGAGACGCTTTCTGCCGCGCCCCAGCCGGCGGCACCGAATGTCATTGTACCGAGCGCCAAAGGGCTCACGGCGAGGCCGGAGCGACCAAGAGTGCGATAGTTTTCGAGGCTCATCTGATTATCTCCTTGGGAAGGTCTGTGTCACTCCATGGAGATAGCCCGGTCCCGGTGGCCGGATTAGCGCTTGCGCCCGGCATGCGCTTGTGAGCAGTTTGCAGGAATGGAGCGCAACGAACTCAACGATCTGCTCGCCTTCGCCACTGTCGCTCGCGAGCGCAGCTTCACCCGGGCTGCGGCGAAGCTCGGCATTTCGGCCTCGGCGCTCAGCCATGCCATGCGCAATCTCGAAGCGCGGCTCGATGTGCGCCTCCTGTCACGGACCACCCGCAGCGTCGCCGCAACCGAAGCCGGCGAGCGGCTTCTCGAAACGGTATCGCCTGCGCTCGCCAGCATTGAGGAAGGGTTGGCGGGGCTGGCGCATTGGCGCGACCGCGTGTCCGGGACCGTTCGCGTAACGGCATCGACCTATGCCGCGCAGACGGTGCTCATGCAGAAATTGCCCCGCTTCCTGCTCGACCACCCCGACATAAAGGTGGAGATCAATGTCGAGGATCAGCTGACAGACATTGTGTCAGAAGGCTTCGACGCCGGTATCCGGTTTCATATGTCGGTCGACAAGGACATGATCGCGATCCCCGTCGGACCGATGCTGCGCACGGTCGTTGTCGGCACGCCCGCCTATTTCGAAAGGCATCCACCGCCGCAGACTCCTGCGGATCTGAAGGATCAAATCTGCGTCGGTTTCCGACTGAAGTCCGGCGCGGTGATGGCCTGGGATTTCGAGGAGGGTGGCCGAGAGTTTCGCTTCCGCCCGTCAGGCCAGTTCATCGCCAATGACGGCCCGCTGATGGCCGCCGCGGTCCGGGCCGGCGCAGCACTCGGCTACATGATGGAGGAGGAAGTGGCCGAGGAGATCGCCGACGGAAGGCTGATCCAGGTTCTCGGCGGCTGGTGCGTGCCCTTTCCCGGCCTGCATCTCTATCACCCGAGCCGCCGCCAGCAACCGCCGGCACTTCGTGCCCTGATCGCGGCGCTTCGCCTCTGAATGCGTCTATCTTGTCGGGTGCGCCTCAAGCCTCGACGATCTCCGCCTCGCAGCGGACGGGGAAATTGACCGAATTGGCAATGAAGCATTTTTCGTGCGCGTCGCCATGCAGTTCCAGCGCCAGTTCCGGAAAAGTGCCGCGCTTGATGGTGACGCGCGGCTTCAGCAAGACATCGACAAACCGTCCCGTTCCGTTCGCATCCATTTCCATCACGCCCTCGGCCTGATCCTCATAGGCCGTAACGATGACGCCGGAGACGGCGCAGAAATGCAGGTACCAGAGCTTGTGGCAGGCGGAGAGCGAGGCAAGGAAGAGATCCTCCGGGTTCCACCGGGCCGGATCGCCACGAAAGGCCGGGTCGGCGGAAGCAAGGATGTCCGGCTTGCCTTCGGCCGAAATCAGGTGGTCGCGACCATAGTCGCGGTAGCCGGAAGTGCCTGTGCCGGCATTGCCCTGCCAGGTGATCGTCACCCGGTATTCATGCCGCTTTTCGCCCATGCTTCGTCCTCCCCAGCGATTCCTGACGCATCATAGGCGCCGGCCCCTGTCATATCCAAGCATGGAGAGCGCCGGAATTTTTGTGAGAGCTCTTGCAAAGACCACTCTACGATATATCTTAGATGCAATTACAATGGAGAAAATCATTATGAGACACTGCCATCCGGGCCGCGGCGAACGCGGCAATCCCTTCTTCGCCTTTCGCGAAGCCATGCATGCCATGCGTCACGGAGGTCCTTTCAGCGGCCCGATGGGCGGAGGCCCGCGCGGACGCGGCGGAGAGCGACGACGCATGTTCGAGGGTGGCGAGCTGCGCCTCGTCCTGTTGAAGCTGGTCGAGGACCAGCCCCGCCACGGCTATGACCTGATCCGCGAAATCGAAAGCCTGTCGGGCGGTGCCTATGCCCCCTCGCCTGGCGTCGTCTATCCGACCATGACGCTGCTCCTCGACATGGGGCTCGCGGCAGAACTGGAAAGCGATGGCCCGCGCAAGCTGATGACCATCACCGAGGCCGGCCGCCAGCATCTTTCGGAGCGGGCCGACGAGGTCGCGACCGCGATCGGACGTCTGACGGCCCTTGCAAAAGTCAGCGAAAGAACCGATGCAGCCCCGGTGCGCCGTGCCATGCACAACCTGAAGCAGGCCCTGCACGACTGTCTGTCCCGCGAGACAACCACGCGCGAGACGCAACTCGAAGTCGCCCGCATCCTCGACGAAGCGGTCGGCAAGATCGAAAGGCTCTGACCATGGCAAGATCCACCACCACAGTCGCGACAGAAAACGGCTGGAAATATCTGCAACAGCTCTGCAAGCACTGGGCGCACAAGCTCGAGGTTGAGCTCGACGAGGAAAACCACAAGGCGACCGTCAAATTTCCGGAAGCCACGGCATCGATGCAGTCCGATGCAGCGACGCTCACAGTGCTGATCGAGACCGATGATGCTGGGAAGCTCGAAACCTATCAGGGCGTGGTGGCCAGCCACCTCGACCGGTTCGCTTTCCGCGAGGCACCGCTGCCCTTCGACTGGAAGGCGGCATGAAGCGATCCGCCTGACGACGAGAGCGGCCTTGCCAAATCACATCGGGGCCGCTCTAACTTGTCCGACAACAGGAGGACAAGCCCATGACCGCACTCACCATTCCCGATCTATCTGGCAGGGCCGTGCTGATCACCGGCGCATCGAGCGGAATCGGCGAGGCCCTGGCACGCGGATTTGCCGCACAAGGCGCCCTGGTCGGCCTGCACTACAATTCCAATGCGGAAGCGGCCCATGCCATCGCCCGCGACATCGAAGCCGCCGGTGGCAGCGTCGTTCTGGTGAAAGCCGATGCGGCCTCTTCCGAGGCCATGGCAGAGGCGGTCGCGCATGTCGCCAAGACCTTCGGCCGGCTTGATGGCGTCATCAACAATGCCGGCAGCATGATCGCCCGCGTGCTCTATGAAGAGATGACGGACGCCCATTACGACAAGGTGATGGATGTGAATGCCCGCTCGGTGATCGCCACGACACAGGCTGCCGTGACGCATCTGAAGCGTGAGGGCGGCTTCGTCATCAATACGACCTCGGTCGCGGCCCGCACGGGCGGCACCGCAGGCTCCGGCGTCTACGGCTCATCGAAGGCCTTTGTCGGCGCCGTCACCAAGGGCATGGCGCTGGAATTCGGCAAATACAATATCCGCGTCAACGCGGTCGCACCCGGCGTCATCACCACAGCCTTCCAGGACAAGTACGCCCTGCCCGGCCAGCTCGACCAGGTTGCCGGCAGTGTGCCCTTGAAGCGAACCGGCACACCGGATGATTGCGTCGGCGCCTATCTCTTCCTGGCGTCCCCCATGCTCTCGGGCTACATCACCGGCCAGACAATCGACATCAATGGCGGGCAGTTCATGCCGTGAGAGCGATGAACTGGCGGCACATCAGACTTCGTAAGGCACGATGATCTCGGGATGCTGACGCGGAAAGCCTTTGGTGTCGCGCGTCAGCAGGCTCAGACCATGTACCTTTGCGGTGGCCCAGATCACGGCATCCGGCAATTTGAGCCTGTGTAGCTGCCTTAAGATTACGGCTTGCTCGGCAACGTTTTCGTCGAGGCCAATCAGTTGGAAGCCTCGCAGAAAATCTCGGGTGGCGTCGGTGAGCGCGCCTGGCGTGCCGACCATCACTTCCATCCAGGTGATGATACTGACTGCCCGCTGCGGATAACTGCTCAACACGTCACTTGCAGGCGGAACGCCCTTCAGCACGTCGATCACGATGTTCGTGTCGAAGAGGACCTTCACCATTCGGCGCGAAGTTTACGCTGGTGAGCGAGGCCGTCTTCCGTGTCCGACCCTGCCCAAAGCCCAAAGCCGCTGAGGACCACATCGTCCTTGTGTCGATCCAGAAGACCCTCCACGGCTTCCCTGATCAATGAAGCACGAGAGACCTGCCTCTCCGCAGCGATCCTGTCCAGAGCTTCTATGTCAGCGTCAGGAATGTCCACCAATGTGCGCATGCCATCCTCCGAGTGATATCGCATATACATATCATCGGATCATGAGGGCCGCCAGAGATGGACTACACGTTCACCCCTCGCCTCTGTTGTCCTTCAGCCAGTCCAGACCATTGCGCAGCGTGTCGACCGCCTGGTCGATCTGAGACCGCTCGATGATCAGCGGCGGGGAGAAGAGCATGCGGTCGCCGGTGGCACGCAGCACGACGCCGGCATTCACACACTGGTTGCGGACTGCAGTCCCCGTATCGTCAGGCTTCTTGAAGCGGCGGCGGGTGGCCTTGTCGGCGGCGATCTGGACGGCACCCATCAGGCCGACGCAGACGGCTTCGCCGACGAGTTCGTGGTCGGTGAGCGAGGCGAGTGCTGCGGCGAGATAGGGGCCGGTATCGTCGCGGACACGCTCGACCAAGCCTTCTTCCTCGATGATGCGGATGTTTTCAAGCGCTGCGGCAGCAGCCACCGGGTGACCGGAATAGGTGTAGCCGTGGTAGAAATCGCCGAGTTCGTTGACCATGACCTCGGCCACGCGGTCAGACACCAGCACGCCGCCGATCGGCAGGTAGCCGGAGGAGAGGCCCTTGGCGATCGGGGCGAGGTCCGGCTCGAAGTCATAATGCTGATGGCCGAACCAAGAGCCCAGGCGGCCGAAGCCGGAGATCACTTCGTCGGCGACGAGCAGGATCTGGTATTTGGCGCAGATCCGCTTGATTTCCGGCCAGTAGGTCGACGGCGGCACGATGACGCCGCCGGCACCCTGGATCGGCTCCGCGACGAAGGCCGCGACATTCTCCTCGCCGAGTTCGATGATCTTCTCTTCAAGCTCGCGGGCGACCTTCAGCCCGAAATCCTCAGGCGTCAGATCCCCGCCCTCGGCATACCAGTAGGGCTGACTGATGTGGTGGATGCCCTCGATTGGCAGGTTGCCCTGCTCGTGCATCCACTTCATGCCGCCGAGCGAAGCGCCCGCAACGGTAGAGCCATGATATGCGTTCTTGCGGGCGATGACCTGGGTCTTCGTCTCGTGGCCGAGCGCCTTCCAGTAGACGCGCGCCATGCGGAACCAGGTGTCGGAGGCTTCAGAGCCGGAATTGGAGAAGAAGACGCGGTTGATCTTCGGGCCGGTCTTTTCTGCGATCTTCTGCGCGAGCAGCGTGGTCGGCGGCGTCGTCGTGCCGAAGAAGGTGTTGTAATAGGGTAGTTCCAGCATCTGGGCATGGACGACATCGGCAATCGACTTGCGTCCATAACCGACATTGACGCACCAGAGCCCGGCAAAGGCGTCGAGATACTGCTTGCCGGTCGAATCCCAGATATGCACACCTTCCGCCCGGGTGATGATCTTTGTGCCTGATGCATTCAGCTTCTTCATGTCCGAGAAGGGATGAAGATGATGCGCGGCATCAATGGCACCGAGATTGGAGACGGCGGTTACTGGCTTGTTCATGGGTCGGATCCTCGGCCGGGGCGGAAGCTCTTGCTTTCACGGCCAAACATGGTCCGTGCGGCTGCCTTGCCTCGCATTGAAAGGCGGAACATTATCGGCTACGAACATGACCGTCCAAAACGCGTTTGGCAAGGCACCGATTGCCGCGTCCCTCCGGCCAAATCCGCTCAGAAAGCCAGCGAGAGTTTCCCCATGACAGCACCGACCGAGGCCGCCGATCAGACCGCAGCCGACCCTTCCGCGCGCATCGAGGTGCTGCTCGTTGGCATGAATGGCGACCTGCGCGGCAAGATGATCCCGTTGAAGGCAGAGGACAAGGTCTGGAAGAACACGGTACGGCTGCCGGCCTCGACCCAATCGCTCGACATCTGGGGCGACGACAATGACGACATCACCAAGATCTCGCTGACGCTGGGCGACCCTGATGGCATCTGTACGCCGGACAAGAACTCACTGACGACGCTACCCTGGGGGCCCGCAGGCTCCAAGCAGGTGCTTGCCACCATGCATACGCTCTCCGGTGAGCCGCATTACGTCTGCCCACGCGCCATCCTTGCCAATGTGCTGAAGCGCTTCGAGGAAAAGGGCCTGACGCCGGTGGTGGCAACCGAACTCGAATTCTACGTGATGGAGCCTGACTTCCGCGACACCGGCGTGCCGATGCCGCCGAAGGCGCTCGTCATGAACGGCGAGGTCGAGGGCTACCAGCTCTATGACATGCGGGCGACCGCCGCGATGGAAGACTTCCTCGATACGGTGCGCGCATATTGCGACGACATGGGCCTGCCGGCCGACGCGACGACCGCCGAATTCGGCCCCGGCCAGTTCGAGGTCAACCTGTTGCACAAGCCGGATGCCATGGCCGCAGCAGACGACTGCATTTACCTCAAGCGGGTCGTCGATTTCGCCGCCCGCCGCCATGGTTTCAAGGCCACCTGCATGGCCAAGCCTTACGGCGACCATGCCGGCTCAGGCCTGCACGTGCATGCCTCGATCATCGACAGGCAAGGCAAGAACATCCTCGACGCCAAGGGCGGCGATCCGGTGAAGCTGAAGTCGATCACGGCGGGCATGCTGAAGTCGATGCAGGATGCGCAGCTGATCTTCGCGCCCTTTGCCAATTCCTATCGCCGCTTTCAGCCTGGCTCCTTTGCGCCCGACAAGATCGACTGGGGTTTCGGCAATCGCGGCACCGCGATCCGCATTCCGGACAAGGACGGCCCCGCCGCCCGCATCGAGCACCGTGTTGCGGGAGCGGACGCCAATCCGCATCTTCTGCTCGCCGCCATCCTCGGCGGCATCCTACTTGGCCTCGACGAGGATCTCGACCCCGGTCCGGTCACGACGCCGGACAGCGCGCCCGAGACCCCAGACATGCTGACCTATGATTTCCTGACCGCCGTCGAACGCTTCCGCGCGTCTGCCTTCATCGCCGACATCTTCGGCACCGAATATCAGCGCATCTACGGCGACACCAAACGCAAGGAAGCCATGGCATTTCTGCGCACCGTCTCGAGCTTCGACTACCAGACCTATCTGCCGCGGATCTGACCCCTTCCCCAGCCACCGGAAACCTCGCAGACGCGGCCTCTCGGCCGCGTTGTCGCATTTCGGGCAGGATTTGGCGCCATAATTTTATTTCGTCATAAAACGGTCACACGAAATCTTCGTGCCAAGTCACAGGCTACCCCTCCAATTTCCTCCCTAAAATTAGGGTGGCCACAAAAAATGCGGCTTGCCACCTCCGCACGAATATTCTTCTGTCCGTTTCCGTTAACGTGAACTGGGAGTTCAAAAACGATGTCTATCCAGACGCGCCGGTTGCTCGGCACCTCACTTCTCCTCACCTCCTTGATGTTTGGCGCAAGCCAGGCGCTGGCCGAAGTCGTGCTTCATCGCGGCAATTCCGGCGAGCCGCAAACGCTCGACCAAGCCAATACGTCGATCGACATCGAAGCCTTCATCCTGAAGGATCTCTATGAGGGCCTGACGATCTACGACGCCAAGGGCGAAATCGTGCCCGGCGCTGCCGAAAGCTGGACCATCTCCGACGATGGCACCGTCTACACCTTCAAGATCCGCGAAAACGCCAAGTGGTCGGATGGCTCGCCGGTAACGGCTGAAGACTTCGTCTACTCGATCCAGCGCGTCCAGAACCCGGAAACCGCCGCGAAATACGCCAACATCCTCTACCCGATCAAGAATGCCGAAAAGGCCAACAAGGGTGAAGCGAAGCTGGAAGAAATCGGCGTCAAGGCCGTCGACGAGAAGACCCTCGAAGTCACTCTCGAGCGCGCAACCCCGTTCTTCCTCGAACTTCTGGCCCACCAGACCGCCCTGCCCGTCTCCAAGGCCAGCGTCGAAAAGAACGGCAAGGATTTCGTCAAGCCGGGCGTCATGGTGTCCAACGGTGCCTACAAGCTCGAAAGCCACGTGCCGAACGACAACCTCGTCGTCGTGAAGAACGAAAGCCACTGGGATGCCGCCAATACCCAGATCGACAAGGTCGTCTTCTACCCGATCGATGACCAGGCCGCTTCGGTCCGCCGTTTCGAAGCCAAGGAAATGGACCTCGTCTACAACTTCTCGGCCGACCAGATTAACCGTCTGAAGGATAGCTATGGCGAGCAGGTCCGCGTCTCGCCGTCGGCCTCGACCTACTACTATGTCTTCGACACCCGCCAGGAGCCCTTTAGCGACGTTCGCGTCCGTCAGGCGCTTTCCATGGCCGTCGACCGCGACTTCCTTGCTAACGAAATCTATTCGGGCGCCCAGCTGCCGACCTACTCGCTGGTTCCGGACGGTCTCGGCGGTTACGAGGCAGCTAAGGCCGATTTCGCCGAAATGTCGCAGCTCGACCGCGAAGACAAGGCGATCGAACTGATGAAGGAAGCCGGTTACGGTGAAGGCGGCAAGCCGCTCGCCATCGAGATCCGCTACAACACCAACCCGAACCACGAGCGCGTCGCAACCGCTGTCGCCGACATGTGGAAGAACACGTTTGGTGCAACGGTGACGATGACCAACCTCGACGTGGCCTCGCACTACGCCTATCTGCAGGAAGGCGGCGCCTTCAACGTCGCCCGTGCAGGCTGGGTCGCCGACTATGCGGATGCAGAAAACTTCCTCGGCCTCAACGTCTCGACCAACACCTCGTTCAACTACGGCAAGTACAACAATCCGGAGTTCGACGCGCTGATGGCAAAGTCCTACACCGAAGGTGATGCCGACGCCCGCAAGAAGATCCTGCATGATGCCGAAGTCATGCTCATGCGTGATCAGCCGATCGCTCCGCTGATGAGCACTGCGAACCTGTGGCTGGTCTCCGACCGCGTCACCGGCTGGCAGGACAATGCTGCCAACGAGCATCTCAGCCGCTTCCTTCGCGTCGCTGAATAATCTCGTCACGTGACCGGACGACGCACGGTTCAAGCCGCGCGTCGTCCATTCAGGAGCAGGACATGACATCCTTCGTGCTGCGGCGGCTGATGAGTGCCGTCCCGACGATCTTCATCGTCGTCACCATCTCATTCTTTCTGATGCGCTTTGCGCCGGGCGGCCCATTCAACCTTGAGCGCCCGCTTCCGCCTCAGACGATGGCCAATATAATGGCCACCTACAAACTCGACCAGCCGCTGATCAACCAGTATCTGAGCTATATCGGCAATGCCGTCACCGGCGATCTCGGCCCGAGCTTCATCTACAAGGACAACACCGTCTCTGAACTGATCGGCAAGGCGCTGCCCTATTCGATCCAGCTCGGCGGCATCGCAATCCTGGTCGCCTTGATCGGCGGTGTGCTGCTCGGCACGCTTGCCGCGCTCCGGCAAAACAGCACGCTTGATTTCGCCGTCATGTCGTTTGCGACGGTGGGCGTCACCATCCCCAATTTCGTGGTGGGTCCGGTGCTGACGCTGTTGTTTGCCGTCATCCTCAACTGGCTGCCGGCCGGTAGCTGGGGCGATGGCTCGCTGCGTTACCTGATCCTGCCGGTGACCGCACTTGCCTTGCCGCAGCTTGCCGTTTTCGCCCGCCTCACCCGTGGTGCGATGATCGAGGCGCTTCATACTGACCATATCCGCACGGCCAAGGCTTACGGCCTGCCCTCGCGCGTGGTCGTGGTGACCCATGCGATGCGTGGCGCGATGCTGCCGATCGTTTCCTATCTCGCGCCTTGTGCCGCCGCACTTCTGACCGGCTCCGCCGTGGTGGAGACGATCTTCACCATTCCCGGTGTCGGCCGCTACTTCGTGCTCGGCGCGCTCAACCGCGACTATCCCCTCGTCATGGGCACCGTCATCCTCGTCGCCGTGTTCGTGATCGTCTTCAACCTGTTGGTCGACATCGCTTATGGCCTGCTCGATCCGAGGGTTCGCAATGACTGATATCACCGTTACCCCTCAGGCGGAGATCACCGGGCGCAGCCTCGCCCAGCTCGCCATGATGCGTTTTCGGCGCAACAAGGCGGCAATTACGGGCTGCGTGCTTCTGGTGTTCGTCACCCTGTTCTCTTTCGCCGGCCCCCTGTTCGTGCCGCATAGCTACGACCAGGTCTTTTCCTCCTACGTCAACGTGCCGCCGAGCCTGACCCCGCGGCCCGATCCTGAAACGCTGCAGCAAGTGGCCGAAAGCGTGGCCCAGCGGGCAAGAGTGACACTCGACAGCTTTACGGTCGAGGATGGTCGTTTCACTGCCGTGGTCAGCTCGAGCTCGGAAATCGATTCCCGCACGATCCGCTACTTCGACCGCAACAACGAATTCAAGAATTCCGAAGTCGTGGACCAGGCAGCAGACGGTCGAAGCCTCACCGTGTCAGGCAATGTGGACCAGATCACCTTCCCCTTCGGCACGGATTCCAACGGCCGAGACCTGCTCGTCCGCGTCATGCTGGGCGGTCAGATCTCGCTCGCCGTGGGCCTTGCGGCCAGCCTCGTCTCGCTCGGCATCGGCGTCGTCTATGGCGCGACCTCCGGCTATCTCGGTGGCCGCGTCGACAATGTGATGATGCGCCTCGTCGAAATCCTCTATTCGCTGCCCTTCGTCTTCCTGGTCGTGGTGCTCGTCGTCTTCTTCGGGAGATCGGTCGTGCTGATCTTCCTTGTCATCGGGGCGGTGGAGTGGCTGGAAATGGCCCGCATCGTGCGCGGCCAGACGCTGTCGCTCAAACGCCGCGAATTCGTCGGGGCGGCGGAGGCGCTGGGGCTGACCGATTGGCAGATCATCCGCCGGCACATCATCCCGAACACGATCGGCCCGGTCATCGTTTTCGTCACGGTCATCGTGCCGAAGGTCATCCTGCTCGAGAGCTTCCTGTCCTTCCTCGGACTCGGCGTCCAGGCGCCGCTTGCCAGCTGGGGCACGCTGATCTCGGAAGGGGCTGCCAGCATGCAGAATGCGCCCTGGCTTTTGATCTTCCCGGCGATCTTCTTCGTGGTGACACTGTTTTCGCTGAATTTCGTGGGCGACGGCCTGCGGGATGCGCTGGATCCGAAGGACCGATGAGCATGGACGACAAGACCAACAACGAAACCGTGCTCGCCGTTTCCGACCTGAAGGTGACATTCGCGACACCCGACGGCACCGTGGAAGCGGTGAAGGGCATCAGCTTCTCGGTGAAGAAGGGCGAAACGCTCGCCATCGTCGGCGAAAGCGGCTCGGGTAAGAGCCAGACCATGATGGGCATCATGGGTCTGCTCGCCAAGAACGGCGATGTCACCGGCGAGGCCGTCTATGGCGGACGCAACATCGTCGGCCTGCCGTTCGGCGAGCTGAACAAGGTGCGCGGTGCGAAGATCACCATGATCTTCCAGGAGCCGATGACCTCGCTCGATCCCCTCTACCGGATCGGCAAGCAGATATCAGAACCGCTGATCCATCACCGCGGCATGAACAAGGCCCAGGCCCGCGCCCGCGTGCTGGAACTCCTGAAACTGGTCGGGATCCCCGATCCCGAACGGCGCATCGACAGCTATCCGCACGAAATGTCCGGTGGCCAGCGCCAGCGCGTGATGATCGCGATGGCGCTCGCCAACGAGCCGGACGTGCTGATCGCCGACGAACCGACGACCGCGCTCGATGTCACCATCCAGGCGCAGATCCTCACCCTGCTTGCGGATCTGCAGAAGCGCTTCGGCATGGCGATCGTCCTGATCACCCACGATCTCGGCGTGGTCAAACACGTCGCCGACCGCGTGGCCGTCATGCGCAAGGGCGAGATCGTCGAGCAGGGCAGCCGAGACGACATCTTCGGCAATGCCCAGCACGACTACACGAAGATGTTGCTGGCTGCAGAACCGAGCGGCACCAAGCCGCCACCGGCTGACGATGCCCCGGTCGTTCTGGAAGGGCGCAATGTCACCGTCGATTTCGACATCGGCAGCGGTGGCTTCCTGCGTCCGAACCGTACATTCCGCGCGGTCGACCAGGTCAGCGTCCGGCTCCGCCAGGGCCAGACCATCGGCATCGTCGGGGAATCGGGATCTGGCAAGTCGACGCTCGGCCGCGCTTTGCTGAAGCTGCTCGCAGCCGATGGCGCTTTCCGCTTCGAGACGGCCGATATCTCCAACCTCGACCGTGCCGGCATGCGCCCTTTCCGCCGACAGCTGCAGCTGGTCTTCCAGGACCCCTACGGCTCGCTCTCGCCGCGCCAGACGGTTGGCGAGATCATCACCGAAGGTCTTTACGTGCATGAGCCGCAGCTCAGCCGGGCCGAGCGTGATGCCCGGGCGATCGCGGCACTCAAGGAGGTCGGTCTCGATCCGGCGGCCCGCAACCGCTATCCGCACGAGTTCTCGGGCGGCCAGCGTCAGCGTATCGCGATCGCCCGCTCGATGATCCTGAAGCCCAAGGTCGTCATCTTGGATGAGCCGACGTCTGCGCTCGATCGCTCGGTGCAGCGTCAGGTGATCGAACTCTTGCGTGACCTGCAGGACAAGCACGGCCTGTCTTACGTCTTCATCAGCCACGACCTCTCGGTCATCCGCGCGATGTCGGACCATGTGATCGTGATGAAGAACGGCAAGATCGTCGAGCAGGGTGAAACCGAGGCGATCTTCGATCATCCGCAGGAAGACTATACCCGCGATCTGATTGCAGCGGCCTTCAGCCACTGACTGGATAGCCATCGTGAACCATCAAACGGCGCCCCAATCGGGCGCCGTTTTCGTTCAGCTTTTCGTCTGGATCTGTGGCTGTGCGACAAGAACCTTCAGCTGTCCGGCATGGATCTTGATCTCGACATCGGCCGGCATGCGCAGGAGCTCGCCATCGAGCACGCAGGCTGCACCCTTGCGATGTTTGGGGAAATGCAGGCGCACCCTTTCCGCGGTCGAGGCGGTGACTGCCTCGTTGTCCTTGAACTTTCCCCTGATGATATCGAAAGCGAGCTTTCCAACGCCTGTCGGTTCCAATGGCTCTGCCAGGTAGACGCCGAGCTTGCCGGTATCGACGCGGTCAGCGAAGAACAGCGAATTGTTGCCGAGCGGATTGTTGGAGACGGAGATCGCCGAGACCGGACGTTCGTCGCTGCTGCCGTCACCGTCGATATCGAAGATAACCTCGAAACGCGGCGGATCAAGCATGACGCCGAAGGCAGCGCTGGTGCTCGCCCGGATCTTGCCGAGGCGCGACGCAAAATTCATCTGATTACGCATCCGGACCATGCGGGCGTGCAGGCCGGCCGAAAACTGGTGCACGAAGGGTCGACCGTTTGCCGTTGCGATATCGACGTCGACAACGGTCGCGTCTGCCAGGAGGTCCAGTACCTTCCAGATGTCGAGCGGCAGTTGCAGCGAGCGTGCAAAAAGGTTCATCGTGCCGGCGGGTATGATGCCGAGCGGCACGCCGGCTTCCCAGGCGATGCCTGCAGCGGTCGATATCGTGCCATCCCCCCCGCCGGCCAGAAGCGCGTCGAGATCGCTCTCCTTGCTCGCCTTTTCCAGTGCCTGGACAACCTCGTCACCGGCCACGACATCGCAGTCCAGATCATGCCCCTTCGCCGCAAAGGCGCGGGTTGCCGTCTCGCAATAGGTCTGCATGTCGGTGGTCTTGAAGGTGCCACCGTCGCGATTGAGTACCGCCTTGATTTTCATGGAAATCCTTTGAGGATATAGTGCGTCCTAGCGGGCAACGCCGGACCTGCGCGATTTGTTGCATCGCCAAAGATCGAAAGCGAAGGCGCGGATTTCAAGGCACAGCTGCGATATGATCACCCGGACGGGCCTGACGGTTCCTCCACGATGCGGGCTCCGGCCCAGCTGCGTCAGGGCATGATCGACCGCGGCGGCACGACAGGCTAGAAAAGTTGATCGTCATCTCGGCGCGTGGCCGGGACATTGGACAGCATCCTGTCTGATACCAAGGCTCACAATCGCGCCTACAAACAGAAAATGTGCATTCTTGCAGAACACTAATCCATGTTCTTAATGGGCAGCGTTCAAACGCCAGACAGGAGTTTTACATGCGTGCCATCGGTTTTTACACGCCTCAGCCCATCACCTCGGAGACGGCACTGGTTGACCTCGACCTGCCGATGCCGCAAGCGTCCGGCCACGACCTTCTGGTCCAGATCAAGGCCATCTCGGTCAATCCCGTCGACACGAAGGTCCGCAAAAACCAGACGCCGCCAGCGGGCGAAGCCCGTGTTCTCGGTTATGATGCGGCGGGTGTGGTCACGGCCGTCGGCCCGGAGGTGACGCTTTTCAAACCGGGTGACGAGGTCTACTACGCCGGCGCGATCAATCGTCCGGGTACCAATGCCGAATACCACCTCGTGGACGAACGCATCGTCGGCCTTAAGCCGAAGACGCTCTCCTTTGCACAAGCCGCGGCCCTGCCGCTGACCGCCATCACCGCCTATGAAGCGCTGTTCGACAGGCTGAAAGTGAGTGATCCGGTCCTCGGTGCCGGACGGTCGATCATGATCACAGGCGGTGCCGGTGGCGTCGGCTCGATTGCCATCCAGCTTGCCAAGGAGCTGACAGACCTTGCCGTCATCGCCACGGCCTCCCGGCCCGAAACCGCGGACTGGGCGAAGTCGCTCGGCGCCGATCACGTTATCGACCACAGCAAGCCACTTGCCCAGGAATATGCCGCACTTGGCATCGACCCGCCGGGTTTCATCTTCTCGGTGACCCATAGCGGCCAGCATCGACTGGCGATGGCTGAGATCATCGCACCGATGGGCCGCATCTGCCTGATCGACGACTTCCCCGAAGGCTTCGACATCCTGGCCTTCAAGCAGAAGGTCGTGTCGCTGCACTGGGAGTTCATGTTCTCCCGGCCGGTCTTCCAGACGCCTGACATGATCGAGCAGCATAAGCTCTTGACGCAAGTTGCCGAACTCATCGACGCGGGCAAGATCCGCACGACGCTCGATACCGTGCTCGGGCCGATCACGGCAGAAAACCTGCGCGAGGCGCACAGGCTGATCGAGAGCAACCGCACGCGCGGCAAGATCGTGCTGGAGGGTTTTCCGGCCTGAGCGAGTCCTTAGCGGCCGCCGTATCTGCGGCGGCCGGATCCTACGCGATCAGGTGCGAACCGGGAGCTTCAGCGGCCCGCCGGTCTTGACGCTCCTGATGGCAAAATTCGACCGGATGTCGGTCACGTTGGGCAAGACGAGCAACTTCTCCGTCAGCAAGGTCTCGTAAGCCGAGAGATTTTCGACGACGACTTCCGCCAGGAAATCGGACTCGCCCGAAATCATGTAACAGGCAACGACTTCGGGAATGTCGAGCAAGGCCTCGTGCAGCGCATCGGCATTCTCGCGCGTGTGGCGCGCCACCTTGAAGGCGACGAAGACCGTGAGTTCGAGCCCGAGCATCCGACGGTCAAGATCGGCACGGTAGCCGCGAATGATGCCGCTTTCCTCCATCAGCCTGATCCGTCTCAAGCAAGGCGATTGCGAAAGGCCCACCCTCTCGGCAATCTCGACATTGGCGGTGCGCGCATCGGCCTGAAGCAGATCGAGGATTGCATGGTCGAACTTGTCGAGCTTTGGCATGAATTTCACTCATGAGCGCGCTTTGGAGCAGAATCTGCCAATTAGCTAGCCCGTCGAGATGCATTACGCAAGGACACACCGTATCGGCATCGCTAGAATGGATGCAATCCAAGCAATCCGGAGCAAAGAGATGTCTGCCGTCGGCACCACTCCCCTTCCCGGCTCCGGCCGCTCAGCGCTGGGTGCATTGTCGGCGCTGTCCGTCGTGCTCATCTGGGCCTCATGGCTCGTCTCCACGCGCCATAGCGTCGGCGCCGGGCTTGGCCCCCTCGACCTCAGTCTTCTGCGTTATGGCATTCCGGCGCTCGTGCTGGCGCCGGTCTGGTGGCGTACCGGGTTGTTTCCCAAGGGGGCCATGGGGCCACTCTGCCTGATGATTCTCGGCTCCGGCGCGCCCTTCTTTCAGATCGTTGCCTTTGGCATGCGCCATACACCCGCCTCCGCGGCCGGCGTGCTGCTGCCGGGGCTGATGCCGCTTGCGGTCGCCGTCATCGGGATGGCTTTCCTCGGCGAACGACCCGACAGATGGCGCAAGGCAGGCATGGTTGCGATCCTTGCGGGCGGCGGCATCCTGCTTGCGGGCAATCTGGGCGCCGACGGGCTCGGCTGGATCAGCTTTACCATCCTGCCCATCGGCGCGACGCTTTGGGCCGTTTATACCCATGCCTTCCGTCGCAGCGGTCTCGACGCCTTCGAGGGCGCCGCGCTGATCTGCGTCTGGTCGACCATCCTCAATCTTGCCGCACTGCCCTTTGTCGGCACGCAGTTCCTGACGGCACCTTTGGGGGAAATCGCGCTGCAATCCGTCACGCAGGGCCTGCTGTCCGGACTCGTCGCGACATTACTTTACGGGACGGCGGTTCGTTCGCTTGGCGGAACCCAGGCTGCCGCCTATACGGCGATCACACCCGTTGCGGCGGCGATTGGCGGTGCCGTGCTGCTTGCGGAGCCGCTCGGCATTTCGATCCTGGTTGCGGCCGTCGTCACCGGGCTCGGCGTGCTGCTATCGACCGGCCTCTTGTCCCGACGCCTGCCCGCAGGCTGACGGCCGGGATCAGGCAGCGGAGCGCATGATGGCGGCACTGCCGGTCGGGCTCTCACTCGGCTTCAGCGCCGCATCCTCGACCGCCACGAGGTTCTCCTGGCCCCAGCGGCCGATCGCCTGAAGCACCGGCTCAAGGCTGCGCCCGAGCGGGGTCAGGGAATAATCCACACGCGGCGGCACGACCGGATAGACGGTGCGGGCGACGAGACCGGCGACCTCCATGTCGCGCAACTGCTTGGACAACATGCGATGGGTAATCGATGGCAGGCGCTTCACCAGTTCGTTGAAGCGCAACACTTCGTCTTTGAGGAGATGGTGGAGGATCACGCCCTTCCATTTGCCGTCGAGCAGCTGCAGGGTCGCCTCGATCTGGCAACCACCGAGGTCCGACGAGCCGGCGTTCGTATCGCGAGCCATTCAAAATCCCTTCTCAAATCGTCGACGCAGCGGTACCCGGCGCGTCTGTTCCCACTTAGTCCTGATCGGTCGGCGAAAAAAGCCTCCGGCCGACCGGAAGTGGTCGACACAGCGTCAACAGGACATTCGACGCATAGGCGCGCCGAAAAGTTTCACTGCGGGGAGATTGGGGCGAAGGCTTGGAGCCTCAAGTGCGATGGCAGACTCGTGACTGCGTGTGACAAGACAGGGCCAATCGATCACAGCAAAGTGGCGCCGGTCCAGGAACCAGCGCCACAATAAAGACAGGAAAGTCGAAGCGCCGGTCAGGCCTGAATCACCACGACCTTGCTGCCGACATCGACGCGCGCATAGAGATCGATCACGTCGTGGTTCATCATGCGCACACACCCCGAGGACATGGCTTGGCCGATCGACCATGGCTGGTTGGTGCCATGAATGCGGAACATGGTGTCGTTGCCGCCCCGATAGAGATACATGGCGCGCGCGCCGAGGGGATTGTTCGGGCCGCCGGGCACGCCGCCTGCATATTTCAGGTTCCGCTCGGGATCACGGCGGATCATATTGGGGGTCGGCGTCCAGCTCGGCCATTCAGCCTTGCGGCCGATATAGGCGTTGCCGGAAAGGGCAAGGCCCGCACGCCCGACGCCGATGCCGTAGCGCATGGCCCGACCGTTGCCCATCACATGGTAGAGCCTGCGCTCGGGCGTATTGACGACGATTGTTCCTGGAGCGTGCGGCGTCTCGTATGCCACTTCCTGACGTCGGAGCTCGGGCTTGATCTTCTCGATCGGCACCTTTTTCAGCGGAAACGGCTCGTCCGGCACGTCGCCATACAGGGCCTGCTGATTGGGAACGGACTGGCAGCCGGCGATGAAGAGCGGCAGGCCAAACAGGAGACCGCGGCGGGAAATGGTCATGTTTCAGGCGTCCTCGGGATTACGATTCGTTGCCGAGGAGCCTAGGAATTTATGGTTAATGACGGGTTAAATGTGAAGGTGCCTGTTAAGATCGATGGCGAAGATGGGGCGGAGGCTGGTGGCGACACAGCCCCGCAAAGCAAAAAAGGGCGGCCTCTCGACCGCCCTTTCAATCCTCACATGTTCGGATAGACCGGCCCTTCGCCGCCAATTTGCCAGCGGCGGTCCGTGCGGGCCTGCCTCCCGAACATTTACATGTTCGGATAGACCGGCCCTTCGCCGCCTTGTGGCGGCACCCAGTTGATATTCTGGTTCGGGTCCTTGATGTCGCAGGTCTTGCAGTGGACGCAGTTCTGGGCGTTGATGACGAAGGTTTCCTCGCCGTCCTTTTCCACCCATTCATAGACGCCCGCCGGACAGTAACGGGTCGACGGACCGGCATAGACGCCGAGTTCGGAGCGCTTCTGCAGGTCCATATCCCTAACCTTGAGATGGACCGGCTGGTCTTCCTCGTGATTGGTGTTGGAGAGGAACACGGAAGAGAGGCGGTCGAAGGTCAACACACCATCCGGCTTCGGATAGGTGATCGGCTTGTGGTCTGCCGCCGGCTCCAGGGACTCCGCATCGGTCTTGCCGTGCTTCAGCGTGCCGAAGAAGGAGAAGCCGAGGAGCTGGTTCATCCACATGTCGATGCCGCCAAGGCCAACGCCGAGTGCCGTGCCGAGCTTCGACCAGAGCGGCTTGACGTTGCGTACGCGCTTCAGGTCCTTGCCGATATCGGTCGAGCGCCATTCGTTCTCGATCTCGATCGGCTCGTCATTGGCGCGACCCGCGGCAATTGCGTCCGCGATCTTCTCGGCCGCCAGCATGCCGGAGAGCACGGCGTTATGGCTGCCCTTGATGCGGGGAACGTTGACGAGACCGGCGGAACAGCCGATCAGCGCGCCGCCGGGGAAGGAGAGCTTCGGCACCGACTGGTAACCGCCTTCGGTAATGGCGCGGGCGCCATAGGACAGACGCTTGCCGCCTTCGAAGGTCTTGGCGATCGCCGGATGCGTCTTGAAGCGCTGGAACTCCTCGAAGGGGTAGAGATAGGGGTTCTTGTAGTTCAGGTGCACGACGAAGCCGACGGCGACCATGTTGTCTTCGAGGTGATAGAGGAACGAGCCGCCACCGGTCTTCATGCCGAGCGGCCAACCGAAGGAGTGCTGCACGAGACCCGGCTTGTGGTGCTCGGGCTTGACCTGCCAGAGCTCTTTCAGACCAATGCCGAACTTCTGCACGTCGCTTTCGCGCGAGAGATCATACTTGGCGATCAGCTGCTTGGCGAGCGAACCGCGCACGCCTTCGGAGATCAGCACATATTTGCCGAGCAGTTCCATGCCGCGGGTATAGGCCGGGCCTGGCTCGCCGTTCTTCTCGATACCCATGTCGCCGGTCGCAACGCCGATGACGGCGCCCTCGTCGTTGTAAAGCACTTCGGCTGCGGCAAAGCCCGGATAGATCTCGACGCCGAGCGCTTCTGCATGAGCGCCCAGCCAACGACAGACATTGCCGAGCGAGACGATGTAATTACCGTGATTGTTCATCAGCGGCGGCATCAGCATATTGGGAAGGCGTATTGAGCCGGCCGGTCCGAGGAAGAGGAACTGGTCGTCGGTGACTTCCGTCTTGAATGGGTGATCGGCTTCCTCACGCCAGCCGGGGATCAGCCGGTCAATGCCTACAGGATCGACCACGGCACCGGAGAGAATGTGCGCGCCGACTTCCGCACCCTTTTCGAGCACGACAACGGTCAGATCCGGATTGACCTGTTTCAGACGGATCGCTGCCGATAAACCTGCAGGGCCTGCGCCCACGATCACGACGTCGAATTCCATGCTTTCGCGTTCAGGCAGTTCCATCTCGGTGCTCATCTGTCATTCCTCGCCAGGCGGTGCGTTCCGCCCTCCTCCTTGACAAAACCCAACCAGATTGTCGAGCCGAAGCGCGACGCGCCGAGGCGCAAATTCCGGCAGGGCGGTGTGAAGCAGAAGAATATCTTACGTGAACGTAAGGGTCAATGCGACGGTATCGCCGCGGTCACGCTGCTCATCGTTGGCGGCACCTCGCTTGTCACCAACGAAAAGTGCCGCAGTGTGTTCCGCCTGCGTCAAATCTCGTCGCAGGCCAAAATCTGCCTTTGAACGCTTCCGCGCTTTGTCGCAGTCTCACGACACACGTCAGCGGGGGACAAGACGACATGGCACTCACATATGGTTTCATCGGGCTCGGGCATCTTGGCCGTCATCTCGCCGGTAGCCTGGTTCGGGCAGGCTTTGCCGTCGTGGTCAACGATCTCGATCCCGACAATGCCAAGGAGTTGGTGGCCGCCGGCGCCCGGTTTGCAGCCGATCCTCAAAGTGTGGCCGAAATCGCGGATGCCGTCATCACCTGCCTGCCCTCGCCCAAGGTCAGCGAACGGGTGCTGACCGGCGAGCGCGGCATTCTGAAAGGTCTGAAGCCCGGCGCCACCTGGATCGAAATGAGCACGCTCGACGAACAGGAGGTCCTGCGTCTCGGCAAGATCGCAGCCGATGCCGGCGTGCGCATGCTCGAAGCGCCCGTCACCGGCGGCGTGCATCTGGCAGCCTCCGGAGAGATCACCGTCATCATTGGCGGCGACGAAGACCTTTACGATCAGCACCTGCCGGCCTTCCAGGCGATGGGCAAGCGGATCTTCCGCGCCGGTCCGCTCGGCAAGGCGGCCGTGATCAAGGTGATCACCAACATGCTCGCCTTCATCCACCTGATCGCGACCGGCGAGGCGCTGATGCTGGCGAAGAAGGGGGGCATCGACCTGACGGATGCCTTCAACATCATCAAGGCCTCCTCCGGCAACAGCTTCGTGCACGAGACGGAAGGCCAGGTCATCCTGAACGGCAGCTACAATATCAATTTCACCATGGACCTCGCGGTGAAGGATCTCGGCTTCGCGCTCGGCTTCGGTCGCGAATTCGGCGTGCCGCTCGATCTTGCCTCCCATGCGATGCAGACCTTTATTCGCGCCCGCTCGGCCTATGGCGGCGACGCCTGGTCGTCGCAGGTCGTGAAACTTCTCGAAGACGCCACCGGCACCGATCTGCGGGCACCCGGCTTCCCGGCCGAGCTCTGAGAGGGACCCCACAGATCAGGAATGTCGACAGGGTGACTTGCGACGACCGGCGTTTCCGGCGAAGAAGCCGCGAACAGTTCAGGTTTGCTTCATGTCTTCGCATCCGACCCTCTCGCCGCTCGATCTCACCTCGGCACTTGACGGCCTGCATCCGGACCTCCGGATCCTCGGTCCCGAGGCACTGATCGGTCGCCATCCCGGAGAAGATCCGGCGAACCTCGATGCCGGCGTGATGGTGCAGCCCGCATCGACGGAGGCGGTCGCGGCACTCGTATCCTGGTGCAGGGCAAACCGCGTTGCCATCGTGCCGCAGGGTGGGGTCAGCGGGCTTGTCGGCGGCAGCGTTTCCCATGCGGGTGAAATCATCCTGTCCAGCGCCCGGCTCAACCGGGTGCTCGCCATTCATCCGGACGAGGAAACGGTCGAAGTGGAGGCAGGCGTCACGCTTGAAGCCCTGCAAGCGGCACTGGAACCGCATGGGCTGACCACGGGCATCGATCTCGGCTCGCGTGGTTCGGCAACGATCGGGGGAATGGCTGCGACCAATGCCGGCGGCATCCTCGCCTTCCGCAATGGCGTGATGCGCCATCAGATTCTCGGCCTCGAAGCCGTCCTGCCCTCGGGCGAGATCTTCTCGGACCTGACCAGGGTGGTGAAGGTCTCGGCGGGGCCGGATCTGAAGCAGCTGCTGATCGGCAGCGAAGGCGCCTTCGGTTTCGTCACGCGGCTCGTGCTGAAGGTCGAGCCGATCCGCCCGCATCGTGCCGTGGCGCTCCTCGGCGTACCCGATGCGAGCCGCGGGTTGCGGGTTGCCGCGCGGCTGCGGCGCCATGGGGCACTCCAGTTGGAAGCCGCCGAGATGATGTGGCCACGGTATGTGCGCGATCACGCAGCGCTGAAGCGCTTCGACCTGTCCTGGCTGGAAAACGATGCGCCGGTGCTGCTGCTGGAAGTCTCAGGCGAGACGGCAGAGGCTGCAACAACGCTTCTCGAGGCAGAACTCGCCGAGATCTGGGAGGAGGCCGAACTTCAGGGCGGGATCGTCGCCCAGTCCTCCGATCAGGCGCGCCGCTTCTGGGATATGCGCGAGGATTCGGGCTTCTACTTCGCCGCATTTCCGAATGCGCCATCCTTCGACGTTTCGATGCCACCCTCTGCCCTGGACGACTATGTTGCCGGACTGACTGATCGTCTCAACGCGATCGGCGATGGCCTCGAAGCCTATGTCTACGGGCATATTGCCGACGGCAACCTGCATATCGCGATCGCCGCTGCCGGACCCCTGCCCTTCGACCGGAAGACGGCCGTCGAGGCAGCGGTCTATGATGGCATCCGCACCTCGGGCGGCAGCTTCTCCGCCGAACACGGTGTTGGCCTCGAAAAGCATGCCGCCTATCTCACCCATGTCGATCCGGTGAAACAGGCGCTTGCGCGTCAGATCAAGGCCATGCTCGACCCCGACACCCTGTTCAATCCGGGCAAGGTGCCGTTCTGAATCCGGTTGATCCGCAGATCGTCGGGGTTTCGATCGCGATCAGGCACCGATAGACTGTCAACAAACACATCGCATCCATGGGAGGATACACAATGGATCTCGGTATTTCCGGCAAACGCGCCCTCGTGCTCGCCGCCTCGCGCGGTCTTGGCCTCGGCATCGCCAAGGCGCTCGCAGCGGAAGGATGCCATGTCCTCATCTGCGGTCGCACAGAAGAAAAACTGAAAGCCAATGTCGAGGCGATCAGGGCTGCTGGCGGCAAGGCGGATTATGTGGTCGCCGACCTCGCCGATGCGCATTTCGTCGACCAGATGCTGCATGCGGTTCACCACACGCTCGGCGGCATCGACATCCTCGTCAACAATACCGGTGGGCCGACGCCCGGCACCGTCGAGGACATGGATGCCGAGAAGCTCTACAACTTCTTCCAGTCCATGGTGGTTCGCGTCATCACGCTCACCAATGCACTGGCCCCCCTCATGAAGACGCAAGGCTTCGGACGCATCCTCACCGTCGCCTCGTCGGGCGTCTTCGAGCCGATCCCGAACCTCGCCCTTTCCAACACGCTGCGCGGCGCGCTTGTCGGTTGGAACAAAACGCTGTCGGCAGAGCTTGCCTCCTATGGCGTCACCGCCAACATGATCCTGCCAGGCCGCATCCATACCGACCGCATCGACGAACTCGATGGCGCCAATGCCAAGAAGCAGGGCAAGTCGCTGGACGAAGTGCGCGCGGCATCGGTCAAGTCGATCCCGGCCCAAAGGCTCGGCCGCGTCGAAGAGTTCGCCGCCGCCGCTGCCTTCCTCTGCTCTAGCCCTGCGAGCTACATCACCGGCACCATGCTGCGCGTCGATGGCGGGGCGGCGAAATCGATCTGAGCACACCGATGACCGGCATCAAATTCGCATTCGCTAAAATGAGAGCGATCGACTGAACGGGTTGGAAATCTCTTGGGTTTACTCAAACGAGAGAAACCTGGGAGATGAGAGTTCCCGTGATGACAGATGCCGGACATGAAGACCGGATGCTGCTGGCGCTTGATCCCGCAGCTTTCGTGACCGAACCCGAACCGATCGTCGAAGAGCGCGCGCGCGTGCCGCGCTCTCGCAATGCCAGTTACGGCCGGATCATCGACCACTTCCTGACAAAGCTCGAAGGCTTCAACGATGAGCTCGATCTGGAGGCCGCGCCGATGGCAGCGCGCCTCTATCAGGACGTCTGACATCCCCCTGAATATCCGGGGTATTTGACACAAACTGCATAAACGAAAGCGACGGTCGGTCAAGAGACTGCTTGTATTAGGGGTGCCGACGATACACTCCAACCCCATGGACCATCATGCTCGCCCCCATACTTTTCGGTTCCGGCTCGTCCGGAACCACGACCCGTCCGTCGTCTGGCACGACATCGGGCTC
Source organism: Agrobacterium albertimagni AOL15 (assembly GCF_000300855.1). GTDB lineage: Bacteria > Pseudomonadota > Alphaproteobacteria > Rhizobiales > Rhizobiaceae > Allorhizobium > Allorhizobium albertimagni. Next base: position 196,529 of record NZ_ALJF01000013.1, on the reverse strand, counting down.
GACCTCTTCACCGCCACCCTCCGAAACCACTCAGCCATCCTATCAGGAGCCGGAAGCGGCAGCGCCCGGTGATATCGACGACGGCACCTATCAACCGGCTCCGTCCGAAGAAACGGGCGAACCATCACCTGCGGTCGATGAGGGCAGCGGCGCTCCTGAAGAGGTGACCGCCGAGACGCCACCAGCCCAGACGGAAGCCGACGCGGAACCTACACCGGTTGGCGAGGAGCCGGCCTCTTCCGAGACCGAACTGCAGGCTGCGCCTGAAGACACTTCCGTTTCCAACGACACGGCCGTCGCCGATGAGGCAGTCGCAGAAGAAGCAGCGACTGGCCCCGAAGAAACGGACGCGGACGCTTTTGATCCGGCACCGCCGGCCAACGAGGCCGATACAGGCGCCGAAGTAAGCCCCACCGCGACCACGCCTTCACCCATTGCGAGCGACCGCCCGGTCACGTCGGCCCCGGCGAGCGAGCGTATGTCGGCAGAAGACGCGATCGAGGCCGCAGCACTGGCGGAGTATCGCGGGAAGCGGGTCAGCCCTGAAGGCGCGGTAAGCGACTTCGCTCAACAGGTGACCACCCTGATCGACCAGAGCCTGAACAGGGCGCGCGAGCGGGCATTGGAAGTCTCGCAGGCCCGCATCATCGCCGGGCTGCTTTCGGGTGCAGAGACCTCGGAACCACCTGCGACCTCTGCTCTTGCTGCAGGTGCCGAGCGCCAGCCTGTCGACGTCGCCGAAGCGATCCGGGCCTATCGACAGGCCTGAATGCGGCCATCGGACGATCTAAAGGGCCCACCCGCCGGTGGGCCCTCACCGTTTCTGGATGGTTTCAGCGACGGCGCAACATCACCAGACCGGCGACGCCCGCAAGAGCGAGAATGGCGCCGTACATGATCCAGGGGCTCTGATCGATCATGAAACTCGACGCCGGATAGGGAAAGTGACCCGAGCCCTGCCCGATCCACACGAAGCCCATCAGGATGGCGAGAGCGGCGAAGCAATGCAGGGCGATGCGCATGGGTGACATCTGTCGATCTCCAGGGTGAGGCCGACCATAGACCCAGGCGCCAACAACCGCTAGAGGGGCCCACTTCGCACGGACCATCGATGCGATAGATCGTGTTAGCGCACCCACTTGGGCGGCCACTTGCGCTCCGATCACGGACGTCACAAAAAGGTCGCTTGCCCTTACCCGCCCCATGTGGCATCAGGCGCCCTCTTTCATGCCTCGACATAGCCGACCACAGTCGGCCCGCCGGCTCTCACAGACATCCGACACACGAAACAAGGGAGCGATCGCCATGGCTGAAGCGCTTGGGCTCGATTTCGGCACGACCAATACCGTGATCGCCGTTGCGGAAAGCAGCGAGGCGACGCATTCGGTCGCCTACACCTCGCTGGCGGGAACCTCCGACAGCATGCGCACCGCACTCTCCTTCCTCAAGGATCGACAGCTCGGAGCGGGCGCGCTGAAGGTCGAGGCCGGCCAGGCTGCGATCCGTGCCTTCATCGACAATCCTGGCGACTGTCGCTTCCTGCAGTCGATCAAGACCTTTGCGGCTTCCGCCCTCTTCCAGGGCACGCTGGTGCATGCGAGGCGCTTCCAGTTCGAAGACCTGATGGAGGTTTTCCTGAAGCGCCTGCAGGCCTATGCGGGCGATGGCTGGCCGGGCGAGGCCAAGCGTCTCGTCGCCGGACGTCCAGTCCATTTCGCCGGCGCCAGCCCCGATCCGGCGCTCGCCGTCACCCGCTACAACGAGGCGCTGACAAGGCTCGGCTTTCCCGAGATCCACTATGTCTATGAACCAGTTGCGGCCGCCTTCTACTTTGCCCGCATGCTCAAGCGTGACGCGACGGTTCTCGTCGCCGACTTCGGCGGCGGTACGACCGACTTCTCACTGATCCGCTTCTCGACCGAAGCCGGCAAGCTCAGCGCCACGCCGATCGGCCAGTCCGGTGTCGGCATTGCCGGCGACCAGTTCGATGCCCGCATCATCGACCAGCTCGTGGCGCCCGAAATCGGCAAAGGCAGCCAGTTCAAAAGCTTCGGCAAGCTGCTCGACGTGCCCAGCAACTACTATCTCGCCTTTTCGCGCTGGAACCAGCTCTCGGTCTTCAAGACCCTGAAGGAATTCACCGACCTCAAGTCGCTGGTGCGCCAGGCGGAAGAGCCGGAAAAGCTCGAACTCTTCATCGACCTGATCGATCACGACGAAGGCTACCCGCTCTATCAGGCGGTCTCGGCCACCAAGATGGCCCTGTCTTCGGCGGAGGAAGCCGATTTCCGCTTCGCACCGCTCGGCAAGGCCGGCGAGAAACGCGTGACCCGCCGCGAGTTCGAAAGCTGGATCGCCGACGACCTCACCCGTATGGAAGAGGCTCTCGACGAGGTGCTGGTCAAGAGCAACACCGAGGCCGGCACGATCGACAAGGTCTTCCTCACCGGTGGCACATCCTTCGTGCCGGCCGTCCGCGACATCTTCCACCGCCGCTTCGACGCCTCCCGCATCGAAACCGGTGGCGAGCTGGTGTCGATCGCCCATGGTCTGGCCTTGATCGGCGAGCGGGACGATATCGAACAGTGGGTGGCTTGAACCGGTCTAGCTAGCCCCCTGCGGTCGCAAGCTGGATCCCCCCTCATCCTGAGGCGCCTGCAGAGCAGGCCTCGAAGGATCGAGGCCTCCCAGAAAATCAACCGCCCTCGTCCTTCGAGGGTCGCATACGTTCCCGCCTCAGGATGAGGGCTGGTCGCTAAGTTTTGTCGCACGCTTTCCATTTGCCTTCCGCCGGCCAAACGCACTAGAACAGCCTCATGATCCAGGCCCGCGACATGTCCTCCGCAGAGCTCGCCGCGCTTCTCGCATTTCATGCAGAGGCGGGTGTCGAGTGGCTGGGGGAAGACGATCCGATCGACCGCATCGCGGCTTTTGCAGCCGAAAAGGCGGCGCGGCAGGTGGCACGCCCGGCAGCGGACACACCAGCCACCAATGCCCCGGCGCGCAGCCTGCCGGGACGCGGCGCACCCCCGCCCTCGGAACGCCAGCCGGCGCGGGCGCAACCCGCCCAAGGGTCGGCGCTGCCGGCGATCCCGGACGAGAATGCGATTGCCGAGGCGCGCTTTGCGGCCGAAAGCGCACGCTCGCTCGCCGAATTGAAGACCGCCATCGAAGCCTTCACCAGCTGCAACCTGAAAACCTCGGCGCGCTCGACCATCACGGCCGAGGGCGCTGGCACAGCCGGCATCATGGTGATCGGTCCCATGCCGAATGCCGATGACGATCGCGAGGGCCAGGCCTTTTCGGGACGCGCGGGCCTGCTGCTCGACCGCATGCTTTCGGCGATCGGCCAGAGCCGCGAAAGCGCCACCATCACCACCGTCATCCCCTGGAGACCGCCGGGCGACCGTATGCCCTCCGGCCCGGAAACCGCCATCTGCCGTCCCTTCATCGAACGGCAGATCGCCCTTGCCGAACCCCGCCTGGTCCTTGTGCTCGGCAATTTTGCCGCCCGCTTCTTCTTCGGCGAAACCGGAACGATCCACGCCCTGCGCGGCAAGTGGCGCGAAATTGGCGCTGGCGGCCATACCGTCCAGGCCATGGCCACGCTGCATCCGCAGGAGCTGCTTGCCGCGCCCGCCAGCAAGGCGCTTGCCTGGATGGACCTGCTCGCCTTCTCCGAGCGCGTGAATCCTGGCCAAAACGGCTAAATTATCATCAGCATGAACAAATTATGAAGACAGCCATGCGTTTTACGCAAGGCAGGATCGCGGCCATGTCCGTTGCCGAATCTATGCTGCACTGCGATATATGAGTCTGAAAGTGGGAGGGACGCTTTTAAAGGAAGACCATCGTGAGCCTTCGCACCCGCCCCATTCACTGCAAGTTCGAGACGCTCCGCCTCGCCGGCGAACACGGCCGTAGCGCAAGCCCCTACAACCGCAGCAGCAACGCGGTTTCTGCTGAACAGCTGAGCGCGCGCTTTACCGGTCATGCCGGTCGCATCGCGCGCCCCGCCAGCGTCTTTTCCGAGTTCCGCACCTGAAACCTTGACAATCGCGCCGGTCAAAAACCGGCGGCTTGCAGGGAAAGCATATCAGGGCTTCCGCATTGTGCATTGCGGCATCGGTTCATCCATGAACAGATATACCCGCAAACATCGATATGCATGTAGAGCAGAGGATAAGACCATGAACATCTCGTTCCACCCCGTCCGCAGCCTGCGCCAGGCCATGCACAGTATCGGCCACGCGGTCAGCGCTTCGGAAGAATTCTCGACTGCGGCCCGCAAGCGCCAGCAGGCGCAGGATCGTGGCGTCGAGCGCGCCTTGCAGCCGCTCGGCTTCTGATTCCTTCCTGACGACAAGCCGTTCTTTGGGCCCGCTTTTCGCGGGCCTTTTTGCGTTTAGAGGCTAGAAGAGTATCTAGAAGCCACCGACAGCCCCGAGGCGGGGATCAGACTTTCCCAGGCGAACAGGTCCGCAGATCCGCTCGTAGGCAAAGTCGACGATCGCAAACTTGATCGCCTGCCAGCCGCAATACTCCTCGAGAAAATCGCGCTTGAGGATGCAGTGGCTGCGATCGCCATTGGGCCAATAAAGGCAGCCCGTTTCCACCGCGCGGCGGAAAAGCCGTTGGAGGTGGGTGCGGGAGATCATGAAGTGCTCGGCCATGACCCGAGCATCGATGCGACCGATATTGTATCCGTCGCCATCGGGGGCATGCTCCATCGCCCGGCGCACCAGCTCATCCATGACGAGACCACCCGCCTCGGTCCACAGGAACAGCGCCACGCGCGACGGCGGCTCTAGCCAACTCGGATTGAGACAGGCATGGCGGGCAATCTGGGGTTGGATCAGGCGGAAGAGATCCGGCTGGGCCGCAAGTGTTTCGGCCCGGTTTCCACCATCGAGGTGGTCGAGGAGCTCGAGATTGGTCACCAGCCATTGATACATCGCGCGGGTCGGCAGTTCCGTCGCCTCATAGCGCTTCGGCCGGCGGTTCGGATCGCCGACGATGCGAACGAACTTGTAGCTCAACAGTTGGTCGAGGAAATTCAAAACCGTGTTGCGGCTCGCCGCATTGTTCGAGGTGATGATTTCGCGGAGATTTGTCGTCGTCAGCCCGCTTCCCGGCTGGGTCGGATCATATTCGAGTTGCAGCGCAAAGGCCGCCTGGCTGAGCAGCCAGCGCTGATGCGAGGCCAGCATGCGCGAAAGCCGAGGGCTCTGATCGAACTGGCCGCGCAACTTTCCGGCATAGGCCCCCAATGCAGCGGCGAATTGAGGATGACTGGCGATATCGCTGGGGGAGAGCGTCATGACCGTCTCCCCAATCCGCGCTGTCCGGCAACGGAGGAAATCGACGCAGTCAGACACCGCATTGCGTGCCGGTCCATCCCTCTGTTCGCCGCCGTCGTCTCCATTCGATCCCTTTGGCGGACGTGGACACTGGGCCCGACGTCTCTCTGTCTCTGATAATATGAAGGTAAACGAATTCCTGACGACGTTTCAATCCCTTATTGCCAAAGCGTGAGGGAAGAATGATATGGCGTCCGCGAATGCGCCGCCTTGCGTCGTATTCGACATTTCACATGCCCGGCGATGCTGGCACTATTCCCGTTCCGAATGCGCCCCACGGAGGCCCAATGCTGTCCAGTCTCGCGTCCATCGCCACTCTGATGCTGTCGACGCTGCTGATGATGGCGGGCTTCGGATTGATGGGCTACATGCTGCCGATCCGCTCGCTGAACGAGGGATGGTCGACCTTCATCATCTCCGTCATCGCCACCGGCTACACCTTCGGCTTCACCGTATCCTGCATTGTCACGCCGATCTTCGTGCGCCGCGTCGGGCATGTGCGGGTCTTCGGCGCGCTGATCACGCTTCTGACCGTCTCCATCCTGCTTTGCGCGCTCGTCGTCGAATGGTGGGCCTGGATGATTTTCCGGGGCCTTTCCGGCTTTGCGATTGCCGGTGCCTATCTCCTGATCGAAAGTTGGCTCAACGAGCGGGTGACCAACGACAATCGCGGCGCGCTCTTCTCCGTCTACATGGTGACCTGCCTCGTCGGCTCGATCGGCGGCCAGTACATCGTGCCGCTCGGCGACGTGAATGGGCCGAACCTCTTCATCATCTGCGCGCTGATCTTCTCGCTGGCACTCTTTCCCGTCGCCCTGTCGACGGCCAAATCGCCAAGCCCGATTGCCGAGGCGCGCTTCGATCTGAAGCGGCTCTATCGCCGGTCACCGATTGCCTTCTTCGGCTCGCTGCTCTCGGGCGCGCTGTCCGGCACCTGGGGTAGTCTCGGCGGCGTCTATTCCCAGACGATCGGCATGACCACGGCGCAAGGGGCGACGCTTCTGGCCGCCTTCCTGGCCGGTGGCGCCATTTCGCAGGTGCCGATCGGCCGCATATCGGACCGCATGGATCGCCGCTTCGTGATGATTGCCTCCGGATTGTTCGGCGTCGGCGCCTGCGGGATGATGATCGCTTTCGGCGCGGATGATCCAGCCGCAATCTATGTCGCCGGCTTCTTCGTCGGCACAGTGCTCTATCCGGTCTATTCGCTCAACGTCGCCCATGCCAATGACCTCGCCGAGCCGCATGAATATGTGACGCTCTCGAGCGCCATCATGATCCTCTACGGCATGGGTACGGTCACCGGTCCGATCATGGCAGGCACGCTTATGCAATGGTTGGGGCCGACCGCGCTCATCGTCTTCCTCGGGATGGCCTTTGCGCTTTATGCCGGCTATGCGGCCTACCGCATCACCCGGCGCCCTGATGACGTGACGCCGGAAGAGAAGACCGATTTCCAGGCGACGATCCTGCAGATGCAGGGCGCAGACAACGCCTCTCCGCTGCCTGAGCCTGAATTGGAGGAGCAGCTGGAGCTCGGGATCGAGCCCGGGCGCTAAGCTCAACCCTGTGGAGTCGATGCCTTGCGGGCCGCCCGCCGTTCAAGACCAAGCTGGTGTTCGCGGTAGATGATGAAGATGCCGGCGGCCACCACGATCGCCGCGCCGGTCAGGGTCGTCATCGTGGGCACTTCGGAAAACAGCAGATAGGCGGCGATCGAGCCGAGGATGATCGAACAATATTCGAAGGGCGCGATCGTCGAGACATCGGCAAAACGATAGCTTTCTGTCAGGAAGATCTGACCCAGCCCGCCGAAGAAGCCGGCAAGGGCAAGGAGCCCGAGCCCCTGCCAGGAGAGATCGGCCCAGCCGAAGAACCAGGTGAGCGCTGAAAGAAGCGCTGCGGTCAGCGAAAAGAAGAGCACGATGGTCGAGGTCTTTTCCTCGCGCACCAGCTGGCGAACCTGCAGCATGGCCCCTGCCCCGAGGATGGCCGAAACCAGCACGGCCATCGCGCCGACGGCGGCTTCGCTTCCAAAGCCTTCTTCACCGAACAGCGAAAGCTTCGGAAGCGAAATGATCAGGACGCCGACAAGCCCGATCACGACCGCCGTCCAGCGATAGAGCCTAACCGTCTCCTTGAGGAAGACCGCCGCAAACACGACGGCAATCAGCGGCATCGCATAGCCGATCGCGATGGCATCCGGCAGCGGCAGATGGACAAGCCCATAGAAGCCTGCCCCCATGGCACAAACGCCGAGCAAACCACGCTTCACATGGCCGACAGGGTTGTCGGTCTGGAACGCCTGCCGCAATTCGCCGCGCCAGGCGAGATAGACGAGGATCGGCACGATAGCGAAAGCCGAGCGGTGAAAGCTGATCTGGCCCGGCGGAATGCCACTGCCTGCAAGCTTGATGCAGGTCTGCATGGCGACGAAGACAGTCACCGAGCAGACTTTCAGCACGATGCCGCGGAGAGGATTGGGATCGGCAAAGGCCATGGTGATCAGATTCTTGCGGGCAGGCTATGCGCAATCGCAAAGGGATTTTGAGCCGGCAGCGATGCCGCCGTGGACTCGGGCTGCGGCCTAGCATGCATGCCCGCCGGTCCCGCGCAAGTGCCGAACCGGTGTCGATGCCGCGAGAATTCCCCTAGAAATGGCCGAGAACACCGGATTTCTGGCCATCTTCCGTTAACCACCCGTTCAAACGAGGAAATTATCTTTCCTGTCAATAAGTCATATTAATGCGGCCTTGCGCCGTCTTTGTTGCTCGCTCTTTTCAAACCGGGGTTTGGTGCCATGCCGCAGACCGAATACCAGACCAATTCCATTTCAGAGATCCGCGCCACACCCCGGTCCATGCGGCTCGTCACCGAGAGTATCGGCACCGATCTCGAGCAGTTCAGCGCCGACAATGCCCATATCGTGCGCCAGATCCGGCTTCTTGCAATCAATGCCCTGATCGAGGCGGCGCGTGCCGGTGAGGCCGGAAAGGGTTTCGCCGTCGTTGCCAACGAGGTCCAGCGTCTGGCTCAGGGTGCGGGAGAAACCGCAGAGCGGTTTCAGGAGAACGTACTTGGACGCATCCGGCAGAGCCGGACCATGGCGGATGATCTCGTCGATCAGATGGAAGGCGTGAGACTGATCGACCTTGCCCAGACGCTCGTGCAGTTCATCGTCCGCAATCTCTTCGAGCGCACGGCAGACGTGCGTTGGTGGGCAACCGACAGCGCGCTTTGGGAGGCGCTCGAACAGCCCTCGCCCGAACGAGCCCAGCACGCATCCGCACGGCTCGGCGTCATCAACCGCTTCTACACGGTCTATCTCGATCTCGTCATGACCGACGCCGCCGGCAAGGTCGTCGCCTCGGCCAATCCCCGATATCATCGGAGCCTCAAGGACCGAGATCTGTCCAGCGAAGCCTGGTTCCGAGCCGCCCGTACCTGCCAGAGCGGTGACGACTATATCGTCGACACCGTCAAGCGCAGCCTCGTGCACGACAATCGGGATGTGCTGGTTTACGCCACCGGCATCCGGGAGGGCGGCCGCAGTGACGGCGCACTTCTCGGCACGCTCGGCGTCTATTTCGACTGGAAGGCCCAGGGGCAGGCCATCGTCGAGAAGGAGGCGAACCTGCCGCCGCAGGTCGCCGAGAAGACGGAAGTCCTGTTGCTCGACGGCAGCAATATGGTGATCGCCTCCTCCCGTCCGGAGCGGATCTACACCCACTTCGCACTCAACAATCCCGCTCAGCTCGCCAAGGGCAGCTATTATGACCAGAGCGGCGCAATCGTCGCCTTTGCGAAGACCCTCGGCTACGAGGACTATGATGGCCTCGGCTGGTCCGGGGTGATCATCCAGACGATGGACAGCGACGAAACGCTGCGCCAGCAACTCCGGTTGCGATGATACCGCCCGCATTTTGACCGGTATTCTCAAAGATATTCTGGTGACTATTCTTGGATTTGAAGCGCGATCTCGGCCGTGAAACCCAAGAAAATCGGCTCCAGGATCAAGAGCATCGTAAAAATAACTCGTGTTTTAACAATCGTTCAGAAATTGCTGCAATCATCGCGACAACTTGACCCCAGGCGGTCGCGAGTCCCAGCGCTCGTGCCGTGCCGTGGTGGCCAACCCCGCAGCGACCAGGACACACAATGCGCACAGACACGGGCCGGATCGTTCATCTGGCAGACTACCGCCCCACCGACTTCGTTCTGGAACGGGTTGATCTGACCTTCGAACTGGACCCGACGGAAACCAAGGTGGAAGCCCGGTTGATCTTCCATCGGCGCGAAGGCGTCGATGCGGCAGCCCCCCTGGTGCTCGACGGTGACGACCTCACCATGACGAGCCTGCTCTTCGATCAGATCGAGCTGGATCCCGCGCGCTACACCGCGACGCCGGAGAGCCTCACGATCCGCGACCTGCCGGAATCCACTCCCTTCGAGATCACCGTGGTCACGATGATCAATCCGGAGGCGAACACCCAGCTGATGGGCCTCTATCGCTCGAACGGCATCTATTGCACGCAGTGCGAGGCCGAGGGCTTCCGCCGCATCACCTATTTCCCCGATCGGCCGGATGTGCTCGCCGTCTATACGATCAACATCATCGCCGACAAGGCCGCCAATCCGCTCTTGCTTTCGAACGGCAATTTCCTCGGTGGTGCTGGCTTCGGCCCGGACAAGCATTTCGCCGCCTGGTTCGACCCGCATCCGAAGCCTTCCTACCTGTTCGCGCTGGTTGCCGGTGACCTCGGCATTGTCGAAGACACGTTCACCACCATGTCCGGCCGCGAAGTGGCCCTGAAGATCTATGTCGAACACGGCAAGGAGCCGCGCGCCGCCTATGCCATGGATGCGCTGAAGCGCTCGATGAAGTGGGACGAAGAGGTCTTCGGCCGCGAATACGATCTGGATATCTTCATGATCGTTGCCGTCTCCGACTTCAACATGGGTGCCATGGAGAACAAGGGCCTCAACATCTTCAACGACAAATATGTGCTCGCCGACCCCGAGACCGCGACCGACCAGGATTACGCGAATATCGAGGCGATCATCGCGCATGAATACTTCCACAACTGGACCGGCAACCGCATCACCTGCCGCGACTGGTTCCAGCTGTGCCTGAAGGAAGGCCTGACCGTCTACCGCGACCACGAATTCTCCGCCGACATGCGCTCGCGTTCGGTCAAGCGTATCGCGGAAGTCCGCCACCTGCGGTCCGAGCAGTTCCCGGAGGATGCGGGCCCGCTCGCCCATCCTGTGCGCCCGACCAAGTATCGCGAAATCAACAACTTCTACACGACGACCGTCTACGAGAAGGGCTCGGAAGTCACCCGCATGATCGCGACCATCCTCGGCCGCGACGATTTCAAGAAGGGCATGGACCTCTACTTCGAACGTCATGACGGCGATGCCGCGACGGTCGAGGATTTCGTCAAGTGCTTCGAGGATGCGAGCGGCCGCGATCTCACGCAGTTCTCGCTCTGGTATCACCAGGCTGGCACGCCGCAGATCACCGTCTCCTCTGCCTATGACGCGTCTGCCAAGACCCTGACGCTGTCGCTCGAGCAGATGATCCCGGCAACGCCCGGCCAGAGCAACAAGGAGCCGATGCACATCCCGCTTCGCTTCGCGCTGATCTCGGAAAACGGCTCGGAAGCCACAGCCTCGTCCATCGCCGGCGGCGATGTCACGGGCGATGTGCTGCACCTCACCCAGCGCGCCCAGAGCTTCACCTTCTCGGGCATCGGTAGCCGCCCGGTCGTCTCGCTCAACCGTGGCTTCTCCGCCCCGGTCACCCTGCATTTCTCGCAGAGTGCCGAGGATCTCGGCCATATCGCCCGCCACGACAGCGACCTTTTCGCCCGCTGGCAGGCAATCACCGACCTCGCGCTGCCGGCTCTGACGGACGCCGCAAAGACGGTTCGTGACGGTGGTTCGGTCACGATCAGCGACGCTTTCGTCGGCGTACTGCTTGCCATTGCTGCGGACGAAACGCTGGAGCCAGCCTTCCGCGCCCAGGCCCTCACGCTGCCGAGCGAAGCCGACATTGCGCGCGAAATCGGCGGCAACAATGATCCCGATGCCATCCATGCCGGCCGCCAGGCTGTGCTGATGGCGATCGCGACCGCTGGTACGGACGTCTTCCGCACGCTCTACGCCGCCCACTCCGCATCCGGCCCCTTCTCGCCCGACGCCGCAGGTGCAGGCAAACGGGCGCTGAAGAACATCGCCCTCTCCTTCCTGTCGCTCGCAGAGAATTCCCCGGCGCTTGCGGCGGAGGCTTTCGGCCGCGCCGACAACATGACGGACATGTCCCAGGCCCTCACCATCCTCGCGCACCGCTTCCCGGATGCGGAAGAGACGAAACAGGCGCTCATTGCTTTCGAAACCCGCTTTGCCGCGAATGCGCTCGTGCTCGACAAGTGGTTCACCATCCAGGCGACGATCCCGGGTGCAGCCAGCCTCGACCGGGTCAAGGCGTTGATGACAAGCCCGCATTTCCAGCCGACCAATCCGAACCGCGTGCGCTCGCTCGTCGGCACCTTCGCCTTCGGCAATGCGACCGGCTTCAACCGTGCCGACGGTGCGGCCTATGCCTTCTTTGCCGAGCAGATCCTCGCGATCGACCCGCGCAATCCGCAGCTTGCGGCTCGCCTTCTGACCGCCATGCGTTCCTGGCGTCTGCTCGAACCCGGCCGTGCCGACAAGGCGCGCGCGGCGCTGACGACCATCGAGGCCTCGACCACGCTCTCGACCGACGTGCGTGACATCGTCGACCGCATCCTCAAGGGCTGATCGACAGATCCGATCCGATGAAAAAGGCGCCGCGAAAACCGGCGCCTTTTCTCGTCGTTGGGCGTTTTCCGGCCTCTGAGTACCAGCTATTTTTCCATCAGATTCAGCCTCTTGCACTTACGCCGATAAAAAAGCGGAGTCGGAGCAATGGGTTAATATTTTCTTTACGCACCGGCTCTGGACAAGCCGAATCGGCCATGATTCCTTGGCGTCAGATTCGGGCAAGCGGCGCTCGAATCACACGAGGGACAGAGGCAGGGACGATGTTGGACGCGCGGCGGGTCACCGCAGCCGATGAGCGGCTGCGCATCAAATTTTCGGACATGATTGAATTCTTTGCGCGGCTCGGACGGCCGTCATTCGGCTCGTCCTCGCCGGTTGCGGGTCAGGCCGAGGTCTCCGTCCGCTCGAGGCGGATCGAGACGATCCTGCGCCGGGCAATCCCGATCCTCATTCTTGCCTTTCTGGCCGTGGTCGCGCTCGCCCGCACCATCGGCATCGTCAACGAACACCAGCGCATGAGCGCGGCCGCCCGGCAATCGACGGCGCTGATCGCAGCCACGGTCAATGCCGCGCTCGGAGAGCAGTCGGCACTCTTCGAAACCCGCAATCGTACCGAGGCCGAGAAGCGCCTCGCCACCTACCTCGACCGCGAGCATTTTGCCATCGGCGCCTTCGTGCTGCTCGTCGATCCCGCCGGCCGCATCTTCGGCTCGTCGCCGGAAGCTGCCGGCCAGGTCGGCTCGACGCTGGTCAGCCTGCTGCCGGAGGTGATGACCATCCGCAAGTCCGGAGGCCGCGCCGGCGCGATCGAAACGGATATCAACGGCGTGCCGCATCACGCCATCTTCACGCCTGTCGGCACCGATGGCGCCATGATCGTTGCTGCCCATTCGCTGCAGGCCGTCGAAGACTTCTGGCGTCGTGAGCTGTCGCTGAACGTCACGCTGTTCACCTGCATCTCCGTCATCCTCTTCGTCATCCTCTATGCCTATTTCTACCAGGTGAAGCGGGCCCGGGAGGCGGACGATACCTTCCTCGAATCCAACCTTCGGGTGGAAACGGCGCTTGCCCGCGGTCGCTGCGGCCTCTGGGACTTCGATCTGGAAAGCCGCAAGCTGGTCTGGTCGCGCTCGATGTACGACATGCTTGGCCTGACGCCCTCGACCCAGCCGCTGGCATTTGCCGATGCCGCCCGCCTGATGCATCCCGATGACGGCAATCTCTATGCCCTCGCCCGCTCGGTCGGTCGCGGCAGCTCGCGCCACATCGACCAGATCTTCCGCATGCGCCACGCCCAGGGCCACTATGTCTGGATGCGTGCCCGCGCCCAGATCATCTCGTCCAACACCGGCGACCTGCATGTCATCGGCATTGCGATGGACGTAACCGAGCAGCATCGCCTCGCCCAGCGTTATGCCGAAGCCGACCAGCGCCTCGCCGACGCCATCGAATGCACCTCGGAAGCCTTCGTGCTCTGGGACAAGAATGACAAGCTGGTCGCCTGGAACGGCCATTTCCAGAAGGTCTATGGCCTGCCTGACGACGTGCTGGTGCCCGGCAAGGAGCGCTCGCTGGTGCTCGCTGCCGCCGGCAAGCCGATCATCCAGCGCCGCATCGCCGATGCCGACGACGGCACCAATTCGCGCACCTCGGAGGTGCAACTCGCCGACGAACGCTGGCTGCAGATCAACGAACGCCGCACCCGCGACGGCGGCCTTGTCTCCGTCGGCACCGACATCACGCTGCTCAAGCGCCACCAGGAGCGCCTGCGCGACCAGGAACGCCGCTTGATGGCGACGATCGGCGACCTCTCTGCCTCGCAGAAGATCCTGGAGCGACAGAAGACCGAACTCTCCGACGCCAATGAGAAGTATCTCGCCGAAAAGCAGCGTGCCGAGGCCGCCAACAAGGCGAAGTCGGAATTCCTCGCCAATATGAGCCACGAGCTGCGCACGCCGCTCAACGCCATCCTCGGCTTCTCGGAAATCCTGCTCGCCCGCATGTTCGGCCCGGTCGGTTCGCCGAAATACGAGGAATATGCCAAGGACATCCACGAAAGCGGCAAACATCTGCTCAACGTCATCAACGACATTCTCGATATGTCGAAGATCGAAGCCGGCCAGATGAAGATCCGGTGCGAGACGATCGACCTCTGCCCGCTGATCGAAGAGAGCATGCGCCTCACCGCGATCCCGGCGGAAGAGAAAAACATCACCGTCGAACAGCGCGTCGAAACCAGCCTCTCGCTCATCGCCGACCGCCGCGCCATCAAGCAGATCCTGCTCAACATCCTCTCCAACGCCGTGAAATTCACCGACGACGGCGGCAAGATCTCGCTTCGTGCCCGCAAGGTCGAAGGTGCCGTGCTCGTCTCGATCGCCGATACCGGCATCGGCATCCCGAAGAGCGCACTCGACAAGATCGGCAATCCCTTCGAACAGGTGCAGAGCCAATATGCCAAATCAAAGGGCGGCTCGGGCCTCGGCCTTGCCATCTCCCGCTCACTGGTGGCGCTGCATGGCGGCTCGCTGAAGATCCGCTCCCGCGAGGGCCAGGGCACGGTCGTGTCGATGCGCATTCCGGATGTGAGGGCGACGGCTTCCAGCCTCGGGCGCAAAGCCTCTTAGGAGTAAAAGATCGTCGACGTTCGCGGATGCTCAGGGCCCGCTATTGCCGAAACCTTGATGGCCGCCATGCCCTGGGCCAAGTTGAAGTCCCTCAAGCAAGTCCGTCAATTCTTCTGCGGCGAATTCGGGCAGATCTGGATTCTGCAGAAGCTGCTCGATCAATTCCTGTGCCTCGACCGGCTCGTGTGCCTTGATGAGCAGTGCGGCCGCACTCACCGAAATGATCCCCAGAAGCCTCGGGCTATCGCCGGCCAGGCTTTGAAGAGCTTCCGTTTCTGCTCTCGCGGCCTGAAGAAAATGATGCACGGCTTGCTCGTCTTGCCCACGGACTAGGGCCTGCTGAGCTTGCCCGGCGAAGACCTCGCTGCGCCGATGGGCTGACAACCAGGCTGAGTCATCAAACATGGACATGCCTCACCTCCAGTTGCCGAAATCCTACCACACAGGCGATTGTCGGTAAATTGCATCGGCCCGCTCGCGCCTGTCGGCATTTCTCCACCAGTCTGTAGGCAAGGATTTTTCCGTCACCCTCGTCCGTTCCAGAGATCTCCAGCCGCAACCAGTCCTCCGGCTCACCGAGCTCACCGCCCATCTGTGCAAGGTAATAGTCAGCGCCTGAGCCGGTTTCAGCTCTCAGCACCACGACCAAACCAAGGGCGAGCTCAATGGCTGCTATTGCAATGGCCAGCGCGCCGTTCTCGGTACGGGACACACTGTTGTTCCAGGCGCGCCGCATCCGGTCGTCGATCGCCCCCCAGGTAACCTCTGCCTGAACGCGACCGGCTGGCCCTGCGATCAACAGGGATTGTGGGCTCGCGTGGTGCCGGTCCAATGCAACACCGGCCGCTTCTGCGGTCATCGACGCAATCGGTGGCGTGAGCCCGGGATGGCGGCTGGCAAGGTCATGAAACGGCGAGGATGGCACATGAAAACTCCCGGCTCGATTGCGCGACGTTAGCAGCAGGCCCAACTGCAATCAACGCTTGCACCGGACATGTATCGTGCCGTGGTTACGACACCACCCGCGAAAACACCTTCCTCACCGCCTTCGACAGCCGCTTCACCTCTGCCTCGGCCGTTTTCATGTCCGGGCTTTCGGCAGCGCGTGCGACGCGGTCGGTGAGGCCGGCCGGGACATTGGCAGGATCGAAGGGGCCGTCGATGCAGAGGCGTATGACCTGCGACAGGTCCGTGTAGAGCTTGAGCGCGGAAAGGCAGATATCCAGATCGTTGGGGTCGATGAGCGCGCCGAGCGCCTTCAGTGCGTCCGCCGTGGACAATTCGTTGGTGCGCACGCGGTGGCCCTTCGCGGGAGCCACCAGCGCCAGATATTGCGCAATGAACTCGATATCGACAAGGCCGCCGGGTATGAGCTTCAGGTCCCAGATGTCCTTGGCCGGCTTCTCCTGTTCGATCAGGGCGCGCATCTCCAACACGTCCTTGACCGTTTTTGCGCGGTCGCGCGGGGCGGCCAGCACCTCCTCGATGATGCGTTCGGCCTCGGCGACGAGGCCGGCGTCACCGGACATCATGCGGGCGCGCGAAAGCGCCATGTGTTCCCAGGTCCAGGCCTCCTCGCGCTGGTAGCGGGCAAAGGCGCGGAGCCTGGTTGCCACCGGTCCCTTGTTGCCGGAGGGGCGAAGCCGCATGTCGACCTCGTAGAGTACGCCTTCGGCCGTGGGGGCCGACAGTGCTGCGATCAGCCGCTGGGTGAGCCGGGTGTAGTAGCGCATCGGATCGAGCGGCTTTGCACCATCGGACTCCGAGGCATCGTCGTCATGCTCGTAAAGCAGGATCAGATCGACGTCGGATCCTGCCGTCAGTTCGAAGGAGCCGAGCTTGCCCATGCCGGCAAGCGCCACGCGGCCCCCGGGGATCTTGCCATGCGCCGCCTCCATCTCTGCAATGACCGCCTTCAACGCCTCGTCGATGACGAGATCGGCGAGGTCGGTAAAGGCGTGGCCGGCCTGAGCTCCGCCGATCGAGCCGGTCAACAAGCGAATGCCGATCAGGAAGCGCTGCTCGGCGGCAAAGATGCGCAGCCGGTCGAGGATTTCCTCGTAGTGGCGGGCGCTGGAGAGGAAACTCTTCAGCCGCTTTCCGAGATAGTCGCGGGTGGGAAGCTCCACCAGAAGCCCCGGATCCAGCATGCCGTCGAAGACATGCGGCCGCTCTGCGATGATCTCGGCAAGCCGCGGGGCGGCCGCCATGATGTTGACCAGCAGGTCGAGAAGGGCGGGATTGTTGCCGAGCAGCGAGAAGAGCTGGATGCCGGCAGGAAGCCCTGAGAGGAAGTTGTCGAAGCGCAAGAGCGCCTCGTCGGCCCGCCGGCTCTCGCCGAAGGCCTTCAAGAGATCAGGCGTCATCTCGGTCAGTCGCTCGCGCGCTTCGACCGATTGCGTCGCCCTGTAACGTCCGTAATGCCAGGTGCGGATCACACCGGAGATGGCTTCCGGCCTTTCGAAGCCGAGCCCCTTCAGCGTCTTCAGCGTGTCCGGGTCATCCTGCTGGCCGGTGAAGACGAGATTGCCCGTCGCGCTAGACAGGCCCTCCTCCTTTTCGAAAAGACGGGCATAGCGCTTTTCGACGGTCTTCAGCGTCGTTTCCAGCGCCCGCGAAAAGGCCGTGGTGTCGATGAAGCCCAGCATGAAGGCAATGCGCTTCAGCTCGGCCTCGGTTTCGGGCAAGACATGCGTCTGCTCGTCATGCACCATCTGGATGCGGTGCTCGACATCGCGCATGAACCAGTAGCAGTCGGTCAGTTCTTCGGCCGTCTGCTCGTCGATCCAGCGCGCCGCGGCCAGCGCCTTCAGCGCCTCCTCCGTGGGGCGGCAGCGGAGGTCCGGCATGCGACCACCGGCGATCAACTGCTGCGTCTGGGCAAAGAATTCGATCTCGCGGATGCCGCCGCGACCGAGCTTGACATTGTGCCCCTTCACCGCGATTGCGCCGTGCCCCTTGTGCACATGGATCTGACGCTTGATCGAGTGAATGTCGGCGATTGCCGCATAGTCGAGATATTTGCGGAAAACGAAGGGCACGAGTTCCCTCAGGAAGCCCTCGCCGGCCTCCAGGTCACCGGCCACCGGCCGCGCCTTGATGAAGGCTGCGCGCTCCCAGTTCTGCCCCCGGCCCTCGTAGTAGATCAGCGCTGCCTCGACGGGCACGGCCAGCGGCGTCGAGCCCGGATCGGGTCTGAGGCGAAGATCGGTGCGGAAAACATAACCGTCAGCCGTACGTTCCTGCAGGATGCGAACCAGACGGCGCATCATCCGGCCGTAGGTTTCCATGGCGTCGTCGGGATCCCCAAGGATCCCGGAGTCCGGATCGTAGAAGATGACGAGGTCGATATCGGAGGAATAGTTGAGTTCCCGGGCGCCGTGCTTGCCCATGCCAAGCACGATCAGCCCGCTGCCTTCGGCGGGATTGTCGCGGTTCTTCAACGTCAGCTTACCGCCCTCATGGCCCAGCAGCAGCAGATGATTGATTGCAGCGGCAACAGCCGCATCCGCCACCGCGCTCAGCCAGGCCGTGGTATCGCGGGCGGTGAAGACCCGGGCGAGATCGGCAAGCGCCGTGAGAAATGCCACCCTGCGCTTGGCGCGCCGCAGCCTTGCCATGACCTCCGGCTCGCCGGGCACGGCACCGGATGCATCTGGCCTCCAGGCCGAGCGCGCCTCTTCGATCGCGTCGAGGATTTGCGGCTCGATCGGCGCCGAGACAGCAGCGAGCAGCAGCGACGGCTTGAGGTTGGCGAGATCGCGCAGATAGGGGGAAAGCGTGAAGGCGGAGAGCACGAAGCTCCGCAAGGGGCCATCGGCCGCAAGATGCTCGGCAAGCGCCGGCTCCTGTTTCGTCAGGTCTTTCAGCAGCGCATTGGCCGCCTTGAGCTCCGTCTGGTTCAGCGGACGGATCACGCCCTCTGCCACATCGGACAATCTGCTCGTCCTGCCGTTCCCCATCAGCGTCTCCTCTCCCGGCCGAGATTTCTAGCGAATCTCAAACCGGGTCAGGTTACGGCTTCAGTCCGGGAAAAACCATGGTCGCCGTCAGGCCGGGATGATCGGGATCACTGCGCGTGTCGGACAGCACAAGTCGCCCGCCATGCAGCGCCATGATCGCCTCCACAAGCGACAGACCCAGGCCGGTGCCTGGCTTCGACCGGCTCTTGTCGAGGCGCACGAAGCGCTTCACCACTTCGGCGCGCTTGTCTTCGGGCACGCCCGGTCCCTGATCGGAGACGGCAATCTCCACGCCATTGCCCCCGCGCGATACGCGCACGCGGATCTCCGAGCCCTCGGCACCCTGGCTGCCATATTTGATGGCATTGTCGATCAGGTTGGAGATCGCCTGCCCCACCAGTTCCCGGTTGCCGCGCACGGACAGGCCCGGCGAAATCTCGCAGATCATGGCCTGGCCCGCCTCCTCCGCCACCGGCTCGTAGAGTTCGGCACTGTCGGCGGCAATTGCGGAGATGTCGATGTCGGACAGTTCTGCCGCAATCGAGCCTGCTTCCACGCGCGAAATCATCAAAAGCGCATTGAAGGTACGGATGAGCTGATCGGATTCGCCGATGATTGTCTCGAGCGCTGCCTTGCGGGCATTCGCGTCATCCTCGTTCAGCGCATCGGCCGCCTTGTTGCGCAGGCGCGTCAAGGGCGTCTTCAGGTCGTGGGCGATGTTGTCGGAGACCTGGCGCAATCCCTCGTTCAGCTGTTCGATCCGCCCGAGCATGCCGTTCAGCGAGGACGACAGGCGATCGAACTCGTCGCCAGAGCCCGATACGGGCAGGCGCTGCGAAAGATCGCCGGCCATGATCTTCTGGCTCGCTGCCGAAACCCGATCGATGCGTTTCAGCGCATTGCGGCCGATCGCAAACCAGATGACGACCGCACCGACGCCCATGATCAGAAGCGCCACCATCAGCGCCTGGCGGACGAGCAGCCTGAGCTGTCCGGGTTCGCCGAGATCGCGACCGACAAGCACGCGGATCCCGTTTTCGAGCACGAAGACATGGCCCGTCGCCAGGTGACGCTTCACTGCGCCGCTGTCGGTATAACGCTGGTAGCGGAAGGGAAAGTTGGTCCAGCCCTCCTCGTCGAAGACGCCGGGCTGAAGCGAGGCGACGTTGCCGGCGAGGATCTCTCCGTTGGGGCTCGCGATCACATAGAGATTGGCTCCCGGCTGTCGGGCGCGGCGCTCCATGGTCCGAAGCAACTGGTTGATGCCGCCGCGCTCGAAGGCGCCCTGGATCTCGGTCACCTCCTGGCGCAGCGCATCACGCGTCTGGTTGTTGAGGATGCGCTCGGCAAGCCCAGTCACGTAAAAGACGAGGAAGGCGGCGCAGAGCGCGAAGAGAATGATGTAGAGCGCAGACAGCCGGACTGCCGTGGACTTGGCCAGCACCCCGAGACGGGACTTCAGCTGCATGTCAGCCTTCGTCCTTGATCATGTAACCCGCGCCGCGCACGGTTTTCAGAAGCGGCCGGTCGAAATCCTTCTCGATCTTCGAGCGCAACCGCGAGACATGCACGTCGATGACATTGGTCTGCGGGTCGAAGTGATAGTCCCAGACGTTTTCGAGCAGCATGGTGCGAGTCACCACCTGGCCGGCATTCTTCATCAGATATTCGAGCAGGCGGAATTCGCGCGGTTGCAGCAGGATCTCCTTGCCGGCGCGCTTCACCTCGTGGGAGAGACGGTCGAGCTCGAGATCGCCGACCCGATAGACCATGTCCTGCTCCGGCTTGCCCTTGCGGCGGCCAAGCACCTCGATACGCGCCAGCAGTTCGGAGAAGGCATAGGGCTTCGGCAGATAGTCGTCGCCGCCGGCGCGCAGACCGGTGACGCGGTCATCGACCTGGCCGAGTGCGGAAAGAATGAGGACGGGCGTATCGATGCCGCGCTTGCGCAGCTCGCTGATGACCGAGAGGCCATCCCGGCGCGGCAGCATGCGGTCAACGACCATCACGTCATAGGCGTTTTCGGTGCCCATGAAGAGCCCGCTTTCGCCGTCGCTCGCATGATCGGCGACGATGCCGGCCTCGCGAAAGGCCTTGGTCATATAGGCTGCAGCTTCCAGGTCGTCTTCGATGACAAGTATCTTCATGTGCGCGACATTAGCCTCGGCATCCGCCACCGTATAGACGGTTTCGCCGGACTTCGGCTGTCCGTGTTCCGCGATCCCCATGCTTTGTCCTTTCCTGACACGCGGCGGTCGCAACCACCGGAAACGACAAAGGGCGCCGCCGGTCCTCGACCGCCGGCGCCCTTCGTCACATCACAATCAGCCCTGGTTGATCGGAAGCGCCACGAAGCGGCTGCCGCTATCCGATTCGACCTGGAAGAGCGCCCGGGTACGGCCGTCCTTCTTCGCCTGCTCCAGAACCTTCTGGACGTCGGCTGCCGACGAAACCTCCTGGTTGTTGACCGAGGTGATCGTCTCGCCGGCCTTCAGGCCCTTGTCGGCGGCATCGCTCGACGGATCCACGTCGAGGATGGCAAGACCCTTGCCGCCGTCGGCAGGGCGAACCGAGAGGCCGAGGCCAGACAGCTCCTGCTCGGCTTCCGGCGCAGGTGCGGCGTCATTTTCCGTGCCGGCGCTCGCAGCCTGGTCGGCCGGCAGTTCGCCGAGCTTGACCTTGACTTCGGTCGCCTTGCCATCGCGCCACAGCGTCACGTCAACCGTGGTATCCGGAGCGAAGGCGGCAATGCGGCGGGCCAGATCACGGGGATCCTTGACCGGGTCGCCATTGACGGCCGTCACGACGTCGCCCTGCTTGATGCCGGCTGCTTCGCCCGGGGAACCCGCCTGGGGTGCCACGACGAGCGCGCCGGAGTCTTCGGCCAGACCGAGGCTGTCAGCGATATCCTGCGTCACCGGCTGGATCTGCACGCCGAGCCAGCCGCGCGACACCGTACCGGTCTCCTTCAGCTTGGCGATGACATCGGTCGCGACCGAGGCCGGAATGGCAAAGGCGATACCGACATTGCCACCCGAGGGCGAGAAGATCGCGGTGTTGATACCGACGACTTCGCCGTTCAGGTTGAAGCCGGGACCACCCGAGTTGCCGCGGTTCACCGCTGCGTCGATCTGCAGGTAATCGTCATAAGGGCCGGAGCCAATGTTGCGGCCACGGGCGGAGATGATGCCGGCGGTAACCGTGCCACCGAGACCGAAGGGATTGCCGACGGCGACGACCCAGTCACCGACGCGGACCTTCTCGTCGTCTGCGAACTTCACATAGGTGAACTTGGTGTTAGGGGAGTCGACCTTCAGCAGCGCGAGGTCGGTGCGGCTGTCCTTGCCGACGAGCTTGGCGTCATATTCCTTGCCGTCGTTCATCACGATGGTGAAGGCCGCGCCGTCGTCGATGACATGGTTGTTGGTAACGATATAGCCGTCTTCGGAGATGAAGAAGCCGGAGCCCTGGGAGGTCGGACGCAGGCGTTGCGGACCACGCTCGGCGCGCGGACCACGGTCACGCGGGCCTTCCATGCCCGGACCGCCGAATTCGCGGAAGAAGCGCTTCAGCGGGTGATCGTCCGGCAGGTCTTCGAAGCTGCGGCCACCGAAATTGAAGGAGAAGTTGCTTTCGTCGGATGATGCCGGCTGAACATTCGACTGGACGCGAACGGATACGACGGCGGGCAGAACGGCCTCGACAACGTCACCGAAGCTCGGGACCTGCGGCGCATTCACTTCGACCGGGGCGGCGAGCGCCGGAACCGCGGTGAAGGGGGCAGCCGTCACCAGCATCATGGCGGCAAGGCTCGCGGCGGTGGAGGTCTTCAGGATCGTCTTGAGGGAGCGACCTTTGTTCTCGGACATGGGATCTACCTTCATCTGTTCTTCTGACTGGAGCCGCCGGACAACCCGGCGGTGGGAAGCGGTGGATGGAGAGAGATATAGGAGCCGTCACGTTACGGCGAACTGTACGGCAGATGAATTCTTGGTAATCTTTGGTGCGGTACAGGCCGGGCGCAGCAAAAATGCGACAAAGCGGTCTTCCTTAGCCTTCAAGACCCCGGCAAACCTTCATTATTTGAATGACTTACGAACGAATGTGGAAAAGCGCCCGGATCAAGGTTATGCTACTGACGAGGTGAACTCATGGACAAGACCAGCGTCGACAAAAAGGCTACCGAACCTGTCACGCCCGCGCCGACAAAACGTCAGACGCGCCAGCCTTCGCATGGGCAGAATGTGAGGCCAGATGCCGACGATGTGGCTCGGGTCGAGCACGAGCGACACAAGCATCTCATGGATCTACTCGCCAAGTGAGCGCTGAACCCGGATGGATCGAACTGTCCGAGGTCATTGCTCTCAATCGAGCCGCAGTCGCCATCACTGGTGAGAAGCATCTTCTGACCAATGCAGTGACGCTCGAAAGCGCGGTCATGAGTCCGCGAAACCTCTTCCTCTACGAAAACGAGGATGACATCGGGGTACTCGGTTGCCGACTCATCGTGGCGCTCAGTCGTGCTCATGCCTTCATCCAGGGCAACAAGCGAACAGCCTGGCTATCCGGCATCATGTTTCTGAACATCAATGGATATGACGTCATCCTGCCGTCGGCGGAGGCGAACACGTTTATCGCGGAGCAGATCACAAAAGTCATTCAGCGAGATGTGACTGAATCCGAATTCTTCAGCAGCCTGGATATCTTCATCGTGCCTCTGTAGTTCGGAAGCCGTTGCACTCCGCACCAATGAGACCGTGCGATCACTCCCGCTCAAGCAACTTGCCCAGCCGCGCTTCCTCTTCCGCCGAAAGCTTCGCCACCGGCTGCACGGACCGCCTGCGCGTATAGACCACAGCCACGATCAGACCAATGATCGCGAGTGCCGCCGGCGCCCCCCAGAGCCCGATCGTGCGGATGCTGAGCCTCGGCTTCAGAAGCACGAACTCCCCGTATCGCGAGACGACATAGTCGAGCACCTGCTCGTCCGTATCCCCGCCGACCAGCCGCTCACGCACCACGACACGCAGGTCGCGGGCGAGTTCGGCGTTGCTGTCGTCGATCGACTGGTTCTGACAGACCATGCAGCGCAGTTCCGCCGACAGCGCCCGAGCCCGCTGCTCCAGTGCAGGATCGGCAAGCACTTCGTCGGGATTGACGGCAAAGGCGTGGATGGGAGTGAGGAGAAGGACCAACATCAGGAATGCGGCCCCAAGTCCCCCTCTGGCCTGCCGGCCATCTCCCCCACAAGGGGGGAGAATAGGTGCGGAATCCGCTCGCTTCGTCGTGAGAGACAGCGCGCGGCGCAAAAGCCCCTCCCCCTTGTGGGGAGGGGTTGGGGAGGGGTTCTTCAACGCCATCACTCCGCAGCCTCCAGCGTCGGCTTCGCCGCAACCTTGGCCCGCTTCGGCGCGCCGACGCGCAGTCTGCGATCGGAGAGCGAGACAATACCGCCCGCCATCATCACGATCGTGCCGTACCAGATGCAGAGGATCCACGGCTTCCACCAGATGCGCACGACGATCCCGCCATCCGCCATCGGGTCACCTAGCGACACATAGAGCTGGCTGAAGCCGAAGGTGACGATGCCGGCTTCCGTCGTCGGCATCTGCCGCGCCGTATAGAGCCGCTTCGACGACCAGACATCGGCCACTTCGACGCCACCCTCGCGGATGGTGAAATGGCCTTGGTCTTCGGTGTAGTTCGGGCCCGTCGCCGCCCGAATGCCATCGAAGGTCACGACATAGCCTCCGGCTTCCGCCGTCATGCCAGGCTTCATCTCGACCACGGTCTCCGTCTCGAACGTGGTCACGGCCACCACGCCGAGCACGGTCACACCCATGCCGAAATGCGCCAGCGCCGTGCCGAAGGCCGAGCGCGGCAGCCCCTTCAAGCGACTCCAGGCGGTCGACAGCGGATGTTTGCCAAAGCCAGCACGATACCAGAGATCGGCAATCGCGCCGCCCATGACGAAGAAGGCGAGCGCCAGACCTGCCACCGCCATGACAGGTCCGCCGTTCTGGGCGTACCAGAGGCCAAGCCCGAGAACGAGCGAAAGGGCCGCTGCCACGTAAAGCCGCTGCAAGGCGGCAAGAAGATCGCCGCGCTTCCAGGCGAGGAACGGCCCAAAAGGCACCGCGAGCAGAAGCGGGATCATCAGCAGACCGAAGGTGATGTTGAAGAAGGGCGGACCGACCGAGATCTTCTCGCCTGTCAACGTCTCAAGCAGCAGCGGATAGAGTGTGCCGATCAGCACCGACGCGGTCGATACCGTCAGGATCAGGTTGTTGAGAACCAGCGCACCTTCGCGCGAGATCGGCTGGAATAGGCCGCCGGCCTTCAGCATCGGTGCCCGCAGCGCAAAGAGCGTGAAGGCGCCACCAATGAAAATGACGAGAATGCCAAGGATGAAGACCCCGCGTGTCGGGTCGGTGGCGAATGCATGCACCGAGGTCAGCACGCCCGAACGCACAAGGAAGGTGCCGAGCAGCGACAGCGAAAAGGCGATGATGGCGAGCAGCACCGTCCAGATCTTCAGCGCATCACGCTTCTCCATGACGAGCGCCGAATGCAGAAGGGCTGTGCCTGCAAGCCAGGGCATGAAGGAGGCGTTTTCGACGGGATCCCAAAACCACCAGCCGCCCCAGCCTAGTTCGTAATAGGCCCAGTAGGAGCCCATCGAGATGCCGGCGGTCAGGAAGACCCAGGCCGCCAGTGTCCACGGCCTGACCCAGCGCGCCCAGGCAGCATCGATGCGGCCATCCATCAAGGCGGCAATCGCGAAGGAGAAGCAGACCGAGAAGCCGACATAACCGAGATAGAGCAGCGGCGGATGGATCGCGAGGCCGATGTCCTGCAGGACCGGGTTGAGGTCCTGACCCTCCGCCGGGATCGGCGACAGACGGATGAAGGGGTTCGACGTCAGGAGAATGAAGAGCGTGAAGGCCGTCGTGATCCAGGCCTGAACGGCCAGCACATTGGCCTTTAGCCGGTCCGGCAGGTTGGTCCCGAAGAAGGCGACCATGGCGCTGAAGAAGGCGAGGATCAGCACCCAGAGCAGCATCGAACCTTCATGGTTCCCCCAGACGCCGGAGACCTTGTAGATCATCGGTTTCAGGGAGTGGGAGTTCTCATAGACGTTCTGCACCGAGAAGTCGGAAACGACGTAACCATAGGTGAGGACGGCAAAGGAGAAGCCGATCAGCAGGAACATCGCATAGGTGCCTGTTGTCGCCACCGCCATCATCGCCGCATCGCCGCGTCGTGCGCCGATCACCGGCAGGATCGATACGACCAGACAGGTGGCGAGCGCCAGGACGAGAGCATAATGGCCGAGCTCGATGATCATTGGATCTTTTCCTTGCCGCTCAGTTCAACCCCTTGCGCCTCCAGGCGATCCGCAACGTCCTTCGGCATGTAGGTCTCGTCATGCTTGGCGAGAACCGTATCGGCGACGAAGACCTTGTCCATGCCTTCGAAACGACCCTCGGCGACCACGCCCTGCCCCTCACGGAAGAGATCGGGCAGGATGCCGGTATAGGTCACGGGCAGCTGGCTCAGTGTGTCTGTCACAGTAAAGGTGATCGTCGAGCCTTCACCACGTACCACGGAGCCCGCTTCCACCAGCCCGCCCAGGCGGATACGAGTGCCCGGCTGCACGTCGGATTGGGCGAGATCAGCCGGAACGTAGAAGTAAGCGATCGACTGGCCAAAGGCGAACATCACCAAGAGCACGGCGGTCAGAATGAAACCCATGCCACCGCCGATCACGGCCAGACGTTTCTGTTTGCGGGTCATTGGCTCACCTCCTCAACATCAAGGCCGAGTTCCCGCGCCATGGCGAGCAGTTGCTGGCCCTCAGTGCCTGCGGCCGGGAAGGTCTTCAGCCCTTCCTGCAGCGCGGCTTGCGCCCGTTCCTTGTCCTTCAGCATCGCATAGGAGCGGACAAGCCGCATCCAGCCTTCAAAATTGTTCGGATCTTCCTTCAGCCGCGCATCGAGGCTCGCCACCATGCCGCGGATCATGTCGCCGCGATCGGCCTCCGACATGGTTCCGGCATTGGCAACGTCCTCGGCCGTCGGGTTGCCCGGGGCTGCGGGGCTCTGAGCCTGCGCCTCGCCTTCCGGCGCCGTCTGCGCCGGCGGATCGGCAAGCGGCACGCCGGCGCTGTTGGCCGCAATATGCTGGTTGACCAATGGCATCCAGGGGGCCGTGGGCGGCGAGGCCTTGGCGATGTTCTGGAACGCGGTCAGCGCCTCTGCGCGACGGCCGGACTGCTCGAGCGCGAGCGCCAGGTAGAAGTCGGCACGCGGATTGTTGGGTTCAAGCTTCAGCGCCGCCTGGAAGGCCATCTGGGCGTCATCGGTGACGATCCCGTCATTGCGCAGCACCAGCGTTTCGCCCAGCCCGTTCATCCGGTCGGCAGCGGGACCAAGAATGCGGATTGCGTTGCGATAGGCGAGTTCGGCATCCGGCAGGCGACCGATGCGGAAATAGACGGGCGCCAGAACGTTCCAGCCATTGCCGTCGGCAGGATTGCTCGCCAGATGCTGCTCGACCTTGGCGACGAGCAGATCGACATCGTCGCCGGGATTTTCCATGCGTGCGGCAAGCGGCGCATCGGGTGTGCCTGGGCTTCCTATTTCCAGATAGCCGGCAAGCCCGATGACGGGAAGACAGAGAAGGATGAAGGCTTGCGACCAGGTGTAGCGACGGCGGGCGGACGGGTTTCCCGCACCACCGGACGGCTCGCTCCCCTCGCCCGCTTCGCCCACCTTTTCGCGGGCGGCGATCGCGAGCAGCCGACGGCCGATTTCGGCGCGCGCATAATCGGCATCTTCCGCCGAGATCAGGCCTTGCGCCTTGTCCCGTTCCAGCTCGCGCAACTGGTCGCGATAGACCGCCGCCTCGCCTTCGTCATAACGCGTCGCCCGGGCCGAGGCCCGCAGCAAGGGGGACAACAGGACGACGGCAACAAAGACCGTCAGCAGCGCGGAGATGATCCAGAACAACATGAAACTCAATTACGGCAAGGACAGGTGCTTTCCAACAGCCAAACCTCCCCTGACGCAAAGTTGAGGCGTTTGGCCGCAAGAATTCTCTAAGCCTGCATAACCCGCCCAGCCTTGACCCAAGTCAAGTGGAAAGACCTCAAGACTGGTGCTGTGTGGGCGTGATCGTGAACTGCAGCCCCATCGTGGCCAGTATCTTGGCCAAGGTTTCAAACTGTGGCTTGCCGTTCTTCGACAGGGATTTGTAAAGGCTGCCCCTGTTCAGCTGCGCCTGTTCCGCCACACCTGCCAGCCCGCCAGCCTGCGCCTTGGCAACGTGACGCAGGGCCTCCTGGAAGAGCTCCATGTCACCACTTTCAAGGAACTCCGCAAGATAAATGGCTGCATTCTCCGGGTCCCTCAGCAGCTCTTCATAGCGGTCGAAATCGAACGGTCTGCTTGGCTTGTTCACGGCTTCATCCTCTTGCGATAGTCCTCCAGATAGACCTTGGCCCTTTCGAGCGTCCGCCTCTGATCTTTCTTCGTCGCGCCTGCCAACAACAGCACCACCGTATTTCCGACGACCGTGTAGAACACGCGGCAACCGGCTCCGGCATGGATCCGCATTTCAAAAATGCCGTGCGCGCCACCAACGGTTTCCAATCGCCGAAATTACCCAATGATGCGCGGCGGATGCGGGCCAAGATTTGGGTTCTGATTTCAGAACTGGCAATCGCATCGAGCCATGCCTGGAAAGGCGCCTCGCCATCCTCTGTCAGATACACCTCGATCTCAAAGCGCGTCATTTGCGCAGTGTACGCCAGAGCATACACTTTAGGAAGACGATTCGGATGACTGCGCTAGAAGGCAAGCTGCAAGGGCTGCGGGTCCGCCTGCGCCTCAGCTCAGCGGCGTCCAGGTGCCGTTCGAGTTGCGGCAGGCCGCGCCGCGGGCCTGCAGTTCGCGGCCGCTGCGATATACCTTGTGGGTGAACTGCCTGCAGTTCTGCTGGCCGACCTGATAGGGGGCAGCTGCGACGACTTCGCCGCGCACCTCACCGCCTGCCCAGGTCACGGGCTGGCCACCGGGGGCCGCCTCGAGCGCGCGGTATTCCGCTTCGAGTGCGCGCTGCGTTTCGCTGCGCGAGAGCTCGACGCCCGTCCGGGACACGATGCCACCCTGAAGGGCTGCGATATAAACCGCGGAATTGGCGGTCGCGCTGCGTCCGCCACTCGATGTGGTGCAGCCCGCAAGCGCGAGCGACACGAGGCCAGTGGCTGCAAGTATCCCGAAGTGCTTCACACCCATCAGACCGTTCCAAGTCCCGTCGATTTCTGTCGTCGAGGCCGACGGGTTCGCGCAAAGCGGATGACGGCCTTCGACCGGCTCAAGGCCGTCTTATACACCTATGTAATTTCACAGGAAAATCAATCACGCAGTGTCCTTGGTCACAGCTGGTAGGATCAACTGTGCGCGAAGCCCGCCGATGCCGGCGCGCGAGAGGCCGAAAGAGCCCTGATATTCCCCTGAAATCTCCTTGACGATCGATAGTCCGAGCCCCGTGCCGGGCTTGCTCTCGTCGAGCCTTCGGCCGCGTTTCAGGGCCTCGCCGATCTGGTCGGGGGCGAGCCCCGGCCCGTCATCCTCGACCACCACCTCGATCCAGCCGCGTCGGCCATCGGTCGGCTCATCATCGCGGGCCGTCATCACGGCCTTGGTGACGACCTTGGTGCGGGCAAAGCGGGAGGCGTTTTCGAGCAGATTGCCGACAACCTCCTCGACATCCTGCTGCTCCATCGCGAAGGTCAGGTCCGGTGCGACATCGAGTTCGAAGAGGATATCGGCGTTCAGCTTGCGCATCACCCGCGCAAGCCGCTCCATGACCGGCTGCGCCTCGGTGCGGGCCAGCACACTGTCGCGCTGGGCGGCAATCCGCGCCCTGTTCAGATAGGAGCTTACCTGCGCCTGCATCGCCTCGGCCTGGGTCGCGATGACTTCGGCCTGGTTCTTCTCCAGGGTGCGTGCCTCGTTCAAAAGCACGGCGATCGGCGTTTTCAGGGAATGGGCGAGATTGCCGACCTGCATGCGGGCCCGCTCGACAATGCGGCGGTTGCTGTCGATCAGCGCGTTGATCTCGTTGGCAAGCGGCTGAACCTCGCTCGGGAAATCGCCTTCGATGCGCTCGGCCTCACCACGCCGAATGCGCTCCAGCGCCCGGCGCGCGCGGTCGAGCGGCTTCAGGCCATAGAGGATGGCAAGACCGTTGACGATCAGCCCGCCAATGCCGACCACGGCGAGCGCGGCGTAGAGACGGCTCGTGAAAAAGGCGATCTCGTCCTCGACCACCTGCAAATTGCCCGACACCCGGAAGCGTGCCGCCCGTCCCTGGTCGTCGAGCACCACTTCGGTTTCGGCAACGCGGATGTGGTTGGCGACATCATCGGTCATTTCGTAATAGCGTTCGTAGTTCTGGTCGAAAGGCGTCGCTTCCACGTCGGGGACGGCAAGGTTCGCGACCCCGAGCGAGGCGGAGGCGAGCGGTGCCGTGGCATAGTTGCCGAGCGGCTCGACCAGCCAGTACCAGCCCGTCGCGGGCTGGGAGAACCTGAGGTCACCCAGCGCCGGTGAACCGGTCAGGCTGTCGCTGTCGCCGATCGAAACGGAGTTGACGACGTTATAGAGCTGGGCCCGCAGGAGATTGTTGAAGCCGCGTTCGACGCCCTGGCGATACAGGGCTGAAATCGCTACCGCAATCGTCACCAAGGCCAGCGCCGACCAGAGCGTGGCAAGGATGAGGACGCGCGCAGTGAGCGAGCGGATCCTCATTTCGCCGGGGCTTGGATGCGGTAGCCGAGGCCGCGCACGGTTTCGATCATGTCGACACCGAGCTTCTTGCGCAGACGACCGACAAAGACCTCGATCGTGTTGGAATCGCGGTCGAAATCCTGGTCATACAGATGCTCGACCAGTTCGGTCCGGGACACGACTTCGCCCATGTGATGCATCAGATAGGAAAGAAGACGGTATTCGTGCGAGGTGAGCTTCAGCGTCACGCCTTCGACGGTCGCCTTCGAGCTCTTGGTATCGAGCCGGACCGGTCCACAGACGATCTCTGAGGATGCATGGCCTGCGGCACGGCGGATCAGGGCGCGAATGCGGGCGAGCACTTCCTCGACATGAAAAGGCTTGGTGACATAGTCGTCGGCGCCGGCATCGATGCCGGCAACCTTGTCGGACCAGCGGTCGCGCGCCGTCAGGATCAGCACAGGCATGACACGGCTTGCCGCACGCCATTTCTCCAGCACCGTGATGCCGTCCATCTCGGGAAGGCCGATGTCGAGGATAACGGCGTCATAGGGTTCGGTTTCGCCGAGGAAATGACCTTCCTCGCCATCGAAAGCCTTGTCGACGACATAGCCCGCTTCCTGCAGCGCCTCGACGAGCTGGCGGTTCAGATTGACATCGTCTTCGACGACGAGAATGCGCATGCGTTCACCCCTCGGTGCGGAAAGCTCTTCAATCCCGGAGGCAGGTCACTCGGCGACCCGCATCGTGACCTTGCGCGGCCGTTCGTTGCCATTGCCCGGTACGAGCACGACGATCACGCATTCACCGCCCGATTCGTGCACGGAAAGCAACTGCCCGCCGACCTCGGCGACCACGCGCTCCGCAGCCTGCCTGCAATCCGCCGCCACGGCATCGCCTCCCGTCGCCGGCAAAGCCGCCACGGTCACGGCCAATGCCAGGCCCGCGTATTTCATGAAAGATGCCATTGCTGCTTCTTCGTTGGATGACGTCCACTTTGGCAAATTATGTACCGCAAGGCGTCTGAATGGCAAATGAATGCGTGGGCTCCGAGTGTGGATCGCGGTTGATGGTCAATCACGACGGCTGCAAAAGCAACCCAATGGGAAGGTCGCACGCCCGTCCTCACCCACCCACACCCTTCGTCGCCGTCAGCCGACCATAAAGCGCAAGCAATCCTCCGACCGTGCCGGCAAGCGTCGTCAATGCCTCGGCAATTTCGGCCTGCTCGGCGCCGCCGAGTTCCAGTCCGGCCCGGCCGAGAAGCGGGGCGGCAATGGCGATCAGGGCGCCCCAGACGGTCTTCGACTGGTACCAGGGTTTCATCTCCAGCATGTCATCCTCCTGTTGAATGGTTTTCAATCGATGGGAACCACCGCCTGGAGCGGCATGCCAGCGGCCAGCCGTCCGAGTTGGCGGATCCGAAGGCCAAGCGCCGTCTGCGGCACGCCGAAATCTGTCAGTTCATCGGCACCGGCATAGGTCCAGGCGGGCTCGGTCACCTCGACCACCCGAAGCACGGTGCCGCCATCAAGGATCTCCAACCGGTAGCGCTCCTCCGCCTCGTCGAGCGGCACCTCGCCCTCTGTCCAGGCCTCGGCTTCGATGCGGCTGCGCCTAATCCAGGTGATCGCGAGATCGCCTGTCGCTTGCCGCCGCACCTTCGCATGCACGGGCGATAGCGGCGTCTCCGCCCGCAATCCGCCGGCAAAGACATGCGGGCCGGAAAGCTCGCTCACGAGCCCCATCGGCTCGAGGATCCAGTTCTGCGCCGCCCCGCGTTCGGCATTTGCGAGCCCCAGCGACCGGACCGCTTCGTCGAGAGCCACGATCTCGGCCCCGGCTGCGGCACCGGCTGCCATCGCATCCTCGGTGCCGCCCAGCCCGCGCAAGAGGCCTGTCAGCCGGAAGTGTCCGACCGCGATCTCCTCGGCCTCGACAAAGCCGATGACCTCCCAGCCACCGGTGCCGGTCCGGACCGCGATCCGGTTCGCGCCGGAGAGAACAGCCATGCGGTTGGCCGAGGCAAAGGCTCCTGCAAGCACCTCGACCACCAGGGCATTCGCCCCATCGAAGCGCCCGACAGGTCCCGGGAGAAGCGGCTCCACAAGCCGTCCCAGCGTCGCCGGCCGATCCAGCGTCAGCCGCAGCCGATAGCCCTCCGCTTCCGGAGAGCTCGACACCGCAAGCCGCCGCCAAGGACGGCCATATGCCGCAACGCTCGCGTCACCGGCATGGCTTGCACCCTCCAGCCTCGGCAGATCGAGAAACTGCACGACCGGCGCAAAGCCGGCCGCACCTCCACCGTCGACCACCCGTCCAGGTTCGACCACCGGCACGGGTGCGGAGACCTTGCCCGCGAAGGCCCTGAGGGTCAGGCGACGCTCGAAGCCCTCGTCGATGCCCTGCACCAGGAACCGCCCCTCTGGCCCTTCGGGAAAGCGCAGCACGTCACCCGGCTCGACCACGATCTCCTGCGGCCCGAGCGCCAGCTGAACCGTGCGCCGCGCCAGCCGGTTGTCGCGCAGCCAGCCTTCGGCGGCAGCAAGTGCGGTCTCTTCCGGCATCGCCGCCGGCAGGTCGCGGGCCAGTTGCCGATCGGTCGCCGCCTCCACCTTGCGCGAGCGCACGCTCGCCTCGACATAATCCGACGCCGGATCATAAAAGGTCACCAGTGCCTCGGAAGCAAAATCGCTGTCATGGCCGCGCGTCTCGCTCCACAGCGGACGATCGGCGATGTCGGCAAGGACCGTGATCTCACGTGCAGCCAGGCTCGCCGTCGGCCGGGTGCGGAATTTCAAACGTCCGGCGTCCTCGATCACGTCGATCTGGAACAGTTCGAGCAAGGGCTCGATCAGATCACGCGCCGAGGTCAGATCACCCTTCACATAGCCGCCGAGGTCACCCGCCACTTCCGACACGTCGAAATCGGCAAAGCCGTGATCCCTGAGGATCGCCGCGATCGTGTCGGCCAGTGTCGCCGTGCCCAGGCGGCCGTTCAACCAATGCCCCGTGCGCCAGTTCGATCCGTCTGCCCAGAGCGCCATGTTCTGCGGGAAGGCCGGATAGGGCCGCGCGTCCCAGGTCCAGGCATAGACATGCGACGGATCGACCATATCAGGCGGCAGGAGACTGCCGGTCCAGTGATCAAGATGCGCCTCCAGAAAGCGGCGCTGCTGGCTGTCGCTGCGCGCACCCGCAGAGAAGTAAGGCCTTCCGCTCTCGGCCGATTTGGCATCGACGAAAATGTTTGGCTGGTTCGCCCCCTTGTCGACCGCGCCGCAACCGACCTCGGTCATCCAGAAGGGCTTCATGCGGGGTACCCAAGCCGTCGGGCTCGCCTGCTCGACGCCACCGATCCGGTTGAAATGCGGGTTCTCCCACCAGGATTTCAGGTCCTTGAACCTGAAGACCCAAGGCTTGCCATAGGCGCCATCGGTGATCGGCGTCCGCACCCGCGCGCGACGATCCGCTTCGCTCGCATAAAACCAGTCGAAGCCCTCGCCCGATGTCAGCGTCCGCGCAAATCCCTCGGCATCGTCCGCTCCGGTGAAACCATCGGGGCTTTCCGCCTCCAGATCCTCGTCCCGCCAGTCGGCGAGCGGCATATAGTTGTCGATGCCGACAGCCATGATGTGAGGACTCGCCCAGAGCGGATCGAGGTGAAAGAAAACGTCGCCCGAGCCATCCGGCGGCTGATGGCCGAAATACTCGGTCCAGTCGGCACCATAGGAAATCGCCGTCCCGCCGCCGAGCAGACCCCGTACTTCACCGGCGAGCGCCACCAGTGCCTCAACGAAAGGAAAGGCGTTGGCCTCATCGCGCAGGACGGTCAGCCCGCGCAGTTCCGAGCCCAGCAGAAAGGCGCCGACACCACCGGCAGCGGCGGCAAGCGCCGCATAATGCAATACGAGGCGTCGATAGCCGTCGCTGCGGTAGACGAAGCTGGAGACCTGCGCCCGCGCCGAGGCCGTCTTGTCGCTTCCGGGAGGATAGGCCGTGATCCGCCCGCGCCAGGGATAGGCCGCCTGCTCGGCGCCGCCATAGGGGTCGGGCAGCCCGTTGCCGGCGGGAATGTCCATCAGCACGAAAGGATAGAGCGTCACCTTCAGCCCGCGCGCCTTGATGTCCCTGATGGCCTCGATCACGCTCTCGTCGCTCGGCGAGCCGCCATAGGCCGGACCACCGCTGTGGCGCGACACCACATAGGCATCGCCCCGCGCCAGCCCCGCGACACTCCAGGGCCGGCTCTCCTCGTTGCGGTAGCCGACCTCCACCCCCGGCAGCACCCGGCAATCACCGGCGCGCAAATCCGTGCCGAACCAGGCCACCACCAGCGCCACGCTTTCGAGATCAGGGCAAAGCGCCTGCAATTCGTCCAGCGAGGCCTGCCAGTCGGTGGCCGCAACAAGCGTGTTGCGGTTCAGCCAGCGTTTCGCGCCCTCGCTCGGCGCATCCGAGATCCTCACCGTCGCATAACCGTGTTCCGTCGCGCCGGGGATCATCGTCACCGCCCGGATCTTCTCCTCCAGCGCCCCGACCGGTCGGATCACCTCGAACTGGATCAGCGGAATGCGGTTGCCGAAATCATCGAGCGGCAACCGCTCGAAGACGACATAGGCAAGCCCACGATAGGCTGGCGCATTGTCCGCGCCTTGCTTGGCCGCAATCAGCGGATCGGCCGGCTGGCTCTCGGTGCCGCGATAGACTCGCATCTCGATTTCGGTGGTGTCGAGTTCTCGCCCGTCCGCCCAGACCCGCCGCACGCCCGCGATCGGCCCTTCGCAGAGCCCGAGTGCCAGATTGGCAAAGTAGCGATAGGTCGTGGTGCGCGTGCCGCCGGAGGATTTGCCCCCGGTGCGCTCGGTCACCGTCTCTTCCTCGAAACGCGTCGCCCAGATCAGCGTGCCGCCCAGCCGCGCGGTGCCATAGAGCCTCGGAATGACAGTGCCTTCGCTGGCGCCGGAAATGCGCGCAGAAGACAGCCGTGCACCGTTCACTTCGCGGGTGCCCGAGAGCAGGCTCCGATCGATCATGCTGCCGGCGAGTGCACCCGCGGCCTGGCCGATCGCCGCCCCGACCGGCCCGAAGACGGAGCCGAGGGCAGCGCCCGCCGCCTGCAGAAGAATGGTCGCCATCTTCAGATCCTTTCGGGGAAGCGGTAGATGCCGGCAATCCTGCGCCGCCAGGCCGGCACGAGCGCCGATAGCGTTACCGCCGATTGTTCATAGGCATGGATGAAAGCATTGGGCGGCGGCTGACTGGGAGCGTATTCCGCCGACAACCGCTCCCCTGCGGCGTCCATCGCACCGCCGCCCGCTTCCGACGCCATGCAGGCCAGAATGCCCGCATGCTTCGCCGCCAGATGCGGCCGAAAGCGAAACAGCACGAGATCCCCCGCCCGGCTCTCCGCAAAGGACGCAACCGCCAGAAAATGCCGCCCGGCCGCGGCCAGCAACCGCTCCTCACCCGCCCGCTCCGCCCAGTCAGGCGCATAGGCCGGCACAGCCTCGGGCTCTTTGCCATAAAGCTCCCGCCAGATCCCGCGGACGAGTCCGAGACAATCGCAGCCCACCCCTTTCACCGATCCCTGATGCCGATAGGGCGTGCCGATCCAGGTCCCGGCAATCGCCAGGACGGATGTGTTGACGGACATGGGGAGGCTCCGGTTTGGGCGGTTGGATTGGGAAGCGGTGAGTTTGGAATGGACGAAGGGATCGCGCGAAGGGAATCGCCGCCATGGAGGCGAAGAGCGAGCAACAGCATTTCCCCTCACCCTGAGGTGCCTCGCCCAGCGAGGGCCTCGAAGGGTCGAGGCCAGATCTGCTGCAGTATCCTCCGAGCCCCTGCTCTGCAGGGGCTCCTCAGGATGAGGTCTGCCGCCTCGCAAGAGGCCCCTTCATCCATCACCAAATCCGTATTACAGTGTATTACGCTTGTACCGGAGGATCACGATGACCAAGCCACCTCTATCTGATCCGATTACGCTCCGTATCCCCGAGGATGTGCTCGCCGACATCGAGACGATCGCGCAGGCGACCGAACGCTCGCGGAGCTGGGTCATCGTGCGCGCGCTCAGAACCTATCTCCAGCGGGAGGGGGCGGAAATCCTCGCCTATCGACAGGGCCTCGAAGAGGTGGCCGCCGGCGACGTGGAGGACATCGACCAGGTCCTCAAAGACCTTGAACGCATCGCATCCGACAAGGTCGCCTGATGCGCGTCTTCCTTTCGAAATCGGCAGCAAGCTGGCTTCGAACGGAAATACGGTACCTGCAGCAGCGAAGCCCGGCCGGGGCGCAAAACTTCATCGCGCGCATCTCGAATGCAAGACTCGTGCTTGGCGCGCATCCTGAAGCCGGCCCGGTTGCCAGAAGCCTGCCCGTTCCAGGAGCCAGAACCTTCGTCATCGGAGACCATCTGCTCGACTACATCATAGAGGCCGACCACATCGTCATCGTCACGATCCGTCATGGGCGCATGCGTCCACCGGATCTGCCATTTGATGCGGACTTCGAAGATTGAAGCGCGGAAGTTCATCGTGCGGCATACCCCAGCATTTCCCCTCACCCTGAGTGCTCTCGCCCAGCAAGCGGGGAGAGGGGGCGCAGGCGTGGGGCCTCTTGGCCCTCACCCCGCCGCCCGGCTGACGAGCCGGTAGCTCGCCTCCTGGACGGGGCCGACCAGGCCTGCACGCATGTTGCGATAGATACCGTACTTGAAATGCATCGACTGGGTCGTGGCCGGCACGAGCGGGATGCCGGTCTCCTTGACCACCGTCCGGCCATTGACCGAGGCTGCAATCGCCCCGAGGCTCGCATGCCAGGTGAAGGTGTAGACGAAGGTATTCCATACGCCCTTGTTCAACGGCGTCTGATATTCGACGAAACTGCCGGCTTCCTTATTGTTGAGGCAGATCGTGAAAACACCCTCTTCATAGCGATTGAAGACGGTGTCATAGGTCCCGTTATGCCACTGGCCGAGCGTCTGCTTCGGGCTATATTCCGGATAACCCTGCGGGATCTGCAGGTGAAACTGGTAACGCCAGGTGGAGCCGATCGCGTCTTCCGTAGTCACCCGCGCCTCGCAGCGCTCGCGAAAGTTCGCCGCATCGCTACCCTCGGGACCGTTCCAGTAATCCCCGGCCTTGACGATGAAGGTCTCCACACCCCTCGCCCTGATATAGCGGCTCTCGTCGACCGCCTGAACGTAATAGGCATAACCGTTTCCGTCGGGGCAAATGATCTTCATGGGGACAGTCCTTTCATGCTTGGGGGATGTCGGCGTTGTCAGGGTTCTCCCCGCCCCGAGGTGCGCCCTCGCAGCGTCAGGGCGTCAAAGGGTTGGGATATGGTCAATGGTGTCCTCCTGCTCACGGCTCCGAGAGATCGGCAGCTTTTGCCCTTCACCCTGCCCTCTCCCCGCAAGCAGGGTGAGCGGGCGCGAGCGTCGGCCGTCTCGGCCTTCTCCCCGCCTGCGGGGAGAAGGTGCCGGCAGGCGGATGAGGGGCAGCGAGAACGGACCCCTCCCCCTCAAGGCGAGGGTCTTTGAGACCTCACCGATACAACACCCCGCCGTCATGGGTGCTGTCGCCGCTGACATAGGAATAGGCGAAGTCGCTGCCCGGCATATGTGGAAAACCGCGGAAATTCAGCGGGTTGCCAAAGATTGCTCGACACGTGGCAAAACTCTTGTCGCAGCCGACCGTCAGCGTCACGGCATCGCCCGCCCCCGGCCGCGCCTCCAGCGGCAACCAGAGCCTCAGCGTGAGCAGCCCACCCACCACAGCACTGCTCTCCTCGATCGCCAGCCGCTTGCCGGCCAGAAGGCCATCGTCGAACCTGAGATGCCCGAGCCGGAAATGCCCCTCGCCCACGCCCGGTAGGCCAGACACCGTCAGCCGGTCGGCCGCGAGCACCTCGGCAACGACGCCCGCCACTCTTCGATTGCCGATGTCCATGTTGACCCGGCACCTGTCATCGCCGAGATCGGCGTCGCAGCGCCTGTTATAGATCCGCCCCTCCGCCTGCTGCAGGCGATGGGCAAAGCTGCGGAGCTCCGCCGAAAAGCCCGGTCCTGCGCGGCTGACCTCGCCGATTTCCTGCAAGGAGATCAGCGCGTGCTGCTCCTCCGGCGCCTGCCAGTTGGTGAGAAAACACTCGACCCGCGCACCGTCAAAACGCCCGGCGGCGAGGTCGTCTTCGGTGATCGCCTCGCTCGAAAAGCCGCCACGCACCTCGGCACCCGGCGCCGCCAACCCGCTGGCGCTGCTTGCCTCGGTCGCCGCAAATCCGGCGCCCGGTTCGAACACCGTACCGGCGAAGATCAGCCGCTGGTCGTGCTCGGTAAACCCCAGTTGGAAGCCGTCGCGGCATGTAACGCGCCACGCCCGGGAGAGCGTCGTCTCGCCGGTCGCGACATGGGCGGCGAGCGCTGCGGGAAGCCGTCTCATGGGATCACCTCGATCAACGGAATGGAGGGAATGCGCCCGGCCCGGAAGGCTTCGAGATCGATCTTGATGCGGTCGGTGTCGAAACGGACTGGCACGTCATAGTCGAAACCCGCCCGGATCTCCGCGCCCTCTCCCGGCACATGACCCGCCGCAAACGTAACCATCCCGGTCGTCGCATCGACAGAAAACCCACCCGTCTGCTCTACCCCGTCGATCGCAACCCGCACCGAACCCGCCACCGGTTTCACCACCGGCCGCCGCTCGACCGCCGCGCCATCGCCATAGGCCTTCACCAACTGAAAAGCCGAGGTCTCGCCATCGCCCGCCCCGATCCACTGGTCGAGCGGCGTCACAGCCTCACCCGGCCGCGCCGAGGAGCCATCGACGGGATCGCGAAAGCGAAACCCATGCAGCTGCCCGCCGCGCGCCTCGAAGAATTCCAGCACAGCATAGAGATCGGCGACCGAGCGCACCGCGGTACCGACATCATACCGGCGCCTCGAAAATCGCCAGCGCCGATTGCGCGCCTCGCGGCCATTGGAGAGCGAAACGATATCCGTCTGCCGCCCCGGCCCGCCGCTCGTCGTCAGCGACAGGCGCAACGGAAAACGCTGTTCGTGAAAGGCCATGACGGGCTCCAAGACATAGATCGAGGCACACCCGCTTGGGGCGCCTCATGATGTATTGACGGATTTTTCCAGGGAAGGGATCGGCGCGATCAGCGAGATCTGCCGTTTGGTACAATCGTCAGATAACCGGCAGTCATCAGAGCCGTGTGCAACGAAGACACATGCAAGGCCTGCTCCAGCAGTCCGGTCACGATCCACTCGAGATAACCGACCAGGCTCTTCAGTTCCACTGTCAAGCCCTCTTCGCCCGCGTCCAGGTTTGGTGAGGTCGTGCGCACGGCACCCTGGGCGAGGAAGGTATGAAGTCTGTTTGTCTGTAAGGCAGGATTGGGAAAGCGGGAGGCGACCAGATTGAAATGCGGGGCGGTGTAGCCGGTTTCCTCCAGCAGTTCGCGCCGTGCGGCCACCTCCAGATCCTTGTCCAGGTCCTCTACCGCTCCACCTGGCAACTCAAGGAAAGTCCGCCCGGCAGCATGTCGATATTGCCGCGTTAGCACCAGATGCTGGTCTTCGGTGATGGCAACAATGTTCACCCAGTCGGGATAGGAGAGCACGTAGTAGGGATCGATCTCTTGTCCCTGAGGCGTCTCACACGTCTCGGCTCGCAGATCGATCCAGCGATCCTTGACGACTTGCTGGCTCTGGCGAACGCTCCACTTCGAATCCATGCGCATCTCCCTGCGAAACGAGTGACCGTAGACCCAACTTCCGTTGTCGTACAAACGGTCATTGCATGCCAGGCTTGGCGCCGACCGGCTGCCCAAGGCGCGGCTTGCGCCCCTTGGAAAAGCGACCACTGTCATCTACATTGAAAGCGGAAAACATCTACATGGAGCCGCCATGGCCATCAATGTCAACAATCCGGAAGCCGATGCGCTGACGCGGCAGTTCGCCGAGATGGCAGGCGTCGGCATCACCGATGCGATCGTGATCGCCATGAAGGAGGCGATCGAACGGCGCAATCGCGCCGAAACAGCGCTGGAAACGGCCGCGCGCCTCAGGAAAAAACACCAGATCGTGCTGGCGGAACGGGCCCGGCGTCCCCTTCCCCGCGCAGTCTTCGATGACCTGTGGGACGACAACTGATGTTCGTCGACGCCTGCGCGATTATCGCCCTTCTCTCGGACGAGCCGGAAGCACAGCGCGTGTCCGATGCGCTCGCATCCCTCACGCGGCCGTTCACTTCCCCGGTCGCTGTCCTCGAAACGGTTCTCGGTCTCGCCCGCCCGGACAAGCTCAATCTTCCGGTGCCTGCGGTTCAGGCCCTGGTGACGGAATTTCTCGAAGCCTACGGAATTTCTCGAAGCCCGCGGCATCGACATCCGCGATCTGCCGCCAGCCACTGAGACGGTTCGGCTCTCCTCGGAGGCAGCCCATCGCTATCGGCATGGCCGCCACGGCCTGAACCTCGGCGACTGCCTGCATTATGCCTGCGCCAAATTCCACGGCGTCCCGATGCTTGCCACCGCCGACGAGTTTCGCGCCCCGGATCTGGAGGTCGTCGCCTGAGCACAGGCCGGGCGCCGGCCGCGCTTGCTTGATTGCAGCTTCCGACGCCGGCCGCCCTTTCCTTCTCCCCGCCTGCGGGGAGAAGGTGGCCCGCAGGGCCGGATGAGGGGTAAGCCATTCCCTACTCCCTACTCCCTACTCCCTACTCGCTCCCCACTCACATCCCACGCCGTCCGCGCCCCACGGAGCGCGCCAGCATCGCCGTGATCTGCCCCTCGCTTCTGGCGAAACTCGCTGCATCGCTTGCCGTCACCTGGAAATGGATGACCGTCGTGCCACCGCCGCCCTCAGCCGCCACGCCGAGCGCGCCGTCCGCACCGCGTTTCAGCGGCAGGATCGCCTCCGCCCCGGCCTCGCCCATCAGTCCGGTCCCGCCGGCCATCGGAAAGTAGGTGGGCGCTGCCACGACGCCGCCCTCGGCAAACGGCGTGACCCGTCCCGGCACGCCGCCTTGCGCAAAGGCGGTAACCCCGCCTCCGGATAGCGCCGATCCAAACCCGGCGGAAAGGCTGCCGATCAGGCTGCCCGCCGCGTTGCCGAGCAGGGTCTCGAGCGGCTTCAGGCCCGAGGCGAGTGCGATGTCGGTGAGCCGCAGCCCGACCCCGCGCAACACCTCCTCCAGCCCCTTGCCGCCTGTCGTCGCACCTTTGAGCGCCGAGGTCAGCGCCCGGCCGAAACTCGCCGACCGGCTTTCGAGATCGTCGAGCACGGAAAGCGCTGCAACCGCATCGAGGTCGACTGCGACCGAAAGTGTGTCGTCATCGGTCATGGAAATGTCCTTTCGTGAAAGGGCCTGACGGACAGGCAGGAGACATCCGTGATGCCTGGCATCACTTTCCCCTCACCCTGAGGTGCTCTCGCACCGCGAGGGCCTCGAAGGGCGAGGCCATCGATCCAGTTGCTGAATGGATCCTTAGAGGCCCCGGCGCGGGCAGGGTTTCTCAGTATGAGGCGACGACAGTTCGCTCCCCCCTTGAGGGGAGGTCGCCGCGAAGCGGCGGGTGGGGTGAACCTGCTCTCGGCAGCAAATCCTGCTGGATTTCACGCCACCCCGAACCTGCGGTCCACCCTCCCCCTCCCCCTCAAGGGGAGGGTGGCTTCGACGCAAGCGTCACCCGATCCTCGCCCCGAGGGAGAGGCACTCACGCCGACGCTCAATCCGGAAACTGCCGCATCAAAGCCTCCACCTCGCGCCGCGACAGGCCACCGGACTCACCGAAAGCCCCCGCCATTGCCGCCAGCTCCGGCAGGCTCAGGCCCCAGAAAACGTGAGGAGAAAGCCGCAGACGGGAGAAACCAAGCGTCATCACCGATCCCCAGGGAAACGGCCGGACGTCTCGCCCGCCTGCGGCCCTCAAGGGGAGGTGCCGCCCTCGCCTGATCTCAGATCCTGCGCGTCTGGTTCAGCCCCAAAGGTCACCGCCAGCAGATCGCCCACCAGTTTCGCTGCACCCGCCACGCCGCCCTCGACCGCCATCTCGGCGACATCGGCATCCGAAACGCGGTTTCCCCCGCCACGCAAGCCGCAAGCGAGGATGCGCGTCAGATCGGCGCTCTTCAGCCGGCCGCCGGCAAACCGCGTCGCGAGATCCGTGAGACTGTCAGCCCCGAAAGCGGTCTCCAGCTCGGCAAGCGCACCGAGCGTCAGACAGAGAATGCGCCGCTCGCCGTCGATGACGCCTTCGACCTCGCCGCGATGGCGGTTGGCGCGGTTGACCGTCACCGGCTCGCGCATCTCGCGTTCATAGCCCCGCATGACCACCTCACAGTGCCGCGAAGGAAACGGCACCGGCCGATTCCAGCGCGATCTCGAAGGTCACCTCGCCCTCGTGATTGCCGGCATAGTCCAGCGCCGTCACCTGAAACGGTGCGGTCACCGTGCCGAAATCCGGGATCACCACCTGGTAAGTCAGGATCGACCCTGCAAAGAAGGCCGCCCTGACCAGTGCGTCCGAAGCCGCATCCTTGAACAGGCCTGAGCCGGTGAGCCCCGCCCGCCTGACACCCGCTCCCTCCAGCAATTCCCGCCAACGCCCGGCACTTTCACTATCGGTCACATCGACCGATTGCGCATTGAAGGCGAGCCGCCTCGCCCTCAAGCCCGCCACCGTCACAAACCCCGCCCCATCCTCGACCTTCAGCAACAGGTCCTTGCCCTTCTGCGCGCCCATGGTGTCTCTCCTTTGATGATGTCTGTGATTGTCTGTCGGGGGGGAGGCGCCGGCGGCGCTCCCACCTCCCCCTTGAGGGGGAGTTCGCCGCAAAGCGGCGGGTGGGGTGATCTTCGCCAGAATGGGCACAGCCGGAATCGGCATCCCCCCCCCTCAAGGGGAGGGTGGGCAGCGCTCCCATGCGTCCCCTTGAGGGAAGGAACCCGTCCCAGACAGGACTCG
Organism: Agrobacterium albertimagni AOL15; assembly: GCF_000300855.1. Classification (GTDB taxonomy): domain Bacteria; phylum Pseudomonadota; class Alphaproteobacteria; order Rhizobiales; family Rhizobiaceae; genus Allorhizobium; species Allorhizobium albertimagni. The sequence continues at coordinate 152,994 of NZ_ALJF01000013.1, read as the reverse complement.
AGCGGTGGCCGAAGGCCAGAAATCGATCCAGTGAATCGATTTCAGCAAACGAAGGCCTGAGCGCGACGCCGCGCGAAGGCGATGAGAAGGCTTGAGGTCTGCGCAAGCTGCATAAACTTCAGATTTTCCAAGAAAGGGGCACTGTGAGATGGGCGCGGCTTAACGAGCCCACGTCTTGCCCAGATATGCCGCATCACCCCTCAAGGGGAGAGTGGCAGCGGCACACCCATGCGTCCCCTCACCCTGAGGTGCCCGGCAATGCCGGGCCTCGAAGGGCCGAGGCCACCAACAAGACGGATGCTTCGAGGCCCTCGCCTGGCTCGGGCAGCTCAGCATGAGGACCTCGTACTGGGCACGCCCTAACACGCGCGCACCCTAAGATTTTACCCTATCGCCCACCCTACAACCGGCCTAGAAGAAAACCCCCGCCCCGAACTATCCGCCTGAGTCTCCCATGAACATGCCCCGCACCCTCCTCGTTGCCGCGCTTGCGGTCTCGCAGATCCTCGGCTGGGGCACGACCTATGAAATGCCGGCGGTCTTCGGCCGGGCCATGGCGTCCGATCTCGGACTCGCCAACGAGACCGCCTTTGCCGGACTCACCGTAATGATGCTGACAATGGCCTTTCTCGGACCCTGGACCGGCCGACTGATCGCCCGCCACGGCGCCTCGAAGGTGCTCGCCATGGGCTCCATCCTGATGGCCACGGGCCTTGCCATGCTGGCGCTCTCCACCGGCATCGTCACCTATGCAATCGCCTGGCTGATCCTCGGCGCCGGCGGATCTTTTGCGCTCACCGTGCCGGCCTTTGCCGCCGTCGTCGAGCGCGAGGGTCACGGCGCCCGCCGCGCCATCGGCATCCTGATGATCTTTACCGGCCTGTCCTCTGCTGTCTGCTGGCCGCTGCTGACGCTGGCCGGCGAGGCCTTCGGCTGGCGCGGCGCGCTGCTGGCAGCAGCCGCAGCACAGCTATTTCTGGCGCTGCCGATCCATCTGTCCCTCGGCCGCATCGCGATCGCCCGCTCGGCCGAGGACCTCGCCGCGGATGCCCGGGAGCCGCTGGAGTTGAGCCGTCGCATGGCGACGATTGCCTTCCTGCTGATTGCGCTCTCGACCTCGCTCGCCAGCCTGATGACCTTCGGACTGTCGCCGCAGCTCCTGCATATTCTCGAACTCTCCGGCGCCACGCCGGCTCTGGCGCTCCAGCTCGGATCGCTGCGCGCCGTCTTCGGCATTGCTGCCCGCGCCTTCGATCTGGTGCTCGGCAAGCGCTCCTCGCCGGTGACCACCGGGCTTGCCGGCATGGCCATGCTGACCGGCTCGACCCTGCTTCTGATCTTCTCATCCGGCACGCCGTCGAGCCTGCTGATGTTCACCGCGCTCTACGGCTTCGGCTCCGGTGTCGCAACGCTTGCGCGCGCCACGCTGCCGCTCGCCTTCTTCTCCGCCAGCCGCTTCGCCCGCCAGTCGGCGCGCCTCGCTCTGCCGCAAAACCTCGCCAATGCGACGGCCCCGGTCCTGATGACGGCCGTCATCGACCGCGCCGGCATCGACGCCGGCCTCGTGCTTGCCACCCTCTTCGCCGCCACCGGCTTTGCGGCCATCCTGGCGCTGGCGGTGATTGCGAAGCGGGGACGGGTCAAGGTCTAGGCGCGCGGTGGGCTTGACGTCGTTGCTGGCAAACGATCCGAGGCGAGAAGCTCGACGCCAAAATACCCCGCGAGATCGGTCAGGATTTGCTTCAGCTTTGCGAGTGCTGCTTCCAGTTCAACGCGTTCGGCCCGCGCCGGAATTCGACCGGCGTCCTTGGGATAGCGATAGGTCGTCGCGAACACCGTCAGGAAAGTCAGCGGTGCAAACCGCGCCTTAAATGGATTCGTGTCGGGCAGCAGATCCCGCAACACGTCGATGCGGTGGCTATCCCGGCGCTCGGCCCGGATACCCTCCGCCGTCAGAAGGGCCAGCAGCATTTTCTCCGCAGCCTGTTGTGCGTGATAGGCGTCATTGCGGTTATCGGCAGCCGCAAGCAAGATCGCCGCCTCCAGATCCTCACGCGCCAACCGCAGTGCGTTGGCGATGTGCAGTTCAGCGGACAAGCAAAATACCGTCGTCTACGATGTGACTGGCCGCAGAATTCGCGACCTGAAGGTCCGCCTGGAAATCCGAAAGGCGCGCAACCGAAACGTCTGCATGCACCCCTGAGCCTTCCTGCAGGCGCCAGCCAAACAGCGGCGACATCAGCGTCTCCGGCGCGTCGTCCGAAACGATCACCTTCAGATCCCAGTCGCTTTGTGCCGTTGCCGCGCCGCGTGCACGACTGCCATACAGGATGACATCAATCGGATCGCAGGCGGCTTCGATGCGAGCAAGCAGGGTCTGCAGCTCCGGAAAGTCTTCCGGATCCGCCGCCCTGCCACCCAGGCTTTGCGCAATCAGGCCCATCGATCCACCCATGGAAGGTTTTATCGAAAGATAGCCGATTACCCGGGCAGTTTCCAGAGGGCCGCACTTTGTCGCGGCAAGGCGGACTTGGGCACCCACTCGGCGACCGTCCATCCCTCATCCCGAGGCGCCGGGCAAAGCCCTGCCTCGAAGGATCGAGGCCACAGAAAAACTGCTACCGGATCCTTCGAGACCCGCGCGGTGCGCGGGCACCTCAGGATGATGAGGTCGCAGCAATTGGACACATCACTCCACCACCGCCCGAAACCCCGCCTCGGCCACGAACAGCCCCGTCTTCACCTCGCGCCGGCTCGTCGTCCGGCGGTGGCGAAAATTGACCAGCCGAAACCCATCGAGCCCCTCCGGCAAGCTGTCGGCCAGTCGCCTCACCTCCGCCACCAGCCCTTCGGCCTCACGTCGGGAGACCGCACTCCAGGCCTCGAGCGTCAACAGGATCTCCGCGCCTTCAGCCTCGCCGGTCGAAAAATCGCGCGCTTCGACCGTGCCGACGACCAGCGCCGGAAAGCGTTGCGGCCGGACCGTTCGGTCGGACAGGCCCTGGGGTCCGAGCGCGGCTGTCAGTGCCGTGTCCGCCTTGACCGCCTGTTGAAGCGCTGCCAGCACGGCATTGACTGCATTCGTCATCTCACATTCTCCCAAGGCTTTGCCGTGTGACGCCGACCGGCTCTTTCGTGACTCTCGCGCACAGCCGGTGTCCGCGAAGCTTCCATCTGGCTAGCCGTCCGTCCGCGCCTCACCAGTCACCCGGTTATCGCGTCCGTCGGCACCCCGGCCTTCGGTCGCCGGCCCATCCGCGTCCATCCAGGCCCCCTCCGCCGAGGCCCGATCGCTCAGCTTCGCCACACGGACCGCCAGTGCCCGCCGCAAGATGTCTGCGAGTTGCCTGCCCGTCTCCTCCAGCGCCACGCCACGCCGCCCGGATCCGCGCCCTTGTCTGGCGCCGCCGCTCATCCCGTCACCTCGCGGCAAAGCGCCAGCTGAAAACGGCCCGTCTCGTCCGGATCGCGCACCGCCAGGATATCGAACACACGCGCTCCTTTTCGAAAACGCTGCCCGGCCACGAGATCGCCACGGGCCCGCACCGTCACATGATGCGTGACGGTCGCCACAAGCCCCGGCCCCTTCTCCTCCTCGGCAAAGCTGCGCGGCTCGACCAGCGCCCAGACACGGGCCAGTTCGACGAAGCCGGTCGCAGCCCCGCCCTGCCCATCTTCCACCGCCCCCGGCCGCTCCAGCACCAGCCGCGCCGTCAGCCGCCCGGCATCAATATCGAGCAGCGCCATGGTCAAAGCCCCCGCCGGCAAAAGGGCGCAATCAGCCGGTCGTAACCCGGCGGCACCACAGCCGGCTGGGCCTCGACCGCCACCACGCCCCGGCAGGCAAACATTGCCGCCACATGCAAAAGCATTGCCCGCTTCAGCGTCTCCGGTAGATCTGCGCCGCTCTCGCCAAAACCAGCCGAAAACTCCACCTCGATCCCGTTCATCGCCCGCCCCGGCTGCGGCACATCCCGCAGCCAAAGCCGCGCCGGCCGCGCCTGCCCATCGAGCAGATGCCCTTCGAGATCCACCGCCTGCGGCTCGCCGTCCCCGTCATAAACGATCACCGAAGTGATGGCCCGGACCGGCCCACGCGGAATGGTCACAACCCCATCCGCCGGCCAGTCGTCGATGCAGAGCCGGAAATCCCTTTCCGCCAGCACCAGCCCCGTCTCGCGCTCCAGATGCTCGCGGGCAACCGTGGCAAGCGCTGAAAGCAGCGCATCCTCGTCCTCCGTATCGAGCCTCAGATGCGCCCTGATCTCGACAAGCGTCAGCGGCTCCACGGCGGGTGGAGTGAGTTCAATGATGGTCATGGGAGTTTCCTTGAAAGCGGATTGCAGGCGCACCCCTCACCCTGAGGCGCCGGGCCACGCCCGGCCTCGAAGGGCGAGGCCACCCTGAAGAGTTGAGACATGGGATGCTTCGAGGGGCGCGCCGCGCCCACCTCAACATGAGGGAGCCGAAGTGCTGGGGCGGGCCCACCTCCCCCCATGTGGGGGAGGTCCCGCGAAGCGGCGGGTGGGGGTAACCGAGCTTCCGACCCTCCCCCTCAAGGGGAGGGTCAAAAACTCACGCCGAAAACTTCACCAGCTTGATCGCCTCGAAGTCCTGCACGCCGCCGCCCACACGTTTCGTCGTATAGAACAGCACATAGGGCTTGGCCGAATAGGGATCGCGGAGCACCCGCACACCCACCCGATCCACCACGAGATATCCGGCGCGAAAATCGCCGAAGGCGATCGCCGTGGCATTGGCCGCGATTTCCGGCATGTCCTCGGATTCGGCCACCGGAAAACCCATCAACGAGGCGGGGTCACCGGCCCGCGCCGGCGGCGCCCAGAGATAGTTGCCGTCGGCATCCTTCAGCTTGCGCACCGCGCCCTGGCTGCGGCGGCTCATGACGAATGTGCCGTTCTGCCGGTGCCCAGCCTTCAGCGCATAGACCGCGTTGATCAGCACGTCCGAGGCGCCGCTTGCCGCGAAAGCCCCCGCCGCCCCCGTCGAGACAGTGCCGATCTTGCCCCATTCCCAGGATGCGTCATCCACCTGTTCGTAAGACAGAAACCCCTTCGGCTTCAGAACCCCGTCGCCCGAAACGAAGGCCTCGCCCTCCTGTTCGGCAAAGGCGATGTCGACTTCGGCCGCAATCCAGGCCTCGATGTCGACGGCGGCATCGTCGAGCAGACCCTGGGTTGCCGCCGGCATGGCATAGAGCTCCATTGTCGGGAAGGCGAGCTCGGAAAGCTCCGGCGTGCCGGTCTGGCTTCGCGCCGCCGTCTCCGCCACCCAGCCGGAGGCAAAACCTGCCGCCGCAAAGGGCTTCTTCAGCACCGCGCCCGAAACCTGCCGCACCGTTGCCAGCGAACGGATCGGCGAGATCACCCTGAGCCTCCGGCCGATCTCCTCGTCCACCTGCGGCGGCACCAGGTAGCCGCCATCGCCCGACACACCTGCCGACAGCGCCTTCTGGTCGAGATCGCGCAGCGCTGCATCATCGCCACGCCGCACATAGGCCTCGAAAGCCGCCTTGTGTTCGGCAAGCCCCGCCTCGTCGCGACCGGGCCGCTCCAGCGCCGGACGGCGCTTTTTCAGCACGAGTTCGTCGAGCAGACGGCTCTGCTCGTCGATCGCCTTGTTGATCCGCTCCACCTTGTCGCGGGTCACGACATCGCTCGAAAGCTTCTCCTCGATCTCGCCCAGCCGCTCGTCATTTGCCTCCTTGAAGGCCTCGAAAGCCGTCATGAATTCGGCAAAGGCTGCCGTCACCGTATCGGGTGCCGCCTTCACCTCCGGTGCGAGCTTCGCCGCCGACACCTTCGCCCGCTTGCCGCTCCGCCCGCCTGCAGCAGACGCCATACGCCCCGCCTCGCCCATCATCTCCTGCCCTGTCATCATCGCCTCTTCCATGTCGCTCATCCTTTCGTGAAGTGATTGTTCGCCATCGAGCGAGCCGCCCGGCGCATCAGCCGGACGAGCTCGGTTTCCCTGTCGCGGTAGAACCGCCTGTGCTTGACGTTGGAGACCCTGGCCGTCGGCAGCATGGGAAAGGTCACCACCGAGATCTCCCAGAGATCGGCCTCCAGGATCCGCCGCACGGCCGTCTTGCGGTCGGCCCGCGTCTTGACCGCGCGAAAGCCTATCGACAGGCCATCCAGCGCGCCCGCCTTCATCAGCGCATGCACTTCGCGGGCACGGGCCACGTCGGTCGCCAGTCTCCCCTCGACATAAAGCCCCCGCTCGTCCTCGCGGATTTCCGTCCAGCGGCCGATCACCTCGGCCGGATCGTGCTGAAAGAGCATGCGCACGCCACCCGCCCCGCGCTTGGTCAGCGAGGCTGCAAAGGCCCCGGGTTCGATCGCATCGCGGCCCAGATCGACCTCGCCGAACAGGCTCGCATAACCCGAAAACCGCCCATCGCCCGCCACGCCCTTCAGCGTCAGCCCGGCATAACAAAACCGCGGCGCACCCGCCGTTTCCAAAGCCTGCATGGCTCGTCTCCTCGTGATGTTGATTTGTGTCTCGGCGTCGCATTCCACCTGGCCCCCGGTGGGCGTTCGGCGGCGATCCGCTCTCCCCCCTTGTGGAGGAGATGTCCGCGCTTCGATGCAATCGAAGGAGAACAGAGGGGGGTTGCCGTCGTACCCGCCGCAGCCGCCCACCTCGCCCTTGAGGGGGGAGGTCGCCGCAAGGCGGCGGGTGGGGGTGATCCCGGCTGCGAGTGGAATGCTGAACCCAGAAGGAGGCGCCGAAGTCATCACCCCACCCCGGAGCTTCGCTCCACCCCCCCTCAAGGGGAGGGTGGATAGCCGCACCGCCGGCACCCCCTCACCCTGAGGTGCCCGCGCACCCCCCGGGCCTCGAAGGGTCAAGGCCACCGATAACAACCTAGCGCCATCCTTCGAGGCCCCTGCCTGCGCAGCCGCTCCTTAAGGATGAAGGCGTTCACCCACCCACCTTGTCCCCCGCCCGGCCCGTCAGCCGCACCAGCACACCAAGCCCCCACCAGGCGGTGAAGGACGCCAAGGTCGCCCCGGCCAGCATGGTCTCCGCCGTCGACAGCTGCCCTTCGAGCCCCAGCTGGCCCGCGCCCCAGAGACCCGTCGGTCCGCCGAAGATCAGCCCGCAGGCGACGCCGGTCAGAAAGCGCACGGCCGCCTCGCGGCGATGTTTGGGAAGCAGATAGACCAGCGAGATTGCGGAGCCGGCGATAGCACCGATCACGCGCGCGGAGGTCACCCCGCCGTCATGGCCGAAGTCAGTCATTTGTTCATCTTTCGCGGTTAGCTTTGGTATGAGCGCCGGCCGGAACGATCCCGCCGACAGGCTGCGGCCGGCGCTTCCTCTTCCTTGTACGCACTCGTCGAGCGCTTCACCCGTCAGGTGAAGTGGGCGCAGATTGTCGAGTCCCTGGAATCGCTTGGCGGCGAAAGTTCACAGTCTGATTCCGTCGGTTCAATTGATGCATGAAGCCGCGGCCGGTCCTGCCTGCCTGGGCCTTGCGTCAAAACCGCATCAGTGCGACTTCTTCTGCCGGAGTGATCCAGTCGGCGGTGAGACCGGCACCGGGTGGGAGCTGGGACTGGGCGTCCATGGGCGCGTGTCCGTATCTGTCGAGCGAGCATCCTAGCGGGAACATACAAACCCGGCATCCTAGTGATGCTAGGGTTGCCAAGAGAACGGACCCCCTCACTTGCGAAATCTGAAGTTTAGGCGGCTTGCGCTCGCCTAAGCCTTCGATTTCGCTTTCTCCCCCACAGAGGGGGAGAGGGAACGCGCCGCCAGCCGCATCGACACCTCTCCCCTTTGTGGGAGAGGTTACAAAATCGAGGGCTTAGCCCGATCAGGGTTAAACCTCAGATTTTGTTGGTGAGGGGATCCGTGCTTGTGGCACAACAAACCCCTCAATACCCCACCGCCTCGCGCTTCTCCTCATCCGTCAAAAACGCCGCCGCCCCCACCCGCGCCCAGAGCGCATCGCGTTCCGCCGAAAGCCCCGCGACCGTATCGAGATCCGGCACCAGCCTCAGCGCCTCGCCCGTCAGCTCTCCGAGAAACACCGAAAGCGAAGCCCCCGTGCGGGTCACCAGCGGCAGCACGGTCAGCCGATAGAAGGCGCGATTGGCCTCCTGGTAATTGGCATAGGTATTGTCGCCGGGAATGCCGAGCAGCATGGGCGGCACGCCGAAGGCGAGTGCGATGTCGCGCGCTGCCCCGTTCTTCGCCTCGACGAAATCCATGTCCTTGGGCGAGAGCCCCATGGACTTCCAGTCAAGCCCGCCCTCGAGCAAAAGCGGCCGCCCGGCGCGCATCGGGCCGGAATAGCCCTCGTCGAGCTCCGTCTTCAGCCGCTGATACTGATCGGTCGAAAGATTGCCGCCCTCCTTCGGCTGGTAGACCAGCGCACCGGAGGGCCTTGCCGAATTGTCGAGCAGCGCCTTGTTCCAGCGCCCCGCCGCATTGTGCAGATCGAGTGCCACTTGCGCGGCCGCGAGCGGCGCAAATCCCTCGTGATCGTCGAGCGGATGAAAGAGCTTCAGATGCAGGAGACCATCGAGCGCGATCCGCCTTGCCCTGGTGCCGGCGCGGTAGTCATATGCAGACGGCCAGCCGTCGGCCCCGGTCACCACGCTCACCCTGTCAGGCCGAAGCAGATGCAACTCCGCCGCCCGATCAGAGGCACGCCCGCCCGCGGCCACCGCCTCGACATAGGCATTGCCCGAGAGCAGCAGCTGGCCATAGAGCGTCTCGAGAAAATCCGCCCCCGTCATCGCCCCGTTCGGCCGTGACAAGAGGGCAAGTGCCGGATGCCCCGGCTGCTCTGTCTCGCGCTGATAGGCGAGGAAGGAGATGCTGGCGGCGGCCTCCGAGACCATCCGCACGCAACGATGCGCGACCGGGTTCTTCATGAACCCCTCCCGCGCAAGTGCCGCATATGATCTGCCCGTCCACCGCGCCTCGCCCTCGCCCGCAATCAGCGCCAGCGCCGTGCCGGGTCGGGGGTGGAGTGCCTTCGCCTCAGGCACAGGGGGTCGATCCCGGGCGTGCGCCCAGGGCAGACGAAAGGGGAGTTTCATGGCGACTATCCTAAATGAGGTGGTTGGGGTCTCGAGTGCGTAGGCTTGGCTTCAAGCCAACCATCGCTTATCATCTAGAGGTTGCAACCTGGATCACGGAAAAGGGTCAATGCAGATGAACGCGCCAAGAGACGGTCTGACGGTTCTCATCCGAAACGAGACCCAGAAGCTGACAGCGAACTTCGTGAATACATGCGGGACGACAATGGTGGCGATCGGTGTGCTGACGCCGACGATCAATGCGATCGTGACGGATCCGAGAACGCTTAGCCCGCTAGCCGTCTTGGGATTTTCTGCATTCGGCGTTATATTGCATTTGTGGGCACGAACATTTCTCGCGGACCTTGAGGAAGCACCATGATGGACATCACCGCGACCAGCGGTTTCTTCAATCAGGCCGGCCTGTTTTTGCTCGGCGTGTCGATCCTTGCCGGGATCTACCTTCTGCTGCGCCGGCGTCAGAGCCGCTGAGCTCTCACACCCGCCCTGTCACCGCATCCTCCACCACATAATCCGCCGCAAACCGCTCCTCGCGCAGCGGCTTCACACGCCGGATGCTCTCTTCATACAGCGGATGTGCCTTGTAGGCGGCGAGTGCTGCCTCGTCCTCGAATTCGCCATAGACGACGAGGTCGATGCTGCGGTGAAAGCCGTCGGTCTTCACATTCGTGCCGATCTCCAGCCGTTTCGCGCTGGGGATTTCCGTCAGGATCGACAGCCCCGCCCTGACGGCCTCCAGATTTTCGGGGCTCACGGTGAAGAAGACGATGTGGCGGATCATGGGGCACCCTCAACCTGTTGCAACGCAAGAGCCGATAGCATCGCGCCGCCTTCCGCTCAATGCGCCGCCTCGCCCGTCTCACTCACACCACCAGCCCCGCCCTGATTGCCGCGTCGAAGGTCCGCGCCGTCACCCCGATCTTCTTCGCCCGGTCGGTGCCGTTGACGATCTTGCGCGCGCCCGTCCAGTCGGCTTTCGTGCCTGAAAAGAAGTCGGAAAGCCTGGCCCCCGAAAACAGCCCCTCGGTCATGCCGACCACCAGAATGGTCGCGGACACGTCGAGCCTCAGCGCCAGATCCGGTTCGGCGACGAGGTCGAGGCCCGTCACCCGGCTCATCTTCGCGTAATTCTCGCGATGGGTGATCTGCACCAGACCGCGTCCATAATAGCTCCGGCCCGCTGCATCGCGGCGCCAATAGGGCGTCGACACCGTCGGCAGCTTCCCCGCCCGCCAGGCCCGTTCCAGCCGGTTGACGGCTTCCTCATCGTCGGGCGCAAAGGTCTCGCGCACCGCCTGCATGGTGCCGCCGGTCTCGTGATGCGCGGTCGCCAGCATATAGGCGAGCCAGCGCGGATCGCCCCAGCCGCGCGCCGAAAACCGCGGCAGCACCGCCTCCACGCCATCCACCTGCCCTTGAGACAGCCGCCCGCCGAACACGGCATTGCGCAGCCCCGCGAAGACGATTCGCCGGTCGATCCGCATGATGAAATCCTCGATGTCGGGGAAAACGGCGCAACGCCTCGCCTCTGTGGGGGCAGCGCCGACAAAAAAAAGTTCAGAATTAAAACGATTGAAGAAATTTCAATCGTTTAGAGCTCGTTCCGTTCATATTTACAAAGGTTTAACGCTGTGGAACTTTCGCCCCACAGACACGTTTGGAGGCCAGACTTCCAAACCCGAGGAGGGAAGAGATGCAGACGAACACTTCGACCAAGACCGCCGCGCCGGCAACGATCCCGGCCCATGTCCTGCAGCGCCTCGAAAACGAATGGCGCCAGGTCCGCCAGCCGGCAGCCCCCGCAACGGCTGCGAAGTAAACCGATCCACCGCATTGCAGTGTGAAACCGGCGCTCGAGAGGGTGCCGGTTTTTCGTTTTGGATGCCTACTGAACCGATCCCCTCACCAACAAAATCTGAGGTTTGGCCCTGATCGGGCTAAGCCCTCGATTTTGTAACCTCTCCCACAAAGGGGAGAGGTGTCGCAGCCGCCAGCCCTGCGCTCCCTCTCCCCCGCTGTGGGGGGAGAAAGCGAAATCGAAGGCTTAGGCGAGCGTAAGCCGCCTAAACTTCAGATTTCGCAAGCGAGGGTTCGGTTACACAGGCACAACCCTACTGATAACTTGAAAACACAACCCAAAAGCGCATACTTCCCCCATCCAAAGGGTCAGTTCATGCGCTACGAACCGAAACCCCTCGCCCAAGCCCGCGCACGACAAATGCGCGCCGACCCTACCACACCCGAAGCCATGCTCTGGCGGGCACTCCGCGACCGCCAGCTCGGCGGCGCAAAGTTCCGCCGCCAGGTGCCGCTCCGCGGCTACATCCTCGATTTCGTATGCTTCGAAGCGAAACTCATCGTCGAAGTCGACGGCGGGCAGCACGGCGACAGCGCCCACGACATCGGCCGCGACGCCCTCTTCCGCGCCGAAGGTTTCCGCATCCTGCGTTTCTGGAACGACGAAGTGCTGGAGCATCTCGATGACGTCTGCCGGCATATCCTTTCGGAGCTGCAAAATGCGGGTGGGTGAGGGTGGCAGTTGAACCGATCCCCTCACCAACAAAATCTGAGGTTTAGCCCTGATCGGGCTAAGCCCTCGATTTTGTAACCTCTCCCACAAAGGGGAGAGGTGTCGCAGCCGCCAGCCCTGAGCTCCCTCTCCCCCCGCTGTGGGGGAGAAAGCGAAATCGAAGGCTTAGGCGAGCGTAAGCCGCCTAAACTTCAGATTTCGCAAGTGAGGGGATCAGTTCAGTCGGCACAACTCGAAGCAATTTCCGCGGTCCCTGCATCGTAACAACACCTCAGCATGAGGGACCTCACACCCCCCGGATCCGCGGCTCGCCACCACCCTCCAGCATCAGCGCCGTCAGCGCCCAGACCAGCGCATCCAGCCGGTCCGGCGAGCGCCCATTCGACAATCCCTCCGGACCGAAATCACACATCTGATCCTCAAGCTCGGTAAACCGCCCCGCATGCAGCACCCGCCCCTGCTCATAGAGAGCCGCCACCGGCTCGGCGCGCAGGAACTTGCCGCGCGTGGCTCGGACCGTCGTGACCGGCAGCCGCGCCTCGATACCCTCGAGCACGGCACGCACCATGTCACCGCCCTGGTTCACCTCGGCCACCACCCGGTCGGCCTCGAAGCGCCGATAAGCCGACACCACCGCCCGCGCCCAGCCGGCTGGGCCGGTGCCCTCGACCGAACAATCGGAGAGCACCACCGCCTGGCCGTTCTCCTTCAGACCCGCCACTACAATGCCGCAACAGGCGGAGACCCCGCCCGCCGGCGGATCGACTGCCACCACGATGCGCCGCAAGGGTTCGGCCAATTTCACCACGATCTCGTCGAGCCGCGTCCGCTTCCACAAGCCGTCCGCCCGGTCCTCGATCAGTTCGCCATAGAGCTCCTGGCGCCCCAGTCTTGTCCCGCCATAACGGGCGGACAGCGCCGCCAGAAATCCCGGCGCCAGATGCCTCGCATTGGCCGCCGTCGCCATCCTCGTCAGCGCCGTTCCCTCATCCGCCATCAGCCGCTTCAGAAGCGGCACCGGCCGCGGCGTCGTCGTAACCACCTGGCGCGGATCATCACCCAATCTCAGCGCAAACTGCAGCATGTCGAAGGTCTCGTCGGCATGTTTCCACTTCGCCAGCTCGTCGCACCAGGCGAGATGAAACTGCGGCCCACGCAGGCTTTCGGGGTCTTCCGAGGAAAAGATCTGCGCGATCGCCCCGTTCGGCCAGACCAGCCGTCGCCTGGAAATCTCCACCTCCGGCCGCATGCGTCTCGCAATCCTTGAAAGCCCCGAGGCCCCGTCGATCATCACCTCGCGCGCATCGCCGAGCGTCTCCGCCACCAGCGCAATGCGCAGATCCGTCCGCTTGCCCGCGGCGATCACCTGCGCCTGCACCCATTCGGCGCCTGCCCGCGTCTTGCCGGATCCACGTCCGCCGAGGATCAGCCAGTTGCGCCAATCCCCCTCCGGCGGCAATTGCTCGGGCCGCGCCAGAAGCGGCCAGTCGCGGGCGAGAAAGGCAAGATCACAAGGTGAGAGCCGCGCGAGGTCGAGTGCTCCCTCAGGGCGGACGGCGACACCGTCGCCATACCTCACCGCCCTTGCCGCCACCCGCACGTCCAGCATCCGATGCCTTACCACTGCCTCCGAAGCATCAAGCCCCGCCGCCGCCCAGGTCTCGGGCGTCACCGTCGTGGCAACAGTCTCCAGAGCGGCCGTGGTTCTCTTGCCAATCCCGGCCAGCGCCTCGGCTTCCACCGCGGCCTGCCCGATCATGGCGGATACAGCCCGCACATTCTTCGCCGCCCGATCCCTCGTCCGCCGCCCCGGGGATTTCGGCGTCATCGGCAGTCTCCTTGGGCGGTCATGCAAAACAATTTGAGCCTTCTCGGTGGCCCTCATGCTGAGGTGCCCGCGTTTGGCGGGTCTCGAAGCATCCGTTTGATCCGGTGCCAACAGAACCGATCCCCTCACCAACAAAATCTGAGGTTTAGCCCTGACCGGGCCAAGCCGTCGATTTTGTAACCTCTCCCACAGATGGGAGAGGGGTCGCCGCCGCCAGCCCCGAGCTCCCTCTCCCCCCTCTGTGGGGGAGAGAGCGAAATCGAAGGCTTAGGCGAGCGCAAGCCGCCTAAACTTCAGATTTCGCAAGTGAGGGGATCGGTTCCGTTGGCAAGCCTTGTTCATCATTAGGCCTCGAAAGCTTCGGTCAATCCCACTCACGGCGGCCCCCGCCCCTCGGCCAATCCTGCAACCTCTGCCAGCCTCGCCGCCACCGCGCTCTCCAGCCGCTCGGCCACCGCCGCCTCGACCCTGGCTACGATCAGAGCCTCCACCTCGCCGCGCAAAATCTCCGGATCGCGCGCCTCGAGCAGACGTTCCTCCGCATCCAGCCGGTCGCGCTCCAGCTGGCGCAACAGTGCATCGATCTTTTCCAGCGTGCGCACGATCAGCGCAATCGCATCGGTCGCCGCCTTGATGTCGGCGCGCGCCAGTTTCGCCAGTGCCTCGTCGGCCCCGTCGATTAGGCTCTCGGCGCCTGCCCTTAAGCGGCGAAACAGGTCGAACTGGGCACGCATTTCGATGGTGAATTCCTGGAGCAAATGCTCCAGATCGCCAGCGCCTGCCGCCTTCACCTCGATCACGTCAGGCAGCGCCTCGAGATCCCCGCATCGATCCTCGCCCAGCATGGCCGCCTCCGAAACGAACGAAGGGCCCGCCAAGCGGACCCTTTCCAAACCTCTCCGGATCACCCTGGCCCCCAAGGCCACAGCTTTCCGATCATGCACAAACCCTATCCGACGACCGTCACGGTGTCAAGGATTATTTTCCTATTTGACGTAGGCACCACCTCACGCGCCCTCACCCCGCCTTCGACCTGTTCCGCCCCGCACTCTTCGCCTCATACAGCGCCAGATCCGCCCGTGTCACCAGATCGCGCGCTTCCCGAACGCCGCCCTCGCCGGTCCCGGCATAGCCGACCGACACCGTGACATGGGCCAGCCCGTCGGCGCGGGCCGGATGCGGGATTGAAAGCTCGCGCACGGTTCGCACCAGCCGGTCGGCCAGAAACGCGCCGCCGGTCTCGGCGTCGACGGCAAACAGCAGGGTGAATTCCTCGCCGCCATAGCGGGCGACAAAGCCGTCATGGCGGGCGGCGAAGGTGGCAAGGGCGGAGGCGATGCGGCGCAGGCAATCGTCGCCCGCCACATGGCCGAAGCGGTCGTTGAAGGCCTTGAAGTGATCGACATCGACCATCAGCAGCAGCACGGCGCCCGGCGCTGCGAGCCAGGTGCCGAGCGTTTCGTCGAGATGCCGGCGGTTGGCAATCCCGGTCAGCATGTCGGTGAGCGTCAGATCGCGCAACTGGTCGCCGCGGCGTTCCGCAAGGTCAGCGCGGTTCTGCGCGTCGTAGCGGGCGAGATAGGTGAGACAGCGCTGTCTCTCGACATGCCAGTTGCCGTAGAGCGTGAAGAAGAGACCGGTCACCACCTGCACGGTCAGCGGAAAGATCAGGTTCTCGTCCAGACCCGGCTTGGCGTGAATGACGAAGAGCGCCGTCAGGCAGGTGACGGCGGTGAAGATCAGGGCAAGGCGAAAACGTAGCACCAGCAACATGTTGCCGAAGAGCAGGACGAGCGGCAATTCGCCCAGCGTATAGGTCGCATAGGCCGATTGCGAGATGTAGAGCAGATAGAGCGGCAGGAGGCTTGCGACGAACATGCCGCCGAGCAGGAGCAGTTCGCGCAGCGCCGGCGGCACGCGCGGCACGAGGTAGAAGATCGCCAGCGAGCCCGGCACCAGCACGAAGAGGCGCATGGCAACCGTGAACGGCTGGATGTCGGCCATCAGGTGCAGGCTGGTGAGATTGTAGATGTTGTAGACGATCAGGCCGACGATGATCGCATGGCGCAGATGCCGGATGCGCTCGGCGCCGAAATCCCGTTCCTCGGCCCGTTCCACCTCGGGGGCCATGCGCAGCAGCCAGTTCAACCGCCCTTTCGCGCCCGTCTCCGTCTGCATGCCCTGGCCATTGCTCCCTGGCGACGCGCGAGTGGCGCCGCATCTGAGATCAGCATGACGGAGTGCTGCAAATTTTTCGCTAATTTAGAACGCGCAAAACGAAGCAAGTCCGGCATTTTTTGGGCCGCGACCCGGCGACGTCGCGCCCGGTTTCGCCCCGGCTCGGGCCCAGCTTGCGCCTGCCTCAGGCCTCCGGTCCGCCGAACTGCTCCCAGGCAGCCATGGCGTCGCCGGCATACATCAGCGACGGGCCACCGCCCATGTAGACTGCAAGCCCCAGCGTCTCCTCGAATTCTGCCTTGGTGCAACCGAGCTTGATCAGCGCTTCGGTGTGAAACCCGATGCAGCCGTCACAGCGAGTGGAGATCGCAATGCCGAGCGCCACCAGTTCCTTGACCTTTTTCGACAGCGCCCCGTCCTTGGTCGCCGCACCGGCCATGGCCGAAAAGCCCTGCATCACATCCGGAATGTCCTTGCGCAAGGTCTTGATCCCGTTCGAGATATCCCGGGTGATGGCGATGTAGTCCTTGCTCATGGCGGCGTCTCCAAGATATATACGATACTACATATATATTGAGGTTTGAGAGCTTTGCAAGGGAGAGTAGGCAGTAGGCAGTAGGCAGTAGGCAGTAGGCAGAGAGATCTGCATTCTTTCCAGCGGATGACGTCAACCGTTTCTCGCTCTTCTCTCCCCCCTGGCCCTATTGCCTACTGGCTACTGCCTACTCCCTACTGCCTCACATTTCCCGCACCGGCGTATAGCCCGCCTCGCGGATCGCCTCTTCGGCGAGAGCCGCATCGCCCTCAACGAAGGCCTTGCGGGCGGCGAGATCAATGGTCACAGCCTTGCCCGGCAAGACCTCCGCCAGCGCCTTGACCACAGTCTTCTCGCAGTGCCCGCAGGTCATGTCCTCGATCTTGAAAATCGTCTGTCCGATCATCGTCTTGTCCTTTCCATTTGCCGGCAGCGTCGAGCCGTCGCTTCCAGTCTCTTTCTGCACCTTCCCATGGGGGCAAGGTCAATCCCCGCAGCAGTTGCCGCCCTCATCCTTGGCGGCGGTCTTTTGCCGCAGCGGTCTGCCCTCAAGATCGGCGAGGATCGGGCAGTTCGGCCTGTCGTCTCCGTGGCAGCGCTCGGCGAGATGGGCGAGCGTGTCGCGCATCGCCTGCATTTCCGCGATCTTTCCTTCCAGCTCCTCGACATGGGCAAGCGCCAAGGCCTTCACCTCGGCACTCGCGCGCTCCTTGTCGTCCCAGAGCTTCAACAGCCGCTCGGTCTCCTCGAGCGAAAAGCCGAGGCTGCGCGAGCGCCGCACGAAGCGCAGCCGGTTGACGCTGTCGGCGTCATAGACCCGATAATTCGAGGCCGTGCGGCCCGCCGGCGCAATCAGCCCGATCTCCTCATAATAGCGGATCATCTTGGCCGACACGCCCGAGGCATGCGAGGCTTCACCGATATTCATCGTCATGGTCGTTTCTCCTTTCGTCGCCGCCCCCTCAGTTCCTCTCCCCCTCGGTGGGGGAGACGCGCCCCCCATGCGTTGGAAGACAGGGCGGAGCAGCGGCCTCCCCCGCAATCCGCTCTCCCCCCTTGTGGGGGAGATGTCCGGCAGGACAGAGGGGGGGTGCAACACATGCCGTCTTCCGCCAAAGCATACCCCAGATCGCCCCCCTCTGTCGGCTTCGCCGACATCTCCCCCACAAGGGGGGAGAGTGTCTCCTCACCCCGTCACCTTCGCGGTCCGCAACCGCAGCGCATTCGACAACACGAACACGCTCGAAAGCCCCATGGCCGCCGCCCCCAGCATCGGCGAAAAGGTCACGCCGAAGAGCGGATAGAGCAGCCCGGCCGCAACCGGGATCAGCGCGACATTGTAGCCGAAGGCCCAGAACAGGTTCTGGCGGATATTGCCCATCACCTTGTCCGAGAGCTCGATCGCATGCAGCGCGCCCATCAGGTCACCGCCGACCAGCACGACATCGGCGCTTTCGATTGCCACATCCGTGCCGGTGCCAATCGCAATGCCGGCATCGGCCGTTGCCAGTGCCGGCGCATCATTGATGCCGTCGCCGACAAAGGCGACCTTCTCACCTTTCGCCTGCAGGTCCTTGATCGCGCTCACCTTTCCCTCCGGCAGCACTTCGGCGACCACCGCATCGATGCCGGCTTTATTCGCCACGGCCTCGGCGGTGCGCCTGTTGTCGCCGGTCACCATGACAAGCTTCAGACCTCGAGCCTTCAGGGCTGCAATCGCCTGTTCACTCGTCTCCTTGATCGGATCGGCAACCGCAATTGCCGCTGCGAGCTTGCCGTCGATGGCGACGTAAAGCGGACTTGCGCCCTCGTCGGCAAGACGGGTGACGGCAGCCTGCAGGCTGGCGGCGGAGACAGCCCCTCCCCCCTTTGGGGAGGGGTTGGGGAGGGGTCTTTGAGCTGGCAAAGAGCCCGAAACAAAGTCCCCCTCTGGCCTGCCGGCCATCTCCCCCACAAGGGGGGAGAGACCGTGTGGCATCACCCCGAGCTTCACCATGAACCGGTCAGCCCCGGCAGCTACCCGCCTGCCCTCGACCATCCCGGTCACGCCAAACCCAGCCACCGCCTCGACATTCTCCACGGCAGACAGCGCCATCCCGCGCGCCTCAGCCGCCCGCACGATGGCATCCGCCAGCGGGTGCTCCGAGCGCGCCTCGAGGCTCGCGGTCAGGCGCAGCACCTCGGCCTCGTCGAACCCCTCTGCCGTCACGATCTCGCTCACTTCGGGCTTTCCGGCCGTGATCGTGCCGGTCTTGTCCATGACAACCCAGTCGATCTGGCCGAGGCTCTGTAGCGCCTCGCCCTTGCGAAAGAGCACGCCGAGTTCGGCGGCGCGCCCCGTTCCGACCATGATCGAGGTGGGCGTGGCCAGCCCCATGGCACAAGGGCAGGCAATGATCAGCACGGCCACTGCCGCCACGAGCCCATGGGTATAAGCGGGCTCCGGCCCGACGATCAGCCATAGGAACAAAGTCACAACCGCGATGCCGATGACTGCGGGCACGAACCAGGCCGTCACCTCGTCGACCAGCTTCTGGATCGGAAGCTTTGCCCCTTGCGCCTCCTGGACCATGCGGATGATGCGCGACAGCATCATGTCGGCGCCGATGCCTGTCGCCTCGAAGCGGAAGCTCCCCGAACCGTTGACCGTTCCGCCGATGACGGTGGCGCCCGGCCCTTTTTCGACCGGGATCGGCTCGCCCGAGATCATCGCCTCGTCGACGGCGCTTGCCCCGTCGATCACCCGGCCATCGACCGGAATACGCTCACCAGGACGCACGACGACGACATCGCCGAGCCTCACCTCGGAGAGCGGCACATCGCGTGTCTCACCCTCACGTTCGACCCGGGCCGTCTTCGCCTGCAGACCCGCGAGCTTGCGGATCGCCGCCCCCGTCCGGCCCTTGGCGCGCGCTTCCAGAAGCCGGCCGAGCAGGATCAGCGAGACGATGACGGTCGCCGCCTCGTAATAGACATGCCGGGCATCGACGGGCAGGATTTCGGGCGCAAAGGTGGTCACGACGGAATAGAGATAGGCGGCCCCGGTACCGATCGCAACCAGCGCGTTCATGTCGGGGGCAAGACGCCAGAGTGCTGGAAAGCCTTTCAGATAAAAGCGCCGCCCGGGACCGGCCAGAACCGCCGTCGCCAGCGCAAACTGCAGGAGATACAGACTGTTGCCGGGGAAAAGATCCATCAGCACATGATGCAGCGGCGGATAAATATGCCCGCCCATTTCCATGACGAAGAGCGGCAGTGTCATCACGAAGGCAATCAGGAAATCACGCTTCAGCCCGGAGATCTCCTTCTCCCGCCGCGCCTCGCGGCCATCAAGCGTCTGGCCTCCAGAGACAGCCTGATCCGCTGACATCGCCGCGTCACCAGTGCCGGCGTGGCCGCTGGCGCCCTGCCCGCCTGCGGCAGCGGCTTCCTCCGCTGAAGCACCGACAAGCCGGACAGCATACCCCGCCTTGGCCACGGCTGCGGTGAGCGCCGGCAGGGCCAATGCCCCGCCCAGCACCTTCACGATTGCCTCGCCGGTCGCGAGATTGACGCTTGCCGTCTCGACCGACGGCACCGATTTCAAGGCCTTCTCGACCCGCGACACGCAGGAGGCGCAGGTCATGTCCTCGACCTCGAGCACCAACGTCTCGGCCTTGGCCTCATAGCCGGCCTTGTCGATCGCTTCGAGCAGGGCGCCTGCCGTAAAGCCCTTGCCGGGCGTCACCGACAGGGTCTCGGTCGCGAAATTCACCGCGCTCGCCTCGACCCCCGGCACCGCCGCCACGGCCTTTTCCACCCGCCGCACACAGGAGGCGCAGGTCATGCCCTCGACAGGCAAAAGGATGGTTTCATTCTTGTTGTTGGCCAGATCTGGCCTGGACTGCATATTCATAGCGGTCACCTCCGCCATGATAGATGGACCTTCCCATCATGGGAGGGTCAAGGGCGGCGATGCCAATTAGTTTTCGAGAGCTGAAAAATCCGTGCGAAGAGAGTCAATAAGGTTCTTCAAGTGAACACGTCTCGCGTCGGGCAAATGCCAGAACGGCCAAGGATCGGCTGCAATTCTTCCAATCAAGGTAACAATTTCCACCGCCATTCGCGGTAAGCCGGCCAACTCGATCGACCATCCCGCTGGCTCAAAGTGGACAAAACGATTTCGGAGTTCATGAAGCAGCTCAAAAGCATGCTTTTCGCTAGCCGAAATCTCTATTGGTTGACCCGCTCCCAACTCCGTCATCTCGTCCCTGGTTTGAACCCGAGAGAAAAGCGTCTTCATGTCAGCGAGACGGGACGACGGAAACGGATCCGAGATATTCTTTGGCTTACCAGCAATATGGCGCTCACGATCTCGCTCATGCCACTCCAGCTGTCTGTCGACGGATCTCTGATCGAGTGCACCCACGCCGGCTGTGCCGTTCAAATGACAGACTAAAGCTCCCTGTAGCGCGTTGTGAAGGCAGATGACGAGGTATTTCCAGTTTAAGGGCTTGAACCGAAGATCCTCCAGGAAGGTTTTGCAAGCTTCCAGCGATCCCAATACGTCTTCACGTTCATCAACGCGCAGCCAAACGTCGGAACGGGCAGTTGCAGACGACTGAACTCTTTGGACATCCGTGAGCTTTTCTACAGCGTCATCCTGGACATCATCGCGCACATCCTCCAGCGCTTCGCGCACCTTGGCGCGGAACCAGGCATCATGAACGGCGGGATCCGAGAGGAGCTGGATCGGGAGAACACCTTCATTGGCGGTGCGTGTCAGCAGAATGCGCACTGCATCGGACACAGTCAGCCCCATGCTCTCCAGCACAGCGGCCGCGCGGTCGCGGATATCGGGATCGATGCGTGTCTGAACGAGTGCGTTGGTCATACCGGGCTCCCAAGGTGGCAGTGTAATTCAATTGAATGGCGACGACAATCACCGCAGCCAACATCCTCCTCTTGAGGGGGAGGGTCGGAGCGCAGCTCCGGGGTGGGGTAACCAAGATGCCGCGTTTGGCTTCACTTGACGACGTCGAACACTCAGGGTCACGCTCATCCGGCGCTTTGCGGCGATCTCCTTCTCAAGGGGGATGTGGGGGATTCGCCCGCTGCCCCACCCAGACCTATCATGGGCTTGTCGCGGAGCTTCGGAGGACCTAGGTGTGCATCCTTCACCGGAGAAAAGCACATGACGCTGAGCTTCACCCGGGGCGAAACGCTGCCTGCGGACCTCCCTCACATCCCTCACCTCAATGCCGCCGCCTTTCCGCGAGAGGATCTGGTGCCGCTGGTCGAAGCCCTGCTCGCCGACCCGGCCGTCCTCTCGCTCTCTGCCCATCTCGACGACAGGCTGATCGGCCATATTCTTTTCACCCGCGCACGGCTTGAGACTGCCGACGAGACCGTCGCCCTGCTCGGGCCACTCGCCGTGCAGCCCATGCACCAGCGCAAAGGGATCGGCAAGGCCCTGATCGCCGAGGGTCTGGCGCGACTGAAGGCCGAGGGCGTCGCCGAAGTTTTGGTGCTCGGAGACCCCGCCTATTACAGCCGCTCCGGTTTCCGTCCGGCAAGCCGGGTGACGCCGCCTTATACGCTCCCTGCCGAATGGGTGGCGGCTTGGCAATGGCAGAGGCTTGATGGCGCAGACGAGGATCTGTCCGGGATCCTCGTTTTGCCCGAGGCCTGGATGCGGCCGGAACTGTGGGGCTAAAGGTCATCGGAGGATGCCCGGCTCCCACTAAGAGATGAAGCGCAATCCATGCGCCGGCATGGAGTGAGGCGGAAATGCGTCAGCGTATGCGTCGACGTGATCGATCAGCGTCAGAAATCGCCGCCTTGATCTTCACCCCGCGAGCGGGGCTCATACTGTCGACCACCGTAGTAGATTCCGATGATGGTGACGGTGCCGTCGCTAACTTCAAAAAGGATTGTCACTCGTCTCCGGAAACCGATTATGCGCAGTCCCGCTCGCAAATCGACGCGGACCGTTCCACGATGAGGAAAGGTCTTTAGCTGCTGGCAATAATCGACAATCGCATTGACATATGCGGCGGCTCGGCTGGCGGACGAAGCTTGGGCAATGTAGTCTTCCAGGGCTTGTAACTGGTCCAGAGCCTCAGGTGCGAAGCGCAAACCGTAGCTCAACGCGAAGCACGCCCGGCGCGTTTCTCGCTCAACCGCGCCCGCACCTCATCTACACTCAGAGCACTGTCGGGATCAGCCTTGAGCCGGTCGTAGGCCGCGACACCCTCGGTCATCAGCCATCTCTCAAAAGATGCCTTGTCTCGCGCGGCATGTTCCAGGTCTTCGATCTGCGCGGCAATCGCCTCTTCAACCAGCGCGGCCTTGCTCTGGCCGGTGGTCCGGGCGAGCGCCTCCAAACGGGCATCAAGGTCTTCGGGCAGCGAAATGGCGAGCATGGTGGCAATCTCCTTGATCGGCAGAATAACATCAACACCACCGCCTCGCGAGCCCCTCAATCCCGCTCCGCGCCAACTCGCATCGGCCAGTCGACCACGTAATCCTCGAGATCCTCGACATCGAGCCCCTCCTCCGAAATCGTACGGCCGCGGGCGGAAATGCCGGCCTGATGCACCGTCTCGGGGCTGCCCGAGACCAGCGGGTGCCACCAATAGAGGTCGAGGCCCTCGTCGATCAGGCGGTAGCCGCAGGTGGGGGGCAGCCACTGGATTTCGCGCAGGCCCTTGAGCGTCAGCTGGATACAGTCGGGCACGGTTTCCTGGCGGTTCTCGTAGTCGGAGCAGCGACAGCTATCGCCGTCGAGCAACTTGCAGGCAACCGAGGTGAAGACCACCTCACCGGTGTCCCAATCCTCCAGCTTGTTGAGACAACAGAGGCCACAGCCGTCGCAGAGGCTTTCCCATTCTGCGTTGCTCATTTCGGCGAGCGTCTTGGTCTTCCAGAAGGGCTTGTCTGTCATCGTCTCGTTCAACTGACTGTGATCTTTCGCTCTTGCTGCGGCATCTGGCTGCGGCGCGGGCCGCGATCCTTTGCCACTCGGTGGCCGGGGTGCAACGCCTCCGCTCAAAAGCGCGCCCGGGCGGCGCCCGGTTCACCATGCGCCTCGAAACCGCTTGTTCTTTTACAGCAAATCGACCATCACTCACATAATGACGACCCGCCCGTAATCTCTTCGGGTCCTGATCCCAATCGGCGGGCGCGTCAAGGGAGCCGACAACAAGTTTTCGGGAAAAAGCCACGGTGGCCGACAAGGACAAGCCTGACGATCTTCAGCCTGCGGAGCGCCTCGGCGGCGCCGACGGCATCGATCGGCCAGCCTCGGGCGGCACTTCGGCAAGCCCCGAAAAGCCACGGAAGCTGAAGCGCCACATCTTTCTCAAGATCGATAGCTGGCTCGATTCGACGCTGTGGAATGCCGGCTACGACCTCGCCGAGGCCTGGGAAGAAATCACCATCTTCTTCCGCCGTTTCCGTGTCCGGGGCCTCAAGAAGCTCGGCTTCGAGATCGCCGGCGAAGCCATGACGCTCGGCACGGCGGGCATGGTGCTCTTGCTCGCGCTTGCCCAGCCGGCCTTCGAGGAAACCAAGAAGGACTGGCGCAATCACGACAATTTCGCCGTCACCTTCCTCGACCGCTACGGCAACACGATCGGCCATCGCGGCATCATCCATGAAAATTCCGTGCCGGTCGACGAACTGCCGGACCATCTGGTGAAGGCGGTTCTGGCGACGGAAGACCGGCGCTTCTTCGAGCATTTCGGCATCGATTTCATCGGCCTTGCGCGCGCCATGACGGAAAACGCCAAGGCGGGTTCGGTCGTTCAGGGCGGCTCGACGCTGACGCAGCAGCTGGCGAAGAACCTCTTCCTCACCAATGAGCGCTCCATCGAGCGCAAGATCAAGGAAGCATATCTCGCGCTCTGGCTGGAGGCCAATCTTTCCAAGCAGGAGATCCTGTCGCTCTATCTCGACCGCGCCTATATGGGCGGCGGCACGTTTGGCGCAGCAGCCGCCTCGCAATTCTATTTCGGCAAGAACATCACCGAAGTGACGCTTGCGGAAGCGGCGATGCTTGCGGGCCTCTTCAAGGCGCCGGCCAAATATGCGCCGCATGTCAACCTGCCGGCAGCGCGTGCGCGCGCCAATGACGTGCTCACCAACATGGTGCAGAGCGGGCTGATGACCGAGGGCCAGGTGGTGGCGGCGCGGCGCAATCCGGCCTCCGTGATCGACCGCGACAAGAAGGAAGCGCCGGACTTCTTCCTCGACTGGGCCTTCGAGGAAGTGCAGCGCATTGCCGCCCGCTTCAAGGATCATACGCTCGTCGTGCGCACCACGATCGATCTCGGCCTGCAGCAGGCAGCCGAAGAGGCCGTCGCCTCATCGCTGCGTGAATATGGCGAGAGCTACAACGTCAAGCAGGGCGCCGTGGTGATGGTCGAGAATGGCGGGGCGGTGCGGGCCATGGTCGGCGGACGCGACTATGGCGAGAGCCAGTTCAACCGCGCCACACGGGCGCTGCGCCAGCCGGGCTCCTCGTTCAAGATGTATACCTATGCGCTGGCTATGGAAAACGGCTACACGCCGCAGACCGTTGTCGTCGACGGCCCGGTTGCCTGGGGCAATTGGAGCCCGCAGAACTATGGCCGAAGCTATGCCGGCCGGGTGACCATGGAAACGGCGCTGGCCAAATCGATCAACACGATCCCGGTTCGGCTCGCCAAGGAAAAACTCGGCATCGACGCGATCATCCAGACCACCAAGGCGATGGGTGTGGAAACGCCGATCAAGAAGGACGTGACGATCCCGCTCGGCACATCCGAGGTGACCGTGATGGACCAGGCGACGGCCTATGCCGTGCTGCCGGCCGGCGGCTATGCTTCGCGCCGCCACGGCATTGCGCAGATCGTCAATTATGCTGGCGACGTGCTGTATGACTTCGAGCGCGACGCGCCCCAGCCCGAGCGCATTCTGTCGGAACAGGCGGCCCGCTCGATGAACCAGATGATGACCAAGATCCCCTATATCGGCACGGCAAGGCGCGCGGCCGTCGACGGGATCCTGACGGCCGGCAAGACCGGCACCACCCAAGCTTACCGCGATGCCTGGTTCGTCGGCTATACCGGCAATTACACCGCCGCGGTCTGGTTCGGAAACGACGACTACACCTCGACCAACAACATGACAGGCGGCTCGCTTCCGGCCATGACCTTCAAGAAGCTGATGGACTATGCCCATCAGGGCATCGATATCAAGCCGATCCCCGGCGTTGATCAGCCGATGCCGGCAAAGGAAGCAAAGCCCCAGGTGGCGGATGCGGCCAATCCGGATGCGCTGCCGCCGATGGTGCGTCCGCGCTCGCTGTCATCGCAATCGACCCGCCTGATCCGGGAGCTGGCCACGCGGCTTAAATCAGCCGACGCGCTTTCGGCACCGGCAGGGACGGCCCAGGCCGCCATCGAGCCGCAAACCACCGGCTCGACCGGCCGTTAAGACAATCACAAGTTTACCGCGCCTCAAGCATGGCGGCTGCGAATCGCGACAGCGATGCGCCAGCTTCCGACGGCCCGTTCGTGTCATTGAGGCACAGGTCTCCGCCCTCTCTCACCTACCATCCTGAATTGAAACAGGTTGCAGCTTCCAAGGCTTAAGAGGTCTTCCGGCATTTACCGGGGGTTAACCATGGCGCTTGTGTTCATCCATGATTTCTCGTATTGGCACATCGCCTTCACCCCAAATTAAGGGGGCCAGACATAGATTTCAGCCGTTTTCGACGGTTCATATATTTCAATCGGTGATTGGACATCCATGATGAGATGGCTCGGACTTCCCGCTAGGCCCCGATTGACGGTGGAGCAACATGCGGCATTCCTCGAAGATCGCGCAGCTTTGCGCAGCCGGATGCTGAAGGCGGCCGTTATCTGCGTCCTCATCTTCTATCTCGCCTGTTTTCTTTTCGATCTGTGGTTGCTCGGCGATGTCACCATGTTGTCGGCGGTGCTGCGCTTCGGGGTGATGCTGCCGATCGCGATTGGCCTGCTCGTCTACATCGCCGGCAATCATCCGATCGAGAAGAAGGAGATCGCCGCGATCCTGGTGGCGCTTCTTGCCAATGTCTGCTGGTGCGCGATCCTCGTCTCCAGCTCCAGCCCGGGCGTGCTCACCTATTTCTATGCGGCTGCGACCTTCCAGATGGCGATCACCATCGCTGCCGCCTCGCCGTTCCGTCCGGCGCTGCGGGCCAGCATCTTCACCTTCTGCCTGAATTACTCGGCGATCTGGTTCCTTCAGGGGGCGAGCCCCTCCTATGTGATCCAGCATCTGGCCGTCTACATGCCGACGGTGCTGATGACGCTGCTGGTCTCCTATCAGCTGGAAGTCGAGGCGCTCACCAGCCATCTGCAGATGCAGGAGAACGAAGCGCTGAAGCGGGAATTGTCGCGGCAGAACAAGGATCTCGCCCGGCTCTCCGTCACCGACCCGCTGACCAGGCTTGCCAATCGTCGCGGCACCGAGATGGAGCTGATGCGGCTTGCGACGGAAGTGCCGGACGAGGCGCGGCGCGTCGTGCTGCTGGTCGCCGATGTCGATCACTTCAAGGCCTATAACGACGCCTATGGCCATGGCGCCGGCGACGAGTGTCTGAAACGGGTGGCCCGCGCCATGCGCCGTGCCCTGCCGATGGAGGCGCATCTCGCCCGCCATGGCGGCGAGGAATTCCTCGCCATCCTCTCCGACGCCGATGCCGACATGGCACCGACGCTGGCCGAGAGCCTGCGCCGCGCGGTCCGCCAGCTCGGCATTGCCCACGGCTTTACCGGCGACCGCAACACCTATGTGACGATCAGCGTCGGCGCGGTCTCAGGCAGGATCCAGTCCGAGGGCGACTTCGAACGCCTGCTCGACCTGGCCGACCGCGCGCTTTACGCGGCCAAGGCCGACGGCCGCAACACCTGGCGCGTCAGCCTCGACGAGGACGAGGCGCGGGTGGTGGCGTGAGGGTGAGTGGGACGGCTTTCGACGCCTAGGTCTCACCTGTCGCCCCGCGGGTTCTGTTCCGTCCCGCGCTCTTGGCTTCGTAAAGCAGCTTGTCTGCCCGTTCGTACAATGTCGGGAAGCTCTCACCGCCAGAGATGGAGGTGATGCCCATGGTCGCTGTCACCAGTCCCTGGACAACGGGAACGCCACTGGCGACGGTCGTCGGGATCGCCTCGCGTCGTCGCTCGGCCTCTTTCTCCACGTCATGCCCGCGCAGCATCAGCAGGAACTCTTCGCCACCCAGGCGATAGGCGCGCACGTCCGGACCGGCCTCCAGCGCGACGGCCACGGCCTTCAGCACCTCATCGCCGATGTGATGCCCGTAGCCATCGTTGATGGCCTTGAAATGATCGAGGTCCACGACAGCGAGGGCGGTAAAGTGGTCGGCCCGCAGCTGCTCGAACTGGCGCTCGATCGCCCGCCTGTTGAGCAACCCGGTCAGTGGATCGGTTTCGGACAGCCGTTCCAGCAGATCCGCCTCACTCCGCGCTCGATCACGCTCACGCCTGATGATCACAAAACGATCGGCCACGCCAAGCGCCGTGAGCAGCACTTCGAACATGCAGCCGAAATAGAACAGCAGCATGGCGTCCGTGCTCGGCAGCCCGGGCACGACACCCGTGACGATGCGGATCAGGCCGACCAGGATCAACGGCGCGTAACCGATGGCCTGGAACCTTGCGGCGCGGCTTCCACGACGCAATGCGTCGATCATCGACAACAGGAAGACGGCAAGAACCGGCGCAAATGCTGCCGTATAGACGGCAGATTGCACCGGACGTGCGACGAAGGGAAAGCTCGCGTGAAACAGGCTGAGGAAGATCGCCCATGCGGCGCAATAGGGAAGAATGCGCCGCAGCAGCGGATGCAGCTTGCCTTGCTCGATGAAGCTATGGGTGAACATCAAGCCTGCGCTGATCGTAAGCCCGAAGATCAACGTGGTCATGGCGCTCAGCATCATGGGCGGTGGGTCGAAGAACACGACCGCCAGACCGGACGTGACGACGATCGTCATCAGCATCGACAAAGTGAGAGCCGAGTGCCAGAGAACGAAGGACTGCCTGAGGGCTCGGTAGAATGCCGCATTGAATATGAGAGGCATGACGAGCATGCCGGTGAGGCCGGCAAGGAGCAGCAGAAAGCGCAGATCGTCGGTGTCCGCGCCCGCATCAACAGGCGATAGATAGGCGTTCTCCAGGGTCATTCGGTGAGACGGCCGGTCAATCACCGCGACGACGTGCCGGGTCATCTGCGTGAGAACCGGCAGGGGCGCGCTGAAGTAACCACCAGCCATCGAGCTGCGCAAGGAGGCGGCAGGGAGAGACGTCTGGCGCGTTGTAAAATCCTGGTCGATTGCCAGCAGATGCACGGCTTCGAGTGCGCTCCGCCTCGAGAGCAGATAGCGCGGCGGGGTCTGATCGGCTTGGATGTCGAAGCGAAGGAGCACGCGCTCGGCAGCGATCGAGAAACTCTGGCCGGCGCCTGAGCAGGACCATCTTTCATCATCCCGCGCCACTGCAACGGGATCTTCCGATAGCGTGGCTTCAGCCCAGCAGGCGGGGCGAATGCTGGCGGAATCGCTCGCATGGGCGGCGTCGGCACCCAATCTTGCCAGCGTCACCAAAAGCAGAGATATCGTTAAGATTTTAAAGAAACCGTTCGAAATCATAGACTTTGCGATAGCGCAGAAAGCTTTTGATGCCGTTAAGAGCCGGTGAAGCGGCAGTTGCTTTCGGGTAGACGTAGATCGGTTGGGTGAAGCCAAAAGGACTGCATCGGCTTAACGCAGTTGGGGCTGTGACCGGCCCGAAATTTCCCTTGCGTTCAGGTGTTCAGTGACATCGGCTTTTCGCCTCCAGGCGGCAGCCCGAAGAGGTGCCGTATCCAGTTGAGGAACGCTCCGTAGGGTCGGCCGAGCACGATCATCATTAGTGCTGCACCCAGCACACCCCGTATCAGCCCATCCCCGGTGGCTCCGCTGAATGCGATGATCGCCGCGTAAATCGGCACCTGAAAGCTCATCAGTGCCGAACTGTCCCAGAAAAGCTGGGAAACGCGTGTTTCCTTCGCATGGCTCATCATCCAGTCGCGCCACATGCCATAAGGCCGTCCCACCGGAACCATCAGAACGCCTCCGATCAGACGTGCATGAAGCACCTGCTCCCAAGTCATTCCGGCAATGAACCGTTCATTGATGATGCCGGTTGTGGTGAAGAAAAGGATCAAGGCCAGCGTATCCGCAACATAGGCCCGCGTGCTTCCTGATCGCGTCGTGGTCTCTGACAAGTCATCTCTCCCGTCGCCTGTTCATGCCCTTAGGAGACATAGCGTCCCGATGTTGGGTTTGTTCCAGAACTAGACGAACCAATGACCGCTCCTGCTTGCGCGGGAGGGGAAAGTCATCGCGACAAAGCCTCTGCCAGAACCTTACGGGTTTCAAGCCCGCCCCCTGAACGACCAAGCTTGATCCGCTCCCCCGCCGGCGTTAGGTACGCAGGCCAATCCTCTCTCGGGGCGAGCCAGTGTCGCGGACCGACTATCAGACTGCCGTGCACCAGATCGGCATCCTCAAGACCCTTGCGGCCTATGATCCGCATATCGCGGGCACGCCGCCTCTCGGGGTCGATACCCTGACCAGCGATATCGACATTCTCTGCTGTGCGCCGAATGCCGAGGCGTTTGTTGCCGATGTGGTGCGGTCCTATGGCGGGATGAGCGGGTTTCGCATCTGGCAGTGGATAGCGGACGACCGGCCGGTGATCGCGACGTTTCAAGCATGCGGGTGGGATTTCGAAATCTTCGCCAGCCCCCTGCCCGTTGCCGAACAGTTCGGCTGGCGCCATTTCGAGATCGAGCGGCGGCTGCTGGCGCTTGGCGGTGACGGGTTGAAAGAGGCCATTCTGGCGCTGCGGCGGCAGGGCTTGAAGACCGAACCGGCCTTCTGGTCGGCGCTGGCACGAGAGGGCGATGGCTATCTCGGTCTGCTGTCTCTGGAACAGGCGACAGACACAGAGCTTCGCAAAATGCTTGATGCGGCCGGCTTCGGGTCACGTTGATCCGCGTTGAGATGCGGGAGGCAGCGGTGACGTGAGAGGTCACCGGCGCGACGCGCGGCCGAGTTTGGCGTCCCTTGCCCCTCATCCGGCCTTCGGTTGCCTCCTCCCTGCCATGAGGGAGAAGAAAAGCGCTCAGCCCTCTTCCGGCTTCCCGATCGGATAGAGGAAAAGCCGTGTCTTGCGGGAGTCCGACAGTTCCCAGATTTCATCCGGATCGACATCCGGCACCGGAAAACTGTTGGAGACGAAGAGGCTGCCAGGCTTCATCTCGCGCGACAGTTTCTGCCAGAGGACGGTCATCGGGGCGGGTGAAAGGAAGGCGTAGACGAGGTCTTCCTGCGAGACATCCGTCTTCCAGAGATCGCCGCGGCGGATCTCGCCCTTGCCCGAGATGAGCGACAAGAGACGGGCTGCGAGATAGACGGCCGGGGCATTCTCCACGCCCCGTGCCCGCCGGCCCTCGCCGTCGAGCGCGCGGACCACGCCGCCGAGGCCGCAGCCAAGGTCGAGCATGCGGACGGCCTTGCGATCGCGCATCAGGTCGTTGAGCACCGAGGCGGTTTCGGGATTGGTGAGATAGAGCGGCACGCGGCCGCGCGTGGTGTTGGAAAAGACGAGCGCCAGAACGAGAAAGGCGATGCCGAAGGGCCAGGCGGGCAGATTGCCGAGCAGGAGTGCCGAGCCCATGGCGAGCGGAAAGAGGAAGGCAATCAGCAGCCACCAGCGCGGAAGGCGCAGAAGCGCGCAGATCAGTGCCGCAAGCGCTCCCTGCAGGACGAGCGCAATCATGATCAGCGGCAGGCGCTCGACCGAGGTCGACAGCGGCGCGGTGACGACCGCCACCACAGGCAGGGCGACGACCTGGGCGAGAAGCGCGCCGAGGATCGGCGTCTTGCGGAAAAGGACGAGCATTCGGTCTCCGGGGACTGACAATGGCCGCGACACTGGCAGGGGGTGTTGCGATTCTCAAGCGCTATCCGCCCTGCCCGGCAACAAGCACTGGCTCTTCATCCTGAGGAGCCCTCGCAAGGCGAGGCCTCGAAGGATCGAGGCCGCAGTTTTGCCATCCGCCCTCGTCCTTCGAGGGTCGCTACGCTCCCGCCTCAGGATGAGGGCTAGCCCCCCGGGGCGCGCGTGGGAATGGGGCAAGTCACACATGGTTTGGGCCCGGGACGCAGATCGGTCGGGTGCGGCGGGTTTGCCGTGCCGGTCTTGCGCCCTCTCTTCGCGGCTGGCATCGTCGGCGCAACCCCTGCTCCGCCACCATGGCGGCATCGGGCGGTCAGGCGGGGTGATCTATGGATTTCATGAGGTTGTTGAAGTCGTTGGAGGAGTTGCTTTATGAGATCCTCTCCTGGCTGATCTTCTATCCAATGACCTTCTGGCGCGCCTTTACCCGGCCACTCAGCATGATGCGCTATGCCGATGACGAGCTGGAGGACCGGCCGGAAGACCAGTATGACGACACGATCAGTCCGCCCCTGTTTCTGTTGATCACGCTGTTGCTCTCCCAGGCACTGTCGACGGCATTTCCCTCCGTCGCTCCCTCAGCGGAAGTCAACGCTCTCACCCATTCCCAGTCCAATCTTCTGATCCTCCGCGGCGTGGTCTTCGGCATCTTTCCGATGGTCATGGCCGTGACGCTGATCCGCAACAAGGGGCTGATCCTGACCCGCTCCACGCTTCGCCCGCCCTTCTTCAGCCAGTGCTATGTGGCAGCGCCCTTTGTTTTCCTGGTTGGCCTTGCCGTCGACTGTCTGCTGATTCCGGCAGATCGGGGTCTGCCTTATGCGGCAGCCATTTTTCTTGGTGCCGTCGTCTGGTACGGGCAGGCGGAAATCCGGTGGTTCCAGCGCGATCTCGGGATCGGCGGCCTTCGGGCGACGGGGCTCTTTCTCCTCGCCTTTTTCGTGGCGATCACGGTGGCCCTTGTCGTGGCGGTCGGCGTGGCGCTGGAGCTACCGCGCTGGCTAGCGCCGGCTTGAGCATCAGTGCCGACGGTGGAGGCGTCCGCTCCGCTCGCCGTCTTCCGCGGCAGTGTCGCCGCTCAGGCGGCGGCCGACCTCGGCCTCCAGCTCCGTGCGTTCCCGCGGGTCGAAATCGCGATAGCCGTGAATTGCCGCATGAGACCAGAGAATGCGCCCCGAAAGGATGGGGGCATCGATCGTCGAGATCACGTGCCCCTGCATCGCCACATCGAAGGTGACGAAGCTCTGGCCGCGCACTTCGGTTTGCGCGTAGTTGGCGATTTCCATGCGCTTTTCTGGCAAGCTGATCTTCCGGGGCCGTCTTCAAACCCTAGAAATGCAGGGTTTTTCCATGTTCCTCATATGTGAAAAACGACGCCGTTTCATCCTCCATTTTAGGTTTTTACCCCTAAAAAATGATAGGGCGGCCGAAGC
Organism: Agrobacterium albertimagni AOL15; assembly: GCF_000300855.1. Lineage (GTDB taxonomy): Bacteria > Pseudomonadota > Alphaproteobacteria > Rhizobiales > Rhizobiaceae > Allorhizobium > Allorhizobium albertimagni. The sequence goes on along the minus strand of NZ_ALJF01000013.1, from coordinate 120,381 downwards.
CGCCCTGGTTCACTGCCAACGGTGTTCACGTGATGTCGTCAGCGGCTGTCGCGCCGCGCCTGGCCGTTCTTGACGAACTGCGAAACGCGTCCGACTTCCATCGGATTGACGAGGTCCGGACCGCGCTCATTGGGCACCGAGCGCATGCCTTTCTTGGCACGGCGCGAGGTCGGGCGGTTGGGGCGGCTCGCCGCGCGGCGCATTTCCAATGCCTTCTCGGCATTACGCTTCAACTCCTCGCGGGAGGAGAAGCGCTTGCGACGGGCAATCTCGCCGTTGACGCGCTGGAGCGCGGCAGAGAGGGCGGCAAACTTCTCGCGGCTGCCGGCATTGTCTGCTGCGGGCTTCGCGCCCGAGGGAGCCGCCTTGCCACGCATTTCGCGACGCTGGCGGCTGGCGATGTCACGGGCGCGATCGCGGCGGTCGCGCAGGTTCTTGCGGAGCGAGGAGAGATCCTCATCCGTCCGCTCGGCAAGGTGCGGATGCCGCGAGGCTTCCACCAGTTCCTTCTCGGTCTCATCGAGAAGTCGCAATTCCATCCGGCGTGCCTGGGCCATATCAGTCTCCCTCATTCATTCGTCTATTACGATAACAAGGGAATAATGGCAGACTGACTGCGATGTTCCATCCGGATCGGCTCCGGATGGCTGACATTCGAGTGAGCGAGATTTGAACGGCGGGGGTCGTCAGACCTTCACATATTTGCGCCAGTCGTGCTCTTCCTTGAAGCCGAGGAGTTCCCGGATCTTACGGTTCGACAGCGGCGCCTCGAAGCCGTCGATCTCGCCCGTGATCGGCGTGTTCGGGGCATATTTCGCCAGGAATTCGCGGGTCGGCACGGTTGCGGTGATCGTGTCGTTGACGGCGTTGAAGACCTGGAAGCCGAGGCCGTCCTTTGCGACGCAGAGATCGACGATTTGGCCGAGATCGCGCGCATCGATATAGGACCAGGCATTGCGCTTGCGGCATGGCGGATCGCCGAGATAGCCGGGGAAGTTTGCGTAATCCTCGGGCGAAATGACATTGCCGATGCGCAGCGCGTAAACATCGATGCCGAACCGCATGGCAAAGGCACGGGCGGTCTTTTCGTTGACGACCTTGGACAGGCCGTAAGAGTCCATCGGATCGACGTCATAGTCTTCGGTGAGCGGGAATTCCTTGTAGTCCTTGTCGCCTTCGGCAAAGCAGACGCCATAGGTGGTCTCGGAAGATGCGATGATCACCTTCTTGATGCCGAGCTTGGCGGCGGACTCGATGACGTTGTAGGTCGAGACGGTGTTTTCCGCGAAGGTCTTGTTGTCGGGATGCATCAGGATGCGCGGGACAGCGGCGAAATGCACGACCGCATCAACCGGCTTCGGGCCGCCTTCCTGTTCATAACCGTCATAGCCGAAATGGCAGGAGAGCGCGTTGAAGACCTCGCCGGCATCGGTGACGTCGGTCAGCAGGGTATGCACGCCTGGAACGTCGAGCACGGCGCGGTCGACATTCAACACCTTGTGTCCCTTACCTAAGAGATAGGGCACGACATGGCGCCCCGCCTTGCCGCTGCCGCCGGTAAACACGATCCGCTTGCCCATGATGATCCTCCTCGATGATGATGTTGTCGGATGACCAGATAGCGCGGCGGAGGCAAAAGCGTAAGGGGCTAAAGCGCGCCTTGATCTCCCAGGGGAACCCGAGCCGCCTTCCCCGTGTTTCACCGGACCATTCGGCAACCGAGGAGAGACGCCTTGAAACTCGAGGATTTTGCAGACAAAGAGCCCAAGTTCGTTCTGGAGGAGTTCTTCTCCGGCACGCTGCGCGGCTATGGCATGACCATCGGGAGGCTGGGCGGCTTCCAGAACCGGTTCACGATCGACGCCCGCGGGCGCTTCGACGCGAGCGCCAATGTGCTGTCGCTGACGGAAGACTATTTTTTCGATGACGGTCATTCCGACACGCTGACCTGGACGATCCTGAAGCGCAGCGAAAACCGCTATGAGGGCCGCGAGACGCTGATCGACGGCACGGCAGAGGGCGAACAGTCCGGCTGCGCCTTCCGCTGGCAGTATTCCCGCGACGTTCCCGACGCCGATGGTTCGAAAACCCGGTTCGGTTTCGACGACTGGTTCATCCTGCATGACGAGCGGCATATGAGCGTTCATGCCTCGCTGACCAAGCTCGGCGTGGAGGTGGCGAAGCTGGAGGCGTTTTACGAGCGGGTGGGTTGAGCTCAACGGCAGCGCGCGTCCTCAAATTGTCATCCGGCCTGCGAGGCGCTACATTCGTGTTGCGCGGAGGCAGATGGGCATGAGCACCGACAATATCAGTCTCGATTTCCTGGCAACGCAGTCCAGGCTGCAAATCGAGGAATTGCGCCAAGTCCGCAAGGATATGGCCGACATGATGCGGCTGCTCAATGCAACCTACGACCTGACCCGCCGCGTCGAGCGGCGAGAGACCGAGCTTCGCGACGACGTGGAGTTGATGATCAAGATGGAGATTGGCGGCTCCCTGGCCAACATGCAGAGCAGGCTTGATGAGTCTCTCTCGCGCATCGAAGCCAGCGTTCATGATGTCACTCAGAGGGTGGAGACGCTGGAAGGCAGAACCTAGACAGCCGTTCAAGCCTTCGAGAGTTCCGTCCCGTGAAGACAGCGTCTTGAAGGGACTTTCGTGACTTCCCATTTTCGACACCGACCACAGGAGGAAGGAAATGGGTTTGTTCGACGGATTGCTGGGCCATGGATCGAGCGTCGATCCAGCCGATCTCGCCAAGCGGCTGGATGGCGTGTTGATCGAGGGTGAGCGCGTCTCGCTCGCCTTCCGGGTGATCCGCGACGTCTTCGTCTTCACCGACAAGCGGCTGATCCTGATCGACGTGCAGGGCATTACCGGCTCGAAGGTCGACTACATGTCCGTCCCCTACCGCGCCATTACCCGCTTCTCCGTCGAAACCGCCGGCACATTCGACCTCGACAGTGAATTGAAGATCTGGGTCTCGGGGAGCCATGATCCGCTGAAGAAGACGCTGAAGAAGGGCACGGATGTGAGGGGCATCCAACGAGCGCTGGCGGCGGGGGTGTTGCGGTAGGGAGAGCTTCCCCACCAGACCTAGGCACGCGAACAACTCAAAGATGGCTGCGCATAAATGGACAGCATTCGCCCGTCAGGTGAGCGCCTCATCGACCGCTTGGAAGACGGCCTTTAGTTCATCTACGGATGGCTCGGAGGTGATGTCACCATGCACGATCCTATTACGGAGAAGTGCCAAGGGTCTCAACTGCACCTCTCGTTCGGGGGATAGATAGCCCAGCCGAGCGAGAGACTCGAGCACCGTACCGGGTTTGCGCGGACGATGATCTGCATCTTCGTCCACCCGATGCAAAGCCGCTTCCAGCAGTGACCAGCCCATCACGAAAGCGGCCCGGCGCTGCCCCTTTTGTCCCAAATCTCGTAAATCATTCAGCTGCTTGCGGATCGCAGCCTCCGATGCAATGGGCAGGGCGCTCGACGCCTGAGGGTCCGCCCCGCCATAACTGACGACGAAACGCCAATCGGGCTGACCTACAAAAAGCCTGCTGATTGCCTCGAAGGATAACCCTTGCTGCCCCTTCCGGGACTGCATGAACTGTATGGCCACGTTCTGGCCAGTCTTGAGCGCCACTGCGTCGGGACGATACCCGCCGAAAAAGGACGGCAGCTCTTCAGAACCCGGATGCTCTATGAAACGAAAACCCTGCTTTACATAAGCTTCGCGAATCCGATCGATTGGAAGCTCATCGGCATCTGTTATTTGCTGCGTGTTGGCTGCCATCAGCGCCTTCTCCAACTCAGATCATCGGCGATATGAACATATACCACGGGGGTCGAAGCTTCCGAAGAGCTCATGTGATCCAAGGCCGAAGCAAGTTGCTGACTTTGGCTGCTGATTTCCCATGCAATGTCGGGCTCGAATTTTTGCACCGTGACCATTTCGATCATTTGATCGTCCAGATAAACGACGCCAATCAACGCATCCAGTATCGGCTTGACGATATTGTCGATGTCGCCGCCCATTGGCGCGAGTGGAAAATAGTAGATCGTGATTGCGAGTGACGACGGCAAGAGGAAGGTCTGTATGTCCCTCTCACGTATCCTCGCTGCAGCAGCTTGGGCTACCGTATCTTTCCATCGACGAAGCGAGGTCGAGCGCGCCTGCAGCGAGAGCGGCGTACCGAGAACAAAAAAGTCGAACGGAAATAAAAGCCCTTCCACGCCAGACCGCCATAAACGAGCAGGCAACGATGCTACAGCTTTTGCGCGAAGCTGGTCAATCTTCGGCTTTGAGGGTCGACGTCCCCCTCTCCTCCTCCCTACCCCGCAAACTTCCCTCACCCCCGAATCAGTGATACCCCTCGGGCACTGCCGCCCGGCGCGATTGCGCCTGCATTGCCGAAGGTCTCGACCCGCCCGTGTTTCGTGTTCCCCTCATCGTCGCCACTGCGCTGACCATTGCCTTCGGAGGCGGGATTCTGTCGGCGCTTTCGATGCTGAACGCCTCCGTCGGGTTCGGGGCGATCGAAGTGGCTGGCTGGCGGGCGTTTCCCGCCGCACAGACGGCATCCGCCGATCCTTATGCGAAGGCGCACCGGGCCAAGGGTGGGCGGCTGCTTTATGGATCTGCCGAGGGGCTGCAGTTCACCGCCTATCGCGATAAGGACGGCCTGACGTTGACGGGCACCTGCTCCTACCGGATGAGCGGGCGCACGCCGACGGCGCGGCTGTGGACGCTTTATGTCGCCGATAGCGCCGGCAATCCCCTGGATGCGGGGGCCGAGCTTCCGACGGCGAAGAATTCCCAGACGGTTCTCAGGCGCAGTGACGGGACATTCGACATCACGATCTCGCGCACGGCAAAATCCGGCAACTGGCTCGCCATACCCGATGCCGGCTCATTCCAGCTGGTGCTGACACTGCTCGATACGCCGGCGGCCGCCTCGACGGGCCTCTCCGGTCTTGCCATGCCGGTCATCGAGCAGATCGGATGTGGCCAATGAGCAAGCTTCTCTACGCCATCCTGACCGGTTTCTTCGGTGCCGTGCTCTTGCACATCATCATCATTCTCGGCGTGCCGCATTTCACCGGGCGCGATGCCTATACGCGCGTGACCGCCGAGGGTGCTCCCTTCGTCTTCCACCCGCTGTCGGCTCAGCCCGATGCGGTGGGGCTGTCCAACCTCGATCCCTATCTTCGGGTCGCCGTCTGTCATTTCGACATCACCCGCCAGCCGCTGTCCCTCATTGCCCTTGGAGGCGGCGTCGATTTCTGGTCGGTCGCGATCTATGACCGGGAGGCCAACGAGATCTTTTCGATGAACGACCGCACTTCGGTTGCCGGCGATCTCGACGTGCTGGTCGCAACCCCGGTCCAGGTGGCGCAGCTCAGGAAGACACCGATCGCAGCACTCGCCGAAACCATCCTGGTCGAGCATCCGGGCATGGAAGGTTATGTTGTGCTGCGCGTGCTTGCGCCGCAGGCAAGCTATGAGGCCGATGCCAAGACGTTTCTGGCCGATGCGGAATGCCTGCCGTTCATCGGGCGGTGAACAGGTCTTGTACCAAGTGCCGAGAACAGGTTCCTGACACCGCCACTTGAGTTTAGCCGATCGGCTCGTCGCTCAGGACGCTGCCCAGCCGGATGACCATCTTGCGATCGAAATGATGCGGACGGGCAAACATCCAGTCGAGCGCCTGCGAGACCGTCCAGGGACGCTTGTAGGGACGCACGGATGTCAGCGCCTCGAAGACGTCGCAGACCGCACTCAACTGTACCGGGACGCTGAGGTCCTTCTGCTTCAGCCCGAGCGGGTAGCCGGAGCCATCGAGAACCTCGTGATGCAGGCGGCAAACGTCGAGCACCACTTGCGGGATCTCGGGATGGGTCTTGAGCAACTGGTAGCCTGCCTCCGGATGGTTGCGGATGACGACGCGCTCACGATCGGTCAGATGACCGGGCTTGTTCAGAATTTCGTTGGGGATCAGAAGCTTGCCGATATCGTGCAGCATGCCCGCGACGCCGAGGATCCGCACCGTCTCGTCGTCCATTTGCAGCGAGCGCGCCAGAAGCGTCATCAATCCACTGACGGCAAGTGAATGGACATAGGTGGTCTCGTCCTTGCTCTTGAGCCGCGTCACTTCCAGGGCGATGACGGTGCTGTCGGACCAGAGCTCGGCATTCTCGTCGGCTGCCTCTGAGAGATGCGCCATGTCGAGCGGGCGACCCGAGACGATGTCGCCGAGACTGGCGCGGAGCACCTTTGCGGATTGTTTGACGACCCCGCGAGCGGCCCGCGTGCGCACGTCCTTTGGCGGCAGGGATGACGAGGCTGGCTTGACGGCTGACACCTTGCGGCCATCCGGATCGACGCCGAGACGCAGATTGATCGACACGTCTGTCGCAGACGAGGTCAGGATTGCCGCCATGTCGCGGTCGCACTTGAGCAGGAAGCGGCGTCTGGCAAACTCCCGGCTGGGGCACGCGACGCTTTCGATGAACATTCCCTTGCGAATGCGATCCTTGGCAATCTTCATGAGCATGGATGGTCGACCTGCTCCGCAATAGGCGCCCTTGCCAGGGGCAGCGGTTGATCGGACGTAATGCCACGACTTCTTATTTTATCTTATCCTACATAAACGATTTACAACCGGTGAATCGCTAGAAATCGGGTGTGCGACATGCCTTCGGAGCCTTGAGCAGTGACACGCCGCGGAGGCCCGGATCTCACCACGGCGACCGGCAACGGCGAATGACGAGAGGATCGCGCTCAGAACGGCCGCCGGCCTGGGCCGAAGACAGGTCCCTGTGGAGCTGGCAGGGCCGGCAAGGTCGGCAGTTCCACCCGCGGCCAGATGGCGTTGGGATCCAGCCGCTCGTAGCGGATGCCGGTGAAGAATAGTATCTCTGCCTTGTGCTCACCCGTGGCCGTCGATCGGCGCGAAGGGTTCAGCCGGTCCGAAATCCTGATGATATCCGCCATGCTCGTCTCCTTTCGAGAAGAAAGATCGAGAGGGTCGAGAGCATCATCTCGCCCTGCCCTCCTTTTACGAGGGCCGGCACAATCCGGTTCATGTTGCGGAAGGTCTCACACAAACCAGGGTCATCTGCGCCTTTCTCCGACGCGTTCCCCCTGTCGCGGTTCACCCCACGAAACGGGGTACGCATATGCCTAATATCGGAAACATGCGGCGAATCGTCTGACATGACCATCCGCCTGTCCACAAGAAGCCATAGGTTAGTTAACAGCTTGCTAACAAATTCGTTCTAATCTCGCACACATCTGTATTGCGTTGGAGTGGTTAGTCGTGAGCGAACAGTTCAGGGAGCTTGAAAGGCCGGCCGGCGCGCGGAACAAGGATGTCGTTCTGATGGCCACGGTCACGAGTTTCCAGGCGCTCTCCTTTCCCGGCAAGTCGGAACTCCGACAATTTGCCGAACTGTTCCAGCCGCTGTTTGCCGGGTCCTCCGTCGAGGCCCGCCGGGAAGCAGTCGCAGCCCTCTCGCAGAGCCCGAACCTGCCGCTCTCGATCGCAGCCTTCATCGCCTCTCAGCCGATTTCGATCGCCGCGCCCTTCCTTGCCTCCTCTCCGGCACTCTCCGACGATATGCTGGTGATGATCGCGCGCACGCAAGGTGCCGATCATGCCCGCGCCATCGTCAAGCGCGAGCGGCTGTCGCCGACTGTGATCGATGCCCTGGTCTCGCTGCGCCACGCGCTGCCGCCACGACCGGACAAGGTGAAGGCGGATGAGACGAAGCCTGAGGTTCAGACTCCGCAGGCGGCAAAAGCTCCGCCCTCGAGCTTCGACCAGGTGATGGCGGATCTCGAAATGAGCGACCTGCCGGGCGCCGCATCAGCGACGGTGATTGAGCCCGCTGCAGAAAGCCGCGAGGAGTCGCTGCGCCAGACGATCAAGCGCATGGCCTATCAGCAGCGGCCGCCCCGCAGCGACCGGCTTGGCCGACGCCAGGTGACGCCGGTGCAGACCGCACTGCTCGTCCGCTTTGCCCGCACGAATGACGGCGGCTTCTTTGCCACGACTCTCGCCGACATGCTGACCTCGAGCCGCTGGCTTGCTGAGCGCATCCTGCTCGACATTTCCGGGCGGCAGCTCGCAACCACGCTTGCCGGCGTTGCCATGGAGGATCGCGAGGCGATCTTCATCCTCGAGCATATCTATCCGCATCTCGCCCGTCGCGAGAACGGCGCGAGCCGGGCGGAAAACCTCTTCTTCGGCATGGACCCGGACCAGGCCGAAGCCCGGATCGACAGCTGGATCCGTGCCGACCGCTATACCTTTGCCGGTGAAGAGATGCAGGCCGAGGCGCGTGACGGCTCCGAACGCCCGACGGTGCCGAGCAGCAAACCGCTGACCGCCGCCAATCAGGCTGCATCAAAGCGTCAGCCAGTCGGCGACGAGCATGGGCGACAGGTGCTGAGGGCGCGCAAGCGGTAGACCCAGGACATAGGTAGTAGGCAGTAAACGGTAGGCTTGCCTGCTTGTGTGTGGGTTTTCGTAGCCGCCGTCGCCGGTGGTCACCCCACCCCGGCGCTTTGCGCCGACCCTCCCCCTCAAGGGGAGGGTGGATGGCGATGGCCGACGCACTTTCGCTCGACGGCCTCTTCCGAGGGGCTGATCTCACGCCATGCAGAGCGGGCTTACGCTCAATCCTCGCCATCCGTCAGCGTCAGATAGGTGCCGAGATGCTCCACCTCGATCTCGACCAGCCAGAGATCGCTGTCGAACTTCTGCTCGCGGGCAATCAGAGCCTCCACGGCCTCGGGTTCGGCACGCACGAGGCGTGGCTCGAAGATGCGGTCATCGCGCGTCTCGTCATCGATCATGGCCTGGGGTGCCGGGCCATAAAGCGTCTCCAGACCATCGCGGAAGCGCTGGCGCACGAAGATCGCGCCGGAAGCCTCCGAACCCTTGGCGACAACAGCAGCATAGCCGCCGTCGGAGAAGACGCGGCGGGTGAGTGCGGAGACGAAGATGTCGGAGCGGATGCGCATGGGCTAGGGTTTAGGGGATTGCGCGGGCGGCGTCGAGGGTCGAGGGTCAGGGTTCGTCTATCGGCTTTATCAATTGCGCAAATCGAGCGCCTGCCCCTTTGGCCTCGTTGAGGACCATATCGAAATCGTCCGGCGGATGGCCGCTGTCGAGCATACTCTTGAAGACCGAATAGGCATCGGATCGACTGCCATAGGCACGGAGCGTGTCGTCATCGTTCACCCAAACGAAGACGATAATCTTGCGGCTGCTGTCAAAGCGAAAGAACAGCCTGTATTGCTGGAAGAACTTCGCCCGGAACCAGTGTTTGTGGTGACTGCCCAGCGTATGACCCTGACGGAATTGCGGGGCTCCCGGATCGGCCGGAATATCGGTCGTCACGAGCTTGAGGATCGCGGCCAGCCGCTTCGAAGCATTCTTCTGACGCCAAGTCTCCGGATCACGGCGCTTTCGCGCTTCGACTTCGTCCGCAAGGGTCAGCAACTGATCGAGAAAAAGGGGGTGGGCATAGACGGCCCAGCCATTGGCCGTGAAGGGCGCGCCGAGTTCACTCATCTTCCGGCGACAGTGGCGCGTCGAGATCGACGGCGACATCTCCGACCAGTGCTCCGATCCGCTGCACCAGCGCTCCCTCCATCGGCTTCAGCCGTTCGGGATGATCCATCACATCGCGTTCCAGCAGATCCAGGAAGGCGCCGAGTGCCGGATCGCGCGCTTCGGCCACAGCTTCGATATACACCCGGCCGCTCGCGTCCGTACGATAGCGGATCTGGTCGCCCTTACGCAGTTGCAACTGTTTTCGCACACCCGTCGGAACCGTGGTCTGGTACCGATCGGTCAGCTTCGAAATCTCGTCAGGTCGCATCGTCATGGCCGGGCCCGCAGATAAGAAGGCTCAAAAGTAATGCATCTGCATTGCCTGCGCAAGTCAATGGTGAGAGCCGCACGAACGAGCAGGCCGACACGCCGTGTCGACTTGGGATTCACTCGCTCAATCGCACGGTCATCTCAACACACCTTTGCCGACCGCAATCGGACGACTACACCTTCACGGCCAGCCTTAGCCCGCCCCAGTGCCGTCCGGCGACGAAGATCGGGGCGGAGATATCCTTCATCAGGACAAAATTGCCGCCGCCCATGTCGCGGCGGTAGGTCTGGACGAGGAAGGGGGCGGTGGAGCGGCCGGCGGAGAGGCCGACGCGGTCGTTGAAGATGCGGCGGTTGCGGCAGTTGGCGGTGTTCCACACCGTGTCGCCGGGGCGCTGCGGGGCGGAGAACTTCTTGTTGTGGGTCGGCAGATAGCCGTTTTCGTCAACCGCGGCACAGAAGCCGATGCGCTCCGAAGACCCCGCCACCGGCTCGATGATCGCGGGCAGCACCTGGTCGGTGAATTCGGTGAAACCGGTCATCATCTGCACCGGGTCGGTGCCAGGGATCGGACGATAGTTGCGGTCGAAGAGATCGCTCGTTCGGATGCGGCCGCTATCGACGGCATTCTGGAAGGCCTGCGAAATGCGGGCAGCGACATCGACGGCGGTGTCGATCCAGTCGCTGTCGGCGGTGCGGATGCCGGCACTCGCGGTCAGCTGGATCAAGGTTTCTGAAAGCGCCACCACCTTGTCGACGCGGCCTGCGGTCTGCTGCAGGTGATGGTCGGACTGGCGGACTTCCGCCGACATGTCGCTGAGGGTTGCGACGAATTCCGAGCACTGGCGATCGACCTGGTCGGTCGTCTGGGCCATGGCCGAGGAGCCGTCGAGAATGCGGGTGATGACCTGCTCCATGGCGGAGAAGGACTGGTTCATCGCCTGGGAGGTCTCGCGCACGTCGCGGGCGCTCGCGGTGGCGCCACGGCCGGCATCGGTCAGGCGGACGATCTTCTGGCGGATCTGATTGAGGGTTTCCTGGATGGCGCCGGTCGCCTGGGAGGTCTGCAGCGCAAGCGCGCGGACTTCGGCTGCAACGACGGCAAAGCCCTTGCCGGCCTCGCCTGCACGGGCCGCTTCGATCGCGGCATTCAGGGCGAGCAGGTTGGTCTGGCGGGCGATGGTGCCGATCTCTTCGGCGACCTTGTCGACTTCGGCGAGCGACTGCGAAAAGCTGCCGATCTCCGTGCCGATTTCCTCCGAGGTCTCGACCATGTGATCGATCTTGTCGACGGCGCCGGTCAGGCGGGTCGCGCTGTCGGTCAGCATGCGACGGGCTTCGCCCGCGGTCTGATCCGTCTCGCGCAGGGTGCTTGCGACATCGCGATTGGTTTCGGCGATCGACAGCGCTGTTCGGGTAATGCCGTCGAAAGTCACCGCATGGCGTTTGGAAATGCCGGCGACGTCCTGGATCGCTCCGGCAATATCGACGAGATCGACGCCGAGCGTCGAGGCCTCTTCGGCCAGCCGCTGGACGATGCCGCGCAAGGTGGCTGCATCGATCTCCGGCGGTCGCGGGGTCTCCGCCACGTCCGGCTGGTGGTCATCATCGTATCGCGCGTTCATCGCAGCAGTCATGGATCTTCCTCCTCCAATTGAAGGAGTCTACCTCTAGTATGATTAATGAGGCCTTTCGTTAGGGACTGCGAAAATTCGCCTAGACGAAAGTCCGGTGCACAGTCGATGTCCGGCCGCCCTCCCCTCCCTCGAAGAATTGCCGGATCAGGACACGGCATGCTAGGTGACGGGGCATTGACCTCAAGGCCGCCATGCACATCGTTCTCGCCACTCATACCCGCATTCCCGCCCTGCGTTACGGCGGCACGGAACGCATCATCGCCTGGCTTGGCCGCGCGCTTGCCGAAAAGGGTCACGTTGTCGGACTTCTGGGGCCAGCGGGTTCGACATGGCACTACGGACCGCTTACGGTTTTCGATCCCGATCAACCGCTCGAGGTTCAGATCCCGCGCGAGGCGGATGTGTTTCACAGCCATGTCGGGCTGGATCCCGATTTCGACGGCAAGGCCTGCCAGACGATCCATGGCAATGCGGCGGGTGCCCGGCTGCATCGCAACTCGATCTTCGTCTCCGCCAATCATGCCGCACGGCATGGCGCTGCCGCCTTCGTGCATAACGGGCTCGATCCGCGCGTTTATCCCGAGCCTAACCTTGCCCATGGCGGCCGGTCCCTCGCCTTCCTCGCCAAGGCGGCCTGGAAGGTGAAGAATGTGCGTGGCGCGATCCGGGTGGCGCGGAAGGCCGGGCGGCGGCTCGACGTGCTCGGCGGCTATCGCCTGAACCTGAAGATGGGGCTGCGGCTGACGCTCGATCCCAATGCACGCTTTCACGGCATGGTCGACGACGCGGGCAAGGCTGAAGTGCTCGGGCGGTCGGCTGGCCTGCTGTTTCCGGTGCGCTGGCACGAACCCTTCGGGCTCGCGGTGATTGAGGCGATGTATTTCGGGCTTCCGGTCTTTGCCACGCCCTACGGGTCGCTGCCGGAACTGGTGCCGGAGCATGTGGGCTGCCTGTCGGACAGGGGCGAGGTGCTGGCGGAGGCGATCCGCGATATCGGCCGGTTCGACCGCGCGGCGATCCACGGGCATTTCCGGGAGCATTTCACGGCGGAGCGCATGACAGCGCGCTATCTGTCGTTCTACGAGCGTATCGAGGCGGGAGAGAGCCTGCACCCGGCAACCTTGATGGCGCCGGTCGCGCCCCATCAGGGCTTGCTGCCCTGGACGGACTGAAGCGCCGCCGCTTCAGGGGCGCATGATCACAAGGCGCCGATGGATTTCAGCTTCTTCAAGACGGCCGCGCTCGGCTCGCCGGTTTCCGGCAGCTGGTAGTGGCGCTCGAAGCGCCGGATGGCCGCCCGGGTGTCTTCGCCCGGCACGCCATCGATGCGGATGTTCTTGTAGGCCATGTTGGAGAGGCCACGCTGGATTTCCATGACCAGGCCCGGATCGAAATTTGCCTGCTGCACCGGCGGCGGGGCCGTCGGTTCGACGGTTTTGGGCGGAACGGGCTGGGCGGCGCTGACCGGACGCCGCGGCGCGGTGACCACCTGGGCTTCGGAATTGCGGATGGCGGCAGCAACCGGGTCTTCACCCGGCGCATCGACATCCATCACCGGGCGCTGCGCCGGGACGGCGGCGGTGATGCCGCGGTCGAGGGTGAGCGCTGCCAGGAGTTCGGGGGTCACGAGACCATTTGCCTCCATGCCGACGGTCTTCTGGAAGATGGCAATCGCGGTTTCCGTGCGCGGCCCGATGACGCCGTCTGCCTCGCCGTCATAGAGACCGCGGCGCAGGAGTTCACCCTGGACCTCGCGAATGAGGCCGGCCGTCTCCGCGGCATTGGCGGGAAGGCTCGCGGGCACGGGCGAGGCTGATGTCGCGGTTTGAGCCGGTGCTGCGGCCGGGCGCGCTTCGGTCGTCTCCGAGGGCGACGTTTCGCTGCCCGGCTTTTCGCGTTCGATGCGGAAGGTGGTGACGTTGTCCGCGTCCTGTTCGCTCAACAGCGGGCTGCGCGGCGTGCCGGCAAGGGCGGTAAAGTCGGCCGCATCACGGGTGCGCAGGAATGGCGAGGGATGCTGGCCCGGCTGATACCACAGCGCATTGGCGGCGATCGTTCCGAAGACAAGCGTAAAGCAGAAAGCGCCACCCACGGCACGCGGATGACGGCCGGCAAGCCGCGCAAGGGCGCCAGCACCCGTCGAGAGAACCAGGAGGACCTTCGATCCCGCCTTCTTCTTCTCAGGCGATTTTCGCTTTCGCTTCGTCATGCGCCGGTGCTTTCCCACCCCTTGTCAGATCAGTTCCCGTCTCGGCCAGGCGCGGCGGGAATTCGACCATGTTCGTTTCACCGGCAGCCCTGGCGCCCGAACCGTCTGCCGGCAGCGTCACCAAGACCACGGTGCCCTCGCCTGCGCGGCTTTCGATCCTGAAAGTCCCGCCATGGAGAGCCGTCAATCCCTTTACCAGCGAAAGGCCGAGGCCGGAACCCTCGTAGTTGCGATTGAGATCGTTCTGCACTTGTGTAAACGGGCGACCGAGCAGAGCCATCTTCTCCGGCGCGATGCCGATACCGGTATCGCTGATGCTAATCGTCACTTCGTTGCCGTGCCTTGCGGCATCGATGTTCACGGCACCACCGGCATCGGTGAACTTGATGGCATTGCCGACCAGGTTGATGACGATCTGGCGCAGCGCCCGGCCATCAGCCGAGATCTCGCCAAGACCCTTGGGCAGGCGGCTTGTCAGCTTGACGCCCTTGGTCTGTGCCTGCAGCGAGAGCATGCGTTCGCATTCGGTCAGCGACTGCGCGAGATCGACATCCTCAAGCATCAGTTCGTAGCGGCCCGCCTCGATCTTAGACATGTCGAGCATGGTGTTGACGACGGAGAGCAGGTGCGCGCCGGACTGGCGGATCAGCTGGACATATTCGCGCTGGCGGTCGTTTTCGAGCTTGCCGAAGTATTCGCCGATCAGAATGTCGGAAAAGCCAAGGATCGCGTTGAGCGGCGTGCGCATCTCGTGGCTGACGGCAGCGAGGAAGCGGCTCTTGATCTCGTGGGCAGCACTTGCCTCTTCTTCCTTGCGGGCCACCTCGTCGCGCATCAGCATCTCGCCTTCGATGTCGAGCATCTGGGCGCGGACACCGGCAAGCGTGCCATCGTCGGAACGAACGGCGGTCATGTCGAGACGGACGTTGAGGAACTGGGCCTGATCGAGGCCGATGACCGGACGGTCGAGCCTGAGATCGGTCACCACGACATCGGCGCCGAGGCGCAGCTCGTCGAGCGCCTGGACGAAGGCCAGACGGTCGGAGACATGGACCTGCTCGACAAAGGCGCGCGACAGCGGCTCGCGCAGGAAGGAGAGGAACATCTGACGGTCACGGCCACCGGCCGCGCGGACGATGCCCGTCGCGTCGAGCGTCAGGAAGAGGCCGGGGCAATATTCGTAAGGGTCGGTCGGGATGGTCGCGAGGACCGTCTCGGCCTCGTCTCGCTCGCTTCCGAGGCGAAGGCCCGAGACCAGCGCGAGGGCTGCGAGAAGGTAAAGGGCGGTGACGAGGGCAAAACCGATCGGCAGACCGGTCGCGACGCCAAAGACCAGCGTGAGGATGGCGGGCACGGCGACGAGCGCGGGGAGAACCGCAAGGGTCAGCCGGCGCAAGGCAACGATCTCGGCCCGGTCGACCGGACGGCCAACGGCATGACGCACCAGAAGCCGGGCCAGGAGCCCGTCCATCTTTACCGTCAATGCAGCCGACATTTTACGCAATACAACCACGCCAGAAATCCGCGACCGGTTCATCTGATTTATGGGTCTGAAGATAGGCCGACGCGCTTAAGGAATAGATAAGGCAGAGCCCCGGAAGGGCCCCGGCTCAGCCGTTCTGACCCGAAACAGGACAGCCGAACGAGGCTTTCCAAATCATGGTTAACGGGGCGTAAGCACTGAAATCATTCAAGTTTTCTGATGGTCGTTAAGATTTGTGTCGGCGCCACCAAGCCAAAAGCGGTGGATTGCGGGGCCAGCGCCACATTTATGCTTAACGCTGACCGCTAAAGTTTTACGGACGCGTCCCGAAATGGGGAGATCACTCAAATTTTAGTCAAATTCGCATCAAAACCGACCGGCTTTCGCAAATCGATTTTGGCGAATCAAACCTAGGGTGGAATTCACGAGTTCGGGGAGAAACCCGGACCGTTCCGGCAAAGACCGGCAACAGGGATTTGGTGAAGACAATGTGGTTTCTGATCAAGGGAACTTTCTATTGCACCGCGACGCTTGTCGCGCTCTCCTTCCTCGCGGCACCGCCTGCAGAGGTAAAGGATGGCGCCAGCTTCGACATGGGTGCCGCCATCACCGCCGCAAGCGGTGCTTATGAGTATGTCACCTCGCTCTGCGTCGAGAAGCCCGAGGTCTGCGAGAAGGGCAAGGCAACCTTCCAGGCGCTCGGTCAGCGGGCCCGCGAAGGCGCGCTCGTCGCCTATCAGCTGCTCGACCAGCAGTTTACCGACGAGGGCACGGCCGTCGTCGCCGACGAGATCCAGGCGCCGAAGACTGGCGCCGTCGAGATTATCAGGCCTCAGGTCGAAACACCTCGGCTCGTCAGTGTCGATACCGAAGCGCCCGTCATCACCGGCACGGTGACACCGGCGGAACGGCCGAGGCATCTGCCGAAACCCTACCAGCCGCCGAAGCCCTGAGGGGTTGAGGCGCATGACCGCCGCTCACGCGGTCATCTGACGAATTTCGGGGCGGACAGCCGCCCCTCCCCGCCTTGCAGCCGGCCCAGCCATGGACCGGATGCCTGTCTGCCTGTCCCTGACTGAATTCGGCATTTGCCGGGCCGCGTAGCGAAAGCTGCGCGGTTTTTCTTTTTTCGGGCTTAGCTCAGGCAACGCTTTCATTGCCGCAGCCGGTTCAAAAGCTTGTCGGTCTCAACTATATGGGTCCGACGTAACGAGCGGGTGGGCAGCATGGCTAATTTGAACGAGATGATCGACGACTTCGGCTTCCTGGATGATTGGGAGGACCGGATGCGCTACGTCATCGAGCTCGGCAAGGCGCTGCCGGATCTGCCGGACAGCGAGAAGACCGCCGAAAACAAGGTGCAGGGCTGCGCAAGCCAGGTCTGGCTCTCGGTCTCCTCGGGCGAAGGTGCCGATCCGGACATGACCTTTCGCGGCGACAGCGACGCCTTCATCGTGCGCGGTCTCGTTGCGATCGTGCTGTCAGCCTATTCCGGGAAGAAGGCATCGGAGGTGGTCAGCTTCGATGCGCTCGACCTCTTCAAGCAACTCGGCCTTCTCGAACACCTGACGGCCCAGCGCGCCAACGGCTTGCGCTCGATGATCCAGCGGATCCGCGAAGAGGCGGCGCGTCGGCTGGTTTGAACTGCCACCTCAGCCGATCTCCGGCCGAAATCCCTCGTCGCCCCAGTGGCGGGTGCGGGACCGGACGGGTGGCGGGGCGTAGTGGCGGGCGAGCGACAGCAAGGCGGTGCGCAGCATCAGCTTGGCGGAGCGTGCCGGCCACTGGCGCTCGTGTTCGACCGTTTCCAGACCCTTGCCGAAACAACAGACATCGAGCGCCACGCCTGACAGCTCCGGCCCCATGGCCTCGACGGCACGATTGACGCGGTTGCGGGCCGAGAGCGTCGCATCTGCGAAGTCAACTGCTGGCGGGGGTGCACCCTTGTTGCGGGTCGACAGGCGCGGCTGCCAGCTGGCGGTGATGCGCGGCTGCAGGCCGGCGAAGTCGAAATCGGCGGCCAGCCGCTCTCCCGCGGCAACAGCCTCCTCCGAGAGAAACGGACGACCGTCTTTCTCCTTCAGGCGCAGAAGGGGAAAAAGCGGCGATTCCTGCAGATTGCGGCGAACGGCCTGACGGCCCTGGGGCATCTCGAGCGTCACGGTCTCGACCGTGCGGTGCTGGGCGGCATGGGCCTCCTCGGGCAGGTCGCAGAGATCACGGCGCAGCCAGGCGGCGGTCTCGGTGGTGGCTGCAAGACCGCCTGGTGTGTGGCGAAGCAGGCCGTCGGCCACCAGGCGGGCGAGGAGGTCGGGCGGGGCCTCGACCGGCAACGTGGCCAACCGACCGGTGGTGCCGTGCGGGGCGGCTACGGGCTGTGTCAAAGGGCCGGCCAGAGCATGACGGAGGATCTGGCGGATCTGTTTTCGTTCGCTGCGAGTCATGACCTGCCCTCTCCTTCAGATGCGCTTGCCGACAATCAGGTGGACCGCGCTTGCCATCCGCTCGACGATCGCGACAAAGGTGTCGTAGGCGCGGTCGTCGCGGCGGTCCTCGACCATGCGGCAGGCGTGGCCGACCGTGGTGCGATCACGGCCGAAGGCCTGGGCCACCTCCCCCATCGGCATCGAATAGGCGACGTGGCAGACATACATCGCCACCTGGCGGACATGGCTCGTCGCCCGGCGGCCAGGCTCCTGATCATGCTCAAGGCCTGTGGCGCGCAGCAATTCCTCCGTCAGCTGCCGGACGATCATGCAAAGCAGCCGTCGCTCCGGCGTCAGCGGACGGTCGGCAAGATCATCCTGCTCGGTTGCGGGCGGCCATTCGACAGAGGGTGCAACGGGAAAGGTCTGGGATGGGGACAAGGCGTCGTCAGGTCTCATGGCTCACTCCGCTTAAAGGATTTTATTCCTATTCAAGCTAGCAGAGCCAGAGGGAATGTGAACCCCATGATTTTAGGGGCATCGAGACCTTGTTCAGATTCGACAGGAGGTCACTGGCCACGCGGAGGGTGTGGCGAGCGATTACTAAAGAAGGATCCTTTTCCTATTAACCCATACAAAAAAGGCCGGTCGCGGGACCGGCCTGTTCTTCCTCGCCGCGCGAGAAATCGATGAAGGCTTACTTGGCGCGCTTGCGGCGCTGGCCGAGGCCCATTTCCTTGGCGAGGCGCGAGCGCGCTTCGGCATAGGCCGGGGCAACCATCGGGTAGTCGGCCGGCAGGCCCCACTTCTCGCGGTATTCTTCCGGGGTCATGTTGTAATGGGTCATCAGGTGTCGCTTCAGCGACTTGAACTTCTGGCCGTCTTCGAGGCAGATCAGATAATCGTCCTCGATCGACTTGCGGATCGGAACCGGCGGCTTCGGCTTTTCGACGACGGCCGGGACCGGGGTCGGCGAAGCGGTGTTGTTCAGGGCCAGGTGTACATCGGCAATCAGGTTGGTCAGGTCTGTGACCTGGACGACGTGATTGCTGACATAGGCAGAGACGATGTCAGCGGTCAGTTCGACCAGCAACTGCTGGCTTGGACCCTGCTGGGTTTCAGTCATTCAATTCTCCTGTTCAGATCCCGAAGGGGCCGCCGCCCCTGCAGACAATAGTTTAACTGTCTTCCCGATCCGGCCGGACTGGGAAGGCGAAAGACACCCCCACGAAGATCACCAATTTGCCGGGTCGGCCCCAAACCGTCCGGCGTGATGCCACGCAGAAGTCAGCGAAGATCAGGTGTTAGACATTGCCAATAGCTGGCAGTTCACTTCGCCTAGATACCGCGAACGCAACAGATCAGCGCTCTCAAGAGTGAATTAACACCCCTGCCGCAAATGTCCACCTGATATTTCTACTAGATTTGACGGGTATAAAACTTTTCTATTCGTCGATCACGCATTTTGCATTGAGCAAGATAGCTAGGATTTCAATAGAGACGCTTACTCAACCGGGAATATCAGCCGTTTCATTATGACATCATATCGTCACGTACTGATGCGGACGACAGCTTGTAGCCGACCTTGTGGGCCGCGCGGGCAAGCAGATGGGCGGAAATCGGCGCCGTCAGGATGAAGAAGACGATGCCGGCCACGGCGCGTCCCAAGGTCGCGATATCGGCCGCATGCAGGCCAACGGCCAGAAGCAGCAGACCCGAACCGACCGTGCCGGCCTTCGAGGCGGAGTGCATCCGGGTATAGAGATCCGGCAGACGATTGAGGCCGATTGCGGCGATCAGGGAGAAGAGCGCGCCGCCGATGGTCAAAACGGCAATGGCGATGGCTGCGAGGAGCGAGATCATTTGGCCTCCTTGCCGAGAGATCCGGCCGGTTTGCTTGCCTTGACGTTCTTTGTCGCCTTCGTCTTAGCGGACTGCTTCGACTGACCGGGACCGGCCTCCACCCCCTCCCCTTCACCGACGCGGCCACGCGCCAGGATGAAGCGGGCAAAGGCGACGGTCGCGAGGAAGCCGACAAGGCCGAGCGCGATCGCGATGTCGATATAGAGCGTATAACCGGTTCTGAGCGCAATTACGGCGATGAAGCCGATGACAATGCCGACGAGCATGTCGAGGGCGATGACGCGGTCCGGCAGTGTCGGACCGACGACGGCGCGGTAGACGGTCATCAAAAGTGCAATCACCAGGATGACGATGGCGACGACGGATGCGTATTCGACGATGAGTTCAGGGGTCATCAGGCAAATGCCTCCATGATCTTCTTCTCGAAGCCCTCGGCGATGTCACGGCGGGCGGCCTCGACGTCGGAGCAGTCAATCGCGTGGATGTAGAGTGTCGTGCGATCCTCGGAGACGTCGATGGAGAGCGTGCCGGGGGTGAGCGTGATGAGATTGGCGAGCAGCGAGATCTCCCAATCGCTCTTCACAGTCAACGGATAGGCGAAGATGCCGGGTTTCAGGTCCATCTTCGGCCGGAGCACGAGTGTTGCGACACGCCAGGCGGACTTGGCGAGTTCGACGAGGAAAAGCAGGACCAGGGCCAGCACGCGACGGAAGCGGCTCGTATAGTCGCGACCGACGAAACGCTCACGCAGGAGGTAGAGCGTGAGCAGCGAGATGACGAAGCCGAAGATCAGATTGGGGACTGTGAAGCTGCCGGAGACGGTGGCCCAGATCACCGCCATCAGGATGCTGAGTGCATAAAGGCTCATCGGGCAACTCCTTCAGGAAAGACGGAGCGGATATAGGCGGTGGGATCAGAGAGACCGGCGGCCGCCTGCTGGGTGGCAACGATCAGGCTGTCGGGGAAAAGGCCGAACCAGACCACGAAAGCGGTCAGGATGACGATCGGCGTCATGCGCCAGCGCAGCGCGCCCGCCGATGCGGGGGCCGATGTTGCCTGCGCACTGCCTTCGACGGCGACCGGGCGCCAGAAGGAGAAGAGGAAGACGCGGCCAAAGGCGATCGTCGTCAGGAAGCCGGAGACGAGCACGGACGCGGCCAGCCACCAGGCGCCGATATCGATCGAGGCCTTGACCAGAAGCGCCTTGGGCCAGAAGCCGGAGAACGGCGGAAGACCACTTGCGGCGAAGAAAAGTGCAAGGGTGATCGCGGCAAATGTGGGCGCTGCTGTCCAGAGGCCGGCCACACGATCGAGGCGGTAGCTGCCGCCGATGCGGCCGATTTCACCGGCGACCAGATAGAGCGCGGTCATCAGGAGGATGGAGTGCAGCGCATAGAAGATCGCAGCCCCCACCGCCATGTCGCCGCCGATCGCCACACCGGCCATCATGTTGCCGATGCCGGCAATGACGACGAAGCCGAGGAAGCGGCGGATATCGTTCTGGGCGAGCGCGCCGATCGCGCCGAAGATCATGGTGAGGGCCGCGACGATCGCGATGACGAGGCTGAGCGCCTCGCGCTCGACGGGGAACAGCATGACCACGACGCGGAACAGGGCGTAGACACCGACCTTGGTCAAGAGGCCGGCGAACAACGCCGACACGACCACGCGCGGCGTGTGATAGGAGGCCGGCAGCCAGAAATTGACCGGGAAGGCCGCAGCCTTCATCGAGAAGGCCAGGATGAACAGCGCCGTCAGCGTCATCAGCGGCGCGGTCTCGGCATATTGCGGGACCTTCATGGCGATGTCGGCCATGTTGAGCGTGCCGAAGATGGCATAGACATAGGACACGCCAATGAGGAAGAGCGTCGTCGCCATCAGGTTGAGGACGGCATATTTCAGCGCGCCATCGATCTGCTCGCGCTCCGATCCGAGGATCAGGAGGCCGAAGGAGGAGATCAGCAGAACTTCGAACCAGACATAGAGGTTGAAGATGTCACCGGTGAGGAAAGCACCGGAGACACCTGCCATCAGCAACATCAAGAGCGGGTAGAAGCCATAGCGGCGGCCGCTATTGTTGATCTCGACATGGGCGTAGAGCGCGCCGCAGAAGGCGACGATGGCCGCGGACAGTGCGAGCAGCGCACCGGCAAGGTCGACGGTAATCGCGATGCCGAAGGGCGGCAGCCAGCGGCTCATCATCATGGTCAGGGGGCCATCGGCCATGACCTTGGCAAGCAGCAATGCATTGTTGAGGACGAGCAGCGCCAGTCCCGTCAGTGCCACCGGCGGATGCCAGTGGGTGCGGTGGCGGATCATCATCAGGATCGCGCCGAAGACGATGCAGAGCGCCATCGGCGTGACCGCGAGCCAGTCGGCAGCCGTCATCGGCTCCATGACATAGGCGGCGGCGTAGTCGGCAGGGGTCGTTGTGGGGGCAGCCATGTGGTCCTCGTGTCTCCCGCTCAGTAGCCGCTCGGCGGCAGCGGCTCGTCCATCGGCTCGGCGACACGCATTTCACCCGTGTCGTCGGTGCCGAGGTCCTGATAGGCGCGATAGCTCAGCACCAGCAGGAAGCAGAAGAAGGAGAAGGAAATGACGATCGCCGTCAGGATGAGCGCCTGCGGCAGCGGATTGGCGGTTCCGGCCGGCAGTACGTCGACACCGCCCGGAATGATCGGCGGAATGGACGGGGTCAGGCGACCGGCGGTGAAGAGCAGCATGTTGACGGCATTGCCGAGCAACACGAGGCCGAGCAGGATGCGGACGATCTTTTTCGACAGCATCAGATAAACGGCGGCGGCAAAGAAGATACCGACGACGAGCGAGAAGATGACTTCCATCAGCCGTCATCCCTTTCTTCGAGTGCAAGCGCGATCGAGGCGAAGGTGCCGACGACCACGAGATAGACACCGATGTCGAAGGAAATCACGGTTGCGAGCGGCACTTCGACACCGAAGAGGCTCGGATAGATCCAGACACCGGTCATGAAGGGGTAGCCGAGCGGCGCGGAGATGAGGCCGGACAAGGCGGCGATCAGCAGGCCGAAGCCGGCGATCGACATCGGATGGAAGACCATGGCGCGGCGAACGGCCTGAACGCCGAAGGCGATGCCGTACATCGCAAAGGCAGCAGCGCCGATCAGCCCGCCGATGAAGCCACCGCCCGGCTCATTGTGGCCGCGCAGCAGGACGAAGATCGAAAAGACCAGCATCAGTGCCGTCAGGAAGGGTGCGAAGGTGCGGAAGATCAGGGTGTTCATGAGCGCTTGCCACCTTTCGTCTTGCTCGGACGTGCCACCTCGGCGGAGGCGTTGGTCGGGGCCATGGCCGGTGCTGCCGGGGCTCCAGCCACCCGGATGCGGATCAAGGCCAGGATCGACAGGCCGGTGACCATCACGACGCCAATTTCACCCAGCGTATCGACGCCGCGGAAGTCGACGATGATGACGTTCACGACATTGGCGCCGTGGGCGATAATCTTGGAGTGCTCGGCGAAGAAGGCCGAGAGCGAGCCATCGAAGGGACCCGAGGTCGAGGCCGCCAGCATCAGGCCGAAACCGAGGCCGCAGGCGATCGCCAGCGAACCATCAAACAGCCGCGCTGCCATCGGGCGATGGTCGGAGAGCGAGAGCCTGAGCCGGGTCATGACCAAGGCCAGAATGATGACCGAGAGTGTTTCGACCATGAACTGGGTGAAGGAGAGATCCGGTGCGCCATAGAGAAGGAAGATGACAGCCACGGCAAAGCCCTGGATGCCGAGGCAGACGATGGCGGTCAGGCGATCCTTGGCGGTCAGAACGGCAATGACGCCGATGACCGCGATCACCAGGATCGCCATCTCATGCAGATCGACGTCGCGCGGCAGGACCAGGTCTCGCGGCAGTTCGTCGAAGACGATCGGGGTGACCAGAAGCACGGCCGCGATGAAGACGAAGGAAAGCGTGATGTAGGTCTCAAGCCGGCCGTTCTGGACGAGGCGCGTCACCGCAGTCGAGAAACGGACGAGCCCTGCGATGAAATGGTCGAAGCCGCGATCGGGGCTGATCCCAAGACCCGTGACGAGACGATCGACCGATGCTCTCAGACGCTCGAGGCCGAGATAGAGCACCAGACCGATCAGCACCGTCAGCACGGAGAGCGCAAGTGCTGCACCGAGCGAGGGGATCAGGCCGATGGTCACGCTCTGCGCCTCGCCATCGACGGCGCTTGCCATGGGCGACGAGATGAAGCGATGGGCAAGGCCGGAGAAGAGCGCGCCGCCAAGCGACAGGAGGGCGAGCGTCAGCGGGCCGATCCACAGGAGCACAGGTCCCTCATGGGCATGTTTCGGCGTCGGGCCTTCCTTGCCGATGAAGGGTTTGAGCCCGACGGCAAAGGCAATGACGAACATCAGCGCATTGCCGATGACGGCAACGGCGGTGAAGAGAATGGCGCGCGGATCGGAGCCGGCCAGCGCATAATAGATCTCTTCCTTAGCGAGGAAGCCGAAGAGCGGCGGCAGGCCGGCCATGGAGACGCCGGCGAGAAGGGCGGCAGCGAAGGTGATCGGCATCAGCTTGCCGAGACCACCCAGCCGCGTGATGTCACGCGTGCCGGCCTCGTGGTCGATCGCGCCGGCGACCATGAAGAGGGCGCCCTTGAACAGCGAGTGGGCGACGAGATAGAGCACCGCCGCCTCGACCGCATGTTCGGTGTCGAAGCCGGTCAGCATGACGAGCAGGCCGAGCGAGGCCACCGTCGTATAAGCGAGCATCAGCTTCAGATCGGTCTGGCGGACGGCGAGCACCGAGCCGACGATCAGCGTGATGCCGCCGAAGAAGGGCAGCAGGATTTCCCAGGCGGGCGTTTCGCCCATGACCGGGTTCAACCGCATCAGGAGATAGACGCCGGCCTTCACCATGGTGGCCGAATGCAGATAGGCCGACACCGGGGTCGGCGCTTCCATGGCATTGGGCAGCCAGAAATGGAAGGGGAACTGGGCCGACTTGGTGAAGGCGCCGCCGAGCACGAGCAGGAGCGCAGCCAGATAGAACGGGCTTTCGCGCAGCGCGTCGCCGGTCGAGAGCAGAAGCGAGAGCTGGCTGACGCCGGTGATGTTCCAAATGAAGATCATGCCGGCCAAGAGGATCAGGCCGCCACCGCCGGTGACGACCAGTGCCTGCAGGGCCGCACGGCGCGAGGCTTCACGCGTGTGGTCGAAGCCGATCAGCAGGAAGGAGGTGATCGAGGTCAGCTCCCAGAAGACGAAGAGCATCAGGAAGCTGTCGGAGACGACGAGGCCGAGCATTGCGCCCATGAAGAGCAGGATGAAGCCGATGAAACGGCCCTGCTGCGGATGCCCCTTCATATAGCCGCCGGCATAAAGCACGATCAGCGTGCCGATGCCGGTGATCAGAAGCGCGAAGGTGAGCGACAACCCGTCGACGAACCAGGAGAAAGAGAGATTCAGGCTGGGCACCCAGGCATAACCGCCGGTCACACGCTCGCCGTTGGCGATTTCGGGGAGGAAGCCGGCAAAATGGGCAAAGGCGAGCGCCGGCGCCAATGCCAGAACCCAGGCACCGTTTGCACCGAGACGGGAGACGATCCACGGCGCCAGTACGGCGGCGGCAAACGGCAACAGCATGGCGACCCAAGTCATGTCGCTCGTCATCTCAGGCATTCCATCTCCCCGTGGGCAACGATCAGCGCTCGACCATCAGTCGATACTAGGTGGCACGTGTTAGGACAAGCCAACCTTTGTCTCAAGCGAAAACGGAACCTTGTCCCTTCACGGACGCGTCAACCCACGATTCTGTGAGATCGCAGTGAGCGAGTTCAGTTTCTCGTGAAAGAATTGCGAGGCGCCGACGACCAAAGCGCGGTGGCGACAATTGCCGCCTTGTCACTCTCTCCCTATCTATAGGGCAACAGCAGCGAGGCTTTGCCCTCCCCCTGCCTGGCCAAGGAGATCATCATGACCGCTTCCACGACCGCCCCGAAGATCGTCAAGTCCGATGCCGAATGGCGCGAGCAGCTGACGCCGGAGCAATACCGGATCCTGCGCGAGCACGGCACCGAGCGCGCCTTTACCGGGCCCTATTGGGACAATTTCGAAAAGGGCCTCTATCGCTGTGCGGCCTGTGACGAACCGCTCTTCGTCTCCGACACCAAGTTCGACGCCGGCTGCGGCTGGCCGAGCTATTTCGAGCCGGTGAAGGCGGATGCCGTGACCGAGCATCGCGACACGGCCTTTGGCATGGTGCGCACGGAAATCCGCTGCGCCAATTGCGGCGGGCATCTGGGACATGTCTTTCCCGACGGCCCGAAGCCGACGGGCTTGCGCTACTGCATCAACGGCCATTCCATGGTATTCGAACCGATCGGCTGATCGGGACGATCACCCTGGGAAGAATCGCACGGCCGGGTGGCCGGGCGGCTCCCATTTCGCTAGCGCCACTTTCGTGTGGCAGTCATTTTTCCGAGCGAGACCTGCTTGAAGACAAAGACCATTCTCCTTCTCGGCTTCGTTGCCGTCGCCACCGTTATCGGCATGTCGGCCCCCAGGTTCGCCGAAGGCGAAGCCGAGGCGACGGCATCGATGCCGCGGAAACACTGCGCCGTGATCGGCTGCGCCATGCAGTGAACGGCCGCCCCAGCGGCCGGCAGACCGCCTGACGCGCGACGCTGCCTTTCTTGGCTGTGGAAAGCTTCGATCTAAAGCTCCAGTTGCAATCTTTGCATTTGACCGGCAAACGCGTTGATGGAACCCCATCCTGGTTAACAACCTGGGGGTCTACCATGCATACCAAACTCGCGACCGTTCTCGGTCTCGCCGCCGTGCATTCATCCTGCGCCAGCAAACCGCAGGACATCGAAGCAGCCTATGTCTCTCCGACACTCTATGAAAGCCTGTCCTGTGACCGCCTGCGCGAAGAGGCAACCGCCGTTTCGGCCCGTGCCATTGCGGCAAGCGGCGCGCAGCAGAAGAAGGCCGACAATGATGCAGTCGCCGTCGGGGTTGGCCTCGTTCTCTTCTGGCCGGCGCTGTTCTTCGCCAAGGGCGATGGCGCCTCGGCCGCGGAAGTCGCGCGACTGAAGGGGGAGATGAAGGCGATCGAGGGCGCATCGATCAAGAACAATTGCGGCATCCGCTTCGAGGCCCCGACCGCAAAGCGGGCGGCCAAGAAGGCCTGACGGAGAGCACCACCCTCCCCGCTCCGGGGAGGGTTGGCTCTGCAGCCTTAGGCCCTATGGACACAACCAGGAAGAGGATGCGGCGACTGTTTGCAGGACCTCAACCTGTCCGGGGAAATACTTGATTTCAGACTCTTTCTGACAGCGCCTTCAGGCACTGCTCGAAGGCCGTGAGATCCGTATAGAGCCGCGCCGGATCGGCGGCATGGACGGCCACCGGGCCGCCGCGGCGCTCGACGCCGCCATGCAGCATGAGATTCTCGATCATGTCGAAATCCTCCAGCGAATGGCCGTCCGGCCCGCGCATGCGGCCCTCGCCGTCGGCGCTCAGCTTGCCCTCATACCAAGCGAGCGTGCGCTGGTAATGGGTCTCTGCGACATTGGTGTAGCAGGCGACGATCTTGCCGGCGCCGCACATGTAGCCGAGCTCGAAGACCGTGCCCGGATCCGCCGCGATGCCGCGAAAAGGCGTAAGGTTCGCGATCACGCCATCGGCGCGGTTCATGAAGCTCTCGTCGATCTCCGAAATATTGAGCCCGAACTGGCGCTTCGTCGGGGCCGGCGGGATGGCGAGATCGCCGGGGCAGATCGGCTCGAAACCATAGGCGCGCGTCATTGCGGCCTTTTCATCGAGGACTGTGCGGGCATTGGGGAGGAAGACTTCGGGGCCGGCGAGATAGAGTTTCAGGGGAAAGGACATGGGAAATGGCAATCTTCTGGTCGTTGCGGAAATGCGCCGAAAGGACCATGAGGGCCGTCGGTCGGCAAGGGCCTTTGCGTTCTGTGCACAGGCTTGGACGGCGGCAAAGCCTCCAACTGCCTCGCTATAGACGACGCTCGCCTGCCTTCGACAGATCAGGCTCGTGCAAGACACCGTGTCTAAAGATTGGGAAGCGGAAACTTGGGGCCAAAGGGCACACACGACTATGGAAGCTATCTCAGTAGGCAGCCCGCAATTCGTCCAGTACATCGCATTGATCATCAACGAGGTCATCGGCAAGAAGCCGGGCGGATCGTATAATCTGGAAGCCGTGGCAAACCTTACCGCCGCGATCTCGGCAGCGCAGTATATGTCCACGCGAATGACGGGCGCCAAGCGATTGGACACTCCGACCGAGGTGCTCGACTATGCGCTGTCCTGCGCGACCGTCCCGGGGCTCTGCCTCGAATTCGGCGTCTTCTCGGGAAAATCCATCAACCAGACTGCCCGGCAACGGCCGGGCACCGTGTACGGCTTCGACAGCTTCGAAGGGCTGCCGGAGGGTTGGCGTGAGGGCTATGAAAAGGGTGCGTTCGCCCGCACCGACCTGCCGGCTGTCGAGCCAAATGTCGAGCTGGTCATCGGCTGGTTCGACCGCACGCTGCCGACCTTCCTCGACTCGCATCCGGGTCCGGTCTCGTTCCTGCATGTCGATTGCGATCTCTATTCGTCGACGCAGACCGTGTTCACGCAGCTGCGTGAGCGCATCGTGCCCGGCACGATCATCCTGTTCGACGAGTACTTCAACTACCCCGGCTGGGAGCTGCATGAATTCAAGGCGTTCCAGGAATTCGCCGTGAGCACGGGCCTGCAATACGAATACATCGCGCTCAACCTCAACCACCAGCAGGTGGCTGTGAGGATCAACGGCTGCTTCAACCGCTGGGTCTGAGCCAAATTCCCCGAGTTCATTGCAAGGGCGCCTTCCCGGCGCCTTTCTGCTTTGCGGTGGCCATCTCCTGGCCTCTCGGCTAAACCCTCTGATCATGCCGACTCAGTCCCTCACCGATCCGCTCTTCTCGCACCCTGCCCTGGACGGTCCGCTTTCCGTCCTGAAGCGCATCTATGGCTATTCCGCCTTTCGCGGGCGCCAGGCGGAGGTGGTTTCGCATGTCGTGTCCGGCGGCGATGCCGTGGTGCTGTTTCCGACGGGGGCGGGAAAATCGCTCTGCTTCCAGGTGCCCGCACTCTGCCGGCCGGGCGTCGGCGTGGTCGTATCGCCGCTGATTGCCCTGATGCGCGACCAGGTGGAGGCCTTGAAGGGCCTCGGCGTCAAGGCGGCGGCGCTCAACTCGACGCTCAGCCGCGAGGAATATGTCGAGATCCGCCGGGCGCTCGATCGCGGCGAGCTCGACTTTCTCTATGTGACACCGGAGCGGACGGCGACGCCAGGTTTCATCGAGATGATGCAAGGTGTGGAGATCGCGCTTTTTGCCATCGACGAAGCCCATTGCGTGTCGCAATGGGGGCATGACTTCCGGCCGGAATATCGCGAACTCGGCAAGCTTGCCGACCTCTTTCCCGGCGTGCCACGGCTGGCGCTGACGGCGACCGCCGATCCGCATACGCGGGAAGACATCATTGCCCGGCTGCGGCTGGACGAGGCGCAAGTCTTCACCACCTCCTTCGACCGGCCGAACATCGCCTATGAGATCGTCGAGCGGGACCAGCCGCGCCAGCAGCTTTTGCGCTTCCTGTCGCGCCACAAGGGATCGAGCGGCATCGTCTATTGCCTGTCGCGCGCCAAGGTGGAGGAGATCGCCAGCTGGCTCGACGATCAGGGGATCCGGGCGCTGCCCTATCACGCCGGCATGGACCGGGCGATCCGGGATGCCAATCAGGATGCTTTTCTCAAAGAGGAAGACCTCTGCCTGGTCGCCACGGTTGCCTTCGGGATGGGCATCGACAAGCCGAATGTGCGCTATGTCGCGCATCTGGATCTGCCGGGTTCGGTCGAGGCCTATTATCAGGAGACGGGGCGCGCGGGGCGTGACGGTCTGCCCTCCGAGGTTTGGATGGCCTATGGCATGGCCGATGTCATCCAGCGTGGGCGGATGATCGATGAGGGTGGTGCGGCCGACGATATCAAGCGGGTGGAACGGGCCAAGCTCAATGCGCTCTTGGCCATCTGCGAAACGCCCGGCTGCCGGCGCCAGGCGATCCTCAAGCATTTCGGCGAGAGCCACCCGGGCCAATGCGGCAATTGCGACACCTGCCTGAAGCCTGTCGAGACCTGGGACGGTGCCGAGGCCGCGATCAAGGCGCTGGCCGCCATCTACCGCACCGGAGAGCGCTTCGGCACTGGGCATCTGATCGATGTGCTCACCGGCAACGAAAACGACAAGACGATCCGTTTCGGTCATACGGACATGCCAGTCTTCGGCGCGGGCAAGGATTTACCCGCGAAGACCTGGCAATCGGTCTACCGCCAGCTTCTGGCGGCCGGCTATATCCGTGTCGACCATACGGCTTACGGCGCGCTGACGCTGGAGGAAAGCGCGCGCGCCGTCTTCAAGCGCGAGGTCGATGTGCGCTTCCGCAAGGACCGGCCGACCACGGGCAAGGCAGCGCGCGGCCAGTCCTCGCGCACGGCGCAGGCCAAGGCCGGGCTCGACCAGGCGGATCAGGAATTGTTCGAGGCCTTGCGCGCCAAGCGCATGGAGCTTGCGAAAGAACAAGGCGTGCCGCCTTACGTCATCTTCCCCGACACGACGCTGGTGGCACTTGCAACCGGACGGCCGATGGACGAGGACGAGATGCTGTCGATTTCCGGCATCGGGCAATCGAAGCTGGAGCGCTATGGCGACGCCTTTATCGAGGTGATCACGGCCTATTCGCGGTGATGGATCACCCTCCCCTTGAGGGGGAGGGTCGGAGCGAAGCTCCGGGGTGGGGTGACGTGGAGACGTCAGCGCTGATCGACAGATCGAACTCGAGGCTCTGGTCACCCCCACCCGCCGCTTCGCGGCGACCTCCCCCCTTAAGGGGGAGGTGCGTCAGACGTTGCGCGCAGCCCCTCATCCAGCCTTCACGTCACCTTCTCCCCGCCGGGGAGACGAGAAAGCTGCCGTCGCCAGTCGCTGGGGCTTTCGCCTGTCACGCGCAGGAATTCGCGGTTGAAGTTGGATTTGGTCATGAAGCCCGCCTCGAAGAGGATGCGGGTGACGGGCATGTCGGTCTCGGCAAGCAGGCGGCAGGCCTCTGATATGCGGTGGTTGTTGACGTAGTGCGAGACGCTGATGGCGTGGACGCGGTTGACGGCTTCAGACACGGCGCGGGCGGGTAGTCCAAGACGGCGCGCGAGGCGGGCGAGGTTGAGATTTGGGTCCGACCAGAGGCGCTTCTCCCGCATCAGGTCATCAAGCGCGGTTGCGATGTGGCGGTGATCTTCGGTTGCGGCTCTGGTCGGTGCGGGAGAGGCAGAGGTGGAGATGTTCGTGGCGTCTTCGGGGACCGATGGCCGGTCAAGCACGGAGAGCGCGCGAGGCTCAAGAGCGATCGGCTGATCGGCAGCCGCATCAGCCCCCTCGCCGGCCTCTTCCTGGCCGGCGGTGACGGCGCCGATGCCGAGGAGGAGCAGGATCAGCGTTGTCGCGGCCGAGACGACCATGGGTGAATAGCGCCCGCCGGACCAGAGCATGTCGAGGCTGATCGCGACATCCGTCAGCGCCGAGGCAATCAGGGCAATGGCGGTCAGCATCAGGGCACGGAAGGAGCGCAGCGAGCCATCGAGGCGGGCGGCGATCAGCCCGTCGGGACCAAGGCGGCCGAGCCAGAGCAGCGCCAGACCATAACCGAGGAAATTGGCGATGATGACGAGATCGACCGGTGCCCGGCCGACCACCAGCAGAACAAGCGTCGCCAGCATCGGGAGAAGATGCGGCCAGTCGTGGACCGAGAGCCCCGGTCTTTCACGGGTGAGATCGCGGAAGGCGAGGAAGGAGAGCGCAGGCACGAGGCTCGCCATGACAGGCAAGGCCGGCAGCACCGCCATCATCCCATAGCCCCAGCGCAACCCGACCAGCAGGCTCTGCACCACATAGAGCGCCAGCAGCGCGAGGAAGAGGCCGTTGCGGCGCCAGCTTTCGCGGCCTTCACCGAGAAGGCGCACAAGGAAGACGGCAAGGAACAGGGCGACGAGGAAGGAGAGTGGGACGAGCAGCATGCGGATGTTTCGATCATGGAGGCCAAGTGAGCTGGCTGCGACCATGACCGAAAGCGCGATCCCGGTCGACCCGGATCGCGATCGAGGTCGCGGGTGCCAGGTGTATCGACGGAGATGAGGGCATCGAAACGGGCCGCCCGAAAACGGGAGTGCCAAACCAGGAGTGTCCTTCATGCGCAAACGAACCATTCTTCTTTCCATCCTCGGCGGGATCATCGGCCTCGCCATCATCGACGGCAGCGTGCAGATGATCCGGGCAAGCGACGCGCTGTCGGGGCCGATCGACCTCACCGGCGTGACGCAGCTTTCGGTGACCGGGGCTGCAAGCGACATCTCCATTTCCACCGGCGGCGACGGCGCGCGGGAGGCCCTCCTCTCAGGCACGCGGCATGGCTGGGGGGCGATCTGGCGGTCCGGCTGGTTTGCGGGCGATTGCATGGGTGAGGCTCAGATGCGTCGGGACGGCGACACGCTTCACGTCGACATGGGCGATCGGGGCGGGTTCTTCGGCTGGAACGACTGGGACGACTGCACGCTCTCCCTGACGGCCACCCTGCCGCCGCAGACCCGGATCTCGATCCGCCAGGATGCCGCGCGCATGCGGCTTGCCGGCGACTTCGGTGCCATTACCGTCGACAGCGATGCCGGCGACTTCGCCCTGACCGGCCATGCCACGTCCGTCGCGGTCTCAGGCGCGGCCCTGCGTGCACGGCTCGCCTTCGAGCGGGTGATGAACACCGAAGAGATCCGCATTTCCGGCAAGATGCTGGATGCGACCGTGATGTTCCTCGTGCCGACGCCGATCTCCTATGGCGTCGAGGCCGTCGCCTCCTTCGTCGACAGTGCCTTGCCGAACACGCCCGGTGCCAAGCCCGAGATCCGGATTCGCGGCGAGATGGCGCGGGTGCGGATCGAGTGAGGCGGCGGGCACCGCCGTGCTCGGAGCGGAGGAAGGCTGAGGGGGTGGGCGGACCCGTGATGACTTGCTTGCGCTCCGCGCCCCCCTCATCCGGCGCTTGAGCGCCACCTTCTCCCCGCTGGGGAGAAGAGAAAGAACGGCGTCAGCGGTTTCATCACCCTCCCCTTGAGGGGGAGGGTCGAAGCGGAGCTCCGGGGTGGGGTGAATGGGCAAAGCACCGGCTCTGCCCAGTGCATCGAACCCGCCGGACGTTTCACCCCCACCCGCCGCTTTGCGGCGACCTCCCCCCCTCAAGGGGGAGGTGGGGAGCGCCGTGCCTTCCTCCGTCATGACCGCGACAGGATGTCATGGAACAACGCCATCCGGGTGCCGTTGTCATGGCTCATGGCCGTCGTCTTCGGTGAGCGCCAAGGCGCGATCGACGATCGAACGGGCATCGTGCTGATGGCCCGGCCGAGACGGACGGGCCTTGCAAGACAGGAGATTTCCATGCCGCAATCGACCGATGCCAATCGCCGCTTCGTGCTGGCTGAACGCCCCAAGGGCGAACCCAACGATCAGACACTGCGGCTTGAGACCGTCGACATTCCCGAACCGAAAGACGGTCAGATGCTTTTGCGCACCGTCTTTCTTTCGCTCGATCCTTACATGCGCGGGCGGATGAGCGATGCTCCCTCCTATGCGGCGCCGGTCGAGATCGGCCAGACCATGGTCGGCGGTACCGTGTCGCGCGTGGTGACCTCGAAGCTCGAGGGCTTCAAGGCGGGTGACTGGGTCGTCGGCTTCACCGGCTGGCAGGACTATGCGCTGTCCGACGGTCGGGGCGTGACGCCGCTTGGCGCCCATCCCAGCTATCCCTCGTGGGCGCTCGGCGTGACCGGCATGCCCGGCTTTACCGCCTGGTCGGGCCTGAAGGAAATCGGCAAGCCCAAGGCGGGCGAAACGCTGGTGGTAGCCGGTGCGACCGGCCCTGTCGGCTCGACCGTCGGGCAGATTGGCAAGATCCTCGGGCTGAAGGTCGTCGGCATTGCCGGTGGGCCGGAGAAATGCGCCCATGCCACCGACACGCTCGGATTCGATGCCTGTGTCGATTACAAGGCTGATGGATTTGCCGACGCGTTGAAGCAGGCGCTGCCCGACGGTATCGACATCTATTTCGAGAATGTCGGCGGCCAAGTGTTTGATGCGGTCGCGCCGCTTCTCAACACGGCTGCGCGCATCCCGCTTTGCGGACTGATCGCCCAGTATAACGCGACTTCGCTTCCAGACGGTCCCGACCGGCTGGGCTGGCTGATGGGGCTCTTCCTGAAAAAGCGCGTCACCGTTCGCGGCTTCATCGTCTTTGATGATTTCGGCCATCTTTATCCGGAATTTGCCAAGGAAATGGGCGGCTGGGTCGAGGCCGGCAAGATCAAATACCGCGAAGAGATGATCGACGGGCTGGAACAGGCGCCGAGCGCCTTTGTCGGCCTTCTGCGCGGCGAGGCCTTCGGCAAGCGGGTGATCCGCGTCGGGCCGGATGACTGACCTGCCGGTGGCTCGATCCTTCGAGGCCCTCGCTTTCGCGAGGGCACCTCAGGATGAGGGCGTCTGTCGCCTGAAATACCAAGATCTCCCCTCACCCTGAGGTGCCCGACCGCGTCGGGCCTCGAAGGGCGGGGCCTCCGAAGCAAACATGAATGCTCCCATTCCAACAACAAAGGAAAACACCGATGAAAATCCTCATGGTTCTCACCTCGCACGACCAGCTCGGCGACACCGGCAAGAAGACCGGCTTCTGGCTCGAAGAATTCGCCGCCCCCTATTACGTTCTGAAGGATGCCGGCGCCGAGATCACGCTTGCCTCGCCGAAGGGCGGCCAGCCGCCGCTCGACCCGAAGAGCGACGAGCCGGATGCGCAGACAGAGGCGACCGACCGGTTCAAGGCGGACCAGACGGCGCAGCAGCTGCTGGCCTCGACCACGCCGCTGTCGCAGATCAAGCCGGACGAGTTTGATGCTGTCTTTTATCCGGGCGGCCATGGCCCCCTCTGGGATCTGGCCGAAGACCGGGACAGCATTGCGCTGATCGAGGCTTTCGCCGCCAAGGATCGCCCGATCGGTGTGGTCTGCCATGCACCAGGCGTGCTGCGTCACGTGAAGGGCACGGATGGCCAGCCGCTCGTTTCGGGCCGCAAGGTGACGGGCTTCACCAATTCGGAAGAAGAGGCCGTTGGGCTCACCGAGGTCGTGCCCTTCCTGGTCGAGGACATGCTGCAGGAGCGCGGCGGGCATTATGAAAAGGGCGCCGACTGGGGCGTCTATGTCGTGACCGACGGCAAGCTGGTGACCGGCCAGAACCCGGCCTCATCGGAAGAGGCGGCGAAGAAGCTACTGGCGCTGCTGTAAGGCAATGCTTCCCCTCCCCTTGAGGAGAGGTGGGTGCTTCGGGCTCTCCTCATCCTGAGGGGCCTGCGTCAGCAGGCCTCGAAGGATCGAGGCCCCGACGCCTCTACGCGCCCTCGTCCTTCTGATATCGCTACGCTCCCACCTCAGGATGAGGGCTGATCGTTTGCGCGGAGATTCCACCCTCCCCTTGGGGCGAGGTGGGTGTTTTGGAACCCCTCATCCTGAGGTGCCTGCGCCAGCAGGCCTCGAAGGATCGAGGCCCCGACGCCTCTACCCGCCCTCGCCCTTCTGATATCGCTACGCTCCCACCTCAGGATGAGGGCTGAACGTTTGCGCGGAGATTCCACCCTCCCCTTGGGGCGAGGTGGGTGCTTTGGAACCCCTCATCCTGAGGTGCCTGCGTCAGCAGGCCTCGAAGGATCGAGGCCCCGACGCGCCCCACCCGCCCTCGTCCTTCTGATATCGCTACGCTCCCACCTCAGGATGAGGGCTGATCGTTTGCGGCGACCTCCCCCTTAAGGGAGAGGTGGCGCCTCAGCCCAGCTTCAGCTCCATCATCGTCAGATCCAGCCAGCGGCCGAATTTCTGGCCGACCTCGTGGTGGGTGCCGACGAGGCGGAAGCCGAGTGAGGTGTGGAGTGCAATCGAGCCCGTGTTGCCGGCTTCGATGGCGGCGACCATGACGTGGATGCCGCCCGTCTTCGCGCGCTCGATCAGCGCCGTCATAAGCGACTTGCCAAGCCCCTGGCCGTAATGATCCTTCTCGACATAGACGGAGTGTTCGACCGAGGCGCGGAAGCCATCGAAGGGCCGCCAGTCGCCATAGGAGGCGTAGCCGGCGATCGTTCCGTCGATATCGGCAACCAGGATCGGAAAGCCTCTCGTCTGGCGCAGATCAAACCAGGCGCGACGGTTGTCGAGATCAACAAGCGTCTCGTTCCAGATCGCGGTCGTCTCGGCGACGGCGTGATTGTAGATGGCGAGGATGGCGGGAAGATCGGCTGGCGTTGCGTCGCGAAGGATGAGGGGCATGATGCGGCTTCTGCAATTTCTGGCGGAAAAACCGCCATGCGGGATCGAGGTGTGACGGGCGATACTTCGCCGCATCGACACATCAGGCAACAAGGGTGCAAAGGCAAGACCATCACCGACGGAAAACAGATTTCATGACCTCCATGCTTCCCGGCCTCATCACCCGCTATGTGCTCGTCTTCGTCGCCGCACAGCTGTTCATCTATCTCCTCGTGCTGGTGCTCGACAATTTCGGCTGGGGCGACAGCCTGTCTTCGGCCGGTAATGTGGCCGTGCTGATGGCCGCCGGATCATCTGCGGGTACGTTCGTGGCGCAGCGGCTGAAGGCACGGCCGAGCTGGGGCTTGAGCCTCAAGCTTTCGGCCCTGCTTGCCGTCCTTGCGGTGCTGCTCGGCTCGCTCATCCTTCTTGCCATCATCTGGGTGAACGGGATCACCGGCGCCGAACTGCAGCTTCTCGCCGCGCAGATGGGCATGACGCCGGTCGTGGCGACACTGGTTCTGGCGGCGGTGTCGCTGGCGCTCAGTTTTCCGATGACGCTTGCAGGCTTTCGCATCGGTGCCGGCCAGGTGGCCAAGCAGATCGAAAAGCAGGCGAAGATGACGGGGATCTGAGGGCTTAGGCTTTGCGTCGTCCATGCTCGGGCCGTGTGCCGAGCACCATTGCCGTTGCAGCGGGTGTGACGAGAGCGGGAGCGTCGAGGCCGGGGCCGGCCTCGGTAGATCCTCGGGACAAGCCCGAGAATGACGGACGACTGAGGTCTACCGCCCCTCAGCCCAGGCTGATGGCCGTGAACACTGCCGAATAGTGGACGATGGCGGCCGTCACCACGAAGGCGTGCCAGATGGCGTTCTGGAAGCGCAGGCGTTCCCAGACATGGAAGACGACGCCGGCCGAATAGATGCAGCCGCCGACGATGATTAGCGTCAGGGTGACGCCGGGAATGATCTCCGAGATCGGGCCCATGGCCAACGCCCCGCTCCAGCCCATGCCGAGATAGAGCAGGATGGCGAGACGGTCATAGCGGCCGGGAAAGCGGAACTTCAGCCAGATGCCGGTGAACGCCGTGATCCAGATGCCGATGAGCAGCGCCAGGATCATCGGGCGATCGGCGCCCTGGACGAGGAAGGGCGTGTAGGTCGAGGCGATCAGGATGAAGATCGCCGAGTGGTCGAAGCGGCGCAGGATCCACTTCACCCGGGAATGCGGCCACATGTTGTAGGTGAAGGAGACGCCGAGCGAGATGATGAGGCCAAGGCCGTAGATCCAGCTGGCGGCGATATTGGCATAGTCGGAATAGACGGTGGCGTAGAAGATCAGCGCGGTCGCGCCGACCAGCGCAAAGACCACGCCGATGCCATGGATGATCCCGTCGGCGACCAGCTCGTGCAGGTCGTAGGCGCGGCCAAACTTGAAAGGATCGGAAGTCATCGGGTCTCTTCGTTTCTCGGCATGAAGACGGATCGGCGGGTGGCCGAAGCAATGCGGCGATGATGGCGGAAAAGCCTGCAGACGACAAGCCGAAGGACCATCACGAACCTGTCGACCCGGTAATCTTGCTTGCTTGCCTTCTCACCCCACGCCGCCTACCAATCAATGGTTACCAATGCCTTTTCACGCTTCGGATAGACAATGCGTTTTACCATTCTCGCGACCTTTGCCGCCCTCCTCACCTATTGCTGGTTTCTGCTCAAGGTCGGCCAGGCGCGCCGAAAATTCGGCGTCGAGGCGCCGAAGACGACCGGCAATGC
Source organism: Agrobacterium albertimagni AOL15 (assembly GCF_000300855.1). GTDB lineage: Bacteria > Pseudomonadota > Alphaproteobacteria > Rhizobiales > Rhizobiaceae > Allorhizobium > Allorhizobium albertimagni. The sequence continues at coordinate 82,672 of NZ_ALJF01000013.1, read as the reverse complement.
AGACTTCGAGCGGATCTTTCGAGTGCAGCAGAACACGGTGGAGCAGCTGGTGCTGTTTCTGCCGTCGCTCTGGATCTTCGGTTTCTACGTCTCCGACATCCTGGCCGGGCTGCTCGGCCTTGGCTGGACGGCAGCGCGGGCGCTCTACGCCGCCGAATACTATGCCGATGCCAAAACGCGCGGACCGGGGGCGGCCCTGACCTTCCTGATTGGCATCGTGCTCCTGGTTGGCGGTACAATTGGCGCGCTGATCAAGGGGCCGTGAGGGGCCCGCCTGTCGGAGAATTTCACGGCTGCGATGCTGCGGGCTGCGGCCGCAGAACCGTATCAGGCGCATCATCTGGTGTCGGGTTGGCTTTTAGATCGGCGATCAGGGCCTTCATCTCGGCGATCTCGCGCAGCTGCACCTCAATGATGCTGTCGTCGAGTTGTCGCAAGCTTGGGCAGCACATGTGGGCGCGTTCGCTGGCCATGATGGCGATGGAGTGAAACGGCTCATCTAGAATATGATGTAACTGTAAGCGGTTCCGTTCGCGTTGAAGCTGGCATATTTTCCGGTGGCGTTGTCACGACGCGTGCCATCTTCGGCCCTGTAGGTATGTGCAGCGAGGAATTCGTCCAATCCTTCAACGGTAGAGCTACCCGATTCACCCTTCGGAGTGCCATCTGCATAGAAGTAGTTGGTCTGTGTCAGAGGTGCAGATACTCCATGAGCCGAGAGATCGATCTCGACGATGGTGCCTTCGGCCGCTGCTTTAAGGTAAGCCCTTGCTTCTTCTGCGCGTGGTCCGGAACCTGCAGCCTGCTTTTGTTTAATTTCTAAAGCGAATTCCCTCATTTGCTCGTCGCTGACAACCTTGCCGGTGCCTGTCTTCGTTAGGCTATACTCGCCGTTTTCTCCGTCAACGCGCGTGGCGTCGTCCATAGTGAAAACGCCGATGGAACGATTGTCATCGTCCGATTTCATGCCAGCCACAATTTCAATGATTTTGCCGATGGCGTTGCCGGCCTTGAACACGTCGTCCGTATTGCCAGTGGTCTGCCCTAGTGTGCCGGTTCCTGACGAATTGTTGTCTGCACCCGGCTTTACGGGAGTGGTGCCGAAAAGAAGAGCAATTGAGTTACTGGAAATGTTGTTAATGCTGGAAATCATTGGACAGCTTCCTGTGCGAAAACGGTGATCGTCCAACACGGACACCCCGCCGTGGGGAAGCATCATGCTTGCGGGGTAGGTTATTGAGATGCCCGTAAACGAACCACTAAATTTCTACCCTGAGTTTTCTTTCCTTAAAAGGCGCATACTTTTGCAGGTGAGAATTCTGGTTTCGCCACCCAGCTAAAGCGATGCTGGGCTACGAGAGCTGTATCTCAGTTTAGTTTTGGTAAACCTGATCGACAGTGCGACGGACCTTGGTGAGGCGCGAAGATCCTGGCTTTTGACCTCAGCAAACACTCGATGCCAATCCCCCAAACGCAAACGAGGGAGCTTAACGCCCCCTCGCCTGTCTCAATTCACGCTCGCGACGCTCACGCCACCTGCATGGCCCCCGGTCCGGGCACAGCACCGGGAGGGCACTTGCCGAGGATGATCATGCCGAGGACTTCGTCCTTGGTGACATCCTCGGTGCGGGCATGGCCGACCACACGGCCGTTCTTCATGACGAAGACGCGGTCGGCGAGGTCGAAGACGTCGTGGATGTCGTGGCTGATCAGGAAGATGCCGATGCCGTCCTTCTTCAGCTGCTGGATGAGATCGCCGACCTGGGCGGTTTCCTGCGGGCCCAAGGCGGCCGTCGGTTCGTCCATGATCAGGATCTGTGCGTCGAAGAGGATCGCGCGGGCGATCGCCACCGACTGGCGTTGACCGCCGGAGAGCGCCTTCACCGGCTCCTTGAAGCGCTGGAAGTTGGGATTGAGGCGCCCCATGACTTCGCGGGCCTTGGCTTCCATCGCGACGTCGTCGAGCGTGCCCCAGGCGGTGCGCAGCTCGCGGCCGAGATAGAGGTTGGCGGCGGCATCGACGTTATCGGCGACGGCGAGCGTCTGATAGATCGTTTCGATGCCATACTTCTTGGCGTCGCGCGGGTTGTTGATGTCGGCGAACTCGCCGCGAACCAGGATATCGCCGTTGTCGCGCTTGTAGGCGCCCGACAGGATCTTGATCAGGGTCGACTTGCCGGCACCGTTATGGCCGAGCAGGGCCACGACTTCGCCCGGGAAGAGGTCGATCGAGGCGTCGTCGACGGCGTGAATGCCGCCGAAGGAAATGGAAACGTTGCGCATTTCCACGAGGGGGGTGCGATTTTCAGACATGAGTTCAACTCCCCTTACTTCGCACGCGAGCGGTAGACGGTGTCGAGCCAGACCGCGACGACGAGCACGATACCGATGACGATGCTCTGGAGCGGTGTGTCGAGACCGAGCAGAACCATGCCCGAGTTCAGTGATTGCATGACGATGGCGCCGAGCATGGCGCCGGCGATGGTGCCGACACCGCCGGCAAGCGAGGTGCCGCCGATGACGGCTGCGGCGATGGTGTAGAGCTCGTCGAGCGTGCCCTGAGCGTTGGTCGCGGCGTTCAGACGGGCCGTCGAGATGGCGGCGGCGATGGCGCAGAGCGCACCCATCAGCGCGAACAGCTTGACGATGACCCACTTGACCTTGATGCCGGCGAGTTCGGCGGCTTCCGGGTTACCACCGATCGCAAAGACATAGCGGCCGAAGCGCGTGCGGTTGGTGATGAAGGCCATGACCATGGCGATGCCGATGGCGATCAGAACCGGAACGGCGATGCCGAGACCGATCTGCAGGCCACCTTCCGGCCAGGCAATGCCATTGGCTTCGGCATAACGGCGGGCGAGGTTGACCGGCATGTAGTAGCTGTTGGCGACCCAGACGGCACCGAGAACCGCGATGCAGCCGGAGATGACGAGGAAATACTCGGCCCAGACCGGACGCAGCGGGAAGCCGAAGCGACGACGCTGGCGGCGGGTGTTGAGAATGGTGAGCACAATCATCAGGCAGGCGACGAGGCCGACGACCCAGCTTGCGGTCACGCCGATCGAACCATCGGCACCACCGCCCATCAGGCGATAGGTGGTGTCCATGGGAGCCACCGTCGCACCTGATGTCACCATCCAGGCAGCACCGCGCCAGACGAGCAGGCCGCCGAGGGTGACGATGAAGGCGGGCACGCCGAGGAAGGCGATGATCGCGCCATGCAGCGCGCCGATCGCCGTGCCGACGAGGATGCCGGCGCCAAGCGCGATGATCCACATCATCGGATGTTCGAAGCCGATGATCGGCGGCAGGATGCGGGCCTGGAGCACCGCCATGATCATGCCGACGAAACCGAGGATAGAGCCGACCGAGAGGTCGATGTTGCGCGTGACGATGACCAGCACCATGCCGGTCGCCATGACCGAAACGGAGGCCGCCTGGACCGAGAGGTTCCAGAGGTTACGCGGGGTCAGGAACAGGCCGTTCGACAGGATGTCGAAGCCGACCCAGATGAACCCCAGAGCGATGACCATGCCGAGCAGGCGCGTATCGATTTCGGTGGCTTGAAAGAAGCGTTTTACCGCTGAAACATTGGATGCCCGGGCACCATGCGCGGGTGTGGCAAGGCTGTGATCCGCCATACGAAAAATTCTCCCCAGTCGTTTGTCGGCTTGCGAAGGGCCGCGCCTTGCGCGGGCTTGCGGGCATTGGACCCGCCATGCGGATCGAGGCATCTGACGTTCTTCGGCGGCTGTTGCTAAAGTGTGCGGTGGCCCCTTAAAGCCGCCGATACCTTGCTGCCGCGATGCTCTCGACCAGTCGAAACGCCGCAGCGCAAAAGGCTGCGGCGTTCCGGCTCAAGCTCTGTGGTCAGTCACTACAGGATCAGTTGCAGGCGGCAACCGAACCGGCGGCAACGCCCTGGCATGCTTCTTCCTTGGAGATCCAGCCAGCGTCGATGACGACGTTGAGGTTGTCCTTGGTGATCGGCAGCGGAGCGATGAAGTAGGAGTTCATTTCGACGCCCTTCGGGCCGCCCGAGAACTTCACGGTGCCTTCGACTTCGTCCATCGACTTGCCGGCGGCCAGTTCGTTGGCGATTTCAGCGGCCTTCTTGCCGAGTTCGCGGCTGTCCTTCCAGACAGACACGGTCTGGGTGCCGAGCGCGACGCGGTTCAGAGCGGCCTTGTCGCCGTCCTGGCCGGAGACCGGAACGGAACCGGCGAGACCCTGGGCTTCAAGAGCTGCAACCACACCGCCGGCCATGCCGTCGTTGGACGAGACAACAGCGTCAACGGCGTTGTTGTTGGCGGTCAGGAACTGCTCCATGTTCTTCTGGGCAGCTTCCGGCTTCCAGCCGTCGGTATAGGCTTCGCCGACGTTCTTGATCTTGCCGGAATCCATCGCTTCCTTCAGCACTTCAACCTGGCCGGAATAGAGGAAGTCGGAGTTCGGGTCGGTCGAGGCGCCTTTGATGAAGACGTAGTTGCCTTCCGGCTTCGCCTTGAACACTTCGCGAGCCTGCATGCGGCCCACTTCCTTGTTGTCGAAGGTGATGTAGTAGGCGTCCGGGTTCTCGATCAGACGGTCGTAACCGACGACCGGGATACCTTCAGCAGTCGCCTTTTCGATGGCCGGTGCAATGGCTTCCGAATCCTGGGCGAGAACGATCAGGGCGTTTGCACCCTGGGCGATCAGGCTTTCGATGTCGGTGAGCTGCTTGGCGGCAGACGTCTGGGCGTCGGCGGAGATGTACTTGTTGCCGGCAGCTTCGAGCGCTGCCTTGATCGCGGCTTCGTCCGTCTTCCAACGTTCTTCCTGGAAGTTCGACCAGGAGACGCCGACGGTCAGGCCTTCGGCATTGGCGACAGAATGCAGGCTCACGATGACGGCAGTTGCTGCCATCAGCTTCATAACGGATTTCATTTTTAAAACCTCCCAAGGTGAAAGCGGACCGTCGGAAGACCTCCCAACCTACGACCCGCTGCGAAACTGCCCTTACCCCATGGACCCCCGTCCAATGGTTTTTCTCGACAGTCGAGAAAATAACTGTCAGAAGATTCTCACGCTGTCAACACGAGCCGGGGGAGGCTTGCAAAGACAGTTGCCAAATGCTTTGGGAGGAGCATGCGGTGGACCATACGAGAGCGGGCGACAAGCCCATCATGACAGCCAGTCCGAGGGCGAGCACCGAGGCCGTTCGCCATCAGAACAACGGGCTCGTGCTCAAGGTGCTCAGGCGCGAAGGGCCGCTTGCCCATACCGATCTGTCGGCGGCGACGGGGCTCTCCTCGGCAACCGTTTCGGCAATTACCTCGCATCTCGAGAAAAATGGTTTGCTGGAGCGCCGCGAGGTGGCGAATGCCGGCCAGCGTGGACGCCCGCGGGCCCTCTTTGCCCGGCGCCGGGATGCCGCCCATGTGATTGCGGCGCGCATCTCCTCGCATGCGGTTCAATATTCGCTCGCCGATTATCGCGGCACGATGATCGACCGTTTCGAGGAAGCGCGCGAACAGGGCACGGAATCGCCGAAGCGCTTTCTCGACGGCTTCCGGGCGGCCCTCGAGCGGCTGATCCAGAGGTCGCGTCTGCCAGCGTCTTCGATCTCGACCATTTCGATTTCCAGCAAGGGGCTGGTCGACCGGGAGGGGGCGAAGCTCTTGTGGTCACCGGTCTTCGGCTATCAGGAGCTCGACTTCGAGACAGCCCTTTCCGGCTTCAGCGGCAGCCGGATCCACCTGTTCAACGAGAGCCTGCTCGTCACCCATGCGCTGGCGCTTCGGCTGGAGAAGAACAGGGGCGTGCCGCTTGCCTCGCTCGCGACGCTGTCGCTCGGCCACTCGATCGGGCTCGGCATCGCCTATCGCGACCAGCATGGCGACCTCGAGATCCGGGCGCCGAATTTCGGCCATATGCTGCATGCCGATGACGGCAAGCTTTGCCGCTGCGGGGCGATCGGCTGCATTGAGGCCTCCGCCGGCTTCTATGGCATTCTGCGCATGGCCTTCGAAGTGCCGCCGGACACGATCCCGGCGAGATTCGTGCCGCTGGCCGAGATGGAGAAGATCGCAAGCCGCGCCCGCCAGGGCCACCGCGCCTCGGAATATGCGTTCCGCCAGGCAGGGCTTGCGCTTGGCCAGGGATTATCACGCATGCTGAGCCTCGCCGAGGAGACCATGCCGATCGCGATCACGGGCCCCGGCACGCGCTTCATGGATCTCTTGACCCGCGGCCTCGACGAGGGGCTGGCGCAATCGCAGCATGTGCGCGTGCGCGGGGCACCGGAGATCCTGATCATCACCGAGGAAGAGACGCTCGTCTTCGAGGGGCATGTGGACCGGGCGCTGACGGAGATCGATCAGGATCTGGGCGGGTGATGGGGTCTCTCAAGAGACGTCAACCGGCAGGCTTTGGCCAGACGGTCCAGAGCCACGTAGGCGACAAGGTTTCTCGGGCACCGGCAAGATAGAGCCCCCGGATCGAGCGAAGTGCGGCCCATAGCGAAAAGATGTATCCCACGTTAAGCATCGCAATGTTTCGCATTCTGGCATGCGCTGCTTCGAGGGCATTCGTCGGCGGGAAGCCGAGGATCATCACGAGGAAGATTACCAGGAGCAGTCCCCAGCTCACCAGCGCGACCGCGCTGGTCTGGTACTGAAAGACAGCATGGCTGCGCACCTGCTCATCTTCGGAGGACCTTGCCCGAGAGGATCTCGCATAGGCCGCCAGCAGCAAGGGCCAGAAGAACAGGCCAAACAGGATGAAGGCATAGTTTCGAGCCGTGTTGAATTCCCTGGCCTTGGATCCGATGGTCGCCGTCTCTGACATTCACACCTCCTATGATTGCAAGAATGATGTAACTCTCGCAGCTCGCCGGCGCAATCCGACATCGATCTGGCTCTCTTAGAGGGATTAACAAGGCGTGACCGCAAACCGTCGGATCCGAGCAAGACCGCCCTGGAATTCCAGGGGCCGCATCGCCTATTGGGAAACGAGAATGAACAATCGTATCTTGAGCCCGCCCAACGGCGGTCCGGCGCGGCGATGACAAGAAGTGCTGAGGCCCTTCCGGGGCAGAATTCCCACTGAAGATGCCGCGAAAGCATGCGAAACACACAGTTTCAGATCGACGTTTCAAGAAAGCTCATGCATAGGGGGCGGATCAAATTTTGACATGCGAAGAGCCGCGCGGCTGAGAGGTGAGACGCCATCCGAGCAGTCGATCCATCTTGTGACCGTGCTTAGAGAAAGACCCCGATGATCAAGATCATGGTATTGCTGCATGCCGCTCAAGGCCGCGACTGGCAGACGCCGCCGAAGGGCACGAGCCTGAAGACCTTGGCCGAGGCTGAGGAACAGGGGCTGATCGAGGTTCGTGGCGAATTCCAGAAGCGGCAATTCCGGCTGACGACACGCGGCTTTTCGACTGTCGAACACGACCGGAAGCGACTCGCGGCGCGTCGCAGCTGATTGTGATTTGAGGTCGGCCCCTGCCCGCTTGAACGGCCGACGCCTGCGCCCTACCCTCCTTCAAGGAGGAAGCTTCATGACAGACGCGATCGCATCCCATGCTGACGGCAGGACCGGGTCCGGGCGCCAAGCCTATGTCTTCGATGCCTATGGTACGCTGTTCGATGTGCATGCGGCGGTGCGCCGGCATGCTGCGGCCATCGGGCCCGATGCCCAGGCGCTGTCCGATCTCTGGCGGGTGAAACAGCTGGAATATACCTGGGTGACCAGCCTGATGGGACAATACCGGGATTTTCGCGCGCTCACCGAAGATGCGCTCGACTTTTGCCTTGCCCGATTTCCCGGCGTCGACAAGGGTCTGCGGGTGGATCTGCTCGACGCCTATCGCAAGCTCGACTGTTTTGCCGAGGTGCCAGATGTGCTGGCAGCACTGCGCGAGACCGGGGCGCGGATCGCAATCCTCTCCAATGGCACGCCCGCCATGCTCGACGAGGCGGTCGACGCAGCCGGGATCGGGCATCTGATCGACGAGATCTTCTCCGTCGACCCTCTCAAGATCTACAAGACGGCGCCGGCGGCTTATGCGCTGGTTACGTCGAGCCTGCGGGTTTCCGCCCCCGACATTGCCTTCCAGTCCTCCAATCGCTGGGACATTGCCGGCGCCAAGGCCTTCGGCATGACCTGCCACTGGATCAACCGGTCGGGTGCACCGGACGAATATGTCGAGTTCCCCCCCGACAAGGTGCTGTCGTCGCTTTCGGGCCTGGTCGAGGTTCCGGCGTGAGCTGGTCGGCAACGCAATATCTCCGTTTCGAGGACGAGCGGACGCGGCCAGCGCGCGATCTTCTTGCAAGGGTGCCGCTGCCTTCCGCCGAACGGGTGATCGATCTCGGCTGCGGGCCGGGCAACTCGACGGAGCTTCTCGTCGAGCGCTTCGGTGCATGCTCCGTCAGCGGGATCGACAGTGACGACGACATGCTGGCAAAGGCAGGCGCGCGCCTGCCGGAGATCCCCTTCGTCAAGGCTGATCTGGCGACCTGGCAACCGGAGGCGCCGGTCGATCTGCTGTTCGCGAACGCCGTCTTCCAGTGGCTCCCCGGCCATCTCGACATTTTCGAACGGTTGATGGAGGGGCTGAAGCCCGGCGGCATGCTGGCGGTTCAGATGCCCGACAATCTCGGCGAGCCCAGCCATCTCGCCATGGAGGAGACGGGGGCCGACGGTCCGTGGTCGGAAGCCTTTGCCGGTGGCCGCCTGCGCCGCGCCGGACTGCCACGGCCGGCCGACTATCTGCAGCGTCTGCAGCCGCACTGCTTATCGGTCGATGTCTGGCACACCGTCTACTACCACCCGATGCGCGATGCCGAGGCGATCGTCGCCTGGGTCGAGGGCACCGGCCTCAGGCCCTATCTGGCCGCCGTGGCGCCCGAGCAGCGGGGGGCCTTTCGGCAGGCCTATCTGCAGCGGATCGACGCCGCCTATCCGCCGATGGCGGACGGACGGCGGCTTCTCGCCTTTCCGCGACTGTTCGTCCTTGCCGTGAAGGCATGAGCAGCCAGGGATCGGCAGCATCAGGGGCTTCCGGACGCTTCCTGGTCAGAGCCAGCCCTTGCGCTTGAAGACGAGGAAGGGCAGGAGCGCGGAGAGCAGCATGATCCCGAGCGCCATCGGATAGCCGATCTTCCAGCTGAGTTCCGGCATGGTCTCGAAGTTCATGCCATAGATCGACGCGACCAGCGTCGGCGGCAGGAAGGCGACCGAAGCGACGGTGAAGATCTTGATGATCTGGCTTTGCTCGAGATTGATCAGACCGAGCGTCGCTTCGAGCAGGAAATTCACCTTGTCTTGCAGAAATTCGGCATGGTCGCCAAGCGAGCCGGCATCGCGCTGCAGGAGCTTGATCCGCTGACGGATGTCCTTCGCGGTCTTGCGCACCGGCACTTCGAGAGCGGCGTGATAAGCGACGAGCCGGGAGATCGAGACCAGGCTTTCGCGGGTCGCCGTGATCAGGTCGCCCTTGCGACCGATCTGTTCGATGAGGGCCTGCAAATCGCGGCTGCTGGCGCCGGTCTTGCCCTTGCCGTCATCCTTGCTGCCGGTCTTGCCCTTTGCGGTCTTGGCGCGAAAGACCCCGCGGGAGACGGCATCGATTTCGTTGCCGGCGCGCTCCAGCACGTCGGCGAGCCGATCGATGATCGCTTCCAGGAGACCGAGCATGACCGTGTCACCGCTGATGCAGACGAGACCGTTCGGACGGCAGGCGCGGGCGCTGAAGGCGGCAAAGGGCTTCGGATCGGCATAGCGGATGGTGACGAGGCTTGCGCCCTTCAGGACGAAGGTGACGGGCGTCTTTACCGGATCGTCGCCATCGAGGCCGGCAAGCGCGGTCATGGTCATGAATTCGGCACCGTCCTCCTGATAGAGGCGCGCGGAGAGTTCGATCTCCTCCATCTCGTCACGGGTCGGCAGCGCGATCGCCAATGCCTGCTCCACGAGCCGGATTTCGCCGGGCTCCGGGTTGACGAGGTCGAACCAGATCGGGGTGGGTGGGGCAGCCGCTGGCGGCAGAGCCTCGTCCCCTGCCCCGGCCATGGCAAGCGCTGGAACAGGCGCGCGGGCTTTGCCGAGAACGGCAGAATCAACGGGCACGAGGTGGTCGGCTTCGCGGGAAAACAGGCGCAGCATGGGTCTCTCCTTCGGCGGACGTCAAGCCCGCCTCCCCATGCGCATGCAGGACTAGAGACGGGGCTTCGGCCCAATATGTGACGTCGAACTTCGACTGTCGGGGTTCATCTTCCTGGTCCTTTTGGTTGGCGCGCTCCTGACAGGCGCCTACTACGAAGTAGATGTTCCCGGAACGGACGAAAGTCAATCTTTGCCCGCCGCTGGTCTGCCATGCCGAATTGCGGCAACGGCACTTCCGGTCCATATAGCCGCCGAGATCAGAAAGCGTGGCAACAGACGTCACTCTCGGTTATGCAGACCCCAGATCGGGCCACCGACCCTTAAGGTGGCAGCAAGACAGGAAAGTGAAAGCGATGAGCAAGACCTGGAGCAAGCCCGTGATCCTGCACGGGATCGGCGAAGAGGGCGAGGATGTGGTGGTCGACAGTTCGCTCGGGGCCTCCTGGGCGTTGATCGAGGACTGGCCGGAGGAAGAGAGCGAGGTGCTGGACAAGGCGCTTCTGGTGCTCGGCGCCGTGGCCCAGGGCAAGGCCAAGGAAGAGGACGGGCGAAAAGCGCTCATTTCGGCGGCGACGGCAGCGGGCGTGAAGTTTACCGCGTGATGGCAGGATAGACTCGACTTGGACGACGGACCCTCGCGCGGCGAGTCGACCCTTCGGCTTGAAGCAAGGATCGGGACATGGCGTGCATCATCTTCCTGCATGGCGCGTCGAGCAGCGGCAAATCGACGATCGCCAAGGCACTTCAAGACCGCATCGAGGCGCCCTTCTGGCACATCTCAATCGATCATTTGCGGGATGCCGGCGTCCTTCCAACCGCCCGGTTCAAGAGGGGTGACTTCCGCTGGGCGGATGCGAGGGCCGCGTTTTTCGACGCCTTCCACGCCTCGCTGAAAGCCTATGCCGATGCCGGCAACAATCTCATTCTCGAACACATCCTGGACAAAGACGGCTGGCTGGAGACGCTAACCCGTTTCTTCGCCGGTCACGACGTGCTCTTCGTTGCAGTCCACTGCCCCGTGGACCTGCTTGTCGAACGCGAGAGGCTGCGAGCTGACCGACCCATTGGAAGCGCGAAGATAGATTTCGAAACGATCCATAACGGCAAAATCTACGATCTTGAGATCGACTCGACGGCCGACATCGAGAGCAATGTCGAGCGTATCCTCACCCATTGGCGGACAGGCCACAGAGCCTCGAGTTTCTCCCAGAAGGGCCTTTAAGTCTCTCCTCGATCACGGTCCGGCAATCACATCAAACCGAGGGTGAGTGCGGCGAGCACGGCATAACGCCCGGCCTTGGCGATGGTGACGAGGATCAGGAAGGTTGCGAAGGGCGTGCGCAGGAGGCCGGCGACGACCGTCAAGGGATCGCCGATGACCGGCACCCAGGAGAGTAGCAGCGACCAGATGCCGAAGCGGCGGTACCAGGCTTCGGCACGGGCGAGCTTCTGTTCGGAGACGGGAAACCAGGGACGGTCGCGGAAATGCTCGATAAAGCGGCCGAGCAGCCAGTTGACGACCGAGCCGAGCACATTGCCTCCCGTTGCGACGAGGAGCAGCAGGACAACAGGCTGCTCTTTGGCGAGGATCAGGCCGACCATTACGGCCTCGGACTGCGCCGGGACAATGGTCGCGGCGAGGAAAGCTGCCAGGAAAAGTGCTGTATAGGCGGCGAAAGCGGTGATCACCGGCCCGGTCTAGCGCGGCGAGTTCCGGCTGGCAACGTGGCGGGCGGAGTTGGTCGGCGTAGGTTTCTGGCTTCAGTCTCTCAGGCTGGACACGCGACGGCTTCGGAACCGTATGGCCAAAAAGAAGGGCCGCCATGCATCCGGGGGGCGATGCATGGCGGCCGGATGGCCGGGGGCGGGCCATCGAAACTATATCAGACGGTTCTGGTCAGACGACGCGGCGGGCGGCGTGCTCGATATCTGTGCCGGCGGCTTCATCGGCATCGATCACGCGGCTTCCTTCAACGCGTGCGCCGGGCTCCAGACCCTCGGGGCCATGTTCGCGGACCTGATGCGGGGCGGGCGTGGTGATGGCGCCGTGCTTGGGGTCGTTGACGTCCTGACCGCGGACGCCATCGGCATCGGCCTTGCGTTCATCCGGGTTGCTGCGCGTTTCGCGTTCGCGGGTCGCATCCGCAATCAACCGGTCGAGTTCGTCCTCGGTCATGGCGCTGAGATCGAAATCCTGCATCGGGGTCTCCCTGCTTCTCGAGATGGACGGTGTTCGTCTCATCAACGCGCGACACGGCGAAAGGTGCCGTGACCTGTTGGCGATTGTGGAAACCGATCGGATGGGGGAACGTTGCACCCGGATCAAAGGGGAGCCGGAGCCATGGATTTCGTCAGCATCATGCACATCATCACCCGGGTGATCGAAGGGTCGGCGTTGCAGTCATCGTCATCGGCATCGCGGTCTCGGGATTTGCATATCTGAAAAGCCCGCGCGGCCTGAATGCCTATGGAGATCTGAGGGCCGGCATGGGACGGGCCATCCTGCTCGGGCTCGAGCTGATGGTGGCCGGCGATATCATCAACACGGTGGCGGTGGAGCCGAGCCTCGATTCCGTGTTGGTGCTCGGCGTGATCGTCATCATCAGGACCTTCCTCAGCCTGTCGCTGGAGGTCGAGATTTCCGGTCGCTGGCCCTGGCAGGGGGAACGCGGGACGCAGAGCCTGCATCGGGGCAAGACGGATGGCGGGGAGGATGAAAAGATGTGATCAGCGCGGTGCATGCCGCGGAAGCCGCATGCACCGCTCCGGCGTCACATCAGACGCTCAGCGCTCCGGATTATCGGCATTGGCGAGCGGCGATGGGCGGCCGTCCGGGCCATCCTGACCCTCGCGCTGATCACTGTCTTCCATGTCCTGATCGACCAGATAGGTGTCGGAGCCCAGCCGGTTCGCCTCGCGGCGTGCGTCGGGGCGGATCGCGGTGCCGGCGGGCTCAGCGAGCTTGCGAACGCCTTCCTCGCGATGGTTTTCGCCGTCTGAGGTCATCGACTTCCTCCATGATTGTATTCGGGGATTAGGTTCAGGCTTGTCCTCTCTGCCGAACGGGCATGTGATCGCTTCGTTCCGACTTGCGGTGGCAAAACTGGTTCCAGGGGCAGGTCATCGTGTTGCAATGATGGTTCCAAACTGCTCTATAAGGACAGCCTTGAACATTTTTCGACACAACTTCGAAAGGGCGCACGGCTTGGCAGTCTGGGGTCCCGATATGGTGTTACGCTGGTTCCGGACCATTCAAATCGGGAGTGTCCTGATCCCGGTCGTGGGTGGACTGATCTGGGGCGGCATCGCCTGGCAGGAGCAGAAGGCGATCGCGACCGATCATGCGGTCGACAGCGTCACCCTTGTCCGCCAATATTCCCAACGCCTGATCGAGACCGAGCTCATCAAGCATGGTGCGGCCCGCAGCCGTGTCAACGATGAGCCGGCAGACTTCCTGCGCTCGGAGGCCTTTCACAGCTTTCTCGCCGGGCTTGACAGCCGCCAACCGGACAATTTCGGACTGGTGGTGATCAGCGACGAGGGGCGAATGCTCGCTTCGAGCCGTGCCTTTCCGGTCGACATGGTGATGGGGTCTCGCGACTACATCGACGCGATCAGGGGTGGCAGTCGGCTCTTCATCGATCGGATCAAGCTGGAGCCGGGCGGCGAGGACGCGATCATTGTCGCGACACCCTTCGTCACCAATGATTTCCGCGGCATGATCGTCTCGTCGATCGCAACCGACACCAGCCGCACCTTCCTGCGCGATGTCGCGGCACAGGAGAATGAGGCAGCTTCCCTTACCCGCGACGATGGCAAGCTCCTGGTTCGCCAGGTCCCGGCCGAGCCGATCGTTCTTGCACCCGACACCCCGGCGCGGCAGAACATGGCGATCAGCAATGAAGGTGTCTACGAGGCGCTGGCGATCTCCGACGGTATCCGGCGCATTTACGCCTTCAGCCGGCTCGGTGGCATTCCGCTCGTCGCCAATTTCGGCGTGCCGATCGACGGCATTCGTGCGGCCACCATCCGCAGCGTCTTGCCCGTCTGGCTGCTGATGCTCGCGATCAGCGCCTTCACGCTGGTTGCGACGTCGCTTGCGAGACGCAGCATGCTGGTTCAACGCGAGAGCGACCGGCAGGCGCTGAAGCGGGCCGAAGCGGAAAACCTCGCGCATCAACGGGCCGAACTCGTGCGCGAGATGAACCATCGGATCAAGAACAATCTCGCGCTGGTGACGAGCCTCATCAACATGCAGGCAAGGCGCGGCAGTGTCGACGTGCAGGCACTGCAGATGCGGGTCAGGGCGCTGGCCGAAGTGCATGACCTGCTCTATCGCTCCAGCCATGGCGAGAAGATCGATCTCGGCGAGCTTCTGACCCGCGCCTGCGATCCGGCGACCTTGGTGCCGGAAGATCGTCACATCACGCTCGACGCCGTTCTGCCGAGCGGCATCCTCCTGCCTGCCGACCGGGCATCGCCGCTGGCGCTTGCAACGCTGGAACTGGTGACCAATGCGGTGAAGCATGCCTTTGCCGGCCGGGAGCGCGGTACGATCCGCCTGACGCTGACAGCGGAAAACGACGGCCGGGCCAGTCTCACCATCGCCGATGACGGCGTCGGCATTGATGAGGAGACCACGCGCCGCTCGGGCACCCGTCTCGTCGATGCCTTTGTCGTGCAGGTGGGCGGTGAAATGACCCGCGAGATCGATGGCGGGACGCGCTATGTGATCCGGTTCAGCCTGTGAGGGAAGCCGCGTCGGGGGTTCCGCGACTTCCCTCGCCTCCCCTCAGAGCGTCATTTTTTCCTTCGGGTGCGGGCTGTCCTCATAGGCGCCCCAGATCGACTGGTCGAAATTGATCGTGGCACCCGTCATCAGGCCGCTCTCCTCCGACGACAGATAGGCGCAGGCGCGGGCGACCTCGGCCGGATCGACGAGGCGGCCAAAGGGCTGGCGGGCGGCGGCTTGCTCCAGCCAGTCGGCGGGCGCGCCATGATATTCCCGCTGGATGCGGTCTTCGCCGTCGCTTGCCATCCAGCCGATGTTCAGCGCATTGCAGCGGATGCGGTTTTTCAGGAGGCCGAAGGCGACATTGCGGGTCAGCGTGTCGAGCGCGCCCTTGGAGGCGCAATAGGCGGCAATGAAGGGCTGGCCAGCCATCGATGACATGGAGGAGATGTTGACGATCGTGCCCTCGACACCGTCGCGCAGCATCAGCTTCACCGCATCCTGGATGAGGAAAAAGGGCGCGCGGGTGTTGATCGCGAACATGCGGTCGAACAGCGCTTCGTCGGTGTCGAGGATCGTGCCGCGATCGGTGATGGCGGCGACATTGACGAGGGAATCAATGCGGCCGAATTTTTCGTCGGCCGCGGCAATCACCCGGCGGCAATCAGCGACCTCGCCGAGATCGGCCGAGACGAAATGCACCGGGGTGCCGTAGCGCTCGGTGATCTCACGGGCCTTTGCCTCACCCTTGTCGCGACTGCGACCGCAGATGACGAGGCCCTTTGCTCCGCGCTCGGCAAAGAGCCGCGCGACTTCCGCGCCCAAGCCTTGCGTGCCGCCGGTAACGACAGCGATCTTGTTGTCCAGTCTTCCCATTTTGGTCCTCATGCCCTGCGCTTGGCAGCCTGTGTCTCGACGAGCGCTGCGAAGGCCTCCGGTTCCATGCCCGCCTCGAGCGCTTCCGCCATCATGGTGTTCTGCGTCTTCGGCGCAAGGCCACCGACCGGCGGATCGCTGTCGAGATTGGTCGGGAAGGCATAACCTTCCGCCGTGGCCGCAATGGCATTCTCAATTTCGGCCGCGGTGAGCGCGCCCGATGTGCGGGCAGCCAGAAGCGCGGGATAGACGGCCTTGCACATGGCGTCGCGGTCAACGCTTTCCATGGCGCGGCCGAAGGCGGAGGAGACCTGCAGGAGGTTTGCCATGCGCCAGATATCATCAGACACATTGTTGCCGGCGCCGTGCATCAGGGCCGGGTTGAAGAAGACGGCGTCGCCCTTCGACAGCGGCAGCTGCACGTGGCTCTCGGCGAACACAGCCTGGAATTCCGGCCGGCCGAAAGCGAGGTAACCTTCAAAGAAACTCTGCGAATAGGGCAGGAAGAGTGTCGGGCCACTTTCGACCGGCATGTCGCAATGGGCGACCGCGCCCTGCAGCGTCAGCAGTGGCGAGACCGCGTGGATATGGCCCGGATAGGCCTGCATCTGCTCTGGCGACATGAAGCCGAGGTGATAGTCGCGATGCGGGACCTGCGCCTTGCCGCCGGGGTTCACCCGGTTCATCTGCGCCGTCATCTGATAGCCGCGGCCGAGCCAGGCTTCCGAGGCCATGGCGATCGCGTCCGAGGCATAATAGCGGGCGAAATTGTCGGGGTCGGCGAGCGCGTGTTTCTGCAGCGAATTCCAGATGCGGTCATTGGCGCCGGGTTTGGCGAAGTGGTCGGCGGCGGCCTTGCCGCCTTCCTTCTCGGCCTTGACGATGGCGTTGAAGACCTCGGTGGCGCGATCGACGACCGACAGGTCGGCAATGGCATTTTTGATGACGATGACGCCGGGGCCGGTCGTAAAGGCTTCGACCCATTCGGCCATCAATTCGCGGCGGGCTTCCGGATCGCGGGCGATGTCGCGCACGGCCGATCCGTCATAGAGGAGCACGTTCTTCTCGACGCCGGCTGACAATGGCCAGTCTTCGCGCCTGGTCTTTTGCGCCACCAATACCTTGAAAGTCTCGATGTCACCGGCCTGACTGTCGAGCCAGACCTTGTCGCGACGGCGGCTGGTCAATGTTCTCTGGTCCATGATTTCCTCCCGAAACCCTCATCCCGCTTGACCATAGTCAGACGACGGGCGAGAGATGAGCGGCAAAACACCTCAAAAACACCTCAAGGCCGAAGCCATGCGTCCGCCCTTTCCGCTCAAGGACATCGCCCTGCAATCGGGCCTCAGTCTCGCCACCGTCGATCGGGCGCTGCATGGACGCGGGCATGTGGCAAAAGCGACGGGACTTCGCGTCGAGGCGGCGATCGCCGAACTCGAGCGGCAATATGCCGAGGCACGTATCGGCGGGCGGCGTCTCGTCATCGACGTCGTCATGGAAACACCGCAGCGATTTTCGAATGCCGTGCGCGCGGCCTTCGAAGCCGAGCTGCCGGGCATGCGGCCGGCTTCGCTATCGGCGCGCTTTCACGTGGCCGAGACGATGGAGGAGCGCGATCTCCTCGCCATCCTCAAGCGCATCCGTCGGCGCGGCAGCCATGGCGTCGTCGTCAAGGTGCCCTCGACGCCGGCGATCGCGGCGATGGCAGCCGAATTGATGGCAAGCGGCATTCCTGTGGTAACGTTGGTGACCGATCTGCCCGCCACGGTGCGGCAGGGTTATGTCGGCATGGACAATCGGGTGGCGGGGTCGACGGCCGCCTATCTGCTCGCGCGCATGGCGGGGCCGGCTCAGGGCAAGGTGCTGGTCACACTATCGAGTGCGCGATTTTCAGGCGAAGAGGAACGCGAGCGCGGCTTTCGCGACGCACTTGAAAAGGACGCGCCGCATCTTGGCATCGTGACGATTTCAGAGGGGTTTGGCGTCGACCGCACGACGGAGCGGCTGGTGAAGGCGGCGGTTGTCAGCCATCCCGAGATCCGCGCCGTCTATTCGATCGGCGGCGGCAACCGGGCGATCCTGCGCGCCTTTGCGGAGGAGAAGCGCCGGATCGACGTGTTTGCCGCCCATGACCTCGATGCCGATAACAGGGCGCTTTTGGCCGAGGGGCGCCTCACCTTCGTCATCCATCACGACCTTCGCCAGGACGCCCGAAGCGCCTGCCAGATGATGATGGCGCATCACCGCATGCTGCCCCGAGATTTCCAGGTGGCACCATCGCGGGTGGCGATTGCCACGCCGCATGAGGTGATGTGAGGCGGACCACCCGGCCGCAGCCGGTCAGGCCGCTCGGCTGACCGCGTGCTGCGACTGCGCGCCTTTCGCGCCCGTGGTCTGGAAGCGGGAGACCATGGTGTAGAGTTCCCGGGCGCTCTCCGAGAGGGAGGCTGCCGTGGCACTGGCTTCCTCGCCGGTCGCCGCACTCTGCTGGGTCACCTTGTCGAGCGTGTTGATGGCTCCGTTGATTTCGCTGATCCCCTGCGACTGCTCACGGGCAGCAATAGCGATCGCGTCAACATTCGTATCAATTTCCTGGACCTGGTTGACGATGGACTGCAGGGCTTGTCCGGTCTTGTCGACGAGGCTGACACCGTGTTGTACGGCACCGGACGCTTTGGCGATGAGGGCCTTGATATCCTTGGCAGCACTGGCCGAGCGCTGGGCGAGTTCGCGCACTTCCTGGGCGACGACGGCGAAACCCTTGCCGGCTTCCCCGGCCCTTGCAGCCTCGACGCCGGCATTGAGGGCCAGCAGGTTGGTCTGGAAGGCAATCTCGTCGATGACACCGATGATGTTCTCGATTTCCCTGGAGGAACTGGCGATCTCACCCATGGCAGCCGTCGCCTCCTTGACGACGAGACCAGAGCCTTCCGCATTGGAGCGCATCTCGCCGACCAGCTGTGTGGTCGCCTGTGTCCGGCCCGTCGTATCCTTGATCGTGGTCGTGATCTCGTCGAGGGCCGCAGCGGTCTCCTCGACCGTGGCCGCCTGACGTTCACCATTCGTCGCAATACCGTCGGCGATGTCATTGATCACGTTGGCATTGGCCGACAGAGCCTGAACGGCATAAACAATGCCGCTCAAGGTCTCATCAAGCGCATGAGCGGCAATGTTGACATCCAGTCTCGTCGCTTCCAAGACCGCATCGAGCGGTTCGTTGAGGCGCACGGTCAGATCGCCTTCGGCAAGCCGCTTGATCGCAGCGCCGATGATCTTCACGGCCTTCATGCGACCGCTGATATCGGTGGCGACCTTGATCACCCGATAGACCTTGCCGCGCGAATTGAACACAGGCGTGTAGGCTGCCTGAATCCAGACCTCGCGTCCGCCTTTGCCGTAGCGGACGAAGTTGGACGCCAGGAATTCACCGGCGCGGAGGTTTTCCCAGAACTGGGCGTAATCGGATGTGCGCGCATAGGTGGGTTCACAGAACATGCTGTGATGCTTGCCGATGACCTCCGAGCGATCATAACCCATGGCTGCCAGGAAGTTGTCGTTGGCCTCGACGATCGTGCCGTCGGGTTCGAACTCGATGATGGCTTGAGACTGATCGATCGCGCGCAGACGATTGTTGTCGTGGAGGGCGCCGATTTTGGTCGTGGTGATATCCGACGCGATCTTCAGGACGCGCACAACCCGGCCGCCATGGAAGACCGGATTGTAGGTCGCCTCGATCCAGACGTCCTCGCCAGCCTTGCTCTGGCGGCGGAACTGGCCAGCCTGAAACCGACCCGCGGCCAACTCAGACCAGAAGCGCTGATAGTCCGGCGACTGGCGGATCGCGTCTTCGCAGAAGATCCGGTGATGCTTGCCGACGATCTCATCCAAGCGGTAGCCCAGCGTTTTCAGAAAGTTTTCGTTGGCATTGACAATCGTGCCATCGGGCGCAAACCAGATCATGGCCTGCGCATTGGAGAGGGCTCTCATGTCATCGGCAAGTTTGGTCGCGTGCAGGTAGTCCGTCAGCATGTTCGTGCCTCTCGAGATTCAATGAATATACCAAAGCACCCGAAAATTAATGTTTACTAAATTTACCCGCGCGCCACTGCTAAATTTGATAAACGCCAAGAATGTGCGACCGGAAGAATGCAACTGAAAAAGGCCAACCGCGCTGATGCTGCGGCTGGCCCGTTGACCTAATCATTTGGTGGAAGGATGTTCAGGGATAGGCCCGGGAAGAGCCACCAACATTTTTCGCACGCCTGCCCGATCCGCGAAGTTTACTTCAGCCCTCAGGCGGCCCTGCCCATGGCGTGCTGAACCTGTCCTGGTTTCAGCGCCGATGTCTGGAAGCGGGAGACGAGGCCGTAGAGGTCGCGGGCGCCGTCGGCGAGGGAATTGGCGGCGGCACTTGCTTCTTCGACGGTGGCGGCACTCTGTTGCGTCACCTTGTCGAGCATGTTGATCGAGCTGTTGATCTCGCCGATCCCTTGCGCCTGATCGCGGGCAGAGATGGAGATGGCATCGACATTGCCGTCGATTTCCTGGACCTGATTGACGATCGATTCCAACGCGTGGCCGGTCTTGTCGACGAGGGCTACGCCGTGGCTGACGGCATTCGCAGACTTGGCGATCAGGCCCTTGATGTCCTTGGCAGCGCTTGCCGAGCGCTGGGCGAGTTCGCGGACCTCCTGGGCAACGACGGCGAAACCCTTGCCGGCCTCGCCTGCTCTTGCTGCCTCGACGCCCGCATTGAGCGCCAGAAGATTGGTCTGGAAGGCGATCTCGTCGATCACGCCGATGATGTTTTCGATCTCGCGCGAAGAGCCCGCGATCTCGTCCATGGCGGATGTCGCCTGGGTGACGACGGTGCCCGACGCCTCGGCATTGGCGCGCGTCTCGCTGACGAGGCGGGTGGTGGCAAGGGTGCGGCTGGTCGTATCCTTGACCGTGCGGTTGATTTCTTCGAGAGCCGCTGCCGTCTGCTCGACCGTCGCGGCCTGGCGTTCACCGTTTGCAGCGATGCTGTTCGACACGTCGCTGATCACGGCTGCATTTTCCGACAGCGCCTGGGCCGCCCGGACGATGCCGGTCATGGTGTCGTCCAGCGCCTGGGCAGCCGTGTTGACGTCGAGCCTTGTCGCTTCCAGGACGGCATCGAGCGGCTCGTGCAGACGCACGGTGAGGTCGCCATCGGCAAGGCGCTTGATGGCCTGGCCGATGATCTTGACGGCGCGCATGCGTGGGCTGATGTCCGTGGCGACCTTGATCACCTTGTAGACCTTGCCGCGCGAATTGAAGACGGGCGTGTAGGCCGCCTGGATCCAGACCTCGCGGCCACCCTTGCCGTAACGGACGAAATTGGACGAGATGAACTCGCCGGCGCGCAGACGCTCCCAGAACTGGGCATATTCGGTGGTCTCACCATAGGCCGGATCGCAGAACATGCGGTGATGCTTGCCGACGATCTCGGCTGCTTCATAACCCATGGCTTTCAGGAAATTGTCGTTTGCCTGGACGATGGTGCCGTCGATCTCGAATTCGATGATCGCCTGGGACTGATCGATCGCCCGCAGCCGATTGCCGTCGTGCAGGGAGGCGATCTTGCTTGTCGTGATGTCGGAGGCGATCTTCAGGATGCGCACCACACGGCCGCCGCTGAAGACCGGATTATAGGTCGCCTCGATCCAGACATCGTCGCCCGACTTGCTCTGGCGGCGGAACTGGCCGCTCTGGAAGCGGCCGGCGGCAAGTTCCGACCAGAAACGCTGATAGTCCGGAGAAGTGCGGATCGCTTCCTCGCAGAACATGCGGTGATGCTTGCCGACGATCTCGTCCAGGCTGTAGCCGAGCGTCTTCAGGAAATTCTCGTTGGCGTGAAGGATGGTGCCGTCCGGCGAGAACGAGATCATCGCCTGTGCCGTGGAAATCGCCCTCATGTCATCGGCAAGCTTATTCGCGTTCAGGTAGTTCGACAGCATCTTGGCCCCCAGGCGTGGATCTATGCGTCAATCAAACCTGCGTTATGTTAACGCCTGCTAAATGGGAGCCTGTGCTTTGCCATAAATGACAAACGTTAAGCGGGAAATCGGGCCAACGGACCCAAAAAAGGTTGAATTCCGATTTTCTCAGAAAGCCTGCCAGACAAGGCCACCACCATTTTTGAGGGGTATGAACTGATGGCAGCCCCTCTCCCATGCGCCCGCTGCGCCGATGTTAACCCTTGTTCCATGGGTGGAACAATCCGCCATGTCGCAGAGCCATAAAAAAACCGCCGGATCTGCACCCGGCGGTTGATGACGCATTTTCTGACGGAAGATCGATCAGACGAACTGGCTCAAGCCCGGGACCGAGGCGACGACTTCGTCGACCACGTCGGCGCCGGCGTATTCGCGGGCGACGGCCATGGTTTCCTTGGCGAGGGTGGAGATTTCGCCCATGCCGAGGCCTTGCGACATCAACTGCTGGCCGAGGCCCATGATGCCGCCGCCGCCGATGGCGCTCATCAGGCCGCCGAGCAGGCCGCCGCCAGACCCTTCGCCATTGTGCTTGGCGACCAGTTCAGCCGCACCGGGGATCGCTTCGATCATGCGGGCGACCGGGCCGTCGGCTGCTTCGCGCTGCAGGAAGCCGAGCATCATGCCGAGGGCCGTTTCGGCCTTTTCCTGGGAAATGCCGACATTGTCGGCGATGCGGGTGACGATTTCGCTCATCTTCGAAGTCCTCCTGAGGCGATTTTGACGTTAACGTCAACGTAATGGATGTTCATTCCGAACTCAAGCGGTCCGGCTGTGGCGCGGCAAAATTTGCCGGGGAAAGGGCAGCTTCTGCAGAGCACCGCCGAGCCCCTGGACGACAATGACCGTACCAAGGTGAGACATCCGACCGTTGTCGATGTTCCACACTCCTCCTATAAGAGCAAGCTGAAGTCCTGATGACGATGGGAGAAACGTCCGCATGCTGCAAGAAGGTTCGCTCTATCTCGGCACCAGCCGCCATCCGGACGACAGCCTAAACAAGGCCGAATATCTGGCGCTGAAATACGGCAACCGCCACGGCATCGTCACCGGCGCGACGGGCACCGGCAAAACGGTCACGCTGCAGGTGCTGGCCGAGAGCTTTTCCGAGGCCGGCGTTCCGGTCTTTGCCTCCGACATCAAGGGCGATCTTTCCGGCATTGCCGCCATGGGCGAGCCGAAGGACTGGATCACGCAGCGGGCAGAGCAGATCGGCTTTACCGATTATGCGCCGGCCGAATTCCCCGTGATCTTCTGGGATCTCTATGGCGAGAAGGGCCACCGGGTGCGCACCACGGTGGCCGAGATGGGACCGCTGCTCCTGTCGCGCCTGATGAATGCTTCGGAGGCCCAGGAAGGCGCGCTCAACATCGCCTTCAAGATCGCCGACGAAGGCGGGTTGCCGCTGATGGACCTCAAGGACCTGCAGGCGCTGCTCAGCTATATGGCCGAGCATGCCACCGAGCTTTCCAGCCAGTTCGGCCTGATCTCCAAGGCCTCGATCGCCACGCTGCAGCGCGGGCTTCTAATCCTCGAGCAGCAGGGCGCGGAGAATTTCTTCGGCGAGCCGGCGCTGAAGGTGACCGACATCATGCGCACCACCCATGACGGACGCGGCGCGATCTCGATTCTGGCCGCAGACAAGCTGATGATGAACCCCAGGCTTTACGCGACCTTCCTGCTCTGGCTGCTCTCGGAACTCTTCGAGGAACTGCCCGAGGTGGGCGATATCGACAAGCCGAAGCTGGTCTTCTTCTTCGACGAGGCACATCTCCTCTTCAACGACGCGCCAAAGGTCTTGATCGAGCGCGTCGAGCAGGTGGTTCGGCTGATCCGCTCCAAGGGGGTGGGCGTCTATTTCGTCACGCAGAACCCGCTCGACGTGCCGGAGACGGTGCTCGCCCAGCTCGGCAACCGCGTGCAGCATGCGCTGCGCGCCTATACGCCGAGGGAGCAGAAGGCGGTGAAGACGGCGGCTGATACCTTCCGGCCAAACCCGGCCTTCGATTGCGCCACCGCGATCACCCAGCTTGGCATCGGTGAGGCGCTGGTCTCGACGCTGGAGGCGAAGGGCATTCCCTCCATGGTCGAGCGCACGCTGATCCGCCCGCCCTCCGGCAAGGTGGGGCCGATCGACGACGCCACGCGGCAGAAGGTGATGAACCTCTCGCCCGTGGCCGGGGAATACGACGTGGATCTCGATTCGGAATCCGCTTACGAGATCCTCAATGCCCGGGCGAAGAAGGCCGCAGAGGCCGAGGCTGCGCGGCGCGCGGTGGAGGAAAAGGCGAAGGGCGGCGACAGCGCTGCCGGGCGCTGGACCTTGCCAGGCTTCGGTGACGAGCCCGAGGAGAAGCCGAGCGGCCGGACGACGACGACGAAACGCACCGGCGGCTATCAGCGCGAGACGGTGATCGAAGCGGCGATGAAGAGTGCGGCGCGCTCCGTTGCGACGTCGGTCGGCCGGGCTCTGGTGCGCGGGATCCTCGGCAGTCTTAGACGGTGAAGGCTTGCATTTTTCTCGCACGCCACAAGAACTGAGTGACGAAAGCTCGCCGTTATCGGCGGGTTTTTGTTCACTTCCGTGCAACCATCCCTGATGTATACTGGACATTGATACAATTCGCGGACCTCTCTCCGGGAATTCATGGGGTCGAGCTTGGACAGCAGTCTGGATCACGTCGTTCTGGTCAACAATGCAAAGCGCGCGCTGGAACGCGGACGCTTCGAGCTCACCTATCAACCGATCTATTCCGTCGACAACCGGGAAGTGGACAGTGTCGAAACACTGCTGCGCTGGCGTGTTGCGCCTGGTCGACTGGCGGTCGCACAGGACTTCCGCTCGGTGTTCCGGGATCCCATGCTGTCGCTGTCGATCCGCGACTTCGTGCTGTCGACGACGCTGCGCCAGGCGGCGCGCTGGCGGGCCGAGGGCCACGACATGGGCCGCATCAGCGTCAATGCCACGGCCTTCGACCTTTGTGCCGGCGATTTTGCCCTGCGGCTCACCGACATGGTGCAGGGTTTCGGCCTGGCACCCGACATGCTGGAGATCGAGGTGGCGGAGCCGGCCTTTTACGGCCCGCTGGCAAAGCCGGTGAGCCTTGCGCTCGAAGCCCTGCATTATTGCGGGTTTTCGCTCGCCATGGACAATTTCGGCGCGACCCATGCCGGGCTTGCGGCGCTGCGCAACCATAGCTTCCGGCGCCTGAAGATCGACCATTCGCTGATGCGCAGCGCGCTCACCAATGCCGTCGACAAGGCAATCGTGCGCCATGTGATCGCGCTTGGCCATGATCTCGGCATGATCGTCACGGCAGCCGGCGTCGAGAACGAAGACCAGATGGAAATCGCCGTGCAGCTCGGCTTCGACAGCGTGCAGGGCTTCTTCGTCTGCGTCCCGAAGGAAGCCGAGCTTCTGCCGCGCGTCTGTCACGTGCTGAACCTGCAGGGCCGATCCGCCTGAGCCTTGGGACTCCGCCCTTTCGCCCTCCTTCACGAGATGGCAGGATGGCGTCATGACCCTGCTGATCTATCCCCTCGCCGCGCTTGCCGAAATCGCCGGATGCTTCGCCTTCTGGGCCTGGCTGAAACTCGACCGCTCGCCGCTCTGGCTGGCGCCCGGCCTCGTCTCGCTCGCCCTCTTCGCCTGGCTGTTGACACTCGTGCCTTCTGATGCGGCGGGCCGGGCCTATGCGGCCTATGGCGGTGTCTATATCGCCGCGTCACTCGCCTGGCTGTGGCTGATCGAGGGGCAGCGGCCTGATCGCTTCGACCTTACGGGTGCTGCAATCTGCCTTGTCGGTGCAGCCGTGATCCTGTTGCCACAGCGGGGCTGAGCGAAAAGCCCCACAAATCGCAGGATGCCGGCTTGCGCAATTTCCGTATATACATAAACTATGATCATCGTCTGGGACGAACCGAAGCGGCTCGCGAATATCGACAAGCATGGGCTGGATTTTTCCGACCTGTCGCTTGAGTTCTTCCAGCGCGCCCTGATCCGACCAGCCAAGAGAGGCAGGCTGCAGGCCGTCGGTCGTTTGGCAGATGGAACGGTGGCAGTCATCTTTGTTCGCCTTGGAACGGAAGGGCTGTCCGTCATTTCGATGCGCCCAGCAAATGCTGCCGAAAGGAGGGCTCTACGATGAAGAAGACCAAGCCTGTGGCGGATGGCTTTCGTGAGGGCCGTGGGTATACGCGTACCGACTGGAATGAGGTCGGCGACAATCCCGAGATGAGCGAGGCCGAAATCGCGGAACTCCGCCCCTTCCGCGAGGTCTATCCGGATATCGCCGAGGCGATCGACCGCAAGCTCGGCCGGCCGAAGGCGGAGAGCCCGAAAAAGGCGATCAGCATAAGGCTCGACCAGGAGGTGATCGATCGCTTCAAGGCAACCGGGGACGGCTGGCAGTCGCGGATGAACGAGGCGCTGCGCAAGGCGGTGGGGCTGTGAGGCCCAGCCACCGCCCCTTCCAGGCCATCACCAACTCCGCCAGCCCTCGACGAGCATCAGCACCGCCACCGCGACCAGCAGCCAGCCGGCGGCGCGGCCAATCCAAATGGTCACCTGCGGCTTCGAGGTGAGCGCGTCGCGGCCCTTGGCGGCGGCGAGCGCGAGACCGCCATAGACGGTTGCCTGGAGAAGCAGGGTGAGCGCGCCCATGACGAGAGCCTGACGCCAGAAGGGGCCGTATTCGGGCCGCATGAACTGCGGGTAAACGGCGAGGATGAAGAGCCAAGCTTTCGGATTGATGAGGCAGGTGATCAGCCCCTGGGTGAAGATGCGGGCCGTTCGATGCAGCCTTGATGCCTCGATGTCGTCGATGACGATGGCGCTTCTGGCAAGCGTGTAGCCGATCCAGATCATATAGGCTGCGCCGATCACCAGCATGGGACCGGCGAGTTGCGGAACCAGCGTGGAGAGGGTCGCGACCGCGACCGTGCCGAACAGCGTGTGAAAGGCGCCGCCGAGCATGATGCCGGAGGTTGCGGCCACCCCGGCCCGGCGACCGCCGGTCAAGGCGTTGGCGGTGACGAAGATCATGTCCATGCCAGGCACGGTGATGATGCCGGCCAGAAGCAGCGTGAAGAGCCCAAGGTTTTCGGCGTAGGTCATGTCAGTTGCCCGTGCTGTGAGGGGGATGACCGATCCAGGTTTTGCGCCTGTTTTCAGCCTGTTGGGACGTGCTATACAGAGAGCCAACTGACAGAGCTGTGTCAGTTGCGACGGGGGATCACATGCGCAAGGCTTCCCGGCTGTTCGAGATCATCCAGATCTTGAGGCTCGCCGACCACCCGATAACCGCGCAGCAGATTGCGGAAAAACTGGAGGTCACGCAGCGCTCGATCTATCGCGACATCGCGGCCCTCCAGGCGATGCGCGTGCCGATCGAAGGCGAGCGCGGGATCGGCTATATCCTCAGGCCCGGCTTTCACCTGCCCCCCTTGATGTTCACGGCCGAAGAGACCGAGGCGATCGTGCTCGGCATGGCGCTGACGAAACGCACGGCGGACCGGGAGCTGCGCGAGGCCTCGGCCCGGGTTCTCGACAAGATCGCCGCTGCTGTGCCGGGGCCATTGCGCGAGGCGATCGTCTCACGCTCGCTCTATGCCTGGGGTCGGGTGGCTGAAGCCCCCGAAGCGATCGACTTCTCGATGATCCGCCGCGCCATCCGCGACGAGGAAAAGCTTGATATCGATTACGTCAACGAGCAGCAGCAGGCGACGAGGCGGCGAATCCGGCCGATCGCCGTCATCCATTATGCCGAGGCCGAAGTCGTCGTCGGCTGGTGCGAGTTGCGTGAGGCCATCCGCAATTTTCGGGTCGACCGGATCAGGGACTGCCGACCGACAGATGACCATTTCCGCCGCGAGGGCCACCGGCTGCGCAAGCTCTGGGTGGCGGGCTGGGAGACGGGCGGGCAAGGTTGAGCCAAGGCCACCGTTTTCACCGTCGAAACGAAAACGCCCGCTGCTCGGTTGAGCAACGGGCGCATGGATTTGGAAGCTATCGTGCAAAGATCAGGCGACGACGGCCATCCGCCTTGCTTCGCGGAAGGACACCAGGCGGCCGCGGGCTTCGTCCCAGAGGACGAGTTTCACGCAGGCGAAGCTTTCCTTCAGCGTGATGCGGCTGATGGTCTTCAGCTCCGGGTGGTCGCGCAGGACTTCTGGCAGGCGGTAGAAGGGGATCTTGCTCGACAGATGATGCACATGGTGCACGCCGATATGGCCGGTCAGCCAGCGCAGGCCCCAGGGCAGATCGTAATGCGAGGCGCCGTGAAGGGCCGCGTGCTGGAACTGCCATTCCGGAGGGTTCGACCAATGGGTGTCTTCGAACTGGTGCTGGACGTAGAAGAGCCAGATACCGAGGGCGCCGGCAAGCAGGACGATCGGCAGGTGCACCACGAGGAAGGCGTCGAGACCGGCAAGCCAGATCATCAGCGCTGCCGTGATCGCCATGCCGGCATTCGTCGCCATAGTGGAGACCCAGGGCAGAGCCCCGTCCTTCATCATGCCGAAGGGCAGACGCTGCTTCAGCAGGAAGACCCAGATCGGGCCGATGCCGAAAAGCACGACCGGATTGCGATAGAGGCGGTAGCCGAGACGGCCCATCGGGGACAGGGCCTTGTATTCGGCAACGGTCAGCGTGGTGATGTCGCCGACGCCGCGTTCCTCGAGATTGCCGGCGGTCGCATGGTGTTCGGCATGGGCCCGGCGCCAGTAGTCGTAAGGCGTGAAGGTCAGGACACCCAGCAGGCGGCCGGTCCAGTCATCCACCGAGCGGCGGGCGAAGAAGGCGCCATGGCCGCAGTCATGCTGGATGATGAAGAGGCGCAGAAGGAAGGCGGCTGCCGGCACCACAAGCACGAGGCCCGGCCAGAAGGAATATTCGAAGCTTGCCCAGGCACCGAGCCAAAGCAGCACGAAAGGCACAAGCGTGATGCCAAGCTCGAAGCTCGAGCGCGTCAGGTCCGGCTTGCGATAGGTGTTGACGATTTTCAGCCAGGCCTTGGCATCGGGCGTCTGATCTTCGAGGATTTGATCGTCGCGGTAATCGAATGCAGCACTCACAGGCCGGCCTCCGAAATCTTGTTTTGGTCGGAAAAGGCGGAGAGGCTGAATACGCCCAATATCGGGGCGCGCGACACGGGGCATCCGAAGGAGAGGCCCGCAGCAATGGTCATGGTCGGCTGGCTTTCGTGACTTAGAGATCGCCCGTCACTCCTGGAACGGGTGCGTCCTCCTAGCAGATCATGGGGGCCTTGTCGCCATGGAACTCTGTGGCTTGTCTGGCTGCGGCATTTCGCCGGGCTTACGGTGAGGCGCCCCGGAGCGCTCAAGAACCGGGACGCTGGTTTTCTGGCACGAGACGATCGGCGCCAATCAGCCGGCCGGCTTCAGTGTCGCAAGGATCTTGCCGACTTCGGGCATGTTCTCGGCTTCGGTTTCCGTGGAAGCCCAATAGGTGACGATAGCGATCTTTTCGTCGGAAAGGCCAATGATGCCCACGCCGATCGAGACGGGACCGTCCTTGTCCGTGCCCTTCCAGTCGATGGTCTCGAACGGCATGCCGTTCAGCTGGTCCTTTGATTCTTTCTGAGACGCCGGATCGGGCACGACACCGTTTTCCTCGAGGAAGGCGAAGACATCGGTCATCACCTGGTCCATGTCCTCGGCGCCCGCGACGTCGAAGGAAATGTAGGTGCCGGCATCGGGAGAGTTTGCCTCGACGCCGTAATCGGTCTCGGTCGGCTGCCATTCATCCGGGATATCGACGATGGCTGCCGGTTCATCGGAGGGGAAGGTGAAAGTGCCTGCAAAGGCGGTGGATGCGGTGATCAGGAGGATTGCGGTTGCGGCGAGAAACTTGTTCATCCGAAGGGTCCGTTGATGAGTGACGAGACGTGACGGACCGCGGTTTTCGAGCCGCGGCCGGCGCGATGTCGTAGCAAGACAAGGTCAAGATAGTCGTACTGTTTTTGCGTGGACCGGCCTGCGGCGATGAAAAAATATCAATCCTTCACGATATGATGAAGAAATATTGAAATG
This sequence comes from Agrobacterium albertimagni AOL15, assembly GCF_000300855.1. GTDB lineage: Bacteria > Pseudomonadota > Alphaproteobacteria > Rhizobiales > Rhizobiaceae > Allorhizobium > Allorhizobium albertimagni. The sequence continues at coordinate 52,840 of NZ_ALJF01000013.1, read as the reverse complement.
CCGCGTTTCGCCCCTTGCCGCATCATTTTTTCGCCGCGGTGCAAAACTCAATTTCCGCAACGATTTCATAAACTTTTGTCGAGATTCCTGCCTTCGGCCGAGTCTCGAAACAGCGGTTTTTCCGGTTTTTGCTTGTATCGGCGCGAGCATTTCCCTATATTGCCGACATCGAAGATTGCGAGCGACTTTGTCTACGCGCTTTTTGCGCACGCCAGATTTCCTTCAACGTCGATATACCAGCCGTCGAATGTCTCGGCGGCAAGCCCAACGATTGAAAGGAAATCGTTATGAACACAGGTACCGTAAAGTGGTTCAACAGCACCAAGGGTTTTGGTTTCATCCAGCCGGATGAAGGCTCTGCCGACGTGTTCGTCCACATCTCTGCAGTTCAGCGCGCCGGCATGCGCGACCTCGTCGAAGGCCAGAAGATCGGCTACGACATCGTTCAGGACAAGCGTTCGGGCAAGAGCTCGGCCGACAACCTGCGCGCCGCTTAATAATCTGTCGCTCGCCCCACTGACCACGGATGTACCGGCAGATGGGGCTGAGTGGCGAGGGAAGGTCGGGTTCCGCCCGGCCTTTTTTGTTTATCCCGTGATCGAAGCCTTCAGCCGCGATCCATATCTTTGCCCGATTTTGTCGGGATCTTCGCCGGGGCATGGCGCGTTAGCCTGTCGTATCCCCTCCTTCGAAACTCGAAAACAAGCGGGCATCAAAGCCCGGAAAGGAAACGACCGTGCAAGTACTCGTTCGTGACAACAATGTCGACCAAGCACTCCGCGTGCTGAAGAAGAAGATGCAGCGCGAAGGTCTCTTCCGCGAGATGAAGGCCCGCAGCGCCTTTGAAAAGCCGTCTGAGAAGCGCGTCCGCGAAAAGGCTGAAGCCGTTCGCCGTCAGCGCAAGCTCGCGCGCAAGAAGATGCAGCGCGAAGGCCTTCTGCCGGCTCCGAAGAAGGCAGTGCGTACGCGCTAATGACGACATGATCCGTGCGCCCTCGGGCGCGCGGACCCGCCCTCCCCGCCACGAAGGCGCAATGCAGATTGCGACACGGGCAGGGACAAGACATGCCGAGACAGGCAGCCAGGCTGCAGGAAGGATCCGGACATGACCGCCACCAAAGAGACCTTCTTCAAGCCCGAAAAGGTTTCCCCGCAGGACAAGGCCGCCACGACCGACAGCGTTGCCCGCTCGCTGATCGCTCAGGAAGCGACCGCGCGCGAACGCAAGACGGAAACGTTGAAGGCGCTGCGCATGCAACGGGAAGCGCTCGAAGCCGAGCAGGCACCCGCACCGAAGAAGCGTGCGGTGAAAAAGGCCGTGAAGCGCGGCTGAGGCCGGCACCCACGACGGCAACTGTCGAATTCGAAAGAAGCCGGAGCCCGCTTGACGCGGCTCCGGCTTCTTTCATGTCATTTCTCTGCTGACGTCAGATTGAAGTAGGCGCCTTGCGGGTCCTGGCAGGCCGCAATCCAGGAACCGCCGGGGACCTGATGCGGGCCCATCAGAAGCTCTCCACCGAGTGACTTCACCTTTTCGATCGCCGCGTCGATGGCCGGGACGATGAAATAGAAGCCCCAATAGGGCATCGGCATTTCCGGTCGCTTGGTCATCATACCGCCGATGCCACGGTCGCCGAGCTTGAAGGTCTGATAGGTACCCATGGCATCCATGTCGACGGCCATGTCCTTTTCCCAGCCAAATCGGGCGGCATAGAAATCCCAGACCTTTTCCCAGTCGCCGGCCATCAGCTCATTCCAGCCGACCGTGCCCACACTGCCCGGGGTTGGCCAGCTGCCTTCGGAGCCATCTTCCATCTTCGGCGTCATGATGCAAAGGATGGCGCCCTGCGGGTCCGCGACCACTGCGAATCGTCCAACGCCTGGGATATCTTCAGCGGGGCGGCAGATCGTGCCGCCATTCGCCGCATAGTCGGCCGCCGTCTGGTCGACGTCATCGACGCCGATGTAACCGGTCCAGTTCGGCGGGATGCCCTGCCCTTTCATGTCTTCCGTCAGCGCCATCATGCCGGCGACGCCGAACGGGAAGCCGGGGACCGCGAACGAGGTGTAGGTGAAGCCTTCCATCTGCATATCGGTCGGCTCCCAGCCGAGCAGCGGGCCATAAAAGGCCTTGGCCGCGGCCGGATCGGGGGTCATCAGCTCGTGCCAGATGAATGTGCCATGCATGCGCAGTCCCTCTCCAAATCTGTCGGCGATCAGCCGATGCGTTTTGCTTCGCTGGTCATGAAAATGTGAAAGCTGCCGTCGGGCTGGCGGACGCTGCCCGAGAAGGTTCGGGTGTCGTCATCGATGAAATGGATGACGTCACGATAGGTCTCGGTGCGCGACGGATCCTGCATGCTCGGCCCCTCGGCCTCAAGCACCAGCGTCTGCCCACTGTCTTCCAGCCAGCCCTTGTAGACCCAGAACTTGTCCATCATCGAGCCGATCCAGCTGCCGACATAATGGCCCTCGCGGGGATCGTAGCCGAGGGTCATGATCATGGTGGCGCGATCACCCTTCGCACCCATGCCGCCCTCACCTTCCGCGACCACCCAGAGGCCTCCGATGGAGCGGACCTTTTCGGTCCAGCGTTTTTCGGGATCGTCGGGGTCGTAGCCATCCATGCCGGTCGAGGTCACGAACAGCCAGTCGCCAACCAGCCGGTCGAGGACATGGTGATGTTCGCTGGGTTTTGGAAATTCCATGACATCCTCCTCAGTGGCAGCAACCAGCCATCTCGACCGGCTTCTCAGCGTATTCATCCTTGCGCTTGACGAAGCTCAGCGTGCCCGTTTCGTTGCGGCCGAGCGGCGCATGATCGAGGATCATCAGCGTGCCGAGAGCCTCCTCCCCGCCCCGGGCATATTGCGAATAGGTATGGAAGATCTCGCCCTTGTCGTTGCGATAGAAGGCAGACAGGCCCGGAAGTTCGTCGAAAGCGCGGTCGCTCGGCGTCTGGCGGAAATTATAGTTCACCGAGCCGGAGGCGAGCTCCTCCTTGGTGAAGGAGACGTGGAAGTCGTAGTTGAAATCACTGCCTGCGGACGAGACCCAGGGGAAATGCCAGTTCATGCGCCGCTTGTAGGCTTCGATCTTCTCAAGCGGCGCACGGGAGACGGTGACGAAGGTGACGTCGTGATTGTTGAGATGCGGCAGCATGCCATCGATATGATCGGCGAAGAAGGAGCAGCCCTCGCAGCCTGCCTCCCAATCTGGATGAAACATGAAATGGTTGATCATCAGCTGGCTGCGCCCGTCGAAGAGATCGGCAAGCGTCTTTTCGCCCGTGGATGACCGGAAGCGGTAATCCTTCTCCACGCGCACCCAGGGCAAGGCGAGGCGGGCGGCGTTTACCCGGTCGCGCTGACGGGTCAGCTCCTTCTCCTGCTGCAGCAGGGATTTGCGGGCCTCCAGCCACTCCTCCCGCGAAACAACCGAATATTCCATTTTGCTGTTCCTCCTCTTGACATTTACGTTGATATCAACATATTCGGTCCATGTCAAACATGCCCCTGATTCCCTATGCAACCATCATCCATGTCCGAGATAACTGTCTTTGCCTGCATGCCCAGCGAGCAGCGCGGGCACTTGCCCGCCGCTTCGATCTGGCGCTGAAGCCCGTCGGGCTCACCAATCAGCAATTTTCCCTGATGATGGCGCTGAACCGCCCGGAGCCGCCGCCCATGGGGCCGGTGGCCAAGCTTCTGGCGATGGACCGGACCACGCTGACGGCAGCGTTGAAGCCGCTTTCGGCACGCGGTTGGGTGTCAATCGAGCCCGACCCGAAGGACAAGCGCGGCAAGCGCCTGCGGCTGACCGCCGAGGGCGCGCGCACGCTGTCAAGCGCTGTGCCGATCTGGATAGACCTGCACGGCGAGATCGAGGCCGGCATGCAGGCCGACCCCTCGATCCTTCGTCGGGGCATGATCGAGATCAGTGCCTGACGGCTACCTCAGCCGAGACCGAGCGGAAGGGCGACCAGCGGGCCGATCAGCATGACAGTCGCCATGACAAGCGCGATCCGGTCACGACCTTCGAAAAGCGGGCCGCGGAAGGCGGATGCCGGGTATCGGTGACGGATCTCGTGACGCGTGGCTTCCTCGACCGGCAGATCCGGCGACAGACGGTGATCCTCATAGATTGCATTGGCTGTGGTGGTTTGCATGGTTTCGTCCTCGGTTGTTGGTATAAAGGTCGAACCGGGAACAAGGGCAAAGGGTTCCCCTCCTCCGCCTGATGCTTATGACCGCGCGGGCGCTGACCACCTGCGGAAACGGCGATCCATGCCAACACCAATGACGGACGCTCGCACAGGAAAAAGGCCGGCGCGAGGCCGGCCTTCGGACGGTGGATGCATAGGGTCGGCGGTGTGCCGATCAGATGACCGAGACCGGAACTTCCGTCGAGGTGCGCAAGGCGTGGCTGTAAGGGCAGACGATGTGGGCTGCAGCAACCAGCTTCTCGGCCAGTTCGCGCTCCATGCCGGGGATCTCGACCGAGAGCTTCACTTCGATGCCGAAGCCGGTGCCATCCTCGCGCGGGCCGATGCCGACATCAGCATGAACCTTGGCATTTTCCGGGATCTTGACCTTTTCCTTGCCGGCAACGGCCTTGAGAGCGCCGAGGAAGCAGGCGGAATAGCCGACCGCGAAGAGCTGCTCGGGATTGGTGCCGGTCGCGCCGTCGCCGCCGAGTTCCTTCGGGGTGGTCAGCGTGACATCGAGCACGCCATTGTCGGAGGCGCCATGACCTGAGCGGCCGCCGGTGGCATGTCCGTGTGCGGTGTAAAGAATAGCCATTGGGTCTTCTCCTTGTTTTGCGGTTGGTGATTTTCTATATAGTACACAATTGAATTGCGCGCAATTGTTTTTTGCGCATTGAAATGTGCGCCTGTATTGGCCACTATCGAAACAATAGATGCCGAAAGGGGTTCATCAAGGGCCATGGACGACGAAACACTCGAAAAGGAATTGAGGCTGGACAAGCAGCTGTGCTTTGCGCTTTACGGCGCAGCGCACGCCTTTACGCGTGCCTACAAGCCGCTGCTTTCCCCGCTCGGGCTGACCTATCCGCAATATGTGGTGATGATGGCGCTGTGGGAGGAAGACGACATCTCGGTGAAGGCGCTGGGTGAAAAGGTCGGGCTCGATTCCGGCACGCTGTCACCGCTCCTGAAGCGGCTCGAGCAGATCTCTTACGTGTCGCGCCGCCGGGATGCGGCCGACGAACGCGTGGTGTTCATCACGCTGACGGAGGAAGGGCGGGCCCTCAAGGCGCGCGCGCTCGAAGTCTTCTCGACGATCGGCAACCAGATCGGCTGCGACATCTCCGAGATCGAGAGCCTGCGCGACAGCCTCAAGCGGCTGAAGGGGCATCTCGAAGCGATCGACGGGGACTGACGCGACCCCGTTCGCGAGGCCTTTTCCGGATGCCCGCGCCCGGCCACATCGTCCGGGAGCCCATTCCGTCCGCTCGCTAGACCAGGCGGATGCCCTGCGGGAGCAGCTGGCAGCGCTCGAGGAGACGGTGGAGAAATGCCATTCCATCGAACAAGACCGGGCCTCGATGCAGGCCTATCTCAGTGAGACGAAGACTGTTCTGGCCGCAGTCGGGACACAGTGAGCCTCCCAGCCGAGATGAACCCGTCTTTTCCATCTCTCCTGCCGCGTGCCTCCCTGATGCCTTGATTGGCACCGATGAGGGCCAAAGAAGGAGAGCACCGCATGACATCATCGACACCTCGTACCACCCGCCGGATGACCGCCCCAATCCGGCTTCTCGTTCTGCCGCTGATGCTTTTCGGTGGCGCCCTGCCGGCGTCCGGGCAGGCTGCCGAAGGCGAGATTATCGCGGCGGCCAAGCGGGTGGAGGAGAGGCTCGGCATGCGGGTCGGGCTTTCCGTCATCGATACGGGGCGCGGCACGGTCGTCGCTTATCGCGAGACGGAGCGTTTTGCGATGGCGAGCACCTTCAAGTCGCTCGCCTGTGCGGCCGCCCTGGCCGGTGGCAACGCCGTTCTCGAGCAGACGACACGCATCACCAAAGCGGATTTGCGTCCGCATTCGCCGGTGACGGAGAAGCGGGTGGGGACAAACCTCTCCACGCGGGCGCTTTGCGAGATCACGCTGCGCACCAGCGACAATGCGGCGGCCAATGCAATCCTCAAAACGCTGGGCGGGCCGGCCGAAGTGACGGGCTTCCTGCGCGGCATCGGCGATAAGACCACCCGGCTCGATCGCTATGAGCCTGAGCTCAACGAGGCGACACCCGGCGATCCACGCGACACGACGACGCCGCAGGCGATGGCGCAGACGCTTGAACACCTGCTGCTCGGGGATGCACTTGCCCCCGCCGCCCGCGACCAGCTGGAAGCCTGGATGTCCGCCAATGCGGTGGCCGATGGCCTATTGCGGTCCAAACTGCCGAAAGGCTGGCAGATCGCCGATCGCAGTGGTGCCGGCGGTCATGGCACACGCGGGGTCATCGCCGTCGTGCGGCCGCCGCCGGGCGCCCAGCCGCTCGTCATTGCGATCTACATGGACGGCAAGACGCATCCGCTGAAGGCGCGGGACGCAGCGATTGCCGAGATCGGTGACGCTATCTTTGCGAGATACGCGCGATGATCGCTCGTCACAATCTCTGGCCCTGCATCGCCCTCGTCTTTGGCCTTGCCAGCCTCACAGCCCCGGCACACGCCGAAAGTCAGGAAGCCGGGACGACCGTGGAAGCACGCTCCGACTGGCAGCGGAAAAAATGCGACGTCTACCGGCAGGCCTTTGCCGAGATCCTCGACCATGTGGGACGTGAGGGTGTGTCAGACGCGTTCATGGCGGAGAACCAGGCCTTCATCGACAGCGGCTGCCTTGCCGATGTCGATGCCTGTCCGGAGACGGAGGCCGATATCGAGGTGGCAAATGGCCTCACCATCGCCAGCATGAATGCAGGCGCTGCGAGCTCGTTCAGCCCGTTTCGCTGTCGGGAGTAAACCGCGTCAATCCGCCGTCCCGGCGAGGGCCTGGAACGAGGAACCGATCCCGCTGCGAGGGGTTGTCCTTAGGTCAACTGCGGCCGCTCCACCTTCGGTGGACGTCGCACAGACCATCAAGGAGAATGTCCATGCAAGTACCGCAGAATGCCGTGATTGCCGTCGCCGATGGCGAGAAGCTGAGCCTTTTCGAAAATGAGGGCAATGCGCTTGATATCAAGCTGAGGGCCATTCCGTCAGACGAGATCGACGGTTCGAAAATCCCATCCGGCGCCCGCCATTCCAGCAGTGCCGCCAATCCCGATGACAGCCAGCAGGACGAGGACGGCTTCAGCAACGGCATCACCGAGATGCTGAACAGGCAGGTTCTCGACGGCAAGATCAAGAACCTGGTGATCATCGCGGCACCGCGGACGCTCGGCGAGATGCGCAAGAGCTACCACAAGCAGCTCTCGGCGGTGCTGATCGGCGAGCTCGACAAGGACCTGACCGGCCATTCCGTGCAGGCAATCGAGAAGGCCCTCGAGGCCGCCTGATCCCGACGAGCATCTGCGACCCCATGATGCAGAGAGGCCCCGCCGTCACCGGCGGGGCCTTCTTTTTGTCTTGCGGCGATGCCGTGCAAGATCTGTTCAGAACGGCAGGTTACTGCTTAACGACGATCTTCGCCTTGGTCGGCACACGCTCGTAGAGGTCGATGATATCCTGGTTCATCAGACGCACGCAGCCCGAGGACACGGCCTTGCCGATGGAATTCCATTCCGGCGAGCCGTGCAGGCGGTAGAGCGTATCCTGGCCATTCTTGAAGATGTAGAGCGCGCGGGCGCCGAGCGGGTTGTCGATGCCACCCGGCTTGCCGCCGTTGCGGACGGAATACTTCTCGAGCTCCGGCTGGCGGGCGATCATCTCGTCCGGCGGGGTCCATTTCGGCCATTTCTGGCGCCACTGGATGACGCCGGCGCCACCCCAGGCAAAACCGTCGCGGCCGATGCCGACGCCGTAGCGCATGGCAGTGCCGCCGCGCTCGACGAGATAGAGGAAGCGGTTGGGGGTGTCGACGACAACGGTGCCTGGGGCTTCGCCGGTGGGATCGATCACCTGCTGGCGATAGAAGCGCTCGGGAATGCGCCAGTAGGGCACGGCCGGAATGACGTAGCCGCCGTCATAGACCTCGCCATACATGGCATCGAGTTCGGGCGTGCGACCGCTCGGTGCGGCCGGCACGACAGGTCCCTCGAGACGGGCATCCGCCGGGAGCGGACGGGAGGTGGTGCAGCTGGCCAGCAGGGACGCCGCGCCGAGGCCTGTCAGGGACAGGAGCGAACGGCGGGTCAGATGTGGTGTAGAGGACATTTAGGTATGAGTTTCCTGTAGCAGTTCTGCGGAGGAAGACGCTGGGAGGTGCGCTTTGTTCCGCGATGATGCGATGCAAACAGGAAAGCTTCAATGAAAGCAACGCGCGCCCCCTTTCACGTTTTGGAGAGAGGCAAACGCGGCGGTCAGGTGTCGCTAAATGACAACAATCGGCGTGTTGTCGGGCACCCGATCGAAGAGGTCGATGACATCCTGATTGAACATGCGCACGCAGCCCGAGGACGTCGCCTTGCCGACCGACTGCCAGTCGGGCGTGCCGTGGACACGGTAGAGCGTGTCCTTGCCGTCCTGGTAGATGTAGAGCGCACGCGCGCCGAGCGGGTTGTTGAGGCCGGCGACGAGGCCACCACGGGCTGCCGAAACGGGCCGGAGATTGGGATTGTTCTCGACCATAGTGTCGGTCGGCGTCCAGTGCGGCCATTTCGCCTTGCGCTGGATCACGCCGCGGCCCGACCAGGCATAGCCGTCACGACCAAGCCCGACGCCGTAGCGGATCGCCTTGCCGTTCGGCTGGACGAGATAGAGGTAATGCGCCCTGGTATCGACGACGATGGTGCCGGGGGCTTCCGTCGACTGGTAGCTCACCTCCTGGCGCAGCATGTCGGAGCGTACGCGATCGAGCGGGATGGCAGGCAGCGTGTGGCCATCATCGACCATCACGCCGTAGAGCGTGCGGTGCAGCGGGTTGGAGACCGGCAGGCCATAGGTCTGGTGGAATTGCGTCTGGTAGAGGCTGCGCTTTTGCGGTGCTGACTGATCGGCGGCCGGCGGCGTGCGGGCCGGATCGTACCAGACCGGGGCCACCTCGTCCTGAAAGACCTCGATGTTCATCCGGCTGGTATCGGTCATCAGGATGCAGCCCGAGAGCGAGCCGACAAGCGCCGTGCCGAGGCCGAGCGACAAGAGCCGCTTCGACAGGAGGGAGGCCGGGCCGGACGGGAGAGGCTTCAACATGCTGCACCGATTCACTGACATCGTTGGCCGCAACCTGTCAGCCGCGGCTGGCGCGAAGCTTATGGCTGCATGGACCGGCCGGCCGCGCCCGGCCTAACGCTCCCGGCCTGAGGCGTCGGTCATCCTCGGAAAAGCTCGAAAGAACCGTCACCGGCACCCATGAATTGCAACGGAACCCGCGATTCAGCTTAAAATGATTAAGTCAGTGCGAAATTTAGCGGTCTAACAATTAGTATTTCATCACTTTTTAAGGAGCGGCGATCAGGATCGCGTCATTACTCAACCCCTGGTCAAGGACTGACTCGCGTGCTCGACAACATGAAAATCGGAAACAAGATCTATCTGGGATTCGGATCCGTTCTGCTGGTGCTCAGCGTGATCGCCGGGGCCGGCATCTATTCGAACCTCACCAACGAGGCGTCGTTCGGTGAATATCGCGAGAGCGCCAAGGAGACGAACGAAGCGGGTCGCATCCAGGCCAACATGCTGGAAGCGCGCCTCGCCTTCCGCAAGTTTCGCGCCGAGCCAACCGAACAGTTGAAACAGGACGTAACGACACGTCTTGCGACCACGAAAGCCTCGATCGACACGATGCTAGGCTTCGGGCTTGATGATGCTGAAAGGGCGACGGTATCGGGTTTTCACCCCTTCGTCGACACCTATGCTCGAGGCTTCGACAAGGTGGTGGCGCTACAGACCCAGCGCGACGCAATCGTCAATGGAACGCTTGATACGCTCGGCCCGAAAATGGCCGAGGAACTGGAGGCGATCGGCAAGACCGTCGAAGCCTCTGGAAACCAACAGGCGGCCGCCTTGATCGAGCGCGTGAAGTATGAGGTGAGCAGCCTCCGGCTCGGAACGAACAAGTTCCTGCTGAACAACAGCGATGCCGCTTTCGAGGGCGCGACGCAGTTTGCCGTGAAGGCGCGCGACGAGGTTTCCAAGGTCACGGCTGCCAGCACCGACCCGACCGTGCTCACCACGCTGGAAACACTGACGAGCCAACTGAACACCTACGAGGCCGGCCTTCAGTCGGTGCATAACGTAATCAAGAGCCGAAACCAGGTGATCAACGAGACGATGAACGTCGCCGGGGAAGCGCTCTCCGACTCCGTGGAGCAGCTCAAGCTCGACTTGAAGAAGGAGCAGGACACGCTGGGGCCGAGTATCCAGTCGACGATGAAAACTGCCGTCGTGATCGGCAGCACGCTCGCTGGCGTCGGCCTCGTCATGGCCGGTCTCATCGCCTTCTTCATCGCACGTAGCATCACGCAGCCGATCGGCCAGATTACCGGCGCGATGGGTGCGCTTGCCGATAACAAGCTCGACACCGTCATCCCTGGCCTTACCCACAAAAGCGAGATCGGGATGATGGCCAAGGCCGTCGACGTCTTCAAGCAGAACGCCATCAAGATCCGCGATCTCGCGGCTCAGGAAGCAGCACTGCAGGAGAAGAATGCCGACCTGCAGTCGAACATCGCGACCGTGGTCGATGCTGCCGTCGCCGGCGACTTCACCCGCCGCATTACCAAGCGCTACGACAATCCGGACCTCGACCGCTTCGCCGCCAACGTCAACACGCTGGTCGAATCCGTCGATGCCGGCATCGCCGAAACCGGACGCGTCATCTCGGCGCTGGCGAAGGGCGACCTGACCGAGAGCATGGAAGGACAGTATCAGGGGGTCTTTGCGAGCCTGCAGACGAATGTGAACGAGACCATGGGCAGCCTGCGCAACCTGATGCAGCAGGTTCGCCAGTCGGCCGATGCGATCAATGGTGGCGCCGACGAAATCCGTCAGGCCTCGGACGACCTGTCGCGGCGCACGGAAAACCAGGCCGCCTCGCTGGAGGAGACCTCTTCGGCGCTTGAGGAAATCACGGTCGCCGTGAAGACTTCGACCGCGCGGGCGCAGGAATCGAGCAAGATGGTGACGGAAGCCCGGCAGTTCGCCGAAGCGTCGTCCGGCGTCGTGGGCGAAGCGACGTCGGCGATGAGCCGGATCGAGCAGGCTTCGAAGGAAATCTCGCAGATCATCAACGTGATCGACGAGATCGCCTTCCAGACCAACCTGCTCGCTCTCAACGCAGGCGTCGAAGCGGCACGGGCCGGCGAAGCTGGCAAGGGTTTTGCCGTCGTCGCCCAGGAAGTCCGCGAACTCGCACAACGGTCTGCGACCGCTGCCAAGGACATCAAGACGCTGATCACCAAGTCGTCGCAGGAGGTGCAGACCGGGGTGAACCTTGTCAGCTCCACCGGCCAGGCCCTGAGCGACATCCAGACCAAGGTCATCGGCATTGCAAGCCAGGTCACCTCGATCGCGACGGCCGCCCAGGAACAATCGCTCGGGCTGACCGAGGTCAACACGGCCGTCAACCAGATGGACCAGATGACCCAGCAGAACGCCGCGATGGTGGAAGAGGCTGCGGCCAGCACCGCCAAACTGGCGGAAGAGACCGCGCATCTTCGCGCGCTCGTCGCCCGCTTCAAGGTTCAGAGGGAAGCCAGCGCGCAGCGCTACGCGGCCTGAGGTTTGCGAAGATCAATACCCCTGGCCGCGCCTCGGCCGGGGGTTTCCTGTGGCAAGGCTGACGCGAGCGCGCGAGATACGGCGCATCGCACGCTCGTCATCAAGCCGAGGCGATGTCCAGCAATTCGCTGATCTGGTCCGTCTGCGCGTGTTCCGCGCTAACACTCGGGCCAGTGTCTGACTTGTTCAATAGCTCAAGGACCTGATCGATGAAGCTGTCAGTGCCAGGTGAGATATTGTAAGCCGCCAGTATGGAACCGATATTCTCCGAGGTCAGCTCTCCCTCGAAGTAACCTTCGGCTCGGCAAAGAGTTATCTCGGTTATGAAATCGAATGCTTGCTTAACAGACGCTTCATCGGCTGCTGCCGGCGGAAAGCCGTCGTCATCCAGCACTACGGGATGATCACCTAGGATGAGAAGGTTGTAGCCGGTCAACTGCTTGAACAACTGCGCATCAGAATCAGATGGCAATATCCAGCCCTCGGTTCCGATGAGCCTGAAGCTTTCGCCATTCAGTTCTGTGATTATTGCTCGCGCGGCGAAGCTCTTATCGGACCAGCTTTCACCCTGTATGTTGTAATCATAGCTGCCGGCTTCATTTTCAGTGATACGGGCATTGATCGCGGGATCTTTGCGCAGATTTTCGAGCATCTGCTCCAGATCTGGTCTCCCTTCTGACGCTGCGGTGCTGGCCGGCTTGGTGGTGGCCGAGTAGGACGATGCACCGTAAGCGGATTGTATCTGCATACCTGAAACCTCGAAGGCTGAAAATTGCGCGAATTATGCTGATGCACGCAGCATATGGTTGCAGACTTGCGTGAGGCGTTTGGTGGTTGTCTTCAGATCTCCTGAGCCAGATTATTGCAGTTGGCCCTCAAACCTCACTCCGCCACGACCGCCTCCGGCAACTTGCCCTCGCCTTCGCGTGGCAGGCGGATGTTGGGCAACAGCAGCGCTGCGATCAGGCCGATCACCATCATGCCGGAGGCGGTCAGGAAGAGCGGCACGAAGGCGTCGGAATAGGCGTTGGCGACGAGGGTTTGGGCGGCCTGCGGCAGGGCAGCGAGACCTTCGGGTGTGAGGTTGCGGAATTCGACGCCGCCGGGCAGTGCGATCTGGACATGGGTCAGGCCTGAACTGACGATCGCGCCGTAGATGGAGATGGCGATCGCAGCACCGCCCATGCGCGTCAGCGTGACCGTTCCGGTGGCGGCGCCGACATCGGCTTTGGAGGCGGCATTCTGGACGCCGATGACCGGCACCTGCTGGCCGATGCCGACGCCGAAGCCCTGGAGCAGCATGACCAGCGCGATGAAGATCAGGGGCGTTCCGGCATGCAGGACGGAGAAGATGCCGAGGCTGATGACGCCGAGGGCTGCAGAGGCAATCGAGAAGGGCTTGTAGCGGCCGGTGCGGGCGATCAGGCGGCCGGCGGCGATCGAGCCGATGGCGATCCCGCCTGTTGTCGCGACGAAGAGCAGACCGGCCATGGAGGGCGAGAGGCCGGTTGTGGTCTGCAGATAGAGGGCGATATAGTTGACCGAACCGATGCCGATGGCGCCTGAGACAAGGGAGATTATCAGCAGCAGGTTGATGGTCGGCTTGGAGAAGAGCGTGAGCGGGACGACGGGTTCCGGTGCGCGGCGCTCGACGAGGATCCAGCCGATCGCGCAGAGGGCACCGAAGGCGACGACGGCGAGGCTTTCCCACGCGATCAGCGAGCCGAAGATCTGGCCACTATCGGCCCAGAAGACGATCGAGGCGACGGCGCCCGCGAGCAGGATGGCGCCGGCATAGTCGATCTTCGGTTTGCGGTTCGGCTTGCGATAGGGGAGCAGGAAGGCAAGGCCGATGAGGACAGCGATGCCGATCGGCAGGTTGACGAGGAAGATCGAGCGCCAGCCGAAGAGATCCGACAGCGTGCCGCCGAGTACGGGACCGAGGGCGCCCGAGGCCATCAGCACGAGGCTCGAATAGCTCTGGTAGCGGGCGCGTTCGCGCGGCTCGAAGAGATCGGCATTGATCGAGAAGATCGAGACCATGATGCCGCCGCCGCCCAATGCCTGCAGGACGCGAGCGGCAATCAGGGTGTCCATGGAGACGGCAAGGCCGCAGACCAGCGAACCGATTGTGAAGATGGCGATTGCTGCCATGATCACGTATTTGCGGCCGAAGAGATCACCCAACTTGCCATAGAGCGGCATGACGGCGCTGGTCGTCAGCAGATAGGCGGAACCGACCCAGCCGAAGCGTTCCAGTTCGCCGAACTCGCCGACAATGGTGGGCAGTGCCGTCGAGACGATCTGGTTGTCGAGGGTCGCCATGAACATGGCGGACATCAGCAGGAGATAGACGAAGAGGCGGAGCCTGGGATCGGTGACCAGCGGCGTATTGTCTGCGGTTTGCGGGACGGTGGCGCTCGTCGTCGGGTGCGGTTCGAAACGGGGTTCGGGCCCGGAGGGGGCGGCAGTGGTGGCTCTGGTCATGGATCGGGGGCTCCTGTCTGGCCACAAAATGTGCCCCTCGCATTTATATGTCAATAGCACATATTTGCTGAAGGCATTCATTTTGCTTTTCGCACCGTCCGACCTTTGCTATGCTGGAACCATGATGTCTGCTTCACACTCCCATCCCGCTGGCGATGAGCCGGTGACCGAAACTCAGGATGCTCTCCCCGTTTGCGGAGACTCGTCTCTCGCGACCATCGGGCATGCCATGACGCGCATGCGGCTGTTGATCGGCCGCCGCTTCATCGGGCGCATGGCGCTGAAACGCATCGGGACGGGGCTGGAACTGTCTGACCTCGATGCCATCGGCGTCATCAAGCGGATCGGCAGCCAGCAGGAGGTGACGGTCGGTACGATCGCCGAACAGCTAAGGATCGATCCTTCGCGGGGCAGCCGGATCGTGGCGGATCTCGTCAAACAGGGATTGCTGGAGCGCGCGGCCTCGCAAGAGGACGGACGGCGCAGCCTTGTCAGGGTGACGGCGGCAGGGCGCAAGGTGCTCGATGAGATCGAGGCCATCAAGCGCGAGACGATTACCGAGGCGACCGCCGGTTGGTCAAACGAGGATGTGGAGGCGTTCGGGCGGCTCTATGCCCGCTTCACCGAGGGCCTGGAGGCTCAGTTCAAGCGCTTCGAGCAGGGCGAAGGCTGACAGAGACGGCACCGCACGGGCCGGAAGCGGATTGCTGAAACGCAAAACGACCCGACCGGCATTCCCTCCCCCGAGAAAATGCCGGCCGGTCGTCATGGGACTGGTTGTTCACCACCCTCCCCGCTCCGCCAGGACAGGAAGGGCTTGCGTCCCATGCCGAAGGGTGTGGCTCAGACCGGCTTCGGTCCTTGCAAGGCGTTGTAGATCTTTTTCGCCAGAACGGCCGAAACCGGGATCGAAAGCACGAGACCGGCTGCGAAAGCCGCCGCGATCTGCCAGCCTTCGCGCATCTCGAGCGACAGGACCGCGATCACCGCCGCACCGCCGACGGCGCTGGCGACGAGGATATAGAGAACTGCAGCGAGGCGAAGCATGATCGTTTTCCTTCGTGTTCATGTCTTTCTGGTGTGAGAATAGGATCAGGCCGGCAAGTTTCCTTGATCTGGCTCAAGTCTTTGCCTGAAATTGCTTAGACCAAAGGCGAAGCGCTTCACGCGCGCCGTTAACACTGTTTTAAGCCTGTTCTTGCCGGGACTGCCGGCTTCCTCCAAGGTTCTTGCCCTGACAGCTACAGCCGGAAACGGAACGGACACATGCCTTCTCGACGCTCGGTCATGATCGGCCTTGGCGGGCTCTTTGCGACAGCGGCCCTGCCCGGCAGCCTGCGCCTTGCCTCTGCCCAGACGCTTGCCATGGCGGAACTGCGCGGTGGGTTCGACGCGGCCGAAGCCGGCATCCTGCCGGGCGCCGAAGACGACCAGAGCGCCAAGCTGCAGGATCTCATCGACCGGGCGGCTGTCATGGGCCAGCCGGTCTTCCTTGCGGCCGGAACCTATGAGGTTGCCAATCTCGAATTGCGCGACGGCAGCCGGATCGTCGGCGTACCGGGGCTGACGCGGCTTGTCTATCGTGGTGACGGGCATCTGATCGCCGCCCAGGACATCCGCCGCCTCAGCCTCTCCGGTCTCACCTTCGACGGCGCCAATCGCTGGCTTGCCGATTACACCGAGGGGCTCCTGTCCTTCCGCAGTGTCGACGACGTGACGATCGAGGCTTGCGAGATCACCGGCAGCCGCAAATGCGGGATCTATCTGGCACGCTGCGGCGGCCGGATCGATACGACACGGATCTCGGGCGCTGCTGAAGCCGGCATCTGGGCGATCGAGGGCAAGGCGTTTTCGATCCGCAACAACCAGATCTTCGACTGCGGCAATGGCGGCATTCTCGTGCATCGCTGGACGAAGGGCGAAGACGCCACCATCATCACCGGCAACCGCGTGGCACGGATCGGCGCGACCAATGGCGGCACCGGGCAATATGGCAACGGGATCAACATCTTCCGCGCCGACAATGTGCTGGTGTCGCAGAACCATGTCTCGGACTGCGCCTTCTCGGCGATCCGGGCCAATTCCGCCTCCAACATCACGATCAGCGGCAACCAGGGCTTCCGCTCCGGCGAGACTGCCATTTATGCCGAATTCGAGTTCGAGGGCGCGGTGATCACAGGCAACATCATCGATGGCGCGGCGATCGGCATATCGGTCGCCAATTTCGACCATGGAGGCCGCCTGTCGACCGTCAGCAACAACATTGTCAGGCGGATCGTCAACAAGGGCCCCTATGTGCCGACGATCAGCAGCTTCGGCTTCGGCATCTCGGTGGAGGCCGACACGCTGGTGAGTGGCAATCTCGTCGAAGGGGCGGAGACGGCGGCGCTTGCGATCGGCTGGGGTCCCTATCTGCGCAACGTCATCGTCAGCGACAACATCCTGCGTGACAGCCCGGAAGGCATGCGGGTGAGCGTGGTCGAGGGTGCGGGCAAGACGGTCATCCGCGGCAATATCGTCGGAGGTGCCGAAAAGGGAGCAATCCGCGGATATCGCTGGAAGGAGCGCGTCGGCGACGAGCTTCTGGACGGCGAAACCGGCTATGGGCATCTGATCGTCACCGACAATACGCGCGCGGCTGCGTGATCCGGCGAAGAGCGAGCCTCAGCGTTAACGCTTGGGAAACCAACACCCGTATTTTCGGTTAGTCGTAATCTCTGTTTAAGGCCCGGCTGATCTAATCGCTGACGACCCTAATGCAGCGAAACCCATGTTCCTGAAACTGCAGAACACCATCCTCGAAATGATCGCCATGGGACATCCTCTGGCGGAGACGGTCGATAGACTCTGCCGCGAGGTGGAAGCGAGCAGCAATGATCTCGTCTGCTCGGTGTTGCTGCTCGACGACGAGCAGCGGCTGAGGCATCTCGCCGGTCCGTCACTGCCGCTCGAATACACCTCCGCCATCGATGGAACCGCGATCGGACCCGGCGTGGGCTCATGCGGGACCGCAGCATATTTCGGCGAGCCCGTTCTCGTCGAGGATATCGACACGCATCCCTATTGGCAGGCCTTCAAGAGCCTGGCCCTGCCCAATGGCCTGAGAGCCTGTTGGTCCACGCCGATCATCGGTGCCGGGAAGGTGCTCGGCACCTTTGCCTTCTACTACCGTGTCGCGCGCGGCCCATCGGATGCGGAGAAGGCGGCTGTCGAAGCCTGTGTGCATCTCTGCGCTATCGCCATCGAGCGCGACCAGCGGATTGCCGAGCGACGGAAGCTTGCCGAAACCGACAACCTGACCGGCCTGCCGAACCGCAGCCGCTTCAACGAGACGATCGAGGATGTGGCGCGCCGGGGCCAGGACTGGGCACTGATGCTGATCGACCTCGACAATCTGAAGATGGTCAACGATACCTTCGGCCACAGCGCCGGCGACGACCTGATCCGCATCGTTGCGCATCGCCTGAAGGATCGCGCGCCCGCGGAGATGACCTTCCGGCTCGGCGGCGACGAATTTGCCGTGATCGTGCCCTGCCTGGAGGCGACGGACCCGACCGAACTTGCCGAAGCGCTGATCCAGCGGATCAAGGAGCCGGCCGACTGTGCCGGGCATCTGATCTATCCTGCCGCGACACTCGGCGGCGCAAAGGCCGGCATCGAGCGCAGCCCGCAGCAGGTGCGCCAGAATGCCGACTACGCTCTTTATCACGCCAAGGAACGGGCACGCGGGCGCTATCTCGAATATGCCCCCGGTCTCGGCACCTCGATCGTCAAGCGCTTCCGTGCCGTGCAGGAGGTGGATCGGGCGCTGCGCGATGACCGCATCGACGCCCATTACCAGCCGATCATCGAACTCGCCACCGGGCGGATCATGGGATTTGAGTCGCTCTGCCGGATGAGGATGGCCGATGGCAGCCTGGTTGCCGCCGCTCATTTCCAGGAGGCGATGAAGGATGCGCATGTGGCAATCGAGATCACCGAGCGCATGCTGGAGCGCATTTCGGCGGCATGCATCGAATGGCAGCGAGAAGGTCTGCAATTCTCGCGTGTCGGCCTCAATCTGTCCGCCGCCGATTTCCACCGTGGTCGGCTGACGCAGCGGATCGTCGATGCCGTGAGCCGCGTCGGCCTGCCGGCTAGCGTGGTCGTCGCCGAGGTGACCGAATCCGTCTATCTCGCCCAGAAAGACAATGTGATTGCCGAAGAGATCCGGGCCATGCGCGAGGCCGGCATCAAGGTGGCGCTCGACGATTTCGGCACCGGCTTTGCCTCGCTCACCCATCTGCTGACAGTGCCGGTCGACGTCATCAAGATCGACAAGTGCTTCGTTCGTCGCCTGGCCGACGCCGGCAGCGGATCGGTGATCACGAAAGGGCTGCTCGACATCGCACGCGGGCTCGGAATCTGGGTGATTGCCGAGGGCATCGAAGAAGAGAGCCAGGCCGAGCATCTGCTGTCTCTCGATTGCAAGGCCGGCCAGGGCTATTATTTCTCGCGTCCCATGGATCGCGACAGCGTGCGGGAAATGCTCGAGGTCAGCCAGTTCCACCCGGAGTGGACACGCATTCTGCTCGATCGAGAACGGCAGCTTGTGCCGCGCGCCGGCTGAGGGACGGAGGGCGAAGGCCGCCCGTCCCTGCAACCTCGCTCCCCGTCAGTTCCGTGACGATTGACGGTTGCCGACCCAGCGGATCAATTCGCGCGCCTCCGGTGGCGGACGTTTCTCGACCCGACGATAGAGGCGGCAATCGCGGGTGCGGGACAAAAGCCCCATATTCACCAGTTCCCGGCGGATCAGCACGTGATCGCCGAAACCGTTGTGGCGCATCAGTACCTCGTTGACCGCTTTTTCCGGCATCTCCTGACCGGCCGGCAGGAAGGACCAGAGCACCCAGAGCGCGAGCTGCTGCTGGTTGAGCTTGCCCGGCCAGCGGACGAGACTATCGGTCCCGGCAAAGCAGCGGGCGGTGAGTTCGACGCGGCGGAAATCGACCGCGGGCTCGGCCTCGACGACGGGCGGATTGGCCAGGCGATCCTCTGCCGCCCGGCTCGCCTTGAAATGCTGGTAGTTTCGGTAGCCGACGGCACGCGTCAGCATGTTCAGGAGCTCGACATGGCCGGGCAGGTCCACCCGGGCTTCCAGTTCGCGCTTGAGGTTTTTCGCCAGCGCCGACAGATCGGGCGCAGCAAAGGCATGGGTCGTCCTCGACATCTCTGTTCTCCTGGTCGTGCCCGGTCGTTGAAAAGACCACAAGGCCGGTGGTCACCGACTTCCGACGGGGCACGGAAAAACGAGCCTGTGTCGACAAGAGAAAGGCAGGTTTAGCTCCCCTTTTCGGGGCGGTGACGCCTGGGTGAACTGCGGACCCTGGAGCCACAGGAATACGCGCGGTTGCGCCGTCGTGTCAATGTGAGGAGCGATCAGCAAAATTCATCGATCCCATCAGTCCGAACGGCTTTTCCATAGCCCATCGGCGCGATAGCCTCCGGCCCACCAATCAAGGGAGACCGGCATGCTGAAGATCTATGGCGTCTACAAGTCGCGGGCGACGCGCATTCTCTGGCTGATGGAGGAGCTCGGCGCGCCCTTCGAACTGGTGCCGGTCATTCAGGCCTACAAGCTCAAGGATCCGATGGCGGCGGATGCCCGGCTCAATACGCGGTCGCCGGCGTTTCTCACCGTCAACCCGATGGGCAGCATTCCGACGATCGAGGACGACGGCCTCGTGCTGAACGAGTCGCTGGCGCAGACCATCCATGTAGCGAAGACGATCGGCGGGCCGATCGCGCCCAAGGATGCCGCCGAAGACGCGCTGACATTGCAATGGACCCTTTTTGCAGCAACCGCGATCGAGACCGAGGCGCTGAAGATCTCGCATGCGAACAACGAGGGCCGGCTTTCGACCGAGGCCGGCCGCGCCGAGGCCGAAGCAGTCGCGCAGATCCTCGCTCGGCCGTTCGGGGTTCTGGAGAAGCATTTCTCCGCCCATGACTATGCGGTCGGCGACCGCTTCACCGTGGCCGACATCAATCTCGGCGAGGTCGTGCGCTACGCCCAGGCCTATCAGCCGCTGTTCGACGCCCATCCGAAGACGGCGGAATGGCTCGCCCGCATCCAGTCCCGTCCGGGCTTCAAGGCGATGTGGGAGAAGCGGCTGGCAGAGGTGGAGTGACCACCTCCGGCCCTATCCGTTGGCACGCGCAAACAGCCGAACCAGCACCCAATAGCCGGTGTGGCGGTGGACCAGCCCCGTGACCACCACCAGCCGGACGATCTGCACGAGGACCATGGCGGCAGCGGCACCTGTTATGCCCCAGAGGGGCACGAGGACGAACATCGCCGCGACGCAGACGGCAACCGAGAGCGACACGATGGCAAGGCTCAGGCGGTAGCGGCCCTGGACCACGAGGAGCTCGGCCGCCTGGCCGGTTGCGGCGCGGATGACATAGGCAAGGCCCAGCAAGACGAGGCAGGGATAGGCGGTGACGAAGGCTTCTCCGAAGAGGTGCAGCAGCGGATAGCCGGCGGCGAGCGTCAGCGCGACCGAGGGAATGGTGAGCCAGAAGGTGGCATTGGTCGAGCGGGTGATGCGCGCCTGCAGCCCTGCCCTGTCGGCTGAGGCGAGCGACAGCGAGAAGCCACGCGCGGCGACCAGCATGAAGCCATATTGCACGAAGGCAGCGAGCGACAGGGAGCGCTGGGCGGCGAAATAGAGGGAGGCCTGATCCGGGCTTACCAGAAAGCCGAGGATCAGCACGTCGATCCAGACGAAGAGTTCTTCCGCCGTCATCGCCGGCATCATCAGCACCGAAGCGAGTAGCCAGAATCGACGGCGCTCCGGTGTCGTTGCGGTGGGCGTGGTCTTTCTGGGCAGGCGGGCGCGCAGCAGCAGGGCCTGGACGATGAGAACGACGATCGAAGCGAGCACGACAATAGCAAGCACGGTCACGGCATCGAGCGGCAGGCCTGCAAGCCTCACCAGACCGACGCCGATCATCACCATCACCGGCCGCAGGATGAAACCCGGCACGGTCGATAGCGCATACCAGCCGAAACCGCGGGCAATGCCTGTCACATAGGTTTCGAGCGACAGGACGGGGAAGCCGAGGGCAAGCACGCCGATCGGCAGCAGGAAGGCCGGCTCGACAAGGCCCGGAAGGACAAGCAGGAAGGCAATGGCGAGAGCAGCCAACACGCCGGAGCCGAGGATGACGGCGCGGAAGCCGGTCGCGAGGTAGCCCGTCAGGTGGGCGTGTTTTTCGCGCCGGCCATAGCGGGGAATGAAGCGGGCGGCGGAATCGTAGAAGCCGAGCACACCGATCTGTCCGACGACGCTGACCCAAGTCCAGAGAATGACATAGACGCCGTAATCCTCGAGCGCCATCAGCCGGGCGAGCAGGATCTGCAGACCAAGCCCGACAAAGGCGGCAGCGATGCGGACGGAGATGCTGACAAGCGCCCCGCGCAGGCCGGGGTCACGCACCGCCTGCTGCAATCTGGCGACTGACCGCGCGATCATGGCATGCAGCACAGGACGAGGCCCATGCTGCCGCCATGGCGACCAAGCAAGCGCTGGACCGGACCGACCGCCGACAGCAGGCGGGCCCGGATTTGCGCGCCGAAGCGATGGTAGATGGAGCGCATATGCGGGCGAAGGCCTGCCATCCAGTGATGGCAATAGAGCCGGCCGAGGCTGGTCAGCGGAACATAGGAGGCGGTCAGCGGCTCGGTGGCGTTGGTCCAGCTCGACTTGTAGGCGGAAGGGTCATTGAGAAAATCGAAGCGGCGGATCCCGGTTTCGATCGCCCAGCGCTGGGCGCTTTCCATCTGCACCTTGCCCGGAGAATATTTCTGATAGGCGAGATCGATGGCGCCTAGGAAGCAGTAATAGTCATCGCGGAAGCGCATGCCGATTTCCATGGCGATCGGGCTGCCGTCGAGCGTCAGGGCATGCAGGTAGACGCCGTCGTCGCCCTCGTTCGCACTGGTGCCGAGATCGCGGAGGAAGGCGACAAAGCGTGGGTCAAACACGTCGCGGCCGAGCCGGCCGGTGTCTCTGAGCCAGGCCTGTTTCAGGGCGATGCAGCGCTCGATGTTGTCTGCGTATCCGCGACTTCCCGCCGGATAGACGCGATAATCGAGGGCGCCCAGTTTTTCCAACCGGTTGCGGCGGCTGTTGCGCTGCAGGCGTTGTTTCTTCGGCAAGGCACGGTGATGGCTTTCCCAGTCGGTGATAGCAGAGAGATCGAGGATCGAGGATTGCTGCCCGCCCTCGGGGCTCACGCCTTGGCCTTCCAGAATATCTGCGAGTAGCGCGGATTGCGGCACATGATCGAGGCAGATGGCATCGAGCCCCCGATCCCTGCGGATTTCCTCGAGCACCGCCCGGCCGGCTGTCCGATCAAAACGGGCGGGATCGTAAAGCAGCGTCGAATACTGGTTCATCGGCGCCGTCAGCGGAACGAGAAGCGTGATTGCCGGGCTGATGCGACGGGTCATCAGCGGCCAGATCATCACGCAGTCGGCGCCATCCCACAGCACATAGACCCGGGCGCGCGCCTCCATCTTTTCCGGCGCGAGGTAGAGCCGGGACCAGGACAGGCACCAGTCGAAGCTCTGAAAATAGCCGAAAGCTTCTGGACTGCGGCCTTCCAGGCCCTGCCAGACATCCTTCAATGCTTCGAGTTCATCGAGGGTTTCGCGGCATTCGAGGTCCAGACTGCGGCCATGAAATTCCACCGGAACGGTCCAGCTGCGGCCAGCCCTGGTCATGGCGGCGGCGCGGTCTCGCCCTTTGATCGAAACAGTCATGACACTCGGCCTCGTCGTTTGCCCACGATGGGTCGTGGCGGCACTCTAGACCGACAAGGGTTAAACCTCCCTTGAGGCAGGTGGCCGCTGCGTGGCTGACCGGCAAACGTCGAAGGCTCAGGCGAACAGCACGTCCGTCGTCCTGATTGTGCCGACCGACAGGCCATTCCAGTTCGTCATGCCGTGATGGGCAAGCTTCATCAGGGCGGCCCGCTCCTCGCTATCCGCATCGAAATGGCGGGCAAGCAGGGCTGCGATCATCGCCTCTGCGGCGCGGGTTGCGCCATCCTCGGCCTTCACGGCGAAGGAGAGGCCCTTATCCGGCAGAAGCGCGCAGAAGACGCCTTCGGCGCCGGTCTTGGCGAAGATCCTGCCCGGTGCGACCTGCATCAGCTTGGTGCAGAAGCGTTTCGTGCCGGCGACGTAGAAGGGTTCTGCCATGCAGGCATTGATCAGGCGGCGGGCGGCGGCGGCGCGCAAGGGCTCCAGCCCCTTGCCGGTGACCAGCTTGCCGAAGCCGCGGGCAAGGCCCGTGAGCGGCACGGCGTAGGTGGGGATCGAGCAGCCATCGGTGCCGCAATTGTCTCTCGAGAGCACGGCGCCGGTCAGATCCGTCATGATGGCGCGGATCGCCTCCTGTAGCGGGTGGTCGAAGCCGGCATAGCCGCGCGGGTCATCGCCGGTGTGGCAGCAGGTGCAGACAAAGCCGGAATGTTTGCCCGAGCAATTGTTGTGGAGGGCGGTCGGCTTCTCCAGTGTGCGGACCTGATCGATCAGCACGGACTGGTGTGAGGACCAGTGGGCGCCGCATTCGAGCACGCTTGCGTCCCGGCCCGCGGCCTTCAGCATGAAGGCTGCGGTCGCCACATGCTCCGGCTCGCCGGAATGGGAGGCACAGGCGAGTGCCAGTTCGCGATTGCCGAAGCCGTAAGCATCCGCCGCACCGCTTTCGACGAGCGGCAGGGCCTGCATGGCCTTGCAGGCAGAACGGGGGAAAACACCGGAATCGACATCGCCGGCGGAGAAGACGATGGCGCCCTCGGCATCGATCACGACGGCCATGCCGCGATGGCGGCTCTCGACGAGTTGACCGCGCGTGACCTCGACCGTAACAGGATTTTCCATGACGTGCCTCAAAATGCCAATATTCTCTGATGGTTCTTAAAGCATGCATCGTCCTGCTGTTCGAGGTCCGCGTTGAAATTTCTGCTGCGCATCGTCTCCGTCATCCTGCTTGTCTTCGTGCTGCCGACGCTGGTTTCGGCCGGGCTCTGGGCGACGCGCGACCATCCGGAAGGCTGGAGTTCGGCACGATGGAGCTCGTCCGGGCTGCTGCCGACGGCCGAAGAGAGCCCGGAGGCGGCGATCTATGTCTTCTCGGCGATGACCGGCGGCCTGAAGGGGGCGATCGCCAGCCATGCCTGGATCGTCACCAAGGACGAAAACGGCGACTATCAGCGCTATGACAAGGTGGGCTGGGGCTCGCCGATCCGCCGCAACCACCGGGCGCCGGATGCCTATTGGTATTCCAATCCGCCGCGGCTCGTCGCCGAAGTGAAGGGCGAAGAGGCCAAACGGCTGATCCCGATGGTGGAGGCGGCGATTGCCGGCTATGCCTATGGCCAGCCGGGCGGCTACCGGATCTATCCGGGACCGAACTCCAACACTTTCGTCGCGCATGTGCTGCGCGAAGTGCCGGAACTGGGGGCTGTTCTGCCATCCGATGCGGTCGGCCGCGACTATCTGCCGGGCGGTGCCTTCTACTATCTCGATAAGGACGGGCGGGACCTGCATTTGAGCCTCGGTGGCTTTGCCGGGCTATCGGTCGGGGCGCGCAGCGGGCTGGAGGTGAATTTCCTCGGCCTCGTGGCTGGCATCGATGTCGCCCGACCGGGCATCAAGGTTCCGGGCTTCGGCACTGTGGGACTTTGAGTTCACTGGCGGTTGACTTGCCAAGCTAACGCATACGGATATGCTGGCTAGACAATAGCTCGCCGAGGTTGGCACGATGCCCAGAACCTTACATCGCGTAATAGAATGGGCACCCACGATTATAGGCATCGCGGCCCTGCAAATCGCATACGTTCAGTTGTCGTCGGCTAACATGTCCTTAAATGCCGCGAATACCATCTCGATATCGCGAGAGAGCAGAGAGATCACCGAGGAAATATTTGCCGCAGCGGACGATTTCGTACTTTTGAATAACGCGTACGACCGCTATGGCGACTTCATCGCGCATGCTGGGTACCTTGCAAACCAAGGGCAGCTACCTGAAAGATACTGGGCCTACCTTCAGAATGATTTCTGTAGACTATACGAAGATAAAAAATTTCAGATCTGGTACGCTAGAAATATAAACGCTGATCATCTAGTTTTTCTTTATCCTAAGTTCAGCCGACTGAAAGACCACGAGAAATGCAAAGCAATAGAATCCTGACAGCGTCATTGCTGGTTTTATTCGCCAGCATCTCAGTCGCTCAGGTCGGGTCCCGATTTGAAATGAAGTATCGCGACTCCTTTTCCGACATAAAAATTGCCAAAGACAACATCAATCGCTTACGGACAGATTTGAATCAAGCATCCGCGGGCGACCTATCGAAAAGTAAGGAAGAAATCGAAAGGCTTATAAACAGCGACTTAACGCTTCAATTTCAGGCGGTTGAGTTTGCCATGTCAAAGGATTTTGGGGCAACAGAAATCGAATTTTCGTCACTTAGCCCAGAGCAGCTGCAAGAACTCAAATCTACCATCAATGCAACCCTGCCTGGAGCAAGCGCAAAACTGGAGAGCTCCGCAACCGGTGAAGAGTTTTCTCTATTCATCACATTGTCAATGAAAGACATATACGCAAAGGGCAACCAGCTTCTTGAACTGATTAACGGCGGTTCGGCGAGCGACATACAGATTGCGAAGTCCGAGCTATCAATCGCGCTAGCCAGATTTGATATTTTAACTGCCTATCTGATAATCGGTGTAGAGAGCAGTTCGCGAGACCTTTAGCCCACAAATCAAAAGAGCCACCCGCGAGGGTGGCTCCCATGAGTTTTAGTCCTTTGTCTGGACCCGGACGGGGATACCGCCCGAAGGAAGGCTGGGTCAGGCCGAGGGCTGCCCCGTCAAAACCGCACCCTTTCCAAAGTCACACACGCAGACCGAAATCTCATTAGACATTGGATCACCTTCCTTTCGTTACGTTGCCGATAGAGATAAGGTAGGTGCGTCGAGTGGATCCGGCAAGGCACGAAATATGACGAAGCTCGAAATTATGTTACCAGATGTGGTGACCGTCGCCATCGAGACGCTTTCACGCCAGACAGGCCAGTCGCGCGAAGACATCGTCGCGCGCGCAGTCGAGGCCTATATCGACGGTCGCAATCGCTGGCAGGCGGACATGGATCGCGCCTTGGGCGATGTCGACCGAGACCTCGGACATGACGGAAACGAGGTGCTGAACTGGATGGAGAGTTGGGGTGACGAAGCGGTTCTGCCGCCTCCCCCGTCGTTCGTCGAGCGCTCATGAAGCTCCGGTTCACGCGCGATGCGGTTCGAGACCTTGAAGACCTAAGAGACTGGCTGCGGCCACGCTCTCCGTCTGGGCACAAACATGTTGTGACCGCCATTCGAACGACGCTGCGTCGGGTCCAAGAGCAGCCGCAGAGCGGACGGCTGACAGAGCGTCCGGATATTCGCGAAGCGGTCGAGCCCCGCTTCGGCTTCATTCTCCCCTACACCGTTCGCGGTGACATTCTCTGGGTGCTGAGGGTCTACAACGCCCGACGGCATCCGATGATCTGGACCGATGACGACGCGATATGATCTGCCGGATGGCAAGCATTGCTGTTGACCGCCCCCTCTCCGGCGGCGACACTCCTGAGCGTAATGGGAGGACATATCATGGACGAATCCATCCGCTGGCGAAACATGCGCACGGCGCCGCGCGACGGTAGCCGCATTCTCGTGACCATCCGCGCATCCGAACAGGGGCCGGGTGCCGTCGATCTCGTCTACTGGTCGAAGGGCGACCGGTTCGGAGCCGAGGGCTGGCGGTCGTCCGATTCGACGCCAGGACTGATCATCGCCTATGCGGAGCCGGAGTTGAAATGCTGGATGCCGCTGCCTGGGGCAAATCTGGATGCCATGGTCCGCCCGCCCGCCTGGGAGGGCGAGGACGAAACGGAGCTCGATGGCTCCGGCATCTGAGCCTCAGCGGCTCAGTCGAATATCTTGGCGATGGCGGCCTGTTCGGCCTTTTCCCAGCGAGCCACGACTTCTCCGACCTTGTCGATCTCCTCGTCGGTCAGGTGATGGGCGCCGTCCTTGGTGATGCGGCACAGGCTGAACGGCTTGCCGACGCTGGCGGAGGTGAGGTCGAGGGACTTCAACACGCGCAAGACCGCGGCACAGCCGACATCGACTGAGCGCTTGCCGATGCGGAAATGCGAGAGCAGCGAGCCTGCCTGCTGGGCCATGGCCGCCCCGCTGCCGATCGCATGGAATCCGATATCGGCATAGTGTCCGATCATGCCCGAGGGGGTGATCTCGATGATCCACGGCTCGCCGTCACGCCATCCAGCGGCCATGACATAGGCCGAGGGCGTGCCACTGCCTTCCTCGCCGGGCACGTCGGGGATGAAGGTCTCGTAGTGATGGCGAAGGATCGGTAGGACCTGGTTTTGCATGGCACGGCCGATGTCCGGCGCCTCGAGGATCGCCGCACTGTTTTCATTGAAGCTGCGCTGCACGTCTGTCAGCACCGAGCGGGCACCGCTGCCACCCCAGGCGGCGTCGCTGCCGAGGGGATGAAGCTTCTGGGCCGGATAGGTCATGCCGCGCCCCTTGTCGGTAATCTGGGAATCCGATCCCATGACCACGCCATCTTCACATACGGTGGCAAGCACGACAGTCATTGAGCAGTCCTTTCAATTTCAGCATCTCCGGCACCCGACCAACGACCTCTCAGCGGTCGTAACCGATCGGCGCCTCGACGTTCAGACAAAGCGCGGGAACATATCATCCGCATCCAATAGACGCCTTCGGCCCTCAAGCCGTTCCATCAAGGCCCCGCTTTTCGCCTTCCGCAGCACAGACGTGGCCGGGCATGACCTGCACAGACGGCCTTGCCCAGAGAGGGGCGTTTCGCGCTAAGCTCCGATCAGCCAAAGATTCTCGAGGGAGGAAACAGTGAACCGCGATATCATCCTGGTCGATCCATTGCCGAGGACACTCGATCTGATCATGGAGCCGTCCGTTCGGGCGCGGCTCGAGGCGCTGGGCGAGGTGATCGTGTCAGAGGATCGCGCGATGCCAGCCGAAGAGGTCGAGCGGTATCTTCCCGACACTGTCCTGATCTTCGGCCAGACGGACATGCCGAGAGAACGTCTGGACAGGGCGCCGAGGCTGAAGGCGATCATCAACGTGGAATCGAATTTCCTAGCGAATATCGACTATCAGGCCTGTGTCGAGCGCGGGATCTGGGTGATTACGCCAGCCTCGGCTTTCGCTTCGCCGGTGGCGGAAGCCGCACTTGCGATGGCACTCGATCTTGCTCGCGGCATCACGGCAGCGGATCGGGATTTTCGGCTTGGCGTCGAGCGCTATGGGCTGGAGGGCAATGCCGAGACGTTCCGCTTCGCCGGCGCCCCTGTGGGGATCATCGGCTTCGGCGATCTCGGCCATGCGTTTCGCGAGCTCATTCGCCCGTTCAAGAACCGGGTTCGCGTTTTCGACCCGTGGCTTCCGAAGGAGATCATCGAGGGCCAGGATTGCGAGCCGGCGACGCTGGAAGAGGTCTTACGCGAAAGCCAGGTGGTCCTCGTATTTGCGAGCGTCACCAGCGAGAACGAGGGCTTCATCGGCAAACGCGAGTTCGCGATGATGAAGCCGGGTGCCGCCTTCCTGCTGATGAGCAGGGCTGCCGTCGTTGATTTCCCGGCGATGATCGAGGCGGCGCAATCCGGCCATATCAAGGTGGCAACGGACGTCTTTCCAGAGGAGCCTGTCGCGGCAGACGATCCCGTGCGCCAGGCCTCTGGTATCCTGCTGTCCGCCCACAGGACCGGCGGCACGCGCGACGCCTTCTATGCGTTGGGCTCAATGGCCGTTGCCGATGCCGAACTGATCATGAAGGGCCTGCCGCCCCGCCTCTGCCGCCGCGCCGATCCGGCAACGGCGAGCCGGCTGCGGTCGAAGCCGGTGACGGTGTCGTAAGGGCTGGGCGGGCCGCCTTTCTTGAAGGTGGCCCCGCTCACCCCAGCTTCAGCACGATCTTGCCGATATGTTCGGAGCTTTCCATCAGCCGGTGCGCCTCGATGACATCCTCGAAGGGCAGGACCGTATGGATGACGGGGGCCACTTCGCCGCGCTCCAGGCGGGGCCAGACCTCGGTCATCAGGTCGTCGCGGATGGCGCGTTTTTCTTCCGGGCTGCGCGGGCGCATGGTCGAGCCGGTGACGGTGAGGCGCTTGACCATGATCGGCGCCAGATTGGCCTTTTCGACCGTGGCGCCACCGAGGAAGGCGATGATCGAGAGACAGCCGTCCTTGGCGAGGACCTGCAGGTTGCGGTCGAAATAGGCGGCACCGATCATGTCGAGAACGACATCGACGCCCCTGCCTTGCGTCTCTTCCTTGACGATCTCGACGAAATCCTCGGCCTTGTAGTTGATGGCTCTCACGGCCCCCAGATCCATGCAGGCGGCGCATTTTTCAGCCGAGCCGGCGGTGGTGTAGACGGTGGCGCCGAAGGCTTTCGCGAGCTGAATGGCGGTCGTGCCGATGCCGGAGGAGCCGCCATGGATGAGCACCGTCTCGCCTTCGGTCAGGCCCGCCATCTGGAAGAGATTGGCCCAGACGGTGAAGAAGGTTTCCGGCAATGCTGCCGCCTTCACGGCATCATAGCCCTTCGGAAACGGCATGGCCTGACTTGCCGGCACGGCGCAGTATTCGGCGTAACCGCCGCCATTCGCCAGCGCGCAGATCCGGTCACCGATCTGGAAATCTGTGACACCGATGCCGAGGCCGACGATCTCGCCTGCGATCTCCAGACCGAGAATGGGGCTTGCATCCTTCGGCGGCGGATAGGCGCCCTGGCGCTGGGCGACATCCGGCCGGTTGACACCCGCCGCCTCGACCCTCACCAGCACTTCGCCGGGCCGCGGGCTCGGCAGCGGCCCCTCGACGAGGTGCATGACCTCCGGACCCCCATGGGTGGGCAGGTCGACATGGCGCATGGTGGCGGGAAGAGACATGGGGGAAACTCCTTTGGACAGGACGGACACCTTATACGGGGTGATGTCCGGACAAATGCGGTAAATCGCCTCGGAAGGACATCTGATCATTTTTGGTTGCAATGCTCAAAGCATGAAACCTCACAGTCGAAAATTCAGATCTCGTTAACCATGGCCGCGCTTAAACAGGCATCACTATTCGGCACATGACGTGCCAGCATCTTCCTTCCCCGAGAGTCTTTTTCATGACCAGTATTCACACGAATCTGGGCGCGATTGCCGCGCTCCAGACGCTGCGGAGCGTTGCCAGCGATCTGACCGATCATCAGCAGAAGGCCGCATCCGGCCTGCGGATTGCCGTTGCCGCCGACAATGCAGCCTATTGGTCGATTTCCACAACGATGCGCTCGGACAATCTGGCGATCTCGGCCGTATCCGATGCGCTTGGTCTGGGGGCAGCCAAGATCGACACGGCCTATGCCGGGACGGCTGCCATCGTCGACATTCTCGGAGAATTCAAGGCGAGACTGGTCGCGGCCAAGGAGCAAGGCGTCGACCGGGCGAAAGTCCAGGAAGAATTGACGCAACTGAACGCGCAGGCCGAATCCATCGTCGAATCGGCAAGTTTCAGCGGTGAAAACCTGCTGAAAACGAAGTCCACCTTGCCGCTGCTCGAAGAGGGGCCGATGACGACGAGCGTGGTCTCCTCCTTCGTCCGCGACGCGAACAGCAATGTTCAGGTCAAGACGATGGCGATCGATCTGAAGCAATCCAGCATGCTCAATGTCGGCGGCGGTGGCGGGATCCTGCAAAAGCAGATCCACAGCGTCGGCGACATCGGCGGCTTCCGCGGCACGGGTGTAAATTCCGTCGCGCATCAGGGACATGAGAGTTACAGGTTCACGGGCGGCGTGGAGCTGGCGGCGACTGATTCCATCACCTTCACCCTTACCGTGGACGCCGGCGACTATTCGCCCGGCACAGCCTATGTTCTGACAATAGACAAGGCAGCGATCGATACGGCGCTCGGGACGACCGATGGCAAGATCGCCACCGCGCCGCAGCTTCGTACGGTGCTGGAGAGCATATTTGTCGCGAATGGCGTGCCTGCCACCGCCATGGAGCGGATGTTCACCTCTCTCAGTTCGACGACAGAATTCGAAATCGGATCTCTCGAGACATCTGGTCATGTCGGGTCGAGCATTGCCATCTCGAATGTGATCTCGAACCTCAGCGGCTCCTACCCTGCCGGTTTCGCCCTGGGGATTGAGAATGCGCCGACTGACAAGCATGACAACATGTATCCCAAGGCATCCATCTCCTTCTCTACGGCGTTCACGGTATCGCCGCTGGCGGAAGTCTATTTCGACGTCCAGGTCGGCCCCGGGGCGATGACGACCTATACGATCAACCGGGCGGTCGTCGATGCGGCACTCGGCACGGTCGACGGCTATATCGGCAGTGCTGCGGATCTGGCGGCCGTCATCAGCCAGGCCTCGAGCGGCAGCAATCTGATGGCGGTTGCGACAGGCAACTCGATCATCTTCTCCGCCGACCAGACCGTCTATCCCGAGGCCGGCAATCGCGCCGCGCGTGTCTATGTCGGGAACGTCCAGTCCAACCCGCCCTATGCCCCGGATTTCGATCTGGCTGAGGTGGACATCACCCAGAACATCAGAACCATCGACCAGTATCTGCGGGGCGTCGACCACATGGAGAAGATGGCGATCAGCAGCGCCAGCCGCCTGGGTTCCTTGCAGACACGCATCGAGTTGCAGGCGGAGTTTGCCGAGAAGCTTTCCGACAGCATCGACAGCGGTGTCGGCCGACTGGTGGATGCCGACATGAACGAGGTCTCGACACGCCTGAAGGCGCTGCAGACCCAGCAGCAGATCGCGGTGCAGTCCCTGTCCATCGCAAACAGCAACAGCGAAAGCCTGATGCAGTTGTTCCGCTAAGGCAAGGCGGCGGAGCGCGCCGGCTAAAGGTCGATCTGCATGAAGGTGGCGATCGGGGTCTGGCGGTAATTGCCGAAGGGGCCACGATCGCGGAAGCCCACGCTTTCGTAGAGCCGGCGCGCCGCGACATTGCGGATGCCGACCTCGAGCAGCACGGAGCGGAGGCCGCGTTCCCGCGCCGCTTGCAGGAGACCGAGGAGGAGTTTGCGACCGACGCCCTGCCCGGCATGATCAGGATCGACGATCATGCGTTTCAGCTCGACGGTGCCGTCCGACAGGTCCATTAGGGCGGCGCAGCCGAGCGCGCATCTCGAAGCATCGCGGGCGACGAAGAGCGTGACGCTGGGAAGCGCAAGGCTGGCGGCCGTCAACGACTGGCGGAAGGCACCGGGATAAAGGCGAGCGGCGACCGCGTCGGACAGATCCAGGAGCCGCTGGATGTCGGGTTGGTCGGCTGGCTCGACGGCGATCAAAAGCATCTGTCCCTCGGTCACCTGAACGCTTCCTGTTCCCACTGGCGCATCATGATCGATGGGATTGCAGGTTCAAGCGGCGAGGATGGCGACGTTGCTCATTCCCTGCCGGATTGGCCGATCACCACGCCCTCGGCACTTTCCTTTGCGAGCTTCTTCAACTCCGCGATCTCGCCGCTGATGCGGTTGACGTCGTCGATGACGAGGCCAGCGGGGAGTTCCAGGACGCCGATCGAGCAGCGCATCAGGGGGAAATCGCGTTCCAGGCCCTGGCGGTCGAGGCCTCTGATGTGGCCGGTCTGGCGATCGGCATCGGAGTAGAGGTCGATGACGTCGTCATGGAAATCCGACAGCAGACGATCGAGGATTTCGGTCAGTTCCTCGCGGGTCCAGTCGGTGACGCCGATGAAGAAATCGTCGCCGCCGACATGGCCGAGGAAATCGCCTTCCGAGAAGAAGTAGCGGCGCAGAAGGGCTGCGAACAGCGAGATCGCGTGGTCGCCCTGGTGGAAGCCGTAATGGTCGTTGAACGGCTTGAAATGATCGAAATCGCAGTAGCAGAAGAAGCGCGGGCCATCGCCATCCAGTGCCGCAGTCCGCATGAAATCGCGGATGGCGCGATTGCCGGGCAAGCCGGTCAGCGGGTTCTGGTCCTGGGCAGTCTTCAGCTGCTTTTCGCTCATGATGCGGATCAGCGAGGCTGCCGAGACGACGCCGGCATAACGCATGTTTTCCGTCAGGATGACGCAGTCTGAACCTTCCATATTGGCAAACATGGTCATCAGCCGCTCGGCATCGGCATCGAGCCCGACGATCGGCGCGCGATCGACGAAATGGGAAATGGCGCGCTCGTAGATCTTGTTTTTCAGGAGATCACGGCCGAAGGGCTGGTAGATGAACTCCTTCAGATGCCGCTCGTTGATGATGCCGCGCGGCTCGCCATTGGCATTCAGCACCGGAAAGAAGGACTGGCCCGGGTTGCGCCGGAAGAGATCGAAGACGTGATCGATATTCTCGTGCTCGTAGACGCTGGGAAGCGTCTCGATCTGCTTGCGGATCAGGATCTCGTCGAGCGACTGCGTCGTGCGGCGAGCCTTGCCGACATCCTGGAGATGGGGAAAGGCGCTCTTCAGCTCCGAGACGATGGTGCTGGGACGCGCGATATACCAGCCCTGGACGAGGTCGACGCCGAATTCGCGACAGGCGAGGAACTCCCCTTCCGTCTCGATGCCTTCGGCAATGACGCGCACGCCGAGCACATGGCAGAAGTTGACGATGTTCTTGACGAGATGGCGCTTGCGCGGATTGTGGTCGAGGCCGGCGATGAAATGGCGGTCGATCTTCACATAGTCGACGGGATAGTCGCAGAGCAGCTTCATTTCGCCATGGCCGACGCCAAAGTCATCGATGGCGAGCTTGAAGCCGGAGCGGCGCAGACGCTCGACGAGGCCGGCAAATTCCGGCACGCGGGTGTTGTCGAAGCGCTCGGAGAGTTCGAAGCAGACGGAAGACGGCGGGACATGCGCCTTGCGCAACTGGTCGAGCAAGGTGTCGACGAGCGCATTGCCGTCGGGGATCAGGCGGACGTCGAGATTGAGAAAGAGGGTGGCGCCGGCGCAATCCGGCAGGGTCGCGAATTTGGCAAGCGCGCGGCTCGCGACCATCTGTTCAAGGGCCAGAAGCTGGCCGGTCGAGGCCGCCTGATCGAGCAAGTCGAGCGGGCTTTCAAAGCCGATGCGGTCATGGCCGCGCATCAGGCTCTCATGGCCGAAGACGGCACCGGTGCCGACCTCGACGATCGGCTGGAAGGCGTTTTCGACGACGAGCTTGGCCAGTGTGACGAGCTGGTCACTGGCAAAACGCCTGAGCGCGCCCAAATCTTCCGCGACCCCCGCACCCATACGCGATACTCCAGTATGCATTTGTTTTTATGGGCGGAAATGTGGCTGAACAATCGTCAATAAAAGCTTTCCGTAGTGTGACAGTGGGATGAAAGTTTCACGCGACACCAATTGCTCAAACGGGGCGTGGGCCTGCCCGCATGATCACCGAAAGACCAGGGAACTCAGGTGATCTGGCGTAGTGGCCAGGGTCGCCAAATGGCGGGGTCGCAGTGCTCCCAGACACTTTAGCTGTCATGCTTTACCGTTAACGGTCGAGCTCAATTGCGAGGCACGGCGTCATCGGCAATTTTTTATTGATTGATCAGTCAATCAAAATTATCATGGACAGGATAGGAGAAGCCGGATGCCGAAGGTCGGAATGGAGCCCGTGCGCCGAAAGGCGCTTGTCGATGCCGCGTTGAAGACGATCGGCCATCACGGCTCGCTGACGGTCACCATGTCGGAGATCGCCCGCGAGGCGGGTGTTTCTCCGGCGTTGGCGCATCACTATTTCGGCTCGAAGGATCGCTTGCTGATCGCGACGATCCGCTCGCTGCTGCGGCAGTTGCGGGCGGATGCGGTTTATGCGCTCACCCAAGCGCAGACGCCACGCGAGCGGATCTCGGCGGTCATTCGCATCTCCTTTAATGCCGACCAGTTTGCGCCGGAAGTGGTTGCCGCCTGGCTTGCCTTCTATTCGGAGGCGCAGCGCTCGGAAGAGGTTCGCCGGCTCCTCGCGCTCTATGCGCGGCGGCTGCATTCGAACCTTCTTTCGGGGCTGAAGCCGCTCTGCGGCTCCCCTGAGGCAAGCCGGATCGCCGATGGCGCGGCCGCGATGATCGACGGGCTCTATATCCGGCAATCGCTGAAGGCTTCGCCCTTGTCGATTGATGCCTCTGTCGCATTGGTCGAGGATTATGTGACGGGACAGCTGCAGGCCGCGTCGGCCGCAAGAACTGCCCCTCACCCTACCCTCTCCCCGCAAGCGGGGAGAGGGGGAGACGAACGCTAGCCTCGCATCTCCTTCTCCCCGTCTCGACGGGGAGAAGGTGCCCGGCAGGGCGGATGAGGGGCATCCAACGGTCACATGCAAATTCGAACACCCGTCCGGAGAGACACCATGAAAGCCCAACCGCAAGCCTCCCACTTCATCGACGGGGAGTATGTCGAGGATACCGACGGCACCGTCATCGAGAGCATCTATCCGGCGACCGGCGAGGTGATCGCAAGGCTGCATGCAGCCACCCCTCAGATCATCGAAAAGGCCATCGCGTCTGCCAAGCGGGCGCAGAAGGAATGGGCGTCCTGGAGCCCGGCGGCGCGCGGGCGCGTGCTCAAAAAGGCCGCCGAGATCATGCGCGAGCGCAATCGCGAGCTTTCCGAGCTCGAGACGCTCGACACGGGCAAGCCGATCCAGGAAACGATCGTGGCCGACCCGACCTCGGGGGCTGACAGCTTCGAATTCTTTGGCGGCATCATCGCAACCGCGATGAACGGCAGCCAGATCCCGCTCGGCGGCGACTGGGCCTATACCAAGCGCGTGCCGCTCGGCGTGGTCGTCGGCATCGGCGCCTGGAACTATCCGCAGCAGATCGCCTGCTGGAAGGGTGCACCCGCACTCGCTGCCGGCAATGCCATGGTGTTCAAGCCATCGGAAGTGACGCCGCTCGGGGCGCTCAAGATCGCCGAAATCCTGATTGAGGCCGGTGCGCCGAAGGGCGTCTACAATGTCATCCAGGGCGACCGCGAGACGGGTCCCATGCTCGTGTCGCATCCCGATGTCGCCAAGGTGTCGCTGACCGGCTCGGTGCCGACAGGGCGCAAGGTGGCGGGCGCGGCTGCCTCGCAGCTCAAGCATGTCACCATGGAACTCGGCGGCAAGTCGCCGATCGTCATCTTTGACGATGCTGATATCGACAGCGCGATCTCGGGCGCCATGCTCGGCAATTTCTATTCGACCGGCCAGGTCTGCTCGAACGGCACCCGCGTCTTTGTGCACAAGGCGATCAAGGAGACGTTTCTCGCGCGGCTGAAGGCCCGCACCGAGGCGATCCTGATCGGTGATCCCCAGGACGAGGCGACCCAGATGGGGCCGATGGTCTCGCTCGCTCAGCGCGATAAGGTCCTGTCCTATATCGACAAGGGCAAGGCGGAAGGCGCGACGCTCGTGACCGGCGGCGGCATTCCGAACAGCGTCACCGGCGAAGGCTTCTACATCCAGCCGACGGTGTTTGCCGATGTCACCGACGACATGACGATCGCGCGCGAGGAGATATTCGGGCCTGTGATGTGCGTGCTCGATTTCGAGGACGAGGCAGAGGTGGTCGAACGCGCCAACGCCACCGAATTCGGTCTGTCTGCGGGCGTGTTCACGGCGGATTTTTCACGTGCGCACCGGGTGGTCGATCATCTGGAGGCCGGGACGCTGTGGATCAACACCTATAATCTCTGCCCGGTGGAAATCCCCTTCGGCGGATCGAAACAGTCGGGTTTCGGCCGCGAAAATTCGGCAGCGGCGCTGGAGCATTATTCCGAGCTGAAGACGGTTTATGTCGGCATGGGCAAGTGTGAGGCGCCGTATTGATCTGCCACCTCCCCCTTGAGGGGGGGAGGTCGCGCGGCACGCGCGGGTGGGGTGACGGTTTTGGGGTTTCCCCTTCGTCGGGCTCACCCCACCCCGGCACTGCGTGCCGACCCTCCCCCTCAAGGGGAGGGTGTCGAGACGCCGCCGTCGCTGGATCAGCTCTTGTGTTGAGGGGTCGATAACGAGAGCTGGAATGGGCAGTAGAAACAGTTCGTTTTGGGGATAGGCATGCAGAACGCAGACTTCATCATCATCGGGTCCGGCTCTGCCGGTTCGGCGCTGGCTTACCGGCTTTCGGAAGGCGGCAAGAACAGTGTCATGGTGCTCGAATATGGCGGATCGGATGTCGGGCCATTCATTCAGATGCCGGCTGCCCTTGCCTGGCCGATGAGCATGAAACGCTACAACTGGGGCTACCTCTCCGAGCCCGAGCCTAACCTCAACAACCGGCGCATCACGGCACCGCGCGGCAAGGTGATCGGCGGCTCCTCCTCGATCAACGGCATGGTCTATGTGCGCGGATCGGCCGAGGATTTCGACGGCTGGGAGCAGAGTGGCGCCAAGGGTTGGGGCTATGCGGACGTGCTGCCCTACTTCAAGCGCATGGAGAACTCACATGGCGGCCAGGACGGCTGGCGCGGCACCGACGGGCCGCTGCATGTCCAGCGCGGGCCGGCGAAGAACCCTTTGGTGCGTGCTTTTGTGGAAGCCGGAAAGCAGGCCGGCTTCGAGACGACCGAAGACTATAACGGCGAGAAGCAGGAAGGCTTTGGTCTGATGGAGCAGACCATCTGGCGCTCGCGCCGCTGGTCTGCCGCCAATGCCTATCTCAAGCCAGCGATGAAGCGCGGCAATGTCGAGCTGGTGCGTTGCTTTGCCCGCAAGATCGTCATCGAAAACGGCCGTGCCGTCGGCGTCGAGATCGAGCGCAATGGCAAAATCGAGGTGGTGAAGGCCAATCGGGAGGTCATCGTTTCCGCTTCAACCTTCAACTCGCCGAAGCTCCTGATGCTTTCGGGCATCGGACCGGCGCAGCATCTGAAGGCCATGGGCATCGAGGTGAAGGTCGACCGGCCGGGCGTGGGCGCCAACCTCATGGACCACATGGAGTTCTACTTCCAGCAGGTCGCGACCAAGCCCGTCTCGCTCTATTCCTGGCTGCCCTGGTTCTGGCAAGGGGTGGCTGGCGCGCAATGGCTGTTTTCCGGCACCGGGCTTGGCAGCTCCAACCAGTTCGAATCCTGCGCCTTCGTGCGCTCGGCAGCCGGTGTGAAGCAGCCTGACATCCAGTTCCACTTCCTGCCCGTCGCCATTTCCTATGACGGCAAGGCGGCAGCGAGAAGCCATGGCTTCCAGGTGCATGTGGGCTACAACCACTCGAAATCACGCGGCGCCGTCACCCTGCGCTCGTCCGATCCGATGGCTGATCCGGTGATCCAGTTCAACTACATGAGCCACGAGGAAGACTGGGTGAAGTTCCGTCACTGCGTTCGGCTTACCCGCGAGATCTTCGGCCAGAAGGCTTTCGACGCCTTTCGCGGACCGGAAATCCAGCCAGGCGAAGGGGTTCAGACGGACGAGCAGATCGACGCCTTCCTGCGCGAGCATCTGGAAAGCGCCTATCACCCCTGCGGCACGTCGAAGATGGGCGCGAAGGACGATCCGATGGCCGTGGTCGATCCGGAATGCCGGGTGATCGGGGTCGAAGGCCTGCGCGTCGTGGACTCGTCGATCTTTCCGCAACTGACCTATGGCAACCTGAATGGTCCCTCGATCATGACCGGCGAGAAGGCGGCGGATCATATTCTCGGGCGACAGCCCCTGCCCCGCAGCAATCAGGAACCGTGGATCAACCCACGCTGGGAAGTCAGCGACCGCTGATTGAGCAAAGGTTGCATCCACCGCCAGAGATTGCAACTTGCGATATTTTTGTTAGTCTTGCTCGCGGTCGGGTTTGGGGACACTGATTCATGGGCAAGTCACGAGACTACGGGGACGTCGGTGCATTTCTGCAAAAGCTCGACCGTCAGATGTTTACGTGGAAACGTCGGACGACGGGCCACAGAGGCGGCAAGCGACATGCTCGGGAACTCCGACGGCGATGGATACGCGACTACAAGCGCAGATCGGGGATGACGCGCCTACCCCAAGTGGCCAGGGCCCAAAGCATTGGCGACTTGTGGCTCAAGCCGGATGTGGAACGCGCTTTGCTGGTGCTGATGCCGACGCGGGAGCGGACGAATGGTCCTGTGGGGCGGAAGGCCGCAAAGACCCTTCTCTACGAATCCACATCCGACCTGCTAAGCGTCGACCTGCTCAATGCCGCTAACAGCGGGGGCGGCTCAATACCGGCGGTCGCCGAGGCGCAGTTTGGAGCCTTCACACAAATGCGGGGCATCTACCTCTCAGCACTCGACGCGATGATATTACCGGCTCTTCCCGACGAAACGATTGCCAGTCTTCAGGATGCAGGCGCGGTGGTGCTGCAGAATGAAGTTGTTATGCAGATCGCGCCGACGGAAGCGGAAAGCGTCAGTGTCGACACGGATGATTGGCACCTCGACGCCATCGAAATCGACGCCGCTCGCAGGAAGGGCCTGACGGGTAGAGGCGTCACCATAGGCTTCCTGGACACCGGGATCGATGCCGATCATCCCGAATTCACTGGAAAGCAGGTCATCTTTCAGGATTTCGCACCGGACGGCTCAAAGAAGAGAAAGAGAGAGCCGAAGGATTACGACACGCATGGAACGCATGTCGCGGCACTCAGCGCCGGACGCAGCAAAGGCGTGGCACCTGCAGCTCAGATCGCGATGGCATCAGTACTGAATACGCGAGATGCCAATCAGAGGATCGTCGGCTACCGCAACCAGATCGCCGCCGGCCTCAACTGGCTAGCAGTTGAGGCACTCGGATTGGGCGAAGGCGTCGATATCGTCAATGCTTCGCTGGGGCAGGATTTCGATCGAGAAGAGTATGCGGTTGCGAGAAACTATGTCGATAGTGGAATCCTGATCGTGGCCGCCATCGGAAATGATGGCCGTCGGGGTGAAGGCCATCATAGCGCGCCCGGCATGTACGAATGCACCCTTGCCGTCGGCGCCGTTGATCGTAACCACTCCATCGCCGATTTCAGTGACTGGGGACCGGCGATGCCAGCTTCGCAGCCACCAGTCTACAAGCCGGATCTGGTTGCGCCAGGGGTACAGGTGAGCAGTGCTTTACCGGGTGCTCGCTATGGATTAATGTCGGGCACGTCGATGGCGTGCCCGATTGTTGCCGGTGTTGCAGCGTTGGCGATCGAACAAGATGAGGCGCTGCGCGGGGAACCAACAGGCTTGATTGAGCGTATTCTAAAGTTAACGGCAACTTTACCACCTGCGCCCAATAATCAGCCTCCGCGAGGTGGCCGGGGACGGCTTCATCTCGCGAATATCTGAAGTGGCACGAGTTCGTCTACCCAAAGGGACAAGGACATGATGAGTGCACAGATGAAAGCATCGGTCCGTCGATTGGACCCGACCCAAGACGTCTCCATCCTCGTTTCAGTCAAGGTTGCTGACGAGAAGGTCGAGAAAGCACGGGAAGCCGCAACGGCCCGCGAGCGCCGTTCTCTGCTTTTCGGTCTCTACCAGGAAGTCAAGCAACCGATCATCGACACCCTGACCGACTACAGTTCGGACGGGTTGCGGATCATCAACGAGCTCAACGGCACCCCGCAGTTGATCGTCGCTGCTCCGGCAGGGGTCTGGGAAAAGCTGATCGCAGACGACAGCACACTTCTTGGAAACCCGGACGTGGATATGCGTCCAAATGAAGCCACGGCGGTATTGATCGACTGACCGTCGCGCCACGCCTTGAGGCAGAGGTGTGGGATCTTTGTTCCAGCATCGTGACCGTGCGGAACAGACAGGCCTCACCGTGCGCTCAGCGGCTGCCGACCCGCCCCAGAATCTTGTCTGCAATCAGCTCGTAATTCTCGTCGAAGTGATGGCCGCCGGGGCGGGCGATGAGGTCGAGGCCATCCTTTGCGCGGGGCTCCAGCGCCGGGCAGGCTGTGTCCTCTTCTTCCAGTCCGTACACGCATTGGATCTTGGCCGCCTCGACGGGCGCCAGGTGATCGACGGGATCGCCGTGCTTTCCTGAACCAGCGGCACCCAGCCAGCCGGAGACAGCGATCTCGAAATCGGCTTGATGCGACAAAGCGAGCAGCGACAGGAGGGTAACCGAGCTTTGGTCGGGCTCGGGCAGAAGGCCGTAGACTCGCGGCAGGAGATTGGCGCCGAAGGAATAGCCGATCAGCACCACCCGGGAGACGCCCAGCCGCTTGCGGTAGTAAGCGATGATCCGCGAAAGGTCGGTTGCCGTTTCATCCGGCGTCTTCTCGCTCCAGAAGTAGCGCAAGGCATCGACGCCGATGACGGGCACGCCCGCCTTGTTCAGATGGGCCGAGATGCGCTGATCGATCTCTCGCCAGCCGCCATCGCCGGAATAGAAGATCGCGACCGTGTCGTGTTCAGGTCTGACGATGTCTTCCACGAGCGGCAGGTCGAGCGCTGCATCGTCCGGCGTGAGCCGAGCCACGGGACCCGTGGCTTCAGCCGAGAGGATGCGGGCCGGACCGCCCTCCCCGTCTGTTACCACCACGTCCGGATGGCTCGCCTTCAGCGATGCTGCATGCTGCCGGGCCCCCTCGTCCGCCGCCGGCGAGAAGGTGATGCGGACGGGATTGGGCAGCTTGCCGGGTGCAAGGCCATAGGCTGTGCCGTACGTCGTGTCGCGGCGCGGGGCCGGTGTGCAAAGCGGCTTTGGCAGGGCGACGGCCTCCGTTGGATCCAGGGCCACCGTCTCGCCGATCGTTTCGGCAAAACTGCCGTTCGGTGTCTGGGCGGCGATGGCGAGCACCAGTGCACCTCCTTCGCCAAAACCCAGCAGGCGTGGCGGGCGATAGAAATCCGCGGTGTGGCTGCGGTGCAGCTGGCGGGTCAGGCGTTCGATATCGGCCGGCAGGAAGAGGCAGTCGCGCTCGGTTTCGCGCGACAACGCTTCGCGCCAGACATTGAGATCGACGCCGACGCCGATCGCGCCGCCCAGGACCACCGTCTCCAGCGCCGCCTGCTCGACGGCGTCCCAGCCATTGGCATCGGAGACGATGACCACGACACCAGTCATGCTGTCATCATCGGGCACCGAGATGCGATCGTGCGGCAGGCTGACGATGCCGTTATCGCTGGCGGCAGCCACAGAGGCTGAAACCTGCACGAAGACAGCCAGAACGGCAACGAAGAGCCTTGGCTTCAGCCCGTGAAGCGTGGCCCGGATAGCGACCGCGTTCATTTGCGCGCCAGGCCCTTGAGACCGCCACCGATCAGCAAGGTCACGTCGATCAGCGACAGGATCGGCAGGCCCTGCCCCGCCACGACGAGGTAGCGGGGCTGCCAGTCCGGATCGAACTTCTCCTTGAAAGCGCGCACGCCACGGAAATTGTAGAACCGCTCGCCGTGTTCGAAGATCTGCCGGGCGACGTGGTTCCAGGCGGGGGCGCGACGATTGCCCGAGAGACCGGCGAGCGGCGCCATGCCGAGGTTCAGGGTGGCGAAGCCCTGTGCTTTCAGGGTCTCCATGATCTTCACGAACAGAAGGTCCATCATGCCTCGATGGACACCGGGAACATGGCGCATCAGATCGATGAAGGCATCTCCGTCAGACGAGGTCGTCATCAGGCTTGCGAAGGCGACGATGCGGCCGTCGAGGCGGATGAGCGCGACGGGGCCAGAAGTGAGATAGGCCCGATCGAAGGTGCCGAGCGAAAAGCCCTTTTCGGCAGCCTGGTGGGCGGAGAGCCAGGTGTCGGAAACGCTCTGCAACTCGTCGAGAACCGCCGGCACAGCATCCGCCGGCAGATATTCGAAGCACAGGCCGTCGCGTTCGGCGCGGTTGATCGAGCGACGCAATTTCAGCCAGTCGCCGCCGGCAAGCGTGAAGCGGGAGAGATCGATGACCGCCTGCTCACCGAGCTTGAGCGCCTGCAGGCGCGTCTCAACGGCGACCGGCAGGAATTCGGCGGAGACCTGGTAGAAGACCGGGCGGCTTCGGCTGCGGCGTGCTTCGCCGATGAACTTCTCGACAAGTGGCGCCCAGAGATGCTTCGGGCCGACGGGATCGAAAAGTGCAATGAGCGAGCGCCCCCGGCGGGCATACATGATGAAGCCCTGACCGCAATCTGAGAAGAGGATCCGCTTGTCGCCGAGACGCACGAGACCGGCGCTGGCGTTTGGCTGGGTCGACAGCAAGGATACGGCGCGGGCTAGATCGTCCTCGACATCCTTCGGCTCACGCCTGCGGCGCGGAATGCGGACGAGACCGCGGGAGGCGAAGACGCCAAGCACCATGGAGAGCCCGAGCGTGCCCTCGGTCGCATCGATGCCGTGGCGTGCGAGCACGAGACCCCAGCCGAATTTCAGCAGGTTCTCTTCGGCGAGGATCGGACCAAGCAGCGCCAGCATGACCAGCGCTCCGAAGACGGCACCGCTGCGCGGCGCCCGCAGAACAAGCTTCGGGATCAGGGAGAGAACGGCGACGGGCAGAGGCTTGGCGTGACCTGCGGCGGGCGCAGGTGCAGCCGCTTCGGCATCAGACAATGAAGAAGCCATGAACGGAACCATGTGACGAAGGGGATCGAACGCTTATTAGCGCGCATGCATGGACCGAAGCTTGTGACACCGAGGCGTAAACGAGT
The DNA here is from genome assembly GCF_000300855.1 of Agrobacterium albertimagni AOL15. Lineage (GTDB taxonomy): Bacteria > Pseudomonadota > Alphaproteobacteria > Rhizobiales > Rhizobiaceae > Allorhizobium > Allorhizobium albertimagni. The sequence continues at coordinate 8,834 of NZ_ALJF01000013.1, read as the reverse complement.
CGGTAAGCCAACGCATAAATTGCGCAAGACACCGAATTTCGCCCCTCGTCAACCTGACGAAACGCAAGACTGAGCTGCGCGCTGCGTCGTATTTCTCTGATGGCTGCGCTCAGCCCACCGTCATTGCTGGCGCAGGACCCTGGCGGCGAGCGAGAAGGGGCTGGACACAGTCTGGGCGGCAGCATCCAGCACGAAGGCTCCGGCATCGCCGAGCGTCGCGCTCGAGGTGGGTGTGCCAAGCGTTGCGGCCAGCTGCTTCACGTCGAAGAAGCGGTTGTGATTGGTGGCATCGACGGATTCGAGCGACGAGATATCGATGACCGTCACGCCATAGCGTTTGGCTGCTTCTGCCACTTCGGGGTTGCGCGCGTCCAGCGCTCCGACGCGCTGGGTGCCGGCGCCGAGAATGCTCGAGACCTGCAGCGCCCGGTCGTCCGGCGAGACGAGAATGGTGATCGGGATCCGCATGCGACCGATGACGTCGAGCTGGGCCGTGAAGACATCTTCGTCGATGTCGGGCGCTGCCATGATGACCCTCAGCCGATCGAGGACGTCCCCCTTGCCCTGCAGTCTCAGCTGTCGCAGCGCCTCGACCGTCAACCAGCCTCCCATCGAATGGGCGAAAACATCGACCTCACCGTTTCGCGCCCGCACCATGTCGGCGAGCAGGTCGGCCAGCGCATCGCGGGAATAGGTAGCGGATTCCTTGTCGGCGACATAGGCCGGGAGAGCGGCGAGCGAAGGCCAGGAGAAGAGGACCGGCGTTCCGTCGAGATTGCTGTCCGTCTTCAGCTGGGCGAGGCGGAAGAGCGATTCCTGGAAATTGTAGTTGTAGCCGTGCACGAAGACGACCGGCGGGGCGGCCTCGCGGGCGCGGATCGCCTGCAGGAGGCCGGGGCGATCCAGCACCGACTGCGACACGACGGCGAAATCGGTCTTCGGATTTACTTTGCGGCCGGGCTTCGGCCATTCGATGTTAGCCGGCTTGTGGTTCGGCGGGATGGAGACGCCGAAGCTCGCATAATTCGGCTCGCGGGTCTTGGTCGTCGTGAAGACATTCTCGCCGGGTTTCGCGCGGTCGCGTGTCGTTACCGTATAGAGCGTTTCGACCCGAGCAGGCTTGTAGTCACCCAGCGCCACCGTGCCGAGCGTTTCCGGCCCCGGACGGCCGGCACAGGCACTGAGCCCCGTTGCCGACAGCAGGCAGAGCGCCACGAAGGCCGCACGCGACCGGCGATGGGGGCCGAAGGGAAGAAAACGCATCCGGGATCATCCTTGCAGATCGACAATCGCCCGCCGCAAGTCGTCATAACCGGGCCGGAGCCGCGAGCTATAACCGGAGACGAGGATGGAGCCAAGGCCCGGCAGCGGGCCCGTCGTCACGATCGCGGCACGGGGCCGAGAAGCGCGGCTTTGCACAAGGCAATCCATACATGTTTGGTTATGGTTTCCGGCCACATAATTATTTGCGTGCCTGCATCCCATCTGTAATCATAACTGACAAGGAAGAGTCTGCCGGATGGGAGTGAGGAACCGGGCGACGCGATCTTTACATGATTTGTCTCGTCATGTTTTCTGATTGCTCTGTTGCCTCGAGCCGGTCGGTTTTTCCAGATCAACAAGACATGGGAGGAAATCATGTTGCGCCAGTTTCTTATCGCCGGATTGTCCGGTGCCGCATTGTCGATGATGGCGTCCGCCAGCTTCGCCGCAGACGTTACCCTCAAGCTTCACCAGATGTTGCCGCCACAGGCGACGATCCCGGCCAAGGTTCTGCAGCCCTGGGCCGAGAAGATCCAGGCCGATTCCGGTGGCCGCATCGCCGTGGAGCTTTACCCTGCCATGCAGCTCGGCGGCAGGCCGGCCGACCTCGTGGATCAGGTGAAGGATGGCGTGGTCGATCTGACCTGGACGCTGTTCGGCTACACGCCAGGCCGCTTCCCGAAGTCGGAAGCCTTCGAACTTCCCTTCATGGTGACGACAGCCGAGGCCACCTCGCTCGCCTTCCAGGACTATTACGAGAAGCACCTCAAGGACGAGCTGACCGACTACCACGTGCTGGCAGTCCACACCCATGGTCCGGGCCTCATCCACACCATCGCCTCGAAGCCGGTCGAAAAGCTCGAGGACATGCAGGGTCTGAAGCTGCGCGGCACCTCGAAGGTGATCAACCAGATGCTTGAGGCCATGGGCGCCTCTGCCGTCGGTATGCCGGTCACGGCCGTTCCGGAAAGCCTGTCGAAGAGCGTCATCGACGGCTCGGTCGTTCCGTGGGAAGTGACCCCCGCCATCAAGATCGCTGAGCTTGCGCCGAACCATACCGGCTTCTCCGGTCCGAACGGGCTTTACACCGGCACCTTCGTGTTCGCGATGAACAAGGACAGCTATGACGCGATGCCGGACGACCTGAAGAAGGTGATCGACGACAATTCCGGCAAGGAACTCGCCCGCCTCTTCGGCCAGGCCATGGATGCCGGCGACATTGGCGGCAAGGAGATTGCCGAGAAGAACGGCAACAAGATCATCACCCTGGACGAAGCCGAGACTGCACGCTGGAAGGCTGCGGGCGAGGCCGTGACCAAGGCCTGGATCGCCGAAATGGACGGCAAGGGTCTTGATGGCACGACGCTCTACAACGATGCGCTTTCGCTCATCCAGGCCAATACCCAATAACCTCCCCGCCTTGTCCGGGCGCTTGTCGGAAGGCGCCCGGACCCTTTGCACAGACTTTCAAAGGACTTTCTGATGGCGACTGCCGTTTCCACCAGCTTCGAACGACTGGAGCGGGCGTGCCATGGCCTGGCCTCCGCCCTCGTCCTGTTCGGCGGCTTCTGCCTCGTGGTTGCCTGTGCGCTGACCGTTGCCTCGATCGTGGGCTCGGTCACCATCCGCCCCCTGCCCGGTGAAATCGAACTGGTCGAAGCGCTGTGCGGGCTCGCAGTCTTCGCCTTCCTGCCCTTCTGCCAGCTGAAGCGTGGCCATGTGGGCGTCGACATCCTGATCTCTGCCTTCGGACCGAAGGCGATGAACTGGACGCAGCTGATCGGCGACATCGTCATCGCCATCCTGATCGGCCTCGTCACCTGGCGCCACGCGATCGGCACCATGGACAAGTTCGGCAATGGCGAAACCACGCCGCTGCTTCTTCTGCCTGTCTGGTGGGGCTTTGCCATTGCGCTTGTCCTTCTTGTCGCCAACCTCCTCGTCTGCCTCTATGTGATCGCTGCCGACATCCGCGACATCCGCCGCGGCAAGACGATCGTCGCTGCGATGGGAGCGCACTGATGAGCAGCATTGAAATCGGCCTCTGGTCTTTCCCCGTCCTCATTCTGCTGATTTTCCTGCGCGTGCCGATTGGCGCTGCCATGCTCGCCACCGGCGTCGTCGGCACCTATCTGGTGCTCGACCGCTGGACACCGATCATGGCGCAGATGAAGGTTCTCGCCTGGAACACGAATGCGAATTATTCGCTGTCGATCATCCCGCTCTTCCTGCTGATGGGTCAGTTCGCCGCTCGCGGCGGCATGAGCCAGGCCCTGTTCAACGCGGCGGCGGCCTTTGTCGGGCATCGCAAGGGCGGGGTTGCCATGGCGGCAATCGGTGCGTCTGCCGGCTTCGGCTCGATCTGCGGCTCGTCGCTCGCGACCGCTGCGACGATGGCGCAGGTGGCGCTTCCGGAACTGAAGCGCAACGGTTATGCCGGTGGGCTTGCAACCGCGACGCTGGCTGCCGGCGGCACGCTCGGGATTCTCATCCCGCCGTCCGTCGTGCTGGTCATCTATGCGATCCTTGCCGAGCAGAACATCGCCAAGCTCTTCCTCGCGGCCTTCGTGCCGGGTCTGATCGCGGCGATCTCCTATCTCGTCGTCATCGCCATCTATGTCCGCCTGAAGCCGGAAAGTGCCGGCCAGGCGCCGCGCATTCCGTGGAAGGACCGCGTGCCGGCGCTGATTGCCGTCTGGCCGGTCGTCGCAATCTTCTTTGCCGTCGTCGGCGGCATCTATCTCGGCTGGTTCACGCCGACACAGGCCGCCGCCGTGGGTGCCGTGGGTGCCGGTCTCGTCGCCTTTGCCAATGGCGGGCTCGACCGCGCGTCGCTGATCGCCTGCTTCAAGGAGACGGCGGTTTCCACCGGCATGATCTTCTTCATCATTCTCGGCGCCTCGGTGTTCAACTCCTTCCTCGCCTTCTCCCGCCTGCCGCAGATGGGTGCGGAATGGGTGACGGCGCAGGGCTTTGCCCCGATGACCGTGCTGATCATCATTCTCCTGCTCTACATCATCTTCGGCTGCATCATGGACTCGCTCTCCATGATCGTGCTCACGATCCCGATCTTCTTCCCGATCGTGACGGCGATGGATTTCGGCATGAGCCCCGAACACTTCGCCATCTGGTTCGGCATCCTGGTGCTGATGGTGGCCGAGATCGGCATGATAACGCCGCCCGTGGGTTTAAATCTCTTCATCATATCGGCCATGTCGCGCGACGTGCCGATCCGCGAGACCTATAAGGGCATCGTGCCCTTCGTCACCGCCGACGTCTTCCGCATCGTGCTTCTGACGGCGTTTCCGATCATATCGATCTTCCTGGTGTGAGAGAGCGCGGCAGCGTTACGGCCCAGGTTTCGGGCTGATCCGGACGGCAGCGCAGACAGGCCTTGAAGCCGCCCGCCCGGGCGGCTTCAGCCGTTTCAAGGAAGACGATATTCTCCGGACGGGCGGGCCCCGAGGGGCAGGACGGACGGCAGAAAATGCCGGTGGAGCGGACCCCATAGACGAACAGCCCGTCATGCGATGCATCGCGGGTGCGGATGGCCTGCCAGCGGGCATCGTCGTCTGTCAAATCGGGCTTCATGGGATCCTCCCTGCAGTTAGAGTATCCAAGGATTGCCGGAGAAAAGCTGGGGGGCCACCCGTTTCCTGCGGTTCACATGTGATTTCCGGATGACGGTCACCGACAAAGCAGTTTAGGTGTCGGTCCCTGCGCAACCTGATCCCGAGCTCCATGGAAACCTCGCTCTACCTTCCCGTCAAAAGCTTCCTCGAACAGGCGGGCTATACCGTGAAGGGTGAGATCGGTGGCTGCGATCTCGTGGGTTTGAGCGACGAAGACCCGCCCGTGATGGTCGTCTGCGAGCTGAAACTCAGCTTCAATCTCGAACTCATCCTGCAGGCGGTCGACCGCGCCTCGGTCGCCGACGAGCTCTGGATCGCGGCGCGCATCTCCGCCAAGGGCAAGGGCCGCGAGAGCGACAAACGCTACCGCGATCTCTGCCGCAGGCTCGGCATCGGCATGCTCGGCGTTGCCGACAATGGCACGGTCAATGTCATCGTTGCATCCGTCACGCCAATGCCGCGGACCAATCCGAAACGGCGTTCGCGGCTGATGCGCGAACATCAGAAGCGGCGGGGAGATCCGGCCGTCGGCGGCAGCACCCGCACCCCCTTGATGACCGCCTACCGCCAGCAGGCGCTGGGCTGTGCCGCGGCACTTGCCTCCGGGCCCCTGAAGGTGCGCGACGTCAGGGCAAGCGTTCCCGAAGCTGCGAAAATCCTGCAGGCGAATGTCTATGGCTGGTTCGAACGTGTCGACCGCGGCGTCTACGGGCTGACACCGGCGGGGCTGGAAGCGCTCGCACGGTGGCAGGACGGAGAGGCCCGCTGATCCGTCACGCCTTCCGGGTAAACAGGATCACCGCAAAAAGCAGAACGCCGGCGAAGGTCACCAGCGAGGAGACCGCGACGACGGGCTCGAGCGACGGATTACCGGTCAGCATCAGGAACAGCGACGGTGCCATGACCAGGATGCCGAGCGTGTAGAGCATGTACTGGATCCGGGCGATGCGGCTCGCAGCCTGGACCGGGTTCAGCGCATAGTAAATGCCGAAGATCGCCATGGTGACCCAGCCCAGCAGGTTGATATGGGCATGTGCACCCGTCGCCTCGAACTTGTGCGTGATCGACATGTAGAGACCAAGACAGATGCCGGCGATCAGGAACAGAATTGCCGTGCGGAAATACCAGATGGAAAGTTGTGGCATGTTGAAATCCCCCGAAACAACAGTCGCAGAGTAACACCACTCGGGTGGCACGGAAATAAGCTGGCAATCGTCATTTTCGGGTGCACCAAGGGGTGAATCCTTAGACCAGACGCTTTCAGAGAAAGCCGATCCAGCGACCGGCGAGGGCGGCGGACAGCCATGTTGTCAACGAGATGACAGCGCCGATTTTCAGACGCAGTGAGACCTGCTGTTCGACGATCATCTCGGCCCAGTCCCGGGAGAGATGAATGAACACGGCATTCGCCGTTCCGAGGCCGACGAGCAGGAGCTTGATCAGGAAGGCGGTATTGCCGGCATATTCCACCGGACGCACGGAAAAGAGGACAGCGCCCGTCAGCACCGCAAGGCAAAGCGCAAGGGCTGCGATCCGCGACAGCAGTTCGGCTGTTTCGGCGAGCGGCAGGCTCTTGAACCGGCCGAGCAGGCGCAGATCAAGGATGACACTTGTGCCGACCAGCATGGCCAGCGACAAGATGTGCGCGGCACTGGCGAAGATGTAGAGCACCGGCGCACGGATCAGCGCTCTCGCGACAGAGGTCTCGCCAAGGACTGAGAGCCACTCCATGGTGTCAATTGGTGACGATGCGGCTCGGATAGATGTCGTAGTTCGTGCCCTCGACGATGACGCGCACGGCCTTCAGGCGCTTTTCATCCGGATCGAGCGAGCGGTTGCCGCGCACGGTGATTTCATCGCCGACCGCCGCGACGCCTTCGACGAAGCCGGAACGCTGGGTCTGGTTCGGATTGCCGAGTTCGATACGCCATAGGCCTTCTGCCGTCTGCAGTTCGAGCGTCGGATGCGGCGGGGCAAATGAGATCGCGGTGATCGTGCCGGTCAGATCGATCTGGTCGGCCTCGGCCCAGGACCAGCCGTGATGAGCGAGCGCTGCTCCGGCCAGAAGTGCGGCACCGGCGAATGAAGACAGGGCGAGCGCAGACAGGGACTGAGTGCGGTTCATGATCGACCTCCGGATCGTTGGACATGCCTTCAAGGTAACGCGCCCGCCCGGCTTATCGACGTCACCTTTGCTTGATCGTCCGGTGAAAGGCGAAGCGGCGGTGCAACCCTCCGTTTCAGGGCACACCGCCAATCCTCTCGTGAAGCGCCATAACTCAGGGGCGGTAGATCTGATCGAAGATGCCGCCTTCGCCGAAATGCTCAGGCTGCGCCTTGGCCCAGCCGCCGAAGAGTGGGTCGTCGATGGTGACGAGATCGAGCTTCGGCAATTCCGGGCCGGAGCCTGCGGCCACGAGATCCGGACGCGACGGGCGATAGAAGTGTTTCGCCGCGAGCGTCTGCCCCTCGGGCGAGTAGAGGTAGTTGAGGTAGGCTTCGGCCTCTCTGCGGGTGCCCTTCTTGTCGACGACGACGTCGACCACTGCGACCGGCGGTTCGGCAAGGATCGACAGCGACGGGGTGACGATATCGAACTGGTCGGCGCCGAATTCCTTGTCGGCGAGATAGGCCTCGTTTTCCCAGGAGATCAGCACGTCACCGATCTCGCGCTGGGCGAAGCTCGTCAGCGAGCCGCGGGCGCCTGTGTCGAGCACGGGGGCGCGGCGGTAGATCTCGGCGATATAGTCGCGGATCTTCTGCTGGTCGCCGCCGAACTCGTTGTTGGCCCAGGCCCAGGCGGCAAGATAGTTCCAGCGGGCACCGCCCGAGGTCTTCGGATTGGGCGTGACGATCTCAACGTCGCCCTTCACCAGATCGCCCCAGTCCTGGATGCCCTTGGGATTGCCCTTGCGCACCAGGAAGACAATGGTTGAGGTATAGGGAGACGAATTGTTCGGCAGGCGGGTACGCCAGTCAGGCGCGATCAGCTTTGCCCGCTCGGAGATGATGTCGATGTCGCTTTGCAGGGCGAGTGTAACGACATCGGCCTCGAGGCCCTCCATCACGGCGCGGGCTTGGCGACCCGAGCCGCCATGCGATTGGCTGACCGTTACGGTCTCGCCTGTTTCCTCCTGCCAGTGTTTGGCAAAGGTGGCGTTGAAATCCGCATAGAGTTCGCGGGTCGGATCGTAGGAGACGTTCAAGAGCTCCGCAGCCCCTGCCGGCAACACGAGGCCGGTGGACAGGCTCAGTCCGACGAGAAACGCCGCAAGATTTTTCCCAATGCACTTTTTCATTTGTGCCTCCTCTCTGGCGTTAACGATTTAAGACTACCGCAAAGGTCGTCTTAGTCAACGCGGCCGGGAAAATAGCAAAACGGTGCTCGCAAGACCCGGTCGGGGCGAAACGGACGCTCTGCGGAGAGCGTCGATCATGGGGAAATCTGGCGCGATATCGGCAATGGACGAAAAGCCGGCACCATCCTCGCCAACCGTTGGCGCGGAGCAAGGGCTGAGTGCCTTTGGCCGATTAGTAGATCTTTATTGACGTTAGCGCCTTCGCATCGCGGCGGTCCGCCCAGTGCCTGTCCGTCCCCCATCAACGGGGACTGGCGCCATCGATTGCGGTCCCTTTGCAAGGCCACGACCCACGCCTTTCACCCCACCAAACTGTCACAAAAGGGTGATTGAGGTAAAAAATAATCGTTGTATGTCATAGTTAAATGACGGTGTCTTTAAAGCCTAACCCGCTGTTTTTCCTCAATCCATCCTTCAAGTATCATCCGTGATACCGGGTACTTCCACCGAACCAATCAGTTCGATTGTGCGCAAAGGGGTATTGATTTCCCCAGCGCAATACGCCAAATACATCTCATGGACTTCCGTGCCGTTGAGATAGAAGGTGTGGAAGAAGTTCGAACCGGCGGGTGCCTGTTCG
>NZ_ALJF01000012.1 GCF_000300855.1 Agrobacterium albertimagni AOL15 | reverse complement strand
ATTCTGGTCGCCGTCATGGCGAAGGGAATGGCGCCAGCGGCACGAAGCGCGCTGACCACGGCCGCATCAGACGTCGCGACGCGGTCACCGGTAAAATGGGAGCCCGAGGTCACCACGGCACCGGCGACATCGATGATGTCCTTGACGCCGAAGGGAATGCCTTCGAGGGGACGCGCTTTGCCTTCGGCATAGCGGCGATCGCTCTCGAGCGCCGCCGCCTCGGCATCCGGCACGAAGCGTAAGACCGCCTCGCCTCCGCTGCGCGATTGCGCAATAGCAGACTTGAGCTCTGCCAGCAGATCGCTTGGCCGAAGCTCTCGCCCGGCAAAGGCCGAAAGAAGCTCGGAGACGCCAGCCTGTCTCGGCGGCCGCTGAAGCGAACCATGCTCAAGCCGCATATCGGCGAAAGCTGGTTCAGGCCGCTCTTTCCCGATTGCTCGATAAACCCGATCGACACGGCCGGGATCGACCAGCGTCATCGGATCGAAGTCGATCCCCGCATCCGGGCGGGGATCGTTGAGGGTCGCCGCGCGGGGACGCGTCACGTCATTCCGCCGCGATCGAAGTGGTCGTGCGGCTCGCCATCAGCGGCTGGATGCGCTCACCGAACTGATCGAGCCCGACGAGGAAGTCGTCGAACGTGAGCATGATACCCTTAGTGCCGGGCACACTGCCGGCTTCATCGAGCATGCGCGCAACCTTGGCATAGGATCCGACCAGCGTCCCCATATTGAAGTTTACGGCGCCTTCGGGGAGGTTGATGTGCTTCGCCGTCGAATTCGCGTCCGCGGTCGCGTCCTTGCTGCCCTGGTCGGCCATCCAGGCCAGCGCATCGACATCGGCGCCGTCACGATACTTCTGCCACTTCGCTTCGGCGAGTTCGTCTGTCTCGTCGGCAACCACCATGAACAGCACGTAGGCACCGACGTCGCGTCCTGTCTTGGCGGCGGCATCGAGGAGCTTCTGGTTATTCGGCGCATAGGCCGTCGGCGTGTTGATGCCGGAAGCCATGACGAAATTGTAGTCGGCATACTCGGCCGCGAACTCCATTCCGCGCGGGCTTTGCCCGGCCGCAACGATCTCGATCTTGTTCTGCGGCATCGGCTTCATCATGCAGTCCTTCATGGTGAAGTGCTTGCCTTCGAAGGTGCAGCTGCCGTTCGCCCAGAGCTCCTTCATGATGTGCACGTATTCGGTCGAATAGTCGTAGCGGTAGCCGAAATAGTCATCGCCGGGCCAGATGCCCATCTGGTCATATTCGGCCATTTGCCAGCCGGAAACGATGTTTACGCCGAACCGACCCGGCGCGACATTGTCGATCGTTGTCGCCATCCGCGCCACGATCGCGGGCGGCAGTGTAAGCACCGCCGTCGAAGCGAAAAGCTTGATCCGCTCGGTGACGGCCGCAAGGCTCGCCATCAGCGTGAAGCTCTCCAGATTGTAGTCCCAGAACTCGGCCTTTCCGCCAAAGCCGCGCAGCTTGATCATCGAGAGCGCAAAGTCGAGCCCGTACTTTTCCGCCTTCTGAACGATCTGCTTGTTGAGCTCGAAGCTCGGCATGTATTGCGGCGACGTCGTCGAGATCAGCCAGCCATTGTTTCCGATTGGAATGAAGACACCCATATCCATGTGGTTCCCCTTTTTGTGACCTACAGGCAAGCAGTATGTACGAACTAATGCAAAAATTCTGAAGCCTGTCCAGCCAAAAATGCCACAAGTTTAGGCTTGCCTATTTTCTCGCCAATCGCCGGAAATGCGCGCAGCCGGAATTGCCAATCAACCGTTCAAACGGTTGATCTCTGTGCAATCGGAGGAGATGAGAGTTGGCACGCAGGGGCCCTCCGGGTCACACGGACAGCGGGTCGGAGGCGGGCAGACTGAGGACGTCAGCCTTCGGCGCGAAGAGTGGTGGTGAAGGTGAAGCGTTCGGCGGGGAGCACCTGAAACGCATATTCGAGCAGTCGCCTGCCGGAGCCGAAATAGCGACGCGTGACGACGAGAGCGAGATCCCCCGCCTTCACATCGAGCTTTGCAGCGGTCTCCGCATCCAGCACCATGGGCCGGATGTCCTGCTGGATCTCCTGGATCTTCTCACCGGTATATTGCTCGATGTAATGGAAGATGGCGCTGCGGGCGACGGTGATATCCTTCACTGCCGCAGCGAGCTTCGAATCGACATAGACCTCGTTCCAGGAGAAGGGACGGCTTCTGTTGCCGGGATAGCGGATGCCTGCCATATGGAAGAACTTCCGGCCAGGGCGGCAGCCGAGCTCGACGGCGAGCTTGCCCTGGGCAGAAATCTCTTCCTTCGTGTCTATGACGAATTCGGTCTCCGCAGCGATCTCGAAAAGTTCGGAGCGCGAATGCGCTATGAAGCGCTTCTTCTCCGGATCAAACCCGGCCTCGACGCGCGTGCCGACACCCTTGCGGGCCGACAGCCGCCCCTTGTTGCGCAGCGTCGCGATCGCCTGACGCACCGTCTGGCGACTGACACCCAGCGCCGCGGCGATTTCATTCTCGGTCGGAAGAAGCGAACCGACAGGAAACTCGCCCTCGCTGATCCGCCCCTCCAGATGATGGGCGACCTGCAGGTAGAGCGGCGCCGTATCGACTTCCGGCTTCCAGTCCATGCGCTTCTGATCCAAGTGTACGAACCCCGATCGGCACAACGCCGAGTTCCTCTCGTCCGTGTTTCAACCTGCTTTCCTCAAGAAACGCAAATGGTTTCAGGGCGAAGCGACATCGAGATAGCGGCCGCTTGCGATCCAACATCAAATCAATTAGTACGTACATATTCTAGAACCCCTCCCCGGGATATCGCACCCCATGTCGGATTTCATCGCCGAAGAGGCACCTCCCGCGCGTCGCGCCTCGTCGCTGACCCAGACGCTGATTGCAGCAACCCTGATCCAGATCGTGGCAACCGCAAGCGTTCTGGCGCTTACGGCAATCGCACCGACGGTTGCCGCAGACCTTGGGATCGGAGCCTACTGGATCGGCTACCAGATCAGCCTGATCTATTTTTCCGGCATGTTCTCCTCGGCAGTGGCCGGGACGTTGGTCCAGCGCTTCGGCCCAATCAGGGTCGAGCAGGCAGCCCTTGCTTGTTTCGCGATCGGCTTTGCCGGGATCGCCAGCGCCAGCATCGCCCTGATCGTCGTCGCTTCGCTCTTCATCGGCGTGGGTTACGGACTGAACAATCCGGCTTCCTCGGAAATGCTGAGCCGCGTCACCCCCTATCGGCGCCGCAACATCGTCTTCTCGCTCAAGCAGTCCGGCGTCCCACTCGGCGGCATTCTCGCAAGCTTCGCCTTTCCATTTCTCACCAGGTTCTTTGACTGGCACGTTGCCCTGCTGATCGGCGCAATTGCACCGATCCTGATGATGGGGCTGCTCGCGACCACCCATGCCGCAGATCCTATCAACCGCGCCCCGAGACGCTCCCTCTTCGGCGGACTGGTCGAGGAACAGTCGGCCATCTGGAAGCACCCGAAGCTGAGGGCACTCTCGGCACTCGGCTTCGCCTATTCGGCCATGCAGCTATCGGTGTCGGCTTTTGCCGTCGTCACCCTGGTCCACGATGCGGGCTGGTCTTTGCTATCGGCAGGCTCGGTAGCGGCCGCCATGCAGCTCGCCGGCGCGGTCGGCCGTATCTTCTGGGGCGTCGTCGCCGACAAGATCGGCGGCGGCCTGAAGACGCTGGCCCTCCTCGGGCTGCTCGGCGGAACGGGCTATGCCGCACTTTTCTTCCTCACCGACCTGCCGGTATTCGCCCAGGTCGCCTTGTTCGTTGCAATGGGCTTCGTGACGATCGGCTGGAATGGCGTACTGCTTGCGGAAGTGGCCCACAACGCGCCAGAAGGCCGCGTCGGCTCGACCACTGGCGGCGTCCTTGTCTACACCTTCATCGGCGTCATTGTCGGACCATCGACCTTCGGCAGCGTCTACGCTCTGACCGGCCACTATGGCTCCAGCTTCCTCGCCTTCTCCCTCTTCGGCTTCGCCGGCTTACTGATCGCCTGGCGCGCCCATCGGGCCAGCTAATCAACCGTTGCTTTGTACAGACATATCAGCGCGTCTTTCTCGACAGATCGGCGAGCATGCAGACAATTGCGGCCGCCTTCAGCCTGGTCGACTGACCATGTTTGAGGCGCTTGCGTGAAGGGGTTTTCAGCAATCGCCACTTTTATGTGCAGTGCAAAAAAATAGGCAAAACGCAGTTGACGCGCGCCTGACTATGTACGTACATTATCTAGCGCGGGGTTTTAACAGCCGCAGTGAACGACACCGGGAACACCCGGGTCAAAGACAGGGGAACGTCGATCATGCGCCGCATTCTTGCCAGTTCTTTCTTTGCTGCCTCGGCCCTCGCGGCCTCCTCCATGCCGGTCGCCGCCGACCCGATGGCCGATGCCAAGGCCATCATTGAGGCACATCGTGCCATGCCGGTCTTCACGCCGCCCGGCGAGCCCTTCGATGCCAAGGCCTGCATGGCCGACAAGAAGGTGTTGTCCATCCCGATCTCGATGACCATTCCCTTCAACGTCGAGCTCCAGAAGGCCATGGCCTCTGCTGCCGCTGAAGTGGGTTTCACCTACACGACCTGGGACAATCAGCTGAAGCTCGACCAATGGGTCCAGGGCATCTCGCAGGCCATCAGCCAGAATTACGACGTGGTTGATCTCGCTGGCGGCCTTAATCCGGAAGTGTTAGGCCCCCAGCTCGCTGAAGCCCGCAGCGAAGGGCTGAAGATCAGCACAACCCACTTCTACGACGTGACCCAGCCGGCGGTGGAAAGTGTCGATTATTCCGGCAAGGTCGACTTTACGGGCGCTGGCAAGCTTCTGGCAGCCTGGGCTTATGTGCAGACCGAGGGCAAGCCGAATGTTCTGATCATCGGATCCTCCGACGTCCTGCCTTCCATCCCCTTCGTCCAGTCGATCCAGGATCAGCTGAAGGCGCTCTGCCCGGATTGCAAACAGACCCATCTCGACGTGCCGGTGTCCGAATGGGCGACCAAAATCCAGTCGGGCACCCAGTCCGCGCTGCTGGCAGATCCCTCGATCAACTACATCCTTCCGATCTATGACTCCATGTCGCAGTTTGTGGTGCCTGCGCTGCGCATCACCGGCTCCGAAGGTGCGGTACGGATCGCAAGCTTCAATGGCACGCCCTTCGTGCTCGACATGGTCCGCGAAGGACAGGTCGAGATGGACATCGGCGAAAGCCTCGGCTGGGCCGGTTATGCCGCGATCGACAACATCATGCGCATGCTCTGCGACAAGCCGGAAGTCGCCAAGCTCAACGTCCCTCTGCTCGTCTTCGACAAGAGCAATATCGAGACCGCAGGCGTCCCCGCCAACTTCGACGACGGCTATGGCGACGCGCATCTCGAGGGCTTCCGCAAGCTCTGGATGCTGAAATAAGCCGATGAAAACCGGGAGCCGTGCAATGACCGAAAATGCCGTGCTCAAAATGAACAACATCCGCATGCGGTTCGGCAGCTACTACGCCCTGAAGGGTGTATCGCTCTCCATCCGCCGCGGTGAGGTCTTTGGCCTGCTGGGACAAAACGGCTCGGGCAAGTCGACGATGATCAAGATCCTCGCTGGCTTCCACCAGCCCGAAGAGGGCAGCGAGGTGATCCTCTGGGGGCAGACACTGCCGTTGCCTCTCGATCCCATGGATATAAAGAAACGGGGTGTGGCTTTCGTCCACCAGCATCTCGGTCTGGTCGCTTCGCTGACAGTGATCGAAAACATGCGCGTGACGGCCCTTCGCCAGAAGACGCCATGGCGCGTCAACTGGAAGAAAGAAGCTCAAGCAGTCTCAGCACTCTTTGCCGAGTTCGGCCTGGACATCGACCCCTTCGCCACGGTTGCGAGCCTCCCACCGGTGGAACGCGCTTTCGTCGCCATCATCAGGGCCTTCGAGGATTTGCGGGCTTCCGACGCCGGTTACGGCGGCGAAGGCATTCTCGTTCTCGACGAACCGACACCCTTCCTGCCGGCCGAAGACGTGCAGCGGCTCTTCACGCTGATCCGCTCGATCGTCAAGACGGGTGCTTCGGTGGTCATCGTGACTCACGACATCGACGAAGTTCGCGATATCACCGATCGTGTCGCCATTCTGCGAGACGGGGAGCTCGTCGATATCCTCGATACGCGCAACACCGAACGCCAGTCGATCCTCGACACGATCGTCGGAACAAGGATCGACCATTTCGAGAAGTCCCGCCTGCCGGCACAAGGCATTCCGGCCGCCGTTGCCGTCAAGGGTCTCTCCGACGGAAAGGCGCCGGGCTTTGACTTCGCGATCCGCGAGGGCGAGACCCTTGGACTGACCGGTCTTATCGGCTCGGGCTTTGCGCAGGTACCCTACCTCCTTTATGGCGCCATGCGCGGTACGGGGACGATCACGATCGGCGGCATGACGGTCGATCTCTCACTGGTCTCTCCACTCATGGCCCAGAAGCTCGGCATCGCCTTCCTGCCGGGAGACCGGCTGGGCGCCGCCGGCATCGGCAGCCTTTCGGTGACCGACAACATGACGCTGCCAGTTCTTGACCAACTGCTGAAGCCGACCGGTCTCGACAGGCGCTTGATGATCAAGGAGGCCGATCGCCTCGTGCGCAGCTACGACGTCCGTCCGCAGAACCCGCAATTGCCGCTGGGGTCCCTTTCAGGCGGCAACCAGCAGAAGGTGCTGCTTGCCAAATGGCTGCAGACCAATCCGAAACTCCTGATGCTCGACGAACCGACGCAGGGCGTGGATTTCGGGGCCCGCCAACAGATCTTCAAGGCGCTCGATCGCGCGGCAAGCGATGGCACCGCCATCCTGTGCGCCTCGACCGACAACGAACAGCTCGAGCAGATCTGCGACCGCATCATCGTCTTTTCCCGCGGTCGTCCGGTCATCGAACTCACGGGATCAGAGATCTCTCGCAAATCCATCACCGAAGCCTGTTTCCACAGCCATCAAGCGGAGGCTGCAGAATGACCACGCTCGACATGCCCACGACGAAGCCCCTTGCGAAACACGCAAGCCGATTTACGCTGAAGACAGAAGCCGAGCGCTTTGCGCTTGTCGCGGCCTGGCTGCTGTTGATCGTGATCTTCGGCACCCTGATGCCGGATTCCTTCCTCAGCTGGCGCAGCTTCTCGACCCTCTTCGGTTCGCAGGCTGTTCTGGTCGTGCTGACGCTCGCCATCATCATCCCGCTGACCTCGGGCGATTTCGATCTCTCGGGCGCCTCGACCCTGACGATGAGCTGCATGTTGATTGCGGTGCTAAACGTAAAGCTCGGCTGGCCGATAGCACCGGTGCTTCTCGTCGCGCTTTTGAGCGGTGTGATCATCGGTGCCGTAAACGCCTTCTTCGTTCTCTATTTCCGGATCCATTCGCTGATCGTCACGCTTGGCGTCGGCACTTTCGTCAACGGACTGATCCTCTGGGTCAGCAACAGCCAGACGATCTCGGGCGTCTCGATGACACTCGTCGAGTGGGTGATCATCAACCGCCTCTTCGGCATCCCGCTCGCCTTTTTCTACGCGCTGATCCTCGCGGCGGTGATCTGGTACGCGCTCGAATACACCATCCCGGGGCGCAAGCTTCTCTTCGTCGGTCGTGGGCGCGAAGTCTCACGGCTGAACGGCATCAACGTCGACCGGGTCCGGGCAACCTCCTTCATGCTATCCGGTCTCATCTCGGCATTTGCCGGCATGCTCTATGCCGGGATGACAGGATCGGCGGATCCGCTTTCCGGCCTGAACCTGCTGCTTCCGGCCTTTGCCGCGGCATTCCTTGGCGCAACGACAATTTCTCCCGGTCGCTTCAATGCCTTTGGTGCCGTGGTCAGCGTCTATTTCCTGGTCACCGGGATCACAGGCCTCACCATGCTGGGTGCCGATGCCTATGTGCAGAACCTCTTCTATGGCGGTGCCCTCGTGATCGCGGTTTCGCTGAGTCAGCTCGTTCGCAACCGTCAACCACAGGATTTCAGCTGATGGATATCGAGGATGTCATGAAGACGCTCGCCCAGTCCTGCTGGGGCCGGCCGGCGATCGATGCAGAACTCGTAGCCATGGTCGGCGAACTGAAGCGCGACGTGATGGCGGTCGCAACTTTGTCCGACGGCAAGGACGGAAGCCTCTTCAACGTAGATCCCGCGGCCTTCGACCGCATTCTGAGAGCGGAGGCCAAGCCATGAGCCTTGACGACCCCGGCACCCTCGCCGAAGCGGCACGAGCCGTGAAGGAGCGCCGCATCAGTTCCTGGGAATTGACCACGGCAGCATTGCATCGAGCGAAGACGCGTCAGGACAGGCTGAACGCCTTCATCGAGATTGAAGAAGAGGCCGCTTTGTCCGCTGCCCGCCGCGCCGACGACGCTCTGGCGCGTGGGGAGCCTCTCGGCCCGCTGCACGGCGTACCGCTCGCGCACAAGGACATGTATGACAGAAAGGGCTTCGTGACCGGTTGCGGCTCCAAGATCCGCGCCAATCACGTCGCCCCGGAAACCTCGACGGTAATGCAGCGGCTTGAAACAGCGGGGGCCATCTCCATTGGCCGCCTCAACATGAGCGAATTCGCCATGGGGCCGACAGGACACAACGCCCATCACGGCCGCGCCCTCAATCCCATCGATCCCGCCTACATCACCGGTGGCTCTTCCTCCGGTAGCGGTTCTGCCGTCGGCGGCGGGGTGGTGCTTGCCGCCCTGGGTTCGGATACGGGCGGCTCCATCAGGCTTCCGGCGGCCTGCTGCGGTGTCGTCGGCATCAAGCCCACCCAAGGCCGCGTCAGCCGGCACGGCGTGATGCCGCTGTCCTTCTCCCAGGATTGCGTCGGCCCTCTCGCCCGTTCGGTCGACGACGCCTATCTGCTCTTGCATTCAATCTCGGGGCCGGATGATCGCGACACGACCTGCGCACAAGCCGCGCCCCCCGAAGCCCTGACCGACGATCTCTCTGCTCTCAGGATCGGCATACTCCGCGGCCTTTTCGAAACAGGTGTAGAGGATGAAATCGCCGTGGCGCTCGGCACGGTATCGCGTGTTCTGGCAGGAGACGTGGCAAGCCTTCAGGATGCACCAGGCATGGATCTGCCAGCGATCGCCGAGCTTGCCAATGTCGTTGCCATGGCAGAAGCCGGCACCGTGCACTTCGACTGGATGCGTGAGCGGCCGGAAGACTATGGCCCGCAGATCCGCATGCGCCTCTCGCAATCCCCGGCCATTCCAGCGCCGATCTATTTGCGGGCGCTGCAGATCCGCGCAACCATGCTTCAAGCATTTCTACAGAACGGTTTCGGTGAAAACGACGTTTTGATTGCCCCGGTCATGCCTTTCCTCCCGCCCCTGTCGAGCGATGTCGATATCGGTGCGAGCCCGAAGATGAACACGGTCGTCAGCGCCATGACATCTTTCACGAGACCCTTCAGTTTCCTCGGCCTGCCGGTGGTCACCCTGCCGGTGGCGGCCTCCGCCAATGGCCTTCCAATCGCGATCCAGATCATCGCACGGCCCTGGCGCGAAGATCTGGCGGCAAGCGTGGCGCGCCATCTCGAACGCGTGCTTGCTCTTCCGGCCTTTGCGCCGCCCTCCACCCATCGTTCCGCGGCGTGATCACGCCAAACATAGCTCTCTTTTTCCAGCCTGAAAGGATGACAGCGATGAACAGCATCCCGAGCTTCAACGGTCCCCTCGAAACCGTTTCTTCCGTCACGCGTGAAGCCTTCCGCGACGCCATGGCCAAGATGGGCGCAGCCGTGAACATCATCACCACCGACGGCCCAGCGGGCCGCGCAGGCTTTGCCGCGACCGCAGTCTGCAGCGTCACTGACAGCCCGGCAACCCTGCTGATCTGCCTCAACCGATCGGCATCCGTCTTTGATGCGGTTACCACCAATGGGGTGGTTTGCGTAAACGTCCTCGCCTCCCGGCACGAGGGCCTCTCCAACCTGTTTGGTGGCAAGACGCCGGTCGACGAGCGCTTCGCTGCCGCAGACTGGTCGAGGGGAACGACGGGCACGCCCATTCTGACAGACGCGCTTGTCTCCTTCGAATGCCGCATCACCGACCAATCCGATATCGGAACCCATCGCGTCTTGTACTGCAGCGTGGAAGGGATTCATCATGGAGAAAGCGAGGAGGCTCTGGTCTATTATCGCCGCGCCTATCGTCACGTCGCGGGCTGAAGAACGCAGAGAACACAGAGGCTGTGACGGCTCCAGTTGAAGCCTTCCGTCCGGTTCTCGATCACGCCTTTCGCACCTGACGGCAACTCCGGGCTTGCTCTCTGCCTGCACAACAGGATAACATGAATATGTTATACAAGTTTTGTTGTGCAGATCATGCTGCCAAGAGTGAACCACCGTGCACGTATCAGCAACTTCGTTGTCGAGGCGATCAACACTGAATTCAGTAAAGGACAGTGCACAATTTCCCGCTCGCAGATATCGCGGGTTCCAAGTCTGTCGTAGCTCACCTACTGGAAAGGCAGACAGCAATTGACTTGGGACATCCACAATCTGTTTCGGCGCCACGCGCCGGGAATGGCGAGATCACTGCAGCGCAGCGGGTTCAATCCCGATGTCGCGGCCGATCTGACGCAAGATGCGTTCGTGCGCGTGATCTCAAAGCCTCCCGGGCAAGCCGCAGAGAACCACAATCCCGGCGCCTATCTCTACCGAGCGGCCCGCAATCTCGGGATCAATCACAAGCGGCGCGAAGCGCTGATCCAGACGGTGCCACTCGATGACGAGGAGGCGATCAACGTTGCCGATCCGGCACCGTCCCCGGAGAGAATAGTCTATTCTCGTCAATGCCTCGTGCAAACGCACCAAGCCCTGTCTGAACTGCCGGAACGGACCCGCCAGGCCTTCGAGATGCACCGCCTTGGCGAAAGGACGATCGCAGAGGTGGCGGAAGAACTCGGCATATCGACGACAAGAGCCTGGTCCCTGATCCGCGACGCCTATCGTCATCTGGTGCTGAGCGTGGATGTGCCCTGATTTCTCGGCCAAAGGGCGGAAAATTCGCAATGCTCGATTGTATTGAGTACCAGAGGCGGTCGAGACTGCCACGCCCAGCGGAAGAGATCAGATGACCGAGACGATACCCGATCAGGAGCGATTGCTCGATGAAGCAATCGATCTGATGATCCGGCAGCAAAATGATCCTGACAATCCCGTGTCAGACGAGTTGATACGGGCGTGGCGTGCGCGCAGCCAACGGCATGAGGATATCTGGGGTCGTGTCTCCCGGGTTCACGGTGCATCGGGCACGCTTCTGAGTGAGAAGCGGCGCATCGAACGCAGCGAGAGCCTGGGGCTGACGCGCCGCAATTTCATGGTTGGCGGCCTGACAATACTAGGCCTTGGATCGGCGGCCTATTCCTTCGCGCCAGGCATGCTACTGGAAGCCCGCGCAGACCACATGAGCGACAAGGGAGAAGTCCGCAGGGTCACGCTTCCCGACGGGAGCGTTGCGACCCTCGGCCCCGAAAGTGCCATCGCCGTTAACTTCGAGACAGAGCGGCGCGAGATCGAACTCCTGGCCGGCATGTGCTTTTTCGAGGTGGCCAGGGAGTTGGACCGTCCGTTCTCTGTCGTCTGCAAGGATTTGCGCGCCACTGCTCTCGGAACCGCCTTCGACGTCTCGAGCGACAATGACAGCGTGACGGTTACCGTCGATCATGGCCTCGTGGATGTGCACGCCTCGAATGCGCTGCTTCAGGCCGGCGTCCAGCTCGAAGACGGTCAATGGCTCACGATGGATGCGGACTCGGGACGGATCGATCGTGGCCGACGGGAAAGCGGTCAAATCGCCACATGGCGCGACAACGTGATCATCGCCGAGGAAGAAACGGTCGACGCACTCGTTACGCGCATCGGCCGCTGGCTACCGGGACGCATCGTCATCGCCGATCCCTCCGTCGGCGCCCAACGCGTCAGCGGCATTTTCGACCTCACCGACCCGCTTCGCACGCTCGAAGCAGTGGTGCATCCGACAGGCGCCCGCGTCCGCCGGGTCACCTCCTTCGTCACGGTGATTTCGCCTCTGTGACGTCTCTCGAAAAAACATGAGTGACAGAGTGAAAATTTCCAAAGCCCGACTGTAACAGTCTCAGGGACAGAAATCGGATGATGCTCAGGCACGGCCTGTCCCTGCACATGCGTTGCAGAGTTGGAGAGGTCTAAAGGCTATGGGGCACGGGATTCGTCGTAGAGTATTCAATGGCAAGGTAAGGGCGCTGGCGACCGCACTTCTGGTTTCGACGGCGATCGGTGTAGGTCTGACCGCCCCTGTCGATCAGGCCTTCGCGCAAAGCAGCGCGCAGTCGTCCTTTTCCGTACCGGCTGGTCCGCTGCACAATGCCTTGACCGTCTTCGGTCGGCAGGCCGGCTTGCAGGTCACCTATCTCTCGGCCGCAGCGAACGGGAAAACGTCTCCCGGTTTTTCCGGCTCGGCAACGCGCGAACAGGCGCTTGCCGAAATCCTTGCGGGCTCCGGCCTGACCTATTCCTTCCCGAATGCCGGCACGGTCGCAATTTCGGCACCGGCGTCAGGTGCTGACAATGTTGCCGCTGACGGCTCGACGCAGCTGAACACGATCGAGGTCCAGGGAGAAAACGCCTGGGGGCCCGTGGATGGCATCGTGGCAACCCAAAGTGCGACCGGCACAAAGACCGGCACACCGCTGAAGAACACGCCGCAGGCGGTCAACGTGGTCACCCGAGACCAGATGGAAGCGCAGGGTGCCGCGACCGTCACCCAGGTTCTGCGCTATACGCCGGGCGTCGTGGCCCAGTACTCGGACACCGATGTCAGGCATGACTGGTTGACCGTTCGCGGTTTCGTGCCCGGCCGCTACCGCGATGGATTGCGGCTTCCCTTCGGAGCACGCGGATATTCTCAGCCCAAGATCGAACCCTATGGTCTGGAGCGTGCCGAGATCCTGAAGGGCCCGGCTTCGGTGCTTTATGGTCAGGGCCTGCCAGGCGGCATGCTCAACATGGTGAGCAAGCGTCCTCGCGACGAGGAAATCCGGGAAGTCGAACTGCAATATGGCAGTCACGATCGCTTCCAGGCAGCCTTCGATGTCGGCGGAAAGCTCGATGAAGAAGGAACGTTGCTCTATCGCATGGTCGGCGTCGGCCGGCTGAGTGATACGCAATACGACTATGTCGAAGAGCGCAAGGGCTATATCGCGCCGTCGCTTACCTTCCAGCCCGATGAAGGAACGTCGCTGACCATTCTCGGCGAATACCAGAACATCGATTCTCCCGGTGGCGGTGGCGCCCCTGCCCTGACCGCGAACGGCACGCTCTACACCAACGTCTACGCCGAACTGCCGCGCGACGCCTTCCTGGGAGAGCCCGGCTACGACCGTTTCAGGAACGAGCAGGCCTTCATCGGCTACGAGTTCGCCCATGAATTCGACGAGACATGGACCTTCAAGCAGAACCTTCGCTACGGCTATGTCGACACCGACACCCAACGCGTTCAGGCCTATTGCCTCTCGGCTGCCTCGTGCAACCCTTCGTCTCTGTACCGCTACGCCTGGGCCTTCCCGGAGAGCTCGCGCCTCTTCACCGTCGACAATCAGGCGATTGCCCGCTTCGCGACCGGGGACATGTCCCATACGGCGATCTTCGGCCTGGACTACTCCTTCGAAGACAGCCGTTTCGAAGAGTCGGCCCTGTCGGTGATCACGCGGCCCTTCAACGTCTACGATCCGGTGTACGGTGCAACCAGCATCACGCGACCGGCAACAGCCCTTCGCATCGATCAGGATCGTTCGCAGGCAGGCATCTACGCGCAGGACCAGATCGAATGGGGCAATGCGGTCTTTTCGCTTGGCGGCCGATATGACTGGGCCAACACGGAAACGCGCGAGCGCACCAGCAGCAAAGACGCGACCGTCGAGCAAAAGGATGGCAAGTTCACCTGGAGAACCGGTCTCGTCTACAATTTCGACAACGGCTTCTCTCCTTACGCAAGCTATTCGACCTCGTTCAATCCGGCGAGCGGCACGAGCCGGCTGGCGGTCCCGTTCGATCCGACCACCGGCGAGCAGTTCGAAGTCGGCCTGAGGTATCAGCCCGAAGGTATGAACAGCTTCATCTCCCTGTCGGCCTACCAGTTGACGCAACAGAACGTGCTGACGCCCGACCCGGTGAACACCAGCTATCGTGTGCAGACTGGCGAGGTGCGCATGCGTGGTCTCGAACTGGAAGGCAAGGCCGAGCTCAATGACGCATTCTCGGTGATTGCCTCCTATGCCTATACCGACAGCGAAATCACCCGCGACAATCCCAATAGCTCAGGCATCAGCAACCAGGGCAAACGCCTTGCCTTCGTGCCGGAACAGCAGGCTGCCCTCTGGCTGGACTACAGCATCCAGTCCGATGATGCCTGGGGTGGTCTGAGCTTCGGCGGCGGTGCGCGCTATGTCGGTCAGACCTATGGCGACAATGCCAATGTCTATGATGTGCCCGGCTACACCTTGTTCGATGCAGCCATCCGCTACGATTTCGGCAAGGCGGATCCCAAGCTGGAAGGCCTCAAGGCCTCTCTCAACGTCAGCAACCTCTTCGACAAGAAGTATGTCTCCTCCTGCATCGGCACCACCGGTTGCTATTGGGGCGAAGGACGCACGATCTACGGAACGCTGAAATACAGCTGGTGACGTCTTCCGTGAGAACCATTGCAAATCATGCCTGGTCGCGGCGGAACTTCTCCGCCGCGATGCTGGCGTTCCTGGCCATGCCGCAGTA
This sequence comes from Agrobacterium albertimagni AOL15, assembly GCF_000300855.1. Lineage (GTDB taxonomy): Bacteria > Pseudomonadota > Alphaproteobacteria > Rhizobiales > Rhizobiaceae > Allorhizobium > Allorhizobium albertimagni. The sequence goes on along the minus strand of NZ_ALJF01000012.1, from coordinate 75,607 downwards.
CGTCCGAGCGCAACAGCCAGAGCCGCGCATTGCAGCCCTCGACTGGGCCTGGGCCGAAACACTGCTAGCGCTCGGTGCTCGTCCCTATGCGATTGCGGAAGCCGAACTCTACAGGGAACGCGTGGTTACGCCCGAACTACCACATGACGTGATCGACCTCGGTTTGCGCTCATGGCCCAATATGGAGCTGCTCAAATCCCTGCAACCGGATCTGATCCTCACCCAGGCTGGCTATGGCGTGCAGGCGGCGACCCTTGAACAGATCGCGCCGACGCTGGCCTTGCCGCTTTTCACACCTGAGCGCCGCCCGCTGCAGCTCGCCGAAGCCGGCCTCGATGCCATCGCCGCGCAACTGCAGCGCGAGAAGCATGCCTTCCAATACAAGGCGGACTTCGAGCAAACACTCTCAGAGATCCGAGCCAGTCTGCATTCCTATGACGGACGCCCCGTGCTCATCGTCAAATTCGCCGACCAGCGCATCCTCGACATATACGGCCCCGGCAGCCTGTTTCATGACGTACTTGGCCGGCTCGGCCTTGAAAACGCCTGGACCGAGGCCGGCAATCACTGGGGTTTCTCGACCTCGGGGCTGGACGCAGTTGCGCGAAACCCGGAGGCAAGGCTCGTCATCATCGAGCCGGGCCCACCCGAGAAACTTGTCGGAAGCGATTTGTGGACAGCAATTCCCTCCGTAAAGGCAAACCGCGTCGTGACCATCCCGCCGACCTGGGTTTTCGGCGCGCTGCCGTCTGCCCTACGCTTTGCGATGATCCTCGGAAAGGCGCTGCAACCGGCATGAAGCACCGACCCCTCCTTCTGTTCATACTGCTGCTTTTGTCTGCGCTGGCGCTGACCATTGTGGGCTACAGCCGCCATGTTCCCCTGTCCCGGATCGTGGCGGCGATCCTCGATCCTGCGCCAGACAGCTTCGGCGAGATCTATCTACACTACGCCCTTCTCCCCCGCATTTTCGTGGCGCTGTCTGCTGGAGCTGCCCTCTCACTGTCCGGAGTTATCTTCCAACAGGTTCTGAAGAACCCCTTGGCGGAACCCAGCACGATGGGACTTCTGTCGGGCGCGCAGCTTGCCATCACGCTCGCGGCACTCGCCGCGCCGGGCATGGCGGTATGGTCCATCGAGTTGGCCGCGATCACCGGAGCCCTGGCCACGCTGGGGCTTGTCATGCTGCTCGCGTCGAGAGGTGGCTTTTCACCTGTCACCATGCTCCTTGCCGGCATGATCGTCAGTTTCTTTGCCGGAACCGCATCGGTCGTCCTTGCGCTCTTCAATCATGAATATCTGCGTTCCGTCTTCATCTGGGCGAGCGGCTCGCTTGTGCAGAACGACTTTTCCAATGCCGTGGCACTGGCCTGGCGTTTGGCGGTCTGCATTCCGATGCTTGTGCTTCTCGCCCGTCCGCTGGCGATTGCCGGGCTCGACGATGCAAGCGGTCGCAGTCTCGGCGTACCCGTCCGAACACTGAGGCTCGCCGCCTTGTTCATCGCATCGGTTCTCGCTGCCTTTGTCGTAGCAAGGGTCGGCGTCATCGCCTTCATCGGGCTTGCGGCGCCGCACCTCGCGAGATTTGCGGGCGCCCGAACCTTCTCGGAGCGTTTGTTGTGGTCGCCGTTGCTAGGCGGAGCACTCCTGCTTCTTGCCGATGGTTCTGTCCTGGTCATGGCGCGCTATATCGCCGAAGTGCCCACCGGCACGGCAACCGCATTTTTCGGCGCGTTCCTGCTGCTTGTGCTTTTGAAAAACATGCCTCTAACGGCACTGCACGCGGAAGCCCGGACGCCCACCTCCAGCCCTCGCCACCGCCCGCACTTCGCCCTGTTCATCGCGATCGTCATGATGGTCGTAGTCGTTGTCTTCTCTCTCTCCGAGCAGCTGTTCATCGACAACCTTCCATCGGCGGAGCTGTTTTCGGGTCGATGGCCGCGGGTCCTTGCGGCAGCCTCGGCCGGGGCCATGCTGGCGCTCGCCGGCACGATCATGCAGTCGGTCACCGCCAATCCGCTGGCAAGCCCCGAAGGCCTCGGCGTCAGTTCCGGTGCCGCCCTTGGCATTATCGCGACCCTACTGCTGGCCGGCACCTTCTCGCCGCTGGTCATGTTGCTCGGCGGCATTGGCGGGGCGCTCGCGACATTTCTCGTGATGATGGCCATCACTCGGAAATCCGCCCACGCGCCCGGGCCGGTCCTGCTCGCAGGTGCCGCCATCGGCACATTTGCCGCCACGCTCATCACTGTTGTGCTGGCAAGCGGCGATCCGCGTGCAGTCTATGTGCTGGCCTGGTCGATGGGGCCGACCTACCGCGCAACCGCAATCACCGGCTTGGCGGGATTGGCTGTGTTGGTGGTCGCTCTGGCTCTGGTCCCTCTTGTTCGACGCTGGCTGCAAATCCTGCCGCTCGGAGACCAGGCGGCGCGCGAACTGGGGCTTGCCCCACGACGGTCCCGGACCGCGCTCCTGTCGCTGTCAGCCGTCCTGACGGCCAGCGCGACCTTGATCGTCGGCCCCTTGAGCTTTGTCGGACTGATCGCTCCCCACATCGCCGCCATGACCGCGCCTCCAAAGCCGCTGAACCGGGCCTTGTGTGCGACAGCCATCGGGGCATCCTTGATGACCGCGGCTGACTGGCTCGGTCGCAGCATTCACTTCCCCTACGAAATCCCCGCAGGCGTCCTCGCCGCCTTCGTCGGTGGACCTTACTTCCTCTGGCTCCTATACCGGAGGCACCCATGAACGGCATGGGCAACCCGCAGGATCTGCTCTCGCGATTGAGCGGCCCGCTTGCGCCAATTCGGGACAGACTGTCCCATGGACCGGAATTCCGCAGGGTGGTGCCATCCGCACAGGTGCTGGAAGCTGATGTCTTTGCTTGTCTCATGCAAAGCTATGCACGTCGCTTTGGCGTCAAATCCGATGGCTATTTGGTTTCCTTATGGTCGCAGAAATATCTGGCAACCGTGATCATCCCCGTCATGGCCCTGTCCGTGATCGGGGGACAAGCCGTTCATGCCGACATCGAGACCACAGAGATCGTTGTCGATGATGACGGCGAGCCGGTCGCCTTGGGTCTCCCCTCTGCTTTCACGACAGAGGAGGCAGACCAGACAGCCTCCCTGCTCGTCTCCACGCACCTGACCCCGCTCGTTGAAGCCCTGGCAAAGCGCAGCGGCCTGTCGAGAAAAGTCTTCTGGGGCAATGCGGCACATTATCTCGAGTGGATTGTCAGGCAGCTTCCCGGGAAAAACCCAGACTTTGCCCTGCCCGCCCCGATGACAGATGCCATCCGCTACGTCGAGGAAGACGGATTGCGCCTGCGTCGCCGGAAAGTCTGCTGCCTGAGGGATCGGGTTCCCGGCGTCGAGGATTGCGGCAGTCTCTGCCCAGATCGAGTAAAAAGGATCAAACCTTGAACAGACAGAGATCGACCTTCTCGCTTTGCGACGTCGCCTTCAATGTGGTCGAGCGGCCCATTCTTGCGCCGTTGACGCTTGACATCCCGATGGATGGTCAGGTTCTCGGACTGATCGGGCATAACGGCTCCGGCAAGTCGACGCTTGTCAAACTTCTGGCACGTCAGCAAGCGCCCACGAGCGGCAGCATCACCCTGGACGGACGGCCGCTTGACGCTTGGGGCGACCGAGCATTGGCACGCAAGATCGCCTATCTGGCGCAGCACCTGCCCTCGGCTGCCGGAATGACCGTCCGCGAACTCGTCTCGCTGGGACGCTATCCCTGGCACGGCGCCCTCGGTCGGTTCGGCGAGGTTGACAGACGAAAGACAGAGGAGGCAATTGCATTGACCGGCGTCGCCCCGCTCGCCGACCGCCTCGTCGACACCCTCTCCGGCGGCGAACGACAACGCGCCTGGCTCGCCATGCTGGTGGCTCAGGATACGGAATGCCTGTTGCTCGACGAACCGATCTCCGCCCTCGACATCGCTCACCAGCTTGAGGTCCTCTCACTGATCCGCAAACTGTCTCAGGAGAAGGGCCTCGGCATCATCATCGTCCTGCATGACGTGAACATGGCGGCGCGCTTCTGCGACACCATCATCGCCCTTCATTCCGGCCGGTTGATCATGCAAGGGACGCCAGAGTCGGTCGTGACGCCAGAGGCCCTGCAGCGGGTCTACGGCTTGCCGATGGACGTGATGATCCATGCATCGACAGGAAAGCCTCTGGCCTTTGCGCGATAAAATAAGCCGACACCCATCGCGTGACGGCGATGTGCAGTGCGAGACACGAGACTGTGTGTCCAGACGGTCAAACTGATGAAGCAGTCCCCATCATCCCAATTGCGGGCGGGCGATGACCAAGGACATCATGCCCTGAGACTTGAGGCTGCCAGCCTTCCATCAGGCCATGATCATGCGGCAACGGGAGATCGACGATACGGGAACTCCGCGCGGACTCGTAAATGGCCGTGATCAAGTCGATGGAATGCTCAGCTTCCTGGAATGTGGGCAGGTAGAGATCAGGCATTCCGCGAAGCCAGTGATAGATATCCGCGAACTGTCCGGCGAAGCGGTCAGCGACATGAGGAACGCCAGCAAGAACGGCATCAAACTCCGCCTGCTGCGCCGGGTCGGTGGCCTCAAACGCCCAGGGGCCAGCACCGACGTGATACGGCTCAATCCCTGACGTGATCGTGACTTGTTCAAAGCAGGCCCTGAAACGCGACTTGCTTCCGGCCGCCCCCAGCGTGATGGAGGACGTGACCAGCGCGCCCTCAGACGTTTTCATGCTGATTGCGGCGCAGTCCTCGGTCTCGATCGGATTGACCCTTGTGTCGAGAAAGGCGGCCACAGAACGGATGTTGCCAGCGAGCAGCGTGACAAGATTGTGGGCATGGATGGCATGGCTAACGATCGCGCCGCCCAGTTCGCCATGCCAGCTGCCGCGCCAGCGTTCGACGTAGTAGTCCGTCCCGCGCTGCCAATGGGTCTCAAGAGCCATAACATAGGGCTTTCCGAGCATCGCCTTATCCTTGAGCGCATGGGCTGCCCTGTAGCCGGCACCATAGCGATACTGAAAAACCGGAAACACCTGTCTTCCTGCGCGCTGTGCGGCAGCCAATATCCGACGAATATCGGCCATGGAGCCCGCAATTGGCTTCTCGCAAACCACATGCTTGCCGGCATCAAGTGCCGCAATTGTCATGGAGGCATGCAGATGCGGCGGGAGGCAGATGTCGACCAAGTCTATGCTCTTGTCCGAGAAGACATCCGCCACAGCGGTGAGGGGCCTTGCTCCCTGTGCAAGCTTAGCGCCTGCCTCAGCCTTTTCCGGGTCGAGGTCGCAGACCCCGACGACTTCGTAGAGGTCGGAGAGTTCGGCATAGCCCAAGATATGCGATTTGCCGATGCCAGCCCCCAGTACCGCCACTTTGATCCGGTCGTTCATCTGGTCATCTCCTCTTCTGCCATCCGCTGCGCCTGAAGCGAAAGTTCTGTTGCAAGAAAGGCGTGATCCTGCCGCATCGCCGTCTCGCTACGCTCATCAACGTCGCGCAGGAACTTGCCAAAGAAAGGTGTGCCGGCCCCTTCCGCTTTAAACCGCTGGATCCCCTTCCTATCGACGAGGAAGACGTGATCACCCCCGGGCTCTCCTCCGATATCGATATATTTCCGCATTTCGATGTAGCCCTCGGTCCCGAGAATGGTCATGCGACCGTCCCCCCAGGTCGGCAATCCGTCCGGAGTCAACCAGTCGACGCGGGCATAACCGCGCCCGCCACTGCCCTCCAGCAGAACCTCGCCGAAATCGTGAAAGTCCGGCCGCTCCGGATTGGCGACATTGCCGACATGCGCCGAGATCACGCGCGCCTCAGTCGAGCCGGTAAAATGTAGAAACTGGTCGTATTGATGGGCACAGATGTCATTAAGGATCCCGCCGCTTCGATGTCTCTCCCAGAACCATGCCGGACGCAGATGCGCGTTGCGTCTATGAGGGCCGAGACCAACGGTCTGAACAACCCGACCGACACGGCCTTCGCTGATCAGCCGATCGACGACCGTGGTACTTTCGACCGTCAATCGTTCGGAGAAGCACACGACCCAGCGACGACCGGTCGCCTCAACCACGGCCTTGATCCGGCTCAGCTGCTCGAAGCTCGTGCAGCCAGGCTTGTCGACCAGCACATCCTTGCCGTGCTGCATGGACCGGATCGCGATATCGGTCCTGTCGCTGTTGATCGCAGCCGACAGGATCAAGCTGATGCTCGTATCCTCCAGGACCCTTTCTTCCGATAGCATGGGAAAGGCATCATAACAGGTTCCGAAAGCACCGCTCACCTCATTGGGGGTTTCCGGTCCTGTGCACCATCCGGCAAACTCGGCGCCGGCGGATAGAAGGCCATCGATCATACCGTATATATGGCCGTGATCGACGCCGATGACCGCAAACTTGATGCTTTTTCCCATGGCGCTAGTGCTCCAGCTTGATACCGCGCGACCGCAGCATTGATTTGATATCGACGACCGAGCCCGTCTCGATGGACGCGTTGGCTGCAATCCCGGTCAGGATCGACCAGGCGCCAGCGACATGATCGGATGCGCGACCATATTGATCCGGTGTCATGCCCTCGGGATCGAAGATGTAACCCAGCATCACGGGATCGGCCCCGCCGTGATGCCCGCTGGCAGTGGGGACCTCAAGAAGGCGAGGCATCTGTCCGGCCAGGTGGAGCTCGGTGGTGACGGCATCCGCGTCGGCATGCGCACGCGTGCCGCCGAAGACACCATGGACCTCGACATGACGGTGCGTGATATCGCCCTTGGTCCCCTGAAACTTGATCTCCAGCCCTTCCCAGGTCGAATAGGCCGTCAGCGTATAGTTGGCGGTAACACCAGACGCATAGCGGATATGAGCCTGCATAGTGTCTTCGATGCCGATCTCGTCATCAAAAACGCAAAGATCACGGAAGTAGCTGTCTGCGCCTTCCGCCTCGAGATAGAGGTTCCTCAGGCTTTCGTCGGCCGCCAAGTCTAGCGCGAAGTCGCATTTGGTGGCCACGGGACAGCCGTGGCACCTTGTCCCACGCCCTTCGAGGCCGAGTGCTGCGGCCGTTTCCGGGCGATAGAAGGCGCGCCTACCGGACGCGAACACCGCCGTCGGCACCGTCCCGAGCCACCAGTTCAAGAGGTCGAAATGATGGGTTGATTTATGGACGAGCAGCCCCCCGGAATTCTCCTTCTGGCGGTGCCATCTTCGGAAGTAATCAGCGCCATGAACACGGTCGAGATGCCAGCGGAAATCGACGGCAGTTACCTCGCCGATCGCGCCGGAGGAGATCAGCTCTTTGATCTGGGTACGGGCCGGTGAATAGCGATAGTTGAAGGTGACCTGCACCTTGCGCCCCGTCCGGGCCTGCGCATCAACGATCATCTTCAGGCGCGTGAGGTCGATGGTGAGCGGCTTTTCGCAGATGACGTCACAGCCGGCCTCGAACGCGCGGACAATGTAATCCGCATGCAAAAAGTCCGGCGTCGCGACCACAACCGTATCAGGCCTCTGCTCCGCAATCAGCCGCTCGAAGTCTTCGGCGAGATAGGTTGCCACACCGTTGGTGCTGGGCTTTGCCAATGCCTTGGCGGCCTCGCCCAGCCGATGCGGGTTACTGTCGCAGAGTGCGACGATTTCATGTTTGTCGGCATAATCATCTGCGATGGAATCACGAAACATCTTGTGGCGCGAGCCGCATCCAACAATTGCAATCTTCACCGTCTCAGACCCTCTCGCCAGTGGGCTCGACACGCTGACCGGAAGCGTCGAAATAATGGATGGCCTCGGGCTCGAAACCGACCGTAACTGTGTCCCCCTGGCGATAGGAGGCCTTCCCGTTATCGCTCACCAGAACCACCTGGCCATTGGGCAAGACCAGATGCAGCAACGTCTCGCTGCCGAGATATTCGACAAGGCGGACGGAGGCCGGGGTCTGGATCGTCCCGGCGCCGACCAGAAGTGCGCCCGGGCGCACGCACAATGTCAGCTGAGTGTCCCGGGTTGGTAGATCGGCGATGGCAAATTCGGGCCAGCCCTCGACGCGCACCCGAGCGGTCGCGCCGTCACGCAGGACATCTGCCTTCAGCATGTTGATCTTCGGCGATCCGATGAAGCCAGCGACGAACAGGTTCTGAGGACGCGTGTAGAGCTCCTGCGGCGTCCCCACCTGTTCGATCTTGCCGCTGCGCAAGACGACAATCCGGCTCGCCATGGTCATGGCTTCGACTTGGTCGTGGGTGACATAAATCATCGTTGTGCCAAGCCGGGCATAGAGCGAAGCAAGTTCCGCGCGCATCTGGACGCGCAGTTCAGCATCGAGGTTGGAAAGCGGTTCGTCGAACAGGAAGAGCTTAGGCTCGCGGACAATCGCACGGCCGATCGCAACACGCTGCTTCTGACCGCCCGAAAGCTGCCGCGGCTTGCGATCCATCAAGGGTTCGATCTGAAGGATGCGGGCTGCTTCCGCCACGCGCCGCTCGACTTCGGCCTTGGACATCTTAAAGTTCTGCAGACCGAAGGCGAGGTTCTTGCGCACCGTCATATGCGGATAGAGCGCATAGCTCTGAAATACCATCGACAGCTCGCGCTTCGAGGCAGGCAAGTCGTTCACAACCTTGTCGCCGATCGAGACCGTGCCGTCAGTGATATCTTCCAGTCCGGCAATCATGCGCAGCAAGGTCGACTTGCCACAGCCGGATGGACCGACGAGAACGAGGAACTCGCCGTCATGAATGTCGAGGTTCAGCCCCTGGATGATCGAAAGCGCACCATAGCGCTTGCCGACATTGCGAAGCGTCAATCCAGCCATGTCTTTAGATTCCTTACTTCATTCCGGATGTGGCGATGCCACGCACGATCATTTTCTGGAACAGGACGAAGAAGATGACGACCGGAACCAGGGAGAGCACGGACATGGCGAACATCTGGCCATAGGCGGACTGGCCTTCCTGATCGAGGAAGAGGCGAAGTCCGAGCGGCACGGTGTAGCTCTTGATGTCGTTGAGATAGATGAGGGGCGCCAGGAAATCCTCCCATGTCCAGATCAGCGAGAAGATCGCAGCCGTTCCCATGGCAGGCAGAGAAAGCGGCAGGATGATCGCCCAGTAGATCTTGAAGGGCGAGCAACCATCGATCATCGCCGCCTCGTCCAGTTCCTTGGGCAACTGCCGGAAGAACTGGACCATCAGGAAGATGAAGAAGGCCTCGGAGGCGAGAAACCTTGGTACGACCAGCGGCAGGTAGGTATCGACCCAGCCAAGTTGCAGGAAGAGGACATATTGGGGGATGAGAACCACATGATATGGGATCATCAGTGTCATCATCATCAGGGCGAAGAAGAAGTTTCGGCCCGTGAACCGCAGCCGGGCAAAGGCATAGGCTGCAAAGGAACAGGAGATGAGATTGCCGATGACCGACAGTAGGGTGACGATGGTGGAATTCCAGTAGAAGGTCGTGAACGACACCGGCAAGGCAAACCAGCCTTCCGTGTAGTTCTCGAAACGGAACTCCGACGGCCAGAGCGTTAGGCTGCCAAAGATCTCATTTTCCGGCTTGAAGGACGACGCCAGAAGCCAGAACAGCGGATATAGCATGATCACGGAAATGCCGATCAGAAACAGGTGCTTCAGAATTCGCCCATTTCTGTCGCGCCTCTCCCGTCTCAGGCGCATCTCGTGAGCGATCCGCGCAGCCTCGTCGAGCTGCAGCGTCAACTCGAGTTCAGTCGCGTTCGTTTTCATAATGCACCCAATACTTGGAGGTTGCGAAAGCCAGCGCCGTGAAGAGGGCGATGATCAGCAGCAGCACCCAGGCCAGCGCTGAGGCGTAGCCCATTCGGAAAAACTTGAAGGCCTCGTTGAAAAGATAGACCGTGTAGAAAAGGAGGCTGTCAGCCGGCGCCCCGGTGCCGTTCGATATGATGAAGGCGCTCGCAAAGGTCTTGAAGGCCTCGATCGTCTGCAAGACGAGGTTGAAGAAGATGACCGGCGCGAGCAGCGGCAGGGTGATCCGGGTGAATTGACGCCACTTCGGCGTGCCGTCGATTTCGGCAGCCTCATAGAGATCTTGGGGAATGCCGCGCAAACCGGCGAGGAAGATTAACATAGGCGAACCGAATTGCCACATGGCAAGGATCACCAGTGTGTAGAGCGAGGTGTTGGGATCGGTGATCCAGGACGAGGCCCGAATACCGAACTGGCCAAGCACCTGATTGACGGCCCCCTCGGCTGCAAACAATTCCCGCCAAAGAATGGCGATGGCAATCGAGGCGCCAAGCAAGGACGGCAGATAGAAGATCGCCCGGTAGAGACCGATGGTTCGAAGCCCCTTGTCGAGCAACATTGCGACGCCTAGCGCCATGATCAATCTGGCTGGGACGGAAAGCGCGACATAATGGAACGTGACCTCGAGCGCCTTCCAGAAACGTCGATCACGGGTCAACATGTACTCGTAGTTCGCAAGCCCTGTCCAACGGGGTGCACCCACCATGTCATAGCGGGTGAACGACAGATAGAGCGATGCCAGGATCGGTCCGAGTGCGAGGAGGAAAAACCCCAGCAACCAGGGCAGCAGGAACATGTAGGCCGGCGCATTGCGCGCAAGAAAGCGTTTCATTCACAAAACCTTCTGGCGGGAAACCCGGCCCCGGGTAGGACTGATCCGACCCGGAGCCGCGGGCTCGGGAGCGACTACAGCGCCCGCTCGACGATGGCCTGGGCATCCTCAACGAAGACAGCCGCTGCGTCCTTGGCTTCCATTTTCCCGAGGACCACTTCCGAGCCGATACGCATGAAGGCGTCGCGCACCTCGCCCGCGCCCTTTGGCGCCGGCAGCGGTAGAGGACTGACCTTGTCCTTGATCGCTTCGAAGTAATCGACAGAGAGTTTTTCGACATCGGTCAGGCTGGGCTGAAGCGCTTCACGCACCGTCGGCGAGGCAGGAATGCCGCGTTCAAGACCAAGGATGCCGGTGATATCTGGATCGTTAACCCATGCGTTCATGTAGGCAATCGCGGCGTCGACGTCCTTGGCATCACGGCTCAGGGACAGGAACATCGAGGGCTTGATAAACTGCCCTGGCTGTCCAGCTCCCGGTTTGTGTGGCACCATCGCCGCACCAATCTTGTCCTTGGCAACCGCCTGGATGCCGACGAGCTGGTTGGACCAGAAATGTGAGACGGCAGTGTCGCCAACCGGCACGCCCATCTCGGCAATCGGGGCGTCTAGAATGAGCGTGCGATCCTTGTCGCGCACGAGCCCCTCTTTGCGCAAATCCGCCCAGTATTGCCAATAGCCAGCAACGTCTTCGGCCGTAACGACGACCTGACCGTTTTCGTCATAGAATTCGTGGCCATTTTGACGAGCCCAGGACTCGAAGGTCTCAATCATCAGTGACATGTCGTCGGCGCCCCGAACCGCGCCGCTCGTCTTGGCCGTGACTTTTTCACAAGCCGCCGCGAAATCGTCCCAGGTCCAGTTGATCAGGTCGAAATCGACACCGGCCTCCTCGAACACCCGCGTATTGTAGACCATGACCTGACTGTTGGAGCCGATATTGAGCGCGAAGAGCTCACCATCGACCTTGCCGCCGGACACCGGGCCCGCGTCGAAATCCGCAATCATCAACCCCTTGCCGATATGGGCATCAAGCGGCTGAAGCGCGCCGCGGCGCACATATTCGAACAGGTAGCGATAGTCCATCTGCACCAAGTCGGCCATGTTGCGCCCGGCCGTCTGCGTCGCCATCTTCGTCCAGTAGTCACCCCAGCCGATCGTCTCACCCGACACAGCAATGTCTGGGTTCTTCTTCTGAAAAGCTTCGATTACGGCAAAGGTGCGCTTGTCACGCTCGGGATTGCCCCACCAATAATGCCGGATCGACCGTGTACTGGCCAAAGCGGGCAAGGCGGGAAGGAGCGAGGTAGCAGCAACTGCCCCCATGGTTCCAAGCATGTTGCGTCTCGTCAGTTTGATCATGATCTCCTCCTCCTAAGACTGACGGGTAAGCACTCACGCCCCCGTCCGATGTCACTGTCGTCTGCTTCGCCGGTGACCCACCTCCTCCAAGAGAAGTCGCCGTCGTCTATGTTCTGCAAAGCCTAGATGTGGCTGCGCAGAAGCTCGGTCAGACAGAACATTGCCATGGCCTGCCCATAAGGCATCGCCGTGCGCTTGATCTGCCGATAGAAATCGAGGTCGTGGCCCATCGCCGTTCCGAACGAGACCTGCTGTAGCTCCCCTTCAGGACTGACGTTGTCGATGACCGCTTTCATCGCGCGCTCGGCAACCGGCAGATGGCTCTTATCCAGGTAGCGCTTGCGCACCGCCTTCATCAGCCCATAGGCAAAGCCAGCGGTCGCGGATGCCTCCAGGTAGCTGGAACGGTCGTCTATGAGCGTGTGCCAGAGACCGGAGCCATCCTGAAACTCCTTCAGTGTTTCCGCCTGTCGCGACAAAATCGAAATGAGATGGCGCCGCAATGGATCACTCTCGCCCAATCCGACGAGCTCGATGAATTCCGGAATGGCAATGGTTACCCAGCTGTTGCCGCGCGCCCACCGAGCACGGGCGAAGTTGTGGTTGCCATCGGATGTCCAGCCATGGAACCACAGGCCCGTCTCGGTATCCATCAGGTATTGGGCGTGGACGAGAAACTGGTACTTGGCCTCTTCGACGAATTCCGGGCGATCGAGGACCAGACCGATCTTGGCAAGTGGCAGAACACTCATCATCAGCGTGTCGTCCCACATCTGCTGATCGTTCACGCTGTTGTATACGATATGCTGCAGGCCGCCTTCGCGCGTCCTTGGCATCTCGTACATCACCCATTCCGCCCAGCTTTCCAGATAGGCGCGCCACGGTGGTTCTGGTGCGAGCTCATAGAGGTGCGCCAAAGTCAGGAATGGCGCCACTGTGTTGATGTTTTTCGTTGGCGTACCCTCGATCAGCCGTGCATCGAACCACTCACGGATGATCGCGATCGCCGTCTGGTCGCCTGTGAGCTGCCAATACTTCAACAAGCCATAGAGCCCGATCCCGTGGGTCCATTCCCAACCGCTCCAGCCCTTGGTGTCGATAACCCGGCCATCATCCAGCCGCAGGAGAAATTCGCCGGTCTTATCCTCGATATGGATCAGGTTTTGGGCAAGCCGATCGATGAGATCGCAGACCGCATCGCGCTCCAAGATATGGGCCTTCTGTTGCAGCAGCGGATGCATTCTAATGGTCCTCAATGAAAAATTTTCGGAACGCTATTCCGGAATTTAAGAAATCACACTCCTAATGACTTTTCAACTCGCAAATTTCAGGGCAATATTCAAACCATTGAGAGCAGACATGCGAAGGCGCACCCGCTTGGCGCGCAGCTTGACACAGCCGCACGAGAATTCCAGAATGAAATTCCGAAAAATGCAGAACACCTATGTCTGACACTCCTTCCAAAGCTGAGCCAAAATCCGAGAACGTGGCTGCGGTCCTCAAGGTGTTCGCGGTGATCGAGGCTCTGGTCGAAGAAAAGCGGATGGGCCTTGCCGATCTGGCGCAACGCGCCATGACATCCAAGACCACGGCACATCGCCTGCTGCAGACCATGGTGGAACTGGGATATGTCGAGCAGGATCCAGAAACAGAAAAATACGGACTGACCCTGAAGCTTTTCAGCCTTGGGGCACGCTCCTTGACCGAGCAGACCGAGTTGCTCCGTGTGGCCGACCAGGCCATGGGCAAGCTTTCGCGTGCAACGGGGGAATCGATCAACCTCGGCATACTGGATGACCGGGACCAGCGGGTCGTCTACATCCACAAATATGATTCAGCCTATAACCTGTCGATGAAATCGACGCTTGGCCTGCGCAATCCCCTTCACAGCACGTCGCTTGGCAAGGCGCTACTGGCCTGGCGTGACGATGAGGAGATCAGGGAACGGCTGTCGAAGACGGAATTGACGAAACGCGCACCGCGCACGATCACAGATCTTGAGACCTTGATCGATGTTCTCCATGCCACGAGACGCCAAGGCTTCGCAGAGGAAGTGGAGGAAAGCGAAGCCGGAGTGCGATGCATGGCGATCCCAATCTTCAACTACATGGGCAAGCCTGTCGCCGCGATGTCGATCGCCTTCCCGTTGTTTCGCTTCGATGAGGCACGGCGACACGAGTATGTCAAACTTCTCCAGCATGCAGGCGCGAGCGCGTCCCTGGCGCTTGGATATAGCGGCCGAGAGATGATCGGATCGGCGGAATAGTTTTACCGTCGGCTCGACGAAGCCCCTCTACGCTAAGCTGCAAACGACACCTTCCTGGCCTTCACCGAGCGACTCTGGCACCTCCCAGACTAAGGACTTCGGCGGGTTAGCTTTTCGTGAAATCGATACAGTCCGGATCATTTGCTTGGAACTGCAATGTAGACGCCCTCTCTTCCTGAGCGACAGCGTGCTCTGGGGTTACTTGCGGAAGTCGACGGCGTGACGACGAGTAAGAACCCTTGCACCTGCGAAATCGCCATGAACGAACCGCCCAGATCACGCGCGGCGGATAAGCGTCAACAACATGCGCCAGAGACGCGCTTCTTACAGCTTACCCCCAATCTACCCCAACCCCAGACCAAACGGATTAGGCTTCGCACCAAAGGCGACCTCAATCGGCAAGCCAGAACCTGTCATACGGGGAGAGCGGCGCACAGGCATTGACAGGGCAAGAAACGGAATTGGCCTGAACTGCCTTTACTGTTTTCCGTGTGCGCTGCCCGGAGGCAATGAGCTTATATGAAGTCAATGGGCAAGCAACGGCAACCCGCATGGCGATTGGGCGGACAGCGGTCATGACCCAGGTCGAAGTTGACGACGAGATCCATCGGGCCGTAGCCAAGACAAGCACGCCTCCCCTGTCTGAGCGCACGCTTAAGGCGGGCCTCCTGACAACAGGCGGTCGCCTCTTTACCAAGTGCCTCGATTTTCTCACGCTGCTGATCCTGGCGAGGTTCTTGGGGCCTGCCGAGTTCGGCCTTGTCGCCATGGCGATGACGCCGGTTCTGATCGTGGAAACCGTCTGCGAGATGCCGCTATCGGCTGCACTTCTGAACCAAAAACAACCGACCGAGGAGATGTATGATACGGCACTGACGCTGGCGACGCTGCGAGCGCTGACGATTGTCGTGCTCCTTTGTATCTTGGCCTGGCCGCTCGCCATGTTTTTCAACGAACCCAGGCTGACCGCGCTGCTCTGTGTCTTGTCTCTGGCGCCTGCCATGCGGGGATTGCTCAGCCAGAGATTGACGGAGTACGTCCGCGTCATGGATTTCAGGCGGGATGTGGCTCTCGATATCATCGCCAAGGCCGGAGCACTTCTGATCGCATCGACGCTGGCTGTTTCGACCGGCAGCTATTGGGCGATCGCCGTTGGGAAGATCTCCACGACAGCACTTGCCATGATCGCTTCCTACCTACTTGCACCGCAGCGCATCCGCTTCACCCTGCGCGAATGGCACCTCTTCGCGGACATGCTCGGCTGGACCGGGGCCCGGCAACTGCTGTCTGCAATCAACTGGCAAGCCGATAAGCTTGTCCTGCCACGTTATGTCGATGTCGCAACTTTCGGCGAGTACACTTGGGCAGACACGTTGATCTCTGTGCCGGCCCAAGCCATCATCCAGCCGATCACTCCACCGCTCTATTCAGCTTTCGTCACGGCGGGTCAGACAGGCTCGCTGACCAAGGTCTATCTCAAGGCCTCAGCAGGCATATACACAATCATCGCTCCCCTGTTCGTGATGATTGGCATCCTGGCCACACCGATCGTCGCCGTCGTCCTTGGTCCCGCCTGGCGAGAAACCGCCCCCATCTTGACCTGGCTCGCTTTTTCGACCGCCGTCGGCTACGCCCCGACTGTGCTCTTGCCCGCCCTTGCCATGTCGCTCAACAGGACGCGGGTCGCCTTCGAGAAACTCGCCATCGAATTTTGCATCAGGGTGCCTCTCATCATTACCCTAACGGTAACCCTGTCGCTCAAGGGCCTGTTGATCGGCCATGCAATTGCCGCGCTGGCAGGCTTCCTCATCAATATCGTTCTCGTCGACAAATTGCTGCGGCTTGGAGTCTTTGCCCAGATTGCGGGCCTTGTGCGCCCCACCATGGCGATGATCCCAATGACGTTCTTTCTCTTGGCGGCACTGCCGCAGTTTGACCCAAGCGACAACTCGCTTGAAACCGTCGTCGATCTGAGTTGGATATCGGCTTCGGCACTGGCCATTTTCGCCGCTTCCAGCCTCTTGCTGTGGCGGCTTGCAGGCTGCCCCGAGAGTTGTGAAGCGATCATCTTGCGGATGATACGAAAGCTGCTTGGCCGCAAGTAAGGCCGGCTGCAAACCAGCCCTTGACTGATCCGCACGGACCTTTCCAGTCAAGACCTTCGATCAACCAAGATCGAGGGAAGGATGGGGCGGGACGGGCTGGCGGGCCTGAGGGATCGCCCCGCGCCGCCTCGCCTGTGCTTTCTCGATCTGCGCTGCATAGATTTCGAACAACTTCAGATCCCAGGCTCGGCCCGACACGGTCAATGTGTCGCGCTCCTGAAAGCCCCGTATGCTCATGGACGCAATTCTCTCGTCATCCTTCGCCAGGTCGACAAGTGATCGGCACAAGGCACCCGGCTCATAGGGATTGCAGGAGATCCCCACACCCTGGGTGACAATCTCGTCTCGCGTGGCAGCAAACTCGCTGATGATCACTGGAATGCCCGAGGTCAGAGCTTCGTAGGCGACCAACGAAAATGTCTCTCTCGATCGCGTCGGAACCACAAGGCAGCGTGTTTTCGCTGCGATCTCCTTCAAACCGGCGCGATCCTTGAAGCCAACGAGTTCTGCCTGAGGATTGAGCGCGGAAATCTGCGAACCAAGCGCCCCCTCGCCCACAAACATTGCGGGTACCCCGGCCCGTTTTGTAGCCTCGGCCAGAAGCAGCACACCTTTATCGTGTTCCAGGCGACCGACGAACAGAAAGGCGGAATTTCTTTCAGCGGGAACGCGGCTGGTCGTCCAGGGCCGAACGGGATTGCGAAGAACCCTGATAGTGTGAGCTGGAATACCACCCTTTTCCAGCACGGCGGCCATGCCTTCGTGCACAGCGAGCACCGTCGCCCCCGATCCAGCAAGGTCAAGGATCAGGCGGCGTTCGACATCCCGTATGATGCGCCAGGCTTTTTCCAAGCGCGACCGCCGATCACAATTGGCGACGAGACACGCGAGCGACAAAGGCGTCTCGGCACAGGGCGAGCCACGCTGAAAATGGAAATAGCCACCATTCGGACAGGCCAGAAAATAATCATGCGCCGTCAAGATAACCCGGTCCATGACCGGGCGAAGCGCATCGAAGATCGATGGCGACAATATCTTCGACCAGTTGTGAACATGGTAGAGCGTCCCGGGCGTATCATGAGATCGCACCATTGCCTTGAGCTGACGCGCCGCGGACATGTTGTAGAGACCCTGGACGACTGCTGTGGCAAAGGAGGTGCTGCGCAGGTCACCGGCCCCGACGGCATGGACGCGGACGCCACGGTCGACAAGGTCAAGATTGCGGCCGAAATCGCCGCAGAAATAATCGACCGCAAGACCGTGCTCTGTCAGTGCCTCGGCAGTCTTCAGCGCGATCACAGAGGGACCGTCGCGGGGCTCGGAAAGGTCACTGATCAGGACAACGCGATCCGGAAGGCGTCCAGACGCCTCCACCGCCTCAATCTTGCCTCTCAAGATCTTGCCTCCCCCGCACAACCACCATCCGCCGCCCCCCATCGTGTCACAAGTTTTGTCCTGCCTTGGCGCCGCCTCGTGTCGCTACTCTGCTAAATCGGCTCAGGTCCTTCCGACTTGCGCCGGCTTTGCCTTCGCGGCCATGGGCACCTTGCTATCGCCCATGAGAAGCGCCCGCTCGGGCGCAAGCTTTCCGGTGATCGCGTCGCGAAGTGCAAGCAGGTTTCCCTTGAGCCTCCCCTTGCGATCGACATACGGCTCGGGTGCAATAAACCGCCCCATATTGCTTGCGATGTTTCGCCCCATCTGGCCGATGGCAAGATGCGGCGCCATGGTCCCTTTCCGCATCAGGTGGACAGGATTGGCCACTTGGGAATAGCCGAGGCGTTCACCGCTGGTGCGCCCACTCTTGACCCCCATATGAACACCCTTGCAGCCCGACCATTTGACAAGCCGCGCACCCCTCATTGCCAACTGACCACCAAAATCTCGGTCCTCGAGCCAGCCATACAGAACCAATTTTTCGTCGAAGCGCGCATCCCCGATCGATGTCACGCGAAAGGCCATGTTGCAGCCATAGGGGCTGAAGGGTTGGCACAATTGCCGATCTGCTGAACCACTGTCGGCTTCGACAATGCGCTCGGCCTCCTCGAACGGGATGCCCGGCCCCTTGATGCCATCCGCGAGGACGACCCCAGTCACACCATCAACCTGACTGTCATCGCAAAAGAGTTTTGCCGCTTCGGCAAGCCAGTCGGGATGGGCGACAAAGTCGTCGTCGAAGAAGGCTACAATATCCGTTTCAGGCCCCAGATGGCGCAAGGCGGTGTTGCGCTGGGTGGCCAGACCGATCGGCCCGGTGACGATTTTGACCGCCTTGTTGTGAACAAGATCTCCTGCATCCTCGGCAGTCGCGCATGAGACGATCACCGACTTGGGGGAAAGCCTCTGCGACGAGAGGAAGTGCTTAACCGTCCTTTGCACCACGTCTGGTCGGCGGAGTGTGGCAAAGACTGCGGTGATCTGAAACTGCTCAGGCTTGGACCTTGGCACAAGCCTCCGGGGCCGGATGGGATTCTGCAAGAGCTCCAGGTAGCCCATCGCACTTTTTTGCCAAGAGAAGTTCCGGCATTGCTCGCGGCCGCGCCCGGCAAGCTCGATGCGAAGATGATCCGACGCTTTCAGCGCCGAGATCCGGTCGACCCATTGCGCCGGATCGAAGGGAGATGCCAGGAGCGCGGCATTGCCGCATATTTCGGGCATGCTGGCACAATCCGAAGAGACAACCGGACAGCCTCGCGCCATCGCCTCGACAAGCGGCAGCCCGAACCCCTCGGTAAAAGAGGGGAATGCCAGGCACAACGCTTGATCCAGAAGGTAGGCGAGAACGTCATCAGACACGCGGCCCAGGGGATACACATTGCCTGGCAAAGCAAGCTTTGGCTGGCGTATGATATGATCGGAGCCGATGATGACGACATTGATGCCGAGCTCTTCAAGTCTTGGCGCGATATCGATCAGGAGGCGGATGTTCTTGTGGGGAGCCGTAGCATTGATCGCGAGGACAAATGGTCTGTCTTGCGGGTGCACAGGAAGTTCTGCCGGCAAAGCGGCAGGATCCGGCTTCCAGGACAGTGCATGTTCGTGACCGTTTGGCAGCACGACGATTTCGTCGGGCGATAGAGCGAGATAACGGGCAAGCTCTTGGGCCGACGCATGCGATACGGTCGCGATCTGGACCGCGCGCCTGGCCAGAAGCGGCTGGAGGCACCGGTAAACGGTTCGAAAGCCGCGGGTGTAGCTGCCGGGCGAGGAAAGCACATTGGTGTCGTGAATGCAGACAATCTGCTCATTCTTGAGGATTGGCGCCATGTTGCAGAGATTGAGAAGGCGTCTCCCGCGCGCAGCGATCGGCAGCTCTCCCTGTTCCCAGACATAGCCGGTGCTGAGCCCCGTCTGGAGCGCCTGCAGTCTCTCGTAGGCGGGATGGGAAGTGCCATGCGGAGATATAACCGTAGCGCCCTCGCTTTCCGGTATCTGGTCGAGAGCCCGAACAATGTTGCGAGCGTAGCGCTGGACCCCGCTGATACTTTGGGTGAGATAACGACCGTTAACGGCGAAGGATGCGCTCATCGTCCTGTCCTGCATTGAACGGCAGCAAACGCGGCCGGGTACCAATCATTCACGTCAATCTCCTTTGGGCCAAACGGCGAAGTCCTGTATCCGTAGCTCCTCTACCCACCCCCATCTGCAAGGCGACAGATCTCGCCCTTTCATCGAAATGACAATGCACCGGCTCCGCGACCCAGGGCGCGAACGTCGTTGAGCCGGATTTGCATCAATGCAGGGGAGCATGTTTCAAATCCTCGAAAACGGAGGGCAGCGTCGTTGCAAAGGGTTTGACGTCGACAACTGTATGGCGCTCCGCCAGTGCCTGATCGATCACCCTTTTCATCCCGGCCTTGAAATTGGCGACGCTGAACTGGGCCGCATGTGACTGGATGAGGTCAGCGGAGAAGCGATGCTCCATCGTCTCGAAGAGCTCGATGGCGTCTGCCAGGGATTGTTCCGTCTGCTCCTTGAACAACAGGCCGGTACGACCTGGTACGACTGTGTCGAGCGCGCCGCCTCGCCCGAATGCGATGACTGGACGTCCACTGGCCATGGCTTCGACGGGCACGATCCCGAAATCCTCTTCCCCCGGGAAAATCAGCGCTCTGCAGTGTGCGAGATAGTCGGTGAGTTGGGCAAACGATGCCGGGCCGACAAATCGGATCGTCGGCCCGGCGATACGCTTCAAGGCCGCGACCTCATGGGGGTCTCCATCGCCGACCACGACGAGATTTCGGCCGAGGCCGGTGAAGGTGCGCACGGCTAGATCGATGCGCTTGTAGGGGACGATCTGCCCGGCGCAGAGATAGAAATCATCAACACTTTGCGCCGGAGCGAAGTCGTCGATGGCAACGGGTGGATGAACGACCACGGAAGAGCGGCGATAATATTTGGCAATGCGGCTCGCCACATGATGCGAGTTTGCGACAAAGCGATCCACCCTCAAGCTGGAATTTGCGTCCCAGGCCCGCAACAGAGGAGCCACCACCGGCATCATCATTCTCGCAAGAAAACCCGCATTGCGCCGGTACAGATGATAGTGGTCCCAGATATAGCGCATCGGGGAATGACAATAGCAGACATGGACGGCCTGCGGCGGCGGAATGATGCCTTTGGCGGGACCGGATTCACTCGACAGGATAAGATCATAACCACTCAGATCAAACCCCTCCAGAGCGAAGGGCATGAGTGGCAGCAGCGACTGGTACCGACGCCTCGCACCGGGAATGCGCTGCAGGAAAGAGGTGAAGATCCGGTGTCGGCGAAGCTTGTCGGAGAGCTTGTCGTAATCACAGACCAGCGTGAAGATGTCGGCCTCGGGATACATGTCGCAAAGCGCTTCCACGACTTTTTCGCCGCCACGCATCGACACCAGCCAGTAATGCACGATCGCTACACGCATGCTTTTCATTCCCCCGACGTGGACAGCGGCAATCTAGGCGATCGCCTGCCAGTCGCGAAGAACGCCCTAAGGTCATCTGAGCGGACCATCTTTTGGTGTGTGCTCGACTGACCTGCCCAAAGGAGGCAGGCAAAGCCCGGCCCGCCATATCCAATCTCATCCATTTGGGGTGGAGGCTTAGTCACTCCTACCAAAAGTGACTAGGTAGAGAGGGGCTGCAGTGAATTTACTCCCAGCGGCAAGCCGCGATGATGGGGTTGAAGACACGCTTGTTCGCAAAGCCGGCTCTGGCGCAAAAAGCCCGGTCTGGCAGGCGGCGGTCGGCAATCACGGGACCTCACCATGTTTGAACGCGAGACAGCCAAGCCGTTTAGGCACAGACGATCACAACCACGCCTGTCGTGGCTCGCCGCAGCACTCTGTTTGAGCTTGCAGTCGCCCGCACTCGCAGCCGGTGCCTCGCTCGCAACAGGGGAAGTGCCCCTGGCACCCCAGACCCAGCTGCGGATCAGCATCGTCGAATGGATCGCTTCGACCGGGGAATACAAGGAATGGACGCCGCTCAACGGCCAGTATGTGATATCGCCCGCGGGCACGATCACCATACCGCTCTTGGGCGAGTTTTCGGTTGAAAACGAGACGGCAAGCCAGATCGCGGTAAAGATCGGCTCTCTGCTTAAGGAAAGGACCGGCCTTGCAGAAGCGCCATCAGCTTCCGTGGAGGTCGTGCGCTATCCCATGTTCTACGTGTCGGGTGTGGTGGAGCGCCCTGGCGAACTCGAGTTTCGCCCCGGCCTCACAATCAGCCAGGCAGTCGCCATGGCTGGCGGACGCGAGAAACGGACAGACGGCAATGGATCGCGCGAACTGGAACAGCTTCGCTATGCAGGTGAGCTGAACAGTTATGATCTCAGGCTCAAACAGCTGACGGCGCGGCGCGCCCGCCTGGAAGCCGAACTGGCAGAACGACCCAAGATTACCTTTCCACCGGAACTGATGGCTGCGCGCGAAGGCACGGCCGGCAAGATCTTCGTCCAGAGCGAAACAGACCTATTCGTTGCAAGAGCGGAAGCACTGAAGCGGCAGTTGACCTCACTGTCGGAATTGCAGGTTCAGCTGCAAAACGAAATCAACGTTCTGGATGAAAAGACCAGCGTCCAGGACCGCCAGATCAAGATTGCCGAAGATGAACTCGCAAGCATCTCGTCCTTGGTCCAGTCAGGCACTCTGGCAAAGTCACGAGAGACGTCCCTGGAGCGGGTCGTCGCAGATCTCAGCAGTGACAAGCTGGATCTTGTAATCGCTGCCATGCGCGCCAAGCAGAAGCTGAGCGAGACTGAGCGTGATGCCATTGCGCTCAAGGGCCAGCAACGGACCGAAGCCGGCCGCGAATTGCAGGAAGTCGTCGCCGAGTTCGAAGACACCAAACTGAAGCGCAACACAACCATTGCCCTGCTGCAGGCTGCGGGAGCGGCCGTATCGCGGCAGGCCGCAAGCGTGGCCGTCAGTGGTCAACCGCTCGAGTATTGGGTTACCCGTGAAGGCGCAAACAGCTTGGCCGTCAGGCTTGCGGAAACGGCTGCACTTCAGCCCGGTGACGTGCTTGAGGTTCGCTACGCGATCTCCACCAACGTTGCAGATGCGGAGCTTCGCCCCGTCATACAGCAGGCTTCGCAATGATCGTCGGATCCTCAGAGTTGTTCAAAAGGAATTGAGCCCATGGCAATTCACGAGCTGACTGCCTTCGATGGTCTGTCGACATCGGCGCGGAGGGACGGCGTGCGAGCCGCGCCACTGTCGTTCTACGATCTCATCAACTTCCTGCGGCGCAACGCCCGGCTGATTGTCATGTCGATGGTGCTCGGCCTTCTCATCGGCATCCTCTATGTCGCAAAGACGCCGTCGAGCTACGAGGCCTCTGCGCGCCTCGTGATCGATCCGGAGCAAAGCCGCATCCTCTCGCAGGATGCCGCCACGGGCACTGTTATCATCGAGGCGGCGGAAATCGCCAGCCAGGTTGAGATCGTCAAGTCCGAGGCGATTGCCGCCAACGTCATTCATTCGCTTGGCCTGCTCGATGACCCGGAAATCATCAATGCCTCATCCTGGTATGGCTCGTTGAAGCAGATGCTTGCGTCAGCTGGAAATTTCGTTTTCGGCGGCACCGGTTCCAGCGAGACACCGCAAGCCGAAGAGGAGCGGATGAGACGAACTATGGAAGGCTTCCTGTCCCGCGTCTCTGTGCGCCGCGTCGGCCAATCCTATGTCCTTGAAATCGGCTATCGTTCGGGCGATCCGGTCAAGGCCGCACGCACGGCAAACGCGCTCGCCGAGGCCTACATCCGCAACGGCATGAATGATCGCGCCGCGGCGGCCAGGCAAGGCGCTTTGTGGCTGGAAGGCCGGCTGATGGAAGTGGGTCAAAAGGCCCGTGAAGCCGCACTTGCTGCCGAGCAATACCGCAATGAGCACGACATCACCGCCATGGCGAATGCCACGACGCTCGATCAGCAACAGCTTTCGGAACTGAGTAGCCAGATGCTCGAGGCCCGGGCAGCAACCGCAGATGCTTCTGCCAAGCTGAGCACGCTGACGGAACTGATTGCCACCAATCCGGCCGATGCGAACCTTCCGGAACTGGCCAGCAATCCGCAGCTGATGAAGCTACGTGAGGAACTGCGTCTGGCCGAAACCAAACTTGTTGGGCTCACCGAGCGTTACAGTGCCGGCAACCCGGCCATTGCCGCTGCAGGCGCCGAAATTGCCCGCATCCAGTCCAATCTCATCGGCGAACTTCGCCAGGTTGAAGCACTTTACCGATCGAACCTGGAGACGGCGAAGAGCCGGCAAGCGCTTGCCGAGCAGCAATTTGCAAATGCAAATCGCAAAGGGGCGGACAAGAACATTGCGCGCGTGGAACTGGCCGAGATCGAAAGCCGCGCGAGCACCTATCGGCAGCTTTATGAGACGACCTTGCAACAGGTGGTCGGTGCTCTTCAGACGCAGTCCTTCCCGCTCGGGAAGGCGCGCATCGTGACCGCGGCAACCGAGCCGCTCACGCGCGTCTGGCCCAAGCCTTCTGTCATCCTGCCGTTTTCTGTCGTGCTTGGTGCCGCCTTTGGCCTGTTTGCAGCGGTCGGCCATCAGGCCATGGACCGCCGCGCCGGTTCGGGCGAAAGGTTGCAACGGGAGCTCGGCCTTGCCTCTCTTGGTCATGTCCCGACCTATCGCGACGAGGGCGCAGCCGGCAGCGAAACGGAAGGGCTTTCGCCGAACCTCCTGCCATTGCGGGCGGTCCTCGACACACCCTATTCGGAATTTTCCGAAGCTCTTCGCAGCGTGAAGAATTCGTTGGATTCCCTGCTACCGGCCGATGGCTCGATGATCATCGGCATCACATCCGTCGGCAGTGGAGAGGGCAAGACGACCATCGCGACGAACCTTGCGCAACTCTACCAGAACGAAGGAGAATCCGTGCTTCTGGTCGATGCCGATTTCATATCGGCCCGACTGACCCGGCTGGTCTACAATGCAGCACCGGATTTTGCCATCAAGCCGATCGCGACCACCATGCTCGGTGAGCCTGGCGAGGGAGCAACCGTATCGCGATTGCCGCGTGCACACCGGTATCCGGAGCGGATGGTGATTGACCATGATCCGGTTCACGATGACGAGGAAACCGCCGTTCCCGTTCCGCTCCTGACTGCCGAACAGACGCGCCGGCTGGCCGTTGCACCCTATCGTTATGGGCATCTTCCCGCGCTCAAGGAAACCTTGGCCAAACTGAGGAGCCAGTACAAGCTGATCATCGTCGACATGTCCGGTTTCGAAGAGTCGGCAGACACCCGATCCATCTGCTCGCATGTCGACGGGGTTGTCCTGGTGATCGGCGATAGCCGGCGACTGACGATCGAGCGATTGACCGACGCACTCAAAACCTTTGGCCGCTCGCGGATCTCATTGCTCGGTGTAATCTCGAACCGCAGCCGCACCGGCACGGTGCGCCGCGCTGCATTCACCGGAGGCCTGCTCGGATGATTGGCGAACGCTTGGCCGAAGCAGTTCCTCGATCGGACAATGCCAAGGGACGGCAGAGGCTGACGATTGTTGTCGGCATTCCCAGCTGCGGACGCCGAGAGATCATCTCCGCTGTTGTTCCGCATCTCCGGCGCCAGAGTCGCAAACCTGATCGCGTTGTCATCTGTGCGCCCTCGGCCGATGATGTCGACATTGCCGCGCTATCGCGACTGCCCTTCCCGGTCCAGTGGCACAAATCCGAGCGGGGCTTGTGCAAGCAGCGCAATGCCATCCTGGCGGCAGCTGAGGATGCCGACATCATCCTCTTCCTCGACGATGATTTTCTGCTTGATCAAAGCTACATCGAGCGAATGGAGCGGTTGTTCCTGAAGCATCCCGACGTCGACATTGCCACCGGCGCGGTCATTGCCGATGGGGCCACGGGTCCGGGGATAGCAGTGGAAGAGGGCCTGGAGCTGCTCAAAACAGCGCCATCCTCCGGCGACGAACTGTCGATCGATGATGCCTATAGCGGCTATGGCTGCAACATGGCCGTGCGCATGTCGACCGTGCACATCTGTAAACTGCGCTTCGACGAGGAACTGCCCTTGTATGGTTGGCTGGAAGATGTCGACTTCTCCAGAGTAGCGTGTCGCTTCGGCCGAGTGGTAACCTCGCCTCAACTGCGTGGCGTGCATCTGGGCACCAAGACCGGGCGTATGTCAGGGGTGAGGCTTGGCTATTCGCAGATTGCCAATCCAATCTATCTCGTCGCCAAGCACAGCATGAGCTGGCGTCATGCGTTGAACCAGATGGGTCGCAATCTGGGATCCAACCTCGTTAAGGTCTGGCGGCCGGAACCCTGGGTCGATCGCAAGGGTCGCCTGGAGGGCAATGCGCGGGCAATCCTTGACTTCCTGCTGAGGCGCCTGTCACCGCAAAACATCCGCAGAATGGATTAAGGGCGAACGGCAAGGCTTGGGCCGACCCTGGGGCAATCCAGTAGCTCGGCCAGGCTATCTGGCAGTTCGCGGCGAACCTCGCTCAGCCTTCCACCTGTCTCAGCCTGAAGTAGAACCCGGCACTTTCACTGGCTCCCAGCTCCGGGTGGGTGTCGATCACATGCGACAATTGCGGGATCGACCAACGGTCCACCTGCTCATAGCCGAGGCCTTCGAGCTCGCGCACGAAGGCCTTTTCATCACGCCTCTGATAGGGAACATAGGCCCGGCCGATGCGCTCGAGCGTCACGACAGGCATGTCATCCTTCTGGAACGCCACCTTGTTGAGAAGGAGATGAACCGGCAGTCTTGGAAGGGCCTGCAGGAGTTCCGGGAGGGGACGGTCCAGATATTGCAGCAAGCCGGAGGCGAGGAACACCGGTAAGGCTGGCGCCTGGCTGAGATCGTCGATGAAGGTGAGCTGGGTGATCCCCTCCTCCAGCGCAAGACGCCTGCCCGCCTTGGCGATCTCCGGCAATTCGTAGATGACCCAGGGCTTGTCGTCGGGCAGGTCGAGAAGTGGGCGGAAAGCGCGAAACTTGGTACCCATATGCCCGCCGGCATCGAGCAGTCCGCCTTTGTTTATGTCCAACCGTGCCATCCAGAAGAGCACGGGATAATCCCAGGGCGCGATTTTGCACATCGCGTCGAAAGAGACTGGCGCGACTTCCGGATGGTTATAGCCTGCGAGCCGGCCTGCCTTTCTCGCCGCGTCCAGCGCCTGCTCGTAGCTTGGATAAGCGCCGGTGAACCTTCGCGGCAGCGGCGACAGATAGCGCAGTCGGCCACTCAAGGCTCTCACGGGTTTGAGCCATCGATCAAGACCAGTTTCGACACTACGTGAGGCCAAGCGGGCCAGCCGCTTCAGCGCGCCGGCTTTTTGCCGCCCCGGCTCAGACTCTGTTTGCAGCATGGTCAATGTCATCACTCCAGTCTGTCATTGTCGCGGGCCGAAACTTAAGCGAGATCTTGTAAAGCAGTGCCAGCAAGGCCGCGTAGGCAAGCGCCCCGGCGATTGCCTGCACGAGATTGAGACCCAAGCCTCCTTGCAGCGACTGGGGACCCGCCGGCCCCAGAGCTATGACGGTTGCCGCCATAGCGATTGCCGCGGCAAAAGGAAGGAGCGACCCACGGATCACGCTCTGCCAGCGAACGGCGCCATGCCGGCTCTGCAACCAACCCGAGACGAGGAAGGAGAAGACCGCGGCAAGCATCTGGCCAGCTGCTGCCGCTGTCACGCCGAGCGGTGCCATGGCGAGAAGCAATCCGATGGAAACAATGCTGTTCAAGAGGATCGCTGCCGGAACCTTGCGGATCGCCCCCGCCAGCGACAACAACGGCTCGGTGACATGGCCCGGAACGAGCAGAATCTGCTTGATTGATAGCAGGCTGACGAGGATTGCAGCCGGCGCCCAACCATCGCCCAGAACGACGCTGACGATGGTACCAGACATCAATGCCAAACCGACATAGATCGGTATCGAAATGACCATCAGCAGGATCACGAAGGTCGTGGCCTTGCGCCCGAGCGCTGGCGTGGCAGGTGATGCCGCGGGCGTCGGTTCTCCAGTGGCGATTGCGACCTTGCGAAGCGTACTCCACGCGATTTGTCGTGCTGGCTCCCCGACGAGATCGGAGAAAGCCGAGACGATGCGTTCGGCCGCCCTGTAGTAGCCAGCGTCCGCCAGTCCGAGCACACTGCCAACGACCAGCGTCCCCGAATACGAGCGGAAGAGGACGAGAACACGATTTGAGGTGATGTGTTTGGAAAATTCGAACAGTTCCCGGATGAACGAGGCTTTGATCCGGATCCTGGGTGCCCAACCGAGCCTGAGCAAGGAGAGTATGGTGGCAACCAGCTGACTAACCAGTCTGCCAAGCGCGAGAGCATAGATATTCCAGCCCTGGAGAAGCCCATATATGGCAACGAGGGTTGCACAGATCTCGGCCAGGATCCGAATGAGGCTCAGTTCCTTCAGCCGCGCCTGCGCGATGAGCACGCCTTCCAGCACGGATGCAAAGGGTGTGAGCATGATCCAGAAGCTGAAGAGCAGGACAAGCCAGGCTTCGGCCCTCGTGCCGAACCTTGTTTCAAGAAGTGCAGCGGCAGACAATCCGATCACCGCCGCGGTGAAGCCTGCCAGCAAAGCGACCGTGGCGATCTGATCGACCCGATCGTCCTCGTGGGTCGTCTTCATCACGAATTCTCGCCAGCCGCCTTCTGCGACGACAACGAGAAGGGCAACCAACGCTGCCACATAGGAAAAGAGGCCAAACTCGGCCGAGGTCAAAACGCGTGCCGCGATGATGAAGGTGGCCAACTGGCTGGCCTGCATCGCGATTTTGGCAAGGAGCGTCCAAAGCGCGTCGCTGAACAGGGTGTGGGCATGACGCCTCCATCGCACAGCGAGAGCGCTTTGCGACAGCCACGTGCAAGCCTTCTTAAGTATTCCTGTCATCGGCATTCCTGCCTTATTTGTCTGTTAGCGCGTGTTGCAGTGGGATATCCGATCGGGCTCCCTCTTTTCGTGCAGGATCATGGAAGACTTCAGCTTTTGTTGATTATTCTTCCGTCTAATTGTGCCACTGGCTGTGAACGGTTGCTGTCGTGTCGGCTCAGCCGTCAGGATTATTCGGGGCGCTTTGCCGACGAGAGGCTTTTCAATGAGTGAGACTGCTTTGAGACTTCAACTCAGATGGCTTGTTCTTCTCTTCTGCCTGAGTTTCTGGGTCGCCGTCGCCTATTGGGCACTGTGACACTGCTTAAACTTCGTTTTGCGCGAAGAGAACGACGACAATCGTCTTCATGATGATCGTGATATCTGTGCGCATCGAACAGGTATTGTAGTAGTCGACATCGAACTGAACCCGCTCCTCATAGGTCGTCTCAGGGCATCGGGAGACTTGCCAGAGGCCGGTGAGGCCCGGGGTCATTGCCAGATAACAGTGGGCATATTGACCGTATCGTTCGAGTTCCTCGCTCACGATCGGTCGCGGACCGACGATGCTCATATCGCCGGCGAGGATGTTGAACAGCTGCGGCAGTTCATCCAGGCTGGTGATCCGCAGCAGCTTACCAAGCCAGTGAATGCGCGGATCGCGTTTCAGCTTCTGACTCTCTTCCCACTCCCCCCGCCGTTCAGGATCCTTTTCCAGAAGCTCGGCAAGCACCTTGTCGGCATCCTTGCGCATGCTCCGGAATTTCAGGCAGGAAAAGGCTCGGCCGCCGCGGCCAACTCGCTGATGGCGAAAGATGACAGGCCCCCCATCGACCAGAAGAAGTGCGGCAGCGATCAGCAGGAATGCAGGCAACAGAAACAGCAAGAGCAGAAGCGAGCACCCAATGTCGAACGCCCGCTTTGCCCCACGTCGCACCGTCTCTGGCGGCGACGCGAGCCTGGCGTCACGTTCGGAAAAATTGTTCGAATACACCGACATTTCATGCCCTCTTGAGACATCTAAGCTGCTCTTCAATTCATGCCCGCGCAATTGATCCACCAAGGCAGGCCATCGACCGATAGGGGTAGATCAGCCCCTGCCTCTTGGCCGAAAAGTCGAGAGACAGGACAGGTGTCGCAGCGTTCAGAGCCAAGGCTCGATGGCGAATGAGAACCGTCAGGCGGTCGGAGCGAGTTGGGCCGGCGACCAAAGACACTTATCCCGCGCGATCCGGCGAGATGGTCGGCAAGCCCGAACCGGCCGGATTGGCGGCGCGCAAGCCCGCCATGATGAAGAAGATCAGCCCCAGATCGACCGTCGAACCGGAGATCAATGCGCCGACGATCAGACACAGGCATCCGTTTCGCGCGGCAAGACCGACATCAGCCTCATAGGTGCGAGAGGTGCCCCGTGGCAGAATTACTGCCGTCATAAGGAAGGCCAGGAAGAAGATCGTGCCCAAAACGCCGACATTTGCCAGGAGCGCGACCGCGAAAGACGATGTCCTGACCGTGCCAAGACCCACACCGAAACCGTAGGACTGCCAGAAATTTGCAAGCCCGGACGCATTCCATGTGCCCCGTTCCAAGGCAGACAGCGATGCCGGCTTGCTGAGGATGGTGATGTCAACGAAGCGGTAGACCTCTTGATAGAGGTCGCGATTAAGCGCCAGCAGAAAACCGAGCATCAGCGCGGCGATCGGAAACGCAAGAACAACGGAAAGGCTCGCACGAGTTCCCGTAGAACCGCCGCAACGAAACAGGCTGGTCAGGTAGAGAATGGCAAAACAGATAGGGAGCCCGGCGATACCTCCCGAAGACGTCGAACGCACGATGAGCAGGGAAGAGAGCACGAAGAGAAGGCCACTGATTGCGCTGTGGCGACCGCAGATCCACAAGGTTCCGCAAAAGCCAACGACGGCCATGCTCGCACCCGCAAAGGCCGAGGCCTCCGGCCAGGAGCCGATCACGCGTCGCATCCCTGCAACCATTTCGTCGGCATGAAAGGTGTAGGCAGCGTTGCGGATATAGCTGAAGAGGTCTGCGAGTGGCGTGCCTGCGCTGACGAGATCGGCAATGCCGAAAAAGGCATTGGCGGCTCCAAAGGCCAGCACCCCGAATGTCACATGCCGGAAGCCTTGGTGGGTCGAGGCGATCGAGAGGATGAGACCGAAGGTGACGAGATCGGCGATGAGATAGACCGCCTGGGTGAAATTGCCGCTGACCGGCATCAGCGGGATCTTGCCTTCGCTGCCACCGCTGGCACTTGTGCCAAGGGGTATGATGTCCATCGTCCCTTCGAGAAGTCGCGGCGCAAAATATCCCGCCAGGATGCCATAGACGACGAGCAGGGCCAGCCAGATAAAGGGTTGCGAACGCAAAGCGCGGTCGGTGACGGTTGCGGCGTCACCATGAAGCCAGAGAGTGGAAAGGAT
Source organism: Agrobacterium albertimagni AOL15 (assembly GCF_000300855.1). Lineage (GTDB taxonomy): Bacteria > Pseudomonadota > Alphaproteobacteria > Rhizobiales > Rhizobiaceae > Allorhizobium > Allorhizobium albertimagni. The sequence continues at coordinate 44,444 of NZ_ALJF01000012.1, read as the reverse complement.
TAGGAAGCCGAGAAACAGATGGCCCGGCTGTATGCCTGTGGAGCCGATCAAGACGGCCGCCGCTCCGCCGAGCACGGGGAAGACCGAAAAGGCGATGACGGTCGGTCCGCTGCCTCGCAACAGGCATATCAGCCCGACTGCAAGGGTCACCAGGCCGATCGGCTCAATTCCCATCCGTCACCCCCTCCGGCTCAGTCGATACTCGCCGCGTGAGACATTCTGCAGCTGGTCAACCAAAGGCCGGTCCTTAAGCCTATCGATAGCCGCTCATGCTTCATTGCCACGCATCTCCTGGGTGGCCACGGCTTGACGCGTTTTGCCAGCCTTCATCAGATCGTGGCTGATGCGCACGTGATCCTGAATATAGGCATCGACGCCAAGCCCATTCTGGCCCATTCTCGCCTGGGCGCGAACAGCCATCTCTCGTGCATCTTGCGGACAGGCGCGTATCTCGACCAGCGCTTCCTGCAGCGCGGCATGATCGCCTCTTGGAACGTATCGGATTTCACGGTCGAGGAAGTAGTGCCGCAGGCCACCCGTATCGGAGGCAATCACCGGCACACCGAAAAGTGCGGCCTCCTGAATGACCGTAATGCCACTTGCGTGCTGGTTCTCTAGAAGTGGTACACAGACCACGCTTGCCCGCTCGAAGGCCTCGTGAAGCTCGCCGGTGGTTCTCGCCAAGCGAACCTCGACATTGGCAATACCCGTAACGAGCTTCCGTGGCACAGTGCCGGAGAGAATGGTCAAGGACATGTCGGGGCAATCCCTGACCACCTCGACAAGTGTCTTCCAGTCGCGATGCCTGTCGCTTCCAATGGCCAGGATCCGGAACGGTTCCTGCGACCTTATCCTCGGCTCAACCTTATGTTCTGTGGGTATGCCGAAGGGCACGAAGCGGGCATCGGCCTTGGGAAAACGTGCCCTGGCCATGCGCAAATTGGCGGGAGAAAGGAACGTCAGAACATCCACGCGATTGATCAGCAAGGCATAAAGGCGGCGCTTCACCCATGACAATTGATCCCAATGGTCAAACAGCCAGACACTCTGACCGATGATCCTGGTTTTCATGCCCGTGATCAGCGCTACTGCCGCGACGGCCAGATACTGGGACTCCGTATGAGTCCAGATCACATCGGCGCGTTCAAAGGCGTGGCGTTGGCGCCAAGCATGAACGAAATCGAAACCGAGAATGAAGCGCAGGCCGTAGCGGAAAAACTTTGCCAGCAAGGTCTCCGAAGAGCCTCCGGAAAATGTCACGCTGCAACCGAGTTTCTCGGCGCGACCATAACCATAAGGCGTCTCGTCATTGACACCGACCAGTGTCTTCGCCAACCAGCTTTGCCGCCATCGCCTGGCATCCTTGTTTTCGGCAAGATGAACGAAGACTTTCAGCGTTGCAGCGTTTGATCGGTGGTCAGCGGGACGGGACACCATCTTGCTCACCGCAGGCCAATGGAACAAAGCCGCCGAGCTCTCCAACGAGAGGCGAGGTCACATACCCACGTTGACAACGCGTCCTGTTCGTATGTGATGAAGGCGGAGCATTTGTAGTTTTCCAGCATAAGTCGTCCTGCCAATGGAAGAGATATCTTCCATAGCCGATTGCAGGGGCACAAACGAACTTGTACTTATTGATGATATGGACAGGGGGATTTCGACTTGAATACCCAATGTATCACCTATGTGACGGATGAGAACTATTTCTTTCCGACCGCAGTTTCCGCCCTTCAGGCCCGAAAGGCTGCCTCTCCTTCGACTGACGTGGTGATCGTCTTCACAGAGCGGTTCAGGCATCACTATGAGGCGCTCGATTTTTGCAATTCAGCCGGACTGAAGCCTGTTGATGGATCGCAATTGCTCGCGGAGCGGTTCGCCAAGGTCGATCGCACTGATTTTAAGGCGAGGATCACCATTGCAGCCATGGGTCGACTGCTGCTGTCCGATCTTCTTCCGCAGCATTATCGCCAGGTGATTTACATCGACGGGGATACCCAGATTGTCGGCGACCTTGGCCCGCTCGAGGACCTGATTGTCCCGCCCGGCAAAGTGGTAGCAGCGATGGACTATACCTCGATCGTCGAGACTGCTCTTACCAGGAAGAAACCAACCTACTTCAATTCGGGAGTCTTGAAATTCGATCCTGCAGACTGGATCGGCGCTGCAGCCTTCGAGCACTTCATCAGAAATGGCGGCCATCTGCATGACCAGGGGGCCCTGAACTCGGTGGCTGGCGATGCGCTCATCTTCATCTCAAACCGCTGGAACTTTCCAAGACAGTTTCTCCATCTCCTCGACAAGCGCCCGACCATCATCCATTTCGCCTCTCATCCCAAGCCCTGGGACGGCGTCTACTTTCCGTGTTCACGGTCGCACTCAGCCGTCTATCGCGAGGCGCTGAAGAGCTACCCCTGCCTTTCACCTTTTGTCCGGAAGATATCGCCCCTCAGACGGATGGCGTACCGCCTGCGCTCTTTCAGAAACCGAATGGCCAATACCATGCCCTTTCTGAGCCGTGATAAAGATGAGGAGGCTATTCGGCGGGTGGTCTGCGACTGGGAACTGGACGACCATCAGCTTACCAGATCAACGCGGGCATCCGTATCCGCCTGACTGCTCGGGGCGTCGCGCTCAGTCCACCCTTGCCCCAGAATGTAACGAGGCAGGAGATGACCGGCATGCTGAAGACGATCGCCAGGACTGCAACACAAGTGCAAACCTTCAAGCTTGCGATGAGCGCCCTGGTCATCCTTTGCGGGCTAGCACCCGGCACTGTTCAAGCCGAGGGTGTTCAAGCACGAGCCACGTCGGACTTCCTCGACAGCATCGGGGTGGTGTCGACCTTCGAAGACCGTGGACAGCCCTATGAAAAGACACTCGCCATGCTCCGATACGGAGGCTTCCGATGGCTTCGCGGCGGGATTGAGGGGCTGAGCGATAGCGGCCCCCTGAGGATTGAAAGCTTTCTGCGCCTGCACGAAGAGGCGGGCGTGAAGATCAGTTGGGGATTGGGCAGCGGGATCAGCGACGTCGAAAGACTGGTGGCGACTGGACGCATCCTGGCGCGAGCCGGTGCGCTTTTGGCCTTCGAAGGCAATAACGAGCCCAACAACTGGCCGGTCACCTACAAAGGCGAAAAGGGCGGCGGGCGGTCATCCTGGTTGCCGCTGGCAAAGCTTCATGCTGATCTCTACCGCATGGTCAAGAGTGACCCGGAACTGGCTGCCTATCCCGTTTGGTCACTCTCCGAGCCTGGGGCGCAGACGGACAATGCCGGCCTGCAATTCCTGACCATCCCGGAAGAGGCCAATACGCTGATGCAGGCCGGAACCCGCTTTGCCGATTATGCCAATGTGCACAACTATCTCTACCATCCCAATGTCCCGGACCCGGCCGACAACAAGACCTGGGACGCAGCTGATCCGTCGAGCGCGACCTCGGTCGATGGTCTCTATGGAAATTTCGGGCGGACCTGGGCCAACCGGTTCGAAGGCTATTCCGAGGAGGATCTGGTCGACCTGCCACGGGTGACCACCGAGACAGGCGTGGCGATCAAGGGCAATGTTGACGAGGCCCTGCAGGGGGTCAATCTCGTCAACCTTTACCTGTCGCAATTCGTCCGAGGCTACCGTCATACGGCGGTTTATATTCTGCGGGACCGGACAGACGAGGAGGGCGTGCAGACCTATGGCTTCTTCGATCCGCAATACAAGCCAAGGCTTGGCGCTCACTACCTGCATAATCTGACGAGAATCCTCGCCGACGATGGGAGAAGCGAGGCCTTGGAAAGGCTCGACTATACGATCACGCCGAAGTTCGAAACGGTCCACGATCTCCTGCTGCAACATAGCGATGGCACCTTCCAGCTGGTCATCTGGGGTGAGTCACTTGTCGGCACGAACAAGTTGAAGGTCAGTTTGGACAAGATGGCGAAGAGGCTCGACCTCTATGACGCGACCGTCGGCAGCACTGCGGTCTCGACATTTGAAAGCCTGACGGAGATCGAGATTGAAATCAGCGATCATCCTGTGGTTCTGAAGATCGTTTATTGAGGCGCAAGAGGTCGTCTTTACACGGCTCCACACATGAAAATGCCGGTCGTTTTCTTAGGACAACCGGCTCTTTTCACAGATAGCATCATCCGACCATCACAGCAGATGTTCGATCTCCCGGTGTTGCGATGCCTACTTCAGCTTGAATGCCACTTGGGTTCGATTGGTGACATTCAGCTTCTTCATGATGTTGCGGATATGCACTTTCACCGTGCTTTCACAGAGGTTCATTTCATAGGCGATGATCTTGTTTGCCTTGCCGCGCCGCAACGCCTCAGCAACCTCAATCTCGCGGGGCGTGAAACCCTCATGCAGATAGCTTGTCCCCTTGACCACCGAGTTCAACGCATCGCGATTGGCCAGAAGACTGCTGGCGGGAATGAAGACCCCGCCTGCCCGCGCCAGCGAGATTGCCTCGGCCGCCACACTGATGTTCACGCTGGTTGGGATATAGCCGCGTGCGCCACAGTCGATGGCCTTTAGAATATCGCCAAGATCGTCGGATTCAGCAATCACGATCACAGGGGTGAGCTTGAATGCAGCCACCACCTCGTCGATCTTTTCACTGGGGAAAGATCCGTCGGCTCTGTTGGCTGTCAAAACCAACAGAATGGCGGAAGGATCTGAGGGGAGCTGGCGTTTGCGCCATTCCTCAACCGAGCCAACCCCTACGATCTGGATCCGCGGATCGTAGCCCAGAAGACTCCGCGACAAGCATTCTCTATCCAGAACCCGACTGTCGAGTATGAGGATGTAATCGTTGGACATTGCCTCGATCCCTTGGCTTGTCGTCAACGAACTGATGTAGTCGATATCGGCCTGTGCAAGCTTTTTGCTAATGTTTGAGGTCGACGCGTAAGCACTCATTTCAAACCCCCTCAATGTGCTGCCCGAGCCGCATTGGCAGCTCGAAGAAAAACGAAGTACGCACCCCCGACATGGGGGCCTGCCGTCCATATAAATGTCTCCTAATTTACGGCTGCAGAATTTCACGGGTTTGTTAGGAGTGCATTAACCTAGGTTAAGTCCCCCCGAAAGTTATTGCATTCGACTCAAATTTGGACCCAAAGGAATTAGCTTGAGCCGGCTTGAACACCGTCTTTCGTGGAAGAAAACCAGGCTAGAGGGGCAGCGCTAGACGTCCTGACGGTCAGGGGCATCGCCTGAGATCGAAGACAGGTAACTTGGGTCGAAATCAACCAGATCCATCAGTTTCCGGCGATTGAGAAACTCGACAATACCATTGCGGAAGGACAATAGGCCGCCCAAGCGCATCTCCTTCAACACACGATTGACGTGGACAGTGGAGAGACCGAGCGCATCGCCGATCTCGGACTGCTTGAGTGGGCATTCGAACCCGTCCAGATCGGGACGCGATGTATTGCGGGCGCGGATTCCAAGCTCCAGGAGGAGATGACCGGTCCGTCCAAACGCGTCACGTCGTCCAACGCTCGCCAGCCGCTCGGTGATCCGCGCATTGCGCTTCATAAGCTCGACCGTCAGGATCAGCGGCAGCTGCGACCCGGCCTCGCCTGAAATCTGTCCGGGGAACTCGTAGCAGCTGACTTCACCAACGGTCTGAACCGCTTCCTGGGACATGGCGGTGGAGACGGACGAAAGCACGTCGCCGTGCAAGAAGAAATCGGTGACGATCCGGGTCCCATTCGACATCATCTTGCTGGCGATAATCCAGCCGCGCTCGATCAGGAGAACACGTGACATCGTGCTCCCACTGTCGAAAAGCGTGGTTCCCGCCGGGTATTGGCGCAGCGTCGCCCGAAGCAATCGGGTATCCTGCCTGCGATGTTCCGAACCCGCTATGTTCCCACTGATAGAATGATCACCCAGCCGCATAAGTTCGCCCACTCGTCCGCACCCCGCAGACTAATGTACAAATACCACAAATACTTTTCGGTGTAATCCACATCGTCATAATTCCTCCCAAATCCTTTGAGGCTGCAATCCAACATGCATGCCCGCATAATTGTTCCAGGGCACAAGCCACTGTAATTTCGGGCTTCAGACCGCAACTGAAGAAACAATTCTTCATTCGAGGGACAATGATCGAAATCTTGGCAATACAGCGTCTCTCCTACCTCCATTCTAAGCTGCCACCACCCAAATGGATTAGCTATTATCAATTTATACTTCTTTTGGAGTAGGAGAGGCGCCTCGCTTCGCGCGTGGCACCGGGATACGTAAGCTGCACCTGCAGAGATGTGAATCAGTGCCAGATCCGGTGGGTGCCCCAAGGCTGGCGCCGCCAGTCAGGCCGTTACTCATGAAGACGGGGACCCACTCCATTTTCAAAGGCCTTGGCCACTCGGTTACTGGCCAAACGGATGAGGCGAAGACTAGCTGATCGTCTGATTTCACCCCAATGACCAGATTTTCATTTCACGCGCCCGTGAAATTCTGAAGCCGGGGAATGCCTCGCACCCTGACCCGCCTTAAGCGCGGGCGCTTTCATTCAGGACCGGTCGGGCAGGCAGTTGGAGTGGGATGATGATGACTGGTGTCCAGGACGTTGACGTGCGCAGCGCCATGACGGGGGAAAGCCCCCCTCGCCGGGCAATCCGCTATGACAAGAGAAAGGGGGTGCCCGAAATCGTAAGGCAGCATGCCTTTTCCACGCCTGAGGCGATAGCGATCATCTGCGGTGATGCGCGCCTAACCTATGGCGAGCTCGACCAGATCTCGAATGATCTCGCCAGCCATCTGATCGCATGTGGTATCGAAAAGGGTGACGTTGTCTGCCTCCTTGTGCCGCGATCGCTGGAAACAGTGGTTGCCAAGCTTGCGATCTTGAAGGCGGGGGCGGCGTATCTGCCGTTGGATCCGGCCTACCCGTCCGATCATTTGCACAATGTCTTGCAGGAATGCAGCCCGAAGGTCGTCTTCACCTTTGGTAAGCCGGAGCCGGGCCTCAGTGAAATTGCAGGGTCCGCCACGCAGGTGATTGATCTGCCGTCGCTCATGAGCGACCTCGAACCCAGCGACGCCTCGCAGTTGCCGGCCATTGGCGGCGCAGACCTCGCCTATGTGATGTACACTTCGGGTTCGACCGGTCGTCCCAAGGGGGTAGCGGTTCCCCACGCCGGGATCACGCGCCTGGTTCTCGACCAGAACTTCCTCGCCTTCTCACCCGCCGACAGGGTGCTTCATTCAACGACGATCTCGTTCGATGCATCGACTGTTGACATCTGGGGCGCACTTTTAAACGGCGCAACTCTGGTGATTATGGCGAAGGCAAATTTTTCGCTGACCGACATGCGGGACCTGATCCGCAAGCACGACATCACGTTCTTGAACTTTACCACCGGCCTCTTCAACGTCTTTGCCGACCATGTAGACGAGCCCATGCCTAGCCTTCGGCAGGCCATTTTCGGTGGTGAGGTTGCGTCGGCGGCCCATGTGAAGCGATTTATCGCAGCGCATCCGGCCTGCCTTCTGACCAATGTCTATGGTCCGACCGAAGCGTCCTGCATTGCAACCACATATACCGTCCCGCGACATTTCACCGGTGCCGAATTGCCGATTGGTGAAGCGATTGCGCATACCGATGTCTTTCTGCTGGACGATGAGTTTCAAATCGTCCCGCCCGGCATCGAGGGACAGATTGCGATTGCCGGCGATGGGCTGGCCCTCGGTTATTTCAACAGACCAGACCTCACTGCCGAACGCTTCATCTTCATCGACACACCCGAGGGAGAGCGCCGTTGCTATCTCACGGGCGACCTTGCCGTCATGGACGAGGCTGGGATCTTCCATTTTCGCGGGCGCCGCGATCGGCAGGTGAAGATCAACGGAAAACGCATCGAACTGGAGGAAATCGAAACCGTTCTGCGGCGCCAGCCGCGGCTTGCCGAAGCCATCGTCGAATGCCGGGAGATCGGCGGGCTGAAGCGCATCATCGCTTATCTGCGCCCGAGCGAAGCCCAGGACGTTGCCAATAGCAATTTCGTCCCCTCGGTAATGGAGCGTTTGCGCAGCAGTCTGCCGGCTTACATGATCCCGAGTACGGCAATCGTCGTTTCCGACTTCCCCTTGACGCATGCGGGCAAGATCGACAGGGCAGCACTACCGCTGCCGCCCGTCGAGGACGCCACCCCGGTCGCCGTGCGCAGCCGCTCTGAAGACATTCTAATTCGGCTGTGGCGTGACGCTCTCGGCTTGGAAGTCGTTCCTGCGGATCGCAATTTCTTTGACCTAGGCGGGACCTCGCTGCAGCTGATGCGGGTTCATGCGGGCCTCGAGCTAGCGATGGGCCAGCGCCTGGAGGTTCTGGCCCTTTTCAAATACCCGACCGTGCGTGACATGGCTCGTTTTCTCGATGGCCGTGAGCAAGCCTCCTCCGGGACCACAGCCGCGGATCAACGCGCCGCCCAGCAGCGCAGGACGATGTCTAGCTTCCGCCGGAGCATGTCATGACCGTCGACCTGCGGCCAAACGGCCATGCTCCCAAGAATGCCGAGGTCGACCCTGATGTTTCCGGCGGCATCGCAATCATCGGAATGTCCGGACGCTTTCCGAAGGCCGACAGCGTTCAAGGTCTGTGGGACCTCGTGAAAAGTGGAGAAAATGCTTTCCGCATCTTCAAAGCAGACGAGATCGAAGATGGGTTCACAGACGAGGAACGCGCGTCACCCGACTATGTCGCATGCCGTCCGCACCTTGCCGACGTAGATATGTTTGATGCCGAATTCTTCGGCATGTTCGCGCGCGAAGCGGCATTGACCGATCCTCAGCATCGGGTTTTTCTGGAAATCTGCTGGGAAGCCTTGGAGTCTGCCGGGTACGATCCCTATCAAGCGCCTGGTCTGGTCGGTGTCTTTGCCGGCTGCTCGATGCCAACTTACCTGCTCAACAATGTGCTTCCCGACCGCGCGGCCGTCGAGGAAGTCACGTCCAACTATCAGATCGGCTGCTACAACCAACTGATAGGTTCGCTCGGCGACGCGCTTGCAACGCGCATCGCCTACAAGCTCAATCTGCGCGGCCCAGCCTTCACGCTGCAATCGGCCTGCTCCACTTCGCTGCTTGCCGTCTCGCAGGCATGCCAGAACCTTCTGACCTATAGTTGCGATATGGCGCTGGCCGGCGGTGTCTCGATCACCCATCCGCAGAAGCGCGGCTGTATCTATCAGGAAGGCGGGATGGTTTCCCGAGACGGCGTCTGCCGTCCCTTCGATGCGGATGCATCCGGCACGGTCTTCGGCAGCGGAGCCGGCGTTGTTCTCCTCAAGCGGCTCGAAGACGCCTTGGCCGACGGCGATATGATCTATGCGATCATCCGCGGTTATGGCGTCAACAATGACGGGTCTGACAAGATCGGTTTTACCGCCCCAAGTGCAGAGGGACAGGCAGACGTTATCACGGCTGCGATCGCCCATGCGGGTATTGATCCCGCAGCGATCGGCTACATCGAGTGCCATGGCACTGCGACCCCGCTGGGCGATCCGATTGAGTTCTCTGGCCTCACGCAGGCGTTTTCGCGGGCGCCTCTGCAACGCAAAAGCTGCGCCCTCGGCTCCTTGAAGGGGTCGATCGGCCATCTTGATGCAGCGGCCGGGGTCGCGGGCCTCATCAAGGCGACTCTTGCCTTGCATCACGGCAAGATCCCCGCGATGCCCAACTTCAAGGCCCCCAATCCACACGTAGATCTCGACAATACGCGATTTTACATTCCCGACCGGACGAGCGACTGGCCGGCTGGCTCCACACCGCGCTGCGCAGGCGTCAGCGCGTTTGGGGTTGGCGGGACCAATATACACGTCGTCCTGGAAGAGGCCCCCAAACCCATCAAGGGAGAGGCCAGGACGACCGCACCCCTGATCCTCCCCCTGTCGGCCCGCTCGGAAGCTGCCTTGTCGCAGATGCGACGCAATCTCGTGGGCCATCTGGAGAAGAATCGAGACATCTCAATCGAGGCGCTTGCCACAACGCTGCAGGAGGGGCGCCACGCCTTTCGCACCCGTACCGCGATATCGGCCGAAACGATTGAAGAGGCCATCGAGGGACTGAAGCGGGAAAACCCGACAACCGCTGTCGCAGAGGACTGCCCTCCGCCGGTCGTCTTCATGTTTCCAGGCCAGGGCGCCCAGTATGTTGGCATGGGGGCTGCGCTGCATACCAGCGAACCGGAATTTGCCCGTTGGATCGATCGCGGCACCGAGCTCTTGAAGATGCGCTTTGGCATCGATTTGAAGGAGTATATCTGCCACGCCGGTCCCGTCAGCCGCGCTTTGGCCGAGGAACAGCGAGAAACACGCATTGCTCAGCCTTGCCTTTATCTCGTGGAATATGCCCTGGCCCAGCTCTGGATCTCCCGTGGCCTGAAGCCGACGGCAATGATCGGCCACAGCGTCGGCGAGTTCGTGGCCGCGACGCTTGCCAACGTAATCTCGTTCGAGGACGCGTTAACACTGGTGGCCACGCGCGGACAGCTGATGCAGGAGCAGTCTCCAGGCGCGATGATATCGGTGCGCGCAGCCCCCGACGTGCTTGCCAACCAACTCGTGGGCGAGGCGGAAATCGCCGCAATCAACGCGCCAAAACTCTGCGTCGCCTCCGGCCCAGTGGACGATATAGAAGCGCTTTGTTTCCGCCTGGAAAAAGCCGGGATCGCCTTCAGCAGGCTGCATACGTCGCACGCCTTCCATTCCGCAATGATGGACCCGTGCATCGATGCCCTGCGGGATGTGGCGTCCAAAGTGACCTACGGGCAGGCGACCATCCCCTACATCTCCTGCGTGACGGGCGACTGGCAGAGCGAGGTTTTCAGCTCGTCGCCGGACTACTGGGCACGCCACTGCCGCGAACCGGTGCGTTTTTCCGATGGTCTGTTGACCCTGTGCAAGGATCAACACCCCATCTTGCTCGAGGTCGGGCCAGGTCGAAGCCTGTCGGTCTTTGCGGCGCAGACGATTGGCCGTGATCAACTCCCGGCCATCGTCCAGTCCCTGCCGGAACACGACAGCGCAGCCTTGGCCAGACACTTCGTGGCCGACGCCCATGCCAGACTCTGGATGGCAGGCAGCAATCTTCCCTGGCCGGGTCTCAACGGCAATCCTCGCCAGTCCATCCCCCTGCCGACCTATCCCTTCCAGCGGCAGCGACACTGGATCGAAGCGCCGCCATCCGAGCGGCGCAGGCGCGCCGAACGCCCGGCAAGTTTGGACGGCAAACAGAGCATCAAGCGCGAGCAATTCGCATCAAGTGAGGTGGAAACCATGAACGCCATCAACACCGTGACGGTCCCGAGCCGCATTGCAAAGCTCGAGTCTGCCTTGATCTCGCTCTTGGGCGAGATGTCCGGCGAGCCGATTGATGCGCAAAACATCAATGACACTTTCCTCGAACTTGGCTTCGACAGCCTGTTTATCGGCCAGTTTGCCCAGAAGATCGACCGGCTCTACGGCGTCAGGATCTCGTTTCGTGAACTGTTGGCCAACATCCCATCGGTCGCGGCACTGGCGCGCCATCTCGATCGGGTGCTGCCTCCGGACCCGGCAGACGCTGACGTCCCAATCAAACCGCAGCCAGCATCGATTACAACCGGTCCGTCCGCCATAGCGGTCCAGACGACAACGCCTTCGTCGACACCTTCAGCGGTGATGCAGATCGCTGACCGCGCGGCAGCGGCACCGGGCCTCGAAGCGCTGCTGCAATCCCAGCTGCGCTTGGCGCAGGACCTCTTTGCACAGCAGTTCCAGCTGCTTCAGGGCGGCGGCGTGACCGCAAGCGCATCATCTGCGCCAACGACGTCTGAAACGCCGTCTCCCGCCAGTCCTGCCCCCTCCACTGACCCTGAGCCTGTAGCGCTTGGAAAACCCGGCCCGGAGGCGGCGGAAACCGAGGAAATCGGCGGCGCGCGATATCGCCACTATCAGCAGTCCGGCAAGAGGGGCATGGCGCAGACCAGCGCGGAGCAAGGAGCCTTCATCAACGACCTCGTGCTTGCCTATTCCAATCGAAACCAAGGCTCCAAGCAGTTTACCCAGGCCCATCGGGCCAGCCTGGCCGATCCGCGCACGGCGTCCGGCTTCAGAGCAGAATGGAAGGAAATGATCTTCCCCGTGGTGTGCCACCGCTCCAAGGGCGCGCGCATCTGGGATATCGACGGTCATGAATATATCGACTTGGTCAATGGTTTCGGCCAGACGGCCTTTGGCCATGCGCCGGATTTCGTCGTCGAGGCAATGAAAGCTCAGATGGAGGACGGTTTTGCAATTGGTCCCCAGACGCCACTGGCTGGCGAGGTCGCAGAACTTTTCAGCGCCATGACCGGCCATCAACGGGTGACGTTCTGCAACACTGGCTCTGAAGCCGTTATGGCCGCCATGCGGCTTGCCCGCGCCGTCACCGGTCGCGATCGTATTGCTGTGTTCGCCAACGACTATCACGGCCAGTTCGACGAGGTCCTCGTCAAGGGCCGCGCCCGCGCCAAGGAACCGATCGCTCTGCCGATTGCCGCCGGCATTCCCTCCGGCTCGGTGAGCAACATGGTCGTCCTGCCCTATGGCACAGACGAGAGCCTGGACTGGATCAAGGCAAATGCAGGCGAGCTGGCAGCCGTCATCATCGAGCCTATTCAGAGCCGCCATCCCGAACTTCGCCCGCGTGACTTCGTCGCGACATTGCGCGAGATCGCCGATACGTCAGGCTATGCACTGGTCTTCGATGAAGTGGTCACCGGCTTTCGCGTCGATCCCGGCGGCATGCAGGCGATCTGGGGTATCAAGGGTGACATGGCAACATACGGCAAGGTCGTCGGCGGCGGCATGCCGATCGGGGTCTTGGCAGGAAACAACCGCTTCATGGACGCACTTGACGGAGGCTACTGGCGCTATGGTGACGACAGCGTGCCCAACGTCGTCCCGACCTTCTTTGCCGGCACCTTCGTTCGCCACCCGGTGGTTCTTGCAGCGGCCCGTGCCGTGCTTCACCACATCAAAGGCGATGGATCCGCGCTCTACGACCGTGTGGCAAAGCGAACGGAAGCGCTTGTCGACGAAATCAACCTGGAGCTCGAAAAGCGGGGCGTCCCGCCATGCCTGCGCGGCTACAAGAGCTGGTTCGTGACCGATTTCAGCAGTCAGGATCCGCTTGGCGGACTGCTCTACCCCTATCTTCGGATGAACGGCATCCACATCCAGGAGGGCTATCCCTGCTTCTTGACGACGGCCCATAGCGAAGAGGACTTCAAGACGATCGCCAGAGCCTTCCGCGATGCAGTCGACGCTCTGCAATGCGTCGGCATCCTGGCGCCCAAGGCGGGGCGCGGGCTGAACGGGCTGGCAAATGCCACTCAAGCTTCGCCCCGGCCAGCGCTCTCCAAGCCAGACCGGACAAAGAGTGCGCGACTAACCGAAGCGCAATCCGAGATCTGGCTTGCCGCACAGGCCGGTGAAGAAGCCTCCTGCTCCTTCAACGAATCCTTGTCCCTTGAGTTGTCTGGAACGCTGGACAAGCATGCCTTTGTTCGGGCAATCCATGCCGTCGTCGCGCGCCATGATGCTTTGCATATTCGCTTCGATCGCAACGGCGAACGCTTCAGCTTCATCTCCGACTTCACGCTCCCGGTCGAGCTGATCGACCTGTCTGAAGATCCGTCGGCGAAGGCCAGGCTCGCGCAACTGATCGAAGCCGATGCCAAGACGCCGTTTGATCTCGTGGAAGGGCCACTGGCACGCGCTTTTCTCGTGACAATGGCGCAGGATCGGCACGTGCTGGTGTTTACCGCACACCACATCGTCTGCGATGGCTGGTCGCTGAACGTGATCATCAATGAGCTGTCACAGGCCTATACGGCCGCCTTGCGGGCGGAATCGCCGATGCTTGAGCCCTCTATGTCTTTTGCCGACTACGCCGAGCACCATGCACCCGGCGGCGAGGTCGGTTCAAACACCGCACAATTCTGGCATGCACAATATCAGCAGCCGCCCGAACTCCTTGATCTGCCCTTCGATCGTCCGCATCCAGATCGGCGCAGCTTTGCAGGCGGCACCTGCACGGTGATCGTTCCGTCCGACATAAGCGGTGCGGTGAGAAAGCGCGGCGCGCGGTCTGGTGCGACGATGTTTTCCACCATGCTTGCGGCACTTCAGGTCATGCTTGCGCGCCTTTCGGGCCAGACCGACATCGTTATCGCGGTTCCCTCGGCAGGCCAGAGCCTGCTGGAAGACAAGATCCTCGTCGGTCACTGTGTCAATCTGCTACCGATCCGCCAGCGGGTCGATCTTGAAGCCTCCTTCGAGGATCACCTGAAGACCACCCAACAACTGGTTCTCAAGGCTTTCGAGCATCAGGACTATACGTATGGCACGCTCGTCAAGACGCTGGGTGTAAAGCGTGACCCCAGCCGCCTCCCGTTGACAGGCATTCAGTTCAACCTTGAACGTGTCGCGGCAAATGCAACATTCGAGGGACTGGACGTCGCGATTACGCCCAACCCCAAATCCTTCGCGAATTTCGACATGTTCCTCAACATGATCGAGAGCAAGGATGGCATCCGGATCGACGTCGACTACAATGCGGACGTCCTGGACCGCGAAACGGTCGAGCGCTGGATTGGCCACCTTATCACCTTGTTGACGGCGCTCGCCGAAAAGGACGCTTCGCTGGTGACCGACCTGCCTCTGCTATCGCAACGAGAAATGCATTGGCTGGCTCGGGATCTCAATGAAAGCGCTGCCGACTATCCGCGCGAGGACAGCGTCGTTACCTTGGTTGCCAGACAGGCCCAATCGAAAGCGGGCGCTATCGCTGCGCGCCATGGCGCTCGATCGATGACCTATGGGGAGCTTGAGGCGCAAAGCAACGCCTTTGCCCACCATCTCCAGAAAGTCCTTCACGGACGGGGCGAGCGCGTGGCGCTGCTGGTAGACCGCTCGCTCGAGATGCTCGTGGCCCTGATCGGCATCATGAAGGCAGGTCATGCTTATGTGCCACTTGACCCTGGTCATCCGGCGGCGCGCCTTCACCAGACGCTCAATGCCGCGAGACCGGCTGCCATCGTCTGCGACACGGATGCGAATGAGGCACTCACAAAGACAGACGCGGATGAGGCAGAGATCGGCACCTTAAAAACGGCGACGATCCGGCTGGACAAGGTGCTCAGCGCTCTGGCCCCTTCCTCCGCATCAGCACCGGATATCCTGCCGCCTCACGCCGATAGCACCGCCTATGTGATCTTTACCTCCGGGTCGACGGGAACGCCCAAAGGTGTCTCGATCAGCCACCGCTCGCTGACGAACTTCTTGTGCTCGATGGCCAGGGAACCAGGCTTCGCGTCGGACGACGTCATCGTCGCGGTCACCACGATCTCATTCGACATCGCGGGCCTCGAACTTTACCTGCCGCTGATCTGCGGTGGCAGTGTTGTGATCGCTGACCGTTCGCAGGTCGAAGACGGTTTCGCGCTTGTTCGCCTCATCAACGAAAGCGCTGCAACCGTGCTTCAGGCGACCCCGACACTCTGGCAGATGCTGGTTGAAGCCGGCCTCGATAAAACCCGTCCCTTGAAGAAGCTGTGTGGTGGCGAGGCACTGCCTGCAAGCCTTGCCCGCACACTTTCCGGCATGCAGGGCTCCCTATGGAACATGTATGGTCCGACCGAAACCACCATCTGGTCGTCGTTGGCCAAGATCACCGATGGGGACGCACCGATCACGATCGGTCACCCGATCGCAAATACCGAGCTTCACATTCTCGGCCCCGATGGTCGCCTTGTGCCACCCGGGGTCGTCGGTGAACTCCATATCGGCGGGGATGGCCTGGCGGAGGGCTATTTCGACAGACCAGACCTGACCGAGACCGCATTCATCTCCTGCGATATCGGCCTTGGTGAGGAGCAGCGCCTCTACAAGACCGGCGATCTCGGCCGGCGTCTGAAGGATGGCTCGTTGCAGTTGCTTGGCCGACGCGACAATCAGGTGAAACTGCGCGGTTTCCGCATTGAGCTTGGAGAGATCGAAGCGGTGATCTCAAAGGTCGAAGGTCTGCGCCAATGCGCTGTCGTCGGCGCCAGAAACGCCCGCGGAGAGCTGCTGCTTGCCTGCTACTTCGTCGCCAACCCCGAGACCCGGGCAGCGGATGCGGCAGAGCTTGCCAAGGCGGTTCGTCGCGACCTGCCCGCCTATATGGTGCCCTCCGTCTGGTCTCGGGAAATCGAACTGCCTCTGACAGGCAATGGCAAGCTCAACCGCAAGGCCCTGGAAGCCCGCGAGCTGCGCCGTGACGACGGGCAGACCAAGGCAGCCGCAAAGACGGCACCGCGCACAGCCATGGAAGAGCGGCTGATGGACATCTGGGAGGGTGTACTCGACATCGACCCGATCGGCGTCGAAGACAATCTCTATGCGCTCGGCGCAGATTCCCTGATGATATTCCGCATCGCGGCTCGAATGCTCGATGCCGGCCTGCCGCTCGAAGCCAAACACCTCCTCCGTTACCCGTCGATTGCAGAACTCGCCGCCTATGCCGAAAAGGCGGCGGAACAGCTGAGCGTCAGTTCGCCTGACGAAGGCGGCATCGTCCATCAGATACCCTCGCTTTCGAGCTTCCGGAACGGCGCGCGGCGAAGCATGGAGCGGATATCATGAACCAGCACGAAAGCGTCTCTCTGACGACGGAGTCACCCGAGATCATCGGCGAGTTTCCCTGCACGCAAACCCAACTGCGTTGCTGGGTCCTCGATCAGATGCAGCCTGGAAACCCGGCCTTGAATGTCGCGGTGCGTTGGGAAATTCGCGGGACGTTTAAGGCGTCGACGATCGAGGCGGCGTTTCGCAAGATCATTCAGCGCCACGAAATCCTGCGCACACGCTTTATCGAACGACAAGGCAATCCCACCCAGCAGGTGCTCGATGCTGTCGACTTCAAGCTGTCGGTGATCGACTTGAGGAGCATGCCGGCAGAGCAGCGCGAACAGCGCATCCTGTCGATCGGCGAGGAAACGGCCTCCGCTCCCTTCGATCTGTCTCAGGCCGGCTTGTTCCGCGTCACCTTGCTGATGGTGGAAAACAGCAGGGCATTCCTGCTGATCACCGCGCACCAGACCTGTTTTGACGGCTGGTCGATCCGCGTGCTCGGTCGCGAACTCGGGGAGATCGCGTCGGCCATGGAGGCCGGCCGCGTACCGTCTCTGCCTGACCTGCCATTGCAATATGGCGACTATGCCTTGTGGCAGCAGGAATACCTTTCAAGCTATGGGTTTGAGGCGGAAAAGAGCTTCTGGAAGGAAACCCTGGCGGGTGCTCCCTATTTCGAGGTTCCAAGCGATCACCCAAGACCCGCGATCAAGACCGTCAATGGGACGATCCTCTCTGCAGTGAAACCCGTTGAATTCGGCGAGCGCATGGAAGCGGCCGCGCGTGATCACAAGGTTTCGCTCTTTGCCTATGGTGTTGCCATCGTCAGTGCCGTGCTCAACCGGGTCACCGGATCCGAGGACATACTCTTCGGCACCCAGATCGCCGGGCGCGAACATTCCGATCTCGAGCCGATGATCGGCGTGTTCATCAACAATCTGGTCCTGCGTGTGCCTGTCAGCCCGCAAATGAGTTTTGAGGAACACCTGACATCGGCGACAAAGACGGTCACTGCTGCGGTCAACCACCAGCGCGTGCCATTCAACAAGCTGGTCGAATTCATCAATCCGGTGCGCGATCCCTCGCGCAATCCGCTGATTTCGGTCAACTTCAATCTGTCGAAGGCCTTCATGGAGGACCGCTCCTATGGTGACTTCGAGCTCATCAGTGCCGCCTCGCAGTCACCCGGCGTTGTCTATGACATCAGCTTCGGCATGGTAGGTCGTCCCTCAGGCTGGCGCATGTCGATCGAATACAATACCGACCTCTTCGACCGCTCCACGATCGAGCATATTCTGAAAGTCTGGCAAGACGTCTACGAGCAGGCTTTGAGTACGCCGACGGCGCCGCTGTCACCGGTCCAAATCACCAAGTCGTGGTTGGGGTCAAATGGTGAAGCCGAAATCGCAGCAGCCCCTGATCGCAAAGCGCTCCCGATCGCTGGGGCACCTGACCTCGCCCAACATGCATGTGACGTCACTCCGGCTGAGCGCATGCGCCTCTTGACGGAGATATGGATGAGGGTTCTCGACGTCAAATCCATTGATCCGGAGTCGGACTTCTTTGCGCTTGGTGGACACTCGCTTCTGGCCCTGCGCATGCTCTCGGCGGTCAGGGAAACATTGGGAGTCAAGCCGGAACTGACACTGCTTTTCCGCCATCCGACCCTGCGCGGTTTCGGCGAAGCGCTGTTTGGCCCACTCGTTGATGACAGCCTATCCGCACAACAAAGGGCGGCACCAGTCTTCGAACGCAGCACCTTGAAGCAGGGCACCGGTCCCGGCGCGGTCTATTCGATCAATCACCCCTTTCTCTATTACCAACTGGCCAACAGGCTGGACGACAGCCTGTCGGTCTATAACCTCAACATGTTCAGTGTATCGGAAGATGACGTCTCACCCGACGTCACGCTCGAAGACGTGGCCGCCTCGGTGATCCGCGCCATGGATATTCATCCTGGCCAGGGACCCGTGGGCATCGTCGGTCTTTGCGTGAACGGGATACTGGCGATCGAAATTGCGCACCAGCTGCAGGAAATGGGCGTCGATGTTGCCTTCACGGCGGCAATCGATTCCTGGGCGCCCGGCTACTTCCGCTCACAGCCCTGGCTTCGCCAGCGCTTCTGGAATGCCGAACGTCGTGTCAAACGCACACTCTATTTTACCCGCAAGCTGTTTACTGGGCGGATCAGACTGCTTGGCTTCCTGAAGGAGTTCCGCCTCACCCAGAAACTTATCGGCGCAATCAGCCCGAGCAGCACAAAGGCGAGCGTAGAAGAGGCTGCGAATGTTCGGGTCACCGATTTCCTCGTGCAGCTTTCACGCGGCTACAAGGCGAAACCGGTTGGTGAACTGATGCTGTTAAAAAGCCAGGCAAGCCCTGCTCGCGCCCGCAGACTTCTGTTCGGCTGGGACAAGACGGTGACCGGAACGGCCTCTGTCATTGATCTTGAAGGTTGGCACGAGGATTCGCTCACGGTCGATGGCATGCAGCGTCTCGCGCGCGTCTTCAATGATCGTCTGGCAAGCGGGACACCGTAAGATGGACGCAAGCGCAGCCTATGGTGCAAAGACACCCGGCGATCGCCCCCTCGCCCCCATTCGGATCGCCGTGCTGGTGGATCGGAAGGACCAACTGGAAAATTGGCAGTTGGCGCTGATCGATCGGATCCTCGCTGACGACCGTTTCTGCCTGAAGACCTTGATCCTGTGTCCTGCGCGAACGGAGGCAAGCTCTTCGGCCTTTCGGCTGGCTGCGTCGCTGGAGCGAATGACTTTGGGGCGTCAACCTGTCTACCGCACCGTCAGCCCTGGCTTCGGCGACCTTCATGTCGAGCCCCTGGAGAAGGTCATTGTGAGTGGGTTAACCGCGGAGCTTGATCTGGTTCTGCAGCTCTCTCCGCTTGATCTCGATCCGAAGATCTTCACGGGGCTGCGTTTCGGAGCCTGGCGCTTTTCTTTTCTGGATGCGGCCGATCGGAATGCGGACTGGTTCGGCTATGGCGAGGTGATCTCCGGTCAACCGGCAACCGAGCTTGCCATCACCGTCTGCCGCGGGGAGCATGGCACGGAGGGGACGCTCGCGAGCGCGGAGTTCAACACCAAATTCAGCGCTGTCCGCAACGGCGACTTCATCAAGGAACGCGCTGTCAGCCTCGCCATGCGGGAGTTACGCAAGGTGGCCAGAACCCGCTCCATCACACCAGAGCCGTCGGTGACCGGGAGACCTGCAGCCGGACCGCCGGCACCGCGCGCCTTGGCCATTTACATGGCAGAGCTTGCAAAAACGCTCTTGGCGCGTGGACAGCAGGCGCTTGCCTTGAAGCTGAAGATTGCGGCGCCGGCCTGGGCGCTTTTCGTTGGCGAGGGAGAACCCGAAGACTTCGATCCGATGACCGCCAAATTGTTGAAACCGGATCACGGGGAGTTTCGTGCGGATCCCTTTCTATTTGAGGAAAACGGCGAGACTTTCGTGTTCTATGAAGCCTACAATGCAAGCGATACCAAGGCCCATATTGCCGTCTCACGTCTGAAAGGGGATCGGCTGGAACGGATCGGAATTGCGCTTCAGGCGCCCTACCATCTTTCCTATCCATTCGTCTTTCGCGATGGAGACAGTATCTTCATGATACCGGAGACCAACACGGCCCGACGGCTGGAGGTCTGGCGCTCTGTCGAGTTTCCCCTTCGCTGGGAGCTACATGCGACAGCCTTAGAAGGTCAATCGCCTGCCGATTCCGCAATGATCCGGGTATCCGGCAAATGGTGGCTTTTCACCAATCTCTCGGAGTTCCACGCCTATGAAGATCATTGCAGTGAACTTCACCTCTTCGAAGTCGATGGTCCGGATCTCAACTGGCTGAAACCCCATCACAACAACCCCGTTGTCATCGGCAGCATCGACGCCCGCAACGGAGGCCGTCCCTTTGAACGAGGCGGGCGGCTCTATCGACCGTCTCAGCGCAACGAGCACGGAATCTATGGCTACGGCCTGAACATCATGGAGGTCGAGGAGCTCAATCTCGACACCTATTGCGAACGATGCATCCGGCGGATCGACCCTGATTTCGCGGCCGGCATCATTGCCTGCCATCACCTCGATGCACTCAATGGCCGCTACATCATCGATGCCATGTTTAAAGACCAGTCGCATCTGTTGCGGTAGCGCACCGTAACACCACGCCCTTTGGAATGAACGGCAAGCGCTGCACAGAAGCCTGCGCCCGCGTCGAGATTTCGAACCGTCCAGTCATCGAGCGGGCCGATCTGCGGATCCAGCCGACGCAGCAAACACGTGTCATCGCCCAGCTCCAGTGAAACATCGAAGCTATCAAGCGGCAATGAAAGTCCCGCCCCTTGCGCCTTGACGAAGGCCTCCTTGCGGGTCCAGCAGCGATAGAACCCATTGAGCCGGTCGGTCTCGGGCAGTGCGTTAAGATCTGCGCACTCCTTGGCGCTAAAGAAATGGCTTGCCACGTCCTCGCGCAAAGGCCGAATTTCCTCGATGTCGACACCGATGGACGCGTGCGCGCATACGCCCAGCAGCGCCAGGCCGGCAGTGTGAGAAAGATTGAAATGCAAACCTGCAGCCTCGTCGTGCGCCAAAGTCGGCTTGCCGCATGCGTTGTAGATCAATGACAAGGTGACCGGATCGCGCTTGAGGTAGGAAGCAAGGATGCGACGAAGGCCCGCTCGACCGGCAATGTAACGGTGACGATCAACGGGTCTGAGAAATCGCTTCGCCCGTTCCGTTTCATCCTTGCTGATCAGCCGCTCGCCATCATTGTCGCCGACAGAATGTTGATCGAGCGACCAGCTCCAGACATCAACCTCCACGGCCTTCACGGATATGACTTGATCTGACATCGACATTCGGCTCCGCAGCGCGAGCAAGGTGGCGGACGCACCGGATCATCAGGATTACGCCGATGAGACCTAGGGTCAAGTTGGCCGATCGGAGAGTTGCCGCCCTAAAACCAGATAGCTGAATAGGCGGAGTGACTAAGAGAGTAGTGCAGGCTGGCCCGAGGAGCCTCGGACAATGAGTTCCAGTTCAACGAGGGCCGGTGTCCGAGGTCGGTCCTTTGTGCGGCTCGCATAGAGATAGTCGATGTTCTCGACGATCTTTTTCACTGGCATACTGAGCGCGTCGATACCGGGTCCAATCAGTCCAAAGGTGTCGCAATCGCCGAAACTGATGATGGACAGGTCTTTGGGGACGCATAATCCGCGCTCTCGCACCAGATCGAGCAATCCCAAGGCGCTCAAATAGGAGGCGCAGATGATCGCGGTTGGCGGGTCGGGTCGGTCGAACAATTCGATCCCTGCGAAGTAACCCGTCTGGCGCTCCCAGTCATGTCCAACGATCAGGCTCTGGTCTACACCCGGTCCGCCGGCCATGGCTCGCAGATATCCCGCAAGTCGGCCTTCCGCCGAGCTGTGTCCCGGCCGTCCGGCAATCAAGCCGATGCGCCGATGGCCAAGGCCGAGGAGATGATCGACGGCCTTTTTAATGCCGGATGCATCGTTGAACAAAACCCTGTCACAGGTCAGCGCCGGCACGTCGTTGTTGAAAAGGATGATATGCGTATCGAGCCCTGTCAGGAGCGGAGAAGCCTGCATCGCTTCGAAATCGCCCGATGCGATGAGCGCTTCGATCCGATGCTCCTCGAAAAACCGAAGTGCATTCGACATGGTGTCCGGGCTGCCATCATGCGTGAGTGGCAACACGATGCGCCCGCGCGCCTGCATCCGCGCCGTCAGCCCTGCCAGAATGGCGATTTGCAGCTCGTCATAGGAGGAGACGAGGAAACCGATCATCCGGCTTGCGTCCTTGCGAATGGTCGCAGCCGCGACATTCTTGACGAAGCCAAGCTGCGCGATCGCCATCTCGATCCGCTCCTGGCTGGAGGAACGGATCGGACGACCATTGAGGAAACGCGACACGGTGCCGACCGCGACGTCCGCAGCACGTGCGACATCGTGGATTGTCGGCTTGCGCGACCGTGCCATGGTCGGCACCGGCTCAAGATCCTCTTTCGATGTCAATCAGGGACTCCCCTCATGCCGCCCTTTCCATCCCGCCATTCAATGTCCGGAGCAAACGGACCTCCCTGCCGGCGGGGAGCATCAAGGCTAGCGGCTCGCCATCCAATCTGAACGTGCGAGCTTGCATGATTTGGCTTTTAATCCGCAACTCTGCAAGCCTTCCACTACGCCAGACCATATCAATCTCGACCTGCCCGCGGCACCGTAGTCCCCGCGCCTCGCCATCGGCCCATGCTTTGGGCAAAGCCGGCAGGATGACGATCTCACCGGATTGGCTCTGGACCAACATTTCGGCGACGGCGCCGGTATAGCCAAAATTGGCGTCGATGTTGAAGGGCGGGCAAGCCGTCAGAAGATTCGTATAAAGCCCCCCGCCAAGGTCGGCCTGCAGCTCGATCGCCGGATCGACCGGATTGAGAAGGTGACCGATGTTGCGATAGGCCATCTCCGGGCGGCCGAGCCGCGCCCAGAGCGCCGCCTTCCAGGCGAATGACCAGCCGGTTCCGGTATCGCCGCGTTCTTCGAGCACGCGCGCGGCAGCGGCCGCAAGCTCTGGCGTTTCGGTTGGCGAGATCTGCGCTGCTGGAAAGACGCCGTAAAGGTGAGACACATGGCGATGGGGGTGCTCGGCCTGCGGCAGGTCTTCCCGCCATTCGAGAAGCTGTCCGTCGGCCGCGATGCCATAGCCGGGCAGGCGCGGCAGGGCGGCGGACGCGGAAATGGCGATCGGGTCGTCCGGAATGCCGAGGACGGAGGCCGCATCGACGATCGTCGAAAAGAACTCCCGCAGAATTGCAATATCCATGGTCGCGCCAATGCTGAGCGCGTGGCGGGTACCATCCGGGAGGAGGTAGCTGTTTTCGGGGGATGTCGATGGCGCTGTCGTCAGGCTGCCATCCGGCAGTTCCACCACCCAGTCGAGATAGAACTCGGCAGCATTGCGCAGGATCGGCCAGGCCGTTTCCCGCAAGAATTTCGTGTCGCCGTTGAACAGATAGTGCTGCCAGAAATGCTGGCAAAGCCAGGCACCACCCATGGTCCACAGACCATAGCGGATCGGAAAGTCATAAGCGCGCCCGTTAAGCGCACCGATCGCCGTGGTCTGGAAGCGTCCGTCCACCTGGTGATGGGCGACCCAGCCGCGCATCCCGTACTGCACCGACGCCGTCCGTGCCCCGGCGAGACTGAGGTTCTTGACGAAATCGAAGAGCGGCTCGTGGCATTCGGCAAGGTTGCAGGGCTCCGCAGGCCAATAGTTCATCTGCAGGTTTATGTTGATCGTATAATTGGACCACCAAGGCGGCTGCACCTTGTCGTTCCAGATACCTTGCAGATTGATCGCCCGCGATCCGGGCCTGCTCGACGCGATCATCAGATAGCGGCCGTAATTGAACAGCAAAGCTTCCAGTGCCGGATCGCGCATCTTGCTCGCCTGTCGATGCAAACGTTCGTCGGTCGGGAGAGCGGACAGTCCGACTGGGGATCGGAGCGTGAGGGCGGCCCGATCGTACAGCGCGCGATGTGCTGCAACATGGCGTTCCAGCAACGCGGAAAAGCCCCTGCTTTCCGCCGCCTCAAGCCTGGCCAGGCAATCCTCCAGCAGTAGTCCGACATCGCTGCCGACTGACGTTGCGACGAGCACCGTGAAGTCACCCCCGACAACTAGCCCCTCGCCATGCACTGAAACAGACGCCGCGAGAACGCAGGCAACCGTCAGACAGCGGCGCGGGGGATCTACCTCGTAGAAGATATTCTCGCCATCGCGGATCCGGTCGTCGATACCCCGCCAGTCGACCATCGACGGCGCATCTGCCACCACGATGAGGTCCCGTGCCGACATCCGTGATACATGGCGGGTCTTGGAGCTCAGCGAAAGAACCGTTCTGGCTTGTGATGGATCGGCAAAACCGGCGTCGAGCACGAAAACCTGATCGGGAAACGAAGAAAAGGCCCGTCTTCTGACGCCCCCGACCCGTGATGCGACATAGTTGACCTCCGCGACAGCGGTGTTGAGATCGAGCTGTCGCGTGTAGCGCTCCACCGCATCGTGATCCCATTGGATCACAAGATCAGCCGCCGTGAGATAGGGCTGATTGAAGTCTGTCAGGAGTTTCTGTTCGACAAGAGCCTCGGCTCCCGCGACGTCGCCCGCAAACAGGCGCCGGCGCACTTCTTCGAGCACGAGTGGCCCCGTGGCGACAGGTGCGGGCGCGTCCCGTCCGGCCCAGAACCGGTCGTCATTGAGACAAACCAGGTCTTCCGCCGTTCCGCCCCGGATCATCGCGCCGAGACTGCCGTTCCCAAGGGGCAGGGCTTCATTGAAATTCCGGCCGGGCGCCGTGTACCACAGCCTGTGGCATTCCTGCGTGTCACGGCAATCCTTGGCCGTTGGCCTACCTGCGGCCTCCGCCTGCGTGCAGTCCTCGTTCATCGTTTCATTCCTTCACGCCACCGGCCGTCAGGCCCTGCGTGATGAAGCGCAAGCCGAACAAAACCACCAGAAGGGCTGGCACCGCCAGAAGCACGAGGCTGGCATTGTAGCGCCCGATGCCGGGGGGCGTTGCGCCCAGCACTTCCTTGAAACGCAATACGGCCTGTGCTGCCGTGGTCTGGCTGACATCCGACAGAAACAGCGAGGGAAGGAGGAAATCCTGCAGCGACCACATGATCGAAAGGGCACCTAGATTGACCAGTGCGGGTTTGCTCAAGGGGACGAAAATGTCCACGAAGACCCGGAAATGCGATGCGCCGTCCATGAGTGCCGCTTCGATGAACGTCTTTGGCAGGCTTTCTGCATAGTTTCGAACCAGCAACACGCCGAAGGGCAACGTCATGGCAGCCTCGGGAAGTGCCACACCAACGAGTGTGTCCCGCAGGTTCACTTCGCGTGTGATGAAAAACAGCGGAATGAGGATGGAGGTGAGCGGCACCGCCATGAAGATCAGCACCAGGGAATAGAGGACTTCCCGTCCCCGAAACTCGAAGAAGGTGAAGCCGTAGCCGGCGAGCGCAGAAATCATGACGACGACGGATGCATGCATCAACGCGATGGCGAAGGAGTTGAAATAGGTGCGCAGCAGCGACACGCCCCCGATCTCCTGCGTCAGCACGTCGATGAAGTTCTGCACGCCGTTGAAGGCAAATCCTCGCGACACGGCCGCAATCAGCGGCAGCGACCAGAGCCCTGCCAGGAGGATGAGAAATGCCGTCATCACGAACTTCTCGTGGCGGCGACGATAGAGCATGTCGGGTGGTGCGCTCATTGATGCCGATCCTTGCCGGAAAACCGCATGTGAAGGGCGGAGAGGACGAGAGTGACCAGCAGCGTGGCGACAGCCGCTGCCGACCCATATCCGACATTCGCGCCGGTTGTTGAGAAGGTGTAGACGTAGGTGCCGGTGATTTCCGTCGCACCGGCAGGTCCGCCTCCGGTGGAGAAGAAGACAATGTCGAAGGCGCGAAAGCTGGTCAGCAGCGTCGAAATGACGATCGTCCTATGCGTGCCCTTCATGATCGGAAACAGGATTTCGACGAAGAGGCGCCAGGTTCCCGCCCCGTCGATGACGGCCGACTCGATCAGGGAGGTGTTGATGGTGCTGAGATTGGCCGTGTAGTAGAGCACCGGCAGGCCGATGATGTAGACAAACAGAATGATCACGACGCCGTAAGCGAGCGTCGGATCGATCAGCCAGTTCTGTGCCATCCACCCGAGGCCGATGTCGGACAGGAGGACGTTCACCGTGCCGAAGCGTGCTTCCAGCATGGTGCGGAACACCGATGCGACCAACGACAACGGCATCAGCGCCGGAAGCAGGAAGATCGTGTAGAGCAGCGTCCTCGCACGCCATGTCGCCGACAGGGTGACAGCGATGAAGAATCCGATGGTCAGGGCTGCCCCGATGCTCACGCCCGCAAAAACGAGATTGTTGACAAAGGCCTTGAGGAAACGTGGATCGGTGAGCAGAAGCTGAAAGTTCTGCAGGCCAACCCATTTGCCGTTGACGAGTGACATCGAGATGCGTTGCAGGCTCGTATAGAGCAGGAAGCCCGTCGAAAAGAGATAGTAGACCGCAAACATGAGTGCGAGCGGACCAAAGAAGAGGATTGCTTCCCGCAGTCCGAGACGATGGATGATCGGCTTCTGATTCGACATGGCGTTTCCTTCAGAAAAAGCGTGCCCCGCATACGACAGGTGCTGCGGGGCAGCGCGATTTACAGGGCGTTCGAGTACCGCCCGCTATCCCATTCGCCTTGAAGATACTGGAGCTGCTGATCGACGGGCGCGTCGCTGGTGATCGATTGAATCAGCGCGTCCCCGACAACATTGGAGAAATCCGAGACATTGTTGCGATCGCTTGAGGCACTGCGCAGGAGGTCGGCAACGACGCCGTAATCCTTCGCCGTCCGTTCGCTGGAGAAATAGGCTGAAGGCAGGCTGTATCCCTGCTTCGAGGGCACCACGAACAGCGTGTCGTCCCATTGTGCAACGCCCTCGCCCGTCGTCATGAACTCGAGGAACTTTGCCGCTTCCGCCTTGTTTTTCGAATTCTTCGGCACCGCGAGACCGACTTCGATGAAGCT
Organism: Agrobacterium albertimagni AOL15; assembly: GCF_000300855.1. Classification (GTDB taxonomy): domain Bacteria; phylum Pseudomonadota; class Alphaproteobacteria; order Rhizobiales; family Rhizobiaceae; genus Allorhizobium; species Allorhizobium albertimagni. The sequence continues at coordinate 17,171 of NZ_ALJF01000012.1, read as the reverse complement.
GCGGATCGCCGGCGTGCCGCCCTCAATCATCACCGGTAAAGGCGAGACGGTGACATTCTCGAGCTTCACGCCATTCGCCTTGCGGAAGGGAACCGAAAGGGTGCCCATTTCCCAGGTCCCTTGCAGAAACATCACCGCCTTGCCCTGCTGGAAGAGTTCGACAGAGCGTCCATAATCGAGGTCGAGCGTATCCTTGCCAAAGATGCCGTCCCTGAAGAGAGCAACTGTGGCATCGAAGCCCGCCGTGGCTTCAGGCATGTCGAATCGACCGCCCTGATTGTATCGCAGCTTGTTGAACCAACCCGGAGAGCCTTGTTCGACGATGGTGTCGAAGATCTCGTCCAGGAACCAGTTCGCGCCCGTAAACGCGACCGGTACGAGATCGGGCCGCTTTTCCTGAACCGTCTTCACGAAGGCAGCCAGTTCGCCGCGGTCCTTCGGAACCTCAAGCCCGAGTTCCGCCATAAGATCGAGGTTGTAGTAGGCTACGACCGAGCCCAGTGTGCCCATGGGTGCGATGTAAAGCGTGTCGTCACCCGCCAGAAGCTTGGCTTGTTCAAGCGCCTTGGACGCCAGCTGCGCCTCGATCGGTGCGGTGCCATATTGACTATAAAGTGCCGACAATGGCTCCAGGTAGTCCTTGACCAGCGTGACCATGCTGCTCGTCTGCTCGTCTGCACGGCCGCCACATCCACGGGATCACCTGAGGAGAGCGCGAGAGGCAGGCGCTGCTGATAGGCCGACGATTCAAGGAAAGTCACCTTGACGTCGATGTTCGGATTGGCCTTCTCGAAAGCGGCGATCGCCTTGTCGATCACCGGAGCAGGCGGCGCCCACGTCCAGAACGTCAGAGTTTTCTGCTCTTCGGCCATAGCCCCCGAAGCCCAAGACGCCGCCAGAGCCCCGACCAGCAGGGCAAGCTTTGAAACACGCATGATTTCCTCCCAGAAAATTGCGAAACGCCGATATCAGGCCCCGACCCAGGCTGGCGAAGGCTCGACGCGCGCCCCCGATTCGTCAAAACAATGCAAGCGCGACAATGGCAGCCACAGATCGAGCGTCTGTCCCTGAAGATCGCGGGCATTGCCGTTCTGGCGCAGGACAACCGGCTGCCCCGCCCGTCCGCTCTCTCGTGTCATTGTCAGGTGCAGAATGGAATCCGCGCCGAGCGTCTCGACCAGCGAGACCGCGCAGGACAGACGGACACCGGAACCTTCGTCACCAGAACCCAGGACGATGTCTTCCGGACGGATCCCGACATTGGCAATCCCGACCCCAGCGCCGCTCCGCTCGATTGGCAGGTCTTCCGCCTTGAACATGTTCATGGGAGGCGCACCGATAAAGGTTGCGACGAAGAGGTTGGCCGGGCGATCATAGACGTCTTGCGGTCGCCCGACCTGCTGAACACGCCCGCCATTCATAATGACCACACGATCGGCCATCGTCATTGCTTCGATCTGGTCGTGCGTCACATAAAGCGTGGTAATCCCGAGCCGTCTTTGCAGCCCGGCAATCTCGACGCGCATATGCATGCGCAGCCGCGCATCGAGATTGGAAAGCGGCTCGTCCATCAGAAATATCTTGGGGTTGCGCATGAGCGCCCGGCCCATCGCAACACGCTGACGCTGCCCGCCGGATAGAGCCGCTGGCTTTCGATCGAGAAGTGCGTCGAGTTCGAGAAGGGCTGCAATCTCGGCCGCCCGAGCCGCCCTGGCCTCGCGGCTCACACCGCGCAGCTTCAAGGGGTATTCCAGGTTCTGCCGAACCGTCATATGCGGATAAAGAGCGTAGTTCTGAAACACCATCGCGATATCACGGTCGCGCGGATGCTTCTCCTGCATCGGCTCTCCGTCAATATAGAGGCCGCCTGCCGATATGGTCTCCAACCCTGCGACCATCCGCAGAAGCGTGGTTTTCCCACACCCAGAAGGCCCGAGAAGTGCGACGAACTCCCCTTTCTCGACGGAAAGATCGACGGCGCTGACAGCCGTATAAACATTGCCAAAGCGCTTGGTCACGCCATCCAGGCGAACGAATTCCCCCACTGCACTATCTCCTCTTCCTCACCCAATTGATACCCATTAGTTGATATCGATGTCAACTATACTATCCAGAACTTTTCTATGGCCGGCCCTCGGACCGGTTTCGTACGACGGCACTCCAAAAGCGGCAAAAGACAGGACACTTCTGAAGAGTGGCGTACTCAATCTGTCAAACAATTGACATCGATAGCAACTTCTCGAGATTGGATGGCAACTGGGTGGCGAAGGACCGAGGCGCAAACGCGAGCGGCTGCTCCATTGAGACGATGGCCGCCTTAACGAGGCCTTGCAGCAACGACGAGCATGAATGCCATTGCCGCCCTTCCGAGACTGCTTTTTTGAGAGCCGATCTTCTACCGCCTGAACGATTGCTGCATGTGACTGATGCGACCGTGTGAATGCGGCGATCCCGTAGCTCCCAGTTGCGCCCCTCGGCGTCCGAAGGCAGGACAGGCGAGAGCATCCTGGATGCTGACAGCGCAGCCTAACGAACTGCGGGGTATATCGGGAAGGACGAAGCTCAGGCTGCTAAGAAGAGGGAGCCATATCCGCTCAGGCTGCGGTTTCCCCGACGTTAGACCGACTTCTCGCCGAATGATAATGTTCGGCGCGTTGTCGGTGGACGGAGACACGAAGCAACTCCACGACGATTGCCTCAAGAAGCTTGTCTGGATTTGATGCTGAGGATTATTCGTTGCGGGACAGGGTAGCGCGGTGACTTGTGGGTCTGCGCACGGAATGAGGCAGTAACCGACACGTCGCTCGGGTCAACCTGATTACAGTGCTTTACAATAACAGCCGACATCAGGACTGCGCTCAACCAAGGAAGGCCACCTCAAAGGGTGAGCGCCGTGGTGTCGCTCGAAATCAGCGCCTTCAGAATACCCTTCTGCGTGTGGTCGCTATGCTCAACCATGGCAGCACGGGCAAGGTCCGGGTCGCGCAGGCGCAGCACGTCGACAATGCGTCGATGATCGGCGCTGGTTTCCGGATTAACGTCGCGGCTGACGGCGCCGAGATAGAAAAGCCGCGTGCATTCGTCGAGATGCGCGGCAACCAGCGCCAAGAGCCGGGGATTGCTCGCCCCCTCGGCGATCGCCAGGTGGAAATCGCGGTTGGCTTTGACGAAGGACTGCACGCTCTCGCCCTGTTGCGGATCGTAACGCGCATCCGCCAGAGTTTCGAGCCGATCGAGGTCTGCAGCTGAGAGATTGAGGGCGGCCATGGCGGCAGCGGTGCCCTCTGTCATCGCGCGGATGGCAAAGAGATCGTTTATGTCCTTTACAGTCACGGGCGTAACCCGGTAGCCGCGCCTTGGAAAGGCTTCGATCAGTCCTTCCGCCACCAATCGACCGAGCGCTTCCCGCACCGGCGTCTTGCTCATGGCAAGCTGGTCTGCCAGCTCGAGCTCAGAAAACTCGGCTCCGGGCCTCAAAGAGCCGGAAAGCACCCGCGCACGCAGAGAAACATAAGCGGTCTCCGTCAGGGAAATTTTCTTCTGCCGGGCCGGCGAGGTATCACTGTCGACGCTGAGGCTCTGCAAGGCGGCTTCTCTCCAAGCTCGATGGGATCTGTGGACCCGCTCGTGGATAATAAGGCTTTACGCCCCTTTCTGTCTTCCTCCACTTTTTCTGACTTCGCAAGACGGCCAGCCTTTGACATGAGATATTTCGTAGTATATCACGATACATATTACAGTTTGACGGCTTGGGAGAGCCGTCGTGGAGGAACAGTGGCGCAGATCCTGGTGATCAATCCGAACAGCTCGAAGGCCGTCACACGGTCGATGGAAGCGTGCCTGAAACCGTTCGAAGGCAATGGCCACGAGATCCGCTGCACTGAGCTTGAGGGCGCGCCTTTTGGTATTGAAACGGATGCCCATGTGGCCGAAGTCGTGCCGCTGCTAATTGAGGCTGTGCAGGGAGCAAAAGCAGACGCCGTCGTGATCGCTTGCTTTTCGGATCCCGGCATTTCGGCCGTACGCGCCGCCACGAATGTCCCGGTCGTCGGCATCGCCGAAGCGGCCTATCTGACAGCACTCGGACTTGGACAGCGTTTCGGGATCGTGTCGATGGGGCCGTCCTCTATTGACCGCCATCTGCGCTACCTTGAGGACCTTCAACTCAATGGCAGGCTTGCAGGCGATCGGTCGATCGACATGACCGTTGCTGAACTCATCGCCCAGAATGCGGTCATTCCCGTTACGCGCATCGCCTCCGTGCTTCGCGATGAGGATGGTGCCGAAGCAGTCATCCTCGGCTGTGCCGGCCTCGGGACCTACCGGGAGGCTTTGCAGGCGGAACTGGGCTTGCCCGTTATCGACCCGGTTCAGGCCGGCGTCGCCCTTGCCTGCATGCAAACTGAACTCGGCTATCGCAGGAGGGCGCTTTGAGCATTGATCTCGTCATTCGTGGGCGGATCGTCACGCCTCAGATGACCATTGCCAATGGCTGGGTCGCAGTCTCAGGCGCGATCATCCACGCAATCGGAGAAGGCGACGCACCTGCCGCAGAGACTGTCCACGATGCTGGAGATGCCTTTGTTTTGCCGGGGATCATCGACGGCCAAACCCATGCGGGCAGCTATCTCGGCCTCCCGGGGATCGAGCCGACGACCCGATCTGCCATTGCCGGCGGGGTCACGACCATCGTCGATATGCCCTACGACAACCCGACCCCGCTGAGCGCCAGGGAGCATCTGGACGCCAAGATCGAAGCCGTCGAACGCTTTGCCCATTGCGATGTCGCGCTCTACGGCACGGTCATGCCCGGGCAATCCCTGAACGAAGTGCAATCACTCGCCGATGGTGGCGTCGTCGCCTTCAAGATCTCCGCCTTTGAGAGCAGCCCCACTCGTTTTCCGAGGATCGATGCGGCGCTTGCCCTTGATCTGCTGGAAGCGCTTTCGGCAACCGACCTGCCGCTTGGATTGCACAACGAAGACCAGGAAATCGTGCGTTCACGGGTTTCGCGCGCAAGAGCCGAGGGTCGAAACGGTATCACCGCGCATTCGCCGAGCCGGCCTGAAGTCGCGGAACTGGCATCGACCGTGCATTTCCTAGAGCTCGCCGCCAGTGCCGGAGGACATGCGCATATCGTCCATATCAGTACGCCGCGCGGCTTCAAGCTGGTCGACAATTATGCGCGAGAGGGCTTCAGGGCGACCGGCGAACTCTGCGTCCACTATCTCTGGTTCGATCCCGAACGCGAAGGTGAAGAGCTCGGCGCGCGGATGAAGGTCAACCCACCCATTCGCCCCGGCCAGATTGATCGGCTCTGGCAGGAACTAATCGAGGGCCGGATTGCCTTTGTCAGCTCCGATCATTCCAGCTGGCCGATCGACAACAAGTTCACCGACAGCATCTTCGATGCTGGTGCGGGCGTGCCCGGAATGGAGACGCTGCTGCCTGCCTTCTACACGGTTGCAAAACAGCGCGGTGTCGATGCTGCACATTACTGCGCCGAGTATCTCGCAGAACGCCCTGCCCGCTTCTTCGGCCTTTATCCGCGCAAGGGGGCTCTCGTTCCCGGTGCCGATGCCGACATCACCATCCTTGCCGAGGGGGACGATGTCTGGGACGCAAGCCGCGCTCGGGATGGCCTCAACTGGAGCCCTTATGACGGACGGGTCTTCGCCGCACGGGTGGCCGCAACCTATCATGCGGGCAGGCTCGCCTATGACGGACAATCGGTCCTCAACACGCCCGGCAGCGGACGCTATCTGCGCCGCGGCGAAAGCACATGGTTTCCAAAGGATCTCACAACATGACTGAGGCACCCACCCGGCCCGATGACGGTATCGTCGAGAAGGCCATCACCTTCTTCTACTACGTCGACCTGCCCAGAGCGTTCGACTTCTTTACACAGGTTATGGGCTTCCCGCTCGAGATCGATCAGGGCTGGTCGAAGATCCTGAAGATTGCTGAACACGCCTATGTCGGTCTTGTCGACGAGACCCGCGGCATGCATCGCGCCAATCCGATCAAGCCCGTGCAGCTTTGCATCCGCGTGCCGGATGTGGATGCCTGGCACCGCTATCTCTCGAGCCAGAATGCCATCGGGCTAACAGAACCAAAGGACAGCGTCTCCTTGGGAATTCGAGCCTTCGTGCTGGAAGACCCGGAAGGCTACCAGATCGAGGTGCAATCCGTACTTCGGTGAAAACGCGCATGCAAACGTGTCGGCATACCAAAAAAGGGGAACTAAAAATGCTGAATCTTCGCATGAAATCCGGACGAATAGCGGCCCTTGCCGCATTCGTCCTCTTGAGCTCTACGGCCCTGGGCGGCCTTGTCCACGCCAAGGAACTGACCGTCGGCCTGACCTCGGACGCCGTCAATCTCGACCCCCAGGCGGGCGAGGAGCTGTCCAGCAACATCCTGTTCTACCACATCTACGACCCCCTGGTCCGCCGCAATGCCGATCTGTCCTTCGGACCCGGCCTTGCAGAGAGCTGGGAGCTCAAGGATGACACGACCTGGGTGTTCAAGCTGCGCCAGGGCGTCAAGTTCCACAATGGCGAAGACTTCAAGGCGTCCGACGTCGTCTTCACCCTGGACCGGCTGAAGAAGTCGCTGATGGCCAATCTCGGCGCCAACATCGCCTCCTTCACGGCTGTCGATGACTACACGGTCGAGATCAAGACGCCCAAGCCCTACGCAGTCCTGCCGAACGATCTGGCAGCCGTCCTGATCCTCAGCGAAAAGTATGCGAAGGAAGTGGGCGATGAGCAGCTGGACCTGAAGCCTGTCGGCACCGGCCCCTACAAGCTGGTCGAATGGATCAAGGAAGATCACATCACGCTTGCCGCCAATACTGACTACTTCGCTGGCGCACCGAAGATCGAAGAAGTCACGTTCCGTCCGATCACCAATGGTGCCACCCGCACGGCAGCACTGCTGACCGGCGAAGTCGATGTCATCCAGGATCTCAACGTCCGCGACGTCGACCGCGTCAAGGCGGATGACCGCTACAAGGTCATGACCAAGCCGAGCCTGCTGAACGTCGTGGTATCGATCGACCATCGTGAGAAGAGCCCGACCATCGCGCTCGACAAGAACCCGATGATGGATCGCCGTGTCCGTGAAGCCATGGTCCGCGCGATTGACGTCAATGCGATCAACAAGATCATCATGAACGGCCTGTCGACCCCGTCGGAGCAATACATCCCTGTTTCCCATACGGGCTATGTCGACGGCGCAAGCTTCCGCGACATGTACCCCTTCGATCTTGAGAAGGCGGCCACTCTCATGGCTGAGGCCGGCTACGCAGATGGCTTCACGGTGACCCTCGACACCACCAACAACCGCTATGTCAACGATCAGCAGATCGCGCAGGCGCTTGCGTCGATGCTCGGCAAGATCAAGATCGATCTCAAGCTCAACCTAATGCCGAAGTCCAACTTCTTCGGCTACATCCGCGTCCCGAGCGATAAGTCGAGCATGATCATGAGCGGCTGGGACGTTCCCTCCGGTGACGGCGGCTCGATGTACAGCGTGATGTTCTACTCGCGCGACAAGAAGGAGGGCTATGGCCAGGTCAACCGCGGATCCTATTCCAATCCGAAGGTGGACGAGTTGATCGACAAGGCCGATGCGACTTCCAAGCTCGAAGAGCGAGACGGCTACCTGCAGGAAGTCACCAAGATCCTGATGGAAGACATTCCGATGATCCCGATCCACTACGAGCAGGATCTCTATGCCGCAAAGACAAATGTCGAGATGACACCGCGTGCGGACAAGTTCCTCTGGGCCTACGAGATCGACGTCAAGGAATAATCCTCAACCTGAACGAGCGCGGGACTGTCGACCGTGAGGGAGACAGTCCCGAATTTCTCACTTCTTCATGACGGGACACTGCCTTGCTGGGTTACACGATCAAGCGGCTCCTGCAGATGGTGCTGGTACTCTTTTGCGTATCGGTCATCGTCTTCCTGATGATGAGCTTTACCGGCGATCCCGTCTTCATGGTGATCCCGATCGATTCCACCACCGCCGAGATCGAACAGGCCCGCCGCCTCCTGGGCCTCGATCGGTCCCTGCTGAGCCAGTATTTCATCTTCCTCGGCAATATGCTGCAGGGCGATTTCGGGCGATCCTATGTGTTCCGCCAGCCCGCCATGGACCTCATCCTGGAGCGGCTGCCAGCAACGATCGAGATGGTGCTCGTGGCAATCATGCTGGCGACAGTGATCGCCGTACCGCTCGGCGTCTATGCCGGGGCCAATCCGAACAAGCCGGTGTCTCGCGGCATCATGGCCGGTTCACTGCTCGGCATTTCGCTTCCCGGGTTCTGGGTGGGCATGATGCTGATCTTCTTCTTCTCGGTCCGCTACCAGTTCCTGCCCTCGTCCGGACGCGGTGATACAGTTGAAGTCCTCGGGATGCGCATATCCATCTTCACGGCGGATGGCTGGTCACACATCATCCTGCCGTCAGTGACACTGGCGCTTGCCACCCTCGCGATCATGCTACGCATGACCCGTGCGGGCATGATGGAGGTGATGCGGCAAGACTATATGCGGTTCGCTCGTGCCAAGGGCGCATCCCGCCAGAACATCCTGTTCAGGCACGGCCTGAAGAACGCACTCATTCCGGTCGTCACGATTTTCGGCCTCCAGCTCGGTGATCTCATCGCCTTTGCAACGATCACCGAGACCATCTTCGCATGGCCCGGCACAGGCAAGCTTTTGATCGACTCCATCTACCGCGGCGATCGCCCCGTCATCGTCGTCTACCTGATGCTGACAGCCTTCATCTTCGTTGCCATCAATTTCATCGTCGACATCGTCTACACGCTGATCGACCCACGCATTACGGTGAAGTGAGGATCGCATGACCGGATTCTTCTCTTCGGAATTCTTCTTTCACTACCGCCGAAACCTGCCGGCTGTCTTCGGAAGCGCACTGCTCGCCTTCTTCGCCCTGCTTGCGACGCTGGGACCGCTTCTCGTTACGCAGGATCCTTACGACGTGTCACAGCTGGAACTGATGGACAGCTTCAAGCCGCCGGTGTGGCTCGAGGGTGGCGACAGCAGGTATCTGCTCGGAACGGACGGACAGGGCCGCGACGTGCTCGCATCGATCGTCTACGGCGCGCGAATCTCCGCCTTCATCGGCCTCGCCGCGATGATTTTTTCCTGCGTGATCGGGACGGCACTCGGTCTGATCTCCGGCTACTACGGCGGCATCGTCGACAGCATCATCATGCGCATCGCAGACATTCAGCTGTCGTTTCCCTCGATGCTGATTGCGCTCTTCTTGATGTCGGCCTTCGGGACAGGCATCGGCATGGTTCTGATCGCGCTCACCGCCGTCGGCTGGGTCGTTTACGCTCGCACCGTTCGCGGATCGACATTGAGCGAGATCCAGAAGGAATACATCCAGGCGGCCAAGGTGGCGGGGCTCGGAAACGGCGAGATCATCCTGCGCCACGTGCTGCCGAACGTCATGACGCCGCTTATCGTGGTTGCGACGATCCAGGTCGGCACCTTCATTCTGATCGAGGCCTCGCTCAGTTTCCTTGGTGTCGGCGTCCCCATCACCGAGCCCTCACTCGGCCTTCTCGTCAAGGAGGGCTTCGACGTGCTGTTCTCCGGCATCTGGTGGACCTCCGCCTTTCCTGGTCTGTTCATCATGTTCCTCGTCTTCGGCATCAACCTGTTCGGCGACTTCCTGCGGGACGAACTCAATCCGCGCTTGAGATGACGAAGGAGATAGCGACCATGGGCGAAGCACTTCTCGAAGTCCGGGATCTCAAGACACATTTCCATACCTTCGGTGGCGTGGTGAAAGCCGTCGACGGCGTCAGCTTCGACGTCCGCCCGGGCGAGGTGGTCGGCCTCGTCGGCGAGTCCGGCGGCGGAAAATCGGTGATCGGATTTTCCATTCTCGGCCTGATCGATCCCCCCGGACGGATCGAGGCAGGCAGCATTGTCTTTGCGGGCGAAGATCTGACGCGCAAGAGCGAAGACCAGATGCGCGCTGTGCGCGGCGGCCAGATCGCCATGGTGTTCCAGGACCCCATGACGTCGCTGAACCCGGTCTACACGGTCGGGCGCCAGATGGACGAAATGCTGCGCCTGCATACCAATCTCGATCAGAAAGCGCGGCGCGCACGCTGTATCGAAATGCTCGAGGATGTCGGCATCTCGGAGGCCGCCAGCCGCCTTGACGCCTATCCGCACCAGTTTTCTGGCGGCATGCGCCAACGCGTCGTGATTGCCATCGCGCTCTTGGCCGGCTCCCGCCTGATCATCGCGGACGAACCGACCACGGCCCTCGATGTCACCGTCCAGGCCCAGATCTTGAAGCTGATGCGCCGCCAGATCGTCGATCGCGGATCCGCCATGATCCTCGTGACGCACGATCTCGCCGTCGTCTCCGAGATGGCGGATCGGGTGGTCGTGCTTTATTGCGGCAAGGTCGTCGAGCGGGGGCTGACGAGCGAGATCATCGTGTCCCCTGCCCACCCCTATACGCGCGGGCTCCTGGACAGCATTCCGAAGATCACCGATCGCCGCGAGCGCCTCAGCCAGATACCCGGCACGGTACCGGACATCCGCACGCTCGGCCAAGGGTGCAGCTTCAGGGACCGATGCTTCCGGGCTCAGTCCATCTGCTCGGCAGAAACGCCGGCGCTCACCCCCGTGCGCGGCTCGCTCGATGCGGCCTGCCACTTCCCACTGGAGGAGACGGCGCCATGACACCCCCCGTGCTTGAGGTCCGAGGCCTGGTCAAAGCCTTTCCCGTGGGAGGTCTTTTCGATCGGCTGCAGTTCGGAAAGGGAAAACTTCTCGCTCCCCAGAAGCAGTTGCGGGCGGTGAACGGCGTCGACCTGTCGATTGTGCCTGGCGAAGTCATGGCGCTGGTGGGAGAATCCGGCTGCGGCAAGTCGACCGTGGCAAAGACGATTGCTCGGATCTACGAGCCGACATCAGGCGAGATCCGCATCGACGGCGAAGACATTTCTCGGATGCCGTTTCGCGAAATGCGTCCGATCCGCCGCAAGCTGCAGATGATCTTCCAGGACCCTTACGCCTCCCTCGACCCCCGGCAGCGGGTCAGGGACATCGTGATGGAGCCGAGGCGCGCTCAGGCCGGTGGCAAGCTCAGCCGGCGCGAACTCCATGACGAGGCCATCGCGCTTCTTGCGAAGGTCGGCCTCAATGCCGAACAGGCTGGACGCTACCCGCATCAGTTTTCGGGAGGTCAGCGGCAGCGGATCGGCATCGCACGTGCATTGTCGGTCAGGCCAAAGATCATCATCGCCGACGAGCCCGTCTCGGCGCTCGACGTCTCGATCCAGGCGCAGATCCTCAACCTGATGATGGACCTGCGCGACGAGTTCGGCCTCTCCTATCTGTTCGTTTCGCACGACCTCTCGGTGGTTCACCACATCGCCGACCGGATCGGCGTCATGTATCTGGGGTTCATGGTGGAGACGGCCAGCCGCGACCAGTTGTTCAGCCAGCCGAAACATCCCTATACGCAGGTTCTGCTTTCGGCCGCGCCGACCATCGACAAGTCGCTGGCAAAACCGAAGATCGAGATCGTCGGCGAAGTGCCAAGTGCCCTGCGCCTGCCCTCCGGCTGCTGCTTCAGGACGCGCTGCCCCATGGCCTTCGATCGATGCGCGATCGAGCGTCCGGTGTTGACGCCCCAGCCAGATGGCAGCGCCGTTGCATGCCACCTCCATGATCGGAACGATGCCGAAAGGAAAAGCCAGTGAGTTCACCCGTCGTCATTGTTCAACCGCGCCTTGCCCTCGAAGATCCGCATGACTGCACCGATGCGAACGACATGCTGGCTGTTTTCGACGCCCTGTTCGACGGGCTTGTCCGCTATGGCAAGGATGGCGGCTACGTGGCCGCACTGGCAAGCTCATGGGATGTCACACCGGATGCACGACACTGGACGTTCAGTCTGAGGGAAGGCTTGAGCTTTCACGATGCCACCCCCTGCGATGCGGCTGCCGTCTGCCAATCGCTCACTCGCATGGCCCGCCCTGACAAAGGCTACACGCTGGGCGCCCCCGGTGTCTGGCATCAGTATCTCGGCGATGCGGAGATCGAGGCAGTCGATCCCCTGACAGTCGTCATCCGCCTATCGAAGCCGATCGCCGATCTCCTCGATATCCTGGTTTACGGCTACGTGGTCGCTCCCTCGGCACTGGACCGCTACGAGGCGGGAGACACGTCGCAGCCGGTCGGCACAGGGCCGTACCACCTGGTTTCCTACGAACCCGGCCATGCTCTCCACGTCCAGCGTTTCGATGGCTGGCATGGCGAGCCACCAGCCAATGACGAACTGACCTTCCGCCTGGAACCAAACCGGGAAGCGCGGCTGGAGATGCTGATCTCCGACCAGGCGCAAGTGGCAAACAGCCTTGATTTCGAAGCCTCCAAGGCGCTCGAAGAAACGGCCAGGCATACGCGGGTCACCTCCTTCGTCCCCGTCGCCATCATCTATCTCTTCAATGCCTTCAAGGGGCCGCTGACAGACAGCCGTGTTCGTCGCGCCCTCAATCTGGCGATTGACCGCCAGGCACTGATCGATCGAGTGGTGAAAGGTGCGGCAAAGCCTCTGACTGGCTTCGTCAGCCCCATTCATTTCGGCAGCCTGCCTTCAGAGGATCTACGCTCCGATCAGGATCAGGCGAAAACGCTGCTTGCGGAAGCCGGATTCGCGGATGGTCTGACCATCAAGGTCGATTGCCCGACACGCCTCCCCGATGAAGCCGAGGCACTGACGGCGGCTCTTGCCGAGCAGCTTGCCCCAATTGGGGTGACGCTGAACGTTCACCGCCACACAGACCGCGAAGCCTATGCGCATGGTGTCCGCCTGAAGCAGGTGCGCGACATGTGCGTCTTCGATTCCAGCCCCTTGAGCACCTTCCGCATCCTCGCAGAGAAGATCGATCACAGGGCTCAGGGCTCCTGGTGGCTGGGCTTCCACAACGCCGAGGCCGAAGACTTGCTCGATGCGGGCCGGGCAACCGTTGATCAAAGTGAACGTGCGGAGATCTTTGAAAAGGCCTTCCGCGCGCTGCAAGTGGATCCCCCATGGCTCTATCTCTACAATCCCCTGAGGGTGACAGGCCTGTCGGGGTCCTGGCCGAACTGGCGCATGCGCCACGACTGCGTGCTCGACGTGACGCGGCTCCCTGATTTCCAGTCCGGGAAGAGAGCATCATGAGGCGTGTCGACCTGATCATCAGCGGTGGCACCATCCTCACCATGGACGGCAGTCGCCGCGTTCTCGACAAGGGTGCGCTCGCCGTTCTCGACGATCGCATCGTCGCGGTGGGGCACGCGGACGAGATCGCCAGAGAATACCAGGCCGAGCGCCATATCCACGCAAGCGGCAAGGTAGTGATGCCCGGCATGATCGACGCGCATGCCCATGCCGGTCACGGTTTGATCAAGACCATGGGGATGGAGCAAGGCAATCACTGGGAAGAGATTTGCAACGCAGCCTACACCGTCGGCTCGACACCGGAATTCTGGTTCGCGGAGGCGCGGCTTGCAGCCCTTGAGCGGCTTCGCTTCGGCGTCACCACCGGCGTGTCGCTTCTGGGCGGCGGCGACACAATCATGCGGACGGATGATGTCGCCTATGGAAGCGCCCATTGCGAGGGCGTCGCGGCAGTCGGCACGCGCTCGGTCGTCGCCGTTGGACCGACCCGCCCTCCGCATCCGCGAACCTATGCATCGTGGCACGACGGCAAGGCGTCAGAACGACCTGTAACCTTCGAGGAGCAGTTTACCGTCAGTCGCGAACTCATGGACCTATGGCACGGGCGCGGACGGCTGAAGATCGCCTTGCTCACCCCCGTCCTGCGTGACGAGCACCAGCGCGACATGTCAGCCGCAGACTACGAAGCCGCAGTCGCCCAAACCAAGGCCGTACGGGCGCTCTCGCGCGAAGCGGGCGTGGTGTTCACCCAGGATGGTCACTGGAAGGGCTCCGTTTCCCGCGCCGAAGAGCTCGGCATCCTCGGACCCGATGCGCTTCTGTCCCATGCCATCGACATCACGCCCGAAGAAATCCGCATCATCGCCGATACCGGCACCCGCATCGCCCACAACCCCAGCGCCATTGCCTCCATTCTCGGCCGATGCCCGGCGATCGAATTGATCGAGGCGGGTACTGTGGTGGCCATCGGCTCCGATGCAACCGCGCCGGACCGATCGGCGGACATGTTCCGGCACATGCAGCAATGCATGCATTATCACCGCACCCACTTTCGCGATCCCTCGGTCCTGCCTCCGGGCAAGGCCCTTGAGATGGTGACGATCGATGCGGCGACCGCCCTGGGGCTAGACCGGGACCTCGGCTCCCTCGAAGTCGGCAAAAAGGCCGATATCGTGGTGGTCGACATGAAGCGCCCTCACCTCGCACCCTACCAGATGCCGATCTTCCGCCTGGCCTATTTCGCCAATGGCAATGACGTCGACACCGTCGTGATCGACGGGCAGATCCTCCTCGAAGGTGGCCGGCCTCTTTTGACGGACCTCGATGACGTCGTCGCAGAAGCCGACAGGCAAGCCCGGCTGCTGATCGAGCGCATGGGGCTCGGAAACATGATCGGCCAGCCCGAAGGCTTCTTTGGCCATGCACGATATCCCAAACATCAAGGAGACAGTCAATGATGAGGCTGAATGAAGAGGCAAAAGGCGTCTACGTCATAGCCCTGACCCCTTTCACGGAGACTGGTGATCTCGATCTGGACAGCACGGACCGCATGGTCGATTTCTACCTCGAGCGCGGCGCGACGGGACTGACAGTGCTCGGGATGATGGGGGAAGCACAAAAGCTCACCATCGAGGAATCGCAGACCTATGTGCGACGTATCCTTCGCCGGGTCGATGGCCGCGTGCCGGTTGTTGCGGGCGTCTCTGCTGCGGGCTTTGCCCAGATGCAGGCCTTGACCTCGATGGTTATGGATGATGGCGCGGCTGGCGTGATGAGTGCGCCGCCATCGTCCCTGCGGAACGATCAGCAGATCGTCACCTACTACAAGCAGGCGGCAGAGTTCATCGGCGATACTCCTTTCGTGCTGCAGGATTTCCCACTCGTCACGAGCGTCACCATCCCCGTCTCCGTCATCCAGACGATCATCGATCAGATCCCAACCTGTGTTTGTCTGAAACACGAGGACTGGCCCGGTCTTTCCAAGATTACCGCACTACGAACCGCTTCGGAGACGACCGGCAAGAGGCGCATATCAATCCTGTGCGGCAATGGCGGCGTCTTCCTGCCCGAGGAGATGGCGCGCGGGGCCGACGGTGCGATGACCGGCTTTGCCTATCCCGAAATGATGCGCGACGTCGTCCATTATAGCGAGCAGGGAAATCCGGAGCGCGCGCAGGACATCTTCGACGCTTATCTTCCGCTTGCCCGCTACGAACAGCAACCCGGCCTTGGCCTCTCCATCCGGAAATACATCATGGCGAAACGCGGGGCCATCGCCACACCGGCCCTGCGCAAACCGGGAGGAGCCCTCTCTTCCGCCGATATCAGCGAGATCGAGCGCCTCATCGCGCGCCAGGACAGAAGATTGAAGGAACTCGGATAATGGAACTCGGCTTGAAAAACAAAACCGCTCTCGTGCTGGGTGCTAGCCGCGGACTAGGTGCCGCGATCGCCCGAGGGCTCGCGGAAGAAGGGGTGACCGTCCATGCCGCCGCCCGCAACACTTCGGCCATCTCGGCTTGGGCTTCCGAACTCCCGCGGACGGCCGGTGCCGTCATCCCGCTCCAGTTCGACCTCTCCGACATCGACAGCGTGAATAAGGCCGTCCAGTTGCTCGTGGCGGCAGGGGGTGTCGACATCCTCGTCAACAATTCTGGCGGCCCACCACCGGCCGCAGCCATCGATGCGAAACGAACGGACTGGCTCAACCATTTCGAGACGATGGCCGCCAACATCTTCCATCTGACCACCAGTCTTCTGCCAGGCATGCGGGAAAAGCGCTGGGGTCGGATCATATCGATCGCTTCGTCAGGAGTAGAGCAGCCGATCGCACGACTGGCACTCTCCAACGGCATCCGCTCGGCCTTGATCGGCTGGTCGAAAACACTTGCTGCGGAAGTGGCTCTAGACGGCGTGACCGTGAACGTGCTTCTTCCAGGGCGCATCCATACGCAAAGGGTGGACGAACTCGACGCAGCCGCCGCGAGCCGCTCAGCCAAGAGTGTCGAGGAGATCGCGGCCGAATCTGCGGCGGGCATTCCGGCCGGACGCTATGGACGGCCGGAGGAATTTGCCGCAGTTGCCGTCTTCCTGGCCTCCGAGCCAGCCTCCTATGTGACGGGAAGCAAGATCCGCGTGGATGGCGGTGCCATAAGGTCTGTCTGAAGCCGGATTAAGCAAAACGGACGGACATCTTGGATGTCCGTCGGAGATTTACTCGCCATCACAGCGTGCGCGTTCACTCGCACAACGATCGAGTGAGGCATGGAACCCGAACCAGAAAACCCTAGCGCTTCGCAGAACCATGCCACCCGTTGCCCGGCAGTCGTCGCACAGCAACGACGAAAGGGCCAGATCGGACGGTGCTTTGCAATAATCGCGAACCTCATATCGCATCCCTGGCAAAATAGGCTGCGTCCTTTTTTAGGATGTCGCGCTCCGGCTTCATCTAGCCTTTTCCAGCAAAGGACTGGCTGGGATGGTCGCCGTGTTCCCGAACCCATTTGCGCAAGACATTCTTTTAGATATCAAGGTCGCGGGCCGTCTGGGCAACAGCGAGCCCACCCTCCTGGACTAACTTCAGCGCCTCAAGCGGCTGAACCTGGCATCCGGTAGATTGACCCTTAAGAGAAACGCGAAAAAGCTCCTCGCCCGTTATGGCGAGGAGCTTAAAAGCAGATATTCGGAATGATCGAATTTACCGGTCTGATTTGGTTGCGGGGGCAGGATTTGAACCTGCGGCCTTCAGGTTATGAGCCTGACGAGCTACCGGGCTGCTCCACCCCGCGTCACCAGCGTAAATCCCTGAGGGATTTATCGCGACAGAGCAAACTCTTGAGTTTGCGTCTCTTGCGGCGCAAATCTGGTTGGATTTGCGCCTTTTTCGGTATTTTCGAAAGCGAAAAGACCGCTTTTGGCGGCCCTAAGATTTCGGC
>NZ_ALJF01000011.1 GCF_000300855.1 Agrobacterium albertimagni AOL15 | reverse complement strand
GGTGAAGAGCGTCGTGTAGAGCGAGAGCTTGATGGAGCGCCAGAAGATCGCGAGATGCGCGTCGGCTATTCCCAGCGTGTCGTCAAAGATGTCGCGCTGCATGAAGACCGAGGTCCAGCCTTCGAGCGAGAAGGTGCCGAATTTCACGTCGCCATAGTCGCCCTTCTCCAGGAAGGAATAGAGTACCATGACGAGGAGGGGCCCGAGGGCTGCGACGAAGATGATGACAAGCGCCGGGAGGCTCAGGAACCAGCGGTTTCGGATGTCGCGCGATTTGGCATTTTCAGGGGCCGTCTTGATCGCGCTCATGATCAATCCCTCAGGATCTGCGCGACATCATGGCTGACCATGATGCCGACATGTTGGCCCTCGACCAGGCCGCAACTGCCGCTGCGGCTGTTTTGCTGACGAACCGTGAAGAGCGAGCCACCTTCGAGGCGGACATTGATATTGGTGTCCGTTCCCAGATAGACGACGCTTTCGATGGATCCCTGCAAGGTCGCCTCATCTGTCGGATCCACGATCGCGGCATGTTCGGGGCGGATGACGATGGTCACCTTGCCTGTTGGCGTTGTGTTGTCCGGCAAGGTCGCGGGGATCTCACGGCCGGAGCGCAACCGGACACTTGCCCGGTCGCCCGTGACAGAGGCAACCTCGACCTCAAGGAAGTTGGTTTCACCGATGAAGTCGGCGACGAAGCGTTCCGCCGGACGGTCGTAGATGTCCCAAGGCGAGCCGACCTGCCGCAGGCTGCCCGACGACATGACCGCAATGCGGTCCGACATGGTGAGTGCTTCTTCCTGGTCGTGGGTCACGAAGATGAAGGTGATGCCGGTCTCGGCCTGGACCCGCTTCAGCTCGATCTGCATCTCCTTGCGCAGCTTGTAGTCGAGCGCCGACAGGGGCTCGTCGAGCAATAGGACCTTCGGCTTGGGGGCCAGTGCCCGGGCGAGCGCCACGCGCTGTTGCTGGCCGCCGGAGATCTGGCTCACCTGCCGGTCGCGCATCTGGGTCATGTGGACGAGATCGAGCATCTCGGCGACGCGGGCCTCAACCTCGGCCTTCGGCTTGCCGAGCATCTTGAGCCCGAAGCCGATATTGTCGGCGACGCTCATGTGCGGGAAGAGGGCGTAGGACTGGAAGACGGTGTTGACCGGTCGCTTAAAGGGCGGAAGCGGGGCTATGTCCTCGCCGTGCAGCAGGATTTCGCCCGTGGTTGGAAAGTCGAAGCCGGCGATCAGGCGGAGAAGGGTGGTCTTGCCGCAACCGGATGGACCCAGCAGCGTGAAGAACTCGTTTTCCCTGATCTTGAGAAAGATCCCGTCGAGGGCTGTGACCTTGTCCTGTCCTGATCCGTAGATGCGGCTGACGCTGCGGATTTCGATGGCTGCCTTGTCTGATGCGGAACTCAAGCCGTGCTCCCTGGCGTTCGGGTTATGCGCGAAGTGCTTTGTTCGACCCCGGATGCGGCAAAGACTGCCGATTGCGGAGTGGCGCAGGTGGTCTCACGCAAGTCACGTGCCAGCTTTCAAGCATGCCGATCTCTCCCTCCGTGGCGGTCGCCGGACTGCCCCGTTTTCGGGATCTGAGCCGGATTTCGCCTGATTTCGTCGATGTTCCCGTGTTTCGGAAGTGCGGTTCGACGAGACCCGCAGCATCCTCTTTTGTGGCATGTTGCCTCTAATTTGGTCGTTTGACCATTTTTATTTTGAGTGGGTGGAAAGTTTTCCGGATGCGCATGGCTGGCCTGCGTGAGGCGCTCGGCCCAGCGCTTGACAGTGTCCTGTCGGGAAGCCCATCGTCTCTGCCTGCCCGACCAGAGCGCCCATTCGAACGGAGCCCCGCGTGTCCGACCTGACCTCCCTGTCCCTTGCCGACTTGCTGAAAACGCTTAATGCGGGAGGCGTCTCGGCTGAGGACGTCATGGAAGCCTATCTCGATCGCATTGAGCGACTCAACCCTCGGATCAATGCGCTTGTCAGCCTTCGCTCGCGTGAGGCACTCATTGCCGAAGCCCGGTCCAGGGATGCCGAGCGCAAGCAAGGCAGATCCCTCGGGGTCCTGCACGGCGTACCGATTGCGATCAAGGACCTGAGCGAGGCGAAGGGCATTCTCTGTACCTATGGTTCGCCGCTCTTCCACGATTATGTGCCGGATTTCGACGACATCCAGGTCGAGCGTATCAGGGCCGCTGGCGCCATCGTCATCGGCAAGACCAACACGCCCGAATGGGGCTTCGGTTCGCATAGCTACAATCCGGTGTTTGGCGTGACCCGCAATCCGTGGGACCTCAGCCGCTCTGCCGGCGGCTCAAGCGGCGGGGCAGGGGCAGCGCTTGCTGCCCGTCTCGTGCCGGTCGCAGATGGCAGCGACATGATGGGGTCTCTGCGAAATCCGGCCGCCTTCAACAATGTCGTCGGATTCCGTCCGAGCTTCGGCCGCGTGCCCACGCTTCCCGGTCGCGACGCCTATCTCAATCAGCTCGCGACGCTGGGGCCGATGGGGCGCTCGGTCCAGGACGTTGAGACGCTTCTCAACGTGCAATCCGGTTTCGATCCGCGCGATCCCTCCTCCTTCGAAAGCGGGTCGATTTCCCTCGATCCGACGATCCCCAGCAAGGGCGGTCGCATCGGCTGGCTCGGCAACTTCGGTGGACATCTCTCCTTCGAAGCCGGCGTGCTCGAATTGAACGAGAAGGCGCTCGGCGTCTTCGAAGGATTGGGTTTCGCCGTCGAACCGGTGAAGGTCGATTTCGACATGAACAGGCTCTGGTGGGCGTGGACGACTCTCCGCAGCTATTTCACCGCCGGCAGCATGCGGGACTTCTATGAAGATCCCGGCCGACGTGGCGCGCTGAAGGCCGAGATCCTCTATGAGGTCCGCTCCGGGTTGCGGATCCAGGCGGCGGATGTGTACGAGGCCTCGGCCGTTCGCACGGCCTGGTATCAGGCGATGATGAAGGTTTTCGAGACTTGCGATTATCTCGTGGCGCCGGCCGCGCAGGTCTTCCCCTTCGATGCGGATATTCCGTGGCCGCGCGAGATTGCGGGCAAGCACATGGACACCTATCATCGCTGGATGGAAGTCGTGATTGGTCCCAGCATGGCCGGCCTGCCGGTCGCTGCACTGCCGGCCGGCTTTTCGGCGACAGGCCTGCCCAACGGCTTCCAGCTGATCGGGCGACCGAGGGCGGATCAGGCCGTGCTGTCGGTTGCCTCAGCCTACGAGGCGGCGACCGACTGGCTTGCACGTGTGCCGCCACTTGCTCCCGTGACCGCGGGATAAATCGTCGCGCAGCTTGAAGCGAGACATGATTTGGTCCAACGATTCCGAAACAGTCGCGGTGTTTCGCCATTCCCCGTCCGGGCTTTTGCCTGGACACCACTTCTGGATCCTTCTTCATGAACCTAGTTTTCGACGGCCACAACGATGTTCTTCTGCGCCTCTGGCGCAGCCGCAGCGAGGGCCGCAATCCGGTCGCAGAATTCCGCAACGGAACGAGCGCCGGGCATATTGATGCGCCGCGCGCGCGGAAAGGCGGGCTCGCCGGCGGTCTCTGCGCCATCTACATTCCCTCGCCGCATGACTTCAATCTGCGCGAACCGGATGTGAACGGCCACTATTCCACACCCCTCGATCCGCCGCTGGAGCGGATCCCGTCGCTCGACATCGCCCTGCAGATGGCAGCGATCGCCCATCGGCTCGACCAGGACGGCAGCTGGCGGCTTTGCCG
Organism: Agrobacterium albertimagni AOL15; assembly: GCF_000300855.1. Classification (GTDB taxonomy): domain Bacteria; phylum Pseudomonadota; class Alphaproteobacteria; order Rhizobiales; family Rhizobiaceae; genus Allorhizobium; species Allorhizobium albertimagni. The sequence continues at coordinate 271,855 of NZ_ALJF01000011.1, read as the reverse complement.
GACGACGGCCGAGATCCGCCAGGCCATGGCGGACAACGTCTTTGCCGCTGTCCTGCATATGGAAGGCTGCGAGGCGCTCGATGCCGATCTCGAGACGCTGGAGGTCTTCTATGCCGCAGGTCTGCGCTCGCTCGGGCCGGTCTGGAGCCGCCACAACATCTTCGGGCACGGCGTGCCCTTTGCCTATCCGAGTTCGCCCGATACCGGGCCCGGGCTGACGAAATCCGGGGAAGATCTGATCAAGGCCTGCAACCGGCTTGGCATCCTGATCGATCTCGCCCATATCACCGAGAAGGGCTTCTGGGATGTCGAGCGTCTGAGCGACCAGCCACTGATCGCCAGCCATTCCAACGTCCATGCCCTGACGCCTGTCGCCCGCAATCTGACGGACCGACAGATGGATGCGATCAAGGCCAGCCACGGGCTCGTCGGTCTCAACTATGCCGTCACCATGCTCCGGCCAGATGGTCGCGACGATGCGGAGACGTCGCTTGCGACCATGGTCAGCCATATCGACTATCTCGTCGACCGCATGGGGATCGACTGCGTGGCGCTGGGGTCCGATTTCGACGGCGCGACGATCCCGAATGTCATCGGCGACGCCACCGGCAACCAGCGGCTCGTGACGGCGCTGAAGGAGCGCGGCTACGGTCCTTCAGACCTCGACAAGATCTGCCGAGAGAACTGGCTTCGGGTGCTGGCATCGGCCTGGCACGAGTGAGCCAGGTCGTTTCCCTGGTCAGGCGACCCGGTTGCCGGAGCGCCAGGCCGACTTGACGAAGGGTTGCCCGTCCTGCAGGTCGACGCGGATCAGATCTGCCTTCAGCCCGGTTTCGATGGCGCCGCGATCGGTGAGGTTGCCCGCGAGCGCCGGGCTGCGCGTCACCATGGCAACGGCGCTCGGCAGGTCGTAGTCGAGGCCGGGATCGGCGGAGATCATGAAGGCGGCGTCGAGCATCGAGCGCGGCACATAATCCGAGGCGAGGATGTCGACCAGCCTTTGGGCGAGCAGATCACGCACGGCGATATTGCCCGACTGCGAGCCACCGCGCACGAGGTTCGGAGCGCCAGCTACGATCATCATGCCGGCAGACCGTGCCGCTTCGGCCGCTTCCATCGAGCAGGGGAATTCGGAGATCGATACGCCCTCTGCGATGCCCTCCTCGATATGCGCCACATCGGTGTCGTCATGGCTCATCAGCGGCATGGCGCGCGACCGGGCGAGCGCGACGACCTCTGGACGGGTGGTCGCGGCAAACTGGCTTTTCTCGGCAACGAGCACCTTGATCTTCTCGCGCACCAGCTCCGGGCTCTCGCCTGTTGATTTGCAGGCTCGGTGGACATAGGCCTCGATGTCACGGCTCTGGCGAATTCCGGGCAGGTGTTCCATCACCGAGATGACGCGCACTATCTCGCGGTCGATATGCTCGGCCGTCAGTTGCGGGGTGACCAGGTCTGTCAGTTCGCAGCGCAGGTGCACGAGGTGTTCGGCCCTGAACATCCCGGCGCTTTGCGCCTGCTCCAGCGCCTCGATCATCGGCTTCAGGATTTCGGCGCGCTCCGGATTGTCGGTGGTCGCGCCGACGCAGAGGCTGTCGAAGACGGTGGTCACGCCGCCGCCGATGATCTGGGCATCATGGGCAAGGGCAGCGCGCATGAAATCCCAGCGCACGTGGGCGCGCGGATAGAGATGCTTCTCGAAATGGTCGGTGTGGATGTCGACAAGGCCGGGCAGGAGATAGTCGCCGGCGAAGTCGAGTGCATCGGCATGGGGTGAAGGTCCCTCATGGATTTCGACAATCAGGCCATTTTCGATGACCACCGAACCATGCAGCACATGGCTTGGGGTCACAACGCGGGCATTGGAGAGGATCAGGACCTCGCCGCGCGCCGCTTCATGGGCTTCACCCGTCGCATCCGTCTGTCGCAGCATGTCTCGGCCTCCATCCGCTTCTCGTCGAAGCGTCTCTAGGCGCGTTTCATGACGCTTTGGTGTCAGGGGGTGCTCATGACAGCTCAGCCCATGAGTTTCAGGCAGTCGTCGGCGATGACCTGTTCCTCGTCGGTCGCAATGATCAGGATCTTCACGCGGCTTTCCTCGCGCGAGATCACGGCCTCGTTGCGGTCGTTCGCCTCGCTGTCCAGAAGCAGGCCGAGGAAGCGCAGGCGCTCGACCACCGAACGGCGGATCGTTGGCTGGTTCTCGCCGATGCCGGCGGTGAAGACCAAGGTGTCGAGACCACCGAGCGAGGCGGCGAGCCGCGCCACTTCGCCGGCGATCCTGAGTGTGAAGACATCGAGCGCCTCGCAGGCCTCCTTGATCGGAGTCTCCAGCAGCACCCGGCTGTCGGCGCTGATGCCGGATAGACCGAGCAGGCCAGACTGCTTGTAGATCATGTCCTCGACCTGTTTGACGCTCAGTCCATGGGCCTCGATCAGGTGGAACAACACACCGGGGTCGATGGAGCCGGAGCGGGTCGCCATGGGCACGCCGTCGATGGTGGAAAAGCCCATAGAGGTGTCGCGGCTCACGCCATTCTCCAGCGCGCAGAGGCTGACGCCGGAGCCGAGATGGGCGACGACGGCACGGCCGCCGACGGTTTCCGGTTTGAGCCTCTTCAGGGCGCCTGCGATAAAGGCATAGGACAGGCCGTGAAAGCCGTAGCGCTTGACGCCCTTGTCGAACCACTCACGCGGGATGGCGAACCGGCGCACGACATCGGATTGCGTGCGGTGAAAGGCGGTGTCGAAGGAGGCGGTCTGGGGGAGGCCGGGCTTCAGTTCAGCGATGGCGCGGATCAGGCGCAGGTTCTGCGGCTGGTGGAGAGGTGCCAGCGTCACCAGGCTCTCGATTGCGGCGAGGCTCGTGTCGTCGAGCCTCACGGCATCGCTGAAGAGATCGCCGCCATGGACAACCCGGTGGCCGACGGCCGAGACGGCGTCGAGGTCGTAATGCGCGGACAGCCAGTCGAAGACTTCTTCCAGCACATCGTGAAGCAGGTCATCGGTCTTTGCCACGAGCGGCACGTCGAAGACCGCGGGACTTTCGACCAGATGGAAGGTCAGTGGCTCGGCGCGGAAGTCGATCACGCCCTTGCCGATGCGCCTGGCTCCTGCTTGTTCGCAGGCGAAAATGCCGATCTTTACCGTCGAAGAGCCGGCATTGAAGGTGAGCAGCAGTTTCTGGTTCATGCCTTGCCACCGAGCGCTGGCGTACGCTTGGCAGCGACGAGTTTTGCCAGAGCTGCCGACGCGATGCGGACCCTGAGGCTATCAGAGCGACTGGTCAGGATGATCGGCACGCGCGCGCCAAGCACCAGACCGGCTGCATCGGCATTGGCGAAATAGAGGAGCTGCTTGGCGAGCATATTGCCGGCTTCGAGATCCGGCACCAGCAGGATGTCGGCATCCCCCGCAACAGGCGAGACGATGCCCTTGGTGCGGGCGGCTTCCATGCTGATGGCATTGTCGAAGGCAAGCGGCCCATCAACCTTCGCACCCCGGATCTGGCCGCGGGCGGCCATGACGGTGAGGGCTGCCGCTTCAAGCGTTGCCGGCATCTTGTCATTGACCGTCTCGACGGCGGCGAGCACCGCGACCTTGGGCTCGGCCACGCCCAGCATATGCATGAGATCCACGGCGTTCTGGCAGATGTCGCGCTTGTGCTCGAGCGTCGGCGCTATGTTGATCGCCGCGTCCGTGACGATCAGCAGCTTGGAATAGGCGGGCACATCCATGACATAGACATGGCTGATGCGGCGCTCGGTCTTGAGTCCTGAGCCGCTGCCGACGACCGCGCCAAGCAATTCGTCTGAATGCAGGCTGCCCTTCATCACCGAGCCGACCTTGCCGGCGACGGCGAGTTCGACCGCGAGGGCTGCCGCCGCATGGCTGTGTTCGGTGTTGAGCATTTCCAGCCCGTCGATCGAGATGCCGGCCTTTTCGGCGGCCGCGCGGATCTTTGCCTCCGGGCCAATCAAGATCGGCTCCAGCAAGCCCTCGTCGCGGATATCGACCGCTGCCTCGATCGCTTCCGGCGAGCAGGGGTGGACCAGCGCCGTCTTCACCATCGGCAGGCCGCGGGCCTCGGCGACAATGGCATCGAAGCGGTCGTGGCGCTGCAGCGAAACGTCCGGCGGCAGGTTCTCCGACCAGCTGATGCGCTCAATCGGTGCCCGCACGCGGGCCTTGCCGGCAAGCACCGGCTCACCATTCTGATTGATGCAACGGGTGTCGAAGATGAGTGTCCGGCCGTCGCTTTCCTTCTTCATTAGGGTGACGGTTGCAGTGATCCGGTCGCCGGTCGCGATTTCCTTCCAGAATTCCAGATCCTGACCGAGATAGACGGTGCCGGGACCGGGAAGGCGCGTGTCCAACACGGCCGAGATCATGCCGGCCGGGATCAGCGACTGGCCAAGCGGCACTGGATTTCTATCGCCAGAGAGAGCGGCGAAAAGCTCGATGTCATCGGGGCCTATGATCCGCGTCAGGCTTGCCGCATCGCCGAGTTTCAGCTCGTCGAAGGTGCGGTTGGTGAGGATTGGTCTTTCCATGTCGCTTTCGTCTTCCATTCTCGAACCGTCCTCCCCCGATCCGTCCATCCTACGGCAGGCCTGCTTTACCAGCATGACCAACCTTGGCGGGCAATCTCTAGGGCTAGGGAAGGCCTGTCCTTGACTTGGGTCAAGGGCGCAATGTGGGTGGGGCGACACCTCTCCCCTTGTGGGAGAGGATGGAAAATCGAAGGCTTAGGCGAGCGTAAGCCGCCTAAACTTCAGATTTTCCCGGTGAGGGGATCGGTGATGGTAGCACGACGAACGGACCCCCTCACTTGCGATTTCTGATGTTTAGGCGGCTTGCGCTCGCCTAATTCATCGAAATCGCTTTCTCCCCCACCAAGGGGGAGAAGAGGTCACCCCCACCTGTCCCGCCAGGCCGGCTGCGCATCCGGATATGGCAGTGCCACCGCCTCGAACACCCCGCGCGCAATCGCCCGGGCGGTCACCAGCGTTGCCAGATGGCAGAGTTCCATAAGATCGGCTGCGCCATTGCTCTGACGCCTGTCCGTCGAGGCCGAAAACATCGTGTCGCCGTCGAGCGGCAGATGCGCCGGGAGGACGGCGCGGGCGAGGCCGTCATGGGCCGAGAGCGAGAGGCGATGAAGTTCTGGCTTTGAGAGGGCGCAATCGGTCACGACGGCGCCGATGGTGGTTGCCGTCAGCCTCAGTCCCTTGATGCGTAGGGCGCGCTCCTCGGCGCTGACATGGGCTGGCTGGCCAAGCCCGCCGAATTCTGTCCCCTCCTCGAAGGGCGCAGCCCAGAAATGCGGGCCGTCGCCGATGACCACCGAGCCCATGGCGTTGACGGCAACGAGGGCCGCGATGGTGTGGCCTGAGGACGAGACGGCGCTGGCCGAGCCGAGGCCACCCTTGAAATTGGCCGTCGTCGCGCCCGTTCCTGCGCCAACAGTGCCGAGCGGGAAGGCGCCTTTCGCGGCGTTCTCAAAAGCCTGATAGCCGAGATCGCGATAAGGAGCATGCAGGCCCCAGTCCTTGGCTCCACCATTCAGCAGATCCATCAGGATCGCCTGCGGCACGATTGGCACCCTCACGGAGCCAACGGCGAAGCCGCGGCCCGCAGCGCGCAGGCCCGACTGCACGCCACCCGCCGCATCCAGCCCGAAGGCCGAGCCGCCCGACAGCACGAAGGCGTCAACCTGTTGCACTGTCATGGAGGGATCGAGCAGCGTCACATCGCGTCCGCCCGGCGCACCGCCAAGCACTGTGCCGGACGCGGTCGCCGGTTCGTCGAAGACGATGACGGTGACGCCGGAGCCGAGGGTGAGGTCCGTGGCATGGCCAACGGAAAGGCCGTCGATGTCGGTCAGGAGGTTGAGCGGGCCTTGGGGCATGGGGCATGTCTCCGGATGTGCGGGCGGAGAGTGGCGGGGGCGGGGGATAAGATCAAGCTGTTTGGGCGTCATATGGCTTCACCCCCTTCACCGCTGCCCGCTCCACCCTTGACCCTCATCCGCCTCCTGAGCCTGTCGAAGGGCGGCACCTTCTCCCCGCAAGCGGGGAGAAGGGCGAAACGGACATCGCGCGTGCCTCCCTCTCCCCGCCTGCGGGGAGAGGGAGGGTGAGGGGCAGAGCCGGGCGCTCGGCTCACGGTGATGGCGCACTCATGGAACAACCCGGACCCGCCCACATTTGCCTCTCGCGCGGCAGTTGACGCACGCGCCTTGCAACGCGATGTACCTTCAACGCCACCGATCAGGATCTTGCCCATGCAGCAGCTCAAGCGCCATCTCACCCGCATCGTCTCTGTCGCCGAAGCCCGTGTCTGGCTGACGGCACTGGTCGCGGCTCTCGTCGCCTATCTTCTTTTCGAGCTGACAGGGGAAGTGCTGGAGGGCGAAACGCGGGCCTTCGACGAGAGCGTGCTTCTGATGCTGCGCGACACCTCCGATCTCGGCATGCCGGTCGGTCCCGCCTGGCTCACCAAGATGATGGTCGACATTACGGCGCTCGGGGGGGTGACCGTGCTCACGCTGCTTGTTACCCTCGTCATCGTCTATCTGGCGCTGCGTCGCAAATTCCGCACGGCCGCATTCGTCACCGTTTCGATCTTCGGCGGCTGGGCCTTGAGCAGCGCGATGAAGATCGGCATTGCAAGACCCAGGCCTGAAGTCGTGCAGCATCTGGTCGAGGTGTCGGACATGAGCTTTCCGAGCGGCCACGCCATGCTGTCGGCGATTACCTACCTGACGCTCGGCGCCATGCTGTCGCGCATCGAAGAGCAGCCTTCGCTGCGCTATTTTTTCCCCGCCGTTGCCGTCGCTCTCACCCTGATCATCGGCCTCAGCCGCATCTATCTCGGCGTGCATTACCCGACCGACGTACTCGGCGGCTGGGCGGCGGGAACGGTCTGGGCCTGTGCCAGCTGGTTTGCTGCTCGGTGGATGCTGGGGCGGTGAGGGACCCGCCAAGAATTTACTTCATTTCATTCTATACAATGCCGCAAGGTGCTGTTTTGCTGCATGCCCTAATGTTCATTTGATTTTGTTGCCTTGGATATAGCTGCTGCTAAGACAATGGTACGGCACACAGAGTAGGCATCATCTCCGAGCTGGATTAAGATCTGTTTCCTTGGCAGCGCGCCGCCGTGAAAAACCGCACTTCTAAGGCTGTAAAGTTTGTCAAAATTCTTCCAATCATCCGTGGGTAAGCCAATATCATTCAATATGTATCGTTTTATACTTTGTCTGATGCTTTTATAAAGATTTTTTATTGAATTTGCGACTTCCGTCGCATCTTCACTGGCGAGACCGCTGGAGTTAGATGCGCGATCCACTAACTCATCAATCAACGAAATCTGCTCATCAGACCATGGCTTCGATTTTGCTAGCATTTCAACTACGGAGATCGCCAGCGCAGCTCTAGCTAGGGGCTCGCGCGACATGCCTGCGAGCGCTAAAATCTCAAGAGCGGAGGCCATAACATCGTCAACTCCGCGACTTTTTTCCCAGCTATGCTCTAAGTTTTCAACATACAAATGGGTTGGTTCTGAAACAGCAATCTCCACGTTGAATTTTAAGCGAAATTCGGATCCCGTGCGCAGGAATACATAAATGCCGTGAGTGTTTGGGACATACGTTCCGCCTTGTTGTTCTAATGTATCCTTCAATTCCTGGCCTATATTGCTGGTACTGTTGTTTTCTCCAAAATTTGCCCCCATCGACCGCTCTAGGGCCGCGACCGAAAGTGCGATTTTGAGGGTTTTAGCATACTCACGCGCTGTTTCCTCGTCGTCGAAGCCATGGACTTCCGCCACCAAGTCCGTCTCGTTTTCGAGCGTTTTGTTTCGGAACGCCTTTATCCTAACAAGTCGACCATCAAGCGCAAAATCCAGTTTCACCTCTTTTGTAGCTAGGGGATGGCTCACGAAGTACCGCAGGAAAAAGCTCCATTTTCCAATCGTCTCTGGTTGGAATACTTCATGTTCCTCCACCATCGCCATCAGTGCTCCAAGTGATTTTTCATTGGAAAAACGACGCCGAAACCCTCAATGCTTCAGCGCCTTCGGGTCGAGCGCATCACGGATTGCGTCGCCGATGTAATTGACGCTCAGCACCGTCAGCGAGATCGCAAGGCCCGGCCACAAGACGCGTGACGGGTTGATCTGCAGGAAGTTGGCGCCGTCGAAGAGCAGGCGGCCCCAGGTCGGGAAGTCGGGCGGGAAGCCGAGCCCCAGGAAAGACAGCGCGGATTCGGTGATGATGGCGGTGGCGATGCCAAGCGTTGCCGAGACCATGATCGAGGACATGACGTTCGGCAGGATGTGCTTGATGATGATCCTGTGCTCGCGCATGCCGCTCGATTTCGCCGCCAGGATGAATTCCTGGCTCTTGATCGCAAGCACGTCGCCGCGGACGATGCGGGCCGTGTGCATCCAGCTGGTGATGCCGATGACGAAGACGATCAGGATGAAGATGCCGGTTTCCGGGCCGAAGGCGGTGCGCAACGTGTCGCGGAACAACATGATGATCACGAGCAGCAGCGGCAGGAGCGGCAGCGCCAGGAAGAGGTCGGTCAAGCGCATCAGCGGGCCGTCGAGCTTGCGAGAGTAGCCTGACAAGACCCCGACAAGCGTGCCGACGACCAGGGCCAGCAGCATGGCTGCCATGCCGACGGCAAGCGAGATCTGACCACCGGCGAGAACCTGGGCCAGCATGTCGCGGCCAAGGTTGTCGGTGCCGAAGGGATGCTCCCAGGACGGCCCCTGGTTCTTGGCGCGGATGTCGAGTTTCGCCGGATCGATCGTGTGGATGTATGGGCCGATGAAGACGGCGGCCACGATGAAGACGAAGACAACAAGGCCGGCAACGCCGCCCTTGTGGGCGCGGAACTGACGCCAGAGCATGGGCCAGAAGCTGCCGCTCTGAGGCCTTGTCTGGGGAACCGGCGCACCGGTCGTCGCGATTGCGGCATCACTCATAGCGGATCCTCGGATCGAGTATGCCGTAGAGAACGTCGGCAATCAGGTTGAAGAGAACGATCAGGATCGCGAAGATGAAGGTCAGCGTCTGCACCAGCGGGATGTCGGCGCCCTGGATCGCGGTGATCAGCAGCTGCCCCAGACCATTCACGCGGAAGACCTGCTCGGTGATGATGGCGCCTGAGAAGATCGTGGGAACGCCGAGCGCGATCACGGTAACGACCGGGATCAGGCTGTTGCGCAGGACATGCACGAGCAGCACGATCTTTTCCTTGACGCCTTTGGCGCGGGCCGTGCGGACATAATCCATGTTCAGGTTGTCGAGCATGGAGGCGCGCACGAAGCGGCTGATCTGCGAGACGTTGAAGAGCGTCAGCACGAGAACGGGCAGGAACATCTGTTTCACCTGGAGGATGAAACTGTGCCAGCTGTTGACCACCAGTGTGGTGTCATAGATCGACGGGAACCACTGCAGCCAGGAGGAGAAGACGACGATCAGCAGGACGCCGGTGAAGAAGGTCGGCACGGAATAGCCGACCATCGAGACGAAGGTGCCGATCTGGTCGAACCAGGAATACTGGCGATAGGCGGAGATGACGCCGATCGGGATCGCGATCAGAACACCGAAGAGGTAGGAGAGGCCGACGACCCAGAGGGTCTGTGGCAGACGCTGGACGATCAGGTCGACCACGGGGCTGCGGGTCGCCCAGGAGAGCACGCGCATACGCTCGCCGGAGCCGACGGTCAGCCCGGTGATCTGTTCGAAGATGTTCAGCGGTTCATTGATGAAGAACTGCTGCAGCCATTTGAAATAGCGGATGATGAAGGGCTGATCGAGGCCCATGGCGAGCCGGATCTGCTCGCGCACTTCGGGCGGGATGGTCAGCGGCAGGTCGCTCAGCGGATCGCTCGGAGCGAGGTCGAGCAGGGCAAAGATAATGAAACTGATGGCCAGTAGCGTCGGGACTGCAAACAGCAGTCGCCGCACGGTGAAGGTGAACATCGGCTGGTCTCCAGACTGTCGGCAAAAATGCGGGTGACGGGCCTGCCGACAGGGCAGACCCGTCACCTATGGCATTACTTCGCGCGCGACCAGTCGGCGACGTTCCAGAGTTCCGAATCCCAGGCGTTCATCTTCACGCCGAGAAGCGTGTTGTTGACAGCCGAGGGCTGACCGCGGTGGATCAGCGGGATCTGGGCGACATCGTTAGAGAGCATGTCGTTCAGCTTCTTTGCAATCTCGGCACGCTTTTCAAGCTCGCCGGTCTGGCCGAGCTCCTTCACGAGCGCATCATATTCCGGGTTGCAGTAGCGGACGATGTTTTCACCCTGCCAGCCGGTGGCCGGGCTCGGGATCTTGTCGCACATCCAGCCGGCCATGTACTTCTCGGGGTCGGTGCCGTCGAAGTTGTTGGTGTACATCTGGATGTCGGCCATGAACTTCTGGAAAGTGTCCGGAGAGGCCGGGTCGCCGCCGAAGAATACGGAGGCCGAGATGTTGCGCAGTTCGACGGACACGCCGATCTGGCTCCACATGTCCTTGACCAGCGCCTGGGTGCCCTGGCGGACGGAGTTGGTCGAGGTCTGGTAGAGGAAGGAGAGCTTGACGCCGTCCTTCTCGCGGATGCCGTCCGAGCCCATCTTCCAGCCGGCATCTTCGAGCAGCTTGTTGGCGCCTTCGATGTCCTGCGTCAGGCACCAGTCGACGGCGGTCGAGACATAAATGTCCGGAGCGGGCAGGATGTTGCAGGTCGGCTGACCGTTCGGGCCGTAGCCGGCTTCATCGATGATCTCGCGGTCGATGGCGATCGAGAGCGCGCGGCGAACGGCCGGGTCGGACAGCGCCGGATGCGGGCCAGCCTCCTTGGTCGAGCGCTTGTCGCCGAGCGATGGGTCGACGCCATAAGGGTTGATGTCGATACGTTCGACCTGGGTGCCGAAGGCGACTTCGATCTTGCCCTTGCCGGCGGCCATCATCTGCTCGAGGATCTCGGGCTCGACCTGCATGTTCCAGGCGTAGTCGAATTCGCCGGTCTCGAGAACCGAGCGCGCTGCGGATGCTGCGTCACCGCCACCCTTCAGGGTGACCGAGGCGAAGGCAGGCTTGGCGGCATCGCGGTAATTGCTGTTGGCTTCGAAGGTCACGACGTCGTTCGGCTTGAACTCCTTGACGACGAAGGGGCCGGTGCCGATCGGGCCGAAGTTGGCCGAGGTGCATTCCGGTGCCTTGGCGCCGAGGCAATCCTTGAACTGGGCCGCCTGGATGATCGGCGACTGAGCGCCGACAAAGGCGCTGTAAGGATAGGGCTTGGCTTCGGAGAACGAGACCTTGATGGTGGAGGCATCAACAGCTTCCACATTGGTCACGCCTTCGAAATAGGCGCCCTGGGCGCAACCGCCGTCCGGCGCCGTGCAATATTTCCAGGTGAAGATTGCGTCTTCGGCTGTCACTGCCGAGCCGTCGGACCATTTCAGATCGGGCTTCAGCTTCCAGGTGATGCTCTTGAGGTCTTCGGCCACGCCGCCATTTTCAACAGTCGGGATTTCGGTGGCGAGCATCGGCACCAGTGCACCGGTCTCGTCATAGCGGGCGAGCGGCTCGATGACCATCGAGGCTGCGTAAACTTCCTTGGTGCCCCCCGACAGATACGGGTTCATCGTCGAGACCGCCTGCCAGAAAATGATCTTCAGGTCGCCGTCGGTGCCGCGTTCGGCCATTGCCGGCGCTGCCGTCAGCGCGAAAGCGGCAGCCGACGCCGCCAGCATCAATTTGCGAGTGTTCATGTGCTCATTCCCCATTATTTTTGTTTGCAGGCATGATGGAAGACCGATCTGCCGGCCAGCGATGTGGCCAGCGCATTCGCCAAATGTCAACCACCTATCTTCTTGGTATTGCAGGAAAGTTTTTCAATTTGAGGCGCTCCGCAGAGTCGCGCGATGCGTTCCCGAACAGACTGGTTTCTGTCGGGTTGGCTAAAATTTAGGCCATGTAATCACAAGCCTATTTTCCATGCAAGACGGAATTTTGCGGCTTGCCAAAGCTGCGCATCGCGGCACAGTATGCGCGAAATCCTGCGGGGAACAACGACAAAAAGAGGTTACTTCATGCCAGTGCTCAACCGCGCCAGCGAACTCCAGCCAGAGGTTGCTGAGTGGCGCCGCCATCTGCACCAAAATCCCGAACTGCTGTTCGACGTGCATGGCACAGCGGCCTTCGTGGCCGAAAAACTCCGGGAATTCGGCTGCGACGTGATCGAGACGGGGATCGGCCGGACCGGCGTGGTCGCGATCATCAAGGGCAATCGTGGCGAGGGGCCGGTCGTTGGCTTCCGCGCCGACATGGATGCCCTGCCGATCCACGAAATGTCCGGCAAGCCCTGGGCCTCCAAGACGCCCGGCAAGATGCATGCCTGCGGTCATGACGGCCACACGGCCATGCTGCTGGGTGCGGCCAAGTATCTCGCCGAGACCCGCAATTTTCGCGGCTCGATCGCCGTGATCTTCCAGCCGGCGGAAGAGGGTGGCGGTGGTGCCCGCGAGATGGTCGCCGACGGCATGATGGAGAAATTCGGCATCCGCCAGGTCTACGGCATGCACAACCATCCGGGCATGGCGGTTGGCACATTTGCCACGAAGAAGGGCGCGGTCATGGCTGCTGCCGATCAGTTCGACATCGTGGTGGAAGGCCGCAGTGGCCACGCCGCGCAGCCGCACAAGAGCGTCGATCCGGTGCTTGCCGCAGCACAGGTGGTCGTGGCGCTGCAGTCGATTGCCGCCCGCGAGACGGATCCGCTCGGTTCCGTCGTGGTTACCGTGACCAAGATCCATGGCGGCGATGCCTATAACGTCATTCCCGATGCCGTCACCTTGTCCGGCACCGTGCGTACGCTGATGCCGGAAATGCGCGACATGGCCGAGGCCCGCATCGGTGAAATCGCCACCGGAGTCGCCATGGCCATGGGTGCCAAGGCGACGCTGCGCTATCACCGCGGCTATCCCGTCACCATCAACCATGAACCGGAGACGGAATTCGCGCTGGACATCATGCGTAAGGTGGCCGGGGACCATGCCGTCAGCGACGCCTTCCCGCCGGCCATGGGTGCGGAGGATTTCTCCTACATGCTCGAATCGCGGCCCGGCTCCTTCGTCTTCATCGGCAACGGCAACACGGCCAACCTGCACAACTCCGCCTATGACTTCAACGACGAGGTCATTCCCTTCGGTATCAGCTACTGGGTGACGCTTGCCGAAACGGCACTCGCCGCCTGACTACACGACCACATCTCGACACACATAAATATAGGGGAACGGGATATGGCTGTGGTGGAACAGGCAACAGAAGCAAGCAGGATGCCGGTGCTGTCGGTGCGGGGTCTGACGACCTCGTTCAGGGTTGGCACCGAGTGGCGGTCTGTGGTGCGCAACATGGATCTTGATGTCGCGCCAGGGGAGACCGTGGCGATCGTTGGCGAATCGGGGTCGGGCAAGAGCGTGACCTCGCTGTCGATCATGCGGCTTCTGCCGCAGCTGACGAGCCGTATCGAAGGAAGCGTCAAGCTCGAGGGGCGCGAGCTTCTGACGCTCGATGCCGAGCAGATGCGCCAGGTGCGCGGCAACCAGATCTCGATGATCTTTCAGGAGCCGATGACCTCGCTCAATCCGATCTTTCCGATCGGCAAGCAGATAGCCGAGGCCATCACCTGCCATCGCGATATCTCCAATTCCGAGGCGAAGGCCGAGGTCTTGCGGCTGCTCGACCGCGTCCGCATCCCGAATGCCAAGAACCGCTTCGATGAATATCCGCACCAATTTTCCGGCGGCATGCGCCAGCGCGTGATGATCGCGATGGCGCTCGCATCCCGGCCGAAGCTGCTGATCGCCGACGAGCCGACCACCGCGCTCGACGTGACCATCCAGGGCCAGATCCTCGACCTGATCAAGACGTTGCAGGACGAGGAGGGTATGGCGGTCCTCTTCATCACTCATGACATGGGGGTCGTGGCCGAAGTGTCGGACCGCACCATCGTCATGTTCCGCGGCGAGGCCGTGGAAACGGGGACGACGGACGACATCTTCAATCGTGGCCAGCATCCCTATACACGCGCACTGCTCTCTGCCGTTCCGAAGCTCGGATCCATGGGCGGTCGCGAACGGCCGATGCGTTTTCCCGTCATCGACATCAAGACCGGGGACACGCTGGTACCGGAAGCGGAAGCCGGGATCCCCGAGAAGGGGAGCCAACCGCTGCTGGAGGTAAAAAACCTCACCACGCGCTTTGACATCAGGTCCGGCCTGCTCGGTCGACGGAGCGGGGCGGTGCATGCGGTAGAAAACGTCTCCTTCACCCTCAAGCCGGGCGAAACCTTGTCCCTGGTCGGCGAATCCGGTTGCGGCAAGTCCACGACGGGCCGTTCGATCACCCGGCTGGTGACCCCGACGTCAGGCCAGATCACGGTCGACGGTTATAACGTTGGCAGCCTCGACGAGGCTTCGCTCCGGCGCATGCGTCGCAGCATCCAGATGGTCTTCCAAGATCCCTTCGCCAGCCTCGATCCGCGTATGAGCATCGGTCAGGCGGTCATGGAGCCCTTCGTCGAACACAATCTCGGTTCGAAAGCGGAAGCGCGCGACAAGGCGGCCGATCTCCTGGAGCGGGTCGGGCTCTCGGCCGACATGATGCCACGCTATCCGCATGAATTCTCCGGCGGTCAGCGCCAGCGCATCGCGATCGCCCGGTCGCTGATGCTCGATCCGAAGATCATTGTTGCGGACGAAGCGGTTTCGGCGCTCGACGTGTCGATCAAGGCGCAGGTGTGCAATCTGCTGCTCGATCTGCAACAGAGCTTCAATCTCGCCTATCTCTTCATCAGCCATGATATGGCTGTGGTCGAGCGCGTCAGCCACCGGGTAGCCGTGATGTATCTCGGCGAGATCGTCGAGATCGGTCCGCGTCAGGCCGTCTTCGACAATCCGCAGCATCCCTATACCAAGAAGCTGATGGCGGCGGTGCCTGTGCCGGACCCGGCGCGACGCAAGCTCAAGCGCAATCTGTCCACCGACGAGATCAAGAGCCCGATCCGTCCTGTGGGCTACCAGCCACCGGCGCGCCAGTATCGGGAGGTGAGCGAGGGGCATCTCGTTCAGGTGTGAGAGACTGGTCCTGCCGGCCTTGTGCCGGTGCTTGGAGGCGGATCGTTATGGGGAAGGCGCGTTGCCGAAGCCGACAAGGGTCACGTGCGCCGTCCACTCATATTTCGTCGCATCGATGATCTGAGGACGCGGGTGAGCGAAGCCGTGGATGAGCAGGGGGAAGCAGCGTGTGACGCTTTCGCCCGGCGCCAGAACCTGATCATGACGAAGGGTGCCGCGATAGGCGGTACCGGCTCTTTCCGCCTGTTGTCCGATCAGGTCAAAGGCAATGCGGTTGACCATGTCGCCGGAAGAATTGGTGAGTGTGGCGGCCAGCGGCAGGGCCGGATCGAGACACGTCTCGCCGTCGGCTCCGACATCCACTGTGACGGCAGAGACGGCACTTCTCTGGCTGCGGGACTGATTGTCGCTAAAGATCCAGATCACGGTGCCGACGACAGCGATCACGCCGGTCAGCGCGATCGCCCAGGGACGCCGCCTGAGGTAAAGCTCGATCAGCAATAAGGCGACGGCGGCGGTGACGACAAAGGGCATCAAGACGGATCGGCTTCGGTTTCGTGTTTCATCCCTTCAAGATAAGGTCGAAGACGAGAAAGGCAACCAGAGTTCGTGTGCCTTGGAGTTGCCGCTTGCGTCAATTAGGCCTGCGGCTCTAACGTTTGACCTCAACCTCCGACGCAGACAGGTGCATCATGCTGATTTCGCTCTATCAAATGCAGCCGCTTTCCGGCGACGTTCCGGGCAATATCGGCAAGATTGCCCAAGCTGCGATGGCGGCGGCGGAAATGGGAGCGGAGCTTTTGGTCACGCCGGAACTCGGCACCAGTGGATATGCACTCGGTCCGCAGTTCGAAGAGCTGGCGGAAGGTCGCGACGGTTCGATCATCGGGGCGCTCACGGAAATTGCGGTCGATTGTGGTCTGGCGATCTGCGCGGGCTTCCCCGAGCGCGACGGCAATCAGGTGTTCAATTCCTCTGTGCTGATCCGGCCCGACGGCAGCATGGAATTCTATCGCAAGAGCCATCTCTATGGCGACGGCGAGCGAGCCGCCTTCGCGCCGGGCTCCGAGGCGCCTGTCGTCTTCGATCTCAATGGCATCAAATCCGGCATGCTGATCTGCTATGATGTCGAGTTCCCGGAAAATGTCCGTACGCTGGCGCTTGCCGGTGCCGAACTAATCCTGGTGCCGACGGCGCTTCCCGAAGGCACTATCAGCCGGCGGGTCGCCGATACGGTGGTGCCGACACGCGCCTTCGAGAATGGTGTCTTCGTCGTCTATGCCGATCTCTGCGGCGAAGAAAATGGGCTCACCTATGGCGGTCGGTCGGTGATCCTCGGGCCCGATGGCGACGAACTGGCGCGCGCCGGCATGCGTGAAACCCTGCTTGTCGCCGAGATCGATCCCACCGCCTATGACGATGCGAGGGCGCAGAACCCCTATCTCACAGACCGTCGGCCAGGCCTTTATCGTCTGGGCTGAGATTGCGCATTGCAGCGACAGCTTCGGCCTCCTACATCACGGCTGTTGATGAAGGAGGTCTCCGATGATTTTTGACGCTGCCATGATGTCGCTGCGCAATCTGTTTGCCCCGGAGACTCGCACCGTCTTCTGGAAGACGCTCGGCCTCACGATCCTCGTTTTGATCGGCCTATGGTTCGGGCTGCGCGAGACTTTCATCGCCTTCATCATGCCGCTCATCCAGGGCGTCGTCCCGGAACTGCCGGATTGGGCAGGCTGGCTCACCTTCATCTTCGGCATTCTGGCCAGCATCGGGCTGGCACTCGGTCTTGCGCTGTTACTGTCGCCGGTGACCGCGATCATCGCAGGCCTGTTTCTCGACGATGTCGCAGAAGTCGTCGAGAAACGCGACTACCCCAGCGATCCGCCCGGCACGGCAATGCCGATGGGCCAGGCGATCGTCGCCTCGATCAAGTTTTTCGGCGTGGTCATCGTCGGCAATCTCTTCGCGCTGATGCTGCTCTTCATCCCGGGCATCAACATCATCGCCTTCTTCCTGGTGAACGGCTATCTGCTCGGCCGCGAATTCTTCGAGTTCGCCGCCATGCGCTTCCGCAGTGTCGAAGAGGCAAAACTCCTTCGGTCACGCCATTCCGGCACGGTGTTCATGGCGGGCCTCGTCATCGCGCTTTTCCTGGCCGTGCCGATCGTCAACCTGCTCACGCCGCTGTTCGCCGCCGGTCTGATGGTGCATCTGCACAAGGCGCTCGCCTTGCGGGATGGCGTTCGCGCGGTGAGCGTTACTCCTCGGTCGCGTTGAAGACCTGCGGCGGCAGTTCGACCAGCGGGGCAGGCACGTCACAGGTCTTTTCCGGCGACTTGCAGAGATCGGCGATCACGCATTTCTCGCATTCGGGGCGCCGTGCCTTACAACAGTAGCGCCCGTGCAGGATTAGCCAGTGATGGGCGTGGAAGAGATACTCGTCTGGAATGATCCGCATCAGGATCTCCTCGATCTCATCCGGAGTCTTGCCGGGCGCGAGCTTGATGCGGTTGCCGATCCTGAGGATATGCGTGTCGACGGCCATTGTGGGGATGCCGAAGGCCATGGACATCACGACATTCGCCGTCTTTCGCCCGACCCCGGGCAGCGTCACCAGTTCTTCGCGTGTGCGTGGCACTTCGCTTCCGAAGTCGTCCACCAGCTTCTGAGAGAGCGCGATAACGTTTTTTGCCTTGTTGCGGAAAAGCCCGATGGTCTTGATGTATTCGCGGACATTTTCCTCGCCCAAAGCCAGCATCTTTTCCGGCGTGTCGGCCACCTTGAAGAGGGCGCGGGTCGCCTTATTTACGCCAGCGTCGGTTGCCTGAGCGGAAAGTGCCACGGCAACGACCAGCGTGAACGGGTTGACGTGTTCCAGCTCGCCCTTGGGCTCCGGCCTCTGGATCGAGAAGCGGCGGAAGATCTCTTCCAGTTCGGCCCGCGAATAGGCTGTGCGACGGCGTGTCGCCGGCTTGCGACGGGTCGCCGGATTTGACTTTTTCAAAGTTTGGGTGCTGGATTTCGGCTTCGCTTCAGTCATGGAAAACCTATAGTCGGGCGCGGTGATGGAAGGCAATCTCGAGCAGGCGGCAGATCAGCCGATTTTCGCAGCGGAACTGACACCCTACCGGTCGCTTGGCCGCAAGGGGTATCGCATCCTCTTCGCTGTCACCGGAACCGTGTGCCTCCTCCACGCGATCTTCTTCATGGCGACCGGGGCATGGCCGATCGGTATCTTCTTTGGCATCGACTTCCTGCTGCTCTATGGTGCCTTCTGGCTGAACTACCGCGCGGCCCGAGCCCGTGAAGAGGTGACGGTGTCTCGCACCAACCTGTCGATCCGCAAATTCACGCCGGCGGGCCGGATGACCGAGCACACCTTCAAGACGCTCTGGGCGCGCTTCTTCGTCCAGCGGCACGAGGAATTCGGGATCACCTCCATGGCGGTGGCGGGAGAGGGGCGGCAGACGGATGTCGGCTCGTTTCTCAACCCCGACGATCGCGAAAGTTTTGCCAGGGCCTTCACAGGTGCGCTGGCAACGGCCAAGCAGCGCATCTGATCTCTCCCGATCTCTCGCAAGAAACGGGTGGCATCCGACCGCTGCCCGTGGTGAAGTCCTGTTCAGATTGAGGATTTCGCCATGACGCTCGCCCAACAGATCGACCTTTCCCGCACGACCGACATAACGCCCGATGGCTCCGACTATGAGACCGTGCGGCAAGTGATCGAGATGCTGACGCTCGACTATCAGAGCCAACCGTCGCTGGAGTTGATCGCCGAACGTCTTGGCCAGTCGCCGACGCAATTGCAGAAGACCTTCACCCGCTGGGCGGGCCTCAGCCCCAAGGCCTTCCTGCAGGCTGTGACGCTTGACCATGCCAAACGGCTGCTGGGGCGCGAGGAACTGCCGCTGCTCGAGACCTCGCTTGAACTCGGTCTCTCCGGCCCGGGCCGTCTGCACGATCTCTTTGTCACCCACGAGGCGATGAGCCCCGGCGAATGGAAGGCGCGTGGGGCGGGTCTCACCATCCGCTACGGCTATCACCCCTCACCGTTTGGTCTGGCGCTTGTGATGATCACCGAACGGGGTTTGGCGGGTCTCGCCTTTGCTGATGAAGGCGGCGAGGTCGCCTGCTTTGATGATATGGCGCAGCGCTGGCCAAATGCGCAGTATGTCGAGGATATGGATGCGACAGCAGCTTTTGCGACACGCGTTTTCCATCCCGAGCGCTGGTCGTCTGAAGAGCCGCTGCGTGTCGTGCTGATCGGCTCGGACTTCCAGATCCGCGTGTGGGAGAGCCTTCTGCAGATCCCGCTCGGCAAGGCCGTCACCTATTCCGACATCGCCCAGAAAATCGGCCAGCCGACAGCCAGCCGCGCCGTGGGTGCCGCCGTCGGACGTAACCCGATCTCGTTTGTCGTTCCCTGCCACCGGGCACTCGGCAAGAGCGGCGCGCTGACCGGTTATCACTGGGGGCTGACCCGCAAGCGGGCCATGCTCGGCTGGGAGGCGGGGAAGGGGTAAAGCGCCGCGGCGCTTTTCGAAACGGCCGACCTGTGAGAAGATGGGCGATGCGCAACACGGTTCAACTCCCTGAAGACATCAGCCGCCGGATCGACAGTCTGGTCGAACGGAGCACTCTGTCCCGCGACCAGATCGTCGAGGATGCGCTTTCCCAAGGGCGATCACTCGCCTGGCAGGAGCAGTGGGTTGCCGGTGTTCTGGAGGGGCTGGCCGAGGCCGATCGCGGTGAATTCGCGACTGAGGTGGAAATCGAGACCGTGCTGAACAAGTACGGCTCTTCCTGAACCCATGCGTGTCGTCTGGACACGGTGTTATCTTCGAGAACTCGCGGCCATCGGCGATTACCTCTTTGAGCGCAACCCTTCTGCTGCCGCGCGCATTGTGCGGTCAATTCACGGGCGTACGCTGCGCCTGTTGACGCAGAATGCTTTCCTTGGGCGACGCGGCGAGATTGAGGGTACCCGAGAACTTGTATTAGCCGATCTTGGACACATCGTCGCTTATCGAGTACGGAACGATCATGTCGAAGTTCTCTATGTTCAACATGGCGCCCGCGCCTGGCCAGAGCAGCTTTAACCTGCCAGCTCCAGCAACTCCCTCGCCGCCGCCTCGTCCGTGATCAGCGTATTACACCCAATCCGCCGGATCGTGGCGCGGATGGCCTTGGCGCGATGCGCGCCGCCCGAGGACAGCACGATGTGTTTGGCCTTTTTCAGCGTGTCCAAATCAACCGACATCACGCGCTCGTTGATCGGGTGGGCGACGGAGTTTCCTTCGGCGTCGAGAAAGTTGAACATGGTGTCGCAGACGCAGCCGGCTTCGACGAGTTCTGTCAATGTCTGTTGGCTGATGAAGCCTTCGGAAAGCGACGTGGAATGCGGGCCGATGTCGCCGCAGGAGACAATGGCGAGATCGAGATTTTCGGCGAGGTCGTAGATCGCCTTCAATCCGCATTCCTCGATCAGCGCGCGCTTGGTCGCGATGGAATCGACCAGCAGCGGGGCGAGAAACATGTAGCATTCCGCGCCGAGCTGGCTTGCCAGCCGCCAGGTGTAGTCGATCGGATTGGTCTGGCGCACGGCGACGATGCCGCCGAGCAGCGAGACGACCTTGCAATTCTCCCGGTTCGGAGGGCGGAAACCGGCGAGCGAGGCGGTCATGGTGCGACCCCAGCCGACACCGATGGTCATGTCATTGGTGATGGTCTCGGTCAGGAACTGGCCAAGCGCGAGCCCAACGGCCTTGGCGATCGAAGCGGCATCCTTGCTCTCGGGCGAGGGCACGACGACGGCTTCGTCGAGGCCATAAGCCTTTTCGAGCCTGACGGCAAGATCGACGCAATCGGCGACCCCGTCGCTGATCCAGATCTGGACTTCGGCCCGCTTGCGGGCTTCCTCCAGCATGCGGATGACGGTCGAGCGACTGATGCCGAGACGATCTGCCACGTCCTTTTGCGTCAGGCCCTCGTTGTAATAGAGCCAGGCAGCCCGGATGCGCAGTCCGCTTGCATCCGACAGGGTCGTGTGGTGATCGCGTCTAAGTTTGGCCAAGATTTCTCTCGTTTTGGGAACTTCCGATGCGCACTATCCGTTCGGTTGGTACTTATGTCAAATTCAAAGGACATATGTCTTGACTTTGCCGTCTTCTGGCGGTGATAGTCCCGGCAACAGCGACGGCTCACCCTGCCGCTCGCCACCCGTTTCCGCGCAGCCGAAGGATGACCCAATGACCTCGAAACTCGAACAGCTTCGTTCCATGACAACCGTGGTCGCCGATACCGGTGACATCGAGGCCGTCCGCCGCCTGAAGCCGGTCGATTGCACCACGAACCCGTCGATCGTCTTGAAGGCGCTCGGCACCGAGGCTTTCCAGGAAGCGTTTCAGGAAGCCATCACCTGGGGCAAGGCGAAGGGTGGTCAGGATGATGCCGTGATCGGCGCAATTGCCGACCGCATGGCGATCTCCGTCGGTGCCGCGCTGGCCGAATTGGTTCCCGGCCGAGTGTCGACCGAAGTCGATGCCGACCTCTCCTTCGACACCAAGGCATCTGTCGAGAAGGCACATCAGATCATTGCCGGCTACAAGGAGCGCGGCATCGAGAAGGATCGCATCCTGATCAAGCTCGCTTCCACCTGGGAAGGCATTCGCGCCGCCGAAATCCTGCAGAAGGAAGGCATCGACTGCAATCTGACGCTGCTCTTCTCCAAGGCCCAGGCGATTGCCTGCGCAGAAGCCAAGGTCTTCCTGATTTCGCCCTTCGTCGGCCGTATCCTCGACTGGTACAAGAAGTCGACCGGTGAGGACTACACGTCCGAGACCGATCCGGGCGTCGTCTCCGTCCGCTCGATCTACAATTACTACAAGGCGAACGGCATCGGCACGATCGTCATGGGCGCCTCCTTCCGCAATGCCGGTGAAATCGAAGCGCTGGCCGGTTGCGACCGCCTGACGATCAGCCCGCAGCTGCTCGACGAGCTGAATGCGGACCAGGGCACGCTTGCCCGCGCGCTCTCGCCCGACACCGTCAAGGCCGAGCCGCATGTCTCGCTCGACGAAAAGTCCTTCCGCTGGGCGATGAACCAGGACGCGATGGCGACCGAGAAGTTGGCCGAAGGTATTCGCGGGTTTGCCAAGGATATGGATACGCTGCGCGGCCAGATCGCCAAGGCGCTTGCCGCCTGATCCGGGAAACCGATCCGGCAGTTCAGAGTTCGGAAATGGCCGTAGCGAAAGCTGCGGCCATTTTTCGTTTATGCCAGAGTGGTGGCAATCTTGAAGGGAGGACGGATATGGCGATCCTGACGGGCGGCTGCGCCTGCGGCAAGGTGCGGTTCGAGGCTAAGGGCGGTCCCGACCGGGTCGGCATCTGCCATTGCCTCGATTGCCGGAAATATCACGGCGCGCTTTTCTAAGCGGCGGCGATCTATGCGGACAATCAGGTGGAGGTGACCGGCGAGCCGCAGATGTATGACGGTCGCTGCTTCTGCCCGACCTGCGGATCGCGCGTCTTCAATCGAAGCGGCGACGAGGTCGAACTCAATCTCGGCTCCTTCGACGACACCAACCTCTTCCAGCCGAGCTACGAGCTCTGGACGATCCGACGGGAGCGCTGGCTGCCGGAGTTTCCGGTGGAGCATCGGTACGACCAGGACCGTCCCGGCGAGGGGCGGGGCGAGTGGGGCGTGCCTTCTCGTTCAGGGCCGCCTGGGTCTGGCGAAGGGATCGATGAGGATTTCAGGCTCGAAGGAGGGATTGCGCACGTCGTCCGGCGGCGC
Source organism: Agrobacterium albertimagni AOL15 (assembly GCF_000300855.1). GTDB lineage: Bacteria > Pseudomonadota > Alphaproteobacteria > Rhizobiales > Rhizobiaceae > Allorhizobium > Allorhizobium albertimagni. The sequence goes on along the minus strand of NZ_ALJF01000011.1, from coordinate 248,904 downwards.
GAAACCGGGTTCCTCGAGCAGGAAGCGGCCGTCGACCCAGCCGGATATGCGGACGCGGTCGACGGTGGCGACACGGCACCAATAGCCGCCGCGGCTATCGCGGCAGGAAAGGCGCTCGATCGGCGTGCCCTCATCGAGGGCATGGATAATCCGGAAATTCGGACCGGCGCCGGAGTATACGGGAAGGCGCTGGCCGGGCGGCAGGCCGCGGACATGCCAGAGATAGGTGTCTGTCATCAAGCCGCCGCCGCCGAGATCGGGCGCGGGAATGACCTGGGGCTGCTGCGCAGCCGACGGGGTAGCAAAGAGTGGCGCGGCACACAGAAGGGCCGCGACCGCGATGAGGGTCTCGCGGCTCCGGTGTCTGATCTCTTTCCGATGGCGGCGCATGTGGCTCTCCTGATTCCGCTCCATGATACGAAGGAGAGCGCCGGGCTGCCACCGGTTTGGTCTGTCAGGGTAAACAGGCGGTCAGGTATATGCCAGGCGAGGCCCGCGACCCGCCCGGCATTCCCCTTGCGATAGCCCTCAGCTCAATGCGCGATCATCACATGGCGGACGGTCGTGTAGTCCTCCAGCGCATACATCGACATGTCCTTGCCATAGCCCGACTGCTTCATGCCTCCATGGGGCATTTCATTGCAGAGCATGAAGTGGGTGTTGATCCAGGTGCAGCCATAACGCAGCTTGGCGGCGGTCTGCATGGCGCGGGAGATGTCCTTGGTCCAGACGGAGGAGGCGAGGCCGTAGTCGCTGTCGTTTGCCCAGGCGACCGCTTGTTCGGCTTCGGTGAAGCGGGTGACGGAAACCACGGGCCCGAAGACTTCGCGGCGGACGATCTCGTCGTCCTGCGTAGCACCCGCGATAACGGTCGGGGTGTAGAAGAAGCCCTTGTCGGAGCCGAGTTTGCCGCCGGTGACGACTTCCATGTGCTTGTGTTCGGCGGCGCGTGTCACGAAGCTTTCGACGCGGTCGCGCTGGCGCTTCGAGATCAGCGGGCCGATCTCGTTTTCCGCATCGTCGGCCTGGTTGAACTTGATCGTCGAGACGGCTGACGCGAGATCTGCGACGAAACGGTCGTAGATCTTGTCGCTCGCATAAATGCGGCACGCGGCGGTGCAGTCCTGGCCGGCATTGTAATAGCCGAAGGTGCGGATGGCTGAGACGGCGGCGTCGATATCGGCGTCATCGTGGATGATGACCGGGGCCTTGCCGCCGAGTTCGAGATGCGTGCGCTTCACGGTCTTGGCGGCTGCCGTCATCACCTTCTTGCCGGTTGCAATGTCGCCTGTGATCGAGAGCATCTGGATTTTCGGGTTGTTGATCAGGGCGTTGCCGACGCTTTCGCCGCGGCCGAGAATGACATTGATCACGCCTTCCGGCAGGATGTCGGCCATGACCTTGGCGAGCTTGAGCGCCGTGAGCGGCGTCTGCTCGGAGGGCTTGAAGACGATGGTGTTGCCGCCGGCAAGGGCTGGTGCGAGCTTCCACGCCATCATCATAAGCGGGTAGTTCCAGGGTGCGATCGAGCCGATGACGCCGACGGCATCACGGCGGATCATCGACGTGAAGCCCGGCAGGTATTCGCCCGAAACCGGCGCCTGCATGGTGCGGATCGCACCGGCGAAGAAGCGGTAGCAATCGACGATCGCTGGGATTTCATCGTTCAGCACGGCGTTGATCGGCTTGCCGCAGTTGAGACTTTCGAGCGCTGCAAAAGCGGCTGCGTCCTTTTCGATCGCATCGGCAATGGCGAGCAGGTAGCCGGCGCGCTGGCCGGGCGTGGTCTGCGACCAGGAAACGAAGGCGCCTTCTGCGGCATCGACGGCCTCATCGACCTGCGCGAGGGAAGCCTCGGGGAGATCGACGATCACGTCCCCTGTCTTGGGGTTCAGGATCTTCTCGTCCGTTTCCGTGCCGGCTTCGAACTTGGCGCCGATCAGCATCTGGGTGTCCATGTCGTTCTCCCTTTTGTCAGACTTCAATTGCGGCATTGCCCTTGAAGAAGAGGCGTCGCCGGTGGTTCATTTGCCGCTGCCGGCGATCTGGTCGGTGTCGCGGGTCAGATAGTAGGCTGCCAGGATCGGCAGGAAAGTGACGATCACCACAACCATTGCGACCACATTGGTGACCGGGCGCTGGCGCGGGCGGATCAGTTCTTCCAGCATCCAGATCGGCAGAGTCGACTGCTGGCCGGCGGTAAATGTGGTGACGATGACCTCGTCGAAGGAGAGCGCGAAGGCAAGCATGCCGCCGGCCAGCAGGGCGGTTGCGATGTTCGGCAGGATCACATGGCGGAAGGTCTGGAAGCCATCGGCACCGAGATCCATCGAGGCCTCGATCAGCGAACCCGAGGTGCGACGAAAGCGGGCGACGGCGTTGTTGTAGACGACGACGACGCAGAAGGTCGCGTGGCCGAGGATGATCGTCCAGAAGGAGAAGGGAATCTCCGCCAGCGAGAAGGCCGAGCGCAGCGCAATGCCGGTGATGATGCCGGGCAGCGCGATCGGCAGGATGACCAGCAGCGAAATGACTTCCCGGCCGAAGAATTTCGTGCGGGCGACGGCGGCGGCTGCGAGTGTGCCGAGAACGAGCGCAATCACGGTTGCTATGCTCGCCACCTTCACCGAGAGCGTCAGGGCTTGCCAGATGTCTGGGCGGTTCCAGGCAACGGCGAACCATTTGGTGGTGAAGCCCGGCGGCGGCCACTGAAAGCTCTTTTCCTCCGTGGTGAAGGCATAGACGAAGATCAACAGGATCGGCAGGTGCAGGAAGGCGAGACCTGCAGCGGCGGCGATCTTGAGTGACAGACCTGCGGACTGGGAGCGATCAGAGCGCATCGAAGGCCCCCATACGTTTGGCGATGGTGAGGTAGATGCCCATGATGACGATCGGCACGACCGAGAAGGCGGCAGCGAGCGGAATGTTGCCGGCGGTGCCCTGCTGGGCATAGACGGCCTGGCCGATGAAGAGGCGCGAGGTGCCGACGATCTGCGGGATGATGTAGTCGCCCATGGTGAGCGAGAAGGTGAAGATCGAGCCAGCGACGATGCCGGGCAGGGCGAGCGGAAAGAGCACGTGGCGGAAGGTCTGCCGGCTATCGGCACCGAGATCGCCGGAGGCTTCGATCAGGTTGCCGGGCACACGCTCGAGCGCTGCCTGGGTGGGCAGGATCATGAAGGGCAGCCAGACATAGACGAAGACGATGAAGGTGCCGAGATAGCTGATCGACAGGGAGTTGCCGCCGATGACCGGGATGGCGAGCAAGCCTTCCAGAAGCCAGGTCAGATGCAGCTTGGCGAAGATCCAGGTGAGGATGCCTTCCTTGGCGAGGATCAGCTTCCAGGCATAGACCTTGACGAGATAGCTCGACCAGAGCGGCAGCATGATGCCGAGATAGAAGACGGCTTTCCAGCGCCCCCGGGCATAACGCGCGGCGTAATAGGCGATCGGGAAGGCGATGACGGCAGAGGCGAACGTGACGGCAGCCGACATCAGCAGCGTGCGCAGGATGATGTCGAAATTGGCCGGTCGGAAGAGTTCTCCATAGGTCGCGAGCGTGAATTCGTAATTGATCAGGCCGGAGAACTCGTCGATCGAGAAGAAGCTCTGCATGAGCAAAGCGATCAGCGAGCCGACATAGATGATACCAAGCCAGAGCAGGGGCGGCACCAGCATCAGAACCAGCAGCAGGTTGGGCCGCCGCCAGAACAGATCCGAGAGCCGCCCCATCAGGCCCTGACGGCCAGGGGTAATGGCGGGCGCGGAGATCGTCGTCATGCGCCTGCCTCCATGTAATGCGGGTCTGATGGAGACCAGGAAATGCGGATGCTTTCGCCGGCCTGCGGTGCCGGCTGACCAGCGGGTAGCGAGAGCGTGAGAGCGGTCACTGCCGTCTCGACGAAGAGTTTCGTCGAAGCGCCGAGGAAGCTGGTCGAGCGCACGGTCGCCTCGATGCCGCCTTCCGAGACGATACGGATCGCTTCCGGGCGCAGACTGGTCCAGCGGGCTTCGCCGCCGAGCGCTTTCATCGCTTCCGGTGCAATCACATTCGACGAGCCGACGAAATCGGCAACGAAGCGGGTACGTGGGCGGTTGTAGATCTCGTGCGGCGTACCGGCCTGAACGATCTTGCCGTCGTTGAAGACGGCGACCCGGTCGGCCATCGAGAGCGCCTCGCCCTGGTCGTGGGTGACGAAGACGAAGGTGATGCCGAGCGAGCGTTGCAGGCTTTTCAGTTCTTCTTGCATCTGTTCGCGTAGCTTCAGATCCAGTGCGCCGAGCGGCTCGTCGAGCAGCAGAACCTTCGGCTTGTTCACAAGTGCGCGGGCAAGTGCCACGCGCTGGCGCTGGCCACCGGAGAGCTGGCCGGGCTTGCGGGCGCCGTAGCCGGGAAGTTTTACCATTTCGAGCGCCTGTTCGGCCTCGCGGTGGCGCTCCGCTTTTCCGACGCCTTTGACCATCAGGCCATAGGCGACATTGTCGAGAATGTTCAAGTGCGGGAAGAGGGCGTAGTCCTGGAAGACCGTGTTGACGTTGCGGCGATAGGGCGGCACGCCCTCTGCGGTTTCGCCGAAGATCTCGATATGGCCTGCGGTCGGCTGTTCGAAGCCGGCAATCAGGCGCAGGCAAGTCGTCTTGCCGGAGCCGGATGGGCCGAGCATGGCGAAGAACTCGCCTGGCTCGACCGTCAGGTCGACGGCATCGACGGCTTTCACGCTGCCGAAATGGCGCGAGACCTTCGAGAAGGAGACGGCTGCGGTCATGGTGGCTCCAGAATTTCAGTAGGGTGCCGGCAGATGGCCAGCGGGGGTCTACACCCTCCCCTTGAGGGGGAGGGTCGGACCGAAGGTCCGGGGTGGGGGTGACCATCAGCGTTCAGTTGAACCGTAGATCACCCCCACCCGCGCGTTCCGCGCGACCTCCCCCCTCAAGGGGGAGGTGGGATGTTAACGTCCGCCGATCACGCCGATGTAGTCGGAAACCCAGCGGTGGTAAGGGACGCATTCGCCCTGGCTTTCGCATTTGGAGACCGGGGTCTTCCAGAACTTGATCTGCTCGAAGTTCTCGTAGCCGTTGTTCTTGCAGCCTTCGTCGGTCAGGAGCGCATTGCCCTTGCAGGCGGCGGGGACGGAGGGAACCGTGCCGAACCAGGCGGAAACATCACCCTGAACCTTGGGCGACAGCGAATGCTCCATCCACATATAGGCGCAGTTCGGGTGTTCGCTGTCGACATGCAGCATGGTCGTGTCGGCCCAGCCGGTGACGCCTTCCTTCGGGAAGACGGAGGCGATCGGCTGGTCGGCTTTCAGGAGGTTGACCTGGAAGGGCCAGGAGCCGGAGGCAACCACGCCTTCGTTCTTGAAGTCGTCGATCTGGATGAAGGCGTCATGCCAGTAGCGGCTGACGAGCTGGCGCTGGCCGCGCAGCAAGTCGAGGGCTGCCTTGTACTGGTCTTCGTTCAGCTCGTAAGGGTCCTTGATGCCGAGTTCCGGCTTGTGGAACATCAGGTAGTTGGCAGCATCTGCCACATGGATCGGGCCGTCATAGGCCTGGACGCGTCCCTTATTCGACTTGCCGTCGGCAAGCGTCGTCTCTTCGAAGACAACACTCCAGCTGTCCGGGGCTTTGTCGCCAAAGGCCTGGGTGTTGTACATCAGGACGTTCGGGCCCCAGACGTAAGGCGTGCCATAGTGGACGCCGTCCTTGGTGTGCCAGGGGGCATTTTGCAGGCGCTCGTCGATGGTGCTCCAGGAGGGGATGAGGGCCGTGTTGATCGGCTGGACGCGCTTGCCGGCGACGAGGCGGAGCGACGCATCGCCCGAGGCGGTGACGAGGTCGAAGCCGCCTTCGTTCATCAGGGCGACCATTTCATCCGAGGTGGCGGCTGTTTTCACCGAGACCATGCAACCGGTCTTCTTCTCGAATTCGGTGACCCAGTCGAAATTCTTGTCGGTTTCGCCGCGCTCGATATAGCCGGCCCAGGCGACGATGGAGAGAGCGCCTTCGCCGGCTCCGAGAGCCTGCAAAGGCTCCTGGGCGACGGCTGCGGTGGTCATGCTCAATACAGAGGCGAGGACAGTACAAGACTTCAGAAGAGATTTCATCGCGAGGTCTCCCGGTTGTGAGGGCCGCTTTGCGTGCCCATTATTGTTCCCGGGTGAAAGGTTGCCGCGGATTAACCGCATTCGCAAATTCATTCGTCAGAATGCCGGTATCGGTTTTTCCGATGGGGGGGGCGTCTGCGACAGTCTTTGCTGAATGCCCCTCATCCCCGGCGCAACGAGTTGCGCCTGAGCTGCCGCCACCTTCTCCCCGTGAACGGGGAGAAGGTCGATGGGGCCGCCGTCTCCGCCTTCTCCCCGCCTGCGGGGAGAAGGTCCCGGCAGGGGGATGAGGGGCAATAGGTGCGCGTGATTACCTTACCCGTCCACTTCGGCTTGCCTCGGCGATCCCAACAAAATCCCTTGCCGATTGCGGCAGGCTCGAGCCCTTGCGCCAGACCATGCCGACCTGCACCACAGGCAAAGCACCTGACACGTCCCGGCTTTCGATACGGTCGCCTTCCAGCGACCAGGGGCGATAGACGAGATCGGGCAGCAGCGCCACACCGGCGCCGGTTGCGACCAGGCTGCGGACGGCCTCCACCGAACGGGTGCGGAAGGCGACATGGGGGCGGGCGCCGAGAGCCGACAGGAGCTTGCCGGTATTCTCTTCGATTTCGTCCACCGTCAGCATGATCAGCGGTTCGCGGGCAATGTCCTGGACCGAGATGATATCCGCCGAAACCAGCGGGTGGCCGATGGGCAGCCAGAGGCGGTAGGGCGAAGTTTCCAGAATTTCGGCCTGCAGCGCCATACGGTCGCGCAGGTTGGAGATCACCATGACGGCGACATCCAGTTCGCCGCCGATCAAGAGATGTTCGAGATAGGAGCCGTTGTCCTCGATGGCCGAGACCTCGACGCCCGGGCAGGCGCGGCGATAGCGGGCGAGAAGGTCCGAGAGCACGTAACCGGCGACGAGGGATGTCACGCCGATGTTCAGCGTGCCGCCGGTGCTGTGCCGGGTTTCGGCAAAGACATTGCGGGCATCCGAGACGTCGGCCAGGATCTTGGTGGCATGGCGGAGAAACTGGTGGCCGTTGTAGGTGATCGTCAGGCCACGCGGGTGGCGCTCGAAGAGTTCGACTCCGAGATCCCCCTCCAGTTCCTTGATCGCCTCGGTGACGGAAGACTGGGAGATCAGGAGGTTCTGTGCGGCGCGGGTCACCGATCCCTGTTCGGCAACGGCGACGAAATACTGCAACTGACGGAGGGTGAAGGCCATGGCCTTATGAAGCACGGCGCCCGTTTCGAGGCAAGCTGATCGGCCTCTGCCAAGCGATAGGTTGTCAGGTTACATGGCAGCTTTGCAAAACGGCACTAGGCAAGACGTGGTCAAGGTGTAGGATCAGCATGCCCGCGCCGTTGGTTCGCCCATGGATCCCTACTCGTGCAAAGCATTCTCGTCCCATGAAATCGACGCCGCTCGGCTATCTCTTCACCTTTCTCGCCTTTTCCGTCTTCGCCATTCAGGACGGCCTTTCCAAGCATCTCGGTGAGACCCATTCGCCGTTGCAGGTGGCCATGGTGCGCTTCTGGGCTTTCTCAGCATTCGCTCTGTTTCTCGCCATGCGCTCGTCCGGTGGACTGCGAGCGGCGGTGAATACCAAGCGGCCTGTCCTGCAACTGCTGCGCGGTCTCATCCTGTTTTCACAGATCCTGATCTCGATCGTCGCCTTCACCCAGGTGGGGCTGGCGCAGAGCCAGGCGATCTTCGCGGCCGGTCCGATTTTCGTGGCACTTCTCTCCATGCCGATCCTCGGGGAAAAGGTCGGCTGGCGGCGCTGGACGGCGATCCTCTTCGGCCTTGTCGGCGTGGTGATCATGCTGTCGCCCAGCGGTGACGGGTTCAATTCCTATATCTGGCTGCCGCTGATCTGCGCGGTGCTCGGCGCGGTCTATGGCATCGTCACGCGCCTTGTCAGCCGCGACGACCAGCCGTCGACCAGCTTCTTCTATCTGGCGATCGTCGGCTTCATCGGCTCCAACCTGCTCGGTCCTTTCTTCTGGACGCCGTTCACGCCCGTCGGATGGGGGTTGATGATCGGGCTCTGCTGCACCGGGATCATCGGTCATCTTGCGCTGATCAAGGCCTATGAAAACCTCGATGCGGTCATCGTCCAGCCGATCTCCTACTGGCAGCTGGTGCTGGGCGCGATGATCGCTGTCACCGTCTTCGGCGAAGTGCTGCGCTGGAACACAGTGGTCGGCGCCGTCATCGTCGTTGGTGCCGGGCTTTTCACCGTCTGGCGGGAATGGGTGGTGTCGCGTCGTGCGCGCCGGGCCGAGGAAGTGGGACGCGTGTAAGACCTCGCGACGCCATCATTCCTCGAGTGCGATCCTTCGCAGTTCTTCCAGCCCGACGGGGGCGACAGGCCTGAAGTCCAGGCCATAGACGCGCTTTGCACAATCGCGCTTCACCCTCTCGATTTGCGCCATTTCGCCCCGGATGCGGGCGCCGAGCAACGGGTCGCGCGTGCCCGTGATCGCCATTGCCTTGTTGATCACCCAGCCATAGGGCGCGATCCCTGCGCGGCGCAGATCCTCCTGCAGTGCGGAGGCTTCGCTCACCGGCGTGGTCTCCGGCAGGGTGACGAGCAGGACGCGGGTGTAGGCAGGATCCTGCAGACGCATCAGCGGGGTCACCATGCGGCCGGGGGCCGTGTCGTCGAGATGGCGGGTCATCTGGCGGTGATAGGCGCCGGTTGCATCGAGCAGCAGAAGCGTGTGGCCTGTTGGCGCTGTGTCGATGACGACAAAGCTCGACCGAGCCTCACCCACGACGCGCGAAAAGGCGTGGAAGACTGCGACCTCTTCGGTGCAAGGAGAGGCGAGATCCTCGCGCAGCAGGGCCTGACCGGCTTCGTCGAGATCTCGGCCCTTGGTCGACATGATCTTCTCGATGTAGCGGGTTGTTTCCGCCTCAGGATCGATGCGGTCGACGGTCAGGCCCGGCATGGCGTCAGCACCCACGACAAAGGACAGATGCGCCGCCGGGTCGGTGGTCGTCAGATGGACGGTGTGGCCGCGCGCGGCAAGTCCGACCGCGACCGCTGCCGCTACGGTCGTCTTGCCGACGCCGCCCTTGCCCATGACCATGACAAGGCCCTTGCCGCTTGCCGCGATTTCGTCGACGAGCGTCGAGAGACCCGGGAGATCCGGGTCGGTGACGTCGTCCTTGGAGCCTTCAGAGCCGGGACCGGTGACAGTTTCCGACAGGAGGCCGCGAAGCGCATCCAGGCCCACCATGTCAAAGGGTTTCAGACCGACTTCGTCACGAGGCAGCGATTGAAGCGCGGGCGGAAGTTCGGCGAGTGCCTTCGTCTGTTCGGCTGCAAAGGCCGTGGCCACAGGATCGTTCGGGTCCGTCGGCACGAAGCGGCCGTTGACCGCGAGCATCTGGTTGGAGAGACCGAGTTCGGAGAGTTCGCCCGCGGTCCTTGCAGCTTCGCGGATCGCGCCACGGTCGGCTCGCGTCACGAGCACGATGGTGGTGCGGGCGGGATCTCCAAGGCATTCGAGCGCCGTGCGGAAGCGGTCTTCCTGCATTTTCAGCCCGGAATGGGGGCCAAGGCAGGAGGCGCCGCGTTCGTTTGCCTCCAAAAAGCCGGTCCAGGCCTTGGGCAGGCTGAGGAGGCGTAGTGTGTGGCCGGTCGGCGCTGTGTCGAAGATGATGTGGTCGAAGCGCGGGTTGTCATCGGCGAGCAGGCCGACGAATTCGTCGAAGGCGGCGATCTCGGTGGTGCAGGCGCCGGAGAGCTGTTCGCGCACGGTGGCGCGATCCTGGTCGCTCGCATCAGGTTCCATCTGGTCGAGTACACGCTGGCGATAATCCTCGGCGGCGCTCTCGGGATCGATGTTCATCGCAAACAGGCCCGGGACACCGGGGACCGGCGCCGGTTCGTTGCCCAGGCTCACGCCGAGCATTTCGTCGAGATTGGAGGCGGGATCGGTGCTGACGAGCAGGATCTTCAGCCCTTGGTCTGCCAGCGTTATGGCCGTCGCGCAGCTGAGCGAGGTCTTGCCGACACCGCCTTTGCCGGTGAAGAACAGGTGTCGCGTGGGATTCTGGAGAAGGTTCATGGTCGTCATGGGCATCCATCCTCGCGTTGATGAGGAGACCCTAGCCCGGTCTTGCCCTTGCGCACTTGATCCATGCCAAGTGGCAGAGTGATCAGATGTCTTCTGCCGCGGCCACGCGGTTCACGCTGCGGGCCTGCCAGAGCGTGCGGAAGAAGGCGAGCACGAAGAGGCCGCTCATGATCAGCACGATGGTCGGGGCCGGCGCGCTGTCGATGAAGAAGCTGAGATAGATGCCTGTGAGCGAGGAGAAGACTGCGACAGTCACGGCGGCGACCAGCATCATGGCGTAGCGCTTTGTGACCAGAAAGGCGATGGCGCCCGGGGCAACGAGCATGGCGACCGAGAGGATGATGCCGACAGCCTTCAAGGCGCCAACGACGACCAGTGAAAGCACCGCAAGCTGGCCGTAATGCAGCAGGCGCACGGAAAGACCGATCGCCTGGGCATGTTGCGGGTCGAAGGCATGCGCCAGCAGATCCTTGCGCAAGACGACAAGGAATGCGGTGGCGAAGAGGGCGATCAGGCCGGTTTCCACGAGTTCCGAGGTTAGGATGCCCAGCATGTCGCCGAAGAGGATGTGGTCGAGGTGAACTGCGCTTTCGACCTGGACATAAAGCACCAGGCCGAGGCCGAACATGCCGGAAAAGACGATGCCCAGCACCGTGTCTTCCTTGATCCGGCTGTTCTCCTTGATGAAACCGGTCAGAAGCGCGCAGAAGAGGCCGGCGACAAAGGCACCGATCGCAAGCGGAATGCCGGCGATATAGGCGATGACGACGCCGGGCAGCACGGCATGCGAGACGGCATCGCCCATCAGCGACCAGCCCTTCAGCACCAGCAGGCAGGAGAGAAGCGCCATCGGTACGGCGATCATCAGCGTGACGCCGAAGGCCGTCTGCATGAAGGGCAGTTGGAACGGTAGGATGGCCAGTTCGAGGGTTTCGCTCATGCGGGGCGCTCCTCGGCTAAGCGATGCGTCTCTGCCGCCGATGCCGGAGGCATGGGCTCCAGCGCTTCGCGGGCGCGGCTGCGGGCGGCGAGTATGCCGTGCTTCGGGGCGAAGAGGAAGGCTGCGAGGAAGATCAGTGTCTGCAGGACGACGATGATGCCGCCGGTCGCGCCATCGAGGAAGTAACTCGCATAGGCACCGATGAAGCTCGTGCCGGCTCCGATGCCGAGGGCGAGGAGGATCAGGCGCTGGAAGCGGTCGGTCAAAAGATAGGCGGTTGCGCCCGGCGTGACGACCATGGCGATGACGAGGAAGGCGCCGACGGTCTGCATGGCGGCAACCGTGGAGGCTGCAAGCAGGGTGAAGAAGATCACCTTGAGGCGTTCGGGTTTGAGGCCGATCGAGCGGGCATGGTTCTCGTCGAAGAAGGTGACCATCAGGTCCTTCCACTTGAGCGTCAGGACGAGGAGGCTTACGCCGCCGATCAGGATCAGCTGCAGCGTGTCGGCGGGCGAGATGGCCAGAATATTGCCGAGAACAATGGTTTTGATGTCGATCGAGACGGGTGAGATCGAGACCATGAACAGGCCGAGGCCGAAGAAGGACGTGAAGATCAGCCCGATGATCGCATCCTCCTTCAGCTTGGTTCGCTGGTTGAGGAAGAGGATAGTGAGCGCTGCGAGCCCGCCGGATAGGAAAGCTCCAAACGCGAAAGGCAGGCCCAACATATAGGCGCCGGCAACGCCGGGCACGATGGCATGGGAGAGCGCGTCGCCGATCAGTGACCAGCCTTTCAGCATCAGATAGGCGGAGAGAAACCCGCAGACGCCGCCGACCAGCGCAGACACCAGAATGGCGTTGCGCATGTAGTCGTAGGTGAAGGGCTCAACCAGGGTCGCGAGCATCTGATGCTCCCGGTTTCGGCTGCCCATAGATCACGAAGGGGCGTTCGTCGTCGGTGATGACGGTGACCTCGCGGCCGTCATCGTCGTCGTGCAGATCGCGGCCGGCGAGCACGAAATGGCGCAGCGCACCGCCAAAGGCAGTTTTCAGGTTCTCTTCGGTGAAGGTATTCTCGGTCTTGCCCGAGGCGATGACCGTGCCCTTAACGAAAATGGTGCGGTCGCAAAAGTCGGGGACGCTGCCGAGATTGTGGGTGGAGACCAGCATCACCCGGCCTTCATCGCGCAGGTCCTTCATCAGGCCGATGATCTGTTCCTCGGTGGTGACGTCGACGCCGGTGAAGGGTTCGTCGAGCAGGATGACCTGACCTTCCTGGGCAAGCGCCCGGGCCAAAAAGACGCGCTTGCGCTGGCCGCCGGAGAGTTCGCCGATCTGGCGCTTGCGATAGTCGCCCATGCCGACGCGGGAAAGTGCCTCATCCACGAGCTGGTGATCACGCTTTGACGGGATGCGCAGGAAATTCATGTGGCCGTAGCGGCCCATCATGACGACGTCCTCGACCAGCACGGGGAAGTTCCAGTCAACCTCTTCCGCCTGGGGGACATAGGCGACGAGGTTCTGGCGAAGGGCTTCCCGCACGCTCATGCCGAGCACGCGGATTTCGCCTGAGGCAACTGGCACGAAGCCCATGATCGCCTTGAAAAGCGTCGACTTGCCGGCGCCGTTGACGCCGACAAGGGCAGTGATGGTTCCGGGCGGGATGGCGAAGCTCGCATGGCGCAGGGCTGTGTGGCCGTTGCGATAGGTCACCGTCACATCCTCTGCGGCGATGCCTTCGCGGCTGCGTCTCGTGCCCGATCCCATGATCATCCGGCAAAGCCCTTCACAATGGTCGAAACCGTCACCTTCAAGAGATCCAGATAGGTCGGGACCGGACCATCCGCTTCGCTCAACGAATCCACATAGAGGATGCCCCCGTAGCGGGCGCCGGTCTCCGCGGCCACCTGCTGGGCCGGCTTGTCGGAGACGGTACTCTCGGAGAATACGACGGGAATCTTGTTTTCGATCACCTGGTCGACGACGGCCCTGACCTGCTGTGGCGTGCCCTGACTGTCCGCATTGATCGGCCAGAGATAGAGTTCCTGCATGCCGAGGTCGCGGGCAAGGTAGGAGAAGGCGCCTTCGCTGGTGACGAGGAAGCGCTCGTTTTCAGGGATCCTGGCGATTTCCGCCTTCATCGGCTCGATCTCGGCGCTGATCTTCTGAGAATAGGTCCGGGCATTGGCCTCGTAGATCGCGGCGTTGGCGGGATCGAGATCGGTCAGCGCCTTGCGGATGTTCTCGACATAGATGAGCGCGTTTTCCGGCGACATCCAGGCATGCGGGTTTGGTTTGCCGTCATAGCTGCCGCCGGCAATGCCGATCGGCTCGACGCCGTCGCTGACGGTGACGGTCGGGACATCGCCGAGATTGGCGAGGAATTTTTCGAACCAGGCTTCGAGGTTCAGACCATTGCGCAGCACGAGGTCGGCGTCGCGGGCCTTCAGAATGTCACGCGGCGTCGGCTGGTAGCCGTGGATCTCGGCGCCGGGCTTGGTAATGCTTTCGACAGTCGCCGCACTGCCGGCGACGTTCTGGGCAATGTCGGCAATCACGGTGAAGGTCGTGACGACCTTCGGCTTGTCGTCGGCAAGGGCTGTCCCCGGCAGCAGCAGCGCCAGAGCGAGAAGACGGCAGGCAAGCTTCGAGACCATAGTCCATTCCTGTTCTTGCAAGTCATTCGCATTAAAATCTATCGCGCTTCACGCCGATGTCAACGCTTTTGCAAATCATTCGCAAAAAGAGTCGTGCGACAGGTGTGCCGTAACTGGAAAGGCGGGGTTAAAGGTTCCGCAAGGAGAGGGGCGTATGGTGGTCCTCAGTATTGCGTAAACAGTCGGGACAGTGTCATGGCGGAGTTCCAAGCGTGAAGGTGCCCAAGATCCACCTTTCACGAAAGCTCATGCTGATTTTGGGCGGGGTGCTGGTCACCCTCGGGGGCACCGGTGCCGCCGCCGTCTATATCGGTGCGGACAAGCTGCTCGGGCCGTCCTATGCGGAGCTCAACGGGCTCGAATGCACGGAGGTGAAAACCGTCGAGATCCACAAGAAGGATCGCTTCTGGGTGCGCAAGTTCATCACCACCAACAAGCCTGGTGACGGGCTGGCGCGCGTCAAGACGGCGCTGCGCGTGGCGAAGACACTGCAGGAAACGAAGAAGGCCGATCTGGTGCAAGTCGTCGTGCTCGATGCGAGCGGTCCGAAGGATCGCTCGGGCATGCGTGGCCGCGCCGTTGGTGCCGATGTCATCTATGTGCCGGATCCGAGCCACGTGCCTGAGGAAATGTCTGCGCGGGTGCTGACGGCACGCTATGTCGATGGGTCCGCAGCGCCCAATGGCGCCTTTTTCGGCGAGCGTATCGACATGCTCGAAGATGACATTCAGGCGCTGGTGGCGAAGCTCAACGACCAGACGGATTGCGTGAAGCCCGAGGGCCTGATGCCGGAGAGCGAGGGCCACGGGGCGAAAGCCGACGGCCATGGTGACAAGGCCGCTCACGGCGCCGACGATGCCCATGGCGAAAAGCCGGCGGATGGTCACGGCGCCGCAGAAGGGCATGGCGAAGCCGAGGGCCATGGCGATGCGCCTGTCGGCGAACACGGCGAGGAAACGCCGGTTGCCGAACATGGTGGCGAAGAAAGCAAGGGCTGGATGGCCTCGTTGATGGGCATAGTTGGCCTGGGTGGCGATGACGCACCGGCCGAAGGCCATGCCGCACCGGCGGATGATCACGCGGCACCCGGCGAGGCCCACGAGGCCGTTGCAGAGGGACACGAGGCGCCGGCCGAAGATCATGCGAAGCCGACTGATGTCGCGCATGGTGAGCCAGCCGCTGCCGAGACGCATGATGACGCCGCGACCGATCATACTGCAACGGCTCCTGCTGCGCATGCTGAAGAACCCGCAGCTGATGCGGCTCACGCGGTTGCGCCCGAGCATGCCGAAGAACAGGTCGCGCACAGCGAAGAGAAGCCCGCCGGTGAGACGCCCGTTGCCGAAGAGGCGCCCGTCGAAGGTGAGGGCTGGTTCGCCTCGATCAAGAGCATGGTCGGCCTCGGTGGCGCCGAAGAAGAGCTTCCTGTCGAGGATGCGGCCGCGAAGGTGGAGCCGGCCGACGGTTTAGACGCTGCTGCGACCACGGATCATGGCGCCGCCTGGCTCGAAAAGATGCGCGCCCAGCCGATCACGCCTGATGGTGTGTCGCCAGCCACCAAGCCGGAAGAGCATGGGGCTGCAGCCGATGGTCATGCACCGACCGAAGAGCATGCCGCCAAGTCGGGCGACAGCCACACATCTGATGGCCATGGTGCTCCTGCCGAAGACGAGGCGATCCTGCCGCCAAAGGCCAAGCCCAAGGCTGACGAGCATGCCAAGGCCAGCCATTGAAGCGGCCTGTTCGCTAGGCACCAGCTCCTATCCCACAAATACAAAGCCCCGGTCCTTAGGACCGGGGCTTTGTATTTCAAGCTGATAAGCCGCTCAATCGTTGCGGTTGCGGCGCGCCGGGAAGAGGATGACGTCGCGGATCGACGGGGCGTTGGTCAAGAGCATGATCAAGCGGTCGACGCCGATGCCGAGGCCGCCTGCGGGCGGCATGCCCTGGTCGATGGCGTCGAGGAACTCGTCGTCGAGCTGCTTGTCCTTTTCGCCGCGCGAATGGGCCTGTTCGAGCTGCTCGACCATGCGCTTGCGCTGCTCTTCAGGATCGTTCAACTCGGAGAAGGCGTTGCCGACTTCCCAGGCGTTGCAATAGGTTTCGAAACGCTCGACGAGACGCGGCTCGCCCGGCACTTCCTTGGCGAAGGGCGAGATGTCCTTGGGGAAATGCGTCACGTGGCTCGGCTGGATCAGCGTGCCCTCGACCTTTTCCTCGAAGATGAAGGCGAGGCATTCGCCCCAGGTCCAGTCCTTCTCGACGGCAAAGCCGGCAGCCTTGGCGGCGGTGCGGGCTTCTTCGTCGGTCTTCATCGAAAGGAAGTCGATGCCGGTTGCTTCCTTGACGGCGTCGGGCATGGGCACGCGCTTGAACGGGCCCTTGAAGGAAAGCTGCTTGTCACCGAAGGTGAGGTCGGTCGTGCCGTGGATGCTGATTGCGAGCGTCTCGAACATGCGCTCGACGAGGCCCATCATGTCCTCATAGTCGGCATAGGCCCAGTAGCATTCCATCATGGTGAATTCGGGATTGTGGCGGGTCGACACACCTTCGTTGCGGAAGTTGCGGTTGACCTCGAACACCTTGTCGGCAAGGCCCGACACCAGGGTGCGCTTCAGGAACAGTTCCGGCGCGATGCGCAGAAACATGTCCATCTTCAGCGTGTTGTGGTGCGTCTTGAAGGGCTCGGCGGTCGCGCCGCCATAGACGGTCTGCAGCATCGGCGTCTCGACTTCGAGGAAGCCTTCGCCCTCAAGGAAGCGGCGGATGCCGGAGACGATCTTCGAGCGCTGCTGGAAGCGGAGCTTGGATTCCTCATTGGTGAGGATGTCGAGGTGGCGCTTGCGGTAGCGCAGCTCGATGTCGGCGAGGCCGTGATACTTCTCCGGCATGGGGAGAAGCGTCTTGGTCAGCATGGTGATTTCATGGGCGTTGATCGTCAGCTCGCCACGCTTGGTCCGGCGGACCTGACCCTTCACGCCGATGATGTCGCCGAGGTCGATCATCGGCAGAAGCGCGCGGGCTTCTTCCGGCGTCGTATCCTTGTGGGAGAAGATCTGGATCTTGCCCGAGGCGTCATGGATATCCATGAACATGCCGGAATTGCGCGAGGAATAGACGCGGCCGGCGACCGTGATGATATCCTCAGAGGTTTCGTCCAGCTCGAGGCTCGCGTATTTCTCGGCAAATTCCGCATTGGTCATCGTGCGGTGGAAATGTGCCGGATAGACGTCGCCGACCTGTTCGCGCAACAGCGCAAGCTTCTGGCGGCGGACTTCCGTCGGGTCTGAGGAAAGGGCGGTTTCGGTGGTCTGTTCGGTCATCGGGTATCGCCTCGGATCGGCCTGGAGTGTGTTTCACCCCCCTCTGTCACTTCGTGACATCTCTCCCACAAGGGGGGAGACTGGTCTCCGCCGGTTCGGGCTTGCCCGCTCTCCCCCTGTGTGGGGGAGATGCCCGGCAGGGCAGAGGGGGGTAGTTTCTGCACCGCCCCTTAAGGCGGCACTCAGTCGTTAGTTCTGCGCACCCGCCATTGCGGTCAGCACCTGGATAGCAACCTTCAAGCGCTGGCGCACGACCGAGCGGCCGAGCAGTGCCATACTGTCAAACAGCGGCAGCGAGCGCTGGCTGCCGGAGACGGCGACGAAGAGGGGTGGGGTGACGACGCGGAGCTTTTTGCCCATGCGCTCGGAGATCGCGCGCAGCTCTTCCTCGATGGTCGTGACATTCCATTCGAGGATCTTTTCGAGATCCGCCTGAACGGTGGTCACGATTTCCAGCGTCTCGGCCGGGCTGGTCTTCAGGCCGCCGAAGGAGGCGGGCGTCAGGCCGACGTCGTTTGCCAGCAGGAAGCCGGCAAGCGGTGGCAGTTCGCCGAGCTTGGTTACGCGGCTCTGGGCGAGCTTCAGGCCTTCGACGAGGCGGTCGTTTTCCTGCGCCCAGTCGAGCACGCGGGCGACGAAGTCTTCTGGGGTCAGCTTCTCGCGCAGCCAGCGGCCGTTAAGCCAGTCGAGCTTCTGGATGTCGAAGATCGCGCCAGCCTTGGAGAGGTTGTCCGGATCGAACTTCTCGATCAGCTCTTCCATGGTCAGGAGCTCTTCGCCTTCGGCAATCTGGATGAAGAACAGGCCGAGGAAGTTCATCAGCGCTTCCGGCAGGTAGCCGAGCGCCGAATAGTAGGAGATCGAGGTCGGGTTCTTGCGCTTCGACAGCTTCGACTTGTCGTGATTGCGCATCAGCGACAGGTGCATGAAGACAGGCGGCTCAAGACCGAGATGCTTGTAGATCAGGATGTGCTTCGGCACGGAAGCCAGCCACTCTTCGCCGCGCGCGACGTGGGTGATCTTCATCATGTGGTCGTCGACGACGTTTGCCATGTGGTAGGTCGGCATGCCGTCCGCCTTCAGCAGCACCTGCATGTCGACGCTTTCCCACGGGATCGAGACATCGCCATAGACGCCGTCGTGGAAATCGCAGGAGCCTTCGGTCGGCACCTTCAGGCGCACGACATGCGGCTCACCGGCCGCAACGCGGCTCGTGACTTCTTCAGCCTTCAGATGCAGGCAGTGGCCGTCATAACCCGGCGGCTTGCCGGCTGCGCGCTGGGCTTCGCGCATGCTCTCCAGCCGTTCGGGTGTGCAGAAACAATGGAAAGCGCCGCCATTGTCGAGCATCTTGTCGACGAAGGGGCGGTAGAGATCCTTGCGCTCGGACTGGCGGTAGGGGCCGTAGGGGCCGCCGACATCGGGGCCTTCCGACCAGGTGAGACCGGTCCATTTCAAGGCGTCCAGCACCTTCTGCTCGAACTCGGCGGTCGAGCGCGTCGCGTCGGTGTCCTCGATGCGCAGGATGAACTCACCGCCGAATTTCTTGGCGAAGAGATAGTTGAACAGCGCGATATACGCGGTGCCGACATGGGGTTCGCCGGTCGGGGAGGGTGCGATGCGGACGCGGACGCCTGATGTGGTCATGAATTCAGCTCGTGGTGCGTGCGGGGGACCTGGCGCCTTGGCGCTGGATCGAAAATTGTGAGACTGCCGATGGTGGCTTGCGACGGACAGGGTGGGGCCCGGAGAACCGCCTGTTCCATCGCGAGGCCTTAGGCCATATTCATGGCCGTGCGTCAAGAAAAACCACGGAAACAGGCGCTTCGGAGGCCATTGCCGAAAATGTCGAAATTTTTCTGCAAAGCGCGGAACCGGACGTCATATGCCGCGTTCTTATGGCAGAGCGCAGGCCGTGCCAACCGGACGCGACGGGAAATGGGGAACACGGAAATTTTTCCGGTTTCTTTCCGTGGCCAACGAAATGGCAGGCGAGCCCCTTAACCGTCCGGCCTGCGTTCTCCCCAAGTCCCCGCCCCCAAGGAAAACCTGCGTCCCGCCGACGCAGGTTTTTCTTTGCGTGGTTTTCCAGGCTCAAGCGCAATCAGCGGACCGGCCAGACCACCAGCAGGGCCGGGACCGAGACCAGCACGATCAACACCGACAGGGGAAGCCCCAAACGCGGATAGTCGGAGAACTTGTATCCGCCGGGGCCCATGACCAGCGTGTTGCACTGATGGCCGATCGGCGTGAGGAAATCGCATCCGGCACCAATGGCGACAGCCATCAGGAAAGCTTCCGGCTTGTAGCCGAGGCCGGTGGCGAAGCTCGCGGCAATCGGCGCCATAACGAGGACAGTTGCCGCATTGTTGAGGAAAGGCGTGACCGCCATGGCGGTCAGCAGGATGAGCGCGACGGCGCCCCAGGCGGGCAGGCCGCCGGCCACGGCATTCAGCCAGCCGGCAATCACGTCGCTGCCGCCGGAGGTTCGCAGCGTATCGGCGACGGGGATGAGGGCTGCGAGCATCACGAGGATCGGCCCGTCGACAGCGCGATAGACCTCGCTGACCGGGATGACGCCAAAGGCGACCATCGCAAGCGCTGCCGCGAAGAAGGCGATGGCGACAGGGGCAAAACCGAGCGCCGTAGAGCCCATGGCGATCACGAGGATCACCAGGGGTATGAAGATGTTTCGGCTCGTTCCGAGCAGGATTTCCCGTTCGGCGAGCGGCAGGCAGCCGAGTTCGGTGAGGATGGAGGGCATTTGCTGGCGCAGGCCCTGCAGCACGACGACGTCGCCCGAGCGCAGCGTTAGCTGCCCCAGACGTTCACGGATGCGCTTGCCCTGGCGGCTGACCGCCAGAAGGTTGACGCCGTAGGTGTGGACGAGAGAGAGCTCACTGGTCGTTTGCCCGATCAGCGGTGAGCCCCGGCCGATGACGGCCTCGACGGTTGAGATGTCGCCACGGCGCTTGCGATCGCGCTCTGTGCTGCCCGAGAGGCTCAGATTGCCTTGTGAGACAATACGGTCGAGCGCTTCCGACGGGCCTTCCAGGAGCAGCGTGTCCTCTTCATGCAAGAGCACGTCTGGAAAGGGCGACAGGCGGGTGTGTCCGCGCAGGATGGCGGTTGCCGTCACCTCTCCATGGGCAGTCTGAAGGAGATGGTGCAGTGTCTTGCCGGCAAAGGGCGATTGCCGGGTGATCATGGCTTCCGTGGCGAAACTTGAGCTTTCCAGTGCCTCCTGCAGGGACGGGTTTTGGTTCTCACGGCGGGGGACCAGCCAGTAGAAAAAGATGAGGAAGACGATGCCGGCAGCCGCCAGCGTGGCGCCGACCGGGGTGAAGTCGAACATCGTGAAGGACTGGCCGGTCAGTTCCTCCCGCAGCCGCGACACCGCGATGTTCGGCGAGGTGCCGATCTGCGTCATGAGGCCGCCGAGCAAGGCGGAAAAGGCCATCGGCATGAGGAAGACCGAGGGCGGGACATGGGAGCGGCGGGCAAACTGGAAGGCCACCGGCATCATGATCGCCAGCGCGCCGATGTTCTTGATGAAGGCGGAGAGCACCGTCACCGTCACCAGCAAGAGGAGCATCTGGCCATGCAACGAGGAGAGGGCGGGAAAGAAGCGCTTGATGGCCAGGTCCACGACGCCCGACCGGGCAACGCCGGCGCTGACCACCAGAGCACTGCCGACGATGATGACAAGATCGTCGGAGAAACCGGAAAATGCCTCGCGGGCCGGCACCAGTCCGACGGCGACGGCCGCCACGAGCGCGCAACAGGCGATCACGTCGTAGCGGAACTTTTCCCACAGGAAGGCCGCCATCATGATGGCGATAATGCCAAAGGCGAGGATCTGCTCGTAGGTCATGGGGCTCCGGCATCATGCTGGCGTGATCTGGAAGGCGTAGGAGCTTGCTGGAAATCTGGCAAGGGTCGATCGGTTCCTGGTCTTACTGCTCGACAGCAAAAATGGCCCATCTTCGCGACAGGCCATTTTCGTTGAAGCGTCCAGTGGCCGCTTCTTTTCAGTGCACGACAGCTTTCAGCTGGCGATCCCGTTCGCGCTTGCGGCGGGCAAACATGTTGAGAACCTCGACGAGTGCGGAGAAGGCCATGGCGGCGTAGATGTAGCCCTTGGGCACATGGAAACCCATGCCTTCGGCGATCAACGTGGTGCCGATCATCAACAGGAAGGCGAGCGCCAGCATGACGATGGTCGGGTTCTTCTCGATGAAGTTGGCAAGCGGCGTGGCTGCCACGAGCATCACGGTGACGGCAGCGACCACGGCGACGACCATGATCGGCACATGTGGCGTCATGCCGACGGCCGTGATGATGCTGTCGATCGAGAAGACGAGATCGAGCAGCAGGATCTGGCCGATGGCGCTGGCAAAGGTGGTGGAGGCAGAGGAGGCGATGAAATCCTCTTTCTGGTCCACCGGATCGACATTGTGGTGGATTTCCTTGGTGGCCTTCCAGACTAGGAAGAGACCGCCGGCCAGCAGGATCATGTCCTTCCACGAGAAGCCTTGGCCGAAGACCTCGAATACGGGCGTGGTCAGCTGGACGATCCAGGCGACGGTGCCGAGCAGGGCCAGGCGCATGACGAGCGCAAGCCCGATGCCGATGCGACGGGCTCTTTCGCGCATTTCCGTCGGCAGCTTGTTGGTCAAGATCGAGATGAAGATCAGGTTGTCGATGCCAAGGACGACTTCCATGACCACCAGGGTCACCAAGGCGATCCAGGCGGCGGGATCCTGGAGAAGAACGCTGATATTTTCCATAGATGTCTTCCGTGCTGATCAAACGGATTCAGATCCCGAGGACATGAGCCATATCCGTGGGGTTGGCAAGCAGCCAACTAAAATCCGTGCGCGGAATAAAGTTCCGTCGCAGATCAGTCTTGGGACCCAAGGTTTTTGGGGCCGTAGAAGTTCATGAACATACGAAGGCCTGATTCCACCACGCGTTCGATCTCCTTGTCGTCAGGTCGCACGGGGAGGTCATTGAACAGCCGTTTCTTGAAATAGCCCGCCGTTGACATGTCGATGAACTGGCGTGCGGCCAGATCGCTATCTTCGACCGAGAGTTCGCCCTTCTCATTGGCAGCAGCAATATAGTCCTGCAACAGCACCTTGATATTGGTGGGCGACGACGCAAAGAAACGCTGACAGAGCGTCGGCATGCGGTCGAGCACACCCATCAGGATGCGCATCGTCGGGATCATCTCCGTGTCGAGAATGAAATGCGCGTGGGCGAGCGCATAGCGCCGCAGACCTTCCTCGACATGGGAGCTTTCTTCGAGGATCTGTCGGATCGCAGCATCGAAGGCGCTTTTCTCACGCTCGACCAGGGCGCCGAACAGATCTTCCTTGCTCTGGAAATAGACGTAGATGGTGCCCTTCGAGACGCCTGCCTCGCGAGTAACGTCATTCATGCTTGCAGCATCGTAGCCAAGCTTCATGAAGACCCGCTTGGCGCCATCCAGGATCTGTCCCCGCTTGACCGGATCCGCGCCCGCAGCAAAGCGTCCCACCCCGGCGACGGGATAGGAGGGCGGCGTCATGGCGATTTCCTGCTCTAGTTTCGACATTTCCTGACCAAAAAAAATTAACTGCGTTGCGCGGCCTCGTTTCCGATGCCCGTTTCTGCCTCTTGATATGGGGCAAAAAAGGCTCTATGTCAATCGAACCGAACGGTTCAGTTCGAGCGAGTTCAACCCATCCCCGGTCCGTATCATGTCAGCGACGCCAAGATCCACCGCCCTTCGTTCCACTTCCACTCCAGTCGACCGGAATGAGGCAGCGCCCCTGACGGAGACGGATGCAGGGGAGCCCCACCCGCCGCAGGAAGCCGCCGCCACCCAGCGCAAGCGCCGCAGCCCGGTGCTTCCCGTCATCCTCGCCGCTCTGCTCGCGGGCGGTGCCTGGTACGGCTATACCTGGTGGACCGATGGTCGCTTCATGGTGTCGACCGAAGACGCCTATATCGAAGGTGACATCGCGATCATCTCGCCGAAGGTTTCCGGTTATGTCGAGAAGGTCAACGTTGCCAGCAACCAGGTCGTCCGCGCCGGCGATCCGCTGGTGACCCTCGATGGTGGCGACTATCAGATCGCCTATGATCAGGCCGTCGCGGGCAAGCAGAGCTCCGAGCTTGCGGTTAGCCGCATCGATGCACAGATCGTCGGCGGCCAGGCGAGCGTTGCGCAGGCTCAGGCGCAGCTCGGCTCGCTCGAGGCTGCAGTTCGGGGTGCCGAAATCACGGAAAAGCGCGCAAGCGAGCTTGCATCCAAGAGCGTCGGCACTGCTGCCGATCTCGACAATGCCAAGGTGGCGCTCGACCAGGCCCGCGCCAATCTGGTGGCGGGACAGGCCGTCGTCGCTTCGGCGGAAGCCAATCTCTCGATCCTCAAGGCGCAGCGCGACGAGGCGTTGAATGCCGTGAAGGTACAGGATCAAGTGGTGGCGAAAGCCAAGCGTGATCTCGATTTTACCGTGCTGAAAGCGCCCTATGACGGCGTGATCGGCAATCTCTCGGTTCAATCAGGGGATCTCGTCTCGGCGGGCAAGCGTCTTGCGGCCCTGGTGCCGACCAGCGAGCTCTATATCGAGGCGAACTTCAAGGAAACGCAGATCGCACATCTGGTTCCCGGCTCCAAGGTTTCGATCCATGTCGACGCCTATGGCGACGATCCGCTCGAGGGCACGGTCACCTCGATCGCTCCGGCCTCTGGCGCTATCTTCTCCATGCTGCCGGCGGAAAACGCCACCGGCAATTTCACCAAGGTCGTTCAGCGCGTGCCTGTCCGTATCGCGCTACCCAAGGACGCGCTTGCCGGAGGCCATCTGCGCGCCGGCCTCAGTGTCATCGTCGACGTCGACACCCGCACGGCCCCCGAGGGCCAGGCGCTTGCCGCGAAGTAATACCACCGGCTGACGTTATCGAAAGGGCCGTGTCATGGCCGCAATCACCTCGACAACCATCGCGCCCTCGGCACCTGCCGAGGAGCGGATGGATCCCAGACGCGTCTTGGCCTTCCTGGCAATGGTCTTCGGCATGTTCATGTCGATCCTCGACATCCAGATCGTCTCGGCGTCGCTTGCCGAAATCCAGGCCGGTCTCGGGGCCGGATCAGACGAAGTTGCCTGGGTGCAGACCTCCTATCTGATCGCCGAAGTGATCATGATCCCGCTCTCTGGTGTGCTCGCCCGGATCGTCTCCACCCGCGTGCTCTTCACGTTCTGTGCGGCAGGCTTCACGCTCGCCAGTGCGCTCTGCGCGACGGCCACCAATATCGAGCAGATGATCGTCTATCGGGCGATCCAGGGCTTCATCGGCGGCGGCATGATCCCCTCCGTCTTCGCGGCTGCCTTCACCATCTTCCCGCCGTCCAAGCGCAACATCGTCTCGCCGATGGTCGGTCTCGTTGCGACGCTGGCTCCCACCATCGGCCCGACAATCGGCGGCTATATCAGCCATGCCATGTCGTGGCACTGGCTGTTCCTGATCAACGTCGTGCCGGGTGTGCTGGTCGCTGCCGCCGCCTGGAGCCTGATCGATTTCGACAAGCCGGACCTCAAACTTTTGAAGAAGTTCGACTGGTGGGGACTGGCCTCGATGGCCGTTTTCCTCGGGACGATGGAATTCGTGTTGGAAGAGGGCAACAACAAGGACTGGTTCAACGACCACCACATCGTCATGGGCACCGTTGCCATGGTCATCGGCGGGGCGATCTTCTTCTGGCGCGTGTTCAAGGTCGAGTTGCCGGTCGTGGACTTGCGCGCCTTCTCCAATGCCAACTTCGCCTTCGGCTCGTTGTTCTCCTTCGTCATGGGGGTCGGCCTCTATGGTCTTACCTATCTCTACCCCCTCTACCTCGGACGTATCAGAGGTTACGACTCGCTGATGATCGGCGAGACCATGTTCGTCTCCGGTGCCGCGATGTTCCTGACGGCGCCCGTTGCCGGTGCGCTGTCGAACAAGCTCGATCCGCGCGTGATGATGATGATCGGTTTTTCCGGCTTCGCGCTTGGGACCTACATGATGACCGGGATCACGGCAGACTGGGACTTCTACGAACTGCTGGTGCCGCAGATCCTGCGCGGTTGCTCGCTGATGATCTGCATGGTGCCGATCAACAATCTGGCGCTCGGCACACTGCCGCCGGACCGGATCAAGAACGCGTCGGGCCTCTTCAATCTGACCCGAAACCTCGGTGGCGCCGTCGGTCTCGCGATCATCAACACCATGCTGACCCAGCGATCCGACGACCATTATGCGCGGCTCTCCGAGCAGCTTTCCTGGAGCAATCAGGCAGCCCTCGACTGGCTTGCCAGTGTCGGCGCGAACTATGACAGCTATGGCCTCGATGGCACGGCGGTGGCGATCAAGAAGCTGTCGGGTGTGGTGACGCAGCAGGCCTGGCTTCTGTCCTTCATGGATGTGTTCATGGGGCTGACGGTGCTCTTCGTTGCGCTGGTCTTCATGGTGCTGCTGCTGAAGAAGCCGAAGGGTGCGGCACCCGCTGGTGCCGGCCATTGAAGCCACCATGCCCGGGTAAGCTTACGGGTTCAGGCTCTCCCTTGATCTCCAAGGCTCAGACCGCCTCACATGTTGAGGCGGTCTTTTTTGAGAGCAAAAGAGGTACGTACGTCAAATTCTGATTTACGTACCTCATTCGCCGGTGTAGGACAGGCGCCGGAGGAGAGAATGAAGCCGACTGTCCACGACATTGCCAGCCGCGCGGGCGTCAGCCTTGCCACCGTCGACCGGGTGTTGAACCGGCGGCCGGGGGTCAGCGCGCGCACGCGCGAGAAGGTGGATCTGGCTGTCAGCGAGCTCGGTTTCGTGCGCGACGTGGCAGCGGCGAACCTTGCCAAGGGGCGGACCTATCCGCTGACCTTCATCATTCCCTCGAACGACAATTCCTTCATGTGCGGCCTGCGGCTGTCGCTCGACGAGGCGCGGGAACGCGCAGGCGTCGAGCGGATCGCGATCCGGCTTATCGACGTCCCGGCCTTCGATGCCGATGCTCTGGCGAAAGCGCTGCGCGACGCCGCAGCCGAGCAGCCGGCCGGGATCGCCTTCGTCGCCGTCGATGCGCCCGAGGTGGCGGCTGCGGCCTCGGAGATCGTGTCTGCCGGTATTCCGCTCGTCACCCTCGTTTCCGATCTCTCTGGCGCAGAGCGGGATCATTATGCCGGCATCGACAATGCCGCTGCCGGGCGAACCGCAGCGAGCCTGCTCGGGCGCTTCGCGGCCGGACGTAATGGCAAGGTTGCCGTGCTCGCCGGCTCCATGCTGGTGCGCGACCATCGCGAGCGCTGCGAGGCCTTCGCTTCCGTCATGGCGCAGGATTTCCCGGGGCTTGCAGTCTTGCCCGTCATCGAAGGGCGAGACGATCCCGTGGTTGTCGAGCGCAAGGTCTCCGCCATCTTTTCTGACCGAAGTGATATCGTCGCACTCTACAGTCTCGGTGCCGGCAATCGCGGGCTCGTCAAGGCGCTTGAACGGCAGCCGGCGGAACGCCGTCCGGTGGTCATCGCCCATGAACTGACGGAGACGACGCGCGGGGCGCTCCAGTCAGGCCTCATCGATGCCGTGCTGAACCAGGATGCCGGCCATGAGGTGCGCAGCGCCATTCGCGTGCTGAAGGCCAAGGCCGATGGTCTGCCCGTCGTGGCCGCCCAGGAGCGCATTCGTATCGACATATTCTTGAAGGACAATCTGCCCTGAAGGCAGAGGAATGGAGGACACCCATGTATCTCGGATTGGATCTCGGCACATCTAGCGTCAAGGCGATGCTGATCGACGGCGACCAGAAGGTTGTCGGCGTTGGTCATGCCGGTCTCACCGTGCAGCGACCGCATCCCGGCTGGTCGGAACAGGCGCCGGGCGACTGGCTGCACGCGACTGAAGAGGCTGTTGCGGCGCTGAAGACCTCGCATCCGAAAGAACTTGCCGCGGTGAAAGGCATCGGCCTGTCCGGCAATATGCATGGCGCGACCCTCATAGACGCCAAGGATCGGGTGCTCAGGCCCTGCATTCTCTGGAACGATACGCGAAGCCACGCGGAAGCGGCAAGCCTCGATGCAAATCCGCGTTTCCGGGCGCTCACCGGCAACATCGTCTTCCCAGGCTTTACAGCCCCGAAACTCGCCTGGGTGAAGAACAACGAACCGGAGACCTTTGCCAAGGTCGCCAAGGTTCTCCTGCCGAAGGATTACCTGCGTCTCTGGTTGACGGGAGAATATCTCTCCGACATGTCGGATTCGGCCGGCACCAGCTGGCTCGATACCGGCAAGCGTGCCTGGTCTCCGGAACTGCTGGAGGCAACGTGGTTGACCGTCGAGCAGATGCCGGGCCTCGTCGAGGGCACGGATCGCGCTGGCACATTGCGCGCCGAACTAGCTGAAAAATGGGGCCTCGGCTCTGACGTGGTGGTTGCCGGCGGGGCAGGGGACAACGCGGCGTCTGCCTGCGGCATGGGTACTGTCGCCGAAGGCCAGGCCTTTGTTTCGCTCGGCACGTCTGGCGTTCTCTTCGCCGCCAACGGCTCCTATCTGCCAAAGCCGGAAAGTGCCGTGCATGCCTTCTGCCATGCGCTGCCCAATACCTGGCACCAGATGGGCGTCATCCTGTCGGCCACCGACGCGCTCAACTGGCATTCCGGCGTGACCAGCAAGTCGGCCGGGGAGCTTACCAGCGAACTCGGCGACGCACTCAAGGCACCGACGGGCGTCACCTTCCTGCCCTATCTCTCGGGTGAACGCACACCGCATAATGACGCGAAGATCCGGGGCGCCTTTATCGGGCTCGGCCATGAAAGCGACCGCGTCGTGCTGACCCAGGCTGTGCTGGAAGGCGTGACCTTCGCCATCCGCGATAGCCTCGAAGCGCTGAAGTCGGCCGGCACGAAGATTGACCGGGTGACGGCTATCGGCGGCGGTTCGCGCTCGCGCTACTGGCTGTCTTCGATTGCGACAGCGCTCGACATGCCGGTCGATATTCCCGCCGACGGTGATTTCGGCGCTGCCTTCGGTGCCGCACGGCTCGGGCTGATTGCGGCGACCGGGGCTGATCCGCTGTCGGTTTGCACGGCGCCTGAAACAGCGGAGACGGTCGAGCCGGTGCGTGATCTGACTTCGGCTTACGAGGCGGCCTACGGTCGCTACCGGGCGCTTTATCCGGCGATCCGGGGACTTTGATTTCCCACCTCCCCCTTCAGGGGGGAGGTCGCGGCGCAAGCAGCGGGTGGGGCGAGCCCCACCATCACCCCACCCCGGACCTAACGGTCCGACCCTCCCCCTCAAGGGGAGGGTGGAAACACAAACACACCAAGGAGGACTACCCATGAGCACAGGTTTCTTCGGCAATATCCAGAAGATCAAATACGAAGGCGAAGGCAGCACCAATCCGCTGGCCTTCCGCCATTACAATCCCGACGAAGTCGTTCTCGGCAAGCGCATGGAAGACCATCTGCGCTTTGCCGTTGCCTACTGGCATACCTTCGTGTGGCCGGGCACCGACCCGTTCGGCGGCAACACGTTTGAGCGTCCGTGGTTTGAGGACACGATGGCTGCAGCGAAGATGAAGGCCGATGTCGCCTTCGAATTCTTCCAGCTGCTCGGCACGCCCTACTACTGCTTCCACGACGCCGATGTTCGCCCCGAGGGCAACAGCTTCGCCGAGAACACCAAGAACCTCAACGAGATCGTCGACTATTTTGCTCAGAAGCAGGCAGAGACCGGCGTCAAGCTGCTCTGGGGCACGGCGAACATGTTCTCGCATCGCCGCTACATGTCGGGTGCGGCGACCAATCCCGATCCTGACGTCTTCGCCTTTGCAGCCGCAACCGTGAAGACCTGCATGGACGCGACGCTGAAGCTCGGCGGCGAGAACTATGTGCTCTGGGGCGGTCGCGAAGGCTATGAGACCCTTCTCAATACCGACCTTGGACGCGAACTCGACCAGATGGGTCGCTTCCTCAATCTCGTTGTTGAATACAAGCACAAGATCGGCTTCAAGGGCGCGATCCTGATCGAGCCGAAGCCGCAGGAGCCGTCGAAGCATCAGTATGACTATGATGTCGCTACCGTTTACGGCTTCCTGAAGCGCTACGGTCTCGAAAACGAAGTGAAGGTGAACATCGAGCAGGGCCATGCGATCCTCGCCGGCCACTCCTTCGAGCATGAGCTGGCACTTGCCAATGCTCTGGGGATCTTCGGTTCGATCGACATGAACCGCAATGACTACCAGTCCGGCTGGGATACCGACCAGTTCCCGAACAATGTTCCGGAAATGGCGCTGGCCTATTACCAGGTCCTGCAGGCTGGAGGCTTCACCACCGGTGGCACCAACTTCGACGCCAAGCTGCGCCGTCAGTCGCTCGACGCCGAAGACCTGCTGATCGGCCATATCGGCGGCATGGACTGCTGCGCCCGCGGCCTCAAGGCTGCCGCCAAGATGGTGGAAGACAAGGCGCTCTCGGCTCCGCTCAACAGCCGTTACGCCGGCTGGGACAAGGCCGAGAACCAGAAGATGCTGCGCGGCGAAGAAAGCCTCGATGCGATCGCCGCCCGCGTCGAAGCCCAGAACGTCAACCCGAAGCCGGTTTCCGGCAAGCAGGAACTGCTGGAGAACGTGGTCAACCGCTACGTTTGATCTGAGGGTATAAATGCACAGAAGGGCCGGGGCGCAAAAGTGTCCCGGCCTTTTGCATTCTTGAACGGCCGTCATCCTCGGGCTTGTCCCGAGGATCTACCAAGGGTGGTCGCGGTTTGGACGGTTCAGAAAGCCGGGCGGGCTCAGCGGTTGCCCGAAGAGTCGAGGTTCCGGCAGGCGGCAATAGATCCTCGGGACAAGCCCGAGGATGACGGCGGTGAAAGGACGTTGCCCTCCAGGCTACCGTCACCCGATCGCCGTGATCTCCAGCTCCTGGTCGCCGACCGTCACGACATCGCCCACGCTCTTGCCCATCAGGCGGGTTGCAACGGGTGAGACGAATGAAATCGACCCTTCCTTCGGATCGGCCTCGTCCTCGCCGACGATGCGGTAGGTCTGGACGCGGCCGTCATCGCGTTCGAAGGTGACCTTGCTACCAAAGGCAACCACCATGTTGTCGACCGGATCCGGAATCACCTGGGCGGTGTGCAGCCGCTCCGTCAGGTATTTGAGGTCACGATAGGGCACGGCCGACTGGCGTCGCCGCTCATTGATGTCCTCGACCGCCTGTGCCGCGAGATAGGCGGCGCGGGCCTCTTCCGCCTGGGCCTGCAGGAGCTTCAGGCCTGTCGCCGTCACCAGGTTCGGATGGGGCGAGATCGGGCGGTCCGGCAGATGGGTTTCTGCGGCGGTTTCCGAACTTTCTTCCTTGGTGAAGGCGACACTCATCTGGGGTTTCAGGTTGCTGAGGCAGGGGCTGGCTTTCGAACTGCCAATATAGGGGTATGTCGGTCAACGGCCCAGACCGAAGATGGGTCCATCGGCACCAGGTGGCGCGAGACGGCGAGGCTAGCGTTTGGCCGGTCCGGTCACCGAGCCGCGCACGATCAGGTCCGGCATCAGCAGGATTTCCTGGCGCTCTGTCGGGCGCTCGGCGAGCGACTTGATCAGCAGCGACATGGCCTGGCGGCCAATTGCCGTGCGGGGCTGGCGGATGGTCGTGAGCGCGGGGTTCACATAGGTCGCCTGGGGCACGTCGTCGAAGCCGATGACGGAGAAATCATGCGGCAGGTCGTAGCCGCGGGCGGTCAGGCCGTTGATCACGCCAACGGCGGTCGCATCATTGACGCACATGAAGGCTGTCGGCAGCTGATCGCGCATGAAGAGCTGCTCGACGGCAAGTCGTCCGCTTTCGATCGTACCTTCGCCTTCCAGTACAAAGCGTTGGTTCGGCGGGATGCGGGCGGCGTCGAGCGCCTTGTCGAACCCCTGGCGGCGGCGCTGGTGGCCAAGCCGCGTCTTGCTGTCGCCGATGAAGGCGATTGCGCGGTGGCCAGCCGAAAGCAGATGTTCAGCCGCCTTCCGGGCGCCTGCGACATCATCGACGCCGACATAGGAGATTTTCGAGCCGAAGACCGGTTCGAAGACGGCGACCGAAGGCGGCAGTCGCTGGCCGACCACCTGATGGCCGAAGGGTTCGTGGCCTGTGAAGAGAACGAGGCCTGTGGCCTGGCCGGAGCTCAGGAACTTGAGATACTCAAGCCCACGTTCGGGATCGTTTTGGGTGTGACCGATCAGGACGCCGAAGCCATGGGCGCGCGCTTCGTTTTCAAGTCCGATCAGGGTCGAAGAGAAATTCGGGTCGCCAATGTCGGGGGCGAGGATCAGGATCATGTTCGACCGGCCCATGCGCAGCGAGCGCGCCATGGCATTGGTCGTGTAGCCGGTGATGGCAATCGCTTGGTTCACCCGCTGGCGGGTCGATTTCGCCACCTTGTCGGGGGTGTGGATCGCACGACTGACCGTCGCGATCGACACTTCCGCGATGCGCGCCACGTCCTCGATCGTCGCTGGTGCTGTGTCCGGCACGCGCCCTTATCCCCTATCCGTCTGGAATCGTTGGAGACCTTACATTCCCAGCCTCAGCTGCGAAAGCGGAAAGGGAACAAAAACTCTCCGTGATGTGATGATGTAAACCTTTACATCAGGCATGTAAAGGTTTACACAAATGGCATGGCGGTTGAGGAGCCGCTGGGGAGGATTGCATGACATTGGCTGGGGACGAAGCGCGGACACCCGTGCTCGTGGCGGAGCGAATTTCCAAATCATTTGGCGAAGTCCAGGTGCTGTTCAGCGTGGATTTCGACGTCTTGCCGGGCGAGGTTCACGCGCTCATGGGCGAGAATGGTGCTGGCAAATCGACGCTGGTGAAAATACTCTCAGGTTTCGAGCAGGCGACGGCCGGTCGCATCCTGCTGGACGGCGAGCCCGTGACGCTGCCAGCCAATGGGGCGGCCGAAGCGCTCGGCATCGTGCTCATCCACCAGGAATTCAATCTTGCCGATCATCTGACGGTGACCGAGAGCCTGTTTCTCGGTCGCGAAGTCACGCGCTTCGGTCTGCTCGACCGCGCAACAATGCGGGCGGAGGCGCGGCGTGTGCTCGACCAGCTTGGCTCCAGAATCGACGAGAATGCGCTGATCAGCTCGTTGGCGGTCGCCGACAAGCAGATGGTCGAGATTGCCAAGGCGATCAGCCGCAAGGCGCGCATTGTCTTCATGGACGAGCCGACGGCGGTTCTGTCGCGTGACGAGACCGAAGTGTTGTTTGACCAGGTGCGCAAACTGCGTGCGCGGGGAACGAGCTTCGTCTTCGTCTCCCACAAGCTCGACGAGGTGATGGAGCTGACCGACCGGGTGACGGTGCTGCGCGACGGCCAATGGGTGAAGACTGCGCCGACCTCGGCGCTCGACAGCGAGGCGATCGCCCAGCTGATGGTTGGTCGTGAATTGTCTAGCCTCTATCCGACCAAGCATGAACCCAATGTCGACGAAGAGATCGTGCTTTCGGTTCGGGATCTGACGACGGGGTTTGTGAAGAATGCCAGCTTCGAGCTGAAGCGTGGCGAAGTGCTCGGCTTTTCCGGCCTGATCGGGTCAGGCCGCACCGAGCTGATGGAGGCGGTGGCGGGTCTGCGTCCGCGTCTGTCCGGCGAGGTCAGGCTCAAGGGTGCCGTGCTTAACGCCGGTGATTTCCGCGAAGCAAACCGGCGTGGGCTCGCCTATATGACCAAGGACCGCAAGGGCAAGGGCCTGTTGCTGGGCGAGGGCATGACGGCGAACCTGACGCTGCAGTCGATGGACAATCATGTGCGTCACGGCTATCTCGATCCCGGCAGCGAGGCGAAGGCAATGGCGCGGGCGAAGCGCCGCTTCGATATCCGCGTGCGCGACGACAAGGTGCGGGTGGGGCGCATGTCGGGCGGCAACCAGCAGAAGCTGCTGCTGGCCAAGATCATGGAAGTCGAGCCCCAGATCATCATCATCGATGAGCCGACACGCGGCATCGATGTCGGCACCAAGCAGCAGATCTATCATTTCATCGCAGCGCTTGCCCGCGAGGGGCGCTCGATCATCGTCATCTCCTCTGAGATGCCCGAGGTGATCGGTCTTTGCACGCGGGTGGCCGTGATGCGCGAGGGCCACATGGTCGGTCTGCTCGAGGGCGAGGACATCAACGAACAAACGATCATGCGCTACGCCGCCGGCCTGAAACGGCAGATGGCGAGCTAGGTGAATGCAACAGCCTGGCGGCAAGACCGGGCTTGAAAACGAAGACTTCAGGGTGCGCGACCTCAAGGCTGGGGTGCGTGGGAGGAGACGGGAAGACCATGACTGCCGAGACTGAAACGAACACACCTGGCCGTCCACGCCGCACCTTTCGCGATGTGGACCTGCGTGCCGTCGCACCCTTTGCTGCGCTGCTGATCCTTCTAATCATCGGTGCGCTGGTGAACCCGAACTTCATTGGCCTCACCAATCTCGCCAATGTCGCAACCCGCTCTGCCTTCATTGCGATCATCGCCGTTGGCGCGACTTTCGTCATCTCCTCGGGCGACCTCGATCTCTCCGTCGGTTCAATGGTGGCCTTTGTCGCCAGCCTGATGATCCTCTTCATGAATTCCGGCGCCATTGCCGATCCTGGCCTCATGATTGCCGCGGCCATGGCACTTGCCATCATCATTGGTTCGCTCTGCGGTCTCGCCAACGGGTTGATCACCACCGTCGGCAAGATCGAGCCCTTCATCGCCACACTCGGGACCATGGGCATCTATCGCGGTCTGACGACCTGGCTCTCCCAGGGCGGCGCGATCACCCTGCGCGATGCCGAGCAACAGGCGCTGTATCGCCCGGTCTATTTCGGCTCGATCCTTGGTATTCCCGTACCGATCGTCATCATCCTTGTCGTGACCGCGATTGCTGCCGTCGTCCTCTATCGCACGCGCTATGGTCGTCATGTGGTGGCCGTCGGTTCAAACCGGGATGTGGCGCGCTATTCCGGCATTGCGGTGGACCGCGTACGCACCATCGCCTTCGTCATCCAGGGGCTCTGCGTCGCAATTGCCGTGCTGCTCTACGTGCCGCGTCTTGGTTCGACCTCGGCGACCACGGGTATTCTCTGGGAGTTGCAGGCGATCACCGCGGTTGTCGTCGGCGGTACGGCGCTGAAAGGCGGGGCGGGGCGTGTCTGGGGCACGATCTGCGGCGCCTTCATTCTCGAGCTTGTCGGCAACATCATGCTGCTCTCGAATTTCATCTCCGAATATCTGATCGGCGCCATCCAGGGCACGATCATCATCATCGCGATGCTCGTCCAGCGATCGCTGGCGCGCAAGGCGTAAGGAAACGGCCGGGCAGGAGGGTCGCCCGGTCCGTTCGAACTCGACCCTCGTCACTTTGGGAGGAAACCAATGCATAAGAAACTTATGGGCATGGCCGTCGCCATGACCGCGCTCGTGTCGATCTTCGGCGTGGCGCAGGCCCAGGACACCAAGACGATCGGCGTCTCGATCCCGGCTGCAACACACGGCTGGACATCGGGTGTGATCTATCATGCCGAACGTATCGCCAAGCAGCTGATGGAGCGTCATCCGGGCCTCAACGTCGTCGTCAAGACCTCTGCCGATCCGTCCAGCCAGGCGAATGCCGTGCAGGATCTTGCGACGCAGGGCATCGATGCGCTCGTCATCCTGCCGACGGATCCGGATCCGCTGGTCAACGCCATCCGCCAGATCAAGGACAGCGGCAAGTTCGTCGCGCTCGTCGACCGCGCACCTTCGGTCAACGACAACACCGTCCGCGATCTCTATGTCGCCGGCAACAACCCGGCTCTCGGTGAAGTCGCCGGCAAGTATATTGCCGAGACGACCCCGGACGCCGAAGTCGTCGTCATCCGCGGCATGCCGATCCCGATCGATCAGCAGCGCCAGGACGGTTTCGACAAGGGTATTGAGGGCTCGAACGTCAAGATTCTCGACCGCCAGTTCGGCAACTGGAACCGCGACGATGCCTTCAAGGTCATGCAAGACTACCTGACCAAATATCCGAAGATCGATGTGGTCTGGTGCCAGGATGACGACATGGCTGTCGGCGTGCTGCAGGCCATCGAGCAGGCCGGCCGTACCGACATCCAGTACATCATCGGTGGTGCCGGTTCGAAGGACATGATCAAGAAGGTCATGGATGGCGACAAGATGGTTCCGGTCAACGTTCTCTACCCGCCGTCGATGGTCGGTACCGCGCTGGAAATGACGGCTGCCGCCCTCTACGACAGCGTTCCGGTGCATGGCACCTACACGCTGGATGCGACGCTGATCACGCCTGAAAACGCGGAAGGCTACTACTTCCCGGATTCGCCGTTCTGATCTCGGAAAATTTAAGCGCAATCGGTCTGCCCGGGTTTTCCCGGGCAGACTTTTCACCATAGGCATCATTGCGGTTGTGTCGAAAATCCATCTCCTGTAATCGTTTACGGAAACGTTGCAGGGATCTCAGGGAGGAGAATTCATGAAGACGATCAAGGGACCGGCGATCTTTCTCGGTCAGTTTGCGGGTGATGCCGCGCCATTCAATACCTGGGATGGAATTACCAAATGGGCCGCCGACAAGGGCTATGAAGGCGTGCAGGTGCCGACCTGGGCCGGCCAGCTGATGGACCTGAAAAAGGCCGCCGAATCCAAGGATTATTGCGACGAGCTTGCCGGCGTGGCGCGGGCGAACGGCGTCGAAATCACCGAACTTTCCACCCACCTTCAGGGCCAGCTGGTTGCGGTTCATCCGGCCTATGACGAAGCCTTTGACGGCTTTGCGGCGCCGGAAGTTCGTGGCAATCCGAAGGCGCGCCAGGAATGGGCCGTGCAGCAGGTCAAATATGCGCTGAAGGCCTCCCGCAATCTCGGCATCAAGGCGCATGCGACCTTCTCGGGCGCGCTCGCCTGGCCCTATATCTACCCGTGGCCGCAGCGCCCGGCCGGTCTCGTCGAGACAGCGTTTGACGAACTGGCGCGCCGCTGGCTGCCGATCCTCGATTATGCCGAGGAGCAGGGTGTCGACGTTTGCTACGAGATCCATCCGGGTGAAGACCTGCATGACGGGGTCACCTTCGAGATGTTCCTCGAGCGGGTGAAGAACCATTCTCGCGCCAACATGCTCTATGACCCCTCGCACTATGTGCTGCAGTGCCTCGACTATCTCGACAACATCGACATCTACAAGGACCGGATCAAGATGTTCCACGTCAAGGACGCGGAATTCAATCCGACCGGCCGGCAGGGCGCCTATGGCGGCTACCAGGGCTGGGTCAACAGGGCAGGGCGCTTCCGCTCGCTCGGCGACGGCCAGGTCGATTTCGGCGCGATCTTTTCGAAGATGGCAGCGAATGATTTCGACGGCTGGGCCGTTGTCGAATGGGAATGCGCGCTGAAGCATCCGGAAGACGGCGCCCGCGAGGGTGCGGATTTCGTCCGGGCGCATATCATCCGCGTCACCGAGAAGGCCTTCGACGACTTCGCCTCCGGCGGCACGGACGATGCCGCAAACCGCCGGATGCTGGGTCTCTGAGATTAGACCTTCTTGAGGGCGGCGATGTCGCCGCTCTCGAGGTGGGGCAGTGCGCGTTCGATCCTGTCGAGCGGCCAGTCCCACCAGGCGAGGGTGAGCAGATCGGTGATCTCTTCATCCGTGAAGCGCATGCGGATCACGGTTGCCGGATTGCCGCCGACGATGGCGTAGGGCGGCACATCGCGGGTGACGACGGCGCGGGCGGCAATGATCGCGCCAGAACCGATTGTGACCCCCGGCATGATCGTTGCGCCATGGCCAATCCAGACGTCGTGGCCGACAACGGTGTCATGGAAGGGCAGGTCCTGATAGCCGTCGATGGTCTCGGGGCTGAAGACGCGGAAGGGATAAGTGGTGACACCCGTCATGGCGTGGTTGGCCGAACTGGTGATAATGATCGCCTCGCGCGCGATCTGCACGAAGCGGCCGATGACCAGTCTTTCCTGGCTGAAGGGATAGAGATAGGGCGCAAGAATTTGCGCCGTTTCTTCCGCTCTGCCGGAATGGGTGAAGTAGCTGAAGTCGCCGACCTCCATGCGCGGATGATCGATGACGGCGGCAAGCTGAACGGTCTCGCGATAAAGCGTGCTATCGGCGAGCGTAATGGGATGGGGTTGTCTCGGGTCGAGAAAAGGCATGGTTGAGATCCTTGCAAAAGCTTGGCTTCGGCGTCGCGTCAATCGCTGACACCGGCTTCAAATGCTTTGCCTCTGAAGAGGCGGATCTCAGTTGTTCACTGTCAGGGCATCCTTCTTTACGGATGTCAGTCTAACGGATCTGGAGCGTGAACTCCAGACGCAGCTTAAAGAAGGAGGACGCATCATGGCGATCGAAGCGAGCAAAACGGGCGAGCGGACACCGAAGATCCGGCTTGGCATGGTCGGCGGCGGGCAAGGGGCGTTTATCGGTGCTGTGCATCGCATGGCGGCCCGGCTGGACGATCATTATGATCTCGTCGCCGGTGCGCTGTCGTCGACGGCGGAGAAGTCCCTCGCTTCGGGGCGCGATCTCGGGCTGGACCCGGAACGTTGCTATGGCTCTTTCCAGGAGATGGCGGAGAAGGAAGCAGCGCGGGAAGACGGC
Source organism: Agrobacterium albertimagni AOL15 (assembly GCF_000300855.1). GTDB lineage: Bacteria > Pseudomonadota > Alphaproteobacteria > Rhizobiales > Rhizobiaceae > Allorhizobium > Allorhizobium albertimagni. Next base: position 211,137 of record NZ_ALJF01000011.1, on the reverse strand, counting down.
ATCCAGGCGGTGTCGATCGTGACACCGAACCACGTGCATTTTGCTGCCGCCAAGGCTTTTCTCGAAAAGGGTATCCATGTCATCTGCGACAAGCCGCTGACATCCAATCTCGAAGACGCCAAGGCGCTCAAGGCCATTGCCGACAAGGCCAAGGCCCTGTTTATCCTGACGCATAACTATACTGGCTATCCGATGGTTCGCCATGCGCGTGAACTCGTCGCGTCCGGCGAACTCGGTGATATCAGGCTGGTGCAGATGGAGTATCCGCAGGATTGGCTGGCTGAACCTGTCGAACAGACCGGTGCCAAGCAGGCCGTCTGGCGCACTGATCCGGCACAATCCGGTGCTGGCGGCTCGACAGGCGACATCGGCACCCATGCCTATAACCTCGGCAGCTTCATCTCGGGCCTGGAGCTCGATGAGCTGGCAGCCGACGTGCATACCTTCGTCGAGGGCCGACGTCTCGATGACAATGCGCATGTGATGCTGCGATTCAAGGGCGGCGCCAAGGGCATGCTGTGGTGCAGCCAGGTGGCGACCGGCAATGAAAACGGGCTGAAGGTCCGCATCTACGGCACCAAGGCCGGCATCGAATGGACGCAGGCCGATCCGAACTATCTGTGGTTCACGCGTCTCGGTGAGCCGAAGCAGCTGATCACGCGCGGCGGGGCAGGGGCGAATGCCGCTGCGGCGCGTGTGACACGGATCCCCTCGGGGCATCCGGAGGGCTATCTCGAAGCTTTCGCGACGATCTACACGGAAGCGGCTCATGCCATCAATGCGGCGAAGGTCGGTACTGCCGTCGATGCGGCTGTGGTCTATCCAACGGTGGATGACGGCGTGAAGGGTGTGGCCTTCGTCGAGGCCTGCATCGCGTCTTCAAAGCAGAATGGCGGTTGGGTGAAGGTGTAAGATTTATCTTCAGGCTCTCCCGCCAAGGATTGCCCCTCACCCTACCCTCTCCCCGCAGGCGGGGAGAGGGGGGAATGTTTGGCCAGCGGCGAGGCATTCTCCCCGCTCGCGGGGAAAAGGTGCCCGAAGGGCGGATGAGGGGCAGGGGTTGATGGGCCATGCAGATGCCTCGCCGAACCGCTCCTCAACCTGCCTCCGCTGCGCTCCGACCCTCCCCTCAGGGAGAGGGTGATCTAACTGCAACGTTGCAGTTTTTTCTGTCCGATGTCTTCACCGCGTCGTCCGATTGCTCTAAACCGCTCATCGACTGACCAGCGGCGGCCCTTCCGCCTCGACCCGACGAAGGACATTTCCCATGATCGATTCCAAGGCTCTCGCCTCGCGTTTTCCCGGTGACTTCCTCTTTGGCGTCGCCACAGCCTCCTTCCAGATCGAAGGGGCATCGAAGGCGGATGGGCGCAAGCCCTCGATCTGGGATGCGTTCTCCAACATGCCGGGCCGTGTATTTGGGCGGCACAATGGCGATATGGCCTGCGATCACTACAATCGCTGGGAAAGCGATCTTGATCTGATCAAGGACATGGGCGTCACCGGCTATCGCTTCTCGATCGCCTGGCCGCGCGTGCTGCCTGACGGGACCGGACCTGTTAATGAGAAGGGCCTCGATTTCTACGACAACCTCGTCGACGGGTTGAAGGCGCGTGGCATCAAGGCCTATGCGACGCTCTACCATTGGGATCTGCCGCTGGCCCTGATGGGCGAGGGCGGCTGGACGGCGCGGTCGACGGCGCAGGCGTTTCAGCGCTACACCAAGGTCGTCATGGAGCGGCTTGGCGATCGGCTGGATGCGGTTGCGACCTTCAACGAACCCTGGTGCTCGGTCTGGCTCAGCCATCTCTACGGCATTCACGCCCCCGGCGAGCGCAGCATGGATGCGGCCCTGCATGCGCTGCATTACACCAATCTGGCCCATGGTCTTTCGGTGCAGGCGATCCGCGACGCGGCGCCGAAAGTGCCTGTCGGGCTGGTGCTGAATGCGCATGAGACGCTTGCGGGTTCCGACAGCGCTGCCGACACGGCCGCTGCCGAGCGGGCGCATCAGTTCCACAACGGCGTCTTCTTCGATCCGGTCTTCAAGGGCGAATATCCGGCAGATTTTCTCTCCGCACTCGGCCATCGTATGCCCAAGATCGAAGAGGGGGATCTTGCGATCATCAACCAGAAGCTCGACTGGTGGGGGCTCAACTACTACACGCCGATGCGCGTGGCCGACGATCCGACGCCGGGTGCGGAATTCCCGGCGACCGTCAATGCGGCACCCGTGTCGGACGTGAGAACCGATATCGGCTGGGAGGTCTATGCGCCGGCGCTGAAGTCGCTCGTCGAGCGGCTCTATGCCCGCTACGACCTGCCGGTCTGCTACATCACCGAGAACGGCGCCTGCTACAACATGGAAGTCGAGGGCGGTGAGGTCGAGGACCAGCCGCGGCTCGATTACTACGCCGAGCATCTCGACAAGGTCGCCGATCTGATCGCCGGTGGCTATCCGATGCAGGGCTATTTCGCCTGGTCGCTGATGGACAATTTCGAATGGGCGGAGGGCTACCGGATGCGCTTCGGTCTGGTGCATGTCGATTACGACACCCAGGTCCGCACGATCAAGAAGAGCGGCAAATGGTATCGGGATCTTGCCTCTGACTTTCCGAAGGGGAACTTCAAGGCGGATTGACCGGGCAGGGGGGGGCTTTCGGCCCCCGCACGTCTAGGTGATCAGCCCAACTTGATCAGCTTGTTGCCGAGGTCGGCTTCGTTACGACGGTCAAATTCGGCGCGCGCCGTCTGGATGCGCTCGTGATGGGTGAAGACCCAGCCGCCGAGTGCGCGGATCGGCTCGCCGAAGGATCGGCCGAGATCGGTCAGCGCATATTCCACCTTGGGCGGCACGGTCGGATGCACCGTGCGTTCGACAATGCCGTCCCGTTCCAAAGCGCGGAGCGTCAAGGTCAACATGCGCTGGGATATGCCAACGACAGATCGCTTGAGATCTGAAAAGCGCTGCGGCCCGTCTGCCAGCATCATGATGACCAGAACCGTCCACTTGTCGCCCAGTCTTGCTAGCATTTCGCTGACGGTCTGGCACTTGGTCGGGTCATAATTGTCGCACATGGCGGTTCCAATCGTTCCATCGGTGTAACCTGGTATCAAACATGTGCCTTCTTGCACAAATTTTCCGGTTCCCTATCTAGGCCTGGTTACGAATTTATACCAGACCCGACCGGCCGTGCCAACTCCCGTGGCGCCTTGAGGGTTGAAACAGGAGCGACACCATGTCCGAATTGATCGAAAAGCTGAACTGGCGTTACGCCACCAAGAAGATGGACCCGTCCAAGACCGTGTCCGAAGACAAAGTCGAGCGCATTCTCGAAGCGGCGCGCCTGGCTCCGACCTCCAGCGGGTTGCAGCCTTTCGAAGTCATCGTGGTGACGAACAAGGACGTGCGCGCCAAGATCCAGGAAATCGCCTGGAACCAGGCACAGGTGACTGAAGGTTCGCATCTGCTCGTCTTCGCCGCTTGGGACAACTACACGGTCGAGCGCATCAACCACATGTTCGACCTCACGAACGATGAGCGCGGCTTCAAGAACGAGGGCTTCGAGAACTATCGCCAGATGCTGCTCGGCATGTATCCGGGCCGCGACGCGGACGTGAATTTCGAGCATGCCGCCCGCCAGGCCTATATCGGCTTTGGCATGGCGGTTGCTGCCGCCGCCTTCGAAGGTGTCGATGCGACCCCGATGGAAGGCTTCGACGCGGCCAAGCTCGACGAAATCCTGGGCTTGCGTGAAAAGGGCCTGCGCTCGGTCACGATCCTGCCGCTCGGCTATCGTGCCGCAGAAGGCGACTGGCTTGCCGGCCTGAAGAAGGTACGCCGTCCGAAGGACGAGTTCGTCTCCGTCGTCGCCTGACCATTCATCGATCCATGTCGGCACCTCCAGGTCGACCTCGAGGGCTCCGGGAAACCGGGGCCCTTTCTTGTCTGAATATCAAGATATTCAGGTGGTTGGTTGTTCTGCATGCCGTTCCGTCTGTTAAGTCAAATTGAACACATTTCGACGCAAGGTGTGGCTTCAGCCTTGGGTAAATCGTATGCGGCTTCACCATTTGGACAGACGGCTACGGCCACTCGCCACCCGACGGGTGGCAGTCGCAGCCTTGCTCGTCGTTTTCGCAGTCATGGCGATGATGGTGGCCTCGATCGTGATGACCGCGCTCGATCGTGTCGCAAGCTATGCCAATCATCTGGACGAGGAACGCTCGCGCGAAACGCTGGTCGGCGCCGTCCAGACCTTCGAACATCAGCTGGGCGCGACACTGCTCGACTACACCGCCTGGGATGATGCCGCGACCAATGCCTATGTCCACAAGGACATGGCCTGGATGATCAGCAATTTCGGCGACATGACCTTCGACAGCGATCTGTTCGACGTCGCGATCGTGCTCGATGCCGAGGGTCGTCCGATGATGGCCTATTCCGACGGCCACCCGGTCGAGGGAGATGCCAGCGGCTATCTGACGCCGGCGCTGATGGGGCTCTTCGACAAGGTGCGTTCCGGTGAGAGTGGCCTGACACCGCAGGCCCTGGGCTTCATCCGTACCCAAAAGGGGATCGGCTCTGCCGGTGTTGCCCTGATCCGGCCAAAATCAGGCGAGATCGGCACTCCCCCCACAGATTGGGTCTATCTCGCTTTCATTCGGCATCTTTCACCGCTTACGGTAAAGCGACTGTCCGACGCATATGTGCTTCCCGGCCTCATTCTTGTGCCGCCCACGTCGAGCAATGCCTCCGTCACGATATCTGCCCCTTCCGGTCAGGCCATCGCCTCCCTGGCCTGGTCCCCTCGTGCCCCAGGCGATCAGAGCCGTGAGCAGGTCGCGCCCCTGATCAAGGCGGCGCTGGTTATCGTCACCATCTATGCCGTCCTGCTCGTGATCATCGGCAATGCCGAGTTGCGCCGCGTACGGGCCGATGAAGCCAATGCCGTCCAGCTCGCCCAAACCGACCGCCTCAGCGGGCTCCTCAATCGAGCCGGCCTGACCCAGTTGCTTGAGGATCAGGTGCGACGCGGGCGCGACGCCAACGAAGACGTCGTCCTGCTCTATCTCGATCTGGATGGCTTCAAGGAGGTGAACGACGCCTATGGTCATGCGACGGGCGATCGGCTCATCCGGGCGGTCGCTGCCGGCCTCTCGGTTCTCGTCGGGGATGCTTCGGCACTTGCCCGGATCGGCGGCGACGAGTTCGGTATCGTTTTGACCGGCAAGGATGCGCAGGAGCGGGCCCTTGCTCTTGCAAGCTCGATCATTGCCTTCTTCGACGAGCCGGTACTTCTCGGGGAACGGACCGTCGTGGTCGGTTGCAGCATCGGCATCTGCGTATCCGAGGGCGGTCTTGTCGACGGCGGCGAGCTGACCCGGCGTGCCGACATGGCGATGTATTCGTCGAAGGATGGTGGTCGTGGCCGCTGGACGGTTTATGACCCGCGCATGGACGAGGAGCGGCAGAGCCGCAATCAGATGGAAATCGATCTGCGCGAGGCGATTGCTCGCGGCGAGATCGAGGTCGTCTACCAACCGGTCGTCGATGCCAAGACCTTTGCCCTTGTCAGCGTCGAGGCGCTGGCGCGCTGGACGCGCCGGGGCCATGGGCCGGTGTCGCCGGATGTTTTCATTCCGATCGCCGAGACCAGCGGCCTGATCGACCAGCTCGGCCTCTGCGTTCTCAGCCAGGCGCTGCGTCAGCTCGGCCACTGGCCGGAGCTGAAGCTTTCGGTCAACGTTTCTCCCGGCCAGTTCCGCGATCCGGCCTTTGTCGATCATGTCGCCGCGACCTTCGAGGAGGCGCGCATCGAGCCTGGTCGTGTCGTCCTGGAAATGACCGAGACCTATTTCATCCAGAGCCCCGAGCGGGCACGGCTCGCCATGGACCGGCTGCGGTCACTCGGCCTCAGGATCGCCCTCGACGATTTTGGCGCGGGTTTCTCGAGCGTCGGCTATCTCAGACAGTTCGGCTTCGACCGGATGAAGATCGACCGGTCGCTCGTTCAATCACTGGATCGCGGCCATCGGGCGGTGGAAATGCTGCAGGCGACCGTGGCGCTGGCGCGCTCGCTTGGCATCCCCGTAACGGCCGAGGGCGTCGAGACAGAGCAGCAGGCCGTTATCCTCCGGATTGCCGGCTGTGACCAGCTGCAGGGCTATCTGTTCGGCCGTCCGCAGTCACCGGACGAGATTGCCGCGCTGATGCTGAGACCGATGGAATTGCGGGCAAAGGCTGCCGAACTCGCCTTTGCCGGCGGCCGCGATAGCGGTGCTTCGGCCTGAGCGCCGTAAACGGCTTTGGGAACCGATTGCCGGGCTTGCGCCTTCTCCTTTCAGAAAGGAGACATTCCATGTTCACCACAGACACCTGGCTTAGAATTGTCTGCAGCATGATGATCAATGCCGTGATCTTCGGAGCCGGCGCCATTCTCGTGCTGTCGGTCCCGGCTTTGGCTGTTCATGCCAAGGTCCTGCTGCCGCTCGTCGTCATTGCAGCCTTTGCCGCAGCGCCCTTCTTCGCGCTGGTGGTCGCACCCCGTATGCGGTTCAGAAACTGGGGCCGTAGAGACTGGAAGCGCGGAGACGCGATTTCCGGCTGATCCGGCCAAACACTCAATCGGCGGCGGTCAGCCGCCGATATGGCGCTCGCCGCGCTTCTTGGCGAGCGCGATCTGCAATTGACGCTGACGATAGCGGTCCCGGTCGGCCTCGGTGCGCTCGGGATAGCAGTGGCTGCAGGAAACGCCTTCCTCGTAGTGGGGATGCGTTAGTTCCTCTGCCGTGATCGGGTTGCGGCAGGCGTGGCAGAGCCTGTGATTGCCCTCTTTCAGGCCGTGGGTCACAGACACGCGCTCGTCGAAGACGAAGCAGGCGCCGTCCCAGAGGCTCTGTTCTTCCGGCACTTCCTCCAGATATTTCAGGATGCCGCCCTTGAGGTGGTAGACCTCGTCAAAACCCTGCTGCTTCATGAAGGCGGTTGCCTTTTCACAGCGGATGCCGCCGGTGCAATACATGGCGATCTTCGGCTTGTTGTGCAGGCCGGGATTGTTCTTCACCCAATCCGGAAACTCACGAAACGTCTTGGTGTTCGGGTCGACGGCGCCGCGGAAAATGCCGATGGCGGTTTCGTAGTCGTTGCGCGTGTCGATAACGATGGTCTCGGGAGCTGAGATTAGATCGTTCCAGTCTTTCGGATCGACATAGGTGCCGACGATCTCGTTGGGGTCGATATCCTCGACGCCCATGGTGACGATTTCCTTCTTCAGCCGAACCTTCATGCGCAGGAAGGGCATCTTGGATGCCCGGCTTTCCTTGTGCTCCAGGTTCGAGAATTCCGGCTGGCTACGAATGTAGGCAAGCACCTTGGCGATCGCGGGGTCGGTACCGGCAATCGTGCCGTTGATGCCTTCATGGGCGATGAGCAGCGTGCCCTTGACGCCTTCCGCCTTGCAGAGCGTTTCGAGTGGCTCCTGGAAGCTCTCGAAGCGCGAGAACTTGGCAAAGTGATAGAGGGCAGCGACGCAAAAGGCGCCGGTTGTCTCAGGGCGGGGGGCTGAAGTGTGTTCGGTCATGGTCTGCGAAATACCCCCTCGGCCCCTGCTGTGCAACGGTTTTCCGTGCGCCCAGGCAAGTTTGAAAATCGTCAAGTCGATGCGCGCTTGTGAGTTGGTGCGTCGCAGCACTGGACAGCGCGAAAAGCTTTGAGTAGAAAAATGTAACTTTATAACATTATAGGTGATCCTAATGTTCAGGAATATCTTCGCAGCCTCACTCGCGCTTCTGCTTGCCGGTGCCGCACCCACCATGGCGGACGATGGCGTCGTCGACATCGTCGCGCCCTTTGAAATCGGCGGTCTCGATCCGTCAAAGTCGGGCGACATCTTCCTGCGCATGGGGATCGTCGAGACCCTGGTCGAGGCGGACAAGGATGGCAATCCGGTTCCCGCACTCGCCAAGAGCTGGACGGTCAGCGAGGACGGCCTGACCTGGCGCTTCGAGTTGCAGTCGGGCGTCACATTTCAGGATGGCACGGCGCTGACGGCCGAAGCGGTTGTCACAGCACTGAAGATTGCCAAGGACAAGGCCGGACTTCTGAGCAAGGCACCGATCGGCGACATCAAGGCCGAAGGGGAGGGCACGGTCGTTGTCTCGCTCTCCAAGCCTTTCGTGCCGCTGCTCGCCTTCCTTGCCGAAAACCGTGCCCAGATCCTGGCTCCGGCCTCCTATGAAGGCGCTGACGTCAAGGCGATCATCGGGACAGGCCCCTTCAAGCTGACGAAGATTGAGCCGCCGCAGAGCCTCGCCGTCGAGCGCTTCGCCGACTACTGGGGCGACAAGCCCGAAATCGAGAAGGCGACTTATCTTTCGGTGAGCCGCGCCGAGACCCGCGCGCTGATGGCCGAGAGCGGTGACGCCGACTATGTCTTCAACCTCGATCCCGCCAGCCGCACGCGTCTTTCCAAGAGCGACAAGGTCGTCCTGCAGTCGGTGTCGATCCCGCGCAGCGTGCTGCTCAAGGTCAATGCCGGTCATCCTTTTCTCGCGGATGTCAAGGCGCGCGAGGCGCTGAGCCTCGCCATCGACCGGGAAGGCCTTGCTGTTGCCATCCTGCGTTACCCGGCGGCTGCGACCCAGCTTTTCCCACCGAGCCTGAAGATCTGGCACAATGCCGATCTGGCACCGCTCGGCTATGATGTCGACAAGGCCAAGGCGCTTCTGGCCGAGCTTGGCTGGACGGCGGGTGCGGATGGGATACTTCAAAAGGATGGCAAACCTTTTGCACTGACGCTGACCACCTATCCCGATCGCCCCGAACTGCCGCTGATTGCCGCCGTCCTGCAGGATCAGTTGAAGGAGATCGGCGTTGCGCTCACCATCAACTCGACCAATTCATCCGAAATCCCGGCCAAGCATCAGGATGGTTCGCTCGAACTGGCGCTGATGGCGCGCAACTTTGCCCTGGTGCCGGACCCGATCGGCACCATGCTTTCCGACTACGGCCCGGGTGGTGGTGACTGGGGTGCCATGAACTGGACGAATGCCGGCTTCGAACAGGCGCTTGATGATCTGACCCGCGTCACGGACCCCGCTGAAGGCGAGGCGCTGCGCCATCAGGCCGTGGCCGCAATCCAGGCCGAGCTGCCTGTCATTCCGCTCGCCTGGTATCAGCAGACGGTCGCCTTTTCGCCGAAGCTCGAGGGGGCGGCGATCGATCCGTTCGAGCGCAGCTTCGGTCTTCAAACCATGCGGTGGGCGAAATGACGAAGGCCATTGTGAACCGCCTGATCCAGGCGGCTCTGGTGGCGTTCATGGTGGGGCTCATCTCCTTCGTGATGACACGGTCGCTTCCGGGCGACCTTGCCTACCGGATCGCTGCCGGCCGTTATGGCTATGACGTTGTCGACAGTGCGGCCGCGGCCAAAGTCGCGGCCGAACTCGACCTCGGCAAGCCGGCGATCATCGCCCTCTTCGACTGGATGGCCGACCTCTTGCGCTTCGATCTCGGGACCTCCCTGGTGACGGGCAAACCCGTCATCGAAGAGATCGGCATGCAGCTCGGTCACACGGTCCAGCTGGCTCTCGCCGCCATCGTGCTGTCGCTGTTCATCGGACCGCCGCTCGGCATTCTTGCGGGCCTCAGGCCTGGCGGGGTGCTCGACCGTGCGCTGATGCTGGTTTCGACGGGTCTTCGTGCCCTGCCGCAGTTCGTTGTCGGCCTGGTCCTGATCATCATCTTCGGGATCACCTTCAATCTTCTGCCCGTGGCAGGCCACACTCATGGTGCCCATCTCGTGCTCCCGGCTCTGACGCTGGCGCTCGGTCTTGCTGCCGTCTCCAACCGGGTGGCGCGGGATGCCATGGTCGCCGTTTCGCGCTCGCCCTACTACGCCTTCGGCCGCACCAAGGGCTTGAGCGAGTGGCAGGTGTTCTCGCGGCATGGCTTGCGCAATGTCGCCGTCCCGATCGTCACCTATCTCGGCGTGCAGTTCGTCTATCTCGTCGAGGGGGTCGTCGTTGTCGAGACGCTGTTTGCCTGGCCGGGCATCGGCCATGCTTTGGTGCATGCGATCTTCGGCCGCGATGTGCCGATGATCCAGGGCACAGCACTCGTCATGGGGCTGATGTTCGTCGCGCTCAACGCGTTGGTCGATCTCTTCTGCCATGGCATCGACCCGCGGAGACGCAGCACATGACGACACTCGATTACGTGGCGCCGCGCCCGACGCGCTGGCCGATGCGTCGGCTGGCTGGCGTGGCCATTCTGGGCGGGCTCCTGGCTTTTGCCTTCCTCCCGCTTTTGATCGGCGGAGCCGATCCGCTCAAGCAGACCCTGCGCTATAGCCTGCAGGGGCCGAGTGCTGCCGACTGGTTCGGCTTTGACCATCTCGGCCGCTCGATGCAGGCGCGGCTTGCGGCAGCCCTTCGCCTGTCGCTGGGGCTCGCGCTGTTGTCCGTCTTTACCGCGATGATCCCCGGCGTGCTGCTCGGTGTGCTTGCGGCCTGGCGCGGTGGTTTTGCCGATCGCGCCGTGGGTGCGGTGTCCGAGGCCTTTCTGGCGCTGCCCGGCTTGTTGCTGGTGCTGATGTTGACGGCGATCGTGCCCGACAATCCGGCCATGCTCTATATCGGCATTTCGCTGGTACTCTGGGTCGAATACTTCCGCCTGACCCGCGCCTTGGCACGACCACTGCTGATGTCGCCAGCGGTCGAGGCGTCACGTCTGCTCGGCTTCGGTCCCGCCTATATCCTGCGCCGGCATCTCTGGCCGGAGCTTAAGCCCATGATTCTGACGGTGGCCGCCTATGGCGCTGCCTCTGCGATCATGGCAATTGCGGCGCTCGGCTTCGTCAGCGTCGGGGTCCGCCCGCCGACCCCGGAACTCGGATCGATGATGATCGAGCTTCTGCCTTATTACCAGGAGGCGCCGCATGCGCTTCTGCAGCCGATCGCCGTCATCTTCCTGATGGTGCTCGCCCTGCAACTGATCGCCGGAAAGGACAAGCCATGACCATTCTTCTTTCCGTCGACGGGGCTTCGGTCTCTGCCAGCACTGGCGAAATCGTTGCACCGGTTTCGTTTTCCCTCAAGACCGGACAGCCTTTCACCATTCTCGGCGAAACCGGCTCGGGCAAGAGCTTGCTTGCCCAAGCAATCATCGGCCTCTTGCCGCAGGGGCTCACCGCCACCGGCTCGCTGACTATCGGTGGTCAGACGCTGTCTCTGGCCGAGCCGAAGCTCTTTCGGAAACTCTGGGGGCGGACGGTCGGCGTCCTGCCGCAGGAGCCATGGCTGGCGCTCGATCCGACCATGGTCGCGCTCGACCAGGTGGCCGAGGGGCATCGTTATCTGGGGCGTCTCGACGAAGATGGGGCCGTCTCGGCAGCGCGCACCGACCTCGAAGCGCTTGGTGTGCTCGATGCCGAGGCAAAGCTCCCGGGTCAGCTTTCCGGCGGTATGGCGCAACGTGTCGCCTTTGCAGCCGCGCGTGCCGGTGGGGCGCGCATCATTATCGCCGACGAGCCGACCAAGGGGCTCGATGTTGCCCGCCGAGACGAGGTGATCGCGCTTCTGATGCAGGAAGTGCAGGCGGGGGGCACCGTGCTCACCATCACGCATGATCTGGCGCTCGCCCGGCAGATGGGCGGTGATCTCGCCGTCATGCTGGAGGGCAAGATCGTCGAAGCGGGCAATGCGGCGGACGTGCTGGCATCGCCCTCGCATGACTATACGCGTCGGCTGATCGCCGCCGAACCGGAGAACTGGGCTCAACGGGCTTCGGTCGTTCCTGACGGTACCGACCCGATCCTGATCGCTTCCGGCCTGAAGAAGGCGCGGGGTGGCAAGCTGTTGTTTGCCGGGCAAGATCTCTCGCTTCGTCCCGGCGAGATCGTCGGGATCACCGGACCGAGCGGCTCGGGCAAGAGCTCGCTTGGGGACGTGCTGCTCGGGCTTTTGAAACCCGATGCGGGCGAGGTCATCCGCCTGCCGCAGGCGTCCGCCATCCGCTACCAGAAGCTCTATCAGGATCCGCCCTCGGCCTTTCCGCAGAAGATCACGCTCGGGGAGGCGATTGCCGATCTCATCCGCCTGCACAGGCTGGACAGGACCCGTGTCGGGCCACTGATGGAGCGGTTGCGGCTATCACCCGTGTTGTTGATGAGGCTGCCGACGGAGGTGTCTGGCGGAGAACTGCAGCGTTTCGCTCTTTTGCGCGTGCTGCTGCTCGATCCGGTCTTTCTGTTTGCCGATGAGCCGACCTCGCGTCTCGATCTGATCACCCAGCAGGAGACCATCGATCTCTTGACGGAATTGGCGCGGGAGCGGAACTGCGCGGTTCTGCTCGTCAGCCACGACGCGGCCCTGATCGAGAAGACCTGCGATCGCCAGGTGCGGATCGGCTCCGACTAAGCCGTGGCCCGCAGCCACAGTGTCTCGATGACGCCGGCCTCGTCTTTCGCGGGGTCGGCGAACACCTGTCCGGCCAGGGCGATCGCCTCGCGGCGCAGGTCCTGCTGGCGGCGGATGATGATTGCCAGCAGGAAGGACTGTCCTTCGCCGTTTCCGAAGAGCTCGGGCTCATGGTCGAGCAGGGCGGTCAATACCGTGAGATCATGTTCATGCCCAAGCAGGTCAACCAGCCTCTTGGCGTCCCGACGTTTGGCGGCAAAGGCACTCGGCCAGAGCTCGCGTAGCAGCGAGAGGTTCATCCAGTAGGCCTGGGCCGCTTTGCGCAGGTCATGATAGGCCTCGCCATGGCCTTGTCCCTCGCAGAATTCCAGCGCTTCGGCCGCCCGCTGCAGGCCTTTGCGCCAGCCTCTGGCCAACAGGCGTGCCGCATGTCCAGGTTTCGAGGGAAGTTCAAGTGCATCGAGCGCTGCATGGGCAGCATGGCACTGGTCGATCGCGTGCTGAACCTTGTCCTCGAGATCCATTTCGGAGGAGGCGATGTCGTCGCGCCTGAGGACGAGGACGGTTCGGGCCGCATCCAGCGTCTCCGCTTCATCATCGGTCAGCGTGTGCTCTGAGAGATGGTCGACGGTTTCGATCAGGGCTGTCGCGTCGCGCACGACGGAGAGGCTGCGGGCCGTGTCGCGAATGCGGGCGTTCTCCTGGCGCCGGAACGTCTTGTCGGCGGAGGCGACGAGCCGGTAGAGATTGCGGACACGCTTGAACTTCTTGCGGGCCTCATGGATCGCCTCGTGCAGACCGTCGGGTCTGGTCTCGAGCGCCGCGATGGCGCGCTCCAGCTGTTCGCGGGCGATCCGCCTGACTTCTGTCTCCAGTCCCGCGTCCGGGCTGATCCTATAGGGCATGCACCAGCCCCGGCCGGCTCCGCTGGGTCGCAAGGGCCTGGTTGGAATAGCGCTTGTCTCCCGTCACCTCACGGCCGAGCCAGGCGGGCAGTTTGGGATCATCGGTTTCCGACTGCATCTCGACTTCGGCGATGACAAGGCCGCGGTGATGGCCGGCGAAGACGTCGATTTCCCAGGTGAAGCCGGCAAAATCGACAGTGTAGCGGGTCTTGTCGATCACATGACCGTCGGCAATGCCGATCATCTCGCGGGCGTCGTCTATGGGGATGGAGTATTCGAATTCGTCGCGCACCAGCAGGTCGGTGCCGAACTTCAGCGTGACCAAGGCGGTCTCGTCATTCTTCGTCCGGATGCGCACCGAGCGGTCGCTTTCAGCGCAGATATAGGCCTGCCTGATCCGGGTCTCGGAGGTAACATTGCTCTTCCAGGCATCGTCCCGCACAAGAAACTTGCGTTCGATTTCCTTCGCCATACGCTCACGCTCCGAAAAATATTACGCCGCTGAAGCATAGCGGAGGCGGTCGTGTTAGGAAACTGGAAAGATTCCGTGCTAGCTCTCGGGCTCGACATCCAGGCCGCAGCGGGTTAGTGAAAGGCCGATCTAATCGTTTTAAAAAGAGGGTTCTGCCATGGGCGACAAAACCGAAAAGCTCCTCTCCACCCTGAAGCTTCAGCCGGTCGTGCCGGTTTTGATCGTTGAGGATGCCAAGACGGCGGTGCCGCTCGCGCGCGCTCTTGTCGCAGGCGGATTGAAGGCGATCGAGATCACGCTCCGGACCGATGCCGCCCTTGAAGCCGTTCGGCTCGTGGCACAGGAAGTCGAAGGCGCCGTGGTCGGTGCAGGCACCATCCTCAACGCTGCTCATTATGCCGCAGCCGTCGATGCGGGTTCGCAGTTCATCGTCAGCCCCGGCACGACGCAGGAATTGCTCGACGTGGCGAGAAGCTCCGACATTCCGCTTCTGCCGGGTGCGGCCACCGCGTCCGAAGTGATGGCGCTGCGCGAAGAGGGCTACAAGGTCCTGAAGTTCTTCCCCGCCGAACAGGCCGGCGGTGCGGCCTATCTCAAGGCCCTGTCCTCGCCGCTCGCCGGAACGCTGTTTTGCCCGACCGGCGGCATCTCGCTGAAGAACGCCATGGACTATCTCTCGCTGCCGAACGTCGTTTGCGTCGGCGGCTCCTGGGTTGCGCCGAAGGAACTGGTTACGGCCGGAGACTGGGCCGGCATTACCAAGCTTGCCAGCGAAGCCTCCGCGCTCAAGGGTTGACATCTGCGTCAGCACTTTCACGTAGCTCTTTGTAATGTCGCGGTCGCTTCCTATCTAGGGGGCGACCGTTTCAACAAGGAGACCGCGATGTTTGACGCCAAGAAGCTGCTGGATCAATTCCTCGGATCGCAGATGCCGGGAGCATCCGGCTCGATCGGCCAGAAGGGGAACGATATCCTCGGTATGGCGAAGGCCAACCCGTGGAAGAGCGGCGCGCTGGCAGCCGTGCTGCTGGGCACGAAGACCGGTCGATCGCTCGGCGGCAATGCCCTGAAGCTCGGCGGCCTCGCCGTGATTGCCGGTCTCGGCTATCAGGCCTACAAAAATTATCAGACGGGTCAGAAACCCGAGCCGACACAGGCCTTGCCAGAACTTCTGCCGCCGCCGCAGGATTCGCCCTTCAGCACCGAGCCCCAGGCCGTCTCGAATGACTTTGCCCTGTCGCTGGTGCGGGCGATGATCGCAGCCGCCAAAGCCGACGGGCACATCGATGCTGCCGAGCGGGCGCGCATCATGGACAAGGTTCACCTCTCTGGTCTCGGCACGGAAGCCGAAGCCTTCATCGAGGCCGAGCTTGCGAAGCCCATCGATCTCGATGCACTCGTCGCCTCGGCCAAGACCGAGGAGCAGAAGGTGGAAATCTACACCGCCTCGCGCCTGACGATCGAGCCTGACACCCGCACCGAGCGTGGCTACCTGGACATGCTGGCCGGTCGTCTCGGCCTGCCGGATGCGCTGGTCGATCATATCGAGGCCACCGTCGCCTCTGCGAAGATCAGCCTCTGACCTTTGCTGCGGCATCCGGTCCGGGCTCGGTCCTGCCCGGACGGTTGCCTTTGCCGGCTCCGTGCCCTAAGCCTCGGGCCATTGTTTTGCCCGAGGCGTTTTCATGCGTGACCTGTCCACTTTCAAGGGATGTCCGGCGCCCCAGCCCGTGAGGCTGGAGGGGCGCTTCGTCGTCGTCGAACCCTATGATCGTGCGGCGCATTTGGAAGCGCTCTGGAACGGCCTTGGCGGGATGGCGATCAATTCGCTTCTCACCTATTTCACCCAGCCCGATTTCAACGGTATCGAGGATTTCGACACCTGGCTTGCGGCTGTCCAGAAAGGTGGCTGGGTCACCGAGGTCTTCAGGGATAAGGAGACGGGCAAGATCGTCGGTATGGCAAACTACATGCGGCCCGATCCGGCCAATGGCGTCGTGGAAATCGGCGGTGTGGCGCACGGTCCTGCCATGAGCCGTTCGCCGCTTTCGACCGAGGCGCATTACCTGCTCGCCCGGCATGTCTTCGACGATCTCGGCTATCGCCGCTATGAATGGAAGTGCCACAACGAGAACGAACCGAGCAAGGTCACGGCGAAGCGTTATGGCTTCAGTTTCGAGGGCGTGTTCCGCCAGCACATGCTGTCGAAGGGAAAGAACCGCGACACAGCCTGGTTTTCGATGATCGACAGCGAGTGGCCATTGATCCGCGCTGCCTTCGAGGCTTGGCTTTCGCCTGAGAATTTTGACGAGGCCGGTCGCCAACGGCGGCGGCTGGAGGATCTGCGGGCCGAGCTCGCGTCCTCAGACCCCTGATAGGAAAGCAAACCGTGAAGCCGAATATCTTCAGCATCATCCTTTATGTCGGCACGGCCGTAGCTGTTGCCGCACTCGCTTATGCGAGCTTCCAGAGCGCGACAGTCGCCTGGTCGGTCGGCATCTGCGTGGCAATCGGGGTTGTCGTCTACGCCTTCAGCAAGCTGCCGGAACCGAAGAAGGTCGCACGGTCCGAGGAAGCACCGAGCACGGCCCGTTCGCCGGCTGCCCAGGCCGCTGCCGTGGTTGCGGTCATCTTCGGTCTGATGCTGATCGTTCCGACCGTCGTGCTCTGGCTCGGTCGTTATTCGCCCGAACTCGGTGCCTTCGTCGGCGGCGTCGCCCTGATGGCAATGTTCCTGATCCTCTGGCTCCGCTCGCGCTATCAGCGCAGCCGGGGCGGGGACGAGGGTTGATCTCTCAGCCGTTGAGGCTCGCTGCCAGAAGAAGGGCGCCGAGCAGGACAACGAGCAGTGCCGCGCCGACCTCGATCGCGCTTGCGACGACGCCTGCGCGTCTCGAACCCGGACCTGAGAGCCTCAGGGCGATCCCCTTGGCGCCGACGGCGAGGCTTGCAAGAAGCGACACGGTGATCGCGGTGCCGAGAGCCATGGCGAAGACCGACAGCACGCCACCGAGCAGCAATCCGTTCAGCAGCGAGAAGGTCATGACCAGCAGCGCGCCGGAGCAGGGCCGCATGCCGACCGCAATGACGGCCGACCAGGCGTCTCGCAGGCTGAAGGCACTGCCGCCGACGAGGCTCGGATCGGGTAGATGGGTGACGCCGCATTCATGGCAGACCGAACCCGGGGCCAGCGCATCGTGATCATGGGCAACCGCCAGCGCGCGGAAGCGCGAGCCGGTTGTCTCCCCGGTCGAGGTGGTCTCAGTCGGACCGGCAAACAGCGAGGCTGTAACGCTGCCGCCGGAGGAGGTGTCGGCGCTGTCGAACAGGCTACCCGTTGTTGCGGCGGCCCGGCTCGTCTGTGCAAAGGATGCCTTCAGCTTACGCACCAGGAGCCAGAGGCCGAAAGCGACGATCATCGCGTAGCTGGCAATCTCCAGCGTTCGCGTCGCATCCGTCATGCTGATCGCGCTGCCTCTTAGCAGGACATAGGCGGTACCGACGACCGCGATCGCGACGAGGCCCTGCAGGAAGGCCGAGACGAAGGAGATCAGAATGCCGCGGCGCAGCTCGATTTCATTGGCGAGCAGGTAGGAGGAGATGACCGCCTTGCCATGCCCGGGGCCGGCGGCGTGAAAGACCCCGTACAGGAAGGAGAGGCCGACAAGGCTTGTCAGTGCCCAGGGATCCTCGCGCATGGCCTTGAGCGCTCCGGTGAGCGACCTGTAGAAGGCCTGCTGGTGGTCATTGATCAAGACCAGCAGTTGCGCAAAAGGTCCACCCGTTGGCTGGTAGCTCGGTTCTGCCGTGCCGATGCCGAGAGGGGAGGCGGCATGGGCGAGACCGGCGAGGAAAACAGGCGCCAGTGTCGCGGCAATGAGCCCTCCAGTGCGTGCGCGGCCAACCGTCCTCAGCATGAGACCTCCATGCGGGTGGCAAACAGCTTGCCCATGTCGTTGCCGGTCGGATCGCTGAAGAAAGCCTCGGTGAGGTTGAGCTGGTTCTGGGCGATGACCTCGTCCGGATCGGGGCGGACGACCTTGTGGGTGCAGGCGGAGAAGGCCTTGCCCTCGACCAGCATGTCTTCATCCTTGGCGAAGTCGATCGCCGTGTAGAGCGTCGGGTCGTAGACCCCGAAATGCATCCGCCCGCCGATCGTGACGGGTGTCTTCGGTTTCGCGACGAAGAATACGAGAAGCTGATTGTCCTTGAAGTCGACGTTGAAGACCTCGGGTTTCGCGATTTCGGAGGTGGCGCCGTCCTTGGTGATGAAGGTGAAATAGCTGTAATCGCCGAGCGAATCGCGGATGGTGTTGGCGATTTCGGTCAGCTCGCTGTGGTCGAGCTTCAGGTCGCTGTTCTTGTCGAAGTCCATGAGAACGCTTGAGGAGAAGATGTCGTCGAAGCGCCAGACATTGCGCAATTCCTTCAGCGTGCCGTCATCCGCCGCCACGATCTCAAGCCTGGCCTCGGCGAAGATATGCGGATGGGAAAGTGCCGGTGTGGCAAAGGCCGTGACCATTGCGGCCACCCAGTAACCGAGCCTCTTCAGCATGCTCTCAACAACCCTTCCCGATTTCCCGCTTGAGGTCCCTCCCTGTCCGATGAATGGGACGAAAGTGGGACCCGATGCAGCGCTCAAACTCAGGAGTAGCGCTTGAACCATGCGTGAAGGTAGTCGACGAAGGCGCGGACCTTGGCCGGCAGGTAGCGGCGATGCGGATAGACGGCGTAGATGCCACGGTCCTTGGCGATGAAGTCGTCGAAGAGCGAGACCAGTTCACCCGATGCCAGATAGGGGCGGGCAATGAAATCGGGGATCATGGCAACGCCCATGCCGGCCCGCGCGGCGCGCAGGGTCGCGAGCGGGCTGTTGACCTCGATCGGGCCTGAGACGTTCACCGAGATCATGTCGCCATTCGCTTCCATGAAGCGCAGGCTGTTGTGGGAGCGAGAATTGGTATCGATCAGGAAGGGGATGCGGGACAGCTCGGTCGGATGCACCAGCGGGCCGTTTTCCGCGATGAAGGCAGGGGTCGCGCAGGCATAGACGCGGAAGTCGGAGAGCTTGCGGGCGATCATGCCGGAATCGTCAAGCTTGGTGATTCGGATGCCGAGATCGAAACCCTCCTCGATCAGGTCAACGAATCTGTCTTCCGCGACGATCTCCAGAGAGATCTGCGGGTTCTCCCTGGCGAAGTCGATCAGCGACTGCCCGACATCGGCATCGATGAAGGTGCGGGGAACAGTGACCTTGAGCTTGCCCTTGAGGTCTGCATTGTTCTCGCGCACGAGGTCTGCAAGGTTGTCGATCTCCTTCAGGATGTCGGCGGCGGTGCGGAAATAGGTGTGGCCGGCCTCGGTCAGCGAGAACTGTCGTGTCGTACGATTGAGCAGGAGTGCGCCGAGTTCATCCTCCAACTCCCTGACGTACTTCGACAAAAGCGCCTTGGAGCGGCCCGTCTTGCGGGCGGCAGCAGAAAAACCTTCGGCTTCCACCACGTCGATGAAGGCTCTGATGCGCGTCAGCGTGTCCATTTCAGTCCCAATCCCCTCGCGAAGTTGCCGGATTGTGAACAAAGCGCCCGCTTCGTTCAATAGCTACCGCAGAAACGGCGAAAAAACTTCCGCACGGCCTCAAAAAATCTCTTGATTATGACGAGCGCATTTCTTATCTCCGGTTTGCCCAAAGTCGCACGTGCCTGTGGGTGTCCGCCGACCCTCGAACTGGGATTTATCCCTAAGGTGAGGTCATCGGTAAGGTACCTGGAACTAACCCCTCCAGTCGCTATTCCGGCCAACCGGGAAATGCGAGGACATCTTGAAGCAACGACGGTGCGGGCCTTTCTGGTTCTCTGCCGGCTTTCCATCAGCCGGGGTACTGAAGAGGCACACCATCATTGCCGGAAGTGCGGTAGGGTCTCCCTCCAATCCATGGCAGACAAAGCGGATTTATGCGCTCAGGCAAGAGTGCGTTTATCCATCGTTTCGCGCGTCGAGCGTTCGTACGGTACCGGTGTTTCCACCGACTGGTTTCGAGCGATGTCTCGCCGTCCTTTGTCCATCCGAAGCTTGGCCGCTTCGGGTTTCGCTGGAATTTGGAAGGTTACATCGATGACCACTGCACGCATCCTCGACTTCATCAACACCCGACGTCCCGAAGGTCCCTGCCTCGTGGTCGACCTCGACGTCGTGCGCGACAATTTCGGTGCCTTCCGTCATGCCCTGCCGGACAGCGCCATCTACTACGCAGTCAAGGCGAACCCTGCGCCGGAGATCCTCCAGCTCCTGGCCTCGCTGGGCTCGAACTTCGACTGCGCTTCGGTTGCCGAGATCCAGATGGCACTCGATGCCGGTGCAGATGCCTCGCGCATCTCCTTCGGCAACACCATCAAGAAGGAACGCGACATCGCTCGTGCGTTTGCGCTCGGCGTGAACCTCTATGCCGTCGACAGCCACGAGGAAGTCGAGAAGATCGCGCGTGCCGCTCCTGGTGCCCGCGTGTTCTGCCGCGTCCTGACCGATGGCGAAGGCGCCGAATGGCCGCTGTCGCGCAAGTTCGGCTGCGTTCCGCAGATGGCCGTCGACGTTCTCGTCTATGCGCACCAGCTTGGCCTCGAGAGCTTCGGCGTCTCGTTCCATGTCGGTTCGCAGATGACCAAGGTCGATGCCTGGGACGGCGCCCTTGCCGACGCGAAGCGCGTGTTCAACTCGCTTGCCAAGCAGGGCATCGTGCTCAAGATGGTCAACATGGGTGGTGGTTTCCCGACCAAGTACCTGCGCGACATCCCGTCGGCAGAAGCTTATGGTCAGGCGATCAATGCGTCGCTGAAGAAGCATTTCGGCAACAACATCCCGCAGACCATCATCGAGCCGGGCCGCGGCATGGTCGGCAATGCCGGCGTGATCAAGGCGGAAGTCGTCTTGATCTCGAAGAAGTCTGACAATGACGAGCACCGCTGGGTGTTTCTCGACATCGGCAAGTTCGGCGGTCTCGCCGAAACCATGGACGAAGCGATCCGTTACCCGATCCGCACCGTCCGTGACGCCGACGACATGGCGCCTTGCGTTCTCGCTGGTCCGACCTGCGATTCGGCCGATGTGATGTACGAGAAGAATATGTATCCGCTGCCGATCTCGCTTTCGATCGGCGACGAGGTTCTGATCGAGGGTACCGGCGCCTATACCACCACCTATTCGGCGGTGGCGTTCAACGGCTTCGACCCGCTGAAGTCCTACGTCATCTGACGTCTCCCGTGCCGGCCAACCGGCACGGACCCTCACAATTATCGTCATCGCTTGGGATGGGAGGCCAGAATGGCCGCTGTTCTGACCAGCATGCGCGCGCTTTTCGCGCCGTCGCCTGCATTTGTCATCGATCATGAAACGCCGGCCGACGTGGTCGCGCGCGAGGCGCTGCTTGACCGCACCATGGGCCGCGACCGCCGCAAGAAGTCGTCGGAGAAGATCCGCCGCGGTCGGGTCCCGGCCGAAGGGCTGGCACTCGTTGCCCGTGATGGCGCGGGCCACGTGATCGGAACCGTGCGGCTGTGGAATATCGAGGCCGGCGTCAGCCGTGAAGGCCAGACGGTCGACGCCCTGCTGCTCGGTCCGCTCGCCGTCGACTGCGCCCATGAGGGCAAGGGAATCGGCGCGGCGCTGATGCGGGCAGCCCTTCTCGAAGCGCGCAAGCGCGGCCACGGCGCCGTGCTGCTCGTCGGCGATGCCCCTTATTATGAGCGTTTCGGCTTTTTTGCCGACAAGACGCAGCATCTGGTGATGCCGGGTCCGTTTGCCCGTGACCGCTTCCTGGCGCTGGAACTCGTGCATGGCTGGCTCGAAGGAGCTGCCGGCATGGTGGTCGCGTCCGGTCGCAAGCTGTCGCAGCCGACGGACCTGCGCCGCGCAGCCTGATCGAAGGCTCCCAGATGCTCGCTGAAGGGCCCGGCCGCGATTCGCTCGCGCCGGGCCCTTTCCTTTGTCCGGCATGAGGCCGGGCGCATGCTGCTTTTTCAATCGTCAACTCTGGATGTGTCGCGCCGGCCACAGCTCCAAAGACGATCGTTGTTTTTCATAATCAAGTGCTAACCTATTGATCTGCCTCAAGCGGCTTCTCTCTCCGGGGCTGCTAGCTGGCGCCGGCTCTAGGCCAGTATCTGTTTCAAGGAGAGAATGATGAGCACCGTCCGGACTGCCTCAACCCGCGCTCTTGCCGCGACCGCCACTCTGCTGCTGCTGACCGCCGCAGCCTCGGCGGCCGACATGGCGCCGCTCATGGACCCGGCACCGGAAGCGGCGACCGAAACGTTTGCCGCGCCGAGCCCCTGGCAGGTCCGCGTGCGTGGTCTGGGCGTGATCACGAATGATTCGGGGTCCGTGAACGGCGTCGCCGGTTCGGATCTGTCCTATAGTGACAGCGTGATCCCCGAACTCGACATCACCTATTACCTCACCGACAATTTCGCCGCCGAACTGATCCTCGGCACGACCTATTCGAACATCTACGGGGAGGGGAGCCTGGCTGCCGTGGGCAAGGTCGGCAAGACCTGGCTTCTGCCGCCGACACTGACGCTGCAGTACCACTTCACCGATTTCGGCGCGTTCAAGCCCTATGTCGGTGCCGGCGTCAACTACACCATGTTCTACAGCCAGAAGGGTGATGCGGCGAGCAGCCTTGACGTCAAGAACACCTTCGGCACAGCGCTGCAGGTCGGTGCCGACTACATGATCAACGAGCATTGGGGCGTGAACTTCGACGTCAAGAAGCTGTTCCTGAAGGCCGATTTCGACGCGACCATCGGCGGTACCGATTACTCCGGCAAGGCGAAGCTCGATCCTTGGCTGATCGGCGCAGGTATCACCTATCGGTTCTGAGACCACTTTGCCTCGGGTTAGCATATGCATTCAGAGGGACGGGCGGCAGCGTCCGTCCCTCCAGCGTGGCGTGAAATTGCCTCTCATCTTGCCATGTCGGCCTGGAACCGGGGCTTCGGACCTTTGGCATAGAGACGGCTGTTAAGCTTTGAGAAAGATGGCGTTGTTACCTTTGGTTGTGTTCCGCCTGGCCTTCGCTTTTCCGGGTCGGGAAAGGTGGAGTTCGCAGTCGAGGAGCACCGTTGGGGGATCCTATGATTGCAGGCATCGGTTCTTTATCTGCCAGCTCCATCTCGTTGCTTTTTTCCAGCTCGGGCACTGGCGCGTCGGAGGCGACAAGTTCACCGATTCGCTTCGACGAAGTGACGGGCAATATCGATGACGTCTTCAGGGCAGGGGGCGCGATCGGGAAAATCATCGAGATCGTTGCCGGGATGAATTCATCCGACGGCCTGTTCACTATGGAAGGCGCGGAGCGCATCGAGGGCACCAACGGTGATTATCGGCTGACTAAGACCGGGACCGGCAAGTTCATCACCGATAGCGAGCAGATGTCAAAGCAGCTCGAAGCATTCACTGAGCAGGCAAAAGGGATCGGGAGCAAGGCGGAACGCGCCCGAGCGTTCCTGAAGGCAGCGGAGGATGGGACGCTCCAACGCTACGACATGTCAAAAATGGGCGTCACATCCATCTACACGCAGACTGATTTCTATCGCGCGGATGGGCAGCAGAGCGGGTCTGTCGGGCGCTGGAATACATCGGGCATGGACGAATTCCTTGAAAAATACGTCGTCATCGAAAATGAAATGATGACCGACAGTGCCACTGGCAAGTTTGCCAGCCTCACGCAAAATGGCACGGCCTTTCATTATTGGGTGTGGTGAGGCGCGACGACGTTCCTTCATTCGCAGAAGCCTGCGCGTGCTCCGGGCCGCTTGCGATTTTCAGAAGCACTTGCTCAGCTTGTGCGGTCTGCGCCAGCCGGTGTGGCAAAACTCACGCACTCCTCACGCAGTCCTGACAAGAGCTGTCCTTTTTTCCGCCACGAGCGGGAACTATCTTCGCTCTCATCGCTTCTTGGTGCGGGGTCCGGCGCGAAAAATTTCGCACGGGCGGGAACAAATACGCCGGATAGGTTTAGGTGGTTATGTTGTATAATCATCACATACATTAACCAGAGATGGCGTTATAAGCGACCTTGTAACACAGGAGTTAAAAACATGATGAAGAGCATCCTTCTCGGATCTGCCGCCGCTCTGGCGATTTCGACCTCGGCTTTCGCGGCTGACGCCATCTACGAAGCTCCGGCTGAACCGCCGATGGCTGCCATCGAAACCGCGCCGCAGTTTTCCTGGGCAGGTGGCTATGCAGGTATCCTGACCGGCTACGGCTGGGGTGACGGCGAAACTGCAGGTATCGACGCAAGCTTCGACGGCGCACGCTTCGGCGGCTTCGTTGGCTATAACTGGGATCTCGGCAACCAGCTCGTCGTTGGTCTCGAAGGCGACCTGAACTACGACTGGAACGACGAAACTGTCGCTGGCGTCGGCGATTTCGAATCCGGTCTGAACTGGTCGGCTCGCGCCCGCATGGGTTATGCCATGGACCGCGCGCTGCTTTACGTAGCCGGTGGTTACACGGGCACGAACATCGAAGGCAACACCGCAGCTGGCAGCTTTGACGACACGCTGCATGGCTGGACTATCGGTGGTGGCGTTGACTACGCTCTGACCGACCGCATGTTCACCCGCGTCGAGTATCGCTACAACGACTTCGGTTCCGGCAACCTCGGCGGCACCGACGTCGATTTCAGCCAGCACACGGTCAACGTCGGTCTCGCGGTCAAGTTCTGATCCGATCGATTGATTGATGATGCGCCCGGCCGTCCCTTGGGATGGCCGGGCGTTTTTTTGTTGAGGCCAGACCTCGGCGGCTTACGCGGCCCGGTGCTCGATCGTCCTTGATTTGCCTTCCCGGATCTCCGCGCGGCGATTGAGTTCGAACCTGTTGACCAGGGTTGTCAACAACATCGCGCCTTCTGCCAGGGTATGACCGATGGCTGTTGTTTCCTCGACCATGGCGGCATTTTGCTGGGTCATCTGGTCGATGCTGTTGATCGCCGCACTGATTTCCTGAAGACCGGTTGCCTGTTCCCGGGCTGCCGTTGCGATCGCATCGACATTGGTGTCGATTCGGCTGACGAAATCGCCGATCTGATCGAGGGCGTGGCCGGTTTCGCCGACGAGCTGGACACCGGAAGACACTTCGACACTGGACTTTTGGATCAGGCCCTTAATGTCACGTGCAGCGTTTGCCGAGCGCTGCGCCAATTCCCGGACCTCCTGAGCGACCACCGCGAAGCCTTTGCCGGCTTCACCAGCGCGCGCCGCCTCGACGCCGGCGTTCAGTGCCAAAAGATTTGTCTGGAAGGCGATCTCGTCGATCACGCCGATGATCTGGCCGATCTCGGAAGATGCGGTTTCGATACGCTCCATGGCCGATACGGCGGAGCGAACCACATCTCCGGATGCCACGGCACAGTTTTTCGCTTCTCTCACGAGTTCCCGCGTATCGCTGGTGCGCTGGGCCGAAAGCCGTACCGTGGCAGTCACCTGTTCGAGGGCTGCTGACGTCTGCTCAAGGGCTGCTGCCTGCTGCTCCGTGCGATTTGCGAGATTGCTGGACGCCTCCCGCATTTCCTGGCTATTTTCCAGCAGGCGACGGGTCTCTTCCATGACCTTTTCCAGGGTCGTCTGGAAGGTTGCGATCGAATGATTAAAGTCGTGGCGCAGCGGTTCGAAGCGCTTATCGAAGGCTTCGTCCAGGGTCATGCGGATATTGCATTCAGCTAGACGATGCAGGCCGGCACCCAAGGCTTCGATGACGAAGCGCAAAGCTTCCGCCTCGATCATGCGGTCCTTGTCGCGCAGGGCCCGCTCGCGGTCCACCTCGGCGCGGGCCGTTTCGGTTTCAGACTGCAGGCGCTGATTTTCGAGGCCGGCCTGGCGGAAGACCTCGACGGCTGCCGCGATATGGCCAATTTCATCCTTGCGGTTTGCATGGGGTACGGTGGCGGTGAAATCGCCACCTGCCATGTTGGTCATGAAGTCGGTGATTTCGCCAAGCGGTTTCAGCGCGCGGCGGTGGATGAAGTAGACGCTGCCAAGCGCGGTTGCGATAAGCAGAAGACCCAGGGTCAGCACGAGAAGCTCGCGGCTGGACGATTCTGCGGCCGCATAGGATTCACGGCTGACAAGATAGTCGCTTGCCATTGTCACCAACTGGTTCACCGAGGTCTCGTGATCGTGGAACTCGACCTTCAGTCTCGACAGAATCGGCGTGACAGCGCTGGCATCGCCGGCCGAAAGAGCGGGCTTCACCTCGTTCTGAAGCGTGCTCCAATAGCGGTCCCCCTTGGCGATGACTTCGTCATAAAGCTTCGCGCGCAGAGCGTCTGGCAGGGTGGAGTTCTTCCAGTATTCTCGGCGCTCTTCGTAGAGCGTCTTCAGCACGTCGAAGCGGGGGATGTTGACGGCTGCTGTGTCTGGATGAACGAAGACCTCGTTGGCCAACGCGTAGGATTCGATCAGATAGAGTGGCGGAGGAAGGATGTCGGCGATCAGGTCCTTGCCGTCGACGATCTCTTTATAGATCGGACCATTGACCTTGAGCGTCTGCAGCGTCTGTGCGCCCACTCCGGCGACTGCGACGATGCCGGCGGCAAGAGCGAGACCCGCTGCCGTCACCACGATTTTGAGGTTGAGTGTCATGTTGCGTCCGTTTGCAAATCCGCCTGCCGGACAGGCGCATGCGTCTGCGCCTCGGCAGGATGCCGTGGTTGAAGAAAATCTGAGATAGGCTGCGGAGAATCTTGCAGTCAGACGAGACGCGGCTTTGTTGTCTCTCGCTCGTCCTCCCCGAAAATAGGGAGGGATTTACTACCGCATGGTTAAGGTGAGCATACAGTGAATAGTATAGTGTGATTTTTTGTAGTATTTGCCGTTAAGCGCGATTTTTCTTGCGAGTACACGCAACTAAAACGCTCTTGGCGCCGTGCGCGGCAATCAGCCGGTGATGTCAATGACGCCGCAGTCACCCGCCTCGGAGGCGAAGGCGAGGAGTTTGCCGGTGCTGCTCCAGGCAAGCGAGGTCACGGCACCCTTGCCGGGACGGCGCAACAGCGCCTCCTTGCCATCGGCGATGCGCACGGCGAGGATCATGCCGTCGATGAACCCGATCGCCAGAACTTCCTCCATCGGGTGGAAGGCGACCTGAGTGACGAGAATGTTGGCGCGGGTGCCGAGTTCGAGCGGGGCCTTGCCCATCGGGCCGTCCTTGCCGGAAAACGGCCAGACGATTGCGGCCGGTGCACCTGACGAGGCGAGCCACTTGCCCTTGGGCGACCAGGAAAGAGATTTGACCTTGGCGGGATAGCCGGTCATCCGCATGTGGCGCGTGTCGGCGGCCTTGCCGTCGAGCTTCCAGCCATGCAGCGCCGATTCCTGCATCATGGTGACAACGAAGCGGCCATCGGGCGAGAAGGTCACGCCGGTATGGGCGCCCTTCCAGTCGAGATCGACAGGCGCGCCTGCCGTCCCAACCCAATGGAGCGTGACGCCGTTATAGCGGGCGACGGCGATGCGCAGACCCTTGGGAGCAAAATCGACGGCCTCGACAGTACGCTCCTCGACAAATTCCTTTGTCGTGCCATCGGCAAGCCGCACGAAGGTCGACTTGCCATAAGCATAGGCGACCGCGCCTTGCGGACCGGGCGCGACGACCGAGATCCACTTGCGCGGCACATGGGCGACTTCTGTTACCGTGCCGTCATGGGCGATGCGCAGCACGCGGCCGTCCTCGCCACCGGTGAGCAGGGTCTGGCTTGCCGGATCCTTGACGCAAGTCAGCAGACCGGCATTCGCCTCCGTCACCTTCTCGCCGCCATCCAGCCGATGAATGGCACCGCTTGCCGCGGCGAAGACCGGGATGTCACCGAGAAAATGGGTCGAGACAACGTGACCTTCGATATCGAGCGGTGCGACTGTGGGCATACGGACAGGCTTTCTTTCAGGCAGAACGGTTCGGTCAGGCGGCGGGGCGCAAAAGCCCCGTTCAGGCGGTGGTGGCTTCGCAGGCCTTGAAACTCGCTTCGAGCTTTTCGCGGTCGAGTTCGCGACCGATAAAGACAAGGCGGCTCTCGCGCTTCTCGCCATCCTTCCACGGACGCTGGTGATCGCCTTCGACGATCATGTGCACGCCCTGAACGACATAACGCTCCTCGTCGCCCTTGAAGGCGATGATGCCCTTCAGGCGCAGAATGTTTGGCCCTTGAGTCTGCGTCACCTTCTGGATCCAGGGGAAGAATCGGTCCGGGTTCATCTCGCCGCCGCGCAGCGACACCGAGGTCACGGTGACGTCGTGGATGGCAGACGGGGCGTGGTCATGATGGTGGTGGCCATGGCCATGGTCGTGATGATGGTGATCATGCCCGTGATCATGGTCATGACCATGATGGTGATGATCGTGATCGCAATCCGGGCCGCAGACATGGTCCGGGTCGTCATGATCGAGGAAATGGGGATCATTTTCCAGCGCGCGCTCAAGATTGAAGGCTCCCTGGTCGAGAACCTTGGCCAGATCAACGCCGGAGCGGGTGGTCGAGTAGATGCGGGCCGACGGATTGATCGCGCGGACGATATGCTCGATCTGGTGCAACTCGTCATGGCTGACGAGATCGGCCTTGTTGATGACGACGACGTCGGCAAAGGCGATCTGGTCTTCGGCTTCGCGGCTGTCCTTGAGGCGCAGCGGCAAATGCTTTGCATCGACCAGTGCAACCACGGCGTCGAGTTCCGTCTTGGAGCGGACGTCGTCATCCATGAAGAAGGTCTGGGCGACCGGGACCGGATCGGCGAGGCCTGTTGTCTCGACGATGATGCCGTCGAAGCGGCCGGGACGGCGCATCAGGCCTTCCACGACGCGTATCAGGTCGCCGCGCACGGTGCAGCATACGCAGCCGTTGTTCATTTCGTAGATTTCTTCATCAGACTCGACGATCAGGTCGTTGTCGATGCCGATCTCGCCGAATTCGTTGACGATGACGGCGTATTTCTTGCCATGGTTTTCGGAGAGGATGCGATTGAGCAGCGTCGTTTTGCCGGCGCCGAGATAGCCGGTGAGCACGGTGACGGGTGTCGGTTTTACGGATGCTTCGGTCATGAAAGCCTCTGATGTCAGGGGGCGCCGGGCGGTGCGGCTGTAATGGTGTTACCCCCATATAGGCGTTCCGTCTTGCCAGTTCAAAGGCTTTCGTACGGCTCAGGCGGCGGCCAGCGCCGAGCGGACATCTGTGCGGGCGAAGTCGTCTCCGACATAGAGAAGAGGGCAGTCGAACTCCTTGGCGGTGGCATAGGAGAAGCAATCGCCGAAGTTGAGCGAGGCCGGGTGGATCCCTTTGCCGAAGCGTTGATAGGCTGCGGCAGCGACTTCCGCTCGGGAGGCCGTGAGGTCGATGATCTCGAAGTTGAGCGATGTAACCAGTCGCGACAATTCCTCCGTACACTTCTTCTGAAGCGCCACGATTTTCAGTTCGAGTAGCGTGCCAGCTGATAATAATAGACGCCTGTTGGGGATTTCCAGAACTGCTGCACAGGCCTTGGCAGTCGCTTCATTCTTGACGATTGCAATCAGCGCAGACGTGTCGAGTGCGATCACGCTGGAAGACCGTTTTCATCGTACAGAAAGTCGTGACTTCTGTCAGCGAGCGGTTCGCCTGGAACGGGGCGTGGGGCCTTGGCCATGATCTCTTCGAGAATGGCCCGTCGTTCCTCGATAGCTAGCGCAGGACGTCGGCCGGTCGGTTCGATCGGTTGCAACACGACAGCATCCTGCCCATCGCGGGTGATGATGACGGGCTCTCCGCGTTCAGCTCGCTCCACAAGTTCTTCGACCCGCGCGGCTGCCTGCTCCATGGAAACACGCATGCTTCTTCCTCACGTTCTCTCTCGACCAATATGCGCCTTGCCAGTTGGCCCTGCAAGCTCACGTCAATGTTGCAATATCGAACGCATGCACGTCCTCCAGCAACTCCAAAACGCCCGCGACCGCATGGTCCAGCAGTCGTTCACCCCTCTCTGCCGTCGCCGCCGCCGCATTGCCGGCCACGCCCTGTGAGTTGAGATCCGACATCTTCCAACCGAAGGCGTGGGGACCATAGGCGCGCAGATGGCGGAAGCGGGCGGCGAAGTCGGATTGGCGGGATGGGAAGCTCTCTGCTTTCGTCATGTCCACCCGATCCGGTGCGAGCGCCAGCATGACGGATGTCTCGATGTCGCCGCCGTGGATGTCGATTGCCTTCGCTTCAGGCGTGATCCAGCCCTCTGGCTGGCCGAAGCGTGTCCAGCTGGTGGCGACCACCAGCATGTTGAAGCGCACTCGCGCTTCGGTTGCGACAATCGTGAGCAGCGGGGAATTGCCGCCATGGGCGTTCATCAGCACCAGTTTGCGAATGCCCTGGCGGTTCAGGTCTTCGGCGATGTCGAGCCAGCGGTTGATCGCCGCGTCATAGGTGAGCGTCCGGCTGCCTTTTACATCCATATGTTCGATCGAGTAGCCTACGGGCTCTGCCGGCAGAATGGTGACGGGCAGATAGGACGGCAGGGCCTCGGCGACGCGGCGCATGATGCCATCAGCAATGATCGTGTCGGTCTCGAAGGGCAGGTGCGGGCCGTGCTGCTCATGCGCGCCCAGCGGCAGGACGGCAATCCAGTCGCGCCGGTCATCGGCTTTGAGCCGGGGATCGTTGTCCGCAAACGACAGGGCTGGCTTCGCCATCTGGTCTAACCTCATCATCTTCGTTATGCATGGCAGCCGTCGCGGCGCATTGCAGTGAGGGCCGCAGCGTTTGTCGACCGGGGAGAGTCATGGCGAAAAAGGACAAGGCCGACAAGGACCGCGGTGAAAAGAAGAAAGGCAAGAAGAAGGAGCCGCCGGCTTCGGGCGTGCTGAGCGGCACCCTGACCCAGGTCGCACGTGCCTTGCGAACCCGGCTTTCCCATGGGCTTGCCGAAAGCGGGCTCTATCCGGGGCAGGATGGCGTGGTGCAACTTCTCGCGCAGGAAGATGGCCAGACGCCGGGTGCGCTGGCCCACCAGCTCGGCGTGAAGGCGCCGACCATGACCCGCACGATCGGTCGGATGGAGGCGCAGGGTTTTGTCATGCGCCGTACCGATGATCGGGACGGGCGCCTGACCAAAGTCTATCTGACCGACGAGGGGCGCGGCAGCGTCGTCAGGATCGCAGCGGTTACGGAAGCCTGCGAGGCCTATGCCATCCAGGGTCTGACGGGCAAGGAACTGAAGATCCTGGTCAAGCTGCTGGCGGTCATCGAAGGCAATCTGTCGGGGCAGGGCGGCATCCGGTCTGCCGATCCTGCAGACGATGACAGTGATTGAAATCGCCACTTAAATTGTTTAATTAAATCTTTTAAGGGCGGTCGAACGCCCACCGGCCTGCTGCGAGGGAGGAAACGTGGCACAAAAGGTAAAGCTTTCGACCATTGCGGAAACGCTTGGTCTTTCCACGGCAACCATTTCTCTTGCCCTGCGTGACAGCCCGCTCGTTGCGGTCGATACCCGCGAGAAGATCAAGGAACAGGCGCGCGCCCTCGGTTATATCTACAACCGACGGGCCGCGAGCCTTCGCACCTCTCGCTCCGGGATCATCGGTGTCGTCGTGCATGACATCATGAACCCGTTCTACGGGGAAATCCTGAAAGCCATCGAGACCGAACTCGACCGCAGTCGACACACCTTCATTCTCTCGAATCATTACGACAGCGTCGACAAGCAGCGCATGTTCATCGAAACGCTGCTGCAATTGGGCGGTGACGGAGTGATCATGTCGCCGGCCATCGGTACGCCGCCGGAAGACGTGCTGCTGGCCGAAAACAACGGCATGCCGGCGATCTTCATCGCCCGCTCGATGGATGGGCTCGATGTGCCGATCTATCGTGGCGACGACAGCTACGGCATTTCGCTCGCGACCAATCATCTGATCGGGCTTGGCCATCGCTCGATCGCCATGATCGGCGGCACGGACCAGACATCCACGGGGCGCGACCGTTACCAGGGCTACGTGAACGCGCTGCGCAAGGCAGGTATCGAAGTCGATCCGGGCCTGCGCATTCCGGGGCCCCGCACTAAGCAAGGCGGTTTCGAAGCGGCGGTGAACTTCCTGTCGCTGCCGCAGAAGCCGACGGCTGCCGTCTGCTGGAACGATCTCGTCGCCATCGGGTTGATGAACGGCATTGCCCGTGCCGGTCTCATCCCCGGTCAGGACATCTCGGTCACCGGCTATGACGACCTCGAGGAAGCCTCGATCGCTACGCCATCCCTGACCACCGTCTGGAACGGTCAGGCCGAGGTCGGGCGGCTTGCCGCGCGTGCACTGCTCGACAAGCTTGCCGGCAGTCATGAGCCTGATGGGATCCACCTGATCAAGCCCGAGATGCGCATTCGCCAATCAACCGGCCCGATCCGTCGGTAACGCCCGGGCCGGCTTTCAGGCCGCTCGCCCATGATCCTCGCCCTGCAAGGAGACAGCCATGTCCGATCGCCCCCTCGTGCTTATTCCAGGCCGCATTCATCCGCGCGTCCGTGACCGTCTTTCGGATCGGTTCGACCTTCTGGAAATCGCGGATGCCACTGCCGCTGATGTGGACGCGGACAGGTTGGAGCGGGTGCGCGGCGCTGCGGTCTCCGGCCGATTTCCGGCTTCACTGATCGAGCGTTTGCCGAAACTCGAGGTGATCGGCAGCTTCGGGGCCGGCTACGACGGCGTCGATGTAAAGGCTGCCGCTGCTGCCGGGGTCATCGTTACGAATACGCCCGATGTGCTGAATGATGAGGTGGCCGATACGGCGATTGCGCTTCTTCTCAACACCATGCGCCAGTTCTATTTCGCCGAGCGCTATCTGCGTGACGGTCGGTGGGAAGATGAGGGAGCCTTTCCGCTCTCGCCGCTCTCGCTCAAGGGTCGCAAGATCGGCCTTCATGGTCTCGGCCGGATCGGCATGGAGATTGCCAACCGTCTCCTGCCGTTCAAGGTCGAACTTGCCTACCACACGCGGCGCCCCCGCACGGATGTCGATTTTGCCTATCACGACACCCTTGTGGGCCTTGCGGAAGCGGTCGATGTGCTGATCTCCATCGTCCCGTCGACGCCGGAGACCAATGGTGCAATCAATGCCGAAGTTCTCGCCGCGCTCGGACCAAACGGCGTGCTCATCAATGTCGGTCGCGGTTCGACAGTCGACGAGCCTGCGCTGATCGCCGCCCTTCAGGCCGGCACGATCGCTGCTGCCGGCCTCGATGTCTTTGCCGACGAACCTCGCGTGCCCCAGGCCCTGATCGATCTGCCGAATGTCTCGTTGCTGCCGCATGTCGCGTCGGCATCTGTCCCGACGCGTGACGCCATGGCCGACCTCGTCGTCGACAATATCGTCAGCTGGTTCGACACGGGACGGCCGCTCACGCCAGTTCCGGAAACGCCGCATCCCAAGAGCTGATTCGGCGGTCAGCCTTCCGCAAGCTTGCCGGTGCATCCTGTTCCGATATGGCGTCTCGAGCGGAAGGATGCTCCGATGAAGTCCTCTCTCGCCATCGTGGCGACAGTCCTCCTGTGTGCAGGTATCTCAGCGGTCGGGCTCAGTATCTGGGCTCTGCCGCAGCGCGCTGAACGGATGGCCGCCGATCCGATCGTGCTCGGCACAATTCCACCGGCCAGCCATGCGCCGTCAGCCCTTGCTGCCAGGCTGCATGCGGCTTCGGTCTCGCCGCCGGCCCTGTTTTCCGTGTCCAACTTCACGCGGAAAACCGTCTGTCTCGTGGAGCGCGGTGCCGCGCTCACCAGTCGCAGTCGCGACTTCTTCGCTCCACCCGATTGCGAAGAGGTCTGGCCCGGTCTGGCGCGGGCGACAACCTGGACGCAACACGCGGATGGCAGCGTAACGATCAGCGACCCCGGTGGAGCTACCTTGCTGACACTGGTTCGAGGACGGCACTTTTCCTATGAGGTGACGGATAATCCGGGTGCGGATCTGGCGCTCTTGATGCTGCCCTGAGCGTCCGTGGAATGCCTCATGGGCGTTGTGGTTTTGCGCAGTAAAACCGCTCCGGTTGTGTTGTCTCTTTCTCGCTATTACATGTTCGCGCTAACATAGCGGCTGCCCTCTACAGGCACGCTCAAGTGAAAGCTCTCATCCAAAAGAATAGAGTCCAAGCGCTTGAATCGCTTTAGACAAAATGGTTAGCTCGCGCATCGCTGCCGGGAGGGGCCGACGATGCCCGCCGGTGGGGCAACAACTGGGAGGTAGTTCATGGATCGTCGTTCATTTATCAAGAAGGCTGGCGTCGCCGGTGCGGGTGCTGCGGCGTCCACCGTGCTGGCAGCACCCGCCATCGCGCAGGAAAATCCGAAAATCACCTGGCGCCTGACGTCTTCGTTCCCGAAGGCACTCGACACCATTTTCGGCGCAGCCAACGACGTGGCCGAGCGAGTGAAGGCTTCTACCAACGGCAATTTCGAAATCCAGGTCTTCACGGCCGGCGAAATCGTGCCCGGTCTGCAGGCGAATGACGCTGTTGCCGCCGGCACCGTCGAAATGTCGCATACCGCCAACTACTATTACTGGGGCAAGGACCCGACCTATGCACTGGCGACGGCCGTTCCGTTCGGTCTCAACGCGCGCCTGCAGAATGCCTGGTTCTACCAGGGCGGCGGCAACGACCTCCTCAACGAATTCTTCGCGACGCAGGGTCTCTACGGTCTGCCGACCGGCAATACCGGGGCCCAGATGGGCGGCTGGTTCCGCAAGGAGATCAACACGCTCGACGACCTAAAGGGCCTGAAGATGCGTATCGGCGGTTTCGCCGGCAAGGTCATCGAGAAGCTCGGTGTAGTGCCGCAGCAGATCGCCGGCGGCGACATCTATCCGGCGCTGGAAAAGGGCACCATCGACGCCACAGAGTGGGTCGGCCCCTATGACGACCAGAAGCTCGGCTTCTTCAAGGTCGCGCAGTACTACTACTATCCGGGCTGGTGGGAAGGCGGCGCTGCGCTGCACACCATGGTCAACCTGGACAAGTGGAACAGCTTGCCGGCACACTACCAGGCCATCCTTCACGACGCTTGCGCTTTCGCCAACTCCAACATGCTGGCAAAGTACGACGTGAAGAACCCGATCTCGGTCAAGGAGCTCGTCGGTTCGGGTGCCGTGCTGCGTCCGTTCAGCCAGGAGATCCTTACAGCCTGCTACGAGGCGTCTCTCGCCACCTATGAAGAGATCAACGCTTCCAACGCCGCCTTCAAGAAGATCTATGACAGCCAGTTGGCCTTCAAGAAGGACGCCTATCTCTGGATGCAGCTGCCCGACTACACCTTCGATACCTTCATGATGATGCAGCAGCGCGCCAACAAGCTCTGATCATCCGACGCTATCGCTTGTTAGAATGCAGCCCCGGTCTCGCGACCGGGGCTTTTTCGTGTCTGCTGCAAAACGAGAAAGACCCCGGCGGTGGCCGGGGTCCTGTTCGGTGATCGAATGTGGATCGAGTGGCGGGCGGCTCCTATTGGATGACCGGCGGCTGGCTCAGATCCATCGCCGGAGCCGGAGCCGGAGCGGCCGGCGCTGCGCCTGCCGGGGGCTGCATGGCGGGCGGCTGGCCGAGGTCGAGCGGCGGGAGGCCGAAGGAGGGCGGCTGTACGCTTCCACCCACAGGAGGCTGACCGTCGCTGCCGAGGGGTGGAAGGCCGAAGGACGGCATGGTCGTTCCGCCATCGCCCGAAGGCTGCGGGATGGTGATCTGGATCGTGCTTGGATCCTGCATCACCGCGTTGCCCTTGTAATGCATCACCAGACCCGGGAAGGCGATGACGGTGACGATTGCCAGGAACTGGATGACGATGAAGGGCAACACCCCCTTGTAGATCTCCAGCGTCTTGATGCCGTCGCGCATCTGTCCCGTCACCTTATCCTTCCATTGCCCCTCGGGTGCGACGGATCTGAGATAGAAGAGCGAGAAGCCGAAGGGTGGCGTCAGGAAGGAGGTCTGCAGGTTGAGGCCGAGAATGATGCCGAACCAGACCAGATCGATCCCGAGGCTCTGGGCAACGGGTACGAGGAGCGGCACCATGATGAAGGCGATCTCGAAGAAGTCGAGGAAGCAGCCGAGAATGAAGACGATGATTGTCACCACGATCAGGAAGCCGTATTCGCCACCCGGAAGTGCCAGCAGAAGGTCTTCGACCCAGACCTGACCGTTGATGCCGTAGAAGGTCAGGCCGAAGACGCGGGCGCCGATCAGGATCATCATGACGAAGGCGGACAGGCGCGTCGTGGCGTCCAATGCATTCTTCAGAATGGTCAGGTTCAGACGCCCCTTGGCGGCGGCGATGATGAGCGCGCCCGTGGCGCCCATGGCGCCGCCTTCGGTCGGGGTCGCGATGCCGAGGAAGATCGTGCCGAGAACGAGGAAGATCAGCGCCAGCGGCGGCACGATGACGACGATGACTTCCTGTGCCAGGCGCGAGATGACATTGAGGTTCATGCCGCGATTGATCAGGGCAAAGCCATAGACGGAGACGACGGCGAAAGCGAGGGCCGCGACCAGCTGCCATTCGGAACTGGCGATGCCGGTGAACAGCAGGTGGTATCCTAGGAAGTAGAGACCGGTGCCGATCGCAGTCATGACCAGGAGGGAGGTCACGCCATCGCCCAGCGTACGCGCCTCCTTGGGCAGGGCAGGGGCCCATTCCGGTTTGACGAGCGTGACCGCAAAGATGTAGGCGCAATAGGCGGCAATGACCATCAGTGCCGGATAGAGCGCGCCGACATACATGTCGCCGACGGAGCGGCCAAGCTGGTCGGCCATGACGATCAGAACCAGCGAAGGCGGGACGATCTGGGCGAGTGTGCCGGAGGCTGCAATCGTGCCGGAGGCAAGCGGGCCATTATACTTGTAGCGCAGCATGATGGGCAACGAGATCAGGCCCATGGCCATGACCGACGCTGCCACCACGCCCGTGGTGGCGCCGAGCAGGGCGCCCACCAGGATGACCGCGTAGGCGAGACCACCGCGGATCGGCCCGAAGAGCTGGCCGATCGTGTCGAGAAGGTCTTCGGCCATCCGCGATCGTTCAAGGATGATCCCCATCAGGGTGAAGAACGGAATCGACAGCAGCGTGTCGTTATACATGATCCCGTAGATGCGTTCAGGGTGGGACTGCAGCAGCGGCCAGAACAGGCGGATCTCGGACGAGATGTGTGAGAGTTCGACCCCGACGACGAAATAGATCAAGCCGCCCGCAGCGAGCGTGAAGGCGACCGGATAGCCGAGCAGCAGCATGGCCATGACGGTCGTGAACATGATCGGCGCGAGATTGTGGGCGATAAGGTCGATCATCTCAGGCCTCCTTGCCTTCGGGCTGCGGCGCGACCGTATGCGGGTCCTCGATCCGTCCCATCAAGACGGCGGCCCGCTTGATGATTTCGGAGAAGGCCTGCGCAGTCAGCAGGATGAAGCCGATCAGGACGACGGCCTTTGCCGGCCAGATGATCAGGCCACCGGCGCTCGACGAGACTTCGCCGGAGCGGAAGGACAGCCAGAACCAGGGCCAGGCCAGATAGGCCATCAGGAAGGAGAAGGGTACCAGGAAGATGATGTGCAGTATCAGGTCGAGCCAGTCGCGCGTGCGCTTCTTCCAGCTCCCTGACAGGATATCGATGCGGATATGCTCGTTGCGGAGCAGGGCATAGGCGGCGGCGAGCATGAAGACGGTTCCGTAAAGGTACCATTGCAGCTCAAGCCAGGCGTTTGACGAGATATCGAAGATCTTGCGAATGACGGCATTGCCGGCGCTGATCAGGACGGCGGCCAGGAGCAGCCAGGAAACCCAGCGCCCGATGGCCCCGTTGATCGCATCGATCAGCCGAGAAACAGCCAACAGGATTGTCATTGTGTTTGTTCTCCCCTTGTCTTTTCGTGCTTAGAGCAATGGCAAACCACGCGCAACTGGACTGCGTGGATCCGCCCGCGGGGGCAACGAAAGTTGAATTGTCAGAGGGGTGCAGCCGGGGCTGGCGCTGGCTTTTCGCCTGCGCGCCCCGCTTGTGCTCGCTTGCATTTTAACGATTTCGATATGTCGCCTTTAAGAGGTTCTCGCTTAGTGGTTTGCGTCACGCCTCGAAGCAGTGCATTTTAGCTTTTGCTTCGTTTTTGCGTGTGACTGTGACGTTTTAGGACATGCTTTTCGCCGCAAAGCAGGCACAAGGACTGGAAGAGACATCACTTGAAAACTGAGGTTTCGCGTCCAACCTTGCCGGGAGGGCAGATCATGAATACCGAGAGGGGGCATGAGAAGAATGTGCCCACGGATGTGTATCTGTCGTTCGTGAGCTCTCTGTTCGACAACCGCTTCACGCTGTTTACCGGCATGGTTGTCCACATCCTGACATTCGTCACGGTCTATGTGCAGACGGGAGCATCCTTCTACCTCTTCCTCTGCGCCTGCTTCGTTGCCGTTTTCTCTTTCCGGCTGAACTCCTTCTTTGTCTTCGATCGCGAAGACAAGTCGAAGCTCACTCGCCAGCAGATCGCGGCCTGGGAGCGCCGCTATGTCATCGGTGGTGCGTCAACTGCTGCAATCCTGGGCGTCGGCAGCGGTTACGCGATGCTCGCCTTTGAAGACACATTCGCGGAACTTGCCTGCATAGCCGTGACCATGGCCTCGATGGTGTCCGTCGTCGGCCGCAATTATGGTTCAAGGCTTGCTGTCGATCTGCAGACTTTGGCGTGCTGTGTGCCCATGATCATTGGCAGCCTTCTTGCACAGGATCTCTTCAAGGCGCTGTTGTCGCTGATGCTCGTGCCCTTTGGCCTCACCGTGCGCTCGATGGCCAATGGTGTGCGCGACTTCCTCTATGAAAATGTTCTGGCCTCTCGTGAAATGGCAAAAATTGCCGACCGCTTCGACACGGCTCTCAGCAACATGACACATGGTCTGTTGATGCTCGATCCGAACAATCGGATCGAGGTGGTCAATCGGAAGGCCTGTGAATTGCTCAGCCTGGGGGACCGTCGCCGCCTCGTCGGCTGCGATCTCGATGTCGTGTTGCGCTACGGCGTCCGCCATACGTTTGTGGACGGGGCCATGTCGAGCCTTCTGCAGAAGCAACTCGCCCATCTCGTGCAAGGTCTCTCAAGCCGCGCGCTCATGCATTTCTCAGAGGATCTGGTGCTGGAATTCTCCGCCAAGCGGCGCGACGAGGGCGGGGTCGTGTTGATCTTCGAGGATGTGACAGCGCGGGTGCATGCCGATCGCAAGATCCTTCACATGGCCCGTTACGACAGTTTGACGGGGCTGCCGCAGCGGGGGTACTTCATCGATCTGGTCCGCGAGCGTCTGGAACGCTCTGGTGAATTCGGCACGATTGTCGGACTGATGATCCTCGATGTCGCTGATTTCAAGCATGTGAACGATCTGAAGGGACATCTGACCGGCGACAAGCTGCTGGTCTCCATCGCGTCCCGCCTGACGGCGTTTGCCGCAGGCAAGGCGATTGTCGGCCGGCAAGTGGGCGATCACTTCATCTGCTTCTTCCCAAACGTCGAGGATCAGGATGACCTCGAAGATATGATGCGCAGCCTGCATGCAGCCGCCAGCGCCGATTATGATGTCGAGGGGATGCGTGTCCCCGTGGTTTTTTCTGCCGGAGCCGTGCTCGTCGAGAGTGCTTCCTTCGACATGGACGACTGGCTGGTCAAACTGGATATCGCATTGTTCGAATCGAAAGCGCGTAGCCGGGGCAGCTTCACGCTGTTCGTCCAGGAAATGGATGCGCGTTATCTGGAGCGGCAGCGCCTGAAGGCAGATCTCCGGGCGGCCGTTGACCAGCATGCCATCACTGTCGTGTACCAGCCGATGTTCACGCCGGATGGGCGGGGTCTCGTCTGTTGCGAGGCGCTTGCCAGATGGCATTATCCGGAGAAGGGGCCGATCGCGCCGAACATCTTCATCCAGATCGCAGAAGAGATGGGCATTGTCACAGAGATCACACAGCAGGTGTTGCGTCGCGCCTGTTTCGATTGCTGCACCTGGCCTGATACGATTGGCGTCTCGGTCAATCTCTCCGTCCATGATCTCAGGCAGGGCGACCTTGTCGCCAGCGTGGAATCGATTCTCGCCGAAACCGGACTTTCGGCCAAGCGGTTGCATCTCGAGGTCACTGAAAGCAGCCTAATTGAAGAGCTATCTGCCGCCCGCGCGGTTCTCGACAGGTTGCGTGCGCTTGGAATTACGATTTCCATCGACGACTTCGGCACCGGCTTCTCGAGCCTCAGCTACCTCGATACCCTGCCTGTCGATGTGGTGAAGATCGATCGCTCCTTCGTTCGCAATATCGGGCAGGATGGCCGCCGATTGAAGCTTCTGCGAGGCATTGTCAGCCTGACGCGCGGCCTCGATATCGGCATAGTGGTCGAAGGTGTGGAGACAAGGGAGCAGCTGTCGCTGATCAAGAAGCACAACTGTGCCGATCTCATTCAGGGCTACGTCTTCTCGATGCCGATTGCCGCCCACACCATCACCGCCCTTGCGGAAGAGGCCGAAGTCAACGGTATTGCCGCCCACGCCGGCGTGGCTTGACCCATCCCTCCTGCTGCTTGTTTCGGTTCCAGTCAGATCTAGCCCGTGCGGCGGAGATGATTGCGAATGCGACTGTTAACCTTAACCTATGGCATTTTAATATCTTATTAATTTTCGGGGGGGCGAGGTAGAACGATAGATGATACCCCATGCCATCGGTTGTAGCCGGCGGGGTATCAGTATGGAATTAGAAGGCTTTTCGGAGCGATTGATGCGTTACCTCGATTTCATCGAGTATCGCCGGATAGAGACTCAAGAAGATTTCGAGGATATCGAGCAGCTGCGTTACAAGGCATACAAGGCAGCGAACGTGCTGCCGGTCGCGGCGCCAAGCATGATTGATGACGCTGATTTCGACAGCCACGCCTATGTGTTCGGGATCTACTATTTCGAAGAGCTTGTCAGTACGATAAGGCTTCACCACGTCACCCCGAAACACACCCTGTCACAGTCGGCAGGCGTCTTTCCCGATGTCATGGAAACCTATCTGAGTGCGGGATTGACCTTGATCGACCCCGCGCGTTTCGCTGTTGATCCAGATGTGGCGAGCGAATTGCCGATTCTGCCTTACATCACCCTTCGGACGAGCATCGTCGCGGCCGCCTATTTCAAGGCGGACCGCGTGCTGCAACATGTTCGGCCGCATCATGCTGCCTTTTACAAGCGCGTCTTCTATGCAGAAACTGTCGTCGAGCGGCGGATGACCGAGATCTACGGTCTTGAGCTCACACTCATGGCGACCAACACCCACACGACGGGTACGAAACTGCTCAAGCGCTATCCCTTCTTCGATTCCGGCGTGCACGAACGCCGCATGATGTTCGGGCGCGGGGAGGGCGCGTTGTCGGCCACGCCGCTGACGGTCCTGCCTTCGGCGCGACTGGTGGCGGCCGGCAAGGTCGCAGGCGCTGTCGCGGGTCGGGATTATTGACCACAAGTACCGGATCCGATTGCGCTCCGCCTGCCGTTTGTGTATGCGGGAAAAAGACAAATTTCTGCCCATGGCTCGGTCCGATGTGATTCCGCCATGGTGCCGCTAGGCTTAAGATTTGGGAGATCGAACATGAGCGAACATCATTCTGGTCCGGTCGAAACCGGTGCTTCCATGGACTACAAGGAGCACGAGAAGACCTATGATCTCTTCATCGCCGGCACCAAGTATGGCACGGCCATCCTGGTTGCCCTGATGATCGCCATGGCTGCCGGCTTTTTCGGCGGTGCGGGCCTGATCGGCGGGTTCTTCATCTGGATCGTCCTGTCGGTCGCCGGCGTCTTCATGATGCGCTGATCGCA
Source organism: Agrobacterium albertimagni AOL15 (assembly GCF_000300855.1). Taxonomy (GTDB): domain Bacteria; phylum Pseudomonadota; class Alphaproteobacteria; order Rhizobiales; family Rhizobiaceae; genus Allorhizobium; species Allorhizobium albertimagni. The sequence continues at coordinate 169,470 of NZ_ALJF01000011.1, read as the reverse complement.
GTCCTATCCCTGTTGCAAAAGGCGGTCCGGCAGCGGGCCGCCTTTTTTCATGCCGCCGTCCACCTGGTGAACAGCGCTGGCAATGGTAAAGGACAAACAAAAAACGGCGGGTCACCCCGCCGTTTTGAATTTTGCAGCTTCTACGCTGGCTCAGGTCGCGCCGCGCGTACGCGCCAGGCCCTGCGTGGCTGGTTCGTATTTGGGATCCAGGCGGAGCGCATGGCTGTAGGACTTGGCTGCACGGGCCTTGTCGCCGCGGCGCTCATAGATCAGCGCCTGGTTTGCCCAGCTCTCGGCGATGTTGTTGTTGAGTTCGATCGCGAGGTTGAAGTCGGCGAATGCATTGTCGTCGTCGTTGAGCGCCACATAGGAGACGCCACGGCCATTATAGGGCTCGGGTGCGCGCGGCGAGAGCGAGATCGCCTTGGAGAAGTCATCGATCGCCTTCGCATGGTCGCCGCGCAGCTGATAGATCAGGCCACGATTGTGGAACGCGCGGCCATCGGTCGTGTCGAGCTGGATGGCGCGGTTGAAGTCGCCGAAGGCCTCGTCGATGCGGCCGGCCTGGCGATAGATATTGCCGCGACCAATATAGGCGACGTCGTAGTTCGGATTGATCTTCAGCGCCGCATTGTAGTCGGCGGCCGCTTCGACCGGCTTGCCCATGTTGCGGTAGACCAGTGCGCGGTTGGCATAGGCCTGGAAAAACTGCGGGTTCAGCTGCAGGGCGGTGTTGAAATCGTCTAGCGCCTGGCGGAACTGGCCGGCGCGACCATAGGCGGAACCGCGCACGTTGTAGCCTTCCGGATCACGCGGATTGGACTGGATGACGGCGGTGAGGGAGGCGATGTTCTCCTCGGAGCCCTGGGCCCGGTCGAGACGAATGACATCCGTGGTTTCCGTCGTCGTAGCGCAGCCTGCCAGGGTCAGGGTGGCGAGCAGAGCCGCAGCAGACACCAGTCGCGGCATGCGCGCGACCTGGGAGGCGGAGAAGGACACGGAGGTTTTCGTCATGAGGCGCATCATCCGGCAGCCGCCAGAACCCCTCGATGGGCGTCGGACAGCGCAAGTTCGTGTTGCATATCAAAAGAGCGGCGGCGATTCGTCTCGCCCCCGCCCTCATTTCATAGGAAAACGCCCAAATCGGGGCAGATCAACGGCCGCGTGCAGCCGGAAGCAGGCCTTCGCGCTGCATCTTCTTGCGCGCCAGCTTGCGAACGCGGCGAACGGCTTCAGCCTTTTCGCGCGCACGCTTTTCAGACGGCTTTTCGAAGAAATCGCGCATCTTCATTTCGCGGAAAATGCCTTCGCGCTGCATTTTCTTCTTGAGAGCGCGGAGCGCCTGGTCAACGTTGTTGTCGCGGACTAGTACCTGCACGTTTATCCCGTTCCTTTGGTTTTTAAGTGTTGGTCCTTCCGTCGATGGAGGTCACATCTTCGGAAACAGCGTAATGGTTCGCGCGGCCACTGAGTCCGGCGATTAGGCTGCGAAATAGCAGAAGACCCTGGTGAAGTCCATATGGCGCAAGGCTTCCCGCCAATAATTTTGCGCCCTGCGCTGCACTTCTTCGGGGGTGTCGAAAGACGGATGACAATGCGTCGCAAAACGGACGTCATGTCGTGGGTTGATCTGCGACCTGTATCATCATACCCAAATGCCTGAACCACAGGAGTTTAAGGCGAATGCGCAAATATTCGGTCTTTGCCGTTGTCCGTGAGGCGATGCGTGCCCACAAGGGATGGGAGGCTCAGTGGGTCTCTCCCGAGCCGCGGCAATCCTATGACGTCATCATCATCGGCGCCGGCGGCCATGGTCTTGGTGCCGCCTATTATCTGGCCAAGGAACACGGCATTACCAATGTCGCCGTGATCGAAAAGGGCTGGCTCGGCGGTGGCAATACCGGCCGTAACACGACGATCATCCGGTCCAACTATCTCTATGAAGAGAGCATGGACATCTACGAGCATTCGCTGAAGCTCTGGGAGGGCTTGAGCCAGGACCTCAACTACAATGTCATGTATTCGCCACGCGGCGTGATGATGCTATCGCACAATGTGCATGACCAGCAGTCTTTCAAGCGGCATGTGAACGCCAACAATCTCTACGGCATCGACAACGAGTGGCTAACGCCGGAGCAGGCGAAGGCCTTCTGCCCGCCGCTGGATATCTCGAAGAATGCCCGTTACCCGATCAATGGTGCCGCCCTCCAGCGGCGTGGCGGCACCGCCCGCCATGATGCGGTTGCCTGGGGTTATGCGCGCGCTGCCTCCGATCGCGGCGTGCACATCATCCAGAACTGCGAAGTGACCGGTATCCGCCGTGGTCCGAATGGTGAAGTCACTGGCGTCGACACGACCAAGGGCTTCATCGGCGCCAAGAAGGTCGGCGTGTCCGCGGCCGGCCATTCCTCCGTCGTCATGGGCATGGCGGGCGTGCGTCTTCCGGTGCATTCGACGCCGCTGCAGGCGCTTGTTTCCGAGCCGCTGAAGCCGATCTTCCCCTGCGTGGTCATGTCCAACACCGTGCATGCCTATATCTCGCAGTCGGACAAGGGCGAGCTGGTCATCGGTGCCGGCACCGACCAGTACAACTCCTACAGCCAGACCGGCGGCATGCAGATCATCACGCATACGCTCGATGCCATCTGCGAGCTCTTCCCGATGTTCCGTCGTGTGAAAATGATGCGCCAGTGGGGCGGGATCACCGACAACACGGCCGACCGTTCGCCGATCCAGAGCGTCACGCCGGTTCCAAACCTCTTCGTCAATGCGGGCTGGGGGACGGGTGGCTTCAAGGCGACGCCGGGGTCGGCCAATCTCTTTGCCCATCTCATTGCCAAGGGCGAGCCGCACCGGCTGGCCCAGGGTCTGACGCTCGACCGGTTCCGCACCGGCCGCCTCATCGACGAGGCAGCCGCCGCTGCCGTGGCGCACTGAATTAGGGATCGTCCATTATGCTGGTCATCAAATGCCCCTATTGCGAAGAAGAGCGCGCAGAGCTCGAGTTTCGCGCCGCCGGTGAAGCGCATATCGCCCGCCCGGAAAACATTGCCTCGATCACGGACGAAGAGTTTGCGGATTACTTCTTCCTGCGTGACAACCCGAAGGGCCTGATCTTCGAACGCTGGCGCCATATTCATGGCTGCGGCCGCTTCTTCAATGCTGCCCGCGACACGATCTCCGACAAGATCCTGCTGACCTACAAGGTCGGTGAACCCATGCCCGATCCCGCAACACTGGTTGCCCCGTCTGCATCGAAGGGAGAAAAGGCATGAGCGCTGCCAACCGTATTCCCGGCAAGGGCCGCCTGACGCCGGCGCTGACTGCCCGCTTCACCATCGATGGCCGTACGCTGACCGCTTACGAGGGTGATACCGTGGCGTCTGCTATGATCGCCAATGGCATGCATCTCGCTGGCCGCTCGTTCAAGTATCACCGTCCGCGCGGCATCCTGACCGCAGGTCCGGAAGAGCCGAATGCGCTGCTCGACGTTTCGCGTGACTCCGCCCGCCGCCAGCCGAATGTGCGGGCGACCGTGCAGGAAGTCTTCGACGGCATGAAGATCGAGACGCAGAACCGCTGGCCGTCGCTGTCGCTCGACATCGGCGAGGTCAACAATCTGCTGTCGCCCTTCTTCGCCGCCGGCTTCTACTACAAGACCTTCATGTGGCCGAAGGCTGCCTGGCACCAGATCTATGAGCCCTTCATCCGTCGCGCCGCCGGTCTCGGCCATGCGCCGAAGGAAGCCGATCCGGATCATTACGCCAACCGCTACTCCCATTGCGACGTGCTGGTGATCGGTGGCGGTGCAGCTGGTCTGGCTTCTGCACTGGCTGCCGCCCAGACGGGCGTGCGCGTCATGATCGTCGACGAGCAGCCGGAAATGGGCGGTTCCTTCCACTTCGATACGGGCGCCACCGTCGATGGCCAGAGCGGCTGGGACTGGGCTCAAGCGACCGTTGCCACGCTGAAGGGCATGTCCAACGTCACCGTGCTCTCGCGCACGACCGCCTTCGGCTATCACAACCACAATTACGTGGCGCTGGTCGAACGCGTAACCGACCACATCGCCAAGCCGTCGAAGAACCAGCCGCGCGAGCGGCTGTGGCAGGTCCGTGCCAAGCGCGTGGTGATCGCCAGCGGTTCGATCGAACGCCATATGGTCTTCGCCAACAACGACCGTCCGGGCATCATGCTCGCCTCTGCCGGCCGCACCTATCTCAACCATTTCGGCGTCGCTGTCGGTGCCAAGGTCGGCGTCTACACGGCGCATGACTCGGCCTATGAAGCGGCGATCGACCTGAAGAAGGCGGGTGTTTCCGTGCCTGTGATCGTCGATCCCCGCGAAAAGCCGGGCGAGGGCGTTCTCGCACAGGCGCGTGCGCTCGGAATCGAAGTGCTGACCGGCCATGGTGTGATCGATACCGCAGGCCGTCTCCGCGTCCGCTCGATCACCGTTCGCCGCAATGGCGGCGGCTCCACGCGCAAGATCGAGGTCGATGCGCTCTTGATGTCGGCCGGTTGGACGCCATCGGTGCATATGTTCTCGCAGTCGCGCGGCAAGCTGAAATACGACGCCGCAAACGACCGCTTCCTGCCTGACGTCTATGTGCAGGATTGTGTGTCTGTCGGTGGGTGCAACGGCACCGACGATCTGCAGGCGCTGCTCGATGAAGCAACTTCTGCCGGTCTCTCCTCGGCCAGGGCTGCGGGCGCGACCGAAACGCCAGCCATCTCGCTATCAGGCGCCAACGCACATGCCTGGACCGGCGGCATGATCGGTGCTGCCGAGGGCGCTGGCCGCGAGGACAACGTTAAGGCTTTCGTCGATTTCCAGCATGACGTTTGCGCCAAAGACATTCGTCTGGCCGTGCGCGAGGGCATGCATTCGATCGAGCATATCAAGCGCTTCACGACGAACGGCATGGCCTCAGACCAGGGCAAGCTTTCTAACATGCATGGTCTTGCCATCGCAGCCGAGGTGCTCGGCAAGGAGATCCCGCAGGTCGGTCTCACCACTTTCCGCGCGCCCTATACGCCCGTCACCTTCGGCACGCTGATCAATCATTCGCGCGATGCGCTGTTTGATCCAGTACGCAAGACGCCGATGCATGCCTATGAAGTTTCCCAAGGTGCCGTCTATGAGGATGTCGGCAACTGGAAACGTGCCTGGTACTACCCCAGGGCTGGCGAAGACATGCATGCCGCCGTCAACCGTGAATGCAAGACGGTGCGTGACGCAGCCGGCGTGTTCAATGCCTCGACGCTTGGCAAGATCGAGGTCGTCGGGCCTGACGCGGCCGAGTTCCTCAACCTGATGTACACGAATGCCTGGGACACGCTGAAGCCCGGCAAGGCGCGCTATGGCATCATGACCCGCGAAGACGGCTTCATCTATGACGATGGTGTCGTCGGGCGCCTTGCCGAGGATCGCTTCCATGTGACCACCACGACCGGCGGGGCGCCCCGTGTCATGCACCACATGGAAGATTATCTGCAGACGGAATTCCCGCATCTGAAGGTCTGGCTCACTTCGACCACCGAACAATGGGCTGTTATCGCGGTCCAGGGTCCGAAAGCGCGCGACATCATCGCGCCTTTCGTCGAGGGCATCGACATCTCGAACGAGGCCTTCCCGCATATGAGTGTGGCCGAAGGCAAGTTCTGCGGTGTGCCGACGCGCCTCTTCCGCGTGTCCTTCACCGGCGAACTCGGCTTCGAAGTCAATGTGCCTGCCGATTTCGGTGCTGACGTCTTCCAAAAGATTTGGGAACGGGCCCAGTCGATGGGCGCCTGCCTCTACGGCACCGAGACCATGCACGTGCTGCGCGCCGAAAAGGGCTATATCATCGTTGGCCAGGACACCGACGGTACCTTGACGGCGGACGATGCCGGCCTCTCCTGGGCGGTATCGAAGAAGAAGACCGATTTCGTCGGTATTCGCGGCATGAAGCGGCCTGACCTCGTCAAGGAAGGCCGCAAGCAGCTCGTTGGGATGTTCACCAAGGATCCGAACGAAGTGCTGGAAGAGGGCGCGCAGATCGTCGCCAACCCGAACCAGCCGAAGCCGATGACCATGCTCGGGCATGTCACCTCGTCCTACTGGTCGGAAAACCTTGGCCGCTCGATCGCGATTGCCATGGTGGCCGGTGGCCGGGCCCGGATGGGTGAGACGCTTTACGTGCCGATGAAGGACAAGACCATCGCGGTGGAAGTCACCGACATGGTGTTCGTTGACAAGGAAGGAGGCCGCATCCATGGCTGATATGTCTGTTGCAGACCGCAAGACCGTTCTTGCCGGCTTCCACGGCGGCAGCGCCAAGGTGCGCCTCACCCCGGCACTTCCCGCGACCCGCGTGTCGCTGCGCGCCGGCGCCGATGCCGTCGCGGGCCTTTCCAAGACGCTCGGTCTGAAGCTGCCGACAAAGCCGAAGACGTCCGCCTCTGCCAAGGGCCGCACGGCCTTCTGGATCGGTCCGGACGAATGGTTCCTGATCGACGAGAAGGGCGATGCCTTGATGGCCGACTGCGCCACCTCCGGCGTGGTTCATTCGGCGGCGGACATCTCCCACCGCAACACGGCGATCATCGTTTCGGGGCCTGCCGCTGCCGACACGCTGAATGCGGCCTGCCCGCTCGACCTGTCGCTCGCCGCCTTCCCGGTGGGGGCGGTGACGCGCACCGTCTTCGGCAAGATCGAAATCATCCTCTACCGGGCCGAGGAAGAGACCTTCCGCGTCGAATGCTGGCGGTCCTTTGCGGAATATGCGTTCGGCATGCTCGCCGAGGGCGCGGAGGATGCCTCGCTCTGAGGGGCGAGGGTGTTTGATGCGATTTGAAGAGGCCGGGGCGACCCGGCCTTTTTGCGTTTGGGGGCGGATCTCGCTTCGGTCGGCGCCGCATGTTATTGTGCGAGCCGACACACCAGAGCAGGGAGGTCAAATCCAATGAGATCCTTGGGACAAGAGACCCTGAAGGCCGTGGAGGATCTGGTTGAGATCGGAGGTTTTGCCTCTCCGGATGAGGCCGTGCTTGCTGCCATCGAAGCCTGGCACCAAACGGCTGATGATCCCGCTCAACAGCTTGAGGCCATCCGGTTGAGGGTTCGTCGCTCGATCGACGACCCTCGTCCGAGCCTCAGCATAGACGAGGTCGATGCCGCGCTTGACGAGATGATGGCCGAGGCGCGACCGGTGTCGGGACGTGCGGCGCGCTAAGGTCCGCTTTCGCCCCGAGGCGTTGAACGATCTTCGAGACATATTCGCGTTCGTGCTGTCGCTCAGCCAATCGCCTGAGACTGCAAGACGCTATGTCGGCCGTATTCGTGCGCGCTGCGAGAAGGTCGGTGATGCGCCCTACGGCGGAGTGTCGAGAGATGATCTGGCTCCTGGGCTGCGCATGGTTCCGTTCGAGCACAGTGCAGTCGTGCTCTACCTGGTGGACGGCGGTGGCGTGGTGATCACTAACATTTTCTACGGACGGCGGAACTACGCCGCTTTGTTCGGCTCAGACGGCTGAGTCTTCCCATCCCACCCACTTCACCCAGCGCCCATGAAAATCCGCGCGGCCGATCTCGCGAGTTTCGCCCGCCGGCCAAAGCGTCAGCAGGAGTGCCGCACCCTCCGGCTTGCCGTCGGCCTCAAGCTGCAGGCGGGCGAGCGGTGCTGCATCCGTCGCGCGGGTACCTGCTTCTGCGATCAGCGCTTCACCTTCGGCCTTCAGCGCCGGCGGCAGATATTGCCAGGCGATGGTGTGGTAGATCACGTGCGTCATCCCGGGACGCGCCGACTTCAGACGCGTCTGTAGCAAGTCGATGGCATCTGCCTTTTCCACCTTCAATCCGCTCTCGGTGGCCATTGCGAGTGCGGCTGCCGTGCGGTCGATGCGATCCTGCTGGTCGGCCCAGATATAGGAGAAGAGCCGCAAGCGGTCGTCCTCTGAAGATGGATCGAGCGGGTTCAGGTCACAGCCGGCGCGTTCGGTGATCTCGATTGCGGTTTGCGGTGGCGGCGGGCCTTCCCAGCGTGGGGCGAGTTCGACGGCGGAGGCCTTGCCCCAGCGGAAATCTCCCAGTTGGTAGCTGTAGCGGTCCCATTGCAGGTTCAGCCCTGCGCTGGCGCCGACTTCCGAGAGCACAAGCGGCTTGCCGGTCTGCGCCGCAATCGTCAGGAAACCGGGTAGCAGGGCGGAGGAGCGGCGCACCTCGTTGGTCTGCGGGGCTGATTTCAGGCGCTCCAGCATGAAGGCCTCGTCGCGGCGGATGGCAGCCTCGATCGCAACCCAGAGCGTATCGTCGTCGACGGCATGGGGTGGGTAGACAGCTGCCAGGGCCGGGTCCTGGCCTGAGCGAACAAGGGCATGCAGCGTCCCGGCGAGCCGCAGCGCCAGGGCATCGCCGGTGCCGTCAGGATTGCCCGGCCAGCCGAGCACTTTTGCACCGACTTCGGTTTCCCCCGTCAGCCGCTCTGCCGCCAACGTGCAGAGGCGGGCGGTGAAGGGGGAGCCGAGATCGGCACAGGCCTTGGCTTGTCGCAGGAAACTCTGGCGGATCTGGTCTGCGCGGTCGTCACTCATGGTCTGAACGCCTTCCGTGTCAGACGCCTTCCGGACGATCCTTCGGGTCGAATTGCGAAATGGTGATCCAGTCGGCGGTGAGCGCTGCCTTGCGCTCGTCCTCGATCTGGACGGTTACCTCATAGGTGTTCATCAGCATGCCCGCGCCGCGAAAGCGGGCTTCGGCCAGCTTGAAGGAGCCGCGAATGCGCTTGCCTGTGCGTACCGGTGACATGAAGCGGACTTTTTCGAAGCCGTAATTGATGCCCATGGTCTGCTCGCGAATCTTCGGCAGGCAATTGTAGTTCATGGCCGACAGCAGCGAGAGCGTCAGGAAGCCATGGGCAATGGTGCCCCCAAACGGCGTTTCGGCGGCCGCGCGCACCGGGTCGGTATGGATGAACTGATGATCCATGGTGGCGCCGGCAAAGGCGTCGATCATCGGCTGGTCGACGGTGATCCAGTCGGACACGCCCACCACGGTTCCAACAAGGCCCGGCACGTCCTTGAGCGAAATCTCTTGCGGCATGAAAAGAACCTGATCCTTCAACAATTCCCGCAGGCTACAGCCGCTTGATGTCGGGCGGAAGAGGCTAACATCACTGCAGTGCAAAAACTCAGGTTTCAACGCAGAAATCGACGCTGCGGGGTTTCGCGGCAAACGTCGCGGCGCTGCGGCCGGTCTGCAGACGCCGCCATTTGCGTTTGCCCTGCGGCGGGAGCGCGAAATCAGTTGGCTCGGTCGATCGGTTGATAAGCACAGCGACGCGACAGTCGTTGCCGGTCTCCCGATCAATCGAGGTCAACATCATGGTGAAGGCGCCGAGATCGGGCGTCTCCCAGTCACCGACCGTCATCGGCTGGCCGTCTGTGTTAAGCCAGCTGACATCGCCGTCGCCGGTCAAAATACTCGTATCCATGAAGCAGGAGAAGCGCTGGCGCATGGCGGCAAGACGGGCGGTGGTTTCGATCAGCTCCTCGTCCGCCCCAGACCAGTCGAGCCAGGTGAGGGCATTGTCCTGGCAATAGGCATTGTTGTTGCCGCGTTGGCTGCGGCCGAACTCGTCGCCTGCCGTCAGCATGACAGCGCCCCGGCTGGCAAACAGCGTGGACAGCAGGGCTTCAACATCCTGCCTGCGCTTCTTCAGGATCGCCTTGTCGGAAGTTTCACCCTCGACGCCGTTGTTCCAGGAATGGTTCTCGTTGTGGCCGTCGCGGTTGTCCTCGCCGTTCGCCTCGTTGTGTTTGTGCGCGTAGGACACGAGGTCGTAGAGCGAGAAGCCGTCATGGGCGGCGATGAAGTTGACGCTGCGGGTCTGGCCGTGGCCGTCATGGGCGAAGAGATCGGCGGAGCCGGCTAGTGCCGTCGCGAGGTCGCCTGTCGTGCCAGCGTCACTACGCCAGTGGCGGCGGAAGGAATCGCGGGCGCGGTCGTTCCATTCGAGGAAGGCGTGCGGAAAGCGGCCGAGTTGATAGCCGCCCGGTCCGATATCCCAGGGTTCGGCAATCAGGATGCGATCTTCCAGCACTTCGTCTTCGAGGATGGCCCGGAGCGTGGGGGCATACGGATGGAAGCCGTCCCAGTGTCGGCCCATGATCGGGGCGAGGTCGAAGCGGAAACCGTCGATACCGGCTGACAGGACGAAGTGGCGGAGGGTGTCGACGATCAGCTGACGGACGAAGGGATGGTCGCAGGCGAGTGTGTTGCCGCAGCCGGTGTCGTTGACCAGCGTACCCGGATCATCGGCGACATGGCGGAAGAGCGATCGGTTGTCGATGCCGCGCAGCGAGAGCGTTGTGCCATGCACGTCGCTTTCGCCGGTATGGTTGAAGACGAGGTCGAGGATGACGCCGATGCCTTCGGCATGCAGCGCTGCGACCGTCTCCCTCAGTTCTTTCACCCCGCCTGGTACGAGGCGCGGATCGAGCGCCATCATGGCGACGGGGTTGTAGCCCCAGCTGTTGGTGAGGCCGAGCGGGGGCAGGTGCCGTTCGTCGATCCAGGCGGTGATCGGCATCAGTTCGACCATGTCGACGCCGATACGCCTGAGATGCGCGAGGATTGCGGGGTGGGCTAGGGCTGCGAGCGTGCCGCGTTGGGTGTCCGGCACATCCGGATGCAGCATGGTCAGCGCCTTGACGTTGACCTCGTAAATGAAGCCTGTGCGCTCGCCGAGGGGCATCATGGGCTTCAGCGGCTTGTGCGCCTTCAGGATCGCCTTCGGCATCAGGGCGGCGGTGTCGGTGCCGAACTGGCCAAGCCTGACATCATAGACGAAAGGGCGGTCCAGTTCGGTCGCATAGGGGTCGACCAGCAGTTTGGATGGATCGTACCAGTGCCCTTGCGCCGGGTCATACGGACCGTAGATGCGGAAGCCGTAGCGGGTGCCTTCCTTCACGCCCTCAACGAAGACATGATGCACATCGCCGTCGCCGCGGGTCAAAGAGAGACGGGCGAGTTCCGTCTCTCCCCCCTCATCGAAGAGGCAGAGTTCGACCCGCTCCGCATGATGCGACCAGAGACGGAAATCGGCACCGGTTTTGCCCAGGGTGGCTCCGAGCATCGGCTTGGTCATGGATCGCCTCGTGGTCCGGTTGATTCGCGCGCATTAGGGAACAATAGCAGGCGGGCGGCCCCGGACCAGAGCGGTTGCGCCTACATAGCCTTCAGGTTCACGGCTTTCACGGCCGCTTCCTTCCGTTCGCTATAGCGATCGGTCAGGTAGTCGGAGATGTCACGGGTGAGGTAGGTGAACTTCACCAGTTCCTCGCAGACATCGACGACGCGCTCGTAATAGGACGAGGGCTTCATTCGACCATCCGCGTCGAATTCCTGATAGGCCTTGGCGACCGAGGACTGGTTGGGAATGGTGATCATCCGCATCCATCGGCCGAGCAGGCGCATGGCGTTGACCGCGTTGAACGACTGCGAGCCGCCGGAGACCTGCATGACTGCGAGCGTCTTGCCCTGGGTCGGGCGGACGGCGCCAACGGACAGCGGGATCCAGTCGATCTGCGCCTTCATGATGCCGGTCAACGTACCGTGACGCTCGGGGCTCACCCAGACCTGACCTTCGGACCAGGCCGAGAGGTCGCGCAGTTCCTGCACCTTGGGATGGCTCACCGGTGCATCGTCGGGAAGCGGCAGGCCGGAGGGGTCGAATACCTTCACTTCTGCGCCGAAATGTTCGAGCAGACGCTTGGCCTCCATCGCCAGCAGGCGGCTATAGGAGACCTGTCGCAGTGAGCCATAGAGGATCAGGATGCGCGGCTTGTGGGTGGAAAAGGGGCGCCGCAGCGCCTCCAGATCCGGCATCCGCAGGTGATCGAGATCGGCGGCGGGCAGGTCAGCGTTGTGGTCAGACAATGCGCTTGCCCTCCGCATCGAGCACGGCCTCGCCGTCTTCCTTGACGAAGGCAGAGGTGAAGGCGTCTGGGGCCAAGATGTCGAGCACCAGCTCGGACGGCCGGCAGAGGCGCGTGCCCAAGTCGGTGACGACGAGCGGACGGTTGATCAGGATGGGGGTCGCGATCATGGCGTCGAGCAGCTGGTCGTCCGAGAGTGCCGGGTCGGCAAGGCCGAGTTCCTCATAGGGCGTGCCCTTTTCGCGGATCGCCTCACGCACCGAGAGACCTGAAGCGGCGATCATCTTCGCCAGCTCTTCCTTGCTCGGCGGGGTCTTCAGATATTCGATCACATCGGGCTCGATCCCGGCGTGGCGAATGATTTCAAGCGTGTTGCGCGAGGTCCCGCAGGCCGGGTTGTGATAAATGGTGACGTTCATGAAATTTCAGGCCTTTGCTTGATTGGCGGATCTGGCGGAAACGGCGTTGCCGGCCTCGTACCAGCCCTTGCTGCGATTGACGACGGCGACCAGTGCCAGCATCACGGGCACTTCGATCAGCACGCCGACGACGGTGGCCAAGGCGGCGCCCGAATTGAAGCCGAAGAGGCTGATCGCCGTTGCGACGGCCAGTTCGAAGAAGTTGGAGGCGCCGATCAGGGCGGAGGGGCCGGCGATGCAATGGGCTTCGCCGGTCATGCGGTTTGCCAGATAGGCGAAGCCGAAGATGAAGACCGTCTGCAGGAAGATCGGCACGGCGAGGATCGCGATCACGATCGGCTGGGCGAGGATCTGGTTGCCCTGGAAGGCGAAGAGCAGGACGACGGTCAGCAGCAGCGCGCCGATCGAGAGCGGCTGGATATTGTCCTGGAAGCGTTGCAGGGCGCGACCGTCACCTTTGCCGAGTGCCTGGCGCAGGATCTGCGCCACGATTACGGGCACGACGATGAAGAGCGCGACGGAGATCAGAAGCGTATCCCAGGGCACGATGATCGAGGAGACACCGAGCAGGATGGCAACGATCGGGGCGAAGGCAACCACCATCACGGCATCGTTGAGCGCAACCTGCGTGAGCGTGAAGGGCGCATCGCCGCGCGTCAGGTTGGACCACACGAAGACCATGGCGGTGCAGGGTGCGGCCCCGAGCAGGATGAGGCCGGCGATATAGCTGTCGATCTGATCGCTGGGCAGGAACGGCGCAAACAGCCAGCCGATGAAGATCCAGCCAAGCACGGCCATGGAGAAGGGCTTGACTGCCCAGTTGGCAAAGAGCGTGACGCTCATGCCACGCCAATGGGTGCCCACTTCGCGGATGGCGGCGAAGTCGATCTTCATCAGCATCGGAATGATCATCAGCCAGATGAGCACGGCGACCGGCAGGTTGACCTTGGCGATCTCGGCCGAGCCAATGAGCTGAAAGAGGCCGGGGAAAACCGAACCGAGCGCGATGCCGGCGGCAATCGCCAGCGCGACCCAGAGGGTCAGGTAGCGTTCAAATGTGGACATGGTTCAGGCGACCTCAGGATTTGAAGCGTTGGACGTCTTGCCGATGTCTTCCAGACGCTTCTGCAGCGAGAGCTTGTCGAGGCTCGCTATCGGGAGGCTGACGAAGATCGAAATGCGGTTGGTCAGCATCCGTCCGGCATCGGCGAAGGCGAAATGGCGCTCGGCTTCCGTGCCCTCGGCAGCAGCCGGATCCGGCACGCCCCAATGGGCGGTCATTGGCTGACCGGGCCAGACGGGGCAGGCTTCGGCGGCGGCGTTGTCGCAGACGGTGAAGACGAAATCGAGTTGAGGAGCGCCGGGCGCTGCAAACTCGTCCCAGTTCTTCGAACGCGCGAAGCTGGTGTCGTAGTTCAGACCTTTCAGCAGTTGCAGCGTGTAGGGATGCACCTCGCCCTTCGGCTGGGAGCCGGCGGAATAGGCCTTGAACCTGCCCTGGCCGAGCCGGTTCAGGATCGCTTCGGCTATGATCGAACGGGCGGAGTTGCCGGTGCAGAGGAAGAGAACATTGTAGATCTTGTCGGACATGACAGGTCTCTCAGTTGGGGCGGGTGACTTCGAGGGTGGGGGAACAGCAGGCGAGATCGTCGATCAGCGGCTGGCAGAGGGCGGCATTGCCGCCGCAGCAATCCTTGAGAAGGTAGAGGGCAACCGCGCGGAAGCGATCGAGATCGGCGCGGTAGATGATCGAGCGGCTTTGGCGCTCGCCCGTGACGAGGCCCGCCTGGGACAGTGTCGACAGATGCGCCGACATGGTGTTTTGCGGCACGCCGATCAGGCGCGCGAGTTCGCCGGCGGGAATACCGTCTGGTTCATGCGCCACCAACAGACGGAAGGTCTGCAGGCGGGTCGGCTGGGCCAAGGCGGCAAGCGCCGCGATCGTCGTTTTTTCATCCATACTTCCAGAATAGTGGATATATTGGGTGAGTCAATCCGTTGATCGGCCAAATACGAAAACCCCCGACCTTTGCAGGCCGGGGGCTCAAAATCCGCTCGAAGGACTGCTGCGATCAGGTGATGACCGTCGGCTCGTTCATGCCCGTGTAACGCTTGATCTCGGCGACTTCCTCGGCAGCCGCAATCAGGTCGGCCAGAGCCGCCTGCGTTTCGATGCCGTGGCGGCTGGCGTCGGGCTCGTAGCGTTCGACATAGAGACGCAGCGTCGCGCCCGAGGTGCCGGTGCCGGAGAGGCGGAAGACGATGCGGCTGCCGCCTTCGAAGAGAATGCGGATGCCCTGGTTCTTCGAGACGGAGTGGTCGATCGGGTCGTGATAAGCGAAGTCGTCGGCAGCGCTGACAACAAGGCCATTGATCGTGGTGCCCGGCAGGCTGCCGAGCTTGGCCCGCAGAGCGGTGACAAGCGCGTTGGCATTGTCCGTATCGACGCCTTCATAGTCGTGGCGGGAGTAGTAGTTGCGGCCGTATTCGGCCCAATGGGCCTCGACGATCTCTTTGACGCTCTGTTTGCGGGCGGCCACGATGTTGAGCCAGAAGAGTACGGCCCAGAGACCGTCCTTCTCGCGCACGTGGTCGGAGCCGGTGCCGAAGCTTTCTTCGCCGCAGACGGTGACCTTGCCGGCATCCATCAGATTGCCGAAGAATTTCCAGCCGGTCGGGGTCTCATACATGCCGATACCGAGCTTTTCCGCGACGCGGTCGGCGGCAGCACTGGTCGGCATGGAGCGGGCGATGCCGGCAATGCCTTGTCTGTAGCCAGGAGCGCAGGTGGCGTTGGCGGCGATCATCGCCAAGCTGTCGGAGGGGGTGACGAACATGCCCTTGCCGACCACCATGTTGCGGTCACCGTCGCCATCGGAAGCAGCACCGAAGTCCGGACCATCGGCGCTCATGACGTCGTCATAGAGCTCCTTGGCATGGACTAGGTTCGGGTCCGGGTGGTGGTGGCCGAAGTCGGGGAGGGGGACTTCGTTGCGGACGGATCCGGCGGGAGCGCCCAAGCGCTTTTCGAGGATCTCAACGGCATAGGGGCCGGTGACGGCGCTCATCGAATCGATCACCACGCGGAAGCCGCCAGAGATCAGCGAGCGGATGGCCGGGAAGTCGAAGAGCGTTTCCATCAGGTCGGCATAGTCGGTGACCGGGTCGATCACCTCGACCGTCATGCCGGCGAGATCGAAGCTTCCGACCGTATCGAGGTCGATATCGGCGACGTCGGCGATTTTGTAACTATCGATGTTACGGGTGCGGTCGAAGATCGCGTCGGTGATCTTCTCCGGTGCCGGGCCGCCATTGCCGATATTGTATTTAATGCCGAAGTCTTCGGTCGGGCCGCCGGGATTGTGGCTGGCCGAAAGCACGATGCCGCCAAAGGCATGGTATTTGCGGATGACATGCGAGGCGGCCGGCGTCGACAGAATGCCGCCCTTGCCAACCATGACCTTGCCGAAGCCATTGGCGGCGGCCATTTTCAGAGCGACCTGGATGACTTCGCGGTTGTAATAGCGGCCGTCGCCGCCGATGACCAGCGTCTGGCCCTCGAAGCCCTCCAGGCTGTCGAAGATTGCCTGGATGAAGTTCTCCGCATAGTTCTCCTGCTGGAAGACCGGAACCTTCTTGCGCAGTCCCGACGTGCCGGGCTTCTGGTCCGCATAGGGTTTCGTGGAGACGGTCAAAATCATCGATTACAGGCCTTTCGAAACGAGGCGTTGATAAAGGTCGGCATAGGTCGCGCCGCTCCTGTTCCAGGAGACTTCGGATTTCATGCCCTGCTTCTGCATTTGCGACCAGAGACGATGGTCACTGTAGAGGCGAAGCGTGCGGCGGATGGCGCGGCGGAGGGCATCGACGGTTACCGGCGCAAACTGAACGCCGGTTGCAACGCCTGCAGCCAAGGCCGCTTCATTGGCGTCGATAATGGTATCAGCGAGGCCGCCGGTGCGGGCAACAAGCGGAACACAGCCATAGCGAAGGGCGTAGAGCTGGGTCAGGCCGCAAGGTTCGAAGCGCGAGGGCACGAGGATGATGTCGGAACCGGCCTGCATGACATGGGACAGTCCTTCGTCATAGCCCAGCACCATGCTGACTCGGCCGCGATGATGGGCGGCGGCGTTCTGCAGGGCGGCCTCGATCCCGCTTTCCCCGGAACCGAGGATTGCCAACCTGCCGCCGGCATTGACGATCTCGTCGATGACGTCAGGCAGCAGGTCCAACCCCTTCTGCCAGGTCAGGCGGGAGATGACGCAAAAGATCGGGCCGTCGTCGCCATCGAAGGCGAAGCGCTCGACCATGGCCGCCCGGTTGCCGGCGCGTTTCTTCAGCGCGGTGCCCGAGTATTTGCTGGCCAACAAAGGGTCTGCGGAAGGGTCCCAGATCTCGGCATCGATGCCGTTGACGATGCCGTAGAGGTCGGCGGCACGGCTGGCAATGACGCCGTCGAGACCCATGCCGAATTCCGGCGTCAGGATCTCCTCCGCATATGAGGGGCTGACCGTGGAGAGCGCATGCGCGGTGACGAGACCGCTTTTCAGGTAGCTGATCGTGCCGTAATATTCGAGCGCCTCGTGCCAGGCATGACCCGGCAGGCCGAGATAGGGGAAGAGTGTGGCGCCGAACTGGCCCTGGAAGGCGATGTTGTGGATGGTGAGAAGGCTCGGCACTTCCGGCGCTTCGGCATAGCGCATGTAAACGGGAACCAGTGCACCCTGCCAGTCATGCACATGCACCAGTTCCGGCTTGAAGCTCGGCAGCACGCCCGCCGCGATCTCGGCGCCCACCTTGGAGAGAACGGCGAAGCGCTTCCAATTGTCGGGATAGTCGCGCCCCTGGGTGTCGAGATAGGGACCGCCCGAACGCTCGTAGAGTGGCGGGCAGTCGAGGATCAGGAGATCGAGGCCTTCGTGTTTCACCTCGAGAAGTATGACCCGCTCGTCGAGGATATCCTCGAATTCGTGGACCTTCTTCGGCTTCTTCACCGCCTTCATCACGGCCGGATAGCCGGGGATCAACGTTTTCGTCTCGACGCCATGGGCGGCGAGCGCGATCGGCAAAGCGCCCGCGACGTCGGCGAGGCCTCCGGTCTTGATCAGCGGATAGAGTTCGGAGGCGACCGAAAGGACCTTCATGGATGCGGCTAACCCAGTTTGTCGATCATCGACTGCGTGATGAGGCAAATCCCGTTTTCGCTGCGGCGGAAGCGCTTGGCATCCATTTCCGGATCCTCGCCGACGATCAGCCCCTCAGGGATCACCACGCCATGGTCTATCACGACATTTGTGAGACGCGCATGACGGCCGATCTGCACCTTGGGCAGGACAACGGCGCCCTCGAGTCGGGAATAGGAATTGGCGCGCACGCCGGTAAACAACAGGCTCTTGTAGAGCGCCGAACCGGAGATGATGCAGTCGCCCGAGACCAGCGACGAGATCGCCGAGCCGCGGCGGCCCTCGTCGTCATGGACGAATTTCGCCGGCGGCGTGATCTCGGAATAGGTCCAGATCGGCCAGGACTTGTCGTAGAGGTCGAGTTCGGGAACGATGTCGGTCAGGTCGATATTCGCCTGCCAATAGGCGTCGATGGTGCCGACGTCGCGCCAGTAGGGCTCCCGTTCGAAGTCGGAACGGACGCAGGACTGGGCGAATCGGTGGGCGACCGCTTTCCCGCTCTTCACCACATAGGGGATGATGTCCTTGCCGAAATCGCGGCTGGACTCCGGGTCTGCGGCGTCACGGCGCAGCAATTCCATCAGGAACTTGGTGTGGAAGACATAGATGCCCATGGAGGCAAGCGCGTGGTCTTCGTTGCCGGGAATGCCCGGCGGATCGGCGGGCTTCTCGACGAAGTCGATGATCCGGTCGGTCGCATCGACATGCATGACGCCGAAGCCGGTTGCTTCCATGCGCGGCACTTCCAGGCAGCCGATGGTCACATCTGCGCCAGAGGTGACGTGCTGGCGCAGCATCAGCTCGTAATCCATCTTGTAGATGTGGTCGCCGGCAAGGATGACCATGTATTCCGGCGCGTAGGATTCGATGATGTCGGCGTTCTGGTAGACGGCGTCGGCGGTGCCTTCATACCACTGCGTCTCGGACACACGCTGCGAGGCGGGGAGGATGTCGAAGCTCTCGTTGCGCTCGGGGCGGAAGAAGTTCCAGCCGAGCTGCAGGTGGCGGATGAGCGAATGGGCCTTGTACTGCGTGGCCACCCCGATACGGCGGATGCCGGAGTTCAAGGCGTTGGAAAGGGCAAAGTCGATGATGCGCGCCTTGCCGCCGAAATAGACGGCGGGCTTGGCGCGCCGGTCCGTCAACTCCTTCAGGCGGCTGCCGCGGCCGCCGGCCAGAACATAGGCCATGGCATCACGCGACAGGCTTCGTGCCGTTTTTTCGCTCATTTCTTTCCTCCCCTTACTGTTCCAGTTCCAGCATGATCACGGCCAGCGGCGGCAGGGTCAGCCCTGCTTTTGCCCATCCGCTTCCCGTGGCATGCGCCTCCACGCGGCCACCATTGCCCTTGCCGCTGCCACCATAGATTTCGGCATCGGTATTCAGTATCTCACGCCAACGGCCCGCCGCAGGCAAGTTCAATTCGTATCGCTCGTGATAGGTCGGCGTCAGGTTGCAAATGACGGCCACCGGCTTTTCGCCAGGCGCCTTGCGCAGCCAGGCGAGCACCGAATTCTCCTGGTCATCGGCATTGATCCATTCGAAGCCTTCGCCCTCACAATCACGGGCATGCAGTGCAGGCTTCGAGCGATAGGTGAAGTTCAGATCGCGGATCAGTCGGCGCATGCCCTCGTGTGGGGCATAGTCGAGCAGGTTCCAGTCGAGCGAACGAGCCTCGGACCATTCGCCCCACTGGGCGAATTCCTGACCCATGAACAGCAGCTTCTTGCCCGGATGGCCCCACATGTAACCGTAATAGGCGCGGAGATTGGCGAATTTCTGCCAGTCGTCGCCGGGCATCTTGGCAATCATCGAGCCCTTGCCGTGCACCACTTCGTCGTGGCTGATCGGCAGAACGAAGTTTTCCGAGAAGGCATAGAGCAGGCCGAAGGTCAGTTCCTGGTGATGGTACTTCCTGTAGATCGGATCGCGGGCAAAATAGCTCAGCGTGTCATGCATGAAGCCCATGTTCCACTTGAAGCCGAAGCCGAGGCCACCTTCATGGACGGGCTGCGAGACCTTGGGCCAGGAGGTGCTCTCTTCGGCAATGGTCATGATGCCGGGATGGCTGCCATAGACATGGTGGTTCATCTGCTGGAGGAAACGGACCGCCTCCAGGTTTTCGCGACCGCCATATTCATTGGGGATCCACTCGCCTTCCTTGCGGGAATAATCGAGGTAGAGCATCGAGGCGACGGCATCGACGCGCAAACCGTCGAGGTGGAATTTCTCCGCCCAGTAGAGCGCGTTGTTGATCAGGTAGGACAAAACCTCCTGGCGACCGAAATTGTAGATCGCGGTGTTCCAGTCCGGGTGGAAGCCCTGGCGCGGGTCGGCATGTTCATAGAGCGCGGTGCCGTCGAAATGGCGAAGCCCGTGCGCATCGGTCGGGAAATGCGCCGGTACCCAGTCGAGGATGACGCCGAGGCCGACCTTGTGGCAGCCGTTGACGAAACGGGCAAAACCCTCCGGCTCGCCGAAGCGGGCGCTCGGCGCATAAAGACCAGTTGTCTGGTAACCCCAGGACGGGTCGTAAGGGTGCTCGGTGACCGGCATGAATTCGATATGGGTAAAGCCCATGTCGACGCAGTAAGGGATGAGCCGGGCTGCCATTTCGTCCCAGGACAGCATGGAGCCGTCATCGCGGCGCTGCCATGAACCGGCATGGACCTCGTAGATCGAGATCGGCTGGCGGCGCTGATCGATGCTTGCCCAGTGCTTGCGATGAGCCTCGTCGTCCCAGTCCTGTTCGAGCTCGGGTGTCGTCATGGAGGCGTTTTTCGGCCGCATCTCTGCGCGGCGGGCAAAGGGGTCGGCCTTTAGGGGCTGAAGCTCGCCATGCGGTCCGACGATTTCGAACTTGTAGGTGGCGCCGGCCCGGACATCGGGGGCGAAGATTTCCCAGATGCCCGTGTCACGGCGCAGACGCATGACATGCAGGCGGCCGTCCCAGTCGTTGAAGTCGCCGACGACGGAGACGCGGCGGGCATTGGGGGCCCAGACGGCGAAGTGGAAGCCGTCGACACCCTGATGCTTGATCGGGTGGGCGCCCATCTTGTCGAAAAGGCGCAGGTGCGATCCTTCCTTGATGAAGTAATCGTCCATCGGCCCGAGGATCGGCCAGAAGCTGTAGGGATCGGTGACGGTCCATTCGGCATCGCCGCGGGTAGCGCGATAGCGCACCGGCAGCACGCCATCGAGCTTGACCGGGCCGGAAAAGAAGCCGGCATCGTGATGCTGGACCAGTTCGCCGATCGGCTCTCCGGCGAGATTATAGGCGATGACGGTTTCAGCGCCGGGGATGAAGCAGCGGGCAACATGGCCAGCGCCTGCCTCGTGCACGCCGAGAAAGGCGAAGGGGTCGCCATGCGTCCCATGGATGATCGCTTCGATTTCTGCTGCCGACGGTGTGTCCGGCTTCGCTACGTCACCGCTCCTCTTCGGTGATTTTGCCATCAAGCTCTCCAGATATCCGCGTTGTATTGCCGGATGGTACGGTCCGATGAGAACCAGCCCATGCGCGCCGTGTTGCGGATGGTCTTGGAATACCAGGCGGATTTGTCATTCCAGATGTCGTCCACGTCGCGCTGCGCCTTGGCATAGGCGTCGAAGTCGGCGGCGACCATGAACCAGTCATGCTGGTAGATGCCCTGCATCAGGTCGGCATAGCGGTCGCGATCGTCAGGCGAGAAGACACCCGAGGCGATCGACGAAAGCGCCTGTTGCAGTTCGCGCGAGGCATCGATCGCAGCGCGGGGATCGTGTCCCTCGGCCCGCACGCGACCCACCTCGTCGGCGGTCATTCCAAAAATCACGATGTTCTCCTCGCCCACATGATCGCGCATTTCGACATTGGCGCCGTCGAGCGTTCCAATTGTCAGCGCACCGTTCAACGCGAACTTCATGTTTCCGGTTCCGGATGCTTCCATGCCGGCGGTAGAAATCTGTTCGGAGAGGTCGGCGGCGGGCACCATGACCTCGGCGAGCGAGACATTGTAGTTGGGGATGAAGACGACCTTCAGCAGACCGCGCACCGAAGGATCGGTGTTGATGACGCGGGCGACGTCGTTTGCCAGTTTGATGATCAGTTTGGCATTGTGGTAGCTGGGCGCTGCCTTGCCGGCGAAGAGTTTGACGCGCGGGACCCAGTCGCGTTCCGGATGAGACCGGATCTGGTCGAAAAGGGCGACCGTCTCGATGATGTTCAGAAGCTGGCGCTTGTATTCGTGGATACGCTTGATCTGGATGTCGAACATCGCCTGTGGGTCGATCTTGATGCCCATGCGGCTTGCGACAAGGCTTGCCAGCTTCTGCTTGTTGGCGAACTTCACGGCCGCGAACTTCTGCTGGAAAGAGGCGTCGTCGGCGAAGGCATCGAGACCCTTCAGCTTCGTTGCATCATCGAGGAAGTCGGGGCCGATAGCTTCCGTGATCAGATCCGTCAGGTCCGGATTGCACTGCATCAGCCAGCGGCGCGGCGTGATGCCGTTGGTCTTGTTGTTGATGCGCGTTGGGTAGAGCTTGTGGAGATCGGCAAAGACCGTCTCCTTCATCAGCTCCGTGTGGAGCGCCGAAACACCGTTGATCGAATGGGAGCCGATGAAGGCGAGATTGCCCATGCGCAGGCGCCGGTCGCCGCTCTCGTCGATCAGCGAGATCTGGCGGATCTCATGGTCGTTGAAGCCACGGTTCTTGCGGGCGTCGAGCAGGATCTTGGCGTTGATCGCGTAGACGAGCTGCATGTGGCGCGGCAGCAGACGCTCAAACAGCGGCACCGGCCAGCTTTCCAGCGCTTCCGGTAGGAGCGTGTGGTTGGTGTAGGAGAAGGTGTGGCGGGTGATTTCCCAGGCCTCGTCGAAGGCAACGCCATGCACGTCGACCAGAAGGCGCATCAGCTCGGCGACGGAGACGGCCGGGTGGGTGTCGTTCAGCTGGATCGCGACCTTGTCCGGCAGCTGGGCGAGCGTATTGCCCTGCTGCAGGTGACGTCGCACGATGTCCTGCAGCGAGGCCGAACAGAAGAAGAATTCCTGGCGCAGGCGCAATTCCTGGCCGGCAGGGGTCGCATCGGCCGGATAGAGGACACGGGTGAGGGATTCCGCCTTGTTGCTCTCGCGCAGCGCGCCGATATGGTCGCCGGCGTTGAAGGCGTCGAGAAGGATCGGGTCGATTGGCTGGGCCGACCAGAGGCGCAGCGTGTTGACGCGCTCACCGCGCCAGCCGACGGCCGGGGTGTCGTAGGCAGTGGCGATCACGCGCTCGCCCTGCTTCCAGACGTAGCGTGGCTCGCCATCGGGACCATCCACGGTCTCCACGGTGCCACCGAAGCCGACTTCGTAGGAACTTTCGCGGCGCTCGAATTCCCAGGGGTTGCCGTGGGCCAGCCAGCTTTCCGGCAGCTCGACCTGCCAGCCATCTGCCATCTGCTGGCGGAAGAGGCCATGCACGTAGCGAATGCCATAGCCATAGGCCGGGATGTTGACGGTTGCCATACTCTCCATGAAGCAGGCGGCGAGACGACCGAGGCCGCCATTGCCGAGTGCTGCATCGGGCTCGAGGCCCGCGATGACATCGAATTCGACCGAGAGGGATTGAAGCGCCTGGCGCATGTCGTCGATCAGGCCGAGGTTCGACATGGCATCGCGCAGCAGACGGCCGATCAGGAACTCCAGCGACAGGTAATAAACCCGCTTGCCGTTGTTCATGTAGGTGTTGCGGGTGGATTCCATCCATGTGTCGATGATGCGGTCGCGCACCACGAGGATGGTCGCGGTCAGCCAGTCATGCGGGGTCGCGACCTTGGCATCCTTGCCGATGCTGTAGGTCAGCTTGTCCATGATCTCGGCGGCCAGGGCGTCCGGATCGGAAACGCCGCGCTTGGGAAGGGGAAGGTCGACTTTGTGGGGAGTCTTGATCATCGGTCCGCCTGGCGTTGTTCGTGTCTCCGGGCGGCTTCGAAGCGATTGCCGGTGCCGGCCCCTTGGACGGCAGTTTACGCATCGAAATGAAACAGTTGCAACAGGCGGGAGGCTGTGAGGATGATTTTGTTCCGAGCGCGGCCTTGGTGCTCAACATCCTGTTCTAATTATATTATCTTGAAAGCGTGAAGAAACGATAAGACCGCAGCCATGGCAGCTGCGGTCAAATTGTGGGCAAAATCCAAAACGTTTTGGATTGTCTCAGTTGGTCAGGCGGGTAGACGCTGCGGCCGCGGCCTTGCCGATCTCACCGAAGGCCTTGACCAGACCGGCCATATCGGTCGGCTCGTAATAGTCGCTTAGTGAAGACGCGCAGGCAGACAGGAGCGTTTTGCCTCGATCGGGCGCCATGAACGCGACCGAGAAGATCTTGATCCCTTCTTTCTTCGCAGCGGTACACTCATCCAAGACCGCCTTGTCGATGGTCGGGTTCCACGCAGCGCTGTTACCGGTCATTTCGCCATCCGTCATAAACACGATGTAGCGGGTAAAGTCGGAGTTGCCTTTGGTGGCGTGCGCGCTTTTCTCGGCAGTGTTGGTCTTCTTCAACGCGTTGTAGGCAATCGTCATGGCGCCGGAAGCGTCGGTGCCTCCGGTCGGCACAGATGGCAATGCCGTGATGTAGTTTGTTGCGGTCGTGACACCCCAGGCCATGCCAGATGCGGACTGGGTTACTTCGTTGTAGGACACCGCGCCAACACGGATGAGGTCGGCCTTTGGATCGGCCTTAACGAGCTCGCTCATCATCACCGCCGACGCTGTCTTCAGAGCCTGGATCTTCTTCACATAGCAGGGCTTCGACGGCTTGATGTAGTTCTTGTCCCTCGTTGACGTGATGTCCTTGTAAGCCCAGTTGGAGGCGCTGTAGTTCACGCAGCTTGCAACTGAGGTGTCGACCGTGTTCGTGGTGAAGGACATGGAGCCGGAACGATCCAGCACGACATACATCGAGACTGCCGCGCCGCTTTCCGGCGTGGATTGCGCCGTCGCGGTGACGCTGACGGTCACTTCCTTCCAGCCGAGCAGGGCGGTCATGCCATTGGTCGCCAAGGTGTAGCTCGGTGACAGGCTGACTTCGACGGTCTTGCCCGACGTTCCCAGCTTTCGCTCGACGTTCCCGACCGCACCAGCCAGCGGATCTTCTGCCGCTTCCTCGTCGGTCTGGTCGCTTGCGTCGCCTGGGAGAACGTTGTTCAGCTGCGCCTTCATGAACTTGCGCGCGAACTCGAGCACTTCTTCGTCGGACATTTTATCGTTCTTCGCCAGGGCGTTCGCCGCAGACAGAACGGCCGAGTCGGCTGAGTCCTGCAATGCGCTGCGCACCTGGACCATCCGGTTCAAGTCGATTGCCACACCAGCCGTGGCGGCTGCGACGGGGAGCAGGATGGCCGTTGCCAGGCCGAAATTGCCGGCGCGGTCGTGCCAGAGACGTGCGAAGAGGGATTTGCGCGGGCTGTCAGGGGTAGTCATCATGTCCATCCAAAATCAGCGTTTGGAAGGTTATAGACTGCGGCCCATTGCGATCCGTTTAATGGGATCGCTAAAATTCGATGGAAGAATGCACTATTGGCGCACCGGGATGACATCCACGGCCTGATCCGTCTGATGCGAACCATAGCTCTTCAGGACGCCGATCACGGGGGCGACATCGGCATAGTCCCGACCGTAGCCGACCACGATATGATCTGTGCCGGCCGCGATGTCGTTGGTGGGGTCGAGTTCCAGCCAACCTGTCAGCTTGCCGCACCAGATCCGCACCCAGGCATGCATGGCATCGGCTCCCTCTAGGCGCTCCTTGCCCGGAGGCGGGATGGTGCGCAGGAAGCCGCTGACATAGCCAGCGGGAATGCCGAGGCTGCGCAGTGCCACGATCATCACATGGGCGAAGTCCTGGCAGACGCCGCGCTTCTTGTCGAAGGCTTCCGCCGGTGTCGTGTCAACGGTCGTGGCTTCGGCGTCGTATTTGAAGTCCTTGTGGATGCGGCTGCAAAGCGTTTCGGCGATCTGGCGCACGGTCATGCTCGGTTTCAGCATGCCGCGCGCATAGGCCGCGATCGCCTTGTCCCGGGGCAACCGTGGGCTTGTGCCGAGGAAATGATGCGGCGATTCCGCATCGAGCGACCAGGTTTCGGCGATCTCCTGCGGCAGGCGGTCGAGCAGCGGCGAGAAGTCGGCAGCCATCGGCAGGGCCTGAACCATCACACGGGCCTGCATGCGGATGTCGAGCTTCTCGTGCGGACCACGCAGGATGGCGTGGCTCGTCGGATGGCGGAAGAAGTCGTTGAAAGTCGAGATCTCGTCCGGCTCCGGGGTGACCGTGATCGCACCGGCGACCAGCCGCTGACGGTCCGGAAGCGACAGCGGCAGAAGCCGCAGCATGTGGTGGGCTCCCGTTGCCGGAACCTCGTAGCGGTAGCCGATATGGAGCGAGAGATCGTAGAGCATCGCGTCAGCTCAAATAGGTCTGGGCGAGGATATCGGAGAACTTCTCCAATTCGCGCTCCAGATTGGTGTAGACATCGGCCGACATGGCTTCCGGCGTCATTACGGCAAGCCCCGAATGCAGGCGCATCGCCTCACGGAAAAGGGTCGACATCTGGCCGTTGACCATGGCGTTCGGCAGTTGCTCGGCCTCGATGCGGATCTCGTTCAACTGGAAGAGGATCGAGCGCGGATTGAGCGGATCGAGCGCCAGTAGGTCGGTCACCGTCAGCCGTGCCGTCGAGACATTGTAGCGGCGGCGATGGGTCATGACGTTGTCGCCAATCTCGAGCAGCATGTCGAGCGAGCCGTCGGGCGCATCGGGGCCTGTCATATGGCCAAGCAGGCGTGTCATGTGCAGGCCGCGTTCCAGCAGGCGGCCGATGGTCAGGAAACGCCAGCCGGTGAAGCGGTACATGTTTTCGTGCACCAGACCCGCAAAGCCCGCGAGCTTGCGCAAGAGGATGGTCATAGCATGCGCCGCGTCGTCGCCCGGTTTCACCTTCTCGTGGAAACGCTTGGCCGTCTTCGACAGGTCGTTCAGCGCAAGCCACCCATCCGGCGAGAAGCGGTCGCGGATGTTGCTCGCCGAGTAGACGGCGCTGTCGATGTTGCGTAGAAGGCTTTCCGGCACGCCGGACTTGGTGTCGACGTCGATGTTCGAGAGGTACTCGCTGACAAAGGCAAGCAGCGGCTGGTCCGGGTTGGCGCTTTCGGCATAGCGCGCATGCCAGGCGCGGAGGATGCGCAGCACACCTTCGGCCCTCTCGATGTAGCGGCCGAGCCAGAAGAGGTTGTCGGCGGCTCTGCTCGGCAGGCTGCCGGGCATGTTGCGGGTGAAGGTCTCCTCTGCTGGCAAAAGCGAGGTACGGTCGACAGGCTTGTCGGAGACGATCCAGACATCGGCCGCGCTCCCGCCGGATTGCATGGCGATGGCGGATACGTCCGAGCCACTGCCGATCCGGGCAAAGCCGCCCGGCATGATCTGCCAGCCGTTCTGGGTGCGGGCGGCAAAGACACGCAGCGACATCGGGCGCGGCGTCAATTGGCCGTCGACCATGGCCGGCGTGGTGGACAAGATCACCACTTCCTGGCCAACGAGGTTGCCGGCTTCTGCCTCGAGCCATTCGGCTGTCGTCCGCCCCTGCGGGTCCTTGTAACGCGACCCCATGACGGAGCGTCCGCCATCATCGAAGAAAGGCAGCCGTGAGAAAGCCGAGCCGATCACCATGCGATCGAGATGGGCTGCCACATGCTCGCGCTCGGCCTTCTGGCCGCACCACCAGGTGGCGATCGAGGGCAGCTTCAGTTCCTCGCCGAGCAGATGACGCGAGAGGGTGGGCATGAAGGCGAGCAGGGCGCGGGTTTCGAGAATGCCGGAGCCGAGCGCATTGACGAAGGTGACCGAGCCGTTGCGCAGGGCATCCACCATGCCGGGCGTGCCGATATAGGAGTTCTGATCGAGCTCCAGAGGATCGGCAAAGGCGGCATCGAGGCGGCGCCAGAGGACGCTGACGGGCTTCAGGCCGGCGACCGTTCGGACCATGACCTTGCCGTTGACGATGGTGAGATCCTCACCTTCGAGCAGCATGATGCCGAGATAGCGGGCAATATAGGCGTGTTCGAAATAGGTCTCGTTAGCGGGGCCCGGAGACAGAACCGCAATGCGCTCGTCCGAGCCGCGGGTGCGCGCTTGCAGCGCCTTGCGGAATGCGCCGAAGAAGGAGGCGAGGCGGTGGACGTGGGTCTCGGCATAAACATCGGAAAAGGCACGGGCGGTCGCAACCCGGTTTTCCAGCGCAAAGCCCGCACCCGAGGGCGCCTGGGTACGATCGGCGAGCACCCACCAGTTGCCGTCTGGCCCGCGGCCGATTTCGAAGGAACAGAAATGCAGGTAGTGGCCGCCAGCCGGCTTGATGCCGACGAGCGGGCGCAGGAATTCCGGGTTCGAGGCGATCAGCTGAGGCGGCAGGAAGCCTTCCTGGACCAGCCGGTTTTCCGAATAGATGTCGGCGACGACCGCTTCCAGCAGGTTCGCGCGCTGGACCAGCCCCTCGGCCAGCACCTTCCATTCGGCTTCGGAGATCATCACCGGGATGTGCGAGAAGGGCCAGGCCCGCTCGCTCGATCCTCCAGAACCATAAGCACGGTAGAAGACACCGGCGTCGCGCAGGTAGCGATCGGCACGGGCAAAGCGCTCGTGCAGATCGTGCTCCGGCATGGTGTCGATGGCGGACACCAGGGCCTGCCAGACGGGGCGGACATTGCCTTGTGTGTCGAGCATCTCATCGGCAGCGCCGGCCAGTGCGCGATAGCCGGCCGTGCGGGCCTCGCTTTTCGGCGCCTCTGGCGGGGATAGCTCCGCTGCCGTCTTCTGTGCCATCAGATCAGATACCTTGCGGTCGTCTCAGGTCCAAAGTGTGCGGGAATTCCGGCGACACGGTTTCGGGCCATAGGGGATAGGAGCCGGCTGTATGGCCCCAAGGCTCGAAACGTGCAAGCCGACGGGCTTCCGCTTCATTCCCATTCACAGGGAAAGTGTCATAGGTCCGGCCGCCGGGATGGGCGACGTGGTAAACGCAGCCCCCGATCGACCGGGCAGACCATGTATCATAGATGTCGAATGTTAGCGGTGTGTTGACGGGCAGGACCGGATGCAGGCCGGAGGCCGGCTGCCAGGCCTTGTAACGCACGCCGCCGACGGCCACGCCATTGACGTCGGATTTGCGCAGCGGCACCTGGCGCCCGTTACAGGCCACGACGAAGCGTTCCGGATTGGCTGTCTCCAGCTGCACCTGGAGGCGCTCAACGGATGAGTCGACATACCGGACCGTGCCGCCGGGTGCGCCTTCCTCACCCATGACATGCCAGGGCTCGAGCGCCTGGCGCAGTTCGAGTTTCGAGCCCTCATAGGTGACTTCACCGACGAAGGGGAAGCGGAATTCGAGCTGCGCTGCGAACCATTCCGGCTTGAAGTCGAAGCCGTTTTCGCGCAGGTCCGCCAGGACTTCGAGGAAGTCGAGCCAGAGGTAGTGCGGCAGCATGAAACGGTCGTGCAGGCTCGTGCCCCAGCGGACGAAGCGGCCACCGATCGGGTTTTTCCAGAAGCGGGCGATCAGCGCGCGGACCAGCAATTGCTGGGCAAGCGACATGCGGGCGTTCGGCGGCATTTCGAAGCCGCGGAACTCGACAAGGCCGAGGCGGCCTGTCGGGCCATCGGGAGAGAACAGCTTGTCGATGCAGATTTCCGAGCGGTGGGTGTTGCCGGTGACATCGATCAAGAGATTGCGGAACAGGCGGTCGACCAGCCAGGGCAGCGGTGCTGCAGCACCACTGGCCGGCAGCGGCACCTGGGCCATGGCGATTTCCAGCTCGTAGAGGCTGTCATGGCGGGCTTCGTCGAAGCGCGGCGCCTGGCTGGTCGGGCCGATGAACATGCCGGAGAACATGTAAGACAACGCCGGATGACGCTGCCAATGCAGGATCAGGCTCTTCAGCAGGTCGGGACGGCGCAGAAAAGGGCTGTCGGCGGGATTGGCGCCGCCGACCACGACGTGGTTGCCACCGCCGGTGCCGGTGTGGCGGCCGTCGATCATGAACTTGTCGGCACCGAGTCGGGTCTGGCGGGCTTCCTCATAGATCGTGTTGGTGGTCGCCACACAGTCCTGCCAACTTTCAGCCGGGTGGATGTTGACCTCGATCACGCCCGGATCGGGGGCGACGCGAATAACGTTGATCCGCTCGTCCTGCGGCGGCGCGTAACCTTCGATATGAACCGGCAGGCCAAGGCCGCGGGCGGCCGTTTCGGCGGCTGCCACCAGTTCGAGGTAATCCTCGACGTCCTCGACCGGCGGCATGAACACACAAAGGCGTCCATCCCGCGCTTCGACGCTCATCGCCGTGCGGACTGCGCCCCTGATGTCCTCGACCGAGCCGGCAATGGTCTGCTCATTGCGGTCTTGCTGGGCTTCACCAGTCCGGCGAGAGACCTCTGGCATGGCGCGGCCTTCGGGCGCTCTTGGGCCAAAATCGCGGGGACCGAAATCGCGGGGGCCGAAATTGGGAAGGGGCGAACGGGGGACCGACGGATCGGTGGTGTGGATGTAGGGATATTGCGACGGCGGCACATAAGGCAGTGTGCCGAGCGGCATGCGAAAGCCGATCGGGCTGTCGCCGGGGATGAGGAAGATCTTGCCGCGGCGGGTGCGCCACTTTTCGCTGACCCAGCGGCGGCCACCGGCCTTGGCGTTCCAGGCTTGGACCGGCAGGATATAGCCGGTCGGCGTGGTCAGGCCGCGCTCGAAGACCTTGGCGATGCGGGCGCGCTCTTCCGGGCTTTCCAGCATGGAATTCGAGGGGTCGACATTTTCCGGCAGGCTGCCTTCTTTGATGATCCATTCGGCCGGATCCTCATAGGCCGGGATGATCATCTCGGTTTCGATCTCAAGTTCAGCCGCGATCCCGGCCATCAATGCTTCGGCCTGTTCGTGGGTGACGCCGGTGTCCTTCTGTTCGGCGGCGATCAGCGCCGGATCATGCCAGATCGGCTTGCCATCCTTTCGCCAGTAGAGCGAGAAGGTCCAGCGCGGCAGGCTTTCGCCCGGATACCACTTGCCCTGGCCGTAATGCAGGAAGCCGCCGGGGGCGAATTTTTCACGCAGCCGCCGGATCAACTGGTCGGCGAGGTCGCGCTTGGTCGGGCCGACGGCATCGGTGTTCCATTCGGCTGACTGGAAGTCGTCGATTGACACGAAAGTCGGCTCGCCGCCCATGGTGAGCCGCACGTCATGGGCCTTCAGGTCGCCATCGACCTTGAGGCCGAGCGCGTTCAGAGCCTCCCAGCTGTCGTCCGAGAAAGGCTTGGTGATGCGCGGGTGTTCGGCGACGCGTTTCACCTGCATGTCGAAGGCAAATTCGGTATTGGCCTGGCCGACATAGCCGCCGGAAATGGGCGCGGCGTTCTTGTAGTGGGGGGTGGCCGCCAGCGGAATGTGACTTTCGCCGGTCAAGAGGCCCGAAGTCGGATCAAGGCCGATCCAGCCGGCGCCGGGGATATAGACCTCCGCCCATGCGTGCAGATCGGTGAAGTCGACCTCGGTGCCGGAGGGACCATCAAGCGCCTTTAGATCGGGAGCGAGCTGGATGAGGTAGCCGGAGACGAAACGGGCGGCTAAACCGAGGCGGCGCAGAATCTGGACGAGCAGCCAGCTCGAATCACGGCAGGAGCCTCGGGCGGAGGTCAGCGTTTCCTCGGGCGTCTGCACGCCCGGCTCCATGCGGATCACATAACCTATGTCGTGCTGCAGGCGGGCGTTCAAGCCCACCACCATGTCGACGGTGCCCTGGCCGGGTGTCGTGTCGATGGTCGCCATGAAGGCATCGAGCGCCGGGGACGAGGGTTCCGGCGTCATGTAGATCTTCAGGTCGTCGCGCAGGTCCTCTGGATAGTCGAAGGGCCATTTGACCGCGATTTCCTCGGTGAAGAAGTCGAACGGATTGTAGACCGTCATGTCGGCGACGAGGTCGACCTCGATCTTGAACTCGGTCACCGGGTCCGGGAAAACGAAACGGGCGAGATAGTTGCCGTAGGGGTCCTGCTGAAGATTGACGAAGTGGTTCTCGGGCGTGACCTTCAGCGAATGGGAGAGAACCTTTGTGCGGGAATGGGCGGCAGGCTTCAGCCGGATGATCTGCGGTCCAAGCTGGACCGGGTTGTCATACTTGTAATGGGTGAGATGATAGATGCTTGCCTTGATCGCCATTCGTTACCGCTTCGCTGTTCGCCCTGCCGGTTTTTCCGGCTTGCACCGATCTTGTGCAATGCAGCGCCATAAAGCAAGCGGCCCGGACGGTGGAAGCCGCCGGGCCGCGCAGATGCGGTGTATGACCTGAACTCAACTCCGGCCGAATTCGTCGACCAGGCGGATGATGTCGTCCTCGCCGAGATAGGAGCCGGTCTGGACCTCGATCACCTCAAGGCGGATCTTGCCCGGGTTGGCGAGGCGGTGGACGGAGCCTTGCGGGATGTAGATCGACTGATTCTCGTGCAGCACGGTCACCTTGTCGTCGATCGTCACTTCCGCCGTTCCCTTGACGCAGACCCAGTGCTCGGCGCGGTGGTGATGCTTCTGCAGCGACAGCTTCTTTTCCGGGTGCACGAAGAGCCGCTTCACCTGGAAGCGGTCGCCATTGAGGATCGAGGTATAGCCGCCCCAGGGACGCAGCGCTGTCGGGTGGTTTTCGGTCAGATGTGCCGTGTGCTTGTTGGCGGCGAGCATCTTGACGAGATTGCCGACATCCTGCGCCCGGTCCAGGCGGCCGACATAGACGGCGTCTTCGGAGGCGACGACGGCGACGCCTTCCATACCCTGGACGGCCAGATGGGCGTTGCGGGACATGATCAGCGAATTGGTGGTGTCGGAGACGGTGGCATTGCCGTTGACGACATTGCCGTTCTCATCGCCTTCGGCGAGCTTCCAGATCGCGTCCCAGCTGCCGAGGTCGGACCAGATGATCGGAGCCGGCACGACGGCGGCGTTCGGCGTCTTTTCCATGACTGCATAGTCGATCGAGATGCTCGGGCTCGCCGCAAAGCTTTCCGCATCGAGGCGCGTGAAGTCGAGATCGCCCTTGGCCTTCTCGATCGAGGTCCGGACGGCTGCGAGCACGTCGGGCGCCAGCGCCTCGAGCTCGGCAATCATCTGGCCGGCTGAGAAGACGAACATGCCGGAGTTCCAGGCATAGTTGCCGCTCGCCAGCATCTTTTCGGCGACCTCGGCCTTGGGCTTCTCGACGAAGCGCGAGACCTTGTGGACGCCACCTGCGAGATCGTCGCCGATCTCGATATAGCCATAGCCGGTCGCGGGCTCGGTCGGTGTGATACCAAAGGTGACGATCTTGCCGTTTCGGGCGGCACGGGCGGCTTTTGCCACACAGTCGCGATAGGTGTCGTCGACGGTGATCTCATGGTCGGAGGGCAGGATCTGGATCAGCGTTTCGCTGCCATGGCGCTCACCGACGATCAGGGCTGCGGCGGCGACAGCAGCTGCGGTGTTGCGCGCCTCTGGCTCGAGGATGATGCCATCAAGCGAAACGCCGATTTCGCGGGCCTGTTCGGCGACGAGGAAGCGGAAATCCTCGTTGGTGACGATGATCGGGGCGTCGTAGATCGTCTCGTCCGAGACGCGGGCGAGCGTCTTTTGCAGCAAGGTCTCATCGCCAAGGAACCGGATGAACTGCTTCGCAGCGGCTGCGCGCGACAGAGGCCAAAGCCTTGTTCCCTTGCCGCCGGCCATGATGACCGGCACGATCTTGATGCTCATGTTTATTGCCTTTCGATGTCTTGCTGGGGCGGATCCGTCCCGGCTGATGTCGGAGCGACCACTTGATACCTCACGGGCAGGTGAACGCAGCTGCGGCGGTTTTGTTACATGTTTGGCGGTTTGTTCCAAGCCCGGTCGACCATCCAGCTTTGACGATCAAGCCGGATGCATTGCCGCGCCTGGCCGGTTATGGTGGTGATCCCGCCGCCATGATTGGCGGGCTCGAGCCAATCAATCCAGAGAGAATGTCCTTGTCCGTGACCCGTCCGCTGTTTTCCGTTCCGACCGCCCCGCTTATCCCTATCCATGGTATGGCGGAGGGCTTTCCCATTCACCGGATCTTCTGTGTTGGGCGAAACTATGCCGCCCATGCCGCCGAGCTCGGCAACACCGTCGATCGTGTCGCGCCCTTCTACTTTACCAAGCCTGCAACTGGTCTCGTCCTTGAGGGAGGCGCGATCGCCTATCCGCCCGGCACGGAAGATTATCACCACGAGATCGAACTCGTGATCGCGATCGGGTCGCCGGCCTTCCGGGTCTCGACCGATGACGCGATGAAGGCTGTGTTCGGCTATGCCGTCGGGCTCGACATGACAAGGCGCGATCTGCAGAACGCCATGAAGGAAAAGCAGCGTCCCTGGGACATTGCGAAAGCCTTCGAGGAGTCGGCCGTCATCGGCGCGATTACCCGGGCCTCTGAATTCGCGCCCGATGCACAGCGCATCTCGCTTGTGGTCAATGACAGCCTGCGCCAGGAAGGCCATCTCAACGAGATGGTCTGGTCAGTCCCCGAGATGATCAGCCATCTGTCGCGCTACTATCACCTGACGCCCGGCGACCTGATCTTCACCGGCACGCCGTCCGGCGTCGGCGCGCTTCAGCCGGGGGACCGGCTGACGGGTGCGGTTGATGGCCTCTCGCCGATCTCCGTCACCATCGGTCCGGCGGCCTGACATGACTTTCTCGGGGGAAGGGCAGGGCCCGGCGCTCGTGCCGGGCCGCGACTGCGGAACCTGTTCGCTCTGCTGCATCCTTCCCGACATCGCGGAATTCGACAAACCGGCGAACCAGCCCTGTCGTCACTGTGTCGTCGGCGGTGGCTGCGACTCCTATGATGTCAGGCCTTCGACCTGCCGTGACTTCTTCTGTCTCTGGCGGATGGATGCGACGCTCGGACCCGAATGGGAGCCAAGTGTCAGCCGGATGATGCTCTATGGACAGGGGCCGCAGCTGACGGTGCTGGTGGAGCCGGAGGCCGGCGCGATATGGCGCGAGGAACGGTATCTCGGCTGGCTCGAAGCGCGGGCCCGAGCGCTGAAGCCGCAGGGCGGTTATGTGGTGGTCTATGCCGGCGAAGAGGTTTCGGTGGTGAAGGGGTGAGGCCGCCTGATTCGCTGTGTCGTGCAGATCGCAAACCAGAAACCAAAAAGGGCTCGCCGTTTCCGGCAAGCCCTTGAAAGAATTCGAATGGTGGGCGTGACAGGGATTGAACCTGTGACCCCTACGATGTCAACGTAGTGCTCTCCCGCTGAGCTACACGCCCATCCGATGAGCGGCTTAAGACCACAAAACCTGTTCGCCCGTCAATAGGCATTTTGCAGTTTTGTGAAGAGATTTTTTCAACCTCTCGAGAAGGCCTTATGCCGCAAGGAGTTTGTTCACTTCGTCGACGAGATCGCGAAGGTGGAAAGGCTTGGACAGGACCTTCGCATCCTTCGGAGCTTTCGAGTCGGCGTTCAACGCAACGGCGGCAAAGCCGGTGATGAACATAACCTTCAGGTCCGGATCGAGTTCGGTGGCGCGGCGCGCCAGCTCGATGCCGTCCATTTCCGGCATCACGATGTCGGTGAGGAGAAGGGAGAAGGGTTCTTCCCGCAGGCGGTCATAGGCTGAGGCGCCGTTGTCGAAGGAGGAGACCTTGTAGCCTGCCTTTTCGAGCGCCTTTACCAGGAACCGGCGCATGTCGTTGTCATCTTCGGCGAGAAGGATTTTCTGAGTCATTTAGGGACCGCTGTACTCGATTGCATAGGGAAGCTTGCAGCCGCTCACTTTAGGTTCGGCTCAGTAAAGAACCGGTGAACAACGAAAAAGTGAGCCTGCTCCGCCATTTCCGGGAGTATGGACTTTGCACCGGGCGACTGGCAACATGAGAGACGCAACAAGTTTGTGACTTGGTAAAGAAGAGGCCCTGGGAAGCGGATGACCAACGAAATCGAGCTGTTTGAGGTTCGAGAGCCCGCGATCCAGACCATTCCATTCGTCTATAATTCCCCGCATAGCGGCCGTCACTATCCGACGACCTTCCTTGGCGAGTCGCGACTCGACGAAATTTCGATTCGCCGGTCGGAGGATCATTATGTCGACGAGCTGTTCTCGGCGGCGCCCGGATTCGGCGCGCCGATGCTCGTTGCGCATTTCCCGCGTGCCTATGTCGACGTCAACCGCGAGCCCTACGAGCTCGATCCCCGGATGTTTTCCGATCCGCTGCCGCCCTTTGCCAATAGCAATTCGGCGCGTGTCGCGGGTGGGCTCGGCACCATTCCGCGGATTGTTGCCGAGAACATGGAGATCTACGAGCGGCGCATGCCGCTGTCGGTCGCCATGGATCGGATCGAGAGTTGCTACAAGCCCTATCATGCCTGTCTGCGCCGGCTGATTGCCCGGACCCATGCGATGTTCGGTTTCGGCGTGTTGATCGATTGCCATTCGATGCCCGGCAATATCCGGGTCGCCGGGAGCGGTCTGAAGCCCGATTTCATCGTCGGCGACCGGTACGGCACCAGTGCTTCCGCCGAGCTCAGCCAGGCGGCACTGCAGTTTTTCGAGGATCTTGGCTACACGGCCGTGCGCAACAAGCCGTATGCCGGCGGCTTCATCACTGAGCATTACGGCCGTCCGGCCCGCGGGCTGCATGCTCTGCAGATCGAGGTCAACCGCTCGATCTATATCGACGAGACGACGCTCGAGAAGCGCTCGGACTTCGATGCGCTGGCCGGCTCGCTCGCCGTGTTCATGGAACAGATGGCAGACTTCGTCGCCGACTATGCCGGCGACCGGGCGCTCGCTGCCGAGTAAGTTTTCCCATTTTCAGGTGCTGCGGCCCTCGGCGCTCTGTGCCGGGCAAAAAAAACCGCGCTCGTGGCGCGGTTAAGTCTAGGGAGGAAACACCCAAGGAGGGTATTTACAGTCAGAAGACTGTGATTGAGACGTTAGATGTTGCGGTGCACCATTGTCAAGATGAATCTTGGTGCTTTTTTGAGCAAGGCCAAAATTTACGCAATTCGGCGCTCTGGGGCCTTTCGGCGGGCGTCCGGTGAGGTCGAAGAAGGCGGTCGACGGTGGTTTTCTTTCCCCGCGACTGGCATTAAGACGGAACTCCCTCCAGACGACGGATTTTCCCATGCGCCCTGATCGTGATTTCTTCTTCCGCTTGGCCGATGCCGCCAGGGCCGAGACCCTTCCGCGCTTTCGCTCGGGCCTGTCCGTGGTCAACAAGGAGAAAGCCGGTTTCGACCCGGTCACAGAAGGCGATCAGGCGGCTGAAATCGCGATCCGCAAGCTGATCGAAGCGGAATTTCCGACCCATGGCATTCTCGGCGAAGAGCACGAGAATATCCGCATGGATAGCGATCATCTCTGGGTCATCGATCCGATCGACGGCACACGGGCCTTCATCTCCGGCGTTCCCGTCTGGGGCACGCTGATCGGCTTTCAGGAGAAGGGTCGCTCGGTCATGGGGCTGATGGAGCAGCCCTTCACGGGTGAGCGCTACTATGCCGATGGCGAGCGCTCCTGGTACTCAGGCCCCGAGGGCGAGCGGCAGAATGCCGTCCGCGATTGCGGATCGCTCGAAAACGCGATCCTCTTCACCACTTCGCCGCATCTCTTCAAGGATTGGGAAGTCGAGCGTTTCGAGGCGGTGCAGGACAAGGTCAAGCTCTTCCGCTACGGCGTCGATTGTTATGCCTATTGCCTGCTCGCTGCCGGTCATATCGATCTCGTCATCGAGACCGTCTTGAAGCCTTATGACGTTGGGGCGCTGATCCCGATCATCGAGCAGGCGGGCGGCGTGATCACCACATGGGACGGCGGACGACCGGAAGCGGGCGGTTCGATCATTGCGGCCGGATCCAGGGCCGTGCATGCTGAGGCCATGGAGATGCTGAAGCGCGGCTAAGGCCTTTCGCTCACGCCTCTAGGGTGGAAATGGTCAGTTCGCCTGCGGGATCACTCTCCTCGGGCTCGCCGCCCGGCATGAAGGCGAATAGGGCGGCCAGGGCCTGGTTCCGATAGCGGTCCTGCTCCTGAAGGATCTCGTGGCGCGCGCCGGCGACCGGTACGAGTTGTCCGGCGCGGAAATATTGCGCCATCGATTCCTGATAATGATACGGCACGATCGGATCATTGCCGGGCGCGATGATCACCGTCGGCACTGTGATCGATGCAAGATGGCCCGGCTTGCGGATCGCTTCGATCGCCTTCTGGCTTTCGTAAAGCCAGCGTGCCGTGGGTGGGCCGAGAGCCAGCTCCGGATGGTCGGCCATGATCCGCTGGTTGCGGGCAAAGCGCAGGGCATCCGACGTCAGCGGATTTCCGTCAAAGGGCTTCAACGGTTCGTCCTTCGTCAGCGAAATGCCGCCGAAGCCGGTGAAGCTTGCGAGGGTCGCAATGCGGCGGATATTCTCCGGCGATGTCTTCTGACCGCCGAGGCCGACAAAGGGGGCCGTCAGCACCATGCGCTCGATGCGGTTGGAAAGCCGGGGAGCCGCTTTCAAGGCGATCAGCCCGCCGGTCGAGTGGGCGAGCAGAAAGAAGGGCAGGCGGGTGTCGGGCAGCACGATCTGCTCGAGGAAGATCTCGAGGTCGCGGACATAGTGGTCGAAGCGGCCGACATGTCCCTTGCGCGGATCCTTCTTCAGAAGCCGTTCGGAGCCGCCCTGGCCGCGAAAATCATAGGTCGCGACCCAGAAGCCGCTTTCATTGAGATCGCGGATCGTCTCGAAATATTTCTCGATGCTTTCATTGCGCCCATGCACGAGGACGATCGTGCCTTTGATCTTCGCAGCACTCGATCGGAAGACCGCATAACGCAGGCGCACGCCGCGATGGCCCTCGAAGAAGCCGACCTGCGGCGTGCCGGGAATGGGGTTGCCGGGGGTGGCGTGAAGAATGGCGTCCATGCCTGCAACTGCCTGTCGGTTGAAGCCGCGTCTCGTGTCTCGGGGATAGGCTGCAGCCCGGTCGCAAGTCAAAGAAAAAAAGCCGGAACCGTAGACGGAGGGCTACGGTTCCGGCGAAGTCCGGCCGAAGTGGAAGGGACGATATCTCCGGCCCGGTCGGTCGAGACAACCGATGATCCAAACCTAGATGAGTTTGCTTGAACCCGCCTTGAACCGCCTGTTCACGCGCAGTTCATGCAGTGCCGGGCTGCCGATGTCCGGAGATCTTGAATTCGATCACGCCATTTCCCACATCGGACCTGCGGACGCCAGAAGGGTCCGCGGACCGCCGCCAGCATCGCCCCAAGCGGGATGCGAGCGGCCCCAAGAGAACGCCAACGTCGCTTCAAGGAGGACACAATGCGTCACGTCGATTTTTCCCCGCTCTACCGTTCCACCGTCGGTTTCGATCGCCTGTTCACCATGCTGGACAGCCTCGGTCAGCCGGAGCAGGCGCAGAGCTATCCGCCCTACAACATCGAACGCACCGGCGAGAATCTTTACCGGATCACCATGGCCGTCGCCGGCTTCGACGAAAGCGAGCTTTCGATCGAGGCGCATGCGCATGTGCTGACCGTTAAGGGTGAAAAGGTCGAAGACGAGAAGGTCGAGCAGAGCGAATTCCTCTATCGCGGCATCGCCAAGCGCGCCTTCGAGCGCCGCTTCCAGCTTGCCGACCATGTGGAAGTCACCGCCGCATCGCTGAAGAATGGCCTTTTGCACATCGATCTCTTGCGCAACATTCCTGAAGCGATGAAGCCCCGCCGGATCGCGATTGCCGCAGAACCCCTCGGCAGCGCGCCGAAGGCGATCGAGGCGCATGTAAACTGATCGTTTCCCTGACGAACTGCCTCCCAGTCAGGCGGTCGGCGAAAGCCGGCCGCCTTTTTCATGCCCAGCCATCCGCCGGGTCCAGATTGTGCAAAGCAGCTTGTCGAGGGAGAGCAGCCCCGCTCCCTTTACGACAAGGTAGGCCAGCGGGAAGCTCCAGAGCAGTCGCTGATCGAGGATGACGCTGTCGGGAAAACGGTCGAACAAGGCACCGATCGTGCCGGCATCGACACTGTGGACGAGGATGTCCGTCAAGCTCTGCACCACGATGAAGGCGATCATGCCAAGGGCGGCGATGCGGGTTAAGAGACCCGCGACCACGAGCAGCGGCAGAATGATTTCGCCATAGGAGCCGACGAAGACCATTAAGCCCCAGGGGAAGAAGGATACGGCCGAGACATCGCCGCCGGCTGCGTCCACGGCCGGCAGGGCGATTTGGTAATAGGCGCCGTCGGCAATCGAAAAGGGACCGTCGAACTTGGTCAGGGCCGAGTTGATGTAATAGGGCACCAGCACCGCCAGGAAGACGAAGCGCGCGAAGAGCCCGAGCAACCAACGGTCGAGCATGGGCTCCATCCGACGGATCGTGCTGCGGTAGAATTCGATGAGCAAGACGATCATTGTCATGGACTGGTGCTTTCCTCGGGGCTTTCGATGGCGGTGAAGGCGCCCGATGTCAGGGCGAGGCTTATGAGGGCAGAGATGTCCGCTGCTTCTTCCGCGGCTCCTAGACACGCGTCTCCGAGCGCATGGCCATCGAGAAGTTTTTCGAAGAAGGCAGCCCCGCCCGAGGACAGGATTTCGATCGAAACATCGAAGGCGGGACGTGTGATGAGAACGGCCTCAGGCAGAAGTGGGTTCACGCCGTCAAGCGGCATGCCGGCTCGGTCAAGGCTGCAGATGGTGCCGGCTGCGTGTCGCAGTCGGATCATGCGGGTGGCCGGATGAGGTTGGAGCCGGATGCTGGCGAGCTGTTCGGCGGAAATCTCTCCAAGCGCTGCCGGATCGAGCGGGGCTGCGTCCGCTGCGTGATAGGCATCGAGCCAGAGGCGCTCGACGCGGGCGACATCTGCGAGGAAGGGCAGGTCCGCCGCCGGCGGGAAGCCCTCCAGGAAAGCCGGAAAGCTTTCTCCATAGCTAAAGAGCAGCGGAGATGTTGGCGGATGCGCGGCCACGTAGAGGCGCGCCATGGCGCGGAAGAAGTCTTCGCCGACGAGGTTCTGAACGGTTGGGAATATCGAAGCGAGGGCATCGACCAGCGAGACGGTGACATTGTTGCGGTAGACCGAGAAGCGGCGTTGCGGTCGCGTCTCTCCGCGACCTGTCAGTCCTTCCGGCGAAGGCAGGTCCGGTGCGAAGAGCGCTTCGGCGAAGGCGCCGCTGGAGACTGGGTCAGGACGCATGGAGAAGTCCCAGATCGGCCGCGACATGGCGGTCGAGGATCGCCTCGGCCAATTGCGCCTCTCGTTTGAGAACGTGCCAGTCGGGCACTTCGTTGTCCCACTCGATCAAGGTGGGCAGGGGGCCGAGCCTGCCGATGACATGGGCGTAGAGATCCCAGACGAGATCGTCCACCGGGCGGTCATGGCTATCGATGAGGAGCGGCAGACCGGCATCATCAATATCTTCGGCATGGCCGGCCAGATGGATCTCTTCGACGCAGAGGAGGGGGAAATCGGCGAGATAGTCGCGGGCGCCATAGCCGTGATTGGTGGCGGAGACATGGACGTTGTTGATGTCGAGCAGCAGGCCGCAGCCGGTGCGACGGGCGATCGCCCGGATGAAATCCGTCTCCGACATGGTCGAGGCTTCGAAGCCGAGATAGGTCGAAGGATTTTCCAGGAGCATCCGGCGGCCAAGCGCCTCCTGGACCTGATCGATGTGGTCGCAGACCCTGTCGAGGGTTGCCTGGTCATAAGGGACCGGCAGCAGGTCGTTGAGAAATTGGCTGTCATGGGTCGACCATGCCAAATGTTCGGAGACCTGTTCCGGTTGGTAGCGGTCGACGACGGTCTTCAGGCGGAGGAGATGCTTGGGGTCGAGGCCGGTCGGGCTGCCGATGGAAAGACCGACGCCGTGGATCGAAAGCGGGAAGTCCTCGCGCATGCGGGTTAGGATGCGGTGTGGATGCCCGCCGGCGCCCATGTAGTTTTCGGCATGGACTTCGAGAAAGCCTATGCGGAAATCATCCGCGAGGATTGCGTCGGCATGCTGAGGCTTGAAGCCTGCGCCTGCACGGCAGGGGAGGCGGGCGGCAGTGCCGTGACGGTTGGTGATCTCTAAGGCGGGGTGGGCAGACACGGCCGGCTCCTCAAGCGTTCGTCCTGGAAAGGAAAGCGGGACGGCACCTGCGGACGAGCCGCAGGTGCCGTGCTGTCTCAAGCCTTCGGAAGGTCGCGGTCGAGGGCTTCGAGCGATCCCATACGGCCATCCGGAAGCGCCATCGCGGTGCAGGTGCCCTTGGCGACATAGGTCCAGGCATTGCCCTGATAATCGACCTTGGATGTGCCGGCGCAGGTGGTGCCGGGGCCGGCGGCGCAATCGTTCTTGCCGGCCATGGAAACGCCGAAGCACTTTTCCTTTTCCTGGGCGACGGCCGGGCCGGACAGAAGGGCGGCGCTGCCGATGGCCATGGTGACGGCGGCGGCGAGCGCGGCCGTATTGATGGTGGTCTTGGTCATGAAATGTCTCCTCGGATCGTGATGCGTGGTGTCGTTGAAGCCCTCAACGGGGCTGGCAAACGCATCATGTCGAGGAGTCGTGTCTTTGAAAAATCAAGGTTTTTTGTGTAAAACGTGCGCGATTTATTTGTAAGAAACCTTGGGCTCAGACGACTTCTAAGAATTGATCTACGTCTTCTACTGTCGTTGCAAAGCTCGTCACCAGTCTAACTAGGACCTCGTTCTCGGCCGGCAAGGGAAGCCATCCGTGCGGGGGCTGCCATTCATGGAATTTCGCCCCCTTGGCACGGGCACGTTCGGCAGAGGATTTTTCGATGACGGCAAAGACCTCGTTCGCTGTGGTGTCCCAGGCAAGGCGAGCGGTGTTCTTCGCTGCGAGACCCGATCGCAGGCGGTCGGCCATGGCATTCGAATGGCCCGCGAGATCCAGCCAGAGGTTGCCGTCGAGATAGGCCTCGAGCTGGGCCGAGATGAAGCGGCTCTTGGAAAAGAGCTGGGCGGAACGCTTGCGGATGAAGGGCATGTCGGCCGCCATTTCGGGATCGAAGAAGACGATGGCTTCGGCACACCAGCAGCCGTTCTTGGTGCCGCCGAAGGAGAGAATGTCGACCCCGCGCTTCCAGGTCATCTCTGCCGGCGTTGCATCAAGTGCGACGAGGGCATTGGCGAATCGCGCGCCATCCATGTGCAGCGGCAGGTCACGCGCCTTCGCGATCGCCGCGATCCTGTCGAGCTCTTCGAGCGTGTAGACCGTTCCGACTTCCGTCGCCTGGGTGACGGTGACGGCCATGGCGCGACCATGATGGGGAGAGGCTGGCTCGAAGCGGGCTATCGCGGCCTCCAGTGCCTGTGGGTCGATCCTGCCTTCGGCGCCCTCGACGCCGAAGAGCCGGGTACCGCTGGTCAGGAACTCCGGCGCGCCGCCTTCGTCTGCATTGACGTGGGCATCGGCGTGACAGAAGCTGACGCCTCCGGCCTTGGCGACGCTTGCGAGCGCCAGCGAATTGGCAGCGGTGCCGGTTGCCACGAAGAAGACGGCAACCTCGCGTTCAAAAATGGTGCTGAACTGGTCTTCCACTGCCTTGTCCAGGTCGCTCGTGCCATAGGCGGAGGCGAAGCCCTGGGCATGGCGGGTGAGGCTTTCGGCGATCCTGGGATGGGCGCCGGACCAGTTGTCTGAAGCGAAGTGCATGGCATTATCCTGAGGCGGGAGATGATCAGAAGGACTTTAACGCTTTCCGCATCGCTATCAATCCGGCCCGGACGCAGGGCCGACAAAGAATGTCAACTCCGCAAGAAGGTGATGTGGCTTAGATGGTTGACGTAATAAAATTTCGCGCTCTGCCTCTGTGTCGTAATTTCGCATCCTTTGCCCGGTTAATTTTCCTGGGCATCTCTTGCATGAGCGTTTACTTTCTGTCATAGGAACAACAGAAATTAGGTCAGATTAGTTGACCTAATTCCGGTTTCGAAGGCGATGCGTTTTCGGGCGTCATGGGGTGGTCAAGCGATCCGCGTAGGATTGGGTGGCCGTCGCTGGCGCCCATCGGTGCCTGAAATGGGTCCAATCAGCCCGGCCAGTCCGGCTTCAACGGAGGTAAAGGTCATGACGAAGGTTCCGTCATCCGAAGAGATCATGCGGTCCGCCAATGCGGAAGCAGTCGCCGAGATGGCGATCGCGCGCGCCGGTCTGCCTCCGAAGCAGGGTCTTTACGATCCGAAAAACGAACACGATGCCTGTGGCGTCGGCTTCATCGCCCATATGAAGGGGCAGAAGTCGCATCAGATCGTCAAGGACGGCCTGTTCATCCTGGAGAACCTCACCCATCGCGGCGCCGTCGGCGCAGACCCGTTGATGGGCGATGGCGCGGGCATTCTCGTGCAGATCCCCGATCGCTTCTTCCGCGAAGAGATGGCCGCCCAGGGTGTCACGCTGCCGAAGGCGGGCGAATATGCCGTCGGTCACTTCTTCTTCCCGCAGGACGAACAGCAGATCGCGCATTTTAAGCAGGTGATCGCCGAGGTCTGTCAGTCCGAAGGTCAGCGCTTGCTCGGCTATCGCGACGTGCCGGTCGACAACTCGTCGCTGTCCAAAGCGCCCGAGATTGCTGCAACCGAGCCGCGGCAGATCCAGGTCTTCATCGGTGCTGGTCGTGATGCCGCAACCCAGGACGCCTTCGAGCGTCGCCTGTTCCTGCTGCGCAAGGTGATCTCCAACCGCATCTACGATCAGTATGGCGGCCAGGAAACCGGCTTCTATCCCGTGTCGCTGTCGTCCTCGACGATCGTCTACAAGGGCATGTTCCTCGCCTATCAGGTTGGCGCCTATTACAAGGATCTGGCCGATCCGCGCTTCGAGTCGGCCGTTGCCCTCGTGCACCAGCGCTTCTCGACCAACACCTTCCCGTCGTGGAAGCTTGCGCACCCCTACCGCATGGTCGCCCATAACGGCGAAATCAACACGCTGCGCGGCAACGTCAACTGGATGGCGGCGCGTCAGGCGTCCGTGTCCTCGCCGCTGTTCGGTGATGACATCTCCAAGCTCTGGCCGATCTCCTACGAAGGCCAGTCGGACACTGC
This sequence comes from Agrobacterium albertimagni AOL15, assembly GCF_000300855.1. GTDB lineage: Bacteria > Pseudomonadota > Alphaproteobacteria > Rhizobiales > Rhizobiaceae > Allorhizobium > Allorhizobium albertimagni. The sequence goes on along the minus strand of NZ_ALJF01000011.1, from coordinate 124,857 downwards.
CTGTTTCGACAACGCACTCGAATTCCTGCAGCGCGGCGGTTATTCTCTCGCGCATGCCGTGATGATGCTGATCCCGGAAGCCTGGGCAGGCAACCAGCTGATGAGCCCTGAACGGAAGGCCTTCTATGAGTATCACGCCGCTCTCATGGAGCCGTGGGATGGCCCCGCTGCCGTCTGCTTCACCGATGGTCGCCAGATCGGCGCGACGCTCGACCGCAACGGCCTGCGTCCGGCCCGTTATCTGGTGACTGACGACGATCGCGTCATCCTGGCTTCCGAAGCCGGTACTCTGCCGGTGCCGGAAGAGCGCATCGTCAAGAAGTGGCGTTTGCAGCCGGGCAAGATGTTGCTTATCGACATGGCGGAAGGTCGCATCATCTCGGACGAAGAGGTGAAGTCGAGCCTTGCCAAGAGCCATCCGTATCGCGAGTGGCTGGATCGCACCCAGCTGATCCTCGAAGACCTGAAGCCGGTAGAGCCGCGCGCGCTTCGCCGCGATGTGTCGCTCCTCGATCGCCAGCAGGCCTTCGGCTACACCACCGAAGACACCAAGCTTCTGATGTCGCCGATGGCCACCACCGGTCAGGAAGCGATCGGCTCGATGGGGACCGATACGCCGATCTCGGCGATGTCGACGAAGTCGAAGCTGCTCTACACCTATTTCAAGCAGAACTTCGCCCAGGTCACCAACCCGCCGATCGATCCGATCCGCGAAGAGCTCGTCATGAGCCTCGTCTCGTTCATCGGTCCGCGCCCGAACATCCTCGACCATGAAGGCATGGCGAATGCCAAGCGTATGGAAGTGCGCCAGCCGATCCTGACCAATGGCGATCTGGAAAAGATCCGCTCGATCGGTCATGTCGAGGATCGCTTCGATACGAAGACGCTCGACTTCACCTATGATGTCAGCCGTGGTGCCGAAGGCATGCCGGAAATGCTCGATCGGTTGTGTGAGCGGGCGGAAGCGGCCGTGCGCGGTGGCTACAACATCATCGTGCTCTCTGACCGTCAGATCGGCCCCGATCGGATCGCCATTCCGGCTCTTCTGGCGACCGCTGCCGTCCATCACCACCTGATCCGCAAGGGTCTGCGCACCTCGGTCGGCCTCGTGGTGGAATCCGGCGAGCCGCGTGAAGTGCATCATTTCTGCTGTCTCGCGGGCTTCGGCGCCGAGGCGATCAACCCTTATCTCGCCTTCGACACGCTGCTCGACATGCACAAGCATGGCGAATTCCCCAAGGAAGTGTCGGAAGACGAAGTCGTCTACCGCTACATCAAGGCTGTCGGTAAGGGCATTCTGAAGGTCATGTCCAAGATGGGCATCTCGACCTACCAGTCCTATTGCGGCGCGCAGATCTTCGACGCGATCGGTCTCTCGTCCGAACTGGTCGACAAGTATTTCTTCGGTACCGCGACGACCATCGAGGGCATTGGCCTCGAGGAGATCGCTGAGGAAACTGTCACCCGTCACCTCTCGGCCTTCGGCAAGGATCCGGTTCTCGCTAGCACGCTCGATGTCGGCGGTGAGTATGCCTACCGCATGCGTGGCGAAAACCATGCCTGGAGCCCTGATTCGATCGCATCCCTGCAGCATGCCGTGCGCGGCAACAGCCAGGACCGATACCGCGAATTCGCCGAAATGGTGAATGACAGCAATCTCCGGATGAACACCATCCGCGGCCTGTTCAAGATCAAGAAGGCCGAAGACCTCGGACGCAAGCCTGTATCGATCGACGAGGTCGAGCCTGCTGTCGATATCGTCAAGCGCTTCTCGACCGGTGCCATGTCCTTCGGCTCGATCAGCCGCGAGGCGCATACGACGCTCGCGGTTGCCATGAACAAGATCGGCGGCAAGTCGAACACGGGTGAGGGCGGGGAAGAGAGCGATCGTTACCTGCCGCTCGCTGACGGTTCATCGAACCCCGAGCGTTCGGCGATCAAGCAGATCGCGTCAGGCCGCTTCGGTGTGACCACCGAATACCTGGTCAATGCCGACGTGCTGCAGATCAAGGTCGCGCAGGGTGCAAAGCCCGGCGAAGGCGGCCAGCTGCCGGGCCACAAGGTCGATGCGACGGTTGCCAAGACCCGTCACTCGACCCCGGGCGTCGGCCTCATCTCGCCGCCGCCGCACCACGACATCTATTCGATCGAAGATCTGGCGCAGCTGATCTACGACCTGAAGAACGTCAACCCGGTTGCCGACATCTCGGTCAAGCTCGTCTCGGAGGTCGGCGTCGGCACGGTTGCTGCCGGTGTCGCCAAGGCACGCGCCGACCATATCACGGTCTCGGGTTTCGACGGTGGCACGGGCGCGTCGCCGCTCACCTCGCTGAAGCATGCGGGTAGCCCATGGGAAATCGGTCTTGCCGAGACACAGCAGACGCTGGTGCTGAACGGTCTGCGTTCGCGCATCGCGCTGCAGGTCGACGGCGGTCTGAAGACTGGCCGTGACGTCATTATCGGTGCGCTGCTGGGTGCCGACGAATTCGGCTTTGCGACGGCTCCGCTGATTGCGGCCGGCTGCATCATGATGCGCAAGTGCCATCTCAACACCTGCCCGGTTGGCGTCGCCACCCAGGATCCGGTCCTGCGCAAGCGTTTCAAGGGCACGCCCGAGCATGTGATCAACTACTTCTTCTTTGTCGCCGAAGAAGTGCGGGAGATTCTGGCGTCGCTTGGCGTCACCAAGCTCGACGAGATCATCGGCGCTTCGGAGCTGCTCGAAAAGGACGAGATGCTCGCCCATTGGAAGGCCAAGGGGCTCGACTTCTCGAAGATCTTCCACAAGGTCGAGGCGCCGAAGTCCGCCACCTACTGGACCGAGCGCCAGAACCACCCGATCATCGACATTCTCGATCGCAAGCTGATCGAGAAGGCCATGCCGGCGCTGGAAAGCAAGCAGCCTGTCGTCTTCGACGTCGATATCAAGAATGTCGACCGCTCGGCCGGTGCCATGCTGTCGGGCGAAGTCGCCAAGCGCTACGGCCACAAGGGCCTGAAGGATGACACCATCCACGTCACGCTGAACGGTACGGCCGGTCAGTCCTTCGGTGCCTTCCTGTCGCGTGGCATCACCTTCGACCTGGTGGGCGATGGCAATGACTATGTCGGCAAGGGCCTCTCGGGTGGTCGCATCGTGGTGCGTCCGCCGGAGAATGCCCGGATCGTCGCGGAGAACTCGATCATCGTCGGCAACACCGTTCTCTACGGTGCGATCTCGGGCGAATGCTATTTCCGCGGCGTGGCCGGCGAACGTTTCGCTGTCCGCAACTCGGGTGCGATCGCCGTCGTCGAGGGCGTGGGTGACCACGGCTGCGAATACATGACTGGCGGCGTCGTCGTCGTGCTTGGCGAAACGGGCCGCAACTTTGCGGCCGGCATGTCGGGCGGTGTGGCTTACGTGCTCGACGAGAGCGGTGACTTCGCCAAGCGCTGCAACATGGCCATGGTCGAACTCGAGCCGGTTCCGGAAGAGGACGACATGCTGGAGAAGCTGCACCACCACGGTGGCGACCTCATGCACAAGGGCCTCGTTGACGTCTCCGGCGACATGACCCGCCACGACGAGGAACGCCTCTACCAGCTGATCTCGAACCATCTGCACTACACGGGCTCGAACCGCGCCAAGCAGATCCTCGACAGCTGGGCCGAATATCGTCCGAAGTTCCGCAAGGTCATGCCGGTCGAATACCGCCGTGCGCTTGAGGAAATGGAACGCATGCGCATGGGCGTGGCTGCGGAGTGATTTAACTATCGGCGCCTTCTGTTATGAGTATTCAACTCAGGATGGAGGCGCCGATGGGTCCAGTATCGAAAGAACACGAAGGCCAAATCATCAGAAAGGACAACCGTCGTCTCGTTGCTATTCCCGATGACTTCTTCCTTGAAGGGGACAAGATCATCATTCGCCAGGAAAGGGATGGCACGATCACAATCCATCCTGCCGAACGCGAAGCGCGGGATGCGATGGCAGCCAGGTTCAATCCATTTGTTGAATGGGCAAATGGAACCTGGCCGGAGACGGTGCAGCCTTTCGAGTAACGAGCTGCGATAGCGGCGGAGATTGAGGAAAGTAGACATGGGCAAGGTTACAGGTTTCATGGAAATCGACCGGCAGGTGGCGAAGTATCAGCCGGCCTCCGACCGCATCCGCCATTTCCGCGAATTCACGATCCCCATGTCGGATGCCGAGGTGACGAAGCAGGCGGCGCGCTGCATGGATTGCGGCATTCCCTATTGCCACGGTCCGACCGGCTGTCCGGTGCACAATCAGATCCCTGATTGGAACGACCTCGTCTACAACAACAAGTGGGAGGAGGCGATCCGCAACCTCCACTCGACGAACAATTTCCCGGAATTCACCGGTCGCGTCTGCCCGGCTCCTTGCGAGGAAGCCTGCACGCTGAACCTCGAGGACACGCCGGTTGCGATCAAGACTGTCGAGCAGGCGATTGCCGACAAAGCCTATGAACTCGGCTTCATCGTGCCGCAGCCGGCAACGATCCATACCGGCAAGAAGGTCGCGATCATCGGCTCCGGTCCCTCTGGTCTCGCCGCGGCCCAGCAGCTCGGCCGCGCCGGCCACGAGGTGCATGTCTACGAGCGCGAAACCAAGCCTGGTGGTCTGCTGCGCTACGGCATTCCAGACTTCAAGATGGAGAAGAACTTCATCGATCGTCGCGTCGAGCAGATGCAGGGCGAAAACGTCACCTTTCATTGCGGTGTCAATGTCGGCGTCGACGTGACCGTCGAGAAGTTGCGCGCGGATTACGACGCAGTCCTCTATTGCGGTGGTTCGGAAACGCCGCGCGAGGCCGGCATTCCCGGTGTCGAGTTCCACGGCGTCCACGATGCCATGCCGTATCTCGTACAGCAGAACCGCCGCGTTGGCCGCGAAAACATCGACAGCGTCGGCTGGCCTGCCGATCCGATCCTTGCCGGCGGCAAGCATGTCGTCGTCGTCGGCGGCGGTGATACGGCGTCTGACTGCGTCGGCACGGCCTTCCGCCAGGGCGCTGTCAAGGTGACCCAGCTCGACATCCGTCCGCGTCCGCCGCAGACGGAAGACAAGCTCGCCGTCTGGCCCTTCTGGGCGACCAAGATGCGCACCTCGTCCAGCCAGGCCGAAGGTGCCAACCGCGAATTCCAGGTGGCGACGCTCGAATTCGTCGGCGAAGACGGCGTGCTGACCGGCGTGAAGTGCTGCCAGGTCGATGAGCGTCGCAAGCCGATCCCGGGCACCGAGTTCATCATCAAGGCCGATCTCGCCTTCATCGCCATTGGCTTCTCCGGCCCGTTCACCGACAGCGTGCTGAAGGAACTCGACGGCAAGCTCGAGCTCAACACCGACCGCCGCGGTTCGACCAATATCGTTGCCAACGACAAGGACTACCGTTCTTCGATCGACAAGCTCTGGGTCGCCGGTGACGCCCGTCGCGGCCAGTCGCTGGTCGTCTGGGCGATCCGCGAGGGCCGTCAGGCTGCCCGCGCTATCGATGAGGCGCTGATGGGCGAGAGCGTCCTGCCGCGTTGATCCTGGGCCGGTTGCCGAAATGAATGAGGGGCCGCTTTCGAGCGGCCCCTTTTGCGTTTGACGTAGAGGAAGGATCAGGGTGTCGCGCTTGCCGGCGCGGAAGACGTTGTCGGCGCCACCTCGCCTGCGCGCTTCACGTAGTCCACCCTTCCGACTGGCGGATCCGGCAGGCGGCCGTTCTGGACGAGCTGGTCGCGCGGCGTCGGGAAGGTCGAGGATGCCGGGACAGTGCCACCGAGCAGTTCGTCGGCGCCGTCGAGTTCCGGGTCAAAGAGATCGATCGGCGGGGTGGTGACGATCGCCTTGTTCTCCGATGGTGACAGGGTCACCAGCTCGGGCAGATTGCTGGCATCGAGGCGGACGAGATCCGGGCTCGTCATGTCGCCGAGATAGCGGCGCACTGATTTTTCGACATAGAAGGCGAGCTTGCGTTTGCCGGGGCCGGTAAAGCCGATGCCGTCATTGCCGCGCAGGCGCACCGGTTGGCCGTTGATATCGGAGCCGGTGACGATGAAGCGTCCTTCCTGATCGACAAAGCCTTCCCAGATATCGACGAATTCGCCATTCACCTTCTCGATGCTCGATCGATAGATGGTGTTGAGCCGCAGGGCGTCCGCCGTCATGTTTTGCGGGCGGAAGGCTGGCAGCCCAACCCATATGACGGGCACGCGGGTTTCTGCGGCAACGCTGGCCAGGCGTGCGACCCGGTCGCCATAGGCCGCGAACCAGGGATCGGTCCGAAAGTCGAGCCGGCCCGTTGGCGTCACGAGCTGCTGGCGATCGTTGGCGCCGATCTGGATGACCACGACGCTCGGTTTGACATCGCTGACGAGTGCCGGCAACTGGCCCGGCCAATCGTAGAAATCGTCACGCACCAGACCGGAGGACCCGTTGGCGCGGTTTTCCACGACGACGCCGGGTGAGTCCTCGAAGGCAGTCTTCAATCCGTCGCCGAGGGAACTGGCCACGAAGTCACCGAGGACGAGGACAGTCTTTGCATTGTCGAGCTTGGGCGGCGGCGGGGGGGCTGCGACCGCGCGGGTCGATTGCGGTCGGGTGTTGATCGTGGTCACGCTGCCGCTGGTATTCTTGCGTGTCTTGGTTTCCCGCGGCCGCTGCACGTTTTGCGGTGGCACATAGGTCGGCTGGCGTTCGCCGAAGAGCATATCGAGGAGATTGCGACGGCGTTCCGGCTGCTGGGCTTGCGCAGACGTGCTGATGAAGGCGGTCGCGACGACTGCCAGCGCCAGACCGAGCGTCATGAGGCGGGCAAAGGTTCCGCGCGGGCTCGTCAAGTCACACTCCATGGGTGATTGCGGCGGGCTCAAAACGCATCCGCCGCGCTCTCCTGTTTGTGGAGCGCGGCGGATGCCAAGTCAACAGGTGCGCTGGCCGCGGACCGTGATCAGTTGCGCAGCTTGTCGAGCAGGACGCGTGACGGCTCGCCGTCGACGGACATGCCGAGACGCTGCTGGATGGCAGTGATTGCCGCCTTCGAGCCCGAGCCGAAATTGCCGTCGATCTTGCCATCATAGTAGCCGAGCGCCTGCAGACGGGTCTGCAGTTCGAACTTTTCCTTGACGTCCAGCGAGCCATTCGGACGCGGCCAGCGCTGCTTCATGCCGCCGTAGCCGGCGATCTCGTCCGCCAGCAGTCCGACGCCGAGGGCGTAACTGTCGGCGGCGTTGTAGCGCTTGATGACGAAGAAGTTCTTGGTCATCAGGAAGCCCGGTCCATTCTGTCCGCCCAGCATCTTGAGTTCGGCGCGTTCGCTGCCGTTGCGGAACCCCTTGCCTGTCGGGCGGGCAAAGCCGAGCGCCTGCCACTGGGCGACCGTCTTGGTCTGGCCAGAATACTTATGGCCGCCGTTCGGCACCACGATTTCATAACCCCAGGTCCGGCCGGTCTGCCAGCCATTCTTGGCCAGCAGGTTCGCGGCGGTGGCGAGGGCGTCCGGGATCGAATGCCAGATGTCCTTGGTGCCGTTGCCGTCGGCGTCAATGCCGTAGAGCAGGTAGCTCGTCGGAATGAACTGGGTGTGCCCCATCGCGCCGGCCCAGGAGCCCATCAGGTTCTTGTTGGTCACGTCGCCGTTCTGCAGCATCTTGAGCGCTGCAATCAGCTGTGTGCGGGCAAATTTTGCGCGCTTGCGGTCGGCGTAAGCGAGGGTGGCGAGCGAACGCGGAACGTTGTGCAGACGGTCCGGCCGCTCGAGGGCAGCACCGTAATTCGATTCCATCGACCAGATCGCCAAGAGCACATGCTTGTCGACGCCGAAGTGATTTTCCAAGGCTGTAAGCAGGCCGCCGTGCTTGGCCAGCATCTCCTGGCCGACCTTGACGGTAAAGGGGTTCACGCGGCTGTCGAGATAATCCCAGATCTGGGACTTGAACTCCGGCTGGTAGGCAGCCTTTTCCAGGACGAACTGGTCTGGCTCGGTCACGCCGTTGAACGCCTGACGATAGGTCCGCTCGGTAATGCCTTCCTTGGCGGCGACCGGATAAAAGTCGCGGATCCACTTCTGGAAACCGGCGTCTGCGAAGGCTTCCATGGGGATGAGCGCTGTTGTCAGCGTCAGCGCAATGGCGCCGAGCAGGCTGGGGCGGTGTCTTTTCATGGGCATCTCCCGTGCATTCTCGAGTTGGCAGCCGGAACAAGGCTGTTCACCACAGGTTAATGCTGTTCAGTCAACAAACCCTTTACCACGTTGTCTGCCCAAGCTTTGTCTTTGCCATTTTGAAGCAATTGTATGTTACTGGGCGTGACCGCGTTATGAAGACGTTAATCGATTTAGATCCTCGAGGAGGAATGAGTGGTTAAGACCAAAAAGCTCCGTAAAGCCGTTTTTCCCGTCGCCGGTCTCGGTACGCGTTTTCTCCCCGCCACCAAGGCGGTTCCTAAAGAAATGCTCACCGTCGTCGACAAGCCGGTCATCCAGTATGTGGTCGACGAGGCCATCGAAGCCGGGATCGAGCATTTTGTCTTCGTAACCGGCCGCGGCAAGGCGGTCATCGAGGACTATTTCGACATTCAGTTCGAACTCGAACAGACCCTGAAGGCCCGTAACAAGAACGCCGAACTCTCGCTTCTCGATTCACTGCAGCCGACAGCTGGCCAGACCAGCTTCACCCGCCAGCAGGAACCGCTCGGCCTCGGCCACGCCGTCTGGTGCGCCCGCGACATCGTCGGGCATGAACCTTTCGCTCTCCTCTTGCCTGACATGATTATGCGCGGCGAAAAGGCCTGCCTCAAGGGCATGGTCGAACTTTATGAGAAAACCGGTGGCAATATCGTGGCGGTCGAGGAATGCGCGCCCGAACAGGCTCACAAATACGGCATCGTTGGCGTTGGTGAGGCGCTCGAAGGCGGCTTCACGATCACCCAGATGATTGAAAAGCCGGCAAAGGGCACTGCACCGTCCAACTTCTTCATCAACGGCCGCTATATCCTGCAGCCCGAGATCTTCGATATCCTGTCGACCCAGGAGCGTGGCGCCGGCAACGAGATCCAGCTGACCGATGGCATGCTGAAGCTCGCCAATGACCAGCCGTTTGCCGGTTATCACTTCAAGGGCCAGACCTTCGACTGCGGTTCCAAGGATGGCTTCATCCTGGCCAATGTCGCCTTTGCCATCGAACGCGCCGACATTCGTCCGGCCATCGAGGACGAGCTGAAGGCGCTGCTCGCCGCGCTGAAGTGAAATGAAATCCCTGACCGCCGGGTTCAGCGCTTGGCGGTCAGGCCCACCAACGCCGTCACCGTGCTATTGTCGCTGCCGGTCTTGTAGTTGGTGCGCTCGTAAGTGAGATCCGCCGTCGCATCGAGGTAGCGGTTGACCTTCCAGGTCAGACCGGCGCCCGCGAGATAAGCTGTGGTATCGCTGGCACTCGCAGTCCCGTCATAGTTGGTGAAGGTCGTCCCGCCGGTCAGGCGCGCCACGAGATTGGTGCGCAGGTCATGGGAGAGAGCGGCGGTGACACGATGGATCGTGGCGCCGTTGATGCCGGCCGTGGTCGATGGATCGATGCTCGTGTCGAGCAAGAGATCGATGCTGGTACCGTCGCGCGGCGACCAGAAGATGTTGCCATCCACCGTCATCGCTGACAGTTCCGCCAGGCGCGCGTCCTCGAAGGTCTGGTGCTCGTAGCCGAGGGCGATTTCGCCGCGCAGCTTCTCTCCGAGATCGACGGCCACCCCGGCCTTGGCGCCATAGAGGTCCGCCGAGCGCCGGTATCCGGATGAATCAACGGCTTCGTCATAGTCTATCTGCCCGATCGTGCCCTCTATGAAGGGTGTGAGAGCAGGCGAGATCTCGTATCCAAGCCTGCTGCTGACCGTGTAGCGATTGCGGTCACGGTCACTGCGTTCGAGGACGCGGCCATTGGAAAGCTTGGCATCGGAATACTGAAATCGGGTGATATCGCCCGCGATCGAGCCACGGATCACGCCGAAGTCGCGTTCGATCGATAGGCCCGTTCCGAACTGGTTGACGCCGGACTGGACCCTGGCGCCGGATACGGCGTTCGGGTCGTCGCTATCCTCGCGGCTGAAATTGTAAGATCCGGAAAGTGTGGCAATGGTGTCGTCGGCGAGATCGAGACGCAGGCGCGCGTCGATGTTGGCACGGGGCTTGTCGTTCTCCGTGCCTGACAGCGTTTCCTGCCAGGCCCCTTCTGCACCGACATTCAGCTCATGTCTCGACCAGTCCGAGGTCAAAGTACCCTTCAGCCCGGTTTCCGAGAATGTGCGGTTGGTTTTGACGTCTCCGGATTTCTCCCGCTCGGTCCCCAGTTTCTGGCTGATCGACGGTCGAAGGATCATGCTGCCGAGGCGAATGCCGATGCCGTCTTCGGCGTCCAGCGCATCGCGGCGAATGCGGGCGGCCGTCGGGTCGTCGAGCCGGGTCTCGCGCAGGTTCTGGCGACCGATGTCGTCGTCCAGCGGCAGGGTATCGGAATCCGCAAGCGGTTCCATGGCGAAGCTGTTCGGCGCGATCGTGGCCGTCGTGGTCGGATCGGTCGCTACTGCGGGGGCTGATGTCGACATCTCGCTCGCGCGCGTCGCGATGCCTTCGGGGCCGATTCCAGGTGTCTGCGTGCTGCTTGCCGACGTGCCTCCAGGGAATTGCGCCGTGGGGCGTGTCTCTTGGGCGGCGAGCGCCGAGGGGTGCACGAGCGCCGACAGCGCAAGGACGCTGGCGAAAGCGCGCAGTCCCAGGCGGCCTGCGCCGCGCGTGTCCCGATTTTCGACTGAAGTCATGCTTGCGCCCGGCGATCTGTAATGCTTACCCAATCGTAAAGCCTGGTGGTTAATGATTGGTTTCGGCGGTCTTTGGCGAACGGCCACGCTTTGCCGCAGGGGCGGCATACGCCACAAGAATTTACAGCAGCCGACAAACGCAGTATGGGACGCCATGATCAAGCGCGCAGTCAATCTCGTTGAAGCCAGTGCCACCGCATCCGCTCTGAGGGTCGTGTCGACCGAGCGGGAGGGGCTTCGTGTCCTCGAAGAGGCCTTGGCCGGGCCGCTCGCAGCTCCCTTCTGCAACGCGGTCAAAACGATCGGCGGGATCGGCGGTCGCGTGATTGTCACCGGTGTCGGCAAGAGTGGCCATATCGGTTCGAAGATCGCCGCCACCTTCGCCTCGACCGGCACGCCCGCCTTCTTCGTTCATCCGTCCGAAGCCAATCACGGCGATCTCGGCATGATCGCGCAGGATGATGCGATCCTCGCGATCTCCTGGGGTGGCGAAACGACCGAACTGCAGGGTATTCTCAGCTTCTCCCGCCGTTTTTCGATCCCGCTGATTGCCATCACGGCCGGCGAAAACTCTACGCTCGCCCGCAATGCGGATGTCGTGCTTCTGATGCCGAAGGTTCAGGAGGCCTGCCCGCACGGGCTCGCGCCGACGACTTCGGCAGTGCTGCAGCTTGCCATCGGCGATGCGATTGCGATTGCGCTTCTCGAAGCCCGCGGGTTTTCGCCGTCGGACTTCCGTACCTTCCATCCGGGCGGCAAGCTCGGTGCGGCACTCACTCATGTGCGCGACATCATGCATACCGGCGATCGCCTGCCGCTGGTGGCGCTCGGCACGCCCATGCCCGAGGCGGTCAAGACCTTGTCGCACAAGCATTTTGGTTGCGTGGGGATCGTGGACGGTGCCGGCAAGCTCTGCGGCATCGTGACGGAAGGCGACATGGCCCGCAATCTCGCGCGGGATCTGTCGATTCTGAACGTCGATGACGTGATGACCCGCAATCCCAAGGTCATCAAGGGCGATGCGCTCGCGACAACGGCCGCAGCGATGATCAACAAACATGGCATTGGTGCACTGATCGTCGTCGACGACGACAACACGCCCGTCGGCCTCATCCACTTCCACGATCTGCTGCGGATCGGCGTCGCCTGAGGGGACTCAAGCCTCTTCCACTGTCAGATCGCGACCATCGCTGGAAACAATCCGCACGCGAGCGCCACCGGGCAGGTCCGGGCCGGAGACCAGCCAGAAGGTGTCATCCAATCGGATGCGGCCGCGGCCCTCGCGAATCGGCTCGGCCAACACCGCGGTGCGGCCGACGAGGCTTGCACCGCGCTGATTGAGAAGTGGTTCGTCGCTTGATGTTTCGAGGCGGGTGAAAAGACGGCGACCGGCAAGCGTGAAGGCGACGGCGCTGGCGGCGAAAACTAGCGACTGGATTTGCCACGACCAGAAGCCTGCATCCCAGAGCAGCAAAGACAAAACACCTGTCAGGATTGCGCCAAGGCCGATCCAGACCAGGAAGACGCCGGGCATGACCAGTTCGGCCGCAAGCAGCAGCATGCCGAGGACCCACCAGCTCCAGGGACCGAGTTCGGCGATGATGCGCGCCAGCATGGTGGTCACTCGCCGTTCGGGTTGAAGGAACTGATCGGCGGCGTGGTGCGGGGTGCTGCGACTGGGCGCGGCGGGGCAGGGCGCTTGTCGTCGCCGAAGACTTCGCGCGCAATCGCGCCGATGCCGCCCAGCGAGCCGATCAGGGATGTCGCCTCCATCGGCATCAGCACCACCTTTGTATTGCTGGCGGTGCCAATCGCGGCCATGGCCTCGGTGTATTTCTGGGCGACGAAGTAGTTGATGGCGTTGACGTCGCCTGCGGCGATCGCTTCTGAGACGAGGCGGGTGGCCTTGGCTTCGGCTTCGGCCAGACGCTCACGGGCTTCGGCCTCGCGATAGGCGGCCTCACGCTCGCCTTCTGCCTGCAGGATGGCCGCCTGTTTTGCGCCTTCGGCCCTGAGGATCTGGGCATTGCGGAAGCCCTCGGCTTCCAGGACCTGGGCGCGCTTTTCACGCTCCGCCTTCATCTGGCGACCCATGGCATCCACCAGATCGGCCGGTGGCTGAATATCCTTGATCTCGACGCGGGTGACCTTGATCCCCCAGGGGCGGACGGCCTCGTCGACGACGCGCAGCAGGCGATCGTTGATGACCTCGCGGTTGGAGAGCAGTTCATCGAGGTCCATCGAGCCCATAACCGAGCGGATGTTGGTCATCGTCAGGTTCAGGATGGCATTTTCCAGGTTCGAGACCTGATAGGCAGCTTCCGCAGCGTTCAGCACCTGATAGAAAGCGACAGCATCGGCAGAGACCGAGGCATTGTCCTTGGTGATGACTTCCTGGGTCGGTACATCGAGCACCTGCTCCATGACGTTCATCTTAGAACCGATCCGCTCGAAGAACGGGATGATCAGGTTGAGGCCCGGCTCCAGTGTACGTGTGTAGCGGCCGAACCGCTCGATTGTGTAGCGGAAGCCCTGTGGCACGGTCTTGATGCCGGCAAAGAGGACCAGGATCACAAGCAATACGAGTGCGATGACGACGATGTCCGGACCGGTGACGGGCATGAATTCCTCCAGCATTGGCGCAAACGAAGATTGCGCCCCCTTGGTCTAACATCGTGGCGGGACAGGGTAAATGCAAGGGATGGTGGTCACACACGGGCATGGTTTGCCGTGGAGGCTGGCAGGGGCCGCAAGAAACGGAAAAGCGGCGGGATCTCTCCCGCCGCCTCGATTTTCAGGCTGATCGACCTGAGCTTAGAACTCTTCCCAGCTGTCCTGGGCCACTGCCGCGTTGCCGTGGCTGCGCGGTGCCGGGGCGGCATGCCGGGCAGGTTCTGCGGCCCGCGGTGCAGGAGCGCGGCTTGCCGATGCCGAGGGCTGGGCCATGACACGGGCGGTTTCGCGCAGCGCCGATGCCTGGGTTTGCTGCACGCCGTCGATGGTGAAGTGCGAGATCAGATCGCGCAGCTTTGCGGCTTCGCTCGCGAGTGCTGCGGAGGCCGCGTTGGATTCCTCGACCATGGCCGCATTCTGCTGTGTCGTCTGGTCCATCGAGTTGACCGCATGGTTGACTTCCGACAGACCGGTTGCCTGCTCCTTGGCGGAGAGGGCGATGGCATCCATGTGGGTGTTCATCTCGGTGATGAAGCCGCCGATGGTGCGCAGCGCTTCGCCGGTCTTGCGGACGAGATCCACGCCGCCAGCGACTTCCGTCGAGGAGTTCTGGATGAGGGCCTTGATCTCCTTTGCAGCGTTCGCAGAGCGCTGGGCGAGTTCACGGACTTCCTGAGCGACGACGGCGAAGCCTTTGCCCGCTTCACCGGCGCGCGCTGCTTCAACACCCGCATTGAGCGCCAGAAGGTTGGTCTGGAAGGCAATTTCGTCGATCACGCCGATAATATTCGAGATCTGCTGCGAGGAGTTTTCGATCCGGCGCATGGCTTCTTCGGCACGAGAGACGACTTCCGACGACTGGTTGGCAGAGGTATTGGCATGGGCTGCGACACCGCGGGCCTCTTCAGTCCGCTTGGTCGAATTGACGACGTTGGCGGTGATTTCCTCGACCGCAGCTGCCGTTTCTTCGAGGGCGGCAGCCTGCTGCTCGGTGCGTTTCGACAGATGGTCGGTGCCCGACGCAATCTCGCGGGTACCGGTTTCCATGGTCGCGACACTGTTGGTGATCGAGGCCATGGTCTGGTTCAACTGCCGGATCGACTGGTTGAAGTCGTGGCGGAGGGCTTCGAAATCCGGGGCGAAGGCTTCATTGATCTGGAAGGCGAGATCGCCGGCGGCGAGGCGCTTCAGACCGGTGGCCAGACCCGAGGTTGCAACCCGCAAACGTTCGGCTGCATCGGCTTCGGCACGCTGCTGGGTCGCGATGCGATCGGCCTCGGCCTGACGACGGTTCCCGTCGGCTTCTGCTTCCAGACGCTTGTTGGCGATGGCTGCCTCGCGGAAGATCTGCATTGCCGCTGCCATGCGACCGATCTCATCCTTGCCGCCCTGGTCGATCGTGACGTCGAGATCGCCGTTTGCCAGGCGCGTCGTGTTGTCGGCAAGCTTGCCGAGCGGACGCGAAACGAGCTGGAAGTTGAGGAAGCCGAGCAGAACGGCAGCGATGCCGACGACGATCGAAGCGGCGAGGCTGACGGTTTCCACAAGCGAGAGGGCTGCGGTCTGGTTTTCAGCGGCAGCGGCGGCGCGCGCCGAAAGGGCAGACTTGATCTCGCCAAGGCGGGCTTCGAAGGCTTTGACCAGGGCCTCGCCTTCACCCGTCACTTCGATGGCACGGGCCAGTTCAACCGTTGCCGGGTCACGCATCAAGAGAATCTGACGTTCCATGAAGTTCGTCTTCCAAGTCTCAAAAGCGGTGATCGCCTCCTTGAACTTCGAGAGTTCACCGGGAGCAGACGTCGAGAGCATCGCTTCGATATTGGGACGGTCTGCGCCCATTTCCGCTGCCATATCTTGCGCAACCGCTGCGTAATCGCGGTTGCCAGTCAACAGGAAGGTCTTCAGTTGGAGGTCCGCAATATAAAGATCGGCGGAGAATTCTTCGATGACCTCCAGGACCCTATTCATCGTTGCGGTTTCCGCGACCTGCTCACTCGCTGTGATGGCGCGGTTGTGCATGAAGGTGGAGGCTGCGATCGCGATGGCGGCAAGGAGTCCGAAAGCGAGGAAGCCTTTGGCGCTTACGGATAGGTTCTTGAGCATAGTAAAATCCTGTCCCGGTCGGGGTCGAATTGGATCATGGTTTACAGGACGGCCGCCATCATGGGGTCGTGTCGACGGATCAGCTGCCGGCTAGCGCCCGGCGCTCGAGTTCCGTCAGGTTGAGTTCGACGGTGACGGCGCCGATCTTCTTCTTGTCGCTGTCGACCAGCGTCAGGCTCACCTGATTTCGCCAGATCTTCATTTCGTCGTCCCACTCGGCTTCGTCGATGAAGATCGCGTCTTCCGAGACGTCGTAGGTCTTCTGGAACTTCGCCTCGTCGCCCTGCCAGAAATCGCTGGTGATCGAGCTCTGACCGACGTTCAGGCCGTTCTGGTCCATGACGAAGATTTCGGGGTAGAGGCCGAGCGACTTGCCCTGGATGCGGGCGAGATAGACGGAGAGCGGGCTGGAGAGCGTGGCGGCAATCAGCGGCTTGTCGGCCGCTTCGCGCTCGGCCTTCCACTGATTGTCCAGCTCGTCGATCTTGTCCTGGGTCAGCTCGGTGAGCCGGGCGTTTTGCGCTTCGACCGATACGGTGACGATCTCGGCGGAAACAAATTCCTGGATCTCCTTGATCAGCTCTGGCGAGACGAGCTTGGCGACATCAGGCTGTGCCGGTTCTGCATGTGCAGTGGCGAGTGACGCGACGAGAAATGTCGATGCCAATGCGGTCGTGACGAATTTCATGGGTGGTCTCCTTCAACTCCCCCTAATTCTAGGGATCATTACTAAATGGAACCTTAATATAAGAAATCGCCTATCTAAAATTGTATGCAAATCCAATGATTTACGGGTCTCTCCGTCTGCCGATTTTGCGCCTTGCGTCAGCTTGAGGTTGTTTTTCCGGTTGTAGAGGCTCGGCCGGTGCGAACGGCTAACCGGATGAAAAGATGCATTAAATTTGTGCATCTGCGCCGAAAGGTGGGCGAAATCCCGGCAGTGGTCATGCGCTGATCATCGTTGCGGTTGCATCGCCTCGGCTGCCCGAAACGGGCGGGCCACGGTGGTGTCTTTTCCCGACCGGGATGCCGCGCAGAGAAAAGGGGCCGCCTGCCGGCAGCCCCTTCGTCAAGTTCTTTTCACGGTGCGCCTCGGACGATCAGGCCCAGCCCTGGAGCTCCCGGCGCACGACGTTCTCGATCACGCGCATACCGTCGTCGCTGTCGTTGAGACAGGGAATATGGGTGAACTTCTCGCCGCCATTGTGGAGGAAATCCTCGCCCGCTTCACCGGCGATTTCTTCCAGCGTCTCCAGGCAGTCGGAGACGAAGCCGGGGTTCATGATGGCGATGCGCTTGACGCCTTCCTGGGCGAGCTTTTCGACCGTCTTGTCGGTATAGGGCTGCAGCCATTCCTCAGGCCCGAAACGGGACTGGAAGGTGACCATCAGCTTTTCCTTCTCCCAGCCGAGGTGCTCGCGCAAGAGACGCGTCGTCTTGTAGCACTGGCAGTGATAGGGGTCGCCCTTCATGAAGTAGGACTTCGGAATGCCGTGATAGGAGGTGATCACCAGTTCCGGCTCCCAGTCGAGGGTCGCGAGGTGCTGGTTGATCGAGTTGGCGAGCGCCTCGATGTAGACAGGGTCGTCGGCATATTGCGGCACCGTGCGCAGCGCCGGTTGCCAACGCATCTTGAGAAGCGCCTTGAAGGCCTCGTCATTGACGGTTGCCGTCGTCGCGGCTGCATATTGCGGATAGAGCGGATAGACGAGAATGCGCTCGCAGCCTGCCTTCTGCATCTCGTTCATCTTCGCCTGAATCGCCGGCTGGCCGTAGCGCATGGCCCAGTCGACATGCACGTTCGGAAGATCCTTCAGGGCGACGGCGAGCTTCTCGGCCTGGCTGCGGGTGTAGGTGCGCAGATAGCTCTCATCGAGATCCTTGTTCCAGATCTCTTCATAGGCCTTGCCGACCTTCTGTGGGCGACGGTTGAGAACAATGCCGTACAGGATGGGGTACCAGAACCACCGCGACCACTCGATGACGCGCTTGTCCGTCAGGAACTCTTCGAGATAGCGGCGCATGGACTTGTAGTCTGTGCCATCAGGCGTTCCGAGATTGACGAGCAGCACGCCGACCTTGCCGAAATTGACGGGCGGATGGTCGGAGGGCCAATGGGCAGGCAGTACATTCATCTTGATATCCTGGTGCTGAGATCTCGACCGTTACGTGACGAAGGCCAGTTGAGATCATCTGATAAAAGCAAAAGCCGGCCCGGGGAAGCCCGGACCGGCTTTTGGCATGCGTCAAACGGTCTTACTGCGGCGGAAGCTGCAATTCCCGGCCGATCGAGATGACGTTCGGATTGCGCAGGGCATTCGCCTCGGCAATCTTGCTCCACATCATGCCGTCACCGTAGGTGGCCTGTGCAATCTTCCAGAGGCTGTCGCCAGCCACGACCTTGTAGACGGTTGCGGCAGTCGACATGGCCGTATCCGTAGCGGTTGCCGCTGGAGCTTCTGCCGCAGCGGGCGCCTCTGCAGCCGCCGGCGCCTCGGTTGCAGCTGGAGCCTCAGCGGCCGGTGCTTCCGTTGCGGTTGCAGCCGGTGCGCTCGCGTCGGCCTGCGGCGCGGCAGTCTCGTCCGCCGCCGTAGCGGTCGCCGAAATCACGGTGATACGACCGTCTGTGTAAGGCGTGTAGGGGCTGTTCTTGGCGATGTAGTCAGCCACCACGGTCTCGAGGCCCGGGCCGAAATCGTAGGCGTTCTGTCCGCCGCTCTCGAACACGCCATAGCCGTCACCACCGGTACGCATGTAGTTGTTGGTGGCCACGCCGTAGAGCTTCTCCGGGTCGATGGCGACGAAGGCGTCGCCTTCCTTGACCTCGACGGAGGAAATGCGGCTGCCGGCCGGCCTGCTGAGGTCAGCGGTGAACTTTAAACCGGACACCTGAGGGAAACGGCCAGCCGCTTCCTCGACCTGGCCCACGCCGTTTTCAAGCGCGGCTACGATGTCGGAGCCCTTGAGCTGGAAGGAGGCAAGTGTGTTCTGGAATGGCAGGACTGTCAGGACTTCACCCATGGTGACGGTACCGGCGTCGATCGACGCGCGCAGACCGCCGCCGTTCTGGATCGCGATAGTGATGCCCTGATCGCTCAGGCGGTCCACCATGGCATCCGCCACGAGATTGCCCATGGTGCATTCGACTGCACGGCAGGTTTCACGCGAGCCATCGATGGCCTCGGCAGTCTCGCCGATCTCCTTCAGCTTCAACTCTTCGATCGGTCCGCCGAGTTCGGCCACCTTGGCGACGAAGGCTTCATCCGGGGTCACCGAGGCGTCCAGCAGTTTGGGTTCGCCGGTCGCGGTCTTGACGACGCCTGCATCATCGAAAACGACCGTCAGGTCGCCGAGATATTTGGAATAGGCATAGGCCTGGACGATCGGAACATCCTGGCCGGCCGGGTTCTTGACCATGGTCGGATAAGGGCCGGCGGCCTTCTCGTCGGTGTTGGACAAAAGCGTGTGGCTGTGGCCGCCGACGATCACGTCGATGCCGTCAACGGCTGCCGCGATTTCCTGATCCTTGACGTAGCCGACATGCGAGAGCAGCACGATCTTGTCGATGCCCTGGCCTTCGATCTCGGCCACGGCTTCCTTTAGATAGGTGATCTCGTCGGCAAACAGGATCGTGTCGCCAGGCGAGGAGGTCTCGTCGGTGTCGGTTGCGAGGACCGAAACGATTGCGACCTTCTCCTCGCCGAATTCCTTGACGATGTAGGGCTTGAACTTGTCGGCGAGGGGAGAGTTGAGGCCAGCCAGCGTGTTGCCGGAGATCAGCGGGAACTGCAGCGCATCGATGAACTTTGCGAGCTCTTCCGGGCCGTCATCGAATTCGTGGTTGCCGATGGCCATGGCATCGAAGCCGATTTCGTTCATGAAGTCGGCGATCGGGGCGCTCTTGTAGGTGGTGTAGAAGAGCGAGCCCTGGAACTGGTCGCCAGCGTCGAGCGTCAGAACGTTCTTGCCCTCAAGTTCGGCGCGGCGGGCGTCGATTGCGGCCTTCACGCGGGCAATGCCGCCGAAGCACTCGTTCTTGGCAGCATCATCTGCCGAGCAGGTGGAATCGGATTTGCTGATGGCTTCGATGCGGGAATGCAGGTCGTTGATGTGCAGAATATTGAGTTCGAAATCGGCCAGAGCGGTTCCGGCGGTCAGGGCCAGCACCGAGGCGCTGAAAAGGCCAATCTTCAAATGTCTGAACATCTTATCTCTCCTGTTGCAATCGATCACCCACAGTCTGGCACGCATTTATGACAGTCACGCGCCAGAATTCGGATGGCGGATGTTTTCATCTAGACCGGGAGAGGGCAAGCAAAAATCACTTGAGGTCCGCATGTTAGCAGGGCCAGAAACGAAAGAAGCGGCCGCTTGGGCCGCTCCTTGATCCGCATGTCGTGATGCGCTTGCTCAGCCGCGGCGGGCGAGCGAGAACTGGGCGCCGCTGTCGGATGTGCAGTTGAGCTGCGACGGCGTCACGAGGGCGCAATTCACCTTCTGCTGCGTGTTGCGAACCAGCGACGTCATGTTGATCTCGACCAGCCGATCGTTGACGAGCGTATAGGTGCCGGATGCGAGGATCTGGTTGGTGTCGGTCGTCCTTGTGGTGAAGGTGCCGCCCTGGAAGGTCGAGGAGATGCCGTTGGGATCAACCCAGGCGCCTTCGATCGACGGACCCTGCTGGACGGCCGGCAACTGGCGCGGAGGGCTGGAATAGCATGACGAAAGGGCAAGGCTCATCGCCGTTACAGCTACCAGGGATCTGATTTTCATTCTTGTCTCCCACCATCTCGGCGGTTCGGTCCGGCCGCCCACCGTTTGCGTTGTCGTCGAGAACATGCCGCGAAGCCTCGGCCAAAGCAAGGCGAAAGCCTTGTATTGCCGGGGTTATCCCGTCCTTGCTTGCAACGAGAAAGGCCCGCCGCAGGCGACGGGCCTTAAGTTCATTCCTGAAACCGTTTAGCGGACCAGGATGTTCCGGAACTGCCACGGATCCTTTTCGTCGAGATCTTCCGGGAAGAGACCCGGGCGACCGTCGAGCGGGGTCCAGTCGGTGTAGTGGCCTTCGACCGGGCCGAGATAGGGCGATTGCACTTCGAGGCAGCGCTTGTAGTCCATCTCGTCGGCTTCGACGATGCCGGCCTTCGGGTTCTCGAGTGCCCAGACCATGCCGGCGAGCACAGCCGAGGTCACCTGCAGGCCGGTTGCGTTCTGATAGGGCGCGATGCGGCGGGTTTCTTCGAGCGACAGGCGCGAACCGTACCAGTAGGCGTTCTTCTCGTGGCCGTAGAGCAGCACGCCAAGTTCGTCGACGCCGTCAACCAGTTCGTCTTCGTTCAGGACGTGCAGCACCGGCTGCTGCGTGCCGCCATTGCCGAACATCTCGTGCAGCGAAAGCACGGCGTCGTTGGCCGGGTGATAGGCATAGTGGCAGGTCGGGCGATAGACGACTTCGCCATCCTTCTCGACGGTGAAATAGTCGGCGATCGAGATCGACTCGTTGTGGGTGACGAGGAATCCGTATTGCGGGCCGGGGGTCGGGCACCAGGTGCGAACGCGGGTGTTGGCGCCCGGCTGCTCCAGATAGATCGCAGCCTTGCAGCCCTTCTTGTGCTTCTTGGCGTTCTTCGGCATCCAGTTTTCATGGGTGCCCCAGCCGAGTTCGGAGGGCTGCAGGCCTTCCGAGATGAAGCCTTCTGCCGACCATGTGTTCCAGAAGACGTTGAGCGGCTTCGGGTTCTTCGTGCGCTGGGTATCGCGCTCGGCAATGTGGACGCCCTTAACGCCAACCTTCTTCATCAGCTTGGCCCAGCCGTCGCGATCGTTCTGGTCGGGCTCGTCAAACTTGATGCCGATTTCATGGGCGAGGTTGACGAGGCCCTGCTTGACGAACCAGGAGACCATGCCCGGGTTTGCGCCGCAGGTGGAAACGGCCGTCGTGCCACCCGGGTTCTTCGCCTTTTCCTGGCGCACGGTTTCGCGCAGCGCGTAGTTGGTGCGCTCGGAATTCTTCATGCTCTTGTCGAAGTAGAAGCCGAGCCAGGGCTCGACAACCGTGTCGATGTAGAGCACGTCGAGCTTGCGGCAGAGCTTCATCAGGTCGAGCGAGCCGGTGTCGACCGACAGGTTGACGCAGAAGCCCTGGCCTTCGCCTTCGGTCAGAAGCGGCTTCAAAAGCTTCTTGTAGTTCTCCTTGGTGACGTGCGCCTGGATGTGCTTGATGCCATGCTTGGCCAGCAGGTCTGCCTCGTCATTGCGGGGATCGATGACGACCATCCGGCTCTTGTCGAACTTGAAGTGGCGTTCGATCAGCGGCAGGGTGCCGCGGCCGATCGAGCCGAAACCGATCATCACGATCGGGCCGGTGATCTCGCCATAAACCGGGTAGGTCATTTCGCTCATTTCCGTCTCCTTGGAGGCCCGGTCATTATGCCTGGGCCATGTTTCCGGCCTGTGTTGTGCGGCCGGAGCGATACTGGCGGTTCTAGATCACAAAAATCTGACACAATAAAGGGTAGGGGCATGGGGGTGAGGGGCCTCACCGCTGATTTTCGAGTGCTGTATCTTGCCGCAGGTGAGCGACGAGCCGGTCACGCTGGATGTCGAGCCCCTTGTAGCGGAGCTGATCGTTGGCCAACCCCTCCAGCTGCTCGGCCAGAGCCGCGCGGAGCCTTAGGCCTTCCGGGTGGTTCCTGAACGCCGTGACCGGGTCCAGATAGATGCGGATCGTGAAGACGATCGCGCCGGTTTCCGGCAGTTTCGTCAGTGTCTGGCGCTCGACACGCACCACGGCCTCGCCCGGTTCAGCGGCGTCATTGCGGCCGGTTTCCGGGTGAAAGAGCTTTTGCCGCCAGTTGATTGACCAGTTGAAGCGCTCTGCGGGCAGGCCGGGCGCGAGATTGTCGAAGATACGATTGATCATCACCGCGTTGCGCGTGCCGCCCTGGAACCCCGGCACATGCTCATGGACCGCCTCAATCGGTCGGTCGAATTTCTCCGCAAGCGACCAGGAGGATGGGAAGGAGAGATGGGCGGCGGCGATGGACCAGCCGGCCTCGCGCTTCATCATGATCACCAGATCGTCCTGTACCAACATTCCGGCGCGGAGCAGTGGAGGGAGTGTGTGGTCGGCAAGGCCGGTCTCAAGCATGTGTCGTGGATGATGGGCTTTGAGATGGGCGATGAGGGCTGCCAGACATTCCTCCTGGGCGGGGAGACTGTCTTCAGTCGCCCGGAAAACGTCATCAAGCCGTGTCGCTGCCAGCGCGCGCTTTTCGTTCAGGTAGCGATCGCACTCGGCATCCGGCTCGATCCAGCGCTGAGGGTCGAGCGCCGAGAGGCCGATGGCGAAGGGGCGGGTGGCACCGGCATAGGGCGTATGGGTGAAGGGCATGGGCTCAGGCTCCAGCGGATCGCCGTCCGTGTCAATCTCGGCCAGCCATGAATGCGCTGTCGGTCATCGCTTGAGGTAGTCCACAAGGGCGCGCAATTTCGGGGCCATGTTTCTGCGGCTTGGATAATAGAGGTAGAAGCCGGGGAAGGTCGGACAGTAATCCTTGAGGACGGCGACCAGTTCGCCGCGCGCGAGCGGTTCCGCAAACGAATCCTCCATGCCGAAGGTGATGCCCGCACCGGCGACAGCGAGCTTCACCATCAGGGTCATCTCGGTGGTGGTGATGCTCTCGGCAACCGCCACCGAAAACTCCTTTCCGTTCTCGGCGAACTCCCAACGATAGGGTGCGACGCGCGGGCCGGTTCGCCATCCGATGCAGCGATGGTTTGCGAGCTCGCGCGGATCGGCCGGCGTTCCGAAGTCCTCGAGATAGGCTGGGGAAGCGACCGCCAGCTGTCTCAGGTTCCCTGAGACGGGAACCGCGATCATGTCCTGTGCGATGACCTCACCGAGCCTGACACCGGCGTCATAGCCTTCGGCGACGATGTCGAACTCCTCGTCGGTGACCGTCACATGCAATTTGACTTCGGGATGTTGCCTGGCGAAGCGAGCGAGCAGAGATCCGGAGAGAAAGCTTTCCGCAATCGACGACACCGCGAGATTGAGCTGTCCGCGCGGTCTTCTCTGTAGATTGGCCGCGGCCTCCAGAGCATCGGTCATCTCGACCAGCGAAGGGGCGATCTGGGTATACAGACGTTCGCCGGCTTCCGTGAGGGCGACGCTGCGGGTGGTGCGGGCCAGGAGGGCGATGCCGAGCGCTTCTTCCAGCTTGCGGATCGACTGGCTGACGGCCGATCGGGTGACCCCGATGCGGTCTGCTGCCGCGCGGAAATTCCTCTCCTCCGCAACCAGGGCGAAGACGGCAAGTGCGTTCAGATCGTGCAACATTGGTTAGCTCTCCTTTCCAGTGAGGAAAGTTTTCAGCGGCTTATCGCGACAATGGCGCAGCCTTATCTTCCTGACAAGCGCATCTGGCGCGAGGCAAAAAAGGAAACGTCATGGATAAGGTCGTCTTGATTACCGGTGCATCGAGCGGGATCGGGGTGGGCATCGCCCACGAATTGGCGAAAGCTGGAGCAACCGTGGTCCTCGGTGCGCGTCGCATCGACAGGCTGGAGAAGGTGGCGAAGGAGATCCGCTGGGCCGGCGGTCAGGTGATGACGCGCAACCTCGATGTCACCGATCGCGCCAACGTGGCAGCCTTTGCCGCGGCCGCGCGGCAGGAATACGGACGCGTCGATGCGATCGTCAACAATGCAGGCGTCATGCCGCTTTCGCTGATGTCGTCGCTGAAGGTCGACGAATGGGACCGCATGGTGGACGTCAACATCAAGGGCGTCCTCTACGGGATCGCGGCCGTGCTGCCCGAAATGACCGCGCGGGGTTCGGGCCATATCGTCAACATTGCCTCAGTCGGCGCGCTGACGGTCTCGCCGACGGCGGCCGTTTACTGCGCCACGAAGTTTGCCGTGCGGGCGATCTCCGATGGCCTTCGCCAGGAGAACGACAGGCTGCGTGTCACCTGCATCCATCCCGGCGTCGTCGAGAGCGAACTGGCCGACACGATCTCGGATCCCGTGGCTGCCGAAGCGATGAAAGGCTTTCGTGCCATCGCCTTGACACCCGATGCCATCGGCCGGGCTGTCCGATATGCGATGGAACAGCCTGACGACGTCGATGTCAGCGAAATCGTCGTGCGCCCTGTGCGTTCGCCTTACTGACGGAGGCCAGGATAAAGCGTTTTCACCCCATTGCTCTTGGCACCGTCATCGCACTGGCGACGGCGCCGGTTTATCCCCTCAACGTTCTGGCAGAAGAAAACATGGATCAAACATCGAAAACCGAGCAGTCCCACCCTTACGTCGGCATGTGGGTTACCGAAGACGGCAGGATCCGGCACGAACTCCTGCCGAATTGCCGTTACGATGAGGCCCGAGGATCCAGAGAGCGCGCCTATCAGGGACGCTATGTCGTCACCGGCAATCACATCGACCATTGGGACGATACGGGCTTTACAGCCGACGGTACCTTCGTCAGCCAAGACGTGCTGCACCACGGGGGCATGATCTTTCACCGACGAAAGTAACCGGGCTCAGCCGTCCACCAGTTCTGCGCGGATCAGGCCGCGCAGGGAGTTGCCGACAAAAAGCTTGCGCTGGCGAAGGTCGTCGAGTTTCAGCACTTCGCCACGCGCTTTGCGCTCCCGGATCAATTCGGCGCGCAGCACGCCCGGCAGGAGACCGCTGGTCAATGGTGGGGTGAGCAGCATGCCATCGGCTGCTTCGGCAAACAGGTTGGTAATCGTGCCTTCGCAGACTTCTCCCCGCTCGTTGAGCAGGAGCACTTCGTCGGCCTCATCCTTGGAAAACTCGGCGCGGGCGGCCTCGTAAGGCTCGCGCCGGGATGTCTTGTGGCGGAAAAGGCTGTCTTCGGATTGCAGCCTTGTCTTTGCGATCTTCAGGCGCCAGACCGTTTCTTCCGGGATCGGCTCGAAGGGCGTCGCCGTCACCTCCATCTTGCCGCGATAGGTCATGACGAGTCGTACCCGCAGCGGTGTCTCGCCGGACACTTCCTTCTCGAGCTTGCCTTTTGCGTCTTGCGGTTGGCGGAAACCCAGCGCATCGGCGGACCGGGACAGACGGCGCAGATGCTGGTCGAGCCGCAGAAAGCCTGCGTCCGGCTGCCATCGCATCGTCTCGATCAGCGAGAAATCCATTGATCACCCAGGGCAAAACGCGCCTTCAGCAGGCATTCCTCGTATTCGGCCTCGGCCTTCGAATCGAAGACGATGCCGCCGCCGACATTGAAGACGGCGCGCCCCTCGTTGAAAAGAGAGATGGTGCGGATTGCCACTGAAAAACGCATGGGGCCTGCAGGGTCGCACCAGCCGATTGCGCCGCAATAGACGTCGCGCGGGCCGGCTTCCAGTTCGTGCAGGATGCGCATGGCCCACATTTTCGGCGCGCCAGTCACGGATCCGCAGGGAAAAAGGGCGGCCATGATCTCGGGGAGGCCGAGGTCGGGCGAGAGTTTCGCCCTGACATAGCTGACCATCTGGTGAACCGTTGGATAGGTCTCGATCGCGAAAAGCTTGGGGACCGAGAGGGTGCCGACCTCTGTGATGACGGAAACGTCGTTGCGCAGGAGGTCGACGATCATCCTGTTCTCGGCTTGCGTCTTCCCGTCGGCAAGCATCGCGTCGATGATCGCCTCGTCCTCCTCGGGGCTTGCGCCGCGCGCTGCCGTGCCTTTCATCGGGCGCGTCTCGATCCAGCCATCCTCGTCGACAGAGAAGAAGAGTTCGGGCGAGCGGGAGAGGATGACGGGACCGATGCCGTCATCGATCAGCGCGCCGTAATGCACCGGCTGGCGGCCGACGAGCGACCAGAAGGCCGCGCGCGGGTCGCCGTCCCAGCGCGCCTCGACGGGCATGGTGAGATTGGCCTGATAGCAATCGCCCTTGCGCAGATGATCATGCAGTCGGTCGAAGCGGCGGCAATAGGCTTCGAGATCCCATGCGGCGCGCGGGTCGCTCAAGAGCGGCGCGTTCGGAATATTCGAGGGCGCCTGTGCGAGTGGGTGCGCTGCCGGTGCGGGAGCGTCGTAAACCCCCATCGATATCAGCGGCGTCTCACGCCCATCCTCGATGAGGGGCCTGAGCTTCGGTTCGAAGACGAAGCCTGCTTCATAGGAAAGATAGCCCGCCAGCCACTTGCCGGACTTGCGGTGCGCTTCCAACTTGGCGAGCGCAGGCTCGACCTCGTCCGCCGACCGGGCGACGACGAGCGTTTCCGGTTCGGCAAAGACGAGGCTCGTCCCCGCGCGGTCGTCGCGGAAGAGCGCATAAGGCGCGTGGTCACGCATGGGATGTCGGCAGCTCCGGTTCAGGCGGCCTTATCTAACGCTTCCAGCTCGTCGATCAGCCCCTCGATCATCGACAGACCCTTGGCCCAGAACGACGGATCGGTGGCATCGAGGCCGAAGGGAGCCAAAAGCTCGGAGTGATGCTTGGTGCCGCCGGCCTTCAGAAGCTCGAAATACTTGTCCTGGAAGCCCTGGTCGGCATTCTGGTAGACGGCATAAAGCGAGTTTACCAGGCAGTCGCCGAAGGCATAGGCATAGACGTAGAATGGCGAGTGGATGAAATGGGGGATATAGGCCCACCAGTTCTCATAGCCTTCCGAGATCTTGATCGCCGGCCCCAGGCTTTCCTGCTGCACGGAGAGCCATAATTCGCCGATTTTCTCGGCCGTCAATTCGCCCTCCTTGCGGGCCGTGTGGATCTTGCGCTCGAATTGGTAGAAGGCGATCTGGCGCACGACGGTGTTGATCATGTCCTCGACCTTCTGGGCGAGCATGGCCTTTCGTTCGCGTTTATCGGTCGTCTTGTCGAGAAGGGCGCGGAAGGTCAGCATTTCGCCGAAGACGGATGCGGTTTCGGCGAGCGTCAGCGGGGTCTGGCACATCAGTGCGCCCTGGCCGCCGGCGAGCACCTGGTGTACGCCGTGGCCGAGTTCATGGGCAAGCGTCATGACATCGCGCGGCTTGCCGAGGTAGTTCACCAGAACATAGGGGTGAGCCGAAGGCACTGTCGGATGGGCGAAGGCGCCCGGGGCCTTGCCCGGGCGGGCAGGCGCATCGATCCAGCCGCCGTCGAAGAAGCGGCCGGCGATCTCGGCCATTTCGGGTGCAAAGCCGCCATAGGCAGACAGCACCATGTCCTTGGCTTCATCCCATGAGATCAGGCGGTCCGGTGTTTCGGCAAGCGGCGCATTACGGTCCCAGAAGTTCATTTGGTCCATGCCGAGCCACTTTGCCTTCATCTTGTAATAGCGATGCGAAAGGCGCGGATAGGCTTCGCGGACCGCTTCGGCGAGTGCATCGACCACTTCGCGTTCCACGCGGTTGGCAAGATGGCGGCTGTCAGCGATGTCGTCGAAACCGCGCCAGCGGTCGGAGATGTCCTTGTCCTTGGCGAGCGTGTTGGTCACCAGAGTGAAGATGCGGATATTGTCCTTGAAGGTCTTCGACAGGGCTTCGGCAGCCAGCTTGCGCTTCGCCGGGTCGGCATCCTGAAGAAGCGTCAGCGTCGGCTCCAGCGGCATCTCGTCTTCGCCGACCTTGAAGCGGAGTGCGGCAAGCGTCTCGTCGAACAGGCGGTTGAAGGCGGCGGCACCCGTCTGCGACTTTTCAAGGAAAAGTTGCTCGATCCGGTCGTCGAGCTGGAAGGGCTTGTCCTTGCGCAGGTCGACGATCCAGGGACGGAAGTGGCCGAGAGCCTGATCGCGGTCCATGGCCGCATCGACGGCGTCGTCGGGCAGGCGGTTGAGTTCCAGCGGGAAGAAGAGAAGGCGGGACGACATGTCCGTCAGCTTGGCCTGGATGTCGCCGAAGAACTTGCCGTTCGCCGGATTGGTCATGTCGGAATAATAAGTGAGGCCGGCATAGGAGGCGACGCGACCGAGCAGGTCTTCGAGTGCTTCCATCTCCCGCAGCGCTTCGGCCAGCGAGCCTTCTCCGACGGTTTCGAGAGATGCTGCAAGCTTGCCCTTCCACTTCGTCTCAAAGGCAAGCGCATCGGCGCCGGCCTTCTCGACGGCACCGAGAAATTCCGACGAGGTCTGGCCGGGATAAAGGTCTTCGAGTTTCCAGACGGGAAGGTCGCCGAGGTTTTGATCCCTGCTCGCGGAGGCCTGGGTGAGGGGGCTTAAGGCGGGGCGGCGGTCGATCATCATGGTGACGTCCTTTCTCTCGTTCGTTCGGGAGATGTAGTCAGTCGTCCGCCGATGGGCAAGCAGCCGGGTGTGCCGGTGTGGGGCGACCAGAGCGAGCCGATTGCCGCAGCGCCCCTGTGGATTGTGCCATAAACGGTTAAGGACCGTTAAAATGTTAGGTTTTCTCCCAAGAACATCTTCAGGCCTTTCTGCCAGTCTGCCCGCGATAACCCAGGAGCGCGAACGCGCCGAAACAGCCTCGGGGAGCGCAAGTTGACCGCACAGATTCTACTCATCGATGAAGATGCCGCCGAGCGCCGCAGCATGAAGGCTGCGATCGAAGCGCACGGCCATGCCGTTCATGTCGCCGACACCGCGCAAGCGGGTGTCGATCTCTTCCGCCGCCACGCCGAGCAGATCGGTGTGGTGGTGCTCGACGTGACATCGGCAGACGGCCTGAACCCCAGCGTCATTCCCATGCTCGCCGAGATCAATGCAGGCGTGCCCGTCATTGTCTGTACCACGGAAGGCGCGACCGAAACCGCGCTCAACGCCGTGCGTGCGGGTGCTTTCGACTTCCTCGTCAAGCCGATCGCCCAGGAGCGGCTGATCGGCGCGATCGAATCGGCATTGAAGATCCATCGCACCAGCCTGCAGGGCCGCACGCCGCGCCGGGCCCGCAGCGGTTCGGTCAGCTTTTCCGACGTCGTTGCGGCCAGTGCGGCCATGTCGCGCGTCGTGGAGCTCGGTCGTCGTGCAGCACAATCGATGATCCCGGTGATGCTCGAAGGGGAAGCCGGCGTCGGCAAGGAACTCGTGGCACGCGCCATCCATGCTGCCAGCGATCGGTCGTCCCGTCCGTTCGTTTCGGTCAACTGCAATGCCATTACGCCTGCGCAGATCGAAGACGTGCTGTTCGGCAGCGAAACCCAGATGGGCAAGGTCGCCGAGGCCGAGGGTGGCACGCTCTTCATCGAGGAAATCAGCGAGTTGCCGCCGGTCGGCCAGATGCGCCTGCTCGAAGTCGTCCAGTCCGGCGAGGTGCATCGCAGCGGACAGGCGAAGCCCTTGAAGGCCAATGTGCGGCTGGTTCTGGCAACCAACAAGGACCTGATCGAGGAGGTCAAGGCCGGGCGCTTCCGCGAGGACCTCTATTACCGCGTCAACGTCTTTCCGATCACCATTGCGGCCCTCCGGCGCCGCAAGGAGGATATCCCGCATCTGATCCGGGCCTTTGTCGAGCGCTTTTCGCTCGAGCAGCGCCTGCCGCGGACCCTGCAGGTCGAATCCTCCGCACTTGCCCTACTGACCTCCTTCGACTGGCCCGGCAATACGAGGCAGCTCGAGAACGCGATCTTCCGCGCTGTTGTTCTGGCCGAGGGCACAAGCCTCAAGGAAAGCGACTTTCCGCAGATCGCAGCGCAGGTAACCAGTCATCGAGGCGCGACTGTCGGCAGCGAGGCGCAGGCCCCGGTGTATGAGCCAAGCCCGATCGCCAAGGTCCAGGCCGCTCTTGCCGAGCGCGCAGCGAGCTTCAGCGGCGGCCAGTCGGCTCCATCCACAGGTTTCAATGGATCGGCCTCCGGCAATGTCATCGTCAGCACCGACGAGGCCGGCAATGTGCGCAAGCTGGCCGAAATCGAGGAGGAGCTGATCCGCTTTGCGCTGAAGTTCTATCGCGGCCAGATGAGCCAGGTTGCCCGGAAGCTCGGCATCGGGCGGTCCACGCTCTACCGCAAGCTCAAGGATTACGGAATCGATCCCGACGATCCGCAGAAGGATGCCGCTTGATTTGCCTCAACCGTTCGATGTTAACTCTGGGGTAAGCTTAATCGCCTACCAAGGAGCTAAGCATTTGTTAGGCAAGCGTTCACCATAAAGTGACAGCTTGTGCGGATGTGGCAAATTTGCCATGGTATGACCGCATTTGACGTTCATTTCGGTTGGCGTGGGACGTAGTCTTTCGGACGGGGATTGCATTGCAGGCATCGCAGGACATCAGCGCGCTCTATGGACAAAACGAGCGCAAAATCCGGCTTGCGTCTGCGCAGTCGGTGAACCGGCTGTTGTCTTCGCTGTTTGCCGCCCTTCTCATGAGCTTCTGCTTCCTGCTCGGCAATGCCGCAACAGCGCGCGCCGAGAGCCGCACCCTCAACATCGAATTCGTCCATACCGGCGAACGCGCCTCGATCACCTTCAAGCGCAATGGCCGCTACGACCCCAACGGTCTGAAGCAACTCAACTATATTCTCCGTGACTGGCGTCGCAACGAGCCGACGAAGATGGACCCGCGCCTCTTCGATCTCGTCTGGGAGGTTTACCGCCAGTCGCGTGCCAAGGGCTACATCAAGGTCGTATCGGCTTATCGTTCGCCTGCCACAAACAACATGCTGCGTTCGCGCTCCCAGGGTGTCGCGAAGGAAAGCCAGCACATGCGCGGCACCGCGATGGACTTCTACATTCCCGGTGTTCCGCTGAAGACGCTGCGCGAAATCGGCGTCAAGATGCAGGCCGGTGGCGTTGGCTACTATCCGAATTCCGGCTCGCCGTTCGTTCACATGGATGTTGCCGGCGTGCGTGCCTGGCCGCGCATGAACCGCCAGGATCTCGTGCGTCTCTTCCCCGATGGCAAGACCGTGCATATTCCTGCCGACGGCAAGCCGTTGCCGGGCTATCAGCAGGCGCTCGCCGAATACAAGCGTCGCGTCGCGTCCGGCAACACCGTCATGATCGCCGAGGAAAAGACCCGCGGGCGTCCGCGCAACTTCCTTGCCATGCTGTTCGGCGGTGGCGACGAGGATGAGGTCGAAGATGTGCCGCAACCCGCCGCCCGTCCGGCTACGGCCCAGCCGGCTCCGGCCGCGCCGCGTCAGGAACCCGTCGTGACGGCGTCCGAGCCGGTGATGGTCGCCAATACGCTTCCTGGTGTCGATGCCGCGGATGCGCCTGTCCCGCAGGCCCGCCCTTCACTGCGTCCGGCCGACAACAGCCTTGCCGTTGCGCTCTATCAGCCGCCGCGTAACGCCGCCGAGGATGCGCTGCAACAGGTCGCAAGTGGCGTGCCCACGCCGGCCAGCGCGCCGTCTGATCAATTTCCCGACCTCGCCTCCTTGAATGTGCCCGTACCGACGCTTCTGAATACGCGTCCTGGCGCTGGTCCCGCGGAAGGGGTAATGACGGCCTCGATCGATCCGAGTTCGGAAGCCATGCTGCTGTCCGAAGGAATGGCCGTACCGGTTCCGGCAGCGCGTCCGCAGGTCGCCGAGGCGCTGCTCGCCTCCGCCCAGGCGGAAGCCGAAGCGGAAGTGGATGAAGTCGAACAGGCGATCCTGTCGCCTGAGGCCGCTGCCGCCCTCGAAGACAGCACCATGCCGGAAATGGCCGCACCGATCCCGTCGAGCGCGCCCGCTCAGGCCGAGCTTCGTGCCGCACCGGCGCCGGCTGCAAAGCCTGTCGAAATGGCGTCGATCCCGCCGCAGCAGGAAGCCAGTGTCGAGCCGACCACACAGTTCGGCGACATGTTCGATGCACCGTCCGAGCCAGTGGCAGACGCCGATGCAGTCGTGCCGAAGAAGGGCGGTCGTCCGGGTCAGGAAGATGCAGAGCGTGCGCATATGGCGATGTATGGCGGTACTCAGCTGACCAAGAACATGATCGAGCAGTGGGCGCTGAACCAGGGCAAGTTCGACGCCGTCGCCAAGCCGGTGAAAGCACCTCGCGTCGTGTCCCGTTCGCTCGTGGCACCCCCGACCGCTGTTCCGGACGGGTTCCGCCTCGATGCCACCACGGTCGATCCGAGCCGCTTCGGCGCTCCCTGATCCAAGGCTTTTCCAGATTGCAGACAAAAAAACCCGCCGGATCGGCGGGTTTTTTGTCTGTCGCAATGCGCCTGCCTCAGCCTTCCGGCGGGCTCTCGATCATGCCGAGCGCGTGCAGGTAGGTGTCGAGGATCAGATCCTCTTCCATGCGCTCCTGGTCGTCCTTCTTGCGAAGCGCGATGACCTTCTTGAGGATCTTGGTGTCGAAGCCCATGGACTTGGCTTCGCCGTAGACATCCTTGATGTCGTCGGCGATGGTCTTCTTTTCTTCTTCCAGGCGCTCGATGCGTTCGACAAAGGCACGGAGCTGGTCGCGGGCGACGCCGTGAGCGGCATCAGTCATGGGCAATCTCCTTCATTGCGGGGATGGCATTCTCGGGATGGTTTTCGTGGCGTCCACGTGCCGCGAAGCAGCGTCCGCGTCAAGTCCCAAAGCTTGTGGGAAGCGTCATTCCTTCGGGCGGTTCTCTTCGAAGGCTTGCTGCTGGGCGGTGCTCGCTTCGCTCTGATTGCGTGCTTTCCATTCGTCATAGGGCATGCCGTAGACGATCTCGCGGCTTTCGTCCTTGGTTAGGTCGAGGCCGGTTTCCTTGGCGGCGTCGAGATACCAGTTGGACAGGCAGTTGCGGCAAAAGCCGGCAAGGTTCATCAGGTCAATGTTCTGCACGTCTGGACGATTGCGCAGATGGGAAACAAGCCGACGAAAGGCGGCCGCTTCGAGTTCGGTCTGCTGGTCCTTAGTCGGGAGCGTCATGCTGTCCTCCTTCAGGGCGCGGTGGGTTGCGCGGGGTAGGGGCCGGTGCGCGAGGCATGGATTTCATACTCGTGCAGCTTCGGGTCGGCATTGAGGCGTTCGAAGATCGGCGCGAGGCGATCGGCCCAGGCGGTGACGCCGGCTTCGTCTGCTATCAGGTCCTGGCGAACTTCCAGTAGCGCATGCGGAATGCCCGTAATCATGCAGTGGCGATACATGGTGTCGCCCTTGAGCGCGCCGTCATAGGGTTCGTTGTCGCCTACGAGGATACCCGAAGCCGCCAGTCCATCAATCAGGGGGCGGACAGCCCGTCCATCTGTGTCCCACAGGACAGCCGCATGCCATGGGCGAGGCACGCCCTTCCAGGCGGGTGTGTAGGAATGCAGTGAAAGCACCAGCGGCGCTTTGCCCGAGGCGTCCGCGACCTTGGCGATCACATCGGAGACCGCACCGTGGTAGGGCCGATGATAGGTCTCGATGCGGTGCTGCCATTCCTCCGATGTGATCGGATGGTTTCCGGGCACGATGGCGCCGTCGGAGATGCGCATGATGATCGTCGGGTCATCCTCGCCGCGATTCGGATCGATCAGCAGACGGGAGAAGCGTGACATGACCGCGGGGACGCCGAGGCGGGCGGCCAGCTGCCGGGTTAGCGGCTCGATACCGATGTCATAGGCAATGTGACGGCTAAAGGCGGTATCCGGCAGCCCAAGTCTTCCATAGGGCTTGGGCACGATATTCGTCGCGTGGTCGGCGAGGAGCACCAGGCCAGCGTCGAAACGGCCATCCAGAATCTCGAAAACGGGGGAAACATTCATCAGTTTGAAGCCATCGTCTGGTACAAGCGCTTGATCGCATGGGGAATGGGGGAGCGCAAGCTTTCATGGCTGTCACGTTTGTGCCAAGATCGAACATATAGGTTTTGAGACTGGCCAAAGGCAGAAAATATAATCGATTAGAGTTGCGTTGACATTCTCTGGTCAGCATCGCAAGAAGGCATCCCATGCGCATTTTTGGAGTTCCGGCGGCAATCGTGCATCACCCGATCAGACAGACTTTCGACCGTGCCACGGCACGTTTTCTGAAGCCCCTCCTGATCGCGGGTGCGCTGTTTTCGCCCATGCTGGCAGCCTCTGCTGCCCATGCCGAGTTTCGTGTCTGCAACGGCACGCAGAACTTGGTCGGGGTCGCGGTCGGCTACCGGGCTGAAGAGGGCTGGATCACGGAAGGTTGGTGGCAGGTTCCTGCCGGCACCTGTGCCACTCTCATCGAGGGTGAGCTCCAGTCGCGCTATTATTATCTCTATGCTGAGGATGCCGCTCGCGGTGGTCGCTGGACCGGTGACATCAACATGTGTGTCGCCGAAAACGAGTTCAAGATCGTGGGCGTGAAGGACTGCTTCGCGCGCGGCTATCAGCAGATGGGATTCAAGGAATACGACACCGGCAGGCAGGGGAGCTGGATGGTCCAGCTGTCTGATACGTCGGGCACCCAGGAAAGCCAGAACTGATGAAGCGAAACCGCAAAGTAAAGATCCTCGCCACGCTTGGTCCCGCCTCTTCCGATGAGGCGATGATCCGGAAACTGCACGAAGCAGGGGCCGATCTTTTCCGCATCAACATGAGCCATTCGAGCCATGAGATGCTGCGGACGCTCATCCAGCGCATTCGTAACGTCGAGGCCGCATGTGGCCGCCCGATCGGCATTCTCGCCGACCTGCAGGGACCGAAGCTCCGCGTCGGCAAGTTTGCAGACACGACCGTCGAGCTGAAGCCCGGCCAGACCTTCACGCTGGACAGCAATGAAGCGCCCGGTGATGCAAGCCGCGTCTACCTGCCGCATCCGGAAATCCTCGAATCGGTCAAGGTGGGCGACCGTCTGCTCATCGACGACGGCAAGCTGCATCTGAAGGCTGTCAAATGCGACGGCAAGACGATCGTCACGGAAGTCGTCTCGGGCACGAAGATCTCCGACCGCAAGGGCGTGAGCCTGCCCGACACCATTCTCGCGACCGGTGTTCTCACCGACAAGGACCGCGCCGACCTCGACGCGGTGCTCGCCACCAATGATGTCGACTGGGTCGCACTCTCCTTCATCCAGCGCCCGGAAGATCTGGCGGAAGTCCGCAAGATCGCCAAGGGTCGCGTCGGCCTGATGTCGAAGATCGAGAAGCCGCAGGCGATCGAGCGCATCGACGAGATCATCGCGCTTTCCGACGCTCTGATGGTTGCCCGTGGTGACCTCGGCGTGGAAATGCCGCTCGAGCGTGTTCCCGGCATCCAGAAGCAGCTGATCCGTGCCTGCCGCCGCGAAGGCAAGCCCGTCGTCGTGGCCACCCAGATGCTGGAATCGATGATCACGGCCCCGGTTCCGACCCGCGCCGAAGTCTCCGACGTTGCGACCGCCGTCTTCGAAGGTGCAGACGCGATCATGCTGTCGGCCGAGTCGGCTTCCGGTCAGTATCCGGTCGAAGCGGTGGCCACCATGGCCTCGATTGCCGAAACCGTCGAGCGCGAGCCGCACTATCCGGGCATCATCTACGCCCAGCGCGCCCAGCCGGAAGCGACCGGCGCCGACGCCATCTCGCTCGCTGCCCGCCAGATCGCCGAGACGCTGCGTCTGCAGGCGATCGTCTGCTACACGTCTTCGGGCAATACGGGTCTGCGCGCCTCGCGCGAGCGTCCGGAAGTGCCGATCATTGCGCTGTCGCCGGTCATCCATACCGCGCGTCGCCTCTCGGTCGTCTGGGGCCTGCACTGCGTCGTCTCTTCTGAGCCGACCGATCTCGACGACATGGTCAACCGCGCCTGCCGCATCGTTGTCGAGGAAGGCTTCGGCAAACCTGGTGACCGCATCATCATGTCTGCTGGCGTGCCGCTCGGCACACCCGGTTCGACCAACATGCTGCGCATTGCCTATATCGGTTCCGACGGTCAGTCGGGCGTTTGAGCCAACCGCATCCTTGATCCGAAAAAGCCGCCTTCGGGGCGGCTTTTTTTATGGGGAATTATTGGCCTGCCTGAAGGGAAGGGGCGGAACCTACTGGCTCCACCCGAGTGGCCGCGAGTCGAGGCTCGACCGCGCGCGCCATGGCCTGAAGGTCGCGCTCTTTGCCCGCGATCTTTTCCAGGGCCGTGATGACGATTTCCGTCACGATATAGTCCGGCTTGTGCCCGAGGCCGGCAATCCAGACGAGTTCAGAGCCTGCAATATCGCGGGCGAGGCCCTTCGAATGGATCTCCTCCAGCACGATCTCATCGCTGTCGCCGGTGATGATAACCGTCGGCTTGTCGATCTCGCGGTAGCGCGGGGCAAAGCCGGTCACATAGGCATGCAGGCCGGCGACGTCCCTGGCATTCGAGCGGAAGGTGGAGGGACGCAGGACGAGTGCCGGCCCGGTGTCCTCGACATAGGTTTCCGGACGTGGATTGGGGGCGAAGACGTGGTCGGTCGCGGCTGTGATCCGCATCATGCCGGCATGGAGCGCCAGCGTTTGACAGAAGATCGGTCCGATCACCGGGGCAGAGGCGAGGTGGTAATACCAGTCGACGCCGCCCGGCCAGGGATGGGTGGCAGCCGCCAGGAAGACGAGCCCTTCCACCTTATCCGGATGCAGCACGCCGAAACTCGCGGTGATCGCGCCGCCGAAAGAGTGGCCGACGATGATTGCCCGCTCGATGCCCTTGTTCTCCATCAGCCGCGCAATCGCGTTGGCCTGTCCGTCCGGCGTGTCGTTCTCTGGCCCGCCGCGCTCCGAATAGCCGTGTCCCGGCCGATCGACGAAGAGAAGCTCGGCGCGGCCACGCAAAGTCTCCAGGAAGGCCCCCGCCTGGTCCCTCAGGTTGCCGGAGGCGCCATGGATGAACACGATCGGCGGCAGGTCGGCTTCAGGGCTTGCGGGCACGTGAAGGGCGTTCAGACGAAAGCCGCCGATATCGATGAGCTCACCGATGTTCGGTATCTTCGCCTCAATGGCGCGGGCACGGAGTTGCGTGGCAATGGCGAGCGCCGCGAGCACGGAGATGAGGACGAGGAGGATCACGAGCAAGACGAAACCGATACGGGGGAGGAGCAAGAGCGAAGCTTCCGGCATGGACGATATGGCAACAAGATCGTGCGGCTGTGCCGTTCGTCAAGATGACATGCGCGGCCCGCCTCCTGTTCCTCGCACAAGTCTTGTGTGGTGTACGGGATATCCGTATAGTCGGGTATGGCTGAATGGTTCGATCCGGAGAAGAACCAGATCAATACGGCGAAACATGGTGTTTCGCTGGCATTTGGAGATCGTATTTCGACGATCTCAATCATCTCGTTGTCCCGTCCATACGCGAACGCGACGGTGAGGACAGGTACAATGTGATCGGTCGAGTCGAAGAGAAGCTGTTTACCGGAGTGTTTGTGTGGCGCGGGCAGGAACCACGTTTCATCTCGGTC
This sequence comes from Agrobacterium albertimagni AOL15, assembly GCF_000300855.1. Lineage (GTDB taxonomy): Bacteria > Pseudomonadota > Alphaproteobacteria > Rhizobiales > Rhizobiaceae > Allorhizobium > Allorhizobium albertimagni. Next base: position 87,116 of record NZ_ALJF01000011.1, on the reverse strand, counting down.
CGGCGAAGCAATCAAGGAGAAGAGCGTGCCTATCGTGATACCGGCTGATCCGAACGACAATGAGGACTTTGACGTCTCGGCGGAGGCGCTAGACCGTGCGCAGCGTTCGCGATTGATCCGCCGCACCCGCACGGCCCTTGGTTTGTCGCAAACGGAGTTCGCGTCTCGATTTCGCGTGCCTGTGGGAACGCTCCGCGACTGGGAACAGGCGAGGGCAACGCCGCCTGATTTTGCGATCGCCTACGTGCGGGTGATTGGCAAACATCCCGATCTCGTGGCGAAGGTGGTTGCCTGAGCGGGTGCCGCCGCGGGTTTGGCTAACTTACGTCCGCTGGCCAGCCAGTTCTTCGGACAGCTTGGCGACAATCTCCTGTGCCTCGCGGTCGGCGGGGAAGACTTCGAGATAGCGTTCCCAGGCCTTCAGTGCCGCATCCTTGCTGCCGCGTTCGGTGAGAATGCCGGCAAGGCCGGCGATGGCGCCGAAGTGTCGGGGCTCCAGCTCCAGCACCTTTTCGATGTCGGAGACGGACTTCTTGTAGTTGCCCATGGTGAAATGCAGCGTGGCGCGCTGATTCCAGGCGCCGACGAAATCGGGCTTCAGGGTGATGGCCTGATCAATGAAATCGAGGGCAGCCGCGTTGCGTTTTTCCGCGGCGGCCTTAGCGGACCATTGCATCAGAAGATTGATCGTCGGGCTGGAGGACTCGCTCCAGGTCGCCATCGTGGAATTGGCAATCTGCCGGGCCGCCTGCGGATTGCGCTCTCGTTTGAGTTCGGCGAGCAGATCATCGACCGTCTTCGGCTTGGCTGGCGGCCTGAGTGGGATCTGTTCGACAGGCATCTCAGTTGCCTGCGTGCCACCTTGCTCTTCCGGCGCCTGTGCGGCGACGGTGCCTGCAAAGAGCAGGGCGGGCAGAAGCGGGAGGGTGAGGGCGAGTCGCAAAGAAAAACGGCGCATGCAGGGAAGGTAGTCCCTCAGCGCCGTCTTTCAAACTCAAATTTCCGATATCAACACGCCGCATGCGGCGGGCAGTCCGTCCGGCTCATGGGATCCTGAGATCCCGGGGCATCAGCCCTGGCGAGCCTTGAAGCGCGGGTTCTGCTTGTTGATGATGTAGATACGGCCCTTGCGGCGAACCAGACGGTTGTCGCGATGACGGGCCTTAAGCGCTTTCAGCGAGTTCTTGATCTTCATTTTTCTGGTCCACAACGATTGTCGGGGAATGTGTCATTCACCCACTGTGTTCAAACAATCAAAAGCGCGCCGCTGGGCGCGCCCCTGAAGAGTTGGCGGCAATTAGCCCGAGGGAGGCCGCCGTGTCAACATCTCCGGCCGAAAATGCGGGACGCATCCTGCTAAAAAACCGGGAAAATCAGTCGCGAAACGGCAGGATTTCGGTCACATGACCCATCTTGCGGCCGGGGCGGGCTTCCGTCTTGCCGTAGAGATGGACGAGCACGTTCGGCTTTGAGAGCCAGGCGGGGACAGAATCGATGTCGTCGCCGATCAGATTCGTCATCACGCAATCGGAGTGGCGCACGGTATCGCCGAGCGACAGAGAGGCAACCGCGCGGATATGCTGCTCGAACTGCGAGACGATGCAGGCAGCCTCCGTCCAGTGGCCGGAGTTGTGCACGCGGGGCGCGATCTCGTTGGCGATCAAGCTGCCGTCTTTAAGCACGAAGAACTCCATGCCGACGACGCCGACGTAGCCCAGAGCGTCCAGCAGCCTGGTCGCGGCCTCGCGGGCGGCCTTGGCCGTGTCCTGCGTGATCGCGGCGGGCTGGGTCGATGTGTGCAGGATGCCGCCCCGATGAACATTCTCGGTCGGGTCGTAGCAACGGACTTCGCCATCGGTGCCGCGGGCGGCGATGATCGAGATCTCGCAAACGAAGGGCACGAAGCTTTCGAGAATGAGCGGTACCGAGCCGAGTGCCTCATAACCGCCGTCTGAGCTGTCGCCCTTACGATAGACCTTCTGGCCCTTGCCATCGTAACCGAGGCGACGGGTCTTCAACACGCCTTCACCGCCAAAGTCAGCGAGTGCGGCGTCGAGGTCGGCTTGGCTGTCTACGGCATGGAAGCGCGCGGTTTCGATGCCGGATGCGTTGAGGAAGCGCTTTTCCGTGACGCGGTCCTGGGCAACTTCGAGTGCCTTCGGCGGCGGATAGACCGGCACGCTGGCAGCCAGTGTTTCGGCGGCCGAAACGGGCACGTTTTCGAATTCATAGGTGACGACATCGCAGAGGCGGGCGAGCTCGGTGAGTGCTGCCGGATCGTCATAGGCTGCCGTGATCTGCTGGTTGGCCACCTGCGCAGCGGGGCTGTCGGCCTGCGGTTCGAGGATCACGGTGCGAAAATTCAGCCGGGCGGCGGACATGGCCAGCATGCGACCAAGCTGGCCGCCACCGATGATGCCGATGGTGCGGATCGTCATGGGGCCTCGTCCACGGGATATTCTGCGACCGATGCCGTCTGGCGTTCGACCCATTCGTCGAGGCGATCGGCCAGTTCTTCGTCGAAGGCGGCAAGCACGCGGGCGGCCAGCAGGGCGGCGTTGACGGCGCCAGCGCGGCCGATGGCCAGCGTTCCCACGGGAATGCCGGCGGGCATCTGGACGATGGAATAGAGGCTGTCGAGGCCGGACATCGTTTTCGACTGAACGGGCACGCCGAAGACGGGCAGATTGGTCATCGAGGCGACCATGCCCGGCAGATGGGCAGCACCGCCTGCGCCGGCAACAATCACCTTGAAGCCCTCGTCGCGGGCGCCCTTGGCAAAGGCGACCATGCGGTCGGGCGTGCGATGTGCCGAAACGATGCGGGCTTCATAGGAGACGCCGAGTGCGTCGAGCGTGTCGGCGGCATTCTTCATGGTCTCCCAGTCGGACTGGCTTCCCATAATGATGGCGACGGGCGGGCACTCAGCTGTCATCTCGTATCCTTGTGCCTTCAGGCGATGATGTCGGGAATGATCTGGTCTTCCAGCGCGGTGATCTTGTCCTTGATGGACAGTTTCTTCTTCTTCATGCGCTGAATCCGAAGGGCATCGCAGCCGGTCGTGATCATGGCATTGATCGCCGCGTCATAGTCTTCATGTTCCTGGCGAAGCCGTGCCAACGAAAGCCTGACGTCGGCCTGTTCCTGATCGGCCATGCTTGTTCCCCATTATCGCCGTGTGGCCCATCCTTTAAGGATGCCCCGAAGATTCGCGCAAGCTCCTATCACCAAATACCGGTAACGGGAAGTTATCCTTGTCTCCGATTTTCAAGGTCGTTTTCGGCCAATTCGCCTTCGACAAACCGCATTTCTCGTGTCACATTATCTTCGCAAAGCCTGAAACTCCAGCGGATGAGGGCTGGAGGTAGGCGATAAGGAAGGACGCATCAAATGACCATACAGGCTCATCTTGAATCGCTGCAGAAGAAGCATGGAGCCCTGGAGGATCAACTCCATGACGCGCTTGCATCTCCCTCCGTTGATGACCGGCACATTGCCGAGCTGAAGCGCCTGAAACTGCGCCTCAAGGATGAAATGGAACGCCTGAGGGCCTCCACACGCCACTGATATCACCTTCCGGCTGCGCCGGGATCTGGCGGACCCAAAGACCGATCCCGATGTTTTCATGAAGCAGCCACGACACCACCCTCGGCCCCGGAGTTCAATCGACTTCGGGGCTTTTGTTTTGCCTTGATGACTGTTTCTTGAGGTTCAGGACCAGAACTGGTCGAGCCACATGTTCATGCGGTCGAAGCCCGGGCGATTGATCACATAGATCCGCCGCGTGCCTTCCGAGCGGACATCGACGAGGCCGCTATCGAGCAATGCTTTCAGATGTTGCGAGACCGCAGGGCGGCTGATCGGCAGCTGCGCGGCAAGTTCGTTCACGGTCTTTTCCCCCCGACGCAGATCCTCGAGGATATGCCGCCGGTTCGGGTCTGCGATCGCCATGAACGGGTCTGCGTTCGTCATGACGGAAAGGTTATGTCAAAGGCCCTTCCGCGGCAAGCGGCGATGTGCGCTGCAACAAGCCATGACCGAACACGAAATCGCGCGTCAGATGCCGAAAAGCCCCCGGGTGCCATCCCAGGTCAGCTTGCTGCCGGCGATCAGGACCATGCCGTACATCAACGGGTAGAAGATCGCCGGTCTCAGGTAATGCACGAGGCGGGCTCCGGCGAGCGTCGATACCAGCGCGATGGGCAAGAGGGCTGCCGACAGGCTGAGATTGGTCGCGTCCAGTTCTCCGAGCGCAAAATAGGGGATGACCTTGATCGCGTTGAGGATGGCGAAGAAGCGCGTCGAGGTGCCGGTATAGGTCAGCGGATCGAGCTTCAGCGGCAGGACATAGATCTGGAAGGGCGGCCCGCCGGCGTGGGCAACAAAGCTCGCATAACCGGCGAGTGAACCCCAGAAGGAGCCGGCGACAGGGCGCTGGGCTGCGGGGGCCGTTTCCTGTCCCTTGTAGGCCGCCCAGCTTTCGAGGAAATATTTGAGCGAAAAGACGATCGAGATGCCGCCGAGAACCAGGCGCATCGCATCCGCCGAGACATAGGTCGATGTCGCCCAGCCAAGTCCGATGCCGATGACGGCACCCGGCAGCATGGCGACGAGGGTCGCGCGATTGTTGTGATGCCGCCAGGCCCAGAGTGCGACGGCGTCCATGACGAGAAGGATCGGCAGGAAGATGGCGGCGGCCTGCATCGGCGGTACGGCGAAGGCGAGGAGGGGCACGCCGATCAGCGCAAAAGCGCCGCCAAGGCCGCCTTTCGACAGGCCGACAAGGGCAACAGCGGGAATGGCGACGGCATAGAAGTTCGGGTCTGTCAGCATTGCGCGGTTGATCCTTTCGGAAGAGCGGTCTATCGGATTTGTCTAGAGAAAACGAGGACGAAATCCTGAGAAACGGACCTGTCCCGCACACGGAAACACCGCGCATGATCGATAATCGCTGCCGCCTGGTCCTCATCGTTCCCGATATGGCGGATCCCGCCGAGCGCGCCGAAGTGCTCGGCAATGCGCTGCGCGGCGGCGATGTCGCATCGGTGATCATCCCGCAATACGGGCTCGACGACACCGTCTTCCAGAAGCATGCCGAGATGCTGGTTCCAGTGATCCAGGAGGCGGGTGCCGCAGCGCTCGTCGTCGACAACAGTCGCGTCGCGGGTCGGGTGAAGGCGGATGGACTGCATGTCAGCGGCAATGCCGAAGCGCTTGCCGAGGCCGTCGAGAAGCATGCGCCGAAGCTGATCGTCGGCGGTGGCAATGCCATGGACCGCCACCATGCGCTGGAAATGGGCGAGATCCAGCCTGACTATATCTTTTTCGGCAAACTCGACGGGGACATCAAGCCGGAGGCGCATTCGAAGAATGTCGCGCTCGGCGAATGGTGGTCGTCGATGATCGAGATCCCGGCCATCGTCATGGGCGGAGCCGATCCCTCTTCGGCCGTCGTCGTTGCCGAAAGCGGCGTGGAATTCGTGGCGCTGGGCAAGGCCGTCTTTGCCGATCCGGCACAAGCTGCCGCGATTGTGACCCGGGTCAATGCCGAGCTTGACGAAAAAGCGCCACGGTTTGAAGATTGAACCGCCTGATGCGTTCAATCTCGTCCCATCATCGCCTGATTCTCGCCGTGCTCGCCGGGGCATGCCTTGCCTTGGCCAGCCCGGCCATCGGTCAAGAGGGCGAGGATGGTCTGGAGATCGGCGATGCGCCGGCCATCCTGCCGGCCGATCCCGATGAAGCAGGCGAGATCGAACGCGGGGCACGGCCCAGCAGCAGCACGGGCGACGCCAATACGCTTGATCGCGGTGACCGGGATTCCCTGCCGCCTGTGACAAAGGGCGCCAAGCCGACCGCGGACGATAAGCCGGACGAGTTGCAGGGCATCAATATCTACCTGCGCATGGGCGCACCGCTGCCGGAACTGCCGCCGGAAAAGCCCTATGATGGAAAGCCCGACGAGGCCTATGGCGCTTTCCAGCGCGGATTGTTCCTGACGGCCGTCGACAAGGCGCTGCCGCGCGCCCAGCTTGGGGATCCGGCTGCCCAGACACTGCTTGCGGAAATCATGTCGCGCGGGCTCGGCGTCAAGCGTGACCTGAAAGGCGCTGCCTTCTGGTATGGTCAGGCTGCCCAGGGCGGCGATCCTTCCGCCATGTTCAAATACGCGCTTCTCCTGATGGAGGGGCGCGAAGTGACGCAGGACAGAGCCAAGGCCGATGATTACATGCGGCGCGCGGCCGATGCCGGCAATGCCTCGGCGCAGTTCAACTGGGCGCAGATCCTGGTGTCGGGCACGCCCGGCGTACGCGGCCTGACCGCCGCCATGCCCTATTACGAAAAGGCTGCCGAGCAGGGGATTGCCGATGCGCAATATGCGCTGGCGCAGGTCTATTCCGCGTTGAAGGACGTGCCGCCGGAAAAGAAGGCGCGGGCTCGCGAATGGATGATGCGGGCGGCTCGCGCCGGTTTCGACACCGCGCAACTCGACATGGGGCTATGGCTGGTCAACGGCTATAACGGCCCTCGTGATTACGAGGCCGGCTATCGCTGGCTTTCCATCGCGGCTGCGCGCGGCAACGTGGTTGCCCAGAACCGCATCGCCCATCTCTATATCAATGCGCTCGGCACCGGCCCCAATCCGGTCGAAGCCGCCAAGTGGTATGTGCTGTCGCGCCGTGCGGGGCTCAAGGACCCGGCGCTGGAGGACTTCTATCTGGGGCTCAACGAAGAACAGCAGAAACAGGCGATCGATCTTGCCAACCGCTTCCGTCGGATCTGACGAGACCAGGTTCTGCCGCTGTATACCAAGTCTCTATAATAGATACGTATAGGATGGCCGTCAGAGGCCATCGGCGAGGTGCGGCGCGCCTAGCCGATCTCTCTTGGCCTGCAGGACCGGTGGGGCCGATCCTATCGGTTCCTGCTGTCGAGATCTGGTATCAAGGGAAGGGCGGCGGTCATGGATCTCATCGATGTCTTTCAACGTCTCGGGCTTGCGATCGCCATCGGTGCCGCCATCGGCGTCGAACGCCACTGGCGCGAGCGCGACGAGCCCGAGGGCGCGCGCATTGCCGGCATCCGGACCTTCACCCTAATTGGAATGACCGGCGGCATCGGCGGGCTTCTTGATCAAGGCATGACGCCGTCCGGACTGTCCGGGCTGATCATTGCGAGCTTCCTGATCGTGATTGCCATGGTTCTCCTGCGGTTTGGCCTGATGGAGGCGCGGGCCGAAGGCTCGTTCAGCGCGACGACCGTCATTTCGGGCATCACCACTTTCGGCCTGGGTGTCCTTGCTGTCGCGGGCGATATGTCGGTCGCTTCTGCGGCGGGCGCTGCCACCGTCACGATCCTTGCCAGCCGCGAGTTCCTGCATGCCGCGATCCGACGGCTGACGTGGATCGAGCTCCGCTCAGCCGTTGTGCTGCTTGCCATGGGCTTCGTGCTACTGCCGCTCATTCCGGCTGATCCCTATGGCCCGTTCGGCGGGGTCTCGCCCCGCAGTCTCGTGATCCTGGTCATCATGCTCGCCTCCATTTCCTATGTCGGCTACGTCGCCGTCCGACTGATCGGTGGCGGGCGCGGGGATCTCGTCGCCGGTGCCGTAGGTGGGCTTGTCTCCTCGACTGCAACGACGCTCGCCATGGCGCGCCAAAGCCAGAACACGGCAGTGGCCGCCGGTCCCGCAGCCGGTGCGATCGCTGCCGGCAGCATCTCGCTCTTCCGGACGGCGCTTCTGCTCCTCGCGCTCGCTCCGGCGCTCGGCTGGCGCCTGTTGCCCGGCTTACTCGTTGCCGGTGGCATAATGCTGGCAGGCGCCATGACGGCCATCGCTCGCGCCGACACGGCGTCGGAGGCAGACCTGCCCGGTAATCCGTTCGAGCTGTCGCAGGTCATCAAGATGGCTGTTCTGATCACCGTCATCGCCTTTATCGCGCGTGCGGCAAGCCAGATCTTCGGTGACGGCGGCCTTTATGTGGTCTCGGCCCTGACGGCGCTTGCCGATGTCGATGCGGCGACGGTCACGCTCGCCGGCATGCTGCCTGCGCTCTCTCTCGACGTGGCGCTCATTGCGGTCGGGATTGCCGTGACCGCCAACATGGTGGCGAAAGTGGTCTATGCGGCGGTCGCAGGTAGCCGTGGTTTCTCGCTTCGGCTCGCAGCCGCATCGGCGCTTGCCGTCGCTGGCGGCCTGATCGTCACCTTTGCTGCAGGGCACGTCTGAGCCGCGTGCATGGGCCGAAAGGGCCAAGCCCCTTGAATTCCGGCGGCATTTGTGGTCTTGAACCGGCCAAACATCGCCGCCGACGCGCGCTCGCCCGTTGTCGCCTTCCGGCGCCTCCCAGTTTCAAGGAATCCGATCTATGGCCCGCTCCGCCCTTCTCAATGTCATGGTCCAGTCTGCACTCAAGGCCGGCAAGTCGCTGTCGCGCGATTTCGGCGAAGTGCAGAACCTGCAGGTCTCGGTGAAGGGCCCTGGCGATTTCGTCTCGCAGGCTGATTTCCGCGCCGAGAAGATCGTGCGTGAAGAGCTGCTCAAGGCCCGCCCGACCTATGGCTTCCTCGGCGAGGAAGGCGAAGAGATCAAGGGCACCGACGGCGCGCATCGCTGGATCGTCGATCCGCTCGACGGCACCACCAACTTCCTGCACGGCATTCCGCAGTTCGCGGTGTCGATTGCGCTCGAGCGCAATGGCGAGATCGTCGCGGGCGTCATCTTCAACCCGGCGACCGACGAACTCTACACGACGGAAAAGGGTGGCGGCGCCTTCCTCAACGATCGCCGCATCCGAGTTGGCGCCCGCAAGGTGCTGTCCGATTGCGTCGTCGGCTGCGGTGTGCCGCATCTCGGTCGTGGCCAGCACGGCAAGTTCCTCATCGAACTGCGCCATGTCATGGGCGAAGTCTCCGGCGTGCGCCGCATGGGGGCTGCAGCGCTTGACCTCGCCTATGTCGCGGCCGGTCGTCTCGACGGCTTCTGGGAAGCCCAGCTCAATGCCTGGGACATCGCGGCTGGCATTCTGCTGATCAAGGAAGCCGGCGGCTTCGTCTCCGACATGAAGGGCGGCCAGGAGATGTTCGAGAACGGCACGGTGCTTGCCGGCAACGAATATATCCGCAAGGCGCTGGAAGAGGTCGTGAACCGTCCGGTGCCGCAGGCCTGATTTCGACCGTCGGGAAAATTTTCCCAAAGTCCGCGGCTTCAATTCGTCTCAATTTTGCACTAGCCTCCGGGTCAAGATTCCCCGGAGGTTGAGCGTACCATGGCGAAAGTGAAGTTGGAGGATCTCGAGGTGGGTGAGACCCGTCCGGGAGCATACGGCCAGAAGCTCTCCAGCCCGATGCCCTTCTTCACGACGATGGTGATCTTCCTGATCATCGTGTGTTTCATCGCGGCTATCCTCTATCGGCAGGCGCATGCCGCCTTCATCACCAATCCCGGCCTGAACGGCCTGATCCTCGGCGTTCTCGTCGTCGGCATCATCCTCGTGTTTGCCCAGGTTCTAGCGCTTCGACCGGAAGTGCGCTGGTTCAATTCCTTCCGCGCGGCTGGCGACAATGCCATGCTGGTCGGCCGCGACCCTAAGCTGCTGGCGCCGATGCGGGCGCTGATCGGTGGTCGCCGGTCGATGGCGATTTCGACGGCCGCGCTGCGCTCCATTCTCGATTCGATCGGCACACGGCTAGACGAGTCGCGCGACATTACCCGCTATCTGATCGGTCTGCTCGTCTTTCTCGGTCTTCTGGGAACGTTCTGGGGACTGCTTGGCACAATCGGCTCGATCAACGAGGTCATCGGTTCGCTCGATCCTGCGTCGGGCGACGGCAACGACATCCTTCAGTCGCTGAAGGCAGGGCTTACGGCGCCGCTCGCTGGCATGGGCACGGCCTTCTCCTCGTCGCTGCTCGGTCTTTCCGGTTCGCTGATCCTTGGCTTCCTCGATCTCCAGGCTGGTCGCGCGCAGAACAGGTTCTATACCGAGCTTGAAAACTGGCTGTCTTCCGTCACCGATCTCGATTCGGAGCGTCCTGTCGCCTCCGCTTCAAACGGCGCTGTTGCCAGTGACGATATCCGCCTGCTGGTCGAGGAAATACAGAAACTCGCCAGTCGCGAGGGCAATGATCGCTCGGTCGCGGCGATTGCCGGTCTCGCCGAGGGGATCCAGGGGCTGGTCAAGAACATGCGCAACGAGCAGCAGATGCTGCGCGACTGGATCGAGGCCCAGCAGGAAGACGCGCGCGCCATGCGCAAGACGCTGGACCGGTTGAACGACAAGATCGGCGGGGCGAAGTAAATGGCGCTCGGGCGCAACCGCCGCCGCGAGCGCGGTGTCGACTACTGGCCGGGCTTCGTCGATGCCCTGTCGACGCTGCTGCTCGCGATCATGTTTCTGCTCACCGTCTTCGTCATTGCGCAGTTCATCCTGGGTCGGGAGATCTCGGGCAGGGACGAGGTGCTGAACCGGCTCAACAGCCAGATCGCCGAACTCACCCAGTTGCTGGCGCTGGAGAAGAGCGGCAACCAGGATCTCCAGGATACACTGGCATCACTGCAATCGTCTCTCTCCTCGTCTGAAAGCGAGCGCACCCGGCTGCAGCAATTGCTCGACAGCGGTGCAGGCTCGGCAGATGTCGCCAATCAGAAGGTTGGCCGGCTGACCGATGAACTCGATGCCGAAAGGCAGGTGAGTGCGCGGGCGATGAGCCAGATTGAGCTCTTGAACCAGCAGATTGCAGCGCTTCGCGCGCAGATCGCCGCCATCGAAGGTGCGCTCCAGGCTTCCGAAGCCAAGGATCAAGCGTCCCAGGCGCGCATTGCCGATCTCGGCCGTCGTCTCAACGTGGCGCTTGCCCAGCGTGTTCAGGAACTCAACCGCTATCGCTCGGACTTCTTCGGACGGCTGCGCGAAATCCTCTCCGACCGCGAGAACATCCGGATCGTCGGCGACCGCTTCGTCTTCCAGTCGGAAGTGCTCTTCCCCGTCGGTGGCGCCGATCTCGATGCGGCCGGGCAGGGGGAGATGGACAAGCTCGCTGCGGCCATTCTCGAACTCGCCCAGGAAATTCCCGAGGAAATCAACTGGGTCCTCAGGGTCGACGGGCATACCGACGCATCGCCGCTCACGGGAACGGGCCGTTATCGCGACAACTGGGAACTCTCGTCCGCGCGTGCGACATCGGTGGTCAAATACCTGATCTCCAGAGGTGTTCCCGCCAACCGTCTGGTCGCTGCAGGCTTCGGTGAATTCCAGCCGATTGCGGAGGGCGATACGCCCGACACTCTGGCACAGAACCGACGTATCGAGCTCAAGCTGACCGAGCGTTGATCCCATCCGCAACTGTTTGTGTGCCAGACAACTTGCGGCCTTGCTTACGTGCGCGTAAAAGTAAGAAAAAGCTTGTCGGGAGGAAGGCATGCGGGAATTCGATGTACTCGTCATCGGGGGAGGGCTGGCCGGTCTCGTCGCTGCAACCGAGGCTGCCGATCGCGGTCTGAAGGTTGGGCTGATCGATCAGGAAGGCGAGCAGAACCTCGGCGGACAGGCTTTCTGGTCGCTGGGCGGGCTGTTCTTTGTCGACAGTCCCGAACAGCGGCGGATGCGTATTCGCGACAGTCTGGAGCTGGCAAGGCAGGACTGGTTCGGCTCCGCCGCCTTCGACCGCACGGAAGATTTCTGGCCCCGCCAGTGGGCGGAGGCCTATCTGCAATTTGCCGCCGGCGAAAAGCGCAGCTGGCTGAAAGCCCAAGGTGTCAGCTGGTTTCCTGTGGTGGGATGGGCCGAGCGTGGCGGCGGTCATGCCGATGGACATGGCAACTCGGTCCCGCGTTTCCACGTCACCTGGGGCACGGGCCCCGGCGTGCTTGCGCCCTTCGTGCGCCGCGCCAAGGCGGCATCGGACGAGGGCAAGCTTACCTTCCTGTTCCGCCATCAGGTCGACCGCCTGACCGTGACTAATGGCGCGGTGACGGGCGCCACCGGCGTTCTTCTCGCCGGTGATGCGACGCCGCGCGGCGGATCGAGTTCCCGCAACGTCGTCGGCGAATTCGAGGTCAAGGCCGGGGCCGTCATCGTGGCTTCGGGCGGTATCGGCGGCAATCACGATCTCGTCCGCAAGAGCTGGCCGGTCGAGCGCCTGGGGCCGCCGCCGAAACATATGGTCGCAGGCGTACCGGCCCATGTCGATGGTCGCATGCTGTCGATCACTCAGGCCGTCGGCGGCGAGATCATCAATGGCGACCGGATGTGGCACTATACGGAAGGCCTGAAGAACTGGGATCCGATCTGGCCGAACCACGGTATCCGCATCCTTCCGGGGCCGTCCTCCTTCTGGTGCGATGTCGACGGCAACCGTTTCCCGGCGCCGGCCATGCCCGGCTTCGATACGCTCGGGACCCTCAAGGCAATCCGGGCGCGGGGGCATGAATATTCCTGGTTCATCCTAAACAAGGCGATCATCAAGAAGGAATTCGCCCTCTCCGGGTCGGAGCAGAACCCCGATCTGACGGACAAGAACTATCCGCTGCTGTTGAAACGCCTCGGCAAGAACCCGCCGGGCCCGGTGCAGGCCTTCATGGACAAGGGCGAGGATTTTGTCGTGCGCGACAATCTCGAAGACCTGATCGCCGGCATGAACGAGCTTTCCGGCGAATACCGGCTCGGCGTCCACCATCTGCGCGCGCAGATCGAAGCGCGCGACCGCGAGATGGAAAACAGCTTCTCCAAGGACGCGCAGGTGACTGCGATCCATGGCGCCCGCAATTATCTCGGCGACAAGCTGATGCGGACTGCCAAGCCGCACCGGCTGCTCGATCCGGCGGCCGGTCCGCTAATCGGCGTCAGGCTGCATATCCTGACGCGCAAGACGCTGGGCGGCTTACATACGGATCTCGAGGGGCGCGTGCTGAACCGCGAGAACAAGCCGGTGCCGGGGCTCTACGCGGCCGGCGAGGTGTCCGGCTTCGGCGGCGGCGGCATGCATGGCTATAATGCGCTCGAGGGCACCTTTCTCGGCGGCTGCCTGTTCTCCGGCCGCGTGGCAGGAAGAAGCGTCGGGCGATAAAGTCCGTGTACCTTACTGTGCGGCTGCAGTGAAGTCGCGGCCACCGGTCTCGAACTGCAGACGCGCGAGCTTGGCGTAGAGGCCGCCCTGCTGGATGAGGCTCTGGTGGGTGCCTTCCTCGACGATGCGGCCATCGTCGAGCACCAGAATGCGGTCGGCCTTCAGCACCGTCGCAAGTCGGTGGGCGATGACAATGGTGGTGCGGTCGCGCATCAGGCCGTCGAGCGCCTTCTGCACCAGCGTTTCGCTTTCGGCATCGAGGGCGGACGTTGCTTCATCGAGCAGCAGAAGGGGTGCGTCGCGCAGCAAGGCACGGGCAATCGCAATACGCTGGCGCTGGCCGCCAGACAGGGTCACGCCACGTTCGCCGACGATCGTATCGAAGCCGTTCTCGAGGCGTCCGATGAACTCGCTCGCCTGAGCCGCTTCTGCTGCAACCTCGACCATGCCGCGGCAGGCGTTGGGCGTGCCGAAGGCGATGTTGTCGTGGATCGACGAGGCGAAGATCGTGGTGTCCTGCGGGACGATGGCGATCCGGGCGCGTACGGCCTCGGGATCGGCTTCGCGGATGTCGACGCCATCCAGGCGGATGGTGCCGGATAGCGGATCGTAGAAGCGCAGGATGAGCGAGAAGATCGTGCTCTTTCCGGCGCCGGAGGGACCGACGATCGCGACCGTCTCGCCATGGGCGACCGAGAACGAAAGACCGTTGAGGGCAGATTTTGTCTTCGCCGAAGGGTAGCTGAAATACACGTCCTCGAAGCTGACGCTGCCCTCGGCGGGTTCGGGGAGCGCCTTCGGTACGGCGGGTGCTGCAATGGCCGGGTGTTCGGCAAGCAGTTCATGCAGGCGTTCGGCTGCACCGGCGGCTTGCGAGAGTTCGCCCCAGACTTCCGAGAGCGTGCCGAGCGAACCGGCGGCAATCAGAGAATAGAGTAGGAACTGGCCAAGCGTGCCGCCGCTCATCGTGCCTGCGAGTACGCTTTGCGCGCCGTACCAGAGGACGCCGACGACACTGCCGAAGACGAGGGCGATCGCGACGCCGGTCAGGAGCGAGCGGGAACGGATCGCGGAGCGTGCCGCTTCATAGGCACTTTCGACGGAGGACGAGTAGCGTGTGCGTGCGGCTTCCTCGGCGTTGAAGGCCTGGAGGGTGCGGGCGGCGCCAATGACTTCGCCGGCATAGGACGAGGCTTCTGCGAGCGTGTCCTGGGCGGCGCGCGAGCGCTGACGTACCGAGCGCCCGAAACCGACCAGCGGGAAGACGATGACGGGAATCGCCGCAAGCACCATGATCGAGAGCTTCGGGCTGGTCGCAATCATCATGACGATGGCGCCGAGACAGAGGATCGTGTTGCGGAGTGCCAGCGAGGCGGTGGCGCCGACGGCCGACTTCAGCTGAGTCGTGTCCGCGGTCAGGCGCGAGACGATCTCGCCGGACTGGTTGATGTCGAAGAAGGAGGGCGACAGTTTCGTCACATGGGCGAAGACGTCGCGGCGCAGATCCGCCACCACGCGCTCGCCGATGGTGATGACGTAGTAATAACGAAGCGCGCTTGCGACGGCGAGGACAAGCGCCATAACGATCATCATGGCGAAGTATGCGTTGATGAATTCGCTGTCTGCGGCCTGGAAGCCGTGGTCCAGCATCCGACGGATGGCGATCGGCAGCGCCAGCGTCGTCGCGGCTGCAAGGCAGAGAAAGATCAGCGCGCCGGCAACCAGACCCCGGTAGCGCTTGAGATAGGGAAAGAGGCTGGTCAGAGGCTTCAGAGAGCGTCGTTTCTTGTCTGTTGTGTCGGCTTCCAAGGTCACTCTGTCATGCTCCTTCAGTACCAATCTGCTTTCGCGCCATGGCACTTGTTATCCCTGCGTCCTTCATGTATAGGCACGGCATCGAATTGGGAAGCCGTAGACCAGACGGACTGTGGCTTCATCTATTGAATAGGTCCTGCCGAGGCAATTGCGGCATTTGGACCCCACGGCACAGCAGGAATAGAGCGATGAAGGCTGACATCCATCCCGACTACCACGTCATCAAGGTCGTCATGACCGACGGCACCGAATACGAGACCCGTTCGACCTGGGGTTCGGAAGGCGCCGTCATGAACCTCGAAATCGACCCGACCTCGCACCCGGCCTGGACCGGTGGCAACCAGCAGTTGCTGGACCGCGGTGGTCGCGTTTCGAAGTTCAACAAGCGCTTCGGCGGCCTCGGCCTCTGATCGTTTCGAACGATATCATACAAAAAGCCCGGCCATCGTGCCGGGCTTTTTGCATTTGCGTCTGATTCTGCCGAGTGGATCAGATGGCTGCCAGACGATCGGCGATCTCTTCGAGCGCGAGATCGTGTTTTTCAGCGAGCGTCAGGCCGAAGCGCTCCAGCTTCGAAATGTTGTCGGGCGTGGCATCATCGAGCGCGTCGTTGACCCCGACGAGCGGCGCATCCAGCCGGAAATAGTTGAGCGCCTTTCGATTGGCGGTCGTCACCACCGTCGCACCATCGGAAAAACGGGGCGGGTCGAGGTTCAACAGCTTGTTCAGCTGGTAGGACGCTGTGCTCGACTGCCCTTGCATAAGCACGGAAATCAGCGGCGTGTCGTTGGCCGGGTTGATCCAGCCACCCGCGCCCCAGCTCTTGGCCTGCTGGTAGGGGATCTTGCGGTTGGCCGATCCCGTTCCCAGTGAGAGGATGACAATGTCGTTGTCACGCCAGCCGAGCTTGCAGCCCTCGACATAGGCGGCCATGGCTGGATCGTTCGCGAAGACGCCCCCATCGATCAGCGGGATGGCCGGGATCTGTCCGTGGCTTTGACCTGCCAGGTCCTCGACCATGGCCGGCTCGAAATAGGTCGGTGCGGCCGAAGAGCCGCGCACCGCCTGCCAGAAGAGGAAGCGTTCGTGATCCTTGTCGGCATTGGTCAGGAAGACCGCACGCCGCGCATGGATGTCATAGGCAGTGATCAGCACCTTGCCGAGCGCGTCCTTGATCTCGCTTTTTTCCCCGAGCATCTGCCGCAGGATCTTCTCGAGCGGTGCGGCGTCGTAGCGTTCCTCGAACAAGCCGCCGAAATTGGCCATCTTGCGGAAGAGGCCGATGTTGAAGATCTCAGCGCCCTTGCGCTTGTAGAGATCCAGCAAGGTCCTGGGATCGGCCGCCGGCTCTGCGGGTTTCCCTGGCTTCGGGCAGGTCAGCCCCGCCGCTATGATCGCACCCGTCGACGTCCCGGCAATCAGATGGAAATAGCGATGCAGTGGTAGGCGCTTGTCCCGCTTCTCGAGCTTGTCCTTGAGGACGGTGAGGATAGCGGCTGGGATTGTACCCCTGATGCCGCCACCGTCGATCGAAAGAATGAACCTTGCCATGTGCTCAACTCCCCCTGTTCAGGAGAGTGTCGCAGAATATTTAAAGTTGTAAACGTTAATTTTTGCAATCCACTTGGTTCAGGCATGAAAAAACCCGGCGCAGCTTCGCTGGCCGGGTCGAGGTCTTGCTTGAAGCGTAATCAGCCTGCGTTGAAGGCGGTGCGAAGCAGGTTCAGCTGTGCCTGAACGCTGTTTTCGTTGTCCGGCTGGAAATCTTCTTCGCTGGCGGGACGATAGATTTCGCGGTCGAGCAGAGCGATGCGGTTCTGCAGGCGAAGCGAGCGCTCGACCAGATCGCGGAAGGCTTCCGGCAGGTCGTTCCAGCCAGGAGCAGCGCGATCGACGTTGAAGCCGTCGAGACGAACCTTGCTCTTTTCCGAGAGAACCTGATCGCGGCTCATCTCGCCATTGTTGACGGCGCGCTGCAGCAGCAGCCAGGAGGCCATCTGCATGAGGCGCGTGGTCAGGCGCATCGATTCCGCCGCGTAGAGAACGGAAGCCTGGCGCGGCAATACCTTTGCGGCTGCGCGACCCGGGCCATCGAGATAGGCGGCGGTTTCCTCAACAAGGCCCATGCCCTCGGCATAGGTCGCCTTGAACTGGCTGGACGCTGCCACACGACCGGCAAAGCTAACCGTATTCATACCGAGTTCAGACATGGATGTTTCCCTGTAAACGCATCACTTAGGCATGTAACGACAGCGCTACAAACTTGTTCCTGCCGCATTTTGTGAGGCTACGATGCTACCAATAGCCCAAATCCGCAAGGCGAAACTTAAGGAAGGGTTAATTCCCACACTTTCGTGAAACCTTTGCCGTTTTGGGCAAAAAAAGAGCCGCAAATGCGGCTCTCAAGGTAAAACAGGGAGAAATCAGAAGGAGTTTCCATGAAACGAACCAGCTGAGCCCGAAGATCGGGGTGACTGTAGTTTCCCTGAAATGGCTTAATAAACGGTAAACGCCAAGATCAGATTCAGATCGTTTCAAGACATCACGGGCGTCTCACCGAATATTGACGGCTAAGATCTCGGTCCAAACAGGCTGTCGGCGGCTTTCCTGCCAGCTTCCTTGCGGTCGATCTCCGCCCTGATTCGGTCGATCTCGGTCTCCAGAAGCGAAATTCGGTGGCGAAGTTCGTCAGCCGAGATGGCGGAGAGCTCGCAGCCAAGCTCGTGGCCGGTGCTGCGCTTGCGTGCTTCTTCATCGATGATCATGGGCGTGCCTCCATTGGATGAGTGTCGTCCAATTCATCCTGCTCCGGCAAGGGGGCGGCACGTGGATCGAGGCTCAAGCCTTCCGGCGTGCTGCTCATCGGCGATGCCGAGATCGGCAGGTTTGGCACGTTTTCACGATCCTCGGCCGGTATCGCCGCGCGCGTCCGGCTGCGGTAGATCGCATAGGCCGAAATCAGCAGGTGCGCGACTGCCGTCACCGCAAAGAGCGCATAGGGGCCGGCCGCCGTCATGACCGGGCCGCCGAGCGTCGGTCCGATGATCGTGCCGATGCCGAAGAGCAGCAGCAGTCCGCCGGAGACCTTCACGAACTCGTCGGGTTTGGCGAAGTCGTTGGCGTGGGCCACGGCGATCGGATAGAGCGCATTGGCGGCGGCGCCGTATATGCCGACGAAGATGAAGATCCAGAGCGGATCAGAAGGCGTGATGGCGACCATGGCGAGGGCTGCGAAGGCGGCGAGCGCCGAGAGTGCTGCCAAGACGTAGCGGCGATCGATGCGATCGGAGAGCTTGCCGGCCGGAAACTGCATGATGGCGCCGAGGAAGATCGTGACCGACAGGAGCAGCGCGATGGTCGACGGGTCGAGACCGACGCGTGATCCGAAGACGGCCCCGAGCGTGCCATAGGCACCGTTGGCGATGCCAATCATGAGGATGCCAACGAAGGAAACGGGTGAGTTGCGGTAGAGTAATGGCAAGTCGAGCTTGATGGACCGGAGCGGCTGCGGCGTGGCTGCCGTCGACATCAAGGTTGGCATGATCGCGAAGCCGTAGACTATGCCGCAGATCATGAAGAGAATGGTCGTTGCCGGGTCAAAGGCGCCTACCAGCATCTGTCCCGCCACCACACCGATCAGCGTGATCGAGATGTAGAACGAGAAAATCATGCCGCGGCTCTCATTGGTCGCGCGCTCGTTCAGCCAGCTCTCGATAATCATCGACGTGCCTGCGGTGCAGAAACCTGTGATGACGCGCAGTGCGACCCACCAGGTGGCATCGACAACGATGCCGGTGAGGAGAGCGTTCACCAGGATCAGGGCAACGAAGGTCGAGAAGGCCCGGACATGGCCGACCCTAACCACCAGCTTGGGTGCAACGAAGCAGCCGAGCACGAAGCCGGCAGCCCAGGTGGTGCCGAGCAGGCCGAGGACTTCGTTGGAATAGCCTTCGGCGGCCCCGCGCACGGGCAGGAGCAGACCATGCAGGCCGTTTCCGAGGAAGAGGAAGAGCGTGCCCAGAAGCAGGGCCATTACCGGCAGAAGATTACGTCTCATGGCATTCTTGTCGATTGGTGTGGAGGGCGCCCGAATCGGAGGAGCACGGCACGATCACAATAGAAGGATCTTCCTACCGTTGTCTGAATGCGACCTTGGTGCTTGCAGGATCAAGTTCTGGCGGGCAAAAGTGACAGTGGTGTGGCTGCCCCGCCGCAGCAAGAGCGGCAGATACGACATTTCGTGCGGCCTCCACAGGGAAATTCAATGACCAAGGCCATATCCGCCTTCCTGATCCTTGCCATGATCGTGCAGATCATCAAGCCGCTCGGCCTTCCGGGCCTGAGGCGACGGAGCGATTTCTGGAAACTCGCCATCGTCGCCTTCGTCACCTGGTCGGTCACGCTTCTGATTCGACCCTGAGATCTCTCACTGAGGTGCTGCGGCCTTTTCCGTCTTCCATTCGGGCAGCGGGAAGACACGGTCATAGGCCCAATTGAAGACGAAGGCGTAGACCAGATAAAAGAGGGCAAAGGCGACGTCCATGACGAAGGCCTGCCAGAGGCTGATCTGCAGATACCAGGCGATGAACGGCATCAGGATCATCAGCAGGCCGGCCTCGAAGAGGACGGCGTGAAGGACACGCACAGGCACCGTCTTCAGCGTCGTGCCGGTGAGGCGGCGCAGAAGGTGGTCGAAGCCGAGATTGTAGATGTAGTTCCAGAAGGTCGCGAGGGTCGCGCCGACGACACCGACGACACCGATGTCTTTCGCTGGCATTGCGAATGCCAGGGTGCCGAGCGGGATGACCAAGCCCAGTCCGATGAGTTCAAAGCTGATGGCGTGGCGAATACGATCTGCGGTCTTCCGCATGTTCTTCCCTCCGGGAAAACAGGCGGGTCGTCCCGCAGTCAATCAGGCCCATTGTGGGGAGGTCGTCCTCGGGTTTTGATATAGTCGTGTGGCGCTGAGGCGGCAAGGTACGCTCGTCGAAGTTTTCGGCGGGTATTATTGTCCGGGAAACTAGAGTGCCAGCTGACCCCGCATGACAAGGACGGAGCTTCCGGTGATCTCGACATGGTCGAAGACCCCGTTGCTTGTCCGTACGGCAAGCCTGATCAGGCTGCGGCGTCCCATCTCCACGCCCTGTTCCACGAGAATATGTCGCTCTTCCGGTGCCTGTGCTAGCGTCGTCAGGAAGGCGCCGAGGGCTGCCGATGCGCTGCCGGTTGCCGGGTCTTCGATCACATTGTCGAAAGGCGCGAACATGCGCGCACGCAGATGATCTGCACCGACCCAGGTGTAGAGGAAGGTGGCGCAGTCGCAATCTTCGCCGGCATGCATCAGCCTCAGGGCCGTCAGCGGCTCCAGACGAGACGCAGCCCTTGCCAGCGCGTCGAGGTTTGCCACCTCGATCAGAATGAACTTCAATCCTACGGACGCGAATATGGGCTGGTGCCGGATGGTGACAATGTCATCCGGCGCAAGGGCTATGCAGGGTGCCATGAGCTCGGGTGCAATCGATGCGCCTGTTGTCAGGGGTCCGGGTGCTCGGATGGTGGTTGCCGTCACCATGCCGTCTGCATCCCGGTTCACGCTCACCTCGACCAACCCCGCTTTCTCCTCGAAGCGGATACGATCCACGACAGGCTTGCCGAAGACATTACCCTCGACGGCCAGAGCGTGGGCAGTGCCGACATTGGGATGACCGGCGAAGGGTACCTCCGTCACCGGCGTGAAGATGCGGACTTCTGCCGTGTTGCCGTCATCTTTTGGCGGAAGCACGAAGGTCGTCTCGGAATAGCCGAACTCGGCCGAGATGGCCTGCATCTGCTCGTCACTCAAGCCCCGAGCGTCAGTGATGACGGCGAGCGGGTTGCCGCAGAAGCGGGTGTCGGTGAAAACGTCGAGGGTGACGAAGGGAATGCTGCGGGAAGGGGACGGCATGGCGGCTCCAGAGGATCTCTGCCCGACTGATAACGCAAGAAGCCCGGCGCATGGCCGAGCTTTCGTGTCCTGATGACAAGATTTCGCGTGCGGCCGCGGATCAACCGGAGGCCGTGAACGCCGTCTATTCGGCGGCAATCGCGCCGACCTTGTTGACGCTTGCGGCGTAGATCTGGTCGATGGTTGCGGCGATGCTCGTATTGAACTCGGCATCGCTCATCGAGACGCGCAGCTTCTCGGCCAGCGCACGCGAGAAGCTTGCGATCATCCCGTGGTTCTGGCTCAGCTTCTGACAGGCGTCCGCCGTGCTGTAACCGCCGGAAAGGGCGACGACCCGAACGACGGAGGGATGCGAAACGAGAGGCGCGTAAAAATCGGCGACTGTGGGAATGGTGAGCTTCAGCATGACCTTGTCGCCGGATGGCAGCTTGTTGAGCTCGGCCGCGATCGCATCGCGAAGGATTGCCTCGGCCTCGGCCTTGGTCGGGCTCTTGATCGAGACTTCCGGCTCGACGATCGGGACGAGGTCCTGGCCGATGATCTGGCGCGCGACTTCGAACTGCTGTTTGACCACGGCTGCGATGCCGGCCTTGTCGGCATGGGCGATGACCGAGCGCATCTTGGTGCCGAAGATGCCCTTGTCGCGTCCGCGGATCAGGAGCGCGTCGAGGTCGGGCATGGGCTTCATCAGCTGAACGCCGTTCTCTTCGTCACGCAGTCCCTTGTCGATCTTGAGAAAGGGCACGACGCCGCGTTTCTCCCAAAGAAAGGTTGGGACAGGCTCGCCGTCGACATCGCCGTCCATCGTGCGCTCGAAGAGGATCGCGCCGATGACCTTGTCGCCGGAGAAGGCCGGTGCCTTCATGATGCGCACGCGCATGGCGTGGATCAGGCGATACATTTCGTCATCGCCGCTATAGTCGGTTTCGGCGACGCCGTAGAGGCGCAGGGCGCCGGGTGTCGAACCCCCGCTCTGGTCCAGCGCGGCGATAAAGCCGGGCGCCGAGGTGATCTTGTTCAACATTTTCGCGTCCACCATATCTCACTCCTATCCCTGAACATGGCGCGCAACGCGCCGGACAATTCTTATCGTCGTAGACGGACTACGCGGCCGCCCCGGTTACTCTTCGACCGCTTTCAGGTCATTCCGACCTTCGTGTCTCCGGCGATAACAGAACTTCCGCGACGGGAAAATGGTGCGCTAACCTATTGAAACGATTGAAATCATTTCAATCGTTTGAAAATTCAAAGATTTTTAAATGCGTTTCAAACGAAGTTAGCTTCGCGGTCCTTCCAGCGCCTTCCTCCCAATAGCCCTTTAAAGATCCGAACCCGTTGACTGTGCCCGAGGTTCCCTCACGAGGATGGTAACACGTCTCTGTCGACGGCCAAATGACGCACGAAAAAACCGCGCGCCCGGAAGGCACGCGGTTCATCGAAATATCGGGCTGTTCAGCCGCTGTGTTCAGCCCTTGGTGAGGACAGCCACGCCCGGCAGTTCCTTGCCTTCCATCCATTCCAGGAAGGCGCCGCCGGCGGTCGAGACATAAGAGAAGTCGTCGGCCACTTCGGCATGGTTCAGGGCGGATACCGTGTCGCCGCCGCCAGCGACGGATACGAGCTTGCCGGCTCTTGTCTGTTCAGCGGCATGCAGGGCGGCCGAGACGGTCGCCTTGTCGAAGGGAGCGATCTCGAAGGCGCCCAACGGTCCGTTCCAGACCAGCGTCGCAGCCTTCTCGATCCAGCCGTTGATCAGCTCGACCGACTTCGGGCCGACATCGAGCATCATCGCATCAGCCGGGATAGCGTTGATGTCGACGGTTTCGTTGGCGGCGTTCGCCTTGAACTCGCGGGCGACAACGCCGTCGACCGGAAGCACGATGGCGCAGCCGGCGGTCTTTGCCGTCTCCATGATCGAGCGGGCGGTATCTGCAAGGTCATGCTCGCAGAGCGACTTGCCGACATTGATGCCTTGCGCTGCGATAAAAGTGTTGGCCATGCCGCCGCCGATGACGAGCGCATCGACCTTGGTCACGAGGTTGGACAAGAGGTCAATCTTGGTCGAGACCTTGGCGCCGCCGACGATGGCAACGACGGGGCGCGTCGGCTGTCCGAGGCCCTTTTCGAGGGCTTCGAGTTCGGCCTGCATGGTGCGACCGGCATAGGCGGGCAGGTGGTGGGCGAGACCTTCGGTCGAGGCATGCGCGCGGTGCGCTGCCGAGAAGGCGTCGTTGACGTAGAGGTCGCCGTTCTTGGCGAGCTCAGCGGTAAAGCCGGCTTCGTTCTTCTCTTCGCCCTTGTGGAAGCGGGTGTTTTCGAGAAGCAGGATGTCGCCATTTTCCATCTTGGCGATGGCATCTGCTGCCGGGGCGCCGATGCAGTCGGAGGCGAAGGCGACGCGCTGGTCGAGCACTTCCTCGACGGCCGGGGCAATCAGCGACAGCGACTGGTCAGCCACCGGTTCACCCTTGGGGCGGCCGAAATGCGCCAGCAGGATAACCTTGGCACCCTTCTCGGACAGTTCGAGGATCGTCGGCGCCACACGCTCGATGCGCGTCGTGTCGGAAACCTTGCCGTCGGTGACGGGCACGTTGAGGTCGACGCGGACAAGCACGCGCTTGCCTGCGATGTCGGTGAGATCGTCGAGTGTCTTGAAAGCCGGCATGAGTTACCCGTCTTGAATGCTGTTGAATGGGGCTGACGGGCCGGACCTTACACCGCTTGCGTGACGGCGCAAGGCAAGCGCCGTCATTTTTCGCCGCCGATTTCGCCTCTTGCGGCAGCCCGCTTGCGGCGCAGGTAATCGCGGGTCGCGTGGGCAAGTTCACGCAGGTTGAGAAAGATCGGCCAGGTGGTCGCCGGCTCTACCGGCTCCATGGAAACGCCAACCGTGGCAATATGGCCATGTTCGTCAATGTCGCGAACAATGAGCACGATGGTGCCGAGACGGACGCGATCGGCATAATCGGCGCGACCGCCGAGACGCTGGGTGATCATCTCGGCAACCGTCTTGCCGCGTTCACTGTCCGTGATCGACAGGGGGCCATAGGCTTCGTCGAGGTCGCGGACATGGGTCGAGGGCGAAATGGCAAAAGTGCCAAAGAACTCGCCATCGTCCTCTTCCACGGGTGCCTCGGTTGCAAACAAGCGGTCGAGCAGTTTCGAGTAGCTCGGTGCGATGAAGAGATAGACCTGATCATTCTCGCGCAGGCGCCCTGCATATTGATAGCGCATGGACTTGCCGTCACGAATGACCAGCGAAGGCATCGCCCAGCGGGGAATGCGCTCGCCTCCCAATACGGGACTGCCGGCCACCACACGATAGGCCAGCAGCTCATGATTGGCCGTCCCCGGCAGGTCGAGTTCGACCTTGTCGATGGCGCCGATGCGCGGCGGGATGATCAGGCCGAGGCGTTTTGCGAGCGGCTTGATGGTCCAGCCCTGCAGGACGAGCGAGATCATGACGACGATGAAGGCCGTGTTGAAGAAGGTCTGGCCGTTTTCCATCGCTCCGACGACGGGCACGATGCCGAGCAGGATCGAGACCGCGCCGCGCAAGCCCACCCAGGCGATGAAACCGGTTTCACGCTGCGTGAAGTCGAAGGGCAAGAGACACAGCCAGACAGCGATCGGTCGGGCGATGAAGACCAGGAAAAGAGCGAGCAGAACTGCCGGCAGCAGGATTTCCGGGAACTGCGACGGGGTCGCCAGCAGTCCGAGGACAAGGAACATGATGATCTGGGCGAGCCAGGTCATGCCGTCCTGGAAGCGCTTGATCGAGACCGTTGAGGGCAGTTTGCGCGAACCTGCGTAGATGCCGGCCACGTAGACGGCGAGGAATCCGCTGCCGCCGATCAGGCCGGTGAAGGCGAAGATCATCAGCGCCATTGCCAGCATGAAAATCGGGGCGAGCCCCTGCTCGATCTGCAGCTTGCGCAAGATGAAGGCGATCGAAGCGCCACCGAGGAGGCCAAGAATCAGGCCTATGCCCATCTGTTCGATGAAGAGCCTGAGCAGTTCGAGCGACAGGCCGTCGGAGCCGCTGCCGGTCGTAATCAGTTCGACGAGCGCGATGGTCAGGAAGATCGCCATCGGGTCGTTGGTTCCGGATTCGACTTCCAGGGAGGAACGAACCCTGTCGCGGATGTTGATGCCGCCGATACGGAGAAGGAAGAACACGGCTGCGGCGTCGGTGGAGCCCAGGATCGCGCCGAGCAACATGCCTTCGAGATAGCTGAGGCCGAACAGAAAATGCGCGGCGACCCCGACGAGGAGGGTGGTCAGCAGCACTCCCAGTGTCGCCAGAGTGAGGGCAGGGCCTGCTGAAAGGCGGAAGGACTGGAGCGAGGTGCCGAAACCGGAATCGAAAAGAACGACCGCGAGAGCAAGCGAGCCGATCACGTAGGCAAGCGGGAAGTTTGAAAACTCGATGCCGAGACCATCGACGCCGGCACCGAGGCCGATTGTCAGGAACAGCAGCAGAAGGGGAGCACCGAAGCGGAAGGCTATGAGGCTCGAAAAAGCGGCCAGGAACACCAGGGCTGTCGCAACCAGCGTGACCGCATAGAACTCACTCAATCCTCTTCCCCTCTCGCCCGATTACCAATCCCCGAGATCCCACGTTCTAGGACAGGCATGGCGGCTGTCAGACCGATTGCGTCTGCGCGAGCGACATGCCTACAGGCTGACAATTTCATGAAACTCAGATTTGCCGGATGGCAGTAAGAAAATGAAATGGGATCATGATGATATTAGGGCGGATTTAAATTTTTAAATCCGCCCTAACCGACTCTTACCTAGGTTCCGACAGGAGACCCTTGATCAAGGCATAGCTGGCGCCCAGCAAGACGATCGCGAAGGGCAGGCCGGTGGAGACCGCCATGGCCTGAAGCGCCACGAGACCCCCGCCGAGAAGCAGTGCAACGGCCACTAGGCCTTCGAAAGTCGCCCAGAAGACGCGTTGCGGGACCGGTGCATTGACCTTGCCGCCTGCCGAAATCGTGTCGATGACCAGCGAGCCGGAGTCCGACGAGGTCACGAAGAAGACGATTACGAGCACGATGCCGATGAAGGACGTCACCGCTGTGATCGGCAGATGCGCCAGCATTTCGAAGAGCTGCAGTTCAAGGGCTGCATCCTGAACGCTGGTCAGGCCGTCATTGACGAGCTGGCTGATCGCCGTGCCGCCGAGCGCCGTCATCCAGAGGACGGAGACAAGCGAGGGGATGAGCAGGACTGCCGTCAGAAGGCCGCGAACCGTGCGACCACGGCTGACGCGCGCGATGAACATGCCGACAAACGGCGACCAGCTGATCCACCAGGCCCAGTAGAAGGCCGTCCAGCCCTGCGAGAAGTTGGTGTCTTCTCGACCGAACGGATTGGCGAGAGCCGGCAGATAGGTCGCATAGGCCTTGAGGTTCAGGAAGAAGCCCTGGATGATCTGCATGGTCGGGCCAACGGCGATGACGAAGAGCAGCAGCAGGGCTGCCAGACCAAGGTTGACCTCCGACAGAAGTTTCACGCCCTTGTCCATGCCGGCAACCACCGATGCAATAGCAATGCAGGTGATGGCGAGCACGAGCAGGATCATCGTGGTTTCCGTCGAGGGAATGCCGAAGAGGAATTCCAGACCGGCACTAGCCTGCTGGGCTCCGATACCGAGCGAGGTGGAGAGGCCGAAGATGGTGGCAAAGACCGCGAGAATGTCGATCACATGGCCCGGCCAGCCCCAGACGCGCTCGCCGAAGATCGGGTAGAAGATCGAACGCAAGGTGAGCGGCAAGCCCTTGTTGAAGGAGAAGAGTGCGAGCGAAAGCGCGACGATGGCATAGATCGCCCAGGGATGCAGGCCCCAGTGGAAGATCGTGGCGGCCATGGCAAGCCGGCGTGCTGCTTCTGGATCGCCAGCGGCGCCATTCAGCGGCGCCCAGTCCGTGCGAACGCCGTCTTCGAAGACCGGTCCGCCAAGCGCTGCCGTGAAATGCCCCATGGGCTCTGAAACCCCGTAGAACATCAGGCCAATGCCCATGCCGGCGGCAAAGAGCATCGAGAACCAGGCGAGATTGCCGTAATCCGGTGTTGCTTCCGGTCCGCCAAGACGGATTCGCCCGAGCGGTGAGAGGATGAGGCCGATGCAGACGAGCACGAAGACATTGCCGGTCAGCAGGAAGAACCAGTCGAGATTGCTCGTCAAGAAGTTTCTCAGGCCCGTGAAGGCTGGTTCAAGCGTGGTCTGGAAGGCCAGCGTCAGGAAGGTAAATAGTACGATTGACAGAGCCGAGACGCTGAAGACGACATTATGGATGTCGAGCTCGAAGACGAAACGGCGGCGGAAGTTGATGTTGTCTTGACCGATCTCATAATCAGTGTCGATGATTTCGGTCCGCCCTTCGGGCGCCGGTATCGCATCTTCGGCGACGGCTGTATGGGGATCGGTCGTTGTGAGAGCCAATGGTCCGGTATCCTTTCGATGTCTTCAGGGGCAAAACAACCCCGGGAGAAGGCGCGGGTTGTGCGCCAGAATGTGGTGAAGCGACCACAAGGGTGGCCGCATTTGCGCCACAATTCGTAGGGGCAACTGACAAGGCGGCGTATTGTTCCCGTGGGGAACGATTTTTTTCCTGCCTGTCGGGTGCTGCCCGAAATAAAAAAAAGGCGGGCCATTGCTGGCCCGCCTGCATGCGAGATCAGTTGGTCTAGCTCAGATGAGCTTGGCCAGTGCCACTGCCGTATCCGACATGCGGTTGGAGAAGCCCCACTCGTTGTCGTACCAGGTCAGGATGCGCACGAAGTTGCCTTCGAGAACCTTGGTCTGGTCGAGCGCGAAGATCGACGAGTGGCTGTCGTGGTTGAAGTCGCGCGAAACCAGCGGCTCGTCGGTGTAACCGAGGATGCCCTTCAGCGCGCCGTCGGAGGCGGCGATGATGGCGTCGTTGATTTCCTGAGCCGTGGTGTTCCGCTTGGCGACGAACTTGAAGTCGACAACCGAGACGTTCGGGGTCGGCACTCGGATCGAGGTGCCATCGAGACGGCCCTTGAGGTGCGGCAGGACCAGGCCAACGGCCTTGGCTGCACCGGTCGAGGTCGGGATCATGGAGAGCGCTGCCGCGCGAGCGCGGTAGAGATCCTTGTGCATGGTGTCGAGCGTCGGCTGGTCACCGGTGTAGGAGTGGATCGTGGTCATGAAGCCGTGATCGATGCCGACGGCGTCATCCACCGTCTTGACGACGGGAACCAGGCAGTTCGTCGTGCAGGAGGCGTTGGAGATGACCAGGTGGTCCTTGGTCAGCTGGTCGTGGTTGACGCCGAAGACGACGGTGAGGTCAGCGCCATCGGCCGGAGCCGAGACGATGACGCGCTTGGCGCCAGCCTGGAGGTGCAGGGCAGCCTTGTCACGCGAGGTGAAGATGCCCGTGCATTCCATGGCGATGTCGACGCCGAGTTCCTTGTGCGGAAGCGTGGCCGGGTCCTTGATCGCGGTGACTTTGATCGGCTTGCCGCCGTCGATGATGATCGTATCGCCTTCGACCTTTACCGTGGCCGGGAACTTGCCGTGGATCGAGTCGTAACGCAGCAGATGCGCGTTCGTCTCGACCGGACCGAGATCGTTGATGGCGACGACTTCGATGTCGGTGCGGCCGGATTCGACGATGGCGCGGAGAACGTTACGTCCGATACGGCCGAAGCCGTTGATGGCAACTTTCACAGTCATTGGTGCACTCCCGATTGAATATTGAGCTCTTGGGCAATGTCAGGGCGCCGCGTGTGCGCCCTGGCGGGATGGTGTCAGGCAAGCTTGGCTTCGGCGGCAGCGACCACGGCGTCAGCCGTGATGCCGAAGTGCTTGTAGAGTTCCTTGGCCGGGCCGGAGGCGCCGAAGGACTTCATGCCGATGAAGGTGCCGGTGGAACCGATGATGGCGTCCCAGCCCTGGCGGATGCCGGCTTCGACGGCGATGTTGACCGGCGCATGGCCGATGATCGCTTCCTGGTAGTCGGCGTCCTGCTCGAAGAAGAGTTCGAAGCAGGGAACGGAGACGACGCGGGCCGGAATGCCCTTGGCTTCCAGCTGCTGCTGGGCCTGCATTGCAATCTCGACTTCCGAACCGGAGGCGAAGATCGAGACCTTGGCGTCGCTGGCGGAGATCAGCTCGTAAGCACCCTGAGCACAAAGATTGCGCTCCTCATACTCGGTGCGGGCCGGGATCAGGTTCTGACGCGTGAGCGCGATGCCCGACGGGCGATCCTTGGTTTCGAGCGCCACCTGCCAGCATTCCACCGTTTCCGTGGCGTCGGCCGGGCGGAACATCATCAGGTTCGGAATGGCGCGGAGCGCTGCCATATGCTCGACCGGCTGGTGGGTCGGGCCGTCTTCGCCCAGACCGATGGAATCATGGGTCAGGACGTGGATGACGCGGATGCCCATGAGGGCAGCCAGACGAATCGACGGGCGGCAATAGTCCGAGAAGATCAGGAAGCCGCCGGAATAGGGGATCAGACCGCCATGCAGCGCAATCCCGTTCATCGCGGCTGCCATGCCGTGTTCGCGGATGCCGTAGTGGATGTAGCGGCCGGAGAAGTCGGTCGGGGTGATCGACTTGGTCTGGCTCGTCTTGGTGTTGTTCGAGCCGGTCAGGTCGGCGGAGCCGCCGAGCGTTTCGGTGACGACACCGTTTATGACTTCGAGCGCATCTTCCGAGGCCTTGCGGGTTGCAACCGTCGGCTTGGTTTCAGCGAGCTTCTTCTTGTAGGCGTCGATCGCGCCAGCCAGCGTGCCAGGCAGTTCGCCTGCAAAGCGGCGGCTGAACTCGGCGCGCTTTTCAGCCTCGGCGGCAGCCAGGCGTGCTTCCCAGTCCTTACGGGTCTTGGTCGAGCGCAGGCCAGCCAGACGCCAGGCGTCGAGCACGTCGGCGGGGATCGAAAAGGCTTCGTCTTCCCAGCCGAGCGCCTTGCGGGTCGCGGCGATCTCATCGGCGCCGAGCGGCGAGCCGTGGACCTTGTGCGTGCCGGCCTTGTTCGGAGCGCCGAAGCCGATGACGGTCTTGGCGGCGATCATGGTCGGCTTGTCGGATGCCTTGGCGGTTTCGATGGCAGCGGCGATCGCTTCCGGATCATGGCCGTCGATCGCGATGGTGTTCCAGCCGGCCGAGCGGAAGCGGGCATGCTGGTCGGTCGAGTCGGCGAGTGAGATCGCGCCGTCGATCGAGATGCCGTTGTCGTCCCAGAAGACGATCAGCTTGTTGAGCTTCAGGTGGCCTGCGAGCGTGATCGCTTCCTGGCTGATGCCTTCCATCAGGCAACCGTCGCCAGCGAGCACGTAAGTGTAATGATCCTGCAGCTCCGAGCCGAACTCGTCTGCGAGCTTCTTTTCGGCGAGTGCCATGCCAACGGCCGTGGCGATGCCCTGACCGAGCGGACCGGTGGTCGTTTCGATGCCCGAGGCGTGGCCATATTCCGGATGGCCGGCTGTCTTTGCGCCAAGCTGGCGGAAGGACTTGATGTCCTCGATCGTCATGTCCTCATAGCCGGTCAAATAGAGGAGCGAGTAGATCAGCATCGAGCCATGGCCGGCCGACAAGACAAAGCGGTCGCGGTCGGGCCACAGCGGGTTCTTGGGGTCGAAGCTCAGGTAGCGGGTAAAGAGAACGGTTGCGACATCGGCGCAGCCCATGGGCATGCCGGGGTGGCCGGAATTGGCCTTTTCCACTGCATCCATGGCGAGGAAACGGATCGCATTCGCCATCCGCTGATGTTTTTCGGGAGAAATCATGGCTTTTCCGCTTGTTCCGGGGCTTCGAGACACGGCTCGCCGAGACGGGCCGTCTGAACGGGGGTGATCCTTAGCAGGTGCATCGCGCAAGTCAACAAATGGGCCGGGTTGCGGCGTTTCCTGGATCAAGAAAACATCTCTTTGCCTCTTTCCTGTGCGACTGCGCCGGATGAC
The DNA here is from genome assembly GCF_000300855.1 of Agrobacterium albertimagni AOL15. Lineage (GTDB taxonomy): Bacteria > Pseudomonadota > Alphaproteobacteria > Rhizobiales > Rhizobiaceae > Allorhizobium > Allorhizobium albertimagni. The sequence goes on along the minus strand of NZ_ALJF01000011.1, from coordinate 56,347 downwards.
TTACGGAGTGGCAAGAACGGGACGGTCTTCCACAGAATTGGCTTCTTCCGGAGGTGTGCGCTTTATTGACGCGTGCCAAGGGCGAGGCTTACTGTCCCGGCTCACAGGATCGGGGCGGCCACGACGATTCGTGTAGCGAACAGACTTCACTGAGGCAGGGGCAAGAGAATGCCGGCGGAAAATTCGGTGGATGCCGCGCTCGCGGCGCTACGACAGGCTGTCGCCGGGCTCGAAAACGCCGTCGACATGCGCTTCGAAGCGGAGCGCGAGAGTATGGAGATCGATGGAGAGGTGCGGCGCGTTCATGCGGATCGCGCCCGGCTTGCTCAGGAACTGGACCAGTCGGAGTTTCGGGCCAACCGGCTCGAGGAGGTCAACCGCGAGGTTTCGCGTCGACTGGTGACGGCGATGGAAACGATCCGTGCGGTGCTCGATCGCTGAAGTATCGTGCCGCTGGGCGCTTTTTGCTTACGGTGCGAGTGCACCACGCGTAGAAGAGAGTTGGAACGCCGATGGCGCAGGTGACAGTCACGATCGACGGGAAAGCCTATCGCATGGCGTGCGAGGAGGGGCAGGAAGCCCATCTGACGGAGCTGGCGAGCGAGTTCGATCGTTATGTCGGCCATCTCAAGGGGCAATTCGGTGAGATCGGCGATCTCCGGATCACTGTCATGGCCGGGATCATGGTGATGGACGAGATGGCCGAGATCAATCGTCGGCTTGCTGCGGCCGAGGCTGAGCTGGCCGGTTTCCGCGAGGGCCGCGATACGGTCCTGTCAGGCGTGCATAACCGCGAGGAAGCCGTGGCGCATGCAATAGCCGACCTTGCAGATCGCCTGAACGGCATCACGCGTAAACTCACCCAGCGGCCCGCTCCCCAGCCTCAGGCTTGAGGACTATTTTTCCAGCCCACTGGCGCGGTGCCCGCGAAGCGCCTATATCTGAAATGCGATCTGCGCCTCACGACAGGAACCACAATCCCTGGGGCCATACTCGATCCAAAGGGAGCTGTCCCTGACCAGGCCCGTGGGCTTGGACATATGGCGCCCACCTACGTTTGTAGGCACCCAGGATCGTAAATCTCCATCGGTTGCCGTGGATCGCACCTTTCTCTTTTCATCAGATATGATGCAAAAAAAGCCGCCGCGATCGCTCGCGACGGCTTTTCTCTTTGATCTGATCCTGGGATCAGAATTCTTCCCAGTTGTCCTGCGAGGCGGCTGCTGCCGTGCTGCCGCCACCGAAGGCCTTGGCAAGGTTGCCGACCATGCGCCGCGCCGGTGAGGCCACGGGGCGCGTCTCGGCTTGAGCGGCTGCTGGGCGTGCTGCCGGACGGGCCGTAGGCGCCGGTGCGGCGTGGCTCGGGGTCGGAGCGCGGTTCGAGGAGACTGCGCCGCCGGCAACGCGGAACTGTGCGACAAGGCCACCCAGATTGCGGGCGCTGTCGGCCAGACGGTGGGTCACGGCGGTCGCTTCTTCGACCATCGCGGCGTTCTTCTGGGTGAACTGGTCCATGTGGTTGACCGAGCCATTGATCTCGTTCAGCGCGGTGGACTGCTCGCGGGCAGCCGAGGCGATCGATGAGATGTGGTCGTTGATGACGGCCACCTGACTGGAGATCTCGGTGAGTGCGCTGCCGGTCTGCTGAACCAGCGAAACACCGCCGGCGACGGCTTCACCCGACTTGTTGATCAGCGCCTTGATGTCCTTGGCGGCATTCGCGGAACGCTGAGCCAGTTCACGGACTTCCTGGGCGACGACGGCAAAGCCCTTGCCGGCTTCACCGGCGCGCGCTGCCTCGACGCCTGCGTTCAAGGCGAGTAGGTTGGTCTGGAAGGCTATTTCATCGATGACGTTGATGATCTTCGAGATCTCGCTCGACGCCTGCTCGATGCGGCTCATGGCCTCGATGGCGTCGGACACCACCTTGCTCGAGGTCTCCGTGCTCTGGCGAGCCTTGGTCGCCATGGTCGCGGCTTCGTCCGCCTTGGCCGACGAGCCACGGACGGTCGAGGTGATCTCTTCCAGGGCGGCGGACGTTTCTTCCAGAGAGGCGGCCTGCTGTTCGGTGCGCTTCGACAGGTCGTCGGTGGCGGAGCGCATCTCGGCCGAGCTTGCCTCGATGCCCGAGGTTTCGGTGCGGATTTCGGCGAGTGTGCTGCTGAGCTTCTCGACGGAGGCGTTGAAGTCGACACGCAGACGGTCGAGGTTGCCGATGAAGGCACGATCGATGCGGACCGTCAGGTCGCCGTCGCTCAAACAGGTCAGACCGTCGGCGAGAGCGTCGACCGCTTCCTGGACGAGACGCGAATCTTCGGCCTTGGCCACCTCGCGCTCTGCACGTTCCTGTTCGCCCTGGGCTGCGGCATCGGCGGCACGGCGTTCGATCTCGATCTTCTGGATCGCGCTTTCGCGGAAGACGTTGATCGCACGGGCGAGTGCACCGATTTCGTTGCGCAGATGCTGATCCGGCACCTCGGTTTCGAGCTGGCCGGAAGCAAGGCGGTCCGCGACGGCCGTCAGGCGCGGCAAGGAGCCGACGATGCGACGGACGAGAAGGGCGATCAGCGTGGCTGCGATCAGAAGCACGATCAGCGCCGTGGTGCCGATCGCATAGGTCATCTCGGTTGCGATGCTGTTGATGTCGGCCTTGCGCACGCCGGCATAGAGAATGCCAAGCACGTCACCGGCGGGCGAGAAGATCGGCTGGTAGATCGTGTAGTAAGGCGTTTCAAGGATGACGGCTTCACCGCGATAGACCTCGCCCTTGACGGCATAGGGGTAGACGGCGCCGGTCTGGCCGAGGGCTGTGCCGACGGCGCGGTTGCCATCCGGCTTGATGATGTTCGTGGTACGGCGCCAGAAGTCCTTGCGTTCGGCATCCCAGGCAAAGATCGTTGCCGTCTGGCCGGTCATGCGGCCGATGACGTCGATCATACCGTGCTCGGTGAACTCAGCCGGAATGGATTCCATGACGATGCGGCTGACGTTGCCGTCCTGAGCCCAAGTGATCTGGGTGCCGGGCAGATCCCGTTCGATGATCGTGGCCGCCGTGCGAAGGCTTGCATCCTGGCCGGCGATCGCCTGCTGCTGGATGCGAGTTTCGATGCTGCCGGAGATGACCCATGCGACGGCTCCGAGCGCCGCGATCAGGATCAGGACCGTCGTGGCGGTGATTGTCTTCGTGATGCCGAAGCGCGAAAAGAACTGCATTATAAAATGCCCTTTGGACGTTGACTTGTACCTTAGTCTAAGCGCTTTGAGTTAATCTCTGGTTTTACAGGGGTTTTCAAAATCGAGTTGACGAAGGGCAAAAACACGATTTTTCGTTGATTGGCCTCCCCAAATATGGCGTGGCTGGACGGAGAGAGCCTTGTGATGGTGGAAAAACGAGAATTGAAGGCCGAGATCCGCAAGGCGCGGCTGGCGGCCCGGGATGCGATCCCGGCGGAGACGAGACTGGAGCACAGTCTTGCCATGGCCGAGCTTGCGGGAGATGTTCTGTCGCTGGAGCCCGGGCTTGTCGCCTCCGGCTTCTTCCCGATCCGCTCCGAGGCGGATGTTCGTCCCCTCATGGCGCGGCTCAAGGCCCGTGGCGCGCGCCTCTGTCTGCCTGTCGTCCTCGACAAGGAGACGATCGTCTTTCGCGAACTCGTGGCCGGCGCAGAGCTCATCGATACCGGCTTCGGTACCCGTGGACCGGGGCCCGAAGCTGCGGTTCTCGATCCCGACCTGCTGCTGGTGCCGCTCTCGGCTTTCGATGCCGCCGGCAACCGGATCGGCTACGGTGCGGGACATTACGACCGAGCGATTGCCCGTCTCAGGGAAAAAGGCCGGCATCCGCGGCTGATCGGCATTGCATTCGACTGTCAGGAGGTGGCAGAAGTGCCCTACGAGGCCCATGACGTCCGGTTGGAAGCCGTGCTGACAGAGAGTGGCCTCAGAAGATTCATGGAGTGATTGGACGAAAATGCGACTTCTGTTCCTCGGAGACATGGTGGGCAAGACCGGACGGACGGCTGTATGGGAGCGGTTGCCGGGCCTGATCTCCGACCTGAAGCTCGATTTCGTCATCGTCAACGGCGAGAACGCCGCCGGCGGCTTCGGCATCACCGAGGATATCTATCTCGAGACGATCAATGCCGGCGCCGATGTGGTGACGACCGGCAACCATGTCTGGGATCAGAAGGAGGCCGTGTCGTTCTGCACCCGGCACGACCAGTTCCTGCGGCCGGCCAATTATCCTTCAGGCACGCCTGGCAAGGGCTCCGGACTGTTTTATGCCCGCAACGGGGCGCGCGTGCTCGTGGCCAATATCATGGGCCGCGTCTTCATGCATCCTGAGTTGGACGACCCCTTCAAGTCGGCCGAAACAATTCTTGCGGCCGCCCCGCTGAAGGAGCAGGCGGACGTTATCGTCTTCGATTTCCATGCGGAGGCGACCAGCGAGAAGCAGTGCTTCGGGCACTTCGTCGATGGCCGTGCAAGCTTCGTTGTCGGCACGCACACCCATGTGCCGACCGCCGACCACCAGATCCTGAACGGCGGCACGGCCTATATGTCGGATGCCGGCATGTGCGGCGACTACGATTCCTCGCTCGGCATGGAGAAGGAAGAGCCGCTCAACCGCTTCATCTCGAAGATGCCCAAGGGCCGCTTCGAGGCGGCGAGCGGTCCTGCGACGATCTGTGGCGTTGGCGTCGAGATTTCCGACAGCACGGGGCTTGCTGAAAAGATCGCACCGCTGCGGCTCGGGCCGCGGCTCGCCGAGACGATCCCGCCCTTCTGGGCCTGACGGCGGGATCGAGTGTCAGGACGCCGATGGCGCCCTTACGTGCGCGAGGTCTTGCGCTCCAGTCGTCCCAGCTTCTGCAACACTTCGCTGGACGCGATCTCGACGCATTGCAACTGCTTCAGAGCCGAACCGATATCGCCGGCGTTGTAGCAGCGGACGGCTTCCAGCCCGTGCTCATGCACCCGGCAATGCGGCTCGTCCAGCGACAGGAAGTCGCTGTCCTGGCCAAGTGGCGTCGTACGTGCGCCCAGATACCATTTGCCAAGGCGGCAGTTCTTGTGGTCGGCTAGTTCCCGAGGATCGAGCTTGTCGCGCCCCACCATCATGTTGGCGAGACGCCGTTTCCAGATCACGTGATCGGATTGCGCAAGCAGAACCACCTTGCCGGGGATGTCCTCCTCGGCCAGAGCCTTCAGCCGCCTGTCGAGGCCGGCTTGTGCGCTTGCGACCGCGTCCATGACCCGGCCGAGCTGGCGGGTCGCATCGCCGGCGCTCGTGGCGATGTGGGTAATCCCGTTGGCAACGCTCGAAGAGGCAGCTTTCTGTTCGACGAGACCGCTTGCGATCTGGGCCGCGCTGTCTGCGCTCTCATTGACCTGGCGTAGGGCTTCGGCCAGCCGGGTCGAAAGCTTGTCGAGGGCCGTCGTTCCGGCACTTGCGGAGCTTCGGCTAACGGACATCGCCTCATTCATCGAAGTCAGTCCCTGCTCGAGGTCCATGACGATCTTGGAAATTTCCGTCGTCGCATTGGCCGTGCGGTCGGAAAGCGCTTTCACTTCCGAAGCGACGACGGCAAAACCGCGCCCGGCCTCGCCGGCGCGTGCCGCTTCGACGGCCGCGTTGATCGCCAGCATGTTGGTCTGGGACGCGATCTTCTTTATGTTGGAGGCGATCTCCGAGATGCGCGATCCAAGGGTATGGATCGATGCAATCCGGTCGGAGGCATCGCCGAGCGCACGGTTGATGCCTTCCATGGTCGTGCGTGTTTCCATGGCCGATTGCCGAGCTTCATCGCAGGCGGCGCCCGCGCGTCGCGTTCCGCCGGAAATCTCTTCGCCGTGACGGGCGATCTCGTCCACCGTCGCCGCCATTTCTTCGGCGGCTGCCGCAATGTCATGCGTCCGATGGTCGACCTGTTTGAGATCGTAAAGCAGATTGGCCGACATCGTGGCCGTCTCGTTGACGTTGACCGAGATTTCAACGACGTCCTTCAACTGTGCGCCCGACCGCTCCTGGCAACGCGCAATCAGGCGCGCGACGGCGCGATCCAGCGGGTCGGAGCCGGACGGCAGTTTGCTGAAGTCTTCGTTTAGGGCTGCTTCGATACAATCCAGTAGGGCATGGCCGGTGGTCTGGGTGTCGTGGTCGAATAGGGCTTGCGCCGCCGGCATGGGATGGTCCTCTCCAGATATGTGTCGCGGGATGCAGTCCCCGCCTGAGTGCGAAGATTGACCAGCAGCGCTTAAGGATCGATTAAGCCTATGTGCCCGGGACAGGGTATTTTCCGCGCCCCGCGATAACGGCAAATTGACAAGGGCTGCCCGGTCTCATGGCTTTACCCCAGGGGTAAGCTGCCTCATGCTCTCACTCCTGATCTGGATGGGATGCAGGGAGCGGCATGATGCTGAGACTGGTGTTGTCCACGATGGTGCTCTCGGTTCTGACCGGTGGTGCCTTGGCGCAAGAGGCACAGCGACCGCAGGTCAGCCAGTGCCAGCTGATTGCCGAGAAAATTCCCAATGTTCAATATGCCAACTTCACACCCTCTGCCTCCGGTGCTCCGGCGCTGACCCTGGCGCAGGTGCAGGAAGACGTGGTCATCACTTTCGTCGGTCATTCGACCTTCCAGATCGACACGCCGGCCGGGATCTCGATTGCTACCGATTTCAACGGCTGGCTTCGTACGTCGCGCACGCCCGATGTGGTGACGATGAACAAGGCGCATTCGAGTCACTACACGCTCAACCCGGATCCGGCGATCGGTGCAGTCCTGCACGGCTGGAACGAAGCCCAGCCCGGCGAACCGATCGAGCATCGGCTGGTCGTTGGCGACGCCTATGTTCGAAACGTGCCCACGGATATCAGGAGTTGGGGCGGGGCCATGGAGCCGAATGGCAACTCGATCTTCATCATCGAGGTCGCGGGCCTGTGCATCGGCCATCTCGGGCACCTGCATCACGAACTGACTGACACGCATTACGGCGAGATCGGCCGACTGGATATCCTCATGGTGCCGGTGGATGGGGGGCTGACGCTCGGGGCCGACAGCATGAGCCGGATCGTGAAGCGTCTGCGCTCCGCATTGATCCTGCCCATGCATCGCCGTGGTCCGCCGATCGAGACCTTCCTGTCGATGTTCGACGACAGTTTCGATACGCAGATCTCGGACAATCGCGGCTTCACGGTGTCCATGCGAACATTGCCGAAAAAGCCGCTGATTCTCGTCTTGCAGGGGGTTTAATACCCCCTATGCGGCTCAGGCGAAGCGGACCTCGCGGTGTACGCCGACGTCAGGCATCTTCTCGTCGCTCATGTTCGCCTTGGCGATTTCCCAGCCGAACTTGAGCGAGCTGTTGGTGGAGGCCCAGATCTCGCCATCGTCCAGCTTGAGTTCCAGAAGCGTCAGCTTCGGATCGGACTTTCCGCCTTCGTACCAGGCTGCGACGACCGAATTCCAGTATTCGTCGATCTTGGCCGGATCCTTGTTCTCCACCAGCGTGCCTGCGAGGCAGGCATGATAGTCGTGATCCTTGCCAACGACGCAGAAGTGAGCGCGGCTGCCGGGACGCAGGGCCTGCACAAGATGGCTGTCGGTCTTGGAGAAGAACCAGATGCTATTGCGCTTGCGATCCGCATTCGGGGCCATCGGCTGCATATGCATGTTGCCGCCCATGAGACCGAGCATGCCGGCATGGATGCTGTCGATTTCATCCCAAAGCTGCTCGACGGGATTTTCGCGGGCTTCGCTGAAACTTGCCATGTTCTATCTCCTTGTCGTGTGTGCTCACAGCAACGAGTTCGGCAGGCACTTGTTCCGGCTTTTTGAAGCGCTGTCGCGGCCTTGAAACAGCTGGCTTTCGCCCTTATAAGGCGGCCATTCCCACAAACAGACCTGATCAGGGGTGCCATGGCTGGCCATTCACAGTTCAAAAACATCATGCACCGCAAGGGCAAGCAGGACGGTATCCGTTCGAAGATGTTCTCCAAGCTCGCGCGCGAAATCACCGTTGCCGCAAAGACCGGTCTGCCCGACCCTGCGATGAATGCCGCACTTCGCCTCGCCGTGCAGAACGCCAAGGCGCAGTCGATGCCGAAGGACAACATCGAGCGCGCGATCAAGAAGGCGTCCGGCGCCGATGCCGAGACCTATGACGCGATCCGCTACGAAGGCTACGGTCCGGGCGGCGTTGCCGTTATCGTCGAGACGCTGACCGACAACCGCAACCGCACCGCCTCAGTCGTTCGCTCGACATTCTCCAAGGCCGGCGGGGCGCTCGGCGAAACAGGATCGGTGTCCTTCTCCTTCGACCATGTCGGCGAGATCACCTACAAGGCCTCCGTCGGCGATGCCGACAAGGTGATGGAAGCGGCGATCGAAGCCGGTGCCGAAGACGTCGTTTCGGATGAAGACGGGCATACGATCTACTGCGCCTTCGAAGACATCAACGAAGTGTCCAAGGCTCTGGAAGCCGTCCTCGGTGGTGCCGAGTCGGTCAAGGCAATCTGGAAGCCGCAGAACACGATCGAAGTCGATGAAGAAAAGGCGACCTCGCTGATGAAGCTCATCGACACACTCGAAGACGACGACGACGTGCAGAACGTCTATTCGAACTTCGAAATCTCCGACGAAGTCATGGCGAAGCTGTCCGCCTGATCGTCGGACCGATCGAGACTTACAAAAGCCCGGCTGCATCGCAGCCGGGCTTTTGTTATTCAGCGATTTTTCGGCAACTCAGGCAGCGGCGCTGCGTACACTGCCGATGACGTCGACGAGTTCGTTGACGATGCGCTCGACTTGCTCGCGGTCGTCTCCTTCGGCCATGACGCGGATCAGCGGCTCGGTGCCCGAGGGGCGGATGACCAGACGGCCGGACTTGGCGAGCTCGGCCTCAGCGTCAGCGATGGCCTGCTTGACGACGGCGTCTTCCAAAGGCTTGCCGCCGGAGAAGCGGACATTGCGCAGGAGCTGCGGCACGGGCTCGAAGCGATGGCAGAGTTCGCTGACCGTCTTGCCGGTCCGCTTGACGGCGGCGAGGATCTGCAGGGCGGCGACGAGGCCGTCACCGGTCGTGCCGTGATCGGCGAGAACGATATGGCCGGACTGTTCGCCGCCGACGTTGAAGTCATGACTGCGCATGTGCTCGACGACATAGCGGTCGCCGACCTTGGTGCGGGCAAGCGTCAGGCCCTTGTCGCCGAGGAAGCGTTCCAGGCCGAGGTTCGACATGACGGTCGCGACGATGCCGCCGCCACGCAGCAGCCCGTCCTGCGCCCAGGTTTCGGCAACGACCGCCATCAGCTGATCGCCGTCGATGACGGTGCCATTTTCGTCGACGATGATGACGCGGTCGGCGTCGCCGTCGAGTGCGATGCCGATGTCGGCGCGGGTCTCGTGGACCTTCTTCTGCAGGGCGTCCGGATGGGTCGAACCGCATTCCAGATTGATATTGGTGCCGTTCGGCTCGTCGCCGATGGTGACCACGTCGGCACCAAGTTCCCAAAGGGCAGCGGGCGCCACCTTGTAGGCCGCGCCGTTGGCACAGTCGATGGCGACACGCAGACCGTGAAGGGTCACGTCGCGGGGCAGGGTGCGCTTGGCGAATTCGACATAGCGGTCATGCACGCCGTCGATGCGCTTGGCACGGCCGATGTCGTTGGGGGCTGCGAGCTGGCCGTAGAGATCCTTCTCGAGCAGTTCCTCGATCTGCTGCTCCAGCTCGTCCGACAGCTTGTAGCCATCGGGGCCAAAGAGCTTGATGCCGTTGTCGGCAAAGGGATTGTGCGAGGCGGAGATCATTACGCCGAGATCGCAGCGGAGCGAGCGCGTCAGCATGGCGACAGCGGGCGTCGGGATCGGGCCGAGAACGAAGGCATCGAGGCCAGCGGCCGTGAAGCCGGCGACCATGGCGTTTTCCAGCATGTAGCCGGAGAGGCGCGTGTCCTTGCCGATCACCACCCTGTGGCGGTGCCCGCCGCGGCGGAAGATCGTGCCGGCGGCAATGCCGACACGCATGGCGAGATCGGGTGTCATGGGGAAGCGGTTGGAGAGGCCGCGAATACCGTCCGTGCCGAAGTAACGACGTGTCATCAAGTGTTCCTTCAAGTCCATTTCGCTGGCGGTCGCCGCACGTGATCAGCCAGAAGCGATCGTGCAGGGGCCCGCGGTTGGCTGCTCATGCCATAGAACGCGACGAAGAACACGTAAAATAGCGCTAAAACTCATTACATGGCGTTACCGCAGGCCCTGTCGTCCACCGGATTTTGCGGCTGGTCCCGTTCAATACAAAAAAGGCCACCCCGTGAAGAGTGGCCTTTCGCTTGATCTCTGTCGCGTGCGATCAGTGCGGCTGGGGTTCCAGCCCGCCTTCCGGTTCGCCGCCCTTGGGCGCATCCTTGCGACCGGTCGAGGGTACGGCGGAGCCTCGGCTCGGCGTGCTGTCGTCGCCACTGTCGCGGGACGGCTTCTCACCGCGGATCAGCGCCTTGATCTCTTCGCCCGAAAGCGTCTCGTATTCGAGCAGGCCTTCAGCGATCGCCACAAATTCATCGTGGTGGTCGGTCAGGATGCGACGGGCCTCGGTATAGGCTTCGTCGATCAGGCGGCGCACTTCCATGTCGATCTTCTGGGCGGTCGATTCCGAGACGTTCTTCGACTGCGAAACCGAATGACCGAGGAAGACTTCCTGCTGGTTCTCACCATAGGCGACCTGGCCGAGGACATCCGAGAAGCCCCACTGGGTAACCATGGCGCGGGCAAGCTTCGTCGCCTGCTCGATGTCGGAAGACGCGCCGGAGGTGATGTTTTCCTTGCCGAAGGTCAGTTCTTCAGCCACGCGGCCACCCATCATGATGACGAGGCGCGAGACCATCCACTTGTAGCTCATCGAGTAGCGGTCGCCCTCGGGGAGCTGCATGACCATGCCGAGCGCACGGCCGCGCGGGATGATGGTTGCCTTGTGCAGCGGATCGGCGACCGGCACCTGCAATGCGGTGATCGCATGTCCGGCTTCGTGGTAGGCGGTCAGCTTCTTTTCGGCCTCGGTCATGGCGGAGGACCGGCGTTCCGCGCCCATCATGATCTTGTCCTTGGCGTCTTCGAACTCCGACATGGTGACGACGCGCTTGTTGCGGCGGGCGGCCATCAGGGCAGCTTCGTTGACGAGGTTCATCAGGTCGGCACCGGAGAAGCCGGGCGTACCACGCGCGAGAACCTTGAGGTCGACATTCGGGGCCAAAGGCACGTTGCGGGCATGAACCTTCAGAATGCGCTCACGACCGACGATGTCGGGGTTCGGCACGACAACCTGACGGTCGAAGCGGCCCGGACGCAGAAGGGCGGGGTCGAGAACGTCGGGACGGTTGGTCGCCGCGATCAAGATGATGCCTTCATTGGCTTCGAAGCCGTCCATCTCGACGAGCAGCTGGTTCAGCGTCTGCTCGCGTTCGTCGTTGCCGCCGCCGAGACCGGCGCCACGATGGCGACCGACGGCGTCGATTTCATCGATGAAGATGATGCAAGGCGCATTCTTCTTGGCCTGTTCGAACATGTCGCGAACGCGGCTTGCACCGACGCCGACAAACATTTCGACGAAGTCCGAGCCGGAAATGGTGAAGAAGGGCACATTGGCTTCGCCGGCAACGGAGCGGGCGAGAAGCGTCTTACCCGTGCCCGGAGGGCCGACGAGCAGCACGCCGCGCGGGATCTTGCCACCGAGGCGCTGGAACTTCTGCGGATCGCGCAGGAATTCGACGATTTCTTCCAGATCCTGCTTGGCTTCGTCAACGCCTGCAACGTCATCGAAAGTTACGCGGCCGTGCGCTTCCGTCAGAAGCTTGGCCTTGGACTTGCCAAAGCCCATGGCACCACGCGAGCCACCCTGCATCTGGCGCATGAAGAAGAGCCAGACGCCGAGAATCAGCAGCATGGGGAGAAGCGTGCCGATATAGCTCAGGAAGCCGGAGGATCCGTCCGTCTCAGGACGGGCCACGATCATCACGTTCTTGGCTTCCAGCTTGGTCAGCAGGTTGTCGTCGACCACGGGGGCGTAGGTCTGGAAGGCTGTTCCAGACTCGACATACTTGCCGAGAACGCGATTGCCAGTGACCGTCACTTCCCGCACGCGCCCTGCATCCACCTCTCGGAGGAACTGCGAATAAGGCACCTCGCTCGAGGCCGTCTGCGACGGCGAGGTCTGGAACATGCTGAAGAGCGCGATCAGCAACAGTGCGATAATCGCCCAGAGCGCGAAATTGCGAAAATTTGGGTTCATTGAACTCCCCGAACCTGTGGTGCGGGACGAAGCCCCGCAGAATTACTCTCTAACATAGGATCGCGCCGCATCCTTGCCAAGGCAAACGGGCCTTCACAGATCGTTTTCCGTCAATAAGTCTTAAATGGGACAGCGGGGGCTCGGTTCCGCGCCAATCAGTTTGGCCATCGCATCGGCCAATAGCTGGTCGAAACAGGGCATGAAATCCGCGTAGAGCGAGAGCCGTGGTACGACCGTCACGAGTGCGCCCTGCTGGTAGGAAATGCCATCGATATCAATGATTTGTGGCGCGTTTCCCTGCAATGCAGAACGGATCGAGCCGGGCAGGGCAGGGTCGATTGTGGGTGCAGGGCCGCCCGTGACCGTGATCTCCGCGTCGCTTAAATTCAGGATTGTATAGCGGCCGTCCCAGACACCGATTGCCCCTGGTAAATAAGACAGCGGCAAAAGACCGCGCCTTTCACGCACCAGATAGAGCCGATCACGCCGTCGAAGGATGAGCGCACCTGACAGGGTCAGGCGAAAATCGGTACCTTCGTCCAGGTTGCGGCTCAGCCTCGCAAGACTGTCTGCACCCGGACGATGCGGCTTGCCGCCGAGCACGGCGACCAGCGCACCGAGAGCATGATCGCGAACTTCCTTCTCCGAATCTCCGGAGGCATCCAGCGAAACGCGCACCAGCATTCCGGGGCCGGCAATCGCGTGGCGTCTCAGCCAGACTGCCGCTTGTCCCGAAAGGGATATTCTCTGTCGGGCGGCAGCGTCGATCGTGGCGGCATCGACTCTCGGAGCAGTGCGCCGTGTCCGGACGCGCTCGTAGTGGGGATCGTCATTGCTCGGGTCGTCGATCCATGCCCGGCCTGAGGCCTCGAGGCTGCTGCGGATCGCGGCACGGCGCGTGTGAAGAAATGGGCGGAGGATCCAGAGGCGGCCGGCATACAGGGTGGCAGGCGCCATGCCGGAAAGACCGAGGACAGCGTCGGCGGAGCGACCGGCGCGCATGGCCACAGTCTCGATCTGATCGTCTAGGGTATGGCCGGTGACGATTGCGTCGGCGTCGTAGGTGTCTGCTGCATGGGCGAGCAACCGATAACGCGCCTCGCGAGCGGCAGCGGAGAGGCCGGTCGTGGGCTTCTCGCCGGTCCAGCGTTCGATCCGGTGCGGGACGCCGAGCTCTCTGCATAGTATCGCGACCTGCTCAGCCTCGTCGGCGGCTTCTGGCCTCAGGCCGTGGTCGATGGTTGCGGCGGAAAGAGAGTGGCGGTGAGCATATGTCTGTCCGTCGATCGCGCGCTTCAGCGACAAAAGCAGGCCGAGCGAATCGCTGCCACCGGATACGGCAACGAGCAGGCGCATGGGACGGTTGAGGGAGAGGAGAAAGTCTTGGATCGCGGCTTCGGGCGAGCGTTCGGGCAGTGAAGACCCTGCCGCGAGGACGGCGCTCATCAGCAGCTGAGGCGCTTCTGCTCGCTCGCGACCTTCGATACGACGGCGCGGGAAGCCTTAGGGTAGCGCTTCGAGACTTCGCGCAGCGTGGCGCAGGCGGTCTCGGTATTGTCGAGGGCGGCGAGCGACATGCCGAGCTTCAGCAGCATCTCAGGCGCCTTCGGCGAGGTGTTGTAGGTCTGATGGGCGTTGAGGAAGGTCTTGGCCGCCTCGTTGAAATTGCCCTGGGAGTAAAGCGCTTCTCCGAGCCAGAAATGCGCATCGGCGATCTTGGCGCTGCTCGGATAGGCCGCGATGAAGTCGCGGAACTCGCTCTCGGCCAGCGAATAGTCGCCGGAGAGCACATGGGCATAGGCAATCTGATAGACGTCGCCCTCGGAATTGAGCGAGGCGGTCTGCTGCGGCGCAGACGGAGGCGTCGTCGAGGGGGCGGTCACGCCGGTATCGACGCCGGGCAGGGCGGTCGAGCTGTTGTTCAGCGCATCCTGGTTGAGCGTGGCCGTGACGGGCATGCCGCTTTCGTCGAGCGCGATGGAGCCGAGCGTCTGTTCGCCGGGTGCCGTCCCGGATCCGAGACCGGAAGCGTCGGCGGTTACGCCGACGTCCGGGGTTTCGGTGATGATCTCTGCGACCGAATCCTGCTGGTCGCCGGCTGTGGCAGGACGCGTCAGCGAGCCGCTCTTCTTCTCGAGATCCTGGAAGCGGAACTCATTGTCTTCCTGCTGCTTTCGGATGGCTTCCTGCATCTGCAGGAGCTGGAAGCTCATTTCCTCGATCCGGCCATTCAGGGCGCGGATTTCTTCCTCAAGCTGCTGGACACGCAAGGTCGGATCCGTCGCTTGAGCGAACTGGACGTCTGCCTTCGGCGTTTGTCCGGTTGCCTTCTGGCCGAGCTGGACATTCGGAAACAGCTGAAATGCGTTAGCAGCGCTGCTCAGTCCGGTAAGCGAGGCCGTCGCAAACAGAGCGGCCATCACAAGTTTGTTCATGTTCCTTTTCCTGTTTTCGCGATGATTTTGCGCCGAACCAGCGCCGACAGGAGTTTTCCCAATTGCCTGCAAAAAGCAACCAAGTTCGGCCAAAGTAAGGAGAAAAGTAAAAGGCGGCCCATGGGCCGCCTTCAAGCTCTGGTGATGACCGGGTGAGCCGGATCACATGCCGGCGCCACCGAGAACAGTGACGGCGCGGCGGTTCTGCGACCAGCAGGAGATGTCGTCGCAAACGGCGACCGGACGTTCCTTGCCGTAGGAAATGGTCTTCAGGCGCTGAGCCGGAACGCCACGCTGTGCGAGGTAGTCGCGGGTCGCAGCTGCACGGCGGGCACCCAGTGCCAGGTTGTACTCGCGGGTGCCGCGTTCGTCGGCATGGCCTTCGATCGTGATCGCGTAGTTCGGGTAACGCTGCAGCCACTGCGCCTGACGATCAAGCGTCTGGGCGGCATCGGCGCGGATGGCGGTGGAGTCGGTGTCGAAGAAGATGCGGTCGCCGACGTTGACGGTGAAGTCCTGGGCCGAGCCGGGGGTGGCGGCGCCAGCGCCACCGGCGCCGAGGCCGAGTTCGCCGGCGCTGTTCGGCAGGTTCTTCTTGTTGGCGCAGCCGGCAAGGGCGAGGGCCACGGCAAATGCGACCATGGCCGGATTGGTTGCCATCTTCTGCAGGCGGCTCGTGGCCGGGGAATGAATGCGGCTCATCGCCGGTCTCCTTGAATTCTCTGTTAGGGTTGCCGGAGCATAACCAATCGCGGTTAACCGGCTTCCAACAATTATGGTTAACGAAGCGTCAATTCTCGTCAGAAACAGCGCAATTGCCGGCCCTTTGAGGCAAGAAAGAGGCGCAATTGCGCCTCTTTCCAGTCACTATTCCATCAGCGGCGACCAGGCCGGGTCGGAGGCGAAGGATGGCGTCTTCACCAGTTGCTCGTTGTAGCCCGACAAGTCGATCGAGTAGAGCTGCGGGCCACCGGCGCCAGCGTTCTGGCGGAAGAACATCAGCACGCGTCCGTTCGGTGCCCAGGTCGGGCCTTCGTTGTGGAAGCCTGTGGTCAGGATGCGTTCGCCGGAGCCGTCAGTCTTCATGACGCCGATGGAGAACCGGCCGCCGGACTGCTTGGTGAAGGCGATCAGATCGCCGCGGGGCGACCAGACCGGGGTCGAGTAGGAACCGTCACCGAATGAAATGCGGCGCTGGCCGGAGCCGTCGGCACCCATGACATAGAGCTGCTGGCGGCCGCCACGGTCACTTTCGAAGACGATCTGGCTGCCATCGGGCGAATAGGACGGCGAGGTGTCGATCGCGGCCGTGTTCGTCAGACGTGTCGTGGTGCGCGACCGCAGATCCATCGTGTAGATATTGGCGTTTCCGTCCTGCTGCAGGCTCATGATGACCCGCTGGCCGTCGGGCGAGAAGCGCGGCGCAAAGGTCATGCCGGGGAAGTTGCCGACCACTTCGCGGGCGCCGGTTTCCAGCTGCAGGAGGTAGACGCGCGGCTGCTGGCCCTCGAACGACATGTAGGTGATTTCCTGGCGGCTCGGCGAGAAGCGCGGCGTCAGGACGATGTCGTTGCTGTTGGTCAGCATGCGGATGTTTTCGCCGTCCTGGTCCATGATGGCCAGCTGGCGCTTGCGGTCGGTCTTCGGGCCGCTCTCCGAGACGAAGACGACACGGGTGTCGAAATAGCCCTTTTCGCCGGTGATGCGCTCATAGATCGCGTCGGCGATCATATGGGCGACGCGGCGCCAGTTCTTCGGATCGGTGAAGAACTGCTGGCCGGTCATCTGCTGGCCACCGAAGGTGTCCCAGAGGCGGAATTCGGCGCGCAGGCGGCCATCGGGTTCGCGCACGATGCGGCCGACGACCAGGGCCTCGGCCTTCAGGGCTGTCCAGTCGGGAAAGCGCGGTGCCTGATCGGGGTTCTGAATCTTCTCGATGAAGGCCGCACGGTTGACCGGGGCAAAGAGGCCCGAGCGCTTCAGGTCGGCTTCCACGACCGCAGAGATCTGCGCGCCGATGCCATCGGCCGAGATGAAGTCGGTGATGGCGATCGGCAGCGGTTGGACGTTGCCGCGGTTGATGTTGATTTCAACGGCTGCGTTTGCAGGCGCCACAAAGGCAGCTGCCATGCCGGCACAGACCAGCAGAAGTCGGAGGAGGAGAGTTTTCATGCTTACCAAGCCTTTCAGCTCTTACATCAGTTCGCTGGGGTCGAAATTGACGACAACTTCAGACCAAGCGTCGTATTTGTCCGGGGGCAGATTGGTGAAGGGGGCGGACTTGCGCACGGCGCGAACGGCGCCGCTCATGAGGACCTGTTGGGCCGAGGGCGAGCCGCCGGTGGCCGTCGCTTCGGGTTCGCCGATCAGCGCGCCGTTCTGGTCGAGGCGGAAGGTGACGCGGATGCGAACGTCGGCGGCATCCGCCATGCCCGGCGTGATCAGCCAGTTGTCCTGGATGACGCCACGCAGTGCATCGAGTTCGCTCTGGCTGAGCTTCGAGCCGCCGGTGTCGGTGCGGCCGCCCAGGGCTTCCTGATCGGTGGAACGCTTCGCGCCACCGCCGGCGGCATCCGTCTTGTTGAGAAGGGCTGCCACTTCGTCGGCGTTGAAGTCGCTTTCCATCTGCGGCTTGGATTTCGCCGTTTCCTGCGCCTTGGTGTCTTTCTTGGCGTCAGGCTTGGGCGCCGGCTTCTTCTCCGCCGGCTTGGCGATCTCGGGCTTCGGGCGGGCAGCCGGGATCGGCGCCTGCTCGGGCAGGGGGATTTCTTCGGCTACCGCCTGTTCGACCGGCTGAGGCTCCGTGGGCTGGGGTTCCGGCTCCGGTGGGGGAGCCGTGTCTTCCTTGACCACTTCCTTCACCTCGTTAACCTTCGGATCAGGCGTCGGCGCCGGCGTCTCGACCTTCTTCGGTGCGGCCGCGACTTCCTGTTCGACCGGCCGCTTGGAGGGGGTCGGTGGGGCTTTAAGATCGACCTCGTTGTCGCCGATATTCTCGGCGGGCTCCGCAATCGGTGGCTTCTTGGTCGGCACGGGCGCGGATTTCTCCGCCATCGGCGCGTCCGTCGAGCCCTTCTGGATCTGGGTGAACTCCTCGATCGGAACGATGTCGACCGGGAGCGATTCCATCGGAGCGAATTCGAGTTTTTCAGGCGAGCCGAGGCTCACCAGCGCCGCCGAGAGCGCCAGAGTGTGCAGAAGCGAGGATGTGAAGAGGCTGCCCTTCATGTCCGTCCGATCAGTTCTGCTGTTCCTGCAGGGTCACAAGACCAATATTGGTAAAGCCTGCGGCCGAAATCCGCGCCATGACCTGCATGACGATGCCGTAGGTGGCGGCGGTGTCGGCGCGCACGAAGATGCGTTCACTGTAGCCGGTGGTGGCGATCGCCTGCAGCTTCGGCACGACTTCCTCGATCGGGATCGCCGTTTCCTGCAGATAGATCTCGCCTTCCGGATTGACCGAGACGGTGATCGGCTGATTTTCGCTGCTCATCGCCTGGGCCTGGGTTTGCGGCAGGTCGATCGGCACGCCAACAGTCATCATCGGGGCTGCGACCATGAAGATGATCAGCAGCACCAGAACGACGTCGACGAAGGGTGTGACGTTGATGTCGCTGACGAGGGCCTTCTTGCCACCGCGACGACCGCGGCGTCCGCCGCCCTTGCTACCCGATCCAACCGACATACCCATGATGCGTCTCCTGCTCCCCGAGCTTTACTGGGCGGCCTGACGAGGCTGCAGCTTCTCGTCGATCTGGCGCGACAGGATGGCCGAGAATTCGTCTGCAAAGCCTTCCATGCGTGCGCCGAGCTTGCCGGCCTCGCCTGAAAACTTGTTGTAGGCGATGACGGCGGGAATAGCGGCAATCAGACCCATGGCGGTCGCGAGCAGTGCTTCCGCGATACCGGGGGCGACGACCGCGAGGCTTGCATTGTTGGAGCCGGCGATGGCCTGGAAGGAGGTCATGATGCCTACGACGGTACCGAAGAGACCGATGAAGGGACCGGCGGAGCCGATGGTGGCGAGCGACGACAGGCGCGATTCAAGCGTCTCGGTTTCGCGTGCCATGGTAACGTCCATGGCGCGGTCGATACGCATCTGAAGGCCGATCGGCGAGCGGGCACCGCGCTCGAAGCTCTTCTTCCACTCGCGCATGGCGGCGACGAAGATGGCGGCAAGGCCGGTATTGCTACGCTCGGCGAGCGTGCGGTAGAGCTCTTCCAGCGACTGGCCGGACCAGAAGACCTGTTCGAACTGATCGAACTGGCGCCGCGCGCGAGCATAGCTCACATACTTGTCGATGACGATGGCCCAGGTCCAGACGGAGGCGCCCACCAAGCCGATCATGACCAGCTTGACGATCAGGCCCGCCTGCATGAAGAGGCCCCAAAGGCTCACGTCATGGGTCGCCGCAGCCATTCCAACTTGTTCCATCGCCTTTAATTCCCCGAAATCCAAACGCCCGGTGGGTCGGACCGGGCGGTGACATGAGCTCTACTGTGGAAAATGTGCGGTCGCTGCCGCCGAAACCCTTTTCCCGCCTTAGCTCCCAGAGTGCTTCTGGTATGAAAATTTGGTCAAAGGAAGGCGTGCGCTGCACAATCTTCCAGCCTCCGAGTAAGACCCGATTAAGGTTAAAAAGGGGTTACCACAGAGCTCGATCAGGGCTTTGTGAAGTCAGGTGAGGAACTGCCTGGCGAGATCGTCCGGCAGGCGCCTCGGCCGGCCATTGCGATTGACGACCGCGATCACGACCTTCGCTGCGATCAGCAGCTGATCTGCGCGGCGGATCTCCTGTTGCAGGATCATCTTGGCGCCACCGGCCTTTTCCGTCCGCGTGACGACGCTGACAACGTCATCCATGCGGGCAGGGGCCTTGAAGTCGATTTCCATCCGATGAACCATGAAGGCGAGGCCTTCGTCGGATGTCTCGAAGAGGGTCGATTGCGCAACGCCCAGGCAGCGAAGGTAGTCGGTCCGGGCGCGTTCCATGAAATGCAGGTAGCGGGCGTGGTAGACGGCGCCGGAGAAATCGGTGTCCTCGTAATAGACGCGCTGCGTCAGGTGGTGCGTTCCATCGATGATCTCGCCAGCCAGGGAAACGGTAATCGGTGTCGTGGCGCTTGTCATCGCGTTGCTCCCAAGGCTCGGTCTGTCGTAGTGGAGAGGCTGCGGACGGTGCCGCGTTTTAGTCGGGGCTCGCTACCGCCGGTGTGCTCAGATGTCCAGAGCCATGACGTCCGCTTCCTTCAGCCCGAGCCGTTGGAGGACGTCCCGGCGGTTTTGTGCATCGTCTGCGACGATGAACTCATCGAGCTGCGGTGGCTTTATGCCGGTGCCCGACAGCATGGCGTGTGCCTGGCCACGATGATGGGTCTGATGCTGAAAAAGATGCGACAGCACGTCGTCACAGCGCTCGACCTGGATGCGGCCCGCGCGGTGGATTTGAACTGGCTCGGCGAGACGGTCTTCGGTCAACCTCATGCAAAGGGCGAGCAGGCGCTGGTCTGAGCCCAGTTGCGCGGCCCTGAGTTCCCGAGAATCCGAATAGGGAATCTCGTTCTCCCATGCCTTTGGACCGAGTTGTCCACCTTCGAGCGCGTCGACATAAAACCAGTCGATGATCAGGATGTGGTTGAGGGTCGCGACGAGTGACGGAAAGAAGCTCGTGCGGGGTGCCTCGAATTCTCCAGCCTCCAGCTGCGAGACTGCCTCATGCAGTCGGTCGTTGGCCAGCATGTTGGCATAGGCGAGCTTGCGGACGAAGCGGAGCGCGCTCATGGCCGGTCAAGATTCCCGTCGTGCCAGACGATGTGCTTCGGAGATCTCGGCAGGTTCTCGATCTCGTCGGCGATGAAGTATGGCGGGATGTCGAGTGCAATCAGCGCATCGCGCGTGGCCGGCACCCATTTGAATTCGAGGCTGTTCTTGCCGTCTTCGTTGCGGTGGATGATGTCGGACGCGTGGAAGGGGAAGTGCTCCGGGATCTCCATCCGGTAGTAAAGCCCGAGTTCGTGCCAGGCCTTCTGCTCGTAATCGAAGAAGTTCTCGACGATCCAGAGCAGTTCGTGGACCACGGCCGTCACACCCAGTTCCTCCTGCATTTCGCGCACCAGCGTTTCAGTCGAAGTCTCGCCGATCTCGGCCCGACCGCCCGGGAAGGTCCAGAAGGTCTCGTGGGTGGCGCGGTGGACAAGAACGTGGCCGTCGCGAAAGGCAAGGCCCGCGATGCGATGGTTGAAACGTCGCTTGCCGTCCTTGATGGTGATCAGGGTGCGTTTGGTCACGGGATCAATCATCCTCCAGCGTCAATCTGAACTGCGCCGCCTCAAGGTCCTTCGGCGGCGTCATGCCAAGGTGCTTCCAGGCGGTGGCCGTCAAGACGCGGCCGCGCGGGGTGCGCTGGATAAAGCCCTGCTGGATCATGTAGGGCTCGATGATGTCCTCGATCGCGTCGCGTGGTTCGGACAGGCCTGCGGCGATGGTTTCGATGCCGACCGGGCCGCCGCCGAAGTTGACGGCGATCATCGAGAGATAGCGCATGTCGAGTTGGTCGAGGCCCAAATTGTCGACATTGAGCCGCGTGAGAGCTTCATCGGCAATCTGCCGGGTCACTGCTTCGGCACGGGCGACCTCGGCAAAGTCGCGCACACGGCGCAGCAGGCGGCCGGCGATGCGTGGTGTGCCTCGCGCACGACGGGCGACTTCGCGGGCGCCGTCCTCGGTCATCGGGAGGTTGAGGAGCCGGGCACCGCGACGGACAATCGATTCCAGTTCCTCGACGGTGTAGAAATTCAGCCGCACCGGAATGCCGAAGCGGTCGCGCAACGGGGTGGTCAGAAGCCCCAGGCGGGTGGTGGCAGCAACCAGGGTGAACTTCGACAGGTCGATCTTCACCGAACGGGCCGCCGGGCCTTCGCCGATGATCAGATCGAGCTGAAAGTCTTCCATTGCCGGATACAGGATTTCCTCGACGGCGGGGCTCAGGCGATGGATCTCGTCGATGAAGAGCACGTCGCGCTCTTCAAGATTGGTGAGAAGGGCCGCGAGGTCACCCGCCTTGGCGATCACTGGGCCTGAGGTCGAGCGGAAGTTGACGCCGAGCTCCTTGGCCATGATCTGGGCAAGGGTCGTCTTGCCGAGGCCGGGAGGGCCGACGAAGAGCACATGGTCCAGCGCCTCGCCACGGTTCTTTGCCGCCTCGATGAAGATCTTCAGATTGGCGCGCGCCTCGGCCTGACCGGTGAAATCGTCGAGCGTTTGCGGGCGGAGCGCGGCATCGAGGTCTTCACCACGCTTTTCCGGCGTCAGGATCGGGTTGTTGGTCATCATGCGAGAAGTTCCGTGCCGGGCACGCCGGAGGCGGCGCGTTTGTCAAAGGTCAGGGTGGAGCGGCAGCCTAGTTCGCGGTTCTTCAAGGCAATAAAAATGTCGGCGAACTCTTCTTCGCTCCGCTCCATCTCGTCCAGTGCAAGCTCAATGACGTTCTCATCTTCCAGCACCAGATTATCCGAGTCCAGAAAACCCCCAAGAATCCGCTTCAGCTCTTCCCTGGACATCTTGGCCTGTCGGCGAGCAGTCCAGATGAATTCCAGCAGAACCGCGCTATTGACGAAGCCGGGTTCTCCCGGCGTCAGACCGCCAACCAGCGCAAGCGCCTTTTGCGAATGTGTCTCGTCATCTTGAAGTATCAGCCGAAGCAAAATGTTGGTGTCGAGTCCGATCATGTGCTGCGGTTCACATGTTCAACGATGGCATCACCGATGGCCTCATCAATATCGGTCAGGCTGAGGGCCGGAACGTCGGGACGATGAAGGATACCCGCCAGATCGATCAACCGTTTGTTCTTTGCCTTGATCACGACTTCGCCGTTTCGCACGACGTAGCGAATTCGATCACCCGGCTTCAACTTCAGAAGCTCTCTGATCTCTTGGGGAACAGTCGTTTGTCCCTTGGAGGTCATCTTCCCATAGAACACGTTCATGATCTTCTCCTTACAATTTTAGGATAGTAAGGATTTCGAATTTGCGCAAGGAAGTCACCGCGACAGCTCCTTCAGCCCCAGCCGGATCAACTTGGCGCTGTCAGCCCCTTCGCCGCCGTTCTTCAGCGCTGCGGCGACGGCATTGGCCGCCTGGTCGCGGGAGTAGCCGAGATTGGTGAGCGCCGAGACCGCGTCGGCGACCGGTGCGGAGGCGACACCTTCGCCGAGTTCCTGCTTGAGGCCGATATTCGCGGCGGCCTCGCCGGCGAAAGCGGGCGCCTTGTTCTTCAGTTCGGTTACGAGGCGCAGCGCGACTTTGGGGCCGACGCCGGGCGCGCGGGAGATGGCGGCTTTGTCCTGCAGCGCGATCGCATTCGCCAGTTCCGATGGGGTGAGGGTGGAGAGCACGGCGAGCGCCACCTTAGCGCCGACGCCCTGGACACTTTGCAGCAGGTTGAACCACTCCCGCTCCAGCGCGCTCATAAAGCCGAAGAGCTTCAGCTGGTCCTCGCGCACATAAGTCTCGATGAACAGCACGACGGCTTCACCGGCAGAGCCGATGCGCGACAAGGTGCGGGCCGAGCAATGCGCGACGTAACAGACGCCGTGGACATCGACGAGGACGTAATCGTCGCCAATTTCGTCGATGGTGCCTTTAAGTTTGCCGATCATGGATGCGTCCGTCGCGTTACAGGGGATGGGTTTCGGGGGAGATGATGTCGAGGTCGGGGAAGTAGGTGCGGTAGCGCGCTGCATCCCGTGTCAGTAGCCGGTGAGACCGGACGGCGGCGTGTGCGCCGATGAAGAAGTCCGGCAGAGTGCGTTCGCGCTGCCCCCCATTCCTTCGATAGAGAAGATGAGCCTTGCCAGCGCGAAACGCCACTTCGTAGGATAGCGGTTCCTTCTTCAGATCGAGCCAATCAAGGGCCAGGCTCAGCTGCTGCTCGCTCAAGGGCGAGGCTGCTAGTTCGGACCAAATCACCGGATTGACCACGAGCGGCCCTTCATGGAAGCAGCGTTTCATTGCATCAAGCGACCAGACGCGCGTTTCGCTATCTGGTCCGAGCACGTCGATCAGCGCATTCGTGTCAATGATGGTCGAGGTCATCACGGGGTCCCCGAAGCCAATCGACATACTCGTCTGCTGTCATTCCATTGGTGTCGAAGGTCCCTTGGACGCTCCGCGCCCAGGCATCGAAGTCCTTGAATGCATCCGTGGCGTCGCCGGTCTTGACCAGCATGACACCTGTGTCCGCGACGACGAAGTCGACATCCGACCCCGGCTTGATGTCGAGCCGATCGCGGATTTCCTTCGGAATGGTGACCTGGCCTTTTTCCGTAACGCGCATGGTAATACCTCTGGGGTATTACTTAAATGCAGACTTGGAACAAGTCAAGAACAAATCAGGCGCTAGCGAGCAGTTGGCGCATGCGTTCGCCGCCTCTGTTATGGGCGTGGCAGATGGCGATGGCGAGGGCATCGGCTGCGTCATTGCCCTTGAATTCGGCCTTCGGCATCAGGATCTTCAGCATCATATGGATCTGTTTCTTGTCGCCATGGCCGACGCCGATGACGGCTTTCTTCACCGCATTCGGCGCGTATTCGGAAACACGCAGACCCGCGCGGGCAGGCACCAGCATGGCGATGCCGCGGGCCTGGCCGAGCTTCAGGGTGGCAACCGCATCCTTGTTGACGAAGGTCTGTTCGACAGCCGCTTCGTCGGGTTTGTGGGCGTGAACCACTTCAGCCAGGCCGTCATGCAATTGGCAGAGGCGCGAAGCGAGGTCCATATCGCCATCGGAGGTGACCGTACCCGAAGCGACGAAACGCAGCGAGTTGCCGAGTGTCTCGATCACGCCCCAGCCGCAGCGGCGTAGGCCCGGATCGATGCCGATGATGCGAATCGTTGAAGTCATGGCAGATCCTAGTGCAGGTCGGGGCAGAAGTGCCACTGAAATGTGAACAAAACAAAAACAAACGAAGTGATTATATTTTATTATCGTCACCTCTTGGGCGCCTGATCTGCCCTCCCTACATGAAAGGTCTCAAAGATCGAAGGCCGCCGACATGATCCCGTTTTCCATTCTCGACCTCTCCCCGATTGCCGAAGGGCATACTGTGCGCGAAGCACTGGATGCGTCGCGTCGGCTTGCCCAGGCGGCGGAGAAGAACGGTTACCGTCGCTTCTGGCTGGCTGAACATCATGGCATGCCTGGCATCGCCAGCGCCGCCACTGCGCTCGTCATTTCGCATGTCGCTGCCGGCACGCAGACGATCCGCGTCGGATCGGGCGGCATCATGCTGCCCAACCATTCGCCGCTGGTGATAGCGGAACAGTTCGGAACGCTGGAGGCGCTCTATCCCGGGCGCATCGAGCTCGGTCTCGGTCGAGCTCCCGGCACGGACATGCGCACGGCGCGCGCCCTTCGCCGCAACATGGAAGCCGGCGCTGAAAGCTTCCCCCATGACATCATCGAATTGCAGCGGCTGCTCGGTACTCCGGATGAAGAGAGCGGCTTGATCGCCGTGCCCGGCATGAACAGCCATGTGCCGATCTGGCTCCTTGGTTCCAGTCTCTATAGCGCGCATCTCGCGGCGGCCCTCGGCCTGCCTTATGCCTTCGCCTCGCATTTTGCGCCCGATCAGCTCCTCGAAGCCGTCGAGATCTACCGCGAACGGTTCCAGCCGTCGGCGGGCCTGCAGAAGCCGTATGTCATGGTGGGTGTCATGGCCGCGATTGCCGAGACGGATGCGCGGGCGTCGCACCTCTTCACCTCGGCACAGCAGCAGTTCGTCAATCTGCGACGCAATATCCGGCGGCCGTTTCCGCGTCCCGTCGATACCATGGAGGGCTTCTGGACCGAGATCGAGCGTATCGGCGTCGAACATACCTTGCGTTATGCGATCGTCGGATCCCAGGAGACGGCATCAGACAAACTGGAGCGCTTCATCGCAGAGGTTCGTCCTGACGAGGTGATCGTCTCAATGCCGGTGCACGACCTTGACGCCCGCCTACGCTCCGTTGAACTGTTCGCGGGTCTCCGACAGGGCATCAAGCAGACGGCGTAACCCCCTGGATTACAGGGATTAGCCTGATATCTTTACCCCCGATTAAGCGCTGAGGGTGATTGTTCCCGGATAAAGGGGAGCCTGCCGATTTGAAACGGCAGGCCATGAATCTGTGGGCGCAGGGTTCTTGCCTGGACTGCCCAGGGGAACAATGAACATGACAGCTCGCATCCACTCGCTTTCGTTCAAAGTCATTGCCGTCTTTCTCGTTTTGACTTTCATCACCGTCGCGCTCCTCAATGTCTTTGCCTATCGCAGCTCCAGTGCGCTGTTCGGCGAGCAGACCGAGAAGGCGATGTCGAGCATGCTGACTTTCCGAGGCGACATGCTGACGGAGAAGCTCCAAGCGCTGGAAAACCAGGCAGCCTCCATCGCCAAGATCGAGACGCTGCAGCAGTCGATGACCGGGCTGAAGAGCGGTTGGAACACCATCAGCAAAAGCACAGGCGATGCGAAAGCCGAACTGCAGCGTGTCTTCGTTGCGGAAAATCCCAATCCGCCCGGCGAACGCGAGAAACTGCTGAAGCCCGAGGGGCCGAGTGGTTTCTATTATTCCACCCATGAGACCACGCAGGCCCAGATTGCCGAATATCTCGAAGGCACGAGCTTCAGCGACATGCTGATCGCCGATCAGAACGGCAATGTCATCTACTCCTTCAAGAAGGGCGCTGCATTCGGGGAAAATCTCGCGGAGGGAAGCTGGGCTGCCACGAACCTTGGGCGTGTCTTCCAGCAGTCGGTGCAGGCAGCGGCAGCAGCGGTCGACGATGTCGTCGGCGTCAACTTCTCCGGCCTGTCGGTCGGTGCGGATCCCAGTGCCCCTGATATCTATTTCGCCGTCCCCTTCGTCAAGCTTGGTGGTTACAAGGGCAGCCTGATGTTCCAGGTGAAGGCCGATGTCTTCGAGAACCTCCTGTCCAAGGGCATTGTCGCCGGAAGCAGCCAGAAGGCCGCCATTCTGTCGGGCGAGGGCACCGGGATCGCGCTTGACGCGTCCGGCAAGCTCATCGATGTCCGGGCGGATTTCACCATGTCGGGCGACGGCGTTTCCGTACAATCCGGCGAGCGTCCTGAAGGTGCCGCGATGGTCTATGGCCGGCGCATTACCTTCGGTGACCAGAGCTTCGTGGTGACGGAAAGCCTGACCACGGCCGAGCTCGAAGCCGGCTCGATCCGCATTGCAACGATCCTGTTCGTGACCGGCCTCATTGCGCTTGGCGTTCTTGCCGCGGCGACCTGGGTCTTTACCCGCCGCCTGTTCGCGCCGCTGGAGCGCCTTGTCGCCTTTACCGGTGCCGTGGCCGACGGCGAGATCGACCATCCTGTTCAGAACCAGGAGCGGCGCGACGAGATCGGCAGCATGGCCCGCGCGCTCGAACGCTTCCGGCTGGCGCTGATCGAGCAGCAGCGGCAATCAGCCGAGCGCCGGGAAGAACGGGCGCGCGCCGAAGAAGAACGCCGCCAGCGTATGGAAGAGCGCGACAGCGAGGCTCGAACCCTGCAGGAGGTGGTCGAAACTCTCGATCAGGGCCTGGACAGGCTGGCCGCGGGCGATCTCGCCTTCCGCATTGAAACCCGTTTTCCGGCGGATCTCGAAGCGCTGCGTTCCAACTTCAACAAAGCGATCGAGACACTGAGTGCCACACTTGGCGGCATCGGCGGCAATTCTGTCGCCGTCCGTGAAGGCTCCGAGGAGATGCGGACGGGTGCAGACCAGCTCGCCGCGCGGACCGAGCGGCAGGCGGCTGCGATCTCGCAGGCCGCAACGGCAATCCAGGAAATCACCGGTGCGGTGAAGGTACAGATCGCCCGGGCTGAGGAAGCCGAACGGATCGCCCGGGCCGCGCGGGACGATACCGCGATGTCCGGCCACATCATGCGCGATACAATCGCGGCCATGGAGGCGATCCAGGGATCCTCGATGGAGATCAACAAGATCGTGTCGGTGATCGACGAAATCGCTTTCCAGACCAATCTCCTCGCCCTCAATGCCGGCGTCGAGGCGGCGCGTGCAGGCGAAAGCGGCAAGGGCTTCGCCGTTGTCGCACAGGAGGTTCGCGAGCTTGCGCAGCGTTCGTCGAATGCGGCGAAGGAGATCGCAGGCCTGCTCTCCAAGTCGCGCGGCGAAGTTGATCACGGCGTGACGCTGGTGGAAAAGGCCGGCAATGCGCTCGATGGCATCGGATCGCATGTCCTGTCGATCAACAGCCATATCGCCGAGATCATGGACTCCACCCGCGAAGAGGCGCAAACGCTTGTGGACATCAACACGTCGGTGAACCAGCTCGATGCGATGACACAGCAGAATGCCGCGATGGTCGAGGAGACGACTGCTGCCATCCATCGCCTCGCGGGCGAGGCGGCCGAAATGGACCAGCGGCTCGGTCTGTTCAATCTCGGGGGCGAGCGCCCCACGGCGCGCCACGCTGCCTGAGCACTTCGCGGACAGACCGGGAGATACTGAAATGCGGTCCCTCGGGCCGCATTTTTCTTTTGGGCCGGACTTCTCGCCCTAAGTATCAAGGTAAGCAAATGGATAACGTCTAAAGTTAAGAACTGTAGTTAATCCGAACTTAACCTTTCCACTCCATTATCTGTCCCAATTCAGGATGTTGGGTCTTTGACAGCCTGACGCGATAACGCTGGGATTTGGAGTATCCTGTCATGACGAAAACCATTCTTGCCGTGGCAACGGCTGCCCTGCTCGCCAGCTCGGCCGCCTATGCGGCCGATGTCTATCAGCCTGAACCGCAGCCCGTTTATGTCGATGCTCCCGAAGTTGCCGTTTCGGAAGCCTCGGGCTGGTACCTGCGCGGCGATCTGGGCTACAGCTTCAACAAGCTGCGCGGCGCCAACTACTTTCAGGGCAGCAACGGCAATCAGGTCGACTTCGCCACGTCCTCGATCAAGGACAGCTTCTGGGTCGGCGGCGGTGTCGGCTATCAGATCAACAGCTATCTGCGCACGGACCTGACGTTCGACTACCTGACCAAGGCCGACTTCAACGGCTCGACACGCGGCGAGTGCGGCTTCTCCGCCACGCCGTGCACGTCCTCTGATGTCTCCTCGATGCGCGCCTATACGCTGATGGCCAACGCTTATGTCGACCTCGGCACATATGCCTACTTCACGCCCTATATCGGCGGCGGTATCGGTGGCTCCTACGTCAAGTGGGACAAGCTTCGCAACACGTCCTGCGCCGACAACGGTACCGGATGTGACGCAACCGTCGAGCACCATGGTGCCGGCAGCTGGCGCTTTGCCTATCAGCTGATGGCTGGCGCCTCGATCGACGTGACCTGCAACGTTAAGGCTGATCTCGGCTACCGCTTCCGCCACACTGCGGGCGGCGACATGTTCGGTTACGCGCTGAACGGCGGCCCGGGCTACGACAAGGGCTTCCACAGCCACAGCGTCCATGCTGGCGCGCGTTACGTCTTCGGTGGCTGCGAAACGCCCGTGGCCTACGAGCCGCCGGCAGAGCTGCCGGTCTACAAGTAAGATCCCTTGAGCGATCAAGTACAGGGCTGCCTTCGGGCGGCCCTTTTGCGTTTCTGCCCGGAGCTTCGGCGGCGCAGACGAGACAAAAATTTCTCCTCATGCGACGCGCGCCCGCTTGACTGCGTCAGGCGACAGGAGTAGTTCCGACGGCGGGACACCTCTCCCCAACGAGAGGCTAATTACCTGGAAGGGTATCTATATGGCTGATATCGTCGCCCCCGCCGCGCGTCCGGCGAATGCTTACTTTTCTTCTGGCCCTTGCTCGAAGCGCCCCGGTTGGTCGCTCGACGCGCTTTCCGATGCCCCGCTCGGTCGTTCGCACCGCGCCAAGGTCGGCAAGGAAAAGCTGAAGCTGGCCATCGACCTTACCCGCGAAATTCTCAAGGTTCCCGCTGACTACCGCATCGGCATCGTTCCGGCCTCCGACACGGGCGCCGTCGAGATGGCCATGTGGTCGCTGCTCGGCGAACGCGGCGTCGACATGCTCTCCTGGGAAAGCTTCGGCGCCGGCTGGGTCACCGATGTGGTGAAGCAGCTGAAGCTTGCCGATGTGCGCAAGTTCAATGCCGATTACGGTCTGCTGCCGAACCTTGCCGAAGTCGATTTCGACCGCGATGTCGTCTTCACCTGGAACGGAACGACCTCCGGCGTCCGCGTTCCGAACGCCGACTTCATCCCTGATGACCGCAAGGGTCTGACCATCTGCGACGCCACGTCTGCGGCCTTCGCGCAGGATCTCGATTTCTCCAAGCTCGATGTCACCACCTTCTCCTGGCAAAAGGTTCTGGGCGGCGAGGGCGGTCACGGCGTGATCATCCTGTCCCCGCGTGCTGTCGAGCGCCTGACGACCTATGTGCCGGCCTGGCCGCTGCCGAAGATCTTCCGCATGACGTCTGGTGGCAAGCTGATCGAAGGCATCTTCGTCGGTGAAACCATCAACACGCCGTCGATGCTCTGCGTCGAGGACTATATCGATGCGCTGAAGTGGGCGAAGTCGATCGGTGGCCTTGAGGCCCTGATCGCGCGTGCCGACGCCAATGCCAAGGTGATCTTCGACTTCATCGAGAAGAACGACTGGATTGCCAATCTGGCCGTTGACGATGCGACGCGTTCCAACACCTCGGTCTGCGTCAAGATCGTTGATCCCGAAGTCACGGCGCTCGATGCCGATGCTCAGGCAGCGTTTGCCAAGGGCATTGCCAGCATTCTTGAAAAGCAGGGTGTCGCCTTCGACATCGGCGCTTACCGTGATGCGCCGGCCGGCCTTCGCATCTGGGCGGGTGCCACGATCGAAACCGCCGACATGGCGGCTCTGATGCCGTGGCTCTCCTTCGCCTATGAGACGCAGAAGGCGTCTTTGGCCAAGGCTGCCGCCTGATCGCTGATCAATTCGGCTCCGCCTGATTGGCGGAGCCCCGAAATTCTCATCATCCCATTCAAACGAACTCTCTGAAGGAGGCCTCGTCATGGCACCTCGCGTTCTCGTATCCGACGAATTGTCTGAAACCGCCGTCCAGATCTTCCGTGATCGCGGCGTTGAAGTGGATTTCCAGCCGAAGCTCGGCAAGGACAAGGAAAAGCTTGCCGAAATCATCGGCAATTATGATGGTCTCGCCATCCGTTCCGCCACCAAGGCGACGGAAAAGCTGATCGCTGCCGCCACCAACCTCAAGGTCATCGGCCGGGCCGGCATCGGCGTCGACAATGTCGATATCCCGGCTGCCTCCAAGCGCGGCATCATCGTGATGAACACGCCCTTCGGCAACTCGATCACGACGGCCGAACACGCAATCGCCCTGATGTTTGCCGTTGCCCGCCAGATTCCGCAGGCCGACGTCTCGACCCAGGCCGGCAAGTGGGAAAAGTCGAAGTTCATGGGCGTTGAAATCACCGGCAAGACGCTCGGCGTCATCGGTGCCGGCAATATCGGCGGGATCGTCTGCAAGAAGGCGATCGGCCTTGGCATGCATGTGCTGGCCTATGACCCCTTCCTGTCGACCGAGCGCGCCCAGGAAATGGGTGTCACCAAGGTCGAGCTCGACGAGCTCCTGGAAAAGGCCGACTTCATCACCCTGCACGTCCCGATGACCGACAAGACGCGCGGCATCCTGTCGAAGGACGCGCTTGCCAAGACCAAGAAGGGTGTTCGCATCATCAACTGCGCCCGCGGCGGTCTGGTTGACGAGGCAGCGCTCGCAGACGCCATCAAGTCCGGCCATGTGGCTGGCGCCGGCTTCGACGTGTTCGAAGTCGAGCCTGCCACCGAAAGCCCGCTTTTCGGCCTGCCCAACGTCGTCTGCACGCCCCATCTCGGCGCCTCGACCACGGAAGCCCAGGAGAACGTCGCGCTTCAGGTCGCCGAGCAGATGTCGGATTATCTCATGAAGGGTGCCGTCTCGAACGCCATCAACATGCCGTCGATCACGGCCGAGGAAGCGCCGATCCTGAAGCCGTTTATCCGGCTCGCCGACGTGCTCGGCTCGTTTGCCGGCCAGATGACCGAGAACCCGATCAAGGAAATCGAGATCCTCTATGACGGCGTGACCTCCGGCATGAACACCAAGGCGCTGACTTCGGCACTGCTGGCCGGTCTCATCCGCCCGCAGGTGGCCGACGTCAACATGGTCTCGGCCCCGATCATGATCAAGGAAAAGGGCGTGATCGTTTCAGAAGTGAAGCGCGACAAGACCGGCGTCTATGACGGTTACATCAAGCTCACCGTCACCACCGAGAAGCAGACGCGTTCGGTTGCTGGCACCGTCTTCTCCGACGGCAAGCCGCGCTTCATCCAGATCAAGGGCATCAACATGGATGCCGATGTCGGTCAGAACATGATCTACATCTCCAACACCGACGTTCCCGGCATGATCGGCTTCATGGGCACGACGCTTGGCAATGCCAAGGTCAACATCGCGAACTTCCAGCTCGGTCGCGACAAGGAAGGCGGCGATGCCATCGCACTCCTTTATGTCGACGGTCCCGTCGAGCAGGCGGTTCTCGACCAGCTGACCGCCAATCCGGCCGTCAAGCAGGCCAAGCCTCTGGTATTCAACGTCGACTGATCGGCGCTCTGAAATTCATCGTCAATGACGGCGCGGGATCAAACCCGCGCCGTCTTTGTTTTGGAGCTCTCGGCTAAACGCAAAGTTACATATGGAAAAATATATGCGTTGAACTGACGCATGGCGGGTTGTCGCATTGCTTCTCTGATGCGAGGGTATAGTTGATGTTTATCATCTCCGGGGGGAGAGAAGGAAGGGACAGCCCATGTTCGAGCACTTCGACGCGCAACTCCTGGCACGCATACAGTTTGCCTTTACCGTATCGTTCCACATCATTTTTCCGGCCTTTTCGATCGGCCTTGCGAGCTATCTCGCGGTGCTTGAAGGCCTCTATCTCTGGAAAAAGGACAAGGTCTATCTCGAGCTCTTCGACTTCTGGAAGACCATCTTCGCGGTCGCTTTCGGCATGGGCGTCGTCTCCGGCATCGTGATGTCCTACCAGTTCGGCACCAACTGGTCGGTGTTCTCCGACAAGGCGGGGCCGGTCATCGGTCCCCTGATGGGCTACGAAGTCCTCACCGCCTTTTTCCTCGAAGCCGGCTTTCTCGGGGTCATGCTGTTCGGTCGTAACCGTGTTGGCCCTGGACTGCACTTTTTCGCGACACTGATGGTCGCCTTCGGCACGCTGATCTCGGCCACCTGGATCCTCTCGGTCAATTCTTGGATGCAGACGCCGGATGGTTTTGCCATGAACGAGGTTGGCCAGTTCGTGCCCACCGACTGGTGGAAGATCGTCTTCAACCCGTCCTTCCCCTATCGCCTCGTGCATATGGTGATTGCCGCCTATCTGACGACAGCCTTCGTCGTCGGCGCTGTTGGAGCCTGGCATCTCGTCAAGCGCACGGCGCCGCGCCGCGCCGGCAAGATGTTCTCCATGGCCATGTGGATGGCGGCGATCGTTGCGCCGATCCAGATCTTTGCCGGCGACATGCATGGCCTCAACACGCTGGAGTATCAGCCGGTCAAGGTGATGGCCATGGAGGGCCATTTCGAAAGCCATCCGGAGGGCGCGCCGTTGATCCTGTTCGGGATCCCGAACCAGGACGAGCAGCGGATCGACTATGCGGTGCAGATACCCAAACTTTCCAGCCTGATCCTAAAGCACGACCTGAATGCGCCGCTCGACGGTCTGGATACGGTGCCGCGCGAATTGCAGCCGCCGGTCGCCATCGTCTTCTGGTCCTTCCGCGTGATGATCGCGATCGGCTTTGCGATGCTGGGCGTCGGCCTCTTCTCGCTCTGGTGTCGCTGGAAGGGGACGCTCTATTCCAATGGATGGCTGCACCGCGCGGCCCTCGTCATGGGCCCCTCGGGTTTCGTCGCTGTGCTCGCCGGATGGATCACCACGGAGGTCGGGCGCCAGCCCTATACGGTCTACGGCCACCTTCTGACCGCCGACTCGATCTCACCGATTGCAGCGCCTGCGGTTGCGGCCTCGCTGATCGCCTTCATCGTCGTCTATTTCATCGTCTTCGGTGCCGGCACCTTTTACATCTTGCGCCTGATGGGCCGCCTGCCGCGGGATCCCTTGCCGGATCTCGACGATGGCCCGATCCGCTCGTCCGGCATCACGCCGGCCGCCCAGCCTGGACACCATGGAGGCAGACATGCCCATTGATCTTCCCTTCATCTGGGCCGGCATCATCGCGTTTGCCGTGCTCGCCTATGTCATCCTCGATGGCTTCGATCTCGGCGTGGGCATCCTCTTTCCCTTCTTTCCTGAAAAGCATGAGAAGGACCTGATGATGAACTCGGTGGCGCCCGTGTGGGATGGCAACGAGACCTGGCTGGTGCTTGGCGGGGGAGGGTTGCTTGCGGTCTTCCCGCTCGCCTATGCGACGATCCTGCCAGCCCTCTATGCGCCACTGATCATCATGCTGCTCGGCTTGATCTTCCGGGGCGTTGCCTTCGAATATCGCTGGCGCACGAAGCGCGCGGAGTATCTTTGGAACTGGGCCTTCACCGGCGGCTCCGTCGTCGCGGCCTTCTTTCAGGGCGTGGCGCTCGGTGCCTTGGTGCAGGGTATCCCGGTCGAGAACCGCGCCTATTCCGGCGGCTGGTGGGACTGGCTGACGCCGTTTTCGCTCGCAACCGGTGCTGCTCTCGTCATCGGTTATGCGCTTCTCGGCGCGACCTGGCTCGTGATGAAAACCGAGGGCGAGATCTCGGATCGGGCGCGGTCCTTCGCGCTACCTCTGTCGTTTGCCACCGTCGGGGCGATGGGCGTCTTCAGCCTCTGGACACCCTGGCTGGAGCCGCTCTATTTCGAGCGCTGGTTCAATTTCCCGACGCTGATCTTCTCGATCATCGTGCCTGCACTGGTGCTCGGCTGCCTCTACGTGATCGTCAACGGGTTGCGCAAAGGCCATGACGCGCGGCCCTTCCTGGCGGCCCTCGGCCTCTTCGTGCTCGGCTATGCCGGGATCGGGATCAGCTTCTATCCCTATATCGTGCCGACGTCGCTGACCATCTGGGAGGCTGCCGCTCCCGACGAGAGCCTTGCCTTCCTGCTCTACGGTGCCGTCATTCTCGTGCCGATGATCCTCGGATACACGGCCTATGCCTATTGGGTCTTCCGTGGAAAGCTCAATCCGGACGAGGGCTATCACTGATGGACAAACGCCTCGTTGCCAGCCGCCTCCTGTGGTTCGTCGGGCTATGGGCCGGCGGTGTGCTGGCGATCACTGTCGTCGGACTGATCATCAAATTCTGGCTTGGAGCCTGACGTCGATCACCTGAAATTCAATGGAAATCGGCTCGCTCTCCCTTCAAAAGAGAGCGAGCTCTCTCCATATGGGGGACAAGCCCGAAAGGGCATTCAAGACTGTTTCGAGGAGGACAGGAAACACGATGCGGCAATACGCAAAGACATTCGCGACGCTCGCGCTTGGCATGATGGTCACGCTGGTAGCCGTCGATTTCGCCGAGGCGCGTCGCGCAGGCGGCGGCTTCGGCAGTCGCGGCACGCGCACCTTCGATGCCCCCGCGTCGACACGGACCGCGCCCACCCCGGCCGCGCCAATCGAACGCACCATGACCCCGCGCACCAATGCGAACCAGCCCGGTGCTGCCCAGTCGACGGCGGCCAATCAGGCTGCGCGTCCGGGTGGTCTGTTCGGCGGTCTCGCCGGTGGTCTGATGGGCGGCCTGTTGCTCGGTGGTCTCTTCGGCATGCTGATGGGCACCGGCTTCGGTGGCGGCTTTGGCTTCCTTGGCCTGCTCCTGCAGGGCCTATTGATCTTCTTCCTGATCCGCTTCGTCATGCGCATGTTCGCCAATCGTCAGGCGCCAGCCTCAGGCCCAAGCGGCGGTCCGGGTTTCGGCGGCTTTGGCGGCATGGCACGTGACAACCAGTCCGGCGATCAGGCACGCCCTAGCTTCCAGATCCCGAAGCTTGGTGGTGGCGGCGTAGCGTCGGCGGCTTCCGCTCGCCGGTCCGGTCAGTCCGACGAACTCGGCATCACGCCGAAGGATCTCGAACGCTTCGAGGAACTGCTGCAGGAGATGCAGCGCGCCTATGCAGCCGAGGACTATGGTTCGCTGCGTCGCATCACGACGCCGGAAGCCATGTCTTATCTCGCCGAGGAACTGAGCGAGAATGCCACCAAGGGCGTCAAGAACGAGGTGCGCGACGTGCATCTGGTGCAGGGCGACGTGGCGGAAAGCTGGGCCGAGGACAAGATGGAATACGCGACGGTCGCGATGCGCTACGAGGCAATCGACTATATCGCCGATCGCCAGAGCGGGGATGTGGTCGAGGGGGATCCGAACGCGCCGACCGAGTCGGTCGAGCTCTGGACCTTCGCCCGCCGCCCGAACACCCTGTGGCAGATCTCGGCAATCCAGGGTGTCGAACAAGGCTGAGTGCGTCGGCACTTGGCGTCCCCGAACATGTTAGGGCCCGGCCTTTTGGCCGGGCCTTTTTTGCGTCAGCGAACGAGCTTGATCAACTCGAAGGGTAGACCGCTGTCATCGGTCGGACGGCGGCCTGTCTCGACGAAGCCAAGCCGGTCGTAGAAGCGGCGGGCGCTTTCGTTGAGCGCATACACTTCGAGCTCCAGCTTTGGGCGGAGGTGTGCGGCATGGTCCACGAGATGTCGGCCGATGCCCGTCCCATGGTGGTTCGGGTCGACGAAAAGGCCGCCAATAGTCTGGTCCAGCAGGCTGATGAAGCCGACGATCTCGCCGCTCAGCAGTGCGACATGGGTTTCCGCCAGCGGCAGGTAATGGTCGGCCACGAGGGTCGTCTGGATGTCCAGTTGCTCGCGGGCGAGAAAGGGGTGCCCTTTCTCCGATGCCGCACGCCAGATAGCGACGAGGCGCGTAGTATCCTCGGGCAGAAATGCCCGGATATGCAGGTCGTATTTCATGATTGTTCCGTCAGTGGTGTTGTTGATGCGCGTGCGACAGCGTTCGGCTGTCGTGCCGTTCCCATAGGGTTCACAGGCTATCGTTACTGCGCATCAAACTCCTTCTTGCCGACGATCCTGGACTTTTAGACCTTGAGGCGTCTCGCCTCAAGTCTTGAATGGCATGCCGACCGGTCAGCCCACCCTCACCCCGGGCACTGCTGCAACTGCTTCGCGTAAGTATAGGTAATATCGGTAAATCTCTTGGCACCCCTCAAGGCCTCCGGACGCTTGTTGTAGGCGCCGCGGAGATAGCCTGTGTGGCCGGAGTGGTAGGCGAGATAGAGCTTGTAGGGGTCGTTCAAGGGGATGTTGACCTTCGTCGCGCTCTCGCGGTGATACCAGCCGATGAAGCGGATGGCGTCGGCGAAATCGGTGCGGCGGGCGCCCCAGCGGCCGGTTTCGCGCTGGTAGCGTTCCCAGGTGCCGTCGAGGGCCTGGGAATAGCCATAGGCGGTCGACTGGCGCTTGCCGGGGATGAAGCCGAAGATCTTCTTGCGCGGCGGCTTGGCGTTGTGGCGGAAGCTCGATTCCGTATAGATCGTCGCCATCAGGATCGGCACCGGCACGCCATATTCGCGCTCGGCGGCGATCGCGGCGCGGCGCCAGTTGTTGAACAGCCCGTTGCGTTGCTCGAAGATCGCGCAGGCATTGCGGGTCTGGGATGGCGGCTTGGCACAGGCCGACAGCATCAGCATGACGCCGAGGGCGGAGATAAGAGCGGTACGCATGACAAAACCTCGCTACAGGCCCACCATCCTATTCATTAAAATTTAACGAAAGGTTTTCTTAACCGCCCCCGGATCTCGCATCCCCAATCAGGGGTGGGAATGCCGGGGGAGGGCTGCCCCGCATGCTCGCCTCGCGAGAAACAGGCGTTGACGTCAGTCTCATTTGCCACCAGTCTGCCGGGCGATCGCCGAGGCAGCGAGGAGGAACGAATGCGTTCTTGCCCGGCGATCGCAGTTGGACGGATGTCCGGGAGTGAGGAATTCAAGGCATGCAGCAGGTCGGCATCGGCATCATCGGATGCGGCAATATTTCAGGCGCTTATCTCAAGGCGCTCCAGCATTTTCCTATTCTGAAGGTCTGCGGCATTGCCGATCTGAACAGTGATCTCGCCGCCGCGCGGGCCGCCGAATACGGTGTGCCGGCGCGCACGATCGACGAACTGCATGCCGATCCGGACGTGCAAATCATCGTCAATCTGACGATCCCCAAGGCGCATGTCGAGGTGGGGCTGAAGGCACTCGCCGCGGGCAAACATGTCTATTCGGAAAAGCCGCTCGGCGTCACCTTTCCCGAAGGCAAGCGGCTGGTCGAGGCGGCCAGATCCCTCGATCTCCGGGTCGGGTCTGCGCCCGATACCTTTCTCGGCGGCGCGCATCAGACGGCGCGTGGGCTGATCGACCAGGGCGTCATCGGCCAGCCGATCGGCGGCACCGCCTACTTCATGTGCCCGGGCCACGAGCGATGGCATCCCAATCCGGACTTCTACTACGAGGCCGGTGGCGGGCCGATGCTCGACATGGGCCCCTATTACATCACCGACCTCGTCAATCTCTTCGGCCCGGTCGAGAAGGTGGCAGGCTTTGCCACCAAGGTGCGCGATACGAGAAAAATCGGCAGCGAGCCGCGCCGGGGCGAGACGATCCCCGTGCATGTACCGACGCACGTTGCGGGGCTGATGTCCTTTGCCAATGGCGCGGTGGTGCAGATCTCCATGAGCTTCGATGTGGCCGCCCACTGGCACAAGCCGCTCGAGGTCTATGGCACCGAGGGCACCCTGATCGTGCCGGATCCCAATCATTTCGGCGGCGACGTCTTCGTCCTGCCGCTGACGGGCGAGGCGCAGGGCAAGCCGGTTACACTGCCTTACTCCGAAGGAAATTGGCGCTCGCTCGGCGTCGCCGATATGGCGCATGCCGTTCTCTCTGAACGGCCGCATCGGGCGAACGGAGATCTGGCGCTGCATGTGCTTGAAGTCATGGAAGCCTTCCAGACGGCCTCCGACCGGGGTGAGGCAGTCAAGATCACCACAAGCGTTGAGCGGCCGGCGCCGCTCGAACAGTCGCTCATCGATGGCCTGATCGGCCGCTGAAGACAACAACAGGGAAATTCACATGCGTCAGGTTCTGATTTGCTGGGGCGGCTGGGACGGACACCAGCCCGAACAATGCGCCGCCGTCGTCTCCGACATGCTGAAGGCCGAAGGGTTTACCGTCCGCGTCGAGGCAGGCACGGAGGCCTTTGCCGATCCCGCCATCCGCGACTACAGCCTCATCGTGCCGATGCTGACGATGACCAAGATCGAAAAGCCCGAGATCGAGAACCTGGAGCTCGCCATTCGCGGCGGCGTCGGCCTCGGCGGCTTTCACGGCCAGGCGGGCGACAGTTTTCGCGACTGTGTCCAGTATCAATACATGATCGGCGGCCAGTGGGTCGCCCATCCCGGCAATATCTATGACTACACGGTCAATATCGTTAAGCCCGAGGACCCACTCGTAACAGGCATCGGCGATTTCCCCTACCGCTCCGAACAGTATTACATGCATGTCGACCCGAACAACGAGGTGCTGGCGACGACCACCTTTACCGGCGGGCATGATGCCTGGATCGACGGCCATGTGATGCCGGTCGTCTGGAAGCGCCGCCACGGGCAGGGCAGGGT
Organism: Agrobacterium albertimagni AOL15; assembly: GCF_000300855.1. Lineage (GTDB taxonomy): Bacteria > Pseudomonadota > Alphaproteobacteria > Rhizobiales > Rhizobiaceae > Allorhizobium > Allorhizobium albertimagni. The sequence goes on along the minus strand of NZ_ALJF01000011.1, from coordinate 16,929 downwards.
GTTCTACTCCTCCCTCGGCCATCAGGCGGCGGAGTTCGAGGTGCCGCAGATGCGGGAGATTGTGCGGAGAGGGTTGGTTTGGGCGGCGCGGTGAGGGCGGGTTTGTACTTTTTGGCGCAAGGGGACCGCGCAGCGTCTTACTTAGCAAGCATTCTAGCTAATGCGCCCCTCATTTCTCACCAATTCGCCACCGAGCGCAGGTGATGTTCGATGAAGCAGAAAGAGCTTGAACGCTATCATCTTGAGCAGGCTATTCGAAGCGGGAGGCTCGATTGGAAGATAGTCGCGGAAGGAGAGTCGCCAGACTTCATGGTTGACTCGCCTGGGGGGGGAGCTTTCGGTCTTGAGCTTGTGACTGTCTATCGCGGTGGCGGCGTTGAAGAACCGAAGGTTCGTAGCGCGAAAAAAATCGCAACGGGCGCCTGGAGCAAGAAAAAGGAACAGAAACGCAGTATTCAATTACAAAAACTTCGAAGCTCGTATGAGGCGTCCGGTGGTCCGCCGCTTAGTGTTAAGGTCCTTGGGAACCCGAATTCTCCGGACTTTCGGGACATACCTCGTCATCTAGCTGAGAACGGAGCAGGTGAGTTGGAGATTGGCAACCAGATTAGAATTGGCCTGCCATCGATTATCATCCACGCTACTCGATCGGATAGAGCTATCTGGATCATGATCGAGGACGTAGTGGGCTGGGTCAACTTGGAGCCGCGAAAAGAAGTGGAGGCGGCAATTTCGTCCAAAGCTTCTAAGTTGTCGGCATATCAAGAACGTGTCGGAGCCGATGTTAGGCTCCTGATAATTGCCGAAGATCGCTTCAACAGCGGAAAGCTTCGTCCCCACAATCGTATGTCATTTAACGGACACGGGTTTAGAGAGATTTACTTCTTCAACTCGCCGTCTGGTCCGTTCCAGACCCTAGATATCAGAGCGGCTTCGGATGGGCATATTGAAGTTTGACGTCAAATTGTGACGCATGTCGTTTCGCTTTAGGCTTCCGATAGCGCTAGCCGTAATTAGGGCCATCTCAGGCAGCCACACGCAACTCTGACGAATACAACACATGTGAAATGATCAGAGATTTTGGTAGCGGGGGGCGGACTTGAACCGCCGACCTTGGGGTTATGAATCCCACGCTCTAACCACCTGAGCTACCCCGCCACACATCGAACATCTGGGCCTTAAGGCCGTCGCCGTCCGAAGCGATGGGCGGCTTATAAGGCGAGGGTCCGATCAAAGTCAAGCGCGGTTTGGCCAAAAACAACGTGGCTTTCCACCGGCTTGAGCCAAGACCTTGCACGCGGCCCGAAAGCCCAGGCTTCAGGCCGCGACGGGGCTGGCGAGAAGCGCCTTCAGCGAGGCTTCCGCAGTGACCGAGCGTTCCGAACGCTCGATGAAGCCGCCGCCATAGACGCGGGCGTCGGCGCCGGTTGCCGAATAGAGCACGCAGGCCTGGCCGGGGGCGACGCCGGCTTCGCCGATTTCGAGATCGACATAGACGCCCTTGTCGTCGGCATGCAGCACTGCCGGCGTCGGCGGGCGGGTGGAGCGGACCTTGGCGAAGCAGGGCATGCCGTCTGCGGCATCTTCGGCCAGCGTACGGTCGCCCAGCCAGTTGATGTCGCGCAGATAGACGCGGTGGGTTTCCAGCGCTTCCTTGGGGCCGACGATGACGCGGCGCGAGCGGGCGTCGAGATAGATGACATAGAGCGGTTCGCCGGTGGCGACGCCCAAGCCCTTCCGCTGGCCGATGGTGTAATGCAGGATGCCTTCGTGGTTGCCGAGTACCCGGCCATCGAGATGGACGATGTCGCCGGCAAGCGCTGCATTCGGCTTCAACTTGTTGATCACGTCGGCATATTTGCCCTGGGGCACGAAACAGATGTCCTGGCTGTCGGCCTTCTGGGCGACGACGAGGCCCATCTCTTCGGCGAGCACACGCACCTCCGCCTTCGACATGGCGCCGAGCGGGAAGCGCAGATAGTCGATTTGCTCCTGCGTGGTGGCAAAGAGGAAATAGCTCTGGTCGCGTTCCGAGTCGATCGGGCGAAAGAGGGCGCGATGGCCGGGGTCGTTTGCTAGCGGCACGGATTTCGAGCGGATATAATGGCCGGTTGCCAGCGCATCGGCGCCGAGTTCCTTTGCCGTCGCGAGCAGATCGGCGAACTTGACCGTCTGGTTGCAGGCCACGCAGGGGATCGGCGTTTCGCCGGCGACATAGCTTTCCATGAACGGGTTGATCACAGTATCGCGGAAGCGCTGTTCGTAGTCGAGCACGTAATGGGGAATGCCAAGTGTTTCGCAGACGCGGCGGGCATCGTCGATGTCCTGGCCGGCGCAGCAGGAACCGGCGCGGTGGACGGCGGCGCCATGGTCATAGAGCTGCAACGTGATACCGAGGACGTCATAGCCCTCGCGCTTCAGAATGCCGGCAACGACAGACGAATCCACGCCACCCGACATGGCGACGACAACGCGCGTATCTTCCGGTCTCTTGTCAAAATCCAGCGTGTTCACGGGCTTCGTCTCTGTGCTTCATGCGACCGTTCAGCCCGCCCATTGCGGGGATCTACGTCAGGCTTTGCGGGGTTTTTGGCCCGCTGCCGGTACCGGTCCTTTAGTTGACGGATATAGAAAGGATTGCATCTTCGTGCAAGAGCAGCGATTCGCGGGGATTGCCCGCGAGAGGAGATTTCCATGCCCGTCCATATGGTCGTCACGCCCGAGAGCTTCCCGATTGCAGGCAGCTTCACGATCTCACGCGGGTCGAAGACCGAGGCGAAGGTGGTCACGGTCAGGCTGACGGACGGCGTGCATATGGGCCAAGGCGAATGCGTGCCCTATGCGCGTTATGGCGAGACGGTGGAGAGTGTCGTCGAGGCGCTTTCGGCGCTGGTGCCGGAGGTGGGGCAAGGACTGGATCGGGCAGGGTTGCAGAACCGGCTGAAGCCAGGGGCTGCACGCAATGCGCTGGACTGCGCCTTCTGGGATCTCGAAGCCAAGCGGGCGGGCAAGCCGGTCTGGCAACTGCTCGGGTTACAAGAGCCGAAGCCGCTTTCTGTCACCTACACGCTGTCGCTCGGGAGCCCCGAAAGCATGAAGGCGGCCGCCGAAAAGGAGGCGCACCGGCCGCTCTTGAAGGTCAAGCTTGGCGGCGAAGGCGATATCGAGCGCATCCGGGCTGTCAGGGCGGGGGCGCCGAACGCCGCCATCATCGTCGATGCCAATGAGGGTTGGAGTGTCGATCAGTACAAGGCGCTGGCGCCTGTGTTTCTCGATCTCGGGGTGACGCTGGTCGAGCAGCCGTTTCCGGCGAGTTCTGATGATGCGCTGCTTGGGTTGGACCGCGTTCTTCCGGTCTGTGCCGACGAGAGCTGCCATGACACGGCATCGCTCGCCTCGTTGAGTGGCAAGTATGATGCAGTCAACATCAAGCTCGACAAGACCGGCGGGCTGACGGAAGCGCTTGCGATGCGGGATGCGGCTGTTGAAGCCGGCTTCGGGATCATGGTGGGCTGCATGGTCGGCACCTCGCTTGCCATGGCCCCGGCCTTTCTGATCGGGCAGGGCGCGGCCTTTGTCGATCTCGACGGGCCGCTGCTTCTGGCGCGGGATCGCGAGCCGGCGATTGCCTATGACGGCGCGGTGATGCCGCTTCCGCCGCGCGGGTTGTGGGGGTAGTCTTTCCCGCTTTGCCCGACGGCACCCCCCTCTGTCCTGCCGGACATCTCCCCCACAAGGGGGGAGACTGGCTACCCTGCTAGCCTTTCACCCACCTTTGGGGTTGCATTCGGTGCGGCAGACGCGACGCCCCGCTCTCCCCCCTTTGGGGGAGATGTCACGCAGTGACAGAGGGGGGTGTTGGCGAAGCCGAGCGGTGCAGCAGAGTATCGCCTTCAGGCCTTCGCCATCCAGATCACATGTTTCTTGCCGCGACCGGTCCGCCCGGCTCTGACCGGAATCTCTTCCACGCCATAGCCGCAGTCCTTCAAGCGGCGTGTGAAGTAGGGATCTGGCCCCTGCGACCAGACGCCGAGCACGCCGCCGCGGGTTAGCGCCGACTTGGATTTGCGTAACCCGTCATGGGAATAGAGGCCGTCATTCGCCTCGCGTGTGAGGCCATCTGGCCCGTTGTCGACGTCGAGCAGGATCGCGTCGAATTGGCCCTTTGACTTGGCGATCAGGGCGCCGACATCGCCGACATGCACAGTGACACGCGGGTCGTCGAGGCTGCCGGCATAGATTTCGGCCATGGGGCCGCGCGCCCAGTCGACGACGGCGAGCACGAGTTCGGCGACGGTCACCTTCGCATCCTGAGGCAGGACGGCAAGCGCTGCGCGCAGGGTAAAGCCCATGCCGAGGCCGCCGATCAGGATATGCGGGCGCTTGTGGGTAGCGATCCGCTCATAGGCGAGGGTGGCGAGGGCCTCTTCGGAGCCGCTGAGGCGGCTGTTCATCAGCTCGTTGGTGCCGAGCATGATGGAGAATTCCGATCCTCGGCGCTTCAGGCGCAATTCGCCGCCGCCGGGTATCTTGGCCGTGTCGAGCTGGATCCAGGGGAGCATGGGGCAATTCCTGCGCTTAAAGGTTCGGCTGCCCCTATCACGGCGGACCGTTCGGCTTCAACTGTGGCCGCCAGTCTCCGTCCGTACCAAAGGCGTTGGATTGGCCCTTGCGGTTTGCGTCCGCCAGAGCGCATCTTGCGCTTTGAACACACATTGTCGAGACGTCCTGCAGTTGGAGAATGCCCATGCCCGCCCCCAAGAATGCCTTCAAGGCCGCCCTTTACGACACCAACGAACTGCTTGTCGGTTTCTGGGTGGCGCTGGCGAGCCCGCATGTCGCGGAAGTCTGTGCTGGGGCCGGCTTCGACTGGATTTTGATCGATGGCGAGCACGGGCCGAACGACATTCCGCTGATGGCGGCCCAACTCGCAGCCGTGGCAAGACATCCGGCACATCCGGTCGTGCGTCTGCCGGTCGGTGAGACCTGGCTGATCAAGCAGGCGCTCGATATCGGCGCGCAGACGGTGATGATCCCGATGGCCGAGACGAGGGAAGAGGCAGAGCGCCTGGCCAAGGCCCTGCGCTATCCGCCGGAGGGCATCCGCGGCATGGGCGCGAGCCTTGGTCGCGCCTCGGATTTCGGCCGCATTGCTGACTATGCGGAGACAGCGAATGCGGAGGTCTGCCTGATCGCCCAGATCGAAAGCCGGCTTGGTGTCGAGAATGCCGATGCGATCATCGCGACTGCTGGCGTTGACGCAATCCTCATCGGACCGGCCGACCTTGCGGCAGACATGGGTCATCGCGGCAAGCCCACGCATCCTGAGGTCATGCAGGCCGTCGAAACAGTGATCGGCAAGGGTGTCGCTGCCGGCAAACCGGTCGGCATCATGTCCGGCGATACGGCCATGCTTGCGATGGCGCGCAAGGCCGGCATCCGCTTCTTTGCCTCATCCACGGATGTCAGCCTGCTCTCCGCTGCCGCTGCCAATCTTGCAGCGTCGATGCGCGGTTGATCTTGCTTTCCCTCGATACTCTCATGGATCTTCGATGAAGCTGACACTGGCAGAAGCCGAGGCGCTGGTTGTCGGCGCGCTCAGCCGTTCCGGCGTGTATGAAGCCAATGCGCGATCCGTCGCCCGCGCGCTTGTTGCCGCCGAAGCCGCCGGGCAGGGCGGTCACGGCCTGCGTCGGGTCGAGGCCTACAGTGCCCAGGCGCGGGCCCGCAAGGTCGACGGATTGGCCAAGCCGCAGGCGTCGAGACCGAGGCCGGGTGTTCTCACCATCGATGCGATGAACGGCTATGCCTATCCGGCGCTCGATCTTGCCGTCGAGATGTTGCCTGCCATCGCGCAGGAGCAGGGCATTGCGATCGCCACCATTCACCGCTCGCATCATGCCGGGGTGATGGGGCTGACAGTCGCGCGTTTTGCAGAGCGCGGGCTGGCGGCGTTGATGTTTGCCAATGCTCCGGCCTCCATGGCGCCCTGGGGCGGCAACAAGGCGCTTTACGGCACCAACCCGATTGCCTTTGCCGTGCCGATCGAGGATGGCGAGCCCATTGTCGTCGATCTGGCGCTCTCCAAGGTGGCGCGTGGCAAAATCATGGCGGCACGGCAGAAGGGTGAGGCCATTCCCGACGATTGGGCCTTTGATACCGATGGCCAGCCGACGACGGATGCGAACCTTGCAATGGACGGCTTCATGGCGCCGCTCGGCGGTGCGAAAGGGGCAGCGCTTGCGATGATGGTCGAGATCCTCTCGGCGGGTCTGATTGGCGCCAATTATGCATTCGAGGCCTCCTCCCTGTTCGACGACAAGGGGCCGCCCGTGGCGCTGGGTCAGACGATCATCGCCATTGATCCAACCGCGACAGGTGGGCCTGGCGTTTTCACTCGTCTCGCCCTGCTGGCGGATGAAATCGGGGCGCAGGAAGGGGCACGCATTCCAGGAAGGCGGGGGCAGAATCTTGCTCGTTCCGCCGAGACCGACGGCATCACGATCGATGACGAGGTCGTCGCCGCCATTCGGGCGATTGCCTGACGGGAAATGACGGTATCCCGCTATTCGTAATCGGCGCGGTTGATGCCGTGCCGCTGGAGCTTGTCGTAGAAGGTCTTGCGCGGAATGCCGAGCGTCTCGATGGTCGAGCGGACGTCACCCTTGTTTGCGATCAGCGCCTCGCGGATGAGGGTGGCTTCGTGGCGTTCCATCAGTTCGGGCAGGCTGAGGCTCGATCCTGTGGCCGCTGACGGCTGCCTTGGTGCCTGCGTGATGCCGAGCACGACGCGCTCGGCAAAATGCGAGAGTTCACGGACATTGCCCGGCCAGTCATGGTTTTCCAGATGCCGGTGAACTTCGCTCGTCATGACCGGCATGTCGCGGCGGAAGCGGTCGGCAGCGCGGGCTGTGAAATGGGCGAAGAGCAGTGGGATATCGGCGCGGCGTTCCCGAAGAGGCGGGATCGAGACCGTCACGACGTTCAGGCGGTAATAAAGGTCCTCGCGGAATTCGCCGCGCTCGGCCGGATTGCCGAGATCGACCTTGGCGGCTGCGACGACACGCAGATCGACGGGCCGAATGTCGTTGGTGCCGAGCGGGCTCACCTCGCGCATCTCCAGAACCCGCAGCATTTTCACCTGGGTGGAGAGCGGCATACTCTCGATCTCGTCGAGGAAGAGTGTGCCGCCACTTGCATGCTCGATGCGGCCGATACGCTTCTTCTGCGCGCCGGTGAAAGCGCCGACCTCGTGGCCGAAGAGCTCGCTTTCGATGACGGTCTCGGGCAGGGCGCCGCAATTGAGTGCAACGAAGTTGCCACGGGCGCGGCGGCTCCAGCGGTGAAGCAGCGTCGCGACCACTTCCTTGCCGCTGCCGGTTTCGCCGGCGATCAGCACGTCGACATCGGTGTCGGCGATCTGCCGGAGCGTTTGGCGCAGATGCTCCATGGCCGGTGTCTGGCCGATGAGGGGCAGGTCGTCCGGCGTCGTGGTTGCGGCGTCGCGCAGGCGGCGGTTTTCCATCACCAGCCGGCGCTTCTCGGCGGCGCGGGCAACGCTCTGGACAAGGCGCTCGGCGGGGAAGGGCTTGGCGATGAAGTCATAGGCGCCATCGTGCAGCGCTTTTACAGCCATGTCGACGTCACCGTGTCCGGTGATCAGGAGAACGGGGAGATCCGGATCGAGGCTGCGGATGCGCGTGAAGAGTTCGAGCCCGTCCATGCCGGCCATGCGGATATCGGTGACGACGACGGTTTCGCTTTTCGGCGAGAGTTGGGTGAGCGCCTGTGGTGCGGCCGCGAAATCGCGAACGGCATAACCGGCAAGCTCCAGCGTCTGGCGGGTGGCGCGGCGCAAAGCCTGGTCATCGTCGACGAGGATGATGTCGATGCTCATGCTGGGGCCCTCTTCAAGGTGATGGTGAAGACCGTGCCCTCCTTGCTCGTATCCACAGAGAGCCGGCCGCCATATTCGGCGACGATGTCGCGGGCGATCACGAGGCCAAGGCCCAGGCCTCCCTCCTTGGAGGTGGTGAAGGGGATGAAGAGATTATCCCTGACATGGTCCGGTAGGCCGGGACCTGTATCACTGACGGTGAGATCCACCTCGTCGTTGCCGAGGCGCGCAATCCCGACGCGGATGTGACCATCCGCTTTGCCTTCAATGGCTTCGAGTGCGTTCTGCAGAAGGTTGATCAGCACCTGTTCAAGCCGGATGCGCTGGCCAAGCACCTGGAGATCTGGGGGGATGTCACCGATGGTGAGGCGATCGAAGCTCCCGGCGAAGCGGCTTTTCAGCAGGAAGAGGGCTCCGTCAATGGCGGCCTTGAGTTCGACGGGTTCGGCTGCCTGACGGCCCTTTCGGGCAAGCCCCTTCAATTCGCCGGTGATTGCGCCGATGCGGTCGGTGAGCTCGGCGATCAGGCTGAGGTTCTCCTTTGCCGTTTCTGCCTTGCCGCGATCGAGGAACGACTTTGCATTGTCGGCGTAGGCGCGGATGGTGGCGACGGGCTGGTTGATCTCATGCGCCACGCCGGCTGCGACCTGGCCGAGGATCGCCAGACGGTTCGCCTGGACGAGATCCTGCTGCACGCCCTGCAGGCGGATGTCGGTCGCCCTGTGCTCGGCGATCTCGGCCTGCAGCCGGTCGCGCGCCTCGGTGAGTTCGGCGGTGCGGCGCGTGACCTGCCGTTCGAGTTCGGCCTGTGCCGCCTGCGCTTCGGCGGTCCTGCGGGCAGCACGGCCGCTGCGATACAGGAAGAAGCCGGCTGCGGCGAGCAAGGGCAGGCCGAGCGCGACCGCAGTGGTGCGCCCCTGGAGGATTCCGGCATCCATTGCCGCGGCGGCGGGCGCCAGCAAGTGCAGGGTCCATGGCGTGCCGGGCACCGGCAGGGCTTCGGCGACATGCGGCTGCCGTGGACGTGCGCCGCTTGTGTCGGTCGCCACCATCGTGTTTCCGTCAAGGTCGGAGAGCGACCAGATCGGGACTGGCAATAGCGGCGCTTCACCGAATTGCAGGCTGTCGCGGATTGCCAGCCGATCTTGCTGCGGGATGTCGGTGATGGTGAAGAAGCGCCAGTCCGGGCGGCTGGTGATCAGGACGATGCCTCTGGTGTCGGTCACATAGGTCGGGCGCCCGGACCGCTGCCAGTCCTGCTCCAGCGCGTTGAACTCGACCTTGACGACCACGACGCCCAGCGGCTGGCCGGCAGCGTCATCGACGCGGCGGGAGAGGTAGAGCCCCGGCCTGCGGCTGACATTGCCCAGCGCATATTGTTCGGCCGTGCCGTTCGCCATCGCGCCGGTGAAATATTCACGGAAGGCATAGTTGCTGCCGACGAAGCTGTCGGGCTCACGGAAATTGCTGGCGGCGATCGTCAATCCCTCTGTGTCGACGACATAGATCACGGATGCGCCGGTCCCCGAGGTCAGGGCCTCCAGCTTTTCATTCAGGCGGTTGACGCTGTCTAGGCCAGGCGCCTGTAATGTGGCGGCCAGTTCGGCGTCCGTCCCCAGCACGAAGGGCAGGGTGCGTGATCGCTCCAGCACGGCAATCAGCAATGCGCGCTTCAGCTCGGCATCGGTTTGTGCGTCTTCCGCGACCGCATTCAACGCGAGGATCTTGCCTCTCTCGCCGGCGAAAAACAGCGCGGCGCCGAACAGCAGGACGGCCACTACGGCGTATATGATCCAGATTATGCGACTGGAGCTTCGAAGGAGCAGCATGACGTCGGTGGGGCCTCGGAGACTGTGCGATAGGTCGCATCCTAGCATATCCGGCTTGTGCGGAAAACCGCACATCTTGATGTGGTGAATCAAGTCTACCTATTTCCAAAAATAAGTAAAAACAGTGTCTTAAACCCATTTCTTCGGTCTGGCACGCGCCTTGCTGACCTTTCTCCCAAGCGGCCACGCCGCTCCCAGTCAGTTGAGCCACCGCCCGGGAGGCCGGAATTCGTTCCGTCAGGGCGACCACGGAGGAAAACATGCATATCGATACCGCAGAGCAAGCGCCCGAGGGCCGGCAGCCCTTCTACAAACATCTCTATGTCCAGGTTCTGACCGCGATCGTTGCCGGCATCCTGCTCGGCCATTTCTATCCGGATGTCGGTGCGCAGTTGAAGCCGCTGGGCGACGCCTTCATCAAGCTCGTCAAGATGATCATCGCGCCGGTCATCTTCCTGACGGTCGCGACCGGCATTGCCGGCATGACGGATATGAAGAAGGTCGGCCGCGTCGCCGGCAAGGCGATGCTCTACTTCTTCACCTTCTCGACATTGGCGCTCATCGTCGGCCTCGTGATCGCCAATGTGGTGCAGCCCGGTGCTGGCATGCATATCGATCCGGCTACGCTCGATGCAGCTGCGGTCGCGACCTATACCGAAAAGGCGCATGACTCGTCGATCACAGGCTTCCTGATGAACATCATCCCGACGACCATCGTCGGTGCCTTCGCAGATGGCGATATCCTACAGGTGCTGTTCTTCTCGATCCTGTTCGGCATTTCGCTGGCGCTTGTCGGCGAACGTGGCAAGCCGGTCACGGACTTCCTGCAGGCGGTCATAGCGCCCGTCTTCAAGCTGGTCGCAATCCTGATGAAGGCCGCCCCGATCGGTGCCTTCGGCGCCATGGCCTTCACCATCGGGAAATACGGCATCGGCTCGGTGACGAACCTCGCCATGCTGATCGGCACCTTCTACCTGACGTCCTTCCTGTTCGTCGCCGTGATCCTCGGTGCTGTCGCGCGCTACAACGGTTTCTCGATCCTGTCGCTGATCCGCTACATCAAGGTAGAACTGCTTCTGGTTCTCGGGACGTCGTCGTCGGAAGCAGCCCTTCCGGGCCTGATGAACAAGATGGAAAAGGCCGGCTGCAAGCGCTCGGTCGTCGGTCTGGTCATTCCGACCGGCTATTCCTTCAACCTCGACGGCACCAATATCTATATGACGCTGGCCGCGCTCTTCATCGCCCAGGCGACGGATATCCATCTGCCACTCGGCGACCAGATCCTGTTGCTTGCCGTTGCCATGCTGAGCTCCAAGGGGGCTGCGGGTATCACCGGTGCGGGCTTCATCACGCTGGCCGCCACGCTGTCGGTCGTGCCGTCGGTGCCGATCGCCGGCATGGCGCTGATCCTCGGCATCGACCGCTTCATGTCGGAATGCCGCGCGCTCACCAACTTCATCGGCAATGCGGTGGCAACCGTCGTCGTCGCCCGCTGGGAAGGCGAACTCGACGAGACGCTGTTCCATGCCGCGCTCGGCGGCAAGGTGCTCGAAGAGCACGAGGACCTGCAGCCGCAATTACAGCCAGCGGAGTAATACGTCCGAGCCGACCCAAGACGGTGATCGGAACTGAAGCGCGGCCCGGCATCCGTTGGGCCGCGCTTTTTGTTTGCCTCTACTCGGCGGCGATGATGTGGAATTCGGGCGGCTGTGCCGGATTTTGCGCCTTGCTCATCAGGTAGATGAGACAGCTCGTCCGAAGCAGGGATGCAAAGTTCGACACCGAACCGTTGATCTCCAGCGCTTCGTCATGAAGCGTCGACAGAAAGCGGGATGTCGAGAAATTCTGGCTGGCCGCGATCTCGTCGATCAGCACCCAGAAGGCCGCTTCAAGTTGGATGCTGGTGGAATGACCACCGATGCGGACGGAGCGGTTGACCGCGCGGTAGCGGGCCGGGTCCTGTCCTGCGAAGACTTCACACATGGCATGCTCCTCCCTGATGTCTTTTTCGATCTGCAGTCTTTTCGGGCATTATGTTGCGCGCCGCTGCTCTGGTCAATTTCCGTCTTCTCTAAACTGCCTCGCCCAGGTGCGAAGAATGGCCACATCCGTCAGCGAAAAAAAACGGCTGCGGTAATGGGCTGCTACCAGCCGTCCGGAAAATCGCGACATCCTCTCTGCATGACATATGTCAGCATGCAAGGAGCAGCCCATTGGCCAAAATGATCCATTCGATGATCCGTGTCCTCGAAGAGGTCCGATCCGTTTCCTTCTACGTTCAGGCCTTCGGTCTGGAAGTCGCGGAACGTCTCGATTTCGAAACCTTCACTCTGGTCTATCTCAGCAATGCGGAGAGCGAGTTCGAGCTTGAGCTCACGGTCAACAAGGGCCGCGAGGAGGCCTATGATCTTGGGACCGGTTACGGCCATCTCGCGGTCAGCGTCTCGGATCTCGACGCCGAACACAAGCGGCTGACCGATCTCGGCCTGAACCCGGGCAAGATCGTCGAATTCAACCGCGATGGCGTGCTGCTTGCCCGCTTCTTCTTCATCACCGACCCCGACGGCTACAAGATCGAAGTCCTGGCCCGGCACGGACGGTTCAAATGATTGGAAGGCCGGGGAAGAGGAGCCCTGGCCTTCTTTGTTTCGCAGCCGGTGGGCGCGGTATCGCGCCTGCCACCGCCGACGGCAGACTGGCCGTTGCGCATCATCTCATGTGAGGAGAATGACGTGGTTACGATACTCGACAAGACCGGCGGCATGTCACGCCGCCAGCTTCTGAAGACCGGTGCAGCAAGCGCCGTGCTGATGGTAACCGGCACGGCTGTCATCTGTCCCGACCAGGCCTGGGGCCTGGAGGCGACAGCCCTGAAGCCGGACACGCTCGCGACGCTGATCAAGATGGCGCGCGACATCTATCCGCATGACCAGCTTGCTGATCGTTTCTATGCGGCGGCCGTCAAGGGTCAGGACACGATGGCGGCCAAGGACGAGAAGCACAAGGCGCTGATCGAAGAGGGCATTGCCGACCTCGACAGCAGAGCGGGTGCCGGCGGTTATCGCGGGCTTGGCTGGGAAGACGATCGGGTCGCCATCCTGCGCGACATCGAGACGACGCCCTTCTTCCAGGCGGTGCGCGGCGACCTCGTGGTCAGCCTCTATAACCAGAAGGAGATCTGGCCGATCTTCGGCTACGAGGGCGAGTCCTATTCCAAGGGCGGCTATATCGAGCGCGGGTTCGACGACATCACCTGGCTCTGAGCGACCTGAAAGACACGCATTTATCGTCGCCGGAAGGAGGCCCATCGCGGATGGGACGGCGGCGCTTACCCAAATTGACGGATTTCCCGGGAGGAAAACATGGCAGCGCCCTATGATCTCAACGACGACAGCGTGGTCGTCATCATCGGCTCCGGTGCGGGTGGCGGCACGCTCGCCAACGAGCTTGCCCAGAAGGGCATCGACGTGGTCGTGCTCGAAGCCGGTGCCCGTATCGAGCACGAGGAATTCATCAACGACGAATGGGACAGCTTTGCCCAGCTCGCCTGGCTCGACCACCGCACGACCGGTGGCGGCTGGCGGGTAGCAAAAGACTTCCCCAATCTGCCGGCCTGGATCGTCAAGGCGGTCGGTGGCACCACTACCCATTGGGCCGGCGCGTCGCTCCGCTTCCAGGAGCACGAGTTCAAGACTCTGACCAACTATGGCAAGGTCGAGGGAGCCAATCTTCTCGACTGGCCGATCACGCTGGCCGATCTCGAGCCGTACTATGCCAAGGCCGAAGACAAGATGGGCGTCACCCGCACCAACGGCATCGAGGGCCTGCCCGGCAATAATAACTTCAAGATCCTGAAGGCTGGTGCCGACAAGCTCGGTTACAAGGACTGTCACACCGGCAATATGGCGATCAATTCGGCCGATCGAGACGACCGGATGAGCTGCCAGCAGACGGGCTTCTGCTTCCAGGGCTGCAAATGGGGCGCCAAGTGGTCGACGCTCTACACGGAAATTCCGAAGGGCGAGGCGACGGGCAAGCTCGAAGTCCGGCCGAACTCGCATGTCGTCAAGATCGAGCATGATGATACGGGCAAGGTGACCGCCGTCGTCTATGCCGACAAGGATGGCAATCTGCAGAGCCAGAAGGCCCGAATCATCTGCGTTGCCGGCAATTCGATCGAAAGCCCGCGCCTGCTGCTCAACTCGGCTTCGTCGAAGTTCCCTGATGGTCTGGCCAATTCTTCCGGCCAGGTCGGCAAGAACTACATGCGCCACACCACCGGTTCGGTCTATGCCGTCTTCGAAAAGCCGGTGCATTTCTACCGCGGCACGACCATGGCCGGGATCATCCGTGACGAGGCGAGGCACGATCCGTCGCGCGGCTTCGTCGGCGGCTATGAACTCGAGACGCTGGCGCTCGGCGTGCCCTTCATGGCGGCCTTCCTCGATCCGGGTGGCTGGGGCCGGTCGTTTGCCTCGGCCATGGACCAGTATGCCAATATGGCGGGCCTCTGGATCGTCGGCGAAGACATGCCGCAGGAGCAGAATGCGGTGAAGCTGCATGGCGAGCTGAAGGACAAATACGGCATGCCGATCCCGGATGTGTGGTTTACGGACCATCCGAACGACGAGGCGATGCGCAATCATGCCTACAAGCAGGGCGTGGCCCTCTATGAGGCGGTGGGTGCAACCCGTGCCTTCCCGACGCCGCCCTATCCGTCGACCCACAATCTCGGCACCAACCGCATGAGCGAGAAGGCGCAGGACGGGGTCGTCAACAAGTGGGGCCAGACGCACGACATCAGCAACCTCTTCGTCTCCGATGGCAGCCAGTTCACCACCGGAGCGGCCGAAAATCCGACCCTGACGATCGTTTCTCTTGCGATCCGCCAGGCGGATTACATCGCCGAGCAGATGGGCCAAGGCACCATCTGAGCGGCGGAACTACCTCCCTCTTGCGGGCAGCGATCGCCATGCGGTCCTGCCCGCTTTTTAAGTTGAGAGGGATGTCAGTGACTGCGGGCGGCAACCAGAGCTCGGGCTTTCTCGCGCGCTCTGTCCCGGGTTCGGGCAACTGCCGTGCGAAAGCGCGCCGTGCGGCTATTGTCATTGTCAGCGACCGTCATCGCATTGCCGCGCCATTCAAATCCGCTGCCGAACCAGGCCGCGACGAACAGCCCCGGCAGCAACAGGTCACGGGCGAGCATGGCAGGAACGATCCGCCAGCCGCTCGGCCAGCTATAGCTTCTGGCGAGCAGCACTTCTGCGCCATACCAGGCGGCAAGATAGGCGATCGGGGCGATGAGCGGCAGTGCGCCTGTCGCCGCAAGCGCGATCATGGCCGCCAGCGGCAGGGCGGCACCGGTCAGGATCTCCGGCAGGAAATAAAGCGGGAAAGACGCGCGGCGCAGGCGCGCCCAGCGCAGCTGGCGCTTCCAGACAGCCTTGATATCGCGGGGCCCGAGCGGCTGTGGGAAGGGCTCGTGAACAATGCGGACCTTGAGGCCCGCGTTGCGGATCAGCAGTGTTGCGGCGGCATCCTCGGCGACTTCATCGCCCAGTCGCTCGAAACCGCCGAGCTGCGTCATCACATGACGATTGAACAGCATCGATTTGCCCTGGGCAAAGCCGAAGCCGCAGGCGTCGGCAAAGAGCTGCCAGCGGGCCTGGAAACTGTCGAGCCAGGCGCTTTCGAGAAGGGCGCCAGCATTCTCCGGCTCGGTTCCCGCTGGTGGCGAGCAGACGAGGCCGGTCCGCTCGTCCCAGCGGGCGATCATGCGCTCGATTGTGTCTGATGGCATCAGCACGTTGCTGTCGGTCATGACGATCCAGTCATGGCGGGCGGAGCGCCAGCCCTTGACGACATTGTTGAGCTTGGGATTGGCGCTGAAGGGATCTTCGCCGACGAGGAGTGTCGAGGCAATGTCGGGATGTTCTGCCATCAGGCGACGGGCAAGGGATGCTGCCGGATCGTCGGCTCTTGCGACACAAAAGAGGATCTCATAGGTCGGCCAATCGAGCTGGAAAGATGAGGCGAGGCAGCGCTCGAGATTGTTTTCCAGCCCGCAGATCGGGCGGATAAGTGTGACCGGCGGGCGCGGCGTCGGCGCAGCCTCTCGGTTTTTGTGGCGCAGCTTGACGGAGAGGACGACGGCGATGCTTGCAAGCTGGACGAGAAGCGCGATCGCGGCAAACCAGATCAGAAAAGTCATGGCGAGTCTCCGGATTTTGGTATCCGGATAGCACTGCTGTGTGACAGTTCGGAGAAGCCTTCTTTCGGCCTTATCGTTGGGCTTTCAATCCTTGCTCTGCATGGCTTGGAAGAGCTTCCAGCCGAGGAAGGCGGCGACAGCACCGGCCGCCAGAAAGCCGCTGATGCTGCCGCTGATTTCGGCGATCTCCGTGACGCTCTCGCTGAATGCCGCTCCGAGGCCAGTGTAGAGACCGACCCAGACCGTCTCCCCAAGGATGCCTGCCAGCGTGAAGCGCGCCCAGGAAAAGCCGGAGGCTCCGGCGAGCAGGTTGAGATAGGGGCCGAGCGGGGAAAGCAGCCAGCGGGTGAGAAAGACGGCGACGTTGCCGCGGGCATCCATTTCCTGCTGCGCCCGCTCGATCGCCTTGCGGCGTGAAGGCTCGCGACTGACGATCGGCACGAGGCGCTGTCCGGCGACGCGGCCAAGCATGTAGCCGATCTGGTCTCCTGCCACGGCCGAGGCGAGTGCCACGGCAATGACATAGGCCAGCGTGAAGTCTCCGGCGGCCGCCAATGCGCCCATCAGCATCATGACGATCGAGGCGGGCAGGGGCGCGCCAAGGCAACTGATGCCGACGACCAGCGCAAGCAGCAACAAGCCATAGGACGGCAGTGATGCGAGCAGCGTCTCGGTCAGGGTCATTGGGGAGGTCCCTGCCGGCGCAGTTCGGCAAGGGAGGCCTCTATTTCGGCCTTGAATGTCTCGAAGCTCTGGCCGCGTTCCACGGCAAGGCGTTCGAGCGATGGGCGAGGGCCATCCTTTGGCGGGGGCGGCAGATCGAGGTCGCGGGCGAGTTTCTCGACCGGTACATGCCAGGAATGGGCGACATAGCCGATCGTCATCCAGGGCTCCGGCGGCAGGTCCTGACGGGCGGGATCGCTCCAGTAGGCCACAAAGAAGATCGTCCGCCCGGCAAAGAAAATTGCGAGCGCCATCGCCAGCAGGAATGC
>NZ_ALJF01000010.1 GCF_000300855.1 Agrobacterium albertimagni AOL15 | reverse complement strand
CACGAACCAGGGCGAGGCGTTCCAGGTGTCGACCGCAGCCGGTGCGGACGGCATTCGTCGGCGCATCGAGGTGCGTTCGAGCTCGCCGGAGCATCAGGGCGACTGGGCGGTCTTTGCGCTCGCCAATGTCTCGGAAGAACAGCTGGAGCGCGTCATCGTCGCACCGCATTTCCGCCTTTCCGGTTCCAGGATGTTCTGGCCGGATCTCGGTTCGCAGCGGATCATGGCGATCACGCCGTCGGAAGGCTTTGCGCTCGACCGCGTGCCGAGCCCCGATGCCGACGTCTTCCGCATCACGCTCAACCCGGGCACCGTGATCACCTTCGTCGCCGAACTTGCGACACCGGAATTGCCGCAGATCTATCTGTGGGAACCGGACGCCTACAAGGACACGGTCAACGCCTTCACCCTCTATCGCGGTATCGTGCTTGGCATTGCCGGCCTGCTGGCGGTCTTCCTCACCATCCTCTTCGTGGTCAAAGGCACCTCCATGCTACCGGCGGCTGCAGCGCTCGCCTGGGCGGTTCTCGCCTATATCTGCGTCGACTTCGGCTTCCTCGAGAAGCTGATCTCGCTCACCTCCTCCGACATCCGAATATGGCGTGCGGGGGCGGAAGTGGCGCTTGCCTCCTCGCTCGTCATCTTCCTCTTTACCTATCTCAATCTCAATCGCTGGCACGTGCATCTCGGCTATGCGACGCTCGCCTGGATGCTCGGGCTTATCGTGCTCTTCGGCGTGGCGATCTTCGACCCGTCGATTGCGGCCGGCATTGCGCGCGTTTCCTTCGCGCTGACGGGCGTCGTCGGTATCGGGCTGATCATCTATCTCGGCTTCAATCGATACGACCGCGCCGTGCTTCTGGTGCCGACCTGGGCCCTGATCCTGGTCTGGCTCTTCGCCGGCTGGCTGACCGTGACCGGCCAGCTCGACAATGACATCATCCAGCCGGCGCTCGGCGGTGGTCTGGTTCTCATCGTTCTCCTGATCGGCTTCACCGTCATGCAGCACGCCTTTGCCGGCGGCGCCTATCAGCAGGGCCTCTTCTCCGATCTCGAACGCCAGTCGCTGGCGCTCACCGGTTCCGGCGACACCGTCTGGGACTGGGACGTGGCGCGCGACCGCGTGGTGACGAGCCCTGACGTCTCGATACGACTTGGCCTCTCGCCCGGCACCATGCACGGCCCTGCCCGCAACTGGCTGCCGCGCCTGCATCCTGACGATCGCGACCGCTTCCGCGCGACGCTCGACGTGCTGCTCGAACACCGAAAGGGCCGCCTCAGCCACGAATTCCGAATTCGCGCCGAAGATGGGCATTTCCACTGGCTGAAGATCCGCGCCCGGCCGGTGCTCGGTTCGAACGGCGAGGTCATCCGCTGCGTCGGCACGATCATCGATGTCACCGAGCAGAAAAACTCGATCGACCGGCTGCTGGTTGATGCCATGCACGACAATCTGACGGGCCTGCCGAACCGTGAAGTCTTCCTCGATCGGCTCCAGGCGATCCTGTCGCTGGCTTCCACCTCCGACAGCGTGCGGCCGACTGTGCTTGCGATCGATATCGACCGTTACAAGCAGGTCAATGACGCGCTGGGGATCGCTGCCGGCGACAATATCCTGATTGCCATCACCCGCCGCCTGCGCCGGCTCCTGAAGCCTCAGGATACGCTGGCGCGGCTTTCCGGCGACGAATTCGGCCTCATCCTGGTGTCGGAAAAGGATCCGGCCAAGATCGCCGACTTTGCCGATGCCGTTTCCAAGGCGATCATGGTGCCACTCAACTTTGCCAATCGCGAGATCAGCCTGACGGCCTCGATCGGCCTTGTCTCCTGGGTCGATCAGCAGGAAAGTGCGGCAAGCCTGCTCGCCGATGCGGAGCTTGCCATGTACCGGGCGAAGCGCACCGGCGGCAACCGCGTCGAGCCCTTCCGCCCGGCTTTCCGCACCGTCAGCACCGACCGGCTCCAACTCGAAACGGATCTCCGCCGCGCCATCGAGCGCAAGGAGCTGTCGATGGCCTATCAGCCGATCGTCAAGCTCGCCAATGGCGAGATCGCCGGCTTCGAGGCGCTGATGCGCTGGGATCATCCAAAGCGCGGCAACATCTCGCCGACGGAATTCATTCCGATCGCGGAAATGTCCGACCTGATCGAGCCGCTCGGCATGTTTGCGCTGGAGCGCGCCTCCAGCGACCTGATGGAGTGGGAACGCCAGACCGGCGAGCTTCCGGTCTTCGTCTCGGTGAACCTCTCCTCGGCTCAGCTGATTTCGAGCGAGATCTATAACGACATCCGCGCCATGCTGGTGAAGACGCAGTGCGATCCGAAGCGGATCAAGCTGGAGCTGACCGAAAGCGTCGTGATGGAAAACCCGGAACAGGCGCGCCTGATGCTGGAAAAGCTGAAGGACACCGGCATCAGCCTGGCGCTCGACGATTTCGGCACCGGCTATTCGTCGCTCGCCTATCTCACCCGCTTCCCTTTCGACACGATCAAGCTCGACAAGGCGCTGGTCTGCGACCAGTCGGACAAGAAGTCCGTGCTCTTGCGCTCCGTCGTCTCGATGGCCCGCGGGCTCGACATGCAGGTCGTGGCCGAGGGCATCCAGACCGACCAGGATGCTGCCGACCTCGCCATGATGGGCTGCGACTACGGCCAGAGCTATCTGTTCGGCCCGCCGCTCGGCGCCGAGTCTGTGCTGAGGTTGTTGAAGGAACGGTTTCCGCTAATGAAGCGGGCGTGAGGCGCCGGGTCTTTATGTGCGCTGGAGGGCGACGTGAAGACCGAGACCGACCAGGATTGCGCCCCCTGCCCTTTGCAGATTGCGCTGTAGGGACGAGACCCGAGATAGGCGCGTGGTAATCGCGCCGGCTGCCAGCACGCAGACGATGTCAGCAACCGTGAACATGGCGTTGACGGCCGTGCCGAGGATCAGGAACTGCAGCCAGACTGGAAAGCCTGCCGTCGCATCGATGAACTGCGGCAGGAAGGCCAGGAAGAAGATCGCCGTCTTCGGATTGAGCACCTCGACCAGCATGCTTTCGAGGAAAGCACGGCCCGCTGATTTTGCGGGCGGCAGTGCGCCGCTCATGCCACCAGCCGCGCGGGCGGCACGGAACATGCGGACACCGAGATAGATCAGATAGGCAGCGCCTGCGAGCTTCACCGCGAGATAAAGCGTGGGAACCAGGTGGAAAAGGATGGACAAGCCTGCGGCGGCCGCCACCACATGCACATAACATCCAACATGAATGCCAAGCGTCGCCATCAGGCCCGCGCGGCGATCCGCAGCCAGCGTGCGGGCCGCGACGTAGAGCATGGCCGGCCCCGGGATGAAGGCG
The DNA here is from genome assembly GCF_000300855.1 of Agrobacterium albertimagni AOL15. Taxonomy (GTDB): domain Bacteria; phylum Pseudomonadota; class Alphaproteobacteria; order Rhizobiales; family Rhizobiaceae; genus Allorhizobium; species Allorhizobium albertimagni. The sequence continues at coordinate 439,280 of NZ_ALJF01000010.1, read as the reverse complement.
AAGACGGCCGTGGTGACGAAGAAAGCGAAGAGGATTTCGACGGCAGGCATGGGATGGGCCTCACTGTGATCCGGGCATGATGGCCAGACGCTCGGATCATTGACCTCTCAGGTGGAGAGATGCAAGCCTTGCAACCGGGGTCGTCTGCAGCATGGGCCAGTTCCGCAGGATTTGTTGGTCTGGATCGTGCAAGACTTCAGACAACCTCAAGCACACCAGAGAGTTCTCATGCATCGCCAGAAAGTTTATCACGACCGTCTCGATCGGGTCCTCGACTACATCTACACCCATCTGGACGGTGATCTCTCTTTCGACCGTCTGGCGGACGTCGCCTGCCTATCGCCCTACCACTGGAGCCGGATCTATTCGGCCATGCGCGGAGAGACGATTGTTGCAACGATCCGGCGGCTGAGGCTCCAGCGTGCGGCGGATCAACTCGCGAATTCCGATGCTGATATCCAGGCCATCACCCGGCGCGCCGGTTACAGCGCTGCCGACAGTTTCGGGCGGGCATTCAAGGAGACCTTCGGGACGAGCCCGACTGCTTACCGCGGGATGGGCTCGCATGCCGCGTTCAAGGCCGCGAACATGGCCAAAGACGGCAGTGGCTTTCCCGTGACGGTGGAAACCTTGCCGGAGCGGCGTTGCGCCGGGATCGATCACATCGGGTCCTACATGCAGATCGACCATGCCATGGGCAAGCTGTTTGCCGAACTTGTCCAGCGCCGTCTTCTCCCGGCGGAGCCAGCCATGATCGGCGTGTTTTTCGACGATCCCGATCTCGGGCCCGAGCACGCTATGCGTTCGCGTGCCTGCTTGCCGATACCCGATCCGGTTGCCATCGATGCGCCGCTGGTGGAGACCGTTCTGCGCGGCGGGTGCTATGCGAAGCTCAGCTACAAGGGCCCCTATGCCGACATGCGGGGTGCCTATCGCTGGCTGCTCGGCGTCTGGCTGCCCGCCTCCGGTTACGAGCCAGATGATGCTCCCATCTTCGAAGCCTATCTCAACGACCCGCGCAATACGCCGCAAGCGGAACTGCGTACCGACATTCACCTGCCTCTGAAAGCCGCACCATGACCGTGCCACCTGTGCCGGACGCCATTTACCGCGCACTCTCTCGCCACTCAGAAAACGGGCGGGAGCGTCTCCTGGACATCCGCCAAATGATCTTCACGATCGCGGCGGAGATCGGAGATGTCGGCTCACTGACGGAAACGCTTAAATGGGGCGAGCCCGCTTACTTGACCGAGGTCAGCCGAAGCGGAACCACCATTCGGCTGGGCGCCACCCGAGAGGCGCCCCATGAGAGTGCTCTGCTGTTCAACTGCAAGACAAGCCTCATCGGCATGTTTCGCACCGCATTTCCAGCAGATTTCAAATTCGAGGGAAACCGTGCGCTTGTGATCCCTGCCGACCGCGCAATGCCTCGCACGCCGTTGCTATTCTGCCTGACTGCAGCTCTGACCTATCACCAGCGGAAGAGCACAGGCTCTCGCCACCAGCGACACTAAAGGGGCCGGCCCATCAAGCGTGCCCGGCATCCATCGACAGCATCGCGGGATTGATGCCCATCAGCCCCAGGGCCCGGTCGTATTTGTTGTCGAGGCTACGGTCGAAGATCAGGCTTTCGGTGGCCGCGCAATGCAGCCAGCCGTTCTGGGCGATCTCCTCTTCCAGCTGCCCCGGGCCCCAGCCGGCATAGCCAAGCAGCATGGTGGCGTGGCGGGGACCGCGACCGTCCGAAATGGCGCGGACAATGTCGAGCGTGGCGGTGAGCGAGATGTCGTCGCTGACGGGGATCGAGCTGTCCGACAGATAGTCGTCGGAATGCAGCACGAAGCCGCGGTTCTGCTCGACCGGGCCGCCGCACTGGATGGGGAAATGGCGGGCGTGATCGGGCAGCATGATCGCATCGTTACGGTCGATCAGCTCCAGATGCAGAAGGAGATCGGCGAAGGTCACCGATTGCGAACGATTGATGATGAAGCCCATGGCGCCGGCATCGGAATGGGCGCAGATATAGACGACCGCACGGGCAAAATTGCCGTCGGGCATGCCCGGCATGGCAATCAGCAGCTGTCCATCCAGGAAGCCGCGTTCTCTCAGATCGGTTTTCGACGACAATGCCATGCCCGCCTCCTTGGTTCGCCTTGTCGGCAATCGGCTTCACGCGTGGTTCAGATGTGGTCTCCCATTCAAGATGGGCCAGAAGCGGGTTCCGATCAACCCAAAATGATGACCATGAAGCAAGCGTGACTGGCCAAGCCGACAACGATCTTCTAGAGCCGGAGACATGAGCCCCAGAATGAACTTCGCGATGTCTTGTTCCAATCTCTCAGTCATTTCCCGCGGCAGCCGCGCATGGATCGTTGCGGCGGCTATCGGCCTGCTCTCGCTCCTCCCCGCCACGCCGTCACTTGCGGCAAGCAGCAACTGGGCCCTGAACGAAGGCGGGCGTATGCGTCTGATCCTGCTTCCCCAGGAGGCAGACGGGACGAGACACGGCGCCCTGGTGATCGAGCCGAAGCCGGGCTGGATCACCTATTGGAAAGAGCCCGGCGATGTCGGCATTCCGCCCGCTATCACGCCGGCGCCGGGCGCCGCCTACACCGTGGAACGTGTCGGCTTTCCCGTGCCTAAGATTCTAACGAACGGCGACATGACCGATGTCGGCTATGACCATCCCGTGACCCTGCCGATCACCCTCAAGAACGCGCCCGATGACACCGGCGTGACGCTGAGTGCCTTTGTCGGGGTCTGCCAGAACATCTGCATTCCCTTCCAGGCCGATCTCAGCGTGCCGCCAGACACAGACGGCGTGGCCAATGCTGTCGAAACGGCGCTTGTCCGCGCTGCCCAGGCCCAGGTGCCGCCCGGCCCCTCGCCCGAGTTTCACGTCGTTGACCACCAACTCGGCGCAGACCACAGGGAACTCGTGGTCAGGCTCAAGATGCCTGCCGGCGCCGACAGTCCGCAGGCTTTTGTGAGCGGGCCGAGCGGCCATGTCTTCACCCATTCCGTCGCCTCCCGAGGCACAGGTGGCGAGACGGTTCTGACACTGCCGATCGGCAAGCTGCCGAAGAAATACAAGATCGCCGGCAAGCACTGGGGCATTCTCGTGGTCAGCGGCAACAGGGCCATGGAAACCACGCTTGCCTTTGATTGACCCATTCCTATATTCGCCTCGATTGCCATTCGGAGGGGTTCTGGATGGAGCAACCAAGCGAGGACGATTTCATGACCATTGCCATTGGCGACAAGCTGCCCCAGGCCACCTTCAAGGAAAAGACCGCCGACGGTCCGGTGGAGATCACCACGGAACAGCTGTTTGCGGGCAAGAAGGTCATCGTCTTCGCCGTACCAGGAGCCTTTACCCCTACCTGCACGCTGAACCACCTGCCGGGCTACCTGGAAAACCGTGATGCGCTGATGGCGCGCGGCGTCGACGACATCGCCGTCATCTCCGTCAATGACTGGCACGTGATGGGCGCCTGGGCGCAGCATTCGGGTGGCCAGGGCAAGATCCATTTCCTCGCCGACTGGGACGCCTCCTTCACCAAGGCGCTCGGCCTCGACATCGACCTGTCGGGCGGCGGGCTCGGCGTACGCTCGAAGCGCTATTCGATGCTGGTCGAGGACGGCGTTCTGAAGAGCCTCAATATCGAGGAGAACCCCGGCCAGGCGACGGTTTCCTCGGCTGCGACGATGATCGAGCAGCTCAGCGCCTGAGCTCTGATGATATTTTCCAAACGAGAAGAGGCCCGGGAAACCGGGCCTCTTCTCGTTTTCGTAAGCGTCAGTGCGCCAGATCGAAGACGAGTATGCCGGCCAGGCCGCCGTCGGTTGCGCCGACGATGCGTTCGCCGACTTCGACATGCTTCGGATGCTTCAGGTAATAGTCGCGGACCATCTCGTCCTCGAAGGTGACGATGAAGCCGTCATTGTAGCCGCTTGCCAGCCCTTCCGGCGAGACATTCGCCCCGGCCTTCACCTCCAGCATGCCCGGCACCACGTCCTTCAGATCGGCAATGGCCGCATAGATCGCCTGCTTCTCGGCCTCCTGGACGGCGGCCTTGAAGCGCAGGAACACGCAGTGCTGGATCATGGATGTCTCCCGTGATGGTGTTTTGACGGGAGCATAGGGGCAACGGGCGAAAGGGCAAGGGGATGAGGACGCGTCCTGCCCTTTTCCACTCAGCTCACTTCACCATCAGGGACTTGGGAAAGCCGCCCGATTTCTTGAAGGGCTCCATACCCTTGCGGGCCAGTTCATCGGCGCGTTCGTTTTCCGGGTGGCCGGCATGGCCCTTGACCCAGTGCCACTTGACCTTGTGGCGCTGGTTGGCGACGTCGAGCGCCTGCCAGAGTTCGCCGTTCTTCACCGGCTTCTTGTCGGCGGTCTTCCAGCCGTTCTTCTTCCAGCCGAAGATCCACTTGGAGATGCCGTCCATGACGTATTTGCTGTCGGTGTAAAGGTCGACTTCGCAGGCGTCTTTCAGCGCATTCAGTGCGGTGATCGTGGCCAGCAATTCCATCCGATTGTTGGTGGTGTCCGCCTCGCCGCCGGAAAGCTCCTTCTCGGTTTCGCCGTAGCGCAGCACCGCGCCCCAGCCCCCGGGGCCGGGATTTCCCGAGCAGGCGCCGTCTGTGTAGATCTCGACATGTTTCATGCAATCAGTCCGTATTCGGAGGCATTGGTGACCGCGCGGTGGAAGCGCAGCTTCTTCAGATATTCAAGCGGATCCTTCTTCACCACCAGGGCGCCGGCCGGCGTCGTCAGCCAGTCATAGAGGCGGGTCAGAAAGAAGCGCAAAGCAGAACCGCGGCAGAGGATCGGCAGGGCCTCGATCTCGGCGGCCGAGAGCGGGCGCACCGACTGGTAGCCCTCGATCATGGCCTTGCCCTTGGTGATGTTGTAGGCGCCGTCCTTTTCGAAGCACCAAGAATTCAGGCAGATCGAGAGGTCGTAGACCAGGAGGTCGTTGCAGGCGAAATAGAAATCGATCAGGCCCGACAGGGTGTCGCCGAGGAAGAAGACGTTATCCGGGAAGAGATCGGCATGGATGACGCCAGCGGGCAGGTCCTTCGGCCAATGGATGGAGAGGAAATCCAGCTCGGCGCCGATCTCGGCCTCCAGCCCCTCCTCCACTTCGTCGGCACGCGCCTCGGATTTCGCCCAGAGCACCTGCCAGCCTTCGAGCGACAGGGCATTTGGTCGCGTGAGTTCGAAGCCTTCGCCGGCGATATGCATCTTGGCAAGCGCAGCCCCCACCTCGCGGCAATGCTGCGCCTCGGGCTTTCTCAGCCACATGCCTTCGAGGAAGGATATGAGGGCGGCCGGACGGCCGGAGAGTTCTCCGAGCAGCTCGCCATCCTTGCGCGGCAATGGCAGCGGGCAGTTGAGACCGCGCTCGGAGAGATGATGCATCAGGCCGAGGAAGAACGGCAGGTCCGACTTTTCGACCCGCTTTTCGTAAAGCGTCAGGATCAACGGAAACTTCGAGGTGTGCAGCAGGAAGTTGGAGTTCTCCACGCCTTCGGCGATGCCCTTGTAGGAGAGCAGTTCGCCTGCCTCATACTGCGCCAGAAAGGCCTTGAGGTCGACTTCGTTGATATCGGTATAGACTGCCACAGCGTTGGTTCCGTGCCGCTTCGGGGATTGCCCCCGAGTCCTATAACGGGTGGGCTGCAGGTGCCAGCCCCGCAACGACATCGGGCACAGGAAATGGTGCTTGCAGGCGCGGCGGGCATGACTTCGATGGTCACGCAGAGAGCGCATAGCCCCTGATGTTGTTCGGATTGTCGTCGCTCATCATCTGACGCTCTGCCGCCCTGGCCAAGAAACCAGAGCGCGTCAGACCATGCGCCTCTGCATGGGCATCAATGGCACGCAGGAGGTCTTCGGCCAGAGTGATGTTGACGCGAACTGCCTTCTTCGCCGGGGTTCTCAGCGGGATGAGAACGGCCACGGCATCGCCATTTTCAGGATCAGACATGATCGCCTCGAGCGACGACGGCTCCGGAATGGCCTCACCATCCTCAATCATGCCTTCGACGTGGAATGCCAGAGCTTCCTCCGCCATGCGGCGTGCATCGTCCAGATCCGTACCCGCCGTGGCGACACCGGGAAAATCGGGAAAGGAGACGCCATAATCGCTGTCGGGATCCTTGTGGATCAGACCAATGAAATTCTGCATTAGCTCACCTCAGCTTCAATGAAGACTGCTTCTCAATATTTTTCAGGGTGCCGATTGGCAGATCTCTCTTCGGATGGGGAACAGTGACTCGGCCGGGCTTCTTGTCATGCTTGAATTGGACATGACTTCCCTTGGTGGACACTTCGTACCACCCGTCAGCTTTCAACGCGGCGATGACTGCTGAACTCCTCATGCCAAGAAATATACACACTCGATGCGCACTTTTCAAGGCGTCCGCCCTGTGCCGATTTTGCATCAGCACTTTACGAACTGCTAATGTCGATCCGATAGCATTTCTGAAACAACGCGGGACTGTTGCAATGAATCTCCCCACAACTGCTCGCATGGCACACGACTTTGCGGCGGCCATGAACCTCGCGCTCATCGTGGTCGACAGCCAAGGCGACATCCGCTTCGCCAATGCCGCCTTCTGCGCCATGTTCGGCTATGAAGCCGAGCAGGTTCATGGCCGGCAGATCACCATGATCATTCCCGAGCGCATGCGTGGCGCCCATACGGCGGGCATGGCCAATGCCGCGGCGGGCGCCAAGCCAGGGCTTGCGGGAAAGCCGGTGGAAGTGTCAGCGCTGAAGAGCGACGGAACGGAATTTCCGATCGAGATCACGCTCTCCATGTGGACGTCAGAGGACGGTTTCTGGGCCGGGGCAACCATTCGTGACATCTCCGAACGGCGCGAGCGTGATGCGCGGTTGATGCGCCTGGCCTCGCACGACACCTTGACCGGGCTGCACAACCGGCATGAATTCATGAGCGTTCTGGCTGAAAAGCTATCCTCGGGTGCGGCCTGCACGCTCCTGATGATGGATCTGGATGGCTTCAAGGACGTCAACGATACGCATGGCCATCTTGTCGGCGATAGCCTCCTGCAAGCGGTGGGTGTGCGGCTACCCTATCTGCTTGGCGAGAACGCGGTGATCGGACGCCTCGGCGGCGACGAGTTTGCGGTGCTCCTCCCTGACAGTGGTGATCCGCTCTTTGCACAAAGCGAGGCGGCGCGGATCCTCGAAGCATTCCGCAAGCCTTTCAGCCTCGGAGGTCTGGAGCTGGAACTGGGCGCGAGCATCGGGATTGCGCTTTCGCCCTCCCATGGCGGCGAAGCGGAAGAACTGCTGGCCTCGGCCGATTTCGCCCTCTACCGCGCCAAGGCGGCCGGTGGCCGAGCCTATCGCTTCTTCGAGACATCCATGCGCAACGAAAGCCAGGCCAAACGCGACATGCGCGACCGGCTGCGTCGCGCGCTGCAGAATGATGAACTCGAGATGTTCTACCAGCCGCAGGTCGACCTTGCGACACGCAGCGTGGTGGGCTTCGAAGCGCTGATCCGCTGGAACCATCCCGAGCTCGGCGTGCTTTTGCCGGGTGCCTTCCTGCCGTCTCTGGAGCAAAGCTCGCTTGCCTGCGACATCGGCTGGTGGACCATTGAAGAGGCGTGCCGGATGGCTGCGCTCGTCAATCGACCGGACGGCCGATACCGGATCGCCGTCAATCTCTTTCCGCAACAGTTCCGGTCGCCGCATCTGTGCGACCGCGTCGGAGAGGCGCTGGAACACCATCAGGTGGCGCCCGAGTGGCTGGAACTGGAGATCACCGAACAGGTCGCGCTGAACGATGCGGATGCAAGCGTGCAGGCCCTGAAGGCAATCCGCGACCTCGGCGTGTGTGTCGCCTTCGATGATTTCGGGACCGGATTTGCGTCCTTGAGTTCGCTGCAACGCTATCCGCTGACCACCCTCAAAATCGATCGCGGCTTCATCCGCGATATTCGCACGCGACCTTCGGATGCCGCGATCACCAAGGCGCTTGTCGCGATGAGCCGGGAGATGGGATTGCGCACGGTGGCCGAGGGCATAGAGGTCATTGCGCAAGAGAGCGTCTTGCGCGAGATCGGTTGCCAGGAAGGCCAAGGTTATCTCTATGGCCGCCCGATGCGTCTCATGGATGCCCTGGCATGCGTCGACCGGACCGGGGGCGCGAAGAAGATCCCGTCGACGGGGCGCTAACGCGAAACGCCTCGGTCGCCCTATTTGCTCCGGAGCTGCAGCAGTCGGCCGGTTCTGGTCTTGGCTGCAATCTGCTTCTTGCCGAAGGCGCAATAGGCACTCTTATCAGCGCGGTACAGGCCGTTCTGCTTCTCGAACCGATCGATAGCGTCCGCCAACCGGCCCTTGTCGATGCTGTCGGCGGATAGCCGCGCCTGTGAGCGGGCCAGTTGAGGGCGCGACCTGAGTTCAGCCATCAGGCCATCGAAGTTCATGGCGAGCTCCGGGCATTTCCGCTGCAGGAGGCGCGCCTTGCCGACCTCAAGCGTGTAGTCAAAGAAAGCTTCTTCGATGGCTGGACTGGCTGCAGGTTTCGGCGCTTCGGACGAAGTGGAACAAGCGGTGAGAGACAGAAGGCAAACGAGGCCAGACGAAACCATCTTTTTCAAAATCGATATCCTCAAATTTCAGGCTGCTGAGGCGGTCATCCATTGACCCAGGCCATATCCTCTCGGGTCAGTTCAACATCGCGCAATTCGCGGTTGACCAGGAAGTGTTCGTTTTCTTCCGCCGTGATCGCCAGCTCGACTTTGGCATCGAAGCGCTGGCGGAAGGCGTCGATGATTTCGTCGACGATGACTTCCGGGGCGGACGCGCCGGCGGAAATGCCGAGCGTTCCGATCTCGCCGATCTCGGACCAGTCGATCTCGGAGGCCCGCTGAACGAGCATCGAGCGGGTGGCCCCTGCCCTCAAGGCGACTTCGACGAGGCGCTTAGAATTCGACGAATTGGGTGCGCCGACGACGATGAAGAGGTCGCAGCCGGGAGCAGCCGCCTTCACCGCTTCCTGGCGGTTGGTGGTGGCGTAGCAGATACTGTCGGCCGAGGGCGCAGTCAGGTTCGGGAAGCGTTGCATCAGGCGGGCGATGACGCCGGCGGTGTCGTCCACGGAGAGCGTGGTCTGGGTGACGTAGCCGAGATTGTCCGGATCTGCCGGCTGGTAGGCATCGGCTTCTTCGACCGTCTCTACAAGGGAGACTGTACCTTCCGGAAGCTGGCCCATGGTGCCGATGACTTCGGGATGGCCGGCATGGCCGATCAGGATCACGTGGCGGCCGAGGCGCTGGTGACGCATGGCCTGCTTGTGGACCTTGGAGACCAGCGGACAGGTGGCATCGAGATAGAAGAGGTTGCGGCTTGCCGCGTCTTCCGGGACGGATTTTGGCACGCCATGGGCGGAGAAGACCACGGGCTGCTGGCGGTGCTCGGCAGGGATCTCGTCGAGTTCCTCGACAAAGATCGCCCCCTTGGCCTCGAGCCCTTCCACGACATAACGGTTGTGGACGATCTCGTGGCGGACATAGACCGGCGCCCCATAACGCTTAAGGGCGAGCACGACGATCTGGATCGCGCGATCGACGCCAGCGCAGAAGCCGCGCGGGCCGCAAAGCCTGATCGTCAGAGGGGGGCGGTTCATGTGCATGTTCATCGGGTCAGCCGGCAATCAGGACAGCAATAATGGCGATGGCTGCGGGAAGCGCCTGGATGACGAAAATCTTCCGCGAGGCCGTTGCACCCCCATATAGGCCGGCGACCAGCACACAGCCAAGGAAAAACAACTGAATTTGAAAACCAAGGGCAGTATCGGGATGCAGCAGCCCCCAGATCAGGCCGGCCGCAAGGAAGCCGTTGTAGAGGCCCTGATTGGCGGCCATGACCTTGGTCGCTTCGGCCTGTTCCGGTTTCATGCCGAAGGCGCGGCGACCGGTCGGTGTCGTCCAGAGAAACATCTCGAGGATCAGAATATAGATGTGTTCAAGCGCGACGAGCGCGACCAGTGTCGAAGCGAGATAGGACATGCATGTACCCCTTGGCGGCGATCGATCGGGACCGCACGGCCTTGCGTGTTTAGCCGAAAAGCTCTCTTCGGACTATCGGGTTTTGCGCCTGAACAGACCTGCGACCGCGACAGCCACGAGGGCAACTGCCAGGCCGTACCAGGTGATGACATATTGCATGTGGTTGTTGGGCAGGTCGATCTGCGTCACGCCACCTTTGGGCAGACCACCGGCGACCGGGGTCGAATCGGCATCGAGGAAGAAGGGCAGAACACGATCTGCCGGCAGGTCCACGGAGGCCGCCATGCGGCTCAGATCCTTCCAGTAGAAGATGTTCGCCGCTTCATCATTGTCTGGCACCAGCGAGGAGGGTTTTTCCGTCAGCTCTTCCCGGGCGAGGCCGGTGACCGTCTGAAGCCCTTCGATCTGCCCCTCACCGCGGCTGGCGGGATCCTTGCGGTCGTAAGGAACGAATCCGCGGTTGACCAGGAGATAGCGGCCATCCTCCAGTTGAAGCGGTGTGTAGACGTAGAAGCCCGACTGTCCGCCGAAGGTCGCCAGGAAATGGCGCTCCTTGTCATGCAGATATCGGCCAGCGACCGTGGCGTGGCGATAGTCGATCGCCTCGCCCTCGGCCATCAGGCGCTCCAAAGCCGCGACATCCAGGGGAGCGGCATTGCTGCGTTCCTGGATGTCGGCGAGCAGGCTTTCCTTCCAGTGCAGCCTGTTGACCTGCCAGGTGCCGAGCGAAAGCAGGATGACGAGCGCTACCGGCACCAGAACCAGTGCGGCCCAGAACCGCCAGGTGCGGCGCCCCTGTTGGTCTGCCTCGTTCAGCCGGGAATCAGCCACGGTCGATCACCCCTTGCGAGGCGTTGTGCTTGTATTGCAGGGCGATCAGCAGCGCCTTCAGGAAGCGCATGAGCCAAAGCGTCAGCGCCACGCCAAGCGGGGCAAAGACAAGGATGTGTAGCCACATGGAGGGCTGATAGGTCAGTTCCACCCAGACCGCGAACCCGACCACCAGGAGATCGGCCAGCAGGATGACGAAGATCGCCGGACCATCACCGGCATCGATCCAGGAGAGATCGAGGCCGCAGGAATTGCAGCGGGCCTTCGGCTTGGTGAAGCCGTCGAAGAGCTTGCCATTGCCGCAGCGGGGGCAGGATGCCGTCAGCGCCGCCTTGACCGGATCCACCGGCGGAAATTTCGCGTTGTCTTCGGTCATCAGCGCTCTCCTTGATACTGTCTCATGTCCCCGGCCAACCCTTAGAGCATGCAGTCGTTCCCGACGAGTGCCGGATCGTCGCACGGGCCGAAAACACGAAGGGCGGCTTTCGCCGCCCTTCTGGAACTTTCGTCACCCGGATCAGTGGGCGAGCGGCGCACCCCAGTCGCCCCAGATGTAGATGGCGAAGAAGAGGAACAACCAGACGACGTCGACGAAGTGCCAGTACCAGGCAGCGGCTTCGAAGCCGAAATGCTGCTGCGGGGTGAAGTGGCCAGCGAGCGCACGGAACAGGCAGACAATCAGGAAGATCGTGCCAACCAGAACGTGGAAGCCGTGGAAGCCGGTCGCCATGAAGAAGGTTGCGCCATAGATCGAGTTTTTGAAGTCGAAGGGCGAGACGGCGTATTCATAGGCCTGAACGAAGGAGAACAGGACGCCGAGCAGCACGGTCAAGAGCAGGCCGTAGACGAGGCCCTTCCGATCGTTGTGCAGCATGGCATGGTGCGCCCAGGTCACGCAGGTGCCCGAGAGCAGCAGGATGACGGTGTTGTAGAGCGGCAGGTGCCAGGGATCGACGACCTCAATGCCGACAGGCGGCCACTGACCACCGGTGAACTCGACGCGGCTGGCCTGGATCGCTTCGTTGGCGAAGAGGCTGGCATCGAAGAAGGCCCAGAACCAGGCGACGAAGAACATCACTTCGGAAGCGATGAACATGATCATGCCGTAGCGCAGGTGCAGCGACACGACGCGGGTGTGATGGCCTTCGTGGGCTTCCTTGATGGTGTCTGCCCACCAGGCGAACATGGTGAAAAGCACGATCGCGAGGCCGATATAGAACAGCCACGGATTGGCCCAATCCACGCCGAAGAGGTTCAGCGAACCGCCGTTGAGGTAGCGCATGTAGCCGACGCCACCGAAGGTGAGGACGAAGGCGCCGATCGAGGCCAGGAGCGGCCAGGGGCTCGGATCGATGATGTGGTAGTCGTGGTTCTTCTGGTGCGCTTCGGCCATTTCAGCAATCCCCGAATGTCAATTTCATTACGAGTTCCGGCGAACCGGAGCCCTCTCACAGTTTCGGCTGTTCCTCGCCCTCACCGACCGACAATGCGGCCACCGGCTCCTGATCATCGCGCGGATAGAAGGTGTAGGACAGGGTAATCGTTCCGATGCCCTTTGTCTCCTCCGCCTCGACGATGGCGGGGTCGACAAAGAAGACGACCGGCATTTCCAGTGTTTCGCCCGGCTGCAACGTGGTCTTCGTGAAGCAGAAGCACTGGACCTTGTTGAAGTAGGCGCCGGCTTCGCCGGGCGTCACGTTGAAGATCGCCTCGCCGGTGACCGGATGGGGCGAATTGTTCGTCGCGGTATAGGTGATCTGCACGGTTTCGCCGATCTTCGGCGTCACCTTCTTGTCGACCGCCTTGAAATCCCAGTTGAGGCCGGGAGAGGCATTGGCGTCGAAGGTGACGTTGATCGTGCGGTCGAGCACGACATCCGACATCTGTTCGACGCGCTGTGTCGTGCCGCCATAGCCGGTGACCTGGCAGAAGAGCTGGTAGAGCGGAACGGCAGCATAGGCCATGCCGATCATGCCACCGACGAACACGACGCAAGCGGTCGCCACGCCGAGATTGCGACGCTCCGAAGCTTTCTTGTCATCGTAGGATACAGTCACGGTGTGAAGCCTCTTTAACCCACGTTACCGATCTTGATGATGGTCACCACGTAGAAGATGACCACCAGAGCTGCGAGCACCACGCCGAGCGCGATGTTGCGGCCGCGGCGAGATTTCTTCTGCTTGTCGTTCAGTTCGACGGTGTCCATCAGGCGGCACCTCCAAGGCTTGCCGCAAAGGGCGCGACGTAAAGGTCGATCATCAGAGCCGAGAAGATCGCGAAGAGATAGAAGATCGAATAGGCGAACAGCTTCTTGGCCGGCACCATCTTCTCGTCGCCGTCGGCCATGCGCCAGACGGCGATGGAACAGTGCACGAAGATGGCGCCGAGAAGGGCTGCCACAATGCCGTAGCCGATCGACGACAGGCCTGTGAAGCTCGGTAGGACGCCGGTCACGGCCGTCAGGACCGCATAGACGGCGATCTGGCGCTTGGTCGAGGGGATGCCTGCAACGTTCGGCATCATGGGAACGCCGACTGCGCCGTAGTCCTTCATCTTGAACAGCGCGAGCGCCCAGAAATGCGCCGGCGTCCAGAGGAAGATGATCATGAACAGGATGAAGCTGTCGAGCGATACGCCGCCGGTGACGCAGGCCCAGCCGACCATGGGCGGAAAGGCCCCGGCCGCACCGCCGATGACGATGTTCTGCGGGGTCGAGCGCTTGAGCCACATCGTATAGACGACGGCGTAGAAGAAGATGGTGAAGGCGAGCAGGAAGGCTGCGAACCAGTTGACGGCAAGGCCAAGCACGCCGACCGAAAAGACCGAGAGAACGAGGCCAAAGGCGAGCGCCTCTTCTGGCGTGACGCGACCGGCCGGAACCGGGCGGCTTGCCGTGCGGCTCATGATGGCGTCGATGTCGGCATCGTACCACATGTTGAGCGCGCCGGATGCGCCGGCGCCGACGGCGATGCAGAGGATCGCAATGAAACCGATGACCGGATTGATGGAGCCGGGGGCGAGCACGAGGCCGGCCAGTGCCGTGAAGACGACGAGCGACATGACCCGCGGCTTCAGGAGCGCGAAGAAATCGCGCGGGCCGGCTTCGGACAGGCGGACCTCGCCTTCGATGCCGAATACGTCGCGATTGTCGATGACCGTCATGCTTTCGAATTCCGTCTTTCGTTTGGTTTTGCGGGCGCCGCGATCCTGAGGACCGCGGCGCCCGATATCCGTGCGCAGGTTACGCGCTGCTTACTTGATCTTCGGCAGCTGTTCCCACTGGTGGTATGGCGGCGGCGAAGACAGCTGCCATTCCAGCGTGGTTGCACCTTCACCCCAGGGGTTGTCGCCAGCGACGCGCTTCTTGGCGAAGGCTTCGAAGACGCCGTAGAGGAAGACGAGAACCGCAAAGGCCGAGATGTAGGAGCCGATCGACGAGACATAGTTCCAGCCGGCATAGGCATCCGGATAGTCGATGTAACGGCGCGGCATGCCGGCAAGGCCGAGGAAGTGCTGCGGGAAGAACACGAGGTTCACGCCGACGAACATGACCCAGAAGTGCAGCTTGCCGACGAACTCGTTGTACATGTAGCCGGTGATCTTCGGGAACCAGTAGTACCAGCCAGCGAAGATCGCGAAGACGGCGCCGAGCGACAGAACGTAGTGGAAGTGGGCCACGACGTAATAGGTGTCATGCAGCGAGCGGTCGAGGCCGGCATTGGCGAGCTGGACGCCCGTAACACCACCGACGGTGAAGAGGAAGATGAAGCCGATCGCCCAGACCATCGGGGTCTTGAAGGTCAGCGAGCCGCCCCACATCGTCGCGATCCAGGAGAAGATCTTGATGCCGGTCGGCACCGCGATGACCATGGTTGCGAAGAGGAAGTAACGCTGGGCGGCGAGCGAGAGGCCGACCGTGTACATGTGGTGAGCCCACACTACGAAGCCGACGGCGCCGATGCCGACCATGGCGTAGGCCATGCCGAGGTAGCCGAAAACAGGCTTCTTCGAGAAGGTCGAGATGATGTGGCTGACGATGCCGAAACCGGGCAGGATCAGGATGTAGACTTCCGGGTGACCGAAGAACCAGAACAGGTGCTGGTAGAGAACCGGGTCACCACCGCCTTCGGGCGAGAAGAAGGTCGTGCCGAAGTTGCGGTCGGTCAGAAGCATGGTGATGCCGCCAGCGAGAACAGGCAAGGACAGCAGCAGAAGGAAGGCAGTGACCAGAACGGCCCAGGCGAAGAGCGGCATCTTGTGCAGCGTCATGCCCGGAGCGCGCATGTTCAGGATCGTGGTGATGAAGTTGATCGCACCGAGGATCGAGGACGCACCGGAGACGTGGAGCGCGAAGATCGCAAGGTCAACCGCCGGACCGGGCTGACCCGAGGTCGCGAGCGGCGGATAGAGCGTCCAGCCACCACCGACGCCGTAGGCGCCTGCCGGACCTTCGACGAACATCGAAAGTACGAGCAGCAGGAAGGCCGGGACGATCAGCCAGAAGGAGATGTTGTTGAGGCGCGGGAAAGCCATGTCCGGAGCACCGATCATGATCGGGATCATCCAGTTGGCGAAGCCGCCGATCAGCGCAGGCATGACCATGAAGAAGATCATGATCAGCGCGTGCGCCGTCGTGAAGACGTTATACATGTGCTTGCCGCCATCGATGGCAGCGTCACCTTCGAAGCCGTAGACCATCTGGGCCAGGCCGTGGAAGATCTGGATGCCAGGCTCCTGAAGCTCCATGCGCATGGCAACCGACATGGCGGCACCGATGATACCCGCAACGATCGCGAAGATCAGGTAGAGGGTACCGATGTCCTTGTGGTTGGTCGACAGGAACCAGCGGGCGAAGAAGCCCGGCTTATGGTCATGATGTGCGTGTTCGTCGTGGGCAACAGAGCCAGCCATTGACCTCACTCCTCTCAGTTCGTGGTGTTTTCGGCAGTCTGGACGGCGGCATCGCCGTCGACAGCAGCCATGAGAGCGCGGTTGGCGCCCGACAGATCCGAGGTCGCAGCCTCAAGCCAAGTCGCGTATTGCTCGTCGGTGACGACGCGGATGGCGATCGGCATGTAGGCGTGGTCCTTGCCACACAGCTCCGAACACTGGCCGTAGTAGAGACCTTCACGGTCGGCGCGGAACCAGGTTTCGTTCAGGCGGCCGGGGATCGCGTCGATCTTGATGCCGAAGGCCGGCATTGCGAAAGCGTGGATAACGTCGGTCGGGGCGGCCGTGACCAGCAGGCGAACGGTCTTGCCGACGGGAACGACGACTTCGTTATCAACAGCCAGAAGGCGCGGATAACGGGCGACATCTTCCTTGCCGATGGCAGCACGGTCGGTTTCCTTCAGCATGTAGCTATCGAAGGATACGGCCTGCTCGCCCTCGTATTCGTAGGACCAGAGCCACTGCGTTGCGGTCGCCTTGATCGTGACATCAGGATTTTCCGGCATCTTCAGCTGATAGGTCAGCAGGTTGAAGGACGGAATGGCAATCGCGAATAGGATGAGAACCGGAGCCACCGTCCAAACGATCTCGATCGCCGTGTTGTGGCTCGTCTTCGACGGCACCGGATTGGCAGCCGCGCGGAACTTCACGACCACGAGGATCAGGAGAATCAGAACGAAGATGGTGATCGGAACGATGAACCACAGTGTGTACTGCTCGAACCAGCTGTTGAACTCCATGATGGAGGTGGCTGGTTCCTGCATACCCATCTGCCAGGGCTTCGGCTGATCGGCGAAGCCTACAGAAGCGAAAAGCAGACAGGCCAAAGCGGCCAAGGCTGCATAGGTTCTCTTCATCACGGTTTGGTCTCCCACAAGCGCTTGATCCACATCAAACCATAGCGCAAAAATCATGCTAGTGTCGCCGTTTCAAATCACAGATTGGCCGCAATCGCAATACGCCCGCGCGAAAGGCGGTGCGGCATTTTTGCGCTTCATCAAATAGATGCGCCTGCATTCACAAGCTTTCGCCAGATGGGGCCAAAAAGGCCGTCCGATTGCACTTCGATCCCGGTGCTGCAGTCCCAATTATGCCGTAGTCGACCTTAAAACAGGCGTCGGGGCTTCCATTTGCGGACCCTCGCGACAAGAATGTCGACAATGATTCGTTTTCCAGAGGTTTTCATGGGTCTGCCTAGACTTGCCTGGTCGAGCCTGACCGCGAGCGCCGTGCTGATGGCCGCACTCGCCACCCCGGCGCTGAGCCAGCAACCGCAACAACAGCCGGGCTCGATCCGTTCCAACCATGGTGCCTGGTCTGTCATCTGCGACAAGCCGGCCGGCGCCTCGGAAGAGCAATGTGCGCTGATGCAGAACGTGATTGCGGAAGACCGGCCGGAAGTCGGCCTCTCCGTCGTCGTCCTGAAGACCGCCGATCGCAAGGCCCGCATCCTGCGCATTCTTGCACCGCTCGGCGTCCTCCTGAAGGACGGCATGGAGCTCTTTGTCGACGGCAACAATATCGGTCGCGCCTATTTCACCCGCTGCTTCTCGGAAGGCTGCTATGTCGAAGTCGAGATCGACGAAGAGCTGATGAAGATCCTGCGCGCCGGCAAGGCCGCCGTCTTTGCCCTGCGCGAATCGGCAGACCAGGACCGCGTCGGCATTCCGATCGAGCTTGCAGGTTTCGGCGAAGGCTATGACACGCTGCCGTAAGGCGCAGTCGCCGGATCGTGATGACATTCTCTAGAGGGGCAAGTCCGGCGGGCTTGCCCCTCTTTCGTTGCGCGCCTACATGCTGGATGCCAGCGCCCAAGGAGACATGCATGACCCAGGACCTTCTCTCCCTTTTCGATTGCGACGAGGCGACCCTCACACGGCGCGTCGCCGATGCTCTGAAGGGCGCTGACGACGGCGAGCTTTTCGTCGAACACGCCCAGGCGGAATCGCTGACCTTTGACAATGGGCGCCTGAAGGGTGGCTCGTTCAACACCGACCAGGGCTTCGGCCTGCGCGCCGTCGCCGACGAAGCGGTCGGCTATGCCCATTCCGGCGAGCTGTCACTGGCCGCGCTGTCTAGAGCGGCAGATGCAGTCGGTGCCGTGACCCATGGTTATTCGGGCTCTTACGCGACAGCACCGCAGCGGACCAATGCCAAACTCTATGGCGACGGCAATCCGATCGGCTCCCCGACCTTCGAGGAGAAGGTTAAGCTGCTGTCGGAGATCGATGCCTATCTGCGCGACAAGGACCCCAAGGTCCGGCAGGTGACGGCAACCGTCGGCGCCAGCTGGCAGGTGGTCGAGATCCTGCGCGCCGACGGCCACCGGGTGCGTGACATCAGACCGATGACCCGCATCAGCATTTCCATTGTCACCGGCCAGGGTGACCGCCAGGAAAGCGGCTCCTTCGGTGTGGGCGGGCGCATGGGTTTCAACGAATTCCTGACCGAGGAGAGCTGGCGTCGCGGTGCCGACGATGCCCTGCGCCAGGCGCTGGTCAATCTCGAAGCCCAGGAAGCGCCGGCCGGCACCATGGACATCGTGCTTGGCAATGGCTGGCCGGGCGTCATGCTGCACGAGGCCGTCGGGCACGGCCTGGAAGGTGACTTCAACCGCAAGAAGACATCGGCGTTTGCCGGGCTGATGGGTGAGATGGTGGCAGCTCCCGGTGTGACCGTCGTTGACGACGGCACCATCAACGACCGGCGCGGCTCGATCACCGTCGACGACGAGGGCACGCCGTCCGCCTACAATGTGCTGATCGAGAACGGCAAACTCGTCGGCTACATGCAGGACCGGCAGAACGCCCGGCTGATGGGCATGAAGGCGACCGGCAACGGTCGCCGCCAGGGTTATGCGCACCAGCCCATGCCGCGCATGACCAATACCTACATGCTGTCGGGTGACAAGACACCGGACGAGATCATCGCCTCGGTGAAAAAGGGCATCTATGCCGTCTCCTTCGGCGGCGGCCAGGTCGACATCACCTCGGGCAAGTTCGTCTTCGGCTGCACCGAGGCCTATCTGATCGAAAACGGCAAGATCGGAGCACCGGTCAAAGGCGCCATGCTGATTGGCAACGGTCCCGATGCTATGAAACGTATCTCGATGATCGGCAACGACACCAAGCTCGACACCGGCATCGGCAATTGCGGCAAGGCCGGCCAGTGGGTGCCGGTCGGCGTTGGTCAGCCGCATCTGCGGATGGACCAGATTACGGTGGGCGGGACCAAGGCTTGAGGGAGAACGCGCTCGTCCCCGAACTCGCAGTCATTGACTGGCGGACGAGCCGCACTTTCTACCGCGACCTGATCGGATTTGAGATTGCCTATGAGCGGCCCGAGGAAGGCTTCAGTTTTCTGACCCTCGGAGACGCGCAGCTGATGATCGACCAGATCGGAATCGGTCGGACCTTCAAAGTTGAGGGCGCTCCTGTCGAACGGCCCTTCGGCCGCGGCCTGAACATGCAGATCCGTGTCGCTGATGTCTCGGTCATACTTGATCGCCTCGCTGCGGCAAGCGTGGCGCTGTACCTGCCGCTCGAGGAGAAATGGTATCGCCGCGACGACCATGAGGTCGGCAACCGGCAATTCGTCGTAGCCGATCCGGATGGGTATCTCTTGAGGCTGTTCGAAGATCTCGGGGAGCGGCGGGGGCCTATTAAGACATTCGATGGTGCCGGACAGCTACCAGGCTAGCTCACTCGGCCTTCAGGAGGTCACGAATTCGCTGGCGCGCAGCATCGGCCAAAAATCCCGAGCGCGACTGATTGGCGTGTTCTGCCGCGCGGTCTATGGCCTCGATCAGCGTCTCGTCCATGGAGATGTTGATCCGAATGGATTTCCGGGGCAATTCGTAGCGCGCCAGAAACAGTACGCCGTCACTTAATGCCTCCCTCGTTTCAGGATCCGCGAGCAGCTCCCTGAGACTCCTGCGCACAGGCAGCACTTCCCCATCTTCCAGCATACCGCCGACGTGGAAGGTCAAGACCTCATCCGCCTTTCGGATGGCCTCTTCCTCACTATCAGCACCGGTGATGCACCCTGGAAAATCAGGAAATGAGATGCCGAAGGCGCCGTTTTCTTCATGCAGAACAGCGTGAGCGAAAGGCATTCTCACTCCCTCCTCATAACTGGCGTTACCAGTCCCATCCAGCCTGCTTGAATATGGAGCGCAAGGTGCCCGTCGGGACCTCGCGGACGCCCATGTCCAAGGTAACCTTACCCGGCCTATCCGGATGAGCGTATTGCACATGATCACCCGGCCCCTTTCGCTTGATGGACCAGCCATCTGCACGGAGCTTCCGATCTACCTCTCGCGGCGTCAGCGGCGCATGTCTCGAGCCCATATCTCACCTTGTGTATTTATACACAACTCGGCGCGCGATCAAGTATCGCTGCGTGCTCGGCGATGTTATGGCAAGCCTGAGACTACGAAAGCTCTAGCATTCTAGGGTTTAAGAGATAGGCCCTCACCCACGCGCCGGCATCAGCACGCAGTCGTAGCGCTGGCGGACCAGCTTGTCGCAGGCCGTGCGGGCCTCTTGCTTGGTGACGAAACCGGTGAAGCGGGCGCGGTAGAAGGTGACGCCGTTGCGGGTGACCATTTCGGTATAGGTGTCGAGATCCTGGAGCGGGCCGCCGACTTTCTGGCGGGCCTGGGAGAGCAAGTCCATGGCAGCCTGGGCGGATGTCGCAGCGGCGATCTGGATCTGCCATCTGCGCTCGACCGATGCAGCAGGCGTGCTTGCGGTCTGCTGCGGGTCGACGGCGGCAAAGCGGCTTGCCGGGGTCGCGACGAGGTCTGCGGTTGCGGTCCCAGATGACGGCGCGTAAGCCGAGGCGGTACCCGGTGTCGCAACGTTTGTTGCGCCGGCCAGCCCCTGCACTGCGGCCAGCGCCGACTGGCGGGAAACCGGTACCGGCACGGCGTCGCCGAGGCGGGCGAGATCCATCTGCGCACCGGTCGAGCGGGAGACGAGAAGCTGACGGCCGCTCGTTGCCTTCTTGATGTTGGCGTCGATCAGGCGTTCCATGATCTTGTCGCGGCTGGCGGCGGTTCGGCCACCCAAGACGACGCCGACGACGCGGCGGCCGTCATGCTCGACGGCGCTGACGAGATTGAAACCCGAGGCATTGGTATAGCCGGTCTTGATGCCGTCCATGCCCTTGTAGCGATACATCAGATTGTTGTGGCCGGTGATCGTCTTGCCGCGGAACTTGAAGCTCTTGGTGGCGAAGAGTTCATACTCCTTCGGGAAGTCGCGCATCAGCGCAACGCCGAGGGTCGACATGTCGCGGGCGGTGGTGAACTGCTGCGCATGCGGCAGGCCGGAGGCATTGAAGAACGTGGTGTTCATCATGCCGAGCGAGCGGGCCTTGCGCGTCATCAGGGCCGCAAAGCCCTCCTCGCTGCCGCCGATCTTCTCACCCACCGCTGCGGCTGCGTCATTGGCCGACCGGACGATCAAGGCGAGCACGGCTTCACGGACGGTGATGCTGTCGCCTGCCTTGACGAAAAGCTTGGTCGGCGGGCGGGAGGCGGCGTGTTTCGAAAAGGGAACGGGGCTATCCCAGCTGAGCTTGCCGGCCTTGATCGCATCGAAAACCATGTAGACGGACATCATCTTGGTCAGCGATGCCGGATGATTGAGCACATCGGCATTTTCGGAGGCGAGGACTTCGCCGGTGCGGGCATCGAGAAGAAGTTGGGCACTCCCTGCCTGGGCTGTCGTCGAGAGGGTAAGGATCGCCACGCAAAACGAGAACGCGATCAGCAACTTGCTCATGAAAACTCCAATGCCGCCCGGATTTCAATGATGACTGCGACTGGTCCGATTCGATCGATCCGCCGTCTTGGGCTTGAGCCCCTATGGCAAGAATGGGGCGACAATCAGCCGATCGGAATCAAATGCAACCGTCATTCCCCATAACGTCGCTCAATCATGGTGAATGGAGAGTTAATCCACAGGGCGAAAGCTCGCAGCGGCGCTCACGAAACCGTCAGCGGGAAAGTGTGACCGCGCCTGTGCCCTCCTCTGCCAGTCTGTCCGCTGGATTGACGAGCTGACAGCGCTGAAGAGACAGGCAGCCGCAGCCGATGCAGCCGTCGAGATCATGGCGAAGACGCTGGAGAATACGGATCCGTGTGTCGAGCTTTTCGGCCCAGATGCTGGCAATCTGTCGCCAGTCTTCCGGTGTCGGCGTGCGTTTCTGCGGAAGGTCTGCCAAGGCGTCGGCAACATCCGAGAGCGGCAATCCCACCTCTTGCGCGGCACGAATGAGCGCAAGGCGCCGCAAGACATCGCGTCCGTAGCGGCGCTGGTTTCCGCCTGTCCTGTCGGCGACGATCAAACCTTTGCGTTCGTAGAAATGGATGGCAGAAACGGCGATCCCTGTGCGACGGGCGACGTCTCCGACGGTCAGATGCATTTTCTTTTCGGACATGGCTTTACCTCAACCTTGGTTGAGGTTGTAGCATCCCGGCAAATCGCGTCCAATTCCATTTCACAGAGAGAGTATTCCCATGACAGACCGCGTGACCGGCAGCCCGGAAAGCCCTTCCCTGCCGGCGTTTGCTGATGGCCCTGATAACGTCGAGCGCCCTTCAGGCGAGACCGGCGGCTGGCTCGATCTGGTGTCACGCGATCACCTGACCACCACGTTGATGCTGAGCATGGGCGTTGCCCTCTTCGCCTTCAACGGCTTCTTTGTCTCGACCGTGCTGCCAAGCGCGATCGCCGAGATCGGCGGCGGTCAATTCATAGCCTGGTCGGTGTCCCTCTACCTCATCGGCTCGATTGTGGCCGGTGTGACCGCTGCCCGGCTGAAGCAAAGGTTCGGGGCTCGCCGCGTTCTGGTGGTCGCCACGCTGGTCTTTCTTGCGGGGACAGTGACTGCCGCCATAGCGTCCTCCATGGAGCAGGTCCTGCTGGGACGGATTGGACAGGGTCTCGGAGAAGGCGTCGTCGCGGCGATCTGCTATGCCCTCATCCCGGCTCTCTACCCCTCCCGCCTGGTTCCCAAGGTCTTTGGTGTCGAGGCGCTCGTCTGGACCCTGGCTTCCTTCGGTGGACCGTTTGCCGCGGGCTGGCTGGCAGAGAGCTTTTCCTGGCGCATGGCATTCCTGATCAACCTGCCTTTTGGCCTCGTCTTCCTTCTGCTGGCACTCTTGACGGCGCGAGCACGCGAAGAGGTTGCCGATGCGCATGGGCTCGCGCTTTCGCCACTGTTGCTTCTGTCGATCGGCCTGTTGATGATCCTCTCCTCGGGCGTCATGGCGGAGGCCTGGCTGTCGGCTGTGCTCGTCGTCTCGGGTCTGATCCTGTTGGCCTTCAGCGTCAAACGCGATCGAGCCTCGCCCGTCAGCCTGATGTCTCACAATGCCTTCCGCCTGTCCTCTACGGTCGGTACCGGTCTCTGGCTGGTCCTGCTGATGCCCGTGGCCCAGGCAACGAGCAGCGTTTACTTTGTCTTCGGCCTGCAACGCGGCTTCGGCTTTGGGCCGCTGGCGGCGGGCGGGCTCGGCGCCATCATGGCCATGAGCTGGAGCCTGGTTGCGGTCCTGGTCGCCCATGTGGGCACCGCAAGAGCAAGGCGGCGGGCCATCGAAGCAGGCCCAGTCCTGCAATGCGCCGGCATGATGCTGGTGGCACTCGGATTTTACCAGGGATCGCTCACCCTGCTCGTGGTCGGCCAGATCATCGTCGGCGCAGCCTTCGGCTCGAGCTGGGCCTTCTTGAGCCAGATGTTGATGGAAGCGAGTGCAGTCACCGAGCGCGACAAGACCTCAGGCCTGATCCCAACGCTGCAATCTGCCGGCTTTGCGATTGGCGCTGCGCTTGCGGGCCTGACCGGCAATAGTTTCGGATTGGGCAACCTCTCTATCCATGACGGGGCGAATGGCGCTTTTTCCACGACCTTCCTCATCCCTGTGCTCTGGACAATCCCCGCCATCCTCCTGGCGCGCCGTGCAACCAGATTGGCAGCAGAACTACCGAAGTATTCTCAACAACATTGAGAGATACCGTTGAACCTCGCTTAAGGAGTCTGGGGCTAGCCTTGGCGGCATTGTGACAAAGTTGTTTTCAGGCAGGACTATGGCAGGACGGATAAAGCAGCAGATGAGGCGCGCGGCGATTGCAGGGGGACTGGAGGCGTCCTTTCTGTTGTCGCGGCTCGGGCTGGCGGGTGGCCTTCGGGGCCGAGGGGTGATCTTCACCCTGCATCATGTCCGGCCGGCCGATGCCAGACCGTTCCAGCCGAACCGGCATCTCGACATCACGCCCGACTTTCTCGATGCAGCGATCCAGACGCTGATCCGGCGCGGCTATCGTTTCATCCGACTGGACGAGGTGCCGGCCGCGCTTGCCGAACCCGAGGGCGGACAGCCCTTTGCCGTCTTTACCCTCGACGACGGGTTTCGCGACAACCGCGACCATGCCCTGCCGGTCTTCGAGCGTCATGGGGTGCCTTTCACCATCTTCGTCTGCAAGGGCCTTTCGGAGCGCAGCCACACGATGTGGTGGGATACGCTCGCGGCCCTGATCTCGGCGCGGCACAGAGTGGCGCTCTGCCTGCCGGCCGGACGGATCGACATCGACTGCGGTTCGATGCGCGCGAAATGCACGGCCTTCGACGCCGTCGCGCGCCTGCTGATGGCAGGTGACGAGGCGAAGGGAGTGGCGCAACTCGATGCGGCGGCGAATGCTGCGGGCATCAACCCGCATGCACTGGTCGCGGAAACGGTCATGGATCGGGAAGAGCTGGCCGCCCTGGCCAGCCACCCGCTGGTCTCCTACGGAGCGCATACCGTGAGCCATCGCGGCCTCGCCGATCTCAACGACGAGGCCTTGCTGAAAGAGTATAACGAGAGCGCCGAGTATGTCGCCGGCATTACCGGCACGCGGCCCGTCACCTTCGCCTATCCTTACGGCGATGCCCGCAGCGCCACGGTTCGGACGGCTGGCTATGCCGACTGGGCGGGGTTCAAGCTCTCGGTGACGACACGACCGGGCACGTTGACGCCGGCCTCGATGGCGAGCCCGCAGCTTCTGCCGCGGATCTCGCTGAACGGGCTCTATCAGAAGCCGCGCTATGTCGAGGCGCTGGCCTCGGGGCTGCCGTCGAAACTCGTCGGCGGCTGAGCCCCTCCCCTGATCAGGGATACATCCGGACCTTGGACCAGCCGTCGCCGTCCGCGTCGCGGCGGAACTCGATGCGGTCGTGCAAGCGGAACTTGCGATCGTGCCAGAACTCGATCGAGCGCGGGATGATGCGGAAGCCCGACCAGTGCGGCGGACGGGGCACGTTTCCGAGCGCGTATTTGGCGGTGTATTCGGCGACCGCCTTTTCCAGCGCGAAGCGGCCTTCGAGCGGCCGGGACTGCTTCGAAGCCCAGGCTCCGATCCGGCTGCCGAGCGGCCGGGACTGGTAATATTCGTCGGCCTCTTCGTCGGAAACCACCTCGACCTCGCCCCTCAGGCGGATCTGGCGGCGCAGCGATTTCCAATGAAAACACATTGCCGCCTTCTTCTGGCCGAGAATTTCCTGTCCCTTCTGGCTCTCGAAATTCGTGTAGAAAACGAAACCCCTGACATCGAAACCCTTGAGCAGCACCATACGGACATTTGGCAGGCCATCCGCATCGACGGTGGCGAGCGCTACGGCATTGGGATCGTTGATCTCCGAGGCCTCGGCATCCTTCAGCCAGGTCGCGAACAGCGCAAAGGGTTCGCTCTCTTCGGTGAAGTCACCACTTGTTAACCCGATATCTGACATATTGTGTAAAATGCTCCCGATATGCATATTGGCCGTCGATGACGAAGCACTGGATCGCAGGCCCCTTGGCAGACATAGCAAAATCGGTCGAGCGGACAAAGGGTTGGTGCATGCGTAGAAGCTCTATCTTGCTCGTCATCTCTGCGACACTTCCGCTCAGCGGTTGCTTCGGTAGCAGCATGGACCTGTTCGGCTCCGATACGGTTGACAGCTCTATCTCCACGTCAACCGTCGTCAAGAGTGGCAATCCCACCAGCCGTTCCGACGAGCTCACCGTGCAGAGTGCGGTCTCGTCAGCAGATCTCAGCAAGACAGAAGGCAAGCCCCTTCCCTGGGCGAATGCAACGACAGGCAGTGCCGGTGTCGTGACCGCGATCCAGGAAGAGAAGGGCAATGGCGTCATCTGCCGCAACTTCTCGACGACCCGCCATTCCTATGAAGGCATCGCCTATTTCTCCGGCAAGACATGCACGTCCGGCACCGGAAACTGGCAGCTGATGAATTTCGACCGCCAATCGTAAACGGCGGATCGATTTAGGTCGCATTCGAAAGACTTGCTTAAGCAAACCGGAAGAATGAGGTCGCCCTGCCGGCCGACAGCTAACACTCGATTAGCATATGGCATGCGACGGTTCCCGAGACTGTAGCGCCCGGGTCTGCATGAATTCCGCAGGACGGCATAAAAGTTTCGCGGACGGGGCCCCATGAACGGACCTTTTCCGCCTGAGGTGTGTTGGTGTCCTCGATGCGTGATTTTTATTCGATCCTTGGCGTGAAGCGCGATGCCGGCTCTGACGAGATCAAGGCAGCATGGCGCACGAAGGCGAAATCCGTGCATCCCGACCAGAATCGTGACGATCCGCACGCCCACAACCGTTTCGCCGAGATTGGCCGCGCCTATGAAGTGCTCAAGGATCCGGCCAAGCGAAGCCGGTACGATCAACAGCGCATGAAGGTCGAAGCTCTGGAACGCGAACAGACTATCATGCAGCAACGCCAGGCTGCGCGCGAGGCGGCGGAAAAAGCCAAGCAGGCCAAGATAAATGCCGAGCGCGTGCTTGAGGAACTGGCGCGCGCCGAGGCGGAGAAAGCCAAGGCGGATGCGACCCAGGCAGCCCAAGCCGCCAAGGCGAAGGCCGCAAAGGAACAGGCTGCCGAGGCGAAGACCAAAGCCCAGGCCGAATCCGGTGAAAAGGATGCAGCCGCAGAAACGGCTACTGCGGCCGGCACCGACAAGACTTCGACAGCCGGTGCAAGCGCTGGCCCTAAATCGGGTCCAAGTGCCACCGTCGGCGGCACGGCTTCAGGCCCGGAAGAAACCGCTTCACGCATTTTCGGCGATAGCCCGGAAGCGGCCGCAGCTGCTGAAAGCCTGCGCCGCGAGCAGGAGGCCGCAGAGCTTCAAGAGGGCATCCCCCTGAAGCCGGCCGCATCGCCCCTGCTGGCGCCGATCGAGCTCTTCAGTTCGCTGGTGCGTCGCCTGCGGGGCGCACCGCCACCGCTGCCGGAAAAGGCACCCGATATCTTTGCGGATGCCGTGGTCGCGATTGCCGACCTGCTCGAACAGAAATCCGTGTCGATCACCCTGAACGACGGACGCGAAGTGCGCGTACCGCTCAACGGTGTAACCGAGGGCCATGTCGTGCGCCTCAAGGGTCAGGGGCTGAAGTTCCAGGGCCTGCTGCGCGGCGATGTCGCCGTGACGATCAAGGTGCTGCGCGCCGATCGCTTCGCGGTCGACCAGTTCGATATCCGCACCGTGTTGCCGATCACACTCGAAAATGCCGTGCTGGGCTGCGAGACCGAGGTCGAAGGACCTGACGGGACCATGGTGCCCGTCACCGTTCCCGCCTGGTCGAACTCCGATCAGGTCATCCGAATCGATGACCTCGGCCTTCCCAACGCCGAAGGCGGTCGTGGCGCGCTTGTCGTCGAGCTGCGCGTCATGCTCTGGGAAAAGCCGGACGAGAAGGTCACCGACCTGATGCGGCTGATGCGCGAGGGGCTCTATATCTAAGCCCTTGCCTTCCTGAACATACTCATTGGATCATGAGGCTCTGACGTAGTCGAGGCAGCCGGCGGACAGGCCCGCCCCGCTGACGACCAACGCACCATGAGCATAGAGGCTGGCGGCGGACGCGCCGTCAGGCAGAGCGATCGCCCAGAGGGTGCCGGTTGCATCACTTCCCGCGAAAACCCCATCCACCGCTTCGATCGCCGCCATGACTTCGGCCTCCGCCATTCCGGACCGGAAGAGGACAACTACCGGCCCCTCTGCCGCTGGTGGGAAAGCCTGCATCGTGCCGGCAGCGATGGTAATCGCGGCCAGAACGAGAGGCGCAGAGCGGAAGCCGCTTCCCCTGCCCCCGCGCTTGATCCAGATGCCGAGCAGGATGGGTCCGAGCCCGAAGAGACAAAGCCAGAGAATGTCCCAGAAGAGCGGCGCCTCGCTGTCCATCCGTATCCGGTGGATGCCGAGAAGCCAGTGGGACAGAACAGCGTCGACGACGTGCCAGCTGCCGAAACCGATCATTGCCCAGGCCAGCCCGAGGCCGCCGGTACCGTCTTCTGCAATCCTGGTGCGACCACGCCAGAGCCAGACGAGCCCGAGAGCGGCAACGCCATACATGGCGAGATGGAACATTCCATCCGTCATGATCAGAAATCGGAGATCAGCTGCTGCCTTAGGCAGGCCACTTAAGAGATGGTGCCATTGCAGGATCTGGTGCAAGAGGATGCCGTCGAAGAACCCTCCCAATGCAAAACCGAGGGCGGCTGATCCCATGACCGCGTAGCCCGTCTTGCGCCTTGCCGTGAATATCTCGTCCATCATCGTGCCCTCCGCATTGACGAGCCCAACAGCAAGAGCGACGGAGGGTTCCCAAATCCGAGACCAGGAAGAGGCAGCGCGGTGCTTCCTCCCTGATTTATGAGGGATTTTTGAAGTACACAGGCAATGTCACCCGTTCGCACTGTCGATGATCTGGTTCAATCTTGAACCCCGGATCGGGCTATGCCATAGGCTCCCCAACGAAAGTCTCAAAGGATCCCGATATGGTTCAAGGTTCCGGCCTTATGGCAGGCAAGCGCGGCGTCATCATGGGTGTCGCCAACAATCGCTCCATCGCCTGGGGTATCGCCAAGGCCTGCCGCGACCAGGGCGCCGAGATTGCGCTGACCTGGCAGGGCGATGCCTTGAAGAAGCGCGTCGAGCCGCTCGCCCAGGAACTGGATGCCTTCCTCGCCGGCGACTGCGATGTCACCAATCTCGAGAGCATCGACGCCGTCTTCAACAATATCGAAGCCAAGTGGGGCAAGATCGACTTCGTCGTGCATGCCATCGCCTTTTCCGACAAGGACGAGCTGACGGGTCGTTACATCGAGACGACACGCGACAACTTCGCCCGGACCATGGACATCTCGGTCTATTCGTTCACCGCTGTTGCGGCGCGCGCCGAGAAGATCATGAACGATGGCGGCTCGCTTCTGACGCTCACCTATTACGGTGCCGAGAAGGTCATGCCGCATTACAACGTCATGGGTGTAGCGAAGGCCGCACTCGAGGCGTCCGTGCGTTATCTCGCCGTCGACATGGGCGGCCGCGGCATCCGCGTCAATGCCATTTCTGCCGGCCCGATCAAGACACTGGCCGCCTCGGGCATCGGCGACTTCCGCTACATCCTCAAGTGGAACGAGTATCATTCGCCGCTGAAGCGCAACGTCACGACCGACGAGGTCGGCAAGTCGGGCATGTATCTCTTGTCCGACCTCTCCACCGGCGTTTCCGGCGAAGTGCATCATGTCGACTGCGGTTATCACACTGTTGGCATGAAGTCGGTGGATGCGCCCGACATCGTTCTCGGCAAAGACTGAATTCGGAGACTGCGCCGTGCTCATCTACATGATCCGTCACGGCCAGACCGACTGGAATGCCGAAGGCCGGATGCAAGGCCAGAAGGATATCGGCCTCAACGACACCGGCCGCCAGCAGGCCAGCGAAAACGGGCGGAAGCTCGCCCAGATCCTCGGCGACCACGCCGGGGATTTCGATTTTGTCAGCTCTCCGCTCGGACGCACGCGCGACACGATGGAGCGGGTACGCACCGCCATGGGCCTTCCGCCTGGCGACTATCGGCTCGACGATCGGTTGAAGGAGCTTTCCTTCGGCGATTGGGAGGGGTCCACGCTGCCGGAACTGGCACAACGCGCGCCAGAGCGGGTCGAAGAACGGGCGCGCCAGAAGTGGGGCTTTATCCCGCCTGGCGACGATGCCGAAAGCTACGAGATTCTCTCCTGGCGGATCGGCGCCTGGCTGACCTCCGTCGAGCGGCAGACCGTCTGCGTCAGCCATGGCGGCGTCATCCGCAGCTGCTTCCGGCTGATCGGCAATGTCAGTGAGGACGAGGCCTGCGAGATGAACATTCCGCAGGACCGGATCCTGAAGATCGATCGCGACCGGAAACTGATCGGCTGGATCTGAGATCCCGAACGGGCCGCCCTATCAGAGCAACCCCACGCTTTCTACTGGAGAACTTCCAGATCATCGACGACGCGCTTGCCGTCCACCTCGGTGTAGAAGACGATGACCTTCTGGCCCGGCTCCAGCCCCTCGAAG
This sequence comes from Agrobacterium albertimagni AOL15, assembly GCF_000300855.1. Taxonomy (GTDB): domain Bacteria; phylum Pseudomonadota; class Alphaproteobacteria; order Rhizobiales; family Rhizobiaceae; genus Allorhizobium; species Allorhizobium albertimagni. The sequence continues at coordinate 409,045 of NZ_ALJF01000010.1, read as the reverse complement.
TTGAATTCCGAGGGAACGGCATAGGTCTTGCCGTCATCGAGAACGAGGCTCATGCCGTCGATGTTCACATCACGAATGGTGGCTTCCACATCGGCGCTGCCGGCATAGACGCTGACAGGCGACAGAAAGCTTGCGGTGGCAAGAAGCACTGATATCACGACACGCATGCGAACCACCCTCGACCAAATCACTGCTGAAAACGACTGCAAACTAGCCTCCTGAATGTGGCGGAATTCGCCCCTGACAATGTCATTTCGGGGGATTGTGGACCCGAAGGGCAACCGGGATCAAGCGCGTTCGCCGCTGTCCCCCGACAAACTATGGGCTCATCCGGTTACCCAAGGCCGGTCGCGCGCCGATAAACCGCGAAACGATGAAAAAACCCGCCCCTGCCGAAATCCTAAATTAACCGCAGACCCATAGGCTTAGCGCAATTGGGGTCAAGGGAAGCTTACACTTGCGCAAGTTGACGATGGACGCGCGTGCCGACAGGCGACTGAGCAACGGCATGCTCTGGCTGATCGGTGCTGCAGTGCTGAGCGTGCTCATCGTGTCCGCCGGGCTGATGATCGACCGCCAGACTGCGCTGACCGAGAAGGGCCGCATCGAGCACGGCATACTGGATCGCGTCCTGCGCGTGCAGTCGGACATCAAGACCCATCTGGATCACGACATCAATCTTGCCCTGTCCCTGGCGGACGACATCGCCGACGACGGCATGTTGTCTCCGATGGAGTTTAATCGGACTGTAAACCGCCTGATCGTCGACAACCCGCAGTTCGACAGCATTCGCCTCGCCCCTCTCGACGATCCCGCACGAATGGCTTTCACGCCGAAGGTCACCAGGGATTCGCGCACCATCAGCATCGATATTCCGGTGCCGCCCGTCTCGTGGCAGTCGAGCGCGGCGTGGATCGCCCTCGTCGTCGAGATCGATGCGGACCGCTTCTTCGATCACCATGGACTGCTGACGGAAGTGGATCTGCCGGACCACGAGGGTCACGACCACACCAAGGTCGCCGTCGTCATGCCATCCGCCGATGGAACCGATGAAGTTTTCGGTGACGAGACGATTTTCGATGACAACCCGGTCACCGCCACGTCTGCCGACGAGCATCTGAGCTACACTCTGTATGGCGTGCCCGCAGAGGGCTGGAATGCTGCCATGAACAGGCTCTTGCCGAGCCGCCTCCTGGTACTCGCCGGCGTTGTCGCGATGACCAGCTCCGTGCTGCTTGCCCTCTTCCTGCTGCGCGAGCGCAACACAAATATCAAACGCCTGAGAGCGCGCGAACAGCGGCTGCTCGAACTGTCGCAGCGTTTTCAACTCGCGCTGGAGACGTCCAATATCGGCATCTGGGAGATCGACGCCTCGACCCATGCGCTGATCTGGGACAGCCGCAGTGCCGGCCTGCATGGCCTGCCCAACAGCCTGACCGACGAGGAAGACCGGTTGGCGGACTGGTTCGCATCGCTGCATGCCGATGATATCGGCCGTGCCGAACAGCTCTATTTCGACGCCGTCGTTGCCGCGACCGCCGATCAATGGGACATCAGCTACCGCGTTCCGCTGTCCGACGACAGTTTCCGCTATCTGCGCTCGGTGGGTGCCCGCACCAGTGATGGCAGCATCACCGGCATCGTCTGCGATGTGACGACCGATACGCTGCTCACCCAGTCGCTGAGCCGCGCGAAGGAAAACAGCGACATCAAGAATGCCGAGCTGGAGCTTGCCCTCGAAGAACTTTCAAGCCGCGAGCACCAGCTGGCGGAAGCCTCGCAGCGCCTGGATCTGGCGCTCGGCTCCTACAATTGCGGCACCTGGGAAGGCGATCCCGTGACACGGAGCGCCATCTGGGACGAACGCATGCACCAGCTCTACGGCGTACCGTTCAGCGACAAGCCGGTGCTCGAACATGTCTGGCTGTCGCGCCTTCATCCGGACGACCGGGGCGAGATCCAGCTGGCCACAAAGCGGGCGGTTACGCTCGACCAGATCATCAACACGACCCAGAGAGTGGTGTTGCAAAATGGCGAAATTCGCTACATCCGCTCGGTCGGCCAGCCGCATATCGGGCGCGACGGCAAGAAGAAGCTGATCGGCATCGCCTTTGATGTCACGGCCGACGCCCTGCTTGCCGAACAGCTGCGCAATGCGAAAGCGGAAGCCGACATGCGCAACATCGAGCTGGAGCTCGCCAAGAACCGCATCGAGTTCAACGCCCTGCACGATCCGCTGACCTCGCTCGCCAATCGCCGCAAGCTCGATCTCGAGCTCGACACACTGGTGCGCAACGGCGACCGCCAATCGTCGAAATTCGCGATCCTGCATCTCGACCTCGACCGCTTCAAGGAAATCAACGACACGCTCGGCCATGCGGCGGGTGACGCAATGCTGGTGCATGCATCGCGCATCCTGATGAAACACGTTCCGCGCGGCGATCTCGTCGCTCGTATCGGCGGCGATGAATTCGTGGTCCTGGCACGGCGGCAGACTTCGCTCGACGAACTGGCGACGCTCGCCAACAAGATCATCGACGAAATGCGCCAGCCACTCGACTTCGAAGGGTTTGATTGCCGCTGTGGCGTCTCCATCGGCATCGCACAATCCCACGGGGCAGCGCCCGACCCGCGCAAGGTGCTGATCAACGCCGACATCGCGCTCTATCAGGCCAAGGAAAAGGGCCGGAACTGCTATGAGTTCTTCACCCCGGACCTGCAGGCCAACATCGTTGCCAAGAAACGCATGGCCGACGACATGCTGGCCGGTCTCGACCGCGACGAATTCATCGTCTGGTATCAGCCGCAGTTCGAGGCTTCCAGCATGCAGCTCTGCGGCGCGGAAGCCCTGATCCGCTGGCGCCATCCGGACCGCGGCATCCTCGCCTCCGGCAACTTCCTGAAGGTCGCAGAAGACCTGAACGTGATGGCACGCATCGACGAACTCGTGCTGCAGACCGCGCTCAAGGACCAGATGCGCTGGACGGCCCTTGGCATGGCTGTGCCACGCATATCGGTCAACGTCTCCTCCAAGCGCCTACATGACGACAACCTGATCGACCAGCTTAAAGGGCTTTCGATCACGCCCGGTTCGATCTGTTTCGAACTGGTGGAGTCGATCTTCCTTGACGATAGCGACACGCTCGCCTCGGACAATATCGAGAGGATCAAGGCGCTCGGGATCGACATCGAAATCGACGATTTCGGCACCGGCCATACCTCAATCGTCTCGCTCCTGAAGCTGAAGCCGAAGCGGCTGAAGATCGACCGCCAGCTAGTCATGCCGGTGACGGTCCAGCCGCAGGAACGAAGCCTCGTGCGCAACATCGTCGAGATCGCCCGCTCGCTCGGCATCGAGACGGTGGCCGAGGGCGTCGAAACGCAGGAACATGCCGGCATTCTGCGGCAGCTCGGCTGCGACTACCTGCAGGGCTACGCCTTCGCCAAGCCCCTCTCGTTCGAGGATTTCACCCGCTTCGTCGATCGCCTGCCACAGCGCAAGGCCTCTTAGGCACGCGTCGCCGTGGATCATGCCGCCCGCGGTGACACTGTGTCGTCGCAAATCGGCGGCTCGCGGCGCAAAAGCGCTTCACAGAAATTGTCAATTTGCTCTATGAGTGACGCCATCCAAGGCAAGGGCCCGCCGGAAGACGTTCCGGCGGATGAGAATGGAACGGTAGAACTGGCATGTCGCACAATACCTTCGGTCATCTCTTCCGCGTCACCACCTGGGGCGAAAGCCACGGGCCGGCGCTTGGCGCGGTCGTCGACGGCTGCCCTCCGGGTGTCCGCTTCGCCCATGAAGATCTGCAGGTCTTCATGGATAAGCGCAAGCCCGGCCAGTCGCGCTTCGTCACCCAGCGGCGCGAAGACGATATCGTCAAGGTGCTCTCCGGCGTCATGCCGCAGGAAGACGGCACGATGATCACCACAGGCACGCCGGTGTCGCTGTTCATCGAGAACACCGACCAGCGCTCGAAGGACTATGGCGATATTGCCAAGCGCTATCGCCCCGGCCATGCCGACTACACCTATGACCTGAAATACGGGATCCGCGATTATCGCGGTGGTGGCCGGTCGTCCGCCCGCGAGACGGCCGCCCGTGTGGCCGCCGGTGCGCTGGCCCGCCTTGCCATGCCCGGCGTCACCATTCGCGGCGCCCTGGTCCAGATCGGCACCCACAAGGTCAACCGCGACAACTGGGATTGGGCTGAGGTCGATCAGAACCCCTTCTTCTGCCCGGATGCCGCGATGGTTCCCGTCTTTGAGGACTATCTCGACGGCATCCGCAAGGCGGGTTCCTCGGTCGGTGCCGTGATCGAAGTGATCGCCGAGGGCGTTCCGGCCGGCATCGGCGCACCCGTCTATGGGAAGCTCGATCAGGAGATTGCAGCCGGCCTGATGTCGATCAACGCGGTGAAGGGCGTGGAAGTCGGCAACGGCTTCCAGGCGGCCGAGATCACCGGCGAAGAAAATGCCGACGAGATGCGGATCGGGGCTGACGGCAAGCCGGTCTTCCTGTCGAACCATGCCGGCGGCGTGCTCGGCGGCATTTCGACCGGCGAGCCGATCGTTGCGCGCTTCGCCATCAAGCCGACCTCGTCGATCCTGACTGAGAAGCGCTCGATCGATGCCGATGGGAACGAAGTGGATGTCCGCACAAAGGGCCGCCACGACCCTTGCGTCGGCATCCGCGCCGTGCCTGTCGGCGAGGCGATGCTCGCCTGCACCATTCTAGACCATATCCTGAGAGACCGCGGCCAGAACGGCCGGACCAGATAAGGACTTGCCCCATGAGCTATGATCAGAAGCGCGTCGTCGAGGCGATCCGCGCCTTCGAAGCCGGCGAAATCGTGGTCGTGACCGATGATGACGGTCGCGAGAACGAAGGGGATCTCATCGTTGCGGCGGTGCATTGCACGGCCGAGAAGATGGCCTTCATCGTGCGCCATACTTCGGGCATCGTCTGTGCCCCCATGCCGAAGGAAGAGGCGAAGCGCCTGAACCTCTCGGCCATGGTGGCGGAAAACGATAGCGCGCATACCACCGCCTTCACCGTTTCGGTCGACTTCAAGCATGGCACGACCACCGGCATTTCCGCCGACGACCGGACGCTCACCGTGCGCAACCTCGCCAACCCGAATGTCGGCCCTGCCGATTTCGTCCGCCCAGGGCATATCTTCCCGCTGGTCGCCCGCGAAGGCGGGGTTCTCATGCGCTCCGGCCATACGGAAGCCGCCGTCGATCTCTGCAAGCTTGCGGGCCTGCCGCCGATCGGCGTCATCTGCGAACTCGTCAATGACGACGGCACCGTGACTCGCGGCCAGCAGGTTGCCGACTTCGCCGTCAGACACGGCCTGAAGCAGGTGTCGGTCGCCGATCTCATCGCCTATCGCCAGCGCAAGGAGACGCTGATCCAACTTGTCTCCCAGTTCGATCTGCAGACCCCTTACGGCCCCGCCAAAGCCTTCGCCTATTCTCTCCCCTGGGACCCAATGCAGCATCTGGCCGTCGTCTTCGGCGACATCCGGGACGGCGAGGACATTCCGGTTCGCCTGCATCTGGAGCATGTCGGCCAGGACGTCTTCGGCACCAACCGGCAGATCGACGGCATCATGAAGCGGATCGCCGACAAGGGTCGCGGCGTGATCGTCTATCTGCGCGAGGGCTCCGTCGGCGTCGGCGTCTCCACCACCGCGCGTGGCGGCAAGCATGACCGCGAAGATCATTCGGAGGCCCAGGCGCGCGAGAGCGAGTGGCTGGAAATCGGTCTCGGCGCGCAGATCCTCAAGGATCTCGGCGTCACCTCGATCCGGCTCTTCTCGTCGCGCGAGCGCCACTATGTCGGCCTCGAGGGGTTTGGCATCAAGATTTCTGCGACAGAGATCGTGTGAAGGCTTGGTGGGTCTTTCTTGATCCATTGATGTGATGTGGCGGTTCACCGCCGCCTGATCACCCCACCCCGGACCTTCGGACAGACCCTCCCCCCTCAAGGGGAGGGTGGAGAGTGACCGCTAGCACTCGCACCAAGGCAACCGTTGGCCGCCCACCTCCCCTTTGAGGGCAGGGCTATCGCATATGGATAACTGCGGCGGTTACGGGCTCCCTCTTCTCCGCAGCGGGGAGAAGTGCCGAGCGTGTGCGAGGCGATGAGGGGGCTGCCCGGCACAGCTTTAGCGCTTCGCGCTCCCCTCATCCGGCGCTTCGCGCCACCTTCTCCCCGCTGGGGAGAAGCGGGACCCGCCTGGTGCGCTGCTCAAAAAACATATGCGATTCCCCTCCCCCTTGAGGGGGGAGGTCGACGCGCAGCGTCGGGTGGGGGTGCCCCCCCATTGCCGCCCAAAAACTCACGACCCGATCGGCCCTTCCACCACTGGCTCCGGCTTCCCACTCCATGTGAGCCGCCAGACGTCCCCCTGGCGTACCGACTGGACGGCAGCGGGACGCAGGATGGCGAAGCAGGTTCCGCGGTCATGGCGGACCGACGGGTAGACGATGCCGTTCAGGCCTGCGCGCCTGGCTTCGATTGCCAGGCGGTTGCCCTCGGGGTAGCCGAGCGTCTTGTCCGGCGAGAGCGACGGATGATGGGGCATCGCCCTCAGGTCGAGAAATTCTCCCGCTGTGCTGCAAAGCATTTCCGCATAATCGGCGACCGCTTCAAAGACGCCCGTCCGCGACAGGAATTGCGTCATGTGAAAGGCGATTTCCGCGAGGCAGGTTTCGACGCCGAGTGCTGCATACCAGGCGCCGCGCGTCTCGCCGTTGAAGCGATTGGGTTCGCGCGGCTTGGCATAGGCGAAGCTCGCATTGATGAAATGAGCATGCGGCACGTCGTAGACGAGCTCGTTGGCAGCCAGCCCGGAAATGCCCGTCGACTGGGCCTGGATGCGGGTCGACGTGGCCGCCTCGATTTCGGCGAGTTCGGCAAGTTCATCGGCCGTATCGGCGAGCGGCGCAAGCACGGCCTGCCGCAAGCGTGCAGTGGAGACGAGACGCACCGTCTTCGGATAGGCAAGCGTGCTCACCGGAACGCCGGCGACCTCCAAGTCAGAGCCCCCCGCGCACGGCGTCAAGATAACGGCGAACCTCGAGCATATGGGGGATGCCGCCTTCGATCATGGCAGCGACGGGCGTTCGGCGATCAAAGAGCGGCCCGGTGTTTTCCAGCATCGGCCAACGATCGGCCATGGCATCGACGAACAGCAGATGCAGGGCCTTGTAGATGCCCGTGAGCGCCGAGATCCGGGTCATCTGATCCTGGCTCAGGGTTTTCGTCACGCTCTCGGGTTTCAACCGCTCCCAGGTGCTGAGCGAGACACCGAGCAGCGCCGCCGCCTGCTGGCTGGTCAGGTCCCAATGAACAACCAGACGGCGAAAGGCTTTGAGAGCCGTCGCCGAGAGACGTTTCCGATCAGCTTCGATCGAGAAGCCCTGCGGCGGAGAAGCAGTCGCGGCAGAGGTCTGGGCGGGAAGCAGCACGTTAGATCACTCCTTCAAATGACAATAATAATATAAGTCATTTGAAGGATAATGCAACGGTGGGCGTTTCAGAAGACGATCCGCGTGCTAGCACTCAGCCAGTAACTTCCCTCGCCCTGGCTCGAGGCATTCAACATCAACTGCCCCTCTAGCGGTCCTGATTTCGTCTGGACGCCGATCGCGCCGCGCAACCAGGTCTGCTCGATCGGCGCGCCCGCGAGATCGAAGCCGGAAAAGCCGAGAATTTGGCCACGCGTGTTCGGGGCCTGGTCTTCGAAGCGGTGGGCGATTTCGCCGCGACCGACGAGGCTGACGGCAGAGGTGAGATCGTGGCGGGCATCAGTACCGAACCGCAGCGTGTTGGACGCACCTTTTGTCTCGTCGAAGCGGGCGGGGAAGCTTCCGCCTGTCTCGGCATAGCCATCGGTCTTCGTTGCCAGATGCGTGAAGCTCGCATAGGGCGTGAAAGCAACGCTCTGCACTTCGAAGGAATCCAGCCAGTCGAGCCGGGCGCGGAAGCCGAGCGTCCGGGTGTCCGCCTCGCCCTCGGAAATATCGGTGCCGGTGCCGTTGAGGTAGGCGCGGCGCATCGATAGGTCGCCAATGCTGGCAAAGCCGGTGAGCGTCGCATAGACCGATGGCGCCAAGGCCAGACTGGCCTCCGGCAGAACATAGCTCCCCTGAACCCGGCTGAAGCCACCGAGATCGAGATCGCCCTTGGAATAGGATGTGCCGAGCGCGAGGCGGAGCGTGACATCGTCGGTCGGGGCATAGGCGAAACCGATCTCGCCGGTCGCTGTCGGGCCTGTGCCGAAGTCGTTTCTGACGGCACCGATGTCCCCCGTGGCCCAGATCGAGCGCTGGCCGGCCGACAGACGGTGGAAGAGAGGCGAGGAGTTGGCGCCGTTCATTGCGAGATCGGCAACCTGCTGCGGCACCAGGATATGGCGCGGCAAGCCGTTGAAGCTTTGCATGTAATCCTCGACCGCGATGATGCCGGCAGAGTGACCGGGGACCGTTGGATCGGAGGAATCGGATGGGTCTGTCGCTGCGCCGCGGGCGATGTAGGTCTTGCTGTTGCGGAGCATTCCGACAATGACCGTGCCGTCGGCCGAGACCGCATTGGCAACGCTCGTGACATCTTCGGAGAGGGTAACACCACTCTGGCGCAACCAGTCGTCCACGGTGATCATGCCGTTGGCTTCCGTCCAGCGGAACCCGGAAGAAGAGCCACCCAGGCGACCCGTCCGTCCGACCACGATATTGCCGTCATCGCTGACCGCAATGGCTTCGGAATTGAAGCGGCCCAGCCGGCCGAGATCGACCATGCCGCTCGCAGCTGTCCAGCGGAAGGCGCTGACCCCGCCTGCCCTCACCGCCTCTCCGACGATGACTGAGCCATCGCTGTTGACGGCGTTGGCAGTCGATTGGTCGCCACCCGGCAGATATCCCAGCGTGACCGGGGCATCATTCTCTATCCAGTATGCCGCTTCACTTCTGAAGCTGGGATCCAGGAGCCCGCCGACGATGACACGTCCATCACGGCTGATCCGTTTGGCGACCGCGTCTCGTCCATTCGAAGTCCCGAGCTCCACCATGATGCCGCTAAGCGTGACAGGATCATAGGTCCAGCGGAAGGCGCGGTTGCCGTTGGTCGAGGTGCCCCAGCCCGCGACGACGTTTCCATCGCCGCTCACACCCGCGGCGCGGGAAAACGCGCCGCCCGGCAAAAAGCCGAGCAAATCCTGCGTACCTGCGGTGACGGACGTTCTGTAGGCTTGCGTCGGGCTTCCCCCGAAGAGGGTGCCGACATAGACCGACCCGTCGGCGCTCACATCCGTGACCAGCATCGAGGTCCAGCCGAAGGGTGCCGCGACAGCACTTGTCAGTCCCGAGGCGGATGTCCAGCGGAAGCCACTGGTGACGGCGGCCATGGGATCACCCATGGGGTCAGGCGTTGAGATTGTACCAACCACGACGCTGCCGTCCGCGCTTACCGCGGTTGCATTGGTGGTGGATCCGGGGACATCAGCGATCTGTTACCAGCCGAAGTCCGCGGCAATCGCATACGGGGAAAGGGCGGAGACGGCAAGGAGGGCAAACAGATGCGTCGCAATCGTGGCGGGGGACAAGAAGCGCATGAAATCCATCTTTCGCAAAGAACTTTTCCGCGGCACGGTGGCGGCCCTGCGCGGTGGTTATGCGAAAGAACTGTGTGAGTTGCGACCAATTCACAACTCCAAAGGTTGCATGCAATATCTTGACACTCATGCCATGCAGCGCGGTATGGTCAGGTCACCCGCCGCGCCATACCGACCGAGCGCGGTGCCGTCTCGTCGAAGCCGAACTGGCCGTAGAGTCGGTTGGCGGGCACGTCGGCGATCAGGCTGACATAGGCGGTCTTGGGCAGCGTGGCGATGAAGTCGGAGAGCGCCGCCATGATCCCTTTCGCGAGCCCCCTGCCCTGATGCGCGGGCAAGATGGCGATGTCGGTCACCTGGAAGAAACTGCCGCCATCGCCGATGATGCGGCCCATACCGACAGTCTCATTGCCCAGCATCAGGCTGACGCCGAAGATCGAGTTCGGCAGGCCCTTTTCAGCGGCTTCGCGCGCAAACGGCGTGAGGCCCGATTCCAGGCGAAGACGCATATAGTCGTCGATGGCGGGCACGCGGGGTTCTATGCGGTAGGCGCTGTTGTCGGTCACGTCGGATCTTTCTGTCTGTGGTGATTGTGTTTGTTCAGCCGAGCCAGCCGGGCTGCAAGCGCACGGCCTCCATGCCGGCAAAGCGGGCGACACGCTGGAGTTCGGCTTCCAGCTTGTCGAGGCGGCCGGCCGTTGGCTTCACACCCGGCTCCAGCCACAAGCGGCGAATGTTGAGAACGCCCTCTTTGCGCTCCGCCTTCATGTCGATGCGGCCGATCAGGCGATCGCCTTCGAGCAGCGGAAAGACGTAGTAGCCGTATTGCCGCTTCGGCTCGGGCACAAAGACCTCGATGCGGTAGAAGAAACCGAATAGGCGTTCCGTGCGGTTTCGGTCGCGGATCAGCGGATCGAAGGGCGAGAGCACGCGGATGCGGGCCGGCGGTTCGGGGGTGTCGAGGAGCGATGCCACGTTGTCGGCGAAGGCGAAGGAGGCGCGCGGCTTGCCGTCAATGGTTTCGAGCGCAAGTTCCTGCAGTTCGTCGCGGTGGGCGATGACCCAGGCCTTAGCCTCGTCGGGAGTGACGATATCGAAGAAGGCGGCGATTTCACCCGAGGTGGCAAAGCCGAGCCGGGTGAGTGCTGCCCGGCAGGCCCAGTCGACGAAGGCGTCGTGCTCGACTTCCGCCGCGTGATGTTCGGCGGGGATGACCCGTTCCGAAAGGTCATAGACTTTTTGGAAGCCTTCGCGGCGGGCGATCGAGAGCTTGCCGGTGTGCCAGAGGAATTCGAGCGCCGTCTTCGAGGGGTGCCAGTTCCACCAGCCGCCGGACTTGTGGTCCTCGGCTTTCACATCGCGGGCCATGACCGGACCATGGTCGCGGATGCGAGCATAGGTTTCTTCGAAGGCCTGGTCGAAGCCCTCCCCCTGCCATTTCGCCCAGTTTTGCCGGATACGCTCTTCGCGGCGGACGAAGCGGTGCTTCCAGTAGGGAAAGAAGGCTGAAGGGATGACCGAGGCATCATGGGTCCAGTGCTCGAAAAGCGAGCGGTCTTTTTCGAGGAGATGCTGCAGATCCTTTGGCCGGTAGGTCTGGTTGCGCGAAAAGAGGATCTGGTGATGGGCGCGCTCGACCCACTGAATGCTGTCGACCTGGACGAAGCCGAGATCGTGGATCAGGTCGTAAAGCCCCTGACGCCCCAGCGCCCTGCTCGGCGAGCGCGACAGGCCCTGCCGTTCCAGGAAGATTTTTCGCGCGAGCGTGTTGGGGACGGGAATCGACATGGCTTGAGGCTAGGACATGTTCGCGGTTTGTTCAATGCGTAGAACTTGTAGGGATCCACGATCTGCCACCTGGGCCGGATGAGGATCCAAGTAGCGCATCGATTGCTTCACAGCAGAGGCTGGAAGCCCGGGCTCCAGCGGTCTATAGGAACGGATCTTTCAGGAGACCCCTCACCTTGCACATCCGTTTCGACCAGGCAGACTTGCGCTTCGGCGACCGTGTGGCCCTTCAACCGCTGACGCTGTCGCTCGTCGAGCCGCGCATCGGCGTGATCGGGCTTAATGGTTCGGGCAAGACGAGTTTTGCGCGGCTGATCGCGGGGCTCGCCAAGCCGTCATCCGGCACGGTAACGCTGGACGGGCTGGATACGGTTGCCGACGAGAAGGCGGCGCGGGCGAGGACGGGGTTTATCTTCCAGAACCCGGGCCATCAGATCATTTTGCCTGTTATCCGCGAGGATATCGCGCTCGGGCCAAAGGCGCGGGGGCTGACTGCTCAGGAGGTCGATCGGCTGGTGGATGAGGTCCTTGCCCGGTTCGGGATCAGCGATCTCGCGGCGAGACGTCCCCACGAGCTATCCGGCGGGGAGCTGCAGCTTGCAGCGCTGGCGGCCGTCTGCATCAACCGTCCTGACGTGGTGATCTTCGACGAACCGACCAATCAGCTCGATCTTAGGAACCGGGCTCGGGTGAAGGCGGCGATAGAGGGGCTGGCCGAACAGGCCGTGGTCATCAGCCATGACCTTGATCTGGTTGCGGATTTTTCCCGCGTGCTGGTCTTTCACGAGGGGGCGCTCGTCTTCGACGGAAAGGCCCGTGAAGCGATCGCCCACTACCGGGAGATTGCCGAATGCTGACGAGCCTGCATGTTGAGGGGCAAAGCCTCCTGCATCGCATCCCGGTCAAGCCGAAGCTTATTGGGCTGATGGCTTTCGGGCTGGGCCTGTATTGGGTCGATCATCCGCTGGTGCTGACTATGGCCCTGATCGCCACCGGCTCTCTCTATCTGTCGACCGGGGTCGGCGTGCCGGAAGGATTTCGGCGGCTGAAGCCGGTGCTCTTCACGATCGCCTTCCTCGCGGTGGTCAATCTGCTGCTTCTGTCGCCTCACGAGGCTCTCGTGATCACACTGAGGCTCGTTGCCATCCTGTTTCTTGCGGCTGCCGTCACGGCCTCCACCAGCATTGCCGATTTCATGGCAGCCGTCACCGATCTTGCCCGACCACTCGAGCGGCTGGGGTTAATAAAGGCGGCCGATCTCGGGCTAGCGCTGGGGCTCGTGCTCCGTTTCGTGCCGGAAATCGCGGCGCGCTATGAAGCGCTGAAGGAAGCCCATGCGGCGCGCGGCATTCCGGTGAAGCTCTCGCGCATGCTCGGTCCCCTCATCATTTCGACGTTGAAGGATGCCGATCGGATCGCCGAGGCGATTGACGCCCGGGGAATTCGGGGTCAGTAAAATTCCTGAAAGATTACAGGGGACCCGTTCCATGACCACCAGAGACATCGTGCTCGCCGCCCTCTTCACCGCGATCATCATCGTGCTCGGCTTCATTCCGCCGGTGCCGATCCCGTTGCTGCCGGTACCGATCACGGCGCAGTCCATGGGCGTCATGCTCGCCGGCTGCATCATCGGGGCGAAACGCGGTGCCGCCGCCTATGCGCTGCTGGTCGTGCTCGTCGCCGTCGGCCTTCCCGTCCTGTCGGGCGGTCGTGGCGGCCTCAACGTGCTGATGGGGCCGACCGGCGGCTATATCTTCGGCTGGATCATGGGCGCCTTCGTCACCGGTTTCCTTGCGGAGAAGCTCGTGCGCGAAGGCCAGTCGGCTGCCAAGCAAATGGCCGGTTTCTTTGTCGCCAGCGTCGTCGGCGGCATTGGCGTCGTCTATCTCTGCGGCATGCCGTGGCTGTCGCTCGTGGCCGGCACGCCCTTCGACAAGGTCGTCCTCGGCTCGCTCGCCTTCATCCCGGGCGACCTCGTCAAGGCGGCGATTGCCACGCTTGCGGCACGCGCCGTGCTCGTCGGCTATCCGCTGCTGGCGGCCCGCGCATAACACCCAGAAAGCGTCGTTCAAGAATCGAAATGCCACCGCTAAGGTGGCATTTTCCGTTTTGGGTTCTGGGGGATTTCGAACCGTGACGACCGTGCCGAAACTGATGCTGGCCTGCGCTCTGCAGGCATTCGCCACCACCACAGTCCTGGCAAATGATTCCATGGCCACACTCGAGGCCGGGGGCCTGGTCTTCACGCGCAGCGAAGAGATCACCATGGCGCGGGAAGATCTCTACATCTCGCCGGAGAAGGTGGAGGTGAAATACCTCTACCGCAATACCAGCGACAAGCCTGTCAGCACGATCGTCGCCTTCCCCATGCCGAAGATCGGCGGCCCCATCGAGATCATGTCGGCGGTGCCGGACGAGCAGAGCGACAACTTCATGGATTTCTCCGTCGTCCAGGACGGCGAGGAGATCGAGCCGAACCTGCAACAGCGCGTGCTCGTCCGCGGCATCGACTTCACCGCCGATGTCGAAGAGCAGGAGATCCCGCTGCAGCCCCTCCTTAAAGAGACGACGGAAGCGCTGAAGGCGCTGGAGCCCGACGTGATCAAGGATTGGCTGGCCAAGGGACTGATCGTCGACATCAACCACGGCACTGGTGGTGAGGCTGCTCCGGAATATGCGCCCGTCTGGGAACTCGAATCCATCTATTGGTGGGAGACGACCTTCCCGGCCGGCGCAGACGTAGAAGTCGAGCATCGCTATCGCCCGAGTGTCGGCGGCAGTGCCGGCCTTGTCTTCATGTGGGACGGGAAACCATCGGATGCCTATGCCGAATACCAGCAGCGCTATTGCATCGACGACGCATTCCTCAATGCGGCGATCAAGCTGGAGAAGAAGCAAAACCCGGATGCGGGATCTACTATTTCGAGCAGTGGCTGTCCTACATTCTGACCACCGGCAACAACTGGTATGGTCCGATCGGCGATTTTCGTCTCACCGTCGACAAGCTCAACCCGGAATCCATTGTCAGTTTCTGCGGGCAAGGCGTGAAGAAGACCGGCCCGACGACATTCGAGATGCGCGCCAAGGATTTCTATCCCGAACGCGACCTCAACATCCTTCTCGTCGTGTCGAACAAGGTGGCGATGCAGGCTCCGTGATGGTGGCAAATGCCACCAAATTGGCCGCCTGCGGCAATTCGGACATGTCTTGGTAACGGCTTGTAAAATCGTTTCCGACAGGATTGCCAGCGATCGGTCGCTTCCGGTGTCCCCCTGAGCGCTCCATGACGGAGACGCAAACACCTGAACGGATCATGTCACCGCTGCATCTGGACGCCGGCCTTCCGGCTGTCCCGCCGTTTTCGCGCGCCCGAAAGTCATGATCATGTTCCTCAAAAACCTTTCGCTCAGCAAAAAGCTGATCCTCACCTTTTGCACCATCATGGCCGGATGTTTCCTGGCCTCCGTCGTCGTCTTCGTGCAGGCCTATACGGCCAAGTCCGCGCTGGTCGACCAGGACCGCGCCCAACGCATCGTCAACCTCGTCGATGCCGCAAAGACCGCCATGGCCGAGCAGGCGGCAAACGAGCGCGGTTACCTTCTGTTCGGCAGCGAAAGCACGCTTGCAGCCGTAACCACCGAGCGCCAGGCGCTCGACGCTGCCATCACAGAGGCGAAAACGTTGGCTGCAAGCGACAATGCACTCGTCGCCCGGCTTGATGCGATGCGGGCCGCCGCAGAGACCTATGCAAAGCAGATTGCCGATCCGCAGATCGCCGCTCGCAAGGCAGGCCAGACATCGATCGAAGAGATCGCAACCATCGGCAAGTCGGATGCCGCGGGTGCGCTTGACACCTTCCGTGCTGCTGCCGCCGATATCAAGAGCCTGCTGGCAGCGGAGACAGCTGCCACTCGCGCCCGTCTCGACGCGGCGCATTTCGCCCTCGAACTGGCATTGACCCTCGGTGCAGCCGTCGCCGGCGTCTTTGCGGTCGGCCTGATCTGGCTGCTCGCCCGCTCGATCGTCACGCCGATCACCGGCATGACCAATGCCATGGCCCGTCTGGCTGCCGGCGACCACGCCGTCGAAGTGCCGGCCGTCGACCGTGGTGACGAAGTTGGCCGCATGGCGAAAGCCGTGCTGGTGTTCAAGGATGCGGCAATCGAAAGCGCGCGTATGTCCGACGAGCGCCGTACGATGCGCGAACAGGCCGAGGCCGACCGTCAGAAGGCCGAAGCGGAAAAGGCCCGCGAAGCCGAGGAAGTGCGCTTCGCCATGACCGAACTCGCCAAGGGCCTCTCGGCACTCTCGGAAGGGGATGTGGTGTTCCGGCTTGAAAAGCCCTTTGCCTCCCATCTCGACAGTCTGCGTGGCAACTTCAACGAGTCTCTCGAGAAGCTGCATGCGGCGCTGAGAACCGTGGGCGCAAATGCCCATGCAATCCATGCCGGTGCAGCCGAAATTCGCGCCTCTGCAGACGATCTTGCGCGGCGCACCGAACAGCAGGCAGCTTCCGTCGAAGAAACGGCCGCCGCCGTCGAACAGGTGACCAAGACCGTGCGCGACACGGCCAAACGCGCCGAAGATGTGGGCCAGCTCGTGGACAGCACGCGTTCCGGTGCCGAGCGCTCCGGTGAAGTCGTCCGGAACGCCGTTCAGGCGATGACGGAGATCGAGCAGTCGTCACAGTCGATCTCCAGCATCATCGGCGTGATCGAAGACATTGCCTTCCAGACCAACCTTCTGGCCCTCAATGCCGGCGTCGAGGCGGCCCGCGCCGGCGAGGCCGGCAAGGGTTTCGCCGTCGTTGCCCAGGAAGTCCGGGAACTCGCGCAACGCTCGGCCAATGCCGCCAAGGAGATCAAGTCGCTGATTTCACGTTCGACCGCGCAGGTCGGCAATGGCGTGGCGCTGGTCGGCGAGACCGGCACGGAGCTCGACAAGATCGTCAGCGCCGTTCAGGAGATCAGCCACCATGTCGGCGCGATCGTGGTTGCGGCGCGCGAACAGTCGACCGGCCTGCAGGAGATCAATCTCGCTGTCACCGCGATGGATCAGGGCACGCAGCAGAATGCCGCCATGGTCGAAGAGCAAACGGCTGCTTCCCATACGCTGGCAGCGGAAGCGGATTCGCTCAACACGCTGCTCGCCCAGTTCCGTCTTGGCCAGGGCGCATCCGCCGCCGTGCCTCAGCGGACGCAGCAACGTGCCACTGCGCCCGCGCATGCGACGCCTGCGCCAGTTGCTCGATCTGTGCCGCGCCAGCCGGCTGCTGCCTCTGCCGCCCACAGCCCTGCCCCGTCGCCGGCGCGTGCGCTTGCCGGTAAACTCGGCCGCGCCTTCGGCATGGGCTCTGCGGCGCCCGCAGAACCGGCGAAGCAGGACTGGACGGAATTCTGACCGGGCTGCTCCCCGAGCAATCTTCAGCAGAATCAAGAAAGCCCGTGGCTTGCGCCACGGGCTTTCCCTTTTGCCTGGACTCAAAACAGTCAGGCTACCGGTCGTCCTCGACATCGTCGACGACGTCCGTCATGGGGCGGTCCGCACCGTCCGCATGTTCGTGATGCCACTCGCCCTCGGCGTCCTGCCAGCTGATTTCGGCGTCGCCGTCGGAGAGTTGCTGGGCGCCGGCGGCCTGGCGGGCCGCAGCAAGCGCCTGTTCGTGTGTCGGATAAGGTTCCGAATAGACGTCGCCCAGGCGGTAGGCATAGCCTTCGTCATGGGCCACGACGTGATAGGTGACCTTCACCATGGCAGGCCTCAATTCCAATGCCAGCGGTCGCGCTTTGCCGGCGTCGAGGTGGCGACGAGATAGCCGATGACGCCGCCAATGATGCCAAGCGTGATGAGGGCCGTGGACGCTGCAGCCGGATGGCGACGAGCGACCCCAGCTACGGTGTCGGCACCGTCACGGGCATAGTCGGCCACGGTGCCTGCCGTGCGGGCCGCCTCATGCCAAGCTTCCGACGCGCGGTGGCGGACATCGTAGCCGGCGCGACCGGCCTGACGGCCGATGACTTCCTTCAACTCGGTCATCTGTTCGCGCAGCTCGCGCAGTTCTGCCTGCAGGTTGGACGTCGCCATGGATCGGCTCCTTTTCTTGTTTCGGGATCTTGCCCAAGAAACGTGAGCGGGGCGGGATGGTTCCAATGCAGCGCACAAAGGGAACGAAACTCGCTGCAAACGAAAACGCCCGGCGCAAGGCACCGGGCGTTTGAAAGCGGATGTATGGCAGCCCTTACTTGGTCGCGGCTTCGTACATTTCCAGGACATAGTCCCAGTTGATCAGGCTGTCGACGAAGGCTTCGAGGTACTTCGGACGGGCGTTGCGGTAGTCGATGTAGTAGGAGTGTTCCCAGACATCGACGCCGAGGATCGGCGACGCGCCATGGATCAGCGGGCTTTCGCCGTTCGGGGTCTTGGAGATTTCGAGCTTGCCGTCCTTGACGGAGAGCCACGCCCAACCGGAGCCGAACTGGGTGGTGCCAGCTGCGACGAAATCGGCCTTGAACTTGTCATAGCCGCCGAGATCGCTGTCGATGGCAGCCTGAAGCTTGCCCGGAAGCTTGTTGCCGCCGCCGTCCTTCTTCATCCAGTTCCAGAAGTGGATGTGGTTGTAATGCTGGCCGGCATTGTTGAAGAGGCCGGCATTCTTGCCGTAGGACTGCTTGACGATCTCTTCCAGAGACAGACCCTCGAGGCCGGAATCCTTCAGGAGGTTGTTGCCGTTGGTCACATAGGCCTGATGGTGCTTGTCGTGGTGAAACTCAAGCGTTTCAGCCGACATGAACGGTGCCAGCGAGTCGTAGGCATACGGGAGGGCGGGCAATTCGAAGGCCATGGTGAGATCTCCTTTTGGCAAATGGATTGCGTTTTGGCAGGTGACGGGAACATAGGTGCGGAACAACGCGCAGGCAACCTTTGCCCTTCCAAAATACGGCCCACAAGGGAAAGAAATCTCTTCCGTTTTTGGACTTGCGCGACGGCCCGTTCCAGCCGAGGTTTGAAGCCTCACTGCATCCAACCGAGGTTCCCATGCTCCGTTCCCGCAAGCTTTTGACGGCGACCGCAATCGTCTTCGGTCCTCTCGCCTCATCGGCATTCGCCGCGTCGAGCGATGCCTGGGACGAATTTGCCAAGGATGTCGCCGCCAAATGCGCCGTGCTCGCCGAAGGGCGGATTGAGCAGCCAAAGGTCGTCGTCGATCCCTTCGGCACCGAGAGCTATGGCGTGGCGATCCTGACGGGCAAGGCTGTTGGGGCCGATGCTGTCGTCAGTTCGATCTGCGTTTATGACAAGAAGAGCCAGAAGGCCGAGATCGGCGGCGAACTGCCTGCCGACCAGGTGACGGTCACTGTCCCCTAAGCCTCAAGCCTCGTAGATCTCAGGCTCCGGGAGGCCATCGATCGGGAAACCGAATTCGGCCCGCGCGATCTTGCATTCCTCGTCGCCGGGCATGCAGGTACGGCAGACATGCGGACGCACGAGATAGACGGCGCAGCCGACATGTTTGCCGACTTCGCCGGTGAGTGCCGCACAGCGACCATTCTCGAACTTCATGCCACTCTCGTCCTTTGCGATCATTGCTTCGGGAATGGCGGCCAGTTCCTCATCGCTTTCCATGGAGAAGCGTGGCCAATCGGCGGAATAGGCGCAGCAGGCACCGCAGGATTGACAATCGAAGATCTCGGGCGGGGATGTTTCAAGCATAGCTTCAGCGCTTTGCTGCGCGCAAGCGCACGAGATTGAAGGCGAAAAAGCCGGTAAAGACGAGCATCAGCAGGCCGACGAAGACCGGACCGGCATCGACCGAGATCAGATCCATTGTCAGCCCCGTGCTGCCGGAGCCGGCTGCGCTACCGATCGCATAAGCCAGCGCAAAGACGGCGGCACCCGAGACCAGCAGACCGCCACGGAAGCGCTCGCCGAGCAGGGTCAGCGCGGCCGTGTAGAGCGAGAAGCTTGCGGCACCTAGGATCGAGATGGTGATCAGCAGGGCAGCCTCAGACGTCATCAAGGGCAGAGCCAGGAAGGCGACAGCAGCAATCAACGAGCCAGAGACGGCAATGACCGGTCGCGACAGGCGATCCAGCAGCCAGCCGACAAAGGGCTGGGCAAGCGCCGTGGGCAGGGCCACCATGGTAACGACGAAGGCCGCAAAATTCTGGCTGTAGCCACGCTCGACGAAATAGAGTGGGATCATCGAGATCGCCGCGATGTCCGAGAAGCCGAAGGCGACGACCATCAGCGTCAGGACCGGCGCCATCCTGACGAAAGTGAGGAGGCCGCCGGCTTCGGAGGCTTCCGGCTTGGTCTTGGCGTAACGACCGAGCATAACGGAGGCGAAGGCGACGAGTGCCACGTAGGCTGCCGTCAGGGCGAAGGCGAAGCCGTCCTCGATGCCGACGAGCGGGATGGCCAGCGGACCTGCGGCAAAGCCTGCACACATGCCGGCGCTATAGGCACCGGAGACCCGGCCGCGCAGGCGGTCCGGGCAGGCGGTATTCAGCCAGGCCTCAGAGACCGTGTAGATGATGCTGGTGCAGAAGCCGAGCAGGAAGCGGGCGACGAACCAGATCCAGAGCTCATCAAAGGCCGAGAAAGTGGCGAGGCAGACAGAGACGCCGCAGAGCGAGGCAACGATCAACCGGTCGCCACGTATCCGCTGCGTCAACCTGCCGATCAGAAGCGTCGACGAGGCGAGGCCCAGCGCAAAGACCGAGGCGTTCAAGCCCGCCATGCTGGAAGAGACGCCGCGGCTTTCGAGGATCAGCGAGATCAGCGGATAGGTGAGCCCCTGCCCCACGGCAAAAGCGGTGACACCGAGGATGACGACCGCGATCGCCGCCCAATCGGGCGCGATGTCGGCTGCGATATCCGTGGTGTGTGCCGTGTGCATGGCGCCTCCGAGGCGTGCTTCAGCGCCCGTCGATTAAAGGCCCGGTCTAGCGGGGCGTTTGGGGGAAGTCCAGAGAGGGAGGCGAGAGCGTCACTGCTATCATGCCTGCAACAATACCCCCCTCTGTCACTGCGTGACATCTCCCCCACAAGGGGCGAGAGCGGAGCGTCGCATATGCTGCTGCATTAGTCGCCCTCAGATGCGGGCTATAGGTTGGGGAGTGAGCCGGTCTCCCCCCATGTGGGGGAGATGCCCGGCAGGGCAGAGGGGGGCTTGTCTGAGACAGGTTGGGGTCGCATCAAACCCTTAGGCTCACCCCGCCGCAATCACACCCGGCACGTCCTGCCCAAGTGCTGCAAACACTGTCTTCAGGATGCCGGAGGCATCGAGCCCGGCTCGGGCATACATCACTTCGGGCTTCGCCTGGTCCATCCAGACGTCGGGCAGCACGAGCGAGCGAACCTTCAGGCCGTTATCGAGCAGGCCCTCGTTGACGAGGAAATGCATGACATGGCTGCCGAAGCCGCCGACGGCGCCTTCTTCGACCGTCACGACCACCTGGTGGTGGCGGGCAAGCTGGCGGATCAGGTCGTGGTCGAGGGGCTTGGCGAAACGGGCGTCCGCAACAGTGGTCGAGAGCCCAGCGGCGTCGAGGTCTTCGGCGGCCAGCAGACAGTCAGCCAGGCGCGTGCCGAAGGAGAGGAGCGCTACCTTGGAGCCCTGCTTGACGATGCGACCGCGGCCGATCTCAAGGATCTCGCCACGCTCCGGCATGGGAACGCCGACACCTTCGCCGCGCGGATAGCGGAAGGAGATCGGGCCCTCGTCATAGGCTGCAGCCGTGCGGACCATATGCTTCAGCTCTGCCTCGTCGGCTGCGGCCATGACGACGAAGCCCGGCAGTGCCGCAAGGAACCCGGTGTCGAAGGAGCCGGCATGGGTCGGGCCGTCGGCGCCGACGAAGCCGGCGCGGTCGATGGGGAAGCGGACCGGCAGCCCCTGGATGCCGACATCGTGCACGACCTGGTCGTAGCCGCGCTGCAGGAAGGTGGAATAGAGGGCGCAGAAGGGCTTGAAGCCCTCGGCGGCGAGGCCGGCTGCAAAGGTCACGGCATGCTGTTCAGCGATACCGACATCGAAGGTGCGCTCGGGGAAGAGCGTCTGCAGCTTGTCGAGGCCGGTGCCGTTCGGCATGGCGGCGGTGATGCCGACGATCTTCTCGTCGTGACGGGCTTCCTCGACCAGCGCGTCGGCAAAGACGGCGGTATAGGCCGGGGCATTCGGCTTGGCCTTGGCCTGGGTGCCGGTGATGACGTCGAACTTGTTGACGCCGTGATACTTGTCGGCCGCGGCTTCCGCAGGCGCGTAGCCTTTGCCCTTCTGGGTCACGACATGGATCAGCACGGGGCCCTTGGCATTGTCACGGACATTGCGCAACACGGGCAGCAGGTGTTCGAAGGAGTGACCGTCGATCGGGCCGATATGGTAGAAGCCGAGCTCCTCGAACATGGTGCCGCCGGTCACATAACCACGGGCATGCTCGACGGCGCGGGTGATGGCGCGGTCGACGGTCTTGCCGAGATAGGCGGTGAGCTTTTTGCCGAGCTCGCGGAAGCCCATATAGCTGCGGCCGGAGGCGAGGCGCGCAAGATAGGCGCTCATCGCACCCGTCGGCGGAGCGATCGACATGTCGTTGTCGTTGAGGATGACGATCAGGCGCGCATCGAGGGCGCCGGCATTGTTCAGCGCCTCATAGGCCATGCCGGCAGACATCGCGCCGTCGCCGATGACGGCGATCACCTTGCGGTCGGTCTTCGACAGCTCGGCGGCAACCGCCATGCCGAGACCGGCGGAGATCGAGGTCGAGGAATGGGCGGCACCGAAGGGATCGTATTCGCTCTCGGCGCGCTTGGTGAAACCGGAGAGGCCGTCTTCCTGGCGCAGCGTGCGGATGCGGTCACGGCGACCGGTCAGGATCTTGTGTGGATAGCATTGGTGCCCGACATCGAAGATCAGCCGATCATCAGGCGTATCGAACACCTTGTGGATGGCGATCGTCAGCTCGACCACGCCGAGGCCGGCGCCCAGATGCCCTCCCGTTTTCGACACCGCGTCGATCATCTCGTCGCGGACCTCGCGCGCCAGCTGCGGCAGGTCGCGATCCTCGATGGCCTTCAAGTCTTTGGGAAACTCGACCTTGTCCAGGAGCGGGGTATCGGGCAGAGATGTCACGGGCTGATGCCTCTTCAGTCTGTTTGGATGCGCGATACCATCCCCCGACGATCAGGGCAATTCCACGTCATCAAGCGCTTATATAGCGGTCAACGGCCCTCCGGCAAAGGCACGAACTCGTCTTCGTCGCCGGGAACGATGTCAAAACGGCCGGTTCTCCACTCTTCCTTGGCCTGTTCTATGCGTTCCTTGGACGACGAAACAAAGTTCCACCAGATATGTTTCTTCGTTTCGATGGCCGCGCCACCGAAGAGCATGACGTGACAGCCTGTCGCGCCGCCGATCAGCGTGATCTCGTCGCCGGGGCGGAAGACCAGCAACTGGTCCTGGGCAAAGCGGTCGCCGGCGATCTCGATCTCGCCAGAGAGAATGTAGAGCGCGCGCTCTTCCTGGCCGGCGTCGAAGGGGAAGCGGGCACCGGGCTCGAGAGCGAGGTCGACATAAAGCGTCTCGGAGAACGTCGTGACCGGCGAACGCAATCCGCCCATGCTGCCGATGACGACGCGACCGGAAGCGCCGCGATCATTGAAGGTCGGCAGCTCGCCCTTCGCCGTATGGGCGAAGGCCGGGTCGATCTCCTCCAGATGATCCGGAAGCGCGATCCACGTCTGCAGCCCCGACATCGAAAGTGGATGACCACGCAAGTTTTCCGGCGTGCGCTCGGAATGGACGATGCCAGAACCGGCGGTCATCAGATTGATGTCGCCCGGAGCGATCACCAGCTCTGTGCCGAGGCTGTCGCGATGCTTGATCTCGCCGTCGAAGAGGTAGGTGACGGTGGAAAGCCCGATATGCGGATGCGGACGCACATCCATGGCCTCCCCCGCCTTGAGGACGGCAGGCCCCATGCGGTCGAAGAAGATGAAGGGCCCAACGAGACGGCGGCGTACGGAGGGCAGTGCACGCCGCACGGCAAAACCGCCGATGTCGCTGGAGCGCGGAATGATCAGATGCTCGATCGCGTCGCAGGCGAAGGCATCACCAGGGACCGGGTCATTTCCGGGAAAGAAGGACATGGGGAACCTCTTCGTTCGAATGTCACAAGACTAGCAGGTCTCCACGGCGAGACTAGGACAGATCGACGGGGCTGTCGGTGACGCAGTGTCTTTACCGGGAGGGCTCGACGGCTCCGCTGTCCTGTTCGCAAGCGGAGAGAACAGCCTCCCTGCCTGGCGCATCGCCGAGCGCCTGGCAGCCGCCGGCGTGACACAGCGTCCAGCCACTAGATGTCGCGCCGGACGAGGCGAGCCGCAGTTCGGACACGGGGGCAAGCGCTGGTTTCCAGCGCCACCAGCCATCCTGAAGCACCGCCCCCTCGCCCGGCTCCATGCCGGCGCCGGATCCCTTGACGCTCGCTCGGCGCAGTTCAAGCCCGGCACCCGTCACCGCCCATTCCTCCCGCCACTCGACCTTCTCGACCGAATGCTCCCAGGAGAGCGAGAACGTCATGGTCGGGATGGTCAGAACGGTTGCGGCAAGGGCGATGCAGAGGCTCATGGCGCCTCTGTCTTGGGTGGCGCCGTGGGGATGGGCCCGGTGGCCTTGCCGGGGAACTTCCAGGCCATGAGGGCAAAGATGAGGACGAGCGCGCCACCGATCTCGTCGGTGATCGGCAGCGCCGCGACGAGGAAGAAGGCGGCGGCGGCGGCCACAAGGCGATGCAAGATCGGCAGCGGCCGGTTGAGATAGCCGATCACGGCGACACCCCAGAGACCGATCGACAGGCCGGCCTTGATGACGATGTAGAGGACAGCAAGCGGATAGCCGATGGCCTCGGCGAGCGGACCTCCGTCCTGCAGCATCAGGGCGGGCGTGTAGACCGCCATGAAGGGAATGACGAAGCCGGCGGCCGCCACTTTCACCGCCTCGAAGGAGATGCGCAGGCCCGATTCCCGGGCGATCGGGGCTGCCGCGAAACAGGCGAGTGCGACCGGCGGCGTCAGGTCGGCGAGAATGCCGAAGTAGAAGACGAACATGTGGCTCACGATCAGCGGCACGCCGAGTTCGAGCAATGCGGGGCCGGCGATCGACGAGGTGATGATGTAGTTGGGAATGGTTGGTATGCCCATGCCGAGCAGGATGCAGGTGAGCATGGTGAGGACCAGCGACAGGAAGAGGCTGTGCTGGCCGACCGCGACGACGAACTGGCCGAAGGTGTTGGCGGCACCGGTCAGCGTCATGGTGCCGACGATGATGCCGACCACCGCACAGGCAACGCCGACCGGCAGCGCCGTCTTCGCACCATCGGCGAGGCTGTCGACGCTGAGCTTCAGAGCTTGCCGGCCACCCTTGACCAGGAAATTCCAGGCGATCAGCACCAGGATGGCGATCAGGACTGCGCGGAAGCCATACTGGAAGAAGGAGGCGCCGGCGAGGCCGATGCCGATCCAGAAGATGGTGCGGATCGCGGTATTCGACATGCCGATGGCGATCGAGCTGCCGAGGATGAGCAGCATGGTGAGCGCGAGGCCAGCGGTGCCGGCGAAGAGTGGCGTGTAGCCGGAAAAGAGGAGCCAGACGAGGGCTGCGAGCGGCAGCAGCAGATACCAGTGGCTCCGGATGGCGGCCATGGGCGACGGCAGGTCCTTCGGGTCGAGGCCGCTCAGGCCACGCTTGCCGGCTTCGAGATGCACCATCCAGAAGACCGAGGCGAAATAGAGGATGGCCGGGATCAGGGCTGCCTTGACGATCTCGGCATATTCGACGCCCAGCGTTTCGGCCATGATGAAGGCGACGGCGCCCATGACCGGCGGCATGATCTGGCCGCCCATCGACGAGGTCGCCTCGACGCCGCCGGCGAAGGCGGGGCGGTAGCCAAAGCGCTTCATCAGGGGAATCGTGAACTGGCCTGTCGTCACGACATTGGCGACGCCGGAGCCTGAGATCGTGCCCATCAGGCCTGAGGATATGACCGAGACCTTGGCCGGGCCGCCGCGCTTGTGGCCGACGAGACCGAGGGAGACATCGGTGAAGAGCTTGATCATGCCTGCCCGCTCCAGAAAGGAGCCGAACAGGATAAAGAGGAAGATATAGGACGACGACACATAGGTGGGCACGCCGTAGATGCCCTCGGTGCCATAGGCCATGTGGTCAATGACTTGAGCAAAGTCATAGCCGCGGTGATTGAGCGGCGACGGCAGGTATTCTCCGAAGAAGCAATAGCCGAGGAAGAGGCCCGAGATGATCGGCAGCGCCGGCCCCATGATCACCCAGGAGCCGATGAAGACGGTGGCAATGGCAACGACCCCAAAATAGAGGTCCATGGTGACGAGATCGCCGGCGCGCAGGATCAGCGGCTCGTATTCGACATACTGATAGACAGCGACCGCCACGCCGGCTGTCGCGAGCGCCCAGGCGCCTGCGGTGTAGAGCGCCCCCTTGCGCAGATTGGCGGCGACCAGCGGAAAGCCAAGAAGCAACAGGAAGGCGACGTGTGTCGAGCGGACCAGCTGGCTCGGCAGGTCGATCAGATGGGCTGCGGTCGCGATCTGAAAGAGCGAGAAGGCAACGGCGATGCCATAGAGCAGCTTGCCCTCGGCGGTTGCCGGAAAGTGCTGCTCATGGGTGTTCGGTTCATGCGACAGGGTGTTTTCCGCAGTCGTGGCGCTCATGGGTATCCGTCCGAAGGGTAAGCCAAGGGGCAAAGGACCGGACGGCATGGCGGCCGCCCGGTCCTTCCAGAGGTTTCAGAAGCCCGCGGGGCTCACAGCATGCCCTTTTCCTTGTAGTAGCGCTCGGCGCCCGGATGCAGCGGGATCGGCATGCCCTTGGTGGCATCTTCCAGCTTGATGTCCTTGGCGGCATTGTGCGCGGCCTGCATCTCCGGCAGGTTCTCAAAGAGTTGCTTGGTCATCTCGTAGGCAAGATCGTCCGACACCTCGGAATGAGTCACGAGGAAGTTCACAACCGCAACCGTCGGCACATCCTCCGTCTGGCCCTCATAGGTGCCGGCCGGAATGGTCGCGGCGATGTAGGGCGCACCGAGTGCGGTTGCGACTTCTGCCGGAACGGCAACGAGAGAGACCGGCAGCGAGGTGGACAAGTCCTTCAGCGAGGCAACCCCGAGGCCGGCGGACTGGAGCGTCGCGTCGAGCTGGCGATTCTTGATAAGTTCAACAGACTCCGCAAAGGGCAGATATTCGGTCTTGCCGAGATCTTCATAGCTCATGCTCGCCGCTTCGAGGATGGCACGGGCATTGAGTTCCGTGCCGGACTTCGGGGCGCCGACGGACAGGCTCTTGCCCTTGAGGTCGGCAAGCGAGGTCACGCCAGAATCCTTCGTCGCGACGATCTGAATGAAGTTCGGATAGATGGCGGCAATGCCGCGCAGCTTGTCGAGCGGCGCCTTGAAGCCGGCATCGGCATCGCCTTCCGCCGCGAGCTTGACGCTATCGCCGAGCGAGAAGCCGATCTCGCCCTTGCCTTGCTGCAACAGATTGAGGTTTTCGACCGAGGCCTTGGTCGCCTGCACCTGGGTGCGGACATCCGGGATCTTGTCGCCGTAGATCTTCGACAAGGCGACGCCCAGCGGATAGTAGACGCCCGAGGTGCCACCAGTCAGCACGTTGACGAACTGCTCGGCGCGTGCGCCGGATGTACCAAATGCGACAGATGCGGCCAGAGCTGCAGCAGCCAAAGTGCTAAGTCTCGAAAAATGCATGATTGTCCTCCCAAACAATGTAAGCAATTGCGACATCATGGGGAGGCGAGAGAGGGGCGTCAACCTCGTATTTGACGAAGTTCAGGGATATGCCGGCGCAGACGGAAATCTCCGCTCATTCCCCGACCGGAATATGCAGGCCGACCTTGACGTCGCGCAGCACGACATTGGTGTGCATGCGGCGGATCTGCGGGTTTTCCGCCATCAATTGCGCGCTGATATCATCATAATGCTCGACGTCGCGGGCGGTGATGATGGCGACGAGATCGACCTGGCCGGTGACGTAATAGACCTGCTGGACGTGCTCCTGCTTGTCGGCCCAGGCTCTGAAGCGGGCAAGCGCATCGTAATTGTCACGTTCGATTTCCATGCCGGTGATGAAGGTCATCGGGAAGCTCGTCGCCTTGCGGTTCACCACGGCGATCTCGGCGTTGATGATGCCTTCGTCGCGGAGACGGCGAAGCCTGCGCTGCACCGCGGATGGCGACAGCCCCACCTTGTCGGCGATGGCTTCCGCCTTCAGCTGGCAATCCCGCTGCACCACTTCGAGAATGCTGCGGTCGAATTGATCGAGCTTTTCCGGCATGGTTCCCCCTCCTTGCGCGCCCCGTTTTCGCCCCCTTAGCCGACTTCAAAGGCTTGCGCCATCTTTCCGCACCATCCGACGCTCTCGTGCAGGATTTTCCCACATTGTCGCTGAAATGCGCTCGAAATCCGCAGCTTCGGCCTCCTATGGTCTCGCAATTGTCAAACTCCCTGGGATCAAGATGACAGGAACCGCCCCGGCCGCGCTCGACGTGCACGACATCCACAAGAGTTTCGCCGGCATCGAGGTTTTGAAGGGCATCTCTGCCACGGCCCAGCGCGGGGACGTGATCTCGATCATCGGCTCGTCCGGCTCCGGCAAGAGCACCTTCCTGCGCTGCATCAACCTGCTCGAAGCGCCCGACCGCGGCCGCATCGTCGTGGGCGGTGAAGAGCTCAAGTTGCGCCCGTCCCGCAAGGGCAGCCTCGAAGCCGCCGACAGCAAGCAGCTGGAACGGCTGCGCACCGGGCTTGGCATGGTGTTCCAAAGCTTCAATCTCTGGGCTCATCGCACGGTTCTGGAAAACGTCATCGAGGCGCCCGTTCACGTTCTGAAAATGCCGCGCCGCGAGGCGGTCGAAAAGGCGGAAGCGCTGCTTTCCAAGGTCGGGCTCTACGACAAGCGCGATGCCTATCCCGCCTTTCTTTCCGGCGGCCAGCAGCAGCGCGCGGCGATTGCGCGCGCGCTTTGCGTCGATCCGGCCGTCATGCTGTTCGACGAGCCGACCTCGGCGCTCGATCCGGAGCTTGTCGGCGAGGTGCTGAAGGTCATCCGCGATCTGGCCGAAGAGGGCCGCACCATGCTGCTCGTCACCCATGAGATGAGCTTTGCCCGCGAGGTCTCCAGCCATGTGATGTTCCTCGACAAGGGGCGTGTCGAGGAAGAGGGACCGCCGGACCAGGTCTTCGGCGATCCGAAAAGCGCCCGTTGCCGTGAATTCACCCGCAGCCTTGGTGGGCGCGGGACTGCTTGAACACAAATCCAGAACCATCAAACCAATCGGGGAAAACGACGATGAAAATGATCTCCCTTCTGCTCGCCGGTGCAGCCTTTGCGGCAACCGCGGTCACCGCCCAGGCCGAAGTCCGCTTCGGCATCATGAACGAGGCCTATCCGCCCTTCTTCGCCAAGGATGCTTCGGGCACTTGGAAGGGCTGGGAAATCGATCTGATGAACGCCGTCTGCGAAGAAATGAAGGAGACCTGCTCGGTTGTCGACGTTTCCTGGGACGGGCTGATCCCGGCGCTGCAGACGAAGAAGTTCGACGTCATCTGGTCGTCGATGTCGATCACCGAGGAGCGGCTGAAGACCATCGACTTTACCGACAAATACTACAACACGCCGAGCAAGCTGATCGGCCCGAAGGATGCAACCCCGGGTGCGACGCCTGAGGCCGTCGAGGGCAAGACGATCGGCATCCAGGTCTCGACCGTGCAGTCGGCCTATTATGCCAAGCACTTCGCCGACAAGGCCGAGGAGCAGACCTACGCTACCCTCGACGAGGCTTTCCAGGATCTCTCCGCCGGCCGCATCGACTATGTCCTCGGCGACGCCATCCCGCTCGCCGACTTCCTCAAGACCGATTTCGGCAAGGATTGCTGCGCCGACATGGGCGATGTGGCGGCTGATCCGTCCGTTCTCGGCACCGGCATCGGCGGCGGGCTGCGCAAGGAAGACACAGAGCTGAAGGCCAAGCTGAATGCGGCGATCGCCGCGGTGCGTGCCTCGGGCAAGTATGACGAGATCACGAAGGCCTACTTCACCTTCGACGTCTACGGCCAGTAATCGGCAGGGATCGCAGACGAGATGGCGACGGGATCGATGACGGCATGGCAATTGCTGGCGCTTCAGCCTCCGGGTTGGGGCGGCGCGCTGTTGACAGGTGCTGCGACCACCGTCGCCATCTCGGCCTGCGCATATGCGATCGGCCTCGTCATCGGTCTCTTAGGGGCGCTCGGCAAGCTTTCCGGCAACCGACCGGTCGGGCTGATCCTCAAGGGCTATACCTCTGTCATCCGGGCGGTGCCCGAGCTGATCCTGATCGTCGGGCTCTATTATGCCGGGACCGACGGCCTGAACCGGCTGCTGATGGCCTTCGGCTTGCCGCCGGTCGAGGTCAATGGGTTCATTGCCGCCGTCGCCGTGCTCGGCTTCGTGCAGGGCGCTTACATGACCGAGGTGCTGCGCGGCGCGATCCTGGCGATCCCGACAGGTCAGCTCGAGGCGGCGCGGGCCTTCGGCATGTCGCCGCTTCTGCGCTTTCGCCGGGTGACGCTGCCGGCACTGCTTCCAAACGCCCTGCCCGGCATGGCCAATCTCTGGATGTCGGTCACCAAGGACAGCGCGCTCGTTGCCGTGGTCGGCTATCAGGAACTGGCACTGACCACGCGTCTCGCGGGTGCCAATACCAAGCAGTATTTCCTGTTTTTCCTCGCAGCGGCCGTTCTCTATCTGGTCATCACCCTTCTCTCCAACCTCGTCTTCCATGGCATCGAGCGCCGCGTGCGCCGGGGCCAGAAGCCGGCGCATTGAGGGAGACGTTAGATGAATTTCGAATGGATCGCGAAATATTGGCCGCTGCTGATCGACGGCGCCGTGCAGACCGTGGCCCTCCTGGTGATTTCGGTGAGCATCGGCTTCGTGCTGGCCGTTGGCCTTGCCTTTGCACGGGTGAGCGGCGGGCCTGTCATCCGCAATCTCTCGCTTGGTTATTCGACGGTTTTTCGCGGGACGCCACTGCTGATCCAGCTCTGGCTCCTTTATTACGGCGTGGGCTCGCTACTACCGTTGGTGCCGGGACTTCGCCAGAGCTTCCTCTGGCCGATCCTGCGCGAAGGCTTCTTCTTCGCAGCCGTCTCCTTCACGCTCAACTTTGCCGCCTATCAGTCGGAAGTGCTGCGCGGTGCGCTCTTGTCCGTGCCGAAGGGCGAACTCGAAGCCGGACGCTCGCTCGGGATGAGCCAGTGGCAGCTCACACGGCGTATCTGGTTGCCCCGCGCGATCCGCACGGCACTGCCGACGATTGCCGGCGAAATCGTGCTGCAGCTGAAAGCCACGCCGCTGGCCTTTACCGTGACGGTCATGGATCTCTACGCGGCCGCCTTCAAGGTTCGCCAGGACACGCTCCTCGTCTACGAGCCGCTGCTCGTCGTCACCCTCTTTTATGTCGCGCTCACTGCGCTCATCACCCGTGCCTTCGGCATTGTCGAGGCCCAGGTGCCGATCCGCCGCTGAGGCGGCCCGAAAGGGAAATGCCATGACGAAAACCTTCGTGACCCATCCCCTGCCCGCGTCTGCCGGGCCTGAAACCCGGGCACTCGATGTCGGCCTGTTGATCGATCCGGCGACCGGGGCGATTGCGCCCAATGTCTCGATGTCCGTCAACAATGCCCTGATGCCGGGCGATGGTGCCTTCTCCGCCGATGGCGTCGCTGATCTCGCCGATCTGCCCTATCTCTATGCCCGCTGGACGAACCCGACCGTGCGGCAGCTGGAACAGCGGCTGGC
Source organism: Agrobacterium albertimagni AOL15 (assembly GCF_000300855.1). Taxonomy (GTDB): domain Bacteria; phylum Pseudomonadota; class Alphaproteobacteria; order Rhizobiales; family Rhizobiaceae; genus Allorhizobium; species Allorhizobium albertimagni. Next base: position 377,753 of record NZ_ALJF01000010.1, on the reverse strand, counting down.
AGCCCTCGAACGCGCCGAGGAGGCGCTGGCAACAGCCACCGGCATGGCGGCGATTGCCGGCACGCTCTTCACCTTCCTCAAGGCCGGCGACCATCTCGTCGTCTCGGATGTCTGCTACGCGGGCGCCGTGGAACTCACGCAGCGGGTGCTGCCGGATTTCGGCATCGAGGTAACGCCGGTGAATATGGCGCGGCTTGATCTCGTCGAGGCAGCGATGCGGCCGAACACGCGGCTTGTTCATTGCGAGAGCCCCGTCAATCCGATCCTGCGCATTGTCGATCTCGAGGCGCTGGCGGCCATTGCCCATAATCATGGCGCGCTGATCTCGGTCGATTCCACCTTTGCCACACCGGTTGCCACACGGCCGCTGTCGCTCGGCGTCGATCTCGTCATCCATTCGCTGACCAAGTTCATCAATGGCCATGGCGACGTGCTGGGCGGGGCCGTGATCGGACGCAAGGAACTGATTGCCCGTATCAGGGGCCGCGCCGGCGTCTATCTCGGAGCGTCGCTTGCGGCCCAGTCGGCCTGGCTGATCATGCGTGGCATAGACACGCTTTATCCGCGCCTGCGTATGGCATCCGAGAGCGCCCTTGCGGTCGCAACCTTCCTGGAAGGGCATCCAGAGGTCGAGCGTGTGATCTATCCGGGTCTGAGCTCCCACCCGCAGCATGATCTCGCCAAGCGCCAGATGGATGTGTTCGGCGGCATGATTGCGTTTCGCACGCGCAACCCGAAAGCCGCCGCAGAGCGGCTCGCGACACGTCTACGTGTTGTCCACTATGCCTTTTCGCTCGGTCACCAGCGCAGCCTCGTGGTGTTGCTCGATACCGAGGAGATGATGACCTCCACCTTCTGCCTGACCGGCGAAGCCCTGACCGATTACCACGCCTATGCCGGCGACGGGCTCTTCCGCCTGTCGATCGGCCTCGAGACCACAGGCGATATCATCGCCGATCTCGATCAGGCGCTTACCCCTTGACCGTATCTGACGGAGACCTTTCCATGGCTGACACACTGATCCTCGACGGCGGCATGAGCCGCGAACTCCTGCGTCTCGGCGCGGAACTGAAGCAGCCAGAATGGTCGGCGCTGGCGCTGATGAACAGCCCCGATATCGTACGCCAGGTGCATGCGGAATTCATTGCCGCCGGCGCCGATGTCGTCACCACCAATTCCTATGCGCTGGTGCCCTTCCATATCGGCGAAGAGCGGTTCCAGGCGGAAGGTCCGGCGCTGATCGCGCTCTCCGGCAGACTGGCACGCGAGGCTGCAGATTCTGCGGGCCGCAAGGTGGTGGTCGCCGGCTCGCTGCCGCCGATCTTCGGCTCCTATGAGCCGGAAAATTTCGACCCGTCAACTGTGCAGGATTATCTGAAGGTGCTGGTCGAGAACCTTAGCCCCCATGTCGATGTCTGGCTCGGCGAAACGCTCAGCCTGATTGCCGAGGGCGAGGCCGTGCGCAAGGCGATCCAGGCACAGCCGAAGCCCTTCTGGATCTCGTTTACGCTGGCCGACGATGCCGCCCAGATTGCCGGTGGCGAACCGAAGCTGCGCTCGGGCGAGACCGTGCGCGCGGCGGCCGAATGGGCTGCCGGTTCGGGTGCTCAAGCGCTGCTCTTCAACTGCGCCAAGCCCGAGGTGATGAAGAAGGCCGTCGAAACGGCAGCGGCCGTGTTTGCAGAAAAGGGTGTGACGCTGAAGATCGGCGTTTATGCCAATGCCTTCGAGACGGACACCGACGACAAGGCCGCGAATGAAGGGCTGCACGACACACGCCAGGACCTCACCGGCGACGCCTACTCCCGCTTCGCCTGCGACTGGGCCGAGGCAGGCGCCACGATGATCGGCGGCTGCTGCGGGATCGGGGCGGAGCATATCCATCGGGTGGCTGGGGCGCTCAGAGCGAGGAGCTGATCGCTTCCAGCACTCTCGCTGACCAGCGAGCATGCCCAATTATGGCATTCCTGTGTTTTTATCTCGTCACGGGGCTTGAACTCCCCGTGTCAGCCCCCCATCTCCGCTCCCGCGGACCGGGCCCCTCTGACGACGGATTATCCTCGTGATGTCGGACCGCATCGAGCACGCTCGATGCCATGCCCGGACCGGACCTCTCTAAAGCTGAGACCGTGCGCGCGTTGCATCGAGCCGGATCAATGCAACAGAGGTCATACAATTGGAACTCCTGCTCATTCTGTTTCTCGGCAAGCCACTCTGGATGTGGTTGCTGTTCATCCTGCTGGTCGTGGCACTTCTTGCCTTTGACCTTGGCGTTCTCAACAAGGACGACCATGAAATCGGCATCGCCGAGAGCCTGAAGCTTTCGGCCATGTACATCACGCTGGGCCTCGCCTTCTCCGGCTTCATCTACTGGCAGATGGATACGACCGCGACCGCCCAGTATCTGACCGCCTTCGTTGTCGAAAAGACGCTGGCGATGGACAATATCTTCGTCATCGCGCTGATATTCAGCTTCTTCGCCATCCCGCGCGAGTACCAGCACCGGGTGCTGTTCTGGGGTATCCTCGGGGTCATCGTGCTGCGCGGCATCATGATCGGGCTCGGTGCCACGATCGTCGACCAGTATCACTGGGTGCTCTACTTCTTCGCCGGCTTCCTGATCCTGACGGGCGTCAAGATGCTCTTCGTCGCCGAGAAGGAGCACAAGATCGAGGACAATGCCCTGATCCGCTTCCTCAAGCGGCGGATGAACGTGACGGAAGAGATAAATGGCCACGCCTTCGTGGTAAAGAAGCCGGATCCGGTGACGGGCGAGATCCGCCGTTTTGCGACCCCTCTCCTGCTGGCGCTGGTGACGATCGAGATCGCCGACCTCGTCTTTGCGGTCGACTCGGTGCCAGCTGTCTTCACCATCACCACCGATCCGTACATCGTCTATACCTCAAACATCTTCGCGATCCTGGGTCTGCGAGCCCTCTATTTCGCGCTGGATGCCATCCTGCACCGCTTCGCTTATCTCAAGTACGCTCTGTCGGTGCTGCTGATGTTCATCGGCTCGAAGATCTTCATCGCCTGGGGCATGGGCTGGGAGAAGTTCCCGCCGGAGTGGTCGCTCGGCATCACCTTCCTCATCCTCGGCGTGGGCGTTGGCTATTCGCTTTGGAAGACCGGGAGCGGTGCGCAGCAGGCAGAGACCAAGGCTGTCGAAGCGCGGAACCCGGCCGAGTAAACCCGGCATCTGGACATCGAAAACGACAAATGGCCCCTCGCGGGGCCATTTGTATTTGATGGAACGCGTTAAAAACCAAGCGGCAATGCCGCTGAGCCGATCAGGCGCCGTCGAGCGGCTCGACGCCGGTCGGCTTGCCGGCGCGGTCGAGGCGGATCTTTTCGATGCGGTTTTCGGCAGCGGACAAGAGCTGCTCGCAATGCTTCTTCAGGAGTTCGCCGCGCTCGTAGATGGCGATGGATTCGTCGAGCGCCACGTCTCCGCGTTCGAGGCGGGCAACGATGCTTTCGAGCTCGGCCACGGCCTTTTCGAAGGAATAGCCGGTGAGATCGGCGGTTACGGCGTCGGACATACTCAACCCTTCATCAGTCTCAAGATGTGCAGGCCGGCCGATTCGGCCAGACCTTCGAGATCATAGCCGCCTTCGAGCAGGCTGACGACCCGGTTATGGGCGAAACGGTCGGCGACTTCCAGGAGCCTTCCCGTCGCCCAGTCGAAATCCTCGCCGACGAGATTGATCTGGGCCAGCGGATCGCGGTGATGGGCGTCGAAGCCGGCGGAGATCAGGATGAAGTCAGGCGAAAAATCGTGGAGTGCCGGCAGGACGCGGCTCTTGAAGGCCTCGCGGAAATGGTCCGAGCCGACATTCGGCGAGAGCGGCGCATTGACGATGTTACGATGCTGGCCCGTCTCGTCCTTGGCACCACTGTAGGGATAGAGCGGCATCTGGTGGGTTGAGCAGAAGAGCACCGACGGGTCGTCCCAGAAGATGTCCTGGGTGCCGTTGCCGTGGTGCACGTCCCAGTCGACGATCGCGACGCGCTCGACGCCATAGGTCTTCTGCACATGGCGGGCGGCGATGGCGACCGTGTTGAACAGGCAGAAGCCCATGGCTTTCGATTTTTCCGCATGGTGGCCGGGCGGACGGCCGGCGACGAAGGCATTGTCGGCCTTGCCGGTCATCACGTCGTCGACGGCTGATATCGCGCCGCCGATCGCGGTCAGCGCGACCTGCAGGCTCTTCTGCGAGGCGTAGGTGTCGGCCTCCAGCTGGTTGATGCGATCGTCCTCCTCCGGGATCTCGCGCATGACGGCGAAGAGATGCTCCTCGGGATGGGCGAGTGTGACCATATCCTCGTTGGCCTGTGTCGCCTCGATCCGCTCCAGCCGGGCGAAGTTCGGATGTTCCAGCGCGATGTTGAGCGAGCGCAGCCGATCGGCCCGTTCGGGGTGGCCTTCCGGTGTGTTGTGTTCAAGGAAAATCGGGTTCTCGTAGAGACGGGTGGCCATGGGCATCCTTCCGGGGTTGTGCAGAAGATAATGCGACGGCCCGCCATCTTCCACCACAGATCCGGGTTTTACCCAGCCCTTGCAGGGCAGCGTGCGGGTGTCTGCCGCGCTCGGTGCTTGTGAAGCCCGTCCCTATGCCGTTAGATGCCGCTAACACAGGAACGCATCGGGAGATCTGCATGGACGAGACGGAACGGGTGGAGGTGAGCGCACTGGCTGTCGCCTATCGCGACATCGGTCCGACCGGTGAGATGCGCGCGGCCGCCTATGTCATCCATGCCGAAGAGGCGGTGCGCCATTTCTGGCGCTATCGCCCACCACTCGAAGACGAGCCGCATTACAGCCCAACGAAGTTCGAGGTCCGCCTGCATCAGCCGCTCAGAGCGGAGGATGAGGTGCGCATGACCGTGCAGGTCGACAAGATCGGCGGCAAATCCGTCGGTTTCGAAGTCGCGATGGAAAAGGACGGACAGACCATCGCCGAGGTCGACATCACCTGGACGGCCAGGCAGCCGGAGACCGGCGAACCCGTCGCGCTTCCCGAAGACATTCGCGACTGGCTGTATCGCTACGTGCCCTGACGCCCTTGGGCACCCCATCGAAAGCCCCAAAACAAATGAAGCCCCCCGGGCCCGAAACCGGGGGGCTTCTATTCCTGCCGGCCAGAAGGAGGAGGAGGGCCTGCAGTCTTGTGTCGGAGCACGCTGCTTGGGAGGGAGGATCGCATCGCGCCGGCCAGTGAACATTAGAATCAATTGCTTAACGCATCGCTAATAAAACCTTGAATGGATCATCGGGCGAAAATCGCAACTCCCTGCCGGCGCCGCCGGTGCGGCAGGAGAGAATCGCGCGAAAAAGACTTGCGCGGCGGCGCATCTCACCGCATTGACGGGGCATGAAGAAGCTCCCAGAACCCCAGCGCCTCGACCAGCTCCTGGTCGCCCTCGGCCTTTTCGCCAGCCGCTCCCGCTCCCGTGACGCCATCCAGCGTGGCACGGTGAAGGTGGACGGCAAGGTGGTGTCGAAACCCAGCCTTGTCTTTGCCGCCACGCACCAGTTCGATATCGACGATCCGGCACAGGATTACGTGTCGCGCGCGGCGCTCAAACTCGAGGCTGCGCTCGACCATTTCAACCTCTCGCCCGAGGGCTGTCACTGCCTGGATGTCGGCGCCTCTACCGGTGGTTTCACCGAGGTGCTGTTGAAGCGCGGTGCCGCCCATGTGACGGCGATCGATGTCGGGCATGACCAGCTGCATCCGCGACTGGCCAACGATTCGCGCGTGACCAATCTGGAGGGATTGAATGCGCGCTATCTGGAGCCTGAAGACTACAATGACGAGCCCTTCGACTTTCTCGTCTCCGACGTCTCCTTCATCTCATTGAAGCTGGCGCTTGCCCCTGCCCTCGAACAGGCAGAACCGGGCGCGCATTGCCTGCTCCTGGTCAAGCCGCAATTCGAGGCGGGCCGTGAAGCGATCAGCAAGGCGGGCCTTCTGAAGGAACCGGAAACAGCGCCGCTGGTGGCCGCCGAACTGGAGCGCTGGTTGGCGGAAGACATGGGGTGGACGAGCCTCGGCCTCATCCCCTCCCCCATCGCCGGAGGCGATGGCAACGAGGAATTCCTGCTCGCCGGCGTGAAGCCGCTCGGTGCTGATGACGGCGAGGATGACGACGACAGCGAGGACAAGGACCTCGAGGACAACCTCGACATCGAAGGAGACGAGGCATGAGCGCGGAAAGCGTCACGATCTCGAGCCTCGGCGCCAAGGGCGATGGGGTCGCGCATGGCGCAGATGGTCCGGTGTTTGTGCCCTTCTCTCTGCCTGGCGAGACCGTCTCGATCGCAAAGGTGAAGAACGAGGGCACGATCATGTCGATCACAAGCCCTTCGCCCGATCGCGTTCAGCCCCCTTGCAAGCATTTCGGTCCCGATGGCGTCGGGGGTGTGTGCGGCGGCTGTTCGCTGCAGCATATGGCAAAACCCGCCTACAATGCCTTCAAGCGGCAGATTCTGATCGACGCCCTGAAGTCGAAGGGGATCGAGGCTCCCGTAGGCGAGATCTTCGAGGCACATCCGCATCAGCGCCGCCGCCTCGTCTTCACCGCCCGTCGGCGTGAACAGGGCCTCGTCATGGGCTTCATGCAGGCGGAAACGCATCACGTCGTGCCGGTCGAGGAATGTCCCATCGCGTCGGACGGGCTCATTTCCCGCCTGGACGCCATCAAGATCATCGCGAACGCCTGTGGCGCCGAGCATTTCCGCGTCACCGTGACCGAGACGACGACCGGCCTCGACATCTCGCTCGACGGTCTGCGTGGCGGGCTCGGCGACCAGGAACGGCGGGCGGTCACCAATGCCGTCCTCAGGCTCAAGAACATCGCCCGCGTCTCGGCCAATGGCGAGATCATCATCGAGCCGCACAAGCCGCTGCTCGATTTCGCCGGTGCTCGCGTCGTGCTGCCGCCCGGTGGCTTCACCCAAGCGACGCATGAGGCAGAAGAGCATATGGCGGCGCTTGCCATTGCCCATATCGGCAAGGCGAAGAAAGTCGTCGACCTGTTTTCCGGGGTCGGCACCTTTGCGCTGCGGATTGCCCGCGGATCCTCCGTGCTCGCCGTTGAGTCTGACGAGAAGGCGGTGAAGTCGCTCGACTTCGCCGCGCGCAACACGCAAGGGCTGAAGCCGGTGACCGTCGAGAGGCGCGACCTCTTCCGCCGGCCGCTGATGACATCCGAGTTCAAGACCTTCGACGCCGTCGTCTTCGATCCGCCGCGCGCGGGTGCCGAGGCCCAGTGTGCGGAACTGGCGAAAAGTCAGGTGAAGAAGGTGGTCGCGATCAGCTGCAACCCGCTGACGCTCGCACGCGACCTCTCGATCCTGATCGCTGGCGGCTACCGGGTCGACGAGGTGACGCCGATCGACCAGTTCCTCTGGTCGCCGCATGTCGAGGCGGTTGCAACGCTCAGCAAGAATAAGACTTAAATGCACCTTTTGGTTGCATGTGATTTGTTGCGCCACTCCCGATAATCATCTCTGATCACGTCATCCAGAAAATGACGTGATCAGAGGGGGAATGACGATGTCTGAAGTCGCAGCCCATGGACATGGCGTTCGTGGCATGAGCCGTGAATCCCTGCAGGCCCTGGCCGGCAATGCCGATCCCGGGAAGTTCGGCAAAATGTTTCCGCGGCTTCCGCCGCTGCATGCCGAGGATGATGCGCTTTTCGATCTTGCGAAGGCCATGCGCGACGAGAAGGGACCTGAAGGCGATCATCCGAAACTGCCGGCCGGCTATACCTATCTTGGTCAGTTCGTCGACCACGACATCACACTCGACACAACACCGCTCGACAAGCAACGCGCCGATCCGCTGGCGACGCAGAACTTTCGCACGCCGGCGCTGGACCTCGATTCCCTCTATGGTGACGGGCCGGGCCTGCACCCTTATCTCTATGCCAAGGAGGGTGTCCGGAAACTGCCGGGGCCAAAATTTCTGATCGGCAAGGCGCAGATTTCCGACGCACTTCCCCGACCGAAAGAGGAGCCACCCAGGAAGATCCCGGAGCTCGACAATGACCTGCCGCGCAATGCCCATGGCCGCGCCCTGATTTTCGACGAGCGCAACGATGAAAACCTGCTGGTGGCACAGTTCCACTTGCTGATGCTGAAGTTCCACAACGCGGTGGTGGATCATCTCAAGAAGACGACGACCGGCCTCAAAGATCCGGAGCTATTTGCGGAAGCACGGCGGATCGTCACATGGCACTATCAATGGATCGTGCTGTTCGATTTCGTCGAACGCCTGACGGAGCCTGGCCTGATCCGCAAGATCAAGCATGAGGGACGGCGCTTCTATCGTTTCCGCAGCCGGCCCTATATGCCGGCCGAATTTGCGGCCGCCGCCTATCGGCTGGGGCATTCCATGGTCCGGGAGACCTACAGCCACAACGCCGTTTTTCGTCCCGGCGGCCTTGCCGACGGCACACTCGAACTCATGTTCAACTTCACGGGCAAATCCGGTCTGATCGTGGGCGACCTCGCGCCTAAGCCCCCTCCACCATCGCCGCTTGGACCGCATCGCACGCTGCCGTCCAACTGGGCGATCGACTGGCGCCGCTTTTTCGATCTCGAAACCCCTCGCGAAGAAAACTTCACGCTCAATCATGCCCGCCGGCTTGACCCGCTGATCGTGCCGGCCCTGCATACACTTCCCGATCATCCCGAGGACATGACCACAGTGGCTGCACGGGAATTCGTGCTGCCCTTCCGCAACCTCAGGCGCGGATCTCAGATCGGACTGCCATCCGGTCAGGATGTCGCCCGCGCCATGGGCTTCGAGCCGCTCAGCGACACGCAGCTCTCCCAGGGTAGAGACGGCGACGCTGCCGCAAAGCACGGCTTTCACAAGGCGACACCGCTTTGGTACTACATCCTGAAGGAAGCCGAGCAGTTGCATGACGGGCTGAGGCTCGGACCGGTCGGCTCGACAATCGTCGCCGAGACCTTTCTCGGGCTGGTCCACGGAGACGACAACTCGTTTCTCGGACGGAGAACCAACTGGACGCCGCACCTACCGTCCAAGACGCTTGGGCATTTCACCATGGCGGACCTGATCACCTTCGTCGGCGACATCAATCCGGTCGGCGACGGCGTTGGGATAGTGCCGAAGGAGAAGCCCGCTCAATAGGTCAGAAGGGTGCCGGAACCCGTCACATTCGCGCAACGGCAGCGACCACCGACGCGGCCGGGATTGGCCGGGCAGGACACCTGCCCGCCACCGCCGATGCTGCCGGACTGGTCGATGACGCAGATATAGCGCTGCGGGCGGGCCGGCCGGTTCTGGCGCGGAGTATTCTGGCTCTCGCTAATCGCGCCGTCGGTATCATTGACCAGCACGAGAGGGAGCGAAGAGCTTGCTGCCGTTTCGGCTGAAGCCGGCGCGGCGATGAAAAGCAGGCTGAGTGCGACACAAAACAAACGCAACATGAGAACCTCGGCAACACAGGTAACAGCTGACAGCTGACGGCTGGATTTCGCAGATGACGACCTTCGGGCCGTCACGGACAAGATCCGAACGGTCGAGGACCAACATGGTTGCAGAGATTAGAGCCAAACACTGAACACAGGCTGAACCCTCGCAACCAGCAACGAAAAACGGCGCCGCAGGGGCGCCGTTCATTCTGTAGACTACGGGTCGCCCGATCAGGCGGCGCGACGCTGACCGGACGATGTGCTTGCCGAGCGCTCGTCGATGCGGAACTGGTTGAGCAGAGCCGTGAGCGCTGCTGCTTCCTGGGCGAGACCATGGCTTGCCGCCGTCTGTTCCTCGACCATGGCGGCGTTCTGCTGCGTGCCCTGGTCCATGGTGTTGACGGCGGTGTTAATTTCCTGCAGGCCAGTCGACTGCTCGCGTGAGGCCGTCACGATGGCGTTGACGTGGCCATTGATCTCCTGAACCTCGCGGACGATGACGTCGAGCGCCTTGCCGGTCTCGTTGACGAGCTCGACGCCGTGCTTGACCTGATTGCCTGACGCGCTGATCAGGGTCTTGATCTCCTTGGCGGCATTCGCGGAACGCTGGGCGAGTTCACGGACTTCCTGGGCAACGACAGCGAAACCCTTGCCGGCTTCACCGGCGCGCGCGGCTTCGACACCGGCATTCAGCGCCAAGAGGTTGGTCTGGAAGGCGATCTCGTCGATGACACCGATGATGTTGGAGATCTCGCCGGAGGACTTCTCGATGCCCTGCATGGCATCGACGGCCTTTTCGACGATCTCGCCGGACTTTTCCGCACCGGCACGGGCGCGGGTCACCAGCTGGCCGACCTCTTCGGCACGGCGGGCACTGTCCTTAACCGTGGTGGTGATCTCTTCGAGCGCTGCTGCCGTCTCTTCGACCGAGGCTGCCTGCTGCTCGGTGCGGCGGGCGAGATTGTCGGCGGAGTGGCGGATTTCAGACGCACCGCCATCGATGGCGCGAGCGTTGCGACCCACGGCGGCGAGCGCATCATGCAGCTTCTCGACGGAGGCGTTGAAGTCGACGCGCAGGCGGTCGAGGTCGCCGGCAAACGGCGTTTCGATGCGCGAGACCAGGTCGCCATTGGCGAGACGGCCGAGACCGTCGGCGAGGGAGTGGACCGCAAAGGATACCTGTTCGGCTTCACGGGCCTTGGTGGCTTCGCGCTCGCGGCGTTCCTGTTCGGTCATGGTGCGGGTTTCATCCGCTTCACGCGCCAAACGGCCACGCTCGATGATGTTGTCGCGGAAGACGGCGACGGCTGCGGCCATCTGGCCGATTTCGTCCGTGCGTGCCGTGCCTGGAATTTCAGCCGAGACGTCGCCGCTGGCGAGTTTGCCCATGACACCGGTCATATCGACAACCGGACGAACCACGAGGCGCGACAGGAGCATGGCCAGGATACCGATCATGGCGACGACGCCGACCAGGGTTGCAACGGCAGCGGCCGTGCGGAATTCGCCGATCGCGGCGAAGGCAAGATCGCGGTCGATCTGGACGCCGAGATACCAGTCATCACGCGGCAGACCCTTGATGGGCAGGAAGGAAACCAGCACGTTTGCCTCGGCAAAGGCTGTTTCGGTGATGCCGGAGCCAATGGCCGGCGTGTTTGCCGGGAAGGCGTCCTTCAGCGTCTTGGTGACGAGGTTGCCGTCACGATGGACGAGGATCGTGCCGTCCTGCTTGACGAGGAAGGCCGAACCCTTGCCGCCCATGTCGACCGAGTTGACCATGTCGACGAGCGATGTCAGCGAGAAGTCGGAGGCAGCAACGCCATAGAGCTTGCCGTCCTTCTTGACGGGAATAGCGGCGCTGATGATCAGGTTGCCGGTCGACGCGTCGGCGTAAGGGTCCGTCAGCACCATCTTGTCGGCCTTGACGGCATCCTGGTACCACGGGCGCTTGCGCGGGTCGTAACCTTCCGGAAGCGGCTGGACGGGGACACTGGTGAAGACGCCCTGCTCGTCGCCGACATAGGTCGACATGAATTCGCGGATCAGTACGGGGTTGTCGAAGGCGGCGCTGATGGCGGCGGCATCGGGTGCCTTGGCCGCGGCGTTGCCGGCGAGTTCGGTCAGCATCACACGCGCACCCAGCCAGTTGGCAATGCTCTGAGACGCCTGGAGGCCGGAGCTGTCAATCTCGCTCTTGACCGCGGCACTCGTCGCATTGCGCTGAAGGCTGTCGATATAGAAAGAGAAACCGGTAAAGGCGGCCACGACCACGAGGGAGGCGACCACCAGGATCTTCGTCATCAGATTGGAACTGGTCTTCACGATACGGTCCTGCAAAAACTCTCCGCGCAACTTCGGCGCGAGGACGTCATGGGGCATTGTGTGATCACGACACCATCATGGTGGGGAGGCGGTAAGTCTGCCGCCTCACGATCATTAGCCCGCAGGATTTAATGGGCACTTAAGCGCAACACGAAAAATAAGTAGGCCTCACATACGGGCCTATCGTTTTATCCGCGTCCTTTCATGAAGGCTTCAAAGGCGGCGCGCGCCTCGGCGCTTTTCAGCTGCGCGACGAAGTGCACGAGCTCTTCTTGCATGCGGGAGCGTACCTCATCGGCGCTGCCCTTGACCAGCGCCCGGGCAATCTTCATCGCGGCCGGCGGCTTGGAGGCGAGCGAGGAGGCGATCTTCAGGGTCTCCGTCTCGACCTCTCCGGGCGATACGACCTTCCAGATCAGACCGGCCTCGCGGGCCTGTTCAGCCGAGAAAGCTTCGCTGGCAGCGAGCATGGCAAACGCGCGCTGATGGCCCATGATGCGTGGGGCGATCAGGCTGGAGGCTGCTTCCGGCACCAGCGCCAGATCGACGAAGGGTGTCTTGAACAGGCTGCGGTCGGAGGCGACCGTCAGATCGCAATGCATGTGCAGGGTGGTGCCGATGCCGATCGCCAGACCATCGACGCCGGAGACCAGCGGCTTGGTGACTTCGGTCAGAGCCTTGAGCAAGCCGAAGGCTGCGGGTTCGCCGACGGCGCCAGCCATGGCGAAGCCGAGGAAATCGGCCATGTCATTGCCGGCGGAGAAGCAGCCTTCGGTGCCGAGGAAGACGATGGCGCGGATGGTGTCGTCATTCTCGCCTTCGAGAAGGCCAGCGGTCAGCTTCTGGTACATGGCTTGCGTGATGGCATTCTTCTTGTCCGGGCGATTGAAGCGCAGGACGAGGACGCCGGGATGGGCTTCCGGGCGGGTGATCTCAATGTGGTCGGTCATCTCGGCTTCCTCGGGTGGTCCCCACCCTCCCCTTGAGGGGGAGGGTCGGAGCGCAGCTCCGGGGTGGGGTGATCAACGACATATGCTGGTCTTGGCGGAGTCACCCCCACCCGCCGCCTGGCGGCGACCTCCCCCCTGAAGGGGGAGGTGGGAGCTTATGCAAACAGCGCGCGTGCCGCTTCCAGGCTCGCTGCACCATTGACGACGCGGTCCTTCAAGGCTGCGGTTTCGGCGATGAGGTTTTCGGCGGCGAAGCGGCAGAGCGCCAGTCGGTTGTCGCGGCCGTGGTCCTCATCGGCAAGGGCGCCCTTGGCGAGATAGACGCCGGTCAGGACGAGGCCAAGGAGGCGCTGGTAGGGTGTGGCACCCGCGAGTGCTGCGGAGGCATTGCCGGCGGCCATCTGCGAAAGCAGCCATTCGGTGGCGTCTTCGAGGTCGACCAGGCTTGCGTCGAGACGATCAGCGGTCTCGCCGAAGCCGGCGAGACGGGAGCCGCGCACCGCATTCACGATCTGCTTCAGTTCGGTGATGTAGCCACGGACATGATTGCCGTTGGAAAGCGGCAGCTTGCGAGTCACGAGGTCGGCGGCCTGGATGCCGTTGGTGCCTTCGTAGATCGGGGCAATGCGGCTGTCGCGCCAGAAGCGGGCGGCCCCGGTTTCCTCGATGAAGCCCATGCCGCCATGGGTCTGGATGCCCAGCGAGGCGACATCGACGCCGGCATCGGTTGCAAAGGACTTGGCGATCGGGGTCAGCAGGGCTGCGCGCTCGGCCCAATGGCGAGCTTCATCGCCGTCTGCGTGGTGGCTCATGTCGGTGGCGTGGGCGCAGACATAGCAGATGGCACGCGAGCCTTGCGTCAGCGCCTTCATGGTCACCAGCATGCGGGCGACATCCGGATGCTCGATGATCGGCGACATGCCGGAACCGGTCCAGCCCGGAGCCTTCCCTTGCGTGCGTTCCTTGGCATACTGCACGGCCTTCTGGGTTGCGGCTTCGCAGATGGCGACACCCTGCATGCCGACCGCGAGGCGGGCATTGTTCATCATGGTGAACATGCAGGCGAGGCCCTTGTTCTCCTCGCCGATCAGATAGCCGATCGCGCCGGCCTCATCGCCAAACTTGCCGTCGCCATAGATCATGGTGCAGGTCGGCGAGCCATGGATGCCGACCTTGTGCTCCAGCGAATGGCAATGAAGGTCGTTTCGGGCGCCGATCGAGCCGTCGTCGTTGACGAGATACTTCGGCACGAGGAAGAGCGAGATGCCGCGGGTGCCGGCAGGGGCATCGGGAAGACGCGCGAGAACCAGATGAATGATGTTCTCGGTGATCTCGTGTTCGCCCCAGGTGATGTAGATCTTCTGGCCGAAGATGCGGTAGGTGCCGTCATCGCGGCGCTCGGCGCGCGACTTCATGACGCCGAGGTCAGAGCCGGCATGCGGCTCGGTCAGGTTCATGGTGCCGGTCCATTCGCCGGAGACCATCTTGGGCAGATATTTAGCCTTAAGGTCCTCAGAGCCGTGGGCGGTTACGGCATCGACGGCGCCCATGGTCAGCGTCGGTCCGAGCGCAAAGCCCATGGAGCCGGAATTCCACATTTCGAGCGCTGCGACATTGAGCATATGGGGAAGCCCCTGCCCGCCGAAATCTTCGGACGCGGTCAGCGAATTCCAGCCGCCTTCGGCCCAGGCGCGGTAGAGAGTGTCCCAGCCATCGGGCACCACGACCTTGCCGTCGACCATGCGCGCACCCTGCCTGTCGCCGATTTCGGCGAGCGGGGCGACTTCGTCACTGGCGAAACGGCCGGCTTCGGAGAGGATGGCATCAACGAGGTCGTCGCTCAACTCGCCCAGCTTGCCGTCTTCGATGGCCTTTGTCAGGCCAGCGACGTGCTTCAGGGTGAACGCAATCTCTTCTACGGGCGCCTTGTACATGACGTGCTCCTCCATCTGGCGTATGCTTCATGCCACGCCCAGACTCCCACCCAGGAGGCGCGGCTCATTCTCATTTCTGGCTAATTGATTTTTACGTAAACGTCAAATCTTTTGCATGCGACCGACAGTCTCGTTGCGTAGGAAATACGCTCGCTCGACATAGCGCAGACAATGCGCTGAACTCCATGACGCAGGGAAAGAGCGACGCCGCGCCGTATCGGCACATCGCTTGTTTCCGGCAAAGACAAGAGGACACAAGCAGTTAGAAACAGGCCCGTTGGGCGCCCTGCGGAGTCCCTAAATCAGAGTTTTCAAAAGTGCTGCACCGCCCAATTTTGGTCACATGCCTGTTACTCGCGCTGACTAGTCGAGAGGTGGACTTCAACCACAAGGAGGCTCTGCCATGACCGAGACCAACACCAACCATCTCTCCTGGGACGAGTGGGACGAGCTGCACAATCCGCCGCCGGCCGTGACCGATTTCGACCGCGTCGTCGAACGCGCCATCTCTCGCCGTGGTTTCCTCGGCGGCATTCTTGCCATGGGCTCGGCCGCCGCTGCCATGGGCACGCTGGGCAATCTGATGTCCTCCACCTCGGCAGTTGCCCAGGACGCCGCCTCGCGCTTCCCGTTCAAGCCGATCGCGATTGCCACCGACGCCACAGTGCATGTGCCGGAAGGCTATAGCTGGAAGCCGCTCGTCAAGTGGGGCCAGCCGCTGTTCTCAGGCGTTGCTGATATCGATCCGGCCAATGGCGTATCGCTCGAAGCCTCCGACAAGGTCTTCGGTGAAAACACCGACGGCATGGAACTCTTCGCGATCGGCAACCATCAGGTGATCGCCGTCAACCATGAATATGTGAACAACGAGACCAACCTGCCCAACAATGAAAAGGGCATGCCCAAGGGCCTCGACGACGTGAAGATCCTGCAGCATCTGCAGGGCGTGACCGTCATGGAAGTGACCGAAGGTGCGGATGGCTTCGAAGTCGTTCTCGACAGCCCGTTCAACCGCCGCATTCATCACAACACGCCGATGAAGCTTTCCGGCCCTGCCGCCGGCTCCGAGCTGGTCAAGACGGCTGCCGATCCCAATGGTGTCGACTGTCTCGGGACCTTCAACAACTGCGGCTCCGGCAAGACGCCGTGGGGCACCTACCTGACCTGCGAAGAAAACTTCAACGGCTATTTCGGCACCACGGCCGCCGACCACAAGATGCCCGACGACTACAAGCGTTACGGCATCGCCGCCGAGACCCGTTACGGCTACGAGAAGTTCGACGAGCGTTTCGACGTTGCGAAGAACCCGAACGAGCCGCGCCGCGCCGGTTACGTCGTCGAGATCGATCCGTCGGACGCCTCCTCGACGCCGATCAAGCGCACAGCGCTCGGCCGCTTCAAGCATGAAAACGCCGCCGTGGTCATCGCCCGCGACGGTCGCGTGGTCGTCTATATGGGCGACGACGAGCGTGGCGAGTTCCTCTACAAGTATGTCTCCAACGGCATCTACGTTCCCGGCGGCGACACCTCGAAGCTGCTCGACGAAGGCACGCTTTACGTGGCCAAGTTCTCCGACGAAGGTACCGGCGAATGGCTGGCGCTGACGGAAGAAACGACCGGCATGAAGATGGACGAAATCTGCGTCTTCACCCGTCAGGCAGCCTCCAAGGTCGGTGCGACCACCATGGACCGTCCGGAATGGGTTGCGATCAATCCGGTTGCCATCGAAGCCTATTGCGCCCTCACCAACAACGCGAACCGCGCCGTTCTCAAGGATGGCAAGATGCGGACGAATGCCGGTGGCGACGTGATGGACATCAGCGCCGTCAATCCACGTGAAGGCAACGAATACGGCCAGATCGTTCGCTGGTATCCGGAAAACGAAGACCATGCCGACGGCAAGTTCAAGTGGGACCTGTTCGTCATGGCCGGCAATCCCGATGTGCACAAGGACGGCCTTTATGCCGGCTCTTCGAACATCAATTCCGGCAACATGTTCAACTCGCCTGACGGCATGATGTTCGATAGCACCGGCCTGCTCTGGATCCAGACGGATGGTGAAGATTCGAACGAGGGCGACTTTGTCGGCCAGGGCAACAACCAGATGCTGGCCGGCGATCCGGCAACCGGTCGCATCGAGCGCTTCCTCACCGGCCCCAAGGGCTCGGAAGTCACCGGCATGACCTGGTCTGCCGACAAGCGCACCATGTTCGTCGGCATCCAGCATCCCGACGCGCCGTTCCCGGATGGCGAAGGCGCGCTGCCGCGCTCGACCATCGTTGCCGTCAAGCGTGACGACAACGCCCTGGTGGGCTGAGGATCAAGCTGCGGCAGGGCGGATCGACCGCCCCGCCCTCGACCCAAACGAAGAAGGCCGCCGACCGGGGATACCGGCGGCGGCCTTTCTCATGTGTGGAGACCTGGTCGATCAGGCGGCGAGGCGCTGGGCGTTGCGCGGGATCTCGACGTCGATCTCGAGGATCGAAACGTCTTCGTCGCGGTCCATCTTGATCTGCACCTTGTCGCGGTCGAATTCGACATGCTTGGCGATCACGGCGAGGATTTCCTCGCGCAGAATGGCCACCAGATCGCTTTCGAGCGAGGCGCGTTCGTGGGCGAGCAGAACCTGCAGGCGTTCCCGCGCCATCGGGGCGGACCGCTGTTTGCGGAACAGAGAGAAAATGCTCATGCGGCCCTCCGCGCGAAAATCTTGTCGAGGAAGCCACGCTTCTCGCCAGGAATGGTGATCGGAACGGTCTCGCCGGCCAAACGGCGGGCGGCGTCGAAGTAAGCCAGTGCCGGCGCGCTGCGGGCGTCGGCCAGCGTCACCGGAGCGCCGATGTTGGAGGCGCGCAGGACGTCCATGCTTTCCGGAATGATGCCGAGCAGCGGGATCGACAGGATCTCGAGCACGTCATCAACCTTCAGCATGTCGCCACGCTGGGCGCGATTGGCGTCGTAGCGGGTGAGCAGGAGGAATTTCTCCATGCGCTCGCCACGCTCGGCCTTCAGCGTCTTGGAATCCAGCAGGCCGATGATGCGGTCCGAGTCACGTACCGAGGAGACTTCCGGATTGGTGACGACGACGGCCATATCGGCGTGGCGCATGGCAAGCGTTGCGCCGCGCTCGATGCCGGCCGGGCTGTCGCAGATGATCCAGTCGAAATACTTCTTCAGCTCGTTGATGACCTGCTCGACGCCTTCGGCGGTCAGGTTGTCCTTGTCGCGGGTCTGCGAGGCTGGAAGCAGGAAGAGCGTTTCCAGCCGCTTGTCGCGAATTAGCGCCTGCGGCAGCTTGGCATCGCCCTGGATCACATTGACGAGATCGTAGACGACGCGGCGCTCGGCGCCCATCACCAGATCGAGATTGCGAAGGCCCACGTCGAAATCGACGACGACGACCTTTTCATTGCGCTGTGCCAGCGCTGCACCGAGAGCGGCCGTCGAGGTCGTCTTGCCGACCCCGCCCTTGCCGGATGTCACGACTATCACCTTGCCCATGTGGTTCTCCTGTCTATCCCCGCTCAAGTTCACGTCATTCTCTCTGTCATGATTGCATCCCCCTCCAGCCAAAGCTGGACAGGATGCCCCTTCAATTCTGGATCCATATCGTCGGTCATCGCGTAGACGCCGTCGATTGCAACCAGCTCGGATTCGAACTTACGACAGAAGATCCTTGCGTCGGCATTGCCAACGCATCCGGCGAGCGCTCTGCCGCGCAGCGCACCGTAGATATGGACGGAGCCTCCGGCGATCACTTCGGCACCGGATTGAACCGAACCGATGACCGTGACATCGCCCTGGGTGTAGATCACCGACTGACCGGAGCGGATGGTTTCGCGCACGATCATCGACGGGGCCGAGACTGGGCTCTGCTGCACCACGACCTGAGGGGCTGCCTGCCCTGCATGCTCGCGTGCGGCCTCTTCCGTGCCGGTGGCCTTCTCCGATTCGCCCGCCTCGTTGCGTGGCACCTCGTAGTCGGCGGCCGGCTTGCCGCCCTTCAGCTGTGGCGGCATGCCGGGCTCGACCAGCGAGGGCCGGCCGCCTTCGATGCCCATGATCGAGACGTTGCGCGCCGCGAGTTCGGCGATCAGTGCCTTCAGTTGCGGACGGTCGATCTCGATGTCGGACACGTCGAGCACAACGGGGCGACCGAGGAAGAACCCGGCCGAACGGGCCGCGAGATCATCGAGCCGGACGAGCCAGTCGTCGAATGGCGGATCCGGCGTCAGGACGACGGCCAGGAAGGATCTGCCCTTGATGCGGATGGAGCGAGGTTCGGTTAGCACTTTGGTCATCTATGTAAACAAATCGTTGACGAAAGAAGTACGGCCGATTTGGTTAACAAATGGTTAACGCGGCGAATTTGCCGTTAGGAAACAGACGGATCGGAACATGAAAAAGCCGCCCGCGGCGAGCACCGGGGCGGCTTGATGTTAACCCTTTCCGGCTCCTTGTGGGAGCCGGATCAGTGGGCCTTGTCGATCAATAATAGGGCGACAGGCACTGCTGACGGGGGCCGTTATACGGCTGGAAGGTGTTGGAGCGGCTATCGTAGGAGCGATAGCGGGCATTGCACCAGTCGTAGTGGCGCGGGTTGAGACCGGCTGCGCGTGGCGCGACGGGGGCCGGACGCGGCTGGGCAATCGCGCCGCCGATGATCGCACCGGCCGCAAAAGCTGCGAGCGGATACCAGTAACCGTTATGGTAACGGTAGCCGGCGCGGCGCTCACGATAGCCACGATGGCCATTGTAGTAGCGGGCGCGCTCGTAGCGATCGATGCGACGGTCGACACGGCGGTCATAACGACGATCGTAGCGATCTCGGTACTGAACATTGGTGGCATCTGTCGTGGACGCGATCGGCGCGACCGGGCGGATGACCTGGGCCTGGGCCGGGATCATGCCTGTAATTGCCATGATGGACGCGAGTGCTGCCACGGCGGTCGTCTTCAATGCAGTCTTCATGATGCTTCTCCCTGCATGTTTATCAGGGTCGACCGAAACGGACGGTTACGCCCGGTCCTCGACCTTGAGACATAAGTTAGTGAGGCGAGCCTGAACTCAGGATTAACACCGTGTTCATGCTTCGCGTTCCGCGCGCAACCGTCCAGCGACCGTTCTCGCGCACAAGTGCCCGTCAACGGAGGGAAAGGCCAATTGTTCCCGAACGGCTCAGTAATAGGGCGACAGGCAGGTCCGACGCGGCCCGTGATACGGCTGGAAGCTGTTGCTGCGCCAGTGGTAGGAGCGGTAGCGTTCGGCGCACCAGCTGTAGTGCTTCGGGTTGATGCCCGCACTATATTGCACGACGTGGCGGCGCGGCACCGGCCTGTCGACGATCACACCCGCCCGCATAGAGCGCGGCGAGATCCAGAGACCATTGTGATAGACATAGCCCGGCCGATGCAGCCGGTGCCGATGGCCACGATAGACGTGATGGCGCGAGTAGACCGTCACGCGCTCGTAGTGACGATAGCTCGAATGGCGTTCGTAGATGCGGACTTCGATGCCGCCGGCGCGGACGTCGGTCCCGGATGCCATGAACCCGGCCATAGCCAGGCAGGCGGCGGCGAAAGCAGAAACAAGCTTCATGCGTGATCCCCCTTGACCCGGAGACACCCGTCGACCACCCGGCCTTCATGGCCGAGGCCAGATCCGATCGCATTCGGCGATCGCAAGCCTCCATCAGAGGATGCTAAACCGCAAGGACCTTCGCTGCAAGGGATGAAGGGTGGCGAGATCCCGCAGAAACGAGGGAGGGCGAGCCCCCATCCGGACCCGCCCTCGCTTCACGGTCAATTGATGTCTTGGCCGATGCCTAGGCTTCGATTTCGATATCGCCCTTCGGCCGCGAACAGCAGGCGAGAATGTAGCCCTCGTCGATCTCGTCATCGAGGATGC
The DNA here is from genome assembly GCF_000300855.1 of Agrobacterium albertimagni AOL15. Lineage (GTDB taxonomy): Bacteria > Pseudomonadota > Alphaproteobacteria > Rhizobiales > Rhizobiaceae > Allorhizobium > Allorhizobium albertimagni. Next base: position 357,186 of record NZ_ALJF01000010.1, on the reverse strand, counting down.
CGCCATTGTGGTCCATCTCGACTTCGCCCGAGAGTTTCATGACCTTGCAGGTGCCGCAAAGGCCAGATTCGCAGGCAGCGCCGATGCGGACACCGGCGGCGCGGGCCGCCTGTAGAACCGTATGGCCTGGGGCGCAGAGGCCGTCCTTGCCCGACATGGCGAAGGTGACCTTGGTGGCTTGCTCGCCATCGACATGGTCGGCGACCACCACCAGAGGCTCCGCCTTTACCGGCTGGAAGGCCTCCTCGTGGTATTGCTTCATGTCGAAGCCTGCCCCTTCGAGCGCCTCGCGCACGGTCGCCATGAAGGGGGCCGGGCCGCAGCAGAAGACGGTACGCTCGAGGAAATCAGGGGCGAGCAGCGCGATCTTTGCCTTGTCGATACGACCTTTCAGCCCGGACCAGAGCTGGCCACGGCCCAGCTGCTCGATGATGAAACCGAGCTGGAAATTCGGCATGTCGCGCGCCTTGGCCTCCAGCTCCCAGCGGAAGATGATGTCGTCGGGCGAGCGGGCACAGTTGAGGAAGGTGATGTCGCTGTCGGGCGCCCGGTCGCTCAGATCCCGGGTCATCGACATCATCGGCGTGATGCCGGAGCCGGCCGAGATGAAGAGATACTTCTTGCCCGGATACTTGGCATAGGAGAAGTCGCCGAGCGGGCCGAAGGCCTTGAGCGCCATGCCGGGCTTCAGGTTGTCGAACATCCAGCGGGTGCCGATGCTCTCCTTCTGCGCCTTGACCGTCACGGCCACCGTATAGGGACGCGAGGGGCTGGAGGAGAGCGTGTAGGTGCGCATGACTGGCTCGGGGCCAACGGGGATCTCCAGCGTGACGAACTGGCCGGGTAGATAACGGAACCACAGGCCCGGCTTATTCGGCTTGAAGGTGAAGGTCATCACGTCGGCAGCTTCCGGCGTGACGGCGACGCATTCCAGGAGATGCTCCCGGTCGGACCAGGGGCGCATCTCGTCGACATGGCGATACTGGGTGACGGCGATGTTCATCTCACGCCACCACGGACAGCCGAGCCTTGTCGCCCTGCAGGCGGCTCGTCATGAAGTTGGAATACCATTCGACGAACTGCATGACGCCACCTTCGTGATCGACGGAATAGGGACCGGGCTCATAGGCCGGCGAGCGGATACCAAAGGCGTTCTCTTCAACGATCGAGCGGTCCTGGTCGTTGGTCATGTTCCAGACATGGGTCAGCTCTTCCAAGTCGTAATCGACGCCTTCGACCGCATCCTTGTTGACCAGCCAGGTGGTGGTGACCGCGGTCTCTTCGGCCGACAGCGGCAGGACGCGGAAGGAGATCGCGTGGTCGCCGAGGATGTGGTTCCAGGTCGTCGGATAGTGGAAAAGCAGCATGGTGCCGATATGGCTGATCGGAACGTCAGCGGAGAGCGGCTTCTTCACGGCGCGCTTGCCGGACATGGTGTAGCTTTCGGCATCCTCTATCAGAGGCATGCGGGCCGTGCGGAACTGCCCCGACGGGTCCATGTTGAACGTGGACGGCAGGCCTGCGGCTTCGCAGCGCGCCCAGTGCTCGGAAATGAACGGGTCATCGCCTGCGCCTTGCACGCCGGTTGCGGTCGGCGCTTCCGGATAGGTACGGCAGAGCTCCGGATGGTTGCCGGCGCAGTGGTAGCATTCCCGGTTGTTTTCCCAGACGAGTTTCCAGTTGCCCTTCTCGATGATCGTGTTCTTGTGGGCGACCTTGGCTTCCCAGAGGCGATGCGGGCGGAGATAAGGCTCGATGGAGGCGCGGACGGGCGCGAAATCGGCGGGCTCATTGGCGAGACAGACGAAGATGTAACCGCCGACGCTTTCGCAATGAACGGTCTTCAGGCCGAATTCCGCCTTGTCGAAAGTCTCCCCCATCTGGCGCGCGAAGACGAGCGAACCGTCGAGGTCATAGGTCCAGTTGTGATAGGGGCAGACGAGCTTGGCCGCAGCGCCCTTGTCCTTGGTGCAGACGCGGTGGCCGCGATGACGACAGGTGTTGTGGAAGGCGCGGATGACCTGATCCTTGCCGCGCACGATGACGACGGGATAGTCGCCGATCTGGGCGGTAAAGTAGTTGCCGGCGCGCGGGATCTCGCAGTCATGGCCGATGAACAGCCAGTCGCGATACCAGATCATCTCCATGTCGAGCTTGAAATAGTCCTGGTCGATGTAAAATGGTTGTTCAAGGGAGAAACCCTCGCGGCGGTTCTTCAGCTGGCGCAGCACGTTGGCCTGCAGGTCCATGTCGTCCTCGTGTTTCAAAAATTCGGGGGAGAAGAGAGCACAGCCTGCCGTCGCCTTAAGAAGGCGGTGTGCATGGCTATCTCCGGTCGCCCTCCGCAACCTCAAATGTCCGTCTGCCGAGGCTGGTTTCCGGGCTCAGGAGTGGTCCATTTGCGGACCGCGTCGGCGCCTTCCCAGGGTTGCCCCCAGTGGCCTTGTGCCAAAACGCATTCTCCACCACCGTTGCGGGGGCAGCGCCGGATTTTGACCGGCTTCCCGATTTCCCACCCTCCCTAGCAGGGCAGCACCTCGAGCTTGCCTGCATCTAATCACAGGGCGCGGGGCTGCGCTGCATTGCGGAACGACACGGCCCAAATCGTTTGCGACATCGCCCAGATGGCGATCAAGGGCAGAGATTTCAGGAATTTCCCATTGTTTTCCGAAGGGTGTGGCGGCGGCATCTTCCCGGCCGCTGAAATCATGGCGCAAACGGGCGATTTACGGCCATTCCCCGGAATTGCACTGCGGCAAGCCTCGCGAAATCTCGCTGATGCAGAATACCATCAAATCATGATTAACCATGCTGCGCTAAGCTCCAGCAGTCAGTCCGGGTACCGTCAGAGCGTCAAGATGCAGAAACTCAGATACTACGCGGCTCCGAAAGCGGAAACGAAGCCGCCGTCGCCATCCAAGGCCGTCCATACCGAATTCCTCCGAACCGGACGGATTTCGCGCAGCCGCGAGGATTGGCTGCCGGACGAACGCCGGTATCTGACCTACGAGGAAGTGGCTGCGCGTACCGGGCGGCGGCTCGAGCGGGCCGCCGAGACGACGCATGAGCGGATCAACGGCTTCCATCGCTCGATCAAGTTTCCCAAGGTCATTTTTCACCGCACGCTGAACAACAGCCCGCATCTCGGCTACTGTCACGTGACGGCGGCGCGCACGAATTTCGCGCAGTATGCCGACGTGAAATGGGCCTTCTACATCGCCAATTTCTTTGCCGAACTCGGTGGCGAAGAGGTGTTCTTCGAGCAGATCAAGCAGAATTACGGACGTATGTATTTCGCCGTGGCGATCAAGCCTGAAGCAGAGGCCAAGGCGATGACCATCGACCGTTCGTTCCGCAACAACGGGCTGCTGTTCCAGACCGTGGATCCGAAAGAGGCGCTGCGCAACGTGCTGATGCTCGGCGCGAGAGACGCCGAGCTCAGGAAGATCATCGCAAAGCTTTGAGAGTGGACTTCGGCGCTCAGGCGCCGAAACCGCCCACCGGCTTCTTCTTGTAGAGCAACCAGTCCTTCGAGACATAATCGCTTGCGCCGTAGATCGTCACGGTGTCGCCGCCGGCTGCCTTGGAGGTGGCGAGCGCCTTTTCGGCGAAGTTGGTGAAGTCGAAGGCATTCGGGGCCTGCTCGGAATAGCAGATGCCGAAGGACATGGTCAGCTGGCCGACACGCGGGCCGCTGGACGAGCCGACGAAATTGGTGGCCTTCAGCTTGGCGCGAACGAGATCGACGACGCGGCTTATCTCTTCCTGGTCCGATGTGTAGAGCAGCAGACCAAAGCGGCCGGCATCGAAGCGGCAGGCGAGATCGCCACCACCGGAGACGGCTTCGAGAACCTTGGCGACCTGCATCAGGAAACGCTCGGCGACGGCCGGGCCCATCTGCTCCTGGATGCGGACATAGTCGTCGATCTCGCCGATCGCGACGCCGCAGAGCACCGGCATTTCCGGATTCACATAGATCTTGGCCACAGCCTTGTTGAAAGCGCGGCGGGAGGCAAGACGAGTGACCGGATCGACGAACTTCGCGGCTTCGGCCTCTTCGGCCTCGCGCTGGAGGTCGGCAAGCGATGCCGTCTTGTCGACCACGGCGCGCACGACATTGCTGTTCTGGTGGGCGCGCTTTTCGGTCGCGGCCTTCAGCATCTTGATCGACTGGCCGAGCGGCGTGCCTTCTAGGTCGGCTTCAGTCAGGATGGTCTTGGAGGCATGGCCGATGACGCGGCCGTAATCGGTGAGCGAAATCTTCTCTTCGTTCAGCAGGCTGATGAAATTGCTCATCTCGGCGCGAACCTGGCCGTTCTGGCGGCTCAGCAGCCCGTCTTCATGGTGATGCGGCAGATATTTACGGCCGAGTTCGTCGAGGGCTTCCTGGGTCTTCACCTTGCCGAGCGCGATGAACTCGCGCACCAGTTCGGGATTGCTGCCTGAATAGGCCTCGTAGACCAGCTCGTAATTGCGCGGCAGACCGTCGATGCCCATCTGATGCATGGCGGTCGCGACACGAAGCGCAATGCTGGCGGCCGGATTCTTGACTTGCTGCATCTGTCCATTTCCCGAGTGAGGCTTTCCGTCTCTTATCTGGACCATAGGCGAACAATTCTTTCTTTCAGTTACGTCGGTAGTTAAAATTCGAACGATTTCGCCTCCCCCTTTAAAAATTAGGGTGGAAACTGCCCCTGGCTGCGCTGAAAAAGAGGTTTGCCGCCTTGTTCCGCACGCGATAAGGACGATCGCAGGCAGACTGGAAGGCTCTCGAAAATGGCGCGGATCATCCCGATCGCTCACGACACGGAAAAGGCGGAGGCAATTTCGGCAGCGACCGAGGTGCTTCTGCGGCATCTTCCCGTGGCGATCCCCACTGAGACCGTCTACGGGCTTGCAGCCGACGCGACCCATCCGACCGCCATCACTTCCATCTACGAGACCAAGGGGCGGCCGCGCTTCAATCCGCTGATCTGCCACATGGCGGATCTCGCCATGGCGGAACGCTATGCCGTGTTCGACCCGATCTCGCGCAAGCTGGCCGAGGCCTTCTGGCCGGGGCCTTTGACCCTCGTTCTGCCGCTCAAGGAAAACTCCGGCATTCATCCGCTTGCGACCGCCGGGCTCGACACGGTCGGCATACGCGTCCCCGTCGGGTTTACGGCAGAGCTTATCCGCAGTCTCGGCCGACCGCTTGCGGCTCCGAGCGCCAATTCCTCCGGGCGGATCAGCCCGACGACAGCGCAGCATGTGGACGCCGATCTCGGCCAGAAGATCGAGGTGATCGTCGATGGCGGCCCCTGCCCTGTCGGCGTGGAATCGACGATCGTGAAGGTGGAAGACGGCGAGATCCGGTTGCTCCGACCGGGCGGCATTGCGGTCGAGGCGATCGAGTCCGTCACCGGCAAGCCGGTCGTTCGTCCCAAGGCTTCGGGAACGGCGGCGATCGAGGCGCCGGGCATGCTCGCTTCACATTACGCCCCAAATGCCGCCGTGCGACTGAAGGCGACAGAGGTGTCTGCTGGGGAAGCCTTGATTGCCTTTGGTCCCGACGACATATCGGGCGCGGCGGCCGCGCATGCACTTTTCAACCTGAGCCCGACGGCAGACCTTACCGAGGCGGCCAGCAATCTCTTCGACTACCTGAAGCGCGCGGATGCGAGCGGGGCTACGGGTATTGCCGTCATGCAAATCCCCGACGAGGGTTTGGGCGAGGCGATCAATGACCGGCTGATGCGGGCGGCTGCACCGCGTGGCACGGAGGGATGACAAGATGAATGTGACCATGAGCCTTGCGGATCGTCTGCGCGCCTTCGTCGATATTGTCGGCGAGGCCAATGCGCTGACCGCGACCGCTGATATCAAACCCTATCTGACGGAGAACCGAGGCCTCTATCACGGCGCCTCGCCGCTGGTGCTGAAGCCGGGCTCGACGGCCGAGGTCTCTGCGATCCTCAAGCTCGCCTCCGAGACGGGCACGTCGATCGTGCCGGTCAGCGGCCGCACGGGCCTTGTCGGCGGACAGGTACCGCGCGAGGACGGGCAGGACGTTCTCCTCTCCCTCGAACGGATGAACAGGATCCGGGAAGTCGATCCGGTTGCCGACGTGATCGTCGCTGATGGCGGCGCCATACTTGCCGACGTTCAAAAGGCGGCCGAGGCGCATGACCGGCTGTTCCCGCTGTCGCTCGGCTCGGAAGGCTCCTGCCGGATCGGCGGCAATCTCGCGACCAATGCCGGAGGCACCGCCGTGCTTGCCTATGGCAATATGCGTCAGCTCTGCCTCGGGCTCGAAGTCGTGCTGCCGACGGGCGAGATCTGGGACGGATTGCGGCGGCTGAAGAAGGACAATAGCGGATACGACCTGCGCGACCTCTTCATCGGTGCGGAGGGCACGCTTGGCGTGATCACAGGCGCAGTGCTGAAAATGGTGCCGCGTCCGCGCGGGAGACAGGTGGCCTATGTCGGGCTCGCCTCGCCGGAAGCCGCCCTTCAGCTGTTCGAAAAAGCCTCGCAGCGCTGTGGCTCGGCACTGACGGGCTTCGAGCTGATGCCGAGGATCGGCATCGAATTCACGACAAAGCATATTGCCGGCGTGCGCGACCCGCTCACCTCGATCCATCCCTGGTATGCGCTTGTCGACATCTCGACATCGGATTCGGCCGAGACGGCTGAAACGATGATGCAGGAGCTGCTGGCCGAGGCCTTCGAGGCAGGTCTCGTGTCGGATGCGGCGATCGCCAGTTCACTCGCCCAGCAGAATGCCTTCTGGCATCTGCGCGAAAGCATGTCCGAGGCCCAGCGGCCGGAGGGCGGATCGATCAAGCATGACGTATCCGTGCCTGTCTCGCGCATTCCGGCCTTCCTCGCGGAAGCGGATGCCGCCGTGCATGCGCTGATGCCGGATGCCCGGATCTGCGCTTTCGGCCACCTCGGCGATGGCAATATCCATTACAACATCAGCCAGCCCGTCGGCGCCGACAAGGCCGCCTTCATCGCCCGCTGGCGTGAGGTGAATGCCGTGGTGCATGCGGTCGTGCACAGGCACACAGGGTCTATCTCGGCGGAGCATGGCGTCGGTCAGCTGAAGCGTGACGAATTGGCTGCGAGCCGACCGGCGATCGAGACCGAGCTGATGCGGCGCATCAAGCAGGCCTTCGACCCCGCCGGTATCATGAACCCCGGCAAGGTGATCGGCTGAGCCCATGACCGGCTCCCCTCGCCTCTCGCTTCGGATTGATCTTTCCAATGGTGCGCGGCTGGGGCCGGGCAAGGCCCAGTTGCTGGCGCTGATCGAGGAGCACGGCTCGATCCGTGCGGCGGGGGCGGCAATGGGCATGTCCTATCGGCGCGCCTGGCTGCTAGCAGACGAGATCAACCGGATGTTCCAGGAGCCGTCGATCTTCACCCGCCACGGCGGCAAGAGTGGCGGCGGCGCGGGGCTCACACCGTTCGGCGAGACTTTGCTCGGCGCATGCCGACGCATGGATGCAGAGAGCCGCAAGGCGCTTTCGACTGATCTCGCCTGGCTTGAAAGCATGCAGGCGGCGGAATTTTTCGCCGGCGGTCGCAAGGGCGACGACGACGGCTGAAGCTTCAGCCTCGCCCCTGACGAAACAGAGCTTCCGATGCAATCGAGACCGTCTTGAACAGCAGATGCACACGCATTCCGGGCGCGAGCGCGAGCTGCTGACACGAGCGCCGGGTGACCTCGGCGATCAGGGGCTGGCCGTGGCAATCGACGGTCAGTGTCACGCTGCCTCCGTCACGCTCGGCAAGATCGACGATGTGACCCGAGAGCCGATTGAGCGCCGAAAGCCCGTCGCCCGCCTCCGTCGCGACGACGATGTCGGAAACGGGCACAAAGACGCGCACCCGTGTTCCTGCCGCCAGAGAACTGCGCCGCAACAGGATCGGGCCGGCGAGCGACAGCGCCTCTGTCAGTCCGTCATCCTCGTGGTGCCCCGTGATCTCGGCTTCGATGAAATTACCTGCCGGAAGGTCGCCGGAGGCCTGTGCCACCGTCGCCAGCGCCTCATCGGGGCGCCCGACGGCAATTGCCCTGCCGGCGTCGAAGGTGACGACGGCCGTCGCCAATCGTGCCACCTCCTCGACGGAGTGGCTGACATAAAGGATCGGCACGCCGAATTCGTCGCGGATGCGCTCGATATAGGGCAGGATCTGCGCCTTCAGGGCGTTGTCGAGGGCGGAAAGCGGCTCGTCCATCAGAAGCAGCTTCGGGCTTGCCATCAGGGCACGGCCAAGTGCCACACGCTGCTTTTCGCCGCCGGAGAGATGGGATGGGCGTCGGTCGAGCAGATCGGAGATGCCAAGGAGCGACGTGATGCGGGTCAGATCCTCGCGGCGTTCGGCGCGCGGTAGGAGGCGTTCTCCGTAGCGCAGGTTCTGCAGAACAGTCTGGTGCGGAAAGAGGCGGCCCTCCTGAAAGACGTAACCGATGCGCCGGCGATGCGGCGGCAGGAAGGTCGAGGCGTCGCTCCATGTTTTGCCGTTGAAGCTGACATGGCCGGCCTCAGGACGGATCAGGCCAGCGACGATGTTGATCAGCGTCGTCTTGCCGGAGCCGGAAGCGCCGAACAGTGCCGTCAGGCCCTCGCCCAGCACGAGATCGGCCTCGAGCGTGAAATCACCCTGACGATGGCGGATCGACAGCTCCAGCATCAGGCGGCTCCCACCCTGGCGGCGATGCGGCGCGATAGAAACTCGGAGGCGATGAGGGCACCGAGCGACAGCACGATCGAGATCACGGTGAGGCGCATGGCTGCGAGGTCACCGCCGGGCACCTGGGTATAGGTATAGATCGCCGATGCCAGCGTCTGGGTCTCACCGGGAATATTGGAGACGAAGGTGATCGTGGCACCGAATTCGCCCATCGCCTTGGCGAAGGCGAGGATAACGCCGGCGGCGATGCCGGGCAGAATGAGCGGCAGGGTGACCGTGAAGAAGACGTAAGGCGGCGGGGCGCCGAGCGTCGCGGCAGCCGCCTCCAGCTTGCGATCGACGGCATCGAGCGACAGGCGAATGGAGCGCACGAGCAGCGGAAAGCCCATGACGGCCGCGGCAAGGGCCGCTCCCGTCCAGCGGAAGGAGAAGACGAGGCCGAAGGTTTCTTCCAGGAACGCGCCGACGGCGCCTCTCCGGCCAAAGGTTATCAGCAGCAGGTAACCCGTGACGACAGGCGGCAGGATGAGCGGCAGGTGCACGAGGCCGTTGAGAAGCGACTTGCCCCAGAACTCCTTGCGCGACAGCAGCCAGGCAACGACCAGACCCAGCGGCAGCGAGAAGGTGACGGCAACGGCCGCGACCTTCAGGCTCAAGAGCATCGCGGTCCATTCTTCGGCCGTCAGGGTCAAATGTGGTATCCCGGATGCTTGGTCATGGCGGTTCTGGCTTCAGTTGGTCTTGGCGAGCACGGTGAAGCCGGCGGCGGTGAAGATGGCATGGGCGTCTGTGCCCTGCAAGTAAGCGAGGAAGTCGGTGGCGTGCAGGTTTTCGCTCTCGGTCGTGAGCGCCGCCGGGTAGACAATGGCGGGATGGCTCGCCTCGGGGAAGCGGTCGAGAATCTTCACACTTGGGTCGACCCTGGCATCCGTCTCGTAGACGATGCCGAGTGGTACTTCGCCGCGGGAAACGAGCAGCAGGGCAGCGCGGACATTCTCCGCCTGGGCGACCTTGTCCCTGACGCTCTCCCACACGCCGAGGCTCTCCAGCGCCGCTTTGCCATAGGAGCCGGCGGGCACGGCATCGACATTGGCCATGGCCAGACGCTCATTGCCGAGAAGGCTTGCGAGCGGGAAGCCAGGGGCGATGGTCGTGGTCACGCTCGAGCCCATCGGCGCAACAAGTACGATCCGGTTGCCGAGCAGGTTGATCCGGGTATCCGCCTTGATCTGGCCCGCCTTTTCCAGGTGGTCCATCCATTTGAGGTCGGCGGAGATGAAAAGGTCTGCAGGCGCGCCCTGCTCGATCTGCCGCGCCAGGGCCGAACTGCCGGCCAGGGACAGCCGGACCTCCGTTCCGCCCGCTTGCTTCCAGGCGGCGGCAATCTGTTCGATGCTCTCCTTCAGACTGGCAGCTGCGAAGACGGTAACGGGCTCCTCGGCGCGGGCCGCCGTCAAGGGCAGGCTTGCTGCAGCCACGGCGACCAGGGCGGTGACCGCGACCACTGCCGTCTTCAGAACCCGGACCACGGGGAACTCCTTTTCGATATATCTCTTGGGATATATCGATAGTCAAAAACAAACCCGCCGACAAGAGGCCGGCGGGTCGCCTTGAAACCGCGTGATCAGGCCTTCAGCTGCGCCAGACTGAACAGCAGATCGGCCGAGATGGTGCCGCCTCCGCCCGCCAGAATCGTGGCCGCAGAAGAGGCTCCGACATTGTTTTGCGTATCGTACATGGCCGTGTAGCGTTGCAGGAAGCGCTCAAGCTTGGCCGGATCCTGGAGATCGGCGAGTTTGAGGTTTTCGTTGATGATACGTGCCTGCTGGTCGACATCCATGTTGGAGAATTCGTCGGAGAAGCCGAAGGTCGTCCGGAAGACCGCCATGAGCGCATCGTCCGCGATGAGGCCATAGGCATCGGTGATGTTGGGCGCGGCGCGTTGGAAGTAGAGCGCCAGGCGCACCGCCTCGTTGCTCTCCCCTTCGGCCTCTTCCAGCGTCTGCCGGAGATACTTATTGACCGTTTCCATCGTCTCGCCGCGCTGCTGGATCGTGCCCATCGTCTCGCGGGTGAGATTGCCATTGGCATCAAAGTTGAAGGAAGCGACGAGTTCGGCCCAGCGGCTGTCCGGCTGCTGATTGACGAAGCTCTTGCGGTCGGAGAGATCCGAACCGAAAGCCTGCTTGAGGAAGTCGTCGGTGACGTCCTTGGGATCGAGCCCAAAGGCGCCTATGACGACGTCGAGCACTTCACGATCGGCCAGCAGTTCCTTGACGGTACCGATCGACTGGATGCGCTCCTGGTAGACCTCGGCCTTCTTGGTCGCAGCTTCGCGTGCGGCCGTCTTTTCGTTGGCGCTGAGGAAGCGGACTTCGTTGATGACGAACTGCTTGGCGATCATCGTCGCCGTCAGCGTGTTGTGCGGCGCGAGCGGCACGCCGGCATTGCCTTCACTGTCGAAGTTGAAGAGCTTCGACATTTCGATCAGGCGCGTGTCCTTGGACTTGTTGGCAAAGCTGTTCGGATCGGTGAAATCGCTGGTGAGCGCGCGCTTCAGGTCGCGGGTCGAGAACTCGTTGGCCTCGAAGCCGAAGGTGCGCTGCAGGACGAGACGCATGGTCGTGTCGGCCAAAAGCTTGTCGACATTCTGAACATCGGCGATCCTCGTCTTGAAGAGATCGATGAGCGCTTCCTTACGCTCTTCGTCCGCATCGTCGTAGAAGGTTGCAAAGCCGGAATGTGTGGAAGCGAGCTGGGTCGTCCCCTGCGCGGTCATGCCTGATTCCACCGTGCCATCGCTGGCGAAGTTGAACTTGCCGGCAATCGCCACCCAGGCATCGCCACCGTTCGTGGCGGCATAGCTGTCCGGATCGGAGGTGTCGCTCGTCACGATCTGCTTGAAGGTCGAGGCGGTCATCGAACCCAGCTCGAACGCCGTCCGGACATAGTTGAACAGGCGTGTATCGGCGGTCAGCTCATCGACCGAGGTCAAGGTCGAGATCTTCGATTCGTAATAGGCGCGCTCACGCTGGCGGTAGTAGTCGGTGACATAGATCTGCTCTTCGTTGACATAGAGCGAGACAGTCGCCTCCTTCTGGGCGGCGGTCTGGGCGGTGGCGCCCGACAGCGAACCGTCGGCATTGAAGCTGAAAGCTTGGGCGAGCTTGAGGAAGCTCGCTGCATTTGCTGCACCATTGGCGACCAATTGGTTGACATAGCTGTCCGGATCGGAGGTGTCGCTGGTCAGGACCTTGGTCAGATGATCCTTGGTGTAATAGGTGCCGTCGATGCCATAGGCATCAAGCGCAAACGTCATCAGGCGGCTGTTGTTGACGAGACCGCTGACATTGGTGACCTTGTCGATCATCGACTCGTAATAGAAGGCCTCCGCCTCCAGCGTGTCGCTCTGGGCGGCAAGCGAGGCTTCGTATTTCTCCAGCAGTCTTGCCTGCTGGGAATCCGTCTGCAGATCGGTCTTTTCCGCCGAGAACTGGAAAGAGGCGGCGAAGTTGCGGTAGCGCTCGTCCGTCAGCTGGTTGGCAAAGCTCTTTTCATCCGACAGATCGCTTTCCAGCACCTTCTTCATGAAAGCCTTGGCATAGGTCATCTCTTCGAGACCATGGGCTTTCATCGCATAGGAATAGAGCTGGTAGTCGTCGAGGAATCCCTCGAGCGTCGTGACCTTACCGATGTTCTGCTTGAAGTACTCAGTCTGGCGCGCGACGAGTGGATCAGAGGCGGTGCGGTTGAGGCTCCCCTTGATGTCACGGTTGACGAGATTGTAGCTCAGATAGGTCGAGACCATCAGGATTCCTTGCAGAACGTGGCGCGCGCGAATCACAGTATGGCGCAAATTCCTTGCCTCAAGCTTTATGAATTCATGAAGAAGCCTCAGGTTGTTTCTGCGCTCCGATCGCGGTGATCAGACGCGTCAGGCCGTATCCGTTTCGTCGCGGAACAGATCGAGGAGGACTTTCACCTTTTCGAAACCGTGAGCGGTACGACAAAACTAACCATTTGACCGCGCAAGGTTTTCTTTACCGCGTCTTTTAAGCTGTCTCCAACAGCGGCTGGCTATCTTGCCCCCACAGAGGACGAAAAGTCCCGAACAGACGAGCACATGACGCGCTCTCGGGTAAAACAAGGGTAGCATGAAGATGACGAACACGGTTTTGAAGCCAGCATGGGCCGGCGCCACTCTGCGTCTGGATCCCTCGCGGTTCCCCCAGCAGGTGACTTACGCATTGCGGGGAGCTCTGGGCGACGTCACGATCACAATAGACGAGCGCGGTGCCGTTCTGCGCAAGGTCCTTCCCGGTAGCGGCCTGCCGCTTTCCTTCGCTCTTCCCACTCGCGCCTTCAAGGGCGTTGCCGCCCGCGCCATCGACCATGGCGACGGGGAAGTCACCGTGACGCTCGAACTGCATCACGAAGACCCGGATCTGTGCATTCCGCTCCTGGTCGCGCATGATCTCTGCGACATCGCTGCCGACTGGCGCGGCTGGGCCGATGCCTTCCGCATCCCGATGCTGATGGTCGAGGCTGACGGCGTTGCCCGCCCGCTCGAAGACCACCTCGGCGATGTGCGCACCAAGGAGACGCAGCCGCGTCGCCGCCACTCCTATTTCGCCGAGCGTCGCCCGCGCTTCCTGGTGCGCCGCACGACCGGCAAGCTGGGCGTAACCATGAAGATTTCCGGAAAGGAAATCATCGCACGCAACTGATTGCGTCCCAAGACTGAACAGCCAGAGGCCCGGAAGGAAACTTCCGGGCCTCTGGCTTTTGAGGGATATCGGCTGCCCGCGTCTCGAAATGAAACGAGAGCGGCGCTTTGATTAGCGCCGCCTGAACAAAGCTCAGGCGAAGGGAATGGCGGCGACGAGGCCCAAGAAAATAATGAGGCCGACGCGGTTGTTCGACTTGAAGAGCGCGAGGCACTGGGCGCCGTCATCAATATCGAGCACCTTGATCTGCCAAGCGAAGAGCGCAGCTGCAATCAAGAGGCCGATGACGGCGGGGAAAGCCGCACCGGCCGCGATAAAGGCAGAGAGCAGCAGGAGAAGCGTCAGGCCATAAAGCCCGCTCAGCCAGATCTTGGTGTCACGATCGAAGAGACGCGCCGTCGAGCGCACGCCGACCAGCGCATCGTCCTCTCGGTCCTGATGGGCGTAGATCGTGTCGTAACCGATCGTCCAGGCGACCGCGCCGACATAAACGAGAATGGAGGCCAGCGAGAGATTGCCGTGCAGGCCGGCCCAGCCCATGAGGCCGCCCCAGGAGAAGGCGAGCCCGAGGAAGAATTGCGGCCAGTCGGTGAAGCGCTTGGCGAAGGGATAGATCGCAACGACGGCGAGCGAGAGTATGCCGAGCACGATCGAGAAGCTGTTGAAGCACAAGAGCACGGCAAGCCCGACCAGCGACTGCACCACCATGAAGATCTTGGCATTGCGGCGCGAGATGCGGCCCGACGGCAACGGGCGGGACCGGGTACGCGCGACCATGTTGTCGATCTCGTGGTCGACGAGATCGTTATAGGTGCAGCCCGCACCGCGCATGGCAACCGAGCCGACGAAGAACAGGAAGAGATGGAAGACGAAGAGGCCGAGGTTCAGGCGCCCCTCGGCCGCAAGCGCATTGGCGGCGAGAGCCGAGGACCAGAAGCAGGGCCACATCAGGAGCTGCCATCCGATCGGGCGATCCCAGCGGGCGAGCTGGGCATGCGGCCAGAGCCATCGCGGCAAGATGCGATAGACGAAGTTGTCGGAGGGCGCGTCGATGACGCGATCGATGTTCGGCTCAGTGGTGCTCATGGTCCAACTGATAGAGCATGGGCGGGTTCAAGAAAACCGCCCGCTCCCATCGATGCGGCAAAATTGGCTGCGGCCTTTTCGTCAGTCGAAGCTGACGCCGAACTTGTAGCTGGCGGAGACACCGAACATCAGCTGGTTCTTGGAGCCACGCTCCTGCACCAGGCTCGAATCGGCAGCCGGACCGGCGAGCCGCTTGTATTCAGTGAAGGCGCTCATGGCGATCTTGTCGGTGGCGTTCCAGGTGATCGCCCCGCCCGCGCCATAAGAGGTGACGCCACCTCCGGGATTGTACTGGCCAAGCCCCGACGCGGCAGATTCGGCAGCGTCCACGCCGTAATAGGCGTTGGTGTAACCGCTGGTGGCGAAGGTCATGCGCGGACCGGCCGAGACCCTGAGATCCGGCGCGATATCTGTAAAGGCATCGACGGCGATATCGGCGACGAGGCCATCATGGGCGCGGATGCCTTGGCGGACTTCGGCGCGGCCACGCATCCAGTCGGTGACATAGACATCGGCGAAGCCGCCGAGCTCACCACCCCACTTGACCTCGGAGAGACCCCGCAACGCATCGTCAGTGCCCGCGTCGCGCGAGGGCACGAATTTGCCAACGACACCGGCGCGCAGAACGTCGGTGTTGTAGATCGCGAAGGACGGATTGTCATTGCGCGACGAGAAACGCGGCGCACCGCCACGGCCGACCGAAATGATCGGCTGGAAAAAGAGCTTGCGGTTCTTGGAGCCTTCGAAGGTCGGCGCGGAAATGCCTGCGCCGCCGAGGGTGACATACCAGTTTCCGGAGAAGAGACCATCGGCAAAGGCAGGCGAAGACGAAACCGCAACCGATGCGGCAAGCAGGGCTTTGATACGCAGCCTGTTCATGAAGACCCCCAAGAAAACGCAGTACACAAGACCGAAGATCGCGATCTCAACTTCGTTCAATATTTCAGGAATCCGTTACAGGATCTTTAACCACGTCGGCGTGCACGGATCGCTTGCCTGTCACGACCATCAGGCGCACTGATCGATCCATCACCCAAGCTTCTGGATTCATGTGGAAATCCTTTTCGATCGACGGTTTTGACGTGGATGTTTGCCAAATCGTGTCCTGAGGGCGTGTTTCGCCTTGACCTTGGGGCCTGAGGCGACTTTGCTGCGAAGCAACGAGAACAGGAGACCCGCCATGGCCGTCGATACATCCGCCCGCACCCCCACCTTCACCTATGTCGACGGCGAATGGTTTGCCGGCAACCCGCCGCTGATCGGGCCGGTCTCGCATGCGATGTGGCTGGGTTCGACGGTGTTCGATGGCGCACGCTGGTTCGACGGCATCGCGCCGGATCTCGACCTGCATTGCCAGCGCGTCAATCGCTCGGCCGCCAATATGGGCATGAAGGCGGTGATGCCGGCCGAGGAGATCGAGCGCCTCGCCTGGGAAGGCGTCGCGAAGTTCGATGGCAAGACGGCGATCTATATCAAACCGATGTATTGGGCCGAACACGGCCAGATGGGCTCGGTTGTCGCCGCCGATCCGGAATCGACACGGTTTGCGCTCTGCCTGTTCGAGGCGCCGATGCACACGGCCAAGCCCTCGTCCCTGACGGTGTCGCCCTTCCGGCGTCCGACGCCGGAATGCGCGATGACCGATGCCAAGACCGGCAGCCTCTATCCGAATTCCGGCCGCATGATCATTGATGCCCGCAATCGCGGCTTCGACAATGCGCTGGTGCGCGACATGAACGGCAATGTGGTCGAGACCGCGTCGTCCAACGTCTTCATGGTGAAGGACGGCGTCGTTTATACGCCTGCCGCCAATCGCACCTTCCTCGCCGGCATCACCCGCGCTCGCGTCATGGGTCTTCTGCGCCAGGCAGGCTTCGAGGTGCGCGAGGTGACGCTCTCGGTCGAGGACTTCATGAATGCCGACGAGATCTTCCAGACCGGGAATTATTCCAAGGTCGTGCCGGTGACCCGCCTCGACGACGCGCAGTTCCAGGAAGGGCCCGTAACACGCAAGGCGCTCGAGCTTTACATGGACTGGGCGCGGGGCAAGTCCTCGCACGAGTGATCGGTGACTTCGTCGCAGGGAACTGATCCTCCCTGCGGCGTTGCGACACCTTGGGAAATATTGCATACCTTCATACATATGAATTTTTATATTATGGAGATGGATCATGGCCCGCATCACCGTTCTCGGCTCCGGCTTCGGAGCGCTGACCACCATTCGTGAGCTGCGCCGCAACGGCGTCGAGGACGAGATTGTGGTCATCTCTCCGAGAGACGAGCTGCATTATCTGCCAAGTTCGATCTGGCTGCCGGCGGGGCTGCGCCAGGGCAAAGCGCTGAAGGTACCGCTGGCTCATTTCTTCCGCGAGCACCGGGTCGATCACGTCATGGCCTCCGTGACCGGCCTTGCCGAGGGCGGCAGGCTTATCATCACGGATCGCGGCGACTACGGAACCGACCATCTGGTCATCGCGACCGGCGGACGCTTCATCCGCAAGCTGCCCGGCATCGAACATGCGCTGGTGCCCTGCGAGGGGATTGCCGTTGGCGAGGAGATCGCGCGCCGGCTGGACGCGATGGATGGCGGCACGATCGCGATCGGCTTTGCCAGCAACCCGCAGGAACAGGGGGCCGTACGCGGCGGCCCGATGTTCGAATTCCTGTTCATCATCGACAGCCTTCTGCGGCGCCAGGGGCGGCGCGAGCGCTTCAAACTGGTCTTCTTCAACCCGTCCGAACGGCCCGGCCAGCGCCTCGGCGACGAGGCGGTCGATGGCCTTCTCAAGGAAATGGCACGCCGCAACATCCGCACGCATCTCGGCCACAAGATGGTACGCTTCGAGGCCGACCGAGTGGTGACGGAAGGCGGCGAGATTGCAGCCGACTTGATCCTCTTCATGCCCGGACTCACCGGTCCGGCCTGGCTGTCCGAGACTGATCTCCCGCTCTCGCCAGGCGGCATGATCGCTGCCGACGAGACCTGCCGGGTGCGCGACCGGGAGAGTGTCTGGTGGTCGGCGACAGCGGCAGCATTCCCGGGCCGGACTGGCTGCCGAAACAGGCGCATCAGGCCGATCTGCAGGCGAAGACTGCGGCGAAGAACATCGCGGATGTTCTCAAAGGCAGACCCGGCCGCGCCGCCTTCAAGCCGGAACTGATCTGCATCGTCGACATGCTCGATAGCGCCATGCTGGTCTATCGCAGCAAAACGCGCAGCTTCGTCGGGCCGAGACTGAAAGTCTTCCACTGGCTGAAGCGCTATTTCGAAGGGCATTACCTGCGCGCCTATCGCTGAGCGACCATGCGCTCGCCTTGATCCCCGGCAGCGGCCTCTCTATGTCTCGGGAAGCATCACGTATTCCCGAGATCCATTCCGAAAGAGGAAGCGCCTTTGTCCGTCTTCAACAACCTGCCCTCCCCGCCCGTCGCTGCGAAGAAGCCCGTTTCCGACACGCGCCACGGCGTCACCCGAACGGACGATTACGCCTGGCTGCGCGCCGACAACTGGCAGGCGATGTTCAAGGACACCTCGATCCTCGATCCTGAGATCCGCTCCTATCTGGAGGCCGAAAACGCCTATATGGAAGCAGCGATGGCGGACACCAAGGAGCTGCAGAAGACGCTGTTTGCCGAGATGAAGGGGCGCATCAAGGAAGACGATTCGTCGATCCCAATGAAGGACGGCGCGTTTGCCTATGGCTCGGCCTTCGTCACCGGCGGCGAGCAGCCACGCTATTTCCGCATTCCGCGTGACGGCAATCCGAAGGACGAGACGATCCGCGACCTCCTGCTCGACGGCGACAAGGAGGCAACGGGTAAGGACTATTTCCGCCTTTCCGGCATCGATCACACCACCGACCACAGCTTCGGCATCTGGGGCTACGACGACAAGGGCTCGGAATACTACACGCTGCGCATCCGCGATCTTTCGACCAAGCAGGATCTCGACGACGTTCTGGAAAACACTGCCGGCGGCGGCGTCTGGGCGCCCGATGGCAAGAGCTTCTTCTATACGCTGCAGGACGAGAACCACCGGCCGTCCAAGGTCTTCCACCATATCGTCGGTCAGCCGCAATCGGCAGATCGTCTTGTCTATGAGGAGAAGGATCCGGGCTTCTTCATGGGCGTCGGTGGCTCGCTGCTCGACGACTTCATCTTCATCGACATTCATGACCACGAGACATCCGAATACCGCCTGCTTTCGACCAAGGACCTGATGGCCGAGCCGATGCTGGTTGCGGAGCGCGAGGAAGGCGTCGAGTATTCGATGACGGAAGGCGGAGACGTTTTCTACATCCTGACCAATGCCGATGATGCCAAGGACTTCAAGATCGTCGAGGCGCCGGTGACTGCTCCCGGCAAGGCGAACTGGAAAGAGGTGGTGCCGCATGAGCCGGGCCGTCTGATCCTCAACCACATGGCCTTTGCCCGCCATCTCGTCTGGCTGGAGCGCCGCGAAGGCCTGCCGGTCATCATGATCCGCGACCGCAAGTCGGGCGAAGAGCATTCGATCGCCTTTGCCGAAGAAGCCTATTCGCTGGGGCTTCAGGGCGCTGCGGAATACGAGACGGATGTCATCCGCTTCTCCTACTCCTCGATGACGACGCCAAGCCAGCTGTTCGACTACAACATGGCGACGCGCGAGCGCACGCTTCTGAAGACCCAGGAAGTGCCATCAGGTCACACGCCGGAAGACTACGTCACGCGCCGGGTCTTTGCCGAAGCGCATGATGGGGAGAAGGTGCCGGTCACCCTGCTCTACCGCCGCGACACCAAGCTCGACGGCTCCGCACCCTGCCTGCTCTATGGCTACGGCGCCTATGGCATCACCATCCCCGCCGGCTTCAACACCAATTGCCTGTCGCTCGCCGATCGCGGCTTCGTCTATGCCATCGCGCATATCCGTGGCGGCAAGGACAAGGGATTTTCCTGGTATGAAGACGGCAAGATGGAAAAGAAGGTCAACACCTTCAAGGACTTCATCTCGGCCGCCGATCATCTGGTGAAAGAGGGCTTCACCGCATACGACCGAATCATCGCCGAAGGCGGTTCTGCCGGCGGAATGCTGATGGGGGCCGTCGCCAACATGGCGCCAGAGAAGTTCGCCGGCATCATCGCCGCCGTGCCCTTCGTAGACGTGCTCAACACCATGCTCGACGACACGCTGCCGCTCACCCCGCCGGAATGGCCGGAATGGGGCAATCCGATCGAGTCGGAGGAGGAATATCGCTGGATTGCGGCCTACAGCCCTTACGACAATGTCGAGAAGAAGCCTTACCCGCCGATCATCGCGCTTTCGGGTCTCACCGACCCACGCGTGACCTATTGGGAGCCGACCAAGTGGATCGCCAAGCTGCGCGAAACCGTACCGGAGGCCGGACCATTCCTGCTCAAAACCAACATGGCCGCCGGCCATGGCGGCAAGTCCGGGCGCTTCCAGCGATTGGAAGAGATCGCGTTTGAATATGCCTATGCGATCAAGGTGGCCGGCAAGATGTGAGGCGGCCGCGCAATAGAGCGCTGCAAGCAATAACGGGTGCGTTTTTGGCATTGTCTCAGCAACTCCTGAAACAGCCACACCTTAACGGCTTGATTCGCTGCCCGTACTTTCAGTCGCGACATTGCGCAAGGGGCAATTCTCATAGCGACACAGCCGGCGCAAGCTTCGCGCAAGGTTGAAAGGTTAACAAAAGGTTAATTCTTCAACTGAGGTGTCCGCCATGAGGATCGATAGCGGCCTGAGCGGCTACTCCTACCAAAGCCGGTACGTGCCAAACACGACCGGCGCAGAGGATGCAGCCCCCGAAACGTCGAATACCAGCACGCCCCGCGCGAGCGGTGCCAGCACGTTTTCCAGCACGCTTCTGTCGAACCAGCTGGCTTCGGCGCTTTGGACCGTCGAAGGGTCGCGCAAGGCGATCGTCGATATCGGCAATGGTCCGAACCGGGACCGCCAGCCCGCCGATTCCCGGGTGCAGGCGGTGGAAGCCGCCTACCGCGAATACGAGATACCCCCTTCGCCCTATCAGGAATTCTGATGAGACGATGCGGTCAAGAAGGCCGGCCGGCATGATGCCAGGCCGGCCTTCTTGCGTCTGGGCATTCCCTTAGGGGTGTCGATGCGCATGATGAGCGTGATCATGGCCATGCCCCGACCCGCAGGATGCCTTCCCCGTCCGACAGCAGGACGAGGACAGGGTGACTGCCTCCCCCGCTCTCCACTCGCGGTAACTCTGGCTGAGGATCTGGACGGAGGAGTAGAGGAAGAGGCCTGCCATGATACCGGCGACGATCAGGTCGGGCCAGGCAGTCGCGGTGCCCCAGACGCCGAGGGCCGCGATCATCACGATGACATTGCCGATCGCATCGTTGCGGGAGCAGAGCCAGACGGAGCGGACATTGGCGTCTCCATCCTTGTAGGACATCAGGAGAAGCACGCTGGCGACATTGGCGGCGAGCGCCAGAAGGCCGATGAGACCCATGACCGGCGCCTCAGGCACACCGCCCTGAAAGACACGCCAGATGGTGGAGCCGAAGACCCAGAGCCCCATCAGGAAGAGGCTTAGCCCCTTGCCTGCGGCGGCGATGCTGCGGGTCTTCAGCGATGCGCCGATCACGGCGAGCGAGATGCCGTAGGTTATGGCATCGGCGAAGAAATCCAGCGCATCGGCCTGAAGCGCCTGGGACCGCGCCAGCTGGCCGGCCGTCATTTCGACGGCAAACATTCCGGCATTGATGGCGATCACCAGCCAGAGCCGGCGCTTGTAGATGTCGGACATACCGTCGAAAGGCGCGTGATCATGGCCGCAGGCTGCACTCATTTCCAGAATCCTTCAGATCTTGATGTGGTCATGCATCCACCTTAGGATCTCTAGCAACTAGAGGTTCAAGAGGTTTTTTTCATGTTTTCGATCGGGGATCTGTCGCGGCGCGCCGGTGTGAAGGTGCCGACCATCCGTTACTACGAGCAGATGGGGCTGATCTCGGCGCCCGACCGCACGGAAGGCAATCAGAGGCGCTACGAGAAAAGCGACCTGGAGCGACTGACCTTCATCCGCCATGCCCGCGATCTCGGCTTCCCGATCGAAGCGATTCGGGAATTGCTGTCGCTCAGCGGCCACCCGGAAGAGCCCTGCGAACGGGCAGACCACATCGCCCGGGAACAGCTCGACGACGTCAGGGCAAAGATCGCCCGGCTGAAGAAGCTGGAGGCGGAACTGGCGCGGATCGTATCGCATGCGGACTGCCATACCGTCGGCGATTGCTACGTGATCCGGGCGCTGTCCGACCACGGCTTGTGCGGGCACGAGCATTGAGGAAGCTCTTTCAGCTCCCGTCGCTCACACCCTGATCGGCTCGATCACGCAGCCGACTCGATTTCGAACTCGATGTGGATCCGGTCATAGGGGAAAACGACGCCTTCATCTGACCTGTCGATAACACCGCTGCTCAAGAGGGTCTCAAGATCGGCATGAACGGCCTTGAAGTCGCGACCGACACGTCGGGCAACTTCGCGCTTGGTCAGCGGACCCTGCCCTGTCATGACCTTCATGATCTCAAGCCTTTTGGGTGTCAAAACCCGATGCATTGCTTCCCAAGAGGGGAAACTGAAGCTGCACTCGCTGCGTGGTGCCGACTGCCCCGTAGCAGCCTTCATGGCATCGGCGAGCGCTTCCATTGTCTGCTCGAGACTTTCGATCTTAACCTTGAGCGTTGTCATCCAACCACCCTTCCACGTCTGCCAGAAAATCCGCAGTCAATTGATCTATGCCACTAAACGCATAAGGAGTTTCAAACGCTCCAATATGCCGGTGATCACCCTTCCCGGCCTCATTGTCATAACGCAACACGCATACACCTTCGGAAATCAGGGCGAGGCTGTACTTGAACTCATGAAGGCTACCCCGGACGACAACCGGGACATGCCAAATCAAGACCTCGACGAAGACCCCGTCGCGCACAAAGCTGCGCATCTTACGGATCAACGTCGCCTTCACCATCCCTCACCTCACGGTCATTGATGGACTTTACTCCATCAGCGACCATCCGAAAAGATCGCCGTTGACAATCGATTTAATCTGGCGCATCTAACCCTCCATGATCGACATTCGCGCAAACATCACCTGCACGTATTTTTGGGCCTACCGGTAACCGGCGGCCCGACAAGATCACATTGTCAACAGGCCGCCGTCAGGCGGCCTTGTTGTTTTCCGGACGACTTTCCCCCTGACGGCACGAAATGAGACCAAGGGAAAGTGACATGACCGAAGATACTGATCTCACCCTACCCCGCCCGCCGATCGTGGCCATTCGCCATGCGAAGCCGCGAGACCTGCCGGAACTCAACGCAATGATCCTGGCGCTCGCGCAGCATCACGGCGATGCTTCCGCGATGACGCCCGATGTCCTTGAGCGCGATCTGTTCGGCCCGATGCCCTGGATCCAGGCGCTGGTCGCCGACAGCGGCGAAGAAGGCCTGATCGGCTACGCGATCCTGGTGCCGCTCTACAAGGCGCAGGAAGGCAAACGCGGCATGGAACTGCATCATCTCTTCGTGCGCGACGGCCAGCGCGGCAATGGCATCGGCCAACACCTCGTCGATCGCGCAAAGCAGATTGCCCGTGCGTCGGGCTGCGATTTCCTCTCCGTCTCGGCCGCCACCGGCAATTTCGCCGCGCATCGCTTCTACGAGAACATGGATTTCATCCCACGCCCGGTGACCGGCATGCGTTACCTGCAGGCTTTGAGCTGAGCCTCACCGACAAACGTAAGGAGGAACCTCATGCCCCGCATCGTGATTGCCCTGCAGAACGACTATGCCGATTGGGAGCCCGCGCTCTTGATGGCGGCAACGCGGTACTGGCTCGACTGCGACGTGGTGACGGCGAGCCCGGATGGCAAACCCGTCATCTCCATGGGCGGGCTGAAGGTCACACCCGACATCGGCTTTGACGCCATCGATGCCGAGCAGTTCGATGCGCTGATCATTCCCGGCGGCTATGCCTGGGAAAAGGGCGGCGCCCATGACTTCACGGCGCTGGCCACGGCGTTTCGGGACAAAGGCAAGGTTCTTGGCGGGATCTGTGCTGCCGCAAGCGCGCTGGCGGCGGCCGGCGTTCTCGATGACGTGGCGCATACCGGCAACTCGCTTGCTTCGCACAAGAAGTATTCCGCCTATCGCGGCGAAACGCGCTATGTCGACCAGCCGCAAGCGATGCGCGATGGCATAATCGTGACAGCCGCCGGCACTGCGCCGGATACGTTTACCGTCGAGGTGTTGAAAGCGCTTGGTCTTTATGGACCCGAAGCGGAAGCAGAGCTGGCGGCCTTTGCCGCCGAACACCGCCGCTAAATGAGTCCCTTGAGGTCAGTGGCGAACGGGCGGGTTTTCCGACCACTTCTGCAGCGTCGTCTTGATCAGAATGAGAGCGGCCTGTTGCGCGTGATCGCGCTCGCGGGGATCGACGATCGCTGAAAGACGCTTTTCGAAGGCGCGAACCGTCTCGTCCACCCAGCGGTGCAAGGCCGGATCAGGATAGTTGTCGAGCAGGGACCGGAGCGCATACTCCATCCGCCGTCGTTCAATGCTCATATCCCCTCCGCAGTCAGTTCGACGACGGAAAGATGACAGGCAAGGCTTGCGCGATGCTGAACAGGCCTGACGCCCGTTATTGCACCGCCGTAATGGCCTTCAGGTAGGCCGCAATGGCCTCTCTATCGGCGGCGGGAAGCTCCGCCATGTTCTTCTGCACTTCGACCATGGAGCCGCCGACGCTGTCGTAGTCGGGCGTAAAGCCGGTCTCCAGATAGCTGACGATGTCGCCCTCGCTCCAGGAGCCCATGCTTCTGGAACCCGGGGTGATATTGGGAATCGATCCCTCGCCTTCAGGGTTCGGACCGCCCGCGAGCCACTGGCCTGCCAGGAAACCGCCAAGCGCGTTGCGTGGCGTGTGGCATTCGCCGCAATGGCCGGGACCTTCGACGAGATATTGCCCACGCTTCACCATGTCGGAGGCGTCGGCCAATTCGACCCGGGGCGCATCGCTGTAGTAAAGGAACTTCCAGCCGCCCAGCACGACACGCTGGTTGAAGGGGAAACCCAGTTCATGCGCAGGTGCCACGGCATCACTCGCCGGCAGCGTCTTCATGAAACCGTAGAGATCGTTGATATCCTCGGGCGTCATGCGCGCATACGAGCCATAGGGGAAGGACGGGTAGAGGTGTTCGCCGTCGCGACCGACCCCACGGGTCATGGCATCGCCGAATTCTGCGAGCGTCCAGGCGCCGATCCCGCCTTCCGGGTCGCTGGAGATGTTTGGCGCATGGAAGGTGCCGAAATCACTCTTGAGCGGCGCGCCGCCTGACAGCACCAGCCGGGCATCCCCCGTGGCGCCTGCCGGTGCATGGCAACTGGCGCAGCCGCCGGCGAAGAAGACCTCACGACCATGCGCGAGATCCGGTTCACCTAGATTGGCCCAGACCGCAGGGTCCTGGCGCTGAGGCGCGGTGATGAAAAGGAACGTGCCGAAACCGGCTGCACCGAGCACGGCGAGCGTGCCGAGCCCCTTGATCCAAGTCGACGCCATCTAGGCCTCCAATGTCTGATAGTGCCCTGCGGGCAACTGTTCGGCGGGCGATCCGACAATCGGAAGGCGCCCGCCGGGAAGGCCTTATTTCTTCAGACGGTAGGTCTGGTGGCAATCGCCGCAGGTGGCGCCGACGGCCTGCATGGCGGCGGCAACACCCGCCTGATCGGCCGGCAGGGTAGCAAGTTGCGCTTCTGCAGCGGAAGCGAGCTTTGCGGACTTGGCCTTGAAGTCGTCCATGTTCTGCCAGATCGCGGGAGCGGCTTCTGAATCCATGCCGGTTTCGCTGCCTGCCGGGAAGTGATCGGGGAAGGTCTTGCCAACTTCGGCAAGCGTGGTCAGCGCAGCCGTCACGGCTTCGGCGTCGTAGGGCTTCTCACCCTTGGCGATGGCGCCGAGCGCACCCATGGCGCCGCCGACCTTCTTCATCTCTTCCTGACGCACGACCTGCGGTTCGCCCGCAGCGATCGCTGCAGACACGCCAAGACAGATCGCCGCCGCGGCGGACAGAACGACTTTCAACTTCATCAGCTTTTCTCCAAAGGGTTCGGCCGGACATGCCGGCGATCGTTAGCGAGCGAGACATGTTTGCAGCCTCGCAACAGACGATTGAAGTCACAAAGGAGTGATAAGCATCGCGCCCGGCAAGTTTCGGATATTTATGACGAAATGACGTCAGCCGACTGTCAGCATTTTGTCAGAAAGGGAGGCGGCATGGCTCCTTTTTGGACGAAGTTCAAGGCTGCGGTCAGGCTCGCGTCCGTGTCCCGCGATCTCGATCCGGTCGTCGAAGACGGAAAGGATCGCGAAGGCGTTCTGATGCTCCGTATCGACCATGCCGCGGAAGTTGACGAAGTGAACGCCGTTCTTCTCGCCATAATTGCCGGTGTGCTGATGGCCGCAGAGATAGGCCAGCGCGGACGGGGAATCGGCGATGAGACCGGAGAGAGCCTCAGCACTCCACAGAGCATGATCGGATGGCGGATAGATCGGATAATGTCCGAGAAGAATGACGTCTTCGTCGCTTTCCTCGGCCGCCGCCAGCTGATCGGCAACCCATGTCATCTGACGATCGGAGATGCCGGCATTCCACCTGTTTGCATTTGTTGCGCCCTTTGCCCGCATTGCTGCAAGACGCTGCTCGGCTTCTATCCGCCGAGGGTCGCCCTCCGGCGGAGCGAAAAGCGAGATCTCGTTGCCATCGGTGACAAGCAGGCGAAGACCCTTGATCTGCACCGCATGGTAGGGAGCCGGCATGCCGAGCCTCGCGTAAACCTCTGGCAGATGCACCGGGTCGACCATGAAGTCGTGATTGCCCGGCAACAGGATGCGCGGCGCCTGCAGCGTCTCGAGGAGATCGAGAACAGGTGGAAAATTGTCCCAGCCGCGATCGATCAGGTCACCCAGCACCACCACGGCATCGAGGTTCTGGGCGTTGAAATGCTCCACGGCTTCCCCGAGCTTGTCGAGCGAGCGGCGGAAGTAGCGCCCTCGCTCGTGATCCGGATCGAGATCGGCATATTGGGGATCGGCAATGATGCCGAGCCGCAGGCGGGCGAGATTTTCAGTCATGGATGCACCGTTTGTCATTTTCGGCGGTGCATAGGCTTTGGCCATGACGGCTGAATGACAGTCGCTCAGTCAGGAAGGTTCGGCTGGATCCGGGTCGGCGGCACGATGCCACCATAAATCGTGATGCAGATCAGCGTCAGCGGGACCGCCAGCATGGCCCCCACCGCTCCCCAGAGCCAGGTCCAGAAGACGATGGCGACGAACAGCATGAAAGCGTTCATTTGCAGGCGCTTGCCCATCACGGCGGGGATCAGCAAATTCTCCAAGAGACCGTTGAGCATGAAGAAGACAATCGCCGGCAGCAGACCCAGCAATATGCCTTCATGTGCCAGCAAACCGCCAAAGGCCATGGCAAGGGTTACGGTCGCGATACCGATAAACGGGATAAAGCTCAGGAGGAAGGTCGCCACGCCCCAAAGCGCTGGCGTTCCCAGTCCACCGAACCAGGCCACCATGGCGGCAACGACTCCGAAGAGGCCGTACACGACGACGGCCGTGGCAAAATAGTAGCCCAGCGCTTCCTCGACCTCGTTGAACAGACGGATGGCCTTCAGCCGACGGGCACGGTCTGAAAAGGTACGGATCAGTTCCCGACGCAGTGCCAGCCGGCAGGAGAGGAAAAGCAGCAGACCGGCAATGAAGATGAACACCTGGATCAAGGCTGGCGTCACGCCGGTTGCAATGGTCGACAGAATGGAGCCTGAATTCTCCAGCATCGTTTCCATGGAATCCGGCCCCCGAGACAGGATCGCCAGCGGGCGTTCCAACCATGGAATGCTCTTCAGGTATTCGATGACCCGGTTGACCATGTCGGGGCCGTTCTCGATCAACATATTGACCGGTGTCCAGACGATGCTGGTCAGGACGATGAGCAGCACGAGGAAGAGCCCGGAGAGAATGATGGCCGTGACGGTCGGCGGAACGCCGAGATTGCCAAGACGGTCGGCCGCAATTCCGAGGATGAGGCCGACCACGATCGCCATGGTCAGCGGGATGAGAACGAACGAGGCCAGATGCAGCGCAACAAGCGCAAAGATCAGAAAAAGACCGATCACCGACCAGGACACGACATAGTCGAGCCCGGTCTTCTTGAAGCGGACCTTGCGGGAAGGGCTTTTGCGATGATTGACCTGGACGTTCACCGGACGCTCCCGGACAGGTAATTCTCTCGGCGGATAGATGGCGACATGATATTGTTCCCTCGCGACGTCTCTCAACGCCCGGGAACAATATCCGTTCCACCGGGAAATCCGCGGTCGACGGTTGGGACCTGGCGGATCAGCCCTGAGGTGCAACCAGCGTCAGACCAATGCCCCATGGGTCTGCGAGACTGAAGCCGCGCGCGGTGCGGTCGACCTTGATTTCCAGGCCCTCCAGGGTGGCGAGCACGCAGGTCAGGAGAGAGTGATCGTTGAAGGCGAGTTCGTAGTCCTGGAGCCCGGTCATCGCCCCTGTGCGGGACGGCGCCTTGCGGCTGTTCCAGATGTTGGCGGCGACATGGTGATGATAGTTGCCGGAGGCATAGAAACTCGCGCCCGGATAGCTCGCCATCTTCTTCAGACCCAGCACGCCTTCATAGAAGCGGTCGGCCTCAGGTACGTCGCCGACCTGGAGATGAATATGTCCGAGCGCGGCCTCGGGAGAGATTCCCGCCCACGGCGTCTTCGGAGCACTGTCATAGAGCGCCTGCAGATCCAGCCGGCGGGTGTCCATTTCGACGGTTCCGTCTGGATGATAGGTCCATTCGCTTGGCTGGCGATCCCGGTAGACCTCAATGCCGTTGCCTTCTGGGTCCGAAAGATAGATCGCCTCGCTGACCAGATGGTCGCTGGCGCCGTCGAACTGGAGACCAAGATGGGCAGCGTGCGCAAGCCAATGGGCAAGCTCGGTGCGATCCGGCATGAGGAATGCGTTGTGAAAGAGACCTGCGGCATTGCGGGGTGCAGAGGCTGCATCGCTGCGCGTCGTCAGGGTCAGGAGAACGCGGTCACCGGCGCCGAGATCGAAACCACTTTGGCCATGCGCAAGCCGCTTCAAGCCGAGGGCCTTCTCGTAGAAACCCGCCATCATCTCCAGATCACGCACGACGAGATGCGCCCGGCCGACATGCACGGGGCGGCTCAGGGCAAAGGATCCGGATTTTTCGTTGGCGGGTGTCATGACGTTTCTCCTGCGGCCGTCTGGGGCCTCTGGACACAGATATGGGACAAAACCGTCGTTCACAAAAGATGACATTTCCTCGAAACATCGTTCGACAAAGATTGACGCTCTACCACGTCCCAAAGTTGATCTTGATCAATGCGGCACAGCGCTACCGGACGCATTCTGCCGCCATAAAGAGGAAACACCCGGCGGGTGACAAAGGAGAGCAAGATGTACAAGAAGATCATCGTTCCGGTCGATCCGGCAGCCATTGCGGTCGGCGAGAAGATCCTCACCAAGGCCAAGTCCCTGCTCGATGCAGGCGGCGAGATCGTGCTTCTGACGATCATCGAAGACATCCCCGGCTATCTGGCGATCGACGTTCCGGTCGATCTCATCGAGGGCGCGATCACCGACGCCAAGGCCAAGCTCGTCACGCTGAAGGAAACGACGGGCGTCACCGCTCATATCGAGATCCGCTCCGGCGCCCCTGCCCGGGAGATCCTGGCAACAGCCGAGGAGCACAAGGCAGACCTGATCATCGTCGGTTCGCATGTGCCCGATTTCTCGAACTATTTCATCGGCGCCACGGCTGACCGGGTGGTGCGCCATTCGAAGATCTCCGTGCTGGTCGATCGGTGAGGGAATGATGGAGAACCCCGTGCAAACCATGGACACCGCGCATTTTGAGCGCATCCTGCTCGCCCGCAAGGACGAGATCGAGCGGCGCCTGAAGAAGATCGATACCGATCTCGGCACCCTGAAAAGCGCCGACAGCGCCGAACGCGCCACTGAGGCGGAAAACGACGAAGTGCTGGAAGAATTTGGCCAGGTCGGCGAAGAGGAACTCAGGGCAATCGACGCCGCTCTGGACCGAATTGCCAAGGGACGGTATGGTCAGTGCATGAAATGCGGTGAGCCGATTTCGATCGAGCGGCTGAAAGCCGTACCGCACACACCATTCTGCCAGGACTGTGCAGCCTCTCATTGAGAGGTAATTTTCGTGGGGCGATGGGCAGGCCGGAGTGATGAGCTCCGGCCTGTTTCTTTTTGTTATTTCTTGCGCATGGCCTCGGCCAAGGCCGCACCCAGACCGCCCATCGAAGACTGCTCAGGCTTCGGCGGACGTGCATTGGCGTTCTTCATGGCATTGGCATTGCCGCGTGCATCGCCGCGCATCGAGGGCTGTTGCGCCTCGCCGCCGTCTTTCCGCATGGTGAGCGCGATGCGCTTGCGCTTGACGTCGACCTCGACGACGCGGACCTTCACCACGTCACCGGCCTTCACCACCTCATGCGGATCCTTGACGAAACGATCGGCGAGCTGGGAGACGTGGACGAGGCCATCCTGATGCACGCCGATATCGACGAAGGCGCCGAAGGCGGCGACGTTGGTCACGGTGCCTTCCAGCGTCATGCCGATCTTGAGGTCGGTGATCTCGTCGATGCCTTCGGCGAATGTCGCGGTCTTGAAGCTCGGGCGCGGGTCGCGGCCGGGTTTCTCGAGTTCGGCGAGGATGTCCTTGACCGTCGGCAGGCCGAACTGCTCGTCGATGAAACGCTTCGGGTCGAGGCCCTTCAAGGTGGCGCTGTCGCCCATCAGCGAGCGCAGGTCGCGGCCGCAGGCGGCGACGATCTTCTTTGCCACGCCATAGGCTTCCGGGTGGACCGAGGAAGCATCGAGCGGCTCCTTGCCGTTCGGGATACGCAGGAAGCCGGCGCATTGCTCGAAGGTGCGGGCGCCGAGACGCGGGACTTTCAGGAGATCCTTGCGGCTTTCGAAGGCGCCGGTGGCATCGCGATGGGCAACGATCGCCTCGGCCGTTGTCTTGCCGAGACCGGACACGCGGGCGAGCAGCGGGGCAGAGGCCGTATTCACGTCGACACCGACGGCGTTCACCGCGTCTTCGACAACGGCATCGAGTGAGCGGCCAAGGCGGCCCTGGTCGACGTCATGCTGGTACTGGCCGACGCCGATCGACTTCGGCTCGATCTTGACGAGTTCGGCCAGTGGATCCTGCAGCCGCCGCGCGATGGAGACGGCACCACGGAGCGAGACGTCGAGATTGGGGAATTCCTTGGCGGCCGTTTCCGAGGCCGAATAGACGGAGGCGCCGGCTTCCGAGACGATCACCTTGGTGGGCTTCGGCGCGGTGGACGGGAATTGGGCGAGCATGTCGGCCACCAGCTTTTCCGTCTCGCGGCTGCCGGTGCCGTTGCCAATCGAGATCAGCTCGACCTTGTGCTTGCGGATCAGCGAGGCGAGTTCGGTCTGCGCTCCTCGAATGTCATTCCTCGGCGGGAAGGGATAGACGGTCGTCGTTTCGACCACCTTGCCGGTGCCATCGACGACGGCGACCTTGACGCCCGTGCGGATGCCCGGGTCGAGACCCATGGTCGGGCGCGAGCCGGCGGGGGCTGCGAGCAGCAGATCTTTCAGATTACGCGCGAAAACGTGGATCGCCTCTTCCTCAGCCCGTTCGCGCAGTTCACGCATCAGGTCGAGCGAAAGGGAAACAGAGAGCTTGACGCGCCAGGTCCAGCCGGCAACGTCCATCAGCCACTGGTCGGCAGGGCCTTTGCCGGCGACCTGATAGGCAGCCGCGATCATGCGCTGGCTGGTTTTGACAGGGGACGTATCGTCGCGGTCGACTTCGATCGAGAGAGACAGGAACTCCTCGTTCCAGCCGCGCAGCATGGCGAGCGCGCGGTGGCCGGGCACGGTTGCCCAGCGTTCGAAATGGTCGAAATAGTCGGAGAACTTGGCGCCGGCTTCGGCCTTGCCGTCGACGAGCTTGGAATAGAGGATCGCGCGATCCTTCATGTCATTGCGAAGGCGCCCGATCAAATCGGCATTTTCCGAGATCTGCTCGGCGATGATGTCGCGGGCACCTTCGAGCGCGGCCTTCACGTCGAGAACCTCTTCGGTGATATAGGCTTCCGCCAGCTTCTGCGGATCGCCCGCGCGGTCCGCGAGGATGGCGTCGGCCAGCGGCTGCAGACCCTTTTCGCGGGCGATCTCGGCGCGGGTGCGGCGCTTCGGCTTGTAGGGCAGATAGAGGTCTTCGAGCTCGGCCTTGGTGGTGACCTGGGAGATCTTGCGGGCGAGCTCGTCGGTCATCTTGCCCTGGCCATCGATGCTTTCGAAGATCGACTTGCGGCGGGCTGCAAGCTCACGCAGGTAGATCAGCCGCTCGGCGAGGTTGCGCAGCTGCGTGTCGTCAAGACCGCCGGTCACTTCCTTGCGGTAGCGGGCGATGAAGGGAACCGTGGCACCCTCGTCCAGCAGGCCGACCGCCGCCGTGACCTGATCGGGGCGGGCATTGATCTCGGTGGCGATGAGGGCAGCAATGGATCTGATATCGTCGGCCATGGGTCTTCCGCATTTTTCGATTGAGGGCGGACCATAGCGGGCGAATGCGGCAAGGCAACGGGCATGCGGCCCACTTCACAGGAAAGCAGGGCCATCCGAGGTCAATTCGGCTTGACCTTTCTCCCCTTCCCCCTTAACCGCCGGGCATTCCCTTGAGCTTTGGAGGCTGGTGATGAAGGTATTGTTGATCGGGTCGGGCGGACGCGAACATGCACTGGCCTGGAAGATCGCCCAGTCGCCGCTTTTGACCAAGCTTTATGCTGCGCCCGGCAATCCCGGCATTGCGGAAGAGGCGGAACTCGTTTCGCTCGATACCGAGGATCACGCTGCCGTCGTACAGTTCTGTAAGGATAAGGCGATCGACTTCGTCGTCGTCGGGCCGGAAGCGCCGCTGGTGGCTGGTATTGCCGACAGGCTGCGCGAGGCCGGCATCGCGGTTTTCGGACCGTCGGCGGCTGCTGCCCAGCTCGAGGGCTCCAAGGGCTTCACCAAAGATGTCTGCGCCCGCTTCAACATTCCGACCGGTGCCTATCAGCGCTTCAACAATGCGCCCAAAGCAAAAGCCTATGTGCGTGAACAGGGTGCGCCGATCGTCATCAAGGCTGACGGGCTTGCCGCTGGCAAGGGTGTCACGGTTGCGATGACGCTCGACGAAGCGCTGGCTGCCATCGACGATTGCTTCGAGGGCGCATTTGGGGCTGCCGGTGCGGAAGTCGTGGTCGAAGCCTTCCTTGATGGCGAAGAGGCGAGCTTCTTCTGCCTCTCCGACGGCAAGTCTCTTCTGCCGCTTGCCACTGCCCAGGACCACAAGCGCGTCGGCGACGGCGATACAGGCCCCAACACCGGCGGCATGGGCGCCTATTCGCCGGCACCCGTCATGACACCTGAAATGGTCGAGCGGACGATGAAGGAGATCATTGAGCCCACCATGCGCGGCATGGCGGAGATGGGGCATCCCTTCCAGGGCGTGTTCTTCGCCGGGTTGATGATCACGGCCAAGGGCCCGGAACTGATCGAATACAATGTCCGTTTCGGCGATCCGGAATGCCAGGTGCTGATGATGCGGCTGAAGAGCGATCTGCTGCCGATCCTACATGCCTCGGCCACCGGCACGCTGGACCAGGTGATGGCTGCGTGGAGCGATGACCCGGCGCTGACCGTGGTGCTGGCATCCAAGGGCTATCCCGGCGCGTACGACAAGGCGACGCCGATTACCGCCCTTCCTCAGGCCGGCGACGGCGCCAAGGTCTTCCATGCGGGTACGGCGATGAAGGACGGCCAACTCGTTGCGACCGGTGGCCGCGTGCTCAACGCCACGGCCCGCGGCCAGAACGTTGCTGAGGCTCAGTCTGCGGCCTATGGCCTGGTTGATGCCGTAAAATGGCAGAACGGCTTCTGCCGCCGCGATATCGGCTGGCGGGCGATCGAGCGCGAGAAGGCCTGACACACAGGCGGTCTCGCACCGCCTGGAGCAGGAAATCGGTCATTCGTTCAAATTTTACCGAAGCTCCTGACCGGATCGAAAGAAACACTCGCTAATGTTTATCCCAACAATCGGGGAATAACGTGATGCGTCTTATCGTTTCGACATCCATGATCCTTGCCGTCTCGGCCCTTGCAATGCCTGCCAACGCCGGGTCGATCTCGACGGTGACGGGCCTTTCTGCGACCCAGCCCAGCATTCTCGCGATCGATTGCGCCCACTGCCCGCCGCCTGCCGCACGGGTCGGACGGACGGCGTACCAGGTCCCCACCGTTCCCGCCGGCAGCCAGACCGCCGAAGTGGTCGATGTCGATGGCGAAAAGAAGCTCAAGCGGGTGGAAAGCTGGCTCGGCGGCTCGCCCGTCGTGGTCTACACCTCCGCGACAGGCTGGGCCACGGACGGTTCGACCATCGTTGCGGGTGGCCTGCCCGCTGTCAACGAGATCGACCATGGCGCAACAACCGCCGCCGTCGATGCGCCGGTCGAGGCCGACAAGGCTCCCGCGCTCGCAGGCTTCGACCTGCGCCTCGACTGATCCCCATCCGCCCGCCTAACGATCCGGGCGCGGCGGTCTCTCGTGGTCGACACGGACATAACGCCCGGCCCAGTCCCGGGCGTTATGCCGTACGGCACCCCTAAATATCACCAGTATATTCTCATAGCGCCATATACGTGGCTGCTTAAAATCATTTCAATCTTTGAAGGCGAGACTGTCTGCAAATCTTCGGGACATGACGTGCCGATCCGTTCGACTGATCCATCTCCCCGGCGCCCGAACCGCACGACAGACGAAAGCTCCCTCGCCCATGAAAAACCTCCGGATTTCCCTCCAGCTGATCTTGCTGATCGGTGGCCTGATGGCGGCCTTTGCCGCCGCCACCTATCTACAGGTCCGCTCCTCCACCGAGACCATCTACCAGCAGCGCTACGAACTCCTGAGAACCCAGGTGGAATCGGCGCTCTCGGTCATGAAGGATTACAATGACCGTGCCGTGGCTGGCGAATTCTCCGTCGAAGAGGCCCAGAAGCTTGCCTACGGCCAGGTCGGCAAGATGCGCTTCGAGCCCGACGGTTATTTCTTCGCCTATGACTATGACGTCGTGATGGTCTTTCATCCCAACGCCAAGCTGGTCGGCAATTCCAGCAAGGGCAAGGGCGACACGAACGGCTTCCTCTATCGCGACGCACTGGTCAAGCTCGGCCGCGCCGGTGGCGGTTTCGTCGAATTCATCGGTCCCAAGCCCGGTCAGGATCCGAACGATTACAGCTTCCCGAAGGCCGCTTACGGCAAGGCCTTCGAGCCTTGGAACCTCGTCGTCGTCACCGGCCTCTATACCGACGACCTGAAGGCCGAGATCCGCTCCAGCATCATCAAGACCGTCGGCATGTCCGCCGGCATCTTCGTGCTTGCGCTGATCGCCGCCTATTTCGTCATCCGCAATATCACCAAGCCGCTCAAGGCCATCCATGACGCGCTGGAGGCCGTGGCCGACGAAAATGTCGACATTGCCATCCCGCATACCGACCTCAGCAACGAGATCGGCATGATGGCAACGGCAACGAAGAGCCTGCAGGACAAGGTGCGCGAGCGCCATGCGCTTGCCGCCCGCCAGGAAGAGCAGCAGCGCGAACTTGACGGCGAGCGCAGCCAGAACGCCGAAGCCCAGCTCGCAGAAGCCCGCCAGCAGGCCCATGTCGTCTCGACCATTGGCCAGTCTCTGGAACAGCTCGCCCATGGCGATCTGACGGTGCGTTGCGCCGATCTCGGACCGAAATATGCGGCACTCCGCGACAACTTCAATGATGCACTGGCCCGCCTCGAAGAAGCCATGGCCCGCGTCAACCTGAAGGGCAACGACATTGCCGTGTCGAAGGAAGAGATCCGCCGCGCCTCGGGTGAACTTGCCACCCGGACAGAACGTCAG
Organism: Agrobacterium albertimagni AOL15; assembly: GCF_000300855.1. GTDB lineage: Bacteria > Pseudomonadota > Alphaproteobacteria > Rhizobiales > Rhizobiaceae > Allorhizobium > Allorhizobium albertimagni. Next base: position 321,607 of record NZ_ALJF01000010.1, on the reverse strand, counting down.
GCTGCCAATCTCGAAGAGACGTCTGCTGCCCTCGACGAACTCACCGTCGCGGTCCGCCAGACAGCGGATGGCGCCCGCGAAGCCGCCAATCGCGTCGGCACGGTCAGCGATGAGGCCCGTCAGAGCGACGAGATCGTCACCAAGGCGATCAACGCGATGAGCGGCATCGAGCAGTCTTCCGCCGAGATCACCAAGATCATCGGCGTGATCGATGAAATCGCCTTCCAGACCAACCTCCTTGCACTGAACGCCGGTGTCGAGGCGGCGCGTGCGGGCGAAAGCGGCAAGGGCTTTGCCGTCGTTGCACAGGAAGTTCGCGAGCTTGCCCAGCGTTCGGCGGCGGCTGCCAAGGAGATCAAGGATCAGATCGCCCGCTCGTCGGCTCAGGTCGAACAGGGCGTGCAGCTGGTCGGCCAGACCGGCGAAGCGCTGAAACGCATCTCCGACCAGATCGCCAGCGCCAACGACATCGTCTCGAAGATCTCGCACAGCGCCCAGGAACAAGACACGACGCTCCGGTCGATCTCGTCCGCGGTCAACCAGCTCGATACGGCAACCCAGCAGAATGCGGCGATGGCCGAGGAAACCACGGCGTCCGCCGAGGTTCTCGCCAATGACACCGGCGACCTGCTCGAGCTGATCCGCAGCTTCAAGACCAGCCAGGCCGGTGCCGGCCGAGAGCAGTACCGCCTGGCGAGCTGACACGCCGATCTTATTCGAAATCATAAGGCCGCTGGAGCGATCCGGCGGCCTTTTTCGTTTGCGGTGCGCATCTTCAAACTGCGAATACACAGAATGCTTTATGCACCATATTTTAATATGCTGTTTTCCATATTGATCACACTCAGAATTCCCCCGAGCGCATGAAGCGCAGCCCCCGCCAAATCGAAACGACTGCCCGGACCGCTTGCGGTCCGCATGGTCACGCGCGCATTGTTTTCAGGGAAATCTACTATGAAAAATCTACGAATTTCGGCCCAACTAATCATGCTGGTGGCGGGTCTGATGGCCGCTTTTGCAATCGCCACCGTCTTCCAGATCCGCTCAGCTTCCGAGGCGCTTCACACCGAACGTTATGACATGCTCCGTACGCAAGTCGAGGCCGGCCTCTCGATCATGAAATCCTACGACGCCCGGGCGAAGGCCGGAGAGATGACGCAGGAGCAGGCAAAGGCCGAGGCCTTCAAGGTCTTGACCGCTGTCACCTACGAGCCGAACGGTTATCTCTTCGGCATGGACTATGATGTCACCATGGTCTTCCATCCAGTGCAGCAGCAGGTCGGTCAGGCCCAGAGGGGACAGCCCGACAAGACGGGCAAGCTTTTCCGGGAAGAACTGATCGAGCAGGCACGAAAGGGCGGCGGCATCACGGAATACTTCTGGGAAAAGCCTGGCAATCCGACGGGCCCGGTCTTTCAGAAGGCCGCTTACAGCCGTGTATTCGAGCCGTGGCATATTGTCGTTGGCACCGGCGTTTACGTCGATGACCTGCAGGTCAAGATCAACGCCATGATCTGGAAGGCGCTGCTGATCGGCGGGACCATTGCCCTCATTGGCATGTTTGCTGCCATCTATACGATCCGCGGCATCACCAAGCCGCTCTCTTCCATTCACGACGCGATCGAAGCCGTGGCGGACGAAAACGTCACGATCGATATCCCGCACACACAAATGACCAATGAAGTGGGCCAGATGGCCAAGGCCACCAAAAGCCTGCAAGACAAGGTGCGCGAGCGTCATGAGATGGCGGCTCGCCAGGCAGAACAGCAGCGGGAGCTCGAAAGCGAGCGCAGCCAGAATGCCGAGGCGCAGCTCGCAGAAGCCCGCCAGCAGGCCCATGTCGTTTCGACGATCGGCCAGTCGCTGGCTCTGCTTGCCGACGGGGATCTCACCGTTCGTTGTGCCGATCTCGGGCCGAAATACGCGGCCCTGCGCGAAAACTTCAACGATGCGCTTGCGCGTCTCGAAGAAGCCATGGCCCGCGTCAACCTCAAGGGCAACGACATCGCGATCTCCAAGGAGGAAATTCGCCGCGCATCGAGCGAACTCGCGCAGCGGACCGAGCGTCAGGCCGCCAACCTTGAAGAGACCTCGGCGGCCCTCGACGAACTCACCGTCGCCGTTCGTCACACCGCCGATGGCGCGCGGGAAGCGGCGGCCAGAGTGAATTCCGTCAGCGCCGATACACGCCAGAGCGACGAGGTTGTCACCCGTGCGATCAATGCGATGAGCGGCATCGAGCAATCTTCGGCCGAGATCACCGAAATCATCGGCGTCATCGACGAGATCGCCTTCCAGACGAACCTGCTCGCGCTCAATGCCGGAGTCGAGGCGGCGCGTGCCGGCGAAAGCGGCAAGGGCTTTGCCGTCGTTGCGCAGGAAGTTCGCGAGCTGGCCCAGCGCTCGGCGGCCGCTGCCAAGGAGATCAAGGACCAGATCGCCCGCTCCTCGCAGCAGGTCGAACAGGGCGTACAGCTCGTCGGTCAGGCCGGCGAGGCGCTGAAGCGCATCTCCGACCAGATCGCCGGTGCCAACGACATCGTCTCAAAGATCTCGCACAGCGCCCAGGAACAGGACACGACGCTCCGGTCTATCTCTACGGCGATGAACCAGCTGGATCAGGCAACACAGCAGAACGCCGCCATGGCCGAGGAAACCACGGCGTCCGCCGAAGTTCTCGCCAATGACACGGGCGACCTTCTGAACCTGATCCGCAGCTTCAAGACCGGCCAGGCCGGTGCCGGTCAGCCGCAGTATCGCATGGCGAGCTGAAGTCAGGCCATATCAAAGATCAGAGGCCGTCTGGCAATCCGGCGGCCTTTCTTGTTTCAGCGGATGCTTTCGAGGTGCGCTTCGAGCTTGTCCAAGTCGCGATCCGAGAAGACTTCGATGCCGGCCTGGCGCATCAGGGCTGCCGTGACGCCGAAACCGGGATGGCGGGTGCCGGAAAACGAGCCGTCATAGATGAAGCTGGAGCCGCAGGAGGGGCTGCCATCGATAAGGAGCGCGATCTCGCAGCCCTGCTCTCGAGCAAAGGCGACGGCCTTGCGGCCACCGGCGAGGAATTCCTCCGTCACGTCGCCACCGGTCACTTCCAGCACGCGGGCCCGACCTGCCAGCACATCCTCGCCGTTTTTGCCGCCTTCGATCTCGGCGGGTGGACGTGGTGTCGGCAGGCCGCCGGCCTGTTCGGGACAGTAACCGACGAGGCGACCCTCGGCCTTCCAGCGTTCAATCAAGGGATCGTGGAGGGGCTTGCCCTTGCCGTCGTAACGGACGGGGCGGCCGAGAAGGCAGGCGCTGATGAGGATTTTGGCGGGCATGGAGGTCATTCGTCCAGCTTGCCTGCATGGTCTGCTCGCTCGTGAATGATGCGAACGACCTCTATGCTGTCGGTCTCCACCCCCCCGATAGAAGATCAGATGGTGATTGACGCGCAGCCGCCGATAGCCGTCCGATACCCCTACGGCCTTTTGCCCCAGTTGCGGCGTCTGAACCAGCCGTTCGAACGCATCGAAAAGATCATCGATGTAGCGATCAGCATGAGCGGCGGACCGTGTGCGGCGAGTATAATCCCAGATCGCATCCATGTCCTCTTCGGCAGAGGGACGCAAACGGTAGCCGGTCATCGCATATATTTCTCGCGCATGCGGGCCTTGAACTCATCGCGATCAACCGGACGCGCCGGCCCGCTGTTTTCCCCCTCGATCAGCGCATTACGCAGCCATTCGATCCGGGCCTTCTCTTCCTTCAGAAGCCGCAAACCCGCCTCGACCACTTCTTGCGCCGAGTTGAACTCACCGCTTTCGACTTGGGCGTCGATGAAGCTGTCATAGGGCTCGGCGATGGTCACCTGGACGGGCTTGTTCATGCGAGTGGCTTCCTCTGGGACACCAGGATTTGGATATTATCACCAATGCGCGCGCTGCCAAAGATGCTCAAGCAGCCTTGACTGCGATCTGAACGCCGGTTTCGTCCTGCAGCAGACGGATGACGGCGAAGAGATTGTCAGCACGTGGGTTCCCCGAGGGACCGAACATGCGCATCAGGCTCTTGGGCGGCAGGCCGGATTTTTTGCTGAGTTCGACAAAGCCGATGGTGGCGTTGATGTAATCGCGCAAGAGCGCGCGCCCGGTTTCGACGTCGCCCGACAGCAGGAGCTCGATCGCTTCGCTCATCAGTGCGGCGCGGAAAGCCGGATCCGATTGTGCTCTATCGCGAACGGTTTCTTTGAAGTCTCTGGTCAAAGCCATCTCAGCCTGCCTTCCGCTTTTGTATTCTGCCCAACGAGCCTGTGCCGTCTTGATATCCGCCTGTTGTCGCTTCTTGGTGCCGCCTGCGACCAGCATGACCAGTCTATCGCCGTCCTTGCCGAAATAGATGCGGTAGCCAGGGCCATAGTCGATCCGATATTCCAGAACACCTTCGCCTACGCCCTTGGCATTGGAGAAATTCCCGAGCGACATTCGGGTGATGGCCGTCGTGATCTTCACGGCCGCCATTGGGTCCAGCCCCTCGAACCACAGCCCGAAGGGACTACGTCCTTGATCGCCCAGGAACTCACGGCTCTGCACGGCGCGATAGTACCATATAAGACACCATCATCAAGATTGAAAGACCCCGCCGAAGCGGGGTCCCAAAGCGTCAGCCTGTGATCTTGGAGAAATCCGCGACCGTTGCGGTCGCCTCGCGGATGGCCTTCAACAGCGCCAAGCGGTTGGCACGGATGGCGGCGTCTTCGTCGTTGACCAGAACATCCTCGAAGAATTTGTCGACCGGGCCGCGGAGCGTCGAGAGTGCCTGCATGGCGGAGCGGAAGTCTTCCGATGCCACGGCCTCAGCCGCCGATTTCGACGCGGACTGGATGGCGGCGAAGAGAGACTTTTCGGCGTCGAGCTTCAGTAGGGATTCGGAAACGCCATCGGCGACGACGGTGCCCTTCTTCTCTTCGGCGGCCAAAAGCTGCGTGGCGCGCTTGGTGCCGGCGAGCAGGTTCAGGCCGTCTTCCGAGGTGATGAAGGCGGTCAGGGCTTCGGCCTTGCGGGCGACCATCAGGAGATCGTCGGCCTCGGGCGTCAGCACGGCATCGATGATGTCGTGGCGGGCGCCCTGATCGCGCAGGTAGACTTTCAGGCGGTCGTGGAAGAAGGACAGGAGGTCGGCATCCTTGGCGACGGACGCCAGTGGCAGACGGATCCCCTTCTCCAGGATCATGCGCACGACACCCAGCGCTGCACGCCGAAGCGCATACGGATCCTTCGAACCGGTCGGCTTTTCGTCGATGGCCCAGAAACCGACCAGCGTGTCGAGCTTGTCGGCGAGCGCGACCGTCAGGCCGACCTTGTCTTCCGGCAGACGGTCGGAGGGGCCGTTCGGCTTCCAGTGGTCTTCGATCGCGGCAGCGACGGAGGCGTTCTCTCCCTGCAAGAGCGCATATTTGCGGCCCATCGCGCCCTGGAGTTCGGGAAACTCGCCTACGGCTTCGGTGCGCAGGTCTGCTTTCGCCAGCACTACGGCGCGGTCAACGAGGGCGGCATCGGCGCCGACAACAGGCGCCAGCACCTTGGCCAGTTCGCGGATGCGCGCGACGCGCTCCCCTTGCGTGCCGAGCTTGGCGTGGAAGGTGACGTTCAGCGCATCGAGCTTGGCCATGCGCTGGTCGAGCGGCTTCCTCAAGTCCAGATCGAACTTGGCAGCGGAGGCCTTAAGCGTATCGAGGTCGGGCAGGTCGCCCTGGTCGCGCTTCCAGAAATGCAAGGCATCGGAGAGGCGGGCGCGCACAACCTTGCCATTGCCATGCATGATCTCACGGCCGCCATCGGTGGCCTGGATGTTGGAGATCAGGATGAAATGGTTGGAGAGCTTGTCGGCCTCGCCCTGTGGGCGCACGACAAAGCACTTCTGGTTGGTCTTGATCGTCAGGCGGATGATTTCGGCCGGGATCGAGAGGTAATCCTCTTCAAACGTACCGAGCAGGACCTGCGGCCATTCGACGAGGCCGGAGACTTCCTCCAACAGGCCTTCGTCCTCGACCAGTTCGAGGCCATTGGCGAAGGCGATGTCGCGGGCGTCGTGCAGGATCATGTCCTTGCGGCGCTCGGCATCGAGGATGACCTTAGCGCGTTCCAGGCTCGAGACGTAGTCGTCGAAGCGCTTGACGGTGATGGCGTTAGGCGCGTGGAATCGGTGACCATAGGTGACGTTGCCGGCGACGATACCGTCGATCTCGAAGGGGATGACCTGAACTTCGTCATGCTCGGGGCCGAAGGTGCAGACGATCGACTGGAGCGGGCGCACCCAGCGCAGGCTTTCCATGCCCTTGCCCTCAATGCCGCCATAGCCCGAGCCCTTGGGCATGGAGGCGAAACCGGATCGCATCGATTTCGGCCAAGGGAATGTGCGGATGATGCCGGGCATGACATCGGCGATGATCTCTTCCGCCGCGCGGCCGGGCTTTTCCAGATAGGCGACGTAGAAATCACCCTTCTTCGGATCGGTCTTGACGATGGCCTGGTCGATGGAGGTCAAGCCTGCGCCACGCAGGAAGCCGTCGATGGCTCCTTGAGGCGCGGAAGTGCTCGGGCCCTTCTTCTCTTCCTTGATGTCGGCCGAACGGGCTGTGAGGCCACGGATATCCAGCGTCAGGCGGCGTGGCGTCCAATACTCGCGCGCGCCCTCATAGGTCAGACCGGCATCAACAAGCGCATCGGTGACCATCTTCTTCAGATCGCCAGCCGCCTTGCGCTGCATGCGCGCGGGGATTTCTTCGGAGCGGAGTTCGAGCAGGAGATCGGGCATGGGGTCTGACTTTATGAGCTGTTGCGGAAGGCTGCGCGGGACTTAGCAAGCCGCGCGGCAAAAGTCATCCATGGATCAACGCAAAATGGCGGGTGGATCAAGCAGCGGACAATGGATCATCACCATTCAGCCAGTGGTCACCCCCACCCGCGCGTTCCGCGCGACCTCCCCCCTCAAGGGGGAGGTGGGTAGTGCGGCGCCGGCGTCTCAAACACCCTCCCCTTGAGGGGGAGGGTCGGAGCGAAGCTCCGGGGTGGGGTGATCGCCGGCAAGGGATTCCGAAAGATTTTCCAAGCCGATCCGTTTGGTGAGCGCTACTGATTTCACGAGCTTTCGGCGAGGAGAACCACTCTCCGGATGGACCTCAAAGAATACCTCGCGCTCGCGGACCGCCGCATAGATCGTATTCAGGACCGCTTCGAGTTCTGTCAGGACTTCAGCATTCCAGAAGCGGATCACCTTGTATCCCTGGGCCTCCAAGAAAGCCGTGCGCGCAGCATCGCGGTCAAGCCCCTCATCCGTCGCATGCTGCGAACCGTCCAGTTCAATGACCAGTCCGATCTGGTGACAGGCGAAGTCCGCAAAATAGGGCCCGATCGGGACCTGGCGACGAAAATGGCTGCCGTCGATTGGAATGCGCCAGAGATGACGCCAGAGTTTTCGTTCTGCATCCGTTGTCGCCGAGCGCAGGCGTCTGGCATTGCTGCGGCGAATGCGATCCATGAATGTTGGAGGTCTGGACATTTCGCTGGTTCCCCAACCGTTATCTGTTCATGGAACGTCAGATGTCTTGGTCTCGCAACTCCGGAGATTGAGGGGAAATGGCTGGCTTCAACGACGGATCACCCCCACCCGCGCGTTCCGCGCGACCTCCCCCCTCAAGGGGGAGGTGGGTGGTTACCACCCTCCCCCGCCACCACCTCCACCGCCGCCGCCTGAGGAGCCACCTGAGAAGCCTGACGACGACGAGGAGCTGGATGGAGGGGGTGTCGGGATGGTGGAGGCGATCGTCGAGGCCATGGAGGAGGAGAAGCCGCCGATCCGGTCGCCGAGATTGCTGCGATTGCTGCCGTGGTACCAGGCCGGATTGTAAGCTGTCGCGGCTGCAGCGCCGGCAGCGGCTGTCGCTAGCCAGGTTTCGAAGGTGCGCGACCAGGGCTTTTCGACGCCGAGGGCCACGGCATAGGGCAGGAGCTTTTCGAAATGGCTGGGCGACATGGTCGGGGCACCCGCCATGTTCATCCGGTCCTTCTCGGCGAGCGTCAGATAGATGCGCAGACCCTCGATGCCGTCCATCAGCTTGCGGCCAAGCGGCGTCGGCGCGCCCATCAGGAAGAAAAAGAGGAGGTTGACCAGGAGGATGCCGCCGAAGGCGATGAGCACTGGGAACTGGTGGGTGGCCTCGAGATCAATCCACATGGAGATCAGCATCAGGCCCATGGTGGAGAGCGCGACAAAGCCGATCAGTGCCAGCGCCAGGATGGCGATGATCTTGCTGAACAGAGAGCGGCCCCGCCTGAACGAGTTGACCAACCCGATCGTGAAAGTACCGAAGAAGACCGAGAAGAAGGTGGGGACGAAGATCAGCGCATAGACGTCCTCGTCGAGGTCGCCAAAGATGAAGAGCGAAGCGACCACGGCAATCGAGAGGCCGATGCCGAGCGAGGTATAGCCGGCATTGCCCTTGTAATACTTATTGCGGTGTTCCTTCTCGATCGCCTGTCGGAAGCGGTTGCCGACCGATTGCACCTTTTTGCCATTGGCCTTGTCGATGATGAGCGCGTCGCCGGCAGACGGGATTTCCGCAATCAGTGCGGCCTCACCGGACTGCAGCTTGCCGGTGACGGCCTTCTTCGTGCGGCGGATGGTGATGCTGCTGTCGAGATCGTCGAGTTCGACATACCCAGCCACGGCGAGATTGAGTGCGGCTGCCGAAAGCGCGGTCCAGCCGGCACCGGAGAAACCCCTGTTGTCGATGTAGTTGACCAGCGCCGGTGAAATCCCCTCCGGCGGATCCCAGCGCGGGACCACGACGCCCTTCGGCGGATCGCGGCCGACGGCTGCCCAGGAGCGCAGGTAGTAGAGGAAGATGACGGCTAGGCCGCCGAAGCCGATGATGGTGTTGAGGTTGTCGCGGATGAACCACCAGGTGCTGTCTTCCGACGTGGGTGCTGCGACCAGACCCTTGTCAAAGGCGAGCACGATGGTCAGGCCTTCCCCCGGGCCAAGCGGCCGTGTGGTCTCAAATTCGAGACCGTTCGATCCTGGGATTTCACGGGCGTTTTGAGCGGTGGAGCCGGATGGACCTGTGTACAAGGTGGTTCTTGTCGGAACGGCACCATCTGGCAGCGTGACGGTCGCGCCGGCGCGATCGATCGGGAAGAGCCAGCCATTGCCGGTGACGTTCCAGTAGAGTTCGTCATGGTCGTCGAAATAGCGGATCTGACGACCGGTGCGATAGGTGATCGCGTAGGTGTATTCGCCCGGCTGGAGGAAGACGTCGGCCGAGCCGGTATAGATGCGGATGCCGCCGGAGACGGATTCGGTGCGACTGGCTTCCGGCCGGCCGTCGCGCTCGACGGAGATCAGCTCGAAATCGACCTGCTGGCGACGGCCCCGCGCGTCCCGCGCATAAAGCGGGAAGTCGCGAAAAATGCCGCGCCTGATCTCGTTGCCCTCGGCATTGACGGTGATCGTCTCGGTCACCTCAATCGTAGCATCGGGCAGGACGGTGATGTCAGCGTGGTAGTCGCGGATGACCTCTTCGGCCTGCGCGCCGCATGCCATCCAGATGAGGAAAAGGAAGGCGGAGCACAGGCGAAGAAGCGTGGTCATTTCGGGTCGTTCCTGACGAGTTCGACACCGAGCGAAGCGAGCGCATCCCAGTAGCCGGGATAGGTCTTGGCCACGCAGCCGGGGTCGAGAATGGTGATGTCGCGGATCTTCAGGCCCGCGAGCGCAAAGCTCATGGCGATGCGGTGATCGGCAAAGGTGTCGATCTCGGCCGGCAGCGACTGGCCGGCGAGCGCGGGGTCAGAGAAGACCAAGAGATCGTCGCCCTCTTCCCTGGCCAAACCTTCGCGGATGTTGTTGAGGCCCGTCGAGACGGCGCGGATGCGGTCGCATTCCTTGACGCGCAGGTTCTCAATGCCGACGAAGCGCACAGGTGTGGCGTTGAAGGCGGCGAGCACGGCAATCGTCGGGATTGCATCCTGCATCTGGCTGCCGTCGATGACGGCGGGCATGTTGGGAAACTGGGCGATTACGTCATAGGCCTTGGCATCCGGCTGAGTGAAAGCGTCCGATGGCGTGCCGATATCGATCTGGCCCTTGGTCAGCACTTCCGCGCCCCAGAGATAGGTAGCGGCGGAGGCATCCGGCTCGATGTGGAAATCGGTCGCGGTGTAACCGGTCGGCTGGATGACCCAGGACGATGGCGTCGGCTGCTCGACCTTGGCACCGAAGGCGCGCATGGCCGACAGCGTCAGATCGATGTAACCGCGAGCGCCGATATCGGCACCGGCAAGCTCGATCGTGAACGGCTCCGAACCGCAGGCCGCCGCCATCTGCAGGGCCGAGACATACTGGCTTGACAGGCCGGCATCGATGACGACGTGGTTCTTCTTGAAGGCGCCGTTTGCGTCGATCGCGACCGGCGGGCAGCCCGAGGGCGCTGCGATGGCCACGCCGAGCGACTGCAGCGCCTCGACCAGCGGCTTGATCGGCCGCTTGCGCATATGCTCGTCGCCATCAACGATATAGCGGCCCTTGCCCAAAGCGAGGGCAGCGGTGAGAAAGCGGGTGGCGGTGCCGGCATTGCCAAGAAAAAGCGCTTCGGCTGGCGACTTCAACTCGCCCGTGCTGGTGACGACGAAGGTGGTAGCATCCGGTTCGTCTACGGTCACACCCATCTGGCGGAGCGCTTCAGCCATATAGCGCGTGTCGTCGCTCTTCAGCGCGCCGGTCAGGCGGCTTGTGCCTTTGGCGAGACCTGCCAAGAGAAGCGCGCGGTTGGTGATCGATTTCGAACCCGGAGGGCTCACCTTGCCGGTCAGGGCATGGGTGGGCGGGAGGATGGTCACACTGTCAGTCTTCATGAATCCGGTCTCTCAAGCGCGTCCTTGTTTGGACGTCAGAACTTGACCGTCGGTACCGCACGGTCGGCCTCGTTGGCAATCTCGAAATAGGGTTTCTTCGAGAAGCCGAACTGGCCGGCAACGAGGTTGTTGGGGAAGCTCTCGACCTTGACGTTCAGATCGCGGGCGGCACCATTGTAATAGCGGCGCGACATCTGGATCTCGCCTTCGACCGTTTCCAGCGAGCGCTGCAATTCGATGAAGTTTTCATTGGCCTTGAGATCGGGATAGGCTTCGGCAAGCGCAATGATCTTGCCCAGCGCTGCACCCAGCAGGCCTTCAGCGGCAGCACGACCGGCGACATCGCCCGCCGGTACGGCCTGCGCCTTGTTGCGCAGCTCGACAACGCTTTCCAGCGTGCCCTTCTCGTGGGTGGCATAGCCCTTCACCGTTTCGATCAGGTTGGGAATGAGATCGGCGCGACGCTTCAGCTGCACGTCGATGCCCGACCAGGCTTCCTCGGCCATCTGCCGGGCCTTCACCAGGCCGTTGTAGATGAAGACGAGATAGGCGCCGATGGCGGTAAGAATGGCAAGTGTCGTGAACATTGCGTAGAATCCCCAGTTGTCGATCGGCACCTTAAAGTAATCGGAGCTTTATTGAAGAGCGTGATCGGCGAAAATGGCGCTGCAAATCCGTTGAAAACTCGTATCTGATTGGATACAATTGCCATGAGTACGTTTGAGAAAACGGAGCCCTTTGACGTATGGCTACGTGCACTCAAGGACCGAACAGGCAAACTTCGTATCCTTGCCCGACTGACCTCGGCAGAGCAGGGGAATTTCGGCGATTGCGCACCGGTGGGCGGCGATGTGTTCGAGATGCGTATTCACTACGGCCCTGGCTACCGGGTTTATTACACACGTCGCGGCACGACGGTTTACCTGCTTTTGATTGGCGGCAACAAATCGACTCAGAAGCGGGACATCAAGCGGGCCATCGCGATGGCTGGCAACCTGTGAAAGATGGAAACATGACAGAAACCAGCAAACTCGAGATCTCGGATTACCTCGACGATCCGGAGGCGATGCTTGAATATCTCGAACTGGCAATCGAAGACGAAAATCCCGATGTGTTCATTGCAGCGCTGGGGCATGTCGCCAAGGCCAGGGGCATGTCGCAGATCGCAGACCTGTCCGGGCTGGGCCGGGAAAGTCTCTACAAAGCACTAAAATCCGGGTCGAAACTACGCTATCAGACGGTTCAGAAAGTGGTGACCGCGCTTGGTTTCCGGTTGTCTCTGGAACGCAACGACGCCGCCTGAGGCCGCGTCGTCTGTCCCTCAGGCCGCCCGGCCGAAATTCGCGCCACCCGCATCCGTCAGCAGAAACGCCTCGCCACAGCTTTTCGCCAGCGCGCGGACGCGGCCGATATAGGCCTGGCGTTCGGTCACCGAAATGACGCCGCGGGCGTCGAGCAGGTTGAAGATGTGGGATGCCTTGATGCACTGGTCATAGGCCGGGAAGACGCATTTGTGCAGGCGCTGATTTTCCGAGTCCGAGGGGGCGCCGGCAGCAAGCAGGGCCTGGCATTCCTTTTCGGCATCGATGAAATGACGATGCAGCATCTCGGTATTGGCGAATTCGAAGTTGTGGCGGGAATATTCCTGCTCGGCCTGCAGGAAGACGTCGCCGTAGGAGATCTTCTCTTCGCCTTCGCGACCGTTGTAGTTGATGTCGTAGATGCTATCGACGCCCTGGACATACATGGCGAGACGCTCGAGACCATAGGTCAGTTCGCCCGCGACCGGCGAGCAGTCGATGCCGCAAACGGCCTGGAAGTAGGTGAACTGTGAGACTTCCATGCCGTCGCACCAGCATTCCCAGCCGAGACCCCAGGCACCCAGCGTCGGGCTTTCCCAGTCGTCCTCGACGAAACGGATGTCATGCAGAAGCGGATCGAGGCCGATCGCCTTTAGCGAACCGAGATAGAGCTCCTGCAGGTTGGACGGATTCGGCTTCAGGATGACCTGATACTGATAATAATGCTGCAGGCGGTTGGGATTTTCGCCGTAGCGGCCATCGGACGGACGGCGCGAGGGCTGCACGTAAGCGGCGCGCCAGGGCTTCGGCCCGAGTGCCCGTAGCGTCGTTGCAGGATGGAAGGTGCCGGCGCCGACTTCCATGTCGTAGGGCTGCAGCACCGCGCAACCCTTGTCCGCCCAATAGGCATGCAGCGTCAGGATCAGCGCCTGAAAGGAGCGCTTGGGGTCCATGTGCGGGGCAAGGGGCGTGGTCATCGGGCTATCCATCGGGTTGGCTCAGGTTGCGGCCCGTCTGGTGCCATGAGCGGGCGGAAGGGTCAAGCGTCTCTGCTCTCGGCTCGGCGTGCCCGGAAGCATCAGTTGTCGAGATCATCCGCATTGTGCAGCTTGCCGATCAAGGAAAAGGACACGCCCGTGGGCTCGAAGCGGATCGCGGCCTGCCCCTGGAAGAGATCGGAGACGACACGTTCGGTCAGCCGCGAGCCGAAACCGCGACGGGTCGGCTCCGTCACCGGCGGGCCGCCGCTTTCCTGCCAGTCGAAGGTGAAACGGTTGTCCTCGCCCTTGCTCCAGCGGACGCTGATGCGCCCCTCGGGTCGCGAAAGGGCGCCGTATTTCGTGGCATTGGTGGCGAGCTCGTGAATTGCGAGCGACAAACCCAGTGCCTGCTGGGCGGAGAGATAGACCTGAGGACCGACGATCGAGATCCGGTCGTCGCCGTCGACATGGGGCGCAACGGCCGTTCGTGCGATCGCGGTGATCTCAGCGGCCGTGACACTCATGCCGGTCAGCACGTCCTGCGCCTTGGCGAGCGTCTGGATGCGTCCGCCGATCGTCTTTGCCGCTTCCGGGATCGAGGTCGCGCCCCGCAGGCTCTGACTGACGATCGACTGGACCATGGCGAGCGTATTTTTCATCCGGTGCGCGAGTTCACGGTTCAAGAGCTTGAGTTCGTCCTCATGCCGTTCACGCTCGTCGAGATGCTTCTGCGCCTCGAGATAGGCCTGCTGCAGCGCCTGACGGTCCAAAACCGCGCTCGTGGTCTCGGTGACCACGTTCAAGATGCCGGCAATCGCTCCCTGATCATCATAGAGAGGGCTGTAGGAAAAGGTCCAGAAGCTGTCCTGCATCACCCCGTTGCGGAGGATGCGCAAGGGAAGGTTCTCCATCCAGGTGCCCTCGCCCGCCTGTGCACGCTGCACGAACGGCTCGACGCCCTCCCAGAGATCGGCCCAATATTCGCGAAACGGCTGACCGAGCGCACTTGTCTCCCGGCCGGCAAGCATCGGCAGATAGGCGTCGTTGTAAAACTGGAGAAGATCGTCTCCCCACCAGAAGCACATGGGTTGACGCGTGGCGAGAACCTGCCGAAGCGTCGTCACCAAGGCGGGCGGCCAGGTTTCGGGCGGGCCGAGCGATGTGCTGCTCCAGTCGAATGCACTGATATCGTCTGCCACTCGTCCCGGCACACCGAGAAAATGCATGGTCTGGCTCATGGGACTCCGGGATTGGGCGATACGCGAAGCGGGGCTTGAAACGCCCTGAACGCCACTGTGTTTGCTTAGATATCGGCTCGGTGTGCTGAACTCAAGTCACAAGCATGTCGATCAAACGTCATCCTCCCGACGGGGGCGGTACTCTCCGGTCTCGGGATCCTGAATGAGGGTTCCGATCGCCTGGTTCTCGCGCTCTTTTTCCTCGGCACGCGATTTGGCCGCCAGTTTCTCCGCATCCGCGACGAAGCGGCGATAGAGCAACCAGGCGCCACCCACCAGGATCGTCAGAAATATCAGCTGCGCCATGTCCCCTCGCCCGTCAGCCTTTCTTCATCACACCGGTCAAAGACCGTAGCGACCCCATAGTGCCTTCTCTTCGAGCGTCTCGGCAAGACCGGCAACCGCCTGAACCGCCATCTGCTCGGGCGCCGCGAATGCACCGATGCCAGGCGCGCGGCGGCCGAAAAGGCTCTTCTGGGCACCGATCAGTTCGAGGCGCGCATCCTTGCCGTAGCGGGTCTTGATCTCTTCGCGCAGTCCGCCGAGGCGATCGACGAGGCCGAGTTCCAGGCCCTTGCGCCCCGTCCAGAACAGACCGGAGAACAATGTCGGATCGTCTGCGAGCATCGTGCCGCGCCGCGCCTTGACCATGTCGATGAAGATTTCATGGATCTCGAGCTGCAGCGTCTTCAGGTATTCGATATCGCTTTCCTTTTCCGGCTGGAAGGGATCAAGGATCACCTTGTTCTCACCTGCCGTGTAGACACGGCGTTCAACGCCGATCTTCTTCAGAAGCTCCGGAAAGCCGAAACCGCCAGAGACGACGCCGATCGAGCCAACGATGGACGTGGCATCGGCAATGATCTCGTCGCCCGCGATGGCAATCATGTAACCGCCGGAGGCTGCGACATCCTCGACAAAGACGAGCACGCGCTTGTTCTTTTCCTCGGCGAGCGCGCGAATGCGATCATAGATCATGCGCGACTGGACGGGAGAACCGCCCGGTGAATTGATCGAGAGCGCCACGGCGGGGCTCTCCTTCATGCCGAAGGCCTTTTCCAGCTGGCCGGCAACCGAGGAAAGGTTCAAGGCGGGGCGAAACCGCGATCCGCCGCTCATGATCGGACCGTGCAGCCTGACGACCGGGATGACGACGCCCTTTTTCTGGAAGCGCTTGGGAACCAGTCGTTTCAGAAAGTCTGCCATGGTCGCGTTTCAACTCCTCACGATCTTCGCTCTGAGCGGAGATGTAAGACGCGCCGGCGCAAACACAATGGTTTGCTCAAAAAAATCAGTGTTTTCAACGCAGCCGCGCATAGCCGGCGCGGCCGTTGTTCAGATTGTCGACAAAGGTCGCGAAGGCGTGACTGTCGGGATTGTCATGCATCAGGAGCGGCGCGCGCAGTTGCAGCCTTGCCCGCGAGCCCTTGATCCCGGTGACGAGAATGCGTGTGGCGTTTTCGCCAGGTCGCGGGTGGATCGCCGTGATCTCAAGGCCACCGAAGCGCCGGCCGCAAGCTGCGATGATCTCGGCGATCGACTGCGGCCTGGCAATCAGGGAGAGTTGACCGCCGGGCATCGCGATCGCGCCTGCCGTGCGGATCCAGCTCTCGAACAGATTCTCCGTCATCGCGTGGGCTTCCGCCTTCAGGGCATCCGGCGTCTTGCGGTCGCCGGGATCGTTGAAGGGCGGGTTCATGATGACATGATGGAAGCTGTCGTCGGTGAGGCCGGCTGCGATGCGCGCCTTGCCGGTCAGCGTGACATCGGCCTCGATGACCTCGGCCCGCGTTGCAAGTTCAGCGTTCTCCGGCAAGGCGAGGCTCTTGCGGGCGAAAGCGGCCATGTGCGGCGAGCGTTCGACGAGAACGACAGATGCGGTCGGCAGGCGGGCTGCGACCGCGAGGCCTGCCGCACCCGCGCCCGCACCGAGATCGGCAATCCGGATCGCTCGCTCGTCGACCACGAGAGAAGCGAGCACCATTGCATCCATGCCGGCGCGATGGCCTCGCCCCACAGGCTGCACGAGATGGAACCGGCCGCGATGAAAGGCATCGACGGTCTCTGCTTCTGTCTGTTCGACAATGGTCTCCGGCCCGGCCGCCATGGCGTTTTCAAGCCTCGGGATCGCGCAGTTCAGCGCCGAGGCCGGCATCGGTCAGAATGCGGCGGGCCTGATCGACGCAGTCGGAATCGACCAGCAGGCGACGCTGCAACATGCCGAGCGAGCCCTCGAGGATGCTCATGGACTGGTCGGCGATCATCGAGGCAATCCCGGCGTCGCGCATCAGGCTTTCGGCAAAGGAGAGCAGGACGACGTCGTTGCTGCGAATGATCTCATGCATCGATTTCAGAACTCACTGTTAACAGCTAAACCGGCTCTCAAGCCCCGACCGAGGCAATTCGCCCCTTGCCGTGGCCTTCCCGGCTTTTTATTGTCGGCATCCAAACTGAACAGGAGTCCGGTGCGTTGGGCGTAGTCATACCGCTTGAGGAAAGCAAAAACAAACAGGCATCCGTCAAGCCTCTGGTGGACCTGACCAAAAGCGGCATGGAGCGCGTCAATCAGCTGATCCTGTCGAAGGCGGGCTCGGACGTTCAGATGATCCCGGAGGTGGCAAACCACCTGATCTCATCGGGCGGCAAGCGGCTTCGCCCGATGCTGACGCTCGCGACAGCCGCCATGTTCGGCTACGAGGGCGATCATCACATCAAGCTCGCGACCTCCGTCGAGTTCATGCATACAGCAACGCTTCTGCATGACGATGTGGTCGACGAAAGCGATCTGCGTCGCGGCAAGTCCACCGCCCGGACCATCTGGGGCAACCAGGCGAGCGTGCTCGTCGGCGACTTCCTGCTTGGCCAGGCCTTCCGGATGATGGTCGAGGTCGGCTCGCTCGACGCGCTCGACGTTCTCTCCACCGCGGCCTGCGTGATCGCCGAGGGCGAGGTGCTGCAGCTTTCAGTCGCCAAGAATATGGAGACGACGGAAGACGATTATCTCGCCGTCATCCGTGCGAAGACCGCGGCGCTCTTTGCAGCGGCCGCCGAAGTCGGCCCGATCGTTGCCGGCACCGACAAGTCGACCCGCAGCGCGATGAAATCCTACGGGATGAATCTCGGCCTCGCCTTCCAGCTGGTCGATGACGTTCTCGATTACGGCGGCAAGGCTGCCGAGACCGGCAAGAATGTCGGCGACGATTTCCGCGAAGGCAAGATCACGCTTCCGGTCATTCTTTCCTATCGACGCGGCACGGCCGCCGAACGGGAATTCTGGAAGGAATCCATCGAAGGTGGACAGAACGACGATGCAAGGCTCGAAAAGGCGCTCGGCCTGATCGGCAAGTACGGCGCGCTCAACGACACGATCCAGCGGGCGCAGCATTACGGCACGATCGCACGCGATGCCTTGGCGCCCTTGCCCGAGACGCCGTGGAAAAGCGCCCTCAACGACGTGATCGACTTCTGCATCGCGCGCGTGAATTGACGCAGATCCAGCGATTGCCTTGCGAGGCTGCTTCAAAAAAGCCATTCTGTCCGTGAATCATCGCCAATCGCCCGCGCGCGGGCGACCCGCGCTTGCTCTCGGTTCTTGAAAGGCTCGTTCATGCGGCAAAGCTTTGCCCTTCGCACTCTCGCCGGCACCGCGCTCGCGCTGCTGCTCAGCGTCTCGCAGGCGCCGCTGGCTCTTGCTGCTGCCAATGCCCAGCCGACGGAAGCCGAGAGTTTCGATCTCGGCAGCGTCGATTCTTTCGCAGGCGCCTTTCTGGCTGCCCGGACAGCCGAAGCGGATCGCGATTACCCGAGTGCGGTGAAGTTCTACAAGAAAGCCCTGGAATTCACGCCGAACGAGCTTGAGCTTCAGCAGCGGCTGATGATCGCGCTCATCATGAACGGCGAGTTCGACGAGGGCGTGGATCTGGCCAAGGTTCTGGAGAACGATCCGGCCGTGGAGCGGGTCACCTCCGTGGCGCTCGGCTTTCGCGCCATCCGAGACGGCGACTACACGCAAGCGCTGAAGCACTTCAAGTATCAGGGACCGAACGATCTCGACCGGCTGATGAACCAGCTGCTGATCGCCTGGACCAAGGTCGGCGAAGGCAAGGGCAAGGAAGCGCTGAAGCTCGTTCAGGATCTCGAGGGTCCGAGCTGGTACGGTATCTTCCGCAACTACAATGTCGGCGTCATGGCCGCGATGATCGGCGATGTCGATGCCGCCCGAAAGGCACTCACCGATACGGTGACAGACCGCAATGGCGGGGCAACCGCGCCCGACACCTTCGCCCGCTCGGTGATCGCGCTCGCGACGCTGGAAGCCCAGGCCGGCAACAAGCAGAAGGCGCTCGACGCCCTCTCGGCCGGTGACGAACTGATCACCAATTTTGCCCCCTTCAAGGCGCTCCGCACTGAGATTGAATCCGGTGGCCAGCCGAAGCCGGTCGTCGCAACGGCGGCACAGGGTGCGGCCGGCGTTCTCTTCTCGATCGGTGGCGCGCTGAACCGCGAAGGTGCCGAAGACACGGTCATGCTCTATCTCCAACTGTCCCATGCGCTGGACAAGGATGCCGCCGACACGCTGATCCTGCTCGGCGGGATCGCAGAGAATGCAAAGCAGCCGGAAAAGGCGATCGCATTCTACCGTCAGGTGCCCGAGTCCTCGCCGATGCGGCGCATCTCCGAGCTGCAGCTTGGTCTGACGCTTGCCGAGACCGGCAAGGTTCAGGAAGCGCGCGAACATCTGCTCGCCCTGATCGCCTCCGATCCGCAGGATATCAGAAGCTATCTCGCCTATGGCAGCGTGCTGTCCGATGCCAAGGACTATGCGGCCATGGCGGACAATTACGACAAGGCGATCGAGATCATCGGTCAGAACCCGGCGCGGAACCACTGGTCGGTCTTCTTCCAGCGCGGCATCGCCTATGAGCGGCTGAAGAAGTGGGACAAGGCGGAGCCCAACTTCCACAAGGCGCTGGAACTCAACCCCGATCAGCCGCAGGTGCTGAACTATCTCGGCTATTCCTGGGTCGACATGAATCGCAACCTCCAGGAAGGCCTGGAGATGATCAAGAAGGCTGTCGAGCTGCGGCCGGATGATGGATACATCGTCGATTCGCTCGGCTGGGCCTATTACCGCCTCGGCCGCTTCGAGGAAGCGGTGGTTGAGCTCGAACGGGCCGTCGAGCTGCGCGCCGGGGACGCGACGATCAACGACCATCTGGGCGATGCCTACTGGCGCGTCGGTCGCAAACTCGAAGCCAAGTATCAGTGGAAGCGGGCGCTGGCCTCCGAGCCGGAAGAGGCCGAGGTTCCGAAGATCCAGGCGAAGATCGAAAAGGGCTTGCCGGCGATCGAGGCGGATGCTGCCAAGGTCGAGACCAAGCCGGTCGAAGAGCCCAAGAAAGACGACAAGAAGACCTGAGCCGCATGACAGACACTGCAGAGCGCCGGCCGGAGCGGATCGTCGAGACGGCTCCGGCCAAGATCAATCTTGCTTTGCACGTCACAGGTCGGCGGGACGATGGCTATCATCTTCTCGACAGTCTCGTGACCTTTGCCGAGGACGGCGACGAACTCACGTTCGAGACGGCAGACAGCGACAGCTTTAGGGTCGTCGGGCGTTTCGGACCTGAGCTTTCTGGCGAGGACAATCTGGTTCTGCAGGCCCGCGACCTGTTGCGGGCCGCCCTCGACCAATGCGGCCAACCATACGGCGCCGTTGCCATTCTCCTCGACAAGAGCCTGCCGATTGCGTCGGGGATCGGCGGCGGCTCGGCAGATGCGGCAGCGACGCTGCGCGGTCTCCTCAGGCTCTGGAGGGCGGAACTGCCGGCCGAGACGCTGCAGCAGATCGCAATGCAGCTCGGCGCCGACGTGCCGATGTGTCTCGCCTCGACGCCGCTGCGCGCCCGCGGGATCGGTGAGACAATCGAGAAGGTAGATATGCCATCCGTTCCGCTGGTGCTCGTCAATCCGCTGAAACCGGTATCGACACCGGAGATCTTCCGCAGCCTTCAGCGCCGCGACAATGAGCCTATCGGTGAGATGAGCGCGGGCTCAACCGCGGCTGACTGGATGCAGTCGCTTTCTGTTCTGCGCAACGACTTACAGCCGCCGGCGGAAGCGCTGGTGCCGGAGATTGCCGAGGCCTGCGACCTGCTGGGACAGAGCCTGGCGGGCTTCGTGCGCATGTCCGGCTCTGGTGCTACCTGTTTCGGTCTCTACGAAACCGAGGCTGCGGCGATGAAGGCGGCCCTGGCGCTTTCGGCCTATCGGCCGAACTGGTATGTGCTGCTCACGCGCACCGTTCCGGGAGAAAACTGATGAGCCGCATCGACGAGAGCCGCCCCTTCATCCCCGTCGGCATTGCGGTGCTCACCGTTTCCGACACACGCAGCCTTTCCGACGACAAGTCAGGAGACACGCTCGTCGCCCGGATCGAAGAAGCCGGCCACCGGCTTGTTGCCCGGGCGATCGTCAAGGATGACAAGGCCCAGATCCGCGAACAGGTCGAAAGCTGGACGAAGACGCCCGAAATCGATGTCGTCATCACCACCGGAGGCACGGGCTTCACCGGGCGCGACGTGACGCCCGAGGCGCTGGAGCCGCTGTTCGAAAAGCGCATGGATGGCTTTTCGGAGGTCTTCCACCGCATCTCCTACGACAAGATCGGCACATCGACGATCCAGTCGCGGGCGACAGGTGGCGTTGCCAATGCCACCTTCATCTTCGTGCTGCCGGGCTCTCCCGGCGCCTGCAAGGATGCCTGGGATGGGATCATCAAGCTCCAGCTCGACTATCGCCACATGCCCTGCAATTTCGTGGAAATCATGCCCCGGCTCGACGAGCATCTGAGACGCAGCCAGAGCTGATTAGCGGCGCGCTTCGCGGGCCACCCAGGAGGGAATGATCTCGGAGGCAAGGCGGCGCGGCTTGTGGCCGCGGGCCAGCTGAAGCAGTTCCCTGCCCTCGCCTGCGAGCCCCTGTGCCTGACACTTCGGGATCAGCAGGCCATTCTCGAGCAGCGGTGTGCTGCGCGTCAGGCGGCGGTAGAAGGGCAACCGGTAAAGCCGCGATTCGGAGAACCGGGCCGGCGCCTTGTTGAGCGCGACATATTCCCCGACCTCGTCCACCCAGCCCTGGCCGAGCCGCGCGCCCGGTTCGATCAGCAGCAGCCATTCGCCCCGCGCCGTCGCCAGCACATGCTTCATGTCCCATTGCTGATAAAAGCGGCACCCGGCAGCGTCGGCAACCACGGACGAGCCATCAGTCGAGCCGTGATCGAGGACGATGACATCGCTGACCAGACCCTCGACAGCGCCGGCGACCAGCACGGACAAGGTCTGTGCGAGCTCGGGTTCCTGGTCGTGGCATTCCATGATCACTGTCAGCATTGCCTATATCTATCGCATTGCACAAAGTTTTGCCACAGCCAGTTTCTTGAAGTTTGTTCTTGCATTGTTCTCTTTTTGTCGCTAGGAATAAAGTCATTGAGCGAGGCGGCAACGCCCGCGAGGAGCCAAACATGACCGAGCTGTCTCTTGTGAGCCAGGCTGCATTTCAGCCTGGCAATACGGCAGATATTGCCGATGCGCTGATGAATGCGTCCGGTATGCGGATCGAGATCGATCGGCGGCGCGGACGTGCGGCCGGGATCAATCCGGCCGGCCGGTTCGAGAGCCAGGAACGCGTCGCCTTCGATGACGGCTGGCACACGCTTGAGGACATGCCGCCCTTCAGGACCGAAGTTCAGGTCGAGAAGCCGCGCACGGTCATCACCCGCAACGATTCACCCGACATTCCCTTCGACCGGTCGATCAACCCCTATCGGGGCTGCGAGCACGGCTGCATCTACTGCTTTGCCCGGCCGACCCACAGCTATATGGGCCTGTCGGCAGGTCTCGACTTCGAGGCGAAGCTGTTTGCCAAGCCCGATGCGCCGCGCCTGTTGGAACGGGAACTGTCGAAGCCTGGCTACAAGGTGAAGCCGATCGCGATCGGCACCAACACCGATCCCTATCAGCCGATCGAGCGGGAATGGCGCATCATGCGACAGATCCTCGAGGTGCTGGACAAGGCGAACCACCCCGTGGTGATCGTGACGAAGTCGGCGCTCATCCTGCGTGATATCGACATCTTAAAGTCGATGGCCGAGCGCGGGCTGGTGAAAGTCGGCATCTCGGTGACCACACTGGATCGCAAGCTCGCACGCACGATGGAGCCCCGCGCCTCGACGCCGGCCAAGCGGCTGGAGGCGATCAAGACCCTGTCGGAGGCCGGCATTCCCGTGGCTGTAATGATGGCGCCTGTTATTCCGGCCCTCAACGACCACGAGATCGAGCGGATCCTCGACAGCGGCAAGGCCGCAGGTGCGACGGAGGCGAGTTATGTGCTGTTGCGCCTGCCGCTCGAAGTGAGCCCGCTGTTTCGCGACTGGCTGCTGCAGCATTACCCGGATCGCTATCGGCACGTGATGTCGCTGGTGCGTTCGATGCGCGACGGCAAGGATTACGATGCCGAATTCGGCAAGCGGATGAAGGGGGCAGGTCCCTATGCGTGGCAGATCAGCCGTCGCTTCGAGATGGCGACCAAGCGGCTCGGCCTGATGCGCCGTAGTCTGCATCTCAGGGAAGACCTGTTCATCTCACCCAATAGCGACGGCGTGCAACTGTCGCTGCTCTGATTTGGGTTTGTATTTGCATTCCGGTGCCGTTGTCCGCCGCCTCGCACCGGATGTAGTCCCTGGTAAGCCGCCCCCTTCGCCATGATCGCGATCGGGACCGGGGACTTGCAGGAGGTCGGGTGCGCGTGCGATTTCTGCCGCATGAAACGTCGCACGCCACCCGATTCTCCTGGCCTCTTTCCAGACATGCCGCTTGTCCCGGATTTCTCGCTGGAGAGCCGCGCCAAGCGTCAAGGCCTTTGGCCGGTGGCTGGGACGGACGAGGCCGGCCGCGGGCCTCTGGCAGGCCCTGTGGTCGCCGCAGCCGTGATCCTCGATCCGAAGCGGATCCCTGATGGGCTGAACGATTCCAAGAAGCTCTCCGCCGCCCAGCGCGAGGTGCTCTATGAGCGCATTCTTGCCGAAGCAACCGTTTCGATTGCCTCCTCTTCGCCCAAGCGTATCGATCTCATCGATATCCGCAAGGCGAGCCTCGATGCCATGCGCCGGGCCGTGGCCGGTCTCGACCACGAAGCCCGGCATGTGCTCGCCGACGGTCGCGACGTACCGCTCGGCCTCCTGTGTTCAGGGGAAGCGGTGGTGAAGGGTGACGCCCGATCGGTCTCGATCGCCGCCGCCTCTATCATCGCCAAGGTGATGCGGGACAGGATGATGGTGAGGGCGGGTGTCGTCTATCCTGGCTATGGTTTCGAAGTCCATGCCGGATATGGCACGGACCGCCACCGCAGCGCCATCGTGACGCACGGCCCCTGCCCCTTGCATCGGATGAGCTTCCGGCCGTTGAAAATCGCGGCGCCAGCGGACGAAAAAAATTTCTAAAATCCTTGTCGGCGCCTAGCCACGGTCTTGCCCGCGCATGTGCACCGCAGAGGCACAGCCGATCAAAGGTCGCCCCGCTTCACTCGACGACCATCGGCCGAACAAGAAAACGCCCCGAGCGGAAACCGATCGGGGCGTCAGAATGACGATGATGTCAGCGGTCGGCCGGCCTTAGTTCAGGCGCGACTTCACTTCCCCGACGGAGGCCCTGAACAGCGTCTGCTGCACGGCTTCGTCAGCCTTCTTCGCCAGAACCTTTTCGGCAGCGGCGATCGCCAGGTCGACGGCTGCGGCGCGAACGGCGTTCACGGCTTCAGTCTCGGCCTGCTTGATCTTCTGCTCGGAAAGCGCGTTGCGGCGCGCAACGAACTCTTCGGTCTTCTGCTTGGCTTCCGCGGTCAGGGCAGCGGCTTCGCGCTCGGCGGCAGCAACAATGGCTGCAGCCTCGGCTTCGGCTTCCTTACGCTTGCGCTGGTATTCGGCCAACAGGTGCTGGGCCTCTTCGCGCAGGCGCTTGGCTTCGGCCAGCTCGTCACGGATCTTGTCGGCGCGCTCGTCGAGAGCCTTGCCCATCATGCCCGGTACCTTCAGGTAGGCGAGCAGGACGAAGAAGAGAACGAGGGCAACGAGTGCGAAAAATGAAGCGTCCATGATGCTTACGCTCCCTGCTTGGCGACGCCGGAGACGGCGGCCTTGATGTCGGCTGCGGTCGACTTGGCGCCGATCAGTTCTTCGACGATCGTGCCAACGGTGTCGATGGCGATCGTGTCGACTTCAGCGAAAGCGCGCGCCTTGATATCGGCAATGCGGCTTTCGGCAGCAGCGATCTTGGCGGAGAGTTCCGTCTCAATCGAAGCACGCTCCGCATCGGCCTTGGCCTTGGATGCGTCACGAGCGGCAGAAGCGATCTGGCCGGCTTTCGCCTTGGCCGCGGTCAGCTCGCGCTCGTAGGTTTCGATGGCGGCATCGGCTTCGGACTTCAGACGAGCAGCCTCGTCGAGATCCTGAGCGATGCGGTCGTGGCGGTTCTCGAGAATGCCGCCAACGCGCGGAACGATGACCTTCTGCATGAGCATGTAGAACACGCTGAACGTGATCACCAGCCACAGAAGCTGCGACGGATAGGTCGAAAAATCGAACGGCGGGAACACGCCGCCGCCATGAGCCTCGTCGTGGGCCACGCCGGTCTCTGTGTGAAGCTGGCCTTCTGCCGGGGTTTCCTGGGCAAAGGCGGGGGTCACAAACATGCTCACCTCCAGGTGTATGCTCAAATGCGCGAGATCACGGCTGCCTTGTCGGCGCGCCGTGATCTCAAACTCCAGCCGTTATTAGACGGCGAACAGGAGAAGGAGAGCGATGAGCAGCGAGAAGATGCCCAGAGCTTCCGTAACGGCGAAGCCGAATACCAGACGGCCGAACTGGCTGTCAGCAGCAGACGGGTTGCGCAGTGCGCCGGTCAGGTAGTCACCGAAGATACGGCCGAGAGCGAGGGACGTACCAGCCATGCCGAGGCATGCGAGACCCGCGCCGATGTACTTTGCTGCTTCCGCTTCCATATGGATACTCCTTCGAATGGGTTGTTGCGGCTGTTTTTGACACCCGGGACACCGGGGCCAGCGACTTTATTCTCAGTGACCACCATGCACGGCGTCGTTCAGGTACATGCAAGTCAGTACCGCGAAGACGTAAGCCTGCAGGAAGGCAACGAGAAATTCGAGACCGGTCATGGCGACCGTCATGATGAGGGGCAGGATGGAGCCTGCGACGCCGACGGCGCCGGCAGCACTCATCGACACGACGAAGCCTGCAAAGACCTTGAGCGTGATGTGACCGGCCAGCATGTTGGCGAAGAGACGAACCGAAAGGCTGATCGGGCGCGACAGGAAGGACACGACCTCAATCGTCGAGACCAGCGGCAGGAGTGCCACCGGCACGCCAGACGGCGCAAAGATCGAGAGGAAGTGCAGTCCGTGCTTGTAGAAGCCGTAGATCAGGACCGTCAGGATCACGAACAGGGCCAGCGCGAAGGTCACGATGATCTGGCTGGTGATCGTGAAGAAGTAGGGGAACATGCCGAGCAGGTTTGCCGTCAGGACGAACATGAACAGCGAGAACACCATCGGGAAGAAGTGCATGCCCTTGGCGCCAGCACCTTCGCGCAGCATGGAGGCAATGAACTCATAGGCCATTTCGGCGACCGACTGCATGCGCGTCGGGATCAGGCCGCGATTGGCGGTCGAGAAGTAGAGGAAGCCCGACGCAGCGGCAACGGTTGCCACCATGAACAGGGATGCGTTGGTGAACGAAAAATCAATCCCGCCGATTTCGATCGGTACAATCGGCTTCACAAGGAACT
This sequence comes from Agrobacterium albertimagni AOL15, assembly GCF_000300855.1. Taxonomy (GTDB): domain Bacteria; phylum Pseudomonadota; class Alphaproteobacteria; order Rhizobiales; family Rhizobiaceae; genus Allorhizobium; species Allorhizobium albertimagni. The sequence continues at coordinate 295,338 of NZ_ALJF01000010.1, read as the reverse complement.
GGGAAGTGGGATCGTTTGCCACGTTCTGCTCTTTCGCTTTCGCCGCCGAAGCGGTCATTCTCGTTTCCGGGCCGGCGCGTCAGCGACCGTTGCCCTTGTCGTCCAAGTCCAGTCTGCGATCCGCAGGATGTGGCGATGCCACGACCCCGACGACGCGCATGACGTTCAACACGCCGGCGCAGAAACCGATCATAAGCATGACGATCATGCCCCACGGCCCCGTGCCCACAAAGTAGTCGAAAAGATAACCCAGGAGGGCACCGACAATGATGGCGGAGATGAATTCGCTCGAGATTTTCATTGCCATACCATATCCCTTACGGGTCTGGTCGGCATTGATCTCGGCTCGCTCGTCGTCCTTGACCTTGGCATCCCGCTCAGCGAGTTCCGTGGTCAGCCGTCTGCGGCGCTCTTCCAGATCTTCTTCCCGGTGGTCCGTCATGGCTTTCTCCGACCGTCGCCTGTCTCAAGCGCCGTTTATGCGCCCGAATTGAATGCAGAAACGGCGAGATAGAACCCCTTCTGGCCCGCTTTGAAGTCGGGCGCACCATAATTTTGAGCCCCTGCATAGTCAAGGCGTGACAGCACCAAGTTTCACCACAAATTAACCCCGAAAAATCATAGACTTAAGTCCAAGATGCAGAATCGTCGCAGATGACGGACGACAAATCCGGTCAATCCGTCGCAACCATGGACCAGAATCTGCCACATTCACGGAGACGTGTGGCTCGGTTCATTGCAGGCCTTGGGCGGGCATGGCGTGACGATTGCGGAACGAGGACGGACATGGGAGGCTCCTGGGAGACGTCCTGCCCGGGGGGGAAGAGATGACGCGCTTTCTAGTCCGCATCCTGATCAGTGTCATCCTCGGCTGGATGATCGGCGTGCAGGCAGCATTCGCCTTCGGCCCGGAAGGCAATCTGACGCCAATGCTTTACATCTTCGTCACGGTACCACTCACCTATGCCTTGTCGTTCCTGATCGTGCCGCTGCTGTCGAACTGGCTCGACAGGCTGCGCTGAAGGGTTTTCAGCTCCAGCCGCCGCCATAGGTGCGATAGAAGATGTGCTTGCCGATCTTGTCCACGCGCTTCATCGTCGGGCCCCAGGCGGGCTTCACATAGGTCGCGTGGTAGTGGGTGGCGGAGCCGACATCCTTGAACCAGATCTTGCCGGCGGTGACGGCCATGGCAATTTCCTTGGCAATCTTCCAGTGGCGCGGAGACGTGACGATATCGGGGATGCGATCGCAGGCGAAGGAGAACTGGCAGCGATTCCGCCAATTTTCGTTCTGATAGACCACGCCGCAGATCGTGTCGGGATAATGCGGATTGCGCACCCGGTTGAGGATGACCTGGGCGACGGCAGCCTGGCCCTTCACCGATTCGCCGCGGGCTTCAAAGTAGATGCCTTCCGCCAGGCACTTCTGTTCCTTGTCGGAAAAGACGGCTGCCGGCAGCGGCGTGGCGGCCCAGGCGTGATCCTTCGGGTCGATATCGGGGATGAAACGGCCCTGGTCCTGTTGCTTGTCGGTCAGGATGCTGTCGAAGGGCGAAACGCTCGCATAGTCCGGAGCCGGCGGCGCATAGGCAGTCGCCAGCACATCAGGCACGGAATTAGTCACGAGATCTGCAATCATCGGCGACAGGGAGGGATCGGCGACCGGCTTTTCGCGCTTGAAATAGAAGCTTGCGAGTTCGACGGGCTTGGCCTTGTCTTCCTCGCGGGCAAAGACGGACGGTGTCTTGAGCTCCGGCTCCATGAGCGAGCTCGTCCGCTGCAAGATAGATCCGGCGGAGAAGGCGCGCGGCGGCAGCATGGGCTCGACGGCCATGACCCGGCCCTTCTTCTGATCGCGGGTGACACGCATTTCATCCGGCAACGAATCAGGATCGGCCTTGCCGCCATCGAAGGCGATGCGGCGACCGTCGGGCAGGATCAAGCCCGCACCACCGGACAGCGCCTCGGATGCCTCCCCTTCCGAAAAGGCGAGACTGGCTTCGTGGATCGAGCCGGCCGGCGTCGAGGTCATCACCATGCGCCAATTGCTGGCACCACGGTCGAGACCGGTCAACAGACCTGCCATATCGGCCTGGGCGGCGACGGTGGGGAAAATCAGCCAGGACGCGAGGCCGAAGACCAGGGGAGAGGTCCAATTCTCCAGTCGGGAGAGGACCTTCTTCGAAGGACGAAACTTGGGACGCAAGGCCACACTCCAACACACGCTGACACGGGTCCGACGCTTCGAACCCAAACAGGATTACATTAGAGGAATATCTCTCGTTAACCTTGATGCTTGGTTAATGCGCGATCACAGCTTTGGGAGCAGCGGGGCAAAAATGGCAGGACCGCCGGGCATGCCGACGGTCCTGAAGCTCATGGAGGAATGTTGGGCCGGTCAGATGATGACGTGTGATCCAAGCTCAATCACCCGGTTGGCCGGCAGGCGGAAATAGTCTGACGGGTCGGCCGCTGCCTCCGCAAGCGCGATGTAGAGCCGGTCCTGCCAGTGGGGCATGCCCATGCCCTGACCGGCGACCAGCTTGCGACGGCCGAGATAGAAGGAGGTCGACATGATGTCGAACTTCAACCCGCCACGGCGCAGGCTCGCCAGCGTCTTCGAGACGTTCTGCGTTTCCATGAAGCCGAAGCGGATCTCGACCCGCGAGAAACGTTCGGACAATTCCTCGACCGCAAACCGATCCACCTCGGCGATACGGGGGCGTCCGAGCGTGCGGATCGTCAGGATGATGTTGCGCTCGTGGATGACATGGTTGTGCTTCAGATTGTGCATCAAGGCGGCCGGCGCACAGGTCGGGTCGCTGGTCAGGAAGATGGCCGTGCCGGCGACGCAGGTCGGGCCGTGTTCGCCCTTCTTCTCGATCATGGCGATGAAGGCTTCAAGCGGGACATCGTCGCGGCGGGTCTTCTGGAAGAGGATCGCCGTGCCGCGGCGCCAGGTCCACATGACCACGGTGAAGGCTGCGGCGAAGAGGACCGGTATGTAGCCGCCATCATGGATCTTCAGAAGGTTCGCGCCGAGGAAGACCAATTCGAGAAGGAGTAACGGGGTCAGCACCGCGGCCGCGAGCGCCAGGCTCCAGTTCCATCTCTTGCGAACGAATTCGAAAGCCATGACGGTCGTCACCACCATGGCACCGGTCACCGAGATGCCGTAGGCGGTCGCGAGCGCCTCCGAGCTTTCGAAGAGCAGAACCAGCGAGAGCACGCCGACGAGCAGAAGCGTGTTGACCGAGGGCAGATAGATCTGGCCGCTCTGGGTTTCGGAGGTGAAGAGGATCTGCATGCGCGGCAGGAAGCCGAGGTGGATCGCCTGGCGGACCAGCGAGAACGCGCCGGTGATCACGGCCTGGCTGGCGATGATGGTTGCGAAGGTTGCCAGAATCACGATCGGCAGGAGCGCCCAGGACGGAAACATCAGGAAGAAAGGATCCGAGGCCGTGGAGGGATCGCTGAGGACCAGAGCCCCCTGCCCAAGATAGTTCAGGACGAGCGCCGGAAAGACCAGCGCGAACCAGGCGAGCTGGATCGGCTTGCGGCCGAAATGGCCGAGGTCGGCATAGAGCGCTTCCGCACCCGTGACCGTCAAGAAGACCGCGCCAAGCACGATGATGCCGAGGAAGCCTTCGCGCAGCAGGAAGCTCACCGCATACCAGGGATTGAAGGCTGAGAAGATGCCGATGTCATCGAAGATATGCATGATGCCGCCGGCTGCCATGACGATGAACCAGACCGCCGTGATCGGCCCGAAGAAGCGCGCGACGGCCCCCGTTCCGCGTGACTGGACCGCAAAGAGGCCAATCAGGATCGCGAGCGAGATCGGCACGATGTAATCGGACATATCGGGCGCGACGAGCTTCAGGCCTTCGACGGCCGACAAGACCGAGAGCGCCGGCGTTATCATGGAATCGCCGAGAAAGAGGGCAGCACCAATCAGGCCCAGCACCATCAGGACCGGACCGTGGCCGTTGGCCGTCTTCGAAAGCAGCGCCAGAAGCGAGAGGGTTCCGCCTTCGCCGTCATTGTCGGCCCGCAAGAGGAAGAGGACGTACTTGAGCGTGACGATGATCGTCAGCGACCAGATCATCAGCGAGACGAGGCCGATGATTTCGACGCGGGTAATGCCGTCGACACCGATCGGCTTCAGGGCCTCGCGGAAGGCATAGAGCGGGCTGGTGCCGATGTCGCCGTAGACGACACCGACCGAACCGAGGGCGAGAAGAAAAAGACTGCGTGCATCCTTCGGACCAGCCGAGGGCTGGTGATCGATTTGTTGCATGAGGTACCAGGCTCTTTAGAGCCAGCCTTTCCAACGGAAAAACAAGAAGGGGATGATGGCGGAAAGCAGCATGGCGAAAAGCGCCATGGGGTATCCGAAGTTCCATGCGAGTTCCGGCATGACTTCAAAGTTCATGCCGTAGATCGACGCGACAAGAGTCGGCGGCAGGAAGACCACCGAGGCGATCGAGAAGATCTTGATGATGGCATTCTGCTCGACATTGATGAGGCCGAGCGAGGCATCGAGCATGAAGGTGATGTTGTTGCCGACGAAGGCTGCGTGCTCGCCGAGCGACTGAATGTCCCGCGCGACGATGATGTAGAGTTCGGCTGCGTCTTCCTCGCGCCGGACGACCGGCTGCGCCTGCAGGAAAATGACGAGGCGCGACAGGGAGACGAGGCTGTCGCGCAGCTTGCTGACCATCTGGTGATGGCCGGCAATATCGAGGAGCTTGTCTTCGAGAAAGCGCGGCGGGCGGCGCTTGGCCGCCTTGCGATTGACGAACACCGTGATCGACAAGGCATCGAGCCTCGAAGCCAGTGTTTCCAGGATCTCGGCAGTGCGATCGACGATCGTCTCGAGCAAGTGGCCAAAAAGCTTGGCGCCCGTATCGCACTGACCGTTCAGCCGCAGGAGGCTGGCGCTGAACAGAGCGAAGGATTTCGGCTCGGCATAGCGGATGGTGATCAGCCGTCCGCGATGGAGGATGAAGGCGACGTCGGTGAGCAGCGGATAGGTGGAGTCGGTCCGATAGATCAGCGAGGCGGTCATGTAGATCGCCTCGTGCTCGACATACAGGCGGCTGGAGGGCTCGATGTCCTTCAGCTCTTCCGGCGTCGGAAGTGGAATGCCGATCAACCTCTCGACGAGGTGCTCTTCCCCGAGGGTCGGCTTGATCAGGTCGATCCAGATGATGTCTTCAGAAAATTCGCCGGGTGCCGGCTCCGTGTCGATGATTTCGACACTTCCGTCTCTTCGATAGGCCCTGATCAAGGACTGGTCACCTTCATGGCATGCCGCGCGGTTTGAAGTTCCGGAGACAATCATAGACCCGGAACGAAAACCAAAGCAATTGCCGCAGCACAGCAATGCAGCCAGCGCAGGACTGGCCCCGGAAAAACCGGGGTCACCGGCCTTGGATCGATCGATTTATTCGAAGACGATCGCCGGGGCTGCGCGGCCGGAACGGGCTTTGACCTGCTCCCAGGCCTTGGTCGCGATGTCGCGGTAGATCTTCGCCTGCGGCCCGTCGGGCTCGCTCACCACAACAGGCGTTCCGGCATCCGAGGTCTCGCGGATCGAGATGGTGAGCGGCACTTCGCCGAGGAAGGGCACGCCGATCTTTTCGGCCTCGGCCCGCGCGCCACCATGACCGAAAATATCGTAACGGTTTCCGGTGTCGGGCGCGATGAAGTAGCTCATGTTCTCGACGATGCCGAGGACCGGCACTTCGACCTTGTTGAACATGTTGAGGCCCTTGCGCGCGTCGATGAGGGCAAGGTCCTGCGGGGTAGAGACGATGACCGCTCCCGAAAGCGGCACCTGCTGCGCCATGGTCAGCTGCGCGTCACCGGTGCCCGGCGGCATGTCGACGACCAGCACGTCGAGATCGCCCCAGGCGACTTCGCGCAGCATCTGCATCAGGGCGGACTGGACCATCGGACCACGCCAGATCATCGCGGTCCCTTCATCGACGAGGAAGCCCATCGACATGACCTTGATGCCGTAATTTTCCATGGGAACGATGATGCGGTTCTCGATCTGCTGCGGGCGCCCGGAAATGCCGAGAAGGCGCGGCATGGAAGGGCCGTAGACATCGGCGTCGAGAATGCCGACGCGCAGACCGTTTGCCTTCATCGCGAGAGCCAGGTTGACCGCTGTGGTCGATTTGCCGACGCCACCCTTGCCGGAGGCGACCGCGATGATGGCTTCGATGCCGGGGACGCCGGCCTTTGTGCGCTGAGGTCCGCTCTGCGCCGGGCCATGACTGTGGCCGTGGCTGTGGGCGGGCGCTGCAGGCTGCGGGCGTGGCGGCGGCGGGGTGGAGCCCTGCTTGCGCTCGGCGGTCAGGCTGACCACCGCACCGTTCACACCGGGCAAGGCCTTTACCGTCCGCTCTGCAGCCTGACGCAGCGGTTCCAGTTCCTGGGCGCGCTCGGCCGGCACATTGATGGAGAAATAAACCTTGCCGTCAGAGATGAAGACATCCGAGACCATGCCGAGGTCGACTATATTGCCATCGAGATCCGGTCCGCGGATACCCTTCAGTGCCTCAATCACCCGATCACGCGACAGTTCGGCCATGTCCATCTTCTTTCGCTTACGTCTCTTACGTCTGCGAAATCAGATAATGGAGCGGGAGACATTCGCCAACAGCAAATGCGGCGTGGGGCTGCGACCTTTGCGGCCAAGACAGACAAGCCGCCTGCGGAGAGCACCCCCCGCGGCGGCTTGTCAGGCTGCACCCTTTTACGGGTGTCGTGCAACGTCCCCTCTGGACTGACACTAGCAATGCAGAAAGCGTGCCAGTCTCGAAAAGACCGAATATCAGGCCGCGGAGCGGGCCACGTGCGCCACTTCATGGAGATTGTGCCGGGAAACTAGGCTGACATGATGCGTGGCGCACAAAAATGCACCAGCGTTTACCTTTACTTGATCAAGCCGAGCCTGAGAGCCTTGGCGACGGCCTGGGTGCGGTTCACCGCATCCAGCTTTTTCGTCGCGCGGTTCAGGTAGTGGTTAATCGTGTGCTCGGAGAGCGTCAGGATTTCCGCGATCTCGACGCTGGTCTTGCCGGCCGCCGTCCAGTTGAGGCAGTCGAGCTCGCGTTCGGTCAGCATGTCGCTGTTGCGGCTGTCCATCTCGCGGATTTCAGCGAGGCGATTGAAGACATGCGTCGCGATATAGGCGAGTTCCATCATCTCGAGCGCGTTGAAAGGCTCGCGGTCGCCAATGAATGAGACGGCGCCCCGCGCACCCGTTGCATCATGGACGGGGAAATAGGATCCGCGGTTCATGCGGAAGCGGGTGAACAGCGCCTTCGAGACCTCGCCGGATTTGGAATCACGCTGCAGCGCCACGTCATCGATGTCGAAGCGCAAAGGGATCGACGAGCGGCGCAGATGGGCCAGCACGGGGCTACCCGACAAAAGAGAAATCTGATCGAACTCGGTCAGGAGATCGGACGGCCAGTTGGTGATGATCGAACTGCTGCCGAGTTCCTGCGCTGTGGCGCCCGGCATATTGAGCACCATGAAGGCACGGGCGCCGTAAAGCTCCGTCACACGTTTCATGAAGCGGAAGACGTCGAACTGCGTCTTGAAACCCTTCACGTCAGTGATCAGACCTTCGACCCGCTCTGCGGCTGCCATGTCCTGGTTCGCCATCACACACCCGTCCATACCGGGTCACCGGTCGTGATTATCGAGGAGATTGTCCAAGACGTATACGTCAACTGCTACAACACCTGCCATTGGCTGCGGATCGAAGGCGTGGCGAAACCTGGCTTCAGCCGATCCTTTGATCTCGCCTGCTCCCGTGTCGGAGACCTTGCGATAAGAATGCTTGAAGGACACCCAAAGGCGATATCAATGCCGAATCTGTTCCCTTGGGTTGCCGGAGCATAGACTTGTAAAGCGCCGAGGGTCCAGATACCCCATAAATTTTACCGTAAACCCCTGTTTGCGACCTTAGTCGCACGGCAGAGATAGACGAAATCGACAAGGAGGATGAGCGTGATCGCGACAGAGAGCTTCACCGGCAGGACGCTAACCGAAGAGCGTATGGAACTGGGAGAGGGTCCGACTTACGATCCGACGACCGGCGCGCTGTTCTGGTTCGATATCCTCGGCAAGACGCTGTGCGAACTCGATGTTGCCGGCGGCCGTCTGACCAGGCATGCCCTGCCCTTCCTCGGCAGCGTGCTGGCCATCATCGACGAGACGCGGCAGCTGATTGCGTCCGACCTGGGGCTCTTCCTGCGCGATACGATGAGCGGCACCCTATCGCCCTATGCGAAGATCGAGGACAAGCCGCAGAACCGATCCAATGACGGGCGCATGCATCCGAGCGGCGCCTTGTGGATCGGGACGATGAGCCGGACGGCGGATAACGGTGCCGGCGCCATCTACCATGTCGCCGGAACGACCGTGACCAAGCTCTTTGACGCCGTCAGCATTCCGAACGGCATCTGCTTCTCGCCGGACGGGTCTGTCGGTTACTTCAACGATTCGAAGGTCAACCACATGATGCGGGTCGAACTCGATGCCGCGACCGGTCTTCCCGTTGCCGCTCCGACCGTGTTCATCGATCAGTCTCAGCGCCAGGGCGTCATCGACGGATCGGTGGTCGATCTCGAAGGTACGATCTGGAATGCCAATTGGGATGGCGGCGCTGTGGATCGCTATGCGCCCGACGGTCGGCATATCGCCCGCTACGCGGCGCCGATGCGCCGCCCGACCTGCCCGGCATTTTACGGCGCCAATCTCGATCGGCTGGCCGTGACCTCCTGTTGGGAAGGCCTAAGCGACGCGGAACGGTCCGAGGACACGTTTGCGGGCGTGACCTTCGATCTTGGCGTAAGCGTCAAGGGCAAAGCCGAGCCGCGCTTCAAACTCTGAGTTTCTGGATTGACGGGGCGGGGCCGAAAGCGGCCCCGCAAACTGCGTTCGGCGCATTTTGTTCCTGCAACCCCCTCAAAATATTCAGGACTTCGCCGGCGGAACGATCGGGGCCGCCGGACATTTTCCTCTCGAACCGACGCCGCCCAGCACTTCAGCAAGGGCAGTGTCAGTCGCAGACCATCTCAGAGGAAAGGTAGGTCCACCATGAACAAGTCTCTCAAGACCCTCGCCGCAGCCATGCTGCTCGGTTCCACCGCAATGGCCCCGTTTGCCGTCGCTCAGGACGCAACCCCGGGTGCAACGACGACGCCGCCGGCCACTATGGACGGCACCACGACGACGCCTGCTCCGGTCACCCCGGGCGCTTCGACGGACGGCACGATGGGCACCACTGCCCAGGCTCCCGCTGACGCTGCCGGCTCGGCCACCTATCTGACGGAACAGGCTGAAAACCAGATCTCGGTCAACGATTTCATGGGCCAGCCGATCTACACCTCCGACAACCAGTCGATCGGTGACATCAACGACCTGCTCGTGCAGGAAGACGGTGGTATCGTCGCGGCAGTCGTCGGCGTAGGTGGCTTCCTCGGCATCGGCCAGAAGAACGTTGCCATCCCGTTCGACAACATCACCATCACCCGCGAAATGGATGATGCGACCATGACCGGCACGGGCGATGCAGCCACGACCACCACCACGACTGAGGCCGTCGCTGACGCAGAAGTCCGCCTGGTGACCACGGAAACGGCTGACAGCCTGCGCAACGCTCCGGAGTTCCGTACTCTGGAAGACCAGGCTGCAGACGCTGGTAACACGGGCACAATGGCTCCGACCGACGGCACCACCACCTCGTCGACGGATAACTAATCCCGGAACGTGGGACGTGTTAAGGTCCTAAGGGGCGGCGCTTCGGCGCCGCCTTTTGCTGTTTGTCCTAGAGCAGGCTGCAGTAGCGCAGGGCATCATAGATGGCCGCATGGACGTTGCGGCTTTCGACGGCATCCCCGATGCGCACGAGGTCGAAGCGTGCCGCCTCATCCTTGATCGGCAGCGGATCGCGTCTCTCGATCAGCGCGGCATAGTCCACAGCGCCCCGATTGCGCGAGAGCGGCTTGAGTTCCAGATAAAGATCGGCATTGGCCATGGTGCCGTGCTCCACGACCACCTGGGCGACGCGTCGCTCCACCCGCACATCCGAGAAATCCGAACCGAGTGTCGCGAGCAAAGCATTGCCGTCACGGCGGACGCCCACCAGCTTGGTGTTGATCGTGACCCGGACATTGTTTTCAGCGAAGGTCTTGGCATAGGGCACATGGTTCATGCCGCCCATCTCTGGCGCGAAGAAGCGTTCCGGTGAGACGACTTCGAGTTCGACGCCGGCATTGGCGATGATTTCCGCCGCACTCATGCCGGGATGGCCACCATTGTCGTCGTAGAGAAGAACCGGCCCCTCGGGTTTCACGCTGCCGGCGAGGATATCCCAGCTGGAGACAACGAGATCATCGCCCGCCTCCAGTTCCGGCGACTGGGCGATGCCGCCGGTGGCGATGACAACCAGATCGGGATCGAAGCCAAGCACGTCGTCGACACCGGCATAGGTGTCGTAGTGGATGCTCACCCCCAGCCGCTCCAGTTCCGCCAGACGCCAATCGACAATGCCGACCATTTCCTTGCGGCGCGGACTGCGGGTCAGCAGGTTCACCTGACCGCCCGCCCGGCTCGACGCTTCCAGTACCTCGACATGATGGCCGCGTTCGGCGAGCACGCGCGCGGCTTCCAGGCCTGCCGGCCCTGCCCCAACCACCACCGCCTTGCGTGGCTTTTCCGCCTTTGGCAGATCATGCGGGATCAGTGCCTCGCGACTGGTCGCGGCATTGTGGATGCAAAGCGCCTCGCCGCCTTCATAGATGCGGTCGAGACAATAGGTAGCGCCGACACAGGGGCGGATCTGGTGCTCCCGGCCCTCGATGATTTTTCTGACGATATGCGGATCGGCGATATGGGCGCGGGTCATGCCGACCATGTCGAGCTTGCCCTCGGCAATCGCGTGGCGGGCGGTTGCGACATCAGCGATACGAGCGGCATGGAAGACCGGGAATTTCGTCGCCGCCCTGATATCACCGGCGAAATCGAGATGCGGCGAGGCCGCCATGCCCTGGATGGGGATCACGTCGTTCAGCGAGGCGTCGTGCTCGATGTGCCCCCTGATAATGTTGAGGAAGTCGATCTTGCCGCCGGATGCGAAACGCTTGGCGATCTCGACGCCTTCGTCGCGGGAAAGCCCCTTGTCCCAATCCTCGTCGGCGACCATGCGGATACCGACGATGAAATCCGGGCCGACGGCCTTTCTGACGGCCGATATCACCAAGTTGGAGAAGCGCATGCGGTTGTCGAGAGAGCCGCCAAATTCATCGTCGCGCCTATTCGTGGCAGGCGACCAGAAGCTGTCCATCAGGTGGCCATAGGCCTCGAACTCGATCCCATCGAGACCGGCTTCCTGCATGCGGGCAGCGGCCGTCGCATAGTCTTCGACGATGCGCTCGATGTCCCAATCCTCGATTTCCTTGGGGAAGTGCCGGTGGGCCGGCTCGCGGATCGGCGAAGGCGCCAGCACCGGCAGCCAGTCACCCTTGTTCCAATTGGTGCGTCGACCGAGATGGGTGAGCTGGATCATGACGGCGCAGCCGTGCTCGTGGCAGTCGTCGGTCAAGCGCTTCAGATGCGGGACGATCTCGTCCTTCCAGGCGAGCAGATTGCCGAAGGCGGGCGGGCTGTCGCGGCTGACACTCGCTGACCCCGCCGTCATGGTGAGCGCGATGCCGCCTCTCGCCTTTTCGACGTGGTAGAGCCGGTAGCGCTCGGTCGGCATTCCCGCTTCCGAATAGGCCGGCTCATGCGCCGTCGACATGATGCGGTTCTTCAGCATCAGGTGCTTCAGCTGGAAGGGCTGGAGAAGGGGATCGTTGGGACGGTCAAGCATGGTGGATACCACCCTCTGCCCTGCCGAGGATCTCCTCCTCCTCAAGGGCAGGGCCATCGAATATGGGACAAGCCCCCCTCTGGCCTGCCGGCCATCTCCCCCACACGGGGGGAGACTGGCTGAGCCGCCGGCCCGTTGAACCCCTCTGGCGTTGGAAAGGAAGTGGCAAACGCGGCGCTCCATTCTCCCCCCTTGTGGGGGAGATGTCACGCAGTGACAGAGGGGGGGGTCCCATGGGCTTATCGTCTCTCAATACCAGGCATCCGGCTTGGCGCGCTTTGTGCGATCCACATAGTCTAGAAGCGCCTCATCGATGGCGATGTCCAAAGGCGGCGCTTCGTATTCGGCGAGCGTCTTTTTCCAGCGGGCATTGGCACGCGTCGCCATATCGGTCGAGCCGGCTTCCGACCACTTTTCGAAGGGTTCGTTATCCGATAGGGCCGAATCCCAGAAAGCGGTCTGGTAGTTGCGCATCGTATGGGCCGAGCCCAAGAAGTGACTGCCCGGCCCGACCTCTTCGAAGGCATCCATGGCGAGTGTGTTGTCGTCGACCACGACACCGGCGAGATAGGAATGGAGCGCGCCGCAGAAATCGGTGTCCATGACGAACTTCTCGTAGGACATGGCGAGCAATCCATCGACGAAACCTGCCGAATGCAGGATGAAATTTGCACCGCAATGTACGGCCGAGAGCATCGACATCACACCTTCCTGCATGGCCTGTGCATCCGGCAACTTGGAATTGGAGAAGTTTCCGGCGCAGCGCAGCGGCAATTTCAGCCGCCGGGCGAGTTGGCCGATCACCATGGAGCCGATCGCCGGTTCCGGCGTGCCGAAGGTCGGCGACCCCGAGCGCAGAGACATTGAGGAGAGGAAGTTGCCGAAGATGACCGGCGCGCCCTTGCTTTCCAGCTGGGTGAGCGCGCAGCCGGCCATGGTTTCGGCCAGCGACTGGGCGATTGCGCCGGCATTGGTGACCGGGCCCATGGCACCACCAAGAATGAAAGGCACGATGACGGCCGCCTGGTTGGCCCGTGCATAGGCGCGCAGAGCCTTTGTCATCGTGCCGTCCCAGACAAGCGGCGAGTTGACGTTGACATTGCCGAGGATGACGCAGTTCCGGTCGACGAAATCCGCACCGAAGAGGATGCGGGCCATTTCGATCGATTCCTCGGCGCGGTCCTCTGCCGTCACCGAGCCCATGAACGGGCGGTCGGAATATTTCATATGGCTGTAGACCATGTCGAGATGGCGCTTGTTGACGGGCACATCGACCGGTTCGCAAATCGTGCCGCCGGAATGGTGCAGCCAGGGCGAGGACTGGGCAAGCTTGATCAGATTGCGGAAGTCCTCGATCGTGCCGTAGCGGCGGCCCCTGTCGAGGTCCATGACGAAGGGCGAGCCATAGGCCGGCGAGAAGACGACCGCATTGCCGCCGATCTCGACATTGTTTACCGGGTTGCGGGCGTGCTGGATGAAGACTGCCGGGGCCGAGGCGAGGATCTCGCGCAGCATGCCCTTGGGGAACCGCACGCGCAGCCCATCCATCTCGGCACCGGCCTTGCGCCAGAGCTCCAGCGCTGCAGGATCGTCGCGAAACTCGATGCCGATTTCGGCGAGGATCCGATCGGCGACTGCCTCGATGCGTTCGAGATTTTCCTCCGACAGAATGTCATAGGTCGGGATGTTGCGCCTGATATAAGGCACCACGAGCGGCGAGACCAAGGCTCCCCCTCGCCGAGCCGAACGCTGCCTGCGCGTGCCCGGGTTTTCCACAAGTGCCTGATCCATGACGCTTCCCCTCGTTTTCTCAGAGGCTAGTTCAGGGCAAAGCGGCTGTGACGCTGGAAAATTGCTGGAGATGCGATAAGCTCAGCTTATGACTACATTTCGCAGCCTCATCCCCTCGGCCAATGCGCTGGTGATCTTCGAAGCCGCGGGTCGACACGAAAACTTCACTCGGGCGGCCGAAGAGCTCGGCATGTCGCAGGTGGCAGTCTCCTATGCCATCCGTGGTCTCGAACAGCAGCTCGGCACGCAGCTCTTCGAGCGGCAGCATCGGGCAGCCAAACTGACGGAGGTTGGCGAGCGGTTTCATGCCGATGTCTCTGCCGGTCTGTCTCGCATCGGCCGGGCGGCGGAAGAAATCCGGATGAAGGGCCGCGAGGTGAATGTGACGCTCGCGGCCTCGACTGCCTTTGCTTCAATGTGGATGCTGCCGCGACTTTCCGCCCTAAGGGACGATCTTCCCGACATCGACCTCAGGATCCAGACCAGCGTGCGGGATCTCGATCTCGACGAGGAGGATATTCCGCTCGGGGTGCGCGGTGGCAACCCCGAGGACTGGCCGCATTACTATTCAGCTGAACTGGCGCCGGAGATCGTCACCGCCGTGGCGAGCCCCGCCTTTGTCGAGGCGAACGGCTTGCCTGATAGTCCCGAAGCGATCGCCCGGCACCGGCTGATCTGGCTGGAAGAGCCGGTGCGCCAAGCCTGCAGCTGGCCGGAGTGGTTTGCCTCGGCTGGCATCGACTACCGGCCAACGGGGCGGCGACTGGCGATCAACGACTATGTGCTCGTGATCCAGGCGGTGCTGGCTGGGCAGGGCATTTCGCTCGGCTGGCGGCATCTGGTCGAGCGGCTGATCGACCAGGGGCAACTCGTGGAAGTCGGTGGACATGCGCTTAGGACCGGCCAGGCCTTCCATGTCGTCTGGCCGCGGTCCCGCGAACTCAGCGCGGCTGCGACACGGGTGCGCGACTGGCTGCTGAGCCAAACCTGAGGGACAAGAGGATCAGGCCGAGGCGCGGTCGACGAGCGCGAAGTCGTGATGGTTCTCGGCGAGATAACGCAAGGTGGCTGCCGCATCGACCGGCTTGCCGAAGTAATAACCCTGCCCCATGCCGCAACCGAGTTCGCGCAGCTTCTGGGCTTCTGCATCTGTCTCGATGCCTTCGGCGACGACCTCGAGATCGAGGCCCTCGCACATGCTGACGATCGCCTTGATGATGTGTTCCGAGGTGCGGTCAGTGGTGATGGCCGAGACGAAGGCGCGGTCGATCTTCACCTTGTCGAATGTGAATTCGCGCAGACGGCCGAGGCTCGACTGGCCAGTGCCGAAATCGTCGAGCGAAATGCGGATGCCGGCGTCCTTCAATTCCTTGATGATGCGCCGTGCAGTATCGGCCGAGGACATGACCGCCGTCTCGGTGATTTCGAGTTCGAGGCGGCGCGGGTCGAAGCCGACGCTGTTGAGGATCGACAGCGTATTGAACGAGGTCCGGAGATCCATCAGCTGGACCGAGGAGAGATTGAAGGACAGGAAGAGATCGCGCGGCCAAGCGAGTGTCGCTTCGGCTGCCTTGCGCAGAAGCGTCTCAGAGAGAGTGTCGATGAAGCCGCGCTCTTCGGCAAGCGGCACGAAGACGGCCGGCGAGACGAAGCCGAGATCCGGATCGATCCAGCGGGCGAGCGCCTCGAAGCCGACGATGCGGTTGTCGCGCAGCCGGACGATCGGCTGGAAATGCACATCGACCGTATCGTTGATGATGGCGTTGCGCAGCGCCTGCTCGAGCTGTGTCGCCTGTTTCATCTCCTGGGCGATCTCGCGGGAATAGACGGTGATCTGGCCACGGCCGCGGCGCTTGGAGCGGTAGAGCGCCGTCTCGGCACTCTTCATCAGTTCCTCGAAATCCTCGCCGGCAAAGGGATAGACGGCAAAACCGAGGGAGGCGGAGAGGCGCACATTGCGGTCGCCCAGATCATAGGGCGCCGAGAGAACGTCCTTGATCAGCTGGCCGGCGCGCTCGGCGCCGAGGCGCTCGAAAACGAGCGGAAGGATGATGGCGAACTCATCACCATCGTGTCGCGTGACAGTCGCGCCATCCGGTACACAAGCCTTCAGGCGATGGGCGACTTGGCAGAGGATTTCGTCGCCAGCGGCCTGGCCGAACAGGTCGTTGATCGGCTTGAAGCCGTCGAGATTGACGATGCCGACGGTGAAAGGGGCAGGATCAGACGCGCGGTCGGCGGCAAGCTGCCGCACCTTGTCGCCCAGCCGATAGCGGTTGCCAAGGCCGGTCAAGCGATCGGTGTAGCCTGTCGTCTTCTGGTCGCTCTGGCGGTGCTGCTCAGGGCCTAGTCCGGCGGGACCCATTCATGCTTCCTGGTACGGTTCTCTCACACGTCCCAGAATGGGTCTAAAACATTAAAATTATCATATCGATGCATGGAAAGCGGCGACCATGGGCACCCCAAAAATCGGGGTCTGGATCAGGCCGTGGACGCCAGTCTTGCGATATCGGGAACGAGGCGGCGAATGGCCTGATCGACGACATCAGGGCTTAGCGGCTTCAGGATGACGTCGTTCATGCCCGATGCGAAGCAGGCTTCGCGGTCGCGATCGAAGGCCTGGGCGAGAACACCGATGATCGGCGTCGAGAGCCGGGCATCCTCCGATGACTGGCGGATGCGGCGGGCCGCCTCGAAGCCGTTCAGACCCGGCAGCGTTACATCCATCAGCACGATCGCCGGCTTTAGCTCGGTGCAGAGGCTTACCGCCGTCTCGCCGTCGGCGCAGATGCGATAGGCATAACCCAGGCCCTCGAGGATCTGCGAAAAGACGATCTGGTTGATCTCATTGTCTTCGGCGACGAGAACCAGAGAGGGCTGGCGTGGCGGTGCTGGCTTGACCGGGACTGCTGCGGCTTGCTCCGCCGTCCGCATGATCACGGCGGGCTCCGGCGCTGCCGGAACGTCCTCCGTGGTGATTTCCCAGTCATCTGCCGGAGATGGCCGTGCCTGCAGCGCGGTCAAACGGTCGAGCACGGTAAAGGCGAGATCCGTGGCGATCTCGTTTTCGGCCAGTGTCAGGTAATCGATGTCGACGGCCTGAAGCAGCTCCAGGCACTGCATGTCGAGGTCGACATCGACGATGGCGAGGTCGATGACCACACCCACCGAGCGGGCGACGGACAGGAATGCGTCGAGTTCGTCGTCGTTGCGGACGCAGCAGCTGTCGAGACCGAGGAGCTGCAGGATCTCCAGCGCTCTCGCCTCGAATTCGCGATCGCCGGTGATGAGCAATGCCTTGCGGCCGATCAACCGTCCGTCGACCGCCGCATATCCACCGCCCTCGTCCTGCCTCGTCTCAGGTACTTCGACCGGAGGAGACTGCAGGTCAGCGCCACTGCCGACTTCGCCGAGGCTCGCGACGATCAGATAGCGGCCAGGCGTTCCGACCCGCTGGACATGCGCGAGGATCGGTCGCGGCGGGTCTCCGTAGAGACGCATGGGCAGGGTCAGAGAGGATGTGACACCGGTTTCCAGCACCTGACGGGACACCGTCGTGAGGCGCTGGGCGACCTCTGCCTCGAACAAGGGGGCGATCGTCCCGCCCAGTGCGTTGTCCGCGCCGACGGAAATGGCCGAGCAGAAGACCTTGTTGACCGCGACCAGCTGAAGGTTGCGGTCCTGCACAAAAACAGGGTGGGCCAGATTGTCGAGAATCTCCTCCGTCAGCTGGACGCGCTCGATATCGGCACGCCACTGCTCTTCCCGGCGCTTCTGCTCGGTGATGTCGCTCATGACGCAGAAACCGAAACCGGACGGCAGGCGACGCTTGGAAAAGCGGGTCCAACGCTTACCGTCGTCGCAGGACTGGATTTCGTAGCGTTCCTTCCAGTGGGCGGCGATCTGGCGGGTCAGCCATTCTTCGCGGCTGAGCGCCGCTTCCGCCTGGCCGCTCGCCGCGTGGCGCAGACCAAGGTCATAGGCGGCGCCAAGAACGTCTCTCAGGCGCGTGCCGGGCGCGAAGAAGGAGGCCGGCAGCGGCAGGAACTGGCGGGCGCTGCGGCTGGCAAAGATCAGATGATCGTTGCGATCATAGACGATGAAGGCGGAGGAGAAGGCTTCGGACACCGCATCCAGCAGGGCAGCGTCGAGCGCAGCTTCGGCCGACGGATTGTCGTGCCCCTGCCGTCTCTTATCCTGGCCGGGGGCCGGTGGAAACTCGCTCACACTGCTGCCTCTTGGAACCTCGTTGCTGAACGCAACAAGACTTTTGTGGGGCTGATGCCATGACGGAGACATGCCGAACCATGCTTCTGGCGGGAACCCACACGAGAGACACCGCGGCTGTGTCCTCATTCCGCTGCCAGCGGACCTGCGCTCAGAGACATTGCAAGTCATTGTTCAGATTAGAGACATTCCGTTAAGACCCACTTAATGATGGGCATCGTCTCTGCCGTTGCGATTTCGTCTTTCGCCGCCGCCCCGAATCCGCGAAAATAGACAGATGATCATCAAGCAGCTCTCCGAAACGCTCATCAACCAGATCGCCGCTGGCGAGGTCATCGAAAGACCGGCCAGTGCGGCGAAGGAATTGATAGAGAACGCAATCGACGCCGGCGCTACCCGGATCGAGGTGGCGACAGCTGGCGGCGGCAAGACGCTTTTGCGCGTCATCGACAATGGCTGCGGCATGGGGCCGGAAGATCTGGCGCTCGCCATTCGCCGGCATTGCACGTCGAAGCTCAGCGAAACCTTGTTCGACATCCGCTCGCTCGGCTTCCGGGGCGAGGCCCTGCCCTCGATCGGATCGGTCGCCAAGCTGACGATCACCAGCCGCCCGGTGGGTGCCGACAGCGGCGCGGAGATCGCTGTGGTCGGCGGCAAAGTGGGGGACGTGCGCCCAGCGGCGGCCAATCCCGGAACGACGGTCGAGGTGCGCGACCTGTTCTTCGCGACACCGGCGCGGCTGAAGTTCATGAAGACGGAAAAGGCGGAAGCCGGCGCGATCACCGAGATCGTCAAACGCATGGCGATCGCCTTTCCGGCGATCCGCTTCGTGCTGTCAGGCACCGACCGCTCGACGCTCGAATTTCCCGGCACCGGCGACGATCATCTGGCGCGAATTGCCCAGATACTGGGCGCCGATTTCAAGGACAATGCCATCGAACTCGATGCCGAGCGCGAGGATGTGCGGCTCACAGGCTTTGCCGGCGTGCCAACCTTCAACCGGGGCAATTCCGCCCATCAATATGCCTTCGTCAACGGACGGCCGGTGCAGGACAAGCAGATCCTGTCAGCCATCCGCGGCGCCTATGCCGAGACCATTCCACAGGGACGTTATCCGGTGGCGGTGCTCTCACTGACGCTCGATCCGGCGCTTGTCGACGTCAATGTGCATCCGGCGAAATCGGACGTGCGTTTCCGTGACCCGGCCCTGGTGCGCGGGCTGATCGTCGGTGCTATCCGGCAATCGCTGCAGCGCGAGGGCGACCGGGCAGCAACGACGGGCGCCGGCGGCATGCTGCGGGCCTTCCGTCCGGGCTTCTCGCCGCAGCCGGCACAGGCGTGGTCACCGGCCAGTTCGCCGTCGCGGCCTCTCTATGGTGGGGCGCCAAGCTATGGCGGCGGGTTTGCGGCAGCGGCAGTGCCAGCTGCGCGCGGTTTTGGCGAGGCAGCGCAGGCGGCCTTCGACAGCCTCTCCGTGCCGACCTCCCGCAGCGAACCGGTCGTGATCGACCCTGCCCCCGCAAGCGCCTCTGTCGAAGCGATCTCGAACTATCCGCTGGGTGCCGCCAGGGCGCAGGTGCATGCCAATTATATCGTGGCGCAGACGGATGACGGGCTTGTCATCGTCGACCAGCATGCCGCCCATGAGCGGCTGGTCTTCGAGCAGATGCGCAAGGCCTTGACGGGACGCCGCCTCCCCTCGCAGGGGCTGCTCATCCCCGAGATCGTCGACCTGCCGGAAGAGGATTGCGACCGCCTGATGACCCATGCGGAGAGCCTGGAACAGCTGGGGCTTGCGATCGAACGCTTCGGTCCAGGCGCGATTGCGGTTCGCGAAACACCGGCAATGCTCGGCGAGATGGATGCGACGCAGCTCGTGCGTGACCTTGCCGACGAGATTGCCGAATGGGACACAGCCGACCGGCTGTCAGCCAAGCTCGAACATGTCGCGGCGACCATGGCCTGCCATGGTTCGGTGCGATCAGGCCGGCGGCTTCGGGTCGAGGAAATGAATGCGCTTCTGCGCCAGATGGAGCAGACGCCGGGCTCCGGCCAATGCAATCATGGGCGGCCTACCTATGTGGAGCTCAAGCTCTCTGATATCGAACGGCTGTTCGGACGCAGCTGAGCCGCCAGATGGTGGGTTTTAGGGCGAGCCATCTTTCAATCGCCCGGAGGGCGCTGTATTGCAGTTCCGTGACACGCGGCGCAGGAGAAGAGTGATGAACCGTTTCGAAGGCGGCGGAAACCGCGAAGCCAAGATCCGCTATCTCGATGCCGATTTCCAGATCCTGACACCGGGAACCTTCGTCACCTGCGCGATCACCGGTCGTCCGGTGCTGGTCGACGAGCTGAAATACTGGAGCGTCGCCCGACAGGAAGCCTATGTGGATGCGGCAGCCTCGCTCGAAGCCGAAAAGCGCGCAGGCGCCCTGCCCAACCAGCGGCGCTAGCTTCACGCCTTCTTGTCGAGACGCCTGCGGCGGCAGGCCTCGATGGCCCGGTCGATGATCAGGTCCGGCGCCTTCGGGTCGTCGAAGAGCATGTCGACATCGATGACCCTCGATTTTTCCCGAAGCTCTTCCGAACGTCCATGACCGCCCGACAGGCGGACGCTGTCCTTGGCCGTCGTGACGAGTTGCAGGCCCGGCTTTTCGGCGCGGCTGATCAGATCGGATATCTCGTCCTCGGCGAGGTGATGGTGATCGGGGAAATCCTGACGATCGGCGATGACGGCGCCGAGTTCGTCCAAGGTCCGGTAAAACTTGTTGGGGTCGGCGATCCCTGCGTAAGCGAGCACTGACTGACCGGAAAGCTCTGAGCCGGTGCTCGGCACGACATTGGCGACCAGGACCGGCTTGCCGCTGCGGGATGCCTTGCGGACGAACTGGTCGGCGGCATCGCCCTTGCCGACCTTCAGGATCGCATCGAGGTGGCGCATCTGGATGCCGATCGGGGCGCGGACCGGCCCTGCGGGCACGACCCAGCCATTGCCGATGCCGCGCTGGCTGTCGATGACGATCAGGGCGTAGTCGACCGTGAGGCGCGCACTCTGGAAACCGTCATCCATGATGATGAGATCGGCACCCTCGGCCACCAGCTTCTCGGCCCCGGCGACCCGCCGACGGGAGATAACCGTCAGCGCTTCGCGGGCGAGCAGCAAGGGCTCGTCACCCACGGCGGTCGAACGATGATGATGCGGGTCGACGACGGTCGTGACATCGAGAGAGCCGCCGTAGCCACGGCTTAGAAAACCAGGCTTCAGTCCCCGCGCCTTCGCGGCTCTGGCGATTGCGATCGCGGTCGGGGTCTTGCCGGCGCCGCCGACGGTGAAGTTTCCGACACAGATGACGGGGACGGATAAGGCATGCCTGCGGCGGTGGCGCATGACGGCACCGGAAATGCGGCCATAGGCGAAGGAGAGCGGATAGAGGCAGATCGCCTGCCAGCCGGTCTTGGTCCACCAGAAAGGCGGTGCCTCGGATACCATTCTTGTCCCTGTCGTGACCTCAGCGTCCCGCGGACGCCTTCCCATCGGCGCAACAAGAACCATTGCAACGCACGATGGTCAAGCGCGAGCGTGCCGAAATGAGACGGCGTGTCTCAGGCAAAAAGCGCTTCGAGCCCGGTGATGTCGCTCAAGATCATGTCGGATTGCTGGGTCAGCGTTTCCCGCGAGCCGGTTCCGGAGAGGACACCGATCTTCAGACCGGCCCCGGCATTCAGCCCCATATGCAGATCATGATTGTTGTCTCCGACGACGGCGACTTCAGACGGCGCAAGACCCGTTGCCGCGCAAAAGCCGAGCACCATGCCGGCCTCCGGCTTCTTGCCGTGGCCGCTGTCGTAGCCGGCGATGTAGTCCACGAAGGGCAGGATGCCGAGCCGTTCGGCAGCAACCCGGATCGAGCGTTCGTTGTCGCTGGAGGCGATGCCGAGGCGAAGGCCCTTGCCATGCAGTCGGGCAAAAAGCGGTCGAAGCTCGGTCACCGGCACGGAAAATTCTGCAGCCTTGGCGAAGCACGCGTCGATCTTCGGCACCAGAATATCCAGAGCGAAGGGCGAGCCAGCCGCGATCATGCCTTCAGCAATCTCGACCGTATTGCCGGCCGCAAACAGGCTGTCCGGAACAATGTCACCGGACACCGGATCCATGCCGCAGGCCTGAAGCAGGGCATCGGCCAAGGCCTGCTCCCCATCCGCCGCCATCAGGGCCACTTCCCGGTTGACCGGACCCCAGCTCGCGTCAAAATCGAGCAGCGTCCCGTCCTTGTCGAACAGGATGCCGGCAATCCGGGGTTTGTCGTTCATGGAAGAGGTCCTGACGTGGATGTCAGCTCTGGCCCGCGGCGCGCGGCTCGAGCTTGGCCTTGACGGAGAGAGGGCTGATATAGGGTTCGAGCCCCTTGAGGGTCGCGGTCAGCGCACCGCGCATTTCCTGCATGCTCTCAAGGCCGGCGTCGATCATCTTGGAGCGGGCGACTTCGTTGTTGAGCAGGAAATGCACGGCTTTGGCCAGCATTTCGGCATCGCGGACGATCCGGGCCGAGCCCTTGCGCACGAGTCGCTGGTAACTTTCGCGGAAATTGCTGACCTGCGGACCAGACAGGACGGCGCAGCCGAGCATGGCAGGCTCCAGCGGGTTTTGACCGCCTTCGGCCGAAAGCGAACGGCCGACGAATGCGACCTCCGTCAGGCGCAGATAAAGCCCCATCTCGCCGATGGTATCGCCAAGGAACACATCGGTCTCGGGCGTGATGACATCGCCACGCGTGCGGCGCGCGACCACCAAGCCCTTTTCGACCAGCATGGCCTCGATTTCGTCGCAGCGGTCGGGATGGCGTGGCACTAGCACGGTCAGCATGCCGGTATGGGCCTTCAGCGCCCGATGCACCATGGACGCGATCTTCTCTTCGCCCTCAAAGGTCGAGATTGCCGCCCAGGTCTTGCGGTTGCCGATTTGCTGGCGATAGCGCTCCAGCACCTGCTCATCGCAGGGCGGCGCGTCACTATCGACCTTGATGTTGCCCGACACGCTGACCGGCCAGGCGGCCAGATCGCGGAAGCGTTCCGCATCGAGGTCGGACTGGGCAATCACCAGCGCGAGCTTGCCGAAAAGGGTTTCGGCGATCGAGGGATGGCGCTTCCAGCGATCAAAGGACCGGTCAGACATGCGGGCATTGACGAGGATCTGCGGGATATGCCGCCGATGCAGTTCGGCAAGCGTCGTCGGCCAGATCTCGGATTCCACACCGATCGCAACATCCGGCTGCCAGTAGTCGAGGAAGCGACGAATGCAGGGGAGAAGGTCGAGCGGCACATACTGGTGCAGGACCATGTCGCCGAGGCGGTTCTTTGCGACTTCCGCCGAGGTGACAGTACCCGTGGTCAAGAGCACATGAATGTCGCGGCGGCGCAGTTCGCGCATCAGGGCGACGACGGCCGTCGTTTCGCCAACGCTCGCGGCATGGATCCAGACGAGCGGACCGGCGGGTCTAGCGAGGCTCGCATGGCCGAAACGTTCGCTGCGGCGGGCGCGATCTTCCTTGCCCTTGGCGGCCCGATAGGCAAGCAGGGGGCGCGACAGCGGATAGGCCGCAAGGCCCAACCAGCCGTAGGACGTCAGAGCGAGGGATGCGAGACCGTCGCTCAGTGCCATCGATCAAACCTGCTCATCTTCATCGACAATGCCGTTCTTCCCGTTCAGGAGGCGTCGCTACGCAACAAGAGAGATGCAAGAAGACTGAGTTGAAACCGTGACCATTGGAGGTCGAATGCAGCGACGGCGCGGTGGCCGCCGACCAGTCCTTACTTCTCGGAAGGATTGAGCAGCCGGTGCATGTGGACGATGAAGTAACGCATGTGGGCGTTGTCGACCGTCTCCTGTGCTTTCGCCTTCCAGGCGACAAGCGCGCTGGCATAGTCCGGGAAAATGCCGACGATATCGAGCTTGGTCAAATCACGGAACTGCACCTGTTCAAGGTTTGACAATTCACCGCCAAAAACGAGATGGAGAAGCTGCTTGTTTTCGTTGGATTCCGTCATGTTTGCGGCCTTTTTCTCATTCCTAGTCTGTTGGGAACCATCTGCGCGATTTCGCCCCAAAGGTCAACTCCGGGGAATTCGGGAGATGTTCTTCAGCAAGGCTGGAAGTAGTTCTCGCGATGCTGCGCAGAGCACCGGATGCGTCACCTCCTGCCTGTTGTATACGAGCGCTTCACCGTCGAGATCAGTGAGCGACCCGCCGGCACGCGCCAGGATCAGATCGGCAGCGGCAAGGTCCCAGTCGTGGGAGCTCTTCTTCACCAGCGTCGCATCGATGCGCCCGTCGGCCACCAATGCCAGCCGGTAGGCGAGCGAGGGTATGTGATCGACGCGCTCGATGCGGGGCCTGAGCACCGAGCTGAAACTTGCGACCATGTCCTGAGCCGAGGCGAGCTTCAGGCTGCCCTCGATGCCGGCCGTCGAGACTGAAATGTCCTGCCCGTTGCGGCGCGCGGGGCCATCGATCGTTGCGGTGAATTCCTCGCCCAGGGATGGCGCAACCAGGATGCCCGCCACAGGCTTTCCCCTGTGGACAACCGCCACAGACACGCACCAGGTATCCTTGCCTGCGAGGAAAGCCCGGGTGCCGTCGATCGGGTCGATGACGAAGAGCGTGTCGCAGGAAAGCCTAGCCGGATCGTCGTCGGTCTCCTCCGACAGCCAGCCGTAGTTCGGCCGGGCGTGACGAAGGATCTCCTCAAGGATGCGGTTGGCAGCGTAGTCGGCGGCGCTCACCGGCGAACGGCCCTCGTTCTTCCACCAGACCTCCGGCGACTGGCCGAAATGGGCCATTGCCACCTTGCCGGCCTCGCGGGCCGCCTCGGTGATCAGCGCAAGGTCCGCCTGCCAGTCGAAGTGCGGTATGGCCTCGGCCTTTCGATCAGAGTCCGGCAAGGGTCATACCCTCAATGGCAAGGGTGGGAGCTGCGACACCGAACTTGCGGTCTATGTCATTCGCCACCGTGATCCGCATGAACATGTCCTTCAGATTGGACGCGATCGTGATCTCGGAGACGGGATAGGTGAGTTCACCATTCTCGATCCAGAAGCCGCTTGCACCCCGGCTGTATTCGCCGGTGATCATGTCGACGCCACTGCCGATCATATCGGTGATGTAGAGCCCGGTGCCAACGCTGCGGATCAGGTCTTGCGGAGACATGTCACCAGGCTCCAGCGCCAGGTTGGTGGAGGACGGCGAGACCGAGGTGCCGCCGCGTACGCCACGACCATTGGTCGTCAGACCCAGTTCCCGGGCGGTGGACGACGACAGGAACCAGTGCTTCAGCACACCGTCCTCGATCATCGTCAGCGGCTTGCCCGACACACCCTCGCCATCGAAGGGGCGAGAGGAGGAGCCACGGACCTTCAGCGGATCATCGGTAATGTTGAGACCCGCTTTCAGGACCTGCTGGCCCATCTTGTCACGCAGGAAGGAGGTCTTGCGGGCAACCGAGGCACCATTGATGGCACCGGCAATGGTGCCGGCGAAGCCGCGGGCGACGCGCGGATCGAAAACCACGGTGAGGTTGGAGGCGGTCGGCACCTGACGCGGGTTCAGCCGCCGGATCGCGCGCTCGGCGGCGCGGCGGCCGATCTCCTCGGGGCTATCGAGATCGGCGAAATAGAGACGGCTGTCGAAATCATGGTCGCGCTCCATCTTCGTGCCCTCGCCGGCGATGACGCCGACCGAGCGGGAGAAGCGCGACGCGGCATAGCTGCCAGAGAAGCCGTGCGACGTGACGAGAACCATACCGCCCATGCCGGCCGAGGCACCGGCGCCCAGCGAATTGCTGACGCCGTTCACCGAGCGGGCCACCTCTTCCATGGCGAGCGCCGTTTCGCGCAGCTGATCGCCAGAGACCTCGGTCTCGTCGAAGAGCTGCAGGTCGGGAATGTCACGGGCGAGATCGCTCTCGTCGGCGAGACCGGCATAGGGATCTTCGGGCGAGACCTTGGCCATGGCGACCGCGCGTTCGGCGAGCGCCTTGAGGTCGAAGCCCGGATTGGCCGACACGCTCGCCACCTGGCGGCCGATGAAGACACGCAGCGAAAAGTCGTCACTTTCGGATGCTTCGGTCGACTCGACCTTGCCGAGGCGGACACTGACACCCTTGGACCGGGAGCGCACGACGACCGCATCTGCCTTGTCGGCACCCGCCTTGACGGCGAGGTCGACGAGCTGCTCGGCGCGTTCGAGGAGGTTGGCGGAATCGATTTGATTGGGCATAGGTTGGCCTTTCCTTCCCGCTCCATTTATTGTGCCTGTGATGGGGCATCAAGGGCGGTTCGGGCTTTTCCGTTCACGAGCCCGGCATAGGTCCATTTCAGGTCAACCCGATCGGGCAAACGAGGAGACAGAACCCTTGGCCAGCGCAACCGAAGCCCTGTTCGCCCAACCCCTGCTTCTCCTCGGAGGGGCGGTCATCGCAGCACCGCTTTTCCGCAAGCTGGGGCTCGGAACCGTGCTCGGCTATCTCGCCGCCGGCGTGGTGATCGGCCCCGTTCTGCACCTCATCGGAGGCTCCGGCGAGATCCTCGCGGTCGCCGAACTCGGCGTTGTGCTGCTGCTCTTCATCATCGGACTGGAACTGAAGCCTAGCCGCCTCTGGCACATGCGGCGTGATATTTTCGGGCTGGGTACGAGCCAGGTCGTGTTCACAGGTCTCGTGTTGACCGGCATCGTGATCGCGTCGGACCTGCTCGACTGGCGGGCCGCGTTGGTTGCCGGCTTCGGCCTCGCGCTGTCATCGACGGCCTTCGCCCTGCAATTGCTCGAAGACTATGGCGACATGAACAGCCGCTATGGCCAGCGCTCCTTCTCGATCCTCCTGTTCCAGGACCTCGCCATCGTGCCGCTTCTGGCCATGGTTTCGGTGCTCGGATCCCAGGGCGGCGACGTGCAGCAATCGCCCTTGATCGAAGTGGGAATCGCGATCGGCGCGGTGATCGGCATGATCCTCGCCGGCCGCTACCTGCTGACGCCGATGTTCCAGATCATCGCGCGGACGGGTGCGCGCGAGGTGATGATCGCGGCCGCTCTCTTCGTCGTTCTCGGATCGGCCTATCTCATGCAAGTCGCTGGCCTTTCGATGGCCATGGGCGCCTTCCTTGCCGGCGTGATGCTGGCCGAGTCGTCTTACCGCCACGAACTGGAGGCCGATATCGAGCCTTTCCGCGGATTGTTGCTCGCGCTGTTCTTCATCGCCGTCGGATTGTCGATGGAGCTTCAGGTCATCGTCGACAACCTGGCGCTGATCGCGATTGCCGTCCCCGTGCTGATGGCCGTCAAGGCCCTGGTCATCTACGGGATCACCCGCATCGCCGGCTCGTCACACAATGATGCCCTCCGCATCGGCATGCTCCTGCCACAGGGCGGCGAATTCGGCTTCGTGCTCTTTACCACCGCTGCGGCGGCAGGGCTTTTCAGCAATGCGCAATCTTCGCTGCTGATCTCGATCGTCACCTTGTCTATGGCGCTCACGCCGTTGACGGCACTGCTTGGCCAGCGGCTCCTCGCCCGACAGGCGGTCGACAAGGAACACATGGACGAAGACTTCGAAGGCGCCGGCTCGGATGTGCTGATGGTCGGCTTCTCTCGTTTCGGCCAGATCGCAGCGCAGATCCTTCTGGCGAGCGGGCGCGACGTGACCATTCTGGATGACAGTCCCGATCGCGTGCGACAGGCGGCAACCTTCGGCTTCCGCATCTATTTCGGCGACGGTACGCGGCTCGACATGCTGCGGGCGGCCGGCATCGAAAGGGCGAAGATTGTTGCGGTCTGTACCCACAAGAAGGAGATCACCGACAAGATCGTCGATCTGATCCGCTCGGAGTATCCGGACGTTCGCCTGTTCGTCCGCGCCTATGACCGCATCCACAGCCTGGAACTGCGGGCACGGGACGTGGAATACGAGTTGCGCGAAACCTTCGAGTCCGGCCTGCTCTTCGGACGGCGGACACTGGAGGGCCTCGGTGCCAGCGAAGACGAGGCCTATGACATCGCCGAGGATATCCGTCGGCGTGACGAGGAGCGGCTGAGGTTGCAGGCCCAGGAAGGCATTCTGGCGGGCCGGGAGCTCATGCACAAGCGACCGGTCAAGCCCGAACCGTTGATCAAGCCGAAGAAGCCGATCCAGGCCGTCGAGGAGGAAGAACAGGCGCCGGCCGCCTGATCTTCACCGACGTACGAAATCCTCCATGCGGGCCGATAGGTCCCGCTTCAGGGGCTCCTTGAGACGGTCGCAGAGTTCAAGGATCTGGCGCGCCTTGAAGAAATCGAGGACCTTGTAGCTGTTGACCTCGGGCCGCAGATAGATGTCCGGCTGGCAGATCTTCATTTTCAGCGCAATGTGCGACTGCATCATCAGCTGCGAGGCTCCGAACAGGCTGTCGATGCGGTTCGGCACCAGGGAGCCATCACCTTCCGGGGCGCCGATTACATCAACGGCAATCATGATGTCGACCTTGCCTACCAGATGGTCATAGGGCACCGGGTTGAAGATGCCTCCATCGATCATCAGGCGGCCACCGATGGTGACGGGCGCAAAGAGCGCGGGAATGGCGGCAGACGCCGACAGCGCCTCATAGAGATCGCCTTCACTGCGGACCAGTTCGCACTGGCCGTAATAATCGGTGGCGATCACCGTCAGCGGCAGCCGGAGATCTGCAAAGCTCTCTGGGATCTCAGGCGGGAGGAAGGCGCGCAAGAGGCGCGGCAGGTTGAACTGCCCGAGGCGGACGCCACCAAGGGCGCGAATGCTGGCAGGCCGCAAGCCCCAGAAGCGGTTGAGCACGAGGCCTCGGTTGTCGGCAAGCTGCAGCGTGTAGTCCCTGATGTCACGGCCGGACATGCCGGCGGCATAACCGGCACCGAGGATCGCTCCCATCGAGGACCCGGCGATCAGCGCCGGCTTGATTCCGAGCTCATCGAAGACTTCGAGCACCGGGATATGGGCAAAGCCGCGCGCGCCCCCTGCCCCGAGTGCCAGACCGATGGTCGGATCGGCCTTTACAGCTTCAGAGGGGATGGGCGTTTCGGCGACGAGATCCATGGGCTGAGCCTTTCTCCGCTGAGGGGATCAGGACGGCCTATAGGAAAAGAAGTACATTTTCGTGTCACCGAAGGTCCGCTCCTCGACGAAGGCGAAAACCGGGTCGACAGAGACCTGAACATCGGCGCGCTCTTCGAGGATGACGAGGGCGTCCTTCGCCAGCCAGCCACCCCGATGGGCCGAGAGCAGCGCCTTCTCACCCAGCCCCTTGCCATAGGGCGGATCGGCAAAGACCAGTTCGAAGGGTTCGATGTTGTTAGCAGGGCCGAGATCGGTCGCGTCGCGCCTCAACATGCGGGCGCGGCCATGCAGGCCGAACGCATCGATGTTTTCCCAGAGCAGGCCGCGACCCTCAACGCTGTTTTCGACGAAGAGTGCCGACTTGCAGCCGCGCGACAGCGCCTCGATGCCGACAGCACCTGTGCCGGCAAAGAGATCGAGGATGCGGGTGCCGTCGAGCACGCCCGGATGGGCATGCGCCAGGATGTTGAACAGGCTCTCGCGCGTCCGGTCGACGGTCGGCCTGATGTCATTCGACTTCGGCGTGGCCAGGCTGCGGCCACGAAACTCACCGCCGACGATGCGCATGACGGCTTACCTCTTGCCCTTCGGCGCACCGCCGCGGCTGCCCGAGGGCTTAGCCCCGGGACCACCGGAGCGCGGGCCGCCTGGGGCACGTCCGCCCGGCTTGCCGCCGAAGCTCTTGCCGCCACCCGGCTTGCCACCAAATGACTTGCCCGCAGGTTTGCCAGACGGCTTGCCGCCGAAGGACTTGCCCGCCGGCCTGTCACCAAATGGCTTGGCACCACGCGGCTTGTCGCCGAATGGACGCTCACCACGGGGCCGGTCATCGCGGGGTCTGTCGTCGCGGGGGCGATCATCGCGGGGGCGGTCGCCGCGCGGGGGCCGGTCACCGAAATCGCGTTTCGGGCCACGGTCGGAAAACTCGCGGCGCGGGCCACGCTCGTCGCCGTCACGGCGCGGCGCACGCTCGGCGCGATCGCCGAAATCACGCTTGGGGCCGCGTTCTGCTCCCTCGCGGCGCGGGCCACGATCCGATCCCTCACGACGCGGTGCACGATCATCACCGTCTCGGCGGGGCGGACGGGCGCCGAAGCCACCGGGCTTTCCACCACGGTCACCACGGTCACCACCGCGACCGCCAGGCTTCTGGTCCGGGCCGTCGGCGCGGATCCAATCGCCCTCTTCGTCCCGGGCGCGGGTGATCTGTACGGTAGACGTCGGACGATCGTCGAAGCGCTCGGTGGGCTTAGGCCCACGCGGATCGGGCTTGCGACGGGCAGCCGCTGCTGCCGCCTTTTCGCCGAGCGGACGCGCACCGGGCGCCATCCAGACGTTGGCGGTGCGGCCCTTGGTGTTGCCGGCCGGGCGCTTCGGCTTGTCAGAGAACTTGTCGCCGGATTTGGCACCCTCGTCGCGGCGGGTGTCGAGGCGTCCGAGTACCTTCTCGCGGCGGTCACCCTTGTCGGACCAGTCCTTCGGCGCGCGCTTCTTTTCAGACGGACGTTCGTCGCGACCCCATTCGGGCTTCGCTTCGCGGGCAGGCTTCTTCCCCGATACTGCTGGGGCGTCCTCGTCGTCGACCTCGGCCCCATGGGCGTAGATCGGAGCATCGAAATTGGCCTTGGATTCCTCGATCAGGCGTGGGCCCAGCTGATCGCGCAGCATGCGGCCGCGGACTTCGAGCACCTTGCCTTCGGGCAGGTCGCCAAGCTGGAACGGGCCATAGGAGATACGGATGAGGCGGTTGACCTCGAGACCGAGTGCGCCGAGCACGTTCTTGATTTCGCGGTTCTTGCCTTCGCGCAGACCCATCGTGATCCAGACATTATGGCCCTGCTTGCGGTCGAGCGTCGCGTCGATCGCGCCGTAGAGCACGCCATCGACGGCGATACCTTCCTTCAGCGCGTCGAGTGCCGGCTGATCGACCTCACCATAGGCGCGCACGCGGTAACGACGCAGCCAGCCGGTGGTCGGAAGTTCCAGCACGCGGGCAAGGCCCCCGTCATTGGTCAGCAGCAGCAGGCCCTCGGTGTTGATGTCGAGGCGGCCGATCGACATGACGCGCGGCAGTTCTTCCGGTAGATTCTCGAACACCGTCGCGCGGCCTTCGGGATCGGCATTGGTGGTCACCAGGCCGGCCGGCTTGTGATAGAGCCAGAGGCGCGTGCGCTCGATGCCGCGGATCGGCTGGCCATCGACCTCGATCGTGTCGGCGAGCGTGGCGTTGTGGACCGGGGTCTCCAGCACCTTGCCGTTCACGGACACGCGGCCTTCCATGATCATCCGCTCGATATCGCGACGGGATGCAACACCGGCACGGGCGAGAAGCTTGGAAATGCGTTCGGGCTTCACGGTCTCGTCGCCAGCGGGCGCAGCGGCGCGCGGCGCGCGGGCGGGCTTGTCTGCGGCGGCTACGGACGGCTTGGCGGACGGTTTTCTGGTTTGCGGCTTGCCGCTGCGGTCGGAGGACTTTGCCCCCGGACGCTTGGACTTGTCTTTGAATGTCATTTGTTGTTTGCCTGTGGTTTGGGCTGTCGTATCAGGTCGCGCGGCTCTGGTTAAGTGGAAAGTTCGTGCATGGGGAAGACAAACGGCTTCATGGAGGCGGCCTTCGAGGAGGCGCATGCCGCCGGGGCACGCGGCGAAGTTCCGATCGGTGCCGTGGTGGTGCGCGACGGCGAGATCCTCGGGCGGGCCGGCAACGAGTCGAGAGCCCTCAACGACGTCACCGCCCACGCCGAGATCCTAGCCATTCGCCGCGCGGCGGAAGCGGTCGGCGACGAGCGTCTGGTCGATGCCGATCTCTATGTCACGCTCGAGCCCTGCACGATGTGTGCGGCCGCGATCTCCTTTGCTCGAATTCGCCGACTCTATTATGCTGCTCACGATATCAAGGGCGGAGCAGTCGAGAACGGCGTGCGCTTCTATCATCAGCCGACATGCCACCATGTTCCGGAGGTCTATTCCGGCATTCGCGAGAGCGAGGCCGCGGACCTGCTGCGGAGCTTCTTTCAGGAAAGGAGAGACTGATGGTCTACGTCTTGCTCGCCGTGTCTATCGCGGCCATGGCCGGCATCGCGATCTGGGCCTATCGCAATATTGCTCCCGATGCAGACCGGCTACCGATGCAGTGGTCGGCAAGCGGCGAGATCAACTGGCGAGCACCGCGATTGATCGCCATTGCGGTCACCCCGCTGCTGATGCTTTCACTCATGGTGGTGATCTTCGTTTTCTCGCGCCATGACCATGCCGAGCGGGACATGGCGCTGATGTGGATTTCCTTCATCGGCCCGGCGCTCCAGGCCGTGCATATCGCGCTGATGGCGCGGGCGATCGAAAACGAGGAGTGAACCGGCCTTATTCGCCGCCGGCAAAGGCTTTCAGCTTATCACCAGTCAGCCGGTAGCGGATCCACTCGTTTTGCGGCTCGGCACCCACGGCGTCATAGACGCGGATCGCAGGTTCGTTCCAGTCGAGCACGCTCCATTCGAAACGGCCACAGCCCTTTTCCACCGCCACCCGCGCCAGATGCCTGAGCAGGAGTTTTCCGGCACCAGAGCCGCGACAATCGGGCGAGACGTAGAGGTCTTCGAGATAAAGACCGTTTTTTGCCTGCCAGGTGGAATAGCTGTAGAACCAGACGGCGAAACCGGCCGGGCGTCCGTCATGTTCGAGGATCACCGCTTCGGTGACGGAACCCTCGCCGAAGATCGAGGCGCGGATCGTTTCCTCCGTCGCCTCCACCTCATGGCCTGCCTTTTCATAGACGGCGAGTTCGGTGATGAAGCCGTGAATGACGGCGGCATCGTCTGGTGTTGCGGGACGGATGGTGAAGGGCATGGGTGGACCTCAAGCAAAAGGGCAGGCCGTTTCCGCCCTGCCCTGAAAATCACGATATCGGAGAAGACTTACTGGAAGGGCGTCCACCAGGAACTGCCCTGACGCGCCGCCTTGGCTTCGGCCTTGCGACGCTTTTCCTTCTTGGCTTCCGGCTCGCCCAGATCGCTCAGCGCCACATCCTGGGTCTGGCGATACTCGGTTGGCGGATCTGAAAGAAGGCGGCGCTGATCAAGATAGGCGCCCTTCTGCAGCTGGCGGGCGTCGCGGAATGCCTGCCACTTCTGCGTCTCGGTCATGGTGCCGGCCGTGCCGTAGCCGGCGAGCAGCGGCGAGCGATAACGCGGATTGTCGGCATTGGCGTCAGCTTCGGCGACCAGACGTTCGCGGGCCTCTTCCGGCGATTCCACCCATTCCGGATTGTTTTCGCGGCTGGCCACCGACGCCTGGGGCGCCACGAGCGCTGCCGTCTGCGTGCCGCCCGGGGGCAGCACGAGGTCGGGACGGGGATTATACTTAGTGCCCTTGTTGGCGGGCTCACGCGGCGCGATCGAGACGGCAGAGCCGACGTCATCCACCAGCTGCTCCATCGCCGTCTTGTCGGTGCCGTAGGTCGGGCTGCCGACGCAGCCGGACAAACCAGCCGTGACGCCGAAGAGACCAACCAGACCGAGGCCAACTCTGAACAGATATGCCGAATTCATGAATGCCTACCAGCCTCGCCGCAGTTTCATCAGTCGTGCCGAATACACGTGACCAGCCCTGCCGGTCGAATTCGGCCAATTTCAGGCAGTTTTACCGGATGACCCGCGAAAGCGCAAATCATCCGGTCACATTTCCTCATTCTGTCTTCAGCCGGCAGCCTGAGCGAGCTCGCGCAGCGCCTGTGCATCGCGGGCCGAGACATCAGGATAATCCGGATCGGAGCCGACATCCTTAGTGATCTTCCAGGAACGAGCGCATTTCTTGCCTTCGGCAAGCTTCGGCTCGACCGCGACCTTCGTGCCGTCATCGAGACGGAAGGCTTCCGAGGGGCCATCGCCTGCCACGACCTGGATATCCGAGGTGATGCAGATCTCGGCGAAGTCGAGGCCATCGAGCGCCTTCAGTAGCTCGGCGTCGGCGACATGAACGACCGGAGCCGCTTCCAGCGACGAGCCGATGCGCTTTTCCTTGCGCTCGATTTCGAGCGCGCCGGTGACGGCACGACGCACCGCGCGAACGCCCTTCCACTTTTCGGCAACGACCTCGTTCGACCAGTCGGCAGACACCGTCGGGAACTGTTCGAGATGGACCGACTCGGCCTTGGGATCACGCGACAGCCAGGCTTCTTCCGTCGTGAATGGCATCATCGGCGCAAACCAAAGGACCAGGCAGTCGAACAGCTTGCGGATGACGAAAAGGGCCGAGCGGCGCTTCAGGCTCGACGGGGCGTCGCAATAGAGCGTGTCCTTGCGGATGTCGAAATAGAAGGCCGAGAGCTCGACATTGGCGAAATCGCTGAGAGCGCGGACGATCCGCTTGAAGTCGAACTCGTCATAGGCCTTGCGGACCAGCTGGTCGAGTTCGGCCAGACGGTGCAGCATCAGCTTTTCGAGTTCCGGGAGATCGGCATAGGCAATCTCGTCGCCATGGTCATGGGCGAGCGTGCCGAGCATCCAGCGGACCGTGTTGCGGATCTTGCGGTAGGCGTCGATATTGGTCTGGATGATCGTCTTGCCGAGGCGCTGGTCCTCGGCATAGTCGGTCGACATGACCCAGAGGCGAAGGATATCGGCGCCGGATTCCTTCATCACGTCCTGCGGCGTCACCGTATTGCCGAGCGACTTCGACATCTTGCGGCCGTCCTCGGCCATGGTGAAGCCATGGGTGATGACGGCATTGTAAGGCGCACGGCCGCGGGTGGCGCAGCTTTCGAGCAGGGAGGAATGGAACCAGCCGCGATGCTGGTCGGAGCCTTCCAGATAGACGTCCGCCGGCCATTTCAGGTCCGGGCGGTCTTCCAGCGTGAAGGTGTGGGTCGAGCCTGAATCGAACCAGACGTCGAGGATGTCTGACACCATCTGCCACTTTTCGCCGTCATGCTCGCCGGCCAGGAAGCGTTCCTTGGCACCTTCGGCGAACCAGGCATCGGCGCCTTCCTTCTCGAAGGCTTCAAGGATGCGGGCGTTGACCTTTTCGTCCTTCAGGACATTGCCTTCTGCATCGGCGAAGACGCAGATCGGCACGCCCCAGGCGCGCTGGCGGGAGAGAACCCAATCCGGACGCTGCTCGATCATGGCGCGCAGACGGTTCTGGCCACCGGATGGCACGAAGCGGGTCTGGTCGATGGCAGACAAGGCGCGGCTGCGCAGCGTCGTGCCGTCGCCGAGTTCCTTGTCCATGTAGACAAACCACTGCGGCGTGTTGCGGAAGATGACCGGCTTCTTGGAGCGCCAGGAATGCGGATATTCGTGCTTGATGCGGCCGCGAGCGAAGAGGTTGTTGGCCTTGATGAGAGCGTCCATGACACGCTTGTTGGCGTCGCCCTTCTTGCCGTTATCATCGAGCACGCGGGCAGCACCACCTTCGGCCGAGGGGCCAAAGCCGGGGGCGTCTTCCGTGTAGAAGCCGGCATCGTCGACCGGGAACGGGATCTTCACATCGATGCCACGGGCTTCAAGCGCGCGGACATTCGCCATCCAGGCTTCAAAGTCTTCGCGACCGTGCGACGGCGCGGTGTGGACGAAGCCGGTACCGGCGTCATCGGTAACGTGGTCGCCGTCAAGCATCGGGACGGCGAAGGTGTAGCCGAGGTCAGCAAGCGGATGGGCACAAGTGATCGCGCCGAGTTCATCGGCTTCAAGATCTGCAATGTGACGAAGGACGATCTTGGCCTTAGCCCCACATTCCTCGGCCAAACGCCTAGCAAAAATAAGCTTCTCGCCCGGCTGAGGGCCAAAGTCGTTGTCCGCTTCAGTGACCTCAAACAAGCCGTATGGGATCTTGGACGAGAACGAGATAGCTCTATTCCCAGGGATGGTCCACGGGGTCGTCGTCCAGATAACGACGGAAGCCGAACGCAATTGTTCAAGCCTTTCTGTGCTCGCGGCCGCGCCAAGAACATTCTGGCGAACCTCGCTGAGCACGGCCTCGACCACCGGGAACTTCACCCAGATCGTGTCGCTCTCGACCTCGGCATATTCCACTTCGGCTTCGGCGAGCGCCGTGCGCTCGACGACCGACCACATGATCGGCTTGGAGCCGCGATAGAGCTGGCCGGACATGGCGATCTTCAGAAGTTCGCCGGCGATGCGGGCTTCTGAGTGGAAGGCCATCGTCGTATAGGGATTGTCGAAATCACCCTCGATGCCGAGGCGGCGGAATTCCTCGGCCTGGATGTTGATCCAGCCCTGGGCAAAATCGCGGCATTCCTGGCGGAATTCGTTGACCGGGACCTCGTTCTTGTCCTTGCCCTTCTCGCGGTACTTTTCCTCGATCTTCCACTCGATCGGCAGGCCGTGGCAATCCCAGCCGGGCACGTAATTGCTATCAAAGCCGCGCATCTGGAAGGAGCGGGTGATGACGTCCTTCAGCACCTTGTTCAGCGCATGGCCGATATGGATGTTGCCGTTGGCATAGGGCGGACCGTCATGCAGGACGAATTTTTCGCGGCCGGCGGCCGAGGCACGCAGCTTCTTATACAGTCCCATCTGCTTCCACTTTGCCGCCATTTCCGGCTCCTTCTGGGGAAGGCCGGCGCGCATCGGGAATTCGGTCTCTGGCAGATAGAGGGTCTTGGAGTAGTCGATCTTCTCAGGGGTATCGGTCATGGATCAGCCATCGGATGGGGCGACCTCAAGCGGTCGCGGAATTATGTCATGGATTGGCGGCAAGCGGGCGCTAAGGCTTTCAGACCCAACGCCAAAAACCCGGACCTTCCCGCAGCTCTTCAAGCCGCCGGGAGGGCCGGGCCAATAATTCGAATGATCCGGGCCGCCGAAAGATACGTCATGTTGCCGCGTTCTTTAGGGGTTTTTCGCGCCAAAAGGAAGGGGCAAGATAATGGCTGCAAAGCCGCTTTACTCGCCGCCGTCTGCCTCAACGACCGCACGCAGGGCGTCGTTGATACGGTCCTGCCAGCCGGGGCCGTCCTTCTGGAAATGTGCGAGGACTGCGCTGTCGAGCTTGATCGAGACGAGTTCCTTGACGTCGGGTGCCGCACGGCGCTCGACAACCGGGGCTGCCGGCTTTTTCACGGGCTTGAACAACGCCTCGGCGGCATCCTTCGGGTTTACGGGTCTGCGTGGCGTCATGGCCATGGGATGCCTTTCGGGCTGTCTCGATTGATATGCTGGGCGCAATAGGCGTCAATGCATGGGAGGCGTCAAGCCGTGATGGTCGTGAGGATACCGGGAACAACTCAGCCCGATCGACCGACGGCATCGGCAAAGAATTCGGCCTTTGCCAGCCTACGAGCGATGAGGATCCCGACGAGAAGGGCCGCCACGAAGATGGCGGCTGAGGTGTGGCCGAGGCCGAGTGCGGGGATGGATGCGCCGGGGCAGAAGCCGGCAATACCCCAGCCGATGCCGAAGACAGCGGAACCGCCGATCAGCTTCGCATCGATGGCGCTCGGCTTGGGCAGGCGGAAGGACTGGTCGAAGAGTGGCTTCTCGCGCATCCGGAAGAGGATCGCATAGCCGGGAGCTGCGACAGTGAGCGCTCCGGCCATGACGAAGGCGAGGCTCGGATCGAAACTGCCGGCAAGATCGAAGAAGTTGAGCACCTTGGCAGGGTTTGCCATGCCGGAAAGGGCGATACCGGTTCCGAAGAGGGCACCGATCAGGAAGACCAGGAGAAAGCGCATCAGATCGTGACCCCGAAGATGTGGCGGATGAGGAAGACGGTGAGGATGGCAAAGGCCATGAAGGTAGCGGTGGCCGCAATCGAGCGGCGTGACAGGCGCGCCATGCCGCAGATGCCGTGGCCCGAGGTGCAGCCGGAGCCGAAGGTGACACCGATGCCGGCGATCAGCCCGCCGATCACGAGGGCTGTGGTGGAAACCGGAACCGAATACTCGACCTCGTATCCGCCGAGCGTCAGGGCCAGCGGCGCAAGGATCGCCCCGGCGAGAAAGGCGGCCTTCCATTTCCAGTCAGAACCGAGCGGCGGCAGGATGCCGCCGATGATCGCGGTCATGCCGGCAATCCGGCCCCAGGTGAGCATCAAAAGGAGTGCCGAGAGGCCGATCAGCAGGCCGCCGGCGAAGGACATCAGGGGGGTGAATTCGGTCAAGAGAAGCTCCAGCATTCCCGCTTTGACACGGGGGATCAATCACATAGGTGCATCCATATGTGAGGCAATGCCGGGCGGCAATTCAAATCAGCGAGACCGAAGTGCCTCAGAACGCGATGGCAGCGTCGAGGGCGCCAATTGGCTTGACGCCCGAGAGCAGTGCCCTTGCCTCGTCCGCATCCTTGTGGATCTGCGCGACCAGCGGATCGAGACCATCGAACTTCCATTCGTCGCGCAGGAAGCCGAAGAGCGAAACCGAACAGATTTCGCCGTAGAGATCGCCGGAGAAATCGAAAATGAAGGTTTCGAGCCAGGGGTCGCCATTGCTGGTGACCGTCGGGCGATAGCCGAAGCTTGCGACGCCATCACGGATGATGCCATCGGGGCGGCGGAAGCGGACGGCATAGATGCCAGGCTTGAGCGTTGCTTCCGGCGGCAGATGCATGTTGGCGGTCGGAAAGCCGAGCGTGCGGCCGAGCTGCTGGCCCTTCATGATTTCCGCCTCGACCGTATAGCGATAGCCGAGGAGACCAGCGGCTTCCGAAACGTTTCCCTCGGCGATGAGGCCCCGGATCCGGCTCGAGGAAATGACCTCGGTTCCCTCGTCGCGGAAGGCATCCACGAGGCAGACACCAAAACCATGACGACTGCCGGCCTGCATGAGATAGGCGGGGCCGCCTTCCCTGCCCTTGCCGAAATGGAAATCGAAGCCGGTCACGACTTCTTTTGCACCCAGCCAGTCGCCCAGGATCGACTGGACGAAATCCTCGGCCGAGCGCTGCGAGAATTCCCGGTCGAAGGGATATTCGATCACCGAATGGAAGCCCATGGCCTCCAGGATACGGGCGCGCAGGGATGGCGGCGTCAGCCGGAAGACCGGCTTGTCGGGATTGAAGACGGTGCGCGGATGCGGCTCGAATGTGAGAACGAGAGCAGGAACGCCCAGCGCCTCGGCCCGCTCCAACGCCCGGCTCAACACCGCCTGATGACCGCGATGCACGCCATCGAAATTGCCGATGGCCACCACACCGCCGCGAAGGGCTGATGGCAGCGGCTCTTTCTTTTCGTTGCGGTGAAAGACGGTCATCGCAGGTCCCGCCTCATGCCAGCCTGTGCATCCAGAATTGCGGCGCGACCTTCTCGCGATCGAGGAAGAGCTTGAGCCTTGCCTCGTCGGTCACGTTGTTCGTCGCATAGTCGGCGGCGTGGATCCCACCGGAGATGTAGAGGAGATCGAGGCCGGCATCGATGGCACCCTTGACGTCGGTCGGCATGCCGTCGCCGATGGCAAGCACGCGGGACTTGTCGAACTCGCCGCGGGCTTCGCGGGCAGCCGCCAGCGTCGCTTCATAAATCGGGCTGTGCGGCTTGCCGGCAATGCGGGTCTCGCCACCGAGTGCGGTGTAGAAGGCAGCGACTGCGCCGGCGCAAGGGATGATGCGGTGGCCACGCTCGACCACGAGATCGGGATTGGCGCAAATGAACGGCACCTTGCGGGCAACGAAGGCGGTCAGCATGTCGCGGTAATCTTCGGGCGTCTCGACCTCGTCGTCGAAGAAACCGGTGCAAACGACGCAATCGGCTTCGTCAGCCGAAACAACCGTCACGTCGAGACCGTCGAAGAGCGGCATGTCCCGCTCGGGACCGAGCAAGAACACCTTCTTCGGGCCGGCAGCGATCAGCGTACGCGTGACGTCACCCGAGGTGACGATGCGGTCATAGGCCGTGTCGGGCACGCCGATGGCGCGCAGCTGCGGGATCACGCCGATGGCCGGCCGGGGCGAGTTGGTGATCAGCACCACCGTCAGGCCCTTTTCGCGGGCTGCCGTCAGCGCTTCACCGGCGAGCGGAAAGGCATCGATGCCATTGTGCAGCACGCCCCAGACATCGCAGAGGATGACATCATAGGAGCCGGTCACGTCGCCGAGGGTGGAAATGCTGCGGGTCATCGTCTGTCCTGACTGGTCAAAGTGTGACCGGTGACATGGCAAAGGACGGGCGGCAAGGCAAGGGGCAAGCGCGCCGGAGATCGAAATTGCTCCGGCTGCCCGCACCGCATCAGAGCAGGAAACGAGCCGCGAGACCAAGCGCTCCGGCGGCGAGAAGTGTCTTGCCGATGCCAAGGTGGAAGCGGAAGATCATCACGGCAGACAGGACGGCGATGACCAATGCTTGCCAGTCGAGGGACGACCAGCTGGGATACGGCAGGGAGAGGGTGAGCGGGCCGAGAGCGGTGAGCGTGGTCGGCTCCACCTCGGTGAAAATCACATGCAGCGCAAACCAGACCGCCAGATTGAGAATGACGCCGACCACGGCTGCCGTGATGGCCGAGAGGGCAGCGCTGAGGAGCCGATTGCCGCGCAGGCGCTCGATATAGGGAGCGCCAGCGAAGATCCAGACGAAGCTCGGGATGAAGGTAGCCCAGGCGGCGATCACGCCACCGAGCAGCCCGCCGACGAGTGGATCGAGTGCACCGCTCTGACGGAAGCCGGCGAGGAAACCGACATAGGAGAGCACGAGGACCAGCGGTCCCGGCGTCGTTTCGGCCAGCGCCAGACCATCGAGCATTTCGCCGGGTTTCAGCCAGGCATAGTGATCGACGGCGACCTGCGCGACATAGGCGAGCACGGCATAGGCGCCGCCGAAAGTGACGAGCGCCATCTTGGCGAAAAACGTCTGGACCTCGGGAAGTGCCGTTTCCGGCAGCAGCAGCCACAGAAGTGGCAGGGGTGCGAGCCAGACTGCGACCCAGAACAGCAGCGTTGCGATCTGACCGAGAAGCGGTGGTCTTGCACGCACCTCTTCGGTGATCTCGACGGCGGCCGAGGTGGTGCCTCGGGCGTGAACGAGGCCCGCCAGGGCTGCCGCAAGCACGACGAGGGGAAACGGCAGAGAAAAAAGAAAGAGCGCGATGAAGGCGGCCGCCGCGAGGCCGCGATGGAAACCGCTTTTCAAGGCCCGTTTGCCGATCCTGACCACAGCTTCCACGACAATCGCAAGAACCGCCGCCTTAAGGCCGAAGAACAGGCCGGTGACAAGGCTCGCCTCCTGATAGACCGCATAGAGGCCGGACAAACCAAGGATGACGGCCAGACCCGGAGCGACGAAGAGCAGACCCGCGACGATGCCGCCGCGCACGCCGTGCAACAGCCAGCCGATATAGGTCGCGAGCTGCTGGGCTTCGGGCCCCGGAAGCAGCATGCAATAATTCAGGGCATGCAGATAACGGTCCTCGTCGATCCAGCGCTTTTCCTCGACGCAGATCTTGTGCATCAGCGCAATCTGCGCGGCGGGACCACCGAAGGACATGAGGCCGATGCGGGCGAAGGCAGAGACCAACTCGGGAAATGCTGGCGAAACCTGGGGCTGCAGGGAAACTTCACTTGCGTGGATGTCGGTGGAATTCGCCGGCATTCACCAGTCCTTTTTTCACGCGCTCGCTTGACTCGGCCGAGCGCTGTTCTTATCTCAACCTCGCTGGCACTCACCAAGGGCGAGTGCTAACAGTATCGATGCGGACCCGCTCTGCGGTCCGCGAATGTCATTTGATCGAGGGATTAGACAATGGCAAGCACAACTTTCCGTCCGCTTCATGACCGCGTTGTAGTCAAGCGCGTCGAGTCTGAAGAAAAGACCAAGGGCGGCATCATCATTCCCGACACCGCCAAGGAAAAGCCCGCTGAAGGCGAAGTCATCGCTGTTGGCCCTGGCGCCCGCGACGAAAGCGGCAAGCAGGTTGCCCTCGACGTCAAGGTCGGCGATCGCGTCCTGTTCGGCAAGTGGTCCGGCACCGAGGTCAAGCTCGATGGCGTCGACCTGCTGATCATGAAGGAAGCCGACATCATGGGCGTCATCGGCTGATTTCAGCGCGATCACCCCTCTTCCTGTTTAACCAAGTCAACAATGGGCTAGATGCCCGGGAGTTTGAACATGGCTGCTAAAGAAATCAAGTTTGGCCGCACCGCGCGCGAAAAGATGCTGCATGGCGTCGACATCCTCGCAGACGCCGTGAAGGTAACGCTCGGCCCGAAGGGTCGCAACGTCATCATCGACAAGTCCTTCGGCGCACCGCGCATCACCAAGGACGGTGTATCGGTTGCCAAGGAAATCGAACTCGAAGACAAGTTCGAAAACATGGGCGCCCAGATGGTCCGCGAAGTTGCTTCGAAGACCAACGACATCGCCGGCGACGGCACCACGACTGCTACCGTTCTTGCCCAGGCCATCGTTCGCGAAGGCAACAAGGCTGTTGCAGCCGGCATGAACCCGATGGACCTGAAGCGCGGTATCGACCTCGCTGTTGCAGAAGTCGTGAAGGACCTGCAGGCCAAGGCAAAGAAGATCTCGACTTCGGAAGAAGTTGCCCAGGTCGGCACGATCTCGGCAAACGGCGACACCCAGGTTGGCCGTGACATCGCTGAAGCGATGCAGAAGGTTGGCAACGAAGGCGTAATCACCGTCGAAGAAGCCAAGACCGCTGAAACCGAGCTCGAAGTCGTCGAAGGCATGCAGTTCGACCGCGGCTACCTGTCGCCCTACTTCGTGACCAACCCGGAAAAGATGGTCGCCGATCTCGACGACGCCTACATCCTCCTGCACGAAAAGAAGCTCTCGAACCTCCAGGCGATGCTGCCGGTTCTCGAAGCCGTCGTTCAGACCGGCAAGCCACTCGTCATCATCGCTGAAGACGTCGAAGGCGAAGCGCTTGCAACGCTCGTCGTCAACAAGCTGCGTGGCGGCCTGAAGATCGCTGCCGTCAAGGCTCCGGGCTTCGGCGATCGCCGCAAGGCCATGCTGGAAGACATCGCCATCCTCTCGGGCGGCACTGTCA
The DNA here is from genome assembly GCF_000300855.1 of Agrobacterium albertimagni AOL15. GTDB lineage: Bacteria > Pseudomonadota > Alphaproteobacteria > Rhizobiales > Rhizobiaceae > Allorhizobium > Allorhizobium albertimagni. Next base: position 252,354 of record NZ_ALJF01000010.1, on the reverse strand, counting down.
TCTCGGAAGATCTCGGTATCAAGCTCGAGTCTGTCACCCTCGACATGCTCGGCCGCGCCAAGAAGGTCTCGATCACCAAGGAAAACACCACCATCGTTGACGGTGCTGGCCAGAAGTCCGACATCGAAGGCCGCGTTGCCCAGATCAAGGCGCAGATCGAAGAAACCTCTTCGGACTACGACCGCGAGAAGCTGCAGGAACGTCTTGCCAAGCTCGCTGGTGGCGTTGCCGTCATCCGCGTCGGCGGCTCGACCGAAATCGAAGTCAAGGAACGCAAGGACCGTATCGACGACGCGTTGAACGCAACGCGCGCTGCTGTTCAGGAAGGCATCGTTCCTGGCGGTGGTACGGCTCTGCTTCGCTCCTCGACCAAGATCACGGTCAAGGGCGTCAACGACGACCAGGAAGCCGGCATCAACATCGTTCGCCGCGCCCTGCAGTCGCTGGTTCGCCAGATCGCCACCAATGCTGGTGACGAAGCTTCGATCATCGTCGGCAAGATCCTCGACAAGAACGAAGAGAACTACGGCTACAACGCCCAGACCGGCGAATTCGGCGACATGATCGCCATGGGTATCGTCGATCCGGTCAAGGTTGTCCGCACTGCCCTGCAGAACGCAGCTTCGGTTGCTTCGCTGCTGATCACCACCGAAGCCATGATCGCCGAACTTCCGAAGAAGGAAGCTGCTGGCGGCATGCCGGGCGGCATGGGTGGCATGGGCGGTATGGACATGATGTAAGACCCATCGGGTCTTACCATCGGGTCCATCAAAGCCGCCCATCACTTAGAGTGGTTCAGCGCGTCCAGCGCGCTGAACAGGCGGCATGGACATGATGGAAGACCTTCAGGTCTTGCATCTGAGCCAACCGGTTCAGTTACGGAAAGGGCGGACTTCGGGCCGCCCTTTTCTTTTGCGCGAGGATGGGATCGGGAGCCCTCGCACTTCCCTTCGTTGCAGCTCTAGTTCCTGAGAACCGTGCAATAGCCACCTGCGGCTCGGATCTCGGCGCAGAGCCTGTTCGCTTCGGCACGGGTCTCGCGGCCGATCCTTGCGGCGTAACGCGGGCTGTAGCCGAAATTGCCGCCGCGCTGGCGCACGATGAGCGCGCGCTCGGCATTGAGCGGTGCCGGCAGCCGGCTGATGGCTCGGGTGAACAGCTGATCGACCACGGCTGGCAGGAAATGCGCGGCCAATTGCACGCCCCAGGGCGCCCAATCGGCCGAGCCTGCAAAGACCGGCTCCTTCATCCGGCGCTTGTCGGCGAGCACCACGCAAGCATCTTGAAAGCTGGAGGCTTCATCAAGCGCCGGCGCCACCATCTCCGGTGGCTTGTCCCGCCACATCTCGACGGTGGCACCGGTGATGGCGAAGACATAATCGCGCGTTTCGATGGGCAGGCGTTCGGTGGTGAGGAACCGGGACAACCCGTTTTCGCCTGCATTATAGGCCGCGGCAGCAAAGCCGAAATTGCCGAAGCGCGTTTTCAATTCGCCAAGATAGGTGGCGGAGGCATCGAGCGCGTCCAGCACGTCAAAGCTGTTCGACAGCCCGCGCATGCGCGCCGTGCCGGGCATGAACTGGGCGATGCCTTCCGCCCCCTTCGGACTGACCGCCTCTGGCCGGAAGAGGCTCTCCCGCCAGATCAGGCGCGCGAAAAAGGCAGGCGGCACATCATTTGCCAGCGAGAAATGTTCTATCGCACCGCAGAGATCGGCGTTGAACGTGTCCCGCCTGATGCACAGCGAAGATGAGCCATAGGTTCCCTCGTAAAGACATTCCGGCTCATCGGCGGACGGCTCGGCCCGCGCGCTCGACGGCGCGGATGCAGCCGCAGTCACGAGAATGATACCCGTCAGGATGAGGGCTCGCCGCGTGACATCCATCCAGACCACTCCCGTCGACCGAACTTCGGATCCTTATCTTATTCGCGTTTACCACCAGCACAACCGGGGAGACCCTCGCCCCGCCCTTTCTCGTATCTCTCTTTGATAGATCCAAAGATGGCGAAGCTGGATCGGCCTGCGGGCGGTTGACAGTGGTCAGCATCGTAGAACAAGTTGCGTTGCACCGGATGTGTTCGCAAGTCACATCGGCGAAAAGACCTTCTTCGAAATTCTTAATTTTATATTATTCTAATATTTAGTGCTTTCAGAATTGAGACAGTTCTTGCACCAATTCGGGACATGAACCGTTTTCACGCTGAATAAATCATGGTATCGAAACTGTTAATTCCGATGCGTGCAAGATTTTCTTCTTCAACCTTCTTGTGGGAGTCGGTTGAAAGCCTGCTCTAACTTGCGCGCAAGGGGCGCACATCGTGGCGATTGGGGGCAACTCGCGACGGTGTTTTTCGCCTGCTGACCTTTCGGATCGACCGAAGGGTCTCAGCGTCGACATCGTGTCGTCCCGATGGACGGAAGCACGGTGTCTGCGGTTCTGGCGGACCGCTTGAAGAACCTGGTGAACGGGCATCCGCTCGCCGGCGTTTCCGGTTTTGGCCGGATGGGGTCGGCTGCGGGGTTCACATACTTCGGGCCGGGGAAATTGGGGCCAGTTCTGGCTATCGACTTGGGGAACGCCTTGTTCAAAATAGCAAATGCCAATCTTGCGACCACCTTTACGGTGAGCGAACAGGATGGAAACGGCCTGCTGGGGCAGCATGCCTGCCGTTTCGGACTGTCCGAGGACTGGACCGGCGACCTGACCAACGGCCTGCTGAAGCTCGGGAACCATGCACGCAGCCTTCATGGCCTCGAAAACCATGAATGCGGCCTGCTGACCGTGATGCGCTGCTATGACCAGGCCGATCGCGGACACATCCTGCGCCTGTTCGAACAGGCGGCAACGCAGCCGTCGCGCTTCTGCTATTCGACCACCATCGTATCGGGCGCCCAGCACCGGCAACCAGTGTTCTGCATCGGCGAGTCCTCCGGCTTCGAAGGCAGCGGCGGCAATATGGTCGGGCTGTTCATCTTCCCGCGTTTTCAACTGCCGGCGACAGCATCCGTCACGCCGAGCTGAGCCTTCTCAGGGCGAGATCAGAGAAGGCGCCGTGATCTGGCACCTTCTCTGAGGCTTTAATACCGCGTCAGTCGCGCGCCGGAATGTTCAGCCCCTTCTGACTTGCGGGGCGGGCCTCGGCCCGCGCCCACCAGTCAAGCACGCGCGGGAAATCGGCAAGGCCGATATCCTCCTCGCCGTCGTAGAATACCTTCAGGCAACGGACCCAAGGCCAGGTGGCAATGTCGGCGATGGTATAGTCCTCGCCCGTCAGCCACGGCCCCTTTTCGAGCTGCGCTTCCAACACGCCGAGCAGGCGACGGGTCTCGTCACGGTAGCGCTCCGCCGGATAGGGATTGTTGGTTACCTTGTCGGCGGCGAACTTGTGGAAATGGCCGTACTGGCCGAACATCGGGCCGACACCGCCCATCTGGAACATCAGCCATTGCAGGACCTCGTAGCGGGCCGCACCGTCCTTGGGGAGCAGCTTGCCGGCCTTGTCGGCGAGATAGATCAGGATCGCACCGGACTCGAAGAGGCCGATCGGCTTGCCGTCGGGACCATCGGGGTCGATCAGGGCGGGTATGCGACCATTCGGGTTGAGGGAGACGAATTCCGGGCTCTTCTGCGCATTCGTGCCGAAGTCCACCAGATGCGGCTCATAGGCGAGCCCGAGCTCCTCCAAAGCGATGGAGACCTTCACGCCGTTCGGCGTCGGCAGGGAATAGAGCTGGATGATGCCGGGATCGGCGGGCGGCCATTTCGCGGTGATGGAAAAGGTCGAAAGATCTGCCATGAGAGGCTCCTTTGCGCTTTGAACAGGGGGAAGGTAGGGAGCGCCGGCCGCGACGGAAAGGGCTGTTCAGCGAACGAGTTTGGCTTGAGCGTTTCGCTTTTGTGAACAATCAGTCAAAGACTGTTAACCTATGCCTGCGGCAAAAAAGCATGCATCTGAGGGGCAGTAACTGAAACCGCCAGGGCTTGGGGTTTCAGCGTCAACGCTCAACGGAGTTCCCCCATGTCCGCGACCAATAACGGCCTTCTCATTCTCGTGCGTATCCTTCTCTCCTTCATGTTCATCATGTCCGGCTTCGGCAAGCTGACCGATCCGGCCGGCACTGCCGGCATGATTTCCGGCGCTGGCCTGCCCGCCGCCGACCTCCTGGCCTATGCCGCCGGTCTCTACGAGCTGGTTGCCGGTCTCTTCATCCTCGTCGGCTTCCAGACCAAGATTACGGCCTGGACCATCGCTCTCTTCTGCGTGTTCACCGGTCTCGTCTTCCACACCGGCACCGTTGCCATTGAAGGCTGGCCGGAAGGTGCTCTCGGCTGGATCAACACGCTGAACCAGATCATGGTGATGAAGAACGTCACCCTGGCTGGCGGCTATATCGCGCTTGCCATCGTCGGCGCCGGCGCCTACTCGATCGACGCCCGCCGCGGTTCGGCCCAGGCCGTCGCAGCCTGATATCCCTGCCCCACAAGGCAAAACGAAACCCGCTGGAGCGATCCGGCGGGTTTTTTTCGTGTGCCCTCTTCACCTAAGACTTTTGCGCCAGCCAAATCGTGGCGCCACCGCATGTCGGATCTTCGATCACATGCTGCAGAACAACGAAGCCGTTTTCCGACAGTAGAGACCGATATTCTTCGGGATCGAGGCTTGCGTGATACAGTGGCTCGCCCTCGAACTCACCGACGGCCACGCCGGCTGATGGACCAGAAGTGAACATCAGGGTAGCGCCGCTTGCTGCATGGGATGCAAAGCGCGGAAACATTGCCCGCTGCGCCTCGGGTGTCAGATGGAAAAAACTGTGCCAAGCGACGATCGCTGCGAATGTCCGCTCAAGAGACAGCTCCCGCATGTCGCCAACATGAAAGTCGTGGCCCGGAAACCTCTCACGGCACAGGCGGATCAGCGGTTCGGAAACGTCGAGCCCGGTGACGATGAAACCTCGGCCAATCAGGTCCGCCGCGATGGGTTCGCCGGAACCGCAGCCGAGATCAAGCACATGGCCACCGGGATGCAACGGCGAGACCAGCCGATCCAGCCAGGGACGCTCGAAGCCGTCCTTGCCACGGACACGATCAAAGGCCTCAGCGTGACGCGCATACAATCCGGGAATGGCATCCGCGTAAGACATGGGTCCTCAGAGTATGCCGCGCACGGCCTCGATGATGCGGCCTATCATGGGATTGCCCTCGTGCTCCGGCTTCCTTGCCCGCACAAGGCAGGCCTCGGAGCGCAGGATAACGCCATCCGACAGCACCTTCAGGTGATTGGCGCGCAAGGTCGAGCCGGTCGAAGTGATGTCTACGATGATATCGGCCTGGCCGGCAGCGGGCGCGCCTTCCGTGGCGCCCAGGCTTTCGACGATGCGATAGAGCTGGATGCCGTGTTGGCGCGAAAAATGCTGCTGGGTCAGGCGCCAGTATTTGGTGGCGATGGCGAGACGGCGGCCATGGCGGGTGCGGAATTCGGCGGCGACATCGCCGAGGTCGGCCATGGTGTCGACATCGTACCAGACCTCGGGAACGGCCACGATGACATCGGCATGGCCGAAGCCGAGGCGGGCTGATATCTCGACGCGGGCGTCGGCTTCCGCCAGACCCTCGCGGATCAGGTCTTCGCCGGTCACGCCGAAATCGACGGTGCCATTGCCGATCTCGCGGGAGATCTCGGAGGCCGAGAGATAGGCGATCTCGACATCGTCGAAGCCTTCGACGCGGCCGCGATAGGAGCGGTCGTTCCCGACCGCGACGATCTTCATGCCCGCGCGCTCGAAGATGGCGGAGGCGTCGTCCTTCATGCGGCCCTTGGAGGGCAGACCGATGGTGATGGTCATGATGCGCTCCTTTCCATCTCGATCCGGTCGAGCCAGAGCGAGAAGCCGACGGCCGGGATATGCGTCTCGGCGCCGAGCAGCGTCAGCAGACGGTCGAAGCGGCCACCGCCGGCAAGGACTGCGGGCTCCCCCTTCGCCGCGACCTCGAAGACGAGGCCGGTGTAATAATCCAACGGGCGACCGAAGGCGGCGCGGTAGGTGATCTGGCCGAGATCAACGCCGGTGCTGGCGAGTGCTGCGACACGTTCGTCGAAGCGCGTGAGTGCTGCCCCAAGCTTCAGACCGGCGGCATCGGCAAAGCCGGCAAGGGCCGCAGAGGCATCGCCAAGGGGCAGTTCGAGCGAGAGGAATTCGCGCAGCAGCAGCAGGGCGGCGCCATCGAGTCGCGTCTCGGAGAGCTCCAGCTTTTCCTTCAGACGACGGGCAATCTCGGCCGGCGTGCGGCTGGCATTGGTGAGATAGCCGGTTTCCTGCATGGTCTGATCGATATGGGCGATCAGGGCCTCCTGATCGCCCTTGGCGAGAAGTGCGGAGACTTGCGGATCGAGACCCGGCACCGGCGTCGGCGTGGCAAGAGTGCGCAGCAACTGGTCGATCTGGGCGGAATTGCCGAAGGCCTGGATCAGGCGTTTCTGCCAGCCGGCCGGCAGGCCGAGTGCCTTGACGACGGCCTCGAACACGGACTGGTCGCCGAGGGTGATGCTGAGCGGCTTGGTCGGGAGGAGGCGGGTAAGGATCGCGACGCTGTCTGCAATGGCACGGGCATCCGAGGCGGCGATCGCGATGTCTCCGAGATCCTCGATACCAGCCTGATAGAATTCCTGCGGGCCTTCGCGTCGCTGGCGGAAGACTTCGCCGAGATAGGCATAACGCTTCGGCGTGCCGGTCGCGGTTTCGATATGGCGCAGGCAAACAGGGATGGTGAATTCCGGACGCAGGCACAAGCTTTCGCCGCGCTCGTTCTCGGTCAGAAAGATGCGGCGACGCAGGTCTTCACCCGCCATGTCGAGAAAGGGGGCGGCCGGCTGGATCACGGGCGTATCGACGCGGGTCGTGCCGCGGGATGTGAATTCCTGCAGGATGGTGCCGGCGAAATCGGGCATGTCGGTCAGGGGCATGGAATTGAACCTGGAATGTGTTGATACCCCCCTCTGCCCTGCCGGGCATCTCCCCCACACGGGGGGAGAGCGGGTTGGGGCCGACGTCTCGCGCTGATCCCACTCTCCCCCCGTGTGGGGGAGATGTCACGAAGTGACAGAGGGGGGTAAAACCACGAACTCAACTCAAACACCCTTCGCCCGACGACGGTCTTCTGCCTGGGCAGCCAGGATTTCCTTGACCTTCGCCACAAGCTCAGCCTCGGGCACAACCTCCTGCGCGACGCGGGCTTCGCGCCATTCGGCGTTGTCGGTGATCTCGCCGGAGAGGCGCTTGCCCTCTATCAGGTCCTTGATCTGGACCACGCCTTGCGCCCGCTCGTCGCCGCCCTGGATGATGGCAATGGGCGCGCCACGGCGGTCGGCATATTTCAGCTGGTTGCCGAATTTCTTCCAGTTGCCCTGGTACATTTCGGCGCGGATGCCCTCAGTGCGCAGCTGTTGCGTAAAGCGCTGGTAGCGGCCCATGCTTTCGACATCGCCGTCCATGACGGTAACGAGGACCGGGCCGAGGACTTCGTCCTGACCGAGCTTGCCGAGGTTCTTCAGCGCCGTCATCAGGCGCGAGACGCCGATCGAGAAGCCTGTCGCCGGGACCGGCTGGCCCATGAAGCGCGAGACGAGACCATCATAACGCCCGCCGCCGCCGACCGAGCCGAAGACGACCTTTTCGCCCTTTTCATTGGTGACGTCGAAGGTGAGTTCGGCTTCGTAGACCGGGCCGGTGTAGTATTCGAGACCGCGGACGACGGAGGGGTCGATCTTGATGCGGGAGCGATCATATCCAGCGGCCTCTACGAGTTCAGCGATCATTCTGAGCTCTTCAATGCCTTCCCTTGCGAGATTCGCGTGACCGAAGTGCACCTTTAGACCGTCAACCACGCCCTTGTTGCTTTCAACGAATTCACTTATGCGGCCATCAGGAATGCTCTTGTATTCAAGCGAAGAGGGGTTCGCGCCACGAACGGGTTCCAACTCAGTGAATTGGTTGAGCAGCACGTAGACCATCAGTCGATTAATCTGTTGGTCATCCAGCCCCGCACCCTTGGTAAAGTCGCCAGACTCATCCTTACGGCCTTCGCCGAGCAAGAGCTTCACGCCTTCCGCGCCGAACTTGTCGAGCTTGTCGATCGCCCGCAGCACGTTCAGCCGACGCCCCCCATTCTCCTCGCCGCCGAGGCCGATGGCCTCCATCACGCCGTCCAAAACCTTGCGGTTATTCACCCGGATCACATAGTCGCCACGCTTGATGCCGAGCGCTTCCAGCGTGTCGGCCATCATCATGCACATTTCGGCATCGGCCTGGACGCCGGGCGCACCGACAGTGTCGGCGTCGAACTGCATGAACTGACGGAAGCGTCCAGGACCCGGCTTTTCGTTACGGAAGACATAGCCTGCGCGATAGGTGCGGAACGGCAGCTGGATTTCCTGGAAGTTCTCCGCGACATGACGGGCCATCGGCGCCGTCAGGTCGTAGCGCAGCGACATCCACTGCTCGTCGTCGTCCTGCAGCGAGAAGACGCCTTCGTTCGGGCGGTCGCTGTCGGGCAGGAACTTGCCGAGCGCATCGGTGTATTCGAAGAGCGGGGTCTCGATCGGGTCGAAGCCGTAGCGCTCATAGACCTCGCGGATGGTCTCCATCATCTGGTTGGCAGCGCGGATGTCGGCAGCCTCGCGATCGACGAAGCCGCGCGGCAGGCGGGCCTTCAGCTTCTGGGGCTTCTTGTTCTTATCGCTCATGATGACAACCGGAATTTCGTTTCAAAAAGGTGCCGGTGTCTTAGAGGATCAAGGATTTGGCGGCAAGGGCGAAGGCAGGTGGGCGCGAGGGCGGATGCTGGAAAATGGGTGGGTGCGGTGGTATACTCCATCGCGAAACCAGAGGTTGGACCGATGAACAAGCGCGTTACCATCGAAATTCCGGATGACCTGTATCGGGTTATATCGCGGTACGGAGACCTTCATGGGCTAGATCCGGACGACTACGCGACCATGGCGCTGCAGCGACATCTGGAAGATCTCCAAGATATCGCTGCCGCAGAGGCGGCGATGAAGGGTATTCAGAGTGGTGAAGACCGCGTTGTGAGTTCGAAAGAATTCTGGCATGGCATGGACGATTGAATATCGCCAGCCTGTTCAGAAAGCACTGGAAAAACTTGACCCTGCCACTCGCAAGCGCATTCGAAAATTTCTCGAAGTGCGTGTGGCCGGGCTCGATGATCCCAGACAAGTCGCCGATCGCCTGCAGGGCTCTGAACTGGGTCAGTTCTGGCGTTACCGTGTTGGCGACTACCGGATCATCTGCGATATCCAGGACCGCAAACTCATCGTGCTCGTCGTCGAGATCGGCCATCGCAGCTCTGTCTATCGGTAAGACATGATCCTTGAAGCCCTCAATTTTGCCGCGACGTGGCCGCTGACCTCCGCCACGCATAGGCCCTTCATCCGTTCCTCCGTCAATCTCTGGGCCCGTGCCAATCGCTGCGCTTCGGCATGGGACGACCATGAGCGGCGGACGAAGGCGGCCATTGTCACGGCGGCTGAAGGATGCCGGCAGCGGCGGACGGTGGTCGTGCTAGGATCGGGGCTGCTGCGGGACGTGCCGGTGATCGAGCTGTCGCGGCTTTTCGACACCGTCGTTCTGGTCGATCTTGTGCATCTTGCCAGCGTGCGGGGCTGGCTGGCGGTCAAGCGGCTGAAGAATGTGCGGCTGATCGAGCGGGATCTTTCGGGGCTGGATGCGCTGCTCGCCGGCGAGCCTTTGGAGCCGCTCGCGTTTCTCCGACAGGTGCCCTATCTCGATTTCGTTGTTTCGGCCAATCTGCTCTCGCAGATCGGCATCGGCGTGGCGCGGCGCCTCGGTGGGCAGCCGGCCGAAGACGACAGGATGCGCCAGGTGATCGCGGCGCATGTTGAGGGGCTGGCGCAGCTGCCGGCGAAGACCTGCCTCGTCACCGATGTCAGCTATGCGGTCATTGACCGAAACGGCCTCAAGCACGAGAGTCAAGACCTTCTGCATGGCGTCGATCTCGGCACTTCTTCGACTGATTGGGATTGGCCGGTGATCCCCTTCGGTGAAGAGAGCCCGGACTATCGGATCGTGCATCGCGTCACCGTACGATGACCAGGTCTCAAGCGGCCTTGCTTTCGTCCCGATCGAAGCCCATCCTCCATCCATGAGATCACTCGCCCGCCTCCTGCTGCTCATTGCTGCCCTTGCCTATGGCGCCATGCCCATAACCGGAATGTCGGCCATGGCGATGCCTGCGGCGCATGCGATGGATGCTGGCGGCGATCTTAGCGAGCCGGTCGCTGCCTCACCAACGATGGTAGATGTCGATTGTCCGCATGCGGCTACGGGACTTTCCATTGCGGATGCTGCTGATCGCGATCTTGATCATTCGTCCAAGCCGATGAAGACGGTCTGGCACTGCGCGGCGTGTCTGACGCTGCCCGCCGAGACCGTGCTTGCCGATAGCGGCAAGCCGGCGCGCGCTGCAGAAGCGTCAGCGCTTCTCTCAAGGCTCGTGTCTCAGCTGAGTGCACCTGCCACACCCCCTCCCCGCTCCTGATCCGATGATACCGCGCGGCCCTTGGCTGCGCTCGTTTTACCATCGATCAGCACAGGAGATTTCAATGCTGAAGACCCTTTTCGTTGCGGCGTCGCTGACGTCGGCGCTCTCCCTCTCGTCCGTCGCTCTCGCCCAGGATCACGGCGCCCATGGCGGGCATCAAGGGCATTCCATGGGCGCCGAGAGCCCGTCGTCCAAGGCCTTTGCCGAGGCCAACGCGAAGATGCATCAGGACATGGCCGTGCCGCTCACCGGCGATGCGGACGTCGACTTCGTTCGGGGCATGATCCCGCATCATCAGGGCGCGATCGACATGGCCAAGATCGTGCTCGAGCACGGCAAGGATCCCGAGATCCGCCAGCTGGCGGAAGAGGTGATCGCGGCCCAGGAAGGCGAGATCGCCATGATGAAGGAATGGCTTGCCAAGAACGGGCAATAAGCTCCGCCAGATCCGAAAACCGCAATGGCGCCTTCGGGCGCCATTGCTTTGCCCGAGAGAGGGATTAGTCTCACGCTCCCTGATCGATAAGGAGGCGTCATGTCCAACCGCCCTGTCTCCGTGATCGGCTTCGATGCCGACGACACGCTCTGGCAGAACGAGCAGTATTACAAGCTGACCGAAGGCCATTTCCGCAGCCTGCTGGCCGATTATGCCGAAGGTGAGCATGTGTCCGAACGCCTGCTGGAGGCGGAAAAGCGCAATCTCGCCCATTATGGTTTCGGCATCAAAGGTTTCACGCTCTCGATGATCGAGACGGCGCTGGAGATCACCGAGGGCCGTGCGCCCTCCTCCGTGATCAGCGAAATTCTGGCGATCGGACGCGATCTCTTGAGCCATCCTGTCGAATGCCTGCCGCATGCCCGCGATGCGCTGGAGGCTTTGGCCGGCAAATACTTCCTCGTGCTGATCACAAAAGGCGATCTCTTCGACCAGGAACGGAAGCTGGCGCAATCCGGCCTCGGCGATTATTTCGATGCGGTCGAGATCGTTTCGGACAAGACGGCCACCACCTATCGGCGGATCTTCGGCAAACATGGCGAGGGACCGGAGCGCGCGATGATGATCGGCAATTCGCTGAAGTCGGATGTCGTGCCTGCGATTGCGACCGGGGCCTGGGGCGTGTTCGTGCCGCATGAACTGACATGGGTGCTGGAGCATGTCGAAAAACCCGAGGAGGCGCCGCGCTTCCGTGAGATCCCCGATCTCGGGCATGTGCCGGAGCTCGTCGCCAATCTCGGGAGCTGAGCGGTGACGCGCCATTTCGACGAGATCTATGCGCTTGCCGTCGCCCGAAAGGGAGAGGCCGGCGTGTTGGAAAGCCTGCAGCATCCGAAGTCGCAGGCCGAGATCGCCGCATTGCCCGACGATCGCTTCCTCGCGCTGATGACCAGATGCATCTTCCAGTCCGGCTTCAACTGGAAGGTCGTCGACGCCATGTGGCCCGGCTTCGAAGCGGCTTTCGAAGGCTTCGACATCGGGCACTGCGCCATGCTGCATGACGAGGATTTTGCAAGGCTCGTCTCGGATACACGCATTGTGCGGCACGGGCCGAAGATCCGGGCGGTGCAGGAAAATGCCGTGTTTCTCTCCGGGATCGCCCGCGATCATGGCTCGGCCGGCGCCTTCTTCGCCGGTTGGCCGACCGAGAATTATGTCGGACTGCTCGAGTTGTTGCAGAAGAAGGGCTCCCGGCTTGGCGGTAATACGGGCCAGTATTTCCTGCGTTTTGCCGGGATCGACAGCTTCATCCTGTCGCAGAGCGTGGTGAACCGGCTGATCGCCGAGGGCGTGGTCACCAAGGCGCCAACCTCGGCGAAGGACAAGACCGACGTGCAGGCCGCGTTCAACACCTGGCGGGTGCAGTCCGGCCGGTCGCTCACCGAAATCAGCCGCATTGTCGCCGTCAGCATCGACTGACGGTCAGGGGCGGACCAGTCGGTTGCGCAGTTCTTCGGTCGGCGCGCGTCGGCAGCATCCCTCGATATGGTCATTGACCAGACCCATGGCCTGCATGAAGGCATAGACCGTGGTCGGGCCGACGAAGGTCCAGCCGCGCTTCTTCAGATCCTTCGACAGGCGGATTGAGGTGGGCGAGGTGGGATTGGCCCTGAGGGTGGCATAGTCCATGCGGGCGGGGCGCTCGGAAGCGTCAGGTTCGTAACTCCAGAAGTAACGAGAGAGCGAGCCGAACTCGCCCTGCAGGTCGATCGCGCGGCGGGCGTTGTTGATGGTTGAGACGATCTTGCCACGGTGGCGGATGATGCCGGCGTCCGCCAAGCAGCGGGCAATGTCGTCATCACCGAAGCGGGCGACCTGAGGGAAGTCGAAGCCCGCGAAGGCTGAGCGAAAATTCTCGCGCTTTCTCAGGATCGTCAGCCAGGAGAGGCCGGACTGGAAACCTTCGAGGCAGATCTTCTCGAAGAGCCTGACATCCTCGGTGACCGGGCGACCCCACTCCTCATCATGATAACGGCGATAGTCTTCGAGACCGCTATGCCAGAAGCAGCGGTCGAGACCGTCCTCTCCCCGGATGAGGCCTTCGGCGATCATGTCCATGCGATTCTCCCCCGATGCTGAGAAGCGTTTACCATTTGTTCACGACTTTTCCAAACCGGCTGCTAACCCTTCCGAAAGCTTTACCGGCTCGATCGCATTTTCATGAATGCCTCTTTACCAATTGGCGGCCTCCGCTCTGGCACGATCGGCTGGAATTGGCGGCATGTCTTGCCGCCGCATCCGGTCCCTAGTTCGCGAGTTGTCCGATGTCGAAGACTTCCCTGTTTCTGGCCATGCTGACCAGCCTGTCGATTGCCCTGCCCGTTCAAGCCAGTGATCGCTATCGGAGCCGTCCGCCTGTGATGGTCAGCCCCGACCTGCAGGCGTCCTGGGTGTTGCAGCTGGGTGGCGTGCCCGCGCAGACGCGCAGTTCGGTGACGCCGCAGCGCCAACGTCAGGTCGTTCCGGCAGGTCGTCAGCGGGTCGTCGTTCAGCCGCAGCAGGTGCTTCGCCAGCAGCCGGTGCAGCAGCAGCGGCGTCTCGTGCAGCAGCGGCGCGTGCTTTTCCCGCTGCAGCAGCCGGCAGAGCAACAGGTCGCCATGCGGCCGGACAAGCCGGTGCGTACGCAGATCGAGCCCAGGTTCCTGCCGCAGATGGTCGAGTACCAGACCAAGCACAAGCCGGGCACGATCGTCATCGATACGCGCGAGCGCTTCCTCTATCTCGTCATGGCCGACGGCATGGCAAAGCGCTACGGTGTCGGCGTCGGCAAGCCGGGCTTCGAATGGGCCGGCACGCACAAGGTGACGTCCAAGCGCGAATGGCCGGATTGGCGCCCGCCGCAGGAGATGATCGCCCGCGAGGCGGCCAAGGGCCACTTCCTGCCCGCACATATGCCCGGCGGCCCGGAAAATCCCCTCGGCGCGCGCGCGCTTTATCTCGGTTCGACGCTTTACCGCATCCACGGAACGAATGCGCCGTGGTCGATCGGCAATGGTGTGTCCTCCGGCTGCATTCGCATGCGCAATGAGGACGTGACCGATCTCTATGAGCGCGTGAAGGTCGGCACCAAGGTCATTGTGATCTGAGACACAGGGAATATCACAATCGATCGATTAGCGCTTGCTTTGAGAGGGGAAGCGGCTAGGCTCTAAGCCCTGCAAATCAGGGGGATTGCCTATGTTCAACACGACTTTCCGCAAGGCGGCGGTGGCGGTGATCGCGCTCACCATCGCCTTGCCGGCGCCCGCCAGCGCCATCAGCCTCAATCGCATCCAGACGACGAGCGATGTCACGCTCGTTGCGCAGCAGCGCAAGGAAGTGCCGGAGAAGTTCAAGCGCAAGGTCGTGCGCCTGACGACGGACGAGAAGCCCGGCACGATCATCATCGATACGAACAACAAGTTCCTTTACTATGTCGAGGGCAAGAACCGCGCGACCCGCTACGGCGTCGGCGTGGGTCGTGAAGGCTTCGGCTGGTCGGGCGTGGTGAAGATCGGCCGCAAGGCGGAATGGCCGGAATGGCGTCCGCCGGCTGAGATGCGCCGCCGCGAAGCCGCCAAGGGCCATATCCTGCCGGTCATGCAGGAAGGCGGACCGGACAATCCACTCGGTGCGCGCGCCATGTATCTCTACAAGGGCGGCCGCGACACGATCTTCCGCATCCACGGCACCAACCAGCCCTGGACGATCGGCCTGAACATGTCGTCGGGCTGCATCCGGATGATGAACAAGGATGTCGAGCATCTCTACGAGCGCGCCGCGATTGGCAGCAAGGTCATCGTCATCGGCCCCGGCAACCGCCAGGGTGACGTCTCCTTCGACGACAAGGGCGTCGACATTCTGCGCACGATCTTCGGCGGCTGAGCCGGATCCCGAATCTTGACGTCAACGGCCGTGCTCCGACGAATGCGGCCGTTTTCCGTTTCGAGGCTGGTCGTCAGCGTTTCACGTCACAGAAGATGTCGCCCTTGTGGGCGATGACCGTCTCGGCGCTGGCGCTGCCGCCCGCCGCCAGCTTCTCCACCTTCAGATCATAACGACCCTTGAAGCGCATGGCGGTATCGGAGTTGCGATCGGTCAGCATCGACATTGTGACGCGGTAGAGCGGCTTGCCTTCGGGAGCGAAGGCATGAATGCTGAAGCGAAGGTCACGATCATCGATCCAGTATTGGCGCAGCATATCGGATCGGATCTGGAAGCGGCGAAAGCCTGTTGGTGCAGCCTTGTCCTTGACTCCGGCCATGCCGCGGAAATGCACCAGCTTTTCCTGATCCTTGCTGCTGAAGCCGCTTTCCAGCGACATATCTATGACACTGTCGGAAGTGGCGCAGTAAATCCGCTCGATCGCTGCCGCCGGGGTCACGGTCGGACACAGCAACAGCAATGCGATAACAATCGTCTTTCTCGCCATTATGGCCTCTCCCGGGCTGCTCCATCCCGGGACAATCATTACAGCTATCGCTTAACAATTCGCTCAAACCGCCGTGCGGCGATCCAGCGCTTTCGGACGAGGACCGCCATAGGCCCAGTTCAGAAGCTCGACCGTATGCACGACGGGAACGCCAGTCGCCGAACCGATCTGGGTCATGCAGCCGATATTGCCGGCAGAGATGATGTCGGGTTTCGTCGACTCGATGTTCTTGACCTTGCGGGCCTTCAGCTTGGCTGAAATCTCCGGCTGCATGATGTTGTAGGTGCCGGCGGAGCCGCAGCAGAGATGGCCTTCCGGCGGGTCCTTGACCGTGAAACCCGCTGATTTCAGCAGAAGTTTCGGCGCCATGGTCACCTTCTGGCCGTGCTGCAGGGAGCAGGCGGAGTGATAGGCGACCGTCAGCCCCTTGGTCTCCGCGATCGGCAGATCGAGGGTGGAAAGATATTCGGTGACGTCCTTCGCGAGCGACGAGACCCGAGCCGCTTTTTCAGCATAGGCCGGATCGAGGCGCAGCATGTGGCCATAGTCCTTGATCGTCGTGCCGCAGCCCGAGGTCGTGACGATGATCGCGTCGAGACCGCCCGCTTCGATGGCGCGGGTCCAGACATCGACATTGCGGCGCGCGCTGTCGAGTGCCTGTTCCTCACGGCCCATATGGTGGACGAGTGCGCCACAGCAGCCCTCGCCCTGGGGTACGATAACTTCGACACCGAGGCGGGTCAGCAGCGAGATGGCCGCTTCGTTGATGCCAGGATCGAGGACCGGCTGGGCACAGCCGGTGAGGATCGCGACGCGGCCACGACGGGCGGCAGAGGCCGCATGAATGGCGGGCCTGGCGAAGTCGGAGGGTGGCGCGACCTTGGAAGGCGCGAGCCGCAGCATGGCGGCCATCGGCTTGAGCGATTTCACCTGGTCGAAGATGCCGGCAAAGGGGCGGCCGAGGGCGGCGAGCTTAAGCGCCAGGCGGAAGCGGCCCGGATAGGGCAGAACCATGGCCAGCATGTTGCGGGTCAGCCGGTTCATCAGCGGGCGGCGATAGGTCTTTTCGATGTGGATGCGGGCGTGATCGACCAGATGCATGTAATCGACGCCGGAGGGACAGGTCGTGGTGCAGGCAAGGCAGGAGAGACAGCGGTCGATGTGGGTGACGATCTGCTCGTCCGCCGGACGGCCGTTTTCCAGCATGTCCTTGATCAGGTAGATGCGACCGCGAGGGCTGTCGAGCTCGTTGCCGAGAGTCACATAGGTCGGACAGGTGGCGGTGCAGAAGCCGCAATGCACGCATTTGCGCAGGATGCTTTCGGCTTCCGCGACATGCGGATCGGCGAGCTGCTCGGCGGTGAAATTGGTCTGCACGCTGATCCTCCCAGGGAGCGGCCGGCGGGGCCGCCCCGTTCATTCGTTTTCAGATCCACCAGCTGGCGGGATTGGCGATCGGTTCGCCGGCCGAGGCCTTTTGCAGGCCGATGACGCAGCGGACGACGATCCAGATGGCGACGCCGAAGATCAGGATGGCGCCGATGGCCACAAGCATCAGGATGCTCGAAATCAGCGCATAGAGCAGGCCGATCCAGAAGGTCCTGATCGCATAGGTGTAGTGCGTATCGAGCCAAGGCTCGCCCTTGCCGCGGTTCACATAGGCCATGATCAAACCGATGATACCGGTAATGCCGACAACGAAGCTGACAAGATAGAGGCAGTAGACCAGCTGCACATTGAGGCGGCCGGGCGAAAACCAGCCTTCGCCGGAGGTCACAGGGGGACGGTAATTCGGATCAGCCATCAGAAAACTCCTTCATGCCATGAGGCCGGGATTGAAAATCCCGTGAGGATCGAGTTTTGACCTGACCCGGCCGGATAGCAAGGCGACGGCCGGCGTTTGCGGCTCGAAGGCGGCGGTTTCGGCGCGGATCTGGGGGGCGGCTCGGAGCAGCGTGGCATGGCCGCCGCCCAAGGTTCGGATGCCGTGGCGCAAGACCTCGGCCTCAGGATCGGCCTCCATGCGCATCCAGACGAGACCGCCCTGCCAGTCGTAATAGGCGTCGATGCCGGCGCGCATCCGAAGACCCGCCACCAGCTTCCAAGCTTGCGACGGCGCCATGGACAGGCGCCAGAGCGGACGGGCCTTGCCATCGGCATAGGGCATGACATCGCGGATTTCGGCCCAGAGCGTTTTCGTCTCGTCTGCGTCGATACGACTGACCGGGCCGAAGCTTGCCATGGCCGCCATCAGCTTTTCGGCCCGCACGGCCACCGAGGCTTCGAGGCCTTCCAGGCGCATGACGGTGGCCGCACCCTCGGGAAGCTTTCCGCTGATGAAACGGCCGCGCACGCTTTCCGGAAGATGGGCCGCACCGGAGACTTCGACGGAGAGCGACAGGGCAGCGGCGAGCGCCTTCATCGCCTGCTCGTCTTCCAGGCCTGACAGGACGATCGTGGTCGCAGTCTTCGGCACGGGCAGGACCTTGAAGGTGACTTCCGTGAGAAAGCCGAGCGTACCGTGGGATCCGGCGAGCAGCTTGACGAGATCGAGGCCGGTGACGTTCTTCATCACCTTGCCACCGGCCTTGACGACGTCGCCGGCCCCGTTGACGAAGCGGACGCCGAGCAGATGGTCGCGGGCGGCACCTGCGGTAATGCGGCGCGGACCGGAGCTGTTGACGGCAAAGAGGCCGCCAATCGTGGGCGTGCCCGAGGTGCCCATGGCGCTACGATGATCCATGGGTTCGAAGGCCATGCCTTGCCCGTTTTCGGCCAGGGCTGCCTCGACCTCCGCAACGGGCGTGCCGGCGCGGGCGGTGATGACCATTTCGGCGGGGTTGTATTCGACGATGCCCGTGAGGGCGGCTGAGGATAGGGTGGCCTCAGCGGCGACGGAATTGCCAAAGCCCGCACGCGTGCCGCCGCCGCAGATCTTGAGCGGGATCTTGCGGGCGGCGTGACCGCGGATGATCACGGCGGCCTCAGTTTCGGTGGCGGGGGTCAGCATGGGGTGGCTTTCGCGGTTACGCCGGCTTGCGGATGACTTAGCGCAAGCTCGCCCCCCTCTGCCCTGCCGGGCATCTCCCCCACGAGGGGGGAGAGTGGATGGGGCTGCCGCTCGGCCTTTCGGGGCAGAAAGAACACATGCGCTGAAACGCGCGTGCTCTCACAGTGCGAATGTTTCCCGAGCGCAGGGCGCTGGCGGGTTCCCACTCTCCCCCCTTGTGGGGGAGATGTCCGGCAGGACAGAGGGGGGTAAACCACAGAGAAAACCGACACGGCCATCATCCCCTCCCCTCCAGCGGAAAGACCTTCGATGGATTGAGGATCCAGTCCGCATCGAATGCGGAGCGCACGGCCATCTGCTGGTCGAGATCGACCTTCGTGAACTGGTGCAGCATCAGATCGCGTTTCTCGATACCCACTCCATGTTCGCCGGTGAGGCAACCGCCTGCGTCGACGCAGAGTTTGAGGATCTCCATGCCGGCCGCTTCCGCCTTCGCTGCGTCATCAGGGTCGTTGATGTTGTAGAGGATCAGCGGGTGCATATTGCCGTCGCCGGCATGGAAGACATTCGCGACGCGCAACCCGTAGCGGTCGATGATCTCGGAGGTCTTGCGCAAGACGTTGGCGAGCTGGCTGAGCGGCACGGTGCCGTCCATGCAGATGTAGTCGGCGATGCGGCCGGTGGCGCCGAAGGCGGATTTACGCCCTTTCCAGATGAGCGCCGCCTCGTTGGCCGACTGGCTTTCGCGCACCGTCTTCACGCCATGGCGCTTGGCGATCTCGACGATGGCGGCGAGCATCGCCTCCATCTCGGCCTCGGAGCCCTCGACCTCGACGATCAGCAGAGCCTCAACGTCGAGCGGATAGCCGGCCTTGGCGAAGGCCTCGCAGATCTCGATCGCCGGCTTGTCCATGAATTCGATGGCGACCGGAATGATGCCGGCGCCGATGACATCGACCACGCAGGAGCCGGCAGCTTCCGCGCTATCGAAGCCGAAGAGCACGGGGCGCGCACCTTCGGGCTTGGCGAGCAGGCGAACGGTCGCTTCGGTGACGATGCCGAGCTGACCCTCCGAGCCGCAGACGAGGCCGAGCAGGTCATACCCCTCGGCGTCTAGATGCTTGCCGCCGAGATCGATAATCGTGCCATCGACGAGGACCATCTTGACCCCAAGGAGGTTGTTGGTGGTGACGCCGTATTTCAGACAGTGGGCGCCGCCGGAATTCATGGCGATGTTGCCGCCAATCGTGCAGGCGAGCTGAGAGCTGGGGTCCGGAGCGTAGAAATAGCCGTCGGCGCCGACCGCATCGGAGATGGCCAGGTTGGTGACGCCGGCCTGAACGGTTGCGCAACGGTTGGCGTAGTCGACCTCAAGGATCCGGGTCATGGCGGAGAGGCCGAGCACGACGGCATCTTCCTGTGGGATCGCACCACCCGAGAGCGAGGTGCCGGCGCCACGGGGCACGACGGGGATGCCGTAGCGATGACAGTATTTCATGACGGCGGCCACCTGGGCTGTCGTCTCGGGCAGGACGACGGCGAGCGGGCGGCGGCGATAGGCGATGAAGCCATCGGTCTCGAATGGCACCAGCGCGTTCCGCTCCTCGACGAGGCGGCCTTGCGGCACCAGCTCCTTCAGGTCGGCGAGGATCTCGACGCGGCGCGACAGGACGTCGGGCCTCGGCGGCAGAAAGGCGATGGCTTCGCTCATGAAATGTCTCCCCTCTTTGCCCCGATCCTAGCTGCACAGCGCCCGCCGCTCAACTGGTCTATTTTTCTTACCACTAGGACTTTCGCAGGGCAAATGCTATGCACTTATGACCAAATCGGAAAAAGTGGCAGCCACTCATGACCAATCTCGGTGATCTCGAAGTCTTCGTCCGGGTGATCGCGGCCGGAAGCATGTCGACGGCGGCGCGTGATCTCGGGCTGTCCCCTGCCGTTGTTTCCAAGCGCATCAAGCGGCTGGAGGACAAGCTCGGCACGCGCCTCCTGCAGCGCACGACGCGGCAGATCTCGCTGACGGAAGCGGGCCAAGGATTTCACGAGCGGGTACTCACCGTGCTCGGTGGGCTGGAAGAGGCGGAGGCCTTTGCCTCGGGCCGCTCTTCGGAGGTCAACGGCACGTTGAAGATCTCGGCATCGACCTCCTTCGGCCGCATGCATGTCGCACCGCATCTCAAGCCCTTCATGGAGGCGCATCCGGATCTCGCGATCCATCTGGTGCTGTCGGATGAGTTTACCGACATCGTCGGCGGAGGCTTTGATCTCGCGATCCGTATTGCCGAACTCAATGATTCATCGCTGGTTGCTCGCAGGCTCGCACCGGTGCGCCGGGTGCTGTGTGCGGCACCAAGCTATCTTGCTGCACACGGGACGCCTGAAACCCTCGACGACTTGAAGAAGCATCGCTGCCTGCCGGCGCATAACCATGAATCCTGGCGGCTCGAAGGTCCGACCGGTCCGATCACGCTGCGCCCCGAGGGCATGCTGATCACCAACTCCAGCGAAGTGATCCGCGAAGCAGTCATCGCAGGTCTCGGAATTGCTCTGCGCTCCACCTGGGATGTCGGCGCCGAACTGAAGACCGGCAAGCTGGTGCAGGTGCTGCCGCGATATGAAAGCTCGCGCAACGTGGCGCTGTCTGCCGTCTATCCGAGCCGCCAGTTTTTGCCCGCGAAGGTACGGCTGTTCATCGATTATCTGGCGGAGTTGTATGGGCCGGTGCCCTATTGGGAGCGCTAGGGCTGTCCCGACAACCCACCCGGTACCGAACTCCAGAAACCATACTTCTTGGAATGATTGCGCCGCAGTTCCGCGAGGAAGGCGGCATGGGTCGTTAGACCGTGGCCTTCAGGCAGGTTCGGCATGAGGCGTGCGAGTTCACCGACGTAACGCCCGGCATGGGGATAGGCCATGCCGATGCCACGCCTCAGGATATCCTCGACCAGCACGCGGTAGAGCACGACGGCTGCCAGTGGCTCTTTCGCAGAAAGTGCTTCGGCGGCCGGAGTGAGGTCGTCGTAGTGGCGGCCTTCCCAATCGTGGTTGTGGCGCAGGACATGGGCGGCTGCGAGATCGAGGCGTGGCCAGGCGAGGAAGAAGTCGAGGGCGAGGTAGATGTCCTCGTGGTCTTTGGCCAAAGCCAGGGCCCGGTCGAGCTCGTCGAATTCGGCGAAGTCGTCGAGCTTCGACAGGTAGAGTTTCAGCACCGACGGATCGAGGGTTTCGCCGAATTCCCGCCAGCGCAGTTCCTGGGCGTCCTCGCGGCGCTTCAGCTTGTCGAGGATCTCGGCCTCGAGAAGGCGACGTTCATGGGCGCCGTAGTCTGGGCCGACGGAGGCGAGCACGCCGTTGACCGGGATCAAGCGCACGCCGCGCGGGCGCTCGCGGACCCATTCGAGTGCGTCCTCGAAGCGGCCCGCCCCGTGGAGCATGTCGGCCACCGCGAGCGTATCGCGCCGGTTGTCGGGCTTCTGGCGCTCCAGCCTCAGGAAGTCGTCGATATCGCCCTGGTGCAAAGCGAGCGACTGGAGAAGGTCCAGCGCGCCGAGCTTCAAGGGTTCGGAGGGCAGCACTTCGGCCAGGACGTTGCGCCATGCCTTCGCGGCCGGGCCTGAGACCACGCCGGTCAGCGCGCGCAGGAAACCGGTGTGTTCGCCGTAGCGATCCCGCAACCGCAAGCGTTCCAGATGCGGCACCAGCAGGACCTGCTCTTCGGCACCAACGGTCTTGATCAACTCGAGCGTGGCAAGTTCCGTATCCTCGAAGACCTTCCAGAGACGGGCATTGTCGGTTGCAAGCCGGGCGGAGACGGGAAAGCGCAGGCCGAGGAAACGCAGGATGCGCTCCGCTGCGGCCTGGGTATCCGCTGACCCGAGTTCCGAGAGAATGTTGCGCGCAAGGGCCGAAAATTCGCCGGCAAGATCACGGGCGCGGGCCCGGTTGATGCGTGTCGTCGCCTGGTCGATCGCGTCGAGGCGCTTGTCGATCAGCCGTGCCATCTCATCCGGCCCCGTTTCACCGGCGAGCGCCGTCTGCAATCTGGCCTTCAGCGCCTTGTTGGCCGCGGACTCCTCCAGGAGAATATCGACCAATTTCTCGAGCCCAAGGCCTGATAGCCCCTTCTTGTCGAGTTTCGCCTTGGTCTGTTTCGCCATTCTGCCTGTCATCCATTTCCGCGTGCCTTATATCGAACGGACGGCAAGGCTCGGCAAGAACAAAAGACGCGGCAGCGGCCCGCCGCATCAAGGTCCGGTTGAATTGGTACTGCTTTATGGTATCATTCCCCGATGAAGAAGAAGCATAGTGCCACGTTGGAGCAGCTCTTCGCCCGGCCAGTCAGCGGCACCATCCGATGGCAGGACATCGAGGCGCTTTTCATCGCGCTTGGAGCCGAAATCAGCGAGCGGGAAGGTTCTCGCATCGGGGTCTTTCTTTTCGGGCAGATCAGGGTCTTTCATCGGCCGCACCCGACGCCTGAAACGGACAAGGGTGCCGTGGCCAGCATCCGGAAGTGGCTGGAAGAAAATGGAATTTCGCAATGAACAATGTGATTGAAATCGACGGCCATAAGGCCGTTGTCTCGCTCGACCCGGATATCGGACTGCTGCGCGGCGAATTCCTCGGCCTCAATGGCGGAGCCGACTTCTACGGCGAGAGCATTGATGCCCTGCGCAAGGAAGGCGCGACCTCCCTTGCCGTGTTTCTGGACATGTGCGCCGAGAAGGGTATCGCGCCCTACCGCGAGTTCTCAGGCAAGTTCAATCTGAGACTCGATCCGAAGCTGCACGAGGCAGCCGTGATTGCAGCACGCGCCGAAGACAAGAGTCTCAACGAATGGATCACGGACGTCATTGCGGAGGCGGCCGAGCGCTGATCAGCCCTCTCGTTCGTGGCTCCTGCGGATGCGTCTGACGATCCACCAGACGCCAAGCACGGAGAGCGGCACCGAGATGCCGGTGATGATAGCCGTGTCGAAGGGCAGGAGATCGTGCGGGATCGCCTTGGCGGCGTAACCGACGAGACCGACGACATAATAGGAGATGGCGGCGACCGAGAGGCCTTCGACGGTCTGCTGCAGGCGCAACTGCATTTCGGCGCGGCTGTTCATGGCGGTCAAAAGGTCGGAATTCTGCCGTTCCAGTTCGACATCGATCCAGGAGCGGACGAGCGCTGTGGCACGCGACAGCTTGCGCGAGAGGTTGGCCTGACGTTCCTCGATCGACTGGCAGGTGCGCATGGCCGGCGCCAGCCGCCGCTCGAGGAAGGAGCCCAGCGTCTCGTGACCGGGCACCGGCGTTTCATCCAGCGTCTTGATGCGCTCGCGCACGATGCCGTCATAGGCGCGGCTTGCGCCGAACCGGTAGAGGCTGAGCGCGGCATTGGCTTCGAGTTCGGCGGCAAGGCGCGTGAGTTCCGAGAGCATCTCGTCGGATTCGTTGCGGGCATGGGCCTTCATGCGCTGCGTGACGGCGGTCAGACCATCCTCGATGCGGCGGATCTCCGGCGACAGCGTCTGGGCAAGCGGCAGGCCGAGCATGGCCATGGTACGGTAGGTTTCGATGTCGAGCAGGCGCTGGACCACGGCGCCGCGACCGGCTTCCGTCATACCTCTGTCAATGACGAGGACCTGGGTGAGGCCATGGCCATCCTGGCGGAAGTCGGTGAGCACGGCGGCCTGACCGTTCTTCAACTCGCTATAGCAGAGGCTGGCCGGATCGAAGGCGGCACGGGCATCGGCGATTTCGGAACCATCAGGGCGAAGTTCGAGGCGGATGCCCGAGATCAGCGGACCAGGCGCGATGAAGCCGTCGCCGAAGGGGTGGATCGGCACGTCACCACCGAAGCTTTCCGGCAGCGGGCCATCCCAGAACCAGGTGGAAAACTCGGTATGGCGTTCCCAGCGCAGCGTCCCCTGCCCCCAGGCGAGCGAATGATAGCGCCCATTTTTCTCAGGCGGAGCGACGCCGCGGGCGCGGGACAATTCAGAAATCGCCGCGTGGTGCACGGCCGAACCGCCATCCATCATGAAGGCGAGCTGAAAGATGACGCGCCCGGATTTGACCAGCGCATAAGGTCTGGCATGGATTTCTCCGAGCGCCAGCGCCCGCTCCGGCGCCATTGGAAATGCAAAATCACCCTTTGCCACGCTGACCGTCTCCCTTGCCCGTCTCTCAAGCTAGCAGTGCGCTTGTCTCCGCGCAAAGGTGCAAACGTCACAGGCCCGCTTTCGACAACTTGCCCACGCATCGACTGGACAAGAAAGTTGACCACTTGTCGTTTCGCTTGCTATGAAACGGCATTGGAGAGGGTGATGACCGAGAGCGACCAGACACTGTTTTCCGGCGTAAGCCACAGCCGCACCGCCGATGAGGTGGTGCAGCAGATCGAGCTGTTGATCCTCGACGGTGTGCTCCGGGATGGCGACCGGCTGCCAGGCGAGCGGGAACTGGCGCAGTCGCTGGAGGTGTCGCGGCCGATCCTGCGCGATGCGCTGAAGGAGCTGGAGACCCGGGGGCTGCTGATCAGCCATCATGGCGGCGGCACTTTCGTCGCCGATATCATCGGACAGGTGTTTTCAAAGCCGATCACCGACCTCATCTCCCGCCATGCCCGTGCCACACGCGATTATCTCGAATATCGCCGCGAACTCGAAGGCCTCACGGCGGAGCTTGCGGCGCAACGCGCGACGGACACCGACAAGGCGTTGTTGTCCCGGATCATCGAGGACATGCGGAACGCCCACGGGACCCAGGAGCCGGAAGACGAGCTCGCGGCCGACGTGGAATTCCACAATGCCGTCGGTGAGGCGGCGCACAACATCATCCTCCTGCACACCATGCGGGCCTGCTACCGGCTTTTGTCTGAGGGAATCTTCTTCAATCGCAAGGCCGTCTTCTCGCTGCCCAATGCGCGCGAACAGCTTCTGGACCAGCACGTGGCGATCCATGACGCGATCCTCGCCGGCGATCCGGAAGCGGCCAAGGCCGCAGCCCAGGCGCATATCGACTTCGTCATGCGTGCGGCCGACGAAAGCGCCCGCGCCGGCGAATGGGGTCGCGTCGCCAAGCTCAGACTGATCCGCCGTGATGGCGGACGCGGGAACCGCGCCACCGGCAATTCCAAGACGGAGACCAAAGCGTGAGCCAAGTCCAAACCCGGCCGAAGGTCGGCCTCTTTGCCACCTGTCTCGTTGACCTCTTCCGACCGAGCGTCGGTTTTTCCGCAGTTAAGCTGATCGAGGACGCCGGCTGCGACGTGCATGTGCCGATCGCCCAGACCTGCTGCGGCCAGCCGGCCTACAATTCCGGCGACACCAAGGATACGCGTGATCTGGCAAAGCAGGTGATCGAGCAATTCGAGGGCTTCGACTATGTCGTTGCTCCCTCCGGGTCCTGCGGGGCCATGCTGAAGATGCATTATCCCGAACTCTTCAAGGGCGACGCGCTCTGGGAGGAGCGCTGTCGGCGCTTCTCGGACAAGGTGTTCGAGCTCGTTTCCTTTCTCACCGATGTCAGAGGAATGACCGAAGTCGAGGTCCGGCTCGACAGAACCGTGACCTATCACGACAGCTGTTCGGGCCTCAGGGAGCTCGGCATTTCGAAGCAACCGCGCGCGCTTCTTTCGAGCGTCGAGGGGCTGGAACTGAAGGAGATGGCAGGCTCTGACGTCTGCTGCGGTTTCGGCGGCACGTTCTGCGTCAAATATCCCGATATTTCCGGCAAGATCGTCTCGAAGAAGACGGCGATGATTTCAGAGACCGGCGCCGAGCTGCTGCTCGCCGGCGACATGGGCTGCCTGATGAACATGGCGGGCAAGCTGAAGCGCGAGGGCTCGACCATCGAAGTGCGCCATGTCGCGGAGGTCCTGGCCGGGATGACCGACAGTCGGCCGATTGCCGGCAGCGGCAAATAGACGACACGAGGGAGGAGGAAGGCATGCAATTCACCGCCCCGCAGTTCAAGAACAATGCAGCCCGAGCGCTGGCCGATGGCCAGTTGCAGAAGGCGCTCACCAATGTCGAAAAGGGTTTCATCGCCAAGCGTGCCGCGGCCGCCGCCGCCCTTCCAGAGTTCGACGCCCTGCGCGACAAGGGCCGGGAGATCAAGAACCACACGCTCGCCCATCTCGATCTCTATCTCGAGGCCTATGAGCGCAAGGTGACGGCATCAGGCGGGCATGTGCACTGGGCCGAGAGCGCCGAGGATGCGCGCCGGCTGGTGCTCGACATCTGCCAGCGGGTCGGGGCAAAGACCGTGACCAAGGGCAAGTCGATGATCACAGAGGAGATCAATCTCAACGACTTCCTCTTCGAGCATGCGATCGAGCCGGTCGAGACCGATCTCGGCGAATACATCATCCAGCTTCGCGGCGAGCATCCGAGCCATATCATTGCGCCGGCGGTGCATCTCAACAAGGAGCAGGTGGAAGAGGACTTCCGCCGGGTACATACGCATCTCGACCCAAAGCGCGATCTGACGGCGCCGGAGACGCTGCTGTCGGAGGCGCGGCAGGTGCTGCGCAAGAGTTACTTCCAGGCGGATGTCGGGATCACCGGCGCCAACTTCCTGATCGCGGAAACCGGCACCTCCGTGATCGTCACCAACGAGGGCAACGGCGACCTCACCCAGTCGCTGCCCAGGGTGCATATCGTCGTCGCCTCGATCGAGAAGCTGGTGCCGACGCTCGAAGACTGTTCGCAGATATTGAGGCTTCTCGCCCGCTCGGCGACCGGCCAGGACATCTCCGTCTATACGACCTTCTCGACAGGGCCGCGCCGGGCCGAAGATCCTGATGGGCCGGAGGAATATCACGTCATCCTGCTCGACAACGGCCGTACCGCCATGCTCGGCAGCGAGTTCCAGGACATGTTGCGCTGCATCCGCTGCGGCGCCTGCATGAACCACTGTCCCGTCTATCACGCTGTCGGTGGCCATGCTTATGGCTCGGTCTATCCGGGGCCGATGGGCGCTGTCCTCACACCGTCTCTCTTTGGCGTCGACATTTCAGGCCATCTGCCGAATGCCTCGACCTTTTGCGGGCGCTGCGAGAGTGTCTGTCCCATGCATATCCCGCTGCCGAAAATGATGCGGCATTGGCGCGAGCGCGAGTTCGAGAAGCATCTCAATCCGGCGACGGCGCGCTACGGGCTCGGTGTCTGGGCCTTCTTTGCCAAGCGACCGAAGCTCTACCGCATGGCGACCTCGATTGGCGCGCGAATGCTGAACCTCATCGGCGGCAACAGGGGACGGATCGCGTCCCTGCCCTTTGCCTCGGGCTGGACCGACATTCGCGATCTGCCGGCACCGGAGGGGCAGACTTTCGCCCAACAATGGGCCGCACGCCAGAAGCAGGGAGCCTGACCGATGGACAGCCGCCAAGCCATTCTTTCCCGTATCCGCACCTCGCTGAAGGTGGCGGCCGGCGATACCGAGCGTGCCGCAACCGTCGCCCGTCGTCTCCAGGAACGCCCGCAAGGGATCATTCCGAAGCGCGGCCAACTGCCGGCCGATGAGCGGCTGACACTCTTCATCGCCATGGCCGAGAAATACAATGCTACGACGGAGCGCCTTACCTCGCGCGGGACCCTGCCGCAGTCTGTTGCTGAGTATCTGAAGCAGCGCAATCTGCCGGCCTCGATCCGGATCGGCGCGGATGCGCGCCTGACATCGCTCCCTTGGCATAATGCCGGCGCGCTGGATATCCGTCACGGCGCATCCGACGGCAATGACCTGGTGGCAGTGAGCCACGCCTTTGGCGGGATCGCCGAGACGGGTACGCTTTGCGTTCTGTCAGGACCCGACAACCCGGTGACGCTCAATTTCCTGCCCGACCATCACATCGTCGTCGTCGAGGCCGCCGCGATTGTCGGAGACATGGAAAGCGTCTGGGCCAATCTGCTAAAGGCTGACGGCGAGACGATGCCGCGGACGGTGAACATGATCACCGGCCCGTCCCGTTCCGCCGACATTGAACAGACTCTGCTCCTGGGTGCCCACGGTCCGCGGGCACTCCATATCGTCATCGTCGGGACGCCGGCGTGAGCGCTTGCGAAGGTGCCCAGACGCAAAAGTTCCGGGCAGTCGCGAAAATTTCATCCAAAATCTGAAACATTTACCGCCTTAACGCGTTATCATTCCCGCTTCTTAAGAACGAAATTTTCAGAAGGTGGGGATTATGGCACTTCAAACGGATCCGCATGAGACGCCGCGCATCGCGCTCGTCTCAACGCATGGCTACGTCGCAGCCCAGCCGCCACTCGGAGCCGCCGATACCGGTGGCCAGGTGGTCTATGTTCTCGAACTTGCAAAGAAACTCGCCCAGCTCGGCCACAAGGTCGACATCTTCACCCGCCGCTTCGAAGACCAGCCGGAGATCGACGCGGTGGATGATAATGTGCGCGTCGTGCGGATTCCCTGTGGCGGGCCTGACTTCATTCCCAAGGAATATCTGCACCGGCATCTGACCGAATGGAACGAGAAGGCCCTGCGCTGGATCAAGCGCGAGGGCCTCACCTATCTCTTCATCAACAGTCACTACTGGGATGCAGGCGTTGCCGGGCAGCGCCTGTCCGAAGCGCTGCGTGTGCCGCATATCCACACGCCGCATTCGCTGGGGATGTGGAAGAAGCGCCAGATGGAGACCGACTATCCGGAACGCGCCGACAGGTTCGAAGAAGAATTCAACTTCAAGGAACGCATCCAGCACGAGCTGATCGTCTATCGCAGCTGTCAGCTGGTGATCGCCACGACCCCCATCCAGCTGGACATGCTGACCGAGGATTACGGACTGGCGCGCAATCGCGTGCACATGATCCCGCCGGGCTATGACGACAATCGCTTCTACCCCGTGTCGGAATCTTCGCGGCAGATGGTGCGCCAGCGCTTTGGCTTCGAAGGCAAAACGGTTCTGGCGCTCGGCCGGCTTGCGACCAACAAGGGCTACGACCTCCTGATCGACGGTTTTGCCGTCATGGCGGAACGGGTGCCGGAAGCGCGGTTGCGGCTGGCGCTTGGTGGTGAAAGCCTCGATGCACAGGAAGAGACGATCCTAGCCCAGCTCAAGCAGCAGGTGGCCGATCTCGGCATCTCAGACAAGGTGGATTTCTCTGGCTTCATTCCCGATGAGGACCTGCCCGACATGTATCGCGCTGCCGATCTCTTCGTGCTTTCGAGTCGCTACGAGCCCTTCGGCATGACCGCGATCGAGGCGATGGCAAGCGGCACACCGACGATCGTCACCATTCATGGTGGCCTGTTCCGCGCGGTCAGCTATGGTCGACATGCGCTGTTTGCCGATCCCTTCGACAAATACGATCTCGGCATCACCATGATGAAGCCGTTCAAGCATCCGAGGCTTTACGGGCGACTGTCGCGCATGGGCGCGCACAAGGCGCGCAGTCTTTTCACCTGGACCGGGATCGCCCAGCAACTCGTGGCTCTTGTCGAAGGCCGTCCGGTGGCGCAAGCTCTTGAAGAAAGCGACTGGGCAGAACCATGGAACGACGGGGATTGAAACCGATCCGGCTCTTTTCATCCGATCTCGACGGGACGCTCGCGGGGGACCGCGATGCGTCGGTCGAGTTTGCGCGGCTGTGGCAAGCCTTGCCGGACGGCGAGCGACCGCTGTTGGTCTACAACAGTGGGCGCCTGATCGAAGACATCATGGAATTCACGTGGGAACAGGGTTTGCCGCAAGCCGACTTTCTGATCGGCGGCGTCGGCACCATGATGCATTCTTATGATCATCCCCATATGTCCGATCAGTACACCGCGCTGATCGCCGACGGCTTTGATGTCGACCTTATCGAGGCGGAGCTCGTGATGATGGAGCGGCTGACCCGGCAACCGGCACAGTATCAGCATGACTATAAGTCGAGCTGGTATCTGCATGATGCGACGGCGGACGACATTCTGGAACTGGAGCAGATGCTCGCCAGTTCGGGCCATCGGACACGGGTCATCTATTCCAGTGCGCGCGATCTCGACGTTCTGCCTGATGTCGCCGACAAGGGAAAGGCGCTTAGCTGGCTCTGCAGTGAGCTTGAGATCGGCCTGGACGAGGTGGTGGTTGCAGGCGACACCGGCAATGACAGGGCGATGTTCGAGCTCGACGGCGTGCGCGGCATCATGCCCGGCAATGCGCTGCCCGAACTCGTCAGCCTCGCGCAGGCAAGGCCCGGCATGATTGCCACTCAAGGGACTGCTGCCGGAGGCGTGATCGACGGGCTGAAGGAATTCGGCGTATTTGCGACGCCAGAGGCGACGTAAATGTCGGGAAATGCGACTTTCGGGCATCGAATGTCGCATTGAATTGAACGCATGACGCCTACACCTGATAGGCAGCGATAACCATCGTGTGAAAAGCGTATCATCCGCACAAGATTGGCCGCGAAAGCGCGGTATTTTGGCGTATTCTGATAGACGAATCGAGGTGCAAGTTCATTGGGTATCATTGGCCGTATCACATCAGACCTCAGGCTCATGCTGCAGCGCCCGCCGCGGCAGCAATTTGCTGCGATCTGTCACCGGACGCGCAAGAAGACGGGCGAGCTTGAGGTGTTGCTGATCACAAGCCGGGATACCGGGCGTTGGGTTATCCCGAAGGGCTGGCACATGCCGGGCAAGCAGCCCCATGCCATCGCCGAACGAGAGGCCTTTGAAGAGGCCGGCATCAAGGGCAAGGCGGGTATCGAGCCCGTCGGCTACTATACCTACATGAAGAAGATGCGTGGCGGGCACAAGGTCCCGACTCGCGTTCAGGTCCATGCGCTTGACGTGAAGGGCTTCGTCAAGGAGTTCCCCGAGAAGGGCGTCCGTCGTCTTGAGTGGGTCAGTTGCGCGGAAGCAGCCACCCGCGTTGAGGAGCCGGAACTCAAGGCGCTGTTCCTGGAATTCCCGAAACTGACACAAATGCCCGCGCCGATCCCAGAAAAGGCTGCAAAACGGGCCTGAAACCGACTGTCACAAAACTGTCATATTGCAGCGCGCCCCCTTTGTCGGTAGGGGCTTCTGCGACCCGATGAGATATGCCGTGACGTGCCTCTGGCCCACGGACTATGCGTCATCATCCGCCGCTAAAACAAGAGAATGAGGAATCCGGACAGGGACCCTCTTCCGGAGACACCCGCCATGGGCAAGCCAAAGCCGAAACTCGTGAAGCCTACCCTCGACAAGGATCTCGACAAGATCGCCCATGTCGAGGAAGCGGCGCAGCACGTTTCCCGCGGTTTTGCGCCACTCGGCATCGCGCTGATCTTCATGGTATTCGCCACCGTGTTTGCCGGGGCGCTTGCCATGGACCGGCCGGGCGCCTGGATCATCGTCGCAGCGGCTGCGATCGGCGCGTATATGGCGATGAACATCGGCGCGAATGACGTCACCAACAATGTCGGCCCCGCGGTCGGATCCCGTGCGATGACCATGGGGGTTGCGCTCGCCATCGCCGTGGTGTTCGAGACGGCCGGTGCGCTGATCGCAGGCGGCGATGTCGTTTCCACGATCTCGCGTGGCATCGTCGATCCGGACAAGATGGCGAATGCCGATACGTTCATCTGGGCGATGATGGCCTCGCTGCTGTCGTCGGCGCTGTGGATCAACCTTGCCACCTGGATCGGCGCGCCAGTTTCCACGACCCATGCCGTCGTCGGCGGCGTGCTCGGCGCCGGGGTCGCGGCAGCCGGCCTGTCCGCCGTCGACTGGGGCGTGATGGGCGGCATCGCGGCAAGCTGGGTCGTCTCTCCGGTGCTCGGAGGCGTGATCGCGGCGCTCTTCCTTGCCTTCATCAAGGAATTCATCATCTACCGGGAAGACAAGCTCAGTGCCGCTCGGCGATGGGTGCCGGTATTGATCGGGATCATGATCGGTTCGTTCATCGCCTATCTCGCGCTCAAGGGCCTCAACAAGATCGTTTCGATCAGCTTGGCTCAAGCCAGCCTGATCGGGCTTGTCTTCGGCCTGTTGTCCTGGTGGCTGAGTGTGCCGCTCATCCGGCGCCAGTCCCGCGGGCTCGAAAACCGCAATCAGTCGCTGCGCAAGCTTTTCCAGCTGCCGCTCATTTTCTCGGCCGCAATGCTCTCCTTCGCCCACGGCGCCAATGATGTGGCCAATGCCATCGGCCCGCTCTCGGCAATCGTGCATGCCGCGCAGGATCACGAGGTCGCAGGCCAGGTGACAGTGCCTCTCTGGGTCATGGTGATCGGTGCCGTCGGCATCTCCTTGGGTCTGCTGCTCTTCGGTCCTCGCCTGATCCGCCTGGTCGGCGAACAGGTCACCAAGCTCAACCCCATGCGCGCCTTCTGCGTCTCGCTTTCGGCAGCCATCACCGTGATCGTGGCGTCGGCGCTGGGCCTGCCGGTCAGCTCCACCCACATTGCCGTCGGTGCTGTCTTCGGCGTCGGCTTCTTCCGTGAGTGGTACACCCGCAATTCCAAGCGGCGCATGGAATACATGCGCAGCAAGGCCGAGCGTTTCGTCATCGAGCCGAAGCCGGAACGCAACCCGGAAGAGATCCGCCGTCGTTATCTTGTGCGCCGCTCGCACTTCATGACGATCGTGGCGGCGTGGATCATTACCGTTCCAGCATCTGCCGGCCTTGCAGCCGTGCTGTATTGGGTTATGTCTCTGATCGCTCTTTGATCCCGGAGACGAGACCATCATGCGTGCCAATTACCGGATGCAACGGCTCTATGTGACCGCCGACCTTGCTCTCGCCCAAGCCTTCGAGGCGACGGCGGAGCAGTTCAACTACCTGGCCAATGTGCTGCGGTTTGAGGAAGGGGCCGAGCTCCTTGTCTTCAACGGACGTCATGGCGAGTGGAAGGCCAGCATCCACTTTCCCACACGCAAGAAGATCATGATCACCCCTGTCGAGCAAACACGCCCGCAGCCTGATGATTGCGATCTGCATTTTCTCTTCGCGCCGCTCAAGGTCGGCCGCATGGACTATCTGGTGCAGAAGGCAGTCGAGATGGGCGCTGGCATCCTGCAACCGGTGATGACGCAACATGTCCAGGGCAAGATCGGCAATATCGATCGCCTGCAGGCGAATGCCGTGGAAGCCGCCGAGCAATGCGGCATTCTCGCCATTCCCAAAGTCGTGGAGCCGGTCAAGCTGCGCGACCTGCTCGATCGCTGGCCCTCGGACCGACGGATCATCTATTGCGACGAGGACAGCGCCACGCAAAATCCCCTTCCCGCGCTCTCGCGGATCGAGGAAAAGTCGCTCGCGCTTCTCGTCGGCCCCGAAGGCGGCTTCTCCGAAGACGAGCGGGCTCTGCTGCGGTCCCTGCCCTTCGTGACGGCCATTCCGCTTGGGCCCCGCATCTTGAGAGCAGACACGGCAGCGGTCGCCGCAATGGCCGTTGTGCAGGCCGCCATCGGCGACTGGCGCTAGCCTTTATTTCCGCTTCACTTCGTTCCAGTTTTTTGAGCCGTGCATGAGAGATTTTCACTTGCACGGCACAGAAATCCGGTTCAATCAGCCATCAGTGATGGGCCTAGTCTTGCCCACCGACGACGCCCAGCAAGGTAGCTTCCATGGCCCGTGATACCACCGACCAGACCCCTCTCGGCACTCTCGACGACATGGCAGCCTATATGGCAGCCGGGTCCAAGCCGAAGGAGCAGTTCCGGATCGGCACCGAGCACGAGAAGTTTGCCTTCTTCCGGGCCGACAACAGCCCGGTTCCCTATCATGGGGACGCCAGCATCTCGGCTCTGCTCAAGGGCATGCAGGAGAAGCTCGGCTGGGAACCGATCATGGACGGCGAAAACATCATCGGTCTCGGCGAACAACACGGCATGGGCGCGATTTCGATCGAGCCAGGCGGCCAATTCGAACTGTCCGGCGCACCTGTCGAGACGCTCCACCAGACCTGCAAGGAATCGAACCAGCATCTCGCCGTGCTGCGGGACGTTGCAGAGCCCATGGGCATCCGCTTCCTCGGGATCGGCGGCAGCCCGAAGTGGTCGCTGGCCGAGACGCCGCGTATGCCGAAGTCCCGTTACGACATCATGACCCGCTATATGCCGAAGGTCGGCAGCCAGGGTCTCGACATGATGTACCGGACCTGTACGATCCAGGTGAATCTCGACTTCTCGTCGGAAGCCGACATGCGGCAGAAGATGCGGGTGTCGATGAAGCTGCAGTCGCTGGCAACCGCGCTCTTTGCCTCCTCGCCTTTCACGGAAGGCAAGCCGAACGGCCTTCTTTCCTGGCGGGGCGACATCTGGCGCGATACCGACAATCAGCGCGCCGGCGTTCTGCCCTTCACCTTCTCGAAGGATTTCTCGTTCGGCGACTATGTTGCCTGGGCCATCGATGCGCCGATGTATTTCATCGTGCGCGACGGGCGGTACCACGACTGTACCCACATCACCTTCCGCCAGTTCATGGATGGCGCTCTCAAGGGCGAAGTCGCCGAGTGGGAGCCGCAGCTGGGGGACTGGACCAACCACCTTTCCACCCTCTTCCCCGATGTGCGGCTGAAGCGCTTCCTCGAAATGCGTGGCGCCGATGGTGGCCCGTGGAGACGCATCTGTGCGCTGCCGGCGCTCTGGGTCGGCCTGCTCTATGACGAAACAGCGCTGGCTGCGGCCGATGAGCTGACTGCCAACTGGACCGTCGAGGACGTGATTGCCATGCGCGATGCTGTCCCGGCCCAGGGGCTCAAGGCTTCGGTTGCGGGACGCCCGCTGATGGAAGTGGCACGCGAGGTCGTGGAAATGTCGCGCGCGGGGCTGAAAGCCCGTGGCCAGTTGAATTCCGAAGGCCAGGACGAGACGGTGTTCCTGAACACCCTGGACGAAGTTCTCGCCAAGCGGATGACGCTGGCCGACGACATGCTGGCTCTCTATAACGGACGCTGGAACGGGTCGGTCGAGCCGGTTTTCGAGGAATATCAGTACTGAGCAAGCGGTCGCGCCACGCCTGGCATTGAGACATCAGGCAAAAAGCGGTTTGCCTGATGGCCATTCCGGATATAGTGCTGAATCATCTGCACGCATCCGGGGAGAAATGCCATGCTGCCACTGTTCGACATGATGCTGCAGGCCCAAAACGGCATGGCGATGGACGCCATGGCCAAACAATATGGCCTTGCACAGGAACAGGCCGCCAAGGCCGTTGCGGCGCTGATGCCGGCCTTCGCATCGGGCTTCAAGCGCAACACCACCAATCCCTACGATTTCTCCGCGCTCGTCCAGGCGATGACTTCGGGCAATTATGCCAAGTATTTCGAGGACATGAGCTCGGCATTCACGCCACAGGGCATTGCTGACGGCAATCAGGTCCTGCAGCAGCTCTTCGGATCGAAAGAGGTGTCGCGGGCGATCGCCGCGCAGGCAGCCCAATTGACGGGCATCGGACAGGACATCCTGAAACAGATGATGCCCGCCATGGCCGACACGCTGATGGGTGGGCTCTTCAAGCAGACGACGGGGCAGTTCCCGGGCGCCAATGCCTTTGCCGGAACGCCCATGGCGGCAATGATGCAGCAATGGCTGGAGAACACCGGCCTGCAGCCGAAGCCTCAGCCCCAGCCGGCAGCGATGGCGGCGGCGATGTTCGACAATCCGTTCATGCGCGCCTTCCAGGACATGATGGGCGGTCAGAAGAAGCCGGAACCCCAGGCAGCCGCCAACCCCTTCCTCGACAATCCCTTCACCAAGGCCTTCCAGGACATGACGGCCGCCTACACGGCGCAGATGACCGGGCAGCCGGCAGAAGCGCCGAAACCTCAGCAAGAAGCGCCAAAGGCTCCGGAGAAGGAAGCGCAGGAAAGCTTTGCGGCCATGGTCAACACCATGTTCGACAGCGGGCTTGAAGTGCAGAAGAGCTACCAGAAGAGCATGGAGCAGATCTTCGACACCTACCTTACCGCATCGCGCAAGGACGCGCCGGAGCCTGCCGATCAGGCTCCCGAAGACAAGGCCTGAGCGGCCGAAGGATCGCAGGCAAACGAAAACGGCGCGGTTTCCCGCGCCGTTTTGCATTTCAGCGGCCGTGCAGCCTCAGAATTCTTCCCACTCTCCGTCAGGCTTGCCATCCTTCGCCTGGTTGAGCTTGGCGCCGAGTCCGATCGAGATCTTGTCCATCAGCGAGCGTGCCGGAGACGCCACGGCTCGGCTTCCGGCTTCTGCCGGTGCCACCTTCGGCTTGATGAAAGATCGCGTTGCGGGCTTCGCAGCGGCTCCTGTTGATGAGGCAGGCTGCGGCGATGACGGCGG
Organism: Agrobacterium albertimagni AOL15; assembly: GCF_000300855.1. Classification (GTDB taxonomy): domain Bacteria; phylum Pseudomonadota; class Alphaproteobacteria; order Rhizobiales; family Rhizobiaceae; genus Allorhizobium; species Allorhizobium albertimagni. The sequence goes on along the minus strand of NZ_ALJF01000010.1, from coordinate 215,630 downwards.
AACCGGACGGCCGAAGCTCGTGTCGCGCTGGTCGGCGAAGCGGTTCTGCATGGTGGTCGCATTGGCTTCGAGCGTGAACTGACCGACCAGACCGGAAAGCATCTCGGCATCGCGGGTCAGCCCCGCCATGTCGGCATTGGTCTGTTCGGCCGCCCGTGCGTTTTGCTGGGTGACATTCTCCATGCGGGCAACCGCATCATTGATCTCGTTGAGGCTTGCCGACTGCTGCTTGGCAGCCGAAGCGATCGAGTGGATATGATCGCCGATCTGCACCACTTGGCCCGCGATCGACGAGAGCACGGTGCCGGTTTCACGAACCATGCCGACCCCGGTTGCGACTTCATCACCCGACTTGGTGATGAGAGCCTTGATGTCCTTGGCGGCGGTCGCCGAGCGCTGGGCGAGTTCGCGGACTTCCTGGGCGACGACGGCAAAGCCCTTGCCGGCTTCACCGGCACGGGCCGCCTCGACGCCAGCGTTCAAGGCCAGCAGGTTGGTCTGGAAGGCGATCTCGTCGATGACGTTGATGATCTTGGAAATCTCGCTCGACGCATTCTCGATGCGCTGCATGGCATCGACGGCGCCGCCGACGATTTCGCCAGAGCGGTCGGAATTGGCCCGGGCCTCGCGAGCGAGACGCGAGGCATTCTCGGCGCGTTCCGAGGAATGACGGATCGCATCCATGATCTGCCGGATGGCGGTCGAGGTCTCGACCAGAGCCGCCGCCTGCTGTTCGGTGCGCAGGCTGAGGTCGGCGGTGGACGAGCTCACCGTGCTGCTCTTGCGGTTGATCTCGGTGACATTGCCGTGCACGGCGGCAACGGTGCCCGACAGGCGTTCGAGCGAGGCGTTGAAGTCGAGGCGCAGTCGGTCGAGATTGCCGGCAAGCGGCTTGCGGATCGTGCCGGTCAGATCGCCATTTGCCAGACGCTGCAGACCTGTTCCGAGCACGTCGATGGCTTCGGTGAGCTCTGCCTGGGCAGCCGCACGTTCTGCCTCGCGCTGGTGACGCTCGCTTTCGGTGGCCGTGCGCCGACTTTCGTTTTCCGCCTCGAGTTCGCGCTTGTCGATTTCGGCCTGGCGGAACACGGCGACCGAGCGCACCATGTCGCCGATCTCGTCAGAGCGGTCGATGCCCTTAAGTTCGATGTTGGTATTGCCGTCGGCGAGTTGCCCCATGGAGGTGACGAGCTCGGAAATCGGACGGGTGAGGCTGCGCGAAAAGATGAAGCCGACCAGCGAGCCGACCAGCACGAGCACTGCACCGATGCCGACCGATTTCAGGCCCGCGGTGACGAGCTGCGCGGCGACCTCGTCCTCGCCGATCAGTGCCACGACCGTCCAGCGGACGTCGCCGAAGTCGAGCGGAACCACGGCCGCATAGCTCGTCATGTTGCGATAGCCACTGATGTCGCCGCTCGCATCCTGGCCGCCAATGGCGCTGGCCAGCATGGGTGACGACAGGCTCACCTTCAGACTGTCGACATCTGCCGTTCGCGCGCTGTCAGAAACGAGCATGCCGGCCTTGTCCACCACCACGGTCTCCCCGGTCTGACCAAGGCCGCGCGTATTGGCGAAGATGCTGTTCAACTGGTCGTTGGGCAGCTGATAGGCCAGAACACCGAGCTTGCGCTCGTTCATGATGATGGGAACGGCGACAAAGGCCGCCGGCGCGCCACCGGAGGGCGCATAGGCCTCGAATTCCGAATTGGCAAAACTTTCGGGATCGTCGCTTGCGATCGCCTTCTTGAAGACCTGAGCCAGGCCCGTATCCTTGTAAGGACCATCGATCAGATTGGTGGCGAAGTCGCGTTCCTTCTTCACTGTATAGACGATGTTGCCATCGGCATCGATCAGGAAGATGTCGTAGTAACCCTGTGCCTCGAGATGCTTGAGGAAGGTTGCATGGCCCTGTCTATGGGCGCGGTCGTAGCTGTCCTTCTTGGCACTGTCGAGATTCTGCTTCTCGCCGGCGGGATTCGGATTTTCGTCGATATAGCGCTTCTGCAGTTCGGCGGCCGGATCGTCACCCAGCTTCGGCCAGGCACCGGTGATGCCGAACAGCGCCTGCTGGGTCATCATGTCGGCGGCGGTGCCGCGGGCGTCGAGCCTGATGGCCTCGAGGAAGCGGCGTGCCTCGTTACGGCGGCCGTCGGCTGTCGCCTCCAGCTTCTGGTAGACCTGCTCATCGAGGATCCGGCTCTGCTGGACCAGACCGATGGCCACGGAGGCACTCAGGATCACGAGGGCAAACAGCGTGGCGGCCAGAGGCAGCTTGGTCGATATACGCATGAGGGGTCTCCGAAAAAGGTAGCACGTCAGGCGTTTTCATCGCTGACATACGCTCGTTAGCAACAGGTTACTTCCGGTCGCTTTTCCCCTCGTAATTCACACCATTCATCGTTATTTTAGCGTTTACAAAAAAGCCCGGTCCAGAATAAACGGACCGGGCAAGAGGCAGGGCTATTGGCTGTCACCCTGCGGGGATGGTCGAGGGGGTCTCAGTCGCTCTTGTGACCGCGAAGGGATCGCTCGGCGCGGCGACGCGCGAGACGGGTCAACTGCTGCGAAGGATCGTCAGTATAGCCGTGACGACGCAGCACCTCCTGCACCTCGCCCCGGCTGAGGCCGAGGTCGTTCAGAAGGCGCTCGTCGAGATCGGCGAGGCTGTTCGCGGCAAGTCGATTGCGCAGCGCCACGCGAAGGGATCCGATCCATGCCTGGAGGCGGGCGAGACGTGCGGCAAGCGTCCGGGCCGGCCGATCAACGGCAAGGTCGAGGTCAAAGTCGAGGATCCGATCGTTCGTGCGCATGGCTATTTCCTTTCAGCGGGCACGAGAAATTGCTCCCGTCCGCGAAAAAGCGGACAGGCGATGAGGGCTGGAGGTTGATGCTTGGCCGGGAACCGGTCGGTGAGGATTACGATCACGAAGATGCCGAAAGGATATTGATCAGTCCAACGAATGTTTCTAATGGTAGTCATCAACCCTTCTGATGGATCACTCTCATGTCGGCCCCCCTCGATATCGATCAGTTGCAGACCTTCATTGCCATCGTCGACACCGGCAGCTTCACCAAGGCCGCCGGGCGTGTTTTCAAGACGCAGTCCGCCGTTTCCATGCAGATGCGCCGCCTGGAAGAACGGGTCGGAAAGCAGCTGTTCATCAAGGATGGCCGGGGCAACCGGCTTACAGCCGATGGCGACAAGTTGCTGAATTATGCGCGGCGCATCATCCGGCTGAATTCCGAAGCAATCGCGGCCTTCGACGACAACAGGCTCGAGGGAACGCTCAGGATCGGCACGCCTGATGATTATGCCGACCGCTACATGCCCGAAATCATCGGACGCTTTGCCAAGACGCATCCGAATGTGGAGCTCTACATCGTCTGCGAGCCCTCGATGGATCTCGCCGACAAGATGGGCAAGGGCGAACTCGATATCGCACTCGTCACACACAATCCGCTGCTCAGACAGTCCGATGTCGTGCGGACCGAACCGCTCTGCTGGGTGGGATCGGCCAACCATCCACTGAAGGATGACGCTCCCGTGCCGCTCGCGGTCGGACGCCGCGACTGCCAGTGGCGGCAGCTCGCCTGCTCGGCGCTGGATGCGGATGGCCGTGAGTATCAGATCCTGTTCACCAGCTGGTCGTCGACCGTCGTTGCGGCCGCAGTGCTCGCCGGCATGGCGGTGTCGATCCTGCCGGAGTCAGCGCTGCGAACGGGGATGAAGGTCCTGACGGCGAATGACGGCTTCCCGCCGCTGCCGCCGGTGCAGATCGGCCTGATGAAGCGGCCCGGTCTTTCCACCTCGCTGGTCAATGCGATCACCGACCACATTACCGCCTGCCTGGACAACATCACCCCGGCACAGGTGGACGACGACATGGACGGAGAGCCGAAGGCCTATTCGCGCTACTATCCGAGGCTGCGGGCCGGGAACATGATCCCCGGCTGGTGAGGCCGATCAGAAGGCGAAGATGCTGCCGCGAATAATGCGGCGCCATTGATCGAGATGGGCGCGTGCGACCTCGTCCGACTGCTGGGTCGTGAAACGGATGACCTCGCCGGTTGCGAGAATCATCAGCTTGATGTTGACGCGAAAACGTTCGAACTCGCTTTGTGGGACGAGATGCGACAGATCGCGGTAAAAGCTCGCGATGACCTGCTCGTGAAATTCGTGCGACAGCTGGGAGAGATCCTTGTCGACGACGATCGCCTGCCACAACGACATGTAAATGCGTTGTTCGCGAAACATGGCATTCAGCTCAATCAGACTGTCCGCGGCGCGCTCCGCCGCCTCATCCAGCGTTTGGACATTTGCAAAGATCTGCCGGATGAAGCCCTCGAGCTGGGCCGAAAAACGCTCGTGCAGCGCCTTGATGACGGCCGCCTTCTGGGGAAAGAACTGGTACAGCGAGCCGATCGAAATGCCCGCTCGCACCGCGATTTCGCTCATCGTCGTCTCTGCGACGCCCTTTTCGAGAAAAAGCTCGATGGCAGCCTCGAGAATAGCCTCCAGTCGCTGTATGCTTCGTTCCTGCTGCGGCTTCTTGCGAAGTTGCAGTCGCCCCTCCACGGCGTAGTCGCTCATCATTCCCCCCATCCGCTGCAACCATCATGGCTGTCAGATTTGTGTCACCGACATAAGTCGAGCGGTCTGGCAAAAGTGTTAATGCAAGAGCCAGCACCCATCTTTGGTTGGTTCTCCCACAAAAAAGGTCGCGGTCCTCAAGCCTCCAGTTGCAGATGACGCTCGCGCGCCAGGTCGAAGATCTGGATGCCGTCCTTCGGGCGACCGCGATTGCGCCACTTCGGATGTTTCAGCGTATAGGAGGCGTCGTCGTATCCTGCCTTCCAGTGCTCCTCGATCGAGCGGCGGGAGAATTCCGCATCCATCGCATGGGTCGCATGCGACGCGCGGCGATGAATCAGGTGAACAATGGTGACGTCGTATTCATGACCGATGGAGCGGAGGATTTGTGCATCCTCGTCGTCGCGGAATTCCGGCGGCAGCTTTTCGAGGAGACGCTTGGCGGCGCGACGGACGATCTGGCGGCGGGCAAAATCGTCGGTGTTCATACGGGTGCGGCTGGAGTAGCGGATCTCCTTGATCCGGCTTTCCACCTCGAACTGGTCGCGCGGCATGTCGCCCCGCGCATTGAAGAGATCCACCTGGAAGATTTCGAGGTCGCGCGAGGCATCGTTGACGTTCAGGACATGCTGCAACGGTGTGTTGGAGACAAGGCCGCCGTCCCAATAGTGTCGACCATCGATTTCTATGGGCGGGAACCCCGGCGGCAGGGCGCCGGAGGCGGCGATGTGACGGGCGTCGAGACGGTTCTTGCGATTGTCGAAATAGGCGAAATTGCCGGAGCGGACTTCTACTGCGCCGAGGCTCAGCCGCGTCTGGCAGTCGTTGAGCAGGTCGAAATCGATCAGCCGGTCGAGCGTCTTCATCAGCGGCTCGGTGTCGTAGAAGCTGACGCGCTGATCCGGATTGGCGAATAACTGCTGGAAGGTCGGCAAACGAGGCGAGAAGAACCCGGGAATGCCGAAGGCCATGGCGGTCATCGCTGCGGCGTCGTTCTGCATCCGGCGGAGCGTATTGTCTTGAGCCGTCCAGCCAAAATCGAGGGTCGACGACACTGTGTGCCAGAAGTCCCGGAGATTTGCGATGCGCGTCTCGCGCGGGCTGCCGGCGATGATGGCAGCATTGATCGCACCGATAGAAATGCCGGCCAACCAGTCGGGCTCCACCTCGTTTTCATGCAAGGCCTCGTAGGCGCCTGCCTGATAGGCACCGAGCGCGCCGCCGCCCTGGAAGACGAAGATCCTGTCGGTTGCGGCGTTGGTCTCTGCTTGCGTCATGTCGCGATCCCTGTCTTGCTGCAACGCAATATATAGCGACGCGTCAGTCGGGCAACCAGACCCGCCTCCTTCACTCTGCGTTCACAATTACCGCGATCTATTGCAGGTCCCTCCAAAAGTGATGCGATGCACCGCCGCGGATCTGGATTATCAGGAGGGTGAAGCTTGTCCGGGGACCGACATCACATGATCCGATCGACTGCCATTCTCTTTTCCGCCGCGCTCGCCGCAGCCATCTTCACAACCCAGGTCACGCGAGCCGACGAAGCCTCGGTCGATCAACAGATCGAAACCCTTCTCGGCGATGTCGCAGACTACAAGGAGCTGTTTTACGCCTTCAAGGTGGCGCTCGAGGAAGGCAAGTCCGACATCGTGGTCAGCCTCGTGAACTATCCGATCACCGTGAACATTGACGGTGACGAGGCGACCTATGCTTCGGAGCAGGAGTTGCTGGAGGCTTATGACAGCGTCTTTACCGAAACGATCGTCGAAGCCGTGTCCAACCAGGAATACGGCGATCTCTTCGTCAACTCAGAAGGCGTCATGATCGGCAATGGCGAGGTCTGGATTTCGGGCATCTGCGAAGACACAGCCTGCACCAGCGCACCGCCGCGGATCGCCGTCATCCAGTCGGGCAACTAGTCCAAGCCTGACCGTCAGAAATGCAAGAGAGGCGGCATCCGGGATGCCGCCTCCATTTCTCGTTTCGGATCAGGCTGCGAGATCGAGAACGATACGGCCGTCGATCTTGCCTTCCTTCATCCGGTCGAAAATCGCATTGATGTTTTCCAGCTTGTCCCAGCTGAAATGCGACGCGACCTTGCCTTCACCGGCAAATTGCAGGCTCTCCTCGAGGTCCTGACGCGTGCCGACGATCGAGCCGCGCACGGTGATGCGCTTCAGGACGGTCTCGAAGACCGGCAGCGAGATGAAGCCTGGCGGCAGGCCGACCAGCGCCATTGTGCCCTTGGAGCGCAGGAAGCCATAGGCTTGCTCCATGGCCTTTGGCGAGACGGCCGTGACGAGTGCGCCATGCACGCCGCCGGTTGCCTTCTGCACCTGTTCGATGGCATCGGCGGCCGTGCCGTTCACCACAACATCGGCGCCGAGATCCTTGGCCAGTTTCAGCTTGTCGTCGAAAATGTCGGCGGCGACCACATGCATGCCCATGGCCTTGGCATATTGCACGGCCATATGACCGAGGCCGCCGATCCCCGAGATGACCACCCATTCGCCCGGACGGACTTCGGTTTCCTTCAGGCCCTTGTAGACGGTAACGCCGGCGCAAAGGATCGGTGCTGCCGCGCCGAATTCAAGATTGTCCGGGAGGCGTCCGACATAGTCGGGATCTGCGAGGCCATATTGGGCAAAGGTGCCGTTGACCGAATAGCCGGTGTTCTGCTGGCTGCCGCAAAGCGTTTCCCAGCCGGTGCGGCAGGGATTGCAGCAGCCGCAGGCTGTGTGCAGCCACGGCACGCCGATCCGGTCGCCTTCCTTTATGCGGGAGACGCCGGAGCCGAGCTTGGCAACGTAGCCGACGCCCTCATGGCCGGGAATGAAGGGCGGGCTGGGCTTGACCGGCCAATCGCCATTGGCGGCATGCAGGTCGGTGTGGCAGACGCCTGTCGCTTCGTACTTGACCAAGATCTGGCCGGGACCCGGTTCCGGGATCGCCATTTCCTCGATCACGAGCGGCTTGCCGAACTCGCGCACCACCGCAGCCTTCATTGTCGATGCCATATCAGTCTCCCTCGCTTGATTGCTCGCAGGGCGTGTGCCCGCGATCTGGGGCAACGTTATGCGGAGGAGACCGGCCGCGACTTGATCGGCATCAAAGATGCGGAGATATCATCGAAATGTCATGAAGGGAGACGGGGGAAGCGCGACGCCTCCCCCACCCTCGATCAGGCGAGGTTCTTCTTGAGGAATTCGACGGTGCGCGACCAGGCAAGGTCTGCAGCGGCCTTGTCGTAGCGAGCGGACGAGGTGTCATTGTTGAACGCGTGGTTGACGCCCTCGTACATGTGCAGCTCGTAGGTCTTGCCATTGGCGTCGAGCGCGGCCTTGTAGGCGTCGATGCCGGCGTTGATGCGCTCGTCGAGGCCCGCATAATGCAGCATCAGCGGTGCCTGGATCGAAGGCACCTGATCGGCCGGGGCCTGGGAGCCGTAATAGGCGACGCCTGCGCCGAGTTCTGCGGATGCGACCGCCATGCGGTTGACCATGCCGCCGCCCCAGCAGAAGCCGATCGCGCCGACCTTGCCATTGGTTTTCTCATGGCCGGCGAGGAAGGCGCGTGTCGCCTCGCCATTGGCCGTGGCGCCCGCCATGTCCAGTGACTGGAACATGTTGCGCGCCTCGTCCTCATTGGCGGGCGTGCCGCCATTGGGCGACAGGAAATCGGGGGCGAGTGCGACGAAACCCTCGAGTGCCATGCGGCGAGCGACATCGCGGATATGCGGGTTGAGGCCACGGTTTTCGTGGATGACGATCACGGCGGGTAGGCGGTCGGCAGCGTCCTTCGGGATTGCGAGGTAACCCTTCATTTCGCCGGACGCGCCGGGATAGGTCACGTCCGACACGTCGAGGCGCGCGTCGGTCTCCTCGACCATGGCGGCATTTGCCTGGTTGGCGGCGAGCATGGGCATGATGGCGGCAGCGGCGGCACCGGAACCTGCAAGCGCCGTCAGCTTTTGCATGAAGCCGCGGCGGTCCAGGGTCAGGTGGGTGTATTCGTCATAGGCTTGGATCATGGCTTGGGTGACTTCGGGCTTCGACATGACACTCTCCTCGGGGGACGGATGGGATGCCACGGCAAGATAGAGCCTCGGCCCGCTCCGCCCAAACACGTTGCCGTGAAGGGTCAAGCCGTCAGCTGGTCGCCATCCAGGCGACGAGCCACACCCACATGAGAAAGAGCGCGACGAAGCCCAGCATGAAGGAGAGACGGCGAAGCGGAAGGTTGCCGGTCAATTGCATGGCAACCTGGACATAGCGGGCGGCGACGAAGATCCAGGCGAGCACGACGGCGACAATATTGTCGGCTTCGGTGATGAAGAGCAGCACGGACACGGCATAGAAGAGGACCGGCAGTTCGAACTGGTTGGCGATAGCCCTATTCACCACCCGGCTTTCCTCCGGCTCGGCGAGGTTTTCACGGAAGGCGATGCGCTCGACCTTGCCCGAACGGACGACCGAGGCGCGGCGCATGACCAGCAGAGCATAGAGGCAGAAAACGAGAAAGGCATGGGCCGCGAGGGGCCAGAACATTTCAAAACCGGTCATAGGCAATCAGGTCCCAGAAAATGCGAAGGTGCTGAAAGGGTTACTCGGCCGACGGTTTGGGGCCGAAAGCGAGGCGAAGAACGAGTATGCCTGAAACGACGAGAGCCACAAATTTCAAACGCGTGAGCCAGACCAGCGCCTGCGCCAAGCGGGTTGCCGCGTCCGGTGACGGCGTGGACGGCGCAATGAGCATCAGGCTCACAGCATTTTCGGCATAGTCGATCAGCGCATAGGCGACAGGCAGCGCCATGAGGATGGGCAGCAGCCGTTCGGCCGGGCGGCCATAGAGGCTCGCCCCTTTCGCCACACGGCGCATCAGGAGAAGGAGAAACAGGCCAAGGATCGCGGGAAGCAACAGGTCAGGGCCGAGATGCATGCCCCGGAGAAGCTCAGCGGCCTCGGGCCTCGCCTCCAGCATGGCCTTGAGGTCAAGCAGGGACTGCACCGTGCTCTCGATATCGAGATCGGGCATGGCCCGTCCGCCGGTCAGTTCGGCGAAGGGCAAGGCAAAGCCGAGATTCATCCACACGAGCAACACGGCCGACAGGACGCCGCTCCCCCAGAGGAGCGGTGCCCGGCGCGGTCCGGGCACCTGTCCCAGGATCACGCGGCGCCCGGGTAGTTCGGGCTTTCGCGGGTGATGGTTACGCCATGCGGATGGCTTTCACGAAGGCCGGCACCGGAGATGCGAACGAATGTCGCCTTTTCCTGGAAATCCTTGATGTCCTTGCCTCCGACATAGCCCATGGCAGCCTTCAGGCCACCGGCGAGCTGGTGCAGCACGGCCGAGACCGGACCCTTGTAGGGCACCTGGCCTTCGATGCCCTCAGGCACGAGCTTCAGCGTGTCGCGCACTTCCGCCTGGAAGTAACGGTCGGCCGAGCCCCGGGCCATGGCACCGACGGAGCCCATGCCGCGATAGGCCTTGAAGGAGCGGCCCTGGTAGAGATAGACCTCGCCCGGGCTTTCATCCGTGCCGGCGAGTAGCGAGCCGACCATGACGGCGGAGGCGCCGGCGGCAATCGCCTTGGCGACATCGCCGGAAAACTTGATGCCACCATCGGCGATGACGGGAATGTCGTGCTTGTTGCCTTCTTCGACGGCCGCCATGACAGCTGCGAGCTGGGGAACGCCGACGCCGGCGACAACGCGGGTCGTGCAAATCGAGCCCGGACCAATGCCCACCTTGATGCAGTCTGCACCGGCATCGATGAGCGCACGGGTGCCCTCGCTCGTGGCGACGTTGCCGGCGATGATGCGGATGGCGTTCGACATCTTCTTCACATGGGCAACGGCATCCAGAACCTTCTGGCTATGGCCGTGGGCGGTGTCGACAACGATCACGTCGCAGCCGGCGTCGATCAGGCGCTCGGCACGCTCGACGCCGTCGTCACCGGTGGAGATGGCAGCGGCGACACGCAGGCGCCCTTGCGCATCCTTGGCGGCATGCGGGTTGAGCTGCGACTTCTCGATGTCCTTGACGGTGATCAGGCCAACGCAACGGCCTTCATTGTCAACCACCAGCAGCTTTTCGATGCGGTGCGAGTGAAGCAGGCGCTTGGCTTCCTGCTGGTCGACACCATCCTTGACCGTCACGAGGTTTTCGCGGGTCATCAGTTCGTAGATTTTCTGGCTCGGATCAGACGCGAAGCGTACGTCGCGATTGGTCAGGATGCCGACGAGGCGGCCGGGACGGCTCGAACCTTCGACAACCGGAATGCCGGAAATACCGTGTGCGCCCATCAGCGCCTTGGCTTCCGCCAGTGTTGCCTCGGGGCCGATGGTCACCGGATTGACGACCATGCCGCTTTCGAACTTCTTCACCTGGCGGACCTCTTCGGCCTGCTCGACCGGGGTCAGGTTGCGGTGGATGACGCCGATGCCGCCGGCCTGGGCCATGGCGATCGCCAGCCGACTTTCCGTCACGGTATCCATAGCGGAGGAAAGGATCGGAAGGGAGAGGTCGATATCCCGGGCAATCCGCGTCGCGATGTTGGTCTGCCCCGGCATCACTTCGGAGTGCCCCGGCTGCAGGAGGACGTCGTCAAAGGTGAGCGCTTCTGCGCCAGTTGCCGACATTACGATGCGTGCCATTGCCAATTCCTTCGTTTGAATAGGCAGAATCCGGCCGGAAAACGAGAAATCCCGTTCGGTCGCTTCTGCATGAAATGCTTGGAAGTTGGCGAGGGCTGGTAACACGTTCATGACAGGAAAGGAATAGCAAAAGCTGGCAAAGTTCCCAGGTTGCAGATCGAGGCCGCGCCAATACAGAAAAATCCGCGATCGTTAGAATTGTATCGAGCGGCTACACGGTCCTTGAAGCTCTTGCTTATATAAGGGATGTGCTCTCGGGGCTGGGGGCACATCCAATAACAAGAAGACCAGGGGATCGACAATGACGGCATTGAAGAAGCGTGCTCAGGCACTCGAAAACCAGTTCGCCCGCCAGGCGGAAATCCAGTTCAAGGCCCGCGTGCGCGGCAGCAAGATGGTCGGCCGATGGGCTGCCTATACGATGGGCCTCGACGACGTCGAAGCCTATGCGCGCACCGTCGCCGTCAAGCAGGTCGTCGAGCCGCATCGGCTGCTGGAGCAGTTGCGCCAGGACTTTTCTTCGGCAGGCGTCGCTGTAAGTGATGCCGATATAGACAGCCGCATTCATCAATTCATCGAGCAGGCAACCGACGAAATCTTCGCCGGTCAGTGAACCTCAGAATGAAGGGGCCGCACCTTGGCGCGGCCCCTGATCAGGCTCAGATGTCGAACTGATAGGCCTTGGGCACGTAGCGATAGCCCTGGTCGATCTTTTCGACATAGCCGACCGCCGGGAACGGCATGTGATAGCCGAGGAAGGCGAGCTTGTCGGTCGCCAGCATATCGAAGACCTTGGCACGGGTCGCAGCGGCTGCCGCCTTGTCCATATCGAAACGCACTTCCCAATCCGGCCGCTGCAGCGACAGGACGAAATGGTTTGCCGTATCGGCGGTCAAAACCAGCTGACGCCCTTCCGATTCCAGGCGGTAGATCATGTGGCCCGGCGAATGGCCGAAGGCCGCCATGCCGGTGATGCCGGACACGACTTCGCCACCGTCGCCGATGAAGGTCATCTTTTCTGCCATCGGCTGGACATTGGCGAGGACTGCGTTGTGGCCGTTTTCGGCCGGGGTGCCGGCACGGGCCGTATCGACCCAGAAATCATATTCTGTCTGACCCGTCACATAGCGCGCATTCGGGAAGGCCGGCTGTCCGCCTTCCATCATCCCGCCGATATGGTCGCCATGCATGTGGGTGAGGACCACGATGCTCACGTCCTCGCGCTTGTAGCCGGCAGCGGTCAGACCTTCTGCCAGTCGACCAAGGCCATTGGCGCGACCGCCCTCACCGAGGCCAGTGTCGAACAGAATGACCTCGGAGCCGGTGTTCACGAGCACCGGGGCGAAGCTGTTGACGAAGTTGTCAGGCGGCAGGAAATTCGCCTCCAGAAGCGCGCCGACGGTTTCCACGCTCTGATTGGTGCCGAAGGTCTCCTGCGGATTGCCGGAAGGCCGCGCGCCATCCTTGACCACCACGACCTCGAACTTGCCGACGTTGAACCGGTGTGTTTCCGGCGGCATGGCGTGATCAATATTCATTGACGTATCCGCTCCCGACTGCTGTGCGATCGCAGCCCGGGTCATGATCATCGGGGCGGCCAAAGCCACGCCGGCGCTTCCGAGCAGCATACGTCTTTTCATCGAAACCATTGCAATCTCCTCAAACAAATCACCTCGCCCCTGCACGGGCTGACCTCGACATAGGGGAAAGGTCTGCGCCGGGTAGCGCTCTCACACCATCGTGATGGTGTTTCGCAGCGGGTGTCGGAACCGCGGCTCGCTGCAGACTGCCGACCGAGAGAGCCAAGGTTTCAACCGCCGCGCGATTGCGGTATGAGAGCCGGTCCTTGCCGCAGCCGCGGTGCCGCCCGGAATGCCGATGAACCGCATCACGCCCCTCATCCTTGCCGTCGCGCTCTTCATGGAGCAGATGGACTCAACCGTGATCGCCACGGCCCTTCCGACCATCGCCGCCGATCTCGGTGTCGGGCCGATCACGCTGAAGCTGGCGCTCACCTCCTATATGGTGGCGCTTGCAATCTTCATTCCTGCGAGTGGCTGGATGGCGGATCGCTACGGCGCCAAGCGGGTATTTCGTGCGGCGATCGTCGTCTTCATGCTGGGCTCACTCTTCTGCGCCATTTCCGATTCGCTTCTCACCTTCGTGGCTGCGCGTTTCCTGCAGGGCATGGGTGGGGCGATGATGACGCCGGTCGGACGCCTGGTTCTCCTGCGCACCACAAAGAAGAGCGAACTCGTCTCCGCCATGGCGCTCCTGACCATTCCAGGTCTGCTCGGCCCGATTACCGGTCCTCCTGTCGGCGGCTTCATCACCACCTTCTTCAGCTGGCACTGGATCTTCCTGATCAATCTCCCGATCGGTCTCCTCGGCCTCTGGCTGTCCAGCATCTACCTTCCCGAGATCGAGCCGGTCGAGACCGCACGGATCGACTGGACGGGCTTTCTCCTCAGTGCGTCCGCGGCATCCGGGCTGGTCTTCGGTCTTTCGGTCATGAGCCTTCCGGCCCTGCCTGTCTGGGTCGGCGCTGCCGCAACCCTGATCGGCTTCCTGTCGATGATCCTCTACGTGCTGCATGCGCGCCGACATCCCGCACCAATCCTGAACCTTACCCTGTTTGCCAACAGGAGCTTCCGCGCCTCGATCGTCGGCGGCACGCTGTTCCGGATCGCTGCGGGCGCCACGCCTTTCCTCCTGCCGCTGATGCTGCAGCTGGGCTTCGGCATGACCGCCTTCGAATCCGGCATGACCACGTTCATCGCCGCCATCGGGGCGATCACCACCAAGTTCATCGCAAGACGTGCCTTTGCCGCTCTGGGTTTTCGCAACGTGCTGATCATGGCCGGCATCTTCGGCGCGCTGACCACGGCCGCCAATGCACTTTTCACGCCGGCGACCCCGATACTCCTGATCATGGCGGTCCTCCTTTTGGGTGGCTTCTGCCGCTCGTTCTTCTTCACAGGGGTGAACACGCTGGGTTATGCGGAGATCGAGGATCGCGCTGCCTCGCAAGCGACCTCGCTCACCTCCGTGCTGCAGCAGGTGAGCCTGGCGCTCGGCGTTGCCGCCGCCGCCTCGATCCTCGAAGCCAGCACGCGGATGTCAGGCGGGGAGCTGTCGCTCGGTGATTTCCATCTGGCGTTTGCGATCGTCGCGGGACTGTCGCTGTTTGCGGTCGTCCCCTTCTTCGGTCTGCCGCGCGATGTCGGCTCGGCCGTCTCTGGCTACCGGCGGGCAAGCGAGGACGAGACCATCAGTGTGAAGTGACTATTCGGGCCGCTCGCAAAGCGCCGAAAGCTTGTTGCCGTCGGGATCGCGGACGTAACAGGCATAGAAATTGGGATGAAAGTGGCGAATGCCGGGGGCGCCGTCGTCCGTGCCGCCATGGGCGATTGCTGCTGCATGGAACGCATCGACTGCCGCCCGCGAAGACGCCTCGAAGGCCGGCATGGAGCCATTTCCCACCGTTGCCGCGCGGCGATTGAAGGGATGATTGATCCAGAACCGGCAGCGGCTATCGTCGGCGGTGGCATAACCCGCCTCGTTCTCGTCCGTTTCGCGGCGCTCGATGCCGAGCGTGGCAAGGACCGCATCATAGAAGCGGATGGCACCGGGCAGATCGTTGATGCCGACGGTGATATAGGTGAACATGACGGATGCTCCTTCCGCTTGGCCCAGGCTTACGACACCGCTCGTCCGCCTTGACCTCAGTCCTGATCCAGATCCTCAGTGGCGGGCATATCTTCGCGCGGATCGCGGGCGAAACCTTCCTCGTCGACTTCGATAACGCCGGGGCCGTGACGCCCCTTGAAGCCCTTGGCGAGCAGGAACATCTCGACCGATTCCTGGCGAGATGAAGCCGGCTTGATATGCAGGACCTGACGGAAATTCTGCTTCAACATGGTGAGCAGCTCCTTTTCCGTGCCGCCCTGGAAGGTCTTGGCGAGGAAATGACCGCCTTCCGCCAGAACCTCGACGGCAAAGTGTGCCGCGACTTCGCAGAGATGCATGGTGCGCAGGTGGTCGGTCTTCTGGTGGCCCGTCGTCGGAGCCGCCATGTCCGAAAGCACAAGGTTCGGGGTGCCGCCAACGGCTTCAATGAGCTGGCGGGGTGCGTCGGGATCGAGGAAGTCAAGATGCAGGATCTTCACGCCCGGGATCTGCGCCATTTCGAGGAAATCGATTGCGGCGACGCGGATGTCCTCATCGGTGGAATCGGTCACCTTGGCGGCGATCTGCGACCAGCTGCCGGGGGCAGCGCCGAGGTCGATGATGCGCTTGGCGCCCTTCAGGACCTGATGCTTCTCGTCGATTTCCAGCAGCTTGAAGGCGGCGCGGGCGCGGTAACCCTCAAGCTTTGCCCGCTGGACATAGGGGTCGTTGATGTGGCGCTCGAGCCAGCGTCTGGACGAGGCCTTGAGCTTGCCCTTCTTGACCTTCTGGCCGAGCTTGCGGCCCGTGCGGTTGCCGCCGATGGGTGGTTTCGCCATTGTCAGCGCTCCCTCAAAACTGGAGGACGTCGGTTGCGGCCGCGGCGCCAGACGCCGTCATCGGCCATCATGTCGGTGAGCAGGCCTTCGCGCAGGCCGCGGTCGGCGACGCGCATGCGGCTCGAAGGCCAGCGGCGGCGGATCGCTTCCAGGATCGCGCAGCCGGCCAGCACCAGATCGGCGCGGTCAGGCCCGATGCAGGGATTGGCGGCGCGGCCGGCATAATCCCAGGACAGAAGTTTTGCCTGCATCGCCGTCACCTCGGCATCGGAGAGCCAGAGGCCATCGACCTTGCGGCGATCGTAGCGTGGCAGATCGAGATGCACGCCGGCCAGCGTCGTTACCGTTCCCGACGTGCCGATGAGGTGGAAATCATCCATGCTGCGCGGGATATCGGGGCACTCGAACTTCGCCAGCATGCCCTCGACTTCACGGGTCA
The DNA here is from genome assembly GCF_000300855.1 of Agrobacterium albertimagni AOL15. Taxonomy (GTDB): domain Bacteria; phylum Pseudomonadota; class Alphaproteobacteria; order Rhizobiales; family Rhizobiaceae; genus Allorhizobium; species Allorhizobium albertimagni. Next base: position 199,433 of record NZ_ALJF01000010.1, on the reverse strand, counting down.
TGGCCTCGAAGACATCGGGGGTGACGTCGCGTCCGCCATGGCGCTCGGAAAGTGTCACCACGCCAACGGGAAGCGATGTCCAGTGGGTGATGTGGTTGGCAAGCCGGCTGGAGCGATTGTCATGGATGCGGATGACCGCAATCTCCGAGGAGCCGCCGCCGATATCGAAGAGGACGACGGAGCGCGCTTCCCGGCCAACGAGCGACGAGCAGCCGGAGACGGCAAGCCGCGCCTCGGTCTCGCGATTGATGATTTCGAGCTGCAACCCGGTTTCGGCGGTCACCCGCTCGAGAAAGAGCTCGCCGTTTTCCGCCGCACGGCAGGCTTCGGTCGCGATCAGCCGCATGCGCCTGATGTCTCGGCCGGACAGTTTACCAGCGCAGACGCGCAGGGCATCGACCGCGCGGTCCATGGCGTCCTGCGACAGGCGACCTGTGGTGCCAAGGCCTTCGCCGAGCCGCACGATGCGGGAAAAGGCATCAACGACCCGGAACTGGCCAGGTCGGGTGGGCTGGGCAATCAGCAGGCGGCAATTGTTGGTGCCGAGATCGAGTGCTGCATAGAGGTCGTCGGGTCCGCCATCCTGGGCCGGCCGAATGCGCTCGGCAGCGGGCACGCTCTTTTGCGGCGCATGGGCAATCTGTTGTGTCAGGGCGGCGGCATGCGCGTCCGCTCGACCCGGCTTTGCTGCTGAGGCCGAGGGCGGCTCGGAACCGGTCAGCGGACGGACATGGCCGGGCTTCTGGACTACAACATGGCGATTTCGATTGCGCTTGCGCTTGCGGCCGGTGCGCGGAGTTGCCGTATCCGGCCCGCCTTGCTCCCCACTCCTTGCCGCACGCGACTGTGGCGCATTCCCCTGCCCGCCGCGGCCATCGTCCCGCAGGTTCGCGGACGCCGCAGCCTCCGTGCTGCCCGTCGCATCATGGTCATGGATCTTGCCGTTTGGATTAGCGCTGCCCGGCAGCGAAGCCGCAGCACCGCCGCCTTTGCCGCGCCGACGGCGCTTTCGCTTGCGGATGGGACCATCCGCAAAGACTGATTCGGAACGTCGCTCGGCGACCGGCGTGTCCGCCGATCCTGCCGAGGCAGAAGCCTCGTGACCGTTCTTGACCGGTCCCGCCTTCTTGCCCTTGCCGCGCCGGCGGGAAGATCCGCCCTTGCGCTTGCCTGTCGACGCCCCCTCGCTGTTCGGCTGTCCGCCGCGATTGGGGTCTGTCACTGAAGTTTTCCACTGCACCGCGCAAGGCGCCAAAACTGACGCATGCCGCAGGTGTCATCATTCGTTTCGTTGGACAAAGCATACCAGCGCCGGCCCGGAGCACCAAACGGTTTTTCGAAAGGACTGCTGGAGGCCTGGGCGCCGGCGACGACCGGCCGACCACCGCCCTCCTCGGACGGCTCGCAACCTCGCTTCAGCCCAATTTGGGAAAGCTGTCATTTTTTTGAAATTCAGTCTTTGCAATGCCGGATGTTTTGGCTATAAGCCCGCTCACCGATCGCCGCGGCGATACCCTTGGTGGGGAATAGTTCAACGGTAGAACGACGGACTCTGACTCCGTTAATCTTGGTTCGAATCCAGGTTCCCCAGCCAATTCTCCCAAAAACCCCTGATTGTCATGTTTTTCCATCGTGCCGGATCCCGTTTTGGCGTCATCGGCGACCTGATGCCCAAAGGTGATGCCCAAGCTGAAATCGGCATGGGGTGCCCTTCGGGCCTGATACAGGGTGTCTTCGTCATGGCAGTCCGCCACGGGGTCGAAAATCTTATCCGTCGGGGAAACATCTTCTACTGGCGCCCACGCATTCCAGCAGCCTTCATTCACTGCCAACCCGGCAGTCGGCTTTCACTGACCCTTCATTGTTCGGATCATAGGAAGGCACAGATGATCGGTCGCAAACTCAACACGCGGCTTGCCGAATTGAAGATGCAGTCGAAGGAAACAATGTCCAAGCAGCAGCTCCAGAAGCTCCTTGAACATGAGCGCGACAAGGAACTCGAGCGACTGGGAGAGATCAGCGAAGCCGCAAAGATCTTCGGGCGCGCTGGTGATGTCGTTGACATGGAGCTCGATCTTGAAGCGGGCTGGGCCTACCAACTCCTCGCCAAGTTCGGAACCCGTGTGGAACTCTCCCTGGAGGGAGAGTGCATCGGCCTCAGCTATCTCTTGAAAAATGGCGTACCAATCTCTCACGTCGATGCCATCCGCATCAATTATCGTGCTGAGCGCACCGCAGCCGTTAGCGCAAGTCTTGAAGCCGGCATCAGCAGGCTGATGGACCACTTCGAAATTGAAGACACCGCGATCAATCGTCAGCGAGCAGCGTCAAAAATCTTCGAGGGTCGCGCAGCAGCCCTCCTCGAGATCGATGAGCGCCACGATTGGGAACAGGCGGCAGCGGAATAAAGAAAAGATAAGGATGCACCCGCAGGGCTAATTGGGAAGCTATGTCCGCGGGTGTTGGGGGCACGGCGCAGTCGGTTTCGCCTCCGAGCCTCGGTTCAGGCTCCTGTCAGCTTTTCCCTTCAGTGCATCGGATCTCTTTGATCCATGCACGAAAGGAAGCGGGCTTGTTCAAGACGCTTTTGCACTTCAGGCCGCGGATGCGCAGCGAGTGGCTGAGCATCCTCACTGCCGTCTATCTTCTTATTTTCATGAACGGGACGTTCTGGGACAAATCCTCCGTCTTCCTCAAAGGCGACACCCTGGCATTGCTCGCGCTTGGGATCGGACTGCTTGCTGCTTTCATCGCACTGATCGTCTCCTTTTCGGCGAAGTTCGTCATCAAGCCGGTACTGATCGTCCTGGTGCTGGCAAGCGTCGCGGGAGCGTGGTTCATGGACCGGTTCGGCGTGATCATCGATGGCGAGATGATCCGCAACGCCATGGAAACCAATCAGGCGGAAGCCGGTCACCTGATCACCACGACCTTTATCCTTCACATGCTGCTGTTCGGCCTGTTGCCGGTGGTGTTCATCATCATTGTGGACATCGTGCATCGACCGATCCTCAAGAAGGTCGCCGTCAATCTGATGATCATCCTACCTTGCCTCGTCGTGTTCGGACTGGCTGGGCTTTCCAACAGCGGCACCTTCATCTTCAACATCCGCCAGCACAAGGAGTGGTTCCGCACCTTGAATCCCGTCTTCCCGATGGCGAGCGCGGCAGGGTTCTTCATCGGTCAAAGCAAGGAGCAGAACATCGTCGTTCAACCGCTCGGAAGGGATGCAAAGGTCGTGGACGATTGGCCAGTCGGCCATCGCAAGCCGCGGGTGACAATCATAGTTGTCGGGGAGACCGCACGGGCACAGAATTTCCAGCTCGGCGGCTATGCCCGCGAAACCAATCCCGAGCTTTCGAAACGAGACATCGTCTATTTCGACAACACGTCGAGTTGCGGGACGGCGACGGCCGTATCTGTGCCCTGCATGTTCTCCGTCTATGGCCGAAAGGACTATTCTCACGCGAAAGCGCTGGCCACCGAAGATCTCGTGGATGTCCTCGGCCATGCCGGGATCAAGACCGAATGGTGGGACAATAACACCGGGGACAAGCACGTTGCCGATCGGATCAAGAGAACGGACTTGTTCCAGTCCAACGATCCGCGCTTCTGTGCTGGCGGTGAGTGTCTTGACCAAATCCTGGTCGATGGCCTGAACGCCTGGCTGGACCAGATCGATGGCGACGCCGTCTTGGTGCTGCACCAGTTGGGCAACCACGGACCTGCCTACTACCTCCGCTACCCCGAAGAATTCCGAAAATTCGTACCCGACTGTCGCTCGGTCGAATTCGACACCTGCACACCGGAGACCATCACCAACGCCTATGACAATGCCCTGCTCTACACCGACCACATCCTGTCGGAAGTCATCGATACGCTTGGCGCGCAGGGCGAGCGGCTGGACACGGCGATGATCTATATGTCGGACCATGGGGAATCGCTGGGAGAGAATGGTCTTTACCTGCATGGCGCACCCTACATGTTCGCACCGGCGCAGCAGACCCATGTCCCCTTCGTCCTGTGGATGTCGCCGGGTCTGCAACAGTCGTCCGGGATCGAACAGGCATGCCTTGCCGCCAAGGCAGACGCGCCGCTTTCGCACGACAACCTGTTCCACAGTGTCCTCGGCCTGATGCAGGTCACGACGGAGGTGCGAGACCCCGCGCTGGACATCTTCGCAAACTGCCGCACGGGGGCCAACTCATGACGCATGACACTGAATACGGCGCGTCCAAGCGCGCGGGCCTTTCCCATCTATGGGCTGCTGCAGGTTATTCGACCGGCGGCCTGACACGGCTGATGAAGGAGGCCGCCTTCCGCCAGGAATTGCTCGTCGGCGCTGGGCTTGCCGCAGCTTACGCGATCATGGATGTCACGGCGGCCATCCGGCTCGCGGCAGCGGTGCTGTTTCTCCTGCTGGTCGCCATGGAGGCGGTCAACACGGCGATCGAGGAAATCATCGACCGGATCTCGCCCGAAGTGTCGGATACCGGCAAGCATGCGAAGGATCTCGGCTCACTCGCCGTCTTCTGCCTGATCTCGGCGAATTCCATTCTGCTGCTCCATGCACTCGCGATTGAACTCACCACGTAAGACATCCGACCGACACCGCGCCCTCGAGAGCCGCGTTCTTTACAGCATGACGGTGCAGTATGAGGAGATATCGCAGTCGGCGGGTGCCCGCTTGCGACCGGTGATCATGGGGAGCATGAGGTTTTCATGGTGCCGGAGGCTTGCATGGATCACGCCCACCCCATGCAACGTGATCGAGGCGTTCCATCGATCTTGCCGAGCGTTCAGCGGCCTGTCAGTTTGAGGCGTAACAAGGGGTGGCAACCCCTTGGCTGGAGATGACGAGATGCGGGTGCTCTTGATTGAGGACGACGAAATGCTCGGTGACGCGGTGAAGACACATGTGCACCGTCAGGGTCATGCCGTCGATTGGGCGCTGTCACGGGACGAGGCCGAAGCCAGCCTTGGAGCGGCCGCCTATGACCTCGTCCTTCTCGACCTGCGGCTGCCCGATGGCAGCGGGCTTGACATCCTGAAGGCACTCCGCAGCCGCCGTGACGAGACCCCCGTGATCATCATGACCGCGCATGACCAGGTGTCGGATCGCATCGCGGGATTGAATGCCGGTGCCGACGACTATCTCGTAAAACCCGTCGATCTTGGAGAGTTGCAGGCCCGCATCCACGCCGTATCGCGGCGCTACGGGACGCATAAATTGCCCGATCTCACCATTGCAGGGATCGCGATCTATCCCTCCGATCGCCGGATTGTGGACGTAGACGGCAAGGAGATCTCTCTGTCCTCGCGCGAATGGGCCGTGCTCGACAGACTGATCGCCCGCAAGCGCGCGATTGTGTCCAAGGCACAGATCGAGGAAGCGCTTTACGCCTTCGGAGCGGAGGTGGAGAGCAACACTGTCGAAGTCTATGTCAGTCGCTTGCGCCGCAAGCTGGGCCGACAAGCCATCGAGACCGTGCGCGGTGTCGGCTACAGGATTTCCGTCGATGCGACTTGAACCCCGAAGCCTCACCGGACGTCTCGTCCTGTCCCTCTCGGTCTTGCTTGCTGTCTTCTGGTTCATCGCGGTCGGGCTCTCCATTCATGTCATGCGTGCCGAGTTCGATGAAGTTTTCGACAGCGCGCTGCAGGAAACCACCGAACGCCTCGCCCCGCTCGTGGTCGACGACTATATCCGCCGCGACGACGGCACAGGGCCGAGCCAGGTGGCGGCGCTTCATCCCGGCGCCACGGATGAATACCTCACTTACCAGGTGCGTGATGCCTCCGGACAAGTGCTGCTGCACTCCCACAATATCGGGACGGAGCCTTATCCTGCGCCGTTGAGGCCCGGCTTCTGGAGCGGCGATGACAAGCGGATCTTCACCATCGCGACGGTCAGCGACACACTCTTCGTACAGGTGGCGGATTCGCTTGCGCATCGCCGCGAGGCCACACTCGAAAGCGCCCTCGCGCTATTGTTGCCGATCCTGCTGCTCCTTCCACTCGGCATGTTCGCGACCCGCTGGGTCGTCGTGCGCGCGACAAGGCCGGTCAACGAACTGCGGGACTCCATCAGCGTACGCGACGGAAGCAATCTCGAGCCGATCGTGTTGCAGGGCCTCCCGACAGAGATCGCGACGATCAGCAGTTCAGTGAATACGCTGCTCGACCGATTGAAACTCGCGCTGCAGGCCGAACGAGACCTTGCAGCCAACAGTGCCCATGAATTGCGGACACCGCTCGCTGGTGCTCTTGCCCAGATGGAACTGCTCGCCGATCAACTCACTGAGCGAGATGACAGGTCGCGGGCAGATCGGGTGTTGGAAGCACTTCGCCGCCTCTCACGAATACTCGAAAAATTGCTGCAGCTTGCGCGCGCGGAAGCCGGCATCGGGTTGTCCAGCACGCCCGTAGATTTGTTATCGCTCGTCAAGCTGCTGGTCGAGACCTTCCAGCGCTCGCATCAGGCCGCGCCGATCGTGTTGCGATCTGCACCCGGTCTGGCGGCGCTCATGCGAGCGGTCGATCCCGACGCCTTTGCGATTGCCTTCAACAACCTTCTGGAAAACGCGGCCCGCTATGGCACTGCCGGAGAACCCATCACGGTCGCGATCTCGGCGGATGGACGCATCACGGTGACCAATGCTGTTTCCGTCCCCCTCGATCGCGACCTCGATGTTTACCGGTCACGGTTCAGGCGCGGCCCATCCACCAAGCAGGGATCCGGTCTCGGTCTTGCGATCGTCGACAAACTGATCGCGCAGATGAGCGGCACGATGCTTCTGAGGGCCGTAACTCTGCCGGACGAGCGCACGGGGTTCGAGTGTGAGCTCGAACTCCCGCCGCCAAAACAATAGCGCAAATGCGGGGCCGACGAGGCCAAGGCGTGCATTGTTTTCTGAGAGCTTGCTACCAGGCGTTACAGTGAGCGAAACACCCAGAACATGAGCGTTTTGCCTGCCATCATGCCCCGAACCGGGCTGCGCCGCCAAGCTCCGCCTCGATTTCCAAGAGACGGTTATATTTCGAAATGCGGTCCGAGCGCGAGGCCGAGCCTGTCTTGATCTGCCCTCCCCCCATGGCCACCGCGAAATCGGCAATGAAACTGTCCTCGGTCTCACCGGAGCGGTGCGAGATGACGTAGTTCCATCCTGCCTTCCGGCAGAGCTGGATGGCGCTGATCGTTTCCGTCACGGTTCCGATCTGGTTGAGCTTGATCAGAGCCGCATTGCAGGCCTTCTCCTCGATGCCTTTCGCGATGAAACGGGTATTGGTGACGAGATTGTCGTCGCCGACGATCTGTATCTGATTGCCGAGCGACTTGGTGATGGCCTTGTAGCCGTCCCAGTCATTCTCATCGTGGCTGTCTTCGATGGAGACGATCGGGAATCTTTTGACCCAGGTCTCGAACAGGCTGACCATCTCTTCGGATGTCTTGTTGCCTTGGCCGCTTCGCGTCAGTCGATAGAGGCCGCCCTCAAAAAACGAACTGGCGGCCGGATCAAGGGCGATGGCTATGTCTTCGCCAGGCCGAAACCCTGCGGCCTCGATCGCCTCGACAATGAGCTCGCAGGCCTCTTCATTGCTTTTGAGCTTCGGTGCAAACCCGCCTTCGTCACCGACACTGGTGCTGAGGCCTCGCTTCGACAGGAGGCTCTTCAATGCATGGAATGTCTCGGCCCCATAGCGGAGGGCTTCAGTGAATGTCGGCGCGCCGTGCGGATAGAGCATAAATTCCTGGAAATCCATGCCGGAGTCCGCGTGCTTGCCACCGTTGAGGACGTTCATCATGGGGATGGGGAGATGAAAGGCACCGACACCACCCAGATAGGCATAAAGCGGCAAACCGTGGCTCTCGGCTGCGGCACGGCTGAGAGCCTGGGAGACCCCAAGGATCGCGTTGGCGCCAAGCTCGGATTTGTTGGGCGAGCCATCGAGTTCGATCATTGCCGCGTCGAGTGCCGCCTGATGCGAAGGGTCATGTCCCTTCAGGAGAGGGGCAATCCGCCGGTTGACGTTGTCGACCGCCTTGCGAACGCCCTTGCCGCCGTATCGGTCGGGGTCTCCGTCCCGAAGTTCCACGGCCTCGTTCGCTCCCGTTGACGCCCCGGAAGGGACGGACGCTGTGCCCACAATCCCATTATCGAGGTGAACACTGACGCGAAGGGTCGGATTCCCACGGGAATCCAGAATTTCCAAGGCAGTGATGTTTTCAATAGAGGCTCTCATGGATGTAACTTCTGTTGCCGAGTGGCTGACCTTATGGACAATTGTCACCGCCTAAATGGGGCGGTCGGAATCTTCGATTTCTTTTTCTCTGTCTGATCGGAATGATCGATATTCCCATCGTCCAGTTTGGGGGTTCCGCCGTCGCCAGACCTGCTCCAGCCAGAAGAGATGATCATCGACCGGCATGATGGGAAACCAGGCGTACCACTCGCGCCATAGACATTCTTCCTTCAGCATCGAGCATTGCTCCCCCCTTGAAGTGTTTGGTCGCCTTACGCCCTGTACGCCACGAGCACGGCTCCAACCCCGATCATGACGACACCAAGCCAGTTCGGGAGTGACAGGCGCTCCCCGAGAAACAGCACGGCGAAGACTGAGACGAAGACGACGGAGAGTTTGTCGATGGGGGCAACGCGGGCGGCATCTCCGAGCTTCAGTGCCCGGAAGTAGCAAATCCATGATGCGCCGGTGGCAAGTCCGGAGAGGACCAGGAAGAGCCAGGTCCGAGGCGAGACGGTGGACGGTTCCTGCCAGTTGCCCGTGATGTACAGCATCAGGCCAGCCGCCATGAGGATCACGATCGTGCGGAAGAAGGTGGCAAAATCGGAATTGACGTTCTCGATGCCGACCTTGGCGAAAATCGCGGTAAGCGCCGCAAATCCCGCCGATAGAAGCGCCCAGAACGGCCAGCTCGTGAGAAAGGTCTTCATCATCAGCTCCCGTGGCCTGTCAGACGGATGAGGGAAAGTCCAAGGAAGAGGCCGACCATTGATACCACCAGCGATGTAGCGACATAGCCTGCTGCAAGCCCCCACTGTCCACGCTCCCAGAGGGTGACCGTGTCCAGCGAGAAAGTGGAGAAGGTCGTGAACCCGCCGAGAAGCCCGGTCGTCATGAACAGGCGCAGCTCCTGCGGCAGGCCTGTGCGAACCACGAAGAACTCCGTCAGCAGCCCCATGGTGATGGAGCCGAGGATGTTGACGGCGAGCGTTCCCCACGGAAAACCGAAACCCAGCATCCGGGCGGCCGCCGCATTGACCGCGTGACGCGCGGCACCCCCGAAACCTGCTCCGAGGAAGACGATCAGGTAGGGCATGGTCAGGTCCTCACCGCGCGGTGTCCGACAGCGCATCTTCGGTCTTCAGCGCATGATCCAGCACGTCCCAGTGCTCGATGTGCTTGTAGATGATGACCTTGTTCTTCAAGAGCGCACCGTGGGTCCGGCAGAATTCTTCGAGCAACGCGCGGTCAGCGATGAGCTCGACACACATGGTGAGATCCGGGTTCGGGATCTCGAAACCTTCGTCCTGCAGCTTGCCGCTGTTGGAATAGCCGAAATGGGTACGGTGCGCGACGGCGTTCATGATGCCGGCAGCCTTCGCCTGCACGACCAGTTCCCGATAGAGCGGCCTGCCGCCGCCGAACCACCCGCCCGTGCCATGCGCCTTCTCACGAGGCTTCATATAGATGCGAACCATCCCGATCTCGCGCGAAGAAAGCTTGTGGCTAGTCATGACGATGGGCCTTTCTGCAAGGTTTGCGGTTGTCCGAAGCGAGCGCAAACGCACCTGCGCCAGGAGGTCGCCTCTGGCCTGGGCGCTCATCTCACGCATGTGGCGGACGGAGATATCAGGGGGAATGTCGTTGGCGGCGGCCGTCTTCGGCACGCCGACCCGCTGCGAGAGATAGATGCTGGAATGGCCACTGCAGAGATAGGCAACGAAGCAGGCGACCGCGATGTAGACGGAATGGGTCGCTCCAAAGAGCTCGATCCCCATGATCATGCAGGCGAGCGGCGTATTGGTCGCGCCCGCGAAGACGGCGACAAAACCGAGCGCTGCAAACAGGTCCGGCGGGGCGCCAAGCACGCCGGCGACGGCACTGCCGAGAGCAGCACCGATGAAGAAGAGCGGTGTCACCTCGCCGCCCTTGAAGCCCGCACTCAGTGTCACGATGGTGAAGAGGCCCTTCCACGCCCAGCTCCAGTAATCGACATGGTCGGGCCGGAAGAAACCGAGAATGGTTGCGTCCTCAGGGTTTGGCGACCAGACGCCAAGGCCGAGATATTCGCGCGTACCCAGAACATAGACGAGACCGATCAGGATCGCGCTCGCCAGCACCGGCCGCAGCGGCGCATAGGGCAGGATCGCCTTGTAGGCGGATGACGCAAGATGCGAGAGTTCGGCGAAGAAGTGGGCGGCAATACCGAAGGCGACCCCGGCAATTACCACTTTCAGCATCAGCAGCGCATCGAGATGAAAGCCGACCCCTTCGGCTGCAAGATAGACGATCGAATACTGAACATGGCCGATGCTCCAGGCATGGCAGGTCCAGTCGGCGACGATGGCGGCGAGCAGAGAGGGGAGCAGCGCCTCGTACTGGATCCGCCCGATGGTCAGAACTTCAAGCGCAAACACCGCGCCTGCGATGGGCGTTCCAAAGACTGCGCCAAAGCCTGCGGCAATACCGGCCATCAGAAGAATCCGGATGTCTGCAGGCGCCAGTCTGAACAGCTTGCCGAAGGCGCTGGCGAGGCTTCCGCCGAGTTGGACCGCGGTCCCCTCACGGCCAGCCGAACCACCGACCAGATGCGTGAGGACGGTTGTGACCAGGATGAACGGAGCCATGCGCAACGGGACGCCGCCGCCGGGCTCGTGGATCTGATCGACAATGAGGTTGTTGCCACCTTCGGCCGCCTTGGCGAATTTGCCATAGGCCCAGACCATGGCGAAGCCCGCCACCGGCATGAAGTAGATCAGCCACGGGAACTCGAAACGCAATTCGGTGGCGCGGTCGAGGCTCCAGAGGAAAAGGGCAACGACCGATCCAACGGCCATCGCCATCGGGACGACGATGACGATCCATTTGGCAAGGCTGCGGATTTGCTGGAGACGGAGACCGAAAATCGAGATGGGCGTCATGCGAAGGACGCTCCATGATCAAAGGAGATCTGAGGAAAAAGGAACGGACTTTGACTTATAGGCACGACTCTACTCCTTCGCGTATCTTGCGCTGAGTAGGAGTCATCAGCTTCATCGGGGAAGCGGTTTGGCTTGATGCCCGGCAGAATCCATTACCGTACAAAACCGATATGGCATCGCGCAGGTTTTTGTCAACGCCCTGTTGGGCTGTTGACATCAGGTGAGATGATGAGCGACCGAGTTGAGGCGCCGTATGGAAATCATTTCCGCATCGGGTCCGTGAGGGGACCCTTGATCGTCATTTGGAGGCACGCGCCCCGCGCCATGACTTTATACTAACGCCAACTCCAGATCGCGGTGCCGCCTACTCATGCCTGTGTCGGGTAGGGTTGCTGCGGCCAGATCGTGATCCGAATAAGGCTTCGGCAAGAAGCGAGCGCCAGGGGGGAGAGCGGACGGGCGGAAGCGGCCGGATGTAATGATGATAGGGACACCTGGACAGAGCCGCGAGAATTCACGCGCCAGATCCATGCCCGACGAACCATCGGCAAGATCGATGTCGGCAAACAGGAGACTGACGCCTTTCTCAACACCCAGGACAGCCAGAGCCTCCAACTCGGTGCGCGCTTCCAGAACCTCGAAGCCGAGGTCCTGCATCATATCGCATCCGACCATGGCAATCAGTGGTTCGTCTTCGACCAGCAGCACGATCTTCCGATGATCGTTCACTCTGTGCTGCCTTCCGTCGGTAAAGGCTGTGCGGTGTTTTCCGCGACGTCCGGAATGAGACTTTGAAAGATCGCGTCATTGGTGGCGCGCCATGTTTCGTCGGCCAGCCAGTTATAGTCCTGATCCGGCATGAGCGGGACCGCCTTCACCTGGTCGTTCGATATCCGCAGGAAAAAGCTTTTGCGTTTCTGATCGATCACGAGATAGCGAAGCGGGACCACAAGACTGTTCTTGCCTGCTACGAAGAAGCCGTCCGATGCGACGATCACGTAATCCCACCGGTCCTTCGTGCCGATCACGACGTTGCGGACTTCCCCGACGATCATGTCATCCGAGGTGCGCACCTCAGCTCCGATGATCTCACTCGCCAACAGACCTGGATCGAGGTCGTTGATGCTGACCAGTGCGTCTTCACCGGGTTCGCCTCGAGTACCCTTGATCTGGCCCAAACGGTGCCACTGCGGTTCACCGGCCGCGAGTTGCTGATCGGCTTCATCTTCATCATTTGTGCCAAGGCTCCCCATATGCGGCGCGGCAATCAGCTCCTTGATATTGCCGACGAGGCGTTCACAATCCTCCTCAAGCCCATAGTTCCAAAGCAGGAAGGCAGCGTCTCTCAAGGCGCGCAGATCATGAACGAGGTAACGGTTTTGGGGAGCGCGTAGTTCAGCGTTTTCGAGGACAGCCTCTTCCAGTTGGGCGTCCGATATGTTGCAGGCAGCCCAGCTCGCGTGTGGGCTCATCGCCAGCAGGAATGCGCCGGCGGCAATAGATCTCAAGCGTGTCATAGATATCCGATCAGCGGAATTATAGACTCCGTGTCGCCATCGCACGTGTCGGAAGGAAGCGAACCGCAGACGCTGATCTTCGCCACGTCAACGCATGTCCAAGACTTTTGTTCCAGAGTTTCTTTGCTTGCGTCATCAGTCGCTCCCACGATACGCGGAAGGCCCCGCCCCCAATCAAAGAAATTCCGGCCGAGATACCCCTCGCCTGATACGCCACCCCGGGACCACCGAAAATTGAATTCGACCACGACGTAACCAAAAGGTTGACAAACTTCTGGAACTCCAATACATAGAACTATCGATATTTTGCTGCTGAGCTTTGGTTATTGCGCGTGTAGCACCGCGCCCTGAACGAACCCTCCCTTTAAAGCATCGCTATCACCATCCGCTGCGCAATCGCGCTGTGGTACCTCCTATTGCTACGAAAGGGTTCATCATGACCACTGGCACAGTAAAATGGTTCAATTCCACCAAGGGCTTCGGCTTCATTCAGCCTGACAACGGCGGCCCGGACGCATTCGTCCACATCTCGGCTGTCGAACGCGCTGGCATGCGCGAAATCGTCGAAGGCCAGAAGTTGTCTTACGACATGGAGCGCGACAACAAGTCGGGCAAGATGTCGGCCTGCAATCTTCAAGCAGCCTGATTTGGGATCTGCTTTCCCCTGACCACGGATGTACTGGCAGTGTGAGAGCGCGAAACCCATGAGACCAATGAAGGTCAGGCAAATTGCCTGGCCTTTTTTTATGCCTCAACCGCAGCCGATAGAGGACTGCAGACTGGAGCTTTCATGACACAAGAAGCAGCAGCAGAACTACAGGCAATCAACACGGCCTGGCAGATCGCCATTCAGGAGATCCTGAGAGTGGTTGTGCGTGATATGTACATGACCGGTGATGAGCCGGCATTCAGATCGCAGGTCAAGCGCATCGAGGAGACGGCTGTCGACAGCATCTACTCGAGCTTGGCGCTCCGTGGCACCGACGAGTGGACGGAAGTTCTGGTCAAGGAAAAGGCCAGCAATTTCGTGACAACGCTGCTGACATCCTTCACCTACGACAAGGTTTGATGCAGGCTCACTATCGATCTGCTCTGTTGAAGCTGGACTCTCTCTGTGGCGAGCTGAGATCGCATGGTCGAAATGCCTGATGCGACCTCGTATCTGGTGGACGCCGCCTCGCGAAACTGATCGAATGGCACGCTGCAGAGATGTCTCGATCAGAGCGACCCACAGACAGGAGATAAGAGCGCATGGATGTGTTTCGGGCCATCTACACGTCACAACCCTTTGGTTATGACAGCGCAACTCTAGACGGAATCCTCATGGAGGCCCGGCGCGCGAATTTTCGTGACGGCATTACAGGTGCCTTGATCTGCCGCGCAGACATCTATCTACAGTGGCTCGAAGGCCCCGAGCCGGAGGTCCGCAAGACCCTCGAGCGCATCGAGCGCGACGACCGCCACCTCGATCTCAAGGTCCATGTTGCAGAACATGTTGCAGAGCGGATGTTCGGAGAATGGGCCATGTTGCACGATCCGGCGGCAACATGGATCTGGACGCAAAGCGAGATCGAAAGCGGCGCCCTCGAACGAGCGACCCCGGAAGAAATAACGGGTTTCTTTCTCAGACTTCCTCGTATCGGCGCGATTGACGACAAGTCACACCCCTGACCGCATGCTGTTGTCCGCCCACCGCTCCGATGAAACACCAGCGCCGTCTTCGGCTGATTATCAGGCCGCGAGCATTTCTCGCATGGCGGATATGATGCGGGCATGGTCATACGGTTTGCTGAAGAACTTGCCCTCGATCGGAAGAAGGTCATCTCTCAACTGCCGGTGTCCTGATGCAATGATGATCTTGACCGGAGGCCACCTGTCACGCACGGCCTCTGCCAGCTTCAAGCCGTCCATACTGCCGGGCATGTCGATGTCCGTGAACATGAGCCTGATTTCCGGATGGCTATCGAGAAGTCCAATCGCCTCATCGGCATTGGACGCTTCAAGGACGATGAAACCCTCATCCTGAAGCGACATTGCGATGTCCATGCGGACGATCACTTCGTCCTCAACGACAATAACGGTGGTCCCCTTCTGCGCCATTCCATTTACTTTCCGTCGGCGATGTCGTGTCACACGCCAATTGACTGATGAAGTAGGGGCAACGCACTCATCGGTGGATTGATCCTCGGTTTTTCCGGTTAGTCCCGGGTTAGTTAAGAGCGACCGCGTGTGAAGCCCGCCAGACGGCAATCAACTGGCACTTATCCGTTCGACGGGACCTCGCACGCTGCAGCGAAAGCCATCTGGTGCAAACACGATGTCAGGGACGTTGCCGAATAGAGACCCCAGGGCTGCCCGCACATAACGCGTGCCATATCCCTGCCGCGTCGGCTCGCGCACCGGCGGCCCACCGATCTCGGTCCAACTGAGAGAGAACTCACGGGGACCGTCGGCGGCAATCGCCCAGACAAGTGCCACGTGCCCCTCGGGCCGGGAAAGCGCACCGTATTTGATGGCATTCGTGATGAGCTCGTGCAGGCACAATGCGATCGTTGTCCCGGCGTCCCGACTGACGACCATATCCGCACCGGTGACCTCGATCCGGGTGACGCCCTCGCCATTGTAGGGGGAGACTGTCAGCTCGACGACGTCGGACAGCCGGACCTCCTCACCACCAGCCTCGAAGACCGCGGCATGCACATTGGACAAGGCCTTCAGGCGGCCGGAAAAATCGCTGGCCAGATCTTCCACGGTTGCAGCACCGCGCTTCGTCATCTGAAAAATCGACTGGACACTCGCCAGAATGTTCTTAACCCGGTGGTTGAGTTCCAGGCGCAGCTCTTTTTCCCGTTCGATCGAATCCCGAACCTCGCGTTGGCGCAGCCGCACCAGGAGGTTGGACTGGATGCCGTTCACGAGTTCCAGCGGCGTGATCGGACGCGTATAGAACAGGACGCGGGCGCCCGGCCAGGAACCCTCCAGTTGGCCTCGAATACGAGCAAGGGGTGCCGCCCGCTCCAGGAGGACGATGATTGGCACTTCGGACCAGTCGGGCTGCCCGGCGAGATGCGCCCCAATCTGTGCGAAAACGGTCGGGTTCAAAGCCTCGTGCGTGATCACGATCATGCCCGGCGATCTGTCCAGATGCTTGACCAGTTCTGAATCGAGCTCAGACGCCATCACCTCGATCTGCTCTTCCTGCAAAAGGGCCGCGATATAGTCGGCATCCCTGCGGAAGGGAGCAAGGACGAGCACCCAGTCCAGCTCACTTTCGGTAGAAACGGTCATCCCTTTGATTCTGGGAGAGGGTTATAGGCCACCACGCTGACACCTCCACTCTCGATGATGAGTTCGCGAATGTTCAGATCGTGCGGGCCATGGCGCTTCTTGACGACTGTGATGTTCCGGCGCAAGCGCCCCTCATGCTCCATGATCCGCAACAGCAGAACGGTGTCGCCGAGGAAGCTCACATCGACATCGATGCCAACATTCTGGCCGATCAGACCATGCTGCGCAACGATCAGCATTGTCAGCACGCCCGAGCGGGCGAGATATTTGAGGAGCGACTGTATGTCGCGAACCGCCTTCTCCCGGTGGGGGAGAGAATTCAGGTAGCCGGTCAGACTGTCGATCACGACGACGCGTGACTTGTTCTGCGTGACGGCATCCTGGACGATCTGTCCGAATTCGCCCGGGGAAATCTCATTGGGATTGAAATCGCGCAGGATCAGCTTGCCGTCCTTGTGGAACTGCCTCAGCTGCATGCCCAAGCCTTCCGACCTGCGGAAGAAGGTCTCGAGCCGCTCCTCGAACAGGAAAAGCGCGACATTCTCGCCGCGCTCGAGTGCTGCTGTTGCGTAGAGTGAGGACATTGTCGACTTGCCGGTCCCCGACTGGCCGATAACCAGGGTTGTCGTCCCGGATTCCTGGCCGCCGCCGAACATCTCATCCAGCTCGGCGACCCCAGACTTGATCAGTTGCGGCTTGGCGCTCTCCGCCGCCGTGCTCGGCATGATCCGAGGGAACACCACGACGCCCTCGCCTTCGCGGATCGCCATATCGTGATACCCATCGGCGATGGGCACCCCGCGCATCTTTGAGACCTCGATGCGGCGACGGACGCCGCCGTATTCTTCAAGCGACTTGTCGAAACGGATAACGCCGT
This sequence comes from Agrobacterium albertimagni AOL15, assembly GCF_000300855.1. Lineage (GTDB taxonomy): Bacteria > Pseudomonadota > Alphaproteobacteria > Rhizobiales > Rhizobiaceae > Allorhizobium > Allorhizobium albertimagni. Next base: position 182,586 of record NZ_ALJF01000010.1, on the reverse strand, counting down.
GGGCAAGGCCTTCGACCTCTTCCCCGCTGCGATCAGACCCGGCTGTCTGGGTGTCCAACAGCAGCGCCACGACATTCCTTTCAGCCAGGAACGACTTGAAGCCGATCAGCTCCCTGCGAAAGCGTGGGCTGTCACCGGTGATCAACCGGATCTCGAGGAGGGAATCGTAGACGAGGCGACGAGGCTTGTGTTCCTCAATCGCGGCTTCGATCGCTTTGCGCGTCTGATCCAGCCGAAGATCCGCCGTGAGAAATATGCTTTGGTCGTCGGCCTCGCTGACCGTACCAGACGTTGACAGCTCTTCGACCCGGATGCCGTCGAGCGTCCAGCCGTGCGAAAGGGCGATCGCTTTCAATTCGGCCGCCGTCTGCGAAAGCGTCACATAGATGCAGTTTTCGCCAGCCTCGACACCCGCACGGAGAAACTGAAGAGCGGCTGTGGTCTTGCCCGAACCCGGAGCCCCCTGCAGCATATAGAGGTTGGACGCCGGGAGCCCGCCGCGCAGGATTTCATCGAGGCCGACGATACCGGTGCTCACGACCGCGGGCTTTTTCTGTTTGGGCATGTTGATCTTCCACTTTGATAATCGGCGCATTCTAGATCGGCAGCGCGCTTCGTCATGGAAGAGCCGCCTGGCAGTTATAGGTGCCTCGCCTGAAACTGCAATGAAATTGGGACCTGACGCTCATGCGCTTGTCGTCACGAGACCCAGCCGTTTGCGGCAAGTCACGGGGCGAATAAGCTGCAAACCGTACAGCGTTCAACACTGCATGTGGTTTCGGTCGGTCGGAAGTCGGCTCGGTTTTCCGACCGGCAGCCAAACGCAAGGTTGTGGCTGTTTTTTGGCGGCGTAAGGCTGTCTAGCCGGCCGAGAACACATCGCCGATGCCTCGGACTGCAACGATGGTCCGCTGCACGTTTTCATATGATGTCGGACCAACGGTCGATTGAAGGCGCAAAGCTGCTCTCGCGCAAATGCTCACCCCACCTGCGGCCCGACGCGCTCAAGCAGGAGTGATTGCCACTCTCACGCCATGATGACGAAGTCCTTGCCTGTGCGGGTATCGGGCGCAAGCGGTGCATCGGTCAGGATCAGCACTGCGCCGGGGTGCAGGAGCCTTTGCATGGTCGACACGAAGGTCGGATCGGCGGATATCCGGGCGAGGAGGTTTGCGGCCATGTTGACCACGCCTTCATCATCGTTCGGATTGGCAAAGGCGATCCAGCGCATGCCGCGTGTCGCCTCGTCGAGGCCGTCGAGCAGGAAGACGTGGCTGCCGAGCTTGTCCCGGCCATTAACGGTGATCCGGCCCTCCGCGCGGATCTCGGAGTTTTCGACCAGCAAGGCCTTTCCGTCAAAGGTCGACATGATGACGGAAACGACGGGTTGCTTGCTGAGGTCGGTCCAGTCATTCGGCCGCTGCTTGCCGTGCAGCGCCGTCACGGCGTCACTGAATTCCCGTGCGGCATAGGCCCCCAGCACCATTCCCGGATGGGTGAGCGCCTGCGGATCCTGAGTCGATCCCGCGATGATGACCGGCGTTCCGAGATGGGTGATGTCGAAGAGGCGTTCGGAAAAGGCCATGGGCAGACGTACGCAGCCATGCGACGCCGGATAACCCGGCAGATTTCCCGCATGCAGAGCGATGCCGGACCATGTGAGCCGGTTCATGTTCGGCATGGGCGCATCGTCATAGGTGCTCGACTTGTGGTGCTTGTCCTTCTGCAGCACGACAAAGACGCCGGTCGGGGTCTCGTGGCCGGGCTTGCCGGTCGAACAGGTGGAGACCGCAATGCGAATGCCGTTGCGATACACATGCACGCGCTGTTCCGGGAGAGAGACGACGACCGCCACAGGTCCGGTGCGCTGGTGCTCCGGATGCCAGGTGAATTCCCCCGGCTTCAGCGCGGCGATCTCTTTCATCACTTCGCCGGCAAGTGTTCCGCCCGGTCCGGCCACGGCGGCCAGGGCCGCCAGACCGGAGATGAAATCTCGCCTGCCCCGCTCCTTGTTCCGCATGGCAGATCTCGCCCTCTCGCCTCTATCGGGACGGATCATTTCAGGGCTGCCCAAGGCTGTCCAATGAGTTTCCTGCTTGAATTTTAAAAAACTCTCATGAAACGTTGCATGGATCTGGCAGTTCATCCTCGGCGCGCATCAGTCGCTGCGGGTGCCAGACGACGATTCGAGCGCATCGGAGGGATCAGCGCATGGAGTTTCGCCACAACCTGCGCGCCTTGCATACATTCGAGACCGTATCCCGCCATCTCTCCGTTGCTGCAGCGGCTGCGGAACTGGGCGTTACCCAGAGCGCCGTAAGCCATCAATTGCGCCTTCTCGGAGAAATCGTCGGCGAGAGGCTGTTGCAGAAAAGTGGCCGCGGGATCGTTCTGACCGATGCCGGACGCGATCTTGCACGGCGGCTCCAGCCGGCCTTCGCGGAGATCCATCGATCACTCGCCGAGACAATCGGCGGTTCTCGCGATCGCGTGCGGCTTGCGGTTTGCAGCAGTTTTGCGACGGCATGGCTCGTGCCACGTCTGAAATCCTTCTACGCCGCGCATCCTCAGATCGACCTGCAGATCATGATGTATGCGCAGGATCCCGACCTCACCGATGCCACGGGCGACGCCTTCGTCACCACCTTGCCAAGGGATCCGGGCTACCATGCTCAGCTTCTCTGGCCGGAATTCCTGGTTCCCGTCGTGTCATCGGCACTTGTGAGCGGCACGACGGAGCCCAGTTACATCACCACGGAGCTTTCGCCCGGCAAGATCGGTTCCGATTGGCAGGCCTATGCCAGACACAGCGGACGGGCGGATGTGAACCCAGGCGGCGACCGCTGGCTTTTTGCCTCTCACTATGTGGTCGCGCTCGACATGGTCCGTCTGGGACTTGGTGCCGCGCTGCTTCCGGATTTCCTGGTCGAGCCCTGGATCCGGGAGGGAAGCCTTCGGCTTCTTCACGAGGCAGCCATGCCAACGCATGAGGACTATCATCTCTGCATCAAGGAGAGCCGCCGGTCCGAACCGGCTCTCGACGCGCTGGTGCGGTGGTTCCGGCAGGAGCTGGCCAAAACCGACCGCGCGCCGCTGAGAGAAAGACTGCGCCTTGTGCAACCATGAGGTATTTTCATTTTAGACTAATTTAATTCACTGGTCGCGGCTCTGTGAGCATGCCAGTCTGAGGACATCGACAGGTTGTGAGGCTGCCGATCAAAGCCTTGCCCGAGGGAGATGTCCGATGCGTTTGTGGCGTGCGTTCGTGTGTGGAGTGATCGCCATGACGCTTGGCGTCATCGGCAATTTCGACGCCGGGTCTGTGGCTGCACAAGAGCGCAGTGTGCGTGTCGAATTCGGTCGTAGCCAGAGTTCGACGGTCATCCGTGGCACGGTTCGAGGCTATGACGGAGCAAGCTATCGCATCAATGTCCGTGGCAGCCAGCGGCTCGCCGTGACGATGAATAGCTCGAACAGCAGCAACTATTTCAACATTCTCGGCCCGAGCGGCGGCGAAGCGCTGTTCAACGGTTCGATCTCCGGGGACTTTGCCGACATCATCGTTCCCACGAGCGGCGACTATGTCGTGCAGGTCTACCTGATGCGCAATGCCGCCCGTCGTAATGAACAGGCGCGGTTTACGCTTCGCATCGAGGTGACGGGTGGCCGGCCGATCACGCCGCCCTCGCCCGATTTCGCCGACGGCCTGTCCGGCGGCCCCGACTTCTTCGAAGTGGCCGGCATAGCGCGGGGCGATGCGCTCAACATCCGCACGCGCCCCAGCGCCCAGAGCCCTATCGTCACCCGTGTCGTCAATGGCGAGATCTTGCGCAATGGCGGCTGCCGCATGACCGGGCAGACGCGCTGGTGCCGCGTTTCGCGGCCCGATGGCAGCAATGCCGGCTGGGCGGCGGGTCGGTTTCTGATCGAGGCAAGCAACTGAACCCGGGCTCTGATCGGAAGCCTGCAAGGCAACAGAAGGGAGAGACACATGGCAAGGCATGGAACGACGACGGGAATGATGTGCCTCGCCATCGGCCTGCTTGCTGGCTGCACCTCGGACGGAACCTCGCAATCGCCACCGATGGCGGCCGCGACCCAGCCCGTGATGGACGAGAGCGTACCGCCTGCGGCGCGCAGCGCCTGTCTCGCTGCCGTGTCCAACGCGACCAACAATGGCGATGTCCAGATCATGGAGATGCTATTCTCCGAAGCCAATTCGCAGGTGACAGTGGGCGTTGGACCGACACGAGCGCCGTGGCGCTGCCTCGTGTCGAACAGCGGCGCTGTGGTCAACGTGATGTCGATGACGAACGAGGGCAGCCTCTAGCTCGCTCTAGCCAAGCCAGCAGACGCTGCTTGCGACCCTGAGTTTCAGGAAAATCAGCCAAGGGGATTCCCGTGCGATCTTTCACCTCTAGTCTTCTTCTGTGTCTTGCCATGGCTCCGATCGCTTGCGCCACTGATCGGCCCCCTGTGCCTGCGGTCGGACCGGATCAGCTGGCCTTTTCGCTTGAAAACATGGACAGGACATCTGACCCGGGCAACGATTTCTACCGCTTTGCACTCGGCGGCTGGATCGATCGGGTCGAACGCCCGGCGGACCGGCCGATGATCGATGCCTTCGATTTCATGGGCCGCCGTCTGACGGCGCAAATGGAGGAAACGCTGCTCGATGCCGCCGCCAAATCGGGAACGGCGGAAAGGGGAACACCGATCCAGCAGGTGGGGGCCTTCTACACCTCCTTCATGGATGTCACGACACTCGATGCCAAAGGCATGACACCGCTCGATCCGGAGATGGCGAGGATCGATGCGATCGCCGATCTCGGCGACCTCGCTAGCTATCTCGGCCACTATCTTCTGGTCGCTGAGGATCTGGCACTGGCGGGCTTCGTGCCGACGACCGACATGGCCGATTCCACCCGCAATTCACTTTACTTCGTCGGCTCGTCCCTCGTGCTCGGCCAGCAGAACCTCTACGAGGAACCGGCGGGCTCGGCACTCGACCTCGCCTTGCGCAAGAACCTGACCGACATGCTGGTGGCGGCCGGTTACGAGCCAGCGCGGGCGACGGCCGTCGCGACGCTTGTCGCCGATATCGACCGGGAACTGCATGGCGGGTTGCTGACACCAGTAGAGGCCACGAACCCTGCCAATACCTATCAGCCGGTGACCTTTGCGGCCCTGCAGGCGGATATTCCAGAGCTCGACCTGACCGCTCTGCTTGCTGGTCTCGGCATGAAGCCGCCGGAACGGATCATCAAGTCGGAGCCGCGCTACCTTGCTGTCCTCGGAAAGGTACTGCGCGAACGCCCGATCGAGCAGATCCGGGACTACCTAAAGGTCAAGTTGATCAACCGCTTCAAGCCGTATCTCGGCAGCCGCTTCGAGGCGGTGATCGCCGACCAGCAGAAGATTCTGGTCGGCGTAGACAAGCTGCCACCGCGCGAGGAGCGGGTGCAGAACGAGCTGAAGATGTTTCTCGGCCACCCCGTCTCGCGGCTCTATGTCGAGCGGTTTTTCGACGACGAGACGCGGGCGAAGTCGGCCGACATGGTCGGACGTGTCAAGGACGCCTTCCTGGCGCGGATCGAGACCCGGGACTGGCTGACGGATGCCACACGGGCGGCGGCGAAGGAGAAGCTTGAGAAACTCACCTTCGAGGTCGGCTACCCTCAGACCTGGATCGACATGTCCAATGTCGAGGTGCGCCCGGACGACCTGATCGGCAATATCCAGCGGCTGATCGCCTTCGACGTGAAGCGCTCGCTCGACAAATTCGACGCACCGGTCGAGCATGAATCCTTTGCCAATGTGCAAGCGACGCTGCCGATCATCGTCAATGCCGCCTATGATCCCTCGATCAACGGTTTCGAAGTGCCGGCGGCAATCCTGCAGCCACCGGCCTTCGAGGCAAACCTCGATGCACCGGTCTACTTTTGCCGGCTCGGCGCCGTGCTGGGTCATGAAATGACACATGGCTTCGACAGTCGCGGACGGCAGTATGATGCTTCGGGCAATCTGCGCGACTGGTGGACGCCGGAGGACACCGCTGCCTTCACACGCGAGGCGGAAAAACTCGTCGAACAGGCGAATGCCTATGAAGTCCTGCCGGGGCTTACCCTCAACGGCGCACTGACGGTCACGGAAAACATGGCCGATGTCGGGGGCATCACGCTCGCCTATGCAGCGCTCAAGGACTATCTCGCCGAAAACCCGGAGGAGAATGTCGAGATCGACGGCTTCTCACCGGCGCAACGTTGCTTCCTCGCCTGGGCACAGTTCTGGGGCATGAAGTCAACCGACGGGGTCATTCGCAGCGTCTTCATGAGCGATGAGCATGCGCCTGGCATGTATCGCTCGGTCGCGGCCCTCAAACACGTGGACGACTTCTACACCGCCTTCGACATCACCGAGGGCGACCCGGAATGGCTGGCGCCGGAAAAGCGCGTGAGGGCCTGGTGAGACGCCTGTTTTTGCGGGCGCCGGAACGATGACGACAAGACAGGGAACGATCATGAAGCGTTACATCGCCATTTTCGCCGCCACGGCTCTCGGCCTGACGGCAGCCGCACAGCCGGCTACGGCCCGGATGAGCGACAAGGACAAGGCGGCAGCAGCCGCAGCCGCGATCGCTATCCTCGGCATTGCGGCCCTCGCCCACAACAAGCACCACTATCAGAATGGTTATGAACCGGGCAGTGGCGAGGAGACTGCCGAATTCGAGCGCGGCTACCGCGACGGTCTGCATGGCTATCCCTATTGGGAAGGCAACCGCACGCCGAGTTACGCCGAGGGCTATCAGGCGGGCGACCGCGAACGGGAGATCAGCATGGCGCATCGACGCGTCGCAGCCGAGGCCAAGGCCCCACCCATGGCCTATCGAGGCTGCGCCGAGATCGTCGCGCGCAACTTCGCCGTCGGCTTGAACCACGTGCATTTCACACGGGTACGCTCACCGGCCAAGCACGAATGGCTGATCGAGGCCGCCGTCGGGCATCAGTACATGACCTGCACCATGCGGGACACAGGCGAGTTGATCGACTTGCGCGGCGGACAGTTTTGAAAGCCGAAGATGCCGCAAGCGTGCGGCGGCACTGCCCGTTCCGGCGCTGTCCCTCATGGCGATCAGAGGCCTCGCACGACCTCTACGAGCTTCACCAGGTCGGTGGGCTTTCCGAGGTTTCTCGCGTCGGCAAGGCAGTCGTGCCGTGCAAGCTCGGCGGCGTCGCTGGCGCTTGCCAAGACGAACGGGATCCCGATCGATTTCAACAGGAGGGCGACGGGCGTGACTTTCTCCCCGCCCAGCGTCACGTCCAAGACAGCGGCGTCAGGCCGCTCGTCATTCAGCAGGCTCAAGGCTTGCCTCACCGATGCGGCAGGACCGATGACATCGAACCCGCCCTCGCGCAGGGCGTCCTCCAGCTCGATCGCGAGCCAAACCTCGTCTTCAACGACCAGGATGCGTTTTGCGGGCGGGTTGTCGATCATTAGGTCGGTCATGCGGACGCACTCGGAAAAACTAACACCACAGCCAAACCGTGCGGATGGTAGGACAGTTCCACCGATCCGCCAAGATGAGCGGCCATTCGGCCAATTAGCTCCGAGCCGAACCCCCTATGTTGCGGCGGTGAAACCATGGGGCCACCCTCTTCGCGCCACTCATAGCGCACCTGACTTGTCCCGTCGGGCGCAGGCTCCAGGGACCAGTGCGCATAGACTTTCCCGTCAGGCACGGACAATGCGCCGTATTTCGTAGAGTTTGTCGCAAGCTCGTGAAAGATCATGCTGAGAGAGACGATACGAGACCCCGCAACGACAACGGTCGGGCCAACACAGGTCAATTGCGCCACAGCTGTCTCGCCTACCGCCTGCAGGGCCAGCGTTTCCAGGTCGACGGCCTCGGAAGAGGCGGCGACCTCCTGGGCACGCAGGGTTCCCAGCAGCCTACTCAGAAATCGGTCGCGATAGTCGGCGGCGGTGAGGCCATCGACCTTGATCCGCATGGCCAGGGAACGAACGACCGCAAAGAGGTTCCTCATTCGATGTCGGGTTTCCGAGAGGATCATGTCCTTCTCCAGATCACGGCGCTGACGCTCGGTCACGTCATCGAAGAGAACGAGCATGCTGGTGCTGTTGTCATCGGGATGAACCAGGCGACGGGCGTCGACGAGAAAGGTCCGTTCGCCGATATTGGCAAACTCGTGTTTCACCTCATAGCCAACGACGGCGTGTGCCTTGGGCACGACGTTGGCGATGAGCTCGCGAAGTTCGGGAATATCCCATTGGCCATTTCCCAGCTCAAAAAACGGGCGGCCGAAAACATCGTCCCTCTCCACCTGAAAAGTCCTGAGGAAAGCGTTGTTGGCCGTGGAAACGCACAGGTTCTGATCAAGGACAACAATAGGCTGGGTCATCGTGTCCACGACACCCTGGGCCTGGATATGTCCTGATCTCAACAGGCGGTAAAGGTCCTCTAGCATCATCTGTTTGCCCTTAGACGCATAACTTCAAATCCGGACGACCAGCCGAGGCAATCGGTGATCGGCGGAGCAATGAGGGCGCGTCGGGTCATCGACCGTCTGAGCACTCCCTGTGCCCCATTTGCGTACTCATTGATCGTTTTTGAGAAATTCAGTGTGCAATCAAAAGTTCCACAACCGAAAACGCCTTTCAAGATTCTGCATGCTGCAGTGGAACCAAATTGCCGCGGCAGAGTTGATTACGGTCGAAATGCGGGCGTTTGGGGAAATGGCGTGAATCTGGCAACACCGAATTTGCATCAGGACATCTTTATCGGTGACAGCGAGATGGCGCAGATGATGCGCCAACATGATTGGGGGCAGACGTCGCTCGGGTCGCCAGAACGGTGGCCTGAAGCGCTGAAGGTCGCCATCCGACTTCTTTTGACTTCGAAATTCGAGATGTGGCTGGGTTGGGGGCCGGACATCGCCTTCTTCTACAATGACGCCTATCGCCCTACTCTTGGCAACAAGCATCCCAACGCGCTTGCGGTGCCTACGAATATCCTATGGGCGGAGATCTGGGATGACATCAAGGACCGTCTTGCGACGGTCTACGGATCCGGCCAGGCGACCTGGGACCGGGCTTTGCTTCTTCTCCTGGAGCGAGGCGGATATCCCGAGGAAACCTACCATACCTTCTCTTACAGCCCTCTGATCGGTGACTCCGGGAAGGTCGAAGGCGTCTTCTGTGCCGTCACGGAGGAAACCGAGCGGGTCATCAGTGAGCGACGCATGGGCACAATGCGTACCCTTGCCTCGGGACTGGCAGCCGCAGACACCAAGAGGGAAGTGCTCGATGCATCCCATCAAGCTCTGAGAGACAATCTCTATGACCTGCCATTCAGTGCGCTCTACCTTTTCGACGAGGAAGGTCGGGCCAGACGGCAATGGGCCTCGGGCACTTACGATGATCATGACCTGCTCCCGGCTTACATCGACACGATGCACAGCGTCTGGAACCTGAAAGCTGTCGACGCCTGTCAGGCGCTGGAGCTCATTGACCTCTCCGGAACGCCTGACGTCCCTCGTGGCGCATGGCAGAATGCGCCTGTCCAGGCGGCAGTCATTCCTCTTGCTGGGCAAGGCAGCGGGAAGGCAACCGGCATATTGATCGCAGGCCTCAATCCCCATCGGGCCGTAAGTGACGAATATCTCGACTTCTTCAAGCTGATTGCCGGCCAGATCACATCGCGTCTGGCCAGCGCAGAAGCTTTTGAGACCGAGCGGCGGAGAGCAGCAGCCCTCGCGGAAGCCGCAGAATTGCGAGATCAGGCGGCCGCGGCCCTGGAGCAGATAAACCGCCAGCTCTCCTCCGAAGTTGAACTGCGCACGGCCGAGCGGGACCGGATGCGGGCTCTCTTCCAGCAAGCCCCGAGCTTCATGTGCATTCTGAGCGGCCCCGACCATATGTTCGAGCTGGTCAACGACGCCTATCTCCAGCTTGTCGGAAAGCGCGAACTGGTGGGGTCGACCGTGCGAGAGGCCCTTCCCGAGGTCGAAGGCCAGGGTTTCTTCGAACTGCTGGACAGCGTGTTCCAATCAGGAAGGCCGTATATCGGGCGCAACGTGAAGGTCAATCTTCAGCGGGAGGGCTCGACCGAGCCCGACGAGCGGTTCCTCAATCTCATCTATCAACCGATCTTTGATCAGGCGAACCAGGTCACGGGCATTTTTGTCGATGGCTTCGATGTCACCCATCAGCGGCGTGCGGAGGAGCAACTGCATAGCCTCAACCATACGCTCGAACTAAGGGTGGAACAGCGCACGACAGAGCTGAGGACGGCGCTTCTCAAGCTGGAAAGCGAGACGGTCGAACGCGAGAGTGCACAGCTGGCGCTCAGACAGGCTCAGAAGATGGAGGCACTTGGCAACCTAACGGGCGGCGTCGCGCACGACTTCAACAATCTTCTCCAGGTCGTGGGTGGCAATCTGCAACTGCTTTCCAAGGACATAGAAGGAAACGAGCGGGCCGAACAGCGTTTGCAGAATGCTTTGTCCGGGGTTGCGCGCGGCGCGAAACTCGCCTCGCAGCTCCTTGCCTTCGGCAGGCGCCAACCGCTCGAGCCGAAGGTGGTCAACGTGCGCAGGCTCATCCAGAACATGGATGACATGCTTCGCCGTGCTCTTGGCGAAGAGATCGAACTGGAAACGGTCGTGTCGGGAGGATTGTGGAACACACTGATCGATCCCAGCCAGCTCGAAAACGCCATACTGAACCTGGCGATCAATGGGCGCGATGCCATGGATGGTCGTGGGCGCCTGACGATCGAAGCGGCCAACTCGGTCCTGGACGACGACTATGCCCGGATGCATGAAGACGTTCGGCCCGGTCAATATGTCATGGTTGCCGTGACCGATACCGGATCCGGAATCCCGTCCGAAATCATCGAGCATGTGCTGGAGCCGTTCTTCACGACGAAATCGGATGGAAAAGGCAGCGGTCTTGGGCTCTCGATGGTCTACGGCTTCCTCAAACAGTCCGGTGGCCACCTCAAGATCTACAGTGAACCGGGGCATGGGACGACGATGCGTCTCTACATGCCGCGCACCATGCAGGTCGAGGACAGCCTGACTGATCTCAGCTCGCATCCGGTAAAGGGTGGAAGTGAGACAGTTCTGGTCGTCGAGGACGATGACGGCGTTCGTGACACCTCGGTCGCGCTTCTGGCTGACCTGGGATATCGCGTCCTGAAGGCACAGGATGCGCATTCGGCATTCGCAATCGTCAACAGCGGCGTGCAGATCGATCTCCTGTTCACCGACGTCGTCATGCCGGGTCCGATGCGCAGCACCGAACTCGCTCGCAAGGCCAAAGCACTCTTTCCGCACATGGCGATCCTCTTTACGTCGGGCTACACCGAAAACTCGATCGTGCATGGCGGGAAACTGGACGCCGGCGTCGAGCTCTTGTCGAAGCCCTACACGCGTGAGGCTTTGGCGCGCAAAGTCCGTCATGTCCTCGGCAATGCACAACAGCACCGTATTGCAGTGGAGCGCCTGGAGCGTCACGAGCAGGCGCAGACAAGCATCCCATCCGCGCCCGTACCGGCGCCCGCTCCCGCATCGGTGCCCGAACCGAGCAGCATGCAGAACGCACGCACGCGCATCCTCGTCGTGGAAGACGAACCGCTCATTCTGATGTCGAACGTGGACATGGTGGACGAGCTCGGACATGAGGTCGAAGAGGCGAGTTCTGCCGAAGATGCGCTGAAGATCATGGAGAAAGGACACATCGACATCCTGTTGACCGATGTGGGGCTTCCCGGAATGACCGGGATGGAGCTGGCACGGACCGTTCGGGCACGATGGCCTGATGTGAAGATCATATTCGCCAGCGGCGACAACACGGCCCAAACGACCTCGGGCATCGATGACGCCTTGCAACTGTCCAAACCCTTCACGCTCGATGCGCTCAAGACCGTCCTGATACAGGCGCAGGACAAGACCTGACGGATCTTGCTTTGGGCGCTCCGGCTTCCCGCGCAGTTGAAAACGCGGGGACCTGCCGCCCCGGTACGCGCCGCGGCTTGCGTGAGACAATGAAGATCCGCTTGTTCCCTGGGTGAATTGAAGTAGTCTCTACTTCAAGGCAATTGGGGGCACTCGTGGATCATTCGACGTCTGCAGCGGCGCGGCTGGTGCTGGAGCCCAAGGGGCCTGATTTCCCGTACTACTCCGACAAGCCTCCGACAATATCGGGGGCTGGCTGGCTTTCGGTGCTCCTCGCCGCCGTCGCCGGATTTGCGGCGCTGGCAACCCCGATGCCTTTCGAGGACACCATGGTCACGGGCTGGCTGCGGGCCGCTTTCCTCGTGGCTTTACCGCTGATCGCTCTCGCAATCGCCGCGCCTCGTCGCTGGCACGCGATCTTCCGGCGCGTCGGCATCCGCGAGGTGCTGTTGATGTTCGGCTTTGCGCTCCTCAACATCATCGTCTCGCTATCCGTCGGGGTACTGGTGCAGGCTTACGGCTCTGTCAACGCCAATGCGGCGATTGCAGATGCGGCCAACCTCGGCGGCGTGCAGCTAGCGAGCTTCTTTGCCAAAGTCGGGCTGCAGTTGCTCGGCGAGGAGCTGATCACGATCCTGCCGTTCCTCGCCATCCTTGCCTATCTGCACAACAAGATGGAGATGGGCCGCAACGCAGCGGTCCTGGCGGCGTGGCTGTTGTCGGCGGTCATTTTCGGGATGCTCCACTTGCCGACCTATGACTGGAACTTCGTGCAATGCTTCGTCGTGATCGGCTGCGCCCGGCTGGTGCTGACCTGGGCCTATGTCTGGACCAAGAATATCTGGGTCAGCACGGGCGCGCATATCATCAACGACTGGGCACTGATCGGTTCAACCGTCTTCCTGGCGCCGCTTGCAACGGCAGCCTGAAACGAGATCATGCTTCCTGGTGGCTGACTTCCGCGACGAGATGTCCGCCCCCGATGTCCACGAGATGCGCCCGCTTCGGGGCCTCTCCGACCTTCCACACCGGGCTTGGGATCTCCCCTGCCAGGCGCGGGACGGTTGATCTCTCGCGGCGCGGGTCCGGAACCGGGACGGCTTCGAGGAGACGCCTGGTATAGGGATGCTGCGGATTGCCGAAGAGTTGCGCGCGTGTTCCCATTTCCACGATCTGGCCGAGATACATGACCGCGACACGGTCGGAGATGTTCTCCACCACGGCCATATCGTGGCTGATGAAGAGATAGGTCACGCCGCTTTCCTTCTGCAGGTCACGCAGAAGATCAAGCACCCTGGCCTGGATCGACACGTCCAAAGCGGCAACGCTTTCATCACAGACGATCAGCTTCGGCTTCAGCGCCAGCGCGCGCGCGATGCAGATGCGCTGCCGCTGGCCGCCGGAAAACTGGTGCGGGTACCGGTTGTAGACGCTCGGCGACATCTCGACGCGCTCCAGCAGTTCGCGCACGCGCGCCTTCTGTTCGGCCGGCGTTCCAATCTTGTGGATGACCAGCGGTTCGCGGATGAGTTCGCCGACGGTCATGCGCGCATCCAGCGCTGCCATGGGGTCCTGGAAGACGATCTGCAGATCACGCCGGATCGCCTTGCGGCCGGCAGCACCGAGGTCTCCCATTGCCTGGCCGTTGATCTCGATGCGGCCTTCATGGGGCACCAGTCCGACCAGCGCCTTAGCCATGGTCGACTTGCCGCAGCCGGACTCGCCGACCAGAGACAGGGTTTCGCCACGGAATATCTCGAGCGAAACATGCTCGACCGCATGCACACGCGCCGCAACGCGCCCGAGAAGCCCTGTGCGGATCGGGAAATTCACTGAGACATCGTCATAGCGCACGAGCACATCGCGGGTCTCAGGAGCGGGACGCGCCGCCCCGCCGCCGATGCGCGGCACGGCTGCAAGCAAGTCGCGCGTATAAGGGTCCTTCGGCGCATCGAAGAGATCGACCGTGCTCGCGGCCTCGACCATCTTTCCCTTGCGCATGACGATGACGCGGTCTGCCATCTCGGCGACGACGCCCATGTCATGGGTGATCAGGATGACGGCGGTTCCGAGTTCCTTCTGCAGGTCGCGCAGCAGATCAAGAACCTCGCGCTGCACCGTCACATCGAGCGCCGTCGTCGGCTCGTCGGCGATCAGAACGGCCGGGCGCAGCGCAATTGCCATGGCAATCATGACGCGCTGGCGCATGCCGCCGGAGAGTTCATGCGGATATTGTTCGAGCCGCTTCTCGGGCTGGGAGAGACGCACCGCCTTGACCGCTTCGAGGGCTCGCGCTCTCGCCTGCGATACCGAAAGCGGTTCATGCGCGCGGATCGCTTCGACCAATTGGCGGCCGATGCTCATGACCGGATTGAGCGCAGTCATCGGCTCCTGGAAGATCATGGCGATGCGCGCGCCGCGCATCGCCTGCATCCGTTTCTCCGGCAGGGTGGTCAGTTCCGTCTCGCCGAAACGGATCGAACCGCCTGTCACCCGCACCGCAGGTTCTGGCAGGAGACCCATGCAGGCGAGCGAGGTGATCGACTTGCCCGAACCGCTCTCTCCCGCGATCGCAAGCGTCTCGCCTCGATGAAGATCAAAGCTCAGCCCATCGACCAGCGGCAGAAGCCCCTGGTCCGAGCGGGCAGAGACCTTGAGGTCGCGGACCGACAGGACGACGTCTCCTGTCGGCTCCACCACGGGAGAAAGCATGGATGCGGTCATTCGAAGACAGCCCTCGGGAAGTAGAAGCTCACCACGACATTCGGCATGTCGACGATTTCGGAAATCCGAAGATCGCCGCAGGTCGACACGAGCATATAGGCGTCGACCGGGTCCATCTTCTGCGTCGTCGCAAGAAGATCGACCATGCCGGAAACGGCATCCCGGGCCGCTGCCCAAAGGTCGGGACCGATGCCGGTCGTGACCTCATAGCCCTTGGCATCGAGGTGACGGGTGACAGGCCCCGGCGTCGTGAAACGTGGCATTTTCAGAGGCTGGTCCTTGATCAGGTCGAGTGTCAGAACGACATCGAAGGGGCTTTCGATGGCAGTGCCACACACCTCGCCATCGCCTTGGGCGGCGTGGGTATCGCCGACGGAAAACAGCGCACCTTCGACCTCGACCGGCAGATAGAGCGTCGTTCCAGCGGAAAGATCGCGGATGTCGAGATTGCCGCCGACGCGCCGCGGCGGAACGACCGTATGATGGCCCTTTTCGGCAAGTGCATTGCCGATGGTGCCCGCAAACGGCTTGAGTGGCACGCGCCCGTTCTTGCCGAACAGCGCGGGCTCCATGCTCGCCGCATCGAACTTCCAGATGTTGAGCGCTGGCACGGTGAACTGATCGGCCAGCAGCCCGAAGCCCGGGATATTCGCCGTCCAGCCGAAGCCTGCGCCGTCACGCAGCTGCGGCGTGAAGCTCTCGATCGTCACCTTCAACACATCGCCGGGCTTGGCACCATCGACGTAGATCGGCCCCGACACCGGGTTGATCTTGGCAAAATCGAGCGCCTGCACATCCTCGACGGTGGACTGGGGGCCAAGCTGGCCCCCAGAACTGTCGAGGCACTGGAACAGGATCGTCTCGCCCGGGGCAGCGATCAGCGCTGGAGCAAAGGAATTGTCCCAGCCGAAGTGATGCTGATGGGCGTGGATCGTGTGGTTGCAGTGCTTGCACATGGCTTCCATCACTCCTTGATGTAGACGTAGTCGTAGTTGACCGGGATCGACACCGGATCGACGAAAAGGGCGTCATCGCCACCCATGCGGGCAGACTTCATCGTGTAGCGCTGCTCGTTGAATACCGGCGCCCAGGGCGCGTCTTCCATCACCTTCATGTAGATATCGGACCACTTGGCGAGGCGTTCGTCGACCTTGGCAGGATCGACGATGGAATCGGCGTCTGCGGCCATCTTGTCGAGGTCGGCATTGCAGTATTTCGACCAGTTCCAGCCACCTTCGCCGGCACCGCCGCATCCGAGGATCGGTCCGTAGAAGTTTGCCGGATCCGGGAAGTCAGCAATCCAGGCCATGCCACCCGACCAGATCATCGGGGCATTGCCGGCGCCGCCAGCCTCGATGACGTTGGCCTGTGCCAGCGACTTGATCGACGCGTTGATGCCAACAGCCTTCAGGTCCTGCTGGATCGCCTGGGCAATACGCGGGTTCGGATCGGTGTTCATGACGAAAAGTTCGGTCTCGAAACCGTCCGCGTAACCGGCGTCGGCCAGAAGCTTCTTTGCGCCGTCCTGGTCGAACTTGTAGCCTTCATACCCTTCGGTATAGCCCGGCATGGACGGCGGAAGCGGCTGGGTTGCCGGAACGGCGCGACCGTTGATGACCTGGACGATGCGATCCTTGTTGATCGCCATGTTCACGGCACGGCGCACCTCGACCTTGTCGAACGGCGCCTTGGTGACGTTCATGGTGATGTAGCCGGTGTGCAGCTGGCCGCCTTCGACCACGAGGCTTTTCTGCGCCTCATCCTGCATCACTTCGACGAATTTCGCCGGCGGAATGCCGTCACCTGGAATGTCGACTTCACCATTCTGCGCACGTAGCAAGGCGACGACCGGCTCCTGACCGACTTCAACCGTGAAGCTGTCGAGATAGGGCACGCCGGAGATCCAATAATCGGCGTTCTTCTCGAACACGAGCCGCTGGCCGAGCGACCATTCGGTCAGCTTGAACGCACCGGTGCCGACCGGCTTCTTGCCGAAGTCTGCGCCGGCTTCTTCAACTGCCTCCTTGGGCACGACGAAGGAGAAATTGAGCGCCATCACGTGCAGGAAAGTTGCGTCCGGGCGCGAGAGCTTGAAGACGACGGTGCTCGCATCTGGCGCGGAAACACCCGAGACGGTCTCGGCCTTGCCCTCGGCGGCCGCGTCATAGCCGTCGATCATCGCGAAGAAACCCTGGCCCGGCGACTGCGTGGCCGGGTTGATCACGCGGTTGATCGAGTAGACGACGTCGTCAGCCACGAGTTCGCGGCCATTGTGGAACTTGACGCCGGGACGCAGCTTGAACGTATAGGTCAGGCCATCCTCGGAAATCTCATGGCTCTCGGCAAGACCCGGGCGCAGGTTGGTGGTGCCGGGCTCGTAGTCCATGAGGCCGTCGAAGACCGACTTGATCATCGACCAGTTCTGCCAGTCGTAACCGATCGCCGGATCGAGCGTCGCGACGTCGTCCTTGTAGGTCACCACCATATTGCCGCCGTGCTTCGGTTCCTGGGCCGTGGCCGGGGCAAAGGCCGGCAGGGCCATGAGGGTTGCGAGCGCAGTTGAAAGTATAAGCTTCTTCATTGGCCTTACTCCTGTGGGTTGACGGTTTCAGCGCAGCTTGATGCGCGGATCGATGAGCGGCGAAATCAGGTCGGCGATCAGATTGCCGATGACGATGCCGCAGGCTGAGACGAGCGTGACGCCCATGATGATCGGAATGTCGACGCGCTGGATTGCCTGCCAGGCGAGCTGACCGATGCCGGGCCAGCCAAAGACACTCTCGACGACGACGATGCCGGACATGAAGAGCCCGATGTCGATGCCGATCATGGCGATGATCGGCAGGATCGCGTTGGGCAGCGCATGGCCGAGAATGACCTTGCTGCGGCCGAGCCCCTTGGCGCGGGCGGTGCGGATGAAGTCGGCACGCAATACGTCGACCATGGAGGATCGCATGATGCGCGAGTACCAGCCGGATCCGAGAATACCGAGTGTCACCGCCGGCAAAACGAGATGGGCGAAAGTGCCGTAGCCGCCGATCGGAAACCAGCCGAGCTTGACCGCAAAGACGAAGAGCAACAACAGCGCAACGACGAACTGCGGCGCGGAGACCGTCAGGAAGCTGGTCAGCATCAGCCCGTTGTCGATCGCCTTGCCGCGATTGAGCGCCGCGACAATGCCGAGCGGCAAGCCGATCAGCAGCTCGCAACCAATCGCGGCGACGAGCAGGAGCAAGGTTGCCGGCAGACGCGAAAAGAGGAGTTCGGCAACTTCGGTCTTCTGCAGATAGGAGCGACCGAAATCACCCTGGACGAGGTTGAAGAGATAGTTGCCGTATTGAACGAGGAAGGGCTGATCCAGTCCGAGCTGCTGCCGGATGCTTTCGACGGTTGCCGCCGTTGCGGAACGACCGGCGATCTGGCGAACCGGGTCTGCCGGCAGCACGTAGAGCAGCACGAAGGTGATGAAGGATACGCCGAGCAGGATAAGCGCCGACTGAACGAGACGTCTGAGGATATAGGCAGCCATCAGTCACGCCCCTGCTGTGTCGGATCGAGAATGTCGCGCAAGGCATCGCCGACGAGGTTGAAGGCAAGCGCCAGCAGCAGGATCGCCGCCCCGGGGATGAAGACCAGCCAAGGTGCAGACTGGAAGTAGGTCTGGTTCTCGAAGATGATGTTGCCCCAGGACGGGATCGGCGGCTGAACGCCGATGCCGAGGAAGGACAAGGTCGCTTCCAAGAGGACCGTGGTCGAGATCCCGAGCGTGCCCCAGACGATCAATGTCGGGATCAGATGCGGCAGGATATGCTTGAATAGGAGGCGGCCATGGCCGGCGCCAAGCGTCTTTTCCGCAGCGATATAGTCGCGCTCTGCGAGGGACGAGGTCTGGGTGAAGATCACGCGTGCCGTCTGCACCCAGTTCACGAAGGCAATCACCATCGCAACGATCCAGAGGGATGGAGAGAAGATTGCGGCCAGGCAGATCGCCAGGAGCAGGGCCGGAAAGGCCATCATCAGATCGGTGAAGCGCATCAGCACGGCACCGATGATCCCGCGGAAGTAACCTGCGGTTACGCCCACCAGTGTGCCGATCAGCAAGGCGGCGCCGTTGGCAACCAGCCCGATCACGAGCGAGGTCTGCGCGCCGTAGAGGATGCGCGAGAACAGGTCTCGACCAAGAAGATCCGTGCCGAACCAGAACATCGCGTTCGGCGGCAAGGGGGCGCCTTCAATGGTAAGGCCGTCAAAGAACTGCTCGTAAGGATCGTAAGGCGCAAGCCACGGGGCAAAGATCGCGCCGCCGACGCAGACAAAGGTGATCAGGAGCCCCAGCAGTGCCAGCTTGCGTTCAGCCAGTTGCCGCAGCACGGATGGCCCGCTTTCCGGTATGACCAAGGGTTCAGGCGGGATCGATGCGTCTGCCATCGTCGGCACCCCTTTCATGCGAGTGGTTGGCGACCAGCCGCTCGGCGGCAATTTCGATCGTCACGCGCCATGCCATCGCGGTCTGGCGCAAGAGGTCATACGCCTCGGCTTCCGTCTTGCCCTTCATCACGAAGAGCATGACGGCGCGCACGATTGTCTGACGTGCCGAAAGGCGGCTCTGCAGATCGGCGATCAGGGCGTCAGAGGCATTGGCCCGATCGAAATTGCTGCGCGCGACGAGGAGGGCCGCATAGACGCCCTTGTCGCTCATCGGCTTCAGGAGCTGGGCGTGTGCGCCCATCTGCATCGCCCAGCGCAAGCGGCCCGGCGCTTCCGATCCGATCAGCGCAATCATCGGCATTGGTGACTGACCAGGCGCCCAGGGAAATTGTTCGTCGTGGCCCATGTCTGCATCGTAGAAGATGAAGTCAGCCTCGATCGTTTCGGCCGGCAGCTCCGGCCACGCCTTGTGGACCTCAAGGCCGATGACCCCGAGTTGGCGGACAAGCCCATTTACGGAGGGGTGAGGTCGGTGCAGAATCCATGCGGTTGCTCCACCCAGGTTTTCAGTCCTGATCCGCGTCATGACACCACCTTCAGGTGGGCGCCCGGATGCAAAGGCTGCGACCTTTGCGTGAGGTACGGATCGGCGCGCGTTACAGGCAATTGCCTGATCTCCTGGAACCGTCCATTTTCCAGACGCGCGATGATCGCCGGCTGGCGCGCATGCAGGTGCACCGGATCAAGCCGCGTGGAGCGGCCGGCTCTGAGTGCCGTGTGCAGCAGTTCCGCCAGGGGGAGCTCTTCTGCCTCGGGGCGACCATGAAGCAGCCGGGCCAGTTCGTGCACCGATTGGCGCGCCATCTCGTAAAACGATCCACCTTTCCCGCCGTCGGGCTCGAACCAGGGACCTGCCGAGACAAGCCCTTCTGCCGCCTCGCCTGCCGCCTCGATCTCGCATTCGGTGAAGTTGCACGACAGCACGGTCAAGCCATCGGCGAATTCGGCTTCCTGCTTCAACTGGGCCAGCCGCCCCAGAAAGGCGTAAGAGCTGTCGCCAACGAGCGAGTTCAGGATGAAGCTCGGCTTCAATGCCCTGATGTCGCTGATGATATGGTCGAGTTCCGTGTCCCCGATCGGCAGGTAGCGGTCCCCCAGAACCTGTCCGCCCGCGGCTGCGATCTTTTCGCGCGCGATTTGGGCCATTTCCCAGCCCCAGATGTAATTGGAGCCTACGAGATAAGCGCGTGTGCCGAGTGTCGGCAGCGCCCAGTCCAGAAGCGGCAGGAGATGCTGGTTCGGGCACGCATGCATATAGGCGACGCGCTCTGACGCCTCGAAGCCCTCATAGGGGACAGGGTACCATAAGACACCGTCGAACCGCTCGAGCTCGGGAATGACCTCCTTGCGGCTCGCAGACGTGATGCAGCCGAAGATATGGCGCACGCCGGAGCCACGCAGGATTTCGCGGCACAGCGGCGCATAGCGGTCTAGCCGCCCGTAGGGATCACGTTCCGTAACGCGGAAGGATAGATCGAGGCCCTGATCGGCATTCACCTCCGCGACGCCGCGCAACACGCCGTCGCGGCTAGCGCGCGACAAGGCGGCATACATGCCGCCGCGTGACAAGAGCACACCAATATCTACGATCCGCTTCATCAGATCCCCAATGCAAAAAGCCCCGCCGATGCACGTCGGTGACGCGATCGAAGCGGGGCTCAGGTGCCGAATATTTCTTTCAGCTTAGTGCCGGAAATCAGAGATTGGAAGCATAATTTCGAATTTGGGCCACGAAACTGCATGAATACGTTTCACAGACCCAACATCGCGCAACAAATGTGCATTTGCCGTTTTTTCACCCGCCGACGTCTGGAGTTCGCCGCTTGGTCACCTGCCCTCACGGGCCCGCGAAGCCCCGGCTGCGGCAGAGCCTGTGGGAGAAAAAACTTCCCGTTACCGTCTCGAATTGCAGGGGCCGGCGCATAAGTTGGGTGCTATGCCGCTCGCGTCCTGCGGGGGACGAGCGCTTATCGCGACAACCTCTCCGGGGAGCCCATGATCGAATTTCACATTCTCGAACCGCCAGGCATCGGTCTGGTTCCGACCTGGCAATGGCTGATGGCCACGTGGTTCGGCATGGGCCTGGTCGTTCCGCTCCGTGCGGGGCTTGCGGTCTTTGCGCTCTTGCCGCTGCTGGTCTTGGCGATCAAGTTGCCGAGGCTCGTCGTTCCGGTGTCTGGCGTGGTCATATTCGCCCTCGGCGTCCATGTGTCGTCAGCGATCGAACTGGCGACCGGTGTCAAGGATGACCGCCGCATCGTCATCGATGAAGTGGCGGCCTTTCTGATCGGGGCCTCAATGATCCGTCAGGCGGGCTGGCGGATGCTGGTCCCGTTTGCAGCGCTCTTCCTCTTCCTCGACCGGGTAAAACCGTGGCCGGTGGCCTATGTCGAGCAAATCCCATCCGGCTGGGGCGTCATGCTGGATGATCTGGTCCCGGCGGTCGCGGTCGGTCTTCTGTTTGCGGTTGCCCAGCATTTCTGGAACCGCCAATCGCGGTGAGGCCGACCACCAGCAGCTCGACCGATTTACCGAACGGGGCCGGTGCGCGTGGCGCATCCCCCCTTCACGGCGCGAGATAGATCGTCACTCGTTTTTCGGACGTCAGACCACTGTCTCCGTCTGCGAGATCCGCACCGATGACGTCGCTTGCCGCGACGCCCTCGCTTCGCATCGCCGTGTAGAACAAGGAGCTGCTCTCGACGGCTGCCTGCAGCTCCAAGACGTCGGATTGCCTCTTGGCAAGTTCCGGCTCAACAACCTTCATGCTGTCCGGCTTCAGCGCCACGAACTCGAAACGCGTGGCTCCGAAGACCATCTTGATTTCTTCAGCCGTCTCTCCGGCCCGCTGCACGGCCCGCAAAGCGTTCTCGGCGACACGCTCGCTATCCGTTTCACTGACCTCGATGTCGTATCCAAAGAGTTCGGCAGGGTCGTCCCCCGGGTATGGTGAGGATTGCGCCAGAGCTGGAGAGGCCGCAGCGCCGCAGGCGACCAGGGTCAGCACCGCGATGATCCGCTTGGATGTCATGATAGTTTCCTTCCGTTTCATAACCGCTTTCGTCATCCTGGTTTGATGTCTGGGGAATTGTCTCGGAAGGCAGATGGTTCCCTCGGCCAAGTCCGGACGGCGGTTCGGCACTGTCGCAATGCGTCGTCGGATTGGGACGCTTGCCGGAGGGAAAACATGTTCGGAATTCCGAATTCCGACAGGCAGCCATTCGGAAATCCGAACACGCCGAAAGGATGGCGCATCATAAGTTACTGATTTTCATATGATTTCAAACTGGCACACCTCTTGCTGTCTTAGAGTGGACAACAAGAGGAACTTGTACCGTGAACTTTGAGTGGACCATACTAATCGCACTGGCCGGGGCAATCATCGCCAAACCGGCCTCGTCGCTGCTCGGGCGATACACCGGCTGGGTGGTGAGCCTCATACCTCTGTTCATCTTCGCCTCGCTACTCATGCATGTCGCGCCGGTGGCAGACGGACAGGCCCTGATTGCCCAACTGGCGTGGGTGCCATCACTCGGTGTCGAACTCGCGTTCCGTCTGGACGGCTTTTCATTGCTGTTCGGCTTGCTGATCAGCGGCATCGGAACGCTGGTGGTAATCTATGCAGGGGCCTACTTTGCCGAAAAGCCGAGCGGCGAGATCGGGCGCTTCCTTAGCCTCATCATGCTGTTCATGACCGCGATGCTGGGAACCGTGCTCTCGGACAATCTCATCGTCATGTTCGTCTTCTGGGAGCTGACGAGCCTCGCCTCCTTCCTCCTGATCGGCTTCGACGGTCATAAGGAAGCCGCACGCAAGTCGGCGCTGCAGTCGCTGATCGTCACCGGTGGCGGCGGTCTCGCGCTGTTTGCCGGCATCCTTCTCATCGGCATGACGCTCGGCACCTTCTCCTTCACGGAAGTGCTGGCACGCTCGAACGAGCTGGTCGCCAGCAGCTGGGCTATCCCGATCGCGATCCTCATCATGATCGGCGCATTCACCAAGAGCGCGCAGTTCCCGTTCCACTTCTGGCTGCCCAATGCCATGGCCGCTCCGACGCCCGCCTCCGCCTATCTGCATTCGGCGACCATGGTGAAGCTCGGCGTCTTTCTGCTCGCCCGCTTCGACGGTGTGTTTGCCGGCATGCCGGGCTTCGGACACACGCTGGTGGTCTTCGGATCTCTGACGATGATCATTGCCGCCCTGCAGGCGCTTCGCGCTGAAGGTTTCAAGGCAGTTCTCGCCCAGTCCACCGTCGCCTCGCTCGGCATTCTCGTGATGCTGATCGGCCTTACGGGCGAAGTCGCCGCTGTGGCCACCGTCGGCTTTATCCTCAGCCATGCGCTCTACAAGGCGGCCCTGTTCTTCTGCGCCGGCACCGCCATCCATGCGACGGGCGAAACCCGTCTGCACAAGCTGGCCGGCCTCGCCCGCTTCCTGCCGGTTACCGCCGTCGCAGCAGTCCTCGCAAGCCTCTCGATGGCCGGCCTGCCGCCCTTTGTCGGCTTCATCTCGAAGGAATATCTGTTCGAAGCGCAGCTCGCCAATGACTGGAACATCCTGCCGATCGCAGCCGCGGTTCTCGTCAACGCCGTCATGGTCGGCGTGGCGGGTGTCGTGTCGATCCGTCCGTTCTACCTCAAGTCCGAGACCACACGTGAGATCCATCATGGCGAGACATCAGGCCTTCTGGCAGGACCGTTGCTGCTCGCAGCCGGCGGCATTCTGATCGGTCTCGTCCCCGCGCCAGCTGGACAGTGGATCATCGGTCCGGCCGCCTCGGCACTCCTCGGTCAGCCGGTCGACGTTTCGTTCAAGCTCTGGCACGGCCTGACGCCGATGCTGGTCCTGTCCATGCTCGTCGTCGCCATCGGCGCGGTCATCGTCATCCAGTGGACCCGGATCCACAACGCGCTCCGTCGTTACGACAAGCTGTATGCCTTCCTCGGCGATCGCTTCTACCACAAGACCCTCAACGGCGTTCTGGCGACGGCACGCCTGTCGACGAGGGTGCTCCAGAACGGCGATCAGCATCGCTACACCACACTCGTGGTCCTGGTGGTCACCCTGGGCCTTGCGATCGCCTTCCTGGCTGCACCATCGGCCGACTTCCTCGCCTCCGAGGGCAGCATCCGCATCTCGGTCGCACTCGTCCTGATGCTGACGGTGGTCGGCGCCTTGGCGACGATCATCGTCCGCTCGCTGATTGCAGGCCTTGTCTCCGTCGGCATCGTCGGCTTCGGCTCGGCCGTGATCTTCATGCTGAACGGCGCTCCGGACCTTGCTCTGACACAGATGGCGGTCGAAACGTTGATCGTGATCCTGATGACGGCGGTGCTCCTCAAGCTGCCATCGCGACGTCGTCATTCGCGCACGCTGTCCGAGCGGCGGCGTGACGGCGTGATCGCCGTAGGCTTTGCCGGGATGATGTTCATCGCGCTTGCCTCCATCGGCGTCACGCCCATCGACCTGCGCCTTTCCGACTTTTTCGGCGAGACCAGCTACCTCGAAGCTTACGGGCGCAACGTCGTGAACGTCATTCTCGTCGATTACCGCGCCATCGATACGCTCGGCGAGATCGTGGTCGTCGCCATTGCCACCATTGCCGCCTGGGGACTGCTGCGCGGCTCCCTCAAACCCGCCCGCAACAAGGAGTGACCGACCATGTCCGTCATCTTTTCCACCATGTCCCGCCTGTTCTTCGTGCTTCTGCTGGGCGCGGCTGTCTTCATGCTGTTTCGCGGCCATAACGAGCCGGGCGGCGGCTTCATCGGCGGGCTGTTCGCGGCTCTCGCCTTTGCCCTGCTTGCTCTCTCTGACAGCGTGGCAAAGGCCCGCAAGGCCCTGATCGTTCACCCGGTTGGCCTGATCGGGGCCGGCCTCGTGCTCGCCTTCGTCAGCGGCCTCCCCGGCCTCATCTCGGATCGATCGTTCCTGACGCATTGGTGGTTCGAGCTCGGCTCCACGCATCTCGGCACAGCAACCGCCTTCGATATCGGCGTCTTCATGGTCGTGATCGGCGGCGTGCTTTCCCTGGTTTTCCGTTTTTATGAAGGAGTAGAACAGTGAGCCTGATCTACGCGTTTGCCGTCGCCGCCCAGATGGGTGCCGGCATCTACCTCCTCCTGTCGCGCCATGTGATGCGCATCCTGTTCGGGGTCGTCCTGCTGTCCACCGCAGCGAATCTTCTGATCTTCGTCGCAGGCGGCCTGCAGTTCACAGCGCCCCCCGTCATCGAACAGGGATCACAGACGCTGGGCGAAGGGGCTGCAAACCCCCTGCCCCAGGCACTCATCCTGACCGCGATCGTCATTGGCTTTGCGCTCGTCTCTTTCGCCGCAGCCCTGGTGCTCAAGGCCTACTATACGCTCGGATCGGTCTTTACCGACGAGCATAACGATGCCGAAGACCTCGGCTCGCCCTTCGAAAAGGAGGCCATCCGCAATGGCTGACACACTTCTTCTGTGGCCCGTCGTCTTGCCGCTCATCGGGGCGGCACTGGCTGCCGCCTTTCATTCGCGGCCAGAGGTGCAGCGCATCATCGCGCTCACCGTCATGATCCTGACGCTCGGCGCCTCCCTTGTCCTCGCCAATGCGGTGATGGCAGGCGGCATCCTGACCAAGATATTCGGCAGCTGGATGCCCCCCTTCGGTGTCGTGTTCGTCGCCGACCGCTTCAGCGTCGCGATGGTGGTGATCTCCAGCCTTCTGGCACTTTGCGCGCTCATCTTCTCCGTTGCTGACCTTCGCCAGCGCCAGGTCCGTGCGGGCTTCTATCCGCTGTTCCTCGGCTTGATGATCGGCGTGAATGGCGCCTTTCTGACTGGCGACATCTTCAATCTCTATGTGTGGTTCGAAGTGATGCTGATCGCAACACTCGGCCTGATCACGCTGGATCGGACCCGCGCCCAGCTCGACGGGGCGATCAAATATGCCGTCCTCAACCTCTTTTCGACCATCCTCTTCCTGATGGCGATCGGGTTGCTCTACGGTGCGACCGGCACCTTGAACATGGCAGACCTGGCCATGGTGCTTCCGCAGACGGAGTCGTCAGCTGCGCTGACGCTGTCGGCGATGCTGTTCCTGCTCGCCTTCGGCATCAAGGCCGGATTCTTCCCGATGTTCTTCTGGCTTCCGGCCTCCTACCATACGGCATCGATCATCGTGTCGGCCGTGTTCGCAGGCCTCCTGACCAAGGTCGGTGTCTACGCACTCTTCCGCGTCTTCACGCTGCTGTTCGAAGTCGACAACGGGATCTTGAAGCCGCTGATCGCCTTGTTTGCCGCAGGCACCATGCTGTTCGGCGTTTTCGGGGCGGCCGTGCAATGGGATGTGCGCCGCATCCTGTCGTTCCACATCATCAGCCAGATCGGCTACATCATGCTGGGCCTTGCGATCGCCACGCCGCTCGCCATGGCAGGCGCTGTCTTCTACATCATCCACCACATCGTGGTGAAGGCGAACCTGTTCTTCATCGCAGGCGCCATCCACCGGGCGACCGGGTCCTTCGATCTGCGCAAATCCGGCGGACTGATGAAGTCCTCGCCGTGGCTGGCGGTGCTGTTCGCCATCCCTGCCCTGTCTCTCGCGGGCATTCCGCCGCTTTCCGGCTTCTGGGCGAAGCTGATGGTGGTCGACGCCTCCTTCCAGGGGGACGAGGCGTGGCTTGCGGGCATCGCGCTCTTCGTCAGCCTCTTGACGATCTTCTCGATGAGCAAGATCTGGATCGAGGCCTTCTGGAAAGAGCCCGTGCGCAAGACCCGGGTCCGCCGTGTGCCGGCTGCCATGATGGCGCCGATCGTGGTGCTTGGAGCCATCACGCTGGCCATCGGCATCAATCCGGAACCTCTGGTCGCGTTCTCCAACCTCGCCGCCGACAGCATCGGCAACCGTACCGAGCTGATCAGCGCCATCATTGACCAAAACACCACAGCAGGAGTGTCGCCATGACCATCGTCACGCGTATCGGCAGATCCATGACACTGGGACTGGTTTTCATCGGCGAACTCGTCCGTTCGTCCATTGCCGTCGCCCGTCAGGTGCTCGGCGACAGCTCGCAGCTCAAGCCCGCGATCCTCGCCGTGCCGCTTGATCTGCGCAGCAGAGCGGGCGTCACGACGCTCGCAAACTGCGTAAGCCTGACACCGGGCACGACCTCGCTGCATGTCAGCGAGGATCTGAGCACACTCTATGTTCACGTTCTGGATGCGCCACAGCCCGAGGCTGTGGTGGACAGCATCAAGAACACGTTCGAGACACGCATAAAGGAGATCGAGGGATGATTGCGCTTCTGGATGGGTTTCTATCAACATTCGCCGCCATCATGATCGCCGTCCTGATGGTACCGCTGCTGCTTGCCGCCGTTCGCATGGTGACCGGACCCGGCTATGCCGACCGCTTCATTGCGCTGGACATGCTGACCGGCATTGCAGTCGCGATCGCCGCCTTGACGATGATCGTCACCGGCCGACGCGAGTTCCTCGACGTCGCCTTTGGGATCGCCTTGATCGGTTTCCTGGCGACATGTTCGCTGTCGGCACTTCTCGAGAAGAAAAAGGAGGATTCGTGATGCTCGCGATCCTGTCCATTCTGTTCAAGCTTGCGGGCGTGGGGTTTCTCTGCATCGCCGCTCTCGGTGTGATCAAGCTTGCCGATCCGTTTCAGCGGATGCATGCCGCCACGAAAGCCGGAACGCTGGGTGCCGGCCTGGTGATCATCGGCAGCGTTATCGCCCACGGCGCGCTGGACGCGACGGTGATGGGTATCCTGACCGTCGTCTTCCTGCTGCTCACCGTGCCGGTCGCCGGCCATCTTCTCGGTCGCGCCGCCTATGTCTCAGGCGCGCAGCTGACGCTTTCGCATGATGACGCCCTAGACGGTGTTCTGACACGGGCCGACCAGTCGCTCGGCAAGCGAAGCGACTGGATTTCCGTGGCTCCGAAAGTGCAGACCGTCGACCACAGGGACAAGGCGCCCCAGCCGAAACCGGCGCCGCGCAACGACATGCCGGTGCTGCCGGCTCTCGAGGCTGTCCGGTTCGCCGTCATCGATGGACAGGTTGCTCACGTTGCGGAACGCGCTTGCGCGATTGCCCAGAGAAGCGGCGCCAGCCTTTCTGCACACACCATCATCGACACGCATGCGATCCATGCCGCAGCCGATCAGGCGCGACTGCGTCGGTTGATCCGGGAGCGGGCGAGCGACGCGATCAGCGATCTCAAATCCGCCACCGCAGGAACGGACGTGGCTTCGATCCTGCACTATGATGAAGGCGATCCGGAAGCCATTCTCCGCTGCGAGACGCAACCGGGCCAGACCCTCCTCGTTCTGCCCTGCCAGGGCTGGTTCCATCATCAGGTCGAAGCCCGGATGGACCGCACGACCTGGGATCCGGATGGTCTTTTGCGTCTGCCGAGCTGCCATGGCGGCCCGGTGCTCTTCGTCGGCAAGACACCATTGCCCGACACGGCACGCACGCTCGTGGTACGCGACTGCGGCGAAGATCACCTGGCCCCGCTCGTGGAATGGTCCCTTCTCAACAATCTCTGGGAGGTGACGGACATCGTCCATGTTGCGGAGAAGCAGATCAAGGATGGTGGTGTGCCCGAGGTCGCCGATCGTTTCGGCTGCGGCTACACGCGTCATGCAGCACCGGACAGCGTCTGCGGCATACCGCCCGGCATCGTCGGTCTGCGCGCCGTCGTCCTGGGGCGAACTCCAAGGCCGCTGCGGACGAACTGGTTTGGCGCGCCCTGGCTCAACCGCATCACACCGGACATGGCAGGTGAAGTCCTGATCATGGAAGGTTGAGGGCTCGCTCAAGAATTATGTGCTGGCAGGCAAAGCGCGACTTGGTCTAATCAGTCTGCATGTCCTCACTTTCGCGTCCCAAACTGCCTCTCTCCGTCGCGCTGCCACTGTTTGTGGCAGTCGCGATGTTCCTGGTGGCGGTCGGCACGACGCAGATCGGCATCATGGCTCTGCGGTCGAGCAACGAGACGGGTCTGCGCGATCAGGCGCTGGTCTTCCTCGATGCCGTCGCCGGCAACATCGCGGCCGAAATCAAGGAGACCGATGCTCGACAATCCGTGCAGCGGACCCTGGCGGCGTCGCTCGAGTTTCGCACCGCGCTTCTCGAAGAGAGCATTGCCGCAAGATGGACCGATCCATCGGGCCAGGCGATCACGGTGGCGCTCGCCGAGAGCGATGGAGATCTCCTAGACGCCGCCTTGACTGGGGCCCAAGCCAGCGACCCCGACGATGTCAGCGCGCAACTGGTTCCGGACAGATCCGTTCTTCTGGTCGCACGCAGTTATGGAATGGCCGAGGGACGTCTCTATCTCGCTGCGACATTCGACACGCAGCCGCTCGAGGCCGCCAGCGATGCAGCGTCCAACGCCGCACTGGGCATCGATATCCTGGTGGCCATCATCGCTGCGGCTGCGGCTTACGCCGTGACAAGGCGCTCGCTCAAACCGCTCGACGGGTTCATTGACCGACTGGCGGATGCGGCGGGCTCCTCGACGAACGGGGCCGACTGGCGCCGCGGCAACGAATTGCGCCAACTAGAAGCGGCTCTGGCGATGCGCGAGCAATCGGAAGCCCAAAGGGTCACCATCCTCGAACAGATGGCACAGCAGGAACGTGACGGGCTGCTGGCACGCATGGCAGCCAGCATCGCGCATGAGGTGCGCAATCCGCTGGCCGGGCTGAAGAACGGGATATCCACGCTCAAGCGCTTTGGCGACCGCGAGGATGTGCGGCAGGAAACGCTGGCATTTCTGGAGAACGGCCTCGACAGTATCGGCCGCGTGGTCGACGTGACGCTCTCCACCTATCGTCGGCGGTCCGGTTCCAGAATGATCACCGCTCAGGATATTCGCGACCTCGAGATCCTGATCGCTCCGGAAGCCGGCCGTGCCGGCGTTGGGCTTGCCTGGACCTTCGAGGAGCCGACCGAATTTTGGGTCGACGTCGATGCCCTGCGCCAGATCCTGATCAACCTGATGCTGAATGCGGTCAGGGCGTCGCCGCCCGGATCGACTGTCACCGTTTCTCTCACGCGCAAGGATGCCCAGACGGTGGTCCTCAGCGTCGCTGACGAAGGACCGGGGATGCCGCCCGAGATCGTCGCCGCGATGATTTCGGGCCGTGTCAACGATATCCCCGTGGAGCGCAGCATCGGGATCTGGATCGTGGCCTCCCTGGTGGAGCGAATGGGAGCCGATTTGTCGATCCGCAGCGACAGCACGGGAACCAATGTCCAGCTGACGCTGGTGACGGCGCAGAAGGGCGGAGCGGAGACATGACATCATGACGGCAGGTCGCATACTGGTGGTCGAGGACGACGCGACGCTCGGCGTGTCGCTGCAACAGAGGCTGGTCCTGGAAGGCTTCACCGTCAGATGGGCGCGCTCGGCAGCGGAAGCCGATGCAGCGCTGAAGGGCGCAGCACCCGACATCATCCTGTCGGATATCCGTCTGCCAGATGGCGACGGCGAGACCATCATGCGCCGGCATTTCGAACGTTTCGGACTGGTCCCGGTCATCTTCATGACGGCCTATGGCGATATCGACCAGGCCGTTCGGCTGGTGCGGGACGGCGCGGTCGACTACGTCAGCAAGCCCTTCGACCTCGACAGGCTTGTCGAGACCTTGCAGGGTATCAGCCGCCGCACGAGCAGCGGGCCACAGGTTGGTGCTGCGTTTTCCGGCAGCAATGCGATGCGCAAGATCGGCGCGACACTGCTACGTGCCGCAGACATCGATCTTCCGGTTCTGATCCTCGGTGAGACGGGCACCGGCAAGGAAGTTGCGGCCCGCTATGTGCATGAGGCCGGTTCGCGCAAGACCCTGCCCTTTGTCCCCGTCAACTGCGGTGCCCTGCCGGCGGAGCTCGCGGACTCCCTGCTTTTCGGTCACGAGCGCGGCTCCTTTACCGGCGCTTCGGGCATGCATCGCGGCTTTTTCGAAGAGGCGGACGAGGGCACGCTGTTTCTGGACGAGATCGGCGATCTTTCCCCAGTTCTGCAGGTGAAGTTGCTGCGCGTTTTGGAAACGCGGGAGTTCCGCCGGCTCGGCGGAAGCGAGACACGCAAATTCGGAGCACGCCTCGTCTGCGCCACCAACAAGGATCTCGGCGCCATGGTGGCAGATGGCCAGTTCCGCGAGGATCTCTGGTTCCGCATCAACGTCATTGCCTGCAAGCTTCCGCCGCTCAGGGAAAGACGGGAAGAGTTGCCGTCGCTGCTCGAGAGCTTCGCATCTGCTGCGGCAGCGCGGCTGGGACACGGCTGCATCGTCGTCGACGCGGCGGCGCATGAGGCTGCCAAGCGCCACCGCTGGCCCGGCAACATCCGCGAGCTGATCAACCGCGTCGACCGCGCCGTTGCCATGGGTGACGGTCATGTCTTGTCCGAGGCGGAGCTGTTCCCCGAAGGTCTGGTCGCAACGGACATGGGCTTTGGCAGCACTCCAGACGTGAATGCCACACTCGCGGACGTGCGTGACGCCGCCGAACGTGCCCATATCAAGGCTGCCCTGGCACGCGCCGACGGATCGCCCAAGGAAGCCGCCGAAACACTGGGCGTGTCGCGAACGACCTTGTGGGAAAAGATGCGGCGACTGAATATCGGACCGGACGACACCTGAAACGGCTTGCCTTGCTCTGACTTCGGGGCGGTCGAAGGCACCGTGCCGCTCTGCGCGCCAACGGTCGGGCATGTCTCTCAGGGGAAAGTTCAGGGCTGGTCTTGCGGGGGATTGGCCGATGGGACGGTGTCGTTGCCCTCAGCACGGTCGCGGTGCAGTGCGGCTCTTGCCAGCAGGATGAGGGTGACCGGCGTTGTCAGCGTCACAAAGACACCGATGAGGATCTCGTGCAAAACGGCGCGCGAACCGACGATCGAGAAATAGAGGATCGACGCCAGCATGATTGCGCCCGTGCCCCAACTCGTGCCGAGGGTCGGCGCATGGATCCGCTGATAGAAGGTGGGCAGACGCAACAGCCCGATGGCACCGAGCAACGTCAAGCCCGAGCCGAGGAGCAGAAAGGTGGAGACCGCGATCACCACCCACAGCGGAAGATCGGCGACTGGCATGGTCATTCGATCACCTCTCCGCGCATGAGGAACTTGGCGAGCGCCACGGTCGCCACGAAGCCCAACAAGCTAATCACGAGGGCTGCCTCGAAATAGACCGAGCGGCCGCTGCCGATCCCGAAGGTGACGAGCATCAACATGGCGATCACATAGCTTGCATCAAGGGCAAGGATGCGATCCTGGGCACGCGGGCCGATGAAGATGCGTACGGCCGCGATGATCAAGGCGAGCCCGAGCAGCACCAGGGTAATCGAGACGGCGGTGAAAAGAATGATGGCACTCATTCGATGATCTCCAGCAACAGGCGTTCGTATCGATGCTTGATGTTTTCGATCCATTGTTCCTCGTCGATCAGGTCCAGAACATGGATCAGGACGGTCTTCCTGCGTTCATCATAGGCGAGCCAGGCCGAGCCCGGCGTGCTCGTGAGGATGACGGCCATGATGGCAAGCGCGGTCGGATGCTCGATTTCGAGCGGGACCGTGATGAAGCCCGAGGTCTGTTTCCGGCGCTTGCCGCTGATCATCAGCAGGGCGACGGCAAGATTCGAGCGGATGATGTCGACGAAGACGATCAGAAAAAGCTTCGGCAGCAGATACCACTTCTTCATCTTCGGCTTGTCGGGTCTGAGCGAGGCCATGGCCCAGCCGCCGAAGATCGCCACGACCGAACCGAGGACAAGATGGCCGAGCGTGAAGTCGTTGAGCAGCAGCCACATCAGAAGCAGCGCCATGCTGAGAAGCGGATGAGGGATCATGGCGCGCTTCCTCCGTCAGCTTTGGCGTCGGAAGGGCTTTGGTCCTGTACCACATAGGCATCGCGCACCGCGTCGATGTAAGCGGACGGGTTGGAGAGTGTCCGGATCGTCGTGTCCATGTAGGTCATCGCCGGTCCTGCCTTGATGGTCAGCCCCAGTGTGATCGAGAGCAGCAGCATGACAGGAACCAGTTCCACCACGAGGACGCGCGGCACCGCCCCTTCGATCGATCCCCAGAAGGTTCGGATGCCCGCACGGGTCATGGAGATCAGGGCCGCGACACCTGAGAGAATGACCAGCACGATCAGGGTCCAGACGGCAATATCCGGTGTCGTCCCGATCGAGCCCGTGCCCATCATGGCAGACAGCATGGCGAACTTGGCGATGAAGCCCGACAGCGGCGGCAGGCCGGCAAGCAGGATGCCGCAGGCGGCAAAGCAGATACCGAGGATCGCCATGGTCCCGGGCATGGTCGTGCCCTCGCCGTCCTCCATGTCCGCCTCCTCGCCGTCGCCATAGGCCTCCATCGTGACGGCAAGGACGTTCGCGCCAGCATCCTGTCCGCGCTCCACCAGTTCGATCAGCATGAAGAAGGCGCTGATCGTCAGTGTGGAACTGACGAGATAAAGCAGGGCACCGGAGGAGACGACGCCATCATTGATGCCGAGCACCATCAAAAGCGTGCCCGACGAGACGAGGACCGAATAGCCGGCTAGACGCCCGAGGGCCTGGGATGCGAGAACGCCGATGGTGCCGAAGACGAGCGTCGCCATGCCGCCGAGCAGAAGGACCTCCGCCCCGAAACCGGCCGAGGGACCATCACCGAAGAGAAGCATGGTCAGGCGCAGGATAACGTAGATGCCGACTTTGCTCAGGATCGCGAACATGCCCGCCACCGGGGCGGAAGCGGCACTGTAGGCGGTCGGCAGCCAGAAGCAGAGCGGCCACATGCCGACCTTGATCAGGAAGGCGACGCCCAGCACCGCAGCGCCAGCTTCCATCAGGATCAATCGGTCTGGCTCCATTTCCGGCATGCGCAGGGCAAGGTCGGCCATGTTCAGCGTGCCGGCGGTTCCGTAGACGAGGCTGACCCCGATCAGGAAGAAGAGGGCAGCGACCAGATTGACGGCGATGTAGTGGAGCCCGGACTTGACGCGCAGCGTGCCCGTGCCGTGCAGCAGCAATCCATAAGAGGCTGCCAGCATGACTTCAAAAAAAACGAAGAGATTGAACAGGTCGCCGGTCAGCAGCGCGCCGTTGACGCCAACCAGCAAGAGCTGGAACAGGGTGTGGAAATGGGCTCCGACGGCATGCCACTTGGCCATGGAGAAAACCAGTGCGGCGATGGCGAGGACCGCGGTCAGCAACAGCATCATCGCCGAAAGCCCGTCGATGACGAGCACGACGCCGAAGGGGGCGGCCCAGTTGCCGAGCAGATAGACATTGTCGAAACTGTTCGGTCCGCTCTCGATCAGGAAGAGAACGAGTGCATTCGCGAGCAGCAGAACCGTCGCCGTCAGGCTGACCAGCGCCTTGGTCGTCCTGTTGCGTTCGTCGATGAACAGCAGGATCGCTGCCGTCATCATCGGCAGGAGGATCGGGGTGACGATGAGGTGGTGGCTCCAGGCGATCACGGTTACTCGTTCCTCCCGTCGACATGGTCATTGCCAGTCAGTCCGCGGGCGGCGAGCAGCACGACGAGGAAAAGAGCCGTTGTGGCAAAGCCGATGACGATGGCGGTCAGCACCAGGGCCTGGGGCACGGGATCGCTCAGCGTCGTCGACACGACGCCATCCTCGAGGATCGGCGGCATGTTGCTCTTCACCCCGCCCACGCCGAAGATGAAGAGGTTCACTGCGTAGGACAGCAGCGACAGTCCGATGATCACCTGATAGGTGCGCGGACGCAGGATGAGCCAGACGCCACAGGTGGTCATCAGTCCGATGGCGAGCGACAGGATGATTTCCATCAGCGCTTCTCCCCCTTGGCTTCCAGTGCTCTCAAGCGGTTGATGCGGATCGACTGGTGGGCGAGCGCCGTGAGGATCAGCACCGTCGCGCCGACCACCAGCGAAAAGACGCCGAGATCGAAGAGAAGCGCCGAGGCCGCGGGAACCTTGCCGATGAGGGGTATTTCCAGATAGCGGAAATGCGAGGTGAGGAAGGGATAGCCGAGAAGCCATGCCCCGATACCCGTGGCCGACGCCGTGAGAATGCCGGCTCCCATCCAGCGCAGCGGCAGGATGCGGATGCGATCTTCCGCCCAGCGCGTGCCGCCCGCCAGATATTGCAGCAGGAAGGCGATCGACAATGTCAGACCGGCCGAGAAGCCGCCGCCGGGCATGTCGTGACCACGCATGAAGAGATAGACGGAAAGCGTGATGATGACCGGGAAGAGCCACTGCATCAGCACCGAAGGCACGAGCAGATAGTCGCGCATCATGTCGCCCGGCGAGCGCTCCGGCTGGTCCGCATCGAAGCGGTTCTGGCTGACCTGCTGCTCGGGCAGCGCCATGCTGTCATCAGCCGGACGGAAACGGCGCAACAGGCCATAGACGGTCAGGCCGACGATGCCGAGCACGGCAATCTCTCCCAGCGTGTCGAAGGCCCGGAAGTCGACCAGGATGACATTGACGACATTGCGTCCGCCGCCCTGGGTGTAGGCGTTCTCAAGGAAGTAGGTGGCAATGGCATCCGGCACCGGCATGGTCATCACCGTGAAGGCAACAACCGACATGCCGATGCCGCAGGCGATCGCCAGTGAAAGATCGCGGAAACGCCGGAACCGACTTTTCAGGGTCATGATCTCGCCTCGGTCGGGGCTGCGCTTCGGCAACCAGCGCAAGCCGAGAAGGATCAGAACCGTCGTGACGATCTCCACCAGCAACTGGGTGATCGCAAGGTCAGGCGCAGACAGCCAGACGAAGGTCATGCAGACGATCAGCCCCACCCCGCCGAGCATGATGAGGGCTGCTAGACGATGGTATTTGGCGGAAACCGCAGCGCCGATCGCAAGCGCCATGCCGACCAGCCAGAGAAGGCCGAAGGCCGGATCGATGGCGGAAAAGACGATCGGCCGGCGTTCGAAGCCCGAAAAGTAAAGCGGCAGGGTTGCCGCGACAAAACCGCTGACCACGATCCAGCGCAGTTGCGGCTGCAGATTGCGGGTGCCGAGCCGGCTTTCCGCGAGACGCGCCCAGCGCCATGAGACTGTGACCAGGACCCGTTCGAACAGGCGCTGGCCACGCAGACGACGGAGATAGGGGGGCCCATCCTCGCAACGCGACAGATAATCCCGCATCGCGACATAGAGCACGATACCACCAAGCAGAGCGACCAGGCTCATCAGCAGCGGTACGTTGAAGCCGTGCCAGACGCTCAAGCTGTATTCCGGGGTTTGGTCACCCAGCACGCTCTCAACGGCCGTCTGCAGGAACGGGCCGATGGAAAGGGCGGGCACGATGCCGACGATGAGGCAGACCACCACGAGGATCTCGATGGGAACACGCATCCAGCGCGGCGGCTCATGCGGCGTCTGTTTGGGGAGATCCTTCGGCAGGGGGCCGAAGAAGACCGTGTGGATGAAGCGGAGCGAATAGACGACGCTGAAGACGCCGGCGAGCGTCGCGACATAGGGCAGGATCACATCGAGCCAGGAATCCGCATGGGTCTCGACGGCTTCCGCAAAGAACATCTCCTTGGAGAGAAACCCGTTCAGCAGAGGCACGCCGGCCATGGCAGCACTCGCGACCATGGCCAGTGTGGCCGTTGCCGGCATGAAGCGGTAGAGGCCGCTCAGCCGCTGCATGTCACGCGTGCCCGTCTCGTGATCGATGATCCCGGCCGCCATGAAGAGGGAGGCCTTGAAGGTCGCGTGGTTGAGCATGTGGAAGATCGCCGCCACCGTCGACAATGGACTTCCGAGACTGAGGAGCGTCGTGATCAGACCGAGATGGCTGATTGTCGAGTAGGCGAGCAAGCCCTTCAGGTCCCGCTGGAACATTGCCAGGAAGGCGCCGAGCAGCAGGGTCGAGATGCCGGCCAGGCCGACGATAATGAACCACTCATAGGTCCCCGACAGCACCGGCCAGAAGCGCACGAGCAGGAAGACGCCCGCCTTCACCATGGTTGCGGAATGCAGGAAGGCGGAGACCGGCGTGGGGGCTGCCATCGCATTGGGCAGCCAGAAATGGAACGGGAACTGGGCGCTCTTCGTCAAGGCACCGAGCAGGATGAAGATCAGCGTCGGCAAATAGAGCGGATGCTCGCGCACCAGCTGGCCCGAGGCGAGGATCTTGTCGAGATCGTAGCTACCGACGATCTTGCCGAGGAGGAGCATGCCGATCAGCAGGCAGAAGCCACCGATCCCGGTGATGGTCAGGGCCATGCGCGCACCGTCGCGGGCTGCGGCATTGGTGTGCCAGTAGCTGATCAGCAGGAATGAGAAGATGCTGGTCAGTTCCCAGAAGATCGAGAGCAGGATGACATTGCCGGAGACGATGATGCCGAGCATCGCCCCCATGAAGGCCAGCAGAAAGGAGAAGAAACGCGGGATGGGGTCGTCCTTGCCCATATAGTAGCGGGCATAAAGGATGACGAGAAAGCCGATCGACGTGACCAGCATGGAAAAGATCCAGGCGAAGCCATCGAGCCGCAGCGAGAAATCCAGCCCGACCTGCGGCAGCCATACGGCCGTGAACCGCAGGACGCCGTTCTGCGTCACGAAGGGATAGGCCGATGCCGTGAGGATCAGGGTCAGGAGCGTCGTGGCGCCCGCGACGAAGACCGGAAGATCACGGGACGTCGTGTTCAGAATGAAAGCCGAGCCAAGGCTGCCGACGAACGGAAGGACCAGCAGCAGAAGCAAAAGGCTCGAAGCGTCCAGCGTTATCCCAAATCCATATCCCCCGACGAAATCTGCTCGGATGACAAAAAGCGCAGACTGGAAAACCCGCTGCAATCACCCTAAATGGTCAATATCCGCTTATATGGTCAGTTATGATGATGGTTCAATCCGCTCACCACATTGTTTTTTCGCCTGCCCTCTGTCGTGCGGCCCGTGGTTACCTGGGCTGGACGCAAGAGGAGCTGGCACTGCAGTCGCTTGTCTCCCGCAGCACCATCCGTGACTACGAAGGCCAGCGCCATGGCGTGCACCGGTCGACCGAGGCGCAGCTTAAACTGGCATTCGAGAAGGCAGGCCTCCGCTTCACCAGCGAGAATGGTTTTCCCGGCATCTTCTGCTCTTCTCAGCCTGAAGCCTAGACGAGGCGGGCTATAAAACCAGCCCGCCTCGTGTCTTGATCAGACAGGCTCTACCTGCAGAGCCTCCTGATTGCGGATCTGTCTGCGGCTCCGCCAGTCTCCGAGGAACGACACGATCGGCGCGGCAATGAAGACCGAAGACGATGCCGCGATGAAGATGCCGAAGACCATTGGCACCGCAAAACTCTCGACCGCACTACCACCCCAGATCGCCATGGGCAGCATGGCGAGGAAGGCCGTCGCAGACGTGTAGAGGCTCCGGGCCAGCGTCTCGTTGATCGAGAGATTGATCAGGTCCCGGAAGGGCATCGCCTTGTAGAGGCGCATGTTCTCGCGCATTCGGTCATAGACCACCACCTTGTCGTTGACGGAATAGCCGACCAGCGTCAGCAATGCCGCGATCGCCGTCAGGTTGAAGTCGAGCCCTGTCAGCGCAAAGAAGCCGATCGTCTTCGTAACATCGAGGATCAGGGTCGCGATCGCACCGACGGCGAACGGCCAGTCGAAGCGCACCCAGATGTAGACGAGCATCGCCAGCGACGCGAGGATGACCGACGTCAGTCCCGCCGTCGCCAGTTCGCCGCTGACCTTGGGGCCAACCACCTCGGTCCGCTCAATCCTGGCCGAGGCGTCGATCGTCTGGATCGTCTGGCGGACCTTGGTGACCGCGTCCGTCTGGGCCTGCTCTCCCCCCGGCTGCCGCTCGAGGCGCAGCATGACGTGGTTGCTGTCGCCGAATTCCTGCAAGGCGACTTCGCCGAGGTTCAGCCCTTCGATGCCGGAGCGCAGACGGCCAAGGTCGGCCGGCCCGGTTGTCGAGAGTTCGAGCTGGATGCCGCCCTTGAAATCGACGCCGTAGTTGAGGCCGGGCGTGATGAACAGGATGATCGACGAGATCGACAGGAAGGCCGAAACGCCAATGCCGAACATGCGCGCCTTCATGAAGTCGATCCTGGTGCCGTCCTTGATCAGCTTAAACGGCAACAGCGGCTTGATGGTGATCGTCTTCAGCTTCCAGCGGCGAGCGATGGCGACCATGGCGACGCGGACGACCGAGACAGCGGTGAACATCGAGATTGCGATGCCGAGGCCCATGGTGACGGCAAAGCCCCGGACCGGGCCCGAGCCGAACCAGAACAGGAGCACGGTTGCGATCAGCGCCGTGACATTGCTGTCGATGATCGTCGAATAGGCCTTGGCAAAGCCGTGGTCGATGGCCGCGAAGGCCCCTCGCCCCTTGGCGGCCTCCTCGCGGATACGTTCGTTGATCAAGACGTTCGCATCGACCGCAAGACCGATGCCAAGCACGATCCCGGCGATCCCGGGCAAGGTGAGCGTCGCCCCGACGATGGTCAATCCTGCGAAGGTCAGGATGACGTTCAGCGTGAGAGCCAGGACGGCGAGCAGGCCCCAGGCGCCATAGAGCGCGACGATGAAGGCGACGACGAGGCCGAAGCCGGCAAGACCCGATGCGATGCCCATTTCGATCGCATCGCCGCCGAGGTCGGCGCCGACGGTGCGCTCCTCGATGACGGTGAGCTTGGCTGGCAGCGCACCGGCGCGCAAGAGTGCCGCGAGCGTATTGGCCTCATCGACCGAGAAGTCGCCGGAGATCTGCCCGGCGCCGCCGGTGATGGGTTCGCGGATGACCGGTGCGCTCAACACCTTATCATCGAGGACGATGGCGAAGGGGCGGCCGACATTGTCACGGGTGATCCGGGCGAAGCGGTCGGCACCGACGCCGTCGAAGCGGAAGGAGACCACGGGCTGGCCGCCACCCTGCTGGTCGAACTGGACGCGCGCATCGGTGAGCCGGTCACCGGCCAGCAGGACCGTTGCCTGTACCGGATAGCTGCGACCTTCGTCATCCTTCAACGTCTCGACCCCTGCGGCACCCGGTTCGCCGAGCAGATGAAAGCTCATCTTCGCGGTGGTGCCGAGAAGCGCCCGCAGCCGTGACGGATCCTGCTCTCCGGGAAGCTGGACGAGAACACGATCGCCGCCGACGCGCTGGATGGTGGGTTCGGCCACCCCGACCTGGTCGACACGCTGGCGGATGACTTCGAGGCTCTGGTCGACCGCATGGCTGAGGCGCGCGGTGATACCCTGTTCGGTCGGCGCCATGCGCAGCTTGTCGCCGCCGCTTGTGGAAACGTCGAGCTCCGGCAGACCGTGTCCGGTCACCGTGACGGCAGGGTTATTGAGCACCGCCAGCGCTTCTCTCGCTGCCGCAAGTTGGGCTGGATCAGCCAGCGTGACATTGAGGGCCTTGTCCTCCCGACGGATGCTGCGCGTCTGGATGCGGGCTTCGAGCAGGGTGGTGCGCGCTTCCTGGGCGAGGCTCTGGAGCCATTCATCGACCATGGCAGGACGATCCACCTCAAGAACAAGATGGGAGCCGCCGCGCAGGTCGAGACCGAGAGAGACGCGCTCGTGGGGCATGAACGAAGGAAAACGGGACAGGGTTGCGTCGGAAAGCACGTTCGGCAGAGCCACGAGCAGGCCGAGCACGATGACGAGCATATAGCCCATCACCTTGGCGATAGAGTTCTTCATTGGACAATCCAGCATAATGCGGCCGCTGCTTGACGAGCAGTGGCGCAAACGGTTCGAGCCATCACGAGGATGGCGGCAAAACGGTCAGGCGAAGGGCTGTATCGTCGGGGGTGCGCGCGACCGATAGGCAAGCGGCGGGCGAATGACGGCGCGGTCGGAAAGGAGCCGTTGAACGAGATCGCCGTGACGGCTCGTCTGGAAAGCGTGGATCTCGGTGACAACAAAGCCATCACCCGCCTCGCCGGGCTTCAGCTTCGGTCGTGAAGACCGTTCGGAGGCGCTGACATAGCGCGTGTCGCTCACGGCGCCGGCGACAAGCTGCCCGGCATCCGAGAGGGTCAGGACCCTCGCGTTGGAGGATCCGTGGTGAAGACGACCGAAAGCATCGCCGCCGAACACCAGGAGCAGCGAGGCAAACAGACTTGCAATGACGGCTTTGAGGTGAGCGCGGTGCCGAAGCGGCACATGATGCCTCAAGTCTTGATCGTCCATGACCATCCTTCCGGGGATGGATGTGACACATTCGAAAGCACATTTCCAGCCGGCAAGCTCGAGGCTAGACAATGGCGGAGGGGTAGTCGTCAGCCGCGATGAGGACGACGACCCGCGCTTTCACGTGTAAGTGATGGGAGTGCCGCAGACCCGACGCCCGCGAAAGTGGTCATGACGGCTGGAGAGAACCCGACACAAGTCTCGCCGAACCGCTCTTCGCCCGCCTTTTCAATATCATCCAATCACGATCTTTGATTGTGCACAGCTCGAGACAACCGACTGTCACAATTTCGTTGCGGGTTCATATGTTTTCGTTTTGAATGCGGGACGCTTCAAACGAAGCACGCTCACGCAGATCTGGGAGGATCTTCGTAGGGCTAGTCTGGCCAACCTGTCGTTGGCCAGGTGGAACATCAGGGAGGCACCATGTCCACGAAACGTTTCGCTGCATCCGCGGCGACCCTCGCCCTTTCGCTTTCTTTCGGCTCTTCTGCCTTTGCCGCCACCGAGCTGCAGTGGTGGCATGCCATGACCGGCGCCAATAACGAAGTTGTCGACCAACTGGCCAAGGAATTCAACGAAAGCCAGAGCGAGTACAAGATCACGCCCGTCTTCAAGGGCACCTATCCGGAAACGCTGAATGCCGGCATCGCCGCATTCCGTTCCAAGCAGCCGCCGGCCATCATTCAGGTCTTCGACGCTGGTTCGGGCGTGATGATGGGCGCTGAAGGCGCTGTCGTTCCGGTCGCAGAGGTGCTGCAGAAGGGTGGCTTCGAGTTCAACAAGTCCGACTATCTGGCCGGCATCGTTGCCTATTATTCGAAGCCGGACGGCACCATGCTGTCCTTCCCCTACAATTCGTCCTCGCCGGTTCTCTACTACAACAAGGACGCCTTCACGAAGGCCGGCCTCGACGCTGAAAACCCGCCGAAGACCTGGCCGGAAGTCTTCGAAGCCGCACGCAAGATCAAGGACAGCGGTGCTGCTCCCTGCGGCATGACGTCGACGTGGCTGACCTGGATCCAGACCGAGAACTTCGCCGCCTGGAACAACGTTTCCTACGGGACCAACGAAAACGGTCTTGCCGGCGGCACCGTCGAACTGAACGTCAATTCTGATCTCTACGTCCAGCACTTCCAGTCGATCGCCGACCTGGCCAAGGACGGCGCGTTCCGCTACGGCGGCCGCACCTCGGAAGCCAAGCAGCTGTTTCTCTCGGGCGAATGCGCGATCATGACCGAGTCCTCCGGTGGCCTCGGCGACATCGTGAAGTCCGGCATGAACTACGGGATCGGCCAGCTTCCCTACTACGAAGGCAATGGCCCGCAGAACACCATTCCGGGCGGCGCCAGCCTCTGGGTCTTCGGTGGCAAGAGCGACGAAGAATACAAGGGCATCGCCCAGTTCTTCAACTTCCTGTCGCAGACGGAAATCCAGGCACGCCTGCACCAGGTTTCCGGCTACCTGCCGGTGACCAATGCAGCCTACGAGGCGACCAAGGCCTCGGGCTTCTACGAAAAGAACCCGGCGCGTGAAACGCCGATCCTGCAGATGACCGGCAAGGCACCGACCGAAAACTCCAAGGGCGTGCGCCTGCCGAACCTGCCGCAGGTTCGCGACATCATGAACGAAGAGTTCGAAGCCATGCTGGCCGGCTCGCAGGATGCCAAGACGACGCTCGACAAGATCGTCGAGCGTGGCAACGCCGCCATCGCTTCCGTCTCCAGCAACTGATCTGACCGACTGACGACACTGCCCGCATCTGATGATGCGGGCAGTGCTTTTTCTCTGGCCGGCTGAGGAGCTTCACCTTGCACACGGTTCACTTCCCGAACAAAATCCTGCCCTACCTGCTGCTCGCACCCCAGATCATCCTGACGCTGGTCTTCTTCTTCTGGCCCGCAAGCCAGGCGATCTACCAATCGATGCTGCGGGAGGATCCGTTCGGGCTCAAAAGCACCTTCGTGGGCTTTGCCAATTTCTCCAACATCCTGTCGGATCCGAATTACCTGCACGCGTTTCAGGTGACGATCGTGTTCAGCGCGCTGACGGCTCTCGTCTCGATGGCGGTCGCGCTGCTTCTGGCGACGGCTGCCGACAAGGTGGTCCGCGGTCAGACCTTCTACCGCACGCTGCTGATCTGGCCCTATGCCGTGGCACCTGCCGTTGCCGGCATGCTGTGGCTCTTCATGTTCAACCCGGCCATGGGAACGCTTGCCTATCTCTTGCGCTCGACGGGCTTCGACTGGGATCCGCTTCTGAAGGGCGATCAGGCCATGGCGCTCATCGTCTTTGCCGCCGCCTGGAAGCAGATCAGCTACAATTTCCTCTTCTTCGTTGCCGGCCTCCAGGCGATCCCGAAGTCGCTGATCGAAGCGGCCGCCATCGACGGGGCCCGCGGCAGCCGACGGTTCTGGACCATCATCTTCCCGCTTCTGGCACCGACGACCTTCTTCCTGCTTGTCGTGAACACCGTCTACGCCTTCTTCGACACCTTCGGCATCATCCATGCCGTCACCGGTGGTGGTCCGGCCAAGGCGACCGAAACGCTGGTCTACAAGGTTTACAACGACGGCTTCGTCAACCTGAACCTCGGCTCATCCGCAGCGCAGTCCGTGATCCTGATGATCATCGTGATCGGCCTGACTGCCTTCCAGTTCCGCTTCGTCGAGAAGCGGGTTCATTACGGCTGAGGACCGGACATGATTGAAAAACGCCCCATCGCCAATCTGATTGGCCACCTGATCCTCGTCATCGGCATCATCGTCGTTGCCTTTCCGATCTACTACACCTTCATCGCGTCCTCGATGAGCTCGCAAGAGATCATCCGGCCGCCGATGTCGCTGCTGCCCGGCGACCATCTGGTCGAAAACTACACGGAAGCCATGTCCGGCGGCGTCGAGCGCGTCGTCGGCGTGAGCCTCGAACGGTTGCTGTTCAATTCCTTCGTCGTCGCGATCGCGATCGCCGTCGGCAAGATCATCATCTCGTTCCTCTCGGCCTTCGCGATCGTCTTCTTCCGCTTCCGGTTCCGGATGTTCTTCTTCTGGATGATCTTCATCACCCTGATGCTACCGGTCGAGGTGCGCATTCTGCCCACCTACAAGGTGATCGTGGATCTCGGGCTAATCGACACCTATGCGGGGCTCACACTCCCGCTGATGGCGTCGGCGACGGCAACCTTCCTGTTCCGACAGTTCTTCCTGACGATACCGGGCGAGCTGGTGGAAGCCGCGCGCATCGATAATGCCGGGCCGTTCCGCTTCATGAAGGACATCCTGTTGCCGCTGTCGACGACCAACATCGCAGCTCTTTTCGTGATCCTCTTCATCTATGGTTGGACCCAGTATCTCTGGCCGCTTCTGGTCACGAACGATGCCAAGATGAACACCATCATCATCGGCCTTCGCCGCATGGTCGATTTCACCGACGCCTCCACGCCCTGGAATTACGTCATGGTTACGGCGATCCTCGCCATCATCCCTCCCATCATCGTTGTCGTTCTGATGCAGCGATGGTTCGTCAAAGGTCTTGTGGAGACAGAA
Source organism: Agrobacterium albertimagni AOL15 (assembly GCF_000300855.1). Classification (GTDB taxonomy): domain Bacteria; phylum Pseudomonadota; class Alphaproteobacteria; order Rhizobiales; family Rhizobiaceae; genus Allorhizobium; species Allorhizobium albertimagni. Next base: position 137,685 of record NZ_ALJF01000010.1, on the reverse strand, counting down.
AAGTAATGGCCCAGATTGTTTTGAACGATGTCCGCAAGATGTATGGCAATGTCGAAGCCATCAAAGGCGTGTCTCTGGAAATCGCCGATGGCGAGCTTGTGGTTCTCGTCGGGCCATCCGGCTGCGGCAAGTCCACGCTGTTGCGCATGATTGCCGGCCTTGAGAGCATCTCAGGCGGCGAGATCGCGATCGGCGACCGGGTCGTCAACCAGCTGGAACCATCCGAGCGCGACATTGCCATGGTGTTCCAGAACTATGCGCTCTATCCACACATGACCGTCCGCCAGAACCTGGCCTACGGTCTGAAGAACCGCAACACGCCGAAGGACGAGATCGACCGCCGCATCGAGCAGGCGGCTAAGGCACTGGAGATCGAGCAGTTCCTGGAGCGCAAGCCCCGCCAGCTTTCCGGCGGCCAGCGTCAGCGCGTTGCCATGGGCCGCGCCATTGTCCGCGAACCGGCGGCCTATCTCTTCGACGAACCGCTGTCGAACCTCGATGCGAAGCTGCGCGTGCAGATGCGCGTCGAGATCAAGCGGCTGCAGCGGTCGCTCGCCACAACCAGTGTCTACGTGACCCATGACCAGATGGAAGCCATGACCCTTGCCGACCGGCTCGTGGTGCTGAATGCCGGGCGTATCGAACAGGTGGGCACGCCGATCGAGCTTTACGAGCGTCCGGCGACGACCTTCGTGGCAACCTTCATCGGTTCACCCTCGATGAACCTGATGCAGATGACGAAGGCAACCGACAGCTGGTCGATGACGTCAGATGCGTCGGTCCCGTCAGGCACTGCCACCCTCGGCATTCGCCCGGAAGACCTCCACCTGATCACGGCCGGCTCGGGGGACGAGATCTTCACCGCCAGCGTCAAGGTCGCCGCAGTCGAACTGGTCGGCGCCGAGAGCTACGTGCATGGAACGCTTGCCGACGGCAGCGACATCGTCTTCCGCGTGGCGGGTCGCTCGCGGATCGAGATGGACGACATGGTGCAGATCGGCGCGAAGGCATCGGACCTGCACTACTTCGATGCAGACGGCGCGCGCCTCAATTGAGGCCACCCTTCGCAACCTCAGCGGGGCCTTTCGGCCCCGCTCGAGTGGGCGATGAACCGGCGCAGATCCGGATTGCCCGTGCAATCAGAGCTCGGTGCTCGAAGTCCGCTTGACCGTCGATGCCATGAGCGAGGCCAGCAAGGCATAGGCGAAACATCCGAGCGCCTGGCTTTCCAGCGAAACGCCTGCATCGATCAGCAGACCCATGATGATCGGCGAGGCGCCGCTGGCAACGACCGTGCCCGCTTCGACGAAGGAGCGCACCCGTGCAAGTTCCAGCGGACCGAAGAGGTCGACCCACAAGGCGGTGGCCAGCGTCGAGGCAAGCGCCATCGAGGTTGCCATGAGCAACATGTAGAGGGGCGCGATCCAGGGGGCGCTGAAGAAGCCCAGAACCAGCATGGCGAGCGCCTGCGGCAGCAGGAAGAAGGGCAATAGTCGCCTAGGGCCGAATTTGTCGATGACCGGGCCGACGACGACGGAGGCGATCGCCTGGACGATCGCGAATACCGCAAAGCTGGCCGCTACCGTTGCAAGATCCCATCCCTTCTGCTCGGCCAGACGGGCCTGGTGGAAGAAGAAGCCGGTGACGATGAAAGGACCTGCCAGGATCGCCGGAAGGGTGAGCAGAAGGCGGGCATCGCGCCAGACCGGTGGGCTCTTCGAAGCGCTGCCTTCAGAGCGGTCTTTCCGGCTTCGGATGGCGTTGTCTCCCTGGCGCGGCAGAAAGATGAGCGCGACGGAGACACCAGCCAGAACCAACAGCGCATTCACGCCCCAGGCCGTGCGCCAGCCGAGATGTTCCATCATGGTGACGCCGGCAATCGGAAACAGACCCTGAGCGACGGACAGACCAAGCGCGATCACCCCAAGAGCCTTGCCGGCATCCTGGGGAAAGGCGCGCGCTGTTGCGGTGAGCGCCGTGTGGGTCATGAGGCCCTGTCCGCCGAGGCGCAGGAAATAGAATGCGAAGGCGAGCATCACGAAATTGGCGCTGACCGCCACCAGGAGGCAGGCGGTGGCGAGCAAGACGGCCACGCCCCAGGTGAAGCGCCGCACGGTCGTATAGTCGATCAGCCTCCCCGCCCAGGTGAGCGTCAAGGCGCTGGCGAAGGTTCCGGCGGCATAGGTCGCACCCAGCCCACCATCGCTGAGCTGAAATGCCTCCCGGAAGTAGGAGCCGGATACCGATACGAAATAGGTCTGCCCGAAGCTCGAAAGTGCCATCAGGAGGGCACCGAAAAGAAGCTGCTGCCAGTTGGTGCTGGCGAATTGGAGATAGCTGCGAACCATTGGCATTTCCAAGGGAGAGGCGCCCGAGGCAGGGCCTGGACGATGACAAGACGTGATCGAAACGGGTGAGCATGGTCTGTTTGGCGCAGCAAGTTCCAGGGCGCCATCTTGCATTGAAAGGGCGGGCAACCTGCCCGCCCCAGCCGTTCTCAGCGGAAAATGACGACCGGCACCTTGCAGGAGCGGATCATCTCGGTCGTGGTCGAGCCGATGAAGAGGGACCGCAGCCGCGAATGGCTGTAGGCGCCCATCGCGAGGAGATCGAAACCTTCCTTCTCGACCATGTCCGAGATCACCTTGTCGGCAGAGCCCTGAACGAGTGCTGTTTCAGGTGCATAACCGGCGGCCTTCAGGATCACCGCTGCGTCGTCGAGCTTCTTGCGGTTCTCGCTCGTGTCGGTGCCGGCCATGACAACCTTTACGCCAAGACCATCGAGGATGGGGCTGCGGGACACATGGTCCACCGTCTTCATCGCCATGCTGCCACCGTCATAGGCGATCAGCAGCTTGGCCACCGGCTTGAAGGCGCGGGACGCAATCACGATCGCCTTTTGCGTCGAGCGCACGACGCGCTCCAGATTGGAGCCGAGATGGCCCTTGGCGAAATCAGCACCCTCGCCGCGCTTGCCGATGACGATGATGTCGGCATTGGCTTCGAATTCGAGCACGGTGTCGACGAGATCGCCATTGCGAAGCCTGGTTTCGACATTCGCAACGCCCGCTGTCTGCAATCGCGCCTTTGCCTCATCGAGCAGGAGACGGCCGCGCGCCTGGGCAACCTTTGCCTTCTGGGCGTCGAGTTCTGCGAGTTCCTGGAGCAAGGCGGTGCGTGCGCCGAGGCCGATATTGCCGCTGAGGTTGACCGGTTCGCTCGAAAGATCGCGGCGACCGATGACATGAAGCAGTTCGACGGTCACGTCGGTCTTGGCCGCAATCCAGGCGATGTGATCACAGACGCTCTGGGCATAGGCGGAGCCGTCGATCAGTCCAAGTATTCTTGTCATTCTTCTATCTCTCCCTCAGTGACCCATCAGGCGTTCCATGGCGCCGGGCTTATCGTGAATGGCAAGCTTGTCGACGATCGTCTCGCTGGCCTCGTTGAGGCCGATGATCTCGACATCGGCGCCTTCACGGCGGAACTTGAGAACGATCATGTCGAGGGCTGCAACACTGGAAATGTCCCAGATATGAGCATGGGTGACGTCGATCGTGACCTTCTCGAGCGTTTCCTTGAAGTCAAAAGCCTTGTTGAAGTCTTCGACAGAGGCGAAGAACACCTGCCCCTGAACCGTATAGGTTCTGTGCATTCCGTCTGCCGACAGGATGGAGGTGATGCGGAAGATCTGCGAGATCTTCCAGGCGAAGAACACAGCAGAGAGCAATACGCCGATCAGTACGCCGATCGCCAGATTATGGGTGTAGACGACGCCGACGACGGTGGCGATCATGACGATCGACGACGAGCGCGGATGATCCTTGAGGTTCTTGATCGACGACCAGGAGAAGGTGCCGATCGAGACCATGATCATGATGGCGACGAGGGCAGCCATCGGGATCTGGCTGACGAGATCGCCCAGCACAAGAAGCAGGAAAAGCAGGAAGACGCCGGCGCAGAAGGTGGAGAGACGTCCGCGACCGCCCGACTTCACGTTGATGATCGACTGGCCGATCATCGCGCAACCGGCCATGCCGCCGATGAAGCCGGTCGCCGTGTTGGCGATGCCCTGGCCGATGCATTCCCGGTTCTTGTTGCTCGGCGTATCGGTCAGATCATCGACGATCTGCGCCGTCATCAGCGATTCCAGCAGGCCGACCGCTGCGACTGCGACGGAATAAGGCAGGATGATCATCAGCGTTTCGAGATTGAACGGGATCTGCGGGATCAGGAAGATCGGTAGCGTCGACGGCAACTCGCCCATGTCGCCCACGGTGCGGATATCGAAGCCGAACCAGAGCGAGAGCGCCGTGAGAACCACGATGCAGACGAGCGGCGACGGCACTGCCTTGGTGACATATGGGAAGAGATAGATGATCCCGAGACCGGCTGCGACCATGATATAGGTCAGGACAGGCACGTCGATCAGTTCCGGCAACTGCGCCATGAAGATCAGGATCGCCAGCGCATTGACGAAGCCGGTCATCACCGATTTCGAGACGAAGCGCATCAGGTAGCCGAGCTTCAGCAGACCGGCGACGATCTGCAGGAGACCGGCGAGCACCGTGGCTGCCAGCAGATATTGCAGGCCGTGATCACGCACCAGCGTGACCATCAGAACGGCGGTTGCGGCCGTGGCCGCCGAGATCATGCCCGGACGACCGCCGACGAAAGCAATCAGCACGGCGATCGAGAAGGAGGCGTAGAGGCCCACCTTCGGATCAACGCCGGCAATGATCGAAAAGGCAATCGCCTCTGGAATGAGGGCGAGCGCCACGACGAGACCGGCCAGGACATCCGCCCGGATGTTGCCGAACCATTCGGCTTTCATGGTTCCAATAAAATCGCGATTCAAGTTTCTGTTCTCCATGCCGGTGACGCCTGGGAGACCGTCCGACCGGCGGGTTCAAGATCGAAATGGTGAGTGACGTCGCGCGCACGGATCGTGAGCGTGTGGGCGCGGCAGGCGCCGCGCGGCCATCAACGTCCGTTCTATGGCGTGGTCAGGCCGTCTTGGTCATTGGGAAGGTCCAATCGGAAGACTCGCGGCAGTGATATCGGGAAAGATATGTGCAGGAGTTAGCTGGTTGCCGGGGGATAGGCGCCCGGAGAAGCCACCCGCGCCGCGGGTCCGGTTGATCGCGGCTATATTGCGGCAAAAGCCTTCAAGATCAAGCAGAAAATCCCCCCGGGGGAATCCAGCCCTTCGCCTCTAGAACATACATCAGGCTCAACTCAGGCCTGAGCCTTGCTCTGAGGCTCAGGCTCTCTTCACGAGTACAGGTGCTGCGCTGGAGCACGCAAAGGATCAGGTGATCGCCTTGCGCACCTTGGCGGAGACCCATTCCGACACGACAACCGTTCCCAGAATGACGATGAAAATCATCGTCACCTGCGGCCAGGCGAGCATGTTGAGCGACGATTGCAGCTTGAGGCCAAGGCCACCCGCGCCGACCAGACCGAGGATCGCGGATTCGCGGATATTGATGTCCCAGCGAAACACGGTGATGCCGAGGAAGGACGGCAGGACCTGCGGCACGATCGCATAGTCGATGACCTGCAGCCCGCTTGCACCCGTGGCCGAGACGGCCTCCACCTGTTTCTCGTCGATTTCCTCGATCGCCTCATAAAGCAGCTTGCCGACGAAACCGATCGACCGCAGCGCGATCGCGATGATGCCGGCCAGCAATCCGGGGCCGAGGATCGAGACCAGCAACAAGGCCCAGATCAGCGAATTGATCGAACGCGAGGCAACGATCAGGAACAGGGCGACCGGCCGGACAAAGACCCGGCTCGGCGTGGTGTTGCTGGCAGCCAGAAAGGCGATCGGCACGGCGATGATGGTCCCGGCCAGCGTGCCGAGCGTTGCCATGTTGAGCGTGTCCCAGAGCGGCACGAGCAGTTCCGGCAGATATTCGAAGCGCGGCGGAAAGGCACGAGCCAGGAGATCGCCGCCCTGCTTGGGCGCGTCATAGACAAAGGCCCAGATCGTGTCCTTGGTCATCACCTGCCAGCAGAAAATGAACAGCGCAACGAGCACGAGCCAGCCGGCCCATTGCAGGATTTCAGCCCGGGTCGTCTGATGCTGCCAGACCTTGCGGCCGTCGGAATTCGTTGAAATGGGCATCACTGGATCCGTTTGCGTATGAGGCCGGAGCCGTATTCGGCGAGCATCACGATGACGATGATGAGGATCAGTACCGCGCCGGCGCTGTCATATTCATATCGATCGATCGAGGTGTTGAGCGTGGCGCCAATGCCGCCGGCACCGACGATGCCGATAACAGCCGATTCCCGGAAATTGATGTCGAAACGATAGAGCGACAGGCCGATCAGGCGCGGCATGACCTGAGGCTGGACCGCGTAGTTGACGAGTTGCAGCCAGGAGGCACCGGTGGCGCGCACGGCCTCGGCCTGGGCTTCGTCGATCTCCTCGATGTCTTCGGCGAGAAGTTTGGCGATGAAGCCGATGGTGGCGAAGGTGAGCGTCAGGAACCCGGCGAAGGGGCCGAAACCGAACATCGTGACCAGCAGAATGGCGATGATGATTTCCTGAAAGGCGCGCGATACGGCGATGATCGAGCGGCAGACATAATAGACGGGTGCCGGCGCCATGTTGCGGGCCGCGCCGACGCCGATCGGGATCGAGATCAGGATGCCGACAATCGTCGAGCAGAGCGTCATCGTCAGGCTTTCCTGCAGCCCGGACACGATATCACGCCAGCGCGAGGTGAAGTCCGGCACCAGGAAGCCCTGGAGGAAACGCCAGCCACGGTCGAGACCTTCATAGGCGCGGGCCCAATTCACCTCGACCGTCGAGGCGGCGAGGATCAGATAGACCAGAAACCCACCGTAGATGAACCAGCGCAGGGTCCGATCCTTGATGAACAGGGGCGGCCGACGCCACTGCGTCGGATAGGTGCGAACCGAGGCTGTCACACGACACCTGCCATGCGCTCGTCGGCGCGCAGACGCTCCGCATGGGCCGCACGTTCTTCCTCGGCATCGTCGGAGGCCTGCTTGCGCATGGCGTCCCAATCTTCCTCGCCATAGATGCGGGTCAGGGCTGCGGTGTCCAGCGCTTCGGGCGGACCGTCAAAGACGACTTCACCGGCCCGCAGACCGATGATCCGCTCGACGAAGGCTTGTGCGAGGAGAACGTCATGAATGTTGATGATCGCCGGTAGCTCGCGTTCCCGGCAGATCTCGACGATCAGGCGCATGATCTGGCGCGACGTCTTCGGATCGAGCGATGCGGTCGGCTCGTCGATCAGCAGCAGCTCGGGGTCCTGCTCGAGCGCGCGGGCAATGCCGACACGCTGGCGCTGGCCACCGGACAGCGCGTCGGCGCGCTTGTCGGCATGGTCGGTCAGGCCGACGCGGTCGAGAAGGGCAAAGGCATTGGCGACATACTCTTCCGGATAGCGCCGAAAGAAGCTGCGCCAGAAGGGGACATAGCCAAGCCGGCCGGACAGCACGTTTTCCATGACCGTCAGCCGCTCGACCAGAGCGTATTCCTGGAAGATCATGCCGATGCGGCGACGGGCGAGCCGGAGGTCACCGCGCGACAGACCGGTGACGTCGAGCGAGTTCAGGAACACCTTACCTTCGCTCGGCTCGATAAGCCTGTTGATGCAGCGGATCAGGCTCGACTTGCCGGCGCCCGACGGACCGATCAGCCCGACGACCTGGCCGGCCGGCACTTCGAGCGTGACGCCTTTCAGGGCCTTATCCCCGGTCCTGTAGGTCTTGGTCAGTCCCTGAATCCTGAGCATCCGGCATTCTCCATTTCAAAAACAGGAAAGGCACCGACCCTTGGGCAAGGGTCGGTGCCTGGCACGGCTAAGCGCTTACTTGCACTCGTAGGAAACGCCGTTGGCTTCGTCGATCTGGCGGATGACCGCCCAGTTGTCCTTGAAGGAGATCGGGATGAAGCTTTCCTGCGGCGGCTCGGAGGTTTCGAACTCCTTCAGGAGTGCCGAACCTTCCCAGTTGAACGAGAAGAAGGCGTCCTTGATCTTTTCCTGCAGTTCCGGCGTCAGGTTGTGGGCAACACCGTAACCGGTGGTCGGGAAGGTCTGTGACTTGAAGATCGAGACGATCTGGTCTGCCTTGACGACGTCACGGGCAATCATGCGATTCATGACGGAGTTGGCGACGGCTGCCGCCGGATAGTCCTTGTTGGCGACGCCGAGCACGGAGTTGTCGTGCTTGCCGGAGAAGACCGGTTCGAAATCGGTACCGGCTTCCAGCTTGTATTCAGACTTCAGAAGCGCCGACGGCGCCTTGAAACCGGAATTAGAGGTCTCGGAGGTGAAAGCGAGCTTCTTGCCCTTGAGGTCTTCGATCTTTTCGACGCCGGAGCCCGGATAGGTGATGATTTCCATCTCGTAGCCGAACTCACCTTCCTTCGACGCCATCATGGCAAAGGGGCGGAAGCCGGCACAGGCGACGGCGATCGGGTTCGAGCCGGTGTTGAAGCCGGAGACATGCAGACGACCAGCGCGCATGGCTTCGATCTGAGCGGCATTCTCCTGGACGGGGAAGAACTGAACCTTCTTGCCGGTCTTTTCGGCGAGGTGGTCGAGGAAGCCCTTCCAGACATCGGCATAAACGGCCGGATCTTCAACCGGCGTGTAAGCAAAGACCAGCGTGTCGGGATCGACGAGCTGGCTTGCATCGGTCGGGATATCGGCAACCATATCGCCATCTGCATCGGCGTAGCGGGCGTCCAGCTTGAATTCGGCATGGGCCGGCAGGGTGAAGGCCACCGAAATGGCGAGGGCTGCGATAAGCTTCTTCATGGCAATCTCCAGATTGGGCATTGTTCGGTCCAAGTGTCCGCAGCCTTATTCGACATTTCCGCAAAGGTTTTGTGACAGGATTGAAACAAGTCACGGATGCGCCAAAGGTTTTTGCCTTCAGCCACCTTGCGCGGCGCTCCCGGAAACAGGCGAGGTTCTTGTGTTTAGTCGGCGCGCCAAGGCTGCGCCGCCAATCCGGCGGCGCCTTACAAGGAGCCGTGTGCCACAATCATATGTCCGTGATCAGCTTGAGAGCCCTACGGGAGAACGCAGGGGGCGCCGTGCCTTTGTCTGAAGCTCAGTCCGGCCGTTCGACCTTCGACAGGTGGCTGAGCAGAAACCCGTGCGTGCCGGGATTGGCGACGATCAGCAAACCGGATTTCTCGAAATACTCCGGTCCCCGCCCCCACCAGTCGGTCACGACCCCGCCGGCTTCTTCCACCAGGAGAATGCCGGCTGCCGTATCGACGAAACCGGTCTGCTCGAAGTAACCGGTGAAACGACCGCAGGCGACATAGGCGCAACAATTGGCGGCACTGCCGAGAACGCGGACAGCACCGATCGGTGCACGGATCGCATCCAGTCGCGCATAGGCGCCGGGATGCATCGAGAGGTTCGGGGTGGGAAGGCCGGTTCCGACCACCATCTGGCTGACATCGGCGCTGTCGCGCATTTCGAGCCGCCTGCCGTTGAGATGAGCACCCTGCCCCTTCTGGGCCGTGAACATCTCGTCCGTCACCGGATTGTAGATGAGGCCACAGATCGTCTCGCCGGCCCGCCGCAAGGCGATCGTGATCGTGTAGTCGAGACCCCAGAGGAAATTGGTGGTTCCGTCGATCGGGTCGACGAGAAAGCGGTAGGTGTCATCCACGCCCTTGACCGGGGGGAACTCCTCCCCGCTCAGGCTCCAGTCGGGATAACGGGTAAGCAGGTAATCGCGGATCAGGGTCTCGGACTGCTCGTCAGCAATGCTGACGAAATCGCCCGGTCCCTTGACGCCGATTTCAAGCGTCTCCCTGCGATGAAAATGCTCGAGCGTCAGCGCGCCGGCGCGCCGCGCGGCCTCGATCATGTCGGCCAGAACGATTGCGGGATCGATGGACATCAAGCGGCTCCTTCGGCCAATGCAAGAAGGAGACCCTCGGGGTCATCCGTGGTGATCTGATCGACCCGCAGGTCGAGGAGACGGCGGACCTTTGCAAGCGTGACAGGCGTGATCGCCCGGATCGTCCAGGCGTCGACATGCCGGTTGTCGTCGTGGACGGCGCCGATGAGATCGACGCCCGCTGCATCCGCCGCCAGAATGAGCTCGTACTCGAGATAGATCATCGCCGCTTCCGGTGTCGTCTTCAGGGCAGCTGCGATAAAGCGCAAGAAGTCCTCCCCGGATTGCAGGTCGTCGAGCACGCCGACATAGGTCGGGTCGTAGCCGGTTCTGAGTCCCGGCGTGGCGGCAGCCAGGGATGCGACGGCGGCGCTATCGCCACCCGAAAGGATCATCGTATGCGCCACCTTGGAGACGGTCGCCGCGAAATTGGCGATGACGGCCGGCGACAGGCGCGACAGGTCTTCCTTGTAGTCGAGTTGCAGCAGGGCATCGGGATGGGCAGGGTTTGCAGCTAGAAGGTCACAGAGATCCTCGAGCAACATCACCCGGTCAGCGATCGGCTCCCCGTCATTGCCGCGCAGGAAAAGCTGGCGCAGCGTTTCGGCTGATGTCTCGCAGACCAGGCCGGATCCGGTGGTCCCGTGATCGAGTTTGAGATCATGCAGGATCGCAAAACCCTTGTCGGCATGGACCACGAGATCCACCTCGACACTTGCGCCGAGACGCATGGCGTCGAGGATGCGGGTCGGAGTGAATTCGGCGTCGGACGCCTTTCTCCGCGCCCGGTGCCACTTGATGAGGGTCCGCTGGCCTTGGTGGTCGATGAAGATCGGATCAGGCTGCATCGGAGGACCGGTAGAGTTTGACGTTGTCGCGGAAGGCGGCAAAGGCGCGAGGGCGCAGATCCACCGCGTGGCCGGAACGGAAGGGTTCGGGGCTGCGCACCAGGGATTTGAGCCGGGTGCCATCGGAGAGATGCAGATCGACGAGACCATGGGTTCCGAAATCGGTGACGCGGTGGACGACTGCCGCGCCGTCTTGCGTGCTGACCAGGTCAAGTGCCTCCGGCCTCACGGCCAGAGTGACCGGGCCATCCGAGACGGGCATGTCGACAGACAGGTCGGGATGCACGAAACGGCCGTTCTCGACCCTACCGTCGACGAAGTTCATCGTGCCGATGAAGCCAGCAACAAACGGTGTTTGCGGATCACGGTAGATGATCTCCGGCCGATCGGCCTGCTCGGTCCTGCCATTTTGCATGACCACGATCCGGTCCGCCATGGAGAGCGCCTCGTCCTGCCCGTGGGTGACGAAGAGCGTCGTGATCTTCAGGCGAAGCTGGATGTCGCGCACCTCTTCGCGCAACCGCTCCCGAAGGTGCTGGTCGAGGCTTGCGAAGGGCTCGTCCAGCAGCAGGATCTTCGGCTCGAGAATGAGAGAGCGTGCGAGTGCGACGCGCTGCTGCTGGCCGCCTGAGAGCTCGTTGGTCATGCGTCGGTCGTAGCCCTTCAGGCCGACCAGCTCGAGCACGCCCTCGACCCTGTCACGGATCTCGGCAGCCGGACGCTTGCGGAGCTTGAGGCCGAAGGCGAGGTTGTTGAAAACGTTCATATGCGACCAGAGCGCATGGCTCTGGAACACCATGCCTGTCGGACGCTGCTCCGGCGGCAGACGCGTCACGTCCTGACCGTCGATCGCGATCGTTCCCGATGTCGGCTGCTCAAAGCCGCCCACCAGGCGCAGCAAGGTCGACTTGCCGGAACCGGAAGGGCCGAGCAGGCAGACCAGCTCGCCATCCGCCACATCGAGCGAGACGCTGTCGACGGCGGTGGTTCCGGCCCCGAAGACCTTGGAGACCGCCCGTATGCTCAGTTTGGACATCTTGGTATTCCTGTGAGGCTGTTGTTCATCCCCCAAAACCCTTGGCAAAGGCGTTGCCGCCGATCACCCGGCGGGCGAACATCAGGGCGATGAAGGACGGGACCCAGAGCATGACGGACAGGACCGCACCGAACTGGATGACCATCTGGTTGTTGATGAAACTGATCATCAGCACGGGCATGGTGCGGATGCCCGGCGCGCCGATCAGCCAGGCGCCTTCCGTCTCGTAGAATGTGCCGACGAATGTCAGGAGAAGGGCCGCCGCAATTGTCGGCGCGGCCTGGGGCAAGGTGATCGACCAGAAGACACGGAACGGGCCGGCACCCACGTCGCGGGCGGCCTCTTCCATGCGACGATCAACGGCCTGGAAGGCCGCAACCGGGATCCAGATCATGAACATCAGCGTGTTGACGAGCTGGATAAGCGCCACACCCCAGAAAGTGCCGATCAGGTCGAGCTGCAGAAAGATCGCGGCGATGGCGACGAGGAGACCGAATTTCGGGAAGGCATGGCCTGCGAGGAACGAGAAGAACAAGAGGTCACGACCGGGAAAGCGCATCCGCGCAAAGGCATAAGCCGCCGGCAGGCAGATGACCGCGGAGGCAAGCGTCACCACGGCCGAGAGCGTCAGGCTCAGCCATAGCGCGTTCCACACGTCCGCGCGGTTCAGCGTCTGCTCCCAGAACCGCAGACCGAATTGCTGCGGCAGGACGTTGGGATAGCGCCAGACCTCGGTAAAGGCCCAGACGCCGACCACAAGCAAAGGCAGGACGACGACGATCGAAAGCACGAGCGCAAGCAGGATGCCAGTGCCATCGATCCGGCGTGGTGGGGCAATGGGTAGGTTCATGGGCCTCATCTCCCCTGGTTGCGGGCGACGGAGCGCACGTAGAACAGGCCAAAGACGATGCAGAAGCCGAAGGTGATCACAGCCTGGGTAATGGCGCTGACGGGGTCATTCAGATCCCTGAACGTTCGCTGCATGAAGGGTCCCATCATCTCCGGCGAGGCAGGCCCCAGCAGATAGGGCAGCGTGAAGGCGGAGAAGATGCCGAGCACGGCAAAGGACAGTGCCACCAGAATGGAATTGGTGATCTGCGGCAATATGATGTGCCGGAGAACCCGAAGCCGGCTTGCGCCGACATCACGCGCCGCCTCGATCGCCATGTTGCTCACCGAGCCGAGACCCGAGAGCAGGATCAGCACCGTCAGCGGAATATTGTCCCAGACCAAGCCGATCACCGGCCCCCAGGGCGTGAGATACGGTGTTCTCAATTTCGGCAGGCCGGCGAAGTTCAAAAGCAGGTCGACCATGCCGTTCGGCCCGAGCACGCGGATCAGGGCATAGGCGAGAATGATCGACGGCACGAACATCGGCAAAATCGCGAGCGCCTGCACATAGGAGGAGATGCCGCCTCGGGCAAAGCGCAGATAAAGCGCGATCGGAAGCGACACGACCAGGAGCAGCAAGGCACAAACCGCCGTGGTCCAGAGTGTCAGGCTGAGATTGTTGAGACTGTAGGCGTCGGAAAAGAAGAAGATATAGCTCGACAGGTCGAAGCCCGCCTCACCATCCGGCGACGTCCGCCACACCGTGCGCAGGACGGCACTGATGATCGGCCAGATGACCAGCCATCCGACGAGCGAAACCGGCAAGGCGACGAGCAGGAGGCCAACAAGCCCCCTGCCCGCCATGGTTCTGGATATCGCAGACGATGTCACGCCTGAACTCACGACTTCCGGTCGATGGTCGGCGCGACGTTGCGGTACCAGCCGTCATTGACCGCAACTTCCCAGGCGCCAGCCGGGAAGGTCGGAATGCTGTTCGGGATAATGTCGGCGAACTTCTCGCGCAGATCAGCGGAGACATGTTCCCAACTGACACCGGGGAAGCCGCCAAGTTCGGAAAGAATGGCACCCTGGATCTCTTCGGTCAGAATGAAATTGGCCAGCTTCAGGGCTGCGTCGCGGTTCTTGCCGTTGGCGAGCACCACGGCGCGCGAGAAGTTGCCGCAGAGAGCCAGATCCTGAAGCTGTACGATGCCGGTCGTTTCCGGCAAGACGCCCTGATCGATCGCCTGGAGAACCTGGTCGGACCAGACCGGGGTCATGGTTACAACGCCTTGGGCGAGCAACTGGATCGACTGTGTGTTGCCGGAGGAGTAGGCGCCGTTGTCGTAGAGCGACGGGGCGATGTCCTTGAGCAGCTCCCAGGCCTTGCCGAGGGCCTCGTTGCCGAAGGCTTCGGTGTAATTGTCGACCGTGAAGGCCTTGGGGTCGAGGCCGTTTGCCTGATGGATGGCACGACGCACGAAGTTTCCGCCCGAACCACCCTTGTCAGGGCGGTTGTAGACGAACTGGCCGGGGCTGGCCTTGATCCAGGCGACGAGCGCATCCCAGGTCTTCGGCGCATCGGCAGCCGACAGCTTGGTGGTGTCGTAGGCGAGCAGCACCTGGCTGCCGCGATAGGGAAGCGAGTAGTCGCTGTCGATGGCGAGCGGGTTGACCTTCGAATAGTTCGACAGGCCAGCTTCCTTCATGTTGACGTAGAGGCCAGCCTCGATGGCGCCCTTCGGCAGCCGCGGATCGGTATGCTCGAAGTAATCGGCCTGCGGGTCGGTGTTCGTCTGCATTGCCGCGATGGCGCGCTCGGCGATCGACTGGATGCCTGCATTGTCGCCGGCATCGACGAGATTGAGCTTCACGCCCGCATTCGCTGCTTCGAAAGCCGGCTTGACCGTGTTGGTCCAGAAATCGAGGACATTGGCATCCGAGCCGGTATACCAGTCGATCTGACCTTCGGCTGCAAAGGACAGCTTCGGTAGAATCATCATTCCGGCAACGGTGCCGGCCGTGGAAATCAGGAATGCGCGACGCTTCATCGTCTTCTCCCTTGGCTGCCGCGCCACCCGGCGTCGGCTCACAATCAAACCCCGAGACACAGCGACATTGACCCCGACGGGCCTGCAGCCTGCATCTCTCGAAATGCTTGCCCGGGCACGCCTGCAGAGGGACCGCCGCCTCGGCCCCTCTGCAGACTTGCACCATGCGCTTGCACATGCGTGCAACGCGCTTAATCGGGCATTTCCGTCCTACAGGGATTAGACGAAGGTTTGATGACACCGGGAGAATGCACACGCGTGCATCAGGTCGACCCGGGATGGGGACGAACGGAACGGCGCCAGACGGCGACCGGCTCGAAGACGGCTCCGTCCGGCTGAGAAGTTCCAGTCGGGTCTTCTGCTTCCGTCAGGAGGGTGACCACATGCTGTGCGATCCGATCGAGCGGCTGCTGGAAGGTTGTGAGCCGATAGGCTTCCCAGGATGCCTGTTCGATATTGTCGAAGCCGATGACGCAGAGATCCTCCGGGATCCTGAGGCCGAATTCGAGGCGTGCCCCATCCATGAAGCCGATCGCGAGCAGATCGGTGACGGCAAACACACCGTCTGGAGGCTCCGACCGGGCATAGACGCGTTTGGCAGCTTCGAAACCGGCGCGATAGCTGGTCGCGTCCGCCTCGACGACGGTCACCGTAATCGCTTCAGCGGCGGCCGCCTCGAGGAAGCGCTCTTCTCTCTCCACCAGGCTCGGGGTGCGGGCCGCCGAGGTCACGATCCCGAGACGCCGGCACCCGGCCCGTTTCAGGAGGAAATGCGCCTCTCTTGCTGCCGTCGCATTGTCCAGCCCGACATTGTCGCAGCCCTCCAGACCGTCGTCGCGGTTGATCAGGATGACCTGCTGGCCGTTGGCAAGCGCCGTTTTCACCAGTCCCGTCGATGGCGTTCCCGACAGGACCACCGTCGCATCGGCACGGTAGTGCAAGGTGAGCTTCAAGGCGTGATTGACGCTTGCCTCGTCACTCTCCGTGTTGAGAACCACAGTGATCTTGCCTGCCGCCTGAAGCTTGCGGGTCAAGCGGTCGACCATTGCCGCTCTGACGGGCGTGGTCAGATCCGAGACGATCAGACAGACGATGTTGCTACGCTCGCGCAGCTGGCGGGCCAGATGATTGACGTGATAGCCGAGCGCCTCGGCCGCTTCGACGACCTTTCGACGCGTCTCCTCCGAAACGCTCGCGCCGTCGGTAAAGGTGCGCGATACAGCGGAACGGGACACGCCGGCGCGCTCGGCCACCATCCTGGCACTGACAAAAAGCGGCGAGCCATTCTTACGCATGCAGCAAAACCAACAGAGAATGAGGGCTCGTACCGAGGGGCCTGATTGCGGGCCTCACGGTACGCGACAGAGGGCGCATTACGCTTCTAGTGTGACACAAATTCGTGAGAGGGGTGAAGAAGACGGCTCATCCACCGCTCCTAAATATGTGCTCATCGCGGCTAGACGCATCCGGCAAGCCCGAATTGGTTGCAAATCACACCGATTATGGGTGTTTTTGCATGAACGACAACGTCCTTCGCCGAAGGAAAGGCAACTCAGCCTCAGCCTTCATTTCGCCCGCTTCTTAAGAGCTTGTTAAGAATTCATTCCTGTCGGAGGTCTCCATGGCGCTTGGCGCATCGCATCGTTTGCAGGATGGCGTCCTTGCCGTCGAAACCATGACCCGCTTTGCGCTCGCCGTTCTGGCCCTTGCGTCCGGTGTCTACACCTATCTGGGGGTCCGTAGCCTTCTCGACGGCTCACCGACCGCGGTCTTCTTTGCCGCCATCATCTATTCAGCCTCGGTCTCGGTGGCGATCTATGCCTTCTGGTCCTACATGGCGCGTTTCTACCCCCATGTGACCGGCGCTGCGGCACGCGGGGCCCTGATGGGCGTGATGGCGCTCGGCTGCGCCATGATCATCGCCATGTCGAGCTGGCTGAATGCGGCGGCGCTTGCAGGATCTGCCGCACTCGAACAGCATCTCGCGGAAACGGTGCAGGACTACACGGCGGATCTCGATCAGGCGCATCAGAACGCACTTGCCGCCCAAAGCCTGCTGCCCGACATCCAGCGGACATCGGAGCGCTTTTCGCGGCTTGCCGAGGACGAACGGCAAAATGGCGCGCTCACAGGCACCACGGGTGCGGGCAGCGTCGTCCAGCTTCTGACGCAGATGTCCGCCCAACTCGACGAGTTGGAAACCGGCATCACCGCCTCGCGCGAGCGGGTGACGACGCTCTTCGACCAGGGGCGCGCTCATCTGGCGACCATGCGCACGCTGGTTTCGGCGCCCGGTGCAATTGCACCCCGCAGCGACGAATTCTCCGCCGAAGTCGTCGCCCTTTCCGGCGTCATCACGTCACTGGAACAGACCTCGATTGCCCCCTCCGTCAAGCGGGCGGCCGACGACCTCTCCCTCGGCTTTATCGCGCCTGTTGCCGATGGTCGAGCAGCCGATCTGGCCGAGCGCCAGGACCAGGTCATGCAGACGATCCGGACCTCTGTTTCCGCCCAGTCGCAGGTTCTGTCGCAGGCCGCCGACGAAATCCTCGCACGCGAGCCGGTCGCCGAACGGCGCTTCGTCCCGCTCTCCTCGGCAGAGGCTGTCCTGCGTTATGCTGCGGATTTCATTCCGGCCTGGGCGGGGGCGATTTCGATCGATCTCCTTCCTGCCGTCCTGGTCTTCATCCTGACCGTGGTGCACGGAGCGATCCGGCGACAGGAGGAGCAAATGCCCTTCGCACAGCGGATCACCGCAGCCGAACTGCTGGAGGCGCTCGAAGTGCAGCGGGCGCTCGAAGTGCAGCGGGCGCTCAATCGACAGGGGATCGATGTCGAACAGGCGCTCCACTCCGCAGAAGCGGAAGACGAGCGCGGGCGGATCGATTCCAACATCACCAGCCTCGACATGGCCGCCAAGGCGCCACGCAAGGGACCCCCGGCGTGAAACCATCTTCGCTCGCCCTGCGCCTGAAGACTGCCATTGTGCGTGCCGATGACGGGCTCTTGATGCGTAGCGCCTTCTTCGGGCTGCTGGCGGCTGCGGGTGCTTTCCTGTTCACGGACCTCCGGGAGATGAGCCTCGCGCAGGCTCCCCTTCCCGGCCATGATCCGATGACGACGGACGCACCCGTCCTTCCGCCAGCGCTGACGGACGGTACTCCCCAGGCGCCTCCGGTGGACCCTGACAGTTCTCCGGAAATCCTGCGCCAACCGATGCGGTTCGAATTGCTGACGGGCGGCGTGCTCAAGGCGGAAGGTTCGATCGACCTTGGTGCTGCAGAGCGATTTGCCGAGGAGATCGCTGCTCGCGGCGAATATGTTCAGGCGGTGTCGCTGAATTCGCCGGGTGGCTCGGTCAACGATGCCCTGGCCATGTCGAAGCTGATCCGGGAAAAAGGCATCAACACCAAGGTGGCGAGCAAGGCGCTCTGCGCCTCCTCCTGTCCTCTGGTGTTTGCCGGCGGTGTGGCCCGCGAGGCAGAACAGGATGCCATTCTCGGCGTGCATCAGGTCTTCAATGCCGGGCAAGACCGCCCCTCACCCGAGCAGGCGATGTCCGGCGCACAGAGCACCACGGCACGCATTGCCCGCCATCTCGAGGAAATGGGCATCGGCAACGGGCTTTGGATCAACGCGCTGGAAACGCCTCCGGACCGGCTCTACTACCTGACGCCGGAAGAGATGGCTGAGTTCAAGCTGGTCACGGCCCCGGTCGCAACCGCGAAGCAGGCAGACTGAAAATTACTGCAGTAGCCCTGCGATACGCGTCAGGCATAGTCTCGAAGCATGGCCGAAAGCGGCATGCGGACGCGCAGCTTCATGCTGAGAAGCGCAAGCCCGGTGATCTTGCGTTGCAGGAACATCTTGTCCGGAGCCGGCAGCGCCCAGAGCGCGCGATCGGCAAAAATCGGCACTGCGCGCTCGCGGATTTCCACGAGCGGGCCACGGTCGCTGAAATCGACGAGCCCCTCCGGCGCCTTCAGGACATGGTCGAGGACGACGCGTGTCATTTCATCCAGCGTCCGTCCGTAGCGCTCCGTCTGCGCCCGGGACAGATAGCGCATCTGCATCAGCGCATCGCGCACGGCTTTGGGATCTCCGCCGAGAGTCGCCTGCAGGAGGAGATGGTAGTCTCTGGCGCTTTCCGGGGAGACCGGTCGTACCGCGCCGAAATCGAGAAGCGCGACCCGCCCATCCGAAGGCCTCCAGAGATAGTTGGCGAAGTTGGGATCCGTCTGCATGTGACCGAAGACGAAAAGCTCGCGCAACGCCAGCTCGGAGATCGCCTGCATGGCCGCATCTCTTTGCGTCTGGGGTGCATGGGCCAGGGTTTCGAGCGGAGCCCCCTCGACGAAATCCATGGGCAGGACTGTCGGCCGCAGGAGATCCTCCACGGGGGCCGGCACCACGAAGCGGTCGTCATCGGCGAGCAGGCTGCCGAAGCGACGCATTTCCTCCGCCTCGCGCAGATAATCTGCCTCTTCCCGCAACTGCCGCTTGGCTTCCGCCAGATGCGGCGCAATGTCGAGACCTGCGGGAAGAAGGCCCGACAGACGCAGGAAGGTCGCGACATTGTCGATGTCGGAATCGATGCTCTGGAGCACGCCTGGATATTGAACCTTGACGGCAACCGGACGG
Source organism: Agrobacterium albertimagni AOL15 (assembly GCF_000300855.1). GTDB lineage: Bacteria > Pseudomonadota > Alphaproteobacteria > Rhizobiales > Rhizobiaceae > Allorhizobium > Allorhizobium albertimagni. The sequence continues at coordinate 118,366 of NZ_ALJF01000010.1, read as the reverse complement.
CCTGAGGACAGAATACCCCGATGGACCTGCCCGATCGAAGCGGCTGCGATCGGTGTCGTCTCGAACTGGCTGAAATGGCGTCGCCAGTCCGGGCCCCAGGCGCTGGACAGTGAGGCGGAAAGCTGGCTCGGCGGCATGAAATGCGCCGAGGACCGGAGCTGCGCAAAGATCGACTGGAGCTCGGGCGGCAGGAATTCGCCGGGTTCCAGCGAGATCATCTGGCCGAGCTTCATCGCCGCGCCGCGCATGCGCGACAGCTGCTCTGCAGCCTTCAGCGCGTTCGATGGCGTCAACAGCAGATCTCTTAAGTGCGGACGTTCCCCTTTCGCCAAGCGGCTCAAGCCTTCCGCGACCATGCCCGAGGCGACACCACCGGCAATCTGGCCAAGTGCCGCAAGCCGGCTGAGACGCCCCTGGGGCACGGGCCTGTATCGATCACGATCACTCATCACTATCCTTCCGAGGATTGGAGCGCATGTCAGCGGTGCTCAGCCTGCAGGAGAGCCGGAATCTTCTCCTTCAGCCCGAAGAAGCCCTTCCGGCAATGTGGCCAAGCCATCCGATCCCAATCGCGCAGATATTCCGTGAAGGCGATGCCGAACCTGTCGACCTCGGCGCGTAGCGGGGCGATGGAGGACGCAACCGGGCCGACGGGCAGGAAAGCAGTTGCGATCTGTTTGCAGCCTGCCGCCTTGGCTGCTGCGGCCAGTTCGCCCGGGGCGAGAGCCCCGCAGACTTCCGCATCCGGCCACACCTGTGCGGCACGGGCAAGACCATCAGCAAGCGCAGCGTCATCCCACTTGTTGCGACCCCTAAGGAACGCGATGGCCTTGACCGGAAGCGCACGCATCGTGCCAACCTGCTCGACCGACAGATCCTCCGTGGTCAGCAGGAACAGAGTGGCCGCGGATGGATCCGGCGAAGAGGCCAGCCGAATGGATGAAGGTGAAGGGGTACGCACACTGTCTGCGGGAATGCGGGCCGTGCGCGCCAGGCCGGCGGGCGAAAAGCGGCCATCTGTCATGGAACGGATGCGCTCGGCATCGGCGAGATAGGCCTTGCCGGCCGTGTGCAGCCCCGCCACCCAACGCCAGGACAGGGTGTTCGATGCCGGATCGGCGTCGATCAGGCGCTCGAACATCGAGGCGGCGCCGAGTTCCCAGGGCAGGCCGAGCGTGAAGATCCAGATCGAGGCAAACTGCATGCGCGCCCAGTTGTGCAGATAGCCCGTCTCATTCAGTTCTCTTGCCCAGGCGTCGAAACAGTCGATGCCGGTCGATCCAGCGATCGCCGAGGCATAACGCTTGCGCAGTCCCGACAGTGCGTCCAGCTGCTCCAGCGCCCGTTCGACGGCTGCGTTATAATCCTCCCAAACGGTTGGACGCTGCTCGAGCCAGCCCTTCCAGTAGGTGCGCCAGAACACTTCGCTGACGAATTTTTCGGCGGCCGACAGGCCATGCCGTGCCAGTACTGCATCGACCACCTCCTGCTCGGAGATCAGCCGTCTGCGCAGCGCAGCGGACAATCGCGATACATGCACATGCTGTCCCTGCCCCTGTTCCTTGTTGCGCAAGCGTGCATAGGCAGCCCCCGCATGCGGCAGAAAATCGTTAAGGCGTTGAAGGGCGTCGCTGCGGGTCAGGGGGAAGTCGAAGTCTGCCATCGTTACTCCAGATGCGTTCAATCCGGCTGGCACTGACTGATGCCCACCGAGCAACACTACGGCTCAGCGTCGAAGGCGGACCTGCGCTCCTTCGTCACGATCCAAGCCGTGGGCAGAACAGCCACAGCAAAAAAGTCGAGATCAAAAATATGATTTATCAAGTCATCTTTATTGACCCGGCGCCAGCATCCGGCCAATAGTGCGCCGCGCCATGACGCATGTGCAGGTCACCGAAACCGGGTGAGAGGCCAGTGGTTTGACATATCTCCATTCGATGCAGTCCGAAATCGAGGGTATCCGCGCCCTCATGCCGCCCAAATGGCGTTCCCTCGACGGCGTCGTCGGCGTCCACTGGGAAGCGGAAGGCCATGCTGGGGCAAACGGCTATTATCTCTCGCCGGATCCACGGATCGTCTTCTTCTTCAACGACGTCAGCACCCAGATCCGGGTGGCGGACCGGGCGGAGGAACTGGACCGGGGCGAGCGGGGCATGGCGCGGGCCATCTATGTGCCAGCCGGCATGCCCATGTGGACGAAGTTCAGCAGCCGCCACCGCTTTTCCCACCTCGACCTGCATCTGCACACCGAACGCCTGATGCGCTATCTGACGCCGGCTGTCGGCTCATCGGCGGCACGCGCCATCATCAAGCAACCGGTCGAACTGCAGGATCCCGGTCCACTGGCCAGCCTTGCGACACTTGTTGTCGACGAGCTTTCGACGGATGGCAGGCATCCCGCCTTTGCCGAGAACCTGGTGGGCAGCATCGTCACCGGACTTCTCGATCTGCGGATCAGCGACGATCGAACGGCGGCGCATGCCGGGCATCTCACCAAGGCGCAACTGAACCGGCTTTCGGGATATTTCGCCAATTGCGGCGGGCGTCGTTTGAGCGTTCGAGAAATGGCAGATGTCGTCGGCCTGTCGGAGAGCTGGTTCGCCACGGTTTTCCGTCAGACCACGGAGATGACGCCGCTGCAGTGGCAACTGTCACGCCGGATCGACATGGCGCGGCAGATGCTTTCGGAAACCGAGATGAGCATCGCTGACATCAGCGCGCAACTCGGCTTTTCCGACCAGGCGCATCTGACCAAAGTGTTCCGCAGCATCACCGGGGATACCCCGGCCGTCTGGCGACGCAAACACCATTCCATCTAGATGGCACGAGGGCTCGCCACGCTTTGCGCTGCGAGCCCTCGCCGTTTCTCACCAGGTCTGGCGGAGGGTCGCGTAGATGGCGCGACCGGGGTTGTAGTAGAGCGCACCGCCATCATTGTTGGCGACATGCTTTTCGTCGAACAGGTTGCTGACGTTCAGCTGGAAGCTCGTGTTCTCCTTGATCGCATAGGTGAAGGAGGCATCGAAGATCACTGCGCCGTCAGATTTGCGGGTGTTCGCGTTGTTGAAATAGTAGGAGCCGACGAAGCGCGCGCCTGCCCCGAAGGTCATGTCGCCGCGATCGCCGTTGCCTTCGAGCGTGTACGTGCCCCAGATTGATGCCATGTGCTCGGGGACCTGGGCGAAACGCTTGCCATCGACCGAACTCGAAGTGGTGCTCGTGTCCTCGATCTTCGAGTCGATGTAGCTATATCCCGCAATCAGCCCGAAGCTCGGCGTGACCTCGACCTTTGCTTCAAAATCCAGACCGCGATGGCGCACCTTTTCGACCGTGGCCGCAAGGTAGAACGGCCCCTCGGATGTGGTGATGTTTTCGAGCGTGAGGTCGTAGATCGAGGCGGTGATCAGGCCGGGGAAGGCGTCCGGACGATATTTGACGCCCACCTCGTACTGCGAGCCGTAGAGCGGCTCGTTGCCCGTGCTCGGCGGGGCGACGGACTCGGCATAGCTGACATAGGCCGCCAGTTCCTCGGTAACCTTGTAGCTCAGACCGACGCGCTTGCTGAACTCGCTGTAGTCTCGCGACTTGGACACCCGGGTCGCCAGATCGGTCTCTTCGAGATCCAGCCAGTCGTTGCGCAGGCCGACACTGGCCGTGACGCGGTCCGAGAAGATCAGATCCTGCTGCAGATAGATGGCCCGGGTGCTGCGGTCGTTGCTCTTGCGGGTCGTGAGCGGGATCGCCGACGGCAGACCTGCATAGACGGGATTTTGCCAATCGATTGATGGCGTCCCTGCGCCCCAGAGATAGCCGGACTCGTTGCTGGACTCGATGCTGTTGTAGTCAACGCCAGCCAGGGTTCGGCTTTCAACCTGGTCGAAATTTGTCTCGTACAGCAGATGGGCATCTACAATGAACTGTTCGCTCGAACTGGAGCCGACAGAATAGATGCGGTCTGCCCTGGTGTCAGCAAGGCTGGAGGCGCCGGCTGAATCATAGATATAGGCAAAGCCGGTGTCGCGGTTGGCATTGCTGTAGCGCGCACTGGAATTGAAGCTCAGGCCGTTGCCGAAATCGTGGTCGAACAGCATCGTATAGGTGTTGCGGTTCGTCGCATCATAGTTGAAATCCGGCTCTCCGAAGAACCGATCCCGGTCAAAGTCGGTGTAAAGCGGATGACCGCCACCGCTCGGGGTCGCGTTGCGATCGAGGTGATCGAAGACGAATGTCAAACTGGTCATGTCGGTGGGACGCCAGGTCAAACCGCCCATGATGAAGTTCTCGTCGTTCTCCGAGAAATCATACTCGCCATCGGCCCGCTGGAACTTACCGGTCAGGCGATAGGACAGGGTGTCGTCTTCCGTCAGATTGTCGCCGAAGTCGAAGCCCGTCTCCTTGTGGGCGAAGGATCCGGTCGTGCCATAGACTTCGCCAAAACGCTCGCTGCGCGGCGTCTTCGTCACATAATTGATGGCACCACCCGGATCGGAAACGCCGAAGCCGGTGGAATTCGCGCCCTTCAGGATCTCGAGCCTCTCAAAGGCATAGGGTTCTTCCTTCACACCCAGCCAGGTTCTGCCGAGGGCCAGACCGTCGCGGTAGGTGTAGGGCGAGAAGCCCCGAATGGTGACGTAATCGAAACGATCGTCCGATCCGTAGAAATCGGTGGTTACGCCGGCGGTGTACTGCACCACCTTCTCGACGCTGTCGGCACCGCGCTGCTCGATTTCCTTGGATGTGACGACGGAAACGGTCGCCGGTGTCGTCAGGATTTCGCCGGGCATCTTGCCGACGGCGCTCGATTGGGTCGCGACGATCGATCTGGAATCCGCGTCGGCCTTGCCGGCCCCTTCAACGGTGATCGTCTGCAGAACGGTCGTGTCCCCTTCGGTATCGGCGTCCTGAGCGACGGCAAATACCGGCACCAGGGCCACGAATGCCGTGCAGCCCAGAAGGATGCTGATGCGATGGCGAAGGGACACACGCGTGGCGCCCCGGGCGGGAATGGCTCTGATCATGTTGTTTCCAGAATTTGACGTTCCGACATTCCCGCACGATGAACAGAGAGGATCATCGTCGGGCGCCGACCGACACCGGATTTAGGCCTGCAGTCTCTTGCGGCCCTATCCCTGAGCCCCGGCCGCTGCAGTCCAAGATCGGATCGGTCTGCACGCCTTTAACTGGATAATTTTCATCCAGTATTGTAGATTTCTCTTTTTTGTAAGATTCCCCGGAAAATCAAGAGCCGATGTCGTCAGCTCGGTCCAAATTGCTTGACCCCATGAATTGAAGCTGAGAGGGAAAGTCAACTTAACCAAGGGATGATTGGGACCCATGCGGATCAATTTGCATCACCTGGCGCCTCTTGCAGCCGTCTTCCTCTCTGTCTCCGGCTCGATGGCCTTCGCCGCCGAGGAGGCTCGTTTTCCCCTCGAGCTCAGCCATGCGCTCGGGCAGACGACTGTTCCTGCGAAACCGCAGCGGGTTGCCACCGTGGCCTGGGCCAATCACGAAGTCCCGCTTGCCCTCGGCATCGTACCGGTTGGCATGGCGGCTGCGAATTTCGGTGATGATGACGGCGACGGGCTGCTGCCTTGGGTGTCGGAGCGTCTGAAATCCCTCGGCGCCGACGCGCCTGTGCTGTTCGACGAGGGGGACGGGATCGACTTCGAGGCGGTTGCCGGGACGGCACCAGATGTCATTCTCGCCGCCTATTCGGGCTTAAGCCAATCCGACTACGACACCTTGAGCCAGATCGCTCCCGTCATCGCCTATCCGCAGGCGCCCTGGTCGACGGATTGGCGTGAAACGATCCGCTTCGACAGCGCCGGCATGGGCATGTCACCTGATGGCGAAGCATTGATTGCCGATATCGAGCAGAAGATCGCAGCCGAGGTCGCCAAGTATCCTGAACTCAAGGGCAAACGGGCGATGTTCGTCACCCATCTCGACGCGACCGACCTCAGCATTGTCAATTTCTACACGACCCAGGACACCCGCGTTCGGTTCTTCGCCGATCTCGGGCTTTCGATGCCGAAAAGCGTGATGCAGGCATCGACGACCGGCAGCTTCGCTGGTTCGATCAGCGCCGAGCAGATCGATCTCTTCGATGACGTCGATATTCTCGTGACCTATGGCGACCAGGCCTTGATCGAGGCGATGAAAGCCAATCCTCTTCTGTCCCACATGCCGGCCGTGAAGCATGACGCGATCGTCACGCTCGGCCGGGATCCCGTAGGGACCGCAGCCAATCCCACGCCGCTGTCGATCACCTGGGTATTGCCTGCCTATGTGGAGAAGCTCGCAGAAGCGGCGCGAAAGACGGAATGATATCCGCCCCTTCCCTTTCCTCCGCCCACCGACCGTCTCTTGCAAAGACAGGTAGAGGTGGATTGGTTTGGCTGGCCGGGGCGATCGTGGTCTGCATCGGCGTCGCCTTGCTGTCCCTCACCATCGGCACTCGCGATGTGCCGCTCTCGGAGGTGCTGGCGGCTCTTTCCGGAGACGCAACGACGCTGGACCGCGCCGCCGTGGCCACGCGCGTGCCGCGCACCGTTCTGGCACTGCTTGCCGGTGCGGCTCTCGGCCTTGCCGGGGCCGTGATGCAGGGCGTGACGCGAAATCCGCTCGCCGATCCCGGAATCCTCGGCATCAATGTCGGCGCATCGCTTGCCGTTGTGGTGGGCGTGGCGTGGTTCGGCATCAGCTCGGCCCATGTCTTCATCTGGGTTGCCATCGCGGGTGCCGGCGCCACGGCCGTCTTCGTCTATGTCATCGGCTCGATGGGACGCGGTGGCGCAACGCCGCTGAAGCTTGCACTTGCCGGTACGGCAACCGCGATCGCCTTTTCATCGCTGGTGATTGCCGTCGTCTTGCCACGTGCAGACATTGCCGGCGGCATCCGCTCCTGGCAGATCGGGGGCGTCGGGGGTGCGACCTTCGAGCGGATGGAACACATCTATCCGTTCCTTCTGGTTGGGTTCTTGCTCTGCCTGCTTTCAGCCCGACGCCTGAATGCCCTGGCGCTCGGTGACGAACTTGCCGCGGGGCTTGGCGAGCGCGTGGCATTGGCGCGCGGCATGGCCACGCTCGGTGCTGTCGTGCTGTGCGGCGCGACGACGGCCGTCTGCGGCCCGATCGGCTTCGTCGGCCTCGTCGTCCCGCATGCCTGCCGGCTGCTGGTTGGCGTGGATCATCGCTGGCTTCTGCCATTCTCCGCCATTGGCGGGGCCATCCTTCTGACGGCGAGTGACATTCTCGGTCGCCTTGCGGCCCGCCCGTCCGAACTCGAGGTCGGCGTGGTGACCGCCCTTATCGGCGCGCCGGTCTTCATCTTTATCGTTCGTCGGCAGAAGGTGAGAGATCTGTGACCCTTCTTCGATCCGATGCCTCATTGGCAGCAATGGTCGCGACAAACCGCAAACACCGGACGCGCCGGCGGCTGATCAAGCTAGCCCTTATTCTGGTCCTCATCCTTGCAGGCTTCACGCTGACGCTGATGGCCGGTCGCACCTTCACGCCTTTGGGAGACGTCATCCGCGTCCTCATCGGAGAACAGGTTGCCGGCGCGGATTTCACGGTCGGGCAGCTGCGCCTGCCGCGCGCCGTGCTGGCCATTGCCGCCGGCATGAGTTTCGGCCTCGGAGGAGCTGCTTTCCAGACGCTCTTGCGCAATCCGCTCGCCAGCCCCGACATCATCGGCATCACCTCCGGCGCCAGCGCGGCAGCGGTCTTTGCCATCGTGGTGCTCTCACTCAGCGGGCCTGTCGTCTCTCTTCTGGCCGTAGGTGCCGGCCTTGCAATCGCACTTCTGGTGCATGGCCTCTCCTCGAAGAACGGGGTTGCCGGACCGCGGCTGATCCTTGTCGGGATCGGCGTCTCTGCCATGCTCGAAAGCATGATTGCCTACATCCTGTCGCGCGCGCCCGCCTTCACGCTACAGGAAGCCATGCGCTGGCTGACCGGGAGCCTGAACGGCGCCAAGCTCGATCAGGCCCTTCCGCTGATCGTTGCCCTCATTGCGCTGGGCAGCCTGCTTCTGGCCAAGGCGCGCGATCTCGATGTCATGCGGGCAGGCGACGAGACGGCGACCGCGCTCGGGGTGCATGTCTCCTCGACCAAGCTCATGGTTATCGTCTGCGCCGTCGGGCTGATCGCCACCGCGACCGCGGTCACGGGCCCGATCGCCTTCGTCGCTTTTCTTGCAGGCCCGATCGCGAGCGGCGTCTTCGGACGACGCAGTTCGATCCTTCTGCCGGCCGCCGTGGTCGGCGCCTTGCTGGTGCTCACCGCAGATTTCGTCGGCCAGTTTCTCTTGCCCAGCCGATACCCGGTCGGCGTGGTGACCGGAGCGCTGGGAGCACCCTACCTCATCACCCTGATCATCAGGAGCAATCGGCGGGGAGCCGCGACATGACCGATCACCGCCTCGAAGCAAAAGCTCTTTCGGCCGCTTACGGTGACAACCTCGTCCTTAGCGATCTGGACCTCATCCTCCCATCCGGCCAGATCACTGCCATTGTCGGCGCCAATGCCTGTGGCAAGTCCACCCTACTCAAGGCACTGTCGCGGCTGATCGAGCCCAAGGCTGGCGAGGTTCTGCTCGACGGCAAGGCGATCCACAAGGTCCCGACCCGCGAACTCGCGCGCCGGCTGGGACTTCTGCCACAATCCCCGATCGCGCCGGATGGGATCACGGTCATGGATCTGGTGAGCCGCGGCCGCCATCCGCATCATGGCCTGTTTCAATCCTGGACCAAGGGGGACGATCAGGCGGTTGCCGATGCCCTGGCGGCCACACAGACCGCAGAGCTTGCAGACCGGCCGGTGGATGAGCTGTCGGGTGGCCAGCGGCAGCGGGTCTGGATCGCGATGGCTCTTGCCCAGGAGACCGAATTCCTGCTGCTCGACGAGCCGACGACCTTTCTCGACATCAGCCACCAGATCGACGTCCTCGATCTCCTGACGGACCTCAACCGCAGCCGCGGCACGACCATCGTGATGGTCTTGCACGACCTGAACCTTGCGGCTCGTTATGGCGATCATCTCGTCGCGATGCTGGGCGGAAGCCCCTTCAAAAGCGGCAGCCCGGAAACCGTCCTGACCGAAGACATGGTCCGCCGGGTGTTCAACCTCGAGGCCCGGATTCTCACCGATCCGACATCCGGCCGACCGATGATGCTCCCGATCGGGCGGCACCACATGCAATCCTCGTCCTCCCTCACGCGACTGGCACAATCATGACCGATCTTCAGCCCACCAAACTCACCGGTATTGCCCGTCCTGCCGATGTCGGCGCCATGCTTGCTGAAATCTGCGAACACTTCGTCGAGCACTCGGACGTGGCTCACGCCGATGGCGTTGCCACGCTGAAATCGGAGGACTGGACGATCCACATCGTGACGGCCGAGGACGTGCTGCAGATCGAAATCAGCACCTTGGGGGAAGAGGCGCTCGCCGTCACGCGCACCATGTTCGCCGAACATCTCTTTTACTTCGCCGGGGATGAGCCCTTCTCGCTCGAGTGGTCGAAGCCGGCCGCGAAGGTGAAACCGCCGGGTTTCCACGAGGCGACCGTTGTCGGCGTCGAGGATGTCACCCCAAGGATGCGGCGGGTGACGCTCTCCGTCGCCGACGTCTCGCCCTTTCTCGTGCGCAACATGCATGTGCGGCTGCTGGTGCCGCCGCAGGGTCAGACACCTGTATGGCCTCACCTGCAGGAAAACGGACGCATCGGCTGGCCCGACGAGTTGCTTGTGCGGATCTACACGATCCGCTGCGTCGACGCGCAAGCACGCCACATTGCCCTTGATATCCTGCAGCACCCGGCCGAGGGCGTGGCGACACCTGGCGCGGATTTCGCACGGGACGCTGAGATCGGCCAGCAGGTGGCGATCATGGGACCGGGCGGCGGCGGCTTGCCCGATGCGCAGAACATCTTCTTTGCCGGCGACGAAAGTGCGCTGCCAGCCATCGCCCGGATGGTCGAGGAAGCGCGGCCTGGCGTCGCGATGCGGGCGATCATCGAGGTCGAAGATGCCAGCGAGGAGCAAGCCTTGCGCGGTCAGGCTCCAATCCATGTCGAATGGCTGCACCGGTCATCCTATACGGGCACCGATGCCCATCCTCTGGTGGACAAGGTGAAGGCTGCACTCGAGGATGTGAACGCCGAAACCTTTGTCTGGTTTGCCGGCGAAAAGGCTGATGTGCGGACGATCAAGCGGCATCTCGCGCAAAAAGGTCGCGACCGCCGGAAGCAATACGTTGCCTGGTATTGGGAAAAAGAGAGCTGAGAGCCGCCGCGAATTGCGCAGTGCGTCCGAGATGAGAGAACTCGGGGAGCGGGCGTCAATCCATGCCGCCCGCTCCCCGGTACTGTTGCCCCTGTGATGCGGTCGATCGCGACCCCATCACAGGCAGAGTGCCTTGTTACTGCGCGGCAGCGACGGCAGCGTCGATGCGCTCGCGGGCCTTCTTCGGCAGCTTGGCTGCGTTGAAGGCGTCGAGATTGGCGGCCGGCGCATCACCGACGAGGATGGCGGCGACCATGCCCATGCCGACATGCGGCGCGCATTTGATGCCGTAGAGACCCGGCACGTCAAAGGTCACCTTGATCTCCTCGTTCATCTTGCCCTTGAACTCGGCCGCACCCTCCGGGATCATGCCCTTGATGGCTTCGGCATTGTGGCCCTTGTCGGTGGGGATGAAGGTGACGGTATCGCCGGGGGCGATCTTCAGGCCGGCCGGTTCGAAGACCATGGCGCCTTCCGCCCCCTTGTTGAGCATCTTGACCTCGAAATCGGCCGCTGCGGCAAAACCAGGAAGGGCAAGAGAAAGCGCAGCGATAGCGGCAAATTTCGTGAAGCGGCGTGTCATTGTCTGTCTCCTTGAATCGGGAACGTCAGCATTCCCTTGCCGAAGACTTATGCTGAGCTGTGCACCGCTTCTTTGAGCAAAATCAAATCGGCAGAAGGAAGATCAGACGACGGCGGTCACGCGCTGATGGCCAGGAAATCCGCGCGGCATGGCCGGTCTCCCGGCTAACGGACGATCGTTTCAGCCTCCGGCACCGAATGGACCGTTCTTCGCCATCTCTGGATATTGGACGGTTTCGTCGTCGTCGGTATCGAGCGATTGGGAAGCGGGTACGGACAGGCGGACACCAAATCCACCGGCAGCGCTTGTTGTCCGCTCATCAATGAAGGTGACGCCCGCATCCTCCAATGCCGCCCTCACCCCAGCGAGCACACCCGCTTCATCCTCGCTGCCCGGAGCCGAGTTCTCCAGTCGCTCGACCGTTGACACAGAAAGGCCGGCGCGCTCGGCGAGCTGCTCTTGCGTCATGCCGAGCAGCATTCTGGCGGCTGAAACCTGTTTTCCGGTGTGCACGGGAAATCCTTTCGGGTTCGGTTGATGCAAGCGCCGACATCACTCGCCCTACGCTAACTAGAACCGGGCGACCGCCGATCAAGCTTCGCCGCAGCCGCTGAGCGGCGGGTAGCCACATAGGCGGTGCAATCTGAACTGGTCATGCCGACCGGGGCACGTCAGGCTTCGTGCGTTTTCCGTCCAATAAACAGGCGTTTGATAAAACCGGCACAGCAAATTCAGAAGAATCTTAAGGAACGCGTGCTGAATTAGGTGCTCAAGGGAGCACCTATCATGCGCTTTATCGTTTCAACCATCCTTTGTCTTTTCCTGACCTGCCTTGCCGGAGCGGCATCGGCCGCGGGCGAGGCATGGACGGCCGCGAAAGCGACGGCACAGGTCGCCTACACCGTCGACAAGAAGACCTGGATTCCGCTGCAGAAAGGCATGGAGGTGCCCAACAAGGCCTGGATCTCGACCGGGCCGCGGGGGCGACTGCAGCTGGTGCGCGGTAAGGAAAGCATCGCCTTTCAGCCCAATACGCTGGCCGCGATCATTACCCGGGGCCAGGACATGAGTCGCAAGACCGAAGTGGTCCAGCAGGTGGGCGAGATCAGCCTTGAAATCGAAAAGCGGCAGCGACCGCATACAACGGTGCAGACGCCGTTTCTGGCAGCCGTGGTCAAGGGTACGCAATTCACCGTCAAGGTCGGCAAAACCAACGCGGCCGTCGCTGTCGACCGAGGTCTGGTCCAGGTGACCAGTTTCAGTACCGGTGAACGTAGCGACCTCGGTGCCGGCCAGGGTGCCCAGGTAACCTCATCCGGGATGACGGTCGCCGGTCTTTCCGGAAAGCCGCAGATTACGCGTGTGGCGCCCTCGAACGCCAAGGTCCCGGCCGCCGGCGCCGTGAACAAGGCGACATCGAGACCCGAAGAAGCCAAGGGCGCCATGGGCGCGAGCAAGTCCAAGGACACGGCTGGCGGCAACAGGGATACTGGGGGCAATGCCAGTGCCGGCGGCAACGGCAACAGTGGCGGGAACGGCAACGCCGGCGGCAATGGCAATGCTGGCGGAAACGGCAACGCTGGTGGCAACGGCAATGCCGGCGGGAACGGCAACGGCGGCGGAAACGGAAACGCTGGCGGCAACGGCAATGCCGGCGGCAACGGCAACGGCGGTGGTAACGGCAACGCTGGCGGGAATGGCCGCGGCAGAAACGGCGACTGATGATGAGAGCGTTCGCCACACCACCGCCAGGATGCGCGCATGACGGATAGCATTCGCCCGGCATCCGGTTTCCTGGCACGGCTGGTATCGCTTCGGGTCGCCATGATCGCCGTGATCATGGCGCTTCCGCTGTTGTTGCCCTCCTTGTCGGTGGTGCAGCATCTCGACAACGATCTGATGGCCTATCGTGCCGCTGCGGCTCCCAGGGCTGCCAGCGGCGACTTCGTATTCGTTGCCATCGACAAGAAAAGCCTGACCGAGATTGGCACCTGGCCCTGGCCGCGCGCCGTGCATGCCGAGCTGATCGACAGACTGGTGGCGGCCGGTGTTCAGGACATCTTTCTCGATATCGACTTCAGCACGCCCTCCCAGCCGGAACACGACTCGCGGCTTGCGAAAGCTCTCGAAGAGGCCGGTGGCGGTGTCATCCTGCCGATTTTCCGCCAGCAGTTCGGTGCCAGATCGGCAGATCCGCTGACCGTGACTGCACCTTTGCCGATCTTTGCGGACCATTCCTGGCCGGCTCTGGTCGATGTTGCGCTGGATGACGATGGCCTGCTGCGCTCCTTCCCGGTGACGGAGATAATCGACGGCATCCCGACGCAGTCGGCGCCCGCAGTCCTTGCCGGCTATAGCGACGCTCGGACCGGCAGGCTCGAGATCGACTTCTCCATTCGACCGGAAACGGTACCCACCTATTCGGTCGCCGATATCCTCTCCGGCTCCATCGGACGCGATGCCATCGATGGCAAGTCGGTTGTGGTCGGCGCCTATGCGACGGAGTTGAAGGACCTGTTTGCGGTGCCCGTCTATGGTATCCTCAGCGGCCCGATGCTGCATGTGATGGCGACGGAGACGCTGGTTCAGGACCGAATTCTGCGGCCGCTGCGCACCAAACCCATCGGCCTGCTGCTCGCGGCCCTGATCATTGCCTATACCCTCACCTTCCACCGACAGTCCCTGGGCGTGCCGCTCGCAGCATCCGCGGCCCTGTTGACGATTGCCGAGGCGGTCTCATTCCTGTTCTACAAACACGAGGCCCTGGTCTTCCACACCGCCAGCCTGTGGCTGGTGTTCGCCTTCGGCTTTTTCTTGCTGATGGCCGAGAAGGTGGGGCTGAGCGGATGGCTGGCAGAGCTCGCCGTGACGGAAAACCGCGACATTCGCCGTGTCCTGAAACGCATCATCAATGACAGCATCGACCCGGTCATCGTGCTTGATCAAAAGCGCAACCTGCTCGATGCAAGCCAGACCCTGAGCGGCGTGCTCGAACGCGACGAAGCGGTTGTGCGCGGCAGCAATCTGAGTGCGTTCGCGCCCCCTGCCCTGACCGAGGCTTTGCTCTCGCTTGAAGCGATCCACATCACAGAGCCCCAGCAGATTCACAGCAAGACCGTTGCACTCGATATTCCGGGCCGAAAGGGCCGGCGCCATCTCGAAGCCGTTATCACGATCTCGCCCTTCGAAAGCCGTGGCGGCCAGGGGCTGTCATCGGTCGGCTCGCATGTGACCTGCATCAGCCTGCGGGACGTGACGGCCCGCCGCCTCTACGAGACCAAGCTCGAAGAGATGACACGGATCGACGACCTTACAGGGCTTTTGACCCGACGTGGTCTGATCGACGCGATGGCGGCCACCGGGCGCGGTTTTTCCGTCTTTGCCATCGACCGCCATCGCTTCGGTCATCTCAATGAAATGCTCGGCCGGGAAAAGGGCGACGGCGTTCTGCAAGCCGTCGCGGCCCGACTGCGGCGCCATGCGGGCATCGACGGGCTGACCGCCCGGCTCGCGGGCGACGTTCTCTGTTTTGCCACCCCCGGCATCGAGGGTGAGGACGCGCTTGCCGACAGTGCGGCTGACTTGCTCGCGCTCTTCGACACGCCCTTCGGCATCGACGGGATCAAGATCGAACTCAACGCCCGCATCGGCGCCTGCAGCGGCTCGGACAATCTCGGCCACCCCGGGAAATGGGTGGAAGCGGCGGAACTTGCGCTCTTAGATGCAAAGCGGGTCGGAGGAAGTGGCTGGCGGGCCTATGACCCGGCCTCGACGCTGCGCAGGGCTCGCTCAAGGCTTTTGGAAGCAGAGTTGCGCACCGGGCTCGATCAGGGCCAGTTTTTCCTGCTCTTTCAGCCACAGGTCTCCCTCACCTCCGGGCGGCTCGCGGGAGCCGAGGCGCTTTTGCGGTGGCAGCATCCAACACTCGGCATGATATCGCCGGCAGAATTCATCAGCATCTCGGAAGCCAACGGCTTCATCTGCGATCTCGGCCAGTTCATGTTCCGGGAGGCCTGCAAGGCCGCCACGAGCTGGCCCTCGCATGTGAGCGTTGCCGTCAACATTTCTCCGGTCCAGTTTTTGCGCGGCGATCTGCTTTCCGACATCCGTGCGGCGCTGGCTGCGAGTGGCCTTGCGCCGCATCGGCTGCATGTCGAAATCACCGAATCCATCTTCGTCGAGCGCTCCGAAGAGCTCTTCTCCAAACTGGATGCGCTGCGCGATCTCGGCGTGACGATTGCGCTCGACGACTTCGGCACAGGCTATTCATCGCTCAGCTACATCTCCAGCCTGCCGCTCGACAAGCTGAAGATCGATCAGTCCTTCGTCCGCGAGATGGTCAGCGATCCTGCGACCCAGAGCATCGTTCAGGCTGTCATGACGCTCGCCCATGGTCTCGGGCTCAAGGTGGTCGGCGAGGGCGTCGAAAATGCGCTGCAGTCGGAAATGCTCGCGGCCATGGGCTGCGAAGAAGGACAAGGTTATCTCTTCGGCCGGCCGCAGTCGGCTCGACAGATCCAGGCTCTGTCGGCCGCCCACTCGCTGCTTTCCGGCGGCCATGACGTCAGCCTTGGCGCCCTGGCGCAGGCCGGGTGAGCACGAAGGCGGCAGAGCAAAGCAGGATGAGGCCGATCAGAGCCTTCAGCCAGATCTGCGGCGGTCCGAAGAATAGCACGATGCCGAAGCTTGCCGCCATCGCCGACACTGAGGCGATCTTGGCCCTGCGCGAAATCGCTCCCTCCCGACGCCAGTCGATGAGGGGCTGGCCATAGCGCGGATGGTCGATCAGCCACTGCTCGAAACGGGGCGAGGAACGCGCGAAGAGCGCAGCGGCGAGGATCATGAAGGGAGTCGTCGGCAGAACCGGCAGGAAGATGCCGATGACGCCGATCCCGACCATCAGCCAGGCGCAGCCAAGAATGAGCAGGCGCATCAAGTCCCCTTCGTTGGCTGCCTTCGCTTCGACTGGAGATATGGCATGATTCGGGATCGACAAGGATTTTGAGGATTGCGGCAAATGCGGCGATTTTTCGTTTGCGCCGCAACAGGCTGAAATGCATCCTTGCCCAGCAATCCCACCTTCAGGAATTCAACTGACATGTCCAAGGTTACCCTCGTGCTCGGCGCCGGCATTATCGGCGTTTCCACAGCCATCCATCTCGCCCGTCGCGGGCGCTCGGTGGTGCTGGTGGACCGCCGCGGCGCCGGCGAGGAGACCTCTTTCGGCAATGCGGGCCTGATCCAGCGTGAGGGCGTCGTGCCCTATGGCTTCCCGCAGGAACTCGGGATGCTGATCCGATACGGCTTCAACAACCGGATCGACGCGCATTATCATGCAAGCGCCATCCTGAAACTCGTGCCGTTCCTGTCACGCTACTGGTGGCATTCGAACAAGAGCCGGCATCAGGCGATTGCACGCGCCTACGCGCCACTGATCGAAAACTCGATCACCGAACACCAGGACCTTATCCAGGCCGCAAATGCCGACCATCTGATCCGTCGGGACGGCTGGATGGAGATCTTCCGCACCACCGGCAAACGAGACACGGAATTGGCCGAGGCCGAGCGCCTGGCGCGCGAATACGGCGTCAGCTACCGGGCGCTGAGCCGCGAGGAACTGGCCAAGGAAGAGCCGCATATCCGGGGCGATTTCGTTGGCGGGCTGAAGTGGAACGATCCCTGGTCGGTCACCAGTCCGCATCGGCTGACGATGGCCTACCTCGCATATTTCCAGTCGCTTGGCGGTCGTTTCGTCAAGGGCGATGCAACGACGCTTGAGACCGGTGCCTCCGGCCGCGGCTGGAAAGTGAAGACCGATGACGGCATGGTCGAAGGCTACGATGTGGTGCTTGCACTCGGGCCGTGGTCCGAGGAAGTGACCCGCAAGTTCGGCTATCGCTTCCTGCTCGGCGTCAAGCGCGGCTATCACATGCATTACGCGCCGGAAGGCAATGCCGTCCTCAACAACTGGACCATGGATGCCGAGCGCGGCTATTTCCTGGCACCGATGGAAAAGGGCATCCGCCTGACGACAGGTGCGGAATTTGCCAATCGAGACGCGCCGAAGTCGCCCGTCCAGCTCGCCCGGGCGGAAAAGGTGGCACGCGAGATCTTCCCGCTGGCCGATCGGCTCGATGCCGAACCCTGGATGGGTGCACGGCCCTGCACGCCCGACATGATGCCGGTCATCGGCAAGGCTCCGCGCCACGAGGGCATGTGGTTCGCCTTCGGGCATGCACATCACGGGCTAACGCTCGGTCCGGTGACGGGTCGTCTGATCGCCGAAATGATGGACGGGGAGAAGACATTCCTCGACGCAAAGGCCTGGAGCCCTGAGCGTTTTCGCCCCTGAAAACCCAAGCTTTTCTAGCCCCTCCCCAGGGGGCTAGCCTTTTTGGCGCCGAGATGGTACTCAGTCTCGCATAATTTGATCAAATTGTTTCGCGGTGGAAACAGGCCGGAACGCAGCACGCGTTGCAAGAACGCCGCCGGTCGAGGGGATCAGGAAAAGACGGACAGTGGCATGCGCCGGTGTTTGATCCATAACGCGAAAAGCGTCTATCGTTAGCGGACCAGCATCCGTTCGCGCACTATCGCGCGTTTCGAACCCGATCGACATCAGCCACACGGTGATCCATGGACATGGCCGAAGAGGCACGCGAATTCTTCGCGGCAAATCCCGATATTGAAGTACTTGAAGCCTTCGTCATTGACGTGAACGGCGTGCCTCGCGGCAAGTGGATCCCGCGGGAACGCGCGATCGATGTGTTGACCAAGGGCATGGCCATGCCGCGCTCGGTCTATGCACTCGACGTCTGGGGCCGCGACGTGAATGCCGCAGGCCTTGCCGAGGGAACCGGCGATCCGGATGGCATCTGCTTCCCGGTGCCCGGCACGCTGTCGCGCGTGACCTGGCTGTCGCGCCCGACGGCGCAGGTTCTCCTGCAGATGCATACACAGGAAGGCGAGAGCTTCTACGCCGATCCGCGTCAGGTGCTCGGCAATGTGCTGAAACGCTTCACGGCGGCCAAGCTCACGCCCGTCGTTGCCACAGAACTCGAATTCTACCTCATCGATCCTGTGCGCTCGGCGCTCGACCCGGTGCGTCCGCCAAACACGCGCGACGGTCGCTGGCATACCGGCCAGACGCAGGTTCTGTCGATCTCGGAACTGCAGGACTTCGAAGAGGTCTTCCACGGCATTTCGACGGCCGCCCGCGCCCAGAAGGTGCCGGCCGATACGACGTTGCGCGAAAACGGTCCCGGTCAGTACGAGATCAACCTCAACCACGTGCCGGATGCACTGGCGGCTGCGGACTACGCGGTATTGCTCAAGCGCATCGTCAAGGGCGTGGCGCGCGCCAGCGAACTCGACGCCACCTTCATGGCCAAGCCCTATGGCACCCAGGCCGGCAGCGGCATGCATGTGCATTTCTCGATCCTGAACGAAAAGGGCGAGAACATTTATGTCGGCGAGGATGGCCCCTCGGACGCCCTCTTCCATTCGGTCGGTGGGCTCCTGGAAAGCATGGGCGAGAGCATGGCGATCTTTGCGCCGCACCAGAACTCCTATCGCCGCCTGCGCCCCTCTGAACATGCGCCGACCTATGCATCCTGGGGCTTCGACAACCGCTCGGCTGCCGTGCGCGTGATCACCGCGTCGAAGCCTGCGACCCGCATCGAGCATCGCGTCGCCGGATCCGACACCAATCCTTATCTGGTTCTCGCCATGATCCTGTCGGCGGCGCTCGCCGGCATGAAGGAGAAGCTTTCGCCGGGTGGCGCGATCTCCGGCGACGACCATGCCGTCAACCACGAGCCCCTGCCGACCAACTGGGACTATGCGCTTCAGCGCTTTGGCAAGTCGAGCTTTGCCTATGCGGCGCTCGGGCCGAAATATCGAAGCCTTTATACCGCCTGCAAGCAGCAGGAACTCTCGGAGTTCTCGCTGCGAGTGACCGACGTCGAATACGACGCCTATATCCGGACCGTGTGAGGTGAAGCCATGACGAAGTCGATCGGACCCAATCCCGGCCATGCGGCCACCTATTATGCAGCCTCTGCGCGCGACAAGCGCGTGCGCCCGAAGCTTGATGGCCAGCACACGGCCGACATCTGCATCATAGGCGCCGGCTTTACCGGCATTTCGGCGGCACTCGAGCTTTCGGAAAAGGGCTATGCCGTGATCGTGCTCGAAGCCGATCGCATCGGCTTCGGCGCCTCGGGCCGCAATGGCGGCCAGATCGTCAACGGCTATAGCCGCGATCTCGAGACCATTGCCAAGCGCTACGGCCAGGAGAAGGCAGATCGGCTCGGTGAGATGTCGCTCGAAGGAGGCCGGATCATCCGCGAGCGCGTGGCCAAATACGGGATCGAATGCGACCTCGTTAACGGCGGCTTCTTCGCAGCCTTCACCGACAAGCAGGTCAAGGAGATGGCGGACGTCCGGGCAAACTGGATGAAGCATGGCCATGACGGGCTGGAGATGGTCTCCAAGGCTGAAGTTTCGAAATATGCCAAGACCGACCGTTATGTCGGCGGCATGATCGACCGTCACGGCGGCCACATCCATCCGCTCGATCTGGTGCTCGGCGAGGCGGCAGCGGCCGAGAGCCTCGGCGCCAAGATCTTCGAAAAGTCGAAGGTCGTGCATCTCGACACCGGCCCGCAGCCCTTCGTGTGCACCGAAGGCGGGATCGTCCGGGCCAAGCACATCCTCGTCTGCGGCAATGCCTATATGGCCGGCATCGCGCCGAAGGTGACCGAGAAGATGATGCCGGTTTCCAGCCAGGTGATGGCGACGGAGCCGCTCGACGCCAAGCTGATCGAGGAACTGCTGCCGGCCAATTACTGCGTCGAGGATGCCAATTACGTGCTCGATTACTACCGCCGCACCGCCGACAACCGCCTGCTCTATGGCGGCGGCATTGGCTATGGCGGCCAGGATCCGAAGAACCTGACGGGCGTCATCCGCCCGAACATGCTGAAGACCTTCCCGCAGCTGAAGGACGTGAAGATCGACTATGCCTGGAGCGGCAATTTCGCGCTGACGCTGACGCGCATCCCGCATATGGGCAAGCTGTCCGACACCGTCTACTTCTCGCATGGCGACAGCGGCCATGGCGTGACCACCACGCATCTGCTCGGCAAGATCCTCGGCGAGGCCGTGCATGGTCAGATGAGCCGCTTCGACGTCTGGTCGTCGCTGCAGGCCTATCCCTTCCCCGGTGGGCGCATGTTCCGCGTGCCGTTCACCGCACTGGGCGCGTGGTATTACGGCCTGCGCGACAAACTTGGCGTTTGAGGAGAGAAAAGATGACCCGCACCGTCACCGTCGCCGCCACCCAGATGGCCTGCACATGGGACCTCCCCGCCAACATCGCCCGGGCTGAGAAACTCGTGCGCGAGGCTGCGTCCAAAGGCGCGCAGATCGTCCTAATCCAGGAGCTGTTCGAGGCACCCTATTTCTGCCAGGACCAGATCGCGGAGTTCTTCGATCTCGCCAAGCCTGCGCATGACAATGCGTTGATCGAGCATTTCTCAGCACTCGCCGAAGAGCTCAACGTCGTCATTCCCGTCAGCTTCTTCGAAAAGGCGGGGCAGACCTTCTTCAACAGCGTGGCGATCGTCGATGCGACCGGCGACGTGCTCGGCATCTATCGCAAGAGCCATATCCCCGATGGCCCCGGCTATACCGAGAAGTTCTACTTCTCGCCGGGCGATACCGGCTTCGAGGTCTGGGAGACGCGGCATGCGGCGATCGGCGTCGGGATCTGCTGGGACCAGTGGTTCCCGGAAGCCGCACGCGCCATGGCGCTGCAGGGCGCCGAACTTCTGTTCTACCCGACCGCGATCGGCTCGGAGCCGCAGGATGCGAGCCTCGACAGCGCGGGACATTGGCAGAGGGTAATGCAGGGCCACGCGGCCGCGAACATCATGCCGGTCGTCGCCTCCAACCGCATCGGCAAGGAAGACGGTCGCAAGGGCACGTCGCTAACCTTCTACGGCTCGTCCTTCATCTGCGACCAGACCGGCGCGATGGTGGCGACCGCCGACCGGGAGACGGAGACGGTGCTGACCGCGACGTTTGATCTCGACGGCATTGCAAGGCAACGCGCCAGCTGGGGCCTGTTCCGAGACCGCCGGCCGGAGCTTTACGGTCCACTCCTGGGCTACGAGGGCTGAGGCTCAGGCTTTATCTTTTCAGACCTTCGAGCGCGTCGGCGACGATGCCCTCGACCGGCTGGTCGATGGAAACGGTGACAACGCCGGACTCGCCGGTCGGCACTTCGAGTGTGGCGAGCTGACTGTCGAGAAGCCCAAGCGGCATGAAATGGCCAGTGCGCGCGCCCATGCGGCGGCCGAGCAGTTCCCGTGAACCATCGAGATAGACGAACGAGAGACGACCGCCGGTCGCGGCACGCAAGTGCTCGCGATAGATCTTCTTCAGCGCCGAGCAGGAAACGATAATCCCCTCCCCGCGTGCCAAAGCGTCCGCCATGCGCTCGCCGATCACCGTCAACCAGGGCCAGCGATCCTCATCGGTCAGCGGCGTACCGGCGGCCATCTTCGCGACATTGCTTTCGGGATGAAGCACATCCCCCTCGATGAAGGGAAGCCCGAGACGGGCCGCGAGCGCCTCGCCGACCGACGACTTTCCGCAGCCGCTGACGCCCATGACGATCACCGCCTGCGGGGCGGTCAGCTTATTGTCCTGCGGCATGTTCTTCCTCTTGCCTAACCCTCATCCAAGGGTCGCGACAATAGGAAGGTTCAGGCGAAATGCAATCCGCTCTTGCTGGCGGCCTCATTGCCTGAGCGTCGCTCCCTGGTGGCCCGGAGTTCGGACCGGATGGATGCCGCAGTCTTTTCCGCCATCATGATGACAGGAGCATTGGTATTGCCGCCGATCAGGCGCGGCATGACCGAGGCATCGACGACGCGCAGTCCCTCGATGCCCTTCAGCCTGAGATCGGGATCGACCACCGCATCGACATCCGAGCCCATGCGGCAGGTGCCGACGGGGTGATAAATCGTATCGGCCCGGGCGCGGATGGCCGCGTCCAGCTCCGCATCCGAGTTGCCTGCCGGATAGAGTTCCGGTCCGCGATAGCGATCGAATGCGGGGGCAGCCATGATCTCGGCCATCATGCGGGCGCCCTTGCGCAGGGTTTCCAGGTCGCGCGGATCGGAGAGAAAAGCGGGATCGATGAGCGGCGCGGCGGACGGATCGGAACTTGCAAGCCGAACGGCCCCACGCGAATGCGGGCGCAGCACGCAGACATGGCAGGAATAGCCATGGCCCCAGTGCATCTTGCGCACGTGGTCGTCGACCATGGCGACGAGGAAATGTAGCTGGATGTCAGGCCGATCGAGCGACGGATCGGTCTTCAGAAAAGCACCCGATTCCGCGCAGGTCGATCGCAGATGGCCCATGCGCTCCGTGCGCCATTCATTGGCCGCCCGCATCAGATCGCGCGTCGCCATAACCCCCATGCCGAACATGTCGGTGTCCGGCGAGCGGAAGATCATAGTGTAGTCGAGGTGATCCTGGAGGTCGGCGCCTACCTGCGGCCGATCGAGCACCACGGGAATGCCGAGAGAGGTCAGATGATCGGCCGGCCCGATCCCGGACAACATCAGGATCTGTGGCGACTGCAGCGCCCCTGCCGACAGGAGCACCTCGCGTCCCGCACGGACGGTCCGCTCTTCCTTGCCGAAGCGATAGGAGACGCCGACCGCCCTGCCCTGCTCGACCAGGATGCGCGACACATGGGCTTTGGTGATGACAGTCAGATTGCGCCGCGCCATCACGTCGTGGAGATAGGCGGCCGCCGCCGAGCAGCGTTCGCCGCGCTTCGGGCCGTTCCAGAACTGGGTGCCCTGATAGACGCCGGCCCCCTCCTGCGTCGGGCCGTTGAAATCGTCGTTTTGCCGATGCCCCTTCTGCTCGCAGGCCTTCAGGAAGGCCTTGTTGATCGGGCGGGTCCAATTCTGGTCACAGACCTGCAGCGGGCCGCCTCGGCCATGCAGATCGTCGGCGCCACGAATGTTGTCTTCCGACTTCTTGAACCAGGGGAGAACATCGGCCCAGGACCAGCCGTCACAGCCGAGGGAGGCCCATTCGTCGTAATCGCTGGAATGGCCACGGACATAGAGCATGGCGTTGATCAGGCTGGAGCCGCCGAGCCCGCGACCACGCGGCTGGTAGCCGCGGCGACCGTTGAGGCCCGCCTGCGGCACGGTTGAAAAACGCCAGTTGCCGCTCTTCACATGGCCCGGCACGACAGCGGCTGCCGCCATCGGCACTCGGGCGAAAACGCTATCACCCCGACCGCCGGCTTCCAGCAGGCAGACGGTGACCGAAGGATCTTCGCTCAGCCGCGCCGCGAGGACGGAGCCGGCCGATCCGCCGCCGATGATCACATAATCGTACATGCTCCCCCCAGAGACCTGCACCCCGCGGCCCGCCCGCCCCAGACCAATCAGGCAGACTTAAACTGCCGTGTACGTAAACGTAGCAGAGTGTCGAAAGGAAGCAAGACCGGCGCCAGCGACCCCACCGGCAACAAAAAAACCCGCCTTCCGGCGGGTTTGATCAAGTGCAGAATTGAAGATCTTCAGGCGGCCGGTGCGGCAGCCGGTACGCCGGCGACACGGCGCGGCTGCAGATCGTCGATGCCGAGCAGGAAGTTGATCTGCGGACGCGCCTTCACCAGGTCGTCGATCGTGTATTCGGAAAGCACGTCGAAGAAGGCGTTCAGCGCCTTGCGCAGGGCCGAGTTCAGGCCGCAGCTGTCGATCAGCGGGCATTCGACGTCACCGTCATCCTCAAAGCATTCTGCCATGGCGAAGCTGTCTTCCGTCACCTTCACCACATCGAACAGCGTGATCTTTTCGGCCGGGCGGCCAAGGCGCACGCCACCGTTACGACCGCGGACCGTCTCCACCAGACCCGCCTTGTTGAGCGGCTGCAGGATCTTGAACAGGAAGAGTTCCGACACGCCATAGGCCTTGGCGATCTCCGGGATCCGGCTCAGCTGGTCGCTATTGGCTGCGCAATACATCAGCATGCGCACGGCGTAATTTGTCTGTTTTGTCAAACGCATGCACGATTCCTCTGTTTTCTTGCGGCTTATATAGCGCCTTTTGCAGTTTTGAACAATTCCAAAATACTCAAGTTCTGCGACTCACGTGTTGGTGAATAAACTGGACTGCAATTGACAGCTTATCCTATTTCATGAATATGCCCCTCAACAATCCGCGAAGAGGGAGGCCTACCATGACATCCATCCGTACCATCGCACTCGGCGCAGTTTCCGTGCTGGCCCTTTCGGCCGGCTCGGCACTGGCCGACGGCGAAGTCAACATCTATTCCTATCGTCAGCCGGAACTGATCCAGCCGCTGATGGACGCCTTTACCAAGGAAACGGGCATCAAGACCAACGTGCTGTTCCTGGACAAAGGCCTTGTCGAGCGCATCACGGCCGAAGGCGCGAACTCGCCGGCCGACGTCATCCTGACCGTCGACATCGCTCGCCTCACGGAAGCCAAGGATGGCGGCGTGACCCAGCCGTTGAACGACGACGACATCAACAACCAGATCCCGGCGCAGTATCGCGATACGGATGGCAACTGGTTCGGCCTGACGACCCGTGGCCGCGTGCTCTACGCTTCCAAGGATCGCGTCTCCGAAGATGCCATCACCTATGAAGAGCTTGCCGATCCTAAGTGGAAGGGCCGTATCTGCATGCGCGACGGCCAGCACTCCTACAATATCGGCCTGTTTGCCTCGATGGTCGCCCATCACGGTGCCGAATACACCGAGAAGTGGCTCGCTGGCCTGAAGCAGAACCTGGTCAAGAAGCCCGACGGCAATGACCGCGCCCAGGCCAAGGCGATCCATGCCGGCGAATGCGATCTGGGCCTTGCCAACACCTACTATCTCGGTCTGATGAAGACCAACGAGAAGGAGCCGGAAGAAAAGGACTGGGCGGCTTCCGTCAAGGTTCTGTTCCCGAACGCTGCCGACCGCGGTACGCATGTCAACATTTCCGGCATGGCACTTGCCAAGAACGCTCCGAACAAGGACAACGCCGTCAAGCTGATGGAATTCCTGGCTTCCGACGAAGCGCAGACCATCTATGCCGAGCAGGTCTTCGAATATCCTGTTGGTCCCAATGCCAAGGTCTCCGAGATCGTTGCTGGCTTTGGTCCCCTCAAGGCCGACACTCTGCCGCTCGTCGATATCGCCGCAAACCGCAAGACCGCTTCCGAGCTGGTCGACAAGGTCGGTCTGAACGACGGCGCAACGCAGTAAGCTTCGTCAGACTGGTCAAAACAGAAGGGGCGGTCTCGAACCGCCCCTTCTTGCATTTCGGCATATATCATCAGCCGCCTGCCGCTTGGCCTCCGCCTCAGGAGCCGCCGGCCTCTACAGTTTTCGCGTGATTGTCGATCGCCTCGCGGCGCTCACTGGTGCCCGGGTGGGTGGACAGGAAGGAGGAGTCTCCATCGAGACCGAGCTTTTCCTCCAGCCGCGCGAAGAAGCGGCCGATGGCGCGCGGATCGCGGCCGGCCTTGGCCATAAGCTCCACCGAAATGCGGTCGGCTTCGTTTTCCGCATTGCGCGAATGGGAGAGTGACATCAGGGCGGCGCCGTTCGTCAGTATGTCCTCGCCGGCCGCACCGATGTCACCAGCAATCAGCATGATGAGACCCGCCATGCCGGCGGCGCGATAGAGCTGGCGGAGCGAGTGCTCCTCCTCGACATGGCCGATCTCGTGGGCCAGAACCCCGATGATCATGTCCATGTCGCCATCGGCCAGCTCGATCAGTTCGTCGGTGATGACGAGCGTTCCGTCGGGAAGGGCAAACGCGTTCGGGCCGATCGGGCCGCCGTAACGGAAATTCAGGTTGTAGCCGGCAGTGCCCCGGGAGGAAAGCGACGCTACCTGATTGAAGGCCTCGAGGATCTCCGTCTGCCGGGCTTCGGGCAGTCGGCTTTCGCTGAACACCGCCTGGTCGAGCGACAGTAGCGTGCCGCTTGCCATCCACTGGGTGACCGCCGGCGGCGTGACCAGAACGGCGACTTCGACCAAGGCAGGGACCGCATAGCGGTAGATCAGGCCTGCAAGCACGACGACGGCGATGACGAAGGCGACCAGACGGGGGTGAAACCGCTCCATTTCATGAACGCCCCCCTTCTTGCCATGCTTCCTCAGCCAGAGATCAATGGCATCGTTGTCATCGGTCTCGAAGAGCGAGCCGTCTGCGAAAGTGATCCTGCGGGGAACGCGACCGACGCGGGCGGATATTTCCGTCCGCGCCAGGTCTCCCAGCGACACCGGATCGCCTCCGGCGTCGAGCCGGACAAAGAGGGTCTTGCCCTCCGCCAGGAGGACCGCCGGCTCCGACCGGCTTGAGCCGGGAGGATGCCAGCGACCGGAGGCGATGCGCTTGTCGTCAGAAGCCAAAGTCGAACCCTTCGAGATCGAGATATTCTGCCGTCACGGCGGAGCCGGACGCCTGCATCGAGGATACCACATCACCGAGTTCGCCATCGACCACGATGCCGGAATGCTCGATCACATAGCGATGCTCGCGGACCGCTGCCCAGGGCCGCATCAGGCTGAGCGTGAGGACCGTGACAACGAGGTTGGAAACTACGATCCAGAAATAGCGCAGACGGCCGAGGTCGGAAAACAGATGGTGACGTCCGTCAAAGCGGGCAGCATTCATCACCACGTTGCGAACCCCGATGCGGTAGAAGATCGCAGCGATCCCCCAGAGCACCAAGAGCGGGATCAGGGCACCGTAGATGGCCATGATGATCTGCATTTCCAGATCGTTGAAGGCCTCACTTGCTCCTTCGACGGCGCTGTAATAGCCGAAAATGGCGATCCCGCCGCCGATCGCAGCACCGACCAGCATCAGCAGGAAGGCCGGCAGCCAGACGCGGTAGAGCGCACCGATCTTCGGATCCGTCTCGAAGGCCCGGTCGCCGTAGCGAAGGTTGTTGAAGATGTAGCGATAGAGCCAGCGGCTGGCGAAGGGCGCCAGGATACCGAGCGAGAAGAAGGCGATGAGCCCGCCGAAGATGATCGCGACGAAAGCGCCCCAGGTCTTGCCGACGAAATCGAAGCGAATGTTGCGATAGCTCGTGACGCGCGCATTGAAGCGCAGGCTGCGCATGGCGATCCACGGCAGAAGCACGAACATCAGAAGCGCCAGGATACCGCCCGCGATCGGGCTGAAGGTGAGGAGAATGTTGTAGCCAATGATGTAGCCGAAAACGATGGCACGGCCGATGAAGATCTGCAGACCACGGGCGTGGTAATCGAAGGAGTGGCCGTCGATGAACGAATTGCCGTAGAAATAGCGATTGCGCCGGACCTTGGCCCAGGCCGAATAGATCCCGAGCGTCACGATGGTCAGCAGGATGTTGACGATCCAGATCCCGAAATACTCACCGGCGCTGCCGCGAAATTCGCCGCGCCGCAAATTAACCGCACGGCCAAAAACTGCCTCTTGCATGAAATGTCCCTCATAAAATCAAAACCTGCACGTCGCTATCCCCCGCGACGCGCGCCTGAACATTGATCATGAGAGGAACACGCACTCAAGTGCGCTAGGACACTTCCTGTGGCCTTCGGAGATCCCGATCCCAGAGCGTCGATTGCGCTGCCTCACCGCATGCAAACGCCACCCCCTCTTTCGAACGGGTGGCGCTGACATAACCCAAAGCAGGTAGGCTTACTTCATCGTCGGCATGACGAATTCGGCGCCGTCCTTGATGCCGGACGGCCAGCGCGAGGTCACCGTCTTGGTGCGGGTCCAGAACTTGATCGAGTCCGTGCCGTGCTGGTTCAAGTCGCCGAAGGAGGACGACTTCCAGCCACCGAAGGAGTGGTAGGCGAGCGGAACCGGGATCGGCACATTGATGCCGACCATGCCGATGTTGATGCGGCTGGCGAAGTCGCGGGCAGCGTCGCCGTCGCGGGTGTAGATCGCAACACCGTTGCCGTATTCATGCTTCATCGGCAGGTCGAGGGCTTCTTCATAGGTCTTGGCGCGCACGACCGAGAGGACCGGGCCGAAAATTTCTGTCTTGTAGATGTCCATGTCGGGCGTGACGTGATCGAAGAGGCAGCCACCGACGAAATAGCCGTTCTCATAGCCCTGGAGCTTGAAATCGCGGCCATCGACCACGAGCTTGGCGCCGGCTTCGACACCGCTGTCGATCAAACCACGGATGCGCGCCTGGGCTTCCTTGGTGACGACGGGACCGAGATCTGCCTTGTCATCGGTGTAAGGGCCGATGCGCAGGCTTTCCACCATCGGGGTCAGCTTTTCGATCAGGCGGTTGGCGGTTTCTTCACCAACCGGAACGGCGACAGAGATCGCCATGCAGCGCTCGCCGGCCGAGCCGTAGCCGGCGCCCATCAGCGCCTGGGCGGCCTGGTCGAGGTCGGCATCCGGCATGATGATCATGTGGTTCTTGGCGCCGCCGAAGCACTGGGCACGCTTGCCGTTCATCGCCGCCGTTCCATAGACATAACGGGCGATCGGGGTCGAGCCGACGAAGGAGACGGCGGAGATATCCGGATGGGTCAGGATGCCGTCGACGGCCGACTTGTCGCCGTTGACGACGTTGAGGATGCCGGCCGGGAGACCTGCCTCGATCATCAGTTCGGCCAGACGTATCGGAACGGACGGGTCACGCTCGGAAGGCTTCAGGATGAAGGCGTTGCCGCAGGCGATAGCAGGCGCAAACATCCACATCGGGATCATGGCCGGGAAGTTGAACGGCGTGATGCCGGCGCCGATGCCAACAGCCTGGCGGATCGAGTACATGTCGATGTTCGGGCCAGCGCCTTCGGTGAATTCGCTCTTCGACAGATGCGGGATGCCGATGACGAATTCGCAGACTTCCAGACCGCGGACGATATCACCCTTGGCGTCTTCGATGGTCTTGCCGTGTTCGCGCGAGAGAGTCTCGGCGAGTGAATCCATATTGTCGTTCAGGAGCTGAACGAACTTCATGAAGACGCGGGCACGGCGCTGCGGGTTCGTGGCGGCCCACTTGGCCTGGGCTTCCTTGGCATTCTCGACGGCAGCGTTGAGTTCCTCGGCGCTTGCGAGCGACACTTCGCCCTGCACTTCGCCGGTTGCCGGATTATAGATGGGCTGCTTGCGGCCCGAGGTGCCGGCGACATGCTTGCCGCCGATGAAATGACCAACCTGATACATGGGTGTCCTCCTCAATTGTTATGGAGGCAGTATGCGCTTTGATTTCTACAAATCAACGCGATGATTTACGCATCTGTTGTGCAAAAATTAAAGTCACTAAGCTTTTCATGGCCAGAGCGAGGCCTCGATCAGGGCGCGATGGGCGGCGATCCCGGCCATGACGCCGGATGCGCTTGCGAGCGTCGCATTGTGCATTGGACTGGTCGCATCGCCGGCAGCGAAGACACCCGGCTGGCTGGTCACGCCCATCTGGACCTTGATGTGCAGACCCTGCGGCCCTTCTTCGAGCTCCAGGCCGAGTTGCGACGCAAAAGGCGACGAGATCGAAACCTTCGACTGAGCGAACAGGGCATGGATTTCAACCACTCTGCCGTCGGCAAGACGAACAGCCTCCAGTTGCTCTCCTTCACCGATCAGTTCCACCACGCGCTCGGTCTCCATCACTACGCCTCGGGCGAGCAGCATGGCGTGCTGCTCCTCGTCAAAGGTAATTCCGGGTTCAACGAACATGGTCGTCCGGCCCCAATCCGGCAGCATGCTTCCCTGATGGGCTGCAAGCGGCGACGAGGCGAGGATGCCGATCGGACCGCCACCGATCTCGTAGCCGTGGCAATAGGGGCAATGCAGGACCGTGCGGCCCCAACGTTCGGCAAGTCCGGGAATGGATGGCAAGGTGTCGGTCACGCCCAGGGCCAGGACAAGGACGGATGCCTCGATCACTGCGCCGTCAGCCATTGCAAGCCTGAAGCCGCCCAAGCATCGCTCGGCCAAGGCTGCCTCCCCTTCCAGAAGAGTGAAGTTCGGGTAGCGCGCGAGCTGCTGGAGCCCGAGCTGAAGAATGTCTGCGGGGGCGACGCCATCCTGCCCCAAAAAGCCATGCGAGGCTTCGGCAAAGCGATTCCGCGGCTTGCCGGCATCGACCAACAAGACGCGCCGGCGCGCCCGGGTGAGCTGCATGGCGGCCGAGAGACCCGCGAAACTCCCACCCACAACGACTGCATCATACTTCATCGTGCATTCCATCATGTAACTTTCAAAGTCATGTATCTTATTAAGTTACATGACGGAGCCCTGTCAAGTGATGTAACTCGACTTGTTGCGAGAGCTGGCATGGGCTACCGGTGTATGAAAGCAAACCAAGGAGAACCCGATGCGCGGGGATAGCCGCCTGTCCCGCATGCTGCATGTGCTGATCCATCTTGGACGGCGCAGCGAGCCTGCGACCTCCGAGCTGATCGCCAAGATGCTGAACACCAATCCCGTGGTCGTGCGCCGCACCATGGCAGGCTTGCGCGAGCGCGGCTATGTGCAGTCCGAGAAGGGGCATGGCGGCGGGTGGACGCTCACCAAGAGCTTGGACGAGATCAGCCTGCTCGACGTGTATGAAGCGCTCGAGCGACCGGAACTCTTCTGCCTTGTCAGCGCGTCGGACCACGCAGGTTGTCTCGTCGAGATATCGGTCAATGAAGCGCTTGAGGATGCACGGCGGGAGGCCGAGGCGCTGTTGCTTTCCCGGTTTGCAACGCTCAAACTCTCGGACATCGCTGATAACTTCGACCGGCGGTTAGAGATGCTGGGCTTGAGCAGCGGCGCACAAGGTTTCGAAACATGATGCCTCGACCTCAAGCCGAGGAGGCCCGGGCATGAACTGGGATGACGTTCGCATCTTTCTGGCCGTCGCCAGAACCGGCCAGATTCTGGCGGCGTCGCGGCGGCTCGGCCTGAACCATGCGACGCTTTCGCGGCGGCTTACGTCGTTGGAAACCGCCCTCAAGACGCGGCTCTTCATCCGCCGCACGAATGGCTGCGAACTGACCGCCGAGGGCGAGGCCTTTCTCGGATCTGCCGAGCGAATGGAAACCGAAATGCTGGAGGTTCAGGCCCGGCTCGGGCGGACGGACACCCAGGTGGCCGGCACCGTGCGGATCGGCGCGCCCGATGGCTTCGGCGTCTTCTTCCTTGCTTCCCGGCTCGGCACGCTGATCGAGCGCCATCCGGAACTGAAGATCCAGCTCGTGCCTGTGCCCCGCTCCTTTTCGCTGTCACAGCGCGAGGCCGATATCGCGGTCACCCTGGAGCGCCCGGATCAGGGTCGCCTCATCTCGTCCAAGCTCGTGGATTACACGCTCGGCCTCTATGCCTCGAAGCGTTATGCCGAAACAAACGGCCTGCCGGCATCTGCCGAAGACCTCAAGGCCCATCGACGCATCGGCTATGTCGAGGATTTGATCTTCACCCCGTCTCTGAATTTCACCGGCGAGGTGATGCGCGACTGGAATGCCGGCTTCGAGATCTCGTCTGCGATCGGCCAGACGGAGGCGGTGCTGGCGGGTGCGGGCATCGGCATCCTGCATAGCTATATCGCCCGGCAGCATGACGACCTCGTTCGTGTCCTGCCCGAAATCACCATCCGGCGGGCCTACTGGACGACATTCCACGAAAGCGCCCGCGAACTCGTTCGGGTCCGGGCGGTGGTGCAATTCCTGCAGGATGCCGTGGACGAAGATCGCGCGATCTTCAGCTGACAAGGCTCTTCAGCCACAGTGCGTTTTTGAGGACGCTTTTCCGTTGTGATCGACGCAGCTAGACTGCGCTGATCTGATCACCCATGGATACTGACATGCGCCAGCCCTTGCTTCATCTCGGCCTTCCCGCCTTTCTGTTTGCACTCCTTTCGGCACTGCCGGCGAGCGCCCATGTGATGGACGGACCACTCGGCGGTTTTGGATCGGGCTTCGGCCATCCGCTGGCCGGTTTCGACCATCTGCTTGCCATGCTGGCCGTCGGGCTCTGGGGCGCGCAGATGGGCGGGCGATCGGTCTGGACGCTGCCGGCAACATTCCCGATGATCATGTGCATCGGCGGACTGATCGGCATGACCGGCATTTTGCCCGGCCAACCGATCGAATACGGGATCGCCTTGTCGGTCATCGTGCTCGGCGGCGCGATCGCAGCCGCCTGGCGGGCGCCGGAATGGGTGGCGCTGGCGCTGATTGCAGCCTTTGCGCTGATGCATGGCTATCCACATGGCGTTCTGGCACCCCGCGCCAGCGATCCCGCGGCCTTCACCGTCGGCTTCGTCGTGTCGACCGGTGTCATCCACGTCGTCGGCATCGCGATCGGGGCCGCCCTCAGGCCGATCGCCGGTGGAAAGCTGGTCCAGGGCCTCGGCGCAGGCATAGCGCTTGCGGGCTTCTGGTTCCTGTTCGGGCTCGTGACGGGCTGAACCGCCTTTGGCCCTGCAGACCAAGCGTTTTGCTGCATCGCGATAGCACGGTTTCTGTTGACAAACCGGGATCAAACCGCACAAACGACGGCACCGGCTGCGACCGCTCCATCGGCGTGGCCATCGCAACCGTGAACAGCTCAGGCACAGGCTCTCCATGACCACGAATCCCGCACTTCTCGACTTCCAGATCGTTCCGAATGCCTCGCCCATGCCGGAAGCCGAGCGGCTCGCGGCTTTCGAAAACCTGGGCTTTGGAACACTGTTCACCGACCACATGGCGGTTGTGCATTGGCATGTCGACAAGGGCTGGCACAGCCCGGAAGTTTCGGCCCGCAAGCCGTTCCAGATCGATCCGGCGGCAAGCGTTCTGCACTACGCCCAGGAAATCTTCGAGGGCATGAAGGCCTATAAGGGTGCCGACGGTCGCATTACGCTCTTCCGCCCGGAAGAGAATGCCCGCCGCTTCAACAAGTCGGCCGAGCGCATGGCCATGCCCGACGTGCCGGAAGAGCTTTTCCTGAAGGCGGTCGAAGAGCTGGTCAAGATCGACGCCAAATGGGTTCCGGAGGGTGAAGGCAGCCTCTATCTGCGCCCCTTCATGTTCGCCAGCGAAGCCTTCCTCGGCGTCCGCCCTTCGCGCGAATACATCTTCTGCGTCATCGCTTCTCCCGTCGGCCCCTATTTCAAGGGCGGCAGCAAGCCGGTCACGCTGTGGGTCAGCGAGCATTACACGCGCGCAGCCCCTGGCGGTACCGGTGCTGCCAAGTGCGGCGGCAACTATGCGGCCAGCCTTCTTGCCCAGAAGGAAGCGGCAAGCCGCGGCTGCGACCAGGTCGTTTTCCTCGATGCCGCCGAGCACAAGTGGATCGAGGAACTCGGCGGCATGAACGTCTTCTTCGTCATGGACGACAACACCGTCGTCACGCCACCGCTCTCGGGCACGATCCTGCCGGGCATTACGCGCGCCTCGATCATCAAGCTCGCCAACGAGAATGGTTTGAAGGTTGTGGAACGTCCCTATTCCTTCGACGAATGGATGGCGGATGCCCGTAGCGGCAAGCTGCGCGAGGCCTTTGCCTGCGGGACGGCTGCCGTCGTTGCCGCGATCGGCACCGTGCGCCATCCCGGCGGCGAGTTCGTCATCGGCAATGCCGGCACCGGCATCGAAACCGAGAAGCTGCGCAACCAGCTGACCGGCATCCAGCGCGGCTCCGTCGCTGACGTCAATGGCTGGGTAAAGGAAGTCACGCGCGTCTGAGCCCAGAGCGCGCCTGCGCATCTTCGGAAACCCCGTCATGTCAGCATGGCGGGGTTTTTCATGACTGGATCAATGCGGATGGACAGACAGAGCGGCCTAGTCGTGAAGGCCCAGGAAATGGTGTCTGTCGGCCACCGCCGCCGTTCGCCAATTGCGGATGCGAGCCCCGACCTCTTTATCTCGCCTCCAGATCACCTGCGCGTGCAGCACGCCGAAGCGCCCGGAATGCAGGACGAAGGCCTCGCGATCGCCGAGCATCAGCCCGTCTCTCAGTTCCAGTCTCAGTCCCTTCGGGCTCCAGTCGGAAATGAAGGCGCGGAAGTGGCAGCCGAACATCAGCACCAGCGAACTCAGTTCGCAGCACCGCCGCATCTCATTCCGTCGTTCCATCTAGGGCCTCCATTCAGACGCAGAGGACCAGAGCAGGAAGTCGCAGCCGGCGAAAGGACCAAGTGTTAGAGGCCTTTCATTCGGGTAAACGGAATCGATCGCATTTGAGCGATGCCGGATGGCGCCAAAACGCAGTGCGTCTCTCAGGAGCAGATACCAGATAGATATGTGGAGAAAATGGTACGGTTGGGGGGTCTCGAACCTCCGACCTCAGGTGCCACAAACCTGCGCTCTAACCAACTGAGCTACAACCGCACATGACCGCGTCGCTGACGCCGTCGAGGGGTCACATACGAGCAGATGGATTTTTTTTCAAGCCCTTTCTGCGCATTGCGTGAAAAGGCTCTGGAAATGAAAAAGGCCGGGCGCTGTGCCCGGCCTCTAGATCCTTGGGAGGATTTTCACCAATCGCGGTCGATCAGGCGACCTTGAGCGAGGACATGACCTTTTCGGCAGCTTCCTTGCCCGGCTTGGTCATCGTTTCGGCAACCTTCTTGGCGGTTTCCTGGATCGACTTGGCCTGTTCGATCGTC
Source organism: Agrobacterium albertimagni AOL15 (assembly GCF_000300855.1). Lineage (GTDB taxonomy): Bacteria > Pseudomonadota > Alphaproteobacteria > Rhizobiales > Rhizobiaceae > Allorhizobium > Allorhizobium albertimagni. The sequence continues at coordinate 83,830 of NZ_ALJF01000010.1, read as the reverse complement.
ACTTCAGCCTGCTTGCGGATGAAGGCGGTCTGGAGTTCGACCAGTTCAGCCATGGACTTCACGCCGAGAAGCGCTTCCATGTGCGAGAGCGAGAGATCGGCATTGGTGCGCATCGCGTCGATGGCCTTGAGGCCGAGTTCGACGGTGCCGGCCTGGGCCGTCTGGACAGTCGCTTCCACGGTCTTCGTGGCTTCTTCCGTGGCAGACTTCATCTTGGCATAGGCTTCCTTCGACTGAACTGCGCCCTTTTCGGCGAAGTCACGGAAGCTTTCCTGCATCTTCGAAGGATCGAAGGAGGAGAAAGAGAAGATATCCTTGGTGTTCATGATGCATTTCCTCTTGTCGCGGGATCTCGGCGACCCCTTCGTTTCATTCATGAACCCTATATAGCACCTCATATTGTGCATTGCAATATCATTGTGCACTGCACAATTAGATTTTCTGCATGTTGAAAACCGCGGCGGATTAACCTTATCAATCGAAAGGGTGCCGACTTTCTGGACCCAAAGGCACTGCCTAGCTATTAAAAATCTGTTAATTTGCTTGCAGGTCATGAAGCGACAGGTCCCGAAATGCCCGCTCAATACCCATTCATCGATGTCGCCGTGCACGACCTCATCCGACCGCGTCTGGCGCGGGGCGAGGCGCTCGTGCTGTTTGCGCCGGGACTGGAACGGGTTCTCTGGTGCAACGGCGCCGGTGCGCGCTTCTTCGGCGCCGACTCGATCTACGACTTTCTCGAGGAAGGCCCTAACCGTTCCGACATCACCTTCCGGCAGCTCGAAACGGTTGCCCGCCAGCTGTCAGCGCCGGGCGACAGCCGCAGCCTGATGCTGCGCATCACCTCGGGCTTCCAGAAGCTGCCGATCACGGCCTCTGCCGACTGCATCGAGATTCGCAAGAGTGAGCCGGTGATCCTGCTCTCGCTGCCGGCCCTCAAGCGCGCGAGCGGGGACAAGCAGCTGGCCCAGGAGCTGATGAGCGGCTTTGACGATCCGGACACGCATATGGCGGTGCTCGATGGCGAGGGCGGCCTGGTTGCAAGCTCCAACGGCTTCCCGAGCCTCGGCATTACGCCGCAGACGGCGCGCATGCTGATCAACCTGGTCGAGGCGGATGGAGACCGGCTCGTCAAGCGGCCGATCCCGACGGGCCGGGGCTATCTCCCGGCCGCTATCGGCAAGATCTCGGACGCGCCGGCGCTCCATCTTCTGTTTGCCGTCGAGACGATCCTCGGCCAGATGGACCCGAGTGACGACTTTGCGGAAGACAAGGAGCAGGATCTGCCGACCGCGATCGCCGAGCCTGTCCGGGCCGACGACACTGTCGAAGACGAGACCGAGACGGAGACGGAGACGGAGACGGAGACGGAGACGGAGACGGAGACGGAGACGGAAGACTTCGCAATCTCCGCGGATCAGTCAATGGCAGAAGCGGCCGAACTCCCCTCGCCTGCGGCCCCCTTCGAGAGCGTGATTGCCGCCCTTGGAGATATCGAGGAGATCGAACCGGAAACCGACGCATTCGACGAGCAGGACGAAACGGTGGACGAGGATGTCGAGCTCGCGGATGAGACCGAAGATGCGCTCGCAAGCGAGCCGGATCTGCCCACCTCAGAGACGACCGAACAGTCCGACGAACCGCCTGTGATCGCGGCAGCGGACATGTCCGCGACCAATGAAATCGTTGAGCCCGTTGAGCCCCCCGCTGCGGCGACCGTCGCGCCGACGAGCAGGCTCGCGGACGAACACATCGACGGCGAAGGCTTCGCGTTTCGTCAGGATCGGCGCGCCACACGCTTCGTCTGGAAGATCGATGCTGAGGGCCGCTTCAGCGAAGTTTCCGCGGAGTTCGCCCAGGCGGTCGGTCCGCGTGCGGCCGATATCGAGGGCGTCGCCTTCTCCGATCTTGCAGCCCTTTTCAACCTCGATCCGGACGGCAAGATCGGCGAGCTTCTCAAGAAGCGCGACACATGGTCCGGCAAGACGATCTACTGGCCCGTCGAAGGAACCCGGCTGGTCGTGCCCGTCGATCTGGCGGCCCTGCCGACCTATACGCGCAATCGCGAATTCGACGGTTTCCGCGGCTTCGGGATCGTCAGGGTCGCCGACGCACAGGACGATCCGGACGCGATCGGCATGACCTTTGTCGAGCAGCAGCCTACCGTCGATACGCCTGAGGAACTGCCGACCGGTATGCATAGCGACCGGGACGAGGAGCTCGCGGAGTTCCTGAGTGAACTCAGCGAAGGCGAGATCCATCCCCCGGAAGACTATGTCGAAGAGCAGATAGCCGAAGCTGGCGAACAAATCCTCGATGACCTAATCGATGCGGATGATGAAAACGACGTTATCGACGAGGTTCAGCCGAGTGTGGAAGCAGAAGGCACCGAGGAGCCTGCGCCCTCACGCCCTGTTGACTTCGAGCCACCGGTGCTGCGGATCATGGAGCCGCGAAAACCCAGTCTGCCGGACAAGGTCGTGCAGTTGCAGGATCATCGCGTCCGTCAGCGCGACAGCCTGACACCCGGCGAACAGGCGGCATTCCAGGAGATCGCCCGTAAGCTCGATCCGCTGAGCCTCAGGGCGAAGGTCGAGCAGTCGCTTGCGCCTTCCGAACCGCCTGTATTGCGGGAGCAGCCGTCCACGCCTTCACCGAAAACGCCAGAGCCCAGCCAGCCGGAGCCTGCAAGCGCGGTCACGCCGACCGAGCCGAGCGCATCCGTTTCCGAACTGGCTGTCGAAGCGAGCTTGCCAGCTTTCGCAACGGATCGGCCGGCCGGAAAACGCGAACGCAGCCTGACCGCCGATATCATCGACCTGATGCCTGTCGCGCTTTTGGTGCATGTCGGCGATCGGCTGATCCACGCCAATCCGGAATTTTTCGCGCTGACGGGCTACAAGACGTTGGGCGAACTTGACGAGGCCGGCGGTCTCGACACGCTGATCCAGCGTCGTGATCTGGAAGAGCCCGGTGACGAGGCAGGCCAGGTCGTGGCGCTCTGTGCCGATGATCGCCTGCTGCCGGTCACCGCACGGCTGCAGTCCGTGCGCTTCGCGGAAACCACCGCCCTGATGCTGGCACTGATCGCCCAGCCTGAGGAACAGGTCCGGCCGGACGTGCCAGCCGAGCCCGAGATGGAGATTGTTGCCCCTGTCGCGACACCGGCGCAGGCGGGCGAAGTCGCGCGTCTGAAGGTCGAGATCGACGAGTTACGTTCGATCCTGGAAACCGCGACCGACGGCGTGGTGATCCTCGATTCCGACGGAGACATCCGTTCGATGAACCGTGCGGCAAGCGCGCTCTTCAACTTCGACGACATGGAAACGCGCGGCAAACCCTTCGTCATGCTGTTTGCGCATGAGAGCCAGAAGTCGATCCTCGACTATCTGAACGGGCTTTCCGGTCATGGCGTCGCCAGCGTCCTCAACGACGGGCGCGAAGTGATCGGCCGCGAGGCCTCGGGCGGTTTCCTGCCGCTGTTCATGACCATTGGCAGGCTCAACTCGTCCAACGGCTATTGCGCCGTCATTCGCGACATCACGCAATGGAAGCGGACCGAGGAAGAGTTGCGCAATGCAAAACGCGCAGCTGAGACGGCCAACGCCCACAAGACCGACTTCCTGGCCCGTGTCAGCCACGAGATCCGCACGCCGCTCAACGCCATCATCGGCTTTGCCGACATGATGGCCAACGAGCATTTCGGTCCCGTCGGTCATCCGCGCTACGGCGAATATGCCCATGACATCGTGCGCTCGGGCCGACATGTGCTCGACATCGTCAACGACCTGCTCGACATTTCCAAGATCGAGGCGGGCGAGATGGAGCTCGACTTCTCCTCTGTGGGTCTGAACGAGGCCGTGCAGGCGGCGGTATCGATCGTGCAGCCGCAGGCGAATGGCCAGCGGGTGATCATCCGGACCGCACTGTCGCAGGCCGTGCCGAATGTCGTGGCCGACGGGCGATCGATCAAGCAGATCGTGCTCAACATCCTGGCGAATGCCATCCGCTTCACGCCGTCCGGCGGGCAAATCATCGTTTCGACAGCCTATGAGGCGAATGGCAGCGTCGTGCTTCGGATCCGGGACACCGGGATCGGCATGTCGCGCAGTGAACTCGAGCAGGCGATGAAGCCTTTCCGGCAGGTTTCGACCGGCACGCCGCGCAATCGCGGCGACGGCACCGGTCTCGGCCTGCCGCTGACCAAGGCCATGGTCGATGCCAACCGGGCCCAGTTTGCGATCTCGTCGACGCCGAACGAAGGCACGCTGGTCGAGGTGACCTTTCCGTCGCCGAGGGTCTTGGCAGACTGACATCATGAAATGACCGCGAATTCGGGGAAAACAGCATGACGGCATTCGGTATTCTCCTTGGCATTGCCGTCGCCATCGCGATCGGCGCGATGAGCCCAGGGCCAAGCTTCGTGCTGGTGTCGCGGATCTCGCTTTCCAATACGCGATTGCATGGACTTGCGGCAGCTATCGGGATGGGGCTTGGCGGGGCTCTCTTTGCGGTTCTGGCGCTGGCTGGCCTGATTGCCCTGCTCGAACGGGTAGAATGGCTCTATCTGGTTCTCAAGGTCGCGGGCGGGCTCTATCTCGTCTATCTGGGTGTGATGATCTGGCGCGGCGCAGCTGCGCCGCTCTCGGTCGGATCGGCAGAGGGGAGGAGCATGCGCTCGCTGCCCGGCTCTCTGGCGCTCGGCTTCGTCACGCAGATCAGCAATCCGAAGACTGCCGTGGTCTATGCCAGCATCTTTGCTGCCCTGATGCCACAGAACCCGCCACTCATGGTAGTTCTGGCACTGCCGCCAGCGATCTTTCTGATCGAGGCCGGGTGGTATGCCATCGTTGCGATCGCCTTCTCGGTGCCGCGATCGCAACGCGCCTATCTCAACGCAAAACTCTGGGTCGATCGCCTCGCTGGCGCCGTTATCGGTGCACTTGGGCTGCGATTGATCGGCGAAAGTCTGACACATCTGCGGCGCTGACTGCACCGCGACAGTCGGGCCGGTTTTCATCGCCCTCGCTTTCCGCTAGAGGAAAGCCATTCCCGCATTCGCAAGGGCCGACCGTTTGTCCACATTGCCGCGCACGGGCACAGCCCACTCCGTTTCGCCCAAGGGCACGCATGCCAGCAGACGCATGGGATCGGCAACATTGGCTGCGCTGATTGCCGCGGCGGTCGTCGTCATGCCGATCGTGGCGATCTTCGTCATCGGCTTCTCGGCCGAGCCCGACAACTGGCAGCACATGATGTCGAATGTCATCCCGCGCGCCGGTGTCAGGACCTTCTGGCTACTGCTGTTTACCGGCCTCGTAACAGCGGTGGTCGGGGTCGGCACGGCATGGCTGGTCACGGCATGCGATTTCCCGCTCCGCCGCCTCCTCTCCCCCGCCCTCGTTCTGCCACTCGCCATTCCCTCCTATCTGGCTGCCTATGCCTTCGGGGAGTTTCTGGATTTCACGGGACCGCTGCAGACAACCTATAGGGCAATCTTCGGCTTCACGTCGTCGCGCGAATACAGCTTCTTCGATGTGAAATCGCTGTCGGGCGCCGTGCTGGTCATGTCGGCGGTGCTCTACCCTTACGTCTACCTCGCCTGTCGGTCGATGTTCCTGATGCAGGGACGCGCGGCAGCCGATGTCGCCCGCACGCTTGGCTCCAGCCCCTTCAGGGTGTTTGCCCGCATCCAAGTACCGATGGCACGCCCAGCGATCATGATCGGCCTGACGCTTGTTATGATGGAGACGCTGAACGACATCGGCGCGGTGGAATATCTCGGCGTGCAGACACTGACTTTTTCGGTCTACGACACCTGGCTCAACCGCGGCAGTCTGGCGGGTGCAGCGCAGATCGCCTGCGTCATGCTGGTGATCGTTGCGGGGCTGCTGATCGTGGAGCGGATGGCCCGCCGTCAACAGCGTTTCACCAGCCACAAGACGACGGCCATCGTCCCAGATGCCATCCGGCTGCGGCTAAAGGGATTGAAAGCGGGGCTTGCGGTGGTCTTCTGCCTTCTGCCCATCCTCGTCGGCTTCGCCGTGCCGGTCTTCGTGCTCGGCAGGTTTGCGCTCCGTCGTCTCGACGATTTCCTCGAGCCCCGTCTGCTTGATGCCCTCTGGAACTCGACGCTCGTGTCTTCGGCTGCTGCGCTAATCACGGTCATTCTGGCCTTCGTGCTCTCCTATGCCGCGCGGACAGACCGTTCGCGCCTGGCGAAGGGTGCGGGACGACTTGCCTCGCTCGGCTATGGCATTCCCGGCACGGTGCTGGGCATCGGGGTCCTGATCCCGTTTGCGAGCTTCGACAATGCCGTAGACGGCTGGCTGCGTGTCAATATGGGCATTTCGACCGGCCTTCTTCTGTCCGGCACCGGCTTTGCGATCGTCTATGCCTATACCGTCCGCTTTCTGACGATGGCGGAAGGCACTGTTGATGCGGGCTTCCAGAAGCTCTCGCCGCATCTCGACATGGCGGCACGCACGCTTGGCCGCTCTGGCCTGCAGACGTTGCGCCAGGTGTTGCTTCCCAACCTGCGTCCGGCCGTTCTGACTGCGGCCCTGCTCGTTTTCATCGAGACGCTGAAGGAACTCTCAGCCACGATCCTGCTCAGGCCATTCAACTTCAATACGCTGGCCACACTGGTCTATGAAGATGCCTCGCGTGGCATGGCACAGGATGCCTCGGTGGCTGCGATCATCATTATTGCTGCCGGCCTGATCCCGGTGATCCTGGTTTCCCGATCGCTCGACGAAAGGCGTTGACCCGGCTTCGCAGAACAAAAAAAAGGGCGGCCGAAGCCGCCCTTGAGTCAATGCTGTCGAACCGGAGTACTCGAGCGATCGACATTTTGTCGGAGGCTTGTCTTGAGGCCTCACTGCGTCTGATCGCGCATCTCCAAGTTGCCCCTAGTCTTGCCGAATGCCAGTTAAGAGATCCTTACCTGGCCGCGCTGTGAGCTACCCCACATTTGAGGTATTGCTCTGATATTGCTGCGTTTCGGGACACTTTTTCGTCAGGAGCGCAGCTGTGGCAGATCGGCGAAGAGGGCAAGCGCTTCCGGATTAGCGAGCGCTTCCTTGTTCTTGACAGGTCGTCCGTGCACCACCTCGCGCACAGCAAGCTCGACGATCTTGCCGGACTTGGTGCGGGGAATGTCGTCCACCTGAATGATCTTGGCCGGGACATGACGCGGCGAGGCGCCGGTGCGGATCTGCGTCTTGATCTTCTTGTCGAGTTCTTCCGTGAGAGACAGGCCTGGCGCAAGGCGCACGAAAAGGACGACCCGGACATCGTCATCCCAGTCCTGGCCGATGCAGATCGCCTCGACCACTTCGTCGAGCTTTTCGACCTGGTTGTAGATCTCGGCCGTTCCGATCCGGACACCGCCAGGATTCAGCGTCGCGTCCGAACGCCCGTGGATGACGATCCCGTCATGCTCGGTCCATTCGGCAAAGTCACCATGGCACCAGGTGTTGTCGAAGCGTTCGAAATAGGCGGCGCGATACTTGGCGCCGTCGGGATCGTTCCAGAACATCACCGGCATGGACGGGAAGGCCTTGGCACAGATGAGTTCGCCCTTCTCACCGCGCACTGGTTTGCCGTCGTCATCCCAGACTTCGACCGCAAGGCCGAGACCCGGCCCCTGGATTTCGCCGCGCCAGACGGGCTTCAGCGGATTGCCGAGCACGAAGCAGGACACGATGTCGGTGCCGCCGGAAATGGAGGCAAGCTGGATGTCGTCCTTGATGCCCTCATAGACGAAGGAGAAGCCCTCCGGCGACAGTGGCGAGCCGGTCGAGGTCATCAGCCTCAGGCTCGACAGATCATGCGAGGACTTCGGCACGAGGCCGCCCTTGCGGACGGCATCGATGTATTTGGCCGATGTGCCGAAGATCGCGAATTTCTCGGTCGCGGCATAGTCGAAGAGGACATTGCCGTCGGGATAGAAGGGCGAGCCGTCATAGAGGCAGAGGGTCGCGCCGCAGGCCAGGCCCGAGACGAGCCAGTTCCACATCATCCAGCCGCAGGTGGTGAAGTAGAAAAGCCGCTCTCCGGCCTCAAGCCCGCAATGGAAACGATGCTCCTTCAGATGCTGCAACAACGTGCCGCCGGCCGAATGAACGATGCATTTCGGCACGCCGGTCGTGCCGGAGGAGAAGAGGATGTAGATCGGATGGGAGAAGGGCAGACGACGATATTCGATGTCCTTGACCGAGAAATCCGTGATGAACTGTTCGAAGCTGCGGCCATCGGCCAAGCGCTCGATCAGCGTTGCCGTGTCCCCGGCATAGGGCACGACGAGTACGGGGACATCGAGCTTGGCGGCGACGGCGACGATCTTGTCGGAGACGTCCTGCCGCTTTCCGCTATACCAATAACCGTCACAGGCGACGAAGAGCTTCGGCTCGATCTGGCCGAAACGGTCAAGCACGCCCTGGTCGCCGAAATCTGGCGAGCAGGATGACCAGATCGCGCCGAGCGAGGTGACGGCCAGCATCAGGGCGACCGTCTCCGGCATGTTCGGCATCATCGCCGCCACACGGTCACCTTCACCAATCCCCATGGCGGACAGCGCCTGCTGCAGGCGAGACACCGTCGCAGTCAGTCGCGACCAGGACCATCGATCAGCGACCTTGTTTTCGCCACGGAAGATCAGCGCATCGCCCTCGCCTGCATGGGCGAGCAGGTTCTCGGCGAAATTCAGTCGCGCTTCGGGAAAAAAGCGGGCCTTGAGCATGTCATCGCCGTCAGACAGTGCCACATCGCCCTTGTCGCCGATGACGCCGCAATAGTCCCAGACGGCAGACCAGAATGCGGCGCGGTCCTCGACGGACCAGCGATGGAAATCATCATAGTCCGCAAAGCTCCTGCCAAGGCGTTCGGCGCACCACTGCATGAACAGGGTGAGCGGCTGCTTCGCCTTGAAGTCTTCAGACGGTGTCCAAAGGGCTTTTTGTCCGGTCATGCTGATCCTCCTTGCAAGCATGGTCTTTCTATAGCATGCGGCAATGCAATATACAGACGCGAGCGGCTTGGAATATGGTCTGACATTTGCACCAGAGGGCAAATTCCTATATCCGCGCAGGAGTTCACGAAACCTCAGGACCTTCAACAGGGCATGCGCAATCCAGGACGTGGCGATCATCCTTCACGCCCCTCCTCCCGCTGGCCGCGTGGCCGCCGCAGGGGCATGATCAAGCTCGCCTTGCTGGTCGCCGCCGTCATCCTGACGGCATCGATCGTCCTTCGGCTCAGCGCCCCCTATCTCGTGTCGAGTTCCGTGGTGCGGTCGGCCATCGCCTCGTCGATCGCAGCCTGGGTCGGACACGAGGTCACGATCGACGATGTTGCCGATATCGGCTTCTGGCCGCAGCCCGAAATCACTTTGACTGGCATCAAGGTTACGCGCGTCACCGACGGTCAAACGGAGACGCTCGGGGAGGTTGACCGGCTTTCGGCACGCTTCGGCCTGATCTCGGCGCTTGCCGGCCGGCCGGACTTCAGCGCCTTTCGCCTGGTGCGCCCGCGTATCCAGGTCTGGCGCGGCGTCGATGGCGGGCTCGACTGGAGCGATCAAGGCGTATTGAGCGATGCCGTCCGCGCGGCAGTGGCCGCCACGTCTGGCGGGCAGACGAACATTCCGGCCGACAAGGCAGAAATCGGAACGGTCGACATTATCGACGGCGAGGTCACGCTGACCGATGTCGCCAGCGGCGCATCTTTCATTGCAAGCGGCGTCAATGCGAACATCGATTGGCCGGGTCTTGCAGCACCTCTGTCCGGCCAAGGGACCTTTCGGCTGGGCGATACTCCGGTTTCGGTCAAGCTACAGACGCCGACACCGCTGGTTCTGATCGGCGGAGCGGCGAGCAGGGTTGACGCCTCCGCCACGATTGCCGACTCAAGCGCAGAGGTTCGGGGAACCGTCAGCCTGCGGGAGGCGAGTGCTGAGAACACTGACATCAATCTTCGCATCTCCGATGTTCCCAAGACGGCTGCGGCCCTTGGCCTTCGCCTTGCCGGCACCGAACGTTGGCGGACCGCCGCCATCAAGGCGCGGGTGACACATGCCGAAGACGAGTGGCGTTTCGAGAATCTCGACTTCGAGATCAACGGCAGCCGCGGTGACGGCATCCTGACACTCAGAAACCGCCCCGGCGACCGGCCCTTGCTGAGCAGTACGCTTGCCATCGACCATCTTCAGCTGGACGATCTGCTTCAGGCCCTGTCTATCAATGTCGGCGACCGGGCGAATGTTCGCCTGCCCGGCCTCACCCGTTGGCTCGACATCGACCTGCGCCTTTCTGCGGCAACGGCTACCTTCGGCGTCTTTCCCATGACCGACCTTGGGGCAAGCCTCATCGGTCGCGGCGACGCGCTGAACCTCGTGATTGCCGACACACGCTTCCTCGGTGGGACCATTGCCGCCCGACTGAGCGGCACCGGTGAAGGTTTCGACAAGGGCGCCGATGTCGCGGTCACCATGACCCGCGTCGATCTCGGAAGTCTGATGTCGCGGCTTTCGCTGGAAGGGGGCCCTTCACTCAAGGGGACCGGATCCGTCGGCTTCAATGCGAAATTGGTCGGCACCGGCTGGCAGCGCAATATCGAGGCCATGTCCGGCAGGCTGACAATCGCGTCGGACAATGGCGTCATTTCCGGCTTCAGCGCGGACGGATTGCGGCGCCTCGCGGCAGACCGAGCCTATTTCCAGCTGAGCGCCACGGGCAATGAGGGCTTCGACTACCGCACGCTGGACATTGCCGTGCGCTTTTCGGACGGCTCAGCCGAGGTCGAGCGGGCTCAAATCGTTGGTGAGCGGCACATGCTCGAGCTGACGGGGATCATCCCTTATAGCCGGCAGGCACTGGCGCTTACGGGCGCGCTTGCGGCTGGCAGCAAGGGCGACCAGACCCCGCCTCCCCTCAGGTTCTTCATTGGCGGCGCCTGGAGCGATCCCGTCATTTCGCCTATCCCCGCTCGGCCCGCCCCAGGACAATAAAGGTCGAAAGCGTCGCTGCCTGACTGTTCCATTCGAAAACTCAAATACTAGAATGGACGAATCACAGGTTGGGGGACGGCTGGTGCACACAGTGCTGTCGGGTTTTCTGAAACTGGCTCTGGCATCGTTGCTGGCCGGCAGCCTGTTGTCCATCTTCGGCATCACGCCCAAATCAGTCATGGACTTCCTGGGGGTGACGGCCGAGGAGCTTCACAATGGCATGGTCTTGGCCTTCGCCTGGGCAGCACCGCGCATGCTGATGGGAGCCGTGGTCATCCTGCCGATCTGGCTGGTCACCTATATCCTGATGCCGCCGCGGGGCTGACGAAGAACCGCTAAACGTTCAGGCCAGTGTGCCTCGTGCGGCGACATGTTCGTCGCGCTGTCGCTGAAGCTCACGCTGTTTCGTCCCGATGGAGGCAATGATGACGCCGATCGTGACGATGCCGATCAGGATGGTGCAGATGGCGTTGATCTCGGGCGTTACGCCGAGGCGGACCTGCGAGTAGATCTTGATCGGCAGTGTCGTGGCGCCCGGCCCCGTGGTGAAGCTCGCGATGACAAGATCGTCCAGGGAAAGCGTGAAAGCCAGCATCCAGCCGGAAATCACGGCCGGAAGGATTAGCGGCAGCGTGACCTTGAAGAAGGTCTTGACCGGCGGGCAGCCGAGGTCCTGCGCTGCCTCTTCCAGGCTCGTGTCGAAGGTGAGCAGACGCGACTGCACGACGATTGCCACATAACACATGGTGAAGGTCGTATGGGCGATGACGACGGTCATCAGGCCGCGATCGACACCGACAGCAACGAAGAGCAAAAGCAGCGAAAGGCCAGTGATGACTTCAGGCATGACGAGCGGTGCATAGACCATGCCGGAGAACAGTAGCCGCCCCTTGAAGCGCGTGTAGCGAACGAGTGTGAGGGCGGCGAGCGTACCGAGGACCGTGCCGAGCGTCGCGCTCAAGAGACCGACCTGGAGTGTCACCCAGGCGGCGCTCATCAGGCCGGCATTGCGCCATATCTCGCCATACCACTTGAGCGAGAAGCCGCCCCAGACTGTCACCAGCTTCGACTCGTTGAAGGAGTAGACCACCAGGATGAGGATCGGGATGTAGAGGAAGGCGAAGCTGAGCGTGAGGATGGTCGCGTCGAATTTTCCGGGTTTCATCGCCGCGCCCTCACACTTTCTGCTGCTGGTTCTGGAAGATCGCGATGGGCACGACCAGAATGAGCAGGAGCAGGACGGCGACGGCTGATGCCAGCGGCCAGTCGCGATTGCCGAAAAACTCCGTCCACAGCGTCTTGCCGATCATTAGCGTATCAGCACCACCCAGCAGATCCGGGATGACGAATTCGCCTGTTATCGGGATGAAGCAGATCATCGAGCCGGCGATCACGCCCGGGATCGAGAGCGGAAAAGTGATCTTCCAGAAGGCCTTCCAGGGCGGGCAGCCGAGATCGCTTGCCGCCTCGAGCAGGGTACTGTCCATCTTTTCCAGAGCCGCATAGAGCGGCAGGACCATGAAGGGCAGATAGGAATAGACGATGCCTATGAAGACGGCGATCTCGGTGCGGAAGATCTGCACCTGACTGCCTTCGTCCATCAGCCCAAGCGACTGCAAAAGCACCGTCAGCAACCCTTCCGGCTTCAGGATGCCGATCCAGGCATAGACGCGGATCAGGAACGAGGTCCAGAAGGGCAGGATGACGAGCATGACCAACGTCGGGCGAATGGTCACGGAAGCGCGCGCCATGGCGAGCGCCATGGGGTAGCCAATCAGCAGCAGAAGCAGGGTCGAAATCAGCGCAATGCGCAGCGACGACAGGTAGGCGTTGACGTAGAGCGGGTCTTCGGTAAGGAAGATGTAGTTCTCAAAATCGAGCTGACTGATGAAGTCGCCGATCGCTGCAAAGCCTTCCAGGACCGGCGTATAGGGCGGCATGGCGATCGCCGTATCCGACAGCGAGATCTTCACGATGATCAGGAATGGCGTCAGGAAGAAGAGTATCATCCACAGATAGGGGATGATCACGACCAGCCATTTCGCTGATCCGGGCTTCGAGGGTGTGACGGTTTCGGCCATTCTTGCCCCCTCAGCGTGTCAGGACAAGGCCGGCATCGGCCGACCAGGACAGCCAGACCATGTCACCGAAGGTGATCGGGCGATCGACGAGGCGCGCGACATTGGCCTGGGCAGCGCGGAACATACGGCCATCGTCGAGACGGACGATGAAGACCGAGAAGTCGCCGAGATAGCCGATGTCCCAGACCTCGCCATGCAAAGCATTTGCCACCGCACCTTCCGGCTGGGTGGTGGAGATGCGCACCTTTTCGGGTCGGATGGCAAAGGCGACGGCGTCGCCCTTGTTCGCCTCACAAGTCTGCTCGACGGTAATTTTCACGCCATCGCTGTCGATGCGGACAAGGTCTTCGCTCCCCTGGCTCTCCTTGGCCTCGACCCGGGCTTCGAGAATGTTGATGTCGCCGATGAAGTCGGCGACGTAACGCGAATTTGGGGCCTCGTAGATTTCCGCCGGTGTGGCGACCTGGACGAGAATGCCCTTGTCCATGACCGCGATGCGGTCCGAGACGGTCATCGCCTCTTCCTGGTCGTGGGTGACGATCAGAAAGGTGAGGCCGAGCTTGGTCTGAATGTCCATGAGCTCGAACTGGGTTTCTTCGCGCAGCTTGCGATCCAGAGCGCCGAGCGGTTCGTCGAGCAGCAGGACCTTCGGACGCTTGGCGAGCGAGCGCGCGAGTGCCACACGCTGGCGCTGACCACCGGAGAGCTGGTTGGGCTTGCGCTTGGCAAACTGTTCGAGCTTGACCAGCTTCAGCATTTCTTGGACGCGCGCGTCGATCTCGCCCCTTGCCAGATTGTCCTGTTCCAGACCGAAGGCGATGTTCTTTTCCACCGACATATGCGGGAAGAGCGCGTAGGACTGGAACATCATGTTGGTCGGGCGCTTGTAGGGCGGCACGCCTGACAGGTCCTGTCCCTGCAGGAGGATGCGACCGGAGGTCGGCTCTTCGAAGCCGGCCAGCATGCGCATCAGCGTGGTCTTGCCGCAGCCGGACGGGCCAAGAAGCGAGAAGAATTCGCGCTCGTAGATATCGAGGCTGAGATCATCGACGGCGACGAAATCGCCGAAGCGCTTCGTGACGTTTTCGAAGCGGATGAATGGAACGGCATCCGGATCGGTCCAAGGAGAAAATTTACGCTTAACAGGCCCCAGTGTCTTCGCCATTACCCGATCCCAGCCGTCTGCTTGTTGCCCCTACACCTAAGCAATTCGCCGGGCGTTTGCGGCGCCCGGCGAATGGTCTTTCATCAGCGACCGGTCTTGATCTGTGTCCAGACCCGGTTCAGCACGCGTTGTTCACGCGGCCCGTAAGGCGAAATCGTGAAGAGCTTGGCCATGACCTCTTCCGGCGGATAGACGGCCGGATTGTCCTTGACCTCAGGATCGAGCAACTCCTTCGAAGCCAGGTTGCCATTGGCATACTGGACGTAATTGGAGGCCTTGGCGATCACGTCGGGACGCATCAGGAAGTTGATGAATTCATGCGCCTCGGCGACGTTCTTGGCATCTGCCGGGATCGCCATGTTGTCGAACCACATGTAGGTGCCTTCCTTCGGGATCACGTAGTTGATCTCGACACCGTTATTGGCCTCCTCCGCACGGGCCTTCGCCTGGAGGATATCGCCCGACCAGCCGATGGTCATGCAGATGTCGCCATTCGCCAGGTCATCGATATAGGCGGAGGAATTGAAGGTGCGGACCGAGGGGCGGATATTCATATAGACTTCGCCGCCGGCCTCGAGGTCAGCCGATTCCTTGCTGTCCGGGTCCTTGCCGATGTAGTTCATCGCGATCGCGAAGGTCTCATCCGACGCGTCGAGGATGTTGACGCCGCAGGACTTCAGCTTCTCGGCATTCTCCGGCTTGAAGATCGCATCCCAGCTGTCGACGGTGAAGTCGGCGCCGAGCGCTTCCTTGACCTTGGCGACATTGTAACCGATGCCCGTCGTGCCCCACATGTAGTTGACGGCATATTCGTTGCCGGGGTCGTATTTTGCGAGGCGCTCGGAGACCATCGGCCAGAGGTTTTGCAGGTTGGTAAGCTTGGACTTGTCGAGCTTCTGGAAGACGCCGGCCTGGATCTGGCGCGCCAGGAACGGCGCCGTCGGGACGACGACATCGTAACCGGAGCCGCCGGCGAGCAGCTTGGTCTCGAGCAGTTCGTTGGAATCGAAAACGTCGTAGACAACCTTGATGCCGGTTTCCTTGGTGAAATCGGCAAGGACGGACTCGTCGATATAGTCGGACCAATTGTAGACGTTGACGACGCGTTCCTGCGCCTGGACAGCCGATGCGATGAAGATCGTCGCCAGGGCCACTGACGCCGTACGAATGAAATGAGCCTTCATTTTTTCTCCTGTTCCAGCCTTGGGGAGC
The DNA here is from genome assembly GCF_000300855.1 of Agrobacterium albertimagni AOL15. GTDB lineage: Bacteria > Pseudomonadota > Alphaproteobacteria > Rhizobiales > Rhizobiaceae > Allorhizobium > Allorhizobium albertimagni. Next base: position 68,364 of record NZ_ALJF01000010.1, on the reverse strand, counting down.
GGAGAGCCCCCTATGCCATTCCCGTTATTTTTTAAGAGACTAGAAAGGAATTGGACGGGCCACAAGCGAAATTCTTCGCAGTCGCGAATGCTTTATCGGGTGTATCAGTTTCATTGGAAATCGAAGGCAGAGAGCCCCGTGACCATCTCATCAAGACCAAGCGGACGGGTGAGCGGCGGCTCGGCGCGCATCAAAAATCATTTTTGCACGCATGCCATTGTCATGCGTGCAAAAATGAGCAACTATGCGTGCAAACAACAGAGGAACTTTCCATGGCTGATGAGCAGCAAGGCAGAGCGAAGGGCGGTCACGCCAGAGCAAATGCAATGACGAAAGAGGAAAGAGCACTCAGCGCAAAGAAGGCCGCAGAAGCCCGCTGGAGCAAGACAATCTCACCCTTAAGCATAGACGACGAGGATCTTCTACCACCTGAGGCAGCGATGCCAATCGCCAGATGGCGAGGCAGCCTAAACATCATTGGCCTCGAAGTTCCATGTTACGTTCTAGACAATGGAGAAAAGATCATTGGCCGAACCTCCGCAACTGAGCTGCTTACAGGAATCAAAGGAGGTGGAGCGCTAGAAAAATACCTAGGGGTTAAAGCACTAGAGCCATTCATAAGCCCTTCCCTAGTCTCGAGCAGAATGGTTCCCTTCCGCCTCCTAGAGGTTGAAGGGCTCGAGAAAGCGGTTAAGGGACTACCAGCGGATCTCATGATCGAGGTGTGCCAAGGATTTGTAGCCGCACTGCAGGCCTCGATGGATCCGGATTCCCCCTTTCCCCCAATGACCGACCGCCAAAAGCAAATGGCCATAAAGGCCAGCATGTTCCTCTCTGCATGCGCGAAGCTGGGCTTGGAGGCGCTGATCGACGAAGCCACCGGGTACCAGTACGAAAGAGCGGAGGACGCCCTTCAAGTAAAGCTACGCGCATTCATCGCAGATGAATTACGCGCGTGGGAGAAAACGTTTCCGGATGAACTTTGGAGTGAGTTTGGACGACTTACAGGCTGGAAAGGTTCCTTGAATAGTCGCCCTAAATGGTGGGGTAAGCTGGTCATCGAAATGATCTACGACACACTCGACCCAGATGTGGCTGAGTATCTAAAAAACAATAAGCCTCCCGCCGGGATTCGCTGGCACAGACAATTAACTGAAAACTTGGGAGTGCGGGCACTGGTATCGAGGTGCTATGAGGTTATCGGAATGGCCAAAACTTGCGACAACATTAGGGACTTAAGAGAGAAAGTCGCCCAACACTACGGACGAACCATGGTGCAGTTTTCGCTGCCACTACCGATGCCACCAGTTCGCAGATAATCGCCCTATTGAAAGTCAAAGGCCGACAGCCCCGTGACCATCTCATCAAGACCGAGCGGACGGGTGAGCGGCGGCTCGGCGCGCGCCAGACAGCCCGACCTTTCGCAGAGCCGACAGGCCGGGCCGATGGCGATTGCCGGCTGCGATCGATCAGGCAAGGCCGCGGCATAGGCCACCTCGTCGCGGCTTGCGGCGTCACAGCCGACCAGGAGTGCCGTGCGCCTTATACGCTCGCCGAAACCGGCCTGCGGACCTTCGAGGGTCCGCGAAATTGTCACGAAGCCGCTGCCATCCGGCATTTCCACCTGCTCGACCAGGACCTGGCCCGGCTGGGCAAAGGCAGCGTGGACATTGAGCTTCGGACAGCCACCGCCGAATTTCGCCTGCGGGAAGCCTGTCGCACCGGCGCGGCGGAAGCGGTTTCCGGCATTGTCGATCTCCATCATGAAGAAGGGCACCCCTGTCGCGCCCGGGCGCTGCAGCATGGTCAGGCGGTTGGCGGCCTGCTCGAAGGAGACATTGAAACGCGCGCGCAGCACGTCGATGTCGTAGCGGGCGCGGATCGCGGCCGAGAGGAAGGCGCCGTAGGGCATCATCAGCGCATGGGCTGTGTAACGGGCGAGTTCGAAGCGAGCAATGCGGCGCGCCTCACCGGAAGACAGCTCCAGCGCATCGAGCTCCGCCTGAACAAGGTCGCTCAGCGCCAGCAGCACGACCTCCATCGCCACTTCGCGCAACTGGTCGAAGGGAGACAGCCGCTCGGAGAGGAAGAGACGCATGGAATGGCGGTCGTATCGGCGGCGCAGCGACGGCATGGTCTGGACCGGCAAGGCGCGAACCACGATGCCATGGGTGGAACGCAGCCAGGCCTTGAGGGCTACGGCGAGATCATCACCGGGCGCGAGGCTCAAGCCCGCATGGAAGGTCTCGGCGGCTTCATCAAGGCGTGCGAAATAGTTGGGCCGGCGTTCGAAGACTTCTCTCACCTCATCGATCGGCAGGCGGGCGCCCGACAGAGAGGTCTCGTGCCCCTCTCTGGCCAGGAGATCAGCGAGGTCGGAAAGCCGGGCCGCCTGCTCACGATAGGCGCGGTAGAGCTTGACGATGCCGCTCGCGGCATTGGGCGCGGCTTCCGCCACTTCGATCAGTTCCTGATCGCCGGGCAGCTCGCCCGACAGCAAGGGATCGGCAAAGACCTCGCGCAGCTGGCTCGTCGATCCACCGGCCTCGCCCTGCAACTCGTCGAGATCGACCTTGTATACGGAGGCCAGCTTCAAGAGCAGCTGGACCGTGAGTGGTCGCTGGTTGCGCTCAATCAGATTAAGATAGGAGGGCGAGATCTCCAGCGCCTCGGCCATAGCCGTCTGAGTGAGACCAAGGCCGTTTCTGATACGGCGGACGCGGGGGCCTGCAAAAATCTTGCGCTCTGCCAATTTACAGCTCCTTTACAAGATTAGACGGGCCAGGCTCGCGCCGGCGCATTGACTATTTTTACAAATTTACACGGGACTTCTGTCAAAGACAAGACAGCCTAACCTCTTTCATCCCGTTGTTTTATCGAATTTTCTGGCCGTCTTTTGCAGTGCGGTGTAAATCTAGTCACATCAGAAGCGGCCAAGCGGCACCCCGAAATCCGGTTGCCCTCCGCTTCCTGCAGTGAACAGGGAGACCCGACATGACTGAATTTTACAATCTTATTCCGAATGCACCCAAGGGCCGCTATGACGGCATCGATCGCCCCTACACTGCAGCCGACGTACAGCGCCTGCGCGGCTCGGTCGAGATCAAGTATACGCTGGCCGAAATGGGCGCCAACCGCCTGTGGCAGCTGATCAACGAAGAGCCCTTCGTCAACGCACTCGGCGCGCTCTCCGGCAATCAGGCCATGCAGATGGTTCGCGCCGGCCTCAAGGCCATCTATCTGTCCGGCTGGCAGGTTGCTGCCGACGCCAACACGGCGTCTGCCATGTATCCCGACCAGTCGCTCTATCCGGCAAATGCCGCACCGGAGCTTGCCAAGCGCATCAACCGCACCCTGCAGCGCGCCGACCAGATCGAGACCCAGGAAGGCAAGGGCCTTTCGGTCGACACCTGGTTTGCCCCGATCGTTGCCGATGCTGAAGCCGGTTTCGGCGGTCCGTTGAACGCCTTCGAGATCATGAAGGCCTTCATCGAAGCCGGCGCAGCGGGCGTCCACTTCGAGGACCAGCTGGCGTCTGAAAAGAAGTGCGGCCATCTCGGCGGCAAGGTTCTGATCCCGACCGCTGCCCATATCCGTAACCTGACGGCTGCCCGTCTGGCTGCCGACATCATGGGCGTCCCGACGCTGATCGTTGCCCGTACCGATGCGGAAGCTGCCAAGCTTTTGACCTCCGACATCGACGAGCGCGACCAGCCCTTCGTCGACTATGATGCCGGCCGCACGGCGGAAGGCTTCTACCAGGTGAAGAACGGCATCGAGCCCTGCATTGCCCGTGCAATCGCCTATGCGCCCTACTGCGACATGATCTGGATGGAGACCGGCAAGCCGGATCTCGAACAGGCCCGCAAGTTTGCCGAGGCCGTGCACAAGGTCCATCCGGGCAAGAAACTCGCCTATAACTGCTCGCCTTCGTTCAACTGGAAGAAGAACCTGGACGACGCGACGATCGCGAAGTTCCAGCGGGAACTCGGTGCGATGGGCTACAAGTTCCAGTTCATCACGCTTGCCGGCTTCCACCAGCTGAACTTCGGCATGTTCGAACTGGCCCGCGGCTACAAGGATCGCCAGATGGCCGCCTATTCGGAGCTGCAGGAGGCGGAGTTCGCCGCTGAGGTCAATGGTTACACCGCGACCAAGCACCAGCGCGAAGTCGGCACCGGTTACTTCGACGCTGTTTCGCTCGCCATCACCGCAGGCCAGTCCTCGACGACCGCGATGAAGGAATCGACCGAGACCGAGCAGTTCAAGCCGGCTGCTGAGTAAAGATCGCACCCTCCCCTTGAGGGGGAGCGTCGGCACGCAGTGCCGGGGTGGGGTGACCACCGCAGTCATCAGAGGTTCACCCCCACCCGCAGCTACGCTGCGACCTCCCCCCTCAAGGGGGAGGTGACTTCAAGAACCCCCAACACCAAGAGGAGAAATGCCATGACACCCCAGACCCGAGTCAAGGAACGCGCCGAAGAACAGTCCTCGGCCATGAGCGCCGATCAGCAGGCGATGATCCGCATGCTGGCCAACGACCTGCACCGTCTCAACCATTCGATCATGAAGGCCGTCGATGCCGGCGTTTCGGTCGAACTCGTCCGCTCCGCCCGCCATCACGGCGGCGACGGCAACTGGGGTGATCTGCTGATCCCCGTCATCGTGACCCAGGGCAGCCATCAGGCCGCCTGAGCAACCAGACATCCCCCGTCCGGCCCCTGACCTCCGGACCGGTTCCCGCACGATGATCGCCTCTGGGGAGGAGTGCCGGTCGTCGTGCGGGTCTTTTCGTTTTGACGCCGAGATCAGCCGCTGGTGCTCGGTCGCCTGCCCGCCAGAATATCCCGATGGGATTTGAGAAGCCTGGCCAGCCGATCGGCGACAGCGCGAATGTCACTTCGATGACGATCGTCGCTGTTCATCACGATCCACTGGCGATGGCGAAGCTCCGGGATCTCCTCGCCGACCCGCTCGAGCGTCGGATCCAGATCACCGACGAAGCAGGGAAGCACGCCGACACCGGCCCCTGCCCTCACCAAATCCCTCAGTGAGCGCGGGCGATTGACCGTCGCGACGATGCGCTCGGGCGCGTGCTGGCGTGGCCAACGCAGATAGGCAGAGACGGCATTCTCGTCATCAACCGCAACCCAGGGCTCTGGCCCCATCCATTCCCTGTTGCGTGCCTTATAGGCGGCATAGGCGACCTCGCCCGCGGGGATCGCGGCCAGGTTGGGCTCTTCAGGTTCAAAGGCGCGGATGCCGATATCGCTCTCCCGATGCGACAGCCTGGCGCGCTGCTCGGCGACATGCAGGTCGATGCGGAACTCGTCGCGCGGGGTGCGGATGACCGCCATGTTCTGGCAAAGCAGCCAGGCGATCCAGGTGCCGAGACTGATGCGGACCAGGGACTGGCCGGCCTTGCCACGTCGCCACTCCTCCACCCGCTTGCTGCCGACTTCGAGCTCAAGGAGGTGTTCGAGAAGCTGGCTGCCATCGCTGGTCAGGCGATAACCGGTCTGACTGCGCAGGAAGAGCTCCCGGCCCAAAGCATGCTCGAGCTCGACCATGCGCCGGCCGAGGGTCGCAGCACTCAGACCCGTGGCTTCTGCTGCGGCCGAAAGTCCGCCATGCCGCGCCACGGCCAGGAATAATTGATAGGCGTCCCAGGTGATGTCTTTCATAGATGAAATACATAACACGATCTTGCGCGTATTTCCCTCCAAAAATGATGGGTAAAAGAGGAGACGGCATCACAACAGGAGATCCGTCATGCACGAAGTTTATGCAGCCCTTGCCATCGCCGCACTGAAACAGGAACGAGGGCAAAACGACAGGTTATCCGAAGACGAGTTCTATGCGCAGTACGGCGAAGCGCCGTGGGAACGCCTTCGGCGCCTCGTTCGAAGAGTGCGCAAAAATCTGGCGCGCGGTGCAGACAAACCGGTCGATCGCGAGACCGATCCGGGCGGGTCTTGTCGTCTGGCCGAGGCCTGATGCAAAAAAGCCCGGCGCGATGACCGGGCTTTTCCGTTTGGCTAAGATGGGACCTCAGGCGGCGCGGTCGACAGACCGCTGACGATCGGATTCGATGCGGAACTGCTGGAGCAGATCGCGAAGGGCATCCGTCTGGGCTGAGAGATCCTGGGTGGCCGCGGTCGCTTCCTCGACCATCGCGGCATTCTGCTGGGTCATCTGGTCCATGCGCCCGACGGCACCATTGACCTCCTGCAGCGCGCCAGACTGCTCGCTGCTTGTCTCGGCGATCTTTTCGATATGCTCGCTGATCATCGCGATCTGGCCGCCGATGCGCGAGAGCACGGTTCCCGTCTGCTGAACGTGGGTGGAGCCGTTTGCCACCTCTTCGGCCGAGCGGTTGATGAGCGCCTTGATTTCCTTTGCGGCACCGGCCGAGCGCTGGGCAAGTTCGCGTACTTCCTGGGCGACGACGGCAAAACCCTTACCGGCTTCACCGGCGCGGGCCGCTTCGACACCGGCATTGAGGGCGAGCAGGTTGGTCTGGAAGGCGATCTCGTCGATCACGCCGATGATGTTGGAGATCTGCCGCGAGGCCTCCTCGATGCGGCCCATGGCGGAAATCGCGCTGCCGACGACGACGACGGATTCGTCGGCGTTCTTCTTGGCTTCACGGACAACGCCGTTCACCATTTCGGCGCGCTCCGAGGACGAGCGGACGGCGGCCGTGATCTCATCGACGGCAGCGGCGGTCTCTTCGAGCGAGGCTGCCTGCTGCTCGGTGCGACGGGCGAGATCGAGCGCAGACTGCGCCATCTGGCGGCCGTTGTTCTGGATCTGGTCAACATTGCCGGAGATCTGATGCATCGTATCGCGAAGGCGCGACAGCGACAGGTTGAAGTCGTTGCGAAGCTGTTCCAGACGTCCGTGGAATCGGCCTTCGATCTCGAAAGAGATATCGCCATTGGCAAGGCGTTCCAGCGCCTGGGCGAGCTTGCCGACGGCATGTTCGATCTCGCGGTCGAGCGCCTGCTTTTCCTCGTCGTTGCGGCGACGCTCGGCTTCCGCTTCCATCTGCTCGCGCTGCCGCTCGGATTCGATTTCGAGCTTGGTGCGGGCATTGGTCTTGAAGACGGCGAGCGCCCGGGCCATGGCGCCGATCTCGTCACCGCGCTTGTCGCCGGCAATACCCGCTTCGAGATCACCTTCCGCAAGGCGCTGCATGGTTGTGGTGATGCGGGTGATCGGACGCTGCAGGGTCAGGACCAGCGCGATACCGCCGATGACGGCGAGCATGACGCCAGCGATCATGGTGCCGATCGACAGGCGGTTGGCTTCCTGGCGCTCGGTGCCGGCAACATCCTTCTGGAGATCGGCAAAGGAGGTGAGCGACGCCCAGATCGCATCCATCGCGCGGCTCGCCTGATCGAAGCTCGCGATACGGTCGGCGCTGGTCTTCACGAGGGCTTCGGTATCGGCGGTGAGCGCGGCAAGCAGCGGCGTGATGGCTGCCGTCAGGCTGTCGTAGAAGGCTTTGTCGGCGATGCTGCCGCCAAGGACGGCGAGGTTGTCGCCGATCAGCTTGATCTGGCGCAGGATCGGTTCGCGGGTCTTGTCGTCCTTCACATTGAGGAAGGTGGCGGTCATGATGCGCAGATCGTAGACGTCAGCGATCAGGGTGCGGCTGCCGACGAGAACATCGGCCGCCTGAACAGCACCGGTTTCGACAGCGGCGAATTTCTGCACGGATTCTGCGTATTTGACGGCGGCACCGGCGCTGAGCGTCGTTTCGAAGCCGCGGAAGCCGGAAATGATCGAGCCAACGGCGCGGCCGTTCTCGAGGCTCATGTCGCCGGTCGCGACTTTTGCCTTGATCTCGTTGATCGAAGCCAGGAGGGCCTTGCCCATGTCCCTGCTTTCAGCGGGCAGTGCATTGGCGATCTTGCGCTGGGTCTTCACCAGCTCAGGCAATTGTTTCTGCAGGTAGGGGAATTGCTCTTCCGGAATACCTGCCGAGAAGAAGCCCTTGAAGACTTCCGAAAGGTGCTTGGCACCCGAAGACAGGCGCTCGGCTTCCTTGAGCGCGCCCTTGGCATCGTTTTCACCACCGACGACGGCGCGCTGCAGTTTCTGCGCTTCGTCCGACACGCGGATCTGCTGCGCCATCAGGCCCGTCAGGTGATCCTGGATCGATGCGGCGAGCTTCAGCTCCGCTTCATGCAGCTGCCAGAGCGCATCGATCTTCTCGTTGACGGCGCCCGTGCCAGCGATCGCCTCGTCGAGGAAGTTGCGCCCCGTGCCGTCGGCACCGATTTCGGAGATGTTCTGCGTGAGCGTCGACTGCTGGGACGCAAGCTGGTCCAGCACGGCGCTGCGCGTTTCCTCAGAGGTCTGATCGAGGAAGTGGGTCATGGCGGCGTTGACGTTTCGGAAGCCGTTCAGCGAACGCATCGTGCCGTTGGAAATTTCCATCCGCTGCTGCAGGAGGCCGGATGCGTAGAGGCCCATGAGACCGACTGCGGTGATCGACAGGACGAAGGGCAGCACAAAGGCCAGGACCTTGGTCGAAATCGAAAAGCGCGACAGTATTTGATCGATCAACATTGTTCCTCCAAACGAAGACGGCATCATTCCTGCGCCGAAACCTTAAAATATGACGGCGCAAACTGTCGCCTTCGCCGTCTACACTCCTACCCAGCAGGAACAGTTGCAGTAAAAGTCTCAAGACGGAGTTAAGGCCAAGGTCAGGCATCCCGAAGCGGGACGGAGATCGGTAATCGAGGAAAAACGGCCACCACCGAAGTGCCGGGGGGCGACAGGGTGGCTGTCGTCAAACCGCGAAAAAGCGATTGGCTGCCACTGACAAGCAGGACCGCAGAGGTGCCTTAGCTAAGGAGACCGAAGGCAAGCGCAGCGAGGGCGCTGGCGGCATAGAGGCAGACGATGCTGACATGGCGCAAACGGGCGCGCTCTTCGTCACGGCTGCGCGTGACGGCAATGGCGATGGCACGGGGCTTGCGGGTCTCATGGTTCATGGGGCGCGGTCCTTGATGCGGCCAGGGAAGTCATGCCCTTGCGGGGCCTTTGGCCGGCCAGACCTCATGTCGCGATATCTGAGGATATCACACCGGCATTCAGGCAGGATGACCGACGCATGTTAACAAGCCCTGAATTACCCGCATAAGCTTGTCCGGAGCGTGAGACTTTGCTCAGACGGCCTCGCCGGCCGCATGGCCCGAGGCCCAAGCCCACTGGAAATTATAGCCTCCCAGCCAGCCGGTGACGTCGACGCACTCCCCGATGAAGTAGAGGCCCGGCACGGTTTTCGCCTGCATGCTGCGACTGTCGAGCGCGTCGGTGTCGACGCCGCCGAGCGTCACTTCGGCCGTGCGGTAGCCTTCCGATCCCGCAGGCTTGATCGGCCAGCGGCGGATGCGCTCGGAAAGCGATGACAAGGCCTTGTCGGGGAGATCAGCGAGCGGACGTTCCAGCTTGGCGGTCTCCGCGAGATATTGAGCGAGGCGCTTGGGCAGATGTTGGGCAAGCACGGTCTGGACCTGCTGGCGGCCGTTTTCGCGCTTTGCCGCCTTCAGGAGTTCCACGAAATCGGTCTCGGGCTGCAGCGAGAGCAGGATCTCGTCGCCTTCCCGCCAATAGCTGGAGATCTGCAGGATGGACGGGCCGGACAGTCCGCGATGGGTAAAGAGGAGCGCCTCATGGAAGCGGGTCTTGCCGCAGGCGACATCGGCATCGACGGCGACGCCCGAGAGCTCCGACAGTTCGCCCAGGAGATTGGGCTCGAGCGTGAGGGGCACGAGAGCGGGCCGTGTCTCGGTGACGGGCAGGCTAAACTGCTCGGCGATGCGATAGGCAAAGCCGGTCGCGCCCATCTTGGGGATCGACTTGCCGCCTGATGCCATCACCAGGCTGGTCGCAAGGATCGGGCCTTCGCTGGTGGAGAGCCGGAAACCGTCCGGTCCCTTCTCCAGTTCGGAGATCTCGCAGGAGAGTTTCAAGTCGACATGCACCGCGCGCATCTCCTCTAGAAGCATGCGGATGATGTCTTTCGCGCTGTCATCGCAGAAGAGCTGGCCGAGGGTCTTTTCGTGCCATGCGATCTTGTGGCGGTCGACCATGGCGATGAAGTCTGACGGTGTGTAGCGGGCCAGCGCCGACTTGGCGAAATGCGGGTTCTGCGAGATGTAGTTCTTCGGCGTGGCATGGATGTTGGTGAAGTTGCAGCGGCCGCCGCCTGAGATGCGGATCTTCTCGCCCGGGGCCTTGGCGTGGTCGAGGACGATGACGGATTTGCCACGCCGGCCGGCGGTAAAGGCCGCCATCATGCCGGCGGCACCGGCTCCGATGATCGCGACGTCGTAGTTGCTGGCCATGCTGATGCTCCCGGGGATCTGCCGCCTGTCTCGACAAACTTATGATCAAAGTCAACGCGTCCGGCTGGCCAAAGGCCAAAGTCTGGCTATGATGACCCGCATCAACAACCAACCGGTGAGACATGCCCGCGAAGAAATCCATGATGAGATCCCACAGTGCTCCCTCCAAGAAGGCGGTGATCCCGCCGGATCCCGGATCCAAGCGCGGCGTCTCGAACTGGAAGGAAGCGGCCACCTGGCTGAGAGCCCGCGGCATCGAGGATATCGAATGCATCACGCCTGACTTAGCCGGCGTTCCGCGCGGCAAGATGATGCCGTCGTCGAAATTCACCTCGAACACGTCGCTGGCTCTCCCCTCGGCGCTCTATCGCCATACGATCTCCGGCGAATATCCTGACGAAACGGCGAATTTTCGCTACGAGCCGCGCGACAGCGATCTGAAGCTCTTGCCGGATCTTTCGACGCTTTCAGTCGTGCCGTGGGAAACGGATCCGACCGCACAGGTGATCTGCGACATCGTCAATGTGGACGGGGAGAACGTCTCCTACACGCCGCGCAATGTCTTGAAGAACGTGCTGCGCCTTTACGACGAAAAGGGCTGGAAGCCGGTCGTTGCGCCGGAAATCGAGTTCTATCTCGTCGCGATGAACGACGACCCGGACTATCCGCTGCATCCGCCGAAGGGTCGCTCCGGTCGTTCGATCATCGGCGGCCAGGGGTATTCGATCGCCGCGATCAACGAGTTCGACGAGTTGATCGACGACATCTATCACTTCTCAGAGAAGCAGGGGCTGGAGATCGACACCCTAATTCATGAGGAGGGTCCGGCACAGCTGGAAATCAACCTGCGACACGGCAATCCGATCGAGCTTGCTGATCAGGTCTTCATGTTCAAGCGCACGATCCGCGAAGCGGCGCTCAAGCATGGGATCTATGCGACCTTCATGGCAAAGCCCATGCAGGGCCAGCCGGGATCGGCGATGCATATCCACCAGTCGGTGGTCGACGCCAAGACGGGCAAGAACATCTTCTCCAACCCCGACGGCTCTGCCTCGCCGGAATTCTTCCACTTCATCGGCGGCATGCAGAAATATGTGCCGAGCTCGCTTGTCATGCTGGCGCCTTACGTGAATTCCTACCGTCGCCTGACGCCTGACATGGCCGCGCCCGTCAACAACGCCTGGGGTTACGACAACCGCACGACGGCCTTCCGCGTGCCGGTTTCGGATTCCGCGGCACGGCGCGTCGAAAACCGCCTGCCGAGTTCGGATGCCAATCCGTATCTCGCGCTCGCGGCGTCGCTTGCCTGCGGCTATCTCGGCATCGTCAAGGAAATCGAGCCGACGGCTGCGGCAGAAGGTTCGGCCAATGAAGGCTCCGTCGACCTGCCGCGCGGCCTCCTGGAAGCCGTCGCCCTGCTCGAGGGTGAAACCGACTTCCACGAGGTCTTCGGTTCGGAGTTCGTCGGCCTCTATGCCGGCGTGAAGCGCGGCGAGTTCGAGACCTTCATGCAGGTGATCAGCCCGTGGGAACGCGAATTCCTCCTGCTCAACGTATGAGGGAGGCGAACCCATGACATGGCAAAGCCCGATCGCGCCGGGGATCTCCTGGTATCAGGCAAGTGTGGGCGAGCGGCCGGAATATCCGGCCCTCGACGGCTCTGTCTCCACTGACGTCGCCATCATCGGTGGCGGCTTCACAGGTCTGCAGGCGGCCTTCAATCTCGCACGCCTGGGGGTCTCAGTTGTCCTGATCGAGGGAAGCCGGTTCGGGGACGGCGCTTCGGGGCGCAATGGCGGGCAGCTCGGCACCGGCCAAAGGGCCTGTCCTGGCGAGTTGGAAGCAGAGCTCGGTTTCGAGCGGTCGAAGGCGCTCTTCGACATGGCGGAAAACGCCAAGCACTACCTGCTGGACTTCGCCGAGCAGCACGGCATCGATATCGAATATATGCCCGGCCAGTTGAACGTAGCGCACAAGCGCGGCTGGGAATCGGATTATCGGCACGATGCCGAGATCATGGCTGTGCGTTACGGCTATCCGCATATCTCCTTCATGGACCGGGAAGAGACGCATGAGCGTGTCGGTTCGACGCGGTATCATTACGGGGTGCGCGATACCGGCACGGGGCATATCCATCCGCTGAAGCTGCTTGTCGGCCTCGCACGCGTGGCCCATCAGGCCGGCGCCAGGATCCACGAGATGACACCGGCAAGCGCCATTCGCCAGGAAGGCGGCAAGACCGTGATCGACACGGCGCGCGGCACCATCACCGCCAACCGGCTACTGATCGCGACCAATGCCTATATCGGCAACCTGGAACCGGTAACGGCATCGCATGTGATGCCGATCCGCTCCTTCATCGGAGCGACCGAATCGCTGAGCAAATTCCCGCAGGTGCTCAAGGGCTCCGAGGCCGTGGCCGACAGTCGCTTTGTGGTGCGCTACTTCCGCAAGAGCCGCGACGGACGGCTGCTGTTCGGCGGGCGCGAGGCCTATACCGCCGACAGTCCCCGCGACATCTCGACCCATATCCGCCGGCAGATCGCCGAGATCTATCCCGATCTCAAGAACATCGAGATCACCCATGGCTGGGGTGGCTCGGTCGGCATTACCCTGCCGCGCAAACCTTTTGCCCGGGACGTGATGCCCGGCGTGACATCGCTCGCCGGCTATTCCGGGCATGGCGTGATGCTGTCGAACTACTGCGGCAAGATGTATGCCGACATGGTGGCCGGCAATGCCCGAGAGCTCGACGTGCTCAAGGACCTGAAGATCCCGCCCTTCCCCGGCGGCGCCAGCCTGCGCAAGCCGCTGCTGTTCCTCGCGCTCACCTGGTATGCGCTCCGGGACCGGTTCTGACACCTAGGTGCAACTTGCCGGTGCCATTCATACTGGGTGCCGACTGGTGAGTTTGATTGTCGCAGAACACGCTTTGTTCATCCTGCTGGCGGCATGCAAAGACAATTTCCGCCGGGCCGGGGTGGCTTTTTTAAATCGATTAGATTAGAACCTGTCCAACGAATTTGCCGAACGAGAGATGCGCATGAGCAGCCAGATCATCCCCGTTGAACCCTTTGACTACGTCGTCTTCGGCGGCACCGGCGACTTGGCCGAGCGCAAGCTTCTGCCGGCTCTGTTCCACCGCCAGCTCGCGGGTCAGTTGACGGAGCCGACCCGTATCATCGGTGCCTCGCGCACGGCGATGACGCATGAGGAATATCGCAAGTTCACGCTCGACGCGCTTCATGAGCACCTGAAGGCCGAGGAGCTGGAAGAGAGCGAAGTCGCGAAGTTTCTCGACCGCGTCCATTACGTCTCAGTCGATGCCAAGTCGGACCAGGGCTGGGAAGATCTGAAGAAGCTGCTCGACCAGGGCAAGGATATCGTTCGGGCCTTCTATCTCGCCGTGTCCCCATCGATCTTCGGCGATATCGCCGACAAGATCCGCGACCACAAGCTGATCACCAAGTCGACCCGCATCGTCGTTGAAAAGCCGATCGGCCGCGATCTCGCCTCGGCGCAGATCCTCAACGACACGATCGGCAAGGTGTTCAAGGAAGATCAGATCTTCCGTATCGACCACTATCTCGGCAAGGAGACGGTGCAGAACCTGATGGCGCTGCGCTTTGCCAACGCGCTTTACGAGCCACTGTGGAATTCTGCCCATATCGACCATGTGCAGATCACGGTTGCCGAATCCGTCGGCCTCGAAGGTCGCGTCACCTATTACGACAAGGCCGGCGCACTGCGTGACATGGTGCAGAACCATATCCTGCAGCTTCTCTGCCTGGTCGCCATGGAAGCTCCCTCCTCGCTCGACGCGGAAGCTGTGCGCGACGAAAAGCTCAAGGTGCTGCGCTCGCTGAAGCCGATCACGCCTAACAATGTCGAGAAGCTGACCGTGCGCGGCCAGTATCGCGCTGGCGCTTCCGCCGGTGGCGCCGTCAACGGATACCAGGAAGAACTCGGGGCGACGTCGGACACGGAGACCTTCGTCGCGATCAAGGCCGAGATCAACAACTGGCGCTGGGCAGGCGTGCCCTTCTACCTCAGAACCGGCAAGCGCCTGGCAACCCGCATGTCGGAAATCGTCATCACCTTCAAGCCGATCCCACATTCGATCTTCGGCGACGCGGCCGGCCGCATCGAGGCCAACAAGCTCGTCATCCGCCTGCAGCCGGACGAAGGCGTCAAGCAGTGGCTGATGATCAAGGATCCGGGCCCGGGCGGCATGCGCCTGCGCCATGTGTCGCTCGACATGAGCTTTGCCCAGGCCTTCGACGTGCGCAATCCGGATGCCTATGAGCGCCTGTTGATGGACGTCATCCGTTCGAACCAGACGCTGTTCATGCGCCGCGACGAAGTCGAAGCAGCATGGAATTGGTGCGATCCGATCCTCAAATCCTGGGAAGAGATCGGCCAGAAGGCGCAGGGCTATACGTCCGGAACCTGGGGTCCGAGTCAGGCCATTGCGCTGATCGAGCGTGACGGCCGCACCTGGCACGAAATCGACTGAGGCCGGGGCGGATGGCACATCACATGAAGACATTCGAGACAGGCGCGGCTCTTGCGGCCGGGCTTGCCGATGCCGTGGCCTCTGCGCTCTCCGGTGCGATCGCGAACAAGGGTGCGGCAACGCTTGCCGTTTCCGGTGGCTCGACGCCCAAGGCCTTCTTCGAAGCGCTGTCGACGCGGACTCTCGATTGGCCGAAGGTCAAGATCACGCTGGTCGACGAGCGGTTCGTGGACGAAGACAATCCGCGCTCGAACCATCTGCTGGTCAAGACGCATCTTTTGAAGAACGAAGCGGCAGCAGCCGAGTTCGTGCCGCTCTATCGCCCGGAAGAGACCATCGAGGAAGCGGCGAAGACGGCATCGGGCATCGTGCCCGGCATGACCGAGCCCTTCGACGTCGCGATCCTCGGCATGGGGACGGACGGGCACACAGCCTCCTTCTTTCCGGGCGGCGATCATCTGGATGCAGCGCTCGATCTTTCACAGCCGCGCCGCGTCATGACCATGGAAGCGCCGGGTGCTGGCGAAGCCCGCTTGACGCTCTCCTTTTCCGCGCTTCACGATGCCGTCCTTCTGGTCGTGCATATCGAAGGGGCTGAAAAGAAAGCCGTACTGGACAAGGCATTGGCCGGCATGGACGAAAAAGACATGCCGATCAGGGCCGTTCTTGAACGGGCCCGGACGACGCCCGACATCTATTGGGCGCCCTGAGGGCAGAGCCCTTGCCTGCCGGCAGTGTTCGGCAGGTTGATGCGCATATGACGAGTTTCCCGGCCGACGAGGCCTTTGCGCGATGTGCGCCCTTAAGCGCCCGCGCCAGATGAGGAGCCATATCCGATGACTGCAGACAGCCGTATCGAAGCCATCACCAAGCGGATCGTCGAGCGTTCCAAGCCGACCCGCGAAGCCTATCTCGACCGCACGCGCCGGGCGATCTCCAAGGGCGTGCATCGCTCGACACTGTCCTGTGGCAACCTCGCCCATGGCTTCGCGGTCTGTTCGCCCAGGGACAAGGAAGCGCTGGCCGGCGACGTGGTGCCGAACCTCGGCATCATCACCGCCTATAACGACATGCTCTCGGCCCACCAGCCCTTCGAGACCTATCCGGCCCTGATCCGCCAGGCCGCCTCTGAAGTCGGTGGCGTGGCACAGGTGGCGGGTGGCGTTCCAGCGATGTGCGACGGCGTCACCCAAGGACAGCCGGGCATGGAACTCTCGCTGTTCTCCCGCGATGCGATCGCCATGTCGGCGGCCATCGGCCTCTCTCACAACATGTTCGATGCAGCCGTCTATCTCGGCGTCTGCGACAAGATCGTGCCAGGCCTGATGATCGCGGCACTCACCTTCGGCCACCTCCCCTCGGTGTTCATCCCGGCCGGACCGATGACCACAGGCCTGCCAAACGACGAGAAGTCGCGCATCCGCCAGCTCTATGCCGAGGGCAAGGTGGGACGCGCCGAGCTGCTCGAAGCCGAGTCCAAGTCCTATCACGGCCCTGGCACCTGCACCTTCTACGGTACGGCCAATTCCAACCAGATGCTGATGGAGATCATGGGTTTCCATCTGCCCGGCGCTTCCTTCATCAATCCCGGCACGCCGCTGCGCGATGCGTTGACCAAGGAAGCGACCAAGCGGGCGCTCGCCATCACGGCTCTCGGCAACGAGTTCACACCGGCCGGCGAGATGATCGACGAACGCTCGATCGTCAACGGCGTCGTCGGCCTGCATGCCACGGGCGGCTCGACCAATCACACGATCCACCTGATCGCCATGGCGCGCGCAGGCGGCATCCAGCTCACCTGGCAGGACATCTCGGAGCTCTCGGACATCGTGCCGCTGCTCGCGCGCGTCTATCCGAACGGGCTTGCCGACGTGAACCATTTCCATGCCGCCGGTGGCATGGGCTTCCTGATCAAGCAACTGCTTAAGGCCGGCTACGTGCATGACGATGTCCGCACCGTCTATGGTCAGGGTCTGGCTGCCTATACGATCGACCCGAAGCTCGCCGACGACGGCACCGTCCACCGCGAGCCGGCCGCGGACGTGAGTGCCGATCCGAAGGTGCTGACGACGATCGACAAGCCCTTCCAGGCCAATGGCGGCCTGAAAATGCTGACCGGCAATATCGGCAAAGCCGTCATCAAGATCTCGGCGGTCAAGCCGGAGCGTCACGTTATCGAGGCTCCCGCAATCGTCTTCAACGATCAGCAGGAACTGCAGGATGCCTTCAAGGCCGGCAAGCTGGAGCGCGACTTCGTCGCGGTTGTCCGCTTCCAAGGACCGAAGGCGAACGGCATGCCGGAACTGCACCGCCTGACGCCACCGCTTGGCGTGTTGCAGGATCGCGGCTTCAAGGTCGCACTTGTGACCGACGGCCGCATGTCCGGCGCGTCGGGCAAGATCCCGGCAGCGATCCATCTGACGCCGGAAGCCGTCGACGGCGGTGCGATCGCCAGGATCAAGGACGGCGACATGGTGCGGCTGGATGCCATTGCCGGCACGCTCGAAGTTCTGGTCGATGCGGCTGACTTCGACGCCCGACCGCTTGCCACCACCAATCTCGACGACAATGAGTTCGGCATGGGCCGTGAGCTGTTTGCCAGCTTCCGCCGGATTGCCGGACCTGCCGACCAGGGCGCAAGCGTCCTGTTCTAAGCGCCTCAATTCTTAGAGTTAAGCTCAAGGGCCGCGAGCAATCGCGGCCTTTTGTCTATTCAGATTGACAGTTCTCGTTCGGTAGCGTCAACGCCACTGGTCATTTTAACAAATTCGACACTACTAATTTTGTATATCTTGGTACGGAAACAAACGCGATAACAACAAGTTATACAAACTCGACGATTCTGCGGCAGCACCTTCGCCCTTTGTCTACCTTTTGGATGCGCGGTCCGGTTTCTGAAGAAGGAAATTGGCCAAAGGACCAAGGCACTATGTTTGGACTGTCTACAAACAACCGCGCACAGCTTGAATCGCTTGAAGTCATTACCGCGAACATCATGATCGCGGACGAAAAGCTCAACATCCGCTACATGAACACCGCGACGAAGGCGATGTTGAAGGAAGCGGAAAGTGACCTGAAGAAAGAATTGCCGCGCTTCGATTTTGACAAGCTGATCGGCAGCAATATCGATATCTTTCACAAGAACCCCAGCCATCAGCGTAACATGCTGTCGAGCCTGCAAAATCAGCACAAGGCAACCATCTGGGTCGGCCACCGGGCTTTCGACCTGATCGTCACGCCCTTGAAGAACGGCGCCAAGACCACCGGCTTCGTCGTCGAATGGGCCAATGCCAAGGAACGGTTGCAGAACCTCGACTTCCAGAACCAGATGGAAGCCATCAGCCGTGTGCAGGGGATCATCGAGTTCACGCCAGAAGGCGAGATCGTCACTGCGAACCAGAATTTCCTCGACTCTCTCGGTTACCGAATGGACGATATCAAGGGCAAGAACCATAGCCTGCTGGTCGACCCCGAATATGTGCGGTCACCCGACTATGCCGAATTCTGGAAAAGCCTGCGCGCCGGCAAGTTCCAGGCCGCCGAGTTCACTCGCTACGGCAAGGGCGGCAAGAAGGTCGTCATCAACGCCTCCTATAATCCGATCATGGACGATCGCGGTCGTGTGACCAAGGTGGTGAAATTCGCCACCGATGTGACCGAACGCGTGCATGCCGTGGACACGATCGGCGATGCCCTCGGACGCATGGCCAAGGGCGATGTCAGCTTCACGATCGACAGACCTTTCGTTCAGGATTTCGAAGCACTCAGAACCAATCTCAACGACGCGGTTCTGCAGCTTGCGACCACGCTCGGCGCCGTGGCCCAATCCACCGACCAGATCGACAGCGGCAGCCGCGAGATCAGCTCGAGCGCCGAGGACCTTTCAAAGCGCACCGAACAGCAGGCAGCTTCGCTCGAGGAGACGGCAGCGGCCCTCGACCAGATCACCGTCAACGTCAACAACGCCTCGAAGCGCGCCGAGGAAGCCCGTCACGCCACCCAGGCCGCGGATACGAGCGCAACGCGTTCCGGCCAGATCGTCGCCGAGGCCGTGGGGGCAATGGCCCGCATCGAGCAGTCGTCGAACCAGATCTCAAACATCATCGGGGTGATCGACGAGATCGCCTTCCAGACCAATCTTCTGGCGCTGAATGCCGGCGTCGAGGCGGCGCGCGCAGGAGAAGCCGGTAAGGGTTTTGCGGTCGTGGCACAGGAAGTGCGTGAACTCGCGCAACGCTCGGCGCAGGCGGCAAAGGAGATCAAGGATCTCATCCGCAACTCGTCGGAAGAGGTGAAGAACGGCGTGAAACTGGTCAGCGAGACCGGTGAGGCGTTGAAGACGATCCAGGACAATATCGTGGCGGTCAACGACCACATGCAGGCCATTGCGAGCTCGGCACGCGAGCAGGCAACCGGCCTCTCCGAGGTGAACTCGGCGGTCAACCAGATGGACCAGGTCACCCAGCAGAACGCTGCCATGGTGGAAGAGTCCAACGCTGCAAGCGCCACATTGGCAACGGAGACACAGCGGCTTCGCCAGTTCATCTCCCGCTTTACCCTCGGCAGGCACTATACCGGCCAGCAGGGTACGACCTCAGCATCCCATGGCGCTGTGCGCGCTCACACGCCGTCCAGCCCAGCGGCCGCACCCCGGCGCGCAGCGGCACGCCCGGCGCAGACGCATGGAAATGCAGCACTCAAGCAGGACGAGTGGCAGGAGTTCTGAGCCTGACAAGCGTCGCGCCCGCATACCGGGCGCGACGCCACACTCATGGGCGCGGCACTTTCGCAAAGCCCTTGCCCAGGATCGGGCCTGTCGGCTTGCCCGTCGGTGATCCGCCCAGAGGCTCCACCGTGATCTCGTAAAGCTGCTCCTCGAGCGGGCCGGGAAGGTCCGGCCCTGCGACGGTTGCTGTCCGCCAGCCATCGAGCACACCGAGCGATACGGGTCCGGTATCACTGGACGGCAAGGTCCAGAGCTGCAGGGACCGGTCCTCGGCCACAGTCACATCCGTGAGCGGAACGACCCTGGCTGTATCATTGCCGAAATCCTCGATCATCACGACCGGCTCACCCTGCTCATTCATCAGGACGGCAATCACCTGCGGCTCCGCCCGACTGAGCAGGGCGTAGGACAAGGCACCGACAAGCAGGAGCGAGGCGGCTGCAGCCGACAGACCGAAGCCTCGCCACCAGGAAAGGCTGTTGTCGTTGACCGCCGCTGGTGCCACAGAGCTCTTTGGTCGCTCCTGCGGGCCGAGCTGTCGTTCTATCCTTGCCCAGAGATCGGGGGAGACGCTTGCGGTCGGCCCGACGAGGTCGAGCTCCAGAAACCGGTCACGCGCAACAGCGACGGCACGGGCAAGGCTTTCGTCTCGTTCCATCTCGGTTTCGGTAGCGCGATGTTCATCCTCGTCCATCAATCCGAGGACATAGGCGTCGGCGCGTTCGGCGAGTGTGTGCCATGTGCTCATGCCATGCACTCCCTCAGCGCGACCAGCGATCGGCGGATCCAGGCCTTGGCGGTTCCCAGCGGCAATTTCAAGCGACCGGCGATCTCACCGTGGCTGTAACCCGAGACATAAGCCATCATGACCGTCTTGCGGCGCAGTCCGTCGAGCCGTCCGAGACAAGCGCGCAGGCGACTTGCGGTGTCGAGTTGATCGAACAGATCGTGATAGAGAGCGTCAGCTCCCTCGTCCTGCAGTCGCTCAAGGCTGTCCGTCTCGGTCAGATCTTCCCGACCTCCATCCCGGAGAGCATTCAGCGAGCGTGATCGAACGATGGCGAAGATCCAGCCTCGTGCCGAGCCGCGGGATGGGTCGTACTGCCAGGCCTTGTTCCAAATCTGCAGGAAGGCCTCCTGGACGATCTCTTCCGCCAGATCGTGGCGCCGCAGGATGCGCTCAGCCACTGTGACCATGCGAGGCGCTTCGCTCTCGTAGATCAAGGCCAGGCCTTTGCGATCCCCTGCAGCACAGGCTTTCAGCGCCGCACCGAGCTTATCTTGCTCATTCTCCATCCAGCTTCCTTCCAAGAACCTGCGCGGAAAGTAGCTCACCCGCTTGATTTGGCAACCTGCACCAGATGCGCCCGTTGAAGAACTGTCGCTCATCATCGCCACGTCCATGACTTTCTCCTTCTTTTCGGAGACACGCGAAGACGGTTTCTGGATGCAGAAGAAAAAACTTCTGACGCCTGCATCCAATCGGCATCTGCCGCGTGTCTTGAGATCAGGAGGCACCAGACCGGTGTCGCCACCATGCAAACGGGAGAAGTTTTCCATGACCAGCATCCGTATCCTCAGCCTCGCAGCCGCCACCGCCCTTACGGCCTTTGGCGCCCAGGCCGCTCAGGTCGTCGGTCTCGCAGGCGACAAGACGCTCGTGATGTTCGACACTGCGAACCCCGAGATCAGCAAATCGATGGATGTCACCGGTGTCGATCGCCTCGTCGGCATCGATTATCGCCCGGCCAACCAGACCATCGTCGGCGTGACGGCGGATAACGTCATCGTCACCATCGATCCGGAAACCGGCGCCGCCACGGAACTTGCCAAGATGGACAAGCCGCTGACGATCGGCGATGCGCCCGTGGTCGTGAATTTCAATCCGGCGGCCGATCGGCTGCGCTACATGACCGGCACCACCAACCACCGTGTCCATCCCGACACGGGCGAAGTGACCGTGGACGGTAGCCTCGTCTTCGAGGAAGGCGACATGCACAAGGGCGAAACCCCGAACACCGTCGCTGCCGCCTATACGAATTCTGTCGGAAAGCCGGAAACGGCCGCTATGTACAACATCGACGCGACGATCGGCGCATTGATCCAGCAGACCAAGCCGAACGACGGAACGCTGAAGGCAATCGGCAAGCTGGGTATCGAGAGCATGCCGACGACCTATGCCTTCGATATCGAGGCGGGTGCCGACGGCATGAACACTGCCTGGCTGGTTGCCGACAGCGCGCTTTACACCGTGAACCTCGAGACCGGGGCCGCGACGAAGGCCGGTGACATCACGGGCGCGCCTGCGCAGATCAAGTCGATCACCGTGATCCCGGCGATGTAAGCGGAGGCTTACAAGGAGCTTCTGTTAACAGGCATCACCCAACCAAAGCGAGAAGGCCTCCGCGGGATCATCGCGGAGGCCTTTTTGTCAGAGCATCGCCATGTATTTTGGCAGTTCCCGCATGCTGGGCACGACGATCAGCGTGTGCACGTTCCCGCGCTTATAAGCATTGAGGAACTTGTTATAGTCTTCAAAGACCACACAGCCTGAGCTGTCGCCGCGGCGGCGCAGCAGGTAGGTGTGGGTCAGGAAGCCATCGCGATTATACATCTTGGCATCGCCCACAGGGTTCATGCGAATGGCCTCGACGCCGTGGAAGCGGGCTTCGCGCATGCGCAACTTGTAGACATTGGGCGGGGTCGGCCCCATGTTTTTCACATGCACATATTTTGGGTTGTCGCGCATGTGGCCACGACCGGAATGGGCGCGCAGCTTCTCGCCATTGGGCATGTGCACGACAGAATCCTCGATCACATAGACGGCGATGCGGCTACCTGGACCGGGCATGCTGTTCTTGCGGTTGAAGATGCCCCCTGCCCCGTCGTCCGTGGTGACCGGATTGTCCGGCTTGGCATAGGCCAGCATGCCGAACAGCGTCTTCTTCTTCGGCTTTTCCGGCGTGGCGGCTGCAACAGGCGCTTCCGGAGCCGGCACGCGCTCGACACGCGGTTTGGCCTGCGGCTTGGCACCCGGTACCGGGCCATCATCCGGCAGCGCACCATGATCTTCTGTCTGCGGTGCCGAAAGCAGCTCCTCGAAGGGCTCCACGCGAGGATCGGCCGCGGCCATTGTTTCGGTTGCGCTTGGCGTTGCCGCATAACCGAGGGCGACTGGCGCCGCCTCGGCGGTACTCGTCGGGATCGAGGCGGTGACGACGGGATCAACATCGTCACTGTCACTGCGGCGTTCATGGGCCGCCGTTGCAAGGGCTGCCTGCTGCCGCCCCGCTTCCGCCTGCGCAAGCGCATCACGGAGCACAGCGAGGGCTTGGGAATCGGTTACGCTCTCGACGCGGGCCAGCAGAAGACGATCGGACTTGTCGACCTCTGCAAGCCGCATGGCAGCAGGCAGCATCAGCAGCCCCAGATGGTCGGTGGCAGCGATCGCTTCGGCGAAGCGGTTGCGCATTTCTTCAAGGGCCGCGAAATCCGTCGATTGTGCCGGTGCGGCGCGGGGCGCCAGCTGCTTCGACAAGGCGAGTTCCGGCTTTGGCAGGCTGTGGCCTGCCATGCTCGGTGCCTGGATCGTCGAGGATGACAGCCCCTTGAAAACGGCAAGGCTCGCGGTGCCCCAGAAGAGGCAGGCCAGTGAGATGCCCAAGATCGTCGGCAGGCTGGAGCCGCGCTTGTTTCTGCGCGACTTTGTCTTTTGAACGGCGGCGCGATTGCCACCGATGACCTGAGGGGCCAAGGACGCCATGATACCTGAACTCGCTTACCAAAACTCGGAGAACCGGTCGCCTAGCAGCGGAAACCGGCTTTACTGGGACAGAAAACCCGAAAAGCGTCCTGTCGACTGCTCTAAAGAATGAAGAAGTTTGGTAACCAAGAGGTTTACGCCCGGCGGTTCGTCGTCGTATTTCCGGGCACGGCATCGAGATAGTTTCAAACGTGACGGGTTAAACCACCATCAACCTTGAGATTCTGGCCTGTGATGTAGGCTGCGCCGTCGGAGGCCAGGAAGGCGATCGTGGCTGCAATTTCCTCGCTCGTGCCGTAGCGTTTCATCGGCACACCGTCACGCCGCTCCTCTGTCGCCGGCAGGCTGTCGATCCAGCCGGGAAGGACATTGTTCATCCGGATATTCTCACCGGCATAGGTATCGGCGAAGAGCTTGGTAAAGGACGCAAGGCCTGCGCGGAAGACGGCCGAGGTCGGGAACATCGAGGATGGCTCGAAAGCCCAGGCGGTGGAAATGTTGATGATCACGCCGGCCTTCTGGCGCTGCATGATTGGCGTGACGAGACGCGTCGGGCGGATGACGTTGAGCAAATAGACATCCATGCCCTTCGCCCATTGCTCGTCGGTGATCTCAAGGATCTGGGCACGGGGCCCATGACCTGCGCTGTTCACGAGGACATCGATGCGGCCATAGCGTTCCATGGTGCCGTCGACGAGGCGTGCGAGGTCTTCCGGAGACTGGTTCGACCCTGTGACCCCGAAGCCTTCGAGTTCGGCGGCGAGTGCCTCCCCCTTGCCGGAAGACGAGAGGATCGCGACCTTGAAGCCGTCGGCGGCAAGACGCCTGGCGGCCGCCGCCCCCATACCGCTTCCCCCTGCCGTGACAATGGCGACCTTCTGAATGGACATGTCTGTTTCTCCCTTTGATCCGGCGAAGATCAAAGGTCAGCCCGGCGATGTCCAGTCAGAAATGCTGAAGGCCGATGCAGCGTCTGCTGCACCGGCCTTCAGAGAATTCGTTGGCGCGCTGCTTACCAGCTGCGGACGTCGAGCACACGGTCCTTGTGCGCCGGATGGGTGGAGAAGACGAAGATGCGATCCAGCTCCTTCTGGGTCAAAAGACGCAGGAAACGGATTTCGGCCGTGTTGTTGGCAAAGCTCTTCATCAGCACCGCACCGACCTTGTTGATGCGGGCGTCCGGAATATCGAGGTAGAATTGCTTGGGCAGGTTCACCTGCGTGAGCACTCCGATCACGGCCCCGCTCAGCGAGATACGCAGGACGTCACAACGCCGCGCGGCCATGTGGGTCATGCCGTTTTCGGTGTATTCGAGGCGCCCGGCATTCATCGTATCCTCCATGCGATACCGGTTCTCCCGGTCGTACATGAAGGATTCCTCCTTCTTCAGGAAATGAGATCCGCCATTTGCCGCTCTCATCATTTCTGCCCTCGTCTTTTGTCAGTTGTTATGGGCAAAAAGCTAGCAGTGACAACTTAACAGTCGGTATTGGCGCGAGGGCCATTCCTGACCACGGAGAAGCCCTGTTATCGGTAAGGATAACAGGGCTTTAAGCAGTTCGATCGAGTTAAACTCAGCGGCGGTATGTCTGACCGTCGGCATCGAAGAGGTGTAGCTTGGTCTGGTCTGCGGAAAAGCGCAGGGTCTGCCCCTTCTTCACGTCGACAATGCCGGGCAGCTTGACCACGATCGCCTCGTCTTCGACCGGTCCCTTGACGTAGAGAAGCGTGACTTCTCCGAGAGCCTCGACGATGTCGACATTTCCTTCGAACAGGAATTCTGGACCGGTTGCGATTGCCAGATCTTCCGGGCGGACGCCGAAGCTCGCAGACTTGCCCTGTTCCGATGCGGCGGTCGCGACATCGACGGTGACTTCCGAGCCATCCTTCAGCTTGATCCGGGTCGCCTCGCCCGTGCCGATCACGGTTACCGGCATGATGTTCATGGCCGGAGAGCCGATGAAGCGGGCGACGAAGAGGTTGGCCGGACGCTCATAGAGTTCGAGCGGCGGGCCGACCTGTTCGATCTTGCCGGCCGAGAGCACCACGATACGGTCTGCGAGCGTCATCGCCTCGACCTGATCGTGGGTCACGTAGATCATCGTGGTGTCGGCCATCTGCTCGTTGAGCTTGGCGATCTCGATGCGGGTCGCGACACGCAGGGCCGCATCGAGGTTCGACAACGGCTCGTCGAACAGGAAGACCTTGGGGTCACGGCAGATCGCGCGCCCGATGGCGACACGCTGGCGCTGACCGCCGGACAGCGCCTTTGGCAGGCGGTCGAGATAGGACTCGAGCTGGAGAATGCCGGCAGCGGAGCGAACGCGCTGGTCGATCTCTTCCTTGCTTTCGCCGGCGATGCGCATGCCGAAGGCCATGTTGTCGTAGACGGTCATATGCGGGTAGAGCGCATAGGACTGGAACACCATGGCGATGCCGCGCTTGGACGGCGGCACATCGTTGACAAGCTGGCCGTCGATATAGAGTTCACCGCCGGTGATGTCCTCAAGACCCGCGATCATGCGCAGAAGCGTGGACTTGCCGCAGCCCGACGGGCCGACGAAGACCACGAACTCGCCTTCCTTGATCTCCAGATCGATGCCGTGCAGGACCTTGACCTGCCCGTATGCCTTGCGGATGTCCTTGAGAACGAGACCCGTCATGCTTTCCTCCCCTGTCAGGCGTGGCGCGCGAAATATGCGCCCCAAGCCGGCAACTCTACCTTGTTATCGTTGACTGCACTGTTGAAGCCATGGCCTTCGAGCCCGATCCATTCGCCGGATGGCAGCGTGATTGCGGTCTCTTCCGCATTCATGTTGAAGACGCAGAGCAGCTTCTCGTTTCCGAAGGCGCGGGTGTAGATCAGCTGATTGTCGCCGGCGTCGTGGAAGACGATGTCACCCTTGGCAAAGGCCGGATGCTGGCGGCGGAAGGCGAGGAAACGGCGATAGTGCTCAAGCACCGACTCTTCCTTGCCGGCCTGCGTGTTGACGGCGCGCAGGACATGTTCAACCGGGATCGGCAGCCAGGTCTTCTGCGCCGTCGAGAAGCCGGCCTGAACGGCGTGATCGTCCCAGACCATCGGCGTGCGGCAGCCATCACGGCCCTTGAACTCCGGCCAGAACTGGATGCCGTAGGGATCCTGGAGATCCTCGAAGGCAATGTCGGCTTCGGTAAGACCGAGTTCTTCGCCCTGGTAGATGCAGACGGAGCCGCGCTGGGTGAGCAGCAGCGCCGAGGTCATCTTCGCATAGGCGTCGCGATCGAGAACATTCGCACCCCAGCGGCTGACGTGCCGGACAACGTCGTGGTTGGAGAAGGCCCAGCAGGCCCAGCCTTCGGGCGCGGCATTTGCAAAAGCATTCTGCGTGTTGCGCACCACTTCGGGGGTGAGCGGCTCTGGCGCCAGGAATTCGAAGGCGTAGCACATCTGCATCTTGTCGTTGCCGGAGGTGTATTCGCCGACGATTTCGAGGCCGCGCTGGCTGTCACCGACTTCGCCAACCGCTGCGATCGCCGGATACTCATCCAGCAGCGCGCGGAAGCGCTTGAGGAAAGCGATGTTTTCGGGGCGGTTCTTGTCGTAGATGTGTTCCTGGAAGTTGTAGGGATTGACCGCAGGCGCCGTCGAAGCGTTGCGGCGCTCCGGTGCGAGGGCCGGGTTATCCCGCAGTTCCTTGTCGTGGAAGTAGAAATTGATCGTGTCGAGGCGGAAGCCGTCGACGCCGCGTTCCAGCCAGAAGCGGGTGGCGGCGAGCAACGCGTCCTGCACTTCCGGATTGTGCAGGTTCATGTCCGGCTGCGAGGTCAGGAAGTTGTGCAGATAATACTGCATGCGGGTCGGATCCCACTGCCAGGCCGAGCCGCCAAAGATCGACAGCCAGTTGTTCGGCGGCGAGCCATCCGGCTTCGGATCAGACCAGACATACCAGTCCGCCTTGGGATTGACCCGGCTGGAGCGGCTTTCAACGAACCAGGCGTGCTGGTCCGACGAATGCGACATCACGAGGTCGATCATGACCTTGATGTTGAGACGGTGGGCTTCGGCGATCAGGCCATCGAAATCGGTCAGCGAGCCGAACATCGGATCGACGTCGACATAGTTCGAGACGTCGTAGCCGAAGTCCTTCATCGGCGAGGTGAAGAAGGGCGAGATCCAGATCGCATCGGCGCCGAGATCGGCGATATGGGCGAGACGGGCTGTGATACCCTTCAGGTCACCGATGCCGTCACCATTGGAGTCCTGATAGGAGCGCGGGTAGATCTGATAGATCACCGCGCCGCGCCACCAGTCCTTGTCGGGCGTCATGACGGGATTTGCATCTGCACTCATTCACATATTCCTGTTGGCTTGGTCTGAAGACCCCGCGTCAGCCACCCTTAACCGATCCGGCAAGGAGGCCACGCACGAGGTAGCGTTGCATGAAGAAGAAGACGAGGAGCGGCACCGCGATCGACACGAAGGCGGCCGTTGCCAGGATTTCCCAGTTGCCGCCGCGCGTGCCCAAGAGCTCGACAATCTGGTTCGTCATCACGGTCGTCTCGCCGGTCGCATCGATCAGGAAGACCTTGGCGACAAGCAGGTCGTTCCAGGTCCAGAGGAACTGGAAGATGGCGAAGGAGGCAAGCGCCGGGAACGACAAGGGAAGGATGATGCGGGTGAAGATCTGGAAATCCGTCGCACCGTCTACCTTGGCGCATTCGATGATGTCGCGCGGGAGCCCGACCATGTAATTGCGCAAAAGGTAGATCGCGAGCGGCAGGCCGAAGCCCGTATGGGCAAGCCAGACACCGAGATAACCCTTGCCGATGCCGATCGACAGATGAAGGCGAAGGAGCGGGATGAGTGCCAACTGCAGCGGCACGACCAGAAGTGCGACCACGGCCGCAATCAGCAGTGCGCGTCCCGGGAATTCCATCCACGCGAGCGCATAGGCCGCGAAGGCTGCAATCACGATCGGGATCACCGTGGCGGGAATGGTCACCGTCAGCGTGTTGAAGAAGGCCTTCGCCATAGAATCTGTGGTGGAGCCGGAGAAGAGCACCGTCTCGTAGTTGTCGAGCGTGAATTCCGGCGGAAGCTCGGCCGTCACGAAGATGCGATCGCCACGGGTGCCGGTCAGCTCGACATCGCTTTCCAGACGATAGTCACCATTCTCCTGAACGGTCACACGAGCACTGTCACCCATGGGTGCGGTCGCACCGGGTTCGTATTCGCTGATGGCGCGCGACGTGGTGCCCCAGGTCGAGATCTCCGCCTCGGCCGAAGCGCCGCCTTCGCTGAGCAGATTGCCCTCGATGACCCAGAGATTGCCTTCCTGGCGCTGGGTCGACGGTGCTGCGGTTCTCAAGACGAGGTTCTGCTCCTGCGAGAAGAGCGAACTCCACCAGCCGCTGGTGGCGATCTGGTCTGCCGTGCGGAATGAGGAGATGAAGAGGCCTGCGGTCGGCAGAAGCCAGAGGACGACCAGCGCCGCGACCGAGAGATGAACGGCCCAGACGAGACCGGATTTTTTGCCTGCAATCTTTGCCATGGTCCCGCCTCCCCTCAGCGCATTTCTTTTCGAGCGTTGTAGACGTTCCAGATCAGGATCGGCAGAACCAGCAGCATGATCACCATGGCGCTTGCCGAGCCGATGCCCCAGTCATTGGCCCGGAAGAGCTTGTCGAACATGTAGTTTGCAAGCACCTGCGTTTCCCACTGGCCGTTGGTCATCGCAAAGACGATGTCGAAGACCTTGAGGACGACGAGCGTGATCGTGGTCCAGACGACGACGACGGTTCCCATGATCTGCGGGATCTTGATCTTGAAGAAGATCTCGAAGTCGTTAGCCCCGTCGATGACGGCCGCCTCGATCGTTTCTTCCGGGATCCCGCGCAGCGCCGCCGACAGGATGACCATGGCGAAACCGGTCTGAATCCAGATCAGCACCACCATCAGGAAGAAGTTGTTCCAGAAGGGGATCGTCAACCAGGTCTGCGGCTGACCATAGGGATATTCGAAGGTCAGGACGGAGTAGGTGGAAATCAGCCCGCGATAGCAAAGCCAGAGGCCGGCCAGGGTGAGTGCGACGCGCACGACCACGCCGAATTTCGAGCTGCCGCCATGATAGCCGATGCCGCCTGAGAGCGGGCGCAACAGCTGGTAAATGCCGTAGACGACGAAAGCGATAAAGGCGAGAAGCAGGAGTGCCGGAAGAACGCGAAGCACCAAGACCGCACCCCATCCGCCATCGAAGGACAGCCACAAGGCGTTCAGAAGGCCGATCTGCTCTTCCCCTGCCGGGCGCGTGTCATAGACCAGCTTGAAGATGACGGACGCACCGACAAAGGAAATCGCCATGGGCATGAAGATCAGCGATTTCGCGATATTGCCCCAGGAAATCCGGTCGGTCAGCTGTGCGGCGAGCAGGCCAAAGGCCGTGGATGCGGCCGGGACGACGGTCAGCCACAAGAGATTGTTGCTGATCGCTTCCCAGAATTTCGTTTCGCCGAGCATGCGCTCATAATTGGCCAGACCGACAAAGGCGCCGCCCGCATTGCGGCTGGTTACCGACAACCAGAGCGAGGCGATGACCGGATAGACCAGATAGAGGCCGAGTGCCACGATCGCCGGAAATAGGAAGAGCCAGGGGCGGATCATGTTGGCGCGGTTGATATTGCGCCCTGCATGTTCGCCCTTTGCGGGGAACAGCACCCTGTCGACGAACACGTTCGACAGATAGAAATAACCGATACACCCACCGACACCGATGACGATCGTGATCAGAGCCTGCAACGCCGGATTCATCTTGGTCTCCCCTCCGCATGCCTTCTGATTTTTTTGCGAGCGCCCGGGCGGTCAAGCCCGGACGTTCGTTAGGCAATACTGTTCTACGGCAGCTTACTTGATGCCGTCCCAGGCTGTCTGGATCGACTTTGCAACATCTTCGGCAGACTTGCCACCGACAAAGTCGACCATGCCGGTCCAGAAGCTGCCAGCGCCGATGGCGCCCGGCATCAGGTCGGAACCGTCGAAGCGGAAGGTGGTGGCCTGCAGCAGGATGTCGTTCATCTTACGAACGGTCGGATCGGTGAAGACTTCCGGGTTTACACCCTTGTGCGGGGTGAGAAAGCCCTTCTGGGCCATCCAGACTTCATGGGCGATCGGCGACTTCAGAAACTCGATGAAGGCGCGAGCAGCCTTGCTGTCCTTGGTGATGGCGAAGGTGGTACCTGCGCCGAGAACCGGGCTGCCGAGATCCTTCTCGGCATAGGCCGGGAAGTAGAAGAAGTCTGCATCTTCACCAACGCTCGTGCCCTCGGGGAAGAAGGACGGAATGAACGAAGCCTGACGGTGCAGGTAGCACTGCGGCGGCGAGGCAAAGAGACCCTTCGGGCTGTCGCGGAAGTCGGTCGAAGCAACGGCGCCTGCACCGCCAACGACGAACTTGTCGTTCTTGGCAAACCAGCCGAATTCGTTGATGGCGTTGACGACGATTGGGTCGTCGAACTTCATTTCGTTGGAAACCCACTTGTCGTAGTCTTCCGGCGATGCGGTGCGGAGCATCATGTCCTCGACCCAGTCGGTTGCTGGCCAACCGGTGGCAGCACCCGAACCGAGACCGATGCACCAGGGCGTGCCGCCGTCAGCCACGATCTTTTCGGTCAGAGCCTTGAGCTCTTCCATGGTTTCGGGGACTTCGTAACCGGCATCCTCGAAGTTCTCAGGCGAATACCAGACGAGCGACTTTAGGTCGGTCTTGAAGGGGAAGCCGTAGAAAGCCGTGTTGCCATCCTGGCCAGCATAGGTGCCGAGGTCGACCCAGGACTGGCCGGCAGCGTAGTTGTCCTTGAGCCAGGATGCGTTTTCAGCACCGAGATCGGTCAGGAAGCCACGCTTTGCCATGTCGGACGCGAGGCCCGGCTGCGGGAAGATAGCGATGTTGGGAGCGGAGCCGGCTTCCAGATCGACGACGATCTGCTGCTCGAAGCTGTCAGAGCCGGTATAGCGTACATCCGCGCCAGTCGCGGCTGCGAAATAGGCCAGAACGCTTTCGACGAGGACCTGGTCAGGGCCGAGCCAGGGGCCAAAAATGGTGATCTGTTCGCCGTTGAGCTGGGTCTTCTTCAGCTCTTCGAAACTTGCCCAGTTGAACTTGGCATCTTCACCGGGAGCGAACTTCAATTCCTGTGCGCCGACCGAGCCGGCTACGAGCGCGGCAGTCGCCACGGTCATCAAAAACAGTTTCTTCATGTGATTAACCTCCCATCACATCGGACGGCCAAACGTCCTTGGTCAGCGCGTTTTCCTCAAAGCGCTTTGGCCCCTATTTCATCACATTGGGGTCCACACCGAGTCAAGCGCTTTTCTGGTACTGCCACATTTAGGCGCAACTCCCAGTTCGAGAAGAAGCAACTGCATTGATTTGTATCATTTTCCTCTTGTCGCAGCCCGCTGGTCTGCGCCATAGTCGAAGCGCTTTGGCCGCCTGTGGAGGCAACTGGCGGCCTTGCACGGGAGAGGAATGCCAGCAGTGAATCTCAAAGAATTGTCGCAGATGCTCGGTCTGTCGCAGACGACGATCAGCCGCGCGCTCAACGGTTATCCCGAAGTGAACGAAGAGACGCGCAGGCGCGTGCTTCAGGCCGCCAAGGAAACCGGCTATCGGCCCAATCGCGCAGCGCAGAGGCTCGCCACCGGTAAGGCCGGGTCCATCGGGCTGATCATGCCGATCTCGCCCGACCACAGTTCGGACATGCACTTCGCCGAGTTCCAGAGCGGACTGGCCGAGGCTGCGATCCTCCAAGACTTCCACTTCGTCATCATGCCTTCCAAAGCCGAAGACGAGGAGCAGGCGATCCGCTGGCTCGCCGCCAGCGGCAGCGTCGACGGTTACTATCTCGCCTATGTTCGCGAGAAGGACCCGAGGATCGTGATGGCGAAGACACTATCGCTTCCCTTCATCGTCCACGGCCGCTCCTCGGGGCTTGAGCTGGACTATCCGTTTCTGGATGTCGACAATGAAGGCGCATTCTACGATGCGACCCGTTTCCTGCTGCAACTCGGCCACAAGCGGATCGCCCTGCTGAACGGCCATGCCGATCTCGACTTTGCCCATCGGCGACGGCTGGGAACGGAAAAGGCGCTGGCCGACCGGGGATTGCTGCTCGATCCTCGCCATACACGGCACAGCTTCATGGGCGACGAACAGGGCTATCGCGGGATGAAGGAGATCCTGTCCGGACCGGACCGGCCGACCGCCGTATTATGCGCCAGTACCGTGCTGGCACTCGGCGCCGTCAGGGCGATGAACGAGCTTGGCCTCAAGCTTGGCGTGGACGTCTCCCTGATCGCGCATGACGACGAACTGCCATTGCTGAAGCCGGAGAACTTTTCGACGCCGCTCACGACGACGCGCTCGTCGCTTCGCGCTGCCGGCGAGCGGATCGGAGAACGGCTGATTGCGATGATCAATCAGACCGTGCCTGCGCCACCGGCACAGGAATTGTGGAAGGTGGAACTGGTGGTCCGGGCCTCGACCGGGCCGGCTCCCACCTGACCCGGCGATCGATGGCCTCGTGCGTCAGAAGCGCGGCGCGGTCATGCCGGCCCGACGATGGGCGGCAATCACGGTGTTGGCCATCAGCATGGCAATCGTCATCGGCCCGACGCCGCCCGGAACCGGCGAGATTGCCTTGGCAACCGGCTTGCATTCGGCAAAGGCGACATCGCCGACCAGCTTGAACTTGCCCTCGCCCTTCTCAGGCGCTGCGACACGGTTGATGCCAACATCGATGACGGTCGCCCCGGGCTTCAACCAGTCGGCCTTGACCATCTCGGCACGGCCGACGGCTGCGACCAGGATGTCCGCCTGACGGGCAAGCTCCGGCAGGTCGCGGCTGCGCGAATGGCCGATGGTGACGGTGGCATTGGCGTTCAGCAGCAGTTGCGCCATCGGTTTGCCGAAGAGGTTCGAACGGCCGATGACCAGTGCGTTGAGGCCGGAGAGGTCGCCACCATGGATCTGGCGCACGAGGATCATGGCGCCGGCGGGCGTGCAGGAGAGCAGGCCCGTCTTCAGATCACCGGTGGCGAGCTTGCCGGCGTTGACGATGTGCAGGCCATCGACATCCTTTTCGGGCAGGATCGACTGGATCACCGGCTCGCTGTCGAGATGCTTGGGAAGCGGGAGCTGGACGAGGATACCGTCGATCTCGGGATCGGCATTGAGCGAAGCGACCAGCGTCATCAGCTGTTCCTGAGAGGTCTTCTCGGGCAAGGTGTGCTGAATCGAGTTAAAGCCACACTGCTTGGCCATCCGGCTCTTGGCACCGACGTAAGCGTGGCTTGCCGGGTCGTCGCCGACGATGACCACGGCCAGGCCCGGCTTGCGATGGCCGGAGGTCTTGAGTGTCGTCGCTGCTGAGGTTACCGCTTCGATTACCGAAGCGGCGGCGGCCTTTCCATCGATTACCGTG
The DNA here is from genome assembly GCF_000300855.1 of Agrobacterium albertimagni AOL15. Taxonomy (GTDB): domain Bacteria; phylum Pseudomonadota; class Alphaproteobacteria; order Rhizobiales; family Rhizobiaceae; genus Allorhizobium; species Allorhizobium albertimagni. The sequence goes on along the minus strand of NZ_ALJF01000010.1, from coordinate 34,531 downwards.
GTCACTGTGCACAATCCCCGTCTAGAACTCGCAGCAAGCTAGCGCCAACATGCAGGCGCCGTTTGCCTGTCGCCGTCCTATGCTGTCAAAATGCGGCATATTGCAAGTGCAGGATTTCGCGGCTCCGCTGTCAGCCGAGTAGCGTTGAGGGCTCACGAAGCCGATGGCGCAAGACGTGGGCCAGAAAGACGGGGATGCCGAGAACATAGCGCCGCCAAAGGCGCGAAGGCTCCAGCCAAAGGCGAAACAGCCATTCGGATCTCAGTTGGCGAACCCAGTCGGGCGCCCGCGGGACGCGTCCCGAGACGAAGTCGAGCAATGCGCCAACACTGATCACGACCCGGGCATGATCGCCCGTCAGGTGCCTGTCGACCCATTTTTCCTGCAAAGGCGTGCCCATAGCAACGAGCAGCAGATCGATGCGGGCCTGCTCGATGCGCTTCAAAATGAAGGTCGGATCGGCCCGGTCGAAATAGCCATCCGAGATTTCCACGAAGTCATGCCAGGGCGAATGTCGCCGGAAGTTGTTGGCCGCATCCTGAAGCACCTCGGATGTCGCGCCGAGCAGGCCCACCCGTAGCGGTTTGGTGATGAAAGTCAGAGCAGCTGGAACGAAGTCGGTCCCATTCAGATTGGCCGAGAAGCGGCCGCCGTGCAGGAACCTTGCAGCGATGTCGACACCTATGCCATCCGGCAGGACCAGACACCGACCGAGAACCTCGCGGTAATCGGGATCTCGCATCATGACATTGGCATTGTTGGCATTGAGGAAGGCGATGTGAGTCAGGCCCCTGTCCTCGGTCAGCTTTTCTTCGAGCAAGGCGAGCGCCGGCTTCCAGCCGAGATCGTGCACGGGCATATCGAGGATCGGGCGTACCGGGACGACCGGCTGCGGAGCCTCACCGACCACGTCGTCCGGTTCTCTCAATGCAGAAAATGACGAAGCTGGCATGGAACGGGTCCCGAGGATCGATGCTCGGAACCTATCAGCGACAGCTCAAATTCAGGTTAAGCGCGGCACTACAATTCTCATGAGATGATCAACCCGCCGTTCACCATGATGGCGCACAGGTCATCAATGCCCTGACGATGCGGGCTTTTCTTCGACCTTTTCGCCTTCAACGACCGTCGTCATCTCGATCGGCTTGGAACCACCGTCGGCGGCCTTGCGGGCGGCGTCCTTCGAGACGTAGTCGAGCTGCTCGATCAGCACCTGATCGATCATGCCTTCGCCGAGCCTTGCATTCATCTCGGTCTTGATCTGATCACGGAAGGAATTGACGTTGAAAGCCGCGACGTTGCCGATATCGACCATCTTGTTGCCGACCAGCAGCGTGAACAGCTGGTCGGTCATCACTTGGGTCGTCGGCAAGGTTTGTCCCTTGATCTTTTCCTTGTCCATCATGAAGGAGATGCGGGTCAGGAAATATCCGGTGACATCACCACCGCCAATGACCGGAATGGTGATGGGCTCGCCACGAACGAGCTCGAGCGCGGCCTTCTTCGTCTCTTCCTCGCTCGGGCCGGCAGGGGCTGTCGCCAGGTAGATCGAGCCATAGACTGCCCCTAGCGTGACGATGCAGACCCAAAGGCCGATTCCGAGTATCTTGCCCATCAGAACTCGCTGAACTGGAACTGTTCCTGAGAATAGGTGCCGTCACCATCGGCGTCGCGAACCGCGTTCTTCAGGATATCGGCTACGGCACGAACGGCCGCGAGATGCGCCTCGACACGACGAGCGTTCAAGGCGAGCTTTTCCTTCAAAACATGGAGCTGCTCGACATAGTTGACGGCGAATTCGCGCGGATCCGTGTCGCGGAACAGCATGGTCAATTCGTAAAGGCAGCGACTCTTGTGGGCGTTGGAAACCTTGAAGTCGAATTCCGGATCCTTGCCGATCCGTTCGTTCTCATTGTCGATGATACGCTCAAGCCGGCTCAGTACCGTCTTCACCCGATATTCGCTCGAAACAACTTCCATGAATTCTGCCCTGTCTTTCGAAAAATCGATCAATTCTTGGTATCAGTGTCAGCGCCGGCACCGAGGGTGCGACGCTCTAGATCGGTCACCCAGCTCATGGCCAGACCGCGATCTGTCTCGTCCGTTGCGGCATTGACGTTATCCTGGCCGCGCACGCGCTGGAGCGCCTGGTCATACATCTGTTGAGCGATGCCGACGCCACCGGATTCGGAGAGCACGGTGCCGAGCTGCTCGGCCATCATGCTCTTCCACATTTCGCCAGAATTGCCCTTGCCGTAAACTTCTTCGCTCTCGTCCGGCAGCATGCTCTGGACGAAGTTGGTCAGATAGACTGCTTCAAAATCGCGGTAGATCTTTGGCGGCTTGCCGACCTCTTCGGCCTTCTCCGCCGTCGCTTCGACCCGTGCGGCATTCGCGGTACGGTTCAGAATGTCGACGGTCGCGCCAAAGCCTGCGCCCTTCTCGGCGAGACTGGTCGCCATGAAGTTCGCCCGGTTGGCTTTCAGTTTTTCCTGGGCAGCGGCAACTTGTGCCGGATCAGCAGCACGGACAACGTCCAGCACCAGATCGCTTGGAGGAGAAATGGCCACGGTGACATCCTCGTTTTCGGTTCGAGGCGACTATCACTCCTGAAGCTTGCTGGAGGCTGGTGTGGCAAATTTCAGGTCGATCAGATCGTAGATGGCATCATCGTCGCGTTCGCGCTCTTCGTGGTCGCGCGCATCCTTCATGTTTTCTTCCAGCCGGTCGCCCTTGGCTCGCTCGCGCATCAGCTTCATTTCCTGAACCTGCTGCAGACCATGCAACTGCTTGTCCGTGTTGGAGAGGCGGTCGAAGCGGTCGGCATAGTTCTGGGCAAAAAGACGGTGCAAGGGATCGAGCGATCCGATGGCATCCATGACCGTGTCCATCGAGCGAGCGTTTTCCTCGATGCGTTGGGCGGTGATGCCCAGATCGCTTTCGGCCATTCGCTCCATGTGACGCTGCACGGCGACGAGACGCTTGAGTTTGTCGGATTTCTTTTGCGGTCCCAAGGCAGCCTCGTCAGAAATTGAAGATCATCGGAAAGTACTGGCCGAACTGCATGACCATGGCGGCGATGGTGAAATAAACCAACAGCAGACCGCCCAGCAGAAGGTAGGGGGTCGAAATGTAGAAGACAGGCACCTGGGGGGCGAGCTTGTTGACGAGACCGACGGCGACGTTGAACATCAGGCCGAAGATCAGGAATGGGCTCGCCAGGCGCAGCATCAGCAGAAAGGTCTGCGTCAGGGTATCGGTCAGCGTGATCAGCATTTTCTGGCTGTCCGGCATGCCGCCGATCGGCATCACCGAATAGGAATCGAAAAGCGCGCGGAAAACCACATGGTGGAAATCCAGCATGAACAGAACGAGAAGGCCGCCGAAGGAAATCAGATTGGTCATCTGGTTGTCTGGGGCGTCTTCGAGGACATCTGACGAGCCCGGCGTGTTGAGGCCGATCGCCATCGAAATCGCCGAACCGGTGAACTGCAGTCCGAGCACGTAGAAGCGTGGGACCAATCCGTACATCATGCCGATCAAGAGTTCGGCGACGATGACGCCGATCAGGGAGGCCCCTCCCCCGGATACCCGAGGATAGACCGTGTCGAAGAGCAGGGGCGTCATCGCCAGCGAGATGGAGAAGGCGAGGAAGAACCGCACCGTCATCGAGATGCGGGCCGAAGAAAAGCCCGGCAGGGTCATGATGCAGGCGCCGATGCGACAGAAAATCGCGATCAGCACCAGCACACTCCCCTGCGGGTCAGAAATCATGAAATGGAGCCCAAAATCTTGATCTCGATGCCCTTGGCGAGTTCCACATGCGAAAGGACCGGCAAGGTGGCAAAGAGTCGTTCGATGATCATGCGCACATAGGACCGTGTTTCAGGCGACGTGACAAGGACGAAGGGCAGGCCCCGGTCCATGAATTCACGGATAACCTGGCTTGCCTGTTCGGAGAACTCCTCCAGGCTGCGCGGATCAATGTCGAATTCGACGATCTCGCCCTTGGCATCGCGCTTGAGCGCCTGGTGGAAGACGAGATCCCACTTGGAGCCGAGGCGCAGGACGCGCAGGACGCCGTTGTCGGTGAGGTCGCCGCAAAGCTGCTGGGCCATGCGAACGCGCACGTGCTCGACAATCTGCTCTGTCTTGCGGACATGCGGCGCGAGCTCGGCGACCGCTTCGAGAATGAGATGCAGGTTGCGGATCGAGACGCGCTCGGCAAGCAGCAACTTCAAGACCGCCTGAAGGCCCGAATAGGACATGTGCGACGAGCAGATTTCGTCGGCGAGCTTCTTGTATTCCGGGTCGAGGCGATCGATCAGCACCTTGACGTCCTTGTAGGACAGCAGCTGCGGCAGGTTGTTGCGGATGACTTCGCTCACATGGGTGAGGACCACAGAGACATTGTCGATCGGGTGGAAGCCCTCGCGCTTCAATTCTTCGGTGAAGGTTTCGAGAACCGATACGGCCGGCATGCCGAAGGCGGGTTCGCGGATTTCGTCACCCGGCACGTTCGGCTTGCGGCCGGAACCGGTAACGACCAGAACTTCGCCGACGCGCAGGTTGTTGGACGCGACCGTCGTGCCGTGGATGCGGATCTGATAGGCCTTTTCCGGGATGGCGATATCGTCGGTGACCTTGATTTCCGGCACCACGAAACCGTACTGGCTGGCGAACTTCTTGCGCATCTTGCCGACGCGGAAGGCCAGTTCCTGATGAGCGCCGAGAAGGCGTGTCGAGACGAGCTTGCCGAGCGCGAGCTCGATTTCCGAGGTCTTCAGGACAGATTTGACCGAGTCCTTCTCGGCCTCCTTGTTCTGAATGACCTTCTTTTCCTCCTGGTCGCGCTTCAGCTGGTTTGCAGCTTCGAGCTGGCGAGGAATGAACCAGGCGCCGAAGGCCATGACACCGCCAAGAACGGTGAACGGGATCAGCGGGAGGCCGGGAACGAGTGCCAATGCCCCCATCATTGCGGCCGCGACAGACAAGGCGCGCGGATAGCCGCTCAGCTGATTGACGACCGCCTGATCGGTGGAGCCCGGCGTGCCGCCGCGCGAGACCAGCAGGCCGGCGGCCAGCGAGACGATCAGGGCGGGAACCTGCGAAACAATGCCGTCACCGACGGAGAGCTTGACGAAGACGTCGGCCGCCTGGCCGAGTTCCATGCCGTGGCGGAAATAGCCGATGATGATGCCGCCAGCGACGTTGATGGCGGTGATGATCAGGCCGGCAATTGCATCGCCGCGGACGAATTTGGACGCACCGTCCATCGCACCGAAGAACGAGCTTTCCTGCTCCAGTTCGCGGCGTCTGTGCTGCGCTTCCTTTTCATCGATGATGCCGGCCGACAGGTCGGCGTCGATCGACATCTGCTTGCCGGGGATGGCATCGAGGGTAAAGCGGGCGCCGACTTCCGCGATACGCGTGGCACCCTTGGTGATGACGATGAAATTGACGGTGATCAGGATCAGGAAGACGATCAGACCGATGACGAAATCGCCGCCCATCACCAGGTTCGAGAAGCCGGCGATCACGCCGCCGGCGGCGCCGTGGCCCTCGTGTCCGTGGGTGAGAATGACGCGCGTCGTCGCGATGTTGAGCGAGAGGCGGATCATCGTGGCGATCAGCAGGATCGTCGGGAAGGACGAGAAATCCAGAGGGCGCTGGATCCAGAGCGCGACCATCAGGATGAGGACGGACAGCGCAATGGAGAATGCCAGGCCGACGTCGATCAGGAAGGGCGGTATCGGCAAGAAGAGAATGCACAGGATCATCACGATCCCGAACGCGAAACCGATGTCACGCCCGCTGGGGCTGGCCTTCGGGATTACGAGTGCAGGTGGTTGCGCCATGTCCATTCCATCTCTTCATGAGAAGTCATCCGGAAGACCATGCTTCCGGCAGTCTGCCTTGGAGAGATAGACGGCGAAGCTTGCGCGAGGGTGTCAGGCCGAACCCGGCTAGAATCCTGACTGGATCCGCGAGAAAACGAGATTGCTGAAGAGACTGATCTGGGCGCCGACGAAGGGGGCGGAGATACCGATGGTGATCATGATCGCAAGGATCTTCGGCACGAAGGTCAGGGTCATTTCCTGAACCTGGGTCAGCGCCTGGATCAAGGCAATCGTCACACCCACGATCATGCCGGCGGCCACAGCCGGGCCGGAAGCAACGATGATTGTCCAGATCGCAGCCTGGAGAATGTCGAGAGCGTCTGCCTCATTCATGAGACGATATCCTTTCGGGGCGGCGAATCATGCCGTCCGCGCCGAAAGGACTATCATATCAGGAGTCGCTCGTCTCGGTCGCAGGCTTGGTGCCGACGCGAACGCCAACGACGATCGGAACTTCCTTACCTTCCGTCGTCGTTGCGACCATCGTGTCTGTATAGACACGGACGGAGGCCACGATGCCGCTGGTCTTTTCATCGGCACTGGTGATCGTCTTGCCGATATAGGAGGAGGCATTGGTCAGGGCATTACCGGTGATCAAGGTCTCGAGGTTCGAGTTCATCTGGATCGACTGTTCGACCTGCGAGAAGGTCGCCAGCTGCGCGATCTGCGCGCTGGCATCCATCGGATCGGTCGGATCCTGGTTTTTCATCTGAGCGATCAAGAGCTTCAGGAAGCTATCGTAGTCGACAGATGCCTTTGCGGCAGCCTTGCTTGCCGTGCTGCCGGTGGCCGACGAGGTCGTCGGGGCCGCAGTCGCTGCAGCTACACCGTCTACCGCCATGGTGCGATCTCCTTGCGGATCTGCTCGATCGTCGCCGGCGCCATTTCCTGGTTATTCAGGATGCGGTCCTCGATCGGATAGAGCTGGCGGATCGCCTTCAAGGCGTCGAAAGCGCGACCAGAGGAAACCATGCCGTCGATGCGCTTCAGTTCTGCGAGGATCTCCTCGTTCTCGAAGCAGGACAGCAGCATGATCACCGACTTGCGGAACATCGCGAGCGACTGATCCTTGCCTTCCGGATTGATCAGCATCATCTGGGCGATGAAGTAGAGCTGACGCAACGGCGTCGTCGCCTGTTCCGGCTGCAGAACATGGTTCTCGAGCAGGAAGGTGACATCGTTCAGGAACTCGAGGGCAACCTTGCGGTCGACGCGCAGAACCGCTCCATTGATGAAAATACGTTCGCCCGACTTGAGCGAGATGCGCAAAGTGCTCTTCATTTAAGTCCATCCCTGATGATGGTTGTCACGTCGATGATGCCCTGGAAGTTCTCGGACTCTCGCTTGCGGATCCGGTCACACTCTTTCAAAATCCAGATGGCGATGGAAATCAGATTGGCGCGTACTTCGTCGCCGAGCTGGTTCTCGGGGTTCTGCAGATCTTCGATCAGTCGGATCCAGACCCGGCGGGTATAAAACAGAGCTTCGATCGCCTCGCGGGAGTAGCCCTTTTTTTCACGGGCCGCGCTCAGAAGCTGGATGCAACGGTCAAGGGCCTGCCGTTCGCGCTCCTTGGCGTCAGCGACGCCATCTTCCATAATCTCGGCATATGAGAACTGGTACATTCAGTTGCCCTTCAGGTTCATTTCACCCTTTGCTCATCAAAGGTAGTTTACAAGGCTCAGAGACTGAATCCTCGCCGTCAGCGTGTAGGATGCTTCCACCATGGCAAGCAGAGAGTTAACGCGAGTCGACGCTTCGTACGCATCTACTTCAATTTTGCTCGACAGGCTGGTTTCGATTATATCCACCTGAACCTTGAGCGAGGCATCCGCCTTCTCAATTCGGTTCTCGGAAAGACCAAGTTCCGAGCGGGTCGAGTTGATGCCGGTGATGGCGCGACCCGTATAGTCGATCGCCTTGTTGATCGCGACGGTGACAGCCGCAGCTGGCGCACCGATCGTCATGAGTTCCTTGGTGACGATGGCCGCGAGCGCAAAGTAGCGGAAGCCGTTTTCATTCGCCGAGGCGGAAGTCTGGACGGTTTCCGATTGCGTGATGCGGCTGGTCATCGCCTGGTCGGTCGCGTTCGACCAATCGGTGTTCCAGTCGGCTCCGGTGTACATCGGCTCAAGCGTAGAGGTGATGAAATCCTCCATGCTCGGGAACCCGCCACTCGGGACGATCGTTGAGACGTTCGCCGTATCGGTCGGCGGAAAGCCGAAATAGCCGGTGAATGCGTTGTCGAAAGCCGTCTTGGCCGGCGACGTGTCCGTGTAGTCGGCGAGCGGCTTCACATCGGTGTTGATGCCCGCGAACAGGAATTCACCATTGGCCGACTGGTTGGCCATGCTCGTCATCGTCGAGAGGGAGTTCGATACGGTCATCACGGTGGTGTTGATCGTATCGCTGTTCGACGAGCCGGAGATGGTGATCAGCGCATTGTTCATCTCTTCCGCGGCCGTGGCGATCTGCTTCAGCGCTTCCTGAGAAGCGGAGAGACGCTGTGTCGCGATCGAGTTGTTGCTGATCATCGAGTTCAGCCGCAGGCTTTCCCGGTTCAGGTCAACGACGGTCGAGGTTCTGCTGCCCAGTTCGGCGCCGATGTCGGCGTAGAAGCCGGTGCTGACTTCCTGCTGCGACTTCAAGAGCTCATTTTGCGCCTGCCGAATGGTCAGCCGCATGGATGTCTGGGTGGAAAGATTGGAAACGCTGGCTGTCGACATTGGGATTACCTCACCATATCCATGACGGCCTTCAGCATCTCATCCACGGTCGAGACGAGTTTGGCTGCGGCTTTGTAGGACTGTTCGACATCGAGCAGCATTGAGAGTTCTTCGTCGAGACTGACCGCCGTCTTGGAGGAGTAAGTCTGGAACGTGCGCTCGTAGAGCGCCTGCTTGTTTTCGTTCGCCGTCGTCGCATTCGAGCGCAGTTCTTCGAGCCAGCCGATCGAGTTGCTGGCGAAGGACAGCACACTTGCACTGGTCTTCAGATCGGCGTCGGAGGAGAAGTCGCGATTGGCGGCGAGTTCGTCGACATAGCTGTTGATCAGAGCGGTGAAACCCGAGGATCCATCAACGTTCTGCACATAGGCAGCGCCATTGATGCCACCGTCACGGATCAGCATGGGATCGCCGCCGGAATCCGAGCGGACGGCCGGATTGACTTGAATGAGGGCAGCCAGTCCAGGCTCTACCGTTCCTGTCAGGGGAACGGTGCCGGTCGGCCAGGTGAACAGGCCGGGCAGTTCGCCGCCGCCGCCGATGTCGGCTTCTTGGAAGGCTTCGATCAGGCCACGAGCGATTTCATCGAGCTGGGTCTGGAAGGTTGGCGCAATGACGTCGCGGATCTGCACGAGCGAAGCCAGCGAACCCTGACCGTCGGTATTGCCGCCGACGCCAGCACGAACTGCAGTGCCGTCGATGTAGATCGCATTGCCGGAGACTGTCGAGTCATAGGTAAAGGTGCGCGCGAAGCTGACTTCGCGCGGTTCCGTCTCGAACAGCGTCGTGCCATCGTAGGTGTAAAGAACCATGTCGCTGTTATCGCGCATGTTCACGGTGACGCCGACGATCTTCGAGATCTCCTTGAGGAGCGTGTCGCGCCGGTCGAGATAGTCGTCGGCATTGCCGCCGGTCGCCGTCTGACGCACAACCGTGTCGTTGACGATCTTGAACTCGGCGAGCAGCTTGTTCAGCGACTCGACCTGCTGAAACATCTGAGCATCGGTATCTTCACGCAGTTTCTGCGTCGTCTTCGTCGTGTTGTTGAGCGAATTGACGACGTCTATCGCATCCGTCACGACCGTAGAGGCGAGCGCATATTCCCCCGGTGCCGCGGCGAAGGCCTGCAGGCTGCTCTGCAGGTTCGCGAGATAGTTAGATGGCGACAACTCCTTGTCGTTGCCGCCAAGCGCGTTGGAAAGTGTGGTCAGCCCGTCCAGAAGGGTCGACTGCGCACTCTGCTGCGCCGTCGACGATGCCATCTGGCGCAGCAGAGCCATCTGCTGCGAGCGTTCGTTCTGCACCGTCGAGAAACCGTAAACGGTCTGTGTGACCACCGCGTCACGGCGAACGTAGTTTTCGTTGCCGGTGTTGGCGATGTTCGTCGAGATTACGGACGTCTGCTGCGACGTGTTCCGGAAAATCGAATTGGCCGTATTCAGTGACGATGCAAGCGACATAGGACTAACCTACTCTTTCGATTATCTCTTCAGGTTGACCAGGACTTCCATCAATTCGGAGCCGGTCTGGAATACCTTGGAGTTTGCAGTGTAGTTGCGCTGGGACTCGATCATGGCCGTGAGCTCTTCAGCGACATCCACGTTGGAGTCTTCAAGCGCACCGGAGAGGATCGTGCCAAAGCCGCTGGAGCCGGCATAGCCGAGGATGACCACGCCCGAACTGTTCGACTGGGTGTACATGTTGCCGGCGACCGGATTGAGATTGTCCGGGCTCTGGACACTGGCCAGAGCGACGCGGAAAGTCGGCACCAAATCACCGTTGTCGTAGGCAATCGACACGATGCCCTTGTCATCGATTTCGTAACCTTTGACCTTCGAGGCAGCGTTGCCATCCACCTTGCCCAACTGGACGGAGAAATCCGAGGCGAGCTGGGTCGTAGCACCGATATTGATTACGATGCCGTTCGTGGGGTCGCCGACCTCCGCACCCTCGACAGTGTAGGGATCAAGCGTCAACTCGGCTGGATCGGGAGATACGAGTTTGCCGTCAACGTCAAAAACCAACGTTTCCGGTGCAAGAACCTGGGTGCCGGTGTCTCTTTCAACCGCAGAGACCTCCCACGTGTTGTCGTTAATCTTCTCATAGGTAAAATCGATCAATCGGCTTGATCCCTGACTGTCGAAGACGGTCAGAGACGTCTTCTTGATGTCAGAGGCAACCCCTACTTCGGCCGAGTTGGGCAGGTTCACGTTCAGTGTACCTGTCAGTGATCTGACTGCCGAAATTCCCGAACCGGAGAGGTCCACCGGCTGCAAGCCATCGAAGCCATTCACAACGATCGTCGGATCGACGTCGGAATCGTAGGGATAACCCTGCAACGTATAGCCAGCCGTGTTCTTCAGAGTGCCGTCGTCCTGGAGCACGAAGGAGCCGGCACGGGTCATGTAGGGGGTGCCATCGTCGCCCTTGACGATGAAGAAGCCGTCGCCATTGATGGCGAGGTCCGTCGTCGACGTGGTGTAGCTGAAGGTGCCCTGGCTCGAGATCGAATAGCGAACCTGCGTCTCGACGCCACCGGAATTGTAGGCGCCGTTCGTGGTCGGCAAAATCATCGACGAAAATTGCACAGAGGCCTTCTTGTAGCCGACAGTGCTGGAATTGGCGATGTTGTCAGCGACGGTGCTCAGCCGGTTCGACTGGGCATTCATGCCGGAGACACCCGTTCGCATGGTTCCGTAAAGGCTCATGTCAAAATCCTCGTTTGCTAGTCGATTTGGAGAGTATGAGGTGGGCCTTGCGTGAAGCTGTCTGGCTTGAGCGCCCAGCTGTTTTTCCCTCGCGTCGAGGAAAAAATGCGGCCGCTCAAGGGCGGCCGCAGGTAGATCAGCTCCAGTCGATGCAGTAGCCGAGAAAGCGTTTGGAATCGACAGGATCGAAACCCAGCTTCTTGCGCAGCTTCTTGCGAAGCTTGGAGATGTGGCTTTCAACGACGTTCTCTTCGACTTCCTCGTCGAAGATACCGTAGATCGCGTTGAAGATCTGGGTCTTCGATACGCGCCGGCCGCGATTTGCGACCAAATATTCGAGGATGCGGCGCTCGCGGCGCGGCAGGGCGAAGACGTCGCCGGCGATCTCGGGATCACGGCCGTCGGAGAACACCTTGATCGGGCCGATCTCGGTGAAGTTGGTGATTGCCCGCAGACGCCGGCGGATTGCCGCCGCACGCGCCAGGATCTCACGGGGGTGCACAGGCTTGCGAACGACGTCGTCGACGCCGCAATCAAAAAGTGCCAGAGTTGCCTCGAGGGATGGCTGATCGCTAACCGCGATCACCGGTGCCTGGGTCCTGTCGCGAATTGCACGCGGCAATTCGAGGGTGGTCTCGCCTTGGCCGAGCACGAATGCCTCAACCGCCGCGATGTCGGAATCGGCCGCCGTATTGACCCATTCCCCGAACTCGCGGGGGTCGAACCCCGTCGAGGGAATCCCCTCGCGTCCAAATAGTGATGTGTATCCGTCTTTCACGAGCTCGCGCTCATCTACCACGACGATCATTCAGCCGCCTCCGAATCAGTGTGGTGTTTCGATGCACCATGGGTACGAATCGGGGGATTCATGAACAACTAGGAGAACTTAACCATAGTTATTAACGATTGATTAACCTTTTGGTGCCGATTTGAACTAGATCTAGTAGGTTTTTAACTAAATAGGCACTATTTTTCAGTGGAAAAGTTAACGCAAGTTTCGCACAAGGTCTTGCTAGACCTCGGCGTACCGCAGTGTCGCCACAATTGGCAAATCGGCACAATCGTGGCTGTCAAACAACTCCAGATTGTTATTCACCGCAAAATTGTCGCGCATTAGGCGTCCAATTTCCGTATCCCGTTGCGACCAGATTGGAGATCACACGGCACACGTAGCGCTTCTGGGCGGGATCATTGTTGGGGCCCGCGTGATAGCGGGCGACCGCCATCGTCCAGGTTTCGTGACGATTGTGGAGGTTGCTCAGGAAGCGAGCTGCATATTCCACGTTTCGCCGCGGATCGAACATCGCCTCCACAGAGGTAAAGTGCTCCCCATGGAAGTGCTGATTGATCTGCATGCAACCGACATCAATGAGCTTCGCGCCCCCGGTCCGCGCACGCTCGAAGGCATCGAGTGCTGCGTCCAGATCGTCGAAATAGTAGGCTTTTCCCTCGACGTTCATGGCGTAGGGCGCCAAGCTCCCCTTGCGGCCGGTCTCTGTCAGGCCGACCGAATAGAGGATGCCTTCGGGAACGCCGTATTTGGCAGCGGCCGCGCTGATGGCGCCCTCACAGGCACCGCGACTTGCCTCTGCCTCAGACGTAAAGCTGATCAGGGCGAGCGCCGCGATTGCCGGAAGCGGGAACATCCGTCGTATCAGCCACACGCTCATCCGTCATCCTCACGGTATTTCCTGGCGCGTCACCGCGCTGCTGTCGTTCACCGCCCTGATTTCCGGGCTGGAATGTCTGTTGACCGGCCTGCTGGTTCTGGGAACCATTCTGTCCAGCGTCCGCGCTCCGATCGGCCGACGAGGCCTGCATGGTCACCTGGACCTGGTCGACAACGAGACCCTGCGCCCGGAGTGCCTTCAGGATGTCGCTCTGATCGTTGGAGAGCTGGCGGAAGGCCGCCGCATTGTCCACGGTCAACTGAACGCTCAATTCTTCGCCGGACAGGCGCAGAGTTGCGGTGACGCTGCCGAGGTCAATCGGCGTCATCTGGAGCTTCAACGTATGCACCACCTTGCCCTGGCTGGACTGGGCGGCGGCATTGGCGAGCTCGGAGCCGGGCGCCATGGCGCCGAGCCAGTCATTGTCGCCCAGCATCGCTGCGGTGATGGACGCCGCATTGGACGTCGAGACTGGAGCGATGTAGCGGCGGCTGTCGACCACCGTGACCGTTTCGACGACCTTCTGCTCCGCCTGTTCTGGAGAAGACGCAGCCTCCCCGCGCAGAACAAGCGGCTGGCCCTTGCCGTCGGCGCGGACGAAGCGGAAATCGCGATCGCCGTCAGAGCTGTCGTCATCCGAAGCTGTGCTATTGGCCGCATCACGGGTCTTGGCATCGGCGAGGTTGCCTGGAAGAACCTTCTGCTCGTCCTTAGCCGCCTTATCGCCCTTGGTGGGCTCCTTGCCTTTTTCGGTCGGATCGATCTTGCCGCCTGCCAGAAGCTGGAGCACATCGGCGAGATCCGCCACGGGGGTTTCGGGCGCAGTCGCCTCGCCTGCAGCCTGTTCGGCCGCGACCGGTTCGCCTTCTCCGGTTTCCTTGCGATCCCGGACCGCAGCCATGGCCTTGGCCAATTGCGCCTTCAGTTCCGGATCGAGGCCTTCGATCTCGACCTGAGGCTCCTTGTCACCTCGGGAGTTTCCATTACCCTTGGCCTGCGCCTTGGCGAGAGCACGGATCAGATCCCCCGTCGAGATGTCATCCGGCAGCGCGTCGAGCTGCGCCAGCAAAGCTTCGTCGATGGCCGGGAAGGATCGCTCCCCTGCCCGTGTCGCCGTCTTTGTTGTCGGCTGATCGACATCTGCATCTGAAGCATCCGTTTCGTCGCGCGTGCGATCCTGCCTCGACGCGCCAGCCTCCTGTTCGCCGGATTTGGAGAGCACCTTGGAGAAGCTGCTATCGTCCGCCGCCTTGTCTGCGCGGCCCGATCCGGCCGAAGCCGCCGAGCCATCCGTCGCGGGCATTCTGGGGGCTGAGAGTGCGTCCATCATCTTACGGGCCTTCTTTCTGGAGAAGATCGTCAATTGCGTCGAGCTTCGAGCGTCCGGAATCGACGAAGCTGCGCAGCTCCGGGTCGATTTCGGCTTGCTCGGCAGGGAGTGTCGCGGATGCGCTGGCAGCCGGCTGCGCCGGCTCAGTCTGGGCAACCGGGGTCGGCTCCGGCTGGGCAAACGGGTCCTGCAGGTCGGGATCAGCCGCTGCGGATTGTGCCGGGTTCTCGATGCTCACGGCCTCGGCCGAAGGAGTCTGGGAACGCTGAACCGGCTCGGGCTTTCGCAAAACTTCCTTGGCTATGGTTTCAGCCGCTTGCCGAAGCGCGCGATCGCGGGGCGACAGCATGTCTTCCGGGACCTGCATGAGGGCGGCCATGGCGTCGTCGACATTCTCGGTCGGGACACGCACGAGGCTGCCATAAAGTTTCGCCAGTGCGTCGGCGCCTTCCTCGGTGCCGGAAAGCAGCTTCGCCTGCTCGGCCGCCATCGTCGCCAGTTGCTTGCGCCCTGCAATGGCCGCCTCACGGGCGATCCGGAGATAGACCTCACGGCGCCGATCCGCATCCATGTAGCCAAGCGTGGCTTCGATATCGGTGGGCTTCAGCACCTCGTAATGCTCGACCACGAAGCGGACGAACAGATCGGCGAACTGGCTGGCATAGGGAGAATAGAGAAAGCGACGGGCATAGCCATTGGCATAGAGCGAGGCCTTGTCGACGATCTTGGCGTCGACAGCGACCGCAAGCGACCGACGCAGGGCCGCCTCCTCGACGATGGTGCCGGGCGCCGTGAGACGGGCCCAATCGTAGAACTTGAGCGCACCGGCCGGATCCCTTGTCAGGGTCACATTGCCGGCGACCAGCGCCAGATAGGGGCCGATCTTGTCATTCTTGTATTCCACGGCCATGTCGCCGAGGGTCTTGGCGATGAGCGTACCCTTGCCGCTCAGATACTTGCGGAGCGCATCACTGACCCGGTTGTCGAAATTGCCTTCAATGTCGCGGGCGACCAAGAATTCCAGGGTCGCCGGATTTCCTCCGCTCATCGCATAGATCAGTGCCGCATCGACATTGCGGGGATCCTGGAAGATCTTGGGGTCGGCAGTTCGCAAACGCTCGTCGATCGTGCCCAGCATGAACCGTTGCATGTCCGCGGCAGAATGGTCGCCGCGTACCACGGTGTCCTGAACGAATTGCAGCGAGCGCAGCATGCGATAGGGCTCGATCGTCTCGTCCAGCGACTGGGCATGGCCGAACGATCCGACCGAAAGGACGGTCAGACCGGACAGCAGCAGTCGGATGGTGAGACGCCGGATGCGCATGATTAGCCCTGCTCCGCTTCGATCAGGATCTCGATGCGACGATTGGCATCCGCCAGCGGATCCTCCGGCACCTGCAGGCGCCGATCGGCAAAGCCGGAGACCTGCTCGACCCGATCCTCGTTCAGACCGCCGCGCACCAGCATGAAATAGGCGCTGTGGGCGCGTGCCATGGAAAGCCGCCAGTTGTCATTCTCGGTGCCGCGGAACGGGCGGGCGTCCGTATGGCCACGGATCACGATCCGGCCTGGCTTTGCCTGCAGGATCTGGCCAAGCCTCTCCATGGCAATCACGAGTTCGCGGCGCGGCACGGCCGAGCCGACATTGAACATGGCGGCATCGCTCTGATCGCTGATTGTGACCAGCAAACCACCTTCCGCCGGTGTGACGAGGAGCCCTTCGGCCAGCTTGCCGGCGGCACCGCCGATGGCATTCTCAATTTCTGCTTTCAGCTTGTCAGCCGCAGCAAGCTGCACTTCGAGTTGCGCCTCGGCAGTGTCAGGCTTCTCGCCGACCCCATCGAGCGGCTGTTCGGTCTGACCGATTTTCGCTGCTTCAGCGTCGGCAGGCTTGGCGGCGGTCATCGCTTCTGACGGCGTGGCTGACGGGTCCGGCTTCCGGCCCGGCACCACGAGAGCGATCTGCTGCTCGGGCTCGGTCGAAGGTTCAGAGATGTCGGTCTCGGACGGCGGCGCGGTCTGCGCCTGCTCGGCCGGGGTTTGCGCGTCGGTCGGTTCACCCGGGGGGCCATTGGAGGTCTGAACCTGCTGCGTCCAGAAATCCGGATCGAAGGGATCGCGATAGGCCTCACCGCCCTGGGCGCCGGTGGACGGACCTGAATCGGCTGCGCCACCTTCGCCCTTGGCGCTGACATTGGCTTGCTGCCCGACTTCCTGGGCGATTTCAGCCAGAACCGAATAGGGATTTTCGAAGAAGTCCGCTTCAGAATAGTTGGCTTCGTCGCCCGAAGACGCCGTCTGGTCGTCGCCGGTAGCGGCTGCGGAACCGACCTTGTCCTGATCTTCGTCGACCTGGGAACGTTCCTTCTTCTCCTCGCCCTCGCTCGTCTCGACCGGCTTCTCAAGCCCCTTCTTGGTGGGCTGCTCGTCAGACAACTGGATAGGGTTGAAGTAGCTTGCGACCGAGGCCTTGGTTTCCTCGTTGGCGGCGTTCACCAGCCACATGACGAGGAAGAAGGCCATCATGGCGGTCATGAAGTCGGCATAGGCGATCTTCCAGGCACCACCATGGGCACCGTCGTGGTCACCCTTGTGGCGTTTGACGATAATGATTTCGTTCTTGCCGTGGTGATGATTGTCTTCGCTCATGCCAGCACTTTCTTCAGGCTCGCCGTAAAGGCCGAGATGCGGGTGACGAGCGCGGCATCGCCGAATTCAGCCGAGAGATCGAGGTCCGGATCTTCGACATGGCGCAGGAAGCCTGTCTGCTCCGGCATTTCCGACTGCAGCTTTTCAAACAGGAGACGAGGTCCCTTGACCTCGATCGTACCTGCCTCGCCCGCAGTGATGGCTGCCTTCAAAAGGTCAGCGAGATCTTTGACGGCCTTTTCGGCAAGCGCCTCGCCGATGGCCGGAGCGAGCGCAATCGCCGCTTGTTCGCTCACGGCAAGCGAGAGCCTCTCGATCACGTCCGGCAGCTTCGTCGCGAGCAGGTCTGCAAACTCGTCACGCAGTTTCTGGTCACGCTCGGCCAGCGCCTGGGCGTGGGCGATCTCCATCGCCTGGCGATCCACCTCGAAACGTTCCGCAGCGGCCTTCTCCCCGGCTTCATGGCCCTCGGCATAGGCCTCGCGTTTGATGGCCTCGACGTCGACTGTCTCTGGTTCGGGAAGCGCTGGAAAGTCCATGTCGAAGGCATCCACCGACGGCATGTCGAACGCCGGCGCCGGCGGCGCAGGCGGCGCGACCGACGTCGAGAAGTCCTTGAGATAACGGGCCAAAGGCATGCTCATGGGCAATCGCCTCCATCGGCGACAGTTTGGACACGGCTGACGTGCACTTGCAGGAGAAGAAGATCAAACATCAGCATGTCCGTACGCGTTCTCTCATCTTCAAGGATCGACCTATGCTCATTCGGCACGGCTTGGCTTCTGGTGCCACGTGCGCTTCCTCAAGCTAGGGGTTCAAACTTGCGCGAAGATGAATGAGGTTTGCAGTCGGCCTGCTTCAGAACGGCACGGTTACGCCGACTGCCTGCGCAGCCGGCGTTTCAGGGCTTATCGCTGGAAGAGCGTGAGAAGCTTTTCGGCGCTGCTGTTGGCTATCGAGAGTGCCTGGATGCCGAGCTGCTGCTGGGTCTGCAGCGCCTTCAGACGCGTCGATTCC
The DNA here is from genome assembly GCF_000300855.1 of Agrobacterium albertimagni AOL15. Classification (GTDB taxonomy): domain Bacteria; phylum Pseudomonadota; class Alphaproteobacteria; order Rhizobiales; family Rhizobiaceae; genus Allorhizobium; species Allorhizobium albertimagni. The sequence continues at coordinate 16,531 of NZ_ALJF01000010.1, read as the reverse complement.
TCGTTCATGTCGGCATCGACCAGACGCCCAATGCCCTTGTCGATCACGTCCATGAGGTTCGAGACGAAGTTGTCCTGCATCTCGATGCGGCTGGTGATCGCGCCGAGGGTGGCGGCGGCGTCGGTCAGCTGCTGGATGACGTTGTCAACGACAGCAATCATGTCGTCGATTACATCATCGGGAGTGTCGGTCTCTATCGCGATCTCGTCGCCGCCCGTCGGCCCTCCCATGTCTAGGAGGTAATATTCGCGCGTGCCGGTGCCGGTGTTGCGCAGGGCATCGGCATCAATCGACTTGGTGAGAAAGCCGCGAGACGCATCCTGGGTGTCGATCAGCACGGATTCAGCGGTGTCGAAGTCGAGGGTCGTGACCTGAACGCTGCCGTCTGCTCCGCGGACGAAGGAGGAAACAACCTGCTTGGTGCCGAGCTCCAGCGCATTGGTGTTGTAAAGCCAGTTTTCACCCGAGAAGGATGCGGACTGGGCCGAGGAAATCAGCTGGTTTTTCAGCTGCGTCATTTCCTCGTTGATCTTGTTCTTGTCGACGCCCGGTTCGCGGGCGGCAACCAGCTTCGCCTTGATCGTGGACATCACGTCAACGACATTGTCGAGCGCCGTGTAAGCGGTATCAACGGTTGCCGCACCGAGGCCGAGTGCGTCGGAAACTGTCGAGAGCGCAGCATTATCGGAGCGCATCGTCGTGGCAATGGACCAATAGCCGGCATTGTCGGCTGCCGTTTCGACCCGGTAACCCGACGAGACCCGCCGCTGGGTCATCTCGAGATTGTTGTCGATCGAACGAAGTGTCTGCAGCGCCGCCATGGCGGCCGCATTGGTCATAATACTGGTCATGCTTGGTGCCCCTAAGCGTAAAGGACTGCGCATCCGGCGGCTCGCCGGCAAGACGGGAGGGCATCATGCAGAACGCGCATAGGCGCGGTCCCCGTCACTGTTAACAAATCGTTAATAGTGGCAGTTAACAAACAGACCAAGGACATGGCAAGGCACCGGCTTGTCTTTTGTCGTCCAAACGAAAATGCCAAAAGTTTCGCGCAAGGCTCAAACGAAAATCCGCGCCTCTTGCGAGGCGCGGATTCACACCGATAACATCCGACACTGTCAGGGCGGGACGAAGTCGCCCCTAGCCAGAGCGCCGCTTACTGACGGAAGAGTGTCAGGATGCTCTCGGAAGAGGTGTTGGCGATCGAGAGCGACTGGATGGCCAGCTGCTGCTGGGTCTGCAGTGCCTTGAGGCGGGTCGATTCTTCGTTCATATCGGCATCGACGAGACGGCCAATACCGCTGTCGATCGAGTCGGTCAGGGCCGCAACGAAGTCTTCCTGCATGCCGATGCGCATCGAGATGGAGCCGAGAGCGGCGGCCGCACTGGTCATCTGCTGAAGGCCGTACTCGACGAGCGAGAGGGCTTCCTGCATGCCGGGGGTGGTCAAGCCGGTAATGTCCAGCTGATCGATGGAAACGCCGGCGATTTCGGCGGCTGGTGCCCCGACTGCGCCGTCATTGTCCCAGTCAACAAAGGCATCGAAGGTGTCGGACACACTGCCGATGATGCCGGAGTTGTAGTCGATCAGACCGTTCGCATCGCCGCCGTACAGCACGGTCATGCCATCGGGCGTCGTCGCATCGAGAGAATAGAGCGTCGTTGATACCGAAACATTACCGTTTGAGTCACGAATGAAACCGGAGACAACCGTCACTTCGACGGGGGCAGTCACCGTGTCATTGCCGGTTGCGACCCAGTTCTGGCCGCTGAAGCTCGCCGATTCCGAGATCGAACGAAGCTGTTCCTGCAGCTGGTCGATCTCTTCCTGGATCTTGGTCTTGTCGACGCCCTGTTCAGTGGCGGCAACAACCTTTGCCTTGATTTCCTTCATCACCTCGATGGAGCTTTCCATCGCGGCGTAGGCGGTATCGATTTTTGCAGCGCCGAGGCCGAGGGCGTCCTGGACGGCTGAAAGAGCCATGTTGTCGGAGCGCATCGTGGTTGCGATCGACCAATAGGCGGCGTTGTCGGAAGCTCCTCCGACACGCAGACCGGAGGACACACGCGCCTGGGTGTCCTGCATCTTCGAGTCGATCGAGCGGAGAGTCTGGAGTGCAGCCATCGCTGCGTTGTTCGTCAAAATGCTGGTCACGGTCGTGTCCCTTAAATGGCTAGATTTGGGGACATCCCGGTCTTGTCCGGGAACGATGATCTGGCCTAATGCCGTTAACCAGTTCTTCGTCTTGGTTAACTCATCGTTACATGAGCTCATCTAACGACTGTATGGTTAACGCATGGTTAAAGAGATCTGATAAATTCGTTAAAACGCAAAAAGCCGCCCCGGAGGGCGGCTTCGATGCTGGATCTCTTCAGTCTTAACGGAAGAGCGAGAGGATGACTTCCGAAGAAGAATTGGCGATCGAGAGCGACTGGACTGCCAGCTGCTGCTGAGTCTGCAGTGCCTTGAGGCGGGTCGATTCTTCGTTCATGTCGGCGTCAACGAGGCGGCCGATACCGGAGTCGAGCGAGTCAGACAGCTTGTTGGCGAAATCTTCCTGCAGTTCGATGCGCATGGAAATCGAACCGAGTTCAGCACCAGCGCTGGTCATTGCGGCCAGGGCTTCATCAACCAGGGTCAGGGCCTCTGCCATCTCTGCACCTTCAAAGGTGGAGATGTTGAGTTCGTATACGGAGACGCCGATGGTCGCACCGCCCGAAGTCCCAAGGATGCCAGTCGCCTGATTGATGCCGCCGGCACCGTCACCGCCGAACAGCAGCGTACCGTCAGCAGTATCCGTCAGGGAATATGTCGTCGTTTTGACGGATACGGCATTGTTAGCGTCGCGTACGAAGCCCGAAACGACGGTCACGTCTGCGGCGTCACCAGCGATCCAGTTTTCGCCCGAGAAGGACGCGGATTCGGCAATCGACATCAGCTGCGCCTGGAGCTGGGTGATCTCTTCCTGAACCTTGTTCTTGTCAACGCCTTCTTCGGTTGCGGTGACCAGCTTTGCCTTGATTTCCTTCACGACTTCGATGGCGGACTCCATACCGGCATAGGCGGTATCGACCTTCGAAGCGCCCAGGCCCAGAGCGTCAGAGACGGCAGAGAGGGCCATGTTGTCGGAGCGCATGGTGGTGGCGATCGACCAATAAGCAGCGTTGTCGGAAGCTTCGCCGACGCGCAGGCCGGAGGAAACGCGGCCCTGGGTGTCTTCCATGCTGCTGCCGATCGTGCGCAGCGTCTGGAGTGCCGACATTGCGGCGATATTGGTAAGAATGCTCGTCATGGTAGTATTGCCCCTTGAATGGCTGACTAAGAAGGGACATTCCGGTCTCACCGGTAACGGCGCACAGCATCATGCCTGCTAACTGGCTGAAATGTATAAGTTAGCTCGCCGCTTCGATAAGCTTAGATAAAACCATCAAGGTTAATGAAGGCCTAAACGAACCGATGCATCGGCGGATTTTTGATTTTTTTTGCAACCTTCGCGCGTACGCGCGCGTAGCAGATCATGATTAATAAAACGCAAAGGCCGCGCTCGTTTCCGAACGCGGCCTTCGTGTAGCTTCCGATCCGGTTCAGCCTCCGGAGGGTTAAGCCTTCCCTTCGCGCGCCTCTGGTCAGCCACCAAGGCATAATGGCGTCGGGATCGTCTAGCCGGCCCTCACGGGCCGACTTGATCGTGCGATTAACGGAAGAGCGACAGGATGTTCTGCGAGTCGCTGTTGGCGATCGAGAGCGCCTGGATGGCCAGCTGCTGCTGGGTCTGCAGGGCCTTGAGGCGAGTCGACTCTTCGTTCATGTCAGCGTCGATGAGACGACCAACGCCCTTTTCGATGGCGTCAGACAGCTTCTGCGAAAAGTCGGTCTGCAGTTCGATACGCGAAGAAATCGAGCCGAGCTTTGCCGCAGCGCTGGTCATCGACGTCAGAGCGGTTTCGACGTCAGTCAGCAGGTTGCCAAGCGCAGTCGCATCGGTGTCGTTGTCGATCGTGAAGGCGTATACGCTCTGGGTACTTGCGGTACCTGCTGTGCCAAGGATGCCGGTGGTTGCGGTGATAGTCCCATCCGCAGCGGTCTGGAACAGCATGTTGGTGTCGTCAAGGGTCACCGTGGTGGACTTGACCGAAACAGTGTTGTCGGAAGCGCGTACGAAGCCCGTGATAACGCTTACTTCGGTGCCATCTTCATTGGCGAGCCAGTTCTGACCATTGAAGGCCGCTGACTCGGCTACCGAAAGAAGCTGTTCCTGAAGCTGAGTAATCTCTTCCTGGATCTTTTCTTTATCGACGCCCTGCTCCTGGGCAGCCACCAACTTGGCCTTGATCTCCTTCACGACATCAATAGCCGACTCCATACCTGCGTAAGCGGTGTCAACCTTGGCAGCGCCAACGCCGAGAGCATCCGTTACGGCGCTCAACGCCATGTTGTCGGACTTCATGGTGGTGGAGATCGACCAGTAAGCAGCGTTGTCAGAGGCCTTGGAGACCTTCATGCCGGTCGAGATGGAGTTCTGCGTCGATTCCATGCTGGAAGCGATCGAGCGCAGGGTAGAAAGCGCGGACATCGCGCTGGAGTTGGTCAGAATGCTGGCCATAGGATTTGTCCCTTAAAAACGAGATACAAGAGGGGACATACCGGACTGAAAAACTTACCGGTCACGGACGTTCGGCATCATGCCTTTTGGTATTTTTCGTTGCTACCAGACCCGTCGTGCGAGGTCCAAACTCGCAGCCAATCCTTGCCAACTTCTTTACATTTGGAGGTAGTTCAGGGGGCGCTGACGACGTGGTAAATCGCCCGTAAGGGAGCGTAGTGAATCAACCGTAAGCAGGGATGGTTAACTCAAACGAACGATCGGACGAGGCTGCCGACGAGCAGGTTCCAGCCGTCGATCAAGACGAAGAAAAGGATCTTGAACGGCAGGGAGATCGAGGTGGGCGGCAACATCATCATACCCATGGCCATGGTGATGGTGGCGACCACCATGTCGATGACGAGGAAGGGCAGGATGATCAGAAAGCCGATCTCGAAGCCGCGCCGGATTTCCGACAGCATGAAGGCCGGGATGAGGACACGGTAGTCGACCTGGCCGTCGACGATGGTTGTCTGGCCGCGCTCGTTGGCGATGTCGACGAAAAGCGCGAGATCCCGGTCGCGCGTGTTCGCCGTCATGAAGGCGCGGAACGGCTCGGCGATGAGGGCGACCGCTTCTGCCTCGGTGATCTGATTGTTGATGAGCGGCTGCACGCCTTCGCGCCAGGAGCGGTCCATGGTCGGCGCCATGACATAGAAGGTCATGAACAGCGCCATGCTGGTCAGGATCATGTTCGATGGCGTGGTGGCAAGCCCCATGCCGGAGCGCAGAATGGAAAATGCGATCAGGAAACGGGGAAAGCTCGTGACCATGATCAGAATGCCGGGCGCGATCGACAGCACCGTCAGCAGACCGAAGGTACGAATGATCCACGCCGCCACCGATCCATCGATCGGGGTGTTGAAGATATCCGTGGGCAACTGCTGGGCCACAGCCAGTTGCGGCGCCATCATCATGACGGCGACGAGGAGTAGAAACCGAATCATTCGATCACGAGCGTTCTGAACATCACCTTGGATACGCGGCCTTCCGAGCGCAGGTCAACTCGCTCCTGAAGGTCATCCTTGAGATATTGAAAGCCGCGTGGGCCCTCGACCTGCTGCAGAGATACGGTGCGCAAATAGGCCATGATGTCCTGGTGCACTGCCTCGGCGATCTGGACATCCGGCGGGCCATTGAACATCAAGGCCACTTCCAGACGGATCCAGTTTTCTGAGGGGTATGCGAGGTTGGTCGTAATCGGCTCGAGCGCCACGACGCCATTGGCCTCGGTGGAGATCTTGGGGAGCCCCTCCTCGTCCTTCTTGGCCTCACCACCATGTCCCCCGGCCGCCGCTTCCGCCGCCTTGGCAGCGTCTTCGGCCTGCTTGACCTGAGGTGCGAGCATGTTGCCGATCACCCAGCCGCCACCGCCACCGACGGCGGTGAGGACCACCAGCGGGATGACGAGCGCCATAAGCCCCGACTTCTTCTTGCCTTCGCCTTCCTGACCTTCTTCCATGTGCCTTGCCTCCCCCGCGTCAGAACGGCGAGTAGATGTCGACGACCTGCTGGCCGATCGGCGGCTGCTGGACCTCGGTCAAACGGCCGCGACCACCATAGGAGATGCGGGCTTCGGCGATCCGGTCATAGGAGATCTGGTTGTCTGCATTGACATCCTGAGGCCTGACGATACCGGCGACGTTCAGGATGCGAAGCTCGTGGTTCACACGCACTTCCTGGGAACCGCTGATCAGCAGGTTGCCGTTTTCAAGCACACCCGTGACGACGGCTGCGACCAGAAGGTTCAAGCGCTCCGAACGCTCAGTCTTGCCCGATCCCTTGGAGCTCGTGTTGGAATCGGTCGAGAGATCGCCGGACGTTCCCGTATCGGTCGAGAAGCCTAGGAAGTTGGAGACGTTCGCACCCCAGCTCAGACCGGTCCCATTGGTGCGGCTGCGGTCGGTCTTGTTGTCGAACGAGGCCCGATCATTGATCTCGATATTGACGGTCAGGATGTCGCCGACATTCAGCGCGCGCGCATCCTTGAACAGGGCGGACTGGCTGTCGCTCCACAGGGAATAGCCGCTGGCCGTCTGCGCCTGCTGTTTCGGATACATGGCCATCTGCGGGGTCTGGCTGTAACGCAGTCCGGACCCGATCGGGCTCATCGACGGTGCGTTGCCGATCTCCTTGACGGTCTGGCTCTGGCAGCCGGCGAGGAGAAGAACGGCCAGCAGTGCCGGGAAACGCTTCATCATGATGGGTCCTTCGATGTATTGGGGTCGCCGGCGCTCGACATGATCGAAGCGACCTGGGCAGCCTTGCCCGGGCTCATCTCGGTCAGGATCAGGCTCGACTGGCGCGGCGGCAGTTTCATGATGATGGCGGCCGCCAGCATCACGTTGGTCTCCTCAAGTTGAGGTGCTGCCGCATCCGGCGCCATTTTCCGGTAGATTTCGACGAGCTGCCCTTCGGCCTGCTTCATGAATTCGTTGCGGCGGGTCAGCCAGTCCTCGTATTCCTCACGGCGCTGTTCGAGGATGGCGATACGGCTGTCCACATCGGCCTGCAGCTTGTCGAGTTCCTGCTTCTGCAGAAGGTAACGCTGGTCGCGTGCTGCATCCGCGATGCCGGTGCAGAACTGGCGGATTTCAGCCTCAGTCGCGCTTTCGGGCGGTTGTTGCTGACCGACCGCGTTCTGGGCAAAGGCCGGCAGGGTCGCGACGGTGACGACGAGAGCCACATTGCGCAGCGACTTGGCGGAAGGGCGAATACGATCGAAAAGGTTCATTGCAGCACGAGCTCCGCTTGCAGGGCGCCGGCAGACTTGATGCCCTGGAGGATGGCGATGATGCCGTCCGGCTTGATCCCAATGCTGTTAAGCCCGCTGACGAGGGTTCTGAGATCCGGACCATCGACGATGGCGATCTGATCGCCTTCCTGCCGGATCGAGATATCGGTCTGCGGCTGGACTGCCGTCTCACCGCGCGAGAAGGCCTCTGGCTGGATGATTTGCGGGGTTTCCTGCACCTGGACGGTCAGCGTCCCGTAGCTCACGGCAACGCGCGAAACACGAACGTCGGCGCCGATGACGATCGTACCGGTGCGCTCGTTGATGACGACGCGGGCCGGCGAATCCGTTGCGACGACCAGATTTTCGATATCGGCCATCAGGCGCGCGAGGTCTGCCGTGCGGGGCTTCTGGACAACGACTTCCTGGCTGTCGCGCGCCTCGGCGATCGGCGCGCCATAGTTGGCTGCCGCATAGGCGTTGATCGTATCGGCGATGCGAAGCGAGGTGGTGAAGTCGGCGTTGCGGAGCTGCAGCACGAGATTGACGCTGTCCTTGAACTTGGACGGCAGCTCGCGCTCGATGATGGCACCCGTCGGCACGCGGCCGGACGTGGTGATGCCTTGCTGCACGGCTGCAGCGTCACCCTGGGCATTGAAGCCCGAGACGACGACAGACCCCTGCGCAACGGCGTAGATCTGACCGTCGGCGCCGGTCAGCGACGTCATGACCAGCGTGCCGCCGCGCAGCGACGTTGCGTCACCGAGCGAGCTCACGGTCACGTCGATGCGGCTTCCCGGGCTCGCGAAAGGCGGCAGGTTGGCGGTGACCATGACGGCTGCGACATTCTTGGCGTTTGACTGCCCACCCTGGGTCGAAATGCCGAGGTTCTGCAGCATCGCGCGCATCGACTGGTCGGTAAACGGCGAGGAGCGCAGGCTGTCGCCGGTTCCTTGCAGACCGACCACGAGGCCATAACCAATGAGCTGGTTGTCGCGTCCGGACTGGAGCGAGGCGATGTCCTTGATGCGCGAATTGGCGCTCAGGGCCGGCTCCAGGGGGGCCATGACCAGCGCCAGCGCGCAGAGCGCGATCCGCATGGGAGCAATCAATCTCATTTTGCCATCACCTGTACCGTGCCATCCGCCATGACCGTGCCAGACACGATCGAGCCGGAATCGATATTGCGCACCTTCACGACCTCACCGACGGACGCGTCGGTCAGCGGCGTGCCACTGGCGCTGATCAGCATGGTGCCGATCGAAAAGGTCAGACGAACGCTGCTTCCGCGCTTGACGGCGAAGGCTTCGCGAAGCCCGTGGACCGGAATGGTCCGACCGGGGAGCAAGGTGCGCTTGGCCACCATGCCGACCACTTCGTCCTTGGTGCGGGCATAGCCTCCGGCGAGATTGGGATTGGTCACGGCGACCACATCGACCTGCTCGGATGCAATGATTTCGCCGGGATAGATCACCCGCTTGGGGATCACGGCCGTGTTCTGCGCCAGGGCACCGCCGGCGCCGAGGCCCATTGCGGCGACGGCGAGAGCCATCGCGCGCAAGGCATGTCCGAATTTCCGGCGAAACCTCATGTTTGCCTCCAGTTGTCTTACTTGAGGTTCTTGCTGACGATCTGAGCCATCTCGTCGGCAGTGGTGATGACCTTGGAATTCATCTCGTAGGCGCGCTGAGCCGAGATCATGTCCGTGATCTCCTTCACCGAGTCGACGTTCGAGGCTTCCAGATAGGACTGCTTGATGTAGCCGAAGCCCGGATCTTCCGGGGCGCCCACGATTGCGGCACCCGAGGCTGCGGTCTCGGCAAACAGGTTGTCGCCAAGCGGCTTCAGGCCGGCTTCGTTGACGAAGTTGGCAATCGTCAGCTGTCCGAGGTCGGTGTAGTCGGCATCGTTGCCGATGCGTGCCTGAACCTGGCCGGTACGGCTGATCACCACTTCGCTCGCATCCTGCGGGATCGTGATCTGCGGCGTGACGAGGTAACCGTCGATCGTGACCAGCTGGCCCTCGGCATTCATGTTGAACGCACCGGAACGGCTGTAGAGCGTGGCGCCGTCAGGGCTTTCGATCTGGAACCAGCCGCGGCCGATGAGCGCGAGGTCCAGTTCATTGCCGGTCTGGGTGAGCTGGCCCTGGGTGTGAATGTTGCGGACGGCGGCCGTCTGAACGCCGAGACCGATATTCGCGCCTTCCGGCACGATTGCCTGGTTGGCACGGTTCGGCACGCCCTGGGCGCGCTCCGTCTGATAGAGAAGGTCGGAGAATTCAGCACGCGCCCGCTTGAAGCCGGTGGTGTTGATGTTCGCGATGTTGTTCGCGATGACTTCGAGATTGGTCTGCTGGGCGTCCATACCCGTGGCTGCGATGGCAAGCGCTCTCATAGTTCGGTACCCCTGCTAGATTTGCATCTTCGTGATTTCGAGATAGGCGTTGACGATCTTGTCGCGGAACGCGATCGCCGTCTGGAGCGACTGCTCGGCCTGCATGACGGCATCGACCACCTCACGGGTGTTGGCCTTGCCCAACAGGCCGTCGAACGACGTCTGCTCGGCCTTTTTCAGGTTGTTGGCCGCGTCCGCCGCGACATTGCCGAGGGCGGCCATGAAGGTCTCGCCGGTCATGGTGCCGGGCGTCGTACCCTCGGCGGTCAGGCCCTTCGACGAAAACGAGCTGGACAGTGAATCCAGGCCGCCGATGCCCGACAATGCGCTGGTCTTGGTGATAGATTCGATCATTGCGAGGCCTTCAGAAGCGCGATTGTCTGGGAAATGATGTCTCGGGTCTGCTTGATCGTCTGCAGGTTGGCTTCGTAAGTCCGATTGGACTCACGCATGTCGGCCATCTCGATCAGGATGTTGACATTCGGCATCTTGACGATGCCGCGCTCGTCGGCAGCCGGGTTGCCCGGATCGAATTCTTCAATGAAGTCGGCAAGGTCGACGCCGAGCTTCTTGACCTCAACGGTATTTGCGCCGGTTGCGCGATCCAGTTCGGCCCCAAACGTAATCGTCTTGCGGCGATAGGGATCGGCGCCGGGCGTATCGCCCGTGGTGCGCGCATTGGCGATGTTTTCCGATACGATGCGAAGTCGGGTCGACTGGGCTTCAAGCCCACTTCCCGCAACGCGCAGAGTTGCCAGCAAAGGATCAGTCATCAGCGTTTCACCGTCATAAGCATCATGCGATGGAAGGAGGACATCAACGAGGTGTTGAGCTCGTGATTCCGCTTGATCTCGCCCGTCTTTCTCAGTTCGTCCGAGAGCGCGACCGTGTTTCCCGACTCCTGGATGCCGATCTCATTGTTGAGTTCTTCGTCGACGACGGCGATGTTGCGATCGCTGAAGTCGTTGGCAGCCATGTGGCCCGGCTGAGTGACGGCCATACCCTGCACGGTGCTTGTCCGGTCCAGGACCGCACTGAAGGGCGTGATATCCTTGGCCAGAAATTTCGGGGTATTGGCGTTGGCGATATTGGTCGCCACGACCTGCTGGCGCACCGAAAGCCATTCCGCCTGTCTGGATGCCAGCTCGAACAACTGGATGGGATTCATGGGCGTCACTCCGTCTTTTACTGATCGGAGCCTAGGCCCTTAATCTTGCGTGGGACTTGCCCGCCCCCACGCCTTTCAATTGTTTCGAACGACCTCGCCGGTCGACGTGACAATCACCCATTTTCCGTCCCGCTGCTCGAGCGTGGCGACGCGGCTGTTGTCCGGCAGGATCGAACCGACACGCACGAGAAACATGCCGGACTTGTCTTCGATCAGTGCACGACCATTGGCGACATGCAGGAGACGGAAGCCGCTCTTGCCGGGGAATGGCTGCGAGCTCGGCATATCAAGCGCTGCCGGCTGTTCACGTCCCAGGGTCGGGACGGTCGCGGTGACGATCTGGTCGACCGCCTCCACTTCGCTATCATCATCATCTTCGTCGTCACGATCGACGAGAGCGAGCGGCGACACACTGAAGACGTCGCGTCCCGGGCCCTCGGGCAGATCGCGGGTGCGCTCCCAATTGGCCACACGGATACCGAACTTCTCTTCATTGAAGAAAACGTACCAGGGAAACAGGGCGGCACCGCACGCAAGTGCGATGCCGGCGAAGGCCAGGACACGGTCGACGGTCGGGACACGGCGCTTCGCCAGGACCGGTCGCAGCGGAGCCACGGGCTCGTCAGCATCGAAATCGGTCATGGTCATCCCCTTTGTCTCATGCCCTGCCCGCCGGCAGCCGCCTTGAGGGCGTTGGCCAGATCGGCATAGGCATCAAGGGCCGGTTTCTCGCCCGGCGTCTGCTTCAGAATGTCGTAGATGACCGGAACCTGCTTGATCGCCATGTCGAGATCGGGGTCGGAACCATTGCGGTAACCGCCGATCAGGCGCAGGTCTCGGGTTTCCTCGAAGCGATGGATCAGCGCCTTGAGGCGCGACACCAGCTTTTCCTGCTCGGCCGTCCAGGCCTTGCGAGCCAGACGTGAGATCGAGGTCAAAGGATTGATCGGCGGATAACGTCCTTCATCCGCAAGGGCGCGGTCGAGGACAATGTGACCGTCGAGAATGCCGCGTGTCGAGTCGGCGATCGGGTCGTTGTGGTTGTCGCCATCGACAAGGATCGAGATGATCGCGGTGATGGTGCCCGCCCCCTCCGCGCCCGGTCCGGCACGTTCGAGGAGGCGCGGCAATTCCGTGAAGACCGAGGCGGGATAACCGCGCGCGATCGGTGGCTCGCCGGCGGCCGTTGCCACTTCGCGGATTGCATGGGCAAAACGCGTGACACTGTCGACGATGAATAGGACGTTCTGGCCCTTGTCGCGGAAGTGCTCGGCGATGGTGATCGCCGTCAGAGGCGCCATCTTACGCAGCATCGGGCTTTCGTCACTGGTGGCGACCACAGCGATCGATTTCGCCATGTTGTCGCCGAGCGTATCCTCGATGAATTCGCGCACTTCGCGACCGCGCTCACCGACCAGGGCGATCACGACCTTGTCGAAGGCATCCGCTCTGGCGAGCATGGAGAGAAGTGTGGATTTGCCGACGCCAGATCCCGCGAAAATGCCGAGACGCTGGCCAAGGCAGAGGGGCGAGAAGATGTCGATGGCACGGACGCCGGTCTTGAACCCCGTCTCGACGCGGCTTCGGGTCATGGATGGAGGAGCGGTCGTCGAAATCGGTCGGCGTTCCGGTCCCGGCGACAGCGCCGGGCCGTTGTCGATCGGATCGCCGAGCGCGTTGATCGTGCGGCCACACCAGCTGTCATCGGGTGCGATGCGGAACGCGCCCTTGCGGATGACGACATCGTGGATGCCGATGGGTTCGCCGGGTTCGATCGGGCAGACGTAACAGACATCTGGCTCGACACGCACGACCTCGCCGAGATGCACGCCCGTCGAGGAGCGATGCGCGACGAATTCACCGAGGCGCACATGACGCGAAAGACCCGTCACCGTATAGTGTCCGGCAGCGATGGTGCGGACATGGCCGCCCTGCGTCACGGAATTGCTCGGCCGGGAATAACGCTGCGCCAGCGCCGCCAGTTGTCCGAGCTTGGGTGACAGCGGAAATTCGTCTGAAGTCGGCGCGCTCATGATAATCCGATCTCAGGCTCAGTTGCCGCCGCCGAGGACCTTGATCGCCTCGCTCATGGTATTCTCGCTCGAGCTGATCAGGGCGCTGATGGCTTCGAAGGCGCGATTGACCTGGATGAGCTGGGTCATCTCGCCGATGCCGTTGACGTTGGAGTTTTCGACATAACCCTGAAGAATCGAGATTTCCGGGTTGTCGACGACCGGCTGCGGGTTGTCGACGGTGGTCACGCCGCTGTTCTCATATCGAAGGAAGCCGTTGCGCACGTCCGCAGTGAAGACGCCGAGCGTGGCGACCTGGCGGCCGTCCTGTATGATCTGACCACCCGCACCGACTTCCGGCGGACCGCCGGCGCGGTTGAGCTGGATCGGCGCGCCGCCGGCATCGAGAACCGGGTAGCCGCGGGTCGAAACCAGTTCGCCGGTGTCGGTCATGGTGAAACGACCATCGCGAGTCAGCACCTGGCCGACCGGCGTGTCGATCGCAAACCAGGCGTCACCCTTGATCGCAAAGTCCAGCACATTGCCGGTCGAGATCAGTTCGCCGTTCTTCGTCGACAGATAGTCGTTGCCCTGGCTTACGAATGCGATCTTCGCATTGAGGTCGTTGCCGGTGCGGCTCAGCATCTCGTCGAATTTCACATCCGTCGAGCGAAAGCCCACCGTGTTCACATTGGCCATGTTGTCGGCGATGGTGGTGAGACGACGCTCAAGAGCCATCTGGGACGACAGGGACACATAGATACCGGATTGCATCGCTTGGCCTCCGCGAGTGAATAATATCAGTAAATCATTATTTAACGCAGGATAGCCTACGCTCCATTCCACTCTTCTTGCGGCAAAAGGCTTGCGCGAAACTGTCGGGCAGACACCCTGACTTGCCCGCCCATGCGCAGCCCAAAATTGGCGCTGTGATTCAGCCTCACGCAAGGCAGGGGCTCTATCGCTAACGGTGAATAGTAACGTTCGGGTGCGGGCAAAATGAACTTAATCGTCGGTTTCATCATCACACTGGGCTGCGTCCTAGGCGGCTTCATGGCCATGGGCGGCCATCTGGACGTTCTGGTCCAACCCTTCGAGCTCGTCATCATTGGCGGCGCGGGCATCGGCGGCTTCATCATGGCCAACCCGATGAAAGTCATCAAAGATACAGGCAAGTCGCTCGGCGAGGCCTTCAAGCAGACGGTTCCGAAGGAGCGCGATTATCTCGACGTTCTCGGCGTGCTCTACTCCCTGATGCGCGACCTCCGCACCAAGTCGCGCAACGAAATCGAAGCGCATATCGACAACCCGGAAGAATCCTCGATCTTCACAGCGGCCCCGAACCTGCTGAAGAACAAGGAACTGACCGCCTTCATCTGTGACTATGTCCGCCTGATCATCATCGGCAATGCCCGTAGCCATGAGATCGAGGCGCTGATGGACGAGGAAATCGAGACCATCCACTACGACAAGATGAAGCCTTACCACGCCATGACCGCCATGGGCGACAGCTTCCCGGCGATCGGTATCGTCGCGGCCGTTCTCGGGGTTATCAAGGCAATGAGCAAGATCAACGAGTCGCCGGAAGTGCTCGGTGGCCTGATCGGTGCGGCACTCGTCGGCACCATGCTTGGCATCTTCCTGTCCTACTGCCTCTGCAACCCGATCATCTCGCAGATCAAGGCCGTGCGCACCAAGCAGCATCGCCTCTACATCATCGTGAAGCAGACGCTGCTCGCCTACATGAACGGCTCGGTTCCGCAGGTGGCGCTGGAATACGGTCGCAAGACCATCTCCTCGCACGAACGTCCGTCGATCGACGCCGTCGAGCAGGAAATGATGAACCCGGGTGGCGGCGGTGAAAGCAAGGCGGCTTGATCATGACCGAGACCATCACTGAGACGGCACCCAGCATGGACCGCGCGCTGCTCGCCAAACTGACCGGCGGCCTGGGCGATTCGAAAACCCTGCAGCGCCTGTGCAGCGACTTCGGCCAGCTTTATGTCGAGTTCCTGCCCGACGTCTTCCACAGCGAGACGGGGCTCACCATGCAGGTTCACTACAACGGCCACGAAAGCGGCCTGATGACGGACCTGATCGCCGATCTCGGCGACAATGTTTCGCTTGCCGACGGGCAGTTGCGCAACTGGTCGCCGAACTTCGTGCTGGCATGCGGCAACAGCTTCGTCATCACGCTGATGGAGAACCTTCTCGGCGCCCTGCCGGAGACCATTCAGGAGCCGATCGAGCGTCCGCTTTCGCAGATCGAACTCGATTTGGCCGTCATGGTTTTCGACAAGATCGCGAACGTCCTGCGCTCGGGCGTCAACGCGCCTGGCGGGTTCGAGCCGCTGCTCGAGAAGGCTCACAACGCCGAAGACCGTCAGAAGCTAGAAGAAGATCATGTCGACGAATATGCGGTGACAGTGAAGCTCGGCATAACGCTCGGCCCGGTCACCTCGGAATTCTATCTGGTCATTCCGCAAAAAGCGCTGCTCAAGACCGTTGTCACGATACCGAAGTCGAAGAGCCAGGCCGGCAAGTCGAAGAAGGAATGGCAGGAACAGATCGCCGAGCAGGTTCGTCGCTCGCAGGTCACCCTGGAAGCCCGCGTCCGGCTCGATTCGCTGACCCTCGCCACCGTTTCGCGCCTTGTCGCCGGCGACGTCATCCCCTTCCACGACAAGGGTGACGTGATGGTGGATGTCAGCGCCAACGGCAAGAATCTCTACCGCTGCGAGTTCGGCCGCGCAGGCGACCGTTACACCGTGCGCGTGAAGGACAATGTGAGCAGCGAAGATGAGATTCTAAAGCATTTGATGAGCTAGCAATTTACCGGGGCTCGCCGCACGGCAGCTTGAGGCAAGTTTCAAGAGGAATAATCAATCCATGGCAACGAAGAAGACACCACCGAAGGATGACGACGCGCTGGCGATGCCGGGCGCGAGCGACACCGATTTCGACCAGGCCGTCGATGACCTGCGCGGCGTCCTCAAGGCGGATGCAGACGGCGGGCTCGGCGACTTCGGTTCGGACCTTGGCCTCAAGGACGACCCGCTCGCGGCGTTCGAATCGGATTTCGGCGGCGGCGCTGCAGCGGCCCCGAGCGATGACTTCGGGCTCGGCGATTTCGGTGGCTCCAGCGATCTCGGTGGTAGCAGCGATTTTGGCGGGACCAGCGACTTTGGCGGCTCCAGCGATTTCGGCGGCGGCAGCGACTTTGGCGGCGGCGCCGACTTCGGTGGAGCCAGCGGCACGCAGCCGGAACCGGGCAGCGGCCTGACCGCCAATCTCGACCTGATCATGGACATCCCGATCGAGGTCCAGATCGTGCTCGGCTCCAGCCGTATGCAGGTCTCCGGCCTGATGAACCTCGAAGAAGGCGCCATTATCGCGCTGGACAAGAAGATCGGCGAACCCGTCGAGATCATGGTGAATGGTCGTCGCATCGCGCGCGGCGAGATCACCGTTCTCGAGAACGACGATACACGATTTGGTGTCAAACTGATTGAAGTGATGGCGACCAAGACATCCTGACCCATGACGGGCCAGAGAGGACAAGACCATGATGGACTTC
>NZ_ALJF01000009.1 GCF_000300855.1 Agrobacterium albertimagni AOL15 | reverse complement strand
ACGGCGAGCAGTTAAAGATTGGCCAGCGCTCGCTTCTGGATGTTCTCGACGCACAGAACACCCGCTTCAACACCAGCATCGTCGCCGAAACGGCCCGCGTCGCGGCTCTGTTTGCGGAATACAAGATCCTGGCGGCTTCAGGCTCCCTGCTGAAGACCATGAATGCGAAGCCGGTCGGCCAGACCGATGCATATGCGCGCAACGAGTTCTCCGTGAAGACCACCCCGAATGGGGCTTATGTCCAACGGGATCCGCGGCAAAAGGCGGGAATTCCGATGGACCTCCTGGCGCCGCTCCAGTAAACGCCCATCCGATAGGATGACATGTTAAATTCGTTGATCGAACCGGCGGGCCCTCGTGCCCGCCTGAGCTTTCGTGCGTCATTCAAGGCTGTCGCCACATTTTACGGTCGGCCCAGCTCCGATACCGTGCTGTTCTCAGGTCTGCCGGACGAAATCGTTGAATCTCTCGAACTCGACGATGTGGAACATGTCGCCGAGCGGATTGGTCTGCAGGTCATGCGGATCGGCGAACGTGCTATCCGGGAAAACGATTTTGACTGTCCAGCCATTGTCGTCCTCAAGGATGGCGGCACGCTGCCCTTGCTCGAGGTCAGCGACGACGGAGTCTACACGCTCGATATTCGCGAGGGCACCGCTTCGGCCCGCCTGACGCATCAGGAACTCATGGCGCTCGGTCCTGAGTTCCTGTTCGCCTTCACGCTCTTTTATCGGAACGACACGGAAGACGCGCGGATCGGCAGCGCCGACGAGATCGAGAAGCGCCATTGGCTGGTGCGGGCGCTGATGCCTTATTGGCGGACCTATCTGCGGGTCATCCTTGCCGCGCTCTTCATCAACCTGATCGCGCTTGCCTCGCCGCTCTTCACGATGAATGTCTACGACCGCGTGTTGCCCAATAAGGCAATTCCCACCCTGTGGGTGCTCGCAGCCGGCATCATGCTCGCCTATCTCTTCGATTATCTGCTCAAGGAAGCGCGCGCCTCGTTGATCGACCACGCCGGGCGCAACGCCGATTTGCGCCTGTCGCAGATGATCTTCGACAAGGTGCTGAATACGACGCTTGCCTCGCGCCCGATGTCGACGGGCGAATATGCCAATCGCGTCATGCAGTACGAGTTTGTGCGCGAGTTCTTCACCTCGAACACGATCGGTCTGATGATCGATACGGCCTTCGTCTTCATCTTCCTGATCGTTATCTATCTGATCTCTGGCTGGCTTGCGATCATTCCGGCCGTAGCGCTGATCCTGTCGATCGCGATCGGACTTCGCGCTCAGGCCCAGATTGGCCACCGGATGGCAGCGGCGTCCAACGAGGCGTCGAAACGGCAGGCGCTTTTGGTCGAGACGATCTCGACCATCGAGACGCTGAAGAGCCTGCGCGCCGAAGCGACCATGCTGCGTCGCTGGCAGGAATTGATGAAGCATTCGAGCCGCACGAGCGAAGAGATCAAGCATGTCTCGACCAATGCGATCAACCTGACGGCGCTCATACAGCAGATTGTCGGCGTGCTGATCGTGATTGCAGGCACCTACGAATTCTCGGAGGGGCGGCTCGCCATGGGCGCGATCATCGCCACCGTCATGCTTGCCAGCCGGGCTGGCGCGCCGCTCGGCCAGATCGCAATGACGCTCGCGCGGTTTCGTCAGGCGACGCTGTCGCTTAGAATTCTCGACCAGGTGATGGAGCAGCCGGAGGATCGTCCGTCGACGGTCGGTTTCGTCAACCGCGAAATCAAGCATGGCGGTTTCAGTTTCCAGGATGTGAGCTTCCAGTATCCGGGCTCGGACAACCCGGTCATCAGCAAGCTGTCACTGACCGTCGCGCCCGGTGAAAAGGTCGGCATCATCGGCCGTATCGGTTCCGGCAAGACGACGCTTGGCCGTCTGCTGGATGGTCTCTTCGTGCCGACAGACGGGCGCGTGCTGATCGATGGCGTCGACATCCGCCAGTACCACATGTCGGAAGTGCGCTCCGCCGTTGCCGTCGCAGGCCAGTCCTCGGATCTCTTCTCCGGGACGGTCAAGGAGAACCTCCTGATCGGTCGGGCAGATGCGACCGACGAGGAACTGCTCGAAGTGGCCCGCATGACAGGTGTTGAAGAGTTCGTCTCGCGGCATCCCCGCGGCTTCGACATGCCCGTCGGCGAGCGCGGATCCAATCTGTCGAGTGGCCAGAAGCAGGCCATGACGATAGCACGTCTTCTGCTCACGAAACCGAAGATCGTTTTCCTCGATGAGCCTTCGGGCGCCATGGATCTGGCCAGCGAGCGTCATCTGATCAACCGTTTGTCGAATGCGTTCGACAAGAACACCACATTGCTGATCGCAACCCATCGCTTCACGATGCTCGATCTCGTCGATCGCCTGATCGTCCTCGACAAGGGGCGTGTGGTGGCAGACGGGCCGAAGCATCAGGTTATCGAAGCCATGCAGAAGAAGGGCGTGAAGCCATGAGCCGTCCGGTTGCCGACACGCCTCCGTTCATGGCCCGTATGATCGTGGTTTTTGTCGCGTGTTTCATCGTCCTCTTTCTGGCCTGGGCGGCAATCGCTGAGATCGATGAAATCGCGAGAGGGGAAGGCAAGGTCATTCCCGTCTCCAAGACACAGATCGTTCAGTCGTCCGAAGCAGGGGTGGTGGAGACCATCGCCGTTCAGGTCGGCCAGATCGTGCGCAAGGGTGAACTGATCGTCCAGCTCAACAATACGACGACGGAATCGTCGCTCGGGGAGTCCGTCGCAAAGGCGCGGGCCCTCGGCGCCAAGATTGCGCGCCTGGCGCTGGAAGAGGTCGGCTCCTATGACGTCGCCTTCGTCTGCCCAAACGACGTCCAATCGGTCGCCAGCCAGGTTTGTGCAAATGAGGAGCGGCTCTTCGCCGCGAACAAGGCCGCCTATCTCAACAAGGCGGGCGTGCTTCGGGAACGCGTGCGTCAGCGCGAGAATGAACTGAGCGAGGCGCAGGCCAATATCGTGCGCCTCGAGCAGAACATCACCCAGGCGACGCGGCAATACGATCTGATGAGCCCGCTGGCCAAGAAGGGTCTCGTGGCGCAGACCGAGCTGATTGCGCTCGAGCGCGAACTGACGGACCAGCGCGGTCAGATCACGGTTTATCAGGAGAGCCTCGAGCGGTTGCGCGGCGCGGTAGAGGAAGCGCGTCTCCAGGTGGATGAACTGGCGCTTCAGCTGCGTCAGCAGGCATTGACGGAAAAGGCACAGACGCTCGCTGAACTCTCCGTCATCGACGAAACGATCCGTGGTGCGACCGATCGTGTCAGCCGCACCGATATCCGCTCACCGGTGGATGGCATCGTCAACACGCTCGAGGTCAATACGATCGGCGCCTATGTCGACCCAGGCACCGTGGTCGCGGGCATTGTCCCGACCGCAGACACGCTTCTGATCGAAGCCAAGATTTCACCGCGTGACGTGGCATTCGTGACGCGCGGCCAGAAGGCGATCGTGAAAGTTACGGCTTACGACTTCTCGATCTTCGGCGGGCTGGAAGGCGAGGTGACCAATGTCTCCGCCGACAGTATCGTCGACAAGGAGAAGGGCGAGACCTTCTATCTGGTCCATGTCAAGACGGACCAGTCCGAGCTGACGCGCGGCGACAAGAGCTACCCCATCATTCCGGGCATGGTCGCCTCGGCAGAAATCATGACCGGCCGCAAGACAATCCTCAGCTATCTCATGAAGCCGATCAACAAGGCGCAATCCGTCGCCCTGACCGAGCGGTGAGCCATGGCCCTTTCCGATCGGCAAGCGTCTTACTCTGAACCAGCCGACGTAAACCCGGCCGCGATGCGGCATGTCGAGGAGCATGACGCGGAACCCAAATTCCGCGCGATCATCGGCAAAGGTGGAGCGCGCCGGGGTATCAGGCTGGAAAGCGTCTACTGGGATGGTCTCGCCTGGCTGCTGAACGGTTCGCGGCAATCCCTGGGCGATGTGGTGGATCAGGCTGCCGGCCAGATGGGCGAGAATGGCAATCTGGCATCCATGCTGCGTGTGCTTGCGTTTCGCTGGATGTGGCGTCGCCTGTCACTGATGGAAAATGTCTACTCGGTTGAGAATCTGAATGCGCTGATCCAGGCCTGTCCGACGCCCGCCATCGTGCTCACGCGTGACAAGAAGATCCAGTTTTTCAACGAGCCCTTCATGACCATGCTGAAGCAGAAGCTTGTGCTGGGCAATATCGCGCAGCTCTCGGCCGGCTTCCGCTTTGTTCTCGACACGCAGGTCGATGAAGCGCTGCAGAGCCTGTCGTCCAGGGGCAAGATGATAACCACCGGCTTCACCGCCACCTGTGCCGGAAAGCAGCTGACCGGCCAAATGAACCTCGCCATGGCGCCCAGCCATCAGAAGCAGATGGTCATCGGCTACGTCGTCCGGGGCTGAGGTCGAGCTGCACGACTGGGCGGACGATCCGCTCAGAGTTCCCCGCCTTCGCCCGGTGCGATGCTGTCGAAGCTCTTCATGGCCATAGCCTTCCCCTTGGTGCGGGTACCATGCAGGAAGCCGCGGCCATTCGAGATGGAAAACAGTGGCTGGTAATCAGGCAGGCGGCTGTCCGCTAGAACCTGATCCCGCATGTTGTCGAGGATGTAATGCGTTCCCTGGATTTCGACCGACAGAACGGCATGATAGAAGTGCCGCTTCTTGTCGTAGAGGATGACGACGGTCATGTCCTGCAGCGAAAAGCCCTGTGCTTCGAGGACCGCCATTTTCAAGAGGGCATAGTCTTCGCAGTCGCCATAACCGGAGGCGAGGGTCTGGGACGGCGAGGACCATTGATCCACCCGACCATGACTGTCGATGTCCTTGCGGTACGTGATGCGGCGGTTCACCGCGTGATTGACGAGATTGAGCTTGTCGCGGAGCGATGACATGCCGCCTCCGGCCGATGTCCGGTGAACGACAGCATCCATCTCGAAACAATTGGCGCCGCCGCACCGAAGCGCGGTGCCCTTGGCGATCTCGGCAAAGGTCGGTGCCGCCTTCTTCAGTGCGCCGAGTTTCTTGAAGGGAATGGCCACGGAGTCGAAGACGTCGTTGGTCGGTGTCTTGCGCTGGTTCGGCGCTACCTCCTTCGGCGCTTTGGCGACGGTACCGGTGGAGAGCTCGGTGCGCATCGGCGCGATTGCGACCATCTGTGTGGCGACCGACTGGGCAAAGGCCTCTGCGGTCTGCTCCCAGCGCTGTTCGATCTTGCCGAAAAGATTGGTGCCGAGTGAGCCTGCAAACGGGCTCATTCCAAGCACGAGTGTCTGGGCAACGTTTGAGTAAGACGTCATCGTGTGTGGCAGCATGGGAGCCGCCAGCGAGCCTGATGACGCGAGGGTGGCCGCGACAAGGGCTGAGACTGCGACAATGTTCTTGTTCTTCTTGAGCACCGCTATTCTCCAATCGTTGCTTGAAGAGTAGCGGCAATGCTTGAATTATCTGTTCGTATAGATGGCTTCTATACTTTGAATGCGCGTCGCATTATTATAGTAAAATGCTTTGGATGATCGGTATATCTTGTTAACCAAGGTGGCCACAATGCAGGAAACAGAGGCGCTCAAGGCGTCCGGGATCTAAGCCGTTCTCCTGTGTTGCCACTCGAGCCCAGCTGTTGCTTTTGCTGCAGTCTGCCCAGATATGGAACAGCTTCGCTCTTGCTTCACCGAGTGCCAATGCTTAACGTTCGCCAACGGATCGGGAACGAGACTTGGCGCCATCATGGTCGGAATAGAACAGTTTACGCGGAGCTTCCTGCGCGCCGGAGCTTCGGCTCTGCTGCTTGCCGCTTTATCCTCTTGTCAGACCGATGACTTCAAGCCGAACCCTGGAGAGGGCGGAGCCTCTGCGGCCGTGACGCCTGCCAACGATACAGGGCTCTATAACCAGACCCTGGGATCCGGTTCAGTAAAGGTCGCCTATCTCGGTGTCCGTCGTGCCGATCAACCGAGCCGCCAGGCTGACAGCGAGTACCGGGATGGTGCCGCTCTGGCCGTCAACACGCTCGGATCCGACGTCGTGAAGCTCACCATGCTCGAGACGACGGAAAAGCCGGACGCGATCGAGGCCGCGGCAAGGACCTTGGCGCGCCAGCAGGTGTCCTTCATCGTCACCACCGCCCGTGGCGCGGAGTTCGAAGCGGTTCAGCGCGGCCTCGGCGGACTTCAGGTCCCCATGGTCGCATTCCAGACGAACGAGGCGGTCCTGCCTGAAAATGTCTATCCCTTCGTATCCAGCCCTACTGACAGCCTGATCGAAAGCGCATCCTTTGCGATGGCCGAAGGGGCGACCCATGCGGTGATCCTCGCCTCATCTCCGGCAGAAAAAGCGCAGGCCGATCGCATCGCCAGCCAGATTAAGGCTTTTGGCGGGAAGGTCGAACCGATTATCGAGTTGAGCGGCGGCACACTGCCTGCAAAGGCTCTGAACTCGTGGAGCAAGGCCGACATGGTGGTACTGATGCCCGGCATCAAGTCGCCGGGCGACGTGCTGAAAAAGGCAGATGCCGCCAAGCCGCCGCGGCCGGGACGCAAGATTGTCGCGAGTGCCGTTCTGACGGCGCAGGACCTCAGTGAACCGAAGCTGACCGGCAGCATCGTCTGTCGCTACGACCAGAACGTCCAGGCAAGGATCGGCAGCCGGTATATGGCAAGCTACGGCATGCCGGCTTCTGCCCAAGCCGGCTACGGTTTCGACGCCATGGCGATGGCAATCGGTCTCGCTGGCCGCTTCCGGGAGGCGGCCTTCACACCCGAGCAGCTCATGTCGCCGAATGGCTTTTCAGGCTCGCTCGGTGTTTTCCGGCTGGAAGGCGATCGCAAGGTCCGGCGCAATTGCGATATCTTCAAGGTCGCCAAGGGCTCCTATGTTTTCTTCCAGAAAGCGCCTCCGACACTTTGATCACCACAGCGTGACATGATCTGCGAGCCCTGATCTTCCGTTTACATTGTTGTCAAACCGTCACATCCTGAGAACGGATGACTGATGGGCGGCAGACGAGGAGGTCTGGCGCACGAATGGTCTGGGATCGGAGCAAAGTGTAATGAACGGCGCACAATCGATGCTGGCGGGCGAACGCTATGCAGGCACGCTGCGCATCCTCCATTGGCTGATTGCAGTCCTTGTCCTCATGACCTGGCCGCTTGGCCAGATGATTGGATTCGTGAAGGAGGACGTGAAGCTCGACTTCTATCTGATCCACGAAAGTCTGGGCTTCCTGGTCCTGTGGCTGATGCTGGTGCGGATCGGTGCAAGGCTGACGAGCGGGGCGCCTCTGGTCGAGGCGCCGCCTTTGGAGAAGGCAGCTGCCCATGCAGTGCACGGGCTTCTCTATGTCTTCCTGATCGTCATGCCGGTTTCCGGGTTCCTGGCAACCAATGCCCATGGCTTTCCGCTCAAATGGTTTGGTCTGTTCACCGTCTGGAGCCCGATCGGCAAGTCACCGGACATCGCCTTTACCCTTTCGGCGATCCACACATGGAGCGCGTGGATCATTTTGGCTCTCTTTGCGTTGCATATTGCGGCGGTGGTCTTTCACCACGTGATCCGCCGCGACGGAACGCTTTACCGCATATTGTGAATTCTTCGGGACAGGACCTCGATGCGTAAGATCGACATGACGGACCAGCTTTGGGCGCGCCTTCTTGCAATGCGCGGCAGCGCAAGCCAAACCGGTGCAGACGAAGGCGATCCTGTCATGGCCCTCTACGCCCCGATCGCCGCCGCCGAGCGCAGCTTTGTCCTGGCACAGGTCGGACAGTCGCTCGATGGCCGCGTGGCCACGCCATCAGGTGACGCGCGCGACATCTCCGGAAGCGATGGCATCGCGCATCTTCATCGCTGTCGCGCGCTCGTGGAAGCCGTGATTGTCGGTGTCGGCACCGTCAAATGCGACGACCCGAGGCTTTCCGTCAGGGCCGTGAAAGGCCCCAATCCCGTCCGTGTTGTGATTGATTGCCGCGCGGAACTGACCGGCGAGGAACGCCTGTTTCGCGACGGCGGCGCGCCGGTCATTCTCGTGCAGGGTCATGATGCACCGGTCAAATCCCAGGGAGCCGACGTCATCCGTGTTCGCAGGGGCGAGGGTGGCCTCGACCCTCAGGACATTCTGGACGCACTTGCGGACCGCGGCTTGCGTCGCATCCTCGTCGAAGGCGGCGCCCGCACGATCGCCCGCTTTATCGAAGCCGATCTCGTCGATCGCCTGCATGTCGCGATTGCGCCGCTGATCATTGGCTCGGGACCTGCCGGCATCGCGCTGCCGCCGATCGACAAGCTCTCCAGCGCTCACCGGCCGGCTGCCAAGGTCTATACCTTGGGCAGCGACATCCTGTTCGATTGCGATCTGAAAAACCCAGCTGTTTCAGTGTCGGGGGAGCGCGAGCATATCCGAGTGGCCGACCACGCATGAACTTCCGGCCTCTGCGATCTTTTCGAGCCTGAAACCCAGCCAGTCCCTGATTTGGACGTCAGTCAGAGAACCGATCTCCGAAAGCGGCTGTTCGAGCCCCTCGAGGAACGCGGCCTGCAAATCTCCGTCATCACGGCCCATCACCCAGGGGCTCGTGGCAACAGAGACTGAATAGCCCAAGCGCTCGAACGCTTGCTTCAGATGCGCGGTCGCATCCGGACCAAGTGCCGGCCCAAAGCCCTTGTCGAAATGCTGGTGCTGATTGAAGTCCTTGGCGACCTGTTGGTCGAGCGGATGAGCAATGGACCACTCCATAACGCCGTCATAGTTCAGCGCGGCATAGAGACCCGTATTACTTGCTGAGAGTATCTCGGCGAAGTGATCGCAAAACTCTGCCGAGCAGAGATCGAAGAGAGCCGATGCCGTCACCACGCTCACCTCGGTCAGCGGCAGCGAGTCGATCTCGTTCAGATCGAACTGTCGAAAAGAGACATCCTGATGTTGCCCGATACGCCGTTCGGCCTCCGCCAGCAGCAGCGGGTCGTAGTCGAGCAACTGCCATTCCGAATGCCCCGGGAAGCGATGAGCGAGGCTGCGCCAGGTCGAGCCAGTGCCGCAGCCGATGTCGAGTATTTTGGGGCGCTCGATACCGTCGAGATGCTGCGACAATTGCTCGACCAACGAATTTGCCCGCGCCCTCATGTCTACGGGTTCGCGCAGTGCAAGCCAGTCCTTGTTGAAGCCGCTCATGAAATACCATCCAGTGTGTTGGAAATGATTGCCGCCGTGTCTGCCCATGTTGGCAAGAGGCTGCCGGCTTGAAGTGCCGCCGCAGAGCGCATCTCACGTTCCCGCGGGCTCTGCAGCAGACGGCGGAGCGCCTCTCCGAAAGCCGGCGCGTCATCGACCGGCACGAGGATGCCCGCATCGGAAGGCACCACGTCTGGAACGGCTCCGGCGTGGCACGCCACGATCGGAAGTCCGTGAGATAGTGCTTCGGCAAACACCATCCCATAGCCTTCGTATCGGCTGGCAAGCGCAAAGATGTCCGCCGAGGCGAAGTGCACCTGCGGGTCATCGACCTCGCCAAGCAACTGAACGCGCGCCTCCAGGCCCAGCGTTTCCACCTGTCGCGCCAGCGCTTCGCTCGTCGAAGGATCGAGGCTCTTGCTGCCAATGATCACGGCCTGCCAGTCGAGATCCTCGACCGATTTGAGAGCCCTCAGCAGCACGTCATGACCCTTGCGCCGGGTGAGCGTACCGACCGAGAGGATCTGCGGGGCCGCATTAACGACGCGCCTTACGTCGCTCTTGTCGATGCCAGGCAGGGCGACCGTAATGCGGGAAGACGCGACCCCATAGTTGGATGCAAGCTCACGTGCCGTCATCGGCGAGGTGACAATCACATGCCGGGCGGCTGCCAGCGCCCTCTGTTCGCTCTGTCGGAAGTGCTGCTGCTGCTCGTCCGAAAGCCCCGTTTCGAGGGCGAGCGGATGATGAACAAGAGCAATGATCTGGAGACGTTCGGCATGGGCTCCCGCCCAGGCATCGAGGACGCCGAAGGCAAGGCCGTCGATCAGAACGAGCGTCCCGTCCGGTATCGACGACAGCGCAGTTTCTGCCCCTCGCCGCGTGTCTGCAGTGGGAAACGGAAAACCTTCGCCCAATGGCAGGAGTGTGATCTGCCAACCGAGTTTACGCAGTCCATCGAGGACCTGGCGATCATAGCCATAGCCGCCGGTCTTCAGCGAAAGATCGCCCGGATAGGCGAACACGAGGGAACGGTTCAAAGATCGGCCTCGTACCAGCCACGCGCCGCATGGGATTCGTGCAGCATCACCTTCAGCCGGCAGATCCGGTGGCTGCCGGGACCGAGGCGCTTGTCGGACACAGCCTGCGCCAGCTGGTCAAAGATGTGTTTCGCAATGACTTCCGTCGTGCTGACCTTACCTTTGAACACCGCAAGCTCGTCCAGGTTC
Source organism: Agrobacterium albertimagni AOL15 (assembly GCF_000300855.1). GTDB lineage: Bacteria > Pseudomonadota > Alphaproteobacteria > Rhizobiales > Rhizobiaceae > Allorhizobium > Allorhizobium albertimagni. The sequence goes on along the minus strand of NZ_ALJF01000009.1, from coordinate 102,756 downwards.
TGATAGTTCAGCGGCTTCAAGACCTCGGACAGAACAGTTGTTGCAGCGCCGATGTCGACGGCGAGGCCATCTTCGTCTACGTCCTTTGTGAAAAAGGCCGCATCGACAACGAAGGTTGCGCCGTGCATCCCCTGTGCAGGCCCGAAAACCGGGCGCGGCAGGCTGTGGGCGATCATGATATGGTCTCGGACTTCAACAGCGAACATGAGATCTCTTTCGTCAGTAACGGATGCGATGACACAGGGTGTCCTGTGTGGAGAGGATACGAGCGTAGGCGTCTGGCAGTTCAGAAAAAGCGGTCTCGCCGGAGATAAGGCGCTCCAGACGAACGTCCAGAAGCAGCTCCAGCGCCTTGCTCATTCGCCGACGATAGGTCCAGCGAGCTCGGCGTGAGGACGGGATGCCGCCGACCTGCGAACTGACGAGGGACAGGCGGCGAGAATGAAAGGCGCCGCCCAGGGGAATGCTGACCATGCGGTCGCCATACCAGCTTGCTTCAACAATTCTTGCTTCAAAGCCCGCATGGGCGATGGCGTTTTCCAGTGCTGCCGGGGCTGTGCTGGCATTGATCAAGATGTCGAATTCCCCCTCGATCATGTCAGGTTCGGCAAAGGTGAGGTCCAGATCGGAGGCCAGTTTGCGGCGCGTGGGGTCCTTGTCGATGAGGACAGTCTCTGTGCCGGCAATCCGCGAGGCGAGATAGGCAACGAGTGTCCCGACAACGCCTGCGCCAAAGACGGCGACGCGGTCGCCCGGCTGCACCCCTGCATCCCATGTGATGTTGAGCGCAGTTTCCATATTGGCAGCGAGCACCGCCCGCCGCGGCGGCAGCGCCTCCGGCAGCAGCGTCACTTGATCGGACGGCAGGATAAAGCGATCTTGATGAGGATGAAGGGCAAAGACGTTGCGACCGACCAGATCTGGTGGACCTTTCTCCACCTCGCCGACAGCCGCATATCCATATTTTACCGGAAAGGGAAACTGCCCCTCCATATGCGGTCCGCGCATGCGTTCGAACTCGCTTTCAGGGACCGCTCCCTTGAAAATCAGGGACTCGGTTCCGCGGCTGATGCCACTGTAAAGCGTCCGCACGAGCACTTCGTCCTGAGCCGGGATGCCGAGCGGCTCATGCCGTAGCCGGCAGATTTCCTTTGCCTCGAACCACAGCGCAGCCGCCGTATCTCCGGCGGATACGGATTGTTCATTTGCCCCAAGCTTCAAACTGCGTGTCCCCCACCCTAAATATGCAGACCAATGGAACGTATTGCCGAAGAAGACATTTTGTTCCGTAGCCGCCATCAAAATAAATTTATGGCGGATGCGCAAACCGTCGCTGAAACTCCGGCGTAATGGTTGCCACTGATAGGGAGAGTACGCCTCATGTCTAAGTCCAGCCAGTCCGCTTTCCAATTCTCAACCGCCGAAATCGAAGTAGAACGCGCCGTCGCCGAACTGCGCTATGGCCGACCCGTCGTCGTCACGGAGGGGGAACGAAAGCTTGCTGTTCTGGCGCTCGACTGTGTGGCACCGTCGCTTTACGATCAATTCGCAGCCGTTACCGATAACCGCCATGGTCTCCTCTTGACCGCGCCGCGGGCCGGTCGCTTGGGGATCGGGGCCGAACAGGATGTCATCACGCCGCTCGCCGGCCTGTCTTTCGATGATGCCTCGCGGCTGGCTTACACGCTTGGTGCGGAAAAGCCTGCATTGTGGCAGCCAGCGGATGCACTGGCGACACAGACGACAGAACTGGCCCGCCTGGCGCTGTTGCTGCCGGCCATGGTTTTGGCGGATGTCACGACCATGACAGATCGGTTCGGCGCTTGCTGCGAGATCGCCTACAGCCGATTGAAAGGCGCGGATGCCGCACGCCAGCGCTTCGACAAGGTCGCGCGCACCCGCGTTCCCTTGAAGGATCTCGGGGATGCCGATTTTGTCGTCTTCCGCGGTGGCTTGGCGCAGAAGGATCAGGTTGCGATTGTGGTCGGTAAGCCGGATGTGACGAAGACCGTGCCGATCCGCATTCACTCCTCCTGCATTACCGGTGATCTCTGCGGCTCCCTGAAATGCGATTGCGGCGACCAGCTGCGCAACGGTCTTGCTCTGCTGAAGCAGGCGGGCGGCGGCGTGCTGCTTTATCTCGACCAGGAAGGCCGCGGCACGGGCATTGGCGCTAAGATGCGCGCCTACGGCTATCAGCATCTCGGCCTCGACACGATCGATGCGGATGCCGAGCTCGGGCTCACCGAAGACCATCGCCGCTATGAGGCGGCCGTTGCCATGTTGCGGCATTTGGAGATCTCAAAGGTTGCGGTCTACACCAACAACCCGACCAAGATTGCCGGCCTGAAGCTCGGCGGCATCGAAGTCGAGGCAAGGGCGCCGGTCACCGGTCGCGTCACGGCGGAAAACGAAAACTATCTGCGCACCAAGACCTTGCGCGCCGGCCACATGCTGGATCTGGAAACTCTGGTCGCAGCAGAATAAGCTCCAGGCGGGCAGGGAGGATTGCAAGATGGCAAGCGAGCCTGAACGGCTTGGCGGCGATGGCTTCGGTCGGCCATGGGCAGATGCCCAGCTCGACTGGGTCGCAATGCTGCGGCAGCGTCGCGGACTGCTGATGAACACGCTGGCCGGTCTCTCCGGCCTGCTCGTCGGCACATCGGTCGTCGCGGTGGTCGTGTCCTTTCACCTGCCGCTCGGCTGGGATTTCGTGGCCTCGGTCATTCTGTCGCTCGCGCTGATGTTTGCGCTGGTGGTTTATGCTCTGCCGGATCACCCCCATCGCAAGTTCGGCCCGGCCAATCTCGTCACCGCGTTTCGCGCTTGTCTCGTCAGCCTGACTGGCGCGACCGTTCTTTGTTTCGACAGTCTCGCCGCCACCGATACAGCACTCTGGACACTCGCCGGCGTGGTTCTGATCGCCTTGGCGCTCGACGGGGTCGATGGCTATCTTGCGCGAAGCTACGGCCATGAATCGCCCTTCGGCGCGCGCTTCGATATGGAAGTCGATGCGCTGCTGATCCTGGTCCTGTCCGTCGCCGCAGCCTTCCTGGAAAAGGCTGGGCTCTGGGTATTGCTGATCGGCCTGATGCGCTACGGCTTCGTGGCCGCAGGCTGGGTGATGCCGAAGCTGAACGGCGAGCTCCTCCCGTCGTTCCGACGCAAGCTTGTCTGCGTGATCCAGATCTCTGCTCTCTGCCTGATCCTGATCCCCTTCGTGACCGTTCCCTATTCGACCGCCATAGCAGCGGTCGCGCTTCTGGCGCTCGCCTATTCGTTTACGGTGGACGTGTTCTACCTGCTGCGTCGGCCCGTCACGCCATGACCAGTCTCACCGAGCGCCTCTCAACATCCTTCGGGCTCGCCCGCTCGCTCGTCGTTTACTACGGCCAGCCTTGGCGCAGATCGGCGCTGCGGCAGTTTTATGCGTCGATCGTCAAGCCCAGCGATCTCGTCTTCGACATCGGAGCTCATGTCGGCAGCCGCAGCAGCACCCTGTTGAAGCTCGGGGCAAAAGTCGTCGCCGTCGAACCGCAGCCGGCTTTTGCGGACTTCATCGAAAACCGCTTTGCAGGCGCCTTGACCGGCTTCGAACGGGCGGCCGTCGGTCGGTCCGCCGGGCAGATCGATTTGCTGATCTCAAGCCGCCATCCGACGGTCACAAGCATTTCCAGCCGCTTCGTCGAGACGGTCAAGCAGAGCAAGGGTTTTTCGCAGGTCGTCTGGGACCGCAAGGTCACGGTGCCCATGGTGACGCTGGATCATCTCGTCGCGAAATACGGCATGCCCGCCTTTTGCAAGATCGACGTCGAGGGTGCGGAGGCGGAAATTCTCTACGGCCTTTCAAAGCCGATACCTCTGATCGCCTTCGAATACATTCCCGCGATGCCCTCCGTTGCGTCCAACGCGATCGATCGTCTGATGGGCATCGGCAATTATCGCTTCAACCGTGTCGTCGGAGAGCAGCATCGGTTTGTGTCGGATCGCTGGAAGTCGGCAGATGAACTTTTGGTCGAGCTGTCGCAGATGCCCCCTGAAGCGCAATCCGGCGACGTTTACGCCCGGATAGAGACCCGATGACAGGGCGTTCAGGCGCGACGCGGCTTTCCGCGGATGGCCTCGGTCGACAGGATCGCGAGACCCGGCAGGGCGCCGGCCAGAGAGAGACCGCCATAAACGATGCTCGCTGCCAGCCCCTGACTGTCCGTGGCGCCAAGCAACGGCCAGAGCGCCATGGCCGCGGCTTCCCGTGTGCCCCAGCCTCCGAAACCGGCCGGGATCAGCATGGCGATCAGACAGAGCGGAATGATCGTGAAAGCAGCGATCCAGGGCAGGGAGGCACCGACGGCATGGCTTGCAAGGAAAAAGGTTGCAACGTAGCTGCCGACGATCACGAGGCTCAGACCAGCCTGAATCGGAAGCGCGCCGCGGCGGATGAATACGCGCAACAGGTCATCGCCGATATGGCTGGACCCTTTGTACCGGCGCTTCGCGATGAACAGGCCCGCGCAGACTGCGGCGGCAAACAGCAAGAAGCAGAGCACCAGCAGCAAGGCCTGACGCCCGGCATCCTCCCCTCCGAGAACAAGCGGCCAGGCGAACAGGCCCGAAAGCGCCAGAACGAAAAATGCGGCCTGGCCGGAAAGCCGCTCGAATACCACGGCCTTGGCGGGCCCTTTCCAGCCGCCGGCGCCGGCATTGCGCATTCGGTAGGCGCGCACGGCATCACCGGCGACACCGCCCGGAAGGCTCTGATTGAGGAGGCTCGCGACGTAATATTCGCTGATCGCGACGCTCGCCGGGAACGCTTCGCCAAGACGGCGCGCGGTAAAGCGCCAGCGCAGCGCCGACACGATGATCTGGATCTGCACCAGAGCGAGACCAGCGATCACATGCGTGACGGAGATCTGCGAGAAGGCGTCTCCCAACGCGGTCAAATCCGTTCTAGACAGGAGGAATGCCAGGAGCGCGATCAACGCAACGGGAGCAAGGAAACGCAGAATGGGCAAGCGGCGGGGCTTTCGTCGAGGGTGAGTGGTCGTTTGCTGTCCTATACGCGGAAAGAGAGGCAGCGGACCTTCATGACTGCAAATCCTCTCGCGTGCAATCGATCTGCCCTTCTCGGAAGCGGAGTGACTGGGTCATGAAGTCAGCCGAAACGCTGAAGCCTTATCTCGGCGCCTTCGTGGTGACGGTGATCGCCTGGTTTGCCTTCACCCTGCCGGATCGGCTCGATGCAATTACTTTTCAGGCCTTCGCCCGCCTGCCGCTCGAATGGCCGCTGCTGCTGCTGCTGTTGCTTGCAGTCCCGCGCATCCTGCGCCGGCCGATCGGATTTCTCTGCGGGCTGGTGCTGCTTCTTATCCTTTTCCTGAAGGTAGCCGACATCGGCACCCGGGAGGCCTTTCAGCGCCCATTCAATCCTTACCTCGATATCAAGATGATGGCGGACGGCTGGAACCTGTTCTCCGGAACCGTCGGAACGCTCGCCGCCTTTGCGGCTGTCGCAGCCGCCCTTCTCGGTCTGCTGGTCGTTCTTCTATTGTTTCTATGGGCCGCAGCGCGATTGACGGAAATCCAACGCCCCGCACGCTCTTGGCTGGTTCTGTCTCTGGTGGCGATCACACTTTTCGGCGGGATTGCGTTCCTCCTGAATACCCCCCGTGTCGAGGCGCGCATGCCCTCTTACCTCAACAATCGACTGACGCTTGTCATCCGCTCCGTTCAGGACATGCATGTCTTCGAAACCGCTCTGTCCCGGGGCGAGGGGCCTCGCAATGGCGCCGGGCTCTTCGGACGCGTCAGGGACAAGGATTTCGTGCTGATCTTCGTGGAGTCCTATGGACGCTCGGCGGTAGAGGATCCGCGATATGCCTCTATCACCCGACCACGCCTGGAAAGCGTCCAGACCGAGATCGAACGCGCCGGACTTGCCTCTGCCAGTGCCTGGGTCACCGCTCCGACCGTTGGCGGGCTCAGCTGGCTTGCCCATGGAACGCTCCTCTCCGGCCTCTGGGTCGACAGTCAGGCGCGCTACGACCGCTTGATGATCAGCCAGCAACCGAGCCTCAACAGGCTGTTTGTCGAAGCTGGCTGGAAGAGCATTGCCGTCATGCCGGCAATTACCATGGATTGGCCGGAGGCGGTCTATTTTGGATATCGGCAAATTCTGGCGGCCGCCGATCTCGACTATCAGGGAAAGCCGTTCAACTGGGTCACGATGCCGGATCAATATACGCTGTCAGCCTTCGAGCGACTGGGCCGAGCCCCTGCCCGGGCAGCCGGCGAGAGAGTGATGGCGGAAGTGGCGCTGATCTCCAGCCACGCGCCCTGGACACCCGTCGCCCGCCTCATCGATTGGGACGATGTCGGCGACGGTTCGATCTTCAACGCGCAGGCGGAAAGCGGCGACCCGCCTCGGGTGGTCTGGGCCGATCCTGAGCGTGTGCGCGCCCAATACATCCAGACGATCGACTATTCCCTGGAAACGCTCGGCAGCTACATGGCGCGGTTTGGCGAAGACACCGTCTTCGTCATCCTCGGCGACCATCAGCCTGCGGCCATCATCACCGGTCCCAACGCATCGCGCGCCGTCCCGATCCACGTCGTGTCGGCAGACAGGGAACTCGTTGCCCGTTTCGAATGGGAAGGTTTCTTCACCGGCATGCTCCCGGAGACGCAGACAAGGGAGTGGCCGATGAACGAGATGCGGCAGGTTTTGATCGACCTCTTCAGCCAGCCTTGACGGCTAGGCCTTGTCTGCCCGGGATCCTAATCGTAGCTGTTCCTGCGCGCGCCAGCTGGCCGGGGTCATCCCGGTCTGGCGACTGAAGAAGCGGGAGAAATAGGCCGGATCGGAAAAGCCGAGGCGGAACGAGACTTCCTTGACGCTGCCGGGCGTGAAGAGCAGCTCCCGTTGTGCTTCCTCGACCAGCCGCCTCGCCACGAGCTCCTGCGTTCCAAGACCTGTCTTGGCTTTCAGCACGCGGTTGAGATGGGTCGGCGTGATCCCCAGGGCATGGGCGTAGAACGAAGCCGGACGATGGTTGCGCACCTCCCGATGCAGCAGTGAGGAGAAGGCTTCGAGCCTTCGGTCGTTGTCATCAATCTCTTCGGTCTCGGTTCGATCCTGGGCGGCGATGCGGGCGGCAAGTGCCAGGGCCGCTGCAAGCCCCGTTTCCATCAGCACCGTGCGCCCCGTAAGCCGCCCCTGCCATTCGCTCGCGACCCTCAACAGGTGGGAGAGGATCAACTGCCCCTCCGGATCCTGCGGGGCAAGTCGCGTCACGCTTGGTCTCGACAGGAACTGACCGAGCGCGCTCGGCTCGCCCGGTCGGACCGGCAGGCGACTGGCAAGAAAGGTGAAGACGTAGCCGTCGATCTCCGGCGAAAAGCGGAACCCATGCCCGATGGCGGGCGGAACGGTGACGATCGAGATTGGTTCGAAACGGGCAATGTCCCCCTCGAAGACCGCATCGCCGGAGCCGCCTGTCACGAGCAGGATTTGAAAATAGCGTTCGTGTCTGTGCAGCCCGATTTCCCAGTGATGCAGTGCACTTCGGGCCGGAATCGTCTCGCAATGCACCCAGAAGCGCGACCCGGCGGGATCGTCCTCGCCGTAGAGCTCGTAAGTCGGGATTGAGGCCCGCATTGGGTGCTTGCGTTTCGTCATGTTCGATTTGTGCAACAAAAGACGCGATGCGTCCATTGTTGACGACCGCGCTCGCCGTCCAAACTTGTCGAAAGACAAATTGGCAGCACTGTGGGAGGAAACATGCGAACCAAAGTCGTCATCATCGGGTCAGGTCCGTCCGGCCTCTTGCTCGGCCAGCTTCTCACCAATGCAGGCATCGACAATCTCATCGTCGACCGCGTCGGCAAGGACCACATTCTGTCTCGCGTGCGGGCCGGGGTGCTCGAAGAAGGAACTGTCGGCCTCGTGGATCGCGCCGGCGTCGGCGAGCGCCTGCATCGGGAAGGTCTTCCGCATGACGGTTTCTCCCTTGCGTTTGATGGCCGCGACCATCGTATCGACCTCTTCGATCTGACCGGTGGCAAGCGGGTCATGGTCTATGGCCAGACGGAACTCACGCGCGATCTCATCGAGCGCCGTGAGCATGATGGCGGTGTGACGATCTACGATGCCGCCAATGTCGTTCCCTCCGGTTTCGATGGCGACCAGCCGCATGTCACCTTCGAGAAGAATGGTGTCACGCAGCGCATCGATTGCGACTTCATCGCCGGATGTGACGGCTTCCATGGCGCGAGCCGCAAGGCAGTGCCCGAAGGCGCGATCAAGACCTTCGAGAAGATCTATCCCTTCGGCTGGCTGGGGATCCTCGCCGACGTGCCGCCGGTCAACCATGAACTCATTTATGCCAACCACCCGCGCGGTTTTGCGCTGTGCTCGATGCGCTCCGAAACCCGCAGCCGCTACTATGTTCAGTGCTCGCTCGACGACAAGGTCGAGATGTGGTCCGATGATCGCTTCTGGGACGAGCTGCGCCGTCGCCTGCCGGCCCATCACGCAGAGGTGATGATCACAGGACCGAGCTTCGAAAAATCGATCGCGCCGCTGCGTTCCTTCGTCGCCGAGCCGATGCGTTTCGGGCGGATGTTCCTCGTCGGCGATGCTGCGCATATCGTCCCGCCGACCGGCGCCAAGGGCCTGAACCTTGCCGCATCCGACGTGTACTACCTGATCGAGGGACTTCTCGAACATTACCAGGAGAAGTCCGATGCGGCGCTCGACGCCTACTCCGCGCGGGCTCTCAGCCGAGTCTGGAAAGCGGTTCGCTTCTCCTGGTCGATGACCACATTGCTGCACCGTTTTCCGGATACCGGAGATTTCGGCCAGAAGATCCAGGAAGCAGAGCTCGATTACCTCACCCATTCGAGAGCCGCATCGACGGCGATGGCGGAGAACTATGTCGGGCTTCCCTATTGACGTCCCGACTGCGCGGCACCACTTGTCAAAAAACAATCGTTTGTTAGACTTACAAAAATAGATCGGATCGGGGAGGCCGCCGGTCCTTTTAATACCCCGCTTGTGGAAGATCGTAACAGGATCGCAACAGAGCGGGTGGGGCAGTCGAACAAGACTGACCAGTTTCTGAACCTGATGATTATGGAGGAGGAAAATCCATGAATATGCATGTGTCGCTGTTGATCAATGGTGCCGAAAAGGCAGCCGCTGGCGGACGCACTTTTACCCGCATCAATCCGTTTACGCAGGAAGTGGCGACCACGGCCTCGGCCGCGAGCCTCGAGGATGCAAACGCCGCCGTAGAAGCGGCTGCTGCAGCCTTCCCGGCCTGGTCGAAGACCGGCCCCGGTGAGCGCCGCAAGATCCTGCTCAAGGCTGCCGACATCATGGAATCGAAGACCGCCGAGTTCTCCGAACTCGTGGTCGCCGAAACCGGAGCCACCGGCCATTGGGGCGCCTTCAACGTGATGGTTGCTGCCAGCATGCTGCGCGAAGCCGCTTCCATGACCACCCAGATCTCGGGCGAAGTCATCCCGTCCAACAAGCCGGGTTCGCTGTCCATGGGCATGCGACAGGCCGTTGGCGTCTGCCTTGGCATCGCGCCGTGGAATGCGCCGATCATCCTCGGCACCCGCGCGGTCGCCATGCCGCTCGCGTGCGGCAACACCGTGATCCTGAAGGCATCGGAGCAGTGCCCTGGCACCCATCGTCTCATCGCTCAGTGCCTCGTTGAAGCCGGCCTTCCGACGGGCGCCATCAGCGTCATCACCAATGCGCCCGAGGATGCAGCCCAGATCGTCGAAGCCCTGATCACCAACCCGGCAGTCAAGCGCGTCAACTTCACCGGCTCCACCAAGGTCGGCAAGATCATCGGCGAACTGTGCGGTCGTCATCTGATGCCGGCTCTTCTGGAGCTCGGAGGCAAGGCGCCGCTCGTCATCCTCGACGATGCCGATATCGACGCGGCCGTAAACGCTGCCGCCTTCGGTGCGTTTGCCAATATGGGTCAAATCTGCATGTCGACGGAGCGCATCATCGTCGATGAGAAGATCGCCGACGAGTTCGTCTCCAAGCTCGCGGCCAAGGCCTCCAAGCTGCCGGCCGGTGACCCGAAGGGCCATGTCGTGCTTGGCTCGCTCATCAGCCTCGAATCCGCAAAGAAGATGGACGAGCTGATCGCAGACGCCGTCTCCAAGGGCGCGAAGCTCGTTGCCGGTGGCAAGCGGGAAGGCAGCGTCGTCGAAGCAACCTTGCTCGACAATGTCACCTCGGACATGCGGATGTATCAGGAAGAAAGCTTCGGTCCGGTCAAGCCGATCATCCGCGTGAAGGATGAGGAAGAAGCGATCCGCGTCGCCAACGACACCGAGTATGGTCTCTCCGGCGCCGTCTTCAGCCGCGACATCCGCCGTGCTCTGGCCGTTGCCGCGCGCATCGAGTCCGGCATTTGCCACATCAATGGCCCGACGGTCTTCGACGAGCCGCAGATGCCGTTCGGTGGCGTCAAGGGCAGTGGCTATGGTCGCTTCGGCGGCAAGGCCGCGATCTCCGAGTTCACGGAGCTGCGCTGGATCACCATCGAAGACCCGAACCAGCACTATCCCTTCTGATCTCCAAATAGAAACGGCCGCCCACGGGCGGCCGTTTCATGTTGTCTACGCTCAAGACCGATCAGTCGGTCTGGCTGTTGCGTGGGATGATGTCGGCATAGACACGCTTCAAGCCTTCGATGAACTGCTCCAGCTCCTCGGGCGAAAACCGCGAGGTGAAGCGCAGCTCGTGCTGTTGCTGGATGTTGCGTGCCTGCTTCAAGACCTCAGCTCCCGCCTCGGTCAACAGCAGTTCCTGGCGCCGCCGATCGACGGGGGATGGCTGCCGTTCCAGAAGATCGCGGCTTTCCAGACGGTTCACCAATGCCATCATCGTGGCCCGGTCCATGCTGAGCTGGTTGGCGATGTCGATCTGGCTTACCCGCGGATTGGCTGCGATCAGTTCGAGAACGGCAAACTGTTTCTGCGTCAGCCCGATGTCGCCCATGGCGGCCGTGTAGTCCTGATAGATGGCGACATTCGCCATCCTAAGGTGAAAGCCGAGAATGTCGTCGAGGCGGCCTGTGCGTAATGGTGAGCCCACTTCGAAGACATCGTCGTCATTCGCTGGCTTCAGGTCATTGTGTCGAGTCATGGCTGCTCTTCCAATCATGCGGCATCTTAACTGCTGATTCATTCATGATCACTTTCGACTGCAACAGTCAAATTGCCGCTTGTCAAACATTTGGAGGTCAATTAGTATGTTTAGCATACAATTCGTCAAGGAGGCCCCTCAGGGGTGGCGATGAGGAGGACAAGCATGCAGCCTGAAATCAAGTCTGTTCTGGCAGTCAGGGGAGCCGTCGGCCTTGAGACGGACGATCCCGTCATCTACCGCGCTGAGGTGACGCCGGAGCGACCAGCGGTCTACGACGTTGCGACCGGACGAACCCTGAATTATGGGACATTGGATCTCGCCGTGGCCCGCGCCGCATACCGCCTTCTGGAGATCCTTGGCAATCGGCCGGCCATGCAGCGCATCGCCATTCTGGGGCGCAACTCCATCGAGCAGATCACCGTGTGCCTTGCATGTCAGCGCGCAGGCTTGGTCTTCGTGCCCTTGAATTGGCGCCTCGGCGCAGCCGAACTTGGGCAGATCATCGCCGATTGCGAGCCTTCGCTGCTGCTGCATGATGCAGAATTCGCTCCGGTCCTCGCTGAGATCTCCGAGGCAATGCCGCGGACCATTGCCGTTGAAGGCGAAGGTGGCTGGGCCGAGCTTGTCGCCACAGCACCGCGGGCAGAACCGGCCAGCGTGGATGCGGATGCGCCCTGCATCATGCTCTACACCTCGGGGACTACGGGGAGCCCCAAGGGTGTGATCATCACTCGCCGCAATGCCTTTGCCTCGGCCGTCAACTTTTCGCTCGTCGGTGAAGTCACCAGCCACTCCGTCACGCTCTGCGATCTGCCGTTTTTCCATACCATCGGTCTGGTTGCGATCGGCCGCACGACGCTGATGATGGGCGGACGCCTGGTCATCTCCGATCGCTTCATGCCCGACCGCACCCTTTCCGTTCTGGGCGATCCTGCGCTTGGGATTACCCACTACTTCGCGGTTCCGCAGATGGCCGCGGCCCTTCGAAACGCTCCCGCCTGGGACCCGAAGGCCCTGAAGGCGCTGCAGGCGATCTTCATCGGCGGCGCGCCACTGTCGCCGGCCCTGATCGAGACCTTCCTCGAAGACGGCATTCCGCTCGTCAACGGCTATGGCATGAGCGAAGCCGGCACGACCATTCACGTACCTCTGGATCGTGATGCGGTCGCGCGGCATCCTGGCAGTGTTGGCTATCCCGCACCGCTCCTCGCCGTGCGGCTGGTCGGTGATGACGGTCAGGACGTTCCGGATGGCGAGGTCGGTGAGATCTGGGTGAAGGGTCCCTCGGTAACGCCGGGCTATTGGAACAATCCGGGCGAGACTGCCCGGGCTTTCGTTGGCGAATGGTATCGCACGGGGGATCTTGGCCGACGTGGTGAAGGGGGCGTCATCTACGTCCCGGACAGGCTCAAGGACATGTACATCTCCGGTGGGGAGAACGTCTTCCCGGCAGAGATCGAGGCCGTCATCGGCGCGCATCCCAAGGTCCGCGATGTTGCCGTGCTGGGACTGCCCGATCCGAAATGGGGCGAATGCGGCGTCGCCTTCATCGTTGCTCAGGCGGACTTGCCCTCTGCCGACGAAATCCTCGCCCATTGTGCCCATCGTCTGGCGTCCTACAAGCGCCCGGCCCGCATCGTCTTTCTCGACCAGATCCCGCGAACGGCATCCGGAAAGGCGCAGAAACATATCCTGCGCCAGGCCCATGCCAACAGCTGAACACCTTCGACTGGGCTCATGCCCCAAGAAATGCCTCAAGGAGCCATCATGACTGAGACAAACACCACGCCAGACCCGGTTCTGGTCGAATTCGACAACGGCATTGCTTTCGTGACCCTGAACCGTCCGGAAAAGCGCAATGCGATGAATCCGAAGCTCAACATCCGCATGCTGGAAGTGCTGGACGAATTGGAGGCCGATGATCGCTGCGGCGTTCTCGTTCTGCGTGGCGCTGGCCAGTCCTGGTCTGCCGGCATGGACTTGAAGGAATACTTCCGCGAGAACGACGGCAAGGGCCGCGCGGCCGTCCTGAAGAGCCGCCGTCAGTCCGGTGGCTGGTGGAACCGCCTGATGTATTTCGAGAAGCCCACCATCGCCATGGTCAACGGCTGGTGCTTCGGCGGTGCCTTCACGCCGCTCGTGTCCTGCGATCTCGCGATCGCCGCAGACGAAGCCACATTCGGCCTTTCGGAAATCAACTGGGGCATCCTGCCGGGCGGGAACGTGACCCGTGCCGTGGCCGAGGTGATGAACCATCGCGACTCGCTCTATTACATCATGACGGGCGAGACCTTCGGCGGCCAGAAGGCCCGTGAGATGGGCCTCGTCAACGAGTCCGTGCCGCTGGCCGATCTCGAGACCCGCGTCCGTGCTCTCTGTGCAAGCCTGCTCGAAAAGAACCCCGTGGTGCTCAAGGCTGCCAAGGATACGTTCAAGCGCGTGCGCAACATGCCGTGGGAACAGGCGGACGACTACATCTACGCCAAGCTGGAACAGATGCTCTTCCTCGACAAGAGCAATGGTCGCGCCGAGGGCCTGAAGCAGTTCCTCGACGACAAGACCTATCGTCCGGGTCTGGGCGCCTACAAGCGCTAACTGTCGGGTTGATTGGATCAAACGAACCGGTGATGGGTGACCTCATCACCGGTTTTTCTGTGTTCTGCGGATGCGCAGAAAAAGGGGGAGCCTCACACATTCGTGTTCCCTAGGGCCCCATCTCGTCAGGGGTATTTGGCCTCAAGCATCGGAACGAACCGCGCCCTAAAGCATTGTAGGTGCAAGCGGATCGTTGAACAGCGCGAGATGGACTTTCCCGGCAGAAATGACCGGGTAGCGAATTGAAAGCTGTGCGTTACCGCCAACAAGGAGAACGAAAATGGGTTCCACATCCGACAAGATTTCCGGCAAGACGAATGAACTCGTAGGCAAGGCCAAGCAGGCCGTCGGTGACGCCACCGACAACCACAGCCTGGAAGCCAAGGGCGCGGCTCAGGAAGCCAAGGGCCATGGCCAGCAGGTCAAGGGTGAAGCCAAGGACGCCGTGAAGAACGTCGTCGACAAGGCCTAAGTCTCATCGACTTCAGCGTTTGGCCCGCCATTGGCGGGCCTTTTGCTGTTTCAAGCGCAGTTTTTCAGATCAGATTGGCCGACACAGTTCGGCGAGCCCTACCAGCCCAAACGCACGCAGCACTTAGTCCAGATAGCGCGCGATTTCCTGCCCGGCAGCCAGATAGGCGCCTGCCTCGCTCTTGAAGCTGACACGCCCGGCGCGGGTCGCGATGACCTGGGTTTCCATCTTCATCGCTTCCATCACCGCAATCAGCTCGCCGCTTTGCACCTCTGCCCCGTCCTCGACCTTGAACGCCTGCAGCGTACCCGAAATGGGCGCGGTTATGCTCAGGCTGTCTTGCGCCTTGGCGGTTGAGGCGTCTACACTGCCAGCCGGTCCGCCAGCGAGATTGCCGAGGCCGGAAAGTAAAATGGCTGGGACCGCCAGTTCGTGTCTTTTGCCATCGATCTCCACATGCGTCCGGATCAAGGATGCATCAGAAACCGGCTCCGGACGGGAGGCGGCCGCAAGCGGCTCTGCGAAATCCGTCTCGATCCAGCGGGTGTGAACGCGAAAGCCTTCTTCTCCGGTGAAGTCGCGGTGTTCCATGGCCGCGCGATGGAAGGGCAGGACGGTCGCCACGCCTTCGATCTTGAACTCGGCGAGTGCTCTTCGTGCACGGGCCAGCGCCTGCTCGCGCGTCGCGCCGGTCACGATCAGCTTCGCCATGAGAGAATCGAAGGTTCCAGGAATGGTCGAGCCGCTGACGACGCCGGTATCGAGGCGAACGCCGGGACCCGAGGGCGCATCGAAACGGGTGATCGCACCCGGTGTCGGCAGGAAGCCCCGGCCGGGGTCTTCGGCATTGATTCGGAATTCGATCGAGTGGCCACGCGGGGCCGGCGTCTCCAGAACCTCGAGTGCCTTGCCTTCGGCAATGCGGAACTGCTCCACCACGAGATCGATGCCGGTGGTTTCTTCGGTCACCGGATGCTCGACCTGCAGACGGGTATTCACTTCCAGGAACGAGATGGTGCCGTCAACACCGAGCAGAAACTCGACCGTACCGGCGCCTGAATAGCCGGCAGCTGCACAGATCTTCTTGGCAGCGTTATGGATCGACTGTCGCTGCGCGTCGGTCAGGAAGGGTGCTGGCGCCTCCTCGACGATCTTCTGGTTGCGCCGCTGCAGCGAGCAGTCACGGGTGCCGAGGACAAGCACATTGCCATGTTTGTCGGCCAGAACCTGTGCCTCGATATGGCGTGGCCGATCGAGGAAGCGCTCCAGGAAACATTCGCCGCGACCAAAGGCGGCCTCCGCTTCGCGCACGGCGGAATGATAGAGCTCGGCGATCTCTTCCATTTTCCACGCGACCTTGAGGCCGCGGCCGCCGCCGCCATGAGCGGCCTTGATCGCGACGGGAAGCCCATGCTGCTTGGCAAAAGCGATGACCTCGTCAGCGGTCTCGACCGGACCATCGCTGCCTGCGACCAGTGGAGCACCCACCGACTGCGCGATCCGCCGCGCCTCGACCTTGTCGCCGAGCGCCTCGATGACTTCCGGGTCCGGGCCAATCCAGGCAAGCCCTGCCTCCTGGACGGCGCGGGCAAATTCGGCGCGCTCGGAGAGGAAGCCGTAGCCGGGATGGACGGCATCGGCTCCTGACCGCTTCGCAATGTCGAGGAGCTTCTCGATGTCGAGATAAGTCTCGGCGGGACGGCTGCCCCCAAGGCCATAGGCCTCGTCTGCGAACTTGACGAACACTGCATCCATGTCCGGATCGGCGTAGACGGCAACGGATTGGAGCCCGTAGTCGCGGCAGGCGCGGATGATACGCACGGCGATTTCGCCGCGATTGGCAATCAGCACTTTCTTCATCGGGGTCTCCTCACTGTCTTCTTGGGCTTTCATCGCGGCGTTGCGGGTCATGCCCTGTCGGGCACGATCTCGGCGAAGCGCGTGATGGTCCGGAACTGGATTTTGGCATTCACCGGGATCTGCCCGGCGAGATCGAGATGATATTCGGCGACCGTGCCGATGACCGGATAGCCGCCAGTCAGCGGGTGATCGGCAAGGAAAAGCACAGGCTGGCCGCTATGTGGAACCTGGATCGCGCCGGTCGCCGTGCCCTCGCTCGGAAGCTCTGCCTTGTCCTTGCGTTCCAGCGGCTCTGGTCCGGACAAGCGGATGCCGACCCTGTTCGACTGCGGCGTCACCTCAAAGAGCTGGGACGAGAGCGTCTCGATCCCGTGCTCTGTGAACCAGTCGCTGCGCGGCCCCATGACCACATCGAGCGTGACGATGTCTCCCGGTGCGGGGCAGTCGAAGGCGGGGCTCTCGGTGAGCGAAACGGGCGAAAGGCTGTGCTCGGACGTGCCAACTGCAATCACTGCGCCCATGCCGACCGGGTCGGGACCGACGACGGCCAGCGTATCGGTCGACGCGCTGCCGAGAACCGGCGCCACGTGGATACCGCCGCGAAAGGCGATGTAGCTGCGCGCGCCTCGGGCGGCAAAGCCGAGCGTCACGCGATCGCCGGGTTCGAGCGAGATGGGCTGATAGCTGGACGCTTCCGTCACGCGGCCTTTCGCATCCTGGATGGAGACAGGGCAGGGCGCACCGGTCAGCGCCATCACGCCAGGGCCGGAAATCTCGAACGAGAAGCCACCCATGGCAATTTCCAGACAAGGGGTGTCGACCGGATTACCGACGATGCGGTTTGCGGCCCGAAACGCGCCCTGGTCCAGCGCACCGGCGGAGGAGACACCCTGGCCCGTCTGACCGAAACGACCGAGATCCTGCACCAGCGCCGGCACAGGGGCTGCCGTGACCTTGATGGTGGTGGATGCTGAATGCTCGACCGCAGCGGTCGCGACCGTATCCGAAGTGCCGGCCGCGATCGTGGTCTGCGCACGTTTGGCGAGATCGAAGAAGCGGACGCGGTATCCCGGCTGGAAGAGGGCAGGCGGCTCGCGCGTCAGGTCCCACATCTTCACAGGTGTGGTGCCGATGATCTGCCAGCCGCCGGGGCTCGCCTGCGGATAGACCCCGGAAAAGGCGCCAGCGAGCGCCACGGAGCCAGCGGGGATCTTCGTCCGAGGGCTCTGGCGCCTCGGCACTTGCAGCATCGGATCGCCGCCGACGAGATAACCGAAGCCGGGGGCAAAGCCGCAGAACGCGACTGTGAGCTCGCTTGCGGTATGTCGTTCGATCACTTCCGCAATAGACAGGCCCGTCAGATCAGCGACATCCTGGAGATCCTCACCGTCATAGCTTACGGGGATTTCGACCAGCATGTCGGATGGCGCGATCTTGGCCGAGAGGTCGCGCGTGCTGATCGCCGCCGCCAGCTTTTCCGCCGTCAGCGTCTCCGGACGAAAGCGGATCATCAAAGTGCGCGCGGCCGGCACGATGTCGACGACCCCCTCGACCGGTTCCGCCTCCAGCGAGGCGAAGAGCGCGAGCGTCTCGTCGAGATCCTTCAATTCGACGATCAGAACGGTCAGGCTGACGGGAAGAAAACGCATCGTGGCCTCAGGCGTGATAGGCGGAATCGGGGATATCGGTGATGAACATGTGGCCGGGGGCGTGGGTGATGGCAAACGGGACATTCGACGCCATGACCGCAGCCTGGGGTGTCACCCCGCAGGCCCAGAAGACCGGCACTTCACCCGGCTCGATCCGCACGGCATCGCCGAATTCCGGCTTGCCGAGATCGGCAATCCCGAGCTCTTCCGGCGCACCCACATGCACTGGTGCCCCATGCACGGCCGGGAAGCGGCCAGAAATGGTGGCCGCATCCGCCACGCGCGCCGCCGGGATGGGGCGCATCGAGACGACCAGATTGCCTTGCAGTCGACCCGCAGGCCGGCAGGGACGATTGGTGAGATACATCGGCACATTCGACTTGTCGGTGATGTGCCGGATCTCGATGCCCGCCTCCATCATCGGCGTCTCGAAGGTGAAGCTGCAGCCAATCAGGAAGCTGACGAGATCGGGATGCTCCGCCCAGGCCGCGGTCGCATCACTCACTTCTTCCGCGAGCTTGCCGTCGCGCCAGATCCGGTAGAGCGGCACATCGCGGCGTAAGTCGGCACCTTTCGCGAGAACGGTCGCATGCGAGCCCGGATCGGAGACGTCGAGCACCGGACAGGCCTTGGGATTGCGCTGCGCATAGAGCAGGAAGTCGAAGGCCCAGTCGCGTGGAAGCACGATCATGTTCGCCTGGGTGAAGCCCGGTGCTACACCCGAAGTCGGTTCGACGGCGCCTGCGCGATAGCGCTCACGGGCCGCCCTCGCTGCGGCCGTATCCACATGCCGCAAAGTGTCGAGATTGATCATCGAACGTCTCCTGTTGAGGGCGTCAGCGCGTAAGGAAGGACCGCACCACAATGCCGTCCTTCTCGAAGGCCTCGCGGATCTCGCGTGCGATCGCGACCGCGCCGGGGCTATCGCCATGGACGCAGATGGACTGCGCATCGATCTTGATCGTGGACCCGTCTATCGCCTCGATCGTGCCGTCATGCGCGAGTTGCAGCATGCGCTTGGCGATGAGGCCCGCATCATGCAGCACGGCGCCGGGTTCCCGCCGGGATACGAGCGCGCCGGACGGCGTATAAGCACGGTCGGCGAATGCTTCGGCAACAACCTTGAGGCCGGAGGCACGGGCAAGCTCGAGGATCGGTGACCCCGCAAGCCCCATCATCACAAGATCAGGATCGATCGCCTTGATGCCGTCGATGACGGCCTGGCCCTGTTTGGCGTCATGGGCAATACGATTGTAGAGGGCACCATGCGGCTTCACATATCCGACGCTGACCCCGGATGCCGCAGCAATGCCTTTGATTGCGCCGATCTGGTAGATCACATCGGCGGTGAGTTCCGGCGAGGTGACATCCATGTCGCGCCGGCCAAAGCCGACGCGATCCGGGTAGGAGACATGCGCCCCGATCGAAACACCGCGTTCGGCGGCAGCCTTGACCGTCTTCAGAATGCCGACCGGATCGCCGGCATGGAAACCGCAGGCGACATTGGCGCTGGAGACGATTGCGAGCATCGCCTCGTCGTCGCCCATGGCCCAGGCGCCATAGCATTCACCAAGGTCGCTGTTCAGATCGATGGCAGTCATGTCTTCCTCCCTGTTCTCGTTCTCAGGCCGCGGTCAGCAGCGCGAAGATCGGTCCTATCGACTTGTAGCCCATGTACCAGGTGAGCGCACAAGTCAGTGCTCCCAGGATCAGCAGCCAGCGCGGATAGCGATAGCCACCCATCAGATCGGAGCGCGCCCAGCCGGCATAGATGAAGATGGTCAGGCCGATCGGCAGGATGAGACCATTCAGACCACCGACGAAGACCAGCATCTGCGCCGGCGGCGTCGTGATGATGATGTAGAAGAACAGCGAAACCGCGATGAAGATGACAGTCGCGATGTTGCGGGCGCGTTCGGTCATGTCCTTCTTGAAGACGGTGACGAAGGATACCGAGGTATAGGCCGCGCCGATGACGGAGGTGATCGCGGCTGCCCAGAAGATCGCACCGAAGATGCGCATGCCAACGTCCCCTGCGGCAGCCTGGAATGCCTGGGCTGCCGGGTTGGCGCCAGCACCGGTAACGTCGATCGCTACACCGCTGGCGACAACGCCGAGGATGGCAAGGAACAGCACGTAGCGCATGACGCCGGTGACGGCGATGCCGGTCAGAGCGGCGCGGTTCACAGCGCCGAGGTTCTCGATGCCAACAGTGCCCTTGTCGAGCAGACGGTGGGCGCCGGAATAGGTGATGTAACCACCGACCGTGCCGCCGACGATCGTCGTGATCGTAGCAAAATCGATGGTGCTCGGTAGAAAGGTCTGGAAGAAGGCGTCACCCACCGGCGGCTGCGAGACAAACGCGACATAGACGGTCAACACGATCATCATCAGGCCAGCGACGACGATGACGCGGTCGATCGCCACACCTGCTCGGTGCGACAGGAAGATGCCGATCGCAAGCAACGCGCTGATCGAGCCGCCCAGTTTCGGGTCGAGGCCCAGCAGCGCGTTGAGGCCGAGGCCGCCGCCGCCGATATTGCCGATGTTGAAGAACAGGCCGCCGACGATGACGAGGATCGCCAGCACATAACCGGTGCCGGGAATGGCGGCGTTGGCGATATCGGAGGCGCGCATCTTGGTCAGCGTCACGATCCGCCAGATGTTCAGCTGGACCACGAAGTCGATGAGGATCGAGGCGAGGATCGCAAATGCGAACGCCGATCCGAGCCTTGTCGTGAAGGTTGCGGTCTGGGTAATGAAACCAGGCCCGATGGCGGACGTCGCCATGAGAAAGATTGCGGCGATCAAGGCGCCGCGGCGCGTCTTGGCGGACATGCCGCCGGATGCGGCTCCATCGGGAGCTGTCGAAGTCTGTTCCATGTTACCCTCTCGGTTGACCTGTCCCGGCTTTGCGCGGGGCTTGTTGTTCACCTGCAGGGGTAGCCTCTCGTGGTTTCACAATTCTGTCAATATTGTTCAACGATTTTATTTTATCGTTCTACTTGATTGCCGCAATGTTGAGCAAATTGATACTCGGATAAGCAGTTTCCCGCTGTTCAAGAACAATTTTTGGCCGTGATTGGCTCCCGCCTTGCTGCGATTTCGCACATGGACGATAAGGCAGCAGAGCTTTCCATCGATCGACGGATGGCTCGTGAAGATGCAGCGGGCTAACCGGTACATTGGGGCCGGCACCTTGGGGAATGAGCATGGCAGAGACGGAAACGACAGCGGCCTTGGCGCCACGCCTGGCGGAAGCAATTCGCGACAGGCTGATCAGCGGAGAGCTGAAGCCCGGGCAGCGCTTGTCGGAAGCTGCCCTGAGCGCCGATTTTGCCGTGTCTCGCAACTCGTTACGCGAAGCATTCCGGCTATTGACCAAAGACGGTCTGCTTCAGCACGAACCGAACAGGGGTGTCTTCGTCGCAACGCCCAGCATGGCTTCGATCATCGATATCTACCGCGTTCGTCGCCTTGTAGAGTGTCAGGCGCTGTCCAATGCCTATCCCAACCACCCGGCAGTTGCCCGCATGCGGGCGGCAGTCGAGACCGCCCGTGCGGCGAGCAAGCTCAACGACTGGACCGCAGTCGGTAGCGAGAACATGAAATTCCACGCGGCAATCGTCGATCTGGCCGATAGCGAAAGACTGACGGGCTTTTATGCGCAGATCGCCGCTGAACTGCGCTTGAGCTTTGGCCTGCTGAAAGAGCCCGAACTGCTGCACGCGCCCTATGTCGAGATGAATGCGGCCATTCTTGAAAAACTGGTGGCAGGCGATCCCAAGGGAGCGGCCGCCGCCTTGGAAGCCTATCTCCTGCAGTCCGAACGGACGGTTCTGGCGGCCTTCTCGCGTATCTGAAGACGCAACACCCAGACTTGCGTTCAGAGGGAAGCGGTAATGCCTCCGTCCACATAGAGGATGTGGCCGTTGACGAAGGAGGAAGCGTCGGACGCGAGAAAGACGCAGGCCCCGGCCAATTCCTCGACCTTGCCCCAGCGCCCCGCCGGCGTGCGTTTCGATAGCCAGGCCGTGAACTCCGGATCTGCAACGAGGGCCGCATTGAGCGGTGTCTCGAAATAGCCGGGCGCAATCGCGTTGCATTGCAGCCCATGGCGTGCCCAATCGGTCGCCATGCCCTTGGTGAGGTTGCCGACGGCGCCCTTGGTCGCCGTGTAGGGCGCGATCGTCGGACGCGCGAGTGCCGTCTGGACGCTGGCGATGTTGATGATCTTGCCACGCTTGCGGCCGATCATGTGTCGGGCGACGGCTTGGCCGACATTGAAAACGCTTGAGACATTCGCGGCCAGCAGCTTTTCGAAGGCATCAGGCGGGAAGTCTTCCAGCTTCGCTCGGTGCTGCATGCCGGCATTGTTGACAAGGATGTCAATCGGACCGACTTCCGACTCGAAGCGATCGACCGTCTCGCGCACGGCCATGTGATCAGTGACGTCAAAAGGCAGAATCCTGGCTCCGGGCCCGAGCTTGGCTGCAGCCGTCTCGAGCTTGTCCAGGCTACGGCCGTTGAGCACGATTTCCGCGCCGGCCTCCTGCAAGCCGGAGGCGAGGGCAAAGCCGATGCCCTGCGAAGAGCCTGTCACCAGCGCGCGGCGCCCCGAAAGATCAAAAAGCTTCTGCATCATTTCCAACTCCACCATGCACCACAGCCTCCTCGGACTTGGTCAAAGGTGTGACAAAGTCAAGCAAATCGGGTTCGCCTCACGCGATCGGAAGGGCTTCTTCTGCGGTCTGGCTTGCCTCTCTGAAGCGCGCCTCGAATTCCAGTCGCAGTGCCCGGCGGGTTTCCGCAGCGCGCTGTCGACGCTTGCGAACCTCTGTTTGCGGCATGTAGGTCGGCACCGCCGTCGGTCTGCCTTCGGCATCGACGGCGACCATCGTGAAGTAACAGGAATTCGTGTGCCGCCGCTCGCCGGTTCTGATGTTCTCTGCCTCGACCCGAATGCCGACCTCCATCGATGTCCGGCCGGCATGGTTGATAGAGGCGCGGAACGTCACGAGCTCGCCGACATGGATCGGCTGGCGGAACACGACCTGATCGACCGACAGGGTGACCGCATACTGTTGCGAGTAGCGCGAAGCGCAGGAATAGGCGACCCGGTCGAGAAGATTGAGCAGCGCGCCGCCATGCACCTTGCCGGAAAAATTCGCCATGTCGGGGGTCATGAGGACCACCATCTCCAACTGGCTGGTGTCATGCGTCGTGTCCATGAGATCCCTCTGCCCTCGATTGCAGGACGATTCTATTGTGCGCCTCTACAAGGACGCAAGTGGCAGACGTCATCGCTGCGCTTGCAGGCGCTGGCGATCAGGCGGCGAATGTCTGTCCGCTCTCTGCATGATCGGCCGTTTCTGCCATCCAGCCCCAGAAGGAGAGGTGAAAGTCACGGATCTCGTTCAGCATTTGCGGGGTGAGTGCGGTTCGATGAGTGCGACGATCCTGGAGAACGAAGCCTCGGGCTTCCGCTCCGTTGACGACATTGCGCAGATGGGAATGGGAGATGCCGAGCCTCTCGGCGAGCTGCCGCGTATCGAGAAGAAACCAGCGTGTCTCCTGCTCGCCGGCATCTTCATAATGGGCCCGAAGCAGCGCAAGCGCGATCCTGTCGCCGCAATCGAACCGGTCGAACCAGGACCATGCGTCCTGGCCGTGGGTCGTGTGCGACCTCACCCGGTCCAGCATCAGTCGCGCCGCTGCAATATAGCGCAGCGCGAAAACCTCGTCGCTCTTCAGGCGGTGCGTGCTGCCGGTCGGCAGGAGCCCGGCCACTTCGGCGCAGGTCATGTGATGCGACAGCCAGGTCTTCAGGCCGTCGAGCAGAGGTGGCTTGGCGAGCAAGATCCTTGTTCGACGGTCTCCGTCATGATCGACCGCCTCGATGAAGCGGGCAAACCGGAGCAGTGAGAAGAAGCTGGAAAGCGTTCTAGACCGTCCCATCTCGGCCTGGATTCGGGTGAGCGTCGGCCGCTCGCCGAGCCCGAGTTCGGCCTCGCAATGCATCACGGCAAGCAGGCCTGCTGCATGGGATTGAAGATTGCGGCCGAAGATCTTGTTGATCAGCTTTTCGCCGAAATGCATGGGCAGGATGCTGTTGGCACAATATCGGATCGCGTCTTCATAGGCCTGATCGTCCAGCCGTGCCCGCCATGCATCCATGCCTTGTCGCTCCCATCGTCGCCGAACAAAGCTAACACGCTTTCCCGCAGACTTCCGTGACAGCGATTACACCGCGGCAGCGGCATCATGGAAACGGCAGAATGCGCCCGGAGATCGATCGATGCAGATTTTAGACTCCCGTTGGCGCCGCGTTTGGAGAAGTATGGTGGCGCCGACCCTGCCGGCGCGTCCGTCGGGGCATGTCTGGATTGCCGCCGCACCTAAACCTGTTTCAAGTCCTTTCATCACGCGCGGTCCCCATTTCTGCCGCATGATTTTGCCTGTCATGCCCCGGCGGATTGCCGGCCGATCACGCTGACCGCGCCGGCCGCATCCATGGTCGTGAAGACGAGCTCGCCGCTGCGAGGAACGACGGATGTCATCCCCGTGATGTTCACTTGATGGGTGACCAGCACCAGCGGCAGGTCGACCGGTCGGGTCGACAGCCAGGCTTTGAGCGCTTCTGTCTGTCTGGCTCCGTTTCCGGGCCTGCCGAAGAAGGAATTGAGAAGCGGCTGCGGCGACACCGGCCCAAGCTCCAGCAGCCGGGCAGTATCCAGAGATCGGCACCATTCGCTCGAATAGACCGCCGCTCTGTCGATCCCCTGGCTACGCAACAAGGAGCCGATACTCCTTGCCTGTGACCGTCCCTCGTCGGAGAGATTGCGCTGCGTTCTGCAGTCGCCGAGGCGCATGCCCGCAGGATCACCTGTTCCAGGCGCGATCGCATGCCGCAGAAGCACGAAAGCCCGCTTGGCGCGCAACGCCTCCCAGGGATCGGCGCTGCGCGAAGGCTTGCTCGCCAGGGCGAATAATGAAGTCATCAGAAAAGCGCGTCGTGAAGGCATGGCTGTCGTTCCCCGGGCACCACGAAAAACCGAACATTTAGTTCTACGGCGCGCGAAACAATCGAGATCGCCGGCGCGGCGCACATCTCTGTGAAGAGGGGACATTCGAGTTCTAAGCACGGCACCTGGGCTCGGCCCGTAAAGATTGCATTCACCTTTTCCCGGTAAAGCTTTGTTAGCAATTCCCAGAGGCCCCGGGTGTCCGACTTCGAATGCGCCCGGCATTAGTTTGAGTTCTTGTGCCATGCGTTCCAAGGTTGTCCCTTCGCTCCTCATCGGCTGTCTGGTGCTTGCCGGCTGCAGTGCTCGCACCAATCCGATAGAAGCCCTGCAACTTGGCTCAAAGGGGGCGCCCCAACAGGTTCAGA
Organism: Agrobacterium albertimagni AOL15; assembly: GCF_000300855.1. Lineage (GTDB taxonomy): Bacteria > Pseudomonadota > Alphaproteobacteria > Rhizobiales > Rhizobiaceae > Allorhizobium > Allorhizobium albertimagni. The sequence goes on along the minus strand of NZ_ALJF01000009.1, from coordinate 77,611 downwards.
CTGCCGCAGCCCCGACACCTGCCGTCGCCGTCGACGAGCAAACAGGTTCCATTGCATCCGCGTCGACATCCGGCAGTGACCCGCAGGCTTTGTCCTGGGCGGGAGACACGCCGAACCAGGCGCATTTCGATACGCCGCAGATGACCGCCGGCATGCCCGTACCCGACCAGCGGCCAATGGCGATGCTGTCGTCCCCGATACGCGCGGTCCTGGCACCCCGGGACCCGACTGAGCGCTCCAACGGACGCCATCGCGTTTTCAATCAGCGCTTCAGCGATGCCAAACCGATCAACTTCGGCAAGGTGACACCGAAGCATCATGCCGTGCACGGCGTGGATGTTTCGCGCTGGCAGGGGAATATCGACTGGCAGACGCTACGCAGCCAGGGCGCCAACTTCGCCTATATCAAGGCGACCGATGGTGGCGACCATCTCGATCCGATGTTTCACACCAACTGGAAGCGGGCCAAGGAGGCCGGCGTAAAGCGCGGCGCCTATCACTTCTTCTATTGGTGCCGCGTCGCTTCGGAGCAGGCGGATTGGTTCATCCGCAACGTCCCGCGTGATCCGGATGCCCTGCCGCCGGTCATCGACGTCGAATACAACGGCGAATCCAGCTGCCGCTTCCGCCTCTCGCCGGAAAAGGCGCGCGAAAAGATGCAGGTCTTCATGGATCGTCTGGAGCGGCATTACGGCAAGCGGCCGGTCATCTACACGGCCCCCGACTTCTACAAGGACAATCTGCGCGGCCACTTCCTCGACTATCCCTTCTGGCTCCGCTCGGTCGCGGCCCATCCCTCCAAGGTCTATCCGGGCCGCAAGTGGGTCTTCTGGCAGTATTCCGGCTCCGGCCTCTCGCAGGGCGTCAACGGCAAGATCGATCTGAATGTCTTCTATGGCTCGGTCGCCGACTGGCAGAATTGGGTCGCCGGCAAGAAGAGCTGGGAGAGGGTCGCGGGCCTGCGTTGAGGCCCGCGTCGACACTAGGGTGTCAGATAGGCGACGGCTCCGTCACAGGCGGATCGCGCGTCTCGTCGGGATTGGGTGTCGGCACCTCGTCCGGCAAGACGTCCGGCTGCGGCTCCTCGATCGGGACTTCCGGAGCCCAGGTCGGAGCGGGCATCGGGGGCTGGTCGTCATAGGGTGTCGTGGGGTTTGGGGTCGTCATGATCATCTCCCTGAGAACCGCCCGCCGCGGGATGCGGCCGGGCTCGGCATCATGAAGAAGCAATCCCGCCGCCCTCGACTTTGTTCCTGAAAACCCGGCAGCCCTCATCGCCGCCGTTCTGCGCTCCTCGCATCCGTGCCGGAACTTTACCCTTGTCCATATTGTTCGATCCACCGGATGAACCGAGCGAGAGGGCGAGCGGATGGACGAACAGCGATCGAAGCCCGAAGACGAGCGGCCGGTCGATCCGGAATACCGGGTGTTTCCCAAAAGCTGGGGCGCGGAATACATCGCTGCCGGCGAGGTGCGGTTTCGCCTGTGGGCCTCGGGCATCGAGACACTCAACCTTCGCCTGAGCGATGAAGAGGTGCCGATGACGGCCATGGGCGATGGCTGGTGGGATCTCCTCGCGACCAACGTCGCGCCCGGGACGCCCTATGCCTTCGTGCTACCGGATGGGAGACATGTGCCCGATCCCGCCGGCCGCGCTCTGGAATCGGATGTTCACGGTCCGTCGCTCGTTGTCGATCCGACCGCCTATCGCTGGAAGAACAGAGGCTGGACGGGCCGTCCCTGGTCTGAAGCCGTAGTCTATGAAATCCACGTGGGGACTTTCACTGACGAAGGCACATTTGCTGCGGCAGCGGCAAGATTGCCCGCCCTTGCAGATATTGGGGTGACAGTGGTTCAACTGATGCCCGTTGCCGCCTTCGGGGGCAAGCGCGGCTGGGGTTACGACGGCGTACTCCTCTACACACCCCATCCGTCTTATGGCTCCCCCGATGACATGAAGGCCTTCATCGATGCGGCCCATGGCCTCGGTCTGATGGTCATGCTCGATGTCGTCTACAATCACCTGGGGCTCGATGGAAATCATCTGCAAGTCTACGCGCCTGACCTCTTCATGACTGAAGGCACTCCCTGGGGACCGAGGCCGGATGTGTCCCGCAAGCCGATGCGTGACCTTATCGCGGAAAACGCACTCTACTGGCTGGAAGAATTTGCCCTCGACGGCCTCCGCTTCGATGCCGTCGACCGGATTGAAGACGCAGACAGCGACGAGCACTTCGTCGAAGAGCTGGCGCTTCTGATCCGCAAGACTTTGCCGGGGCGTCACATCCATCTGGTGGTCGAAGACAGCCGCAACATCACGGCTCTCCACGAGCGAAGCGAGGACAATGCGGTCCGCCTCTATGACGCGGTCTGGAATGATGGCTATCACCACCTCATCCATGCCTGGGCCACCGCCGAGCATGTTGGGCATTTCAAGGTTTTCGCCGATAACTTCTGGCCACGCATCGCAAAGACGCTCGCAAGCGGCTTCGCCATCCAGGGGGAACGGATCGAGGGCAAAGGCGATGCACTGGTGGGCGAACCCAGCGGCCACTTGCCGCCCGTCACCTTCATCAACTTTCTGCAGAACCACGATCAGATCGGCAATCGCGGTCGCGGCGATCGCTTGTGGAGCCTCATCGACCCCGATCTCGCCGAGCGGTTGATGGCGATCTTGCTGCTCGCGCCGCAGATCCCGATGCTCTTCATGGGCGATGAATTTCGATCACGCGGCAGGTTCTTCTTTTTCAGCGACTACCCCCTGGATCTCGATCAGAACTCTCTTGAGGATCGACTGCAGCAAGCCAGGTCATTCGGCACGGAAGACCTCGAGCTTCAGGAAATTCGCAACCCCAATGATCTCGACACCTTCCTCGCCTCCAAGCTCGACTGGCAGGAGGCTGAAACCGAACGAGGGATGGTATTACGAACCATCTTCCGTGACCTGATCGAAAAACGAAAGCGTCATCTGATGCCTTTGCTTGAAGATGTCGGCGGCGGCGTTGGCCATGTGTTGTTGGCGGAGGAGGGGAGGCTGGCAATCGATTGGCAGCTGGGGGAGCATCGCTGGCAGTTGCGGGCAAATTTCAGCGATGAGATTGCAACGCTGCCGCCGGTACATGGAGCCGCCATCCATGTCATGCCGCCCGAAGCTCAGTCAGACATGCGGGATCTCTCACGCTTTCCCGCGGCAAGCCTGATTGTAACCTGCGGCTAGCGGGCCCCTGACGCAAAAAAAAACTGCACCTTGGCAGGAACCCTTGAGCCGATTGCACGTTCTGGTGAAATCAGGAGGAGTGCGGCATGACTGAGGTGTATTGCGATATTATTCCCCAAGCCAGTGGTTGGTGCTTTCTGTCGGAGGAAGGACAGTCGGCCGTTTATCCGAGCTATCGGCTCGCGGTGGAAGCTGCGCGAGAATATTCCGCGAGCAAAGTCTCCATCCGTAAGGTGACGGTTCTGCGCCAGCAGGATTTGCGGGGACGTATGCAGGAGATTGCCGGCATTGCGCAGGCATGGGGACCGGACGGCACGACCGGCATGGGTGGACGCGCCTGACGTTTCGTCTGGCCAGAAAAATCGGAATATAGGTGAAACCGATCGACGCAAAGGTGATCCCGGCGGGTCCTTGGGATTGGCGTGAAGCCTGTCCCCGGCGTTCGGCCGCTATGCGACGCCGCGCTACGTGCGGGACCCATTCCCCAGTGTCAGGGCGCTTCGCCGCTTTCCATCCGAACCGTGACCTTTTCGACCCCTGGAACTGCAAGCGCGACTTCCACAGCCCTGTCCATCTCCTCGCGCGTCGTAACGCCGCCGAACAGCAAGATCTCCTTGCCCGTCGCCACGACGCGAAGGCCTTCCGCCCCCACACCGTCAGAGGCGGCCAGCGCGTCGGCGACCCGTTGCTCGAGCTCAGCCTCGGCTGGAAACTCTACAGCCACCTCGGGGGCCTCTCCATGGAAACGCTGGGGTTTGAATATCATGGCAACCTCCTGTGTCGCGGTCATCATCCTAACGCCCGCACGCCCATTTGGTTCGCTGAGGTCCCTATGATTTCTGGGCCTCGCTGCAGGAGGGCGGCGCTTTGAACCGCGTTGGCAGGTTGTTTGCTGGTCTCTTTCCGACCGCGTCGATCGGCTCGTATCTCGCCGCAATGGCCGTTCTGGCGACAGTCCCGCTCCTTGTCTTTGTCGCCTTTCTGCTGTTGCAGCTCGAGCGATCGCAATTTCAGACCATGCGCACGGACGTGGCAGACGATGCCCAGGCCATAAGCCGCGCCGTCGAGCGCAAGATCGCCGACATGGAAACGACGCTCGCCCTTGTGGCGAATTCCGTAGAGCTGCAGCAGGGCGACCTGCAGGCATTCCATGCGCGCGTCGGAGAAAGCCTCAAGGAGAGCTCTCTCTATGTCATGCTGGCGCGGCGGGACGGGGTACAAGTCCTCAACACGCGGATGCCTTGGGGCGCCGCACTGAAACCCATGGCCAATCCAGGCTCGGTCATGGCGGCCCTACGCTCCGGCAAGGTCGAGCTTTCGGGCGTCTTCTTCGGCGCGACGAGCGAGCGCTGGGTGGTCAACCTGACCATGCCTGTCACCGCGCGGACTTCGGACGGCATCAACGCTGTCGTGCTTACCCAGGATGCCGCGAGCCTTGCAAGCCTTGCCGCCGGCGAAGCCTTGCCGTCCGGATGGTCGTCCGCACTGGTGGATGGCGATGGCCGGATCGTCGTGTCGAACGGCGCCGAGAATAAGCCATCCGGTACTGAAATCGAGCAAAGCTGGCTGGATCTGATGTATGGCTCCAACAACAGTGCCGTCTTTTACCAGAACGGTCGACAATATCTGATGGGATACGCGAAAGTCGCGGACTGGCCGTGGCGCGCTCTGGTCTGGGGACCCGTGGACAGTCTCAAAGGGTCGTTCATCACCCTCTGGCAAAGTCTTTTGATCGGGAGCCTCGTTCTGATGACACTGCTGCTTGGGATCGTTCTGGTCGCAGCCCACCATCTGCGCTCGGCGATCCGCAGGATTGCATGCATGGCGGAGCGCATCGGTCATGGTGAGATCGTCTCGCCGGTGCGCACCAAGATTCTTGAGGCCAACCAGGTGGCGGTGGCTCTGTCGAATGCTTCCTTCGACAGGGCAGAGGCGGAAGAACGCATTCACTTCATTCTGCAGGAGCTCGTTCACCGCACCAAGAACATCCTCTCGCTGGTCCAGGCGATGATGCGGCAGCTGGCCCGCGGCACCGATGACGTCGAAGAGTTTCAGCGGGCCGTCAGCGGTCGCCTGGCAGGGCTTGCACAGTCGATCGAAGCGCTTGCCAAGCAGCAATGGGGCGGCATTCCGCTGGCGTCCCTCGTCGACTTGCAGCTGACCACCGTCACGGGATCTGTGGATCGCATCCATCGCCGAGGTCCGGATCTGCTGGTCAATGCGAATGCAGTCCAGAATCTCGGCCTGGTTTTTCATGAACTGGCGACCAACTCCGTCAAATACGGGGCTCTGTCGGTGCTCGAAGGCCGGCTTTGGATCGAATGGGAGGTGCTGGAGCCCGCGACACAGGATGAAGAGCCTCGACTTCGGCTGCAATGGATCGAGCAATACGGTCCGCCTGTCACGAAGCCCACACGGCGTGGCTTCGGATCGACCGTCATCGAACGTCATGCGGCAAGTGCGTTTGCCGGCAATGTCACGATCGATTTCGATCCCGCGGGCTTACGCTGGACGCTGGTCGCGCCGCTCTCTTCCTTCCTCGCAGGGTCCACCGACTAGGCGGGCACAGGAACCTTTCGGTGCGTCATCGGGTTGATGATGACCACTTTGGAGGATTGACCATGACTGACAAGCGCCAGGAAGCTGACAAGGCTAAAATCCATGACGACGCGAAGGGCCAGTTCGCTGGCACGCAGGCCGGCGGCGACAGCGACGGTGTCGCAAGCGCCAAGCCTACCGTGGTGACAGGGTCCGAAGACGCCACCGTCAACAAGTGGCCTCCGGGCAAGGAAGACAAGCCGAAAGACTGGGACGCCAATTTTGACATCCGAGAACAGACCAACCGCCGTTGATTAGGTCAGTTGATCAGGTCAGAACTTTCCTGACCCCATCCGCGCACCATTGATCTGTGCGGGGACCGCCACGAGCGAGCGGGAGCGCTCCCGAAGCGGCAGGTCGGCGCGCAAGGGCAAAGCGACCTGCCGATGTTCCTTGCTCTCTGTGTCACGCTTGGGCTTGCGCATATGCGTGAGCCACCTCGTTACCATCGCTCTGATCATAATCATTCCCTCTTCTTGATTGCCTCTGTGAAACCGTTTGGCTGATTGAGATCGCTTGCCGTTCGCCTCAGGGCCTCTGCGCGCGCTTTGGCCGTGTCCAGGATATCCCGGATCGCTTCACCCTTTTCATGACCGCGCCCGATCCCGGCAGACGGCTCCACGCCGGGATCTTCTGCGCCGTCGCGCAAGAGCACTTCCTGTTCGAGATTGCGCAGCATTTCGGGAGCGCCCTCTGGCGAGATCAGGATTTCGCTCAGCAGCGAGACCAGGATTTCCCGGTGCGCGTTGAGCCGGGCCTCCATCGTCTTCAAATCGCTGTCCACGGTGTTTCTCCTTCTGTCGATCAGCCTTCGAAAGGGGAACATTGGGACGCCCCAAATGTTTCCTGAAGGAGCAATTTCTTCTGTCGAAAAGGAGTGGATCATGTCCGAGACGGTGCGTCCGCCACGCTGGCGTCGCTTTCCCGATCCGCGTGACCGGCTGATTGTCGCGCTGTTCGCCCAACTGGAGGCGGAACGGCAGACACGCGAAACACTGCGCCAGGCAATCCGCTCTGGCGCCATCGACCCCGCTGTACTCGAGGCCATCGCCGAAGACCCGGTTCCGGCGAGCAGCGATGATATTGCGGCGCTCGAACGCACCATCGCCTTTCGCGAGCGCGTTAATGGCGATGGCGACTATCAAAGAGAGGATTGGAGATGAACGTGAAGAGAACGACGGCCGTACTCGCCGTCCTTGGACTGCTCACGGCTTGCGGCGATGGCGGCAACAACAGCAGCAGCAATTCCACCGGCTCACAGCAAGACGTGGCTCCCGACACCTTGCCGGCGATGGAAGCCGATAGGGACCCCACCCCGCAGACAGGGACCGGGGGTGCCGGCCAGAGCAGGCCCGATGGACAGGCCAATCCCTGATCTCGCGGCCGAATACGAACAGAGGGCCCGGTATGATCCGGGCCCTCTGTTTATGTAGAATTGCTTCACGGCTCAGTGACGGAGCTCGGCACCGGTTTCCGTCAGGCGACCATAAACTTCGGCATAGCTTTCGGCACTGCGATCCCAGGAATAGTCGGCACGCATTGCCTGCAACTGCAGCCTTGCCCACTGTCGCTTGTCGCCATAGGCATCGACCGCGCGACGCAAGGCATGGCGCAGGCCCTCCGGTCGAACCGGATGGAACTGGAAGCCGGTGGCCGCGCGAGCTGATATCGCCGCATCATTGGCGTCGATGATCGTCTCGGACAGGCCTCCCGTGCGCGACACGACGGGCACGCATCCGTAGCGCAGCGCATAGAGCTGTGTCAGGCCGCAAGGCTCGAAACGCGACGGCTGGATGATGGCATCCGAACCGCCATGAATGAGATGCGCCGTGGGCTCGCTGTAACCGACCGATACTGCCATCCGTCCGGGGAAGCGCGCGGCAGTTGCCTTCAGGGCGTCCTCGATGTCGTGGTCGCCTTGGCCATGAACGATGAGCCGGCCGCCGCGATAGAAGATTTCGTCCGCGACCTCGGCCAGCATGTCCATGCCCTTTTGCCACGTGATTCGGGTAACGGCGGAAAAGAGCGGCCCGTCGCCCGGCTCCAGATTGAAGCGCTCGAGCAGCAGAGCCTTGTTGTTCTTCTTGTTGCGCACCGTCTTCACGTCGTAGCGGAAAGGCAGGTAAGGATCGGTGGCCGGATTCCAGACCTCCTTGTCGATCCCGTTGACGATCCCCTGCAGTCTGTCCATGCGCGCGTTCAGCACGCCGTCCAGTCCCATGCCGAAAGTGGGCGAAAGAATTTCCCGCGCATAGGTGGGGCTGACGACGGTGATGTGATCGGCCGTCACCAGGCCGCCCTTGAGGTAGCTGATGTCGCCAAAATACTCCATCTGTTCGACGGAATAGACCTCCGGCGGCAGGCCGATCTGCGGCAAAAGCGATGCCGAATACTGTCCCTGGAAGGCGAGGTTGTGGATGGTGAGCACGACGGGCACTGCAGAGCCCATCTGCCGCAGATAGACCGAGGTCAGCGCAGACTGCCAGTCATGAGTATGCACCAGATCCGGCTTCCAGCCCGGCAACACTCCGGCCGCGATCTCGGCGCCGGCAAGCGACAGAACCGCAAAGCGCTTCCAGTTGTCGGTATGATCGACGCCATGTTCGTCGACATACGGACCGCCTGGACGATCGTAGAGCGCTGGCGCATCAAGGACGAAGAGGCTGAGACCGTCGATCTCCAGATGGCGCAAGGTCGCCTTTTCGCCGAGAAGATCGTCGAACTCCATGAGTGGCGGATGAAGGCGCGCGAGCGCCAGGATCGACGGATAGCCAGGCACCAGCGTATGGGTCTCGATACCATAGGAGGAAAGCGCCTTTGGCAGCGCTCCAGTGACGTCCGCCAGACCGCCGGTCTTGACCAGCGGATATATCTCCGAGGTTACCGCCAGCACATGCAGAGGGACACGTGTCGGGTAATGCCGGCGCGGACCATGCTCCTCTTCGTCCCGGTGATAGGCTTCCCGCACACGCTGGATGAATTGCGCCCGGCTGAGCGCCAGTGAAAGATCGACTCCTGCCACCTTGGTCACCCTTTCCGGCTCCTTGAAGCCTTTTTGGCCGGAAGCACCGGCTCCTCGGTGATGACAAGACCTTCGTTCTCCGCCGACGTTTGGGCCGCTGCGATCCGTTGGCCGGACTTGGCCGTGGTCTGGCGTGCCGCCGCCTGGAGGGTTTCCCAGTCGGTGAGTGCTGTCTGCCAATGCGCTTCGTCCCGACCATCGGGACGGCCTTCCTCTTCCCAAAGCGAATAGGCTCGCCGGGCAATCCAGTCATAATCTCGTTCAGGCATGGCAATTCTCCGTCGTCGCCCAATGCCCGTTCCGTACGCAATCGTCCTCGGCCGAGCGCGGTCTCGTCGCACCCGCCGGCTCCCCGGTCAGATCTGTCTTCGATACCCCCATACCGACTTCAAATCCTCCGGCTCATCATTGGAGAGGAACAGGCAAGAGATGAACGCCATCGGGGGCAAACGGTTCCCGTTGCAACTGGCGATTTGAGCGCTGATCGGAACTGTTCCGTGCCGGGGGCGTTTTCCGGGGCAGTGCCGCGGCTGGATGGCGTTCGGGAGGTAGGGCAAATGGCGCAGCGCGCGTTCTGGAAAGGCTATCTGAAACTGTCCCTCGTCACCTGTCGGGTGGCCATGACACCCGCCGTCACCGAAAGCAGCAAGCTTCGTTTTCACAACATCAATCGCAAGACCGGCAACCGGGTCGTCAGCCGTTATGTCGACGCCGAAACCGGCAAGCCCGTCGATGATGAGGATCAGGTGAAAGGCTACGAGCGAGCCGAGGACGATTATGTCCTGTTCGAGGATGACGAACTCGAGGACGTTGCGCTGGAAAGCACCCGGACAATCGATATCGAGAGCTTCGTCCCGCGCAGTTCGATCGGCTGGATCTGGTACGACAGTCCGCATTATCTGGCGCCCGCCGACAAGGTGAGCGAGGAAGCCTTCGCCGTCATCCGCGAAGCCATGCGCAAGACCGACACCGGCGGCATCGCCCGTCTGGTGCTCTACCGGCGCGAACACGCCGTGCTTCTCGTCCCCCGCGACGATGGAATGGTCGTCTGGACGATGCGCTACGGCGACGAGGTTCGCGAACCCGATCCTTTCTTCAAGGAGGCCGGCAGGTCCGACGTCGCAAGCAGCGCCAAAACCATGATGAAGAAGCTCATGGAAGCACGCCTGAGAGACTGGGATCCGAAACTCGTACGCGATCCGGTCGAGGAGCGCCTGCACGAAATCATCGAAAGCCGCACGAAGAAGTCTAAGCGGACGAAACCAAAGAAGACGGCGGAGCCGGAGCGCAAGGACAATGTCATCGACATCATGGAAGCGCTCAAGCGAAGCCTCGCTTCGGAGAAGAAGACGGCACGGAAGTAACGTTTCCTAGCGGGTTTTCCTTTTTCTCCCGGCGGTGAATGCCAGCGGCGCTTCTGCCTTGCGGAAGTCGGCCCACGGATCGGCATCGAGGCTCGCCAGCCGTGTCGGCACGTTTTCGACCGTGAAATGGTTGGGCAGTATGTCGGGGCTGAGCTCCTCGAACGAGAGCGGCATCGACACGGGCGCCCCCGGCCGGGCGCGCGTGGAATAGGGCGCAACCGCCGTCGCACCCCGGCCGTTGCGCAGATAGTCGATCAGGATCTTGCCCTTGCGTTTCGCCTTGCTGACCGTCGAGACATAATCGGTCGGACTGTCAGCGCTCATGCCGTCCGCCAGGGCCTTCATGGCAGCCTTGACGTCAGGCCATTTCGCCTTCGGCTTGAGTGGTGCCACCACATGCAGGCCTTTCCCCCCAGAAGTCTTGACGAAACCGGTGAGGCCCATGTCCTCAAATCGCTGACGCACCTCGAAGGCCGCGTCAATCACCCGTTCCCAGGTGACATCGGGACCGGGATCGAGATCGATATTCACCATGTCCGGACGCTCGAGATCGCCGGCCCGTGAGCCCCAGGGGTGGATTTCGAGCGCAGCCCCCTGAACCAATGACAGCAGCCCCTCAATACCGTGGATGCCGACGTGACCCTCGTCGTCTTGCGGGTCACGAATGGTGATGATCTCCTTGCGCATGCCGCGCCATCCATGTTTCTGAAAGAAACACGTCTTTTCGTGCCCTTCCGGGCACCGCAACAGCGCAAGTGGTCTGTCGACGATGAACGGCGCGATCAGGGGCCAGACCAGGGCGTAGTAATCCGCAAGCCCTTCCTTCGTGACGCCAGCCTCCGGCCAGTAGAGCCGGTCGGGATGCGTCAGCGTTATGTCACGACGTGCCGCCTCCGCTTCGCCCTTCATCTTCTTGTCCGCTGCTGCGCCGCTCTTGCCGGTTCCGGCCTTCTTCGTCGATGTGGCCGCCGTCGGCGCCTCCTGAATCACGTCCCTTGCGGCCTTGTCTTCGCGCAGCCCACGGAAGGATGCATGGCGCAGATGGGCATCCCCTGTCCATCCACGAAACTCGATCTCGGCGACGAGTTCCGGCTCGACGAAAACCGCGTCTTTGCGTTCGGCACCCGTCAGCTTGTCTTTGAACGGGCTCTTGTCGCGCAACAGCGGCTGGAGCCTGGTGAACACCTGCCTGGCCAGCGTTCGGCTGTATCCGGTACCGACACGCCCGACATGCCGCAGTCCGTCCGCCTCGTTGACGCCCATGATCAGAGAGCCGATGGCCTTGTCGGATACGGAAGACGGCACATAGCCCCCGATGACCAGTTCTTGGCGGGCCGTACATTTCGACTTGACCCACTCCCGCCCGCGACCCGATCGGTACGGCGCATCGGCGACCTTGGAGATCACCCCTTCGAGGCTGAGGCGGCAGGCATGTTTGAGGACGAGATCACCGCTCTCGTCGAAATGGCTGGAATACTTGAGCGGTACGCCGGCGTCGCTGATCAGAGGCTCCAGCAGTGCCTTGCGGTCCCTGAGGGACGCGCCCGTCAGGTCCTGTCCGTCAAGATGCATGATGTCGAAGAGATAGTAGGTGAAACGATCATCGCGACCCTCGCTCAGATCCTGCTGAAGCAGGGAGAAGTCACTGCTGCCATTGCCGCTTTCAACCACGATCTCACCGTCGAGCAGGGCCGTCTGAACAGGCAGTCCCTTAAGGGCAGATGCGATCCGCTCACCGAAGCGCTCCGTCCAGTCCAGACCGGTCCGCGTCAAGAGCTGCACCAGGCCATGATCGATCCGCGCCTGGATCCGGTAACCATCCAGCTTGATCTCGTGGAGCCAGCGGCTTCCTTTCGGCACTGTCTTCACCAGGGTGGCGAGCGCCGGCGCCAAGAAGTCCGGCAAGCTGCCCGCCTTGCCGCCCTTGATCGAGACTGCATTTGGCGAGGACGACCCTCCGCGTTCGGCAGACCGTTTGGCTTTCTTCGCTCCAGTCTTCCGCGAGTTCCAGACGGCAGCCTTGCCGTCGCCTTTCAGGCTTTCGATCGATCGGCCGCTTTTCACCGACAGCGGCATTTCCTCGACGATATCGGGATCATCCGTCTGACGCGCCGCCTCGTCTTCTCCCTTGATCAACAGCCAGTTCTCGCGTGTTTCGTCTTCCTTGCGTGCCATGCGCACCAGATGCCAGTGTCCCCCAAGCTTCTCGCCCATCAGCGTGAATTCGAGGTGGCCCTTCTTGTAGCCTTTGCGCATGTCGTGGATCGGTTCCCACGTGCCACGGTCCCATACGATCACCTCACCAGATCCATATTGCCCGGGCGGGATGACGCCTTCGAAATCGCCGTAGGCGAGGGGATGATCCTCCACATGCACCGCCAGTCGCTTGTCGCCCGGCACCAGGCTCGGGCCGCGCGTGACGGCCCAGCTTTTCAGCACGCCGTCCATTTCCAGACGCAGGTCGTAATGCAGGCGTCTCGCCGCATGTTTCTGGATGACGAAGCTGTTGCCCCTGCTCGTGGCCTTTGCAGCCTTCGGTTCCGGCGTGGCCTTGAAGTCGCGTTTGCGGCGATATTCGGAGAGCGACATGTCAGCTCGCCTTCTTCTGCTTTGTCGTCGATGTCGCGGTCGTCTTCCGCTTCGGTGCCGACTTCTCCTCCTTGGCTCCGGCACTCTTGCGCAGCGCATCGAGCAGGCTGGTGACATTCTCCGGCTTCCGTTTCGGCAGCTTCTTCGGTTTGCGGCCGGCAATCTTGGCTTTCACGAGTTCGGTCAGGGCCGCCTCGTAGCGGTCCTCGTACTGGCTTGGATCGAATTCACCCATCTTCGTGCCGATGATGTGACGCGCGAGATCCATCATCTCCTTGTCGATACGAACCTTGGAGATGTCGGAAAAGCTCTCAGCCGGATCCCGGACCTCATAGTCGTAGTTGAGGGTCGTGGCGATCATCCCCCGTCCGTGGGGCCGAACAAGGACGCTGCGAACTCTGCGGAACAACACGGTCCGGGCAATGGCAGCGACACCCTTAGTCTCCATCGTGCTGCGGATCAGATCATAGGCCTCGACGGATTGCCGATCGGCCGGCGCCAGGAAATACGGGCGCTCCAGGTAGAGGGTGTCGATCTTGTCGCAATCCAGAAAGGCCGACAGCTCCAGCCGCTTGTCGCTTTCGGGGACAGCATCGCGGATCTCGTCGGGCTCGAGGATGACCGTCTGGCCCTCCGCCGTGTCATACCCCTTGACCAGATCGTCCTTGCCGACGGGGCGACCGCTGTCTTCGTCGACATATTCGCGTCGGACGCGGTTCCCTGTGTCTCGGTTGATGATGTGGAATGAGGTTCGCTCCTGAGCATTGACAGCCGAGTAGAGAGCCACGGCGCATCCGAGATCGCCAATGGCAAGATGCCCTTTCCAGATAGCCCGTGCGCTCACGTTCCACTCCTGTCGCTTTTCGGCGCAACGACGCGGAGACGGGCTTTGTTCCGCTGGCTGCAACCTCAGGCATATGGGAATACAACGTTATTTTCTCATATTAGAGATTGCGGCTTGAAGTGGAGATTTCATTAACCTTCAAGCAAGGAATTAACCATAAAGATTGGGAGACACGTCGGAGTGGGACTCGCTTGAGAGTTTCCTTCGGGCATGACGCCATCCCGTCGTACCGGTTCTGGTCCGGTCTGTATTTCACATGGAAACAGTTCGATGAGCTGGCAGACCATGATGCGGACGGCAGCGGGAACGGGTTCCCCAGCATTCCTTCCTCCGCCATCTGGCCTGCAGCACTGTCGAGCGACGGAAGGTCCGCCGTATAGGCGGCCATAGTGCGGGACGAATGACGGGTCAGGGGATGTCCACGGAGCGGGCGACGGGATCACAGGCGGGCAGCCTGCGTGATCGCTTGCGCTTTGCCGGTCTCGACGAGACCCAGTGCGAGCTTCTCCGGCAGAACCGCCATACTCTCTCGCAGCCCTTGAAGACGGCACTTCGCGATCTTTTCCAGCGCCTGCAGTCCTCCCCGGATGCGGCGCGCGTGTTCAGCAGCGAACGCCAGTATGAGCGGCTTCATGATCTTCTTTCATCCCATTGGGATGTCCTTACCGATGCCCGTTTCGATGCGCTTTATGCCGAACGAGTGAAGGTTCTGTCCGACAGCGAAAGCCGCATGGGTCTCGATCCTCGTTGGCATGTGGCGGGTCACGCGGTGGTTCTGGAACACCTGGTGACGAGCGCGATCGGCGACGCGACGGGCTCCGGCCTCTTGCCATCGAGCCGTCGTCGCCAGCGCGAGGTGTCCGATCTGGTGGCTGCCCTCGTCCGGCTGGTCATGGTCGATGTCGAGATAGCGGTATCGCTTCGGTTCAACGAACTGCGCCTGAAACACCACCGTGATCTCGCGGCGCAGCGCGAGCATGATCGCGCCGAGTTCGAGAGCGTCTTCCGCCCGGTCGTCGATGCGCTGGCATCAGGCGATTTGACCGCCCGCACGGCAGCAGATGTGCCGGAAGCCTATGCGGAGCTCGCAGGCCGCATGAACGAGGCGCTCGAACAACTGCAGACCGCCTTCCTCTCCTCAGAAGAGAAGCTCGCAGTCGCCCGCGACGCGACCGGCCGCATGGCCGAGACTGCCCGCAGCTACGCGGACCGCGCCGAGGATCAATCCGGTGCGCTGGACGAGACGAGCCGCGCCCTGCAGGACCTCACCAGCAGCGTGCGCGAAAGTGCCGGCCAGACCAAGCGCGCGGAAGCCACGGTGGCCGCGACCCGAAATTCCGTTGAATCGAGTGGCGCGGTCGTCGGACAGGCGATTTCCGCCATGGCCGACATCGAAGCGTCCGCCGAACAGATCGGCCACATCATCGGCGCGATCGACGAGATCGCCTTCCAGACGAACCTTCTGGCGCTGAATGCCGGGATCGAGGCTGCCCGTGCCGGTGACAGTGGCCGCGGCTTTGCCGTCGTCGCCCAGGAAGTGCGCGCACTCGCCCAGCGTTCCGCCGACGCCGCCCGTGAAATCAAGACGCTTGTTGCGACGACGAAAAACCAGGTCGAAGCCGGCGTGGAAATGGTGGCGAAGACGCAAGGTGCGATCGCCGACATCGTGCTCCAGGTCGGCGATATCAGCGGGACCGTGTCCGACATGGCCGAAAAGACCGACCGCCAGGCCACAGAACTCGCCGGCATTGCCGGAACGGTCGCCGCGCTCGGCGTCGACATCGGCAACACCGCAACCGTCGCCCGCCAGTCGAGCCAGGGCACAGACGATCTGCACAAGGTCATCCTGGAGTTGGGCGCGACGATCCGTGAATTTCACATCGAGCGGCAGACCCGCCGGGCGCCCAGTACAGCCGGACGCATCCAGCTCTCCGGCCAGCGCGAGCAGGGGGCACCGGTTGCGAATGCCACCGCTTATGCCGCTCCGGACACGATGGAAGACGAATCCGCCGACTTTGGTTTTCCGGTCCATATCGCGGGGCTCGGAGGGTGAGGGGATTGTTTACCACCATGCGCTACACAAGGAAGTTAAGGGCGGAAAGTTCGGCAATCCATCCGGGGGAATGGTTCTCCTGGGAACCACATTCGGGTCTGGTTGCCGCAGCCTTGGGACATAAGGAAAGAAATGATGGCAAGTAAGAAAGGCGATCAGAAGAGTCTGAAGCTGGCCGCGATATTGGACCTGAACGAGGCATCCAATCTCAAGGCCAATATTCTCTCTTTGCGTGGTGCCCCGTTGACGATCGATGCCTCCGGTGTCGAGCGCGTCGGTGCTCAGTGCGTGCAGGTCCTGATGGCAGCCGCCAAGGCCTGGGAAGCTGACAAGCATCCCTTCTCATTTGGAAAGGCCTCCGAGGCTTTCCTGAAAACCCTTCAACTGATTGGCGTGAACATCGATCATCTGCTCGCTAAGGAGATCCGGCAATGAAGAAAAAAGTGCTCACCGTGGATGACTCCAGAACCATTCGAAACATGCTTCTGGTCACCCTCAACAACGCAGGCTTCGAGACCATTCAGGCCGAAGATGGCGTCGAGGGTCTGGAAGTGCTCGAAGAATGCAATCCCGACGTCATCGTGACCGACATCAACATGCCGCGTCTCGACGGCTTCGGTTTCATCGAGGGTGTCCGCCGGAACGAAAAGTATCGTGCGGTTCCGATCCTGGTCCTGACCACGGAAAGCGATGCCGAAAAGAAGAACCGCGCCCGCCAGGCCGGTGCGACAGGCTGGATCGTCAAGCCTTTCGATCCGACCAAGCTGATCGATGCCATTGAGCGTGTAACCGCCTAAGCCGGGATTTTCTCCTATGGATATGAACGAAATCAAAGAGATCTTTTTCCAGGAATGCGAGGAGCAGCTCGCGGAACTGGAATCCGGTCTTCTGAAAATGAATGATGGAGATCGCGATCCGGAAACGGTCAACGCCGTATTCCGCGCGGTTCACTCCATCAAGGGCGGTGCAGGTGCCTTCGGTCTCGATGACCTGGTTGCCTTCGCGCACGTCTTCGAGACGACTCTTGATTGCGTTCGATCCAACAAGCTGGAGCCCGGCCCGGAAGTCATGAAGGTGATGCTGAAGTCGGCCGACGTTCTGGCCGACCTGGTCACCGCTTCCCGCGACGGCGGCAGTGTCGACGAAAGCCGCTCGAGCGGTCTGGTCAAGGAACTGGAAGCCCTGGCAAACGGCGAAATGCCGGCCCCGTCGGCCGCACCGGTAGCCGCCGCCAAGCCGGTCGCAAAGGCTGCAGCGCCGGCACCGGCCGCTGCACCCAGCGACGATAGCGGCTTCCAGCCGATCCCCTTCACCTTCGACGACTTCGGCGGTGAAGAGCAGGAAGCAAGCGTCTCGACCTTCGACGTGACCTTCAAGCCACGCCGCGAACTCTACTCAAAGGGCAACGAATCCGCCCTCCTGCTGCGTGATCTGTCCCGCCTCGGCGAGATGAGCATCAACTGCAACATGGACGACCTGCCGTCGCTCGAAGAACTCGATCCCGAAGGCGCCTATTTCCACTGGGCCATCCAGATCAAGGCGGAAAAGGGCGAGGAAGGCATTCGTCAGGTCTTCGAATTCGCCGAATGGGATTGCGACCTCGACATCAAGGTGCGTGAGGCCGAAGCGGCAGCCCCGACCGAGGAACTGCCGATGATCCCGGTCCCGTTCGATCTGTCTGCACTCGACGACGGTTCGGAAGCCGCCGAGGAGCCCGTCGCCGCTGCCGTCGAGGCTGCCGAGACTGCCTCCAACGTCATGAAGATGGCAGCCAGCGCCGCGAAGCCCGAGAAGAAGGAATCGCCTGCTGCAGCCGCTGCTGCCGCAGCCGCAGCCGCCGCCGCTCAGGCCAATAACGCCGCCGGCCAGACCATCCGCGTCGATCTCGACCGCGTTGACCGCCTGATCAACCTCGTTGGCGAGCTCGTCATCAACCAGGCGATGCTCTCCCAAAGCGTCATCGAAAACGATGCGACCGGTACGTCGGCCGTCAACATGGGCCTCGAGGAGCTGCAGCAGCTCACCCGCGAGATCCAGGACTCGGTCATGGCGATCCGCGCGCAGCCGGTAAAGCCGGTCTTCCAGCGCATGTCGCGTATCGTTCGCGAAGTTGCCGACATGGTCGGCAAGTCGATCCGTCTCGTCACCGAGGGTGAAAATACCGAAGTCGACAAGACGGTCATCGACAAGCTCGCCGAACCGCTGACCCACATGATCCGAAATGCCGTCGACCACGGCATCGAAAGCCCCGAGAAGCGCGCCGCCGCCGGCAAGGAGCCGGAAGGCACGATCAAGCTGACGGCGAAGCATCGCTCCGGCCGTATCGTCATCGAACTCGTCGATGACGGTGCCGGTATCAACCGCGAGCGTGTCCGCCAGAAGGCGATCGACAACGAGCTGATCGCCGCCGACGCAAACCTGACCGACGAAGAGATCGACAACCTGATCTTTGCGCCGGGCTTCTCGACCGCCGACAAGATCTCGGACATCTCCGGCCGCGGCGTCGGCATGGACGTGGTCAAGCGCTCCATCCAGGCACTCGGTGGCCGTATTTCGATCACCTCGCGTCCGGGCCTCGGCTCGACCTTCACCATGAGCCTGCCGCTGACACTCGCCGTTCTCGACGGCATGGTCGTCACGGTTGCCGGCCAGACCCTCGTCGTTCCGCTCACTGCGATCGTCGAGACGCTGCAGCCGGAGGCACAGCACATCCATTCGTTCGGCGCCAACCAGCGGCTGATCTCGATCCGTAACTCCTTCTGCCCTCTGGTGGATGTAGGCCGGATCCTGAACTTCCGCGGCACGCAGGCAAATCCGATGGATGGTGTCGCTCTTCTGGTGGAATCCGAAGGCGGCGGCCAGCGCGCACTGATGGTCGATGCCATCCAGGGCCAGCGCCAGGTCGTCATCAAGTCGCTCGAAGCCAACTACACCCATGTTCCGGGTATCGCCGCCGCAACCATCCTCGGTGATGGCCGCGTCGCTCTGATCCTGGATGTGGATGCCGTCGTCGCCGCCTCCCGCGGTCAGTCTCTCAAGCAGGAAATGTCGTTAGCCGTCGCAGGGTAAGAGTATGTCGTATGCGGTCAAAAGCTTGGTCCAGGGTAGCCGGGAGCTCATCGCCTTCCGTATCGGCGATCAGGAGTTCTGCGTAAACATCATGTCGGTACGGGAGATCCGGGGATGGACCCCGGCGACCCCGCTGCCGCATTCCCCGCACTACGTCTTGGGCGTCATCAACTTGCGTGGTGCCGTCCTGCCGATCATGGACCTGTCCCTGCGTCTGGGCATGAAGCCCGCCGAGCCGACCGCCCGCCACGTCATCATCGTGGCCCAGGTCAAGTCTCGGGTCGTCGGTCTCCTGGTGGATGCGGTCTCCGACATCCTCACGGTGAGCGACGCGGATATTCAGCCGACGCCGGAGGTCTCCTCCGACCTCGAGAAACACTATGCCCGTGGCATTCTTGCCATCGACAAGCGGATGATCTGCCTGGTCGAGCTCGGTGCACTCTTCAACGAAGCCGCCGAAAGCGAGGCTGCATGACCTTTGCAATGAGTACATCCCGTCAATCGGACGACGAAGTCCTGGCCAGCGGCGAATACCCGCTGACCCGACGGGATCTGAACGAGATTGCTGCCATGATCTATTCGGATGCGGGCATCGCGCTGAACGACAGCAAGGCTTCGCTCGTCTACTCGCGACTGTCTAAGCACATCCGCAATCTTGGCCTTTCCGGTTTCCGCGCCTATTGCCAGCTCGTTGCCTCGCCGGAGGGTTCGGCCGAGCGCCGCGAGATGCTCTCGCATCTGACAACCAACTTCACGCGTTTCTTCCGCGAGAACCATCACTTCGAACATCTGCGTGACGAGGTGCTGCCGGGGCTCATCCAGCGGGCGAAATCCGGCGGTCGCGTGCGCATCTGGTCCGCCGCAAGCTCGGACGGCCAGGAACCCTATTCGATTGCCTTGACCGTGTTCCAGGCCTTTCCGAACGTGCTGGACTACGACTTCAAGATCCTAGCCACCGATATCGATCCGAAGATCCTCGCCGTCGCCCGCCAGGGCGCCTATGACGAGCAGGCACTCGAAACCGTGTCGCCTGCCATCCGCAAGCAGTGGTTCAAGGAAGTCGAGATCGGCGGGCGCCGCAAGTTCCAGGTCGACGAGCGCCTGAAGCGTCTGATCACCTACAACGAACTGAACCTGATGGCCCAGTGGCCTTTCAAGGGCAAGTTTGACGTGATCTTCTGCCGCAACGTCGTGATCTACTTCGACGAGCCGACCCAAATGCGCATCTGGACCCGCTTTGGCGATCTGCTGCCCGTCGGCGGCCACCTGTATATCGGCCACTCCGAGCGCGTCTCGGGCGACTCGAAGAACGATTTCGACAATATCGGCATCACCACCTATCGGTACCTGGGCAAAAATGGAGGACGAAAGTAATGGCGGCACCTGCACGCGTTCTCGTCGTCGATGACAGCCCCACGATGCGCGGTCTGATCACGGCTGTCCTCAGCCAGGATCCGGATGTCAGCGTCATCGGCCAGGCCGGCGATGCCATGGAAGCTCGCGCGGCGATCAAGCAGCTCAATCCCGATGTCGTGACACTCGACATCGAGATGCCGAACATGAACGGCCTCGAGTTCCTCGAAAAGATCATGAAGCTGCGGCCCATGCCGGTGATCATGGTCTCGACCATGACGCATCGCGGCGCTGAAGCAACGTTGGCTGCGCTCGAAATCGGCGCATTTGACTGTGTGGCAAAGCCTCAGCCGGGTGAGCCGCGCCCGTTCGGCGAGCTTGCCGAAAAGGTCAAGGCGGCGGCGCGTTCTCAGCACCGTCATCATTCGGCACCGCATGTCCAACCGGTAGCGACCGCGCCTGCTGCCGATTTCCGCGTCGGGCGCAAGATCGTGGCCATCGGCTCGTCGACCGGCGGCGTCGAAGCGCTGATCGCCGTCTTGCAGAAATTCCCGCGCAATTGCCCGCCGACGGTGATTACGCAGCACATGCCGCCGACCTTCACGAAGAGCTTCGCCGAGCGGTTGAACCGTCTCTGCGCACCCGTGGTGGAGGAGGCCACGGATGGGGCAAGGCTCGAGATCGGCAAGATCTATCTCGCCCCCGGTGGCGAGCGTCATCTTCAGGTGTCGAATGCGTCGGCGCCCTGCTGCCGACTGGTCGAGCGCGCGCCGGTCAACGGACACCGGCCTTCGGTCGATGTTCTCTTCGATTCGGTCGCCGAGCTTGCCGGCCGCAATGCCGTCGGGGTCATCCTGACGGGCATGGGGCGCGACGGCGCCTCCGGTCTTCTGAAGATGCGTCATGCCGGTGCTCGTACCATCGGCCAGAACGAAAAGACCTGTGTGGTCTATGGGATGCCACGAGTCGCCCATGAGCTGGGCGCTGTCGAGCATCAACTGCCTCTCACCTCCATTGGCGAGGAAATCCTCAAACTCACTGCTGCCCGAAAAGAAGGTATTGAATAATGTCCCTAGCCGAAAAAATCAAAGTTCTGATCGTCGACGATCAGGTCACAAGTCGCCTGCTGCTCAGCGACGCGCTGACCCAGCTGGGCTTCAAGCAGATCACTGCCGCCGGCGACGGCGAGCAGGGCATGAAGATCATGGAGCAACAGCCCCATCACCTGGTCATCTCGGACTTCAACATGCCGAAGATGGACGGTTTGGGCCTGCTCCAGGCGGTGCGCACCAATCCGAACACCAAGAAGGCGGCCTTCATCATCCTGACCGCGCAGGGCGACCGTGCGCTAGTCCAGAAGGCTGCACAGCTGGGCGCCAATAACGTTCTGGCGAAACCGTTCACGATCGAGAAGATGAAGGCGGCCATCGAGGCTGTATTCGGAGCATTGAAATGATCGATGACAGTGCAGCAAAGCGCGTCCATATCATCCAAGGGGAGTGGAAAGTCAGCAAGGACCCGAATGTGGTTCTGTCGACCATCCTCGGTTCGTGTGTTGCTGCCTGTATTCGGGATCCGATTGCAGGAGTAGGTGGCATGAACCACTTCCTGCTTCCGGGTTCCGCGGTGCCAGGTGCCGGTGGCGGCGACGCCACCCGTTACGGGGTCCATCTGATGGAGCTTTTGATCAACGGCCTTCTGAAGCAGGGCGCGCGCAGGGATCGCTTGGAGGCCAAAGTTTTCGGTGGCGCCAAGACGATCGCGACGTTCTCGAATGTCGGCGAACAGAACGCAGCATTTGCCCAGCAATTCCTGCGCGACGAAGGCATCAAGGTCGTTGGGTCCTCCACGGGCGGAGACCACGGCCGCAAACTGGAATTCTGGCCGGTCAGCGGCCGGGCAAGACAGTATCCGCTCACGGGCGCAGAAACGCAGAAGACGGTGGCGCTGGAGCAGCGTCCGGTTCCTGTTTCGAAGCCGGTGGAAACTTCAATCGAGTTCTTCTAGTACTGGACATCGGATGCAAAACGAACACTTGGCGGGAAACCAGGATACACGGGAAGAACTTCCGGAAATCCTCATGCGCATCGTCAGCGAGCTGCACGACGTGGCTTATCTGATTGAGCGTGTTGAACCGCACCTTCTCGAACTCGGCGGCCCGAAGGTACTGGAGCATCCGGACAGCCTCAAGGTTCTGCAGGGCATTGACCTTGCCGTTCAGAAAGCCAGGGGCTTGGCCGAATTCGTCGACACCATCACCGGGACGATCCCGTCGGACTGGATGATCGACATGACGACCGCCTTGAGCCTCGTCAAGCTTGCCGACATGCAGAAGGCGCTGGGGGCAGGCCTTCGCCATGGCCATTCGCAACCGCTGGTAAAGGCTGCCGGCGACTTCGACTTCTTCTAACTTCCTTCTTTCGAGGCACCGGCCGCAGATCCTCAATCTGCCAATTGCCGAAATGAATTCGGCTTTCCGGCCTCGCGAAACGTTCGCACAAGTTTCGATTTCTATTGTCGCGCCAAGGGCAAAAGCGCCCAGACCCTTCTTGTAGATGGTGCGAGACAGAATGAATCTGTTAAATCAATTACTTCAGATACCTAAAAATTTCGCGGCGATGGGGCAGACGAAGATTCTGGCCATGGCCGGGGTGGCTGTCGTCTCCTTCGCGATCATCATTGCCGGTGCGCTTTACGTCAACAAACCCTCTTACGAGACCCTGTATGTCGGCCTCGAACCGGTCGACATGAACCAGATCAGCATCGCTCTTGCTGAATCGGGCGTCGACTTCCAGACCGGTTCCGATGGCCAGAGCATCAGCGTGCGCGCCGGCATGACCGGAAAGGCACGTCTCCTGCTCGCCGAACGTGGTCTGCCGAACAGCGCCAATGCCGGCTACGAGCTTTTCGACAATGTCGGCTCGCTCGGTCTCACTTCGTTCATGCAGGAAGTCACGCGTGTCCGCGCGCTGGAAGGTGAAGTCGCACGCACCATCCAGCAGATCGCCGGCATTGCAGCAGCCCGCGTGCACATCGTCATGCCGGACATCGGCAACTTCCGTCGCGGCGAACAGAAGCCGACCGCTTCCGTCATGATTCGCGCCTCGTCGGATGCTGGCCGCAAGGCCGCAGCATCGATCCGCCAGCTGGTCGCTTCCTCCGTCCCGGGTCTGGACGTCGAGGATGTGACGATTCTCGATTCCACCGGCCAGCTGCTTGCGGCAGGTGACGAGACCGGCGGTGAAGCCTCCCGTTCGCTGGGCGTCGTTCAGTCCGTTCAGCGCGAAGTCGAAACCAACATCGACAAGGCGCTGGCGCCCTTCCTGGGAATGGACAACTTCCGTTCCAGCGTCATGGCGCAGATCAACACCGACAGCCAGCAGATCCAGGAAACGATCTACGACCCGGAATCGCGCGTGGAACGCTCGGTTCGCGTCACCAAGGAACAGCAGAAGTCTCTCCAGCGTCAGTCTGACACGGCTGCGACCGTCGAACAGAACATTCCCCAGGCAGCGCCTGAGGCCGGTGGCGGTGGCCCTCAGTCGTCCGACGAGCAGGACAAGAAGGAAGAGCAGACCAACTACGAGATCAACAGCAAGACGGTCGCGACGGTCAAGAACAGCTATACCGTCGAAAAGCTCTCGGTCGCCGTCGTCGTCAATCGTGGCCGCATCGCCAAGATGGTGGGCGAGCCCGTCGACCAGGCCAAGATCGATGCCTATCTCGCCGAGATGCAGAAGATCGTCACATCGGCCGCCGGTCTCGACACCAACCGTGGTGACGTCGTGACCCTGACGGCCATGGACTTCCTGGAAAACCAGCTGCTGGAAGACTCCGCGACAGGCCCCGGCTTCATGGAAATCCTGAGCCGCAACATCGGTGGCATCATCAACTCGCTGGCCTTCGTCGCTGTTGCCTTCCTCATCGTCTGGATGGGTATCCGTCCGATGATTCGCACCGCCGGTGGCGGTGGTGCCGAGCCGGCACTCGCTGGCGGGATCGGCGAGCAGGCTGCCGGTCTGGAACTGCCCGATTTCTCTCCCGCCATGGGTGGCGGGGCAGGGGGCGGCCTCATGGATGGCTTCGGATCCGACTTCGGCTTCGACTCGACCGACGACCTTCTCACCATGGACGACGACCCGAATGGCGGCTTCAACCGCCGGGTCAAGGAAGGTCCGGAGCGGCGCCTCTCGCGCATGGTGGAAATCTCGGAAGAGCGCGCCGCCAAGATCCTTCGCAAATGGGCTGTGGACAACGCCGCCTGATTTTCAAGAACAAGCGAGTACCAACCGCGCCCTCCGGGCGCGGTTTTGCATTGTAGCCCCATAACGATACGGGGTTGCACCAGAGGTCTTGACCGGGCATGCTTGCACCCGTCTCGCAATACCGCAAATGCTTGTGACCTTTGCCACTTTATATTTTAGAGTGAACATGATTCGGTAGTCCGAGATTGGGCCATATGTGAGTCGGCTGCACTCGGACATGGCGAAGACTGCGACAATGCTAGGCTGTCACTTCAAAGGGGCACATTGAATGGATGCCGAGCCGACAACAGAGGGCACTGAGGGGCGGTCTCGGGCGGCTTCTCTGGCAGAGTCTCTGCACAAAGGCTCCTCGTCGAAGGACGTACTGATCCGAAAGCTGGCAACGCCGGCGCTATCGGGTGACATGGGCCAGTGCCTGCGCGTTCTCTGTGATTATGTCGGCGCCTCGCATCACTTGCTTGCGCGCTACGATCTTGTCCAGGAAGAGGGGCTCGACTTCGTCGTGGCCGCCGATTGGCCCTTCGATCTCGTCCGTCGTCTCGAGAGCGAACTGGCCACCAGCTATTCCCAGTCGACTGAGCTCGAGAAGTGCCTGTCGGTTCTGCAGCCGAAATATGCCATTCTGCCTGACGATGCGCATGTACCCGCCGGCACCAGCCGGCAGTATTGCACGGTGACCCTCAATGTCGGACGAACCCGTCTCGCTCTGCTTTTGCTCTTCCCGCAGGACTATGTGCTGTCGCCCGAGCGCTTGAGGGAAGTCGGCCTGCTTGCGGCTTATGCGCTGAGCCTCTCGGCCAACAAGGGGCACAAGAGCGACCGCGACTTTGACTTGACCGATCGAGAACTGGAATGCCTGTTCTGGATTGCCGAGGGAAAGACCAGCGACGAGATCGCCACGATCCTCGGCATCTCGCGCAACACGATCAACAACTACATCACGAGCGTGATGCGCAAGACTGCGACGAAGACACGCTCGGAAGCCATCGCCTATGCGGTGCGCAACAATCTCGTTTGAGGGAGCAGGAATGGCCACCACAACCAGACCAGGCGGAAACATCCTCGAAGATGCGACTTGGTCAGGCCAGCGTCCCGTCACCTCCCGTTCGGATATCTTCCCGAAGCTTGTGTCGCTGCAGCGGTCTTTGAATGCGCGCGGCTTTGCAGCGTTTCGCGTCGCTGGCGCCAGTCTGCCGCACAAGCGACGTCTGGATCCGGAATTCGAGAACTGGAGCAGCGGTCTCAGCAGCGGCCGGGAGGCCTTCATCGGGGCTTATGGTGACGCTCTTCTCGCCCATATCGAGACTTCGACTCTGCCGGTGCTCTGGAGCGCGGAGGAGAAGACGAGCTTCCTGGATGCATCGGACTTCACGCCCTTTGCCGTCCAGTTGCAAGAGCGCCTGCTGCCCTATTCGGGTATCGCTTTTCCTGTGCGCCTCGGTGCTGTCGGAAACGGCTACGTGGTGTTTCCGACGATCGGCGGCGCCGATCTGCCCGGCGAGCTGATCCTTGCGGTCCACAGCCGCTGCTACAAGGTGATGACCGATATCCTGTCGCTTGACGAACGCCGGGCGGCACCATCCGAAACCTTGAGCGAACGCGAGATCGCCTGCCTGCAGCTTGCAGGCGACGGACGCATCAGCGAAGAAATCGCAGAGCGTCTCGGCCTGTCGGTGCATACCGTCAACGCCTATCTCGGATCGGCGACGATCAAGCTTGATTCGGTCAACCGCATCCAGGCGATCGCCAAGGCAATTCGCCTTGGCTACATCACCTGAGCCTGTTTCATCCGTAGAGCGGGGACGCCTGTCCCTTGACGAAGCGCGCCTCTTCGAGGCGATCTTCCAGCATTCGCGTATTGGCGTCCGGATCTCCGGACGTGTCATGAAACGCGATATGCTTGATGTCGAGCCCGGCATGCTCGTTGGTCAGCGTCAGCTGAGAATAGATGGTGATGCCGCGCGGCTTGATCTCGAGATCGAGCACAACCTCCGGCGGACCACCCCATTCGAGCCGATAATCGCCACCGGCGCCGAAAACGACGGTGCCGGGATGAAAATAGAGTTCGGCTGCGGACGAAACGAGGTCCGAGAGATTTCCGTAAAGTTCAAAACGTAGAAGTGAAATGAGGTCGGCAGCGTCCAGAAGGCGCAATTCGCTTGCAACGGGGCTGATAGCCTCCGCCACGATGCGTTCACGCTGGTTGGTGTAGGAGCACTTCTTCATCGGGCCTAGCTTATCCGTCTCTTGGGGGCCTTCGACGCATAAACCCGGTGCACGAGCTCTGCGACTGCCTTGTAAAATACTGACGGAATGACGCTATCCACCGAGACTTGCGCAAACATGGAGCGGGCGAGTGGCGGATCCTCAAAAATGGGGATGTCGTTTTCGCGAGCGATCTCTCGAATCTTCAGCGCCACCAGGTCCTGCCCCTTGGCAACGACCACTGGCGCCTCGTTTTCCTCGCGCACATAGCGCAAGGCCACCGCATAGTGGGTCGGATTGGTGATCACCAGTGTCGCGCGGGGCACGCTCGCGATCATGCGCTTGCGGGCCCGATCCCGGGCAATCGAGCGCTGGCGGGCCTTGACGATCGGGTCACCCTGAGCCTGCTTGTACTCTTCCTTCACCTCCTGCTTCGTCATGCGCAGCTGTTCGTACCAGTGATACCGGGTCCAGAAGATATCGACGGTTGCCAGCATTGCCGTCGCCATGACGACGATGATCATCATCTTGTTCAGGATTTCCGACATCTTGACGAAAATCACCTGAGGGTCGGAGAACATCGTGTCGATGACGGCGAAGTAATCGCTGCGCAGTGCAAAGACCATGATTGCCGAGAGCACGATGATCTTGAAGATCGATTTGGCGAACTCGACCATGCCCTGAGAGCTGAAGATGCGATTCCAGCCTTTGACGATCGAGATCCGGTTCGCCTGAGGCCTGATTCGTTCGAGAACGAAATAGGGCATGTTCTGCGCGACGTTGGCGGTAACCCCGAACAGGATCAGCATGATCAGCATGGGAGCGAGAAAGGCCCCAACCTCCCAGGCCAGATGGGTGAAGAGCGAGACGACGTCGACGGCCGTTCCGAGATACCATTGGTCGGGGCGCTCGAAGATGTCCTTCAGCGATTGCGAAAGACGTGTCACCGCTCCGGGCAGAAAGAACACGGCAAAGAGATAGAAGCCGAGTGCCGTCGCAAAGATCGGTGCCTCGCGGGAGCTCGGTACGTTTCCCTTCTCCATCGCATCCCGAAGCTTTTTCTCGGTCGGGTCTTCGGTTTTGCTGTCTTTGTCGTCATCTTCGGCCATGGCCGCTGCCGTCCTCGGAGGCTGCACCGGGCGGGATTGATGATGCCCCGGTCAATTGCGCCGTTTGCGCCTCGCGCCCACAGCCACCGGAAAGGTGCCGGTACGTCGAACGTAGACACCCGCCGATTGGGGTTCAATCGGCGGGTGATCAAAAGGACCGGGTTTTCAACAGAGGTGACCGCTCAGGCCGCCTGCGTATCGCCGCCTTCGGTGTCTTTAAGCTGAATCTGGCCCGCATTGGCGAGGCGGATCGCTTCCTGCGCCACGGCGCGGCGTGCGATCGCGATCTCCCGCGGGTTGATTCCGGCGGTTCCTGCCTGCAGGTCTGATTCGATCATGCGGCGGGAGCGCGGGCTGATCGAGGCCAGCACGCATTCCTTGATCTCGGCGCTGGCGCCACGCAGCGCCATGGTCAAGATGTCGCCGGAGATGTCGTTCAGCAGCAGTACGCGGCTGCGCTGCGGCATCACGAGCAGGTCTTCGAAGAGGAAGATCTTCGGGCGAACCTTGTTGACCGATTCCTTGCTGATCGATTCCAGCGAGGTGAGCAATGTATCGACTTCGGTCTTTTCCAGTTCGTTCATCAGTTCCGCCACCTTGGCAGAGCCGGTCGAGTTCTTCTCGGCTTCGATTTCGGCGATCAGGTCGTGAACGCGGTTTTCGATGATCTGAGCGGCCTTCGGGCTGACGTTCTTCAGGTTGACCGTGCGGTTCATAATATCGGCGCGACGGCTTTCCGGCAGCTTCAGGAGCACCTTGGCGCCGAAGGAAGAGGGCAGCATCGAGAGGATGTAGGCAACAGTCTGGGGATGCTCGCGCATCAGAAAGCGCGCGATGAAATCAGGATCGGCATCCTGCAGACGGTCCCAGATGGACGCTTCATAGGCCTGGAACGCGGTGCGACGTCCGAGAAGTCCATCGACTTCCTCGGGCGTCAGGCCTTCCTCGAGAATGCTCTCGATGGCCTTGGCATTGTCCATGAGGCCCGCACCTTCGGTGAACAGGTCTTCGAACTCGTTGACGAGTTCGGTCAGTTCATCCGGCGGGATGGTGCGCAGGGTCTGTGCCGACGCAATGATCGTCTGCAGTTCCGCCTGCGTGAAGTATTTGAGCAGCTTGCCGGCAACACCCTTTCCCATGGCCAGCAGCACGGCGGCTGCCTTGTCGGCCTGGGAAAGCGGTTTTCCGGTTAAGGGGCCGCCAAAATCGTCGAAGTCCATCATGGTCTTGTCCTCTCTGGCCCGTCATGGGTCAGGATGTCTTGGTCGCCATCACTTCAATCAGTTTGACACCAAATCGTGTATCGTCGTTCTCGAGAACGGTGATCTCGCCGCGCGCGATGCGACGACCATTCACCATGATCTCGACGGGTTCGCCGATCTTCTTGTCCACCAGCATCGTCGCCGAAACGGCCCGCGTCGCGGCTCTGTTTGCGGAATACAAGATCCTGGCGGCTTCAGGCTCCCTGCTGAAGACCATGAATGCGAAGCCGGTCGGCCAGACCGATGCATATGCGCGCAACGAGTTCTCCGTGAAGACCACCCCGAATGGGGCTTATGTCCAGCGGGATCCGCGGCAAAAGGCAGGAATTCCGATGGACCTCCTGGCGCCGCTCCAGTAAACGCCCATCCGATAGGATGACATGTTAAATTCGTTGATCGAACCGGCGGGCACTCGTGCCCGCCTGAGCTTTCGTGCGCTTCCGCGACTGCGACAGCACGGCTGAACTCGTTCTAGTCTTCGCGAGCAGAAGTCAAAGCCTCAATCATCACTGCCAGCCTTTTAAGATCGTCTGCCTTAAGCGCGTGGAGCGCCGAAATGATTCTCTCCTGAAAAATTTCCTCAACGGTTCTTACGTCTTTTTCCGGAGCCATGCCGATCAGTTCATCAACGGAGATCGATAGAACAGTCGCGATACGCACGAGCGTGGAGAGATCTGGCTCCCTCCGTCCAGTTACATAATTGCCGTATCTGCGATCGGTCAGCCCTGCACGACGGGCAACTTCGGCGTTGGATATGCCGAGCATTTCGGCGCGGCGTCTCAAATTGGTTGCAAATGGCTCCATACCACAATTTGTTCATGACAAAGCCGACGGGTCTATGTACAATAGGGCGTGAGCTGGATGAACGAAACGTGGTGCCTATGGAACTCCGCCAACTCTCCTACTTCGTTGCTGTTGCCGAGGAACTGCATTTCGGCCGTGCCGCCATGCGGGTGAACATTGCCCAGCCGGCGCTGAGCACGCAGGTCCAGGCGCTGGAGAAGGGGCTCGGGGTGCAGTTGTTGACGCGCTCGACCCGCAAGGTCGAGCTGACGCGGGCAGGGGAGGTGTTCTATGATCGCTGTGTCAGGATGCTGGGGGAACTGGATCTCTCAGCCGAAATGGCACGTGCGGCAGGAGGCGGCACCATGCGGGAGATCCGGATCGGGACGATCTATCCGGCAACGACTGGCGTACTGCCGGCGTTCCTGGCGCGCATTGGCCGGAAGTTTCCTGATATCCGCCTGCATGTGTCGAATGGCTCGACGTCGGAGATCATCCGGCAGCTGGAATGCGGCAAGCTGAACCTCGGCTTTATCCGGCCGGTCGAGAACATCGGCTCGCTGCGCTTCTTCTCGATTGCCCATGAGCGCTATCTGCTGGCGGTGCCTATGGGAAATCCGCTTGCCTCGAGGAATGAGGTGACGATCGAGGACCTGAGAGCCGAGAAGATCATCGCCTTCAAGCGGCAGAACCTCTCCTACACCGAGCGCTATTTTGCAGAGACTTTCGAGGAGCATGGTCTGAATGACAATGTCGCCTATACCTGTGACGACACCTTCTCGCTGATCTCGCTTGTGTCATCAGGTCTTGGTGTCGGCTTTGCACCGGAATGGACAGGCGATCTTCCGGGCAGGGACGTGGTGCTGAAGAAGGTGACGGGCATCGATCTGAAGATCGGGCTTGGTGTCGCTTGGAGCAAGGATGATCCGACGGCAGCACGAGATGACATCATCGATATTGCAAAGACATTTGGGCGGTCGGGGAGGTGAGAGCGGTCGTGTGTACGACTGCTCCGACGAAGCCTATCGCCCCTTCAAGTTGAACGCCATGGCCGGGGGAAGGCGGTCCCGCCTGACCCTGTCGGGTCGCTATGCTCAGGCTCCTGCGGCTTCCCATTTTCCGGCCCTGACGAGTCGAGAATTCCCGCGTTCGCGCCCTGCGGTCGCCGCGATGCTGAACGCTCCGATGCTCTTCATTGTCTGACCCGGATCTCGCGCAAGCGCGGCTTTGATACGGGTTTGAATTAGCGGTCGGGTGGTCTACGCCGTGCGCGCTTCGCGCATGATTTGCCGCCTCGTCGTTTGGAGGCGGCTAGCGAAAATTCTGCAGGATCATAGGAAGCTTGGCATCGGCCCTCGGCTTCTGGTTTCTCATCGAGAGGCACGCCAATGGGAGGCTTAAGGAATGTAATCGAAAAACAATTATATTCTCTCTTGCAAGGGGGCTGAGTTGCCGCTATGAGACAGCCCGCGCACCGAGCGCCGACCAGTGTGACCGGAGAGGTGGCTGAGTGGTCGAAAGCACCGCACTCGAAATGCGGCATACTCGCAA
Organism: Agrobacterium albertimagni AOL15; assembly: GCF_000300855.1. Lineage (GTDB taxonomy): Bacteria > Pseudomonadota > Alphaproteobacteria > Rhizobiales > Rhizobiaceae > Allorhizobium > Allorhizobium albertimagni. The sequence continues at coordinate 46,327 of NZ_ALJF01000009.1, read as the reverse complement.
GGGTATCGTGGGTTCGAATCCCACCCTCTCCGCCATCGCTCCCAAACAGCTTTGAAATGGCTCAACATACTGAGTTTTAAGGGTTCGTTGACGGCCGACTTGTACACAAAGATGGTACACATGGTCCTACGAATGCCTCGCCCAGAAAAATCGAAATCCGGCATCTACTATTTCCGCATGCGAGTACCGCAGCATCTGATTCCTCTCGTTGGAACGGACGTGGTTAAGCGCAGCCTGAACACGCGCGATCCTCGTGAGGCGACCATCGCACATGCGCGGGTGCTTCAGGAGGTTAAGGCGCGTTGGGTGCAATTGTCAGCCGGCGTGATTTCCCTGACGCAAAAGCAGGCTGTTGCCATGTCTGGCGAAATCTACCGTGCGATGGTTGCCGAGAACGAGGATAATCCGGGCGATCCCCTCGCGCGCGAGGGTGCTCTTTTGGAGGATCATCTGCAGTTGCGGCCGGACAAAGTAAAAGTGGCGCAGATCACCAAGGACGCTGATCTGTTTCAACGTACGCTCGAAAATCTGAAAACGCGGCGAAACGACAAGGCCATAAACGCATACCTTGAGCGCCACGGCTATCGTGTCGATCCGCAAAGCATGGAGCTCCTCCGGAAAGCTGTCGGCACTGCGGTGCTTCAGGCTAAAGAACATTTGCTCAAGCTGTCCAATGGCGATTTCCGCTCTGATCCCGACGCCGATCGGTTCCCCCCGCTTGAACTGGTCATAAAACAAGCCCCCAAGAGCCCGGAAACGGCGGACAAATACAGCCTGCTGCAGGTGTTCGAAGACTATACGAACGAGAAGCAGACGGGTCACACTACCTACAAGAAATGGAAGGGCATCATTAAAAAGGCCGCACTTGAGGTCACCGATATCCGGGACTTGACGAGTGAATGGGTGATTGACTGGAAAGACCGTCTACTGAGGTCTGGACTAAGCGCTGTAAGCGTCCAAGATGGGTATCTCGCCTGCCTCAAGGCAACCTGTAATTGGGCTAAGGCGAATAAGCGCATATCGATCAATCCCGTTGACGATATAGCGGTTGCCGTACCACGCAAGAAAAAGACGCGTGAGAAATCTTTCACCGCTCAAGAGGTGAAAACTATCCTGACTGCTAGCCTGGGCCCACCACCTCAAAGATGTGGTCCTGAAATGAAGGCTGCTTACCGCTGGATACCGTGGCTCTGTGCTTATACGGGGGCTCGCGTAGGTGAAATAGCCCAGCTGCGGAAGCAGGACGTCCAGCATCACGATGGATATCCGTTAATCTGGATAACGCCTGACGCCGGCACGACTAAGGACGGCAATGCCCGATTTGTTGCGGTCCATCCTCACCTGATTGAACAGGGGTTTCTAGACTTTGTTAGATCAAGGCGTACGGGTCCGTTGTTCTACGATCCGTCGCGGCATCGGGGTGGGACGGAAGGGAACCCGCAGTACAACAAGGTCGGAGAGCGACTGGCGGGGTGGGTCCGTAAACTTGGAGTCGATGACATCAGGATTAGGCCCAATCACGCATGGCGGCACCTTTTCAAAACAGAGGCACGAGGTGTCTACATGGATGTCGGAACCCGAGATTACATGCAGGGGCACGTTCCCGCGACCGAGGGCGAGGCATACGGAGGCTTCAAGCCCCACGTACTTGCGCATGAGATTGCCAAACTTCCCCGGTTTGAGATCGATTGAAATGGCACCGCCCGAGCGCTCGCGCGACGGCGGGGAAACCAAGTCGCCCCCGCGGGGGCGAGAGGCCCTTCCCGGGGGGAGGGCCGCAGCACCGCCTTTAGGCGGGGTGGGGCGAAAATGATGGCAGAGACGTCCGATCAACGCAGCCGAAACATGTCACGGATACGTTCGAAGGACACTGGTCCCGAACTCGTAGTCCGACGCCTAGTCCATGCGATGGGCTACCGCTATCGTCTCCACCGCAAGGACTTGCCAGGCAAGCCCGATCTCGTATTTGGCCCGAGGCGGAAGATCATCGAAGTCCGGGGATGCTATTGGCACGCTCATCTCCGTTATGACCCAGCCTGTTGGGAAGCCCGATCAGAGGCAAAGTCGAACAAGACGTATTGGGGGCCGAAAATGGATCGTAATGTGGAGCGCGACCAAAAGAACCTTGCCTTGCTGGAGGCCGGCGGCTGGCGAGTCTTGGTTATCTGGGAGTGCGAGCTCCGGAACATGGATTCCGTTCGGAGCCGTATTACAGACTTCCTCCAAGGAGATTAATCCTGTGGATTCTCAGTCTGTTCACGAAGTTAAGCTTGGCGAAACCATGTACCCCTAACCTCGCAGAGAACGTTGCGCGGCCTTGAATTCCGTGCTATTCGGCCCTTGTTCTTATTTTGTTCACTTGCGGAGGCCTCCAATGTCCCTAACCTCGCTCGAAATGTGCGCTGGTGCAGGTGGTCAGGCGCGTGGCCTGGAGCTTGCCGGGTTCGGTCATGCCGGCGTGGTCGAGATAGATCGGGACTGCTGTGAGACGCTTCGGCTGAACCGCAGGCAGTGGACGGTTCACGAGGAAGACCTCTCTTTGTTCGATGGAACGGGATACAAAGGTATCGATCTTCTTGCTGGCGGCCTCCCATGCCCGCCGTTTTCCGTGGCCGGCAAGCAACTCGGTGACAAGGACGAGCGCAACCTCTTCCCTGCCGCGATCCGCCTCGTTGACGAAACCCGCCCAAAGGCCGTAATGATCGAAAACGTCCGTGGCTTCCTGAGTGCCGTATTCGAAGATTATCGTGGCTTCATCCGAGGCGAGCTCAAGAAGCTTGGCTATGAGGCCCATTGGCGTCTGTTCAATGCATCCGACTACGGCGTGCCGCAGCTACGTCCCCGCGTCCTGATTGTGGCATTGCGCGACGACATCAAAGACAATTTCGAATGGCCTTCTCCGTCGCCTTTTGACGCACCTACTGTCGGCGAGACGCTTGTCGACCTCATGTCTGCAAATGGCTGGAAAGGCGCGAAGGCATGGGCCAAGCGCGCGAATGATGTTGCACCGACACTTGTAGGCGGATCGAAGAAGCACGGGGGGCCTGACCTCGGTCCGACACGTGCGCGTGCGGCGTGGGCAACTCTGGGCGTCAACGGAAAGTCGATCGCGGAAGAAGCCCCGGAACGTGACTTCGTGGGCATGCCTCGCCTCACCGTCCGCATGGCGGCACGCATCCAAGGGTTTGACGATGCTTGGCAGTTTCACGGAAAGAAGACCGCTGCATATCGCCAAGTTGGAAATGCATTCCCCCCACCAGTTGCAAGGGCGGTCGCTGATAAGGTGCGCGCGGCGATCGAAACGCGAACCGTTTACCAAGCACTTGCGGTCTGACGAACAGAACTGCAGCGTTCCTCCTTGCCGAGACATAAAAGAGTTTTGACGCGGCAGGTTCATCGTCAAATCACGCGTCGATAATTTCCTCTTCACCTTGTCCATGATCAGGCCCGGGCGCGACCTCGGGCACATATGTCCCCGTCTCCAAAAAGCGCCTTAGTACAGCAATACGCCTAGTTCGGTTGTATCGCTTTTGAACCCCTTCAGTCGTCAAACGCCTATATTCAACAGCGGCTAGCTCCGTTGGCGTGTCGTAGACCTTGTCAGGCTCCACCGCGTAGTAAGCAGCGACAAATGCTTTAAACCGCCGGCTCACATCCTGATTGGAGATTTCCTTTGGCATCTGATCGCAGACGATCATAAGGGAATATAGATGGACTTTGGACCGGAGAAACTTTTTCAATTCCTCATCCGTACCGCCAACGGCGAGTGCAGCTTGAGCCAGCGCTATAACGGCCTTCTCGTCGTCGCCTCGTTCAGTGTAGGTTTCGTTATATGCATCATAGATTCTATTTATATTGGACTGACTGAGCTCCTCAACAACGCCGCGCCGAAGATAGATCAGTATGCTGCTGACGAACTGGATATCCCGCATCCGCCGGATTTCAGGTTCCGCAAACAGCTTGTTTTCGCGCCAAATCGGGTCATCCGCGATCGCTTCTGCCGCTTCCAAGAACTGACCGCTGAATTCCGCATGCCTTAGCTCCTGCGGGTTTAAAGTCATGTTAGTGCTATTTAATCGCAAGAACATTTTCGTGATTTCAGATCGAGGAACTGCCGAAGAGATAAACTTGATATGAAATTTATACTTCCATATCACTGCCTTTTGCTCGGGGCTGAGTTCAAAGAATTTTTTGTCTGCGAAAGACCATTCCTGATAATCTTTATTTAAAGACGTCTTTCTGAGTTTATACTCATTGTTGATGTAGCCGACAACGGAGCGGATACGCTGTTGCCCATCAATGATGCTATATTTCGAATCTCCCGTGTCGGGATCGGTGTCCGTTTGCCACAGGTAAATCTCGGGTATAGGGAAGCCGGCTAGCATCGTTTCAATGAGGCGGATGCGATGCTTTGGAAGCCAAACAAACTGCCGCTGAAACGAGTCGTCAACGAAAAGAAGCTTCCTCTCGAAATGGTCCTTGATCCATTTTACGTCTCGGCCTTCATAACTGGTGTGGTCGGCGATATTCAAGCAATTACTCCCCGTTCTAGGCCCGACTTTATCTTCTGTATTCCGTGAATGTGGTATAGCTCAACCGCTTCCCAGTTATGATAGATTCTAAAATTTATCTCCGAGACCAGGTAAAACTTCTTCTCCAAATCTCTGCGCAAGGGACCCAGGCGTTTTTCGAGGTCGACAATTTCCTGACTGGTTTGAGGCAGCTGCTTAAAACTCACAAATTGCCGAAATATGTCTCGCCTCACATCTGAGATTTTGAATTCGGTATCAAAATAGTGTAGCCGCACGTACACGTTCCACAGCGAGTGGAATTGGCTTGGTGAGACGATCACAACATCGATATCAGACTCTGTGTTGTAAAGCTTGAAATGCTTGTCCGGGTTCAGGCTGTATCCAGTTTTACCGGAGCCGATCAGGCAAACGTTATGCCTTGAAACTTCGAAATGCGAAGCAATCTGCTCTTTGAACCTGTCGTACATTTTGGAGGCCGAGGCCTCATCGTGATCGCGGCTAAACACATATGCTTGGTTGCTGAACATTACGCTTTGATAAAAGTCAGGCGCTTCCAGAGTCCGCAACTGATTGCGAAAATCGTCTTCCGAAATCCAAGTCATCTACACCTCAGGCCCAAACGCATTCTGGATATCGGTTTCATCTTAAAGGTGCAACGGTGTCGATTCATTTTACAGAGGGGTGCCATGTCCATGTTCGATTAACGGTTCACTAACCATGTCAACGGACAGTCGGCGGCATGTCGCACGCACCGCTCGATTCGTCCCACCCTGACTATCCTCTCGTCTCCAGGCTCGTGAAGGCAATTCTCAACCATGCCGGCGGTTTCGATAAGTTTGCCGTGGATGTTCCCGCTCTACTTCGGCAGGCGTTTGATGAGGTTATCGATGCCCCGCGTACGAACCGCTTCACCCTCATCGAAACGGAGAAGACGGAAAAAACGTATGTCGGAACGAAGGTCGAAATTCTCATAAGGAACTATCTCGGCGTGCCGAAGGGCAGCGTGCTCGACATGCTGGTAGATGGCGTCGAGATCGACATCAAAAACACGACTGGCCGCGACTGGATGCTTCCAAAGGAAGTTGTTGGAAGGCCGGCACTCCTCGTAAGGTCTTCGGAGAGAACGGCGCTTTGTGACGTCGGCATCGTGGTCTGCCGGCCCGAATATCTACGTCTTAGCAAGAACCAGGATGGCAAGGGCCAGCTTTTGGCGGCCCAGCACGTAAACATATGGTGGATACTACGCGACCATCCGTATCCGCCTAATTTCTGGGAAGTCCTGTCGGTATCGGATCGTATGGAGATCATGTCGGCGCGAGGTGGCACAAGCCGTATCGCAGCGCTATTTGAGAAAGTACAAGGCCGGCCGATATCGCGGCAGCAGGTTAGCGCCTTGGCTCAACAACACGACTATATGAAGCGCATTCGTCGAAATGGCGGCGCGAGAGACATCCTTGCGCCCAAGGGAATTGCCTTGTTGTGGGGGCAGCGTGACAAAGCCTTGATTGAGCAGTTGGGCCTCGGTCCAGTCACTGCAGACGAGTTCATTTCTTTCAGGCCGTTAGCGGCGGATGATGTCACGCTTCTCCGGAACGCCGGCCACATCGACTGACAGATACTCGCGCAATTCGCCAGTCTGATCGGCGGTTGACGGGTGCCGAATATCGACCGACCATGAAAAAACCGCCATCAACGAGGTTGGCCCCTCTCCAGCGGTTTTTCTTGGGAATGTTCGATAATGATGAACGATCTTGAAATTGTTGTAAAGCCGCCGTTGACGGCTGAGTGACCCGCGGGCTGGGACATACCCCAGCCGCCGCGACGGGAGCCCCTTTCCAAAATTCCAATGTTGACAATTCGGACGCCGACGTAGGCCGGGTTAGGGCCGCCGCCGAGTTCGACATTGGACAGGCCGTGGTCATCCCCGCCTTTTCGAAGAACGGCGAATGGCGCAAGGACCCCAAGCGCCACAGGCCTTTGGGCTTCTCCTGGCGTCTCGGCGAGCAGGTCTTCATGGCGCTTGTCCACCTCCTTGGCATCGAGCCGATGGAAACCGTGTTCGAAATGGAGGTCCTGGAAGCCATTCTCGCCGACGCAATCATGTCCGCGCATCTCCACGAAGGCCGCCGTGTCTCGTATTCGAGAAGCCGTGACCACTGGGTTAAACGCAGCCGATACACGGGACGGGGCTTCTCGCGGGACATCATCGTCAAGGTCGTGGACCTGCTGGTCAGGCACGGCGTGCTGATCGCCCATGACAGGCGGCCAGTCGGATCGCTCGGCGTGCAGTCGTCCTATCTGCCGAACCCTATGCTGGCGGCCTTCGAAATGCCGCCACTGTCGAAACGGCGTGGCGAGAGCATTATCCTCAAAAACGCCGAGGGCGAACTGATCGGCTACAAGGACACGGCCGACACACGCAACAAGCGATACGTCCTCGAACGCATCAACGACGTGCTGGAGCGTACCAAATTCAGTATCGCGGGCGACGAGGAACTGTCCGACGGCAGGTGGCGCAACATCGACGGGGAACTCCTCTCGACGAAACAGGTCGCCCTCAAGCGCGTGTTCAACGGAGGCTGGACTCTGGGCGGCCGCTTCTACGGCACCTTCTGGCAGACCATGTCCGGAGACGCGCGCCGCAACATCCTTATCGACGGCAAGGCTACGATCGAGGTTGACTACGACTGCCTCCACGCACGGATGATCTATGTCCGTGCGAAGAAGAAACTCGTCGGCGATCCCTACATAATCGAGGGCTTCGAGCGGAAGATCGCCAAGCGTGCGTTCTTTGTCATCATCAACGCCGACGGCTATCTCTCGGCCAAGGGCGCGGTCGCCGACTTGCTCGAGGAAAAGGGACTGCCGAGGAAACTGGCGGGCAAGCTGATCGACGCCATGAAGAAGCGCCACAGGGCGGTCGAGGAATACTTCCATTCGGGTCTCGGTCTGGAGTTGCAGAACCTCGACGCGAACATGGCCGAATATGTCATGCGCGTGATGACGATCCAGAAGGGCGTGCCTTGTCTGCCGATCCATGACTCGTTCATCGTTCCGAAAGACCAGGTGAACAACCTCGTCAGGACCATGAAGGCTGCCTACGAGCGGTTCGTCGGACGGGTTTCGGCGGGTGTCTGCCAGATCAAGTCGGATGCAAAATCTGCAGCTTCCACCTCAATAAAATCAGATACTTACTTCTCGGAAGTCCTACACCTACCCTCCTCCTTCTCCGCCTCTCTCTCCGACGGTAAATATAGGACTCCAGAACTCGACGCTTCAATACTGCAGAACCCGGAGGCCTCGGCGCTGGACTTACAGCCAATGCCTGAGGTTGATGTCGTGGAACTTACGGCACCGAAGTCTCCTGAAGTACGAGTGGAGGCTCTTAAAGGAACGGCTGCCGTACAGCCGATCCGTCGCGCCATGCCAGAATTCCTGAGAAAGGCAGAGGAGGAAAGACTCCGTGTTTATGCGGAACAACGGGAGGAAAAGCACAAGCGTGCGGAAATGCGTCTACGTCGCCATAGAACGGGGTCCATGCCTTTGGATGGGTCAGCGTTCATACAGACGGGTCAGACGCATCTAGCGCGCAGAGAAACCGCAATCACGGAGGCAGCGCGGTGATCTTGCCAAGAGGAGATGCACATGCTCGCGCCAATGCAGTTTCGACGAGGACTGGCCTAAAGCTGCCACCAAAGGAATGTCCCGTCGGGGGTAGTCGGTCCCGCGTCCCGCTTTTTTGCGGCGCTATGCTGACGCTCCTACGGCTACCCTATTAACCGATCGAGACATGCGCGAATTCCCGCCGTGCCCCTCCTGAGAGGGTCGCCATGCTCACGGCTCCGATATGCTCATTCTTTACCGCGTGTGATGCGCTATCCGCATCAAATGACCTGCGGCCCATTTGAAGGGGCGCGTGTGCTGTACGGCGAGGTATAAAGCCTCGCACAGCACTAATATACGTTCAGGCGGGTCAGCATACCCCTGAAACCATTCCCCACCCTTAGCACCCATTCTGCCAGCGTTCTCGCTCTGTCAACGCCGTCGGCGTCCTCCACTCCGTTGCGGCCCTTCGGATGACTTCCGCTCCGAGCGCCGGCGTAGGCGATGGCATCGGGACGGGGAACATCGAAAGTTCCGCCCTCCGGGCGGGTTCGACTCGGCCTGCGGCCAGCATCGAACAGGGAACATCGGGCAGTCCCTAAAATCCAATCATTCCCGTTAACGCCACCTCCGGGACGACTCAACCCTGCCGCGTAGAATCCTGGGCTCGATCCGTAAATGTGGTAGAAAATATCCATAGAAAACAGAGCGGAAGGCATGGATATGCAGGTGAAGACAACAACCATTCCGGGCTTAACGTACTCAGTTCAGGTCGAGGAAGTTAACCACCTTGATCCGATGGGCGGCCTCATCTGCTACTTGGCCAGCCTTTACAGGATTGACCCCAAGACGTCCGCCAGAACCCTACTCCGGCGGTCGCGCATCCCTGGTGCTGCCGTCGATATGCAACGGGAATTCGCCCGTGACGGCATCCAGGCATTCCGACGCTACCAATCAGCTTAACGATCAAGGACGAATCCGATGTTGGTACTCCGCATCCTCACCCTACCCATCACCATGTTCGTCTTCATGGCCGTCACTGTGGCCGCTACGAAGGCCCCCGCGGCAGTCGAAATGATGAGCATCGGTCTTTGGTTCGCGCTGCCGCTTTTCCTCGCCATCGCCGCGGTCAAGCGCTTGGCGGGACGTTAATTCAAGAACTCAAGTAATAAATGCTAGAACTCGATTTCTAAATTCAAGAACTCAGTATAAGTCGAGTTCTTGAATTAAATATTTGAAATTTCTTTGCAAAATTTGTTGACGGCGCCATCATTCATCGCAATAATACATCAACACAACAAGCAAAGGAGATGCGAATTGATCAATATTATTTGGGGCCGCAAGATGGCGAACTGGGATTGCGCAGAAGTGGAAACACGGTACGGAACGGTTTGTCCTGTGGTCGCCGACATCCCGGGGCCAGACGATCGAGCGATGTTCTCAATCGACGTTCCCGATCCTGAGAGGGACGGAAAAATCCGCTCGTTGGCTTCAGGTTTCGCTGATAACCTTGAAGAAGCGCGGATCGCCGCGGCAAATGCCATTGCGAAACTCGACCAAGGGCTGAGTATCGCCTGATCGTCCCAATCGGGGCTAACGTATAAAGTTCAGCGCCGGCGCATTTTACCTCTTGCGCCGCCCGACGATCGCTCCAACACTTAGTATGTGGACACTCACAAAGGTGGTTCCACACACATCTTAAACTCCTGACATTTCAGGGAAAACCGTAACGCACGATGACCTCGCGGCGCATGGCGAAGCCATGTCCAAGGTCCAAACGAAAGGGAATGAAATGAAGTTCGATGACCTCGGCACCGATGGCAAGCTGGCCGTGACTGATGCAGCTGGGAATTACGAATGGGTAGAGGCCAGGATCGAGGGTATCCCGAGCAAGAGCCGCCTTCGAGTTGAACTCGTTGCGAGCGGTGGGGATGGTGACGAGGCTGCACGCCAGGCTCTCCGGGAGCATCTCTCCGAGCACTATGCAATCGACATTCCGTGCGACTTCCGCAGCGAGGCCGAGCTTGCCAGCGCCACCGCCAAAGCGACAGCAATCCAAAATCGGTTTCTGTCTGGAAACTATGCGCCTTTCAGCACCTGACACGGCGCTGCCTTAGTTTGCACCTGGTGGTCGCAGCTCTGCGACCAACCATCCTGCGAGCCCGTCCCACTCCTTTAAGCCCGGAAACTTCAACGCACGACCTCGATGCGAATGGCGAAGCCATGTCCAAGGTCGATAAGAAAGGAAACCCAATGTGGTATAGATACGACGCCTACAATCAGGAAACCCTCTATGGCTGGACCAGCAACGAAGCCGTTGCTGAGGCTGCCTTGGCCTGGATTAATCGAGGTCGCAAAATCAACGTCTACAGCATGACGTGTCTGGGCGATGACGAAAACGAAGCAGACGGTCGAGGCATCAGACTTGCCGATACGAATGGACATATCTTCGTCGATGATACCAGCCCTGAGGAATTCGAACTGAAGCTTCTGGAGTGGCAGGAGGAGAGCAGGGATTCCACTGCTCCCCCTAAGCCACAGCGCCGCGTAGATCGGCTGACAGTCGATCTGCCCTCAGGCACGCTCGCTGCGCTCAAGGTTCACGTCGCTCAACGCGAAACCACCATCCGGAATGTTGTGACAAACCTCGTGAAAATGGAGATCGGGAAATGAGGGAAGGAACCGGAAACAGAATGATGACATCAGACGCAGGATTGAACAGGCAGACCGATTGTGAGGACAGCCAGGAGGCCTTACCGCCATTGACGCACGAGGAGTTTTGGCAGGTGCTCGACATGGCTTTTGGGATGCTCTCCGATGTCTGGGACTGCAAGGAGCGGCAGCAGGATGGACTTGCTGGGAACTCAGAACTTACGGAGGAAAAACAATGAGGAAGATGAGAAAATTTTCCGACATCCCGACTGCCGATTTCCCGATGAACGACAAGACCTATTACCGTCTTCGCGCCGAAATCGGATCAATCTCCGCGGGCTTCTCGAACCTCGGGACGAGCGATGGGGCCGAGGTCGCCAACAAGATGGAAGCGGTCTTCGGCGCGCTAGACGATGCCTGGCAGACGATCCGCCGTATTGAAGCCCGCGAGGAACGGGCGATGGCGGGGTCAGTGAACTATTCGCCTGGCGGCTGCATCGAATCGGAGATTTCACAATGATTGATCTCGACTTTTATCAGTACGTTGACTTCCACAATTCGGAGCGCGTGGCGATGATCGTCACCGCGCTGGTAGCACTGGCGATCTTCATGCGCCTTCTCCATCTTCCGAAAGTCTGGATGAAGGTTGTTGCGAATCTCATTTTCTTCCTGGTCTGCATGCATGCGGTCGGCTTCACGCTGATCGGTATCGCCGCATGGCAGTCAGGAACATGACAGAGGACGAGCGGGACATGGCTGAAAAACGCCGCACTCTCCGCCGGCCTTCCCACCGATCCACAGCATTCGCATGCTGTGTGCACCGATTGACCGCCTGATTAACTGCGTTTTTTTGTAAGGAGTAACGCACATGACCAGTAACAAGCTCTTCGTTAACCTGGCTGATCTGCCTGAAAATGTCCGCGCTGCGGTCGAAGCTCCCATGTCGCCCGAAGCTGCGGCATGGATGGATGCTGAGGCTCGCCGCCTTGAGGCAGAGGGACAGACAGTTCTTGGCTGGCCGACCGACGATGACCTTCGAAAGCTCGTCAACCAGACCCCATTTCAGGTGCTCGGTGACAGCATTGTCCAACAGGACGGACAGGGCAATGTCTTTGAGGTCTTCAACGGGAACCGCCCAGACACCAGGTCCTTCCTCTTGCGCTGGATCGAAGATAACGGGAAGTAAGATGACGCCTACAGCGTTCCCAGGACACCAAGGCCCCCTCTCGGGGCCTTTTTTCTTATGGGTTGTGTCAACAAATTTGGCGCCATCGTCACCCGCACGAGGCCTTAAATACCTATACTGTCATCGCGGGATAAACGTCCAAATCCTGTCGAGCGACGGTTTGTGTGTGCCGTCGTAGAAGCTCTTGATCCTAAACACTCCGGGCTGGGGTCGCCCGACGAGGTCATAACCGTAGCTCGTCGGTACCTTGCGCATCCACGACGGCATGCCCGCCATCACTTCGCCTCGGCAGCCGTGGCATCCCCAAACGACAACATCGCCCTCAATTGCAGATTCGTCGTATCGAAAAATCAGTGATGGAATTGAAGGTGCAGGGCAGAACAAGGTCGGACTGCATGACGTCGCTGGATCGGCGGTAACATTAACGCGGCGGTCAACCGAGGCCGCCTCGACTATCCCCGCGATCGATGCCGCCAGCACGACGCCGGCGATCACGATGGGTATCATTTCGACCGCTGCTTTGGTGCCAGCCAGGCATCGGCACCAATCATGACCAGCGCCCACATGGCGCAAAACACGGTGAGGGTAGCGACTGTAGCCGATAGATGGGCTAACCCCCCGAGCCCACAGACCACAGACATGCCAAATCCTCCAACTGTCCAAAACGCCCATTTCTTCATTTCCGCCCGCCTTTTTTGAGTGCTGCCGTTAGACCAGTCTTCGGAAGATTTCCGCGTCCGGCAAGTGCCAACATTCCGCCGAACGCGCCCGACGTCAGGTTCGCCTCACCGCCAGTACCAGCTTGGCCCGTCCAGGCGAGGACGCGGTCGGGCAAGGTCCAAATCTGCCCGAAGCCCTTCATGCAGGCGTACCACGTCAGATACATGTGCATCGCGGTCATTACGAGGATACCGACGAGGCCCACGACATGCCCTCCCGTCTGGCCAAGGAATGCCGTCGCGAAGAGCCTGTCGAGTGTCCCCAGTGTGGCATCGAACACTGGGTATGCTGCGGACAGGGCGAGTACCGCCAGAACCGGACGAAGGGCGATATTGACGGTCAGGAGCAGGCCCATACGAACACTTTCGCCCGCAAAATCACCGCCGTTGTCGAGCTTCATCCATTTCATGGCCCACAACGGAAGCGCGATCATGGCTTCCATCAAAGACGCGAGAATCGCCATTCCTGACATGAAAACGAAGACGAAGGGCATCATCGGGATAATGTATGCCCGGATGCTCCCGATGAGCATGAGAGCGCCAACGACATACTTAGACCAGTCCAGCAACCAGTCGACGCCTGCCGCCCCGAAGAACCGCGTTACTGCGTTGCCCGCCAGTGCGGCAGCACCCGCGCCGGCGGCGATGATGCCCCAGGCTCCAGCAATCATTGCATGCCCCGATGAGACTAGACCTGCCATAGCATCGCCCTCCGAGCCAGACGATCCCGCCCATTCCGCCATATCCCTGGCAACGTTACCGAGGAGCCTCGTCAGGAAGTCCGCAGTTTCGTCGCCCGCGCTTGCAAAATCGTTGGCCGTAAGGTTTACGCGCTCGGCTTCTCCGGAAACCTGAAGCGCCAATGCCGAGAACGCTCGTTCGATAGCCTGCCCGAAATCCCCATCAGTGCGAGGCAGAGTGACGTCAGGTCTTTCATTGGTTAGACTTGTTGTCAGCTCGGATATTTGCGCCAAAGCTCGCCAGTACATGCCAGCCGTCAGAAATCCATCTTGCTTCGCCGCTTCGACGAGCTTCGAACGCGACGTCATATCCATTGATGCAACTTCAGCTTTCGTAGCGGCAACAATAGCGGCATCGAACTTCGCGCCGGCGGCGCGGATGTCCTGGACCAGCGTCGCGGAAAGCACTTTTGTGGAAATCGCGTTCTTCGCACCTTCGGCTGACGATATCCCCGACGTATGCGCGGCGAGTTCGGCGTACCGCGCGGCTTCCGCACGGAAGGCTGAAACGATTTCGGCAACGGCAGACCGACGAGCATTTGAAAAGTTCGCCCGACCTTCCGGAAACGTGTACGCCAGCCGGCCGCATGTCGCGCCGTAGTTCCAGACTGTGACCCCATCTGCATTTAGTCCCGCTGGGTCGGGCAATCGTTGTTCCCAGCCCCACATGGAGCCGCCTTGATTGTAAACCGCCGCGCAAACTTCATGACGCAGGATCGCCATGGCAACCGTCGATCCCGTCTCCGAAACCGGGACGATCGGCATCCCATCTTTGCCTGCGATCACACCGACGAACGTATTCCACGTCGCGTCTGCTACGTTGATACCGCCACGCGCCACGACGTCGCGCAGGATATAGTGGACCGATGAAAAGCCTGTGGTCGGCAAAGGCACCAATAGGCCGATGCCCACAATGATGCGCAGCGGCGACCATATCTGATGCCATCTGTCGCCGAGGACTTTGCCTGTGTACGCACTCTGGACGATCCCAGATATCACGCTGTAAGCGAGGCCCAGCGATGCCAGGAAGCCGAGGACGCTTGTGAAAACCTGCAGTGTCCTACCCCATGGCGACGAACCATCAGGGGGAAGCACGGCGGATACCCAGTGCCACGCGATGTTGGTCGCCGATGGTTCTGCGAAGATGTCCATCATGGCTTCATCCCGGGGGCTTTTGGTCCTGGTCCGTCGCCGTTGTCTGTGGAGTTGCCAAGCGTCGCCGCCGGCTCGGCATCGTCGCTGGTGTCCTCGGCGAGGTCGAGGACTTTCATTTCTTGCTCGGTCAACGTCACGGTGACCATCGGCAGGGCAAGACGCGAAGAAGGACGAGGCTTTGCCGCGGTGCCAGACGCTCCCGACTTTCCACCGCTACCCTTTTCGCCTTCGCCGCTGCCTTCGTCCGATGGCTTCACCGCCGACATGACATCTGGGGAAATACCGCGTTTCTCCGCCGCTCTATCCAACACGGTTTGTCCGATCGCGGCGAGTTCAGGCAGGGTGTGCCAAATGGCGGCGAGCCACGGTCGGGCGCATGGGTGCTCCTGGCTATCCCTGAGAACTTCGGCGTAGACTCTGATCCGCTCTTCCATTGTCCGCCATGACGCGGAATCCCCGGAATCGGCGACTCGTTCGAGATAAGCGAGGAGAGCGGGTGCCTCGGATTCGAGAAACGCGAGGCGGTGATGTGTGGGACGGCCACGAACGGCCATGCACCACCGCACGGCATCAACCGCCGCGCCGTGTGCGGAATCGAGGTGAGCCATTCCAATGTTGCGCAGCGTCCGCTGGGCATTCGTTACAAAAATCTGTTGTCCCGTGGTCATGGCGTCATCCCTAGTTTCGGTTCGGGTTCCTGGAGCGCGGCGGCCAGTGCGGAAGAAAGGCGGCGGACCTCAGCTTGAGCGCTTGCCAGCCGCTGGCTCTGTTGACGCAGGGAATGACGCTGGTCTGCTGCGGTTTTCTCTAGCGCCTTGTGCGCGGCTTTGGCTTTCGCGGCCTCAGTTAGGGCCTTTTCCACGGCGGCCTTTGCGGCGGTCAGATCGCGCGAAAAGTCACGGCGGATTTCCGCACGGATACGAGATTCTTGAATGCCGTCGACAACGGCTCGAACCGCTCCACCAAAGCCAGTCAGACGATCGACAGAGGATTTTAGTTTGGCCGCTTCCGCCTTGATCGCCGCGGCCTCAGCGCGTGTCTTTGCTACGTAGTCTTGGCCTTGCCGCCTGACGGCCTCGGCACGGTCAACGGCATTTTTGAGCGCCTTCGCCTGCGACTGTTCCGCTTTCCACTCTTCGCGCGTAAGACGGCGACGGGCAGGACCAAGACGTGTGAGCCCGCACGGGACGGCGACCGCCTCGTGATAAGAGTCCTGCCATTCCCGCATTGCCGCCTTATAGGCAGCATTCGATCGCTTGTTTAAGGTCTTGCCGTCCTCCCCTGGCCTCCGTCCTTCCGCCATCACCGCGCGTTTCGCCACAATTCCGGGATGATAGACGGCAGCTTTCAGTTCGGGGTCGGCAGTCGGCAAAACATAGGCATGGATGTGCCATTGTTTCTCGTCTGTGTGCCGGAGCACGCACTTGAGGGCGGGCCCATACTGGTGTCGAAGCCAATCAATCGTCAACTTCTCCCACCGCCGAACCTCGCTCAGCTTCGCCCTGTCGAAGCGGACCTCGTCCACGGTGTAGGGATGGCTGGCGACGACGGTATGAAGGGTTTTCTGACTGGACTGGATTCTCCGAAGTTTGCCCCGTGCGCCGGGTGTCATCGCGAGTTCGGCAGCGGCGTCATGCATCGCCCGTACTTCTTCGACCCCGACGCCCCATATGGTGGTCGGCGGCTTGGGATCGTCTACGTGAACGGACGCTATAGGCTTACGAGCGGCCTCGTCGAACACGAAGGCTGTGCTACGCCCTTTGGAGTCGGGCCGGCGGCTGTATGGTTCGAGGTGGACGAACTGGAAGGCCAAGGCGACACCCTAAGAGGCTTCGCGGGGCATGTCGTCAGCGACGAGAGCATCCATTTCGGTAGGCTCGGCGTCGAACAACGCCGCATAGTGTTTCATCACATGGAGGATTGCCCATCCTGACTGGAGCAGAGGATGGTCCGGTATGTTGCGTTCGGCGTCGGAAAGGACATCTTCCAGGCTATGGATTTGGCCATCGAGGATAAGGTCCTCAATTATTGTAGAAAGGTCATCGGGCATTTTCAGGCACTCGAAGGAATACCCCAAGCGTGCCTGCCGGCGGAAAGGAAAGACAGCAAAAAGTACCATGATAGTGACCGACTATCATCATTCCTGCGTCATGGTGTGGCTCTCCGAGGGCCGCGCCGCGGAGCTATTTAAGGAGAATAGGCAGGGGCCTGCCCTGACCATTGGCGATCGTGTGAGTTGCCCTCGGTGAGTTCAGTTCCCAAGGATTTATGGCGATCGGCGATCGCTCGCCAAGCCTACAACGACCACCGTCGATCTCCGCCTTGACACAGAACTGCAACCGTTTGTAGCACTTTGTGTCAGGAAAATTCTGGACGATGACGGGCGGGGAAATGGCTCAGAAAAAGAAGGAAGGTGCGCTCACTCCGGAGGAGAAACGCATCGTCAAAGGGCTGTTGGCCCAGAACTGGCGCAACCAGGACATCCAAGCGTGGATCAACGGCGGCCGCAATGGGACTGTGAACGGAGCACGTATCTCGGGGGTTAAGAAGGATGCGGATCAGCAAGCGGCTACACCCGAGGAAGTAGACTTCTGGCTGAAATGGAAGAAGGCCACCGACCCGCAAACGGGTCTCAACCTTTACGACCATGAACGCCTAATTCGTGCGCGCGAGGCGATGATTTTAGCCGTCCAAGTCTTCAACAGCGCAGGCCTTAAGTTTAAAACAGAAGTTTTCTGCATGCTTGCGAACGTCGCTTGGACTTACCTCATGCACGAATACTTTACACGACAGGCCGTGAACATCGTCAAGGCCGATGGTAAGACGATGGCATTATCAGAACTGTATGGACGAAATGATTTTCCCACGAGCGAAGGCATTAAACAAAACCTCCGAGCGTTGAAGGTTCTGCGCGACGAGGTAGAGCACAAATTACTTGGCAAGGCAGATGTGAAGTGGCTCGGCATCTTTCAGGCATGTTGCCTGAACTTCAATAAGACGATTTGCGAGCTGTTTGGGGATCATCTGAGCCTCGCTAACGAACTCTCCTTCGCGCTTCATTTCGCGAAAATGAACCTTGACCAGGCTGCCACGCTCAATCAGTACGAGCTACCGGGCCACATTGACGCCATCGACGCAAATGTCACGGCCGGCATGACGCCAGAGCAGATCAACAGTCTAGAGTTCCAGTTCCGCGTTATCTACACTCTCGATGCTGCCTCGAAGTCGCACGCTCACTTCCAGTTCGTGAACCCGGACTCGCAGGAAGGCAAGGAAATCCACAACGTCCTGGCAAAGAAGGTAGCTGCAGACGAACTGTTCCCGCATAAGCCCTCAGTGGTAGTTGGGGCCGTTGCCGCGCAGGCAGCCGTACCGTTCACATCGAACGACCACACTAGGGCTTGGAAGCTCTTCAAGGTACGGCCGAAAAAAGGTGCTGCACAGCCGGGCAACACCGACAAGCGGTACTGCATCTACCATCCCGCCCATAAAGACTACACATACTCAGACGAGTGGGTGGCGCGGCTAGTTGAAGAAGCGACCGATGCTGAGCGGCTTGCCGCTATCAGAGCAGCGAAGCTGTAGTGTCCACTGAGCCGCGGAGAAGTGGAGCGCAGCCGAAACTGTTGCGCACTCGCCGCCGCTAGAACTGCCTTCTGTAGAAGCGAGACTGATCGTCCTGTATTCTACCGCGATCAACTGCCCAGCCAAAATGATCGAAGAGCTCGACAACCATCTCCGACGAAATGTCTTTCGGCTCTCCTTCCAAGTCCGCAGCGGATAGTTGGCGTTGGACTTCGATCTTTGTAGCGGCCGTCTTTCGCGGATAAGAGAACCCCATACGCATGGGATCGTCGATCCACAGTGTCCGGTCTTGTGTATTCCCGATCGTGACATGGATTTGCGCGCCTTCCCTGTAAAGGCCCGCCCGGAACAGTCTGAACGTGAATTCCACCAACTCAGTCATCGTGTAGATTGATGCACCGACGCCCAAGAAAGGCCCATCTGGTTTCGCTGGAATGTCATCATTCAAGTCCTCACGGAGAGCTTTGTAGTGAAGGAACTGCGTGCTTTTGTACATCCGCCAAAACTCTACGTGGTGATACCAATCGCACCAGCCCTGTACAAAATCACCAACGTTTTCAATGCCGCCTTGTTCGTCGTCTCGGGTGGAGATGTGCGGATAATCCCATCCTCTAAGGGAAACGCTGCTCTTGGTGACCAATTCACGACACTGCGCGAGTGTGAGGAGTGCATCTGGTGCACGAAGTGGACGAATGTTTACCCGCCAGAAGCCCAGACCTTGAATGCGTTCGATCAATCCTTCTTTCATCACAACCCGCCCAGCTCACCTTGAAAGTCGTAACCAGCTTCCGGTTTGGCTACCAAGCCGAGCTTTTGAAGTCGTTGCATTCTACGTACTACCGCTACCTCGATGATATCACGCATGTCTGTGTAGTTTGAAACGCGAGCGCTTTGCGGTTTCTGGGCTTTGCTTCGATAGTAGATGGTGCCCCTCTGCAGATCGGGACCGTCCTTTTTACAAATAACGGGGAACTCATCGAAGGGGCTGACGGTCACAACAACGAATTTCAGGCCGTCGAGGTCGCTAACGACCTCTTTTCTGAACAAGACGCGCGGGTCAGCATATTCACCAATTTGGTCCTTCATCTGATCCGAGTTGAACGTTGCGATTTGCTCGTCCGACATTCCTATTCGCTTATTCGTTTCATCTTCGATCCCGAAGACGATCTGACCACCATCCTGGATGTTTGCCATCGCCAGAATGTCCTTTGCGAGTGCGAGCTTGTCCCAATTCATGGCGGTCTTGAATTCCAAGGAGTCAGTTTCCTCGGCACCTTCCAGCAGCGTTTCAAGCTCTTCCGTTGTCACATTTCACCTCAGGAGAATCTGCGTCACGCAAAGGTGGTCGAGTTTCATTTTAAGGTCAACTTAAGACTGCATCTCTGCCTTTTGCATCACGCCTCTAACCGAGCTGCATGGGATGTCCAGGAGAGGCAGCCTGTCGTCAAAACGGGGCAGGGGATAAACCCATTCGATCGCAGATTGACAGGTCGCCAACCGCCAATTAGGACGAGGCACAACATTGGTACACACGACACCTATTCGTCGGCCTGAGACCCCTTTTTTCTGGGCTTTTTCGGATCATAGGCGAGAGTCCCACCCTCTCCGCCAGATTATCCACGTCGTCTTGACGCTTGTGAAATTTCGATATTCGCGAGACTGCGAATTGTACTATCAGACTGGTTTCAGAGTTGGCTGTCGCGATACAGCTTTGTCAAAGAGTGTACTGCTCCAAGGTGCGCAGTATGCAATGTCCGTGCGTCGGGTTCTTCAAGAGTAAAGCCGTCGCACCTTTCTCTCGCGGCCGGGCAAACGAATCACGCTGAAGCGATGGGTCGGCTTCAGTCTCTTCTCGCCGGCGGCCGGATTTTTCTTGCGAACATCCCTGGCGCATGTACTGATTTGCGTCGACCAATTGTCTCAATACGCGGGGGATGCTGATTGCCCTCGAATTTTGCGTCCCCAGCCGATTGTTCAACACCTATTTGCCCGACTTTCTGCCACCTAGCTGATGAAGAATGTCTTCCAGTTGTGATATCAACACGTCGCGATTGAAGTTCGCTTCTGCGTATTGTCTCCCTGATTGCCTCATTTGGTCGAGCTGAGAACGGTCCAAGGATAACATTGCTCGAGTGGCGTTTACGAGGCTGGCAGGGTCCCCAGCGTTGACGGCGAAGCCCGCTCCAGATTCATTGACGACCCGCGCGCCTTCACCATTCAGCATAGCAAGAATTGGGCGCCCCGCCATAAGATATGATTGTACCTTGCCAGGAATCGTCATTGCGAAAATTGGCTCATCTCGCAATGAAACGAGAAGGGCATCGGCGTGCCGAAAGAAGGACGGCATGCGTTCGAGACCAAAACGTCCGACCAATATAAAGCGTTCTTCAAGCCCTCTTCGATTGATCTCCTCGGCCAACCAGTTGGATTTGCGCCCGTCCCCGACTATGATCCACCTGACTGGATCATGGCGCATCGCATCAGCTGCTACGAGAACAGCTCCGAAATCCTGCGCTTCTCCGACGTTGCCTGTGAAAACTACATTAAAAAGATCCTCGCGCCGTTCCACTTCCGGAGCGAACTCGACCGTTTCCAGCGAGGTGGCAGGCTCTGCCCAGCTCGGGAAGTATACAATGCGGGCGGGGTCGTCGATTTGCTGACTAATAGCACGAATGAAACTTCTCGACTGCGCCAAAACTGCGTCGCAGCGCCGATAGATGAACCGCACCAATCGATCCACAATGCTGAGAATGATTTTTGAACGTACAACTCCGACTGCCTCTAGTGATTGCGGCCAAAGATCAAGCACCCAGAATGCAATCGGCGCGCGCTTGAGTTTCTTTAGAACTATAGCGGGCAAGCCCACCGTAACTGGCGAGGGCTCGAAAACAAAAATGGCATCGAAGTCCTGTCCTCGTAGCATCCATGAGCCAAAGATGCTTGCCGACAGCGCAAATGAGACGTAGTTGAGCATCAGGCGAAGACCACCGGTCCCGCGTGGCAACATTGCCACACGAACAACTGACGCACCCTCATACGTGCTGAAGGCTTCGGGTTGCTCCTTGAAGTCTGAAAATACGCTGCCACCGGGGTAGTTTGGTTGGCCGGTCAGAACAGTAATGGAGTGCCCGCGTCGAACAAGCTCAGCGACCAAGTCGTTAATTCTGAAATTCTCAGGCCAGAAGTACTGGCTAACCACGAGAATTCTCATTTTAGCTAAACTGCTTCCACACGGTTCGCATGACATAGTCACGATACGAATGGATGATTCTTACAACCTTGTCAGAGACATTCGGCATGGAGTAATCGGCTACCTGCATCAAAGTTCGCTGCTTGCCGCGACCTTGAGTCTCCAAGATCCTTATGGCTTGGAGGACGCGCTCAAGATCAAGTCCGGTCATTATCACCGATGCCTCCTCCATTCCCTCTGGCCGTTCATGAGCTTCACGCAGGTTGACAGCAGGAAAATTGAGAATGGATGACTCTTCGGTAATGGTGCCACTATCGGACATGACAATACGGGCACCCACCTGGAGATTAACGTAATCGTGAAAACCAAGTGGCTTTAGCAACTGGATCTTTGGGTCGAATTTTATCCCCTTGGCGTCAATACGCTTCTGTGTGCGGGGATGGGTCGAGACTATGACAGGTTCGTTGAACGTGTCGGCCACACCATTGAGTACGTCGACAAGCTTTGCAAAATTTACGTCAGAATCGACGTTCTCCTCACGATGTGCGCTCACAACAATATATCGGCCTTCGATGAGGTTTAATCGCTGGCGTACGTCAGAGGCGTCAATTTGCGGGCGATAAAACTGCAGGACTTCAAGCATAGGTGAGCCTGTCTTCACGACGCGATCAGGAGAGAGCCCTTCGCGCAGCAGGTAGTCCCTGGCAATATCGGAGTAGGTCAAGTTAATATCGGCGGTGTGGTCAACAATACGGCGATTGATCTCCTCCGGTACACGCATGTCGAAACACCGATTGCCCGCCTCCATGTGGAAAATTGGTATTTTTCGGCGTTTTGCCGGGATTACTGCCAAACAAGAATTAGTATCGCCCAGAACAAGCAGTGCGTCTGGCCGATGCTCCGCGAGAACTGCGTCCACTTTGCCGATGATGTTGCCGATTGTCTGTGCTGGAGTATCGACTGCGGCGTTCAGAAATACGTCAGGTCTACGGACGCCTAAATCATTGAAAAATATCTCGTTCAGTTCGTAGTCGTAATTTTGGCCAGTGTGAATGAGAACGTGGTTGCAATACTGGTCAAGCTTAGCCATCACTCGCGAAAGGCGGATGATTTCTGGTCGGGTGCCCACTACTGTGGCTACTTTCAAGAGCTTCATTGTGGCAGGACCTCAGCTGCATAAGTGTCGGGTCTTCCTCTGTCAAAGATCTCATTGGCCCACAACAATACGATAAGAAGATCTTCGCCTACATTCGTTATATCGTGTGACCACCCTGGGACAGTTTCTACTATCATTGGTTTGTCGCCACAGGTCTCAATTGTGTATGTTTCGTTGGTCTGGATGTGGCGAAAACCAAATTGTGCCTTGCCTTGGACCACTAGGAATTTCTCTGTCTTAGAATGGTGATAGTGGCCACCACGTCTGACACCTGGATGAGCAGTAAAGAATGAGAATTGGCCTGCGTCAGGTGTACGGAGCATTTCAGTGAATGTGCCGCGCGGATCCTCGTGGGTCTCAAGAGAGTAAGCGAAATCGGCAGGCCGCAGATAGCTCAAGTAAGTGGCATGCAAAGCTCGCTGGAGACCTGATCCAACTGGGCCCGTTACAAGTGAATGCCGGCTATCTCGAAATGCTTGTATTGAAGTTGCGAGTTCTCCCACCGTAGTGTCGTATACAGGTTCAAGCGTGACCGGTGAATTACCGTCTGCCGAAATCAATCTGAGAACCGCGTCCACAACATCGTCGACGTATACAAGATGCAAGCGTGCGGCAGGATCCCTAACATTGATTGGCAAACCCTGAGCTATGTTGTTGCAAAATGTCGCAACAACCGAATTGTAGTTCGGTCTGCACCATTTACCGAAAACGTTCGGCAGGCGCCAAATATGTACGGGCGCGCCGGTCTCGTCTCCATATCTCTGTAATGCGTTCTCTGCCGCTCGCTTGGAACGCCCATAGGGGTTATCCATTTCAGCTTGAATGGAGGAGGAGTAGAAAATCGGTATCGGTCGATCTAATTTTCTGAGTGCTGAAACAACTCGCTCTGACATCCCAAGATTTCCGGTTTCGTATTCTTGGTCATGTTCGGGACGGTTGACGCCAGCGAGGTGAATAACAAAATCTACCGAAGCGAACTTCTCAGCAAGTAAGTCTACATTAAGTTCCCGTTTTATTGGTATGGGGTCGTAGCCTTCTTCCGTCAGGCGGACCATAATATTCTTACCAATGAAGCCGCCGGCGCCGGTAACAGCAATCTTCTTCATCAGTCCTCCAAGATTGGCTTGCGCCCCGCCATAAGGTCGCGGAAGAAATCCAGTTTTCCTAACAGCTGGCCCATCTCACGGACGTTAAGGCGAATTGTATTGTGCGAATTGTAATCTTCTGATCTGGTGATGGTAGTTTCACCTTGCTCCACGAATTTAGAATAGTTTAAATCGCGGAGATCAGGCGGAATTTTGTAGTAATCGCCCATATCGATAGCATTAGCCATTTCTTCTCGGCTTAGTAGCGTCTCATAAAGCTTCTCGCCATGGCGCGTACCAATGACATCAATCGGGTGCTGATGGACACCGAGACATTGGCGCATTGCTTCTGCGAGAACACCTATGGTAGCGGCAGGTGCTTTCTGGACGAATATATCCCCGTTACCGCCATTGCTAAAAGCAAAGAGAACCAAATCCACTGCATCTGACAATGTCATCATGAAGCGTGTCATCTCGGGGTCGGTTATCGTAATTGACCTACCTGATGTTATCTGTTCCGCGAAGAGTGGAATGACTGAACCCCTGGAGGCCATAACGTTACCATATCGTGTGCCGCAGATAACCGTGTTCGAATTCATCAGTTCGCGTGACTTGGCAACCATAACCTTTTCCATCAACGCCTTGGATATGCCCATGGCATTAATGGGGTAAACTGCTTTATCGGTCGACAGACAGACGACGCGGCTGACGCCATTCGTAATTGCCGCCTCGAGCACATTTTCGGTACCCATCACGTTTGTTTTAACAGCTTCCATCGGGTGGAATTCACACGAAGGCACCTGCTTAAGGGCCGCAGCATGGAAGATGAAATCAACGCCACGGGTGGCAGTTAAAATGCTGACGGGATCGCGCACGTCGCCGATGTAAAATTTCAGCTTGTTGCTCTGAAATTTCTTGCGTTGGTCGTCCTGCTTTTTCTCATCCCGGCTGAAAACGCGGATTTCACGAATTCCTGTGTCCAGGAAGCGTCTCAACACGGCATTTCCAAAAGACCCTGTGCCCCCGGTGATCAATAGTGTCTTGCCGTCGAACATGCTTACCTGTCTCGCGTTGAATCGATAAATAGAAGTTGCCAAGCGGCAAATCTATATCGGCCTACTCTGTGCAATCTATTTGCCGCGTAGAACGATTTCGTCTTTTTGGATGGGGTTCGGGTAATTGATTAGCACGGCGCGATAGTTACCCTTAAAGACAAACAGACTGCCTGCGGCCGCGCCTATCAGGCCGCATCGATCGATCAAGGCTCCGATGTCTTCGAGCGATCCAGCGCCGCCCAAAATGGTGACTGGTAATCTAGTCGTTGCACGAACGTGCTCAGCAAGATTCAGGTCGTATCCCTTCATCATGCCATCGCGATCAATAGAGTTGATTACCAGTTCTCCGGCACCGCGCCGCTCAAACTCCGCGATCAAGCTATTGAGCCCACCGCGGACCTTCTTTGAGCCGTTGTGGGTGTAGACGTCAAATTCTTTCCCAAATACGGGCTTCTTAACATCGAGAACGACGACTACGCTTTGACTGCCAACCTCATCTGCTATTTCCGTTACTAGAGCCGGATTGGCTATAGCTGCGGCGCTCAGAGATATCTTCTCAACGCCCAGCCCAACAATTCGCTTGGCCTGTTCACGAGTTGTTATGCCGCCACCATAACATAGCGGCATGCGGCATTCGACAGCTAGTTGGCTGATCATCGTGAAGTCAGGTTGCCGCCCCTGGCTAGTGGCATCTATATCGAGGACGACTAATTCGTCCGCCTCTTTTTCGTTGAAAATCTTCACGGCATTGATCGGATCGCCCACATATTTTGGCTCTCCGAACCGTTGAGTTTTCACAAGACCTCCATCGCTAACGAGCAGGCATGGAATTATGCGCGAACGAAGCATGGCCTAAAGCTCCGCAAAATTCTTTAGCAACCGCGCGCCCCAATGATGGCTCTTTTCCGGGTGGAACTGAACGCCAGTCACATTCCCAGATCGGACCACACAAGGAAAGTCTTTGCCATAGTTAGCGGTAGCCACAACACTGTCATCGTTTGCGGCAGCGAAGTAGAATGAATGCAGAAAATAGAATCGTGAGTTCGATTCCAGTCCAGAAAATAGCGCGAAGGGTCGCGATATCGATAAGTCGTTCCAGCCCATATGCGGCAGTGGCATGTTGTTCCCAATTGGCAGCTTATATAGCGACTGAACGTGCCCTGGTATCCAACCAAGCCCCCTTCGTTGTCCTTCTTCGCTGCTATTGGCCAACATCTGCATGCCGACACAGATGCCCATCACCGGTAGGCATTGATTAACTACCAGGTCGTCAAGTGTTGTGCGCATACCTGAGCGGTCGAGGAGATCCATGGCATGATCAAAATGTCCCACGCCCGGCAGAATAATCTTACTGGCCCCGGCCAAATCATCACGCGAGCGCGCTAAGCGCGTTTCGATATTCTGCCTTTTATACATATTGGAGAACGCCTTTACGTTCCCCAAGCCATAGTCAACGATCGTGATCACCGCATTACGGCCTTTTGCACACCAAGAACACGAAGTACTCTGGTACCAAGATCGATGAAAGTCATTGCATTTTTATAGTCTTTATAGGTCTTATTAGGGCCGGCGTGAAGGGCCCTGAGCTCGTCAACGCTCAGGCCGAGCTTGGTTGCGATGTACTCGAAATCCTGTGCAATTTCTTCGGGGTCGTAAGCGGGTTTGGAGATCTTCTCCAGAGCCTCGTCACGAGTCATCTGTCCAGTCAAGATCAGACTAGAAAAATGGGCTCGACGCTTATCGTAACCAAACTTTGTCGGCAGCCAGTAGCCTTCATAGAAGCGCGTGAAGCGCGACTCGTAGTGCTTGTGCGCATAACGCTGCCAGCCGAATGTGTCTGCCAGTTCTTGCATAGCAGCTTCTTTGAAATAGGGCACGTGGTTGAGCGGCTTAACGACCCGAACACCTTTCACGAAGCGATAATAGATTTTGAACTTGAAAATGTCGGCGAGAGGGAAAGTCTTAAGTGGGCGGGTTCCGAAGCGCTTGTGTATATCTTTGAGCTGACGGAGGTCAGATGCGTGATAGTGCCACTCTAGTGGCTCCCTCACGCACTCCGTCGAATAGTTGGCACCAGTCAATATGTATTTGATGCCATTCTTGGCGGCATAGTTATATAGGCCCGCGAAAAATGCGTGGTCCTGGGGCGTGTCAAGGTGCGGCACCTGCGCCTTGAAGAACGCTAACTGCAGGTCTTTCATCTCCTGCCAGTTAATGACCTCGGTGTGAAGGTCAAGATTCAACCCGTCTACCAACTTCTCGATGTTATTGACGGCTTGTTGCGAATTCCAGCCTGCATCAACATGGAACAATAGTGGACGCAAGCCAAACTTGCGTGCCAGCAGAACAACGTAGGAACTGTCTACGCCTCCACTGAGTCCGATGATGCAGTCGTGCTCTTTGCCGCGACCGTCTTTCCGGATTTGCTCGAGAACGGGCTCTAGTTCCCTCATCCCGCGCTCATCAGGATGCCAATTCGGCAGGATGTTCTGATGATAATTGTTGCAATACTCACACCAACCTCGCTCATCGAACACGATTTTCGAGTCAGAAGTGTCCATGATACAGTTGGAACAAATTATCCGGTGGGCGGCCATGAGTTCTCTTCAAATAGACGTCGCGAAACCAACGCAGTTCACATTTGCAGCCCGATTGCTATCCTCGGCAGCCGAGCGTCCGTCGCAGATCCGGCCTGTATGTCAAATCATGCCCGACGGGTCAACAACATCGGATCAAACTGATTAGGGCAGCCGGCGCAGATCGACGTTTAGCGTGCCAGGCTTTGCCGATTCGTATCCAGGCGTAAGGATATCTAATTTTTCAATCTGGCAACCACTACGCCCTCAACCTCACCGCAGTTTTCGCAACAGCTAAGCCAGGGATACAAGGACGGTCACGAATTTGCAGATTCGCTTAAGGCGGTCGCATGAGATGTCTGCGGCCATCATCCAGGGGTTTGGGGGCTACAGTGTACGACGACAATTCGTCCCATTTTGTCGCCGGTTCTTGAAAAATTGATCGTTGCTGTATAAAGCCGCTTCGGCCCTGTCGGCCGCCGACCGAACTAGCTAGGCTATTGATACACTCATGATAAAAAGAATAAGAAGTGTTCTCGTCGCTCTTCCGCGTGGGTGGAAGCGCTTTGTTATGATCTGCTTTGATTTTGTGCTGCTGGCACTTGTTCTTTGGGGTAGCTTTTCGCTGCGGCTCGATTATTGGGCTCCGCCTGCAAGTGCGGAAGCTTGGTTCATCATACTTGCTGGCCCCGTGGTGGCGCTTCCAGTCTTTGTAAGGATGGGCCTTTATCGCGCAGTAATTCGATATCTGCCCGAGCGTGCACTCTGGAAAATGGTAAGCGCTGTAGCGCTCGCCGTATTATTGTGGCTAGCAGTCGTATTTTTGAGTCAATTCGTTATCTACAACGTTGTGCCTCGTTCGGTCCCAGTGATTTATTGGGCGCTGGCGACAATCTGTGTCATTGGGAGCCGGTTTGCGGCAAAGCTCTTATTCAATAGGAGCAGCCCGCGTTCAACTTCAAAAAACCCTGCGGTAGTAATCTACGGTGCAGGTGAGGCCGGTACCCAGCTTGCCATGTCGCTGCGTGGCACGCATATGATCGCTGGTTTTCTTGATGACAATTCAGATCTTCATCGTCGTGAGGTGGCGGGATTGCGTGTCTATCCTCCAAGCAGTTTGTCTAGCTTGATTCGCGATTACGGCGTGGAACAGGTTATTCTCACGATGCCTTCAATTAACGCAGCGCGACGCAAAGCGATTGTGTCTGAGTTGGCCAAAGGCCAGATAAAGGTAATGTCACTACCTGCCGCAGCGGACCTTGTCTCAGGCAATTATCTGGTGAGCCAAGTTCGGCAGATTGAGATTGATGATCTTCTCGGGCGGTCTCCAGTCCCTCCAGACCTCGGCCTCATCCGGGATATGATCGTTGGACGCACGATCATGGTAACGGGCGCTGGTGGATCTATCGGATCGGAGCTTTGCCGTAAGATTGCGCAGTGGAGGCCACGGCGCTTGGTATTGTTCGAGGCCAACGAGTTCGCGTTATACCGTATCGAGTTAGAGTTGGCCAACGCGGAAATCTCTATCGTGCCTGTGTTGGCGTCGGTCATCGACGAGAAACGAGTTGAGGAGACGATTGCTAATCATGACGTCGATGTAGTGTTCCATGCTGCGGCGCACAAACATGTGCCGCTGGTGGAAGCTAATGCCTTGGAAGGTATTTGTAACAACGTGTTCGGTACGAAAACGGTGGTAGATGCGTCGTATCGATTGGGTGTTCGTGACTTCGTATTAATTTCCACTGACAAGGCTGTGCGCCCCACCAATGTGATGGGCGCAACCAAGCGCTGGGCAGAGTTGATTGTCCAAGAGAAAGCTCATCGTATCGCTATGGAGCGTACGGAGCAGCGGTTCTGTGCTGTACGATTTGGAAATGTCTTGGGCTCGAACGGATCTGTCGTTCCACTGTTTAAGCAACAGATAGCCAATGGTGGGCCCATCACCCTCACCGATCGCGCAATGACACGCTATTTCATGTCAATTAAAGAGGCAGCTGAGCTCATTGTGCAGGCAGGCTCACTTTCGCAAGGGGGCGATGTATTCCTGCTCGATATGGGAGAGCCGGTACTCATTTCAGACCTCGCGGAGAGTATGGTTCGGCTTGCAGGTCTCAAAATTCGTTCACCAGAATATCCGAACGGCGACATTGAAATTGTGGAAACGGGTATACGACCCGGCGAAAAAATGTATGAGGAACTCTTCTACGACGATTCGACGGCAAGTCGCACACAGCATCCTAAAATATTGCGTGCGACCAATACTACATTGTCGTTCCTCGATGATGCATTGGTCACTCTTAGGGCGGCTGTGAGCGCTCGTGACGAGCAAACCGCGCGCCGCATTCTTTTCGATATCGTGGCCAAGAGCGAGAAGCCATAGCAATGACGGGACGTAATTATGCGTATTGTAGTAACCGGGGCTAGCGGCTTCATAGGCAAACAGCTCGTGCCGCTGTTGAAGGCTCGAGGTTGCGACCTTTTGCTCGTCGGGCGCAAAAGGGAGATTTTAGACAATCTTTTTCCGGGGATCGCGACCAGCAGCTACAGCGATTTTTTAAAGCTGGCGAACGGATTTGACTGCATTCTACACTTGGCTGTGCTTAACAACAACCAAGTCGCAGATTGGGACAGCTTTGTGAGAATCAATGCAGATATGCCGATCGAAGTCTGTCGAAAAGCAAAAGCAGCTGGCATCCGCACATTCGTTTTCATCTCATCCACCCATGCCTTGGAACTGAACGACAAGACCAGTTATGCCGAGTCGAAACGCCTCGCGGTCGAGCGTCTCGCAACTGTTGAAGGCATTGGACGATGGGTGCTCTATCTGCCGGCGGTCGTAGGGGATCAGCTTGGTGGAAAGCTTGCCGTGCTAAATCGTTTTCCGACGCCGTTTCGCCGCGCGGCTCTCGAGGTCCTGAAAGCGTTTAAGCCAACTGTCCATGTGTCGCAGTTGGCCGACACTCTAAGAAATCTGGAGCCGCTGGAAGGCGACGGCATCAGAAACATGATTGTCACCGCTGGACAGGGAGAGAATGTAGTCTTCAGTAAAGCCAAGCGCTTCGTAGATTTGGCGTTTTCACTGTCAATAGTGGCGCTGCTCTGGTGGGCAATGATTGCGATATGGGTGGCGATAAGGCTCCAATCTCCCGGGCCAGGCATTTTTCGCCAACAGCGCGTAGGGCGGAATGAAGAGCAGTTCACTTGCCTCAAGTTCCGAACGATGTTTGCTTCGGCGCCGAATGTGGGGACTCATGAAGTACCTATATCCGCCGTCACACCTATTGGTCACTTCCTGAGACGTACAAAACTGGATGAGTTACCACAGGTGATCAACATCCTACGAAACGAGATGAGCCTTGTGGGGCCACGACCATGTTTGCCCAATCAAACAGACATGATTCTTGAACGCAGAGGCCAGGGAGTGTTCGCCATAAAGCCTGGTATTACCGGCCTAGCACAAGTCCGAGGGATAGACATGAGTAACCCTGCAGGCCTTGCCCAGTGTGATCGCGAGTATCTACAGCTACAATCACTTGGGCTTGACGTTAAAATCATTGTTGAGACGGCGACAGGTGCGGGTTCGGGAGATAAGATCCGTGGTTCTAACATAACTCCTTAGCGCACCTCCAGTCGATGGGTATTGGATCCTCCGAGAATGATCGAAGCACTTTAGATTCAGCTTAGGATTGAGGCGTTAGCTGCCAAAGCAATCTTCGTACCCAACTGTTTTCCATTTTGTCTGTTGGGGAGCAGATGTGAGGGAGTCTCTATTACTTCGGTTGATCTGTGCGGTGTGACTATGGGTTTTTGCTTGTCGAGAACTTACCTGGGGCCAATCGGGAAGGCGTTTGTTTGTGTGGAGACTGATGACAGTGTAGCTCAAGTGAGGGAATCGCTTACTCATAGCTCGTTGTTCCGGTTTTTTGCGCCCAAACATAAAACTATGCAGCTGGTTGGGACTCGCGCGCAAGCGACATGGCTTCCAAGCCATCGATCTCGATCAAAGGATGCATGTTGCAGCTAACGGGGTTGCCAGATCTTCTGATCAGGTGACATTGCCTTTGACGGTATTCAGCGTTCGAATGACAAGCTCGTCTAGTGCTACGGACAAAACGTCCAACTGGCCTCTTGGCGCACAGTAGGAAGTGTCGGCGGTCTTGTTCTATGGTGTTTAACTCGGCGTCCTGGTTGAGAGGACGGAAGACAGTGTTTCTGGAGGACCAATAATTTGGCAGACCCTATTGTGAAATCGACATTCATCATTGCTGAAGCGGGCGTCAATCACAATGGAAGCCTAGATATGGCGCTGCAGCTTGTTGACGCTGCCGCACATGCCGGAGCCGATGCGGTTAAATTTCAAACCTTCTCCGCGGATAAGCTGGTAAGACGTGGCGCTGAAAAAGCTCTCTATCAGCAAAAGGCCACTGGTGCTGGTGACCAATATGACATGCTAAAGAGCTTGGAGATGTCGGTTGAAATGCATGAATGCATACTCAAGCGATGCCATGAGCGAGGTATTGAGTTTATGTCGACAGCCTTCGATGAGGACTCGTTCGACTACCTTGTGTCGCTGGGAATCAAGCGTGTAAAAGTCCCTTCAGGTGAGATAACCAATCACCCTTTCCTGCGGCATATGGCATCGTCCGGACTGCCGATAATTCTTTCCACAGGCATGGCAACAATTGATGAGGTGCGTGAGGCCGCGGAAGTCGTAGGTCGAGCATGCCCCGGCGGGGCATTCGCTAATTCCTTAGTTATACTACATTGCACTTCCAACTATCCGGCCGCGCCCGACGATGTAAACCTTCTGGCTATGCGCACCATTGGCGACGAGCTCGGTGTACCGGTAGGTTACTCAGATCATACACTTGGGATCACGATCCCAATCGCCGCGGTGGGCATGGGCGCAGAGGTAATTGAGAAGCACTTCACTCTTGATAAGACCCTGGCTGGACCTGATCATGGTGCGTCTCTTGATCCTAGAGAGCTGACCTCCATGGTTGAGGCTATTCGCCTTGTAGATCGTGCACGAGGCAATGGTGTTAAGGAACCCAAAGAATCAGAGTTGCCCGTGCGAGCTTTGGTGCGACGCAGTGTCACGAGCAAATACGCAATCGCAGCAGGGGCCGTCATCAATGCCTCGGATCTTGTGCTACTCCGTCCTGGCACTGGAATTTCCCCCGCCGAGCTGAATTCAGTGACCGGAAGGCGAGCCATTCGGGATATCTCGGCGGGTGAGACGCTTCAGTGGAGCGATCTAGCGTGATGCGGCAGAGACGCATAGCCTATCTGACCGGCACTCGTGCCGACTTTGGCCTTATGAGATCGACATTGTCGGCTATCGACGCTCAAGCCGACATGGAATTGACGATTTACGCCACAGGAATGCATCTCGACCCACTGCTTGGACACACGATCGAGGAGATCGAAAAGTCGGGCCTTCCGCTGCCCAGAAGAATTGATGTCGAGTCGGGTATGCCAAGCGGTGGCCTCACTGCGATCAACATAGGGAAAATTGTAATTGCCTTGGTGTCCGCTTTTACGGTCGATCGCCCCGATATCGTTCTGCTGCTAGGCGATCGTGGTGAGATGCTGGCGTGCGCAATCGCCGCGATCCACCTTAATATCCCAATCGCACATATCCATGGAGGTGAGCGCTCCGGCACGGTTGACGAGCCTGTTCGACATGCCATTTCTAAACTTGCTCATTTACACCTAGTGGCGACGTCCGAAAGCCGCGAAAGGTTGGTACGGATGGGTGAGCAAGAGAATATGATCACCGTGGTTGGCGCTCCAGGGTTAGATGGCATTACAGAGCTAGCGTGCCACAATGGAAAGGAAGTATTTTCTAAATACGGCGTTGGCGGTGATAGTCCTGTCGCCATATTTCTATACCACCCAGTTTTGCAAGAAGCCGATGAGGCGGCTGAGGGTGCTAGAGCAGCACTTGATGCGATGCTAGCGGCAGGCCTACAGGTTCTCGCCCTCAGGCCCAATTCGGATGCTGGTAGTGTTGGCATCATCGAGGTGCTTGAGCATTTCTCAGCACAGGATCGCATCACGCTGGTAACGCACATGCCGCGTAGCGAATATCTTTCCGCCATACGGGACGCCGCTTTGCTAGTGGGTAACTCGAGCAGTGGGATCATCGAGGCAGCTAGTTTTGGTACACCGGTTATCAATATTGGCTCTCGTCAAAACCTCCGGGAGCGAAACGCGAATGTTATTGATGTGCCTACCGATCCAGAATCGGTGGCGCTCGGCATTGTGCAGGCTCTTGCAACGCCGCGTTTCACGACCGAGAACGTTTATGGAGACGGCGCAGCTGCGCCACGTATTATCGCTGCATTGCGCCAGCTAGATTTGAGCGACCCTTCTGTAATGGACAAGGCCAATGCCTACTGACCCTATCAACGTGATTGGCGCAGGAGGCCAGGGCGCAGTGACGGTAGACGCGCTGCTGGCAGCCGGCGTAGAGCCAGATACCATCGAGGTCTGGACAGAAGATGAGGTCAGCTCTGAGTTTAAATTGTTTGGAATCCAAGTCCGCCATCTTTCTGGGGCTGAGCGGCTGACGGGTAGGGATGTCCACGTTTCAATTGGAGATAATGTCGTACGGCAGCGTGTGTCGCGTAATCTCGTCGCTGTAGGTGCTAAGCTTCGCACCATCATTCACCCCATGGCAACGGTTTCCGCTCATGCGAGCGTGGGTGTTGGGGCTTTCCTCGCTGCCGGCTCAATCGTCGCCGCGCGCGCCACAATTGGTCAGGGGGCTATCATAAACCACAATTCCGTCGTGGATCATGACTGTGTATTGGGTGAGTTCGTCCATGTCGCACCCGGGGCCACGTTGGGTGGCGGGGTTACCCTCGCCAACTTGGTGTTGATTGGCGCGGGCGCCAATATCCTCCCGGCGCGCAAAATCGAAATTGGCGTTGTGGTTGGCGCAGGCGCAGTTGTCACATCTGATTTAAGTGCAGGATCCACATATGCAGGTGTTCCTGCTGTGCCTTTGAATAACAGGAGAATGTAGTGTCGATTGCAGTCCTTAGTTTAGGCGAAAGCGCCACCGTAAAAGAGGCTCTCGCAAGGCTGAACGAGTCTGGCAAGGGGATCTTGCTGCTGATCGCTGGCGACGGACGATTTCTGCGTACAGTCACTGATGGTGACCTGCGGCGTTTGCTGTTGGCTAGCGGCTCTCTTGATGAGACTCTGAGCAATCTCCCACGCATAAGCTCAGTCACAATCCCGCCTCGATATACTCGTCAGGAGGCGCTCGGTTTGATGCAGAAGCACGGTATAAACCATCTACCAGTGGTAGATGAGGCTAATCGTGTTGTCGATGTGCTTGAGCGGTCGCGCATTGGCGAGCAAATACTGCTCTCGACTCCTCACATGGGCGACAGCGAGTTAGATTTCATAGCGGAAGCGTTTGAGACGAACTGGATAGCTCCCTTAGGGCCCAATGTCGACGCTTTCGAGCGGGAGCTAGCAGAGAAGGTGGGGGCATCCCATGCGGTGGCACTCAGCTCAGGAACCGCCGCTATTCACTTGGCACTCATTATGTTGGGCGTGGCACCAGGCGATGTGGTTTTTTGTTCGACACTAACTTTTGCTGCCAGTGCTAATCCTATAGTTTACCAAGGCGCCGAGCCTGTGTTTATCGACTCTGAGCCTGAAAGCTGGAACATGTCGCCAGAAGCTCTAGAGCGAGCCCTTTTTGAAGCATATAATGCAGGTCGCCTGCCAAAAGCAGTGATTGTTGTAAATTTATACGGTCAGAGCGCCGATATGGATCCAATCATCGCGCTTTGCCAACGCTATGGTGTGCCGATTGTGGAGGATGCCGCTGAGTCCCTTGGTGCATCATACAAGGACAAGCCATCCGGCACGTTCGGTGCTATGGGCATCTACTCATTCAATGGCAATAAGATAATCACCACATCTGGTGGTGGCATGTTGGTCACGGAGAACGAGGACTTTGCCAAGCGTGCTCGCTTTTACGCCACGCAGGCTCGCGATCCCGCGCCGCACTACCAACATTCGACCATCGGCTACAACTACCGTATGAGCAACATCCTCGCCGGCGTGGGGCGGGGGCAGTTGCGTGTGCTCGATGAGAGAGTGAACGCCAGGCGTCGTGTATTCAACACTTACCGTTCGTTACTAGCGGACTTGCAATGGCTACACTGGATGCCAGAGCCAAGTTGGAGTCGTTCTAACCACTGGCTTTCCGTGGCGACTTTGGACGACGATAGCCCGATTAAAGCAAAAGACCTGATCACTCTACTGTCAGCTGACTTCATTGAAGCCCGGCCAGTTTGGAAGCCAATGCATCTCCAGCCGGTCTTCGCAGAGTGCCAGTATTACCCCCATCACCCAGCATCTGTGTCGGATAGCCTCTTTGAAAGAGGTATCTGCCTCCCGTCAGGCTCAAACATGACCGACGAGAGCATTGACCGTGTTGTTTCCGCCATAAAAAGCGTAGCGTAGCCATTAATTTAGCGTGTGGCGCCCGATCAAGGCAAACGTAACCGCATTGTCATTTGAACCATAAAACTTGATCGGCAACGGTTGAATGAACACGAACTTTACCCGGGTTCTCAATGTAAGTTTGCGTGGGCTCACTCTCGCCGCGAAATTTGGCATGCTCGCCTTTATGGCGGTATCGATGTCACCGGCTGATGTTGGCCATTATGGGCTCTTAACAGCTGCCATCGGATGGACCATGTATCTTGTTGGTTGGGAGTTTTATACGTTTTCGATTCGCGAGATTATTGCCCAAGGTCCTGGCCATGTACGAGCGATTGTGCGAAACCAGGCTGCGCTTTATGCAGTAACTTATCTGATCATTTCCCCGATCATCGTTCTGGTGTTCTTCACCGATACTCTTCCTGCGCGTTACGGATATTGGTTCGCCGCACTCTTAGTCCTCGAGCACTTAGGGTTAGAGGCGGGCCGAGTGTTGGTCGCCCTGTCGCGCCCCTTGCTTTCTAGCGTCGTGTTGTTTTTGCGCGGTGGTGCGTGGTGCCTCGTCGCGATTGCTGCCATGCTGGCACTACCACAGCTTAGGAATCTTGACTTCGTGCTAGCAAGTTGGACGGCCGGTTCGGCGGTGGGACTTTTGCTCAGCCTTAGGACGCTTCTCCGGTTAACCGGCCAAACTGGTGCAAATTCTATAAATTGGCGCTGGATTGTCAAAGGACTATCCGTCGCGCTGCCGCTCATGATTGCCAGCCTTTCGCTGCGTGGTGTTTTTACCATTGACCGCGTCTGGATTGAATTGATCGGCGGAGCAGAAGTATTGGGCGCATATGTCCTTTTCATAGGCGTCGCGACTGCTATCCTCTCATTCGTTGACGCTGGTATTGTCGACTTCGCATACCCTCGAATCGTACTAGCAGCCAGATCCGGGAAAAGTGAAGAATTTCGGACGGAAATGCGCCGCCTTGCAGCTACGGTTGCAGGTGCCGTGGTGTTTCTATCGACCGTTTGTTGGTTTGGCTTTGTCTTCTTCTTGGAGTTCTTACCAAACCCTGTCTATCAGCAGAATATGGGCCTCTTGGCTCCAATAGTTTTGGCAATCGCTCTCTACGGCATAAGCTCTGTTCCTCATCTCGCACTTTACGCACACAACTACGACGGGACGATCGTCGCAAGCCATCTCGTTGCAGCAGCTATATTTATTGCGGTAATATACACTCTAAATCCTGTTATCGGCATATCCAGTATTCCACTTGCCTTGAACGTCGTGTTCGGCGTCATTTTAGTTTGGAAAAGTGCGGTCTGCGTCCATTTGTTTGGTCGGTTAACGGTCGACAGAGATTGAGACTGTCAGTTAACGTGAAAGGCCATTCCAGATGCTAGATTACACCACCCGCCGTTATGTTGTGGAGTATCGTGCGGCAACAGACAATGAGATCGCAACCGACCTGTTGTTCCTGCAGCGTGCGAATAAGAAGCCTGAGAGCGTCGGCTTCATTCCGCGGGTACCCCTCTGGTTAGGGCGCTTTCCAGAAAAAGCGTCATTTACGCAGTTGGTTGCGCTATTTGCCACGCTTTGGCGGCTTACGGTGGGGCTTCCTTTTCACTTGCTACGAGGAGGACAGTTGTTGTGGCTTCGGTGTCGACTGGGCCCGAACGAGAGTTCTGTTCTTCAGAACGCAGATAAGGTCGGTCTTGCACTGTCCAGCCGCGCGGTTGAGGTTGTCAAGGCGCCGGAAATTTCTGCGCCAGAAGTGTGGATTGTCCCTCCATGGATAAACGTGGGTGAGGGTAGGCGGCAGGACTTCTCACTCCTTCACCTAATAGGGTATCGAGATATTGCACTTGCAGTGAAACTTGCCGTTATCGCCACTTGGACGATGGGTCGAGACGCACGCCGCCGCAGGTGGATTTTACAGACTTACACGGCCGTTCCTTGGTTTCTAGTTCGAATTGCCTTGTCACGTTTAGATGCGGACTTTGTGATGGCCGAGCACTTTGATCGCTGGGCTGTCTTGGTAGACATGACAGTCCGAGCTGCGCGCCGAGCACGTCGGCCTGGCCGAAAGTTGACGCTCGTGCAGCATGGTTACATCGGCGCCATTGGTGAAGAGGAAGAGCATTTTGTCCCACCCTGCAAACTATCCACAGTGACGACCCTCTATGTCTACGACGATGCCGCTGATCGTATGTTTCGTTCAGTTGTACTGACTTCTCACGCCGCAATTGGAGTGGTAACCCATCTCTTCAAACCACTGATAACCCTGACGCTAGTTGCTACCGACGAATCGCCTAGAGTTTTATTTGTTGGTCATCCTCTATGTGCAGACCTGCAACTTTCGGTGCTTGACCGACTGCAAGGTCGGGCAATTAATGCTTTTTACAAACCGCATCCGCTAGCCGGGTTACCTGCTTCATGTAGAAATCGGAGTTGGAAAATCATAGAAGACAACACATTGTTCCCAGTCGTAGATCTGGTGGTGTCGTACCGATCAACCCTAGTATCAGAATACGAAAATGTGGGCATTAGGTCTGTCGTGCACGACCTGACGAATGAGACTAATGAGTGCTCGCATGTGGTCACCAAAATTATCGATTTACTTCCGCGCTGAGCCCCGCCGCTATCCGATCCACAGGCTGGAACGCTTCGCTTCGCGAGGTCGATCGCAAGGGTATTGCACCTGTGTCATCTGCCTTTCCTCCGTCAGCGCCGCCGTGGCGCTGGACATGCATCATGACCTGAGACCCGACCTCCCTCCAGTTTTTGGGGATCAGAGCATGGCGCCGCACAGGTATGCATCTCTGGAATGCTATCACCACGCGGTGAGGCCGCCATCAACGATAAGGTTGTGCCCTGTCACATAGCTCGAAGCGTCTGAAGCGAGATATGCCAAGGCGTTAGCAATGTCACTTGGCGCTGCCATGCGGCCGAGTGGAACGCGTGCCGAGTAACGTCGCGAAAACTCTTTGTTCTGCCCACTTTCTACCCCTCCGGGTGTTAGGCTATTCACCCTCACGCCGTCCTTCCCCCAATACGTGGCCAGATACTTCGTTAGCCCATCGACGCCCGCCTTGGATGCTGAGTATACAGCCGGGGTGTTGATTGGCATGCCCAAATAATCGGAACCTTCATATATACGCTGGTCGGGACCGACTACGCCGTAGATTGAGCAGGTCTGAATGATTGATCCCCGCCCACGTTTTGCCATGCGCGGTCCAACGGCTTGCGCCATGAAGAAGTAACCGTCAATATTAACCTTCATGATGTCGCGCCAAATTTCAGGTGAAAAGGTTTCGACAGGATCAAAGAAGCGGGCCAGTTCGGGTCCCTTAGATGCAGCGTTGTTATGAAGAATATCCACCGGCCCCAGTGTTTGTTCTATGCGTTCTATTGCCGACATACATGAACTCGGATCCGATACATCCATGTCAATTCCCAGGCTACGTCCGGAGATTCTTTGCATTTCATCGGCAACCTCTCCCGTACCTTTTAAGTCCAATGCCGCTACGATGGCGCCACGTTCAGCAAGCGAGCGGCAGAAATAACGCCCCAATATTCCGGATGCCCCTGTAACTACTGCAACCTTCCCTTCAAGGCTGAAAGCATCTTGACGGTTGCTCCCGCCCCGTTCGCGCAAAATCAACTCGACGATCTTAAAATCGAGTGGCGTGTCTATGTCCAGTGAGCGATCCTCAGGCATCTCATAGAGAAGTGTGTCGTCGTAGAAGACCTTAGGAGTGCTGTTGAACGCATCTCTCTGCCATGCGTAGATTGAAGCATTCATGTCGAAAGCTGCAGGGGCGTCCTGCCGTCGCGTGATCTGGCTCGGCTTCGAGAGATTGATAAATCCATCCGGCGAGCGCTCAACTAGGTTAAAGTAAGGTGATCTGCGGGCTTTTGCCCCAGTGATCACGTTTGTGCAGCCCGTGCTTTCGAGCAAGCGAATTGCTCCTGAGATGTCTTCGACGAGCCGAAGCGGTGAAGTTGCGTCCAGGTCGACCAATATGTCGAAAATTTCATTGGTCTGAGCTTCTGCTGTCCTTAGGGCGTGGAGTATTGCGGGTACTTTAGCGGCACTGTCAGTGGCCAAATCGCTTGGTCGGCGAATTAGTATCTTAGCGCCAGCGGTTTCTGCTGCTTCGAGGATCGTGTCATCGTCGCTCGACACCGCGACGTATTGGAAAAGTCCAGATTGGACAGCTTGCTCAACGGACCACGCTATAAGGGGCTTACCCAGAAGAGGCATGACATTCTTGCCCGGAAGGCCTTTGGAGCCGCCTCGAGCGCAAATGGTGCAAATTCGTTTCATGCTTCGATCCAATTCCTTTGGGAGTTTGATTTCTCAATGGCATCCATCAGACGGACTACTGCAATGCCGTCGGTTAAAGTGCATGATTGCCCCTGCTGCTCTATGAAATCCTGGTGCAAAAGCTGATAGGTATCATCTCTCTTCACCACGAAATCCTCGCTGAGGCTGCTAGAAGTAATCCGCCCCTCGCTCAAATCTGCTATAATCGAGGTATCGTCCGTCGTTGCTCTAATTGACCGATTTCCCGGCTGGTCAAAGTAGTTCATACAGATAGACACCATGGGACATTTTTCAGTTTCCATGATGATCGACCATGCTTCATCAGTTTCTATATCTAAGCGCTGAAAATTTCCTCCAAGCGCCACCAGCCTCTTCCATGGCCCAAAGATCGAAAGTGCTAGGTCTAACTCGTGGCTCAAGTCGCGCAAAGCCCCGCCACCTGCCAACCTATTCGCAGAGGAGCCGTTTCTATAGTCTGAGCCAGGCCTCCATTCGGAAAGCAATTGTCCCACCGACAATCGAGCTTCGATAACCTTTTTGCCCTGCAAACACCGACGCAACGCTTGAATGACTGGGTGAAAGCGAAGGTTATAGCCAACAGACACCCCTGCGAAAGCTCTAGAAGACTCAACGAGCTGACTTATCTCATGTACGTTTGAGCAAGCAGGTTTTTCTAAGAGAACGTGTCCAGTAAAACCACATTGGGCAAGATCGAAAGCGGTGCGTGCGTGATGACTTGTCATGTTGGCCACCACTGCGTGCGTGTAGTGGCGCCCTCGAACTGCTTCGGATATGCTACGGAAAGAGTAATCGGCGACGGAACTAACTGTGCTGACCTCGCCGTGTTTCTGAAGTAGGCGAGCGTGGCGTTGACCAATGGAACCTTGGCCGATCACCAAGAATGAATTTTTCGGCAAATGTCTCTCCCAAGCCGTCCTGACTCCGTAGCGGCAACGACCTATTCGTTCCCACTTCGACATCGTTAGTCGCAAAGCCAATATGTGATTCGTCTAGTGCTGTAGCAGTGTGGTTTTGTTCGTCGCTCATTCAGACACTCACGGAGGTCCGTGAACGCGTGATGACTTGTAGCTTATACCGTATAATTTCGCGCAACCGTTTATAGCGCCGTTCAAATAGCCATCCGAGGCCCCATGAGATCGCAGGGCTAGCTGCAACAGCGCCGGTCGCGCCAGCGGCGTTTCTGGGCAGAACCTCGAAACTCCAGATCCAGTATTGAATTGGGTAATGGGCCAAGTAGACGGTGTAAGCAAATGAGCCAAACCATGCCATCATTCTATTCCAACAAGCCGGAAGTTTGGGGCATACACTGACGTAGATGAAGAAAGCTAGGCTGACGACCAAATTGTATGTTGGTGAATATGTTCCGTCTGGTGGCCAGTTTCGGTTTGAAGCGAGCATCGTCAGCACCATTACTGATAGGGGGAACACTGCCAGATAGGTGCGTGGGCGAGCTAGCGGCGCGCGCTTCAATGCCCAGTATATCAGAGCTCCCAAAATCCAAACAACGGGCAAACCAGCGCCGCGCCCCCCCAAAATCTCTTCGTTGAGTGCGCAGTAGCCAAGCGTCGAGATAACAACGGATCCCATGCCGGTGCGCCAATTGTTCGCCATGAGAGCAAAAAACGACCCAGCAAATGCAAGGTAGATCCAGAACTCAAGCGAAATCGTCCACAGTGGGCGATTTGTCGCAAACGAGTCGACTACTATGGTCTGAAGGAACAAAAAATTTCCAACCAGCGTCCGCAAGTTGAAATTTTGCGCATAGGGATGAACATCAAAGATGTATGATTCGAGTGCAGCGACGAGTAGCAGAATTGGGACGAGAGGAATGAGGAGCCGAGCAAGGCGGTCGAAAACGAAAGTCCATACGCCAAGTCCTTTCGCGGCGTCCCGATCGCATACCCACGCGATTGTGTAGCCGGACACTAAGAAGAACACAGTGACGGCTTGGCTCTGGATGTACGGTGCAGCGGGGAACTGAGACCACGAGAATGCACTGAAGAATGACGCAGCGTGTCCGAAAACTACGGCAAATGTTGCAAGTACCCGCAATGTAAGAAGATTATCCAGCCTCGCCTGACTAGGGTTGTCCTGGACGTCGTTCATTGTTGGTGGCCTCATTAACCTAGGAACTATCGTCCTTCAAGAACCGCTCAGCGCCGAATGATGCAGTGACATTTGCCGTGAGCTTATACCGCATCTTAAAAAGGCTGAAAGAAACAAACGCAACCCTTAACTCGCCTGGACCGCGCGAAGCCTTACTCTGCATCATCGCTTTTTATATCCAAGAAGGCTGGGAGTTATGAGGGCATCGGCGATAGACTTCCTTACGCGGAGTGCCTCG
Organism: Agrobacterium albertimagni AOL15; assembly: GCF_000300855.1. Taxonomy (GTDB): domain Bacteria; phylum Pseudomonadota; class Alphaproteobacteria; order Rhizobiales; family Rhizobiaceae; genus Allorhizobium; species Allorhizobium albertimagni. Next base: position 3,934 of record NZ_ALJF01000009.1, on the reverse strand, counting down.
CAAGAGCGAAAGGTAATTGCATTCGCCGCATTAAACCGCTAGTTGACCGCTGCAGTGAGAAAAGGGCATTGACGATATGGTTGAAGATATCAGGCCGGAGAAACAAGTAGAAGCAATAGATCTTCTCGATCTGGCTGTGTTTGTTGCGCGCTACTGGGTGATTTTAATATTCGTTCCACTAGTTGCTGCCGCCATTGTTTACCTCATGTCGTCCACAACGTCCTCGCCCTACACCGCAAACACGCGCTTCCAAGTGCCCCATTTTGTAGCGAATGATATCGTTGACAATGCTGTCGCGTTAATTTTTCAGGATGAACCAAGTGACGGCGTTACGGTTAACGTGAGTGAGCGGGTAATCAGTATATCGACGCTATCGCCGACCCGAGAAGAGGCCATCTCAGTTATCAGAAAGGAGCGATCAAGAATCGCTGAAGCGTTGAAGACGGCGATTGATGTGTACGCAGAATTGCTTGAGCGGCAGAAAGAACTGCTTGAGCAATTAGTGGCGGACGATGGAAGGAGTGCTGAGACCATCCTGGAAGTGATAAAGCTGACCAGCCATGTCAAAAACCAATCTCAGCGGCTTTCCGCAGCTCAAGCATGGACCAACAACATTTCTACGCAGCAGATTGAAGCGAGCAGCACAGCACGGCCCTTGATTCACGGAATAGCCGCTGGAGCTCTCACCGGGCTCATTGCGCTCATATTTGCTGTTGTCCGTACCACTATTTCGCACTTGAGACAGGACCCCAAATCCAGCGCCAAGCTGGACCAAGTGCGGCACGCCTTTCTGATGAAAAGAACCTAGCCGGCATGAAGCTTTCGATCGACGCCGTTCGGATTTCACTACTCGTTTTTGGGAACGCCTTGGTTTACGCCTTCCACATAGTGGGCTGGCACACGTTCCCAATCTTTTTGCTGCTCTACATTGGTGTGTTCTTCGCCTGCCAGCCTAGCCGAGTGCTGTCTCCTCTGACGATGCTTTACATCTACTATGGAGCTTGGTTCGTGTTTGCACCAACCATGGCTTCGCTCTATGCAGGTCAGCTAGGCATGCCGGAATATCGCCTCTCTTTTGCATTTGCCTTCTCGGTATATAGTGTTGCTGCGCTTGCCATTCACTTTGGCGAGCGGGCAGGGCTGGCGACGAGCCCGATACATCTTGCGCTGCCAGATGTGAGTGAGAGTACTGTCGTTCGGCTCGCCGCTCCCCTTTATGCCATGTCAACTGCAGCGATTTTCGCGATCATACTGGGTAGTGGCGGCTTTGAGACCTGGCTTCGCAATCCAGGTGACGCATTTCTAAACCGTGCGGGCACCGGCGTCTATGTGATCATCAGCCACTTCTCATCCTTGGCCCTGGCAATGCTGACGGGGTTCTTAGCCTACCGATGGAGACGATACGGTCTCCTTGCACTGTTTTTCGCGTGGGTGGCGGTCACGTCGCCAGTCCACGGCAGCAAAATGCAGATCATGCTATTGCTGATACTCAGCTTGACACCTTGGTTGGTGACATCAAGATTCTGGAGCTGGAAGCTGTTCGCCTTACTCGGAGCTGGAGTGGCCGTCTTCATCGTCGGCATGTATTTTCGCCACCAGAGCATATTGAGTTCGTGGGGCATGGTGATGTCTACAGCGAACTATTTTACAGCCTTGCATAACCTCGCTGTGTCCATCCGCGATTTCGACCCAGGCTTGCTCACCACGTTCTTCATGCCGCTCAACAAGATCTGGATGACAATGGGATGGATGGACCCGTCGTCTTATTTCGATATGAACCATATGCTTACAGACATTTACCGCCCTGATGCGTGGGCGATCCGCGCGACCGAGCAGTGGCCAGTTGAGACAGATCTTTATCTCAATTTCTACTTCGTTGGCGGACTTCCACTTATCGCCGTCTTCTTTTTCCTGCATGGATGGCTGTTCGGCTTTGCTCGCCGGGTCAATTCAGTCGGCGCATGGTTCGCAGCAGTCATGCTGACTGTTTCCATGCTTTCACACCTTCGGGGAAGCTTATACAATCACGTTGATTTTTACATGTACCCTTACATTTTGTTTGTGATGACAGTTATGGGGGGATGGAAGATGGGTAAAAGCGAACACATAGCTCCCGTTCACAGCGCTCATCGAACACTAATTACGTGAATTCCGCGAAACAATAAGAATGAACCTGTCAAAGCAACCGATCGAGCGTAAGCGGCAAGGAGACCTCATCTGGCGTGGCTGATGCTGGGCAGGGTATTCTGGACATACGAGTTCTCTGAATGTGAGGATCTATGTCTAGGCCTGCGGCTAGCCTTGGATTGATGCGAATGATTGAGGCGGTGCCCGATCGCCTTGACGGGTCGCCGCGACAGTTGCGGCGGTTCTGGTCCGACGAGTTCAAGGCCACAGCGGTTGAGCAAGCCTGTCAGCCCGGTGTGAACATGTCGGCAGTCGCGCGGCAAATTGGGATCCTGCCATCTCAACTCTACCGCTGGCGCAGAGAACTGTTGGGCAGTGATGAGCCTGGACAAGCAGCGCCGGCAGTTGAACCGCAGAGCGCAGCACGTGGGCCCGACTCCGTCGTCGAAATCGTCATTGGCGGTATCGTCGTGCGGGCCGGCCAGCATGTGGAAGAAGCTCATCTGCAGCGCGTGATCCGGGCGGTTCGCTCAGCATGATCCCCGCAGGTGTAAAGGTCTTCCTCGCCAGCCATCCCATCGACTTCCGCAAGGGGCCTTACAGTTTGCTATCGCTGGTGCGGGATGCCGGCAGTGATCCGTTCAACGGCTCTCTTTATGTCTTCCGGGCGAAGCGGGCCGACCGCGTCAAGATCGTCTGGTGGGATGGATCAGGGGTCTGCCTCTACTCGAAGCGGCTGGAGAAGGCGCAGTTCTGCTGGCCTCGGATCGGCCATAACCGGGTGCAGCTCAACCATGCCCAGCTCATGGCGCTCGTTGACGGCATGGACTGGAAACGGTTCCGCTCGGTGGCGGTAAAACCGCCGGAGAGTGTTGGGTAAAGGCCTGCGGCGAAGTGAATCAACCGTCTGAAAGGGCAGGAAAATCGGAGCAAAATATGCTCTGGTAGGCCTTATGACGCCGCCCGATTTGCAGCTCCCAGATGATGTAGAGACCCTGAAAGCCATGGTCCTTGCCATGGCCGAGAAGGCTGCGCGCGCCGATGCTCTGTGAGCGTCCGGAGAACGCATTTCCGGGTGTCGAGAGATGGAAGCTATAGGCCGCGTTTCATCTCATCGACCATGATGCGGTCGATTATTTCAGGATCGCATTGTGTCTCGATGAGGAACTCGCGGATACCGCCGTCCCACGTCCTGATGTCGGCAAGTAGGCTTTGAAGCTCTTCGATGCCGTTCTCGGTCAGACCCTTCGTGCCATCCTCACTGCCATCACCGACGTAAACCAGTTCGCCTTCGGAGATGTTGTCGGAGTTTGCGGTGATTTCCTCGATCAGTTCGAGGTTTTCGCTGATCATGCCGGCGACTTGGCTGAGTGTGTAGATGAACCTTGAGCGAGCCATCAGACGGCCTCGTGTCGAGCTTTTGCCGGCGCCCAGTTCCAAGGCAGCAGGTCTTCAAGTCGATCCTTGGGGTGATCCTGGATCCGGGTCAGGACATCTGTCAGATAGACCTCCGGATTATGACCGTGCAGTTTGACCGTCTCGATGATGGTCAGAATGTTGGCGATGCGCTCTCCGCCCTTGTCCGAGCCGGCAAACAGCCAGTTTTTCCGACCAATTCCAAGCGGTCTCATGGCTCGTTCAGCAATGTTGTTATCGGGCATGTTGTCATCGGCGTCCCACGAACGCTCGGCAGATTCTATCCTGTCATGTTAGAATTGTCGTGTCGGGACAGGGGCGTCGGAGTGCGAAGAAGCGGGCAGGCCGAATTGACTTTGAGCTGCGAGCTCGCGTTGTTATCTGGCCGCCC
>NZ_ALJF01000008.1 GCF_000300855.1 Agrobacterium albertimagni AOL15 | reverse complement strand
ACTTCGCCAAGGGCCATCTCGGCTCTAACCTGGAACGTGTCGTGCGCTCGACCCACAAGGCGATCGTCATTGCCTCACGCGCCTTCAAGCCGGTTACCAAGCTGCTGATTGCCTATGACGGCGGCACCATGGCGATGAAGACGGTCGATCAGGTCTCCCGCAGCCCGATCCTTGACGGTCTCGGCTGCAAGGTCGTGATGGCTGGGACGGACACCACCGAGAACCGCAAGAAGCTCGATGACGCTGCGATCATACTGAAGGCCGCGGGCTATGCCCCGGAAGTCGCACTCCTGCAGGGCGCGGCCGATAAGGTGATCTCGGACATGGTTGAGAAGGAAGGCTTCGACCTTCTCGCCATGGGAGCCTACAGCCATTCACGGCTGCGCTCCCTCTTCATCGGCTCGACGACGACGGAAATGATCCGCTCCTGCAAGGTGCCGGTCGTCATCTTCCGCTGAAGATAAGACGGGCGGGCATGTTGCCCGCCCTCTTACCCGGAGGAGAAACATGAAGACCATCGAGGATCCCGAAATCGTCGCGCTGTTCAAGAACAGTCTCGAACGCGAACTAATCGAGACCATTCGGCTGATTGACGAAAGCCGGGAATATCGAGCTCCCGTCGAGCTGGACCAACAGAGCGTTGGGCGATTGTCCCGCATGGACGCCATGCAACAACAAGCCATGGCCCAGGATATCAATCGTCGCCGACAGCACCGAAAGATAGCAATCGACCGGGCCTTGAACCGAATCCGCGATGGTGAATTTGGTTATTGCGCCGGATGCGGCGAACCGATTGCCGTGAAACGGCTGGAAATAGATCCCACATTTGAGGCCTGCGTGCGCTGTGCGCCCTAGCTGGCGCAAGCCATGGCGAGAGAAAGGAGCGATCCATGTCGCGTGAACAACAGACACTCTTTCTGATTGACGGAAGCCACTACGACCGTTTGCGGTCAGTGTTTGAAACACCCCTTGATCTGAACAAACTGGCGCAGATGGTGAGCGGCGGATCCACGATCAGCCAATCGAACTACTATCGTGACGCCCGTGACGACAATGAAGCCGAGCGCCTTCGCTCTCTGTTCGGTTGGTTGGAACATAACGGCTTTTCTGTGAGGGGGCGTACCCACAAGAAGGGTGAGCCGCGCGAGCGTTATGGCACCAACCTTGTGCAGATCGCAGTCGATGCGATCCTTCTGGCTGAACCCGGCGACCACGTGATTGTCGTCGCGGCGGACGCGAAGCTTGTGCCGATGCTTGAGGCCCTGCGAGAATACGACATCAAGGTGACTTTGGTTTCGACGCTCAATGCTCCTGACACAATCGCACCGCCAGCGATCCTCGTTGAAGCGGCCCACACATTCATCGACCTTGCTTCTCTTGTAGGCGAGCTGGCCGTCGAGAAATCCGATCCGAGATAAGTCCAAGCGAGATCTTTTGGGTAGCGCGGGCCGAGATCCCGCGCTATAGCTTCACTGCTTATTCGAGCAACAGTTCCCAATCACTGCGGTCTATTCAACGTCCCGGCTTTTGCCTCGGGCGCAAATCGTCTTGGAAATCGATATGCTCAAAGCCTACACAAAATTCGCCAGCGCCAACTGGCAACAGCTTCTCTTCGGTGCGCTGCTGATGGCCCTTTCAAGCTTCGGCCAGACCTACTTCGTTTCTGTATCCGGCTCATATTTCCGCGATGCCTTCAATCTGACCGATGGTGGGCTCGGAGCTACCTATGCCGCTGGAACCTTTGCCAGTGCGCTGACGCTGACATGGGCAGGCCGGCTGATCGACTATACGAGCGTTCGCCGCTTCACCTGGGCTGTGGCGCTGCTGTTGGCGACCGCTTGCCTGCTGGTTGCCATCAGCGCCAACTTCGTGATGTTGGCCGTCGCCTTCTGTTTCCTCCGCCTCGGTGGACAGGGGCTCATGACGCACACAGCGCTGACTGCGACGGCACGGGCGTTTCCGCAGGATGCTGGCAAGGCACTCGGGGTGATCGCGCTCGGTCTCTCCGTAGCGCAGGGTCTGTTCCCAATCGCCGGATTGACGATGATGGAACATCTAGGCTGGCGCACGGCCTGGGGGATCAATGCTGTTCTGGTTATCGGAGGCGTAGCGCTCGCTCTGGTGTTCCTGCCGCGTCAGGGAGACAGGCCGATACGAAGCCGGAAAGACCGCTCTGAAGGCACAGGATCTGTTAGCCCGGCGGTCTGGCGCGATTCACGCCTTCTTCTCACCCTTCCAGCGATATTGGCCGGACCCTTCATCGTCACCGGCTTCTTTTTCCACCAGGCCCGTCTCGCCGAACAGAAAGGCTGGGATCTGGCAACGGTTGCCGCAAGTTTCGCGGTGTTCGCGATCGTCCAGGCGATCGCTTCAGTGGTCGTCGGCCCAGTCATAGATAAGGTCGGCCCCAGGAGGCTGCTGCCGTTCTTCCTCCTGCCGCAGGCGCTCGCCATGCTGTTGCTCGGATACATCAGCGCGCCATGGATCGCGCCTGTCTACATGCTGCTCATGGCAACTTCGATGGCACTTGCCTCGACCCTTGCCACCGCGTTGTGGGTCGACCTGTTCGGCCCGTTGGAATTGGCAAGGGTGCGTTCCTTTGTCGAGGCAGGTACCGTCCTTGCCAGCGGCGCTTCCCCGATCATCATGGGTCTGCTGATTGATGCTGGCGTTTCGCTGGAGAGCCAAGCACTCGGATGTTTCGCCTATGCTCTTGTGGCGTCAATGATGGCCTCAACGGTCAAGCGGACTAGAAGTACGGAGCTTTGAGTAGGCGGTACGATACCGTGGTCATCGAGACACCCGTCGCTATGCCCCCTGTCTGCCCAAAAATGCGACGATCAAAACTCGTTATTTCATTATTCAACAAAAAGTTGGTACTTGGTACACACCAAATCTGCGTATTCATTTGTTATAAAAGAAGAAATAGCGCCGATCCGTCCAGTCGATCATCGGCGCAACCGCAAACACCGGCCGCCCATAGGGGGCGAGACCGGGGATGGCGCGGGTCAAAAAGTCAGGTCGTGTCGTCATGGCGGCGCAGATAGCATGCTTTGCCACAGAAGGACACTGCGCCCAAAAGATGGAGAGAGACTGGGGGCGCGACAGTCTCTGCCTCGCCCCTCCTCCATCCCGGGCCGCAAACCGGTTATTTTGGCGGATAGTTGACCCGCCGGCGTTCCTGCCCCCTGGCCTCCAGAAGTGTTTTCTGCAGAACCAGTTGTTCATAGGCATCCAGGTCACGAGCAGCGAGCGCGAAGGAGCCGTCGCCGGTAATCACGTTCCGCCTGAGATAGGCCTTCATATCGGCTTCCAGGCCCGGCTCCCCCTCGGTGAGTGCAATCGCATTGACGATGCAGTTCTCCTTCGCAGCCCTGTCCCGCGCCTCGGAGGGCGGCACGCCATCATTGCTGATCCCGTCGGTGGAAATGCTGATGATTTTCCGCGATGCCCGGAAGGGCATGACCTTGATGGCCGCTAGCCCGGAATCGATCGCAAAGGCCAGAGAGCTGCGCCTGGAAGTCCCGCTTGGAGGCGGCAAACCGGCTTTCGCCTCGATCTTCGCGGCCGCAACTTCCGCCTTGCTCGCCGAGCAGACGGTCATCCACGGAAGCACCTCATGCACATCACCAACACCGGACCATTCAAAATAGTGGAGCCCGAGGCAGCGATCTCCACCCAGCGCTTTGTCGAGGAACTCCGGAGAACGCAATAGTTTGACGTGGGCACTCACCTGGGCCGCCATTTCCTCGGTCGATATGGAGCTGGACCGGTCCACTGCGAAAACGATTGCCGCACTGACCGTCGTCGGCGACTTCCCCACGGCAGTAGATGACAATAAGCACGAAAGACCCACTGCAAGACAGATACGTACAGATGTCATTTCCCCTCCTCCGATAAGAATAAAATTCCAGGCCGCACAAGTGCAGCCAGCACAAACCTGGACGTTTCACAGAGGAACGAACACTTTTGAATAATGATGCAGACGTTCGTAACCGGGATTGAGTTTGACTAATAATTCTCGCAGTAATATTTGGCTTTTGAAAAATTTGGGGAGGCGCTGTATGAAACGTTTTCTCGACCTCGCATTTGATGACGAGATGAAGATTGCTAAGCGCGGAGAGGAAACAATCCGTTTCAGCAAGAGCGAACGGATTCTGCTCCTGGCGCTCACGAAAAATCATGGCCGACTGATGAGCAGGGACGCGCTGCTCAACGCGGCGTCTGCAGCTGATGATGACCGATCCGATCGGAGTATCGACTACGTCATCAACAGACTGCGGCAAAAGCTGAAGGATGATGTAAAGTCCCCCCGGTTCCTAGCCACTCGATATGGCGAAGGTTACGTGTGGCTGGTCGCACCCCAGGAGGCAGAACCGGATAAGGCTTTCGTGCTCATCGGGCCTTGCTATGGATTGAACGACGAAACATTCGAGCGTCCTGTGAGAGAACTTTTACAGGACTTGCGACAAGCCATTGCAAGCCGGATCAGGCCTGATCGGAAGGTGAGCATCACGACGGGTCCTGGCACCAACGGCGACCGTTTGAACTGTGAATACAGTCTAGAATTCGCCTTCCTGCAGGAGGCGGGGCGAATTCATGGCCGCTCAATCTTACGGCTCGCGAGCAACACGCAGATCATATCCATCCGAAAATTTGCCCTGGATTGGCCATTCGCGGAGCCCCAGGAGAGTACGGTCGAAGGCCTCGCGGCTGAGATCGTGGAGTGCATTGTCCTGCACAAGTCGGAAAATGGCACCCAGAGGAATGAAATACCCCTTGAGCTCAGCATGCACGAGGCCTCCCGGCTTCTCGCGCTAGCCGACACCGCCTGGCTGAAAAGCGGCGAGATGATCGCGAAAAAGCGGGCAGAAGATCCTGAGGATTCCAAGTATGCGATCATGTGGGCATCCCACCTCTATGCGACAATTCTATTCGCGCCGTTGCTCGGCGACCTCAACGACGAGAAGCGCGCTGAAACCGAGCTGGAAATCGAAGCTCTGTGCCTGAACCATCTGCCGCGGGTGCAAGGTCATGCCATTCTTCGCATCTGCATTGCCAAGCTGCTGTTTTTCATCGACCGTGGACATATGGAGTTGGTCGAAAGCCTAGTGAGCGAAGTCTACGAACAGGAGATAAGCTTCTCATCCGTGTATCCGCTACTTGGGCAACTCAAGGCTGCTCGCGGCCATTTCGACGAAGCCATTCGATACTTTGATCACGCCTTGCATGTGGCTGAGACCGGATCAAAATTCGAGCTCTACGTGTCGGTCCTCAGACTAAAAGCGCTTCTCGCTGCAGGACGGCGGCAGGAACTCGATCGGGACGCACAGGCGTTGTTCGAATTGTATCCAGAGACGATCGACACCGTAGGCTTGTTCATCGGTAAGCCCGACGACCCCTTCAGACCACAGCACGCAGCCTATCTGGATTCGCTTGGCACCCGCGGCGTGCTCGCATTGGTGAGTTATCTCTACCATAGCTCAGCCCGGCATTTCATATCACCGGAGCATCGTGAGCGAATCTATGGAGGGTTTGCCGCGCAGGTAGAGAAAAGATACGGCGTGATTTTTGTACCACCCGATCGCCACGCGGCCTCTCCGAGCGAGGCTGAAGACGCGCAGAATCTGAGCGATTCATGACGAGAACTGGAGCGCCGCAGGCCGGCGGCGGTACCCGTCTGATCGACCATCGGCGCGCACGCGTTGAAGCGGTCAGCGAAGACGGGTATGCCTTTTACAGCAGCCCGAGCTCGGCGAGTTCCCGCTTCAGATCGTCAGGCATATCTTCGATATTCGCGCCGGAGGCAGCAAGGTCGCGCGGGGCGGCATCTGCGTCGAGATAGCGCCAGCCCTGGAACGGGCGCCGCGGCGCCGGTGCCACCTCGATGACCTCGGGGCCGAGGATCAACTCGCAACGCGTAATCCCGTCGCCGCCGGTGAAGGTCTTGATATCAAGGAGCTTCTGCCGTGCAGACAATTGCCCCTTGATGATCCAGTAGAGCGATCCGCCATCGAGCAGTTCCTCGACGCGCTTCGGCACCATGCGGGTGACATGCGTGGAGTGAGGCTCGAGGCCCGCTGCAACGGCGACAAGGCAGCGTTCAGCGACCCAGTCGCGCAGATCGTCGATGGAGTCGGCTCCGACGCAGAGCTTGAGGAGATGCAGTGCCATGGCATTCGAGATAGACGGTCCCACTGGCGGGTCAAGGGCCGGGGTGTCGCAGGGGTGATGTGCTCAACAGTTTCGGTGGATTAAGGGTGGCGCAACATCACCCTCGGACTGGTTCAGCCGCTGCGTCGTCATCCTCGGGCTTGTCCCGAGGATCTATTGAGGGAGACCGAAAAACGAATGTTCAGCGGGAAATCAGAGTTGACGTCGAGCAGATCGCAACGGCAGCAGATCCTCGGGACAAGCCCGAGGATGACGAAGGGAAGGTGTCGAGACATGCGCCGTTACGCCCCCCTGCCCGCATCAACATTCGACGACGTTGACCGCGAGGCCGCCGAGCGAGGTTTCCTTGTATTTCTCGTTCATGTCGTTGCCGGTCTGGCGCATGGTTTCGATACAGGCGTCGAGCGGTACGAAATGAACGCCATCGCCTTTCAGCGCCAGCGAGGCGGCGGTGACGGCCTTGACGGCGCCGAGCGCGTTGCGCTCGATGCAGGGCACCTGGACGAGACCGGCGACGGGATCGCAGGTCATGCCGAGATGGTGCTCGAGGGCGATTTCTGCAGCATTCTCGATCTGCTCCGGCGTGCCGCCCATGACGGCAGCAAGACCTGCGGCGGCCATGGCCGAGGCAGAGCCGACTTCGCCCTGACAGCCGACTTCCGCGCCCGAGATCGAGGCATTGTGCTTGATGATCCCGCCGATGGCCGCCGCCGTCAGCAGGTAGTCGCGAATGCCTTCCTGATCGGCGTCGGGGTGAAAATGCAGGTAGTAGCGGATCGTGGCAGGCACGACGCCGGCCGCCCCGTTGGTTGGCGAGGTCACGACGCGACCGCCGGCCGCGTTCTCTTCATTGACGGCCATCGCATAAACGGAGAGCCAGTCATTGGCCAGCACGGGATTGAGGCGGTTGGAGCGCCATTCTTCCTGCAGCTGGTCATGGATCGACTTGGCCCGTCGGCGCACCTTCAAGCCGCCCGGCAGCTGGCCCTCCTGGCGCAGGCCGCGATCGATGCAGCTGGACATCGCCTCCCAGAGCCTGTCGAGCCCGGCATCGAGGTCTTCGCGCGAGCGGACCGCTTCCTCGTTTGCCCGTTTCATCTGGGCGATCGACAGGCCTGATGACGCGGCCATGGCGAGCATTTCCTTCGCCGAGGCAAAGGGATATGGCACCTTCTGGCTGGAGGCCTGCTTCTTCTGTTTCTGCATGGCGAGAAGCTCGGTATCGGTGACGACGAAACCGCCGCCGATCGAGTAATAGATCTGGGTGAGCAGCACCCGGCCGTCCTTGTCGAGAGCCGAGAGCCGCATGCCATTGGCATGGCCCGTAAGCGGCGTCTTCTTGTCGTAGACGAGGTCATCCTTCGGCTGGAAGAAATACGATGGGTGACCAGGAGGGGTGACGCGTCCCGTGCGCTCGACGTCGGCGATGATCGCCTCCATGCGATCCGGATCGACACTGTCAGGCGCCTCCCCCATCAGACCGATGATGACGGCATTGCCGGTTCCGTGGCCAATCCCGGTATAGGCGAGCGATCCATGCAGGCTGGCCTTGAGTGCCGCCACATGCGCGCCTGCCGGACGCGGCCACTGGTCGGAAAGAATGAGGTCGAGGAACCGGTTGGCCGCCGTCATCGGGCCCATGGTGTGGGAACTCGAGGGGCCGACGCCGATCTTGAACACGTCGAAAACCGAAAGAAACATGAGGCTCCTCGCATGCGGGACTGAAAGCACAAAGGCTAGAGCATCGCGTAACACGAATGCTCCTTGCAATCGACATCGGCTTTCACCGCCGCGACATGACCAGAGATGGGATCGGAACTGCAGAAACACAAACAGCGCGGCCGTGAGGACCGCGCTGTTTGATCAATCGACTGTGTCGGGTGTCAGATCGAACCAAAAAGGTAAGCCAGGCACATGAAGCCGGCGAAACCCATCAAGGCACGAAATGTGACACCCCAGCACGACTTATGGAAACTACCTTCCATGAAAACTCCGAGTGAGATCACATTCACAGGGAAAGCCGTCCCCCGACCGCTTTCTGACGCCTGATCTATTAAAATCGGAGCGGGTTCGCAACTGCAAAAATGGCGAAAGGAAGGCTTCAAATGGGAGGCAGACATGCACGGCTTGCATGGATTGTCGAAATTTCAATGGGATAGCAGTATTGTTCAGTTATCAGGATGCCAACCACCCTGCCCCAATTTAGGCCAATATCTTTCGCGTGGTTAATTTCCGTTGTGGATGGACCGATCGGCGGGATAATGCGCCCACCGATCACGCCCCTGGGATTCGCTCGATATGACCGTTGTCGACTACTGCGCCATGGCGCTCTTTCTGCTGCTCTGGCTCGCTTATGCTCGGATAACCGGCGACCAGCAGATCCTGTCGAGAACGAGCCTGACCAAGGCTATGGCCGAGCGCCGGCGCGAATGGATCATGAACTCAATGAAGCGTGATCTGAAGATGATCGACACGCAGATCATGGGCGGATTGCAGAACGGCACGGCCTTCTTTGCCTCCACGACGATCTTTGCGATCGGGGGCTGCTTCGCGCTTCTCGGCGCGACCGAACAGGTCGATGCCATCTTGAAGGACATCCCCTACATCGTGCAGGGCGGACGCGCGACCTTCGAGCTGAAGGTCTGTGGCCTGATCGCGCTGTTTGCCTATTCCTTCTTCAAGTTCGGCTGGTCCTATCGCCTGTTCAACTATTGCACCATTCTCTTCGGCGCGATCCCGATGGCGGACGAAGCAGCGAAGGACCCGGAACGGGCGATGCAGGCCGCCGAGCGCACGATTCGCATGAACATCATCGCGGCCAGTCACTTCAACATGGGCCTGAGGGCGATCTTCTACTCGATCGGCTATCTCGGCTGGTTCGTCAGCCCCTGGGTCTTCATGATCGCTACTGTTCTCGTCTTCATCGTGCTGTTGCGCCGGCAATTTTTCTCGGAAGCACGCCTTGCCCTCCTCAACGCGAGCGATAGGTGACGGCAGGATATCAGCGGCAAAGGCCTTGAATTCGCCGTCTTTGATGCCGACCCCGCCGAAGCATAATGACGATGGTGAGCACCGTCGTCGAAGAGCTTAAGGAAGAGCAAGTGGCAGATCCGACCGAGCGCCCCATCGCCCCGACAAGACCGCGCCTTTTGGCGCTCGATGCGGCGCGCGGGCTCGCTTTGATCGCCATGGCCACCTATCACTTCAGCTGGGACCTGGAATTCTTCGGCTATCTGGCGCCGGGGACGTCCACGCAGGGCTTCCTGCGAATTTATGCCCGTCTGATCGCATCGACATTCCTCTTCCTGGCCGGCTTCAGCCTCGTGCTCGCGCAATATCCGACATGGCGCCTGGAGCCATTCCTGCGCCGGCTCGGCGTCATTGTCGCTGCGGCCGCCGCGATCTCCGTCGCGACATACTGGTTCACGCCCGACAGTTGGATCTTCTTCGGCATCCTGCACGCCATCGCGCTGTCCAGCGTCATCGGACTCCTCTTCCTCAAGGCCCCGCCGCTCGTCACGCTCCTTGCCGCCGGCCTCGCCTTCGCCCTGCCCGCCATCTTGCGCTCGCCCGCCTTCGACGCCTGGTATTTCTGGTTCCTGGGGCTTTCCGAAACCCTGCCGCGGTCGAATGACTATGTGCCGCTGCTGCCCTGGATCGGGGCCTTGCTGACCGGCATCGCAGTAGCGCGGTTCCTCGTGGACGGCGACAGGCTCGGCTGGATTGCCCGACTGCCGGCGGGGCCGCGCTGGCTGCGCTGGGGCGGCCGCCACTCGCTGACCGTCTATCTGCTGCACCAACCAGTGCTGATCGCCGGGCTCTATCTGGCGAGCTTCGTCATTCCGGCACCCGCTTTGGATCCGGTCGCATCCTATATCGGGAGCTGCGAGGCGAGCTGTTTGCAGCAGGGCAACGATTCAGGCCTCTGCGAGCGCTTCTGCAGCTGCACGCTGGAACGCCTGCAGGCGGAGAACCTCCTCGATCCCCTCCAGTCTGGCGCAAACTTGGACGAGCAGAATGCCCGCATCCAGACGCTGGCCGAGGAATGCACCATCAGGAGTCAGCCAGCGCCGTAAGGGGGAATTCTCCGATGAATGCCTACCGCGCGAAGCCTCTGCGATACCCCTGGCCGCCCGTGCTTTATCTGGCGGGCATCATCGGCGCGATCATGGCCGGCAGGTTAGCGGCCCTGGGGCCGATCCCCTCGCCGCTTCCCTATCTTCTGCCGTCGATCGGCTTCAGCATCGGCCTCTTGGCCGTTACCCTCGATATCTGGGCCGTGCGAACCCTAATGGAGCGCCAGACGCCAGTATTCGACACGGGTTGTGCGCGCCATCTCGTGACCTGCGGGCCGTTTCGCTTCAGCCGCAATCCGATCTATCTCGCCTATACGCTGTTCACGGTGGCGCTCGGCTTCATCACCGGCAATGTCTGGTTCTTGATTGCAGCCACCACGGCGCTCATCGTCACACGGCTGCTCGCCATACCGAACGAAGAGCGTCATCTCGAAGCCCGCTTCGGCTTCGACTATGAAAGCTACCGCAAGCGGACGCGGCGCTGGATCTGATTCGGGAAGATTTTCAGCCGGGGCTCAGGTGCCGACGCCGATTTCCACCAGGCGGGTGAGACAGGCTTCTTCGGCCTGATCGAGTTCCGAGAGCGTCTCGTCGATATCACGGCGCTTCTGACGAAGTTCGTCGCGCTTCTCATCGATCTTCTTCATCATCAGCTTGAGCTGCCCGATCTCGCCCGGCGGCTCCTTGTAGACATGAACGATTTCGCGGATTTCAGCGATCGTAAAGCCGATTCGGCGGCCGCGCAGGATCTCCTGCAGGAAGCGACGGTCAGCGGCACGGTAGAGGCGGGTCCGGCCACGGCGTTCCGGATGCAGCAGGCCCTCGTCTTCGTAGAAACGTAGGGTGCGCGTCGACACACCGAATTCACGCGTGAGCTCTGTTATGCTATAGTATTTCTTCACGGCCATCCGTTCCTCTAGGGAGGACCATGATATTGACTTTTACGTACAAGTCAATTTTTCGGCGCTGCCCGGATCGCCCCTTGCGAGATCAGCTCATCTTGCCTGTATCGCCGGTCACATGAACCACCAGGTCGCAAGCCCCAGAAACGCGAAGAAGCCGGTGATATCAGTCACGGTTGTCACGAAGACCGCTGAGGCGACGGCCGGGTCGGCGCCGAAGCGATCCAGCGACAGGGGTATGAGGATGCCGGCGATGGCGGCCGCCATCATGTTGATCAGCATGGCCGTCGCGATGATGCCGCCGATATTGGGATCCTGAAACCAGAAGCCCGCCACGACGCCAATCGAGACGCCGAAAATCAGACCGTTGAGCAGACCGACGCCCGCCTCGCGCCGCACGACGCGGAAGGCATTGTGGATGTCGAGATTGCGGGTTGCCAGCGCCCGCACCGTTACCGTCATCGTCTGCGAGCCGGCATTGCCGCCCATGCCGGCCACGATCGGCATCAGAACGGCAAGCGCGACGATCTCCTCGATCGTCGCCTCGAACAGCGAAATGACCGAGGCCGCCATGAAGGCGGTCACCAGATTGACGGCAAGCCAGGGCACGCGCGAGCGTGACGTCTCGGCAATGCTGTCGGACAGTTCTTCGTCACCGACGCCGCCGAGGCGCAAGAGGTCTTCTTCCGCCTCTTCCTGGATGACGTCGACCACGTCGTCGATGGTGAGCACACCGACAAGACGCTCGTTCTCATCGACGACGGCGGCCGACAGAAGGTCATATTGCTCGAAGAGCTGCGCCGCCTCTTCCTGGTCCATCTCGGCCGGGATCGGGTGGTTGGTCGCATGCATGATGGTCTCGATCTTCACCGCACGCTTGGTGCGCAGGATCGCATCGAGATTGACCGCACCGAGCAGCTTGAAGGTGGGGTCGATGACGAAGATCTGGGTGAAGCTCTCCGGCAGATCCTCCTCGTCGCGCATGTAGTCGATCGTCTGGCCAACCGTCCAGAAAGGCGGCACGGCGACGAACTCGGTCTGCATGCGCCGGCCGGCCGAGCTTTCCGGATAGTCGAGCGCGCGACGCAGACGCACCCGCTCGGTAAACGGCAGCTGGGCAAGGATCTCCTCTCGGTCCTCGTCGTCGAGGTCTTCGAGAATGTAGACGGCATCGTCCGAATCGAGATCGCCGATGGCCGCGGCAATCTGCTCGTTCGGCATCTGGTCGACGATCTGCATGCGGATCGTTTCATCGACCTCGGTCAGCGCCGTCATGTCGAAGTCGGCGCCGAGCAGTCGGATCATCGACAGACGCTGGTCGGGCTGGATCGCCTCGATCAGGTCGCCGAGTTCGGATTCGTGCAATCGCGCGACATTCTGCCGGAGAAAGAGCACGTCACGATCGGCGATCGCCGCCCCGACCATGGTCAGGAAATCGTGCCGAATCGATCCTTCGTCGTCATAGATGTCGTCGTGGCTATCCTCGGCCGCGGGACGGTTGAGAAATTCGTCTTCGTTCTCTGTCATCCGGACCTCTCATACGCGACACCATGCCTCGACGCCCCGGAGAATGGCCGCAAAAACCCTCAAGTCAACAAGCAGATAGCGGAAATCGGCGGATGTCTGTGCAAAGCGTCGCTGAGCCTGCTAGCGTGGCCGGACCGCCACAGCCGGTAACCGCACCACACCTCAAGACATGAGCCTTTCGTGACCCGCCTCGCCATCCGCCGCTATCCCGATCCCGCCCTGAAAACGCCTGCCGAGCCTGTCAGCGACTTCGGGCCTGAGCTCACCACCCTGGCCGACGATCTCTACGAGACGATGAAGGCAGCTCCCGGTGTCGGCATCACGGCACCCCATTGCGGAATTCTGAAGCGACTGACGGTGATCGACCTCCCGGAGATCGGCGGGCGGCGCGACTATGTGAACCCGGAAATCCTCTGGGCCTCCGATGAGATGATGACGCATACCGAAGGCAGCGTCTCGATGCCGGGAATGACCGACGAGGTGACACGGCCAAAGGCCGTCAGGATCCGCTACCAGACATTGGACGGGGCGGTCGTCGAGGAGGAGATGGCGGGTTTTGCGGCAATCTGCATGCAGCACGAAATCGACCAGCTCGACGGGATCTTCTGGATCATGAAGCTGTCGCGGCTGAAGCGCGAACGCCTATTGAAGAAGTGGGACAAGGCGACGCGCTGACCGTATCGAACAAAGCCAGTGGCCGGGCGTTATCTCCGTCAGACGAGATGAACAAGGAGCCTTCCCATGGCCAAGGACGACCGCAAGACCGAGTTTTCCCGCGAAGACGATTACCGCGATTACGACCAGCGCAATATTGGCGAAGGCTGGCCCTATGCCGATGGGGCGGGTGCGACGGCGACACCGGTCGAGAATCGTGGCTACGGCGAGACCGGCGCCAATTTCGATCGTGACCGCAACGAGGGCTTCCGGATCGATGCGGTCAATGCCGACGGCTTCGAGCCAGAGCCGGCGACGCCGGTGCTGCCGACGACCGATGGCCGGGAAGACGACGACCAGCTCGAATCCGACATCGCGACCGCCCTCGAGGCTCTCGATGACACCCTCCTCGCCGGTCTCGATATCCATGTGGACGGCCATGTCGTGACGCTGCGCGGGTCGGTCGACACGCCGGAGGAGCGCCGGATGGTCGAGCTCAAGGTACTGGGTGTGAAGGGCGTCAGCGACGTGAAGAACTTCGTCACCACGCTCGGCGTCGACAGCCACATTCCTAATGATGGCGACTGAGAAGTCGTTGAAAAATCAGCAACAAAAAACCCGGCTCGAAGGCCGGGTTCTTTTTTGGTGCGGTCGAGAAGACTCGAACTTCCACGGGTTGCCCCACAGCGACCTCAACGCTGCGCGTCTACCAATTCCGCCACGACCGCATCGTGGTAGGCGCCGAATTGCTCCGGCGGGGCTGCATGTAGCAAAAGCCTTGGGGGTCCACAAGCCCGCCGTGACAGATTTTTGAAAATTCGTCACGGCCGGTGGATAAGCCCCCTGCATGGGGGAGGCCGGCGCCCTTGAACTCCAGGGCTTTTATTGCCAAATACAGGGAAAACAAGGCTTTTCGCCAATCCACAGCCCAAGGCGCTTTTCATGCTTCGCACAGATCTCGACCATGCCATGCACCCTCGTGAAGGCTCACGGGCCGTGAGGTGGCGAGTCTCCGACGGGCTCGTGGGTTATGAAGATGCGGTTGCCGAAATGGAGCATCAGGTCGCTCTGATTGCCGACGGAAAGGCCGATGAACTGGTCTGGCTGGTGGAGCACCCTCCCCTTTATACTGCCGGCACCAGTGCTGTTTCCAAGGATCTCATCGAGCCCGAACGATTCCCCGTTTTCGCGACGGGTCGAGGCGGCGAATACACCTATCATGGTCCCGGCCAGCGAGTGGCCTATGTGATGCTCGATCTGAAGCGCCGGCGCCAGGATGTGCGCGCCTATGTGGCGGCCCTCGAGGAAGTGGTGATCCGCACGCTCGACAGCATGAACGTCAAGGGCGAGCGCCGCGAGGACCGCGTCGGCGTCTGGGTGCGTCGTCCGGAAAAGCCTGTTCTGCCCGATGGCACGATGAGCGAGGACAAGATCGCAGCGCTTGGCATTCGCCTGCGGCGCTGGGTCAGTTTTCACGGCCTGTCGATCAATGTCGATCCCGATCTCTCGCACTTCACCGGGATCGTGCCCTGCGGGATCTCCGCCTATGGGGTGACGAGCCTCGTCGATCTCGGGCTGCCAGTGATGATGGCGGATGTAGACATGCGGCTGCGCGAAGCATTCGAAGACGTCTTCGGCCCGACGGCCAACGAAAGCTGAAACCTCAGGCGCGTCCCATCACGGGACCGTCGAGATCGCCGGCATCACGGCGACGGTCGTGGCGTTCCTCGTAGGTCTCGATCTGTCGGGCAATCTTTTCAATCAGCCGACCGCATTCGAGATGCGCTTCGGTCAGGCGCTGGAGATCGAGCTTGAGGGCTTCAAGCGGCAGATCGCTGGTCTCCTGGATGGGTCCCGAACCGACTCCGGTCATCAGCCACATGGGCGAAACACCGAGAATGCCTGCGAGATCGATCAGGCTCGACGGTCTCGGTTCGGCACGGTCCGCTTCCCAGGCCAGCAGGCTTTCCCGTTTCACGCCGATGCGATTTGCAACGTCGGCCAGCGAGAGGCCAGAAGCGTCGCGCGCAGCCGACAGGCGTCCCCCAAGCGTATCATCACTCGAATCCGTCATCCGGGGATAGACCTTGCGTGCGGGCATGCGACTTCTCCTGACCGTCGGGGAAGGTCGGACACTGTGCCGACTTTCCTTTCTACTCCGATCTCACATCACTACATTAGACGACATGAAGATCCCGGATCTTTCCGCGGGCGCCACCAACAGGTGCAAACCCGCCACGCGACGACATCCGCAGGATGCGTACAAACGCAGCGTAAACGACGCAAGCGAGTTTTTGTTCCAGACTTTCTTGGCTTGATCCCGACGAGCGCATCATGCTTGTTCTCTCAAGCCCGCGTTCTTCCGATGAGTCCCGACAATGAGTTCCACGCCCTCCAGTCCCTTTCGCGGCATGGTCCTCATGGCGGGTTGCATGCTCGTGCTGCCGATCATGGATGCCATCGCGAAATACATGGCGACAGTCGAGGGCATGTCTCCGGGACAGGTAACCTTCTATCGCTTCTTCTTCCAGCTGGCCTCGGTCCTGCCGGTCCTGGTCGCACTCAATGGTCTGGCAGCCTTTTCGGCGAAGCGGCCCTGGATGAACCTGTTGCGAGGCGCCATTCATGGCGCCGCGAGCCTGATGTTCTTCATGGCGGTCAAATACATGCCGCTCGCCGATGTCTTCGCCATCTACTTCGTCGAGCCCTTCATCCTGACCGCGATGTCCGCCATCTTCCTCAAGGAGAAAGTCGGCTGGCGACGTTGGCTGGCGATCGCGGTCGGCTTCGGTGGTGCGATGATCGTCATCCAGCCCAGCTACGAAGTCTTCGGCATGACGGCCCTGCTGCCGGTTGCCTGCGCCTTTCTCTATGCGCTCTACATGTTCCTGAACCGGGCGATCGGTGAGGCCGATACGCCCATGACCATGCAGACCATGGCCGGCATCGGCGGAACCCTTTTCATGGGCGGTGCGCTGGTCATCGGCACCGCTGCCGGCGACATCGACTTCGAGATATCACTGCCAGCGTCGTCGCTCGGCCTCGGACTGGTCATCCTGCTCGGCGCGATCTCCGGCTACATCCATCTTCTGGTCGTCCGCGCCTTCCGCATGGCGACGCTGTCCGTGCTCGCGCCCTTCCAGTATTTCGAAATCATCGCCGCCGTCGCCTTGGGTTACCTGCTCTTCGACGAGTTTCCGACACCGTCGAAATGGCTCGGCATCCTGATCATCGTCGCATCGGGGCTCTTCATTCTCTGGCGCGAACAAAGACGCGCGACGCCGGCACGGACTGCCTCTGACGTCGCCTGAATGTCCGACAGCTCAGAAGCATTTTAACGAATTCGCTCACGAGATTCTAAGGGTTCTCGCCTAGGTTTCGAGCATCCATCCGCAGTATCGGGAGAGCTTCTTGGCGACGTATCAGGCCGCAGTGTTTCTGGCCGCCTTTAATCTCGGCCTGCTCTGGCTCCTGATGGCCGCACCGCTTGGGCGGCGAACCATCCGGGTGAGCCGGATCATCCGCGAGCGCCCGGAAGAACTGTGGAACATCACCCGCCCCGCCGGCGATCAAACATCCTGGCATCCCAATGTCATTGCCGTCGAACCGGTCGACGGCAAACCGGATCTCGTAGAATTCGCCTATCGGCAAAGCGATCGTCACGGCCATCCGAGCAGACGGACCATGATCGTCGATCGCACCGCGATGACGTCAGCCGGCTGCTTCTCCTGCGAACTGCGGGTGGTCAATGATACAACGCTCGACCACACCTTCTGGGAAGGCTATCGCGAACGCCGCAAGGTCGAACGGGCACCGCTGGGCAGCCGGGTAACCTTCGAGCAGACGGACAACTATCGCGGACTTGCCTTCTATCTCTTCCGGCGCATAGCGCTGGCCCGCGAACTCTCCGCACTGCAAAACCATGTGGAGGAAAGTCCGGCCTCGGGCCTTCTGCATTTCGAACACCCCCTGTGGCAGACCGTGCTCGTGATTCTCTCGACCGTCCTGCTCTGGCCGTTCTTTGGCTTGACGGCGCAGGGCCTGATGATCTCGGTGTTCCTGACCCTCGTCATTCTTCTGCATGAACTCGGCCACATGGTGGCCTATCGTGCCTTCGGGCACCCGACGACACGCATGCTGTTCGTGCCGCTGCTGGGCGGCGTGGCGATCGGCGGTCGGCCCTACAATACCCATTTCGAGGTCGCGACCTGTGCCCTGATGGGGGCAGGTTTCTCGGCGCTGCTTGTCCCGATCCTCGTGGCAGCCCATCAATCGGCGATGGACATTCCCCACTCGATGGCAATGGATGGCCCGATCCTGGTCTTTCTCGTCATTCTCGGTGCCTTCAACCTTCTCAACCTTCTGCCCACTTACCGTTTCGACGGCGGCCAGGTGCTGCGGCAGGTGTTTCAAGGCCCACGCATTCTCGCGTTCACCAGTTTCCTCGTCACCGGCGTGGTCGCCTGGACCGGCTGGCGAATCGGGCTTGCGGCACCCGTCTTGACGGTCGGCGTGGCGCTCTTCACCCTGCTCGGCATGATCAGGACGAAATCGGCCAAGCCGCGCGAAGCCCTGGTGCCGATGAACGGTCCGGAACGACTGATGACCGGCTTCGGCTACTATGCGGCGCTCGCCATCCACGTCTACGCGGTGATCTATGCTTGCGACAGATTGTTTCGCTGATCGCGTCGCCACTCCACCCGCTTGACATGCGGCCACCCTCAAGCTCCAAAAGACCGCATGGATTCCGATCAAAAGCACCTCCCCGCCGGCTATCACGACGTCGCGCCGAACATGCTCGCGACCATCGTCACCTGCCTGGAAATGACCGCCAGACCTGCACCTCGCGCCAATCCGCCGACCGATGGGCTGACGGTCGAGCGCTGGAACGCGCCGGCACTTGAGGATTACCGCGCGCTCTACCGCCGCGTCGGAGAAGACTGGCTCTGGGTCTCGCGCGCCGTGATGGAGGGTGACGAGCTGGCGGCGATCATTGAAGATCCCGCCGTCGAGATTTTTTCGCTGATGCGCAATGGCGAAAGGCTCGGACTTCTGGAGCTCGACTTCCGCCAGGCCGGGGAATGCGAACTTGCCTTTTTCGGCCTCGACCAGAGCCTGATCGGATCGGGCGCTGGGCGTATCCTGATGAATGTCGCGATCGACAAGGCATGGGACAAGCCGATCTCGCGCTTCTGGGTTCACACCTGCCATCTCGATCATCCGGCGGCACTCGCCTTCTACCAGCGCTCCGGTTTCCGGCCCTATAAGCGCATGGTCGAGATCTTCGAAGACCCCCGCCAAACGGGCAAGCTCCGCGCCGACGCCGCGCCGCATTTCCCCGTTCTGCAGGCGGAATAGACGAGAAGAATCAGACTTTTGAGAAAATCCGGCTCAG
Organism: Agrobacterium albertimagni AOL15; assembly: GCF_000300855.1. Classification (GTDB taxonomy): domain Bacteria; phylum Pseudomonadota; class Alphaproteobacteria; order Rhizobiales; family Rhizobiaceae; genus Allorhizobium; species Allorhizobium albertimagni. The sequence continues at coordinate 306,057 of NZ_ALJF01000008.1, read as the reverse complement.
CCCTTGAGCCGGATGCTAAAGCCGTGCGAAAGTCGCCACCAACGATTTGTCAGGAGAAAAACCATGGATGTTCGCGCCGCCGTCGCCACCCAGGCTGGAAAGCCGCTCGAGGTCATGACCGTTCAGCTCGAAGGCCCGCGCGCCGGCGAAGTGCTGATCGAGGTGAAGGCCACAGGTATCTGTCACACCGATGATTTCACGCTCTCGGGTGCCGACCCGGAAGGTCTCTTCCCGGCCATTCTTGGCCATGAAGGTGCAGGCATCGTCGTCGATGTCGGCCCGGGTGTCACCTCGGTGAAGAAGGGTGACCATGTCATTCCGCTCTACACGCCGGAATGCCGCGAATGCTATTCCTGCACCTCGCGCAAGACCAATCTCTGCACGTCGATCCGGGCAACCCAGGGCCAGGGCGTGATGCCTGACGGCACGAGCCGTTTCTCGATCGGCAAGGACAAGATCCACCACTACATGGGTTGCTCGACCTTCTCGAACTTTACGGTGCTGCCGGAGATTGCCGTTGCCAAGGTCAACCCGGACGCGCCCTTCGACAAGATCTGCTACATCGGCTGCGGCGTGACGACCGGCATCGGCGCCGTTATCAACACCGCCAAGGTCGAGATCGGCTCGACGGCCATCGTCTTCGGTCTCGGCGGCATTGGTCTGAACGTGCTGCAGGGCCTGCGCCTGGCCGGTGCCGACATGATCATCGGCGTCGACATCAACCCGGACCGTAAGGAATGGGGCGAAAAATTCGGCATGACGCATTTCGTCAATCCGAAGGAAGTCGGCGACGACATCGTGCCGTATCTCGTCAACATGACGAAGCGCGGCAACGACCTGATCGGCGGAGCCGACTACACCTTCGACTGCACCGGCAACACCAAGGTGATGCGCCAGGCACTCGAAAGCTCGCATCGCGGCTGGGGCAAATCCGTCATCATCGGCGTCGCAGGCGCTGGCCAGGAAATCTCGACGCGTCCCTTCCAGCTGGTCACCGGCCGCAACTGGATGGGCACAGCTTTTGGCGGCGCACGCGGCCGTACCGACGTGCCGAAGATCGTCGACTGGTACATGGAGGGCAAGATCCAGATCGACCCAATGATCACCCACACCATGCCGCTCGAAGACATCAACAAGGGTTTTGACCTGATGCATAAGGGCGAATCGATCCGCGGCGTCGTGGTCTATTGATGTCTGTGGCTTACACTGTCGATGTGCGGAGGCTCGATGCGTTCTCCGCCGTCGATCTCTACGCCATGCTGAAGTTGCGCGTCGACGTCTTCGTCGTCGAGCAGCATTGCCCTTATTCGGAACTCGACGGCAACGATATTGACTGCCTGCATCTGCGGCTGCTCGATGGCGAGGAACTGCTCGCCTGCGCAAGGCTCTGGCGCCCGACGCCGAAGCATCAGCCCCGCATCGGACGTGTGGCGGTCTCGCCGAACCATCGCGGCAAGCGGTTGGGCGAGGCGCTGATGCGCGAGGCGATTGCTGAGGTCGAGAAGCGCTACCCGGGTGAACCGATCGAGATTTCGGCGCAAAGCCATCTGCAGAAATTCTATGGCTCGCTTGGGTTTGAGGTGATCTCGGAAGAGTATCTGGAGGATGGCATCCCGCATATGGATATGCTGCGGAAGGGATAGGTCTTGACGCGGCGTCACTTGCTGGCTGCTCATGCGAGAAGCTGCTACAATGGGACCATCTTCAGGAGTTTCGACCATGAAGCATGACCGCATCGTCCTGGATGACAGGCAAACTGATATGATCGAGCGACTGGTTCGATCCGGGCGTTTCAACTCAACGACCGAGGTGATCGGCTACAGTCTGGACCTGCTCGAGCAACGCGAAGCTGATGCTGATCGGTTTTTGTCTGACCTCGAACAAGAGGTGACACGCGGGCTGGACAGTGGTCCGGCGTCGGGCATGGAGACAGCCGAGGAGTTGATCGCGCAATTTCGCGAGCGGCGCTGACTGATGCCTCTCATCCTGAGGCGTCCTCTCTTCGTCGAGGACATCAAGGCAATCTGGACTTATGTAGCTGCCGATAACGAAGCCACAGCCAACCGCCTGCTGCACGAATTGGAGGAGCGCTACCGGTTGCTGTCGGAGCGTCCGCAGCTCGGCAGCAGACGTTTCAGCCGCTATCCGGCGATGCGACTATTCCCGTTTCGCCGCTACTTGATTATCTACCAACCGCTCGATACCGGCGACGGCATCGAGCTTGTCCGTCTCCTGCACACGGCGGGAGACTATCGCAAATTCTTTGACGAATGAATCATGCCTGAAATCTATGTCGATGCCGATGCCTGTCCGGTAAAGCCGGAGATCCTGAAAGTGGCCGAGCGGCATGATCTGCCGGTCACCTTTGTCGCGAATTCCGGTCTTCGCCCTTCGCGCGACCCGATGGTCAAGAATGTCATCGTCTCGGGCGCCTTCGATGCGGCGGACGACTGGATTGCCGAGCGCTGTGGCGAGGGTGATATCGTTATCACCGCCGACGTGCCGCTTGCGGGTCGCTGTGTGGCAGCCGGCGCGCTGGTGACCGGGCCGACGGGGCGTATCTTCGACACCGCGAATATCGGCATGGCGACGGCCATGCGCGATCTCGGCGCACATCTGCGCGAAACCGGAGAAAGCAAGGGCTACAACGCCGCCTTTTCGCCGCGCGACCGCTCGGCATTCCTCGAAACACTCGACCGGCTCTGCCGGCGTGTGAAGAAATGAGCCCTAGAGGGCCAGGAACAAGGAACCTCCCCATGAATATCCTCTCCCAGAACACCGCCTTCGGCGGCATGCAGGGCGTCTTTTCGCACCAGTCGGAAGCTACTGGCACCGAGATGACCTTCGCGGTCTTCGTGCCGCCCCAGGCGATCACCGAAAAGCGGCCCGTGCTCTGGTATCTCTCAGGGCTCACCTGCACCCATGTCAATGTCATGGAAAAGGGCGAATACCGCCGCATGGCGGCCGAGCTCGGCCTGATCATCGTCTGCCCCGACACCAGCCCGCGCGGTAATGATGTGCCTGATGAGCTGACCAACTGGAAGATGGGCAAGGGTGCGGGCATGTATTTGAACGCCACGGAAAAACCCTGGGCCGAGCACTACCAGATGTATTCCTACATCACGGAGGAACTGCCTGCCCTGATTGCCGAGCAGTTCCGCGCCGATATGAGCCGCCAGGGCATTTTCGGCCATTCCATGGGCGGCCATGGCGCCATGACGATTGCGCTGAAGAACCCTGATCGCTTCAAGAGCTGCTCGGCCTTCGCGCCCATCGTCAACCCGCTGACCGCCGATTGGACGCAGGACGCTTTCGAGAAATATCTGGGGCCTGACAGGGCGAAGTGGCGCGAATACGATGCCTGCGCATTGGTGGAAGACGGCGCCCGCTTCCCCGAATTCCTGATCGACCAGGGCAAGGCTGACAGCTTCCTGGAGACGGGTCTTGCGCCCTGGAAATTCGAAGAGGCGGTGAAGGACACCGATATCGGCCTGACGCTGCGCATGCATGAGCGCTACGACCATTCCTACTACTTCATCTCGACCTTCATGGAGGATCATCTGAAGTGGCATGCGGAACGGTTGGGCTGAGGCCAACCTATCAGGACGTCATGCTCGGGCTTGTCCCGAGCTTTCGCGACCGTTGAATTGACTGCGACGTGAATAGATCCTCGGGACGAGCCCGAGGATGACGGCGGCGTATATCAGCGCGCCCCTCACCCCCGCCGATACACAAACCGCTCGAAATCTGCCGGTCGGCCCTGCCCCGTGATGTCGAAACAGAACATGCCGGCAAAGGCGCCGGTAAACGAGCCGTGTTCGCCGAAACCGCCTTCGTCGGAAATGACGCCAGCATCAAGGACGGGGCCGATCGCCTGCCAAGCACCCTCGCCCACCGGGCGCCAGAAGAATTGCAGGTCGTTGTCGGTGATCTCCATGGCGAGATCGATGGCACCCTCGGGGATCGACTGGCCCATGCCGATTGGGAAGGTGAGATCGCCGGAAGGATAGTTACCCGGGCAGGACAGGATGATCAGCGAGCGGCCGAGCTTCTCGTCCGTCGAGACACCCAGCGCGTAGAACTTGAAGCGGTTGTAGTAATGGGTAAGGCCCGCGACCTGTTGATAGGTTTCGGGCGAATATTCCAGCCGCGTTTCGGCGCGGAAGCGGTGATGCTCCTGGCGGCGGGCGACCAGCGACTGTTCGAACCAGGAACCGATGCTTTCTCGACCGAAAAGGCGCAAACGCCCTGCCCTCTCGGTCAGGCTGAACAGGCGCTCGGGATGCGGCGTTCGCAGCCACTGGAATTCTTTCGGTAAGTCTGCACTGTCGAATGTCCTGACGGTCTCGACCGGCTCCTCGCGTTTGACGGCACCATGAGGTGCCGGCACCTCGACCGCGGGCACGACGCCGCCCTGCTCGAGATAGAGCCAGCCATCCTCCTTCCAGACGCCTTTCTGCAGGCCCGTTTCGCGGCCGAGCGTGCAGCGACGCTTGGGCTGCATGGGACGACCGCAGAGATGGGTGTGGTAGGCCGCGCCATCCGCCGTCTCCACATATTGGCCGTGACCGGCACGCTGCAGCACGGCTTCGGGGGCATCCTTCGAGGTGATGAGATGCGTGTTCGGATGCATCTCGTAAGGGCCGTCGATCGCGCGCGAGCGGGCCATGGTCACGACATGGTCGTAACCGGTGCCACCCTCGGCAGTGGTGAGATAATACCAGCCATTGCGCTTGAAGACATGCGGGCCTTCGACGAGACCCTGTTTACTGCCCTCGAAGATGTTCTTGATCGGGCCAGTGAGGCGCTTCGTCTTCGGGTCCCATTCCTGAAGCAGGATACCGTCGAACTTGGCATGGCCGATGGTGTTGCGCGCCTCGGGGCGGTGGTTCCACTGCATGTTTGTGAACCACTTGCGGCCGTCATCGTCATGGAACAGCGAGGGGTCGAAGCCGGAGGAATTGACATAGATCGGATCGGACCAGGGGCCTTCGATCGCGGGGGCCGTGACGATGTTATTGTGCGCGTCCTTGAACGAGCCTTCGAAGCGTTTGACGTCGGTATAGACGAGCCAGAAGAGGCCGTCGGCATAGGAGAGACATGGCGCCCAGACGCCACAGCTGTCGGGATTGCCGCGCATGTCGAGCTGGCTCGCGCGATTGAGTGGACGGGTCACGAGCTCCCAGTTCGCGAGGTCGCGCGAATGATGGATCTGCACGCCCGGGAACCATTCGAAGGTGGAGGTGGCGATGTAATAGTCGTCGCCCACGCGGCAGATCGACGGATCAGGATTGAAGCCGGGCAGGATGGGGTTGATGATCATGGCGTGTTTTCTCCTCCGCACTTACCTCTCCCCCTGCGGGAGAGGAAGAAAAATCAGGGCTTGAGCCTTCGGCTAAAGCCCTAGACTTTTCAGGAGAGGGGCTGCCTGACTGACAAGCCCCTCTCTTGGGATTTCTAGCACTTAGCTGACGCTAAGCTGCCGAAATCCCGTTCTCCCCCGCAAGGGAGGAGATGGGTTTCTACTTCTTCTTCCGCGGCGGGCCCTTGCGCTCGGCAGAGGCCGCCCAGATGTTGATGTCGGCGTCCTTGGCGAAGACGTCGATTTCAGCGAGCTCCTCGGTAGTAAAGTCCGGCGTCTCGATTGCCTTGACGCAGTCCTCGACCTGGGAGGGCTTCGACGCGCCGATCAGGGCGGTGGTGATGTGGCCGCCACGCAGCACCCAGGACAGCGCCATCTGCGCCAGCGTCTGGCCGCGCTTTTCCGCGATCTTGTTGAGACCACGGATGTTTTCGAGATTGCGCTCGTTGAGGAAGCCCGGGTCGAGCGACTTGTCCTGCGTCGCGCGGGTGCCCTCGGGAATGCCGTTGAGGTATTTCGAGGTCAGCATGCCCTGCGCGAGCGGCGAGAAGACGATCGAGCCGACGCCGAGCTCTTCCAAGGTGTCGATCAATCCGTCTTCCTCGATCCAGCGATTGATCATCGAATAGCTCGGCTGGTGGATCAGAAGCGGTGTGCCGAGGCTCTTGAGGATCTCGTAGGCTTCGCGGGTGCGCTTCGAATTGTAGGAGGAAATGCCGACATACTGCGCCCTGCCCGACCGGACGATGTGATCGAGCGCGCCGCAGGTTTCCTCAAGCGGCGTATCCGGATCGAAGCGGTGCGAGTAGAAGATATCGACATAATCGAGGCCCATCCGCTTCAGGCTCTGGTCGCAGGAAGCGATCAAATACTTGCGGCTGCCCCATTCGCCGTAAGGACCAGGCCACATGTTGTAGCCGGCCTTGGAAGAGATGATCAGCTCGTCGCGGTAACCGCAAAAATCGGTCTTGAGGATCTCGCCGAAGGCTTCTTCCGCCGAGCCTGCCGGCGGGCCGTAATTGTTGGCGAGGTCGAAATGGGTGATGCCGAGGTCGAAAGCCCTGCGGCATATCGCCTGCTTGGTGGAATGCGGTGTGTCGTTGCCGAAATTGTGCCAGAGGCCGAGCGAAATCGCCGGCAGCTTCAGCCCGCTCTTGCCGCAGCGATTATAGGTCATCCGCTCATAGCGGTTTTCGGCGGGGGTATAGGTCATGGATGGTTCTCTCCCAGATGCAATAGCTCAGCGATGCGAAGCCCCCCCTCTGGCCTGCCGGCCATCTCCCCCACAAGGGGGGAGACCAATCGGGGACGCCTCCCGCTCTCCGCCAGCCGCAACTTAGCGGAGACGAAGCAGAATCCCAGAGGCAGACGCGGAAAAGCCCCTCCCCCTTGTGGGGAGGGGTTGGGGTGGGGAAATCAGCGCAGCAGAGCCTGAGCTTCGTCGATACCCAGGGCAGCCGGTTGAGTGCAGGTTGTCGACAGGGTTACGAATTCACCCGTTTCACCCGACTTCAGAATCGACACCATCACATCAACGCCGTGCAGGGTGCGGTCGAGCGAGCAGCGGGCATCGCGGCCTTCGAGGATCGCCACTGCCATGTCGGCAAGGCCTGCCGTGCGGTAATTGGCGCGCGGGCCTTGCGGGCTTTCCTGGTTGTTGCGACCAAAGGGATGGTCCCAGGCTTCGAGCGGCTGGATGTTCTTGTCGCGACCGGAGGCTTCGACGACACCACCGAAGAAGTTCGGGTCCGGGACATAGAGCGAGCCATCCGTGCCGTAGAGTTCCATATTGGCGTGGCGGTGACTCCAGACATCCCAGCTGGCCGAGAGCGTGATCGTCGCACCATTCTGGAATTCCAGAAGCGCATGGATGTTGGTGGGCGTCTTCACCGGGATCGTCTCGCCGTTGCGGGGCTGGCTGGTGATGGTCCGGGTCTCGTTCGCCATGGAGGTAAGCGCCGCGACCCGCTTGACCGGGCCGATCAGATTGATCAGGTTGGCGATGTAGTAAGGGCCGAGATCGAGGATCGGGCCGCCGCCGGGCAGGAAGAAGAAGTCCGGGTTCGGATGCCACATCTCCATGCCGGGGCTCATCACGTGGCAAGTGCCCGACGTGACGCGGCCGATGCCGCCCTTGTCGATATAGGCGCGCGCCAGCTGGTGGGCGCCGCCGAGGAAGGTGTCGGGCGCGCAGCCGACCGACAGGCCCTTGGCCTTGGCGATGGCACGCAGGTCCTCGCCCTGTTCGAGCGAGAGAACCAGCGGCTTTTCCGAATAGACGTGTTTGCCGGCTTCAAGGATCTGCTTCGACACCGGATAATGCGCGTCCGGGATCGTCAGATTGACGACGATATCAACCTCGGGATTGGCGAGGAGTTCATCGATGGTCTGGGCCTTGACGCCGTATTCGGTGGCCCGGGATTCCGCCGCTGCCGGATTGATATCCGCGCAGGCGACAACCTTGAGACCGCGAAACAGCGGCGCCAACGAGAAGTAGGTGGTGGAGATATTGCCGCATCCGATGATGCCGACGCCAAGTTCGCGTGCCATGGAAATGTCCTGCTTGCTGCGATGAGTTCAATAGGTGTTGAAGGAGGCGATCGAGCGGGTGATCAGCCGGTCGATATCCCTAGGATTATCGTGCTCGACGACGAAATGCTTGACGCGGGTGGATTTGAGCGCCGCGATCAGACCCTTCCAGTCGACTGTGCCATGGCCAACATCAGCCCAGCCGTCTTCGTCAGTATTCTCGCCTGCTGGCGCGATATCCTTGACGTGCACGGCGCTGATGCGCTTGCCGTAGCTTTCGATCCAGGCGAAGGGATCGGCGCCGCCGCGGATGACCCAGGCGATATCGGCTTCCCAGTCGAGTTCCGGGCCACCGGCGAAGATCTGCTCCTGAGGTGTGGATCCGTCGGGAAGCGCCGCGAATTCGAAGTCGTGATTGTGCCAGCCGAAAACGAGGCCGGCATCGCGCAGCGGCTTGCCGGCGGCCTGCAGGCGTTGACCAAAGGCGAACCAGCCGCTCGCATCCGTCGGGCGCTGGTCGGGCATCAGATAGGGGCAGTAGACCGCCTCGATGCCGAGCGTGTTGGCGATCTTGATGACACGGGCAGGATCGTTCTCGATCATGTCGAGGCCGAAATGGGCGGTCGGCATGGTCAGGCCGCTGTCATCGAGCTCCTTACGGAAAGCGTCAAGCTCGCCGTCGGCAAGCGATGCGTAGAGCGCGCCGTAACCCTCGACCTCACTGTAGCCGGCGGCCTGGAGCTTCGGATAGATGCCGCTGAAGGGCTGGAAATTGCGGGCGCTGTAAAGCTGGAAACCGAGTTTGGTCATGGGGATAGTCTCCTCCTCGTTTAGTCCTGGATCGGGCGCCCAGAACCTTTGATATAATGGCTGTCAGTCCGCCGACTGGCAGCTGTAGAGATCGTAGATGCGGAAGTCAGGCACGGTGCCGGCGGGAAGCGCGGTCTCGGGTGTGAAGATGATGCGACAGCTCTCGCCTGCCGAAAGGTCGAAGGCGTTGTCCGAATAGCGGCCGGGGGTTGCGCTTTCGAGCATGACGAAGAGTGCAAGACCCCGCGCGGAGACCGTCACCTCGAACGCACCGTCGCCGGTCGGCGTGACCGAGGTTTCAAGCCGTGACGGTTCGAGATCGAGTGCCTTATAGGTGCCATTGATGAAATGCCCCTCCCCGCTCATGCCGTTGGAAGCACTGAAGTTCCAGGCGAGCAGGCCATCGGCCGGGATCTCGTTGGCATCGAGTGTCACCAGCACATCCGCGGCATCCGGACCGCAATCGCCCTGCACGCTTTTGAGCGGAATGCGCTCGCCCGACAGCGTCAGGACGAAAAGATTGGCGTCGATGGTGACGGTGGCGAGCGTGTCGTTCACCATGGAGAGCGCGATGCTCGCGCCGTCCTCGGATGGAATGGCAGCGACCGCGACCGGCTGGAAGAAGCGGCGCACCATGTAGTGCATAGCCTTCCAGCTGCCACCGTAATCGAGGCTGGACCACGAGGCGACCGGCCATGTGTCGTTGAGCTGCCAATAGATTGTGCCCATGCAATGGGGCTTCAGCGACCGCCAATATTCGACGGCGGTCTTGATCGCGAGGCCCTGCTGGATCTGGCTCAGATAGACGAAATTGGCGAAATCCTTGGGGAAGCGGAAATAGCGGAACATGGTGCCTGCGATCCGCTCGTTGCCGCCGGCATTCTTCTGATGCAGCTCGATCACCGGCGAAGCGATGTTCATGTCGGTCTTGTCGGCAAAGCTCTCGATGACCGGCAGCGAGGTATAGGACTGGAAGCCGAATTCCGAGCAGAAGCGCGGTTTGATAGTTCGGTAATTATCGAAGCTCTTGTTCTCGTGCCAGACCGACCAATAATGCATGTCACCGGAGCCATCGGCATGCCAGGCGTCGCCATAGTCGAGATAGCCCGAGGCCGGGCTCGACGGCCACCAGATGCCTTGCGGGAACGACTTCTTGACCCCCTGTTCGATGACGCGATTGAGGCGGTCATAGGCGACGAGATAGCGGTCGCGGTTGTCGATCGATTCCTTGAACCATGTGAGCGCACCGACAAGCTCATTGTCGCCGCACCAGATGACGATGGAGGCGTGGCTCGACAGGCGTTTGACCTGGTATTCGACCTCATGGGCGACATTGTCGAGGAAGTCTTCGGTGCAAGGGTAGAGGTTGCAGGCGAACATGAAATCCTGCCAGACCATCAGGCCCAGCCGGTCGCAGAGATCGTAGAACCAGTCGGCCTCGTAGAAACCACCGCCCCAGATACGGATCATGTTCATGTGGGCGTCGGCGGCGGACTGCAGCAGGTCCGTGGTCTTCTCTTCCGACGAACGCGAGAAAAGCGCATCCGCCGGGATCCAGTTGGCGCCACGGCAGAAGATCTCGCGGCCGTTGACCTTGAGCGCAAAGCGGCTGCCGGCCTCGTCCGGATCGGTGATCAGCTCGACGGTGCGCAAACCGATCTGACGGGTGACGCTTTCCGTCGGCAGGTCGACCGTCAGCGCATAGAGAGCCTGCTCGCCAGAGCCGGCCGGCCACCAGAGGCGCGGGTTTTCGATTTCGAAGACATGCACGACTTTCGTTTCGCCGGCGGCAATGCCGACGTCCAGGCGCACACGCTCACCATCCAGGTCGAAATGCACCGGCACGACGGCAGGCTCCACCGAGTGGATGGTAGCGGTAACCTTGAGCTCGACATGACCGTCGGCATGGTGGAGTTGCTCGGTCTCCACATGCTCGATGCGGGCAGGGTCGAGCTTCTTCAGCGCGAGTGTGCCGTAGATCCCGAGGGGGGCGATCGCGATGTTCCAGTCCCAGCCGAAATGGCATTGCGGCTTGCGCAGCATGTTGCCGTTTGGGATCGGAGAATTGGCGGTCGAATAGGGAATGTAGAAGGGCTGGCGCGCCTGGCGCTCGGCGCCGGCCGTGATGCTCGAATGGAAGACGATGCGGATGGTGTTCTCGCCCGGCTGAAGCGCATGGCTGACATCGGGCCGATAGCGGCGGAAGCAGTTGTCGGCTGAAAGAACCGGCACGTCATTGACGAAGACGACGGCGACCGTGTCGAGATAGTCTATGTCGAGATACCAGCTACCGGAAATGTCGGGCACCACCACTTGGCGTTCCACCGCCCAGTCACGCTCGGCAACCCATTGCACCGCCTCTTCGTTGCGGCCGAAATAGGGATCGGGGATCAGGCCCGCAGCATGGAGCGCCGAATGCACGTCGCCGGGCAGCGTGATCGCCGCTTGGTGGTCGCCATCGACGGAGGCAAGCTGCCATTCGCCGTGAAGATCGATGACGCCGCTGGTCGCATTCTGGTTCATGACATCAGTCCTGCAGAAGAAAAAGGCGCCCCGGTCACAGGCCGGGACGCAGGGGGGAACGTTTCAGATGCGCTCTTCGGTCTGCGCATCAAAAAGGGAAGCAACTTCCATGTCGAAGCCGAGGCGAACCTTGGCGCCCGGCGCATAGCGGCGGGTGCCGCCGATGCGGACCGACATCGTGTGGCCAGCATGCTTCAGCCAGAGCAGATTGTCGGCGCCCATCGGCTCCTCGATGTCGACGATCGCCTCGTGCAACTCGCCGATGCCGGCCTCTTCATCGACCTTGATATGCTCCGGACGCACGCCCAGCACGACCTTGCGCCCACCCGTCAGGGTCTCTTGCGAGCGGTACCCCTTCAGCGAGAAGAGCACGTCATGGGTGCGGAAGAAGATCTCGCCGCCTTCATTGACTAGATCGCCATGCAGGAAGTTCATCGACGGAGAACCGATGAAGCCGGCAACGAAGAGGTTTCGCGGCTGGTTGTAGATCGTGTTCGAATCGGCAAGCTGCTGGATCTCGCCGCTCTTCATGATCGCGATACGGTCTGCGAGCGTCAGGGCCTCGATCTGGTCATGGGTGACGTAGATCATCGTGTTCTTGAGGTTCTGGTGCAGGCGCTTGATCTCGACGCGCAGCTCCGAGCGCAGCTTGGCGTCGAGGTTCGACAGCGGCTCGTCGAAGAGGAAGACGTCGACGTCGCGGACCAGCGCGCGCCCGATCGCCACGCGCTGACGTTGACCACCGGACAATGCCGACGGCTTGCGGTCGAGCAGCGGCCCGATCTGCAGGATGTCGGCCGCGCGCTGGACGCGCTTTTCGATTTCGTCCTTCGGCATCTTGGCGACCTGCAGGCCGAAGGAGAGGTTCTTCTTCACCGACATCTGCGGATAGAGCGCATAGGACTGGAACACCATGCCGATGCCGCGGTCCTTGGGCTCTTCCCAGGTGACGTTCTTGCCCTTGATGAAGATCTGCCCGTCGGTCGGCTCGAGCAGTCCAGCGATGCAGTTCAAGAGCGTGGACTTGCCGCAACCGGATGAGCCCAGGAGAACGATGAACTCACCGTCGACAATGTCGAGATTGAGGTTTTCCAGCACCTTGACGGCGCCGAAGCTCAACGAGAGGTCCTTGATCGATACACTATGCGACATGAGCTTAACCCTTGACTGCGCCGGCGGCGATACCCCGGACAAAGAGACGTCCGGAAACGAAGTAGACGAAAAGCGGCACGGCGCCGGTGAGCAACGTTGCGGCCATGTTGACGTTGTATTCCTTTACGCCTTGGACCGAATTGACGATGTTGTTGAGCTGAACCGTCATCGGGTAGTATTCGGGCCTCGTGAACACGACGCCGAACAGGAAGTCGTTCCAGATGCCGGTGATCTGCAGGATCATGGCGACGACGAAGATCGGCAGCGACATCGGCAGCATGATCCGAAGATAGATTTGCCAGAACCCTGCCCCATCAATGCGGGCCGCCTTGAACAGCTCTTCCGGCAGCGAGGTGAAGTAGTTGCGGAACAGAAGAGTGAGGATCGGCATGCCGAAGATCGTATGCACGACGACGAGGCCGGTCAGCGTGCCGTAGATGCCGAGTTCACGCAGCACGATGACGATCGGATAGATCATGACCTGGTAGGGAATGAAGGCGCCGATGATCAGGATGGTGAAGAACAGTTCCGCACCCTTGAAACGCCAGTTGGCAAGCGCATAACCATTGACCGAGGCGATCAGGATCGAAATCAGTGTCGAAGGCACGGTGATCCGCACCGAATTCCAGAAGCCGCGCGACAGACCATCGCAATTGAGGCCGGTGCAGGCGGTCGCCCAGGCCTTGACCCAGGGCTCGAAGGTGATCTCCATCGGTGGCGAGAAGATATTGCCCAGACGAATCTCCGGCATGCCCTTCAGCGACGTCACGATCATCACGTAGAGCGGGATCAGATAGTAGATCGCAAAGAAAATCAGCGATCCGTAGAGCATGATGTTGCGCCCCGAGAAGGTGCGCTTCGGCTTGGCCCCGCGTGGGCCCGAGCCGACATGGTCGGAGCCAACCTGACCGGAGACCGCATCGAAACCGGCGGCGGCAGCGTTGAGAGAACCGGGATTAGCCACGCTTTTTTCCTCCGAATTCGAGATAGGCCCAGGGAATGATGACGATGGCGACCGTCAGCAGCATCATGGTCGAGGCGGCAAAGCCCTGACCGAGGTTCTGCGCCTGGAACATGTAGTCGTAGACGTATTTGGCCGGGACTTCGGAGGCGATGCCGGGACCGCCGCTGGTCTGGGCGACAACGAGGTCGTAGAGGCGGACGATGCCGGATGTGATGATGACCAGCGTGGTGATGAAGACCGGGCGCATCATCGGGATGATGATGAAGAGATAGGTCCGCCACATGGGAATGCCGTCGACGCGCGAGGCCTTCCAGATGTCTTCGTCGATGCCGCGCAGACCCGCAAGCAATAGGCACATCACCAGACCCGTCCCCTGCCAGAGACCGGCGATCAGGATGCCGTAGATCACGATGTCCGAATTGTAGAGCGGATTGAAGGAGAAGGTCTCCCAGCCCAACGACCGCACGATCGACTGCACCCCGAAATCCGGGTTCAGGATCCATTGCCAGACGAGGCCGGTGACGATGAAGGACAGCGCGAAGGGATAGAGAAAGATCGTGCGAAACGCGTTTTCAAAGCGAATTTTCTGATCCATCAGTGCTGCCAGCACGAACCCGATCACGATCGAGAAGATCAGCGAGAGGATGCCGTAGATCGCCAGGTTCTGGATCGAAATGATCCATCGCGGCGCGTCCCACAGACGTTCATACTGCTCGAAGCCAATGAAATTGGCGCGCGGCAAGAGCCGTGAATTGGTGAAGGAATAGACGACCGTCCAGACGGTCCCTCCAAGGAAGATGACCATCGCGGTCAGCACCATGGGAATGGACGCGATCTTGGCGTTCAGATTGCGAAACAGCTTGTTGGGTCGACCGGTATGCGACGAGCTCGCCATGGGTCAGTCCTCCTCGTCCTGGACACGGGTGCTCGTACCAAGGCCGTCACGCTGAAACGCACACGCTTCCCGCACGCAGCCGGCACACGGGCATGACGCCCTACCCCGGTTCAAAAATGGCCTATGTCCAGCCAGGGTCACCCCTGGCTGGACAGGTCACCCGCGATTAGTCAGCGGAAGCGATGATGTCGGCGAAGCGCTTCTGCGCATCTTCGACGGTCATGGACGGATTGGCGAAGAACTCGGAGAAGAGGTCTTCCTTCTGCTTCTGGCTGTCGGCCGAAAGCAGCTGGTCGGTGCCCTGAATGACATTGCCCTTGGCGAGAATGTCGAGGCCCTTCTTCATGCAGTCGTTGGCAGCAGCGAGATCGACGTCACCGCGAACCGGCAGCGAACCCTTTTTCAGGTTGAAAGCGACTTGCGTTGCAGGCGCAACCAGGGTGGCTGCGAGAACGTCCTGCGCTGCAGACTTCGCTTCATCGTTGATGACGGGGAAGTAGAAGGCGTCACCACCGGTGGAGATGATCTCGTTCACGCCGAGGCCCGGAAGGCAGGTGTAGTCCTGGCCCGCAACCTGACCGGCGAGTGCGAACTCACCCTGCGCCCAGTCACCCATGATCTGACCACCGGCCTTGCCGGTGATGACCAGATTGGTGGCCTGGTTCCAGTCCTGAACGTTGGAACCCTTGGACATGCGGCGGGCATCGTCGGCGGCCTTGAAGACCTTGGCGATCTCGGGGCCGGCTGCGACGTCCGCATCCTTGTCCTTGAACACCTTCTCGAAGGTCTCCTTGCCGGCGATGGCGACCATCAGCACGTCGAAGGCACCGGCAGACTGCCACGGCTGACCACCGACGGCGAGCGGAATGATGCCCTTGGCTTCAAGCGCAGGTGCTGCTGCGACGAATTCGTCCCAGTTGGCCGGGACAGCAACGCCGGCCTGCTCGAAGGCAGCATTGGACAGCCACAGCCACTGCCAGGAATGGATGTTGACCGGGGCGCAATAGATCTTGCCGTCGATCGTGCAGCTTTCAAGCAGGCTTGCCGGCTTGATGATATCCTTCCAGCCTTCCTTTTCGGCGACAGCCGTCAGATCCTTCATCAGACCGGCTTCAGCCAGTTCCTCGGCCTGGCGGCCATGGTTGAACTGCGTGGCTCCCATCGGATCGCCGCCGGTGATGCGGCTGATCATGATGGGGCGTGCGGTGCCGCCGGAACCGGCGATAGCGCCGTCGACCCACTTGTTGCCGGTGGCATCAAAAGCCTTGGCGAGTTCAGCGACCGCCGCGGCTTCACCGCCGGACGTCCACCAATGGGTTACTTCGAGATCAGTTGCCTGCGCTGCCGAAAACGGCATGGCGACGGTAGCGGCCAAAGCTGCCGCAAAGCTACGAAAATTCATGAGTCTCCTCCCTCACTGAAACGTTGCCGGAAAAACTTATGTCAAAGATTTTTGGAGCGCAACCTTTCGGATTGTAAATTTTCCATTACATCCAAATTTCAGCGCAGGCGTGCAATTCACGCTCCGCATCCAAAACGCTTTGGTTGAGTTTTATATTGCGCAGCAGCATGAGAAGTATCGTTTCAGTTCCAATGAATTGCCGGAAAACCAGGAATGAATTGCTGCACAGGCGTCCACGGACGTTTCCATAGGTCACGAAAACAGGGGTAAATTACCAGCTCCCGCATCGGTTGTGTTGCTTTGCGGTGCAGCATGGAAAAGGGCTCGACAAATCGACTGTATCGTTTCAGATTTTTCCTTCACCGCACCGGGAGGAGGTGCCGGTCTCCAGGTTTGCAGGCAGGAAAAAGCCAACTATAAGCGTGGCTTGCGCGAGTGGCGGGGACGACATGACAGATCAGCAAGGGGGCGGCCTCATGGACCGCCCAGTGGCGACAAAGGAGCGACCGACGCTCAAGACGATCGCCTTCATGACCGGCCTCGGCATCACAACGGTGTCTCGCGCCTTGAAAGATGCGCCTGATATCGGTGCTGAGACCAAGGAACGGGTGCGCATGGTCGCACGACAGCTTGGCTACCAGCCGAACCGCGCAGGCGTGCGCCTCAGAACCGGCAAGACCAATGTGATCGCGCTGGTGCTCGGTATCGATGAGGAAATCCTGGGCTTTTCCAACCAGATGGTGGTCGGCATATCCGAAGTTCTTTCCGGCACGCCCTATCATATCGTGGTGACGCCGCATGCCCATACCAAGGATCCGATGCTGCCGGTGCGCTACATCCTGGAGACCGGTTCGGCCGATGGCGTGATCATTTCGCGCACGGAACCGGATGACGCACGGGTGCGGCTTCTCACCGAGCAGAACATGCCCTTTGCGACCCACGGCCGTACCGCCATGGGCATCGAGCACCCCTATCACGACTTCGACAACGAAACTTTCGCCTATGAAGCAGTCGAACGGCTGGTGAAGCGCGGCCGCAAGCGCATCGCGCTTCTGCCACCACCAAGCAAGCTGACCTATTATCAGCATACGTTCGACGGCTTCATGCGCGGCCTGAAGGCATTCGGTGCTGAAGAAGTGCCGCTACACATCAACATCGACGCTTCGCTGGGGCAGATCCGCGCGGCTGTCGAAGACCTGATGCGAGGACCGGATGCGCCGGACGGCCTGATCTCTTCCTCCGGCAGCGCCGCCATAGCTGCCAATGCCGGGATCGAAGCGGCAGGCAAGCGGGTCGGCGTTGAAATCGACCTGGTTGCCAAACAGGGCACGCCGATCCTGAACTGGATTCGCCCCGACATCATCGCCGTCTATGAGGATGTCCGGCAATCGGGCCGAGAGCTCGCCAAGGCGGTGATCGCCAGGATCGACGGCGTCGATCCAGGGCTACTGCAAAGCATCACCGAGCCGCGCTGGGAGCAGTCCTAACGAAAGAAGCGACGGGCGCCGGTCCCCGACGCGGGCGAGATTCAGGCGTAGGAAGGACGCTGGCCGTCGTCCCAGACCACGACGGAGTTGCGGCCGTTGACCTTGGCGGTGTGCAGAGCCGCGTCCGCCCGCTTCAAGAGCTCGTCTGCCGTCACCTGCATGGCGCCATGGGCGACGCCGACGCTGACCGTCACCGGCACCAGTTCTCCGCCGAGGAAGAACATCTGCTGCTCCACACTGTCATGGATGATATGGCCGAGCTTCTCGGCATCCTCGACCTTGCAGAAGGGCACATAGGCCGCAAACTCCGCACCCGCCAGACGGCCGAGCAAGGCATGTTCGGGCAGTTCGCGAAGGATGAGCTCCGCGCAGGTCTTCAGGACCTCGTCACCGCCAGAATGCCCGTATTGGTCGTTGATTCGCTTGACGTGGTCGACGTCGACATAGAGGAAGGCCCCCTCGCCGCGCACCTTGGTCGAAAGCGTCTGCAGCATGTCGAGGAAGGTGAAGCGGTTGGCAAGGCCGGTCAGCGTGTCGGTCGCAGCCGACCAGCGGTGCTCCACCAGCAGGCGGTCGCGCACCAGCAGGAAGATCCAGAGCGGCGCGATCACGACGTGCAGGAAGACCGCAAAGACCACGACGGTCAGCCAGAGAGGCGTCGAGCCAGCAGTATTGAGGGCATCGAGCGGCCGGAGATAGGCTGCGACCACTGCGCTCAGCAGAACGACGGCGAGAGCAGCAAACCAGAGATAGGCAAAGGGACGGTTGGAAAGCCGCTCTTCGAACTCGGAAACCCTGAGTTCCCAGGCCGCAAGCCCGGTATAGATCGCACCGACAGCAGCGGCGACCAGGAAACGGGCCGTGACGTCTTCCTGCAGAAGAGGCGCCGATACCGCGAGCAGGAAAAAGGCGATCGGCCCGGCGGCCGCGAGCTTCAGATCGACTGCCCGGTGATCGAAGGCCCGCACGCCCTGCCAGGCAAGTGCAGCGCCCGAAAGCACGAGCGTCTGGGCGAGAACGACCATGATCAGCCCAGGGCCGCCTTCCGAGAAGGCCGAAAGCAATGCGCCAAGCGCAGCAAGGCCCGAGGCCGCGGCGAACAGGAGGAATTCGCTTCGCTTCGGCTCCTCGCGCCAATGCCGCGCATAAAGCACGGCAAAGACCACCAGAATTGCAAATGCACCGATCGCCAGCGTGGAGAAATTAACGGATACCATCATGAATCGCCTGACATATGCGCGGGCTCGTTAACCGCACCGGCACGCTAGGCGACAGGCGTTAACTCCAAGGTAAACGAAAGCATAGGATTTTAGCGAAATCGACGGGCATTCGCCTTCATTCACAACGCAATCGCGAGGCCATCGCAGCCAATCACCAGCGGCCCGCTCCAATGCGGCGCGACGGCCGCCCGCCAGTGGTCCTCGCTAAAGGCGGGATCATCGGCCGGAATGAGATGATTGAGGACGAGCATGCCGACGCCAGCCTGCATTGCAATCTGAGCCGCGTCCGCCGCGAAACTGTGCGAGGCGACGAGATGTTCGCGCAGTCGCGCACCGTTTCCGGTTCGTCTGACGATGCTCTCCAGCCCCTCCGGCAACATTGCCTCATGCACGAGAATGTCAGCTCCGCGGGCAAAGTCGACGAGCGGCGGGAACGGCGCGGTATCGGCGGAAAAGACGATCGTGTGGCCGGTGCCCGAAAATTTCAGCGCAAAACAATCCGTCACTGGCGGATGATCGACACGCAAGGCTTCGACCAACAGATCGCCGTCCCGGAAGATCTCACCCGGACCATATTCGACGACTGTGACCAGCTCTGCGAGATCAGGACGTCCCTCGTCGGCGATCCGTATTTCGATGTCATAGACGAGCGAGGCGAGGAAGCCAGCCCAGACGGCGCGTGTGCCTTCAGGACCATGGACGGTGACGGCGTGATCGAGCCCCGTTGTCCAGGCCGTGTGGATGAGCGGCCCCAGCTCGAGCACATGGTCGGAATGCAGATGGGTGATGAAGATGAGATCGAGCTCCTTGAGCGACATGCCCGTCTCGGCCAGTCCCCTCGACACACCAAGCCCGCAATCGATGACGATCCGGCGTCCGGACAGGTCAAGCAGCATCGATGTCGGATTGGGCCCGCCGGGACGGATCGCGGGGCCGCCTTTGGTTCCGAGAAGGGTAAGCCTGTCTGTCATGGTCTGCCTCCAATGAAAAAGAGGCCCGACATCGCGGGATATCGGGCCTCGAACTGCATATCGGTGCGGGATCGCTCAGAACTGGCCGGCCCAGGGACCGTGATGCACGTCCTTGCCGTCGAGACGATCGAAGCCATGCGCACCGAAGAAATCGCGCTGCGCCTGGATGAGGTTCGCGGTGCCGCGACCGCGACGATAGGTGTCGAAGTACGAAAGCGCCGAAGACAGAGCCGGGACCGGCAGGCCGGAGAGTGCTGCATGGGCCACGACGCGGCGCAGCGCCGCGTCGGTTTCCTTGACCATCGCGGCAAAGGCGGGCGTTACGACGAGGTTCGCCACATCAGGATCCCTAGTGAAGGCCGAGGTGATCTCGTCGAGGAACTGCGAGCGGATGATGCAGCCGGCGCGCCAGATCTTGGCGATCGTCGGCATGGGCAGCGACCAGTTGAACTCTTCCGAGGCCGAAGACATCACGGCAAAGCCCTGCGCGTAGGCAGCGATCTTGGCGGCGAGAAGCGCATTTTCGAGGTCGGCAATGAAGGCAGCCTTGTCCTTGGGCGCCTCGGCGAGCGCCGGCAGGCCGAAGAGCTTTTCAGCGGCGATGCGCTCTTCGCGCAGCGACGACAGCACACGGCCCGAGACGGCAGCTTCGATGCCCGATGCGGCGACCGCGAGGTTCTGAGCCTCAATGGCAGACCACTTGCCGGTGCCCTTCTGGCCGGCGGCATCGACGATGACGTCGACCATCGGCCTGCCGGTTTCGGGATCGGTGGCCTTCAGCACCTTCTCGGTGATCTCGATCAGGTAGGAGTTGAGGCGGCCCTTATTCCACTGACCGAAGATCTCGCCGATTTCGGTGGCTGACATGTTGAGGCCGTCGCGCAGGATGCCGTAAACCTCGGCGATCATCTGCATGTCGGCATATTCGATGCCGTTGTGGATCGTCTTGACGAAGTGACCCGCGCCATCGGTGCCGAGCCAGGCAACGCAGGGCTCGTCGTTGAACTTGGCGGCTATCGAGGTCAGCACCGGCTCGACTCGCTTCCAGCTCTCTTCCGTGCCACCGACCATGATCGAAGGGCCGTGGCGGGCGCCTTCCTCACCACCGGACACACCCATGCCGATGAAGGTCACGTCGGTTCCGGCGAGCCGCTCGAAGCGTGCAACCGTGTCGCGGAAATTCGCATTGCCGGCATCGATCATGATGTCGTTCTTGGCGAGATGCGGCAGAAGCGCCGCCATCTGCTGATCGACGGCCTCGCCGGCCTTGATCATGATGATGATCGGACGCGGCGGACGGATGGCGGCAACGAACTCTTCGATCGTATGACAACCGATGATCTGGCCGGCCAGACCGCCAGCCTCCCCGAGGAATTCATCCGTACGCGAAGGCGTCCGGTTGAAGACCGCGATGCGATTGCCTTTCTCGGCAATGTTGAGCGCCAGATTGGAGCCCATGACTCCGAGACCGATCAGTCCGATTTCCGCCTGCTGCACGATGAAGCCTCCGCATGCAATTTCATGGATGCGGGCTTTCTCGCATTCGCGAAGGGATGCGGCAAGACTGAAATTTGACCGTTCGGTAAACGCTGTATCAAGCGTCCGGCTGATCGTCCTTCTCGGAGATCACCCGCCAGGCCGCCCCGTCGAGGTCTTCGTACTGGCCGCTCTTCAGCGACCAGAGGAAGGCGAACAGACCGAGGCCGCCGAGAAAGAGCGCGATCGGGATCAAGTAGATCAGCATGTTCATGCGGCGATCCTCGCATTGTCCGAGGCGACCGTCGAGAGCCCAGCGGCCGGACGCTCGGTCAATGTCCGCTCATCGAGCGAAAGGCGGTTCAGCCTCAGCGCATTGGCAACCACGATGATCGAAGAGGTCGACATGGCGACTGCGGCAATCAGCGGCGTGGCATAGCCGAGCAGCGCGATCGGCACGGCAATGACATTGTAGCCGATAGCAAGCGCGAAGTTTTCACGGATCAGGCGCCCGGCCCGGCGCGAGGCCTCGATGGCGAAGGGCACGGCTTCGAGACCATCGCGCATGAAGACGAAATCGGCAGCCTGGCGCCCAACATCGGCGGCAGTGGCAGGCGCCATGGAGACATGCGCTGCCGAGAGCGCCGGGGCATCGTTGATGCCGTCACCGACCATCAGCACGAGACGGCCCCGGGCAGACGCCTCGGCACAGGCTTCAGCCTTGTCGCGTGGGCTAAGCCCTGCCCGCCACTTGTCGATGCCGAGATCGGCAGCGAGCTTGGCGACGACAGGCGCGCGGTCGCCCGAGAGAATGCCGAGCTCGAGACCGTCTTTCCTCAGCGTCTCGATCGAGGCGCGGGCCCGCGGACGAAGGGTATCTTCGAAGAGGAAGGTGGCACGCTCGATGCCGTCGAGAGACAGAACGACCTCGGAATAGGGTTTATCTTCGCTGGTCGCCATCGGCGTGGCACAGGCGAAGCGGCGATTGCCGAGACGCCAGACGCCCTCTTCCGTCTCCGCCTCGACACCGGCGCCTGGCACTTCACGCACCGTGTCGAAGCCGCGCGGCTGGCCACCATAGGCAGCCCAGAGCGCCCGCGACAGCGGATGGCGAGAATGGGCGGCAAGACCGGCGGCGGCGGCAAAACTTACAGGCTCGATCTTCGCCACATCAACGAGCTTCGGGCGCCCCAGCGTCAGCGTGCCAGTCTTGTCGAAGGCAACAGCCTCGATTTCGGCGAGCCGCTCCATGGCAGAACCGTCCTTGACCATCACGCCCGCCTTGAACAGGCGGCCGGCTGCGACGACCTGCACGACCGGGACTGCAAGACCGAGAGCGCAGGGGCAGGTGATGATGAGGACCGCGATCGCGACCATCATCGCATGTTTCCAGTCGCCGTCATAAAGGCCCCAGGCGATGAAGGAGCTGATGGCAAGAAGATGGACGGCCGGCGAATAATACTGCGCGGCACGGTCGGCAATGCGCCGGTAACGCGCCCTTCCCCCTTCGGCAGCCTCCATGAGATGGATGATTTCGGAGAGGAAGGAGTTCTGCGCCGTCGCCGTTGCACGCACGGTCAGCGAGCCGGTCAGGCTGAGCGTGCCCGCCTGGACGTCGGAGCCTGGGCGAACCGAGACCGGCGCGCTTTCGCCGTTGACGATCGACATATCGAGATCGCTCTCACCGGCAACCACGACACAGTCGACCGGGATACGGTCTCCGGCAGCAATGGACACCTGATCACCGACCCGGATTTCATCGACGGCGCGATACTCCCGCGAGCCATCATCGGACAGAACCATAGCGCCACGCGGATTGAGGCGGGCAAGCCCGCTGATGGCGGAGCGCGCCCTGTCACGCATGATGTGATCGAGCGTGCGGCCGATCAATAGGAAAAAGAGCAGCGACGCGGTCGCATCGAAATAGGCGTGTTCGCCGTGATGGATGGTTTCCCATAGCGACGCGAAATAGGAGAGCGTGATGCCGATGGCGATTGGCACATCCATGTTGGTGCGCCCATGTTTCAGCGCATTCCAGGCCCATTCGTAGAAGAAGCGGCCGGCATAGATTAGCGCCGGGGCCGCGATCATCGCCGAGATCCAGTGGAAGAGATCGCGTGTCGATGCATCCGCACCCGACCAGACCGACACCGAGAGCAGCATGATGTTCGTGGCAGCGAAACCCGACACGGCAACCGCGCGGATCAACTGGTTGCGCAGGGCATCGGAGGCTTGTTCCGCTGCCGTGAAAAGATGCGCAGAATAACCGGTCGTCGCAATGGCACGCGCGAGGTTCACCGGATCGGTCTCTACGCCATCGACTGCCTCTTTCCAGACGACGGAAACGCGCTTGGTCGAGAGATTGACGCGCGCACGTTCCACTTCCGGCAATGCTCTCAGAACGCCTTCCACGGTCGTGATGCAGGTGCCGCAATGCACGGCCGGCACGCTCATGTCGACCTGCCACAGACCTGGTCCAACAGCGCGGCTGGAGAGCTTCAGCTCTTCAGCCGACGGCAGGGAGACCCCTGCCCGCTCCATGTCCAGTGCACCTTCGGTTCCTGCTGCGCAGCAACTCATCGTCATTCTCCCGAAACGGTGACCCGCTTCGCCTCATGCATGATCATCTTGCCGTCTTTGGTCGCCTGCATCTCGACGATCCAGCTGCCTGCGAGCACGTCCATCTCGGCGAGATAGAGTCCGTCACCGGCGGGCGTCAGCTGAAGCTCGAAATCCTGGGCAATGCCGACCGGCCGCTTGAAATGGGCGGTGACGGCATCGGCGACGACGGGCGTATTGCCGGGAAGCGTCAGCCGGTAGCGCATGCCCTTGGCATCGACGGTGAGATCACCGGCAATACCGGTCGCCAGCATCTCGCGGATCGCGGCGGTCTTGCCGTTGAACTGCTGGCTCGCGACATAGGTGTTCTTCACCACCAGGCCGCTCCAGCTCGACGTCGCGAGATAGGCCATAGTGAAATTGACCGTGATGATCGTGCCAAAGAAGGCCAGCATGATCGCCAGCATGTGCCAGCCGGTGAAGGTGAAGAGTTTCTTCGTGTCAGTGGTCATTTCCTGGCTCCCGGACCCATGAAGACTGCATCGTAGACGTCCTGCTCGTCGCTGCCGGTATCCTTGGCGATGAACTGGAAATTCTGGTTGGCATCGGTGACCTTGTCACCGGCGAGGGTCACGAAGACCTTGAGTGTCGTGGCCTCGTCAGGCTCGACCGAAACGGTCAAGGCACGCGATGGCGGCTGGTTGAACCCGTTGATCTTCATCGTCGCATCCGGCAGTCCCTCGATCGACACTTCGATGTCGCGCGGAGAGGCAATCATGTTGAGAATGCGCAGGGTATAGCCGTTGCGGATCGATCCATCGGATTCGAGCACGAATTGCGGATTGCGGTCGTGCAGCACGTTGACCTCTAGGCGGTCACGACCAAGCAGCGCAATCAGCATGGCGACACCGACGGCCGTCCAGACACCCATGTAGAGTAGCGTGCGGGCACGGAAGATCACGCGCCAGTCGAAATGGCGGATCTTGTCGGAGAAGCTGCCATCGGCATTGCGAACCTTGGCAGGATCGATGGAACAGGTGCCGCCACCGGTGGCAAGCGCCATATTGGACTGATACTCGTCGAGCGTCGCATAGGCGATCAACCCGCGCGGCTTGCCGACCTTGTCCATGACGCCGTCACAGGCATCGATGCACAGCGCACAGGTGATGCATTCGAGCTGCTGGCCGTCCCGGATGTCGATGCCCATGGGACAGACAGCGACACAGGCATTGCAGTCGACACAGTCGCCAACCGACTCGCCCGCGGCAATCGCCTTCTTGGCATGCCGGGTGCGAGGTTCGCCGCGCCAGTCATTGTAGGTGACGACCAGCGAATTCTCGTCGAGCATGGCGGCCTGGATGCGTGGCCACGGGCACATGTAGATGCAGACCTGCTCGCGCATCAGGCCGCCGAAGACGTAAGTGGTGGCGGTCAGGATGGCGACGGTCATGTAGGCGACCGGAGCGGCATTGCCAGTGAGGAAATCCATGGCAAGCGAGGGCGCGTCGGCGAAATAGAAGATCCAGGCACCACCCGTCAGCACACCGATCAGGATCCAGATGGCGTGTTTGCTGACCCGCTTCCAGATCTTGTCGAAAGACCAGCGAGCCGACTCGAGCTTGATCCGGGCATTGCGGTCGCCCTCGATGAAGCGTTCGACGACGAGGAAGAGATCGACCCAGACCGTCTGCGGACAGGTATAGCCGCACCAGGCGCGGCCAACGGCGGAGGTGACCAGAAACAGGCCGAAACCGGCCATGACGAGCAGGCCCGCGACGAAGAAAAACTCCTGCGGCCAGATCTCGATGAAGAAGAAATAGAAGCGACGATGGGCGATATCGATCAGAACCGCCTGATCCGGGGCGAACTCACCGCGATCCCAGCGCAGCCACGGCGTCAGGTAGTAAATGCCGAGCGTAATCGCCATGATGATCCACTTGAAGCGGCGAAACGCTCCCTCGGCACGCTTCGGAAAAATCTTCTTGCGGGCTTCGTAGAGCGGCTTGCGGATCTTGGCCGACATCACGGCTTCGGCTTCGTGTCTCTCGACCTCAGGCGCGTCCGGGCTACGGGTTTGATCGGCATGTATGTTCATGGGACGAGAACCTTCTTCTGATGCTCGCCTTGTCCCATCTCGGGGCCAAGCCCGCCTTGACTTAAGTCAAGCAGCGGCGAAGCGTCGCAAAGCATAGGTTTTTTCCTATCAAAACGAAAAAAGGGCCGCATCGCGTGATGCGGCCCAAGCTCTGGGAGGAAACGTCGATTATTCGCCGCCGCCGAGCTGATGCACGTAGACGGTCAGCTGCTTGACCGTAGTATCGCCCAGGCGCTGGGCCCAGCCCGGCATCGCGCCGTGACGCGGCTGGCGGATCTGAGCTGCGATCTGCGCTTCGCCATCGACCTTCAGCCAGATGGCGTCGGCGAGGTTCGGCGCACCGAAATCACGCCCGCCCTTGGCATCTTCGCCATGGCAGGATGCGCAGTTCTCCGCAAAGATCTGCTGGCCGGGCTCGACCATGGAGGCATTGAGCGGAGTGCCGGTCAGGCTGACGACGTAAGCGGCCACCTGCTTGATCTGATCGCCATCGAGAATGTCGGCATAGGCCGGCATTTCAGAGACGCGCGTGTCCGGATCCTGATCGAAGCGGATACCATGTGCGATCGTGGTATGGATCGCTTCGAGATCGCCGCCCCACAGCCAGTCGTCGTCGTTGAGGTTCGGGTAACCGGCACCGCCGGCAGCACCCGAACCATGGCAAGGCGAGCAGTTGACCTTGAAGGCGGCAGCACCGCCAGCAACGGCAAACTGGGTCAGTTCCTTGTCGGCGACGATCTCTTCGAGCGGCAGGGTCGCGATCCTGTCGAGATAGACCGCCTGGGAGCTCTTCGCCGCCGTCAATTCGGCCGCCACTTCGGCACGGCTCGAATAGCCGAGCAGACCCTTGGTATTGTCGGTGAGCAGCGGCCAGGCCGGGTACATGATCGTGTAGCCGATCGCCCAGACGATGGTTGCGTAGAAGGTATAGACCCACCAACGCGGCATCGGGTTGTTCAGCTCGCGAATGCCGTCCCACTCATGGCCGGTGGTCTCGACGCCGCTGATCTCGTCGATGTGTTTCTTGTCTGCCATTGTTCAATCCTCCTTGAGAGGGATGCTGGCCGCGTCGTCGGCAGGCTTCTTGCCGCCCGGGCGGAATGTGAAGAGGACGACTCCGACGAAGAACAGGGTCATGGCGAGCAGGGCCCAGCTGTCGGCGAAGTGGCGCATGGCGGTATAGGTTTCCATGGTGTCCTCCTCAGCGGTAACCGCTAGCGTCGTCATAGGTGGAGAAGTCGACCAGCGTGCCGAGCATCTGCAGATAGGCGACGAGCGCGTCCATCTCGGTCAGCTTCGTCGGATCGCCGTCGAAATCGCCGACCTTGGCCTTCGGATAGCGCTCCAGAAGGCCCGAGGTATCGGCGTTCGGATCGGCCTGGGCAACCAGATCCGCTTCCGCCTGGGCCATCATGTCCTCGGTATAGGGCACACCGACGAGGCTGTTGGCCTTCAGGTCCATCTTGACGCTCGTCACCTTGAGCGGCGTCGTCTTCAGGTAGGAATAGCTGGGCATGATCGATTCAGGCACGACGTCGCGCGGCTCCATCAGGTGCTGGACGTGCCACTCGTTGGAATAGCGATCGCCGACGCGGGCGAGATCCGGGCCTGTGCGCTTCGATCCCCACTGGAACGGATGGTCGTACATCGACTCCGCCGCCAGCGAATAGTGACCGTAGCGCTCGACCTCGTCCTTGAACGGCCGGATCATCTGACTGTGACAGACATAGCAGCCTTCACGGATATAGATGTTGCGGCCGGCCAGTTCGAGCGGCGAGTAGGGGCGCATGCCCTCTACCTTTTCGATGGTGTTCTCGAGGTAGAAGAGCGGAGCGATCTCGACGATGCCGCCTATGGTCACGACCAGAAGCGAACCGAGGAAAAGAAGGCTCGTGTTCTTCTCGAGGATTGCGTGTTTATCAAGAATAGACATGGGTGCCTTCCTTTCATTCAGCCGGCTGCATGGCGGCGGGCGCGACCGATCCGGGGATCGGAGCTTCCTGCCGTTCATAGCCGAGGATGGTCATCAGGACGTTGTAGGCCATGATGAACCCGCCGAGCAGATACATGGCACCGCCGATTGCACGCAGCACGAAGTAGGGGTGCATGGCAGCGACCGATTCGGCGAACGAGTAGACTAGGAAGCCCTGGCT
Source organism: Agrobacterium albertimagni AOL15 (assembly GCF_000300855.1). Lineage (GTDB taxonomy): Bacteria > Pseudomonadota > Alphaproteobacteria > Rhizobiales > Rhizobiaceae > Allorhizobium > Allorhizobium albertimagni. The sequence goes on along the minus strand of NZ_ALJF01000008.1, from coordinate 278,459 downwards.
GTCGTATTCACGCCACATCAGACCCTGCTGGATACCGGCAACCCACAGCACGGCGGCGTAGACGACGATGCCGAGCGTAGCGAGCCAGAAGTGCCAGTTGACCAGGCGCAGCGAGTAGAGGCGGTTGCGGTTCCACAGCTTCGGCGTCAGGTAATAGATGGCACCGAAGGTGATCATGCCGACCCAGCCGAGGGCGCCCGAGTGAACGTGACCGATGGTCCATTCGGTATAGTGGCTGAGCGAGTTGACGGCCTTGATCGACATCATCGGGCCTTCGAAGGTCGACATGCCGTAGAAGGCAATCGCAATCACCATCATGCGGATGATCGGGTCGGTACGGATCTTGTCCCAGGCGCCCGACAGCGTCATCAGACCGTTGATCATGCCGCCCCAGGAGGGCATCCAGAGCATTACCGAGAACACCATGCCGAGCGTCTGTGCCCAGTCGGGCAGAGCCGTGTAGTGCAGGTGGTGGGGACCGGCCCAGATATACATGAAGATCAGAGCCCAGAAGTGGATGATCGACAGGCGGTAGGAATAGACCGGACGGCCGGCCTGCTTGGGCACGAAGTAATACATCATGCCGAGGAAGCCTGCGGTCAGGAAGAAGCCGACGGCGTTGTGGCCATACCACCACTGGGTCAGTGCATCCTGGACACCGGCAAAGGCCGAGTAGCTCTTGACGCCTAAGAACGAGACCGGAATCGCCAGATTGTTGACGATGTGGAGCATCGCGATGGTGATGATGAAGGACAGGTAGAACCAGTTGGCCACATAGATATGGCTCTCCTTCCGGGTCATGATCGTGCCCATGAAGGTGATGAGGTAGGCGACCCAGACCACGGTCAGCCACAGATCGACGTACCATTCCGGCTCGGCATATTCACGGCCCTGGGTGATGCCCAGGAGATAGCCGGTGGCTGCCATGACGATGAAGAACTGGTAGCCCCAGAAAACGAACCAGCCGAGATTGCCGCCGAAGAGGCGTGCACGCGAGGTACGCTGCACGACATAGAAGGAGGTTGCGATCAGGGCGTTGCCGCCGAAAGCGAAGATGACGGCGGACGTGTGCAACGGACGCAGGCGTCCGAAGTTCAGCCAGGGCTCGATGTTGAGATCGGGATAAGCGAGCTGCAGGGCGACAACGACGCCGACCAGGAAGCCGACAACGCCCCAGAAGACGGTGGCGATCACGCCGTAGCGAACGACTTCGTCGAAGTATTCGGACTGCGGCGCCTTGGGCTTGGATGCGGTGGAGGATGCCGCGGAAGGTGCAAACTGCATCCGGCGCAGCATGACGATCGTGCCCGCGGTGAGCACGAAGAAGGCAACCCACATATGGGCTGCAAAGAGGCTGTCCTGGGTGAAAGCCACCCCGAGCAGCGCGGCGAAGGCGAGTCCCGCCATCACCAGTGTCTCTAACGTATAGTTCATTGTTGGAATCCCCCAACGCTTGCTGATCTCATCGCGGGGGCCTCGCCCTCAGGAGATTCCTCCCGCGTCGAATGCACCAATCGCATTGGGGCCGCCCAGCCACCTTGATCCAAGTCAATGCAACTCTCTCTAAAATTCGCGAGGTTTGAGGCTGCAATCGGGTTTGCGACCTTCGGACACCAAGGCCGACACATCGCATGGGCCAAGGCCCGCTCGCGCGTGTCTTGGAGCACTGGGGTTGCGCGCGGCGGAAAGCCCCGTTGGAGAAAACGGACATGCTGACGAATATCGAAAACAGCAAGATAAGTGCGAGCGACACGTGGACGGGCAATCGCCTGCTCGATGCGGGCAAACGTGACCTTGCCTGGCTCTACCGCGCTCACGCCGAACAGCTCGCGCTCTGCCGGGAACTGGAAGACATCGCCGACTCACTGCCGGCCAGCATCAACCGGCAGAAATGCATCTATGCAGCCAAGGCGCTCGGCCCGCTCATCAAGGGCATCCATCACTACGAAGAGACGGTGCTGTTTCCGCAGCTACAGTCGAGCCCCGACGCGACGGACGCCTTAGGACCGACGCTGGAACGTCTGAAGTTCGAGCATTGCGAGGATGAGTGTTTCGCAGAGGAACTGACGGATGCGCTGCTGAAGCTGGGATCCGGAGATCAGGTGAACATGGAGGCCGTCGGCTACATGTTGCGCGGCTTTTTCGAGGGCATCAGACGCCATATCGCCTTCGAGCGCGAGCATCTGCTTCAGGGCGTCACGGATTGAGAAATGGGGTCGGCATCCGACCCCGCCAGACCGGAGCTTTCAGTCTCGGTCAAAATCAGGCGGCAACGCCACCATAGACCGGCTCGCATTCGCCAAGCGTCAGGATGGCGCCGCTGATGCTTCCGTCTGCTGCACGAAGCGGGCTGAAGCGAGCGGGCATGTCGCCGCTCACGGTTGCGGCCGACATCCGCGCGACAAAGGATCCCGAACGGCCGGCAAAAGCCGAATCGAGCGCGTCCTGAAGCCAGTCATGCCCACCGGCGGCAAGGCCGAGGTCAAAGACGCTGCGTCCGATCAGCTCGATCTGCCCCATGCCGAGCATGCTGGCCATGGCCGTATTGGCGAAAAGATAGCGGTAATCGCGGGTGACCACGGCCACACGTTCCGGCAAATTGTTGAGGATCGCCTCGTTCAGCTGCTCATCGTCACCCTCGCGCGGCTGACGTTTGTCGAAGGCGCCCGGTGCGGGGCTCTGGTCGCTGCGTTTCGGACCGAAATACCGTTCGATGAGCAGAGACAGCATGGAGGCGTGGCGCAGCACGCATGCCCCGTCATCGGCGTCCTCCCGCAGCAGCTTCGTCAGAAGCCGCATCTGCAGGTAGACATCATCGAGATCGGTGGCGCGATAGCTGATCAGCGTTGCGATCATCGGGTCGATCTCGCGATCGAGCATCCGCACGAGATGGTCGTCGCCATTGCGAATGGCCTGCTGCAATTGAAGATTCTTCAACGAAACCGCTTCGAACATCGCGCGCAGATTCGAATCACGGAATTCGCCAAAAGACATCAGCAACCTCATCCCTCAGGTGTGACAAAAGGAAGAACTACGTCACACCACTTTCGGGGTCCGTAACATGAGGTTGCGTCACCTTCAATCGCTACGGGCACTCACGCGCATCGCAGCCCAAAAAATATCCGCAGTATCAGGTGAAACGAATGGATGTGATGAACGGCACGAATCGTGCTTGATCGCACAGGATGGCCGGCAGCTTAGGCGGTCAGATTTTGTCCTTGATCGCCCAGCGATCGTGATACCAGAGCCACTGCTCCGGATATTCCCTTACCCAGGCCTCGACCTTGTCGTTGAGTAGCTGGGCGGTGGCGTTCACGTCCACCTGACCGCGCTCGTTGCGCGGCACCGTGGTGCGCGGCTCGATCTCCAGACGGAAACGGTTGCCGGGCAGGCGGATGCAGCGGGCCGGATAGACTTCGCAATCGAACTGGCGCGTCAGCTTGGCGAGCAGCGGATTGGTCTTCACCGGCTGTCCGAAGAACTGGGTCTCGACGCCCTTCCAGAACTTCTGATCAACGAGCACCCCGACGCCGCCGCCCTGCTCAAGCTGCCGGGCCAGTGCGAAGGAGGACCCCGCATGCGACGGCACGAGCTTGCCCATGCGCTTGCGGCGGAAGTCGAAGACCTTTTCGGCGATATAGGGATTGTTCGGCGGGCGGAAGAGTACGGTGACGTAAAGCCCGAAGGCAGCCCCCGCAACCGGCAGCAGCTCGAAATTCGCGGTGTGACCGGTAAAGACGATGAAGGGACGCGGATTGTCGCGCAGGTCGAGAAACTGCTCGACGCCGGAGACCTCTACCCTGCCCTCATCAGGCTTTTCCGGATCGAAGTCGAACAGACGGTCGAGGAAGACATATTCGGCGGCAAGCCGGCCCATATGGCCCCAACTCGCAAGCGCAATCTCCTCGCGCTCGGCCTCGGACTTTTCCGGGAAGGCATTGCGCAGATTCACCTGCATCAGCCGGTGGCGCTTCGTCTTCGGCCCCACCCAGCGCATCAGCCGATCGGCAAAATTGATCGCGGCGTCCGCCGGCAGGATCTTCAATGCCGTAAGGAAGCCGAAGGCCGCCTGGGCGACCGACCACTGATAGAACTTGCGCAGCGCCAGAACGATGCGGGTGACGAGCATCCGCACGCGGTCAGTCCATCTTCAGGATGATCTTGCCGAAGACCTGACGGCCTTCCATGCGGGCAAGGGCCTTGTCGATATCATCGAAGGACACCTGCGTATCGATGACCGGATGCACGAGGCCGCGCGCCATCTTCTGCATGGCGTCCGCCATGTTTTCCATGCGGCAACCGAAGGAGCCAAAGAGCTTCAGTTGCTGCTGGAAGAGCATCATCAGGTTGACTTCCGTCGAGACGCCCGAGGTCGAACCGCAGGTCACGAGACGACCACCACGCTTCAGGCAGAACATCGAGGCCGCGAACGTATCCTTGCCGACATGTTCGAAGACGACATCGACGCCCTTCTTCTTGGTGATCTTGCGGACCATGCCTTCGAATCGGTCGGTGCGATAGTTGATGACGTGATCGGCGCCGAGTGCCTTGGCAGGCTCGATCTTGTCGTCGGATCCGACGGTGGTGATGACGGTGCAGCCGATCTTCTTGGCAAGCTGGATCGCTGCCGTGCCGATACCGGAACCGCCGGCATGGATGAGGATGGTTTCACCCGGCTGGAGCTTGGCATTGTCGAACAGCATGTGCTCGACCGTGCCAAAGGTGACGGGGGCAAGTGCCGCGGCAACCGCATCGACGCCGGGAGGCGCCGGCACGAGAAGGCGGGCTGGGAGATTGATCTTTTCCTGGGCAAAGCCGTCGAGATGGAAGCCATGCACGCCCGAGACGTTTTCGCAAAGATTGTCACGGCCTTCGCGGCATGGCTTGCAGAGACCGCAGGTGCGCGCGCCGTAAACGGCTGCAAGCTGGCCCGGGAGGATATTGCCGACACCGGGGCCGATCGCCTCGACGACACCGGAGGCTTCCGCACCGATGACGAGCGGCATCTTGCGCTTGGCAAACGCCATGCCGCGCCAGCCCCAGACGTCGATATGGTTCAGCGCAACCGCCTTGACGCGCAGCGTAACCTCTCCAGGACCCGGTGCATCCGGCTCCGGCAGATCGACGATTTCGAGCTTGCGGTCTTCGACGAGTTGCAATGCGCGCATGACATGTTTCCTTCAGGGCCTGTGGGGCAGATGAGGCGTCGTCACGCTCCCATCGTCATGCCAGGGTTCGTCCATGGCATCTGCCGACCTTCGTTGTTCTCGCAGGGTTCGTGGATCCCCGGCCGAAGGCCGAGGATGACGTCCCGAATTGTTGGCGCTGGCCTTAGACCGGTTCCCGCGTCATGACAAGGCTGGCGTTCTGACCACCGAAGCCGAAGGAGTTGGAGAGAACCGCCGAAACGGAGCCCTCCCGCTTGGTGTTCGGCACCACATCCAGCACGATCGAAGGATCGGGATTGGTGTAGTTGATGGTCGGGGGCAAGGTGCCGGTCAGCATGGTCTGGATCGAGAACACCGCCTCCACCGCACCGGCGGCCGTTAGGGTGTGGCCGATCATCGACTTGTTCGACGAGCAAGGGATCGCGTCCTTCAGCCGGTCACCGAAGACGGACAGCATGGCGCCATATTCCATCTTGTCGTTTTCGGGCGTCGATGTGCCGTGGGCGTTGATGTAGCCGATCGCCTGTTCCGACAGGCCCGCATCAGCAAGCGCTGCCTTGATCGTCGCGATCGCAGGGCCGCCATCCGGCGAAGAGCGCGTGCGGTGGAAATGGTCGGCCTTTTCGCCGCAGCCCTTGATGATGCCGAGCACCTTGGCGCCACGGGCAACCGCCGATTCCAGAGATTCCAGCACGAGCGTGGCCGCACCCTCGGCAATCACGAAGCCGTCGCGCTCCTTGCTGAAAGGCTTCGACGCCTTTTCCGGCGGATCGTTCTGGGTGGACAGTGCTGAGAGCAGCGAGAAGCGGATCACGGCTTCCGGGCTGATCGAGCCGTCGGTCGCAACCGTCAGCGCACGCTCCGTGCGGCCCTGGCGGATCGCTTCGACGCCGAGCTGGATCGCGGTCGCACCCGAGGCGCAGGCCGTCGACAGCGTCACGGGCAGGCCTCGCGTGCCGAACTTGTCGGACAGACGCTCGGAAATCGAGCCGAACTGCACGGCTTCGAGGAAGACCGGGTCCGGCTTTTCGCGCATGGCGGCGAGGAAGCGATCATAGGCATCGCCCGGCTGGGTCGAGGCCGGTGCACGCTCGGCGAGCGCAAAGCGGTCATGCCATTCCGGCTCGACCGGTGGGGCTGCTAGAAACAGCGGGCCGTTGAAGTCGCCATTGATGCCGGCCTGGGCGAGCGCCTCGATGGTCGTTTCGCGGGCCAGCGCATAGGAGCGCTCGACGGCATTGTTGGCGGGCACCGCGATGAAATCGACGGTGCCGCCGATGCGGGTCGACATGCCCTCGGTATCGAACCGCTTGATGTAGTGGATGCCGGACTTGCCCGAGGTCAGCTTCGACCAGTTGTCGGAAAGCCCTTGGCCGAGCGAGGTGATGACGCCCATGCCGGTGACGGCGATGATCGGGCGGCCGAGATGATCCTTGAAACGGCTGTCGGTCATGGATCTAGTTCCTCACGCATTCGCCGACAGCACGGCAAGGCCTTCGCCCCGCACATAGCCGACGGTGGAGATGATGGCATGTTTCGCCGGTCCGGCCTGGGCCGCTTCGTTTGCAGCATCGAAGGCAGGCACCGTGGCGCCGGCATCGATCGTAAGTGCTGCAAGGGCCAGCCCTGCCGGGAACTGGGCTTCCACGGAGTGGCCGATCGAACCGGCATAGCCACGCACCGGCATGCCGTCGAAACGTTCCGTAAGGTGAGCCTTCTCCCGTTGCGTAAGGTCGGCGAGGCCGGACGCGCCGGAGAAGATGATGGTGTCAGCTGCAGACAAGGCGGCCGCCTCCGGCACCATGCCACCGAGGCGAGCTTCGAGCTTTCCATCCTCGCGCTTGCCGCGGTCGCCTTCGACAGCGTCAAGCACGGCATAGATATGCGCGCCACGCGCTTCGGCATGTTCGCGCGATTCCAGCACCAGGAAGGCGCCGACCGTGCCGAGGATCATGCCACCGCCCGACGAGCCGTCACGCGACCAGAGCGGCTGCCAGGGTCCGGTCTGATGGGCGCGAATGCCTTCGACCAGCAGCAGGATATCGGGACGCTCGGAGACGAAGGCGCCGCCAACGAGCGTGTGGGTCGACTGACCGGCCTTGATCCGGGCAAAGGCGGTGGCGATCGCCGAGATACCGGCCGCCTCTTCGCCCATGAAGGTGCGCGAGGAACCGGTGACCTTGTGCACGATCGAGATATTGCCGGCGAGCAGGTTGGAAAGCTGCGCCAGGAAAAGCGTCGGGCGAAGCTCCGTCTTCAGCTTCTCGATCAGGAATTTTTCGCGGTCGTTGCGCTTCAGGGCCTCGTCGACGATCAGGCTGTCGACAGCGATGTCACGCTCGCCGCCACCGGCCGCAACGATCAGGTCCATGGTGCCGCAAGCGTCTGCATCATCCTTCATGCCGGCATCGTCGAGCGCGAGCCCCGCGGCAAAGACGCCGAGCCGCTGCCAGTTTTCCATCTGGCGCTGGTCGCCACGCTTGGCGATCTGCTGCGACCAGTCGATCTCCGGCAGCTTGTGCACCACGTAGGGCGCGAATTTTTCGGTCTCGAGCACCGGTTCTGGAGCGGTCTTTGCGGAGAGCAGCGCGAGATGCGCGTCCTTGCCGGTGCCGTGGCAGGTGACGATCCCGACGCCGGTGATCACCACATCATTCGGTTGTTTGACCATATGCAATCCTCTCGCCGGCAGGCTCACCGGCGTAAAATGCGGGTTTTCCCGAATAAGGCCCCAAGGTCAATAGCAATTGCGCCCTTGCGGCCGAAAGCGTCTCAGCCTTGGGCCGCCATCGCGGCCATCAGGCCGACTTCCTCGGCGCGTTTGCGCACGATCGGAGCGAGCGGCACCTCGGAGAATGGCATGGTGCGAAGCTTCAGCTGCGCGTCGCAGACCTTCTTGCCGCCGCTCGTGATCCTCGCCTTGGTGACGGCAAAGCCCGATCCGTCATGCTCGAGTTCCGCCTCGATATCGAGAACGGCACCCGGCTCGACGAAGGTGCGCATCTTGGCGCCATCGACCGACATCAGGAAAGGCATGGCCTCGAAGTCCTTGACGGCGAGCAGCAGCATGCCGGAAGCCTGCGCCATGGTCTCGATCAAGAGAACGCCGGGAACGAGCGGCATGCCGGGGAAATGCCCTTCGAAGACAGGGCTTTCCATCGGCACGGTCGACGTGGCCTTCAAACGACCAAGGCCGAGATCAACGCTCTCGACCTTGTCAATCATCTGGAAATATTCAAGCAGCATGACGATGTCCGCTCCTTTGGAGACGGGTCAGCCCTTGGCGGCGCGAAGTTCGTCGATCTTGGCGCAGAGGTTCTTCAACACGAAATATTCTTCGGTCGAAACCTTGCCTTCGTTGACTTCCTGCGTCCACTGCTCGAGCGGGATCTTGATGCCGAATTCCTTGTCGATCGCAAAGACGATGTCGAGGAAGTCGAGGCTGTCGATGCCGAGGTCATCGATGGTGTGGCTTTCCGGCGTAATCGTTTCGCGGTCGATTTCGCTGGTCTCAGCAATGATGTCGGCAACTTTGTCGAATGTAGCGGTCACGCCAGTACCTCATGTGTCTTAAATTCTGGGTTCCACATAAGGAAAACACGGTCAAATGCCAATGGTGGTTTTGTGCGGCATCCAAATTTGGAGCCGAAGTGTTGCTTAAACAGCAATCGAATGCCGTCCCTTGCCGTTGGCGAGATAGCTGTCGAAGACGGCGGCGATGGTCCGGGCGAAGGGCCGGCCGGCATCCGTGATGACGAAGCGATCCCCCTCGATGAGGCAGATCCGGTCCTGGTTGGACTGTGCAAAGCTCTTCGCCTCGGCGGCAATCGCATCGACCGCATCGCCGAATTCCTGCCGCAGCTCGGAGAAGGAGATGGCAAAGCGGCACATGATTTCCTCGATCACCCGACGCCGCAGCCTGTCGTCATCGCTGACCTCGACGCCGCGCACGGCTGCCAGTCCGCCCGCGTCGGCCATGCGCTGATACTCGCCGGTGGCCGGCATGTTCTGGACATAACCTTGCGGCAGCTGCCCGATCGAGGAGGCACCGAGCCCGATCAGAGCTTCGGCTGCATCATCGGTATAGCCCTGGAAATTCCGCCTGAGCCGCCCTTCCCTGGAGGCGATCGCCATCCGGTCGTCGGGCAGCGCGAAATGGTCGATGCCGATCGGCTCATAGCCGGCAGCAACCAGCATCGAGGCGGCAAGACTCATCTGCGCATATCGTTCCTCAAGACCTGGCAGCATCTCGTCCTTGATCATCGTCTGGTGCTTCTTCATCCACGGCACATGCGCATAGCCGAAGAGCGCGATCCGATCGGGCGCGAGAGACAGGATGTCCTTCACGGTTTCTGCCACCGTCGCCTCCGTCTGGTGCGGAAGTCCGTAGAGGATGTCGCAATTGACGGAATGCACCCCTCGCGCCCGGACGGCCTCGACAACCGACTTCGTGTGTTCGAACGTCTGGATACGGTTGATCGCCTTCTGCACCTCAGGGTGGAAATCCTGAACGCCGAGGCTGGCGCGCGTCATGCCGATGGTCGCCAGCGCATCGTAGCGCGGTTCGTCGAGGTCGTTTGGATCCATCTCGACGCTGATCTCGACATCCTCGGCAAAGGTGAAGGCCGAGCGTAGTGCTGCCATCAGATCGATCATGTCGTCCGGCCGGACCATCGTGGGAGACCCCCCACCGAAATGAACCGCCGTCACGGCAGCGTTGCGGCTGACCAGCGCGCCGACGGCCGCAATCTCCTTCTTCAACGATTCCAGATAGATCGAGATCGGTTCGTACTTCAGCGTATGCTTGGTATGGCAGGCACAGAACCAACAGAGCCGGTCACAATAAGGAATATGAATGTAGAGTGAGATCCGCTCCTGTGCGGTGATCGCCTCGAGCCATTGCGCATATTTGCCGCAGTCGATGCCTTCGTGAAAGTGTGGCGCCGTGGGATAGCTCGTGTAACGAGGGACAGCGCCTGAATACTTGGCCAGGAGGGAATTTTGCATGGTTTTACGCTGCCTTGAGAAGTGTCGAGCTACGACCAAAGATAGCGCCGTCAACTGTCCTGACCTTTGACTTCGATCAATTTGCTGATACATTTCTCACGTAGAGTTTATTGAAACTCAGAAGCCCGAATTGGGCACTGACCGCAGGCGACGCATGGCGTCCGGAGCCGGTCTGACGGGATGGCAAGACCATGGATACTTTCAGAAAACATTTTCCGGAATGTGAGGCTCCTGCTGTCTGTCGATCCTGCGAGGCGCGCCATGGCGGCCTCTGCTCCGTCCTCACCGCCGCCCAGCTGACCGAACTGAACAAGCATTCGATACGCCGCCGGATCGACAGCGGCAACGAGGTGATCGGCCAGGGCGAACAGGTCGGCAGCTACAGCAATATCCTGAAGGGCGTTATCAAGCTGTCGAAGATGATGGCGGACGGCCGCCAGCAGATCGTCGGCCTGCAATTTGCGCCCGACTTCCTTGGCCGCCCCTTCCTTGGCGAAAGCACGATCACGGCGGAAGCTGCGACCGATACGGAAATCTGCACCTTCCCGCGCAACATCGTCGACCGCATGGTCGGCGAAGTACCCGACATGGAGCGCAAGCTGCATGCCCAGTCACTGAAAGAGCTCGACGAGGCCCGTGACTGGATGCTGACGCTCGGCCGCAAGACCGCCCAAGAGAAGGTCGCGAGCTTCCTCTACCTGATCGCGACCCATATCGACCCGGAAAGCGATGATACTCAGACCTTCGATCTGCCGCTGTCGCGTGCCGACATCGCCGACTTCCTTGGTCTCACCATCGAGACCGTCAGCCGCCAGATGACCAAACTGCGCAAGGACGGCATCATCGTGATCGAGAACAACCGCCACGTCATCGTGCCGAAGCTCGATCGACTGCGCGACGGAGCCGGGATCGACTGACCAGGCGCCCGTTCTCCTGTCCGAGGCCAGGCCAGGCCAGGCCGGATCCCGAGCAAGTTGTCAGTCGAAACGTCAGATGATTTTCGAGATCGCCCAGATCAGTGCGATTAATGCCGCCATGACGGTGCAGGCTGCGTAAAAGACTCCAATACCCGCAAGGATGTCACCAGGCCCGGCATCGCTGCGGCCGGATGCATGCATCATCGGTTCGCTCACCCTGACACCGCCATAAATGCGGGGGCCGGCAAGCTGCAGATCGAGGGCTCCCGCCATCGCCGCCTCCGGCCAGCCGGAATTCGGCGAGCGATGCAATCCGCTATCGCGCAGGGCCGCAGACAACGAGCGACGGCCTGCCCCTGTCCCGCGCTTCAAGACTGTAGCCAGAGCAATAAAGCCGGCGGAGAGACGTGCGGCCGGCCAGTTCGCGAGATCATCGAGCCTGGCTGAGGCCCAGCCGAATTGCAGAAAGCGCTCATTCTTGTGACCGATCATCGAATCAGCCGTGTTCAGCATCTTGTAGGCAAGGATGCCGGGTAGGCCGGCAACCGCGTACCAGAAGACCGGCGCAACGACACCATCGGCAAAGTTTTCGGATAGGCTTTCGATCGCCGCGCGCGAAACGCCGGCCTGGTCCAGCGTCTTCGGATCGCGACCGACGATCATCGCAACCGCTTGCCGACCTCCCTCGAGACCATCACGCAAGAGACCGTCGGCCACCGCCTGGACATGATCGCCAAGGCTCTTTTGGGCGAGGAAGACGGCGACGACGATCACTTCGAGAATGATGCCGACAAATCCGAGATGGCGGAACAGGGTAGAAAGCAGCATGCCGACGGTCGCCGAGCCGGCGAGCAGCGCAAGGATCGTGATAACACCATTCAGCCGCCGGCCCTCGGCCGTGAAGCTGGAGCTGTTCAGGCACTTCTCGAAGAGATCGATCGCCTTGCCGAAGATCACCACCGGATGCGGCACGCGCTGCCAGAGCCATGGGGGATCGCCGACGATCCGGTCGAGAACGATGGCTGCGAGAAGGAGCAGCAAGTGGTTCATGCTGACGAACTCCGGAATGTTTCGAGCGCCTCGCGGAGACGCGCATAACCCGCCTCATCCGGCGCAAGGCCGAAACGCAGCCAGTCCGACCGATAGTCGAACTTGCGCGTCAGGATCTGGCGGCTGCAGAGATGCCGGTGCAATTCGCCGGCGCTCGCATCTTCGACCAGTTGGAAGAGATCGGTGCCGCCTCGGACCGCGAGACCAGCTTCGGACAGCACCTCTTGGAGCGCGACTCCGCGCTGTCGGATCTGCTGGGCAACGAAGCTGGTATCGGAAGACATCAAATGCTCGGCAAGCACGAGCGCCGGGCCGGAGACGGCCCAAGGGCCGAGCCATTCCGAGAACTGAGCTGCGACTTCGTCGGACGCAACGACGAATCCGAGGCGAATGCCGGCAAGGCCGAAGAATTTTCCGAAGGAGCGGAAGACGATGAGGTTTGCACTGTCATCGCCTGCAAGGCTCTGCTCTGGCTGCATGTCGCCAAAGGCCTCGTCGACCACCAGTACGCCACCACGGTTTGCGAGATCGGCGGCCAGCGCTCGAAGCTCGCTCGGTGTGTGGAGCCGTCCGTCCGGATTGTTCGGATTGACCACCACGACAAGACCGTGCGCCGTGCTGACCAGATTGAGATCACTGACCGCATCGACCGTAAGACCGGCAAGCGTGAAGGCGCGCGCATACTCGCCATAGGTCGGCGACATCACGGCAACCCGCGCGCCTGATGGCACCAGCCGCGGCAACAACTGGATGACCGATTGCGTACCCGGCACCGGAAGTGGCAGCCGATGGCCCGCGCGATAGAAGCGCTGCGCCGCCTGCCGGGAAGCCATCTCCCGTTCCTGATCGGGCAAGCGATGCCAGGCCCGCATCGGGATCTCGGGCAGATCAGGCGGATAGGGATTGATGCCGGTCGAGAGGTCGAGCCAGTCTTCGATGCGCCCGCCATAGAGGGCTGAAGCGGCAGCGAGACCGCCACCATGCTGAATCGGCCCGCTCATGCGCCCTCGCCCGCGACATCGATGAGGTGCATGTATGAGCCGGCAACGGACCCGCGTCTCAGCCCGATGGCACCAAGCGGTTCGCCCAAGGCGTCTTCGGCCTCGAACAAGCGGTCCGCCGCGCCTTCTGAAACAACCGTGGAATAATGGAATTCGTGGCCGGTGTAGCTGCCCGCGAACAGATCCGGCGCGAGCGATCTCAGCTGCCGATAACCGAGATGCCGTTTGCGTGTCGCGTAGCTCGTCACCAGCGGCAAGAGCCCGAGCATGGCGTGGCGATGACCGTCCGCATCGACGAGCCCCTCGCCCAGCACCATATAGCCGCCGCACTCACCATAGATCCGAGCTCCCCGGTCCGCCGCCCCAACCATTGCCGAATGGAAGCCGTCAGCAGTGGCCAGTCGCCCGGCATGGAGTTCCGGATAGCCACCAGGCAGATAGATCGCATCGGCATCTGGCGATGGCCCTTCGTCGGCGAGCGGCGAAAAGAACGAAAGCGTCGCGCCTTGTGCCCGCCAGCCTTCCAGGAGATGAGCGTAGGAAAAGGCAAAGGCGAGATCGCGGGCAACAGCGATGTGCTGACCGAGCGGGGCGATGCCGCGCACCGGCGCGGTTTCTCTGCGAGGCGCGGCCTGGGCGATTGAAAGCAGTGCATCGATATCAACACCCGCATCGATGGCACCGGCCGCTCGCTCGATGAAGCTCTCGAGCGCCGCATGCTCGCCGGCCTGCACCAGGCCGAGATGCCGCTCCGGCAGGGAAAGCTGCGGGTCACTCCTGAGGCAGCCGAGAACCGGCACCTCGGTCTTTGCCATGGCGGCGCGCAGCATCGCCTCGTGACGATCGCTGCCGACGCGGTTGAGGATGACTCCGGCGATCCGCACGTCAGCCCGAAAACCGGCGAACCCGGTTGCGACAGCCGCGACGGATTGCGACGTGCGGGCGCAATCGACCACCAACACGACCGGCAGGGACAGGAGGCTTGCGAGATCCCCCGCACTTCCCCTCCCGTCGGCCGCGCCATCGAACAAGCCCATCATCGCCTCAATGACCAGCAAGGCATCAGGCGATGTCTGAGCCGCCTGTGCGCGGAGAAACGACGGGCGCATGGCCCAGGGATCGAAGTTGAGGCAGGCCGTGCCACTGGCCGCCGTATGAAAGGCGGGATCGATGTAATCGGGGCCTGCCTTGCCGGGCGCCACAGCTACACCGCGCCGCTTCAGCGCCCGCATCAGGCCAAGCGTCACCACTGTCTTGCCCGAACCGGAAGCCGGCGCGGCGATCAGCAATCCGCTCATGCCGTGTCTTTCCGCTCCACGGCGAAGGGATCGGGCAGAAGCGTGCGGCCCGAAAGCGCGCCCAGCCAGTCGAGTGACGGCCGGAGGCGGACCACCTCACCGATGACGACGATGGCCGGCGGTTCGATTCCCGCAGCAATCATGTCGGCCTCGGCACGACCGAGCGTGGTTTCCAGCACCGTCTGTTCCTGGGTCGCGGCATTGCAAACAAAGGCCACGGCCTCGTCTGCCCGGCGTCCGGCGGCCATCAGATTGGCGGCGATCTGGCCCATGTGTTTCATCGCCATATACATAACGATGACGGGCGAACCGCGACCGATGGCGGCCCAGTCGATTCGATCGGGCACGACACCGGAGGAATCGTGTCCGGTAAGGAATGTCACCGCGTGGTTCACTTCGCGGTGGGTGACCGGGATCCCGGCATAGGCGAGACCACCGATCCCGGCCGTGATGCCGGGAACGATCCGGAAGGGCACGCCATGTTCGATGAGCATCAGCGCCTCTTCGCCGCCACGCCCGAAAACGAAGGGATCGCCGCCTTTCAGCCTCAGTACACGGTGACCGGCTTTGGCGAGTTCGACGAGGCGCAGCGAGATGTCGCGCTGCTTGGCGGAGGGTTTCCCGCCGCGTTTGCCGGCATATTCGAGAATGGCACCGCTGCGCGCGAGTTTGAGGCAGTCGTCGTTCACCAGAGCGTCGTGCACGATGATATCGGCTTCCGACAGTGCCTTGGCCGCGAGCAGCGTCAAGAGGCCCGGATCGCCGGGGCCGGCGCCGGCCAGCCACACGTGACCGGGCTCGATGGCCGGCAGGCTCGTGGGCAGGGCTAGACGCGTCGTGTCACTCATGGTCATGGTCTAGGCCTCGTGCGGCAAAAATGCAATTCCGCCATGGCTCTTTCCGCCCCAAACCTTCGGCCACATGCCTTCCTCAAGACCACCGGCTCGCCTATAAGCGAGCCATGAGTGACGTCGAGAAACAGGCTGCCAGCAATGCGACCGAGGGCAACCGGCTTGAAAAGCCGGAAGGCGCCCCCTTGCGCAATGGTTGGACTACGGGCACCTGCGCGACGGCTGCGACCAAGGCCGCCTTCACGGCCCTCCTGACGCGCAACTTTCCGGACCCGGTCTCGATCACCCTGCCGAAAGGCGAAACGCCTGCCTTTTCGCTCGCCCGTGAAGGCTTCCACGGTGAGAGCGCTTTTGCGGGCATCGTCAAGGATGCCGGTGATGATCCGGATGTGACCCATGGTGCCACCGTAATCGCGACCGTGACGCGCCTACCCCCCGGAAGCGGCATCCGCTTTGTGGCTGGCGACGGGGTCGGCACGGTCACCAAAGCGGGTCTGCCGATTGCCGTCGGAGAGCCGGCGATCAATCCAGTGCCCCGCGCCATGATGACCGCGGAGATCGAAGCGATTGCTGCAGCCCATGAGGTCACCCCGGATCTCGAAGTGAAGATCTCCGTTCCCAGCGGCGCACAGATCGCAGAAAGCACCTGGAACCCGAGGCTCGGCATTCTCGGCGGGATCTCCATTCTCGGCACAACGGGCATTGTGCATCCCTTCTCCTGCGCCGCCTGGATACACTCGATCCACCGCGGGATCGACGTGGCACGGGCCGAAGGTCTCACCCATCTGCTCGGTGCGACCGGTTCGACCTCGGAAAAAGCAGCTCAGATCTTTCACAAGCTGCCGGACGGCGCCCTGATCGACATGGGCGACTTCGCCGGCGGATTGCTGAAATACCTGCGTGCCCATCCTGTCCCGCGGCTGACGATTGCCGGCGGCTTCGCCAAGATGACGAAACTGGCCCAGGGCGCCCTCGACCTGCATTCCTCACGCAGTCAGATTGACAATCATTTCTTTCTTTCAATGCCTTGCACCGATATTCTCACAGACTCTGCCCGGCGAACTGTCGAAAATGCGAATACTGCGCTCGAAGTGCTTGAAATCATGACGCGAGAGGGCACCGCCATCGCCCCTGCCGTTGCCCAGGCGGCAAAGCGGACGGCCGAAGGTGTGTTGCGCGACAGCGGCGTGGCGGTCGACATCATCGTCACCGATCGCAAGGGAACGATCATCGCCCATGCCACCTGACACAGAGCATGCACCGCAGAAAGTCCTGATCCTCGGCGGCACGGCCGAGGCCCGTCTTCTGGCGGAAAGGCTCATCGCCGAAGGCCATCTTGTCACCACCTCACTTGCTGGGCGGACGAATGACCCGATCCTGCCTGCGGGCGCCGTTCGGATAGGAGGCTTCGGAGGGGCGGAAGGTCTGGCTGTCTATCTGCGAACGGAGGGCTTCGACCGGATGATCGACGCCACGCATCCCTTTGCGCGGCGGATCAGCGAAAACGCCATCAAAGCCGCGGCGATATCAGGCGTGCCGCTCGAACAGCGGCTGCGCCCGCGCTGGCAGAAGCAACCGGGAGACCGCTGGAGGAGCGTGACAACGCTCGAGGCGGCGGCCGAGGTCTTGCCGTCGGGCGCGACGGTGTTCCTCGCCCTTGGCCGGCAATATCTGGACGCCTTCGTCGGGCGCGACGATTGCCGCTTCGTGGTCCGCATGGTCGATGCGCCGGAGATGCCACTCGCCTTCGCGGATTACACCCTCGTCCTCGGCAAACCGGCAAGCGATCCCGACCGTGAGGCAGACCTCTTCACGGCATATGGGGTCACGCATCTGGTTTGTCGCAATTCGGGAGGTCCAGCAGGTTACGCCAAGATCCTCGCGGCGCGACGTCTTGCCCTGCCGGTCGTGATGCTCGAGCGCGACTGAAGGTCAGCCCGTTCAGCGGAACTCGAAAATTTGGCGGAACACACCCGGCGCGATGATCGACAGGGGGTTGATCACCAGATTGGGCTTCATCGTCGGCCCAGTCAGCTTGAAGGTGATGCCGAGCAGGCCGCGGTCACGCCCATTGCCGAGAATGGCACCGATCACAGGCAATTCGCCGAACAATCGGTTCAGCCCATAGGCCGGCATGAAGGTACCGGTCAGGTCGATGCGTCCGGATTGATCGCGCACGATCCCCTGGAAGGTCGCGCCCACCTGCTCGCCGCGCACGATGCCGTTTTCGACGCTGAGCGTACCGCCGACTAGGGACAGACGGGCAAAGGCACGCTGGAAGCGGGCGGAACTCACGTCGATATCGCTGCGAACGGCATTGTTGAGGCTGCGTCCGTCGGCACCGGTCGGCGCGGAGACGATCGTCTGGAGCCGCTCTTCGTTTTCAACCTGGAAGTTGCGCAGATCGAGATTGCCGCTCCAGGCGCCGTCGCGGGTTTCCGTCAGGCGCAGGTTGGCAAGACCGCCGCCGAGGCGTTTGTAGGCGTCGAGAAAACGCAAGACGGCACCGGCATCGCTGGTGGTGACGGAAAGTTCTCTCAAGCCTTCAGGCTGACGCAGTTTAGCGACCAGCGCCTGACCGCTTCCCGTGACGCCGGAAAAGTCGACGGCACTGATCCGGCCTTTACTCGCTCCATAGATGATTGAAACACCCGACAACTGCTCGCCGCTGAACCCGACCACGCGGTCGAAGCGCCCTTCGATCTTGAGCGAAGTTCGCGAGGACTTTGTGTCGCCGCTATCGCTGGACGGCTGTTGCAAGGTGGAGATTAGCGAGCGAGCGTCGAAGGCGCGGCCATTGGCCACGACCGAATAAACGCCCTTGCTGAGACGAACGGTCAGCGCCACCTCGTCTTCCGGCGACAGGCGGACGCGAGACAGATTGGCGGCGACAAGCCCGGTATCATCCGCGGTCATGTCGCCGGAGGCGCCGAAGCCCTCACCATCCAGAGCGAACTTGCGGATCAGCGACAGCTTTCCGTCCTTGGCCAACTCGAACTTGGCGGTTGCGCCGATGCCTTGCCCCTTCGACCACCCCACCCAGGGAATGGTCAGCGTCGCGGATCGGAGATCAACGGAGACGGCCTGGGTCGTTTCATTGATCCGGCGAAGTTCCAGCTTGATCGCTCCATTGACGATCTCACCGAGGCCCGGCGCAAGCTTTTCGCGGGCCACATTGTCGAGCGTCGCGGTGACCACCCGTTCCCGGAGAACAGCGCCTTCGCCGCGACGCACCGGTTCGGTGAGGTTCACCTCCATGGGGACGTCATCGATTTTCGCCGATGCAGCGAGCTTGGCCTTGTCGCGATCGACCGACAGGGATCCGGTGACATCGGCGATGAGACGCCCGTCAAAGGGTTTGGCCACATCCACGTCGTCGAGCGCGACCTCCGCCGTCCAGCTCGGTTCGGGTGGCGATTGATCGGGCACCAGACCGAGGCGGATCTTCGCCTTCCCGCGAACCTTGCCGGAAAAGTCCGAAGGCTGGAGGTCCACAACCTTCAGCGCTTCGATCGGCTTGAAGGAAACGAGTTCGGCCACCGCATCCGCAGCACCTGCGATATCGAGGTCGATATCCGCCATAAGCGGCTTCTCATAGGCGTCCTGCAGCACCAGGCGACCGCTCTCCAGCTTGACCATGCGGCCTGACGGGAAGAAGGACCCGGCCGAGCGAATGGCGACGTCGACCCGCTCGCCGACCATATCGAAGCGGCCATAGACGTCACGCAGCGGCGGCAGTTCGCCTGTGAGATTGAGACGCGCATCTTCCAGATCAAACCCGATCTTCAGTTCGTCGGCATTGAGCCGCACCGGCGTCGGATCGATCGACAGGCGGTTCTGAGGAATGAAGACATCGATCGTACCCTTGGGGATCATGCCGCCATAGAGGTTTTCGAGAACCCACTGCCGCGGCTTGGAGGCAATCCAGTAGGGCCACAATTGCTTCACCACAGTGGTGCGCATGTTCTCGACCACGGCGTTGAACCGGATCTCCGGCCCCGTTCCACCGAAGCCTACCTGCAGCTTGCCGCGCATGTTGCCTGACGGCGTGGAAACGTCGAGCGTGTCGAGTTGCAGGCGGTTTTCCTCAACGAGGTAGCGGCCGTAGCCCTTCAGGAAAAAGGGGAACGGAGTTTCGCCGGCGCTCGGCACATTCGCTCGGCCATCGGTGACCACGAGATCGATGCCGAAACCCTTGCCGAAACTGCTGCCTTCAGGCAACCGGTCGAGATCGATGAGGCCGCCGGACAGTGGAAAGATGGTTTGATCGAAACGGGCGGTCGAGTCGGCAAGCTCGATCGTGCCCTTGGCGAAGTCGTAGGAGAGCTTGAGACGGGCATCGGTAATCTCCTGCCGTTGGCCGTCGGAGTAGAAGCCGGCTTTCTGCATGTTGATGCCAAGCGAGACGCTGGCACCCTGATCCGGCGCCTCGCGCCGAGCATTGAGCAGCAATTCGGCCGAACCTTCGATCCCCTGGCGCGCCTCGCCCGTGCTGGAACGTCGCAGCAGGAACGGGGTCACCCGCATATCGGCAACGCGCATCGTCAGCGATTCGGCCCGACCATCGACATTCGTCGTAAGCGCCGTCAGTTCCGTTTGTTGTCCGTTGACCGCGACCGCACCGAAGATCGAAAGCGAACCGTCATCGCCCCGCTCCAGGACGATGTCGTCGATCGCAAGCGTCATTGGCCGGCCGCTCGCACTGGTGGAGGCGATCTCCAGTCCGGCAAGGCGCATGCGGTCGAGACCGCCGCGGGCGATGAAGCCCTGCAGCCGGTCGAGTTCGGCAAAGGCATCTGCCAACCGGGCCGGAATATGATCTATCCGCCAATCCGAGATGTCGACAGGCTCCCCCTTCGGCAGCACCGTCGCATCGAGATCGATGCCCTCGCTGACGATCTCGCGGATGGAGAACCGACCGCCCAGAAGCGCCAATGGTTCGAGGATGAAGCGGACCGAATTCGTCAGGGCAACCCGCTCGCCGCCCGCCTGTTCGTGCAACGTGACATCCCGCGCCTCGACGGACAATTCCATCCCATTGGAAAAGCGCACTTCCGTGCCGCCAATTTTGGCGGTGAACTGCGGTCCGAGGGCATTGTTGAGGACAGCCTGGGCCCGTTGCGCAAGGGCGGCATCGAGGGTGCCGCTTTCGACCACGGCATAGACAGCAAAGAACACCACGACCCAGAGCCCGGCGAAGCCGGCCAACACCCGCACCAGGCGCCGAAACAGCGATCGCTTCGGCGGCGGACAATGCACGATGAGGGGATCCTCGGCCTGGGCAGACGGAAGAGCATGCAGCGGCACAATGTCCCGCTTGCGAAACCGTAGCTTTTCGCCCCGGATCTCCGACATGTCCTGGTGATTGTCTCCGTCGATCGATGCCGCTAACAAGTCGCTCTGGACGACTGCGGAGCGGACTATATATCGAAGTCGCCCACGATCACCCACAAAACGGGCAAAAGAAAGGTTATCCCATGACGGATTTGGCTGCCGGGGACATGGCCCCCGATTTCTCCCTGCCCCGCAATGGCGGCGGCACCGTTTCGCTTTCCGATTTCGCCGGAAAGTCGGTGATTCTCTATTTCTACCCCAAGGACGACACGAGCGGCTGCACGACCGAAGCCGTCGACTTCTCAGGCCTGACAGAGGAATTCGCGAAGCTCGGCGCGACCGTCATCGGCGTCTCCCCTGATTCGGTGAAGAGCCACGACAAATTTGCCGCCAAGCATAACCTCTCGGTGGTGCTGGCAGCAGACGAGGAGCACAAGGCACTGGAAGCCTATGGCGTCTGGAAAGAAAAGAGCATGTACGGCAAGACCTATATGGGTGTCGAACGCTCCACCTTCCTGATCGACAAATCCGGCAAGGTTGCCGAGGTCTGGCGCAAGGTGAAGGTTCCCGGCCATGCCGAGGCTGTGCTGAAGGCGACACAGGCCCTCTGACATGCTGGAGACAACGCAGCCCGAGACGGCTTTTCACTCCCTTCGCGGCGCTGCCACCCTCGCAATCCAGAGCGCCGACCTCGACGAGAAGACGGCGCTCGCCCAGACCGCTGCGATCCGCTGGCACGAGCGCCGCCTGTCGCTGCGCTCGCCGCTCGATCCGCCGCTTCCCGATCGGCCGGGCCGCCCGGCAAAACCCGAGCTCGTGCCGCCTAAAGCCGTCGGAAAGCGGTCGCTGCACACCCTGCCCGGCCGCATCGCCCTGCTGCATGCCCTTGCCCATATCGAGCTCAATGCGGTCGATCTCGCCCTCGACATCGTCGCCCGCTTCGCCACCGAACCGGTGCCGCATTCCTTCTTCGATGGGTGGATGAAGGTGGCCTATGAGGAGGCCAAGCATTTCCGGCTGGTGCGCGACCGCCTGCGGGAACTGGGCGCCGATTATGGCGACATGCCCGCCCATGACGGGCTTTGGCAGGCGGCTCACTCGACGAAGAACAACCTAACTGCCCGCCTCGCCGTCGTGCCGCTCATCCTCGAAGCCCGCGGGCTCGACGTGACACCGTCGCTGCAGGACAAGATGCGCGAAACGGGCGACATCGAAAGCGCGGATGTCCTGAAGGTCATCTACGACGACGAGAAAGGCCATGTCGCTGTCGGTGCGAAATGGTTCCGCTTCCTCTGCGCCCGCGAGAAGCGCGATCCGGCGAAAGCCTTCCAGGATCTGGTTCGGGCCAATTTTCGCGGCCAGCTCAAGGCCCCTTTCAACGACGTCGCCCGCGCCGAAGCCGGGTTGACGCCGTCCTTCTACCGATCCTTGTCGTCGAAGAACAACTCGTCGGTTTGACACGCAATTCCAAGCGCCTAACGCTTCATTAACCCTAATTATGCGTAATTGCTAACGGCGGATCGGACAGGCGACTCGCCGCATCGGGCAATCGCGTGACGGCGGCCTGCCCGGCATGAAAATGGGGGTCAGCGTGACGACGGGTTCGAATAACCAGGTCTTCGGAAAGCGCCGGGAACAGCACATCATCATTCTGGCGAGCGGTGATCGCATCCGCCACATGACGATCCGTCCGTGGATGGTGGCGCTCACCGTCTGCTTTCTCGGCACCATGGCGATCGGTTATCTCGGCGCCACGACCTACCTCGTTCTGCGCGACAACCTGATCGGTGCCACCATGGCGCGCCAGGCGCGCATGCAGCATGAATATGAAGACCGGATCGCAGCACTCCGCGCCCAGGTCGACCGCGTCACCTCGCGCCAGCTGCTCGACCAGCAGGTGGTCGAGGAAAAGGTCGAGAAACTTCTCGAGCAGCAGATGGCTCTGACCTCCCGCCACGGCCGGATCGACGCGCTGCTGCAGACCGGCAATGCGTCGGACGCCTTGCCCACCGATGGTCCACTGCCCGCCGAAAAGCCTGTTGTCGACAGCAAGGATCGGGCTTCTCTCTCGACCGGCACGCAAGCCTTCGCCGCCTTGCTCGGGGAAACAGCACTACAACCGAAATCCGCAGTCCCGCACCGGCCGGCACTCGCCCTCGGCTACGTGCCGATGACCGGCGAAAATGTCGCAGACCGTGCCGACCGCCTCTTCTCGCACATGACCTTGTCGCTGAAAGAGATCGAGGCAGAACAGCTGCAGCGCATCGACGAACTGGCGAGCGGCGCATCCCAGACCGCCGACGAAATTGCCGCGATCCTCCGGCGCCAGGGCGTGCCGATCGACGAGCAAGCCGCACTGCCAACCATCGACGCTGTGGGCGGTCCTTATCTCGCACCACAGTCGGACCGGGACTTCAACGCCTCGCTGAACGCTCTGGATGTTGCGCTCACCCGGCTGGAGACGGTCCGTGACACGGCCAAGCGCCTGCCCTTCGCCAACCCCGCCCCTGGCCGGGAAATCACCAGCCGATTCGGCAACCGCCCGGATCCCTTTTTCGGCGGGCTTGCCATGCATGCCGGCATCGACTTCCGCGCACCGACAGGCACGGAAATTCGCTCCACCGGCGTTGGCAAGGTCGTGACGGCAAGCTTTTCGGGCGGCTATGGAAACATGGTCGAAATCGATCACGGCCTCGGCCTCACCACCCGCTATGGCCACATGTCCCGCATCCTGGTGAGCGAAGGCGACACGGTCGAAACCGGGCAGATCCTAGGGCTCTCAGGCTCGACGGGACGATCGACAGGACCCCACCTCCATTACGAGGTCCGGCGCAATGGCGACGCCGTCGATCCCATGCGCTTCCTCAATGCCGGAATGAAGCTGACGCCGCTGATCAACTGACGGCAGAGCGACGATTCGAAGCAGCTTTTTCGTCAATGTGGCTCTGGTTTGTTGATGACCTTGACGTTGCAAGCCAATTAATCGTGATCATTAAGCCTTTGTAGGGGTAAATCCGCCCGTTTCCTTGACTTTCCGGCAGTTTCCTTCTATTCGCCGCAACCATTGGCGCCCGATCAGACGGGCTATTGAGCGATGTTCGCGAGAACAGGAACGGAAACTACTTCCCTTTGACCACTTTTGCTGACCTTGGCCTGAGCCAAAAAGTCCTTTCTGCCGTCACCGATGCCGGCTACACCATTCCGACCCCGATCCAGGCAGGCGCAATTCCGCCGG
This sequence comes from Agrobacterium albertimagni AOL15, assembly GCF_000300855.1. GTDB lineage: Bacteria > Pseudomonadota > Alphaproteobacteria > Rhizobiales > Rhizobiaceae > Allorhizobium > Allorhizobium albertimagni. The sequence continues at coordinate 254,598 of NZ_ALJF01000008.1, read as the reverse complement.
CCCTGCAGCGGCGGGACATTCTCGGCATTGCACAGACAGGCACCGGCAAGACGGCTGGCTTCGTGCTCCCGATGTTGACGCTGCTCGAAAAGGGCCGCGCCCGGGCTCGCATGCCGCGCACCCTCATTCTCGAGCCGACGCGCGAATTGGCAGCCCAAGTTGCCGAAAACTTCGAGAAGTACGGACGGAATCACAAGCTGAACGTGGCGCTGCTGATCGGTGGCGTGTCCTTCGATGAGCAGGACCGCAAGCTCGAACGTGGTGCCGACGTCCTGATCTGCACGCCGGGCCGCCTGCTCGACCATTGCGAGCGCGGCAAGCTCTTGATGACCGGCGTCGAGATCCTCGTCATCGACGAAGCCGACCGCATGCTCGACATGGGCTTCATCCCGGATATCGAGCGCATCGCCAAGATGATCCCGTTCACGCGCCAGACCCTATTCTTCTCGGCGACCATGCCGCCGGAAATTCAGAAGCTGGCCGATCAGTTCCTGCAGAATCCCGAGCGCATCGAAGTCGCCCCGCCGTCGTCGACGGCAAAGACGGTGACCCAGCGCCTCGTCGCCTGCCATAACAAGGATTACGAAAAGCGTTCGACGCTGCGTGATCTGATACGCGCCCAGGACGATCTGAAGAACGCGATTATCTTCTGCAACCGTAAGAAGGATGTCGCCGACCTCTTCCGTTCGCTTGATCGCCACGGCTTCTCCGTCGGCGCGCTGCATGGCGACATGGATCAGCGCTCGCGGACGACCATGCTGGCGAATTTCAAGGCGAATGCCATCACGCTGCTCGTCGCCTCTGACGTCGCAGCCCGCGGCCTCGACATCCCCGATGTCAGCCACGTCTTCAACTTCGACGTTCCGATTCACGCCGAAGACTATGTTCACCGCATCGGACGTACCGGCCGTGCCGGTCGCTCGGGTGCTGCCTTCACTCTGGTGACGCGCAGCGACACCAAGTTCCTCGATGCCATCGAAAAGCTGATCGATCAGAAGATCGAATGGCTTGATGGCGACCTGTCGGCCCTTCCGGCGCCGGCGGAAAGCCACGACGAAAGCCGTGGAAAACGCGGTCGCGACAAGGGTCGCGAGCGGCGCGGTGGTCATAAATCCGATACGCGCAGCGAGTACGTAAAGCCCGTCGAGGCAAGCGTCGAACCAGTCAAAGCGGCAGAGGAAGTTCAGGTGATGGAAGCGATCAAGGTGGAGCCGGTGGCGACAGAACGCAAAACGGACAAGCGCCGCGATCAGAACCCGCGCAACAACCGCAACAATCCTTACCCTGCAAACGACGACAATCGTGATCGCCGTCGCAACCGCCATCACGACCATGACGACGGCCCGACGCCAGTCGGCTTTGGCGACGACATCCCCGCCTTCATGCTGATCGTCGCTGCCGCCAAGGCCTGATCCCTGTGGGGCAGCCCGGTATCGATTTCCCCGGTCTCGGGGTTGGTCTTGCCATCCTTCGGGATGGCAAACTGCTTTTGTGCAGGCGCATGAAGGCACCGGAGGCCGGCCACTGGAACATCGTCGGTGGCAAGGTCGACCATATGGAGCCGGCAGAGATCGCCGCGCGCCGTGAGGCAGAGGAAGAAACGGGGCTCTCGATCGGTCCGATCCGCTATCTCGGCATCACCGAACAGTTGATCGAGGCGGACCGTCAGCACTGGATTTCGCTGCTTTACATCACCGACGACACATCCGGCGATCCGCAACTGACCGAACCGGACAAGCTATCGGAAATCGGCTGGTTTGATCTGGATGACCCGCCGCAGCCGCTTTCCGTTTTCACCCAGACGGTTCTGACCTATCTGCGCTGAGCGGACTCACGCTCGCTAACCCGTATCGCGGCATCGAGCGCGATCCGCGCCCATTTCGCCATCATGTCGGGGTCGTCGAGCGCTTCGTCGGGGATCGTCCAATAGGGCATGGCGACAGGCTTGCCGCTCCGGCCCTCATAGCTCCAGCGCTTCGCGCCGGCTTCTTCGAGCAAGGGTGCACTCTCGTCGTCACCCTTCAGCATCAGTTCGCCGCGCAGTTCGAGTGCAAAGATGATGCCACGCGCATAGATGCCCTTGCCGCCGAACATCCTCCGGATGGACACCGGCCCGACCGCCTCGAACATCTCCTCGATCGCTGCATTGTCCATGGTCAGCCCTTCAAGATCCCGCCGGCCGCCAGAATAGCCTCGGGCGTATCGACATCAAGACGAGCAGCCGGGCCGATTTCGACATCGATGACGGCAAGGCCCGCGCTTTCGATCACTGGGCGGGCTCCGATATCACCTTCCAGTGCCTTCAAGGCCTCGAAGGTTGCTGCGGGCAAAATGACGGGATTGCCGCGCTGGCCATCGGAGACGGCGCGCACGATCGCCTTGCCGCCGGACTTGGCATAGGCACGGGTAAGTGCTGCGATATCAGCACTGGAGACGTTGGGCATGTCGGCAAGGAGCACCATCATGCCGGGCAAGCCCTTGGCCTCGACGGCAGCAAGGCCAGCCTTCAGCGATGTCGCCATGCCGGAGGCAAATTCTGTGTTCTCGGTAACCTCCGCGGCAAGGCCCGATAGCGCAGCAGTAACTTCGTCGCTCCGGTGCCCGGTGATGACGGTAACGGGACCAACACCGGCCTCGATCGCCTGACGTACCGAACGTCTTACCAATGGTTCGCCCTCGAATTCGGCAAGCAGCTTGTGGCGACCACCCTCGCCCATCCGGCTTGCCCGACCGGCGGCAAGCACCACGAGGCCAAGGGCCGCCGGATCGACATCCTTCGTAGCGCTCTGGCGCGGCAGCGGACGGCTCGGGATTTCCATCAGGAGACCACCGACGCCCCAGCCGGTCATCTCGACACGATCGGGCGTATGACCGGCGAGAATGCCGTTCAGAACCCAGTCGAAACCGTTTTCCTTCGGCGAGCGGGCGCAGCCCGGCGCGCCGATGACGGGTACACCCTCCACATGCCCCAGCACCAGCAGATTGCCCGGGTCCACGGGCAGCCCGACCTGATCGACCACGCCGCCGGCAAGCCGGATGGCAGAGGGTATGACATCATCGGCATCGGCCACGGCCGAAGCACCGAAGACGATAATGAGCGGCGGACCGTCTTCGGCGGCTCGGTCTTTAAGCGAGGCGCGGATGGCGTCCGCCACGGCGTCCGCCCGATGCGGGACGCGCTGTTCCGATGCGAGCCGGCTCCCCGAGGGCGAAAGCCGGGCTTCGAGCACGCGGGCCGTCTTGTCCAGGACGGACGGCTTCAGGGACGGCAGCTCGGTGGCGACAAGATGTACCCGGTGGGGCCGATAGGGCGTGACCTCGAAGGCGATGCCCTCCTGCAGGATGGCCAAGGCTTCTGAAACACATGCACCGGCCACGGCCAGCGGAATGATCTTGACGGTCGCGACGAGATCGCCGGCCCTAACGTCCCGCCGATCGGCGAGACAGGCGAGCGTAATCGCGGGATCGACGGCGTTGAAGCGGTCGACCAAGGTCTTGTTCGCACGAAAGAGACCATTCGCCGAAGCATAGAAATTGACCCGCCCGGTCGAGGCCGGACTTCGGATGAGCCCACGACGATCAATCGCGGCGCTCAACCGGTCGGCCGCTTCATCTTCCATCAGGTCGCCGGGTTCCAGGCGGCAGACAATGACGGTGGTTACCTCCTCTGCCTGCAAGCGGGCGAGATCGTCTGCCTGAAGCCGGTGTCCCTTGGACAGCTTGCCGGAGGCGAGTGGCTGGGAATGGGCGAGGATCGCATCACGAGCTTCGGATGTCGGGATTGGCCCAAACTTCACGATCTGTCCTCTCGGGCGCCGCGAAGAGCCCCAAGACTGCGCCGGCGCAGCGACTGGATGATATCGGCGAGGATCGCGACCGCGATTTCAGCCGGCGTGGCAGCCCCTATATCGAGGCCGATCGGGGCGTGAATGCGCGAGATGGTCTCGGGGTCGATACCGGCGGCGGTCAACCGCTCGACCCGCTTCGCATGCGTCTTGCGCGAGCCGAGCGCGCCGACATAGAAGCAGCCGGCATGGAGGGCCGCGATGAGGCCGGGATCGTCGATCTTCGGATCATGGGTCACGGCAACCATGGCCGAATAGCGATCAAGCGGCATCGTGGCGAAGACCTCGTCCGGCCATTCCGCACGCAGATCGATGCCGGCGAAGCGCTCGGGCGTTGCAAAGGCCGTGCGCGGGTCGATGATGGTCACCGCAAAGCCGCATAGTGCTGCCATGGGCGCCAGTGCCTGGCTGATATGCACGGCACCGACGACCAAGATCCGGGGCGGTGGCAAATGGACGTTGAGAAACAGGCTCTTGCCCCCGAGATCAACGATTCCCGATTTGCCAGACAGAAGCCGCGCGCGGATTTCGTCGCCGAGTGGATCCGCAGCAACCTGATCCTCGGTCACCAGATGCGAAGTGCCGGCAGCCAGGTCACTCACCAGCACGGCGCCGAGACGGTCGCGTTTCGCGGCGTTCAGAGCCTTGAGCGTCGAAATATCCATCAGCCGAGCCTCTCGACCTGCACGCGGATGCGGCCGCCGCAGGAGAGGCCGACCCGCCAGGCGGTTTCGTCGGCCACGCCGAATTCCAGCATTTTCGCCGTACCGCTCTCGATCACGTCGAGCGCCTCGGAGATGACAGCCCCCTCGACGCAGCCACCGGAGACCGAGCCCTCGAAATTGCCCTCGCCGTCGATGACGAGATGGCTGCCGACCGGGCGCGGCGCCGAGCCCCAGGTCTCGATCACAGTCGCGATCGCGACGGATCGGCCCTCGGCGAACCAGCTTTCGGCAATATCGAGCGGATCGCGCAAAGTGGCATCGGTGGTCATGGCTGGCTCCTGTCTGAAGCGAGGTAACGCCTCGGATCGCAGTTCCGATCCGCCGCACCGGACAAAGATTGCACGAGATCCGACAGCGCTTCCAGATTGTGAACAGACCTGAGTTCATCCACATGCGGCAGCATGGCCCGCACGCCGCGCGCGCGCGCCTCGAAACCGGCAAAGCGCAGCAGTGGATTGAGCCAGACGAGGCGTCTGCAGGAGCGATGCAGCCGGTCCGTCTCACGGGCAAGCATATCGACCTCGTCTCGCTCCAGTCCGTCGGTGATCAGCAGCACGACGGCACCCTGCCCCAGCACGCGACGGCCCCAGTGCCGGTTGAAGAGCCTCAGCGTCTCGCCGATCCGCGTACCGCCCGACCAGTCGGCAACGGCGTCTGTGCATTGCGCGATCGCCTCGTCCGGATCGCGGTGACGGAGTTGCCGCGTCACATTGGTAAGCCGCGTCCCGAAGAGGAAGGTATGCACCCGGCGGCGACGTTCGGTCAGAACATGCAGGAAATGCAGGAAGATCCGCGTGTACTGGCTCATCGAACCGGAAATGTCGGCAAGGATGACGAGCGGCGGGGGCTGAAAGCGACGCGCGCGAAACTTCGGCAGCATCAGGTCGCCGCCTGTTCGCAGCGACTGGCGCATGCTGGCGCGCTGATCTATGAGGCGCCCGCGCGGAGAAAGCCGATAACGGCGCGTTTGAACGAGATCAAGCGGCATAGCCAAACGCACGATCGCGCACCGTGCCTCCTTCAACTCTCTTGCCGTCATCTGCCCGAAATCAAGCCGACGAAACACCTCCTGGCCAGAAACCGTGAGCCGGGCATCGACCTCGACATCCGGCTCGTCGCGAGGCTTCGGCTCGCGTTTTCTGTCGGCAAACAGCGCATCGCTGACCCGAGCACCACCTGCCTTAGGCTTCTGACGTTCCCCGATCGCCGCCACCGGCGACATCAGCTGGATCATCTTGCTGACGAGATCGCGCGAGCGCCAGAAGATCGAAAAGGCCTCGTCGAAGACAGGCTGGTCTTCATGCCGCTTGACGAAGATGGCGGACAGCGCCGCGTGGAACTCGACGCGCGAGCCGATGCCGATTGCGTCGATAGCCTCGATAGCGTCGATCACGGCACCGGGCCCGGGCTTGAGATCCGCCTTGCGCAGAACCCGGGCGAAATGCACGATATTGTCCGCCAGCCGCCCATCGCCCTGCACCGGCGGCGGCACCAGGATGCCGTCGTGTCCACTGGCAGGGTGCGGCCCGAAGCTCTCCATATCAGCCGGCCTTTGCCAGCAGCTCGGCCTTGACCTCGGAGAGCAGCTTCTGGCCCTCGCCACCCTGAATGCGGGCAATGTCCTCCTGATATTTCAGAAGCGTGCCCAGCGTGTCGGCAATCGTCTCGGGATCGAGCGCCAGGCGGTCGAGCTCGGTCAGTGCCGTCGCCCAGTCGATGGTCTCGGCAATGCCGGGATTCTTGAAGAGGTCGATGGTCCTCAGCTTCTGGACATAGGCGACGATCTGCCGGGAGAGCTGCTCGTTGCAGCCCTTCACCTTGCGGCGGATGATCGCCAGTTCGTCGGCAGCGGCCGGATAGTCGACCCAGTGATAGAGGCAACGGCGCTTTAGCGCATCATGCACCTCGCGGGTGCGATTCGACGTGACGATGACGATGGGCGGCTCGGCGGCCTTCACCGTGCCGAATTCGGGGATGGTCACCTGGAAATCCGAGAGGACTTCCAGCAGGAAAGCCTCGAAGGCCTCGTCTGTGCGGTCGAGTTCGTCGATCAGGAAGACCGGCGCGCGTCCCGGTTCGCCTTGCAACACCTGGAGAACGGGCCGGCGGATCAGATAGCGTTCGGAAAAGATATCGTGTTCGAGCCGGGTTCGATCCGATACACCCGACGCTTCGGCCATGCGGATTTCCAGCATCTGCGCCGGATAGTTCCACTCGTAGACGGCGGAGGCCACGTCAAGGCCTTCGTAACACTGCAAGCGGATCAGCGGGCGGTCGAGCGCCTTGGCCAGCACCTTGGCGACTTCGGTTTTGCCGACACCGGCTTCCCCTTCAAGGAAAAGCGGCCGCTTCATCTTCAGAGCCAAAAACAGCACCGTCGCGAGCGGTCGGCCCGCCAGATAATCCTCAGCCGAAAGCAGATCGATGATGCCATCGATCGTCTCCGGCAGCGCCTTTCCCGAGGTCTCTGCCATGTCTCCTCCCATGTTCGAGGGAAAGTCTATAGCGTGTGATAGCCCCGGTCCAGATAGATGAGAGACGGCTCACGCTCACCGAAATGCACCGCCTTCACCTCGCCGAAGAGCACCGTATGGGTATTCGTTACCTTGCGGTCGGTCACGACGCAGTCGAAGGCGACGATCGCCTCGACAAGCACCGGCGAGCCGGTCTCCATCACCTGCCATTCGGCCTGGGCGAAACGGTCTTCGGTCGAGAGTTTGCCGAAACCTGCAAAGGCATTCGCCAGATCCTGGTGATGGGCGCCCAGCGTATTCAAGGCGAAATGCCCACTCTCGAAAAGCACGGCATTGCTCGGATTGCTGTTGTTGAGGCAGGCAAGCACCATGGGCGGGCTGTCTGACACCGAGCAGGCGGCGGTGATGGTGACCCCGCGCCGGATGCCTTGATGCTCCGTCGTAACGATCTGCACATGCCCCGCATAACGGCTCATGGCCTCGCGATAGACGACCGGATCCAGAACTTGCATGCTCAAACTCGAAACTCCCCTCGGTATGCTCCCCGTCGATATCGGAATATGGGCCGCAGCCCTTACCTTTTCCACAATGGCATCACGATTTCGATGACGCGCCAATTTAGCGGGCGGAAAGCCAGCATTTCCAATTGCCTGCGCTTTCGGCTAGGATCGCGGCATGACCCAATCGCGCTTGCTCCCAACCTGGCTCTCGCTTCCACTGCTCCTGATTTCCGGCATGCCCGGAGCATCGGCAGCGGAGCTGAAACTTGCCGTGGTCGCCCCCACGACCGGTAGCTTCGCCGTGCTCGGCGATCAGGTGCGAAAGGGCGCGACGCTCGCCGCCGAGGGCCTGTCGATCAGCCTCGTCGAGATCGATGAACCCTGCACGGAAGGCAGCGGCCAGGCGGTCGCGGAAGCGATCACGTCGGCCGGGGCGACGGCAGCGGTCGGCTTTCTCTGCAGCGAAACCCTGAAGGAAGGACTGCCCGTACTGGCAGACGCTGATCTGCCTGCAGTGACGCTGTCGGTTCGCTGGACGGGATTGATGGAGGATGCGTTAAAGGCTGGCTGGCCGCTTTTCCGTCTCGCACCGAATGGCGATCAGGAATCCGCCAAGCTCTCCGAAGTCATCCTGCGCGATTGGCCAGGCGAACCGGTCGCTCTGCTGGAAGACGGCACGATCCGCGGCCGTGAACTGACAGAGGCCATCCGGATCACGCTCGAGGAGCGCGGCCTCAAGCCCGCCTTCGTCGACACCTTCCGGCCGGGACAGGAACAGCAACTGACGCTGATCCGACGGCTGAAGACGGCCGGCATCACCCACGCCTTCGTCGGTGGCGATCGCAACGATGTCTCGATCATCGCCCGGGATGCCAAAGCGGAGGGCTTGTCGCTGACGCTGCTCGGCGGTGAAGCCCTGCGGGCGGCAGACGAACCGGTCCCTCTGGAAGATGGCGTGCTTGCGGTCGGTCTCGTGGAGTCACCGCAAGGTCCATCGGCACCGGCGCTGATGGGCGAGTTCGAAGCCGCAGGCGTCTTTCCAGAAGCCTATGTTCTGCCGGCCCATGCGGCGGTCACCATGCTTGCGGATTCCTGGGGCATCTCGTCTGCCATGGGCACCCCCGTCACGGATGCCCTGATCGGCACGACCTTCGAGACGGCGATCGGTCCGATCACCTTCGGTGAGGATCACGAGCTGACCGAAAACCCCTATCGCTTGCTGCAATGGCAGGACAACGCCTTCGTGCCCGTGCCCGAACCATCGCAGTAACCGCGGTCAGTCGCGGTAGGGCCAGAAGGCCTGGCTGAACACGCCGCCATCCACCCAGATCGTCTGGCCGGTGACAAACGCCGATTGCGGACCGGCAAGGAAGAGGATCGGCCCTGCGATATCCTCCGGCGTGCCGACACGACGCAGAGGCGTCACATCGCCCCAGGTCTTGGCATAATCGGGTGCCTCGGCCTGGGTGCGTGCCGTCTCGATCGCACCGGGTGCCACACAATTGACGCGGATCTGATGTGGCCCGAGCTCGACGGCCGAAACCTTGGTTAGTTGTTCGATGCCACCCTTCGACGCGGTGTAGTCGACCAGTTTCGGGAAGGCGTGCTTGTTGCAGCCGGAGCCGAGATTGATGATCGAGCCGCCCTTGCCCGCCTCGACCATCCGGCGCGCCACGCGCTGGGTATTGAGAAAAGTGCCCTTGAGATTGGTGCTGATGACGGCGTCCCAACGCTCTTCGGAAAGTTCGAGCATGGAAGCCCAGGTCTGGATGCCGGCATTGTTGACGAGCACACCAGGCACCTGTCCCGCCCAGGCGATGACGTCGTCCAGAAACGCCTCGATGGCAGTGCTGTTGGCCACCTCGCATTCCCGCCCGATCGCGCGTCCCCCAAGGGCCGCCACTTCCTTCTCGACGTCGGCTGCCGCATCCGGCTGACCGAGATGGGTGAAGGCGACGTCATACCCTTCGCGCACGAAGGACGAGACCAGATGGCGGCCGATGCCGGAGCTTCCGCCGGTGATGATTGCGAACTTGGCCATGTTGTCCTCCCGGATGACTATGCTTTTGCCGAGGGATGCAGCGCCGGGCGGCAATCGTCAAGGCCAGCCCTGGCGATGATACGCGTCTCATCCGAAGGCATGGTTGCCGCTCAAGGGCACCGATGCTATGCGGACCGCCATCAACAGCTGATGCCCGCGCCTCTCGTTCGCGACGGCATCGATCGATCCCTGGCCCGCGAGGAGCTCCCGATGACCCGCCCTCTCCTGATCTCGCCTTCCATTCTGGCTGCCGACTTCTCCCGCCTCGGCGAGGAAGTCCGCGACGTCGTCGACGCTGGCGCCGAATGGGTGCATCTCGACGTGATGGACGGCCATTTCGTCCCGAACATCTCCTTCGGCCCCGCGATCATCAAGGCGCTGCGCCCCTGGACCAAGGCGGTCTTCGACTGCCATCTGATGATCGCGCCAGCCGATCCCTATCTCGGCGCCTTCGCCGATGCCGGCTGCGACATCATCACCGTGCACGCGGAAGCTGGTCCGCATTTGCACCGCTCGCTGCAGACCATCCGGGCGCTCGGCAAAAAGGCCGGCGTGTCCCTCAATCCGGCAACGCCGCTTTCGGTGCTCGAGCATGTGATGGATGATCTCGACCTGATCCTGATCATGAGCGTCAATCCGGGCTTCGGCGGCCAGAAGTATATTCCGGCGATGACCGACAAGATCGCCAAGGCCAAGGCCCTGATCGGCAACCGCCCGATCGACCTCGAAGTCGATGGCGGCGTCACCGCCGACAATGCCGCCGAAATCGCCAAGGCCGGTGCCAATGCGCTGGTCGCGGGCTCCGCGATCTTCAAGGGCAAGGGCGTTGACGACTACCGCAAGACGGTCGACACTCTGCGCAAGGCAGCCGAGGGAGGTCGGGCTTGAAACTGCAGCTATCCGCCATCGCGCTTGCGCTTCTGACGGCCTCCGCGGCCTACGCAGGAGACGTGGCGGAGATGCGGCCCCTGGGTTTTTCGCCTGATGGCAAGTTCTTCGCCTTCGAGCAGTTCGGCGAGCAGGATGGCTCCGGCTTCGCCTATGCCGAAATCCAGGTGATCGACACCGAAACGGACCAGTATGTTCCGGGCACGCCCGTGAGCGTTCTGATCAGGCGGGAAGAAGCTTCCATCGGCGAAGCGCGGCGTGAAAGCCTGAAGCAGGCAAAAGCCATCCTCGATGAACGGAAGATCGGCGACGATCCCGGATATCTGGTGGCCATGACACCGATCGGCGAGCTCGCGGGCAAAGTCGATGAACTACGCTATCAGGCTGTTCCGAGCTTCTACGTGTCGGAAGGGGTGTACCGCGTCAGCATCGAAGATTTCGAGGCCAAGGGTGAGGACCTCTGTGTCAACCTGAACGTCAATGTGCGTGGCTTCGCGCTCTCGATCGCCGATGATGCGAAACCCGAAGCCCGGCGCGAGGTCTACCGCGACAAGTCCATTCCGAAGAGCCGCAATTGCCCGAGCGCCTACGCCATCGGCGGTGTTGTCACACCCGGCTATCGCTCAAACGGGCCGCACATGATCATGGTTCAGATGGCCACCCTCGGCTTCGAGGGCAACAATTTGCGTTGGCTCGCCGTTCCGGTGAAGCCCTGATGCCGCGCAGCCCCCTGCCGTCGGTCCTGTTGTGGATGGGCGGTTCGCTTGCCTGGGGGCTGGCGATGGCGACAAGCTTTCAGCTATCCGTTCATCTCTTCGGACGCGCCACGAGCAGCCATGACCTGGCTTTGACCGCAATCTACGCGGCTGGCGGCATTATCGGCTGGCTCGCCGCCCTGCCCCTGATCCACAGGATCAGGAAACGCGGAGGGCCTGAGACCGCTCTTGCAGCATGGCTCTTGCTGCTCGGCATCGTCACCGTTGGGGCAATCGCCGGGATCTACGCCCTGCAATATCGAACCTTCTATGCCCATTGGCACGCACCATTCCTCTCGCGCATCTGGGTCTATCAGCAGATTTTCACCACCGCATCTGCCCTCTACCAGTTTGCCGTGCTCGGGATGCGTCACCTTATGCCGGCCGGATTGGCCATGCTTCTGGTGCTCAGCATGGTGATGGCCCGCCGCAGCCGTTGAGCTTGCCGCCCCACTTTGCTAAGGGGGGCCAGCATTTTCCCATGTCCAACGAAAGACGAGCCCGATGATCCCGCGTTACTCCCGGCCGGAAATGGTCGCCATCTGGTCCCCCGAAACCAAGTTCCGCATCTGGTTCGAGATCGAGGCCCATGCCTGCGACGCGCTCGCCGATCTCGGCGTGATCCCGCAGGAATCCGCCCGCACCATCTGGGAAAAGGGTGGTCCTGCCCAATTTGACGTCGCCCGCATCGACGAGATCGAGGCCGTCACCAAGCATGACGTCATCGCCTTCCTGACGCATCTCGCCGAGTTCATCGGCCCTGACTCGCGCTTCGTCCATCAGGGCATGACCTCGTCCGACGTTCTCGACACGACGCTCAACATCCAGCTGGTTCGCGCTGCCGACATTCTGATCGCCGACATGGACCGCGTTCTGGCAGCACTGAAGGCCCGCGCCTTCGAACACAAGGACACGGTCCGCATCGGTCGCAGCCACGGGATCCATGCCGAGCCGACGACCATGGGTCTGACCTTTGCCCGCTTTTATGCCGAAATGGCCCGCAACCGTGACCGTCTGGTCAATGCCCGTGCGGAAGTGGCAACCGGCGCGATCTCCGGCGCCGTCGGCACGTTTGCCAATATCGACCCGCGCGTCGAAGAGCACGTCTGCGCAAAGCTCGGTCTCGCACCGGAGCCGATCTCGACCCAGGTCATCCCGCGCGACCGTCACGCGATGTTCTTTGCCACCCTCGGCGTCATCGCGTCCTCGATCGAAAACGTCGCGATCGAAATCCGCCACATGCAGCGCACCGAAGTGCTGGAAGCGGAGGAATTCTTCTCGCCGGGCCAGAAAGGCTCGTCGGCCATGCCGCACAAGCGCAACCCGGTTCTGACCGAAAACCTTACCGGCCTTGCCCGCCTCGTGCGCATGTCGGTGGTCCCGGCCATGGAAAACGTCGCCCTCTGGCACGAGCGCGACATCAGCCATTCGAGCGTCGAACGCGCGATCGGCCCCGACACCACGATCACTCTCGACTTTGCCCTCAATCGTCTGGCCGGCGTCATCGAGAAGCTCGTGATCTACCCCGAGAACATGTTGAAGAACATGAACAAGTTTAAGGGCCTGGTCATGAGCCAGCGCGTGCTTCTGGCGCTCACGCAGGCCGGCGTCTCGCGCGAGGACAGCTATCGCCTCGTCCAGCGCAACGCGATGAAGGTGTGGGAAAAGGGTGCCGACTTCCTGGAAGAGCTACTCGGCGACGAAGAGGTTCGCGCCGCCCTTTCGGAAGAAGACATCCGCGAAAAGTTCGACCTCGGTTACCATACCAAGCATGTCGACACGATCTTTGCCCGCGTCTTCGGCTGATACCCGGCGAACGGACATGGGACATAACGAGACGGGCGCGGAGACATTCGCGCCCGTTTTGATTCGAGGGAAGTGAAGCATGCCGAGCCTATCAAGCCTTCTGCTGTTGGCGATCGCTGCTCTGGCCATCTTCGGCCTCTTGCTCCTCGATGGAAGCGGTTACGACTGGATGGCCGAACTCGACCCGGGCATCGATCCCTCAATGATCGAGACGGATGGCAGCCGCGCACTCGTCCGCAATCTTCTGCTTACCGCAGTGCTCGGGGCCTCGGCACTGATGGCGATCGGCGCGAAGACGAGAGGCGCACGAATGCTGCCCCTCGTCTTGTCTGTGCTGGCATTGGCCGCCTATGTCTTCAGCGCCGCCTGACGGCCACCAGAACTAGACCACCAGCCGGCGATAGAAGTGCCAGGTCGCATGGCCGAGCACCGGCACGATCACCACCAGCCCGACCATCAGCGTCGCCATCCCGATCGCCAGCAGCGCGGCCACCGTCAGCCCCCAGACGGCGACCGGCACCGGATTGGCAAGGCTTGCCCGGACCGAGGTCGAAACCGCGGAGGCTGCCCCGCAGTCGCGGTCGAGCAGCATCGGAAAGGCGACAATGCTGATGACGAGCGCGACCAGCGCAAGAACGAAGCCGAAGGCGTTGCTCCAGAACAGGAAGGCCAGGGCATTGGGATGGTCGAGAATTCCGCTCGCAAAGGCAAAGAGGCCCGGCGACGGATAGTCACCGATCAGCGAGAGATACAGCCCGCGCGACACGACCAACCAGACCATGAAGAGCGTCAACAGGTAGAGGCTCATCATCAAGAGAGCGGGCAAGGATGGCGACTTGAAGAGGTTGAGCACGTCGGACCAGTCGGCAGGCTGGCCGAGTTCGCGGCGACGGCTGATTTCCATGAGCCCAAGCGCCAGAAGCGGGCCGACAAGCGCAAAGCCGGCCAGGAGCGGATAGATCATCGGCAGCAGTTCGACGCCGGCGCTCCAGCCGGTCATGATTGCGCCGGCAATCGGATAAATCAGCGCGACGAAGGCATAGTGGGAAGGCTTTTCGCGAAAATCCTCATAACCTTCGCGCAAGGCTGCGAAGACGTCGGACACGGCGATCTGCCGTACCGCAGGCCTGACAATCGTGCCGGTGGCACCGGTCATCACATGAAATGTCGACATTCTCACTTCCTCCTCGAGCAACAGGGTCTGTAAGCTGCAAAGTGAAATGCGGGCGGCGTCGGGCCGGATCGGTCGCAACAACGCGCCGTCAACAGGGCCGCCGCATGCCTAAGGAACATGCGACACGCTTTGTCCTGAGCTAATTAGTGTATCAGCTAACATTTGTCATGTCGTGCGCAAGTTACGCACGAAGCCGTGAAAGCCCCGGCAGATCGGCAGTGCCGCTGCCGGGGCTGGACCGTCAACGGCAGATATAGCGGCCCTCGCCTTCGGCGGAGGGATCGTCCGCGGCACGCGTCACGGCGGGATAGGGGCAATAAAGGAAGCGCGTCCCGCCGAGCGTGGCCGCTTCCGCATTGTCTTGCGTGATCCCTGCCGCAACGCCGGAGGGCGCCTTGCCCTGCTCCACCCAGTCGACGAGTGGCGTGAAGAAATCGAAGTCGTTGAAGCTCGGACCACTGGCCCCATGCGGCATTCCGGGGATGCGGTAGAGCTTCACGAAATCCGACGCCTTGCCATCATGGTTGGCATCGAGCTTCTTGTACCAGTCAACCGTATCGACGACCGAGAAGACCGGATCGGAATTGCCGTGGAAGACGAGCATCTTGTTGCCCGCCTCCCGGAAGGCATCGAGCCGCGGATCATCGGCACCGGGCGGCACCATGAAGTCCATGGCCGACTCGGTAAAGGTGTCGTCGGTGGCTGCAATCTTCGCACCGTCGCGCACAACGTCGAAGTCGCGCAGGAAGGCGATCAGCTCGTCCGGCGTGCCACCCACTTCCGTTGGCGGTGTCGTGAAGACCTGGGCCAGCGACGCTGCCCCCATCACCCCGATGATCGGCCTGTTACCCCAGGGTTCGATCGGGCTTTCGAGCTTCCAGGTGCGCCAGTTACCAGAGGCAATGCCGGTATCGAAGATCCAGTTCGTATAGAGCGCCCTGCCCTTGGCGTCTTTGGGACCGGCGACGGATGTCTTGAGCGCCTCGATCTGTTCCGGACGAAGGCAGCCGGTGTTTGCCCCGCTCTCGCAGGCAAGGGTCTCGATCTTGAAAGTCGCTTCGCAAGCGTCGGCATCCGCAACCATGCCGTCCGAGACACCATCGAGGCTGTCGCAGGCGGCCAGAACGCCATCCGCCACCAGCTTCAGGTCATCCCGACTGAACGCCTTTGCAATGTCGGCATCGACCTTCGACCAGGCCTGGATATCGAGCGCATGCTGGATCGCCGCCTTCGGCAGATTAAAACCGGGATAGCCGACCAGCAATCCGTCGAAGACCTCGGGCATACGCTCCGCCGCCATCATGCCGTGCCGGCCGCCATTGGAGCTGCCAATCCCGTAGCGATAGGCGATCGGCTTGCCGTAGTGTGTCTCGACGATCTGTTCGGCGAGCGGCTGCAGGGTCGCAACGGCGCCGTAGCCATAGTCACGGCGCGCCTGTGGATCAAAGCCGAAGGCCGCACCGCCAGCCAGCCCTCGGTCTGGATTGGTATTGCCGTCATGGCCGGCATCGCTCGAAACAACGGCGTAGCCGCGTCCCAGTGCCGTGTCACTCTTGCGACCACCGAGAAGCGGACCGAGCGCCGGCACGACCGCGCCGTCATTTCCGCCGTTGAACTGATGGACGAAACGCTCGTTCCATTCGACCGGCAACCGCAACTCGAAGCGGATCGTATAGGTCTTCCCATCGATCCCCTGCCTGTCGGGCGTTTTGCCCCTGACCAGGCAATGAGCGACGGAAACCTCGTCGCCCGGCGGCGTCTCAACAGCCTCGGTGATCGTCACATCGGATGGTTGGTTCTCTGACTTGGCGAGGTCGGCGCAAGCGATGGCCGCCTTCGCGGCAGACGGATCAAGGCCGAGCAGCAGCAGTGCCGCCGCCGTCAAATGGACGTGCTTCATGAAATTCCTCCCGGTAACGGCCCTGATCGATCTCCTCCCGATCCGGGCACGACGCGATCTTAACATCGACGCCAAACTCGAACTAGTATGTGTTGCGTATTATTTTTTTACGATCCTGCAGGCTGCCCCAATCTTGACGAGGACCATGCGGGACAGCAGATAGGGGCCATGAAAGTTTCAGATGCAGAAATCCTGATCGTTCCCGGCTATACCAATTCCGGCCCCGACCACTGGCAAACCCGGTGGGAGGGCAAGCTGTCGACGGCGCGGCGCGTGGAACAGGCAGAATGGTCGAAGCCCGTGCGCGATGACTGGGTCGCCCGCGTTGCCGAAGAGGTCAACGCGGCCACCAAGCCGGTCGTGCTCGTCGGTCATTCGCTCGGCGTCCCCGCGATCGTGCACGCCATCCCGGAGA
Organism: Agrobacterium albertimagni AOL15; assembly: GCF_000300855.1. Classification (GTDB taxonomy): domain Bacteria; phylum Pseudomonadota; class Alphaproteobacteria; order Rhizobiales; family Rhizobiaceae; genus Allorhizobium; species Allorhizobium albertimagni. Next base: position 238,075 of record NZ_ALJF01000008.1, on the reverse strand, counting down.
TGAAGAAAAAGGTCGCCGGCGCCTTTCTGGTCGCCCCACCCGATGTCTCCAATCCCGAGATCCGGCCGAAGCATCTGATGACCTTCGGCCCCTATCCGCGCCTGACCCTGCCCTTTCCATCGCTCCTGATCGCGAGCCGGAATGACCCCTTCGGCAAATATGTCCATGCCGAGGACATCGCCAATGCCTGGGGTTCATTCCTCATCGACGCCGGCGAATCGGGTCACATCAACGCCGAATCCGGACACGGCCCCTGGCCGGAAGGCACAATGGTTTTCGCCCAGTTTCTCGGCCGTCTGCAGGGTTGAGCCGGGAGCAGTCGCCCACTTCGGATGAGCTGCAAACAACGCGTTAATCCCGGCATTGTGAGGGCTAATTTAAGTCCTTCTTAAGCGGGTACTCATAGACTCCGCGCAACCATGTGAAGTGAGGAGCCTGATTTTGCGCCCACAAGCGGCCTCTCCATCCACCCCCGGCGCGGGTGGCATCGACATCGCCTGCCTCCCCTGGCCGGCGGCGTGGCTCAATCCCGACGGCATCATCCGCACGATGAACAAGGCTTTGGGGGCGGCCCTTGGGGAGACTATTGTGCCCGGCGACAATTTGGCCGGCCACCTGCAGGGCGCCGACGCCGCCAAACTGGTGCTCGCCCTTGGTCGGTTGATGGACGGGGCTCCGTCGACACTGGAAATATCGACGCCGGGCAGTGACGCAAGGCATTTCGTCGTCACTCTGGCGGGCCATGCTACCGCAGGCTCTCTGGACGGTTCAGTCCTCCTCCAGATGACGGATGTGACATACCTTCGTCGCCAGTTGAATGACGTACAGGAGCGCGAAAGCCGCTGGAACCACGCGCTCGTCGGCTCGCTCTTGGGCGTCTGGGATCAACGCAGCTCGGGCGAACTCTATTACTCCGACGTCTGGCGCGAGATCCGGGGAATGGGACCGAACGACACCTTTCCACCGACCATGGAGGATTGGCTGGAACTCGTGCATCCTCAGGATCGCGAGCGCGTCTTACATTGCATCGAACGGCAGAATGCGGGCGACCCGGATTATAGCGTCTTCCAGTACAGGGAGCTTCACCGGGACGGACACTATGTCTGGATCGAGTGCCGAGGCGCCTGCGTGGAGCGCGACGAAGACGGCAAGCCCGCCCGCATCATCGGCACCGACACCGACATCAGCGCCCGCAAGCAGCAGGAAGAATGGCTGGAGGGCCTCTCTCGCCGTCTGAAGCTCGCCATCGACATTTCCGGGATCGGCATCTTCGAGACGGATTTCGACGCTGGCACGAGCGAATGGGACGAAGGGATGCGCCGCATCTTCGAGGTCGACAACGATTGTGAAGTGCAGATCGGCGGCTTCTGGGAGAGCAAACTGCATCCGGAAGACCGAGCCCGGACCCTGGCTTACGTTGCGACTAAAATCGCCGAACTGAAGCCCTTCACCGACAATTACCGGATCATCGCCCGGGACGGCAGCACGCGCTACATCCGTTCCAACAGCCTCCCCTTCATGGACCACGACGGCCGCCTGAAGATGATCGGCGTAAACTGGGACGTCACCGAGGATCAGCGCCTGCGACAGGAACTCGAGCAGCAGAAGATGCTGGCCGAAGCGCGCAACGCGGAACTCGAGCGGACCCGGCTCGAGGCCGAGCAGTCCGCCCTGCACGACTACCTCACGGGTTTGCCGAACCGGCGCTATCTGGAGGAAAAGCTCGAAGAATGGCGCGTCGGCAAGGGTACGCTCGGTTCCGGCATCGCGATCCTGCACATCGACCTCGACCGCTTCAAGCAGATCAACGATACGCTGGGCCACGGCGCCGGCGACGCCATGCTGACACTGGCGGCCCGCATCTTGCGCGACAACATCCGCGTCAGCGACTTTGCCGCGCGAATCGGCGGAGACGAGTTTGTCGTCCTGATCGACCACGATGGCGCAACCGCCACCCTTGCCGCCATCGCCAGCCGCATCATCGACCAGATGCGCCAGCCGGCCTGGTACAACGGCCAGGAATGTCGATTTGGGGCGAGCATTGGCATCGCCCATACGCTGGCCCGCGACATCGATCCGAAACAGTTGCTGCAGAATGCCGATATCGCCCTCTACAAGGCGAAAAATCTCGGTCGCAACCGGTTCGAATTTTACAAGCAGGCAAGCCGGACGTTGCTTGCCGACACCAACCGCCTGTCCAGCGAACTTCTGCGCGCCCTGGAGAACGACGAGATCTTCCCGCACTACCAGCTGCAGTTCGACGCGCGCACACGCGCCGTTGTCGGCGCGGAATGCCTCGCACGCTGGCGCCATCCGACGCGCGGCATCCTGGGGCCCGACAAGTTCCTTCCGATTGCCGAAGAGTATGGTGTCCTGGCCCAGATCGACGGCCTGATCCTCGAAAAGGCGCTTCGCGACCTCGAAGTCTGGCGCGAGGAAGGCATTGCGCCGCCGAAGATCTCCGTGAACGTCTCGGCCCGGCGCTTGACGGATCCGGAGCTCGCACGAGGCCTCGCCGATCTCCACATCAAGCCGGGCACGGTGTCATTCGAACTTCTGGAGAGCGTCTTCCTGGATCGTCAGGACGCAGCCGTCATGAGCAATCTCGACATGTTGCGACGTCTCGCGATCGACATCGAGATCGACGACTTCGGCACCGGCCATGCATCGATCGTTGGGCTTTTGAACCTCAAGCCGACCACCCTGAAGATCGATCGGCAGCTGATAGAGGACGTGCCCGACAGCCAGGAGCAGCGGATCCTGGTGAAATCGATCATCCAGATCGCGCGCTCGCTCGGGATCAAGGTGACGGCCGAGGGCGTGGAGACAGAAGAGCATGCCCGCATTCTCGCCCGGCTCGGCTGCGACGTCCTACAGGGTTACGGCCTTGCCCGCCCGGCCGGCTTCAGTGACGTTTCCGAACACCTCAGAAACAAAAAATCCGCCCAAGGCTGAGCCCGGGCGGATTGTCTTTCAGAACTCGATCGCTGGATTAGCTGTTCTGGATCTGCTCGATGGCCTGGCCGAGGAACTCGATCATTTTAGCGCGCAGCTCTTCGTCAGTGATCGACACGCCGCCGGCGGTCAGATCACCCATGACCTTGCGGATCACGTCCTCGTCGCCAGCCTCTTCGAAATCGGCAGCGATGACTTCCTTCGCATAGGCGTCCGGGTCAGCCTTACCGAGCAGGCCGGCTGCCCAGAGGCCAACCAGCTTGTTGCGGCGGGCTTCCGCCTTGAAGCGAAGCTCCTGGTCGTGTGCGAACTTGTTTTCGAAGGCCTTTTCGCGATCACTCATGCCGCTCATATCGATCTCCCGTTCTGTCCCGTCATAACGCGGTTTGGTTTCCCCATTAATCAAAAGGGAGTACAAAGTGCAATGCAAACTTCCGCGATTCCAACTGAGTCTCCGATGGCGCGACGTTTTGGCAGGAAGGGGTGATCTGCGCATTGTGAAAACCGAGGTTTTCCGTTAAGGGACCGCTTCAAAGACCGATCCACTGCATCCGCGCAACTGGCGCCGGGATGCCAACAATAGAGAAAACCACCCATGAACCGTCGCCGCCGCGTTTACGAGGGCAAGGCAAAGATCCTCTATGAAGGTCCCGAGCCCGGCACGCTGATCCAGTTCTTCAAGGATGATGCAACGGCATTCAACAAGAAGAAGCATGAAGTCATCGACGGGAAAGGGGTTCTGAACAACCGCATCTCCGAATACGTCTTCACGCATCTGAACAAGATCGGCATTCCGACCCATTTCATCCGCCGCATGAATATGCGCGAGCAACTGATCAAGGAAGTCGAGATCATTCCGCTCGAGATCGTCGTGCGCAATGTCGCAGCCGGCTCGCTCTCGACCCGCCTCGGCATCGAGGAAGGCATCGTTTTGCCGCGCTCGATCATCGAATTCTACTACAAGTCGGACACGCTCGGTGACCCGATGGTCTCTGAAGAGCACATCACCGCCTTCGGCTGGGCGAACCCTGCAGAACTCGACGACATCATGGCGCTTGCCATCCGTGTCAACGACTTCCTCTCCGGCCTCTTCCTCGGCATCGGCATCCAGCTCGTCGACTTCAAGATCGAATGCGGCCGCCTCTATGAAGGCGACATGATGCGCATCATCCTCGCCGACGAAATCTCTCCGGACAGCTGCCGTCTGTGGGACATCGAGACCCGCGAGAAGCTCGACAAGGACCGCTTCCGTCAGGACCTGGGCGGACTGCTCGAAGCCTATCAGGAAGTCGCCCGTCGTCTCGGCATCATGAATGAAAACGAACCGATCCGTGGCACAGGCCCGGTTCTCGTCAAGTAAGCTTTGGAGAAGAGATCAGTGATCAAGGCACGCGTCACCGTCACCCTGAAGAACGGCGTTCTTGACCCCCAGGGCAAGGCCATCGAAGGCGCCCTCGGCGCACTTGGCTTCGACGGCGTCGGCCAGGTGCGCCAGGGCAAGGTCTTCGACCTCGAAGTCGAAGGCACCGACAAGGCGAAGGCGGAAAGCGACCTCAAGGCCATGTGTGAAAAGCTCCTCGCCAACACGGTCATCGAGAAATATACTATCTCCATCGCCTGAGGGTTGTAGGAGATGCGCGATGGCTGAAGTCACCAGCGAATTGATGTTCGAGCTTCTGAAGAAGCTCCACCAGAAACTTGACAGGGTCGACTTCGCCATCAGCGAGTTGCGCGCGGATAATCAGACAATACGCGCGCAATTGCATGCACTGCAGGGTGACGTGAACAACCTGCGAGCAACCGTCGGACACTTCGAAAGCCGGTTAGACCGGATCGATAATCGTCTGGAACTGCGCGAGTTCCAGGAAGCCCAAGCAAGGTTCGAGCCACAGCCATGAAATCAGCCGTCGTCCAGCTCCCAGGCCTCAACCGTGACCGCGACATGATCGCGGCGCTCACCAAGATCTCCGGCCATGCGCCTGTCACGATCTGGCAGACGGAGACCGAGATCCCGGATGTCGACCTGATCGTCATCCCCGGCGGCTTCTCCTATGGCGACTACCTGCGCTGCGGCGCGATTGCCGCCCGCATGCCGGTCATGCAGGCGATCAAGGAAAAGGCCGAAAAGGGCGTCAAGGTCATCGGCGTCTGCAACGGCTTCCAGATCCTGGTCGAAGCCGGGATGCTGCCAGGCGCCCTGATGCGCAACACCTCGCTGAAATTCGTCTGCAAGGAAATCAAGCTCGAGGTCGTCAACGCCGATACCGACTTCACCCGCGCCTATGCCAAGGGCCAGATCATCCGCTGCCCGGTCGCTCACCACGACGGTAACTATTTCGCCGACGCCGAGACGCTGAAGACGATCGAAGGCAACGGCCAGATCGTCTTCCGCTATGCCGAGGGCACCAATCCGAACGGCTCGATGAACGACATCGCCGGCGTCGTCAACGGACGCGGCAACGTTCTCGGCATGATGCCGCATCCGGAAAATCTAATCGAAGCCGCGCATGGCGGCAATGACGGTCGCGGCATCTTCGCCTCCGCGCTGGACGTGATTGCTGCCTGAGGTAAGCTTCGCTTAAACACAGACCTTTAAGGGAAGGCGGCCATCAGCCGAAAGTTCGCCCATGCGCCGCCTTGCCCTCCCAGCCATTCTCGTCGCAGCAGCCGGCCTCGCGGCCTGCAAGCCTGAGGCTCCGCGTCCTCCTGCGAACGGACAATCGGCCCTCGACATCATGGAAAAGGTCGCCGTCGCTGCGAACACCTGCTGGTTCAAGTCGGGCGACGCCGCATTCAAGGCCTACCAGCTTTCCCCTGAACTCAGCTCCTTCTCCGGTCGTCCACGCATCCTCCTGGTGCGCAAGGGCTCACGCGACGACCGCCCCGTGCTGGTGGTTCAAGCGGAAGGAAAGCCCCCTCGGCTGGACGCATTCGGCCCCCTCCTGAACGAGGATGTGGCGCCACGGATTCGCCAGGACGTCGTTCGCTGGGCCAATGGCGGAAAAGACTGCTGATCAGAACGGCGGCTGGACCGGCCGATCGAGCAGCAAGAGCCGAGATTTGCTTATTTCACGCGAAGCCATCTCAGGCGACAGTCCGACATCTAGCAATTGCTCTTCCGTCAGTTGCGAAAGGTGCGCACGCGTCTTGCGTCTCCGCCACCACAACTTGAGCCTCTCTCCGAAGCTCCGCACGGGAGAGGACAGGTCTCCACGCACCTCTACAGCGATCCCGTCACAGCCAGCCTTTGGTCCGATTGTCTCCATTGTCACCATAGCGGCAATTCCTAGTGTTTTCATTTCTACGGCCCCTCTATGAATTGACTCAACAAGGGTGACAATCTATAGAATTGTCCTCATGACAAATTGGCTCCCTTCACTCGACACCGGCACCGGCCCGCTTTACATCCGAATCGCGGATGATGCGGAAAGCGCCATCAAATCAGGTGCCCTGCCCCATGGAGCGAAGCTGCCGCCGCAGCGTGATCTCGCCTATGATGTTGGGGTGACAATAGGGACAATCTCGCGTGCTTACGCATTGCTCCGAGAGCGCGGACTGGTGACCGGCGAGGTTGGCCGCGGCACTTACGTTCAGGCAAGCAGCGAGGGCAACGATCTCCCGGCCCGGGATCCCGTGACGATCAACTATGGGGGCACCCGGGCAATGGTTCCGCCGCCGGGCAAACTGCGCTTCGACACGACGGCGGCGATCGATGTCGGTCAGGCCGAGACGGTCGGTCGGATCATGGCGGAGATCGCAACAGCTCATCCGGGCGAGATCTCGAGCTATACCCGAACACTCTCTCCCGATTGGCTGGAGGCCGGTCGGCTCTGGCTCGCTTCGGGTAGCTGGCAGCCGGAGGCCGAGCAGGTCCTGCCGCAGCTTGGCGTGCATGCCGGCATCAATGCCGTCGTCGCCGCGGTCAGTGGTGCTGGCGACCGGATCGTCTGCGAGCATCTCACCTATTCCCAGGTGTCGCGCAGCGCCAACCTGATGGGGCGTCAGATCGCGCTGGTCGATTCGGACCAGGATGGCATCCTGCCCGAGGACTTCGAGCGCGTCTGCGCCCGCGAGCATCCGAAGGCAGCCTTCATCATGTCCTCGGGCCAGAACCCGACGCTCGCCTGCCTGCCGCTATCCCGCCGAAAGGACATCGTCGACATCGCTCGCAAATACAATGTCTGGCTGATCGAGGACTATCTTTACGGCGGCATGATCGCAGACGGGATCCCGCTTTTGGCAGAACTGGCACCGGATCGGACATTTCTGCTGAACGGCTTGTCGAAATGCGTCGCAGCCGGCGTGCGCGGCGGCTGGGTCGCCTGCCCGCCGCATATGAGCCAGCGCGTGCGCGTCACCCAGAAGATGGTAAGCGGCGGCCTCCCCTTCCTTCTAGCGGAACTCTCCGCCCGGATGGTGCTGTCGGGTGCTGCCGGCGAAATCAGGAGCAAGGTTCTGACGGAAATCGGCGCGCGCGAAGCGGTCGTCCGCGAGCTTTTTGCCGGCAAGGACTTCCGCTCCCATCCCCGTCTGCCCTTCTTCTGGCTGAAGCTTCCAGAGCCCTGGATGTCCGGCACCTTCAAGCAGGCCGTACTCGACGCCGATGTCCTGATCGACGACGAGGATGAGTTCAAGCCGGCCCGTTCGTCGCGGGTCTATCACCATGTCCGCGTTGGCTTCAGTGAAGGTCGCGATCGCTCGATTTCCATCGAAGGGCTGAAGACGGTCCGCCGCATCCTGGACCAGTCGCCGCTTGGCACCAGCGCCATCGTCTGACCCATCGGGAAAGCTCCAGACGTAAGGCGCCGAAACCGGCAGGAAAGGCTTGATTGCGCGCATTTTTCAAGTGCGCCGGGCGCGTGCTTGGGTTATAGCCTGCCTCGAAACCGATCTCCCCCAGATCTCCCATTGCCCTGAGAGCCAGATGACCGTTTCCAACTCCCGTCCCATCACCGCAGAATTGATCGCAAGCCACGGCCTGAAGCCGGATGAATACGATCGCATCCTGAACCTGATCGGACGCGAGCCGACCTTCACCGAGCTCGGGATCTTCTCGGCGATGTGGAACGAGCACTGCTCCTACAAGTCTTCGAAGAAGTGGCTGAAGACGCTGCCGACCAAGGGTCCGCGCGTCATCCAGGGTCCGGGCGAAAACGCAGGCGTCGTTGACATCGATGATGGCGACGTCGTCGTCTTCAAGATGGAAAGCCACAATCACCCGTCCTATATCGAGCCCTATCAGGGAGCGGCAACCGGCGTTGGCGGCATTCTCCGCGACGTCTTCACCATGGGTGCGCGTCCTGTTGCTGCCATGAACGCTCTGCGCTTCGGTGCGCCTGACCATCCGAAGACCAAGCATCTGGTGGCTGGCGTCGTGGCCGGTGTCGGCGGTTACGGCAATTCCTTCGGCGTGCCCACCGTTGGCGGTGAAGTCGAGTTCGACGCCCGCTACAACGGCAACATCCTGGTCAATGCTTTTGCAGCCGGCCTTGCCAAGGCAGACGGCATCTTCCTGTCGGAGGCCAAGGGCGTCGGCCTTCCCGTCGTCTATCTCGGCGCCAAGACCGGCCGTGATGGCGTCGGCGGCGCAACCATGGCGTCGGCCGAATTCGACGAGTCGATCGAAGAGAAGCGCCCGACCGTTCAGGTCGGCGACCCCTTCACCGAAAAATGCCTGCTCGAAGCCTGCCTTGAGCTGATGAAGACCGGCGCCGTCATCGCCATTCAGGACATGGGCGCCGCTGGCCTCACCTGCTCGGCGGTCGAAATGGGCGCCAAGGGCGACCTCGGCATCGAGCTGCATCTCGACAAGGTGCCGGTGCGCGAAGAGCGCATGACGGCCTATGAAATGATGCTGTCGGAAAGCCAGGAGCGCATGCTCATGGTGCTCGAGCCTTCCAAGGAAGAGGTTGCCAAGGCAATCTTCGTCAAATGGGGTCTCGACTTCGCCATCGTCGGCTACACCACCGACGACCTGCGCTTCCGCGTTCTCCATCAGGGCGAGGAAGTCGCTAACCTGCCGATCAAGGAACTGGGCGACGAGGCCCCGGAATACGACCGTCCGTGGATCGAGCCGAAGAAGCCCGCCCCGCTGGCTGAAAGCGACATCCCGGCTGGCGACGTCGCAGACGTTCTCCTAAAGCTCGTGGGTTCGGCCAACAACTCCTCGCGCCGCTGGGTCTATGAACAGTATGACACGCTGATCCAGGGCAATTCCCTACAGCTGCCGGGCGGCGATGCTGGCGTCATCCGCGTCGAAGGCCATGCCTCCAAGGCGCTCGCCTTCTCGTCTGACGTTACCCCGCGTTACGTCGAAGCCGACCCGTTTGAAGGCGGCAAGCAGGCGGTTGCCGAATGCTGGCGCAACATCACCGCGACCGGCGCACTGCCGCTCGCCGCGACCGATAACCTGAACTTCGGCAATCCCGAGCGCCCCGAGATCATGGGCCAGCTCGTCTTTGCCATCAAGGGGATCGGCGAAGCCTGCCTCGCGCTCGACTTCCCGATCGTCTCCGGCAATGTCTCGCTCTACAACGAGACCAATGGTCAGGGCATCCTGCCGACCCCGACGATTGCCGGCGTCGGCCTGATGACGGACTGGAAGAAGATGGCCCGCATCCGCTTTGCGGCCCAGGGCGAAGCCATCCTGCTGGCTGGCGCGCCGTCCGGCTGGGGCACGCATCTCGGCCAGTCCTGCTACCTGCGCGACATTCACGGACGCACCGACGGCCCAGCACCGCATGTGGATCTCGAACACGAGAAGAAAGTCGGCGACTTCGTTCGCGGGCTCATTCAGGATGGCCTCGCGACCGCCGTTCACGACTGCTCGTCGGGTGGTCTGGCCCTTGCCGTTGCCGAAATGGCCATGGCGTCGGGCATCGGCGCGCATATCAACGCCCTGAACGATACCAACCCGATCGCCGTCTTCTATGGCGAAGACCAGGGCCGCTACGTCCTGACCGTCACCGAAGCCAATGTCGATCAGGTGCAGGTCCGTGCTGAAGCCGCTGGCGTCTTCTGCCCGTGGATCGGCCGTACCGGTGGATCGAACGTCGTGCTCGGCGATGCCAAGCCCGTTGCAGTCGAAGATCTCAAGACGGCCCACGAAGGCTGGTTCCCAGCCCTCATGGAAGGCGAGCTCGCCTGAGTTCTTGATCACATGCCTGTGGAGCATGGGGTAGGCGCTGCCTGCCCCATTGAAACGCCTCAGCGAATGCACGATAGTTCTCACATTGCTGATTTGCATGAGGGATCCATTACATGCCGATGAAACCAGGCGACATTGAAGACATGATCAAGGCCGGCATTCCGGGAGCGAGGGTCGTGATCCGTGACCTCGCGGGAGACGGCGATCACTACGCCGCCGAGGTCGTCGCCGAAGCCTTCCGCGGCAAGAGCCGGGTCCAGCAGCACCAGATGGTCTACGATGCCCTGAAGGGCAACATGGGTGGCGTTCTGCATGCACTGGCATTGCAGACAAGCATCCCCGACTGACCAAGGATGCATCGATATCGAGACGCGAGAAGGCCTGCCCTATCAGTGGCGGGCCTTTATCATGATGGGGCTTGAAGCTTCGGGGCCGTCACCGAATCCAGCGTCTTGAACGATAGCGCCGGCAACGGCCCCGCCGTCATCAGCGTGAAGTCGAAACCGCTCGGCTGATCCGGTCCCAGCACATATTGCCGATGCATTCTCAAGAAGTCGCGGCGGTTCTTCTGATAGCGCTCCGCAGACAGTGCATGTTTGAAGCGGATGAAGACCAGCTTCGGCTGAGGCGCTTCCGCGTGGCCCGAAAGAGCCACGGTGTGGCACTTGTAGAGATGGATCGGGTCCGTGAGACACTGAATATCGAACCAGTCGATGGATGGATGACGCGCGAGCGCCCCGATCCGCTGCCTGAGTAGGGATGCGGATGACAGCAGGCTGCACTGCAGGGCGGCACCGCCAAGCGTGACGAAGACAAGCCTTCGTCCCTCGAGCGCGTCCGGTGACTTTTCGAGAAGTCGTGCAATGACGGAAATGGCGAAGTTCGCACCCATGCTGTGCGAGGTGACGAGAATCTCGTCGGCAGGGCCTTCCAAGGCCGCAGCCGCCTCACCTGCCGCCAGTTCGATGAAGGCATCCACCTCCTGCCGGTTTTCCGCAACGGCCACCGCCAGGCGCCAATCGGCAAGCAGATGCATGACGTGGTACCTCTCCGAAAACGGAATGACCCCGTGGCGGAAGACGAGACAGCCGGAAGGCAAGGACAGCAGCAACCACCAGGAAGAGAGATCGAACGCAGAGGGAATGGCTGCGATGTTCACCGCCAGAGCCAGGCCAGCGGCCAGGAACAGGAATGGGAAAAGGAAGAAAAGACCAAAGCGCCAGGCATGGCGGAAATAGCCCCAGGCACCGCCCTGCCACACCACGTCGGAACCCGCCTTGAAGCCTTTAGCAATCTGCATCCAGAGCGGCTCTGCCCGCATGGTAGAAATCAGGGCATTGTGGTCGAAGACATGGATCTGTGATCGCGTCGCCCAGCCCTCACCATGGGAATCGACCGAAAAATGAGCGCCCTGCGCATCGAGCGTGAGATTATCGACGTTGAACTGCGCCCGCCAGACGGCCGAGGCCTGAGCGGCCGAACGCTTGTAGCGCTGACGGTGAGCTTCGGCGTCGAGCGGTTCGAAACCCGGAAAATGCAGCACGATGCGGCTTTGGATCATCAAGTCGGTCACTTCATTGACGGCAGGCCGCCGCAGGTGGCGCTTGCTAGACGAGAATTGCGCTGATTTAAAGAGCGAAGGGAACAAAACCCTCTAAATTCGAGGGTATGGGGGAGCAAAGATGGCAGATCTGATCGGCAATATCGTCAAGGACGTCGTGGAAGGCGTGCTGAAGGAGATTCTCAAGAAGTCGACGCGCAAGGGCACCACGCGCCGGCGCAAGCGCCAGACCCGCTCCGCGTCCACGGGCCGCTACGTGCGCAAGACGACGAAGCGTGTCAAAGCCCCTGCCCGCAAACAAGTGAGCCGCCGCCGCACGGCTGCCAAGCGAAGCCGCCAGCGCAGCCGTTAATTCCGGCGCTGTCGCAAAGTCGCCACTGGCAAAAGTAAAGCCGTATTGCTATTTCTACGGCAGATCGAAGCTGCCGCCTTGAACGGCATGTGAAAAGGAAGAATGCCATGAGCGCCCACGAATTCATCGACAACGAAGTCAAGACCAACGATGTCGTCCTGTTCATGAAGGGCAGCCCGCAATTTCCGCAGTGTGGTTTCTCCGGTCAGGTGGTTCAGATCCTCGACTACCTCGGCGTGGACTACAAGGGCGTGAACGTACTCGCCGACATGGAAATCCGCGACGGAATCAAGCAGTATTCCAACTGGCCGACCATTCCGCAGCTCTACATCAAGGGCGAGTTCGTCGGCGGTTGTGACATCGTCCGCGAGATGTTCCAGGCCGGTGAACTGCAGAAGCATTTCGAAGATCAGGGCATCGCCGTCCGCGGCGCTGCCTGACAAACTCTGCCGCAAGGCTTTATAAATCTCCAGGCGATGAAGGCGTTGTCCCAAGCAACGCCTTCATGCCGTTCTAAGGTCATAATTCATGTCAGATTCATTACAGTCCTCTCCCAAGACGCTTGGGGGAATGGGACGTGCCGAATTCATCGCAATGATGGCATTCCTCATGGCGCTCAATGCGCTTGCGATCGACATCATGCTGCCGGGTCTGCAGGAAATCGGTGCAGCCCTGAATGTCGAAAACGAAAACCATCGCCAGTATGTCGTTTCCGCCTATCTGATCGGCTTCGGCTTCGCGCAGCTCTTCTACGGCCCGATCGCCGACCGCTTCGGGCGCCGGCTCCCGATGATCTTCGGTCTCGCGGTCTATGTCGTATCCTCACTCGCCGTCGTCTTCGTGCCCTCCTTCGAATCGCTGCTCCTGCTGCGCTTCATCCAGGGCATCGGCTCGGCTGCAACGCGCGTCATTACGGTCTCGATCGTTCGTGACGTGTTCGGCGGCCGACAAATGGCAGAAGTGATGTCGCTGATCATGATGGTCTTCATGGTCATTCCGGTCGTAGCTCCCGGCACCGGTCAGGTGATCATGCTCTTCGGCGATTGGCACTGGATCTTCGTGTTCATGGCGGTAATCGCAGTGATCGTCGGCGTGTGGATGTATATCCGACTGCCCGAGACGCTGGCGCCGGCGGATGTTCGTCCCTTCACCGTGAAGGTGATCTTCGACGGCTTCCGTATCGTGCTCACCGACCGTGTGGCCCTGTGTTACACGGTCGCCAGCACCTTCATCTTCGGTGCGCTGTTCGGCTTCATCAATTCGGCCCAGCAGGTCTATGTCGGCATCTATCAGCTCGGCGTCTGGTTCCCGGTCGCCTTCGCGGCAGTTGCCCTGTTCATGGCGCTGTCGTCCTTCGTCAATGCCAAGCTGGTCGGCCGCTTCGGGATGCGCAAGCTCTCGCATGGCTCGCTGCTCGGCTTCATCGCGATCAACCTGATCTGGCTGGTGGTGCAGGTGCTCGGGCCTCAGCCGATGCCGTTCTTCCTGTTCATCACCTTCTTCTCGCTGGCGATGTTCCAGTTCGGCTGGATCGGTTCGAACTTCAACTCGCTGGCCATGGAGCCCTTGGGCCATGTGGCAGGCACCGCATCGTCGGTTCTCGGCTTCATGGGCACGATCGGCGGCTCGATCATCGGTGCTGCCATCGGCCAGGCCTTCAATGGCACGGCGTTGCCGATGGTCGCCGGCTTCTTCGTGGTCTCGGTGATCGGCCTCGTCTTCGTGCTGATCGGCGAGAAGGGCCGGCTGTTCCAGGCACACAATAAGCCGGTCTGATCCGAGGCAATCCACTGAAATGCGAAAGGCCCGGTCGATGCCGGGCCTTTTTGCTGATCAGTCGACGGTGAAGATGCGTTCCCGCAATTCCTGCCAGGCGTCAACGTCGGAGGCCACCAGCAGCCCACCCGAGGTGTGATGCGGCAGATAGGGTGAACCGTCGAAGCGCGCGACGTGCGCGCCCGCTTCCTGCATCATCAGCGCACCAGCCAAGTGATCCCAGGGCATCAGCTTGTTGTACATCGCAAAGTCCATATGCCCCTGGCCGAGCAGCCGGTATTCATGGGCCGCACAGCGGTAACTTGTGAAGAGGCGGACCTCGGCGAGGTTGGAGAGGATCTTTCGGCGGGTCTCGATGTCAAAGAAACCTGTATTGGCGATCCCGATCATCTGTTCGAGCGGCCCGCTGGGCCGCACCTGCATCTGCTCCTGGCTGCCATCCGGCCGGTAGATCCATGCACCCGAGCCCTTCTCCACCAGCGCCCAGTCATTGCCGATCGGGTCGTAGATGACGCCGCCGATGGTTTCGCCCTTGGACACCACGGCGAGGATCATGCCGAACAACGTCAGGCCCGATGCGAAGTTGAAGGTACCGTCGATCGGATCGACGACGACGGCAAGCTCGGCGCCCTCAAGACGATCGAGAAGCGCCGGATCGGCTGCGACCGACTCCTCACCGACGAACAGGGCATCGGGCATCAGCGCCTCGATCCCCTTGCGAATGAAGCGCTCGGCGGCCTCGTCTGCTTCCGTCACGAGATCGATTGCCTCGGATTTCATCCTGACATCACCGTCACCGAGATTGCGAAAGCGCGGCAGGATCTCTTCGACGGCAGCCTCTTGCAGGAGATTGGCAAGGGCGGCGATATCGATGGTCGCGGTCATGAGAGGCCTTTCTGTTCCGTGAAAGAGGCGCGAAAACGGGCGCCGTTCGGGATGCGCCCGTTCTAGCCTGTCGACAGTGGCGAAGTACAGGGCCATTGGCCCAGCAAGTCGGTTGTCAGGCTCGACAAATCATGCATGAATCCGAAACTACTCCATTTTCGAGGATGTCCTCCCCACATGATTTCCAGGCGCGCCCTCCTCTCCCAGGCATCCCTTTTTCTAGCAGCCTCCGTCCTGCCCGCCGAAGCGGCAAAGCCCCGTAAGCCGCAGCCACCAAATGGGCAGGTCTACCTGTTTCGCGGCTTTGCCGACATTTTCTCGACGGGTCTGAATACCCTGGGGCAACAGTTGAAGGCGGATGGGGTGGATGCGCAGGTGATGTCACTGCCGAATGCCCAGACCTTTGCCCGCAGGATCGCCGAGCGCTACCGCGCATCGAAGGACGCACGTCCGATTGTACTCGTCGGACATTCGTTGGGGGCCGACATGACATTCTCGGTCGCACGAGCCTTGCAACCGATGAAGATCCCGGTCGCTCTGATCCTGAGTTTCGATCCGACCGGCAAGGGCCCTGTGCCGGGCAACGTCAAGAAGACGCTGAACTTCTACACGGGCGGAGAGAACCTCTGGTCACCCGTCCTGCCGGCCCCCGGCTTCAAGGGCGAACTCGCCAATATCAACCTGCGTCAGGGCGAAACGGCGATCAGCGGCATCGGCCATTTCAACATCGACAAGAACCCGAAGCTGCACGAGCGGTCGATCAAGGAAATCAAGCAAGCGCTACGTCGCCGCTGAGGCGCTCAGAAGATGCCGGGAACCAACCGCTTGGTGCGGGCGCAATAGGCGTCATATTCGGCGCCGAAGGTGTCCCGCATCATCGCCTCCTCGCGCGACTGACGCACGGCATAGAGGGCAAAGACAGCAACAAGACCGGCAAGGCCTGCAATCCAGTTGGGAATGAGCAGCGCCTGGGTCACGCCCCAGAGGAGGAAGGAGGCATACATCGGGTGACGCACATAGGCGTAGACACCGCCGGTGACCAGCTGATGTCCCTCTCGCACTTCAAGCGTTACCGACCAGTTCTTGCCGAGATCCTTGTGGCTGCGGCGGAAGAGCCAGAGAAAGGCGATGCCGGAGAGCGTCCCGAGCACGAGGGTCACAATGCCCTGCCCGCGATCGGCCAGTCCTCCGAAGACATCCAGCCGCCAGAGAACAGGCATCGCGACCAGCCCGAGCGTGCAAAGGACAAGCAGTGAAATATCGAGCGGCGTGCGCTTGTCGATCGCCGTCTTCTGACGCCGCGCCCGGCGCATGGCCGGATAACGCATGGCGCACCAGGTCACCAGCATCAGGGCCCAGAGGATGAAGGAAATGCGGATCATGAAGTCGCCTCTGCGGTCTTGTCTGCTTCTGCCGAGAGCGACAGCCTGTCGCCTCTTACGGCGTCGATCGGCCGGGTACCACAGCAGATCATGAAGAAATCATAGAAATAGCGGCGGCTGTTGGCCGAGATAAACTGATAGTGAACGCGGAAGAAGTTCTTCTTTATCCGCCTGTAGGTCTCCCGTTCCAGCATGTCACGGATGCGGACCTGGAACTGCCGCGGAAAGGCGTCGCTGCGCTGATGGGCAAGCCCTGCACGGGCGTAAGGGTCGCACTTGTAGAAGTTGATGATGTCAGTGAGCGACTGGAACTCGGTCCAGCGAATGCCGGGATGACTGGCAAGGGCCTCCAGGCGCGATCGTGCGCGCGATGCCGCGGGGTGCAGCGCAACCTTCAGCGATGTCGAACCGACCGTGACCAGCTGAAAGGCGACGGGCCGTCCCTCGGCTGCCAGCCGGTCGGCCAGTTGGTGAGCGACGTCGAGGATCAGCGCGCCCCCTGTCGAATGGCCGACGAGCAGGACTTCGTCATGGGCCGATTGCGCCATGCGCTGCGAAATCAACGCAGCCCAGGCCTCTATCCTCTGATCCATGACCGGGCGCCGGCAATGAAGATGCTCGCGGCTGAACGACCAGAGATCCATGAGGTGGAAAACGAAATAGCGTCGGCCGACAGAACGACCGAGAGCATAGGTGACAGCAAGCCCGGCAAGTCCCGGCAGAAGCGGGCCACCGGGAAGTTCAATCCAGTGCACGAGACGATAGGTGATCGTGCCGAACCAGACGAACAGTCCCAGCATGACAAGGGGATAGAGGAAATAGAGAGCGAAGCGCCAATTGGTGGCAAAGAAGCGGAACATCGTGCCGGAGACGACATAGTCGAAAAAGGCAATGAGATATGCAAGAAGCCGCGAGACAAACGGTCTGGCACCGTCATGCTTGACGATATCGTCGAAGCTCAAAAAGGTAATCTCGGATCGGCAGACGCCGTCGGGACCTCGATAGTCGGCGACCGCCGTCGTCGCGGAGGCGTCCGCCGCCTCGACCGGTACCCCGAGTGTCGCCTCGACCGACCAGCACTTGCAGAAGCGCTCCATTTCGCGGCCGATTCGCCGAAAAAAGCCGGCTGCATCGTTGCGTTCATATCCCCCGACGAGAAAGACGGCACGCCTCGACACCGAAGGCTGAGCGACCTCAGACATTCCTACTCCTACGCACTGCTCGAAACCTAGAGCAAGGCTCAAGGATCTTCGTTGATCCGCAATGTGCAAGAAGGCTCCGGCACAGTCCAGCCAAAGTCAGAAGCACTTCCGGAAATACAGACATTTCCTGTGTCTTGTTTGCGCCAGACCTGCAACCTACCGATCGAGCCATCCGGCGGTAGCCCGCCAACGGCCCTTCGCAAATCCCCCTAGCTCGCAAGAACCACTCTCGATAGGATCATCTCCCAGCTATCGGCGTCCGGTGCGCTGAGAATGCCACCGGTCGTTTGCCCGGGCAGATAGGGCGAGCCGTCAAACCTCCTCGTCACGCCACCGGCTTCCTCATGCAGGAGAACGCCGGCAAGATGATCCCAGGGCATGAGTTTGTGGTGGCCGATGAAATGGACCTTTCCTGTCGCGACAAGCCAGTATTCGTACGCCGAGCAGTTATAGGCAAAGGCCATCTTGGTTTGCGCCAGATTGCCGGCGATACGCCGACGCTCCTCCCGGCTGATGTCATTGATCGAAATCGTGCCCACCATCATCGACAGGTCCGTCGCCGCCGCAACCCGGATCGCGGCCTCAATGCCGTCGGCCCTCAGCCAGCGAGCGCCCGCAGCCTTGGTCGCAATCAGCGTGTCACCGAGGACGCTGTCATGGATTAATGCCGCGATGGTCTCGCCACCCTTGACCACAGCAAGGTTGGTCCCGAAGACCGGCAATCCCGCCTGAAAATTGAAGGTCCCGTCCACGGGATCGATGACAAACGCCAGGTCCGCATCGGCAAGAGCCGAAACAAGCGCCGGATTGCTTTCACAGGCCTCCTCTCCGACGACCAGCGCCTCCGGCCACTGCTTCAGAAGCTCTGCCGTGAGGTAGGCCTCGGTCTCGAGATCCGCGTCGGTTACGAGATCGATCGACGACTTCTTTTCGACGACATCGGGCGCATCGAAGCGGCGGAACCTCGGAAGGATCTCCCTTTGCCCGGCCGTCCTGACGAGATCGAGGATATCGAAGAGATCACTGTCGCGAAAAATCATGCACGTGGTCCGTCTTGCACTGCCTGGACGCAACGAAGACAGACTTCAGTCGAGCTCTCCAGGATCGCGACTTGGCGTTCCTTCGAGCCCATACATGAACATCTGTCTTGGGGCCTTGAGGTTGAAGGTGGTCGTTCTTAGCCGTCCGTCTGTGACGGCGTCGTGACAGCGAGCCCGGCGAAATCGAAGAGCTTCGGGTCGAGGAGATGCGAGGGATCGACATGCGCAAGCGCCCTGAGCATCGCATCCTTGCGTCCCGGCATCTTCGCCTCGATTCCGGCCAGCATCTCCTTCATCGCATTGCGCTGCAGACCGTCCTGCGAGCCGCAGAGGTCGCAAGGGATGATCGGGAATTCCATGGCCTGGGCAAAGCGGGCCATGTCCTCTTCGGCCGCGTAAGCCAGCGGACGCAGGACGAAGAGATCCTTGTCGTCGTTCAACAGTTTCGCCGGCATCGCCGAGAGGCGGCCACCATGGAAGAAGTTCATGAAGAAGGTTTCAAGGATATCCTCGCGGTGATGGCCGAGCACCAGCGCATCACAGCCTTCTTCGCGGGCGATCCGGTAGAGATTGCCACGACGAAGCCGGGAACAGAGCGAGCAGTATGTGCCGCCGCTCGGTACCTTTTCCTTCACGATGGAATAGGTGTCCCGATACTCGATCCGATGTTTCACCCCGATCGAAGCCAGGTATTCCGGCAGGACGTGCTTCGGAAAGTTCGGCTGGCCCTGGTCAAGATTGCAGGCCACCAGCTCCACCGGCAAGAGCCCGCGCCATTGCAGGTCAAGGAGGATGGCGAGCAGGCCATAGCTGTCCTTGCCGCCGGAAAGCCCGACCAGCCAGCGCTGCTGTCCCTTCAGCATGTCGAAGTCAGACATTGCCTGGCGCACCTGCCGGATAAGCCGTTTGCGCAGCTTGTTGAAGGAGACCGAGCGCGGTGCCCTAGCGAAGACGGGGTGCACCGTCGACAGATCAAGCTCGTCCTCGCCGTCGAGCGCGGCGGCATTCTGGCTGTCGATCATGTTGACGAGGTTCATCTTCGGCTCCGGCCTCGGCGGCTGTTCGGCTCTCCAATGCCCTGTGCGACCAGCAAGATCAAGTCCCGAAGACAGACCAGCCCGTGCGGGTGGCGAGCATTTCAAGCGCCACGGAGCCGAGAGCCGAATTGCCGACCTTGTTGAGCCCCGGCGACCAGACGGCGATCGACGCCTTGCCAGGCGCAACCGCGAGAATGCCACCGCCCACGCCCGATTTGCCCGGCAGACCGACATGATAGGCGAAATCGCCCGAGCCATCGTAGTGGCCGCACATCAGCATCAAGGCATTGATACGCCGCGCCCGCTTCGGCGAGACGACGGAAAAACCACTCAGCGGATTGGTGCCCCTGTTGGCGAGAAAGAGGCCGGCATGGGAAAGCTGGACGCAGGACAGCGCCAGCGCACATTGGTGGAAATAGACCCCAAGCGTGTGTTCGACCGGATGCTGCAGATTGCCGAAGCCGCGCATGAAATTCGCCAGCGCAAAATTCCGATAGCCGGTGCGCTGCTCTGACTGCGCCACCTTCTCGTCGATCGACAGCGTCTCGTCATCGGCGAGATAGCGCATGAAACGCAGATATTCGCCGATCGCCTCGCGTGGCGCATGGCCCGCAAGCACCATGTCGGTGACGACGATCGCACCGGCATTGATGAAGGGATTGCGCGGGATGCCATGCTCGTGTTCGAGCTGGACGATGGAATTGAACGACGAGCCGGACGGCTCGCGCCCCACCCGCTTCCAGATCGACTCGCCCGCCTTGCCGAGCGCAAGCGTCAGCATGAACACCTTGGAAATGCTCTGGATCGAGAAGGCCGTATCGGCATGGCCGGCCTTGTAGGTCTGACCGTCGACAGTGGTGATCGCGATACCGAACTGCTTTGGATCGACACGGGCGAGTTCCGGAATGTAGTCGGCCACCTTGCCCTCGCCAAGGCGCGGTTCGAGCGCACTGACAATCTCGTCGGCGATCAGCTGCAGATCCATGTCATACCCCTTACCCGCGTTCGTACCCAGTCATCTTTCCCGGTGAACGCTGCACTGCAAACAGAAAAAGCCGCCCCGAAGGGCGGCTTTCCACAAATCCGTCTCGCGAGCAATTAGCGCGAGTAGAATTCGACGACCAGGTTCGGTTCCATGATGACCGCATACGGAACATCCGAAAGGCCAGGAACGCGAACGAAGGTGGCAACCATCTTGTTGTGGTCGACTTCGATGTAGTCAGGAACGTCACGCTCAGCGAGCGATACCGATTCCAGAACCGTGACCATCTGCTTCGACTTCTGGCGAACTTCGATGACGTCGCCGGCCTTGCAGCGGTACGAACCGATGTTGACGCGAACGCCGTTGACGGTGACGTGGCCGTGGTTGACGAACTGGCGGGCAGCAAAGACCGTCGGTACGAACTTGGCGCGGTAGACGATGGCGTCCAGACGCGACTCGAGCAGGCCGATCAGGTTTTCGCCGGTGTCACCCTTGCGACGGTTGGCTTCGTCGTAGGTGGCGCGGAACTGCTTCTCGCGGATATCGCCGTAGTAGCCCTTGAGCTTCTGCTTGGCGCGCAGCTGCACGCCGAAGTCCGAAAGCTTGCCCTTGCGGCGCTGGCCGTGCTGGCCGGGGCCGTATTCGCGGCGGTTCACCGGGGACTTCGGACGGCCCCAGATGTTTTCGCCCATACGGCGGTCAATTTTGTACTTGGAAGATGCGCGCTTGCTCATCCGTATTTCCTCTCAACAGGTTACAGCGGTTTGTTACCAAGCCGCTTAAGGAAACACGCCCTCCTCTGAGCCCCCGTTTCCGAGGCTCCGACAGGATTCTCACGTCAGCGAACGGAGAAAACCACGGGACATGTCAAAACAAACACCGGGCTTTGTGGCCCGGCGTTGGGGCGTCATTAGTGGGGTGTGTGAGAAAAGTCAACACGTCATCAGGGACGTGTGTGACGAAAGAGTGACTTGAGTATCCGCCATTCTCTGGCGGAAAACCAGGCGATAAGGCCTGCAAAGGCTGACAGACGGGCATAAGTTCGCTATCCCCCATACCATCCTCCATGAAAGAAGTCTCTCCTTCGATGATGACAGACCTGTCCCGCCGTATGCTGCTCGCCTTCGCTGTAACGCTCTCAATGTTTGCGCCGGCAGCGGCCGAGATCCAGAAACCCGGCCATGCCCATATCCTGATCGACGCTGGCACCGGCGCAATCCTCGAGGCCGAGAATGCCGATATGGTCCTCTATCCGGCATCGCTGACGAAGATGATGACGCTCTATCTCACCTTCGAGGCGCTGCATTCGGGACAATTCAAGTGGGCCCAGCGCCTCGTCATGTCTGAGAATGCAAATGGCAAGGAGCCCTACAAATTCGCAGTCGGCGCCGGCAACACGATCAGCGTGCAGGAAGCTGTCATGGGCATGGTCGTACTGTCGACCAATGACGCAGCGACCGCGGTTGCGGAAACGCTGGCAGGCTCCGAGGAAGCCTTTGGCCGGATGATGACGGCGAAAGCCCGCGAACTCGGCATGACCAGCACGGTCTTCACCAACCCTTCAGGCCTTCCCGATCCACGTCAGGTGACGACCGCCACCGACATGGCGCGTTTGGGTCTGGCGCTGCTGCGGGATTTCCCCGAAGAGTACAAGCTGTTCGCCTCGCGCGGCATGACCTTCCGCAGCATGAAATTTCGCGGTCACAACGCCTTCCTCGTGCAGTATCCGGGCGCCGAAGGGATCAAGACCGGCTTCACCAATGCATCGGGCTACAACATCGTGACCTCAGCAAGCCAGGGTGACCGCCGCCTGATCGGCGTGGTTCTGGGTGCCGAAAGCGCCAATGCCCGCACACAGGAAATGATCATGCTGTTCGACCGTCATTTTGGCACCAAAGTCAGCCAGTGACGGCAGGAAGCCGCAAGAAAGCCCCCCCCGAGAAAGCCATTGCCATGACCGACACCGTTCTCGACCGCTTCCTCCGCTATGTCGTCATTGACACCCAGTCTGATCCAGCCTCGCAGAGCCAGCCTTCGACGGAGAAGCAGAAGGATCTCGGACGCCTGCTGGTGGCAGAACTTCTGGCGCTTGGCCTTACCGACGCCCATCTCGACGAACACGGCAACGTCTATGCGACCATCCCGTCCAATACGGACAGGGAGGTGCCGGTCATCTGCTTCTGCAGCCACATGGACACCGCACCCGACTTCACCGGTACCAACGTCAAACCGCAGCTGGTACGCAACTATCAGGGCGGCGACATCACGCTGACCGGCGACACCAGCCAGGTGATCCGCGTTGCCTCCCATCCGCAGCTGAACAACCAGATCGGCAACGATATCGTCACGACCGACGGCACAACCCTGCTCGGCGCGGACGACAAGGCGGGTGTGGCCGAGATCATGACGGCTGCCGCGCATCTGATGTCGAACCCGGACATCAAGCACGGCACCATCAAGGTCCTCTTCACGACCGACGAGGAAATCGGCCGCGGTGCGGACAAGGTGGATCTTGAAAAGCTCGGCGCCCGTTTCGCCTATACGCTTGATGGCTCGACCGTCGGCGAGATCGAGAACGAGACCTTTTCCGCCGACGGCGTCGTGATCGAGATCACCGGCGTCGCCATGCATCCGGGCTATGCCAAGGGCAAGATGGAGAATGCCATCAAGGCCGCTAGCGACATCGTCGCCCGCCTGCCGCGCGACATCGCACCGGAGACCACGGACGGACGTGACGGTTTTATCCATCCGGTCGATATTTCCGGCAGCATGGAAAGTGCCAAGCTGCAGCTGATTGTCAGAGACTTCACCGAAGCGGGCCTGAAAGAGAAGGAAGAGCTTCTGGAGAAGATCACCCAGGAGGTCATGGCGACCTATCCGGGCTCGAGCCACACGCTCACGGTCAAACACCAGTACCGCAACATGCGGCAAGTCCTCGATCGCCATCCGGAGATCATGGAGAACCTTGAGGAAGCCGTCCGTCGCGTCGGGCTGGAACCCGTCCGCCACAGCATTCGCGGCGGCACCGACGGCTCGCGGCTTTCCTTCATGGGCCTGCCCTGCCCCAACATCTATACCGGTGGCCATGCCTATCACTCACCGCTCGAATGGGTGAGCGTTCAGGACATGGAAAAGGCCGTCGAGACGATCGTCGCTCTGGTCAAGGTCTGGGAAGAGCCGGCGGCGTAAGCCGCCCGGTAAAGAGCCGCCAGGCTCTCACTCGGCAGCCGATGGCGTCCGCTCCTCGGCATCCACCTGGTTCGGATCGCCGGGCTGCGTCTCGGCTTCGAGATCAGGGAAGGCGACGATGCGCTTGCCGGAAAAGTCGGTGTGCACGACGACCAGTCCCTGCTCCTCGAAATAGCCGAGAAGACGCCGGGCACGGCGCGCCGAATGGGTGCCGTAGGCTCTCGCAATGCGTTGGTCCGAGGGGCACTCCTCATGGCGAAGCGCCGCCTTGGCAAGCAGCAGGAACACGCCCTGCAAATCGTCGGAAACGCGGACGGACAGCGACAGCGCCGTCTGCCAGCCCTCGCTTGCCGCTGTCTCCTCGTCCACACCGGCACGGGCGATTGCGACACGACGGCGGAATTCTCCCATCGGCATCGGCGGGCCGGACACGCGGCGCATGCGGGCGCGCACCAGGAACTCCTGGTAGAGCACGCTGTCGGTCCGATAGGCCGCCTGCGGATCGCCGAGGATTTCGGAAAGCACGGCGGATAGCCGGTCCTCACGCTCCTCGGCCGACATTTCCGCGCCACGGCTAGGCGCCTCACTCGAGGAGGGAGCCAGTGAAGCCGGCGTCGAGCGGGAGAGTTCGGCCAGAATATCCGTCGTCGGACGCGGCGCCGGTGGTGCACGCCGCACGATCGGCCGTGTGAACTCTTCCGGATCCGGCGTGAAGATCAGGTCTTCGACATCCGGCAGTGCATCCGGCAGTGGCATCAGCATCGGCGATGACGAACGCGCCGACGTTTCTACCGCCCCAATGACGATCGGCAGCGGACGACGCGACATGGCAGGACCAAGCGCCACGAAATTGCCGCGCTGCAGATCGCGGAACATCTCCGCCTGGCGACGGTCCATGCCGAGCAGGTCGGCTGCACGCGCCATGTCGATATCGAGGAAGGTGCGGCCCATCAGGAAGTTGGAGGCTTCGGCCGCGACGTTCTTCGCAAGCTTTGCCAAACGCTGCGTGGCGATGACACCCGCAAGCCCGCGCTTTCGGCCGCGGCACATCAGGTTGGTCATCGCGCCAAGCGACATCTTGCGCGCGTCTTCCGAGACGTCACCGCCGACGGCCGGCGCAAACATCTGCGCTTCGTCGACGACAACAAGCACCGGATACCAGAATTCGCGATCGGCATCGAAGAGACCGTTCAGGAAGGCACCGGCCGCACGCATCTGCTGCTCGACATCGAGACCTTCCAGCGTCAGCACGCAGGAAACACGGTGGCGGCGGATGCGGTCGGCAATGCCGGCAAGCTCGGCTTCGGTGCGCTCGCCGTCGACGACCACATGGCCATACTTGTCGGAAAGCGTGACGAAATCACCCTCGGGGTCGATGATCACCTGCTGCACCCACTGGGCAGACTGCTCCAACAGGCGGCGCAGCAGATGCGACTTGCCCGAGCCCGAATTGCCCTGCACCAAAAGGCGCGTGGCGAGAAGCTCCTCGATATCGAGCTTGGCAGGCTGTCCCCCCTGCACCGTTCCCATATCGATTCCGACCTTCAATGGCGGCATCCTCAAATCATGTGTTGATCTCAAGTCCCTAACAGACTTGGGCGCCCCCGTGTGTGCCGCATAAGCGAAACCCACAGGGAAGTGCGGCCCTCAGGCCCGCTGACGCCGACGCAGAAGCCCGGCAAGCAGGATGCTGAGTAACAGGGTCGGCAGAAGCGTGGCAAGCCCGCTGCGAAGATCGAGCACCTCGGCGACGAAACCGATCATTGGCGGCCCGACCAGGAAGCCGAGAAGCGCAATGAAGCTCAAGATTGCAACATTCTCCGCCGCCGGACGATCGCCGAGATCCGCTGCCGCCGTCACCGCAAGTGGGAAACCGACCGACACGCCGAGCCCGACGCAGACGAGCCCCAGATAAACAAGCGGCGTGACCGGCGCGAAAACCACGACAACCATGCCGGAAAGGGCAAAGACGAGGCAAACCCGGGCAAGCATGACCGACCCGAACCGCTCCTTTGCCGCATCACCGACAAATCGCCCGAGCGAAACCATCATGGCGAAGACGACATAACCCATGCCGGTTGCCATGCCCGACGTCGCAAACACGTCCTTCAGATAGACGGCGGACCAATCGGCGACCGCGCCTTCCGTCATCGTGATCCCGAAGACAAAGAGACTGATACCGAGAATACCGGGGCTCGGTGGCCGCCAGGATGAGCGGGGCAGCGTGTCGGCCACCGGAGCTTCGTGGGCAGGCAGCGCCCGACAGACCGCAACCGAGATCGGGACTAGAACGAGCGACAGCAGACCGATCATGACAAAGGGAGATGTGTCGAGAACAAGAAAGCCGGCGCCGATGAGGCTGCCCGTCATGATGCCGAGGCTCCAGAAACCGTGGCAACGGTTCATGATCGATGCCGTGCCGCGCTTTTCGATCACATCCGCCTCGACATTGAGCCCGAGCTCGATCGTCGAGAGGCCGATCCCGAGAAGCACGAGCAGAAAGAACAAGGAGACGAGACCGGGGGCCGCCACAGGCAGCGGCACGAGCGCCAGAAAGACCGGAAACCCGAAGATCAGGGTATTTCGGCTGCCGACTCGGCCGACAAGCTGTCCGGCAAAGGGCAGCATCAGCAGGATGCCGGTTGGCAGACCGAGCAATGCCATGGCGAGTTCGGCCGGACCGAGCGACAGCCGCTCCTGAACGCCAGGGATCTGCGGCAACCAGCTGCCGAAAGCGATCGGCTGCAGAAAGAAGGCTGCCATGATGATGAGCTTGGGAGACATGAACGATCCGGGGGATGGAAGGGAGGAATCAAGCGAAGCCCAAATGTCCCCCAGCCGACACGAGATGGGAAGCAGACCACCGCTTCGAGTGGTCTGCCTCCTGTCGAAATATCCGCGCGGCGCCACACTGCCCGCGCACCCCATCCGCGGTCACTTCCGGATGTGCCACAGGGACATATCCAGCGCCGTCAGGCGACGGGGATAGATGACCTCCTCTTCAGGGAGCCCGATGTCGCGCCGCAGCTGGGGCGACAGATGAGATGCCAGATTGCGGATCTGCCGCCGCCTCCAGCTCGCCCCGACCAGAGCGGCCAACAGCCGCCAGGAGCCGAAACGCTCGAGAAGTTCGTCCATCCGCTCGGCCAGCGGCAGTTCAACTAAAGATTGATTTTTGTGCATGACTTGTCCGTCCCGGAACGCGCAAGCGCCCAGGTCCTTTCGATGAGGAAAAGCGACGTGATGCAGGCACGCGAACGCATTCATACGCGCAGGCGGCAAGTCACGTCAGATGGTGGAAAACGCCGAAAAAGGCAGGGAAAATGACTGATCAGACAGTCATCGGGTGTAGCGGCAGGTCGCAGAAAATCCCACGAAAGCCGATGGCACCGATCCGCCAGAGAGGCGCATGCGCATGAAAAAATGAGTCATCTGTCGCCTCCTGTTATTCGTGTTGCGGATGATGGGAACATGCCACGACAAAAAGGGCGCCGCAAGCGCGCAATTCGAGATTGCAGAACTTGCGGCGCGCCGTTGCACTTATGCAACAAATTGTCGCAGGGTGTGCGGCGACTTCATGTCTCGTCAGCGCGGGAAACGATAAGTTTGTCGATCCGGCGGCCATCGAGGTCCACCACTTCGAAGCGCCAGTCGCCTTTGACGAAACTCTCGCCGAGTTCGGGGATCCGCTTCAATTCATCCAGCACGAAGCCGGCAACGGTCGTGTAGTCCCGATCCGGATCGATCGGTACCCGGATGATGTCGACGAACTCGTCGACCGGCGTCCAGCCAGCCACCAGATAGGAGCCGTCCTCGCGTCGCACCATCGCCTGCTCTTCCGTCTCGTCCTGACTGAAGGCGCCGGTGATGGCTTCGAGAATGTCACCGGAGGTGATGATGCCTTCGAAATGGCCGTATTCGTCATAGACGAGCACCATATGCAGCGAGGTGCGGCGCAGGGATTCGATAATGTCGGTCGCCTTGGCGAGGTCCGAGACGACAGGCACCTCGCTGACCAGGTCCGCAAGGTTGAGCGTGCCGCCTTCGGCAATCTGCTCGTAGAGTTTCTTGGTGAAGAGCACGCCGACAATCTCGTCGGAATCGCCACTGCGCACCGGGATGCGCGAATGGGGAATCCCACGTAGCTTCTGGCGGACTTCCTCCACCGTGTCCTCGATGTCGAGGATCTGCACGTCGCGACGCGGCGTCATCAGACCGCGCGCCTGCCGGTCGGCAAGGCGCATGACGCCAGAGAGCATAGCGGATTCGCGGGGTTCGATGACACCGGCACTGTGGGCCTCGGCCAACACTGTACGGATTTCCTCATCCGTCACCTTGCCACCTCCTGCACCGCTCTGGCCGAGAAGGGAAAGGACCAGCTTGCCCGAACCGTCCAGCAGCCAGACGAGCGGCGCGGCCACCCTTGACAGAACCGACATCGGAATGGCGACGCGGGCCGCGACACCCTCGGCATTGCGCAATGCGACCTGTTTGGGGACCAGCTCGCCGACGATCAGCGACAGATAGGTGATGAGAACGACCACCGTGCCGACGCCGAGCGCATCGGATGCGGCGACCGACAATCCCTGTACCTGAAGCCAGCCGGATAGCCGCGCACCGAGTGTGGCGCCTGAGAACGCGCCGGAAAGCACGCCGACGAGCGTGATGCCGATCTGGACAGTGGACAGAAAACGGCCGGGGTCACTCTGTAGCTTGAGCGCCGTTTCGGCTCCCCGGCTGCCCTGTTCCGCAAGCACCTTGAGGCGCGCAGGACGGGCTGAAACGACCGCAAGCTCCGACATGGCAAGAACGCCGTTGAGCACGATCAGAAAGAGAACAATCGCAATTTCGGTAAACAAGTAAGGGGCTGAGCTCCTCTACACCGGCTGAGCGTCCGGCAACGCCTCATAGGTAACATGGCACCCAAGACCCCAAAAGGGAGATCAGCCGAAAAATGGCGTGTCGACCGGCTTCACGGCCAATCCCATGCCCTGCATCAGGCGCCGGGTGGAGAAATCCTGGCTGCCGGATGTGAAAACGGCAAAATCGAAATTATCGGGGTGCTCGGCCCCCTCGACCAGCGGGACCAGGCGCCGCGCCTGCCGAGCGATCGCTTCGGCCGGATCGAGCCAGTCGACCGGCCAGGGGGCAAGCTTTCGAAAGACATTGGCGAGGAAGGGATAATGCGTGCAGGCAAGCACCACGATGTCGGTCCGCGCACCGTCCTTGTCGACAAAACACGGCGCAATTTCAGCAAGAATTGCCGCGTCATCCAGGGTTTCGCCGCGGATATAGGCTTCCGCCATGCGCGCGAGATTTTCGGAACCGACGAGGCGCACATGGCATTGCGAGGCAAAGGACTGGATCAGATCGCGCGTATAGGCCCGCTTGACGGTACCTGGCGTCGCCAGAACCGAGACAAGCCCGGATCGCGTGCGTTCCGCAGCCGGTTTGATCGCCGGGACAGTGCCGATGAAACGCATGTCGGGAAAGCGATGCCTGAGATCGGCGCCGGCAAGTGTAAACGCCGTATTGCAGGCGACGATCACGGCTTCCGGATCGTAGCGGTCGAACAGCTCTTCGAAGAGACGGGCGATGCGTGCCTTGAGCGGCTCTTCCTCCCAGCCCCCATAGGGGAAGCCGGCATCGTCGGCGACATAGATGAAGCCGCGTTCCGGCATCAAGAGCCGCGCCTCACGCAAGACTGTGAGACCGCCGATCCCGGAATCGAAGACGAGGATCGGCTTGAGGTCAGGCATCCCGGTCGTCGTCATGCGTCGCCTCAGCCTCGCTCTCGCTCTTTCCCGCGGGCGGTCTCTGGCCCGGGCGTGCAAAACGGTCGAGCGAACTGATCACACCACGGACCACATGGATCTCCGGGCCGGTGAAAGCGCGTCTGCTGAACACGGCTCGCAGGTTCTCGATCATCCTGGCCTTTTTATGGGGCGGATGGAAGTAGTTGCGCGCATCGAGCGCTTCTTCCAGATGTTCGAACAGACCGATGACCTGCTCCTTGGTCGCGGCCGGCTGTTCCGGCGCGTCGAAGGGCACACCATGCACATCCTCCATGCCGGATTTCATCCACTCATAGGACATGAGCAGAACGGCCTGGGCAATGTTCAGCGAGGCAAAGGCAGGATTGACCGGGAAGGTGACAATCTCGTCGGCAAGCGCCACTTCCTCGTTCGACAGGCCGGACTTTTCCCGACCGAAGAGGATGCCTGTCTTTTCGCCGGTGCGGAACTTGGCGCGGAGCGTCTCCGCCGCTGTCACCGGTGAACGAACAGGCTTGAATCCGTCACGGTAGCGCGCAGTCGTCGCATAGACGAAGTTGAGGTCGGCGATAGCCTCCTCAAGCGTGTCATAAACGACGGTGCCGTCGATGACATGATCCGCCTTGGATGCCGCAGCACGGGCCTTGTCGGACGGCCAACCGTCACGGGGATTGACGAGACGCAGTTCCACAAGGCCGAAATTGGCCATGGCGCGTGCCACCATGCCGATGTTTTCGCCGAGTTGCGGCTCCACCAGAATGATGGCCGGCCCTTCGGCCAGCATGACGCGCTCGCTGTTCGTCCCTGCCATTGCGTTTCCTTCAGAGAGATTTTGCGCACCCCTTGGCACAAAATGACCGTCAGGCAAAGAGGAGGGCTCACTCTTTGGGCCAGGCTCCCGTCAGCCGAAAACCGAGATAGGCCTTGGTCAAGGCGGCGAACTGCGCCTTGACCGAGCTTTCGAGTGCACCCTCGCGGTAGTCCTCGCTCCACAGATTGTCGATCACATGGCGACCGTCTTCCTCGATGACATGGAAGACCGTCTGCGGCTGCATGAGATCCGGTGAATGGCCGAAGCAGGAGATGGCATCGAAATAGACGTTTACGGGTGTGACGCCATCCTTCTTCGGCCGGGCCTCGAGGCGCACATCCTTCAATTCGCAGCTGTCCTGCCCCCCGATGACCGCGTCATAGCCCAGCATGTAGCCACTGCCATCCTGCAGTTCGTCCGTCTTCTCGGCGAGACGATAGATGTCGGCAAAGCTTGCGCTGTAGATCGTCCCGAGCAGGCGACCATCGAAATAGCCGGACGCCTCCACCTTGGGCGCATCCTTGTCTTTCCATCCGGCGACGCTCATCACGATCCGCACAGGCTCGAGCGGATCGGCCGCGAAGACGGCCGTTGCCGGGAATAAAGCGACGGCTGCGGCAACAGCAGTGATGGCGACGGGACGGTGGACGCGGTTCACAGGCCACCCTGCCGTTTCAGGTCCTGCTTGATCGAAGTCCCGGACTGTCCGTCCTCGACGGGATAGATGTCGTCGATGACAGGGCGACCACCCTCCTCGACGAGGTGGAAGATCAAGACGGTATCGGGCGCTTCGGCGCCCCCGAAACAGGAGTGGTTGTCGAAGAGGGCGGTCACCTGCCCGTCGCCGTCATCCTCGATCCTGATGTCTTCAAAGGGGCAACCATCCTGTCCCTGCGCGATCGGATCGTAATCGAAAGGAAAGCCCGTCGTCTCGCCTTCGGCAATATCGTAGGGCGGGTTCTTCGAAGCCGCTTCGAAGGCCGATGCGAAGTCCTTGCTGAATAGGCGCGTCAGGCGATCCGTTGAGAAGACCTCCTCTTCCTGCCCGGTTGAGCCCTCGGCCCAATTCCGGGCGGTCGCCTCCACCACTTCGCGTACAGGCGCCGTCACATCCGCTGCCATGGCGGTGCCCGACCACAGCATGATCAGCATTGCGATCCAGGTGCTCTTCATCAAAAACTCTCCCGAGGCTCTCTCTGTTGGCGTTCTAGCCGAAAGCGGTCATGCCATCCGGACCAAGTTTGGGGCGAAAGCGCTCGCCGAAAGTCTGAGCGAGTTTTTCCTTCAAGGCGGCCTCTGCTGTTTGCCTTGTAACGAGAGAATGTTATAGGCAGGCCATCGGCAGAGCGCCCTCCCCGCGCCTGCGCGTCAGGCAAAAACTCGTGAGGATATTCATGACCAAGATCAAGGTAGCCAACCCGGTCGTCGATCTCGACGGCGACGAGATGACCCGCATCATCTGGCAGTTCATCAAGGACAAGCTGATCCTTCCCTACCTGGATCTCGACATTGAATATTACGACCTGTCCGTCGAGAACCGCGACGCCACCAACGACCAGGTGACCATCGACGCCGCCCACGCCATCAAGAAGCACGGCGTCGGCATCAAGTGCGCGACCATCACCCCGGACGAAGCCCGCGTGAAGGAATTCAACCTCAAGGAAATGTGGAAGAGCCCGAACGGCACGATCCGCAACATCCTCGGCGGCGTCATCTTCCGCGAACCGATCATCTGCAAGAACGTGCCCCGCCTCGTTCCCGGCTGGACCAAGCCGATCGTTGTCGGCCGTCACGCCTTCGGCGACCAGTACAAGGCAACCGACTTCAAGTTCCCCGGCAAGGGCAAGCTCACTATCAAGTTCGTCGGTGAAGACGGCGAAGTGATCGAGAAGGAAGTCTACAACGCACCGGGCGCCGGCGTGGCACTCGCCATGTACAACCTCGACGAATCGATCCGCGAATTCGCCCGTGCCTCGATGATGTACGGCCTGATGCGCAAGTGGCCGGTCTACCTGTCGACGAAGAACACCATCCTCAAGGCCTATGACGGCCGCTTCAAGGATATCTTCGAAGAAGTCTACCAGGCAGAATTCAAGGAAAAGTTCGACGAAGCCGGAATCGTATACGAACATCGCCTGATCGACGACATGGTCGCCTCGGCGCTCAAGTGGTCCGGCGGCTATGTCTGGGCCTGCAAGAACTACGACGGCGACGTGCAGTCGGATACGGTCGCGCAGGGCTTCGGCTCGCTCGGTCTGATGACCTCGGTTCTGCTGTCGCCGGATGGCCGCACGGTTGAAGCCGAAGCTGCGCACGGTACGGTTACCCGCCACTACCGTCAGCACCAGAAGGGTCAGGAAACCTCGACCAACTCGATCGCCTCGATCTTCGCCTGGACGCGTGGCCTCGCCCACCGCGCCAAGCTCGACGACAATGCTGAACTCGCCAACTTCGCCACCACGCTGGAAAAGGTCTGCATCGACACGGTTGAGGCAGGCTTCATGACCAAGGACCTGGCGCTGCTCATCGGCCCGGATCAGCCATGGCTTTCCACGACCGCCTTCCTCGACAAGGTCGACGAGAACCTGAAGAAGGCCATGGCCGCCTGAACGGCAGCCACGGTTTGAAAATTCAAAACCCGGTCACGGCAACGTGGCCGGGTTTTTCAATTCTTCATCCGGAAGATCCTCGCCCTGATCGACCTCGGCAAAGCGCTTGCGGATCTCCGCGCCAAGTCGCCGGCCGGTCATGTGATAGCCCGAAAGCGGAAGCGCATAGGTCTCCAGACGGTCGGGGTCATCCTCGTCAATATGATCGATGTCGATCACCCAAAGCCCGTCGACGCGCCGCTGCGCCAGTTCCACCATGGACGCCCAGGCGATCCGCCGACCGCTGCGATAATCGATCAGTTCTTCATTGTTGAGCTCGACCAGAAGCCGCATCGCCGTGGCGATGCCTTGCCACCCCTTGCGAAGGCCGAAAAGGGCAAGCGTCAGGAGCGCGAGATAGAGCAGCGTCATGGGACTGGCCCAGCCACCGCCAAGCAGGCTGGCCAGAAGCCCGCCGAAGGCAACGGACAGGACGATGGCTGACGTCGTGGCCCAGAGGACGGCTAAGCCCCGGCGTGGATAGACAATCAGGGTGGGATAAGTGGTCTCGGTCTTCATTGAAGATCACCATAGGCAAGATTCGCGACCGCGAACAGGGAGGGGTCGGCAGCCCTGTCGGCGACCGCCACTTGCGGGCACCTCGGCAAGACGCCGACACTATCCCTTTGGCCATGTTGTCAAAAGTCGGGACTCAGGCTCCAATGGCCTGACAGGTGTGGCGGGAGGAGCCGGCCACGCACCCCACCCGGCAAGCGCGATCACCATGACCGACGTCATCCTGCCCAAATCCGTCAGCGTATTTCGCGAAGGCTACGGCCTCGGCCGCTTCAAGGCAGATGCACTGGCGGGATTGACCGTTGCCATCGTTGCCCTGCCGTTGTCCATGGCCATCGCCATCGCCTCGGGCGTGACGCCGGACCGCGGGCTCTATACGGCGATCATCGGTGGTTTTCTCGTCTCGCTTCTGGGCGGCAGTCGCCACCAGATCGGTGGACCGGCCGGCGCCTTCATCGTTCTGGTGAGCACGACCGTCGCCACACACGGCGTCGACGGCCTGCTGCTCGCAACCGCAATGGCAGGGCTGATGCTGATCGCCTGCGGCCTGCTGAGGCTCGGCGACTACATCAAGTTCATACCCTATCCGGTGACCGTCGGCTTCACGGCCGGCATTGCCGTGATCATCTTCGCAAGCCAGATCGGCGAACTCTTGGGCCTGACGTTCCCCGGTGGCGAACCAGGCCCGCTGGCCGACAAACTCGGAGCGATCGTAGCTGCCCTACCGGCGTTTTCACCCTCCGCCGCTGCGATCGCAGCGCTCACCATCACCCTCATCCTTGTCCTGCGCCACCTGCGTCCGACATGGCCGGGTCTGCTGATTGCGGTGATCGCAGCCTCGCTCGCCGCTGCACTGTTGCAGCTACCGGTCGCCACGATCGGCTCGAAATTCGGCGGCATTCCCTCAGGGCTACCTTTGCCGTCCCTGCCAAGCATCACCCCCGAGCTCGCGCTCGCCGTTCTCCCCGATGCCATAGCCTTTGCGCTCCTCGGCGCAATCGAATCGCTCCTCTCCGCCGTCGTCGCGGACGGCATGACCGGACGGCGCCATCGATCGAACACGGAATTGCTCGCTCAGGGCGTCGCCAATATCGGCTCGGCCCTTTTCGGCGGCATCTGCGTGACAGGCACGATCGCGCGCACCGCGACCAATGTGAGGGCTGGCGCCACGAGCCCTGTGTCCGGCATGCTGCATGCGGCGTTCCTGCTTGCCTTCATGCTGGTTGCCGCCCCGCTTGCCGCCTATATCCCGCTCGCAGCACTCGCGGGCGTGCTCGCCGTCGTCTCCTGGAACATGGTGGAGAAGTCGGCGATTGCAGCCCTCGTCCGCTCATCGCGCGGCGAAACTCTGATCCTCGCCGTCACCTTCCTGCTCGTCGTTTTCCGCGACCTGACCGAAGGCATCGTCGTCGGCTTTTCGCTGGCCGCGCTGCAGTTCATCCACCACATGTCGAAGAACATTCGCGTAACCGCCGAAGGGCCGGAAAAACCGCTGGACGCAACAGACACGGCGACGGTCACCTATCGCCTGGATGGCGCCTTCTTCTTCGGTGCCGTGGCAGCGGCCGGCGCCGTGCTCGATCGCATCGGCGATGACCACCGCAACCTCGTGCTCGATTGCACCGGGATCCGCTTCGTCGACACCTCAGGCGTCAATCTTCTGGCGAGCGTCATCCGCAAGGCAGTTCGTCACGGCGTCCAGGTCTATGTCGTCACGGAACGCAGCGAGTTGAGGACGATGCTGCTCCATCAGGAAGTCCCCGAAGAGGGCGTTCATTTCGTGCGAACACTTGCCGAGGCACGGGACGATCTTGCCCATGGAGCCCCATGCGGCAAAGCATGAACGGTTCAGGCAGCAGACCTTGGCGCAGCGGAAGCAAGGTCGGAAGACACGTCCATCATACGCGAAGGATCCAGGCTCTCCGCAGGAAGATCCAGACCACCCCAGGTCACCCGGTTACGCCCGGCCTTCTTTGAAGCGTAGAGCGCCTTGTCGGCGCGCGCCAGAGCAAGGGGAAAGTCGAGCGGCCCAGACGGCAGCGACGCTGCACCGATGCTGACGGTAATCGCCGGCAGCTGGCCCTCATGCTCGACAAGCATAGTGCTGACCCTGATACGCAGATCATCCAGAAGATCAGGCTGGCGCAACACGACACTGGCCGGCAGATAGACGCCGAACTCTTCGCCGCCGAGGCGCCCCACAATTGCGGTCTCGGGCACCTCACGGGTCAACAGACGGCCGAGTTCCACCAGAACCGTGTCGCCCGCTGCATGGCCGTAGGTATCGTTGACCTGCTTGAAGTGATCCGCATCGACAAGCGCAAGAACGGCACCCGGTGCGGCCCCGCCCGCATCGGCGCGCGCCCGAGCGATGGCGTCGATGAAGGCGCGCCGGTTCCGCAAAAGGGTCAGGGCATCGGTCTCGGAAGCGACCTTGTACCGCCGGGTGGCCCGTTCATGCACCATGGCAAAGATCGCCAATGCAGAAGCCAACCCCTGGAGGAAGAAAGCGAACATCATTGCTCCGTACCAGAGTGGCGCATGCCCCGCGACGAGTTGCACCGGCTCGATGAATTGCATCGGGATACGGATGAGATGGGCAACACCGTGGGTACCGAAGGCGACGATCGCAACCATGCGGGCGGGCAGAGGCTCGCGCCGCTGACCGAGAAACAGCACCGGGATGATCAGAAAGGAATAGCCCGCGAAGAGTATGGAGGCGGCAAATATGCGCGCGCCAAGGTCCGCCGCAAAGGACGGAAAAGCAAAAAGCGCCAGCCAGACGACACCGCCCGCCGCCGCGACCAATCCGGCTCCCTTTCTGGTCTCGCCCTCGAAAGCAAGGCAACCGAGCCAGATCAAGCCGAGACAGGAGATACCCAGGCCATTGCCGAGACCGAACGCGACGATCGGCGGAGCCACTTCGCGAACGCTCACAAGCACCATGCCGAGCGCGCCCGCGGAAAAGCCCAGAGACCAGAGACCCAAAGCGCGGTTGTCCCGCTCCTGTACCCAGAGAAGGGTCAGAAAACCGGACAGCAGGATCAACGTTCCCGCCAGGCAAACGGTGAGCGTAGGAATGTGGAAAACTTGGGCCAAATCGACAACCTCAGAGAGGGCTGTGAGATAGCACACAAGACTGAAGAAAATTCAAAAGGAATCGGCAAATCTCGATAACCTCAAACAAAAAAGGCCGGGCAAAGCCCGGCCTGGATTGTCTGAGAACGTAGGCAGATCAGGCAAGTGCCGCCTCGACTGCCGCAATTGCGGCCTCGGCCTCGGCACCATCAGGACCACCGGCCTGGGCCATATCAGGACGTCCGCCGCCGCCCTTGCCGCCGAGCGCTGCCGAGGCGACACGCACCAGATCGACGGCGCTGAAACGGTCCACAAGGTCAGGCGTGACGGAGACCACGGCGCTCGCCTTGCCATCGTCGGCAACCGCGATCAGGACGACGACGGCAGTGGCCAGATCGGCCTTCGCCTCATCGGCCATGCCCTTCAAATCCTTGGCATCGATGCCGGCCAGCACGCGGCCGATGAAGTTGACGCCATTCACCTGCTTCGGCGCCTCGGCACCGCCGGTGGTACCACCGCCCATGGCGAGCTTGCGCTTGGCATCCGCAAGTTCCTTTTCGAGCTTGCGGCGCTCGTCGAAGAGGGCCTCGACCCGAGCAACCACGTCGGTCGGTTGAACCTTGAGTGTCGAAGCGAGCGTCTTCACGCGCTCGTCCTGCTCGGCGAGATAGGCGCGCGCCGCCTCTCCCGTCAGCGCCTCGATGCGGCGCACGCCGGCACCGACGGCGCTTTCGCCGACCAGACGAACAAGCCCGATATCGCCAGTCGCCGACACATGCGTGCCGCCGCAAAGCTCGGTCGAATAGGACTTGCCGGCCTTTTCGCCACGCAGCGCCGTCCCCATGGACACAACGCGCACCTCGTCACCATACTTTTCACCGAACAGCGCCATGGCACCCTCGGCAATCGCATCGTCCACCGCCATCAGGCGGGTGGTGACCGGCGCATTCTGAATGATGATCTCGTTTGCCATCTCCTCGACCACCTTCAACTCCTCGGCCGAGATCGGCTTCGGATGGGAGATGTCGAAGCGCAGACGCTCGGGCGCGACCAGCGAACCCTTCTGGGCGACATGGGTGCCGAGCACTTCGCGCAGGGCCTCGTGAAGAAGGTGGGTGGCGGAATGGTTCGAACGCAGCCGCGAGCGGCGGGCATGATCGACATTCAGCTGCACCGCGCCGCCGGCCTTGACCACGCCGTTCTGGACGGTCGCGACATGCACGAAGACGCCTTCACCCTTCTTCTGGGTGTCGTTCACGGCAAGCGAGAAGCCTTCGCCGACAATCTCGCCGGTATCGCCCATCTGGCCACCGGACTCGCCATAGAACGGCGTCTGGTTGACGACAATCTGGACCTCTTCACCGGCACTTGCCTGCTCGATGACCTTGCCATCCTTGACCACGGCCAGAACCTGACCTTCGGCGGTCTCCGAGCTGTAGCCAAGAAATTCGGTCGCACCGAACTTTTCCTTGAGTTCGAACCACACGGTTTCCTGCGCCTTGTCGCCAGAGCCCGCCCAGTTGGCACGGGCTTCGGCCTTCTGGCGCTGCATCGCGTCGTTGAAGCCGGTGAGGTCGACGCCGATACCGCGACCACGCAGCGCATCCTGTGTCAGATCGAGCGGGAAGCCATAGGTGTCGTAGAGCTTGAAGGCGGTCTCGCCGTCGAGGCTGTCGCCCTTGTCGAGCGTTGCAGTTGCATCCGAGAGCAGGGTCAGCCCGCGCTCCAGCGTCTTGCGGAAGCGGGTTTCCTCGAGCTTGAGCGTCTCGGAGATCAGGGATTCCGCCCGGACGAGCTCGGGATAGGCGCGGCCCATCTGCTGCACGAGGACCGGCAGCAGCTTGTAGATGACCGGGTCCTTCGCACCGAGCAGCTGCGCGTGACGCATCGCGCGGCGCATGATGCGGCGCAGCACATAGCCCCGACCTTCATTCGACGGCAAGACACCGTCGGCGATCAGGAAGGCAGACGAGCGCAGGTGGTCAGCGATGACGCGGTGACTTGCGCGACGCTCGCCTTCGGCCTTGACACCGGTGAGATCGACGGAGGCGTCGATCAGCGCGCGGAACAGGTCGATGTCGTAGTTGTCGTGCTTGCCCTGCAGGAGGGCCGCGACGCGCTCGAGCCCCATGCCGGTGTCGATCGACGGCCGCGGCAGGTCGATGCGCTCTTCCTTGGTCACCTGCTCGTACTGCATGAAGACGAGGTTCCAGATCTCGATGAACCGGTCACCGTCTTCTTCCGGCGAGCCCGGAGGGCCGCCCCAGATGTGATCGCCGTGATCGTAGAAGATTTCCGAGCATGGACCGCAGGGGCCGGTGTCACCCATCGCCCAGAAATTGTCGCTGGTCGGGATGCGAATGATCTTGTCGTCGGAGAGGCCGGCGATCTTCTTCCACAGTCCATGCGCCTCGTCATCCGTATGGTAGACGGTGACCAGAAGGCGGTTGCGGTCGATGCCGAATTCCTTGGTGATCAGGTTCCAGGCAAGCTCGATGGCGCGTTCCTTGAAGTAGTCGCCGAAGGAGAAATTGCCGAGCATTTCAAAGAAGGTGTGGTGGCGGGCGGTATAGCCGACATTGTCGAGGTCGTTGTGCTTGCCGCCGGCGCGCACGCATTTCTGCGCCGTCGCAGCCGTCGTATACGGCCGCTGTTCGAGACCGGTAAAGACGTTCTTGAACTGCACCATGCCGGCATTGGTGAACATCAGCGTTGGGTCGTTGCGCGGCACCAGCGGGCTGGAGGAAACGACCTCGTGACCGTTCGTCTTGAAGTAATCGAGAAAAGTCGACCGGATGTCGTTTACACCGCTCATGTCACGCCCTTCATTCAGGCCGGAACCCGGCCAATTTGCAAAATCAATGGCTTTTATCGCCCGGCTTCATCCCTGTCCAGCAGCCGAAACGAAAACCGGCCGCGTCTCGAAGGAAACGCGGCCGACAAATCAGTCGAAGATGGACGGCAGTTTACGCGTCGTCGGCACCGTCAGCGTCATTGGCATCGGGCCCGCCATTCTGCAGGAACTTCTCGGCGATCAGACCGGCATTCTGGCGCAGTGCCATCTCGATCTCCTGAGACACGGCAGGATTGTCGCGCAGGAAGAGCTTGGCGTTTTCACGCCCCTGGCCGAGACGCTGGCTGTTGTAGGAGAACCAGGCCCCGGACTTCTCGACGATGCCGGCCTTGACGCCGAGATCGACGAGCTCACCGGTCTTCGAGACGCCTTCGCCATACATGATGTCGAATTCGACCTGCTTGAAGGGCGGTGCCATCTTGTTCTTGACGACCTTGACGCGGGTCTGGTTGCCGACGACCTCTTCGCGATCCTTGACCGCGCCGATGCGGCGAATGTCGAGACGCACGGAAGCGTAGAACTTCAGAGCGTTACCGCCGGTCGTCGTTTCCGGCGAGCCGAACATGACGCCGATCTTCATGCGGATCTGGTTGATGAAGATGACCATCGTCTTCGACTTGGAGATCGAGGCGGTCAGCTTGCGCAGCGCCTGGCTCATCAGGCGGGCCTGCATGCCCGGCAGGCTGTCGCCCATTTCGCCTTCGATTTCGGCGCGCGGGGTGAGCGCCGCAACCGAGTCGACGACGAGCACGTCGATCGCGCCCGAGCGCACTAGCGTGTCGGTGATTTCGAGTGCCTGCTCGCCGGTATCCGGCTGCGAGATCAGAAGGTTCTGCAGATCGACGCCGAGCTTGCGGGCATAGACCGGATCGAGGGCATGTTCGGCGT
The DNA here is from genome assembly GCF_000300855.1 of Agrobacterium albertimagni AOL15. Taxonomy (GTDB): domain Bacteria; phylum Pseudomonadota; class Alphaproteobacteria; order Rhizobiales; family Rhizobiaceae; genus Allorhizobium; species Allorhizobium albertimagni. Next base: position 197,998 of record NZ_ALJF01000008.1, on the reverse strand, counting down.
CGACGAAGGCGCAGATGCCGCCCTTTTTCTGCGCTTCGGCAATGGTTTGCAGCGCAAGCGTCGTCTTACCCGAGCTTTCAGGCCCGTAAATTTCAATGATGCGCCCCTTCGGCAGGCCGCCAATGCCGAGCGCGATGTCGAGGCTGAGCGACCCCGTCGAGACCGTCTCGACTTCGACCACGCTCTCGTTCGCGCCGAGTTTCATGATCGAGCCCTTGCCGAACGACCGTTCGATCTGCGAGAGCGCCGCTTCCAATGCCTTGCTTTTATCCACCGATTTGTCCTCTACCAGCCGCAAAGAATTCTGTGCCATTTGATCCACCTTTAGGTTATTGAGGCCGCATAGGCAATGAAGCCGCCGATGGGGAATATGTACTCTTTTTGTTCTCATTTTGCAAGAGCAGGCGAAGCGGTTGAATCTCAATCGTTTTCGAGCGCGTGTTCGAATGATGTTCCGCGCCGCAGTGCGAGCACGGCTGTGCGGGGCGCACATCCAAGGCAGACCCTGGCAAGCGCCGGTTCGATTCGTGTTTCGCCAATGCTGGAGGCATGCCCATGACGACTGAAATTCTGGCGATCGGGGGCGCCCATATCGACCGGCGCGGCCGCATATTCGGCGACACGAAGCCGGGTGCGAGCAATCCCGGCCAATGGTTCGAGGAAGTCGGAGGCGGCGTCTTCAACGCGGCATGCAATCTCTCCCGCCTAGGCCGCTCGGTCCGCCTGATTGCGCCGCGCGGCGGCGATGCCGCAGGTCAGACGGTGGCGGATGCAGCCGAACGCGCCGGTCTCGACGACCAGCCCGTGATGTTTCTCGATCGCGCCACCCCGAGCTATACGGCCGTCCTCGAGCGGGACGGCAATCTGGTCATCGCCCTCGCCGACATGGCGCTTTACGACGCGTTCTCGGCACGGCGGATGCGGGCGCGGTCAATGCGCGACAGCCTCACCGAGGCAGATCACGTTCTGGCCGACGCCAACCTGCCGGCGGACACCTTGACCGCTCTGGCGGCGACCTGCCATGCGGCCGGCAAGGGACTGTCGGCGATCGCGATTTCGCCGGCCAAGGTGGTGAAATTCGCGCGCGCCCTGCCCTTTCTCACCCATCTTTTCATGAATGGCACGGAGGCCGAAGCGATTGCCGGCCAGCGCCCCCAACGGCCTGAAGACTGGCCGGATCTGTTGCGCGCCAAGGGCTTGCGCGGCGGCAGCGTCACGAGCGGCGGTGGTCCCACCGTCGTCTTCGATGAAAAGGACATAGCCCTGATCGTGCCTGAACCGCTCGAGCAGATCGCCGATGTCACCGGGGCCGGCGATGCCTTCGCCGCCGGTTTCCTGCATGCCCGCCTGTCCGGCGCGACATTGGACGTGGCACTGCGCCAGGGCACGGCAAGTGCTGCGATCACCCTCGCCTGCCCCAATGCGACGGATGAAAATCTCTCATGCGAGAAGCTTGCACGTCAAATGGCTCTTGTCCCGCCGGCCCGTTTCCTGTCATGAGACCCTGAATTTCTAACGGAAGATCCCCCCATGACCCGTTCCATATCGCCACTTCTGCCCATCACCTATTCGAGCGAAGTCAGCGCCGCCAAACAGCGCGGCGCACCGATCGTGGCTCTCGAATCCACCATCATCACCCATGGGATGCCCTATCCGGGCAATCTGGAGATGGCCCGCAGCGTCGAGGACATCGTCCGCCAGCAGGGCGCCGTGCCCGCCACGATCGCCGTCATCAAGGGCGTGCTGCATATCGGACTGGAACCGGCAGAGCTCGAGGCGCTGGCGCAGATGGAGCATGTGATGAAGCTCTCGCGCGCCGATCTCGCCTTTGCGATTGCCGAGCGCCGCAACGGCGCGACCACTGTCGCGGCAACGATGATCGCTGCCTACCGCGCCGGCATCCATGTCTTTGCGACAGGCGGCATTGGCGGCGTGCATCGTGGCGCCGAAGAAAGCTTCGACATCTCCGCCGACCTCGAAGAACTGGCGCGCACGGCAGTGATCGTCGTTTCGGCGGGCCCGAAGGCGATCCTCGACATTCCGAAGACCTTGGAAGTGCTGGAAACGCGTGGCGTGCCCGTCGTCACCTATGACAGCGAAGACTTCCCTGCATTCTGGTCGCGCAGCTCGGGCCTGAAGAGCCTCCTCAACCTGCAGAGCCCGGCTGCGATCGCAAACTTCCAGAAGATGCGCGACCAGCTCGGCATCGATGGCGGGATGCTGATTGCCAACCCGGTTCCGGAAGCCGACGAGATCCCGCGCGAGGAAATGGAAATCTATATCAGCCGGGCGCTTGCCAATGCCGAACGCGACGAGATCGCCGGCAAAGCAGTGACGCCTTATCTGCTCGACAACATCTTCCACCTGACAGGTGGTCGCTCGCTGAAGACCAATATCGCACTGGTCGAGAACAATGCCCGTCTGGCCGCCGAGATAGCGGTTGCCATGAACGGCTGATCGGCCAAACTCACGTCAAACAAAGAAGCCCGCCGGATCGCTCCGGCGGGCTTCTTTGTTGATGGACAGTCACGAAAAGCCTCAGCTCTCGCCATCCAGCATTTCGCGGACTGCCACAGCCAGCTGCTTCAGCGAGAAGGGCTTGGGCAGGAAGCCGAACTTGGCATCAGCCGGCAGATTGCGGGCAAAGGCGTCCTCGGCATAACCCGAGACGAAGATGAACTTCAGATCCGGATATTTTTTGCGCAGTTCGGTGAGAAGGGTGGGGCCGTCCATTTCCGGCATGACGACGTCGGAGACCACGATGTCCACCTCGCCATCCAGCTCTTCCATGATGTCGAGCGCCTCGACACCGGATCCAGCCTCGTGAACAGTGTAGCCGCGCGTCTCCAGCATGCGTTTGCCGCCACGCCGCACCGCCTCTTCGTCTTCGACGAGCAGAACGACGGCAGACTTGCCGGTGAGATCCGGCGTCTCCTGGGCCTCGGCTGCCCCTTTAGCCGGGGCGACCGTGATGGTGTCACCATTGACGGTCGCGTTGACGGCTTGCCCTTCAGCAACCGGCTGCACCTCGGGCACATGGCGCGGCAGGAAGATGCGGAAGGTCGTCCCCTTGCCCACCTCGGACTCGGGATAGATGTAGCCGCCGGACTGCTTGACGATGCCGTAGACCATGGCAAGCCCAAGGCCCGTACCCTTGCCGACTTCCTTCGTCGTGAAGAAGGGCTCGAAGATCTTGTCCATGATCTCGGGCGCAATACCGGTGCCATTGTCGGCAACCTCGACCAGCACCATGTCTTCCGGCGGCAGACCGCGATAACCGAAGCCTTCGGCCTGCTCGGCAGTGATGTTGTGGGTCGACACGGTGATCGAACCACCATCGGGCATCGCATCGCGCGCATTGACGCAGAGATTGATGAGCACCTGCTCGAACTGCGACAGGTCTGTTTTCACCGGCCAGAGATCGCGGCCGTAATCGACCTTGAGCTTGACATTCGTGCCCGAAATCAAGCGATCGACCAGCATTCTCAAGTCGCCGATCACGTCGGTGAGGTTCAAGACGCTCGGGCGCATCGTCTGCTTGCGCGAGAAGGCGAGCAATTGCCGCACCAGCACGGCGGCACGATTGGCATTGCGCTTGATCTCCATGAGGTCGGCAAAGCTCGCATCCGATGGCCGCGCCTGCAGAAGCAGGTGGTCGGAAGACAGAAGGATCGCCGTCAGCACGTTGTTGAAGTCATGCGCGATGCCGCCGGCGAGTGTGCCAACCGCATTCATCTTCTGCGTCTGCGCCATCTGCGCCTCGAGCGCCTTTTGGTCGGTCACATCGACGGCATAGACGATCGCCGCCTCTTCCGGCGCCTCATCGCTCTGGTCGATGACGGCGTTCACGTAGAAGCGGAAATGCCTGACGTCATTCGTCGGATGACGGCTGTCGATCGGCGAAATGTCGACCTGGCGGTCCATGGCGGCAGCGAGCGCGCCCCGGAAGCCCTCGCGTTCGCTTTCGTGAAGCACCACCTCGATCAGCCCGTGCCGTTCGATCTCGTCGCGCGAGATGATATCGGCAAAGAGCTTCATGAACGGGGCGTTGGTCCTGAGGATCCGGCCCTCGCCGTCGACGGAGGCGATCGCCATCGGCGTATTGTTAAAGAAGCGGGTGAACCGCATTGAGGCGACCGAATCGGATTGGTCGCCGTTCTCGCTCTGGCTCCGCGCGAGTACGATCGAACGGCTCTCGCCCGGCGCCCCGTCGCGGGCGGCCCGGACGCGGTGAACGAGGCGCACGGGCAGGCTCTGGCCGTTCACGCGCCTGAGATCGAGGTCGAGGGTTTCCGTGCGGGCCTGGCCCGGTTCGGCCTGCACCGAATCGATCAGCGCCATGCCTTCCCCGGCCACGAGATCCGAGATCGTCATCGATCCCGGATTGAACTGTGTGAGATCGACCCCGAGCCACTCGGCAAGCGTCGCGTTCAGATAGTAGATCTCGCCCTTGCGACCGGCGGAGAAGAAACCGGCCGGCGCATGATCGAGATAGTCGATCGCGTGCTGCAATTCCTTGAAGAAGCGCTCCTGATCGTCACGCTCGGCGGTGATGTCCGATATCTGCCAGACATGCAGCGGCTTGCCGCGTCCCTCGCCGGGCAACAACCGCGCCTTCAGCCGGTACCAGTGGGCACCCGAGCCGTTGCCCGTCTGATTGCCGAGCGGCTTCAGCAGCCGGAATTCCTCGTAGCTGTCGCGACCTTCCCGCAGACCATTGGTCAGACGGTAGAGCGCCTCGCTCGATTCGCGGTAGCGCGAGAGCAGCGCTTCGAGCGTCTGCACCTCGGTTGCCTTGCGCGCACCTGTCATCGTGCCATAGGCCACATTGGCGAAGACGATGCGGCCTTCGCTATCGGTGATCAGCGTGCCATCCGGCTGGCTAGACAGGAAACGGCGGGCCAGCGTGTCGCTGTTCGACTGCGGCATCACCTCGATGAAACCGATCACTGCCGAGACGATGAAGAAGATCCCCATCATCGCCAGGATACCGAGAACGCCAAGCACGACCTGATTGTCGAGCTGGTCGCGGAAAAAGATGAAGGCGGCGGATGCGGCGATCAGGGCAAGGGCCAGCAGCAGGATGCGCAACGCCATGCCGACGCCATTACGGCGATCGACCAGCGGGCCGTCTCCATCTCGATCATACTGCTTTCGTGTCATTGATGCCTCTTGCCTAAGCGCACGGAAGATCCGACCTAGCGAGAATCGGCGCTTCCACCTGTTTATCAATATGCCGTAGCTGCAAAAAGCAAAGAAAAGGCCAGACGGCCCCGCCCGGCCGCTCCCCCACAGGAATGCCGCAATCCTGACCGATCTTGCCCGACCTTTCACCCCCGGCGACGAGGGCGCGGTCGCACGCAAGATTGCGGAAGGAGCCGTCTTCTGCCAGAAAGCCTGTCAAAAGGAGCACGCACATGCTGGATGACCTGATCTCGGCCTATGGCAATCGTTTTCTCGTGGCGGCACTCGGCGTCAGCCTCGCTTTGCTCTGCCTGTTCATCGTGCTCTGGATCCTGCGCAACCGGGCGCCCTCGCCTTTCGTGCGTGGCGGGCGCAACCGCCAGCCACGTCTGCAGGTGCTGGATGCTGCTGCCGTCGATACCCGTCGCCGGATCGTGCTGGTGCGCCGCGACAATGTCGAACATCTGGTCATGATCGGCGGCCCGACCGACATCGTGATCGAAAGCGGCATTGGCGATGAGCGCCCCTATCTCAGCGCAAGGCCGATCCAGCCCCAGGCTTTGGCGGATAAGCAGGATCTTGCCGAGACGACTGTTCGACCCGCCCTTGCCGCAACCGAACCGGCCTCACCGCCGATTGCATCCCCGGCAATCGCGTCCCCTGCCATTATGGCCAGTGCACCAGCAGAAGCGCCGGCCAGGCGCCCGATGGCCGCGGAAACGCCCCGGCCAGCCGCCGTTTCACCGCAGGTCGATCCTCAGCCCATGCATGCGCCGATCGCCGAGCCGCGTCGTCAGCAAGCCGCATCGATGCGTGGCCCGGAACCTGCTGTCGAAAACGTGGTGACAGCCGCCCCGGTGGCAGCAATTGCGACCGCCGCAGCGGCCCCCGTGGCAGCAGCGGCCATGACTGCACGCCCGGAAGTGGCGCCTCAGGTCCGGGTCCAGGCGCCCGCAGTCGAACCGGTCGCGCGTCGCGAACCGCCTGTCGAGCAGCCGCCTGTCCAGCCGACTGCAAGCCTCGAACCGATGATGGTCGCATCAGCGTCGACCGCGACCGCCCCGGTCGACATCGAACCGGTCATGCGCCGCAATGAGCCGATGATGGGCGTGGATGAGAGCCCTATGGAGGCCAAGACGAGCGGCACGCCGCCGATTGAAGCTTTCAGGATCGAGCCTGTCGAGCCGATCATGCGGAACGAGCTCGATGCCCGGAAGATCGAGGAGGTCAGGGTCGAACCACAAGTTGCAACGCCCAGCGTCATCGATGCGCCTGCTGCAGAAGATCTGCTGGAAGCGGCACGCCAACGGGTGCTCGTGCCGGTTCAACCAACCGCCAGCGCGCGTCTCGTGGAACCGCAACGCATCGACCCGCAGGTGGAAAGCCAGCCCTCAGCCGGGCCGAGCGAACCCGATGCGCGTGACATGAGCGACTTCGAGCGCGTCCTCGAAGAAGAGATGGCACTGCATCTGGCGACAGACCCTGCGCCGGCGCCGCAGCCTGCGCCTCAGACGCCCCAGATCCTACCTGAAACCCGTGCCGACCGTCCGCGGCCGCCTATTGCCGCCATCTTGCCGGAAACAAACCGCGCAACGCCAGCTTCGCCCAACGCCCCGCAGCCGGCTCCGGAACCCAATCTGCAGAACGAAATCGCCCGGATCTTTGGCGAAATGTCCGCCAGCCGCAATCCGTGACGGGTCGGGGCACCTGTCGCGACGGCTTGCCGCAAAAAGAAAAAACCCGCCGGAGCGGGTCTGAATTCGTTCATAAGACTGAGCTGAGATCTCGCCCTCACTCGTCGCGATAGACCTTTTCGCGGCGCTCGTGCCGTTCTTGTGCCTCGATCGACAGTGTTGCAATCGGGCGGGCATCCAGACGCTTGAGGCCGATCGGCTCGCCAGTCTCTTCGCAGTAGCCGTAAGTCCCGTCGTCGATCCGCTGCAGTGCCGCGTCGATCTTCGAGATCAGCTTGCGCTGCCGGTCACGGGCACGAAGTTCGATGGCTCTGTCGGTTTCTGAGGAAGCCCGGTCTGCAAGATCAGGATGATTGGCGCTCTCTTCAGCCAGGTGGTCGAGCGTCTCGCGCGCCTCGCGCAGGATGTCGTTTTTCCAGGCGATCAGCTTTGCCCTGAAATAGGCCCGCTGATTGGCGTTCATGAACTCTTCGTCTTCCGAGAGCACATAATTGCTAAGATTGATCTTCTCACTCAACGCGATTCTCCTGAAGAACATCTCAATGGGCGGCTGTATATCCTTTCAAGGCAACCGGTTCAAGCCTTCTGACTGTTTCCAAGCCATTTTTAAATCTGTTACATTTTTCATCTAAACTTCTATTTTTTAAGCATAAATTGCTTTCATCCCGACGAACGATACATACACCTCCACCGCGATAGGTTGATGCTGGCTTCGATGCGGCATGGTTGACGGCAAGGCCCAAGAACCGGTACGTCAATTCTCAAGCTCCATCGCATGTGGATACCTTCAAGGATGACGCCCTCCATTCAGCTTCCCCAGCGCATCTATCTGCTGCGCCACGCGAAATCCGGTTGGGCCGAGCCCGGCGGTCGCGATTTTGACCGCAGCCTTTCGGATGCCGGCTTCGCCGAAGCGGAAATCCTGGCAGAAACCGCAGCCGACAGGGGGTATCGCCCCGATCTAGTGGTATGCTCAACGGCCAAGCGTTGCCGACAGACGGCAGAGGCGATCAATCGCGTCTTCTCCGGCCTCGTCGAGTTCCGCTATGTCGACGCACTCTACAACGCCCCTGCCGAGGCCTATCTCGAGATCGTCAGTTCGATCCGCGGCGTCGAGGCGCTGATGCTCGTCGGTCACAACCCTGCCATCGAGGAAGTCTTCGCACGGCTGTGCGGAAACGACGTCATGGCACGGACCGTGCCAGAGGGCTATCCGACCTCAGGCCTCGCGGTGATCGACGCCGTCAGCGAAGAAGCCTATGTGCTTCGCGATTTCCTCGTCGGCTGACCGGATCATCCGAGACGGTTGGCTCGCCTCTTTTTTGCGCTGCACGCCCCGCCTATATGTAGAGAAATGGCGTTGACGGCCGCGTGCTGCCGACGAGCCAGACCCGCCACAGTCTCCGCAGGACGATGCATTGCCCCCTTCCCTCACCAGCCTGACCGACGAAGCCGCGATCGCATTCGACAATCTCGCCGACCGCGCCGCCCATCTGGTCAATCCGACCATCCGGCTCGGCGTGACCGGACTGTCGCGGGCGGGCAAGACGGTCTTCATCTCGTCGCTGGTGCACAATCTCCTGCATGGCGGTCGCCTGCCGCTGTTCGAGCCGCTCCGTTCCGGACGCATGACCGGTGCAACACTTCAGGAGCAACCCGATGACGCCGTGCCGCGCTTCCAGTACGAGGATCACATCCGAGCGCTTGTCGAGGAGCGGGTGTGGCCGGACTCGACCCGTGCGATCTCGGAATTGCGGCTGACGATCGAATACAAGAGCGCCAGCACCTGGAACCGGATGCTGTCCTCGGGAAAGCTGTCGATCGACATCGTCGACTATCCCGGCGAATGGCTTCTCGACCTGCCCTTGCTGGGCCAGGATTATCGGACCTTCTCCGAAAACACCGTGAACCTCGCGGGCTCGGGCGTTCGCGCGGAACTGGCGCGGGAGTGGCTGGCGCTCGCAGCGGCAGTGGATCCCGATGGGCCGGCCGACGAGATGACGGCAAAGCGCCTCGCCGAAGCCTTCACCACCTATCTGCGGCTCTGCAAGTCGGACGAGCGGTCCCTGTCGACGCTGCCGCCGGGGCGCTTCTTGATGCCGGGCGACCTCGACGGCTCGCCGGCGCTGACGTTTGCTCCTCTTCCCATCCTGCCCGAAGGCCGCGCGCCCAAGGGGTCGCTGCGGGCGATGATGGAGCGTCGCTTCGAGGCCTACAAGTCCGTCGTGGTCAAACCCTTTTTCCGCGAACACTTTGCCCGGCTCGATCGCCAGATCGTGCTGGTCGATGCCCTGCAGGCAATCAACCGCGGGCCGGAAGCGGTCCAGGATCTCGAACGGGCGCTCGGCGACGTGCTCGCCTGCTTCCGTGCCGGCTCCACCAGTGTTTTGACGGCGCTCGTGCGCCGCCGGATCGACCGGGTGCTGGTTGCCGCCACCAAGGCGGACCATCTGCACCACGAAAGCCATGACCGGCTGGAGATCCTCACCCGACGCCTCGTCAACCGCGCGATCAAGACGATCGGCATGAGCGGCGCCGGCATCGAAGTCATGGCGCTCGCCTCCGTGCGGGCGACCCGCGAAGCCAATGTGAAACAGGATGGCCACGACCTGCCGGTCATCGTCGGGACCCCGATGGTAGGCGAACGGATCGGCGACGAACTCTTCGACGGCAAGCGCAAAACGGCGGTATTCCCCGGCGATCTGCCGCGCGATCCGGAAGCCTATTTCCGCTCGGTTGACGAAAACGACGCCTCCGCTGCCCTGCCGGATCTCAGCATCGTGCGTTTCAGGCCGCCCGAGCTCGACGAGAAGCAGGGCATCACTCTGTCCGTGCCGCATATCCGCCTCGACCGGGCGCTGCAATTCCTGCTCGGAGACCGTCTCGCATGAAGAAACCGACCGTACCTCCGACCGGCCCATCTCCGTCAGCCAACTCTGATCCCCAGAGGCGGCCGGCAGCCTTCACCGTGGAGCCAGAGGCACCGCGGACCCGTCCGGCCGAAAATCGCGCGCCGCGAAGCTTTGCCGGCGATATCGTGATCGTCCCCGACGACCAGGACCCTTTCATCGCCGCAACCGAGGCCCTGCCCGAAGTGCCCGTCGCTGAACCGCGCCGCAGACGTTTCTCCTTCGCCAAGCTTGCGACCGGTGCCTTCGGTATCCTCCTTTCGCTGGCCTTCGGTCTCTGGGTCGACCGTCTGATCTCGGATCTCTTCGCCCGGGCCGACTGGCTCGGCTACCTCGCGATTGGCGCTCTGGCCATCGGGCTTCTGGCGTTGATGGTCGCGGTCGGGCGCGAGCTCGTCGGGCTCTGGCGCCTCGATACCGTTCAAGACCTCAAGGTTGAGGCGGAAGCAGCGGCCGAGAGCGGCAAGCGGAAGCAGGCGGCCACGGTTGTGAAGAAACTGACCGCACTCGTTGCGCATCGTCCCGAGACCGCGCGTGGTCAGAAGACGCTCGCGGCTGTCGAAGACGATATCATCGATGCACCGCAGCTGATCGAGCTTGCCGAACGGGAATTGCTGTCGCCGCTCGATGCCAAGGCACGCGCCCTGATCTTGAATTCGGCCAAGCGGGTTTCGGTCGTCACCGCCGTCAGTCCTCGCGCAGTGGTCGACCTCGCCTATGTCCTTTTCGAGGTGGTGCGCCTCGTCCGCAGCATGGCCGATCTCTATGGCGGCCGCCCCGGCTCTCTTGGAATGCTGCGGCTACTCCGCGACGTCTTTGCCCATCTCGCGGTCACCGGTTCGATTGCCATTGGCGATGGCCTTGCCCAGCAGGTGCTGGGCCATGGCCTGGCGGCGCGCCTCTCGACCCGCCTCGGAGAAGGGGTGATCAACGGCCTGATGACAGCCAGAATCGGCATCGCCGCCATGGATCTCTGCCGGCCGCTGCCATTCCGCGCGGCCAAGCGCCCCGGCATCGGCGACTTCATCGGTGACCTGACGCCATCGATGGCGGGCAAGGATGGAACAAAGACCGGGTGAGGCAGACGGGCCACACCCGCGAAACCAGTGAGTTTTGCCGATTGTCGAAGACCCGATTTGAGGGTATTGGCAAGGATGCATTAACCATTTTTCCGCTAGGGTCTTCGCGGGGTTTCTGGTTTCTCGTACCAAGGCAAATCGATGTTCTCTCGCTCTTCGACATTCGGCCGTTGCGCCGCGATCCTTGCCGTTGCCGCATTGATGCCGGTCACGGTCGCTGATGCTGCTTCGCGCGACAAGCGCTTCTTCGAATCCGTCGCCGGATCCTGGAAGGGCCCGGGCGAGATCGTTGCCGGCAAATACAAGGGCACCAAGTTCACCTGCAATCTCATCGGCCTGCCGGCCGAGGGCAAGGAAACCGGCCTGAAGTTGGACGGCACCTGCCGCGTTGGCATGTTCAGCCAGCCGATGTCAGCGGTGATTTCTCAGGCCGGCGGCAGCTACAAGGGCCAGTTCCTGGATGGCGCAGACGGCAAGGGCCTCGACATCGTCTCGGGCCAGGTCACCGGCAACCGTGCGGTCATGGGCATCAATCGCGCCAAGCTGAACGGCGCCATGGTCGCGCGCCTCGAAGAGGGCGATGCGATGAACATCACAATTTCGGTGAAGGTCGAAGACCGGATGATTCCTGTGATCGGCCTCAAGCTGAACCGCCAGGCAACCGCCATGGCCGAGAACGACTGATCTGCCTGTTACCCTTCGGCTAGAAGCTCAACCGCGCCACCAGGCGCGGTTTTCGTTTGCGACGGCAATGCCGGTCTGATCGACCTCCGCGAGCCAGTCGGCGACCGCCCGATCCTTGACCGGAAGCTGCGGATCGATGTCTGCGAGCGGCATCAGAACAAAGGCGCGCTCCGTCATGCGCGGATGCGGGATCTTCAGATGCTCGGCATCGATCATGCGCCCGGCAAAGGTCAGAATGTCAATGTCGATGGTCCGCGGCCCCCAGCGCTCGACGCGCACACGCTTCATCGTCCGCTCGATCTCGAGACAGGCAGCCAGCAGTTCCTGCGGTTCGAGAAGCGTCTCGACCGCCGCACAGGCATTGTAGAAATCGGCCTGATCCGTCTTGCCCCAGGGCGGCGTACGATAGAGACGCGACGCGGAGGTCACGCGACAATCTGACCGCTGGTCGAGACGGCGCAGCGCTTCGGCCATCGCTGTGACGGGATCACCGACATTGCCGCCGAGCCCAAGTGTGGCGGCCTGCCAGCGCTTAGTTTCTGAATTGCTCAATGCTCACCTGCACATGGTCGAGGATGCCGGCGATCGGCGCACTCGGCTTGCGCACCGTGATCCGGCAGCGCAGCATTTCGGGGAAACGATCGAGCAGTCCGCGCGCAATGGCGAGCGCCAGCGCCTCGATCAACTGCCGTCGGCTGCCGGTGACGATGTCGCGGATCACCTCGAAAGCGATACCGTAATGCACGGTCCCATCGAGCGTATCGGTCTCTGCGGCAGCAAGCGCATCAACGTCGAACTCCGCATCGACGAAAAAGCGCTGACCGAGCACCCCCTCCTCCGGGAAAACGCCGTGATGGGCGAAAAAGGCACAGTTCTTCAGGGTGATGGTGAAAACACCGCTCATGCAGTCTTATCCTTCCTGGCAGCGATCCGCCGCTCGGTTGCGAGCATAGCATCGGCCATGACCAGGGCATCCCGGTTGATCGCGACATTGTGCACCCGGAAAACGGAGGCGCCCTTCAAGCGAAGCGCAACGGTTGTCGCAGCAGTTGCCACATCCCGGTCGGCGACATCCCGACCGGTCAGCGCGCCGAGAAAGCGTTTGCGCGACGTGCCGGCCAGGAGTGGCAGACCGAAGTCGTGCAATTCCTCGAAGCGCGCGATGAGCTCCATGTTCTCCTCCGGGCTTTCCTTGGCGAAACCGAAACCCGGGTCGAGCATGATTGTTTCGCGCACCACGCCAGCCCGCTCGGCGATCGCAAGCGAGCGCTCGAGAAATTGCCGCTGGTCGGCAATCGGATCGGCCAGTTTCTCGCGGCCGCGGCCGGTATGCATGATGCAAAGCCCGGAGCCATGCTCTGCAGCGACCTTCGCGATGCCGGGCTCCCGCTGCAGGCCATGCACGTCATTGATGACATGCGCGCCGGCGTCGACGGCCGCTTTCGCGGTGGCTGCTCTATAAGTATCGATTGAGATCAGCGCGTCGGTTTTTTCACGGAGCGCCGCGATCACCGGTACAACGCGACCGATCTCGTCCTCGACGCTGACTTCAGCCGCACCCGGGCGCGTCGATTCACCACCGATGTCGAGAATCTCGGCACCCTGATCGACGCAAGCCAGTGCGTGCCGGACGGCCGCATCGACGGAATTGTGCAGACCGCCATCGGAAAAGGAATCCGGCGTCACATTGACGATGGCCATCAGTGCGCCACGCGCGGCGAGGTCGAGCGTGCGCCCGTGTCCTACACGCCAAATTGTATGCTCAACTCTGGCCACCAGACCTTCGGACCCCTCGACGGAAAAGCATGAAGCTGCGATAGTGCAGACCGGGTTGGCTATGCCCCAAGGGCGCGGCGAATACAACATTGCGGAAAAAAGAATGAAGCACTCCCGCCGTCTTCGGGCCGCCGTGATCATGGCAGTCCTGACCGGCCTATCCTTGCCGCTTTCGGCCAGCGCGGACGTCGTCGTCCAGAAGTCCATCACCTACTTTCAGATCGGCGGACGCACGGCAGCCGAACTCGATGCGGAACTGTCGCGCAAGGGGCCCTTCACCCAGTCAAGCGGCAGTCGCCATCCTGGTGCCACCCAGATCCGCTTCGGCGGCGACCTGACCTACACGCGCCGCGGGACCCGTTGCGCGATCGACGACGTGCGCGTCACTGTCGAAACAAAGCTCATCTTGCCGCGCTGGAAGAACCGCAAACGCGCCTCGACCGAGATGGCGCTCTTGTGGGATGCCCTGTCGGCCGACATCAAGCGGCATGAAGAGCGTCATGCCGAAATCGCGCGCCAGCATGCAAAACTGCTCGAACAGAGGCTGATGAAGCTGCGGCCGGAGCGCAATTGCGAGATCCTGCAGGATCGGGTCGCGGTCGTCACCGACGAAGTGACAGCAGCCCATGACACGGCGCAGATGCGATTCGATCGTGTAGAGGCAAAGAATTTTCAGGATCGCATGCAGCGGATCCTGCGCTACCGCCGCGAATCCCAGGAAAATCAGTAGAAATCACCCCTGAATTCCGAGGGGAAGTGTTGCCGCGACGCTTCGGCTTGCACGAAGCTTGCGTCATGGCCTGTGAATAACCGGCGATTTCTGGGCGTGGCCCTTGATACAAATCTGAAATATAAGTGTCATCGAATACGTTGCATGAGCGTAACCGATTTCCCCGTTCTCCCGGCGCGTCCTGGTGCCACAGGTGTTTCCTCCCTCGCCTGGTTGGCGATGCGCCCGCTTGCCCCGCTTTCGTGAAAACGAAAGCGGGGCTTTTTTTGCGCGGGGTAGCGCTGACAGGCGCGCTTAGCCCTGGCGCTCGGGTACGTGGACGACCAGTCCCTCCAGAGCCGCCGTCACCTTGATCTGACAGGAAAGCCGCGAGGTCGGGCGGACGTCGACGGCGAAATCCAGCATGTCCTCTTCCATCGCCGACGGCTGGCCGACCTTTTCGGACCATGCATCATCGACATAGACATGACAGGTGGCACAGGCGCAGGCACCGCCACATTCGGCATCGATCCCGGGGACCGAGTTGCGGACCGCGTTTTCCATGACCGTGGAGCCGTCGGCTGCCGCGATGTCGAAACGTGTGCCGTCGAATGCGATGATGCTAATGTTTGCCATGAGTTCCTGTCCAGACTTCGCCTTGTGAAAACCGGCGAAGTCATCTCCCAAATCGGAAAGTCAGTCAACTCACGGCGAAGCGATCATGGGATCGCTACTCGTCGCTATCGTTTCCAGCTCAGCGGGCGAGCTTGAGAATGAAGTGTTCGGCTTCGAGCACGGCAGCCGCAACGGATGCGAGTGCATCTGGATTGGCACCCTTGGTCTCGACGAGATCGGCTGCAGCGGCAACGCGCAGCGCACCGACGGCCATGGCGGCATTGCGAAGCCGGTTGGCGGCGGCCTTCACCTCTACCTTGCTCCGATCACCGGTGAGCACCACCAGGCAACCGCGAGCCTGACGCGCGAAGATCTGCAGGATCTCGCTCTCCACAGCCTTGTCGCCCTTGGTCTGGGTCGCCAGATGAACGAGATCGATCGGCCGCTGTTGCGCGGGAGTGAGGCCATGCAGGTTGTCCGGAGCCTCGAATGCGATATTGACTGCTGCTGCCATGCCCTTGATCCTGATTTCTTGCTCTTTGCTGCCGCCAGTTTGCGGCCGCCCTATGGGCATCGCGTTAAAAATGCTGAGGATGGCGGCAAAAAGCTGAAGGTATGGTTAACAGAAATTAAACCCCGGCTGGGATTGGCTTTTCAGCCGCAACCTTGATTGAAATACTGTTAACAAGAGCCACGGGACCACGCACCGCGAAAGCGCATTAATTGTATCGGATGACCAAATGTGTCAGTACGATACGGTTGATTGGGCAAAAGTGCGTGAACTTTGCCCGCAAGCCAGTCGGTGCTAGATCTTCCGGCGGGAACGCCGGCTGTCAGCGGCCGCACTGTAGAAGAAGGAATTTCGTCTGGCGTGGCGGCAGGCGGGGTTTCAGGTAAACGGTGAGGTCCGGATACGGCATGGCGATGAGCGGCATCGCCGCTTCAGTCCGTCCTCCCGAGAGTAAGCGGTAACGAGGCGTAACCCTATGGCGAACAAGAAGACCGACTCGATTGACGAGAACGCGTTTCAGGCTCTCGAGGCGGCCCTGAGCATCGATTTCGACGGTGAGGAAGCCGCCGCGCCACCCAAGGCACGGTCTCAAGCACGCGCCCCGGAGGCAAATGTGTCCGATAGTATTCCGCGTTCCGCCGCAAAGAAGACGATTGAGCGGCGATCCGCCCGCGCCGGCGAGCTCAATCCTGAACCGGCCCCCAAGGCACCCGCCTTCGCACCGGCCAATGACGGCTCTCGCCGCACACCATCCGCCATTCTAAAGTCGCTGGATGGTGCATCGCTGACATCTGCTTTGCGCAATGCCGCCGTCGTGTCGACGCTCTGGGTCCTTGGCGCCCTCGGCCTCACCCAACTTCTTTACGGCGGCACGATCTGGCAGGCTGGATCGATTGCCGACATTGTCGCCATGCCGGGCGTGGTCGCGATCGTCATCGGCACCTTCCTGCCGATCATGCTGTTCTTCGCCTTCGCGATCATGATGGCCCGCGCCCATGACCTGCGCAATGCCGCCCGCTCGATGGCGGAAGTGGCCCTTCGTCTGGCAGAACCCGAAACGATTGCCTCCGAACGCATCATGACCGTCGGTCAGGCCGTCCGTCGCGAAGTGTCGGCGATGAACGAAGGCATCGAGCGCACCATTGCGCGCGCCACCGAACTTGAAACGCTCGTTCACTCCGAGGTGACCGCGCTCGAACGCAGCTACACCGACAACGAACTGCGCGTCCGCGGTCTGGTTCACGAACTTGGCGCCGAGCGCGACGCGATCGTCAACCACGCCGAGCGCATCCGTTCGTCGATCGTTGGCGCCCATGAACAGCTCAAGGAAGAGCTGTCTCTGGCCACCGAAGAGATCTCCGTCCGCCTGCAGACCTCCGGCGAAGCCTTCGCCTCGATGATCGACACGCGCGCAGCAACAATCATGGAGAAGTCCGACGCGGCCGTGACCGCACTCGGCTCTCTGCTCGCGCACAAGACGGAGAGCATGGTCCAGACGCTGGCCGCGTCCGGCATGTCACTGTCGAACGAGTTCGACACGCAGCTGCAGTCGCTGACCTCGACGCTCAGTGAGCGCGGCCGCGAACTCCTCGGTGAATTCGAGACCCGGGCCTCGACCCTCGATGCCAACACGGAAAAGCTGAACGCCGCCCTCAACGAGCGTGCCCGCCAGCTGAACGAAACGCTTGTCGAGCGTACGCGTGATATCGCCGAAACCCTCAAGGGCAGCGAAAGCGCGATCACCTCGTCGCTCGACGACGTGCTGGGACGCCTCAACAGCTCGCTCGACGAGCGTGGCCGCAGCTTCCGCCAGAGCCTCCAGGCAAGCGCCGACGACGCGATCGTCGATCTCGACCTCCGTTCGGGCCTGTTCGAGGATCGCTTCCAGACCACCATCGGCCAGATCAACGCGACCTTCGACCAGCGGGTCGCCGAGTTTGCCAGCGCCTTCGATCAGCGCTCGGGCTCGCTCGACTCCAAGCTGATGGAAAGCCTCGCCCGCATCAATGAAACGGTGAACGGCGGAACGGATTCGATCAGCGGCATCCTGAGTTCGAGCATCGAGCGTCTCGGGTCGACGCTAACCGACCAGTCGCTGGCGCTTGCGATGACTCTGAGCACCAGCCAGGAAATGCTTGATGGCTCGATGTCCGACCGCGCCCAGGAAATCGCGGAAGCGATGTCGGCACGCGCGGCGGCTCTGACCGAGAGCCTGGAAAGCGCCCAGAAGCGGATCGACCAGGTCATGGAAGAGCGCAGTGGCTCGCTCTACAATGCGCTGACCGACAACCAGTCGCGTTTCGAGCAGACGCTCTCGTCCCGCGCCGAGCACATCGTCAACGCGCTTGAAACCAATCAGGACCGTTTCGCCGAAACCCTCGACACCAAGGCCCGTGGCATCGCGAGCCTGGTCGAAGGTCAGAGCGAGCAGTTGATCGACGCTCTCAACACCAAGAGCCTCGAACTCGACCTGACGCTGACCGCCCGAACCCAGGATCTCTCCGAGACGCTGAACGACAGCCAGCGCCGGATCGACGAAACTTTGACCCAGCGCGCCTCCGCCATCATCGACACCGTCGCCGATGCAGATCGTCGCATCGATGCGGCCTTCAGCGAAAAGGCCGAAGCGATCCGCAGCGCCTATGGCGAAAACCAGGAACGACTGGAGCTTTCGCTCGCCAGCCACACCTCCTATCTCACTTCGACGCTCGAAGATGCCACCGGCGACATCGAGCGTAGCCTTGGCCAAGCCTCCGGCCATATCGCGGAAACTGTCGCCAACGGCATCTCCGAGCTCGAAACCCGACTGGGCGCGAGCCAGCAGCAGCTGGATACCCTGCTCACCACGGCATCGAGTTCGATTTCGAACACCGTTGCCGACAATGCCAGCCAGATCGCCGAGACGCTGAAATCCGGCGTCAACGACATTGACGGCCGTATCGCCGAGACCGGCGCCTATCTGCGCTCCAGCCTGGATGCCGCAACCGGCGCTCTGGCAACCACACTTGGCGAAAACACCGACCGGATCGCCCAGACGATCGACCAGGGCGTCAACGCGATCGACGACCGTCTGGTCAACACCCATGACCGGATCCGCGCTACCCTCGACGACCGGACACAGGCGATCACGGCAGCCATAGGCGAGGCGCGCGATGCGCTCGATTTGAGCCTCGGCGAACATGCAACTTCGATCGGCGCCTCCGTCGCCGCGAGCGCCGGCATGCTCGAAATGTCGCTCGAAGATCATGAGGAAAGTCTGCGCAAGGCGATCGACGAATCGAGCCGTGCCCTGGACGAGCGCCTGCGTGGCACCGCCGGCGCCTTGACGGAACAGATCCGCGACGCCGCCGATGACATCACCCGTTCGGCGCAGGGCTTCTCGGGCACGGTCGAACAGTCCGTCTCCGGCATGACCAGCCGCCTCGATGAAACCAGCACCCGCATCGAACAGAGCCTCGGCACGCTGGAAGACCGTCTACGCAACGGCCTCGACGGCGTCGATGCCCGCGTCAACGATGCCGGCGAAAAGTTCGCTGCCCGCCTCGACGACAAGGTTGCGACGATCGAACGTGTCGGCGCCGAAGCCAGCATGCGCGTCGCTCAGGTCCTCGATGAAGGCACCACCCGTGTCGCCGAAACCTTCGACAGCCGCACGCCGGTCATCGAAGAGCGCCTGGCGACCATGGACCGTGCCCTCAACATCGGCCTCGAAAACGTCAATCGCACCATCGAAGGCAAGGCAGCCGGTCTCGCAACCGCACTGCGCAGTGCCGTTACCGATGCTGCCCGCGACCTCGATGCCGAAGCACAGCGCTCGGTCGATCGCTTGGCCGCCACCACCTCGCAGTTTGCCGAGCAGATCGGCGAACGCAGCGCCGAACTCAACCGTACGGTCGAGGAGCGCTCGGAGGACCTCGCCCGACGCATCACCGACACCCAGAACCGCCTCGCCGGACAGGCCGCGACGATCGCCGAAACCTTCTCGCAGGCCGGCGATGTCATCAGCAACAAGGTGAACCAGGCAGAAGCGCTGGTCAGCGCCCAGGTGGCCAACCTTTCGGGGACTCTTGGCGAAGTCAGCACCACGCTGGAACAACGCGCAGCCGCCATCCGTGACGCGATTTCCGGCAACACGCAGGAACTGGCCGCTGCCATGAACGAGGCAGAGAAGGCACTCGAGGCTCGCGGCAACTCCATCCGCGACGCGATTTCGGGCAATACGCAGGAGCTCGCCACCACCATGAACGCGGTGGAGAAGGCGCTGGAAGCCCGCGGCAATTCGATCCGCTCGGTGCTTGATGATCGCACCCGCGAGCTGAACTCCATGCTCTCGACACGCTCGGCTGAACTGTCTCGCCTCATCGACGAGAAGGCAGCGCCCGTGGTCGCCTCCTATGCCGAGACCGGCCGCGCAGCCGCCGAGCAGATCGCTGCGGCAGCCGAACAGAGCGCCGAGCGCCTGCGCAGTGAAAACGCAGCCCTCGTCGACGCGATCAACCAGCGCACAGACCGCGCAGTCGCGACGCTCGGCAACGCCGAACAGAACCTCGTTGCCAGTGCCTCGCAGCTCATCGAGCGTCTCGGCGACAGCAATGTCGGCCTGTCCACGATGATCGACCAGGCGGTTCAGAGCATCGGCTCGCTCGACAGCCGCCTCGGCGCAACGGCAAACCGTTTCAGCGAAACGGCGAACCAGGCGACCGACATGCTTTCGACCTCGAACCGCCTGCTCGACGACAAGCTCGGCCGCCTAACCGCCGTCTCCGGCGAGACGCTGCAGCAGGTATCGTCGATCGTCAGCCGCTTCGGCGACCACACCCAGGTGCTGGGCAAGGCCTCCGAACTTCTGTCGGCCGCCCAGTCGAACCTCGTGGGCACGCTCGAAGAACGCCAGCAGGCTCTCCGCGATCTATCGATCGGCCTCGTCAAGCGCTCGGAAGAAATCGAGACGACGATGCAGACCCTCGGCAAGATGGTCGAAACCGCCTTCGATCGCGCCGAAGAGCGCTCCGGGCAGATGGCCGGCAACCTTCGCCAGAGTGTCCAGGCCTCCTTCTCCGATATCGGCCAGATCCTTGGCGAGACCGAAAAGCGCGCCCAGTCGACGGCAGCCACCATGCGCGACAGCGTCCAGGCCTCGTTCTCCGACGTCGGCCAGATGCTCGGCGAGACCGAGAAGAAGGCGCAGATGACCGCCGCCAACATGCGCAACGCTTTGCTGTCTGCCGAACAGGAAGCGCAGGTTTCCATCGACAAGACGCTGACCGAGGCCGAGAAGCGTTCGGGCGAACTCGCAAACCGCCTGCGCGGCGGTCTGGCAGTCTCGCTCAACGACATCGACCACCTGCTCGGCGAAGCCGGCCGCAAGTCGGAAGGGGCAGCCGCTGCCCTGCGCCAGGCCATGCAGGAAGCCGTCACCGAGGCCGTTTCCCGCTTCACCGGTGCCACCGACGAGATCCGTCGCTCGGCCGTCGACATCCGCAAGGAACTCGACCTGACGCGCAACGAGCTGAAGCGCGGTGCCTTCGACCTGCCCGAGGAAGCCAAGGAAAGTGCCGCCCAGATGCGCCGCGCCGTGGCCGAGCAGATCAAGGCGCTGCAGGACATCTCGCAGCTCGTCGGCCGGACCAGCCAGACGCTGGAAATCTCCGAGCCGGTCGCCCGCCGCCTGGCCGAAGCCCAGCCTGAACCGGTCCGTCGCCAGCCAGCTGCAGCACCCGCACCGCAGCCACAGCCGCCGGTGCGCCAGACCGAGACCCTCGGCCTGCGCGGCAGCCTGGCAACCGAAGCCTATGGCCAGCAGAGCACGGCCACGACACGCGCCGAAGGCGGTGGCTGGATCAGCGATCTGCTGCGCGGTGCCTCGCGTGAAGAGCCGCCGGAAGCTGCTCCGACCCGCCCGGCCCCTGCCCCGCAGCGCCCGGTCGCCGAAAGCCAGCCGGCCCGCCAGGGTGACACCCGCAATCCGCGTCACATGGTCGAATCGCTGAACTCGCTCTCGGTCGACATCGCCCGTGCCATCGACCACGACGCCTCGGTCGACCTGTGGCGCCGCTACCAGCGCGGCGAGCGCGACATCTTCACCCGTCGCCTCTACACGCTGAAGGGCCAGCAGACCTTCGACGAGATCAAGCGCAAGTACGACCGCGAGCCTGAATTCCGCGTCGCCGTGGATCGCTATATCGCCGATTTCGAGAAATTGCTTTCGGACGTGGCACGCACCGACCGCGACAAGTCGATCACCCAGTCCTACCTGACCTCGGACACGGGCAAGGTTTACACCATGCTCGCCCATGCGGCAGGCCGTTTCAGCTGATAGCCATCGATCCAGGAGCCGGTTATCCGGCTACGACCTGACGAACAGAAAAACCCCGGATCATTGATCCGGGGTTTTCTTTTGCTCGACTGAATTGGAATTGCCGTCGGTCAGATCGATTGCAGCGTCCAGGCAACGATGTCGGCCGTCACGCGGGCGAAAGCACGGTCGAGTGCCGCGACGTAAGCAGCATTGTCCGAGCCGGAGGACGGGACTTCGGCGCGGAAGACGCGCTGCGCCTTGACGGTGCCATTGCGGTCGTTGAGCAGCTTCGCCGAGATCTCGACGACACCACGATCCGTTCCCTCGGCAGAGATTTCGAAGGCACGCACGTCGGTGATCAGCTGGAAGTCGATCGCCAGTCCCTGCCCCGGCCGTCCGACGCCACCGAGGCGTCCGGTGTTTTCGAAGGCGACCACGAGTTTCGACTGAACAACCCGCGTCAGCCGGTCGCTCCACTGCGACTGGGACAGATAGCGGATCTCGGCGCCCGATACGCGCACCAGGATCTGCTCGCTGTCGAGCGCCTTGAGGGCCGACGGATCGGCCACCAGAAGCTGCCGGTTGCGGGCGCTGGCAGATGTCGCCACCTCGCTCACGGAAGCGGTCAGATCGAATGTGTCGTTGTTCGCTTTCGAGCCACAGGCCGCAAGGCCAAGGCCAAGACCCGGCACGAGCACCGAGGCCAGAAGCAGCCGCCGGAACCGTGCCACGCCCGCCACCCGCTTCACGCCGATCCTGTCCATGCTGTCGTCCTTTTCGGTGCTGCTCGTCATCGGCGTGTCCGTCCGTCGAATTCCTTGACCGTATCGCCGCCGAAGAGCAGGCGCTGCGGATCCTGGTCGAAATTGGTGATCGCATCGTTCAATCCGCGAACGGTGTTGCGCGTATCGTTGACCAGGGTCTGGATATCGCGCAGGCCCGTCGCCGAGAAGCGCTGCAGGTTGGCGGCGATCGGTCCGATCTGGGAGTTGAGGTTTTCGGCGGTCAAACGGATGGCCTCGAGCGTCTTTCGGGCTTCGACGCTGAGCGAATTTGCGTCCCCGGAGCCAAGGAACGCATCAACCTTCCTAAGGATCCCGTCAACCTGCTCGGACGAGGTGTTCAGGCGGTTGGCAAGCTGCGTGAAATCGTCGATCGCACGGTCGATATCGTCCTTGCGGCCGGTGATGCTGGTGGACAGATCCCGGAAGCCGGCAATCGCCTCACGCGCATCAGCCGTTGCAACAGAGACATCGTCAACCACCCGGCCAATCTTCTGGCTATCCACAGCATCGATCAGACTGGAGACCTTCTCAAGCGTCTGATCGGCATTGTTGCCGAAGCGCTGGAACGTGTCGGCCGTCTCGCGGAAGCTGTCGATCGCAGGTCCGATGCTCTTCGATGCTTCCGCGAAGCTCGCGGTTGCCTGCTCGGTATTGGTAAGGATCTGATCGATCTTGTCGGAGTTGAGCGCCCTGAACAGATCTTCAGCGGCTGACAATGTCGAGTCGAGGCGGCCGGACAGGCCGGAAACGGAATCGGAAAGGGCGCTGACACTCTGCAGGAATTGATCGATACCCTGGGCATTGTCGGCGAGCGACTTCGAAAAGGTCTCGGCGTTGCGCACGGTGTTCGTCAGCGGTGTCCGCGCATCCTCGATAAAGCCCTGCAACTCTGCCACGGCGCCATCGGCGCGCTGCAAGATGCGGTCAGCAGTGGAGAGAAGATTCGTCACGCTGGACTGGTCGGCGGTCAGAATGGCTGGCTCGCCGGTATCGAGCGCCCGCTGCAAAATTGCGTCGCCGGAACCCGGGCCACCGCCGGAAAGCTCGACATAAGCCGCACCGGTCAGACCCTGAATCTCAAGAACGGCTCGCGTCCCCGACGTCACGGGTGCATCAGCGCGCACCTCCGTGAAGGCGACGGAGAAGTTCGGGTCCTCGTTGTCGATGTAGAGATTGCGGACCGAACCGACGGAGATGCCGTTGAAGCGCACCGGCGAACCGATGCTGAGACCATTCGCAGAGCCCGGGATGCGGATCGCAAGCGGCGCCATCTCTCCGCCCCTTCCGTATTCGGCCATCCAATAGACAAACCCGAAGGCGGCCCCGATGACCAGCATCGTGAAAAAACCGACGATCGCGTAATTGGCTTTGGTTTCCATGGCTCACTCTACCGGATGTCCGGCGGATTGCTCCGGCCGGGGAATGGAACGGGCACGCTTGCCCCGGAAATAGGATTGAACCCACGCATCATCGAAGGCGAGCATGTCGTCCAGCGTGCCCTCGACCAGAACCTTCTTCTGACCGAGCACTGCGATACGGTCGCAGACGGAGAAGAGGCTGTCGAGATCGTGGGTCACCATATAGACGGTCAATCCGAGCGTATCGCGCAGTTGTGCGATCAGTTCATCGAATTCGGCGGCCCCGATCGGGTCGAGACCGGATGTCGGCTCGTCGAGAAAGACGAGATCAGGATCAAGCGCCAGGGCACGCGCAAGTGCTGCGCGCTTGATCATGCCGCCGGACAGTTCGGATGGATACTTGTCTGCCGCATCGGGATGGAGGCCGACCAGTTCGATTTTCAGATAAGCGAGCTCATCCATCAGCCATTGCGGCAGGTCCAGATATTCTCGCATCGGCAGCTGGATATTCTCCTTCACGGTCAATGAAGAAAATAGGGCGCCGTGCTGAAAAAGAACCCCCAGGCGTGTGTCGAGCGCCATGCGTTGTGCGTCATCGACCGCATCGTAATCCGCACCGAGGATCTCGATTGTGCCGGAGCGCCGCGGCAGAAGCCGAAGAACGGTGCGCATCAGGACCGACTTGCCAGCACCCGATGCCCCGACGAAGCCTAGGATTTCGCCCCGGTAAATGTCCAGATTGAGTTTGTCGAGAACGATCTTGTCGCCAAAGCCGACGGTGAGATCCTTCACCGACAGGATGGCTTCGCGCTTTTCGGAGGACGTGAAAATCATCTGGCCCTCCCTTAGAAATCGATGGCTGCGTAGAACATGGCAAAGAGCCCGTCCACGAGAATGACGACAAAGATGGATTTGACCACCGAGGCGGTGACATGCCGGCCGAGCGATTCGGCGCTGCCGCCGACCTTCATCCCCTCAACGGCCGCAATGATGCCGATGATCAGCGCCATGAACGGCGCTTTGATCATCCCGGTCGCGAGCGTCGAATAGTCGACCGCTTCATGCAGGCGCGTGATGAAGACGTCGAAGGTGATTCCGGAATAGGCCCAGGCGACGACGGCGGCACCATACAGCGCCGAAAAGTTGGCAACGATCGTCAAGAGCGGCAGGGCGATGGTCAGCGCCACGAGCCGCGGAAAGACGAGGACGCCGATCGGGTTGAGGCCGATGACCTTCAGCGCGTCGATTTCCTCGCGCATCTTCATCGATCCGATTTCCGCAGTGATCGCGCTGCCGGAACGGCCGGCGATCATGATCGCGGTCAGGAGCACGCCGATTTCGCGCAATTGCAGGATGCCGACGAGATCGACGACGAAGACTTCTGCGCCGAAATAGCGAAGCTGGAAGGCGCCCTGTTGCGCAATGATCGCGCCGATCAGGAAGGACATGAGGACGATGATCGGCACCGCCCTCACCCCCATATGGTCGAGCTGGTTGACGACGGAGGCCGGCGACACGCCGGAACCGCGTCCAAGCTTGGTCTGCGCGCCACGCACGGCGGAGCCCAGAACGAACATCATGGCGACCGTATCGCCCCAGAGGCTGACCGTCACGCGCCCAACTGGTTCGAAGATCCGCTCGAAGCGGCTGCGATGGTCGACGGGCTTTTCGGGTGCGGTCACTCTTTCGGGAAGCGATTCGATCAGCTCGCGCATACCGGGCGTGCCGCCGACGATCTCGACCGAGCCTCCGCCGGCGCGCCGCTCCGTAACGAAACGACGGATCAGCCAAGCACCCGCGGTATCCATGTCGGAAACGCCGTCGAGATCGATCGTCTCACGGCCCGTCGCACCGGAATCCACCAGCGGACCGGCCGATTTGATCATCGAGCTCAGGCTGTTGTTTTTCCAGCGACCGGCGAGTCGGATCGTCCGACCGTTGCCGTCCGGCTGTTCCTCGATCTCGATACGGGCGTTTTCGGGCTCAACCGGACTCAAAGTGGCGACTACTTCCAAATTCGCGCCGGGATGATCCGGATCCGCAAATCACGTGACAGATGGCTGCACACTATAACCATCGGTGTCCGCGAAGAAATCCTTTGCGAAATGTTAATTGCGTTTTCCCGCCCGATTGCACGCAGCCATGACCGCTTTGCAACAGAGATCGCGTCAGGCGGCGCGCACGCCGTCGTCCTGGGACGGTTCCGAAAGGGGCTTCGGCAAGAGAATCGGTACCAGCTTGCTCGCCCGCTTGCCGGCCGGCGCCTCGCTGACCTTGTGGCTCCACGAGATCAGTTCCAGACGGCCATCCGGGTGCTCGGCAATCGCCGTGCAGCTCTCGACCCAGTCGCCGGTGTTGACGTAGTGGATCCCGTCGATGTCTTCCATGACGGCGTGATGGATGTGGCCGCAGATGACACCATCCACTTCGGCGCGACGGGCCTCGTCGGCCACCACACGCTGGAATTCGCCGATGAAGTTCACCGCATGCTTGACCTGCAGCTTGGCCCAGGCCGAGAACGACCAGTAGGGCATGCCGAGCCGGCGGCGGACGGCTGCCAGAATGACATTGATGGCAATCGCCGTGTCATAGGCCCAGTCCCCGAGATAGGCGAGCAGGCGGGCATTGCGGACGACGACGTCGAACTCGTCGCCGTGCAAAACCAGATACTTCTTGCCATCAGCCATCTCGTGCACGATGCGCTGCGCGACTTCGATGCCGCCGAAGTGAATGCCCGGGAAGTCGCGCATGAATTCATCGTGATTGCCGGGGATGTAAACGATACGCGTACCCTTGCGCGCCTTGCGCAGCAGCTTCTGGACCACGTCATTGCAGGACTGCGGCCAGTACCAGCTGCGCTTCAAGCGCCAACCGTCGACGATGTCCCCGACCAGAATGATGGTGTCGGCCTCGTGGGTGCGCAGGAAATCCAGGAGAAAGTCGGTCTTGGCGGCTTTCGATCCGAGGTGGACGTCCGAGATAAACAGGGTCCTGAAATGGCGTGTTTCGCTGGCGTCTTCCACGGCACGGTCCTCTTCGCTGTCTGATCAGCGCTAAATCAGACTCGTGTTTCAGGAAGATGACATCGGAAGATTTGCGGTGGATCGCCGGTTCGCCCATGCATTCCGCGCGGACAGGGGATCACGGAACTAAAGTCTACCACTCGCGGCCAATTCGTGTATGACGACAAGGAGTAAGTGAAGACAGGAATTGCCGGTGAACCGATGACTTCTCAGGACAAGAACAAGCCGCAAGTTGCAAACCCGACCGCTGATCTCGACGAACAGGCGCTTTTCTATCACCGCTATCCCCGTCCCGGGAAACTGGAGATTCAGGCCACCAAGCCGCTCGGCAACCAGCGCGATCTGGCGCTTGCCTATTCGCCCGGCGTCGCCGCTCCCTGTCTCGCCATCAAGGACGATCCGGCAGCCGCCGACGACTACACGGCACGCTCCAACCTCGTCGCCGTCATCTCCAACGGCACGGCCGTTCTCGGCCTCGGCAATATCGGACCGCTCGCCTCCAAGCCCGTCATGGAAGGCAAGGCCGTTCTCTTCAAGAAGTTTGCGGGGATCGACGTTTTCGACATCGAGATCGATGCTCCCGGCGTCGATCAGATGGTTTCGACCATCTCGGCGTTGGAGCCGACCTTTGGCGGCATCAACCTTGAAGACATCAAGGCGCCTGAATGTTTCCAGGTCGAGGATCAGCTTCGCGAGAAGATGAACATCCCGGTCTTCCACGATGACCAGCACGGCACGGCGATCATTGTTGCAGCCGCCATCCTGAACGGCCTCGAACTCGCCGGCAAGCAGATCGAGGACGTCAAGATCGTCGCCTCCGGCGCTGGTGCTGCCGCCCTTGCCTGCCTCAACCTGCTCGTCATTCTCGGCGCCAAGCGCAAGAACATCTGGGTGCACGACATCGAGGGCCTCGTCTACAAGGGCCGCAACGAGCTGATGGATCCCTGGAAGGAAGTCTACGCCCAGGAAACCGACAAGCGCGCGCTCTCCGAAAGCATCGACGATGCCGACGTCTTCCTCGGCCTCTCGGCCGCCGGCGTCCTGAAGCCGGAACTGCTGGCCCGCATGGCGCCGAAGCCGCTGATCATGGCGCTTGCCAATCCGAAGCCGGAAATCATGCCGGAAGAGGCACGCGCCGCCCGTCCCGACGCGATGATCTGCACCGGACGCTCCGACTTCCCGAACCAGGTCAACAACGTCCTCTGCTTCCCCTACATCTTCCGCGGCGCGCTCGACTGTGGCGCAACCACGATCAACGAAGAAATGAAGATGGCGGCAGTGCGCGCGATTGCAGCGCTCGCCCGCGAAGAAGTCTCGGAAGTCGCGGCCAAGGCCTATACCGGCGAAACGCCGACCTTCGGCCCCGATTATCTCATCCCCTCGCCTTTCGATCCGCGCCTCATCCTGCGCATCGCACCGGCTGTCGCCAAGGCTGCGGCCGACAGCGGCGTCGCCCGCCGCCCCATCGCCGATTTCGACACCTATCTCGACCAGCTGAACCGCTTCGTCTTCCGCTCCGGCTTCGTGATGAAGCCGATCTTCGCCGCCGCGAAGACGGCAACCAAGAAGCGTGTGATCTTCTCGGAAGGTGAAGACGAGCGCGTGCTGCGTGCCGCCCAGGTGCTGCTTGAAGACGGCATCGGCGAACCGATCCTGATCGGCCGCCCGCAGATCATCGAGACCCGCCTGAAGCGCTATGGCCTGCGCATCCGCCCGGGCACCGATTTCCAGCTGGTCAACCCAGAAGACGATCCGCGCTACCGCGACTATGTCGACGATTATTTCGCCCTCGTCGGCCGCGCCGGTATCAACCCGGAAGCGGCACGCACGATCGTCCGCACCAACACGACCGTAATCGGCGCGCTGGCCGTGAAGCGCGGTGACGCCGATGCATTGATCTGCGGCGTCGAAGGCCGTTTCGACCGCCACGTGCGCGACGTTCGCCAGATCATCGGAAAGCGCGCCGGCGTGCGCGACTATTCGGGCCTGAGCCTTCTGATCTCGCAGCGCGGTGCGATCTTCTTCACCGACACCTTCGTTACCGACGACCCGAGTGCCGAAGAGATCGCCGAAATGACGATGCTGGCGGCCCAGGAAATCCGCCGCTTCGGTATCGCGCCGAAGGCAGCGCTGCTGTCGCATTCGAACTTCGGCTCGCGGCCGTCGGCCAGCGCCTCGAAGATGCGCCGGGCGCTCGAAATCATCCGCGCTGGCGCGCCTGACCTCGAGGTCGACGGTGAGATGCAGGGCGGTTCGGCGCTGTCGGAAGTTCTGCGCAAGCGCGCCATGCCAGACAGCACGCTGACCGGCGAAGCGAACCTCCTCGTCTTCCCGAACCTCGATGCCGCGAACATCTCGCTCGGCATCGTCCGCATGATGATGGACGCGCTGCATGTCGGCCCGATCCTCCTCGGTGCAGCCCTGCCCGCCCACGTGCTGTCGACCTCGGTCACCTCGCGCGGCGTCGTCAACATGGCGGCGCTTGCCGTCGTGGAAGCCTCGCAGCCGGCAGTCTGACGAAGCTTTTGCGAGCGGCAAACGGTTTGCCGCTCGCTTTCGCGAAATTTGCCATCTGGACAAGCCAAAGCTGTAGCCCCGACACTGCGCCCTTGAAATGCTGGGTATTGTTGATGGGGCTGTCAGACGCGTATTTCGATCTCCTGGAGTGGCTGGATCGGCAGGAGACGCCTGATCCCGGAGACTTCCTATCGAGGCTTCAGAGCGCTTACCGGACGGGACGGATCACCTATCTCAATGGAATGATCGCAAGCGCACGCGTGCGCCCTCACAACGTTTCAGATAGTCACCGAAGAAACCCGCATCACCTGGCGCGCTTGCTCAACCGTAGGGTGGCTTTCCAACAGGTTGCCAGCCTCCTTGCCGGGCTCGAACCCATCGAGCTTACGTCATGGCAGCGAAGCGTCAATCGCCACCAGCGGATTGTCGGCTATCCGCTGCCGGGACGCCAAAGCTGCCTGTTGGTCGAGTTCACCTCTACTCCGGAGGCTCTGTCCGCCTGGCGCCGCGCCTATGACCGCGACATGCTCAGCCTCGGCACCCTGCTCAATGCGCGCCTGGCCAGAGCGTCGACCGACGCACAATTGGAGGCGGCTCGCGCCCGTCCTCTCACCCGCCGCGAACGGGAAACGCTGGCCTGGATCGCCGCTGGCAAGAGCTATTGGGAAACGGCCGTCATCCTCGGTATCTCCGAACGAACCATCCGCCATTTCATGGCCAATGCGCGTCAGAAGCTCGACGTCGTCAACAATGCCCAGGCCGTCGCAGAAGCTGTCTGGCGCGGTCTGATCCCGCGGCTCGTGGAGCCAAATTCCCGTGATTAGGGCAAATCGCATCACGATATCATAGATTGTATTCCAGGAAGCTGGCGCCACCGCCAGTTTTAGCGCGTTCCCCTGTAACGCATGCTGCCTGTTCCGTTCTGCAAGAAGGAGCAAAGCATGATCAGGATCATCAACGGCACGCGTCGCAATCAGTTTCCCGCCGATATCGACGCCATGCACAGGCTGCGAAAGCGGGTCTTCCATGACCTTTTGGGCTGGGAAGTCCAGGTGCGTGACGCCTGGGAGATCGACGACTACGACCGAGCCAACCCTCTCTATGTCCTCTCCTATGGCGACGGGGGAAAACTGCGAGGGTCATTGCGCCTCCTGCCGACGCTCGGCCCCAACATGCTCGACGACACCTTTCCCGTCCTCCTCGGTGATGGACCGCAAATCCGTAGCGCCGCAGTCTGGGAATCCAGTCGCTTCTGCATCGATCCGGAGATTTCCCAGGACCGGGCGAGCAACCAGGTGACGATTGCGGCAGCCGAACTGATGTGTGGCGTGGGCGAATTGGGCCTCGCATCCGGCCTCAGCCACATCGTTACCGTCACTGACGTCTTCCTGGAGCGCATGTTCAAGCGCATGGGCTGCCCCGGCATCCGGATCGGCGCGCCCCAGCGGATCGGCGTGGTCCAGGCGGTGGCGGTCTCCTGGGAGGTGTCGCAGGATCTGCTCGAGCGGATGAAGGCTGTGGCCGCCATCGACGGCAGCGTGCTCGAAGCGCCGATCACCCTGACGGCAGCGCAGGCCGCCTGACGCGAGACGTGGCGGATGGCCGCTCGTGCTTCCGCCACGTCATCCGTCATTTTCATTTGGCCGTCACTCGGCTATCTTCAGATCACAAGGGTCGTCATATGCCTTGCAAACGACAACTGGGATCCGGATGTGCCGAGCAGGATAGTCAGTTCCATTGCCTTGCTGATCGCCCTCGGCAGCGCGCTGCCGAACGGGGCTGAGGCCTCGGCGCTCTGCGAGCGACTGCGCGACAGGCTGGTTCTGGTCGAACAGGGCGGACAGTCGCCTGAAATCAACAGCTATGCCAGTGCCATAGCCCAGCAGAACCTCGAACTGCGCAAGGCGCGCCAGGATCAGCGGCGGCTCCGCTGCCTGACCTCCTCCATCGTCCAGATCCGCCCCGATGGCGGCAATGACTGCAGCGATCTGGCATCGGCAATCCCCCGCATGGAGGCCAATCGCGACATCCTGGCAGCAAGGCTTTCGGATCTGCGCGAAAGCCGCGCAGAAGATGCGCGAGCAGCCCTTGTCACAGCACTTGAGGCGAATGGCTGTGGACCGGATCAAGCGGCTTACCCGGAGGAGGCCGAGCGCATTCCTTACCTCGACACTCTGACGGAACCCTATCGCCCGGACCGGGCAGCCGAAGCCGCCTATTCCGCACCGCCCCCGCAGATCAGCATGATGCCCAGCGGCAATGTGCGCACGCTGTGTGTCCGCACCTGCGATGGCGGTTTCTTCCCGATCTCCTCGCAAACCTCGGCAATGAACTTCGCCCGCGATGCCGCGCAATGTCAGCAGATGTGCCCGGGCACGGAGACGGAACTGTTTTTTCACGCACCAGAGCGCAGCGAGACCGTGGACATGATCTCGGCAGTCACCGGCCAACCCTATCGCGATCTGCCGAACGCCTTTCTCTATCGCAATCGGCGCAGCGATGCGGAACCCGCCTGCGCCTGTAACCTGCAGCAATACTACCAGCGCATGACGCCGCGTCCGGCCGTGCCGGACTATCAGTCGTCCGTCATCGAAGTTGCACCGAGAAAACGAGAGGCTGCGTCAGCGACTGTACCTGACACGGAGCGCGTATTGGATGAGGCCAGCCTCAACGTTCGCCGCGTTGGCCCTGCCTTCCTCCCTTCGGACAAAGGCACGATCGACCTCAGGAACCCGGCAACGTCAGGTCCTCAGCCGTTGCAAGAGTGATGGGACCTTCGCCGACCTGCCCCCAACTTTCCTCGTAGATCAGATCGTCGAGCGGCAATCGCTTGCGCCATCCCTTCACCTCGAGCTCTGGCGTCGCATAGAGCTCCTCGACAAAGCCAAGGCACAGATAGCCGATGATCTGGACACGCTCCGGAATGCCGAGGATCGCCTTCACCTCGGCTTCGTGAAAAATGCTGACCCAGCCAAGCCCGACCCCTTCCGCACGGGCGGTAAGCCAGAGGTTCTGGATGGCGCAGACAGTCGAGAACGCGTCCATTCTGGGATCATGGGTCCGTCCAAGCACGACAGGCCCCGCACGATCCGGATCGCAGGTGACGCAGATGTTGAGCGGCGCCTTGCGGATGCCTTCCAGCTTCAGGGATCGATAGGCGTCGCGCTGCTCGACCGGAAACATTGCCTCCGCCTCCTCGTTCGCCCGCAGAAACGCCTGCCAGATCGCCTCGCGCTTTCGCGCAGAGCGGATCAGCAGGAAACTCCATGGCTGCATGAAGCCCACGGAGGGTGCGGCATGGGCTGCCTCAAGCAGCCGGCGCACCAGATCGTCCGGCAGCGGATCGGAAAGGAACTGGTCGCGGACATCGCGCCGTGTGTGGATGGCCCGGTAGACGGCCTGTTTGTCCTGATCGGCGAAAGGCGCCGTCCGGACGAGGAACTCGTTCGGTCTGTCGTGCATCGTAATCCCCACAATGCGCAACCACCCGCCGTCCACGCGGGAAAGGTCTATCTCGCCAGGCCGGTCTTCTGACTGGGCATCATCCAGGACGCGCGCCTTCCCGGATCGCTCCAGTGGCCGGGTTTCCCCTTGCGCATCAAGTCCGCCTCACAGCGTTGGGCACGTGCCGGATTTTCGCCGGCTTCCCGATTCTCTCACCTAACGGCAAGCACCTGACGCTGGATCAATACCGCAAGAACCAGCAGCAGGACAGAGTGGAATGCGACAGGCTCAAGCCTCGACCGGGAAGTAGCGGACAAAGGCGAAAGCCGATCCGTCCGGAGCCCAGTTCGGTACATTGATCGAGCCCTGACCGCCGAAGAATTCGATCAGCGTTTCGACATTGCCGCCATCGGCGTCCATCAGCCGAAGCCGCACCTGCTTGTCGCGCGGATGACCTTCGACATCGGCGTCATAGGAGAGGAAGAGGATCTTCTTCCCATCCGGCGACGGATGCGGGAACCAGTCACCATACCCGTCGGAAGTCAGCTGCTGCAGGTCGCTGCCATCGATGCGCATGCGCCAGATCTGCATGGTGCCGGTACGGCTGGAGTTGAAATAGATCCACTGTCCATCAGGCGTGTAATCGGGACCATCATTGTGCCCTTCGCCGTTCGTCAGCCGCCGCTCGGACCCGCCCTTGGTCGAGATGGTATAGATATCGAAGGCGCCGTTGCGCTCGCCGCAATAGGCAAGCTCCTTACCGTCCGGCGACCAGCCGTGCCAGTAGGACGGCATTTTGTCGGTGACCTGGCGCGGCTCGTCGTCACCATCGCCCAGCATATAGATGCAGGACTTGCCGAAAAGCGTATGGTCGGAAAAGGCGATCGAGGCGCCATCAGGTGAAATCCCGTGATCGTTGTTGAGACGAACGGCAAAACCCGTGTCGATCAGCTCCGGTTCGGGATCGTCTTCGTCGAGCGGCAGCGCATAGAGCAGACCGTCGCCGTTGATGACGAGGAACTCGCCGTCGCGCGACCAGTTGGGCGCCTCGACGAGGTCATCCGTCTGCCAGACGACCTCGCATTCGCGGGTCGCCATATCGTAGATCTCGACCGAACTGCGCATCATGGTCTCCTTGGAATAATCAGTCAGCACCGGAGCGATTTTCCATCGCCTGGCGCAGTTTGGCGAAGATCGCCCGGCCCGTCTGCTCAATGTGAGCATTGCGCCATTCGGTGTAGAAACCCCAGATCAAGCTGACGATCAGCGTGAGGAAGCCGATGCCGAGCATCTTGAAGCTCCCCTCCCACAGACCGTAACAGCCGATCGCCATCGAAGGCAGGAAGTAGGCTGCACTTGAGAGCGTCCGGTAAACACCGCTATCCTGATTGTCATGCGCTCCAACAGCAAAGATGTAGCTGCGCTCTTCCGTCGTGAAATCAGGCAAAGCAGCCCGGGCGTCGCGGCTATCTATCGACACTGTTATCGATCCCGGAAACGGTTCGTGATCGGATAGCGGCGATCGCGTCCGAAATTCTTCTTGGTGATCTTCACACCCGGTGCCGACTGCCGCCGCTTGTATTCGGCGAGGTAGAGCAGATGCTCGACCCGGTGAACGGTCGCGATGTCATGGCCACGCGCGACGATCTCATCGACACCCATTTCCTTCTCGACAAGGCATTCGAGAATGTCGTCAAGCACGGGGTAAGGCGGCAGCGAGTCCTGGTCGGTCTGGTTCGGGCGAAGCTCCGCCGACGGCGCCTTCGACAGGATATTGGCCGGGATCACCTCGCCTGACGGCCCCAGCGCCCCAGGGGGCACATTCGCATTGCGCCAGGCCGAAAGCGCATAGACCTGCATCTTGTAGAGGTCCTTGATCGGATTGAAACCGCCGTTCATGTCGCCGTAGAGCGTGGCATAACCCACCGACATCTCGGACTTGTTGCCGGTGGTCACGACCATGGAGCCGAACTTATTGGAGATCGCCATCAGGATCGTGCCACGCGTCCGGCTCTGCAGGTTTTCTTCGGTGATGCCGCTCTCGGTGCCCTCGAACATGTCGGACAGCGACGAGAGAAACCCTTCGACCGGGTCCTGGATCGGCACGATGTCGTAGTGGCAGCCGAGCGCCTTGGCGCAGGCTTCGGCATCGGCGAAGCTCTCCTGCGAGGTATAGCGATAAGGCAGCATGATCGTGCGAACCCGCTCCTCGCCAAGCGCGTCCACCGCGATCGATGCACAGATGGCGGAATCGATACCACCGGAGAGGCCGAGCACGACGCTCTTGAAACCGTTCTTGTTGACGTAGTCGCGGAAGCCGAGCACGCAGGCGCGGTAATCCGCCTCCTCTCTCTCGGGAATGCGAGACATAGGCCCCTGATCGCAGCGCCAGCCATCCGCGGTCCGTTTCCAGGTCGTGACCGACAGCGTCTCTTCGAACTGGCTCATCTGGAAGGCGAGCGATTTGTCACCGTTGAAGGCGAAGCTCGCACCGTCGAAGACCAGTTCGTCCTGACCGCCGAGCT
This sequence comes from Agrobacterium albertimagni AOL15, assembly GCF_000300855.1. GTDB lineage: Bacteria > Pseudomonadota > Alphaproteobacteria > Rhizobiales > Rhizobiaceae > Allorhizobium > Allorhizobium albertimagni. Next base: position 162,887 of record NZ_ALJF01000008.1, on the reverse strand, counting down.
GGTTGGCGAAGATCAGCGGCAGACCGGTCTCGATCACCTGGCGCAGCGCCACCTGATGGCGGACATCGACCTTGCCGCGATAATAGGGCGAGCCGTTCGGCACGAGCAGGATTTCGGCGCCCGTCTCGGCAAGCGTCTCGCAGACCCCGAGATCGTTCCAGATCTCCTCGCAGATCGGCACGCCGATACGCACACCGCGGAAATTGACCGGTCCCGGCATCTCGCCTTCGGTAAACACCCGCTTCTCGTCGAATTCGCCATAATTCGGCAGATCGATCTTGTCACGAAAGGCGAGGATCTTGCCGCCATCGAGGATCGCGACAGAATTGTGCCGCCCCGCCTCGCCCTGACGTGGGAAACCGACGATGACACCCGGGCCACCATCGGCGGTGTCAGCCGCAAGCGCTTCCACAGCCTGCAGGCAGGCTTTCAGGAAGGAGGGCTTCAGGACGAGATCTTCGGGCGGGTAACCGGAAATGAAGAGCTCCGTCAGCAAGAGGAGGTCAGCGCCCTGCCCGGCCGCATCCGCCCGCGCTGCGCGAGCCTTGGCCAGATTGCCAGCGACATCGCCGACGACAGGATTGAACTGTGCCACCGCTATGCGCAGGACGTCGGAGATCTTCTTTGCTTCGCTCATAACACCGATTTAGCGGCTCGCCGGACGGTTCGCAACGCTGCTTCTTCGCGACCCCACCGGCTGGGTGCGCCAGCACCAACCCCAGCACGAACCAAAGCGCAGGAAATGATGGGAACAAAGGCTGATACGCCGCGGTTCATGTAGCATTCATGACGTTTATGTGACACCTATGCGAACCTTTCATGACACCCCCCCATGATCTGGAGTTCGACGTGGTCCAAACCAGCCCGAAATCGCGAATCGCGAATGTTGTCAGCGCCTTCGGCAGCGTCCGCGAGCGCGAACTCGGCAACTCGTCGATCGTCCAGCTCGCGATACAGCTGATCAATATCGGACTGATCGCTGCAGCCATCGTCCTGCTGAGCGAGATCCTGGCGCGCGGCACCATGGTCGACGTGGTCGAATACATGACGTCCTCGAACCGTCCCGGACTGGTGGCGGTCGGTGTCGTATTCCTGCTGCTCGCCTTTGCCGATGCGATCATTGGCAAGGCCTATCAGTCGACACTTCTCATCGCCCCGCTGACCCTCCTGCCCGCCTTCTTCTCAGGCCAGAAGCAGCTTTTCCTTTCGGATCCGCTTTATCCCAGCGATTTGCTTTTCGGTCGCCAGATCCTGCAGCTCCTGCCAGCCATGGTGGCCGCCGAACCGATGAAGGCAGTCGCTCTCGCGATTGGCGGCCTCGTTGCCGTTGCGGCCTTCATTGCGCTGATCTGGAAGAGCCGCAAGGTGTTTCCCCGCCTCAACCTGACGGGCCGTGGCCTCCGCGCTGCGCTTTCCATTCCGCTGCTCGTCGGCTTCGCCTCGCTCATGGATCCCATGGCCTTCTCGGCGGTGCGCGATCGGCTGAAAATCCTGCCGATGATGTGGGACCAGAACGAAAACTATCGCCACAACGGCTTCCTGCTCGCCTTCGCATTCAATGTGCCGATGGCCAATGTCGCGGCACCCGATGGCTACAGCAATGTCGCAATCACCGACATGCAGACCGATCTGCTGCCTGCCTCCATCTTCTCCGGCCGTCGGGCCGATGTCATCGTCGTGATGAGCGAGTCTCTGTGGGACCCGACCCGCATGAGCAGCATCCGCTATTCGGCGGATCCGATGCCGACCATCCGGGCGAGCCAGTCCGGCCACGTCTTCTCGCCGGAATTCGGCGGCATGACCGCCAATGTCGAATTCGAGGCCCTGACCGGTTTCTCGAACGCGTTCCTGCCCTATGGCAGCATCCCCTATCAGCAGTATATCCGCCGTCCGGTCCCCTCGCTTGCGACTTTCTTTGAATCGAAGGGCTATGTGACGAAGGCCTTCCATCCCTTCCAGGGCTGGTTCTGGAACCGTAACAATGTCTACCAGTCGCTCGGTTTCCGGCAGTTCCATTCGGAAGAGACCATGCCGGCCATGGACAAGCGCGGCATCTTTGCCTCCGACGACGCGCTCACCCGATACATCATCAAGGAGGCCGACAACACGGACGAGCCCTTCTTCTTCTTCGCCGTCACGCTGCAGGGCCACGGACCCTACGAGCGCAACCGCTATGTGAAGAACACCATCGGCGTTGATGCCCCCACCCTGTCCGATCGCAGCGTCAGCGCGCTGGAGACCTATACGCAAGGGGTGAAGGAAGCCGACCAGAGCCTCAAGGATCTGATGGACTGGGCCAAGAAGCGGCGCCGCGAAACGATCATCGTGCTCTTCGGCGACCATCTGCCGCCGCTGAACGAGGTCTATACAGAAAGCGGCTACATGGCCAGCGTGGTCGCCACCCGCAAGGCCTCGGTCGAGACGATGAAGCGCGAGCATGAAACGCCGCTCGTCATCTGGTCATCGAAGCGGGGAACGCAGAAGGATATCGGCTCGGTCAGCCCATCGCAGCTGCCCTACTATATCGTCCATATGGCCGGCTACCGTCACCCCTATTACACGGGCATGCTCGGTCGCGTGGCCGAACGTTACGCAGTCATCGACCGCCACCAGCTGATTGCCCGTAACAACAAGGCCCAGGCTGACTGGGCGCTGTCCGGCCGGATCGATCCGCTCATCCGTGACTACCGCCTGCTTCAGCATGACGTGATGTTCGGCGAAGGCTACGGGATGGAACGTTTCTTTCCGGAACAATCGGGTAGACTTCAGCCGAGCAGTTGAGCCCGCCGTTACTTGCGATCACAATTATCCATAAAGAGATTTTGACCGGACGCTGCTATTGCAGCGTACCACAATTTCGGCCATAGACTTTTTTTGTTCGACAAATCAGAGTTCTTGACAGTATTGCGAACACTGTCATGGCCCGACTGTGTTTGCAGCCGGCCCCTCTGCTGGCACTCAAAGTTTAGAGACGAGCCATTGCCATGCCGTTTTTGACGCGCGCCGAAATATTTGCACATCCGCTTTACCCGGCCATCGAAAAACAGATTGCCCAACACCTGATTGCGATCCACATGCGCACACCGCGCATGTCGCGCCTCAAGGCATCGCATCGCAAATGGCTGATGACGCAGTCGGTCTTTGCGCTGGCGCTGCGCCGCACGCCCGATGATCCGCTGTCGGGCCTGACGGCCACCCGCTTCGTCGACACGGTCATGCGCCTCGGCGCAGCCAGCCGCAATACCGCAACAGGCTATCTCGCCGAGCTGGTCGCCTACAAGTTCCTGCGAGATGTCCCTGAAGTGCCCGACAAGCGCGTGCGCGTGCTGGAGCCCACCGAACTCAGCCTGAACGGGCTTCGAAGCTGGTTCAATGGCCACCTTGCCTGTCTCGACCGCCTCGATGGCGGCAACCGGGAAATGACCTCGCTTGCGGAAGAGCGGATCTTCCTGATCGCTCAGCCGATTGGCGCTGAAATTATGGTGGGCGACCCAATGTGGCGCGATCCGCCTGACACCATCGGCCATTTCCTCTGGTCGGATCTCGGCGGCATTATCCTGCACGACCTGATCGCACGGCTTGATGACGTGAACCGGGCGGCCGAGGCGCATTCCTGCGGCCCGGTCAGCCTGACAGATCTCAGCGACACCTACCAGGTTTCGACCACCAATCTGAAGCGCATGTTCAAGAAGGCCGAGACCGAGAACCTGCTGCACTGGGAACAGCCGCGACGCCGGGGCGACCTGATGCTCAGCAGCCCCTTCGTCGAGGACTATTTCGGCTGGCAGTCCGCCAAGTTCGCCGCCATCGACCTCTCCTACGAGAAAGCCTTGGCGGAACTCGGGATCAAGACCTCGAACGCCGCCGCCGCCTGACCGATCTCAGTCGCGGCTCGCGGCATATTGCGGCAGTCCGTCATTGATCTCGTAGAAGTCGCCCTTGTCGGCGCAAAAGATGTGGTAGCCGCTTTCAAGCTCCGTCGGGTTCGGGAAGAGCCCGGCCATCAGCGAGATCCGGCCCTCGCCGTCCCCCTTCCAATAGAGCGCGGAGCCGCATTGGCGGCAAAAGGCACGCTCAGCGTCCGCGCTTGCGCGAAAGGTCCCGATGCTGTCGCGCACCGTAATCTCGACATCGGAGATCGCGGCATCCGTCGTCGCATAATAGAGCCCGGTCTGCCGACGGCACTGCGAGCAGTGACAATAGCTGACCGGACCGAGTTTTCCCCGAACGGTGATCGTCACCGCGCCGCACAGGCAGCGCCCCGTCTTGTCTTGCATGATGTCACCTCCGAAACGCGAACCGGGCGAGCTTCATAGAAGCCCGCCCGGTCGTCAAACTCGGAAAGTTGAACCTATGTTTCAGCCGTTCGCAACCATCATCCGCTTTTCGTCGCGGCCGCTCTTCATCCGCTCGGCAAGCAGGAAGGCAAGTTCCAGAGCCTGGTCGGCATTGAGACGCGGATCGCAATGGGTGTGGTAGCGGTCGGCGAGATCGTTGCCTGTGACGGCACGCGCACCGCCGGTGCATTCGGTGACGTCCTTGCCGGTCATCTCGATATGGATACCACCCGGATGCGAACCCTCCGCACGGTGGATCTGGAAGAAGCTCTCGACTTCCGACAGGATCCGCTCGAAGGGACGGGTCTTGTAGTTGTTGAGCGTGATCGTGTTGCCATGCATCGGATCGCAGGACCACACCACCTTGCGGCCCTCGCGCTCGACGGCACGGATAAGGCGAGGCAGGTGTTCGGCAACCTTGTCGTGACCGAAACGGCAGATCAGGGTCAGGCGACCGGCTTCGTTCTGCGGGTTCAGAATGTCGATCAGGTTCAAGAGATCGTCCGCCTGCAGCGACGGACCGCATTTCAGACCGATCGGGTTCTTGATCCCGCGGCAGTATTCCAGATGCGCATGGTCGGCCTGGCGGGTACGGTCACCGATCCAGATCATGTGGCCGGACGTGGCATACCAGTCACCCGAAGTGGAATCGACGCGCGTCAGCGCCTCTTCGTAACCGAGAAGCAGGGCCTCGTGGCTGGTGAAGAAATCGGTCTCACGCAGGCTCGGATTGTTTTCCGAGGTGATGCCGACAGCCTTCATGAAATCCATGGTTTCGGAAATGCGGTCGGCGAGCTTGCGGTAGCGCTCGGCCTGCGGGCTATCCTTGACGAAGCCCAGCATCCACTGATGCACGTTCTCGAGGTTGGCATAGCCACCCATGGCGAAAGCGCGCAGCAGGTTGAGCGTCGCCGCCGACTGGCGATAGGCCATCAGCTGGCGTTCCGGGCTCGGAATGCGCGCGTCCTCGGTGAATTCGATGCCGTTGATGATGTCGCCACGGTAGCTCGGAAGCTCCACGTCGCCGATCTTTTCCATGTCGGACGAGCGCGGCTTGGCGAACTGACCGGCGATACGGCCAACCTTGACCACCGGCAGCTGCGCACCAAAGGTCAGCACGACGGCCATCTGCAGGAAGGCGCGGAAGAAGTCGCGGATGTTGTCCGCGCCATGCTCGGCAAAGCTCTCGGCACAATCGCCGCCCTGGAGCAGGAATGCCTCGCCTTCGGCGACCTGGGCAAGCGACTTCTTCAGGCGACGGGCTTCACCCGCAAAGACCAGCGGCGGATAGGTCAAGAGCTGCTGCTCCGCAGCCTTCAATGCATCGAGGTCCGGATAAGCCGGAACCTGCTTGATGGGCTTCTGTCTCCAGCTGCTCGGGGTCCAATTCTGCGCCATGGTCTTCACCTGTCTGAAACTAACTGCGGCAACCTCCCGGCCGCATCGGATGGGGGCTTATAAACGGTTAATCACCGCTTGCAAAGCCGTAGTTTAGGGACTTTCGAAGGGTGGGACGCCGGGAACGGGCACCGTCCACATGGGCAAAAAGGGACCTCACCCGAACGAACCTCGCGCGGTGCTTGATATGACATGAACGTAAACGTAAGATCGGAGTTGGCATCCGGAGCGGGAGGTTCGGCATGACGCAACACGTGATGGAAAAATTCGAGATCCAGTTCGAAACGACGGATCATTTTCCCCTGCACGGCACATTGATGCGCGGCAGCGGTGATGGGCCGCTGGCCCTGATTTCGTCGGCTGCCGCGGTCCCCCGCGGTTTCTATGCCCGCTTTGCCGAGCATCTCGTGACCCAGCACGGTTTCAGAGCGGCACTCATTTACGACTATCGCGGGGTCGCCGGCTCACAGGCTCCGCGCCACTGGAGGCGTCCGTTGCTGATGCGCGACTGGGCGCATTTCGACATGCCCGCCGCCCTGCATCGCCTTGAACTGGAAGCGCCTGACCACCGGCTTGTCGGCATCGGCCAATCCTTCGGCGGACAGGTGCTTGCCCTTGGCGGACGCTCCGAGCGCTTCTACCGCTACCTGATGGTGGCGACGATGACCGGCTACTGGGGCAATACCAAGCCGCGCTTTCGTGTCTTCAGCCAGATGAACCTTGTCGGCGTTCCCCTGGCAACACTGCTCGGCAGAGTGCCGGGGCGGATCGGCCTTGGCCAGACATTACCGGGCACCATCTTCCGGGAATGGGCGCGCTGGGGCCGTCATCCCGAATACTTCTTCGCCGACCCGACGATGGATGCCGCCCGCCGTTTTTCGGAGGTCGAGACCCCGATCCTCGCGATCGGCCTGACGGACGACCCCTGGGGCACGCCAAAGGCGCAGCAAGCGCTGTTGAAATATTACAACCGCGCGCCCAAGGAGATCCGCTGGATTTCGCCGGAGGACGCAGGCGGCAGCGTCGGGCACCTTGGCTTCTTTCGTTCAGCCTTCAGGGATACCCTGTGGCAACCTGCGATCGACTGGTTGAAGCAATGAGCAACTGTTGCGGTGCATCATCGTTACCCACATGATTCACAGGGGCAACCCCGCAGCCGCATCAGCATTTCCTTGCAAAGCAAATGATTGATGCCAGCATGCAACGTCTGAAGGCACTGTGAGCTAAGCAGTCGTTCATGGATCCGGTCGGAGGCAAGCTTCACGCAAGCCTCGACCTCTACCCCGGCCTCCGGGGGCGTAGCGTGGTGTTCGGGAAGTTTAGGCTTCCCGCGTTGATCATGAGGATCGTGTGATGGCGTATGATTGGACTGGCGTACAAACCCGAAAGACCCGCAGGCTCCGGATTCTCCTGCTCTCTCTCCTGACCCTGGCCGCACTGTCGGCACCCGTTCTGGGCCTGGACCTCATCTCGAAATTCTGAGTGCCGCAGGCGGGCCTTGTCGAGGCCCGCCCTGCCTCGTTCATCGTCGGAAGAAGCGACGGATCAGACCCGTTCGCCGTTCCTGATCCGATAGCTCGGCGTATACATCGTCACAAGTTCTTCCGCCGCCGTCGGATGAACGGCCATGGTCCGGTCGAAGTCGTCCTTGGTGCAGCCGGCCTTCAGCGTGATGCCGAGCAACTGGGCCATCTCGCCTGCATCGTGTCCCAGAATGTGTGCGCCAACAACCTTGCGATCGGCCGCATTGACGATCAGCTTCATGATCATTTTCTCGGCGCGACCGGAGAGTGTCGCCTTCATCGGTCGGAACTGCGCGCGATAGACCTCGATCTCCTCGAACTTTTTCGCCGCTGCCTCTTCGGACAATCCAACCGTGCCGATTTCAGGCTGAGAAAAGACAGCCGTCGCAATCAGGTCATGGTCCGGGGACGTCGCATTGTTCTTGTACTCCGTCTCGATGAAACACATTGCTTCGTGAATGGCGACGGGGGTCAGCTGGACACGATCGGTGACGTCGCCAAGCGCGAAGATGCTCGGCACATTGGTGCGGGAATAGCTGTCGACAACGATCGCACCGCGCTCGTTGGTCTCGACGCCTGCTGCCTCGAGCCCAAGACCTGTCGTGTTCGGATCGCGGCCAAGCGCCAGCATGACCTGCTCGACAACAAGCCGACCATTGTTGATCGTCTCGACCTCGAGATTGCCGGCCGCCGACTTCGTCACCTTCTGAATGTGGTCCTGGCAGACGATACGGATACCCTTGGCGACCATCGCCTCGTGCAAGCCGCGCCGCATGTCCTGGTCGAAGCGGCTCAGGATTTCGGTGCCCCGATAGATCAGCGTCGTCTCGACGCCGAGCCCGTGAAAGATGTTGGCAAACTCCACGGCGATGTAACCGCCGCCGGCAATCAGGATCGATTGCGGCAACTTTTCCAAATGGAACGCTTCGTTGGAGGAAATGCAGAGCTCGTGACCAGGAAGTGCGGCATGCGGATTGGCAGCACCGCCAACCGCCACGACAATGCGCTCGGCCGTGACTTCCTTGCCGGACTTCACCAGGCGGACACCATGTGGCCCGGTCAGCTCGGCACGCGTCTCCAGGATCTCGACGCCTGCAGTCTCCAGCCCCTTGCGGTAAAGGCCTTCGAGGCGCGCAATCTCCCTATCCTTGGCAGCAATCAGCGAAGGCCAGTCGAACCGGCTTTCTCCGACGGTCCAGCCGTAGCCGGCGGCATCTTCGAAATGTTCGTGGAACTGCGACGCGTAGACGAACAGCTTCTTCGGCACGCACCCGCGGATGACGCAAGTGCCGCCAAACCGATATTCTTCGGCGATGGCAACCTTCTTCCCAAGGGAGGCCGCCACCCGCGCACTGCGCACCCCGCCAGAGCCACCACCGATGACGAAGAGGTCATAGTCGAATTGGCTCATGGGGGATCTCCTGCCCGTTCGGGCTCTGCTTGCAACTGCGCCTGATATAGGAGGCGGGAGCACAAAAAGAAAAGCCCGGGTGTTTGCCCGGGCTTAAAAATCAACATTGATAGACTTAAGGCTGCGCTGCTTCGGGCGCAGGCTGTTCCGCCTGAACCTCTGCAAGCAGCGACTCGTTCGCCTGTTGCTCCAAATCGCGTGCGATCCCTGCGGTCCAGATATCAGCGGCCTTCAGCAGTTCGCGGGTGGCGATCGGACCGTCCTTGAGGAGCTTCTTGCCCGTCTCGCTGCCGTAGAAGGCAGTGATCTCGTTCAATTCCGCGGCGGTGAAGGCCTTGGCATAGACGACCGCGGCTTCACGCTCCAGATCGGCGCGGCGCGCAGCAAGCTTCAGGGCTTCCTCTTCGACCTTCGCCGAGATGACGTCCTGCAGGTTCGGATAGGCCTGAATGAGCTGGGCAGCCAGGCGGTCGACGATGTTCGGCAGGATAGCGTCGAAACGATTGGTGACGCCGAGCGCGCTGATCGCCTCGCGAGCAGCCTGCAGATGCTCTGCCGGCACATCCTGCGCCTTGGCGGAGACCGCACCCAGCATGACGCTACCGGCAATCACGGCGATCGAGGCGAAGCGGCCCATACGCGTAAAGCTGATCATGAAATTCTATGCTCCTGTTAGTTCTTCGGCTCCATCACACGCGCACCTGCCGGTCCGGCGATGATCGCGAGCGATGCCAAGTTTATGAAGAGGCCGTGTTCCACCACGCCGGGGATTTGATTGAGCCGGCTTGCCAGTGCGTCTGCATCAGGAATGCGGCCAAAAGATGCGTCGAAAATGAGGTGTCCGCCATCGGTCATGAACAGGCTCTCGTCCGACCGGGTCCTGAGCTTCATCGAGCCGGAAAGCCCCAGTTCGGATGCGAGCCGCTCGATCGCCAAGCGCGTGGAAGCCTGGCCGAACGTGTTGATCTCGATCGGCAGCGGGAACGCGCCGAGCGTCTCGACGAGCTTGGTTTCGTCGGCAATCACGATCATGCGCGTTGAGGCCGCAGCGACGATCTTCTCGCGCAGCAGTGCACCACCGCCACCCTTGACCAGACGGAACTGCGGATCGATCTCGTCCGCGCCGTCGATGGTCAGATCGAGTTCCGGCAGCTCATCGAGCGACTTCAAGGGAACACCGAGTTCGAGGCAGAGCCGCGCCGTACGCTCGGAAGTGGGTACGCCCTGCACCTTCAGTCCACCGGCGACCCTTTCGGCCAGCAGGCGAACGAATTCCTCTGCCGTCGAGCCGGTTCCGATCCCAAGGCGCATGCCGTCTTCAACATGCTCCAGCGCCGCAGCTGCGGCCTTGATCTTCATTTCGCGGGCGTCCATGCGCCGAAAGCTCCCGTCCGTTTCGTTGGAAGCTGTTTACACGCCTCCTCGACCGAGCGGAAGCCCTGCATCGCCATGCGACATTGCGTTTTCAAAGGATTTCCCATAACCCGACGACACCTTGGAACTGCCTCGGGAGAACCGGCTTGACCACCACGACCATCGTTTTCGACCTCGACGGCACCCTGATCGACACCGCACCCGATCTCGTGGAAAGCCTGAACCACACGATCGCGGCCCGCGATCTCGCACCCGTGAGCTACGAGGACCTGACGCATCTCGTCGGCCAGGGCGCGCGTGTCATGATCCAGCGTGCCTTTGCGCTGCGCGGCGCACCGATTACAGATGATGAGATCCCTGCCCTGCTCGACCGCTTCATCACCCACTACGAAGCCGGCATGCCAGGCAAGAGCCGCCCCTATCCCGGGCTGATCGAAGCACTCGAGCGGCTGAAGGCTGCCGGCTATATTCTCGCTGTCTGCACCAACAAGATGGAAAGGCTGGCCCTCCCGCTTCTCGAGCGTCTCCATCTGACCGGCTATTTCACCGCGATTGCCGGCGGTGACACCTTCGCCTTTCGCAAGCCGGATCCGGCGCATATCCTCGCAACCGCCGAGCGGGCCGGTGGCAAGGCTGGCAAGGTCCTGATGATCGGCGACAGCATCAACGACATCCTCGCCGCCCGCAACGGCAGCATCCCCTCGATTGCTGTGCCCTTCGGCTATTCAGACGTCGCCGTCGAAGAGCTTGGCGCCTCGCACATCATCGGGCATTTCGATGAGCTCACAGTCGAACTCGTCGAGCAGCTGGTCGGCTGACACGACAAAATTCAAATGGCGGACCAAAGGTCCGCCATCCGTCATGTCATCAATCTGATCGCCGACTTAGACCCGCGGCGCCCGTGCATCGGTCGTCGCCTTGAACGCCTTGGCTGTATGGTCATCGCGGCTATAGACATCATCGAAATATTCGATCACGCCATCCTTGTTCGGCCAGGCCGTAAAGTAGGAGACGTAAACCGGGAGCTTCTGCGGAACCTGCACGGCGCGGTTCTGGCCCGATGCGATCTGCTTGCCGATCTCCTCGACCGTCGTGCCCATGACGGCGGCCGCCATTACGCGCGGCTCGGCCAGACGCACGCAACCATGGCTCAGCGCGCGCATATCCCTGTTAAAGTAGCTCTTAGACGGCGTGTCATGCATGTAGATCGCATGTTCGTTGGGGAAGAGGATCTTCAACTCGCCCAGCGCATTGTCGCCGCCTGGCGGCTGGCGAACGTCGACGGCATGGGTGGCGTTCCAGTTGACCTGGCTCGAGGCCACCTTGCGACCGCCATAGGAAACCTCGTAGCCGAGGCGATCGAGATAGGACGGATCGGCCCTGAGCTTCGGCAGCATTTCGTTGACGATGATCGACTTCGGCACGCCCCAATACGGATTGAATTCGACGGTCTGGATCTGATCCTGGAAGAAGTAGGTCTGGTTTGCCTTGGAGCCGACGACCACCCGCATCGAGAACTGCTCCTTGCCGTCGTTGACGTAGGTCGCCTCAAAGGCCGGTGCGTTGATGAAGACATAACGCGAACCGAGATCGGCCGGCAGCCAGCGCAGGGCCTCCATGGCGACTTCGAGCTTGGCAATCTTCTCGGCATTGCTGTGACCGGTCATCGCACGGATTGTTGCAGGACCGACGACGCCATCCGGCTTCAGGCCCTTTTCTTCCTGGAACTGTTCGACCACAGCGACGAGTTCAGGCGTGTAGTCCGGCGTGCCGGTATAGGCGGTCAGCGTCGCCGAATGCTGCGTGAGCACCGCTTCCGACGCCACCTGCTTCAGGGCACCAATGACCTGTGCCGTCTCCGGCTTGCTCTGGCCAGGCTTCAGCAGTGTGCCAGGCGCAATCGTGATCGCCTGCGTCCCAGCTTCGGCATCCTCGGCCTTCAGCCGTGCCAACTCTTCGCGCAGCGCCACGAATTGCGGGCTCTTCGGATCGCGGTTGCGCAGATAGGCCGCAACATCAGGGCTCTTGCGCAACATGTCGAGCACGGGGGCAATGTTCACGCCCTTGCGCTTGAAGTCGTAGTATCCGGAGATCTTGTTCGGATCGATACGGCCGCGAACCGTGTCCTGCACGTAAGTGAGGACCTTGGCGGAGAGAGCAACCTCGAAGGCCATGAGTTCGCGCTGACCCTTTTCCGGATCCGTGGGGTCGGCGGTCTCGGTTGGCATCGCCACAAGATAGTCGTCTGGCGACAGACCGACCGTGTCGGCGCTTGCGAGCGCCGAGATCATGGCGCGACCACGCTCGGAAATGCCGTCCTCGCTGGTCCAGATCAGCGGCTTGTTGGGATCGCCGTAATAGCCCTCGACGGTCTTTGCGACCTCGTCCGTGGCCCGCACGGAAACGTCGGACAGAAAGCGGCGGGCGCCCAGCACTTCAGTGGCGGCGGCTTCGGTCGATTCGGCTGCGGCTTCCGTCACCGGCAGCTTGATCTTGATCGCGCGCTGCGCCTCGGGCTTGTAGGTATAGTAACGGGGGCCGGCGACTTTCGGCAGTGGCTCGGGATCGCCCATTTCGAGCCCACCGCGTGCCTGACTTTCGAGAGAGGCGGGAGCCGCCTGCTGTTTTGCCTGGCGTCCTGGTCCGCCCCGGAGAAGATCGAGAAGCGTCGTGGCGGCAGCATCGCCCGGAAGAGTTCCGACCGCAGTCGTCGCAGCGAGGAGCGCGGTGACTACGAATTTCCTGTTTCTCGTCATTCTCTGTTCCATTTCCCGGTCCGAGTCACAAACGGACTCGAAGCACGTTTGGTCATGCGCGGATCACTAGCGGATCGGCATTTCATTGAAAAGTTGGACAATGTCATGCGGGCTCACCCGTCGGCCTCAACTTTGCGTGACCCGACCGGCGATGTCCGCCATCGCCTCCGCGCAAACTAAATGGAAATATTCGTTAAATTTTGATTGACGTTAACAAATCCTGCACAGCGTCGGCGGGCGAACCGTTTCCAGCCGCGGACAAATAGTCGTGAGACGTGCCGCAAAGGACACAGGCACCCGACACGAGGCGAGCGTCCACGGCGCGAGAAATACTTGAACAAAATTATCGACTTCTGTTCATCGGCTTGTATCGCATGCGTCACTCCCTAAATGCAAAGCACCGCTTCACGACCAGCCAGATCCACCATCCCACAGGCAGGAAATCCTATGACCCATCGCACAGAAACCGACACTTTCGGCCCGATCGAGGTCGCCTCCGACCGCTATTGGGGCGCACAGGCCGAGCGGTCGCTCGGCAACTTCAAGATCGGCTGGGAAAAGCAGCCGCTGCCGGTGGTGCGAGCGCTGGGGATCGTCAAGCAGGCCGCCGCCCGCGCCAATATGGCGCTCGGCAAGCTCGATCCGGCACTCGGCGATGCGATCGTCACTGCGGCCCAGGAGGTGATTGACGGCAAGCTCAACGATCACTTTCCTCTGGTGGTGTGGCAGACGGGCTCTGGCACACAGTCGAACATGAATGCCAATGAGGTGATCTCGAACCGCGCTATCGAGATGCTGGGCGGCGAGATGGGCTCAAAAAAGCCTGTCCATCCTAACGACCACGTCAACATGAGCCAGTCGTCGAACGACACTTATCCAACGGCCATGCATATCGCGGCGTCAGAGCATGTCGTCCATCATCTGCTCCCGGCCCTGAAGCACCTTCATGCGGCGCTGGATGCCAAGGCGAAAGCCTTCGCACACATCATCAAGATCGGTCGCACGCACACGCAGGATGCGACGCCGCTGACGCTTGGCCAGGAGTTCGGTGGCTATGCCGCCCAGGTCGCCTCATCGATCAAGCGCATCGAAATCACCCTGCCCGGCCTCTACGAACTCGCCCAAGGCGGTACAGCCGTCGGCACCGGCCTCAATGCCCCGGTCGGCTTTGCCGAAAAGGTGGCCGAGGAAATCGCCAAGATCACCGGCCTGCCATTCGTCACCGCGCCAAACAAGTTCGAGGCGCTGGCCGCCCATGACGCCATGGTCTTTGCCCACGGCGCGATCAATGCGACGGCAGCGGCCCTCTTCAAGATCGCCAATGACATCCGCTTCCTTGGCTCCGGTCCCCGCGCGGGCCTCGGCGAACTGGCGCTGCCGGAAAACGAGCCCGGCTCGTCGATCATGCCGGGCAAGGTCAATCCGACCCAGTCGGAGGCGCTGACCCAGGTCTGCGCCCACATCTTCGGCAATCAGGCGGCCATCACCTTTGCCGGCAGCCAGGGCCATTTCGAGCTCAATGTCTACAATCCGATGATGGCCTATAATTTCTTGCAGTCGGTCCAGCTTCTGGGCGACGCCGCCGTGTCCTTCACCGACAATTGTGTCGTCGGCATCGAGGCCCGCGAGGACAACATCCGCAAGGGAGTGGAGACTTCGCTGATGCTGGTGACGGCGCTCAACAGCCGCCTCGGCTATGACACCTGCGCCAAGATCGCCAAGACCGCGCACAAGAACGGCACCACTCTGCGCGAAGAAGCGGTCGGCGGCGGCTACCTCACAAACGAGGAATTCGACCAATATGTCCGGCCGGAACTAATGATCGGACCGCAGTGACGCCTGTCATCAGGTCCGCGAGACGCGAGGGGTGCGAGCCCCTCGCCCTCAGGGCTTCAGCGTTTCCAACCCGGTGCGAAGCGTATCCTTGGCCCTGAAAAGCGCCATGTCTGCCCTGTGCAGCAGGTCGGCCATCGCTTCGTCGGTCCGACGCGGAGCAAGGCCGAAGGTCAGCCGAAGGCTGCCTGCCGCAAGGGGGCCAACCTCGAGTTGCTCCACGTTTTTTCGGATGGCGTCACAGCATGAGTGGATGACGGCGATCGGATCATCGGCAAAAAGCAGCATGAAGGTCGTTCCCGACATGCGTGCTGCAATCTGTCGAGGCGCAAAGTGCAGGCGCACCAGATCTCCGACGGCAACGAGCACCATATCGGCCACCTCGCGGCCATGCCGGGCACTTACGGCCTCGATCGTTTCCAACTCGAAAACGGCGACATAGATGTCGATGCCGCCCTCGGCTTGTGCGGGAAGCCTCGGCAACGGCACGCCATAGACGGCGCTGGCGTTCATGAGACCGGTGAGCGGATCAAGTCCCGGCTCTCCGTTCACCCGTTCCGCAAGCGCCGAAATCTCCCCGACCATCCCGCAGACGGCGCGCGTAACCACCGCAATTTCGTCTTCGCCATATTTGCTCAACTGCTCCTCGGCGAAGGTGCCTCCGGCGCGATATTGGCTGATGGCCTTTGCCAGGTTGCGCAAGGGGAGCGTCAGCCACCACATTGTCGCTAGGCAGGCGACAGTACCGATCAGCGTAGCCACCAGAACGACAAGACCGACGGACAGCGGGTTTGAACTGGCTCCCGTACCGAAGTTCAACAGCAAGGCGATCAGCGGGATATGGATGCAGACGAAGCAGACCAGAAAAATCTTGACGACGATCGATCGGCGCCAGTTCGTTCCCTTCGCCACATTCAAGCTCATGATGCACCTCCGAATCCATCGCACGCGACGCGTGTCCGAGCCGGGGTTTTTCAGATACGCGGCTGCCCTGTCAACGCTTGAGCCTTCGGCTTTCGCCGCATTGAAATCTTAAGGGCTTGCGCTTAAACCACCGCAAACTCCAAGCTGATGCCACGAAAGGCCCTGTGATGGCAGACGATCTCTTTCCCCTAGGCGAAGACCTCACCCCCTATCGCAAGATCACATCCGATTATGTTTCGGTCGAAACTTTCAAGGGTCAGGAGATCCTGACCGTCGAGCCTGAGGGCCTGCGCCTACTCGCGGAGACCGCCCTTTCGGACATCAATCACCTGCTGCGTCCCGGCCACTTGAAACAGCTTGCCTCGATCCTCGAAGACCCCGAGGCGACCGACAATGATCGCTTTGTCGCCTTCGACCTCCTGAAGAACGCCAACATCGCCGCCGGCGGCATCCTGCCGATGTGTCAGGACACGGGTACTGCAATCGTCATGGGCAAGAAGGGTCGCCGCGTCTGGACCGATGGTCAGGACTACGCTGCACTGGCCAAAGGCGTGCGCGACGCCTATGAGCGCCGCAATCTGCGTTACTCGCAGCTCGCCCCGATCAAGATGTTCGAGGAAAAGAACACCAAAACCAACCTCCCCGCCCAGATCGACCTCTACGAAGAGGGCGAGGACGCCTACAAGTTTCTGTTCATGGCGAAGGGTGGCGGTTCAGCAAACAAGACTTTCCTCTACCAGGGCACACCGTCGCTTCTGACCCATGACCGGATGATCGACTTCCTCAAGGAGAAGATCCTCACGTTAGGGACGGCAGCCTGTCCTCCCTACCATCTGGCGATCGTCATCGGCGGCCTTTCCGCCGAGATGACGCTGAAGACCGTCAAGCTCGCCTCGGCGCGCTATCTCGACGACCTCCCGACCGAAGGCTCCGAAAGCGGCCACGCCTTCCGGGACATCGAGATGGAGAAGGAAATTCACAAGCTGACCCAGTCGATGGGCGTCGGCGCGCAGTTCGGCGGCAAGTATTTCTGTCATGACGTGCGCGTCATCCGCCTCCCCCGCCACGGCGCATCGCTGCCGATCGGCCTCGGTGTTAGCTGTTCCGCCGACCGCCAGGCCAAGGGCAAGATCACCAAGGACGGCATCTATATCGAGCAGCTGGAAACCGATCCGTCGAAATACATGCCCGAGATCGACGATACCGCCCTGTCGTCTTCGGTGGTCAAGATCGACCTCAACCAGCCGATGAGCGGTATTCTGGCCGAACTCACCAAACACCCGGTCAAGACCCGCCTGTCGTTGACCGGCACGATCATCGTTGCCCGCGACCTCGCCCATTCGAAGATCCGCGATCGCCTGGAAAAGGGCGAAGGCATGCCGGACTACATGAAGAACCATCCGGTCTATTACGCCGGTCCGGCCAAGACGCCAACGGGTTATGCCTCAGGCTCCTTTGGACCGACCACCGCCGGCCGTATGGACAGTTATGTCGACCAGTTCCAGTCTTTCGGCGGCTCGATGGTGATGCTGGCCAAGGGCAACCGCTCGCGCGCCGTGCGTGAGGCCTGCAAGACCCATGGCGGCTTCTATCTCGGCTCGATCGGCGGCCCGGCCGCCCGTCTCGCCCAGGATTGCATCAAGAAGGTCGAAGTCTTGGAGTACCCAGAACTGGGAATGGAAGCTGTCTGGAAGATCGAGGTCGAAGACTTCCCGGCCTTCATCGTCACCGACGACAAGGGCAACGATTTCTTCCAGGAATTCAATCTCGGCTGAAACTCGTCGAAAATAATGCTCGCACGTTGCGGAGGGAAACCTCCGCAACAGCAAATTACCTCTTGTTTTACAAGAGGTTGCGCATGTGGACGCTAAATGCTCATTTCGCGCCCATCACTTCTCATGGCGAGAAGATTAAACATTTTCAAATCATTTGCCGCTAATTGAATCTTTGGACCCTTGAATGTCTCGAGTGACGACCATTGGAGTTGGCCGAATGAGCACGGCAACACCGCCAAAGACGCAGGCACCTGACGTCGCGGCACAGATCACATATGCGATGCGCTCGATGGGGGTCGCCCCGATCCCGCGTAATTACGAGCTGTTCTACGAAGCCTATATCGGCTCCAACCCGTCTCTCACCCGCGAGCTGGCAGCGCTCGGCAGTCGCGCCAACCAGGACGAACTCGACGCGCTCGGAGAGCAGTATTTCGGCAGCCATCAGGGCCGCGCCATCGAGAATGCCCATTCCAAGCTGATCGGCGAACTGGATGGATTGCTGCGTCTTTTGCAGCAGGAACAGACATCGCTGCAAAGCTATAACCGGCTCCTCGGCGAGACCTATCACCGGATCAACTCGAAGAGCACGAACAGCGCCGACATCCTGCGCAGCGCCATCAACATCCTGACGGAAGCCACTGGCTCGACCATGGCGCACGGCGAACAGACCGTCGTACAGATGTCCGAGCGTTCAAAGGAGATGGACGAAGTCCGTCGCGAACTCGATGAATACAAGCGGATTGCCAACACCGATTCCCTGACGCGCATTGCCAATCGTCGCGCCTTCGACGAGAAGCTTGCCGCCGTCTACTCGAGCGACGCCAGACCGCTGGCCGGCCTCGTCCTCGCCGATATCGACAACTTCAAGAAGATCAACGACGCCTATGGCCATCCGGTCGGCGACAAGATCCTCGCGACCGTCGCAACCGTGATCCGCAGCAATGTCCGAAAGGACTGCTTCGTTGCCCGCACAGGCGGTGAAGAGTTTGCCATCATCGTCGAGGGCAACACGGCAGAGGAAATCTACCAGACCTGCGAGCGTATCCGCATCGCGCTGGAAACGACGCCGTTCAAGAATTCCAAGACCGGCGTCAATTACGGCCCGATCACCATCTCGCTGGGCTTCGCCATGGCCGCTGATTCCGAAGATGCGGGCGAACTCTACGCGAAGTCCGACATTGCTCTCTACTGCGCCAAGAATGCCGGCAGGAACCGGACGAAGCCCTATGAAGACGGGATGAAGAAAGACTTCACCAAGAGCTGGCTGATCTACAAGCGGTAATCCCCGTGGGAGATCACCACATCGTCTTTGCCGCACGCTCCGGCCATTCGCGATCATAGGTTTCGCGATCGAAGTCCTGCTTTGCAGCCTTCAGCATGTCGCCGGGCGTCGGCAGGTCGTGCGCAGCAACCTGTCTTTCGACATTCCACAACTCCGCCCGCATCACGGCCCGCGCACATTGGAAGTATACCTCCTCGATCGTCAGCACGACGACGCTTCGCGGATGGCGTCCATCCATCTTGAAGCTTTCCAGAAGTTCAGGCGCGACCGAGACCACCGCCCGGCCGTTGATCCGCATGACGCTGTTCGAGCCCGGAATGAGGAACATCAGCGCCACGCGTGGGTCGCGCACTATGTTCAGAAGCGAATCGATGCGGTTATTGCCGCGCCAGTCCGGCAGCGCGAGCGTCCGGTCGTCTTCGATGCGCACCACCGCGCCGCGATCACCGCGGGGCGAGCAATCAAGGCCCTCCGGACCGACCGTCGCGAGCGCCACGAAGGGCGAGCGCTCGATCATCGTCCTGTAGGCGGGCGTCAGGAATTCGGTGACCTTGGCGGTCGATGCCTCGCCTGCCTCGCCGTAGATGGCCTTCAGATCCTCGATCGTCGTTATCACTGTCATGCCGAACTCCTCACTCCGACCGCCAAGCCTAGCGGCGGCCCCGGGTTAGGCAAGAGCCATGACGGCACTATGACACCATGCGGTTCCCGGCCCTCGACACACCCTCGGCGCCAGCCAGGAAAGAGGCGACAGCAGAGATCACCTCAGGCGCGCTGACGATCCTGCGGTGTCCGTGACCATTCGCCCAGAGATGGCGGACATGCGGCGACACGCCGATATAGCGCTGCGCATGGCCGACATTGACCTCCTTGTCGTCCTCGGCATGAACGACGAGCAGCGGCCGATCGATACGCCGCGCCACCGCGACGCCATCCAGATCTTCGACCTGCGCTCCGACGAGATCCATGGCCCGATTGCGCATCGCGCCGACGCTGCCACGCCCGAGCCCCACCATGGAGGCAAAGCCATTGAACACCTCGCCCATGCTGGAGGGCGAGCCAATCAGGGCGATCCGGGGCGCATTCAATGGATGCTGATCGGGAAAGACACGCCCTGCCGCCATCATGACGGCAGCGCCACCGAAGGAGTGGCCGACAACACCGTCGAATCGCCCGAAATGCCGCTCGGCGGCAACGATGGCTTCGGCCGCGATCTTCAGGTCGAGCCGCCGCCCGCTGGAGGCGCCGTGCCCCGGCAGATCGAGGACCACCACGTCGGCCCCCGTCTGGCGCAATCCGAGCGCCATGTCGGAGAGATATTCCGCACGCGAGCCCCAGCCGTGAACAACGAGAAACCGAGCGCCGTTGCCGCTTTCCGGTCCCGAGCTGAGGTGATGGGCGGCCGCCATGCCGCGCGACAGCGCCAGCCGGACGGTCGAAGCCTGCCTCAACCGACTGCGTCCGACGATGAAGACCTGTTTGGCTTTGTCGCCTTTCGGGCGGCGGCTCGGGGTTCGACAGAAGAGCTCGAAGGCGATCCGCCCGGCGACGGTCGGCGAAACCTTCTCCAGCTGCGCGAAAGCCAAGCGGGTGACCTTGAGAGGAAAGGATGGCATAGTCAGAGTCCCATCATAATGTTCAATGCTGAACAATAAAGTACAAGAATGAACGAAAAGCAAGCCTTCCCCTGGGACCATCCTCGTTTTCGCAGTTGGATATCGGTGGCGCGCGCCTGCCAGCTGATGCAGCAGGCGCTCGCACGCGCGCTGGCACCCCTCGACATCAAGCCACCGCACCTGGATATCCTGGTCAATCTCTATCGGTTCGAGGGGATTTCCCAGCAGGAACTTGCCCGCAAGCTGCTTGTCGGGCGTTCCAACATGAGCATGCTGCTGCCGCAGATGGAAAAGCGCGGGCTTCTCGAGCGCAGGGCTGACCAGCGGGACAAGCGAGTGCTCAGACTTTTCTTGACGGAAGAAGGCCGGAGCCTCAGCGAACACGCGATGCGCATCCAGACGGAGCTCATCGAGCGGACGCTCTCTGCAACGCCGCTCGACGAGTGCCAACACCTCGCCGAGACGATGGATCTACTGATCCAGCGTATGCTTTCCTCGGACGGGCTCGTCGATCCTGACCTTAGCGAGGATCGCGGCTGAGTTTCTTCTCCGCCAGTTCCTGTTCGTAAGCCGCGAACTTTTCGTCGCCGGTCGCGCCAAGTTCGCGCAGGTAGTTCCAGGTGAAGATGCCGGTATCATGGCCGTCGTCAAAGGCGATGCGGACGGCATAATTGCCGGTCGGCACCATCTGCCGGATCCCGACATTGCGCTTGCCCGGAACGGTGACCTTCTGGCCAGGTCCGTGGCCCTGCACTTCTGCGGAGGGAGACAGCACGCGCAGCATCTCGGCAGGAAGAGCGGCGACGACACCGTCATTGAAGCTCACGGTCAGCAGGCGCCTGTCCTTGGACACCTTCAGTTCGGTCGGCCAGATCTCGGTCATGCAGTCCTCGCAGTGTTCCAGGCGGTTGGCGCAGACCTAGGTCGATCCCGCGCCGTTTGCAATCCGAATTGATGGGACGAGGCGGTGTCAACTTGACGCCTGCTAGCCTTGGCACCACATTGACCAAAACACCCGGGAGAGTTTTTTGGATCATAGCCCCGCCGATTGGCGCCATGCAGAACCGCTTGTCGATCGAGCAAGCCCGATGATCGACCCCTTCGGGCGCGCGGTCACCTACCTGCGCGTCTCCGTTACCGATCGATGCGATTTCCGCTGCACCTATTGCATGGCGGAAAACATGACCTTCCTGCCGAAGAAGGATCTCCTGACGCTGGAAGAGCTCGACCGGCTCTGTTCCGCCTTCATCGCCAAGGGCGTGCGCAAGCTGCGCCTGACGGGTGGCGAACCGCTGGTGCGCAAGAACATCATGCATCTCGTACGCGGCCTCTCCCGCCATCTCGGCAGCGGTCTGGACGAACTGACCCTGACCACCAACGGCTCGCAACTCGTCCGCCATGCCGCAGAGCTTGCGGATTGCGGCGTTCGTCGCATCAACGTGTCTATCGACACACTTGACCCTGCAAAGTTCAAGGAAATCACCCGCTGGGGCGAATTGGAGAAGGTGCTCGAAGGCATCCGTGCTGCGCAGGCAGCCGGCATCGGCATCAAGCTCAATGCCGTCGCTCTGAAGGATTTCAACGAGCACGAAATCCCGGAGCTGTTGCGCTTCGCCCATGGCGAAGGCATGGATCTGACACTGATCGAAACCATGCCCATGGGCGAGACCGGCGAAGATCGCACCGACCAGTATCTGCCGCTCTCGCTCGTGCGTCAGAAGCTCGAAGAGCAGTTTACCCTCGACGAAATTCCCTACCGCACCGGCGGCCCAGCCCGTTATGTCGAGGTGAAGGAAACCGGCGGACGTCTCGGCTTCATCACGCCGCTCACGCACAATTTCTGTGAAAGCTGCAACCGCGTCCGTCTCACCTGCACCGGCACGCTCTACATGTGCCTGGGCCAGGATGATGCAGCGGATCTCCGTACCGCACTGCGCGCCTCTGACGACGACGCTTATCTCTCTGCCGCGATCGATGAGGCGATTTCGCGCAAGCCCAAGGGCCACGACTTCATCATCGATCGCAACCACCGCAAACCTGCGGTGGCCCGCCACATGAGCGTCACCGGCGGCTGAGTGCCGCCGGCTAGTTCTTCACACTTACGCCGACCGCCGATAGGCCTGCGGCTGGCCCCGCTCCGTGTCGGTGCGGAAGCGCGAGATCTTGTGCATCAGAATATCGACGCGCTGACGCAGGCCCTGGATCTCGGCATTGTTTTCCTCAACCATGGCGGCATTCTGCTGCGTGATCAGCTCGACATCACGAACAGCGGAGGTCACCTCGCTGATCCCTGTCGACTGCTCGCGGGTCGCAGCCGAAATGCGCTCGACCAGCGACTGCACTTCTTCGACCTGATCGATGATCGATTGCAGCGCGACGCCTGTATTTTCGACCAGTTCGACACCCGATTTGACCTGGTTGCCGCTGACCGAGATCAGCGTCTTGATCTCCTTCGCCGCATTGGCGCAGCGCTGCGCAAGGTCACGCACCTCTTGGGCAACGACGGCAAAACCACGACCGGCCTCGCCGGCTCGGGCGGCTTCGACACCCGCATTCAGTGCCAGCAGATTCGTCTGGAAGGCGATCTCGTCGATGACGCCGATGATGGTCGAGATCTTCTCGGAGGAACGGCTGATTTCAGCCATGGCCTCGACCGCCTTCCTGACCACCACGCCGGACTGGCGGGCGTGATCGCGGGCTGACTGCACGGATTGTGCGGTGCGCCCTGCCCCATCGGCCGTCGAGCGAACGACGTCGCTCAGATGCGAGAGCGCTCGTACACTCTCCTCCAGTGCCGCCGCCTGCTGTTCGGTCCGGCGCGCGAGATCATCGGCGGAGACAGCAAGATTCTCGGTTCCGGCATTGATATCGACGCTTGCCGCGCGCACCTCTTCGAGCGTCGCACGTAGGGCTTCCACCGCCTGATTGTAGGTCGAGGCCATGGCGACGAAATCGGCCGGCAGGTCGTCACGCATGGAGACGTTGAGCTGGCCGTTGGCCAGCGCCTCGAGCACTGAGGACAGAGCTTCGAGCGCAGACCGCTGGTCTGCCTCGACGCGGGCCCGCTCCTGGGCACGTTGCGCGCTTTCCTCCTCCGAGCGCGCGCGAGCAGCGTCCGCTTCTTCTTCCAGGCGCCGATTTTCGAGCGCCGCATCACGGAAGACGGTAACCGAGCGCACCATGTCGCCGATCTCGTCACCGCGATTGCGGCCCTCGATCGGAACCGAGAGGTCGCCACTCGCCAGTCTCGACATCACGCCGGTGATCCGCTTCAGCGGCGCACGCAACGTCTCGACCAGCATCAGACCGCCGATGATCGCAAGCAGCGTCCCGACGACCATGGTGATGACGGAGATCGTCGCGGACCTTTCGCTGTCCTCGCGGCCGATTTCCTGCGCTTGGGCGACGAAATTGCGAAGCGATTCCATGGCGGCCGACACGGCCGCATTGGCGGCCAGCCGTTCGTTCTGCCAGCTCCGTCCTGCGTCGAGCATCGCCTGGGACTTTTCGGTGATCGCAAGCAGATGCGGCGCAATCTTCTGCGGGAAGTCGCGAAGTGCACTGTTCTTGGCACCGAGTTCGGAGATGCGCCCAGCCACTGTCTGGAGTGCTTCCATCTCGCCGATGACCACCACACGGCGTGCGTCGTCCAGCGATCCCAGCATCTGCTGCACCCGCAATTCGATGGTCGCCACACCGAGTGCAGCGGTATCGACCAGGGCCATCAGCTCCTTCTGCTCCGCGACGAGCCGGTCGAGGCTGACGAAGCGGTCGGCCGCGACATCGCTGTTCTTGGCGGCCTGCAACGTAATCTTCTGCTCGATCTCGACGAGTTCCGAAAGCACAAGGCCGAGTTCCCGGGCCCTGGCATCAACTGGGCTAGTCTGCCCGAGGATCGTTTCGATCTTGCCGATCGCGGTACCGACTTCGCCGACCAGAACCTTGCCCTTTTCGGAAGCGATCTCGTTGGCCTTGGCCAGATCCTTCTGCATCGGTGCGAGATAGAGTTTCGCTTCGTCCAGCTGCTCTTCGGGAGTGAAAGCCATCTGCACGCCGACACGCAATTTGCCGAGGCGGTCAAGCAGAGTCTTGAAGGCAGAGGCGTCGAACAGCAACTCCTTGGCGAAGCGCTCCTTGCCGGCGAGATCATTGCGGACGAAATCGACCTGCTTGACGATCTGCTGGCTCTCCGCCTGCAATGCGGCTACGGCCGCATTCAGGCCGGCATCCAGTTGTTCTCGCGCGGTCTTGTTGTCCCAAAGCGTCGACGTCTGAACCCGCATCTGCGCCGGCAACTGCGTCAGCGCCGAGAGATCGGCCGTTTGAGCCTGCTTGGCGAGCACGCCGTTCAGAACGCCGAGCCCCCTGTCCTGGCCGTCGATGGCCGAAAGAAGAGCTGTCCTGCTCTCCTCTGTCGGATCAAGGCTGAACTCCTGCAGGCCCTGCTGCAGCTTTTCCAGGTCGCTGATATTGCCGATCGTGGCACGCGTGACGGTCATATGACCGTTGAGGGTGGTGGCAGTCCAATAGCCCAGAAGGCCGACACCGGCCATGAGCAGAACAAGAGGAACGACAAAAAGCAAAACTTTGGTGACGATCCTGCGACTTTGCAGGAGGCGATCAATAAAACTCATGAGACCCTCGGAAAGGCCGAAATCCCGCGAGCTCATCGCGCAGGATCGAAGGAAAGGAGCCGCCTCATGCAGTTCCATCGGGGAGCTTGTCTTCCGGAGTTTGAGCAAAGGTTAACCGGGCACCGCGTTTTTGGCACTGCAGCATCGTTTCAGGGGCATTACAGTGGGAATAAGGTTTCTCGCGCGTGCTGCTTGGTTTAGAACCAGCGGGTACGCACGGGAATCGAGCATGGCATTATCCGAGAACACCCGAGGCGCCCTTTTGATGGCGATCTCGATGGCGGGCTTCACCTTCAACGACGCTCTGACGAAATCGGTTACCGCGGAACTGACCGTGGCGCAGATAATGTTCGTGCGCGGCGCTTTTACCGCCGTTCTGGTCTATATCGTTGCGCGTCGCATGGGCGCGCTCGACCACATCAGGAACATCCTGCAGCCCCTGATCCTGATCCGCATCGCCTTCGAAACGGTCGCAGCGGTCGCCTTCCTGGCCGCACTCGGCCAGGTGCCGCTCGCCAATGCCTCGGCAATCCTGCAGTCCCTGCCGCTGGCCGTGACCCTTGGCGCCGCGCTCTTCTACAAGGAGCCGGTGGGATGGCGCCGATGGACGGCGATCGGCCTTGGCTTCATTGGGGTGCTTGTGATCATCCAGCCCGGCCCGGAAGGCTTCACGCTCGCCTCGCTCTACATCGTCTTCTGCGTCATCACGGCAGCCGGCCGTGATCTCGTGACGCGCCGGATCGATCCGAGCATCTCGTCGCTCTCGGTCACGCTGTTCACTGCAGCCTCGATTTCATTTGCCGGCCTGCTGCTCATTCCTGTCTTTGGCGGCTGGCAACCCATGTCCGGCGGCGCGCTCGGCAAGCTCGCCTTTGCCTCGATCTTCCTGTTTGCCGGCTACCAGGCGATCATCATGGCCATGCGCACCGGCGAGATCTCCTTCATCGCACCCTTCCGCTACACCAGCCTCCTCTGGGCGGTTCTGCTCGGCATGCTCTTCTTCGGCGAAGTGCCTGATATCTGGATGGTCGTTGGCGCCTCTATTGTCATCGGCTCCGGACTTTACACATTCTATCGCGAGAGCAAGCGGAAGGCGGCTCTGGCCCGCCGCGCCGATCCAGCCTCTCCGGGCTGATCACGTTTGCAGTGCAAGGACATTTGAGCGTGCAGCAGCAGTCTCGGTTTCTCGACAGGACCACGGCCCCGCATATCGTCAGTCTCGTGGCGGTGGCCGGACTGTCGGCTTTGACGATGAACATCTTTCTGCCGGCGCTGCCGGCCATGGCGCTCGACTTGCGCGTCGATTACGACCGGGTGCAGGTCCTCGTCTCCGGCTATATTGCGATGACCGCCCTCGTGCAGTTGGTCATCGGCCCTCTGTCCGACCGCTACGGCCGGCGTCCGGTGATGATTGGCGCTCTGCTGATCCTGATCGTCTCCTCGCTGGTCTGCCTCATCGCAAGCTCGATCGAAGTCCTGACCTTCGCCCGAATGATCCAGACGGCCGTGGTGGCCGGTCTCGTTCTCTCCCGCGCCATCATCCGCGACATGGTCCCGATGGACGAAGCCGCATCGATGATCGGTTATGTCACCATGGGCATGACGCTGATCCCGATGATCGGCCCGACGCTCGGCGGGGTGCTCAGCGACAATTTCGGCTGGCGCTCGAACTTCGCCGCCATCCTGATTGCAGCACTGGCCGTCCTGTTGCTTGTCTATCGCGATCTCGGCGAGACCAACCGGCAAAAGAGCGGCAGTTTTTCCGAGCAGTTCCGGGCTTGGCCGAGACTTCTCGCCTCTCCCCGCTTCTGGGGCTACACCATGGCGGGCACCTTCACCTCGGGCGCTTTCTTCGCCTTTCTCGGGGGCGCGCCCTTTGTCGGCGGTACGCTGATGGGCCTGACACCCAGCATGCTCGGCCTGCAGTTTATGTTCATCGCAGCCGGCTACATCGCCGGAAACTATCTGTCCGGACGTTTCGCCCGCCGTGCCGGGATCGACATGATGATGCTGGTCGGCGGCGTGGTTGCGCTTGTCGGCGCCGCCATCCCGATCGTTCTCTTCCTTCAGGGATACGACTCGTCGCTCGCCTTCTTCGCCCCACAGGTCGTGGTCGGCTTCGGCAATGGCCTCTCCCTGCCGAGCACCAATGCCGGCATCGTCAGCGTCCGGCCGGAACTCGCAGGCTCCGCCTCCGGCCTCGGCGGCGCAATCACCATGGGTGGCGGCGCTTTCGTCTCGTGGCTTGCATCCCGAATCCTGTCGGTCGAAACCGGCGCCATGCCCTTGCTGCTCGTCATGCTCGCCTGCTGCATTCTCGCCCTCGTCGCAGTGGTTTTCCTGCGCTATGCCCCAGGCGAAGAGCGGTGACCCCATGACCCAGGACACCCGCCCCCCGGCCGTCATTCTCGCAGGCGGACTGTCGCGCCGAATGGGCCGGGACAAGGCGGAACTGATACTGGGCACGACGCCGCTTGCCCTGAGGACTGCCGAACGATTGCGGCTGCAGACTTCGGCGGTCTACCTCAACGCGTCCGAAGGTCATCCGCTGGCCGCACACCTTC
The DNA here is from genome assembly GCF_000300855.1 of Agrobacterium albertimagni AOL15. Taxonomy (GTDB): domain Bacteria; phylum Pseudomonadota; class Alphaproteobacteria; order Rhizobiales; family Rhizobiaceae; genus Allorhizobium; species Allorhizobium albertimagni. The sequence goes on along the minus strand of NZ_ALJF01000008.1, from coordinate 135,460 downwards.
CACTCCTGCAGGATACGAGGCCAGACCGACCCGGACCCCTCGCTGGCGTGCTGGCAGGCTTGAAGCTATTTACCGAATTGCCTGGTGGCCCCGCACATGTTCTGACCACGCCCTGCGACACCCCCTTTCTGCCGCGCGATCTGTTAAAGCGCCTGCAAGACGGGGTGAGAGGCGACGCGATCATGCTGGCTGCCTGCAACGGCCGCACCCATCCGATTACGGCGCTCTGGCCGGTCACGCTGGCGGAGGATCTCGAACGCTGGCTTGATGACCCGGACCACCGCCGCGTCTTCGACTTCGTCGCCCGCCACCCAAACGAGACAGTGGAGTTCGCACCCCTCGAAGGACCATTCGGTCCCGTCGATCCCTTCTTCAACATCAACACGCCCGAGGACCTCGCGATGGCCGAGGCCATCATCGAACAGGGTACAGTATGACGAACGCTCCGCGCATCTTCGGCATTGCCGGCTGGAAGAATTCCGGAAAAACCGGGCTTGCCGTGCGGCTCGTCGAGGAATTCACTCGCCGCGGCTACAAGATCTCGACCATCAAGCACGCCCATCATGACTTCGACATCGACAAGGTCGGCGCCGACAGCTACCGGCACCGGGAGGCCGGCGCCCATGAGGTCGTCATCGTGTCCGGTACCCGTTATGCCATCATGCACGAACTGCGCGGCGCTCCAGAACCGAGCTTCGAGGAAATCCTAGGCCGTATCGGCCCCTGCGACCTCGTGCTGATCGAGGGCTACAAGCGTGAGCCCGTGCCGAAAATCGAAGCGCGGCGGGAAGCATCCGCCAATCGAGAAGCCTTGGCGCCATCCGATCCGCACATCCGCGCCATCGCGGCCGATCACCGCATTGAGGACACCGATCTGCCGGTCTTCGACCTTGATGATACCCAGGCGATTGCGGACTTCATCGCCGCGGTCACGAAGCTCCCACCCCACACCTGACATCTCCCCAAAAGAAAAGGCCGCCGGATCGCTCCGGTGGCCTTCATCTATTCGTGCGTGGTCGATCAGTTGTTGCTCGACACGTTTGCTGGGCGAACCAGCGTGGTGACGCGGCGGATCGCGACGCGACGGTTCTGCTGCTCGGCGGCTTCCGTGCGGATCTTCAGGAAGCGCTCGCCGTACCCCTGGACCGACATGTTTTCCGGCGGGATGCCGTAGACTTCGGTAAGCAGGTTGGCGACTGTTTCTGCACGCTTGTCCGAAAGGACGAGGTTCGAGCGATCCGAACCGACGGCATCCGTGTGGCCCTCGATCAGGAAGACTTCGCCCGGATCGTTTTCAAGCAGCTTTTCCATGGCCTGGGCCACGCGACGCAGGGTACGGGCCTGTTCGAGAGGGACTTCCGCCGAACCCGACGGGAAGGTGATCGTATCGAGGTCGATACGACGGACCTTGTCGCGAATACGCGCCGACGACTTGACTTCGTCGATCGAGTAGACGCGCTCGACACGCTCGACCGGCGGGCGGGCGAGGAAGTCGTAGTAGTCACGATCGGGCGAACGCGTCGTGCTGACGATGTAATCGTCGACCGGGATGGTCAGACGCATCGGCGGCAGAGACAGCCCGACGTCGACATAGACGGCAGGGCGCTGACCATCGGCTTCCGGCGAATACATCAGGACATATTCGCGTCCGCCCGGCGAAATCCGCGACCGGATGATGATGTCGCCGTAACGGTTGTAGACCGTTACCAGCTTGCTGCCATCGGCACGTTCGATGGTCTCACGCGTGCGGCCACGCGACAGCTGCTCGTAATAGGTCTGCTGAGCATCGTAGCGCAGGCGTTGGCGATCATCGCCACGCACGACGATCTGGTTGCCGACATTGATGACGGTACGGTTGTCGATCTGCTCGATGACCCGGACTTCCGTGACCTGATTGACCACGTTGTTCTGGATGACCGTGTTGTTGGTCACGTTGTTGTTCGTGACATTGTTGGTGACGTTATTGGTCACGGTGCTGTTAGTCACGTTGGTAACCGTGGTCGGCACTTCGAAGGTCGGCGCGGCATCCATGGTGGTGCCTTGCTCAGTAACCGTTGCCTGCAACGTCTGCGGATCGAAGGCCACGGCCTCGGACTGCGCGTCGGCGTCCGTCTCCGGTGCAGGAGCCACCTCTTCCTGGGCCCTCAGCTCGCTGCGCTGCTGACGGACATTCTCGCCACCGCTGTTGTCGGCATCCTTGTCGCTGTCGAGGACGGCAGCACCGTTGTCGACCGGAAGCACGACGGTTTCAGACGTCTGCGACGGGTCTTCGGCGATAGCCTCCTTCTCCTCGGCAGTCCGGGTATCGGTGATCTGCTGAACCGGCTGATTCTCCGTAGGCTCGACTGCGGGCACGAGAACCTGCTCGCCTTCCGGCTGGGCTTCGGCCGGGACCTCTTCTCCGGTTGCCTGCTCTTCGGTCGGCTGCTGATCAACAGGCTGTTCGCCAGTCTGCTGCTGCTCTTCGGCCTGCAGCTCTTCGGTCTGTTCCGGGGCAGCCGCATCCGGAGTGGGCTGCACCTCTTCCGCAGGCTGCTCTTCCACCGGCTGTTCTTCCGGCTGGGCAGGTGCAGCGCATTCTGCTTCAGAAGCGGCCTGCGATCCATCGGCGCAGGTAACGACGGCTGGCTGTTCTTCGACGGCCGGCTCGGCCTGCTGAGCCTCTTCGGCTGCGCGCTGGGCTTCGGCCTCTGCTGCACGCTGGGCTTCGGCTTCTGCCTGCTGCTGTGCTTCTGCTTCCGCGGCACGCTGGGCTTCGGCTTCCGCCTCGGCAGCGCGTTGCGCTTCTGCATCTGCTGCAGCCTGAGCTTCGGCTTCCGCGGCTCGCTGGGCTTCTGCTTCGGCAGCGGCCTGAGCCTCGGCTTCTGCCTGGCGCTGTGCCTCCGCTTCTGCGGCAGCCTGAGCTTCAGCATCAGCGGCGCGCTGGGCTTCCGCCTCGGCGGCTGCCTGAGCCTCGGCTTCTGCCTGACGCTGTGCCTCCGCTTCTGCGGCGGCCTGAGCTTCAGCTTCAGCGGCGCGCTGGGCTTCCTCTTCGGCCGCACGCTGCGCTTCGGCTTCCGCCTGGCGGCGCGCCTCTTCCTCGGCCGCCGCCTGCGCGTCGCGGGCAGCACAAGTCTCGGCATCAGGCGCTTCCGAGCCGTCATTGCAGGTGACGGCCTGGGCCAGCTGGATCAGCTGTTCTTCAGCCTGCCGCGTTTGCGTCTGGCGTTCTGGGTGTCCGGTGACTGACGCAGCGACCGGTTTTGCCAGTACCGCGACGGACAGGACCGGGATTGCCACCGTGTTGAGCAATCTCTTCTTGAACATACCTTGCGTTTCCTTCCCTACGCACGGGTGGGTGACAGTGTCATCCGGGTCCGTGCTGTTGAATGCATGCTCGATTGTGCGAACCGAAGCTGCGGCCAAACTAGATTTCGCATAATTAACCGTGGCTGAACGAGTTGGAACGGCTTTTGCTCCAACGAACAAGGCTGAATGGAACAAAAAAATGTCTTTCGTAGCCCCCGGCGGATTTAAGGGGGCAAATTTTGTCGATCACGCGGTTTGTTGTTGATTTCGGCTGTAAAACCGGACGAATATTGGGCCCAAGTGTGGTCGACCATGCCACACGATCACGGACAGCCGCCTCACAACAACAAACGGCGTCCACCCAACAGAGAGGATCTCATGCGTATTCCGACACGTTTTCTGGCCGCAGCTTCCATCGCTGCCCTGTCGCTCTTTGCCGGCTCGACGATGGCTCAAGAGAAGCTGATCATCGGCACTGAAGGCGCTTACCCGCCCTTCAACAATCTGGAAGCCGATGGCACCCTGGTTGGCTTCGACATCGATATCGCCAATGCGCTTTGCGAAGAAATGAAGGTCTCCTGCGAATTCGTCACACAGGATTGGGATGGCATCATTCCGGCCCTGCAAGCCAAGAAGTTCGACGCGATCATCGCGTCCATGTCGATCACCCCAGAGCGCCTGGAGAAGGTCGACTTCTCGAAGAAGTATTACAACACGCCGCCGGCCGTCGCCGTTCCGAAGGACTCCCCGATCACCGATCTGGCCGGCCTGAAGGGCAAGGCAATTGGCGCGCAGTCCTCCACGACCCATGCCAACTATGCCGAAAAGCACATGGCGGACAGCGAGCTGAAGCTCTATCCGACTGCTGATGAATACAAGCTCGACCTCGAAGGCGGCCGCGTTGACGCCGTGGTCGATGACATCGTCGTGTTGTCGGAATGGCTGAAGTCAGACGCCGGCACCTGCTGCAAAATCCTGACCCCGCTGGAGGTGGATGTCGAGATCAATGGTGAAGGCGCAGGCATTGCAGTGCGCAAGGGTGAAACCGAACTCGCAGACAAGCTGTCTGCTGCGATCGAGGCCATCCGCGCAAACGGCAAATATGCCGAAATCAACAAGAAGTATTTCGATTTCGACGTCTACGGCGAGTGATCCCGGCATAAACCAATAGAACCAGGTGGCGGAAGTCGAACACTTCCGCCATTTTGCATTTGAACTGCAACGACATCGAAAAAGGCGGAAAAAACCGCCAAGGGGGAATGGCATGGGCGGATTGTCTTCCGCGCTCGGCTCGATCTGGGACTGGATCAACTACGCGTTCGATCCGCTCTGTGGACCGATCGGGCTCTTCCGGCTGTTTGCAGCGGACACGCTCGTCGGCTGCGGCGACACCGGCTGGGGCGACGAGATCGCTTTCGGCGTCAAGGTGACGATCTCGCTAGCACTTGCCACCCTGCCCGTCGGTCTTGCCCTCGGCTTCCTGATTGCGCTGGCGCGCCAATCGGGTGAATGGAGCCTGCGGGCTGCGACCGGCGTCTACACGACCATCTTTCGCGGGCTGCCGGAACTGCTGACCCTGTTCATCGTCTATTTCGGCTTCCAGATTCTCGTCCAGTCCGTCTTGTCCTCGCTCGGCATCGACCAGCGCGTCGAGATCAACGCCTTCGTCGCGGGCATGATCGCGCTCTCCGTCGTCTTCTCGTCCTATGCCTCGGAAGTTCTGCTCTCGGCGTTCCAAGCCATCCCGCGCGGCCAGTACGAGGCCGGCAGTGCGGTCGGTCTGTCGAAGCGCAAGACCATGTGGCTGATCATCGTGCCCCAGTTGATCCGCATCGCGCTTCCGGGCCTCAGCAATCTCTGGCTGGTGCTCCTCAAGGATACGGCTCTCGTCTCGGTCATCGGCCTTGCCGACATCGTGCGGCAAACGGGTGTTGCGGCACGCGTCACCAAGGAGGCCTTCATGTTCTACGGGATCGCCTGCCTTCTCTATCTCGTGCTTGCCACCGTCTCCTCGATTGGCCTCAACGCCATCGCACGCTGGGCGAACCGCGCGGAGGCAAGCCGATGAGCCACGCGCTGGACATGATCCCCGCCCGCCCCGCGCCGCCGACAAAGGCAAGCCGCATCAACCTGGCGCGCGTCGCCGGCTACGCCATCCTCACTCTCTGGGCTGTTCTCGGGCTTGCCCTGGTCTGGTACCTCGCATCGAGCTGGGACCCGGCAAAGATCGAGCGCTATGGCTGGCGGTATCTGGACGGTCTCGCCACGACCTTGATCCTGACCTTCGGGTCGATCACGCTCGGCGCCCTCCTCTCCGTCCCCGTCACATTCGCGCGCATGGCACGCAACCCGATCCTGAACACGATCGCCTATGCCTATGTTTACGTCTTCCGCAGCACGCCGATGCTGCTGCAGATCTTCCTCATCTATTATGGCCTCGGCTCCTTCCGCCCGCAGATCGAGGCGATCGGCCTCTGGTGGTTCTTCCGCGAGGCCTGGTATTGCGCGCTGTTTGCCATGACGCTGAACACGGCCGCCTATCAGGCCGAAATCCTGCGCGGTGCAATCGAGAGCGTCCCGCGCGGCCAGACGGAAGGCGCCAAGTCGCTTGGACTGCCCACCTCGGTCACCTTCTGGAAGATCATTCTGCCGCAGGCCCTGATCGTCGCCCTTCGCCCCTATGGCAACGAGATCATCTTCATGATCAAGGGCTCGGCCGTCGTCGCGGTCGTCACCGTTCTCGATCTCATGGGCCAGACGCGCTACGCATTCTCGCGCACCTTCGACTATCAGACCTATCTCTGGGCGGCGATCTTCTATCTCGCCATTGTCGAGGCCCTGCGTCACACATGGGGTGCGATCGAGGCTCGCCTGACCCGTCACCTAAAACGCTGACCCTGGGGACGGCGGCCCTCTCTTGGGTCACCGCCCACCTTCATTAGCACTTCCTTCACCATCAGGTGTTTCCATCATGTCAGGGCCCGCGTCGGTCGCGGCCCCGGTCGGTCGCGGAAGCGATGACACCGCCCGCGTCGATCCGTCTTCCACGAGAACACGGGGAACGCTGGCACATGAACAGCGAAATGGAACTGATGCTGAAGGGTTACGGGCTGACAACCGCCCAGATCCTCTATCGCCTGCCCGATCACCCTTCCCTGCTGCAGACCTATATATGGCAGCATTACGATCTGGCTCCCGACTTTCCGGAGATGCGTGGCTTCCTGCGCTTCTGGCAGGACAAGATCGAGGGGCCGCTCCACTCTGTGACCTATGTGCACAAGAAGATGATCGCGGCCAGCGAATGGCGCTCGTTGAAAGGCGAGTTCATCCTGCACTGAGCTCAGACATGCACCTCGCCATGGGCAATTTCCCCATCTTTCGGCTTCCGATAGAGGATGGTGAAGAGTAACGCGGCATAGAAGGCGCCGACCAGCGCCAGCACGACCCCGCCATACAGCGGTCCTAAATGGGCGTTCTGAACGATTTGGGACAGACTGCTGACGAACTCGGCGGGCGCCTCGTTCTGTTGCAGCTTCGGGCTTGATATCTTGAGCGCCCAGGCAAGGAGCAGGATCAGATACATCCAAATGTAGTTGCGACGAATGCGGCGAAAAAGCGCTTCGCGGTACGCCATAAGGAAGACCGGCCGTCGAAGGCTGGCCGCGATGGCCTCGGCCCAATCGGCCTTCAGCTCCGCCTGAGGGCACAGCGCCTGGGAGAAATAGTGCCGCTCGAGCTGCCGTACCCTCGCCCGGTAGACGTCAAAGAAGCGATAACGCCTTGCCTCGATCAGAAGAAAGACCGAGACGAGCAGCATGGCGAACAGCACGACACCATGATGCGACGATGGCGTCGACAGTGACACGGAAAGCAGGCCGGCCACCACCGTCATCGACCAGTTCGTGGTCCGATCTATCCGGTCGCGCCAGCTCGTCATCCGACCGATCTCACCGCGATAATAGTGGATGATCATATTGGCTTTTTCAGCCGAACTGGCCGGCAAGGCGGGCGCGAGGCGCGCGGGCGTTGCGCTCTCCAACGGCAGGATCCCGGCTTCGTCTTGTGTCATTTGTTCCATTGGTGGCTCCCTGCCGGGAGAACACCAAGAGCCGCCGCTCGGTTCCCTTTTCATTGCCAAGCCCGGCCCGACCCGCTAGACGACCGGCAAAGGCCCGATGAGCGGCCGAGAGAACAGGAGCCTCACATGGCCAAGATCGACGAAGAAGCCCTGGCGGAAGCCTATAACCGCGCACTCGCCCTCGAAAAGTCCGGCGATATCGACGCAGCCGTGAAGGCCTATGAGGAAGTGCTGGCGATCGACCCCGACGACCACGGCGGCGCATCGGTGCGGATTGCCGCACTTGGCCGTGGCGAGGCCCCGCCGAAAGCGCCCGACGCCTATGTCGAGACGCTCTTCGACCAGCACGCCGATGCCTTCGAGGACATTCTCGTCGAACAGCTCGGCTACACCGTGCCGATGATGGTCCGCCAGCGTCTGCAAACGCTCGGTCTCGGCCCGTTCAAGCGTCTGCTCGACCTTGGCTGCGGCACCGGCCTCACAGGCGGCGCGCTGCGCGATGTCGTGGACGACATGACGGGCATCGACATTTCCGAAAAGATGGTCGAGATCGCCCATGAGAAGGACCTTTACGAGACGCTCTATGTGGCGGAACTCGAGGACTTCCTCGAAGACAATGACGACGAACCCTTCGACCTCGTCACGGCAACCGACGTGCTGCCCTATCTCGGCGCGCTGGAACCGCTCTTCTTTGGTGCTGCCGAGAACATGACCGACGGCGGCATCTTTGTCTTCTCTTCCGAAACGCGGCCGGAAGACGTCATGGCCGGCCGTCCCTTCATGGTCGGCCCGCATCAGCGCTTCGTGCATGCGGAGGCCTATGTGCGTGAACGGCTGGCCGCGACTGGCTTCGAAGTGGTCGAGATCACCGACATCAACGTGCGCATGCAGGACGGTGAGCCCTCCCCAGGTCATCTCGTGGTGGCGAAAAAGACAAAATAGACAATCTTGGATTGAATTTTCAACCATAGATCGCGCCTAATTGGTAGTCAGCTACCATCAAGAGTTTAGGCTTCCCTCGGAAAAAGGGGGGGAAGCCATGCAAACTGAAATTGCCGCACAAGCGATCACCGATCCCTCATTGACATGGACGGTGGTCGTCGCCTTCGCCATATCCCTGATCACCGTCTTCGCCTTGATCTTTGGACGATACGAGATCAGGCTCCGACGGCTCCGTCTCATTCGCGATTATGTGAAAACCTTCCCTGTCATCGACTTGGGAGAGGAAGGCACCAGCCCGTCTTTCGAATTCGTCCGCAGCAAATATGCCGCCGATGTTAGCAGCGATGACGAACGGGAAGTGAGAGCTTCGAGCGGCAACCTCCGATCGGCGGAGGACATCATCAGCGAGATCAATGATACGATCTCTAGGACCCGCGTCTTTCTGAACCGGGGCGACCTGCGGTTGCTGACCGCTGCAATTCCCTATCTTCTCGTCGTCACGACTGGCTTCATCCTCGCCTTCTCGGGTTTCGGTTGTTTCGAGACGGCGGCAACCTGTCTTGATGGCACGACCTTCAACCTGCTGACGGTAGGCGGCATGAAGTTCTCGGATCAAACCGCCGCAGTTGACGTCAGGCAACTTGCCGAAAACGTCCTGACGGTCGCCGCCATCACATTCATTGGCGCCTACCTCTCGTCCTTGCGCTATCTCGTCCAGGCGCTCGCCGTCTTCGACCTGAACGGCTATACGATGATAAGGCAGGCGGCGATGATCGTGATTTCGGTGCTGGCATCGGCCACGCTCTACCGCGCCATTCCCGACTTGAGCGCTCTCCAGGCAGCCGTGAGCATCGACCGGACCACACCGATCGGGGACCTGCCAGCGCTCTGGATCCTTCTGGGCCTCGCCTTTGGTCTGCTGCCGGGCAGTGTCCTGCAGTTCATCCTGGTCAAGATCGGCACCCAGATCAACTGGATCAAGCAGTCGGACAATCGGTTCATCGACATGACCCGGGTCGTCCCTCTGGATGCCATCGATGGCATAGACTTCTTCACCCGCTTCCGCCTTGAAGAATGCGGTATCTCAGACGTTCAGTCGCTCGCCACTTACAATCCGATCATGCTGCATATCGAGACGCCATACGGGATCTACCAGACCGTCGACTGGATCGCCCAGGCACAGCTCTGCTGCGTCGTCGGCCTCGACCGCTTCCTTTTGCTGCGACAATTCAACGTGCGCACGATCTTCGACCTCGAACGTGCCTTGAAGCAAAATCGCAAGGACGACAGCGAGGCCGACAAACTGGCGATCGATGCCTTCGATCGAATCTACGCAGCCGTCCTGTTTGCACCGACCGGCCCGATGAAACTTATCCTTGAGAAGAGTACGGCGAAATTTCTTATCCCCGGCGCAGATGGGCAGATCATGGAAGTCGACGCGAAGGACTTCAGCATCTGGGCGCTCACCACCATCAGCGAGACCAAGGCGATGTCGTCCCGGGCTGTTGAGCACCTGATGGACTGGATCGGCGATGACCTCCATGTTCGCCGCCTCCGACGCCTGTGGAACGAGATTTCAGGCCGCCTTGGACAATTGAGCCTCGAATTGACGCCGGACCACAAGATTGGCGCCAAAGCCGATGCGCAGGACCCGACGGATTGAGGGATCCCAGCCCTTTCACCCTTCCCTGCCATCGACTATGCATGTCTCATACCGCAAGGCAGGAGAGACGAGATGGCAAAAGTCGCATTCATCGGTTTGGGCGTGATGGGTTTTCCCATGGCAGGTCACCTGAAGGTCAAGGGTGGCCACGAGGTGAAGGTCTATAACCGCACGACAGCCAAGGCAGAGGCCTGGGTGGCAAAGTTCGGCGGTAGTCATGGCTTGACCCCGGCTGAGGCCGCAGAGGGCGCAGATTTCGTCTTCACCTGCGTTGGCAATGACGACGACCTGCGTTCGGTCACCACAGGCGAAAACGGCGTGATTGCCGCCATGAAGCCGGGCGCGATCCTGATCGACAACACCACCGCCTCCGCCGAGGTCGCACGTGAACTCGCCGAGGCCACAGCTGCCAAAGGCTGCGGCTTCATCGACGCCCCGGTCTCCGGCGGCCAGGCCGGTGCTGAGAACGGTGTACTCACCGTGATGTGCGGTGGCGAACCGGACACCTTCGACCGCGCAAAACCCGTGATCGACTCCTTTGCCCGCATGGTTGGCCTGATGGGCCCAGCCGGCGCCGGCCAACTGACCAAGATGGTCAACCAGATCTGCATTGCAGGCCTCGTACAGGGCCTGGCCGAGGGCGTGCATTTCGGCAAGAAGGCCGGGCTCGACATCGAAAAGGTGATCGAGGTCATCTCCAAGGGGGCTGCCGGCTCCTGGCAGATGGAGAACCGTCACAAGACCATGAACCAGGGCAAATACGATTTCGGCTTTGCCGTCGACTGGATGCGCAAGGATCTGGACATCGTCCTCTCGGAAGCGCGCCGCAACGGCGCAAACCTGCCGGTCACGGCGCTCGTCGATCAGTTCTACGGCGAGGTGCAGAAACTCGGCGGCAATCGCTGGGACACCTCGTCCCTGCTGGCGCGGCTGGAAACAAAATGATCGGCCCCTCCTCCACCGCAGCCGAGATCATCGCATCTCTGCGCTCGATGCGGTCGGAGGAGAACATCGCCGGCATGGCTCGCTACGGGATTGTCACCGACAATGCTCTTGGCATCGGCAATCCTGCCCTGCGGCAGATCGCCAAGGTGATCGGCCCGAACCAGGCGCGTGCCGAAGAGCTCTGGGCATCCGGCATACGTGAGGCGCGCCTGTTGGCGATCTGGACTTTCGTCCCGAGGATGCTGTCATCGGACGACATCTGGCGGCTCGCCGAGGAATTCAATTCCTGGGAAATCGTCGACACGGCGGCCGACCTGCTCACCGAGACGCCCGGCTGGCGCAAACTGGTTGAAGACTTCGCCGCAGATGACCGCGAGTTCATCCGCAGAACCGCCTTTGCCATGATCGCAGGCGCGACCGTTCACAACAAGAATGAGCCGGACGCGACTTTCCTGGAATGGTTGCCGCTGATTGAGCGACACGCGACCGATCCCCGCAACTTCGTCAAGAAGGCCGTGAACTGGGCCCTGCGCAACACGGGCAAGCGCAGCCGCGCCTGCCACACGAGCGCGGTCCTTCTGGCTGAAAAACTGGCGGGAATGAGCGACACCACAGCCCGCTGGGTCGGCAATGACGCCTTGCGGGAACTGCGCGATCCCAAGCGGATTGCGAAGCTCAAGTAATCGCCAGCGCGGTCTATTCTTCGCCGGCCTTATGATTGTCGATCATCATGTAGTCGAGAGGCAGCTCGGTCGTGTACTTGATCTGCTCCATGGCAAAGGCGGAAGACACATCGCGGATCTCGATCTTGGCGATCATCCGCTTGTAGAAGGCATCATAGGCCGCGATGTCAGGCACGACGACGCGCAGCAGGTAATCGACATCGCCGCTCATGCGGTAGAACTCGACCACTTCCGGAAACTCGGACACGACCTCGGAGAACCGCTTCAGCCATTCGATCGAATGACTTGACGTGCGGATCGAGACGAACACGGTCACCTTGGTGTTGACCTTGGCCGGATCGAGCAGGGCCACGCGCCGACGGATGACACCGTCCTCTTCCATCTTCTGGATGCGCCGCCAACAAGGCGTCGTGGACAGACCGACCTTTTTGGCGAGATCGGCAACGGCCAGCGTCGAATCTTCCTGAAGAATACGGAGAATTTTGCGATCGAGGCGGTCCATGGCAAACCCTGTAAAAACTGATTTTTCTTGATATAGCCGATTTCATAAAAATTATGGAAAATCATTTCAAGCTATCAACAAGGAAACCTCTCGTCGCAGCACAGGCACGACATCGGCCTCGAACCAGGGGTGACGTTTCAGCCAGCCGGTATTGCGCCAGCTCGGATGGGGAAGCGGCAAGACGCGCGGGCCGTTACGATTGGCGAGAAGGAAGTCTCGCCAGTGGGTGACCGTCTCGGTCATGGTCTTGCGGCGCAAGCGTCCCAGATGCCAGGCCTGCGCATATTGCCCGATTGCCAGAACGAGCTCCACCTGCGGCATGGCATCCATCACCGTCTGCCGCCAATGCGGCGCACATTCCCGGCGCGGCGGTAGGTCGTGTCCGTTCTCGTCATAACCTGGAAAACAGAAGCCCATCGGTGCGATCGCCAGTTTGCTGCGGTCGTAGAAGGTGTCGCGATCAACGCCCAGCCAGTTTCGGAGGCGGTCGCCTGAGGCATCGTTGAACGGAATACCCGTATCATGCACCCGAAGCCCCGGCGCCTGCCCGGCAATCAGCACCCGTGCCGTCGCCGAAAGCCAGGCGACCGGTCGAGGCTCGTGTGGCATCCGCCGCTCGGGCCCACCGGCCGGACAATCACGACAGATGCGACAGCGCGCGATTGCGCTCGACAAGCCGTCGATCGTCGGTGGCAAGTCATCGCGGGCCATGCTCGGCGGCGAAGGAATGTCAGCGGCCATGCTCTCTTTCGTCCTCAAAACCAATGTGTCAGCCATCGCGGCAGTAACGCCTCGACCCAACCCGTGAGTTCCGCTTCCTCGATCTGTCGTTGCCGCCGCCAGTCGGCCGGGCGCTCGAAATCCCCCCGCCAGATCCCCTCGCCCGCCCGCCGAGCCTCTGTCTCACTCGCAAGGTAACGTCCATCGGCAACGACAGCCCCGGTCCGCACCAGCAGATCGCCGAGATCGTCGAGGCCCCGCTTGCAGACCACGAGCAACCGGCCGTAACGATCACGGCGTGTACCGCTGCATTCGAAGCCACGCCCGGATACGAGCGCAATCAGGGCGAGGCGCGCCTCCTCGCCGCAGGCATAGGGTGACCCGTCTGCCGCCTTGCAAACCTGAGAAAGTTCGGGTGCGTCGATCCCTTCGATGCGCAGCCGTTCGCCGTCTGCGCTGAGCGTGTCGCCATCGATCACCGAGAACGAGCCGGAAAAACGCAGCGCCTGTGCGTTCTCGAGCTTGGCGATAACAAGCAATGCGAGCGCCAGGATGGCAAGCCCTAGAACCAGGTCGCGCAGGCGCCGAACGTGTCTCGTCACATTTCCACCCACTTCAACAACAGAACCTTTTTACACATGGCAAACAAAACCTTCCAAGACAGGATCTTCTTAAGATTTCGCCGCTAGGGTTCACCAAGGCGCGGAAGACTGCAACGCAATGAGTAACGGCGTAGATACATCGGCGGACAAAAACGTTCTCCACCTGACGCGACACAATCGCAACAGGGCAACGAATCGCGCCGTCCGCACCACTCGTGAACGTCTCCAGACGGGTCCGGGCACTTCCCCCGCCTTCGATGCAGAGATCCTCGCCATGCATGTCGGCGCCTGCCTGCAGGGCGCGGCCGTCATCCCGATCACGATCTTGCTGATCGCAGCCTCCGGCGCCTATTTCACCACGCAGCCGCATTTCCTCATCTGGGGCCTCTTCGCGCTCACCATGCATGCGATCGGCATCCTGATCGTCAAGCGCGCATCGAAGACCGAAATCACGCCTGAGAACCAGATCAAATGGCGTCGCATCCTGCTGGCCGCGCAGGCGGCTATGGGGCTGTCCTGGGCGATCTTCGTGCTCCAGGACTGCGCGACCTGCAATCCCACCGCCTTCACCTTCTACAAGGGCGCAGTGCTCCTCGTTGCCCTCTCCATCACGGCCATGGCAAGCATGCTGTTGCGTCAGGCAGTGCTCTTCGGGTTCCTTCCTACCGTGGTGGCGCTGACTGTCGTGTCGATCACCGGCCGGAACATCCTCGACATCGGCCTGACGGCGGTCTTCACCACTGCGCTGATCTTCTTCATCTACATCACCAACCGACTGCATCAGGCCAATCTCAAGCTTCTGTCCTTCCAGACGGAAAAGGACGACCTGATCGCCGAACTGGAAGTCGCCAAGTCCCTGTCCGATGAAGCGAGACGTCGCGCCGAAGAAGCCAATATGGCCAAGTCGCGCTTCCTCGCCTCGATGTCCCACGAACTGCGCACACCACTCAACGCTATCCTCGGCTTCTCCGAAGTCATGGCAACGGAAGTGCTCGGGCCGCTGAACAACCCGCTCTACAAGGAATATGCTGGCGATATTCACCGCTCGGGAAGCCATCTGCTCGAACTGATCAACGAGATCCTCGACCTGTCGCGCATTGAAGCCGGCAAGTATGAACTGAGCGAGGAAAGCGTGTCTCTCCTGGAGGTCGCCGAAGACTGCATCGGCATGATCCAGCTGCGCGCCAAGTCGAAGAACATCCGCATCGACCAACAGTTCGAAAAGGCACTGCCGTCACTCTGGGCTGACGAAAAGGCTCTGCGCCAGGTGATCCTGAACCTCTTGTCCAATGCGGTGAAATTCACGCCCCAGGGCGGCGAGATCATGGTCAAGGCCGGCTGGACTGCCGGCGGCGGACAATACATCTCGATCAAGGACAATGGCCCGGGCATTCCGGAAAACGAAATCCCCGTCGTCCTCTCCGCCTTCGGTCAGGGCTCCATCGCGATCAAGAGTGCCGAACAGGGCACGGGACTTGGCCTTCCGATCGTCCAGGCGATCCTCGCCAAGCACGGCGGCGAATTCAAGCTGAAGTCGAAGCTCCGGGAAGGCACGGAAGTCATTGCGATCCTGCCATCGAGCCGCGTGCTCGAAAGCCTGCCGGCCGTCTCGGAAGTGAAGGCCGTCGAGCCCCGCCGCCGGCAATTCGCCTGATCAGGCGAGAAACAGCCGGCTGATCACGACGTAAGCAGCAAATGCACCATTGGCCACGATCAGGCAGAAGACGGCAAAGGACCCGAGATCCTTTGCATTGCGGCCAACCGTCGAGATCTCCGGCGAGATGCGGTCGACCAGTTCCTCGATCGCCGTATTGAGCGCCTCCACCGAAAACATCAGCATCATCAAAACGACGAAGCCGAGAAATTCGAAGAGGCTGGCACCGACCAGTCCGAACACGACCAGGCCGCCGACAAATCCCAGGAGTTCATGCCGAAAAGCCGATTCCTGGATCAGACGCCGAAATCCCTGAGCCGAATACTGAGCGGCGGCAAACAGATGCGCGACACCGGTCTTCTTCCGTATGACGGTCGAGGCGAGCGGCTCCGCATCGCCGGGCTTTGATGTGCGATCACTCATGCGACTTGTTGGATACCCCAGCCTGTTCGAAGGTTGCCATGCCGGAATGGCAGGCCGCGGCAGCCTTGACGATACCGGCCGCAAGTGCCGCACCGGTGCCCTCCCCAAGACGCATGCCAAGCGCCAGAAGCGGCGTCTTGCCGAGTCGCTCGATCGCGCGCAGATGCCCCGGCTCGCCGGAGACGTGACCGATCAGGCAGTGATCGAGCGCGGAAGGGTTGGCGGCTTTCAGGATTGCGGCTGCAGCCGTTGCCACATAGCCGTCGATCAGGACCGGAATCTTTTCCATGCGGGCGGCCAGGATCGCGCCGGCCATCGCCGCGATTTCGCGACCGCCGAGACGACGCAGCACTTCGAGCGGATCGGACAGATGCTCCCGGTGGAACTCGACCGCCTGTTTGACGGCGGCCACCTTGCGCGCCAGCACGTCGCCTTCCGAGCCAGTGCCCGGACCGACCCAGTCCTCCGCCTCGCCGCCATAGAGAGCGAGGTTGATCGCGGCTGCGATCGTCGTGTTGCCAATCCCCATTTCACCGATGCAAAGCAGATCGGTTCCGCCGGCAATTGCTTCCATGCCGAAGGCCATGGTCGCGGCGCAATCGCGCTCCGACAGTGCCGCTTCGCAGGTAATATCGCCCGTCGGATAGTCGAGCGCCAGGTCGAAGATCTTCAGGCCGAGATCATGCGTCACGCAGATCTGGTTGATGGCAGCGCCGCCGGCTGCAAAATTCTCGACCATCTGCTGGGTGACTGACTGCGGGAACGGGGTGATGCCATGCTTGGTGACACCATGATTGCCGGCAAAGATCGCGACCAGCGGACGGTTAACCGCAGGCGCGCGACCGCTCCATGCGGCAAGCCACATGGCAATCTCTTCGAGCCGTCCAAGCGCACCCGGCGGCTTGGTGAGCTGCTTGTCGCGTTCGCGCGCAGCCACGAGCGCCGCAGTGCTGGGTCCCGGCAGGTCACGCAAGAGCGTGCGGAAATCGTCGAATGGCAGGCCGGTAACGCTCATGGGTCAGGCTTCCTTGTATTCTTCCAGCAAATCAGGCTTTGTGGCCTCTCTCATAGAGACCGGACCCGCGCTGCTCAACTCAAAAAAGCGACGCAGCCGGTCGAGGACAAAACGGAAAGGAACCATGCAGGTCGTCGAGAACCTCATCACGGAAACGGCGCGTGCCATTTCCTTCCTGAGCCGTCTGCCGGTCCCGGATCGCTTCTTTGCAGGCCATGACGGAAGCCTCAGCCGGACGGTCGCTGGATTCCCGTTGGCTGGCCTGATCATTCCCCTGCCCGCCGCCTCGATGATGGCAGTCCTCTCGGCCTCCGGCGCCGCGCCAGTCCTTGTGGCACTCCTGGGTGTCGGGCTGCAGATCATGCTGACCGGCGCCTTGCACGAGGACGGCCTGTCGGACACGGCGGACGGATTGGGCGGCGGCCGCAGCCGCGAAAAGGTCCTGGCGATCATGAAGGACAGCCGCATCGGCACCTATGGTGCGCTGGCGCTGATCCTGTCGGTCGCGCTTCGTGTCGCAGCACTCGCCATCCTGATCGAAACCCTTCCACCGCTCGCCATGGCTCTCGCCTGGCTGGCAACGGCGATCCTCAGCCGAAGCCTGATGGTCTGGCACTGGTCTGCCCTGCCCTCGGCCAGGCCTGATGGTGTGGCCGGATCGGCCGGCGCCCCCGATCCGGAGGCGACGCGCATGGCCTTCGTTCTCGGTGGCGTATTGACCGCCGGCATCGGCCTCCTTGCTCTTCCGTTTCACGCGTGGTTTGCGGCCGGCCTGATCGCAGCCGGCACGGTGGCGGCTTTCACCCGGCATTGCCGCAAGCGCATCGAGGGGCAGACCGGCGACACGATCGGCGCCAGTGAACAACTCTGCGAGATCGCCTTCCTCGTCACCCTTGCCATCATTCTCTGAGCAACCGATATAGGGGCGAAACCAAAGGGCTCGCGATGGAATCTCCCTGCATTCTCGTCTGTTCGATCGATGACAAGACCGGCTTCTGCTTCGGCTGCGGCCGCACACGCGAAGAGATCGGCCTGTGGACAAGCTATAGCGGCGTCGAGCGCCGCACCATCATGGCCGAACTGCCGGCGCGGCTCGAAAATGTCGAGCGCAAGCCCCGCCGCGAGACCCGCCGCACCCGTCTGGTGCGTGAGCGCGAGGGCGGCTGATGCGGTTTGTTATCGGCATCGCCATTCTCGCCATCGGCCTCGTCATTCTCGTGATGAACCACGATAGCGGCCAGAGCTTCGGTCTGGACAACGAGGCCTTCGGCCGCCTTGTCGTGGCGCTGCCGATCCTCCTGATGATCTCGGCCGGCATTCTG
The DNA here is from genome assembly GCF_000300855.1 of Agrobacterium albertimagni AOL15. Taxonomy (GTDB): domain Bacteria; phylum Pseudomonadota; class Alphaproteobacteria; order Rhizobiales; family Rhizobiaceae; genus Allorhizobium; species Allorhizobium albertimagni. The sequence goes on along the minus strand of NZ_ALJF01000008.1, from coordinate 117,623 downwards.
GTCGGTCGGCGTAATCTGGGCCAGAGCCTGCGCCAGATGGCGATCTGGGTGCTGATCGCTCTCGTGCTTGTCACCGGCTATCTCTATCGCGGCGATTTCCGCAGCGTTGGCGAGCGCGTTCTCGCGGGCTTGATGCCGGGACGGGCCGTCACCGTGACCACCGCGGATGGCGGCACGGAGGTCATCGTGCACAAGGCTCTGGGCGGACATTTCGAGACCACCGTCGACATTGGACCCGTCTCCGTGCCCGTCCTGATCGACACCGGGGCGAGTTCCGTCGCACTGCGTTACGAAGACGCGATGCGAATGGGGATCGATCCCGGTGAACTCAGCTTCACCCGCACGGTGCTCACCGCCAACGGCCGCGCCTCCGCCGCCCCCTTGCGGATTCCGGAAATGCGCCTCGGGCCCATCGTGCGCAGAGGCGTGGATGCGGTCGTGCTCGAAGAAGGCCTGCTCGACCAGAGCCTTCTCGGCATGAGTTTTCTCTCGACGCTGAGTTCCCTACAGATGCAGACGGACGAACTCAGACTGCGCGACTGATGACCTCGTTCAAGGCCGGAGCTTGTAACCCGTCTTGAAGATGTAGGCGAGGAAACCGAGGCAGGCGGCGAGGAAGATGCCGATCATGCCGAGGCTGATCAGCGGATGCACGTCCGACACCTCGAAGAAGCTCCAGCGGAAGCCGCTCACCAGATAGAGCACCGGATTGAGATGGCTGACTGCCTGCCAGAAGGGCGGCAGCATGTCGATCGAATAGAAGGTGCCGCCAAGGAAGGTGAGCGGCGGCACGACCAGCGACGGCACGAGGCTCAGCTGCTCGAAATTCTTCGCCAGGATCCCGATGATGAAGCCGGCCAGGCTGAAGGTGATTGATGTGAGCACCATGAAGAACAGCATGAGCAGCGGATGGGCGATGTCGAGATCGACGAATAACATCGCCGTTGCCAGGATGATGAGGCCGATCATCATGCCCTTCGTGGCGGCAGCGCCGACATAACCGATCAGGATTTCCGTCATCGCCACCGGCGCAGACAGGATCTCGTAGATTGTGCCGGTGAACTTTGGGAAATAGATGCCCGCCGAACCGTTCGAGACGCATTGGGTGATGAGCGCCAGCATGATCAGGCCAGGCGTGATGAAGGCGCCATAGGAGACGCCGCCGATCTCTTCCATGCGCGAGCCCACGGCTGCCCCGAAGACGATGAAGTAAAGTGCGGTCGATAGGACGGGCGAGATCACGCTTTGCAACAGGGTGCGGCGCATCCGGGCCATCTCGTAAACATAGATGGACTTGATTGCTTCGATGTTCATGCAGCCTCTCCGATCAGCGAGACGAAGATGTCTTCCAGAGACGTCTGGCGCGTGGAGACATCGCCGAATTTCAGGCCCGCGGCATCGATCGCTGACAACAGCCGTGCGATCTCTCCGTCTTCGCTTCCGAGTTCATAGTCATAGACGAGTTCACGCCCGTCTTCGCCAAGTGCCAGCGAATAGCCGGCAAGCTCTGCCGGTATCGCCTGGATGGGTTCGGTAAGTGTGATCGTCATCTGCTTGCGCCCGAGCTTGCGCATCAGCGCGTTTTTCTCCTCGACCAGCAGCAGCTTGCCACGGTTGATGACGCCGACACGATCCGCGATCCCCTGCGCCTCCTCGATGTAGTGGGTGGTAAGAATGATGGTCACACCCGTCTTGCGCAGGCGTTCGACGAGCTGCCACATGTCCTTGCGCAACGCCACGTCGACGCCGGCGGTGGGCTCGTCGAGGAAGAGGATGCGCGGCTGGTGCGACAATGCCTTGGCGATCAGCACCCGCCGCTTCATGCCGCCAGACAATTCACGAAGCGCATTGTCGCGTTTCTCGTAAAGGCTGAGATCCTTCAGGACCTGCTCGATATAGGCGGGATCGGGCTTCTTGCCGTGCAGACCACGGGAAAAACTGACGGTATTGAAGACGGTCTCGAACATGTCGGTCGTCAATTCCTGCGGCACCAGACCGATTTCGGCCCGGGTCTTGCGAAAGTCCTTGACCACGTCGTGGCCCGATACGGTCACCTGACCGCCGCTGGGATTGGTCATGCCGCATATGATCGAGATCAGCGTCGTCTTGCCGGCGCCATTGGGACCGAGAAGCGCGAGGATCTCGCCTTCTTCGATATCGAAACTGACGCTATCGAGCGCTTTGAAACCGTTGGAATAGGTCTTGGAGAGAGAATTGATGGAAATAATGGGAGCCATTTGACACTCCGGGCTGCGGAAGGTCGGACACATATAGGCACGCACCAGCGGCACGACCAGAGCGCAATGGAATTCAGATCAGGAAAGCATGGTCTCGGAATAAACTCGGTTTCGGCCGTAGCTCTTTGCGAGATAAAGCAACTGGTCGGCCGCGGCGAGATAATTGCTGAAACTCTCCCGTCCGGCGATTTCCGCAAGCCCGATCGAGATGGTGACGCTGATATCGTGATCGTCGAGCGCCACCCGCAGGCTCTCGATCTCGCGCCGCAATGTCTCGCAGAGGGCTGAGCCCTTCTCGACATCGAGACCCAACATCAAGACGCTGAACTCCTCGCCCCCGAGCCGCGCCAGAAGGTGACCGCTGCCGTCGAGCCGGCGGGCGAGCTTGGCACCCACTGCCTGCAGAACCCGGTCGCCGATTTCATGGCCATAGGTATCGTTGAGCTTCTTGAAGTGATCGATGTCGAGCATGGCGATGCAGCATGGCTCGCCGCGCTCCAGACGTCCCGCCACTTGCGCCGGCCCCTCGTCGAAGAAGTAGCGGCGATTGGGCAAGCCCGTGAGATAATCGCTAAACGCGGCCACGCGGAGCTGCCGGAGCTGCGCAAGCGTCTCGATATTGTGCTGGATGCGGCACTGCAACTCCTCGATGACATAGGGACGGTAGACGAAGTCGTTCGCGCCTGCCTTTAGGAAGCTTGCCGAAAGCAGCCGGTCGGCCGACGAGGATATACCGATGATCCGGAGACGGTCGCTGTTGTGGTCGCGACGGATCCGGCGTGTCAGTTCGTAGCCGTCCATGTCGGGCATGTTGTAGTCGGTGATCACGAGCTCGATATGCGGCTGACGCACCAGGATATCCATGGCCTGATATCCCGTCGACGCCTCGTAGACCTGGAATTTTTGCACACGCAAGAGGTCGGCCAGCATCGCCCGGGCCGAAGGCAGGTCGTCGACGACGAGCACGCCGACCTGTCGATTGCCGAGAAGACGCAGGACGGACGAGACGACGAGATCGATCGCGCCTTCATTGTTCTTGACGTGGTAGTCGGCCACGCCCTTTTGCAGCAGACGTTCGCGCAGGTCACGATTGAAGTCGGCGGTGAACACGACCGCCGGGATCCCCTGCGCAATCACGGCATCGAGGATCTCGCCGTCCGATGCACCAGGCAGGTTGAGATCGACAACCGCCACGTCGAACGTGTCGGGGCCGCGCATCACCTCTCGGAAGACATCCGCCGAGGCACACTGAGTAACCTGGCAGAAAAAGTCGTTTTCCAATCGGTGGCGCATGACGGACGAGACTGCGCGGGAATCCTCAATGATGAGGACCCGGCCCTGCTCCGCACGTTTTGAACCAACTACAGTCTGCTTGGTGTCAATCTGATCAGAAAAATACATAAAATATCCGCCGCATTCCCGAGGTCGCTCAACAAGCGACCTCCTCCCTCGGCAGAACACTAGCGACCTTAATTATAAGTCGCACCTATTTTTTGCGGGCTTGCGCCGCTTTAATCTGAACAAGCGTATCGAGGTTCTGGTTCACGCGGCAGTAGAACTCTTCATCGATGAACGGACGCAGCATGAAGTCGTTTCCGCCGACCTTCAGGAAGCGGGCCGACAACAGGCGGTTGGTCGACGACGAGACGCCGATGATTCGCAGTTCATGCGACCCGCGCACCGATCGGATGCGTCGCGTCAGCTCGAAACCGTCGATATCGGGCATGTTGTAGTCGGTGACCACGAGGCCGATATCCGGATTGGCCTTCAGGATCTCGATGGCCTTGGCGCCACTCTCGGCAAGGCTGACACGGAAATTGTAGCGACGCAGGCGGCTGGACAGAAGGGCGCGTGCGGTCGGGCTGTCGTCGACGATCAGAACGTGGTGACGGTGGTTGGTCAGGAAGCGATAGACCGACTCCGCCAACATTTCGACGGCAAAGACGTTGTCCTTGAGGATGTAGTCGACAATGTCCTTGGCGAGCAGCTTTTCGCGCATCTCATCCTGGAACGTGCCCGTGAAGACGACGGTCGGGATGTTGCAGTCGATTAGATACTCGAGCGCTTCGCCGTTTTCGGCACCGGGCAGGTTGATGTTCGAAATCGCCAGCTTCACCGGTTCATCCGACAGCTCGTTGGCCATTTGCAGATCTTCGAAGGTTCGGCAGATCTCGATGTCGACGCCCATCAGCTCCTTGAGGCGCTGACTGATCATCTGGGTGAAGACATTCGAGTCCTCTCCGAGAACGATCCGAACATCGGGAAAGGTTTCTCCCGAATACTGCATTCCAGAAATACCGAGAACTGCCATGACCAGCCTTCACTGTCTTGTTTATTTGTAAGACATCTAACAAAGGCCCTTTGCGGAAGCGTTAACTCAGGCCCTTGGCCTGCATCAACAACCCCGCATAGTTAAGCATTCAAGAATATCCAGGTATCCTGGCGAGCGAGGTCAGAACCACTCACTTGATGGTGGCGACACCATCTTTGATTTCGACGGTTTCTTCGCCGGTGAGCCCGATTCGGTCACCGTTGGGCAGGGTCAGAAAACAACCGGAGGCGCAGATCGTGTCGGAGCCCCCGGCATCGAGCGAAATCTCGGTTCGGGTGCCTTCCTCGACCACGACGATAACCACGGCCGAGCTGCCGGTATTCAGCACCGAGGCTGCCAGTGTTGGCCCCGCCATCAGGCTACCAACCACCAAGACAACCAGCTGCGCATAGAACTGCTTCATGCCGATAGCGGAGCGAAAAGCTCCGTCCTCTCAACCGCGCCCGGTACACTTCCGACCGCTCCTGCCCCTCTAGTGCCCCATTTCGCCTGAATGGCGGCTGAATGGGGCGTTCATGGCAGGAGTTTGTCATCATCCGGCGCCGGAGACAATTCCTCTGAGACCTCAGGCCTATCGTCCGCCCGGGCTTTGCGCCGGACAAGAGCTTGCCGGTCCTGCTCCTGGATATGCAGCATGACGTCCTGATGCGGATAGGGCATGACGATGTCGCGGGCGCGGAAACGTCTGAGGATCTCGATACGGACCTCGTTTCGCACACGCAGACCGTCAGCGATGTCTGCGAGATGAAAACGCAGTTCGAAATCGAGCGAGGATGCGCCGAAGCGCAGGAACTCCACATGCGGCTCGGGATTGCGCAGGACGTCGGACCGCTCGTTGACCACGGCCAGGAGCACATCGATCACCTCCTGCGGATCGGCATCGTAGGCCACGCTTACCGGGACCTCGGAGCGCTGCATGCGGTTGCGATGGGTCCAGTTACCGAGCGGCGCATTGATAAGCTCGGAATTCGGCACGATGATCGACTGGCGCCGGAAGGTCTCGATTTCGGTCGCGCGAACCGAGATACGCTTGACGATGCCTTCATTGACGCCAGTGATCACGTGGTCGCCGACCTTGAAAGGTCGCTCGACCAGCAGGATCAGGCCGGAGACGAAGTTGGAGACGATGTTCTGCAGGCCAAAGCCGATACCGAGAGAGAGCGCACCGGCCACGAGCGCCAGACTGGAGAGATCGATGCCGGCTGCCGAAATACCGATGATGCCCGCAATGCCGGTCCCGAGATAACCGACACCGGTCTTCACCGAATTGCGCACGCCGCCGTCGATATGGCTGCGCGCCATGACATTGCCGTCCAGCCACTTCTGGAACCAGCGCGTCACGACAAGGCCGCCAACAAACAGCAGGACGCCGCCGAGAATGCCGAAGATCGAGATGCGGATCGTGCCGACATTGATCTCGGTGAACAGGTTGAAGAGCCAGAGCTGCAGATCTCGCGGCTGGAACCCCCAGGACATCAGGATGAGCGGAATGCCGGTCACGAGCGCAAAGGCGTAGATGACCAGACCGGCGCCGATGCCGCTCTGGTCGAGTCCAACGGCCGAGAGGCGGAAACGGCGGCCGATGAACCGACCGACCCTGGTTTCGCCGAACTGATTGGGCGCGGAGATAGCCTTGCCGGTCAGGATGCCGATATACATCGTTGCTAGGACCGCGCCCGTGAGCACGATCTGGGTCGCGAGGAAGCGCGCAAGCCCGACATAGCCGATGGCAGCCGCAAGGATCAGCACGGCACCGACAATCCGAAGCGTGATCGACACCGCCCGCGGCCAGGGACGGCCCCGCACCGAAGGATCGCCCGTTTCGGCGAGCACCGGCCGCAGGAAGGATACGAAGAACAGCAACAGGCCGATGACGACGGAGGAGGCAAAGCTGCGCATCACAGTCAGCACGACCGGCGAGCTGTAGGTCTCGTTCATCACCGACACGACGTAGTCGAGACCGTTGACCAGCGCCATCAGGAAGATCGCGATGCTGAGGTCGCGCGCGCCCTTGTTCGACAGCTTGACCAGCCGCCAATGGGGCGCCGCGGGCGCAAGCACCGCTCTTGAAATCGCCATGACGAAGAAGACGAGACCGATCAATGCAAAGACCGACGCGACGATCGGAGCGATGTCGGTTCTCAGCACATTGAACGTGTCGAGCAGGAAATAGGTGGAAGCCAGAAAGAAGCTGAGCGCCAGCGACGGGAGGATCGTCGAGAAGAAGGCGACCGAGAATCGGCTGAGATAGGAGGGTGCCTCGATGGTCGGATCGCGCCGATTGATCCGTCCGAACAGGCGGTACTCGACAAACAGGATCAGCGACGCCAGGGCCATCGACAAAAATACAGCAATGGCCAGCGGCAAGGCCTTGAACTTGAAAACGAAGCTCAGCCAGCTCGTGATGCTTCGCTGAACCCGCGCCACATCGGCGGAGAAGGACTGGAGTGCATCCTGGAGCACGCTGCCATTGATGTCGGTATGCTCAAGCAGGCGGCTGGTGAACAGCGCCCGGCGCGTGTCGGAGATACGGTCGGATAGCGTCTTCGCCTCGATCGACAGATCCTCGGCCTGGCCGGTGAGCGCATTGACTTCCGCCCGCGCGGCGTTGAGGCGCGACCGTTCATCCGCGACGCTCGCACTTTCGCCCGGCTGCCCCTCGGCGGGCGGCGCGCCCAGTTCCGTCAACCGTCCCTGAATGGCATCGATCCGCGGACGCAAATCGACGGTGATCGCCAGCGCCTCGCGGACCAGCGCGTCGGACTGGACCTTTAGGTCTGCAAGGACGCCATCTTCCTGGAGGTTTTTCTCCACCTGCTCACGCAGCCCGGTCAGGCGTGCGCGGGCTTCTTCGACGCGCCGTTCGGCAGCGACGATCTGCTCGTCGCGTTGCGGTGGCGCAGCGACCGGGGCTGCGGCCGGTGGTGCGACAGGGGCCGCCGTCTCCGGTTGTGACTGTGGCGCCTCCGGCGCTTCAACCGGCGCCGGCTCAGTCACCGCCGGCGCGGCACCACTGTCCTGTGCCAGAGCGGTGTGTGGCGTGAGCACCAAAGAAGAACCCGCCGCCAGCAGGCTGAGCGCGACGGCGAAAGAAAGCGAACGGAAACGGATCAAAACGAGGCCCAGTGCGTGATGGAATTCCGCAGGACAATAGATCCAGTTAAAGGCAAAAGAAAGAAGGGCTTAATGGAAGAACCCGCCGTCCCTGACGGTCCGGCGGGTCGACTATATCCGTCAGGCGACGGTCTGCCGCAAAGCTTCGAAGCGGGCAACCTGCTCTTCCAGAAGATTGCGCTCCTTGTCGCGACGGACGAAGACCTTGAACATGGCCTTTCCGTCGGCATTCATGAACCACACAGAGCAGGAGCGGCGACCATGGAAACCGCGATCGACGAAAGCGATCGAGACGCAGCGTTCCTTGCGGATGTGACCGCCGATCGGGCTGTCGCCATGGATGTTGAACCAGCCATGCCCCTCACTGCCTTCGGGCAGACTGCCCTCGACTTCGAGCACGATGTCGTCAGTATGGACGATCATCAGGATCTCGCCCCACAAGGTGAGATCCTTCCAGATCGGCTCCCACTGGTCGGAAGGCACCACTACGGCGGCCCCTTCCGGCAGGATGGCGAGCACCTCGGCAGGCGTCACCTCGGCCTTGGCAGCGATCTGTTCGATCACACCGTCAGGCTTTTCGGCAAGTGCCGCCAGCGCCCGCTCGCGTCTGTCACCGTTGCTTTGCGTCAACGTGTCCATAAGAGCCTCACGCGGCTTCGGAAGCCGAGCGCTTGCCCGAGCGGTCTTCGTGGATGATGACGTCGAAGCCCTCGAAATGCGGACCGGAGAGATACTGTACCTTGCTTTCGCCAGCGCGGGCATGGGCGGCGCGGAACTGTTCCGACTTGGTCCAGGCGACGAAATGGGCATGGGTCTCCCAGACGGTGTGCGAGGCATACAGCGTATGGTCTTCGGCCTTCGGGCCCTTCAGCATGTGGAATTCGATGTAACCCGGCATTTCTGCGAGCCGGCCTTCGCGGGCCTTCCACTGGTTTTCGAAGGCTTCCTCGAAGCCCGGGACGACGCGAAAACGGTTCATGGCGATGTACATGGGTCTGTTTCCCTCTTTGCAAGACAAGATCTGATCGTCGCGGTCGGCATGGGCTCGGCTGACGAGTTTACCCCGAAATCCGACCGTCTGGAACAACCGCGATCTGTTGCCTTCCTATTTAAACTTGTGTAGCACAGTCAAGTTAAATGTCGGGAGCTTCCCGCACATGAGCACTCTCATCATCGGCGATCCAGAGCGGCATCGTGCCGGCCTCCGGGCGCCCGGATCATAGGTTCGAGCACATTCATGTTGTCCATTCGCCCATCCCGCCGCAAGCTCCTCTCCACCCTCGCTTTCGCCCTTTCCTTACCGCTCGTTCTGTCACAGACGGCAGCTGCCAAGGATGCCGAGCGGATCGTGGCGATCGGCGGCACCGTGACGGAGGTCATCTACGCGCTCGGCGAGGGTGACAGGGTGGTTGCCGTCGACACGACGAGCCTCTATCCGCCAGAAGCAACTGCAAAGCCTGACATCGGCTATGTCCGCCAGGTCTCGGCCGAAGGCGTCCTTTCCCAGAAACCTGATCTGATCATCGCGGAAGCCGGCGCCGGCCCAGTCGACTCGATCAATATCCTCAAGGCAAGCGGCCTCGACTTCGTCAGCATCCCCTCGCCGCCCGAGACATCGGCGATCCCCGACAAGATCCGCGCTATCGGCCAAGCAATCGGCCGCGCCGAAAAGGCGGAGGCACTGGCGACATCGGTTGAAGCAAGCCTGAAAGCCATCGAAGACAAGGTGAAGACCGCAACAGGGCCGAAGAAGAAGGTGCTGTTCGCCCTCTCCCTTGCCAATGGACGCGTCATGGCGGCCGGCAGCGAAAGCTCTGCCGATGCGATGATCCGGCTTGCCGGTGGCGAAAACGCGGTCTCAACCATCTCCGGATACAAGCCGCTCACCGACGAAGCGGTGATTGCCGCAGCCCCCGACGTTATCCTGGTGATGAGCGGCGGCGCCCAGCATCTGACGGCCGAAAAGGCCTTTGAGCTCCCTGCCCTTGCAGCAACCCCGGCCGGCGCAAACAAGGCCTTCCTCACCATGGACGGCCTCTATCTCCTCGGTCTTGGACCGCGTGCTGCCGACGCCGCCCGTGACCTGAACGCCATGCTCTATCCGGAAGGGCAGTAACCGTGAACACGCTCGCCCTGATGTCGACCCTCGGCAGGCGTGACGGAGATCGCTCCGCTCTCGGGTTTGTCGTTCTTGCCCTGCTGACTGTTCTTCTGACGGTCGCTGTCTTCGTGTCGATCGTGATCGGTCCGACCGGCGTCGGCCTGCCACATCTGGTCACCTATCTGACCGGCGATCATGCGGACATGGACCAGCAGAATCTAATCATCGTGGAAGCCGTGCGCCTTCCACGCACCGGCATGGGTCTTCTGATCGGCGCAGCGCTGGGTGTCTCCGGCGCCATGATGCAGGGCCTCTTCCGCAACCCGCTGGCCGACCCTGGCATCGTCGGGGTCACCTCCGGGGCGGCACTCGCCGCCGTGATCGCCATTGTGCTCGGTCCCACCCTCCTCTTTCCGTTGCAGGTGGTGTTCGGTGAACAGTTCCTGCCGCTGATGGCTTTCCTCGGTGGTCTCGGCAACACTTTCCTGCTCTACGTCATCGCCACCCGTAACGGCCAGACATCGACGACAGCCCTCATCCTCTCGGGGATCGCGATCGCCGCCATGACGGGTGCGGCCACCGGCCTCATGATTTTCATCGCCGATGACCGGGCGCTGCGCGACATCACCTTCTGGTCACTCGGCTCGCTGAGCGGCGCAACGACGTCCAAGATCGTGGCGATCCTCCCCTTCGTTGTCTTCGTGCTGGCGATCATTCCCTTTGTCGCACGCGGCCTCGACGCGCTGATTCTTGGGGATGCTGCCGCGTTTCACATGGGCGTGCCCGTGCAGCGGCTGAAGCGCATGACGATCCTCGCTGTGGCCGCCGCCTGCGGCGCAACCGTGGCCGCCGCAGGCTCGATCGGCTTCATCGGCATCGTCGTGCCGCATCTGCTGCGTCTCGCGATCGGCCCGTCCCATCGCTTCCTGCTGCCGGCCTCGGCGCTTGGCGGAGCGGCCTTGCTGCTTCTTGCCGACACGGTCGCCCGCACCATCGCCGCACCGGCAGAACTGCCGATCGGCATCATCACCGCGATCCTCGGCGCGCCCGTCTTCCTGATGCTTCTACTCGGCAAACAGGGCCGCCAGGCCATGGAGGGCTTGTAATGATCCGCGCACACGACATCACGATCCGCCGCAGCGGACGCGTTCTCGTCGACAAGGTAAGCCTCCATCTGCAAGCGGGTAAGGTCACCGTGATCATCGGCCCCAATGGGGCTGGCAAGTCCACGCTGTTGAAGACCCTCTCCGGCGAGATGCGCCCCGACCATGGCGACATCCTTTACCAGGACCGGCGGATCGCCTCGCTGAGCCCCGTAGAACTCGCCCGAGAGCGGGCAGTGCTGCCGCAATCCACAGCACTCTCCTTCCCCTTCACGGCGCTTGAGGTGGTGCGCATGGGCGCCGTTGCGCATGGCAGCCGCGACGCGAATCTTGCGGGCCGCCAGGCGCTCGCCCGTGTGGGGCTGAGTGGCTTTGAGGGGCGCAGCTACAACGCGCTATCAGGTGGCGAGCAACAGCGCGTGCAGCTGGCCCGCGTGCTGGCGCAGATGCCTGATCCGGTCCTTGACGGTCGTCCGCGCGCCATCTTCCTCGACGAGCCGACGGCAAGCCTCGACATCGGTCATCAGATCTCGGTTCTTGAGCTCGCCCGTGACTTTGCCCGACGCGGCGGTGTCGTCCTGGCCATCCTGCACGACCTCAACCTTGCCGCCGAATTCGCCGATCACCTGGCCGTCCTCCACCACGGCAAACTGATCCGGGAAGGTCATCCCAAGGAAACGATCGACGACGAAACGATTGCCCATGTCTATGGCATTGCCGGCAGCGTCGGACGGCTGCCGAGTGCTGCGATCCCTTATGTTCTGCCCCAGGCCCGGTTCAGCGCGACACGCTGAGCCGGCTATCTCAGTTGTCCACAGTTATCCACAGGGCAAGACCGACCAATCGGTGCAAAAATCCGCAACAAACGCGGAACATGAGCGACGGCACTTGAGAACGTATGGCGAACCCCGACGATTGAGGGCGCAAGCGTCAGCGCAATTCTCGATACGAGATTTCGATAGCCGGCTAATGCCGGTTCGGGCATCGATCAGAAAAAGTGGTGCGGCGCGATGTACCGTGCCGAAGATCATCCGACAGGAGTGAAGAGAAGGCGCGCCAAAAACGCCGAGCACCCTGGAGCGCCTGCGACCAACATATTGTTTTGATGAAGGATTTGGTGGGTGATGTAGGGCTCGAACCTACGACCCGCTGATTAAGAGTCAGCTGCTCTACCAACTGAGCTAATCACCCGCCTGACACCGTTTCCGGTCTCGTCCGCCCCGTTTCCGGTGGCGTGACCGGGCGTATAAACAGGATAAGCGACCTTGTCTAGCGCCCCTGCAAAAATTCTTGGCCCTTTGGTCAAAAAAATTTCAAAAAGCGGGAAATATCCAATCCTTTCAAAGGTCGAGCATTCCGACTGCCAATCGGACGGCCTGACCGCCGATCCGCGCCCGCGAGACTGCGCCATCCTTCACATCGATATGCAGGTGAATGTAGGAAGGCCGTCCCATCTCCACACCCTGCTCGATCATCATCGGGTGATGACCGTCCGGCAACGCGTCGAAATAATGGATGGCGCCTGAAAGCGCGGCCACCGCAGAGCCCGTCGCCGGATCCTCGTGAATGCCCATATCGGGCGAGAACATCCGCGCATGGAATTTTGCGGCATGGTGAACTCCGCCGCGACAATAGATGTAAGCCGACGTCAAGCGTCCCTCGCTCATCGGTGCCACGCGTTCCCACAGTTGCGGGTCGAATTCGACGCTCTCGATCGTCGCGACATCATGCAGCGGCACGAGAAGAAATGGCACGCCGGCGCTCCAGACCATCGGCAGATGGTTTTCGAAACCTATGGCGCTGGCCTTGACCGACAATGCATCGGCAAGCCCCTGCCGATCCAGTTGCAGCTCATGGCGGCTCGACAGACGCGGCAGGTCGAATTCGGCAAAGCTCGCCTCTCCCGGCCGAACCCTGACTGCACAGCGCACCGGACCGATGGTCTCCTCGAGCACGGAAACGAGATCCATGTTGGCGGCCTCGCCGCTATAGGCCCGTTCTGCCAGCGCGATCACGGTGCCCACCGTCGGATGCCCGGCAAAGGGCAGTTCCCGGCCAGGGGTGAAGATCCGGATGCGCGCCGTGTGCGAGGCATGATCGGCGGGCTGGACGAAAACGGTTTCCGACAGGTGCATCTCGCCGGCGATGGTCTGCATCATCTCGTCGGATAGGCCGTCCCCGTCGAAGATGACAGCGAGCGGATTGCCCGCCAGTTTGCGGTCGGTGAACACGTCGTAGATGGCATACTGTCTCGCCACGGGCCTATCTCCGTTGAAGGTCACGCTCGCGGCACACACTGCCCGAGGCGAAACGTCAAGGCAAGCCGAGCCCGGATCATCCCTGCTGTTGAAAGTACCAGCTGAGAACCGGCAGCATGGCGGCTCCATAGCGATGCGCTGTCGGATCGCCGGTCCGGATCACCACGGCCCGGGAAATCTCGGGCTCCGGGCAGTCGCGCGCAAAGGCATCGATCCTCTCAACAAGCACCTCGGCCGTTTCGGAAAAGGTAAAAACGCGGGCAAGGGTCAGGCGTCGGGACCGATAGCTGGCGTATAGCACCGGATCTGCACGGGCCAGATCGAGATCGAGCCCTGTTTCCTCCATGACCTCGCGCCGCATATTGCCCTCGATGTCGCATACCCCGTCCACGACATCAGACAGGTCGAGCGAACCCGCCGCAAAATAGACCTGTCCGGGATTGGCGGTATGCGGCGCCATCTCGACCGCGATCAGCGCCCCATCGGAGGAGACGAGGACGGGATAGCCGAACAGGTGGCAGGCACCGGCAAGCTCCGGCTGGCGCCGCCACCAGAGAAAAGTCGCGAAGTTCGACACATGGCCGAGCGCCTCGAGATGACCGTCGCGGTATCGGATCTGGCGCTGCAGAATCATCCGGCCGTTGAAAAAGGCCGGGTTTGCCGTCACCTCACGCTCCCAATTGGCAGAGATGGCAGTGCTCTGAGTGAGGTCCAGCGGATGCGGGTCGGCTGCCACCCGGAGCGCCAGCGAGCGAACCGGATGCAGGCTGCCATCGGCCGGCAGGCCAACCTCGTCAGTCAAGAGATCGCTCATGGCAGATGCAGGGTAATCGCGATCGGGCAATGGTCGGACGCCTTGGGCCTGTCCCAGCCTATGCGCGGATAGCGCTCGACGTCCTGCCCCGGCGGAAAGGGCGTGCGGAAAGGCTGACCGTTGCGGATCACCTCCGGAACTGCCATCGGATTGGCCTGAGCCAGGCCCCTCGACAGCCAGATATAGTCGAGCTGACACAAATGCTGCTCTTCGGGGCCACGCGCGTGATAGAGCGTCCAGCGATCGAGCGCATCCCGTCTCAGCATCGGGTTTTCCGCAAAAGCGTCATGCGAGAACACATCGAGCGCACTCGGCAGATCCGGCCGATGCACATACTCATATCCAGAGCGGCGATCTCCGATGACATCGACGCGCTCCCGGTAGTCATTCATGTCACCGCAGATCACGAAGTTTCGCCGCGACGCATTGTCCGGGCCGAACCTATTCTCGATGATGTGTCGCACCGCCTTTGCCTCGGCTTCGCGGATCGGCATGGTCGAGGTACGACCGTCCGTCCCGTCCCGGCCATTGGTCATCGACTTGAAATGCACGACATAGACCGTCAGCGGACGACCTCCGACGCGCAAATCGAGTTCGAGGCAGTCGCGCTTGAAGATGCGGTCGTCCGGCCGGACCCGCTCCCCGAGGCCCGGATGATATAGGCCGAGGTCGTGATAGGTGAGTGCGGCATGACTGATGACGTCGCGCAACTCGATCGGCTGGCCGTCGCGGGTTTCTTCGCGCATCAGCACCGCAACATCGATGCCGCGGCTGTCATTACCCTCGACCAGATATTTCTGCCGATAGCCCGAGCCGATCATGCGGAAGAGATAACCATATTCGAAGGCCTTCAACGCCTCCATGTTGTCGACCTCCTGCAGGCACAGGATGTCGGCATTGGTGTCGGCGATCGCCAGCGCCGAGAGCTGCCGGGTGTCGTCGGTGGAAGAGACGATTCGAGCGGCCTCGAGCCGCTGATAGTCGGCTTCCGACTTGATCTCGAACAGCTTCAGCACGCGGTCCGATTTCAACTGGTTGCGATAACCGGTGAAATCGAAGCGGGCGATCAGGTTCTCGATATTGAAGGTCGCAATGCGAATGGACATGAGCACCCGGGAATGAGGAGCGGCGCGGGAGGTGGATCAAGCGCAGTCAATCACGCCCGCTCCGCCGCCGCAACCCAAAGCGAGGCTGACGCCTCGCCGCTCACCCCCGGTCAGGCCGCGCGTGCCAGCGCATGTCCGACGAGCCGGCCGAGACGCCGGATGCCCTCCTCGATCATCGCTTCATTCGCGCAGGAATAGGAGAGCCGGATCGTATTGGCACCCGAACGATCGGCGAAGAAGGCCTGTCCCGGCACAAAAGCCACCTTTTCCGTCTCGACGGATCGCGCCAGCAGTTCGGCTCCGTCCATGCCCTCAGGTAGCGTGACCCAGACGAACATCCCGCCCTCCGGCCGCGTCCATTCGGTACCTTCAGGCATGTATTTCTGAAGCGCCGCCAGCATGGCATCGCGGCGGGCGACGTAAGCTGTCCGTATCTTCGCAATCTGTGCCGGAAAGTGCTTTGCGGCCACCTCGGCCACAACCATCTGGTTGATCGTCGAGGAATGCAGATCCGCGGCCTGCTTCATCAGCACCAGTTTGCGGATGACCGGCTTGGCCGCCACGACATAGCCGACGCGCAGGCCGGGCGCGAGCGTCTTCGAAAAGCTGCCGCAATAGATGGTCCGGCAGGCGTCGATGCCGCCGCTGCGGGCAATGTCGAGCGCCAAAATCGGCGGAATGGCCTCGCCGTCATAACGCAGATGCTGATAGGCCGCGTCTTCGATCACCGGAATGTCGAGTTCGTCTGCCAGAGCGAGGATCTGGTGCCGCTCCTCAAGGCTCACGGTCTGCCCCGTCGGATTGGCGAAATCGGTGGAGAGATAGGCAAACTTCACGGCACGCCCCTCGGCCTCAGCCTCCGCCCTGTAGCTCTCGGGCGTCCGATTGCCGATCGAGAGCTGATCATAGGCTGGCTCGTAGGCGTTGAAGGCCTGCAACGCGCCGAGATAGGTCGGCCAAGTCACGAGCGCCGTGTCGCCGGGCGACAGAAACAGCTTGCCGAGATAATCGAGCGCCTGCTGAGATCCCGACGTGATGAAGATGTTGTCGAGCTCGCAGGCAATGCCGAGCCGCCCCATTTCATCCTTCAACCATGAACGCAGCGGCAGATACCCTTCCGATACGGAATACTGCAGGGCACCGCCGGCTTTGCCATCGGCAAACAGGCCTGCATAGGCCTCGGCAAACTCCCGCTCGGGAAACAGCGCCGGATCCGGAATACCGCCTGCAAACGAAATGATGTCAGGCTTGTCGAGAAGTTTCAGGAGCTCTCGAATTTCAGACGCGCGCATGCGCGACGAACGCGTGGCGAAGACGTGATCCCAGTTCAGCATGGGCGTTTCCTCAGGTCTTGTCGTTATTTGAGGCAGCAGACCACGAAAACCTCGATAGGTCAACAATACTGACATATCGAGATAAGACCCTCCATTTTACAGTTTGGCAACCATGTTTCTGCTGTTTCTTCAGGCAAGCCTAAAACGCGAAATGATTCGCTCTATAGTGTCCGCAACAGTGAAAGGACCCGCCACTTGCCGATGCGAAAGCTTACCCTGCCGATGGTCGGCATCGACAATGAAACGGATCCGCCCTGGGAGCATCTGGGCACTCTTTTCCATATTTTCCCCCACATCGTCGCAGCCGTCGCGATCCTGTCGGCCGCAATCCTTCCCTTTATGGAGGGTCGGACCCTTGAGGTCTCGGTCGTGCTGGCGATCCTCTCGCTGCAGGTGAGCATGCGGGGCGTCGCCGACTTCCATTTCCGGCGGCGGAAGCCGTCTGACACGGCGCAGCAATGGCTCAAGCTCTTCACCCTCGTTTCCCTGATGTCGGGCTTTGCCTGGGGCGCCTCTCTTGCCATCCTCTACAGCGGCGGCAGCCCCGACACGAAGGTCGTCATCCTCGCCATCGGTTGCGGCATCCTCCAGTCGAGCGCCGCACGCGCTTACATGGCACCCCGCTCCACCCTTCTGGTCATTCTCGTGATGATCGCCTCGATCAACCTGGTCGCGGTGCGCGAAGGCAACTGGATCATGGTGCCGATCTGCCTCGCCTATGTCGGCTTTCTCGCCAGCTACATGATCCGACTGATCGCCATGGACGAGAGACGATTGGCGGCGGAGAAGAAGACCCGAACGCTGGTTGCGGCGCTCGCCGACAGCAACGAGAAACTCACTGATGCCAACGAGCAATTGCGCCGCCATGCCGTGACCGACGCCCTGACGGGCCTTAGCAACAGGCGTGGTTTCGACGAGCAGTTGAGCCGTCGTCTCGGTCGATATCGCAATCAGGGCGAAGCGCTGGCGCTGCTGCTGATCGACATCGACCACTTCAAGCTCTTCAACGACACCCAGGGCCACCAGGCGGGCGACGCAGCGCTGCAGGTGGTGGCAGAGGTCCTCGCGGCCCGCATGCGGGACGTCGACGGTACGGCAGCACGCTATGGCGGTGAAGAATTCGCCGTCGTCTTGCAGGGTGACCATGCCCTGCAGGCCGGCGTCTTCGCCGAAGATCTGCGCCGGCGTGTGGGTTCGCTCTTCCTTTCGACGTCCGATGGCGGATCGACGAACCTCACGGTCAGCATCGGCGTGGCAATAGCGGGCCCTGATGACGATGAGCGAAACCTGATCGCCCTTGCCGATCGCAGGCTCTACGAGGCCAAGGCCCAAGGACGGGACCGGGTCTGCGACGCCGATCACGCCGAGCGGCTGGTCGGTTCCGCCTGAGCGCGCCACGCGGACAAGAAAAAGCCGGAGAAGTTTCCCTCTCCGGCCTCTTGTTCAACTCTGGAGATGACGATCAGTTGCGGGACTTGTCGACCAGCTGGTTCTTGGCGATCCACGGCATCATGCCACGGAGCTTGGCGCCGACTTCTTCGATCTGGTGGCTGTCGTTCATGCGGCGGATACCCTTGAAGCGGGCAGCACCGGCACGGTATTCCTGCATCCAGTCCGAGGTGAACTTGCCGGTCTGGATGTCGTGCAGGACGCGCTTCATTTCAGCCTTGGTTTCAGCGGTGATGATGCGCGGACCGGTGACATATTCGCCCCACTCGGCCGTATTGGAGATCGAGTAGTTCATGTTGGCGATACCGCCTTCATAGATCAAGTCGACGATCAGCTTCACTTCGTGCAGGCATTCGAAATAGGCCATTTCCGGCGCGTAGCCGCCTTCGACCAGAGTCTCGAAACCGGCGCGGATCAGTTCGACCAGACCGCCGCAGAGAACGACCTGTTCGCCGAAGAGGTCGGTTTCGCACTCTTCCTTGAACGAGGTTTCGATGATGCCCGAACGGCCGCCACCAACGCCACAGGCGTAGGAGAGAGCGAGTTCAAGAGCATTGCCCGAACCGTTGTGATGGATGGCAACGAGGCAAGGAACGCCGCCGCCCTTCTGGTATTCGCCGCGAACCGTGTGGCCAGGGCCCTTCGGCGCGATCATGACGACGTCGACGGTCGACTTCGGCTCGATCAGGCCGAAATGGACGTTGAGGCCGTGCGCGAAGGCGATGGCGGCGCCGTCACGGATGTTCGGTGCGATGTCAGCCTTATAGATGTCGGCCTGCAGTTCGTCCGGGGTCGCCATCATCATCAGGTCGGCCCATGCAGCAGCTTCGGCAACCGTCATGACCTTGAGGCCGTCGGCTTCTGCCTTCTTGATGGTCGGCGAGCCGGCCTTCAGGGCAACGACGAGGTTCTGGGCGCCCGAATCCTTCAGGTTCAGCGCGTGGGCACGGCCCTGCGAACCGTAGCCGATGATGGCAACTTTCTTCGACTTGATCAGGTTCAAGTCGGCATCACGATCGTAATAGACGCGCATTGTAGTGTCCTTCCCTATGCTTTGTCAGTTGTGGTGGATGTTGTTGGTCGGCGAGCCGGAACGGGATGCCCCGTCGAGGCCCGCCAATAGGCGGTCGGTGCCGTAGAGAGCGAGAAAGGCGGCAACCGCCTTCGTCGCCCGAGCGCCGAATTTGTGGGTCTGCGGCGCCTCGCCGAGCAGCATGCGCACATGCAGATCGCTGACGATCAGACCGTAAAGGATGCGATAGGCTTCCTCGCCGTCGCCGAAGCGCAGCAAGCCATCGCGCTGGCCGGCATCGAGCAGCGCCCGTGCACGGCGATCGATCTGCCGGCGACCACGCTCCAGAAGCAACGTACCGAGCTTCGAACCGTCGCGACTCGACTGGCCAATGGCGAGACGGTTGAGTGCGAGCGAAACATCGCCGGCGAGAACCTCGAGCAGATCGCGGGCAAAGACCTCCAGATGATCGGTCAGGGTCGCGACCGTCAGACGCTCGCCCGGTCGCTCGAATGTGCGAACCTTGCTTGCCTGGTAGGAAATCATAGCGGACAGAAGACCGTCGCGGTCGCCGAACCACTTGTAGAGGCTTTCCTTCGAGCAGTTGGCAGCCCGCGCGAGACCGGCTGTGGTGACCGCCTTGTCGCCGCCCTCGACGAGCAGACGCAGCGCCTCGGCCAGAACGGCGTTCTGACGCGGCGTGAATTCCGAGGTCTGATTGTCGATGGACATGGGCGCCTCCTGGTACCGTACGGTACGGTTCGCACGCTTTATGTCCCGCGGGACGGCTGAGGTCAAGACAGGTTTTGCGAAAAAAGAATGCAGATGCCTCGGAGAGGAGATGCTGTCTTGGGCATCCGCGGACGCCCCAAGGAGCCCACCAAACTGTCACAAAAGGGTGATTGAGGTAAAAAATAATCGTTGTATGTCATAGTTAAATGACGGTGTCTTTAAAGCCTAACCCGCTGTTTTTCCTCAATCCATCCTTCAAGTATCATCCGTGATACCGGGTACTTCCACCGAACCAATCAGTTCGATTGTGCGCAAAGGGGTATTGATTTCCCCAGCGCAATACGCCAAATACATCTCATCGAACCGAGCAGTTCGATCACGCAAGGTTCTAAAGGCCAACACAATGAAGACCATCGCAGCAGCACTCCTGACCACCATCGCAGCCGCTTCGGCCGCTTTCGCGATCGAGCCAGTCCCAGGCTCAATCACCTATGGCGGTGCGCAGCCAAGGCTCGAACAGGCACCCGCCGGTTCGAACTTCTTCCACACCTTCTATCTCAACGGCACGGAAGTCCATGAGATCTACAAGGTGAATGCAGACCGGACCGTCTCCCTCGTCTCCCGTTCCATGCCGAACGACTGACAGGAAAAGACGATCCTCATCACGGGTAGATGCTACCCATCACTACAATCTAGAGCTGAATGCCTGAGACTCAGCTCAATTCAAGATAAGGAATACGATCATGAAGACCATCATCTCTGCAGCCCTGATTTCCCTCGCAGCCGGTTCGGCAGCCTTCGCCGCCGTCCAGCCGATCCCGGGCTCGATCACCTATGACAACCCGAACGTCCAGCTGGAAAAGGCACCCGCCGGTTCGACCTTCTTCCACACATTCTCCAACGGTGACGGCCGCGACGTTCGCGAAGTTTACAAGGTCAACGCCGACAAGTCGGTGACCCTCGTCAACCGCACTGTCTCGAACGCTTCGTAATCAGCGCGCCTCCCAGCACGCAAACCCTTTGGCGGCCGGCTCGGTCCCCTCTCCCCCGCCCCCAACCGGGTCGCCGCCAACCCCACGCTACACAAGGAATACCACCATGAAGACCATCATTTCTGCAGCCCTCATTTCCCTCGCAGCCGGCTCGGCAGCCTTCGCTTCCGTCCAGCCGATCCCGGGCTCGATCACCTATGACAACGCCAATGTTCAGCTGGAAAAGGCACCCGCCGGTTCGACCTTCTTCCACACATTCTCGGACGGCAGCGGTCGTGACGTCAACGAAGTCTACAAGGTCAATGCCGACAAGTCGGTGACCCTCGTCAACCGCACTGTCTCCAACGCTTCGTAATCAGCGCGCCTCCCAAAGACGCACCCTTCGGCGGCCGGCTCGGTCCCCTCTCCCCCTTCCCCCCAACCGAGTCGCCGCCAACCCCACGCTACACAAGGAATACGACCATGAAGACCATCATTTCTGCAGCCCTCATTTCCCTCGCAGCCGGTTCGGCAGCCTTCGCTTCCGTCCAGCCGATCCCGGGCTCGATCACCTATGAGAACGCCAATGTTCAGCTGGAAAAGGCACCCGCCGGTTCGACCTTCTTCCACACATTCTCGGACGGCAGTGGTCGTGACGTCAACGAAGTCTACAAGGTCAATGCCGACAAGACGGTGACCCTCGTCAACCGCACGGTTTCCAACGCTTCCTGAATCAAGGGTGCGTGGTGGGCCTCGGGGCTTCGGTCCCGGGGCCTTTTTTTTGCGTTCGACCCTTGATGGAGGCTCGATTATCGGGCGTAGTCCACCGGTACGGCCAAACCCTGTTTCAGGGTTTCCATCGAGATCGAGGCCGAGACATCGAAGAGCTCGACCCGTTTGACAAGCCGTCGATAGACGACGTCGTAATGCTCGACCCGCGGCAGGACCAGCTTCAGAATATAGTCGTAATGCCCCGTCAGCCGATGAGCCTCGACGATCTCCGGGATATCGCTGATGGCTTTGCGAAACGCCTCGATCCAGTCGTCGGCATGGTGTGCGGTCTTCACCAGCGCATAGACGGTCGTCGGCACACCGATCTTCTCGCGATCCAGAACGACGATGCGACGCGCGATGAAGCCCTGTTCTTCGAGCTTCTGGATCCGCCTCGAGCAGGCAGACGTTGACAAGGCCACGCGCTCAGCGAGATCCGCAACCGCAATGCTCGAATCCTGCTGCAGCAGATCAAGAATCTTCCTGTCTCTTTCGTCGATCACGCCACATCTCCCCGGCCCAAGCGCCTGAACGCGCAAACAATCTGCGCAATCTCCTCATATCCCGCTAACTGTCATGCGCCAAGGGCTGTTCTCGATCCCATCATTGCAACCCAATTGCGCCGGGTTCGCATCATCATCTTCGCATCAAATGACGGAGACGACAGATGAAGACGATTGGCTTGATTGGCGGGATGAGTTTCGAAAGTTCGGCGGTCTATTATCGCCAGGTCAACGAGGCCGTTCGCGCCCGTCTCGGGGGCCTCACTTCGGCAGAGGTCCTGATGCATTCGGTCAACTTTGCGGAGATCGTGGCACTGCAGAAGGCCGGCCGCTGGGACCTTGCCGCGAAGCGTCTGGGCGACGTCGCAACTGGCCTGGAAAAGGCAGGCGCCGACTGCGTTCTCATCTGCACCAACACCATGCATCTCGTCGCCGACGAGGTGCAGGCCAGGATCGACGTACCGCTCATCAACATCATCGATGAAACCGCCCATGCTCTGAAGGCCGGCGGCGCCAAACACCCGCTGCTGCTCGCGACCCGCTACACGATGGAACAGCCGTTTTACGCCGAGCGCATGAAGCGCCATGGCATCGAGATCATGGTGCCGGATGCCGAAGGGCGGACCGTTACCCATGACGTCATCTTCGAAGAGCTTTGCGCAGGCCGCGTTCTGGATGCATCGCGCGGCAAACTGAACGCGATCATCGAACAGGCCAAGGCGGAGGGTGCCGACAGCGTCATTCTTGGCTGCACGGAGATTTGCCTCATCCTCGACCCGACCATGCTTCAGCTGCCCGGCTACGACTCGACGACGATCCATGCCGAAGCGGCCGTAACCTTCGCACTGGAAGGCAATCGCGACATGCGGGCTGCCTGATAAAACTAGCCGTCGCTCAGATCGTCTGGCCACAGGCGCGGCAGAAGCGCCGGACGGTTTCGGCCATCCCGTATTCGAGGGCATCGGCGGTCAGGCCGTGACCGATCGAGACTTCGGCAAGATGCGGGATGCGCTTCACCAGGAGCGGCAGGTTGGCCACCGTCAGGTCGTGCCCGGCATTGACGTCGAGCCCTTGGGCGCGGGCGGCATCGGCCGTCAGCCCGAGCAGTTCGACCTGACGCAGAGCCTCGTCCGGATTGTCGTAACAACCGCCATAGGAACCGGTATAGAGCTCGACGCGCTCGGCACCGGTCGCCTTGGCCAGCGCCATCGGTTCGGAGCGTCCATCGCCATCGACGAAGAGCGACACCCGCATGCCCTTGGCGCGAAGCCGTGACACGACACGCTTGAGAAAATCCTGATGCGCGACGAGGTCCCAGCCATGGTCGGACGTCGCCTGCGACGGGTCATCGGGGACCAGCGTGACCTGCTCGGGCTCAGTCACCTCGCAAAGCGCCAGGAAATCCTCGCTCGGATAGCCCTCGATGTTGAACTCGGCCGTCGGGTATTCGTCGTCGATCAGTGCCCGCAGCACCGGCAGATCGCTGAAGCGGATGTGCCGCTGATCCGGGCGCGGATGCACCGTCAGGCCGCTGGCACCGGCAGCCAGGGCAATGCGGCCCAGGTGGGCAACGCTGGGCCAGGGCAGATCCCGGCGGTTGCGAAGCATGGCAATGGCATTGAGGTTGACGGAGAGCTTGGCAGGCATGGCAGCATGATCCGGCGATGAAGAGGTCTGGGGCATCCTTACGGCATCGGGTTATCGAAGGCCAACGAGAATCGCAAATGCTCCGATGCGGGAAATTGATGAATGGCAACCGCGCTCACCCCCTAGACTTTAAGGTATTGACGCCTAGCCCCCATCCTTTAGTCAGATCTCGATTGTGACGGATCGCACAAATACGCACAGTCGGATAACGGCGCAGGCGTCCCCTGAAGCGGCCTGGAGCGGTTGGAGCAAGCATGTTGACGGAAACCGGTATCGATAGCGGGCAGGTTTCGGAGGCTCTGCAGCGGGTGTTGCGGAGCAGGACATTCGCACGCTCCGAAAGGCTGCGCTCCTTCCTCAAATTCATCGTCGAGATGGAGCAGCTTGGCCTGTCTCACCAACTGAAGGGCTACACGATCGGCATCGACGTGTTCAGCCGCAACCATGGTTTCGATCCGGGCACCGATCCGCTGGTCCGGGTCCAGGCCGGCAAGCTGCGCAAGTTGTTGAACCAGTTCTATGCCGACGAAGGACGCGATGATCCCTTGCGCATTCGCATTCCGCTCGGCGGTTATGTTCCGGTCTATGACCGCGTCGCATCGTCAGCCGACATCAGCCACGGGCGTGACCTCGACCTGATCGAGACTACCTTCGCCGAGGTCGAAAACCCCGCCCTCGCCGGCGACAGGGCCTCGCTTCCACGGCTCTTTATCCGCCGTCCCGACGGCGACGATCTGATCGCCTCGATCTTCGTCAATGCGACAAGGCTCTGGAGCACAAGGCTCTGGGCGGTCTGCATCGCTGGCCCGAATGAAAAACCCAGTTTCGAAGGCGGAGCACCGCATCCCCTCCATTTCGAATTGAAGGCGCACTGCCTCGGCACCACGCTCAAGCTCGGCCTTCGCCATCTCCGCTCCGGCAGCGAAGTGCCGATCAGCATGAGCGTCTGCGAGACCGACGGCGACAGCCTGGAAATCGGCGCCTTCGCCAACGGTTTTGCCGGCGCGAACCTGACGCTTCCCGGTTCGATCTATCGCTTCTGCCACAAGAACGAACTGTCGACGGGCCAGATGAAGTGCCTGGACGCAACCTATCGCTACACGCTGGAGCGCACCGACGAGACCTATATCAGTGCGCGTCGCTCCCAGCAGCAATGGGCCGGCCTCGCGCAGAGCAGCGAGATCATCACAGAGATGACGAGGCTGATCGCCCTGTCTTCCCCGCTCCGCTGAACTGTGCTGCCCCACCAAGAGGGGCAAGGCTCCGCTTTCGAAAACTTACTTCACGTATTTCCAATATACTATAGTCTTCAGTGAGACGACGATTCTCCGCGCCGCCAGACGAGCGGAAAACCAGGAGGGAGCGAACTATCGGCTTGAGCAGACGCGTTGGCAATGAACATGGAGGGGTACATGCCGCACGGAACACATCATCTGCAACCGATCACCAGCGTATCCGGTCAGACTGGCACGGCATTATTCTTCCCGGACCTTGTCCAGACGAGAACCCCGCCAAAGGAGCCGGTCGCGATTGCCGAAATGGCGGAATTCTTCGGCGTCACCCACCGAACACTGCATTTCTACGAGGAAAAGGGCCTTCTCACCGCGCGGCGCATGGGCCTCATGCGTGTGTACGGGCGTGACGAAATCGCCCGAATGGCTCTGATCAATGTCTGCCGCGAAGTCGGCATGTCGGTTTCAGTCATCCAGGACCTGTTCGAGACGCTTGCAACCGCCAGCTCGACGAGCGAAGCCAATCTGATCCTGGAGGAAACCCTGCTCGCCCGCCGCCGTGAGCTGGCCTCCAATCTTTCGACGATCCATCGACAGCTCCAGCAACTGAACGCCCTCCTCGATCACGAAGAGGCCGAGACCGGACAGCTGAACACCGAACCGAAGGGGCCGCCCCTCACCGAGACGGAGGCCCGCTGCCTGCAGTTGATGGTCGAAGGCTATACCCCGATCCGGATCGCACGCACGCTCGAACTGAAGACCGAGGAAGTCAGTGCCGTGGAAGCGAGCATCGTCGACAAACTCAACGCCCAGAACCGCTTCCAGGCCGTGGCGAAAGCCGTTCTTCTCGGCATGGTCGCCAATTGAAGACCAGCCCTCATCTCGCGCATCATCAATAGTGGAGGAAGTTTAACGGGACGGCGAAATGCGACAGCGCTAGGAGCGGATATCGTCAACGCCGACCAAGGCCTCCCTATGCCCAACATCTTCTCGCGCTACGCCACGCCCTTCACCACCGGGCTCTTTCTCGTCTCCCTGATCTCGGGCATTGCGCTCTTCTTCCACACCGGGACCGCCGCCTTCCGCGAGATGCATGAATGGCTGAGCATGGTTTTGATCCTGCCCTTCGTCCTGCATGTCTGGAAAAACTGGCGGCCCTTCCTCGCCTATTTCAAGCGGCTGCCGATGGCCCTGTCGCTCGGTGTCTGTCTCGTGGCTGGCCTTGCCTTCGCCTGGCCGGCGATCACCGGAACCGCGACTGGTGCAGCCGGCAATCCGGCTTTCGCCATGATCAACGTGGTGGCTGGCGGCACGCCGGCACAGGTGGCACCGCTACTTGGACGAGGGGAAGCGGATGTGATCGCAGCCCTCAAGCTCGCCGGCTTCACCGTCGCCGACGCCACGACACCGTTATCCGCGATTGCCGCGGCATCGGAGAAGGACACTATGGCGCTGATGGCAACGCTTGCCGCCCTGAAATCGAAGTGATCCCAGGCAACGCTTACCGGACGATGGTAAGCGTCTCCGCGGCACGGGTGACGGCGGTATAGAGCCAGCGCTCGCGGGTATCGCGAAACGCCCAGCTCTCGTCAAAAAGCACGACGTCATTCCACTGCGAGCCCTGCGCCTTATGGACCGTGAGCGCATAGCCGTAGTCGAACTCGTCGTAGCGCTTGCGCGTCGACCAGGGGATCTCGGTGTCGATCTCCTCGAAGGCCGCCTTCAGCAGTTTGATCTTCGCGGCGCCGCGATCCATGTCGTCGTCTTCGGGCTTGATCAGCAGATTGATGCCGGGCTTCACGGTCTCGCGCGACGAAGTCATCACCTGCCAGAGCGAGCCATTGAGCAGGCCCTTGACCTGATCGTTCCTTAGACACACGAGCTTATCGCCAGCCTGGGGATAATCGACGGTAAAGCCTTTGAGCTCGCGCAGGCGCATGTTGTAGCGCCGCCGCGTCTTGTTGGTGCCGACCAGAACCTGATCGGCCCCGAGCACGAGATCCTGCGTCACCTCGTTCTTCGAGATCACCCGTGCGGTATCGCCGTAATCGCCATACATGATCTCCTTGCCCTCGCGGATATGCATCGCGAGCTGGATGATCGGATTGTCGCGCGCTTGGCGATGGATCTCGGTCAAGAGATAATCCGGCTCCTGGTCGGTGAAGAAGCCACCACCAGAGACCGGCGGCAGCTGGCCGGGATCGCCGAGCACCAGGATCGGTGTGCCGAAGCTCATCAGGTCGCGGCCGAGCGCCTCGTCGACCATGGAGCATTCGTCGATGACGATGAGTGCGGCCTTGGCGACCGGGCTCTGGCGGTTGATCGAGAACATCGGCGCGATCGACGTCTTGCCCGTTTCCTCGTCCTCGACAGCCTCCTCGCCGCGCGGGCGATAAATCAACGAATGGATGGTTTTAGCATTCGAGGCGCCCCGCGAGCGCAGAACCTGGGCAGCCTTGCCGGTGAAGGCGGCAAACAAGACATCGCCATCGACATGTTCGGCGAAATGCTTGGCGAGTGTCGTCTTGCCCGTACCGGCATAGCCGAACAGGCGGAAGACCGGGGTTTTCCCCTCCTTCAGCCATTTCGAAACGGCCTTGAGGGCCTCGTCTTGCTGGGGCGCGAATTGCATGACCTAGGTCATGCGCGGATTCGTTGGCCCGATGCAAGGCCAAAGCCGGGAAAGTCAGAACAAATCATGGACATCAGCCCCTGAGCGGATCATTGGCGAGCTCGATCGGCGAACCATGCGGCGTGGCCTCCGCCGCCCGCTGCCAGCTTTCGCGCAAGGCCTCGACGGTGTCGCGATCGGCCAGCCCCTTGCGCTCAAGCAGCCCGGCCAATGCCGCGACCCAGGCATTGAAATAGTCGGATCCGTCAGTCGCCCGCCCCGGTTGATGCACTTCGGCAGACAGGCTCTCCGCCCATTCCGTCCAGCTGAACACGCCACGTGCATGCAGATGCACGGTCATCGCAAAGGCTTGTGCCTGCCACGGCTCGGAAAAGACCGGGTCACCTTCGGGCGAACGCGGCAGGCCGGGCGTTTCAGCGAGATCGGTCACCGTGTCACACTCGCTCAAGATAGCTATCCCAGGCATCGATGGAGACGGTAAGCGTCGGGTCTGCCCCCTCGCCCCAGATCTCGTCCCCGGTAAAGACGACGGTATAGACCCATTGCGGGTTCTCGCCGCTACCATGGGCATTATCATCAGGGAAAACGAAGCCGCCTTGCACTGCCTCCACGACACCCGTCTTTGCGCGGGCATAACGCGGCAGGCGCGTATGACCGGTCGGGTTGAAGTTCTTCGTGCGAACTCTATCCCCCACGGCGAAATTCGGTGCCGCGTCGACGGGCCGATCGCACGGCCCACCACGGGCCAGCACGCCTTCGACCATCTCGGCTTTCAGGACCCGCTTCGGAGCGCGGCCCTGTTCCAGATAATGCCCCGCTGCCAACTCTTCGGCTGTGGCGAAACCATGCCGCTGAAGCAGCATGTCGATACCCCGGATCCAGACCTCGTAATAGCTCGCTGCCAAGTAGCTCGCAGGCGGAATGTTCTCGCGCGCATGGCGGCTCTCGTCGATCGACCAGGCGCCGAAGGCGCCACAGGACAGGGTGATGCCGAGCGCCCGCTTTTCCCAGTCGGCATGGAAATACGGCTCGTCCTTTTCCGGCGCGACCGGACCGAAGCCCATCTGCCCACCGAGATCATGCGGCCCGTTCATCGCGAACCCTCCGGTGAGAGTGCCAGTCCCGTGCCGATCATCGAGTCGCGTGTGACGAGATCGGCGAGTTGCTCTTCGTTGAAGCCATCCGTGCCTGCGGGACGCATGGGGACAACGAGATAACGAAGCTCCGCCGTCGAATCCCAGACGCGAATGCCCGTCGCCTCCGGCAAACTGACGCCAAACTCGGCGAGCACACCGCGCGGATCAATCACCGCCCGCGACCGATAGGCCGGCGCCTTGTACCAGACCGGCGGCAGGCCGAGCACCGACCACGGGTAACAGGAGCACAGCGTGCAGACGACGAGATTGTGGGTGTCGTGCGTGTTGAAGACGGCCCGCATATGCTCGCCCTGTCGGCCCGTATAGCCGAGGCTCGCGATTGCTGCCGTCGCATCGCGCTTCAGCCAATCGGCGAACTCGGGATCGACCCAGGCCTTGGCCACCACCCGCGCGCCATTCATCGGTCCCACCTTCGTCTCATAGGTCTCGACGATGGCGTCGATCGCGGCTGGATCGATCAGGCCCTTCTCGGTCAGCAGGGTCTCAAGCGCCCGCACGCGGGCCTCCATGTCGGAATACCGGTTGTCGTGGTGGTGATCATGCCCGTGATGATGATCGTGATCTTCAGGGTGGTGACCGGACATCGCAGTTTCCTAGTTGAGCATGGGCCAGAGACTGAGCACCAACAGCACGGCCATGGTGATGTTGAACCATTTGAGCCGCACCGGGACCGACAGCCATTCCCGAAGCGCCGAGCCAAACCCGGCCCAGGTGGAAACGCTGGGAACATTGACGGCCGCGAAGACGAGCGCAACGATCCCGACAGTCAGAGCATAATGATTGGGATTCGGATAGACCGCCATGGCGGTTACGGCCATGACCCACGCTTTCGGATTGACCCACTGGAAGGCGGCAGCGCCGAAGAACGTCATCGGTCGCGCCTTAGCCTCCCCCTCGGCCATCGTGCGGGAAGAGCCGATTTTCCAAGCGATCCAGAGAAGATAGAGCCCGCCAGCGACCTTGAGCGCGAGGAAGGCGGGCGGATAGGCTTGGAGCACTGCGCCGAGACCGAGGCCGACCGCGACCAGCAGCGAGAGGAACCCGGCACCAATGCCGAGCATATGCGGAATCGTCCGGCGAAAGCAAAAATTGACCCCCGATGCGAACAGCATCATGTTGTTCGGCCCCGGGGTGATCGAGGTCGCGAAGGCAAAGACCACAAGCGCCAGAAGCGTATCGACCGACATGGATGTTTCTCCCGGATTTTTATGTCAGCCTATCTGTCCTTTGAGCAGACGCCATCACCATTCTTGTTATGGTGACACGAAGGAGAGCGACTTTGTCGCTTGCCTCGCAAGACCACCTCGCTATCCTTCGCGCAACCCGCCCCGAGGAGTATCACCATGCATGACGCCATACCGACTGTCACCTTGCCGGGCGGTGCAGAGGTCCCGAGCCTCGGCTTCGGCACCTGGATGATGGGCGAAGACCGCCCCTCCGAGAAGATGGAAATCGATGCCATCAGGCTTGCACTCGACCTCGGCATGACCGTGATCGACACCGCCGAGATGTATGGCGATGGCGGCGCCGAACGCATCGTCGCCGAAGCGCTGAAGGATCGGCGCGAAGACGCCTTCCTCGTGTCCAAGGTCCTGCCCTGGAATGCGAGTTATGATGGGACGATCAAGGCCTGTCACGCAAGCCTCGACCGACTGGGTACGGATCACCTCGATCTCTATCTCCTGCATTGGCGCGGGGAACATCCGCTCGACGACACGGTGGCGGCGATGGAAGAGCTGCAAACAGCCGGCCGCATCCGCGCCTGGGGCGTCTCGAATTTCGATGTCGAGGACATGGAGGAATTGTTCTCCGTGGCCGACGGCAAGAACTGCGCCGTCAACCAGGTGCTCTACAATCTCTCCCGCCGCGGCATCGAATTCGACCTTCTGCCCTGGTGCCAGGAGCACCAGATTCCGGTCATGGCCTATTCGCCGATTGAGCAGGGACGGATCCTGCACCATCCCGAACTGGTCCACGTCGCCAAGGCCTATCAGGCGACGCCGGCGCAGGTGGCGCTCGCCTTTCTACTCGAGCGTGAGGGCGTCATTCCCATCCCCAAGACCTCGAACTTGCGCCGCCTGCAGGAAAACCGTGACGCCGTCGATCTCGACATCTCCGATGAAGACTGGTCACGTCTGGACGCGGCCTTTCCGCCCCCTGCCCGCAAGATGCCGCTGGAAATGCTGTAGGCGAGAGAAGCTTGGGGCCATATGCTCAGCCGCGCATCGGAAAATCACGATCTATCCACAGCCCCCGCATTTCCAGCGCTTTACGACAGCCCCTCAGGAAATTAGGAGATTGCCTAACTCGCAAATGGCAGCCTCGGAGGCTGCGGCTGACAGAGGGCCTCATGGCAAAGCGCGGAAAAACCGAAATACATCCGGCAATCGACAAGGTGTCCTCCCGGGTCTTCCACGCACTCGCCTCCGATCCCCGCCGCATGATGCTGGTGCATCTGTCGCAATCGACCCTGACCGCCGGCGAGATCGCCGCCCGCTTCGACATGGCCAAACCCTCGATCTCCCAGCACCTATCGATCCTCGAAAATGCCGAACTCATCGAGGGCGAAAAGAAGGGCCAGTACATCCACTACAGTCTTAGACCCGCAACCCTGCGTCACGCACTGACTGCCATGCTGAGCACGACGGACGTCGACGGAGAGACGGCAGGCGCGTTGCCCCCAGAGGAAACGGTAGCGAAGGCCAAAAAGCCCTCGAAGAAGCAGGTCGATTTGACACAAGTCGAAGCAAGCTCTGACAAACCGGAGAAGACTTCGAAGGCAAAGGCCAGCGAGAAACCAGTCAAAGAAAAGCCGAAAAAGGCGGAGGCTGATCTGCCCCCTGCACCGCAGCAAATGGGCCTCCTCGATCTCCTCGGTATGAACTGAAGAGGCAAGGCAACAAAAAAGGGCGACCGCGAGGCCGCCCTTTTCTTCATTTCGGCAATTGCCGAATTCCTTACATGCCCTGCGGACCGCGGTTCATCGCGGCGATGCCGGTGCGGCAGATCTCGTTGAGGCCGAGCGGCTTCATGATCGAGACGAACTGATCGATCTTCGAGGACTTACCTGTGATCTCGAAGATGAAGTGATCGACAGTGGCGTCGACCACCTTGGCCTGGAAGGCATCGGCCAGCCGCAGCGTCTCGGCCCGCATCTCACCGGTCGATACGACCTTCACCAGAGCCACTTCCCGTTCGATCGGGCGCTCCTGGCCGAGATCCTTGGCACGCACTGTCAGATCCAGCACCCGGTGCACCGGAACGATGCGCTCGAGCTGCGCCTTGATCTGCTCGAGCACGCCCGGCGTGCCACGCGTGACGATCGTGATGCGCGACAGATGCGCCTCATGCTCCGTTTCCGAGACCGTCAGGCTCTCGATGTTGTAGCCGCGGCCGGAAAACAGGCCGATGACCCGGGCAAGAACGCCCGGCTCGTTGTCGACGAGCACCGAGAGCGTGTGGCTCTCGATGGCCGAGGTTTCCTTGGCGATGAAATAGGCCGAACCGGTCGGCTGAAGATGAGCGTTCATGATCTTTTTCCTCCCGGTCAGACGAGCTGACGGCCCTTCGCATCGATGGCAGTGGCAACCGCTTCGTCGGTCGCCTCGTCCGGCAGCAGCATCTCGTTGTGTGCCTTGCCCGAGGGAATCATCGGGAAGCAGTTGGCGAGATTGGCAACACGGCAGTCGAAGATGACAGGCTTCTTCACCTCGACCATTTCCTGGATCGCGCCGTCGAGATCGTCGGGCTTTTCGCAACGGATGCCGACCGCGCCATAGGCTTCCGCCAGCTTGACGAAGTCAGGCATGGCTTCCGTATAGGAGCTCGACAGACGGTTGCCGTGCAGCAGCTGCTGCCACTGGCGGACCATGCCCATGTACTGGTTGTTCAGGATGAAGATCTTGACCGGCAGCTCGTACTGGATGGCGCAGGACATTTCCTGAATGCACATCTGGATCGAGGCATCGCCCGCGACATCGATGACGAGCGCATCCGGATGCGCGACCTGAACGCCGATCGCGGCCGGCAGGCCGTAACCCATCGTGCCAAGGCCACCTGAGGTCATCCAGCGGTTCGGCTGTTCGAAGCCGATATACTGGGCCGCCCACATCTGGTGCTGGCCGACTTCCGTCGTGATGTAGGTGTCGCGATGCTTCGTCAGCTCATAAAGCCGCTGCAGCGCATATTGCGGCATGATGACATCCTTGGACGGCGTATAGGCGAAGGAGTTGCGGGCCCGCCACTTGGCGATATCGGCATTCCATTCGGCCGTCTGCGAGGCCTCAGGCTTCTTCGGCAGCGCGCGCCAAGCGCGGACCATGTCTTCGAGGACACGGCCGACATCACCGGTGATCGGCACGTCGACGCGGACATTCTTGTTGATCGACGACGGATCAATGTCGATGTGGATCTTCTTCGAGTTCGGCGAGAATGCGTTGAGGCGGCCGGTGATGCGGTCGTCGAAACGCGCGCCGATGCAGACCATGACGTCACAGTCATGCATCGCCATGTTCGCCTCGTAGGAACCGTGCATGCCGAGCATGCCGAGCCAGTTCTTGCCCGAGGCCGGATAGCAGCCGAGGCCCATCAGCGTCGACGTGATCGGGAAATCGGTGAGCGAGACCAGCTCGCGCAGCAGCTTGGTGGCTTCGGGACCGGAATTGATGACGCCGCCACCCGAATAGATGATCGGCCGACGGGCAGAGGCCATAAGCTCGACAGCAGCCTGGATGGCGCGGGCGTCACCGGTAACCTTCGGCTGGTAGCTCTTCAGCGCCTTGTGCGCATCCGGCGGCGTATAGGTGCCGGTGGCGAACTGGATGTCCTTCGGGATATCGACGAGCACAGGACCCGGACGGCCGGTCTGGGCGATACGGAAGGCTTCGTGGATGATCGAGGCCAGCTGGTTGACGTCCTTGACCAGCCAGTTGTGCTTGGTGCAGGGGCGCGTGATGCCGACGGTGTCGCATTCCTGGAAGGCGTCCGAGCCGATCAGCGAGGTCGGAACCTGGCCGGAGATGCAGACCAGCGGAACGCTGTCCATCAGCGCATCCTGCAGCGGCGTCACCGCATTGGTGGCACCGGGACCCGAGGTGACCAGCATGACGCCGACCTTGCCGGTCGAGCGCGCATAGCCTTCGGCCGCATGGCCCGCACCCTGCTCATGGCGGACGAGAATGTGCTGGATGTCTTCCTGCTGGAAGATTTCGTCATAGATCGGAAGCACGGCCCCACCGGGATAGCCGAAGATATGCTCGACACCGTTATCCTTGAGCGCGCGCAGGACGATCTCGGCGCCAGTCATCTGATTGTCTTTACCCGTCATGCTGTGTTTCCATCTGCCTTCTTGGTTTTGGGGCTGATAACCCGGTTCAGGGCATAAAAAAAGGCTCCTTTGAGGAGCCTGTCATCTAGCGCATGGGTGGCTATCGCCGGATGGTTACACCATCCTGCCCATGCGCCGTCCCACCACGATAAGTGCCACCGAGATTTTCATGGAGCGAAGTGTTAGCCAGAAAGCCCGCAAGCGTCAACGCATCTTTTGCAAATTTCCGCCCTCCGCCGCGAAAGTTTCTTGCGCGACACGCTCTGAAACCTCAACCCCAGGCTAAGGCGTTACACGAAATTTTAAGCGCTCCCCCATAAGCTTGCGCAAGCAGGGAGAATGCGCTTGTTGAACGATGATCTTCACAAGTCCGGCGCAGCCGGAGATCAAGACCGCCGCGATGGCATGCGGCCTGGCAACCGGATGCTCGGACGCGTCGTCGCCTGCAACGGCTCGCGCGCGACGATCGCGGCCGTCGCCGAAGACGGTGGCACGGATCTCACGGAGCTGTGGTCCGTCGGCCGTCTGATCTCGATCACCGTTGGCAAGAACCGCGTCGTCGCCCTCGCCTATTCCATGCAGACGGAAGGCAAGGACTGGGGCGAAGGGGCTGACAACCAGTTTCTCATCGAGGTCGAACTGCTCGGCGAAGTCTATGTTCAGGAAGACGGTCAGGAACTCTTCTCGACCGGCATCTCGCGTTATCCCTATCTTGGCGCCATCGCCCACCGCATTCGTGCAGCCGACCTGTCACGCATCTACGACACGCGGATGAGCGACACCGCCGTGATCGGCAAGCTCACCCAGGACGAATCGATCGACGCGGCCATCCATGTCCCGTCGATGCTGTCGAAGCACTTCGCCGTGGTCGGCTCGACCGGCGTCGGCAAATCGACCGCCGTCTCCCTGCTTCTGCGCAAGGCGATCGAAAGCGATCCGAAGCTGCGCATTCTGATCCTCGATCCGCACAACGAGTTCGCGGCCGCCTTTCCCGAGCTGGCCGTCGTCATCGATACCGACACGCTCGACCTGCCCTTCTGGCTGATGCGCCTGGACGAATTCGCAGAGGTTCTGTTCCGCGGTCGTCCGCCGGTCCCGGAAGAGCTCGACATCCTGCGCGACCTGATGCCCGAAGCCAAACGCGCCTTCCGCGGCAACGAGAGTGCGCTGATGCGGCGCATGGCCGACAAGAGTTCGATGACCGCCGATACGCCGGTCCCTTACCGCATCGCCGACCTGCTCGCGCTCATCGACGAGCGCATCGGACGCCTCGAAGGCCGTGGTGAAAAGCCCTATCTGCGCTCGCTGAAGATGCGCATCATGTCGGCGGTCAACGATCCGCGCTATCACTTCATGTTCTCCAACAACACGATCAGCGACACGATCATGGAGACGATCGCGCATATCTTCCGCATCCCGGGAGACGACCGTCCGATCTCGACCTTCCAGCTTGCCGGCATCCCCTCGGAAGTCGTCAACTCCGTCGCCTCGGTTCTCTGCCGCATGGCATTCGAGCTGGCGCTCTGGTCGAACGGCGCAATCCATATGCTGGTCGTCTGCGAAGAGGCGCACCGCTATGTGCCGGCCGACCCGAGCCTCGGTTTCTTCCCGACGCGCCAGGCCATCGCCCGCATCGCGAAGGAAGGCCGTAAATACGGGGTCTCGTTGGGTGTGATCACCCAGCGCCCGGGCGAGCTCGACCAGACGATCCTGTCGCAGTGCTCGACGCTGTTTGCCATGCGTCTTGCCAACGACCGCGACCAGGAGATCATCCGCTCGGCCATCCCCGACAGTTCGATCTCGACCACCAGCTTCATTTCCTCGATCGGCAATGGCGAAGCCATCGCCTTCGGTGAGGCGATCGCCGTTCCCATGCGTATGCGCTTCACCCGCGTACCGGAATCGGCGCTGCCGAAGGCCAACGGCGTCAACGCCAAACACACCGATGAAACGCCTGACACCGTCGATCTACGCACCATTGTCGGCCGTATGCGGGCCATCGCCGGGCCGGATATCTCAGCCTTCCAGCAAAGCTTCGAGACCGGTTTCGGCGGCACCCCGAGCGCCCCTGATGGAATCTATGACGACGAGGAGTTCGACGACGAAGACGGAGCTTTCGACTCGCTGCGTCCTTCGTTTGCCCCACAGACACCGGCGCGCCCGGCCGCCTCTCCTTTCCCAACGGCATCACCGCCCCCTATGACGCGTCAGCCTTTCGAGGCGCCATTGCAGCGACAGGCATTGCCAGCCTCGGAGACGCCGACGATCGAGCCCTACCGTCCGGACATGCTGCCCCGTCCTGGTATCGACGACGCGCCCCGCCCGCGCATGGAGAGCCCGGCGCCGGCTCACTCAATGGCTGGCGAGCCGCCGCCAGCGACCTTCGGCTCCCAACCCCTGCGCCGTGAGGGCGGCTCATCCTTGCGCGAGAGCATTCTCAAAAAGCCGCTATCGAGCCTCTATAAGCGCGACTAAACGTCAATCGATCCGGAAAACTGCCGGGTCGACCCTCTCCCAGCTTTCATCCATCTGGTTACGGAACCAGGTCATCTGTCGCTTGGCATATTGGCGCGTCGCGGCAGAGGCCCGTTCGATCGCTTCTTGCCGGGTAATCCGCCCCGCCAGCATGTCGGCAATTTGCGCCACGCCGATCGCCTTCATGGCAGGCATCTCCGGCTTCAGGCTAAGCGACAGAAGCGCCTCGACCTCCTCGATCGCCCCCTCGTCCATCATCTGTTGGAAGCGCCTGTTGATCCGGTCGTGCAGCACCGTGCGATCTGGCAGGACCACAAGCTTGCGGGTGCGATCCGGATCGACCAACTGTGGTCCGGACTGCTTCTGATACTCGGCGATCGACCGTCCTGTTGCCCTGAACACCTCGAGTGCCCGCACGATCCTTTGACCATCGCCCGGACTGAGGCGCTGCGCCATCGCCGGATCCACCTCCGCCAATTCCCGATGCAACGCATCGGACCCCTCGGTCTCAAGCCGCTGGCGGATCTCCGTCCGCAGGTCGGCCGGGATCGCGGGCATTTCCGAAAGCCCGCCGGTCAGCGCCTTGAAGTAGAGCCCGGTACCGCCGACGAACACGGGAAGACGGTTCTCGTGCTTCAGTCGCTCCAGCAGCACACCTGCTTCGCGCAACCAGTCGCCGGTCGAATAGGTCTGGCCTACCGGGACATGGCCATAGAGTTCGTGGCGCACCTCTCCCACCTCCGCCGCGCTCGGACGGGCGGTGACGACGCGGAGCGTGTCATAGACCTGCATGCTGTCGGCATTGATGACGACGCCTTCATGGCGGCGGGCAAATTGAAGCGCGAGCGCAGACTTGCCGCTGGCGGTCGGCCCGGTTATCAGGATCGCGTCGTTGTTCTTGTCAGGATCTTCCATCATGGCCTTGGTTGCCACGCTTGTCGCCAATCCGTCAAACCCTGTTCTGAGCCCCGCCCTCGGTGAGAAGGCTGCGGATGCCGTCGCGTCTTCGCGCCTCTACTGGCTGGCCGACGGGATCGCCTGCGACATCCCGCTTCCCGATGGCACCGATCCGATCAAGGCCGAAGGCGCTCTGCGTCAGGTGCTGGCGGGGCAGCCCGTCGACGTCGCGGTCCAGGATGCCGACACTCGCCGTAAGTCCTTCCTGATCGCCGACATGGATTCGACGATGATCGGCCAGGAATGCATCGACGAGCTCGCAGCCGAGGTCGGCCTGAAGGACAAGGTCTCCCAGATCACGGCCCGGGCCATGAACGGCGAGATCGCCTTCGAGCCCGCCCTGCGCGAGCGCGTGGCGCTGTTGAAGGGTTTGCCGATCTCGGTGGTCGGCGAGGTGATCGCCAAGCGCATCACTCTGACCCCGGGCGGCAAGGAACTGATCGCGACGATGAAGGCAAGAGGCGGTTACACCGCGCTTGTTTCCGGTGGCTTCACCGTCTTCACAGGCCCGATCGCCGCGATGCTCGGCTTCGATGAGAACCGCGCCAATATCTTGATCGAAGAAGACGGCGTCCTGACCGGCGAGGTCGCCGAACCGATCCTCGGCAAGCAGGCCAAGGTGGATTCCCTGCTCGACATCACAAACCGCCTCGGCATCAGCCCGAACGAAACGATTGCCGTCGGCGACGGCGCCAATGATCTGGGCATGCTCGGCATCGCCGGCTCCGGTGTCGCTCTGCATGCCAAGCCGGCCGTGGCCGCTGAAGCGAAGATCCGCATCGACCACGGCGACCTCACCGCCCTTCTCTATCTGCAGGGCTACCGCAAGTCGGACTTCGTGACCGCATAAGGGCTGATCATGCTGATCGTCGAGACGAAGCGACTGATCCTGCGCAACTGGCAGGATGAGGATCGCAACCTCTTCTACGAGATCAACCGCGACGAAAAGGTCATGGAGTTCTTCCCGTTCCGCCGCTCCCATGCGGAATGCGACACCCTGTTCGACCGGAACCGGGACATGATCAGTGAAACGGGCCTTGGATTCTACGCGCTCGCCGATCGGACCACAAACGAGGCAATGGGCTTCTGCGGCCTCTCACCCGTGGACTTACCCGGCATCCTGCCCGAGGGAGCAATCGAGATCGGCTGGCGTTTGGCCACCCGCTTCTGGGGCCGCGGCTACGTCACCGAAGCGGCATCCCGCCTGATCGAATACGCACGCACCGACCTACATCTGCAGACAGTCTACGCCTTTGCCGTCGGCGCCAATCATCGGTCGACAGCCGTCATGCAACGGATCGGCATGCAGCGTCTGGCTGGCCAGGATTTCGATCATCCCAAGGTGCCTGACACGCATCCGCACCTGAAGCGGCATGTATTGTTCAGAACTCAGTTCGATTCCACCCCGATCTGAACAAGATGATATTCCTAATTTACGCAGACTTAAAATGTATCTGCTACAAATCGCTGTATGCAGAAGATGTTTTCCGCGCATGTCGCGGCACCGATTGTGAGCCTGTACGACCGCTTTCTGCGTCTTGGTGAAGGCAACCAGACGGAGGAAGAGGCCGAGCGTATCCGTGCGGTACGACTGGCGGTCGTCG
This sequence comes from Agrobacterium albertimagni AOL15, assembly GCF_000300855.1. Lineage (GTDB taxonomy): Bacteria > Pseudomonadota > Alphaproteobacteria > Rhizobiales > Rhizobiaceae > Allorhizobium > Allorhizobium albertimagni. The sequence continues at coordinate 78,756 of NZ_ALJF01000008.1, read as the reverse complement.
GCGCCAGCACGCCTTGGATGATGGCGGCAAACCTCTGCAACGCGATCCTGACAGTCTTCGCCTTTTACGGCAGCCCCTCCGCGACCGAAGTCTATGTGATATGCGGCCTGATCCTGATTGTGGCGGTCTATACGAGCCTTTCCTGGTGGCGCAATCGCAAGCGAGGTATGCGCGAGCGTGCAAGCCTGCGCGGGACAGTTCGCGCGATCATCTATGCCGCGATCCTAAGCGGCTTCTGGGCAGCCCTCGATGTGGCGGCCTATCACATAGCCGACGAAACGCAGCGCATGGTGCTGATCGCCCTCACCGTCGGCATGGCCGGCGGCGGCGGCTTCGCACTGGCGACCATTCCGCCGGCGTCGATCGTCTTCTGCAGCACCGTTGCCGTCGGCGCGGCAATCGCCCTCTCCCGCGATCCGACCATTGTCGGCGCCTACCTCTTCGTCCTCTACCTGATCTTTGCCGCGATCATCATCCGCTCGTCGCTGGCGGTCTGTCGAAGCCTTACGGAGCGCGTCCGGGCCAAACTTGCGGCCGACGAGCAGCGGGACGTCATCAATCTCCTGCTGAACGATTTCGAAGAGAACGCCGCGGACTGGTTGTGGGGCACCGACGAGAAGCTCAACCTCGTTCGTGCCTCCAGCCGCTTCTACGATCAGATGCAGGTGCCGGAAGCCATGGTGATCGGCAAGCCGCTGACCGGGATCATGCCCTTCGCCGAAGTTGGGGTCGAGGGCATGGATTGCAAGGAGAACTTCATTACCTGTCTGGAGGCGCGCCAGTCCTTCCGTGATCAGGACATCTGTGTCGAACTGGGGGGCGAACTGGCGATCTGGTCGCTGACCGCAAAGGCGATCCAGGACGAGACCGGACAGTTCTGCGGCTATCGCGGAGTTGGCCGAGATGTCACCGCAAGCCGTGAAAGCCGGCTGCGGATCGAACACATGGCCCGCCACGATCCGTTGACGGAAGTCGGCAACCGGGTTCTCCTCTCCGAGGATTTCGAGCGCGCAGTGTCGCGTCACGAACGCTTCGGCGATCCGTTCTCCGTCCTGCTGCTGGATCTCGACCGCTTCAAGCATATCAACGACAATTTCGGCCATGCCGGCGGGGACGAACTGCTGCGCTCCATTGCCAGCATTCTGAGCCAGGTGCGCGGCGAGAGCGACACGCTGGCGCGCATTGGCGGTGATGAGTTTGCGATCCTGCATGTGACCGGCGACGATCCGCAGAGCGCCGCGAGCCTCGCCTCCCGCATCATCGAAAGCCTCAGCAAGCCGATCAGCCTTCGCTGCGGCACGGCCCATGTCGGCGTCAGCATCGGCATTGCCTGCGCCCCGATCGATGGCACTGATCCGGACCAGTTGATGCGCAATGCAGATCTTGCCCTCTACCGGGCCAAGACAGACGGACGTAACCGGTACCGCTTCTTCGACAGTTCGCTGGATGCTGCCGCGCGGCGCCGCAATCTGATCGAACAGGAACTCTCGCTCGCCGTCACGCAGGAGAGCCTGACCGTGCACTTCCAGCCCCTGGTCGATGCGCAAAGCCGTCAGGTGGTCTGTGCCGAGGCGCTGTTACGCTGGAACCACCCCACACTCGGCGCGATCAGCCCCGGCGAATTCATTCCGATCGCCGAGGAAACCGGCCAGATCGGCGCCATCGGCAGCTGGGTCCTGCGCCAGGCCTGCAAGCACGCGGTCAACTGGCCGGACCACATCCGCGTCGCCGTCAATCTGTCCTCTCGCCAGTTTCTCAGTCCGGGGCTCCTGCCTCTGGTTGAAGGCGCGCTGAAACAGAACGGTCTTCCCGCCCATCGTCTTGAACTGGAAGTGACGGAAAGTCTGCTGATGGAAAAGGCGATCGGCGTCGAACAAACGCTTGCCTGCCTGTCGCGGCTCGGGCTTCGCATCGCGCTCGACGACTTTGGCACGGGCTTCTCCTCCTTGAGCTACCTTCGCCAGTATCGCTTCGACAAATTGAAGATCGACCAGTCCTTCATTTCGGACCTCGAGACCAATGCCGACAGCCGCGCCATCGTCGACGCCGTGATCCGTCTTGCGCGTGACCTGCGCATGAGCGTTGCTGCAGAAGGGGTCGAAACCAGAGGTCAGTTCGACCTTTTGCGGCAGATGGGCTGCGGCGAAATCCAAGGCTTCCTCGCTGGACGACCGATGCCGGTCGACCAGTTCGAGGAGTATTTGAGACAGAACAGCATCTCGGTCGAGCGGCTTTACGCCTGAACTATTCGAGTGGAACAGCCACGAGACGAAGGTTGCCGTCCTTGTCGGCGATCATCAGATAGCCGCTGCGGCGCCCCTCGCCCTTGATGTTGGTGAGCTTTTCGGCAACCTGCTGCGGCGTCTTCATGAATTCCTGGGCGACCTCGACGATCACTTCGCCGACCTTCAGCCCCTTGCCTTCGGCCTTGGAGCCGGGAAGCACGCGGGTGATCAGAACGCCTTCGACGCCCTCGGCAATCGAGAAGCTCACACGGTTCGCGTCCGTCAGCGCGGTCAGCTCCACGCCGATCAGCCCTTCGGTCACGGGCGCGCTCTGTTCGGCCTGATCGGGCATCGCCGGAGCCTCGCCCTGCTCTTCGCCATCGGGAGCCTCCTCGCCGGCCGGCGGCTCTGCCGGCGCCTGCTGATCGCCGTCGGGTGCCGTGCCTTCCTCGTCGGGCTCGACAGTGGTTTCTGGATCCGTCTCGTTGCTCGCGACCTCGTCGTCATCAAGACGCCCGAGGGTCACCTTCACCGTCTGTTCCTGTCCGTCTCGCAGGATGACCACGTCGAGCGGTTCACCGATCGGACTTTCGGCCACGATACGGGTGAGGTCGCGGGTCTCGGAAATCGCGCGTCCATTGAAGCGCGTGATGATGTCGCCGACCTGGATTGGGCCATTGGCGACAGGGCCACCTTCGACAATGCCGCTGATCAGGGCGCCACGGGCGCGGTCGATATTCAGGCTCTGTGCAACCTCGTCGGAAACCGGCTGGATGCGAACACCGAGCCAGCCACGACGCGTTTCGCCAAACTCGATCAACTGGTTGACGATGTTCTCCGCCAACTCCGTCGGCACGGCAAAACCGATACCGATCGAGCCACCGCTCGGCGATATGATGGCGGTGTTGATCCCGATCACCTCGCCGCTCATGTTGAACAGCGGTCCACCGGAATTGCCCTTGTTGATCGCCGCATCCGTCTGGATGAAGTTGTCATAGGGGCCGGCATTGATGTTGCGGCCGCTCGCCGAAATGATGCCGACGGTGACCGAGCCTCCGAGGCCGAACGGATTGCCGATCGCCATGACCCAGTCGCCGATGCGCATCTTCGTCGAATCGCCGAACTTCACGGCCGTCAGCGGCTGCGGCGGCTCGACCTTGAGAACGGACAGGTCAGTCTTCGTGTCGGTGCCGATCAGCTTCGCCTTCAGCTTCGAACCGTCGGAGAAAATGACCTCGATATCGTCGGCATTTTCGATCACGTGATTGTTGGTGACGATGAAGCCCGTCGGGTCGATCACAAAGCCGGAGCCGAGCGAGTTCACCTTGTTGCTCGTGCCCCCGCCCTCGCGGTTACGGTAGAAGTCTTCGAACAACTCCTGGAAGGGCGAGCCCTCCGGAACCTGCGGACGCGGCCCCTCGCCCTCTTCGGCAACGCTTTGCGACGTCGAGATATTGACGACGGCACCGAGCAGGCCGCTCGCGAGATCCGCAACGGATTCAGGCCCTTGCTGCGCCACCGCCGGGATGGGCGACGCCACGGCACCGACGGTCACGGCCGTTCCCGTGAGAAGCGCCGAGAGAATCATTCGCGACGCGCGGGCAGGTTTCATCATCGGCTTCCTCACTGGATTGTCTGGAGTCTGAGTGAACATAAGGCGGAATGGGCTGAGGGAAAATCACAATTGCCGGAAGAGATCTAACCTCAACTTGCGACCACATCTTGTCAGGCGCGCACCCACCAGACGATTGCCACGCCCGTGGTGATCGCGGTGAGGCCAAGCAACCGGAGCTGATCCTCCGGAATCTGTGGCAGAAGCCGCGCCATGCGCACAAGAAAACGAGGGGCCAGCGCATAGGCCAGCCCCTCGATGATCAGGAATATGGCGATACCTGCGAGCAGGTCGTCCATGATGTCAGTTGCCGGCAGGTGCCGGCGGCGTAGCCGGTTGCTGGGCAGCAGGGGCAGGTGTCGGCGTCGCCGAGTTGCCCGTACCCGCTCCGCTGTTGAAGAAGCGGAAGAAGTCGCTGTCGGGCGACAGCACCATCGTCGTGCCCTGATTGCTCAGCGAACCGACATAGGCGCGCATCGAGCGATAGAACTCGAAGAAGGCCGGGTCGCGCTGGAAGGCATCGGCGAAGATGCTGTTACGCTCGGCATCGCCTTCACCACGCAGGATTTCCGAATCGCGCTGCGCTCCGGCCTGCAACTCGACGACCTGACGGTCGGCGATTGCCCGGCGACGCTGGCTTTCTTCGTTACCACGCGCACGGATCAGTTCGGCTTCGGCGAGACGCTCGGCCTTCATGCGCTCGAAGGTCTGCTGCGAGACTTCCTGCGTCAGGTCGGTACGACGAATGCGGACGTCGGTGACCTGTAGGCCGAGGCTTTCAGCCGCTGCCTGGAGATCGTTGCGAACGTCGGACATCATCGAGCCACGCTCTTCGGAGAGCGCTGCGTCGAAGTTGCGAAGACCGTAGACGCGGCGAAGTGCGGCATCGAGACGGGTACGAAGACGCGATTCCGCAGCTTCTCGGTCGGCCGACACCGTTTCACGGAAGCGCCGTGCGTCGGTGATGCGATAGACCGCGAATGCATCGACCTCATAGAACGCACCGCCACGGACCTGAACACGGATGTCAGGCAGATCGAAGCGCAGGGCGCGGTCCTCGACATATTGCACGCGGTCGGCATCGATGAAGGCGAAGGGCAGCTTGAAATAGAGGCCCGGCTCGTTCTTCACATCCTGGATCTGACCGAAGCGCAGGACGATGGCCTGCTCACGCTCGTTGACCACAAAGATCGACGAATAGGCCAAGAACAGTGCGACGGCCAAAGCGGCGAGGAAATAGGGAACACGGTTCTGCATGTCAGTTCCCTCCCGTCGTAGACTGGCCTGCGCCCTGGTTGCCCGGCTGACGCATAAGTTCGTTGAGCGGCAGGTAAGGCACGACACCCTGCTGGTCGCCCATGATGACCTTGTTCGAGTTACGCAGAACGTTCTCCATGGTCTCCAGATAGATGCGCTGACGGGTCACGTCGGGCGCCTTGACGTATTCGTCGTAGATCGAGATGAAGCGCTGCGCCTCACCCTCGGCTTCCTTGACGACCTGATCCTTGTAGGCGGCTGCCTCTTCGCGGATCTGAGCGGCCTGGCCTCGTGCCTGACCGAGACGCTGGTTGGCGTACTGGTTGGCTTCTTCGACGAAGCGGTCTTCGTCCTGCTGGGCGCGCTGCACTTCTTCGAAGGCTTCGGCCACTTCGCGCGGCGGAGCCGCGTCTTCGATCGGAACCGCGTTGATCGCGATGCCGGCACCATAGGTGTCCATGGTGCCCTGGATGATGTCACGAACCTGGGTGGAGATCTGTTCGCGGTTGTCGCGGAAGACATCCTGGGCCGGACGACGACCGACCACTTCACGCATGGCGCTCTCGGACACCTGCTGCAGGGTCTGGGTCGGATCTTCGAGGTTGAAGAGATAGGACTGCGGGTCCGACACGGTGTAGAGCACCGAGAACTGGACGCTGACGATGTTCTGATCGCCGCTGAGCATCAGGCCGGCGCCAGGATTGTTCGACGTCGGACGGCTGCCGATGTTTTGCTGCTGCTCGGTGACCTTGACGATCTCGACCGATTCGATCGGCCAGAGATGGAAATGCAGGCCCGGCATCGAGATTTCTTCCTTCGGCTTGCCGAAGCGCAGTTCCACGCCGCGCTCGTCCGGCTGAACCGTATAGACGGCCTGCATCGCCCAGAAGGCGACCAGCACGATACCGACGATCACGAATGCACCGCCGTTGAACCCGCCGGGCACGACGTTCTTCAGTCGATCCTGACCTCTGCGGATCAGATCCTCCAGATCCGGGGGCTGATTGCCACCGCCGCCACCGCCGTTTCCGCGTGGCCGGTTTGGCCCCTGCCCCCAGGGGCCCTGATTGTTACCGCCGCCGCCGCCGCCGCCCCAAGGACCGCCGCCGCCGCCGTTTTGATTGCTCCAGGGCATCAATACCTCTTTGCTGTAAAAGCTCCCAAGTCCCCCGCCCGCTGGCCGATCGACCGACATGCATGAGGTTCCACAGGGTTATAGGTGTCGGAGCCCCTGCTTTCAACGCGAGGAGGCCAACTTCTTCTTCGGACAGGGCAAATTTTGCGTTATCAGGCGGCCCTGCGACGGTATATCGCGTAGCGTGTGGGGTAATTGTCCCTGTCGCCGGCCGGAATGACGGTTTCCTCGACACATTCGAAAACCGCGGGATCGATCGCCGGAAACGAAGTATCCCCATCCACGACCGTCTCGACATGGGTGACATACAGGAGATCGGCAAACTCAAGTGCCTGGCGGTAGATCTCGCCACCACCCACGACGCACACCTCGTCCACGCCGATCTCGGCCGCAATCGCCCTGCCCCGTTCGAGAGCTTCGTCAAGGCTCTTCACGGTTTCGACGCCCGGCATGTCGAAGGCCTGACTGCGGCTGACGATGATATGCGGCCGCCCAGGCAGCGGTTTCGACCCGACGGACTCGAAGGTCTTGCGTCCCATCACCAACGGCTTGCCCATGCTGAGCGCCTTGAAGCGTTTCAGGTCCGTCGAAAGCTTCCACGGCATGTCGCCGTCGCGGCCAATGATCCCGTTCCGCGACACGGCAACAATGATGACGGTCTTGATGTCAGCCATGCCGAACCCGTTCACCGCACCGTCAGACGGCAATCGGCGCCTTGATGCTTGCATCGGCCTCATAGCCGATCAGGGTGAAGTCGTCATACGCGAAGGAAAACAGGTCCTTGACGTCGGGATTGAGCTTCATGACCGGCAACGCCTTTGGCGTGCGTGTCAGCTGAAGCTTTGCCTGATCGAAATGATTGGCATAGAGATGGGCGTCGCCCAGCGTATGGACAAAGTCTCCCGGCTCGAGCCCGGTCACCTGCGCAATCATCAGGGTCAGCAGCGCGTAAGAGGCGATGTTGAAGGGCACGCCGAGGAAGATGTCGGCCGAGCGCTGATAGAGCTGGCAGGACAGGCGGCCATCGGCCACGTAAAATTGGAAGAGGCAGTGGCAGGGCGGAAGTGCCATCTCGTCGACCAGCGCCGGGTTCCAGGCCGTGACGATGTGGCGGCGCGAATTCGGGTTTTTCTTGATGCTTTCGATGAGCTTCACCATCTGGTCGATATGTCCGCCGTCATAGTCAGGCCAAGAGCGCCACTGTGCACCGTAGACAGGACCGAGATCGCCATTCTCATCGGCCCATTCGTCCCAGATGCTGACGCCGTTTTCCTTGAGGTAGCGGATATTTGTATCGCCCTTCAGGAACCAGAGCAGCTCGTGAATGATCGACTTCAGATGCAGCCGTTTTGTCGTGATGACCGGAAAGCCTTCCGCCAGATCGAAGCGCATCTGGTAACCGAATACGGACCGGGTGCCGGTGCCCGTGCGGTCGCCGCGATCGCTGCCGGTCTCCAGAACGTGGCGCAGAAGGTCGTGATACTGGTGCATGGGTCCATCATCGAGTCGTTGTCGGTGTCATCTTATCGCCGGCCGCGCTGCGAACCAATCGGCTTCATCGGTTTTCCCCGGTCCGCGCGGCATAATCCGCGATCCGGTCGGTTAGCCTCTTTTCATCGGGAACGGAAACACCTATATCAGCCTTGCCGGGGCTTGCTCCGGCTATGGCAATAAACGGTCGGTGTAATAAACCTATTGGACCCGGGGGCGGTACCCGGCGCCTCCACCAAAAACCGGTCGGTGACGAAGTCTATTCGGACCGGCTTTTGATGGGGGCGAAATAGGATCGACAAGGGCGTAAAGATCGAACTTTTGCTCGGCATGATACCGCCGTTATCGGGTCACAAGTGTAGTTGCAAACGACAACAACGCTAAGGGTTACGCTCTCGCTGCCTAATGGCGGTGCGGGAAACCCGCTCTAAGTCCTTAGGGTTAGCCCCTTAAGGCGGGGTCCGAAGGCACCTGGCAACAGAAGCCTTCACCTACCTCCTCCCCAAATTGACCCTCAGTCTTCACTCCCTGTCTTCTGCATGACTTTGCTTCGGATTTCGCTGCTACCAGCAGGCCGAGATTTGATGTACATTGCGCGAACCAGTTTCACGCGTCGGGGCTTTTCCGCGCCGCCGCGTCGTGGCATAAGCCGCTGAAAATCGGCATGATAACGAAAGCAGGATCTGATGGGGCACGACCATATTCGCTACGACATTCTGGCCCAGGACGCCCTCCGTGGCGTCATCCGCAAGGTCTTGGCCGAGGTTGCCGCGACGGGGCGCCTCCCGGGTGATCATCATTTCTTCATCACCTTCCTGACCGGCGCGCCAGGCGTTCGCATTTCCCAGCATCTCAAGGCGAAATATGCCGAGCAGATGACCATCGTCGTCCAGCATCAGTTCTGGGACCTGAAGGTCACCGACAGCCTGTTCGAGATCGGCCTGTCCTTCTCCGACACGCCGGAAAAGCTCGTGGTACCCTTCAACGCCATCCGTGGCTTCTACGACCCCTCCGTGAACTTCGAACTTGAATTCGACGTGCCGCTGGCCGACGAGGAAGAAGGCGAAGCCGAGATCACCGCCTACCCGCTGGAGGCCGTCGCCAAGACGGAAGAAGCGGAAGCCGGCAAGACGGAAGAAAAGAAGGAAGGCTCCGTCGTTTCGCTCGACGCCTTCCGCAAGAAGCAGTGACATGACGACGGCCGGGCTCCTGCCCGGCCTTTTCCGTGGAGTTTAGGCCATGGCCGACATCGTCAATCTCCGCCAGTTCCGCAAGGCGAAAGCCCGCGATGAGCGCGAGACCGTGGCCGAACAAAACCGCATCAGCCATGGCCGCACCAAGGCGGAAAAATCGCTGACCAAGGCACGCAACGACAAGGCGGTCCGCCAGCACGAACAGGGACGGATTGAGAAGCCCGAGCAGGATTGAACCGGACACCCGCCACGGCGGCATATCGGCACGGCCCTACCCTCGCCCCTTCAAGACGGTGACCGCCATGATCCGCAAACGCTCGATCACCCTCCACGGACACCGCACCAGTTTTTCTGTAGAAGACGCCTTTCTCGACGAGTTGAAGACCATCGCCAGGATGCGTGGCCTGAGCTTTGCAGCCCTGATCGCCGACATCGACCAAAGCCGCCCGCTCGACTCGAACCTTTCCTCTGCCCTTCGCCTGTTCGTCCTGCGCGAACTCAAGCAGGCTGCCGTTTCGACGGAAGACAAGGTCTTGGACAGTCCGACAGAAACAAAACTCTAAGCCAATCCGGTCAGTTGACCCCAGGCAGCCCCTCGAATTGCATCTCCGGCAAGGGCTGACGGATCACGCGTTCTTCCGGTGCCACTGGAAGAACGGGCGCGACGGGCACCGTCTCGGTCGTCAGGGGCTCCACCGGAATGGCCGGCGGCGCCTCAGGTTGAGCATCCAAGCGTTCGGCCTCTTGTGCCGCCCGGGCTTCAGCTTCAGCCTTGAGCCGCGCCTCCTCTTCCAGCCGCAGACGTTCGGCTTCTGCCCGCGCCCGCTCTTCGGCACGCGACCGCGCAAGCGCTGCCTCACGCCTCAGCCTCTGCTTCTCGAGAACGCTTGCTTGCAGCGCCTCGACCCGCCGCCGCTCGGTCTCGAAGGCTCGCAAAGAGACGAAGTTGGTGAGTTCCGTAACGTCAAGTGACTGACTGGGCGAAAGGGCATCACCTTGGAAGAGGAGCCGGAAATTCGGCTCTCCTCCCTCCATGGCCGACTCTCCGGCGTTCAGGGCCACACCAATCTCACCCTCGAGCACGGCGGCTCGCAGATCGAGCCGGAGCGCACCGTCGAGCTTGGCCGCATCCGTCTGATGGCTCGCCGCCTGAATGCGCAGCATACCGTCCGACAAGGCAAAGGGGAGAACCAGACCCGTCAGCTCCGTTCGGCCATCCTCGATCAGACGCTCGGTGATATCCCGAACCTTGTCCTCACTGATCTCCGTTCCCAGGGCGTCTACCTCGGCAATCAGTGCCGGCATGATATCGAGATGCAGCCTGTCGAGCGTGAGGCTGCTGAACCGCGCCTCGCCGGAGCCACTGGCCGTCCCGATCAACTCCTGCGGCGTCTTACCGGCGCCTTCGGCAACCAGCGTCACGTCCATGCGGCCTGTGGGCGTGTCGGCCTCGGTCATTCCGCGCCCGATGCGAAGCGCATTGACCGTTCTGAGCACATCGCCACCCTCGAGATCGAGGCGGGCTTGCAGGAAGCCGTTTCCGTCGGTGTTGGCCACCGAGAACCGACCCTTGGCCTTCCCGCCCAGCCAGTCTCCGGCGATCTCGTCGAAGCTTAGTTCACCGGCCTTGTTGCGCAGCGTTCCGGACACATCCGTCATGGCCTCTGCCGCACCGGGCCAGAATTGTTTGACAGTCAGGCCGAGATCGAGATCGAAGGGCAAGCTGGCGGGGCCGAGAGCCGCCTCCGACAAGACGCCGCTGGCCGGATCCGTGAGCGGCCCGATCATGGTCGCCGCAAGCCAGTCGAGATCGAGTTGATCGATGCTGACGGTACCGGCAATCGAGGGAACGGATCCCGTCAGGTTTACCTGTCCCTCAGCCTCGAGCGTTTGTCCGCCGATCGTCCCCGTCATGCGTTCGATCGCAAGCTGACCGTCGCCAAGCGAGAATTGCGTCTCTCCTTTCACCGGCAGACCGGTCGCCGCATCGGGAAGGCTGAGACCCAGCGCCATCAGATACGGGCCAAGGTCCTGGCTGTCGAGCGAGACATCCCACCCGCCATCCAGCATGCCGGGCGTGTCGAAAGCCGTCAGTTGCGCCGTCGCGTTGAGCGTGGTCGCAGGTCCCGCAAAGCGCACCATGGCGTCGGCATTTCCCTCGCCCGCGGCGTTCACCGTCAAGGTCAGAACGCCACCTTCGCCGGTTGTCCATGGCAGGGGATCAAAACCGGCCTGTCCGAGAAGAACCTGCGCCTCCTCGTTCTCCAGTCGGATGTCGACGCTGCGTTTGCCGCCCGCGAGGAACGCGGAGATTGCGTCAGCCTCGGCCGTCACGGCAAGCGCAGTCTGGTCGACGCGACCGGTCAGTCCAAGCGTCACGGCACCCGCCTCCGTCACCTGCAGCCGACCCTTGATGTCGGTCTGCGGATACCACTGCGCACTCCGGGCCAACCGGTCGATGAGAGCACTCGCCGGCAGGCGCTCCCTGAGGAGCGCAAGGAACGGACCTGGATCCTCAGAGACGAAGCCGATCTCCGCCTCACCCGCCGGCGTGGCCAGCGTATCCCGAAGGGTGCCGCTCACCCGGATTGCGCTGCCAGCGACACTGCCGAGGTTGAACCTCTCGATCGAAAGCTGCCCGGCCTCGTAAGTAGCAATCGCTTCGACGTCCTCGGCGGTCACACCGAAGGCGCGCAACGCACCCACCTTCAGACGGGTCGCAACCCGTTCGGCAAGCAGCCGCTGTTCGGCGTCCTCGCCGACGACCAAAGCGGCGATCGCCCGTGCGGCATCGAGATCGAGACCGTCCCCGGTCAGATCGATGGAGAGGCTCGGCGCTTGACCGCTTGGCGATTCCCGCTCGATTCGTCCCTTCAGTGGCTCCGCACCGATCGCGAGCTCCAGATTTTCGAAACGCTGCAATTCGGGTGTCAGGTTGACCGAGGCCGAAAAACCGGCCGAGGAAAGGCCACGGATCGACGGATCGACACGTCCTGCAATCCAGGTCGCAAGGCCCGAAGGCTGGGTCGACGCGATCAGGACATTGCCCTGGAAGGAGGGCGTGCCCACGAGCACCAGGCGGCCGCTTGCTTCGACCTGGGTGCGGCCCGGCAAGAGGCCGACGGCCTTCTCCACCGTCCAGCCATTGCCCGCGGGCCGCACATCGAGCTGCAGGTCGCGAAACACGGTATCGCCGGCCACGATCGCCGGCAGGCGCAGCGTCGCCCGTCCGGGAACCTTGGGGATCGGGATTTCGGCAGCGGTCGCGAGCAGGAGCGCAAGGCGCTGCTGGACGGACACGGTACCGTTGCGGGAGGTCTTTGCCCGGCTGCCATCGACGGCCAGCCTATTGACGTCGACCTGCTGGCCCTCGGCGGTTAGCAGGAACTCCGGATTTGCACCGGTGTCGAGCTTGGCTTCGCCCGAAATCACGTAAGGATCGACGGCATCGCCGAGTTCGAGGCGATAGCTCGGAACCGTGATGCTGTCATTTGCGAGCTTGAACTCGCCGCGCATCCGAGGCGCTGGCACCGGCGTCTGCCCAGCTTCCAGAGCCTCGGCCGGTCTCGCGATCTTCCAGGTGGACGAGAAGCTGCCGGCGTATTGCGGCTTGCCCTCTTCCAGCGCCAGTTCACCTTCGAGCATCATGTCGAAGGGACGCGCTTCCGGATCGATCCGCAAGCGAAGCGGAAGCGAAACGCTCGAAAATTCCGAGGTCGTCAGGCCGAACTGCGCGGCCTCTCCGTCGAGCACCGCCCTGCCCTGGACCGACCATGGTCCCGCAAGCGTGCGAGCAGACAGAGCAGCGTCGAGCTCGGTGAGCACGCGATTGCGCCCCGACTGCTCGTCGATGAACTCGACTGTGCCGCCGGTCACAGAGACCTTTTCCAGAACTACGGTGCGCGCCGGAATGCTCGGTCTGCTGCCGCGCAACCAGTCCAGCGTCCCGTCAGGCAGAAGCCGGATGCGCGCCTTCGGCTCCTCGATGCGCATGTCGAAGATGCGCGCCTCGCCGGACAGGAAGGGCGCAAGCTCCGCATCGAGCGAGAAGCGGGCTACCCGGACAAGCGGTGTGCCGTCCACATCGGTCCCGACGGTCACATCCTCCATGGTGACGGAAGGGAACGGCAGGAGACGGGCACTGACGCTGCCATGCACGACAACCTTCTTGCCGAGCAACTGGCTTGCCTGATCCTCGAAGTCGCGGCGGAAATTGGTCCAGTCGACAAACAAGGGGGCAAGCAGCGCTGCAAAGAGCGCAACCACCAAAAGGCCGCCAAACGTTACCAGTATGCGTCCGAGCACCGAATGCCACTCCCTTGATTACGGCCCGAAGGTAACGCAATTCACCGCAGGGGCAACCCGCAAGCTCTTGCAGTCACAGCCGAAAGATCTTGCCGGGATTGAAAATATTGTCTGGATCGAGCCCAGCCTTAATGGCCCGCATAGTTGGCAGTGCCGATCCCAATTCCTGCTCGAGATAGCTGATCTTGCCCTGTCCGATACCATGCTCTCCGGTGCAGGTGCCTTCCATGGCAAGAGCCCGCCCGTTCAGCCGCTCCAGGAAGGCTTCAGCCTTCTCGACATCAGCGGCGTCCTTGTCGTTGAACAGCAGCAGAACATGAAAATTGCCGTCACCGGCATGGCCGACAATCGGCGCCAGAAAACCCTGTTCGCGAATATCAGCCTGCGTCGCTGCCACGCATTCGGCGAGACGCGAAATCGGCACGCAGACATCCGTCGACAGGGCCGCAAGCTCCGGTGCCAGCGCACGGCTTGCCCAATAGGCATTGTGGCGCGCCTTCCAAAGCTGGTTTCGCTCTTCCGCATTGGCGGTATAGGCAAATTCTCCACCGCCGAACTCGGCTGCGATCTCGCCGAACTGTTCGGCCTGAAGCGCCACCGTCTCTTCCGTCCCATGGAACTCGACGAACAGCGTCGGGCGCTCGGCATAGGAGAGCTTGGAATAGGCGTTGCAGGCGCGGATCTGCATCTCGTCCAGCAGTTCGATGCGCGCCACCGGGATCCCCATCTGGATCGTCATGATGACCGCATTGCAGGCGTCTTCCAGCGTCGGGAAAGCCACAACACCGCCACTGATCTTGGCCGGAATGCCTTGCAGCCTCAGCGTGATCGAGGTGATGACCCCGAGTGTCCCTTCCGAGCCGACGAAGAGCCGCGTCAGATCATAGCCGGCCGAGGACTTGCGGGCCCTTTGCGCAGTGCGGATCTCCTCGCCATCGGCCGTCACCACCGTCAGCGCCAGCACATTGTCCTTCATCGTGCCATACCGCACTGCATTGGTACCGGAAGCGCGCGTCGCGGTCATGCCGCCGAGCGACGCATTCGCGCCCGGATCAATCGGAAAGAAGAGACCGGTGTCGCGCAAATAGGTGTTGAGATCCTCGCGCGTCACGCCCGGCTCGACCGTGCAGTCGAGGTCCTCGGCATTGACCGAGAGGATCCGGTTCATCCGGCTGAAATCGATCGATATGCCGCCGCAAGGTGCGTTCACCTGCCCCTCCAGTGAGGAGCCTGTGCCGAAAGGCACGACGGGCACGCGATGCGGCGCGCAGATCCGCACGACTTCCCGAACGTCTTCGCTGCTCTCGGCGAAGACGACCCCGTCCGGGCGCTGCGAGGGCAGATAGGTCGTGGTGTGGCTATGTTGGTCGCGAAACGACTGCCCCGTCTGGAAGCGCTCTCCGAAACGCTGTTTGAGAAGCGGCAAGGCCAGCGCGATGCCTTCTTCGTTGCGTATGCCGTCGATCACATCCTTGCGGGCCATCCGCGACCTCCCGAATAATAGCCGTGGGACGCACCGGGGAAATGGTGCGTCCCTGCTATGGGATAGGGCTCGGAGATTGTCCAGTCGTCAGACAGCCGCAGAGGCGAGCTCTTCGTCTTACTCGGCCGCAACCCTCGGCGGCGCGCCGCGATCATTGGCGATCTTCAGCGTGGCATCCTCGAGTTCCGTCTTCAGGCGCGCTTCTTCCTGGGCATGCGGCTTGGAGAAGCGGGCAAGCAGGAGATAGGCGACCGGCGTGATGTAAAGCGTCACGAGCGTTGCAAAACCGAGACCGCCAACGATGACCCAGCCGAGCGCGATGCGCGCTTCAGCACCGGCGCCCTGCGCCAGCACCAACGGCACGCCGCCGAGCACGGTCGCGATCATCGTCATCATCACCGGGCGAAGACGGATGGCGCAGGCCGTTTCGATCGCCTCGCGAACGGAAAGCCCGCGATCACGCAACTGGTTGGCAAATTCGACGATCAGAATGCCGTTCTTCGCCATGACACCGACAAGCAGAACGAGGCCGATCTGACTGTAGATGTTGAGCGTCGAGCCGGTGACGACAAGCGCGAAGACGGCACAGGCAAGGCCGAGCGGCACCGTCGCCATGATGATCAGCGAGGAGACCACGCTTTCGAACTGTGCGGCAAGCACCAGGAAGATGATCGCAACCGCGAAGCCGAAGGTCAGCGCCATGCCATAGCTGTTCTCTTCCAGCGTCGCCGCTTCGGCCAGCGGAATCAGGCGCGAACCCGGCGGCAGAAGTGGCTGTGCCAACTGCGTCGCAACTTCGACCGCATCCCCGAGCGCCACGCCATCGGCGAGCCCTGCCGAGAATGATACCGATGCGAGTTGCTGTTCCCGATTGAGCGTGGGCGAGACCGCCGTCTCCTGCAGCGAGGCGATGGTCGACATCGGAACCACCCGTCCATCCGATGTGGTCAGGAAGATGTTTTCAAGGTCCGTCGGGTCATTGATCGGCTGCGTGCTGGAAACCAGCCGCACCGGGATCGAATTGCCGTCGACGAAAACATCGGTGACCGATCGCCCTTCGAGGAGCGCCTGCAACGAGGTTCCGATCGCACCGATATCGATGCCGAGGTCCGACGCCCGTTCACGATTGATGGTGACCGAGATCTGCGCCTGCGTCGGCTCATTGTCGATCCGCGGCGTCTGGAATTCCGGTCGGTCGCGCATCTGCTCGACCACCAATAGCACAGCTTCCGTCAGGTTCTCATGGCTGGATCCGACCATGGCCATCTGCAGTCCGCTGCCCGCACCGCGGATCCTCAGGCTGTTGGACTGGAAGACGTTACCGCGCAAGGCCGGCACTTTGGCTGTCGCCGCATTGATGTCCTGGGCGATCTGGTCCTGTGTGCGGCTGCGTTCCGACCAGGGGGCGAGCGTCATCACCATGAAGGCGCTGTTGGACGAGCCCTGTCCGGAAATCGAGAAAATGTTCTGGATTTCACCGCTGTCACGCAGCGGCTGCAGATATTCCTCGACCCGCTGGAGTTGGTCACGCGTATAGGCAAGGCTCGATCCCTGCGGCGTCGTCAACCGCATCATGACCATCGAGCGATCCTCGCGTGGCGTGATCTCGCTGCGAATGGCGGTAAAGGTCAGATAGGCGGCGCCCGAGAATACGACGGCGACGATGATGACGATCAGCGGATTGCCGAGGCAGCCCCGCAGCGTCCGCGCGTAGAAGTTCGCGAAGCGACGACCCACGGCACCGAGCACGCCGTGATCCTTCTCTTGCTCGCGCGACAACATGCGCGAGGCCATCATCGGGCAGAGCGTCAGCGCCGTGATGGACGACAGAAGCACTGCAAAGGCCAGCACAAAGCCGAATTCGCGGAAAAGGCCACCGAGCTGTCCGGGCAGGAAGGACAGCGGGACGAAGACGGCGGCAAGGGTCGCCGTCGTTGCGAGAACGGCAAAGAACACCTCTTGCGCACCGAGCACGGCCGCGGCACGGGGGCCCAAGCCCTCTCCACGACGGCGCACGATGTTCTCAAGCACGACGATCGCGTCATCGACGACGAGGCCCGTGGCAAGAACGATCGCGAGCAGCGTGAGGATGTTGATCGAGAACCCGACCATATAGATCGCAGCCAAGGTGCCGATCAAGGCAACGGGCATCGTCAGCGCCGGGATCAGCGTCGCCCGCCAGTCGCGCAGGAAAAGGAACAGGACGACCAGCACGATTGCCGCAGACAGGCCGAGCGCGATTTCGACCTCGTGCAAGGCGCCCTGGATGAACACCGCATCGTCACTGGTGACGATCACACGTGTACCCTCGGGCAGAGCGTCCTGCATCCCCTCGACGGCTGCATGAACGCCGGCCGAAATGTTGAGCGTATTGGACTGTGCCTGGCGGATGACACCAAGGCCGACGCCAGGCACCCCGTTGGAGCGCAGCGATGTCGAGCCGTCATCGGGGCCGAGCGTCACGGTGGCCACGTCGCGCAGGCGGACGCGTTCGCCAATCAGGACGTTTTCGAAGTCCTCGACCGTGGTGAGGTTTGCGGTGGCACGGACGACGATGTCCTGCGTCTGCGATTCGAGCGAACCTGCCGGCACGTCGAGCGAAGCATTCTGCAGACTGGAAGCAAGATCGGCGACGCTCAAGCCACGGCTGGCGAGTGCCGCCTGGTTGACGTCGACGCGGAAGACCTTCTCCTGATCGCCATAGATCTGGACGTCGGCCACGCCATCCACGGCGGCCAGACGGTCGGAGATCTCGTTCTCGACCAGAAGCGTCAGGTCTTCCATGGAAAGCGTGCTGGATGTCACGCCGAGACGCATGATCGGCTGCGAGTCCGCATCCGCCTTGACGATGCGCGGTTCATCGACATCGTCGGGAAGCTGGTTGCGTATCCGACCGAGGGCATCGCGTACGTCATTCGCGGCGACAGCAAGGTCGACATTGTCGCTGAACTCAAGCGTCGTGCGGCTTTGACCAAACGAAGATCGAGACGACATGGATTTCAGCCCGCTCACCCGGGCGACAGCACCCTCGATGGTTCGGGTGACTTCCTGGTCCATGGTCTGCGCAGACGCACCATCATAATTCGTGCTGACGGTGATGACCGGCTGGTCGACATCGGGCAGTTCGCGGATTTCAATGCCGGCAAGCGCGGCAAGGCCCGCAACGACCAGGAGCGTGTTGAGCACGGCGGCCAGCACCGGGCGACGAACGAAAAGCGCAGTGAAGCTACGTCCGGACTGTTCGGAACCGTTCTCTGTAGAGCTCATCGCGCGGCGACCTCCTCGGGATCTTCCTGCGGCGCGCCGGCAATTTCAACCGTCCCGCCTTCTCGCACCCGCTGCAGACCTTCTACGGCAACCACGTCGCCTTCCTTGAGCGACGCGTCCACCAGGATCTGATCCGAGTTGCGCTGCACAATGGTCACCCGCGTCTTCACGGATTTGTTATCAACGATCTGCCAGACGAAGGAGCCTTCGCCATCCCACTGGACGGCAAGCGGATTGACCGCTGCATATTGATCGCCGGGGAAGCGCATCACGACGTTGAAGGACATGCCGGCGCGCAGCACGTCGTCCGGGTTGTCGATCTTCGCGCGGATGCGGATCGTCCGGCTGGCCTGATCGACGCGGCTGTCCACCGCCTCGATGCTGCCCTGGAAAACCTGCCCCGGACGGGAAACAGACCGGGCCTCGACCGGCATGCCGGGTGTCACGGCTGCCGCAAAACGCTCGGGCGCCCAGAAATCGACGAGCAGCTGGCTGCGGTTGTCGAGCGAAACGATGGGGGTCGAATTGGTGACATTGTCGCCGACGCTCACGCCGACGATACCGATGATACCGTCGATGGGTGCGACGATGTCGCGGCGCTTCAGATTGAGCTCGGCGGTGGTGAGCTGCAGCTGCGCCTGCTCCTCCGCGATCTGCGCGTCGAGCACGTCGAGGCGTGAAAAGCTCTGGAGATTACGGTATGATTCGGCCTTCTCTTTCGCACTGCGAAGCGCGACGGCAGCCTGATCGCGCAGGATGACCTGCTCCTCGCGATCGAGCCGGGCGATAATGTCGCCCTTGCTGACCTTCTGGCCGGAAGAAACGAGGATCTCGTCGAGCATGCCCGACGTCTGGGGCATGACCGTGACGGCCTCGACAGCCTCACCGTCGCCGATGGCGCTCAGCCGGTCATTGACCACACCGATCGCGACAGCCTCGGTTGCGACAAGAATGGGCTGGTTGCCGCCGCCGCGCCGATTGCCTTGGCCCTGACCTTGTCCCTGGGCTCCACCTTGCCCACCTGCCTGCGCCCGCTGACCGTCATGCCCCTCGGCTTCCGGGGTCGCAGCGACCAGGCCGACGACAGACTGTGGCACGCCCATGGAGACGAGCGCCTGGCCGGCACCGGGCGAAAAATAGACCCACGAACAGAGGCCGATGAACAAGAGGGCAATACTGATGGCGAGTTGCTTCCAAAGCGGCATGCAAGGCTCCGAAATGTCGAACTGGATGATGTCGGTTAAGTATCGGGCGCAAACCCGCGGTGGCAATGCCAGAACGTCAAGCTTACTGATTTGTAATCTCGCGTCTTTTCACGCCGCCGTGATCCCGCACCTATTGCATGCCGGTCAAAGCCGTTCTTCGGAGAGCCTAACATAACCGGCGGCCGAAGCCTCCCGAATTCCGTGCGCAACAAGGCGGAAGGAATAAAACCAGAACGCCGTCACTGGCCTTTCCGACCCGAATCACTACATTGGGCCGCATGAGTAACGGTTTCGACGACATTCCCTTCTTCGACGAAGAACCCGCACCGCGCAAGCCTGCCGCGTCCCCTGCCCCTGTTCCTGCATCTGGGACAGGCGCCCCTGCCGGCGGTGGTTTGGGCATTGCCGCCCGCGCCATGGCAGCCCGCGACCAAGCGAGAGCGCCGGATTATCTCTCCGGCCTGAACCCGGAACAGCGCGAAGCGGTCGAAACCGTCGATGGCCCTGTTCTGGTGCTCGCCGGCGCCGGCACCGGCAAGACCCGCGTGCTCACCACACGCATTGCCCATATCCTGGCCACGGGCAAGGCCTTTC
Organism: Agrobacterium albertimagni AOL15; assembly: GCF_000300855.1. Taxonomy (GTDB): domain Bacteria; phylum Pseudomonadota; class Alphaproteobacteria; order Rhizobiales; family Rhizobiaceae; genus Allorhizobium; species Allorhizobium albertimagni. The sequence goes on along the minus strand of NZ_ALJF01000008.1, from coordinate 58,989 downwards.
CGAGCCAGATCCTTGCCGTGACCTTTACCAACAAGGCTGCCCGCGAGATGAAGGAACGCATCGGCCACCTCGTTGGCGGTGCCGTCGAAGGCATGCCCTGGCTCGGCACCTTCCACTCGATCGGCGTTAAGCTTCTCAGACGCCATGCCGAACTGGTCGGCCTCCGCTCCGACTTCACCATCCTCGACACCGATGATGTGGTGCGACTGATCAAGCAGATCATCCAGGCCGAAGGTTTGGACGACAAGCGCTGGCCAGCCAAGCAGTTCGCCCAGATGATCGACGGCTGGAAGAACAAGGGCCTCGACCCGGCCCAGATCCCCGAAGGTGACGCCCGTGCCTTCGCCAACGGCAAGGGTCGTGAGCTCTACATCGCCTACCAGAACCGCCTGAAGACGCTGAACGCCTGCGATTTCGGCGACTTGCTCCTGCATCCGATCCGGATGTTCAAAGCGAACCCGGACGTGCTGAAGGAGTACCATCAGCGCTTCAAATATGTGCTCGTCGACGAGTATCAGGACACCAACACCGCCCAATACATGTGGCTGCGCCTCCTTGCCCAGCGTCCGCCGGGCGTGCCGCAGAATGTCTGCTGCGTCGGTGATGACGACCAGTCGATCTATGGCTGGCGCGGCGCCGAAGTGGATAACATCCTGCGCTTCGAAAAGGATTTCCCCGGCGCCAAGGTCATCAAGCTTGAGCGCAATTATCGTTCGACCGAGCATATCCTCGGTGCCGCCGGCTTTCTGATCGCGCATAATGAGGGCCGCCTCGGCAAGACGCTTTTCACCGACCGCGTCGATCCGAACGACGACAAGGTCGTCGTTCATGCGGCCTGGGATTCGGAAGAGGAAGCCCGGGCTGTCGGCGAGGAAATCGAACAGCTCCAGCGTAATCAGCACCCGCTGAACAACATGGCGATCCTGGTCCGCGCATCCTTCCAGATGCGCGAATTCGAAGACCGCTTCGTAACGCTCGGCCTCAACTACCGCGTCATCGGCGGCCCGCGTTTCTATGAGCGCCTCGAGATCCGCGACGCCATGGCCTACTTCCGGATGGTCTGCCAGCCGGCCGACGACCTCGCATTCGAGCGCATCGTCAACACGCCGAAGCGCGGCCTCGGCGACACGACGATCCGCAATCTGCACGATTATGCCCGTGCCCGCGACATCCCGATGCTGGCGGCTGCGGCAGACATCATCGAAACCGACGAGTTGAAGCCCAAGGCCCGCAAGGCGCTCTTCGACGTCGTCACCGATTTCCGCCGCTGGCAGTCGCTGCTCGAAACGACGCCGCATACCGAACTCGCCGAGCAGATCCTCGATGAGAGCGGCTATACGGCCATGTGGCAGAACGACAAGTCGGCAGAAGCGCCGGGGCGCCTGGAAAACCTGAAGGAACTCATCCGTTCGATGGAAGCCTTCGAGAGTCTGCGCGGCTTCCTCGAACACGTCTCGCTGGTGATGGATGCCGAGACCAACGAGAACCTCGATGCCGTCTCGATTATGACGCTGCATTCGGCGAAGGGCCTCGAATTCGAGACCGTCTTCCTGCCGGGCTGGGAAGAAGGCCTCTTCCCCCACCAGCGCGCGCTCGATGAAGGCGGACGCTCCGGTCTCGAAGAAGAGCGCCGCCTCGCCTATGTCGGCATCACCCGCGCCAAGCGTCGCTGTCACATCTGGTTCGTCTCGAACCGTCGCATTCACGGCCTCTGGCAATCCACCCTGCCCTCGCGCTTCCTCGAAGAGCTACCGCCCGCCCATGTCGAGGTCGCCGAAGCCGAGACCTCCTATGGCGGCTATGGTCGCAACCCCTATGGCCAGTCCCGCTTCGACAAGCAGGAGCCTTTCCAGAACAGCTATTCGACACCCGGCTGGAAGCGCGCCCAGGCCAACAAGACCGATGCCACCCGCGACAATTGGGGCAACCGCTCCGGTCATGCTGTGGAGCGGATCGGTTATGGCGAAAGCGGCCCGAGGGCGAAGACGATCGACGGCGAACTTGTCGCCAAGTCGACGACATCGGAACCGTCACGCTTTTCCGTAGGCGACCGCGTCTTCCACATGAAGTTCGGCAACGGCAATGTCTCGGCAATCGAGGGCAACAAGCTGACGATCGACTTCGACCGGGCGGGCCAGAAGCGCGTGCTTGACGGGTTCGTCGAGAAAGCCTGAAACACGAGGCTATTGACGCTTTCGTGAGGATTGCGCAGAAGGCTGGGCGCCCGCACGTGTCGATGGAGACCGCCTTGCAAGTCTTGCCGGAAAGCCGCCTGAACCTCGCCGTCTACCTGATCAACATGGACGGCGCGGAAGACCGCATGGAGGTGATGAACCGCGAGACGGCCGCCGCCGGCATCGTCGCCGAGCGTGTCCCAGCGGTGATCGGCCGAAACCTCAACTTCCCGATCCCGGAATTCTCCGAACTCTCCTACAAACTGCTGCATGGCCGCCGCCTGAAACACGGCGAGGTCGGCTGCTATCTGAGTCATGTGGACTGCACGCGGCGCTTCCTCGCCTCAGACGCCGATCTCTGTCTCATTCTCGAAGACGATGTGACTTTCGAGCCGGACTTTCTCGAAACGATCGACGCGGCAGCGAAAAACGCCGATGCCTGGGATATCCTGCGCCTCACAACGGTCAGCAGTGGCAGGAAATTCCCCTTTCGCAGACTGAAAAACGGTCGCTCGCTCTCGATCGCTCTGACCCGCGAGAAAGGCTCCGGGGCCTATATGATCAATCGAAAAGCCGCCCGCTGGATCACTGAACGCCTCGTGCCCATGCGCCTCGCCTACGACATAGCCTTCGATCTCGAATATCTGTCCGGACTAAAGGGCGCCTTCGTCTGGCCATTGGTCGCGAGCCAGGATTCCGATTTCGAATCGCAGATCCAGGGCAACATCAATGCGCACAAGCTGCCTCGCTGGCGGTATATCACGGTACTACCTTACCGTGCCTATTTGGAGGTAAGCCGGGTTCTCGCGCGCGGCGGACTGCTGCTCTGGCAGACGCTGGTCAACCGGAACGGCTGACACTTCAAACGCTCACTTGCTGGCGGTCACTTCTTCCGCGGCGAAGGCCAGTTGCCAATGGCGGCGGCAGAGCGAAGTATAGGTCTCGTTTCCGCCAATCAGCACCTGGGCGCCGTCCCGCTGCGCCTTGCCGTCTTCGCCGACGCGAACGACCATGGTCGCCTTGCGGCCGCAATGGCAGATGGAACGGGCCTCGGTGAGCTCGTCGGCAATCGCGAGCAGCGCTTTCGAGCCGGGGAAGAGTTCGCCGCGGAAATCAGTCCGCAATCCGTAAGTCATCACAGGGATGTCGAGGGAATCGACGACACGCGCCAGCTGCCAGACCTGCTCTGTGGTGAGGAACTGCGCTTCGTCGACGAAGACGCAGGACAGAGGCGAGGTCTTATGATCCGCTTGGATGGCCGTGAAGAGATCAGCCTCGGAGCCGAAGGCCGACGCCTCGGCTCGCAGGCCGATCCGCGAGCCGATGAAGCCCTTGCCGGCACGGTTGTCGAGTGAGCTGATCAGCATCGCCACCCGCATTCCGCGCTCTTGGTAATTATACGCCGCCTGCAAAAGAAGCGTCGACTTACCGGCATTCATGGTGGCGTAGATGTAGTGGAGTTTGGCCAAGGCTGCGCTGCTCGAACTGGAGTGATGCTGGCGCCGTCTTACCGGAGAGGTGAGACGGGGGACAAGCACCGGGCAGCGTTGCCAACAGGAACTATCGCGCGTGACGCCAAAGGGCTCAGCCCTGGGCGGCTTCCTCGCGATGCAGCCACATCAGTTCGACCTGGACGGCCGCCTGGAAATCCATGATTTCGGCCCGCATCTCGTCCTCGGGGCAACCGAGTTCGAGAAGTTCGTTACCGAGCCGGCGGCATGTCGTCTTCCAGAAATCCGTCGCGGCATAGCCATTCAGGCGGTCGAGTTCGATCGCGGAACGGCGCACCAGGTCCCGGCGGCTCGCGAGCGGAAAGAAGGCGATGGTCGTCGGGTTGGACTGGCCGTTCATGGCTTGGCTACTCATGCGAAACATCCTCACGTTACGGCATGTGTGTAGAATCACATGGTTAACGTTCCGTTTCGCAGCAAGGCCGGACACGCTGAAGTGTGCCGAATGTGAACCCGCCCACGGCCGCGGGCGGGTTCAAGTCGAAAGAGCTACCTCAATCAGGCAGCGTGTAGGCGATGACGTAGTCGCCCGGATCCGTGCCCACGGAGCCATGACCGCCAGCGACCATCACGACATACTGCTTGCCGTTGTCGAGCGCATAGGTCATCGGCGTCGCCTGGCCACCGGCTGGCAAACGGCTTTCCCAAAGCTGCTCGCCGTTGGTCAGATCGTAGGCCCGCAGATAGTTGTCGACCGCTGCGCCGAGGAAGACCACGCCGCCCTTGGTGATCATCGGACCACCGATACCGGGCACACCCACCTTGAAGGGCAGCGGTAGCGGCGTCATGTCGTAAACGGTGCCATTGCGCTTCTGATAGGCGATCTCACCCGAACGCAAATCGACGCCGGCAATCGTGCCCCATGGCGGCGCCTGGCAGGGAATGCCAAGCGGCGACAGGAACGGCCCCATGATGATCCCGTAGGGTGCACCCTCGTTGCGGTTGAGCCCCTGCTCCGAGCCGGTTTCGCCCTCTTCCTTCGGCGGAATCTCGGAACGCGGCACAAGCTTCGAGGTGAAGGCCAGATAGGTCGGCATGCCGAACATCACCTGTCGCTCCGGATCGACGGCGACCGAACCCCAGTTGAAGGTGCCAAAATTGCCGGGATAGACGAGTGTGCCTTCCAGCGAGGGCGGCGTGTACTGGCCCTCGTATTTCAGCTGATGAAACTGAATACGGCACATCATCTGGTCGATGATGGTCAGGCCCCACATATTGCTCTCGGTCATGGTCGGCGGACGGAAGGTCAGATCCGAGATCGGCTGGGTCGGCGCGGTGAAATCTTCCGGGATCGCACCACCGGGTGCCGGGAGCTCGCGCACCGGAATGATCGGCTCACCCGTCCGGCGGTCCAGCACATAGATGTCACCCTGCTTGGTCGGCCCGATCAGCGCGGGCGTCACGACACCCTCGGCATTCGTCAGATCCATCAGCACGGGCTGTGCCGGGACGTCCATGTCCCACAGATCATGGTGCACCGTCTGCATGACCCAGCGATCCTGTCCGGTATTGACGTCGAGCGCGACGATCGAAGAGGAGTATTTCTCCACACTCTCGCTGCGCCCCATGCCGAGCTGGTCGGGCACCTGATTACCAAGCGGGATATAGACGAGGCCGAGTTCCTCATCGACCGAGAAGATCGACCAGCTGTTGGGCGAATTGGGCATGTAGGTCTCGTCGGAGCCGATCGGCGCCGTTTCCGTCGGGTTACCGCTGTCCCAGTTCCAGACCAGTTCACCGGTGTTCACATCGAAGGCCCGGATGACGCCGGACGGCGACTGGATCGAGTAGTTGTCGTTGACGGCGCCGCCGATAATGATTTTGCCGGCAGCGATGACCGGCGGCGAGGTCGAATAGTAATAGCCGGCCGGATTGTAGGGCATGTTCTGCTCGAGCCTGAGCGTACCGCCGTCGGCAAAATTCTCGCAAATGGCGCCTGTTCCGGCGTCGAGGGCAATCAGCCTGGCATCCGACGTCGGCAGATAGACGCGCTCGGCGCAAACGGTGCCTTCAACGGCTGTCGGATCACGGTAATAGGTGACACCGCGGCAGGTCTGATGCTGGCGATCGGATTCGAGACCGGCATTCGGATCGAACTTCCACTTCTCCTGACCGGTCTCGGCATCCACGGCAATCGCCCAATTGTGCGGCGTGCAGAGATAGAGCGTGTCGTCGATCTTGAGCGGCGTGACCTGATAGGTCGTCTCGGTCACATCCTCCGGCAGTTTCACATCGCCGGTCTGATAGGTCCAGGCGATCTTAAGGTCTTTGACGTTGTCCGTGTTGATCTGGGTCAGCGGGGAATAGCGCTGGCCATAGGGTGTCCGTCCATACTGGTGCCAATCACCGTCCGGGACGTCACCACCCAGCGCGGGTGCTGCCGCTACCTGATCGGTCGGCAGAACGCCGTCGCGATCATAGGTTTCGACGAATAGCGAGATCCCGGCAACGATCACGGCAATCAGAACCGGCGCCGCAATCGGCAGCATGGCAGTTGCCGCTCGTTCGCGTCGATCGGCCGGTCCCAGTTTTCGGCGAATGGCTGGCAACATCAGCCACAGGCCGAGGACGATGATCAGCCCGCCGCGCGGACCGAGCTGCCACCAGTCAAGTCCGACTTCAAACAAGGCCCAGGCAAGACTTCCCAAAATGAAGAGGCCATAGACCCAGAGGGCCTCGACCCGCCTCAGGAAAAGCAGGACTGCTGTCGCAAGAAACGCAAGTCCGGCGAGAAGGAAATAGAAGCTGCCCCCCAGGATCAGGAGCTGAATGCCCCCTGCTCCGAGGACAAGCCCCAGAATCCCGAAGACGACGGCGGTAACGGTGAGAAACATGCCGAATCCATTCGATGTTTTGAAAATTGCCGACATGGCCGCCTGCGGTCATGTCGGAGGACGATTTGAACGGAACGATGGAACAAGATGATTGTTCCCTGTTTCGGAACCTCTGAATTCAGGTCTTTCGGCCTTGATCCCGCGGCTGGCGATTGCCATCTTGCGCCGCACAAGAATGGGAGTGCGATCATGACCAAGGCTCTGCTACTCATCGACATCCAGAACGGCTTCTGCCCGGGTGGCAATCTGCCGGTTGCAGAAGGCGACGCGGTCGTGCCCGTGGCGAACCGTTTGATGGCGCATGGCGCCTATGATCTCGTCGTCGCCTCGCAGGACTGGCACCCGGCAAACCACGGCAGCTTCGCCTCCCAGCATCCGGGCAAGAAGCCCTTCGACATGGGCGAACTCTCCGGGCAGCCGCAGGTCATGTGGCCGGACCATTGCATTCAGGGCACGAAGGACGCGGAATTCCACCCCGATCTCGACACGACACGCTTCGACTTTATCCAGCGGAAGGGCGAAAACCCCGCCGTCGACAGCTATTCCGCCTTTCGCGACAATGACAAATCGGCCCTCACCGGTCTCGCCGACTGGCTGAAGGCAAAGGGTGTGACCGAACTCGATGTGATGGGGCTCGCCACAGACTATTGCGTGAAGTTTTCGGCTCTCGATGCGGTCGACATGCTGCCGGGCGTCAAGGTCCGGCTGATCTCCGACGGGAGCCGGGGCATCGATGCGAAGGGCGTGGAGGACGCGATCGAAGCCATGCGCGAGGCGGGTGTCGAGATCATCGACAGCAGCCGAATCGGTTTCTGAGGAATTTTCTGCAAAGGATTCGTGCGATTGCCTTTTTTCGCGGCAAGCGCTAGAGCCGAGCCAGTGAGAAGACAGGGAGGACGCCGGTCATGGAAGTCGTCACCACGATCGCCGCTTTGCGACAGAAGCTCGCGCCCCGCCGCCATGCCGGTCAGACGATCGGTTTCGTGCCGACCATGGGTTACCTGCATCAGGGCCATCTGAGCCTTGTCGGCCGCGCCAAGTCTGAAAACGACGTGACGGTCGTCTCGATCTTCGTCAATCCGCTTCAGTTCGGCAAGAACGAGGATCTGGAAAAGTATCCGCGCGACCTCGCCCGCGACAGCACCATGCTCGAAGAGGCCGGCGTCGACTATCTCTTCGCGCCCGGCGTTGAAGACATGTATCCCGAACCCATGCAGACGGTTGTCGATCTGCCGAAGCTCAGTTCCGAGCTTGAAGGCGAAGCTCGTCCCGGCCATTTCGCCGGCGTCGCGACCGTGGTGACCAAGCTCTTCAACATCGTCCAGCCGGACGCCGCTTATTTCGGCGAGAAGGACTACCAGCAGGTCACCATTATCCAAAAGATGGTCGAGGATCTCGCCCAGCCAGTGCGCGTCGTACCGGTTCCAACCGTCCGCGAGGCCGACGGTCTCGCCTGCTCCTCGCGCAACGTCTATCTCTCGCCCGCCGAACGCGCCGCAGCCGTGATCGTGCCGAAGACCCTCGCCGAAGCCGAAAGGCTTCTGCTGACGGGAATTCGCGACGTCGCGACCCTGGAAGCAAAACTCATCGAATTCCTGCAAACGGAACCGCTCGCAGAGCCGGAAGTCATAGCCATCCGCGATCCGCGCACGCTGGAGCGCATCGAGACCGTGACGACCACAGCACTCGTTCTTCTCTATGTTCGCTTCGGCAAGACCAAGCTTCTCGACAACCGCATCATCGGCCAAGCGGCCGCCACCGGCATGGAGGCCGCCTGACATGAGCACACCACCCCGCCAGAAACGCCTGACCCCGGCCGACATCACGGCATTGAAAGGCAACCGTCCGATCGTTTCGCTGACGGCCTATACGACACCGATCGCAAGGATCCTCGACCGCCACTGCGACCTGCTGCTCGTCGGCGACAGCCTCGGCATGGTGCTCTACGGCATGGACACGACCGTCGGCGTCACCATGGACATGATGGTCGCCCACGGGCAGGCGGTCATGCGCGGCGTATCCCGTGCCTGCGTCATCGTCGACCTCCCCTTCGGCGCCTACCAGGAGAGCAAGGAACAGGCCTTCCGCAATGCTGTCCGCCTGATGAAGGAAACCGGCTGTGACGGCGTGAAGCTCGAGGGCGGCGCCGAAATGGCCGAGACCGTCGCATTTCTCGTCAGCCGCGGCGTGCCCGTCTTCGGCCATATCGGCCTGATGCCGCAGCAGGTGAATACGTCCGGCGGCTATCGATCGAAGGGGCACAGCGAGGCCGAGCAGGACAAGATCCGCCGCGACGCCAAGGCGATCGACGAGGCCGGGGCCTTCGCCATGGTCATCGAGGGGACCGTCGAGCCGCTGGCGCGCGAAATCACCACCACCGTCAAGGCAGCAACCATCGGCATCGGCGCTTCGCCGGCCTGCGACGGCCAGATCCTCGTCTCCGACGACATGCTGGGCCTCTTCAACGAGTTCAAACCACGCTTCGTCAAGCACTACAGCGAGCTCGCCGAGGTGATCGAGAAGGCTGCCGAGGGTTATGCCGCTGAGGTCAAGGAACGCGTTTTCCCCGGTCAGGAACACACCTTCCAGATCCGGCCGAAGAAGTAGCCAAAATTCCGATGGGTCCCTCAGCTGACCGGAATGGTTTCTGCGACTTAACCGGTAGCTCTACGGGGTTCGATGAAGCGCGGTCGCCGCTGCGGAACGCTTACATTGAGGCTGCGACACGCCCTCATTTGCCAGTCGAGCCGGGACGATGAAAGACTATCGCCCCGACGTGATCTTTGTTGTCAGCGGCGAGGTTTGGCGCGACTTTTGTACGCTGCGTGAGGCATGGGGACACCCTCTGACAGTGGGACTGTCCGAAGAGTGCATCACCTATATCAGAACGGCCATCCGAGCCGGAGACACCGCTAAAGCGGCGCATTGGAGGGCCGTTCGGGATCTTGCCACCCAATATGGCCTATCCTGGATCAGCGCGGTCGAAGTGGATGGAACGCTGATCCAGGAGGAACCTGAATACAGTGTTTTCAGATATCCGCCGCTTTCGCAGCGCAAGCGGGTCGTGATTGACGGGCGAAGCCCGGTGTCGATCTGACCGCAATCGACAGCCGCGGCGATGAAGCCGGAGTCCGGACAATCCGTGACTTCCTTGAATGCGACTTTTCAACAAGACGCCGGCAACCGTCCACGCCAATAGGCAATCATCAATGCCGATGGTCGTTCCATCAGCGGAATTGGTTTGTCCGACAAGCCGACAGCGGCTAGCCAGCAGATAAATGTGAGAAACTGCGCCATGTCCCGATCAGATTTCACCGTGGGTGCATTGAAGGCCCTCCCCGTCATCATATCGGCCGGGCCCTTCGCTGTGCTGTTTGGCGCCGTGGCAGTCGCAAACGGCCAGACGGTCGCCGAGGCCGCCCTGATGAGCGCGACCGTTTATGCGGGTGCCAGTCAGCTGGTCGGCATCGAGCTCTTCGGCCAGGCAGTACCAATGTGGGTAGTGGTCCTCTCGATTCTTGCGGTGAACTTCCGACACATTCTCTACTCGGCGGCGATCACACCCTTCATGGATCACTTCACGCTGCCTCAGAAAATGCTGAGCTTCTTCCTGCTCACCGATCCGCAATTTGCCGAAACGCTGGCGCGTGGCGAAAGCGGTCGCAGCGTCTCCTTCCCCTGGTATCTCGGTTTCGGTGCGATGATTTACGTGCCATGGGTCGCCATGACGGCCGTCGGAGGACTGGTCGGCAAGGCGATGGGCGACCCGGCGGACTGGGGCATCGACGTGCTGCTGCCGATCTATTTTCTCGGCCTGGTGCTCGGCTTCCGCAAGCGCGGCAATTTCCTGCTGATCGTGGCGGTCAGTGCCGTGGTCTCGGTCATCGCCCAGCATCTGATCGGCTCACCCTGGCATATAAGCGTCGGGGCGCTCGCAGGCGTGCTGCTCGCGGCCTTGTTGCCGCTGCCCGATCAGCGAGCGGAGCGCGAGGAGACGATCCGATGACCACACTCCTGACGCCTTACATGACCCTGCTGATCGCTGCCGCAGCTGCCGCAACATTCGCGACCCGCATTGGCGGCTACATTCTGGTGAAGCGCCTGAAGCACATGCCGCCCCGATTGGAAGCGGCGCTGAACGCCGTTCCGGCAGCGGTGTTGACGACGCTCGTCGCGCCCGCCTTCTTCTATGGCGAGATCGACGTGAAGGTCGCCATGGCGGCGGCCTTCCTGATCGGCTTGCGCTTCGGTGCCATCCCGATGCTGATCGGCGGCTGGGCCGCCGTCATGGTGATGCGGCAGTTCGTCGGCTGACGCTCAGCGCCCAAAGGGCGCCGTTGCCTGCTCCAGCCACTCCCGGGTCGAAGCGTCCGGGATCAACGGCAAGAGCTCGGCGCGCGTCTTAGCGTGATACGCATCCAGCCATTGCAGCTCATCGCGCGTCAGGAGGTCCTCGACGATCAGCGCGCGGTCGATCGGCACGAAGGTGAGCGTCTCGAAACCGAGCATCGGCTGGTCGCCACCTTCGATCGCCTCGGCTTCGCGCACATAGATCAGGTTCTCGATGCGGATACCGAAGCTGCCCGGGCGGTAATAGCCGGGCTCGTTCGACAGGATCATGCCGGGCAGCAGCTCCTGCGTCGAAAGCCGGGCAATCCTCTGCGGCCCCTCATGCACCGAGAGATAGGAGCCGACGCCATGGCCCGTGCCATGGGCAAAATCGGCACCGGCCTTCCAGAGCGCGATGCGCGCCAAGGGATCGAGATCGCAGCCGCGAGTGCCTTTCGGGAATCGGGCCGTGCTGATCGCGATCATGCCCTTGAGCGCCAGCGTGAAGAAACGCTTCTGCTCTTCTGGCACCTTGCCGACGGCAAGCGTGCGGGTGATGTCGGTGGTGCCGTTCACATATTGCGCACCGGAATCGATCAGGAACATCTCGGCCGAGCGGATCTGTCGGTCGCTTTCGGTGGTGACACGGTAGTGCATGATGGCGGCATTTTCGCCTGCCCCGGAGATCGTGTCGAAGGAAATGTCCTTGAGCGGGTTCTGCATACGCTCGCCAACCGCCGCACGCACCGCTTCGAGCTTCTTCGCCGCCGCAATCTCCGTCAGGCTGCCATGCGGCTGTTCGTTGAACCAGTGAAGGAACTCGACAATCGCCACACCGTCCTGCAGATGTGCGGCCGCCGAACCGTTTAGCTCGACCATATTCTTCACCGCACGGCCAAGCTTCGCCGGATCGTTGCCCTCGACCACTTCGCCACCGCTCTCGCGGATCATCCGCGATAGGGCGTAAGGCGTGAGGTCGGGATCGACCAGAATGCGGGCACCGTCAAGCGCAACCCGCTCGATGCGTTCGGAAAGAACCGCCGGATCCACCTGCTCGCAGAGATCGCGCAGATAGCTTTCGACTTCGAGGTTGGTCTTTGCGCTGTCGAGGAAGAGTTCGGCCGAACCATCGGCCTTGATGATCGCACGCGAAAGCGGATGCGGCGTGTGCGGCACGTCACTGCCCCGAAGGTTGAAGATCCAGGCCACCGACGAGGGATCGGCGATCAGGACGGCAGCCAGATTCTTGTCGCTGAGATCGGCGGCAATGGTCTTCAGCTTGTCTGCAGCAGAAACACCGGCCTGGTTCAGCGCTTGGATCATGACGGCGCCCTTCGGCTCGGCTGGACGGTCGGTCCAGAGGCGATCGACGGGATTGAACGGCAGGAAGACGAGACTACCACCCTTGTCGGCCAGCGCCTTCTCCAGCCGCCGGACTTCCGCACCCGTATGGGTCCAGGGGTCAATGCCGAGACGGAAACCCTTCGGTGCACGGTTTTCGATCCATTTGTGCGGCGGCTCGCCGACGAGGTCGCCCGGCGTGAACACCGATGCGTCGACCTGCTGGGCAAGCTGCGTAACATAGCGGCCGTCGACGAAAACGACGGCGAGCGTCTCGGTCACCATCAACATGCCGGCGGAACCGGTAAAGCCCGTCGCCCAGGCGAGACGTTCGGCGGACTCAGGCACATATTCCCCGAGATACTCATCCGAGCGCGGAACGAGCAGTCCATCGATCTGAAGATCGGCAAACAGCGCGCGAAGGGCTGCGATCCTGGACTTGCCGTGAAGCGGCGTGGACTTGACCTCAAAGGACTGAAACATGGCATGGCTCGCGATCGGTTTCGGATTCTGTCAGGGCTTATAGCAAGGCCACATCGCCCTCACCACCACCACCGCACGCTTTCGCAGCATATGCGCGCCAGCCGGTCGGGTTATGCCACAATTTCAAGCAGACCTTATGCTGCTATGCAGCAATCGCAGACCTCCCGTGCTTCAAGCCCTCTGACTGAGCACCGCGGATCAGACTATATCATAGTCATCCAGGACGTGAGAAACGAAGCGTCCGCAACCGAAAAGGAACCGAGAGATGGCCAAGTCTTTCCTGCGCACTGCCCTCAACAATCTCGTCGAGGCACGCCAGCGCCGCGCCGATCTCTATACGACGGGTGCCCTTCTGTCGCTCGACGACGCATCGCTGGAGGCCATGGGCCTGAAGCGCGAAGAACTGCGCCGTCGTCCGCATCAGCACTCGATCATCTGAACGGCGATGATCTGAACGACCGTCCAGTCTAGCATCCGCTTGAGCGCTCCTCCCACGCTCGCGGACCCCGGCGCGGCATGATGCCTGTGCCAAAAAGGCGGCTCCTTGCGGGCCGCCTTTTTCTATTCTGCGGTGGCTGACGTTAGGTGTCAGCCCTTCCCTTGCGTAAAGTGGATGGTCACCCAGCCGTTGCGCCAAATCGTCTTCACATGCGACAGGCCGCGACCGCTATAGGCCGCAATCACCTTCCAGCGCTGCTCGGCCAGGATACCGGAGAGAATGACGGAGCCGCCCGGCGCCAGATGCGTGACGAGCTGCGGCGCCATCTTGATCAGCGGCCTCGCCAGGATATTGGCAATCACGAGATCGAAGGGGCCGTGCTCGCGGAAAGCTGTCGAGTGAAACCCGGGAGCCGTGCGAAAGTCGATACCCTCGACGATCTGGTTGCGACGGGCGTTTTCCTTGGCGACACGCACGGCGATCGGATCGATATCCGTCGCGAGAACGGGCACGGGAAGCAACTTGCGCACGGCGATTGCCAGCACGCCACTGCCGGTGCCGAGATCCAGCGTGTTGCGCACCTTGCGAGAGCGAACCACCTGCTCGATCACTTCGAGGCAGCCCGCCGTCGTGCCATGATGGCCCGTGCCGAAGGCCTGGCCTGCATCGATCTCGATCGCAACGTCGTGCGCCTGCACCTTGTCCCGATCATGCGAGCCATGCACCAGGAAGCGACCGGCGCGCACCGGCTTCAATCCCTCGAGCGACTTGGCGATCCAGTCGATATCAGGGATGACTTCCCGCTCGATCGTGGCATCCGCAAACTCATCCGCCAGCAGATCCTGAACCCGTGGCAGCACTTCGTCTTCCTGATCGGCCATCAGATAGATCGAGGCCTCCCAGATATCCGCCTTCTCGTCCACTTCCGTGGTCGCGATCGCATAATCCTCCTCGCCGAAAGCGAAGCTCATCAGATCGAGGATCCGGTTGGCGTTCTTCTCGGTGGTGGTCACATAGAGGCGGATTTCGCTCACGGTCAGGTCTTCCTCGGAGGTCACGGGGGTCAGGCGTTGCGGTACAACGCAATCGCACTCATGGCAACCTCCGCCAGGGGACGGACCGTCAGCCCTTCATCAGGTTTTCGAGCTTCTTGACGGCCGTATCCGGGTTCTCGCCATAGGCAATCGTGCCCTTGAAGCGTCCCTCGGCATCGAGGAGGAAAACGGAGGCCGTGTGATCCATGGTATAGTCACCATCCGGCTGAGCTTCGTCGAGCGGGATCTTCTTGGCATAGACGCGGAAGCCCTTGACGACTTCGGCAATCTTGGCGGGATCACCGGCAATCCCGGTAATGCGGTCCGTCACGTTGGAGATGTAGCGACCGAGGAGCTCGGGCGTGTCCCGGTCGGGATCAACGGTCACGAAATAGGCCTGCAGCCCCTTGGCGTCGGGATCGACCTGCTTCAACCAGCCATCCAGCTCGAAGAGCGTAGTCGGGCACACTTCCGGGCAATGGGTGAAGCCGAAGAACAGAGCCGTCGGCTTGCCGCGGAAAGCCTGTTCGGTGATCGGCTGGCCATTCTGGTCGACGAGCTGGAACGGCACACCGAAGGGCGCCTCCGCGATCTTCTGATCCGACTGCGTGACCGAATAGGTCAGCCAGCCGAGAACACCCGCCATGACGACCACCGCCGCCCACAAGATGACCCTGACCGTTTTCATGATGGCATTTCCTTGAATCCGAATTTCTCGCCCAGCCGGATAAGCCTCCCGTCGCGAGAAGGCAATTCAACTCGGTGTAAATGGCAGAACGAGCGCTGATTTGTCACGGACCACGGCGGCTAGAAGCAATAGGCCAGACCGGATTCGATCAAGGTCAGGAAGATGTCCGATCCGTAGCGCATCCAGCCGAGAAAGACAGCCAGAGTGAACAACGTCCCCGCAAGCATCAGGGCGGTCAACGGCAACCATTTCTGTGAGCGGGCGACATCGGACATGCCGTATCATAGCGCAGTTCGTTCAGGATGAAACGCGAGAATTTGAACTCCCGGCCCTGCGATTTGACGGATATCAAGGAAGGCCCATGGTAGTTTCTGACAGATTGTCGCAGGACCGCATGTCTTGGGAGGGACGCATGGAACAACAGGCACTCGATCGGGGCTCTCTGCCGAAGCTGCAGATCAACCGGCTGCGCATGGACGATATCCGTGCCGCCTTCTCCGACGGGTGGAGTGATTTTCGCACCTATCCCGCCTACGGCCTGTTCTTCGGTGCGATCTATGCGGCGGGCGGCATCTTCATCGCTGTGATGCTCACCTACTACCACCTGCCATGGATGATCATTCCGGTCGCGATCGGCTTCCCGCTGATCGGACCCTTCATTGCCGTCGGTCTCTACGAAATCAGCCGTCGGCACCGGCTTGGCGAACCCGTCAGTTGGAAGGCGATCCTCGCTGAAGTCTTTCGCCAACGCGAGCGGCAACTGTCCTGGATGGCCTTCGTCGTGCTCTTCATCTTCTGGATCTGGATCTACCAAGTGCGCCTGTTGATGGCGCTCTTTCTCGGCTTCCGCGTGCCCGCGACCCTCGACGCCTTCGTCAATGTCGTGCTCACCACCCCGGAAGGTCTGCTCTTCCTCGCCGTGGGCACGGTTGTCGGGGCTGTGCTTGCGACGATCCTCTTCACCGCCACGGTCATCTCGATGCCGCTGCTTCTCGATCACGATGTGGACTTCGTGACCGCGATGCTGACAAGCATGCGCACGGTGATCGAGAACGCCGCTCCCATGCTCGTCTTCGGACTGGTCATTGCCGCCTTGGCCATCCTCGCCATGGTGCCGCTTTTCCTCGGGTTGCTTGTCGTCCTACCTGTCGCAGGACACGCGACGTGGCACCTTTATCGTCGCGCGATCACCGCCACCTAACCCGGCCTAAGACCCGAATTTGCCCCCTGATCGGCCATTAGTTCTTGATTAACTAATATTAGCGATTCTGCGTCTGCATCTGGCCTTTGCGGGCCAAGCGGACATGACCGTCCCCCGGGCACTCCATCCCCCGGATTGCGCATGACATGTCACCGGTGTGCAGGGGCAACCGGGACAAAGGCTGGGGAGTTTCATGGTCAATCTCATCACGGGTAAAGACCTGTCCGTCAAACAGCGTCTGATGACGCTGGGCGCCGCGGCAGTGCTGGGCATCGGCTCGATGCTGGCCGTCGGCTGGTACCAGAACGCACGCATATCGACGGCAATCCACGACTCGATCGAGATCAAGAACGAAGTCGAGCGCATCAACGAGATGCGCCTCGCCAATGCCAACATGGTGCTGGCGGCCATGGATACGATCATCGACCGCGGCGAAGGAAGCATCCAGCCGGAGCGCATGGAGATCATCAATGCCGCGGTGACCCTTCTTCGGGATGGTGCTTCCGTCCTTGCATCCGTTGCGGCTGAAGCGGGTGCGCCGGGCGAAGTCGGCAGCTATGAAGCTGACCTGAACGCGGTGGCGCAAGCCATCCAGGTGGATCTCAAACGCATGGTCGAGACCGGCGCGCCGGAAGCAGACTACGCAGCCATCGACGACGCGATCGACGGTTCGGGCGAGCGCCTTGGCGACGTGCTCAACAACCTCTCGGCGCTCGGTGGCAATCTGGTCGAAGACTTCGCCAACGAGGCGACCCGTCGAAGCAATCAGGCGCTGACCTTCCAGCTTGGGCTGGGCAGTATCGCCTTCTTCTCGGTCATCGCACTCCAGCTCATTCACGGCAATTCGATCGCCAACGGCATCCGCCTCGTTCGCACGAGCATGCAGCGCATCATCGACGGCGACTATCAGACGGAAGTCGCCGGCACAGACCGGCAGGACGAAATCGGCGGCATGGCCCGTTCGGCAGACATATTCCGCAAGGCGGCCATCGAAAAGCACGACCTGGAGGAGGCAAGCCGTTCCCAGCGCCGGCAGAACGAGACAGAGCGAGAAAGCCGCACCGCGGCCATGGAAGCCGACACGCGCGCCCTCAAGCTCGCGGTCGATGCGCTTGGCGAAGGACTGACCCGCCTGTCTCAGGGCGATCTCTGCGCTAGCATCGCCGGCCCCTTCCCGCAGGATCTCGAGCGGCTCAGGATCGATTTCAACGAAGTGGCCTCGAACCTCAAGCGGGTCATGACCGAAATCGCGACCAACAGCAGCTCAATCCGCGCCAACAGCCAGCAGATGAAGAGCGCCGCAGACGATCTTGCGCGCCGTACGGAGCAGCAGGCTGCATCGCTCGAGGAAACCTCGGCCGCCCTTTCCGAG
Organism: Agrobacterium albertimagni AOL15; assembly: GCF_000300855.1. Taxonomy (GTDB): domain Bacteria; phylum Pseudomonadota; class Alphaproteobacteria; order Rhizobiales; family Rhizobiaceae; genus Allorhizobium; species Allorhizobium albertimagni. Next base: position 41,583 of record NZ_ALJF01000008.1, on the reverse strand, counting down.
ATCACCGAGACCGTCAAGACGGCAACCGACCGGGCCGAAGAAGCCAGCCACATGGTCGACAATGCCAAGGACTACGCCGAGAAATCCGGCGCGGTGGTCAACGACGCCATGTCCGCGATGAACCGCATCGAAGATGCCACCGACGAAATCGGCAAGATCATCAACGTCATCGATGAAATCGCCTTCCAGACCAATCTTCTCGCTCTCAACGCCGGCGTCGAGGCAGCCCGTGCCGGCGAAGCGGGCAAGGGCTTCGCCGTTGTGGCGCAGGAAGTCCGCGCCCTCGCCGGACGCGCTGCCGATGCGGCACGTGACATCAAGACCCTGGTCACCCGTTCCAACGACGAAGTGCGCTGCGGTGTGGAGCTGGTGACTGCGACCGGACAGGCGCTCCACCGGATTGGCGAAGATGTTTTACGAATTAACGAGCACGTTAAGGCAATCGTTACCAGCGCGAGAGAACAATCGGTTGGACTGAGCGAGATCAATTCGGCCGTCAGCCAGATGGACCAGGTCACGCAACAGAATGCCGCGATGGTGGAGCAGACCAATGCGGCGAGCCACACACTGGCAAGTGACGCGGAAAACCTTTCGCGACTTGTCGGACAGTTCAAGGTGAACTTGGGCGAAGCTGCTCATGACCAATATCAGGAGGCTGCGCGCGCCGCCTCCCCTCAGAGACCGTCTCCCGCACGGGCGCTGATGAACAAGGTTGCGGGATCATTTAACCGTACCGCCACGGCAACAGCCTCTGCTGCCGCAGCACAGGAACACTGGGAAGAGTTCTGAACATGAGCAATGCCATCAAACAGTCGGGTGCCTATCTGGAAATCGTATCCTTCCACCTCGGCGACCAGGAATTCTGCATCGACATCATGGCCATCCGCGAAATCCGCGGTTGGGCACCGGTCACTCCGATGCCACATACCCCCCCTTACGTTCTCGGCCTGATCAACCTGCGCGGCGCCGTCATCCCGGTCATCGACATGGCCTGCCGTCTCGGCATGAAGATGACCGAACCGTCGGAACGCGCTGCGATCATCGTCACGGACATCGCCGGCAAGCTGGTCGGTCTCCTGGTCGAACAGGTTTCGGACATGATGACGATCAAGAGTGAAGACCTGCAGCCGGCACCGGAGATCATCCCGGAAGCCCAGCGCGCCTTCTGCCGCGGCATCGTCGCACTCGAGAAGTCGATGGTCTGCTTCCTCAACCTCGACACCGTCATCGCCGACGAGCTTGCTCAGGCAGCTTGAGCCGACTTCCCTTCCCAGGAAAATGCTCCGTATCCGCGGGGCATTTTTTCTTCAGCTTCCTTGTGAACGCGATCGGCCTCACCGATGGCGTGTATTTTTGTTGTAAGAAATTATGACGAATATCCGTTATTATGTATAAATAATTTTAACGCTTGCCGGAACCCTCTCCATGGTCCCGCGTTCTCCTGTCAGCTTCCCACGAAGCAGAAAATTCGAAAAGAAACCAAGGAGAAAGACCATGAATTCTGCAGTAAAGCTTGCGCTCGCCGGTGCCATGTCCATCGCCTCCGTTTCGGGCGTTGCCCTTGCCCAGACCGCTGAACCGATGGTCGACACCACGACCATGACCAATTCCACGACCATGGCAACCGAGGGCGTTAACATCGTTCGCCTCGACAGCCTGGACAACGACCAGAACCGCTCTGAACACACCCGTCTTTCGCAGCTGGCCAACAGCTCGGAGTCGATGACTGAAGCGCAGGCTCAGATTTCGTCCGACCCGGCGATCGCCGAGGCTCTTCAGGCCCAGAGCGTTCAGGCCACCAACGTCTTCCACGTTGAAGAAGCAGCCAACGGCGGCAAGATCGTCTACGTCAAGTAAGACATTGATCGCCACATGAAAACGCCCTGGATCCGCAAGGTTCCAGGGCGTCTTTGCGTGGAGAGTTGAACAGGATGCTCTCCGTCCGGCTGCGAAATTGGGGGTGACGCGGCGCCGGTCCAAGATGCATGACCCACGGCACCGCCCCGTTGAAGTGACGGATGTCACACCGGACACGCCAATCTCTATTCCCCCCAAAACTGGTCTGTCAGTTCGGCTTGCCCGACTTCCAAACGACTGTCTGATTGAAGAGCGGCACGGTCGAGATCGCCATCTTGGCAGAGCCTTCGACCACCTGCCGCGAATGGGCAAGATAGATGAGTGTATCGTTCTTCTTGTCGTAGATGCGATTAACGACCAGCGACTTCCAGATGATCGAGAGCCCTTCCCGGAAGACCTCTTCGCCATCTTCCGAGAGATCGATGTCGCCGATCTCGATCGGTCCCGTCTGGCGGCAGGCAATCGAGTTATTGGACGGGTCCTCGAACCAGTTCCCCTTGGAGAGCCGATCGATGATCGAGCGATCGAAATAGGTGACGTGGCAGGTAACCCCCTTCACTTCCGGATCGGTCATTGCTTCGATGACGATGTCATTGCCGACCCAGTCCACGCCGACCTTGCCGACGACTTCAGACGACGCGGGAATCGCCGTCGAGGCGAGAATGACGGCAGCAGCAGTGGCTTTGCGGATCGACATCGAGTTCACTCCTTCGTGATATCCCTGAAGATAGGATGCCCGATCACGCTTGCAAGGCGAGCGCCTTCTTCTTCGGCTTGCGGGCAAAGGAGCAGGCATCATAGCCCTGCCGGTGCAGACGGCCCGGATTGAGCCCGAGCTTCAGGGCGAGATCGAAGAAGTCGTCGACTTCGGCCTCGAGAGCCATGGCAAGGCAGGCCTCAGCGCAGATCCGCGCATCTTCCGCCGCATTGTGATGCAGGAAAGTGAGCCCGAGATGAGCGGCCAACACGTTCAGCCGATGCGATCCGAGATCCGGCCAGTGACGCTGGGCGAGCTTCACGCTGCACAGGTAGGAAAGGTCCGGATAGTGAAGCCCGCAGAGATCAAGACTGGCCCTGAGCACGGAAAAGTCGAAGGAGGCATTGTGCGCGATCATCCGCGCACCCTCGAAATCGGCGGCGAATTCGAGCATGACGTCGGCAAATTCCGGGGCATGGGCTGTGTGCTCGGGCCGGATGCCGTGAATGGCGATATTGAACGGGGAGTAGCGGTTCTCCGGTGGCCGGATCAGGCGCTCCTCGACACGCACGACGCGGCCGTCCTCGATGAAGGCGAGGCCGATGGAGCAGGCACTCGCGCGCGCCTCGGTCGCGGTCTCGAAGTCGATGGCAATCGTCTTGCCGGAAAATTGAGAGATGGACATGTCAAAGCCTTAAAAGCTGCAGCGGATTCGGACAAGGGTCCCGGCGTCGCACTTGACCGACGCCTGCACCCTGTCCATCATGCGCACATGGCTGCAGCTGACTTGACCACCGCGATGACCCTTCACGTGACCACCCTTAAAAAGGGTGTCCGGGTCAGGTCGCGTCTGTAGCACCGATTTATCCCGAACGCCCTGCGGTTGAGCAGGCGTCCGGTTCGCTCTCCCGCCCAATACATGGAGAGCAAGCATGACGCAGTCGCCCCCCATAGCGTCCCGAGACAATCGAGCCTGGCCCGAAGGCCTGACGATCCGCGCGCGATCCCTGACAGACGCTGCAGCAATCGCAGACCTGCACAACCTGCCTGGCTACCGCTGGGGCACCATGCGCCTCCCCTATCACAGCGTAGAGGAAATCAGGCGCGGGATAGAACAGCAGCCCGCCGATGTCCGAAGCCTCGTGGCCTTGCTCGACGGAATGGTCGTCGGCGATATCGCCTTGTGGCCGGCAAAGGGTAGGCGTGCCCATGTCGCGACACTCGGCATGGGCGTGCACGACGACTACACCCGCCGTGGGATCGGACGCGCGCTCCTCGGCGAGGCGATCGGGATCGCGGATGACTGGCTGAACCTGCGACGCCTTGAATTGACCGTTTACGCGGACAATCATGCAGCCATTGCACTCTATGAAAGCTTCGGCTTCACCGTGGAGGGGCGGATGGCGGAGTATGCCTTCCGGGGCGGAACCTATGTCGAAGCTTTGGCCATGGCGCGGCTGCGCGCGTGACTTTTCTGGATGATGCGAGGCCCCATGGTTCACCATAGCGCAGCGTTTTCGTTCCCTGCCTCTCGACTTTCCGGGTCTAGACGAGTAGGAACAGCGCCAACATACCCGCAATCGGCGGGCGCGGCGCTTTGGCCCGCATCATCCATCACATTCGAAAGACCACTTCATGACTGATTTCGACGCCATCGTTCCGGCGATCGCTGAGGCCTTGCGCAAGCGCGGCTACGACACCCTGACACCCGTGCAGCAAGCCATGATCGACCCCGAACTGGAAGGTCGCGATGCGCTCGTCTCGGCGCAGACGGGCTCTGGCAAGACGGTTGCCTTCGGTCTCGCCATGGCCCCGACGCTGCTGCCGGAAGGCGGTCGTTTCGAGCGCGCCGGTGCGCCGCTGGCTCTTGCCATTGCCCCGACCCGCGAACTGGCCATGCAGGTCATGCGCGAGCTGGAATGGCTCTATGCCGAGACCGGCGCAATCATCGGTTCCTGTGTCGGCGGCATGGATATTCGCAACGAGCGCCGGGCGCTTGAGCGCGGTGCCCATATCATCGTCGGCACCCCGGGGCGCCTGCGCGACCACATCACCCGCCGCGCACTCGACCTGTCTCAGATGCGCGTCGTCGTGCTCGACGAAGCCGACGAAATGCTCGATCTCGGCTTCCGCGAAGACCTCGAATTCATCCTGGAAGAATCGCCCGACGATCGCCGCACGCTGATGTTCTCGGCAACCGTGCCGCGCTCGATCGCCGATCTCGCAAAGAGCTACCAGCGTGATGCGCGTCGCATCGAGGCCGTCTCCGAACAGAAGCAGCACGTCGACATCGAATATCGCGCGCTGATGGTCGCCAATCCCGATCGCGAGAATGCCATCATCAATGTGCTGCGCTTCTATGAAGCCCGCAACGCCATTGTCTTCTGCTCCACCCGCGCTGCCGTGAACCATCTGACGGCACGCCTGCACAATCGTGGCTTCTCGGTCGTGGCGCTGTCCGGCGAGCTTTCGCAGAACGAACGCACCCACGCGCTGCAGGCCATGCGCGATGGCCGTGCGCGCGTCTGCATCGCGACCGACGTCGCTGCCCGCGGCATCGACCTCCCCGGTCTGGAACTCGTCATTCATGCCGACCTGCCGACCAATTCCGAAACCTTGCTGCATCGCTCCGGCCGTACGGGCCGCGCCGGCAACAAGGGTGTCTCGGCGCTGATCGTACCGAACAGCGCGCGCCGCAAGGCCGAGCGCCTGCTTGGTGGCGCCAATGTCCGTCCGACCTGGGCGCTTCCGCCCTCTGCCGACGAAGTCCAAGCCCGCGACGATGAACGGCTGATGGGCGACGCCTCGCTGACGGAAGCGATCACCGAGGACGAAGCGCCCATGGTTCAGGCGCTGATCGCTACCCATGGGGCTGAACAGGTGGCTGCCGCCTTCCTGCGTCTGCAGCGTGGCAATCGCTCGGCACCGGAGGATCTGATCCCGGTCAGCCTCGAAGCCGGCAAGGCGCGCAAGGAGCCTGACTACGCCAACCCCGCAAGCTCCACGACCAAGCCGCGCGGCGATTTCGGCCCGAGCGTATGGTTCTCCGTGTCCGTCGGCCGTCGCCAGCATGCCGAGCCGCGCTGGCTGATCCCGATGCTCTGCCGCAACGGCAACATCACCAAGAACGAGATCGGCGCAATCAAGATGCAGCCGGAGGAAACCTTCGTCGAGATCGCCGAAAGCGCGCTCGACACGTTCCTCGGCGCACTTGGACCGAACAAGGCGCTTGAGCGCGGCATCACCATGGCGCAGCTCCCCGGCATGCCGGACTTCAATGCAGCGCCGAAGGAACGCGCAGCCCGGCCGCCGCGCGAAGATGGCGATCGCAAGCCCTTCGGCGACAAGAAGCCTTATGCCGACAAGAAGCCTTACGGCGAAAAGAAAGCCTATGGCGACAAGGCACCCTATGGTGAAAAGAAGCCGTTCGGTGAGAAGAAACCCTATGCCCGCAAGGACGACGGCCCTGCCCGGCCGCCGCGCGACGCCATGGCGGTGACGGATTCGGAAGTCTGGGGCGACGCGCCCAAGCCGAAGCGCACCGACTGGAGCGACGACAAGCCGGGTTTCAAGAAGAAGCCGAAGGGTGCCTCGAATTCCTGGGACAAGCCTGCCAAGCCCGACTGGGCCGGCAAGCCGAAGGGCGATAAGCCTGCCTTCGCCGGCGCTGGAAAGCCCAAGGGCAAGTTCGACGACCGTGGACCATCGGCAGGCCCCAAGAAGAAGACCTTCAAGCCGAAGGGCTGATCCAGCCCCTGGTCGCAGGGAGGCGCAGCAGCCCTCCTCCAAGACATGAGCCGGTTGCCTGACGGCAGCCGGTGAACCTCCTGCCAGACGGAACAACCACCCCCATTTGCGCATTCCCTGCGCGGCAAGGGACGGTGGAACAATGGCAGAAGTCGCGAATGAAACTCACGAATCGGCGCGGGTAACCCGGTTTCTCGTCGGACTTGCACGCGGGCTTGCTGGAGCGCTGCTCTTCTCCATCCCCATGCTGATGACGATGGAGATGTGGTTCTTGGGCTTCTACATGGACCGAGAGCGGCTTCTGCTGCTGCTCGTTCTCAATCTTCCTCTCCTCATCGGGCTCTCCCACCGCATCGGTTTCGAACGGACCGCCACCTGGCGCGAGTCGGCCCGAGACGCGATCGTCGCCTATGGCATGGGCGTGGTGGCCAGTGCGTTGATCCTCGTGCTGCTCGGGGTGATCAAGTTCGGCATGGCGCCGCGCGAATGGGTCGGCATGGTGGCGCTGCAGGCGGTGCCAGCGAGCATCGGCGCCTTGCTCGGCCGAAGCCAGCTCAGCATGCAGGACGAGGATGACGATGGGGACGACAGCGATCCGAGCCAGGAAGCCAGTACGGGATATCTCACCGAACTCTTCATGATGGCCGTCGGCGCACTCTTCCTGTCGCTCAATCTCGCGCCGACAGAAGAAATGATCCTGCTCGCCTACAAGATGACCATCTGGCACGCCCTTGCGCTTATGGCGCTGTCGATGATGCTGATGCATGGTTTCGTCTATGCGCTCGCTTTCAAGGGCAGCCATAGTCTTCAGGAGGACACGCCGGTCTGGCACGCCTTTGTGCGCTTCACGATACCCGGCTATGTCGTCGCCCTCGCCGTCAGCCTTTACAGTCTCTGGACCTTCGGCCGACTGGATGACCTCGGCACCGCCGAGGCCGTTTTGACGCTCGTCGTCCTCGGCTTCCCCGCAGCGATCGGCGCGGCTGCCGCCAGACTTATCCTTTGAGGAGGCTTACCATGACCCGTCATGATGTCAGCAAATCTGCCGATCCGATCCGACCACACTGGGTCGAGTGGCTCACCGGACTTGCGTCAACCACAATCGTCGTGGCGATGATCGGCTGGATGGCATTCGAAGCAATGACGAATGCAGACCGCCCACCGGAGATTGCCGCCCAGATCCTCACCATCGACCCCCTGCCCTCGGGCTGGCGCGTGATGATCGAGGTGCGCAATTCAGGCGATCAGGCCGCTGCAGCGGTCGAGATAAAGGGATCCCTTCTCGACGGGACCACGACGATCGAGGAGGCAGGAATGACCTTCGACTACGTCGCCGCCGGCTCGACATCGCGTGGCGGTCTGGTCTTCGTCAACGATCCGTCTCTTCATCGGTTGCAGATTGTGCCATCCGGCTTCACAGAGCCGTGAGCGTCTCGGTTCGACACGGGATCCGATGCAATCCAGGGTTTCGGATTCATCGAACCTTAATTTTTAGGGGATTAATAATAGTAGAAATGAAAATGAACTCTTTACTGCCAGGGTTGCATTCGGCACCTTGATGTAAAGCGGTCGCGATGGTCGCGACCTAACCTATTTCATGACAGCAGACGGCCGCAGATAAGCTCTCGCGTCGACTGACCGATTTTCGTTTCAAGTCATTCTGTGTGGTCAAAAACTATGTTGAAGCAACGGATTGAAGCGTGGGTCATCCGCGATATTGGGCTGACAGAATTCGATAACTGGGATGCGGTGCTCCGCTTTGCAACCAGACTGTCGATCCGCAATTCCATCATCGCCTGCTTTATGGTCGCAGGCATCTTGCTTATCCTGCATGCCTTCGATGTCCTGCTCAACCCACTGTTGCGCGATCTTGCAATCGGCTGCGGCATCGCCATGATCGTATCCTTCGTCCTGACGATGCTCTGCTCTCTCTACATGGGTTATGCCGTCATCCACCTCGCCAGAACCAGGCTGGAGTTCCGCCAGTTGAGCCGCACGGACATGCTGTCGGGCCTCCTCAATCGCCGCGCCTTCATCGAGGATCTCTCTCTGGTTGAGCGCGGGCATCTGCTGATCCTGGACATCGACCGCTTCAAGCAGATCAATGATCGTTACGGCCATCTGGCCGGCGACGACGTGATCGTCTCCGTTGCAAGAACGCTTTGCGAAATCACCGGCCCCGCCCATCTCGTCGCCCGTATCGGTGGAGAGGAGTTCGCCATCCTGTTCAGGGATTCCGACTTTGCCGATGTCATCTCCATCGCGGAAAAACTGAGACGCACCATTGCCAACCGACTGGTTGAGTCGGTGCATCAGTCGATCGCCGTCACGATCTCCGGCGGCTTGGCCGACATCACGCCGCTCCGCGATTTCACGGCAGTTTACGCCGCAGCCGATCAGGCACTGTATCTGGCCAAATCGTCCGGCCGCAACCGGATCGTGCTCGAACGCGATCTACCGCGCACGCCCCATCAGCCCGACACTGTTCGGCTCGACCTTGGCGACCCCGCCTTCACAGCGGCCTGACCTCAGCCGCCGATCAGCGTCAGCCATTCGTCTTCGGTCATCACCTGAACGCCAAGCTCGCGCGCCTTGTCGAGCTTGGAGCCCGCACCCGGTCCCGCAACCACATAGTCCGTTTTCTTCGAAACTGAGCCCGCGACCTTTGCCCCGAGCCCTTCGGCCCGTGCCTTGGCCTCGTCCCGCGTGAAGCGCTCCAGCGATCCGGTGAAGACGACGGTCTTGCCAGCCACAGGACTGTTGCTTGCGACCGGCGCCTCTGCGTCCAGTGGCGTCACTTCGCTCAACAGGCGTTGGACGACTTCGAGATTGCGCGGCTCCTTGAAAAATTCGACGATCGAGGCTGCGACGACCTCGCCGATCCCCTCAATGCTGTTCAATTCGCTCCACGCATTGCCGAACTTTGGCGCTGCCGCCTGCATGGCTTCCGCAAAGGCCGCATAGCTGCCGTAGGACCGCGCCAGGAGCTTGGCCGTCGTCTCGCCGACATGTCGGATGCCGAGCGCAAAGATCAAGCGGTGGAGCGCGATCTCGCGCCGCGCATCGATCGCCTCGAAGAGCTTGCGCACACTGACACGGCCAAAGCCTTCGATATTCTCGAGCTTGGTCAGCGATTGGTCCTGTCGCGCCTTCAGCGTGAAGATGTCGGGCGCGGTGCGGATCATCAGCGCCGGATCGTCGCTCTCGAAGAAGAAGTCGACCTGCTTGGTCCCGAGCCCTTCGATGTCGAAGGCGTTGCGCGACACAAAATGCTTGATGTGTTCCACAGCCTGGGCCCGGCAGACGAAACCGCCGGTGCAGCGCGTCACCGAATCGAGCTTGCCCGTCTTTTCGTTCTTCTCTCGCACCGCATGGCTGCCACAGACCGGGCAGGTCTTCGGGAACACGTAGGCCGCCGAGTCTTCTGGCCGCTTTTCCAGCACCACATCGAGCACCTGTGGGATGACGTCGCCGGCGCGCTGGACGATCACCGTGTCACCGATGCGGATATCGTGGTCATCAGGCCGGATGCGGTCACCGGAATTGCCGATACCTTTGATGTAGTCTTCGTTGTGCAGTGTCGCATTGGTGACGACCACGCCGCCGACGGTGATCGGCTTCAGACGCGCAACCGGCGTCAGCGCCCCCGTGCGACCCACCTGGATGTCGATGGCCTCGACCGTGGTGAAGGCCTGCTCGGCCGGGAATTTGTGCGCCGTCGCCCAGCGCGGCGATCGGGACCGGAAACCGAGGCGTGCCTGAAGGTCGAGCCGGTCGACCTTGTAGACGACGCCGTCGATGTCATAATCGAGATCAGGCCGCTGCAGCCCGATCTCATGGTAATGGTCGAGGATCGCCGAAACCGAGGTCAGGCGTTGGGTGAGTGGGTTGATGGGGAAGCCCCAGCGGCCGAAAACCTGCACCATCTCCCATTGCGTCTCCGCCGGCATCTGGCTCATCTCGCCCCAGGCATAGGCAAAAAAGCGCAGCTTGCGGTTCGCCGTCACCTTCGGATCGAGCTGCCGCAGCGAGCCGGAAGCCGTGTTGCGCGGATTGACGTAGGTCTGCTTGCCCTCAGCCTCCATCTGCGCGTTGAGCGCCAGGAAGTCGGACTTCGCCATATAGACTTCGCCGCGCACCTCGACCACGTCAGGGGCATCGGCCGGAAGCTCGGTTGGGATTTCCTTGATCGTGCGGATGTTCGCCGTGACATTCTCACCCGTCGTACCGTCGCCGCGGGTCGCGGCCGTGACCAGCTTGCGGTTTACGTAACGCAGCGACATCGAGAGCCCGTCGATCTTGGGCTCGGCTGTAAACGCGATGGAATCGTCCGGCAGCTGGCCAAGGAAGCGGTAGACCGAAGATACGAAGTCCTGGACGTCCTCGTCGGAAAAGGTGTTGTCGAGCGACAGCATCGGGCGGGCGTGAGCGATAGCAGGGAATTGCCCTGATGGACGAGAACCAACAGCTTCATAAAACTCGACGATGTCGTCAGCTGCGAGTTCTTCGATAAGATCCAATAGCGCCTTAATGCAGTCATTTGTCGCGTCGTCAACGTATGGAGCGCCATCGTCGTATTTCCGCGAGAAAAGCTCCAATACCGTTTTCAACTTTGCATGGATAGTTTTGAAGTTCCGTGAAAGCTCAACTTGCGCTCTAAAAAAATCAACTAACCCTTCAGGACCGACATGATTTGCAGCCAAGGGCACATGAAAAAGGGTATACAGGTCATAGATCATATTGCGCGGAACTACGTTCAACGCATCTAGTATTTTTGATGTTGAGAATTGATGCAAAGCTACAGATAGATCCACACTTAGTAGCTCACTAGCCTTTCTGAACGCCGAATCGAGTTCCTGTCCTCGATCGCTGTAGAAGCGCAGAGACCGTGTATCGGGTCCCAAATCTGCAAACAGATCATTTTCCATTTTGTTTAAGCTCCAGCGTCGACTCGCCACCTGATTGTAAAACGGCAAGGCGATCAGGCAGACGATTCATCCCGCATTGAGATACAACTAACGTCCACTTATCGCCACCTCACTCCTCCACCTTGCTGAGATCAAGCCTTGCCGTCAGCGGCAGATGATCGGAAGCAAGGCGTGCAAGCGGCGTATCATGCGCCGTCAGATCGGCGATCAGACCGGACCGGTTCGCCATGATCCGGTCGAGAGAAAGAACAGGCATACGAGCCGGAAAACTCGGGACAGGTGGCGGCAGAGGCCCGAAAACCGGCTCCAGCCGTGTGAGCGCCGAGCCGGGCCCCAGGCGCCACTCGTTGAAATCCCCCATCAAAAGCGTGGCCCGCTCGGCACGGTTCTGCAGGAGATCGAGAATGACATCCGCCTGCTGGCGGCGAGCCCAGCGCAACAATCCCAGATGCGCTGCAATCACCCGCAGCCCGGCCCGGCCTTCAATATCGATCTCGGCCACCAGGGCGCCCCGCGGCTCAAGACCGGGCAGTGCCACCTGATGCACGTCCCGCACGATGCCTTCGCGAAACAGGAGCACATTGCCGCGCCATCCATGCGACTTCGGCCCGGTTAATACCGGTACCGGCAGAAGGCCAGTCTCCAACCGCAGCCGGTTGAGATCGAGAAGCCCGGAGCGCTCGCCGAAACGCTGGTCCGCCTCCTGCAGCGCGATCACGTCGGGACCGATTTCCCTGATAACGTCGATGATCCGTTCGGGATCGAACTTGCCGTCCGTGCCGACGCATTTGTGCACATTGTAGGAGGCGACCGTCAGCGCACCATCGACCTGTGTCTTGACTATCCCCTCGGCCGGACGCCATCTGCGATTTCGGATGGAGGTCACCATCGTGCGGGCGAGGCTAGGTTTGGTCTTCTTCATCACACCTGTAGCATCCGTCGTCGGTTGGGCCGGTGGCCGTTTGCGGTGAGGCCGCGCTGAAAACGCCCGCCCCGATCAAAGATAGGGCGATCCGAGCCAGAACAAGCGATCAATCATCCGATTGGGCAGAGATCGTGCCCTAAGTGTATCGAGCGTGACCTGTCTCGCGCTGGACAGGCTGCGGTCAATCCGGTCTTCGATCTGCGCGGCAAGACCGCGATCATAGACTTCGAGATCGATCTCGAAATTCAAACGCAGCGAGCGCGAATCGAGATTGGACGAGCCGATGAAGCACCATTGCCGGTCGATGACCATCAGCTTCGAATGGTCGAAAGGACCGGTTGCCAAATGCACGCGGCAGCCTTCCCGCAGGATCTGGTCGAACTGCCCCATCATCGCGCGGGCGACGATGGCGAGATTGTTCTGCGACGGCACGATCACGTCCACCTGAACGCCCCGACGCGCAGCGGTGTTCAGCGCCGCAATGAAGGTCGTATCGGGCAGAAAGTAGGGTGAGACGATGCGGATCGACCGTTCAGCCACGGAAAACGCGCCGAGCAGAAGCCGGTGATTCGTCTCGATATGGGTGTCCGGACCGGATACCACCGCCCGCACAGCCGTCCCTGCCCCAGCCACGGCGTCATCGAGCCGAACGCCCCATTCCGGCCCCAGCAGTACCTCGCCGGTCTCGAAGTGCCAGTCCTCGGCGGCAACCGCCAGGATATCGGCGACAACAGGTCCGGTGACGCGAAAATGGGTGTCTCGCGCGCCATCCGGCCCGGTGAAGCCCGCTCGGATATTCATGCCACCGACAAAGGCGGTGGCCCCGTCAGCGACCAGAATTTTCCGGTGCGTACGCAGATTGGCATAAGGAAGCCTGAGCCCCATGATGACCTGCCCGTTGAAGACGGCGACCCGAACGCCGCCCTCTTCGAGATAGCCGATGATACTGGGAACGCTGTAGCGGGCACCGACGGCATCGACGATCACACGAACGGCGACACCACGCCGATGCGCGGCGATCAGGCAGTCGGCCACGCGCCGGCCGACGACATCGCGATCGAAGATATAGGTTTCGAGGATGATGCTGTGCTGCGCAGCTTCGATCGCCTGACACATGGCATCGAAGGTCTCCTCACCGGACGAGAGCATCGCGATTTGGTTGCCTGACGACAGCGGATGCCGGGTCACTCTGTCACCGAGCAGCTTCATCGGTCCGAATCGATCGCCGAACTGGGCAGCCACGGTTTCGCGGTCGATGCTGTAGAGCGAGAGACTGCGCCAGATCTCGTCGAGTTCGAGCGCGCGTCGCGAAATCAGCGTCGCCCGGCGGATACGGTTGATCCCAGCGACCGCGTAGATCATGGCTCCCACCAGCGGCGACAGGATGATGATGCCGACCCAGCCGAGCGCAGAGCGCACCTCGCGTTTCGTCATCGCGGCATGGGTGGCTGCCACCGTCCCGAAAACGACGGACAGAACGGCAAGGGTCTCGGCCCAGTAGGTCTGGATCAGGTCCATCATGATGCGGCAAGGAAACAGGTTTCAGGGTGGAAGGCAACCACGGCCGGATGGATGTGGCTCACTCGCCGGCGGCAAGCAGTTTGGCGGCTGCCGCACGCGCCTCATCGGTGACGGAAGCGCCCGCAAGCATGCGCGCGATCTCTTCCTTCCGATGCTCCGGCTCCATGATGGCAACCCGGGTCGCAATCTTGTCCCCCGCATCGCCGGTCGGTCCCTTGGAGATGAGGAAATGCGCCGACGCGCGAGCTGCAACCTGCGGCGCATGGGTGACGGACAGAACCTGCACCTTGGCCGAGAGGCGCTTCAGCCGCTGACCGATGGCATCGGCCACAGCACCGCCGACCCCGGTATCGATCTCGTCGAAGACGAGCGTGGGCGCCGAACCGCGATCGGCAAGCGCCACCTTGAGCGCGAGCAGGAAGCGCGACAGCTCACCGCCCGAGGCCACCTTCATGATCGGGCCGGGTCGCGTGCCGGGATTGGTCTGAACGTGGAATTCGACCGTGTCGATGCCATCGGCGGTCGCATTCTCGGCGTCCGCCGAAACTTCGACCATGAACCGCGCCCGCTCCAGCTTCAAGGCCGGCAGTTCCTGCATGACGGCATCGGCAAGCGCCTGGGCGGCGTTCTGCCGTTTGCCGGACAACTGCAGTGCCAGGTGATCGTAATGCGCCCTGGTGTCTCGGACAGCTGATTCCAACTGGCCAAGCCGCTCTTCGCCGGCATCGAGATCGGCGAGATCGGCCACCATCTTTTCGGCGAGTGCCGGGAGATCTGCGACGGCGACCGAATACTTCCGGCCTGCCGCACGAAGCGCAAACAGTCGCTCCTCGACCCGCTCCAGCTCGCGCGGATCAAACTCCGTGCGGCGCAAGGCAGCTTCCACCTCCATCTGCGCGGCAGACAGGGTGTCGAGAGCCGTGCCAAGCAGCTGTACGGTCTCTTCCAGAAGTCCGGGAGCCTCATGGCTCTTGCGCTCCAGTCGGCGCATCAGGGATGCAATATGCGGTACAGGCGAGGCATTGCCATTGAGGAATTCGGAAGCTTCAGCGATGTCGCCGGCTATGCGCTCGGATTTCTGCATGGCGGAGCGTCGCTCGGCGAGATCATCCTCCTCACCATCAAGCGGTGACAAACCCTCAAGCTCTTCGACGGAAGCCCGCAGATAATCGGCTTCGCGTGCGGCCGCCTCGACCTTCGCCTTGTGGGTCTTGTAGGCCCGCTCGGCCTCCCGCCAGCGGCGATAGCTTTCCCCGAGATCCAGCGCCTCGTCGGTCAGCCCGGCAAAGGCGTCGAGCAGCATGCGATGGGCATTGGTATCGATCAGCGCGCGATCATCATGCTGGCCATGGATCTCGACCAGCAACTGGCCGACCTGGCGCATCAGCTGCACGCTGACAGGCTGATCATTGATATAGGCCCGGGTGCGGCCATCGGCGGATTGCACGCGACGGAAGATCAGATCGCCGTCATCGTCGACGCCATTGCCCTTCAAGAGCGTACGGGCCGCATGACTGCCGCCGACATCGAAGACGGCCGTGACCTGCCCCTTGTCCTCGCCGTGGCGCACGAGCGAGCCATCACCCCGGCCACCAAGGGCCAGCGACAGGCTGTCGAGGAGAATGGATTTGCCGGCGCCGGTTTCCCCGGTCAGCACGGACAGACCGGTCTCGAAGGCAAGATCCAGCCGCTCGATCAGAACGATATCGCGGATCGACAGCTGGACCAGCATAGGCTCAGTTTCTCACTTCGTGACTTAAGACCGTCAGGTCCCGATCAGCAGCCGGCGACCGGCGCGGGTGATCCACGAACCGGAATTCTCACGCGGTTCAAGACCGCCTCTCTGCAACAGCGCATAGCTGTCGGCATACCACTGGCTGTCCGGATAGTTGTGACCGAGCACGGCCGCTGCAGCCTGGGCCTCCGAGACGACGCCCATGGCGTAGTAGGACTCGACCAGACGCGCCAGAGCCTCTTCGATCTGGTTGGTGTTCGGATACTGCTCGACGACGACGCGGAAGCGCGAAACCGCAGCGAGGTATTCCTTACGCTCCAGATAGTAGCGTCCGACCTGCATTTCCTTGCCGGCGAGCTGGTCACGCGCGAAGCGAATCTTCGCCTGTGCGTCGTCGACATATTCCGAATCGGGGAACTCGTTGACGACACGCTCCATCGCCTCGATCGTCTTGACCGAGTTGCGCTGGTCCTGCGTGACGTTTGAAATCTGCTTCCAGTAGGCCAGACCGACGAGATACTGCGCGTAAGCGGCATCCTCGGACTTCGGATACAGGTTCATATAGCGATTGCCGGTTGCAATCGCGTCGGCATAGCGGCCGAGGCGATACTTCGTGAAGGTGCTCATCACGAGCGCCTTGCGCGACCACTCAGAGAACGGGTTCTGGGCATCGACCGCATCGAACTTGCGGGACGCCTCAGCCATATTGCCGGCCTTGATGTTGGCAAGGCCCTGATTATAGAGCACTTCCGGCGGCTCGGTCTCGGCGGCGAGCTTGCTGATGTCGATATCCGGGTCGCTCTGGCAGCCCGCGAGCACGGCACCGAAAGACAACATGACGCTCAGGCCCGCAATACGCACGGCATTCTTCACAACGACCGATCCCACTTGATTCATTCGAAAGATCCCGATTGCAGCGCAGCTTGAAAACCGTCGCCTTCAACTGGCGTTTCTAGCCACAAAAGCGGCACTAGGGCAACGCAGTGATGCGACTTTAACGCATTTTTGTGGCAGGGCACCCAGAAAGTGCCATTCTGCCCCTATCCTTTTCTGCTCAGCAAAACGCCGGCCTTCTTGAAGAAGCCGGCGCTGAACTTTGCCTGATCTGTCTTGTACTTACGCCGACCAGGGCGCGAATTCCGAAACCTGAACCGGAACGAATTCCCGGGCACGGACCTGATGGCTGCGGCTCGGTGCTTCGACGACCTCATAGGCGGTCGGGTCGCTGAGCAGCGCCTTCAGCGCATTCGCATTCATCTTGTGACCGCCGCGATAAGAGCGGTAGCAACCGATGAACTGCGCACCGGCGAGCGCCAGATCGCCGACGGCGTCGAGCGTCTTGTGACGGACGAACTCGTCCTTTTCGTAACGCAGGCCTTCGACATTGATCACGGTATCGTCGTCCGAGATGACGACGGAATTTTCAAGCGAAGAGCCAAGAGCGAAGCCGGCAGCCCAGAGGCGCTCGACGTCACGCATGAAGCCGAAGGTGCGTGCGCGCGACAATTCGGTCTTGAAGGTTTCAGCCGTCAGATCGCCTTCCCACTTCTGCCGGCCGATCAGCTTGCTGTCGAAATCGATTTCGACCTCGAAGCGCGTACCGTCATAGGGGCGGAACTCGGACCAGGAACCACCGGCCTCGATGCGAACCGGCTTGGTGACGCGGATGTAACGGCGCTTGACGCCGAGATTGGTGATACCGACCTGTTCGATCGCATCGATGAAGACTTCCGAGCTGCCATCCATGATCGGCATTTCGGCGCCATCGACTTCGACGACGACATTGTCCAGGCCGAGCGCATAAAATGCGGCCATGACGTGTTCGATCGTGGCGACGGAACGCGCCGGATTGGTGCCGAGCACTGTGCAGAGATCGGTGTTGCCGACATGTGCAGACACTGCGCGATATTCGCTGGTCGAACCGTCGTCATGCTGGCGCACAAAGACGATACCGGTCCCTGCTTCCGCTGGCTGGAGAGTGATGGAGACCTCGCGGCCGGAATGAACCCCGATACCCGTCAGCGTGAGAGGCGCTGCGATCGTGGTTTGAAATCCGAGCAAAGCAATTGCCATTCCGATAGCCTTAAAATGAAGCGACGAGGCGGTGGATCTTGAGCATCCCGTCGCAATCTCTTGTCGAAGGGCCACAAGACCCTGTTTCTGAACACATACATACGTGTGACCGGGACGTGAGCCAAATCACTGATTCTTTCGCTTTGTAACGAAGCCACCCCCTTGATTATCCTCAAGAATTCGACGTCTCGTAACAGAGCGTTAAACGCAAGAAACCCGGGCCTCTCGACCCGGGTCTCCAAAGCTGAGTCTCGACTTCCCTTAGCTCGTCTGGCGACGCAGGAAAGCAGGAATTTCAAGCTGATCGTCTTCGCTGGTGGCACGCGCCGGCGTGGCACGGCCGTGATCGTCGAGCTGGCCACGACGCGGAGCGTAGAGGCTGGCTTCGGCCGACAGCGGACGACGCTGCTGCGATGCAGCGGCCGGAGCTGAACCGGTCATGTCACCCATGACAGGCTCTTCGTCAGCCTGGCGACCGAGCGAATTGGTGATTCGCTTCAAGAGACCCATCGGTCCGCGTTCGTCCTGGGCAGCGGGTGCTGCCGGCTGGGCGCGGTGATCGATCTCGGCACGCAGCACAGGCGGGAAGTCTTCCACCTTCGGCATGCGGACGGGCTCAGGCGCCATGCGCGTCTCTGCCATGACAGGTGCCGGAGCGACCGGCGCCTGCATGACAGGTGCTGGCTGCTGCATCACCGGAGCCGGCTGGCTCATGATCGGCGCAGGCGCAACCGGCTGCATCATCTGCGGAGCCGGAGCGGCTTCCGGAGCCGGCGTCGCGAACAGACGGCTTGCCGGACGGAATTCCTGCTGCGGAGCAGCCTGGGGCTGGCTCAGCGGCTGGCGGGCGGTTGCGATTTCGAGTTCGCGTTCCATGGCGGCTTCAGCCGAACGGATGGTGTCTGCGACCGGATCCATGGTCGGCTTGGGGGCCTGCGTCATTGCAGGCTGATATGCGGCCGGTGCCGGAGCAACGGCCGCGGAGGGACGCATAGCGGGCTTTGCGAGCGGAGCGGCTTCGAAGCCCTTGGAGGCAAGTGCTGCGCGGTCGATGCCGGTGGCAACGACAGACACGCGGATGATGCCTTCGAGCGCTTCGTCGAAGGTGGCGCCCAGGATGATATTGGCATCCGGGTCAACTTCTTCGCGAATACGGGTTGCGGCTTCGTCGACTTCGAAGAGGGTCAGGTCACGACCGCCGGTGATCGAGATCAAGAGGCCCTGGGCGCCCTTCATCGAGGTTTCGTCGAGCAGCGGGTTGGCGATTGCAGCTTCGGCAGCCTGCATCGCGCGGCCTTCGCCCGAAGCTTCGCCGGTGCCCATCATGGCGCGACCCATTTCGCGCATCACGGAGCGAACGTCCGCGAAGTCGAGGTTGATCAGGCCTTCCTTGACCATCAGGTCGGTGATGCAGGCAACACCCGAATAGAGCACCTGGTCGGCCATTGCGAAGGCATCCGCAAAGGTGGTGCGATCGTTGGCGATGCGAAACAGGTTCTGGTTCGGGATGACGATCAGCGTGTCGACCGACTTCTGCAGTTCCTCGATGCCCTGTTCGGCGAGGCGCATGCGGCGCGCACCTTCGAAGTGGAACGGCTTGGTAACGACGCCGACGGTCAGGATGCCCTTGTTGCGGGCAGCCTGGGCAACGACCGGAGCAGCACCGGTGCCGGTACCACCGCCCATGCCAGCGGTGACGAAGCACATGTGGGTACCATTGAGATGGTCGATGATCTCGTCGATGCACTCTTCCGCGGCAGCGCGGCCGACTTCCGGCTGCGAGCCGGCGCCGAGGCCTTCGGTGACGTTGACGCCGAGCTGGATGATGCGCTCGGCCTTGGTCATGGTCAGCGCCTGGGCATCCGTGTTGGCGACGACGAAATCGACGCCCTGCAGACCAGCGGTGATCATGTTGTTGACGGCGTTGCCGCCACCGCCACCGACACCGAAGACGGTGATGCGGGGCTTCAGCTCAGTGATATCTGGCTTCTGCAGCTTGATGGTCATGGTACCCGTTCCTTCTTTTTCCGGCCGCATCGCCAAGCCGGCCATGTCATTTCAACAGATTTCCCTTGGCCGAACCTTGTGTCCGGCCGGGTAAACTCAAAAACTCTCTTTCAGCCATTGGCCCATGCGGGCGAAGCGGCTGTTTCCGTTGCCGAAGGGCGAGAACAACCCGCCCTGCCCGGCATGTGTTTCCTGATCCGCCATCTGCGGATAGATCGTCAGGCCGACGGCCGTCGAGAAGGCCGGTCCCTTTGCCGCAGCCGGCAGACCCGACACGCCCATCGGACGACCGATACGCACGTTCCGGGCCAGAATGCGGCGGGCCGCCTCCGGCATGCCGGTGAGCTGGCACGCGCCACCCGTCAAAACGACACGCTTTCCGACCACCGGCGAGAAGCCCGACTTCTGGATCCGGTCGCGCAGCATTTCGAGGGTCTCCTCGATCCGCGCGCTGATGATCCGAGTCAGAAGCGCCTTCGACACCTGTGTCGGCTGATCGCGATCGTCCTCGCCGATCGGCGGAACGGACACAACCTCACGATCGTCGGCGCCGTTGGCGACAGCCGAACCGTGAACGACCTTCAGACGTTCTGCATCCTCGATACGGGTCGAAAGCCCGCGCGCCAGATCGGTCGTCACATGGTGACCACCAATCCCGATGGCGTCCGTATGGATCAGCTTGCCTTCGGCGAAGACAGAGATGGTGGTCATGCCACCGCCCATGTCGATCGCCGCGCAACCGAGCTCCACCTCGTCGTCGACCAGGGCTGCAAGGCCGCTGGCATAAGGCGTGGCAACCACACCCTCGACGGTCAGATGCGCCCGGTTGATGCAGAGCTCCAGATTGCGAAGCGCTGCACGTTCGGCCGTGACCACATGCATGTCGACGCCGAGAACGTCGCCATACATTCCAAGGGGATCACGGATTCCCCGCTCTCCGTCAAGAGAAAAGCCTGTCGGCAACGAATGCAGCACGGCGCGGTCATTGCCCTGGGACTGCTGTCCGGCCGCAATCAAAACCTTGCGCAGGTCACCGGATTCGACTTCCTGACCACCGAGATCGATGGAGGCGGTATAGACATCAGAGCCGATTCGGCCGGCCGATACGTTGACGATCAGGCTCTCGACGGTGAGGCCTGCCATGCGTTCGGCAGCATCAACAGCAAGGCGCACGACATTTTCGACAGCATCCAGATCGGCAATCACGCCCGACTTGATGCCATGCGAGCGCTGGTGACCAAGACCGATGACCTCGACATTGTGCGTGCGACCCGGCAGGACTGCCGACTCGCGGCGCGGCGTCAGGCGAGCGATGATGCAAACCACCTTGGTCGAGCCGATGTCGAGCACCGAAACGACATGTGCGCGCTTCGACGAGAGCGGCTTGGTGCGCGGAAAACCAAAGGAAGAGCCACCGAAGATGCTCATATCTTCCGCTCCAATTTCTTGAGGGCCTTGCGACGCTCTTCGAGTGCTGCCGTACGGCGCTCCTGCGCACCGGCAGTCAGGCGAATGGCGACACGATCCGGCAGACGCAGGTCGACGACCGCGACGTCGCGCGAAAGGACCTGCTGCTCTCCGTCGAAACGGTTAAGCAGAGCGAGAGCACCCGGCACATTTTCTTCCGGAAGACGAACGACGATGCCGTTCTCCATGTGAACGTCCCAGCGGCGACCGCCGACACGCACAAAGGCCTTCACCCGCGAGGCAATTGACGGCCACTTTGAAAACTCCTCATCGATAGCCGCAGCTGCGGTCTCGGCATCGCGCCCAACGAAGAGCGGAAGCGAGGCGAATTTGTTGTCGCGAAGGGGCGCAATGACCGAACCGGACCGCTCGATCAGCGAAAGGTCACTGCCATGCTGCCAGATACCGTAGGCCTGACGCTCGCGCAGAACCACCTCGACGGTCGACGGATAAACCTTGCGAACCTCCGCCGATTCGACCCATGGCAGCCCGGAGAGCGCCTTGCGGGCCGTAGCAATATCGAGACCGAGCAGGCTGGTCGAGCCATCGAGGCCGAGCAACTGAAGGATATCGATTTCCGAAGTATGCTGATTGCCGGAGACACGAACGTCTTCGACGGCAAAACCGGCCGACGCCGTGACAGTCTGCGTGACGACCGGACCATGGCCGCCGACCACAACTCCATGCAAGCCCACCAGACCATAGAAAGCCGCCAGGCTAACTTTGCCGAGATGGCGGGGTAGAGCGATGCGGCCCGAGCAGAGGGCCAGCACGAAGCGCACCAGGCGACGCAGCGGACGCGGCAGCACCTTTGCCTCACCCGAGGCAAGCGGCGCAGCCGGATACGCACCGGACCCACCCACCAATTTGTTGCCGCTCAACGAGAACAAGAAGCGTCCTCCACCATCCAACGTACGAATTCACCAAAGCTGTAGCCCGCAAGGGCAGCCATTTCCGGCAGCAACGAGGTAGGGGTCATGCCCGGCTGGTTATTGAGCTCCAGCCAAATCAGATCACCATCCTCGGAGAAGCGATCGTCGTAGCGGAAGTCTGACCGACTCACCCCGCGACACCCGATCGCCTGGTGTGCCTTCAGCGCTAATGATTGTATTTTTTGGTAAATTTTCGGTGAAATTTGCGCAGGAAGCACGTGCTCCGAACCGCCGGCCGCATACTTGGAGTCGTAATCATAGAAGCTGTTACCGAGCGGCACGATCTCGGTCACGCCGAGCGCCTTGCCATCCATCACGCCGCAGGTGAGCTCGCGACCCGCCACATAACGCTCGACCATCACGACATCGCCGTAACGCCATTCGCTGGAGGTCAGGATCTGCGGCGGATGGGCCATGTCCTCGCGGACGATGACGACGCCAAAGCTCGACCCCTCACGCACCGGCTTGACCACATAGGGAGGAGCCATCGGATGCGTATTACCCACATCGAAACGGTTCATCACCAAGGCTTCAGCGACTGGAATGCCCGCCTGGGCCGCCACAAGCTTGGCCTGCTTCTTGTCCATGGCGAGCGCCGAGGCAAGAACGCCGGAATGGGTGTACGGGATTTCGAGATATTCGAGCACACCCTGAATCGTGCCGTCCTCGCCATAGGGACCGTGCAGCGCGTTGAAAGCGACATCCGGCTTCAGATCCTCGAGCACACGACCGATGTCGCGACCGACGTCGACGCGCGTGACCTTGAAGCCCTCGCCTTCAAGGGCAGCCGCACAGGCGTTGCCAGAGGACAAGCTCACAGGCCGCTCGGAGGACAATCCACCCATCAAAACCGCGACATGCTTGCCACTCATCTACGCCTCGCAAAATCTAAAATTCGACCGGCAATCGCACCGACTGATCCGGCTTTGTCAGATCAGTTGAACAACATTAAGGTTAATGAACCGTTTACTTTCGTTAATTTGGCCGCAAAAGCGCCTGCGCAACAGGCCAAACCAAGACTTGAGCTTATGGGAAGAAGCCGATGAAAAGACTGAAGAAGTTAACGCGAGGCCTCGATCAGGCGCTCAGTCGCCCGCGGTCGATGCCAACTTGACCGTCGTCAGGAACGGAAGCGCCGAGAGGCATCACCGGGAGCTCTTTCGCATGCACGATTCGATTCCGACCGCTGGCCTTGGCGAGATAAAGGGCGCGGTCGGCACCTGAGAAAAGCTCGCTGAAGCCAAGTTCGGCCACGCCTTCAGAGACCCCGGCAGATACCGAAATCGAGACGGGTCGCCCTGAAATTTCAAGCCGCATCTCTTCAACAGATGCACGGATCGCTTCAGCGATCTCCATCGCCCGCTCCGTCCCCTGCCCCGTCAACAGGACGGCAAACTCCTCGCCGCCGATCCGGGCAATGGCCTCGTCGGAGCCGAGCACATGTGTCAGGCATGTCGCCGTGCGGACGATGACATCATCGCCCGCCTTGTGACCGAGGGTGTCATTGACCGATTTGAACCGGTCGATGTCTAGGAGGATCAGTGCAACCGATCCACGCGCTGCCTCGAACGTCTCCAGGAATGCCCGCCGGTTCATCAGACCGGACAGCATGTCGGTTCGGCTCAATGTCTCGAAACGCTGGCGCGACACGCCAAGGTCATAGATCGCAAGGCCTACGACCGAATAGGCAATGACGGCAACGATAAAGGAAACGGGCGGCGTCAGCATGGTGGCAACGACGAGCGCCGGGCCGAGCGGATACGGCAAAAGCCCAAGACCGACGAGAATGAAGTGAGCGATGACGTTCAGGCCGTAAGCGAACACGGCAATCTTGGCTGCCATGGCCATAGCCTTCCACAGCACCGCCTGCCGCGAGGAGAACTCGCCAAGCGTGAGCTGCCGGATTACCCAGACATGCACCAGATCAAACATGAAACTCCCCGAACCTCCGGGGAGCCTAATGGGGCGAAGTTAAAACTTCGTAGGAAAAGGGCGCGTTCTCAGGCCTCGACAACACCCATGAACGGCTTCACCTCGCGGCCGGGCATGAAGATGCCGAGGCGCTTGATTTCCCATTCGAGCTTGATGCCTGAGGTTTCGAAAACCCGCTGACGCACGGTCTCTCCGAGATATTCGAGATCGTAACCGGTCGCGTGGCCGACATTGATCATGAAATTGCAGTGGAGCGACGACATCTGCGCACCGCCGATCATCAGCCCGCGGCAGCCTGCCTCGTCGATGAGTTCCCAGGCGGAGTGCCCCTCGGGGTTCTTGAACGTCGAGCCACCGGTCTTTTCCTTGACCGGCTGCACCGTCTCACGATGGTGACGGACCGCGTCCATGTCGGCGCGGATCTTCGCCTTTTCTTCCGGATAACCTTCGAAGAGCGCACTGGTAAAGATCAGACCTTCCAGTGCTGCCGAATGGCGATAGCTGTAGCCCATGTCGGCATTCGACAGGACATGCACATTGCCCTTGCGGTCAACGGCCTCGACTTCGATCAACCGGCTCGCTGTGTCGCCGCCATTGGCGCCGGCGTTCATGCGGATCGCACCACCGATCGAACCGGGAATGCCATAGTAGAAATGGAAACCACCGATATTGTTATCCATCGCCATGGCAGCGATGTGCTTGTCCGGGCAGATCGCGCCGGCTCGGATGCGGTTCTCGCCCGCAAGCTCCACCTGGCCGAACCCCTTGGCAGACAGACGGATCACGACGCCGGGAATGCCACCATCGCGCACAAGCAGGTTCGATCCGACGCCGACGACCGTCAGCGGCACTTCTTCCGGCAGAAGCTTCAGGAAACTGGTGAGGTCCTCGACGTCATGCGGCTGGAACATCAGCTCCGCGAGCCCGCCTGCCTGGAACCAGGTGACCCGGTCCATCGGCGCATCAGGCGTCAGCCGCCCCTTGAGATCATTAACTTCAGGGCCGAGCGACGCCAGAAGCTTTTCCCCATCCACCTGTTTCATTCAAAACTTTCCCGCAATTGCATCTAGTTCCGTCGGCAAGGCAGCAGCCCACTGGGTAATGTTGCCGGCCCCCAACAGGACCACGAAATCACCCGGTTGCGCAATGCCCGCGACGAGAGAGGCGAGTTGATCCGGCGCGGCCAAGTAGCGCGCATCGCGATGACCACCGGACTTGATGCGCGATACCAGCACCTCCGAATCGATCCCTTCGATCGGATCTTCGCCCGCAGCGTACACTGGCGAAAGGAAGATCGTGTCGGCATCGTTGAAGCAGTTGGCGAAATCATCAAAGAGGCTGGCGAGGCGCGAAAAGCGATGCGGCTGATGCACCGCGATGATCCGCCCCTGACAGGCTTCGCGGGCCGCTCTCAGCACAGCCTTGATCTCGACCGGATGGTGGCCGTAATCGTCGAACACCTGCACGCCATTCGATGCGCCCGTCAGCGTGAAGCGCCGCTTGACGCCGCCGAAGCCGGCAAGTCCCTTGCGGATACTCTCTTCCGAAATGTCGAGCCGGTTCGCGACAGCGATTGCAGCACAGGCATTGGAGATATTGTGCCGCCCGGGCATTGGCAGCACCAGATCCTTGAAATTGAAGACCCGGCCGGTACGACGACGGCGGATTTCCACGTCGAAGATAGAACGGATGCCGTCGAGGCGCACATTCGAGAAGCGCACATCGGCCTGCGGGTTCTCGCCATAGGTGATGACCTTGCGATCTTCGATCTTGCTGACCAGCGCCTGCACTTCCGGATGGTCGAGGCACATCACACCGAAACCGTAGAATGGGACATTCTCGACGAACTGTCGAAACGCCGCCCGCGCGTTGTCGAACGTGCCGTAATGGTCGAGATGTTCAGGGTCGATATTGGTGACGACAGCGACATCGGCCGGAAGCTTCAGGAAGGTGCCGTCGGATTCGTCCGCCTCGACCACCATCCACTCGCCCTCGCCCATGCGGGCATTGGTGCCATAGGCATTGATGATGCCGCCATTGATGACGGTCGGGTCGAGATTGCCGGCTTCGAGGAGAGCGGCAACCATCGAGGTGGTCGTCGTCTTGCCATGCGTGCCGCCGATCGCAATCGCATTGCGGAAGCGCATGAGCTCGGCGAGCATCTCGGCGCGCCGCACGATCGGCAGAAGCTTCTCACGAGCGGCAATCAGTTCCGGGTTGTTCTTCTTGATCGCGGTCGAGACAACAACGACTTCGGCGTCACCGAGGTTCTCGGCTTTGTGACCGACAAAAACTTCGATGCCCTTGGCGCGCAACCGCTGGACATTGGCGCTCTCGGACTGATCCGACCCCTGCACCTTGTGTCCGAGATTGTGCAGCACCTCGGCGATACCGCTCATTCCGATGCCGCCGATCCCGATGAAATGGACGAGGCCGATTGTTTTCGGCATTTTCATTGTGTGGCTCCCTTCGACTGGGCAATACCCTTGCCGGCGGCAATAGCCTCTACGAGGTCTGCGAGCAAGCCGGCAGCGTCGGGCTTGCCCGTGCTTTTCGCAGCGGCCGCCATGGTGGCGAGCCGCTCCGGCCCTTCCATCGCCGTCGTCAGAAGGTCGGCAATGCGCTCGGCGGAGAGATCCGCCTGGGCAATCACCTGCGCCCCGCCTTGCGCTGCGAGTGCCGCGGCATTGGCGGCCTGATCATGGTCGAGGGCATGCGGATAGGGAACAAGCACGCTCGGACGACCGATAACCGCGAGTTCGGAGACCGTCGACGCACCCGAGCGGCAGATCACGAGATGGGCCGTCGCCAGCCGCTCTGACATGTCGGTGAAGAAGGGTGCCACATCGGCGCGAATGCCGAGCGTCGCATAGCTGTCGATCACCTTCTGGCGATCTTCCGGCCGCGCCTGCTGCGTCACGACCAGACGCTGACGCAGCGCATCGGGCAAAAGCCGGATGGCGCCGGGAATGGCGTCGGAGAAGAACTGCGCGCCTTGGCTTCCGCCAAAGACCACGAGATTGAAGGCTTCGCCCGCGCCGGACGCCACATAGGGCTGGGCGGAAGCCGCGATGACGGCCGGCCGTACCGGATTGCCGGTCAGCACCATCTTGGCCTTGTGTTCGCCATCGGGCGACAGAAAACCACCAGCGATTGCCCGTACCCGGGAGGCGAGCAGCTTGTTCGCCCGTCCCATCACGGCATTCTGCTCATGCACCGCTGTCGGCACCCCAAGACCGGCGGCCGCGAAAAGCGGCGGAACGGTCGGGTAGCCACCAAAACCGATGACGGCCTTCGGCTTCAAACGAGAAACCAGTGCCCGCGCCTCGCGATAACCACGCCATAGCGAGAGGAACGCCTTGACCACGGCGACCGGATTCTTCGAGCCGATCGTCGCTGACGAAACGGTGTGAATCTCATCGGCGGGGAAGCTTCCAGCGTAACGTTCGGCACGCCGGTCGGTCACCAGATGAACGCTAAAGCCCCGCGCTTTCAACTCGTGCGCCAAAGCTTCGGCCGGAAAGAGATGGCCGCCGGTTCCCCCGGCGGCGAGCAAGACAATACCCTTGGTCATGACGCTTTACTCCGCAGGCACGCCCGCGACCGAACGGAACAGGCTGCGCTCCTGGGCGCGTTTTTCCGGACGGCGGCGGGTCAGCGCCAGGATGAAGCCGGCCGTGACACAGATCGCCGTCATCGACGATCCGCCATAGGAGATGAGCGGCAGCGTCATGCCCTTGGCCGGCAGAAGTTCGAGATTGACGCCGATATTGATCATCGACTGAATGCCGAGCAGCAGCACGAGACCGGACACAGCGAGACGATTGAAGTCGTTGCGCTCCTTGTAGGCGTGGCTGAGGCCCCGGAGCACGAGGAAGCCGAAAATCGCGACCAGCACCATGCAGAAGACGATGCCGAATTCTTCGGCCGCGACCGAGAAGATGAAGTCGGTATGACTGTCGGGAATGATGCGCTTGACGATGCCCTCGCCCGGCCCCTGGCCGAACCAGTCGCCGCGAATGATCGCCTCGCGGGCGGTATCGACCTGGAAGGTGTCCCCCTCGCCGGTCAGGAACCGGTCTATTCGGCCGGCAACGTGCGGCAGGGTCATATAGGCACCGAAGAAGCCAGCACCGCCGAGCGCGCCGAGGACCACGATCCACAGCCACGGCATGCCAGCCATGAAGAACATCGCACCCCAGACACTGCCAATGAGGATGGTCTGCCCGAGGTCAGGCTGGGCGATCAGGAGGGCCGCGGCAATGCCGAAGAGCAGAATCGCAAAGAGATTGCCCGGAATTTCAGGCTGCCGCGCATGTTCGGCAAACAGCCAGGCGCAGATCACCACGAAGGCCGGCTTCATGAATTCCGACGGCTGGATCGACATCGAACCGATCGACAACCAGCGCCGGCCACCCTTGACCTCAAGGCCGATGAAGAGAACCAGCACCATCATGATCAGCGAGGCCGCCAGGATCAGCATCGCCATGCGCCTGACCTGGCGCGGCGACAGGAAAGACAGGCCAATCATCACGCCGAGGGCCGGCAACATGAAAAAGGCGTGGCGCTTGACGAAGTGGAAGCTGTCGAGATTGAGACGTTCGGCAACCGCCGGCGAGGCTGCGAAAGAGAGCATCAGCCCGATCCCCATCAGGAGAACGAAGGTGATCAGGAACAGACGGTCAATCGTCCAGAACCAGTCTGCGACCGGCCCTCTCTCCACGCGGCTTACCATCTCATTTGCCTCCTGTCGGCAGGTCGATCAGCATCGTCACTCCGTCCAGATCTGCGACATGCGAAACGAAGGCGTCGCCGCGGACCTCGAAATTCTTGTACTGGTCGAAGCTTGCGCAAGCCGGTGAGAGCATCACGGCCGAAGCTTCGCCATCCCGATCGGCATCATCAGCGGCATGCGCCACGGCGCGCTCCAGGTGGTCCGAGATCTCGTAAGCCACGCGGTCGCCGAGCTGGGCTGCAAAGGCCGAAGCAGCCTCACCGATCAGGTAGGCTTTCACGATGCGCCGGAAGAGTGGTGCGAGGCTTGCGATACCACCTTCCTTGGGCAGGCCACCGGCAATCCAGTAGATCCGCTCATAGCTGGAAAGGGCTGGCGCTGCGGCCTCGGCATTGGTCGCCTTGCTGTCGTTGACGAAAACGACGTCGCCGCGACGCGCCACCGGCTGCATGCGATGCTTGAGGCCGGGGAAGCTCTGCAGACCCTTGCGGATCTCGGCTTCGGAGACACCGACCGCAAGGCAAGCCGCAATCGCGGCACAGGCGTTCTGCGCATTGTGGCTACCGCGCAGCGTCTGGATCCCCTCGAGATCGACCAGAGGCGCCGACGCTCCGTTCTCCGCCCGCATGATGCGCAAGCCCTCGGCATAGAGGCCATCGGCAAGCGGCTGCCGCTTCGAGATCCGGATGACCTTGGTGCCCGCCCGCTCGATCCGGTCACCGATCAGTTCGCAGTGGCTGTCGTCGGTGCCGATGATCGCGGTCTTTGCACCGGCGACCAGGCGTTCCTTCACGTCGGCATAGTGCTGCATGGTACCGTGACGATCGAGATGATCGGGCGTCAGGTTGAGCAGGATGCCGGCGGTGGGATTGAGCGTCGGGGCAAGATCGATCTGATAGGACGAGCACTCGACGACAAAGAAGCGGCCATCCCGAGGCGGATCGAGCGTCAGCACGGCACGGCCGATATTGCCGCCAAGCTGCGTGTCGCGGCCACTGGCCTGCAGAATATGGGCAATCAGTGCCGTCGTGGTCGACTTGCCGTTCGTGCCGGTGATTGCGATGAACGGGCAATCCGGCGCATGCGCCCGCCGCTCGCGCACGAAGATCTCGACATCGCCGATGATCTCCACGCCTGCATTGCGGGCAAAACCGACCGTCCAATGCGGCTTCGGATGCGTGAGCGGAACGCCAGGTGACAGCACAAAGGACGCGACCGACGACCAGTCGATCTCGCGCAAGTCCCGGGTCGGAACGCCGTCGACCTCAGCCCGCGCAACGCTATCGGGATTGTCGTCCCAGGCAATCACATTGGCGCCGCCGGCCTGCAGCGCCTTTGCCGTGGCGAGACCAGAACCGCCGAGCCCGAACAGCGCAACAGTCTTGCCCTTGAACGTGGTGGCCGCGATCATCGCCGCCTCACCGCAGCTTCAGGGTCGAGAGACCGAGCATGGCCAAGCCGACAGCGATGATCCAGAAGCGGATGACCACCTGGCTCTCGGTCCAGCCGAGCTTCTCGAAATGATGGTGGATCGGCGCCATCAGGAAGACGCGCCTGCCGGTAAGCTTGAAATAACCGACCTGGATGATGACCGACAGCGTCTCCATGACGAAGAGACCGCCGATGATCGCCATGACGATTTCGTGTTTGGTGGCAACCGCCACCGAGCCGATCAGGCCACCAAGGGCAAGCGACCCCGTGTCGCCCATGAAGATCGCAGCCGGTGGCGCGTTGAACCAGAGGAAGCCGAGGCCGGCACCGATCACGGCACCGAGCACCACCGCAAGCTCGCCCGTGCCAGGGGTGAAATTGATCTGCAGGTAGTTCGAGAACACCGCATTGCCGGCGAGATAGGCGATCACGCCGAAGGAGGCGGCCGCGATCATCACGGGCACGATGGCAAGACCGTCGAGACCGTCCGTCAGGTTGACCGCATTGCCAGCACCGACAATGACGAACCCGCCGAACAGCACGAAAAAGATGC
The DNA here is from genome assembly GCF_000300855.1 of Agrobacterium albertimagni AOL15. Lineage (GTDB taxonomy): Bacteria > Pseudomonadota > Alphaproteobacteria > Rhizobiales > Rhizobiaceae > Allorhizobium > Allorhizobium albertimagni. Next base: position 11,043 of record NZ_ALJF01000008.1, on the reverse strand, counting down.
CCAGATCGATCAGGAAGTCCTTGAAGAATGGGAAGGCGATCGACGAACCGAAGGTCGAACCCTGCGGGCCGGAGCTCAGCGCGGTCGACATCATGAAATAGACGGCGATGCCGGCGATCACGAATTCGATGCCGAGGCGCGCCTTGCCGGAGAAGCCCTTCTCCGTCTGCTTGGTCACCTTGAGATAGTCGTCATAGAAGCCGATGGCGCCGAAGCCGAGCGTCACCAGCAGTGTCGCGACGACATAGACGTTGGAGAGGTCGGCCCAGAGCAGCGACGACACCACGATCCCGGCGAGGATCATCAAGCCGCCCATGGTCGGCGTTCCCGCCTTCTTGAAATGGGTTTGCGGTCCGTCGGCGCGGATCGGCTGCCCCTTGCCCTGGCGCACGCGCAAGGACGAGATAATGGCCGGGCCGAACAGGAAAACCACCAGCGCCGAGGTGAAGAGAGCAGCCCCGGTGCGGAAGGTGATGTAACGGAAGAGATTGAAAAACTGAAGGTTATCCGCCAGTTCCACAAGCCAGATCAGCATTGGAGCCCTTTCCAAAAGCCCGGATTAAAAGTGGCGCTCCGTGTCGGTGAATGCCGGATGCTTGTCAAGCAGAGCCGAAACGATCTTGCCGAAACCGATGCCGAGAGAAGATTTGACCATCACGACATCGCCCGCGCGGACCTCGGCGGTAACGAAATTCACGAGCTCCTCCGTGGTCTCGAGATAGACGACGTGAACCGTTTCCGGCAGGGCGTCGCGCAGCGCCACCATTTCCGGGCCTGCGAGCCAGACATGTTCGATACCGGCGGCCAAGAGAGGGCCAGCAAGCTCGGCATGAACACTGGGAGCAAATTCGCCCATCTCCAACATGTCGCCGAGCACGGCGATCCGCCGCCCCTCGCTCGTCGGCTGGGCCGATGCAAGCACGGCGATCGCCGCGCGCATCGAGGCGGGATTGGCATTATAGCTTTCGTCGATCAGCGTCAGGATGCCATCGGGCATCTGCAGCCTGTGGCGCTCACCACGCCCCTTAACCGGAGCAAGATTCGCCAGGGCTTCGATCGCGGCGTCGATGTCGGCACCGACCAGCGAGACCGCCGCAAGAACCGCCATGGCATTCTCAGCGAGATGTCGCCCCGGCGCGCCGATCGTCACTTCGCGGGTCTCGCCCCCGAAGGAGACCCAGACGGTGGAAAGCTCGGCAGCGCCATCGAATTCCGCGAGCCGGAACTCCGCCTTGGCGTGCTGACCGAAACTATGGATGTTTTCAATACCCTGGGCGAGCGCCGCCTGCTCGAGCCGTTCGTAATAGGGATTGTCGCGATTCAGGATCGCATCGCCACCATTGACGACACCCTCGAAGATCTCTGCCTTGGCGTCGGCGATCTCGTCGACGCTGGCGAAATTGCCGAGATGCGCCGGCGCGATCGTCGTAATGACCGCCACATCAGGCCGGACCATGCGCGACAGCGGCCCGAGCTCGCCGGAGTGATTCATGCCGAGCTCGAACACGCCGTAACGGGTGTCGATCGGCATGCGGGCGAGCGTAAGCGGCACGCCCCAATGGTTGTTGAAGGAGGCGACGGACGCATGCACCTTGCCGGACGGCTCAAGTGTTGCGCGCAGCATTTCCTTGGTGGTCGTCTTGCCGACGGAGCCGGTAACCGCAATGACCGTCGCAGGCGTGCGATCGCGGGCGGCCATGCCGAGCTTCTGCAGGCCGACGAGAACGTCTTCGACGACGATCATCGGGATGGTCAGCCGACCGAGCGCCGGCAGTTTGGCTTCGCTGACGACGAGCAGGGCAGCTCCGTTTGCGATGGCGATGCTGGCATAGTTGTGACCATCGACGCGGTCGCCCTTGATGGCGAAGAAAGCTTCGCCGGGGGTAATCGTCCGACTGTCGATCGAAATGCCGGTGACACCTTCCGGCAGATTGCCAAAGGGTCTGCCGCCCATGGCGACGACCATTTCACGCGCGGTCCAGAGCAGGGTCAACGGTCGAACTCCTCCAAGGCTTTGCGGACTTCGTGATGGTCCGAGAACGCATGCGTCTCGGTTCCGACCGTCTGTCCTTCCTCATGCCCCTTGCCCGCAACGATCAGCGTGTCCCCGGTCGACATCATCGCGACACCCGCCCGGATGGCCTGGGCACGGTCGCCGATTTCGATACCCTTGGGCGTTGCCGCCATGATCTCGGAACGGATGGTCGCCGGCACTTCGGAGCGCGGATTGTCGTCGGTAACGATGGTGATGTCTGCGAGCCGCGAGGCGATCTCGCCCATGATCGGTCGCTTGCCCTTGTCGCGGTCTCCGCCACAGCCGAACACGACGATCACTCGACCGGTCGTGAAAGGGCGAACCGAAGTCAGCACATTTTCAAGGGCTTCCGGCTTGTGCGCGTAGTCGACATAGGCGAGCGCACCGGCCTTGGTCTGGCCGACCAGTTCGAGGCGGCCGGAGGCACCCTTCAGATGTTCCAGCGCCTTCAACGCCACGGCCGGTGCAACGCCGGTCGAGATCGCGAGGCCAGCGGACACAAGCGCATTGGCGATCTGGAAATCGCCGGCGAGCGGAATGTGAACCTCGTAGATTTCGCCAGCATGATGGACTTCGGCGACCTGCTTGTGGCGGAAATGCTCGACCCGCTTGAGGCTGAGGAAATCACCCTTGCGGCCGACCGTGCGCACATCGTGGCCGCAGGCCTTGGCGACCCGGATCGCTTCGTCCGACCAGGCATCGTCGGCAAAGATGACCGCTGGCGCGCCCTTCGGCAGCAGCGTATCGAAGAGCCGCATCTTGGCCGCCATGTAGTCTTCCATGGTCGGATGATAGTCCATGTGGTCGCGGCCGAGATTGGTAAAGCCGGCAGCCGACAGGGCGACGCCGTCGAGTCGGCTCTGGTCGAGGCCATGGCTGGAGGCTTCCATCGCAGCATGGGTCACGCCCTCATCGGCAAGTTCGCCAAGAAGCGTGTGAAGGGCCAGCGGATCGGGCGTCGTCAGCGAACCGTAATCGTTGCGTTTCGGCGAAATCACGCCCGTCGTTCCGATCTGGGCGGCGGCATGGCCGGCTTCGGCCCAGATCTGGCGGGTAAAGGAGGCGACAGAAGTCTTTCCGGCCGTGCCGGTCACCGCGACCATCGTTTGAGGCTGGCGCCCGACAAGGCGGGCTGCGGCCAGTGCGAGGAAGCGACGCGGATGATCGACGATGACGACCGGTACAGTCGCGTCGAGTGCATGCGAGGCGACGACAGCGACGGCGCCCTTTTCAACCGCCTGTGCGACATAGGCCGAACCATCGGCCTTGGAACCGGACAGCGCGAAGAACACGGTGCCAGGCTCCACCCTGCGGCTATCGGCGGAAAGTCCGCGAACCTCGACGTCTGCAGCGCCACTGGCTGCCACCTGTTCCCCAAACTCCTCGCCGGCCAGTCCACCCAAAAGCATTTTGCAGTCCATCCTTGAGGGGCAAGTTGCGCGAATCGCCCCGCCTGTAGTCGATCTGATCAATAAGAGACGAGCAACGCTGAGCCGTCTTCCCCGTATTTGGGTTCTACACCAAGAATTGCGGCGCTTCTGCGGATGATCTCGCCAACGATCGGTGCGGCCGTCAGACCGGCGGTCCGACCACCGCCCTCGCCCGTCTTCGGCGCGTCGATGAAGCTCAGTACGAGATATTGCGGGTTTTCGATCGGGAAGGCGGCGACATAAGAGTTGAAGTTCTGGTCGCTCGAATAGCGTCCATTGACCACCTTTTCTGCCGTCCCAGTCTTGCCGCCGACATCGAAGCCTTCGACGAGCGCATGCCGGCCCGAGCCGCTCTTGCCGTTCAGCCAGAACAGATGGCGGATATCGTCGCTCGTCTGCTTCTTGATCACGACCTGCGCAATTTCTTCAGCCTGTTCGTGCGTGCGGGTCAGGAAGGTCGGAGGGATCAGCTTGCCTCCGTTGACCAGGGCAGCCGCAGAGACAGCCGTCTGCAAGGGCGTAGTCGAGACCCCGTGGCCGAACGAGATGGTAATCGAATTGATCTGCTTCCATTCACGCGGCTGCGACGGCGTCTTCACCTCGGGTAGCTCAGTTTCCAGCTTGGTCAAAAGCCCGATTCGCGTCAGGAATTCCTGGTGCGCCGTCGTGCCGACCACTTCGGCCATGCGGGCCGTGCCGATATTGGACGAGTACTGGAAGATTTCCGGAACGGTCAGGACGCGGTGCTTGCCGTGGAAATCCTTGATCGTGAAGCGACCGATTCGGATCGGATAGCGCGCGTCGAAGCTGTCCTTCATCGTGACCTTGCCCGAATCGAGCGCCATGGCGGTCGTGAAGGTCTTAAAGGTCGAACCCATTTCGAACGTGCCGTTCGTCATCCGGTTCATCCAGCCCTCCTGCGCGCCCTCCTGAGGCCGATTCGGGTCGAAATCGGGGATCGAAGACATCGCCACGACTTCACCGGTATGCACGTCGAGCACCACCGCCCCGGCCGCGATTGCCTCATACTTGGTGACCGCCGTGACCAGCGCATCACGCAGGATATTCTGAACCCGGATGTCGACCGACAGCTGAACGGGCTCCAAAGGCGTGTCGCTGGTCATGCCGAGCGCCCTCAGATCGGCCATGCCCTGACTGTCGATATAGCGCTCCATCCCGGCCATGCCGCGATTGTCGATATTGACGTAGCCGACGATATGCGAGGCCGTCGCGCCGCCCGGATAGAAGCGCCGCTTCTCCGGACGAAAACCGATACCGGGAATGCCGAGCGCGAGGATCTGGCTCTGCTGCTTCGGGGTCAGCTGACGGCGCAACCACTGGAAACGCGAATTCGACGAAAGCTTGCGATACGTGTCGCGAACGTCGAGATCCTTCAAAACGGTCGCCAAGCGCTCGACCGCCTCGTCCGCATCGACGATCTTGTGGGGTTCGGCAAACAGCGAAACGGTGCGGATATCGGTCGCGAGCACTTCGCCATTGCGGTCGAGGATATCCGGGCGCGAAGCCATCAGGCGGTCGGCCGGCAGGATGCTGGAGACGGTTTCAGGCTGCGCATGACCATATTGCACTAGACGTCCGCCGATGACGGCATAGGCGACGCAGAAAGTCGCGATCATCAGACCGACGCGGGTCTTGGCCATCTCTGACTTGCGTTTGCCGGTGCCCTTGAAGGTCGCCCCGTTCACCACGGCACCGCCGCGCTGCACATCGGTCGAGAAATGCGCTTGGCTCTTCAGCAGCATGATTCGCGAAAGAAAAGTCATCAGCGGTCCACCGATCCTGTCGTGATAAGGTCCTTGATGGGATCCGAGGGCGCTTCAGCGCTCACCGGCCCCTCTTCGCCTTCCGGCACAGGCAACTGATCCTTGAGCATGGGAAGCTCCATCGGCCGCGCCAACTGGCTGGGCTCAGTCGGGACCAGCTGCAGCTCGGCGGCATAGGCCTGAACCAGGCGCTCGAGCCTGTTCGGCTGGGTGAGCAGCGCCTTGTCGGCCTTGAGGAGGTCGATCGTATCCTTCTCCAGCTTGATTTCGGCCTCGAGGCGGCGGACTTCGGCCGCCTTGTTATCCGTGTTGTGTTTGATCTGGTAGGTCACGGTGGCTGCGGCCAGCATGGCTCCGATCATCAGGAAGTCGAAGGTTCTCAGCACTGTCAGCCTCCGATCTTTTCGAGAGTGGCAAGGTCAGGCAGATCGAAGATCGACATGTCGGCCCGCTCGGCGGGTGCCGAGGTGCGGATACCGGCGCGCAGCTTCGCGGAACGGGCGCGGGGGTTCATCTCCGCCTCTTCCTCGCTGGCTGCCACCATGCCCTTGCCGACCGGTTCGAAGGTTGCCGGTCGCGCTTCGACCATGGGAAGATGGCGCGAGCCTGACGCCTTGCCGGACCGTTCGGAGAAGAATTTCTTGACGATGCGATCCTCGAGCGAGTGGAAGGTCACGACAACAAGGCGACCGCCGGGCTTGAGCGACCGCTCCGCCGCAAACAGCGCCTGCGCCAGTTCCCCGAGCTCGTCGTTGACATAGATGCGAAGCGCCTGGAAGACGCGCGTTGCCGGATGGATCTTGTCCTTGGCCTTGCGCGGATTGACGGTCTCGATGAGGTTGGCGAGTTCGCGCGTCGTCTGGAAAGGCTCGAGCGCGCGGCGCTTCTCGATGGCGCGGGCAATACGCCCTGCATGCTTCTCTTCGCCCAGGAAGCCGAAGATTCGGATCAGATCGGACACCTTGGCGCGGTTGACCACATCGGCAGCAGAAACGCCGGAGACTGCCATGCGCATGTCGAGCGGGCCGTTGCGCTGGAACGAGAAGCCGCGCTCGGCCTCGTCGATCTGCATCGAGGACACGCCGATATCGAGCACGACGCCGTCGAGACCGCCTTCCGGCGCGAACTCGGCGAGATTGGAGAATTCCGTGTGATGAAGGACGAGCCGCCCACCGCTCGACTCGACCAGTTCCTTGCCGCCGGCAATGGCGTTGGGATCGCGGTCGAGCGCAATGACATCGGCACCCTTGCCGAGGATGGCTGAGGTGTAACCACCCGCACCGAAGGTACCGTCGAGAATGACTTTGCCGGGCTCGGGGTCAAGCGACTGCAGGACCTCCGAAAGAAGAACCGGAATGTGGCGAACCGGTCCGCCATCGGCATCGGAAAAACCTTCGCCAAAGTTCGCCGCCATTCCGTTTCCCCGTCTTTCTAGGTGCGCAGGCCCCGCTGCCTGACCACCTCTCTGGCTCGCGCCTGCGCCTCGTGAAACGCCTGCGGTTGCCACACCTGAAAATGATCCGAACGACCGACGAAACAGACCTCCGAGGAAATCCCCGTGAAATCCCGGATGAAATCCGTCACCGCCAATCGCCCTTCGGCATCGAGTCGCGCAAAGACGCCGCCACCATGAAGCAACAGCGACATCTCGTTCGCCTCCAACGCGAAGGGATCCTCGGCCGCCATCTTCCGCTCGTACCGCTCGAGCAGATCCGGACCACCGATATTGACCGCCGGATAGACGAAATCCTGGAGACAATAAAGCTCCTGAATTCCGCGCTGCACCAGCACGGCGCGAAACGCCGCAGGGACGGAAACCCGCCCCTTCGCATCGATCCTGTTTGTCGCGTTGGACAGGAAGCGGCTCATCACTGACAACCGACCTCCCCTTGGATGCAGGGCCGATCAGAGACCCCGGAACACACCTGATTACGCCAACCGTCGAACCCGCGACACCTCCGCCCGAAAGACGAGGGGAAGCATCTGATTCGCGAGATTTCGGGGATGAAACGACCCCCGCAACGGCATGCAATTGGGATACCATGGGACAATATGGGCGTCAATGGGAATGGCCGGGATGAACCTCTTCCGCGATTCAAACATTGATAGGCGGTTAAGCTTAACGAATGGTTAGAAACCGCTGTTTTCCGACGCCTTTTCGCAGCCGGTTGCCGTGAACGTGATCTGCGGCACATAAAAGCGTTCCCCCTGTGATTTCAGGTGGTTCGCCGAAAACTCGGAAAAGGGAAAATTTGCCAGTTGGCCTGTAAGCCGGGTTCTGTATGGCTCCGGTTTCCCGGAACGTGGCAGCCATTCATCTGGGACAGCGTTTGCACGCTGCCTCGCGCAACCCACCCGGATAACTGGCCCGGAAACAGGCTGTAGCGGTGCTTGCGCACCACCCGTGTCATCCCTATTCGGTCTTGCTCCCGGTGGGGTTTGCCGTGCCGTCCCTGTTGCCAGCGACGCGGTGGGCTCTTACCCCACCCTTTCACCCTGACCTCGCAAGCGAGGCGGTTTGCTTTCTGTGGCACTTTCCCTGAGGTCGCCCTCGCCGGACGTTATCCGGCACCGTGTTTCCGTGGAGCCCGGACTTTCCTCACCCTACCGCCTTTCGGCATTGGTAAAGCGCGGCTGCCCGGCCAACTGGCAAGGGGTCCTTAACCGACCCTTGCCCCGAATGCCAACGAAAACCGTGCGCGGATGGCCACTTGGCCGCTTTTGGTGAATCAGTCTCTGAACACTGGCCGGAAGACGTCGCCATAGGCATCGTCAACGATTCGGCCGTGTTGAATAAGCTCGGCACCGAGACGTCCGATCTCGTCGGAACTCTTGGCCGCTGCACCACAGCCGCCGGTCAGAACCGCGATGCGCTCGCTCGCAAAGCCGATGGCCGGATAATTTTTCGGCGTGAACGACGTGACGCAGGCCGCCATCGAAAGCGGCGCATCTGCGAGCGACGGCACGAGACGCGTGATGATCCGATGCAGGTGATCGCGCGTCGTGAGACGACCACCCCGCCGGAACCAGGCGCGAATCTCCGGCTCTGTCTCCAGCTGCAAATCATCCGGATCGCCACCGATCTTCAGATAGATCTTGCCATCCGGATAGCGCACCGGCGGCAGGAGATAGATGTGATCGACGGGATTTTCCGGCTGATGGATGAGCGACGGCATGCCGCGATAGGCGTCCAGCTCCTCATCCGGGATTTCGAAGAAGGCCACGGTTCGCCCGAAGACCTTGAGATCGATCGGTCGCGGGAGGAGGTTCTCGTTGATCGAGAAGCCACCTGCTGCCACCAGCACGCGCTCGGCCGAATAGACAGCGCCATCATCTGTGGTGACAATGGCGAAACCGTCCTCTTCCCTGACGGAGACGGCCGTCCGATGGATGACCCTGGCGCCGGCCTTTTCGGCAAGAAGGCTCTGAGCCTCGACCAGCCGGCGCGGATTGACGTAGCCGGCATTCCGCTGCTCGTAGACACCCTCACACTGCGAGCCGAAATCGAAATAGCGGAACCGGGCCTTGAGTGCTGTATCCGACAGCATCTCGATGGACACGCCGAGCTGCCTTGCGGCATTCTCGACCTGAGAGACATAGGGATCCGTCCCACCCCGCTCCGGCCCGACGATCAGGCAACCGACCTCCTCGTAAAAGTCGATCCCGCTTTCGGCAGCGATCTCGCCGTAGCGCGCGATGGACCGGTTTGCGAGCCTCGCCCAGACAGGGTTCGCATCGATCGTCCGGGTGATCCGCGCCTCGTCGTAGTGGCTGGCAAATACGCCGTGATGGTTCGCCCAGTCCTTCGGCTCGTCGGGTCCGATGACGGCGACGCCATCCCCTTGAAGCGCGAGATAACGGGCAGCAGCAGCCCCCATCATGCCTCGACCAACGACTATCGACTTGAACCGCTCAATCATGCGTCACCATCCTTACGTTGCGTCCGGTGATAGCATGACGAGCCCTCGTGTCCAGTCACAGGAACGGCAAGGGCACAGCTCTTTCTCAGTTTCCAATCAAGGCGATAACCTTGCCGCAATAGCGCTTGGAGATCGGGTTCATGCGCTTGGCGCCATGGCCGGCATTGTAGCGCAGGATGGTGCCGCAGGTCTCGCCGCCACCCAGCTCATGGGCCATCGAGAGATACTTCATGCCGTAGCGGATATTGGTCTCGGGATCGTAGAGACCCTTGGTATTGCCGCGATAGCCCATGGCCCGCGCTGTCGCCGGCTTGATCTGCATCAGACCCACTTCGCCGGCACTGCCGCGCGCCTTGGGATTGAAATTGCTCTCGACGCGAACGACGGCATGGGCCAGATCGACCGGGACCCCGTAGCTCTTCGCATATTTCGTGATGATCGCGCTGTAGGGGCTTTTAGAGAAGGAGGGTGCGGCCGGATAACCGGCATCGCGGGTAATCGTTTTGAGGGGCTTTTTGAAGCGGCGCTCCTCGCTACCGGCAAGCGCGGACTGGGCGTGAGTCAACAGAAGGGCAATGCATGCCGCGGCAGCAACAAGTCGTCGTGTCATGAGAAGGTTCAGTCTCCAATCGAGCCACCGGAATCCACGCGCGTCAAAGCGGGCGCAGTTCAGCGCCGCGAGCCCTTGTCAGGCCGCCAGTCCGGGTCTCTCAAGTTGATGTTTGCGCCAGGTCCGTCTGCGAACCTCAAGCGCCGTTCAGCCCGTCCCTTAGAGCGGCCCAATGAGGAATTCCTGTGGCACCGCAACAAATCGCTCTCCCGCGCGTTGATTTCGTTGGTCCAAAAACAGCGCAGGATGTGGCTTAATCAGGCGAAACGCGGCAGGGTGGTCAGGAGCTTGTGTAGGGTCTCGATGGTCGAGCTATCGGCAACCCCGTCAACCTTGGCTTGCCGGAAGTGCCGTTGGAACGCGGCGACAACGCCTTCCGTCTGGGGGCAGAATTCACCAGAAATCTCAAGACCGTACCCGTAGAGCGACAGCATCGATTGCAGGGCCTCGACGGGCTGCCCGCGGTCGCCGCGCTGGAAGAAGCGTCCGCCGCCGATCGGAGCCGGTTCGACCCAGTGCCCGACCCCTGCCCGATGCAGCCGATCCCAGGGGAAATTTTCACCGGGATCGACCTTGCGAATGGGGGCTACATCGGAGTGGGCAAGCACCCTTTCGGGGGCAATATCGTGCCGTTTGACGCATTCGAGACACAATTCGATGACGGTTTCGATCTGCCGATCCGGGTAATCCGGAAGCCCGGCGGGATGGCCGGCATTGGCGATCTCGATCCCGATCGACCGGGAGTTGATGTCGGTCTCTCCGCCCCAGACACTCTTGCCGGCGTGCCAGGCCCGTCGATCTTCCGGCACCATCTGCACGACACGACCGTCCTCATGCACGATGTAATGGCTCGACACCTGGCTTTCGGGATTGCAGAGCCAGGCCTGGGCACCCTCGGCCGACGGCATGCCTGTGTAGTGAAGCAGCAGGATGTCCGGACGGTCGATGCCCACCCGTTCATTGTGGTTGGGCGACGGTGAGACTTCCGCACCGCGATAATCGGCCTGGAATGACGTCATGCGGCGCGGCGCGCCTTTTCGATCGCCGAATAGGCGGCGTTGAACTTCGCCATGCGGTGATGGGCAACGGCATGAAACTCGGTGGGCACGCCACGGGCATGCAGCCGGTCCGGATGATTTTCGGCAGCCAGAGCACGGTAGCGCTTCCGGATCGTCGCGAAATCGTCCGATGGCTTCACGCCCAGCACGCCATAGGGATCACCGTCCTGATGGATGTGCCGCTCGGTGATCGCCTCGAACCGCTC
>NZ_ALJF01000007.1 GCF_000300855.1 Agrobacterium albertimagni AOL15 | reverse complement strand
CTGCATTTCAGCGGCCACATGCACCATCTCGTCGAGCNNCNGCCACCTTGGCATATTCGCCCTTGACACCATCGACATAGGTCTCGTTGCCATCCTCGGATAGCAGGGCCGAAACGACGCCGACCGCGCGGCTGGCATCGGTGACATAGATCGCCTGCCCCGCCTTGTATTGCGGATGGATCTTGACCGCCGTATGCACCCGGCTGGTCGTCGCACCACCGATCAAGAGCGGAATGTTGAAGCCCTGGCGCTGCATTTCAGCGGCCACATGCACCATCTCGTCGAGCGACGGCGTGATCAGGCCGGAGAGCCCGATGACATCGACATTCTCTGCTTTCGCCACTTCGAGGATCTTGGTGGCCGGCACCATGACGCCGAGATCGATGATCTCGTAATTGTTGCAGGCAAGCACGACACCGACGATGTTCTTGCCGATGTCGTGCACATCGCCCTTCACCGTCGCCATCAGTACCTTCCCCGCTGCCTGGCGCTCGCCGGTCCCGCCGTTCAGCCGCTTTTCTTCTTCCATGTAAGGCAAGAGCACAGCCACCGCCTGCTTCATCACGCGGGCCGACTTCACCACCTGCGGCAAGAACATTTTACCCGCGCCGAAGAGGTCGCCGACGACATTCATGCCCGCCATCAGCGGCCCTTCGATGACATGCAGCGGACGGTCGGCCTTTTGGCGCGCTTCCTCCGTATCAACATCGATAAACTCGGTGATGCCGTTGACCAGCGCATGCTCCAGCCGCTTTTCGACCGGCCATTCGCGCCACGTCATGTCCTGCGTGCGGGTCTTCGCCTCGCCAGTGCCGCGATAGCGCTCGGCAATCTCCAGCAGCCGCTCGGTGCCGTCTCGGCGCCGGTTCAGCACCACGTCTTCGCAGGCCTCGCGCAGGTCAGGATCGATGCTTTCATAGACCGCCAACTGACCGGCATTGACGATGCCCATATCCATGCCCGCCTGAATGGCGTGATAAAGGAAGACCGCATGCATGGCTTCGCGCACCGGCTCATTGCCGCGGAAAGAGAAGGAGAGGTTCGAGACACCGCCGGAAATATGCACCAGCGGCATTTCTTGCCGGATCGTCCGCGTCGCCTCGATGAAGTCGACGCCGTAATTGTCGTGTTCCTCGATGCCCGTGGCGACCGCAAAGACGTTCGGATCGAAGATGATGTCTTCGGGCGCAAAGCCGGCCTCTTCCGTCAGGATGCGATAAGCGCGGCGGCAGATCTCGACCTTGCGCTCATAGGTATCCGCCTGGCCCTTTTCGTCGAAGGCCATGACGACGACGGCAGCACCATAATTGCGGATGAGCTTCGCCTGGGCGACGAAATTCTCCTCGCCCTCCTTGAGCGAGATGGAATTCACCACCGCCTTGCCCTGCACGCATTTGAGGCCCGCTTCGATAATCGGGAATTTCGATGAGTCGATCATCACGGGCACGCGGGCGATGTCGGGCTCGGCAGCGATCAGGTTGAGGAATTCGACCATCGCCTTTTCGGAATCGATCAGACCCTCATCCATGTTGATATCGATGATCTGCGCGCCGTTCTCCACCTGGTCGCGCGCGACCACGAGCGCTGCGGAATAGTCGCCAGCGGTGATCAGCTTGCGGAACTTGGCCGAACCCGTGACATTGGTGCGCTCGCCGACATTGACGAAGGGAATGTCCTTGGTGAGCTCGAAAGGCTCGAGGCCAGAGAGCGACATGAACGGGCGGTGTTCGGCGGGTGCACGCGGCGCCCTGCCCTTCACGGCCTCGGCAATGGCGGCGATATGCGCGGGCGTCGAGCCGCAACAGCCGCCGACCACGTTGACGATTGCTTCTTCGGCAAATCCGGCAACCAGATCGGCCATCTCTTCCGGGCTCTGGTCGTAGCGGCCGAATTCGTTCGGCAGACCGGCATTCGGATAGGCCGAGATGAAAGTATCGGCGACACCGGACAATTCCTGCAGATGCGGGCGCATGGCGTCCGCCCCGAGCGCACAGTTCAAGCCAACCGCAAAGGGCTTCGCATGCCGGATCGAGTTCCAGAAGGCAGTCGGCGTCTGGCCGGAGAGCGTGCGGCCCGAAAGGTCCGTGATCGTGCCCGAAATCATCACCGGCAGGCGAATGCCCTTGGCAAGGAAACGCTCCTCGCAGGCAAAGATCGCCGCCTTCGCATTCAGCGTATCGAAGATCGTCTCGATCAGGATGAGATCGGCACCGCCGTCGATCAGCCCGTCGATCTGCTCGCCGTAAGCAAGGCGCAGATCGTCAAAGGAGACGGCACGATAGCCGGGATTATTGACATCCGGCGAAATCGACGCCGTGCGGTTAGTCGGTCCGATGGCACCGGCGACGAAACGCCGCTTGCCGTCCTCGCGCTCGGCGCGCCAAGCCGCACGGCGCACGAGTTCCGCGCCATGCCGGTTGAGGTCATAGACCGCCCCTTCCATCTCGTAATCGGCTTGCGCAATGCGGGTCGAGGAGAAGGTGTTGGTTTCAAGAATGTCGGCACCCGCCATCGCATAGCGGAAATGAATGTCTTCGATCGCATTCGGCTGGGTGAGGATCAGGAGGTCGTTGTTGCCCTGCTGATGGCAGGCGCAGCCGAGGAAACGCTCGCCGCGAAAATCGTCTTCCGTCAGCCCGAGCCCCTGGATCTCGGTGCCCATGGCGCCATCGAGGATCAGGATGCGTTCGCGCGCTGCCTCTTGCAGCGCCTTCAGGATCTCCGCCCCGTCACGGTTTGCGCCCTCGCGGCCGAACAGTTGATCGAGCATCTGCGAACTCTCCTATTGCGTATGCGACACCCGCAAATCACATAAAGATATCTTTATGTCAACATTTGATCCACCTGTGCGTGACAAAGGTCAGGCGGTGGAAGCGGCGTCAGGGATCGGCTATAGAAACGGCAACGATGCGTCCAGGGAGGAAGAAATGTCGGAAAATCAATCACAGCAGCTGCCATCCACCCCCTGGAGCGCCCGCCCCTATCACCGCAAGTGGCTGCTGGCACAGGCCGACGGCCTGTTCGATTTCTTCCAAGGTCCCGCGCTCAACCCGAAGGGCGGCTTCTACGACCTGTCGCGCGATGGCAAGCCGCTATCGACCGACAACCCCGCGCGTGGCATCCATGCCAGCGCCCGCATGGTGCATTGTTACGCCATCGGCCATCTGCTCGGCCGTCCCGGCTCCGCTGACATTATCGACCACGGCATGCGCTATCTCTGGGAGCGTCACCGCGATCAGAAGAATGGCGGTTACTACTGGCAGGCCAATGATACCGGAGCGGCGGACGATACCAAGCAGGGTTACGGCCACGCCTTCGTCCTGCTCGCCGCCTCCTCAGCCAAATGCGCCGGCCATCCGCTCGCCGACGCTATGCTGGCCGACATCACCGAGGTGATCGAGCAAAAATTCTGGGAAGAGGAGCACGGCGCCATCGCCGAGGAATTCTCGACCGACTGGCAGCCGGTCCCAGGCTATCGCGGCCAGAACTCCAACATGCACCTGACCGAAAGCCTGATGGCCGCTTTTGAGGCGACGGGTGAGCGCCATTATCTCGACAAGGCCGAGAGGATCGCAGATCTCATCATCAATCGACGCGCCCGCGAGGAAGCCTTCCGCGTCGCCGAACATTTCGATGAAAACTGGGTGGTCGACCGCAACTACTATCATCCGAACGAAATGTTCCGCCCGGCCGGCACCACACCGGGCCACTGGCTGGAATGGGCGAGACTTCTTCTGCAGCTCTGGGTGCTCGGCGGCAAGCGCCAGGCCTGGATGCCGGAAGCCGCACGCGGCCTCTTCTTCCAGTCCATGGCGCTCGGCTGGGACAAGGATATAGGCGGCTTCTTCTACACACTCGACTGGGCAAACGCCCCCGACAAGCGCGCAAAACTCTGGTGGCCGCTCTGCGAAGGTGCCGCTGCCGCGCATTTTCTCAGCCAGCACCAGGAAAGCGATTTCCACGAAGAGAGCTATCGCAAGATCTGGAACTACATCGCGGGCAACAGCCTCGACCGCGACTTCGGCGGCTGGCACGAAGAACTGACGGAAGACGGAAAGCCTTCAAACAGCCTCTTCCCCGGCAAGGGCGACATCTACCACGCGCTCCAGGCCTGCCTGATCCCGCTCTTCCCCGCAGACGGCAGCCTGACGAAGATGATAGCCGAGCATCCGCTCGACGTCTGACCGTAGGCGAGATCGACAAACACAAAAGGGCCGGAAGACCGGCCCTTTCTCATACTCGCAACGGTAAGCGCGCTCACTGTTCGATGGCGTAAGTGATGTTGACGGTCACCGAATAGCGGTTTTCGCCGGATGCGATCGGCACCGACTCGTCCGACATCTTTGCCATCGGCGCTGCGGCATACATCTGCGGCATCGGCCGGGCGAAGTTTTCCGAGATCTCGACGATACGACCGATCCTCACGCCAGCGGCCTCCGTCAGCGTCTTTGCCTTGGCGGCAGCCTTCTCGACCGCCTGCTTGCGCGCAGCCTCGATGGCCGTCTCCGGATCGTCATTGCTGAAGGTGATACCACCGCCCTGGTTGACGCCGAGCGTCACCGACCGATCGATGATCTCACCCAGCTTGGCAAGGTCGCGAACCCGAACGGTCAAGCCATTGCTGACGGCGTAGCCGACGATCACGGGCGCCTCATAGGTGCCATCGGTTCTGTTTTCCTGCTTGTATTTCGGCTGGATCGAAAAATCCGTGGTCTGCAGGTCCTTCTCGGCAATGCCCTGCTCCTTGAGGGCGGCAAGCACTTCACGCATGGCGGCACTGTTGGCCGAGAGCGCCTCGCCAGCAGTCTCTGCATCGCGAACGACGGAGAGCGAAATGACCGCCATATCGGGCGCGATCGCCGCCTCCCCCTCGCCCGAGACCATGATCGTCGCTTCGCGACGCTCGCCTTCAGCCGCCACGGCTTGGGCAACAAAACCTGTCGAGAGAACCGAACCCGACAAAGCCGTGGCCATGACGAGAGCGCGTGTAAATTTCAGCATGGAATATGTCCTTTGTCCCGCAATGCCGGCGGACCTCTTCGTCTCACCCGGCACAATGCCCTTCCAGCTTCCGTGATGACGCGTGATTGTGAAGCCAATACGGCAGAGGCTTGTCGCATACCGGAAATTGCGTTAGAGCCCGTGACCGGTGCGGGGTGACCATTACCCGCCCGACGGCTTTGCGCCGGGCTGGGCCTGTAGCTCAATGGTTAGAGCCGGCGGCTCATAACCGCTTGGTTGGGGGTTCGAGTCCCTCCGGGCCCACCACTTTTGCTTTCCACCATTGTTTTTCCATCATTTTCTCCTTTTATTGTCTCACTGAATTCCCGACCCGCCGAAAGTGGGACATTTCGCCGGGCCACGTAGCTTCTCCGCCGCTCAAAACCGGCGTCGATAACGCGCTTCGATTGGGCCGTTTTCGTATAGTGCTGAGCCATCTTCGAATCGGACCAGCCGAAAATGGCCATGAGCTGATGTTCTGTGGCACCCGCTTCTGCAAGGATCGTGGCCGAAGCCTTTCGAAGTCCGTGTGACGAACATTCCGGTAGCCCGGCTTCATCACACCATTGCCGCATCTTGTTGCCGAAACCGTTGGACATAAACGGCTTGCCGTATTCCGTCACCAGGAAGGTCGGTTTGTCATGAGTGATGGCGTTCAAGGCGTCGTTGAGCTCTGCGGTGACCGGCAAGCTCAAGAACTGCGCATATTTGCCCGCGCCCTTTTGCGGCACAAACTCGATGCGCTCGCCGATCAGGTTGCGCCAGCCGAGCTTGACCAAGTCCGATCGCCTCACACCGAGGTTCAACATCAGCTCGAATGCCAGTCTCGCCATCGTTCCAAGCGGATAGACAGTTCGAAACCGATCTAGCTCGATCTCGCTCCACGAATGAAATCCGTCTGATTTGTGAATTTTTGTTACGCCCTCTGCAGGGTTGAAGGTCGCAATGCCTTCCTTAATTGCCCAGTTGAATAGAGCCTTCAGATACTTGACGAGTTTGTCGGCGGCTCCAGGCGTGTGACTGCGCTTCATCTGGCTTGCCTCGACGTCCGACTTCCGCATCTTCTTGAACGGCAGGTTGCCAACAAGCTCGCAATACCGATTGAGGACACTCTTCTTGTCGTTCTTCGTCGCCGCCGAATAGGTCTGGAAAAGCTTTGACCGGTAGTAGGTCTCCACAAGCCACCGGACTGTCCCCTCTTGGACACGCATCGGCGGCAATGGCTTGCTGCCACGATCCCCGGCAATGACGCGATGATACTCTTCCGCAAAGGCTGCAGTAATATTGCCTTGGCCGTCGACATAGGGCGACGTCATCCGATATTTCGGCAAGCCAGGAATACGGATGTAATAACGCGCGTTGCCAAACCGGTCGACATCGCGACTGCAAAAGCGAAACGGCGTGCTGGCTCTACCCAACCGTCTTGTCGAAGGGGTTTTCGATGTCATCGTCTACATCTCCTTCCTGGTTCGCCTCAACGAGATCGTACCAGCACGCCCGAAGCTGACCAGCATCCCAGCGGCGCAAATTTCCGATCTTGATCCCTTTGGGCATCAATCCCTGCCTGACCCAAGTGTCGAAGGTACTCGGCGAAACATCAAGAAGTCTCGCCGCCTCGAGACGACCAACTGCGAAACGGACCAGAGGCGGCTCCACGCCACGAGAAACATCCGGCTTCATACTAAGTCTCCAGCTTTGTTCGATTCGAACACGGCAACTAGATCGAAAGCACCCGCCACTCATGTTGGAGGCGCCAATAATTGGCGAGAGCGCTTTTGAGCGGTCCCAAACGGCAATAATCAGCGTTATTGCTCGGCTCGTAAACCGACAGATTTGTAGTGATTGAAATCCGGATAGCGCCTGACTGGTCGGCATTGCTTGGTCGACCGGTCAATTTCGGCACTCGGATTCGCTTCTCCTATGGATTGGAGCGTCGCCGATTGCCCAGGTGACAGTCTGATGACCCATTGGAATCCAAGGCAAGTTTGCCAATCTGTACGGCTGACAACCATGAAAGGTGGCGCGTCCAATCACACTTCCTGCGAGCCAGACAAATTTCAGGCGTGATCGAAGCAGCACTCGGCGCGTGAGCTTGGATTTTTCCCTGCGCAGCCCCCAAGCTACGTCAGTTCTTTGAACGCGGAGCAATTCGAAGAGGTGACCGAAAAAGCCTTTATCCTCGGAGATCAGTGCAACGCATCCGATTTAGCCTTGTTGGCTTCCGCGGAACATTTTGAGCGCGTGAGCGCCTCCGCGCCTCCGCGCCTCGAGGCCGGCGAACAGATTGAAGTTGACTTCAATCAAAGGTGAGTTTTTTTTGCGGCCCTTGCTCATGTCAGACCAATAGCGTTTGATGCTAGCCGGCAATGGGGTGAGTAAATGCGAGATTGAGACTGTCAGCTTCTGATCTCTTGCTGTTCGCCCCCAAGACAGATCCATGCCAAGAGCTCGGGTACAACTATTGTTGCAGAACAAACCTTCAAGGATGAAAAGTGATGTGTAACCTCTTCAACATCACGACCAACCAGGAAGCCATACGGGCGCTGACCAAGGCGATCGATCGCCTGGGCAATCTCGAGCCGTCACTCAACGTCTACCCCGACCAGATGGCGCCTATCGTCCGCAACATTGCCGGCGAGCGCGAAGCAGTGATGGTGCGTTGGGGCATGCCCTCATCGCAGAAGGCACTCTTCGATGCAGCGACCAAGCGAGCGGATAAGCTGCGCGAGAAGGGCAAACCGGTCGACTTCGACCACCTGCTGAAGCACGAACCGGATCGCGGGACAACGAACATCCGCAACACAGCCAGTTCTCACTGGAAGCGCTGGTTGGGCGTTGAGAACCGTTGCGTTGTGCCAATCACCCGGTTCGCCGAGCCTGATCCTGCGTCCAAGCAGGAAGGAGGCGCCACGCCAAACGCCTGGTTCGCCGGCGACGCGACCGAACCGCTGATATTCTTTGCCGGGATCTGGGTCGCGCAGTGGGAAAGCGTGCGGAAGGTGAAGGACGGCCTGACACGTGACGATCTCTTCGGCTTCCTGACGACGGAGCCAAACGGGATCGTTGGTCCCATTCATCCGAAGGCCATGCCGGTGATCCTCAAGCGAGAAGAGGACATTGAGACGTGGCTGACAGCACCTTGGCCTGAGGCGAAACAGCTTCAGCGCCCTCTCCCGGATGATGAGTTGGTGCTCATTCGGACCTAATGCAGTGCTTCGCGCGACAAGTCGAGGAACCGTCCGACAGAGCGCAGATACGCCACGATTTCCAGGATCAAGTGATCTCTTTCACCATATCGGTTGCAGATTTCCCATACGACTTCCGCCTTTGCATCCGGAAGATCGACATCGCCGATGACATAGAGTTCGCGGCCGACCGCACAGATCGGCGCACCAGCATCGATCAGCTCAGAAACAAAACTCGGGATGTCGTCTTTTCGCATAAGGCGAATGGTAGCTACCGGGATGTCTGGGGCAACCCCGAATTCTTAGTGGCAATGGACGCTGCCTGTCTTCCTGTCCATGTGACAGCACTGGCCCGGCGGTGAACTCTTGCGGCAGCCTCCGCCGTGAGCGCCGGCCGGTGCGAAAGACGAAGCGAGTAGCGCGACGGCGACTGAAATGCGAATGATCATGATCCCCTCCCTTGTAGAGGGGCGACCATAACAATCAGCGCGAGCATGTCCACTAGGTTGAGCAAACGAGGTTAAATCGCCCCAAAAGCGCGAGCGATCTGCAATCCAACTGAGACGACAATGCCCATGATCAACAGGGCGAGCAAGCCGATCTCCAAAGCGCTTCTCATGGCCTCACTCGCATTTCGCGCCGCGGACGACACACGGCCATTCGAACCGACCGGCC
Source organism: Agrobacterium albertimagni AOL15 (assembly GCF_000300855.1). GTDB lineage: Bacteria > Pseudomonadota > Alphaproteobacteria > Rhizobiales > Rhizobiaceae > Allorhizobium > Allorhizobium albertimagni. The sequence continues at coordinate 49,529 of NZ_ALJF01000007.1, read as the reverse complement.
CACAAACCTTTCCTGCGCGCCTGGGCTTGCCTCTGATCGGCAGCGTACCTGCCGCGGCTGTATTTTGGCCAGTCGATCGCATGGCCCTGCTGGACCATCCATCTGTTGACGTCGGCACCATCGGAACGGCGGCAGGTTCCCACGAGCCTGTCCCAGCTTTTCCCGGTGATCTTGCATGAGGTGGGGCGAGATTTCGCCAGGAATGCATCGAGCGCGTCAGCAGAGACCTTGCCGCACCGGTAGAACTTTCCGCTCGCATCCTCGCAGCGCTGCCGAGCCTCGGGGGCGTCTATGCCGTCAAAGCGGATCCGGTTTCCCTGGATCTCGATCGTATCACCGTCGATCACTGACGCGCGCCCCGTGACTTCCTGTGCGTGGGCTTGGATCGGAAGAGCCGTCAGAATAGCGACGAGGGTTCCCAGAAATACTCTCATTGCATGCTCCCAGCAACTACCCTGCACTGCACCGTAAGGAAACGGACAATCGCCACGAGCGCAGCGGGCGGCACTCAATTCTCCCTGGCAAGGCCAGTTCCTCTCGTTGATGTATTTGGTATGACAATGCTTCTCAGCATTCCTGATCGTGGCGGCCGCAAAGATGCGGCTTCCATTCAGGGTGCCATACTTTCTCAACAGGATGAAGTATCGCGGTTACTTTAACCGCTGCTAAAATAATATCTTTTTGAAGCAAAGGAGGTAGAATACAGCTGAGTTTTTACGACACTCTGTCAATTGGAGGGTTCATGCAGTCAGAACGGATCCGCAAGGGGAGGGACACATCACCCGCTATAATATTTATTCATGGACTCATGTCTGACAGCCAATCCTGCTGGCGGCATGCAAACGGGTCGTACTGGCCAGATCTGGTCTCCAAAGAAATAAACATCTCTGATTTCGGCATACATGTCTTTTCATACAAGACCACAATTTCATCTGCATCGTATCGTCTGGGTGATGTCGTTGACTACCTGAAAGAACAGCTACAATTGGACGGGGTTATCAACAGACCAGAAATAATATTTGTGTGTCACAGCATGGGTGGAATTATCGCGAGGCGCTATCTCGTACAGCAAGCCGCTGATCTTATCAGGCGCGGAACCCGGGTGGGCCTTTTTCTGCTTGGCTCGCCCTCGCTGGGCTCGCGTTACGCAACCTGGCTTACCCCCTTTGCGCGAATTCTTGGGCACACCCAAATCGATACATTAAGATTTTCAGAGCAGAACTCGTGGCTTCTGGATCTCGACCGGGAGTTTCTGAACCTGAAGGAGAGCAATCATCTGTTTATTCGAGGTAAAGAGTTAGCGGAAGAAAAACCGCCTTACTTCAACTCAATAATTGCCCACCCAATCGTCTCACAGATATCGGCCCTAAGATACTTTGGAAATCCGATAGTGATTCCCAACACCGATCACTTTTCACTTTGCAAAATGAAGGACAGAACCGCAATTCAGCACCGGCTTTTAGTCAAATTCTTACAAGATTCTGGCGGCGATCCCACTGCCCTGCCCAAACGGGCAGGGTCAGACCAGATTGAAATCCTAAACAGAAATCCGCTGCTTGCGGCTGCGGATACCGAGATCAAAAATAGTGGTACGCTTCAGCCGGACACGATAGGGGTGCTCAAAAACTCGTCCATTGAGAAAGGCGACTTGCTGTTATTCTACCGGTCTGCGTTGGAAAACTCCACTGCCTCGGCGGCTGCAATTCTGGGAAATGTCCTCGATATCGTATCTACATACAACGAAGGGACTGATATCGTTGAACGCATAATCGAAACGACGCCAGATACAGAAGCGGAACGGCTCAACGTCGGCATGAATTTATGCCGCAAGTTCAATCACCCCGGCGCATTGAAATGGGCGCAGAACGTATTTCACGATCATTTTGACGCCTTTCATCCACGATATGAATCCTTTCTCCGTTGCAACATAGATGCTCTTTTGCCTGCAAATGAACAATCTGTATTGTCTACTCTTTTATTTCGAGATCGAGGACCAGGACGCTATCAAATTGATGCTTTGGAACAAATTCTTCCGCGCGCCCTTAACCCCACCCCCTTAATAAATCGGTGGATAAGCTGGGTGAATGCTGGATACTTTGATGATCCGGAAATGGATGGATACGAACCTGCTGAGATACTATACAAAAAAATACAGAGAGCTAGACTTTGTGCTGCCACGGACAGTCAAGTGTCCGAAGCGACGTACACGCACCTCACGCGTTTATTCCGAGACGAACGACGTCACAAATTTGCACTAAATCACTTAAACTCTGCGATAAGCGCTGAATACAAATTTGCAGACGAGATTATAAGCAACGTCATTGAACACGTGCATCTATATCTTCATAGTTATCCGAATGTATACAATATCTTTTGCCTACAACGGGAGGCGATCAATTGTCTCAATAAAATCAACAATGGCAACATTCAAATCAAAGGTGATTTGCAGGAATGGAGGCATCGAATTTATATGCTTGACGACATTTCTGGCTTCTGGACTCGAAGGCCTAAAGACCTGGGCCCCTAAACTCACATCCCCAACCCAAGCCCCCTCCTCTCGCTCCTCGCCATCTCCGCCTGCCTGAACATCTCCGCCGTCGTCGCGCGATGGGTTATCTGGGTCACCTCGACCATTCGCGCCAACCCAACCTCATCCCCCCGCGCCAGTTTCGCCGGCGTCAAATCCCTCGCATCGCTGCTACCAAACCGCCGCCGCATTGCATCGGTGATCAGCTCCGCCTCCTCCAGCGCCCGCTTTCCCTCCGGCATCCCCACAAGCTTCTCCAAAAACGCAGGCTTCTCCGCATAGTCGAGCCCGTCCAGCTGCTTGAGGATCGCTTCACTGCGGGGACTTAACCCAGGCACCTCGATCACATCCTGCTTCTCCCGCTTCCACTGTTCGGAGTCTACCGCCTGCTCATATCGCTTCGTCCAGTGTTGCGCCGCATATCCAACGTGAGCACTGAGCGCGTCTGCCACACGTCGAGCATGCTTGCGATCCCGGTTCTCGCCCAGGAGCCCAGCCCGACCACGAAGCTCACCGAATGCCTCCGGGCGCTCGGCCACGGCCTTCGCCAATGCAGCGACATCACCCTTGCGCTCAGTGATCGTCTTTGCGACCAGCGCTGCAAATGGTTCGGAATCAACAAACACCCTGGGCCCAACGGAACGCACCCCATCGAGCGCCTGGCCGAGATGCCGCGACGCCTCTGCCAGCGCCACCTCCTCGACCGTGTGCGCGTAGCGGGTAATCACCGGCACCAGCGGCGGGACCTTGACGCCTTGCGCCTCGGCTGCTGGACCATTCTCCGTCCCTTGCCCACGACCCATCTCTACCCGAGCAGTCTCCTCCAAGGGCTGCCGTTCGGACGGCGAGCGAACGCGCTCACCCAAAGCGCCGTAGTGAGCCGCCGGCCGATCGGCAGCGCGCTGTGCAGCAGTGCCCATCACGATCTCACTGGTGATGCCAATCCCCTCCGCGAGCCCGCGCCGGGCGGCAAACGCCTCGGTATAATCCAGCACCGTCTCCTTGGCGCCGGATCGCCCGAGACTGGCCGAGAGAGCCTTCATGTCCTTCAGCTCGTCGCGTCCTGCATAGAGCCCGACGGCATGCCGATGCCTGGTCATCGCCACATAGGTCAGATGCCGGTCCATAGTGGCGGATGCCATGACGAAGGCGCAATCGACCGTTGCCCCTTGCGCCTTGTGAATCGTCGTCGCGTAGCCATGGTCAAAGCTCTGGTAACTACTGACCGGTATCGAGATGAGACGGGCGCCATTCTGCCCGGCGCCGTCGAGCCTTACCTGTATTGCGTCAGGCTCGACGGCCGTCACCGTCCCGAGCATCCCGTTCTTCACACCGAGATCCCGGTTGTTCTCGAGGAGCACGATGCGATCACCGGGTGCAAAGCCGCGTTTGCCGTCATTGGTCTGATAGATGATCTCCCGGTTGGCTCTGTCCGCCCCCTGCCCTTGCCCTTGCCCTTGATCGTGACCTTGCCGATTGCCCTGCCCCGGCTCTCCTGTGTCAATGGCCTGATCGGCTTTCGCCAGGTCTCCACGTGCCTGTAATGCTAATCGAACCGCGTCGTTGATCGCCCGGACATCGACGCGCCGATGCGCCAGCGCAATACGTGAACCCTCCGGTCGTGCATCCCGATCTGCCATATAATCCCGCACCAGTGCTTCGCGTGCCCCGTCCCTGTCTTCGGCAAAGTGCACTTTCCCGCGCTCGGCATAGGCGGATAGTCCCTCGCCTGTTCGATGGGTGGCAAAGGCAATCGAGGCCTGCCGCTGCCAGTCCTCCTTCTGCCGGCGGATCTCGGAGAGTTCGACGGCACCAATCCGCTCGGCAATCGCCCGGAACGGCGATCCCGCCCCGATCGCCTGCAGCTGTTCGTGGTCGCCGACCAGCACCAGCTTTGCTCCCCGTCGCTCAACCTCTTCGACAAATCTGCCAAGCTGCCTGCTGCCGATCATGCCAGCCTCGTCGATGACGAGGATGTCATTAGACTGGAGCTCCGCCCTGCCCGCTTGCCAGCTGTATTCCCAGGAGGCGAGCGTCCGCGATATGATGCCGGAGGATTCCTCAAGGCCTTCCGCCGCCTTGCCGGCAAGGGCTGCCCCATGCACCCGGTACCCCTGCGCCTCCCAGGCAGTGCGGGCTGCCGCCAGCATGGTCGACTTGCCGGCGCCTGCAAAGCCGATGACCGCTGCAATGCGCTCGGGACCGGTGACATGCCGGACAGCAAGCCGCTGTTCTTCGCTCAGTCCTCCAGGAGGCGTGTGACGGGACGTGACCCAAGGGACGGTTCGTCTTTGCCGTTCAACTGTCCGCGAGGTCGAGTCATCCGTCATTGCCCCGAGTGCGTCGTCCTGTAGCTTCAAGGCCCGATCGACATGATGTCGATCGACGCCATGGCCACTCCCATTACGGGATGCGTGCGAGCCGACCTGCGAAGGTGAGTGCCGGCTCATGCGATCCGCACGCAGGGCCATGGCGTGTTCGATCTCCAGCATCTCGCGTGTCGTGTACCGGGCAAGCTCACCCGCCGTCTCCTTGCGCAGTTCCACCAGAGCCTTCGATCCCATCACCGCGGCAAAGGCATTGCGGAACTGGCTGGCATCATCGATGTAACGGTGCAGTGCCCTCGCGACATCGTAACGATCGAAGACGCTCTTCTCGCCCGTGATCAGCGCCAGCACCTGTTCTGGCTTCTCGCGGATCAGCTCGGCATTTCGCCGTGCTGCCTCCTCGTCGATACGGGTGCGCGAGACAGACCCGCCGCGGCGGTCGATCTCGCTTGCATGCACGCCCATATGCTCGGTCGGCTCGATCTCCAGCCCACGCTCCAGATGCGAGCGATGATCGATCCTCACCTCATGGCCTGCCAGCATCAGAGCCCGGTTGGCATGCGTCTCCCAGGCCTGGCGGATCTCGCGGAGCTGCATCTGTGACGTCGGCAGGTCGTGGTTCAACAGCCACTTGTTCTCCCGCTCGATCAGCGTCTTCTCGCCGAGTCCTGATGCATCGACCTTGCGCGTCGTCATCATCACATGGGCATGGCTGTTGCGAATGTCGCTGTCGCCGCCCGGGGCATGAATGGCAAAGTCGACGGCTGCCCCATGCCGATCGGCAAGATCACGGGCAAAGGCTCGCAGCAGTGCCAACCTCTCTCCCGCATTCAGCTCATGCGGAAGCGCGACTTCGAACTCACGTGCCAGCCGCGCATCCTTGCGTTTCTCGGCGAATTCAACCGCATTCCACAGCGCAGATCTGTCGAGCGCCCATGTCGCATCCAAACCTTCCGGCAGCACGATCTCGCAATGCACGACACCGGTCTTTCGGGTGAAGTCATACCAGACGTTCTCGCGCTCATTGATCATCCGGCTTGCCGTGCGATAGGCGATCGCGGCCACGGCGCTTCGGCCGCCACCGCGGCTGACCGGCTTCATGCTGCAATGGTAGATCGCCATTCGCAGTCTCCAGAACGTCTCAGGTCATCTGAGCACTGAGTTGCGCAGCAACTCGTAAGTGCGCCCTTGTTGCTTTCTTCGCTTCGCTCGGAAGCCACCGGGATGCGGCTTCGCCGCCCGTTGCTCACGGCTCACAACAAATTTGTACCTTGTGCGATTTTGCCCATCCGCGTCGAATGTTGTTTTGTTTCGAAAGGACGAGGCGATGGCGAGACGCAGCATCCAGGAAAGACTGAGACAGCTCGAGGCCCGCAGGGATGTACTGGTGGCGCGGTTGGGCAAGGAGCAGCGAGCCCGTGACACCAGACGAAAGATCCTCATCGGGGCGCTTGTGCTCGACCGGATCGAACGGCAGCCGGAACGGTATCTGAGCAGCCGTCTCGACGATTGGCTCCGCGCCGAACTGCCCGGGTTCCTGACGCGGGAGAATGACAGGGCACTGTTTGACGATATTCTCGGCCCTAGCATGGAAAAGAGCATGAGAACGAGCACGGGCACGCCCGATGCCTCTACTGGCAACGACGGGGAGGAGCAGCCATGACCCTCCTCACGCGCCTTCGTCTACTGGCAATCGGCCTCAAGCTTGCCGTGATCTACCTGTTCCTCGGCTATCTCCTGGTCGGGATTATCCTCGGCATCGATGTCATCATCCAGCACAATGCGGACCCTGGCGAAGAGCGCGGTTGGCTGAGCCGCGTTCTGCCCGATGTGCTGAAGTATGTGCCATTGATCGCTGCGACCATCGGACTTCTCATTCCCTTCCTCGCTCGGGCTCGTGCCTCATGGATCCATGGGACGGCAGAATGGGCAACGCGGAAGGACCTGAACAAGCTGACCAGGAGCGAGGACGGGCTGCTGATCGGACGGGACCTGCATTCGGGAAAACTGCTGCGCCATGATGGACCGGGCCATCTTCTCACCATGGCGCCGACCAGAACCGGAAAGGGTGTGGGAACGATCATTCCCAATCTCCTGACCAGTCAGCGCTCGGTCATCTGCATTGACCCCAAGGGCGAGAATGCCAGGATCACGGCACGCGCCCGGCTGAGCTTCGGCCCGGTCTACATCCTTGATCCCTTCGCCGTCACGGGCTTCAGGACTGCAGCCTTCAATCCGCTCGACCGTCTCGATCCCAACAGTCTCGATCTGGCCGAAGATGCAGGCACGCTTGCCGATGCGCTTGTCTTCGATGAACCCGGCATGGCGGGAGAAGCCCATTGGAACGAGGAGGCAAAGGCGCTGATCGCAGGCCTGATCCTGATGATCGTCGCCACCTCTCCACCCGACGAGCGGCATCTGGGAACGCTGCGCCGCCATCTCACGGCAGACCCGCAGAGCTTCGCAGATCTGCTGAAGCAGATGCAGCAGATGCCGGAAGCCGACGGCCTGATTGCCCGCGCTGCCAATCGTCACCTTGGCAAGGCGGACCGGGAGGCAGCCGGCGTCTTGTCCGCTGCCCAGCGCCACACGCATTTCCTCGACAGTCCGCGCATGGTGGAGGTGCTGAAGCGATCGGACTTCCGCTTTACCGATCTTAAACACCAGGCAGCGACCGTCTTCCTTGTCCTGCCGCCGGATCGATTGTCGACCTATTCGCGGTGGCTGAGATTGCTCATCACCCAGAGCCTCACCGACATGGCGCGAGATCCCGCCATTCCGGAAAAGCCCGTCCTCTATCTGCTCGACGAGTTCGCAGCGCTTGGGCATCTCGCTCCCGTCGAACGGGCCATGGGCCTGATGGCAGGTTATGGCGTGCAGCTCTGGCCAATCCTGCAGGACATGCATCAACTGCGGGCCACCTACGGGGAACGCTCTGGCACATTTCTCTCCAATGCAAGCACACTTCAGGTATTCGGCGTCAACGACATCGAGACCGCAAGTCTGATTGCCCGGACCATCGGCCGCATGGACGAACGGCACGTCACGCAATCCTGGAGCAATCCGACCCTCCCCTGGAAGCCAACCGGCATCACGTCGAGCGAGCATGTCGTTGCCCGAGATCTGATGACCCCGGACGAGATCATGCGGCTGCCGGCTGAAGCGATGATCCTGCTCGCCCAGGGTCAGAGGCCTGCACTTGCGCGCAAGATCCGCTACTATGCGGATCCGGAGTTCCGGGATCTGTTCGAACCGTCCTGAGCGGCAAGGGCCGCACCCATCGCATGCAGGGCAAACATTGCACCCGACGCCCCATACCAACCGGATCAAAGCCGCGCTTGCGCGAGATCCGGGTCAGACAATGAAGAGCATCGGAGCGTTCAGCATAGCGGCGACCGCAGGGCGCGAACGCGGGAATTCTCGACACGTCAGGGCCGGAACAAGGGAAGCCGCAGGAGCCTGAGCATAGCGACCCTTCAGGGTCAGGCGGGACCGCCTTCCCCCGGCCATGGCGTTCCGCACAAACGGGCAGTGAGCTTGATGAGCCCGCTCGCTGATATGAATATAGGAATGCGATTAAACCGCTTGCCATTGCCCCCCTCGCCCCATCCCCGTCACAGGAATTTTCACACTTGAATGCGGAGGCTTTCTGGCCCTACCTTCGCAGAGCTTATTCAAATCACTTTTGCGCGTCCGATTGAGAGACATGGCCATATTGAATGCGAAGAGCTCTTGGGATCACTCTAATGGACCCGATATTCAATGTGACACACAACTTGTCCGCGGTGCTGGCGCCATGGGAGGTGCTTTCACGGCTCAGCGCAAAAGTTCACCCTCGACACGACGACTCGCAAAAAACAATGGAGAACGCGCGACCCGATGGGAGCCTGCAGCCTCTAACCTGCATCGAGCACTGAACTGAGCAACCCGTCTGTGCCAGCTGTGGACTGTTGCCATGGCACTAGTCGGCACCAGTCACTCGCCCAGTTCAAGACGACTGTATCGCCTGACTTTATAACAATGAAGGGAACGATAAGATGACAATGTTTGACAGACACCTCCGACTTCTGGCGACCAGCGGAATTTTCGCCCTCATGGCCGCAACCGCACCCAACGCATATGCGGCAACACCTGCCGACACGCTCGTCCAGGCCTGGGCCATCGACGACATCATCACGCTCGATCCAGGCGAAGCTTTCGAAATCTCGACCGCGGAAGTCACGGCCAACACCTACAGCAAGCTCGTTGCGCTCGATCCGACAGATACGTCGAAGATCGTCAGCGATCTGGCCGAAAGCTGGGATGTGTCTGAGGACGGCCTCACCTATACCTTCAAGCTGAAGCCCAACCTCACCTTCGCTTCCGGCAATCCTATCACGGCCGAGGACGTGGCGTTCTCGTTCGAACGTGTCGTCAAGCTCGACAAGTCACCGGCCTTTCTCCTGACGCAGTTCGGCCTCAACGGCGAAAACGTGACGGAAATGGCCAAAGCTGCCGACGCGTCGACCTTCGTCCTGACCGTCGACAAGCCCTATGCACCGAGCTTCGTCTTGAACGTGCTGACCGCCACCGTCGCTTCCGTCGTCGACAAGAAAGTGGTGATGGAGAATGCCAAGCCGGTGACACCGACAGAGGAATACAAATATGAAACCGACTTCGGCAACGAGTTCCTGAAAACCGGCTATGCTGGTTCGGGTCCATTCAAGATCCGCGAATGGCGTGCCAACGAAGTCGTGGTGCTCGAGCGCAACGACAACTACTATGGCGAAAAGGCCAAGCTCGCCCGCGTCATCTATCGCTACATGAAAGAGAGCTCCGGCCAGCGTCTGGCGCTCGAAAACGGCGATATCGACGTCGCCCGCAACCTCGATCCCAACGATTTCGACGCCGTAGCCAGCAAGGACGGCATCGCAACCACCTCGGCACCGAAGGGCACGCTCTACTACTTCAGCCTCAACCAGAAGAACCCGAACCTGGCAAAACCCGAGGTGATCGAGGCCTTCAAATACCTCGTGGACTATGATGCTCTGGGCGAAACCCTGATCAAGGGCATCGGTACGATCCACCAGACGTTTCTGCCGTCCGGCCAGCTCGGCGCATTGGAAGACAAGCCCTACGAGCTCGACGTCGCAAAGGCCAAGGAACTGCTGGCCAAGGCCGGTCTGGCAGACGGCTTCACCGTCACCATGGACGTCCGCAACACCCAGCCCGTGACCGGCATTGCCGAAAACGTCCAGCAGACCCTTGCCCAGGCCGGTATCAAGCTGGAAATCATTCCCGGTGACGGCAAGCAGACGTTGACGAAGTACCGCGCCCGCCAGCACGACATCTATATCGGCCAGTGGGGCTCGGACTATTTCGATCCCAATTCGAATGCCGAGACTTTCACTTTCAATCCAGACAATTCCGACGAAGGCACGAACAAGACGCTCGCCTGGCGCAATGCCTGGGACCCGAAGGAATTGTCGGCCAATACGGCCGCCGCCCTGCTCGAAAAAGACACCGCCAAGCGCGCCGCAATATACGAGGACCTGCAAAAGCAGGTGCTCGCATCCGGCCCGTTCGTGGTGATCTTCCAGCAAACGGAAATCGCGGGCTATTCGAGCAAGGTACAAAACTACAAACTCGGGCCGAGCTTCGACACCAACTATATCAACACGGTCAGCAAGGAATAGTAGTCCTTGCCCCCCGTTGACAGCCAGGTCGATCGAAGGCGCGCTTCGCAGCGCGTCTTCGCGATCACCACCACCATCGGCAAATTCGTGCTCACCGTGGTGACCACCTATCTCGGCCTTCTGGCTGTGACATTTTTCATCGGTCGAGTCGTTCCCATCGATCCAGCACTTGCCATCGTCGGGGACCGGGCGCCCGCGCATGTGGTCGAACGCGTGCGTGAAGAGCTCGGCCTCAACCTGCCGCTCTGGCATCAGTTCATAATCTATGTCCGCCAGGCGCTGTCCGGTGACTTCGGCGTGTCGGTGCTGACCACGAATCCGGTCATGAAGGATATTGCCCGCGTCTTTCCGGCCACGATTGAACTTGCGACGGTGGGCACGTTCATCGGAGCCGTTTTCGGCGTTCCGCTTGGGGTGCTGGCCGCCGTCAAGCGTGGCTCGATTGTAGATCAGCTGGTGCGTGTTATCGGGCTGATCGGTTACTCGGTCCCGATCTTCTGGCTTGGTCTGCTGGCCCTTCTTCTCTTTTATGCGAAGCTGAACTGGGTCGCCTATCCTGGCCGAGTTGACATCGTCTACGAATACAGCTTCACCCCCGTCACCGGCTTCTACCTGCTGGACGCGACAATGCAGCGCCAGTGGGACGTGTTGTGGGATCTCTTTCGCCACATAATCCTGCCCGGTGGCCTGCTCGGCTATTTCTCCATGGCCTATATCAGCCGGATGACCCGGTCCTTCATGCTCAATGAACTTGCGCAGGAGTACATCGTCGCAGCACGCGCCAAGGGGCTCAGCGAAACCCGCATCATCTGGTTTCATGCGCTTCGAAACGCCGCTGTCCCCCTGGTGACGGTCATTGCGCTCTCCTATGCCGGACTGCTCGAAGGTTCGGTGCTGACCGAAACGATCTTCTCCTGGCCGGGGCTCGGCCTCTACATCACCAATTCGCTACAGAATGCCGATTTGAACGCCGTTCTCGGCGGGACGATCGTCATTGGATCCGTGTTTATCGGCATCAATCTCCTGTCCGATATACTTTATCGCACTCTGGATCCGAGGACGCGCAGCCGATGACCACACCCGTCTCCGCCGCATCCGAACAGGGTTGGAAGGCTTGGCTTACCTCTGACAAACCGCGATCCCGCCTGCAGGCCCGCTGCGGCCGCGCCTATTTTATTTGGCAGCGTTTTGCTGAAAATCGACTGGCGCTGGCCGGGCTTGCCATCCTGCTCGCTCTTCTCTTCGTCGCCGCCTTTGCCGATGTTCTGGCGCCCCATTCGCCAGTTCAAGGCGATCTGCGCAACGCACGCCTTTTGCCACCTGGCAGCGCCGGCTATCTGCTCGGCACGGACGACCAGGGACGCGACATTCTCTCCCGTCTGATCCACGGATCGAGGCTGACCTTGTTCGTCGTCGCTCTGGTTGCGATCATAGCCGCGCCTGTTGGCCTGATCGTCGGCACGATCGCCGGTTATGCCGGCGGCTGGATCGATGGGGTGCTGATGCGCATCACCGACATCTTCCTCGCCTTCCCCAAGTTGGTCCTCGCGCTGGCACTTGTCGCGGCGCTCGGTCCTGGGATCGAGAATGCCGTGCTTGCCATCGCCATCACGTCCTGGCCGCCCTATGCGCGCATTGCCCGCGCCGAGACGCTGACATTTCGCAATTCGGATTTCATCGCGGCCGTGCAGCTGATGGGTGCGTCTCCACCCCGCATCGTGCTGTCGCATATCGCGCCCCTCTGCCTCTCCTCGGTCATCGTCCGCGTCACCCTCGATATGGCCGGGATCATCCTGACGGCGGCCGGCCTCGGTTTCCTCGGCCTCGGCGCGCAGCCTCCGCTACCAGAATGGGGTGCGATGATTGCATCCGGCCGTCGCTTTATTCTCGATCAATGGTGGGTCGCGGCGATGCCGGGCTTCGCCATCCTGATCGTGTCGCTCGGCTTCAACCTTTTGGGTGACGGTCTGCGCGATGCGCTCGACCCGAAGGAGGCTGGCCAATGAGCGCGCTTTTGACCGTCGAGAATCTACGCGTCAGCTTTCCAACCCGTACAGGCCTGATCGAGGCGGTGCGCGGTGTGAGTTTTACACTCGGGCGCGAAAGGCTCGGCATCGTGGGTGAATCCGGCTCCGGCAAGTCGCAGACCGGGCGAGCCATCATGGGGCTGACCTCGCCGCAGGCCAGGATCTCGGCGGATAGGCTGCAGTTCCGCGAGACCGATCTCATGACCGCAAACCCGGCGCGTCGCCGATCGCTGCGCGGCAAGCAACTGGCGATGATCCTACAGGATCCCAAATATTCGCTGAATCCGGTCATGACCGTCGGGCGCCAGATCATGGAGACGCTGCGGACCCACGAGAAGGTTTCCTCGGCCACGGCACGCAGTCGCGCTCTCGCCATGCTCGAAGCCGTTCAGATCCGCAATCCTGAACGCGTGTTTGATCTTTATCCGCATGAAGTTTCCGGCGGCATGGGTCAGCGCGTAATGATTGCCATGATGCTGATCTGCGGCCCTGAACTTCTGATTGCCGACGAACCGACGTCAGCTCTCGACGTGACGGTCCAGCTCGAAGTCCTTGCTATTCTGGATGGCCTGGTGCGGGATCGCGGTATGGGGCTGATCTTCATCAGCCACGATCTCAGGCTCGTTTCTTCCTTCTGCGACCGCGTGCTGGTCATGTATGCCGGCCGGGTCGTGGAGGAGATCGAAGCAACGCGGCTTCACGAGGCACAGCATCCCTATACCCGCGGGCTGCTCGAATGCCTGCCGCAGATAGCGGCCGATCGGCATCCCTTGCCGGTTCTGTTGCGCAAGGCGGAGTGGGCACTATGAGGCCGGCAATTGCCATTCGAGACATGGTCGTCAGCTTCGATGGCTATCGTGCGCTCGATAGTGTCAATCTGGATGTCGAAGACGGCGCCTCCTTCGGCGTTGTGGGAGAATCCGGTTCGGGTAAATCGACGCTCCTGAGGGCCGTGGCTGGCCTCAACTTCTTCAGCTCAGGCATTCTATCGGTTAATGGGCAACTGTATGAGGGGCGCAAACGCGACAAGAACTTCTACCGCCAGGTTCAGATGGTTTTCCAGGATCCCTACGGCTCGTTGCATCCGCGCCAGACCGTAGACCGCCTGCTGCGCGAGCCACTCACGATCCATGGCTTCACCGACGTAGAAACGCGCATAACCCGAGCCTTGGACGAGGTGGGGCTAGGGACCGGCTTCCGTTTCCGCTTCTCGCATCAGCTGTCTGGTGGCCAGCGCCAGCGCATCGCCATCGCCCGTGCCCTCATTCTTGAGCCAAAGGTGCTTCTGCTCGACGAGCCGACTTCGGCATTGGACGCCTCTATCCAGGCAGAAATCCTCAATCTGCTGGAACAAGTGCGCAAGGATCGGGCTCTGACATTTATCTTGGTCAGCCACGACCTGGCCGTGATCAGCCATATGTGCGAGAATCTGGCCGTCATGAAATCCGGCAAGATCGTCGAGACGCTGAGCGTCGAACAATTGCGCCATGGCGGTTTCTCGACTGACTATACGCGCCAGCTCATGACGGCGAGCGAGGGTTTTCGGCGCCGCTAGACAATCCGCCAGCTCTTCCGATGTGAACCAATCGGGGACCGCGGATCGGCATCCCAACCACGCAGGCACCGCATTGGGTCAGGGCAGAGCTTCAACAAAGGCTCTGAGCTTCGGCATTGCGAAGCTGAAGAATGCATCGTCGGAGAGCCTGCCGTTTGCTATCTTTTGATTGGCATTAGGGATCACGATTTCCGGGCATGTATAGACGTCCGCCAGCATGCCGTTCAGCACATATTTGAGATGCGACTGAGCACGAACTCCGCCGAGGGCACCGCCGGAGACGCTGATGACGAAACATGGCTTCCCCTTGAAAGGCGACTGCAAAGCCGGCCGAGAAGCCCAGTCGATGGCATTCTTGAGAACACCCGGTATGCTGTAGTTGTATTCGGGTGTGACAAAGACCAGTCCATCAGAGGAAGTGATCTGGTCGCAGAATGCCTCCACTTCAGGACTGTTCAGCACATCGGCATTGTAATGCGGCAAGCAGCCCGGCTCTGCGACGGCGCAGTCGACGTCCTCCCCAAGGAGCTCCGTGAGCGCCCACACTGTCGCAAGCGATGCGGACGCCGATCGAAGGCTCCCAGGGATGAACACCAGCTTTTTCATGAGATGATCCTTAAAGCCGTGCCAACCACGTCGCGATCGACGGGAACAGCACGATGAGCGCAATCGACACCAGCATGGCCAAGACGAAGGGCCAGGCTCCCCTGAATATCTCCCCCACCCTCAGGTCAGGATCATCCATGGCCGACTTGATGACATAGACCGATAGGCCGAATGGCGGCGTGAGCAGCCCGACCTCGACCGCGACCACGGTCAGCACCCCGAACCAGATCAGGTCGAACCCTGCGGCTTCGGCGATCGGCAGGGCAATCGGCAAGAGGATCAGCATGATGGAAATGGAATCGATCAGACATCCAAGCGCAATGACCAGGAGCAGGAAGAGCAGAAGGAAGCCGTAAGGTCCGATCGGGCCTGCGAGAAAGAATTCAGCCAGGCCGGCCGGAACACCGGAAAGAGCCAGCATGCGGCTGAAGAATGTTGCCGCCAGGATAAGAAACAAAACCGAGACGGTGATCTGCCCTGTTTCGACCAAGAGCCGCCAAAGGGTTCGGCCGCTGAGCGATCGACGAAGGGCAGCGATCACGAGAGCGCCAAAGGCACCTGCTGCGCCTGCTTCCGTGGGATTCAGAAAGCCACCATAGAGCCCGCCAAGGACAATGAAGATGAGAGAGACGATAGGCAGCGACTTTCTCGTCACGTCCTTGACACTCATCGGTGCAGCTTCAACCAGGTCTGCATTGCCATCAAAGACAAAGTCTTTCCGGAAGCGCGCCAGAAGCAGGATCGTGACACAGAAGGCAAACGCAAGCAGGAGGCCTGGACCAAGGCCCGCGAGGAACATGCGCCCGACGGACTCTTCCGCGAGCACCGCGTAGACAATCATCAACAGGGAGGGTGGGATCAGCATGCCGAGGACCGACGATCCTGCGACAACGCCGGTCGCGAACTTGCGCGTGTAGCCATGACGGACCATCTCTGGCACGGCGACGCGACTGAACACCGTTGCTGACGCAATCGAAATGCCGGTTATGGCAGCGAAAACGGCGTTGGCGAACACCGTCGCTATTCCCAAACCGGCCGCTATGCGCCCGAACAGGTTCTGAAATACGTCGAACGTGTCCTTGCCCACTCTCGAAACTGTCACGAGCAGGCCCATCAGCACGAAGAGTGGAACGACGGCAAACAGATATTCACGGAGACTGTCGTTTGCGACAGCGCCCATCATGCGCAGCGAGACACCCTCGCCTCGAATGGCTGCGACACCGACGAAAGAGACCGCAAGCATGCTGATCCCGATCGGCATGCCGAGATAGATGAGGACGAGAAGTGCCGCGATGGCGGCCGAGCCTATTTCAATCGGAGACATGCGACGGCCCTCTCCAGTTGACTGTCCTCAATTCGGCAATCGCCTGAACGAGAAACTGGATTGATGAGACCGCGATGCCGACCAGGATCAGGATGCGGAAGGGAAAAGTCGGGAGGGTGGCGATGCCGGTCACACCGATGAATTCGCCGCTCGAATAGTCCTTGGCCAGGATGGACCAGCTTGCCCAGGCGATCGCGCCCAACACGCACGATCCGACCAAGTTGAAAACGCATGACAAGGCAGCACCCAACTTGGGATGGCTCTCACGAATGGGAATATAAAATACTTCCGTGCGCGCGAGACGATCCGCCCTGACGGTGGCTGGCAATTGCAGGCAGACGATCATGACCAGCAACAATGCGCCGAGTTCAGACACGAGAGGAAGCGAAGACCCCATCGCGTTTCGGGCGACGATATCAGTGCAAATGATGACCATCAGGACGCCAATGAGAATAGTCCCCAGCACCGCCAGACCATCGACGAAGGTCAACCACAGCCTGGCTGACCTGCCCGGAGCAGGCGACGGGCGTCCCGCCTGCTCCTTTCCATGTTCGATACCAGGAGCCACGTTTCACTCGCCCCAGTTTCGCATTGGCGTCTCGCCGCGATCGCGA
Source organism: Agrobacterium albertimagni AOL15 (assembly GCF_000300855.1). Lineage (GTDB taxonomy): Bacteria > Pseudomonadota > Alphaproteobacteria > Rhizobiales > Rhizobiaceae > Allorhizobium > Allorhizobium albertimagni. The sequence continues at coordinate 32,874 of NZ_ALJF01000007.1, read as the reverse complement.
AGGCCTTGCATGTAGGCTTTGAGGAATTCGCCTGCCGGATGACCCTTGGCGTCCAGATCGGCGGCCCACTCGCCGGCGATATCCGGCAGCTTGTCGACCCAGGCTTTTCGTTGTTCATCACTCATCTTGATGACGGTCACGGGGGGCGACTGGGTAGCCCCCAGTTCCACCATCTTGTTCATCGCGATTTCGTGTCGTTCCAGAAGGTCCTTGCCATGGGCTTCGGTATAATACTTGCCAGCTTCGACCATTGCGTTCTGGACGTCCTCGGGCAAACCGTCCCAGCTGTCACGATTGATCGCGACAGCGCCAGAGAAGGCAACACCAACGTCGAACCGGTTGATATAGGGCGCAACTTCATAAAGCTTGGCCGGCAGGGCACCCAGCGCCAGGGAAAGCACACCGTCCGAAATCCCGGTCTGGATGTCTGTGTAGAAACTGGTCAGCGAACCATCGACTGCATTCGCACCCGTGCCACGCAGCCATGTCCCAAGCACACCCGGGGCCGAGAGCTTCATGCCATTGATGTCGTCGATACCCTGCAATGGCTTCTTGGTGTAGATGTCGTACATGTCGGTGCCGGTGAGACCGAGAACCTTGAGATTGTACTGTTCCCACTCCTGGCGAAACGCCTCGTTCTTTTCCAGAAGGTCCTGCATGACTTCAAGCTGAAGGGGCGGATTGACGGTGGCAAAGGGAGCATAGCTCGATGCCTGGCTGAGCGGCAGCTTTGCAGGCTCAAGGAATGAAAAGACCCAGCCAATGTCGGTGATGCCCTGCTCGACGGACGTCAGGGTGGCATTGGCCTTATAAAGCTGCCCGCCAAATGCCTCGTTCCACTCGATCTTGTATTCACCTTTCTCAGCGAGGATTTCATCCGTCCGCGCCATGAAATGCGTCTTCATCATGCCGACCCAGGGAATGACCGTTGGATGGCTGGATGCAATGGTCAGTGAGATGGTCTCTTGCGCTGTTGCTGCGCTTGGCAAGGCAATCATGCCCGCTGTAAAAAGTCCGACTAGAATACGCATTGGTCTCCTCCCAAAGTTCTGCGTTCAAGCTATCGAAAATGTCTGGCTCGAATAATCGAGCCGGACGGTCACCGCTCCCTCGTTGATCAGCCAGGGTCTGACACGAAATATCCGTGCACCGCTTCTGTGCATCGGGTCTTGTTCGGCAATTGCGATTGCCGCTTCGCGGGATGCCGCGCGTATGATGACCAGGCCCTCGCCCTCCCAGCTTTGGCCGTCGTCCGTCCACATTGGCCCTGCCGCGAAAAGCACGCCTTGCTTCTCCAGTCCAACCTGGAATTCGAGGTGTTCTTCCATCATTGCAAAGACGGGGCCGAGCCCGTTCGCCGGCGTGGTAAAGATCGCATAGAGCTGCTTTTGCAGCATTGCCTTGCTTGCTTGAAGGACCGTCTCTACCGGGACAGCCTTCGGGTTTTCATCTTCACTCATCACCACCTCCCCCTCTCCGATCTAGTCGGCATGCCGGCGCTTCAACTCCTCGCGGATCTCAGATCCATGCTGATCAAGGGTGGGCGGCGGCGAGACGTCGAATTCGGGCTCGCCGTCAAAGCTGTATGGCGCCCTGACCGTTGTCGACTGCCCCAATTCCGGATGGGTGATGGGCACGGCCAGCCGCAGATGGCGGGCCTGCGGATCTTCGAGCGCTTCATCAGCGTCATAGGCCGGAGAGTGCGGCACTTCCTCAGTCAGAAGACGCTCGCACCAGACATCGCGGCTCTCGGTCTTGAAGATCGGCGTGAAGATCTCGATCAGGTCGTCTTGATGCTTGATCCGCTGCAGACGTTCACTGAAGCGCGGATCAGCAGCAAGAGCCTGTTGTCGAGTCGCCGAAAGAAGGCCGTCCCAGAACTTCGACGGAGAAGACATGTGGATTGCGATCCACTTTCCGTCCTTGCACTCGAAGGTATAGCTTTGCGAGACGACCGGACGCGACAAGGGGCCCATGATCTCACCAACCGCATAGTAGTGGGTGAAGCTGTCGAGGTTGAAATGTGTCATCGCCTCCAGCATCGAGATATCGAGCCTCCGACCCTTGCCGGTTCGGGACCGCTCGAGGAGGGCCGCCATGATGCCCATTGCAGCGTACTTGCCGGTAATCGCGTCGGCGATAGCAGGGCCAATCACGCGGGGATTGGTCGGTGGAGTGACCAGACGCAAGAAACCACTGGCCGCCTGAGCAACCGTGTCGAATGCCGGCCGGTCGCGCGAAGGACCGCTCTGGCCGAAGCCGGATATCGCGCAATAGATCAGCGATGGATTGACCTGCCGCAGATCGGCTTCGCCACAGCCCAGCTTTTCTGCGACGCCTGGCCGGAAGTTCTGGATGAAGACGTCAGCCGTTGCGACCAGATCCAGAAGGACTTCCAGATCCTCCTTCTTAGTAGTATCCAGCGCAATCGAGCGTTTGTTGCGATTGTAGGTCTGGTAGTGCGGCGAATAGAGGCCGCCCTTGAACGCGCGAAAAGGGTCGCCCGTTTCGGGACGCTCAACTTTGATGACGTCTGCTCCAAGATCGGCCAGATGCATGCTCGCAGCAGGGCCCGTGATGTAGGTCCCGAGCTCCACGACGCGGAAGTCCTTCAAAAGCTTGACCATCGCTATTGCGCCTCCCCGCCGACGGTATCCTTGCCCGCCTTCGGTCCGTCATACGAGATCGCAAGATCGGCATGATGCGACATGATGAATCCGATGGAGCGCAGAGACTCTTCGTAAAGATGCGCGGCAAGTCCCGCCGTGCGTGCGAGAAGCGGAACGGCCTTGAGCGCTTCCAGTGGCCATCCAGCGTCGAGCATGACTGCTGGAATGGCGCCGGAAACATTGATGGGAAGCGGGCGATCCATGATGACGGGGGCATGCTTGGCGAGTGCACGCAGGGTCTCGACGTGGCGACCACTGATGCCAAGCGTATCGGACAGATCAAGCAGCCGATTGGCTCTCGGATCCCCCGCACTGTGCTGAGGATGACCTAAGCCCGGCACCTTCTTGCGAGATGATTTCAGGTCGCTGAGGCTGCTGGATACGGCGTCTTCAAGTCCGGCTCCGCTGGCATCCGCCTGATCGATCACGCTGGCTAGGTAACGCCCCGCCGCCTCCGAGCTGCCGGCGACGACGCTGCCCATGCCGAGCAATCCCGCGGCCACTGCTCCCTGCCAGGCTTCTGGGCCAGCGGCGAGCGTCATTCGTGCCGCCTGAACGCTGGGCACCAGCCCGTGTTCAGCGATCGACACCAGACAGGCATCGAGGATAGCGCGCTGAGCATCAGTCGGCCGGGTTCCGATCACGAGAAACCAGAAATAGTCGGTGAAGCCGATCTGACCGATCAAGTCGCCGCAAAGATCCAGCCCCCGCACAGTGATGGTGTCGGCGTCGGACGTTGCAATCGCCGTGCTGGCGTTATCCTGCTTTCCTATTCGCATTACGCTCCTCATTTTCGCTGTGCGAAATAATTTCCTCTTGCCGAAGACGTTAGCAGTATTTATCGTGTCGTCAAGTCGCGATCTCGGATCGGCTCTCGGCCTCAATCAAGAGGATTGCGAACTAGGGGAGTGAGGGGGCCATGAGGAATGGGGAAGATCGCGCGAATTGTATCAACTGTCGGGCAGCAACCGCCATCAGGCGTGCGCTGCTGGTCAAACACCCGTCTAAACGGGGATGACCAACTTGCAGGAGACAGCGATCATGATCAGACAGGATGCAGAAAGACCAGCCGAGTTCGTCGAGGCTTTGGCCAAGGGAATTGCGATCCTCGAAAGCTTTGACGCCTCGCACCCGGAGATGACCCTGAGCGAGGTCGCAAAGCGCATCGGGCTGTCCCCCGCTGCCGCGCGCAGAAGCCTGCTGACGCTCCAGGCACTGGGCTATGTCAATCAAACCGGCAAGCGCTTCCACCTGCGGCCAAAGGTCATGACGCTTGGATCGGCCTTCTACTTTTCAGCTCGAATCGAGGAAGTTCTGCAACCGGGACTTCGGGAACTGGTGGAGAAATTCGGGGACGCCTCATCGGCAGGCACTCTCGACGGGGAAGATGTCATCTACGTCGCGCATGTATCGGTGCAGAGGGCCCGTCGGGCAGCGGCGGTCATGGGGGCGCGGTATCCGGCTTTTGCCACATCGCTGGGACGAGTCCTGCTTGCGGGGCTCAGCGACGAAGCGCTGGAACGCTATCTGAAAAAGGTTCGTCTCAGGGCCCTGACGTCAAGAACGATCACCGACACGGAAGCGCTCAAGCGAGAGATCCTTGTGGTCCGCGAGAACGGTTATGCCACCACGGTCGATCAGCTTGATTACGGGATCACAGCGCTCGCCGTCCCGATCCGCGACGTGCAGGGGCGCACGATCGCCGCACTGAACACGTCCGGCTACACCGGCATAGTTACGCCAGAGACGCTGGTGGCCGAGCGTTTGCCAGCACTCAGACAGGCGGCATCACACATAGCACACGCCATAACGCGATACCCGGTCCTGCAATCGATCATCGGGACCTGACAGAGGAAGAACGCAACACGGCCAGGGAGGAAGAGCCATGTGCAGACTTTGTAACACAGATACCCGATCGCCCTGCCCCACCCGCTTCGAGGCGAGCGCGGTAGAGGGCATGCCAAAATCGGCCGCCGCCCAGGCCGCAGCGGCAGCAAGTCTGCCAAAAGGGATCGGAGATACAGGACGCAGGACGCTGATCAAGGGTGGCGTGATCCTGTCCATGGACGATCAGGTGGGGAATTTCGAAAGCGCCGACATCCTGCTGGAAGGCTCGAAAATCCTTGCAGTCGGCCCCGCTCTCGCAGCGGAAGGTGCAGCCGTCATCGACGCGCAAGGCAAGATCGTCATGCCGGGCTTTGTGGACACCCACCATCATCAGTTCGAGACGGCGCTACGTGGTCACCTCGCGAACGGCATCCTGATCAATGACGGTCGCCCGGAATCGAGCTCGAACTACTATGAGACCATTCTGCAGAAGTTCTCGATGGTCTACCGCCCGGACGATGTCTACATCAACGAGCTTTTCGGATCGCTGTCGCAACTCGATGCCGGCGTAACAACCGTGATGGACGTCAGCCAGATCCATCATTCGCCCGAACACTCTGATGCTGCGGTCGAAGGCCTGCTAGATGCCGGCCGGCGTTCCGTCCTGGGATATTTCGAAGGTTGGGGCGAGAAGTCCGCCTATCCGTTTGACGCAAAGCGGATCCACCAGACCCATTTTTCATCGGATGATCAGCTTTTGACCATGGTCATGGGAGGCGAGATCTACATCCCTGGATATGAAGAGGCATGGCGGATCGGGCGTGAACTCAACATTCCGATCGCCCTCCATGTCGTTGGCACCTTTGGCATGCAGCCGGTCTTCGATGAACTTGGCGCCCGCGGCATGTTCGGTCCGGACAACATCTTCATCCATATGACAGGGATGTCCGAACAGGGCTGGAAACATGCAGCCGATGCCGGCGCTCACATCTCCTTGTCGGTGCCCATCGAGATGCAGATGCGTCACGGGACGCCCCCTTTGCAGACCTCGATCGATCTGGGAATGAGCATTTCCCTTTCGACCGACGTCGAATGCACCATGACGGCTGACTTCTTCACGCAGATGCGCAGCTTCGTTACGCTCCAGCGCATGGAGGCGAATGCGAAGGCTCTCGCCGGTCAGGATTATCCGCGGCTTGCGACCGCCGCCTATGCCTTGCGGACCGCAACAATCGGCGGCGCCCGTGGTCTGCGGCTCGATCACAAGATCGGCTCGCTGACGCCGGGCAAGGAAGCAGACATCATCCTGCTGAATGCTGACGCACTGAATGTCGCACCCCTCAATAATGCGGCGGGCGCCGTGGTCACCTTGATGGAGCGTTCGAACGTCGACGCGGTGCTGGTCGCCGGCAAGGTGAAAAAATGGGACGGCCAGTTGCTCGGCTTCGACATCGACCGCCTCCGACACGAGATCGAGAAGAGCCGAGACTACCTGTTTGAGGCCGCCGCGATCGATCGTGATCTTTTTGCAGACTGAGTGAGAAAGCTGGCCGCCTTGAACCGGCTGCCAGGGAGTAAGGCGCCAAGAGCGCCGCCAATCTAAGGGAGAAGAACTTTGGCCAAACTTGTAGCGACGCTCGCGTCGACCCATCACCCCTTCTATCTGAAAGCGACCACGGCACCACCAGAGCAGCAGATGCCTCAGGCGCCGGAATGGAAGCGCAAGATTGAGGCCTATCGAGAAACTTTGGCGAAAACCGAGCCTGACATTCTCGTCATGGTCGGATCAGACCACTTTCACCAGATCTTCCTCGACAACTGCCCTCAGTTCCTGATCGGCAAGGCACCTCGCTACGATGCTACCTTCTATAACGAGGAGCGTGAGTTCGGCATTCCGAAGTTTGTCCTGGAGGGCAACGAGGACATGTCACGCTTCATGCATCAGTCCCTGATGGACCAGAACTTCGACTTTGCCTTCTCCAACGAGCTGAAGATCGATCATTCGATCATCTGCCCGATCATCACGGTTCGTCCGCAAAACGATCTGCCGGTCGTGCCGATCTACACCAATATTTTCGCGCCGCCACTTCATTCTCCCCGCCGATTCTATGATCTGGGCCGGGCAATCCGCAAGACGATCGACGATTATCCGTCGGACAAGCGAGTGGCAGCAATCGGCACGGGTCACCTCTCTCTCGAGCTTGGTGGCCCGCGTCAATTCATGGAAACCGGACCGGACCCGGTCTTTGACCGCCAGGCGATCGAATGGCTTCGCGCCGGCGATATCGACGCCATCCTCGCCAATGTGACACACAAGAGCATGGAGCAGAGCGGTAACGCGACCCATGGCTTCTTGAACTTCATTCTGATGCTCGGCATCGCCGGCCCGGAAGGCGCCGATTATGTCGACAATCTCGACCTCTTTCACACGATGGAAGCATATTTCACCTGGTATCCGAAGGAGCAGGCGGCATGAGCAAATATTACGTCAACAAGTTCCTCTACACCGTGGACCGGGATCCGGAATACCTGAAGCGCTATATCGAGGATCCGAAAAGCTTCGTCGCGACCTGGGAGCAATCAATTGGCCCGAAGCTTCTGGGCAATGATGTGGAAGCCTCGACCGTTCACGCCTTGACTGACAAGGAGCGGGACGCGCTGGTCACCCATGATTTTGTCGCGCTTTTTGAAATGGGGGCGCATTTCTTCCTGAACCTGACAATGTTCATCGGGATCTACGACGAACCCTATTTCCAGAAATCGGGCCCGCTCGCCTTTCAGCGCGAGTTTGCAGCGAAGCTACAGCACTGGCGTGACCGCGACTATCCGTCGGTTGAAACCTGATAGGCAAGTACGCAGGCACAGCACGTCCGGCAGTCGCCGGCGTGCCCCTTGCCCACTGTCACCGCTCGGTCAAACGCAGGCTCGGTTTCGTCGCCATTTGCTGGCCCAGCGCCTGGTTTCGGCCAGCGAGGTCGAGCCTGCCGGAGCAACAGCCCCGTTTCACCCGGCCCCCCAAGCGCTCGATAGTCTTGAACATGGGGGTATGAACGCCCATATCGGTCAAAGTTGACGCTGGACCAATCCTCCCGGTCTTGCGTCAGCTGTTCCCCTCTGGAGGTTTTGACCTTCACACCTTAAGGGCCGCGGCTTCCGCTGGCCCTTTTCTTTTGAAGCAAGCAGAGCCGCATTCAGCCACAGCTTGCTCGTGTAACAAGTCCGGATGCAGGATCTGTCTCGATCGTCACCCGATCCTCGCGAAAATCTTGTGTCACCATGTCGCCCGGCGCAATCTGACGTACCGTCCTGGCGCCGGTGAGCTGGATGGCGGCCTGGTCTGTCGGCTTAGGCTTGCCCACCAGCCCTTGGGCGGCTTCAGGCTTGCATGATCCTGCGACAGGAGAGGTGACGCCACCGTCAGCGCTGCATGAGGACAAGGCGAATGCCACACAGGCGAAAGCCATGGGCACGGAACAGCGTGGTGATGTCATCGAGATACTCCTTACTCTGGAGCGCCCATAAAGAGCTCAGTATCGGCTTTTTCATGTCGGCCCCGTCATGGCGCGACGAATTACCCTCACGCAAGACGGGCAAACCGAAGCGAAGCATCCAACCAGGTCTCATAGACCGATGAATTCAGCATGACGCGCATGGGCAGCCGGCGATGTCGCGCCTGGTGTTTTCACCCGAGCAGGAGGCGCTACCAGTTTGTGAAAGAGCCGTCCGTACGCCGCAGATGCGGGGGCTCGGAATATTCGAACGGCATCTTCGCCAGTTCTGCCTCATCAACGTCGACACCGAGCCCCGGCGCGTCAGGCACGACGTAGAACGCGCCGTCCATCTGGACCTGCCCCGGAAACAAGGTGGTGTTGTCGAAGCCCCAATGCTGCTCGGCCGGGCTCTGCCGGCATTCGAGCCATGCAAAATTCGGGACAGCTGCGCCGAGATGGACGGAAGCGGCCGTGCAGATGGGTCCGAGCGGATTGTGCGGCATCAGGTCGATATAGTGAGCCTCGCACCACCCAGCGACCTTCATCGCTTCGGTAAAGCCGCCGACATTGCAGATGTCGATCCGGCTGAACTGCAGGATGTCGCGCTCGATATAGGGCAAGAACTGCCATTTCGACGAGAACTCCTCGCCGATGGCAAAGGGAATGTCCGTCATCTTGCGCAAGGCCTCATAGGCCGAAGGCGTCTCGTCACGAATTGCCTCTTCGATGAAATCGATCGTGCCCTGTGGCATCTTCTGACAGAAGGATGCAGCTTCCGCGACACTGAGCCTGTGGTGATACTCCACACCAAGCGTCATGGCGTGGCCGACCTCGCGACGCGCACGCGCCACCCACTCAGCCGTCACGGCAATGGATTCGCGCGGCTCGAAATGCGCGTCATTCTCCTGCCCGGCGGCAATGAAGCGGACGCAGTTCCAACCCGCATCCTTCAGCATGACCGTCTGCTCGACCATCGCCTCACCCGGTTCGGCGGATGTCGTCGCAAAGGCGGGCACAAGATCGCGCTGTTTGCCGCCGAGCAATTGGTAGACAGGCACACCGAGCGCCTTTCCCTTGATGTCGTGAAACGCGATATCAAGGGCTGCGATGGCGGCAGTCAGAACCCGGCCGCCTTCGAAGTACTGACTTCGGTACATTTCCTGCCAGAGTGCTCCGCAGCGCATCGGGTCCTTGCCAAGCAGGAACTGGGCATAATGATCAATCGCAGCAGCCACAGCCTTTTCCCGATAGGACAGCCCGGACTCGCCCCATCCGTAGATGCCGCTATCCGTCTCGACCTTGACGACGAGCTGGTTTCTCACCCCGACGCGAGCGATATACGGCTTTATGGCGGAAATTTTCATGATCTTTTCCTGAACAGGACGATGCGATGTCGGCGAGGCAGATGGCTGTGACCCAGAGCCCCCTCTCCTTAAAGAGCCATCCCGCTTTCCCTGTCGAACACATGGACCTGCTCGGCGGGCACGCCGCCCTCGAAGGTCATCCCATGGCGGGCCGGGTAACCGCCATCGACGACGGCCGTGATCGGTTCACCCGATAGGCTGAACACCACATGGGTCTGGGCGCCTGTCGGTTCCACCACAATGGTTTCTCCCCGCATCAGGCTGCCGCCTGAAGTGTCGACGAGAATATGCTCGGGGCGAATGCCAAGCCGCACTCTCTTGCCAGGTTCGACGCGGCGGCCGGCCGCGATGCGGATGCTGGTGCCGTCCGACAGCCGGGCGGCCGGCAGCCCGCCATTGCCCTCGACAGTGGCATCCAGGAAGTTCATGGCTGGAGAACCGATGAAACCCGCCACGAACAGATTGGCGGGACTGCGATAGAGTTCAAGCGGCGTGCCGACCTGCTCCACCCGCCCGGCATTCAGCACGACGATGCGATCAGCGAGCGTCATGGCTTCAATCTGGTCATGGGTCACATAAACCGAGGTCGTTCCCACCTTCTGATGCAGCGTCTTGATTTCAGTGCGCATCTGCACGCGCAGCTTGGCATCGAGATTTGACAGCGGCTCATCGAACAGGAAGACGGCGGGATTGCGCACGATGGCGCGTCCCATGGCGACGCGCTGGCGCTGACCACCCGACAGCTGGCTCGGCTTGCGGTCGAGCAGATCCTCCAGTGCCAGCATGCGCGCAGCCTCGCCCACCAGCTTCTTGATCTCTGGCTTCGCCACTCCGGAGAGCTTGAGATTGAAGCCCATGTTCTCGGCCACGGTCATGTGCGGATACAAGGCGTAGGACTGAAAGACCATCGCGATGTTGCGCTCACGCGGTGTCAGCGAATTGACGACATTTCCGCCGATCAACACCTCACCGTCGGAGATGTCTTCCAATCCTGCGATCATCCTCAGCAGGGTGGACTTGCCGCAGCCAGATGGCCCGACCAGCGCAATAAACTCTCCCTCTGTGATTGAGAGCGAGACTCCGTGGATAACCTCGAGCGCGCCATAGGTCTTGCGGATGTGGCTGAGTTCGACAGAAGCCATATTGCTCTCCGTATTCAGGACTTGACGGCGCCGGCCGTCAGACCTGCGATGATGTGCTTTTGGGCAAGGAAGAAGACGATGACCGTGGGCAGGATGGTCAAGGTGATGAATGCAAGCACCAGCTGCCACTCGGTGCCGAATTCGCCCCGATAGACCATGATGCCGAGCGGCCAGGGATACTTGCTCTCGGTGTTGAGCATGATCAGTGGCAGGATGTAGCTGTTCCAGCTGTTGACGAAGCTGACGATGCTGACGGTTGCGATGATCGGCCGTGAGAGCGGCAGCGTCACATACCAGAAGAAGCGGATGTAGCCGCAACCATCGACAAAGGCCGCCTGGAACAACTCATCCGGCAAATTGCGGAAATAGTTGCGGAACAGCAGGATGCTCATGCCGAGACCGAAGGCGACTTGCGGCAGGATCACGCCCCAATAGGAATCGAGAAGTCCGAGGTCGCGAATGCGGATGAACAGCGGCAGAATGGCCGTTGCCACCGGAAACATCAGTCCGATCAGAAAGTAGTTGGTCAGATAGCCGGATCCGAAGAACCGCACATGGGCAAAGGTGAAGGCCGCCATGGCCGACACCACCACCGTCAGGAAGACGCTGACACATGAAATCAGAAGCGAATTGGCCATCTGGCGCCAGTAGCGCTCACCGAACAGGATATCGCCGTAGTTGGACCAGACCCACTCGGACGGCAGCCCGAACGGATTGACACGCAGATCGCCAAGCGACTTGAAGCCTCCGAGAGCCGTCGTCACCAGGGGGACGAGCACAAGTGCCGCCACAAGCGTCAGCGAAACATAGAGATAAAGGCGGGTTGCTACGGTGGCCGGTGGGCCGGATGTCGTTGTGTCAGTCATGGCGCATGAATATCCGTTTGTAGCCGAAGGCCAGCGTGACGCAGATGACGAACAGCACCACGCCGACTGCGCTGCCAAGCCCAACCTGCATTCGCGTCACCCCGTAGGTATAAAGGAAGGTGACCATGGTCTGCGTGGAGTTCGAAGGACCGCCGCCGGTGAGCGGCATCACGAGATCGAACAGCTGCAGTGATCCAATGATGGCGAAAAAGACGGAAAGCCGAACCGTTGACGATAATAGCGGCAGGGTGACATAGCGGAACTTCTGCCAGCCGGTAGCGCCGTCGATTTCGGCTGCCTCCAGCACGCTCTTGTCGACGGACTGGAGGCCAGCGATGAACAGCATCATGTGGAAGCCGAAGTATTTCCACACGACCACACCGAGCACCGCGTAGATGGCAAGATCGCGATCTGCCAGCACATAAGGTGTCGCCACGCCCAGGAAACCGGCGATGGCAGCAAACAGACCATAATCCCCGTCATAGACGAAACGCCAGATGAGACCGGCCGCCACATCGGCAAGCACGTAAGGGAGAAAGAAGATCAGGCGAAACGCCACCACGCCCGGGATCTTGTGCGCCAGCATCATCGCCAACCAGATGGCGAGCGGGATCTGCAAAAGCAGCGAAACGATAATGATCAGGCCATTGTTGATCAGCGCCTGCGAGAAGGCGGCGTTGTTGAACAGGACCGTAAAATTGCGCGTGCCAACGAATTCGGTCGGAACACCGTAGCCGTTCCAGCGATAGAGACTGTACCAGGCGGCCTCGCCCATCGGCAGGATCACGAACATCGTGAAGAGCAGCAGCGCTGGCGGCAGAAACAGGATCAGGACAGGAAGACGTCCCCTTGCCGTCGGGCTCTTGTAACGGGTCTTTGATCTCGGTGCACGCGCGATGGCCGCCGCCCCGGCAGTCGTGTCTGTCATGCCTCGCCTCCTCCCAGCAAGCAGTCTGCATGAATGTCGCCGGACGGTTTTGCCCGGCGACATCCCTGTTGGCGCTAGTCGAGTTCGCGGGCATCCTGGATCATCTGGGCGCCTTCTTCCGAAGAAAGCTGACCTGCGAGAATCTCAACCGCCACGTCGTTGACCACACGGCCGACCGAAGGACCAAGGTCCTGGTCGAAGAAGTTCTGGTGCCATGTGGACGCTGCCAGCTGATCTGCCGCCTGACGCATCAGGTCGTCTTTGAGAGCATCTTCAGCTTCGGCCGCCGCCGGGATGATCACACCGGCTGCCGCCATTCGACGTTCCTGCTCAGGGCTGGTGAAGAAGCGAAGAAAGTCGATGGCAGCCGGCGAGGCATTCTTGGTCACAGCCCAACCATTCAAGCCACCCAGCGTATCGGTGACTTTGCCGACGCCACCTTCGACAATCGGGAATGGGAAGCGGCCGATATTGGCGGCTTCCAACCCCTTGCCATCGCCTGCATTCTTGCGCTGGTTAGCCTCGGTATGCTCGAACCCGAGCAGGATTGCCGCCCGGCCGTCAGCAAATGTGCCAAGCGTTTGCGGCCAGGTCGCGCCGAGATAGCCATCCTGGAACGGCTCAAGCTTGCCGAGTTCGGCAAGTTGCTCGCCTGCCTTGATGATGGCCGGATCGAGGAAGCCATCGCCTTCGTTGTTCTTCGCGCGATCGAAGACTTCCTGGCCGCCATTGCGCATCACCAGATAGCTCCAGTAGAAATGCAGTGGCCACTTGTCGCCGCCACCGCCGGCGATCGGAGTAATGCCCGCGTCTTTCAGCGTCTTCACGGCCCCGAGGAAATCCTCCCAGGTCGTGATGGTGTCGGCCTGGAGACCGGCTTTCTCGAACAGCGCCTTGTTGTAGAAGAAGGCAATCGTTCCCATGCGATAGGGAACCGCCCATGTCTTGCCATCATATGTCAAGCCGTCGAGCGCTGCCGGCTTGTAGCTTTTGGCCCAGGCGCCATCTTCAGCATTGATCGCCTCGCTGAGGTCCATCAATGCGCCGGTTTCTGCCTGCTGGCGAAGCACGCCACCGCCCCAGGAATAGAAAAAGTCAGGTGCTGCATCCGATTGCAGCAAAGTCGGGAGCTTGGCCTTGAAGGCTTCGTTCTCCAGGAACTGCAGCTGTATGTCGACGTCCGGATGCTGGGCCTCGTAGTCGGCTGCGATATCCTCCCAGAGCTTCAGGTTTTCCGGGACGGTTTCGAGATGCAGCCATTTGACGACCGTCTGCGCCGAGGCAGCACTCATGCTTGCCGTCAGCGCCACGGCTGTTGCTGTGGCCAAAGCCAATAGTCTTGTGGCGCCAGCAGGCGCCCTCCTCCTCAGATGCGACATCCTTTTCTCCTCCCAGGCTGCGCATTTATTCCTCAACGCGTACAAAATCAGACCAAGATTTCATCCTGTCAACTCAAATAATGATGATTTTTTAGCCGATGCGGATTGACACAGGCCGGCCTTTGCCGATTATTTTTCCGGAGAGCAAATTTAATTATCGTGAGCGCCGCATCATCCATGAAGACTGCAGACCCGGAACTGATGCGCGCCATCAACCGCTTCACCGTGCTGGATACGATCAGGCGCCATGGCCCTATTTCTCGGGTCGAAATCAGCGAACGATCGCAGCTGTCGACCACGACAGTGTCTGCAATTACCGGCTCGCTCCTGGATGACGGCCTCATCCTGACACGCCACGAGGGGGACATCCGCAATGCAGCAGCGCGCGGACGGCCGCGGGTCATGCTGGAGCTCAATCCCGATGCTGTTCGCGTCGTCGGTGCCAAGATTGCAGCCCACCACATGGTGTTCGTCGTCACCAATTTCTGCGGTGAAGTCATTTCCCAGCTGTCGCTGCCTATCCGGGTCAACCGCCAGCCGATTGCGGTGATTGCCGACCTCATCGAGGATGGGATCCGACGCTGCGTCGTCGACGCAGGATTGGCTCTCGACGACATAGCGTCGGTCTGCATCGGCTTTCCAGGCGTTGTGGAGCACCGCAGCGGCCTGGTGCGATCGAGCCCGATCCTGTCCGAACCCGACGTGGATTTCGCCGCAGAAATGACCAATCGTCTGCACGTGGCAACGATCGTCGAAAGCGATTCCCACGCCATCACCCTTGCTCATCATTGGTTCGGCAAGGGGCGAGATCTCGACGACATGGTTCTGGTGTCGCTGGAGCAGACGCTGGGTCTGGGCGTCCTGCACAGGGGACAGCTGTTCAGAGGTGCGGGCGGCCTTAGCCATAACCTCGGCGATCTGATGATGGGCAATGGCCTTTCAGAAACGGTCCGTCTGGCAGCCGTGGCCGGAGAAAACGCGATCCTCGGCGCAAACATGCAAGAGACCCGGTTCGCCGACGCGGTGCGCCTCGGGCGGGGCATGACCATGGCCCAGGCGTTGATCGCCGGCGAAGACAACAGCATGATCATGGCCGCCACGCGCGCCGGTGAAGCGGTCGGTATTGCGGTCGCCAACATCGTGACACTGTTTGGACCTCCCCGGGTCATCATCGTCGGCTCCAGCCTTTCCCTGGGAGAGATCTTCCTGCATGCGCTTGCCGATGCCTATCGTACCGCCATTCCCTCCTCCATCCGGGAGATCGCCGAGCTCGTTTTCGATGCCTCGGCCGAAGAGATGTGGGCCCAGGGTGCCGCGGTCGTGGCGCTCTGCGAACTCTATGAATCGCCCTGGGGAACCACTGGCCCGGCACCAGCACCAAGAACACAAGCCTGAACGGAATTCTGGGAGGATCCATGCACAAGGTTGGTATCGGCATCATCGGATGCGGCAACATCTCGTCAGCTTACCTGAAGGCGATGGCCGCCTTCCCGATCCTCGACATACGCGGCCTCGCCGATCTGAACGAAGACCTCGCCGCCCAGCGGGCTTCAGAATTTGGTCTCACCGCACGCAGCATCGCAGATCTGCTCAATGACCCTGAAATCGAGATCATCGTCAACCTGACCGTGCCGAAAGCGCATGTCGCAGTCGCCATGCAGGCGCTGGAGGCCGGCAAGCACACCTATTCGGAAAAGCCGCTCGGCATCAATTTCGCAGAAGGCAGATCCCTCTATGAGGCGGCGAAGTCGCGCGGCCTGCGCATTGGTGCGGCACCCGACACGTTTCTCGGCGGATCGCACCAGACAGCGCGCGCCATCATCGATTCCGGCGTTCTGGGCCTGCCTGTCGGCGGCACGGCCACATTCATGTGTCCGGGTCACGAACGCTGGCACCCCAATCCCGATTTCTACTATGAGATCGGTGGCGGGCCGATGCTCGACATGGGCCCCTACTACATCACGGATCTTGTCAATCTGCTGGGTCCGGTCGCCAAGGTTGCGGGCTTTGCCTTTGCCCCGCGTTCGGAAAGACTGATCACAAGTGAGCCGCGCAATGGCCAGACGATCCCGGTCCACGTCCCCACGCATGTGGCGGGTGCCATGGCATTCCGGTCCGG
Organism: Agrobacterium albertimagni AOL15; assembly: GCF_000300855.1. Taxonomy (GTDB): domain Bacteria; phylum Pseudomonadota; class Alphaproteobacteria; order Rhizobiales; family Rhizobiaceae; genus Allorhizobium; species Allorhizobium albertimagni. The sequence continues at coordinate 17,089 of NZ_ALJF01000007.1, read as the reverse complement.
CGCGATCGTGCAGATCGGCATGAGTTTCGACGTCGCCGGTCATCGCCACGTGCCCCTGGAGATCTACGGAACCGAAGGCACGTTGATCGTCCCGGATCCCAATCACTTCGGCGGACAGGTCGAGCTTCTGAAAAAAGGCGGCGCCTTCGAGCATCAGGAGACCTCTGCCCCTTATGCAGACGGAAACCACCGTTCGATCGGCGTGGCCGATATGGCGCATGCCATCCGCTCGGACCGGCCGCACCGGGCAAATGGCGAGCTGGCACTCCATGTTCTCGAAGTCATGGAGGCGTTCCAACGGGCGAGCGACACAGGAACGACGATCGAGATGTCGACCACGGTCGAGCGCCCTGCGCCCTTGTCTCAATCGATTACCGACGACCACCTGGCGCGTTGAACACTGGAAGGACTATGACATGCGAGAAGCACTTATTGTCTGGGGCGGCTGGAGTGGCCATGAGCCCGAAGAATGCGCCCATATCATCCGCGACCTGCTGCAGGAGGATGGGTTCAAGGTCTATCTGGAACATACGACGGAAGCCTTTGCGGACCCCTCCATCCATGATCTTTCCCTGATCGTGCCGATCATGACCATGTCGAAGATCGAGAAGGAGGAGGCAAAAAATCTCGCCGCTGCTGTCGAGAACGGTGTCGGCATTGCCGGCTATCATGGAGGCACGGGCGATGCCTTTCGCGAATGCGTCGAATATCAGTTCATCATCGGCGGCCAATGGGTCGCACATCCCGGCAATATCATCGACTATACCGTCAACATCACCCGGCCCGATGATCCGCTGATGCAGGGGATCGAGGATTTCCCTTACACCTCGGAACAGTATTACATGCATGTCGACCCGTCCAACGAGGTGCTCGCAACCACCCGCTTCACAGGTGAACACGCCTGGTGGATCGACGGCGTCGTGATGCCGGTTGTCTGGAAAAGGCACTACGGCAAGGGGCGGGTCTTCTATTCGTCGCTCGGTCACGTGGCGAAGGAGTTCGAGGTACCGCAAATGCGCGAGATCTATCGTCGTGGTGCGAACTGGGCCGCCCGCGAGACTGCAGCATGACGGCAACGCAGTAGCCAAGCTTCAGGACCCGCAAGCGAGATCCATAAAAGCTACATACCACTCTCAAAGACACCAGATGAACGCTCGGCGGGGAGAGCTAAACGCCCAAACGGATCTTGCCCTCCCCGCCGACGGGACAACCACGATCAGGATCTAGGCGACCTAAGGCAAAAGCCGAAGGATCAGTTTCCCAACCGGGCCCGAGAGCATTCTCTGCGAACCGATGCCCCATCCCAGCCACATCGCGATCCCGCCATGGGGCTGTTGAACCGCTGTTCGATCCTCGCAGCCTTTTCACGACCAGCCGCAACCTGCACCGCGCCCCTAGGCCCGGGATGGCTCCGGTGCGCCACACGCCGATGAATAGGCCGCAGCACCAGCTCACTTGCAGACTGTAAGGCTCTGACAGCAAGCATCCGTTGTTCAGCCCGGTCCGCCCTCGGCAATTGCGATTGCTTGCGAGCGACGGAGAACAGACGCCCCGACAGGCTAGGCAGCCCGTCGCCGGCGCATCTGAGGCCTGGACATAGGGCATCTCACCGTTGTCGGAACATAATGCCCTTTGCCGAATTAGCGAAACAAAGGAGAACACCGTGCCCTACAAAGCCTATCAGCCTGAAGTTCGCACCCCAGACGCGATCATCGTCAAGCTCTATACATCCGGCGACGAGATCCGGGGTTATGTGCGAAAGATCGTCGATCCCGCGAAGAACGATACGATCTTTCCTGGTGAGGAGATGGAGCCCGAAGCCGCCTTCAAGCTGGCTGCCAGCCATAGCGAGGGAGAAGCAACAATTTTCATCGAGCTGACAGAAGGGGTTCAGTGGGACCCCGACTGGGGCGACCTGCTTCCCTGATTGCCAAATCCCGACCACCTCTTGCAACACCGACCCGGATCAAAGCCGCGCCTGCGCGAGAGCCGGGTCAGGCAATGAAGAGCATCGGAGGCGTCAGCATAGCGACGGGCCAAGCCCGGGACGCCGGGAATTCTCGACACGTCAGGGCCGGACAATGGGAAGCCGCAGGAGCCTGAGCATAGCGACCCCAGTGGGGGTCAGGCGGGACCGCCTTCCCCCGGCCATGGCGTTCCGCTTGAAGGGGCCGTGAGCTTCGTCGAAGAAGCTCCACCCATCACCGCCCTCACCTGCCCGACCGCCCCAATGTCTTTGCGATATCAATGATGTCATCACGGGCTGCCGTCGGATCATCCTTGCTCCAGGCAACGCCAAGTCCGATCTTCAGATCGACGCCGGTCACCTTCTTCAACACCACATCCCTGCCCGGCAGATCTCCCGTCCATTCCGGCGCAAAGCCGACGCCAAGACCTGACGACACAAGCGAAATCAGCGAGAAGGTGTCGTCACAGGTATAGGCGACATTGTCGTTCAGCCCATGCTCCTCGAAAGTCTCGGCGAAATAGCGCTCGGTGTAAGAGAGGTTCTGCCGCTTGAAGGCGATGATCTTCTCAGCCCTCAGATCCTCAATCGTCACTTCGTGCTTCGACGCAAGCGAATTTCCCATCGGCACCGCCAGCAGATACCGCTCATGGGCAATCGAGAAGAAGCGCAGCGAGCCGATGTTTTCGACAGGCCGGATGAAGCCGAGGTTCAGCTTGCTGCATTCCAGCTGCCGGATGATCTCCGATGTTGAGCCATTCGAGACATGCAGCCGGATATCGGGAAACTTCCGGCCGATCCGGGCGAGGAACGCCGGCAGCACGCCTGTCGTTGCCGGATAGATCGTGCCGATCCTGATTTCCCGCATGGTGCCACCTCCTGCCGCCCGTGCCATCTCGGCTGAGAGATCAAGCTCCCCCAGCATTCTGACACAGCGATCGTAGAACACCTCACCTGCCCGCGTCAGCTCTACCTTCCGGGTCGAGCGTGTCAGCAGCTGCACCCCAAGCCCTTTCTCCAGCGCCTGGACCTGTGTGCTCAGCGCCGGCTGGGCAATGTTCACTCGCATGGCAGCACGGCCGAAATGCAGCTCCTCGGCGACAGCAACGAAGTAGGAGAGTTGGCGGAGTTCCATTGGCAGCTCCTGCGCTCGCGCAAGTGGAAGTTAACGGAAGGCTCCACTTTAACTACATTCTGTTCGCTTGTCACTCCATATCGTTCATAGCCGGAAGCGGGTGATTGGGGAACATATTGTTCCTATGGATCTCTTGGCAGATAAGCTTCGCGAACGCGCCAGACAGTTGGGCATTTCCAACGCCGAGGCTGCTAGACGCTCCGGTTTGGATGAGCGCCGATTTGGACATTATGTGTCTGGGAGACGCGAGCCGGATCTAGCGACGCTCTTAAGGATCGCTGAGGCCCTCGGGACAACGCCAAACTGGTTGTTGGGCGTGCCAACCGCGCACGCGCCGGACTCCGAAACGACTGGTCTGATCGACCGGTTTGTGAACGCCGCTAATGGTATGAATTTGCGAGAGCTTGAGCTGCTTGTGATCCAAGCGGAAGCGGTAGTTGCAAGCAAGCGCTAGGAGAGGACCGGCTGAAGTCTGTCGCCTTGAAGGGAGTCGAACCGTCGACCCCGTCGTTCGGTCGATGAGTTTGCGACGAATTTCCGTTTACGGGCAGTTCCTTGCTCTAGGAATGGCTGATAGGGGGGCCGTCAGCGGACCGTCTGCGGTGAGAGGCTCAAGAGAGAATAGCAAACGGATGCTGTCACCGCCCATCTCTGGACCAAGTTACTGCCTGGGATTTTCTTGCCGTCTGTACCATCCGGATGATACATACCCCTACACGCTTACCTGGCGACGGCGCACCTTGACGACAACCCGGTCATAATGACCAGCGGAATCTCCGGGCGTTCTGCCAGCGGTGCCACGTCATCCATGACCGGCCCGAGCATCGCGGCGCCGAAGACTGGTCATTCTCATGACGCGAGCGCTGGGCGACCTATCTGGCGACCAGTACTAGACACTATGCTCCTCGTCATACCTTCTGGCTAAGAGATTTGTAGAATTTCCGCGGATCCCCAGGATTCGGCACGAAAGTAAAGCAGTCGCAATACTGATCGATCGCGTTCATGACGCCGAGCAGCGCCGGCGCTGTGAAGGCCAGAGCCTGGCCAGTTCCCCAGTGACTGGTGAAGTTTCCAACGATCGTCGCCATGTTGGCGTTCAAGCCTGCCTCCTGAGCGGGTTCAAGAATGAGGGATCCCCCCGCCTTGTGGAGTTTCACGGCGGAGTCGATCGCACCCAGGAATTCCCCTGCCAGCTGCTTGTTGTCATTGAAGGCGACGTCCACAGGTACGGGGATGCGCAGCTTGCTGATGAGATCGCTCAGCCGGTATTCGAGATACTGTCGGACCCCCTCTTTGGCAAAGTCAGCCTGTCCGGCCTGTAGCATTGAAATTGTAAGATCACGCACCTTGTTCACCGCGCCGGCTTGCGGCAGCACCGCGAACTGAGGGTTGCCTTCGAGCCGCTGGTGCCACCAGACGCCAGAGCCAGTGTGCTTGTTGAAGAGCTTCTCCAACATGGTGTCGTGACTCAGCAGGATCACCTGCAGCCCGTCCGGGTTGGCCGGCCGGGCAAAGCTTTTCCGAAGCAATTCCACGAGATAGAGCTGATGGCCCGCATCGAAGCTGGAGGTCACATCATCGAGCACGATAAACTTGGGCATCCCTCCGTACAGTGACGCGGCGGCAAGATAGAGCGCGATGGCGAAGGCATTACGGTAGCTTTCCGACAACAGCGCCTGCGGTGACAGGTTGGCCAACCCGTGGAACTCCTGCAAGCGGATCTGAAGATCCTCGCTGTTGGCCCGTTTGACCACCTCCGGCGTGACACCGAAGAACGACATCTCCGCGAAGTTGGTCTTGAATACAGGTTCCACGGCGGCCAGACGAGCCTTGCTCATTGCCGCCTCTGCCGCCCCGAAATCGTCCGAGGCCCGGTCCAGAAATGTCTTCAAACGCGACACTCGGCCGGCGCGGGCCTTCTCCCGGTCAAGGTCAGTCTGTGCGGCGTCGAGTTTGCCGAGGCTCTCTTGCATCCGGCGGGCCGCCTCAACCTTCTTCGTTACCTCAACTGAAGACTGGGGAAGGATCTTCTCCAGCTCCCGCTGCTCTTTCTCCAGCGCCGCGTCCCGGGCACCCGCGCGCTCGCGCAACGTCCCCAGCCAGACGGCAAGGTCCTTGGCCTGTGCCTCGGTAAGCATCCCCTTTTGCGCCGTATCCGACAGTGCAGCGATAGGGCGCTTTGCGGCATCGGGTTCCAGCAACTTCTCGAGTCCTGTCAGGTCAGCCCAGCCCCCCTCGTTCCATTCGAGGCCTACCGCCTGCGTCGCTTCGTCCAGCGCGGTAAATGCGGAGAGCTTAGTGGCGACGTGACTGTGAAGGTCATGGGCAACTGCACTGTCGCACAGCGGGCATGTACTAGCGTTCGCCCACTCAGGCAGCTCAAGCGCCTTGGCCCCTGCCTGATAGAGCTGGAGGATGACATCGCCGGCCGTCTTGGCGACGGCCTCCTCGCGGTTCTTCGCGACATTCGCCAGCTGTTTGGTGCGCTCGGCGTCCGGCGCCTGCACGTTCAGCGTGACCAGTTCCTGCCGGAGCCGGACACATTCCCCAAGGCGCTCCCGTTGCGGGCCGCCCTCGGCAGCTTTGACGGCTTCGATACAGGCGTCTACGTCGATCTCACGGAACGTCTTGCCTGCGCAGAGTACCCTAAGCGGGCCGATCTGCTCCAGTGCCGAGAAACACTTAGCGAGGCCATCGGCGAGCGGCATCGTGCCCCATTCGTTGCCTGTCAGGATCAGGTGGTCGCGTTTCAGGGCATCCCTTGCGTCATTGACGCCTTTCTGCGCGTGGGCTTGGGCCTGTGCATGGGCCTGCGCGCCGAAATGGTTGTTGAACGCACGCGTATTTGCCAGTGCTGCAAGGGCTTGGCGCATCCTGCTATAATCTGAGAGCCCCAGCAGACCCGCGAACGTACGGCCTCGCGCCTGGGGTTTGGCCGCGATGAAGTTCTGGAAGGTCGGCCCATCGAGCAGCACGAACTCACGATTGAGGGACTGGAGGATGGCGTTGGCATCCCAAGTGCCGGATGCGGATACCGTTCGAGTTCCAGAGCTGTCTCGCTTGACCTCGATTTCACAGGGCTGGTTCGTCACCATTTCGCGGAGAGAGAGCTTGATAGTCGCCGTCTGGGCAGGATGGAATCGATTGAGGTAGTACTCACCATCACGATCGCCCGGAGGGAGTTCTTCCAACCACGGCAGCCGCCCGGATATCGCATACCGGATGGCATCATATACGGATGTCTTGCCCACGCCGTTTACGGCGGAGACGCTGTTGACCTTGTCGGACTTGAACTTCAATTCAAGCGGCTTGCCCTCATTGTTTATTCCACGGAAGCCCTCAATGCTGAGACCTTCCAGAAACCAGCCAGTAGGACCGGCAACGGGCGGAACTGCCGCGGCTGTGGTTGCGCCAGTTGCAGCAGGCTTGGGCGCAGTTATTTGCCGTGCGGCGGCGGCTTCCGCATCAAGGATCGCTTGGAACATAGCATTCCAAACGGTCGACGGCGTATAGATTTCATCGCGGAGGACCGGGTACAAGGTCATGAGCTGTGCGCTCAGGGCTGCGTCATACAACCCGAGATGCGTTGTGAACTTGGTGAGGTTGCTCTCCAGATCAGCGTTTTCATCGAAGCGAAAGGCTTCCGTAACCGCCATGCTTCCCTCCACCTTTGTTTCACTGAACAATTAGCGGTGAAAGTGTATCTTGCGCAACAGCAACCTTAAATAAATTAGCAAAGCTCAAAGGTATTTGGGTAACACCTTGCCGCTCGCAGCGGCAGCGCCGCTGCCACTGGGTGGTAAGCGAGGCTGGAATGTGACGCATATTCACGAGCGTTGAGGAGAGGCGCAAGCGGCAGCAAATGGCCACATTTGGGCATCGTACGCGCTGAGCGATATGTCGCCGCAAAAGGATTATGGTTCAGCGCGTTAGATGCCCGCGCCGTCACTCAACTATTCCACCAGAACGGGTTCTCTATCTTTGATCAGCTGCCTCATATCGGCTACACCGTATTCCTATGGTCGGTTGAGCGATTCTATCACTACCCGTCCAGCTGAAAATGAACCACAATGCATGAGGGGGGCTCCAAGTGAACTTGGCATCTAATGTTGTACCACTTCGAGCTCCTACACCTGTGCAGAGGCCTAACGAATTGCCAACCCGCGCAAGCCGTTACCCTGATCTGCGCTATATGGGATCGAAATCGCGGCTACTGCCGTGGATATTTGAGACCTTAAACGGACTGGATTTTGAAAGCGTTCTGGATCCATTTTCCGGCACTGGATGTGTTGGCTACCTGTTCAAATCCATGGATCGTCGAGTGATAGCCTCCGATTTCATGAACTTTTCGAGCTTAGTCGCTCGGGCTACAATCGCGAACAACAAAGTGCACTTGGATGGAAAAGCAATCCGCCGCCTGATTGATGGTACCCCCCCAGCGCATAATTTTATCGAACAGAATTTCGATGGCGTCTTTTACACGAGGGATGACCTAAAATTCCTGGACCGGATCTCGGGAAACATTCGGCAGTTGCAGGATCCCTACGAGCAAGCTTTGGCTTTTGCGGCCTTGTTTCGGTCTTGCCTTAAGCGCCAGCCACGTGGCGTCTTCACAATATCCGGCGATCTCTCACACTATGATGATGGGCGCCGCGATCTGAGACTGTCAGTCGAGGAGCACTTCCTAGAGCAAATCGAGGTTTACAACAATGCCGTTTTCGACAACGGCCGCCGAAATAAGGCTCTTCGCTCCGACATCTTCCAGTTGTCAAACGAACGGGTCGACCTCGTCTACCTAGACCCCCCATACGTGCCGAGATCAGACGATAACTGCTACACTAAGCGATACCACTTTCTCGAGGGCCTCTCTTGCTACTGGCAAGGCCTGCCTATCGATAAGACGACTAAGGTCAAGAAGATCGCAAAGCGGTACACGCCATTCAGCTACCGCAAAGAGGCAGTCGATGCATTTGACCGTATGTTTGGCCGCTTTGCTAAAAGCAAAATCGCACTCTCGTACAGTTCAAACGGCTTTCCAGATCTCGATCAGCTCGTCGAATTGATGGGAAAGCACAAGAGCTCAGTCACGGTCTTTGAGAAGCCTCACCGATACCATTTTGGCACCCACAGCAAAGTGGCACGCGCCAACGTTGTTGAGTATCTGATTGTGGGGCAATAATGCAGTCTAAAGACCAGTCTCTGGAAGAAGTCGTCGATAGCCTAAGCCCACTCGCAGTTGATTGGATGGACGACAAAGCGGCCGAAGCGATCGCCACCTTGTCAGAGATCCCGAAGAAGGCTTCTTACTCGCGCTCAGACATCGAAGCATTGCTGGATGACGATTTCGAACGGGGCCTCCTTTGCAGTCGCCTATTTCTAGCTCTTTCGAAAGACAGCATGGAAGCAGAACTTACCCGGATTCTCGGCAAAGGTGGAATCGGCGTTAAGCGCTACAAGTCCGACCGGGCGACCTTCATTTCGGCACTTGAAAGCCTTCAACTTGGCGAGGCAATGGCCACCACCGTTAATTACGAACCGGTGTGGAGCGACATTCTTGTCGAGCGCCTTCGGTCAGGCAGGGGGTCTGCCATTCAAGGCCAGCGCCGCGGTCGTGGCCTAGAAGACTTCGCTGAAGCAATGGTGAAAGAGGTTTTCGGAGAGAGCTACGAAACACGGTGTACTTTCATGGGTGCAGACGGCAAAACGGCCAAATGCGACGTCGCCGTACCCGACAAGAGCCGACCAAGGATCGTCATCGAAGTGAAGGGTTACGGGGCTACTGGTTCGAAGATGACCGACATAATCGGTGATCTTGATGCGATCATCGACGCTATGCGTCGAGACACCTACCTTTTTTTCATCACGGATGGCATGACCTGGAAAAATCGGCTGTCCGATCTCAAAAAGATCATTGAACGTCAGAATCAGGGCAAGATCACCCGCATCTATACTACGAAAATGCGCGAAGAGCTCTTGCAAGATCTGAAGGATCTGAAGTCAATAATCGGCCTCTAAATCAACACCGTCGCTTACGACCTTCAATCTGAACTGGCAGCATGGCCGGACGGATCGCCAGGCTCTTTCCATTCCGCGATTGCATCGTGCAGCATCCACGGAGAGGGTGCGCTTAGGGTTACCTCAGTGCTTCCAAACCCTGTGAAGTGACACCACTCAAACTCATCGGATGCCCACTCCCCTATAAACTCGCCGTCGACTAAGAGAACGTCTCCCTTAAAATCACGATTGTGGTACCCTGTCAGGATGATGCCGTGACGAACCATAGCCCCTGTGTCGGTCATTTCACAAATAGCGCGAAACTGAGAACGTAAAAGACCGATATCCGACGCCGTGATGCGGCCGATCTCGAACATTTTGTATCGCAAAATTCCTGTATACCGGCTGACCACGCCGTCTGCCTGGATTTCACAGGAAAGGTCGCCATGGACAGCGGTGTGGGTATTCATAGCGTAAGTGCCGCTGAGTGACAGGCTTTTGTCAATGTAACGCCGCGTCCTCGTTCCGTCAGCGATATGCAACGCCGAACTCCAATTCAGGGGAGGACCATCCCCCCCGGTGACCTACAGTCACAGTTCTATAGTTGTCGGCTCACTCGGTCAATTTGGTGGCAAGGATTGGCGCGGGAATCTGGTCGACAGCGAATATGGAGATAGGGAGGCGTATTCAGCCATTGCTGGTCGCCCGAGCATACGTCGCGCAACTGCCCTGTGGAGTGCCCCCCGATGACTCACTCGGGCAGTGAACCGAATAAAGTTGCGGCGACCGGCGCAGCGTGGATAGGCTACCTATCGAAATGCTCCTCTCTAGAACGCTCGTCTCTTTTAGTGATTCTGGTCCAACACAAGAGATGCTAGTGGTCTCCATGAGACATAAACGGAATCGATTCTCGTTGGAATTGTATGGTGCGACCGATTACATTGGCTGAGGCAGGTTCAGCTCAGAATTTTGTTCAACAACAGCATCGGCTCCGCGGGATCATCGCTGAGTTCAGATCGAGCCGCTTCGTAGAAAAGCGAAGCGTGCCGCCAAGCAGACGCTTCCGCATGGCATTGAACGAGTTGTATTTAGAAGCTAGAGCGTCGCTCGCGCCTGGCCAGTACCGTGATTTTTTGAGCTGGTCCCAGGAGATGCTGTCTACACAGCTGCCGGATCTGACGCACGTTCCTGTTCGATATGACAACCTAACTGGCATAACACCCCGTGCGCCAATTATCGGGCTTCAGCATGAACTCCGATGGGTCGCTGAGCGCATACGAGCTGAAGCCGAAAAAGTCCAAAATTTTCTGACCGTAAAAGGTATCATCACGCGGTATGTGGTGGACGGAAACTACATTGCCGCAATAGCTGCATTAGACACACTCTTCGAAGCCTACGGAGCCACCTTATGGTCGGTGCAGCTACGGCTAGCATTAGAGCAACAAGTTGGAGGTTTGGAGCAGCAGAAAAAGTATTCTGCGCAGGTAAGGTCTGTTTATCGTCACGGCCTTCTCGGTTTCACAACATATCACACCAGTGTCCGCAATGAAGAACGCACCACAATCACTAAATACTTGGATGATATAGAGCGGCGAATATCTAATCATTCCTATTATGACGACGCTACGCGTGCCTACATGCGTTATCGTCTAAAAAACGAATTTCCTCGGTCACCATCAGCGCTTAGTGATATACTGCGTATAGAGCAAAGTCACGGAATCTTGGACGTTTACGAGACATTCGTCTCCATCTTGCAAGACCTTGTAAAAGAAGGTGCCTCCGAGCTCTACGGCGTCATTGGTGAGTGTCTAGATGTTATAGTCGTTGCAGACTTCAGGCTTGAGAAATTGCGGCTCGTTTTGAACCCCTCAATTACGCCGGCTCTGCCATTTCGGCCGACGCATCTGTCGGATGCATTGTTGTCCGGTCGCACAAGGCACGCAATTAGACTAACACGCAGGCTATCATCTACCGATCCTTGGGACGTAATTTACTCCGCATTTGCACTTGCGTCCTCAGGCAAATCCCCACGAGGCGGGTTGAGCGTTTCAACGCTAAATCAGTGGATCGCTGCCGCGATGTCTTGTGACTGCGAAAACGGGGACTATGCTGCCCTAGCGGCGAAGCTTTGTCTGAATTTCCGCGGCCTCTCGGTTGCGGCTGGAGTTGGTGAATTCCTTGCGCAGTTGAGGCGTTCAAGGCCTGACGATGCGTGGCGGCAATGGATCGTAGGCCTTTACAGCGATGCGATCGGGATTGAGGATGTCACAGCGTCAGCAACCACTATCAGCAGTATTTTTTCGCAAAGCAAAACTTCAGCCGTATGGATGCGCGCACTTACTGGTTCCAGTAAAATTGCTGATACTGCAGCACCGTCTCGATTGGCGACGTCGATATTCTATCTTTCAACTGGCTGCCCCGACAAAGCATATGATATATTAAGTAGTGAAGAACCGCCCAAGCCGCTGCATGCCATTTGGAAGATGAGCTTGCTTCACGCGTTGCATGCTCTTGGAGATCGGTCTCAGAAAATAGTGCTCGTCGCCTCTGAGGGTGCGCTGGGTAAAGCGTACTTCAGTCTGTTTCCGGTGGTTGAAAGCCTCGAGGATTGCGCCTGGGAAGACTATAAGAATGCTGCTGCGCCGTTGGCAGCACCAATTGCGTTGCATCTGCTATGGACCCGGACTGAGAATAGCCAGACAGCATCCCAGCTTCGCTTCGCAACCGGATTGGTATTGAGAAGGCTTGGTGTGAACCGGCCAAGTTTACTCCCTGATTCTGCAGCAAACCTTAACCACGAGGAGATTTTTTACTTCCTGCATCAAGTCTGTGTACCAGAGATTCTCGATGTGACACGCCTCTTCTCAGGCTCTCGCGAAGTTCTGGAAGAACGTAAACAAATCTACCTGGTTCTGAGTGATCTTCGTCCAGAACGTGCTGAAGAATTTACGGGTGAAGCTGTCCTCATCTCCCACAACCTCGCGCTGGATGAAGGACGCTGGATAGTTGATAGGACCAGAATTCACGTCGAAGACGTAGCCTTCGTTAGGTGGGCATCCAGAGAGCTAGCAGAAGACTACGAGAGATACCGTGACTTGGAGCCGGTCAATATTGAGGGCCCTCAAACGTTTGAGGACGTGCTGCGAGAGTTGGACGACATAACTTCGGCGCGCAGGTCGTTCTCACCAGATAACGAGGCTGACGCTGTACTAATGAGCGTTGTCCGCCGCGCTGGTGATGAATTCTTAATCAACTCGACCTTTGGACTTGATTTTTATCTAGCAAAGAATGTCAGGCACCACTCCTTCATTGGTCTTATACGCGGGCCGCTGGAAGTCAGCGACCTGATTACCACACGAGAAACAGAGACCAGTCCATATCACGCTAACAAAGTATGGCTGAATAAATTTCAATCCCTCGACTCTGATAGTTCGCTCGCGGTTGAGGTGGCGTTGAAAACCTTTTCAGCACGATTTGATGAGATCCTGCTAGATACTAAAGACAAGTACTTCCATGTTCGGACTTCCGAACATCCCGCTGGGATGCTTTTCATCCCGTACAGTGACGCTCTTTACTCTGTCGTACGTGTATGGCTAACACTCGAACTCGATATTGAAACATTCTTTCGGTTTCTGATTAACGTATTCTGGCTTTCGCTTGAACAGTCGCTCCGTAGAGTGAGGGAACTTATATCGATCGAGCTAAAGGGAGCCCTCGTCGAGGAATTCGACAAACTCCGCGCCTTAGTCCGAGAGGTGGGGGAAGCCGATCCAGCTTTCCTCGAGTTTGACTCCGAGGTAGGGAAGCGGTCAGCCGAAGTGCAGGGAAAGCTGGATGAGGCCGCACAGTGGTTTGTCCACAGCGGAGCGATGGCTAGCCAACATCTATTTTCGCTAGAGCAGATACTTGAGGTCGGCTTGGAGGCGACCTTAACGACCCAGAGAGGATATAGCCCGCGGATTGCTAAGACCACCATTGGCGATCTTTCTCTTGATGCAGCAAATCTCGTTTTTGTTCACGATGTTTTATTTGTTGGACTAGGAAATGCGAGGAAGCACTCCGGCCTTTCATCTCCGCGTATAGACATATCCGCCCGATGGAACGACCTATCGAGTACACTTACAATAAGTATTGTCAGCGATTGTAAACCGAGCGCCCGAGCCGAGAATGCGAAAAGGGCCAATGAGGTCCAAAAGCTAATAGCGACTGGGGCCTATTCTCGTCACACGCGCAAGGATGACGGGAGCGGGTTCGCTAAGCTTGCAGCAATTGTTGCCCAATCTGATCGAGGTAAAATCGAATTCGGATTCCAATCCGACGGTAGGTTTCAGCTCGAGGTAACATATGCCGTTCTCCTGCAGAAAATTGAACAGCTGAATGCTTAAACAAGCGAAGATTTTATTGGTTGAAGATGAAGCTCCTAAACGGGAGCACATTGAACGCCTGCTCCGAGAACTGCGCTGTAGCGTCGAAATCATGGCCGCGAGGTCGGTGAATTCAGCCCTAGATGCTCTGGAAAATGCAACACCAGACCTAATGCTATTAGACATGTCCCTGCCCACTTTTGATGCCGGCGACCGTGAGAACGGGGGGCGACCTCAAGGATTCGGTGGAGCCGAAATCCTTAGATTCATGCGTATGGCAGAAATCTCTTGTCCAGTTGTCATAATCACTGGATACGAAGGCTTCGCCCACGAAGGCGGCACCACAGTTGACCTTGAACAACTCAGACAAGAGTGGATGTTAGAGTTCGAAGGAACGCTGGGCTCTGTGCTCCACTATAATTCGACCTATGACGAGTGGAAAACCACGCTCTCCGCTACTCTCTTAGAACTCGGCTTGCTGGACAACTAACATGCGAATTTTGATCGTTGATGACCAACCACGGCGATACGACCGATTTATCCAAGAATTGAAGCTAATTGGAGTTGAAAGGGATACGGTTGATATCGTGACGTCATGTGCAGACGCGCGAGCTAAATTGTCTGGCGGTGAATACAGCCTCATAATGCTTGATATCTTGATTCCTCTTAATCCTGAGGATGAAGAAGACCCACAAAACGCAATTGATCTTCTGTTTGAAATCCGAGAAGGCGAGTTAATAGCCAATGTTCCACACGTACTTGGGGTAACTGCGGACAGACAAGCTGCAGGTGGAGCCCTGAAGCAGTTTGAAGAGTGGTGCTGGACAGTCTTAGACTACTCCCGGTCCACCGATGAATGGATGCGCCGCGCAATCAATTGCGTGGCTTTCGTGCGGTCGAAGTCTGTTCACGTTGCAAAGCCAGTTGAAAGGGTCGATGTCGCTATTGTATGTGCGTTGGAGACACCAGAGCTTTCGGAGGTTCTAAAACTACCGTGGAACTGGAGCGCATCACGTCCACTAGACGATACCATTTTTATCCATGAAGGCTGGTTCGAAGTCGGGGCTCGTCGCTATTCAGTAGTTGCTACATGCCTGCCCCGAATGGGTATGGTCGCGACAGCACTCGCCACAAACACAATAATACAGCAACTTGAGCCTAAGCTCGTCGCGATGACGGGCATATGTGCTGGAGTGCGGGGAAAAGTTCAGCTCGGCGATGTGCTCTTCGCAGATCCCGCATGGGATTTTCAAAGTGGAAAATGGGACGGTGAAACTGGACGTTTCTTACATCGCCCGCATCATATTCCTGCGCCTACAAAAGTACGTGCGCATGTTCAGCAGCTACGTAGCGATCGCGCAGCGCTCGAAGCCATATGGGCAGCCTTTTCTGGGAAGAAGCCCGACGTAAGTCGGATAATGCCTGGCCCGCTCGCATCTGGCTCTGCAGTTCTATCCGATGGCATCATCATCAACGACGTTAGAAACCAGCACCAGGAGCTGATTGGGATTGAGATGGAAATATACGGGCTGTACGCAGCTGCCTACGGTGCCTCTGAACCTCAGCCCTCGTACATAGCACTCAAGGGTGTGTGTGACTTTGCAGATCCTGACAAAGCGGATGGCTATCAAGAGTATGCGGCTTACTCAAGCGCCCAAGTCCTGCGCCTTCTGTTGGAACGATACGCCGACCGCTTAACAGCGTGATTTACGACAGCAGTAAGTATTCAACGCAGGGTTAAAGACCTTTACAAAATTCCCCATGCCCGAAACCTCCCCCTGCCCGTCATCTCCCGCAACCCCAGTTCCTGCACGATCCGCCTTGCCCCTTGCGGCGTCACCTCGAGCGTTTTCGCCACCATCCCGGCTGAGATCAGCGGCCGCGCCATGACAAGGTCGACAAGCTCCGGCAGCCTGGACGACGTGCGGCGTCCCTCCAGCTTGCGCATCATCATCTGCCGCGCCAGCACCAGCCGGTCATGCTCCTTCAGCGTGAGCGTCCGGTGAGCTGTTTTTGCTGATCGGGCAAATCAGGCGATGTTCTGGCATTCGAACCAGCATTAATGCTGACATTAATACCAGAACAAAGAGGTTTCATGGCTCGCATGGAGATCATGTCCGGTAACTGAACTGCCCCCCATTTCGACCGGACAGTCGGCATAAGCAGAAAGGCTCAAGCACAGGCTTGAGGACAGGCTTATGTCTAACGAGTATCGACACGTTCAATTGCTGACGGGTGATGTCCGCCGTAGACGGTGGACAACCGAGCAGAAGCTGACAATCATTGAGCAGAGTTTCGAACCAGGCGAGACGGTATCGTCCACCGCTCGCCGCCATGGCGTTGCGCCCAATCTGCTTTACCGGTGGCGCAGGCTCTTGAGTGAGGGAGGTGCTGCAGCCGTGGATTCTGACGAGCCGGTTGTCGGCAATTCGGAAGTGAAGAAGCTGGAGGATCGTGTCCGCGAGCTGGAGCGCATGCTCGGTCGCAAGACGATGGAAGTCGAAATCCTCCGGGAAGCCCTGTCCAAAGCAGACTCAAAAAAACGGATATCGCGACCGATCTTGTTGCCGAAGGACGGTTCCCGGTGAAGGCCGTCGCCGACACGCTCGGCGTTTCCCGTTCCAATCTGATCGAGCGCCTGAAAGGCAGATCGAAGCAGCGCGGCCCCTATCACAAGGCCGAGGATGCAGAGCTTTTGCCCATCATTCGCAGGCTGGTGGATCAAAGGCCAACCTATGGCTATCGGCGGATCGCCGCGCTCCTAAATCGCGAGAGGCGAGCCGCCGATAAGCCTGTCGTCAACGCCAAACGGGTTCATCGCATCATGGGCAACCACGCCATGCTGCTGGAGAAGCACACGGCCGTTCGCAAGGGCCGCCTCCACGACGGCAAGGTGATGGTGATGCGCTCGAACCTGCGCTGGTGCTCGGACGGTCTGGAGTTCACCTGCTGGAACGGCGAGGTCATTCGTCTCGCCTTCATCATCGACGCCTTCGACCGCGAGATCATCGCTTGGACGGCAGTCGCCAACGCGGGCATCTCCGGCTCTGACGTGCGCGACATGATGCTGGAGGCGGTCGAAAAGCGGTTCGCAGCCACCCGAGCCCCACAAGCCATCGAGCATCTCTCGGACAATGGTTCTGCTTACACCGCAAGGGACACGAGGCTATTTGCCCAGACGCTCAATCTGACGCCTTGCTTCACGCCGGTTGCCAGTCCGCAGTCGAACGGCATGTCGGAAGCCTTCGTCAAAACCCTGAAGCGGGACTATATCCGCATCGCAGCACTGCCAGACGCAGAAACAGCGCTCCGGCTCATCGACGGATGGATCGAAGACTATAACGAAATCCATCCCCATTCCGCGCTCAAGATGGCTTCCCCTCGGCAGTTCATCAGGGCTAAATCAAACTAGCCGACCTGTCCGGTGAAACGGGGTGCACTCCAGTAACGAACGCAGGCGGCGTTGGTCGGACGAGGCGAAGCTGAGGATACTTGCGGAAGCTGATGAGCCCGGGGCTCGCATTGGTGACGTGGCGCGCCGGCATGACATTCATCCGGGCCAGATCCGCTTATGGCGGCAATCATTCAGCTATGCCGACCAGCCGACGGTGTTTCTCCCGGTGGAGATAA
>NZ_ALJF01000006.1 GCF_000300855.1 Agrobacterium albertimagni AOL15 | reverse complement strand
AGCGCCATCGCCAGCAGGAATGCCGAGGTCAGTATGCGCTGGCGGCGCCAGAGTTTCAGGAGTGACTTCACGGTTCTCTTGTGTGCTCGGCTCGGGTTGAGGTTGACAGGTCCGGTTGCCGGCTCTCTATCGTCTCCAAGCATGTAAGCGAGAACGAGGAGCGGCGGCAATGGCGGAGGCGGGTGTCAGGCTCGAAGACAGCTGGAAAGCGGTGCTGGGAGACGAGTTCGCGCAGCCCTACATGCGCCATCTCAAGGTTTTCCTGCAGGCTGAAAAGGCGGCCGGCAAGCAGATCTTTCCCAAGGGGGCGGAGTATTTCCGGGCGCTCGATCTGACGCCGCTCGACGAAGTCCGGGTGGTGATCCTCGGCCAGGATCCCTATCACGGGGCAGGGCAGGCGCATGGGCTCTGCTTCAGCGTTAGACCCGGCGTGCGCATCCCGCCGTCGCTCGTCAACATCTACAAGGAACTGCAGAGCGATCTCGGTATTGCGCCGGCGCGCCACGGCTCCCTGGAGCACTGGGCGCAACAGGGGGTGCTGCTGCTCAACAGCGTGCTGACGGTCGAAGAGGCGCGGGCGGCCTCGCATCAGGGCCAAGGCTGGGAGCGCTTTACCGATGCGGTTATCCGCGCCGTGAACGAGGACTGCGAGCATGTCGTCTTCATGCTGTGGGGCTCCTATGCGCAGAAGAAGGCCGCCTTTGTCGACGGGTCCCGCCATCTGGTCTTGAAGGCGCCGCATCCGTCGCCGCTGTCGGCGCATAACGGTTTCTTCGGCTGTCGGCATTTTTCGCAAGCCAATGAGTATCTTCTCTCCAAGGGCAGAAACGCGATTGATTGGCAGCTCCCCAGCGAAGCATGAGAATGTTCTGAAGTTTGATTATCCATCGCGGCTTAAGTAGTAATCGGTCATTCTACCCATCGGCCAAAATACAGCCTGACGTTTATTGTGTGGTTTGTTGGGGCGGGGCAGATTGCCCGACGATTTTTCCAATCGTGTTCAGGTCTCACCTTTATGCAGTCCGCAATTCCGGTCTCGTCCGTTTGGCGACGCCCCGTTTCGCCGCTTCACTGTCGCTGTGAAGAGGGCGATCTCGACCTCGTTGTCATCGGCGCCGGATATCAGGGATTGTCGACGGCGCTGCATGCAGCGCGCGCCGGGCTATCGGTTCAGGTTATCGAAGCCGGTGGGATCGGTGACGGGGCATCCGGGGTGAATGGCGGCCAGGTGATCCCTGGGCTGAAGCAGGATCCGGAAACGCTGCTTGCGCTTTTCGGTGATGAGGCCGGTCGAAGGCTCATCGAGTTTTCGGCGGGGACGGCAGATTTCGTCTTCGATCTCATCGCCCGCGAAGGTCTCGACGTCGAGCATACGCGCTCCGGCTGGATTCAGGCGGCGCATACCGAGACCGCCATGCAGGCGGCGGTACAGCGCAACCGGCAATGGCGGGCGCAAGGCGCGGATGTCGCGCTTCTCAATCCGGCAGAGATTGCGCTCCTGACCGGTGCCGAAGGCTATCGCGGCGGTTTTCTCGATCGGCGCGCCGGTGTCGTCAATCCGCTGGCGCTCGTGCATGAACTCGCGCGTATCGCAACGGAAGCCGGCGCAGCGCTGCTGCTGAATGATGCCGCCACGTCGCTGCAGAGGGAAGGAACCTTCTGGCAAGTCTCCACGCGGTCCGGTCGCTCGTTCCGTGCTCGGAAAGTCCTCGTTGCGACCAACGCCTATTCCGAGGGGCTGGTGCCGAACCTCGCCCGGAGCCTTGTCTGGCTGCATTCCTTCCAGATCGCCACGGAGCCGCTGCCGCCGGATTTCGATTTCATACTGCCGAGCGGACAGGCCGTCTCAGACAGCCGGCGGATCGTCCTTTACTATCGCCGCAGTGCCGACGGACGTCTTGTGTTCGGTGGGCGGGCTCCGATGCGCGTGCCGCAATCGACAGACGACTGGCTGCATCTGGAGAGGGCCATGCGTCGGCTCTTTCCGATGCTTGGCTCCATGCGGATCGAACAGCGCTGGTTCGGTCGTGTCGCGATGACGCCCGACTATATGCCGCACTTGCATGAACCTCAGCCGGGACTTCTGATGGCGGCCGGCTGTCAGGGGCGCGGCATCGGGCTGATGGTGGCGCTCGGTGGAGTTCTCGCGCGGTATCTGGCCGAGGGGAGCCGCGAGGCCCTGCCACTGCCGATTTCGCCCCTGGTCCCCATTCCGCTGCATCGCTTCCGACGTCTCGGGGTCGCTGCTCATCTTGCCTGGTATCGACTGCTCGATGGACTGGAACGCTGATCCCCGCATTCAGGTTGGGGAAAGCCTGATCACGCCGTCTTGCATGCTTGCCGTGATCCGGCATGTGACCAATAGTGCCAACCACCTTACTTTCACTCCGCTGGAGCCCGCATGTCCAACCATCTGAAGTTCTTCATAGACGGTGCGTGGGTCGATCCGCTGGAGCCTGCGGTTCTTGATGTCATCGATCCGGCCACCGAGGAGCCCTTCACGACGATCTCGATCGGTGGACGCGGTGATGTCGACCGCGCCGTGGCAGCCGCCCGAAAAGCCTTTGCCACTTTCTCACTGACCGACCGGTCAGAGCGGCTGGAGCTTCTCGAGCGCATCCTTGCCGTCTACAACGAGCGCTTCGAAGACATCGCCCAGGCCGTCAGCCGGGAGATGGGGGCGCCGCTCACTTTCGCACGGGACTCTCAAGCCGAGGCAGGGCGAGCGCATCTCGAGGCCACGATCGCCGCCTTCAAGAGCTTCGAATTCATCGAGCAGCGCGGCTCGACCCGCATCGTCAAGGAGCCGATCGGCGTCTGTGCGCTGATCACACCGTGGAACTGGCCGCTCAACCAGATCGTTTGCAAGGTCGCGCCGGCAATCGCCGCCGGCTGCACCGTCGTGCTCAAGCCCTCGGAGATCGCCCCGATCTCGGGGCTGATCTTTGCCGAGGTGATGCAGGCGGCTGGGACGCCTGATGGGGTGTTGAACCTCGTCAATGGCCGCGGGCCCGAAGTTGGTCAGGTGATGGCAGGCCATCCTGATGTCGACATGGTGTCGTTCACCGGCTCGACGCGGGCAGGCATCATCGTCGCCAAGACGGCGGCCGATACGGTCAAGCGTGTGGCGCAGGAACTGGGCGGCAAGTCAGCCAATATCATTCTTCCTGACGCCGATTTCGGAACTGCCGTGCGCAAGGGCGTGGAGGGCTGTTTCGGCAATTCGGGCCAGTCTTGCGATGCACCGACGCGGATGCTGGTGCCAGCTGATCGCCACGACGAGGCGCTGCATATCGCGCGGGAAGCCGCGGACGCTCACAAGGTCGGGAACCCGCGGGCTGAAGATACCGTCCTCGGTCCTGTCGTCAGCGACGTTCAATACAACAAGATCCAGCGGCTGATCGAAGTGGGGATCGAAGAGGGCGCGCTGCTGGTCACCGGCGGACCCGGGCGGCCAGAGGGCCTGAACCGCGGCTACTACATCCGTCCGACGGTTTTCGGCCATGTGACGCCGGATATGACGATTGCCCGTGAAGAGATCTTTGGTCCCGTGCTGTCGATCATGCCTTACGAGACGGAAGAGGAGGCGATCGCGATTGCCAACGACACCGTCTATGGCCTCGCCGCCTATGTCCAGTCGCGGGATATCGACCATGCGCGGCGGGTTGCTGCCCGTATGCGCGCCGGCTCCGTCTATCTGAACTACCCTGATTGGGACACGTCTGCCCCGTTCGGTGGCTACAAACAATCCGGCAATGGCCGCGAATATGCCGACTGGGGTATCCACGACTTTCTCGAGATCAAGGGCATCGTCGGCTGGGGTGCCTGAGCTGCTTTCCACATCAGCATGACGCTGCCATTCCTGCCGCGAACGCGTCTTGTTGCTCTTCAGCTTCGGTCTCGGCGTGCCCGTTGAACGAATAGCGTTTTACTGCCACCTGCAGTAATCCCTGCCTCAAGCATTACGCCTCTGCCTAAATTCTGCCAATTTTTCCAAAGGCTTGTAGTAGAGGCTTGGGAGAGGTTCGCGGAACAATTTCCTGTGAAGTCCGTTCTTTCCGTCAATGGCAGTCAACGGAAAGGATCAAGCCATGAATACGAAGATTATCGCTCTTGGAGCTGTAGTACTTGGTGCTGTCGCTTCTCCAGTCCTGGCACAAGAAGGCACTGTCACCGGTGCTGCCGGTGGTGCAGTGACCGGTGCCATTGTCGGCGGTCCTGTCGGTGCAGCCGTGGGCGGCGTCGTCGGTGCCATCGCGGGTACCGCTGTTGCTCCGCCGCCGGAGCGGGTTGTCACCTATGTCCAGCAGCAGCCGATCCCGGCCCAGCCGGTCGTCATCGAGCGGCAGGTGGTCGTCGGTGAACCCCTTCCGCAGGAAGTCGTGCTGACCACGATCCCCGAAGATCCGACCTACGCCTATGCAGTGGTCAACAATCAGCGCGTCATCGTTGACCCGCAGACCTACGTCGTCGTCGGCGTCGTTCAGTAAGCGACGATCGCCAGCCTTTATAGAAACGAGATTTTGACCGGCCGCGCAGCCGTCGGTCATCCAATCCAGGAGGAAACACCATGGACCAACGTCCTGATCCCCGCCTCGATCAGCGTCCGCACGTAACCCAGCAGACCACTGCTGGCGGCGGCGCGACCTGGGGCATCGCCATCCTGCTTATCGTGGTGATCGCAGCCGGCGCCTTCTTCGTCTTCGGTGGCACGAACACTGCCGAAACGCCGGCTACGCCCGCTACGGAAAGCAGCACGCCCGCAGCCCCGCCGGCCGATGCTCCGGCCCCGCCGCCGGCTGATACGACAACGCCTCCGGCTGCTGATCCGGTCACCCCGCCGCCTGCAACCGATCCGGCTCCGGCCGCACCGGCTCCGACTGGTGGTGCCACCGATACGCCGCCGGCAACCACAACACCTTAATCGGTGTACCAATGCACTGCGAGGCCGGCCCCTGTGGGGGCTGGCCTTTTTCGTGCCGATACGCTTTTCTCTTGATGCGTGCAGCGCAGCGACGGGACAGGAGGTGTCCAATGGGTGATGAGGGTCTGATGAGCACTGAGCCGGGCCGTGCGCCACGTCTCGTCATCGATCCCGCCGACTATGCCGCTGTCTATGCGATCGGTGACGTTCACGGCTGTCTCGACGCGCTTCTGGAACTGGAAGACATGATCCGCGAGGACGCCCTGTCGACCGAGGGGCGCAAGCTGATCGTGATGCTCGGCGACTATGTCGACCGAGGGCCGAAATCCGCTGCCGTCCTCTATCATCTTACAGCGTCGCCGCCGTCTGGTTTCGAGCGGGTTTGCCTGCGCGGCAATCACGACGATGCCTTCCTCGCCTTTCTCGACGGCGATCCGGCCGGTGACTGGGTCCTCGACCACGGTGCGGAGACAACCTTCGCGTCCTATGGTGTGGTGATGGACGGCTTCAATCTGCCCACCAACCGCTTCGCCCTGCGCGAGGCCATCCGGAATGCAGTTCCGAGCAGCCATGTGGAGTTTCTCAGATCGCTGCCTGTGCTCCTCACCCTGGGCACGGATGTGTTCGCCCATGCCGGGCTCAAGCCAGGACGACCGCTGTCCGAGCAGACCGATGACGATCTCATGTGGATCAGGCGATCGTTCCTCGATCTAGGTCCAGGTTTGCCGGTGCGCGTCTTCCACGGGCATACGCCCATGCGCGAGGCCCATGTCGGCCCGGATCGGGTCAGTCTCGACACGCATTGCTATCGCACCGGACGGCTGACCGCCGCGCGTGTTGTTGCTGGAGACGTGTCCATCCTGTCGGTCGGCTAACCTTGCTTAAGATTGTCAGCGCGGAGCCTTGTCGGGGGCGGGCTTGCCCCATTCGGCAATCGCGATGCCACCGAGAACGAGCACCAATGCCACGACATGGAAGACTTCCAGCTTTTCGCCGAGGATGGTGACCGATAGAAGCGTACCGAAGACCGGCACCAGATTGATGAAGAGGCCTGCGCGGTTTGCGCCAATGCCTTCGACACCCTTGATATAGAGGATCTGGGAGATCAGCGAGGGGAACAGGCCCGCATAAAGGATGATGAGCCAGCCGCGCGTGTCGGGCAGGATCAGTTCGCCGCGGCCCGCTTCCCACCAGAGCAGCGGCAGACAGGTGATTGCGGCGGCGAGTGCCGGCACGGCCATCAGGCTCTTCCAGTGAACCGGCGGCTTCCAGCGCAATGACACGGTGTAGATCGCGTAGGCGATACCGGCAAACAGCATCAGAAGATCGCCATAGTTCAGCGTCAGGGTAAGCAAGGTCTGGAGATCGCCATGAGAGGCGGTGACCGCCGCGCCGATGAAGCTGATCATGAAGCCGAGGATCTGGACCGCAGAGACGGCGATGCGAAACAGCAGGAAGTTGATGACGAAGATCAGGACCGGGATGGCGCCCTGTTCGATCGCGCCATTCACGGCGCTCGTGTATTTCAGCGCCGTATAAAGAAAACCGTTGAAGGCGGCATAGCCCACCGCGCCGTAGAAGATCAGCAGCTTCCAGTTGGCTTTAAGGACCTCCCAGTCCTTGCGGATCTGGGGAATCGCGATCGATGCAATTACCAGGGTCGCAAGCGCCCAGCGGCCAAAGCTCAGCACCATCGGGCTGACATGGCCAAGCGCCAGCTTGCCGGCAATCGTGTTGCCGCCCCAGAGCAAGGTCGTGATGACGAGAAAACTATAGGCGCGGATGGGCAAAGACATCATTCCCTGCATGCGGACGCCCCGTGCAGAACCCGTGTGCCCCCGGTCTGTCACGGCGCGAATTGCCTCCGAAATAGGCCAGAGGGGATTGTTTGTCACGTAAAAAGCCAAATCGCCGGTCAAGACGGGTCGATTTCCCAAAAACAACACAGTATAGATGCGCGGGTTTGGGTAGGCGCAGGCACTGCGCAATATACAGGATTATGTGATGACGAATGTCGTGGTGATTGGTTCGCAATGGGGTGACGAGGGCAAGGGCAAGATTGTCGACTGGCTCTCCGAACGTGCGGACATCGTGGTCCGCTTCCAGGGCGGACACAATGCCGGCCACACGCTCGTCATCGACGGCGTTTCCTACAAACTGTCCCTGCTTCCGTCGGGCGTCGTGCGTCCGGGGAAGAAGGCCGTGATCGGCAACGGCGTCGTCGTCGATCCGCATGCGCTGATCGCTGAAATCGGCCGGCTGAAGGATCAGGGCGTCGAAGTGACGCCGGACAATCTGCGCATTGCCGAAAACGCCACGCTGATTCTCTCGCTGCACCGCGAACTCGACGGCATGCGCGAAGATGCGGCCTCCAATAGCGGCACCAAGATCGGCACGACCCGCCGCGGCATCGGCCCGGCCTATGAAGACAAGGTCGGCCGTCGCGCGATCCGCGTCATGGACCTCGCCGACCTCGATGCTCTGGAAGGCAAGGTCGAACGGATCCTTACCCATCACAACGCGCTGCGTCGCGGTTTTGGCGTGGCCGAAATCGAGCACAAGACCATCATGGACGAGCTGACCTCGATCGCCGATCGCGTTCTGCCCTTCATGGATTCGGTCTGGGTGCTCCTGGACAAGGAGCGCCGCAAGGGCTCGCGCATCCTGTTCGAAGGTGCGCAAGGGTCCCTGCTCGACATCGACCACGGCACCTATCCTTTCGTCACCTCGTCGAACACGGTTGCCGGCCAGGCCGCTGCCGGTTCCGGCATGGGCCCGGGCTCGCTCGGCTATATCCTCGGGATTACCAAGGCCTACACGACCCGCGTCGGCGAAGGTCCGTTCCCGACCGAGCTGCATGACGAGATCGGCCAGTTTCTCGGCGAGAAGGGCCATGAATTCGGCACGGTCACGGGCCGCAAGCGCCGTTGCGGCTGGTTCGACGCAGCGCTCGTGCGCCAGTCGGTCGCCACCAATGGAATCACCGGCATTGCTTTGACCAAACTCGACGTTCTCGATGGCTTGGAAGAGCTGAAGATCTGTGTCGGCTACAAGCTCGACGGCCAGGAAATCGACTATCTGCCGGCCGCTCAAGCGGCTCAGGCGCGTGTCGAGCCGATCTACATCACGCTTGAAGGCTGGAAGGAATCGACCGTCGGAGCCCGGAAATGGGCGGATTTGCCGGCTCAGGCGATCAAATATGTCCGTCAGGTCGAAGAACTGATCGGAGCCCCGGTCGCCCTTCTGTCGACAAGTCCGGAACGCGACGACACCATACTTGTGACGGACCCTTTCGAAGACTAATCTAGGATTTTAATGAAATTTTGCCGGCGCGGCGGCCCGGCTCTCAAGAGAAAGTGCTGATGGCTGACTTTATCGCTGTGATTCGACGGGCCGTGGATGGCCTGTCGAACAATACTCCGGAGATGCGCGCGCGAGTCTACGAAAAGGCTCGCGCCGCTGTCGTTCGGCAGCTCGAGAACATGTCACCGCGCCCGCCCGAGCATATGCTGCAGCGTCAGCTCGACAAGCTCGATGCGGCTATCCGTGAAGTCGAAGCGGAACATGCGGACGCCTTGCCGCCGCTCGACGAGGCGTCAGAGCCTTCCATGCCTGCCGTTGCAGGTGCGGCCGCGGCAGCAGCTGTTTCTGCGCCCGCCTGGGCCGAGCAGCAGCCGGAATATGCGCCCTCTTCGCATGAAGACGTCGCGGCGCAGGAGCCGGTAGAAGAGGGTGCTCCGGCAGCAGAGCCGGTCGAGCCTCGTCAAGAGGTGAGCGGCGATGACTGGGCGGATGCCCACATGGCAGAGCCTGCCGCCCCTGCGGTGGTGGATGAGCCTGCCTACCTCGCCGAAGAAACCGTTCCGCCCGTTGAAGATGCACTTCCGGAAGAGCCCGTCGAACCGACGCCGCCGGCGCAAACCGCCTGGCAGGACGAACCGGTTGCGGCTCCCGAGCCGGAAACCGACTACACGCGTCTTTACGAGCATCGCGAGGACGAGGCTCCGGCTGTCGAGCCTGAGCCGCAGTACGAACCGACGCCAGAGGTCCGGCACGAGGTCGAAACCGTCGCAGCCGCTGCGACCTACGGCGACGTTCCGACCGCCGAAGAGACCTGGCCTCGGGGTGACGAGCCGGAGACGGCTGCACCCGCCTGGGATGCCGTGCCTGCCGTCGAGGCCGAGCCGGTGGCCGAAGAGTTTCAGCCGGCGGATGCGTTCGTCGAGGCTGAACCTTATCACCAGCCGCAGGCGCCGGAGGTGGGCGTTCGTGTGGATTCGGTCGAGGATTGGCTGCAGAGCCGCGCACTCGATCCGGCACCGACTGTACCCTCGGCAAGCTGGGACCTGCCGGCTGCGACCGAAACGGCCGCCAATCGTGTCCCCGAACTGCCGGAAATCGACACCGCGCCGCCGGCCGTCTCCTATACGCCGACCGACGAGTTCCCCGCCTATGAGGAACCCGTGCATGTCGAGGCAAGCGGCGACTATGTCGCGCCGGAGGGCCTGAGCCTTCCCGATGCCGACCCCGTCGTGCTCGACAAGATCGCCTCCACCTCCGCTGCACCGGCAATCGACGCCGATGACTTCAGCCAGTGGTTCCAGGAGCATGTCGACCAAGGCGAAACCCAAAAGGGTAGCGTCGATCCGGCTTCTGCTTCTGCCGCTCCTGCAGCCAGCGAGTGGGACGAGCATATCGACAGCTTCGCACCCGGCGCCAAGGGTGCGCAGGTTGAGGTCGCCGGCCAGGCCGATGGCATGGAAGCGCTTGTCGGTGGTTATGGCCAGCAGCCTTCCTATCGCCTCGAGCCGAAGAAGCGTCGCAATCCTGCGCCGATGATCGTCGCCGCGCTTGTTCTAGTCGTGCTGGGCGCCGGCGGCTATCTCGCCTGGAGCATGCGAGATGAGATCGGCAGCATGGTCGCCAACCTGACGGGCGAAGTGGCTCCGACGGAAGAGACCGCAGACGCGCCCGAGACGACACCTGCCGAGCAGCCGGAGGCGCCGGCCGACACTGCGGCTGCACCGCAAGAGGCGACTCCTGCAGTTGACGACGGCAGCCAGAAATTCACGCAGCGACTGCAGGCGGACGGAACGGAAATCGATGCTGGTGCCGGATCGGCGCCGATCGAGGGAGCGCCTGCCGAAGGTCGCTCGGTGTCGGCCCAGACCGTGGCGTCCACGGTCGAGCCGACCGATGCGCCGACTACTGCGAGCGGCACGGCTGCCACGCAAACGCCGGGAACAGCGGCCAATACCGCAGCCGTGGCCGGCGGGGAAAAACTCTTCCTCTATGAGGAGCGCATCGGCCAGGCGACGCCTGTGGCGGTCCCCGGTTCGATCACATGGTCGGCGGTGCGTGAAAACGGTCCGGACGGCCGACCCGATCCGCAGATTCAGGGCCGTATCAACGTGCCGGAACGCGGCATCTCGGCGCTCCTGACTTTCAAGCGCAATACCGACAATTCGCTGCCGGCGAGCCACATCATCGAGGTGGTGTTCTCCGTGCCTGCGGATTTCGAGGGTGGTGCAATCGAGAACCTGCAGCGGATCGCGATGAAGCGCACCGAGCAGGACCGCGGCGACCCGCTGGTGGCCGTGACGGCCAAGGTCACCGACGACACCTATCTCGTGGCGCTCAACGATTTCGAGGATGTGGTGAAGCGCAACATGGACCTTCTGTCCACGCGGGGCTGGATCGACATTCCCGTGACCTATCGCAATGGCCGGCGCGCGCTTATCACGCTCGACAAGGGCACGACGGGTGGCAATGTCTTCGAGCAGGTCATGCGTGAATGGACGGCGCTGACGCCGGCCGCGCCGGCGAACTGAGCTGCATCTCTATCGATCTTCTACATATCCGCCGGGCCTGCCCCGGCGGATTTTTTCTTTTGGAGTTGGGGGCAGGGCACGGGTTGTCTTTACCCCTCAGCGACCGACGCAAGATCAAACGCAAGGGCGACGTGATGTCAGGACAGGCGCAGCGAGTTTCGATCATTCCCTCTGCCGATCCGGGCGGTGATCCCGCCGTTGCCTTCCTGTCCGTCAGCAAGAGTTTCGGGCGCGGTCGCGGCGCCATTCAGGCGCTCGATGGTCTGAGCCTTTCCATCCCCCGCGGTGTCGTCTATGGCCTGCTCGGCCCGAACGGCGCAGGCAAGAGCACGCTCCTGCGCATCCTCGCCGGACTGTTGAGGCCCGATCGCGGCGAGATCCGGGTCTTCGGCGAGCCCGCTGGACCCGCCCAGCGGCGGCGTCTCGGCATGCTGATCGAATCGCCGAGCTTCTATCCCTTTCTGACGGCCCGCGAGCATTTGCAGATGTTGGCGCGCTCCACGGGCACCCTGGCGCTTGTCGAGCCGGTGTTGCGGCGCATCGGGTTGGAAAAGGCGGCTGACAAGGCCGTTTCCGGTTTCTCGCTGGGCATGAAGCAGCGGCTCGGTATCGGCTGTACGCTGATCGGGCAGCCGGATGCGCTCGTGCTTGACGAACCAACCAACGGGCTCGATCCCGATGGCATATTGGAGATGCGGGCCCTTATCGACGACCTGGCGCATCGCGATGGGTTGACTGTGCTCTTGTCCAGTCATCTGCTGGACGAAGTGGAGCGGGTCTGCGACCGGGTGGCGATCCTCCAGCGCGGGACGCTGGTCGCCGAAGGCGCGGTTGCCGATCTCCTTGATCGTGACGGACGCTTCTGGCTGAAGGTGGACGCGCCTGACGCGGTGCTGGTACGTCTCGGTGATGTGGCTGAGGAGGCTGACGGAGGCGTTTACGTCCGGATCGAGAGGGCGGAGGTCCCGGAGCTCATACTGTCGCTCGCCAATGCCGGCGTGCGCATTCACGAGGCCAAGTGGATCAAGCCGGATCTGGAAACCGTATTCCTGTCAGAGACGCGGGAGGTGCGCTCATGAACCCGCTTCTGCCTGCAGAAATGCTCAAGCTTGTCCGTCAGCCGGGGACCCTGTTCTGGGGCTTCCTCGCTGTGCCGATCGCGGCACTTCTGGTCAAACTGGTCATCACAGGTTTCGTCTATCTGCGCCTCGGGCGGCAGTCCGGCGATGTCGATGTGCTCCTGTCGGCGGCCAAGAGCCTCAGTCTCTCCGGAAACTCGCTGGGCCACCTGCTCTTTGCGCTCGGGATCGCCACCGTCTTCTTTCTCGAATATCGCTATTCCACCTGGAGGCTGCTGGTACCAAGGCATGCGCGCGTGCAGCTCTTCGGCGCCAAGCTGCTCATCTGCCTTGCGTGGCTCGCTGTTGCGCTTCTGCTGGCAGCTGCCGGCGATATGGTGCTGACTGTGCTGTTTGGTCTCCTGCAGGGGCAAGGTTTCGACGTCACGGCGTCCTCGCTTGTGACGCTCTCGGCGGCATTCGGCATCGCATTTCTCGAACTTGCGGTTCTGGCGTCGCTCGCTGCCCTGCTCGTGGTTGCCTTCCGGTCGATGATCGCCGCCGTCATCCCGACCTTTCTGCTGGCGATCGGTTCGTCACTGCTCCAGCTTTACCTAGGATCGGATGCCGACCGGCTGCCCTTGCCGAGCTATGCGGCACAGGCACTCCGCGACTGGTTGCTGGCGGGAGGTGCGCCGCTGGCAGCGCTGCTCGGTTTCGCCGTGCTTGTCGGCTGGTTCTGCATCCTGACGGGACTTGGACTCGCCGTCTTCTCGCGGCAGCAACTGGCATCGGAGTAACAGGCGGCCACCCACAAAGGAAAAGCCGCCCGGTTTCCCGGACGGCTTGAACAGTTGTCGTCGATGTCGACGGATTTAAGCCTCGACCACGCGCAAGGCCTTGGCGCGCTCCAGAGCGTCCTTCTGGACGGCTTCCTGAACCTTCTCAAAGGCGCGGACCTCGATCTGGCGAACACGCTCGCGGCTGATGTCGAACTCGGTGGAGAGTTCTTCCAGCGTCACCGGATCTTCCGCGAGGCGACGGGCCTCGAAGATGCGGCGCTCGCGCTCGTTCAGCACGCTCATGGCCCGCTTCAGCATGCTGCGGCGGGTTTCGAGCTCGTCCTGCTCGATCAGCACGTCTTCCTGGCTTTCATGGTCGTCGACAAGCCAATCCTGCCATTGGCCGCTTTCGCCTTCGGACGCGCGCAAGGGCGCATTCAGCGATGCGTCACCGGAGAGGCGGCGGTTCATCGAAATGACCTCCTCCTCGGACACCTTGAGCTTGGTCGCGATCTCGGTGACCTGGTGGGGCTTCAGGTCGCCTTCCTCGATCGCCTGGATCTTGCCCTTGAGGCGGCGCAGGTTGAAGAACAGGCGCTTCTGGTTGGCCGTTGTGCCCATCTTCACCAGCGACCAGGAGCGCAGGATGTATTCCTGGATCGAGGCCTTGATCCACCACATGGCATAGGTCGCAAGGCGGAAGCCACGCTCCGGATCGAATTTCTTCACGGCCTGCATCAGGCCGACATTGCCTTCCGAGACGACTTCGCCGATCGGCAGGCCGTAGCCACGATAACCCATGGCAATCTTCGCCACGAGGCGCAGATGGCTGGTTACAAGACGATGGGCGGCGTCGCGGTCACCATGCTCCGCGTAACGCTTGGCGAGCATGTATTCTTCCTGCGGCTCCAGCATCGGGAACTTGCGGATTTCGTCGAGATAACGATTGAGGCCGGCTTCACCGGCAGTGATGGTTGGCAGTGTATTGCGGGCCATAAAGCACCCCCTTCTTCTTCAGAGCTCCCAAAGCAACGGCGAGCCCGATCTCCGTGGATCTCATTTCCCCACAGAAATCCACATGACAGATAAGTATGGCAAAACGGCGATACAAGGCTTGCGTTCCGTCACGAGGCCGTGACGGAGTGTCAACCGATACGCAACGGTTTGGCTGGGAGCCTCCGGGGCTCACATCGCCTTCAGCGCGTCGATGACCTTCTGCAGGTCCGCCGGGATCGGCGCTTCGAAACGCATGGTTTCGCCTGTGGTCGGGTGTTCGAAGGCGAGCAAATAGGCATGCAGCGCTTGGCGGTGGAACTTGTTGACGGCGCGCTTGGCGTCTTCGGGCAGGAGGTTCGCCTTTGTCTTGAAGGCGGCGCCGTATTCCTGGTCGCCGACGAGGGGATTGCCGATATGGGCCATGTGCACGCGGATCTGATGGGTGCGGCCCGTTTCCAGGCGGCACTCGACCAGTGAGGCGAGGCAGCTGGCATCGGGCTTTTCGCCGTAGCGTTCGAGCACGGTGTAATGGGTGATCGCCTCGCGGGCGTCGTCGGTATCCTCGCGCTTCACCGTGCGCTTCGTGCGGTCGGCGCCGGAGCGGCCCAGCGCCGCATCGATCGTGCCGGCGAGCGTGCGCGGGCGGCCCCAGACGACGGCTCGGTAGGCGCGCTCCAGCGGACCGGTGCGGCCGTGATCGGCGAACTGGTCGGCGAGG
This sequence comes from Agrobacterium albertimagni AOL15, assembly GCF_000300855.1. Taxonomy (GTDB): domain Bacteria; phylum Pseudomonadota; class Alphaproteobacteria; order Rhizobiales; family Rhizobiaceae; genus Allorhizobium; species Allorhizobium albertimagni. The sequence continues at coordinate 475,141 of NZ_ALJF01000006.1, read as the reverse complement.
TGACGATGGGCGATATCGTTCTTGGCGACGACCATCACGCCCGAGGTGTCCTTGTCGAGCCGGTGAACGATGCCGGGGCGCTTGACGCCGCCGATGCCCGAGAGCGTGTCGCCGCAATGATAGATCAGCGCATTGACCAGCGTGCCATGCCAGTTGCCGGCGCCCGGATGGACGACGAGGCCCGGCGGCTTGGCAATCACGATCAGGTCCTTGTCTTCGTAGAGGACGTCCAGCGGGATGTTCTCGCCCTTCGGCTGCGGATCCTCAGGTTCGGGCAGATCGATGACGACAGTGTCGCCCGGCTTGATCTTGCGGTTCGGGCTGTCGAGGATATTGCCGTTCAGCTGCACCGCGCCTTGTTCGATCAGCGCCTTGACCCGGTTGCGGGAAAACTCTTGACCGAGCGCCGCTGTCAGCCAGGCATCGATGCGGCCGGAGGCATCGTCCTCGGCAATCAGCTCTTTCCTTGATGCGGCGGCTTCGTTAAAGGGGTCGGTCATCATGTCATCCCGTCTTACGGCGGCCAGGGTCTCGGCCTTTGTCGCTGCCATTTGGCACAGACCGGGGTCTTCGACAATCGACAGCCGGTCTGCCCGGCAATTTTCTCCGGCTCGTTCGCATCGGAGAAGGCATGCAAATCAGCGCGAACTTGGATTGGAAACGACTGCTGCCATGGCTCATATCGACGACGAGAACCCGGAAGACAAGCCGCTTGATCCCGTCATGGAAGGTGTGCGCCGCAAGATGGTCAAGTTGCAGCTCATCTCGGGCGGCATCATGGCGGTGCTGTTTCTCGCCGTGCTCGTATCGATCTTCTACAAGCTGACGCGCGACGAAGGTGGAGCCGAGCCGGTCGCGACGACATCGCAGCCCTTCGCCGTGCCCTCAGACCAGCCGCTCAGCCTGACCGCCAACCTGCCGGCCGGCTTCCGCGTCGTGCAGACCTCGTTGTCCGGCAGCCAGATGCTGATCTACGGCGAAACGGCTGATGGCGCGCGCAAGGCTTACGTCTTCGATCTTGCGCTCGGCCGCATCATTGCCGACGTCACGCTTGCCGGCAACTGAGGCAGGCGTGGAAGTGGGTCGCCTTATCGAGATCACCGACCCTGGCGATGTGCGTATCGCCGAGTTCACCTCGATCCGCGAACGCGACCTGACCGGGCGGCACGGCCAGTTTGTTGCCGAAGGCACGGTGGTGCTCTCCATGCTGGCCAAGGCGCATGCCGATGGCGGATCGGTGCGGGCGGAGAAGCTGCTTCTCCTTAAAAACCGGGTGGCCGGGCTCTCCGATCTGATCGAACAGTTTGCGGCTGATATCCCTGTCTACGTGGCCGAGGCTGCGGTTCTCGACGCGATCGCCGGCTTTCACCTGCATCGCGGGGTTCTGGCACTCGGCAGCCGTGCTGCGCCACCTGAACTGAACGATCTGGTCTCACGGCTGCCGAATAATTCTCTGGTGCTGGTTGGGTGCGGCATTTCCAATCACGACAATATCGGTGCCCTGTTCCGCAATGCGGCGGGCTTCACCGCAGATGCCGTCTTCCTTGATCAGACTTGCTGCGATCCGCTCTATCGCAAGGCTCTGCGCGTTTCCGTCGGCTCGGTGCTGATGGTTCCCTATGCTCGGCAGGGGAGCGCGGAAGAGGTGCTCGGGGCACTTGCCGCGGCCGAGTTCGAGATCTGGGCTCTGTCGCCTGGCGGTGTGGTCGAGATCGGTTCGATTGCGCCGGGCCGACGCGTGGCGCTGGTGATGGGAACGGAAGGAGAGGGGCTTCCGGCTGCGATCCTCGACCGTTTCCGATCGGCCCGCATCGCCCAGGCTCCGGGCCTCGACAGCCTGAATGTCGGCACGGCGAGTGGGATTGCCCTCTATGCTATTGCGCGCGCCATGGGACGTCTCGGTTAAGTCCACGTCTCAGATCGCGTAGGGGGCCGACGAGGCAGCGTCTTATTCGGCCGGTGTCGCCATGCCGGCGCCACGACCGATCGAGGGGTCCATGGCGAGCACCCGGTCGACCAGGCTCTTCGGCTTGTCGCCGCTCTTTGATTGCGGCGACACGAAGTCGGTGATGACGCTCTGCTCGCCTTCGCGGGCGGCCGTCAGAACGATCATCTTGGCGGCGATATCGCCGAGTTCTTCGCGCAGCGCATCGTCTTCCGTCGACGCTTTCGCCTTCAACAGGCGCTCGGTCAGGGCAGTCTGGCTCCGGCGGATGTCGTTTTCCAAGGCGGTCGTATCGGTTGCGAGGTTTGAATTGGCGATCTCGTCTTCGGGCATCGGCGTGTCCTTGGCATCGGGTATCGCGATGCCGGCTTCGCGAAGCGCGCGTTGGGCCTCGCGCAACTGGGCATTGGCCGTCTTCAGCTTAGCGCGGAGATCGCGAAGTTCGCGCGTGCGGCGCTCGACGAGCGAGCTCGCGTCGGCTCTTTCGGCAGCATCCCGGGCCAGCACGTCTTCGAGCCGCAATACCTTGTGTTCTTCCTGGGCGAGGCGCAGTTCCGCATCCTTGGCGCGTTTGCCGAGCAGCTTGTTCTCCCGGCGCAAGTCTTCGCGTTCGTCGCGCATGCCCTGAATGCGGGTCTTCAGGGTGTCGATCTCGGTGTCGCGGCTCATGGCTTCGATGCGCATGGTGTCCATATCGCTGATCAGGCGGGCCATGCGATGGGCGCGTTCCTCAAGCTCGACATCCTTGGCAGCGGCTGATATCTCCACGCGCTTCAACGTCTCGCGGATCGTCGACATTTCCACATCGCTGCGGCGCAGACGCGAGCGCAGGTCGGCGGCTTCCGTGCTCATGTCCTCGATCTGGACCTTGAGTTCCTTCGTCTCGGTGACGAGGCGTGCCGCTTCGCTGCTCAGCGTCTCGTTCTTCAGCGTCAGGCCAAGGGACTTTTCACGTTCGCGGGTCAGATCATGTTGGGTCTTGGCGTTCTCGGCCGCATAGAGTGCGCGCACCATGTCCTTCTGGGCGCGGATCTCCTGCGGGCTGAGCGGCATGGTGGCCTTCAGCCGGTTCTCCGTATAGCGCACCACGCGCTGGTGTACGGCCGGGGCAACGAGCATTACCAGCAGCGCTGCTGCCATAAATCCCATTGCGAATATCAGGGTATATTCAATCACGACGGCGCCACAGCACTAGGGAAGCATTAGCAGATAGTTAAGCATGCACGGTGCCGCCCGGCAAGCAGAACAGCCTGACGTGCGACGTCCTTCGACCAATATGGCTAACGACAGAGCAGATCGAGCTTGCTTCAGCCTTAAGGATTAAGGCGAGGCGGTTCAGAACGGGTTCCAGGTCGGCGTACGCGTCAGCTTCAGATAGCCGACATTGACCCCGAGGCGTGCGCCGATGCCGGTGCGAATCGGCACCAGGATCACGTCGCGGCTCTTCAATACCGTCATGCCGACGCCGGCAACGATATAGGCCGAGCCGCTCACGCCGCCATAGCGGGCGTAGAGCGTGTCGACATCCGGCAGGTCATAGACCAGCATCATGGTGCGGGTGCCGTTGCCGCCGTAGTCGATCCCGAGGGACGGGCCCTGCCAGAAGACGTCGTGCTGGCCGACATTCTTGGTGTAGAGCGTGCCTTCGCCATAGGTCAGACCGGCAATCAGGGCGCCGGAGCCTTCCTGGCCGAGAATGTAACCGTTCGGGAGGCCATATTGTTCGAAGGCCTGCTCGATCACCTTGGCGAGCGCTCCGCTGGTCTCGCCGAAGAAGCCATGGCCTGCGTCGACCACTTCCTGGATCGAATATTCGCCGGCAGCCTGGGCTGGGCGCAGTACCGAAACGAGGCTGATCGCCGCCAGAACGGCGACGGCAAGCGACCGCAGCAACGGCAGGGAGCGGTAGGGCAGGTGACGCATAATGCCTCCTAAATGCGAAGCCGACGGATTCGGCGTCTTCCTTGGGGGTAATTAAACCTAGCGAGCATCGTCTTAATAATCGGTTTACCAAATATGGTGTCATTATGGCCGAACGGCATCCGACCAAGTCGCGGCCAGCGGACGTATGTCCGACTGTTGCTTCGAGGGTCCACATCTTCTGGAGAAGACCATGGCGAAGAACCCCAACCTCACGCTTGCAGGCCCCGATCTTGCTGCACTGCTTTGCAGCCGTGTCTGCCACGACGTGATCTCGCCTGTCGGAGCGATCAACAACGGCCTGGAACTGCTTGACGAAGGCGGCGCCGATGCCGATGCGATGGACCTGATACGGACCAGCGCTCTCAATGCTTCGGTGCGGTTGAAATTCGCCCGTCTCGCCTTCGGTGCATCCGGCTCGGTCGGTGCTTCGATCGACACCGGCGAGGCGGAGAAGGCGGCAAAGGATTTCGCCCAGGCAGAGAAGAAGACCGAGGTGACCTGGAGCGGCCCGCGCGCGATCATCGCCAAGAACCGGGTGAAACTGCTGCTCAACCTCTTCCTCGTCGCCTACGGCGCCATTCCGCGTGGCGGCTCGCTCGACATTTCTCTCGAAAACCCCGAGACGGACGCGAAGTTCAAGATCGTCGCCAAGGGTCGCATGCTGCGGGTGCCGCCTAAGTATCAGGAAATCTTGTCCGGTCATCTCGAAGAAGCCGTCGATGCCCATACCATCCAGCCCTATTACACAGTGCTGCTCGCGGATGAGTGCGGCATGGAGCTGAAATGCGTGCCGAGCGAAGGCGAGATCGCGTTCACCGCCGAGGTGGTGGGCTAAGCCGTCCCGATTCGGGACGCGCAGTGGCTACAACCGGTAACCTTTCCTTAGGCGCGGCCCGTTAAGGTATCAATCATATTTCAGATCCCCATCTCTGGGGAGGGAGGCCACCATGAAGCGCCTGATGATCGCAGATGGATCCGACATCGTTCGCAAGGTCGGCAAGAAGATCCTGTCGGAACTCGGCTACCAGGTGACGGAAGCCGCTTCCGGCCGCGAGGCGCTGTCGCGTTGCGAGCGCGAGCTTCCCGATGTGATGATCGTCGATGCCGGCATGGATGATGCCCTCGATCTGATCTCGAATGTCCGTGCGCTGCCGGAAGGCAAGGCGGTCAAGATCTATTACTGCGTGGTCGAAGCCGAGCTGAAGGTGATGATGGCCGGCAAGCGGGCCGGGGCCAGCGACTTCCTGCTGAAGCCGTTCGATCGCGAGATCCTCACCAAGACCTTCGGCGACAAGGCGATCGCCGCCTGATTTCCATCTCGGGACTTGAAGAACGACATCTGACAAGGCGGTGCCCAGGGCGCCGCCTTTTGTGTTTCTGCTGTCCGCGGTCAGGGAAGCCATCGTTTTGTGGCTCTAAAATGCAAGAAGCCCGCGTCATCGACGCGGGCCTCTTTGAAGAAGTGGGAAAGGGCTTACGCCGTTTCCTGGTATTCCGCGCCGTCCGGCTCGCGCAGCACATAGCCACGACCCCAGACGGTTTCGATGTAGTTGGCGCCACCGGCAGCATTTGCGAGCTTCTTGCGCAGCTTGCAGATGAAGACGTCGATGATCTTCAGTTCCGGCTCGTCCATGCCACCATAGAGGTGGTTGAGGAACATTTCCTTGGTGAGCGTGGTGCCCTTGCGGAGCGAAAGAAGCTCCAGCATCTGGTATTCCTTGCCCGTCAGGTGAACGCGCTGACCGCCGACTTCGACCGTCTTGGCGTCCAGGTTCACGATCAGTTCGCCGGTGATGATGATCGACTGGGCATGGCCCTTCGAGCGACGGACGATCGCATGAATGCGGGCAACCAGCTCGTCCTTGTGGAACGGCTTGGTCATGTAGTCGTCGGCGCCGAAGCCCAGACCACGTACCTTGTCTTCGATGCCCGCCATACCGGAAAGGATCAGGATCGGCGTCTTCACCTTGGACAGGCGAAGGGTACGCAGCACCTCATAACCGGACATGTCGGGCAGGTTCAGGTCGAGCAGAATAATGTCGTAGTCGTAGAGTTTACCGAGGTCGACACCTTCTTCGCCGAGATCGGTGGTGTAGACGTTAAAGCTCTCCGACTTGAGCATCAGTTCGATGCTCTGCGCCGTTGCGCTATCGTCTTCAATGAGTAGAACCCGCATATTTATCCCCTTTACCGCCGCCGAAAGGTCTGGAATGGCCCCCTACGCGATACGGATCCAGTCGTTGCCTGATTTGAAGGCTGCCACCAATTGGTTAACAAATTCTGATTCCCTCTGGCAAGGTGTATCGAATTTATTAAGCAAAGATTTTAGCCTCCTGATTCTTCATGTGTTTTCGGTCATCGCCACACTTGAATCTGCGCCTCAGGGAAACCCCGTAACCGATTCATTTGACTCATCATTGTCACGAGCTCTTTTCGGGCTCTGGCATTTACTGACCCTTAAGTGATCGGGCTTATCATTAACGATGCCCGTAAACGAAAGGTTACCAAAGGTAGCTTTTTGTTAACGCCGCGGACTTTTTTTGGACGAATCGGTGGCGGGCGTGTTGAGTAGCAAGTGTGGCGGGGGGTCTCGCATCACGGGAGTATTGCGTATGAAGTCGCGTGAGAGCCTGGTACGCCTGAAGGGATTTCAGGTTACCGAAAAGCGTCGGCAATTGCAGCAGCTGCAGTCTATGATGGCTGAATTCGAACGGATGGCGAAGGAGCTAGAAGCTCAGATCGGCATCGAGGAAAAGAAATCGGGCATCACCGATCCCAATCATTTCGCCTATCCCACCTTTGCCAAGGCGGCACGCCAGCGCGCGGACAATCTTCAGGTTTCGATTCGGGAACTGAAGGTCCAGCAGGAAGCGGCAGAACTGGCGTTGGAAGAGGCTGAAGCGGAATACCAGAAGGCAGCCGCTCTCGAAGAGCGCGATGGCCAGATGCGTGTCCGGGCCTGAATAACGCTATTCAGTCTGGTTGAGATTTCAAACAAGAAGGCGGGCGCGGGTTAACCGGCGTCCGCCTTCATTCGTCTTGGGCACAAACCAGTCGGTGCTCACTTGCGCACGTCGTTCCAATCCGGGTGCCGGTCCATCTGCGCCTTCATGAACGGGCAAAGCGGGATGATCTTCCAGCCGCCGGTGCGCGCTGCGGCCACGGCGTGTTCGGCGAGCGCCTGACCGGCGCCCTGTCCGCGCATTGTGCCGGGAACTTCCGTATGGTCGATGATGATCAGGGTGGCGGAGGCACGGGAATAGGTCATTACGGCGGGTTCGTTGATGCCCTCGATACGGCCGACATAACGTCCGCCCGATCCTGCTTCCTCACTGGTGATCTGCATTGACGCCTCCTGTTGCCGCGTTTGGATGGTTCTGCTTAACATCGGGCAGAGCCGGCCGGCAACGCAACTGCCGGATACGCAGTGTTCGATGTCGGGAAGGAAGCCATCGTGGTCGTCTGGTTGAAGGCGCTCCTTCTCGTCGGGGCCTCGATCTCGTTTGCGCTCGGCGTGAGCCTGCCGCTGATGCGGTTCGAAAGCTTTTACGTCTTTTCCACCGATGCCTCGCTCATCGAGGTGATCGTTTCGCTTTATGTTGACGGTGACGGCGTGCTTGCGCTGCTGGTCGGGCTCGTTTCCATCGTCTTTCCGCTGATCAAGCTGGTGCTTTTGACGGCCGAGGAGATTGCGGGCGAGGCGCAACCGGGGCAGGGGGCGCTGACGCGGCTGGTCCCGGTGCTGTCGAAATGGTCGATGATGGATGTGTTGCTGGTCGCCATCGTCATCTTCGCGACGAAATCCAGCGGGCTCGCTCAGGCCTTCACGCAGCCGGGCCTCTGGTTCTATGCCGGTTCCAGCCTGGCGGTCGCGGCGCTGAGTGGCTTGAACGCAGGACGCTTCGCCCGAAAAGCATGAAACCGGCAGGCTGGGCCTTGCCGGTTTCAGGTATGGGTCTGATGCAAATGGAAGTGTACCGGGCGAGCCGGTACGAAAATGGACTAATGGCGATACTGCTGAATTCGGGTGGTGCGCAGGCCCGGCAGGCCGTGGTCGTTGATCGACGACTGCCAGGACAGGAATTCCTCGACCGTCAGGGTGTAGCGTTCGCAGGCTTCTTCCAGGCTCAACAGGCCACCACGCACAGCCGCGACAACCTCAGCCTTGCGGCGGATCACCCAGCGGCGCGTATTGGCCGGCGGAAGATCGGCAATCGTAAGGGGGCTGCCATCGGGGCCGATGACATATTTCACTCGTGGGCGGATCATTTCGGTCATTGGACTCTCTATACAAACTCAAGACCACACACCCTCATACTAGGACCGATGCTTTAAAATTTGCCTAAGCCCATTGTAAGCATTTGATAATAATTTTCCCGATCAGGCCGGAGCAAGAGTCGTCGCGTTGCGGGGAAGTTGATTAAACTTGCGGCAAATGCATAGGAGTTATGCGAGGACTGCGACTGGTGCCCATTAGCGATCTGTGGCATTGGCTCCGCAGCAATACTGATGTCTCGATCGATGCCTCGATCGGAAGGGCAGATGTCGAGCATCGCGGTTCCCGTCGGGGGCCGCAAGACCGGCGACAGGCCCAGCTGATACTCGTTCCGCATGGAACGATTCAATGTCCATAAACATTCGAAATCCCGATCGGACGAACGTCCGGTCGAAAGGAGTTTTATGTTCAGGCCAACTGATGTGACGGGCAGTCACGGTCTTGGTGACGGTGATGCCGTTTTTCAGAGCGAAGCGCTCTCCGCCGGCCCATGGGGACGCGAGTTCTCTGCGCTCGGTCGCAGCCATGGCTTCCGAAACACGCTGCTTGCGCGCGTCCCAAAGGCCGATAGTCCGGAGTTTTCGGCCAATCTCATCCTCTGCACCTGGCCCGACGAATTGCGCCTCGGCTATGAGGCGGCTGAAGTCTATGCCGGCAGCCTGTTGATCGCCCGGATCAAGCAGACGATCCTTCCGCTCTTCACGCATGACAACCTGTTCCTCGGCACGCCGGGTTCGGAGGCGCGCCAACCGCTTGCCCCGCTTTTCCAGCAGTTCGAGCTCGGCGGTTCTCTGGTCCTCAACCTGTACGACCGCAACCAGACCCAATATGTGCTCGTCTTTTCAGGGCGTGACCATGCGCCCGAGCGTGCTGAAATCGCTGCTCTGCAGCTGGGTGCGATGGAGCTCCTAGATGCCGGCGTCGAGGCCCTGGTGCCGCGGCTCGGGCCGAAGGAAAAGCTGTCGGCCCGCGAGATCGAATGTCTTCGCTGGTCGGCTGCCGGCAAGAGCAGCGACGAGATCGCCATCATCCTTGATATTTCAAGCCATACGGTCGTCAGCTATCTGAAGAGCGCGATGCGCAAGCTCGAGGCTGTGAACCGCATGCAGGCGGTGGCGCGGGCCTGTCGCTATCGGCTGCTCTGACAGCAGTATCCTTTGCAGACAAAAAAGGGCGCCGGCTTTTTCAAGCGGCGCCCTTCGTCGTTCTGGCCTTCAGAGAAAGGCGAGGCTGAGCTCGGTCTTGCCGTAGCCGAACTGGTACTGGATCGTGCCTTGATGGCGAAGTGCCAGCGTGTCGCCGGCGTCGAGCCAGACTAGGGCGACCGTGCTTGATGTCCCGGCACCCCCGACATGGCTTGCGATATCGGCAGATCCGTTGCGGCTGACATGAACGGTGTGGGTGCTCGTGCTGACGGCGGATACGCAGAGCGATAGCAGATAGTAACCGGATGCGGCGACCACGAGTGGTCGACCATGGCCGGAGGCAAGCGGAACGCCGAGGGACATGTCGCCACCGGAGAGGTGCAGATCGTCAAAGCCGGTGAAGCTGCCGGCTGTCGGTGTCAGCGTTGTTGCTGCAAGAGCGGCGCGGGCCAGCGGCCTCTGGTCGTGGCGGACGTAGCCTTCCGGGGTGACGCTCACGGCCTGGCGCCAACCCGTCAGGTCGCCGTTCACTTTCAGCGAGAAGCGATCCTCTCCGGCAAGCCCCATTTCTGCGCGACCCTGCCAGTTGGACTGGAAGATCATGCTTGCCGTATCCGCGGTTCCCGCCTTGTTGATCGCCAGCCGGTGGCTGTCGCCGGCGTGGTTGAACAGGGCTGCCGGCGAAGAAAGGGAGAGCCTGTTGAAGCCATCGGCATCGGCGGCGATCCCCAGACGCTCAAAGCGCGCTTCCTCCGCCAGCGGCGGGACGATCCACTCAGTGCCGTCGAAAATCCTCAACCTCTGTTCGTCGAGGAAAAGAGCGTGCCAGCCGATCCTGGGTGTCATGAAGACCCACACGCTATCCTGAAAAAGGGCGAGTTGCCCGGCATGCCCTGTCCACAGACCGCTTTCCGGCTCGACCACCCAGTGGATTTCTCCTTCTTCCGGAGCGGTAGGCGGACTGCTCGAAGTGCCGGCGACGACCAGTTGCACCAGAGCGTCGAGGCGCTGGAGCGCTTCGTTGTGAGTCACATGTTTCTGCGCCTGCGCCGGCAGGATGAAGGGCAGGGCGAGATTGCGGGTCGTGTCAGGCATGGTCTCTCCTTCGCGTTCGGCTGCCGGGGCAGCGCGGGTTGAAGCGGAGAGTGTGGGCGAGCCGCAGAGGAGGGGGATGAAAAGCACATGCCCCCATTGAAAAATATTGAGTTTTTCCGAAAGTCATCCCCGCTCGGAGGGGCGTCCCGTGGCGAGGAAGGGCGGGTTTTCGAAGGCGCGCAGCCCAGGAAGGCGTTTGCCATAGGTGAGCGGCGCGCCATCTTCGGTGGCAACCATGCCGCCGGCCGCCCGAAGTACGGCATCGCCTGCAGCCGTGTCCCATTCCATTGTCGGGCTGAAGCGCGGGTAAAGATCGGCCACGCCCTCGGCCACCATGCAGAACTTGAGCGAGGAGCCGACCGTCTTGCGCTCCAGGATCGCGGCCTTGCGGATATAGGCGTCGGTCGCATCGCAATTGTGGGAGCGGGAAACCAGGGCTGACGGGGAAGCCCCCTTCAAACGCGCCGCAATCGGCATGCGGGCGATCACCGCGTCCTTGTCATCTAGCTTGACCTTCTCCGCCTTGCCTGCGCCGCCGAGGTAGAGTGTGTGCAGTGCTGGCGCATGCACGACACCGAGGACCGGCGTGCCGGCCTCGATCAGGGCGATGTTGACGGTGAAATCATCGTGGCCACCGATGAATTCGCGGGTGCCGTCCAAGGGGTCGACGAGGATGAACCGTCCGCCGCTCACATCGGGAATGCGACCGGCTGCGACCTCTTCCTCTGCGACCACGGGGACGTCCGGCATATGGCGGGCAAGGGCTGCGAGGATCAGCCGCTCGGCGGCTTCGTCGGCTTCTGTCACCGGTGAGGTGTCGCCTTTTAGGCGTACGGCCGCACCGGCCCTGTAAATGTCGAGGATCACGCGGCCCGCGGCAATCGCGCTCTCTTCGAAGAGTTTCAGTATGTCTGCCGACTGCTGCACCGAACCGGGCTCCCGATCACTTCACACTCGGTTTAACGGTGTCGAATGGGCTTGGGAAGTGCGCTGTGCCGCGGGCCGCCATGCTTGCCTGATGTTTCTGTGCTGCACTGCGATCAAACCTGTGTTCCATGTCTCAAACAGCATAGATTTTGTCCTGATCGCGCTTGCTCTTTGTGACGCCTATGCGAATGTGACGCGACATTTGCAGAGGTTGTTCGATGCGTTATTCCGCCCTTTCGATCTTCCGCCAGGCGCTTTCGGGCAACCGGAACTGGGCGCCGATGTGGCGCGAGCCGCAGCCGAAACCGCATTACGATGTCATCATCGTCGGTGGCGGCGGGCATGGTCTTTCCACGGCTTATTACCTCGCCAAGGAATTCGGCATCACCAATGTCGCTGTCATCGAGAAGGGCTATCTCGGCGGCGGCAATGTCGGGCGAAATACCACGATCATCCGCTCGAACTATATGCTGGAGGGCAACGAGCCCTTTTACGAGCTGTCGATGAAGCTGTGGGAAGGGCTGGAGCAGGACTTCAACTATAATGCCATGGTTTCGCAGCGAGGGATCGTCAATCTCTTCCATACCGACGGCCAGCGGGACGCCTATGCGCGGCGCGGCAATGCGATGATGATGCATGGGGTCGCTGCCGAACTGCTCGACCGCGAGCAGGTGCGCTCGATGATGCCCTATCTCAATTTTAACCATGCGCGCTTCCCGATCCTTGGTGGTCTCCTGCAGAAGCGCGGCGGCACTGCCCGTCATGATGCGGTTGCCTGGGGTTACGGGCGCGGTGCAGACGAACGCGGCGTCGATCTGATCCAGCATTGCGAAGTGACCGGCATCCGCCGTGACGAGCTTGGCCAGGTGACGGGTGTCGAGACGACCAAGGGCTTCATCGGCTGCAACAAGCTGGCGCTCGCCACGGCCGGCCATACCTCGGTCACCGGCAAGATGGCCGGGCTGGACCTGCCGATCGAGACCCATGTGCTGCAGGCCTTTGTGTCCGAGGGCATCAAGCCTGTCATCGACAATGTCATCACCTATGGCGCGGGACATTTCTATATCTCGCAGTCCGACAAGGGCGGCTTGGTCTTCGGCGCCGATATCGACTACTATTCGTCCTATGCCCAGCGCGGCAATCTCGCGACCGTCGAGCATACGATCGAGGAGGGCGTGTCGCTGATCCCGGGTCTGTCGCGGGTTCGGGTGCTGCGCGCCTGGGGCGGGGCCATGGACATGTCGATGGACGGCTCACCGATTATCGACCGTACGCCGATCGACAATCTCTATCTGAATTGCGGCTGGTGTTACGGCGGCTTCAAGGCGACGCCGGCGTCCGGCTTCTGCTTTGCCCATCTGATCGCCAAGAACGAGGCGCATCCCGTGGCCCGCCTCTTGCGCCTTGATCGCTTCGAACGCGGCTTTGCCGTCGACGAAGGCGGCAAGGGCCCCCAACCAAACCTGCATTGAGACATCGCCATGGCAAGCCTGATCACCTGTCCGCATTGCGGCGTCCGTCCCAAGGAAGAGTTCAGCATTCGCGGTGACGCCAGCCCGGTGCGCCCGGCGCCCACAGCGACTGACGACGCCTGGAACGCTTACGTCTTCCTCCGCGACAACCCGAAGGGCCGGATCATCGAGCACTGGCACCATACGAGCGGTTGCCGGCGCTGGCTCGTCGTCGAGCGCGACAATGCCGCAAGTCACGAGGTCTATAGCGTGATCGATGTGCGTGGTTACGCGAAGGAGGCTGCGCGATGACCGGCTACAGGCTTTCCTCCGGCGGGCTCGTCAATCGTGCCCGCACGCTCTCCTTCTCGTTCGATGGTGAGACCTATACCGGCTATGAGGGCGATACGCTGGCCTCTGCGCTGATCGCCAATGACCAGCTGCTCGTCGGGCGCTCGTTCAAGTATCATCGTCCGCGCGGCATCGTGACGGCAGGTTCTGCCGAACCGAATGCGCTTGTGACGATCGGAGCCGAAGGGCGCACCGAGCCCAATACGCGCGCTACCGTGGCCGAACTCTATCAGGGGCTCGAAGCCAAGAGCCAGAACCGCTGGCCGTCGCTGAAATACGACATCGGCGCGGTCAACAGCCTGTTGTCGCCGTTCCTTTCGGCCGGCTTCTACTACAAGACCTTCATGTGGCCAAAGGCGTTCTGGGAAAAACTCTACGAGCCGATCATCCGCAAAGCCGCCGGTCTCGGCAAGACGCCGTTTCTCACCGATCCCGATCGCTACGAAAAGGCCTGGGCGCATTACGACCTGCTGGTGATCGGTGCCGGTCCGGCCGGTCTGATGGCGGCACGGGCTGCGGCGCGCGCCGGGCTTCGTGTCATCCTGGCGGATGAAGGGTTCCGGCTGGGCGGATCGCTGCTGTCCGAGCGCGTCACCGTCGGCGGCGTGCCTGCGGCCGAGTATGCGGCCTCCGTCGTCGAGGAGCTCAAGAGCCTTTCCAATGTTACGCTGATGCCGCGCACCACGGTGTTCGGCTGGTACGACGACAATGTCTTCGGCGCCGTCGAAAAGGTGCAGAAGCATGTTGCGCAGCCATCTGGCGATCTGCCTGTCGAGCGCGTCTGGCGCATCGTTGCCAAGCGGGCGATCCTCGCATCGGGTGCGGAAGAGCGGCCGCTGGTCTTCGGCGGGAACGACAAGCCAGGGGTGATGACCTCGGGTGCCATCAGGACCTATCTCAATCGCTACGGCGTGGCCGCCGGCCAGAACGTCGCCATCTTCACCAATGGCGGTGCGGGCTATCGCACGGCAGCCGATCTGGTTGCGGCCGGCGTCGGCGTTGCGGCCATCATCGACGGGCGGACACAGTCTTCTGATGTTGTGCCCTCCGGCGTGCGGGTCATCCGCGGCGGCTCCGTTGTCGACACATCAGGCCATCTTCGTCTCAAAAGCCTGCTTGCCGAACGCGTCGGCCATCAGGAAGAGATCGCCTGCGATGCGCTGGCGATGAGCGGCGGCTATAGCCCGATCGTGCATCTCGCCTGCCAGCGCGGTGCCAAGCCCACTTGGTCGGAGGAACACCAGGCGTTTCTGGCGCCCGATGTCGGCCACGGATTGCGGATCGCAGGCTCGGCTGCCGGTCATGCCTCGCTTGCCGCTGTTCTGCGCGATGGCGCTGACAAGGCACATGAGGCGATCGGCGATCTCGGTCGTCTGGTCGGCACGGTCGACGTGCCCGAAGTCGAGGGTGAATATGACGCTTCCTTCGCACCTCTCTGGTATGTGCCGGGCGCCAAGTCCAAGGCCTTCGTTGACTTCCAGAACGACGTGCATGTGAAGGACCTGAGCCTTGCCCAGCGCGAGGCGATGGGGCATGTCGAGCATACCAAGCGCTACACGACCGGCGGCATGGCGACTGACCAGGGCAAGCTCGGCAATGTTGCCACCATCGGCATCATGGCAGGCATGCGCGGTGTCTCGCCTGCCGAAATCGGCACCACGACCTTCCGGCCCTTCTATACGCCGGTTTCCTTCGGCGCGATGGCGGGCACCTCGCGTGGCGAACACTCTCGTCCCGTGCGCACCTCGCCGCTGCATGGCTGGGCAAAGAAGAACGGCGCCGTCTTCGTCGAGTCCGGCCTCTGGTATCGCTCCTCCTGGTTTCCGCGCGATGGCGAGAAGACCTGGCGCGAGGCGGTCGACCGGGAAGTGCTGAATATCAGGGCGAATGCCGGCATCTGCGATGTCTCGACGCTCGGCAAGATCGAGATCTTCGGCAAGGATGCCGCCGAATTCCTGAACCGCGTTTATTCCAATGCCTTCCTCAAGCTGCCGGTCGGCAAGGCGCGCTACGGGCTGATGCTGCGCGAAGACGGCATGATCTTCGACGATGGCACGACGAGCCGCTTGTCGGACGAACATTTCTTCATGACCACGACGACGGCCTATGCCGGCGAGGTGATGACGCATCTGGAATTCTGCGCCCAGGTTCTCTGGCCGGATCTCAATGTGCGTTTCGTCTCCTCCAGCGATCAGTGGGCGCAGATGTCGGTCGCAGGGCCGAAGGCTCGGATCATCCTCGAGCAGATCATCGAAGACGATATCTCCGACGAGGCTTTCCCCTTCCTTTCGGCGCGAGAAGTGCTGCTCAAGGGGGGCTTGAAGGCGCGGCTCTTCCGGATCTCCTTCTCCGGCGAACTCGCCTTCGAAGTGGCGGTACCCGCAAACTTCGGCGAGGCGGTCGCCGATGCGATCATGGCCGCCGGCAAGCCGCATGGCATCTGTGCGTACGGCGTCGAGGCACTCAACGTGCTGCGCATCGAAAAAGGCTTCATCACCCACAGCGAAATCGACGGTCGCACGACGCCCGACGATGTGGGCCTTGGCAAAATGTTCTCGACCCAGAAGCCTGACTTTATCGGCAAGCGCTTGTCGAGCCGTTTTGGCCTGACCGCTGCCGATCGTCCGCAGCTCGTCGGGTTGAAACCTGTCGATCACGACAAGAGTTTCGCTGCCGGTGCGCATCTCTTGAAGGAAAACGTCAAGCCGTCGACGCTGAACGACCAGGGCTGGGTGTCGTCCGTCTGCCATTCGCCGACGCTGGGACACACGATCGGTCTTGCCTTCCTGAAATCCGGCCGCGAGCGGCTGGGCGAGAAGATCGTCGTCTGGGATGGGCTGCGTGGTTCGGAAGTGCTGGCGGAAGTCGTCAGCCCCGTCTTCTACGATCCCGACAACAAGAAACTGTACCTGTGAGGACCCTGCCATGCCGGTGACCTATGCTGCCCGTCACGTGCTCGAGGACCACATTTCCGGTTTCGAGGCGACACCCAATCCGCATCATCTCGCGATCCTGCGGGCCGTCTCCGTCTTTTCCGTGCTTGCCCATCAGGGCCATGAGGCCGATATCGACGAGGCTTTGACCACGCTTGAAGATGTCCATGTGCGTGTCTGCGGCCCCGGCGAATGGCTTGTCGTCAGCGAGATCGTCGCCGCCGACACGATCGCGCGGCAACTGGCTGACCTAGGTGCAAACCGCGCGTCTTTCGTCGACCAGACCGACGGGCGTGTAGTACTGCAGATTCACGGGCCAAAAGTTCGGGCGATCCTTGGCAAATGCACGGCGCTCGACCTGCATGCCGATCTCTTCGAAATCGGCCAGTCGACCAACTGCCAGATCTGCCATGTCGCAGCCAACCTCGCCCGCACAGGCCAGGATAGCTTCGAAATCATCGTGATGCGCAGCTTTGCCGGCTTCCTGTTCGACGAGCTGCGCGAGATGGGCCGGGAATTTGCGCTGACGGCGGGGTTTGCGTGAGGGGCTGACCACCCTATGTCTCGGTGATCCGCCGACGCTCTTCCGGCGTTTGCGGCACAAAGGATCCCGCCCCCGCATGTTTCATCTGATGTTCTCCCTGCCATGGCTGATCGTGGCAACCCGCTTCATCGCCCCCTTGCCGTGGCCGTTGATGGTCAAAGTCTTGCTCGCCGCTTTCCTGCTCGTGGCGTCGCAATACCATCTGTTCAGCCGTTTCACCTCCGGCTCGGTGTTCGCGCCGGAGTTTCCGCGCCCACTGGTCATCGGCTTCAACCTGTTCTTCGGCGCGATCGTGCTGCTCGCCATGATGCAGGTGGCTCTCGATCTGGTCAGTCTCCTGATCTTTGCCGTCAAATGGTCGTTTCCCGCCGTTCCGGCGGAAGTGCGCTACACGATGGGCATCGCCGCCGTCCTGCTTGCCAGTTTCGGCATTTCCCAGGCGATCCGAGTGCCGCCGCTCAAGCAGATCGAGGTCGTGATCCCGGGACTTGCACCCGAATTCGACGGCTATCGCATGGTGCAACTCACCGACATGCATATCAGCCGCCTGTTCACGGGGGGCTGGGCTGCCGCTGTCGTCGAGAAGACCAATGCGCTCGATGCCGACCTTATCGTCATCACCGGTGACTTGATCGATGGCAGTCTCGACATCCGGCGCGAGGACATCGCGCCGCTTGGCGGGCTGACGGCTCGGGACGGCGTTTTGACGGTCCCCGGAAATCACGAATACTTCTTCGACATCGACCGGTGGCTCGGCCATTTCCCTGAAATCAACATGCGCATTCTCGCCAATGAGCATGCAGTGATCGAACGCGGGGAGGGGCGTCTCATCGTGGCCGGTGTCACCGACCTTTCGGCGCGCTCGACAGGTGCTCTGGAGCCGGATTTACGGGCTGCCTTGCGAAATGCGCCAGCGGATGTCCCGGTCATCCTGCTCGATCACCAGCCGCGGCTCGCACACCGGGCCGCTGAGCAGGGGGTCGCCCTCCAGCTTTCAGGCCACACCCATGGCGGAATGATCCGGGGCCTCGACCAGATCGTCGCCCGGGCGAACAACGGCTTCGTTTCCGGTTTCTACCAGGTGGGCGACATGCAGCTCTATGTGAATAACGGCACGGGTCTGTGGCCGGGCTTCGCGCTTCGGATCGGCGTGCCGGCGGAGTTGACGGAGTTCACGCTGCGGCGGGGCTGAGCTATCCTAGCCTTCTGAGCTTATCAGCCGCCGGCACATCGCCGGCGGTTTTTCATTTCCCATGTGTCAGATTGCGGCTTCGTGCGTGACCCTCGAGGGGCCGAAGGCGAAGATGGCAATCAGGGCGGTCGCGACAGCGCAGGCGGCCATGACGGCAATCAGCGGAAGCGCCGTGCCATCATCGAGCACGCCGATGGCGAAACTGCCGAGTGCGCCGGCGCCGAAGCCGAGGGCGCCCATCAGCGCCGCTGCCGTGCCCGAGATGGCGCCATGGGATTCCATGGCGAGGATGTTGCAGGTTGGCATGATGCCGCCGACGCCCATCACCATGATGAAGAGCAGGATGCAGACCGGGATGAGGGAGGCAATACCGGCAAGCTGCAGGCCGAGCAGAATGAGACCGGCTGCCGCATAGATTGTTGCCGAAAGCTTCACCGCGCCGCGCACGCCGATCCGCTCTGCAAGGCGCGGGGCAAGCTGCGCGCCGATGCCGATGCCGATGGCGTTCAGGCTGAAGATCACCGAATAGGCGAGTGGCGAGAGGCCGTAGACATTGATCAGCACGAAGGACGAGCCGGCGATATAGGCGAAGAAGCCGCCCTGGGCGAGTGCAAGGGCGCCTGCATAGGGAATGAAGCTGCGGGTGACGAGCAGGCGGCCATACCAGTGCAAAGCGTCGCCCGGGCGGCTCTTGGCGCGCAGTTCGGCCATCCGCGTTTCCGGGAGCATGGTGACGGTGATGACAGCGACGACCACACCGAGTGCACCAAGCAGCGCGAAGATCAGGCGCCAGTCGCCGACCTCCAGCACGAGGCTGCCGAGCAGGGGTGCCAGAACCGGGGCGATGCCGAGCACCAGCACGACCATGGACATCAGGCGGGCGGCGGCCTGTCCGGTATGCACGTCACGGATCGAGGCGGTGGCGATGACCATGCCGATCGAGCCGCCGATGCCCTGGAGGAAACGGAAGACGAGCAGTTCCGTGGCACCGGTCGACAGCACACAGCCGAGCGAGGCGAGAACGAAGATCGTAAGCGCCAGATAGATCATCGGCTTGCGGCCGGTCTTGTCGGAGACGGGACCATAGAAGAGCTGGCCGAGCGTGAAGCCGGCGAAATACGTCATCATGCTCAGCTGGATGCTGGCATCCGTGGTGGCAAGATCCTGTGCCATGCGGGGCATGGCGGCGACATACATGTCGGTGGCGAAAGGGCCGAGAGCACAGATGGCTCCCAGCGCGATCGCAAGCGCGGTGTTCTTGTTCGTCATGGCGTCTTCTCTTCAGCGGCGGGGATTGAAAGATTGGATTGGAAACGATATCGTTTCCTTATGGGGATAGGAAACGCAAACGTTTCTTATTGTCAATCGAAATCTCGTGGGATGGCAGGCATGACAACGGCATCAGCCACGGTGGGACGGCCGCCAAGCCTTGCGGACGACGACCGCAAGGCATTGATATTGCAGGCGGCGGAGACGGTTTTCGACAGTCTCGGCTATGGCGATGCAACCATGGAGGAGGTGGCCCGCGCCTGCGGCATGGCCAAGAAGACGGTTTACAAGTTCTTTCCGGACAAGGCGTCCCTCTTCTGGGCGCTGGTCGAAAGTCATGACGTGGCCGTCATCGAGATCAGGAACGGGGAGGGAGACGAGCGACCGGAAATGAGGTTGGGCCGGCTTCTGGAGGATGTCTCATCGGCCATCCTCTCACCCCGGCAGATCACCCTGACCCGGCTGGTGATCGCGGAATCGGTGAAATATCCTGAACTGGCGCAGCGTTTCTACCGGGACTGCGTCGAGAAGACGATGAACCATGTCGCGAGAACTCTTGCCAGCGATCCATCCCTTCGCCTGCCACCGGGCTACGACAGCCGAACCCTTGCGGACCTGCTCGTCTCGGCTCTGCTCGGCTCCATCCATCTGCGCGCGTTGATGCTCAACCTGTCCGGCCAAGCCCTGGAAGACGAGTTGCGCGGGCGGGTGCCGCTGGTGATGGACCTTATTGTCGGGGCCTTGCCCGCACGCTGAATGGCGAGCAGGGGAGACAAGGAATGCCCGCGCTGGGGAAGCGCGGGCGGCCACAATCTAGAGCGGTTTGAACTCCGCAGGACGGATTTCTCCCGCCTCAGGAGGCGGCGCGGTAGGAGGTGGTCCGCAGACGGGCTGCCCGTTCGGCCGGTGTCCAGACCTCTTTGGCGCCCTCGCGGATATCGCCGCGGCGGTTGAGCTTGAAGCGGTTGACGAGCTCGGCAAGCACCGAGGCACCATCCGAGACCGCTCGGCTGATCTCGGTCGACTGGGCGACCATGGCTGCGTTCGCCTTCGTCATGCCGTCGACATCGGTGACGGCACCGTTGATGGCATCGAGGGCGGCCGTCTCTTCTGCCGCAGAGGTGGCGATACGATCGACGTTCTTGCCGATGGCCGAGACAAATTTCTCGATCTCCTGAAGCACGCGGCCCGTCTCGCCGACGAGGCGCACACCTTCCTGAACCTCGTTGGCCGAGGTGCTGACCAGCGTCTTGATTTCCTTCGCCGCATTGGCCGAGCGCTGGGCGAGCTCACGCACTTCCTGGGCGACGACGGCAAATCCCTTGCCGGCTTCTCCGGCACGGGCAGCCTCGACGCCGGCATTGAGCGCGAGCAGATTGGTCTGGAAGGCAATCTCGTCGATGACGCCGATGATCTTTCCGATCTCGTTGGAGGCGCCCTCGATCCTTTGCATCGCGCTCACGGTGTCGCCCACTACGGCGACGGAAGAGGTGGCGGCGGCGCGTGCTTCCGTTGCGATCTGACGGGTCTCTCGGGTCTGTTCGGTCGCGGCCCTCAGTTTCACCGTGGCTTCTGACAAAGCCGCTGCCGTCTGCTCAAGAGCGACGACCTGCTGGTGGGTCCGGCCGGAAAGCTCTTCTGCCGAGTTCTTCATGGCGCTGCCGTTGCGGGCCAGTTCATGCGTCTGGTCGAGCACGCCGGATAGTGTCTGTTGGAACGCGCTGATGGATGCGTTGAAGTCGCGCCGCAGCGGTTCGAATTCGGTGCTGAAGGGTTTGTCGAGGGTGATGCGGATATTGCTCTCGGCGAGACGACCGAGGCCAGCGCCAAGCTCCTCGATGACGCGGGTGCGTTCCGTCACGTCGGTGGCGAATTTGACCACTTTCAGAACCCTGCCGTCGACATCCATGATCGGGTTGTAGGAGGCCTGGATATGGATCCTCTTGCCGCCCTTGCCGAAACGGGTGAACTGGTCGGCGACGAACCGGCCTTCCCCGAGGCCGCGCCAGAACTCCCGATATTCACCGGAACCTGCGTAGTCCGCATCGCAGAAAATCGAATGATGGCGTCCGACGATTTCGGACAAGGTGTAGCCCATGGCGCCGAGAAAGTTCTCGTTGGCGTGCAGGATCTCGCCCTTCGGCGTGAATTCAATGATGGCCTGGGCGCGATCAAGGGCTGCAAGCTTGCCTTCGGCGTCCAGCGACTTCAACTTCATCGCGGTGATGTCGGTGGCGAACTTGACGACCTTATAAGGACGGTCGCCCTTGAGAACCGGATTGTAGGTCGCCTCGATCCAGATTTCACGGCCGCCCTTGGCGATCCGTTTGTACTGGCGCTGATCGAAATTGCCGGCTGCCAGATTGCGCCAGAATTGTTTGTATTCCGCCGAACCGGCCTCCGCCTCCGTGACGAACATCCGGTGATGCTGACCGACGATTTCGCTCAACTGATAACCGATCGCCTTCAGGAAGTTATCATTGGCGTGGAGAATGCGGCCTTCGAGATCGAATTCGATGATGGCCTGGGATTTTTCGAGTGCGTTTAGGATTGACCGGGCATCGCTGCCGAAGGCGAAAAGGGACATGCGGGTCTCTGGTTTTGGGAACGGCCGGGAAGATGTCGCCGCATTGATAAGATTATAGTTGCTAACTTACCGAACCCTTAAAATAGAGTGGTTGGTGTCGGGTTTGGTTGACACCTGCACCAGTGCTGCACGCCGCCCTCGGAACACTCCCTGTTACCGATGCGACATGTTTCGTCGCAGCATGGTCTTCTGACTTTCACGTGCCCGATCTAGCTTTGTCGCATCAATCATTGCTGCCAAGGGGAGCGTTTTCCATGAAAAGCCATGCACGTGTCGTCGTCATCGGCGGGGGTGTCGTCGGGTGTTCGGTGCTGTATCACCTGACCAAATTCGGCTGGACCGACGTGGTGCTTCTGGAGCGTTCGGAACTGACCTCAGGCTCCACCTGGCATGCGGCAGGCGGCATGCACACGATCAATGGCGATCCGAACGTTGCCAAGCTGCAGAAATACACGGTCGAGCTCTATAAGGAAATCGAGGAATATTCGGGCCAGGATATCGGTCTGCATATGACATCAGGCCTGATGCTGGCCGCCACCAAGGAGCGCTTCGACTGGATGAAGTCGCTGCTCGCCAAGGGCAAGTATGCCGGCGGCGAGGCGACGCTGATCTCGGCGCAGGAAGCCTATGAGATGATGCCGCTTCTTGACCCGAAGCAGTTCGTCGGCGCGGTCTTCGATCCGCATGAGGGGCATCTCGACCCCTATGGTACCACCCATGCCTATGCGAAGTCGGCCAAGAAAAACGGCGCCGAAATCTATCTGCACACCAAGGTCGAGGATCTGGTGCAGCTGGAAGACGGCACCTGGCGGGTGATCACGAACAAGGGCGAGATCCGCGCCGAGCATGTCGTCAATGCAGCCGGTCTCTGGGCGCGCGAAGTCGGTCGCATGGTCGGGCTGGAGCTTCCTGTGCTCGCCATGGAGCACATGTATCTGATCACCGAGGACATGCCCGAGGTCATCGAGTTCAACAAGACCACCGGCAAGGAGCTGATGCATTGTGTCGATTTCGACGGCGAGATCTATATCCGCCAGGAGCGCAACGGCATGCTAATGGGCACCTATGAAAAGGACTGCCGTCCGTGGTCGCCGATCGAGACGCCCTGGACCTTTGGCCATGAACTCCTGGCGGAAGATCTGGAGCGCATCACCAGTGAGCTGGAAATCGGCTTCCGGCATTTCCCGGCCTTCAACAATGCCGGCATCAAGAAGATCATCAACGGCCCCTTCACCTTCTCGCCGGATGGAAACCCGCTGGTCGGTCCGGTACGCGGCATGACAAACTACTGGTCGGCCTGCGCGGTCATGGCCGGCTTCTCTCAGGGCGGCGGCGTGGGGCTGGCACTTGCGAACTGGATCATCGAGGGCGATCCGGGTTTCGATGTCTTTGCCATGGATGTCTGCCGCTACGGCGACTACGCGACGCTTGCCTATACCAATGCCAAGGTGCGCGAGAATTATTCCCGCCGCTTCTCGATCCGTTATCCGAACGAAGAGCTGCCGGGCGCGCGGCCGCTGCTGACCACGCCTGTCTACGACAAGCTGAAGGCTGCCGGTGCCGTGTTCGGCGCGTCCTATGGTCTGGAAACGCCGCTCTGGTTTGCACCTGAAGGCGTCGAAGATGCCTTCTCCTGGCGTCGCTCGACCGACTTCGAGGCCGTGGGACGAGAAGCCAAGGCCGTGCGCGACGGCGTCGGCCTGATGGAGACCTCCGGCTTTGCCAAATACATGGTGAGCGGGGAGGGGGCTCGCGCCTGGCTCGACCACATGCTCGCCTGCAAGCTGCCGGAGGTCGGCCGCATGGCGCTGGCACCGATGCTGAACGAGGCCGGCAAGCTGATCGGCGACTTCACCGTTGCCAATCTCGACGACGAGGACTTTCTCGTCATCGGCTCTGGCATCGCCGAGGATTATCACATGCGCTGGTTCGAGAGCCATCTGCCGGACGATGGTTCTGTTGATGTCGAGCCATTGAACCTCAGCCTGGTCGGACTGTCGATCGCCGGGCCGAAGTCGCGCGAGGTGCTCGCCAAGCTCACCCATCTCGACGTCTCCGACGCCGCTCTCCCCTTCATGGCGATCCGAGAGATGGATCTCGGCATGGCGCCGGTCATGCTGGGGCGTGTCACTTACACCGGCGATCTCGGCTACGAGATCTGGATGCGGCCGGAATATCAGCGCTACGTCTTCGACGCACTGATGGAGGCAGGGGCCGAGTTCAACATCACCCTCTTTGGCCTTCGCGCCCTCAACGCCTTGCGTCTTGAAAAGAGCTTCGGCAGCTGGTCGCGCGAATACCGTCCGCTCTACGGGCCGCTCGAAGCCGGGCTGTCGCGCTTCGTCGCGCTCAAGAAAGAGGCGAGCTTCATCGGCAAGCAGGCGGCGATGGAGGAAAAGCTGTCGGGTGGGGCGCTTCGGCTCCGCACCTTCATCGTCGACGCCAAGGATGCGGATGTCATCGGCGACGAGCCGATCTCGTACAAGGGTGAGGTGCGCGGCTGGGTGACGTCGGGCGGCTTTGCCCATCCGAGCGGGGTCTCGGTCGCCATCGGCTATGTTCCGAAGGAAATGGCCGACGAAATCGACGGCTGGGAGGTGGAGATTCTTGGGGAAATCCTGCCGGCCCGCCTTCAGCCTCAGTCGCTTTTTGACGCGAACGGGTCGCGAATGAGAAACTGAACCGTTTTTGACATAAATGGGCTTGCTTTAGTTCCATGCGATTGACAGCAGGTCGCCCCGGCGACCTGCTGATTTCATAAGCTTTTTCTGCTGCTTTTTTGTGTGACCTGTCATTTCAGGGGTCAAAGTACCTGTTAACAGTAACATTTTGCCCGATGCCTGCCTTTTTGGCTTCACATTTTCGGACAAAGCGATATGGAATCCACCGACGCCTATGCCCGCAAGGGATAACAAAATGAGACGCAACAGTAAGGCGCGTCCGGGGGATAATATATGGAGTACTTTGCCCAGCAGCTCATCAACGGGCTGACTCTTGGTTCCATCTATGGCCTTATCGCTATCGGCTATACGATGGTCTACGGCATCATCGGCATGATCAACTTTGCCCATGGTGACATTTTCATGCTCGGCGGCTTTGCCGCTCTCATCGCCTTCTTGATCCTGACATCCTTCTTTGCCGGTGTTCCCGTGGCGATCGCCCTTTTGGTGATGTTGATCGTCGCGATGCTGATGACCAGCCTGTGGAATTGGGTCATCGAACGGGTCGCCTATCGGCCGCTGCGCGGTTCGTTCCGCCTTGCGCCGCTGATCACGGCGATCGGCATGTCGATCGTTCTTTCCAACTTCATTCAGATCTCGCAGGGTCCGCGCAACAAGCCGATCCCGCCATTGGTCAGCGATGTCCTGCATTTCGGTAACATCACCGTCGCGTTGAAGCAGGTGATCATTGTTGTGATCACGGCCGTCCTGCTGGCTGGCTTCTGGTACATCGTCAACAAGACGCCGCTTGGTCGCGCTCAGCGTGCGACCGAACAGGACCGCAAAATGGCGGCTCTGCTCGGCGTCGACGTCGACCGTACCATCTCCATCACCTTCGTCATGGGCGCTGCGCTCGCGGCTGTCGCCGGCACGATGTATCTGATGTATTATGGCGTCGCCAGCTTCCACGACGGGTTCATTCCCGGCGTCAAGGCGTTCACGGCCGCAGTTCTGGGTGGTATCGGCTCGCTGCCGGGTGCCGTCATCGGCGGGTTGTTGATCGGCCTGATCGAAGCCCTGTGGTCCGCTTATTTCAGCATCGCCTACAAGGATGTCGCAACCTTCGGCATTCTGGCCTTCGTGCTGATCTTCAAGCCCACCGGTATCCTCGGGCGTCCGGAAGTCGAGAAGGTTTGATCCGATGAGCAACACTGCAAACGTAAACGGTGCCGCGTCGTCCGGCATAATGGCGCGTGCCCTGAAGGAAGCTCTGTTCGCTGGCCTCCTCTCGCTCGGCATGTTCAGCCTCTATATCGGCATCAAGACCGACCAGAACATGGCCAACGAGCTGATCTGGTACACGCGCTGGGGCCTTCTTGCGACCTTCGTCGCCATCGCCGCTGGCGGTCGCTTCGCTCTCGTCGCCTTTATCTTGCCGTGGTACTCCGCGCGCAAGGAAAAGAAGTCGGCAGCGATGCCGGTCCATGAAATCGATGCCAAGCCGTCCTTCTTCAAGACGCATTTCCTGAAGATCGCGCTGCTGGCCCTGATCCTTTATCCACCCGTGATCCTCGCGCTCTCGGGTGTGCAGGGCTCGCTGAAATATGTCGACAACTTCGGCATCCAGATCCTCATCTACGTCATGCTGGCCTGGGGTCTGAACATCGTCGTCGGTCTCGCCGGTCTTCTCGACCTGGGTTACGTGGCCTTCTACGCCGTCGGCGCCTATTCCTACGCGCTTCTCGCGCAGAACTTCGGCCTGTCCTTCTGGATCCTGCTGCCGATGGCCGGCATTCTCGCCGCCTTCTGGGGCATCATCCTCGGCTTCCCCGTCTTGCGTCTGAGGGGTGACTACCTCGCCATCGTGACGCTCGCTTTCGGGGAAATCATTCGACTGGTGCTGATCAACTGGCAGGAAGTGACCCGGGGTACCTTCGGTATCTCCAGCATTCCGAAGGCAACCTTCTTCGGCATTCCCTTCGATGCGTCTGCTGGCGGCTTTGCCAAGACCTTCGGTCTGCCGATGTCCTCGGCGTACTACAAGATCTACCTGTTCTACATCATTCTCGCTCTGTGCTGCCTGACGGCCTATGTCACGATCCGCCTGCGCCGCATGCCGATCGGTCGCGCCTGGGAAGCCATGCGTGAAGACGAGATCGCCTGCCGCTCGCTCGGTATCAACACGGTCACCACCAAGCTGACGGCCTTCTCGATCGGGGCGATGTTCGGGGGCTTTGCTGGGTCCTTCTTCGCCGCGCGTCAGGGCTTCGTTTCGCCGGAAAGCTTCGTCTTCCTGGAATCCGCCGTCATTCTCGCCATCGTCGTCCTTGGCGGCATGGGGTCTCTGACTGGGATTGCCGTGGCTGCGATCGTCATGATCGGCGGAACGGAATTGCTGCGTGAAATGCAATTCCTGAAGCTCGTCTTCGGACCCGACTTCACGCCGGAACTGTACCGCATGATCCTCTTCGGCCTCGCCATGGTCATCGTCATGCTGTTCAAGCCGCGCGGTTTCGTCGGCAGCAGAGAGCCGACGGCCTTCCTCAAGGAGCGCAAGGCCGTCTCGGGCAGCTTTACCAAGGAAGGTCACGGCTGATGGCTTCCGGGAATACGACAATGAACAAAGACACCATCCTGAAGGTCGAGCATCTGTCGATGCGCTTTGGTGGCCTGATGGCCATCAACGACTTCTCCTTCGAAGCCAAGCGCGGGGAAATCACCGCGTTGATCGGCCCGAACGGTGCTGGCAAGACCACCGTCTTCAACTGCATCACCGGCTTCTACAAGCCGACCATGGGCATGATCACGCTGAACCAGAAATCCGGTCAGCAGTATCTTCTCGAGCGGCTGCCGGACTTCGAGATCACCAAGAAGGCCAAGGTCGCCCGTACCTTCCAGAACATCCGGCTCTTCTCGGGTCTGACCGTTCTGGAGAACCTTCTGGTCGCCCAGCACAACACGCTGATGAAGGCCTCCGGCTATACCGTGCTCGGTCTTCTCGGCCTGCCGGCCTACAAGAAGGCCGAGGCGGAATCGATCGAGAAGGCCCGCTACTGGCTGGAAAAGGCGGACCTTACCGAGCGCGCCGACGATCCGGCCGGCGATCTGCCCTACGGCGCCCAGCGTCGTCTGGAAATCTGCCGCGCCATGTGCACCGGTCCGGAGCTTCTTTGCCTCGATGAACCGGCCGCCGGCCTCAACCCGAAGGAATCGCTGGCGCTCAACACCCTGTTGCGCAGCATCCGTGACGAGGGCGCCTCGCTGCTCCTGATCGAGCACGACATGTCGGTCGTCATGCAGATCTCCGACCACGTCGTGGTTCTGGAGTATGGCCAGAAGATCTCTGACGGTACGCCTGATCACGTCAAGAACGACCCGAAGGTCATCGCGGCCTATCTGGGTGTCGAGGATGAAGAATTGGAAGAAGTGATCCACGAAGTCGAAGCGATTGCCGGAGGGGAAGCCTGATGTCCTCTGAACCGCTTCTCAAGGTTTCCAATGTCGAAACCTACTACGGCAATATCCGTGCGCTCGCCGGTGTCGACGTCGAGGTCCACAAGGGAGAGATCGTGTCGCTGATCGGTGCGAACGGTGCCGGCAAGTCGACGCTGATGATGACGATCTGCGGCAGCCCTCAGGCGCGTGCCGGCCAGGTCGTGTTCGACGGTGAAGACATTACCAAGCTGCCGACGCATCTGATTGCGCGTCGCCGCATCGCCCAGTCGCCGGAAGGTCGTCGCATCTTCCCGCGCATGACGGTTCTCGAGAACCTGCAGATGGGGGCCAGCCTCGACAATCTGAAATACTTCAAGGAGGACGTGGAGAAGGTCTTCACCATGTTCCCCCGCCTGAAGGAACGTCAGAGCCAGCGCGGCGGTACGCTTTCGGGTGGCGAACAGCAGATGCTCTCGATCGGTCGCGCGTTGATGTCGCGTCCGAAGCTGCTTCTCCTCGACGAGCCGTCCCTCGGTCTCGCACCGCTGATCGTCAAGGGCATCTTCGAGCAGATCAAGCGGCTCAACAAGGAGGAGGGGCTGACCGTCTTCCTCGTCGAGCAGAATGCGTTCGCCGCACTGAAGCTTTCCGACCGTGCCTATGTCATGGTCAACGGCAAGGTGACGATGAGTGGCACGGGTAAGGAACTGCTGGCCGATCCGTCGGTCCGCGCGGCCTATCTCGAAGGCGGCCATCACTGAGCGCGGGGAGTATTTGACATGCAAGGTTTGTTTTTCGAAAGCGACACGACTGTTCGTATGGTCCTCCGCTTCCTGGTGCTCCTGCTCGGTTTGTGGACCGCCTGGCGTACTGGCAAGGCTGCCGCGGAAAGCTGGAACGGCTATGGGACGGTGTTCGTCTATGTGCTGGGCTTGGGCTTCGCGATGCGTTTCCTGCACTTTTCGCTGTTCGCAGGGCCGTTCCTCAGCCCGTTCTTCTACATCCTCGACGTGGCCCTTCTGATGGTCTTTGCGGTCGCCGGATTCCAGGCCCGCAGGACCACCCAGATGGTCGATAACTATTACTGGCTCTACGAGAGAACTTCGTATTTCTCGTGGAAGAACAAAGATTGACAAGCTGTTGTTTTCTGTCGCAGATTGGCGACAGAAGGCTACGGCTCGGCATATAACAAGGCCTCGGCCAGATACAAAAGAGTGGAACAGTTTTCCGGCGCAGTCGCAGCGGGTATTGCGCAGGGTTTTTAACCTAACCCGCACAAAAAACTTGGGAGTAACAATATGAAGAAGTCTCTTCTTTCGGCAGTTGCGCTGACGGCCATGGTTGCCTTCAGCGGCAACGCCTATGCCGAAATCCTGGTCGGCGTTGCCGGTCCGCTGACCGGCCCGAACGCTGCCTTCGGTGCACAGCTGCAGAAGGGTGCCGAGCAGGCTGCTGCCGACATCAACGCAGCTGGTGGCATCAACGGCGAGCCGATCAAGATCGTTCTCGGCGACGACGTCTCGGACGCCAAGCAGGGCGTTTCGGTTGCCAACAAGTTCGTCGCTGACGGCGTCAAGTACGTCATCGGCCACTTCAACTCTGGCGTTTCGATCCCGGCTTCTGAAGTCTATGCCGAAAACGGCATCCTGCAGATCACGCCTGCTTCGACCAACCCGAACTACACCGAGCGCGGCCTCTGGAACACCTTCCGCGTCTGCGGTCGTGACGACCAGCAGGGCGCTGTTGCCGGCAAGTACATCGCTGACAACTTCAAGGATGCCAAGGTTGCCGTCGTTCATGACAAGACGCCTTACGGCCAGGGTCTTGCCGACGAAACCAAGAAGGCGATGAACGAACTCGGCGTCACCGAAGTCATCTACGAAGGCATCACGCCCGGTGAAAAGGACTACTCCGCCCTGATCGCCAAGATGAAGGAAGCCGGCGTTTCGATCGTCTACTTCGGCGGTCTGCACACCGAAGCTGGTCTCATCATGCGCCAGATGGACAGCCAGGGCCTGCAGGCGACCCTGATGTCCGGCGACGGCATCACCTCGAACGAACTGGCTTCGATCGCCGGTGACGCAGTCGACGGCACGCTGATGACCTTCCCGCCGGATCCGCGCCAGAACCCGAACGCTGCTGACGCCGTCAAGAAGTTCCGCGACGCTGGCTTCGAACCGGAAGCGTACACGCTGTACTCCTACGCAGCTCTTCAGGTCATTGCCAATGCCGCCAAGGCTGCCGAATCTTCCGATCCGGAAGCTGTCGCAACGGCAATGAAGGAAAAGGGTCCGTACACGACCGTCATCGGTGAACTCTCGTTCGACGCCAAGGGCGATATCACCCGTCCGGACTACGTCATGTACACCTGGAAGAAGGGCGAGGACGGCAAGTACTCGTACTTCCAGGACTAATTCGATCCCTCATCGGACCGACGGAAAGCCCGACCTCGCGCCGGGTTTTCTGCGTTTGGGGGGAGCTGGGGGAAATGGGGAGTAGCGAATAGCGAATAGTGAGTAGGGGGCAGGTATTTGTGAGTGGGCGCTGGGGGCCGGGAACAGGGCGGCCTGGCAGCCGTCATTTATCGCGAGGCGAGAGAAAAGAGCTTGACCCGCGTCTGGTCACGAGATGGCTAATCTACTCGCTACTCGCTACTCGCTACTCGCTACTCGCTACTCGCTACTCGCTACTCGCTACTCGCTACTCGCTTTCCTCACGTCTCCCGCAGCACATCCGCAGCCTTCACTGCGGCAGACGCACGGTTCTCCACACCGAGCTTCGAATAGATCTGTTCGAGATGCTTGTTCACCGTGCGGGCGGAAAGGCCCAGGATCTCGCCGATGTCGCGGTTTGCCTTGCCCTTGGCGATCCAGAGCAGGACCTCACTTTCGCGGTGGGTGAGGCCGAAGCTTTTGCGCAGCATCTCGTCTTCGCTCTGGCGGTTCGCCGAGGTCAGGCGGAAGAGATATTCGTCGGCGCCGATCGTGCCGAGCAATGACAGCGTGAGTGGCAGGCCGGTGGCGCCGGGAAAGGCAAAACTTGCTTCGCTCTGTTGTGGCGTTCCGGCGCGGCGCTGGGAGAGCCAAGCCGCGGCGGCCTTTGCCACATCGCCGATTCCCTCTGCATGACCGATCGCCGTCTCGATCAGGCGGTTTGCCTGCGGCGTCGTCCAGTGGACCTGACCGTCCCCCCGGATGGCGAGCAGATGACGGCCGGCCGCGTCGAGGGCGACACGAGCGCTTTGGGCCGAGCGGGCATTCGAGAGGTGAACGCGGATGCGGGCGCGCAGCTCGTCGATATTGATCGGCTTGGTAAGGTAGTCCACACCACCCGATTCCAGCGCCTTTACCACATGTTCTGTCTCGGTGAGCCCGGTCATGAAGATGACCGGGACCTGCGCGACCACCGGATCGGCCTTCAAGGTGCGGCAGGTCTCGAAGCCGTCCATGCCGGGCATGACAGCATCGAGCAGAATGAGGTCGGGGCTGATGCGGGCAACGATCGAGAGCGCGCCATGGCCCGAGGTGGCGATCAGCACGGAATAGCCAGAGGCTTCCAGCGCTTCGGTCAGGAAGCCGAGCGCGTCGGGACTGTCATCCACCAGAAGCACGATGTCGCGACGGTTCGCCTCAGCCATGGATCGGCTCCCTGCCGGTTTCGAATGAGGTGAGGAAGCCGCGCAGGCCGGCGAGGTCGAAGGCCTGCAGGTAAGTGCGGGCCGCGTCGACAAAGGCCGTCGTGTTCCCCAGCCCGCCGAGTTCGGCAAGCTTTGCCTCGATGCCGCGGACATAGCCGATATCGCAGAGGCTGATCAACTCCTCGATATGCATCGCCCCGGGCGAGACCGGCCGCTCCGCGGGCACTGCCGGCTGCTGCAGCCGCGGGTCGTCTGCATAGATCCAGTCGAGACCGAGGAAACGGGCGAGCTTGTCGCGCAGGCGGGTGATGTCGACGGGCTTCGTAATGGCATCGTCATGCCCTTCGCCGCCGGGGGCAGGGGCGTCGCCGACATTGGCCGAGAGCATCAGGATCGGCGCCTTCTGGCCGGCGTCGCGCAGCTTCTCCACAAGTTGCCAGCCATTCATGCCCGGCATCGAGATGTCGACGAGGAAGAGGTCGGCCTTCACGCCTTCGATCAGGGTCAGGCATTCGGGGCCGCCGGCCGCTGTCAGGACGACGAAATCGAGCGGGGCAAGCACTTCCCGCATCAGTTCGCGGTGGTCCTCGTTATCATCGACGACGACGATGGTGCGGCGCGGGCCGGTATAGGAGACGATCTTCCGCTCCGGCGCAGGTGCCGTGTTCGGACGGTCGATGGCCGAGAGCATCAGGCGTACCTTGAAGGTCGAGCCGCGGTCGCGCTCGCTGGTCACGGAGATCTCGCCTCCGAGCGTGTTGGTCAGGAGCTTGGTGATCGTGAGGCCGAGGCCGAGGCCCGGCTGCGGGCGGATGTTGTCGGCCTCGCCGCGCTGGAAGGGCTCGTAGATGCGGTTGAGGTCCTTTTCCGAGATGCCGCGACCGGTGTCGCTGACGGTAAAAGTTGCCACCTGGCTGCGATAGTCGACGGTAAAGCGGATGGTGCCTTCCTCGGTGAACTTGATGGCGTTCGACAGCAGGTTGACGAGGATTTGGCGCAGGCGGCGCTCGTCGGTGCGTACATAGAGCGGCAGGGCGCGAGAGCGCTGGTGTTCGAAGAGAATGCCCTTGGCGGCGGCCTGGGGGGCAAACATGTCGATCAGCTGGTCGAGGAAATCCTGGATGTTGACCTCGTTGGAGAAGACCTGCAGGCGGCCCGCCTCGATCTTCGAGATATCCAGGAGGCCGTCGATCAGGCCGGACAGATGATCGGCGGAGCGACGGATCACCTTGATCGCCGACTGGCGCGGCACGGGGATCGTCTCGTCGCGTTCGAGGATCTGGGCATAACCGAGCACAGCATTGAGCGGCGTGCGCAACTCGTGGGAGAGGCCGACGACATAACGGCTCTTTGCCCGGTTCGCCGCTTCCGCCGTTTCCTTGGCAGTCTGAAGTGCGGCATCGGTCTTGCGGTGGGCAGCGATTTCTTTGAGCAGCAGCGTGTTCTGGCGGGAGGATTCTTCTTCTGCGACGACGCGGCTGTCGTGGGCGAGGACATAGAACCAGGAGACGATGCCGGCGATGATGGCGAAGATGAAGAAGACGACGGTAACAGTGCGGTTGACCACGTCGGTCATCGCAGGCGTCGCGGCATTCACTTGGTGCGCGATGACCGCAAGGATGATGCCGATGACGGAGATCGAGATCATGGCGGTCAGCGCATAGCGGCCGAGACGGGTCGAGAAGGTTTCTATCACCGCGTCTGGGAGCAGGGCGCGGGCAACCGTCGCGGCCTGGGCGTTGATCTTTGCGTGCGGCTTGCACATGTCGTGGCAGCGGCTATCGAGCGTGCAGCAGAGCGAGCAGATCGGGGCTGCATAGGCGGGACACCAGGCCATGTCTTCCGGCTCGAACGGGTGTTCGCAGATCGAACAGGTGATACCGGTCTGGTTCTTCCAGCTATAGCGCGGTTTGCGCGCCAGGTGGAACTTGCCCTCGGTCCACCAAGCGATCAGCGGCGAGATCACAAAGGCCACCAAGGTCACATAGGTCGACAGCGATGCCATGGTCGAACCGAAGGCGCCAAAATGGGCAGCGAGCGCCAATCCAGCGGAGAGCGCCATGGTGCCGCAGCCGACGGGATTGATGTCGTAGAGGTGCGCGCGCTTGAACTCGATGCCGGGCGGCGACAGGCCCAGCTTCTTGTTGACGAAGAGATCTGCGGAGATGGCGCAAAGCCAGCTCATGGCGATGATCGAGAAGATGCCGAGTGTCTCTTCGAGCAGTCCGTAGATGCCAAGCTCCATCAACAGAAGCGCGATCGCGACGTTGAAGACCAGCCAGACGACGCGGCCCGGATGGCTGTGGGTGAGCCGCGAAAAGAAGTTCGACCAGGCGAGTGATCCCGCATAGGCGTTCATCACATTGATCTTGAGCTGCGAGATCACCACGAAGCCGGCCATCAGCAGCATGGCGGCCGTCTCGTTGGGGATCATGTAGCCGAAGGCCGCGACATACATGTGGGCGGGATCGGCGGCCTCGCTGATCGGCACGCCGGTGGAGAGCGTCAGCACCGCGAGGAAGGAGCCGGCGAGCAATTTCGGGACGCCGAGCACGACCCAGCCGGAGCCGGCAAGAAAGATCGCGATGCGGTGGTGCAGCTTGCGCGCGCCTTCCGGCGGCAGGAAGCGCAGGAAGTCGACCTGCTCGCCGATCTGCGGCATCAGCGCCAGAATGACGGCGGAAGCCGCGCCGAACTCCAGGAGGTTAAAGGGGGCGGTCTCGCCCAGATGGGCGTTGGAATGACCGACACCGGCGAAAGCCAGCCACAGGTCGATCTTTTCCCAGTCGAGAAAGGCGATGAAGATGAAGGGCAGAATGTTGAGCACGATCCAGAAGGGCTGGGTGATCAGCTGGAACTTCGAAATCATCCGGATGCCGTAGGTGACCAGCGGCAGTACGGCCACGGCGGAGATGATGTAGCCGAGCCAGAGCGGAATACCGAAGGCAAGTTCCAGCGCCTTGGTCATGATCGACGCCTCGATGGCAAAGAGCATGAAGGTGAAGGCTGCATAGATCAGCGAGGTGATCGTCGATCCGATATAGCCGAAGCCGGCCCCCCGGGTCAGAAGATCGATGTCGACACCGTGGCGGATCGCGTATTTGCTGATTGGTATCCCGACCAGCAGCATCAGGATGGCGGCGACGATGATGGCGAAGAAGGCGTTCGTGGTGCCGTAGGCGATGGTGATCGTGCCGCCGATCGCCTCCAGGGCCAGAAAACTGATCGCGCCGATTGCCGTTTGCGAAATGCGACTGGAGGAGAATTTGCGGGCGCTCTTCGCCGTAAAGCGCAGCGCATAGTCCTCCAGCGTCTGGTTCGCGACCCAGCGATTGTATTCGCGGCGAACGGGGATGATGCGTTGGCGTGCGGCCATGCCTAAATTCTAGCGCCTTGTGTCGGGTGGCTTTCCTTTAGGCATTTTCACGCGATTGTCCAGAATAGCAAGGCCTGTCAGGGCTTGATGAGGCCGCCCTGATAGTCGAGTTGATAGACGACGCGCTCCCCCATCCGGATGCGCTCAACACCGAGGAAGGAGCGGTAGTCTCCGACAGACTGGTCCACATATTCTCCGAGCGGATGCAGATAGGTGAAGCCGCCGAGAAAGCGCTTTTCCTGATAAAGCGCCGTCAGAGCCTGCTTGATGACCGTGCCCGCCCGCCCACCGTCGAAACGCTCGGCATCCAGAATGCGACCATAGTAGTTCATCGCCCAGACCGGTGTAGTATCATCCCAGACCACTTCCTGGCCGAGAAAGTCCGTTCCACCGTAGTAACTGTCGAGATAACGAAAGCGTCCCTTCTCGTAGGGAATGTCCGTGGCGCCGATCCGGGTTGCCATGGGGGCCGGGACCTTGCTGCTGACATAGGTCACGGCCTTAGCTTCAATGATGAAACTCTCCAACGCGTCCACGGTCGCCTCCCTTATGTCGGAACATAATGAGAACGTATTGACTTCGAGACGGCTGAACAACCCTAACAACGCAGGGGTAGCTGCAGGTTCATCGGCTCATTCCGCCGGAACCTGGGCGGCCAGCCGATCGGAGAGGGCCCTGACAAGCGCATTGGCATCGTAGGGCTTGCGCACGACCGGCACGGACAACAATTCCTCCGGAACCGAAGAGCGATCGTCGTAACCCGTGGCGAAGACAAAGGGGATGCCGCGACGCATGAGCTCCTGAGCAACGGGCACCGATGTGTCACTGCCGAGATTGATGTCGAGGATCGCGATCGCCGGTGCGAAACTCCTCAGGCGGTTTAGCGCGTCGCTGCTCGAGCTCGCGGTCACGATATTGTCGATGCCGGCATCGGCGAGCATCATTTCGGCATCCATGGCGATCAGCACCTGATCCTCGACCAGCAGGACCGGTATTCCGGCGATGCTGGTCGGATGATCAGCCACTTCGGCTTCGGCATGCGGATTGGGTTCTTCGCTCACGGTTTCAGCTTCCCAATTCAGAAAGCGGCCCGGCAGCCGGAACTCGGCATCCAGCCCCTCGGGATGATAATCTACCCGGCTCGTACCGCCGAGGTCATAGGGGATGCTCCGCTCGACGAGCGCCGAACCGAAGCCCTTGCGGCCGATGGGGCCAATGGTTGGTCCGCCGCTTTCGCGCCAGTGGAGACGGCAGTCGCCATCGCTGGTTTCCTCCCAAGAGACGGTGAGCGAGCCGCCATCGCGCGAAAGCGCGCCGTATTTCGCAGCATTTGTGCACATCTCATGTATCACGAGGGCTGCGACGGCATGGGCCCGGGCGTCGAGCGTGACAGAGGGGCCCTTGATCTCGATCAGGCTGCGACCGGCGCGGTAGGGCAGGAGCTCTGCCTGAAGGAGGTCGTTGAGTGTGCCGCCACCGCCACCGCGGGTCAGCTGGTCATGGGCATGGGAGAGGGCGTGGATACGGCCGCGCAGCGAACCGATATAGTCCTGGATCGGCACTTCATCCTGTGAAGGTGTGGCCACCAGCGACTTGATCACCGCCAGGATGTTCTTCACCCGATGGTTCAGCTCCTCGTTCAGCATGCGCTGGCGCACGTCAGACTTGCTGCGTTCCTCTTCCATCAGCTCGTTGTGGCGCAGGACGATTTCGACGGTCGCCGAACGGATCGCTTCGGCGATCTCGAAATCGCTGTCGCGCCACGGCGTCGCCTGGCGCTGAACCGTTTCCTTCCAAAGGGCAAAGCTCTTGCGCGGGGTCAGGCGGTCGCCGAGCGGCCCTGTTTCATAGGTCTTTTCCGGATTGCCCGCCCAGTTCAGCGTCTGCAGGCGCTCCTTGCGGAAGAAGAAGATGTAGTCGCGTGGCAAATGCGAGAGGGGAACGGCCATGACGCCGGAGACGGTTTCGAAGAAGGCCGCAGCTGGCGGATAGTCCTCGGAAAGCGTCTTCGTCGACCATATCCGGCCATCGGCCACCTCGGTGATGAAGCGGGTAAACTCTTCTTCCGCGCCCGGCGGCGGGGTGCTGCCGATGGCGGTCCAGCGGCCGTTCATCAGCAGGCCGACGCCGTCGCAGGCAAACAGCGTCTGGAATTCGGGCAGGGCGGCCGTGAGGATGTCGTCAAGATCGGAGCGATGCGAGGCGGCCTGGAGAAAGCGATCGAGCGAGCGGCGCGCCTCGTTGGCGATATCCAGCTTGCGCTTCTGCTTCAGCGCCAGAAGATGAAGTGAGAAGAACTCGCCGAACATCTCGGCGGCAATGCGCTCGGACATGGTGAGGGTCTTCGGCGCATAGTGATGGCAGGCGATCAGGCCCCAGAGCCTGCCATCGACAATGATCGAGATAGACATGGAGGCCGAAACGCCCATGTTGCGCAGGTATTCGCAGTGGATCGGCGAGACGCTGCGCAGGTGGGCGAAAGAGAGGTCGAGCGGCGCTGCCCGTTCCTCGGCCTGCGGCAGCAGATCGACGCGCAGGCCCCTTGCATCCGAAATGACGCGGATCGGGTTCTGCATGTAGAGGATGCGTGCCTGGCGCGGGATGTCGGTGGCGGGGAAATACTGGCCGAGAAAACTCTCTAGATCGTGGCGCTTGGCTTCGCTCGCGACCTTGCCCGATCCGTCCTCCTCAAAGCGGTAGACCATCACGCGGTCGTAGCCGAGCACGGTGCGAACCAGCTTGGCGGACGCGGAAATGAGCAGATCGATATCGTTGATATCCTTCACCCGGCCGATCATTTCGCGGGCGAGCTGCAGCGGCTGGGTGCGTCGGAACGATGGCTCGAATTCGAGGATCGCCCCCTGCTTCTGGCGATGGACCGCGACATCGAAATGTTGCCCGGTCGGCAGGCGCAAATGGGCGATCACCGCCGGGCGACTCGCTTCGGGTGCGGCAGCCACGGCGTTGCGGATGTCATGAATCACGTCCTCGCCGAGCAGATCGGCGATCCAGAGCCCTTCCATGGGGCCCTTGGCGCCCAGCATCTGCGGGGCATTCGCCGAATAAAGCCGGATCGACGTTATCTCGGGGTCACAGGCCAGAAGACATCCATGTGGCTGGATCGAGCCGGGGATGTGGATGGGTTCGCGATCACAATTGGTGAGGTCTACGGATGGAACGTTCTGCATTCAGGGCGCTTTCGAAGGCACTACGGGCATAGTCGAAAGCGGTGTTTGCCCACCTAGCTGCGGCTCGGTTGTCGTATACACGCACGTTCTCCATATGCTCAGTCAACGCACGCCAGCTGGAAAAGTTCCGTGCTTGTGAAAAAAGATGTCGTGCGCCGAAATCGGCCGACAGACCGAGCGCTTCCGCGCGCTTGGCGAGAAGGCGAGCGCCGAGCGCCGACCCTTCCAGGACATAGAGCAGTCCGACGATGCCATTGCCCTCCGGGGGCGTAAACGCCGGCTGGTCGGTCGGCGGGCGGGTGTTCAAGTCGTACAGATCGGCCTCGAGCTCGGCATGGACCCGGTGGGGCTCGTAGCCCTTCAGGTCCAGAGGCAGTTCAGCCTCGGAGAGCCAGGCTTCGACTGGCATGCGGAAGGCTGCGATACCGGCTAGATAACATTTGTAGTCATCGAGGGTCCGGAAACTGCCGACGAGGCTATCGAGCGCCGCATGAGCGTCGGCAGTCGCCTCTTTGAGAGCAGTTCGACGGGGCGGAAAATCCATTACAATCCTTTCTAGGCACGCCCTTCTATATCGGTGGTATTTTGATCTGTACAACCCTGACCTTCTAAGGCGGGGATCGGTCTGTTGAGAGGCTCCCCCTTTTGCCCCCCGACCTACGTTAAACGACGTATACGGTTTTGCACTGCGGCATCCGATAGTTCCATTCAGCAACGGTTAACTTTCCTTAACCGACCGGTTGCGGACAAGAAGAGGGGATCACGACAATGACTGTGAAGATGAAACTGACCGGCGCCCTGCTGGGCGCCATGCTGTCCACGACGGCTTTCAACGGTGCATTCGCGCAGGAAGACACGATCAAGATCGGCGTCCTGCACTCGCTGTCCGGCACGATGGCGATCTCTGAAACGACGCTCAAAGACGCCATGCTGATGCTCGTCGAAGAGCAGAACAAGAAGGGTGGCGTTCTCGGCAAGAAGCTCGAAGCAGTCGTGGTCGATCCGGCTTCCGACTGGCCGCTGTTTGCCGAAAAGGCCCGCGAACTGATCGAGAAGGACAAGGTTGCGGCCGTCTTCGGTTGCTGGACATCGTCTTCGCGCAAGTCCGTCCTGCCGGTTTTCGAAGAGCTGAACTCGATCCTCTTCTACCCGGTTCAGTACGAGGGTGAAGAATCCTCGCGCAACATCTTCTACACGGGTGCTGCTCCGAACCAGCAGGCCATCCCGGCCGTCGATTATCTCGCTGAAAACGAAGGCGTCGAGCGCTGGGTTCTCGCCGGCACCGACTACGTCTATCCGCAGACGACCAACAAGATCCTCAAAGCCTATCTGATGTCCAAGGGCGTTGCCGAAGAAGACATCATGATCAACTACACGCCCTTCGGTCATTCCGACTGGCAGACCATCGTTTCCGACATCAAGAAGTTCGGCTCGGCCGGCAAGAAGACCGCCGTCGTTTCGACCATCAACGGTGACGCCAACGTTCCCTTCTACAAGGAACTGGGCAACCAGGGCATCAAGGCCGAAGACATTCCGGTTGTCGCCTTCTCCGTCGGTGAAGAAGAGCTCGCCGGCCTCGACACGGCTCCGCTCGTCGGCCACCTCGCTGCCTGGAACTACTTCCAGTCCGTCGACGCGCCGGCCAATGCCGAGTTCATCAAGACCTGGCATGCCTTCACCGGCAACGAGAAGCGCGTGACCAACGACCCGATGGAAGCGGCCTATATCGGCTTCAACGCCTGGGTTAAGGCCGTTGAGGCTGCCGGCACGACCGAGACCGACGCCGTTCTCGACTCGATCATCGGTGTTGCCGTTCCGAACCTGACCGGCGGCTACTCCACCGTCATGCCGAACCACCACATCACCAAGCCGGTGCTGATCGGCGAAATCCAGGCCGACGGTCAGTTCGAAGTCGTCCAGGAAACGCCTGCCGTCGTCGGTGACGAGTGGTCCGACTATCTGCCCGACTCCAAGGACCTGATCGCCGATTGGCGCAAGCCGATGGAATGCGGCAACTTCAATGTTGCCACCGGCAAGTGCGGCGGCAAGGGCAGCTGATAACAGCCTTCTCAAACCTCCCCCTTGAGGAGGGAGGTCATCGCGCAGCGATGGGTGGGTGTGATTTCGTGCACAGCGTCACCCCACCCCGAACCTTTGGTTCGACCCTCCCCCTCAAGGGGAGGGTGTTCGTGAACCGCAGTTAGCGGAACTACCCCTTCTTCCCGTTCACGGGGCGAAGGTGCCGGCAGGCGGATGAGGGGCTTTCCGAGCTCCGCCGCCCCGCCAACCGGGGGACAACAGAATGCTTATCCGTTTCATCACACTCGCCTTTCTCCTCCTCTCCTTCGCCGCGCCCTCCTTTGCGCAGAGCGATCCCAGAGATCTCATCAACGCGCTCGGAAAAGCCAATTTCAAGCAGGCCGAAGAGCTGCTCGGGCAGATCGCGGCCACCGCCGATCCCCGGGTCGTGCCGGCACTCGAGGCTTTTGCAGAGGGCGATCTTTATGTCCGCAAGTCCGACAATCAGGTCTTCATCACCAAGGCGGCCGGCAGCAATCTTGCGGCCATCGATCCGCTGACGGGCGAGACCGTCGCCGAAGAGCCGAAAGGTGCCTTCACCAAGGTCAAGGTCAACAACAGTCTCCGCCGCGCTATCCGTTCGGCGCTCGGCGGGCTGACCCTGCTCAGCCCCGACCGCAGGGTTCGGCTCGCCGCAGCCCAGGCCGTCCTCCAGTCGCCCGGTGCCGAAAACCTTGATCTCGTAGAGGCAGCTCTGGCGCAGGAAGAAGACGGGGAGGTGAAGGCCCGCATGGAAGAGGCGCGTGCTGTCTCGGTGCTCGCCTCCGACCGCTCGGTCGAGGAAAAGCGTGCCGCAATCGAAACCGTGGCGTCCCTCGGCGGCCGCGGGGCGATCGGCATCCTGATGTCAGTCTCCTCAACCATCGACGAAAGCCTGAGACCCGACCTCGATGCGGCCATATCCGGGCTCGAAAGCAAGCTGCTCCTTTGGGATGCGGCGGAGAATGTCTGGTACGGCATTTCGCTCGGATCGGTGCTGCTGCTCGCGGCCATCGGCCTTGCCATCACCTTCGGCGTCATGGGCATCATCAACATGGCGCATGGCGAGATGGTGATGATCGGCGCCTATTCCACCTTCGTGGTGCAGCAGGTCATCCGCACCAGCTATCCCGGGCTCTTCGACTGGTCCCTCGCCATTGCGCTTCCCGTTGCCTTCCTGATGACGGCGCTGATCGGCCTCGTCATCGAGCGCGGCGTCATCCGCTTCCTCTATGGACGGCCGCTCGAAACGCTGCTTGCCACCTGGGGTATCTCGCTGATCCTGCAGCAGACCGTGCGCACCATCTTCGGCCCGACCAACCAGGAAGTGGGCAACCCGTCCTGGATGTCAGGCTCCTTTGCGCTCGGCGGCATGACGATCACCTGGAACCGTCTGTGGATCGTGCTCTTCTCCCTCACCATCTTCTTTGCGCTTCTGGCGCTGATGAAGAAGTCCGCCTTCGGCCTGCAGATGCGCGCCGTCACCCAGAACCGCCGGATGGCGTCTTCCATGGGTATCCGCACCCCTTGGGTCGACGCCTTCACCTTTGCGCTCGGTTCGGGCATTGCCGGTATCGCCGGGGTGGCGCTTTCCCAGATCGACAATGTCTCTCCGAACCTCGGCCAAGCCTATATCATCGACAGTTTCATGGTCGTTGTCTTCGGCGGTGTCGGCAATCTCTGGGGCACGCTGGTCGGCGCCTTGTCACTCGGCATCCTCAACAAGTTCCT
Organism: Agrobacterium albertimagni AOL15; assembly: GCF_000300855.1. Classification (GTDB taxonomy): domain Bacteria; phylum Pseudomonadota; class Alphaproteobacteria; order Rhizobiales; family Rhizobiaceae; genus Allorhizobium; species Allorhizobium albertimagni. The sequence continues at coordinate 433,418 of NZ_ALJF01000006.1, read as the reverse complement.
TGAACCGTCAGTGGGTGCCGTGCTCGGCAAGATCCTCGTGCTCGTGCTGATCATTCTCTTCATTCAGAAACGACCGCGCGGCCTCTTCGCGCTCAAGGGAAGGGCGGTGGAAGCATGATTACCGGCTTCATCTTACGCGCACTCGAAGGCAAGATCCTGATTGCCGCCGGCATCCTCGTCGCCTTCGCATTGCTCATTCCAGCGCTCAACCTGCTGATGCCGCCAGACAGTCCCTTGCATTTGCCGACCTACATCATGTCGCTGCTCGGCAAGTATCTCTGCTATGCGCTATTGGCGCTGGCGCTCGACCTCGTCTGGGGCTATTGCGGCATCCTTTCGCTCGGCCACGGCGCCTTCTTCGCCCTCGGTGGCTACGCGATGGGCATGTATCTGATGCGTCAGATCGGTTCCCGCGGCGTCTATGGGGATCCGATCCTGCCGGACTTCATGGTCTTCCTGAACTGGAAGGAATTGCCGTGGTTCTGGTACGGCATGGACATGTTCCCCGTCGCCATGGCGATGGTGCTGATCGTGCCCGGCCTGCTCGCCTTCGTCTTCGGCTGGTTCGCCTTCCGCTCGAGGGTCAATGGCGTCTATCTGTCGATCATCACTCAGGCGATGACCTATGCCCTGATGCTCGCCTTCTTCCGGAACGATATGGGCTTTGGCGGCAATAACGGCCTCACCGACTACAAGGAGATCCTCGGCTTCTCCGTCCAGGCCTCCGGCACGCGCGCCGTGCTCTTTGCGCTCTCGGCCATTTTCCTCGCACTCTGCCTGGTCATTGCGTCCGGCATCACGCGCTCGAAATTCGGCAAGGTGCTGGTCGGTGTGCGCGATGCGGAAAGCCGCGTACGTTTCCTCGGCTACCGGGTCGAGAACATCAAGCTCTTCACCTTCGTCGTCTCGGCGATGATGGCGGGCATTGCCGGCGCGCTCTTCGTGCCGCAGGTCGGCATCATCAATCCCGGCGAGTTTGCCCCGGCCAATTCCATCGAGGTGGTCGTATGGACCGCGGTCGGCGGACGCGGCACGCTGATCGGGCCGATCATCGGCGCGATCCTTGTCAACGTCGGCAAGAGCTACTTCACCGGCGCTTTCCCGGATCTCTGGCTCTTTGCGCTGGGCGGCCTCTTTATCTTCGTCACGCTTTTCCTGCCCAAGGGCATCGTCGGCACGGTCCAGGCCACTCTCGCGAAACGCAAGGACTATGCCCGCGAGGCCGACAAGGACGCTGCCAATAGCGACGTGAAACCCCAATCGGCCCCCGTGGCTGCGGAGTGAGACCATGAGCGAAAAGACCACGTCCAGCCTGCTCTATCTTGACGGCGTTTCCGTCTCCTTCGATGGCTTCAAGGCGCTGAACTCGCTCTCCTTCATCGTCGAGCCCGGTGAACTCCGCGCCATCATCGGCCCCAACGGCGCCGGCAAGACAACGATGATGGATATCATCACCGGCAAGACCCGGCCGGACGAGGGCGAGGTCTTCTTCGACGGCGGCAAGATCGATTTAACCAAGAAGGACGAGGCCGAGATCGCCCAGCTCGGGATCGGCCGCAAGTTCCAGAAGCCGACGGTGTTCGAAAGCCATACCGTCTGGGACAATCTGGAACTTGCGCTCAACCGCAAGCGCGGCGTCTTTGCCACGCTCTTCTACCGGCTGACGTCCGAAGACAAGGCGCGCATCGAGGAGATCCTCGAGACGGTGCGTCTGACTCACCGCAAGGACGAGCTCGCCGCCAATCTCTCCCACGGCCAGAAGCAATGGCTGGAGATCGGCATGCTGCTCGCTCAGGAGCCGAAGCTTTTGCTCGTCGACGAGCCGGTCGCCGGCATGACCGATGCCGAGACGGCGGAAACCGCCATTCTCCTGAAGGAAATCGCCAGGACGCGTTCCGTCGTCGTCGTCGAACACGACATGGGCTTCATCCGCGATCTCGGCGTCAAGGTCACCTGCCTGGCGGAAGGGTCGGTCTTGGCGGAAGGGTCGATCGATTTCGTCTCGAACGACCAGAAGGTCATCGAGAACTATCTGGGGCGGTGATGATGAGTGCAGTTCTCGGGATACCCCTCTCTGCCCTGCCGGGCATCTCCCCCACAAGGGGGGAGAGTAGCGCGGGACTGGCCGCTCGCCTTCCTGCGAGCGTTCAGATTAGCGCGGGGCTGGCTTGCTGGCTCCACTCTCCCCCCTTGTGGGGGAGATGTCACGCAGTGACAGAGGGGGGTATCCCCTCGCACCAACAGAGCGCGGAGCCCGCATCATGCTGACAGTCGAAAATGTCAATCTCCATTACGGTGCAGCCCAGGCTCTCCGAGGCGTCTCCATCAATGCCGAGATGGGCAAGATCACCTGCGTGCTCGGTCGCAACGGGGTCGGCAAGTCGTCGCTTCTGCGGGCCATCACCGGCCAGCATGCGGTGTCGGCCGGCACGATCACCTTCAATGGCCAGAAGCTGAATGGCATGGCGCCGTTCAACCGGGCGCGGACGGGTGTGGGTTATGTGCCGCAGGGCCGCGAGATCTTTCCGCTCCTAACGGTGAAGGAAAATCTCGAAACCGGATATGCGCCGCTGGAGCGCAAGGACTGCTTCATTCCGGATGATATCTTCGCGCTCTTCCCGGTGCTGGATACGATGCTATCCCGTCGCGGCGGCGATCTCTCCGGTGGCCAGCAGCAGCAGCTCGCGATCGGGCGGGCCATGGTGACGCGGCCGAAGATCCTGGTGCTGGACGAACCGACCGAGGGCATTCAGCCGTCGATCATCAAGGACATCGGCCGGGCGATCCGCTATCTTCGCGACACGACCGGCATGGCGATCCTGTTGGTCGAGCAATATCTGGATTTCTGTCGGGAGCTTGCCGATCACGTTTACATCATGGATCGTGGGGAGATCGTGCATCAGGGGGCTGCCGAAACGCTCGATACGCCGGAGGCACGGCGTCACCTGACCGTGTGATTTTGCATGACAGGGTTGATGATTTATTAGCGAAGTCGGGTTGATGCTGGGGCCACGCGTGATATTGAACGCGCACCTGCAAACAGAAGGCACATCCATGACAACCAGCACGGTTTTCCCACTCGTGCGGGCACGCGGTATTTCGCGCGTGGTCGCGGGGCTCTTTCTCTTCGGTCTGTCCAGCGCTGCCGCCCATGCGGCAGGGTGCGGCGAACCCGTCCAGGCCGGTCAGTACAGCCTGACCTTCCAGGCCGGAGGCGTGGAACGCGAGGCGATCTATGTCATCCCCTCAAACTATTCGGGCAAGAAGAAGGTTCCGCTGGTTCTCGATTTCCACGGCTCCAACAGCAATCCCAAGGTCCAGCTTGGCCGCAGCCACTGGAACGAGGTTGCCGAGCGCGAGGGCTTCGTCGTGATGGCGTTGGCCGGCAGCCTCAAGGGCGAGATGCCGAGTACCTATGCCTGGAACGTGCCCGGTGTCACGCAAGCCCAGGGGGCGGATGAGTCGCAGGCGATCCGCGAACTTCTCAAGCGCGCCAAGGAGACGCTCTGCATCGACGCGAGCAAGGTCTACGCCTCCGGCTATTCCGGCGGCGGGCGGATGCTGTCGCAGTATATCTGCAATGGCTATGGCGACTTCGCTGCCGCCGGCTTCGTCATGGGCCTGCGTGCAGGGACGCCTGTCGAGGAAAACGGTGTCTGGCAGCCGCGCCGCGAAAGCTGCCAGCCCAGCCGCCCGGTTTCGATCATCGCCTTTTCGGGCAAGAAGGATCACGTCAATCCGTTCGCGGGCGGCGGCAAGGCCTATTGGCGTTATGGCGGCGAAGTGGCACTCAACCGCTGGGCCGAACTCAACGGCTGCGACTCGCGGGCCTCGATGGAAGCCGGCGACAATGCTGATGTCGCGATCTATGCCGGTTGCCGAACCGGAACCAGCGTCGTCTCCTATGTGATTGCCAGCGCTGATCACGCCTGGCCGGCCCGCACCGTCCGGTTCCGCCTTGCCTCCAACGGCGACAAGGCGATCCGTGAGGTTGATGCCACCGACAGACTGTGGGAGTTCTTCAAGGCTTCGGGCGGCGAGATGATCGCGACGGTCGCGGTCGACGCTGTCTGCGGCGACAAACAGAAAACCGCCGCGGTCAGCGATGGCGGGCAGGGGACACGGTGCACGCCATCCAGCAAACCAGACAGCAACGCGCCCGCGGTATCGGGAGACTTGTAACCAAGTCGCTCGGCGGGCGCACGCGCATCGCCGAGCTTTACCAGGAGGGGGCGGCCAAGCTCCGCCTGCCTGAGAGCTTCACCGACGAACTCGAAGCGGTGACGATCAACACCGCCGGCGGCATTACCGGCGGTGACCAGTTCGACTGGAGCTTTCGTGCCGGCCCCGGCAGCTTTCTGACTGCCACGACCCAGGCCTGCGAGAAGATCTACAAGGCATCCGCCGGCACCGGCCAGATCACCACGCGGATCGAGGTGGGCGAGGGCGCCCGCATGCACTGGCTGCCACAGGAAAGCATTCTCTTCGACAACGCATCACTCACCCGCCGGCTTGAGGTCGACCTCGCTGCGGACGCCGAATTCCTCGCTGTCGAGGCCATCCTGCTCGGGCGCAAGGCGATGGGCGAGGCCATGAATACGGGCCTTGTGCGCGACCGTTGGCGGATCCGCCGGGCAGGGCAATTGCTGCATGCCGAAGAGCTGAAACTCGAGGGCGATGTCGCCAACCTTGTGGCGTCGCCGGCGGTGCTGGCCGGGCGCGTTGCCTTTGCGACTCTCATCCTTGTCAGTCCCCGTGCCGAAGCGCTGGTCCGCCCAATTCGTGAGCAGATCGGTGAAGAATTGGGCGGCGTAAGTCATTGGCAAGGCAAGCTTGTTGCCCGTATCGCCGCCCCTGACGGGTTTGCCTTGAGAAAAATCCTGATCCCGGTCATTTCGGCCTTGCGCGGGGGCGCGTCTGTGCCAAAAGTCTGGACTCTCTGACGAACACGCCATTGGAGCACGCATGAATCTGACGCCACGGGAAAAGGACAAACTGCTGATCGCGATGGCCGCCATGGTGGCCCGTCGTCGGCTGGAACGGGGCGTGAAGCTCAATTATCCGGAAGCGATCGCGCTGATCACCGACTTCGTCGTCGAAGGTGCGCGTGACGGTCGGGCGGTGGCGGATCTGATGGAGGCGGGCGCCCATGTTATCACCCGCGACCAGGTGATGGAAGGCATTGCCGAGATGATCCACGACGTGCAGATCGAGGCGACCTTCCCGGACGGCACCAAGCTTGTCACCGTCCACGAACCCATTCGTTGAGGACTGAGACCATGGCGCTGGAGCTTCGACCCAATTGCGAATGCTGCGACAAGGATCTGCCGCCGGAGAGCCAGGCGATGATCTGCAGCTTCGAATGCACCTATTGCGCCGACTGCGCCTCGACCACGCTTGCTGGCATCTGCCCGAATTGCGGTGGGGAACTCGTGCGTCGGCCGATCCGGCCTTCAGCCAAGCTTCCCAGCAATCCGGCGTCCACCACACGCGTCCTGAAAGCCGAGGGCTGCCAGCCTTCGCGCGCCGCCTGAACCTGCTCAAGGAGAGATCGATGATCCCCGGTGAAATCATTGCCGCGCCTGGCGAAATCGAATTGAATGCCGGTCATCTGACCGTGACGATCGAAGTCTCCAACAGCGGCGATCGGCCCGTCCAGGTGGGCAGCCACTACCACTTCTTCGAGACCAATGCCGGACTGCTCTTCGAGCGTGACAAGGCGCGCGGCATGCGGCTCGATATTCCGGCTGGAACGGCGGTGCGCTTCGAGCCGGGGCAGACGCGTCAGGTGACGCTGATCCCGCTGTCTGGCAAGCGCGAGGTCTATGGTTTCCGCCAGCAGGTCATGGGCAGCCTCTGAGATGCGCGAGGCGGGGGCTTGGTCATGGGGCGAGCGATGAACTGGAGCGTGATCCTGATGCTGTGCGGTTGCGTATTGCTGCAAGACGCGCCGGCCTCGGGTGAGGACGTGTGGGACGTCGATTGCAACAATGCCCAGACCCAGGCCGACATGAACCAGTGTGCGGCCGAGGACTATCGAAAAGCCGATGCCGCAATGAATGCCCAGTGGGCCGAGACGCGAGCCGCCATGCTTGCATGGGACAAGGCGACGCCACCCTCGGACGGTAATGGAGCAGCCAAACGGCTTCTGGCTTCGCAGCGTGCCTGGCTCGCCTATCGCGACGCGGCCTGCGATGTCGAAGGTTACTCGGTCGAAGGTGGTTCGATGCAGCCATTGGTGATTTCATCCTGCCTTGCGGAGCTGACGCGGCGCCGCACCGAGGAGCTGAAATCGCTGGTCGGGCTCTTTTGAGGGTGTGACGCGATGGCTCAGGCGAGACAGATCATGATTGTCGGCAATGGTCCTGTTGATGCGGCGGCAGCGCCTCTGATCGACGCGGCCGATCTGGTGATCCGCTTCAACGGCAGCCGGAATTTCGGTTCAGCCGGACGCAAGACCGACATCATCGCCGTCTGCAATACCGGGCGACCGGGGGCTCAGATGCTCGCCGATCCCGCCTGGCGCGAGAGCGAAGCCGTGCAACGGACCGCCGAGATTTGGTCCGTACGCGATCCCGACAAGTTCGCCGAACTCAAGCCGCAGCTGGCGATCAGCCATCCCGAGCTCGACGATTTCTGCGACGATTACACCGATGGTTTCGCGACCTTTGCGACGGCCAATGGCAAGCAGCACCGGATCATCCATGGCGACGTGCACACGGCCTTGGATGAGGCGCTTCTGGCGCTCGATGCCGAACCCTATGTCGTGCCGTCGAGCGGCATGGTGGTGATTCAGGCGCTGCTCACCGATCCCCGACATGCCGAGGATACCATCATCCTCGCGGGCTTCGGCCATAGCGGCTGGGATGGCCATCCCTTCGAAGCCGAGCGCCGTCTGGTGGATCGCTACATTGCCAGCGGCCGCGTGATGCGCCTGCAACCTCTCTTTGCTTCCTCCCTCTCCCAAGGAACCTGACACCCATGTCCTACAAGATGTCCCGCGCCGCCTATGCTTCGATGTTCGGTCCGACCACGGGCGACAAGGTACGTCTTGCAGATACGGAACTGTTCATCGAGGTGGAGAAGGATTTCACCACCTATGGAGAAGAGGTGAAGTTCGGTGGCGGCAAGGTCATCCGTGACGGCATGGGCCAGAGCCAGGTGACGCGAGCGGACGGCGCCGTCGATACCGTCATCACCAATGCTCTCATCCTCGATCACTGGGGCATCGTGAAGGCCGATATCGGGCTCAAGGACGGGCGCATCGTCGCTATTGGCAAAGCCGGCAATCCGGACACGCAGCCTGACGTCAACATCATCGTTGGTCCCGGCACCGAAGCGATTGCCGGAGAAGGCAAGATCATCACCGCCGGCGGCATGGATGCGCATATCCACTTCATCTGCCCGCAGCAGATCGAGGAGGCGCTGATGTCCGGCCTCACCTGCATGTTGGGCGGCGGCACGGGGCCGGCGCATGGCACGCTTGCAACCACCTGCACGCCCGGACCCTGGCATATCGCCCGGATGATCGAGGCCGCCGATGCCTTCCCGATGAACCTCGCCTTTGCCGGCAAGGGCAACGCCTCGCTACCCGGCGCGCTTGAGGAAATGGTTCTTGGAGGTGCGACCTCGCTCAAGCTGCATGAGGACTGGGGCACGACGCCTGGCGCCGTCGATTGCTGCCTCTCGGTCGCCGACCAGTATGACGTCCAGGTGATGATCCACACGGACACGCTGAACGAAAGCGGCTTCGTCGAGGATACGGTCAATGCCATCCGTGGCCGCACGATCCACGCCTTCCATACGGAAGGGGCGGGCGGCGGTCATGCGCCTGACATCATCAAAATCTGCGGCCAGATGAACGTTATCCCGTCGTCGACCAATCCGACGCGGCCTTACACAGTCAATACGATCGCCGAGCATCTGGACATGCTGATGGTCTGCCATCACCTGTCGTCGTCGATCCCTGAGGATATCGCCTTTGCCGAAAGCCGTATACGCAAGGAAACGATCGCGGCGGAAGACATCCTGCACGACATCGGCGCCTTCTCGATCATCTCCTCCGACAGTCAGGCCATGGGTCGCGTCGGCGAAGTCATCATCCGCACCTGGCAGACGGCCGACAAGATGAAACGTCAGCGCGGCGCCCTGCCGTCCGAGACCGGCGACAACGACAACATGCGCGCCAAGCGTTATATCGCGAAATACACGATCAACCCGGCAATCGCCCATGGGGTGTCTCACGAGATCGGATCGGTCGAAGTCGGCAAACGCGCCGATCTCGTGATCTGGAACCCGGCCTTCTTCGGCGTGAAGCCCGACATGATCCTGATGGGCGGCATGATTGCCGCTGCCCCGATGGGCGACCCGAACGCCTCGATCCCGACACCGCAGCCGGTGCACTACCGGCCGATGTTTGGCGCCTATGGCAAGGCGCGCACCAATACCTCCGTGACTTTCGTCAGCCAGGCGGCGATTGATTCCGGCCTCGGCAACCGTCTCGGTGTCGCCAAACAGCTGGTCGCGGTGAAAAACACCCGTGGCGGAATTTCGAAGAAGTCGATGATCCACAACGACTTGACGCCGCATGTAGAAGTGGATCCGGAAACCTATGAAGTGCGCGCCGATGGGGAACTCCTGACCTGCGAGCCGGCAACTAAGCTGCCGATGGCGCAGCGGTATTTCCTGTTCTGATGATTGCGGCTCTCCGGTTGCTGAAATGGAAGGGCGGCCTGTTGGCCGCCCTTCTGGTCTCTCTGGCCTTGGGAACAGTCGTCCCCCGCCCTCTGACCACGCCTGCTGGTGCCGCCGTTCAGGGCGAGATGCAGATCCTGCTGCTCGCCAACCCGATCCACACGGATATCGCGCTGCCCGTCGATGACGAAATCAGGGCCGCCTTTGCCGATCTCGTTCCCTCGGGCCTGCCGGTCGACATGCCCGGTGTCGAGTATCTGATCATCGGCTGGGGTGGGCGGTCCTTCTACATCGAAACGCCGACCTGGGGCGATATCCGGCCGCTGCCGGTCCTGAAGGCTCTGACCATTGACCGCTCCGTGCTGCATGTCTCGGTTGCCGGTCCGATCGATCCTGGCCATCCCACCGTGCGTCCGCTCATCGTGACACCGGAAGAGCGCAGCCGGATGATCGCAGCGATCCGGGAGAGCTTCATCCGCGATGGCGGTTTGCCGGTTGCCATTCCGGGTGCTGCCTATGGTGCCGACGATGTGTTCTTCGAGGCCAAAGGTGCCTTCAACGCCCTCATCGGCTGCAACACCTGGACGGCTGCGGTGTTGCGGGAGGGTGGGGTGCGTACCGGCTGGTGGACGCCCCTGCCGCAATTGCTCGATCTTTCCATCGATCTTCACCACGGCGCCTGAGGCATGGCCCTCATCATCTAACCGCGCGTCACCGGATGACAATCTCGTCCAATTTAGGGGCTTCCGAAGTCAATGCGGCGATCGATCGTATTTTAGCGATTCGATTAGGGATTGAGGAAGCGACACTGCCTAATCCAGTACGCATCTTCATGAAGGAGCGGGCGGTTGAGTCGCGGCAGCAAATGGCTTTGGCGGCAGGTCGATGTGGGGGCGCTGGACAGCGCCGGCGCGGTCCGTCGCTTTGCCCTGTCGGTGGGCTTCCGGGCGGTGATCGTGACCAGCCTGGCAGGCCTCGTCTTGCTGCCGCTCCTTTATGTCCTCAAGGTCGTTGCCACGCCGATCGACCAGACCATGCGGCTGATGGTGGCCTTTTCCTGGCTGTTCGGCGGTGTGCTTTCGGCGGCTTGCGCCTTCGTCGCCGGCCATGTGGTGCGTGAACTCGTGCTGACGCGGCGCAGGTTCGAGCGTCTCAGCCGCACCGACACCCTGTCCGGTCTCGCCAATCGCCGCGCTTTCAACGAGGCGTCTCTCGCCACAGGCGGGGAGGCCTCGCTGGCGATCATCGATGTCGACCGGTTCAAGACGATCAATGACCGCTACGGCCATCAAACGGGGGATCGCGTCATTCAAGCGATATCCAATCTCTTAAAGGAGGTGTTTGGCGAAGCGCAGCTCGTCGCTCGCCTCGGCGGGGAGGAATTCGGCGTCATCGTCAGGGGGGGCAGCGTCGCCGAAAGGCTTGCCCTTGTCGAGCAGGCGAGACGTCGTGTGGCGGCCGAAACGATCCTGTTTCAGGATGCGGAGCTTCGCGTTACGGTTTCGGCTGGCGTTGCCGAATTTACGCCGGAGAAGCGCCCCGAAAGCGTCTATGCCTGGGCCGACAAGGCACTGTACCTGGCCAAGGAGAGCGGACGGGACTGCGTTTTCCATGAGAATTCGCTCACCCTCGTCGAGGCCTTCCCGAGCGACCATGCACCTGATGATGTTCAGCTTTTTGCGGCCATCGGACGCCGGGGCTGAAGAACGATCTTGCTGTTTGCCTCATTCCTGTGCATGGTTCAAAAAACAGCCATGCCGGAGTTTTCATGCAGCGCGCAACGTCTTTCAAACCCGCCGGTTTCATCACCGACGCGCCTGATGGCGTTGTTGTGCTTCCCCATGACGGGCGCCATCTGCGGCGCAAGCTCTTGCATCTCGACAATGGCGAGATGGTCATGCTCGACCTCAAGGAGCCGGTGCTGTTTCATCATGGAGATCGGCTCGTGCTCGACGATGGCACGACCATCGAGATTCAGGCGGCGGAGGAGCGGCTCTTCGAGATCCGTGCGCGCGACACGCTGCATCTGATCGAACTCGCCTGGCATCTCGGAAACCGGCATCTGGCGGCCCAGATCGAGACCGATCGCATTCTCATCCAGCGCGATCACGTCATCCGCGACATGCTGGCCGGGCTCGGTGCCGAGGTCAGCGAAGTCGTCGAGCCGTTCCAGCCGGTGCGCGGGGCCTATCATGCCCATGGTGGCCACGGATCTCACGGGGGGCACCAGGATGCCGGCCATGGCCACGGCTGAACTAGGAGCCGGTGGCTTTGCCGGACGCCAGGCGCTCCTGCGTCTGATGGCCTGGCTGTCTCCGGCCTTCCCGGTCGGCGGCTTCTCCTATTCGGCGGGCTTCGAGAGCGCGGTGGTCGAGGGCCATGTCGTCGATGGCGACGCGGTCGAGGCATGGCTTCAGATGCTGATGAGCGATGGCGGGCTGCGCAATGATGCGATCCTGCTTTCCGAAGCGCATCGCTGCCAGAAGGAGGGAAGGGCGCTGGGGGTCCTGATCGCCCTCGCAACAGCACTGGCGGGCTCTGCAGAGCGGCATGCTGAGATCACCCGGCTCGGCGAGGCATTCGTCAAGGCCGCCGCTGCCTGGCCGCATCCGGTGATCGACGCATTGGCGGGGCCTGTTCCCTACAGCGTCGCTGTCGGAGCGGTGGCCTCAGCCCATGGGATCGACCGATTGGACGCACTTGCCGCCTTTCTGCATGCACAGGTGTCGCAATATGTCTCAGTCGCGATCCGCCTCGGGGTGATCGGACAGACGCGCGGCGTGGCGATCCTCGCTATATCGGAAAGCCTCATTCTCGATGCTGCCGCCAGTTTTTCCGAGCTCGGCCTCGACGATCTCGGATCAGCGACCGTGATTGCCGATACGCTCAGCATGCGCCACGAGACGCAATATTCACGGCTTTTCCAATCCTAGGCGAAAGCGCTTACACAGGACGAAGATGATGAAATCGAAGAATGGTCCTCTCCGCGTCGGAATCGGTGGGCCGGTCGGATCCGGCAAGACGGCGCTCACTGAAAAGCTCTGCAAGGCCATGCGCGACGACTATTCGGTCGCGGTCGTGACCAACGACATCTATACGCGCGAGGACGCGGACGCGCTGATCCGCATGCAGGCTTTGAGTTCGGACCGCGTCGTCGGCGTTGAAACCGGCGGCTGTCCGCATACGGCCATCCGCGAGGATGCCTCGATCAATCTGAAGGCCATTGCCGATCTCAATGCACGCATTCCGGATCTCGATGTGGTCTTCATCGAATCAGGAGGCGACAATCTCGCGGCAACCTTCTCGCCCGACCTCGCTGACATCACCCTTTACGTCATCTCGGTGTGCCAGGGCGAGGAAATCCCGCGCAAGGGCGGTCCAGGCATCACCCGGTCGGATCTGCTTGTCATCAACAAGACGGATCTCGCGCCGCATGTCGGCGTCGATCTCGAGGTCATGGAGCGGGATGCGGGACGGATGCGCTCGGAGCGCCCCTTCGTCTTTACCGATCTAAAGCGGGGTTCCGGCGTCGACAGGATCGTCAGCTTCCTGCAGCAGAGTGGGGGGCTCTGAGCGGAAGCCCGGGGTGCCGGGTGCCGATGCCGTCAGATCTGCCTGAGGGCGTTGACGTCGCTGATCTGAATGGTGCGTCCACGCACGATGACGCCGGCGCGGCGCAGTGAAGAGAAGGCCCGGGACAGGGCCTCTGGCGCCAGGCCCAGCTTGCCCGCAAGCAGGCTCTTCTGGAAGGGCAGGCGGATGGAGGCCGGGCCGCCCTCGGCTTCGCAATGGGTCAGGAGATAATGCGCCACGCGCTGCGGGGCGGTCTGCAGGCGGTCATTGGCAATACAGTCCATGGTCGTGCGCAGATGGTCGGACAGGCAGCGGATGACCGCCTTTGCGACATCCTTCTCCTGTTCGGAGAGGGCCCGAACGCGCTGCAGGTCAAAACGAGCAAGCGTCACCGTTTCAGCCGCCTGGGCGTTGTAGAGATACTTGTCGCCGACAGCCAGCAGGCACTCCGCAAAGGTGTCCCCGGGACCGCAGATGCGGATGTCGGCCTCTCGGCCGTCCTTGTTAAGGCGATAAAGGCGCACATAGCCGGTCAGCACGCTGTAGAAGCTGTCGGCAGGCTCTCCTTCGCGGAAAAGGACCTCGCGCGCCTCGTAGGTGGAGATGTTGGCGATCTCCATCATCGAGGCCATCGCCGTGGGGCCCAGTTGTGACAAGAACGACGTCCGCAGAAGCGTGTTCTTGTCGCGCGCGTTCAGTCTCAGGATCTTGTTCACGGTCGTCACGGCTCCCCATCCATCGCGGTATCAGGGCATGCACCGCTGCGGTCGTCGTGCCGCTTCCGCCTCGCCGGATGTGCACGTCTTCTGCAGGTCCGGGTGATCGTGCCCTTTCCAGTGACAGTCACATTATCGCGAGCAAGGGGAGACCGGATTGATTTCGATCAACCGCAAAGCGGCAAATCAGATTTTCCTAATCTGAGTGTCGCAGCTGCTAAAACGCCAAAAGCCGGGCGCTTGGGCCCGGCCTCTGCTGACGATGTGGAAACGTCTTACTCTGCCGCGAGCGGTGGCAGGTTGATGACATTGCCGTTGCCATCGCTCTTGCGGTTGACCGGCTGGCTGCGTTCGACGGCTGCGACACGCTTTTCCATCGCTTCAATGGCCTGCACGTTCTTGCGGGCGAGGAAGGAGAGGACTTCCGGCGTGAGCGGCTCTTCCTCTTCCTCCTTCTTGCCGACGAAGCGACCGAAGAACCACCCGAGCAGTCGGGAGACATCGTCGAGGATCAGGAAGAAGGCCGGCACGACCACGAGGCTCAAGACAGTCGAGACGATGATGCCGCCGATGACCGCGATTGCCATTGGCGCACGGAACGAGCCACCTTCGCCGACGCCGAGCGCCGAGGGCAACATGCCCGCGGACATGGCGATCGAAGTCATGATGATCGGGCGGGCGCGCTTGCGGCCCGCTTCGACCATGGCCTCGAGCCGGTGCATGCCCTGACGGCGCATTTCGATCGCGAAGTCCACCAGCAGGATGGCGTTCTTCGTCACGATACCCATCAGCATCAGAATGCCGATGAGGACGGGCATTGAAAGCGCGTTGTTGGTGATGATCAGTGCGACTGCCACGCCGCCGATCGCAAGCGGCAGTGAGAACAGGATGGTGAAGGGCTGGATCACGTCCTTGAAGAGCAGGATCAGCACCGTCAGCACCAGAAGCAGGCCGAGGATCATGGCGTTGACGAAGCTCTGCTGCATCTCGGCCTGGATCTTGGCGTCGCCGCTTTCAGCCAGACGGACACTTGCGGGGATCTCGGCATTCTCCACCGTCGTTCGGAAGGCGGCCGTTGCCGTATCGAGGGCGACACCCTGCGGCAGTCCTGCACCGATCGAAACGACACGGTTGCGATCGTTGCGCTTGATCGATGAGACGCCTTCCGCGTATTCGATGTCGGCGACGCTGGAGAGGGGCACGGTGGCGCCGCTAGCCGTGCGCACCTTCAGTGAACGGATGGCGGCGAGATCCGTGCGCAGGCCAAGCGAAGCTTGGACCCGGATCGGGATCTGGCGGTTGTCGAGCGAGATCTTCGGCAGGGCTGCATCCACGTCGCCGATGGTTGCCACACGAACCGTCTGGGCGATCTGCTGCGCGGTGATGCCAAGGCGGGCTGCCTCGTCGGCGCGGGGGCGGATCTGCAGTTCCGGCCGCGGCAGGGCACCGTCGGCGCTGACATTGGCGAGTTCCGGCACCTGGCGAAGCTTGGCTTCAAGTATGCCGACAGCCTGGTTCAGCTCTTCCTCGTTCTTGGAGAGGAAGTTGAAGGTGATGTCGCGCTCACCGCGGTCATTGAGCTTGGTGACCCGGATATCCGGAATGCCGGCAAGCTTTGCGAAGACTTCTTCCTCGACATCCCATTGCGGGCGGATGCGGCCGTTTTCGGGAAGTTTCGGCAGATATTGGCCGATCAGCGGAATGCTGCCGAGACCGCCATTGACGAGCGTCTTGGCGAGCGAATGCTCGATCCGATCGAGGTTCATGGTGACGCTCGCACGGCGCAGCTCCAGATCCCCGCGCGGCGAGGAACCGCCGAGGATGAAGATGCTGTCGACATCAGACACGTCCTGGATGGCTGCGTAGATCTCGTCCGTCTTGCGTTCCGTTTCGTCGAGCGTCGCATTTGGCGGAAGCTCGACCGAGAGCACGATACGGCCTGCATCTTCCGGCGGAATGAAGCTGCCGGGGACGCCGGCGAGAAGGATGATCGAGCCCACCAGGAAGGCGATGGCAGCAGCTAGCGTGCCGAGACGCGAATACCAGTGGCGCGTCGTGAAGCGCACGAGCTTCGTGTAGAGCTTCAGCGGCAGGCTGTCGTTGTCGTGATGGTCGTCCATCGCGTCTTCCGCCCGCATGAGATAGGCGGCCATCATCGGGGTGATGAGACGCGCCACAAGCAGCGAGAAGAAGACGGAGAAGGCCACAGTCAGGCCGAACTGGATGAAGTACTGGCCGGGAATGCCCGGCATGAAGGACACCGGCACGAAGACGGCGATGATCGTAAACGTCGTCGCGATGACGGCGAGACCGATTTCGTCCGCCGCCTCGATGGCCGCCCGGTACGGCGTCTTGCCCATCTTGATGTGTCGGGCGATGTTTTCCACCTCGACGATCGCATCGTCGACGAGAATACCCGTCGCCAGCGTGAGCGCCAGGAACGAGACGAGGTTCAGCGAGAAGCCCATCATGTCCATGACCCAGAAGGTCGGGATGGCAGACAGCGGCAGGGCAACGGCGGAGATGAGTGTCGCACGCCAGTTGCGCAGGAAAAGCAGAACCACGATTACGGCGAGGATCGCACCCTCGACGAGGGTGTGCATAGCGGCTTCGTAGTTGCCGTAGGTGAAGTAGACCGAGTCGTCGATCATCTCGATCTGGACATCGGGGTTCTCCGCGCGAACCGTGGCGAGGCTTTCGGCGACGGTTTCAGCGACCGTGACTTCGCTGGCGCCCTTGGCACGGAAGACGGCGAAGGACACGACCGGCTTGCCGTCGTGACGGGCGAAGGACCTCTGTTCCTCGTAAGTGTCGTAGACACGGCCGAGATCCGAGAGCTTGACGAAACGACCGCCGGGCAGGGCGATGGTGGTGTTCGCAAGGCTTTCCACATCGCGGTTGTCACCGAGTGTGCGGATCGACTGCTCGGCACCCGCCACCTGACCCCGGCCCGAGCCGAGATCGACATTGGTGCCCTTCAACTGACCAGAGATGTCTGATGCTGTCACGCCCAGTGCATCCAGACGATTGGGATCAAGTTCGACGCGCACCTCGCGGTCGGCACCGCCGTAACGGTCGACGCGGCCGATGCCGGGCTGTCCCTGCAAGGCGCGCTTGACGGTATCGTCGACGAACCACGAGAGCTCGGCAAGATTCATGTTCGGTGAGGAAACAGCGAAGCTCTGGATTGCCTGGCCCTCGACGTCGATCTTGGTGACGATCGGCTCCTCGACGGAGGCCGGAAGATCGCCACGAATCTGGTCGATCGCGTCCTTGACGTCCTGTACCGCCTGTTCGGTCGGCACTTCCAAGCGGAACATGACAACCGTCTGGGACTGGCCGTCGGTGACGGTCGAATTGATCTCGTCGACGCCGGTGATCGCGGCCACCGCGTCTTCGA
Source organism: Agrobacterium albertimagni AOL15 (assembly GCF_000300855.1). Classification (GTDB taxonomy): domain Bacteria; phylum Pseudomonadota; class Alphaproteobacteria; order Rhizobiales; family Rhizobiaceae; genus Allorhizobium; species Allorhizobium albertimagni. The sequence goes on along the minus strand of NZ_ALJF01000006.1, from coordinate 417,035 downwards.
CTTCCTTCGTCACCTGGCTTTCGAGCTCAACCGGGGAAGCGCCGCTCTGGCCGACGGTGATTGCCACCAGGGGCACGTCGATGTTGGGGAAGCGGGTGATCGGCAGCGCATTGAACGACTGGATGCCGACGACCATCAACAGGAAGAAGGCCAGAATCGGCGCAATCGGATTGCGTATGGACCATGCAGAGAAGTTCATGGCGTCGTCGCCTCTCAGTTGGAAACGCTGCTGGTTTCTTCCACGGGATTGATGCGGTCGCCGTCACGGACGAAGACGCCCGCCTTGGCCACCACCTTGTCCCCTTCGCTCAGGCCTTCGGTCACCTCGACATAGGCGCCGTCCTGAATGCCGGTGCGGATCTCCACCATCTGGACGCTGCCATCGGAAACCTTGCGTACCGTCGTCTTTCCGCCCTCGGTGGTAATCGCCGAGAGGGGTAGGGCAATGCCCTTCGTCTCAGTCACAATAATCGCCGCATTGCCATACATGCCGGAGCGAGCCGCCGCGTCATCGTCAAGCGCGATGTGCACCGAGCCGAGGCGCGTGACCGGATCGATCACCGGAGATACGAGGCGGATGGAGCCCGACAGCGGTTCGGCGCGTCCGGCAACCGAGATGGCCGCCTTTTGGCCCGCCTGCAGGCGCAGGATATCATTTTCCGGGACGTCCGCCACCAGTTCGATCTGACCGTCGCGGATGACGGTGAAAAGCGGCTGACCAGCGCCGGATGCGATCGCGCCGATGCGCGCATTGCGCACGGAAATCGTGCCGGCCACAGGCGATTTGACCTCGGTGCGCGCCAGACGCAGATTGATGTCGGCGATCTGGCTGTCGACGACCTTGATATCGGCATCCGCAACCGTAATCGCCTGACGCGCGGTTTCCACGCGGGCGGTTGCGCTTGCGAGCGCTGTTTCGGCCTGCTCTTTTTGTGCGGTCGAGACGGAACCGGAAGAGACCAGGCGCGTTGCACGATCGAACTGGCGCTGCGCGTCACTCAGGCTCGCTTCGGCTTCGACGACTTGAGCCTGATACTGGGCGAGTGCCGCTTCCGCCTTTGCGCGGTTGGCCACCAATTGGCTGCGCTGGAGCACGAGCGTGTCTTCGTTCAGTCGCGCAACAACAGCGTCGGCTGCGATGGTGTCGCCGACATCGGCTTCGAGAGACTTGATCTGCAGCCCTTCGACCTGGGGTTGGATCTGGACCTCTTCGACAGCCATGACGGTCCCCGTCGCGACGACGCGGTCCACCAGGTCGCGGGTCTGGGCCGGGGTGACGATGATGGCTGGAAGGTTCTGGGCGGGTGCCGGAGGTGTCGGCTGCTCCTGCGCCAGCGCGACCGAGGCCGACAGCGAGAGAGTGGCGGCCATCAATACGGCCTTGGCGCTCGTGTTAAGAAACATAGGTCCCTTCCCAAAGATCTATTATGCAGTTCACGCCCTGATACGTGGCAACAAGCGTTCCGGCTCACCGCCCCAATCCCGCCTGACGATAACGCGCGTCTTCACAATCGCGGCAATGAAATCTGGTCAAAGAGGTGGGGGATGGCGAAACCGCTTGCAAGTGGCGGAACAGCCGATTCCATGATTCCTCTGAAAATTGTTCAATATAGAACGGTAGTGTTGCCGAACTGCCAGACCAGGTGTCTGAATCGATAAGCAGAACCTACAAAAAAACACGGGGACAACTGTCCCCGTGTCTCTATTTCAATGGTCCGCCAGGATCAGTTCAGGGCCGCGTCGGTGATCTCGGTCGTGAAGGCGCCGGTCGGCTCCTTCGTGATGACCGGATCCGAACCGCCGCCGAGCAAGGTCTTGACCGTGCGGTCGTAGTCGGCCTGGTCGAGGGCGCCATTGGAGCCTGCCGTCAGCTTGGCGACTTCGCTCATCATGCGCTTCTGATGGGCTTCGGTCTGCGCGCCGGACGCATCATTTTCGAGCACGATTTCTGCCGCTTCGTCGGAGTTCTCCTCGGCATACTTCCAGCCCTTCATCGAAGCGCGGACGAACTTGACCATCTTTTCCTTGAAGGCCGGATCGGCAAGCTTGTCTTCGAGCACGTAGAGACCGTCTTCGAGGGTCGCCACACCTTCGTCTTCATATTTGAAGGTCACCAGTTCCTCCGGCTTGATGCCGGCATCGATGACCTGCCAGTATTCGTTATAGGTCATGGTCGAGATGCAGGCGGCCTGCTTCTGCAGGAGCGGGTCGACGTTGAAGCCCTGCTTCAGAACGGTGACGCCGCCGTCCGAACCGTCGGTCTTGATGCCGAGCGTGCTCATCCAGGACAGGAACGGATATTCGTTGCCGAAGAACCAGACGCCAAGCGTCTTGCCCTTGAAATCCTCCGGCGTGGTGATGCCGGTCTCCTTGAGGCAGGTCAGCATCATGCCCGAAGACTTGAAGGGCTGGGCGATGTTGACGAGCGGCACACCCTTTTCGCGGGTGGCAAGAGCGGACGGCATCCAGTCGACGATGACGTCTGCGCCGCCACCGGCCAGAACCTGCGGAGGAGCGATGTCGGGGCCGCCCGGCTTGATTTCGACGTCGAGGCCTTCTTCTTCGTAGAAGCCCTTGTCCTTGGCGACGTAGTAGCCGGCGAACTGGGCCTGGGTTACCCATTTCAGCTGGAGGGTCACCTTGTCGGCGGCGGCGGCCTGCATGGCGGTCAGCGAGACCGCGGCAGCCAGCAGCATGGATGCGAGTTTGACAGTCATTTCAGTTCCCTCTTTTTTGTTGGTTTAGTTCACGACCGTCCACCACGGACGGACGGATGCCAGAAGGTGACCCGGCGTTCTGCCAGTGCCACCAATCCGTAGAAGACCGAGCCGGCGAGTGCGGCAACCGCAATCTCGGCCCAGACCATGTCGACATTCGAGCGTCCGACCTCGGTCGAGATACGGAAGCCCATGCCGACAATCGGGGTGCCGAAGAATTCTGCCACGATCGCACCGATCAGCGCGAGAGTGGAATTGATCTTCAGCGCATTGAAGATGAAAGGCCATGCGGCAGGCAAGCGGAGTCTGACCAGCGTCTGCCACCAGGAGGCGGCATAGGTATGCATCAGGTCGCGTTCCATGTGGCTGGCGGCGGCCAGGCCCTGCACGGTGTTCACGAGCATCGGGAAGAAGGTCATGATGACGACGACGGCGACCTTGGACTGCCAGTCGAAGCCGAACCACATGACCATGATCGGGGCGATGCCGACGACGGGCAGCGCCGAGACGAAATTGCCGATCGGCAGCAGGCCCTTCTGCAGGAAAGGCGAGCGGTCGATCAGGATCGCGACGATGAAGCCGAGGCCGCAGCCTGCGACATAACCCGTGATGACGGACTTCAGGAAAGTCTGCTGGAAATCCGCCCAGAGGATATGGGTGGAGGTGAGGATCCGCGCCCAGATCATCGACGGGGCGGGGAGCAGGATCGAGGGGATCTCGAAGCCGCGCACCATGCATTCCCAGATGACGAGCAGGGTGACCCCGAAGATCAGGGGAACGACGAGGCCGATTGCCCGGCGAGTGGCCGGATCCTTCGGGCGCTGTGCAACCAGCCATTGGTTGAGACCCCAGGCGCCGAGCCAGAAGACAAAGGCGAAGACGAGGTAACCATTCATGGCTTGACCCCCATGCGTGCGAGAACCCGTGTATGGGCCATGCCGACGATCGAGACGAGCAGGGCGGCGAGCCCCGCCGCCATGAAGAGGGCAGCCCAGATCTGGATGGTCTGGCCATAGTACGAGCCCGACAGCAGACGGGCACCGAGACCGGCGACCGCGCCCGTCGGCAGTTCACCGACGATGGCGCCGACCAGCGAGATGGCGATCGCCACCTTCAGCGAGGTGAAGAGATACGGCATCGAGGCCGGCCAGCGCAGCTTCCAGAAGGTCTGGGTCTGGCTGGCATTGTAGGTGTGCATCAGGTCGAGCAGCAGGATGTCGGGGCTGCGCAGGCCCTTCACCATGCCGACGACGATCGGGAAGAAGGAAAGATAGGTGGAAATCAACGCCTTGGGCATGAGGCCTGAGATGCCGATGGAATTCAGAACGACGATGATCATCGGCGCAATCGCGAGGATCGGGATCGTCTGGGAGGCGATGACCCAGGGCATCAGCGACTTGTCCATGGCCCTGTTGTGGACGATGGCGATGGCGAGCACGATGCCAAGCACGGTGCCCATGGCGAAGCCCATCAGCGTCGCCGATAGCGTGATCCAGGCGTGATAAACGAGGCTGCGCTTGGAGGTGACGGCCTTGTTGATCGTCGTATCCCAGAGTTCAGCGACGATCTGGTGCGGGGCGGGCAGGACCGGGCGCTCCTGGGCGAAGGTTCGCTCGACGATCTGGGAGAAGGTGATCGTCTCGCCGGCACGGGCCGCCTGGTCGCGGACGAAGGGCGCGTTCAGATAGACGACGAAGATGTGCCAGATCACGAGGATCGCCAGGATAACTGTCAGGACCGGCAGGATTCGGTCTCGGAATGCGGAAGGAGCCGAGGTCATCAGACACCTCCTTTTGCAGGAAAGAGCATCAGGGCCATTGAGACGACACCAAGCGCCACGCCGGCCATCTGGATCGTGCTCAGCCTCTCGCCGAAAAGGAGGAAGGCAATGACATTGATGAGAACCAGTTGGGCGACCGCAGAGGCGGAGATGGCAAGGCCCAAGCCCCCCTCGCGCATGAGCTTCACCATCATCAGATTGCCGACGCAGTAAAGCGCGAGCGAGGCTGCCAGCACCCAGAGCTTGCCGTTGTCGACATAGGCGCGGCTGACGGTGGCGGCACCGAGGAAGGTCGCCATGGCGGCGCCCAGCCAGAGGAGGAAGGTGGGGTTCATGGGGTGGCCTCCACTCTGGTCGAGAATGTGTTACCCCCCTCTGTCACTCCGTGACATCTCCCCCACAAGGGGGGAGAGTGGCGGCTAGCGCTTTGCCATAGGAGCGAGACGGCGGCTGTCTGCCGCTCTCCCCCCTTGTGGGGGAGATGCCCGGCAGGGCAGAGGGGGGTGCCCAAGTTCTCCAAGTGGATGTCATTCCTCATAGCTATGCCCCGCCTTCAGACCTTCCCGCACACGATGCGCGATCTCGAGAAATTCCGGGGTCTCGCGGATGTCGAGCGGGCGTTCCTTGGGCAATGTCGACTCGATGATGTCGGTCACTCGGCCAGGCCGCGGGCTCATGACGACGATCTTGGTCGAGAGGAAGACGGCCTCGGGGATCGAGTGGGTGACGAAGCAGATGGTCTTGTTGGTGCGGTCCCAGAGCTTCAAAAGCTCGGAATTCAGGTGGTCGCGGACGATTTCGTCGAGTGCGCCGAAGGGTTCGTCCATCAGGAGCAGGTCGGCGTCGAAGGCGAGCGCGCGGGCGATCGAGGCGCGCTGCTGCATGCCGCCTGAGAGCTGCCAGGGATATTTCTTGGCAAAGCCCGAAAGGTTGACCAGCTCCAGCGTCTGTTCGATGCGCTTCTGCTTTTCAGCAGCGCTGTAGCCCATGATTTCAAGCGGCAGAGCGATGTTGTTTTCGATCGTGCGCCAGGGATAAAGGGCGGCGGCCTGGAAGACATAGCCATAGGAGCGCGCCTTGCGGGCATCCTCCGGTGTCATGCCGTTCACCGTGATCTTGCCGGCGGTGTGTTTCTCAAGGTCCGCGATGACGCGCAGGAAGGTGGTCTTTCCGCAGCCGGAGGGGCCGATAAAGGAGACGAAATCGCCCTTGTTCACCTCGAGATCGACATTCGACAGGGCGTGGACGGGGCCGTCATTGGTCTCGAAAGTGAGGCTCAGGTTTTTGGCCGAGACGACGGAGTAGGGTGCATTCATGCGCTGGGACCAATCGGGTTTGTTGCAAAGGCAGCCTGCCTCTTGCATTCTTTAGACATGCGGTCGCTCGAGAGCAGCGGGCCGGGAGTGGCGGACGTGCCGCCGAAGGGAGGAGGACAGGTCAATGGACGCATCAGCAAAGCCCACCTGCCGGATCGTGAAGCCCGGCCTTACCTATGAGGGCAAGCAGGGGCTGAGTTATTTCGAAGGCATCGCTGCCGAGACGGTGGGTGCCAAGGGTATCTGCATGCATGTGCTGACCATGCCGCCCGGTGCACGCGCCAAGGCGCATCTGCACGAGAGCCACGAGACGGCGATCTATATGCTCTCCGGCCAGGCGCATACCTGGTATGGCGACCGGCTGGAGAACCACGTTGTCGTACATGCGGGCGAGCTGTTCTACATTCCGGCCGGCGTGCCGCATCTGCCGGCGAACCTGTCGAACGCCCCCTGCACGGCGATCATCGCGCGCACCGACCCCAACGAGCAGGAGAGCGTCGTTCTGCTGCCGGAGCTGGATGGGTTGGTTGAGGTGTAGCACAGGGTTCATCTCGCCAGACCCCCTGTCTGGGGCAAGGCGATCCACCTGTAGATGATCGCGCAAATCATGCCTGTCGGAGCGAGCGACATCGCCATTGACGCCTCGTTCTGATTGAAGAAGCGGCCCCAGGTCGCCAGTTGCAAAAGGGCGATGCCGGAAAGGGGGCAGGCGGCACCCGCGATGGCGAAATGCCACCAGCGGTTCCAACGCATTCGCAGCAGCACCCAGGTTGCCAGCAAGGTGAAGGGGGCAGCGAGCAACAAGGCAACCGGCAGGATTTCCACGGTCAGCCGAAGTGCTTGAAGGATTGAGCCGGGAAAGATCAGGACGAAGAGCGGCAGTCGACCGTAGGTGACGGCATCTGTGACCTCAAGCGTCGCCCAGATGCCCATGACGCCGACAAACACGGCTGCTGCATAGCCCGCGCCGAAGCGCGCACTTCTCCGCAGCCATGTCTTCTTCGCTGGCATCACGCTCAAACCCCCGTCGCCGGAATGCCCGTGCGTTCGACCTTGCGCGGCGCCACGAGTTCTTTCCAGGTGGAGAGTGCCTTGTTCACGGCGGTGAACGGCTCGCGGTGCACGAACTTGCCGTGGCCCTCGCGGGTCTTCACTGCATTTTCCTCGATCGCGACATAACCGCGGGTCAGCGTGTAGCGCGGTAAACCTGTCACTTCCTTGCCCTCGAAGACATTGTAGTCGATCGAGGACTGCTGGGTCTTGGCGGAGATGGTCTTGGAGCGCTTGGGATCCCAGACCGCGAGGTCGGCATCGGCGCCGACGAGGACCGCACCCTTCTTCGGGTAGATGTTGAGGATCTTGGCGATGTTGGTCGAGGTGACCGCGACGAATTCGTTCATCGTCAGGCGACCGGTCGCTACACCATAGGTCCAGAGCATTGGCATGCGGTCTTCAAGCCCGCCGGTGCCGTTCGGGATTTTGGCGAAGTTGCCGACACCGAAGCGCTTCTGTTCGCTGGTGAAGGCGCAGTGGTCGGTGGCGACAACCGAGAGCGAACCGGATTGCAGGCCAGCCCAGAGCGAGTCCTGGTGCTGCTTGTTGCGGAAGGGGGGCGACATGACGCGGCGGGCAGCGTGGTCCCAGTCCTTGTTGAAATATTCGCTCTCGTCGAGCGTCAGGTGCTGGATCAGCGGCTCGCCATAGACGCGCATGCCCTTCTGGCGGGCGCGGCGGATGGCTTCATGCGCCTGTTCGCAGGAGGTGTGCACGACATAGAGCGGCACGCCGGCCATATCGGCCAGCATGATGGCGCGGTTGGTTGCTTCGCCCTCGACCTCAGGCGGTCGGGAATAGGCATGGGCTTCCGGCCCGTCATTGCCTTCGGCGAGCAGCTTTGCGGTCATCGAGGCGACGACGTCGCCGTTCTCGGCATGCACCATCGGCAGCGCGCCGAGTTCGGCGCAGCGCTGGAAGGAGGCGAACATCTCGTCGTCATTCACCATCAGCGCGCCCTTGTAGGCCATGAAATGCTTGAAGGTGTTGATGCCGCGATCCTGAACGACCGTCTTCATCTCGTCGAAGACGCGCTCGTTCCAGCCGGTGATCGCCATGTGGAAGGAATAGTCGGCCGTCGCGCGGGAGGTCTTGTTGTCCCACATCTGCAGCGCTTCGAGCAGCGACTGATCGGGGCCCGGCAGACAGAAATCGACGACCATGGTCGTGCCGCCGGAGAGGCCGGCACGGGTGCCGCTTTCGAAGTCGTCGGCGGAATAGGTGCCCATGAAGGGCATTTCCAGATGCACATGCGGGTCGATACCACCCGGCATGACGTAACAGCCTGCCGCATCCAGCACGGTGTCACCGGAGAGGTTGGGGCCGATCTGGACGATCGCACCGCCTTCGATCTTGACGTCGGCCTTGTAGCTCAGATCGGCGGTGACGATGGTGCCGCCCTTGATGACTGTGGTGGTCATGGCAGTTGTTTTCCTCCGTTTTCGCCTTCGTTTCTCGGCGCGCTGGCCAGACCGAGGCCTGTAATGTGGATCAGAGCGGTTTCGAGCCGCTTCAATTCGCCGGTCGTAAGTCTCCCAATCTGCTGCCGGATCACATCCCGCCTCAAGGGGGAGAGTTTTTCGACCATGATCTGCGAGATTTCTTGCAGACCATTGTCAGGACTTGGAACGATGATCGGACGAAGCGTTGGGGCGTCGATCAGATGCGTGGTCATCGGGCAGCAGAGGATCGTGCTGAATAGGCCAAGGAGTTCATCCCTCTGAAGGATTACTGCGGGTCTTGGTTTCCCCAACTCCCCTGGAAAGACTGCGATCACGATGTCCCCTCGCGTCAGCGTCACGGCTTGTCCCAGTCGGTTGGACCGACGGCCTCAAGCCAGTCCGTCACATCGTCCCGTTCGTCAGCTTCCGCAACTCGCCGAGCCTCCTCAGCGAGTTGCGCCCTGATGGTTTCATTCTCGAGATCAGGTACCCAGATTTCGATCGGGCGATAGCCGCGCCGCAGCAGGTCGGCGCGCTCATCCGGTGACAATTCCCTTGGTCGTCCCATGGTTCGCTCCCGTTCAGGACTGTTCGCAAGCCCTGATCCTACGCCACAATCTCCGCCGTCTCCAGCACCGCCCTGAGCAGCACATCGCAGCCGGCCGTTGCCCATTCCTGCGAGATCTCCTCCGCCTCATTGTGGCTCAATCCGCCGACGCAGGGGCACATGATCATGGTCGAGGGCGCGACCTTCGCCGTCCAGCAGGCGTCGTGGCCGGCGCCGGAGATGATGTTCATGTGGGAATAACCGAGGTCTTCGGCGGCCTTGCGGACGGAGGCGACGAGCTTTTCGTCGAAGGTGACCGGGTCGAAATGGCCGACGGCCTCAACCGCACAGCCGACGCCGAGCGCCGCGCAGATCTCGTTGGCCTTGGCCTCGATCGTCGCGCGCATGCGGTCAAGCTTCTCCTGGCTCGGCGTGCGGATGTCGACGGTGAAGACAACAGTGCCGGGCAGCACGTTGCGGGAATTGGGCGAGAACTTCACCTGGCCGACCCCGCCGACGGCGCCGGGCTGTTCGCTCATCGCGACCTCCTGGACCATTTCCATGATCCGGGCCATGGCAAGGCCGGCATTGACGCGCAGGTTCATCGGGGTGGAGCCGGTATGGGCTTCGCGGCCGGAGAGCGTGAATTCTAGCCACCACAGGCCCTGACAGTGGGTGACCACGCCGATCTGCTTGTTCTCGGCCTCCAGGATCGGTCCCTGTTCGATGTGATACTCGAAATAGGCGTGCATCTTTCTCGCGCCGACCACTTCGTCGCCCAGCCAGCCGATGCGCTTCAACTCGTCGCCAAAGGTCTTGCCGTCCATGTCCTTGCGGCCATAGGCGTAATCCTGGTCGATGACGCCGGCGAACACGCCAGACGCCAGCATGGCGGGGGCGAAGCGGGCACCTTCCTCGTTGGTCCAGTTGGTGACGACAATAGGGTGTTTGGTCGTGATGTTGAGGTCGTTCATCGACCGCACGGCCTCTAGGCCGGCGAGGACGCCGAGCACGCCGTCATATTTGCCGCCGGTGGGCTGGGTGTCGAGGTGGGAGCCGATATAGACGGGCAGTGCGTCCGGATCGGTGCCGGCGCGGGTCATGAACATGTTGCCCATGGTATCGACGCCCATGGTGAGGCCAGCGTCTTCGCACCAGCGCTGAAAGAGGCGGCGGCCTTCCGCATCCTCGTCGGTCAGGGTCTGGCGATTGTTGCCGCCGGCAATGCCGGGGCCGATCTTCGCCATCTCCATGAGCATGTCCCAGAGCCGATCGCCGTTCACGCGAAGGTTCGTGCCGGTTTGCGCCGTCATTGCAGATCCTCACCTGTTTTCTGGGACCGGATCTTCCGCCCGTTCCCCTTGTTCCCGGGGTCAACAACAGCGACTTGTCTTTGTTCTTTTCGCTGTCGTATCGGCAGTTGCCTTTATTTGACATCTGTCCAATAATTTGACCGACTGGTAAAACATTACAGCTTCCATCACGGCACTCAAGACAAAATCGGCAAAAATCTGCGACAAAAAACAGAGCAGATGCACAGAATTTGAGCGCGGATATTGTTGAGTGACTTCAGGGTCTTAGGCGGGGAATAACTCTAAGATGGCAATACCGAGAGCGGCGCAAACCCAGAGGCGGACGCGGATCCAGGAGGAAAAGGAAGAGCAGATCCTCGAAGCAGCCCTGGAAGTGTTTTCGCAGCGGGGATTCCACGGCTCGACCATCGACCAGATCGCCGAGGTCGCGGGCATGTCGAAGCCCAATCTGCTCTATTATTTCCGCACCAAGGAAGCCATGCACCGGGCGCTGATCGACCGGGTGCTCGAAAACTGGCTGGAGCCGCTGCAGGCCTTCGATGCGGACGGCGACCCCGAACACGAGATCAAGTCCTATATTCGCCGCAAGCTGGAGATGGCACGCGACTTCCCGCGCGAAAGCCGGCTGTTTGCCAACGAGATCCTGCAGGGTGCGCCGCATATCGCTGGTGTTCTCGAAGGACCGTTGAAGGAGCTCGTGGATGAGAAAGCTGAAGTCATCAGGGCCTGGATTGCTGCGGCCAAGATCCGGGAATGCGATCCGCACCACATGATCTTCTCGATCTGGTCGACGACGCAGCATTATGCCGACTTCGACGTTCAGGTCCGGTCCGTGCTGGGGGCAGGCCAAGAAGGTGAAGACCGCTTCGAGGCGGCCGCCTCCTTCCTCGAAGGTCTCTTCCTGCACGGCCTCATTCTGAAGCCCGCGGTGTGACGCCGGCCGTCAGTCCCTGAGCAGGCCCATCACCAGAAGCCCGGCGGCGGTCACCAGCGCACCGAGGAAAACGGCCGGGCTTGCCCAGCTGTGGCCGAGCACGCCTTCGAGGAGGATGATGAAGGTTGGAGTCAGATAGCCGTAGCCCAGCACCTTGGGGGCCGGCAGGCGCATGGAAGCGTATTGCAGCAGCATGAAGGTGAGGGCGGTCGTGATGACGGAGAGATAGGCGATCGTCGCCCAGACCATGGGTGGGAGGTTCAGAAAATCCGTCGTCGCGAGCGGGATAGCACCGGTCGGCAGGAGCCAGGGAATGGTGAAGACCACGACCCAGAAACCGAAGGCGACCGGGTTGTCTCCCTGATTGAACTTGCGGATCAGCGGCACATAGGCACCGTGGCAGATGACACCGACGAAAAAGATCAGCTCGCCGCGTCCCACATCGAAGGAGAGGATCGCCTGAATGTCGGCGCGGAAAATGACCCAGATCGCCCCGAAGGCTGCGATAACCAGCGCGATGAACACGTCCGGGCGGGTTTTCTGCCCGATGAAGAGAAGCGCGAAGCCAGCGCTGATCAATGGCATCAGGGTGAAGACGGCACCCGTCTGCACAGGGCTGGTGAATTCAAGCGCCACGAACATGGTGAGCATGTAGACGGCGATCAGCGCGCCAAGCAGGGCAAAGCGCCAGATCCGCTGCGGTGCCCGGAACGGAACGCGCAGGATGCCGAAGGTCAGCGCGCCCATGACGACAACTGTCATCAGGTAACGCCAGAGGGTCAGCGGGCCGGCATCCATGTGCCGCGCGGCCATGCCGCCGAAGGAGAAGGAGCCCGCGATCAAGGCGGCAAAGAGCAGCATTGCCGCATGCGCCTTCAGTTTTTCCCTGCCCTTGGCATGGACGGTATGTCGGTTCACGGGGGAGGCGACGGGTGGGGCTTGCTCTGTCATCGGATGTCTTTCGGCACGAAGCAGTCTCGCTGTTGGCGTGACTTGACCCGACCGTCTTTCTCATTCATCTGCGATCGCGGATGCGCGCACCATGCGCCGCCCCAAGATCCTTCCGGCAGTTAATCGAAAGCGGCTCCGATGACAACGATGATCGGCTTCACTGATACCGACAAGAGTACCAGCGCAGTGCTGCAGGACGTGATCGACTCGATGGATGAGGATCACGTCACGCTGCGGCAGATCCTGGAGAAGATGGGCGAAAGCGGGCTTCTGCTGCTTTGCGGCCTGTTGTCTCTGCCCTTCCTGGTGCCGGTTTCGATCCCGGGCGTCTCGACGGTCTTCGGCGCCGGCATCGTGCTGATCGGGATCGCGATTACCTTCAACCGGTTTCCCTGGCTGCCGAAGAAGGTGGCCGATCGCAAGCTCGATCGGGCGCGCCTCGTCCCGGTGCTGGAGCGAGGGCTCAACGTCCTCAGAAAGGTCGACCGTTACGTTCGTCCCCGCATGCCGGGTCTCACGGATGGCGCGGCGGTCAACCGTATCAATGGTCTCGTGCTGACGGGCGCCGGCGTGCTCCTGATGATGCCGCTCGGCTTCATTCCGTTTTCAAACACGCTGCCGGGCGTTGCGATCCTGCTTCTGTCGACGGGGATTTCCCAGAGAGACGGCATGGTCGTTGCGATGGGGCACCTGATGGTGCTGCTGACGCTCGTCTATTTCTCGGCCCTGGCCTATGCCGGGTTTGCCGCGGGACAGAGCCTGCTCGGCTGATCCTTCGTCAGCGCGCGGATCACGCGCTCCGCCGCAGCAGGTCCTCACGTTGCAAGGCATGCTTCCTTGCAAAATCGATGAAACTATCAGGGCTCATCGGACGCGCCAGCGCGTAGCCCTGCAGCGTCTGGCAGCCGAGGTCGCGCAGGATCGCGGCATGCTCCATTGTCTCCACACCCTCTGCGACGATGCCGATCCCGTAGGAGCGGCCGATATCGACGATCGAGCTGATCAACTTGCGCTGGGCAGGGTTGGTCACGATCGGGGCCACCAGCTGCCGATCGATCTTCAAGCGGCTCGGCGAGAGCTTGATCAGGGAGAGGATCGAGGCGTAACCGGTGCCGAAATCATCGATTTCAATGGCAATGCCCTGGGTGCGGATGCGTTCGAGGCTTTCCGCCACGGCGTCGGCCTTGTCGTCGAAGGAGATCGATTCCAGCAGTTCGAATGAAAGGCTGCCCGGCGTGACGGCGAGCTTGGTCAGGTGGTCGAGCAGCTTGTCCTCGAACAGCCGCTGGGCAGAGATATTGACCGAGACATGCTCGATCCCGAGGCCCTCGGTCTTCCAGCGCGCCAGCTGCTCGAGTGCCTGATCGAGAATGCTCGCGTCGATCTGGGACACGACATTGAGGTTCTCGGCCGTTTCGAGAAAGGCAATGGGGGCGAGGATGCCTTTTTCCGGATGACGCCAGCGAGCAAGCGCCTCCACACCGTTGATCGCAAGCGTTCGGGCATCGAATTGCGGCTGGTACCAGGCGATGAAATCGTCATCGCCCAGGGACCGAAGAATGGCGTCGGCAGTACGCTTGATGTTGATCGTGCGGGCACGCAGCGTATCGTTGAAGCGCTCGACGCGATTGCGGCCACGGCGTTTTGCCTCGTAGAGGGCGATGTCCGCATTGACGAGGAGCTGTTCGGCGGTCAGCTCGGGCTCGATCCTGTCGGCGATGCCGATCGATGCGCCGACACGGCATTCGTGTCCGTTGTAGACGATCGGCCGGTTGACGGCTGCGATCAGGTTCGACCCCATGGCCTCGTAGCCTTCGGAGAGATCGCAGCCCTGGCAGACGATGACGAATTCATCGCCGCCGATCCGGGCAACGAAATCAGAGGCGCCGACCATGCCCTGCAGTTCCTGCGCGACATGGCGAAGAATGGCGTCGCCAGCACCATGGCCTAGCGTGTCGTTGATTTCCTTGAAGCGGTCCAGATCCATGTGAAGCACGGTCAGTCGTCCGCTGGGACGATCACCTGCTGCAACCAGGGCCTCGAGGCGCTGGTCCAGATAGCGGCGATTGGGCAGGCCGGTCAGCGCGTCGTGCAGCGAATTGTATTCCATCCGCTGCCGCGCGCTTTCAAGCTCCTCGTTGCGCTGCGCCGTCTCGCGCTGAGCTTTGCGGAGGTTCTCCTGCAGATTGATGTCGGCGCTGACATCCCAGTTGACGCCGAGCACACTGACCGGTCCCTTTTCGTCTCGGTGGATCGTGCCAACGGTGCGGATATGGGAGATTTCACCGGTGTCGCGGATGATGCGGAACTGGGTCTCGTAGAGCGTGTTTTGCTCGATAGCCTTCGCGAGGGCTTCATCCGATGCGGCCAGGTCGTCGGGGTGAACGCAGGATTTCCAGACGTCATAGCAGGCCGCAACATCGCGGTTGAGGCCATAGATCTGGTACATTCGCTCATCCCAGGTGATCTGTCCGGAGGCAAGATCGAGTTCCCAGATTCCGATCCGGGAGGCGTCCAGTGCGAGACCCAAGCGGTGAGATACCGCTGTCAGTTGCCCCTCGCGTTGCCGCAAAGCCGCGTAGTTGCGCTGCCGCTCCCGCATCAGGCCGGCGACCCAGATGACGCTGCCGGCGATCAGCGCGGACATGGCGGCGATCATGCCGCGGATCAGGATGTCTGGCCTACTCATCGCGTGCCAGCCACCCTTCGGCACTGCCGAAATGGACCAATGCTCGTTGCCGAGATCGACGGTCATGGTGACCGGATCGTCGGCCAAGACGTAGCTGTCGCCGTAGATCACGGCTTGGCTTCCCGTCTGCTGACTGTCGTCGGTAATGGTGATGGCGAGCGGCAGATCCGGAGCGCGAAGGCCGCTGTCGTCGTAGAGTCTCGCGACATCGACGACACCCGCCAAGCCACCCCAAAAGACCCGCTTGCCCTCATCATTGGTGATGTGCACGGGCAGCGTGATAATGAGGCCCATACCGCCACTCTTGAGCGGCAGTGGGCCGCTGATGATTGTCTTGCCCTCGTCGCGCAATTGACGCGCCTCTTCCTCGCCATTCGGTGGCGGGAGTATCCAGTACCCGATGAAGGATTTGTTGTCCTCGTAAGGGTGGACGAAACTGGTGATCAAATTCGGTGCCGCGGCGATGTTGCCGATCTGCGACGGCGTCGACAGGAGGCTGGATGCCAGCGCCTCGAAACGCTTCTGGGTGACATAGGGCTCGGTCCCGATCACCGCGACCATGCCTTGCAGAAGCTTTACATTCGCGTTGATGTTGGCTTCGAGCTTGGTGCGGATCAGACCCAAGTTTTCCTCGACCGCATTGCGGGCTGCCTCGCGGCTCAATCGTTGCTGCTGAAGATCGGCATAGAGAGCAGAGACGGCGACGCCGACGAGGACGATCGCGCTCGGAATGAGGATCTGCAGGCGGGACCGCAGGTTCGATCCACCGTCCGTATTCTTGCTTTTGATCGCCATGGTCTCCTTGCCCGGCTGGCCCGGCCTGACGCAAGTGCGGTCAGTGCCGATGGCGGGATGGTGGAGTATAGCGCTGAATAATTTCTGAAGGGCTGGGCGAAAGTTCGAGTTTTTCTTTTGTCAAACCGTATCCGGCCCGCAAGCGGGCCGGATTTGCTTCATCGAGACTATTCTGCGGCCTGCACGGCCATCGGGTTGTTCGGATGGGTCGTCCAGTTTGCATAGTTCGGATCGACCGGTTTGCCGGTGCGCTGATCGAGCGTGCCGGTCGGCAGTTCGACCATCGTGATGCAATTCTCCACCGGACAGACGTTGACGCAGAGATTGCAGCCGACGCATTCGTCTTCCATCACCTCGAAATGCCTGACGCCGTTGACCATGTTGGTGATCGCCTGGTGAGACGTGTCCTCGCAGGCGATGTGGCAGCGGCCGCATTTGATGCAGGCGTCCTGGTCGATATGGGCCTTGGCGATGTAGTTCAGGTTGAGATACTGCCAATCGGTGACGTTCGGCACGGCGCGGCCGCAGATATCGTCGAGGCTTTGGTGACCCTTGGCATCCATCCAGTCGTTGAGGCCTGATATCATCTCCTGGACGATCTTGAAGCCGTAGGTCATGGCGGCCGTGCAGACCTGGACATTGCCGGCACCGAGCGCCAGGAATTCTGCCGCATCGCGCCAGGTGGTGACACCACCGATGCCCGAAATTGGCAGGCCATATGTTTCCGGATCGCGGGCGATTTCGGCGACCATGTTGAGTGCGATCGGCTTGACGGCCGGGCCGCAATAACCGCCATGGGTGCCCTTGCCGCCGACGGTGGGCGAGGGGGCAAAGCTGTCGAGATCAACCGATACGATCGAGTTTATCGTGTTGATCAGCGAGACGGCATCCGTGCCGCCGGCCTTCGCCGCACGCGCGGGCTTACGGATATCGGCGATATTCGGCGTCAGCTTGGTGATGACGGGCATGCGGGTGTATTGCTTGCACCAGCGCACGACCATTTCGATGTATTCCGGCACTTGCCCGACGGCGGCGCCCATGCCGCGCTCGGACATGCCGTGCGGACAGCCGAAGTTGAGTTCGATGCCGTCAGCGCCGGTCTCTTCGACGAGCGGCAGGATCGCCTTCCACTCTTCCTCGACGCAGGGGACCATGATCGAGGCGACAAGCGCCCGGTCCGGCCAGTTCTTCTTCACCATCTTCATTTCCTGCAGGTTTATCTGCAGGGGGCGGTCGGTGATCAGCTCGATGTTGTTGAGGCCGAGAAGCCTGCGGTCAGCACCCCAGATCGCGCCGTAGCGCGGGCCGTTGACGTTGACGACCGGTGGTCCTTCCGAGCCGAGCGTCTTCCAGACGACGCCGCCCCAGCCTGCCTTGAAGGCGCGCTCGACATTGTAGGCCTTGTCGGTTGGTGGAGCGGAAGCCAGCCAGAAGGGGTTGGGCGACTTGATGCCGACGAAGTTGTTTCTCAGATCAGCCATTGTTCAAATCCTCTCGAGAGCGATGCGTCATGCGACGGCGGTTGCGCCCGCCGTCATGACGGCGAGAGAGCGGTTGATGCTTTCGGCCGCATCGCGGCCCATGGCGACGGCAGAGACCGTCAGGTCCTGGCCTCCGAAGGCGCAGTCGCCGCCGGCCCAGACGCCCGGGATAGAGGTCCGGCCTTCGGTATCGATGGCGATCTTGCCGCCTTCGAGCTTCAGTCCGTCCAGACCCTGGCCATCGAGTTTCTGACCTATGGCGACCAGAATCTGGTCGGCCTTGATCTCGGTCGTGTGGCCGGTGCCCTTCATCATGCCGTTTTCGAGATGGGTGTATTCGAAGGTGATCGCCGAGCAATGGCCGCCGTGATGGGCGACTTCCTTCGGCTGCAGCCAGTGGCGGATGTGAACGCCCTTGGAGGTCGCCAGATCCTGCTCGAATTCCGAGGCGTTCATGTGTTCCTTGCCGCGGCGATAGCAGATCGTGACGTTTTCGGCGCCGAGCAGCTTTGCCTGCACGGCAGCGTCGATCGCGGTCATGCCGCCGCCGATGACGACCACGTCGCGGCCGACGGGCACGTCGGCCTTGTTATCCGCCTGGCGCAGATGGGCGATGAATTCGACGGCATCGAGCACGCCATTGATCTTGGCACCTGGGATGTTCAGCCCGTTGACGTTGCCGAGACCCGCACCGAGGAAGACGGCGTCGTGTTTCGCCTGGAGGTCGCCGAGCGTGAAGTCACGGCCCATCATCTGGCCATCCAGCACATCGATATTGCCGAGCGACAGGATATAGTCGACTTCCTTCTGGGCGAAATCGTTGGGTGTCTTGTAGGCCGCAATGCCGTATTCGTTCAGACCGCCGGCCTTGTCCTTCGCTTCGTAGATGGTGACCTGGTGGCCGTGCATGGCAAGGCGATGGGCTGCTGCAAGGCCTGCGGGGCCTGCGCCAACGATGCCGACCGTGCGACCGGTTGAGGCGGCCGGACGGTAGAACTGGCGACCCTCTTCGATGGCGATATCGGTGGCGTAACGTTGCAGGCGGCCGATTTCGACCGGGCGCTCTTCCGCCGTGTTGCGCACGCAGGCTTCCTCGCAGAGCGTTTCGGTGGGACAGACGCGGGCGCACATGCCGCCGAGAATGTTCTGGTCGAAAATTGTCTTGGCGGCGCCGAGCGGATTGCCAGTCGATATCTGCCGGATGAACATCGGGATATCGATGGCGGTGGGACAGGCCGTCATACAGGGCGCGTCGTGACAGAAGTAGCATCTGTCGGACGCAACGAGCGCCTCATGGCCGCCGAGGCGGGGATGCAGGTCGGAGAAATTCTTTGCATAATCGGCAGCGTCAAGCCGCCCGGCCTTGAGGCCTGGTTCCAGTCTTCGCATCGCAGTTCCCTCTTTTATATTCGAAGCGATGCAGAGAAAGGTAACTCAGGAACAAAGTTTTATCAAACGGTAAAAAATTGCCATGAGCGCCGTGGATCCCCTGAAAATCAGGGGAAGTTGATTGCCGTCAATCCCGGACGAGATGTTCGGGTCGGGTCGCATCTGTGCCAGTGAAAACATGACTGAGAACTTCAACTATATACTTTACTCTTTTTGTCATGTTTTGTATGCCTGTCCACCTGAGGCTCGCAACCGCTGCCTCTGATCGGAATTGAGGAGACGGGACGTCATGGCGAAGAAGAAGAAGCAGGCTGCGAAAAAGTCGGGTGCGGAGGCTTCCGCGACGGCCTCCACCGCGAAAACGCAAGCGGAAGTTCGCAGCTTTCTGTATGTCGGGGGCCGTGATTGCCAGGTCGCCCATCTTCGTCAGATCGCCAGCAATTTTGGTGCGGAACTAATTCACCATGATGGGGGTTTACGTGAAGCGGTTTCACGTATCGACACGGTGCTACCCTCCGTCGACTGCGTCTTCTGCCCTATCGACTGTATCAGTCACGATGCTTGTCTGCGCGTGAAGAGCGGTTGCAAGAAGTTCGGAAAGACTTTCATTCCGCTGCGAAACGGCTCGAAATCCAGTCTCGAGCGCGCGTTGCAAACGCTGAATGAAAGGAATGCCGAAGCATGAGCAGGGACGGGTCAGACAAGGGTGGCATCAGCTCGTTCCAAGAGCTTGCACGTCAGCGCGGCGAGGGACTCCTTCCGGAACTCGCCGAGGCAATGTTGCAACGCTCTCAGGAAAGTGAAGTGATGAATTGCGAAATCGTCACTTTGCCGGGCTTGCACGAGCGCAAACCTGCTACCATGTACGCAGAATTGAACCGGGCCCCCGCCCTTGTTATCGATTTTCCCGCGCCAAGATGGCAGCGAAACGCCAACGCAAGGTCGTAGCCGTTTCGTCAGCCAATCTCATGCGGGAACCAGAGGAACTTTCCGCATGAACGCCCAGCAACCTGTTGCGAAGACGATCCTCAACGCCGTGCCCATCCTCCCATCCCTCAATCTTTCGGAAACACGCAATTTCTACGTCGATACGCTCGGTTTCGAGGATGTCGGCTTCGATGGGCTTGATTACCTCGTCGTGCGCCGCGGCGGAATGGAACTGCATTTCTGGCTGAGCGACGATCCACTCCAGTGCCAGAACAGCTCTGTGTTCTTCAGGGCCGAAGCGCCGACGGAGATCTACCGGGACTTCTGCGATCGCGGCATCGAGGCGATCCGTCCTTCGGACAATTCGGGAGAGTGCGGCGGAACGGTGCGTTTCCACATCCGCGATCCCCACGGAAATCTGCTGATGTTCGGTGGTACCGTTTCGGCTACCCTGGCCCATTGAGCCAAACCATCACAGTATTTTTGGGGCGCTGATGCCGAAGCCTCGTCCTCCAGTGGAGGTTGATTGGCGTCAGTTGCGCCCCGGAGCCAAAGCTCCTGCGCAGAGCAGCAGCCACGATACGATGAGCGTCACCCCACCTGTGGGTGCCGCCATCGGAAAGAGCCCGCTGCCGATGAAGTGCCGGGCTACCAGATCGCCTGAAAACAGCACCGTGCCGAGTGTCATGCCGACCGCTACCAGTGCAGCCAGTCTGACCCGGTCTCCGGCGATGGAGAGTGCAACGAGTGCCGGGGCATGGGCGAGACAGATCGTCGAGGCCGGGCGCAGAAGCGCTTCGCCGCCCGCGTGACTGGCGGCTGCGGCCAGTCCAACACCGGCAGCCCCCATCAGTCCAGCCGCGACGGTCGCCCAGCGGTAACTCTGTACGCTCGCCATTTCCGTCATTCCTTGTTCTGCATGTGAAAGGCCAGCTTCTCTATCGGCGGCCAGATGAGTTCCCGCAGCTTCCGATGGGCGACGGTTTCATCCAGCGCGCGGCGGAAGCACAAGAGCCATTCGTCCCGTTCCAGCGGGCCGATTTCTGCCACGAAATGGCGACGTCGCAGCATCGGATGGCCGCGTTTCTGCATGTAGATGGGCGGACCACCGAGATAGCCCGTCATGTAGTCGTAGAACTTCTCTTCGCTCCCGGAGAGATCCGGTGGATGCACAGCCCGGCAATGGGCGGCCTCGGGCAGCGTGTCCATCAGTTCATAGAACCGCCGCGTCAGCGCCTTGACGGTCGCATCGCCGCCGATCGCTTCGTAGAGGGTTATCGTCTCGTCACTCATGCTGTCGTCCTTGCGTCAGGTCTTTTCGCGCTTTCGGCACGCTCTTGCAACCAGCGTGGCGTTCCCGTGGCTTTCCGGCGCAGTCGCGATGCCGCCGTGCAACAAAAGCAGGGGACAGGTGGGCTTCGACATGCCATAAGGGCGCCGATTTCCAGCAGGCGCCCTTGTCCATGATCCGTATCGAAAACATCTCCAAGCAGCTCAGCCACCGCATTCTGTTCATAGAGGCTTCCGCCGCGCTCAATCGCGGCGAGAAGATCGGTCTCGTGGGACCAAACGGTGCGGGCAAGACCTCGCTGTTCCGGATGATCATCGGGCATGAACAGCCCGACGAGGGGCAGGTCTCCGTCGATAAGGGTGTCTCGATCGGTTATTTCAGCCAGGATGTTGGCGAGATGTCGGGGCGCTCGGCTGTCGCTGAGGTCATGGACGGGGCAGGACCTGTCAGCGAAGTTGCGGCCGAACTGCGCGAACTCGAGGCAGCCATGGTCGATCCTGACCGGATGGACGAGATGGACGCGATCATCGAGCGCTATGGCGAGGTGCAGGCGCGCTACGAGGAGCTCGACGGCTATGCGCTTGACGGCCGTGCTCGCGAAGTGCTGGCCGGTCTCTCCTTTTCCGAAAGCATGATGGACGGCGACGTGGGCGCGCTCTCGGGCGGCTGGAAGATGCGCGTGGCGCTTGCGCGCATCCTGCTCATGCGTCCCGACGTGATGCTGCTCGACGAACCGTCTAACCATCTCGACCTCGAAAGTCTGATCTGGCTCGAGCAGTTCCTCAAAGGTTACGAGGGCGCACTGCTGATGACCTCGCACGACCGCGAGTTCATGAACCGCATCGTCAACAAGATCATCGAAATCGATGCTGGCCAGCTCAACAGCTATTCCGGCGACTATGTCTTCTACGAGGGGCAGCGTGCCTTGAACGAGAAGCATCAGCAGTCGCAGTTCGAGCGTCAGCAGGCGATGCTCGCCAAGGAAATCAAGTTCATCGAGCGCTTCAAGGCGCGCGCCAGCCATGCCTCCCAGGTGCAGAGCCGGGTGAAGAAGCTGGAAAAGATCGACCGCGTCGAACCGCCGAAGCGCCGCCAGGTCGTCGCCTTCGAATTCCAGCCAGCGCCGCGTTCCGGCGAAGATGTCATCAACCTCAAGGGTGTGTCGAAGCGCTACGGCGACAAGGTCATCTATGACGGCTTCGACTTCATGGTCCGCCGCCGCGAGCGCTGGTGCATCATGGGCATCAATGGCGCGGGCAAATCGACCTTGCTCAAGCTCGTCGCTGGCGATTCGAAGCCGGACGACGGGACCGTCTCGATCGGTGCCAGCGTCAAGATGGGCTATTTCGCCCAGCATGCGATGGATGTGCTCGACGGCGACATGACAATTTTCGAGATGCTGGAAACGAGTTTTCCCCGCGCTGGTCAGGCCCCGCTTCGGGCGCTCGCCGGCTGCTTCGGCTTCTCCGGCGACGACATCGACAAGCGCGTGCGGGTCCTCTCGGGTGGCGAAAAGGCGCGCCTCGTCATGGCGATGATGCTGTTCGACCCGCCGAACCTGCTCGTGCTCGACGAGCCGACCAACCACCTCGACCTCGATACCAAAGAAATGCTGATCAAGGCATTGTCGCAGTTCGAAGGCACCATGCTCTTCGTCAGCCACGACCGCCACTTCCTCGGGGCCCTGTCGAACCGCGTTCTGGAGATCACGCCCGAAGGCGTCTTCCAGTATGGCGGCGGCTATACCGAATATGTCGAGCGCACGGGCCACGAGGCGCCGGGCCTCAGAAGCTGAAGCCCGGCAATCATTGGTGACTTCGATTTAGGCGCCGGCTGCCGTTCTCTCGGCCCGAAGCGCGGCGATTTCGGATCGCAGCGCCTGCATTTCCCGCAGCAGCTCGGCATTGTCGACATGCAAGGTCTTCAGGTCCGCGTCAGTGTCGGCCATGCTCTGTTCCTGCATGGCAGAGACGATCACACCGATGAAGAGGTTCAGGACCGAATAGGTGCTGAGCAGGATGAAGGGCACGAAGAACAGCCAGGCATAGGGATGGACCTCCATCACCGGCCGGACGATGCCCATGGACCAGCTTTCCAGCGTCATGATCTGGAAGAGCGAATAGGTCGACGCACCAAGATTGCCGAACCAGTCCGGGAAGGTCGCGCCATAGAGCTTGGTCGCCATGACGGCCGCGACATAAAACAGCATGAACAGGAGCACGATGATCGAGCCCATGCCGGGTAGGGCGGCAATGAGGCCGCCGATGACCCTTCGCAGGGAGGGCACGATGGAGATCAGGCGCAGGATACGCAGGACGCGCAGCGCGCGCAGGACCTGGAAGGGGCCGGTCGCCGGGATCAGCGCGATGGCGACGATCGAGAAATCGAAAATGCTCCAGGGGTCGCGGAAGAAGGCGAGCCGGAAGGTGTAGAGCCGGGCTGCGATTTCGATGACGAAGATCGCAAGAATGAGCCGGTCCAGCGTCACCAGCAGCGGCCCCATGACCTGCATCACTGCGGGCGACGTCTCAAGGCCCAGAGTGACCGAATTGATCAGGATGACCGCAATGATCAACCGCTCCCACGCGTTGGAGGAGAGGATTGTCTTCAGTCTGTCGCGCATGGTTCTGGCTCCGCAAAATCTGCACGACGAAAAGCGGAAGGATCGCGGCGCGTCAAGGGGCACCAGCCAGCGGTACCGGCCGTTCACGCGCCTTTTTAGGGAAAGTCCGATCGCCGGGTAATCGTCCTCAGGTGGAATGGCCGTTGAAGGTCGAGTGCCACTTCCAGGCCGACCGAATGATGTCGTCGATGCCGTGCTTGGGATCCCAGCCGAGAACTTCGCGGGCAAGGGCGTTGCTCGCGACGAGGCCAGGTGGATCGCCCGGGCGGCGCTCGGTGCGCTTGATCGGCATCGGACGGCCGGAAACGTTCTCGATGGCCGTGATCAGTTCCTTGACAGTCGTGCCGTTGCCGGTGCCGAGGTTGATGGCGATCGTCTCGCCGCCGTTCAGCAGGTATTCAACGGCACGGACATGGGCGTCGGCAAGATCGTTGACGTGGATGTAGTCACGGATGCAGGTGCCGTCGCGGGTGTCGTAGTCCTCGCCGAAGATCGAGAAGAATTCCCGCCGTCCGAGAGCCGTCTCGATCGCAAGCGGGATGGCATGGGTTTCCGGCGAGTGCCATTCGCCGATGCGGCCTTCGAAGTCGGCGCCGGCAGCGTTGAAGTAGCGCAGCATGACGGAGCGCATGCGACCGCAGAGGTTGAGGTCACCGAGCGCCTGCTCAACGATATGCTTCGTGCGGCCGTAAGGATTGATCGGCTTCTGGCCGTGCTTTTCGTCAAGCGGCAGATATTCCGGCGCGCCATAGGTGGCGCAGGTCGAGGAGAAGACGAAGTTGCGGATATCGGCTTCGCTCAAGGCCTGCAGCAGGCTCAGCGTGCCCGAGACGTTGACGTCGTAGAAGTGCTCCGGCTCCTTGAAGGACTGTCCGACCTCGATCAGGCCTGCGAAATGCATGGCAGCCTTCGGCTGGTACTTGGCAAGCACTTCCTTCAGCCGCACCTTGTCCCGGATGTCGCCTTGTTCGGCCGGGCCCCACTTGACGAATTCCGGATGGCCCGAGGTGAAGTTGTCATAGACAACAGGCAGATAGCCGCGCTCGGAAAGCGCAAGGCAGGTGTGCGAGCCGATATAGCCGGCGCCGCCGACGACGAGAATGGGGGTGGCAGTCATGGTCATTCTCGGATCAGAGTGGGGCATGCACGAAGGCCGGCATGGCTGCCTGTTCCTTCGATTTGGCGAGGAAGAGGCGAGCGGTGTCAAGCGCTTCGCGGATCGTTGCATCCATATCGAGATAGCGATAGGTCGCAAGGCGTCCGACGAAGGTGACGGCCTTTTCCTCGTAGGCGCGGGCAACGTAGTCCGCCAACTGCGCCTTCTCCTCGACGAGCCGGATCGGATAATAGGGAATGTCATCCTCGCCGCAGGCGCGGGAGAACTCGCGGTAGCAGACCGATCCCTCGTGGCTTTCCCAGGGCGAGAAATGCTTGTGCTCGGTGATGCGGGTGTAGGGCACCGAGGCATCGCCGTAGTTCATCACCGCGCAGCCCTGGTAGTCGCCCTGATAAGTGAAGCGCTCGAAATCCAGCGTGCGATAGCCGAGGCGTCCGAACTCGTAGGCGAAGTAGCCATCGAGCGGGCCGGAATAGAAAAGATGGGCATAATCGTGCGGCGCGCGGGGATCGAAGTGCTGGCCGAGCGTCACCTTGATCTTCGGATGGTCGAAGATCTTTTCGATCATGTCGGTGTAGCCGTTTTCCGGCATGCCCTGGAATTTGTGGAAGAAGTAGTTGTCGTCATAGTTGAAGCGCACGGGCAGGCGCTTCAGGATAGAGGCCGGCAGGTCGGTCGGCGAGCAGCCCCACTGCTTTTCGGTGTAGCCCTTGAAGAAGGCCTCATAGAGATCGCGGCCGACGAAGCGCAGCGCTTGCTCCTCGAAGGTCTGCGGGTCTGATATCGTCTTGTCGGCCTGTTCCTCGATGAAGGCGCGGGCTTCTTCTGGGCGGAAGGTCTTGCCAAAAAACTGGTTGATCGTGTGCAGGTTGACCGGCAGGGAATAGACTTGGCCCTGGCTCGTGGTCTTCACCCGGTTCTTGTAGGGCAGGAAGGTCTGGTAACCGTTGACGTAGTCCCAGACTTCCGCGTCATCCGTGTGGAAGATGTGCGGGCCGTAGATGTGCACCATGACGCCCGTTTCCGCATCGCGCTCGGTGTGGCAGTTGCCGCCGATGTGCGGACGCGTGTCGAAGACCTCGACCTCGAAGCCGGCTTCCGCCAGTTCGCGTGCGATGACGGCGCCGGACAGGCCCGCGCCGACGATCCCGATTTTCTGACCCTGTGCCATCCGGTGGGTGTTCCTCGATTTTCGGGGCGGTTCGGTTCCAGCTGCAAGGCCTGCCGTATCTCGCCCAATTGCAAAGAGACCGGCGGTCACCCGCCGGTCGAATCATGAAGTACTCAAGCTGACAGCTTCTCGCGCATGAGCTTGTCATAGGCGGCGATCAGACGGTTGACGTCGACGCCGGTCTCCTGTGGTCCGAAGCTCAGATGGCTGACCGTAAAGTCAGAGTAGATGCATGTCGGACGTTCGAGGAAGGCCGGCAGGTCGACGGTCAGCATCTTCTCGTCATCGCCCTTGGCGAGCGCCATGTGCTGCAGATCGCGGCCGAGCCAGCCGATGAAGTTGATCGACTGGCGCTCCTGCCAATCAACGACCTTGGTGGGAAGCGGCAACTCCTTGTTCGGCGATGCCAGAAAGAAGTCGTGGAGTTTGTTGGCCTTGTCTGGATCGGTCCAGAGCGTGCCGCCGAAGCCACCCGGTGGACGCTCGAAATGGCCGAGCGAGGCGGGGAGCGCTCCGGAGACCTGCTGGAAGTGGGCGCAGACGCCATTGTTGACGACATTCGCCGAGGTCACGAAGTAATGCGGGTTCTTGCGGCGGTGATCGATGAAGCCAGCGAGGCCGTCGAGATCCAGATAGACGATGTCGTCGTCGCATTTCAGGAAGAGTGCGTCGGCGAAATCGGCAAGGCGACGGGCATAATACTGATAGGCTTGGAAATACGGCATCTGTTCGCCGGGATTCCCGACGTATCGGCGCACCGGCGCGTCGACATGGCAGAGTTCAAGCGTGGCCCCCCAGCCGCCGCGGACCATGACGTCGGCCCCAGCCGGCAGGGCGATGTCTGGCCAGCGACCAAGCACGACGCCGTTGACCGTCAGCTCGGGTGTCCCCGAGTGTTCGATGGAAATGATGACCTCGTTTGCCCGGCCGGGCGACAGCACGCTCGGGGTCAGCTTGGCCCATACAGTCGGTGCATCGCCTCGGTCGGCGTCATTGAGCCGAGCACGGGGCGCCTTACGGATGACGGACTGCTGATTGTTCCAGCCGCCAATGACGACCTCATAGAAGGTGTCCGGGTCATGCTTTGGCAAAATCGCCAGATGCAGGTCGTTGTTGATCCTCGCATCCATCCGCAGCGGAGACCGGGCGGAGACGGTCCCGCAGGCCTGGTAGCCGACGGCGTCGCTCATGAAGCGAAGCGGGCCGAATTCGCGCGTGACCCATTCGTGATCGGCAGCCGCGCGGGTGAAGTCCCAGATATGCCATTCGTCGATCAGACCATCGGCCATGGCCTTGCGGACATAGCTGTTGAGGATCTGCATCCGGTGTTCCCGGCCGGCAAAGGTCACAAGTATTACAGGCGCCACAATTCTCTCCCAGCCCAGTTCGGTCTTTGCCCGCAGTCGGTCGTCAATGCCGTCACGTCCACAGGCGCGTATCGGTCGGGACGGGGTGGAAGTCGTGCCAGGCGGAGATGCGGTCACGATAGCGCTTGCGATAGGCGGCCTCGTCTTCGAACTCCACTTCGGCCATCATCACTTCAGAGCCGATCTCGTAATACATCTCCATGTTGGAGAGATCCGGAACCGGCGTCTCGCCACGCTCGCGTTCGCCCTGCATCTGCCAGTAGAGTTCTTCCAGCCGGCGGACGAGGCGCGGGATGTCGCGAAGCGCGCAGGTTTCGCGCTGGGCCTGCAGGGAGCTTCGGATCCGCGACAGTTCCGTCTTGTCGTTCGCCAGCGCCACCGCCTTGCGGACGTAGTCGTCAGGGCTTGCGCAGATCAGTTCGGGAATGCCGGCCGATTTGACGATGCTGCTGCAGAAGCGCGAGGCGAAGCTTTTGCCCGGGAGCGTCAGCACGGGGAGACCCATGGTCA
Organism: Agrobacterium albertimagni AOL15; assembly: GCF_000300855.1. Classification (GTDB taxonomy): domain Bacteria; phylum Pseudomonadota; class Alphaproteobacteria; order Rhizobiales; family Rhizobiaceae; genus Allorhizobium; species Allorhizobium albertimagni. The sequence continues at coordinate 389,622 of NZ_ALJF01000006.1, read as the reverse complement.
GGGCGTCCGAAGCGGTCGAATGAGCGCCGTAAGGGAAAGTGTCGAGGAAGAGATCGGCAATTGCGATACGGGCCAGATGGTTCGGGTTCGGCACCTTGGAGGCGAAGTAGAGGCGGGCCGGGTCGACACCTGCGGACTTCGCGAGGTCGCGCAGTCTCTGATTGACGGCATCGGAGCCACCGAGCAGCCAGAGAATACTGCCGGGGGTCGCAGTCAGGATGGCCATCCAGCGGGCAAACATCGGGCCCGTGATCTTCTGCATGCCGTTGAAGCAGGCGAAGACGAAGGCGTCTTCCGGCAAGCCGACCTCGCTGCGTGTCGGGCGCGGTCCGATCGCGCGCTTGCGGTCGACCGGCTGGTTGCAGGGAATGTGGAGCACCTTTTCGGTGTAGTAGAGTTCGTTGCCCGGCGGGATGATTTGCTCGTCGGCAATGATGTACTGATGGACCGGGCTCGCCATAGTGCCGGGATAGCCGCAGAAGTTCACGATGACCGGGGCAGGGCGGTAGGAGAAGATCTTCGTGCGGGCCAGCTTGGTATAGCCGTTGACGTCGATGAGGACGTCGATCTCGTCGGCCATGATCTGTTTGGCAGCATCGAGGTCCGAAAGCGCGGTGATATCGCGCCAGACATCGATGACGGCCTTCATCCGGTTTTGAGTCGCATCATTGGTGCGCGGTTCGCCGATGTAATAGGCGTAGACTTCGACAGATGTCTTGTCGTGCAGCTCGAGAACTTCGCTCAAGGCGAAGCCGACCGCATGGTCGCGCAGGTCCGAGGAGACGTAGCCGATGCGCAGACGCTGGCCGGTGTCGACCTTCTTGCGCGGAACCGGCTTGTTGAGATGTGCCGCATCCGGGCGGCCGGCGAGCATCTTGAAGTAACGATGGGCCTTGGCCATCTGGTAAAGCGGATCGTCGGCATAGCAGGCAAGCGGCAGCGGCGAGATCGAATCCAGCATCTGCCGCTTCGTCACATATTCCGATCCCTGGACGACCGGCCACTTGCATTGATGCTGGCGGACCGAGATCCAGTGCTGGCCTGCTTCAGGTTTGTCGGGACGCAGTTCGATTGCCTGCCAGAGCGCGGTCTCGGCATCCTCCAGAAGGCCGGCGCCTTCCATGACGCGGCCGATATGCTGCAGGGCCATCAGACGATGAACCGATTTGTCGGGGGTGATTTCGGCGGTCGATTCCACGTAGCTTCGCCACTGCTGGATCGCCTGGGCGCCCAGGCCGCAATCTTCATAGGTTCGCCCGAGATTAATGTGGGCCTGGCCCATCATCGGCTGGGCCTTCAGCGCCGCTTTCAATGCGTTGATCGCGCCCGCGCTGTCGCCCAGTTGCTTGAGCGTCACAGAATAGTTGAAGAAGGCGAGGTGAAGCAGCGGGCTTTGATCATTGAACGCCGTCCATGTCTTGTAGAGTTCGGCCGAAAGGGCGAACTGCCCGGCTGCCGACCACCGTTCCGCCAGTTGCAGGGCGTCGAGCAGCGAAAGCTGCTGGCGTCTCGACTTCTCCAGAGCGGCTGCGAGCTGGGCGTTCTGCTCCGGGGCGAATGCGGTATGTATCACCATCGACATGACATCTCTCATCGGCCAAGTGTGGCCGGGTTTCGTTCCCGCGCAGCGGCGTGTTAAAAAACTCCTAATCAGCCTAGCTTGCTTTGGGCTTGCGTGGTTGTAGCCCGCCTTATCTTAGGACTTGCCAAATCACTCGCTATTGACGATAGCATCCGAGGTTAAGAGGTGCCGTCGTAGCTTTCTGCCAAGAATAGACAGGTGAGTTCCGGGGGTGACTGTTAATAGAAAATTAGAGTGTGCGCCCTAATCATCTGGGCAAGACTCGTCTCATCGTATTTCTGTGTTTGCGGAAAGATGAGGCAAGGTCGTCTCCCGGGTCCGGGGGTAGACGTTCCAAAAGGTGTGGGAAGCAGAGATCAGCTCTGCATGCATGATGCCCTCTCCAACGCCAGGCTCGGTCGAGCCATGTTCCACTTAAAAACTTTCGTCCGTAAGGACACCGCACGGTAAGCGCGATCGATGTGCGCTTGCGTTCGGATTGTGGCCATTCGGGGTGCAGGATGCTCCCCGGGTCGCGTGGTGAGGCACCCGACGTGCTCCTCCGACCGGTGGCAAAGGAATGCAACGGCCAATCGCTAACGTTGAAGGCGCGCGTCAAATGACCTCGATTATCTCTTCTCTGAGCATCACCCAGATCAAGTCGCTGTCTACGGCGACCATCGCTTCCTTCACGAGCGACGACGTTGCTGCGCTGAGCTCCGCTCAGGTCGCCGCGCTATCGTCCAAACAGATTTCTGCCTTCCTGACCGATGATTTCGATCAGCTCGACGCAACCCAGCTCAGTGCGATCTCCAGTGCTGCCATCCGCGGCCTGACGATCGACCAGCTGTCTGTCATCGACAGCGCCAAGATGACGGCCCTGAGCAGCCGGCAGCTGGGTGCGCTGACATCCACGCAGATGACCGCCCTGACATCGGAGCAGTTCGCTGCTCTGACCACCGGCCAGCTCGCTTCGCTGAGCAGCGCCGCTCTTTCCGGTCTCCAGACTGACGATATCGCGACGCTGACCTCGGCGGAACTCGCCGTCATCAGCACCCGCGCTCTCAGCGGCCTCTCTACCGCCAACTTTGCCACTCTCGACTCCACCCAGCTTTCCGGCCTGACCTCCGGCCAGATCGCCGCGCTTTCGACCGCTGCCATCGCAATCCTGACCTCGGACCAGATCGACGGCCTGGACGCATCGCAGATCTCGGCCCTCAACTCGCGCCAGATTGCGGCACTTTCGACCGATGCTATCGCCTCCTTCTCCACTGACCAGATCGTCGCCCTGAACAGCCGGGCCCTGTCGGTGCTGAAGTCGACCCAGGTCGCGGCGCTTTCGACCGATCAGATCGGTGTTCTGACCACCGGTCAGCTTGCGTCGCTCACCTCGACGGCGGTCGCCGGCCTCGGCACGGACGACGTTGCCGCGCTCAGCTCCGACGGTGTGGCCGCCCTCAGCTCCAGAACGCTTGCCGCCCTTTCGACGACAAACTTCGCGGCACTCGGTTCCGGCCAGCTCGTCGGCCTGACCTCGGCGAAAATCGCCGGACTGACGGCGGCACAGATTGGCGTGTTGAGCTCCGATCAGGTTGATGGCCTTACGCCCGGCCAGATTGCGGGCCTGACCAGCGCTCAGATGAACGCGCTGACCGCGGATACGCTGGCCTCGTTCTCGACCGATCAGGTCGGTGCGCTCAGCAGCCGTGCGATCGGTGTCCTCAACTCCACCAAGGTAGCCGCACTGAGCAGCGACCAGGTCGCTGCCCTGTCCACCTTGCAGCTCGCTTCGCTGAGCTCTGCCGCCGTCAAGGGGCTGGAGACGGAAGATCTTGCGACCTTCACCTCGACGGAACTCGCAGCCCTCAACTCCCGTGCGCTCGCTGCTCTCTCCACCGACAACATCGCGAGCCTCACCTCCGCCCAGCTGACGGCTCTTTCGAGCGCCCAGATCGCCTCGCTGACAACGGCGCAGGTGGCTGTGCTCGACAGCGATCAGATTGACGGCCTCAGCGCCTCTCAGGTCGGAGCCCTGAGCTCTGCCCAGGTCATCGCGCTCGGTACGGACAATGTGGTCTCCCTCTCCACCGACCAGGTCGCTGCACTCAGCAGCCGCGCGGTGGGTGCGCTGACGGCAGCCCAGCTCACGGCCATGACGAGTGATCAGATCGAAGCCCTCGGCTCGGCGCAGATTGCCGCCCTTTCGTCGGCTGACCTGCTGGCCCTCTCCTCCGAAGACATCAACACCTTCACCACCGATGAATTCGCGATCATCAGTTCGGCCGCCATTCGTGGCATCGCCGCCTCCGTGATCAGCGAACTCTCGACCGACCTCATCGCTGCCATGAACACCCGTGCCGTGGCCGCGCTCTCGTCCGCTCAGGTCGCCGCCATGACCTCGGATCAGGTCGCAGCACTGTCGATCGGCCAGCTCGGAGCGCTGACCTCGGTTGCCGTTGCCGCCCTTGAAGCCGAGGATGTGGCCACCTTCTCCTCCACCGAACTTGCTGCCCTGCAGTCACGTTCGCTGGCGGCCCTGTCGACCGCCAACTTCGCCACCCTCGGTTCGGATCAGATCGTCGGTCTGACGTCCGCGCAGATCGCGGCTCTCTCGACGGTCCTCATCGGCTCGCTGACCAGCGGCCAGATCGACGGTTTGACCACGGGGCAGGTCGCGACATTCTCCTCTGCTCAGCTCGCCGCCATTAACACGGCCGGCATCGCGTCGATGACCACTGACCAGATCGGTGCTCTCAACACCCGAGCGCTCGCTTCGCTCAAGTCTGAACAGCTGAACGTCCTCACTTCCGACCAGTTTGCAGTGCTTGGAACCGCACAGCTGGCGGTCCTGTCGTCTGCTGCCATCCGGGGCCTCAACTCCGATGCCATCGGCACGCTCTCTTCGGCAGAACTGGCGGTCCTGAATTCTCGTACAATTGCCGCGCTCTCGACCGACAACCTGGCCCTGATCAGCTCTGACCAGATTGCAGGTCTGACGACCGCGCAGATGGCTTCGCTGTCATCCGCTCAGGTCGGCATCCTCTCCACCGATCAGATCGACGGTCTGACGGCCACACAGATCGCGACCCTGAGCAGCGCCCAGATCCGAGCCCTCGACGCTGACGCGATTGCATCCTTCACGACGGAACAGGTCGGTGCTATCAACAGCCGGGCCATTGCAAGCCTGTCCTCCGCCCAGCTTGGTGCGCTCGGCTCCGACCAGTTCGCCGCACTTGGAACCGCCCAGCTTGCGGCCCTGACATCTGCGGCCATCGTCGGTCTCGATAGCTCCGCCATCGACACGCTGACTTCGACCGAACTTGCGGCGCTGAATTCCAGAACTCTGGCAGCACTAACCACCAGCAACTTCGCCCTGCTCGACTCGGCTCAGTTGGCCGGCCTCACCACCGGTCAGGTAACCGCTCTCACCACGGCGCAGATCGAGACCCTGGTCAGTGATCAGCTGGATGGTCTGACTGCCGCCCTCATCGCGATGCTCTCCAGCTCGCAGGTCAAGGCGCTGACCACCGATGCCCTGGCATCGCTTGACACAGCCCAGGTGGCTTCGATCAGCAGCCGCGCCGTTGGCGCCCTCGGCTCTGACGCCATCGCCGCCCTGTCTTCCGATCAGATCGGTGTGCTGACGACAAGCCAGCTTGCGGCCCTGACATCCGCAGCGGTCGCCGGCCTTGCGACCGAGGACGTTGCAGCCTTCGAATCGACCGATCTGGCGGCTCTGAACTCTCGCACCCTGGCTGCCCTGTCGACGGACAACATTGCCGCCCTCAGCTCGCTCCAGCTGAGCGGACTGACGACCGGCCAGATTGCCGCCCTGACGACTAACCAGCTTGCGGTCCTCGACTCCGACCAGCTCGATGGTCTGTCCCCGACCCAGGCTGCGGCACTGACCTCCACCCAGATCCTTGCTCTGTCGAGCGACAACATCGCTTCGCTGTCGACCGATCAGGTGGCTGCCCTCAACTCCAGGGCCATCGGTGCCCTGACTTCGGAGCAGCTGGACGCCATGAGCACCGATCAGGTGGAAGCCCTGACGTCTGCGCAAATCATGGCGCTGAGCTCCTCTGACCTCGCGGCCTTGTCGTCCGACGATATCGCCACCTTCACGGCTGCCGAAATCGGGGTGATCAGCTCGGCCGCGATCTCCGGCCTGTCGACAGGCGCGATCGCTGGTCTCGATACGGACCAAGTCGCGGCGATCTCCAGCCGATCGGTCGGCGCCCTGAGCTCGGCCCAGATCGGAGCGCTCGATACGGCTCAGTTCGCCGCTCTGTCGACTGCCCAGCTTGCCCAGATCAGCTCTGCTGCGGTCGCCGGCCTTGGCACGGATGACCTTGCAACCCTCGACTCCGCTGAAATTGCGGTCCTGCAGAGCCGTACGATCGCAGCTCTCAGCACCGACAACTTCGTGGCACTCACCTCCAGCCAGCTGTCGGGTCTGACAAGCGGCCAGCTGGCATCGTTGACCACCAACCAGGTGTCACTGCTGACGAGCGATACGATCGCAGGTCTCTCCTCGGGCCAGATCGCTTCCCTGAACTCCAGGCAGGTTGCGGCTCTGTCGAACACTGCGCTCGCCGCGCTGACGTCTGAACAGCTTCCGGGTCTGTCGACCTCGGGTGTTGCCAGCCTGAACTCGGCCCAGATCGCAGCAATGACGTCTGACCAGTTCGACTACCTCTCGACGGCACAGATTGGAGCGATCAGCTCCGCCGGTGTCGCCGGCCTGTCGACCGAGGACATCGCGACCTTCGCACCGACGGACCTCGCCGCCCTCAACACCCGAGCGCTGGCTGCCCTGTCCACGGAGAACTTCGCAGCCCTCAACTCGACGCAGCTCGCCGGGATGACCTCCACCCAGGTGGCCGCCCTGACGACCGCCCAGATTGGGGTCCTGACCACTGACGACATCGATGGTCTGACGCCAGGACAGGCAGGAGCGCTGACGACTTCTCAGATCGCTGCCATGTCCACCGACAACCTTGCCTCCTTCTCGACGGAGCAGATTGCGGCACTCTCGAGCCGGGTCTTCGCAAGCCTCACCTCGGGGCAGGTGAAGGCACTCTCGACCGACCAGATCGACGTCTTGTCGTCCGGTCAGCTGGCATTGCTGAGCACCGCAGCGATCAGCGGCCTCGAAACCGAGGACATGGCGACCTTCTCATCGGCTGAACTCGGAGCTCTGAGCACGCGGACCATTGCGGCCCTGTCGACCGACAACTTTGCCGAACTGACCTCGGCTCAGCTGACCGGCCTCAGCGCCGCTCAGGTGGCTGCGATCAGCTCCGCTCAGGTGGGTGTCCTGAATTCGGACCAGATCGACGGTCTCTCCACAGGCCAGATCGCAGCACTGACCTCGAGCCAGATCCGCTCGCTGTCGACCGATAATCTGGCCTCCTTCTCCACCGACCAGGTGATGGCATTGAGCACCCGCGCCATTGCGGCCCTCTCTACCGACCAGCTGGTGGCGATGACCACGGACCAGATCGAGGCTCTGACACCGACCCAGGTGGCGGCTCTGAATTCGTCGGGCATCAACGCCCTGTCGAGCGAAGACCTGGCCGAGTTCTCGACCGACGACATTGCCGCGATCAACACGGCAGCTCTTGCTGGTCTCTCCACGCAGGACATCGACGATCTGACCAGCGATCAGCTGCGGGCCCTGACGTCCACACAGATCCAGGCACTGAAGGACGACCAGATCGCAGCGGTCATCGCAGCCTACCAGTCGCTCTGATCAGGGGAGGCGCTCGCCGCCTCTTCCACACATCGTTCGGAAAGCCCCACCCATTGCGGTGGGGCTTTTCGTTTGGGGCATGACGTGTTCGTCTCGTGCAGAGGTCGACCTTGAGTGACGATGCCTGCATCGGGACCCCGGTGTAGGCAGAGAGTCGGCACGGAAAAGCCCGCCAACTTGAAAGCTGACGGGCTTGAGCTGATGCCAAGGGGGCTGCATTTGCTGCCGGGTGGTATCTCCATCAGCCTTGCTACCGTCAGCCCCGAACCTTCGCGGCATCGCGGGCCAGGGCCTCGGCTGTTGCGCTCCGTCGATACCACATGGTGATGAAGGACGAGGTGATGACGATGAACAGGCTGTAGAGGATCGGGATAAACAGAACCTCCTGCTGCTGGATGCCTGTGAAGGAGAGTGTCACGATGAGTGCCGCCAGCGGCCCGTTCTGGATGCCTGTCTCGAGACTGATCGTGCGGGCACGGTTGCTGTCTTGGCGGAGCGCCCGGGCGAGCCAATAGCCGAGCAGCATGCCCGTCAGGCCGATGCCGACCGCCGCGATATAGACGGGGAAGGGGGTGTCGAGCAGCATCTGGTAATTGCGCGGCACCCAGGAGCCGATCAGGAAGAGGATGACGACGACACCGAGCAGCGAGCCGATCATCTCGATCGTCGCGCCGACGTTTGCGTTCATCTTCCGAAGAAACATGCCAAGCACGGTGGGCACGAGCAGTACCACGAGCACCTGCGCAACATTGCCGGCGGGGATCACGTATTCGCCGCCGAGGCCCGCGAGGCCGCTGTAGAAGCTGAGCAGGAAGGGGACGGTGGCGACGGCGACCAGCGTCGAGACCGTCGTCATCATGATCGACAGCGCCAGCACACCCTTCGAGAAATAGGCGAAGATGTTGCTTGTGGTGCCGCCCGGCATGCAGGCGATCAGGATCAGGCCGGCCGCCATACCGGCGGGCAGGCCGAGGGCGAGCGCGAGGCTGTAACCAAGGAAGGGCATGATCAGATACTGGCTGAGCAGCCCGATCAGGATGCCCTTGGGCTTGCGAAAGGCGATGAAGAAGTCGCGCCAGGTCATGGAGGCGCCCATGCCGAGCATGATCACCATCATCATGATGCCGAGAAGGGTGGTTTCAAGTTCCGTCAACATGCTGGCTGCCCCTCACTTCTTGAATTCGCTTTGCACTTCGGCCTTCAGATCCTTGCGCAGGATCTTGCCGATGGGCGTCTTGGGCAGGGTGTCGCGGAAGACGATGGATTTCGGCACCTTGTACTCGCTGAGCAGGGTCTTGCAGTGGCTGCGGATGGCGTCCTCTGTGAGGTCGCCGTCATGATCCGGGTTCTTGACGACATAGGCCCGGACGGCTTCGCCGGTCTTGGCGTCGGGAATGGCGACGACGGCGGCTTCGAGCACCGCATCCATCTTGGCGAGCGCATCCTCCACCTCGTTGGGATAGACGTTGAAGCCGGAGACGAGGACCAGATCCTTCTTGCGGTCGACGATCTTCAGGAAGCCTTCGTCATCCATGACGGCGATGTCGCCGGTCGCGAACCAGCCGTTCTGCAAGGCCGTCGCTGTTTCATCCGGACGCTGCCAGTAGCCGAGCATGACTTGGCGGCCGCGCACGAGAAGTTCTCCCGGCTCGCCCGACGGAACGAGCTTGCCGTCAGCATCGACCAGAATGACGTCGCAGCCCGGCACCGGAATGCCGATACTGCCGGATTTGGCACGATCATCCAGCGGATTGAAGCTGACCAGCGGTGAGGTTTCGCTGAGCCCGTAGCCTTCGGCGATTGGGGTCCCGGTCATCACCCGCCAGCGGGTAGCGACTGCCTCGTGAAGCGCCGTGCCGCCGGCGATTGCCGCACGCAACTTCCTGGGAGGATAGGCTGCGAACCATTCCTCGTTCATCAGGCCGTTGAACAGCGTGTTGACGCCGGTGATCCAGGTGATCGGGTAGTTCTCGATCGCCCGCTGAAGGTTTTGGACCGGGCGGGGCGAGGGGATCAGGATGTTGCGCGCCCCAAGTTCAAAGAACGTCATCAGGTTCGCGGTGAAGGCGAAGATGTGATAGAGCGGAAGCGCCGTCAGCACCTGATCTTCGCGGGCCATCACGCCGCCGGATACCGCGCGCACCTGGTCGAGATTGGTCAGGATATTGCCATGGGTGAGCATGGCACCCTTGGCGACGCCGGTGGTGCCTCCCGTATATTGCAGAAGCGCGAGGTCGTCGGGGCCCGACGAGGCCCACATGGCTTTCACGTCGGCGCTGTGGGTCCTTCCCTTGGCGAGCGCTTCCTTGATCCGCAGGACCGGAACGCCGATGTTCGGGATAGGCGGGAGAACCTTGTTCCAGACCTTCTGGACGCCGCGAATGATGATCTCGGGCAGCTTCGGGAAGAATTCAGGCACGCCGGCTAGAACAACGGTCTTGATTCCCGTCTTCGGCACAACTTCCGCCAGCTTGTCGGCGAACATGTCGACAATCACCAGCGCCTTGGCCCCGGAATCGTTGAACTGATGGATCATTTCGCTCGGCGTATAGAGCGGGTTGGTGTTGACGAGAATGCAGCCGGCCTTGAAGACGCCGAAGGCGACCACCGGATAGGGCAGGCCGTTCGGCAGCTGCACGGCAACCCGGTCGCCGGCGCGCAGGCCGCAATCATGGTGCAAGAAAGCCGCGAAGGCATCCGACATCTCGCCGACCTGATCATAGGTCAGGCTGCCGTTCATGCCGTTCGGCACGACGCAGGTGAACGCCTTGCGCGGGCCGTTCTCGGCGCAGGAGCGATCCACCAATTCGGCGATGCTGCGGTAGCGAAGGTCGCCCAGTTCCTGCGGGATGCCTGTGCCGTAAGCCGCCAGCCACGGGCGTGGCGGCGTGAAGGTGTGTTCCATGTTTCCTCCCCCAGAGCGCTCTTCGGCGCTTCACCGTCGAGGGGCCGGGTGCAAATGCGATTCCGGTTCCCTCTAACGTGTGGAGGATGGATTTCTCCTGGCTCAAAGTCCAGCGTTTTCCGGGGCTTGGTCGGATAGCTGGGCCGACGAGTGCGGCCGTGCTCGGGAAAACCCCATCACGTCCGCGTTATCGGATTGGGGGCTGCCTGCGGCCGCCGGCAGGGAAAGACCCGGGCGAGCCTATACGATTGGCCGACAAGTGACGGAACGCCTCGGCCTTTCGTGACGCCCTTGACAGTCCTTCCCGCTTCATCATCAGGGAGATTGCGATCATTCGCTGCAGGCCGCACTCTATGCAAACGCGCGATGAATGCCGGGCAGGATGCGTGCAAGATGGTTGAACTCCGTCATGTCGTGGACCGACATTTCATAGGCCGTCATTTCAGCAACCTGTTCGTTGAAGCCGATATTCTGCAGCATTGCCGGCGCCTTCTCCGCATTGGCAAAGCGGGCCATATCGGCATGGGCACCGATCCAGTAGCGGCTCAAGAGTTCCATGCCGGCGCTCGTGTCGCGCGCGATATGGACCATCAGCGTGAACGGTATGTCGGGCGCCGGGGTCGCATAGCAGACGGCGCTGGCGCTTGCTGTAAAGCCTTGTTTCGCCAATGCTTTGGCGTCGAAGCCGAGCGTTGTGGGTTCGGCAAAATGGATGATGGCGTCGAGACGGCTCGGTCCGATCCACTCCTGGATGCGGTTGGGATTGTTGAAGAGCCGCTTCTCGTAGCTGAGCGTCGTATCTTTCAGGCGGGCGGGGTCGGCGACGCTGGTGTCGATATGCGCCTGGGGGAACCAGAGCATATACCGTTCTTTTTCGAGAGGATGCCAGGTGAACCACCATTTGAACATGTCGGTGGTCACGCCCGGCATGACGATGCGGCTCTGCGCATAGGCCATCTGGCCGTCGAGAACGGCATAACCGTTGTCTGTCGTCTTGAAGGACGGGTCGATCAGGCGGTTGAGGTTCTGGGCGCTGGGCGAGGGGACTTCGCGGGGATCGAGCGGTCCGAACTGGATGGCCTGTGCCGATGCCGAGGGGACCGAGAGGTTGGTATCAAGGTAGCGCGCGTAAGGGCTGCTGCGCACGGCCTCCTCGTTTGCGGCGCGCTGCTTCTGTGACGGCAGGGAAAGATAGGTGACCGCGCTCCAGTCTCCATAGGCATCGCGGTGCGCTGCGGGGTCGGCTATCGCGGTCGCTTGCGCCGTGTCCGCATGGGAGAGAAGAGCGGCCGACGTGGTGCCGACGATTGCGGCAGGTGCGCCTTTGAGGAGGGTGCGGCGGGACAGCTTGTGGGGCATGGAGCGGGTTCCTTGGACAGATTGATGCTTGACCATGAACCTACGGCGTGGGCAAAATTAATCAAATCGATCCAAAGAATGAACGAAATCGACATGATTGATATAGGTCGCATCGACCTCAACCTGCTGCTCTCGATGGAGGCGCTTCTGGAGGAAAGGAACGTGTCGCGGGCGGCACGGCGTCTCTCTCTTGGTCAGCCGGCCATGAGCCATAACCTCGCACGGCTTCGACGCTTGCTTGGGGACGAATTGCTGGTGCGAAGTGCCGGCGGCATGGTGCTCACTGCGAAGGCAGTCGGTCTTGAGGTCGAGCTGCGCGCGACCATGCGGAAGATACGCATGCTGTTCGAGGAACAGGTGCCTTTCGAGCCGTCGACAGCCGAGATGACCTTTCGGCTGGGCGTGACCGACAGTGCCGAGGCCATTCTCGTACCGGCTGTCTCAGCCTTGCTTCTCGAGAAGGCGCCGGGCGTGACACTAAAGTTGATTCCGACAGACGGCATTGATGTCGCTGATGGTCTGGAAACCGGCGCCTTCGATCTTGCCATCGGTACGTTTGCCGCAGGGAGAAGCTATCACAAGCAACGCGTGATCTATCATGAAGGCTATCACACCATTTTCAACGCAAGCCTCGTCGCTATCCGCGAAACCATGACTCTCGATGACTACAATCGCCATCCGATGCTGTTCGTCGAGGGGCCGGAAGGGGAGGCGCTTCTTGACGCCTTGGGGCAGCGGGGCGTTTGGCCTCGTATCGCCCTGCGAACGCCGCATCTGCTGACAGTACCGTCCATTGTGTCACAAGCGCCGATGATCGCGACGGTGCACACTCAGGTGGCGGAACGTTTCGCGAAGCATTTCGACCTGTCGGCCAGGCCACTTCCGGAAGAGATCGGCCTGGCGTCAGCAAAGCTGATCCTGATGTGGCATGCGGTCACCGACAAAGCGCCCGCACATGTCTTCCTGCGCGATCTCGTCGCCGAAGCACTCAGAGGTTTGCGAGAAAAATGGCGCACCCGACAGGATTCGAACCTGTGACCTTTGGAATCGGAATCCAACACTCTATCCAGCTGAGCTACGGGTGCATCCGAAGGCGATATGACTCGCCGTTCCAGAAGCGGTCATAGCGCAGTCGCTCGCGCGCATCAATCCGAAAAACAGTAGACGGCTGGGGGTAAATCAACGGGGCAGGGGCTGCGACGAGGGCGAAGTGGGCAAATGCCGATCAAATGTCCGCGGGAACTGATGCAGCCTATACCAAACCTGGGGAAATGAACGTTAGACGTTCAAAAACTGCTGCTCACACCGTGAGGGCTGCCGTTGTGCCCTTGTGGCAGCGGTTTAAACAGTTAGTATCGTTACAGGAAGGTCGTTGTCGGGGGCAGCGGTCGCCCGAGGGGGCAATTATGACAGTGGCGGGGAAATGCCGGAAATTACTATGGATGAATTGGTACCCAACGCGTCCGGGCTAGACTTTTCAGTCATGGACGATGCTGTGGGATATCGACTGCGGCGGGCGCAGCTTGCCGTTTTTCAGCATTTCAATGAAGCCTTTTCTTCGAAAGGTCTTCGCCCGACCGATTTTGCGGTCCTTCTTCTTCTGACCGACAACCAGGGTGCCAAGCAGAGCGAAGTCGCCGAGGCGCTTGGCATTCAGCGGGCGAATTTCGTCGCGATCGTCGATGGTCTGGAAAACAAGGGCTATATCGAGCGTCGCAAGTCGGAAACCGACCGCCGGGTCCAGTCGCTCTACATGACGCCGGCCGGCGAGGCCTATCTCGAAGAGTTGATGCCGATCTGGATCGATCACGAGCGCTGGGTTCTGGAGCAACTCGGCGGCGTTGCCGAGCGCGATACGGTGAACCGCCTGCTGAGGCGCCTCTACGACTGATCTTACCGTCCGAATCCAAGATCGAATCGTCTGATTGCTTCGTCGATCAGGCCATTGGCGATTTTCATGCGGATGGTCGCTGCGTCACTATAGTCTTCGGCAAGACGGTCCGGATGATTGTCGCGGGCGAAGGCCCGTCGGCGCTCCTGCAGGCGCTCGCGATCATCCGATGGCTCAAGACCGAGATCCTCGGCGATCTCCTCTGGAGAGAGCCGGTCCAGCCAGGCCGGCGGTGGCGGTGGCGCGGTCGGTGGTGGTTCGGCAGGCGGTTCAGGCTCTGCCGGCGCGACCTCATCGGACATCAGGGACAGATAAGCATCGAGCCTGGGATCTGCGCTCGGTTCCGAAAGAATTGGCGCCTGCTCGGGCGTCTCTGGCAGGAAGCTCGTCGACAGGCCATTGATCCGGAAGGTCGGTTCTTCTGCCGGAGGTGCTTCTTCCGCCTCGGCATCGAGCCGGTCGACGACCGACTGGAAGAGCGACTTGCCAAACAGCATGCGTGCAAAGACCTCCGCTGCGGCCACCTTGCCGCGCTTTCCCTGCAGGAGAACAGGCCGACGTGGTGCGGGGCTTGCGTCGCATGATCCAAGCCAGCCCGGCGGCGGAGGATCAGCTCTGGGACTGGCTTTGGCTCTGCGTCGCCTCGACCATCAGCTTGACCGTCAGGTCCTCTCCGGCGAGCCCGATGCGCATGCCGGAGACAGGGGCTGCATCTGCATAGGACAGGCCTGTCGCGATCCTGATGTATCGGGTGTCGGGGCAGTGGTTGTTGGCGGCGTCGAAGCCCACCCAGCCCAGGCCCTGCAGATAGACCTCCGCCCAGGCATGGGTTGCGGTCTGCTCCAGCCGGTCGTCCATCAGGAGATAGCCCGAGACATAGCGGGCCGGCAGGCTCAAGACCCGTGCCGCGCCGATGAAGGCATGGGCATGGTCCTGGCAGACACCATGGCCAGCTTCCATCGCCTGCTCTGCCGTGGTTTCCGTGCCGGTCGTTCCCGTTTCATAGGCGATCTGTGCGTTGAGCTTCCCCATCAGGTCATGCATCTTCGCCAATTCGTTGTCGCCCGAAAGGCTGCGTGCGAGTTCGCGGATGAGCTTGCCTGGCTTGGTGAGGGGCGTATCGCGCAGATAGAGCCAGAGTGGCACATAGCCCTGATGCGGGCCGAAGACGCCGGCCCGGTCTTCCGTCTCGATCTCGCCCGAAGCGACGATGTGCACGCTGTGGCTATCGCCTTCGGTGGAGACGAGGTGCGTGTGGTTGCCGAACTGATCGTTGAAGCCCGCTTCGACTTTCGCGCCATCAACGACGATATTCCACGACAGCACTTTCTGGCCCGGGCCATCCTGTGGGCTCAGTCGCAGGCGCTGCAGCGAATATTGAACGGGATCGTCGTAGCGATACTCGGTGGTATGGGTAATCCGGAGACGCATGCGCTCAATCCTGCTCAACTGTAGAACCTGTAGCCCTCGGTGATCTCGCTGCCCAGCTTGTTGTTCAAGGCAATGAAATTATCGAGGAACTCGTGCAGCCCCTGATCCATGATCTGGTCGATGCTGGTCGTCCGAAGGGTGGCATAGACCGTGTCGGCGGTGTCGTGTGCCGCGATGCGCTCGCCGTAATCCTTGCCGATGTAACCGAGATTGGAGACGATCTTCTCGTAGCAATAGGCAAGCGAGCGCGGCATCTGCCCGCTCAAGATCAGGAAGTCGGCGATGTTGGTCGCCTTGTATTCCCCGTCATAGACCCAGCGATAGGAGCGATGGGCGGAGACCGAGCGCAGGATCGATTCCCACTGCATGTTGTCGAGGGAGGAGCCGACATGGGTGATCGCCGGCAATAGCACGTAATACTTGACGTCCAGGATGCGGCTGGTGTTGTCGGCCCGCTCGATGAAGGTGCCGATGCGGGCGAAGTTGTAGAGTTCGTTTCGGAGCATCGAGCCATGGAAGGCACCGCGGATCAAGCCGGCGCGGCGCTTCACGGTATCGATGACCTCGGGCAGGTCGGCCGATTTCAGCTTGCGGGCGAGCATCTGCTTCAATTCGATCCAGCATTCGTTGGTCGCTTCCCAGGTCTCACGGGTCAGCGCGGTTCGCACCATGCGGGCATTGTTGCGGCCGGCGTCGATGCAGGACATGACGCTCGACGGATTGGCAGTATCACGCAGCATGAAGTCGATGGCATCAGAGGCCGTCACCTTGCCGTGGCGTTCGGCAAACAGCGGGCGGACGTCGGCGCTTTTCAGGACTGCGTCCCAATCCTCGTCCGAGGCACCGGAGCGGGTGAGCGACATGCGCAGACCGGCATCCACGAGCCGGGCGATGTTTTCGGCTCTCTCGATGTAGCGGAACATCCAGAAAAGACCGTTGGCAGTTCTTCCGAGCATGACCATGTCAGTCCTCCAGTACCCAGGTGTCCTTGGTGCCGCCGCCCTGGCTGGAATTGACCACGAGCGATCCCTGCTTGAGAGCCACGCGGGTCAAGCCGCCGGGAATGATCTGCACCTTGTCGGAGACGAGGACATAAGGACGTAGGTCGACATGGCGGGGCGCGATCCCCTTGTTGACGAGGATCGGCACCGTCGAGAGCGACAGCGTCGGCTGGGCGATATAGTTGGAGGGGCGCGCCTTCAGCTTGTCGGCAAAATCGGCTCGCTCCTTCTTGGTCGCGGTCGGACCGACCAGCATGCCATAGCCGCCGGAGCCGTGCACTTCCTTGACCACGAGCTCTTCGAGATGTTCGAGCACGTATTTGAGGCTGTCGGCTTCCGAACAGCGCCAGGTCGGCACGTTCTCCAGCAGGGCCTTGCGACCGGTGTAGAATTCGACGATCTCCGGCATGTAAGAGTAGATCGCCTTGTCATCGGAAATGCCGGTGCCGGGCGCATTGGCGATTGTGATGTTGCCGGCGCGGTAGACGTCCATGATGCCGGGAATGCCGAGCGCCGAATCGGGTCGGAAGGTGAGGGGGTCGAGGAAGTCGTCGTCGACGCGGCGGTAGAGCACGTCGATTGCCTCGTAGCCGCGCGTGGTGCGCATCTTCACCTTGCCGTCGATGACGCGCAGGTCCGAGCCTTCGACGAGTTCGACGCCCATCATGTCGGCGAGGAAGGAATGCTCGTAATAGGCGGAATTGTAGATGCCGGGTGTGAGAACCGCGACGCGCGGCTTGCCCTTGCAGCCGGGAGGGGCGAGCGATGCGAGCGACTGGCGCAAGAGATAGGGATAATCCTCGACGCGCTGAACCTTGTTGAGCTGGAAGAGCTCCGGGAACATCTGCATCATGGTTTCCCGGTTCTCCAACATGTAGGAGACGCCGGAGGGTGTGCGGGCATTGTCTTCCAGCACGTAGAACTGGTCTTCGCCGGTGCGCACGATGTCGGTGCCGACGATGTGGGTATAGACGCCGCCCGGCGGGCGGAAGCCGATCATCTCGGGCAGGAAGGCGACGTTCTTCTCGATCAGCTCGCGGGGAATGCGGCCCGCCTTGATGATCTCCTGCTTGTGATAGATGTCGTCGAGAAAGGCATTAAGCGCCAGCACGCGCTGCTCGATGCCCTGGGCCAGCTTGCGCCACTCACGGCCGGAAATGATGCGCGGGATGATGTCGAAAGGTATCAGTTTTTCGGCGCTGTCGGCATGACCATAGACGGCAAAGGTGATGCCGGTCTTGCGGAAGATGTTTTCCGCATCTCGCGACTTCGCCAGAAGCCTTGCCGGGTCCTGGCTGGAATACCAATCGAAGTAGTTCTGGTACGGTGCGCGCGGATCGTTGTCCGCAGTCATCATTTCATCAAATGCCAATGGCGCCATCCCCTTTTTTGTTCATTTGAATACAACCAATTGGGCAATGCAAGGTCGTTCGCGGGCTCCGCTCGCAGAAAGAGAGACGACCGCATCTGCTGGAAAATGGTGCAATCGCGTAAAGCCTGTGCAGGTTCCCGACTGTTTTGCCGGTTCCGGTGGCTCTACTCCCGCGTGATTTGGCATATCGTAAAATTCGACAGGCATTATCCTGCCGGATTTGCCGAAAAAACATGCATGCCGGCCTGAGAGATTTTTTGCAAAGACGCGCTTGAACGGAATTCATAGGTGCCTGCAGGAAAACTCTTTTGACCGTTGCTTGGTGCCGCAGTATCGAAGCTTTCCGCCGGCTGCTGCAATCCGGCCCAAGAAAGATACGTTTCCATGACCCTTGCCCGGCTTGCGCCCGTCCTCTTCGTTCTCCTGTGGTCGACCGGTTGGATTTCCGCCAAATACGCGACATTCTTCGCGGATCCGCTGACCTTCCTCGTGGTGCGCTACGGCACGGCCGTCGTCCTCTTCTATGTCGTCTGTCGGATCGGCGGCGTCGCCTGGCCGAAGCAGCGGTCGGGGTGGTTGCATGCCATCGTATCCGGCATGTTCCTGCACGGACTTTATCTCGGCATGGTCTGGTGGGCGATCGGGCAGGGCGTGCCGGCCGCCTTGTCCGGAATTATTGCAGGGCTGCAGCCGTTGATGACCGGGATTGCCGCGGCCTATCTGATCGGGGAAAGTCTCAATACCGGACAGCGGGTCGGTCTGGTCATCGGCTTCCTGGGTGTGGCGATCGCGGTCTTGCCGAAGGTGCTGATCATCGATGCGTCGAGCATTCCGGCCTATGCGGTTGCAGTGAACGTGCTCGCCATGGCCTGCGTGACGGCCGGCACGCTTTACCAGAAGCGTTTCGTCAAAGAGGGTGACCTCCGGTCGGTCGCGACGCTGCAATATGTCGGTGCGCTGATCGTCACCATTCCGGCGGCCGTCGCTCTGGAAAACCTGCGGATCGACTGGAGCCTCGGTTTCTTCGCCACGCTCGCCTGGTCGGTGGTCGGCATTTCGATGGGGGCGGTCGCGCTGCTGCTCTACCTCATCCGTCGCGGAGACGTGTCGAAGGCAGCGTCGCTCATTTATCTCGTTCCGCCGCTTGCCGCGCTTGAGGCAGCGATCGCGTTCGGAGAAGAATTGACGGTACCGATGATGATCGGCACCTCAGTGGTCATGGTCGGCGTCTATCTGATCAACCGGAAGAGCCCGGTCGAGCCGGTCATCCTGAAAGACTGATGCTATGAAAAATGGCGCGGTGTGAACCGCGCCATTTCAAATTCAAACAGGTTCAAGCCTTGGCTCAGGCTTCGCGACGGCGTCCGCCGGCAGTGCCCGAGCGGGCCGGACGGCCCTGGCCGCTGCCATTGCCCGGACGACCCTGGCCGCCATTGGCGCTGCGGTTCTGTCCGCCGCCATTGCCACCCTTGCGGTGACCGGACTTGGCCGGACGACCATCGGCCTTGGCGCCGCCTTCAGACTTGCCACGACCGGGGCCACCCTGGTGGTTGCGGTTGTTGCCGCCGCCACCGCCGCCAGCGCGACGCTGCGGACGGGCCGGGCGTGCGAGGTTTGCCGGCGGTTCGCCAGAGGCGACGGGAATGTCGATGCCCATCAGCTTTTCGACGTCGCGCAGCAGGCGACCTTCATCGGGGCCGCAGAATGCAATCGCGATGCCGTCACGGCCGGCACGGGCCGTACGGCCGATGCGGTGGACGTAGGCATCCGGGACTTCCGGCAGGTCGTAGTTGAAAACGTGGGATACGGCCGGAATGTCGATGCCGCGGGCGGCAACGTCGGTGGCGATCAGCGTCTTGATCTCGCCGTCGCGGAAACCCTTCAGTGCCCGCTCGCGCTGACCCTGACTCTTGTTGCCGTGGATCGAGGCGACCGAGTAGCCGGTGGCGTCGAGATGCTTCATCAGCTTTTCCGCGCCATGCTTGGTGCGCAGGAAGACGATGGAGCGGCCATCCGGATTGTCGTTGAGGATCTTCTTCAGCATTTCCGTCTTGGCGTTCTGGCCGGCGACGAAATGCACGTGCTGCTCGACCTTGTCGGCAGCCTTGCCCGGAGGGGACACGGCGACCTTGAGCGGGTCGGTCAGGAAGCTTGCAGCGAGATCGGCGATCGATGCCGGCATGGTCGCCGAGAACAGAAGCGTCTGGCGCTTCGGCGGGACCATCTTCGAGATCTTGCGCAGGTCATGGATGAAGCCGAGGTCCAGCATCTGGTCGGCTTCGTCGAGAACGAGGTAACGCACGGCGCGCAGCGAGATCGCGTTGCGGGCGATCAGGTCGAGCAGGCGGCCAGGCGTGGCCACGAGGATGTCGGTGCCCTTTTCGAGCTGCAGCTGCTGCTTGCCGATCGATGCGCCACCGACGACCTGGTTGATCTTCAGCGGCAGGCGGCGCAGGTAGCTGCGCAGGTTGTCGCCGATCTGGTTCACCAGTTCGCGGGTCGGGGCGAGAATGAGGGCGCGGGTGGTGCGGTTGTCGGGACGCTTCTCATCCTTGAGGAGCATCTCGATCATCGGCAGGCCGAAGGCGGCTGTCTTGCCGGTGCCGGTCTGTGCGAGACCGATCAGGTCACGACCGCCGAGAACGACGGGGATACCCTTCTCCTGGATCGGAGTAGGGGTCGTGAAGCCGAGCGTCGTCAGCGTCGCGACGATATTCTTGGAGAGGCCAAGATCATCGAAAGTTGTCAAAGTCATACCTTTCGGGGCGCCAAATGCACAAACCCCGGAACGCGTTCTTCGCGAGCCGGTTGGCATTGGCGTCAAGAACCCCGCGTGATTTGGGAACTTGTAAGTTGGAAAAAAGCTTTCCAAGCGCATCGGCGGAATGCCCGCCCTGATGTCATGCGCCTTATCCTTCGTCGCGTCTCAGTTGTCGCTGGGCACGCTCACGCGGCGGCCGGAAGGTAAAAGCTGACCCGCAAATGATCCCTTTTGCCTGAGAAGTCAAGTGCAATGCACAAAACAGTCTCCTCGGTGCCGTCCCTCGCGCGCCATCGGTTCGTCCGTTTCCGGGCTCCGTTGCCGCAATCGTGAGGTGAACAAATACGGCTGACGGGTGTTTGCAACAGGACGACGCCCGCTTCGGGCCGGCCTTCGGTGACAGGCATGATCTGTAGCCTTCGGCACTGCGTCACCCGATGAATGACAAATGGAGACAGCCATGAAGACCCTTCTCGCCGCATCTGCCCTTATCCTTGCCGCTTCGATCGGATCTGTTCAGGCCGATGACGATCCGTCCTGCCGGGACGTGGCGGCCGATGCGCGGATGTCGCTCGGGGACATGGAACAGAAGGCTCTGGCCGCGAATGTCAGGGCCGAGGAAATCACCGTCGATGACGGCTGCTATGAGGTGAAGGGCATGCGCGACGGTCAGCGTGTCGAAGCGACCTTCCATCCCGTCTCGGGCGAATTGCTGAAGATCGAAAATGACTGAGGCGGAGGACCGCTATCTCAATCTATTAGAGGCCCGCTTCCGGCGGGCCTCTCTCGTTTTGTCATGTTTCAATGGTCGCGCCGCTTCCCGTCGTCGGTGTTTGCAGGCGCGGTCAGCTCAAAATCTGCCCCGGCCTGAACGACGCCGTTCAGCATGACTTCCAGCCTGTGAACGCCCGGATGATAGACCCGCGTCGTGATCGGCCGAAAGGCGTGGCGCTTGGCGAACGCCAGGCTTTCTCCGGGCCGTATCGTCAGACTCTTGCCCTTGAAGACCTTGGGCGAGAGCGAGCCGTCCTTCTTCCGATGGTGAATGGCGTAATCAACCAGAACCGTGCGTGCCTCGCTTCCATTGTTACGTACGTGGATCTCGAAGCCGAACTCTCCGGGAAAACGCACGCGGTCGTTTGCCAGAGCCAATGTCACTGTGACATCGGAGAGCGGCTCGAAGCCGAAATTGGCGAGCGCCTTGGCATGGCCCTTTTTGATGAGCGTGCGCGAGGCGTGTTTGAGCAGCCAGAGCCGATCCTTGGAAGCGCCGGCCCTATGCCGTTCGACGAAGTCTGCGACCAGATCGGGGTGATCCTTGGCGATGTCGTTCAGGCTGTTGGCCACCGAGCGGCGGACATAATCCTCGTTGTCACCGATCAGCGCCTCCAGAATTGGCAGGATCGGGGAGGGATCCTCGACCAGTCGCGGCAGGCGCATGGCCCAGGGCAGGCGGGGACGGGTGCCTTCCGAGGCGAGACGCCGGACATGATGGTTGGGATCATGAGCCCAGCCGGCGATGATCGCCAGCGCCCTGTCTTGCTCTTCGGCGATGAAGGGGCGGATGCCGAATTCTCCGGTGAAATGCGGCGTCAGTGCCTTCAGAAGGCCGAGGGAGGTTTCGAGATTGCGGCGGCCATGGGCGGCGATATACTGGTTGAAGGAGAGAAGGGCCCAGCCGCTGAGGCCGCCCTGTTCTGGCCCTGGCAGGCAATTGTGCAGGATGGAGGCCGCTTGCTCGAAATCGTTCGGCAGATGGCGGTGCAGCGCATCCGCAATGCGTTGACCGCGCTGCATCAGCTCCAGCCCGTCAATGACCGGCAGGATGTCTGCGAGAAAGGCGGCGCGATCGAATGCCTCACTCGCCCGCGCCACGGCATCTGCCGTTTCACGGGCCGTCTGAGGGCCGATCAGGTGTTTCAGCGGCTCAGCCATTGTCTCGGATCGTGTCCTGCGTCTCGAAGTGCTGCATCAGCGTAACACCCGTGATCGCTGCCATGTAAGGTGCGAAGGCCGGATCTGCCTGAACCTTTGCGGCTGCCGCTTCGGCGCTTTGCTTGTCGGCCCATTCGACGAGGTCGGCGATCATGTCGCGCTGATCCATGGAGGTGAGCGGCCGCCAACTGACGAAGCCGGGATAGGTCTTGACCGCCGCCATGGCGGCACGACGAGCCTCTTCGGCGGCTGGTTTGTCGGTTACAGTGCACACGGCGATTTCGAGGATGGTGTTGGTGGTCATTTGGCTCTCCCGTTGACGATGATGGCTTGACCTAGCACAGGCCAACTGACAACCTTCTGGCCATTACCTTCGAAGGAGGCCTGCATGCGCCCCGCCGACCGCCTGTTCCGGATCATCCAGCTGATGCGCGCGACGGGTCGGGCCATGACCGCAGCCGAGATCGCCGAGAAGATGGAGGTCGCACCACGCACGATCTATCGCGACATGGATCATCTGATCGCCTCCGGCGCGCCGATCGAGGGGGAACGCGGGGTGGGCTACATGCTGCGCGAGGCCTTCGATGCGCCGCCGCTCACATTCACGTTTGAACAGCTTGAGGCACTGGCTTTCGGCTTGCGGGCGGTCGAAATGCTCGGCGATCCCCGGCTCGGTCAGGCTGCGCGAGAGGCGAAGGAAAAGATGCTCGGCATGTTGCCGATGGAGCATGCCGAGCGGCTGATCTCCGCCCCGATCCATGCATTTCGCTCGTCGGCCCAGCCCGTCGTGCCGGATTGTCTTGGTGATATGCGTTCTGCGCTGTCTGCGAAGCGCAAGGTCTGGATCGCCTATCACTCACTGCCCGGCGAACGCAGCCAGCGTGTCGTCTGGCCGCTGGGGCTCGCCGCCTTCGGCGCGATCTGGGTGATGACCGCCTGGTGCGAGATGCGCGCCGACTTCCGCGATTTCCGCCTCGACAGGGTCGAGGACTGGAAAGTCATGCCGGACCGTTTCGAGCCGGAGCCGCATCAGACCTATCAGGCTTACTTGAAGCAGCTGTCCTGACGAATCAAAAATCCGTCGCAACCCCGCCTTCGGCCTTGCGTTTTGCTACGAAGGCATCGAGCTCTTCCTCCACCGCCGGATCGATCGGCGGGCGCTCGTAGGAAGTCAGCTTCTCCTTGAAGACACGGTTGGCGTGGTCGTAGGTGGTCGGGCGGCCGGCCTCGGTCCAGGTCTCGAAATTTCGCCAGTCGGAGAGGATTGGCGAATAGAAGGCGCTCTCATAGCGGGCGAGCGTGTGGGCCGTGCCGAAGAAATGGCCGCCAGGGCCGACTTCGCGGACGGCATCGAGCGCCAGCGCATCCTGACTGACGTCGAGGGGGGTGAGGAACTCGGCGACCATCTGCAGCATGTCGACATCGAGAATGAATTTTTCGAAGGAGGCCGTCAGACCGCCTTCGGACCAGCCGGCCGAATGCATGATGAAATTGCCGCCGCCTTGCGTCAGTGCCCAGAGCGAGAAGGCGCTCTCATACGCGGCCTGGGCGTCGAGCGTGTTGGCGGCATTGGTGTTGGAGGTGCGGTAGGGGATGCCGTAGCGGCGGGCGAGTTGGCCACCGACGATGACGGCCTTCATGTATTCGGGCGTGCCGAAGGCGGGGGCGCCGGTCTTCATGTCGACATTCGAGGTGAAACCGCCATAGACCACGGGCGTGCCGCGCTTGACCATCTGGGTGAAGGCGATGCCGCAAAGGGCCTCGGCATTCTGCTGGACGACGGCGCCGGCGATGGTGACGGGTGCCATGGCGCCGGCGAGCGTAAACGGCGTCATGACGACGACCTGGCCACGCGACGACATTTCGATGATGCCCTGGAGCATCGGGCCGTCGAGCCGGAGCGGCGAAGACGAGTTGATGATGGTGAAGAGCGAGGGCTCGCTCTCCATCTGCTCCATGGAGACGCCGCGGCCGATGCGGGCGATCTCGATGGCGTCAAGGTTGCGCTGCTTGCCGAGCGAGTAGCAGTGAAACACCTTGTCGGTCAGCTTCACCATGTCGGAGAGGCAGTCGAGATGACGCACGGAGGCGTGGATGTCGATCGGCTCGACCGGGTAGCCGCCTGTCGTGTGGATCACGTCGTAGCACTGGGCAAGCTTCACGAGCTTGCGGAAGTCTTCCTGGTTGCCGGCGCGGCGGCCGCCCTCGCGATCCGCGACGAAGGGGGCGGAGGCAATCTGGGCGAAGACCAGGTTGTTGCCGCCCATCTTGACGTTGCGCTCGGGATTGCGGGCGAACATCTGGAATTCGCGCGGGGCGAACGCGATCATGTCCATGATCAGGTCACGGTCGAAGCGGACGCGGTCCGCGCCTTCGGTGACATCAGCGCCATGCGCCTTCATGATGGCGCGGGCCTCGGGCAGCATGATGTCCATGCCGATCTCTTCGAGGATGGTAAGCGAGGCCTCATGCATGGCGTCGAGGGCGGCTGGATCCAAAAGCTCCGTCTTTGCAAGGCGGTTGACGAGATTGCGATACTTGCCGGCCGCACCGGTGCGGATGCGTTCGGCGCCTCGACCGCCGGTTCGCCTGCGGCGTTCACCGCCGACAGATAGCGTATCAGTCTCGGACAAGGCGGAGGTCGTAATGTCGCTCATGGTCGATCCATTGTGTCAATCTCGACATCAAGTCTCGCAGGTTCGCGGCTGAAAAGGCATTGCCGTTTGCGACGAAAAACCGGCTCATCTGGAACAGTGGCGCTGATGACGGGATCCGAGACCGATACGCGTTCATTCTACTTCGCTTTTAAAGCTTGGGATGGTGGTTCGCTTACCCGCTGTTTACCATTCCGCGTCATTGATCGGAGGAGGGAGAAACTGATTTGATCCGGGGAAGCGACTTGCTGGACTTGGTCTGCGACAAGATCGCGGTGCTTGATCTGCCTTCCTACGTGAAGGACAGCGAACTGCGCTATGTCGCGGTCAATGCGGCCTTTGCTGACCTGCACAACCTCTCGGTCGAAAGCTTCGTCGGTCGCAGCGATCGGGAAATCCTGGGGGGCGATCTGGACGCCCTGCGCGACGATCGCGAGCGGCGGGTTCTCGTGTTCGGGCAGGACGAGGCGCTGCAGCTGCGGGCTGAGCCGGGCGGACCGACGCGGGTCCTGCATATCGAACGCTTCTTCGACGACGATGACCGGATCTATCTTTTCGCTTTCATGGAGGAGAAGAGAGCCGCGACCCCATCCGGCCCATCGGCTGATCCCGCGGCTCTCGGGACGCTTCCCTCCGTCGCGCTCTTTCAGGCGGTTCTCGAACAATATCCCATCGCCACCTATGTCCGCAGCGCCGATCACCGGCTGCTCTTTGCCAATGGCGTCTATTCGCAGATGGTGGGGCGGCCGATCGAGGATCTCCTGGGTCGAACCGAACAAGAGAATTTCCCCGAGCTAGGCCAGGACTATTTCGAGGGCAACCAGCGTGTCCTCGAATGCGGCGTGACGGAGGAATATCAGGACAATTTCATCCGGGCCGACGGGTCACGCATCCCCGTCCTCAGCCGCACCGGGGCCGTCACCGGACCGGATGGCGAACGCTATATCGTTGGCTCGATCACCGACCTTTCGCCACTCAGGCATGAGCAGGAGAAGCTTGAGAGCGTTCGACAGGAATCAGAAGCGCTGCAGTTGCAGCTCCAGAGCCTGATGGCGTCACTGCCGGTCGGCATCATCGTTCTGGACACCGACTTGCAGATCTCCTTCGCCAATGCGGCGGCCGTCGAGATGACGGAATTCGACGCGTCTCAGCGGTTGGAAGGCATGTCCTATCGGGATTTCCTGACGCGGGCGATGATACGGACCATGCCCAATCTTTCTTGCGAAGAAATCGACGAGCGCGTCGCCTATCGCATCGAGCAGGTCGTCAGCATGGACGAGGGGCCGCTGATCGACGTGAAGACGCCATCCGGACGGGCCTTGGCCGGCGGTAGTCGCCGGCTCGAGGGCGGGCGCATCCTTTTGACCTATACCGACGTCTCGGACATTTATCAGCGCGAAGAAGAGACGCTGCTCTATCGCGCGGCGCTCGAGCAAATGCCGGTGCCCGTCTTCATCCGCAATCCGGATCGCCGGATGATCTACGTGAACAAGGCCTATGAGGACCTCCACGGCCAGCGTCGGGAAGACATTTACGGGCTCACCGAAGAAGAACTCTGGCCGGAAAACGGTCAGATCATGAAGGAGGAAAACCTCCGGATCTTCGCAACCGGCGAGATGATCGAGAAGAACCGCGAAGTGGTCGTCCGCGACGGTCAGGAGATCTCCGTCATCACGCGCCTAAGCCGGATCACCACGGCGCAGAACAAGCATTACCTCGTCGGCTCGGTCAACGACATCTCGATGCTCAAGAAGGGGCAGGAGGCGCTGGTTGCGGCACAGGCGCGCGCCGAGGCGCTCTATGCCGATATCGTCTCGATGCTGCAGGTCATGCCTGTCGGCGTGGTGATCATGAATTCCGACTACATGGTCGAATTCGCCAACGAGAAGTGCCGGGACATCTGGCGCTGGCCGGCTGATATGCAACTAAGTGGGTTGAGCTTCCGGTCCTATTGCGAACAGAACCACAAACTCGGCTATGCCTGGCCGGGGATCGACTTCGAGGAAGGCTACCGCGCCCGTATCGCGCAGTTCGATGCGTTGGAAGGCTCGCATGTCACCGAACTCGCCTATGACGATGGCAAGTTCGTTCTGGCAACGATCACGAGGTTGCACGACCGGAAGATCCTGCTCACCTATTCCGATCTCACCGAGATGCGGGCCCGCGAACGCGAGATCGACGAGGCGCAGCAAAAGCTGGAGCGGCTCGGGCGCTTCGTGCAGGAATCCATGCGGATGATGACGCAGGGCCTGATGATGATCGAGCAGGGTCGCATCGCGGAGGTCAATCCGTCCTTCAGCCGCATCCTGGATCTGCCCGAAAACCTGCTGGCATCGGGCGAAAGCTGGCGGCCGATCTTCGAATATTGTGCGGCGCGCGGCGATTTCGGTGCGGAAGCGCACGAGGTTCTGCAGCAGTGGCAAGCGGCATTGCAGACCGCGAATGCGGTCTCGACCAATTTCCTCGTCGACGGAAAGACCTGGGTCAAGCTGGAGGCGACCTTCGGTGGCGACCGCAGTTGTGTGGTCGTGCTGACCGATTTTACCGAGCTCAAGGAGCGCGAAGCCGAACTCGAAGTGCTCTTGGCGCGGAGCGAAGCCGCCGACAAGGCGAAGTCCGACTTCCTCGCCAATATGAGCCACGAGATCCGCACGCCGATGAACGGCGTTCTCGGCATGGCGGAACTGCTCTCCAAGTCCGAGCTCGACAGCCGCCAGAAGACCTTCGTCGACATTATGGTGAAGTCCGGCAACGCGCTGCTCACCATCATCAACGACATTCTCGACTTCTCGAAGATCGATGCCGGGCAGCTGAAGCTGCGCAAGTCTCCCTTCGATCCGGTCGAGGCCATCGAGGATGTGGCGACACTGCTGTCCGCCGCCGCCGCCGAGAAGGATATCGAACTCGTGGTCTCCGGCGACCAGAAGGTCCGCCATACCTTCATGGGTGATCCGGGACGCTTCCGGCAGATCGTCACCAATCTCCTGGGCAATGCGATCAAGTTCACGGAGAAGGGCCACGTGCATGTCGAGGTGTCCACGGACGCCATGGCAGAGGGACAGGCGATCCTGAAGCTGCGCATCGAGGATACCGGCATCGGCATCCCCCAGGACATGCAGGCGAAGATCTTTGAAAAATTCTCACAGGTCGATACATCCTCGACCCGTCGCCACGAGGGTACCGGTCTCGGGCTCGCGATCACCGGCGGTCTAGTGCGCCTGTTCGGGGGCAAGCTGCAGGTCGAATCCGAGGTCGGGCGCGGCTCGGCCTTCACCGTCGAATTGCCGCTCGCCATCGTTGCCGAACGCCGCGGCCAGAAGGAGTTGCCGGCCACCGTCAAGGATGCACGGGTGCTGGTCATCGACGACAACGCCGTCAACCGCCGCATCATCACCGAGCAGCTGGAGATGTGGGGTTTCGACGGGCTCGCGGTTCCGGACGGGCTGACCGGCCTCGATATTCTCGCTGCCGCCCATACGGAAGGGCTGGCGATCGACGTCGTCGTCATAGACTACCAGATGCCTGACATGAACGGCATCGACGTGGCGAAAGCGATCCGCAGCGACCGTCGCTTCGACGATATTGCTCTGGTCTTCCTGACCTCGATGGACATGGTCGGCGATGACAGGCTGTTCGAAAGCTTGAAGATCCAGGCGCATCTGATGAAGCCGGCGCGGGCCAATGTGTTGCGTGGTGCGATCATCGACGTGGTGCGAACGGCGCGGGTTCACGGCGTGAACGCGCCACGCCTTCGTCCCCTTTCGCCGCCTCCACCATTGGCTCCACGCGCGCCATTGCCTGTGGAGGCCAAGCCAACCGCTTCAGCGGCTCCCGACGATGGGGCCCTCAGAGTGCTGATCGCGGAAGACAATCCCGTCAACCAGATCGTCTTCCGCCAGATCCTGACCGGAAGCGGCGTTGCCTATCGCATCGTCGGCAATGGTGAGGAAGCCGTTCAGGCCTGGCGCAGCGAGCCGCCGGATCTGATCCTGATGGATGTCTCCATGCCGGTCATGAACGGGCATCAGGCGACTGGCGTGATCCGCGCGGAAGAGGCTGCTCTCAGCAGCGGAAGGACCCCGATCATCGGCGTGACTGCCCATGCGCTCGACAGCGATCGTGAGGCCTGCCTTGCCGCCGGGATGGACGACTATCTCTCCAAGCCGATCTCGCCGGAACTCCTTATGCGCAAGATCGAGCAATGGAGTGGCAGGCCCGTCATCGGGCTCGCAGTGGAAGGCTGATCAGGCCGAGCGCCTGACGCCGCACAGCATCTCCCGCTTGCCCGCGAAGCCTGGTCGGCGCTCGACGTCGAAACCCGCTGCGATCAAGTTGCGTCGGACGAAGCCGGCTGCGGCATAGGTCGCAAAGCTGCCGCCTAGTCTTGTCGTGTCGTGGACACGCTGCATCAGGTCCGCCGACCACATGGCGCTGTTGCGCGAGGGGGCGAAGCCGTCGAGGAACCAGGCATCGAAGGTCAGTGTGCTTGCCGTCAGGTTATCCAAGGCATCGCCGCAGACGACCGATAGACGCGTCTGGTCATCAAGGTCGATCGAGATGATACCGGACGGCGTCTCCGGCCAGCGCGCGACGAGGACCTCACGCTCGGCATCGATCTCCGGCCAGCGGGAGAGGGCGCGGTCGATCTCTTCGGCCTGCATGGGGAAGAGCTCGAAGGAGACGAAGTGGAGGTGAGTGCCAGGACGACGATGCTCCTTCCACTGCCGCCAGGTTTCGCAGGCATTCAGCCCTGTGCCGAAGCCGAGTTCGCCGATGGTGAAATCGTCCGCATCCCGCCAACGCTCCGGCAGTCCGTTGCCGGCCAGGAAGACATGGCCGCATTCGAGCCGGCCATCGGTCTGGCAATAAAAATGATCGCCAAAGGCGGTGGAAAAGGGCATATCGCCGTCGTGCCAAGCCAGCGGTACCTGGGTGTCGCCGGTGCCTGGCGGATAATTTGAATGGGTCATGGTGATGTCCGATAAAACGGCTGCGATGTCAGGTCAATTGCGCGCCGATCTCGTGATCGTCGGCGGCGGCATAATGGGCCTCTGGGCGGCTCTCAAGGCCGAGCGCCGTGGTCTCGATACCATCCTGATCGACGGCGACGGTATTGCGAGCGGGGCGAGTGGCGGCCTGCTTGGCGCCTTGATGGCGCATATGCCGGATCGCTGGAACGAGAAGAAGCAGTTGCAATTCGAGGGGCTGCTGTCACTCGAGGCGGAGATCGCTCTGCTTGAGGCGGAGACCGGGCTTTCCGCCGGCTATCAGCGCTGCGGTCGTCTTATCCCCTTGCCGAAGCCGCATCTGAGGCCGATCGCCGAGCGGCATTCGGGCGAGGCGGCTACGAACTGGAACCAAGAGGGCAGGGCCTTCGACTGGACCGTCCTCGACGAGAGCCCGTTTGCCGACTGGCCGTCGCGGAGTTTTTCTGAGGCTGGTGTGGTGTTCGATCGCCTCGCGGGCCGTGTTTCGCCGCGTGCTCTCACCACGGCGATCCGGTCACGTCTTGAGCGATCGGGACGTGTGCGGTTGCTGGTCGGGAGCGCCGTGCAATCGATCGATGCCGGGGCAAGCCAGGTAAAACTCGCTGACGGGACCATTGTCGGTTACGGTGATCTTCTGGTTTCAGCCGGTGTCGGCTCTTTCCCGCTGCTCGATGCCATCGGACCTGCGCTTCGCAAGCCGCTCGGCCGCGGCGTTAAGGGGCAGGCGGCACTGCTCAAACTGGACCTGCCAGCCGATCTGCCGCTCCTTTATCTCGATGGCCTCTATGTGGTGCCGCAGGAAGGCGGGCATGTCGCCATCGGCAGCACCAGCGAAAACACGTTCGAGGATCCTTTCTCGACGGATGCGCAGTTGGATGTCCTGATCACCGGGGCGAGGGAGCTTGCACCGGTGCTGCAGCAAGCCGAGGTGGTCGAACGCTGGGCGGGGCTTCGCCCAAAGGCGGTCGATCGGGATCCGATGGTCGGCCCGCATCCCGATCATCCGCATGTGCATGCGCTGACAGGCGGCTTCAAGGTGAGCTTCGGCATTGCTCACCGGCTGGCGGAGGCCGCTCTCGATTCGATTGGCGGTGAGGCCTTGTCCCTGCCTCACGGCTTTGCCCTTGCCCATCACGTTTCGGTGGCTGCGCGCCGCGCAGGCGGTGAGGAATTTACCGAAATACCCTGAAATCAAAGGGATTGGCTTAGGCTCTGGCCGCGAAATTGCCTCGCCCGCTTCGTGATACTGTCATGCAAATCACCTATCCACGGGGTTGTAACGGCAACTGCTAAAGTGCCGTCGCGAGCCAGTGTGAGGTGCTCGACATGCGCTATGCCATCTGCTTTACGCCGCCTGCCCGTGATCCGCTTGCCGATGCAGCGGCACGCTGGCTCGGCCGCAACGTGTTCTCCGGCGAGGTGGAGGAACATCCGGGACTGAAGGGCCTGGGCGTGCACGAGATTGCCTTTCACACGGCCCTTCCGCGTCGCTTCGGCTTTCATGCGACCTTCAAGGCGCCGTTCCGCTTGAGCGAAGGCGCGAACGAGGCCTCTCTCCTGCGCGATCTGATGCATTTTGCCGGCCGGATGGAGCCCGTGGTTCTGCAGGGTCTGTCGGTCGGACGCATCGGTGACGTCTATGGCTTGATCCTTCAGCGCCCTTGTCCGGAGGTCGATCATCTGGCGGCATCCATCGTCCAGGCTTTCGACGGCTTTCGTGCGCCGCTTTCCGAGGCCGAGATCGACCGGCGCAATCCCGAACGGCTCTCGGCGCCGCAATTCACCAATCTCAGCCGCTGGGGACATCCTTATGTGATGGACGAGTTCCGGTTCCACATGACGTTGACCGGACCTTTGCTCGCCCGCGATTTTCCGCGAATCGAGCAGGCTCTCAAAGCGCATTTCGATCCTGCCCTCGCCGAGCCCGTTGTCATCGCCAATCTCGCCCTCTTCGTCGAAACCGAGCGTGGCGCACCGTTTACCGTGCATTCGCTGCATCCGCTGGGCCGGGTTTCCAACCGCAAGATCGCCTGAGGCCTGTGCGCTGCAGCAAAATGCGCGTTTTCCATCTCGACAGGCGCCGCCCTCGCCAATAGCCTCGCGTCAAAACACGAGAGGTGAACCTATGACGACTGCTCCTTATCCCCGCGACCTGATCGGCTATGGCCGCGACATTCCCGATCCGAAATGGCCGGGGGAGGCCCGGATCGCGGTGCAGTTCGTGGTCAATTACGAGGAGGGCGGCGAGAGCTGCATTCTTGATGGCGACCCGGCCTCGGAAAACCTGCTGTCGGAAATCGTCGGCGCCCAGGCCTGGCCGGGGCAGCGCAATCTCAACATGGAATCGATTTACGAATACGGCTCGCGCGCCGGCTTCTGGCGGCTGTGGCGGATGTTCACCGAGCGCAAGGTGCCAGTGACGGTCTACGGCGTCACGCTTGCCATGGCACGCAACCCGGAAGCTGTGGCCGCGATGAAGGAAGCGGACTGGGAGATCGCCAGCCACGGCTATCGCTGGCTCGAATACAAGGATTTCCCGGAAGACGTCGAGCGCGAGCATATTCGAGAAGCCGTGCGGCTGCACAAGGAGCTGACCGGCTCGCATCCGCTTGGCATGTATCAGGGCAAGCCTTCTGACAACACGCTGCGCCTCGTGATGGAGGAGGGCGGCTTTATGTATTCCTCCGACAATTATTCCGACGACCTGCCGTTCTGGGTGCCGGATCTCGAGGGAAAACCCTTCCTGATCATTCCCTATACGCTTGAAACCAACGACATGCGTTTCGCCACTCCGCAGGGCTTCAATACCGGTGATCAGTTCTTCACCTATCTCAAGGACGCCTTCGATGTGCTCTACGAAGAGGGGAAGAACGGCAGCCCGAAAATGATGTCCGTCGGTTTGCACTGCCGCCTTGTTGGGCGTCCGGGACGGGCTGCGGCGCTCGCGCGGTTTATCGATTATGTGACCAGCCATGAGAAGGTCTGGGTGCCCAAGCGCATCGAGATCGCCGAGCACTGGCACAAGCATCACAAGCCGGCGTGGTGAGGGGGCTAGCCGGCAACCTCCGCCAGCAACCAATCCCGCAGGATCGCGGCAGGCTCGGACAGTGCCGCACCTGAGAGCAGCCAATAGGCCTTGTCTTCGTCGGCGGCTTCATCAAACAGCACCGTCAGCGTGCCGGCTGCCAGATGGTCTGATATCAGGGCGGTCGGGCAGAGGCCGATGCCGAGGCCTGAGAGGACCGAACTGACCAGCAGATTGAAATCGGCATAGAGCGGTCCTGACGGTGTCAGGCCCTTGATCCCGCGCGCCGCCAGCCAGGACTGCCAGGCGGCCTCGGTCGCGTCGTGCAACAGGTCCTGGTTAAGGAGGTCGGCTGGTGTGGTGATCGGTCCGTGTCGCTCCAGATAGCTCGGCGCACAGGTTGGCCGGGTTGCGGCTGGCAGAATGCGCTCCGCGCGAGCAGGCGGGCGGGTGCCGTGGCAGATCAGCAGGTCCGCGCCGGCTTCATCCGGAGTCTGCGCTCCCATGGGGTAGACGATCGAGACCTGGATCTGAGGATGTGCTGCGCGGAAACGGGGCAGGCGTGGGCCGAGCCAATGGGTGACCACCGAGGGCATGCAGGCGAGGCTGGCACAGGCCAAGGATTTGCGAGTGGTCAGCCGTTCTGCGGCACGGGCAATGTGGCCAAGCCCTTCCGAGCAGGCGGCGCCGAATTCGCGTCCATCGGTGGTGAGGCGCACGCCACGGGGGCGGCGTTCGAAGAGGGCAAGCCCCAGCCAATCCTCCAGCGCCTTCACATGCTGGCTGATGGCCGCTGCCGTCATGCCGAGTTCGGTCGCGGCCTGCAGGAAGCTTTCTCGGCGGGCGGCGGCCTCGAAAGCACGGAGTGTCGGGAGCGGTGGCAGTTTCATGACTTCATGACTAAGCCAGGCTTGGTCATGGGGCAAGAAGAGAGGCAGTTGTCTTGATGGGGTGGCTGGGGCACCTTGCGGATCACATTATGCCCACTCCGGAGCCGCCCATGTCCCCCTTCAACGCAAACATCCCCATTCCCGCCGATGCGGCGGCCCGCCGCGCGGTGAAGCCTGTCGTCTGCTATCCGGTCGAGTCGCTTGTCGCACCCGATATGAGCATTCTGGATCGGGCGCGGGCGACGATGGAGAAGGTCGGCGAGGTGATCGTGCCGCCGCGCGAGGGCAATACGTTCGAGGTTCCCAAGGGGCATTCCTTCCGCATCGTCAGCGTCGAGGGGCCGCAGGTCGGCGACCTCAACCTCTGGAATGCCAACGATCTCTCCGAGCGCTTCTTCTCGGGCAAGACGCGGGCGCTGCATGCGACGCATGTGACGACCGGCAACCGTCTCTGGAGCAATCTGCCGTCGCTCCGCCCCATGGCGACGATCAGCCATGATACGCTTGGCTGGTACGGCTTCGACGAATTCGGTGGCGGCGTGCATGACGTGATCGGCACGCGCTGCGATCCCTATACCAACCGCCTGCTATCGGGTGACGACTACCATCACTGCTGCCATTCCAACCTCTGCCGCGCGCTGGCGCATCACATCGGTTCCGACATCAGGGCAGTCGAGCCGCATGTGCATGATGTGTTGAACGTCTTCATGTGCACCGGTTTCACCCGCGACACGCAGCAGTATTTCATGAAGGCGAGCCCGGTTCGCCCCGGCGATTTCCTCGAAATGTTCGCGGAGATCGATCTCTTAGGCGCGCTTTCGGCCTGCCCGGGCGGGGATTGCAGCACCAGCCATTCGAGCGATGTCGCCAAGTGTTATCCACTGAAGGTGGAGATCTACCGGCCGGACATGGCCTTGCTGGCTGATTGGCCGTTTCCGGAGCGGAATGGGTATCAGTTGCAGGATTGAACGCCGCCTACCCTGCGGTCGTCATGCTCGGGCTTGTCCCGAGCATCTGCAACGTATCTGGTTAGTTCGGCCTCGGTGGATCCTCGGCACAAGGCCGAGGATGACTTCGCGTTGGAGGGCAGGTTTCTCCACGAAAAGAGGGCCCGGCAGCGATGCCAGGCCCTCTCGTTTCATTCGCGTGTCTAGGCTCAGCCCTTGTCGAGCGTCGCCATGTCGATGACGAAGCGGTAGCGGACGTCGCTCTTGATAACGCGCTCATAGGCTGCGTTCACCTGGGCGATGTCGATGATCTCGATCTCCGGCGTGATGTCGTGCTTGCCGCAGAAGTCCAGCATTTCCTGGGTTTCCTTGATCGAACCGATCATCGAGCCGGCGAGCGAGCGACGGCCGGCGATCAGGGCAAAGGCATGCACGGGGACCGGGTTTTCCGGCACGCCGAGCAATACCATGGTGCCGTCGACCTTCAGAAGGTTCAGGTAGGCGTTCCAGTCGATCTCGGCGCTGACGGTGCAGAGGATCAGGTCGAAGGAACTGGCGAGCGTCTTGAAGGTCTCCGGATCCGAGGTGGCGTAATATTCCTTGGCGCCGAAGGCGAGGCCGTCTTCCTTCTTCGACAGGCTCTGGCTGAGTACGGTGACGTCGGCACCCATGGCCGCGCCGATCTTGACGCCCATGTGGCCGAGGCCGCCCATGCCGATGACGGCGACCTTCTTGCCGGGGCCAGCCTTCCAGTGGCTGAGCGGCGAATAAAGCGTGATGCCGGCGCAGAGCAGTGGCGCTGCCTTGTCGAGCGGCAGGTTGTCCGGAATGCTCAGCACATAATCTTCTTGGACGACGATGGAGTCGGCATAGCCGCCTTGCGTCGGGGTTACGCCGTCGACTTCCGTGGAATTATAGGTGCCGACGAGACCGGGCATATACTGTTCGCGGTAGAGGTCGCGTTCACAATGCAGGCAGGAATTGACGAAGCAGCCGACGCCGACGCGGTCGCCGACCTTGTATTTCGAAACGCTCGAGCCGACTGCTGTGACGATGCCGGCGATCTCGTGGCCAGGGACCATGGGGAAGGTCGAGTTGCCCCATTCGTT
This sequence comes from Agrobacterium albertimagni AOL15, assembly GCF_000300855.1. Taxonomy (GTDB): domain Bacteria; phylum Pseudomonadota; class Alphaproteobacteria; order Rhizobiales; family Rhizobiaceae; genus Allorhizobium; species Allorhizobium albertimagni. The sequence goes on along the minus strand of NZ_ALJF01000006.1, from coordinate 354,038 downwards.
GCGCGCCTGGTGAATGTCGGAGTGGCAGATGCCGGAGAACTTGATCTCGATCACCACGTCGTCCGCGTTCGGTTCGCGACGCTCGAAGGTGAAGGGAACCAATGGCTTGGAGGCATCCGTTGCGGCATAGCCTTTGGCAATCGGCATGGGGTATCCTTTCAAATGGAATGGGAGAAGCGAGCTGTAGATAGGTCGATCCGGGTCTGCTGCAAGCGAAGGACCCTGGCGATTGCGTTGAAAGTGCCTGTCGCCTTCGGAAACTCGACAAGGACAGGGGGCTCGGCTAATCCTTGTCGTCAACTGCTTCGCGGGATGCGCAAGCGGACCCTCCCTGCCGCAGCTGTCTCAGCTGCGGCCTCACATGATACTGGATTGACGGCATGGACAGAGCGGACTTCGTTCAGCGTTTCGGCGGAGTGTTCGAACATTCGCCCTTCATAGCGGAGCGTGCCTTCGATGCCGGTATGATCGAGGAGCCACTGACGGCGCTCGACGTGCATGATGCGATGGCGATGATCTTTCGCACCTCGAGCGCCGAGGAGCGGCTCGGCGTGCTTCGCGCCCATCCCGATCTTGCCGGCAAGCTCGCCATATCAGGCGAACTGACGGAAGACAGCAAACGCGAACAGGCCGGTGCTGGGCTCGACCGCCTGACGGCCGATGAGCATGCGCGCTTCACCGAACTAAATACGGCCTATGTCAAGAAATTCGGCTTTCCCTTCATCATCGCGGTCAAAGGGCTGACGAAGGACGACATTCTCGCGGCCTTCGAGACGCGCATCGCCAACACACGAGACCAGGAATTCGACACCGCCTGCCAGCAGGTGGAAAAAATCGCCAGGCTTCGCCTCGAAAGCCTGCTTCCGGAGACACACTGATATGCTTGAGACCTCGACCGTCGTCCTGCCGGATTTTGCTGCCGGTGCCGTCAATCTCGCCTCGGCCCGCCTCGGTGCCGTTGGTGTTTTCTCGACCGACGAGTTCTTTGCGCCGGTGTCGCGCATGCTGAACGATGAGCCCGCGAGTTTCGATCCGGACCTTTACGACGACAACGGCAAATACATGGATGGCTGGGAAAGCCGTCGCAAGCGCGTGCCGGGCCATGACTACGCCGTTATCCGGCTCGCAATGCCAGGCCGCATCTTCGGCTTTGATGTCGATACGCGCTTCTTTACGGGCAATTATCCGCCGCATGGCTCGATCGAGGCGGCGTTCGTCGAAAGCGGCGATCCGACCGATGCTACCGTCTGGACCGAACTGGTGGCCAAGTCGCCACTCGGCGCGTCTGCCCAGCACTTCTTTGCCAATGCGGACACCTCGAAGGTCTGGACGCATCTGCGCCTGCACATCTATCCCGATGGCGGCGTTGCGCGTTTGCGCGTCTATGGGGCGGCCCATTTCGACTGGTTGAAGGTCGGTGCAACCGAAGAAATCGATCTCGCCTATATCTTTCATGGCGCCAAGTCGCTCGCCTGGTCGGACGCCCATTACGGCCATCCCGACAAGATCCTGTCGCCCGGCCGCGGCACAAACATGGGTGATGGCTGGGAAACCAAGCGCCGCCGTGGCCCCGGTCATGACTGGGCGATCATCCGCCTTGGCCATCCAGGCGTGATCAACCGGGTGCTGATCGATACGCATTTCTACAAGGGCAACTATCCCGACACCTGCGAGCTGCTGGGTGCCTATCTGCCGGACGCCGGCGACACCTTCTCCGAAGCGGAGATTGCCGCATCCGAACAGTGGCAGCCGATCCTGACGCGCCAGAAGATGCAGATGGATGCGGAGCACTTTTACGAGGGCGACCAGATCCAGAAGGTTGGACCGGTCACGCATGTGCGGATCGGCGTTCATCCGGATGGAGGCGTCATGCGCCTGCGTCTGTTCGGCACGAAGGCATAAGTTGATACAAACGAAAAGAGCGGGCAAAGGCCCGCTCGTCGCATGCTTGAAGCCGTCCGCAATGCGGGCGGCTTTTTGATCGCCTGGATGGCGACTACTGCTTCGGCGCCCGTTCGGCTTCGCGGATCGCTTCCTCGTGATACCAGCTCGCCGACCCGCTCTCATAGATGACGGGCTTCGGAGCCTGGCGCTCACGCATGGCATTGAGCCGAGCCAGGTCACGCACCGGGAATTCGTAGATCTTCGCCGATTCCCGAACCATGTTCGTTGTCATGCTACTACCTCTCGTTTCCACCGAGTGTCTTCTCGATGATCCCTATCTACCACGTCCCAAACCGCAATGCACATGAAAAGTGCAAAATGCTTATTTAGTGGGCAGTATTCGCGAAGAAAAAGTGATGAATTTAAAATCATCACACCGTTTTCGTGGTCGTTTGTGCTTGAAAAACACCCGACACGGCGCTCCGGTTCCTGAGTATCAGCGGAATCTGTTAAAGAAACGCCTTCTGTTGCAGGGTTTTCGGGTCTCGCCTGCGACAAAATGGCTTGCGCTCGGCCGCCACCGCCAAACTGGCACGCTTCCTGCTTTTTAGTTCCCGACTCCCGGGCACGCCGGAGAATCACCCCTCTGTTGCGCCGATGAGTGGCGCGAGACTGAAGAGAGAGCACCATGACCAAGTTTAAGCTCGAGTATATCTGGCTCGATGGCTACAAGCCGGTAGCTAACCTGCGTGGCAAGACGCAGATCAAGGAATTCGACAGCTTCCCGACCCTGGAACAGCTGCCGCTCTGGGGCTTCGATGGCTCCTCGACGATGCAGGCCGAAGGCCACTCGTCGGACTGCGTGCTGAAGCCGGTCGCCATCTACCCCGACCCGGCTCGCACGAACGGCGCTCTCGTCATGTGCGAAGTCATGATGCCCGATGGCGTCACCCCGCATCCGTCAAACAGCCGCGCCACGATCCTCGACGACGAAGGCGCCTGGTTCGGCTTCGAACAGGAATACTTCTTCTACGAAAACGGCCGCCCGCTTGGCTTCCCGGAGCAGGGCTACCCGGCTCCGCAGGGCCCGTACTACACCGGCGTCGGCTACAAGAACGTCGGCTCGATCGCCCGCGAAATCGTTGAAGAGCATCTCGACCTTTGCCTCGAAGCCGGCATCAACCACGAAGGCATCAATGCCGAAGTGGCCAAGGGCCAGTGGGAATTCCAGGTCTTCGGCAAGGGCTCTAAGAAGGCCGCCGACCAGATCTGGATCGCTCGCTACCTGCTGCTGCGTCTGTGCGAAAAGTACGGCATCGACGTCGAATTCCACTGCAAGCCGCTCGGCGATACCGACTGGAACGGTTCGGGCATGCACTGCAACTTCTCGACCACCTTCATGCGCGAGGTGGGCGGCAAGGAATATTTCGAAGCCCTCATGGCAGCCTTTGCCAAGAACTGGCAGGACCACATCGACGTCTACGGTCCGGACAACCATCTGCGCCTGACCGGCAAGCACGAAACGGCTCCGTGGAACAAGTTCTCTTACGGCGTTGCCGACCGTGGCGCCTCGATCCGCGTTCCGCACTCCTTCGTCAACAACGGCTACAAGGGCTATCTCGAAGATCGCCGCCCGAACTCCCAGGGCTGCCCCTACCAGATCGCTTCCGTCGTCCTGAAGACGATCGCCGAAGTGCCGACGGCCGATTACGCCAAGAACGCTGCCTGATTTCAGGTTGAGCGATTAGATTGCAGCGCCGGGGGTGACCTCGGCGCTGTTTTCGTTCGGGGGGCAAACGGTCGAGGCTTCCGCGGCTTCCGGCTTTGGATTACACTTGATCCTAAGGAGATGGGCCATGCGACCGTCCGAAGTGCTGGAGAAGAACAGGCAAGCCATCCGCGATGTGACGGCACGTCACAAGGCGACGAATCCGCGTGTCTTCGGCTCTGTCGCGCGCGGCGAAGACGGGCCGGACAGCGATCTCGATATCTTGGTGGATGGCCTCCCCGGCATGACGCTATTCGATCTCGGCGGGCTACAGGCGGAGATGGAGGACCTGCTGCCCTGTCGGGTCGACATCGTCTCCTCGGGCGGCTTGAAAGAGCGGATGCGAGCGCGGATCCTCGCTGAGGCTCGCGCCATATGACGCCCGAAGAGCGGCTGCTCGATGATCTCGTAGACATGGAGGAGGCTGCGGCGGAAGCCATAGGGTTCCTCGATGGGGTGAGTTTCGAGGCGTTCGAGAATGATCTGCTGCGCCAGCGCGCGGTGGCCATGACCTTTGTTCTGATTGCTGCCGCCGCCGCCCGTATCCAGGCGCGGTTTCCCGATATTGCCACTGAGCAACCCGAGATCGACTGGGCGCAAATGCGGGGGCTGCGTAATCTTGTGGTCCATCAATATGATCGGCTGGATTGGCGTCAGGTCTGGGATACGGTGCAATCTGATCTTCCGAAACTGGTCCGCCAGATCGACCAACTCCGCCATCCGCATATCCAGGGAGAATAACCCCTTTGCCCATCGACCTCCCCATCCGTCTCCTGACGGCATCCGACTTCGCGCCCTTCGGTGAGGTGATCGAGGCCAATCCTTCGACCATGCGATTGATCAATGGCGGCACGACCGAGCGCTTTCATGCGCTTTTCGCTCCGGAGGTTGCGGGCGAGGGGGCGCGAGTGATCGTCAATATCTTCCGCGGACAGCCACGCGTCTTTCCCTATGAGATCGGCATGATGGAGCGCCATCCGTTCGGCAGCCAGAGTTTTTCGCCGCTGTCGGGCCGGCCGTTTCTCGTGGCCGTCTCCCCGGATGAAGATGGCAAGCCGGGTCAGCCGCAGGTGTTTCTGGCCAGCCCGCATCAGGGCGTGAACTACCGGCGCAACACTTGGCACCATCCCTTGATGGCGATCGGCGAGGTCAGCGATTTCCTGGTTGTCGATCGCGACGGACCCGGCAACAATCTCGAAGAGTATTTCTTCGAAACCCCCTTCATGATTCGGGAGCCTGAGATATGACCGGCCTCACCACCCATGTGCTTGACACCGCTCTCGGCAAGCCCGCCCAGGGGCTTCGCATCCAGCTGATGCGGATGAGCGGGGAGGAGGCGGAGCTGATCAAGACCGTCTTCACCAATGACGATGGCCGCGTCGACGGCGGGCCGATGCTGATCGGAGACGAGTTCCAGGTCGGGCAATACGAATTGCTATTCCATGCTGGCGACTATCTTAAGGCCAAAGGTTTTGCGCTGACCGATCCGCCCTTCCTTGACGTCGTCCCGATCCGCTTCGGCATTTCCGACACCACGGCGCATTACCACGTGCCTTTGCTGCTCTCGCCCTATGGCTATTCCACCTATCGGGGAAGCTGAGCATGCGATTTGCGGCGATCGCCGATATTCATGGCAATCATCTGGCGCTCGAAGCCGTGCTCGCGGATATCCGGGCGCAGGGCATTGAGACGATCGTCAATCTCGGTGACAGTTTTTCCGGGCCACTCGAGGCTGGTTTGACCGCTGACTTGCTGACGCCGCTCAATGCACTGACAGTTCGCGGCAATCATGATCGGGCGCTCATCGACCGGCCCTTCGAGGCGATGGGGGACTGGGAAAAGCCGAGCTATCCGCAATTGTCGCCCGCTCATCTCGACTGGATCCGCAACCTGCCGGAAACGGCTCGCCTCGGTGACGAGGTCTTCCTCTGTCACGCGACGCCACGCGACGATAATACCTATTGGACCGAGACATTGTCGGCCGACGGCATCTTCCATTTGAAGCCGCTCGACGAAATCGAAACCCTGGCGAACGGTGTCGATGCAACGCTTCTGCTCTGCGGACACAGCCACATTCCGCGCGCCGTGCAACTCAGCGATGGCAGGCTGATCGTCAATCCCGGCAGCATCGGCTGCCCCGGCTTCGATTACGACGTGCCCGTCTATCACAAGGCCCAGGCGGGAACGCCCTTTGCCAGCTATGCGATCCTCGAAAAGACGGATCGTGGCTGGCAGCCGAGCTTTCGTCTGGTCCGCTATGACAACCTCGCCATGGCAGAGCTTGCGCGCCGCCACGGCATGATGGATTGGGTCAGCGCGCTCTCCAGCGGCTGGATCGCCTGAGGCAAGCTCAGAACGGGCTTTCCGCGATGATCGACCTGTCGACATCGGCAAGCTGTCGCTTGCCGCACAACGCCATGGTGACATCCATTTCCTTGGCGATGATCTCCAGCGCCTTGCTCACCCCATCCTTGCCCATCGCGCCGAGGCCATAGAGGAAGGGTCGGCCGATATAGGTGCCCCGGGCGCCGAGCGCCACGGCCTTCAGCACGTCCTGGCCGGAGCGGATGCCGCCATCCATATGCACTTCGATCTTGTGGCCGACGGCGTCGACGATCTTCGGCAGCATGGCGATGGAAGAATGCGCGCCGTCGAGCTGGCGACCGCCATGGTTGGAAACGACAATCGCGTCAGCGCCGGTCTTTGACGCCATCTTGGCGTCCTCGACATCAAGAATTCCCTTGATGATCAGCTTGCCGCCCCACTGCTTCTTGATCCATTCGACATCCTTCCAGGACAGCTTGGGATCGAACTGCTCATTGGTCCAGGCGCCGAGCGAGGCAAGATCGGAGACATTCTTGGCATGGCCCTGGATATTGCGGAAGGTGCGGCGCTGTGTCTGCAGCATGTTCCAGCACCAGCGCGGGCGCATGGCCATCTGAAAAAGGTGTTTCGGCGTCAACCGCGGCGGGGCGGACAGGCTGTTCCTGATATCCTTGTGACGCTGGCCGAGCAGTTGCAGGTCGGCGGTCAGAACCAGAGCCGAGCATTTGGCGGCCTTGGCCCGCTCGATCAGGTTCATCACGAAGTCCCGGTCGCGCATGACATAGAGCTGGAACCAGAAGGGGCGGGTGGTGACGGAGGCGACGTCCTCGATCGAGCAGATGCTCATGGTGGACAGCGTGAAGGGCACGCCGAATTCTTCCGCCGCCTTCGCTGCAAGCATCTCGCCATCGGCATGCTGCATGCCGGTGAGCCCGGTTGGGGCAAGCGCCACCGGCATCTTCACCTTCTCGCCGACCATGGTCGTTTCGAGTGTGCGGCCGCTCATGTCGACCAGCACGCGCTGGCGCAGCTTGATTCTGGCAAAATCGCTTTCGTTCGCGCGGTAGGTGCCCTCGGTGTAGGAGCCGCTATCGGCATAGTCGAAGAAGAGTTTCGGCACGCGTTTGCGCGCAAGGGTTTTCAGATCTGCGATTTCGAGGATCGGGGCCATGCGACAGGTTCTCCGGAAATGTCTGGTAACCGCCATATCATGACCGAAAGGCGGCTGGGAACTACGATAACGGCCAACAGGTAAAACTATTTTACCTCTTGTGTTGGTCAGAAATGCTCGCCCGAGCGGAACGGTCCGACGCGAATGCCGGCGGCGATCAGATAGGCGGTCGACCAACCAATAAGGAGGAAGCCGTTGATGCCTTCGAGTGCGGCCAGCATGCGCCATTCCGGATGCGGCACCACGTCTCCGAAGCCGACGGTGGAAAAGGTCGTGGTGGAGAAATAGAGGGCGGTCTCGAAATCGTCGACGACCCCGATCAGGCTGTATGCGGCGGCCCAGAGCCAGACCTCGGATGTCAGAACCGCAAAGACGCCGATGACGACCGTGTTCATGGCGAGCATGTGACTTCTGTGGCCATGCAGGCGAATGCGATCCGTGACCCAGGCCATGACATGGGTGACAGCCATCAGTCCGAAGGTGTGAATGACCACCGTCAGCGAAATCATCAGGGTGCCGAGGGCGAGGTTGGTCAACAGCATGGATTCCAATCCTCCCTCGGGGCTACTTCAGAGGCCGAACTGAGGCTTCGACGCCTTACCTGCCACATAGGTCTCGACCACCGAGCGGTCGTCACCGAGCGTCTGCAGCAGGAAGAGTTCTTCGGACAGCGACGTCACCGTCTCCATACGGAGGCGCATGGCGGGCGTCGCTGCGGCATTCATCACGACGATATCGGCATCCGAGCCTTCGTCCAGCGTTCCGATACGATCAGCGAGATCGAGCGCCACGGCATTGCCGAGTGTCATGTGGTAGAAGCTTTCGAGCGGGTTCAAGCGCTCGCCGAGCAATTGCTGGATCTTGTAGGCCTCGTCCATGGTCTTGAACATGGAATAGCTCGAGCCGCCGCCGATATCGGTGGCGACCGCGACCGTCACGGGTTTCTCTCTGCGCTGGATAGCCTTCAGCGGGAAGAGGCCGGAGCCGAGGAAGAGGTTGGAGGTCGGGCAATGGACCGCGACCGCGCCGCTTTCGGCCATGGCATCCGCCTCGCGCTCCGAGAGGTGGATGGCGTGGCCAAAGAGCGCCTTTTTCCGGAGCAGGCCGTAGCGGGCATAGATGTCGGTATAATCGGTGGCGTCCGGATAGAGTTCGCAGGTGTAGCGGATCTCGTCGTGGTTCTCGGACAGATGCGTCTGGATGTGCAGGTCGGGGAATTCTTCCGCCAGTTTCTGCGTCATCGCCATCTGCTCTGGCGTCGAGGTGATGGCGAAGCGCGGGGTGATGGCGACATGGTTGCGGCCCTTGCCGTGCCATTGCTCAATGACAGCACGGGTCTCATCATAACCGAGCTGCGGCGTGTCGAGTAGGCCTTGAGGGGCGTTGCGGTCCATCATCACCTTGCCGCCGATCATCAGCGTGCCGCGACGTAGGCTCTCGGCAAAGAAGGCGTCGGCAGAGGCCTTGTGTACGGAGCAATAGGCAACCGCGGTCGTGGTGCCCTGACGCAGAAACTCGTCGAAAAACTGGGTGGCGATGCGTTCTGCATGTGCCGTTTCGACGAAGCGGCATTCCTCGGGGAAGGTGTAGGTATCAAGCCATTCCAAGAGATTGGCAGCATAAGACGCGATCACCTGCATCTGCGGGAAATGCACGTGACAATCGATCAGGCCGGGTAGGATCAGATGCGGCCGGTGGTCGACTTCTTCCGCTTCCGCGCCGGCCTTCGCCTTGACGTCCGCATAGACGCCGACGGCTGCAATCTTGCCGTTGCGGACGAGCAGTGCGCCGTCTTCCTCGTAGAGATAGCTTTCGCTGTCGCCGGCATGTTGGGGGGCGCGGCGGAAGGACAAAAGGCGTCCGCGGATCAGTGTCTCAGGTGTCATCACTTGCCTTGAACCGTCGTCTCGTACCAGGCGACCAGCAACTGGCGCTCCTCGGGTGAGAGATCGGTGATGTTTCCGGGCGGCATGGCATGGCTGCGGCCGGCCTGGAGGTAGATTTCACGGGCATGGGCGGCGATCTCGCCGTCCGTTTCAAGCTTCACGTTTTTCGGTGCCCGCGCAATGCCTTCCCACACAGGTTCGGCGGCGTGGCACATCGAACAGCGTCCCTGTACGACATCGCGCACCGCTTCGAAATGGCCGTTCGCGACAAAGGTCTGTTCACGGGCAGAAAGGCTCGCCTGTTCCTCCTCGCCGGTCAGCACCTTCGGAACGGTAGACAGCCACATGATGACGATGAACAGGAGCACCGTGACCAGCCAAGTCCAGGTCGGCTTGCCCTTGCGGGCATGCGTCGTGTTGAACCAATGGCGAATGGTGACGCCCATCAGGAAGACGAGGGCTGCGATGATCCAGTTGAACTGCGTGGCGAATGCCAGCGGATAGTGGTTCGACAGCATGAAGAAGATGACGGGGAGCGTCAGGTAGTTGTTGTGTAGCGAGCGCTGCTTGGCGATCACGCCGTATTTCGGGTCGGGTGTGCGGCCGGCGATCAGGTCGGCAACGACGATCTTCTGGTTGGGGATGATGATGAAGAAGACGTTCGCCGACATGATGGTCGCAGTGAAGGCGCCTAGGTGCAGAAAAGCGGCGCGGCCGGTGAAGATCTGCGTATAGCCCCAGGCCATGGCGATCAGCACGAGATAGAGGAAGACCATCAGGCCCCAGGTGTTCTTGCCCAGCGGCGACTTGCAGAGGAGATCATAGAGGATCCAGCCGACGGCCAGCGACCCAACCGACAGGCCGATCGCCTGCCAAGGCTCGATGTCGAGGACGGTACGATCGATCAGGAAGAGATCGGCGCCGCCGTAATAGACGACAGCCAGAAGCGCAAAGCCCGAGAGCCAGGTGGCGTAGCTTTCCCATTTGAACCAGGTGAGGTGCTCCGGCATCGAGGCGGGGGCAACCAGATATTTCTGGATATGGTAGAAGCCGCCGCCATGCACCTGCCACTCCTCGCCATAGGCGCCGACGGGCAGGCCGGGACGCTTCACGAGGCCGAGATCGAGCGCGATGAAATAGAAGGACGAGCCGATCCAGGCGATCGCGGTGATCACATGCAGCCAGCGGACGGCGAAGGACAGCCATTCCCAGGCGATTGCGTATTCATACATTCGGAGTTCCCCTTGTCATCCTCCCGGCCGGACAGTGTGGAAAATATTGCGCTGCAAGGGAAGCCCTCGTGAACACGCCGAGGGCTTTGAAGCGCGATTTATGCAGAGATTCTTTTCTTGCCGAGAAGCCGGTGAAATCAGTGGGCTTTTTCCGCTTCGAGCGTGCCCAGGAGCCATGTCTCGAAGGCCTTGATCTTGGGCTGGTTGGTGCGAGTTTGCGGGTAGACGAGCCAGTAGGTGTTTTCGTCGGTCCAGCTGATGTCGAAAGGCCGAATCAGGCGGCCGGATAACAGGTCATCTTGAACATAGAAGGGGCTGAGCATTGCCACACCATGGGCGGCAAGGGCGGCACCTGCCTCGAGATCAAGGACGCCGAGAGCATCGAGCCGTCGCGCGGATTTTGCCGGCGCTTCTAGGCCCGCGAGCTGGAACCAGTAGCGCCACCGAAGGTCATCGTGGCTGATCCAGGGCAGCTTCAGAAGATCTGCCGGCTCGTTTACCCCGCCTATGGTCTCTGCAAGCTTGGGGCTGAGGATGGGCGTGTAGTCAAGCCGGATCAATTCGCGACAGGTGAGGCCAGGCCAGGGACCCTGGCCGACCCTGATGGCGACATCGGCCGTCTGCCGGTTGAAGTCCGTGAGGATCGATCCACGCAGAAGGCGGACCGCAATGTTGGGATGCTGCAACTGAAAGGCCCCAAGCGTGCGCGCCAGCCACTGCGACGCAAATGTGGGCGAGGAGTGGATTTCCAGGATCTCGTCGTCGCCACGCGCTGCACCCGCCATCGCTTCCTGCAGCAGGGAGAACGCGTCGGACACCTTTGGCAGCAGGCGTTCTGCGGTATCGGTCATTTCTATCCGGCGCGGCAGACGCAGAAAAAGCCTTTCTCCCACATGCTCCTCGAGCAGCTTGATCTGATAGCTGACCGCCGTCTGGGTCATGCCCAGTTCCTCGCCGGCCTTTGTGAAACTCGACAGTCGCGCCACCGCCTCGAAGACGCGGAGGGCATTCAACGGGAATTGGCGCGACAGCTTCATGGATAAGGCCTCTTTATGCATCGTCAGCGTAATTGAATTGGATCTGGCCGGCAACCGGCTGCATGATCGTCGCATCAGACAGAAACGAATTCATGCACGTGGAGGCAGAGATAATGTCCGCGATCGGACGGTTCATGCCCGGATCAGAGGGCATCCAACATTGGCTGCGAGAGGTCTTCTCGCCGCAGAAACGGCGCCGGCGGTTCTCGGTGGACGAGTTGCCCGAGGACCTCAGACGGGACGTGGGGCTGGAGGCAGAGAGTGATTTTCAGCGGGGAATAGAGGCGTCTCAGAGACGGTTGCTCGACCGCATGCAGCTTGGATCGATGTGAGGGGAAGACCAATCAATAGAGTAGGTTGGGAGGTGTTTTTGTCGATGTGATTCCGCTTGTTCGGATATCGCTTCAGGGGAGCAGCACACCCAGCAATTCGGCCGCGACCATGGCCGCAATCACCGCGGGGCGCTTGTCCTTCACCGCGCTGCCGCCGATCGGTAGGGTCAGGCCTTCGATGGAATCTCGCCCCACGCCCTCGCGCTCGAGAAAGGAGGCGAAGGTAGCGCGCTTGGTCTTCGAACCGATCATGCCGACATAAGCGAGGTCGGTGCGCTCAAGCGCTTCCTTCCCGATCAGAAAATCCAATGCATGGTCGTGGGTGAGGATGACGGCAGCGCCGCCTGGTTTCAACTTCGCGATCTCCGCCTCGGGCATGGCGACGCGGCGGAAGGTGATGCCTTCGGGCGGTTCGCCATCGATTTCGGGCCGCGAGTCGATGAGCGTGGCGTTCAGCGGAAGCGGGGCGAGCGCCTGCGCGAGCGCCAGCCCGACATGGCCGGCGCCGAAGACCATGACCTCAGGGAAATGTGACCGCTCCTCGGCGAGGCGTTGCAAGAGGATCTGGCTGCCGTCCTTGTCGAGCCGGGTGAACTTCAGAAGTGTCCGTCCGCCGCAGCACTGACCGATCTCCGGCCCGAGCGGCACGTCAAGGGTTGCAGCAAGCGTCTCGCCGCTGAGCAGCCTGCGCGCATGACCGATCGCCAGGAATTCCAGATACCCGCCGCCGATCGTCCCCCAAAGGGCCGTTTCCGCGACCAGCATGATCGTGCCGTTGTCGCGCGGCGTCGATCCCTTGGTCTCGGCGACCTCGACGAGGACAGCGTTTTGATGGGCGCCGAGGAATGCGCGGAGGGTGGTGAGGCTCATGATGCGGCGATCCTAGCATTTTCCGCGGGGAACTGGACAGCGCGGCTTTTGGTTTATCCGACCATGGTTTCTCTGCGCCCGTAACATGCCGACCATGTTATGGTTTCGCATCGACGACATGGGAGCTCGAATGTCCAGAACGCAGGGAACGATCATCTGGCTTCTCATTACCTGTTTTGCCGTGGCGCTCTTTCTCGTCAATCCGCTGGCAGACATTGCTGCCCGGTTCAGCCGCGATGTCATGATTGGCAGTAGCGCGCTTTATGGCACCTTGCGCGTGGCAAATTCGGTGATGAGCGTGGCGCGCGATGCCGACATCACCGGCGGCGTGGGCGTCGCATCGGTGACTGCAAGCCCGGGGCAATTGCTGCAGCCTGTCATCAACACGATTGAGCGCCTGGTCGACTTTCTCTTCGGCCTTGCGATCGTCTCCGGCGTCCTGTCGCTCGTTCTGGTGCCGGTCGCAAAGGTCGCGTCGATCGCTTTGGGGGCTTGCGCGCTGTTTTGCGCCGGGCTCACCCTTACCGCGCGTCGGGTGCCACCCATCCTTAACCGGTTGGCCAGGGCCGTTCTCGTCCTTGGCGTGCTGGGGGCGGTCCTCCTGCCTGCATCCTATACCATCGCCTTTTATGCCGGTGACGCGATCACCGACCGCGCCTGGACCAATGCGACGGACGTTCTGGATCGCATGAGCGGCCAGCATGATTTCGCTGGCATCGAGGGCGAGGTGGCGCCATCGCTTCCGACACTGTCACCGACCGACCGGATTCCACCTGCGGAGGAGGGGATGTTCGACCGCCTCGGTTCGGCCTTTACCGGGACATTGCAGGCGGCCTCCGACATGGCGGCCACCGCCGCCGCGAATGCGCAGGTCATTCAGGATGGTGTCGCGATCTCGGCCGACCTCTTCTCCGCATCGATCGGCATCGCCACGGCCTATCTGGTCAAGCTGCTGGTCCTGCCGGTGCTGATCCTCGCGGCCTTTCTTTATCTGTTGCGGGCAGCAACACGCCATTAACTAGGCGCGCTTCAGCGTTTCCACCGCCATCAGCACACGCTCCGGGGTCGCCGGTGCGTCCAGTCTCGGGCAGACGCGATAATCGGCAACGGAGGCCACAGCCATGGACAGTGCCTCCAGCACCGAGATCGCCAGCATGAAAGGCGGCTCGCCGACGGCCTTGGAGCGGCCGATGGTGGGTTCTGAGTTTTCCGACCACGGGACCAGTCTTGTGTTGAAGATCTTCGGGCGGTCGGAGGCGAGCGGGATCTTGTAGGTCGAGGGGGCGTGGGTGCGTAAGCGCCCCTTGCCGTCCCACCAGAGTTCTTCCGTCGTCAGCCAGCCCATGCCCTGGACGAAGCCGCCCTCGATCTGGCCGATGTCGATGATCGGATTGAGCGACTTGCCGACGTCATGCAGGATGTCGGTCCGATCCATCAGATATTCGCCAGTCAGCGTATCGATCGAGACTTCCGTGCAGGCAGCGCCATAGGCGTAATAGTAAAAGGGCGTGCCGCGACCAGCAGCCCGGTCCCAGTGGATCTTCGGCGTCTTGTAGAAGCCGGCGGCCGAGAGCTGGACGCGGCCGAAATAGGCCTGTTTGACGAAATCTCCGACGGAGAACAGCTGCTCACCGACGCGCACGCGGTTGGGCAGGAACTCTACCTCCGAGGCCGGGACCTCATACTTCTCGGCAGCAAAGGCGACCAGTCTCTCCTTGATCTGCCGGGCGGCATCCCAGGCGGCCATGCCGTTCAGGTCGGAGCCGGAGGAGGCGGCGGTTGCCGAGGTGTTCGGCACCTTGGCCGTGGTCGTTGCGGTAATCTTCACCGTGTCGACATCGACCTGGAAACAGTCGGCAACGACCTGGGCGACCTTGGTGTAGAGGCCCTGGCCCATTTCGGTGCCGCCATGGTTCAGATGGATCGAGCCGTCCTGATAGATATGGACGAGCGCGCCCGCCTGGTTGAAGGCGGTCATGGTGAAGGAGATGCCGAACTTGACCGGGGTGAGCGCGATGCCCTTCTTGATGACCGGGCTCGTCCTGTTGAAGTCGATGATCGCCTGCCGGCGGGCCTGGTAGTCGCAGGAGGTTTCGAGTTCCTCGACGACCTTCAGGATGATGTTGTCCTCCACCTGCTGGTGATAGGGGGTGACGTCACGCCCCGAGCCCTTCTCGCCATAGAAATTGGCCTTGCGGACCTCGAGCGGGTCCTTGCCCAGCGCATAGGCGATCTCCTCGATCACCCGCTCGGCCCCCAGCATGCCCTGCGGTCCGCCAAAGCCGCGATAGGCGGTGTTGGAGACGGTGTGGGTCTTCAAGGGCTGCGAGGTCAGCTTCACATGCGGGTAGAAATAGCTCGAATCGGCGTGGAAAAGGGCGCGGTCGGTGACCGGGCCGGAGAGATCGGAGGAGTAGCCGCAGCGGGCTGCGAAATTGGCCTCGATCGCATGGATCTTCCCGTCATGATCGAAGGCGACGTCAAAATCCATCTTGAAGTCATGGCGCTTGCCGGTGACGCCCATGTCCTCGTCACGGTCGGGGCGGAATTTGACGGCGCGCTTTAGCTTCTTGGCGGCGAGTGCGGCGAGCGCTGCAAACTGGTTGCCCTGGGTTTCCTTGCCGCCGAAGCCGCCGCCCATGCGCCGCGTGTTGACGGTGATGGCGTTGGAGGGAATGTCGAGCACATGGCTGACGATGTGCTGGATTTCCGAGGGGTGCTGGGTGGAGGACCAGACGGTCACGTCGTCGTCCTCGCCGGGGATGGCGAGCGCGATATGGCTTTCTAGGTAAAAATGCTCCTGGCCGCCGATGCGCATCGAGCTCTGGATGCGGTTGGCCGCCTTGTCGAGTTCGGTCTCGGGCGTGCCGCGCTTCAGTGTCATGCCTGGGGTCACCAGCGGGCTGCCATTCTCCAGCGCGCCGTCGATATCAGTCCAGAAGGGCAGGTCGCGATAGTCGACCTTGGCGAGGCGGGCGGCCTTTCGGGCCGCGTCGCGGGTCTCGGCGATGACGGCGAAGATGGTTTGGCCGTGGAATTCGATCTTGTCGGTGGCGATCAGCGGCTCGTCGTGGCGGCCGCCAGAGGAAACATCGTTGACGCCGGTGATGTCATCGGCCGTCAGCACGCAGACGACGCCGGGATAGGCCTTCACCGCAGAAAGATCGATCGACAGGATTTCCGCATGGGCGCGGTCCGCCATGCCGAGCGCACCATGCAACAGGCCGGCGGGTTCGGGAATGTCGTCGATATATTCGGCACTTCCGGCAACATGCTTGTGTGCTGAATCATGCTTGAGCGACTGGTGCAGCGGCCCCTTGATGTATTTGGTCGTCTCGTAGGTCGCCTTATCCATGAAGGCCTCCGTCTTTAAAAGTCGTGCCTGATGCACCCCCCTCTGTCCTGCCGTACATCTCCCCCACAGGGGGGGAGAGTGGCAAGCCGCACCCGCGCGGCCTCACCCTCCCCTTGAGGGGGAGGGTCGGAGCGTAGCTCCGGGGTGGGGTGATTGTCGTGAGTTGGGAACCAGTCTCACATGTCGAACTTGCGACCTTGGTCACCCCCACCCGCCGCTTCGCGGCGACCTTCCCCCTCGAGGGGGAGGTGGGGAGCGCGGGAACCGCGGCGATACTCAGTCGGGAGGTGGACAGGCGGCCAGCGGCCACTCGCCCCCCTTGTGGGGGAGATGTCGGCGCAGCCGACAGAGGGGGGTATGCTGGCGAGAGAGCACATAGAATCATCACGCCTCCTCCACTGCAAACCGCTGCAGTTCCTGCGGCGTGCCAGACACCTCCAGGAAAAACCGGGTCAGCAGGTTCTTCGCCGTCAGCTGGCGGTATTCCGCCGTGGCGCGCCAGTCGGTGAGCGGCTTGTAGTCGAGGTCGAAGGCCCCGCGGGCAGCTTCGACACTCGCTTGCGTGAAGGGTTTGCCGTAAAGGGCGGCCTCGACCGACCGCGCACGTTTCGGCGTCCCCGCCATGCCGCCGAAGGCGATGCGGATATGGGTGATCACTCCGTCAGCATCGGTCTCCAGATGGAAAGCGCCGCAAAGCGCGGAGATGTCCTCGTCGCGGCGCTTGGTGATCTTGTAGATGGCCACGTGGCTATCCGCCTTCGGGCGCGGCACAAACATGCTTTCGACGAATTCGCCTGGCTGGCGGTCCTGCTTGCCGTAGTCGATGAAGAAGTCTTCGAGCGGCATGGTGCGGGTGCCCGAGGCTGAGCGCAGGGTGACGGTGGCGGAGAGCGCGATCAGCGCTGGCGGTGAGTCGCCGATCGGCGAGCCGTTGGCGACATTGCCGCCGATGGTGCCCATGTTGCGAACCTGCTGGCCGCCGATGCGCTCGATCAGGCGACCGAAGGCGGGGATTTCTTGGCGCAGCACCTCGAAGGCGACATTGTAGCTAACACCGGCACCCATCGTGATGCCTTCGGATATCACTGTGATCTTCTGCAGGTCTTCCAGGTGGTTGATGAAGACGACCGGGTCCAGCACGCGCATCTGCTTTGTGACCCAGAGACCGACATCGGTCGCACCGGCGACCACGGTCGCCTCGGGATGGGCGGCCAAGGTTTTGGCGAGACCTTCGACGCTGCCGGGCACAACGAGGCGGCGGCCATCGGGGCCCGTGATCGCGATCGTTTCGCGTGTCGAGATATCTTCCAGCCGGGCGATGATCTCGGCGCGTTCGCGCTCCAGCGGGTCGAAGAGGGCAGACGGGCGGATGCGCGCGACGTGCTCGGCCGCCTTGACGATTGGCTCATAACCCGTGCAGCGACAGAGATTGCCCTGCAGGGCGCGCTCGATCTCGGCGCGGCCAGGGTTCTGCGAGGTGAGCCACAGACCGTAGAGCGACATGACGAAGCCCGGCGTGCAGAAGCCGCATTGCGAGCCATGACAGTCGACCATGGCCTGCTGCACGGGATGCAATGTGCCGTCTTTCGCCGCTAGGTGCTCGACCGTCACCACATGGGTGGCGTTCAGCGAGCCGACGAAGCGGATGCAGGCATTGACCGTCTCATACTGCAACTTGCCAGCAACGAGCCGCCCGACCAGCACGGTACAGGCGCCGCAATCGCCCTCCGCACAGCCCTCCTTGGAGCCAGTCAGCCGGCGCTTCAGGCGCAGGAAATCGAGAAGCGTCTCGGTCGGATCGAGGCTTGCAAGGGCGATGTCCTCGCCGTTCAGGATGAAACGAATGCTGTCTGCCATCTATGTCTTTTGTCCCCCTGGAGACGTCCATAATGCGGACGCCGGCGCTGCGCCGACCATGTGACCAATGGTGGGCGGCGCAGCGTTATCTTTCAAGTCTATTGTGCGGTCCAGCCACCATCGATCGAGATCGAGGTGCCGGTGATCTGGCGGGCAGCATCGCTCGCCAGGAAGATCGCGGTCTGGGCGACCTCGTCGATCGAAACGAATTCCTTGGTTGCCTGCAGGCGCAGCATGACCTCGGTCTTCACCTGTTCTTCGGTGATGCCGCGGGCCTTGGCTGTGTCCGGGATCTGCTTTTCCACAAGCGGTGTCAGCACGTAACCCGGGCAGATCGCATTGATGGTGATGCCGAACTCGGCGACTTCGAGCGCGACCGACTTCGTCAGGCCGAGAATGCCGTGCTTGGCTGCCACATAAGCGGACTTGTAGGGCGAGGCGACGAGGCCGTGGGCCGAGGCGATGTTGATGATGCGGCCTTTTTTCTTCGCCTTCATGCCGGGGACGACCGCTCGCACCGTGTGGAAGGAACTGGTCAGGTTGATCGCGATGATCTGGTCCCATTTCTCGATCGGGAAATCCTCGACCGGGGAGACATGCTGGATGCCGGCATTGTTGACGAGCACATCGACGCCGCCAAAGGTTTTCTCGGCGCTGGCGATCAGGTCGGCGATCTCGGCCGGCTTGGTCATGTCGCCGCCGTGGTAGAGCGCCTTACCACCATGCGCTTCCAGAGACTTGCGGGCCTTCTCGATTTCGGCGGCATCGCCGAAGCCGTTGATGACGACATTGGCCCCTTCAGCGGCAAAGGCACGGGCGATTCCAAGGCCGATTCCACTGGTGGAGCCGGTAATGACAACAGTTCTTTTCATATGAATGTTTCCTTCTCGACGGATGCCGATGGATCACGGGCGTGATGTTGCGCCCGCGAAGGGAAAGGTTAGTCCTAAAGGAAGTTCCGGCGCAATGACCTTTTGACGCAGCAGACGCGGCCCATCGCTGCAGAGCAATTGCGGGGAAACACACTGTTCGATGGCGGGCCCTTTTGTCTGCAGCCGCAAATCTCTATGTCTGGGCCAACACACGCAATCAGGAGTCTTCCCATGGAACTCGGACTTTACACATTTGCCGATGTCGACCCGAATGCCGCCAACAAGGGGGCCGATGCCAAGCGCCGTGTCGACGAGCTTCTGGCGGAAATCCGGCTGGCGGACGAGGTCGGTCTCGATGTCTTTGGCTTGGGCGAACATCACCGCCCTGACTATATGGCGTCTTCGCCGGCGACTATTCTTGCCGCTGCGGCCGTGCAGACGAAGAACATCCGGCTGACCAGCGCCGTTTCGGTGCTCTCCTCCGACGATCCGGTGCGCGTCTTCCAGCAATATGCCACCGTCGATCTGCTTTCGAATGGCCGCACCGAACTGATGGTCGGGCGTGGCTCGTTCATCGAGAGCTTCCCGCTCTTCGGCTATGATCTCGAAGACTATGACCTGCTGTTTGCCGAAAAGCTGCAGCTGCTCATGGAAATCCGCGAGAACGAGGTGGTGACCTGGGAAGGCCAGACCCGCAAGCCGATCGAGGGCAGGGGTGTCTATCCGCGACCGCTGCAGGATCTCCTGCCGCTGTGGATCGCGATCGGCGGCACGCCGCAGTCGGCGGCGCGTGCCGGTTATCTCGGCCTGCCGCTGGCGCTCGCCATCATCGGCGGCGAGCCGCATCGCTTTGCGCCCTTCTTCGATCTCTATCGCCAGAGCGCCGCCAAGGCCGGCGTCGATCCGTCGACGCTCAAGACCTCAATCAACGTGCATGGCTTCATCCATGACACCACGCAGTCGGCGGCTGATATCTTCTATGCGCCGCAGGCCGTGGTGATGGACCGGATCGGCCGCGAGCGCGGCTGGGGTCCGACCAACCGGGCGCAGTTCGATGCCTCGCGCGGGCCGCGCGGTGCGCTCTTCGTCGGCGATCCCGAAGCCGTTGCCGAAAAGATCGTCGCCATGCACGGCATCTTCAAGAATGACCGGTTCCTGATGCAGATGGCGATCGGGCCGATGCCGCATAAGGAACTGATGCGCGGGATCGAACTTTTCGGAGCAAAAGTCGCGCCGCTGGTTCGGAAAGCGTTGACGGAGACAGCGTCTGCCGCCTAAGGCAGCGCTTATCCCCGTCGAAGAGCCGTTGAAGGACCGCCATGATCGTCGAAACCGAAGAGGACCTGTCGCGTCTCAAGGACATCGGACGGATCTGTGCGACTGCAGTCAAGACAATGTCTGCAGCGCTCGAGCCCGGCATCACGACGCGCGAGCTCGATCTGATCGGGCGCAAGGTGCTCGAGGACAATGGCGCCCAGTCTGCGCCTGAGCTTTGCTACCAGTTTCCCGGTGCGACCTGCATCTCGGTCAATGAAGAGATCGCCCATGGCATTCCCGGCGACCGGGTGATCAAGGCCGGCGATCTCGTCAATATCGATGTGTCAGGCGAAAAGCTCGGCTATTTCGGCGATACCGGCTCGTCCTTCATCGTGCCGCCGGGCACGGCCAAGCAGGAACGGTTGCTGCGCGACGGCAAGCGGGCGCTTTGGGTGGGCTTGAACCAGGTAAAGACCGGCCGTCCGCTGGCCGATATCGGCAATTCGATCGGCGCCTTTGCCAGGAAGAACCGCTATACGCTGATCACCAATCTCGCCAGCCACGGCGTCGGCCGCTCGTTGCACGAGGAACCGACGGAGCTTTCGACCTGGCCGGATCCGGATGAGACGCGGATCATGGATGAGGGGCTGGTCTTTACCGTCGAGCCGTTTCTCTCGCTCGGCGGCCAATGGGCCGAGGACGGCGACAAGGACAACTGGACGCTCTACAGCGAGCCGCGTGCGCCCACCGTGCAGTTCGAGCACACGATCGTGGTGACCAAGAATGGTCCACTGGTGTTGACGCTCGCCGACTGAGCGTCTGTTCGATAATTCCCCTTGGCGGGCTGCAAATGGCGATTTCTGCGCTTCCGGTGCTCACGTACCAAATGTACGCTCCGCTTCGGTTCTCGAAATCACCATTTTCGCCACTCCCAGGGGAATTCTGGAACAGACTTCGCGGCGGTTAGATGGTTCGTTACTCCGACTTCGAAAAGCCGACGGCGACGCCCTTCTTCTTGAAATAGGACTGCATGATCTTGCGGCCCTGACGGTTCGACTGGGCGAGCTTGGACGGCTCGAACACCGCTTCCTTGACGCCTTCCTTCGCCATCGCAGCCTTGAGGGCGGCAATGTGAAGATCGATCTCTTCGTTGTCGTTGTTGATCGAGGTGTAGATGTTGTCGATGGCCTGCTGCAGGCTGAGATCGCTCATGGGGCACTCCTGAATAAGCTTTGCGACTTCCCTAGCGATTTTTGGGCAGGAGGCAAGAAAAGCTTGAGACCACATCACCGAACGCCAACCTTACAGACCCTTAATTTTGGCGGGGGTAATTCTGCCACAATTTGGCGATGCCATTGCTGGGCGGAACCTTCTGCCCTAGGTTCCGCCAGGTTCTACAGGACTTCTCCCACACGAAGGTTTTCCGCGTGTTTCACTCCTTCTTTCCGCAGCCCAAGCTGTTCTTCACCTCAGCCGCTGTCTGGACGCTCGTCTGCATCATCGTCTGGTATACTGTCGGCCCGCAGATCGGCGCCGCGATCGGCTTGCCGCCGCTGGCAGAAGGGCAGCAGCCGCCCGTCGGGCTGGCCTTCTTCTTCACGCCGGACAATCTCTGGTTCTACCTCTATTTCACCATCTTCGTTCTGATCTTCGGTGGTGTCTGGCAGGTCCTCGCCAAGGATCATCCCTGGACGAAATGGTCGATCTGGGGTTCGGCCTTCATCATCTTCATTGCCTATTTTAGCGTGCAGATCTCGGTCGCGGTCAACAACTGGCGCGGTCCCTTCTTCGATCTCTTCCAGAAGGCGCTCAACGGCGACGGTACGGTCACGGCCGGCCAGCTCTACGAGTTGCAGCTGCGCTTCCTCGAAATCGGCATGGTCGGCGTCACGCTTTCCGTCTTTACCGCCTTCTTCACCAACCATTACGTCTTCCGCTGGCGCAATGCGATGAACGACTATTACCTGTCGAAGTGGGACCAGTTGCGCCACATCGAAGGCGCCTCGCAGCGTGTGCAGGAAGACACGATGCGTTTTGCCAATATCCTGGAAGGCCTCGGCGTTGCGCTGATCAACTCGGTCATGACGCTGGTCGTCTTTCTGCCGATTCTGTTCCGCATGTCGGAGAATGTCACTGAACTGCCGATCATTGGGGCCGTGCCGCATGCGCTGTTCTGGCTGGCGATCTTCTGGTCGCTGTTCGGCACGGTTCTGCTGATGGTGGCCGGTATCAAGCTGCCGGGCCTGCAGTTCCGCAACCAGCGCGTCGAAGCCGCGTTCCGCAAGGAGCTGGTCTACGGCGAAGACAATGCCGAGCGTGCCCAACCGGTGACGGTGCGCGAGCTCTTCACGAACGTGCGCCGCAACTACTTCCGCATGTATTGGCACTACACCTATTTCAACGTCGCGCGCTTCACCTATGGCCAGCTCGACGCAATCTTCCTGACCTTCATCCTGATCCCGACCATCGTCGCCGGCAAGATCACCATGGGTGTCTGGCAGCAGATGGCCACCGCCTTCGGTCAGGTCACGGACAGCTTCCAGTATCTGGTCAGCTATTGGTCGACGATCATCGAACTGCTCTCGATCCACAAGCGTCTCGCCGCCTTCGAGGCCGCCATCGATGGTGCCCCGCTGCCGGCGATCGACCAGCGCTACCTTGAGCGCGAGGCAGCAGAGGGCGAGATTGCCGCAGATCGGCCCTACTGAGACCGAGACAACGCGACCAAATGACAAAGGCCGCGCCGGGAAACCGGTGCGGCCTTTGTGTTTGCGATGAAGGAAGTCGTCAGCCGAAGCTCGGCCACACCGAAACCGGCGTGGTGAAGCCCCCAGGCAGGGCGGCATAGGCTTCCGGTTGGGTGAACAGCGAAAGCCCAATGGCGACAGCGCCGATGGTGGCGGCTATCACGCAGGCGCAGGCAAGGAGGAACAGGATCTTCATGGATTTCCCCGAGATGTTTGACCGGCATATCGGGTCTCCCAGCCGGGAAGTAAATGCGTCACGCGATCACATGCCGATCACACGACGCTCACGGGGGTATCACATGGCGCCGGGTGCCGCCGCCGGATTGGTCCGGCCCTCCATCATGTCGAGCGCTTCGGCATAGGTCACGCAGGCGACATCGGGCAGGGGGCAGACCTCCGTTACCAGCCGTTCCATGGCGGCCCAGTAGGCGCCGCCGTTCATCTCGACGAAATGCAGGCCGATCTGCAGAGGAATACGATCGCCTTCGTATTGCCGGTCGAAGGCCGACCGGAAGGCCTGATAGCTGCGCTCGGCGAATTCGTCGGCCTTCGAGGGATGGTCGATGCCGGCGGAATGGCGGATGAAGAGATTGTAGTCCATGGCGATGATGCGTCGCTCTCTCGGACCTTCCGGGATCAGCGGCAGGCCAAAGCGGGCGACGCCTGCTTTTTCGACCGGTAGCGTCGGATCGTGGGTGACGATGCTTGCGTCATACCGGAAGCCGTGTTCGCGCTCGGCCTGAAACAGGCTTTCGGGTGCCGAGAGGTAAGGGGCGCGGAAACCGGTGATGTCCTGCGTGACGAAGTCCGCCCAGCCTTCCGGTTCGCGATCGGCAAGGCCGTTATCCTTCCAGGCATTTGCCAGAACCCGGTCGAAGGCCTCGAATTCCTTCAGCCAGTCCGCCTTCGTCCAGTCCTTGCCGTCGAAATGGCCGCAGGTATGGCTGGCGATCTCATGGCCTTCGCTGCGCGCCTTCCAGATGTGGTCCAGCCGGTTGCCGACTTCGTCCGCGCTCATGGCAAAGCCGATGTTCGAGCGGCCCGCCTTGATGCCCGGGGCCTTGTAGTCGCCGGCACGGGCGCGCGGGATCAGAGTGGTGCAGGAGAGGAAATAGGTAAAACGGGCATTGGCTTTTTGGCCGATCTCGCGGCTGCGCGCCCAGAGCCTGTTGTCATGCGCACCGTCAAAGGAGACGAGCAGCAGTTGTTTTGGTCTGGATTCGGCCGCGCCTTTTGCCGCAGGGACAGGCTCTCCGGCGAAAGCAATGGTCGCCGTTGCGGCAAGGGAAAAGGCAATCAGGCTACGAAACATCAAGAAATACCCGGTCATCAACAGGGTGCGTTGCCTCCCATCCAAATGCGGCGAAGCTTTGAACGCTCTGGAAATTCGATCGCTGGACCAGTAAGGCTTTGGGCAACTCGACCTGAAAGGTTCTGACCCATGACGCTTCTCATTCTCGGCATCATCCTGTTTCTGGCTACCCATCTCATCCGCGTCGTCGCGCCCGGTTTCCGGCTGTCGATGATCGACCGCTTCGGCGAGACGGGCTGGCGGGTGATCAATTCGGTGATGAGCCTGGTATCCCTGATCGTGCTAATCTGGGGATATGCGACCGCGCCCGTCATCAATCTCTGGTTCCCGCCTGCCGGCATGAACCACCTGACCACGACGCTGATGCTGTTTGCGATGATCTGTCTGGTGGCCGGTTTTCTCCCGGCGGGACATATCGCCACCAAGACCAAGCATCCGATCGTTCTGTCCATCAAGATCTGGGCCGCCGCTCACCTGCTCGCCAATGGTGATCTCCGCTCCGTCCTTCTGTTCGTCGCGCTTCTCGCCTGGGGCGTGGTCCTCAGGATCGACTACAAGCGGCGTGTACGGGCCGGCGATCTCGTGCTCAAGCCCTTCGTTTCGGCGCGCTTCGATGCGATTGCCGTGGTCGGTGGTATCGTCGCTTGGGCCGTCATCACCATGTGGCTGCACAAACTGTTGATCGGTGTTGCACCGCTTGCCATGTGACGGCTTAAGGCTGTTGGCGGTTTTCCCCTTACAAGCGGGCAAAAATCGGCTAGAAGGCCGCTCACGCATGAGAGACTGCATGGAAAGGCCGGCGACGTCCGGGAGTATGAATGGTTGACCAGAACGACAGCTTTATCCGCGAAGTGAACGAGGAGCTTCGCTCCGACCAGGTGCGCAATGCCTGGAAGCGCTACAGCCGCTGGATCATCGGTGTCGCGGTCGTCATCGTGCTCGGCACGGCCGGCCATCGTCTCTGGACCCATTGGGATTCGACCCAGGCGTCGGATGCCGGCGACAAGTTCCTCGCGGCGCTTACTCTGGCCGACCAGGGCAAGCGCGACGAGGCGGAAGCCGCACTTCAGGCGCTGGAGCAGGAGGGCTACGGCGCCTATGGCGTGCTCGCCCGTTTCCGTGGCGCCTCGGTTTTGGCCGAAAAGGGCGATCCGGCCGGCGCCATTGCCTCGTTCAAGACGATCGGCGACGATGCCTCGATCCCGGATGCCGTGCGCAATACGGCGAAGATCCGCGCTGCGTGGCTGCTCGTCGATACCGGCACCTACCAGGATGTCTCGGCGCTCGTCGAGTCCATGGCAACGCCGACCAATGCCATGCGCCATGCCGCCCGCGAAGCGCTGGGTCTCGCCGCCTACAAGGCCGGCGACATGGTCCGCGCCCGCGAATGGTTCGAACAGATCAGTGAAGATGCGGAAACCCCACGCAATGTCGCCAACCGCGCCCAGATGCTGCTCGACAACATCAAGGCGTCGGGCAAGGCGCCGTAACAACGACAAGGCCTCTTAAGGCCGGAAAGCTAGCGTTCCCATGAGTTTCACAGTCGCCATCGTCGGGCGTCCGAATGTCGGCAAGTCCACGCTCTTCAACCGCCTCGTCGGTAAGAAGCTGGCGCTGGTCGACGACACCCCGGGTGTGACCCGCGACCGCCGTCCGGGCGAGGCCAAGCTCGTGGACCTACGTTTCACCATCATCGATACGGCTGGTCTCGAAGAGGCTGGCGCCGACACGCTCGAAGGCCGCATGCGGGCGCAGACGGAGATGGCAATCGACGAGGCGGATCTGTCGCTCTTCGTGGTCGATGCCAAGTATGGCCTCACGCCCGTAGACCAGACGCTCGCCGAAATGCTGCGCCGCCGCGGCAAGCCGGTCGTGCTGGTCGCCAACAAGTCGGAAGCCAAGGGCTCTGACGGCGGCTTCTACGACGCCTATACGCTCGGTCTCGGCGAACCCGTGCCGATCTCAGCCGAACATGGCCAAGGCATGATTGATCTGCGCGACGCCATCGTCGAAGCGATCGGCGAGGATCGCGCCTTCCCCGAGCCGGATGACGAGGCGGAAACCGATGTCGTCCTGACCGAGGGCGAGGGCGAGGGCGAGGAAGACGAAGAATTCGAGCCCGAATACGACGACACCAAGCCGCTGCGTGTCGCCATCGTCGGCCGTCCGAATGCCGGCAAGTCGACGCTGATCAACCGCTTCCTCGGCGAAGATCGTCTGCTGACCGGGCCTGAGGCCGGCATCACCCGCGATTCGATCTCGGTCGAATGGGACTGGCGCGGCCGCACCATCAAGATGTTCGACACCGCCGGCATGCGCAAGAAGGCGCGTGTGCAGGAAAAGCTCGAAAAGCTCTCGGTCGCCGACACGCTGCGCGCCGTCCGCTTCGCCGAGACGGTGGTCATCGTTTTCGACGCGACCATTCCCTTCGAAAAGCAGGACATCCAGATCGTCGATTTCGTGCTCCGCGAAGGCCGTGCCGCCGTACTTGCCTTCAACAAGTGGGATCTTGTGGAAGATCCGCAGGCGGTTCTGGCCGACCTGCGTGAAAAGACCGAGCGGCTTCTGCCGCAGGCGCGCGGCATCCGCGCGGTGCCGATGTCCGGCCAGACCGGCTACGGCCTCGACAAGCTGATGCAGAACATCGTCGACACCGACATGGTGTGGAACAAGCGCATCTCGACGGCCAAGCTCAATCGCTGGCTAGATAGCGTCACGACCCAGCATCCGCCACCGGCCGTCTCCGGCCGCCGTCTGAAGCTGAAATACATGACGCAGGTCAAGGCCCGCCCGCCGGCCTTCATGATTTCCTGCACGCGACCCGATGCGTTGCCGGAAAGCTATGTGCGCTATCTGACCAATGGTCTGCGCGCCGATTTCGATATGCCGGGCGTGCCGATCCGCATCCACTTCAAGGCGGGCGAGAACCCGTTCGAAGGCCGCAAGCGGCGCCGCTGATCGTCAGCCTTACTCGGTTGCTGGTGCCTGACAGCTGTCCGCGTCCTGCGGGCGGATGCCGAAGCGCTGCCTGAGACCACGCCTGCGGCGTTGCTCTTTCGCTTCCACGACATTGTCGAAAAACTGCTGAGTGGCTGCTTCCCAGGAATAGGTCTCGGCGAGCCGTCGTGCGGCCTGGGGCGATGCCTGAAGGGCTGCGATACAGGCAATCTGCAGGTCGTGATCCATGGCGCCGGCGTTGGAGCCGGACGGGATGATGTCGATGGGGCCGGTCACGGGATAACCGGCGACGGGAACGCCGGAGGCGAGCGCTTCGAGGATCGTGTTGCCGAAGGTGTCGGTCTTGGAGGGGAAGACGAAGACATCGGCCTCGGCATAGGCGCGGGCGAGATCCTCGCCATGTTTCATGCCGGTGAAATGCACATCGGTATAGCGCGCCTGAAGGTCGGCACGGGCAGGACCATCACCCACCACCACCTTGGATCCCGGCAGGTCGAGGTCCAGGAAGGCCGGCAGGTTCTTTTCCACCGCGACGCGACCGACCGTCATGAAGATCGGACGGGGCAGGCCGAAGGGCTTTTCCGATTTTTCGCGTGGGTAAAACAGGCTCGTATCGATGCCGCGGCTCCAGAGGCTAAGATTGGTCAGGCCTTGTGCTGCCAGTTCCCGTCTCAGGCTTTCGGTCGCCACCATGCAGGCGCCACCGCGATTGTGGAACCAGCGGACATAGGCATAGAGCCAGGACAGCGGCACCGGCAGGCGGGCTGCCACATATTCCGGAAAGCGCGTGTGATAGGTCGTCGAGAAGGCACGTTTGTGCTTCAGGCACCAGCGACGGGCCATCAGTCCGAGCGGGCCTTCGGTGGCGATGTGAATGTAGTCTGGCTGCTGCTCTTCCAGCATTCGGCCGATGCGGCGCGGCGTCACCAGCGACAGGCGGATCTCCGGATAGGTCGGCATGGGGGCGCTGCGGAAGGGTGCCGGCGTGATCATCGAGACCTCGACGCCCATCTTCTGCAGTTCGCGGTTGGTGGTCTCGATCGAGCGGACGACGCCATTTACCTGCGGGTGCCAGGCATCAGTCACGATGGTCAGTCTCGGCATGGCGCGTCCGCCCCCATCCGAAGGGCCACCGAAGCGGCGAGTCACCCTTCACAAGCTCTCGCCGCCTTATGCGGGTCCAATATTACAGTCTGATGTCAGCCGAAGAAGGGGCGTTTGACATCGGTCTCCGAACCCGATTCCCTAGGCGTGCCTCGACGATTCCCGCCGAAAGGATCCGCCCATGACGAAGTCACCCGCAAAACCCACCCGTTCCAATGCGGCCGACTGGTGGCGGGGCGCCGTCATCTACCAGGTCTATCCGCGCTCCTTCCAGGATACGGATGGCGACGGGATCGGCGACATCAAAGGGATCATCGAGCGACTGCCCTATATCGCCTCGCTCGGCGTCGATGCGATCTGGCTTTCGCCCTTCTTCACCTCGCCGCAGGCCGACATGGGCTATGACGTCTCCGACTACTGCGACGTCGATCCGATGTTCGGCACGCTTGCCGATTTCGATGCGATGATGGCAGAGGCGAAACGGCTCGGACTGAAGGTGATCATCGACCAAGTGATTTCGCACACGTCGGACCAGCACCCCTGGTTCAAGGAAAGCCGCGCGAGCCGCGACAATGCGAATGCCGACTGGTATGTTTGGGCGGCGGCGAAGCCCGATGGGACCGCGCCGAACAACTGGCTTTCGGTCTTCGGCGGCCCCGCCTGGGAGTGGGACGGGGTGCGCAAGCAGTATTACATGCACAATTTCCTCGCCTCGCAGCCGGATCTCAACTTCCACAACAAGGCGGTGCAGGATGCGGTTCTCGACGCGGTGAAGTTCTGGCTTGATCGCGGGGTCGACGGTTTCCGCCTCGACACGGTCAATTACTACTTCCACGACAAGGAATTGCGTGACAATCCCCCGCATGTTCCCGACAGCGAGGACGCCGGCCTGGATGCGCCCGACGTCAATCCCTACGGCATGCAGAGCCATCTCCATGACAAGACCCAGCCCGAGAATATCGAGTTCCTCAAGCGCTTTCGGGCGCTGCTCGACCAGTATCCGGATCGGACGACAGTGGGCGAAGTCGGCGATGGTGCCCGTTCCTTGAAGACGGTCGCGGCCTACACGTCCGGCGGTGACAAGCTGCATATGTGCTACACCTTCGACCTCTTGGGGCCAGACTTTACGCCAAGCCATATCCGCCACTGCGTCGAGAGCTTTCAGAAGCAGGTGAAGGACGGCTGGGTCTGCTGGGCCTTTTCCAACCATGACGTTACGCGGCATGTGAGCCGTTTCGTCCAGCAGCCGCAGGAACGGGAGGCCGTGGCGCGGCTCGCCATATCAGTGCTTTCGGCTCTCCGCGGCTCAATCTGCCTCTACCAGGGCGAGGAGCTTGGCCTACCCGAGGCAGAGCTTTCCTTCGAGGACCTTCGCGATCCCTATGGCATCCGCTTTTGGCCCGCCTTCAAGGGGCGCGACGGATGCCGTACGCCGATGGTCTGGGAGAAGGGCAAGACGCAGGCCGGCTTTTCCACGGCAAAGCCCTGGCTTCCGGTGCCGGCGGCGCATCAGGCGCTCTCGGTCGATGCCCAGGACAAGGATGCAGGATCGGTGCTCGCCCATTATCGAGCGACGCTCGCCTTCCGCAAAAGTCATCCGGCGCTGATCGACGGGGACATGGAGTTTCTGGCGACCAATGAGGATGTGCTGGCCTTCATCCGCTCCAAGGGTGACGACCGGTTGCTCTTCGTCTTCAATCTCCGCCGGGGGCCGCAGGAGATCGGTCTGCCGAAGGGGCATGGCGTACGAGACGTGTTTCCCATGCCCGGGCTGACCGGCACGGTGGTGGACGGGGAGATCCGCCTCGGACCGCTGGACGGCATTTGTGCGAGGTTGTCTTGACCGGGTCTGCCGTTCGTCGAGCAACGAAAGACGATCTCGATGTCTGGGCGTCCCTACGCCATCAGCTCTGGCCGCATCTGTCGCTCGAGGAACACCGGGCCGAAATCACCGAAGCGCTGGCACAGCCGGAGAAGCTTGTCGCCTTCTTTTGTCTCACCGCCACCGGCAACGCAATCGGACTTGCCGAGGCCAGTGTGCGGTCGGACTATGTCAATGGCTGCGAGACGTCACCCGTGGCCTTCCTCTAGGGCATTGTCGTCAACCCACCTGCCCGTCGGCAGGGCGTAGCCGCCAGCCTCGTCGCAGCCGTCGCAGAGTGGGCAAGGGGCCAGGGCCTGAGCGAACTCGCCTCCGACGCCGAGCTCCACAATACCGTCTCCCATGCGATGCATGTAGCGCTGGGCTTCGAAGAGACCCAGCGTGTCGTCTATTTCCGCAAGGCGCTCTGACGTTCAGACCGCGCCATCATCGGGAATATTGAGCACATGGCCGCAGGCCTTGCAGTGCACGGCGTCCACGTCGTGTCGCCGCAGCCCGCATTTGGGGCAGGGAAAGGTCACCTTGTTGGGGCGGACGATCGCCTGGGCGAGCCGCACGAAGAGCGAGATGCCGATGATCATCGTGACGATCGAGGTCAACTTGCCGAAGGTGCCCGGCAGTGTGATGTCGCCGAAGCCGGTCGTCGTGACAGTCGCCACGGTAAAATAGAGGGCATCGACAAAACCGGTGCCGGGATCCTCACGATAGAAGAAGAAGGTGTAGACGAAGCCGCTGACGAGAAGCAGGAAGACGATCAGGTTGACGAAGGCCTTGAACACATCGACGCGCTCCTTGAGCCCGAGCCTGGCGAGCATCAGCCCGAACACCGGCCTCTGGACCACGGCCCATATCCGGGCGACGCGGAGGAAGGCGAAATTGTATAGCCAATAGGGGAAGAGCAGAGTGCACAGTACGAAGATGTCGATCCAGGTCATCGGCCGCATCAAGAAGCGGCGGGTCGACCACGAAGCCGACCATTGGGCAATCAGCTCAAGCGCGATCCAGGCGGCGATCATGTAGTCGAAGATCAGGTAACTCGGACGGTCCCGCAGATAGGGTCCGGCGAGGAAGAAGCCGATGATCGCAATGTCGATCACCATCAGCATGAACTGGAAGCGGATGGCTGCGGTGTCGCGGCCGTAGTAGAGGCGAACAAGGCGCTGGCGGAACGGCTTGGTTCGATTGCCTTCAGTCTGGGATGCCATGGGCCCTCGTCAGTAATGGTAGCGGCATTGCAGGACGACCAGCATCTGGTCTTCTCCCTTGCCGACAACGGCGTAGACGATCCTGTGTTCCTGTGTGATACGGCGGGACCACATGCCTCTAGCACACTGCGATCAGCGAGTGATCAGTTTGTTGTAATCCGCATGAGAGCCGATCCAGAACCAGATCCAGTCCTCGCCCGAGCGGACGGCAAGCGCCCGATGTCCAATGCCGACCCTTGCCGACCAGACCTTGCCGATCTGCTTGAAGTGCAGAGATGGATGCTGGGGATCGGCCTTCAATCGATCAAAGTTGCGATCGGCGAGTTTGCGAACCGCTTCTGGAAGCGCGTTGTAACAAGCCCAGAACTCCGGTGTGGTGTGGTGGTTCACAGCGGCCGCGTTCGCGCCCCCGCGTGAGATGCCAACGCGCCCTTGATGAGTTTCTCCAGTTGTCCTGCTGCCGAGTCCTGTTCGATCTCACGATCCCAGCGCTCGGCGCGCAGTTCTTCCACCGAGTCCGCAAAGGTGTCGAACTCCTCCGGCGACAGTTCGCGGACCATTTCTACAAGACGTTCGAGACGGGTCATGGCTTCATCCTTCCCTCAAACATAAGACTTCTATGGTCCGCTGCCAATCCTCACCCGATCAGGCAGAACTTGTCGACATCCACCATGCCCTTGTCGGAAATCTTCAGATGCGGGATCACCGGTAGAGGCAGGAAGGCGACCTGGAGGAAAGGCTCTTCGAGTTGCGTTCCAAGGGCATAGGCGGCTTGTCTCAAGTGATGCAGCGTGTCGCGCACGCTCTCATAGGGTTCGAGACTCATCAGGCCGGCGACGGGGAGTGGGATCTCGCCGGTCACCTTGCCGTCCTCGACCACGACGAAGCCACCCTTGATTTCGCCCAGACGATTGGCGGCGATCGCCATGTCCTCCTCGGAGACGCCGACCACGCAGATATTGTGGCTGTCATGGCCTACGGTCGAGGCGATCGCGCCCTTCTTCAGGCCGAACCCCTGGACAAAGCCATTGGCGTGGTTGCCGTTTTTGCCGTGGCGCTCGATGACGGCGACCTTGATCACGTCGTTTGCGAGATCAACGGAGGTCTGGTTGCCCGAGGTCGGCAGCCTGTAACGGCGATGCTCGGTGATGATCTTGCCGGGCATCACGCCGATCACGGGCGTTTCGCCTTCGGCCACTGGCACGCCGAAATCGGCAGCCTTGACGACACGCGCCTTGACGCTGTCGAGGCCGACCGGGGCTACCGGCTTGCGGGTGGAGAAGAGCGCATCGGTGACGCGGCGGCCGCCCGAAAACACCATCTCGGCCTTGCAGTTTTCGAGGCTGTCGACAACGACGAGGTCGGCGCGCCAGCCCGGTGCCACGAGGCCTCGATCCCGAAGACCAAAGGCGCGGGCCGCCGAGATCGAGGCGGCGCGGTAGACGGCGAGCGGCTCGACACCGTTCCTGATCGCTTCACGGATCATGTAGTCGAGATGGCCCTGCTCGGCGATATCGAGCGGATTGCGGTCGTCGGTGCAGAGCGCAAGGAAGGGCGAAAGCCGCTCGGTGAGGATCGGCATCAGCGCATGCAGATCCTTCGACACCGATCCTTCGCGCACCAGGATATGCATGCCCTTGCGGATCTTTTCCATGGCTTCCGCAGCACTCGTGCATTCATGATCGGTACGGATGCGGGCGGAGAGATAGCCGTTCAGATCCCGGCCTGAAAGCAGCGGCGAATGGCCGTCGATATGGCCGTCCTGGAAGGCCTCGAGCTTTGCCATGCAGATTGGATCCTTGTGGATCACGCCCGGGAAATTCATGAATTCGGCAAGGCCGATCACCTTCGGATGATCGCGGAATGGCAACAACCGTTCGATCGGCAGATCCGCGCCGGAGGTTTCCAGATGCGTCGCGGGCACGCAGGACGACAGCTGGACGCGGATGTCCATGATCGTTTGCTCGGCCGAATCGAGGAAGTACTGGATGCCCTCGGTGCCGAGCACATTGGCGATCTCGTGCGGGTCGCAGATCACTGTCGTTACGCCATAGGGCAGCACGCAGCGGTCGAATTCATGCGGGGTCACCAGCGAGCTTTCGATATGAAGATGCGTATCGATGAAGCCGGGCACCACGATCTTGTCGGTGATGTCGACGACCTCGCGACCCTCGTAATCCTCGACTGTGCCGATGATCGTCTCGCCTGATATCGCGATGTCGGATGCGACCAGTTCGCCGGTGACCAGGTCGAAGAACCGCCCACCCTTCAGGACGATATCCGCCGGCTCGCGGCCGGTGCCCTGGTCGATACGGCGTTCAAGGTCGGTCATGCGGCGTCTCCGATTCTGTTGTTCCCGGCACTGTAACGACTGGGACGGGTAGAGGGAAAGGGTCGCGATCTCGATCTGTCGTGCTGCGGCTCAATCCCCCTTCGCCGGAGGCTGTGCCTCAAACCGCGCGTCCACCGGCACGCCCAGCGCCACCGCCAGCGCATTGGTGCGGCTCGCCATGGCGATCACCTGCAGGAGTTCGGCATGCATTTCTGGCGTCATGCCCTTGGCTTTGGCCGAGGCGGTGTGTGAGTGAACGCAATAGGCGCAGCCATTGGTGGCCGATACCGCGATGTAGATCAGTTCCTTGACCAGCGGATCGAGCGCGCCCGGTGCCATCACCGTCTGCAGCCGGTCCCAGACGGATTTCAGCTCGTCCGGATCATGCGCGAGCGCCCGCCAGAAGTTGTTGACGTAATCGGTGCCGCGTTTTGTTCTGATATCGTTGAAGACGGCGAGCGCTTCCGCGCTCGCCTCCTCGTCGCTGAGGAGAGGGAGGACAGCCATGTGGTCGTCCTCAAACCAGCGCCAGGACGCGGGCCGGCCCACCGGTGCCGCGCTTGTGCTTCGGTGCGCCGACCATGATCGTCGCTCCGGTGACCGGCAGCTCCTCCAAATTGTTCAGGCATTCGATGCCGTAGCGTCCGCCCGGCAGCCAGCTGTTGTGCACGGCGAAGTCGGCCGAATTGCCGGGATCGAGTGACAGCGTATCGACGCCGATTGCGGCAACGTCGAGTGTCGCCAACAGGTCGGTCGCCGACTTGCCGAAACCGGGGAAGGCGAACTTGCCTTCACCATCATTGCGGAAGGACGGGTCCGTCACCTTCTTCGCCCACCCGGAGCGGAGCGCCACGACCGCGCCTCTCGGGAACTCGCCGTTGGCGCTGATCCAGGCCTCGACGTCGGCCGCCTCGACCATTGCATTGGCGTCTTCTTTGGCGCGGTCGGTGATGTCGATGATGGCGAGCGGGGCGACCAGCTGTTGCGGTTCGATCTGGTCGACGCTCTTGCCGTCGGCGCTGAAATGGAAGGGCGCGTCGATATGGGTGCCTGTGTGTTCGAAGATCGTCAGCTTGTGAAGCTGGTAGCCGTTGCCTTCAAATTCCACCGCCCATTCATATTCGATGCCGGGATTGCCGTCGAAGGTCGGAAAGCTGCCGTCATAGGCATGGGTGAGGTCCACCACCTTGCTCGGGCTCTGTTGCGCCAGAACCGGCTTTGCAATCCCGCCGGTGGCGGTCGCTGCGCCTGCAAAGGCCATGCCTTTGAACAGGGAGCGCCTCGACAACATGTTCTGCTTCACAGTCTCGATCACGCAATGATTGCACATAGGCCTGCCCTCTCCACGGTTGTTGACCGGTGGAGAGTATCCGAAGCATGGTAACGGGCAAGAGGTGTATCGGGCGCTAGTCCGTAAGCCCCGTCGGCGGAATTTCCCGGAGCGGGTCGCCGCCGTCGATGAAAAGGCGCGCCTTCGATCGGGGCGCATGGGACCTTCTTCCTTACCCTCTGATCTCGACCGTAAAGCCGAAGCGCATGACTTCTTCCGCCGGCAGTGCCACCGTATAGGGCCGCTC
The DNA here is from genome assembly GCF_000300855.1 of Agrobacterium albertimagni AOL15. Lineage (GTDB taxonomy): Bacteria > Pseudomonadota > Alphaproteobacteria > Rhizobiales > Rhizobiaceae > Allorhizobium > Allorhizobium albertimagni. The sequence goes on along the minus strand of NZ_ALJF01000006.1, from coordinate 319,075 downwards.
GACCAGTTCTGCGGTCCCACCTGCATGGGCCGCCATGCCGTGCCAGGGCTCGACGCAGAGGAATGGGGCGCCGGGCTTTTGCCAGAGTGCGATATTGGGCAGGTTCTCGAAGGTGAAATGCATCGAGGGCCCGTTTTCTGCGGCATAGTTGAGCCCCGTGCCTGCATCTTCGGGAAAGACCAGCGCATCATTGGCAAAGAGCGAATGGTGCAAATCGAGCCTGCCGGCCGTGAAGGGGGAGGGCAGGCGCTTGCCGATCAGGCCGGCTTCGAGCTGCACCACGGCAGGTTCGGCGCCGTTGTCGAGCTGAACATGATGGGGCTTGCCCTCGGCGCCAGGCAAAGGCCAGAGAAAGGCGGGGTGAAAACCAAGGCCGAAGGGCAGGAGCCGGTCGCCGGTGTTCTCGACCGTCGCCGTCACCGACAGGCTGCGCCCGTCGAGGCGGTGCTCCAGCGTCAGGCGAAAATCGAAGGGATAGGCTTCGCGCGTCTCGTCGGTCGAGACCAGTTCATGAAGACAGGCCGTCGCCGCTTGCTCGACAATCGTGAATTCCCGCCGGCGGGCGAAGCCGTGCTGCGCCATGGGATAGGTCTGGCCGTTGATCGCCAGCCGGTCGTCCGGCGCCTTGCCGACGATCGGGAAGAGGATAGGTGACCGCCCCGTCCACCAGGCAGCATCGCCGTCCCACAGGAAATTCCGGCCATCCGCGGTCTTCAAGGACTGCATCTCTGCGCCAAGCGTCGAGACCTCGACGGCAAGTTCCTCGTTTGCGATGCGAATCGTATGGGGCATTGATGGTCCTCGTCTGTTTGGCCGCACCCTAAAGGGATTGGCGGCAAAGTGCGACGCGGGTATGTCGAGCATCTCTCTCGAACCCTGCAGGGTTGCTTTGGCTGGGCATCCTTCCGAGAAACAACCCGTCTCAGACGATCACGACGCGCTCGCCGAACGGGGTGTTTTCATCGAAATTCTGCGTGCCGATGCGCTCACTCTCGCCGGAGAGGCGCTTCTCTTCCGCGCCGCCGTCTTCCGCCGGTGAATCGTGAGCGATCTTCTCTTCTGCATCCCGCTGTTGTCGTTCTTCGAGGTCGTGATTGATCTTCGACTGGCGGGCAGCGACCCAGGCATTTTGCGCGTCGGAACCAAGGTTCAGCGTATGACCGCCTTCTGTCTGCGAAGAGGCGGCGCTTGATGAAGTCCTGCTGATGCGTTCGACCATGATCGTCTCCTGACGAGACTTGGCCCGAATCACCGCCATGACCTCCTGTCATGGACCAGGCGAGAGCGGGCCGTTGGGAACCATCGATCGAACCTCGTCGCCGTCATGCGAAAGGGTTGCGATCGTGCGGCTTTCACGCTTCAAGATAGAGCAGCGGGCCTCGGTATTCAACGTGTGGCCCGTCAGCCCTTCGTTTTCGCCACGACCGCCTCGACCGGAAGGCCCCGATCGCGCCAGGCGGAAAAGCCGCCTTCCAGATGGCAGACATTTTCCAGCCCCATCTCGAGGGCCGTCTTCGTCGCCAGCGCCGAGCGCCAGCCGCTGGCGCAGTAGAAGAGGAAGAGTTTCTCTTCGGCAAAGACGGGTTTGTGGTAGGGGCTCTCCGGGTCGATCCAGAATTCCAGCATGCCGCGCGGGCAGGAGAAGGAGTCCGGGATCGTACCTTCGCGCTCGCGTTCGCGCGGGTCGCGTAGATCGACGAAGACGACATTGCTCGCCGAATGCAGACGCGCTGCCTCCGACGCATCCACTGCCTCGACCAGCGCCTCGGCCTCCGCCAGCAGGTCCTTGTAGCCCTTCTTCATGTCGATCCTCCCGACCTCAGTCCACCCGTTGCGATGTTTCGCTATCCTACCTCTGTCGCAGCGTCTGTCACGAACTGCCTTGCCGAAAGACGGCTTGCCGCATTGTCGGCGATCTCGAAAGCGCCTAGCCTGTCTCACATGGACACTGTACCCGTTGCCGGCCCGATCATCCTCTTCGATGCCGAATGCATCCTGTGTTCGGCGAATGCGCAATTCGTGCTATCGCACGATGGCAAGAAGCGGTTTCGTTTGGCTTCAATGCAGGGCGAGGTGGGCTCGGCGCTCTATCGCCGCTTCGGCATCGATCCAGCCAATCCCGACAGCATCATTGTGGTCGACGGCGAGCATATGCTGCGCGACAGCGATGCCGTCTTGTCGATCTATGCCGGCCTCGGCTGGCCTTGGAAGGTCCTGTCGGTCTTCCGGCTCATCCCCCGTTTCATCCGCGACCCGCTCTACCTCTTGATCGCGCGCAACCGCTACCGGCTCTTCGGCAAACGCGACAGCTGCTGGCTGCCGTCGGCGGAGTATCGCGACCGGCTGCTTTGATGCTGGCGAATTCCAGGCGAAACTTTCCCCGTCCGCCGCCGTTGAGGGCTTCATGAAACATGCAATCGTCACAGGTGGCGCCGGCCTCATCGGCGCAGAAGTTTGCACCGCTCTCCAGACCGCCGGTTACGAGGTGGCCTCTTTCGATCTGAAGGAGGCGCCGGCCGGCATCCCGTCGGTCCTCTGCGACGTCTCCGACGAGGCAGCGGTGGCGGCGGCCTTCGCGGAGCTCGGCTGGACAAGTCTCGATCTCCTCGTCAACAATTCCGGCATTGCCACTCCCGATTGGGGCCCGATCAGCAGTCTCTCGCTCGACGACTGGCGCAAGGTCACCGACAGCCACCTGACGGCCGCTTTTCTGATGACGCGTGCTGCCGTGCCCCTGATGGGTGAGGGGGCATCCATCGTCAACATGCTGTCGACGCGTGCCTTTATGTCGGAAAAGAATACGGAAGCCTATGCCGCCTCGAAAGGCGGTCTTTACGGGCTGACTCATGCCCTTGCGGTCAGTCTCGGCCCGAAGATCAGGGTCAATGGCATCGCGCCTGGCTGGATCTCGGGAGAGCGCGATTTGCGGCCGGAAGACCACGCCCAGCACCCCGCCGGGCGCGTCGGGCGACCGGAAGATGTCTCGAAAGCCGTGCTCTATCTCGCCGATGCCGGCTTTATGACCGGAGCAGTGCTGACGCTCGATGGTGGCATGACGCGAAAGATGATCTACGAGGAGTGAGGAGGCGCGAGCGCTGAAGGGGCCGCTAGTCTCGCAATAGCGTAGGCTGCCGCCCCTCGTATGGGCGGCTTTGCGCGGGCCCAATCTCTCGTTCGAGCCCACGCCTGGGGCGCAATCACGCCGCCAGTTGCAGCCGCATCAGATCGCCGTATGCCGATACCAGTCGATCGACATGCAGTTCTGCCTCCTGCGGCCCGAAGCTCAAGTGGCTGACGACGAAGTCGGAGTAGATCGCCACGGGCCGGTTCAGAAGCCGTGGCATGTCGACGGCTAGGGCCTTCTCGTCGCCCAGACGCCTAAAACCGAAGTGCTTCAGATCCTGACCTAGCCATGAGATGAAGTTGATCGATACCCGTTCCTTCACCTCAACGACCGGTTGGACAAGTGGCATGCGCTTGTCCGGCGTCTGGAGGAAATAGTCGTGCAGGGCATTGGCACGGTTCCCGCTTTCCCACAGGCTGCCGTTAAGGCCACCCGGCGGCATTTCGAAGTGGCCGACTTCGATGGGCAGAGAGCCGGACCGCTGTTGCCAGTGGGCGCAGACACCATTGTTGACGACGTTGGCCGACACCAGGAAGGGGGTCGGATTGTCCCGGCGGAAGGCGATGAAATCGCTCAGACGCTCCAGGTTCATGTAGACGATGTCATCGTCGCACTTCATGAAAATCGCGTCCTGGAAACGGTTCGCGTGCTTGGAGTAGTAGGCGTAGGTGTGGTGGTAGGGATATTTCTCGTTCCGCGGACCGATGTAGCGACGGACCTTGTCGTTGACGTTGAGGATCTCGAGGTCAGCACCCCAGCCGCCACGGACCATCACATCGGCACCCCCCGAGAGATTGATCTCGGTGATCGGACCGATCTTCATGCCGTTGACAGTCAGTACCGGATGTCCATTGCGGTCGATCGCCATTGCGACTGGGTTGGGAAGGCTGGGAGAGAGGATGCCCGGTGTGGAAAACTCGGCAATGCGCGGAGCCGTGTCCCGATTGAACGTCGCAAGTTCGGACCGGGCGAGTTTGCGAACTGCGCTCAACTGGTTGTCCCAGCCGCCGACGACAAACTCGTAGAAGAAATTCGGATCGTTCTTGGGCAGCAATGCCAGATGCAGATCGCCGCCAATGCCCGCATCCATGCGGAAGGGCGACAAGGCGGTCACCTCGCCCGCAGGATTGTAAGGGGTATCCGGATGCATGAAACGCGCCGGCCCAAAGTTCTCGGAGACCCAGACGCGATCCTCTTCGGAACGGGTGAAATCCCAGACGTGCCACTCGTCGATGATTCCGGCGGAAAGGGCCGCCCTCACATAGTTTGTGAGGATTTCCATTCGGTTGCGTCGGCCTGCGAAGGTAATGAGTATAATTGGCGCCATGAGAGTCCCACCGGGTTGAGTTGAATACTCCTTGCAGCGGAACATTGAGCGAAGCTGTCCAGAATACTCGTAGAACGAGACTTGATCTGGGACATTGAACTATATGTCGGAGGGTGTGGGCGGTATCCGAGTATACGGCCAGTACCGGATCTGTCGTGCATTTCGGTGGTGTCTGCGTTCTGTCATGTGCCAACGGGGGCGTGACTTGTGCCTCCGGCCGCGATGCGCTTCACTTGCCCCGGCGCCATGCGTCGCATCGGTGCATGCGGAATGCGCTGGTGGAAGAACGAGGCGGGGAGCAAAGCATTGCAGGCAGCAGCGGCACGACCACAACTGACGATCATCGCCATCATTCTCAGTCTCTGGGCCGCCTATGCGGCGGGTGCATTTCTTGCTCCGCTGTCGCTTGCGATCTTCATCCTCGCCTTCGCTTGGCCCGTGCAGCAGCGGTTGTCTTCCGTCATGCCTGCACCGCTGGCCATCATCTTAACGCTGATCGGCATTGTCGCCGTGATCATCGGCCTCAGTTCTTCGACGATCTGGGCCTTCAACACCATCTGGCGATTGATCAGCGACAACGCCACCTACTACCAGGAACTCTATCGGAATGCGGCCGCCTGGCTCGAGGAGAACGGTATCGGCATTGCCGGGATCTGGGCAGATACGGTCAGCGTGCCGTGGTTGCTGCGGCTTGCACAGCAAGCCGTGACGCGCATGGCGCAGACGATGACCTTCTGGCTGGTGGTGCTGGCCTATGTCATGGTCGGCCTCATCGAGATTTCGCGGGCGCGGCGCGTCGTCGAACGGCTGCCGCACGGGCAGGTTTCCGCCCATATTTTGACTGCGTGCCGTGAGACCGCCCGTCGGTGGCGGATCTATATCGCCGTACGCACCTTGATCAGTCTGATGACCGGGATCCTGATCGCAATCTTCTTGATGATCTCCGGGGTGCCCTATGCGCTGGAGTGGGGCGTCATGGGTTTCGTGCTCAACTTCATCCCGTTCATCGGACCCTTGATCGCCACTATCGTGCCGAGCCTCTTCGTGCTGGCGCAGTTCCTCGATCCGAGTTTCGCGATTTTCGTCTTCTTCAGCCTCATGGTGCTGCAATTCCTGTTCGGGAACTACATCGAGCCCTGGATTTCAGGCGATGCCCTGTCCATGTCGCCGTTCGTCGTCCTGATATCGATCTTCCTCTGGACCTTCCTCTGGGGGGCATATGGCACGTTCATCGGTGTGCCGATCGCCATTGCCGTCGCAACATTCGCTGCGCCTTCGCGCTCCCTGGGCTGGATCAGTCAGCTGATGGGCGGGCCGCCTGCGGAGGTGGAAATCGCGGATCCACAGCCTCAGACATCCACCGAGTGACTGCAGGCGGAAATTGGCTGCCGACAATTTCAATCCAACAAAAAAGGCGACCCTCGCGGGCCGCCTTTTCAGTGTCTCGGAACACGTCCGCTTATTCGGCAGCAACCGTCTTGCCGGCTTCCCACTTGTAGACGGCGAAGCTCTGCGAGGTCAGGTCGCCGGTTTCGCCATAGGTCAGCTTGCCGATGGCGGTCGGGATTTCCGAGCCGTCCTTGAGGGCTGCGGCCACGGCTTCCGCGTCGTCGGTGCTGCCGGCCTTGGCGATGCCGGCGGCGATCACTTCGACGGCGGCATAGGTGTTCAGCGTGAAGGCTTCTGCCGGGATGTTCTTCGCGGCGAGCGCGTCGACGGCGGCCTTGCTGTCGTCCGACTTCAACGCGTCGGCGGCATTGGTGAAGATGGTGCCTTCGGCAGCGTCGCCGCCGATGGTGACGAATTCGTTGTTCGACAGGCCGTCACCGGCGATCAGCTGGGCAGAAAGACCGGCATCCTTCATCTGGCGGACCATCAGGCCGGCTTCCGGATGGTAACCGCCGAAGTAGATAACCTCGACGCCTTCAGCCTTCAGGCGGGTGATAAGGGCGCCGAAATCCTTTTCGCCTGCGGTCAGCGAATCCTTGAAGACTTCGGTGACGCCACCGGCGTTCAAGGCTGCCTGGAAGGCGTCGGCGAGACCCTTGCCGTACTGGCCCTTGTCGTCGAGGATGGCGATCTTCTTGTCTTTGAAGCTCGCCAGCACGAACTTGGCGGCGACATCGGCCTGCTGGTCGTCGCGGCCGCAGGTGCGCAGCACCGTGGTCAGGCCCCGGGCGGTGAGGTCAGGGGCGGTCGCGGTCGGCGTGACCATCAGCACACCGTTTTCGGCAAGGACGCTGGAGGCGGGAACGGCGACACCCGACGTGACCGGACCGACCACGAAACGAACGCCTTCACCGACGAGCTGGTTTGCCGCAGAGACGCCCTGCTTCGGTTCGCCGGCATCGTCAGCGATCTTCAGGCTTACCTGTTCGCCGTTGATGCCGCCCTTCTTGTTGATTTCCTCGACGGCGGTTTCAGCGCCGTTCTTGATCTGCGCGCCGACGGCGGCAAGCGGGCCGGTCAGCGGCGCCATCAGGCCGAGCACAATTTCGGCGCGGGCAACGGGGGCGCTGGCGATCAGCGCGGCAAGGGCTGCGCTGGCGAGAAGTTGAAATTTCATGTCCTGCTCCTTGGGTCGGCGCGACCGATCTCTGTCGGTTTCCGCGTCATTCGGGTTCTTTTGTTGCTCCCCATGATCGCTTTAGACAAAAACGACGAGCAGCAAAAGAGCCGATGCCGCGGTGCGTGATCACGCCACAGCTTTGTCGGAGCAGAATTCGGCCTGATGGTGCAGGCCTGTCTTCAGACGGTCAGGATACGGCCAGCAACACCGTCTTCGGCTTCGAAGCCGGCTTTTGCGGCTGCTGCATCCTGTTCGCGGCGCAGCGCGAGCTCCGCCATGGCGATCTGCTGAAGTTCGAAGAGATCGTTGCTGATCTGAGCCCTGCGTGCGGCAAGACGGGCCTCATCGGCGCGCGCTGCGGCGATCGCCTCGGGTTCCGGGGTTGCCCTTGTGGGGGAGGTTGCGAGGGAAAGGTCTTTAACGAACATGCGCTTGAAGAGGTCGACCACGGATTTCCTCCAGGGACCAGATCCGCTCGCGGCCTTTGCGACGTGATGTCGGTGATGACGATTGCGGATGTGCTGAACTCGTCGCCCGGGCCTTTCGCGATCATCTGCGCCAGGATCGAACGTGCGATTCCCCAGAGGATACGGGATGGTGCGACAGGCGACAAGCGGGAGCGAATCCGATGGTCAGCCTCGCGCAAGCTACAAAAAAGCGGCCACACGGGCCGCTTCCTTGCATTGGGTCTCGAGCGGCTGGCTCAGATGTTGTTCATCAGCACCTTACGCAGCTTGTCGAACAGCTCATCGATCTGTTCGTGGGTGATGATCAGCGGCGGCGACAGCGCGATGATGTCGCCGGTGGTGCGGATCAGCAGGCCGTCATTATAGGCGTTGAGGAAGGCGTTGAAGGCGCGCTTCGTCGGCTCGCCATCGATCGGTTTCAGTTCGATCGCGCCGATCAGGCCAAGATTGCGGATGTCGATGACGTTAGGGCAATCGCGCAGGGAATGCAGCTTCTCTTCCCAGTAGGAGGCGATCTCGGAGGCGCGGGTCAACAGACCCTCTTCCTTGTAGGTGTCGAGCGTGCCGAGGGCGGCTGCAGAGGCGATCGGGTTGCCCGAATAGGTGTAGCCATGGAAGAACTCGATCATGTGCTCGGGGCCCTGCATGAAGGCGTCATGGATCTCGGCCGTGACGAAGACCGCGCCCATCGGGATGACGCCGTTGGTCAGGCCCTTGGCAGTGACCATGATGTCGGGCTTCACGTCGAAATACTGGGCAGCAAAAGGCGCACCCAAGCGGCCGAAACCGGTGATGACTTCATCGAAGATCAGGAGGATGCCGTGCTTGGTGCAGATCTCGCGCAGGCGCTGCAGGTAGCCCTTGGGCGGGATCAGAACGCCGGTCGAACCGGAGACCGGCTCGACGATGACGGCGGCGATGGTCGAGGCGTCATGCAGGGTGACGATGCGCTCCAGCTCGTCGGCGAGATCGCCGCCATGCTCCGGAATGCCCTTGGTGAAGGCGTTCTTCGCCGGCTGGTGGGTGTGCGGCAGGTGGTCGACGCCGGTCAACAGCGTGCCGAACATCTTGCGGTTGGAGACGATGCCGCCGACCGAGATGCCGCCGAAATTGACGCCGTGATAGCCGCGCTCGCGACCGATCAGACGGGTGCGGGACCCTTGCCCCTTTACGCGCTGATAGGCGAGCGCCACCTTCAGCGCCGTCTCCACCGATTCCGAGCCGGAATTGGTGTAAAGCACATGCGCCATGTTGTCGGGGGCGAGATCGATCAGGCGGTTGGCCAGTTCGAAGGCCTTGGGATGGCCGAGCTGGAAGGCCGGCGCGTAATCAAGCTCACCGGCCTGCTCGCGGATCGCTTCGGTGATCAGCGGGCGGCAGTGGCCGGCGTTCACACACCAGAGGCCCGCGGTGCCATCAAGCACCTGGCGGCCGTCATGGGTGGTGTAATGCATGTCCTTGGCGCCGACGAAAAGGCGCGGCTCCTTCTTGTACTGGCGGTTCGCCGTGAACGGCATCCAGAAGGCGCGCAGGTCGTTCGGCGTGGAATTCAGGCGGTTAGACATCGTGTTCTCCATGGCCCTTTGGTCGCGGGCGGCCATTCTCCCTGATGCCGGCTGCAAGGGCCGAAATCCGTTGATTGCGCCGTCACGTTATCAGGGCGCAAGGCATGGTCAAGACACCGGCTGGCGCGCATCAACAAAGGTCATGGATCGCTGAATTCGGGTGATGGAAACGCACGGCGTCCGCAATCTGCCGCTTCCGAAGGCTCGTCGCCTGGGAAGCCAAACAAAAAAGCCCCGGAGGCAATGCCATCCGGGGCTTTGAAACATGAAATGCCAGAGGTTCATCCGCGCGAGCGGATGGCGAACCGATCTCCTCCCACCCTCGACCGGGTCGCGTCTGGCAGCGCTGTCATCAGGCGGCGGTCTTGCTCGCTGCCGGAGGGCAATAGATGCTTTCGAGCGTTGCGAGGATCTTGATCACCGATTCCGACGTCGAGGAATAGTAGATCGTCTGTGCGTCGCGGCGCGTCTTGACCAGCTTCTGTGCGCGAAGCTTGGAGAGGTGCTGCGACAGAGCCGACTGGCTCAGGCCGACCTGGGTCGCCAGAACACCGACGGGAACCTCACCTTCGACGAGGCTGCAGAGGATCATCAGTCGCTTCGGGTTTGCCATGGCGGACAGCAAACCTGCTGCAACGGTCGATTGTTCAGACAAAGCTTTCGTTTTCATCTCAGTTCAACTTTCCTTGGTCGAGCGCCCTTGGGGGGAGTGGCAGTCGTTGAAAATCCATCACTTAATTGGAAGCCAAACTCTACCAGCATCATCAAAATTGTATATGCCTAAATTTAAGGTACTGCGTATACTGATTTAGGTAACTCTAATAGCAGATGCTGGACATTTGTGATCGGCGTCACAAATTCGCGTCGGATAAGCAAGTCTTTGAAAACTATGTCGATTCCATGCGAATCGATGGCGGCGATGCGCCAGTCACCCTCAGATGTACCATAAGTTTTCATGGCAATGCGTGTTGCGAGATCTGGATGCCGCCCCCCTAATTCTCGCAGTAAGGCAGCCTCACTTTCAAACAAATCATCATTGATTTGCGGGATGAGGAAATCTTCGCTGCTCAAATGATAGGCACGGCCGAATCCGCCATTGAGGCTCGCCCGTTCGGGGCGCAAGCGAAAGAAACGAAAGTCGGGAAAGTCGATGTAAAGCTGCGATTTCGCATGGCGGGCGAGGAAGCGGCTGCGCAGTCTCTGGTGCGTGTCGCTGTCGCGCTCGACGGCTTCGGCCGTGCATTGCAGCGTCAGGCGCGGATGGGCCAGCGGATCGCCCTTGCCCGGTTCCCCCGTCAGAAGCGAGGCGCGCGGATCGGCGAGCAGGGCCGTCGTGTGGGCGGACAGGCTGGAGACGAGAATGACGGCGGCGCCGTCGCTGTCCATGCCGAGCAGCACACGGCTGACGAAAGGAAAGCCAGTTTCCGGATCGATCACGCCGATGGCCGCGAATCGCGCCCCCCGCAGCAGAATGCGCGCCTGGCGGCGCGCATCTTCGTCGGTATCCCGGATAATCTGGGGCTTGTCTTTCATCGCCGTCTCCCGCATGCGCCTGATGTCGATGCGGGGAAGGGCACGCTACGCCTTGCGGCGATGTTTCGTCAGCCCGCTCACCACATCCTGAGCGTCGATCGTGCCGATGACGACGCCGTTGTCAACGACCCCGATCGTGCCGGGCTGACGCGACAGGGCATCCAGGATGTCGACGAGCGGTGTTGCCGGCGCCGTGGTGCCGGTGACCTGACGCTGTTCACCGGTCACGCCTGAGCGCATCACGTCGGAGGCGATCAGCATGTTGATCGGGTTCATGTTCTGCACGAAATCAGCAACATACTGGTTGGTCGGGTTCTGAACGATCTCCTGTGGCGTGCCGCACTGGATGATCCGGCCGCCCTCCATGATGGCGATACGGTTGCCAATGCGGAACGCCTCGTCGAGATCGTGACTGACGAAGAGAATCGTCTTCTTCAGCCGTGCCTGGAATTCGAGGAGCTCGTCCTGCAGACGGGTGCGGATCAGCGGGTCGAGCGCCGAGAAGGGCTCGTCCATCAGAAGGATCGGGGCACCTGTTGCGAAGGCGCGGGCAAGGCCGACGCGCTGCTGCATGCCGCCGGAGAGCTCGTTGACCTTCCGATCCGCCCATTTCGACAGGTTTACCAGTTCGAGCTGCTCGGCGACCGTCCGGTTGCGCTCGGCTTCCGGAACGCCGGCGAGCTCGAGGCCGAAGCCGACATTGTCGGCAACCGTCCGCCAGGGCAGGAGGCCAAACTGCTGGAAGACCATCGAGACGGTGTGCATGCGCAGATCCCGCAGCACCTGGGCCGATGACTTGTAAGGATCGACATAGCCGGTTTCGGTACGGACGCTGACACTCCCGCGGACGACGGGCGCGAGTGCGTTGACCGCACGCAGAAGGGTCGATTTGCCTGATCCGGACAGGCCCATCAAAACGAGGATCTCGCCTTCCTTGACGGTGAGCGAGGCGCCGGCCACGCCGAGCACGAGGCCTGTACTGGCGCCGATCTCGTCGCGGGTCTTGCCCTGGTCGACCATTTCAAGGGCACGCTCGGGATTGTCCCCGAAGACGATGTCGACATTGTCGAAGATTACGGCGTCGGTCATGTCTCTTCTCCGGGAATGCGGAACATCCGGTCGAGGATGATGGCAAGGATCACGATGCAGAGACCGGCCTCGAAGCCACGCGCGATGTTGACGGTGTTGAGTGCGCGAACGACGGGCACGCCAAGGCCGCTTGCGCCGACGAGTGCTGCGATGACCACCATCGAGAGCGACAGCATGATGGTTTGCGTCAGCCCCGCCATGATCTGCGGCATGGCGAAGGGCAGTTCGACCTTGCGCAGCACCTGCGTCGGGGTCGCGCCGAAGGCGACGGCCGCTTCTACGAGGGAGGGCGGGGTGGAGATGATGCCGAGCCGTGTCAGGCGTATCGGGGCTGCGATCGCAAAGATCACGGTCGCGATCAGGCCGGGCACCATGCCGAGGCCGAACAGGATGAGCGCCGGAATGAGATAGACGAAGGTGGGGATCGTCTGCATCAGGTCGAGAACGGGGCGGACGACGGCATAGAGCCAGGGGCGTCGGGCGCAGGCGATGCCGATCGGCACGCCGATGACCATGCACACACCGGTGGCTGCCAGCACCAGCGCCAGCGTCTCCATGGTCTCCTTCCAGTAGCCCTGGTTATAGATCAGGAGCAGACCGAAGAAGGTGAAGGCGGTGACACCGAGCGAGCGGCGCATGAACCAGGCGAGCAGCGAAAAAAGCGCGATCATGAAAAGCGGATAGAAGCCTTCCAGCGCGGTTCCTCTGAGAAAAGGGGCCTGAAGCACGAAGAGCATCGCGTTGATCGACGCGCTGAGAATCGTAGCGATGAAATCGAATACAAAATCGACGTTATCGGTCAGCCAGTCGACGAAGCTCTTCGACCAGGGCCCGATGGGCAGTTTATTGTCTGTCAGAAAATCCATGTTCGTCCCCTGATAGCCGCAGGTTTAATACCCAGGATCCCGCGCGACCGGATCCCCCTTCCGGTCGCGCGGTTCCAGCATCATTGGACAGGGCTCAGAGGCCGAGTGCCGTCTTCACAGCAGCGAGGCCGTCGCCGCCATCCTTGGTGGTGACGCCGGCGAGCCAGGGCTCGACAGCCGCCGGATTGGCCTTAAGCCAGTCACTCGCTGCCACCTCGGCGTCCTGGCCGTCATTCAGGATCTTGCCCATGATCTCGTTCTCCATCTGGAGCGAGAACTTGAGGTTGGTCACGAACTTGCCGACATTCGGGCACTCTGCCGTGTAGCCGGCGCGGGTGTTGGTGAAGATGGTCGCGCCGCCGAAGTCGGGACCGAAGACGTCATCGCCGCCGGACAGGTAGGTCAGCGCAAAGTTGGCGTTCATCGGATGCGGTTCCCAGCCGAGGAAGACGACCGGCTGGCCATCCTTTTCAGCGCGGGCGACCTGCGCCAGCATGCCCTGTTCGGAGGATTCGACGACTTCGAACTCACCGAGTTCGAACTTGTTGGCGTCGATCATGTCGAGGATCAGGCGATTGCCGTCATTGCCCGGCTCGATGCCGTAGATCTTGCCCCCGAGCGCGTCGGCATGCTTGGCGATGTCGGTGAAATCCTTGATGCCGAGTTCGGCGCCCTTGGCATTGGTGGCGAGCGTGTATTTCGCGCCTTCGAGATTGGGGCCGAAGACCTCGACCGACTTGTCTTCGCGGTAAGGCGCGATGTCGGCTTCCATCGTCGGCATCCAGTTGCCGAGGAAGACGTCGATATCCTTGTTCTTCAGCGAGGAATAGGTGACCGGAACGGAGAGGACCGTGGTGGTCGGCTCGTAGCCGAGCGCCTTCAAGAGAACCGATGCGGTGGCGGTGGTTGCGGTGATGTCGGTCCAGCCGACGTCCGAGAAGCGGACGGTCGAGCAGCTTTCAGGCTCCTGGGCGGAGACCGGCATGGCGCTGATGGCAATCAGCGAAACGGCGGCCGCAAGGTTGCGGCGACAAGTGAGTAGAGACGTCATGGAAAGGCTCCCGGTTTTTTTATTGATGTTCCCAAGTCAACATTCAATACCGGAGAATTGCAAGGATGCCCGCGCGTTTGCGTCGCAGCACCAGCCCTGTTTGCGACTTGCAGCCCCTGCAGGACAGGGAACTCGGGTTCCTGAAAAAAAGCCAAGGATTTTGATGGCAGTCAAAGCAATCGATTGCGCGTCGTGCGAATTGGTGCTGCCATATGCATGCGACGCGCTGGCGCCGTTCTATGGATCAAGGAGTTTCCATGAAGCCGTCTACCTTGCTTATGATACTTGCCGTGTCTGCCACTCCCCTTCCAGCATTCGCAGCTGGCGATCCCGTCGCCGGCGCCAAGGCTTTCAAGGCTTGCCAGGCCTGTCACATCGCGACTGAAGCGAAGAACAAGGTCGGTCCGACGCTGCAGGGCGTGGTCGGCCGCCCGGTCGCTTCGATCGCCGATTACAAATATTCCAAGGCCATGACCGATTTCGGTGCGGGCAAGGTGTGGGACGAAGCGCTGCTTTCCGAATATCTGAAGGCGCCGAAGGCCGTCGTGAAGGGCACCAAGATGGCCTATGCCGGCGTCAAGAAGGACGATGATCTCGCCAACATCATCGCCTATCTCAAGGATCCTGCCGCCGGCGGTCAGTAATCCCTGCACAACTTCCTGATGCGACAGCCGTTTCGCGGCTGTGGCATTTCTCTGCTAGCGCCTCTTGTGTGGAGGCTGCGATCATCCATATCGAATGAGGGCCGCCTCTGCTTGTGCGTTGCGATACTTCCCTGCATGGGGAAACGCGCTAAGGTGATGACAAACGAGTCCGGCGCGCCGCCGGGATGACGGCACAGGGAGACAACATGGCGACTTTGCAGGGCTTCGACACTGAGATCGAAAAGACGCGTAAGATCGTCTCGGAGATGCGTGGAAAGATCGACCAGTCCAGCGTAGTGCTGGATACGCTGGCCAAAAGCGATTCCAAGCTCGTCGGCCAGGATTTCGACATCGAGAATGCCCGGATCTCGGATGTTCTCAACCAGCAAAAGGTGATGGAGGCGAATATCGCCGACCTGATCATCGGGCTGGAAGATGCGACCAACGTCTTCGGTGCCGAGTTCGAGAGCATGAAGAGCTTTTCCGGCATGGAAAAATTCATCGGCATCTTCTCCAAGCAGAGAGCGCAGCGCATGCGCACCGAGCGCGTCCGCAACATGTCGCTTGCCGGCAATTTGCAGGAACTGCTCGCCAAGTCGGACAGCATCGTCGGCATCCTCAAGGAACAGAAGTCGGTTCTCGAGGAGCGCTACAAGACCTCCGAGGCGAGCCTCGTGCAGGTGATCGAGCGGCGCAAGCAGACGATCGCCAATCTCGAAGAGACCCAGAAGCGCATCGAGACGCTCAATCCGGCGCTGCTCGACATCGAAAACAAGATCGCCGCCTCGACCGACACGTCGGAGCGCACGGAGCTCGAAGCCCAGCGCTCGAAGCTTGCGACAGACTACAACCAGGCCCAGGCCCGCGAGCAGGAACTCCTGGCGGAGAGCCAGACGCTCGAGCGCTATACCTCGATGTTCCAGACCTTTGTCGACAGCTTGAACAACCAGATCGCGGCGCAGAACACGCTGATCAACAAGCTCAGCATCGACACCGAGCAGCGCATCGTGCTCTACAAGGCGCTGGAAGATTCGTTGAAGACGGCTGCTCAGCAGGAGGTTGCGCACCGGATCAACACGCTCGGTTCCCAGGTCGATACGGCTGCAGAGGAAACGATGGCCGGCATCGGGGCTGCCGCCCAGCGGCATATCGGCGATCTCCTGGAGCTGCACGAGAAGAACATGCTCTCGACGCAGGACATCCAGCGCCGCAAGAAGCTGGCCGACGAAGCCTTCGCACGCCGATTCCAGTCCGTTCTCGACAAGCACAATGCGGCCAATTACGTGAAGCCGTGAGCATGACGTTCAGCATGTCATTGACGTGGGCGCGGCCATCCGGCCGCGTACCGCTTTTGCGGGGAGCGGTCTTGTCTATGGGGGGAGGGGCATGAACGTCGTCGATCGCAACAGTGCCGTCCTGCACTATTTCACCACCATGGCTTCGGCGCTGTCAGGGCTCGAGCAGTTTTTCGGCCAGTCCGATCGTCGCTTCGGCGACAAGGGGCCGCCGACGCTTCACCTGCTGCCCTATCTCGACCGCTTGAGAAACTCCTTCACCTCCTGGCAGAACCGCATCGGCTTTACCGGCCAGTTCAAGATCGCCCAGGCCGAGAGCGGCTTTCCGATCTTTCAGAACGTGCTGGAGCTGGAAAACGATCGCGCGGGCGCCGCTACACGGCTCTCGACCATTCCCGCCGTTTCCAAACTGCGCGAGGAAATGGTTGATTTCATCCTGCGCCAGAAGGAGTTTCCGGCAGCTCTGCAACAGCAGATCGCCGAGCGCCTCTATCTGGAGCAGGTGAGCGCCGGCGAGATCTTCTCGCCCTTCGTTTTGCCGACGACGGTTGCCGTCAGTGTCAACCCGCAGTCGCGCCGGCCCACCTATCTCGTCAGTTGGGCCGCCTTCGACGGGGTCAGCACCCTGCCGATGATCTATCTGGCGACAGTCGAGGATTCTTCGGAGAATGTCGCGGAGATCCTTGTGACGGCCGAGGGTAAGCTCAATGAAGAGGTCGAGATCCCGCTTCCTGTGGGCGGATTGCTCAATCCCGAGCTCGCCCGCACATTCGACGATTTCTGTGCCAGGAATTCCGCCTATTCGCTGACGCCGGCGACCATCGCCACCAACATGGACCGCGATTTCCCGACACTGCATCCCAAGTCCGTCCGGCGCGTGGTGCTCGGGCCGCTCTATTCGACGGGCTTGACCGAAAATTCCGGCCGCGTCACCGAGATCCTCGACCGGGTGCGCAGGCCCGAGAATGCCTGGGTGATGACCTGGACGGTGCAGGAGGTGTTTTCCAAGCGCGAACAGCCGGCGGTGAAGGGTTTCTTCTCCTCGACGCCGGCCACCCAGGAATTCCACATCGAAACGCATGATCTCGAAGCGGCGCGCATGGGTGTCTCGACCTATGAGAAACACGCGCTGGTGCCGCATGATGCCTATCAGGCGCTCTATGCTGCGGGCGAGATCCAGCCGATCTTCGGCAATTTCAAGGTTCACGTGATTTCCGGCAACCAGGTCGTGAGTGAGGTCTGACGATGAGTGAACTGACGGCAGGGCTGACGACGCTTCGGGAAGACGACATCGCCAAGCATCTGGCCGTCGCCCAAGGGCTGGTGACGCGTTTCGTGGTGCTCGATCAGGGCGAGGGCACATCTGGTGCGCCGATTGCCGGCACTGGGCGGCGGTTCGTATCCACTGTCTCGACAGGATCGGTGCGTCGGACGCGTGAGATCGAGCTTTCCAAGACCATCCAGGCGACCGGTAGCGCCGATCCGCTGCTGACGCCTGCCCAGCATACCGTGCTTTACCGTGTCCGGCGCGGCGCGCAGGTGGCGCTTGCCATATCGGATGTCTTTGCCCGGCAGAGCGAGCTGGAGCCTTTGCAGGCCCGCAATATCAGTGCACCGCTGCAGGGCGAGGAGGCCGCGCGCTTCAAGGCGCTGCTTGCCTCCCAGGCTTATGTCTCCGCCTTTTCCTTTGCCGCTTATCTGAAGTCCACGGTATCCGGCGAGGGCGAGCAGCTGGACGGCATCCGCGCGCCGGACTTCCTCTTCGACACGGTCCAGGATGCGCTCAAAAGCATGATCGCGGGTATCGATACGGCGGTGCAGGGGGCGGGCGACGATGCGACGCTGATCGGCCGCGTGCGTGGTCTTGCCGATCTTGCGCTCGTTGGGCTTCTGACCCGCAAGGCGCGGTTCGAGAATCTCGGCGTCTTCGAAAACGCTCATATCCGTGTGGATCAGGATGATTTCACCCTCGACGGTTTCGACGCCGCGCCGGGCGTTAAATCGAAGCCGCTCACGATGAGCTTCAAGAAGCCGGAAGAGATCATCGGCAACCACATTGCCAAATATCAGGCGCTGAAGCTCGCCAAGATGCTGATGGCCTATGATTTCGACCGGCAGATGAACCCCTTCGTCGATCTTGGCGGCTTCCTCTTCACCTTCATCGGCGACGGCATGCCAGGCACGGGCAAGACGATCCTGATCCAGATGCTGGCGGGGCTGCTCAACGACTACTGCAAGATGGCGGGCTATGCCTTCCACTACGAGAATTTCGGCGTCGACCAGATCTCGTCCTATCAGGGCAAGTCGGGCCAGAACTGCAAAAGCTTCATCAACAACGTGCTCAACCCGCGCGTCATCGGCTTCGGCACGATCGACGATGTCGACCAGGTGACGGCGAAGCGCTCGGACGACCGGGCGTCATCAGGCCAGCACGAGGTGACCGCCGTTCTGATGGAGAGCTTCGCCGGCGCCTCGACCGTGGTGCGCGGCAACGCCACCTTCGGCATGTTCTCCAACTATCCCGAGAATGTCGACGATGCGCTGCGCCAGCGCGCCGGGGCCCGCTGGCTGGTCGACGGGCCGCAGACCCGCGAGGACTACATCGACATCTTCTCGCTGCTGGTCGGCAAGAACCATTCAATCCCGCTTGGCGAACACCAGCTGTTCGCCGGCCAAGAGATCCAGAAGGCGGTCAGCCGCTCCTATGGCGAGCATGACCGCCCAAAGGAAGACGGGCTTGTTGCGGTCTGGGAACGCCACGAGAAGACCGAGGGTAAAATCGAGACACTGGCCGATGTCGGCGCCTATCTGCATGCGATCAAGCTCGCCGAACCACGCTTCACCGGCCGCGCCATCAAGAACATCACCGATGCGATCAAGATGCGGGCGATGGATGTCGAACTGCCAGATGCCTGGTTCGAAACCCCGCATGCTTTCGTCCACAAGAGCTATGACGAGAAGAAGGCGATGATCGCCGAACTGCGCGGTCCCGTGACGATGGAGATGATCTGCCAAGAGATCAACCGCTATGCGGACAGTGAATTCCGCTATGCCGACAAGTCGGATGATGCTGCGGTGTCGGAGATCATCCGCCGCGAGCGTCAGCGGGAACGGGCGATCGGCGAGATAGAGAAGATGAAGGGGGAGGGGACTTGGTGAAATTCGCTATTTGCGAATTTGGTTGTCGAGACCGGGGTTGAGGGGTAGGATGTGCGGGACGTTGTTTACAGCAAGGATGCCATTCGTAGCTTGAACCGGATGCCGGCAAACGAGGCTCGACGTATCCGGTCGAAAGTTCTTCAGTATGCCACCGACCCGGCTTCACTCGCCAACAATGTCAAGAAACTACGGGACAGTCGCTACCATCGCCTGCGGATCGGGGACTGGCGCGTGATCTTCCGTGAAGACGGAACCGTCGTCGACGTGGTGCGTGTCGCAGCGCGCGGTGAAGCCTATGAGGGAGAGCTCTGATGACGATCGCATCATCGTTTACGACGCCAGATGGCGAAGAGATGATCGTACTCAGCCGCAAGGACTACGAAGCGCTTATCGCGCGTATCGAGGATCTGGAAGACAGTCTGGCTGTCGCCGACTTCGAGAGGAAGCTTGCTGCGGGCGAGGAAGAACTGATCCCTGCCGAGTACGTCAACCGGATGGGGGAAGGTGAAAGTCCGATCCGCGTCTGGCGCGATTTTCGTGGCATGGCGGCCAAGGACCTTGCTGCAGCCGCCGGAATCAGCACCGCATATCTGTCAGAGATCGAAACCGGGAAGAAGGACGGCAGTGTAGCAACCCTGAAAGCAATCGCCGATGTCTTGAAGCTCGACCTTGATGACCTCTACTGGCGGCACGAGGACAGGAAGGTCGCAGATACCGCATGAACCGTCTCCTCGAAGCCGAACTCATCTACGGCCGTCTGCTTGCGATCCGCGAGCCGCACCTTGTTGCGCGCTACAACAAGGCGCTCGCGGCCTTCGACCTGCCGCAGACCAATCTCACCGAATTCTATATCGATATCACCGGCTTTTCGCCGCAGGTGGCGGCGGAGCTGGGTGATCCCGACTATCTCGACCCCCTGAAGGTCAACCGGCGCTTCATCATCCTGACCCCGGAGCAGGACAGTCTGCCGGTGGTGCATACGAGCTTCTCCAACACCGCCGGCCTGATGCACGAGTTCTTTTCGGCGAACGCCCGCGCCATTCACGCGATCACGCTCAAGGACACGCTCTATGGAGAGATCGAGGACAGTGTCTCCGAGGTGAAGACGCTCGATGACCTGCTGTCGATCAACGAGGTGAAGTTCAAGGTGTTGTCGGCCGAGGACCTGCTCGGCAAGGCGGGACAGCTCCGGCAGCTCTGCGACGCGCTGGTGACGAGCCCGGATGCCTGGCGTGACGACGCGATGCTGGAGCGCATGGTGTCTCTCGCGAAAGAGACCGGCGACATCAGGCAGAACACGCTGGTCCCGGACAAGCTCGTCTTCCGCCACGATGCCTTCTGGGCCGATCATTTCGGCGGGGTCTTCGTCTTCGTCGATGAGAAGATCACCACGGTCATCTGCGATCCCCAGGCCCCGGGCTTTCGCCGGTCGCGGCCCTGGCAGGTGAGCTACATCTCGATCGACGACACCGCTCAGGTCGCCGATTTTCTGGCACGCACCGGCCGGCTCGAATTGCCGCGGGCAAGCTGGGTGGAAAGCTCCGGCCTTTTTGCCCACCGGCTGGAGATGGCGCTTCTGTCGGTCGCCGCCACACTCGATCCGGTGCCGGATCTGACGCGCATCGATGCGGTCTGGATGCAGACTTTTCTGCACCGGAACGCCAAGGCGATCAGCGATCGCGGCATCTATCCGCTCTTGCAAGAAGCGTTGCGGACGCTTTCGCGTACGGGAAATCTGAGGATGGCGGATATCGACCCGAAACTTCGTCTTTGGCTGGTGCGCGCCGAGCCTGATCATCCCGACCAGTGGCTGACAAACCGGCTGATCGCGCATCTGACACCAGAGGACTTCGTCTCGCGCTTCGTCTTCGACAAGCAGGGCTTCTATCGTGCCTATGACCAGTATCCGGAAGCCTATCGCGATTATGTTGTATCCCGCCTGTCCGACACTTATCTGAAGGACAAGCCCGCCTTCCGCAAACGCCTCTACGGCCTAGGAGATGACCATGCTTGACCCGATCATCGCGTTTTTCCAGCGCGTCTTTGCCGCGATCGGTCGCGGCATCGGCATGGTGGTCGCGTGGTTTCTCTGGCCGTTCCTCGCCGCCCATGGCTGGTATCGCGACCGCAGCTGGATCATCAAGGGACCGATCCTCGGCGTGCTCGTGCTGCTGGCGATCTTCTACGGCCAGTTCATCTATCGCACCCAGGTGTGGCACGGCTTCGATCCGGCTTTTGTGCAGGCCTACAAGTTCGAGGAGCGTACCGTCCCGGCTGGTACAGCACTGCCAGGGGAAGCCAACCGATGCCAGGATTCGGCGATCGTCACCGTGGCCGCTGCACTCACCGATCAGAATGTGAACCAGAACAGCTGGATCTCCTCGACACTGCTCTACAAGCTCGGATTCTTCAGCCTGGATTGGGACAATACGCCGTTCATGGACAACAAGGCTGCGTTCCAGCGCGGCGTCAATCAGGTGGTCCGCCGAACGGCCATCCAACTCGCCGACAATCTCGGTCGCGTGCGCGGCACCTCGGGGATCAACAACGACCTGCAGAGTGCTCGCGGCAATATCCAGTTCAACGAGACCACCTGGTATTTCGGGACCAACCCGTTTGGCTTTAAGACACCGACGCCGAGCTATTACCGCTCCGCCGTGTCCAGCTGGAACAGCTTCAACACATCGCTTTCGACCTGCGAGTCGGTATTCGATACGCGCTCTGACAACCTGCTGCAGTTGCTGGACGGCATGGCGAGCGATCTCGGCAATACGTCCGATATTCTGCGTCGCCGTTCCGAGGAGTTCAATGCGGGCTGGTTCGACACGCGCGCCGATGACCGCTTTTGGTTCTCCTACGGCCAGCTCTATGCGCAATATGCCCTGCTGCAGGCGACGCGTACCGACTTCAGCGGCGTCATCCGTGATCGCAATCTGACGGCCATATGGACCGAAATGGAGCGGCAGTTGCAAGCGGCTCTGCGCATTCAGCCGGCGATCATCTCGAACGGCAGCGAAGACGGGTGGATCATGCCGACGCATCTGGCGACCATGGGCTTCTATATCCTCAGGGTTCGCTCCAACATGGTCGAAGCCCAGTCGATCCTCGATCGCTGAGGCGGCGGGGCCTTCTGTCTAAACCGAATGCGAAAGGGCCCGGTCGAGAGACCGGGCCCTTTCGTTTCAAGTCGCTTGGTGCGATCAGTTGATGATCTTCATGCGGATCGCCTTGGCGACCAATTGCGTGCGGTTGACGCAATCGAGCTTGCGGATCGCATTGGTCATGTAGGCGTTCACGGTGTGGTCCGAGAGCGAGAGGATCTGGCCGATTTCGAGCGAGGTCTTGCCCTGCGATGTCCAGCGCACGACTTCGAGTTCGCGTGCCGACAAGACGTTGGAATTGCCTGCCGTGCGGCGCAACCGGTCGAAGACATCGAAGGCCTGGATGCTCAGCATAGACAGCTCGTTGATCTCCGGCATGGCCAGCGGGCTGCGATCGCCGTCATAGCGGACGACGAAGCGGCTTCCGTCGACGGAATTCATCGAAAAGAGAATGCCGGTGATCAGCCGGTATTTCAGCATCAGGGCAGAAAATTCCGGCGGGCAGTCAAATGTCGGGGCCGACCCATCCGGTCCGATCGTCCAGGCATTGTGCATGATCGACCGGCTGATATGCGTGACTGTCGGGCAGTGTCTGAGGAATTCGAAACGATCGAATTCTCGGCAAAAATCGGCCGGAAGCGTCGTTTCCCGCACCAGCGGGCCGAGCAATTTGTCCTGGGCCGTGGGCGCGGCTGCCAAGCTCACATAATCAAGGCCATATTCACGCGCTGCTCGGGACCAACTGTCCATCAGCTCGGCGCGGCTCTGACAGCTCCCGATATGCTCGCTCAAGAGTGCCTGTCTTTCTGGAAACATCTTATCAATTTCGAAAGTTGACATCAATTCGGAAGTTTAAGACCAATATATCAGTCCAAACGAAAAGCTAGCAGTTTTTCGGGGTCTGTCACGATTAATATGACTAATGTCTGACCGCTGCCGATCAAAATGGCAAGGGCCTGTTAGCCTGATGTTCAAACGGGCAGGGCCGACACGGCCTTCACCTCTTCCATCACCGCGTAGGTGTGGGTTTCGCGCACGCCCGGAAGGGGCAAAATGACCTCGGAGAGGAATTGCCGGTAGGCCTCCATGCCGGCGACCCGTGCCTTGACCAGATAGTCGAAGCCACCGGCAACCATGTGGCATTCCATCACGTCGTCCGATCGCTTCACGGCGGCCGCGAAGGTGTCGAAAACATCCGCCGTGGTGCGATCGAGCTTCACCTCGATGAAGACCAGGAGATTGCGTCCGAGCTTCTGGGGTGAGAGCATCGCCATATAGCCGGTGATGTAGCCTTCCCGGGTCAGGCGGCGGACCCGCTCCGCGGTCGCGGTGGGCGAAAGGTTCACCCGTTCGGCAAGCTCGATATTGGTCAGGCGACCCTCGGCCTGCAGGGCGCGGAGGATCTTGCGGTCAAGGCGATCCAGTTCTTTGCTCATTCTCTGCCAAACTCCATTTCTCTAGTGAACATGCCAGAGAAGTGACCAAAGAATAGTGGGAAAGTCGGTAAATCCGAAGATATGTTGCGGATACCACGGAGGTGATAATGATCAAGCCAGCCACAACCGATTTCCCGCGCTTCGAAGCCCCCTATGCCGGCGACGACGACCAGCTCATTCGCCATTTCGCCTCGCGCCTGTCGCTCTCGGAGAGTCAGAACGGCGCCATCGACCGGCGCGCCACGACCTATATCGAGGCCATCAGAAACAATTCCGGCTCGGTTGGCGGCGTTGAGGACTTTTTGCGCGAATACGGTTTGTCGACCCGTGAAGGTCTGGCGCTTATGGTGCTTGCCGAAGCGCTCTTGCGCGTGCCTGACGCGCTCACCCAGGACCGTCTGATCGAGGACAAGCTGAAGGAGGGCGGCTGGAGCGAACACGAGGCCCATGGCGACAGCTGGTTCGTCTCGGCCTCTGCCTGGGCGCTCGGCCTCTCCGCCCGCGTCATCCGTCCGGGCGAGACGCCTGAAGGCGTCATGCGTGGTCTCGTCAAGCGCCTTGGCCTCCCTACCGTACGCTCGGCCACCAAGCAGGCCATGCGCTTCCTTGGCCATCACTTCGTGCTCGGCGAAACCATCAAGGACGCGCTGTCGCGGGCAGCCAAGAGCGAGGAGCGCGGTTATCGCCACTCCTTCGATATGCTGGGCGAAGGGGCGCGGACGGCCGACGACGCCAAGCGCTACTTCCAGTCCTATGCCATGGCGATCGAGGCGATCGGCGCGCGTATGGCGAAACACGGCAAGAGCCAGCAGCTGCCAAACCGCATGGGCATTTCGGTCAAGCTGTCTGCGCTGCATCCGCGTTATCTCGCGACCCACCGTGAGCGCGTCATGCGCGAGCTGGTGCCGGATCTGTTGAAGCTCGCCCAGATGGCGAAGGCGCATCAGCTCAATTTCACCGTCGATGCCGAGGAAGCCGATCGTCTGGAGCTTTCGCTCGATGTGGTCGCCGCCGTCTTTGCCGATCCCTCGCTCTCGGGCTGGGACGGCTTCGGTCTTGCAATCCAGGCCTATCAGAAGCGCGCGCCGCAGGTGATCGATTACATTGACGGCCTTTGCCAGCAGTATGGTCGCCGGATGATGGTGCGTCTGGTCAAGGGCGCCTATTGGGACACGGAAGTGAAGCGCGCCCAGGAGCGCGGCCTCGATGACTACCCGGTCTGGACCCGCAAGCAGGCGACGGATCTCTCCTATCTGCATTGCGCGGCGAAGCTGATGGAAAAGCGCGCCCGCATCTTCCCGCAGTTTGCCACCCACAATGCGCTCACCGTATCGACAATCATCGAGCTTGCCGGTGCCGATCGCTCCGGCTTCGAGTTCCAGCGCCTGCATGGCATGGGTGAGGCACTCTACGATACGCTGCTGTCGGGCAATGATCGTATTGCCTGCCGTATCTATGCGCCTGTCGGCGGCTACCGCGACCTGCTCGCCTATCTCGTCCGCCGCCTGCTCGAAAACGGTGCCAACTCCTCCTTCGTCGCCGTTGCCGGTGACAAGAATATCCCGGTGACGGCACTTCTGGAGCGGCCGACCGAAAAGCTCGGCCTCGGCAATGGCCAGAGCGCCCGCCACAGCCAGATCCCCATGCCGCTCGGTCTCTACAGTGACCGCCGAAACAGCGCCGGCTTCGAATTCGGCCATCGCGACAATCTCGAGCGGCTGATGGCCCGCATCGGCCAGCCGTTGCCTGAGATCGCGGCGCGTCCGCTGGTTCCGGGGGCAACCGGCGCGACCAGCGACGAGGCCGTGCTGTCGCCGGCCGATCGCACTCACAAGGTCGGGACCGTGCGCAATGCGACGCCTGCCGATGTCGACCGCGCCTTTGCCGCCGGCCGCCAGGGCTTTGCCCGCTGGTCTCGGACCTCCGTCGAGGAGCGCGCAGCAACGCTGGACAAGCTTGCCGACCTGCTGGAGGCCGATCGTGACCGTCTCCTGGCGCTGCTTGCGCTCGAAGCTGGCAAGACGCTGGACGACGGCGTTGCCGAAATCCGCGAGGCGGTCGATTTCTGCCGCTATTATGCAGCCCAAGCCCGTAAGCAGTTCGGCGAGGCCGAAGTCATGCCGGGCCCGACCGGCGAGCTCAATCGTTTGTCCTGGCGCGGTCGTGGCGTCTTCGCCTGCATTTCACCGTGGAATTTCCCGCTCGCCATCTTCCTCGGCCAGGTCTCGGCTGCCTTGGTCGCCGGCAATGCCGTTCTCGCCAAGCCCGCGCCGCAGACGCCGCTGATTGCTTTTGAGGCGGTCAAGCTCTTCCACAAGGCAGGCGTTCCGGAAGACGTACTGATGCTCATGCCCGGCGGCGGTGACGTCGGGGCCGCGATGGCCGCCCATCCGCAGCTCGCCGGCATCGCCTTTACCGGCTCGACGGGCACTGCGCAGGCGATCAACCGGACGCTGGCTGCCAAGGACGGTCCGATCGTGCCGCTGATTGCCGAAACCGGTGGCCTCAACGCCATGATCGTCGATGCGACGGCGCTTGCCGAACAGGTGGCCGACGATGTCGTGATGTCCGCCTTCCGGTCGGCCGGCCAGCGATGCTCGGCGCTCCGCATCCTCTATCTGCAGGAAGACATTGCCGATGGCATGCTGGAGATGATCGAGGGAGCGGCCCGCGAGCTCAATCTCGGCAATCCGCTTGAGATCACCACCGATATCGGCCCTGTCATCGACGAAAAGCAGAAGGCGATGCTGGAGGCTCATATCGCCGAGATGAAGCGGAGCCAGAAGGTGCGCTATGCCGGCAAGGTGCCGGCCACTGGCAATTTCTTTGCCCCGCATATCGTCGAGCTCGATCGTCCCGAAGCCTTGACCAAGGAGATCTTCGGCCCCGTCTTGCACGTCGTGCGCTGGAAGGCAAAGGCACTCGACCAGGTCATCGCCTCGATCGATGCCACCGGCTACGGCTTGACGCTCGGTGTGCACAGCCGCATCGAGGCGACGATCCGCAAGGTCACCGACGCGCTCGACACCGGCAATATCTATGTCAACCGCAACATGATCGGCGCGGTTGTCGGCACCCAGCCCTTCGGCGGCTCCGGCATGTCCGGCACCGGCTTCAAGGCGGGTGGCCCCGCCTATCTCAGCCGCTTTGCGGTCGAGCAGGTGATCTCGGTGAACACGGCCGCTGCCGGCGGCAATGCGAGTTTGATTGCGATCGGCGAGGGGTGAGGGCTTCAATCCAGCGCCTGCCGGTCGCCGCATCGCTCCCCACCTCCCTCGTCTTGGGCGGTGGGGTCTTGCAAAAGTCAGCAGCCCCTGCCATTCCTTGCGAATAGACGGGGGTGGCCGAGTGGTTGAAGGCAGCAGACTGTAAATCTGTCCTACCGAAAGGTAGCGCGGGTTCGAATCCCGCTCCCCCCGCCATCTGATCTGCGCACGTGTGGCCAACTGCTTTTGCCGTGAACGAATCTCGGAGCGCCTTCGCCAATTTGATCTCCGCGAAATACAACGTGATCGCATTGCCCCCATCATGAACTGAGACGACATCGCGCAGCACATTCGTTTGCGGCGGTGCCAGGCGCATGGGGTTCTGCTGGCGCGCGGAAGCGGCGCCAAACTTATCGCCGCCGCAAAGCCTTTTAGACAGACTCATGATGCTTCCTTAAATCTTGCATACCGATCAGTGCCTGGCGTAGCGTCAGCTGTGTATGCTGGGGGGGCGGATGCCCAGAGAGAGAAGTGCCGTGTTCTGGCATGGCTGGGGACTTGCGTGGGGCTTCGCTTTTGGCGTTGCCTTTGCCGGATTCGTGTATCTGGGATCGGCTGGCGCTGACGCAGTATGGTGCGCAGCCGATGATAGGGGTAATTGCCTGCGAGAGTGGATTTCCGCACTCGGAGGATGGGCTGCAGTTGCTGCTGCCGCGCCTACGATCTACTACCTTTCGAGGCAAGTGACCGCGGCTGCGACCCATGAAAAAGTCAATTTTGCCATCGCGAGCCGCGCGAATTTGTCTCTTGCTTCGGCTGCGCGTCAAACAGCGATCGAGGTTCGCTATCAAGTACGCCTCGTTCGCCAAACTCTTGGAAACTCTGGCATGACTAGGCCTCGGCAGGTCAATCACGTTCGTGCTGTCTGCGAACTCGCGTCCGAATGGTTCAAGCGACCTGTTTTTGCAGAGTTCGAGGCGCGCATCGGTTTTGCTGATGCGACGACCGTGGCTACCATAACCGTTTACCTGGATGGCCAGGTCAGCCATATGAAAGATCTTGAGATTCAGGCTCTCGAGGGATTGTCGGTTAAAGAATTCGAAATGCTGATGAAGCGACTCGACGGCGCGATGAATATCGCGGACAAGTTTGCGGAAGCCACATGCGCAAGCGCTGATACCTTCATTCAGGAAATCAACCGCTTGGGGTCTCGTCTCGCCTAATAAGTGGAGGTATGGGGCGTTTTCCGACATCTTCATGGTCTCGTGCCCTCCGTGGTGGCGAGAAGCTTCTCTTCGATGAAGTCATAATCTTCTTTGTGCGCAGCCGGATGCGACGAGAACTCGAAGGTGTAGCCGCGAATGCCGTCCGCGATCTCGACAGCCAAGGCGCGGCAGTCCACCCGCAAATGAGGGGAGGGTGTGGTGTCGCATTCACCTCATCCCCTTCGCTGTGAAAAAAGTCCTCTAACCTGCTTGCCAGCCGAGCTGCGTCGTCCGATCTTCTCGGCACACATAAGGGGCAGGGACACATGACCGTACCATCCGACATCGAGATTGCGCGCGCAGCGAGGAAAAAGCCGATCCAGGAGATCGGCTGCAAGCTCGGCGTCCCCTCCGAAAGCCTCATTCCTTACGGCCACGACAAGGCGAAGATCTCCGCCAGCTTCATCAAAGGGCTGGCGGATCGTCCTGATGGCAAGCTGATCCTCGTGACGGCGATCAACCCGACACCGGCAGGTGAGGGCAAGACGACGACCACCGTCGGGCTCGGTGACGGCTTGAACCGTATCGGCAAAAAGGCCGTCATCTGCATCCGCGAGCCCTCGCTCGGCCCCTGTTTCGGGGTGAAGGGCGGGGCGGCGGGTGGCGGTTATGCGCAGGTCGTGCCGATGGAGGACATCAATCTCCATTTCACCGGTGATTTCCACGCGATCACCTCGGCCCACAATCTGCTGTCTGCGCTGATCGACAATCACATCTACTGGGGCAACGAGCTTAACATCGACACGCGCCGCATCACCTGGCGCCGGGTCATGGACATGAACGATCGGGCGCTGCGCCAGATCGTGACGTCTCTCGGCGGCGCGTCCAATGGTTTCCCGCGCGAGGCGGGCTTCGATATTACGGTCGCGTCCGAGGTCATGGCGATCCTCTGCCTCGCCACAGATCTCGAAGACCTGGAGCGGCGCCTGGGCGCCATCATCATCGGTTATCGGCGCGACAAGAGCCCTGTCTTTGCCCGCGACCTGAAGGCCGATGGCGCGATGGCGGTGCTGCTCAAGGAGGCCTTGCAGCCGAACCTCGTGCAGACGCTCGAAAACAATCCGGCACTCGTCCATGGCGGCCCCTTCGCCAATATCGCCCATGGCTGCAATTCGGTGGTGGCAACGAAGACAGCGCTGAAGCTCGGCGACTATGTGGTGACCGAGGCCGGCTTCGGCGCGGATCTCGGCGCGGAAAAGTTCTTCGACATCAAATGCCGGAAGGCCGGGCTCACACCCTCGGCCGTCGTCCTCGTCGCGACCGTCCGGGCGCTCAAGATGAATGGCGGCGTCGCCAAGGACGATCTCTCCCGCGAGGATGTCGCAGCCGTCGAGCGAGGTGCCGTCAATCTGGCGCGGCATCTGGAAAACCTCGCCAAGTTCGGCGTGCCGGCGGTGGTGGCGATCAACCATTTCACCACGGATACCGATGCCGAGATCGCCGCCGTCAAGGCGGTGGCCGAAGGTCTCGGAGCAGAAGCCGTGCTCTGCCGGCACTGGGCCGACGGCGCGGCGGGGATCACCGAGCTTGCGGAAACGGTCGTGCGGATCGCCGAGACGCCGTCGGCGTTTCGTCCGCTCTATCCCGATGCCATGCCGCTCTTTTCCAAGATCGAACGGATCGCAGCGGAGATCTACAGGGCCGGCGAAGTGACCGCCGACAAGGCGGTGCGGGAGCAACTGGCCGATTGGGAGAGGCAGGGCTATGGGGAGTTGCCGGTTTGCATGGCGAAGACGCAATATTCCTTTTCCACCGATCCGACGTTACGCGGCGCGCCGGAGGGGCATGAAGTGCATGTGCGCGAGGTCAGGCTGTCGGCCGGCGCCGGGTTTATCGTCGCCATCACAGGCGAAATCATGACCATGCCGGGCCTGCCGCGCACCCCATCTTCGGAAAAGATCCGGCTCAATTCCGACGGCGCCATCGAAGGGCTGTTTTAGCCGGCCCTGAAAATCACCACTGAAATCTTGTGGTATTTCGGTCACGTCCGAGCGCGTGATAATTCATGATAAAAAGAATCATGTTTTATATCTTGACGATTGTAATCATGTTTTATACGGCATGATTACGGCGGGAACAACGTCTCCGCCACGTTTTTGACGCAATCACATCCGGCCGACCCGCTTCCGCCTTCGGAAGCGGGAACCCTTTCCTGCGGCCATCGAAAGGACGATACCCATGCGCTCCCGGTCCCTCCGCCCCATCTTGCTCACCTGCACGGCGCTCGCGGCGATCACTTCGCTTGCGCCTGCCCAGGCGCAGACTGCTGCAACGACCACGACGAATGCTGAGGAGACGCAACTGCAGACGATCGTAGT
This sequence comes from Agrobacterium albertimagni AOL15, assembly GCF_000300855.1. Classification (GTDB taxonomy): domain Bacteria; phylum Pseudomonadota; class Alphaproteobacteria; order Rhizobiales; family Rhizobiaceae; genus Allorhizobium; species Allorhizobium albertimagni. The sequence goes on along the minus strand of NZ_ALJF01000006.1, from coordinate 289,060 downwards.
CAAGGGTAAGCGGGCACCGGCCGGGTCCGTTGCGGATACGCCGCTGGCGACCGAGACGACGGCGGAGGACATCCGGAAGAAGGAAATCAAGGACCTGAGCGACCTCGGCAATACGACCGAAGCCGGGATTGATTTCATCAAGTCGAAGCCCGGCAGGACCGGTGGCTTGTTCATCCGCGGCCTGACTGGCCCGCGTGTCGCCGTTCTGGTGGACGAGATTCCGGTTCCCTTCCTGCAGACCATCGCCCGCAACGGAGCGGGCTCACCGACGACAGGCATCAATGGTCAGCCAGACAGTTTCGACGTGGATTCGCTCGGTGGACTGGATGTCCTGCGCGGTGCCGATTCTAGCAAGGTCGGCTCTGGCGCGCTCGGCGGCGCGCTCGTTGCCCGCACGCTTGAGCCGGAAGATCTGATCGCCGAGGGGCGCAATTGGGGCGGTGTCGCAAAGACCGGCTATGACAGCGAAGACAAGAGCTTCAGCAACTCCCTTGCTGTGGCCAAGCAGGTGGAAAACACCTCGGTGCTCTTCCAGGGCTCCTACACGCGCGGCCACGAGACAGACAACCAGGGTACAGCGGACATCTACGGTAGCTCGCGCACCGAGCCCAACCCTATGGACTTCGTCCGCAACAACCTGCTCTTCAAGTTCCGCCACAAGCTCGAGGGCGGTCACACCGTCGGTCTGACCGCAGAGCGTTACGACTACACCAGCGACAGCATTCTCAAGACGCTTCAGTCCTCCACCTTCACCAGCACCACGGCCGCTTCTACCTTCCGCCCGGACGGCTATTTCGGCTGGGATGACGTCCGGCGCGAGCGTGTGTCCCTCGATTACTTCTACGAGGCACCTTCCACCGACACGCTCATTCAGGCCGCCAGCCTGCGTCTTTACTGGCAGCAATTGAGCAAGGATGCCGGATCCTTCGGTCTGCGCAACAGCGGTGCGCAATATCTCCGCGCCAACTCGGCAGAGGAACAGGATTTCGGGGTGATCGGCTCGCTGGTCTCCGAGTTCGACACCGGCACACTCAGCCACCAAGTGCGGTTGCGCGGCAATGCCACCACCTTCGAAACGCACCAGTTCATCTCGGCCTTCCCGGCCTCGGCGACCGTTGTCTCGCAGTCCGATGCACCCGATGTCGACGGCGTCACGCTCGGCTTCTCGATCGAGGACCAGATCACCTTCGGCGACAGCGGCTTCTCGCTCACGCCGGGCATCCGCTTCGACTTCCACGACTATGAGCCGCAGGATTCGGCCGCCTATCGTGGCAATACCGGCTACAACGCCTTCGGCCTTCCGAAATCCTTCAGCGACAGCAACTTCTCGCCGAAGCTTCTGGCCGAGTATCAGCTGAACGAAAGCGTGGGTGTCTTTGCCCAGTGGGCAATGGCCTATCGTGCACCGACCGTGGACGAGCTCTACGGCAACTTCACGAACACGCTGGGCGGCTATGCCAGCATCGGTAATCCCAATCTCGAAGCTGAGACCGGGCATGGCTTCGAAGTGGGTGCCAAGTGGAACACGGGTGATTTCAACGGCAGCGTGACGCTGTTCCACAATATGTACGACAACTTCATCAACAACGTGACGCGCGTTGGCGTGTCGCCACAGCCGGCAAGTCTCTTCACCTACGAGAACGTCCGTGATGCCCGCATCTCCGGTGCCGAGATCAAGACGCGCAAGGATTTTGCCAACGGCTTCTTCGCGGAAGGCTCTCTGGCGGTTGCCTATGGCGAATACGGCGATACCAACGCCCGGCTGCGCAGCGTGGCTCCGCTCAAGGCGATCCTTGGCCTCGGCTATCAGCAGGAAACCTGGGGAACGCAGCTGACCGGCATCTTCTCTGCCGCCATGCCCGATGACAACGTCGCCAACACGTTCGATGCCCCCGGATACGGCGTCTTCAACTTGTCCGGCTGGTGGGAGCCGGAGGCTGCGAAGGGGCTGCGCATCCAGGCTGGCGTCTACAACATCTTCGATAAGACTTATTGGAACGCCGTCGGCGTGGAATCGGTCAACCCGAATGCGGCGAGCTCGGCCAACCAGCCGACGGCCTTCTATTCTGAGGCGGGAACGACCTTCAAAATCTCGCTCACCCAGAAGTTCTGAGCGAGACAGACTCCAGTGCAGGGGCGGCGCAGCGATGCGCCGCCTTTTTTCATGGCGTCACCGGCAATAGCGGTAGCCGCTTTTCCGCTTGATGACGTCGAGATGCATGTGGTCCTGGTGGGTGGCGTCGCTGCCGGGGGAGAGCACCGTCGTGAAGTAGAGGCAGGCGATGGCGTTGAAGGCGCGCTGGAAGGCAGCCTCCGCCGTGCCGTCATCCTGCTTTGCGATCATGACAGGCTCCTCTTCGTCGCCGAAGCGCAATGCTGCAATGTCGATCGCATTGCCATAGGCGTGCTCCGACACCTTGCCGGTCTCCTGGCTATTCCTGTTGCGACAGACATAGCCGGAGGCGTGACGGATGGCGGTAAGCTTCGGCTTGTCGGGGAAAGCGGCCTCTGCCGCCGGTTTCAACATGTCGCGGGTCATGCGCGCCAGCTGCAGTGCCGCTTCGCACCGAAAGGTCGCCTCCGGCTCCAGCGCGACGTCCGGAAGCAGCTTGGTCAGCGTGATCGGGGACGCGATACCGCAGCCATCGGCGTCATCAATGGCCTTGTCTGTCTCGAAGCGCGCGCCAATCGCCTTGAGATCGGCAAGGCAGGCGGCAAGAGCCTTCGGGTCCTCGACAGGCGGCGGCGGATCAAGGGGAGCGGTTTTCTGCTCATCCCCATCAGGCTCGGACACGTCGCCCGGCTTATCCTTTGCCGCCTCCGTTTTTGCAGGGCTCGACGGCTTCGCGCCTTCCTCTGTATCGGCCGCCGTCTCGGGCTTGCTCTGCGGTGTAGGAGCCTCCAGCGGGGTGGCCGTTTGGGTGCCGTCTGTCGCTTTCGTCTCTTCGTCTGGTGCCGACGTCGTCACCTCCGGTCGCATTTGCGGCAGGGGGCCGCGCGAGGGCAGGGTGAACCCGGTCGCGATCGGCCAGGCCAGCAGGAGACCGACCAGTGTCGGCGCTATCGTCTTCGTCATCTCGTCTTCCTGTTCCCCAGTCCCCGGGTCGAAAAGGCGCGAGCCGTCGAAAAGTTCATCTTCAGAGCATGGCAAAACGCCCTTGCTAAGGCGGCGGCTCCACGGTATTCGTTGGCGCATGAAGATCGTTTCGAAGACCTTTGCTTGGTGGTGGGCACGCTGACGCGGCCTTGACCAGTCATGTCTTCTCGACGATTGACCCCAAAGCCGCCCGGAAAATCTCCTGAGGCGGCTTTTTTGTATTCAAGGCGCCGGGAGAGGGCCTCGAAGAACGGAAAAGGACAGACATGTCGACGATTTTGCAGGAAGACGGCTCGGAAGCCTATCAGACCCGCGGCGGTGTGACCGTCACGCGCAAGCGCCGGCCGACGCCCTATGCCGATGCCATCTCCACCTATGTCGACAAGCTCGACGAGCGGCGTGGCGCTGTCTTTTCCTCCAACTACGAATATCCGGGTCGGTATACCCGCTGGGATACGGCGATCGTCGATCCGCCGCTCGGCATTTCCTCATTCGGCCGCAAGGTCTGGATCGAAGCCTATAACGGGCGTGGCGAAGCGCTGCTTTCGATGATCGCCGAGGCGCTCGCCTCCGTGGACGATCTCGCGCTCGGTGCCCGCACCGCCACCCGCCTCGATCTCGACGTCAAGCCGCCGTCGCGTGTGTTTACCGAAGAAGAACGCTCGAAGATGCCGACGGTCTTTACGGTTCTTCGCGCGATCACCGCACTCTTCTATTCGGAAGAAGATGCGGCCATCGGCCTCTTCGGTGCTTTCGGCTATGATCTCGCCTTCCAGTTCGACGCCATCGACCTGAAGCTCACCCGTCCCGATGACCAGCGCGACATGGTGCTCTTCCTGCCGGACGAGATCCTCGTCGTCGACCACTATTCCGCCAAGGCCTGGATCGACCGCTATGACTTCACCAAGGGTGATGTCACGACCGTCGGCCAGTCGGAAGAGATCGCGCCCGAGCCCTTTGTCCACACCGACACGATCCCGCCACGTGGCGATCATCGTCCGGGCGAATATGCCGAGCTGGTGACCAAGGCCAAGGAAAGCTTCCGCAAGGGTGACCTGTTCGAGGTGGTTCCCGGTCAGAAGTTCATGGAACGCTGCGATAGCAAGCCATCGCAGATCTCCAAGCGGCTGAAGGAAATAAATCCCTCGCCCTATTCCTTCTTCATCAATCTCGGCCATCAGGAATATCTCGTCGGTGCCTCGCCTGAGATGTTCGTGCGCGTCAATGGTCGCCGCATCGAGACCTGCCCGATCTCCGGCACCATCCGCCGCGGTGCCGACCCGATCGAGGATTCGGAGCAGATCCTGAAGCTCCTCAACTCCAAGAAGGATGAGAGCGAGCTCACCATGTGCTCGGACGTCGACCGCAACGACAAGTCCCGCGTCTGCGAGCCGGGCTCGGTCAAGGTCATCGGTCGTCGCCAGATCGAGATGTATTCGCGCCTCATCCATACCGTGGACCACATCGAGGGCCGCTTGCGCGACGGCATGGACGCCTTTGACGGCTTCCTCTCCCACGCCTGGGCCGTGACGGTCACCGGTGCGCCAAAGCTCTGGGCCATGCGCTTCATCGAGAAGCACGAGAAGAGCCCGCGCGCCTGGTATGGCGGTGCCATCGGCATGGTCGGCTTCAATGGCGACATGAACACGGGGCTTACGCTCCGCACCGTGCGCATCAAGGACGGCATTGCCGAAGTCCGCGCCGGCGCCACGCTTTTGAACGACAGCGACCCGCAGGAAGAAGAAGCCGAAACCGAACTGAAGGCCTCCGCCATGATTGCAGCGATCCGTGACGCCAAGAGCGGCAATGATGCCTCCTCCAAGCGCGGCGTCGCCCGCGTCGGCGAGGGGATCAACATCCTGCTCGTCGACCACGAAGATAGCTTCGTCCACACGCTGGCCAACTACTTCCGCCAGACGGGTGCGACCGTGAACACGGTGCGCACGCCGGTGCCGGAAGAGATCTTCGACAGCTTGAAGCCCGATCTCGTCGTGCTCTCGCCAGGCCCCGGCTCGCCAACCGATTTCGACTGCAAGGCGACGATCAAGAAGGCGCGGGCACGAAACCTGCCGATCTTTGGCGTCTGCCTCGGTCTCCAGGCGCTCGCCGAAGCCTATGGCGGCGAGCTGCGCCAGCTCGCCGTTCCCATGCATGGCAAGCCGTCGCGCATCCGCGTGCTCGAACCTGGCCTCGTCTTCTCAGGCCTCGGCAAGGAAGTGACGGTCGGCCGCTACCACTCCATCTTCGCGGATCCGGCAACGCTGCCGCGTGAATTCATGATCACCGCGGAAAGCGAAGACGGCACGATCATGGGCATCGAGCACGCGAAGGAACCGGTCGCCGCCGTGCAGTTCCACCCGGAATCGATCATGACGCTCGGCGGCGACGCCGGCATGCGGATGATCGAGAATGTCGTGGCGCATCTCGCAAAACGGGCGAAGGTGCAGGCGGCTTGAGGATTGGGGTGGGGCGCGGCTGGAAACGGTCGCGCCTATCCGCTCAAATATCCTCCTGCCAATCTTCCCGACCATGGCGAACACGAACGATCAGCACGCCGCCGCCGTCTTCGGTCAGGTAAATCACCAGGTGTGCTCGGTAGCGCTGAACCCGGACCGGCGGCGACAACTCGCTTCTCTGTCGGGCCATCTCAGGCGTCGATGCGATCAGCTCGAAAAGGTCGAATAGGCCGTTGTGATAGGTTTGGGCTTGCCGAATGCCCCAGCTACGGATGCCGATCTCGGCAATCTCGATGATGTCGGCTTCTGCTTCGCGTGTCAGCCGATAGGTCATGCTCAGCCGCTGCCCGCGGTCCTTGCTTGCTGTCTGGCGGTTTCGAATAGCTCATCGGCTGTCCGGTCACCCACGCCACTTGCCAAACCGGCGTTTACCGCTGTCTGCATGGCCGCAATCTTCGCCGACCGTTCTTGATCCCGACGGATCAGATCCGAAACATACTCGCTGGAATCGGCATATTCGCCGCTTTGCGTCTTGCGACTGATCCACTCTCTGAGATTTTCAGAAATCGCGATGGTGATCGTCGACATGGTCGTCTCCGTGTCTTTCAGGCCTGAGTATCCCAAAGCGTCCGAGACTCTGCAAGGTCGCTCCGATGGGTCGGTTTTTGACGCAGCCTCGATGTCTCGGTTGATGGTGCCGCGCTCCGTTTCGAACACCGTGTTGCGACGTCGGATAGGTGGCTATCGAAAACCTGACGATTTTCATCTCGGCAATCAGGCCGCACGTTGAACTGGTTACGCGGCTCTCGGCTCGATCCGCTTCAATTCGTCCTCAATCTCGCGCCGCCGCTGCATGAGGTCGTAATCTGCCTGCAGTCCGAGGAAGAAACCTTCGGAGACGCCGAAATAGCGCGCCAGCCGTAGATCCGTGTCTGCGGTCAGCGAACGCTTGCCGAGCACGATTTCGTTGATGCGGCGAGGGGGCACGTTCACGGCGCGCGCCAGGGAGTTCTGGCTCAACCCCATCGGCTTCAGGAAATCCTCGAGCAAAATGTCCCCCGGATGCGGGTTGGGCAAAAAATCAGTCATGATAGTCGACGATCCCGACATCGCTTGGTCCTCCGTCATTCCAGGTGAAGCAAATGCGCCATTGGTCGTTGATCCGGATGCTGTGCTGGCCGAGCCGATTGCCCTTCAATGCTTCCAGCCGGTTTCCTGGCGGCACGAGGAGATCGTTCAGGTTCCGCGCACTGTTCATCAGGCGCAGTTTCCTGAGCGCCACAGCCTGTATGTCCGGCGGAAGTTTTCGGCTTCGCTGACCGGACCAGATGCGTTCAGTCTCGGCATCCGCGAAACTCTGGATCATAATCCACTATAACGCAGTGCGTTATGGCCTGCAAGGAGGGCATTGGCCCATGCCTTCACCCGTCCTTCTCGAATAATGATAAAAACTCTCATGATTTTTTCATCCCCCTGAAAAATCCTGCTGACCCGATCGTTTTTCGGTTGGCAGCCTGCGTCAGGAGCCGGTGGTCTCAACGGTTATGCCCCGTCGTTTGACGGCATCGCTGAGCGTTGAACCCGGCAAAACGGCCGCATGCGCGCGCAGCCTCGGGTTCGAGGACTGCGCTGTGCGGCAAGGCTCGGACGCTGCTGATCGTGTTTTGGTAACAGGGGATTTTTATGCACATGTCGAGGGGAACTTACGCGCGAAGCCTGAAGGCGAGCAGGCGGAGCATTGTTGCAGGCGTTTCGCTTCTGGCGATCTCGGTCGTTTCGGCGCATGGCCAGGATGCGACCAGCGAAGACGGCGCTAACGAGAACGGGGATACGAGGCTTGCGCCGATCGTGGTGACGACGACGGCCGAAGGCCAGCCGCCGGCCACGGGAACGGTCGGCCAGCCGCCGGAGGCCTATGCCGGTAACCAGGTGGCCAAGGGTGCCCGCCTTGGCGCGCTCGGCAACCGTTCTGTCATGGAAACGCCGTTCAGCATCACGGCCTACACGGCAAAGCTGATCCGTGACCAGCAGGCACGCACGGTCGCCGACATCACGCTCAACGACCCCTCGGTGCGCGCTGATGCGCCTGCCTTCAGCGAGCGCGATTCCTTCTTCATTCGCGGTTTCTCGGTGGTCAATCTGGACGTGCTCTATGACGGGCTGCCCTATATCGCCAATCCGCGTCGCAGCTACCTGGAGGGGGTCGAGCGGGTCGAGGTTCTGAAAGGCCCGACCGCCTTCGTCAATGGTGGCATCGGCCGTGTCGGAGGCACGATCAATCTCATCCCCAAGCGCGCCGGCGACGAACCGCTGACCCGTCTGACGACAACCTATATCAGCGACGGGCAGTTCTGGAACCATCTCGATGTCGGTCGCCGCTATGGACCGGCGGGCGAATGGGGCATTCGCGCCAACGGTTCCTATCGCTTCGGCGATACCGCCATGGACAGTAACGAGATCAAGGTCGGCGTTGCCTCGCTCGGTCTCGACTACGAGGGCGAAGACGTGCGTGCCTCGCTCGATCTTAGCCATACGAACCAGAAGATCGATGCGCCGACATCGCTGTTCAATGCGGCGGCCTCCGGCATCACGATCCCGGATGCTCCCGATGGCCGCATCAACACGGCGAGCCCCTTCGAATATCACGACAGCACCCACAGCATGGCGGCTGCCCGTGTCGAATATGATCTGCTCGACAACACGACGCTCTATGCCGCTGTCGGCGCCAGCCGCTATCGCGAGGATTTTCTCACATCGTCCTACACGATCAACAATGTGAACGGCAACGCCACCTCGGAACTCGCGATCCAGCCGCAGCAGATCGACGGCTATTCCGGGGAAATCGGCATCCGCTCCGAATTCGAGACCGGCCCCGTCAACCACAAGGTCAATCTTTCGGTCCAGAAGAGCCTAAACGAGAACTACCGCGGCGGCTTTGCGCCCGGTGCACTCGGACTTCCCGGATCCTATTCGACCAACATCTACAACCCGAGCTACCTGCCCGGTAGCGCCGTGACCAGTCTCAATCTGCCGACGTCGGACAATCTGCCGCTGTTTGCGGACCTCTTGTCCACCAGCATCGCGTTTTCGGACACGCTCGGCTTCTTCGACGAGCGTCTCGAAGTCACGCTCGGTGGTCGCTACCAGGAAATGCGCCAGAGAGGCTTCAACACCCGGCCCGATCGCGGGACGGTCGGCGTCCAGAACTATTACTATGACGAAGCCCGTTTCAGCCCGGCCGTCGCTGCCAATCTGCGCCTGATGGACGGTCTCTCGCTCTATGCGAACTATGTCGAGGCGCTGACTGAAGGGGCGATTGCGCCGGCCACCGCCGCCAATGCCAATGAGGTCTTCCGACCCTTCGTCAACGAGCAGAAGGAAATCGGCGTCAAGTATGACCTCGGCTCCGTGGCCCTGACCGCTGCGCTGTTCGAAATCCGGCAGGCGAGTGGCTATACCGATCCGGGCACCAACACCTATGGCGTCGACGGCCTTCAGGTGAACCGCGGTATCGAATTGTCGGCCTTCGGCGAGCCGATCGACGGCCTGCGTCTGCTGGGTGGTGTCACCTTCCTCGATGCGGAACTGGCAAGAACCCGCAATGGCACCTTCGACGGCAACGACGCCCCTGGCGTGCCGAAGACGGTCGTCAGCTTGTACGGCGAGTATGACCTGCCATCGATCGAGAACCTGACGCTCACCGGCCGCCTCGTCTATAGCGGCAATACCTTCTACGACCAGGCCAACACGCAGAAGGTCGATGGCTGGACCCGCGTCGATCTCGGTGCACGCTACAAGTTCGAACGGGAGAACGGCAAGCCGATCGAAATCCGGGCGAATGTCGAGAACGTGTTCAACGAGAACTACTGGGCATCGTCCGCGCGTGGTTTCCTCGCGGCCGGCGCACCCCGGACATTCATGCTCTCCGCCTCCTTCGATTTCTAAGCGTTGATACCACCGTGACGATTGGATTGGCCGCGCCTTTGACGGCGCGGCCTTTCGGTCCTGTGCAGAGAGCATCTCCTGCCTTGACCTTTCCTCAACCCTTCGGCATTACGCTCACACTTCAACGAACCGCCCGCTTTGCCGGGCGGTTTTGTCGTTTCTGGAATTGCGTCTGCAATTCACTCGCATCTGCAGGGAAAAAGGCCATGGTGGCTGACAACAACACTTTCGTCCGGCGGCTCGCCCTCTTCGGCATCCCGCTCGCCTTCGGGGTCATGGGGCTGAAGCTTTGCGCCTGGTGGGTGACGGGTTCGGTCGCGCTCCTGTCCGATGCGCTCGAATCCACGGTCAACGTCATTGCCGCCTTCCTCGCCTATTTCGTCATCCGCTATGCGCAGAAGCCGGCCGATGACGATCATCCCTATGGCCACCACAAGGCGGAATATCTCTCGGCCGTCCTCGAAGGTGTGCTGATCGTGGTCGCCGCTCTCCTCATCATCCGCGAGGCGATCCCGGCCCTTCAGAACCCGACCTTGCCCGACGCACCCTTCCTTGGGCTTGCGATCAACGGTCTTGCCGCTGTCATCAATGCCGCCTGGGCGACTGTTCTCATCCGCGTTGGCAGAAGCCATCGTTCCCCGGCACTTTCGGCCGATGGCCAGCACATCATGTCGGACGTCGTCACCTCCATCGGTGTGATCGTCGGTCTCCTGCTGGTGCTGGCGACTGGCCATGCAATCCTCGATCCGGTACTCGCCATCCTCGTTGCGCTCAACATCATCTGGCAGGGCTGGAAGGTGATTGCGCAATCCGTCGCCGGACTGATGGATGTGGCCGTTTCCCCCGAGGAAGCCGAGGCGATCCGGCAGGCGATCAAGGAGAATTCGGAAGGGTCGTTGGGCGTCCATTACCTGCGCTCGCGTCGGGCAGGGGCCGCGACCTTCGTCGCCTTCGACCTGGTCGTGCCCTCGACGATGAGTGTGCGCGACGCTCATCTCATCTGCGACCGGCTGGAAATGGCCGTGCATGATGCCGTACCCGGCACGCGCGTTACCATCCATGTCGAGCCGGAAAACGAGATGGCGCATGGCGCCGGCATCGAACTTAGCCGTTGAATGAAAAGGATCCCATCATGAGCAAGACCGATACCTCCGGGCTCACACAGCTCGGCCAGAGCGTCGATGCCCCGACCAGTCCCGAAGCCGCTACTCTCGAGCGCGTGCCGAACGGCAATGCGGGGACGGATTATGTCGTGCGCTTCACAGCGCCCGAATTCACCTCGCTCTGCCCGATGACCGGCCAGCCGGACTTTGCGCATATCGTCATCGACTACATCCCCGGCGACTGGCTGGTGGAATCCAAGTCGCTGAAGCTATTCCTGTTTTCTTTCCGCAATCACGGCGCCTTCCACGAGGATTGCTCGGTCTATATCGCCAAGCGCATCGTCGAGCTGCTCGATCCTAAATGGCTGCGCATCGGTGCCTACTGGTATCCGCGCGGCGGCATTCCGATCGACGTTTTCTGGCAGACCGGCGAGCCGCCGAAGGGTGTCTGGCTGCCAGAGCAGGGCGTCGCCACCTATCGCGGTCGGGGCTGATGGCAAAGGCTTCGGGTGACTTCGGTGTCCCGAAGCGCTAGCTTCCGCTCCATCGCATGCGTACCGGAGGCCTTCATGCCGAAATTTCTTGCCGTCTACACGATGAAGCACGAGGACTTCGCGCGCTTCCGCAGTCTGCCGAAGAGCGAGCAGGATGCAATCGATGCCGAGGGCATCCCGAAGTGGATCGCGTGGGAAGCGCGCAACGCTGCCGCCATCGTCAATCGCGGCGGCATGGTTGGTAAAACCACGCGCGTCACCAAAGAGGGCATTGCCCCGGCGACAAATGGGATCTGTGGCTATCTGATCGTCGAGGCGGAAACGGCAGAGGCGGCAGCCCGGCTTTTCGAAGACCATCCGCATATCACGGTCTTTCCCGGTGATGGCGTCGATATCATGCCCTTCGTTACCGATCCGCCGGAATGAGGCCTGCCCCTGCGGCATATCTCTCAGCACAAACGAAAACGGCGGCCGGCGAGCCGCCGTTTGTATCTTTGCGTCTTGAATTTAGGCTGGACCGCCTTCGCGTTCCGTGGCTCCCTGTGGTTGGAGGCATCGGGAGGGGAGACCCAAGTCCATGATGAAACTGCATTACAGTCGCAATCCCAATCCGCGGCTTGCCGTGGCTGTTGCCCGCCATCTGGGCGCGCCGGTCGAGTTCGTTTTTGCCGCGCCTTTCGCGCCCGGGCAGGCGGAGCGCTACCGGTCGCTCAATCCCAGCCTTTCCATTCCGATCCTCGAAGAGAAGGGGAGGCGCAGCCTGTGGGAGGCCGATGCGATCGCCTGCCGGCTGTCACGGCTTACCGGAACAGGCTTCTGGCGGACGGATGAGGACGAGCCGGACATGATCCGCTGGCTGAGTTGGGGCAAGGCGAATTTCGTTCGCGCCTGCGACATGGTGCATTTCGAATATGGGACCAAACAACGTTACGGGATCGGCCCTGTCGATGCAGCAAGGGTAGAGGAGGGGATCGAGACCTTTCGACAGTCGGCCGGCATTCTGGAGCTCGAACTTGAGGCGCGGCCCTTCCTGCTCGAGAGCGGCCTTTCCTATGCGGATTTTCGCATGGCGAGCTTCCTGCCCTTCAACGACGTTGCGGGGCTGCCGCTCACGGACTACCCGGCCGTCCTTACCTGGTACCGGCGGCTGGAGGCCCTGGCCGCCTGGGCCGACCCCTTCATGGGCCTGAACGCGCCCCTGCTTCCCCGCGCGCCGCTCGCCTCGGAAAGACCGGTTGCGCCGCGGCTGGAACCCATGGGCTGAGCTGCGGTTCGGCTTGTTTACCCCGACGGTGATCCCATATCTGAAAGAATGCCCAACACATGTCCGCCGCCACGGACAAGGAGTGCCATTTTGTTTTCCTTCGATAACAGTTACGCCCGCCTGCCGCAGAGTTTTCATCGGCCGGCGAGACCTGCCGCCGCGCGGGCGCCCGGACTGATCCGCTTCAATCATGCACTGGCCGAGGAGCTTGGGCTTGATCTCGAAGGTGCCGATGAGGCGCGTCTGGCGCAGGTCTTCGGTGGGCAGGTCATTCCCGTCGGGGCCGAGCCGCTGGCCCAGGCCTATGCCGGCCATCAGTTCGGCCATTTCAATCCGCAGCTCGGCGATGGGCGCGCGCTGCTGCTCGGCGAAGTCATCGACCGTGCCGGCAGGCGCCGCGACATCCAGCTCAAGGGCTCGGGCCCGACGGCCTTTTCGCGCAATGGCGACGGCATGGCAGCCCTTGGCCCGGTGCTTAGGGAATATATCGTGTCGGAAGCCTTTGCCGCCCTCGGCGTCCCCGCCACCCGGGCGCTCGCCGCCGTTTCGACGGGTGAACGGGTCGTCCGCGAGACCATGCTGCCAGGTGCGGTTTTCACCCGTGTTGCCGCAAGCCATGTCCGCGTGGGAACCTTCCAGTTCTTTGCCGCCCAAGGCGACGAGCAGGCGGTTCAGACGCTCGCAGACCACGTGATTGATCGCCATTATCCCGAGGCGCGCGAGACGGAGAACCCTTATCTCGCGATGCTCACCCAGGTTGCCGAACGTCAGGCGAGGCTGATCGCGCGCTGGCTCTCGATCGGCTTCATTCACGGGGTGATGAACACCGACAACATGGCGATCTCGGGCGAGACCATCGATTTCGGCCCTTGCGCCTTTCTCGATGAGTATGATCCGCGCAAGGTCTTTTCTTCGATCGATCAGCGCGGCCGTTATGCCTATGCCAACCAGCCCGGCATCGGCCAGTGGAATATCGCAAGGCTTGCCGAGTGCCTGCTGCCGCTCCTCGATGCGGATGAGGAGAAGGCGATCGAGGCGGCGAACGGCGTGCTGAAAGCATTCGGCGACGTCTTCCAGGACGCTTGGCTCGAACTCTTCAAGGCCAAGCTCGGTCTGACGGGCGAGGGGGCGGATGACCGGGTGCTGATCACGGATTTCCTCGAACTGATGCATCAGGGCGAGGCGGATTTCACGCTGACCTTTCGCATCCTGTCCAAGGTCGCCGGCGGCGCGGCCGTCGAGACGTTCACCGACCTCTTCGCCGTGCCGCCACCCGGCCTGTCCGACTGGCTCACCCGCTGGCGGGCCCGCATCGATGATGATCGCACAGCCGCCGAGCGCCAGGCAGAGATGGAGGCGGTCAATCCGGCGCTGATCGCCCGCAATCACCGGGTCGAAGAAGCGATCGCCGCTGCCGTTTACGGCGACTTCTCCTTCTTTCACCGGCTGGTCGACGCGCTTGCGACACCTTATGTCGAGGACCCTGATACAGCCGATCTGCGCGTGCCCCCAACGCCGGATCAGCGGGTGACGCGAACTTTCTGCGGGACGTGAGGGGGCAGGCGGTCTCCGATTGCGCGGTCGGTCGTGAAAAAGTCGAAAAACAGGCGCGGATTTAAGCAACTCAGCCTTGTATGAGTCGTTTGTCTTGCCCGACAACGGCATGCTTGATTTTCATGACCGGAATCCCTTTCATGCTCCGCTATTTCGAGACCATCATTGTTCCCACGGCCCGCGAAACGCCGGGCGATCCACCCGAAGGCCTTTTGAATTTCTACTGGTTCTTCGTGCGTCAGGCGAAGGGGCTGTTCATCGCGCTCCTCTTTGCCAGCCTGCTCGTTGCCATTGCCGATGCGGCGATCCCGGTGTTGATGGGGCGCCTCGTCGAGGTGTTGACCTCGACGCCGAAGGAGGAGGTCTTTGCCGAGGCCTCCGGTCTGATCTTCGGGTTGATCGTCCTTGTTCTTGTCATCCGCCCGCTGGTTACGACGCTGCAGGGCGTCGTTCTCAACCAGTCGATCGCGCCTGGCGTCACCAACATGGTGCGCTGGCAGAGCCACTGGCATGTCATCCGCCAGAACATCTCCTTCTTCCAGAACGACTTCGCCGGGCGCATCGGTTCGCGCATCCTGGAAATCGGTCACACGCTCAGAAGCTCCGTCGTCTCGATCATATCCGTCGTCTGGTATCTCGCAGCCCTCGGTGTGATCACATCGGCCTTCCTTGCTGCTGCCAGCTGGTGGCTGGTGCTGCCGGTTGCGCTCTGGACGCTCGCCTATATCGGCTTTCTCATCCTCATCGTGCCGCAGATCCGCCGTGGCTCGAAGGGTATTGCCTATGCGCGCTCCGAAATGGTCGGTCGTATCGTCGACAGCTATACCAACATCATGACGGTGAAGCTCTTCGCCCGCCCGGAAGAGGAGGACGCTTTTGTCCGCGAGAGCGTCGACAAGCACACTGCCCGCATGATCGTCCAGCATCGCTGGCTATCTCTGTTTTCCATCGGGCTTGCCATCCTCTCGGGCCTCCTGATTGCCGGCACGACCTGGGTCGCAGTTCAGCTTTGGGTGACTGGCGCTGTCGGCATCGATGTCGTTGCCATGGTCCTGCCGATGACGCTGCAGATCTCCGGTACCTCTGCCCGGGTGGCCCAGGAAATTACCCAGATCTCTGACCAGGTCGGCACCGTACACGAAGCAATGGACACGATCGCCAAGCCGCTCGGGCTCACCGACACACCCGCTGCCCGGCCCCTGGTCGTCACCGAGGGCGCGATCCGCTTCGACAATGTTTCCTTCCATTATGGCCGCAAGGGCGGGATCATCGAGAACCTCTCGCTCGACATCAAACCGGGAGAACGCATCGGTCTCGTCGGTCGCTCAGGCGCCGGGAAGTCGACGCTGATGAACCTGCTCCTGCGCTTCTACGACATCGAATCAGGCCGCATCACCATCGACGGGCAGGACGTTGCGCACACGACGCAGGCGAGCATCCGCCAGCATATTTCCGTCGTCACGCAGGACACCTCGCTCCTGCATCGCTCGATCCATGACAATATCGCCTATGGACGGCGATCGGCTTCCCGGGCCGAGGTCATCGAGGCGGCACGCCAGGCGCATGCGATCGACTTCATCGAACAGCTCACCGACTGGAATGGCCGTTCCGGCTTCGACGCGCATGTCGGCGAGCGCGGGGTCAAACTCTCCGGCGGCCAGCGCCAGCGCATCGCGATCGCCCGCGTCATCCTCAAGAACGCGCCGATCCTGATCCTCGACGAGGCGACTTCGGCGCTCGATTCGGAAGTCGAACAGGCGATCCAGACCAGCCTCGAAGGGCTGATGCAGGGTCGCACGGTGATCGCGATCGCCCATCGGCTGTCGACGATCGCTGCCATGGACCGCCTCGTCATCCTCGATAAGGGCCGGATCGTCGAGCAGGGCACGCATGCCGAACTGCTTGATCTCGGCGGTCATTATGCCGGCCTCTGGGCGCGGCAGTCGGGTGGGTTTCTCGAAGCGGAGGGGTGAAGGAGACTCTCGCCGTCATGGTTGCTGCCATAAAGAAAAAGGCGCCCCTTCCGAGGCGCCTTTTCTATTGACCGATGGATGCGGTCGATCAGATTGCCGAGGGCTGCAGCGTCATGGACGTGCCGGTTGCGGCGATGTTGAGGCCGATCTGGCCGGAGACGCTGACCGGCTGCAGGTGGATCGAGCCGGAGGTGCCGCCGAACAGCACGTTGGCGCCAACGCCGGCACCGACGGTCGCTTCTGCGGTCGCGCCGCCATAGAGGCCGCCGAGCGAGCCCTTGTGGTAACCGGCGGTCGGGGCGAAGACGGCCCAGATCACGCGGCTCTGGGTGGTGAAGCCGAGGTCGACGCCGAACTTCTTGATCGAACCGGAATAGGTGTCGAGCGGCTCGCCGTCGATGACGGAGGTGAAGGCGCAGTCCGCGGTCTTGGCAGAGCCGAGCACGTAGCCGAAGCCGCCGCCAATCTGGCAATCCAGGTAGCCGATGCGGACGCCACCGACACGGTCGCTTTCGATGACGACGGGGGCAGGGGCCGCGCCGGTCATATCGGCGGCGGTAGTGATGCCGGCCGAGGTGAGGACGGGGAGGGCGGCGAGGGTGAGCGTAACGAATTTCTTCATGGGATTTCTCCTTCCATGTTCGGCTGCCCGCGGGGAGGGTGGCCGTTTTCGGCTTCTCGGACAGCGTGGAACAACGCCTATCGGCAAAGATTGATCCAACTGAGGCTGAAGATAGGCGGCAAGGTGGCGATCCACCGGCTTATCGGCCTAAGGAGAACCGCCGCCGCGCCGGGCTGCCCTCACCGGAACATTTGCGCCGTTCGGCGCTTGTCCCGGACACCCAAGCCGGAGGCCTTCCCATGACGCTCACCCTTCCCGAACTCGCCAAGAAGATGCAGAAGATCGACTTCTGCATGATGATCACCAAGTCAGAATTCGGCGCCATCGCCAGCCGACCGATGAGCAATAATGGCGATGTCGATTATGACGGCGACAGCTATTTCTTCTCTTACACCGACACCCGCAAGATCCGCGAACTGACCGCTGATCCGACCGTGTCGCTTACCTTCACTGCCCCGCCAAGCCTGCTCGGCAAGCCCGGCATCTTCGTCGCTGTCGAAGGCCGCGCCAGCCTAATTGCCGACAAGTCCGTCTTCGAAGCCCATTGGATCAAGGACCTCGATCGCTGGTTTCCAGACGGCATCGACACACCCGGCATCATCATGATCAAGGTGGATGCCGAGACCATCCAGTATTGGGATGGCGAGGACAATGGCGTGATCCGCGTCTGATTTTCACCTTCGCCAAACACAAAAATGGGCGTCGACTGTTGTCGGCGCCCATTCTCGTTCCCGATGCGACATCCCTTCCGCCCATCGCGCCGCGATCAGACGGATTTTGCGGTGCAAACGGGTCGTGGGTCTCTTGCAGAATGTCGCAGACAGGCTGCAATTGTCTTTGCCCGCCTCTTAAGATCGGCGCCACATCATCCACTCCCAGACATCAGGGTTCACAAGGCTATGGCAGAGTTTCCGACCAAGGCGAAAGTCGTCATCATCGGTCTAGGCGGCATCGTCGGCGCATCGATCGCGTATCATCTCATCGAGCGCGGCTGGGACGATATCGTCGGCATCGATAAGTCGGGCATTCCGACCGACATCGGCTCGACGGCGCACGCCTCGGACTTCTGCTACACCACCTCCCACGACTATCTCTCGGTCTGGACCACCCAGTATTCGATCGATTTCTACGAGAAGATGGGCCACTACGCCCGCATCGGCGGTCTCGAAGTTGCGCGCACCGGCGACGATACCTGGATGGAAGAGATCAAGCGCAAGCTCTCCTCTGCACGCGCCTTCGGCACCCGCGCGCACTACGTCTCTCCGGCCGAAATCAAGAAACTCTTCCCGCTGATCGAGGAAGACCAGGTCATGGGCGGCATGTTCGATCCGGATGCCGGCCTCGTCGTTCCCCGCTCCCAGACCGTTGCCGGCAAGCTCGTCGATGCGGCTGAAAAATCCGGCAAGCTCACGATGTTCGGCAATACGCCGGCGAAATCGCTGATCGTCGAGGGTGGTCGCATCAAGGGCGTCGTCACCCATCGCGGCACCATCATGGCCGATCACGTCATTGTCTGCGCCGGTCTCTGGGGCCGGCTGATCGCGGAAATGGTTGGCGAAGACTTGCCCGTCATGCCGGTCGACCATCCGCTGACCTTCTTCGGTCCCTATAACGAGTTCGAAGGCACGGGCAAGGAAATCGGCTATCCGTTGCTGCGCGACCAGGGCAATTCCGCCTATATGCGCGATACCGGCGACCCGAAGACCACGGAGGGCGGTCAGATCGAATGGGGATATTACGAGCAGCACAATCCGCGCATGTGCCATCCGCGCGAACTCCTTGAAAAGCACGAGGCGCGCCTCTCGCCCTCGCAGCGCGACCTCGACATGGAGCAGATCCTCGAGCCGCTCGAAAAGGCGATGGAGCTCACCCCGATCCTCGGCGAGCTCGGCTATAACGAAAGCCATTCGTTCAACGGCCTTCTCCAGGTCTCCGCTGCCGGCGGCCCGTCCTGTGGCGAAAGCCAAAAGGTGCGCGGCCTCTGGTATTGCGTTGCCATCTGGGTCAAGGACGGCCCTGGCTACGGCAAGCTGATCGCCGACTGGATGACCGATGGCCGCACCGAGATCGACCACAACTCGATCGATTACGCCCGCTTCTACCCGCACCAGCTGACTGAAGACTTCATCGCCGGCCGCTGCTACGAGGCCGCCCAGAAGATCTACTTCCCGGCCGTTCACACCCGCGAGCCCTATGCATCGGGTCGCGGCGCCAAGCGTTCGCCGATGTATGAGCGCGAAGTCGAGCTCGGCGGCTACTTCATGGAACTCGGCGGCTGGGAGCGTGCGCATGGCTATGCCGCCAACGAGCACCTCCTGGAAAAATACGGCGACCGCGTTCCGGTTCGTGAAAACGAATGGGATAACAGGCACTTCTGGCGCGTCTCGAATGCCGAACATCTGGCGATGAGCGAGGATTGCGGCATCGTCAACCTCAGCCACTTCCACATGGTCGACATTGAAGGCCCAGATCATGTCGAGCTTCTCGAATGGCTCTGCGCTGCCAAGATCGGCGGTGATGCGAATATCGGCAAGGGCATCTACACCCACTTCCTCGATGACGAGGGCATGGTGCGCGCCGACTTCACCGTCTTCCGGCTCGCCGACCGCTGCCGCCTGGTGAACGGCGCCGACGCCGGCCCGCGCGACTTCCACTACATGAAGCGCGTGGCCCAGGATCGCGGCCTCGATGTCACCATCACCGACACCTCGGAGAAATACATCACCATCGGCATCTGGGGTCCGAATGCCCGCGTGACGCTCAAAAAGGCCGTCGCCGATCCTGCAGGCCTCGACCCTGAAAACTTCCCCTTCGCCGCGATCAAGCAGATCGAAATCGCGGGGAAATCCGTCACCGCCTTCCGCATCTCCTATGTCGGCGAGCAGGGCTGGGAACTGCACATGAAATACGAAGACGGCTTGGCCGTCTGGGATGCACTCCGCGCCACCGGCGTCATGGCCTTCGGCGTCGAGACCTATGCGAATTCGCGCCGCATGGAAAAGAGCCTGCGCCTGCAGAACGCCGATCTCTTGACTCAGTACAACCTGATCGAGGCGGATCTCGCGCGTCCCAAGGTCAAGGAAGCCGATTTCCGCGGCAAGGCCAAACATCTCGAATACAAAGCCCGCGACAAGCAACCGGCCATGCTCTGCACGCTTGTGATGACCGACAATGTCGACAGCAAGGGCGTCGCCCGCTACCCCGTCGGCTCCATGCCGGTGATGGACCCCGCGACTGGCGAAGTGCTGGTCGACAGCCTCGGACGGCGTTCCTACACGACATCGGTGGCCTATGGCCCGACGATCGGCAAGAACATCGCGCTTGCCTATCTGCCCGCGGAGTATTGCGAAGTGGGGCGGAAGCTGCACGTGGAATACTTCGCCGAGAGCTTCCCGGTCGAGGTTGCGGCGGTGGGGTATAAGCCGCTGTACGATCCGGAGAATTTGAAGCCCCGGAGTTGAGAGTAGGGCGGTTTTCTCAGAGAGTTTTGAACCCGTCGGTCGAGAGGCCGGCGGGTTTTTGCATGTAGCTAGGCGCCTCCCCCTCAACGGGGGAGATGGGTCATCGCACATGCGGCCTTCGCCCCTCATCCGCCCCTTCGGGGCACCTTCTCCCCGCAGGCGGGGAGAAGGCCACGACGGCCACCGCTTGGCTCTTTCCTCTCCCCGCCTGCGGGGAGAGGGCAGGGTGAGGGGCGAAGGCCACACGCTCGAAGCTAGCGGCGGGCTCCCGCTTCTCCCAAGCGCATAAAAGAGGGCTGTCTGCCAAGGAACATTTATCGCCAGGAACCATTGTTCCATCATTCAAACGACAACGGAGAGAAGACGATGGATCTGAATGGCGTGGGTATTCTCGGTGCAATCTTGATCGGCGGCCTCGCCGGTTGGCTGGCAGAGCGGTTCATGCGCAGCAATATGGGGCTCGTGATGAACATTGTGCTGGGTATCGTGGGCGCCATTGCGCTCAACTTCATCCTGGCTGCCGTGTTCAACGTGGCCTTTGGTGGGGCTATCGCCTATCTGATCATCGGCTTTATCGGTGCCTGCATGCTGATTGCCGTCGGCAGAATGGTTCGACGATAAATCGCGTCACTACCCCTCGATTTTCCGAGATCGAGGGGGATGTATCCGAGACATTCCCGAATGAAAACAAGGGCGGAGATGATGTTTCATCCCCGCCCTTTTTTCTTCTCGTAGACTTGGAGCCGTCCCGCCCTCGGATACACCTGACGATGCGATGTCAGGCGGGGCCGGCGCCGGGGGCGAGCACTCTCGCAGGTGCAAATCCCCGGCCCGCTGGAACCCTCATCCTGAGGTGCCCGACCTCGTCGGACCTCGAAGGGTGAGGCCACCTATACAATGAGAAAGAGGGATGCTTCGAGGCCCGCGCTTCACGCGGGCACCTCAGCATGAGGGTGTCGAGACGCATGCGCGGAACCCATCTCCCCCTTGGTGGGGGAGAAAGCGATTTCGATGAATTAGGCGAGCGTAAGCGGCCTAAACATCTGAAATCGCAAGTGAGGGGGTCCGTTCGTCGTGCCACCATCACCGATCCCCTCACCAACAAAATCTAAGGTTTAGCCCTGATCGGGCTAAGCCCTCGATTTTGTAACCTCTCCCACAAGGGGAGAGGGGACCCAAAAACAATTCGTTCTCTCTTGAACAAACCACCGTAAAACGCCCACATTGAACGAGAACAACGAAAAGGAAACGGCCATGGACGGACAGGTATCGCCGAAAGCAGAGATCGCAGATCCCGCCGCGCGCATCGCATCCCTGCTTGCTACCCAGAAAGCCGCCTGGGCCGCCGACGTTACCCCCAGCCATGCCATCCGCGACGATCGCCTGGCGCGGCTCGACCGGATGGTCGACGCCTGGCAGGAGCGTTTCGCCGTGGCGATCTCTGAGGACTTCGGCAATCGGCCGGCGGTCGTCACCACGCTCACCGACATCGTCCCGGTGCGCGCCGCGATCCGCCATGCGCGCAAACAGCTGAAGCGCTGGATGCGGTCGCGCCGCGTGTCGCTCGCCTGGACCGGCAAGCCGGCCTCGGCGGTGATCTTACGCCAGCCGCTCGGCGTGGTCGGGATCGTGGCCCCCTGGAACTATCCGCTCAACCTGATGCTGTCTCCCTTGGTCGGCGCGCTTGCGGCTGGCAATCGGGCGATGTTGAAGCCGTCGGAACTGACGCCTGCCTTTTCCGAGGTTTTGGCAAAGGCAATCGCTGAAACGTTTTCCGAGGACGAGGTCGTCGTGGTCACCGGCGGGCCGGAGGTGGCGACAGCCTTCACATCAGCCCCCTTCGACCACCTGATCTTCACCGGCTCGACCGCGGTCGGCCGGAAGGTGGCGGAAGCGGCGGCGAAGAATCTGACGCCTGTTACCCTCGAGCTCGGCGGCAAGTCGCCCGCCATCCTCGATGCCTCCGTGCAGTTCGACAAGGCCGTGCCGCGCCTCGTCTGGGGCAAGCTTTTGAATTCCGGCCAGACCTGTGTTGCGCCCGATTATGCGCTGGTGCCGCGCGAACGGATTGCCGATTTCGTCGCCGCTTTGAAGGAGGAGGTTGCCCGGCAGTATCCCGGGCTTCCTGCCAATGCCGATTACACCTCGATCATCAGCCCAAGGCATTTTTCGCGGCTCACCCGGCTGGTCGAGGAGGCGCGCGACCGAGGTGCGGAGGTGGTCGAGCTTGCCGGTTCGCATGACGGCGAGCGACGGGTATTCTCGCCGGTCGCGCTGATTGGAGCGTCTGATGAGACCGCGGTGATGTCGGAAGAGATCTTCGGGCCGATCCTGCCGATCGTGCCCTATGACACACTGGACGAGGCGATCGCCTATATCAACCAGCGCGACCGGCCGCTGGCGCTCTACTGGTTCGGCGAAGACAAGGCGGCGAAGGAGCGGGTTTTGACCGGAACGATCGCCGGTGGCGTGACGATCAACGACACGATCCTGCATCTCGCCCAGGACGACCTGCCCTTTGGCGGTGTCGGGGCCTCCGGTTACGGCGCTTATCACGGCGAAGCGGGCTTCCTGGCGCTCAGCAAAGAAAAGCCGGTGCTCAAGCAGTCGGCCATCTCGGGCGTGAAATTCCTCTATCCGCCTTATGGGCGTATGGCGCAGTGGATGCTGAAACTGCTCGGCCGCTTCGGCTGAGTGATCAGGCTTGCCGGTCAGCCGGCAGCAAGGCGGGGCGTGGGCCGTTCCGGGGGCGGCATCGGCTTCGGCTTCGGGGCCAGCACCGAGAGTTCGAAATCGGCGAGCGGCATGGGGCGGCCGAAGAGATAGCCCTGGAAGACCCGGCAGCCGGTCGATTTCAGAAAAGCGAGCTGCGCCTGGGTTTCGACGCCCTCGGCGACGGTTTCGAGGCCGAGATCGGTGGCGATTGCACGGATGGAACGCACGAGGGCGGCGTCGCGGTCGTTTTCGGCGGCGGCCGTGACGAAGCTGCGGTCTATCTTCAGCTCGCTCACCGGCAGGCGGCGCAGATAGGCAAGCGAGGAAAAGCCGGTGCCGAAATCGTCGAGCGAGAAAGTAAGGCCAAGCCTCTTCAGGGATGCCATCTTTTCCGCGACGGGTTCGAGCCCGGCGATCAAGACGCTTTCGGTGAGTTCGAGCCTCAGTCGTGTAGCATCGATGTGGTGGCGGGCGAGCAAGTCCCGCAGCGTTGTTTCGAAATCGGCCTCGTTGAACTGGCTGGCACTGACATTGACCGAAAGCGTGAGGCGCCCGAGCTTCGGATCGGCTTGCCAGCGGGAAAGCGTCGCCAGCGCCTCCTCCAGCACGAAACTGCCGACGAGCGGCATCAGCCCGACTTCTTCGGCAGCGGGGATGAAGATGGAAGGCGGTATGGGACCCTTGGCTGGGTGATGCCAGCGCAGCAGGGCTTCGGCGCCCGTGATCTCGCCCATCCCATCGACCTGCGGCTGGAAGGCGAGGCTGAGCTCGCCATGCCGGAGTGCCGCCACCAGATCGCGGGCGATGCCGCGGGGCGCCGAGAGCCGTTGCTGCAGGGCGTAGATGGCAGTGCAGAAGATGAGGGCGGCCATGGTGGGATTGAGCCAGACGCCGATGCGGTGCAGGTCCGGGGGAACCGGCTGGGCGAAGGGGAGCCGCAGATCGGCAGCATGCAGGACGACAAATGCGACAAGGCTTGCGGCGATCACCGACAGCTGCAGACGGGACGGGCGGCGCAGGTGGTTGAGATAGGCGAGCATGCCGAGCACCGGCAGGAAGAGATGGGTGACGCGCGGCGCGCCATTCTGCGGCACGTCGAACATCAGGCAGAAGCCGATGACGAAAAAGAGGAAGCTGATCTGCGCGACGAGAAGAAAGAGATCGAGCCGTCGGCGGGTGACGAGCGCGAAGCAGACTAGGGCAGCGATCACCGGAAAGAATTCGGCGAAGGCCAGCAACGGATAGCCCCTGACCAGGAATATCACCGTCCAGAACAGTGCGAAGCCACCCACGGCAAGGGTCACGGCCTGATAGACCCGGATGACGCGATCCGCATTGTCCTCCTGATTGCCCCTGCCGAACATCATCCGCGAAAATCGTCCCTTCGGGGCCCGGTTAGGCCTCTCTGGCACGGTGATCCAAGTGCTTTCGGAGGCTGAAATTCAGGATACCCTAACTTAGCCCGCTAAAGAAACCATGTATCTCGATGGTCAAGTTTTTCTGTTCGTCAAGAAATCTCGCGAGCCGAACGATGTTCGGGGCGGCCCATCTCGCGATGAACCGCCCCACCGGACCTTGATGGTCCGTCCTCCCCCCGGAGACTGAGCAGCCGGATTTTCAGCCGGCCTTGGCGACCTTCATGACGTCGGGATCGTAGACGCGGCCAAAGCGGTTGGCGAGAAAAGCGGGAAGCTCGATCTCTTCCTGGCGGACGAAGCCGGCCTGGGGCAGGGTGCCGTCGGCCAGCAGATCGAGCACGGTGCAGATGCCGGCGGCCGTGGTGATCTGGATGGCGCTCATCTTTTTGCCTGCGACGACGCCGGCATAGACCTTGTTGGCACAGGTTTCCTGCAGGTAGCGGCCATCCTTCCAGCCGCAGACGGTGACGAAAACGACGACGACGTCCTGCATGGTGGCGGGCAGGGCGTTTTCGAAGAGGTCCTTCAGCACATCGCGACGGTTTTTCAGGTTGAAGTCGTTCAGAAGTGCCTTGATGATCGCCTGATGGCCGGGATAGCGGATTGTGCGGTAGTTCATCGTGCGCACCCGGCCTTCCAGCGTCTTCGCCAGCGTGCCGAGACCGCCAGAGGTGTTGAAGGCCTCATAGGTGACGCCGTCGAGCGAGAATTCCTCGCGCTCTTCCATGGCCGGCACGATCGTCAGCTTGCCTTCAACGATTGCCTCGCAGGGCTCGATGTATTCGTTGATCAGCCCGTCTGTCGACCAGGTGAGATTGTAGTTCAGCGCATTCGACGGGTATTGCGGAAGCGCCCCGACGCGCATGCGCACCGTGTCCAGCGTGTCGAAATGTTTCGTCAGGTCGTTGGCGACGATGGAGATGAAACCGGGGGCGAGACCGCATTGGGGGATGAAGGCGGAGCGTGCGCCGCGGGCGAGTTCCTCGACCTTGCGGGTCGTCGCCACGTCTTCCGTGAGGTCGAGATAGTGCGTCGCGGTGCGGGCGGCACTTTCGGCGATGGCACCGGTCAGGTGGAAAGGGGCGGCGGAGAGAACGGCGAACTGGCCAGCAAGGGCCGCGTCGATGGCCGTCGCGTCCGATATGTCGAGTTCCAGTGTCTTGACCGCCGAATGGGTGTCGAGCTTTGCCAGCTGTTCGGCGCTGCGGTCGGCGACTGTCACCGCGTAGTCGCCGGTTTCGGCCAGCATGCGGGCAATTGCGCCGCCGATCTTGCCCGCGCCGATGATGGTGATGTTCTTCATGGTTGCCCCTCGCATGCTTCATGTCCGTAAATCGGACAAGGTGTCATTTGTCGAAGCAGTGTGCGGGCGGAGGCTGTCGATTCCAAGTGACGATCTGATCAGATTGCGGTATCAATACGGACGTATCGACGAACAAGTTGGGCAAAATGCAGATCACGGACAAGGATCGGGAGTTGCTCTCCCTGCTTTCGGAGAATGCGCGGATGCCGGTGGCGGAGCTCGCGAGGCGGCTCAATCTTTCCCGCACCACCGTTCAGGCCCGGCTTGAGCGGCTGGAAGCGCAGGGGGTGATTGCCGGCTATCAGGTGCGGCTCTCCGATGCCTATCACAGCGAGCTGATCCGGGCGCATGTGATGATTACCATTGCACCAAAGGCTTTGACGGTGGTGACCAGAGAACTCACCGCCATCCGCGAAGTGGCCGCACTCTATTCAGTCAACGGTCCTTACGACCTGATCGCCATCGTCGCTGCGCCATCAATCTCGGAGCTAGACCGATTGATCGACCGGATCGGCGAATTGTCCGGTGTCGAGCGGACGCTGTCGTCGATCATCCTGTCGACGCGGATATCGCGGTAGGTGTCAGCCCGGTTCCAAACGGACCGCGCGGCCGGCATAGAAGATCCTGATGATCGTGACGGTCTGGTCCTCCACGAGGAAGGCACTCGAGGCTCGACGACGGTAACCGACGACCCTCAGACCAGACGCAACGTCCTCCCGGCTGGTCCCTCGCTCCGGAAACAGAGCGAATCCTTCGCAATAGTCGACGAGATCGTCGATGAAGCGTCGGGTCGTTCGCTCTCCGGCCCGCGGCAGCAGATAGTCCAGAAGTTCGGCGATGTCGCTGATCGCCTTCGGGCTGAAGACGACGACGCGAGTCATTCGCTGCGACGAGACAGCTGTTCACTCAGATGCCCGTGGAGTAGCTGTCGTGCATTCCCCGAGTGGACTGAGCTTTCAGGGGCCTTGCGCATTTCCTCAATGGTCGGGATCACGTCCCGATGCAGCCATTGCTCAAGATCCTCGTCCCGCTGCGACAGTGCGTCCAGGCCTTCCAGTATGGCAGCCTCACGACTGTCGAAGCGCCCAGTTCGAACTGCAGCGTCAATTCTTTCGACGGTCTGTTTCGACAGCGGCAATGCGACGGCTGCGTTTTCGGACATGGCTCTATCTCCTGACTGCCAGCATACCACCCTGCAGCAGAACAATGAACCATGTGTTCTCGGGTGCAGCGATCGATTACGCCGCCTTGAGCTCCGCCCGTGCCAAGGCCCGCTCCAGCGCTGCAATGCAGGTTTCGTCGTGGTGGCGGCCGGCGCCTTCCCGGAGGATGGCGAGTGCCTTTTCGACCGGCATGGCGGCGCGGTAGGGGCGGTCGGCGGTGAGCGCATCGAAGACATCGGCGGTTGCGACGATGCGGGTTTCGAAGGAAATCTGTTCGCCTTTGAGGCCGCGGGGATAGCCGGAGCCGTCGAGCTTTTCGTGATGGGCACCGCCGATCAAAGCGAGATCGGCGAAGGCTGCGACGCGTGATAGGATGGTCTCGGAAAACTCTGCGTGGCGCTGCATTTGTTGCCACTCTTCGCCCTCCAGCCGGCCCGGCTTGTCGAGCACGCTGTTGGAAACGCCGAGCTTGCCGATGTCATGCAGCAGGGCAGCACGCTTCAGGCGGCGGCGCTCGGGCAATGCCATGCCCATTTCCTCGGCGATCATGTCGGTAAACAGCGCGACGCGATCGCTATGCCCCGAGGTGAAGGGGCTCTTGGCATCGATGACGCGGGCAAAGCCTGCGGCGATATCATCGAGATAACATTCGTCGGCCATCACTGCCTGGCGCCCCGGTTCAAGCGCCAGCACATAGGCTTCGAGATTGTCGGAGCCGAGCTCGGCGAAGAAGACCGGGGTGGCGAGCCTTTCGAAGATGGTCACTAGTTCCGGATCGAACCAGCTGCCAGCACGCTTCTTCACTTCGACAAGGGCTGCTTCCGGGCCCTGATGGACGAAGAAGACGTCGATCACTTGGGCCATGAGTGCGATGCGGGCGAAAAGATGGATTTCCGCACCCTTGCGGCCGAGCGGCTGGCCGCCGCCATCGACATGTTCATCGAGATCGAGAATGCCCTTGGCCACTTCTTCGGAAAAACGCATCTGCCGGGCGATCTCGGCGCCGCGCTGGCAGCGCGTCTGGATGAGGCTGGTCGAAATCTCGCCGCCATTCTTGAAGACATTGAGGATGCCGCGGAAACGCTCGGCCAGCCCTGCCTCCATGCCGGTGTGGGAGAGCACGAATTTCAGGATCTGCGGGAAGGAGCCGTCGACCAGCTTGAAATCGCGTTTGAACTTCAGGTCATCGGCCAGATAGAGCTCGCAGATGCGGGCGGCATTCGACGAGCAGCCGAGATCCTTCAAAAGCAGGGTGTAATAGAGATCGCGCAGCGCCTGTTCATCGAGGCCGAGCGCCTGGCCGATGCGCGTGCCGATGAAGCAGCAGCGCACGCAATGGCCGGCCGGCTGGCCCTCGGTCATGTCGAGCGCGTGGCTCAAGGCCTCGATCAGTTCTGCCAGGCGGATGGTCTCGGTCATGGGCGCTCCTTGGGTAAGGCAAGCTAACCCGCTAATATTAAGAACAGGTGTTGGACAGGGTTCGACAAGGCCCTCGCGTCAACCTCCTGTTCATCGCTTCCGTGCTTGTCTTTTTCCCGCATTGTCTTAAGCCATGAGACGCACTATGTGCGGATAAGCCAAACCAACGAGGACTGTCCCCTGTGATGAACGAAGACGAAGACGACAAGAGCAAGGAACTGCCGATCGGCAAGGAAACGGAAGCGAACCTCTTCAAGTCGCGTTCGATCTTCATCTATGGCGGTATCACCATGGAGCTGGCGCAGAAGGTCTGCACGCAGCTCGTCGCGCTCGCTGCCGCATCGGATGAAGACATCCGCGTGTTCGTCTGCTCGCCGGGCGGTCATGTGGAAGCCGGTGACGCGATCCATGACATGATCAAGTTCATCAAGCCGAAGGTCTGGATCATCGCGACCGGTTGGGCTGCATCTGCCGGCTCACTGATTTTCGTCGCGGTGCCGAAGGAGCGTCGCTTGGCGCTGCCGAACACCCGCTTCCTGATGCACCAGCCGTCTGGCGGCACACGCGGCATGGCCTCCGACATTGAGATCCAGGCCCGCGAAATCATCAAGATGAACGAGCGCCTGATCAAGATCTACGCGAAGGCCACCGGCCAGAGCCAGGAGAAGATCGCCAAGGATATCGACCGCGACTACTGGCTGTCGGCCGAAGATGCCGTCACCTATGGCCTGGTCGGCAAGATCATCGAAAGCCACGCCGATATCGGCTGATCGGTTTTTGCCGCGAATACAAAAAAAAGCCGCCGGAGCGATCCGGCGGCTTGTTCGTTTCAGGCTCTTTCGATCAGATCAGCGGGCAGCCGCGACGGTTGGCGAAACGCAGCTGTTCGGGGCCGCGACGGGTGAAGCCGCGAACAGTGATGCTGCGATCGGTGACGCGCACCACTTCGGCGCGGCGCAGGCCCTCCTGGGCTGCTGCACGCTGGGCTTCGCGCGGGCTGCAGCCGCGATCGCGACGGTCACGATCACGGTCTCGGATGATCGGGCGCACACCATCGGGGCCAACGCGCAGTTCGATCCCTTGCGCGGATGCCGGGGCGGCGAAGGGGGCTGCGAGCGGAAGGCCGGCGAGGGCGAGCGTGGTAACAAGCGCTGCGCGCAGGAACTTGGCGGACATGATGAGGCTCCTTTGATGTCGTGGCGGAGAAAGTCGCAGGAAGCCCGAAAGTTCCGTCGTCTCAGGCAGATGAGCCTGCTTTCAGCGCCACTCGTGCAGCCGGTCAGCCATCAGAGGCCGGGTCATGACCAGCGGCAACTTGCCTTCTGCGCGCTCCGCATAGGCGATCGCATCCGCCTCATCATTGAAGCCGATGAAGATCATCGACAGTGACTGAGCCTTGGGCGCGCCCTTCTTGCGATAGGAGAATTTCACCGCGCAATGGGGAAAGGCTTCATCCAGCACCGCGCCTTCGGGAAGCGCATCCGACAGCGCTAGATGGGCGCCGAGGCCGAGGAAGCGATCGATGGCGGCAAAGGCTGTCGCTTCCGGCAATTGCTTGTTCTCTGACGATCGCGGCGCGCGGCCCCAGAACAGGCTGTCGACCAGCCCCTTCGCCCGCTTCGACTTGACCACAACGAGACCGCCGGCCGCGACGAGCTCCAGATGGGTATCCCAGGTCTGGAAAATGTCCGGGGTTTGGTGGAGTTCGGTGAGGAGAGGGCGGAGGGTGGCGGTGAGGTCGGTGTAGAGGGCTGGGGGCATAAGCGGGTGTCTCGGGGTGTAGGTGGTCGGAGGCGGCCTCGTAGCATGGCGGGGGCGGGGTTGGATATGGGGACGTTGTGGATCACGGGGTGTCGGCGCATAATGTGGTCTCTGGTGGTCACTCTGTGAGGTGTCGCGATGTCCAGCATCGGGGTGAAGGAAGCCAAGGCCGGGCTCTCGGGGCTGGTCGATGACGCGGCCGCAGGCGAATTCGTCACCATTACCAAGCATGGCAAGCCGGTGGCGGTGCTGGTCAGCGTCGAGGCGGCGGAGGCGGCCAAGCGGGCGCTCGCCAAGGACCGCCTCAGCCTTGTGGCACATCTCAAACTGTTTCCCGCCGATGTGGATCTCGGTTGCGAGGTATTTACGCGCAACCGGCTGCCGTCGCGCGAGATCGAGTTGTGAGCGGTTATCTGCTCGATACAGATGTGCTGTCGCTGCTGTCACCGTGATGCGGCTGAGTGCCTAGGGAGCGAGGCCAGAAGTGGGTGGGGTGCGTTATCTGTCAACGGTGTCGCCCCATAAGATGGCGGTGGTATGTTGACGCCGCAAATCGACCCTATTGACCACAACAATTCGTTGAACGCACCGTGTTCCAGGCAGCATTAGCCGCTACTTTTTGACGGCTTGAAACTGTGCTGATTTAGTCGACGAGACAGCAAACTCCGTCACGTCAAAGCCCCAAATTCCAACAGCGTTGAGCTGCATGTGCCCCTCCACGTTCTAGGCAGTATAGACTCCAGCAACCATGTAGTGTTGTTGTGTGCTTTCGATTCAACTGATGAGGGGGCGAAATGAGAATTTGTCGTCGGCTATTTGTGGTTCCGCTCGCGAACAATAACTACGGGAAAACAACCATTATTCGCGCTTTAGCCTCTCAAGGAATGGGGATGGATTTCAAGAAGTATGCGAAGGGTGTCCGCCAACTAGAAACGCCGTTTGGGCGCCCTGTAGATGCTTACATCTTCGGTCGATCGTTCCAAGAGACCGAAAAAAGCACTTATGAATCGATAGAGGCGGCACTTGACGGGAACGACCCTCAGTGGCGGACGCGAGAACTGATTATTATGCCAAGCCATGTCGGCAAGAACGATCAAACTGACATTCAACATATGATTGACGTGGCACATTCCGCAGGCTTCGATGCGGTCGCAGTCTCGGTCATTCTAACAACTGACACAGGCGACAATCGACACAATTTTCCTCCTATTTGGAGGATGAACTGGGATGAACGCTGGACAATTCCCAACCCTTGGTCATCTGACCCAGGCGGGCAATTGCAGGCCCTAGGTCGCGACCTTTGGTTTTGGATTTCCAACGCGCTAGTTAAGTAAAACTATCCCATCTTCAACGCTGTCGCTGTTAGAATGGTTGGACAAAGAAATGAGTCAGGTTCTATATCATTATTGTTCTACACCAACTGGTGCAGCAATTCTGAAATCTAGAACATTTCGCCTGTCTGCGCTGTCTGCTGCCAATGACATTCTTGAAGGCCGCGTATTGGCACGTGTGTTTTCTCGGCTTCTTTCGTCAACTGGTCTAGCTGCAGGGGTCATCGATGTCGCAGCAGTCATTGTAGAGGGATATGCTGATTCGACAGAGGGGTTCGCGTTATGCCTTTCGGAGAACGGCGATCTGCTGAGTCAATGGAGGGCATATGGGGCCGATGGTGCAGGCCTCGCTATTGGATTTGACTCCAAGTTGCTTGCCAAAGACTTTGGACCGATTAACTTCGGGGCACAGTTTTTTGAAGTGACTAAAATTGGTTACGGTGAAGATGCTCTGATTGACACACTGTCTCCAGTTGTAAAAGAGCTTCAGCTTGTGTTTTCGGGTCAAGGCGAATTCGTAAAGCTACGTGACGGTGTAACTAGGGAGGCTGCTCTGTATCGCCTCGCGGTCCGGCAGCACGACGCAGGAAGCCTTTTTGAGGGGCGATGCGACAGAGCGCCCGAACTTCTTGCCAATTTGCTAAAGATACTTGCTCCCCTTCACTTCCAGATTTACGCCACTAAACCCGAGGTGTTTCATGAGGAAAGAGAATGGCGACTGCTTCGCCATCGACACAGAGTTGCGTTAGCGGATGTCGAATATCACGCTGATCCAACCATGCTGCGCCCATTTGTATCTTGTCTGATCGCCGATCCAGCAAAAGAGGTTATCAGAGAAGTTGTTGTTGGGCCTAAACACCGATCAGATATCAACTGGCTCAAGGCCTTCCTGGCTTCCTCAGGGCTAGAGCATGTCCAAGTAACGCGGTCGAAGATTGAGAGCTACCGATAAACCGCAATGGCCGGAGTTCCTCGGGACAAGCCCAAGAATGACGACAGACGAGGATTTTGGGCCAACGAAAAACCCCGCCAGATCTCTCCGGCGGGGTCCGCATTCCCTCAATCCTCAAGCGCTAAACCGCGTTCTCAGAACTCGACCGCCCGATCGCCATCCTCGTCCTGAATGCGGGTCGGCAGGCCGATCTTGTTCAGGAGGTTGATGAAGGGCTTCGGCGGCAGTTCTTCGACATTGGCCATCTTCTTCACGTCCCATTCGCCTGTCGCGACGAGCATCGCGGCTGCAACCGGGGGGACGCCGGCGGTGTAGCTGATGCCCTGGCTGCCCACTTCGTTGTAGGCTTCCTTGTGGTCGGCGACGTTATACAGGAAGACGGTCTTTTCCTTGCCGTCCTTTAAACCCTTCACGTAGTCGCCGATGCAGGTCTTGCCTTCGTATTCCGGGGCGAGCGACGACGGGTCGGGCAGGCAGGCCTTGACGACCTTCAGCGGCACGACTTCGGAACCGTCGGCGAGCTTGACCGGCTGTTCGGAGAGGAGGCCGATCGATTTGAGCACGGTGAAGACGTTGATGTAGTGATCGCCGAAGCCCATCCAGAAGCGCACGTCGGCGCCGTCCATGTTCTTGGCCAGAGAATGCACTTCGTCATGACCGCAGAGATAGGCGCGGCGGGTGCCGACGACCGGCAGGTCGTAGTCCTTGCCGATCTCGAACATCTTGTTGACCTTCCATTCGCCGCCCTGCCAGGAATAGACGACGCCGGTGAATTCGCGGAAGTTGATTTCCGGGTCGAAGTTGGTGGCGAAGTATTTGCCGTGGCTGCCGGCATTGATGTCGACGATGTCGACGTCGGTCACCTTGTCGAGATATTCATCCTTGGCGAGACGCGCATAGGCGTTGACCACGCCCGGATCGAAGCCGGCGCCGAGGATGGCGGTGATGCCCTTATCCTCGCATTCTTCGGCACGCTTCCACTCGTAGTTTCCGTACCACGGCGGGGTCTCGCAGATCTTGTTCGGCTCTTCATGGATCGCGGTGTCGATATAGGCGACGCCGGTGTCCATGCAGGCGCGCAGCACCGACATGTTGAGGAAGGCGGTGCCGACATTGATGACGATCTCGGTGCCCAGCTTCTTGATCAGAGCCTTGGTGGCTTCGATGTCGAGGGCGTCGAGCGCGTGGGCTTCGAGCACGCCTTCTTGCTTCATCGCCTTCTTCTCATGCACGGAAGCGATGATGGCGTCGCACTTCGCCTTTGTGCGCGAGGCGATATGGATGTCGCCGAGCACGTCGTTGTTCTGCGCGCACTTGTGCGCGACCACCTGGGCGACGCCGCCGGCGCCGATGATGAGCACGTTCTTCTTCATAATGGGACCACTCCTTGCGTCCAATCGTCAGAACCTGGGCTTGAAGGATTTCAAGACAGGCTTTGTTCGTAGTCCGTGTAGTCGAACTCACGGACCGTCCTGAGGCTGCCATCCAGTTCGCGGATGGCGATTGCCGGCATTTGCACGCCGTTAAACCAGTTTTTCTTGACCATCGTGTAGCCGGCGGTGTCCTGCAGCGAAATGCGGTCGCCGATGTTCAACTCGTTTTCAAAGTTGAACTCGCCGAAGATATCGCCCGCGAGGCAGGACTTGCCGCAGACCTGGTACCGGTGCGGTCCCTGGTTAGGGTGGACCTTCGCGCTTTCCCGGTAGATCAGGAGATCGAGGAGATGCGCTTCGATGGAGGAATCCACCACGACAAGATCCTTGCCGTTGTAAAGCTTGTCGAGCACGGTGACTTCGAGCGTGGTCGACTTGGTGATCGAGGCTTCGCCGGGCTCCAGATAGACCTGGACGCCGAACTCGCCGGAAAAGCGCTTGAGGCGCTCCGCGAACTTCTCCAGCGGATAGTTCTCGCCGGTGAAATGAATGCCCCCGCCGAGGGAGACCCATTCGGCCATTTTCAGGAGGGGGCCGAACTTCTGTTCGATGTCGCCGAGCATCTTATCGAAAAGGTCGAAATCGCCGTTTTCGCAGTTGTTGTGGATCATGAAGCCGGAAATCAGCTCCATGACCGGCTCGACATTTGCGAGATCCCATTCGCCCAACCGCGAGAAGGGGCGGGCGGGGTCGGCGAGATCGAAGCTCGAGGAGGAGACGCCGGGGTTCAGCCGCAGGCCGCGGATGATGCCGGACGACTGTTTCTCGAAGCGGGTCAGCTGGCCGGTCGAGTTGAAGATGATCTTGTCGGCATGGGAGACGACTTCGTCGATCTCGTAATCGGCATAGGCCACCGAATAGGCGTGGGTTTCCTTGCCGAAACGCTCATGGCCGAGGCGCACTTCATTGAGCGACGACGACGTCGTGCCGTCCATATAGTCGCGCATGAAATCGAAGACGGACCAGGTGGCGAAGCATTTCAGCGCCAGCAGCGCTTTCGCGCCGGAGAGTTCGCGCAGCGTCGCGATCTTCTCCATGTTCTGGAGCAGCTTGGATTTGTCGATCAGGTAATAGGGAGTCTGGATCAAGGCTTTATCCTTCGTGAACCCAGCCGTAACAGGCGGAAGTGAACGGGACGCCCCGAATGCGTCGGGGGGTCCCATAGGCAAAAGGGGGGTAAAAGGCAAGCATATCGCAAGGGAATCTCCTTCGTTCCTGCTCTTTGCCCTGACATGGTGAAACGGCGATGACGATCAACCCCTCCGTTTCGCGGGCCCGTCTTGCGCTCACCGGAATGCAGCCATGCGTGAGGCGGCCGGCTTCGTTCAGCAATCGGCAAGCTTTGCCTTGCTATGCCGAGTTGTAACGGTTCAGCCTGGACGCCTCATGCATCTCGACCTCGCCACCATCCTCATCCTGCATCCCCTGTCATTGACGGTCGGCGCGTTGTGTTTCCTCTATCTGCGTTTTGGCTCCCAACGCAGCCATGGGCTCGGAAAGATGGCCGTCGCGTCCCTCGTGCTTGCGGTCGCCTCGGTCCTGGCGGGCGCCTCCGAGCAGGGCTTCGTCGCTTACGAGACCTGGACCTATCTCACGACGATCGTCACCCCGGTTGCCTATGTTCTGATGCTGGTGGGGCTGAGCGACGTGATCACGGAAGACCGTGCCGGTCGGCTCTGGTGGGTTCTGCTCGTGCCTGTCGGTATCGCGGTCGCAGCCCTCGTGACCGCGTTTCCGCTGGAAAGGCTCTACCGCGGCGCCGTTTTCCTTATCTGCATGGGCGGCTTTTCGGCAGCCTCCGCTGCATTGGTGATGTGGGATCCGAAAAGGCAGAGGCTGACGAGCCGTTTCGGCCTGGCGGCCGCCTTCGGTGCCAAGGCCGTCACCGCTGCCGTCACCTTCGTGGCGCTCGTCCTGCCTGATAGCGTCCAGATGACACCGGCGGCGGCGTTTCTCGTGCTTATCCTCTCCCAGTTTGCCATCGCCATGTTCGTGCTGATCCTCGTGCAGGAGCGGGCAGAACAGCGGCTGATCGCGCTCACCGAAACCGACAGCCTGACGGGCATCCGCAACCGGCACTGGATGATGGACCGTCTTCCGCGCGAGGCGCCGGTCGGTAGTGCCTATGTGATCATCGACATCGACCACTTCAAGCAGGTGAACGACCGCCTCGGACATCTGGCCGGCGACGAAGTGCTGACATCCGTTGCGCAAGCGATGACCCGACATTTGGGGCGCAATGCCATTCTCGCGCGCATGGGTGGCGAGGAGTTCGGCCTCTATCTGCCGGCGGCCACGGAGGCCGATGCCGTCCAGGCCGCCGAACAGTTGCGGCTTGCGATCGCTTCGCTATCGATCGCCCACGAAGGAACCCCGATCACGGTAACGTTGAGCGCCGGGGTGGCGGTCGCGCCCAAAACAATGTCGTTCACGCAGCTCATAGGACGTGCCGACGAAGCGCTCTACGCGGCCAAGCGCGGCGGACGCAATCGGGTTGTGCTGGCGCGTTTCGAGAGCATTACGCATGCCATGATTCTGCCTGAACTCGACCTGGCAATGGCGGCAAAACCCGCTTGAGCCGCGGCTGGCGAACGTTTTTCAAGAAACAGCGGCTTGCCAGAGGCGGCGGAATTTGATTGGCCTTCGATCCTTCCAGGTTCGTTTTGGCGAGTCCCTATGCTGAAAGACTTTTCTCCTCAGGCCGCCTTCATGGGCGTGCTCGTCGCCTTTGTCGGCTTCGCCAGTTCCTTTGCCGTCGTTCTGCAGGGGCTGAAAGGGGTCGGCGCCACCGACTACGAGGCGGCGTCGGGGCTCATGGCGCTGTCGGTCGCCATGGGGATCTGCGGGATCGCCCTCAGCGTCTGGACGAAGCTGCCAGTCTCTGTCGCCTGGTCTACGCCAGGGGCGGCGCTGATCGTGCTCGCCGGCCTCATCCGGCCCTTCGGGCGGGCGGTGGCGGCGATCCCGGCGCCGATTGCGAATGCGATGCTGGCCGGCGTGATCCTCAACCTCTGCTTTGCGCCGTTCAAGGCCGTCGCCTTCGATCCTTTGCTCGGTTTGCCGATCCTCGTGGTCTGGGCTGTCGTCGCGGCCTTCAAGCGGCTTTACGCGGTGCCGGCGGCACTTTTGACCTTCGTTGTTGTCATCGTCTTCGGTGTCGACCTGCCGGAGGGCGCAATGGCCAGCTGGGCGGCGTCGCTTGCGCCGCCGGTCGAGTTCGTGTTGCCGGTCTTCACGCTGCCGGCGCTGGTGTCGATCGCGCTGCCGCTGTTCATCGTCACCATGGCCTCGCAGAACATTCCGGGGATCGCGATCCTCAAGGTCAACAAATATGATCCGCAGCCGGGGCCGATGTTTGCGGTGACCGGTCTGTTTTCGGCGCTGTCGGCCCCACTCGGGGGGCATGCGGTGAACCTTGCGGCGATCACGGCGGCGATGTGTGCCGGCGAGGACGCTCATCAGGACCCGAGACGGCGCTACTGGGCGGCGATCATCGCCGGCATCGGCTACGTGCTGCTCGGGCTTGCGGCCGGTGCGGTGACCGGCTTCGTGTCGCTCGCGCCGCCGATCCTGATCCAGTCGGTGGCCGGTCTGGCGCTGATCGGGGCGTTTTCCGGCTCCTCGGTTGCGGCCTTCCAGGTGCCCGAAACGCGGGAGGCGGCGGCGGTAACATTCCTCGTCACGGCTTCGGGGATTTCGATCCTCGGGATCTCGGGCGCGTTCTGGGGGCTGATCGCCGGGGTGGCGATGCTGGGACTGGTGAAGCTGGCCAAGGCAAGGGGATGAGACGGATACGCATCAAAGCCATCGTTTTTACCCTGGCTTCCGGACTGTTCGGTTATGTTTTCTACATGCGCTACTGGATCTGGCGGGACTGTATCGCCGCATCACAGTCGAGCTGTGTGACGTCCGACGGCAGCAACGGCACCGATGGCGGGATGGTGTGGGGCGTGATCGCGCTCGGCTTCCTCGCTGCCGCGGTCATTGCCCAATTCGGGCGGCGGTGATCTGGGTGTGCAGGATCTAGTGCAATCGCAAGGGTTGTGCTAGGTTTTGCCCATGGAGTTCGAATTCGATCCGGCCAAGAGCGAGGTGAACAAGGCGAAGCACGGAATCGATTTCGTGGCGGCGCAGGAGTTGTGGTATGATCTCTATGCTGTGGATGTGGATGCCGGGCATCCGGCAGAAGCAAGGCGGATCCGTGTAGGTCGGATCGCCGGTGTTCTATGGACAGGTGTCTATGTTCTACGGAACGAGCGCGTTCGGATTATCTCCGTCCGCCGGGCGCGAATTCAGGAGAAGCGTCGCTATGAAGACAATCAGCGCTGAAGAGTTCGATCGCAAGTTCGACGACGGCGAAGATATCAGCGAATACGTCGACTGGAGCAAGGCGACGCGCCCCAATCTCGAGCCTGTTGAGTTCACTGTTACCCTCAGACGGGGAACGAAGCTCAGGCTTGAACGGAAAGCCAAGGAACTCGGAGTATCCGTCGATTCCTTGCTTGAAGACTGGCTGCGCGAGAAGCTGGACCCGGCACGGCCATCCGCTGCCGAATAACACCCTTGCGCGATTCAATTCATCGCGTTATTCCTGATCCCATGAAGACCAACGGCACGACCATTGCTGCGACTGACATGACGGCCCGCGCTGCGGCCTGCGTTGTCGCGTCGGTGCCAAACTCGCTTCTTCTTCTCGGCCTTATCCGCGGTTGCCGGGTCCATTGAGGAGCGCCCGGCGGCCGGGTCAGCCGTTTGGCGATTGCTCCTCGAAATTCCCCTTTGTAATGCAATCCATCCCTTGAAAAGGGCCTGCGCGCGCGTGCCAAAGCTCCGCTGATTTGTTATCAGCCATGGCAGCCGCCCGAGGACGAGAAGAGACGAAACCGATGATTTTGAAGACCCATACCGTGAAGCAGGGCATGCCGGACGCTTCGCAGAAGTACCGCCCTTATCCGCAAATCGACATTGCCGATCGCACCTGGCCGTCCAAGATGATCGACAAGGCGCCGATCTGGTGCTCGGTCGACCTGCGCGACGGCAACCAGTCGCTGGTCAACCCGATGGGCCATGACCGCAAGGCCCGCATGTTCCAGCTGTTGCTCGACATGGGCTTCAAGGAAATCGAGATCGGCTTTCCCTCGGCGTCACAGACCGATTTCGACTTTGCCCGCTGGTGCGTGGAAGAGGGTGGCGTTCCCGCCGATGTCTCGCTGCAGGTTCTGGTGCAGTGCCGGCCGGAGCTGATCACGCGGACCTTCGAGGCGCTGGAAGGTGCGACCAACCCGATCATCCATTTCTACAATTCTACGTCTGAGCTGCAGCGTCGCGTTGTGTTCGGCAAGGATGTCGCTGGCATCAAGCAGATCGCTGTCGATGCGGCGAAGATGATCATGGACATGGCGGCGAAGGCCGGTGGTGGTTATCGCTTCGAATATTCGCCGGAAAGCTTCACCGGCACCGAACTCGAGGTGGCGCTGGAAATCTGCAACGCTGTCATCGCCGAGGTAAAGCCGACAGCCGATAACAAGCTGATCCTGAACCTGCCGTCGACCGTGGAAATGTCGTCGCCGAACATCTATGCCGACCAGATCGAGTGGATGTGCCGCAATATCGACAACCGCGAGAACGTGCTGATCTCGCTGCATCCGCACAACGACCGCGGAACCGGCATTGCCGCAACCGAACTGGGTCTGATGGCCGGTGCCGACCGTGTCGAGGGCACTCTGTTCGGCAATGGCGAGCGCACCGGCAATGTCGATATCGTGACGCTGGCGCTGAACATGTACACGCAGGGCGTCGATCCGGAGCTGGACTGCTCCGACATCGAGCGGATCAAGGCCGTTTACGAATATTCCAACGAGATGGTGATCCCTGAGCGCCACCCTTATGTCGG
This sequence comes from Agrobacterium albertimagni AOL15, assembly GCF_000300855.1. Classification (GTDB taxonomy): domain Bacteria; phylum Pseudomonadota; class Alphaproteobacteria; order Rhizobiales; family Rhizobiaceae; genus Allorhizobium; species Allorhizobium albertimagni. The sequence continues at coordinate 249,703 of NZ_ALJF01000006.1, read as the reverse complement.
CGAACTGGTCTATACGGCCTTCTCCGGCTCGCATCAGGATGCGATCAACAAGGGCATGAAGGCGATTAAGAAGGCCAATTCCCCTGTATGGGAAGTGCCGTATCTGCCGATCGATCCGCAGGATGTGGGCCGCACCTATGAGGCGATCATCCGGATCAACTCGCAGTCCGGCAAGGGCGGCATCGCCTATATCCTGGCTGAAGACTACGGCATCAACCTGCCGCGCAACCTGCAGATCGAGTTCCGCGAGGATATCCAGCGGATCACCGACGAAGAAGGCAAGGAGCTGCCGTCGAAGAAGATTTACGACCGCTTTATCGAACGTTATGTCGATCAGACCGGCGCGCGCATCAAGTTCGTCGATCACCACACCTTTCCCGCCGGTTCCGACCAGAAGGGTGTGCGGGTCGTTGCCGCGGAGATTACCGATAACGGCGAGACCAAGCGGATCGAGGGCAAGGGCACGGGTCCGATCGACGGATTCGTCAATGCGCTGTCGACCTATCTCGGCATCGACCTCTCGGTGCAGGACTATTCCGAGCATTCGCTGCAGCATGGTTCGAACGCAGCGGCGATTGCCTATGTCGAGATGGCCCATGCCGGCGGCAAGCTGTTCGGTGCCGGCATCAATACGAACATTGTGACGGCTTCGCTTGAGGCGATCGTCTCGGCCGCCAACCGTGTGTTGGATGAGCAGAAGAAGGCCTGATGCCATGACGCTCTTCGCCGAGGTTCGACATTTGTCCTCGGCAAAGGCTCCGCTCGTGCTTCTGCATGGTTTCGGCGGGATCGGCGCCTCCTGGGCGCCGGTCATCGCGCGGCTTGATCCGGGTTTGCCGCTTCTCCTCTATGACCTGCCCGGGCACGGACGCTCGCTCGACGCTGGGGGCGTCGGGCATGCCGGTGTGATGGCCAAGGCCATTCTCGATGATTTCGACAAACGCGGATTGTCGTTTTTCCATCTCTGTGGCCATTCCATGGGCGGAGCGATTGCCAGTTTGATCGCGCTCAGGGCGAGGGATCGGGTGGCATCCCTGACGCTTGTGTCGCCTGGTGGCTTTGGATCCGAGATCGACCATCGGGCCTTGCAGCGTTACGGCCTGGCCGTCGAACCCGACGAGTTGGCTGGCGGGTTGGCCGCGATGGCTGCCCAGGGCGTTGCGTTCGAGGCAGCGGGTCTCGACCGGCTCGCGGCTGCTCGACGGATTGCCGGGGCGACGGATCGACTGATGGAGATCCTCCAATCCTTCCTCGTGGAAACCGATGAACGGATCGGGCAGGGGACGTTGCCGCTTTCCTCATTTCCCGATCTCGGCATTCCTACGCGATTGCTCTGGGGAACTTCCGACCCGATCCTGCCGGTCGCGCAGGCAAAAAACATCTGGCAGGGGGCTGAGGTCACACTGATCGAGGCTGCAGGCCACATGCTGATCGACGAGGCGCCGGATAGGGTGGCGGCGGCCATCCGGGCGGCGATGGCTGAAGGCTAGGAGTTTAGCCGAGCAGTCTTTCGCTGTGGTCGAGCTTCAGCGGCGCATCCTCCCGCTCGATCTTGTAGCGCTGCCAGTCGAGTTGCCAGTTTCCGGCTTCGCCATCGATCGAGAAGAGATTGTAGCCGGCGGCGGGTTTCTTGGCGCCAGGCCCCTGGCTTGCCGAGGCGATGCCGACGACGGGGACGTTCTTCTCGCGGTCCGTCAGCCAGTAGAGCGTGTTGAGATGGGTGTGACCGTGCAGCACGAGTTCGGCGCCGCCGGTGCGGATGGCGGCTGCGAAACGGCGGATGCCGATCATGCGCTTGTGCTGGGGGGCGGCTCCGCGGATCGGCGGGTGGTGGATCATCACCACGCGAAACAGGCCTTCCTCGCCGGCGGCTTTCAGAAGTGCTGCGGTCTCGCGGGCCTGGCGACCGCTGAAATAGCCTTGGGCGGAAAAGGGTGGGGTGGCGATCGAGGTGGAGCAGCCGATTAGCGCGACCGGGCCACGGCGGCGGATATAGGGGAAGAGCTTGTGGTCGTCCTGGAAGATCAGCGGATCGTCGTCGCCGCGCATGTAGTCGTACCAGGCCTGGACCGAGCGCTCGTGTGCGCCGGGCACATAGGCGTCGTGATTGCCCGGAACAACGGACGTGTCGAGCGGCGCGCCCGCTTCACTCAGCCATTCCGCAACGAGCTTCACCTCAAGCTTCGAGGCGAGGTTTACCAGATCGCCCGTGATCGCCAGATGATCGGGATTTTCGGCACGCAGCCCGTCCAGAACCATTTGCAGCGCATTGGGGAAAAGATGCTTGCGGCGGTTGCGATGCCAGTTCACATAGCCCGTAATCCGCTTCGAGGCCAATTCCCGGATCGTCAGGTTCGGCAGCGGGCCGAGATGCACGTCGGAGATGTGGGCGAGCTTGAACATGGCGCTTCTCTTAGCGGCGCTGAAACCGAGGGGCAAGGAAAATGAAGCCAGCAGGAGGCACCGTGCGGGGCGCCGATAGCGAAAGGCTCGGATGGCCCAAGAGGTTCCTCATTCGCCTTCTGCATGTGTATTTCGCCGTCAATCGCGGGATGACGCTCGGCGTTCGCGCCGCCTGTTTCGACGAGACTGGACGGATATTCCTCGTCCGGCACACCTATGTGCCGGGCTGGCATATGCCGGGTGGCGGCGTGGAGCGCGGCGAAACGGCGGTCGAGGCGCTTCTCAAGGAGATGCGAGAAGAGGGCAATCTTGAAGCCGTCGACGAACCCGCGCTCTTTCATGTGTACTTCAACGCGCGCATCAGCCGGCGCGATCACGTCCTGCTCTACCGCGTCAATGTGCGCCAGACAGCGGCCCGTCCGGCGGATCGGGAGATTGCCGAGGCGGGCTTTTTCGACCTCGATGCACTGCCGGAGGGCGTGACCCAGGCGACGCAGCGGCGGATCGCGGAACTGCGCGGGGAGATCGCCCCCGCGCATCACTGGTAGGCTCAGGCGCCGAGCTTTTCCCGGCCGTGCGGTGCCATCAGGTCCTCGTACGGGCCGACGGGAACGACGCCGGTCGGATTGATCATGGTGTGGCTGCGATAATAGTGATGCTTGATGTGGCGCATCTCGACCGTCTCGGCGATGCCCGGCGTCTGGTAGAGGTCGCGCAGATAGGCCGAGAGCGCCGGATAGTCCGCGATGCGGCGGATGTTGCACTTGAAGTGGCCGACATAGACGGGGTCGAAGCGCACCAGCGTGGTGAAGAGTCGCCAGTCGGCTTCCGTCATGCGGCTGCCGAAGAGGTAGCGCTGGTCTTCTAGCCGCTTCTCCAGCCAGTCGAGCGTCTCGAACAGCGGATAGACGGCGCTTTCGTAAGCTTCCTGGGTGGTGGCAAAACCGGCCTTGTAGACGCCGTTGTTGACGGTGTCGTAAATGCGGGCGTTCACCTCGTCGATCTCCGCATGCAGATCTTCGGGGTGCATGTCGAGGGTCGAGCCGGTGAGGTCGTCGAAGGCCGAATTGAGCATGCGGATGATCTCGGAGGACTCATTCGAGACGATTGTGCCCTGATGCTTGTCCCAGAGCACCGGGACCGTCACGCGACCCGAGAATTCCGGGTCGGCCTTGACATAGACCTGCCAGAGATAGTCCGAGCCGAAGAGATGGTCGGGTGTTGCGCCATCACGGTCATGAAATTCCCAGCCATTCTTCAGCATCAAGGGATCGACGACCGAGACCGAAATCAGGTCTTCGAGACCTTTCAGCTTGCGGAAGATCAGCGTGCGATGCGCCCAGGGGCAGGCATAGGAGACATAGAGGTGGTAGCGACCTGCCTCTGCCTTGAAACCGCCCTTGCCGGAAGGGCCGGCGGAGCCGTCTGCGGTCACCCAGTTGCGGAAGCTCGAGTCAGCCCTCTTGAAGTGCCCCGAGGTCGATTTCGTGTCGTACCAGACGTCCTGCCAGACGCCATCCACCAGTCTACCCATGGTCGCTTCCTTCTCGTTTCAACTTGACCGGCAAGATACGGCTGCTGGCTGCAATTGCGAGGGGCGATGGGTTGAACAGTGCGTTTTCCGTTGGACGGCGAGAAAATTTGCTGCTATCGGAACAAAACTCAAGATTTGAAGGCCCCGATGACCATCGCACGGAACCCACGACGACGCTGAAGCTCTCGAACGCACGAATTTCGTGCGCGTGAACCCTATTGCTGTCTGTCTATTGGTTTCGGTCATCCATGTTTCACTCCGGCCTTGTCTACCTCACCGAGGATGCGTCGCACGACGCGGTCATTGAACTCATCAACGAAGAAGCTTTTGGTCCTGGCCGGCACACCCGTGCGGCAGCGCGCATCCGCGAGCAGGGGCCACATGACCGGTCACTTTCCTTCATCTGCACCGACAATGGCGAGACGATTGCCTCGGTGCGCATGACGCCGGTTCTGGCCGGCGGCGTCCAAGGGCATCTGCTCGGACCGCTTGCTGTCCGCCCCTCCCACAAGAACCGGGGCATTGGCCGCGAACTCGTGCGGATCGCGATCGAGGCGGCGCGGCGGAAGGGCTCGGAAGGTGTCATCCTGATCGGTGATCCGCCCTATTACATGCCGCTCGGCTTCGAGAAGGTCGCCTACCAGGCGCTAGCCTTTCCCGGTCCTGTCGATCCAAACCGGGTGCTGGTCGTGCCTTTGGCCGACGACGTGCACGACCGGTTGAAGGGTGTGATCGCCTGGCGGGACTGCGGGGCGAAGATGCCTGCGGCGGCCGACGAGGCCCCGGATCGCGCCTACGCTTAGGCGTCAGACGTCTCCTCAAGCGCTTCGCCGAAGCGCTTGATCAGCCAGCAGATATCGTAGCCCTTGGCAAAATCCTCGATGCGGCCGAAGACGTGGTAGCCGGCACGCTCATAGGCGCGGCAGGCGACCGGATTGATCGTGTCGATGTAAGAGCCGATGCAGCCGCGGGCTCTCGCTTCCTCTTCAGCATGTGCCAGTAGCGCCCCGGCCATGCCCTGACCGCGCAGGCGCTCGGGAACTGCGAGCAATTCCACAAACAGCCACCCCCGGCCGGTATAGCCGACGAGGCCACCGTCGACCGTGCCGTCATCGGCGGTGATCGGGATGTAGATCTCTTTTCTATCCGTTGCGCCAAGCAGCGTTTCGTTGTGCGCCTTGATGCTGGCGAGGATGGAATCGCGGGCGGATTCGGGAACGGTGTCCGAGAGGGTGAGGGGTATCGTCATGCCTTGCAATGTTTCCCTTTGCCCGGGGATTGTCGAGAGCGGGTCCTGGAAATTCTTGAGGAACCCTTCGGTGCAGCGCGTGTTGGGCAGGCATCAACAGATGGCAATGAGGAGGCCCGGATGCGCGCACTGGTATGGCACGGCAAGGAAGATATCCGATGTGATCGGGTGTCGGACCCGGAAATCGAGGATCCGCGCGACGCGATCATCAAGGTGACAAGCTGTGCGATCTGCGGCTCGGACCTGCATCTCTTCCACAATTTCGTCCCCGCAATGATGCCGGGCGACATCATGGGCCATGAGACCATGGGCGAGGTCGTTGAGACCGGTTCGGGCATGAACGGCAAGCTGAAGAAGGGCGACCGTGTGGTCATTCCCTTCACCATCACCTGCGGCGAGTGCGAGCAGTGTCAGCGCGGTAATTTCTCGGTCTGTGAGCGCTCGAACCGGAAGAAGGAACTCGCGGAAAAAGCCTTCGGGCGGACGACAGCCGGGCTGTTCGGCTATTCGCACCTGACCGGTGGTTATCCAGGTGGCCAGGCGGAATATCTGCGCGTCCCCTTTGCCGACAGCACGCATATCAAGGTGCCCGACGGCATGAGCGACGAGCAGGCGCTCTTCCTCAGCGACATTCTGCCCACCGGCTGGCAGGCCGCGGTGCAATGCGAGATCGAGCCTACCGACACCGTGGTCGTCTGGGGCTGCGGGCCTGTCGGACAGATGGCAATCCGCAGCGCCGTTCTCCTGGGCGCAGCCCAGGTCGTGGCGATCGACTATTTGTCCGAGCGGCTTTCCATGGCGGAAGCTGGCGGCGCAATTCCGATCAACTTCAAGGAGGAGAGCGTCATCGACCGGCTCGACGAACTCACCAGGGGCAAGGGTCCGGAGAAATGCATCGACGCCGTCGGCATGGAGAGCCATGTCTCGATGAGCCATCCGGACAGTCTGATGGACCGGGCCAAGCAGATGATGCTGATGGAAAACGATCGGCCGCATGTGCTGCGCGAGATGATCTATGTCTGCCGGCCGGGCGGGATCATTTCCATTCCCGGCGTCTATAGCGGGCTCGTCGACAAAGTCCCGATGGGCATGGCGATGAACAAGGGGCTGACCTTCCGCATGGGGCAGACGCATGTCAAACGCTGGACCGACGATCTCCTGCGCCGCATCGAAGAGGGCGAACTCGATCCGTCCTTCGTCATCACCCACACCGTCGGGCTCGAGGACGGGCCGGAGATGTACAAGGTGTTCCGCGACAAACAGGACAGCTGCATCAAGGTCGTGCTCAAGCCCTAACCGGAGGTATCGTCATGAATTTTCTCAGCACACTCAAGCGTTCCAAGAGCGATCCGAAGGTTCTCGAGACAGGACCAAGCTCGCTTTCATCGTCCGACCGGCTCGCCCGCAACCTCGGCTGGTTCAGCATCGGGCTCGGTGTCGTCCAGCTGTTCGGCGCGCACCGGATCACACGGGCACTCGGCATGGAAGGGCAGGAGGTGGCCGTCAGGGCCTATGGACTGCGCGAGATCGGCTCGGGCATGATGACGCTTTCTGTCGACAAGGAGGTGGGGCTTGCCAGCCGCATCGCCGGCGACGGGCTCGACATCGTTGCACTGGGATCCGCGATGCATCCCGACAATCCCAAACAGGACAATGTGGCGATTGCGCTTGTGATGGTCGCGGGCGTGACGCTGCTCGATTTCATTGCTGCAGGGGCTTCGACAGGGCGGCACATGCGTCGTGGCGCGGTTCAGGACTTCGGCGACCGAAGCGGGTTTCCGAAGGGGGTTGCGGCATCGCGTGGGCTGGCAAAGGAGAAGGCCAAGGCGTTGATGGGGTGAGCGGTTTTAGCGGAAGTCGAGAATCAATGGGCGATGATCCGAGACTTCGGGTTCCGCGACAACCTCGAAGCGTGAAACCTCAATTTCAGGCGATACGAGAACATAGTCCGCGAAGCGCTCCGGCTTGGCATAGTGCGAGGTGCGGGTGTCCGTGATGCCATGGGCTATAATGAGGTCCCGCAATCCGAGCGTTTGCAGAAGTCCGAAGGTGGCGCTGCCGGGCAAGAGGTTGAAATCGCCGCAGGCGATCAGCTTTTCGCCTGGGCGCCAAAGACGCTCGATCAGGGCCACAAGCGCATGTGCCTGTGCCAACCGCTCGACGGTGTCATGCTTGCCGTCCTCACCTCGGAGGCCGTGGAGGTGGGCGATGGTGACGGACTCACCGGAAGCGGGGTCGTAGATCCTTACAACATGCGCGTTGCGCGGACGGGGATGGGCTCCCCATCCGTTGTGGCGGTATTGGTCGTGCACAAAGTCCATGGCATGACCGAGCACCGGAAGGCTCCGACGGACGAAGGTCGCGAGACCAAACTCGGCCCAGATTTCTGTATCCGCGGTAAGTTCGCCCCGCATTGAGGTGCAGAAAAAGGCTTCGTGATCAGGGAGACCGCTGCTGATATCCGTGAAGAGGTTGGCGCGCTGCTGATATTGAAGATCCCCATCCCGGTAGGTCACCCACTCCGCAGCAGAGACGTCGGACCGCAGGACTTCCTGTAGGCAGATCACGTCGGCGTTTTCGGACAGTATATAGTCTCGGACCGACGGAAAGAGGCGACCTGCCCAGCAATTTAGGGAGAGAAGCTTCAAGGGTGTGGTCTCTTCTCTAAACAGGTTCAGCGGACGGAGGTCGGGGATCTTCATTGCACGGCGTGGCGTTGATAGAAGCTCCGCCGAAAGCCAAATTGATTTGCCGTGCGGCGACAAGCAGTTCCGGCAGGTCGCCGTTAGTTAGGATTGTCTCAACGGTTGCTAGCGCCAGTGCGGGGTCCTCGCGGAATAGATCTGCCATGGCGTGGTCGTGAGCTTGATCCTTCATCTCCACTCTTCGCTGGTTGGTTGCCAACTCGACGAGATGCAGCATGATGATGGAATGTGTTTCGCTCAACCCCTATTTGTAGCACCTGCACGGATTCGGAAACTCAACTTAGACTCAAGCCACGACAATGCAGCCAATCCCGACACTCACGACCTCACGTCTCACCTTGCGTCCCATGCGCTTCGATGACTGGCCCGCCTATAGGCAGCTGATGGCGTCGGAACGGGCGCAGTTCATGGGCGGGCCGTTTTCCGATGCTGCAGCCTGGGGCATGTTCTGCAGCGACTATGCGCAGTGGGATCTGTTGGGTTGCGGGGCGCTGATGATCGAGGATCAGGCCAGTGGCGCATGCATCGGTCAGGTGGGGATCAATGCGGGGCCGCTGTTTCCGGAGTTTGAGCTCGGCTGGTTCGTCTATCCGGAGTTTGAAGGGCGCGGCTATGCGCGGGAAGCTGCGGAAACGCTGCTTTCCTGGGCGCGGGACATTCAAAAACTGCCGAGCCTGGTGAGTTATGTCGATCCCGAAAATACGCGATCGGCTGGGCTTGCCCTTAGGCTCGGTGCGGTCCTTGACCCCAGCGCAGAACGGCCAGCGCCAGAGGACCTTGTCTATCGGCACTATCCCCGGGTTTCCGCCTGATGCGGCACTTTCTTCATCAGAAGCGCCTTACCGGCCCTCGCGCCACCACATGGCGGATACCGCGAGCAGCAGGATGCCGAGACCGGCAAATCCTGCAAACAGCGGCAGCGTGTTCACGCCCTTGAGCACGGTTTCGTCGGTCAGCTTGATCAGCATGCGGCGATCGTCGGCGACGCGGACTTCGCCGCGCACCGGCAAGATGTCCGGGATGCGCACGGTCTCATCGCCATCGTCGAGGCGGGCGGTGAGGCCGCGGGTTTCCTGGCTGATCGGGGCGAGCGTGTCAGTCGTCGAGATCATCGCGCGGAATTCGGGCGCGTCGACAGCGCCGACATGCACGAGGGTCGAGAAGTCACCATTGGTAATGGTGAAGAGGCCGGTTTCGGTCATGCGGCTCTCGCCGCGATAGAGGCCGGGCTGTATTTCGTTCAAGTTCAGCGCTATCGTCTCGCCCGAGGGCGTGGTGATCGTCGCGGGGCCGGGGGCGTCGCCGATGGTCTGACGGGTCACCTCCAACGTGCGGCCGGTAGCGCGGGCTTTGAGCGCTTCTTCCTCGAGTTCCGGCTCCTTCATCAGCCAGTGGGCGATGCGGCGATAGAGTGAGACATGCGGGCCGCCGCCTTCAAAGCCGCGGGCCCAGAGCCAGCCCTGATCGGAAAGCAGCATGGCAACGCGGCCCTCATTGGCGCGGTTGAGCACGAGCAGGGGGCGGTCGCCGTCGCCGGTCATGACGGTTTCACCATCGGTACGACCGACATCGACGCTGCGGAACCAGCGCCCCCATTGCGGCGGTTCGACGGCCGAGCCATCGAGGCCGCGGGTGACGGGGTGGCGTTTCCCCTGCTCCGAAAGGCGGGGATAGAAGCCGGCCTGATGCACGTCACCCGTTGGCGTGGCCGGCAGCACGGATTCGAGCGGCGTGAGGGCGATCGAATCCTGGCCGGCATGTTCGGGGCCAGCCGCGATCAGCAGCGCGCCGCCATTCCTCACATATTCGGCGATGTAGTCGTAATAGAGAATCGGCAACACGCCGCGATGCTGGTAGCGGTCGAAGATGATCAGGTCGAAATCGTTGATTTTTTCGACGAAGAGCTCGCGGGTCGGGAAGGCGATCAGCGAGAGCTCATTGATCGGCGTGCCGTCCTGCTTTTCCGGCGGACGCAGGATGGTGAAATGGACAAGGTCGACAGAGGCGTCCGACTTCAAGAGGTTGCGCCAGGCGCGTTCGCCGGCATGCGGCTCGCCCGAGACGAGCAACACGCGCAGGTTCTGGCGGATGCCCTCGATCAGGTGGATGGCGCGGTTGTTGACGTCGGTGACTTCGCCCGGTGTGGCGGCGACAGAGAATTCCAGCACATTGTTGCCGCCACGCGGAACGCGGAAGGCAAAGGAGGTCTCGGCGCCGGGGACAGCCGGCACGGTGCCGAGGTCTTCGCCGTTCATTCTGACCGAGACGTCGGCCGGCTGGTTGGAGGCCTCGCCGTCGTCGAAGACGCGGAAGGTGAGTTCCTGTTCCTCGTCGACGATGCCGAAGCGCGGGGCGCGCAGGACCTCAATGCGGCGGTCGAATTCGTCGGCCTTGCCGGTGATCAGGGAATGCACCGGTGCGTCGAAGGGGAGCGCCTGGTTTTCGGCGGGGATATCATGCACCTGGCCGTCGGTGACGAAGATTGCACCACCGACGCGGGCCGGGGGTACGTCTGTCGTTGCAGCGGCCAGCGCTTCGAAGAGCTTGGTTGAGGGCGCATCGCTGTCGCCGGGATCGGTGACCTCGACGATGCGCGGCTCGATATTGGGGAAGCGGCCGAGGCGGTCGCGGATGCCCTGAAGCGCCTGATCGGTTTCCTCGGCGCGGCCGGCGATCTGCTGGCTCTGACTGCGGTCGACTATGACGGGCACGACCGTGGTCAACGGATCGCGCTCTTCCTGCAACAACAACGGGTTGGCGAGTGCAGCCAATACGGCGATGGAAGCCGCCAGGCGGATGGCCGTGCCGCGTACGCCGCGCAGGAAGCCGAGGGCGGAGAGCACAACGGCGAGCACGGCGAGGGCGGCGATGACGATCCAGGGGATGAAGGGGGCGAATTCGAGCGTCATGGTCTCATTGCCCCAGTCGTTCAAGCAAAGCAGGCACGTGGACCTGGTCTGCCTTGTAGTTGCCGGTCAGCATGTACATCATGATGTTGACGCCTGAGCGGAAGGACATTTCGCGCTGCATCTCGTCGGCGGGGACGACGGGGAGTACGCTTGCGCCATTGGCGTCGATCGCCCAGGCCCCCATGAGATCATTGCCGGTGATCATGATCGGGCTCACGCCATCGCCTGAAGAGGCTACGGCGCTGTTGCTCGACTGGGCCTCCTGGCGGGATTCGACCCAGAGCGGGCTGCCGCTGTAGCGGCCAGGGAATCCCTGCAGCAGGTAGAAGGCACGCGTCAGCACGTGATCGGAAGGCACCGGCTCGAGCGGCGGGATATCGATATTGGCGAGGATCGCCTGCAGGCGTTCGCCATTTGGAGAGGAGCCGACTTCGTTGCCCAGTGTCGAGCCCTGGTCACGCGTATCGAAGAGCACGGTGCCGCCTGATCGCATGTAGGCGTCGATGCGACTGATTGCGGCGGCAGAGGGCATGGGCGCGGAAGCGGAAATCGGCCAGAAAATGATCGGGTAGAAGGAGAGTTCGTCCTTCGAGATGTCAACGCCAACAGGCGGCGCGGGTTCGAGCGTCGTGCGATAGGTCAGGAAGTCCGTGAGGCCCGCGAGCCCTTGTTCGGACAGGCGGTCGACCTCCGCGTCGCCGGTGATGACATAGGCGAGGTGGGTGTTGTCGAGGCGCTCCAGGATCTGTTCGTCTCCGGGTTTGGTATCGGCCGACTGAGCCAGCGCCTGACCGGGGGTGGTGGAGGTACCGAAGGCGAAAGCGAGGGCCAGGATCGAGGCGGCAGCGGCGGGCGCGCGCTTCGGCATGCGCGAGAAGGCGCCGCCCATGAAGAGCACGATCAGGCTGTCGATGACGAGAAGCAGGAAGGCGAGAGTCAACAGGCTCGGCTTCAGCGGCGTTGCAGCAGTACCGGCCATCGGGTCGCGGGCAACGGTGAGGCCTGCTGGCGAGGGAAGCGGACGCAGTGTCGTATCTGCCGGCAGCAGGTTCAGCGCAGTGAAGCCGTCTTCCGTGCCGTAGAGTCCGGGCGGGTTGTCGAAGGTTGCGGCTTCCGGACGTTCCGGGCCGAGCGAGAGCGGCTTGGCGGTCCCGGCTTCCGTCGTCAGCGCACCACGCTCGTTGAGCAGGCGGAAGGGCGGCAGCGAGGGGGCGGTGGACTGGCCGGCTTGCGCTTCGGCTGCGCCAACGCGAGTGAGCTGGACGATACGGCGGAGCATTTCGACGAAGGTGCCCGAGATCGGCAGATCGGACCAGGTGGCTTCGGCGCTGACATGGAAGAGCACGATGCGGCCGGCGCCGTTGTCCTCGACGGTGACGAGCGGCGTGCCGTCGGCAAGGCTCGCCCAGGTGCGGGCGGCAAGGTCCGGCGTCGGCTCGGCGAGCACCTGGCGCTTGATCAGTATGTCTTCGGGGCGCGGCATGCCGGCAAAGGGGCCGAAGGTCGGGAAATCGGCGAGCGGCTGTGGTTCTGCCCAAGAGAGGGCGCCGCCCAGCGCGCGTTCGCCCTGACGCAGGATCACGGGGACCAGCGGGTCGTCGGCGGGGGCTGCGGCCAAGCGCGGGCCGGCAAAGCGGATGAGCGTGCCGCCACGGTTGATCCACGCCTGCAGCGGATCATAGACATCGGCTGGCAGACGGCCGACATCCGCGAGCACCAGGGCAGACGGGTTCTGGTTGAGGATCTCAGGGATGGCGACGGCGAGGTCGGTCTGGCCGGGCTTTACCACGTCTGCGTAGGGGCCGAGGGCGCGCTCGATGTAATAGAGCGGCGAAAGCAGCGGCTGGAAGCCGTCTCCACTGTCGCCGGAAACCAGCGCGACCTTGCGGCGGCGGAAGCCGTCGTCGAGCAGGTGGGTTGCACCGGCGGAAGCGATGCCCGCAATCGAAAGCCGTGCGAAATCATTGCGCAGCTCGAAGGGGGCTGCGATCTCGCCGGAGGCTTCACCGGTGCCGGCTGCGAAATCCACCTGGCCGGAGGCGATGACACGACCCTGACGGTCCTGGGCATCGACAATCAGGCTGCGTGGTTCCGAGGCGTTGAGGCGCGAAAGCGAGACAGTGAGCGCATCCGAGCCGTTGTTGGCGCCGGTGATTGCGACACTCGTTGAACTCTCACCCTCGACGATGCGGAATTCTGCGGGCGAGAGGCCAGCGAGGTCTGACAGGAACGGATCTTCCGGATCGCGTGCGATGCCGTCAGAAATGTAGGTCAGCGTGCCGGGGCGCTCCGACGAGAAGGTCGTGCGCAGGGCCTCAATGCTCCTCGTGCGGTCCGGTCGCAGCGGATGCGGGGTGGCGGCTGCAAGTTTTTCGAGCGCGACGGCCGGCGTGCCGGGGATCGCGTCATGGGTCGCATCGGCGGTGAAGACGATGGAGACGGGCAGGCTGCGGTCAGCGGCATCGCCGATCAGCGCAGTCGCGGTTTCGACGCGGCGATCCCAATCTCCGACGGTGGCCCAGCCGTTGTCAACGACAAGCAGCAGCGGGCCGTCGCCGGAGAGGCTGGCGTTGCGCGGGTTGAGCACGGGGTCAGCCAGCGCGAAGATGACGATCGCGGCCATCAGCATGCGCAGGAGCGTCAGCCACCAGGGGCTTTTCGAGGGGGTTTCCTCGCGCTTCAAGACGCCAGCCAGGATCTTCAGCGGCGGGAAGACTTCTGCCTTGGGGCGCGGGGGCGTGAGCTTCAGGAGCCACCAGATCAAGGGCAGGGCGAGCAGGGCGCCGAGAATGGCGGGAGCGCCGAAGGCGAGTGGCATACCGAACATCAGCCCGCACTCCTGTTGACGGCGGGCGGCATGCCCGACAGGTGCATGTGGACGGCGACGAGGGCTTCCGAGGCGAGGCGGTCGGTGCGGTTATGGGTGAAGCTCCAGCCCATGCGGCGGAGCTGGTCGGACATGGTCTCGCGACGGGCGAGATAGGCCTGCTGATAGTCCTCGCGCAGCGTCTCGGCGCGGCCGGAGGTGAGCTTTTCGCCGGTTTCCGGATCGGTGAATTCGGTGCGGCCGGTATAGGGGAAGGTTTCTTCGGCGGGGTCTGCGACCTCGAGCACATGGCCACGCAGACCACGGCGGGCGAGCGGCGTGATGCGCTCCATCACCCGGTCGGCATCATCGAGAAAATCGCCGATGAGCACGATGTCGCTTGCGCCGCGGATCATGCGGGTGTCGGGCAGGCCTTCCGTCAGCGGCGCATGCATGATGGCGGTGGCCAGGCGCTCGGCGGCGTTGCGGGCGGAGATCGGCTCCATGATGCCGGGGCAGCCGATGCGTTCGCCAGAGCGCGCGAGGATTTCGGCAAGCGCCAGCATCAGCACGAGCGCGCGGCTTTCCTTGGATACCGAGGCGAGCGTCGACTTGTACATCATCGACGGCGACATGTCGGCCCAGAGCCAGACCGTGTGAGCCGCCTCCCATTCGCGGTCACGGATATACATGTGGTCGTCGCGGGCCGAGCGGCGCCAGTCGATGCGCGAGAAGCTCTCGCCATCGGCATAGGGGCGGAACTGCCAGAAGTTTTCGCCAATGCCGCGCTTGCGGCGGCCATGCCAGCCTGCAATCACGGTATTGGCGATGCGGCGGGCCTCGACCATGCAGTCGGGCACGAGCACGGCACGCTGGCGCGCGCGCTTCAAAACCTCGCTGCCGGCTGTCTGCTCGACGATATGGCCGATGGATGCCACGCGGTTAAGGCCTCCCTTACTTGCGCAGGTCGGAAACGAGGCCCGCGATGACGTCGCGGACGGTCATGCCTTCGGCGCGCGCCGCAAAGGTCAGGGCCATGCGGTGTTCAAGCACGGGTTCGGCAAGCGCGTAGACGTCGTCGATGGAGGGAGCGAGGCGACCTTCGTAAAGGGCGCGGGCGCGGGCGCAGAGCATCAGTGCCTGGCCGGCGCGGGGACCTGGACCCCAGGCGATGTTCTTGTCTGTCGTGTCGTTGCCGTGGCCCGGACGTGCCGAGCGGACGAGCGTCAGAATGGCGTCGACCACGGTGTCAGAGACCGGCATCTGGCGGATCAGCTTCTGGATCTCCAGCAAACGGGCGCTATTGATGACTGCATTGGCGCGCTTGTCGCCGACGCCTGTCGTTTCCAGCAGGATCTGCCGTTCTGCGGCAAGTTCCGGATAGAGAACGTCGACCTGCAGAAGGAAGCGGTCAAGCTGGGCTTCCGGCAGCGGGTAGGTGCCTTCCTGCTCCAGCGGGTTCTGGGTCGCGAGCACGTGGAAGGGGGCGGGCAACTGGTAGGGCTGGCCGGCGACGGTGACATGGTATTCCTGCATGGACTGCAGAAGAGCAGACTGGGTGCGCGGGCTTGCGCGGTTGATCTCGTCGGCCATCAGCAACTGGGCAAAGACCGGACCCTTGACGAAGCGGAAGGAGCGACGCCCCGTTTCGTCCTGGTCCATGACCTCAGTGCCGATAATGTCCGACGGCATCAGGTCCGGCGTGAACTGGATACGGTTGGCATCGAGGCCAAGGGCCGAGCCGAGCGTCGTCACCAGTTTGGTCTTGGCGAGACCGGGAACACCGACAAGAAGAGCGTGGCCACCGGAGAGGATGGCGAGAAGGGTGTTTTCGACGACCTTTTCCTGACCGAAGATGACCTTGGCCACTTCCTGGCGGATCGCTGCGATATCCGCCAACGCCTTCTCGGCCTCGGCAACGATCGCCTTCTCGTCCAGTGCAACATCGGGATTTGGCATCATGCCCATGGTCTGCTCCAATTGGTTTTGGACGTGTCCGGCGAATCGAACGGACGCGTAAGGTGCATGTTACTGAAACTAACTTATTGGCGAGAGGACGGCTGACAAGGACGTTTCGAATGACTATCTCGTGACTGTTGTAGGCTAAAGACAAAACCGGGACGCAAAGATGGCAGGCGATACGCTAAAGGCGACGACAGATGCGGCGGGGCTCGCCGCGCTGATTTCGCGCGCGTCAGCGCAAACATCGGGCGGCAAGGCGTCGCTGCCGCCGGTGGAGCGCTGGGAACCGCCGTTCTGCGGGGATCTCGACATGGAAATCAGGGCCGACGGGACCTGGTTCTATATGGGCACGCCGATCGGTCGGGAGCCTCTCGTCCGCCTGTTTTCGACGGTTCTGCGCAAGGATGAGGACGGCAAGACCTATCTCGTCACGCCTGTGGAAAAGGTCGGCATCCGCGTCGAAGACGCCCATTTCGTCGCGGTCGAGATGAGCGTGACGGAAGAGGCGGGTGAGTCGGTGCTGACATTCCGCACGAATGTCGGCGACGTGGTCGAGGCGGGACCGGAGCAAAAGCTGCGTTTCGAGATCGTCGGCGAGAACCATGAACTCAAGCCATATCTTTTAGGTGCGCGGTCGGCTGGAGGCGCTTGTCTCGCGGGCGGTCATGTATGATCTCGTCGAACAAGGAGAGGTGGTGGAGATCGAGGGCAAGGCGATGTTTGCCGTGCGCTCTCGCGGCGCGACTTTTCCGATCATGCCCGCTGACGAACTCGATCGACTGTCGCGATGAGCCTGATGACGTTTACCGCAGAGGATTTTCGTCGTCGGGCGCTGGAACAGGTCGGCGCACCGCTCGAACATGCCTGGCGCGACCATGGCGACCATGCGCTGAACCCCGACACCATTCTTCAATACGAGCAGTTGAAGCTGAGGGATGCGGCGGTGCTGATCGGCGTGATCGACGATCCGGACGAGGCGCGGATCATCCTCACCCAGCGCACCAGCAAGCTCCGGCAACATGCAGGCCAGATCGCCTTTCCGGGCGGCGGTATCGATGCGACGGATACCTCTCCGGAAGAAGCGGCGCTCCGCGAGGCCGAAGAAGAGATCGGCCTCGATCGTCGTTTCGTCGAGACGGTCGGTCGGCTGCCGCAATATCTATCGGGGACCGGGTTTCGCATCCAACCGGTGCTTTCCGTCGTGCAACCCGGCTTCGAACTGACGCTCAATCCCGACGAAGTGGACAGCGTCTTCGAGGTGCCGCTTTCCTTCCTGATGAACCCGTCCAATCATCGGCAGGACAGCCGGATGTGGCAGGGCTCCGTCAGGCATTTCTATGTGATGCCCTATCGGGAGCGGCATATCTGGGGCATTACGGCCGGCATCATCCGGACGCTCTACGAAAGGCTCTATGCATGACCAATCTGGCCGATCGCGACTGGTTCCAGGAGCCCGCTCTGCAAAAGCTGATGACGCTGCTGAATAGCGGCGGCGCGGAGACACGGGTGGTCGGTGGCGCTGTGCGCAACAGTCTGATGGGATTGCCGGTCGGGGATATCGACCTTGCCACGACGCTGATGCCGGAAGAGGTGAGCGGACGGGCGGCGGCCAAGGGCATCAAGGCGGTTCCGACCGGCATCGAACACGGCACGGTGACGCTTGTTGTCGACGGCAAGGGCTATGAGGTGACGACGCTCCGGCGTGACGTCGAGACGAATGGTCGCCATGCCGAGGTCGCTTTCGGCGCGAGTTGGCAGGAGGATGCCGACCGGCGCGACCTCACCATCAACGCGCTTTATGTCGGGGTTGACGGCGAGGTGATCGATCTCGTCGGTGGCCTGAAGGACATTGAAACGAAAACAGTGCGCTTCATCGGCGATGCCGAGCAGCGAATTGCCGAAGACTACCTGCGCGTCCTGCGCTTCTTCCGCTTCTTTGCCCATTACGGCAGCGGGCGCCCCGATACTGACGGATTGAAGGCTTGTGCGAGGGCGCGCAGCCAGCTGAAATCGCTTTCCGCCGAGCGCGTCTGGAGCGAGATCAAGAAGCTCTTGTCGGCGCGGGATCCGGGGCGGGCGCTGCTCTGGATGCGCCAATCGGGCGTGCTGACCGAGATCCTGCCCGAAACGGAGAAATGGGGGATCGATGCGATCCCCGGCCTGATTGCAGCAGAACAGGCGCTCGGCTGGGAGCCGGATGCGCTGTTGCGTCTTTGCGCGATCGTGCCGAAGGATGCAGCGCGGCTCGTGACGCTGTCCGAGCGGTTGCGGATGTCGAATGCCGAGGCAATGGCGCTCGACCGGTTCGCGCGGGCGCCGAAGCCACAGGAGACGGTGACCGATGTTGCCTTTGACCGCGATCTCTACCGGTTCGGCAAGGACGGCATGATCTCGATGCTGAAGCTCGAGCTCGCCTCCGCCCGTGCCCGTGCGGAGGGTGACCAGAAGGCGATGACCCGCAGTGCGCGGCTGTTTTCGCTGTTGAAGCGTGCGGAGGGCTTCGTGCGGCCTGTGCTGCCGATCAAGGGCTCCGACGTGCTTGCCGCCGGTATTCCTGCCGGACCGAAGGTCGGGGAAATTCTCGGCAAGCTCGAAGAAGGCTGGATCGCATCGCAGTTCAACCTCAGCCGCGAGGATCTTCTCGCGCGGCTGGACATGCTGGCGAGGTCCTGACGTTTCGAGATATCAAGAGAAGCCAATACGGGCGTGATCGGCTTCGGTTCATCGGCAATCACTCAACAAAGAGTGTCCCGGCTGCGGCGATCCGTGCGGGATCTCGGCAGCGTATCCCTTCCGGCTTTACACGATCGGCATGACGTCGATCTGGCCTTCAGAGGAGGGACTTCCATGAACCGCATTGCAGTCGCATTTTTTGCCGCCGGCATGACCTTCGCCGCTTCTTCGGCGAATTCCGCCAATATCGTCGAGACAGCCCAACAGGCCGGCAGCTTCAACACTCTTTTGGCCGCCGCTCAGGCTGCGGGTCTCGTTGACGCGCTTTCGAGCGGCGGTCCGCTGACCGTCTTCGCGCCGACGGATGAGGCGTTCGCAGCGCTTCCGGCCGGCACGGTCGAGAACCTGCTCAAGCCCGAGAACAAGGATCAGCTCGCCGCGATCCTGAGCTATCATGTCGTCGGTCGCGAACTGACCTCAACCATGCTGCCGGGCCGCACCATCCATGTCCGCACGATCAAGAGCGGCGGTGATCGCACGCTTGCGGTCTCCAAGTCGGGGTCGGGCGTAACCGTCGACGGCGCAAACGTGGTGTCTGCCGATATCCGCACGGATAACGGCGTCATTCATGTGATCGACAAGGTCATGCTGCCGAGCAGCTGAGACACGCAAGCTTCTTTCTGGACACGGAGCCCGCATGCCGGGCTCCGTTGCCGTTTGGGCAGTCGCCCGCGGTGTCAGGCCGTCTGGGACTGATCGTTGCGAATCCGTTCCTTGATGTGATCCACCATGGACGGACGGATAATCTCCTCGCCATGGGTGACCTTCAGGTGCTCCACGGCCCTTCTCACGACTTCTGCCTCTTCCTCGGCGCGCGTGTGCCAGTCGCAGCCGGGGACCAGAGTTCCGCATTCGAAGCGTTTCATGATCGTCTCCTCCTTCGTCGCCTCAACTCTCGCGAAACCGCAGAATGCCACGATTGTTCGGCGGATGCCAAAAAAATGGCCCGCACAGGGCGGGCCAAAGCATCGACGCGGTGGATTCTGTCTGATCAATCGGGCATGGCCCAGGCGTGGAAAACGGAGCGCGCGGGCTGGCGCTTGCCCCGATGGCTGCCGGTTTCGATGTCGTTTGCGGCGAGCCGGTCGGCGAGATCCTTGCCGGCCAGACCAAGGCGCACCTGCTCAACGAAATAAGAATGGGGCAAGTCGACATCACTCGACTGACGCATTTGCTCCGCCAGCCGATCGATCAATTCGGGTGCCTTGAGCGCACGATCGGCGGGGTCACTGACGCGGGATACGGACACTGAGCTGGATGGGGTCATCGCAATCTCCTCCTCGATACTGCGTGAGGCCGCAGAATGCCCCCCGTCCGGCGTGAGCGCAATGAAAACCGTCAAGTTCCCGACACACTTTGTCGTAAGCGGCGGGAATCACCGCTCATTCTTTTTCGTGAATTGACTTGTGGATAACCGTGTCAGCGGTAACCCCAAGCGATCAGGGATATCGCACGAGCGGCGGGAGCGAGGAGAGGATTGATTCGACATTGCCGCCGGTCTTCAGGCCGAAGATCGTGCCGCGGTCGTAGAGCAGGTTGAACTCCACATAGCGGCCGCGCCGGACAAGTTGTTCCTCGCGGTCCTCGTCCGTCCAGGGGTTGTTGAAATTGCCCCGAACGATCTTCGGATAGACGAGATTGAAGGCGCGGCCGACATCCTGGACGAAGGCGAAGTTGGCGTTCCAGCCGCCCTTGTCCTCGTCTGCCGTCAACCAGTCGAAGAAGATGCCACCAATGCCGCGCGCCTCGTTGCGGTGGGGCAGGAAGAAGTATTCGTCGCACCACTTCTTGTAGGCGGGGTAGTCGGCCACGGCGGGATGGCGTTCGCAGGTGACCTCCATGGCACGATGGAAGAGGCGGGTGTCGGGATCATCCTGGCTGCGCCGGCGGTCGAGCACCGGCGTCAGGTCGGCGCCGCCACCGAACCACTGGCTCGATGTGACCACCATGCGGGTGTTCATGTGTACCGTCGGGACGTGCGGGTTCACGGGATGCGCGATCAGCGAAATGCCAGACGCCCAGAAGCGCGGGTCTTCCTCGGCGCCCGGCATCTGCTTGCGGAATTCGGGCGAAAACTCGCCATGCACCGTCGAGGTGTGCACGCCGACCTTCTCGAAGACGCGGCCATACATCATCGACATGCGGCCGCCGCCGCCCTTGCCCTCTTCACGCAGCCAGTCCTTAGCTTGAAAACGCCCAGGCTCGCGATCGGACATCGGCCCGGTGAGTTCGTTCTCCAGGGTTTCGAACGAGGCGCAGATCGCATCGCGCAGACTTTCGAACCAGGCGCGGGCGGCGTCCTTCTTCTCCTCGATATCCTCGGGCAGGCCTTTCGGCAGAACCGGTCGCTCCATGTCGTCCCCCTCAACTTCTTCAGGCAAACGAATATCAGGTGAAATCGCAGGCGGCCATATGGGGGCGGGGGTGTCCCCGTAAAATCGACTCGCCTTCCGGTTTTGCGTGGATTAATCTCTTGTCCATGCGAGGGATTTCATGACGAAGATACCTGGCCCGCCGCCATTTACAGGTCTCAGGAAGCGGATCGCCGACCACCGCGCCGGAACGGCCGGGCGTTTGGGTGGGCAGTTCGTGCGCGAGACCTATTGCCTGACACGCGAGGAGGCCCGAGCCAAGGCGCGCGAGTGGTTCGACGCCTTTCCGAAGGCGGCTTACTGGACCGAAGTGGAAAGCTGGCGGCAGCTCGACGGAGACCAGATCGAGTTTACCATGCGCCGGCTTCCCTCGGCCGATTGACGGCGCCCGTTCAGGTGCGATCCAACGGCAAATTCTCAATTCGCTAGAATTCTAACTTTCTTTGAAAGCCAATCACAAAACCTCGTCGCTAGGCTCGTTTGAACATAGCCGGAATGATGCCGGCTTCGGATCGACATGATATGCGACATAAGGTTTTCCCATGAGTACAGTCTGGCTCAACCCATCCGTTGCCGGTGCGGCTTCGATGGCGAGCGCTGCCGCGTCCGCGCTCGATCGCGTGACGCCGCGCGCGGTGACAGCACCTGTCGCCGAGACTGAGACGGATGCGTCCAGCTATTGGTCGATTTCGACCACCATGCGGCCCGGCAGCCTTTCGGCCGGCAGCGTGCAGGAAGCCAACGAGATTGCGGCCGCAGTCTCCGATACGGCAGCGCTCGGTCTGGAGCAGGCGACGGATATCGTCGCGCGCATCCAGCAGAAGCTCGTGCTTGCCAAGGCCGTCGGAGCCGACCGCAATGGGATCAATGCCGACATCTCGCAGATGAAGGCCGAGCTTGTTGAAGTTGTTCAGGATAGCACGTTCAACGGAGACAACTGGCTGATGGTGGAGGCCGGCGGACGGCCCAAGGTCACCTCGCTGCTCGCCTCCGTGACCACGGGCAATGATGGCGGCCTCTCCATCAACATGGTCGATTTCGACACCGCCAAATCGACGCTTGTCTCACGCGAGGATGCGGGCGAAGGCGTTTTGACGCGAGCCTATGCGGGCACCAGCCTCGGCGGCGTGCCTTACAATTACTACCTGATGGATGCGCAATCTCGCGAGCCGGCGGAGGCCGGGGCCCGCGAGATCAGGATCGATAGCCGGACGACCGGCGACGAGATCGACGGGATGATCTCGACCCTTAATCGCGTTCTGATCGATATGGTCAGCGCCAGTGCCGAGGTGAGCACGACGCGCAGCCAGGTGACGGGCGGCGGTGTGCTTCTGCAGGGCTTGCAGGGGTCATCCGAACTCGGCGTCAGCCGGCTGGTCGATACGGAGCTCAACGAGCAGCGGGTGCGGCTGACGGCGGAGAAGGTGCAGGATCAGTTGCAGTCCTCGGCGCTCAACATCGCGAACGTGTCGATGACGTCGTGGTTGAAGCTCTGAGCTCAAGCTTCTGTTTGTGAATCGAAAAGGCCCGCTTCGCGCGGGCCTTTTGCTGTTTCTGGCGGCTGACTTGCCGCTCGTCAGTTCTTCGCGCGGGGACGCCTTGCCTTACCGCGCGGCAGCGGGACCATGATCGGGGTCGCAGCTTTTCCTGCCTTCTTCGGCACGTCGGTGCCCTTGGTCATGACTTCCGGCGATGCGGCCGCCTCGACGGTCGGCTCTGCGGCCTCCGGTGCTGCCGACGTTTCCGGGAAGGGCTCGTCCCGTGCTGGTGGTTCAACGTCGATCACGGCGGGAAGCGGCGCCTCTGCGGCCAGCACTGGAAGGGTTTCCGGCTCAACGGGTTCTGTTGCAATGGTGACCGGTTCTGCGACGGTGTTTTCGATGACGGCGGCTGGGGCCGTCTCGGTCACTGCACTCACAGACTCGGTGGACGTTTCTGCCATGGGTGCTTCACCACTAAGGATATTGCCGAGTATTCTGGTCACCTTCAGGGCTGTCGGTAGGTCGGTATTGGTCGAATGGCCGCAGAAGGGGACCTTGATGTCGGTGGCGATCTTCGGGCGCGAATTCAGTTCGCCGAACCAGTCGAGTTCGCCGACGACGTCGATGACCTCGGTGAAGGCTTCCGGCATCTTGATCCGGCCGCCGAAGGTGACGATGCGCGCCGTATTGGCGAGCGTTTCGATCCGGCCCGGGTCACTGGCCTTCAAGGCGTAGAGAGCATCTGCAATCACGCGGTTGCCGCGGGAATGGCCGGCGATCAGGGTGAAGGACAGGGTCGGATCGGCAAGCAGGGTCGACACCGTATCGGCATCGAGGCCGGTGCGGCGACTGGTATCGGTTTCCTCGTCGCGCTTGCCATAGGCGCCGAGCTTCGGCCGACCGACGACGTCATCGATCACCTCGAGATTGCTTCTGACATGGCCGAGCCAGCCGAAGAGAAAGGCACCGCCGATGGCCTCGTTGAGGATGTCGCCGAGGCCGTAGCCCGACACCACGGCTGCTACGGGGGCGTCGATCGCATCGGCGACGTTGCGCGCGAAGGCGGCGGCACCGATCGCCGAGCCGCCGATGCCGGCGACCGCCATGGCGCGCACTTCACGTCCGCCACGCAGACGAAATTCCTCGACGCTGTCACAGAGGGTGAGCATTCCGCCGCCTGTGGGCGGGACGATCATAATCAGGCCTTCCGAGGCGAGACTGTCGCTGATGTAGAAGGCTTCGTCGGCGCTTAGGGCCTTGACGTCATAGTAGAGCGCGTCCATGCCTGTGTTGCGGAGCCGCCAGGGCTCCAGGGCGGCGTTGCGCACCGGACGCTGGCTCAAGCGCTCGGGAAAGCTCAAGGATCGGGCGAACTGGGTCAAACCCAGGGCGAATGCTGTCTCGAACATGACTCCATCTCCCTTTTTGCTGCAATGCAGCATAGCGCGATACGGTTGAATTAGCAATTGCCGTTGAAGGTGCGCTTCACCACCGTCTCGCTATCCTAGGCGAGGGCGAGTTCGGGCGCCTTGATTTATGTCTGTTTCCGGCAGATCCGGGGTCAGAAGCCCGTCTGGCGCAGCGCTTCCCCGGCAATCATGGCTGCCGACATCGCGACATTGATCGAACGCTGGCCCTCGATCATGGGGATGATCACACGGTGGTCGGCCCGGTCATGGACATGATCGGGGACGCCGGCGCTTTCTCGCCCGAAGAGCAGGATGTCATTTCCGGCATAGTCGAAGCGCGTATAGGGCAGGGCGGCTTTGGTCGAGGCGAGCACGAGGCGGCGGCCTTCCGACAGCCGCCAGGCGTCGAAGCGCTCCCAGTTGATGTGGCGGGTCATGGCGACGCTTGCGAGATAATCCATGCCTGCGCGCTTCAGGTTCTTGTCGGAGAGCACGAAACCGGCAGGTTCAATGATGTCGACCTTCATGCCGAGACAGGCGGCGAGCCGGAGGATGGTTCCGGTGTTGCCGGGAATGTCTGGCTGGTAGAGGGCGATGCGCAAGTCTGTCATGGGGCGGTCATATGCGATCGGGGCATGTCGCTCAAGGCGGACGCAGCCTTGCTTGTGGCCGTCTGTGATCGGTGTGCAACAGTTGCGGCAGAATGTCTCGATCGCCTCGAAAGCCGGCTGGAAAATTTGCCAGTCGGCCGATAGAACGGAAGTCTACTTCAACACGCAAGCGGGAGGGCCATCGATGGATCTATTCGGTATTTCGCGCCAGCCCCGATTTATGGCTGTGGCTGCCTGAGCGCGTCACCTCCGTTTCTTTTCCCAAACTGATTCATCCTGCGGCCACAAGTGGCCTCAATCATTGAATATTCGCGCCCTTGCGCCACCTTTGTCCGGTGCCGCGCGCGCGTCATTTCTGGAGACTTTTCCATGTTCTCGTGGTTCGAAAACCGCCTGAATCCGTATCCGGCCGGTGATCCGGTCCTGCCGCCCAAGGGCCTTGTCGCCTTCTGCTGGCACTATACGAAGCCCGCCGGCTGGTGGCTGGCGCTGCTCGGACTTTGCTCCGGCCTCATCGCAATTGCCGAAGTGTTTCTCTACCAGTTCCTCGGCAATATCGTTGATTGGCTGTCGACGGCCGAACGTTCGACCTTTCTCCAGACGGAAGGTGGCACGCTTGCCTGGATGGCGGGCCTGCTTTTGATCGGCCTGCCGGTGCTCGGCGTGATGCATACGATCACCATGCACCAGGTCCTGGCCGGCAACTTCCCGATGATTGCGCGCTGGCAGATGCACCGCTTTCTGCTCCGGCACTCGATGACCTTCTTCGCCAACGAGTTCGCCGGTCGCGTCTCGACCAAGGTGATGCAGACGGCGCTGTCCGTGCGTGAAAGCGTGATGAAGATCATCGACGTCTTCATCTATGCGACGACCTTCTTCGTCTCGATGCTGGCGCTGGTCGCTTCGGTCGATTGGCGGCTCGGTGTGCCGCTCGTCCTCTGGCTGGTGATCTATGCACTGATCCTGCGCAACTTCATTCCCAAGCTGCGCAAGCTTTCCAGCGAACAGGCCGATGCCCGCTCGATGATGACGGGCCGGATCGTCGACAGCTATACCAATATCGCGACGGTGAAGCTGTTCTCGCATGCCGGCCGGGAAGAGACCTATGCCAAGGAGGGTATGGACGCCTTTCTCGGCACGGTGCACCGGCAGATGCGGCAGATCTCGCTGCTCAACATTTGCGTCGACATCAACAACGCCATTGTCCAGTTCTTCGTGGCGGCCTTGGGCATCTGGTTCTGGCTGAACGGCACGGTAACCGTCGGTGCGATCGCGGTCGCCATCGGGCTTTCCATGCGCATCAACGGCATGTCGCAGTGGATCATGTGGGAAGTGGCGGCGCTCTTCGAAAACATCGGCACCGTCTATGACGGCATGGGCATGATGACCAAGGCCCACGACATCGTCGACAAGCCGGCCGCCAAGGCGCTCGCCGCGCCGAAGGGCGAGATCGTCTATGACGGCGTGCGCTTCCACTACGGCAAGCAGAAGGGTGTGATCGAGGACTTCTCGCTGACCATCAAGGCGGGGGAGAAGGTCGGTCTCGTCGGACGCTCTGGTGCGGGCAAGACGACGCTGATGAACCTGCTTCTGCGCTTCTACGATCTGGAGAAGGGCAGGATCCTCGTCGACGGCCAGGATATCTCGGCGGTGAGCCAGGACAGTCTGCGGGCACTCGTCGGTGTGGTAACCCAGGATACGTCCCTGCTGCACCGCTCGATCCGGGACAACATCGCCTACGGCCGACCGGAAGCGACCGATGCCGAAGTGATCGAGGCGGCGAAGCGGGCGAATGCCTGGGAATTCATCCAGGGGCTCTCCGACATGCAGGGCCGAGCCGGGCTCGATGCGCATGTCGGTGAGCGCGGCGTGAAACTCTCGGGCGGCCAGCGGCAGCGTATCGCGATCGCCCGCGTCTTCCTGAAGGATGCGCCGATCCTGGTGCTCGATGAGGCGACCTCGGCGCTCGATTCGGAAGTCGAAGCAGCGATCCAGGAAAGCCTGTTCAAGCTGATCGAGGACAAGACGGTGATTGCAATCGCCCACCGGCTCTCGACGCTGACGCAGATGGACCGGCTGATCGTGCTCGACAAGGGCCGAATCGTCGAAGAGGGAACGCATCAGCAGCTGGTGGCAAATGGCGGCATCTATGCCGACCTGTGGAACCGGCAGTCCGGCGGTTTCCTTGCCGATCAGGCGGACGGGGCGAACGAGGTGCGGGAAACAGCGGCCGAGTGATACCCCATCACGACGATTGATGGAGAACGAGCGGCGGCGGAGCAATCTGCCGCCGACCTTTTTTTGGGCTGCAGCTATTCGGAAATACCCCATTTTTAGCGCTATCAAAGGTTGTCTACAATCTAAGTAAAATATTCATTGTTTACATTCTAGAACGGTTTCATCCCGACCTATCCGGACGATGTCTTGTCCTCACACCTGGCGACCTCCCACGCCCGGTTGGGAATGTATTTTTCCTCCCCTGGAGACCATTCATGTCCAATCTCAAGATCAAAGTGGTGCTGCCGCTGCTTTTCGCAGTTGTACTCACCTTCGGCATCGGCCAGGGCATTCTGGCGATTAACTTCATCGGCGACGTCAAGGAGCAGGTGAACGTCATCGGGCGTGAACGCCTGCCCAGAACACTTGCTGTCGCACGGATGAATGCGACTTTCGCCGAGGTCCGCCGCGACTATGCCATGCTGTTGAATGCGGAACCGGCAGAGCTGGATGCGATCGTATCTGCCACTCAGACCGCTGTGGCGGAACGTGATGCAGCTTTTGCCGCCTACGAGCCGATGATCACCATGCCGGCGACGCGGGCCCGATTCGACAGCATGAAGGCCGCGCTTGCGGAATACGACCGTCTGGCCATGCAGATGGTCGAATTGAAGCGCACGGGCAGTCAGGCTGCGGCCAAGGCCGTATTCAACGGTGCCATGGCGACCAATGCTCGCTCCCTTGTTCAGCTCATGGACGAAATGATCCAGTCCAATGTGCAACTCAGCGACGCCGCAATCGTCAAAGCGGACGACGTCTCCAACACTGCGGTCAACACGACGATCATTGCCGTCCTGATCAGCGCGCTGATTGCCGCCGGTGCCGCCTTCTTCAGCTTTGCGCGGATCGTTCGTCCGATCTCGGCGATCACCGGTTCTATGCGTACCCTTGCTTCCGGCGACACGCAGACCGAGATCCCGTTTGCCGGTCGTCAGGATGAAATCGGCGAGATGGCAGCTGCCGTCAGCGTGTTCCGCGACAATGCCATCGAGCGTGCAGCGCTCGAGCGTCAGGCGGAAGAGAACCGGTCGCTCAGCGAAACCGAGCGTCAGGCCCGCGAAGCCCAGAAGGCACGGGAAGCGGCCGAAGTGCAGTTTGCCGTCGACCAGCTTGCTTCGGGTCTGCAGCGTCTGTCGGATGGCGATCTCGTCGCGCAGATCAGCGAACGCTTCGCCGATCATCTCGATCCGCTGCGCCTCAACTTCAACCAGTCGGTCGCACGCCTGAAGGACGCCATGCGCGCCGTGAGCGAAAATGCCCGGTCGATCGATGCCGGTGCCAACGAGATGCTGGCCGCGGCCGACGACCTGTCGAAGCGGACCGAGCAGCAGGCGGCTTCCGTCGAAGAGACGGCGGCAGCGCTCGAACAGGTGACGACTGCGGTCAAGGACAGCGCCATTCGCGCCGACGAGGCCGGCCAGCTGGTCAGCCGCACGCGGGAAGGGGCCGAGCATTCGGGCGAGGTCGTCCGCCGTGCGGTCGCTGCCATGCAGCAGATCGAGAAATCCTCCTCGGAAATTTCGAACATCATCGGCGTGATCGACGACATCGCATTCCAGACGAACCTTCTGGCGCTCAATGCCGGCGTTGAAGCGGCTCGCGCCGGTGAAGCCGGCAAGGGCTTCGCGGTCGTTGCCCAGGAAGTGCGTGAACTCGCACAGCGTTCGGCCAATGCGGCAAAGGAGATCAAGGCCCTGATCACCACCTCGGGCGAACAGGTCCGTAATGGTGTCAACCTGGTCGACGAAACCGGTCGGGCGCTGGAGACCATCGTGCGCGAGGTGCAGGAGATCAACCAGAATGTTCTGGCGATCGTCACCTCGACCCGCGAGCAGTCGACCGGCCTCCAGGAAATCAATATGGCCGTCAACCAGATGGACCAGGGCACGCAGAAGAACGCGGCCATGGTGGAGCAGTCCACGGCTGCAAGCCATGGTCTGGCCCAGCAGGCCGGTCAGCTGATGCAGCTGATGGCGCAGTTCAAGACGGACGAGAGCAGCTATCAGGCATCGCCACGGGTCGCCCCGGCAACGCCGGCCGCCCAGCCGCAGCCTTCGCCCGCACGGGCACTGGGCCGCAAGATAGCCAATGCCTTCAAGGGTAACACGGCTGTCGCGGCCGAGTGGTCGGAGTTCTAAGCACTGCGTTCCAGAGGATGCGAAGAAGAGGGGCAGAAATGCCTCTCTTTTTTTGTCGATGCTTGCGCACGGGATTGTGGATGAGGCGAGAACTGCCCTTCGGCGCGTAAGGCTTTGTTAGAATTCGGATTGGCATGGAAGTCTGCCGGCATTTTTTTCCGGCCGTCTCATTCCGTTTCAATCCAGGATTTCAGTCGTGAAAAATCTCAAGATCAAACTTCTGCTGCCGCTTCTATTCGGTCTGATGGTGATCGTGTCGCTCGGGCAGGGTGCAATTGCCGTCCGCTCCGTGACCGACATGAGTGGTCAGATGGAAGCACTGGGCGGCCGTCTCGATCGGTCCATGATGATTGCCGAGATCGATTCCGTTCTCGCCGACGTTCGCCGTCTCAACCTGATGATCCTGACGGCTGCCACCTCGGCCGAGAAGAAGACGCTGGTCGAGGATCTCGAGGCCGCGCGTGCGCAACTGGATGCCGCGATCGCCGAGTTTGACGCCTCGATCGTGCTTCCCGATGTCCGCCAGCGTTTCGACAGTTTCAAGGCGACCGTCGTCGAGTTCAACGGCCTTGGCCAGAGCTTCGTCGAACAGGCCATGGCATCAAAGCTTTATCAGGCGAAAGATACGCTCGCCCAGATGGTGCCGCTCGGCAGCGCCGCGGAACAGAGCCTGGGGGACATCAAGGAGATGAACCGGGCTGCCGGCGTGCAGGTTCGTCATGATGCGGACGCCTCTGCGACGCTTGCCATGCGCCTGTCGCTGGCGGCCTTCGTTCTCGCCGCGCTGATGGCGCTCGGTGCTGCGGTCGTATCGATCGTGCGGGTTGCGCGTCCCATCTCCGCGATCACCGGTTCGATGCGGACGCTTGCCGGTGGCGACACCGAAACGGAGGTTCCGTTTGCGAACCGTCGGGACGAGATCGGCGAAATGGCGGCAGCCGTTTCCGTCTTCCGCAACAATGCGATCGAACGGGCGGCGCTGGAGCGTCAGGCCGAAGAGAACCGGTCGCTGAGCGAGACGGAGCGTCTGGCGCGCGAAGCACATAAGGCGCGTGAAGCGGCCGAAGTACAGTTTGCCGTCGACCGTCTGGCCGGTGGTTTGCAGAAGCTTTCCGATGGTGATCTTGCCGTCGAAATCGGCGAACGCTTCGCCGAGCACCTTGATCCGCTGCGTGTCAACTTCAACCACTCCGTCGAGCGGCTGCGTGATGCCATGCGCGCCGTTGGCGAAAATGCGCGCGCCATCGACGCAGGTGCGAGCGAAATGCTCTCTGCAGCCGACGACCTATCCAAGCGCACCGAGCAGCAGGCAGCCTCTGTCGAGGAAACGGCAGCAGCGCTCGAGCAGGTGACGACCGCGGTCAAGGACAGCGCTGTGCGGGCGGAGGAAGCCGGGGCGCTCGTCTCGCGGACCCGGGTCGGTGCAGAACGGTCGGGCGACGTGGTTCGTCGCGCGGTCAATGCCATGCATGCGATCGAAAAGTCGTCGAGCGAAATCTCCAACATCATCGGCGTGATCGATGAGATCGCGTTCCAGACCAATCTTCTGGCGCTGAACGCGGGTGTTGAAGCTGCGCGTGCCGGAGACGCCGGCAAGGGTTTTGCCGTCGTTGCCCAGGAAGTGCGTGAACTCGCCCAGCGTTCGGCCCATGCGGCGAAGGAAATCAAGGGTCTGATCACGGCCTCCGGCGAGCAGGTGAGGAACGGGGTCACTCTGGTCGGTGAGACGGGGCAGGCGCTCGAAGCCATCGTGCGGGAAGTGCAGGAGATCAACCAGAACGTTTCTGCGATCGTCACCTCTGCACGCGAGCAGTCGACGGGCTTGGCCGAGATCAACGCGGCTGTGAACCAGATGGACCAGGGCACGCAGAAGAATGCGTCCATGGTCGAGCAGTCGACTTCCGCCTGCCATGGCCTGGCGCAGCAGGCGACATCGCTGACGCAGTTGCTCGGCCAGTTCCGCCTCGGGGAAGAGGCTCCTCGCATGGCTGCACCGCGGCTTGCCCCGGCGCGGGGCGAAAGCCAGCCGCAAGCGTCGC
The DNA here is from genome assembly GCF_000300855.1 of Agrobacterium albertimagni AOL15. Lineage (GTDB taxonomy): Bacteria > Pseudomonadota > Alphaproteobacteria > Rhizobiales > Rhizobiaceae > Allorhizobium > Allorhizobium albertimagni. The sequence goes on along the minus strand of NZ_ALJF01000006.1, from coordinate 219,075 downwards.
CGGCGCGTGCTCTCGGCCGCAAGATCGCCAATGCCTTCAATGGCAATGCGGCTGTTGCAGCGGAGTGGTCGGAATTCTGAGATCCGGCATACCGGATCCGGAGAGGACGAAACGGGGCAGGGATGCCCCGTTTCGCGTTTGTGGCGGTCGGTAGCGCCCAGGCATTCACGCGACTGATCGGTTCATTTGCCGAATTGGCTTGTCGGCGGGATGGCGGGGCCGCTATGCGGTGGCCTCAAACAGACGGGGCCGACTTTTACGCGCCCTCGCGTTCCGTTCAGGAGTGACATGCTGAAACATATCGACTGGCTCTGGGCGGTCCTCGCCGGGGCGCTGCTCGCCGTCATGGTGACCATCAATAGCGGGCTTGCCGCTCTGACGACGCCGTTTACCGCATCCTGGGTGGTACATGGCGTCGGTGGCGTCGTCGCCTTTATCCTGCTGGTCGCCAATGGCGCCGTCGCACGACGGGCGGGGCGAATTCCGGCCAAGGGCAAAGCGCCGCTCTGGTCCTATCTCGGGGGTGTGCCTGGGGCCTTTGCGGTGGCCTTGAGTTCGATTGCCGTCAATTCGGAACTGGCGCTGGCCGGTGGCCTGTCGTTGTTGCTTGTCGGTCAGATCCTGTTCGGGCTCCTTTCCGATCAGTTCGGGCTGTTCGGCACACCGCAACGGAGACTGAACCGCTTCGATCTTCTGGCAACGATCTGCGTGATCTCTGGCAGCGCGCTGCTCATCTTCGCAAAGGGGACCTGAATGCTGGGCGCTGTTCTCATCGCACTCGCCGGTGGTGCTGCCGTCGGCATGAGCCGGTCGATCAACGGCCGGCTGACCATGGACCGCGGAGCGTTTACGGCGTCGGCCTGGAACCACTGGATCGGTTTCCTGCTGTTAACTGTCTATGTGCTTCTCTTCCACCGCGTCGGCATGCCGATGATCGCGGACGTCCCGGTCTTCTACCTGACGGGCGGTGTGATCGGGGCCTGTTTCGTGGTGATCAGCTCTTACGTCTTTCCGCGCATCGGGGCCGCCCGCTCGGGGCTGCTGATCATCGGCGGGCAGATGATCACCGGCCTGATCATAGATTTGGCGCGTGGTACGGCAGAGTTCCACATCGGCCAGCCGGTCGGCGTGGCACTGATCCTTCTCGGCATCTATCTCACCCGCTACACGCGTTAGACGTCAGCCATTCCACAGGCACGTTGGGAGGCCCGGCGCATTTTAGTGTTTGGCGAAAGGATCGGTTTTTGTTTGGCGCGTAGCCTGACGGGATAGGAACACCCATCGGAGGTGCCTCGCATGCCCCCGCCGCCCCATCGCCTCTTGCCCCATTCCAGGGAAGCCGACATTCTTGGCCGCAAGGCTTTCGAATTCCTCAGCAAGAACCATCTCGAGCTCAGCCCTGACAACTTCGAGCTCGTTCACGCGGTGATGACGGGTCGGGACAAGGCGCTTCGCGACGCTTTTCTTGCGCTGCCGAAGCCAGTCGGGCAGGCGGCTCTCTCCATCCTCGCGCAGCGTTTCCTCCCCCGGCGCCCGATGGTCTCAGCGTTCAAAACGACAAGCGAGCAGGCGGTGGGTGCACTGGAGGATCTGCGGAGGTTGCTGGAGAGTGGGGCCGTGACAGTCGCCGGATCGTCGGATGATGGCGAGGACCCGATGGCCGCCCTGGATGCCCAGCTCCAGACCTGTCTCGATGCGCTGCAGGCCGTTTGCAAGCTCGTCACGGCCGAACCGATCGAAGTGGCGGGGCAGGACCATCTGACCGCGCAACTGAGCTTTGGATTACCGGGTTATCCGGCCCTCGTGCAGCGTCTGGACGAGGTCTTCAAGCAGGGCATGCCGGAGGAGGGGCTGAGCCTGATGCTCTGCCGGGTCGGTGGCCTGGAACCCTTGAGCCGTAGCGGCCTTGCCAAGGTCAGCGATTACATGAAGAACACGCTGGCCCGCTTTACCCATCGCCTGATCGACAAAAGCGATGCGGCCTACTGGACGGCACCCGACGAACTGGGTTTGCTGATCGGGGCAAGCAGCGAAGCCTATCTGTCCCAGCTCGGGGCGAAGGTCGCCCGAGTGGTCGCCGATGCCGAGAGCGTCGCGCGCAAGTCCATCAAATCGATGCCGAAGCTTACATGCCGGTTCGGTTGCGCACGCACATACAGGCCGGTTCCGGTCTCTCAGCTCTATGGGGCGGCGCGACAATCCCTTCAGCGTGCCGATCTCACCGAGAGCCTGGTGCCCGTCTTTACCGAGGTCTCTTCGGATGCCTCGACGCTCAGGCGCTATGAGGCGCTTTACGGGCGCCGTCAGCGGAGCTGACGTGACGGCGCGTCGGACGGGGCTTTGGTCTCTGACCAAAATGTAATGGTCGAGATCATGTTTGAGGCTTTGCCCTCCCGGGCAATCGGCCTATATCGGCTCTCATGTTTCAAGCTATCGCCCGCTTCTTCGAAAACTGGCTCGATCCCTTCGCTCGATCGGACAATCTGCGTCCGCCGGAAAAGACCTGGGCCTTCGTCTGGTTCTATGTCAGCCAGGCGAAGATGGCCTTTTTCCTCATGGCGATCTTCGGCGGTGCCGTGGCCATGCTTGAAGCCGGACTTTTCTGGTTCGTCGGCCGTCTCGTGGATCTCCTGGACACAGTCCCGAAGGATGCCGGCTGGGACGGGCTGATCGCAGCGCATGGCGGCGAGTTGCTGGCGATGGCGCTGATCGTATTGATCGGGCGCTTCATCGTCGTGACGGTCGGCGCGTTGGTCGAAGAACAGGTGATCGTCCTCAACTTCTTCAACCTGGTGCGCTGGCAGGCGCATGCGCATGTGGCGCGGCAATCTCTCTCGTTTTTCCAGAATGATTTTGCCGGCCGCATCGTCACCAAGGTCTGGTCCGCCGGGCAATCGACTGGGGATCTCTTAACCTCGCTGCTGCAGGTCGTCTGGTTCATGGTCATCTATACCATTTCGACCATGGCGCTGGTTGCGCAACTCGACTGGCGGCTGGCCGCGATCATCGGCGCCTGGGTGGCGATCTTCCTGGTGTTGGCCCGGTATTTCGTGCCGAAGATCCGCCACCATGCACGCGAAACGGCGGAGGCGTCGTCGATGCTGAATGGTCGTCTGGTCGACAGCTATTCGAACATCCAGACGCTCAAGCTCTTTGCCCGCGAGCGGCAGAACGACCATTATATTCGCGCCGGTTTCGACCGGTTCCAGGACACGCTGCGCCCCTTCGCGCGGCTGTTGACCGGCGTGCGAGCTTCACTCGCCATCCTCTCCGGTTTCATGATCCTGATGGTGGCGCTTCTGTCCGTCGATCTCTGGTTTGCCGGGGCGGTGACCGCGGGTGGCGTCGCCTTCACACTCGGCCTCGTGCTGCGCCTCAACATGCTGCTTGGCCGGATGATGACGCAGCTCAACGGCATCATGCGCAATATCGGCACGATTCAGAATTCTGCCGAACTGGTGGCAAAGCCGATCGGGCTCACCGACAAGCCCGACGCCGCGAAGCTCGAGGTCAAATCACCGGAGATCCGCTTCGAGGATGTGACCTTCCATTACGGACGCAAGAAGGGCGCGATCGATCACCTGACGCTGACCATCGAGCCGGGCGAGAAGGTCGGCATCGTCGGGCGTTCCGGGGCGGGCAAGTCGACGCTCGTCAATCTGCTGCTGCGCTTCTACGATCTCGAAGGCGGCAGGATACTGATCGACGGGCAGGACATTTCCACCGTGACCCAGGAGAGCCTGCGCTCGCAGATCGGCATGGTGACCCAGGATACGGCGCTTCTGCACCGCTCCATCCGCGACAACATCCTCTTCGGTCGCGAGGATGCAAGCGACGAGATGCTGTTGAAGGCCGCCGAACGGGCCGAAGCACTCGACTTTATCCAACGGCTGGAAGACCAGCGGGGTCGCAAGGGCTTCGACGCCCATGTCGGCGAACGCGGAGTGAAGCTTTCCGGCGGCCAGCGACAGCGCATCGCGATTGCGCGCGTGATGCTGAAAGATGCACCGATCCTGGTGCTGGATGAGGCGACATCTGCGCTGGACTCGGAAGTGGAGGCGGCGATCCAGTCCAATCTCGACCGACTGATGCAGGGGAAGACCGTGTTGGCGATCGCCCACCGTCTGTCGACGATCGCGGCGCTCGATCGTCTCGTGGTTATGGACAAGGGGCGGATCATCGAGCAGGGAACGCATCAGGAGCTAGTGGACCTCGGGGGGCTCTATTCCGAGCTCTGGGCACGGCAATCGGGCGGCTTCCTTGATACGCGCGACCAGCTGGTCACGGCTTGATGCCCGCGAGCTCACTTATCTCAGCGTTCAACTCGCTGCATTGCTTGATAAACTGCCTGTCACTCTTGCGTTAAATCAAGCTTTTGGGGATGGTGTCTGCGAAATCCGCGACAACGTGGCTCCTTGTCCGACGAAGACTGGACAGAATAGATTATCGGGCTTAGAACGCGCCAATCTGGCGGGGAATCTGTGGCTGCACAGTGGCTGAATTGTGATTCCCGCTGCGGGGGCAAATGCGGTGTGTCGCAGGATTGCGAGAGGAAAAAGTGACCGTGAGCGAACACGAGACAACGACAGAACATGCGGGCGAGCCTACGCGCCGCGACTTTCTCTACATGGTGACCGGCATGGCCGGCGCGGTTGGTGCGGCTTCGTTCGCCTGGCCCTTCATCGACCAGATGCGTCCGGACGCATCGACGCTCGCGCTCGCTTCGATCGAAGTGGACGTGTCGGCGCTCGAGCCGGGCATGTCGCTGACGGTGAAGTGGCGCGGCAAGCCGGTCTTCATCCGCAACCGTACGGACAAGGAAGTCGAGGAAGCCAACGCTGTTGCGCTTGCTGAGCTGAAGGATCCGGTTGCCCGCAACGAAAACGTTGATGCATCCGCCGAAGCGACCGACCTCGCGCGCTCGGCCGGTGAAGGCAAGGAAAACTGGATCGTCATGATCGGCTCCTGCACCCATCTGGGCTGCGTGCCGCTCGGCCAGGCCGGCGATTTCGGCGGCTGGTTCTGTCCCTGCCACGGCTCGCACTACGATACGGCGGGCCGTATCCGCAAGGGTCCTGCGCCGACGAACCTGCCAGTGCCGACCTTTGCATTCACATCCGACACTGTCATCAAGATCGGCTGAGGGGATAAGACACAATGAGTGGCCATTCGAGTTACCAGCCGTCCACCGGCGTCGAGAAGTGGATTGATGCGCGCCTGCCGCTGCCGCGTCTGATGTATGACAGCTTTGTCGCCTATCCGGTTCCCCGCAACCTGAACTATGCCTATACCTTCGGTGGCATGCTGACGGTCATGCTGATCGTGCAGATCCTGACCGGTGTCGTGCTCGCCATGCACTATGCCGCTGAAACGACCGTCGCCTTCAACTCGGTCGAGAAGATCATGCGCGACGTCAACAACGGTTGGCTGCTGCGCTACATGCATGCCAACGGCGCGTCGTTCTTCTTCATTGCCGTCTATCTGCACATCGCCCGTGGTCTCTACTACGGTTCCTACAAGGCGCCGCGCGAAATCCTCTGGATCCTCGGCGTGGTGATCTTCCTTCTGATGATGGCAACTGCCTTTATGGGCTATGTTCTGCCCTGGGGTCAGATGTCCTTCTGGGGTGCGACCGTCATCACCGGCTTCTTCACCGCCTTCCCGTTTGTCGGTGAAACCATCCAGCAGTTCCTGCTCGGCGGCTTTGCGGTCGACAATCCGACGCTGAACCGCTTCTTCGCGCTGCATTACCTGCTGCCGTTCATGATCGCCGGCGTCGTCATCCTGCACGTCTGGGCGCTGCATGTCACCGGTCAGACCAACCCGACAGGCGTCGAAGTCAAGTCGAAGACCGATACCGTTCCCTTCACGCCCTATGCGACGCTGAAGGATGCGCTCGGCCTCTCGGTCTTCCTGCTGGTCTTCGCCTACTTCATCTTCTACATGCCGAACTATCTCGGTCACCCGGACAACTACATCCCGGCAGACTCGCTGAAGACCCCGGCCCACATCGTTCCGGAATGGTACTTCCTGCCCTTCTACGCGATGCTGCGCGCGATTACCTTCAACGTCGGCCCGATCGACTCGAAGCTCGGCGGCGTTCTGGTGATGTTCGGCGCGATCATCGTCCTGTTCTTCCTGCCCTGGCTGGACACGTCGAAGGTTCGTTCGGCCGTCTACCGTCCGTGGTACAAGCTGTTCTTCTGGATCTTCGCGGCCAATGCCCTGCTGCTCGGTTGGCTCGGCGCCATGCCGGCGGAAGGCATCTACGTCATCCTGTCGCAGGCCGGTACCGCCTACTACTTCGGCTTCTTCCTCGTGATCATGCCGCTGCTCGGACTGTTCGAGACGCCACGGCGCATCCCGAACTCGATCACCGAAGCGGTTCTCGAAAAGAGCGGCAAGTCCGCCGCCGCACAAGCCTGAGCACGTGAGAGGACGATAACAATGAAAAAGCTTGTCACGAGCATCGCTCTGATCGCAGCCATGGCCGGTTTTTCCGGCCAGGCGATTGCGGCAGAAGGCGGCGATCTGGCCGAAATGACCCATCATGCCGCGCAGACGGGTCACTATCCGATCCTGAAGCCCGAGCAGATGGACTGGTCCTTTGCCGGCCCCTTCGGCAAGTATGACAAGGGCCAGCTTCAGCGCGGCCTAAAGGTCTACACCGAAGTCTGCGCCGCCTGTCACTCGATGAGCCTGGTTGCCTTCCGCACGCTGGAAGACCTTGGCTACTCGGAAGCCCAGGTGAAGGCATTTGCGGCGAATTACGAAGTCGAAGACGGTCCGAATGCAGACGGTGATATGTTCACCCGCACGGCGGTCGCCTCCGACCACTTCCCGTCGCCCTTCCCGAACAAGGAAGCGGCTGCGGCTGCAAACGGTGGTGCTGCTCCGCCGGACTTCTCGCTGATCGCGAAGGCGCGCGGCGTGACCCGCGGCTTCCCGACCTTCGTCTTCGACATCTTCACCCAGTATCAGCAGGGTGGCCCTGACTACATCCACGCTCTGCTGACGGGCTACCAGGATCCGCCGGAAGGTGTTGAGGTTGCCGAAGGCACCTACTTCAACCCCTACTTCATCGCCGGCCAGTCGCTTGCGATGGCGCCGCCGATCTCCGACGGCCAGGTGACCTATGACGACGGTGCGCCGGAAACGATGGAGCAGTATTCGCTCGACGTCTCCGCCTTCCTGATGTGGGCCGCCGAGCCGCATCTCGAAGACCGCAAGCGCATGGGCTTCATGGTCATGATCTTCCTCGCGATCTTCACCGCGCTGATCTACCTGACGAAGAAGTCGGTCTACGCGAACAAGGAACATTGATCCTTCCGGGATCACGTTTCACGGAAAAGGCGGTCTTCGGACCGCCTTTTTTATTGGGGGGCAATGCCAATCTTGGTAAGGTCCCGCGCAAATCCCTCCCGTCACTCTCCGGATGCCATATGACCAAGATCGCCCACGAACTCGCCGCAGCCATCCGCTCCATTCCAGACTATCCCAAGCCCGGGATCATCTTCCGCGACATCACCACGCTGCTCGGCGACGCCCGGGCGTTTCGGCGGGCGGTGGACGAGTTGGTGCAGCCTTATGTCGGGCTCAAGGTCGACAAGATTGCCGGCATGGAGGCTCGCGGCTTCATCCTGGGCGGTGCTGTCGCCCACCAGCTCTCGGCCGGCTTCGTGCCGATCCGCAAGAAGGGCAAGCTGCCGCACGAGACGGTGCGCATCGCCTACAGCCTGGAATACGGCGTCGACGAGATGGAAATCCATATGGATGCGGTGAAACCGGGCGAGAAGGTCATCCTGGTGGACGATCTCATCGCGACCGGCGGCACGGCCGTCGGTGCGGTGCAACTGCTGCGCCAGATCGGCGCCGATGTCGTGTCGGCCTGTTTCGTCATCGACCTGCCGGAGCTTGGTGGCCGCAAGAAGCTCGAGGCGCTCGGCGTCGAGGTGCGGACACTAGTAGAATTCGAGGGGCACTGAGCCCATCGCTGGTGCCTCAAGCGGCCAGCGCTTTGGCGATATCGCCGGCAAGCTCCGACGGGGCCGTGCGCGGCGAATAGCGGGCGATCGGCTTGCCGTCACGCCCGACGAGGAATTTGGCGAAGTTCCAGCCGATGTCCTGGCCCTGTTCGGCACCGGGTGTCGCTTCCTTGAGATAGGCGTAAAGCGGGTGGGTGCCCTCGCCATTCACCTCGATCTTTGAGAACAGCGGGAAGGTGACGGCGAACTGGGTTTCGCAGAAGAGGGCGATTTCCTTCTCCGTGCCTGGCTCCTGGCCGGCGAACTGGTTGCAGGGGAAGCCGAGGACCACTAGGTCGGGATGGACCTTGTAGAGGGCTTCCAGGCCCTCGTATTGCGGGGTCAGGCCGCAGGCGCTCGCCGTGTTGACGATCAAGAGCACCTTGCCGGCATAGTCGGCCAGATTTCGCTCGCTGCCGTCGATGGCGGTCATGGTGAAATCGTGGACGGTCATTCGGCTTGCTCCTCATCGGGGAAGAATTCGATCAGATTGCTCTTGAAGCGCAGCACTGTTTCGCCGTGCTGATTGACGCCTTCGGAGAGGGCGGAGTTCAGCATATAGCGGCGCTTGCCGTTGACCGTGCGACTGTCGATCGGCGTCATGAAGAAGGTGATGGTGTCGCCCACATAGACGGGCTTCAACCATTGCAGTTCGGAAAAGCCGGGCGAGGGGCCGATCCTTGGGGGCTCCAGTCCCTCGGCCTTCAGCCGTTTCATCTCGCGGCCGATAAAGCCGATGAAGCTCTTCATCCAGTTGGCGCAGGTGTGCCAGCCGGAGGCGCAGAGCGCGCCGAAGACGTAATCCTTCGCCGCCTCCGGATCGACGTGGAAGGGCTGCGGGTCAAATTTTTGGGCGAAACGGATGATGTCCTCGGCGGTGAAGGTGACCGAGCCGAGTTCGAGCCGGGTGCCGGCGGGATAGAGATCGAACATCTTCATGTGGGGACCTCCGCGCTCTCGCGCCGGCGGACCATGACCGCATTGCGCGCCTTCAACACCAGTTCGCCGCGCTGGTTGTGGAGCTCATGGCCGAAGGTGACGATGCCGAGATGCGGGCGGGAGCGCATGAGCCTTGCTTCCTCCACGACCGATTCCCCCGACAAGGTGTCACCGGCGAGCACGGGCTTGCGCCATTGCATGAACTCGATGCCGGGAGCGCCTTCGGAGGCGGCTTTCAGGACATAGGCATCAATCATCAGGCGCATGAAGAGGCTGGACGTGTGCCAGCCGGAGGCGGAGAGGCCCCCGAGAATGCTTGCCTTGCCGGCTTCTTCCGAGAGATGCATGGGCTGCGGGTCAAATTCGCGGGCGAATTCGATGATCTCCTCAGCGGTCACGAGACGCGGCCCGAGCGCAAAGCTTCGGCCCTCCGTGAAGTCCTCGTAGTGAAGCCTTTCATCCTGCATGCGGTCTGTTCTCCAATGCCTTCCCAGTCGCTATGGTCATATGCGGGAATCGTGAGGTGGTCCATGGCAGGTTGGGCAGATCAGGCCGGCTTTCTGGGTGGCATTGATGCCGAAGCGCGGCGAGAGCTCGAGGCGCTGAAGCCGGTGCATGTGCCCGTTCGCAGCACGCTGTTTCGCCCGGGCGATTCGGCGCAGAGCTTCGTCATCCTCTTGTCCGGCCGGATCGGCGTTTATCTGACGGGTCGCAACGGACGGGAACTGCTGCTCTATTCGGTGACGCCCGGCGAGACCTGCGTGCAGACGACGCTCGGTGTGCTCGGCGGTGCGCCCTATTCGGGCGAGGCGGTGGCCGAGAGCGACCTCGTGGCGGTCATGGTGCCGCCTGCCATCTTCGAGACCCTGATGGCGGAGTCGACCGCTTTTCGCAGTTTTGTCTTCAAGGCCTTTGCCGACCGGCTGGGCGATCTGATGTTCGTACTGGAGCAGGTGGCCTTCGTGAAGGTCGAGCAGCGGCTGGCGCATGCGCTTCTCGCGCGGGCAGACCAGGAGGAGCATGTCGCCCTCACGCACCACGACCTCTCAGTCATCATAGGGACAGCGCGCGAGGTGGTGTCGCGGCGGCTCGAGGCTCTTGCCTCCAAGGGCGTGGTGGCCAATGAGCGCGGGCAGATCCGCATCATCAATCGCGCCGAGCTTGCCCGCATGGCGCGCGCTGCAGAGGGTTAAGACTTTGCAAAGCCCGTGACTAAGTCACCGACGCTGAGGCAATGGCGCGCTAGTCTCATTCCATCGTCAAACCAAACGGAGGGAAAATCATGTTTGCCAAGAATGTCGGCGGTCTCGACCGCATCCTCAGGATCGTTGCCGGTCTCGTGCTGCTCTCGCTCTTCTTCCTCTATCCGGATGCCTCGTGGCGCTACTTCACGCTGATCGGCGTCGTGCCGCTTCTGACGGGCCTCATGTCGAGCTGCCCGCTCTATTCGATCATGGGTCTGTCAACCTGCCCGGTGAAGCGGGCCTGACGCTTCCTACCTCCCTGAAACAACAAAAAAGGCCGCGAGGGGATCGCGGCCTTTCGTTGTTCTGATCGTCGCGCTTCAAGTGTTGAAGCGGAAGTGGATGACGTCGCCGTCCTGGACGACATATTCCTTGCCTTCATCGCGGCCCTTGCCGGCTTCCTTGGCGCCGACTTCGCCCTTGTAGGCGATGTAGTCGTCATAGGAGATGGTGAAAGCGCGGATGAAGCCGCGTTCGAAATCGGTGTGGATGACGCCGGCGGCAGCAGGCGCCTTGGTGCCGCGGACGATGGTCCAGGCACGGCATTCCTTCGGACCGACGGTGAAATAGGTGATGAGATCCAGCAGCTGGTAACCTGCACGGATCAGGCGATCGAGACCCGCTTCGTCGAGGCCAAGCGCCGACAAGAATTCGGTCGCTTCCTCTTCCGGCAGCTGGGCGACTTCGGCTTCGATCGCAGCCGAGATGACGACGCATTCGGCGCCCTGTTCGGCAGCCATCTTGGCAACAGCTTCGGTATGCTTGTTGCCGGTCGCAGCGTCGCCCTCGGTGACGTTGCAAACGTAAAGTACCGGATGCGAAGTGAGGAGGTTGAGGCCCTTGAGGACTTCGATCTCGTCGGCCGGCATTGTTTTCAGGAGGACGCGGGCCGGCTTGCCTTCGTTCAGAAGCTTGATGACGGCTTCCATCACCGGCAGCTGGGCTGCGGCTTCCTTGTCCTTGCCGGTGGCGCGCTTGCGGGCCTGTTCGACGCGGCGCTCGAGGCTTTCGAGGTCGGCGAGCATCAGCTCGGTCTCGATCGTGTCGGCGTCACCCACCGGATCGATCTTGCCTTCGACATGGGTGATGTCGTCGTCTTCGAAGCAGCGCAGCACGTGAACCACGGCGTCGACTTCGCGGATGTTGGCGAGGAACTTGTTGCCGAGGCCTTCGCCCTTCGAGGCGCCGCGCACGAGGCCAGCGATGTCAACGAAGGAGATGCGGGTCGGGATGATTTCCTTGGAGCCGGCGATGTCGGCCAGCTTCTTCATGCGCGGATCGGGAACGGCCACTTCACCGGTATTCGGCTCGATCGTGCAGAAGGGATAATTGGCTGCCTGGGCGGCCGCCGTCTTGGTCAGCGCGTTGAAGAGTGTGGACTTGCCGACATTCGGCAGCCCGACGATACCGCATTTGAAGCCCATGGCTCTATATACCTGCTCGGGATGGATTTTCGTTGCCCACGCCTATGGGGTATAGGAGGGGCATGGTCAAGTGTTGCGGGCCTTTGAGGCCTGAAGTTGCCGGAGGAATGATGGCGAAGGATACGGTACTGACGCCGAAGACGGTGACCAAGCCAAAGGTGGAGAAGCCGAGGCTCTATAAGGTGCTTCTGCACAATGACGACTATACGCCGCGCGAATTCGTGACGATCGTCTTGAAGGTCGTGTTCCGGATGAGCGAGGAGACGGGTTACCGCGTGATGATGACAGCGCACAAGTTCGGGTCGGCAGTCGTCGTGGTCTGCACGCGCGAGATTGCCGAGACGAAGGTGACGGAAGCGATGGACCTTGCCAAGGAGGCGGGCATGCCGCTGTTGTTTACGGCAGAACCGGAGGAGTGAGGCGGATGGCAGATCAGCATCTGAAGGCAACCGACTGGATGATGGTTCGGCAGATGATGAATGCAGCCATCGACTTCTGCGAGAAGGTCGAGGCCTCCGGTTGCCGCGAGAGTGATCGTGCGGCGACGACTATCGCCAATGGCCAGGCCGTCAGCGTTCAGGATGTGCTGACGAGCGCATGGACTTATCCGGAAGCCATGCGCTACGCCATCATTCGCCAGCGTCATGAAAGCGATGACGATCTCGCCTTTGTCCGGGACACCGCCAGAATTCTGACCGCGATGGCAGCGGCCTGCGCAGAACTCTGCGGCTCAAAGGCGGGGACTGCCGAAGCGGCTGGTGTGGCTAAGATGCTCCGTTGGTTTGAGGCGCATGCCGGCGAGACCCTCACTGCCGCGTTGGCAACGCGGTCGCAAAAACAATGAGCAATACGCTGATCAGATTGCCTGTTCCTCAGGGATCCGCGCGATCACCTTGATCTCGAAATCGAAGCCAGCGAGCCAGTTGACGCCGATAGCCGTCCAGTTCGGATAGGGCGGGGCGGGGAAGATCTCGGCCTTGACCGCCATGATCGTCGCGAACTGATTTTCAGGGTCGGTGTGGAAGCTGGTGACGTCAACAAGGTCAGCGAAGCTGCAGCCGGCGGCGGCCAGTATGGCTTCGAGATTGGCGAAGGCGCGGCGCACCTGGGCCTCGAAGTCCGGTTCGGGCGTGCCATCCTCGCGGCTTCCGACCTGGCCGGAGACGAAGAGGAGGTCACCGGAGCGGATGGCAGCGGAATAGCCATGCGCCTCGTAAAGGGCGTGGCGGTTTGCGGGGAAGACGGGTTCTGGCTTGGTCATGGGTATCTTTCGGGCATGCGGCATCGTTCCGCCCGAGAGGTCGGTCGGTGAAATGCCGCTTGGCTGCAGGCTGAAGATTTCATATACGTTGCGTATGTAGGGTTACTCGCATACGAGACGTATGTCAAATTCATATACGCAATGTATGTGAAATCAGGATAGTGGTGTGAAGCGCACACGATCAGAAAGCATGGCGGAAAATCGCGGCAAGTTGATTGCCGCGGCACGCAAGGCCTTTGCCGACAAGGGCTATGCGGATGCCTCCATGGATGCGCTCACCGCAGAGGCCGGGCTGACGCGGGGCGCTCTTTACCACAATTTCGGCGACAAGCGGGGCCTGTTCGCCGCCGTGGTCGATCAGATCGATACGGAAATGGCAGGGAGGGCGAAGCGGCATGCCGCGGCGGCCGGCGAGGGGTGGGATGCGCTGCTCGCTGAGGGGGCCGCCTATATCGAGATGGCGCTTGATCCGGAGGTGCAGCGGATCGTGCTGCTCGATGGGCCGGCCGTGCTCGGAGACCCCTCGCAATGGCCGAGCCAGAATTCCTGTCTGCAGGTGACGCGCGAGGCGATCGAAGCGCTGATGGGGCAGGGTGTATTGAAGCCAGTCGACGCCGAAGCGGCCGCCCGGCTGATCAGCGGCGCAGCACTCAATGCCGCCATGTGGATTGCCGCGAGCGCAGAGCCCGAAAGTGTCTTGCCAAAAGCGCAGGAGGCGTTTCGGGCATTGGTCGAAGGGCTTCTGGCGCGGTGATGGGCAGCGTGAAAGACAGGTGAGGCGGCTACCTTACTTGCCCTTGGGCGACTTTACGCCGAGCGCTTCGGCGCTGATCCAGAATACCGCGTCTTCCTCTTCCGTCGTCTCGACCCAGAGGAAGTCCAGATCCGGAAACTCGGCTTCGAGGATATCCCGGCCACGGCCGATTTCGCAGAGCATGCCACCGCCCGGGTTCAAATGCTTCGGGGCTTCTGTGAGCAGCGTGCGGACGAGGTCGAGGCCGTCTTCGCCGCCGTCATGGGCCATGGCGGGTTCGGCGCGGTATTCGGCCGGGAAGGCGTCCATCGCCTCGTGGTCGACATAGGGCGGGTTGGTGATGATGAGGTCGAACTTGCGGCCTCCGAGCGGCGTGAAGAGGTCGCCCTGGTGCAGCGTCAGTTGGTCCTCGAGGCCATAGGCCTGGCGGTTCTTTTCGGCGACCTCAAGCGCATCGGCAGAGAGGTCGACTGCATCGACTGATGCCAGCGGGAAGAAACGCGTGGCGAGGATCGCCAGGCAGCCGGAGCCGGTGCAGATGTCGACCACGCTTTCGACCGCGAAGGGATCGGGCAGGAAGGTCGAGCCGAATTCACCGCCATATTCGTTGAACAGGATCTCGCCGATATGCGAGCGCGGCACGATTACGCGCTCATCGACGAAAAAGCGCAGGCCCTGGATATAGGAACGGCCGGTGAGATAGGCAGACGGCTTGCGGGTGGTGACACGCGTTTCGATGCGTTCGGCCAGCAGGCGGCGTTCTGCGGGCAGGAGCTTCGCATCGAGGAAGGGGTCGAGCGTGTCGATCGGCAGGTCGAGGCTGTCGAGCACGAGGAAGGCGGCGTCGTCGACGGCTGTGTGCGTGCCGTGGCCGTAGCTGAGTTCTGCGGCGTTGAAGCGGGAGATGGCATAACGCCAGTAGTCGCGCAGGGTGACGAGGTCGGTGGTGATGTCGTGGCTCATGGCGTTATCCGGTCGTTTGCGCGGCTATCGGTTAAGGGCGAGGCGGGGCGCCCGGGATGGTGCGGTCAGTCGCCCTTGGGGCCGAACAGCTTCTTCAGCATCTCGGCCATGGGGCCGCTCTCGGGAAGCTTCTTCGGCTGGTTGAAATTGCGGGCCTGGTGGATGTGGGACTGGGCGGGTTTGGGTGCTTTGGGGGCCTTGGCCGGTTTTTCGTCCTCGGCCTTAGCCCCGGTTGCGAGCGCCAGCTTGTTCATCAGCTGCGAATCTTCGCCACGCACCAGCATCTCGGCATTGTCGGCGAGCGCCTCGAGCAGCGGATCGAGCCATTCGGCGTCCACCTTGGCGAAGTCGCCGAGCACGTGGTTGTGAACCTTGGACTTGTCGCCGGGATGGCCGATTCCGAGACGCAGACGGCGGTAGTTCAGACCGCAATGGGCATCGAGCGACTTGATGCCGTTGTGGCCGCCATGGCCGCCGCCGGTCTTGATGCGGGCCTTGCCGGGCAGGAGGTCGAGCTCGTCATAGATGGCGACAATGTCTTCGGGGCCGAGCTTGTAAAAGCGCATGGCCTCGCCGACGCTTTCGCCCGAGAGGTTCATGAAGGTCTGCGGCTTGATCAGCATGACCTTTTCGCCGGCGAGCGTGCCTTCCGAAATCTCGGCCTTGAACTTCTTCGCCCATGGCGAAAAGCCATGGCGGCGCTGGATCGCGTCAACCGCCATGAAGCCGATATTGTGCCGGTTCTTCTGGTACTGCGCACCGGGATTGCCGAGGCCGGCCAGGATGATCATCGCCGAGGCTCCGTCTTGAATTC
Organism: Agrobacterium albertimagni AOL15; assembly: GCF_000300855.1. Lineage (GTDB taxonomy): Bacteria > Pseudomonadota > Alphaproteobacteria > Rhizobiales > Rhizobiaceae > Allorhizobium > Allorhizobium albertimagni. The sequence goes on along the minus strand of NZ_ALJF01000006.1, from coordinate 203,652 downwards.
CTTTGCCTTTCCCGACAGCGAAACGGCGCGAAAGTCAAGACTGATGTCGGCCGGCTCAGGGTTTGGCGGCGACCTGACCGAAACTCGAATAGCGCAGATCGTAGGTCTCGAAGATCTCCGCCTGGGTACCGTCGGCGATCAACTTGTCGAGTGCGCCCTGCATGCGGGCAAGCAGATCGGCGGGAAAGTTGACGTTGCAGGCGATGGCGAATTTCTGTTCGGAGAAGACGAACTGGGCTTCGAGGTCGATGCCCTTCTCCAGCAATTCGATGTAATGCTGCTCGGAGATTGGCATCAGGTCGATGCGTTTGCTCTCCAGCTTCTTCAGGGTGAGCTTCAGGTCGGTGGCGAGATCGATCTTCGGGAAGCCCTCGTTTTCCAGCAAGGTCTGGGTGTAATCGTTGCGCTGCGTGCCGACGATGTGGCGCTTGGCCTCTTCGATGTCGGCGACCTTGATGCCCGAATTCTTGTGGGAGACCATGAAGTTGCGGCCGACCGCGACCGGCTCCACCCATTTGAAGCGCGTGTCGCGCTCCGGGATATGGGCGGTGGTGAAGACGCAATGCATCGGCTCGCTTTCGGCCAGCGCAATGGCGCGTGCCCAGGGCATCATCTCGATGCTGTACGGATGGTTGATGTCCTTCATCATCAGAAGGACCTGATCGTAACCGGCCCCGCGGATCTCGCTTCCGACCCTGAAATTGTAGGGCGGGTAGTCTTCCGTGGTGAAATGGATGACGTCTGCGGCGGCGACCGGGGCCGCCGCAAGTGAAAGCATGATGGCAAAGACTTTCATTGCGGTTCCCTCTTTCAGTTGATGTCAGCCTGCGGACACCTTCGGCAGATTGGCCGGGGCGGACAGGGCGAGTTCGATCAGCTTCGGCAGCGGCTGCGGACGGGCGAAGTGGTAGCCCTGGCCGTAGTCGACGCCGAACTCTTCCAGGATGCGGCGCTGTTCATCCGTCTCGATGCCTTCTGCGACGACGGTGCATTCCATCTTGTGGGAGATGGCGGTGATGCCTTCGACGAGCATGCGGCTCTTGTGGCGCAGTTCTGGTTCGTCCTCGGTCAGCGATCGGATGAAGGACTGGTCGATCTTCACGATGTCGACGGGGAAGCGGTTGAGATAGCTCAGAGATGAATAGCCGGTGCCGAAATCGTCGAGCGCGAGACGATAGCCGTAGCGGCTGAATTCATCGAGGATGGTGCGGATCTGCGGATTGTCATGCAGCAGCGTCGCTTCGGTGATCTCGATGACGATCCGGCGCGGCGCGATGTCGAAATGGGCGGTGAGGGCTGCCAGCCGTACCGGCAGGGAGGCGTCGAACTGCAGCGGCGAGAAGTTGACGGCGAGATAGGCGTCGTGGTTGCCGGTGGCCGCGCTCAGGCGGGCGAGATTGGAAAGCGCCTTCTCAAGCACATGGCCGCCTAGGCGGCTGATCGCGCCGGTTTCTTCCGCGACGCAGATCATTTCGGCCGGAGGCACGATCCCGCGCTGGGGGTGAACGAGACGCATCAGTGCCTCATAGCCAACTGTCCGGCCACTCTCGACCTCGACGATCGGCTGGAAGAAGGCATCGAACCAGTCTTCCTTCAGACCTTCCTCGATATCGCGCTCGATCTCCGCCCGGCGGCGGGTGTGATCCTGGATCTGCGGGTCGTAGAGCTGTGCGCCGTTCTTGCCGTCGCGTTTCTTGCTGTACATGGCCATGTCGGACTTCTGCAGCAACTCGGCGGCATTGGCCGCATGGCGCGGATAAAGGGCGATGCCGATGCTGGCGCTCAAGCGCACGGTCGAGCCCTCGATCGACATGGGGTCGACAAAGATGTCGCAGAGCGCACGGCTGATCCCGGTCGCCACGTCTTCGATCGCGACACCGCGCAACAGGATGGCAAACTCGTCGCCACCAAGCCTTGCTGCGATCGCACCCTTCGGAAGCTGTTCCTGCATGCGCTCGACGAAGCGGCACAGTACGAGGTCGCCGGCCTGGTGGCCGAGATTGTCGTTGATCCACTTGAAGCGATCGAGATCGACGAAGATGCAGGCGAGCTCTTCGCCCGCAGCGTCGGTGGCCGCGATTTCGCTGTCGAGGGCGGTTTCAAAGCCCTGGCGATTGCGAAGACCGGTCAGATGGTCGGTAATGGCCTGGCGGTGGTTGCGCTCTTCGGACTGCTTGAGCGCGGTGACGTCGGTCATGACCGAAAGGGAGAGGTCTTCCTCGGCGCCCTCGATCTTGCGGTTCGCTTCGGCAATCAGCACGTCCATCACGATGCCGTCGGCGCAGACGAATTGGGTCGTCGCTTCCAGCACGTCGGCGATCGAGCGTGTTTTCTTGCGCTCCAGATAGGCGGCGCGCGCTTCCGGGGGCACCAGTTCGATGAAGCGGCGGCCAACGATCTGCTGGCGCTGGTAGCCGGTGGCGAGTAGCCAGTAGTCGCTGACGCCGGTGATGCGATCTTCTTCATCGAGCGAAAACAGCATGGCCGGAGTGGTGTTGTAGATATCGGTCGCGCGGCGGTGAGCGAGCCGCAACTCGCCTTCTTCCTGCTCGAGCTTGATCTGCATGGCGTTGAAGCTGCGGGCGAGCCGGCCAATCTCGTCATTGGACTGCCAGTCGACATGGTGGCGGGAGCCCAGACGGCGGGTCGCCTCGATGGCGGCGGTGAGCTTGAGAAGCGGCTTCATCACCATCAGACGGTTGCCGATGATGGCCGCGCCGACGACGCCGATGACTGCCAGCATGAAGATGCCGATCAGCATCACCTCTGCCTGGCGCAGCGAGGAGAAGATGTCGATCCGGCTGTAATAGATGGTGATGGTGCCGACCAGCTTGGGACCTTCGACCGCACGGTAGAAGATCTCACGGGTGATCGATTCCAGGCCGTTTTTCGGCCATTTCGGCAGAGCCGGCATGGAGACGGCAATGCCGCCCGAGACGTCCTTGACGTTGACGCGGCTGACGGGGCCGTTCGAGACGATGGTCGCGGTGATCTGTTCGACGCTTTCCTGGTCGAAGTCCCAGAGCGGCTTGGCCAGCGCCTGGGCATTAGCGGCGAGCAGGATGTCGAGGTTCTGCTGCAATTCGTTGGAGGCGCGCTCCGTCGCAAGCGACAGGAACAACGCGAAGAGCGGTACGACGAGGATAAAAATCGTCGTGCCCACGATCGCCAGGAAGCGGCTCTCCACCGAACGGGTCATCAGCGGTCCGCCTCAAGCGGCGCGGGATGATGCGGCATGCTGCTCAATGCTCCCTCACGCAGTAATTGAGAGGGAGCGTTTCACGAAATACTTTAAACTTGCCTAAAGACAAATAGTAGGATTCGAGTCTCTGCTACTGCTGCGCGAAAGCAACAAAAAAGCCCACCCCGCAAAGGGTGGGCTCCATCCATCAAATGGATCTTGAAGATCAGGCTTCAGCCGAACCTTCTTCTTCTTCGGCAACGCCAGCCGCCGGAGCGACGATCGTTGCGATCGTGAAGTCGCGGTCAGCGATGACCGGGGTCACGCCCTTCGGCAGCTTGACGGCCGAAATGTGGATCGCGTCGCCAACCTTCAGGCCGGCGAGGTCAACCGTGATCGCTTCCGGAATGTCGGAAGCCGGGCAGTGCAGTTCAACTTCGTGACGAACGATGTTGAGAACGGCGCCGGTCTTGATGGCGGACTTCTCTTCGTTGACGAAGTGAACCGGAACCTGAACCGAGACCTGGCTGTTTGCCGAGACGCGCAGGAAGTCGACATGCATCGTGAAGTCACGAACGCGGTCGAGCTGGTAGTCCTTCGGCAGAACGCTGATCTTCTTGCCATCGAGTTCGATGGTGGCGACCGTGGTCATGAAACCGCCGGCATGGATGCGCTTGGTGATCTCGTTCGTATTGATCGAGATTGCAATCGGGGCCTGCTTGTCACCATAGATGACAGCGGGGATGAGACCGTTGCGGCGAAGTTCGCGGGAGGACCCCTTACCTACCCGTTCGCGTGCTACGGCCTTGAGCTCGTAAGAAGCGTGGCTCATGGCTTTACCTTTCAAGTTACTGGAGAGCCCTGGCAGCTGTTATGCAATGCCAGAACCGGAGACCGTTGCCGGTCCCATCCACATTGCCTCCAAGGGTGTCTGTGCGGATCGGGCGCCTATAGACCAGATGCGTTGGAATAGCAAGGTTGTGTGCGAGACGCCGCCGCATAACACGCTTGTGATCCGGTTTCTCGCGAACAGCACGAGAAATGGACTTTGGTAACCATGCGCAGTGAGCATTTGGAAATTGACCATTGCTAGGTTTGGCCGTCACATCCAACTGGTCTCAGCCCATGCTCGCCGTTCTATCCTGCATCGCCGTCGATCACGACCCGGTTTCACTGGTTGCTGCCGTCCTGATCTGCGTGCTTGGGTCCCTTCTCACCATGCGGCTGTTCGGTCGTGTTCGCAGCACGCGCGGCGCGGCGCGGGCGAGCTGGATCGCGCTGACCTCCATCATCGGCGGGTCGTCGATCTGGACGACGCATTTCGTCGCGATGATGGGCTATGAGGCAGACGCGCTTGCCGGATACGAGCCAACCGCGACGCTTCTTTCTCTGGTGTTGGCCGTCGTGGTCACGGGGCTCGGGCTCTTCATCGCCGCCGCGACCCAACGCAGCCTTCTGATCGAGGCCGGTGGCGCGATTGTCGGCGCGGGCATCGCTTCGATGCATTATGTCGGCATGTCCGGCTATCAGGTTCAGGCGGATCTGCATTGGAACATGAACTATGTGGGCGCGTCGCTCGTGGCTGCCGGCCTGTTCGGCGCGCTGGCGACGAGCCGGGTCGCGCGTCCGGTCACGAGGTTCTGCCGTTATGGCGGTGGTGTCGCGCTGGTGCTTGCGATCGCGTCGACGCATTTCATCGGCATGACGGCACTGACCGTCGAGCCCAATCTCGGCGCTTCGCTGCCGGTCAACATGCTGCCCGAAAGCGTCATGACCGTGGTCCTGATGTTCGTCACCCTGATGATCCTGTCGATCGGTGCTATGACCTATGTGATCGATCGGCAGTCGAACCGGTCGGCGGTCGAGCGCTATCGGCAACTCTCCCTGCATGATGCGCTGACCGGTCTGCCGAATCGCGCAGCCTTTCTCGAGCGCATGGGGCACCTGATGGATTCCCCCATGGGCCACAACGAGCGCATCTACATGTTCTCCTTCGATCTCGACCGCTTCAAAGAGATCAACGACGTGCACGGGCATGCCGCAGGCGACCACGTGCTGCGGGTCGCGGCCGAGCGGATGACGCGACATCTGCGCCCGGGCGAATTTGTGGCGCGCATCGGTGGCGACGAGTTCCTCGCCGTCAGCACGCGCATGCTCACGGCCGGGGATGCGGAAAACTTCGCCCGGGGGATCGTTTCCGAGCTCAATGCGCCGATGGAGTGGCAGGGGCTGACGCTCTCGGTCGGCACGAGCATCGGTGTGACCGTCTATCCCGATGCTGCGCGTGAGATCGACGATCTTCTGGCGCAGGCCGACATCGCCATGTACAGGGCAAAGTCCGCCGGCTCCAACAACATCTGCTTCTACGACCAGTCCATGGACCAGGCTGCACGGGAGCGGAGTGCGCTCGCAATGGACATGCGAGCCGGTTTTCAGCGCAATGAATTCCAGCTCTATTTCCAGAAGCAGAACGACACGCAGACGGGCGAAGTCGTCGGCTTTGAAGTGCTGTTGCGCTGGGCTCACCCGACACGGGGAATGGTCTCTCCGTCAGAGTTTATTCCGATTGCGGAGCGAACCGGTTTCATCAGCGAACTCGGGGACTGGGTTCTGCTTCAGGCCTGCCTCGAGGCCGTAAAATGGCGCAATCCGCTCAAGATCGCCGTGAATGTCGCGCCAAAGCAGCTGGCCAATTCAGCGCTGCCCGAGCGGGTGCGCGAAATTCTCGATGTATCGGGTCTCGATCCGGCCCGTCTTGAACTGGAGATCACCGAGTCCGGGATCATCGCCGACCAACAACATGCGCTCTTGATCATCCGTCAGCTCAAGGCCGTCGGCGTGAAGATTGCGATGGATGACTACGGCACGGGGTATTCTTCGCTCTCGACGCTGCAGCTCTTCCCGTTCGACAAGATCAAGATCGACCGGGGTTTCATCGACAGTGTCGTGGAGAACCGCCAGTCTGCCGCCATCGTCCGCTCCACGCTCATCCTGGCCCAGAGCCTCGACATCCCCGTGCTGGCAGAAGGCGTCGAGAATGTGGAGCATCTGCGTTTTCTGCAGGAGGAGGGGTGTCAGCAAGTTCAGGGGTTCCTGTATGGCAAGCCGCAGCCGCTTTCGGAACTGCAGGACATCGTCAATCCCCGGATGACGTCGCCGTCGAATGCAGATGCATTGAAATCCGACGGGGCTGCCGATCTGGCGGCCTGAGCGCCGGAAGATAGAGGTGGCGCAAGTGTCGCAGATTTGCGTCATTCCTGACGACGAAATCTTGTGTGGTCATTTGCCGCTTAGATGAGCGATTGCCTCCGGTGTCGGAAAGCGCATACTGCCACCCGTGCTTTGGGAGGAGCCGATGCGTCAGGACACCAGACATTCCGAACTCGTCTACTTGACGGCACAGAAGGCATCGGCCGCTGTGACCTCTCCGGTCGCGGCTTCCTGGAGCCGCTGCCTCAACCTTTATAACCTGCAACCCGAAGAGGCGCGCAAGCCTGTGCAGGTCGACGCGGCGATGTACCGCGAAGCGCGCGAGCGCATGGAGCGGCTGATCGGCAGCTCCACCGACGAGGTGGACCGGCTTTATCAGCTGGTCGGGAAATCCGGTTGTTGCATCATTCTCGCCGACCAAAACGGCATCGTGGTCGACCGGCGTGGTGCGCCCGGTGACGATGTCGAGTTCCGGGCGCTGGGGCTCTGGCAGCAGACGCTGTGGAGCGAGGCAAGCGTCGGCACCAACGGCATCGGCACGGCGCTTGCCGACGAACGTGCCGTCGTCATTCACCGCGACCAGCACTTCATGAGCGCCAATATCGGTTTGTCTTGCGCGACCGCACCCATTCGCGACCATCTGGGTCGGCTGACGGCGGCGCTCGATGTTTCCACCTGCCGCAACGATGTTTCGGACATGACGCTTGCGGTGCTGTCTCAGGCCGTGCGGGATGCGGCAGCCCGAGTCGAAAGCAATCTCTTCCGCCAGGCGTTTGCCGGCGCGCGGATCGTCGTCGTGCCTCAGGCGAATTCCATGTCTGCATTGATCGCGGTCGACGGCGACGACCTGATCCTTGGTGCGACCAAGGCGGCGCGTCTGGCCCTCAAGATCGATGATGGTCTGATTGCTCAGGGCATGCCGGCCGCAGATGCGCTGCGCGAGACGCGCGGCGAGGCGACCAGCGATCTCGACGATGCCGAGCGGGCTGCATTGCGCCGCGTGCTGTCGCGCACCAATGGCAATGTCTCACAAGCCGCCCAGATGCTCGGCATCAGCCGCGCGACACTGCATCGGAAGATGAAGCGCTTCCAGCTGCACTGACCGGGCGTTATGTGTCGCATTCCTGAAACACTGTGCGCTGCAGCACTGTTTCGCGCCACTATCTACTGACCCGGAACGCAGCAATCATCCTGCCATCGGGACCCGAGGAGGGGTCCTTTCACAGGGAGGATGACAGATGAACATTCAGGTCCAGACCATTGCGGCTTCGCCGTTCAAACTGAAATACGGCAATTTCATCGGTGGCGAGTTCCGCGAGCCGGTCAATGGTCGCTACTTCGAGAACACCACGCCGGTGACCGGAGGCAAGCTCTGCGACGTCGCGCGCTCCGACGAGCATGACATCAATCTCGCACTCGATGCGGCCCATGCCGCCAAGGACAAATGGGGCCGGACGTCAACGACGGAGCGTTCCAACATCCTGATGAAGATCGCGCAGCGGATGGAGGACAATCTCGAACTGCTCGCCCGGGCCGAGACCTGGGACAATGGCAAGCCGCTGCGCGAGACCATGGCGGCCGACATTCCGCTCGCGATCGACCATTTCCGCTATTTCGCGTCATGCATCCGCGCTCAGGAAGGCACGATCGGCGAAGTCGATCACGACACGATCGCCTATCACTTCCATGAGCCGCTCGGGGTCGTCGGGCAGATCATTCCCTGGAACTTCCCAATCCTGATGGCGGCCTGGAAGATGGCGCCGGCGCTGGCTGCCGGCAACTGCGTGGTCCTGAAGCCGGCCGAGCAGACTCCAGCTTCGATCCTCGTGTGGATCGAACTCGTCGGCGATCTTCTGCCGCCGGGCGTGCTCAACATCGTCAACGGTTTTGGTCTGGAGGCCGGCAAGCCGCTCGCGACCAGCCCGCGCATTGCCAAGATCGCTTTCACCGGCGAGACCTCGACCGGTCGCCTCATCATGCAATATGCCAGCCAGAACCTGATCCCGGTGACGCTGGAGCTCGGCGGCAAGTCGCCGAACATCTTCTTCGAAGACGTGATGCGCGAGGACGACGACTATCTCGACAAGGCGCTCGAAGGCTTTGCGATGTTCGCACTCAATCAGGGCGAGGTCTGCACATGCCCGAGCCGTGCGCTGGTGCATGAGAAGATCTACGATCGTTTCATGGAAAAGGCACTGAAGCGCGTGGGCGCCATCCGTCAGGGTGACCCGCTCGACATGTCGACGATGATCGGGGCACAGGCGTCCTCCGAGCAGCTGGAAAAGATCCTGTCCTATATGGATATCGGTCGCCAGGAAGGCGCCGAGGTGCTGATCGGCGGCGAGCGCAACACTCTCTCGGGTGAACTTGCCGGCGGTTACTACGTCAAGCCGACGGTGTTCAAGGGCCATAACAAGATGCGCGTCTTCCAAGAGGAGATCTTCGGGCCTGTCGTTTCGGTCACGACCTTCAAGGACGAGGCGGAAGCGCTCGAAATCGCCAACGACACGCTTTATGGCCTCGGTGCCGGCGTATGGAGCCGCGATGCGAATACCTGCTACAACTTCGGCCGTAACATCCAGGCCGGTCGTGTGTGGACCAATTGCTACCATGCCTATCCGGCGCATGCGGCATTCGGCGGCTACAAACAGTCGGGCATCGGTCGCGAGACGCACAAGATGATGCTCGACCACTACCAGCAGACCAAGAACATGCTGGTGAGCTACAGCCCGAAGGCCCTCGGCTTCTTCTAAATCCGCCGATCTTCGTGTCTGGAGGGGCTGCAAACGCTCATGGTCTGCGCTTCCGGTGCTCACGTACTTGAAGTACGCTCCGCTCCGGTTCTCGAACATGACCGTTTTCGCCTCCTCCAGCCAAGAACCTCGACAGATTTAGCGGGCCTGCTGGAGGAATTTTGATGAATACAGACACCGGCCAACTCCGCGTGGTCGCAACCGACGCCGCGCTGGCGTTTCTTGCCGAAATCCAGAGGGATTATCCCGACATCCTCTTTCACCAGTCCGGAGGCTGTTGCGACGGGTCTTCGCCGATGTGTTATCCGGCGAGCGACTACCGGGTGGGCGAAACGGATGTGAAGCTCGGCGAAATCAGCGGCGTGCCATTCTATATCAGCGGCAGCCAGCATGCGGTCTGGGCGCATACCCAACTGATCATCGACGTGGTGCCTGGCAGGGGCGGCATGTTCTCGCTCGACAACGGACGCGAGCGGCGTTTTCTCACGCGCTCGCGGCTGTTTGGGGGTGGCGAAGCCTGCCCGCTGCCGGAGATGACGCGTCCTTCCGGCAGCACTTGATCAGCGCAGGCCGACGGCCTCGCAGGCGGCATCGATGACTGCAAGCTTGACGGCCTGCGTGGCGAGGTATTCCTGCAGGAAGTCGCGGGAAATCCACATGGTCGAGCGACCGCGATTGCCTTCCCAGCCGACACTGCCGATCGCTTCTGCTTCGCGCAGCTTACGCGTCAGATGGGTGCGGGAGAGCCGGAAATTTTCCGCAAGCTCCGGCACGGAGCGCACCTGCGTGGGCACGCGTTCGACTGCCGGATCGACCGGGTCGACCCCGACCATCAGCCAGTCCATGACGATGCCGCCATTGTTCAGCCAGGTGAACAGCGACCAGGTCTTGGGCGGTGTGCGGATTTCCTGCGAGACCATGGCGCGGCGGGTGATCTCGGGATGCAGCCGGGCGAGGATCGTTTCGTCCGCCTCGAAGGCATCCAGCCTGTTGCCGCCGTCCAGCCGGTCGAGGCTGGTCAGATGAATGAAGACCCAGTGGCGGGTCGCCGCGATCGTGATCGGTGCAGGTACGAAGGGGCGGTTGCGGCGGTCGGGCGTCTGGCCGTGCCGGGCGATGCCGTAGACCAGCATCTCCTTGATGAAGGCGTCCGCGGTGTTGACCGAAGATATGCCCAGTGTCTTTACCTGTTCCAGGAAGCGGGCCATCAGAATGACGGGTTCCGGATTGCCGCGGGCGACCTCCTGGAAATAGTGGCTCATCGCCAGATGACCCAGCAGCCAGCGTTGCTGAGTCCCGAACACCGCAGCGAGCCTCGGGCTTTCCTCGTTGACGCGCAGCAAGGCCCTGGACTGGTCCTGGACCGTTTCATGCAGATCTGGATTGGCCAGAAGTCGTTCAACCGAGAGAGCCATCAACTCACGCGCAAAAGCCGGGGGTGCCGGGTCCGAAAGGAAGTATTGCGGGCGAAGCTGTATGCAAAGCAAAGACCGCGTGCAAGTGGCTGTGACACCGCTCACATCGCTTTGTCGGTCTTAATCTTAACTGTTAAGGATCGGTCTCAGTCGAACAGACTGGAGACCGACTCTTCCTGGCTCGTACGGTTGATTGCTTCGCCGAGTAGCGTCGCCGTCGAGAGCACGCGAATGTTGTGCGCCGACTGGACGGCCGTAGTTGGCTGGATCGAGTCGGTGATCACGAGCTCGCGCAGCTTGGAGGAGGCGACACGTGTCACGGCACCACCGGAGAGCACGCCATGGGTGATATAGGCGGTCACGCTGGTCGCGCCGTTCTTCAGAAGCGCTTCGGCCGCATTGCAAAGCGTGCCGCCGGAATCGACGATATCGTCGATCAGGATGCAGTCCTTGCCGGCGACCTCACCAATGACGTTCATCACTTCGGATTCACCCGGACGATCACGGCGCTTGTCGACGATTGCCAGCAGACAGTCGAGGCGCTTGGCAAGCGAACGGGCACGCACCACGCCGCCGACGTCAGGCGAAACGACCATGACGTTGTTGGTGTCGTACTTTTCCTTGATGTCGCGCGCCAGGAGCGGCACGGCATAAAGATTGTCCGTCGGAATGTCGAAGAAGCCCTGGATCTGACCGGCATGCAGGTCGAGCGTCAGAACGCGGTCGGCACCAGCCTCGGTGATCAGGTTTGCGACCAGCTTTGCCGAGATCGGCGTGCGAGGACCGGGTTTTCGGTCCTGGCGGGCATAGCCGAAATAGGGAAGAACGGCCGTGATGCGGCGTGCCGAGGATCGACGGAAGGCGTCGATCATGATCAGCAGTTCCATCAAGTGGTCGTTCGTCGGGAAGGACGTCGATTGAACGACGAACACGTCCTCGCCACGCACGTTTTCCTGGATCTCTACGAAGATTTCCTGGTCTGCGAAACGGCGGACGCTGGCCTTGCCGAGTGGTACGTTGAGATAGGAGCAGATCGTTTCGGCCAGTTGCCGGTTCGAATTACCTGCGAAAACCTTCATCTTGGCCCGCCTGTTACCATGCTGAGATGCGGGCTTTTTAGCGCCCTTCCCCCTGAATGCAAGAGGTTTGGACGGCAAGGCCCATATTTTCGGTTGATGCGCCAAATGGGGCGCATGATTTGCGGTTTTACAGGGCGGATGTCACTTGGGCGTCAACCCGCGCGAGTGTTCCGCCATGATACATATTCGGCCATGCTCTTGGTCGCGATCTGCTGCATGACGGAGGCCGGCACGCCAGCCCAGGGGTCCTGCGCACCCGATGGCACGACCTCCTGGCCCTGGATGCGATGCAGCCGTCCGCCGCTGCCATCGAGGACATCCCAGACATAGGTGACCGTGACATTCCCGCCATCGGAGAAGGCGGAGAAGTAGCCCTTGAGGATGTGCTCGCTCGAAGCGTCGCTGGCACTCTTGATGGTGAGGCCACGGGCACGCGCCTCGGCGCCGAGCTGGCGGGAGAGTGGCGTGACCGCCTGAACCGGTGCGCCGATGATCGGCAGGAAGCGGATGCTGCCCGTCGATTGTGCGGCCGGGGGCAGGGCTGCCTGCTGGGACTGTGTCGCCTGTGGAGCAGGCTGAGCGGGTTGCGTTGCCTGTAGGGTGGTGGCCTGCTGCTGTGGGGCACTGGGGAACGTCTGTTCAGGCGCGCCATCAAGCGGTGCGGAGGCCACGGGATTGCGGCCGCCCTGTGCCAGAGCTGCCGCCTGGGCCTCCAGTGAATTCTGCGGGCCGCGCACTGGCTCGGTATAAACGCCGGGCTGGCCGAGCGGTGCACTTTGAACCGGCTGAGTGCCGCCTGCCGGGGCTGCAAGCTCCTGGGAATAGGTCTGCGGCAGACTGCCATTGCCGACATCGGCCGGGGGCGTCAGCACATCCGTGCTGTTGCAGCCCGAGATCAGCGCCAGCAGGCAGAGGATGCCGGCGAGCTTCGTGGTCATCCTGCGAGAACATCTCACCACGGCGGGTCCTTCCGCTTCGATCCTGTCACAATTAATGTGACTAGCATGGTTAGCCTGTCAATTCCCTGAACAGACAGGCAAAACCGTGCCATCCCCTCGACAAAGGCTTACCGCGAGCTCCGTCAGACGCTGATCAGGTCGAGCGGATGGCGCGAGAGGGCGCGCGGGCCGGCTTCCGTCGTCAGGTAGGTATGCCCGATGGTCATCGCCGCTTCCTTGTCACTGTCCATGATGATCATGTGCACGAAGACGGTCATGTCGGCTGCGATCTCCAGCGGGTTGCCGGCGTGGAACATCTGGTGCTCCATCCAGGACGGCGCGAAACGGGCGCCGACCGAATAGCCGCAGGCATTGAAGCGATGCCGGGTCAGGCCACGGTCGTCCATCACCTTGGCATGGGCGTCGAAGACTTCGCCGAAGGTGTGACCGGGGCGCAGTACCTGTTCGATTGCCCGCATGCCCTCGGTTGCCGCTGTGAACAGTTCGCGGTGCCGCGAAGTGGCTTCGCCGATCAGGACGGTGCGCAGCATCGGGGCATGATAATGGGAGGCGACGCCGGCCCATTCGAGCGTCAACTGGTCGTTGGCGGACAGCTTTCGGCGACCGGATTTGTAGCGGCAGAGAAGCGCATCGGCGGCCGATCCGATGACGAAGGGATTGGCCGGATAATCGCCGCCGCCCGCCAACACCGCCGACTGCATGGCGGCGAGGATCTCCGCTTCGTCGGCACCAGGCCCGATCAGGGGCAGTGCGGCGTCGAAGGCGAGGTCGGCCAGTTCAGCAGCCTCGGTCACCTTGGCGATCTCGGCCGGCGACTTTACCAGGCGGAGATTGCTGACGAGGTAGGAGGCATCCACAGCTTCGCAGAAATTGTTGAGCTGGTTGTCGACGAGCCGTGCGACGCGACCGGTCATCCCATGGGTGTCGTATTCGACGCCGACGCGCATGCCGAGAAGATCGAGATCGCTCAAGAGGTTGCGCAGATCGACGGCAGGGTCGGCATTCATCCGATCGACCCAGACGACGATGTTTTCGATCGTCGAGGTCTGCTTGGCCTGACGCAGGTCGGGGGTCCGGGTGAGCAGCGTCAGGCTGCCGTCTGCCTTGACGACCAAGGTCTGGAAGAAGCAGTAGCCGAAGGTGTCGTAGCCGGTCAGCCAATACATGCTCTCTTGCGCGAAGAGCAGCAGAGCGTCGAGCTTTTCCTCGGCCATACGGGCCATCAGGCGGGTGCGACGAGCGGAGAATTCGCTTTCGGTGAAGTGCAGGGCCATCTTATTTCTCCATGATCGCGATCGCGGATATCTGCCGCCCATAGTCGGGTTCGCCCGCATGGGTCGTCCGGCGATAGGAATAGAACGTCTCAGGCGCCGCATAGGTGCAGTGGCCGGTGCTGTCGGCGATGACGCCAGCTTGGCTTAGGCGCATGATGGTCAGGCCGGGCAGGTCGAACATCGCGTGGCCGGGCTTGGACGAGGGGGTGAAGAAGGCCTCGAATTCCGGATTGGCGGCGAGGAAGCGGTCGACGAATTCCGGACCGACTTCGTAATTGTTCTGGGAGATCGAAGGGCCGAGGGTCGCCCGGATCGCCTCGCGGCGAGCGCCGAGCGCGATCATAGCGTCCACGGTGTTTTCAAGAACCCCAGCCAGTGCGCCCTTCCAGCCTGCATGGGCCGCACCGATCACCCGGTTCTCAGGGTCGGCAAACAGGATCGGGCCGCAATCGGCGGTCAAGACGCCGAGCACCACGCCCGGGCTTGCCGTGACTTGGGCATCAGCCTCTGGCCGGCTGCCGTCATAATTGTCGCCGACCACCACGACGTCGGGCGAATGGACTTGATGGGCGGTGGCAAGCCGTTCAAGCGGCAGGCCGAACCAGGCGCTGACGCGGCGGCGGTTCTCGCGCACCCGGTCAGGGTCGTCATTCGAGCCGATGCCGACATTGAGGCCGCGATAGATGCCTTCCGAAACGCCGCCGTCACGGGTGAAGAAGCCGTGGCGGATGCCGGCTGCAGTCGTGGCGTCGAGGCTTTCTGCGGTGATGGGGCGTGGCTGGTTGGCTGTGCTCATGATCGGTCTCCTGAGCCTTGGCAAATCACGCGTATGCAATGCGGATACTGCGAAACGATTGGATTCAATCGGCTTTCTTCAAAATCAAGCCGTCTGGAACGGGCGCGATCGTGCAGATCGCACCCCGTCCTGTCAATGCTTGGACTTGAATGGCAACAAGTGGACGACAGGCATGGAGACCGCCATGACCTTGAACAGCTCGCCCATGTAGCCGTTGCCGGCGCCGGCGAGGCGATGCACGGCCTCGACGATTTCGGCTTGCATCTTCTCGTCCTTGTCGCGACCGAGCGAGGCTGCGCGCTGCTCGATGCCGAGCCCGACGAGGAAGTCACCCTGATGCATGCAGCCGTTCAGATGCACGCCGGCGGCAAGGGCAGTGCGGGCGAGGTTTTCGAAGTCGACATGGCTGGTGAGATCGGCGAGCCCCGGATGGGCGAGCGGCGGATCGTACTCATGGGCGCGCACCGCCTGGAGTGTGTCGCCGAAATTGGTGACCATGTGGCCATAGTCGATGATCAGCGCGGTGCCGTGACTGTTCTTCAGGCGCTCGCAGATCGTCAGCATCACCGACTGGCGGGCAGGGGCCACCTCGAAGATTTCGCCATCGGCAGCCGCATCGGCACCCTGCGGCAGCATGGACGGGTCGAGCGTCGCGACGCCGAGCGTGAAGCACAGTTCGTCACCGTCGTCGATACCGACCATGCGTTCGCGAAAACCCTCTGCGGTCTTGACGAACTGGCGGATGGGGATCGCATCGAAGAGTTCGTTGGCTGCGAGCAGGGTGAACCCCTCAGGTACGCCGTCGAAGCTTTCATGCCAGGAGACCTTGTCGCCGTGGCTGGAGAGCGTTTCCATCTGGGTGAGTTTCAGGAGCGCGCTTGTTTCGACGAGGTGGACGGTGGCCGTTTCGTAAAGTTCCGGCGCTGTGCGGGATATCACCCTCAGCATGTCGGCCATCATCGTGCCGCGGCCAGGGCCGATTTCGACGAGGCGCACGTCGCGCGGTTCGCCGTGGCGCTGCCAGGTGTTGACCATGAAGATGCCGAGCATCTCGCCGAACAGCTGGCTGATCTCGGGTGCCGTGACGAAATCGCCGGCACGGCCGAACGGATGGCGGGTGCGATAATAGCCGTGTTCGGGGTCGGCGAGGCAGAGGGCGAAATAGTCCGTGATGCTGATCGGGCCATTGGCTGAGATCAGAGACTTGATCTTTTCGGCGAGCGGTGTGGCCATCTTGGCTCCTCAGCCTTGGGTCGCGGGGGTCTGACGCCCCGACCGCACGAAAATCCAGATCCCGATCAGCACCATCGGCAGCGACAGCACCATGCCCATGGTCAGCCAGCCGCCATAGAGATAGCCGAGCTGGACGTCGGGCTCGCGGAAGAATTCGACGAAGATGCGGGCCGAGGCGTAGCCGGCAACGAAAATGCCGGTGATGCGACCGGGCGCGCGCAGGGCGCCGAATGCGCGGGCAAGGATCTGCAGCACGATGAGCAGGACCAGACCCTCGAGTGCTGCTTCATAGAGTTGGCTCGGATGGCGGGGGAAGGGGCCTCCGGTTGGAAAGGCCATCGCCCACGGCACATCGGCCGGCCGGCCCCAAAGTTCGCCGTTGATGAAGTTTGCGATGCGCCCGAACAGCAGACCGAGCGGCACGACGCTGGCGACCAGATCGAAGAGGCTCCACAGGCGGATCTGATGTTTCCGGGCGAAGTAGACCATGGCGAGCGTCGCGCCGATGAAGCCGCCATGGAAGGACATGCCGCCGTTCCAGACTTCGATCGCCCGCATCGGATTGGCGGCAACCGAGGCGAAGTCATAGAAGAAGATATAGCCGAGACGGCCGCCGGCGACGACGCCGATCGCGACCCACAGGATGAAGTCGTCGATCTGTTGCAAGGTGGCGGGCGCCTGGCCGTTCGGCCACAGATGCGGGCGCTTCAGGAGATCGCGGGCGATCAACCAGCCGAGGAGGATGCCGGCAACATAGGCGAGGCCATACCAATGGACCGCCAGCGGGCCGATCGAAAAGGCGACCGGGTCGATCGCGGGAAAGGATACGGCGGCGAAAAGGTCCAGAACTGACAACAATGGAGTACTTTCGTTAATGCTGCTGGAAAATGGCGTTGCGAATTGGCACGGTCAAGATGGAATCGAGGCGGCTGCGACACCGTCAACCACCTTTATCTGTCCTTCGCGTCTTGCGTGCCGGCCTGTCTGGTCCTACCTCATCTGCAGTTACCGATTTTCCAGTCCGCAGTCTGCTTGAGAGGAGTTTTCCATGTCGACCGGCCCCAACCGTATTCTCGATGATTTCGCCAAGTTGATGACGGACGCCGCCGGCGCCGCCCAGGGCGTGCGCAAGGAGCTCGAAACGGCGTTCCACGCCCAGGCCGAGCGCTGGCTGAACAATATGGATCTCGTTAAACGCGAAGAGTTCGACGTCGTGCGCGAGATGGCGCTGAAGGCGCGCGAGGAGAACGACGCGCTGCAGAAGCGCATCGAGGCTCTCGAGGCTCAGCTCTCGACCCAGCCGAAGTAACGGCTCTCCCGTTTCGATCTAGCTTCGCGAGACGCCGCAAGGCTTAGGAAGACCCATTGCCTGTGGCTTTGGGTCTTTTTGCATTTTCAGCACCTTGACGGGTGTTGCGTGGACCGGAACCCACGAAAAAATTGCAGCTTGTGGACAGCTGCGAAAAAGCCAATCGGCAGAGTCGCTTATGGGGTGATGCAAAGGCGATTCTGAAAGCGCCATCCACAGGTCACACAGTCAAATATGGCGAAGGGGGCTGGTGCTGGCCCCTCACGATTATACACTGATTTTCAACGATGATTCTGAGCGGGGGCCGCGTAAGTTTCGGACAGGGTGCGTGTTCTACCCTGGGGTCCTTCGGAATCGTTTTCAGTAGTTTCCGGTTCAGGTGTCCGAGTGGCCCGGCGGTTCGCCGGGTGCCCGTATTCATTCCGGTCAAGAAGGTGATGCATGAGCCTCATGGAAATCGAAGTCGAACGCCAATCCAACCCGGTCGACATGATCGAGTTTGTCGCGGCGACCAATGACTGGTCGTTCGAGCGTTCGGGCGAAGACGAAATCGCAATGACTGTCGAGGGGCGCTGGGCCGATTACCATGTCTCCTTCTCCTGGATGGAGGAGTTCGAGGCGCTGCATCTGGCTTCCGCCTTCGACCTGAAGATCCCTGAAAACCGCCTCAACGAAGTCATCAAGCTTCTTTCCTACGTCAATGGCCAGGTCCTGATGGGCCATTTTGACCTGTGGCGGAACGAGGACGTGGTGATCTTCCGCCAGTCTCTGCTGCTCGCCGGTGGTGCCGAGCCGACCAATCGCCAGGTCGAGGTGCTGCTTTCCTCCGCCGTCGATGCCTGCGAAGCCTACTACCAGGCCTTCCAGTTCGTCGTCTGGTCCGGCATGGACGCCAAGAGCGCCATGGATGCCGTCCTGTTCGAGACGGTCGGAGAAGCCTGAGAATGACGGATGCCGCATTCGGACAGATTGTCCTCGTCGGAGCCGGCAACATGGGCGGCGCGATGCTGGCCGGCTGGCTGAAGAGCGGTGTGCAGGGCAGTGCCGTGACGGTGCTCGATCCCGGTCCATCCGACAAGATGATGGCGGCGATCAACGAGGCCGGTGCCCGCTACTCGGCCACGCCGCCGGAAGGTCTGATCGCGGATATTCTGTTTCTCGCCTTAAAGCCGCAAGTGATGGACGCCGTCCTGCCCGGCCTCAAGTCTCTTGTCGGGCCGCAGACGACTGTCGTTTCCGTTGCCGCCGGCAAGACCATCGCCTCGATGGAAGGTCATCTCGGCCAGGCAGCCATGGTGCGCGCCATGCCCAATACGCCTGCTATGGTCGGCCGTGGCGTCACCGGCGCCTTTGCCAATGCTGCCGTTTCCGAAACTCAGCGCGATATCGTTCATCGTCTTCTTCAGGTGTCCGGCCCGGTCGAATGGGTCTCGAGCGAAGCCGACATCAATGCCGTGACCGCCCTTTCTGGTAGCGGACCGGCCTATGTCTTTTACCTCGTCGAGTGCATGGCAGAGGCAGGCCGGAAAGCGGGCCTGCCGGCGGACCTCGCCATGCGTCTCGCACGAGAAACGGTCGCGGGGGCTGGTGAATTGTTGCACCAGTCCCCCGACCCGGCTGCCCAGTTGCGAAAGAATGTGACCTCCCCGGGCGGGACCACAGCGGCGGCGCTTTCGGTGCTGATGGCTGAGGACGGCATGCAGCCGCTGTTCGATCAGGCGATCGAAGCGGCACGCAAGCGGGCCGAGGAACTCGCCCAGTGAGCGGCTCCGAGATCACCTTTGCCGATTTCGAGAAGGTCGACATTCGTGTCGGCACGATCGTAGAGGTCGAGAGCTTTCCGGGAGCGCGCAAGCCGGCCTTCAAGCTGAAGATCGATTTCGGTCCCGAGATCGGCATCAAGAAGTCTTCTGCGCAGATCACCGTGCATTACACACCGGAAACGCTGATGGGACGACAGGTGCTCGGGGTGGTCAATTTTCCGCCCCGCCAGATCGGGCCGTTTCGCTCGGAGGTTCTGACGCTCGGATTCGAGGACGAGAATGGCGCCATTGTGCTCGCGGCTGTCGAGCAGCCGGTACCGAACGGCAAGAAGATGATGTGACCAGGGGCCCTCGGGCCCCTTTTTACTGGCCGAAATGATCTCAGACCGGTACGCGGATGATGGCGCGCAGGCCGCCGAGCGGGCTGTCTTCGAGTGTAACGTTGCCGCCGTGGCTGCGGGCGATGTCGCGGGCGATGGCAAGGCCGAGCCCGGTGCCGGAAGCATCGAGATTGCGGGCTTCATCGAGGCGATAGAAGGGTTTGAAGACATCGTCGCGCGATTCCTTCGGAATGCCCGGGCCGTCGTCGTCGAAAACGATGATCAGCCATTTCGCCGTGTGGCGGGCGTCGATGTCGAGCCTGTGTGCGTAGCGTCGCGCATTGGAGGCGAGGTTGGTCACCAGGCGCGTGAAGGCGTTGGGGCGCACATGGACCAGAGGCTCGCCCTCCAGCGTCCAGGAGAAAGCGCGGTTGTGCAGGCTGAAGTCGGCTGCGACCCGCTCGAAGAGGTCGCCAAGATCGAGCGTGCCGACATCTTCCTCGACCTCTCCCTTGGCGAAATCGAGATAGCCTTCGAGCATGCTCTGCATGTCGTCGATGTCCTGATTGAGGCTGTCGATCTCCGGCCCATCACCGGCGAGCGCCAGCTGCAGACGAAAACGCGTGAGGATGGTGCGAAGGTCATGACTGACGCCCGCGAGCATGGCGGTACGCTGTTCCATCTGCCGTTCGATACGCTCACGCATCAGGATGAAGGCGAGGCCGACGTGTCGCACTTCGTCGGCTCCGCGCGGCGAGAAGTCTTCCGGCGGACGTTGCCCCTTGCCAAAGCTTTCGGCGGCGTTGGCCAAGGCCATGATCGGGCGGATCTGACCGCGCAGGAAGAGGATGGAAATGGCGATCAGCACGAGCGCGGTCGAAACCATCCAGACCAGGAAGATATGGGTGTTGGAAGCATAGGCGGAATTGCGCGGGGCGAAGATCCGCAAGGTCCTGCCGTCGATGACGATGCGGATCTCGACGAGGCGCGAGGTTCCGACCGTGTCGATCCAGAAGGGGCGACGGATCTGCTCGGCGATCTCGTCGGACAGGATCTGGTCGAGGATTGAGAAGAAGGGCCGCGGTCTCGGGGAGGGCAGTTCGGTGCCGGGTTCGATCGAGACCATCAGGCTCAACTTGCTGGCGGCGACATCGGCGATGGTGGCGAAGTCATCGTCGTCAGGATAGCGCTGCAGAAGTTCGATGACGGCTGCGATGTCTCGTGTCACGGCTTCCGACAGTCGCTCCGTGACGAGTTGCCAGTGACGCTCCATGAAAACGAAGGCGACGACGGTCTGCAGGATCAGCATCGGCAGGATGATGATCAGCAGGGATCGGGCGTAGATGCCAGTCGGCAGCCGATGACGCAGCCAGCGGAGGAAGCCTTTCAGGCCGGTCGCCGGGCTACGGTCGTGATCCCGCCGGATCTGATCGAACAGCGTCATGTGCTTACACTTCCTCGGCGCATCGCGCGCCCTTGCCGCAGCCTCAATCCATGCTGAGGCGATAACCGATGCCGCGCACTGTCTGCAGCCAGACGGGGTTGGCGGGATCATCCTCGATCTTGCGCCGCAGGCGATTGATCTGGACGTCGATCGTGCGCTCGCCGACCTCCGCGTCGTTGCCGACGAGTTCGTGGCGCGGGATCGTGTCGCCGGCTCGCGTGGCGAAGAGATACATGATTTCCTGTTCGCGGTCGGTCAGACGGATGACTTCCGCGCCTTTGCGCAATTCCTTGCGCAGCACCGAGAAGGTGTAAGGACCGAACATCACCTGCTCGATCTTCGGCGCGTCGGGATTCATGTTGCGCTTGAGGATATTGTTGATCCTGAGCACCAGTTCGCGCGGATCGAAAGGTTTGGCGAGATAGTCGTCAGCGCCGGCTTCGAGGCCTGCAATGCGGCTGTCGGCCTCGGATCGGGCGGTTAGCAGAATGACCGGCACGCGCTTCTCGTCGGACAGGCTCTGGGTGAGAGAAAGGCCGGATTCGCCGGGCATCATGACGTCGAGGACGAGAAGATCGAAGCTCAGGCCTTCAAGCTTGCGGCGTGCCTCTGCGGCGTCGGCGGCGACGGAGACGCGGAAGCCTTTTTCCGTGAGGAACCGATGCAAGAGGTCGCGAATACGCGTGTCGTCGTCAACCACCAGGAGATGCGGGGCGTCGTCGGTCAGCTCGATCTTCTTCGACACGTCAGTCGGCTCCGTCCGTTTCAAGGGGCTGGGTCACGGTCTGTCTCTGCATGCCGTCCAGGAACCGGCGCACGGTCGCGCGCTCGTCGGCGCTCATGCCGTGCATGGCATGGGCAATGCGGCGCGACTGTGGTTCGGAGAGCGCCAGCGACAGTTCACGTCCGGCAAGCGTCGGGTAAAGACGGCGTTGGCGGCGGTCGGCGGGGCCGGCCATTTGCCGGATATAGCCGCTGTCGATCAGTTCCTTCAGAACCCGGGCAAGGCTCTGCTTGGTAATCTGCAGGATGCCGAGGAGGTCGGCGACCGTCATGCCGGGGCGGCGGCTGACGAAATGCACGACGCGGTGATGAGCGCGTCCGTAACCGAGCTTGGCAAGGATGGCATCCGGATCGGACACGAAATCACGATAGGCGAAAAACAGGCTTTCGATGGTTTCGAAGTCGATCGACTTGTCATCGACCACCGGCAGGTCCGGCAGGATCTTCTTGGCAGTCTTCGTCGCAGACTGTCGGGCCACGCTTCTCATTCCTTTCCTCCGGCGCAGACGCGAGTGCCACCGCCGGTTATTGCCTCATCGCCGAAGGCGACGCTTTTTCGAACGTCGGACATCACAATGTGATCGAGCGTTCATCCTCGTCTCCTTGACGGGGATTGCCGGCAAAACTATGCGCAAGTGTAGCAAATTTCCAACAAATTTACGCTGATCGCACAGGTTAGAGATCGATCTGGAAACCTATGGCCGGCATGCTCGTTACCACTGCACTGATCAATCACAAGTTCCGGACAAGCCGCTTCGGCGAGGCTTTGCCGAAGGAGAGAGGATTCGCGCCATGATGAACCGTGACCGCACTGCCCAGATTTCCGCAAGCTCCAGCCTGCGCCCCGTTGCGATCCTCGTGTTCACGGCCAAGTTGGTGGTAGCCAGCTTCCTCGTCGCCCAGGCATCCCTGCTTCCGGCATCTCCCGTCTCGCAGGTTTACGGCCTGTCCCGTTAAGTCGGTTTCGTTGAAACTCGCCGTGGTTTCTCTCGTTGGTCTGGCATGGTAAGGCCCATGTCGATCACGATCAGAAGGACAGCGAGCCCATGGGACAGATACAGGCGGGAATCATCCCGGTAACCCCCTTTCAGCAGAACTGCACGATCCTGTTCGACGATGAAACGCGCGAGGGCGTGATCGTCGATCCGGGCGGGGATGTTGATGTCATCATGCAGGTGATCGCTGAGAATGGCCTGACGCTCAAGGCGATCTGGCTCACGCACGGGCATCTGGATCACGCAGGCGGTGCTGCGGAGCTTAAGGAAAAAACCGGGCTTACCATCATCGGGCCGCACAAGGACGATCTGCCGCTTTTGCAGCGCATCGAGACCCAGGCGGCGAGCTACGGCATTTCGGGACTGCGCAGCGTGCTTCCCGACCAGTGGCTCGAAGACGGTGACAAGGTGAGCTTCGGTGATCATGTGTTCGAGGTCTATCACTGCCCGGGCCATGCACCGGGGCACGTCATCTACTTCAACCGCGACCAGAAGTTTGCCCATCTCGGCGACGTCTTGTTCAGCGGCTCGGTCGGACGAACCGATCTGCCGGGTGGGGATCACCAGACCCTCATGAACTCGATCCGCGACAAGGTGCTGCCACTTGGAGACGATGTCGGTTTCATCTGCGGTCACGGGCCTGGTGGCCGGATCGGCGACGAACGTCGCTCCAATCTCTATCTTCAGGGTCTCTGAACGACAAAAGCGCCGGGTAACCGGCGCTTTTTCGATTCTGCGGTGCGGATACGGTCCGGTCAGCGGGCCGTGCAGAAATGGGTTCTGCCGTCATAGCCGACGAAAGTGCCGGTGCGCGGGTTGAAGCTGCGATAGCGCTGCGCACAGTAGTCATACCAGGCGCCGGTCCAGGGCTCGACAGCATAAGACTGAACCACCGGGCGCGGCTGCTGATAGACCGGGCGTGGGCGATAGGCATGGCGCGGGGGCGGCGGGTAGTCATCGACATAATAGTCGGGCTCGTCATAAACCGAGACGGGGCGGTCGATGTAGACGCGGCGCTGTGGCGGGGGGCTTGCGATCGCCGAGCCGACGATCATGCCGGTAGCAAGACCGATGACACCCAGTGCAAGGGCGTCGTCACTGCGGTGGCGGTAGTGACGGTCGCCGGCTTCGGCCTGGCTTGCCGCAGCAATCGGCGTCAGGGTGACTGCAGCCGCAAGAAGTGCATTTTGCGCGAATTTCATCATGACGTCGTTCCTCGACCTTCGGAAACTATCTGGCCGATGTGGCTGTTCGGGCCATCGGCGATGATCGCAATCTATGAGGCCTTGCCTGAACGGAGGCTGAACGAAAAAACCCGGCATAAATGCCGGGCCGCAATTCGTAGAAAACCGGGTGAAATCAGCCGGAGATCTGCAGGTTTACGGCCTTAGGGCCCTTGCCACGGCGATCGGGTTCGGTGTCGAAGCTGACCTTCTGGTTTTCGGTCAGGCCCGACAGGCCCGATGCCTGAACGGCGGAGATGTGGACGAAGATGTCCGCGCCGCCATTGTCGGGCTTGATGAAGCCAAAGCCCTTGTCGGTGTTAAAAAACTTTACAGTGCCAGTCTCGGCCATGCGTCAGGTCCTTTTCTCTCTGCCCATATTCGGCGGGGCAGCATTGCAATGTACCCGCAAGCGGGTGAGCGACAGGCATTTGTCGAAATTAGAGGAAAGGGGCCCTGTTACCGCAGTCTAACTCCCGACGATGTTTCCATCTCCGCAAGTTAGGCTGCCCGGGGTTGTTATAGCGTCCCCGGCGCACACTCATTTATAGGTCTTCCCATGCTCGCAAAATTGCCCGAACGACCGAAGAGTGCTTGGTTTGTCGAAAATTGGCAAGCGAAAGTTTTAACCTTCCTGGCGGCGAGACTCCTTTGTTTTCAGTGCAATCGGAGTGATTCGTTCCCCTCGCAAGCCCTCTTGGCGTCATTTTGGCGAAAATTTGCATCGCTTGCGATGGAGATTGAGACAAAACCCCTCTCAGACACGGAAATTTGCGGGTGAAAATTTTCCGTGTTCGGTCGGTCGGGTTTCCCACGGATCCCGCGTTTGTGAGGGGAATTGGAACCATCTCTGGGTCAAATGCTCGGCGGATGGCGGGGAGACGGCGCTTCTCAGCTCTCGCCAGCGCGAGTGATGCGCAGAAGCTGTCCATCCTCTTCGTCGGTCACCAGCAGAATGGAGCCGTCCGGTGCGACCTTGACGTCGCGGATGCGGCCATATTCGCCTTGCAGAATGCGCTCCTCGCTGCCAATCGAGCCGTCATCGTTGCGTTCGATCCGCGCAATCAGCTGATACTTCAACGCGGCCACCAGGAAATCGCCTTCCCATTCCGGGAACATGGCGCCTCGGTAGATCGCAAGCGAGCCCGGCGCGATCGACGGATCCCAGTAGTGAAGCGGCTGCTCGTAGCCGTCGGCGGACTGCCCGATGCCGATCTCGGCGCCGGAATAGTGCTTGCCATAGGAGATCACCGGCCAGCCGTAATTGTTGCCCGCCTCCGGCGCGTTGATTTCATCGCCACCGCGTGCGCCATGCTCCACCGTGAACAGCCGGTCGTCCGCTGGGTCGATGACGATGCCCTGCGGGTTGCGATGGCCGCTGGACCAGACTTCCGGCAGGGCCTGGCCCGCCGGATTGGCAGAGGATGGCGTGCCGTCTGCATTGATGCGGAGGATCTTGCCGGCGTGATCCGCCGGGTTCTGCGCGCGATCCGGATCGCCGCGGTCGCCGATGCCCAAAAACAGGCTGCCATCGGCGGCAATCGCGATGCGGGAGCCGAAATGCTGGCCGGCGCCGGTCGGTTTGTTCATCAGGAATATGCGGCGCACATCCTCCAGGCGGCTTTCATCCCTGCTCAATCGCGCCGAGAAGACGCCTGTGCCCTGTCTGCTCTCACTGGGCGTGGCTGCGGTGAAGAAAAGCTGGCGGGACTGGCTGAAATCGGCAGCGAGTGCGACATCGAGAAGGCCGCCCTGACCGACGGCGGCAATTGGAGGCAGGCCGCTCAAGGGTCGCCCGACTTCACCATTCCTGACAATGCGCATGCGGCCAGGCCGTTCGGTGACGATGAAGGCGCTATCCGGCAGCACTTCAACCGACCAGGGATGTTCGAGGCCGCCTGCGACAGTGGCGACTTCGATGGTGACGTCGCCGGCCCGGAACTCCCGGGGCTCTTCGGCCGATGCGGATGTTGCAACCGACAAGGCTACAACGGATACGCACAGCCGTGCGATCTTGTCGAAGGGGTTCGGCATCTTCATCTCCTCGTCGCGACCGATTGCTCGCTGAAGAGATGGGGACTGAAATGCCGGTGGCAAGGCGCCTTACTGGCGGCGCGCGCTTCATGACGGAGTTTTGAAGGCGAAGCGTGCGACCGCCACCGTCAGTGTCCCGGATTCGATCTACACTTAACGCTGATCGCTGTTTTCGCCTTGAACGATCTCCCGCCATCCCCGCCTCCAAAGGGCGAAGCCTCCGACCGCCATGACACTGAAGCATGCAAAGAGGAGGACGATCAGCACATGACGCTCCTTTTGCGGAATCGGCAGGTGCTTCATCGCTGAGGCCGGGACATCGACCAGTCGGACGGGGGAGGCCGGGACGATGCTTCCGGTGGTCAGGCGATCTGCCGAGATGTTGGAGGTCTGCGGTGCCACAATGAGCTTGTCCCCGCTGGGTGGCGAGGCGGCACCCGGGCTTCCGAACATGAAGAGAGCCAAAGCCAGGCCGCTGGCGGCGGCAAGCCAGGCCAGTGAACGGCTTCGCCGGGACGGGGGCGTACATGTTTCCAATTCATAATCCATGACAGGCACCTTCATTCTTGTCCTGACCGCATGAAACCGTGCGATCGCGTCGCCATGGCGACGAAATTGTGGCGTTTCCCATGTCGAATTGTGATTTCGGCGGTGTACGAGAAATCGCGTCCAAAGGCGCATTGGCTCGGTGACGCAAATCTCTTGCGCAATCGGTGCTTTTGGCTTGAAAGGCCGGGACTCTTTCGCCATAGAGCTTGGACCTGAGGCCCCGGGGAGCGGGGTCGATGTTCAATCAGCTCAGGACCTGCACAATGGCTTTCCTTGCCGACGCCCTTTCCCGCATCAAGCCTTCCGCGACCATCGCCGTCACGCAGATGGCCCGGGAACTCAAAGCGCAGGGGAAAGACGTCATTTCGCTCTCCGTCGGCGAGCCCGACTTCGACACGCCGCAGAATATCAAGGACGCAGCCGTTGCCGCCATCGCCCGTGGCGAGACGAAGTACACGCCGGTCGCCGGCATTCCTGAGCTGCGCAAGGCGATCGCCGACAAGTTCAAGCGCGAGAACGGTCTCGACTACAAGCCCGAACAGGTCATCGTCGGCACCGGCGGAAAGCAGATTCTTTTCAACGCCTTCATGGCGACAATCAATCCGGGCGATGAAGTCGTCATCCCGGCGCCGTTCTGGGTGTCCTATCCGGAAATGATCGCGCTGTGCGGCGGCACGCCTGTTTATGTCGAGACCACGCTCGAGAACAATTTCAAGCTGACCGCCGAACAGCTGGACAAGGCGATCACGCCGAAGACCAAGTGGTTCATGTTCAATTCGCCGTCGAACCCGTCGGGTGCCGCCTATAGCAAGGACGAGCTGAAGGCGCTGACCGACGTGCTGATGAAGCATCCGCATGTATGGGTCCTGACCGACGACATGTACGAGCATCTCGTCTTCGGCGACTTCGTCTACTACACGCCGGCCCAGGTGGAACCCGCGCTCTATGAGCGTACGCTGACGATGAACGGAGTGTCGAAGGCCTATGCCATGACCGGCTGGCGTATCGGCTATGCCGCCGGCCCGCTGCCGCTGATCAAGGCCATGGACATGATCCAGGGCCAACAGACGTCCGGTGCCTGCTCGGTTGCCCAGTGGGCCGCCGTCGAGGCGCTGAATGGTCCGCAGGATTTCATCACGGAATCGAAGAAGGCCTTTGAAGAGCGCCGTGACCTCGTTGTTTCGATGCTCAACCAGGCCTCCGGTATCGTTTGCCCGAAGCCGGAAGGCGCCTTCTACGTATACCCGTCCTGTGCCGCGCTCATCGGCAAGACCTCGCCGTCGGGCAAGGTCATTGAGACGGACGAAGACTTCGTCATGGAACTGCTTGCGACCGAAGGTGTTGCGACCGTGCACGGCTCGTCCTTCGGCCTTGGCCCGAACTTCCGCGTCTCCTACGCGACCTCGAATGCCAAGCTGGAAGAGGCCTGCAGCCGCATCCAGCGCTTCTGCGCTTCGCTGAAGTAAGTGTAAGCTACATGTGTCTTGAAAGGGCTCGCCGGGAGGCGGGCCCTTTTCGCATTTTCTGGTGTTTGTTGAGAGGGCAGAGTGCTTGTGATACTATCGCTTGCATGAAGACGGTCAGCCTGCAGGAAGCCACACGTGATCTGGAAGCGCTCGCCGACGCGGTCGAGCGCGGCGAAGTCGTGACCGTGACGCGCGACGGAAAGCCGGTGCTGGATCTGGTGCCGCATGTGGGGGGGCGGTAAAGACGCAGCCGAAGAAGAGGGGAATCGATTGGGAGGCAATGCAGGCGCATCTGCGTTCGATAGGCGTCGAGAATGCCGTTCCCTATATCGCCGAGGACTTTGATGATCCGCTTCCAGAAGAGTTTCTCCTGAGGCCGCTTCCCTAGTGCGGCGCTTGTTGCTGGATACCCATATTCTCCTCGGCCTTCTGAGGCGGGATTTCGATCTGCAATTTCCGGCTATCAGCAAGTACTTCGGTGTGGGGGACACTATAGGCTTCGTCAGCGTTGCCACTCTTTGGGAAATCGCTATCAAAAGCAGGCTCGGCAAGTTGGATGTCGGCATGGCGCTGGCGGACGTCCCGGCAAACGTCAAATCGGGTGGCCTGCAGATCCTCGATATAGAAGTCGCTCACGTCCTCCACGCTGTCGACCCCGAGTCGCCCACCCGCGACCCTTTCGACCGGCTGCTGCTCGCGCAATGTCACGTTGAAGGGCTGAAACTCGTCACGGTCGACCGTGCACTTGTCGATCACCCTCTGGCATTCCGCCCCTGACTGCGAGAGCCAGAGGCGGAATGGGTTGATCAGCCCTTGGTCAGCTTGACGATGGTCGAGTTGCCTCCGCCGCGCTGTTCGGTGACGGCGTAGACGGCGCCGTCGGGACCGACTCGGACGTCGCGAATGCGGGCGCCGAGATCGACGCGTTCCTCATGCTTCACCCGGTCGTTCTCCATGTGGAGGATGACCACGCCCTGGCTTACCAGGCCGCCGACGAGGAAGGCTCCCTTCCATTCGGGGATGGCATCGGCATCGTAGTACGCCATGCCCGAGGGCGCGATGACGGGATCCCAATAGTAGACCGGCTGCTCCGTGTCGGCCATCTGGGTGATGCCGTCGCCTACTTCACCACCACTGTATTCCACGCCATAGGTCACTTCCGGCCAGCCATAGTTCTTGCCGGCTTCGGGCAGGTTCAGTTCGTCGCCACCCTTGGGGCCGTGTTCGACGGTCCACAGGCGGCCCTGACCGTCAATCGTGGCGGACTGCAGGTTGCGGTGGCCGAGCGACCAGATTTCCGGCTGGGCGCCGTCCTGGCCGATGAATGGGTTGCCTTCCAGAGCTTCACCCGTCTGGCTGATGCGGAAGATCTTGCCGAGGCCGCTCTGCAGATCCTGGGCCTGAACGCGTGGCTCGGCGTCGGAGCGCTCGCCGACCGTCACGTAAAGCTCACCTTCCGGACCGAAAGCGAGGCGCGAGCCGAAGTGCTTGTTGCCGTCATAGCCGGGGGTCTGGCGGAAGATCACATTGACGTCTTCCAGAGCGCCGCCGCCCTGGTCGTCAGCGACGAGGCGTGCGGAAGCAACCGATGTGCCGTTGCCGTCGTCATCCCGAAGTTCGGCGAAGGAGAAGAAGATCATGCCCGAGCTTTCAAAGTCGGGTGCCAGGGCAACGTCGAGCAAGCCGCCCTGACCGTCGGCGAGGACTTCCGGAACGTTTGCAATCTCGGGGCCGGCCGTACCGTCGGTGCCGATGATGTGCATGGCGCCCTGCTTGGCGGTGACAAGCATGCGGCCATCGGGGAGGAATTCCATCGCCCAGAGATGCGGCAAGCCTTCGGCCACGACTTCGGTCTGGATGCTGACGGCTTCCGGAGGCTGCGGCGCTCTCGTCTGACCGGAAAAGGCCGGCTGCTGGTCGGGCGCGTTGGGTGCCTGGGTCTCGACGGGCGTGCCGGCCTGCTGGGCAAGAGCGGGCGCGGAGACAAGGCTGACGCTCAGCATGGTTCCGGCGAGAATGTGGGGTAGACGCTTCATCAATTCCTCCTGGTCGAATGATTGGACCGGTTCAACGCCTAAGTGGTCTGAAAGCTCCAGCTCGGTAGAGCACGCCAGATCAAGTTCGCTTTATCGGTTGGTGAGTGAGGAGGGGACTGATCTCAAAGAAAGAGCAGGCCCCGGGGGCCTGCTCTGATGGTTTCTCCTCATGCTGGAGTTTTGATCCAGCTGCCGACGTAAGGCGCATTGGCGAAAATCTTTTCGCGGTCTCGCCACAAGGCCGGTAGGGCGAGGAAGGCGAGCGCGCCGACCGTGATCGCCGTCTTGGTCAGCTGCGACAGTTCCGGCGTACGGGCGTCGATATAGTAGACCGCATAGACGATCAGTACGTGCCAGACATAGATCTGAAGCGAATGGCGGCCGAGCAGCTGCAGGAAGTTGAGTGTGAAGAGGCTCGTGAGCGTCGAGGCGATCTTGCGGATCACTGTATTCTCGTGACGCGGGCCGGCCACCAGAATCCAGGCCATGCCATAGGCCACAGCTGCGAAGTTGATGAGATAGACTGGACCAAAGTCGGCGCGGATTTCCATCAGGCCGAATTTTTCGAGGACGAAGCCCGGCATGAACCCATGCGCCGTCGCAAGGCGAAGCGGCAGGAAGAAGAGGGTGATCGCAAGAGCCGTCCAGGCAAGCGTGGTGCGCTTCGGGTCGAAGACCTTCTGCCACTCGATCTTCTTCATCGAGGTCAGGGTACCGGCGATGATGCCGGCGAAGAACACGATCTGCCAGCCGAGAAGGTTGAAAGATACACGCAGGCCCTGCTGGTCTGGTGCACCGGCGAGCCAGGCATCGAGCGGATAGGTGACGATGCGGTGCAGGCCGAGCTGGGCGGCCAGCCAGACCAAGAGCGAGCCGATGGCAACGCCGAGCCAGTGGCCGCGCAGGCAAAGCCAGATCACGACGGGCGCAAAGATCATGTAGACGATGTATTGCGGCAGGATGTCCATAAAGGTCGGCTGGACGAGGAAGGTCGCGATCGGCGCGAGCGAGCTCGGGTCGAGCAGGCTTGCGTCGCCGAGCCAGTTTTTCCAGGCCGAGACAGCACCGGGCAGGACCAGTTGCAGCGCGAGTACGATCAGCACGATCGCCATGGCGTAGCGATAGAGCTCCAATGCGCGGGACCAGATCTTGTCACGGCCGACGGCATATCCGTCCTTCATCATCTTGCGGCTGTAGACCATGCCGGTCAGCAGGCCCGAGAGGAAGACGAAGCCCTGTGCATCCTCGACGAAGGCAAGGTTGCGGTGGTTAACTTGAACGAGCCAAAGGCCCCCCGTGAACACCAGGTGGTTGATCAGCATGAAGACGAGGAAATAGCCCCGCATGCCGTCTATCACATCCAATCTCTTCACGTTCGACTCCCGAGTTGGCCCCCCGGTCACCCGCGGCGGCGATCATCATCCGCATCGTGTTGAGAATGCGGCGGGAGGCCCAACTGGGCCGATCCGTGCGGAGGGAACGGCGGTTTTCAACAAAAGTTCCGAGCAGGTTTGCTCACGGAATCGTGGGCGGATGCGTGAATTCGAGCGAATCATACAGACTCAAAGGCCGAGGAAAGCGAGCATGATGAAGGTGGCGAAGAGGACAAAATGGGTCATGCCCTCGATCGCATTCGTCTCGCCATCGTTGAGGTTGATCGCGGCTGCGACCAGGGTAATGGCGACCATGGTGGTCTGTACCGGCGTCATCGCCATGACGAAGGGCTGGCCGGTGTAAAGCGCAATCGCCTCCATCACCGGGACCGTCAGAATGACGGTGGAGAGCGAGGCACCCATGGCGATGTTCACGACCGCCTGCATGCGGTTGCGCAAGGCGGCGCGCAAGGCCGTCAGGATTTCCGGAGCAGCCGAAATGGAGGCGACGAGGATCGCCGTCAGGGCGACGGGAGCGCCCGTTCCCTCGAGGCCGGCACTCATCAGCACCGACATGACTTCCGCGAGGATGCCGATCAGCACCACGCCGGCGAGGATCACCATGATCGACCACAGGGTCGAATTGTCCTGCCGGGCCTCAACGGTCGGGTGATCTTCGGCCTTGCGAGGCGGCGTGTCGTCTGCGGCGGCATCTGGGTGGCCGCCGGGATAGCTGTAGGAAAAGAAGTAGCTGTGCGTGCCGACCTGCATGCGCAGAAACAGCGCGTAGAGCGCGATCATCGCGCCGATGGTGAAGACGGAGTAATACTGCCAGCGGTCACGGGGGACGAATTCCGGCACGATCATCGAGATGCCCATGGCCGTCAGGATCATGACGCCATAGGTCTTGCCGCTATCGTCATTGTAGGACTGTTCGCCATGCTTCAACCCGCCGAGCAGGGCAGCGAGGCCGAGGATGCCGTTGATGTCGAGCATGACGGCTGCATAGATCGTGTCGCGCACCAGGGTCGGTGAAGCGCCATTGTTCATCATGATGGCGAGGATCAGGACTTCGACAGCCACGGCCGAGAGCGTCAGGATCATCGTCCCGTAGGGATCGCCGACCTTGTGGGCGAGGCTTTCGGCATGATGGGCGACGCGCATCGAGCCGACGACGATCGCGGCGATCAGTGCTGCGGCACCGAGAAGGGAGGCGATCTGGCCTGCCTCGAGGACGGCATGTTCGAGAAACAGGGCGAGGACTGCTGCAATGACGGGGATCAGGAGAAGTCTTTCCTGCCGGATGCGCGACACCATGTTTTGTCTCTCCTGATTCCGCTGCCGTAACGGCAAGGGGCGCCTCGCTGTTCCCCGTGCTCGCGATCGTCCGTTTGCGCCGAGGCTGTTTTGATGGAATACTCCTTCTTAGCCTAGGAGGAGAAGGCGATGGTGAAGATCATCTACGAGATCGTTCCTCATGATGGCGGTTGGGCCTATCGGCTCGGTGGCGCCTATTCGGAGGCGTTCCCGACCCATGACCAGGCCCTCGAAGCCGCACGCATCGTCATGCTGGAGCAACAGGTCGGCGACGAGCCGGTCACGATCAGCTATCAGGACGAAGCGGGGCGATGGCGCGAGGAATACAGCGATGGAGGCGACCGTCCCGAGGTTGAGATCGTCGACACCTTTGTCGACGAACAGCGACCGCCGGCCTGATTGCCTGTCTCCCGGCGTGAGTCTTTTCAACCGCTTGAGGTCATTCGTTCACGTCTCGATTGCGCTTGTCCGGGCGCCGTCCGAAGCGTCGCGGCAAAGCCGCTTACAGTCGTTGAGGCCGGAAACGAGCGCGTCGAAGGTGGCGCGGTAGCGCGGCACGGCCTTCAAGTTTTCATGCATCACGACGAAGGTTTCGAGTGACAGGTCAAGTGCTCCGGGCAGGACTTCCACGAGGTCCGGTTCGCGGGCTGCGATGGCGTGCTGGCACATGCCGATGCCGAGCCCGGCACGGATGGCGGCGAGCTGCACCAGATTGCTGTCGGCGCGGAAGTCGAAGCAAATGTTGGCCAAATCCTGCCGCTCCTTCAGGATGTCCCTGATATAGGCGAGCTGCCTGTCGAAGCCGATCAGGCGGTGGTTGGCAAAGTCGCTCAAGGCGGTCGGCATACCATGGCGATCCAGATAACGTCGGTGGGCGTGAAAGCCGAGCGAGAGCCTGCCGATGCGCTGGCTGAGCAATGCGGCTTGTCGGGGCTGGACCATGCGGATGGCAATGTCTGCTTCCTGCTGAAGCAGATCCTCGACGGCATCGGAGGCTGAAAGTTCAATCTCGAGGCCCGCATGGTTTTCCTGCAACCGGGCGAGGATCGGCGGCAGGGTTTCGACTGCGATGATCTCGCTGGCGCTGACGCGCACCGTACCGCGCACCGCCTCCATGTCGCCGGAGGCGATGCGGGCGAGCGCCGAGGACATTGCGGCCATGCCGTGCGCATGTCCCTGCATTGCGCGTGCCTTTTCCGTCGGCAGAAGCCCCTGTGGACTGCGCAGGAAGAGGGGGGCGCCGAAGGCCTGTTCCAGCGCCTCGATATGTCGGCCGGCGGTCGGTTGGGTCAAACCCAGTCTACGGGCGGCGGCCGAGAGGGAGCCGGTCTCGACGACGGCAAGAAAGGTTCGGTAGTGATCCCAGCTGATCTGATCAATGGTCATTCATTTTTGTATGTCAATTCAACATACTTTGGCAATTCTGAATATCATCGGCCGCTGTCACACTCACTCCAGTTTCAAAGACAGGAGATAACCATGACAGAAAAAACGGAAATGACATCGCTGGAGCGCCCGCTTGCCCTGGTGCTCGGGGCAACGGGTGGTATCGGTGGGGCGCTGGCCGCTGCTCTTCTGCAGCGCGGTTACCGCGTTCGTGCCATGCACCGCGCGCCGGAGCGCCAGGCAACCGCCCGACCGCACTACGAATGGGTGAGGGGGGACGCGATGCAGGCCGAGGATGTCTTGCGCGCAGCGGAAGGCGCAAGTGTCATCGTGCATGGCGTCAATCCGCCCGGCTATCAGAACTGGGCCGAGCTCGTGCTGCCGATGATCGACAACACGATCGCTGCCGCCCGGGCAGTCGGGGCGCG
This sequence comes from Agrobacterium albertimagni AOL15, assembly GCF_000300855.1. GTDB lineage: Bacteria > Pseudomonadota > Alphaproteobacteria > Rhizobiales > Rhizobiaceae > Allorhizobium > Allorhizobium albertimagni. Next base: position 169,326 of record NZ_ALJF01000006.1, on the reverse strand, counting down.
CATCCTGATGCCCGGTACGATCTACAATTTCGGCGCTGACACCTTTCCGCTCATCGCCGAGGACAATCGTCAGGCGCCGGAAACGGTCAAGGGGCGCATCCGCGTGGAGCTCGAGCGGCGACTGGGAGGGGCGGCCGAGCAGGGGCTGCCGGTTCTGATCCTGCGCGCCGGAGACTTCTTCGGACCCGATGCCGGCAACAACTGGTTTGCACATGGGCTCGTGCAGCCCGGTAAGCCGGTCCGCTTCGTCGTCAATCCCGGGCGCAAAGGTGTGGGGCATGCCTGGGCATATCTGCCGGATGTTGCCGAGACCTTCATGCGGCTGCTCGATCGGGCAGACGAGCTTCCGACTTTTGCCCGGTTTCACATGGACGGCTTCTATGATCCGGATGGCACGCAGATGGTGGCGGCGATCGGTCGGGTCGTTGGCCGGCCCCGGGTCTTCTCTATAGGCTTTCCCTGGCGTCTGGCGGGTCTGGTCCGGCGTTTCGTTCCCCTGATCCGGGAGCTGCATGAGATGCGCTATCTTTGGCGCGAAACGATCAGGCTCGATAATACCCGCCTGTTGGATTTCCTCGGGGAGGAGCCACAGACCCCCATCGATGTCGCCGTCAAGGCGACATTGCAGAGCCTTGGCTGCCTGGCCGAGCCCGATAAATTGGCCATGCGCGATCGGGTGCTCTCCGTGGCGGGAGGCGAACAATGAGCGCGGCGGTCACTCGCACGCCGTTTCCAGTGTTTGTCTTCAGAGGGCTGGCGATCGTGGTGCTGGCCGGTGTCGCCGGACAATTCCTGCTCGCCGGGATGACTGTGTTCGGCGCCGGGACAGGCTGGGAATTGCATGCGGCGACTGGCGGGGCGCTTGGATTGCCGGTGCTCGCGCTCTTCCTGTTGTCGCTGTCGCAGGCGGCGCGCGGGTATCGCCGAATTGGCACCCTGTTGTTTGCCGCCTATCTGCTGCAGATCGCGCTGGCCGCTGTTGGGGACGCGTTGCCGATGCTGGGGGCGCTGCATCCGGTCAATGGGATGCTGATGGGGCTGATCACTGTAAGGCTGGTCGGCCGCGCGGCGCCCTGACGATGTCAGACGCAGGCCGAAGGGCACCCGGCAGAACCGGGTGCCCTTGTGATGTCAGGCAAGCGCCGGATAGGTTGTGTAGCCCTCCGCGCCGCCGCCGTAGAGCGTGGCCTGATCCAGCGGGTTAAGGGCTGCATCTTCCTTCAGACGGCGGACGAGATCGGGATTGGCGATGAAGGGGCGGCCGAAGGCGACGAGGTCGGCATAGCCGCTCTCGACGGCTTCGATCGCAGACTCGCGGTCATAGCCGTTGTTGGCAATCCAGGTACCCTTGCCGCCAGCATCGCGATAGGCGGATTTCAGCGCCTTCCAGTCAAAGGGCAGGACGTCGCGCGGGCCGCCGGTTGCGCCTTCGATGACGTGCACGAAGGCAAGGTCGAACTTGGCAAGTGCCTCGACAAGTGCCGTATAGACGGCCTTCGGATCGGGGTCCGAGACATCGTTCGCCGGGGTGGTGGGCGAAATGCGGATGCCGGTCTTGTCGGCGCCGATTTCCTTGGTCACGGCCTCGACGACTTCCAGCGTCAGGCGGATGCGGTTCTCGATCGAGCCGCCATATTGATCCGTGCGCTGGTTGCTGTTCGAGCGCATGAACTGCTCGAGCAGATAGCCATTGGCAGCGTGGATTTCCACGCCATCGAAGCCGCCTTCAATGGCAGCCCGTGCGGCCTTGCGGTAGTCCTCGACGATGCCGGCCAGTTCTGCCGTTTCCAGAGCGCGGGGCTCGGAGGTCTCGACGAAAGCGCCGGAGCCATCGGGATTGAGGATGTAGGTCTTCGACTTGGCGGCGACGGCGGAGGGGGCAACCGGGGCGCCGTTGTCGGGCTGCAGGCTGGTGTGTGAGATCCGGCCGACATGCCAAAGCTGGGTGACGATCTTGCCACCGGCTGAATGCACGGCGTCGGTGACCCTTTTCCAGCCTTCGATGGCTTCGGACTTGTAGAGGCCGGGCACGTCGGCATAGCCTTGCGCCTGGTGGGTGATCGCCGTGCCTTCGCTGATGATCAGGCCGGCAGTCGCACGCTGGCGATAATACTCGACGTTGAGATCGTTCGGCACTGCGCCTGGCGACCTGTTGCGGGTCAGCGGCGCCATGGCGATGCGGTTGGAAACGGGGATGGTGCCGACGGATGTCGGTTCAAAAAGCTTGGACATGAAACCTCTCGGGAGTTTCCGACGACGGGAAGGTTGTCGTCGGCACCCCCGATGTGGGGCATCAAAGCGTGGTGTTCAAGGACTTGATGAATTCTGCAATCGTGTCTTCGTTCCGTCGGTAGAGGACCCGCTGGCCGACACGCTTGGAACTGATGAGACCTGCGCGCTGAAGCGTCGCGAGATGCGCTGAAACTGCGGATTGAGAAAGGCCTGACCGCTCGAATTGACCTGCACTGATGCCGTCGGTCGCGTCCTCTTTCGGTACCCCGAAATACTCCTTGGGATCTTTCAGCCAAATCAGCATTTCCATGCGCGCCGGGTGAGCCAGCGCCTTCATCACGTCCTCCAGGAACATATCCCCTCCAAATCGTCAGCAATTCGAGTCCGCGGCGGAGTGATCTCTGGTGTCGGGCGGCACGCTGCCCGGCGTCAGTTCCGCCAGACGCTGAAACGGTTCGTGGGATCTATTGTTCCAACAAAATAACAAAAAAAGAGGGCCACCGGAAAAACCAGGGCCCTTTGAATTGTGAAGGTCAAAAACCTCCAGAGGGGAACAGCTGCTGCGGTGGAACTGGGAGGAAAAAGCCACCATGTGCATCAGCTGTGTGCGATATGGTGGTTTTTTGTGCAGTGAACAATGCTTTTTTATGCATGTCAGGCATGCACTCGTCGCAGGTCTGTGCGCGCGACCTACTAAAAAAGCGGATGAGGGGCTGCCTTTAGAAGTTCCAGTTGCGGGCTTTGGCGACGATGAAGTCCCTGAATGCCTTGAGCTTCGCGGCGTTCTTGATCTCGTCGGGATAGCAGAAATAGGTGTCGAAGGAGGGGACGTCGGCGCTGGTGACCAGCTGCAGCAGTCCCGGATCGCGACCGACGATGTAATCCGGCAGCATGGCGATGCCGATACCCAGAAGACAGGCGCGCTTGATCGAGGTCAGACTGTTGATCTGCAGATGCGGGACGCGCGGATTGTCGGAGGAGCGGCCGGCGACTTCGAGCCAGTTGACGTCCAGCAGGTAATTCGGTGCCGGTTCGCCGAAGGTGATGATCCGATGGTTGTCGAGATCCTCGATCGACTGTGGCTCGCCGTAGCGGTTGATGTAGGACGGTGCCGCATAGACGTGCATATGCACGGTGAACAGCTTGCGCTGGATGAGGTCCGACTGCTGCGGCTGGCGCAGGCGAATGGCGCAGTCGGCATGGCGCATGTTGACGTCCAGTTCCTCGTTGTCGAGGAGCAGCTGGATCGACATATCAGGATAGAGCTGCAGGAATTCCTGCACCTTGTCAGTCAGCCAGCCCTGGCCGAGGCCGACGGTGGTCGTGACCCGCAGCTTGCCGGAGGGCTTTTCGGTCGTTTCGGTCAGCTGCATCTTGACGGTCTGCAGCTTCAGGAGAACGTCATGGGCGGTGCGATACAGCAACTCGCCCTGTTCGGTCAGGATCAGGCCGCGGGCATGGCGGTGGAAGAGCTTGACGCCGATGTCCTGCTCCAGAGAGGAGACCTGGCGGCTGATCGCCGACTGGGACAAATGCAGCTTGTCGGCCGCATGGGTGAAGGACCCAGCTTCGGCGGCCGCATGAAAAATGCGCAGTTTGTCCCAATCCAGCGGCATGCCGGCCCCTCTCATGTCGCTTATTCCGCGGCTTGTTGTGTCTCGACGGGCAGGGCCGAGAGGAAACGTTCGGCCTCGAGCGCTGCCATGCAGCCCATGCCGGCGGCGGTGATCGCCTGACGGTAGACATCGTCGGTGACGTCACCGGCGGCAAAGATGCCGGGCACGTCGGTCGCTGTCGAATCCGGCGCGGTCCACAGATAGCCGTTCGACTTCAGCTTCAGCTTGTCCTTGAAGAGTTCGACGGCCGGCGCATGGCCGATGGCGACGAAGACGCCGTCGATCGGCATGTCGGTGACGGCACCGGTCAGCGCATCCTTGAGCTTCACGCCGGAGACGGACGGCGGCATCGGCGGCTTTGCCGGAGCCCCAGTGATTTCCTCGACGGTTGTGTTCCAGAGGACGCGGATATTGTCCTTGGCGAAGAGACGTTCCTGCAAGATTTTTTCCGAACGGAATGAGTCACGGCGATGGACGACGGTGACCGACTTGCAGATATGCGAGAGGTAAAGGGCTTCCTCGACGGCCGAATTGCCGCCGCCGACGACGATGACGTCCTTGTTGCGATAGAAGAAGCCGTCGCAGGTCGCGCAGGCGGACACGCCAAAGCCCTGAAAATGCTGCTCGCTCTCGATGCCGAGCCACTTGGCCTTGGCGCCGGTGCAGATGATCAGCGTGTCTGCTGTCCAGACCTGACCGCTGTCGGTCTTCACCGTGAACGGACGGTGGCTCGTGTCGACTTCGGTCACGAGATCGCTGACGATCTCTGTGCCGACATGGATGGCCTGGTTGAGCATCTGCTCCATGAGCCAGGGGCCCTGGATCGGATCGGCGAAGCCTGGGTAGTTTTCCACATCCGTGGTGATCATCAACTGACCACCCTGTTCCATGCCGGCGATCAGAACCGGCTTCAGCATGGCGCGGGCAGCGTAGATCGCAGCGGTGTAGCCGGCAGGGCCGGAGCCGATGATCAGCACCTTGGTGTGGCGGGCAGTCATGTCGCTTCCTTTCAATGCGCTGATTTCGTCTTCAATCGTGACTAGTCCAACAGGACCGCCCGATCATCGCGCAACTGTCCCCCATTTAGGATCGAAGCGACAAGCAATTCAAGGCATGGCCGGGCATTAGCAACAGAGCTTTGCGCGTCCACGCAATAATTGTGCGTGAACGCGGAGGATTCTTGCCAATTGCCTCTGAAGGAGTAGATATCGCACACATCTTCAAAAGGATCGGCCGTGCTCAAGGTAGAACTCGACGCCATCGACCTGCGCATTCTCAAAGAATTGCAGCGGGACGGGCGCATGACCAATGTGGAACTTTCCGAACGTGTCGGCATATCGGCACCACCCTGCCTGCGCCGGGTGCGCAAGCTCGAGGAGGCCGGCGTGATCGAAAGCTATCACGCCGTTCTGAATGCCAGCCGGCTGGGCTATGATCTCGTCGCCTTCTGCATGGTGGGGTTGAAGCACCAGTCGGAGGCGAACCTCAAGGCCTTTGCGGCGGCGACCGACAGCTGGCCGATCGTCCGGCAGGCTTGGATGGTCAACGGTGACAGCGATTTCCTGCTGCATTGCGTGGCGGAAAACCTGACACGCTTCCAGGACTTCGTGATCGAGGTGCTGACGGCGAACGAACATGTCGACACGGTGCGCACCATGCTGACGATCCGGCAGGTGAAGAAAGTCGGTCTGGTGGAGATCTGAGCGGCCAGCTCAGAACGATTCCAGCGCTTCTGCGAGTCTCGTGCGGAAGCCTGTATCGATCTCGACGAAGCGTTGGCGCGCAGCGCTTCCCTGCGCCTGCTTTTGCGCGACGTCCATGGTCAGCAGATTGTTGATGACCGTCTCCATCGCTTCGAGATCAACGCAATAATTGGTACCCAGATGCCGGGGCTCCGTCCGCGCATAGGGCACGAGGATGCCGCAATCGGTGGTCACGTGCTCGTTCATCGGCGGGCCATCGGTGGTAACGGTCACTGCGCCGACGGAGAGGGCTTCAACGAGATGATGTCCCCAGCCTTCCGAGCGGGAGGGGCAAAGATGGACGCCGCAGCTGTTCTGCAACTCTCTCAATTCGGCGTCGGTGATGTAGCCGCTGACCACACGGATATTCGGGACCCCGGCGGCCTTCGGATGCGGATCGCGCTGGACCAGGACCAGTTCCGGCCATTCGGGATGGCGGGACCACAATTCGATGACGTCTTCCGTGCCCTTCAGCGTGCTGCCGCCGGCCAGATGAAAGAAGCTGTTCCAGTTTTTGGCGATGCTTTCGTCGAGCCGGTCTTCGGAGGTGAAACCGACATAGGCCGTAGTTACGCCCAGATCACGGAAGATCTTTTCGGCGTGGCGGCTCTTGGCGAGAACGAGGTCAATGCCCTTCAGTCGCTTGATGTGCCGCCGCGGGAAGCGCTCCTGGTTGGGACAAAGCAGATTGTGTCGGGCGGCGCTGTACCAGCGGGGAAAGGCGCGTTCGACGTGGATGATGGTCTTTGCCTGTTTGCGGCCAAGCAGCCGGTCGAGGACGTTTCGTGCTCGAATGCCCTTGGTCGCGACACCCTCGGAGCGGCCTACGGAGGCCAGCGCTTCGATCAGCAACGACGTGTCGCGCGTCAGCCCGAAGCTGTTGTCCTTGTTGACGATGAGGATGTCGAGGAGATCGCGGTCGGCCATCGGTCAAACGGTTCCGGATGTTGCAGGCTTGGAGCTTGCGCGCGCATGGGGCAGGGCAGTGCCGAGCAGACCCGCATAGACTTCCGCCAATTGATCGGCTTCGCGTTCAAGCCCGAACGCCGCCTCGACATGCTCGCGCGCGCGCCGACCGGCCTGCATGGCCTTTTGCGGCTCGAGAAAGGTCGAGATTGCGTCGCGCAGGCGTTCATAGTCGCCGGCCGGCACGACCGAACCCGTTTCGCCCTCGACGATCATCTCTGCATAGGCGCCGGCGTCACTTGCAACCACGGCGGTGCCGGAGGCCATGGCCTCGAGCGGCGTGAGGCCGAAGCCCTCATTGCGCGAGGGGGCGACATAAAGCGTCAGGCGGCGATACCAGGGTTTGATGTCATCGACTTCGCCGAGGAAACGGATGCGATCGGTGAGCCCGGCGGCGGCGATGTCGGCCTTCAGCTTGTCGGCAAAGGCCGTATGCTCGGCGGTGACCCGGCCGGAGATCACGGCCGTCCATTCGGGATTATCCGGAAGGAGTTCGATCATCGCCCGGACGAAGAGATCCGTGCCCTTTTGATGGCGGACCCGGCCGAAGCAGCCGACGAGATGCCGGCCCTTCAGATCTTCCGGGAGGTTCGTGTCGATCTCGTCGGAGGGATGAAAAAGCTGCAAGTCCACGCCGTGGCGGATGACACGATGCGGGACCTTGAGAAAGGAGCCGGACTTTCCATTCGTCGCTACCACGCCGTCCATCTTCGAGATGAGCCAGCGAGTGTAGCGGCTGTGATGTCTCTGGGCTGCCGATGTGAAGAGCAGTTTCAGCGGCATCCGGAAGAGATCGCGCAGGATCAGACCCGCGAGCATTTCGTTGTTGCGGCGGGCATGCCAGACGCGGGCAGGGGCGGATTTCGGCCTCTTCCAGAGGCCGGGCAGCTCGGCCCAGCGCATGCTGGGCAGATGACCGGGAAGGCCCGGGCCGAGCGTCAGGATGCCGAGACCCTGACGCTTCTGTTCCGGCACGAGCTGGATGACGGTCGAGGTCACACCCGAGAGGCGCCGCTTGAAATGCGGCGCAATCACCGTGATCTCGTCGAGAGAATGCGCCACAGAGGAGCCCTTCCGGACTGGATCAGCCCCACTTGACCGCAAGGATCTCGTAGGCCTTCGAGCCGCCGGGGGCGACGACTTCGATGCTGTCGCCGGCTTCCTTACCGATCAGCGCGCGGGCGATCGGCGAGGAGATCGAGATACGGCCGGCCTTCACGTCGGCTTCTTGGTCGCCGACGATCTGGTAGGTCTTCTCTTCCTCGGTGTCTTCATCGACCAGCTTGACGGTCGCGCCGAACTTGATCTTCGAGCCGGACATCTTCGAGAGATCGATGACCTCGGCGCGCGCGATTAGATCCTCGAGTTCGCCAACACGACCTTCGTTATGGCTCTGGGCTTCCTTGGCTGCGTGATATTCCGCATTTTCGGAAAGGTCGCCATGAGCGCGCGCCTCGGCAATTGCCTCGATGATGCGCGGACGCTCTTCCTGCTGACGCCAGCGCAGCTCTTCGCTGAGCTTCTCGAAACCGTTCTGCGTCATCGGTACCTTGTCTACCATTTCCTCTTCCTTCGTCTTCATGGCCGCGAGCGCGGGCACAAAAGAAAACAGGTTCCGAAGCAAAGCTGCGGAACCAGTCACAAATCACGTTGATAGGGACTATAGCAGAATGCTTCGCGCAATTTCCAGAGTTTTCGTCGAGCGGCTCCTAAAGCCTGTCCGAGACTGAAAAAGCGCAGCAAAATCAGAATGAAGAGCGATAGGCGGACGCAATGTCGCAGGTTGCATTCTTGACCATTGTCATGGGAACGTATAGAGAACATTCTTATGAAGAAGTCGCTCAAAGAACGTCTTGCCATCCTATCCGACGCTGCCAAATATGATGCCTCCTGCGCGTCGAGCGGGACGACGAAGCGCGACTCGTCGGCATCGGGCGGGCTCGGCTCCACGGAGGGCTCGGGCATCTGCCATGCCTATGCGCCGGATGGGCGCTGTATCTCGCTCCTGAAGATCCTACTCACCAATTTCTGCATCTACGACTGTGCCTATTGCATCAATCGCTCTTCGAGCAATGTCGAGCGCGCGCGCTTCACGCCGGATGAGGTCGTCTGGCTGACGATAGAATTCTATCGTCGCAATTACATTGAGGGGCTGTTTCTCTCCTCCGGCATCATCAAGTCCTCGGATGATACCATGGCCGAAATGGTGAAGATCGCGCGGGATCTCAGGACCAAGCACGATTTTCGAGGCTATATCCATCTGAAGACGATCCCCGAGGCATCGGCGCATCTGGTCGAGGAGGCGGGGCTTTATGCCGATCGCCTGTCGATCAATATCGAGCTGCCGACCGATCACGGGCTGGAGCGCTATGCACCGGAGAAGCGTCCGGTCAACATCCGGCGCTCGATGGCGGATCTGAGGCTGAAGATCGACGAGGCGCGCGAACCGACGCACACCGGACGGCGCAAGAGGTTCGTGCCCGGCGGGCAAAGCACCCAGATGATCGTCGGTGCAGATGGCGCCAATGACGCGACGATCCTAGGCTCCAGCGCACGGCTTTACAGCAGTTATGGGTTGAAGCGTGTCTACTATTCCGCCTTCAGTCCGATCCCCGACAGTTCTAAAAACCTGCCGCTGATCAAGCCGCCCCTGATGCGCGAGCACCGGCTCTATCAGGCGGACTGGCTTTATCGTTTCTACGGTTTCTCGGTGGAAGAGATTTCGTCGATCGGGCAGGGTGGGATGCTTGATCTGGAGCTGGATCCGAAGCTTGCCTGGGCGCTGGCGAACCGCGATCGTTTTCCGGTCGATGTGAACAAGGCTGATCGTGAGACGCTTCTGCGTGTCCCAGGCTTCGGGACGAAGACGGTCAACGGGCTGCTCTCGGCCCGCCGTCACCGGCGCGTGCGGCTCGAAGATCTGACGCGTCTGGGCGTGTCGCTGAAGAAGGTGCGGTCTTTCATCGTCGCCGAGGGATGGTCGCCCAATCGCAGCCTCGATCGGACCGATTTGCGGGCGGTGTTTGCGCCGCCGGCCGAACAGCTGTCGCTCTTCTGATGCGGACCGTTACACTCGAAGGGCGAGGAGCGTTCGACGAGTGGCGCGATGCTGCACGTTCGCTCCTGGCTGATCGGGTGACACCCGATCAGGTTCGCTGGCAGCTTTCGGGCGAGGGGGGCGATCTGTTCGGCGCGTTGCTTCCAGAGAAAACTCCTGTCGAGGCACCCTCCGGGACCGTCGTGCCGAAGGGCTTCATCGAGGCGGCGGAGGCGGCGATCTGCCATTCGGATCCGGATCGATTTTCACTTCTCTATCGCATCCTGTGGCGGCTGCAGGGGGAACGGGCACTGCTGCAGGTAAGCTCCGATCCCGAAGTCGCCGACCTCACACGTCTCATCAAGAATGTCCGACGCGACAGCCACAAGATGAAGGCCTTCGTGCGGTTTCGCGAGGTCGAGGCCGTGCAGGCGGAGCGACGGCGCTTCGTCGCCTGGTTCGAGCCGGATCATTTCATCGTTGCCCGTACCGCGGGTTTCTTCCAGCGACGCTTCACCGACATGGACTGGCTGATCGCGACGCCAAAGGGATCGGCGGCCTGGAACGGGCAGGAGCTGAAGACCTCGCACGAGCCTGCTCTCCGCCCAGAGGCCGAGGATGAGACCGACGAGCTGTGGCGGACCTATTTCGCCAATATCTTCAATCCGGCGCGGGTGAAGATCAGGGCGATGCAATCGGAAATGCCAAAGAAATACTGGAAGAACATGCCGGAAGCCTCGCTCATTCCGGACCTGATTGCCGGTGCGGAGCGGCGGGTTGCCGAGATGGCAGAACGGCAGGCGAGCCAGCCGCCGGCCTTTCACGAACGGCTACAGGCGCAGTGGCGCGGTCGGGAGGATAGCGAGCCCTCGGCTGATCTGCCACCGCTTGAACAGCTCCGGCAGGAGGCAGCCGGCTGCACGCGCTGTCCGCTCCATTGTCATGCGACACAGACGGTCTTCGGTGAGGGGCCCGGCGATGCCGAGATCATGTTCGTTGGCGAGCAACCGGGTGACACCGAGGATCTGGCGGGTCGGCCGTTCATCGGCCCGGCCGGTCAGGTCTTCGATGAGGCCGTGGCGGCGGCACGGATCGACCGATCGCAGGTCTATGTCACCAATGCGGTCAAGCATTTCAAATATGAGCGGCGCGGCAAGCGGCGCATCCATATGCGCCCGGATGCAGGCGAAGTTGCCCATTGCCGCTGGTGGGTGGCGAAAGAGATCGAGATCATCTGGCCGCGTATCGTCGTGGCGCTGGGGGCGACCGCCTATCTGTCGCTGACCGGCGAAAGTCGACCGATCGCCGAGGTGCGCGGCATGCCGATCCCGATGCAGGACAACCGCATCCTGCTGGTGACCACGCATCCCTCCGCCATCCTCAGGATGCCGGATCCTGACCTGAAGGCACGAAGCCTCGCTGCCTTCCGATCGGACCTTGCCGACGTCAAGCGGCTACATGAGACGCTGGCTGCGTCCTGATTTCCGTCGTCAGTGGCCGCCGATCCGGCTTTCGTCCAGCTCGGTGCGCGCATAAACCCGCGCTGCGATGGCGGCGAGAAGCAGCAGGGTCACGGTTGCCAGCGCGCAACAGAGGGCAAAGCCGCCCGCATAGCTCGCCTTTGCCAGATCGATCCATGGTGCAGTTTCGTTGCCGGTGGTCCGGGCGACCTCCAGAGCGGTGCCGAGTGCCGAGGTGACGGAGGTCTGGTCGCTTCCGGAAAGGCCGGTCAGGTCGGCATCCTGCATGCCGAAACGGTAGAAAAGCGTTCCCAGGCTGCCGAGTACAGCGACACCCAAAGCACCACCGAATTCGGCACTTGTTTCAGAGATGGCGGAAGCCGAGCCCGCGCGCTCCGGCGGGGCCGTGCCGACGATCAGGCCTGTTGTCGTCAGGATCACCGGTACGAAGCCGAGGCCCATGATCATGCTGGCACCGAGGACACCGATGAGGCTCGAATGCCAGGCGGCGATTGCCATGAGGCCTGTGCCGAGCGCGTTGACGACGAGGCCGAGCAGGACGGTTCGGACCGGGCCGAGCCGGTTCGTCACCCGCCAGGCCTGGAAAGACATGACGGTAAAGACCAGCGAGGAGGGGATGGACCAGAGGGCTGCCTTCAGCGGTGTCAGACCGATCACCAGCTGCAGGAAGAGGTTCTGGAACAGGAAAATGCCGAAAATGAAGAAGACGCCGGCGAGATTGACCATCAGCGAGGCGGTGAAGGCCGGGATCTGGAACAAGGCAAGATCGATCATCGGATGCTCCAGCACCTTCTGACGCCTGACGAAGATCGTGCCGACGCCAATGCCGAAGAGAACGGGAACTAGCTGTACCGTTTCGAAGCCCTCGGCTGCCATCTTCTTGAAGCCATAAACGACGGGAAGCACGGTCAGAAGCGAAAGCAGGACACTGAAGAGATCGAGGCGGCCGGCATTCTCATCCTTGTATTCTGGCAGCAGGAAGGGCGCGCTGGCGAGAAGTGCTGCCATGATCGGGACATTGATCAGGAAGACCGAGCCCCAGTGGAAATATTGCAGCAGCAGGCCTCCGATCAGCGGGCCGATCAGGCCGCCGAGCGCAAAGGCGGTCCCCCAGACGCTGATTGCGCGGTTGCGCTCATGCTCGTCGCGGAAGAGATTGACGACCAGCGACAACGTCGAGGGCGCGATCGTGGCACCGGCAATGCCGAGCAGTGCGCGGGCGACGATCAGCATCGAGGCGGTGTTGGCAAAGGCGGCGAAGACGGAGGCTGCCCCGAAGAAGAAGGCGCCAATCAGCAGCACCTTTCGACGGCCGATCCGGTCACCGAGCGTGCCCATGGTCACCAGGAAGCCCGCGACCATGAAGCCATAGATGTCGTTGATCCACAGCAGTTGGGTGGCCGACGGATCCAGATCAGCGACGATCGCCGGCATGGCGAGGAAGAGGACCGACAGGTCCATCGAATAGATCAGGCAGGCAATGGACAGGATCAGCAAGCCGATCCACTCGCGGCGCGTCGCCTTTGCGGCGCCATCGGCAACAGTGACGGACATGGGGCAATCTCTCACTTCAAACCAAGGGAGATTGCCGCAGCCGGAGTCTTTCGACAAACGTCAAATTTTGATGGAACAGGTCAGGCCAACTGATCGATCGATGGGTGGTGTCTAGGCGCCGAGCTCCGCCACGAGTCGATCGAAATTCTGCTCGTTGGCAACAGCAATGAAGCGCTCGATCTCGCGGTTTTCTGGCGTGTCGTCGAACTGCATGCGCCAGGTCATGCGCGTTCCCTTGGCTTCGGTGGCCAAGGTCACCTCGAGCGTGAAAACATGCATCGGCTCATGGTGGAGCGCCAGAATCCGGGATGGCGGTTCGATCGCCTGAAAGGTCCAGCGATTTGCAAAATCGGTGCCGTCGGAATTGGTCATGGTCACAACCCAGTCGCCGCCGGGCGAAAAGTCGAAATGGGTGATCTCGTTGGTGAAGCCGTGCGGCCCCCACCAGCGGGCAAGGGTCACCGGATCGGCAAAGGCGGCGAAGAGGCTTTCGGCCGGAACGTTGAAGAACCGTTCGGTGACGATGTGCAGCTTTTCCACGGAAATCTCCAGACGATCACAGCTTGCCAAGGTGTGGAGCTTCGCGTTTAACACGTGGCGGACCCCGCCGGATAGTCTTGCGACACGGCATGGTTCGGGAGGGGTATTTCAGTTGCATTCGACATTTTTACTGACCGCCGTCGCCATGCTGGCCTTTGCCGCCAATTCGCTCCTGGCGCGTGAAGCGCTCGGGACAGTGTCGATCGAGGCCGCTGGCTATACTGCCGTCCGTATCGTCTCCGGGGCGCTGGTCCTCTACGGCCTCATGCGGCGCGGGAAGCTCCAGTCTGCATCGGTCGAGAGAAGCCTGCCGGGGGACTGGTGGGCGGCTGCAGCGCTCTTCGTTTATGCCATCGCCTTCTCGGCAGCCTATCTCTCGCTTGGTGCTGCGACCGGCGCGCTGATCCTCTTTTCCTCCGTCCAGGCGAGTATGCTGGCCTTCGGACTTTTCAGGGGTGATCGGCCGAGCCTCCGGGAAATGATCGGCTTTGCGATCGCGTTTGCGGCCTTCGTCTACTTGATCCTGCCCGGTGTAGGGCGACCGGATCTGGGCGGCAGTTTGCTGATGATCGCCTCGGGCGTGGCCTGGGCCGTCTATACGCTGCGCGGTCGAGGCTCACGCGATCCGATCGGCGAGACCGCCGGAAATTTCGTCCGAGCCTCCGTGTTTTGCCTGCCGCTTGCTATTTTCGCGCTGCTTTACGAGACGGCGACGCTCTCGGGCGTGCTCCTGGCCCTCGGCTCTGGCATCGTTGCCTCCGGGCTTGGCTATTCCGTCTGGTACAGGGCACTGCGCGGGCTCACCACCTTCCAGGCGGCGCTCATTCAGCTGTCCGTCCCGGTGATTGCGGCGCTCGGTGCCATCCTCTTCCTCAATGAGCAGCTTACACTGCATTTTGTCGTGGCTGCGGCTTTCGTCATCGGCGGTATCGCCTTTGCCATCCTTGCCAAGCAGAAGCGGCAGGTCTGAGAGCGCCGAGTTTCGACTTGGTCATTTGAAGAATTCGAGTAGTCCCGAAATGACCGTCGCGCCGCCGATGGGTGCGATGAACAGCAGGATGATGTTCAATCCGACGATCCAGGCCACCGCCTTCTGCTGGCGCGGCGTCAGAGGCTCCGGCCCCCGGCTCGGTGGTGGCTCTGGCGGCGGCGTGTAGTTCTTGAGATCGAGAAACATGACGATTGACCTGTCTCGCCTGCCGGTCGGTGAGGATCGATCCTCATAACATAGGCAGCGCAGACAGAGTTCAATGTGCGACACTATGGGCCTGTCACTCTTCTGAATGTGATGTCTGTCCGGCGCCCTTGGCGAAGCTATGCCTATGTCGCGTGAAAACAAAATCGCCGCATCCGAGGACGCGGCGATCATGTCGATTCAATGCAGTCTCAAGCTGCTCGGAAAGCGGCTGAAGCGTACCCGCCTCAGAAGTAGCTCTGCAGCGGGCGCACCTCGAGCTGGCCGCCCTTGAGTGCCCGGATGGCTTCGGCGGCGGCAAGGGCTCCTGCCATCGTCGTGTAGTAGGGCACCTTCTGCATCAGGGCGGCGCGGCGGAGCGACTTGGAGTCCGAGATCGCCTTGTTGCCGTCGGTCGTGTTGATGACCAGCTGGACCTGACGGTTGCGGATCGCGTCCTCGATATGCGGACGTCCCTCCAGCACCTTGTTGATCTTGATCGCCTCGATGCCGTTCTCGGCCAGGAAGCGCTGGGTTCCACCCGTTGCCATGACCCTGAAGCCGATTTCCGACAAAATGAGGATTGCCGGCAGGACGCGGGCCTTGTCCTCGTCACGGACCGAGACGAAGACCGTGCCGTCACGCGGCAGTTCGACGGATGCGCCGAGCTGGCTCTTGGCGAAGGCCAGCGCGAAATCCGTGTCGAGGCCGATGACTTCGCCGGTCGAACGCATTTCCGGACCGAGCAGCGTGTCGACGCCGGGGAAGCGGGCAAACGGGAAGACGGCTTCCTTGACAGCGATGTGCTTCAGGTTGCGCGGATCGGGCTTGGCGCCATAGGCGGCAATCGCGTCATCCAGCTTTTCGCCGGTCATGATGCGGGCGGCGATCTTGGCGATCGGGGCGCCGATGGTCTTGGCGACGAAGGGCACAGTGCGCGAGGCGCGCGGGTTGACTTCGAGAACGTAGATCACGTCGTCCTTGATGGCGTACTGGACGTTCATCAGGCCGCCGACATTGAGCGCCTTGGCCATGGCGGCCGTCTGGCGTTCCAGTTCGTCGAGCATCGCCTTGGAGAGCGAACGCGACGGGAGCGAGCAGGCACTGTCACCCGAATGGATACCGGCTTCCTCGATATGCTCCATGATGCCGGAGACGAAGACTGTCTCGCCGTCGCAGAGCGCGTCGACGTCCACTTCAATGGCGTTGGTCAGGTAGCTATCGAAAAGCAGCGGGTTCTTGCCGAGCAGGGTGTTGATCTGGCCGGTCTTGTCGTTCGGATAGCGCTGCTTGATATCCTCGGGGACCAGGCCCGGAACCGTGTCGAGCAGGTAGGACTGCAGCATGGATTCCGAATGAATGATCTGCATGGCGCGGCCACCCAGAACATAGGAGGGGCGCACGACCAGCGGGAAGCCGATCTCGCTGGCGACCAGGCGAGCCTGCTCGACGGAATAGGCGATGCCATTGTTCGGCTGCGTCAGGTCGAGCTTCATCAGGAGCTTCTGGAAGCGGTCGCGGTCTTCGGCAAGGTCGATCATGTCGGGCGCGGTGCCGAGGATCGGGATGCCGTTCTTTTCGAGTGCTTCAGCGAGCTTGAGCGGGGTCTGGCCACCGAACTGGACGATGACGCCCACGACTTCACCCTTTTCCTGCTCCGCGCGCAGGATCTCGATAACGTCTTCGGCCGTCAGCGGTTCGAAATAGAGACGGTCGGAGGTGTCGTAGTCGGTCGAGACGGTTTCGGGGTTGCAGTTGACCATGATGGCTTCGAAGCCTGCATCCTTCAGCGCAAAGGCGGCGTGGCAGCAGCAATAGTCGAATTCGATGCCCTGGCCGATGCGGTTCGGACCGCCGCCGAGGATGACGACCTTCTTGCGGTCTGAGACCTGGGCTTCCGAGCGGAGCGCGCCGACAAACGGCGTCTCATAGGTCGAGTACATGTAGGCCGTCGGCGAGGCGAATTCGGCAGCGCAGGTGTCGATGCGCTTGAAGACCGGGCGGACGTTCAGGCCGTTGCGCAGTTCCGCGACTTCCTTCGGGCGCTTGCCGGAGAGCGAAGCGAGGCGGGCATCGGAGAAGCCCATGGCTTTGAGCATGCGCAGGTTTTCAGCATCTTCCGGCAGCCCATGCTCGCGGATGCGGGCTTCCATGTCGGTGATCGCCTTGAACTGGGCGATGAACCACGGATCGATCTTGCAGCCTTCGTGGACTTCTTCCGGCGACATGCCGAGGCGAAGCGCCTGGGCGACCATGCGCAGGCGGTCGGGCGTCGGGGTGCCGATGGCAGCACGAATGGCATTCTTGTCGTCACCCTGGCCGAGGCCTGGGATTTCGATCTCGTCGAGGCCGGTGAGGCCGGTTTCGAGACCGCGGAGCGCCTTCTGCAGCGATTCGGCGAAGGTACGGCCGATGGCCATGACTTCACCGACGGACTTCATGGCGGTGGTCAGCGTCGGTTCGGCGCCCGGGAATTTTTCGAAGGCGAAGCGCGGGATCTTGGTGACGACGTAGTCGATCGACGGCTCGAAGGAGGCGGGCGTTGCGCCGCCGGTGATGTCGTTTTCGAGTTCGTCGAGCGTGTAACCGACGGCGAGCTTGGCAGCGATCTTGGCGATCGGGAAGCCGGTTGCCTTGGACGCCAGAGCCGACGAGCGCGAGACGCGCGGGTTCATTTCGATCACGACGAGGCGACCATCGGCCGGGTTGACGGCGAACTGGACGTTCGAGCCGCCCGTCTCAACGCCGATCTCGCGGAGAACCGCGATCGAGGCGTTGCGCATGATCTGGTATTCCTTGTCCGTCAGCGTCAGCGCCGGCGCGACCGTGATGGAGTCACCGGTATGAACACCCATCGGATCGATGTTTTCGATCGAGCAGACGATGATGCAGTTGTCCGCCTTGTCGCGGACGACCTCCATTTCATACTCCTTCCAGCCAAGCACCGATTCTTCGATCAGGACTTCGGTGGTGGGGGAGGCGTCGAGACCGGAATTGATGATCTCGTAGAATTCCGAGCGGTTGTAGGCGATGCCGCCGCCGGTGCCGCCCATCGTGAAGGACGGGCGGATGATGGCGGGCAGGCCGACGACGTCGAGCGCCTGTGCGGCAATCGCCATTGCATGGCTCATGTAGCGCTGCTTGCGGTCGGTCTCGCCGAGGTTCCACTGGTTTTCCAGCTCATCCAGCGCCTTGTCGAGTTCGGCGCCCGAGAGCTTTGCCTTCAATTCGGCGCGAGCAGCCTCATGGGTCTTGCGGTCGGCATCCTTGATCTCGGTCGCGTTGGCGAGCATCGACTTCGGCGTCTCGAGGCCGATCTTGGTCATGGCTTCGCGGAAGAGGGCGCGATCTTCTGCCTTGTCGATAGCAGCGGGTTTCGCGCCGATCATCTCGACATTGTAGCGGTCGAGTACGCCCATGCGCTTCAGCGAGAGCGCGGTGTTGAGCGCCGTCTGGCCACCCATGGTCGGGAGCAGCGCGTCCGGGCGCTCCTTGGCGATGATCTTGGCGACGACTTCAGGCGTGATCGGCTCGACATAGGTTGCGTCAGCGAGGCCCGGGTCTGTCATGATGGTGGCCGGGTTGGAATTGACCAGGATGACCCGGTAGCCTTCTTCCTTCAGCGCCTTGACGGCCTGGGTGCCGGAATAGTCGAACTCACATGCCTGGCCGATGACGATCGGCCCCGCGCCGATAATGAGGATGGACTTGATGTCTTGGCGCTTGGGCATGGCTCTATCCGTTCTTTGACCTGCGCGAAAAACCGGCCTGGGTGAGGGAGGTCACCGGCCGGGCGCAGATAGATGGTCTTTTCAGGCTAGAAGCGGCTTATAGGGAAATGTTGGGCCGGAAGGAACCCCATATTTGCAGCCTCCGACAGGAAAGTTGGGGAGCGCTGAAATGCTGCCGCGACGGGCGCGCAATGTCATATGTGCTTCGCACTCGGCGCGTACCGCAGGTCCTTCCTACTCAGAGGGACGATACTCTATGACCCCGGACTTACCTGACCACCTTAAATCTGCCGCCCTCAGCCACAATCCCGGCCCGATCCCGCATCTCGGGCGGCGCTACGACACCTCGGGCACCTTCCTTCGTGAACGCGGCAACACCGTCGTGTGCCACCTCGTTGAGGGGTCCGAAGCGGCGGTTGCGATCAACGATGCACGCGCGCGGTTCACGCAGATGCCGGGCGCCGAAAAGCTGGCTTTTACGGCCGCCTCCAGTCTGCACATGACGCTCTTTCAGGGGATCATCGAGACGAGGCGCGAATTGCCCTACTGGCCATCCGACGTGCCGCTGGAGACGCCGATCGACGACATGACGGGGCTCTTCATCGATCGCCTGGCGCGATTCGAGCCCGGTGACGCCTTCGCGATGGAGGTGACGCATGCCACCCCGAATGGCCTCACGCTCGAGGGTGTGACCGATCGAGACCGGGCCATTCTGAAAGACTGGCGCAACCGTTTGGCGGATCTGCTCGGCTACCGGCATCCGGATCACGAGACCTATGTCTTCCACATCACCTTCGCCTACATGATCGAGCGCTTCGACGATCAGACCATGGCGGCCTGGGTTCCGTTCCTCGATGACATCGCCAAGGATATTCGTGCGCGTGCTCCGGTCATCACGCTTCGGCCCCCGGCCTTCTGTGCATTCGACGACATGAACCACTTCGAAGAACTTCTTGTCTTCGAACCGAAGTGAGCTTCAAAGCGGAAACAAAAAATGGCGGGCCGCAGCCCGCCATTACCAAAATCAAATGTAGTCTTTGCGATCAGAATTCTTCCCACTCGCCGCCGCTCGGGGCGGGCTTTGCGCCCATGGCCGAGGCGATCTTGCCGGCCAGTGTGCGGGCCGGAGAGGGGACCGGACGGGCAGCTTCGCTCACGGCCGACGGACGGGCAGGGGATGCGGGACGCGTGGCGATGGTTGCCGGAGCGCTGTGGGTCCGCGCCGAATGCGTCGTTGCCGATGCGTGTGAGGCCGCGCCGAGATTGAACTGCGCGAGGCGAGCGGAGAGCGCCTGGACTTCCGACACGAGGGTGTGGGACGCGGCATTGGTTTCCTCGACCATGGCGGCGTTTTTCTGGGTGCCCTGGTCCATGATGTTGACGGCCGAGTTGATCTCGTGAAGGCCGGTCGACTGCTCGCGGGCCGCTTCGACGATCGCATGAACATTGGTGTTGATCTGCTGCACTTCGGCGACGATCGCCGAGAGGGCCTCTCCGGTCTCGTCTACGAGCGAGACCCCGTGCTTGACCTGCTCGCCGGATGCGGTGATCAGGGTCTTGATTTCCTTTGCGGCATTGGCCGAGCGCTGCGCGAGCTCTCGGACTTCCTGGGCGACGACGGCAAAGCCCTTGCCGGCTTCGCCCGCGCGGGCGGCCTCGACCCCTGCATTGAGTGCCAGCAGATTGGTCTGGAAGGCAATCTCGTCGATCACGCCGATGATGTTGGAAATCGACTGGGATGACTGTTCGATCGCGCTCATCGCATCGATCGCGGAGCGCACGACCTCACCGGAGCGTTCGGCACTTTCCTTGGTGCGGCTGACCTGCTGGCCGGCTTTTTCGGCGCGCTGGGTCGATTCCTTGACGGAGCGGGTAATCTGCGACAGGGCGGCTGACGTCTGTTCGACCGAGGCCGCCTGCTGTTCGGTGCGGCGCGCCAGATCGTCGGCCGCCGAGCGGATTTCGTTCGAGCCGTTCTCGATGGTGGTCGCGTTGTCTCGGAAGGAGATCATCGCGGCGCGCAGTTTCTCGATCGAATCGTTGAAGTTGCCGCGGATTTCGTCGAGCGCCGGCGAGAAGGCCTTGTCGAGTCGAACCGTCATGTCGCCGTCCGACAGGCGGGCGAGGCCGGCGCGCAGTTCATCGACAACGAAGCGGATTTCTTCTTCGCGCGCCTTATGGCCCTTGGAGCGTTCGACGCGTTCGATCTCTTCCTGCTCGTAGCGGGCTTCCGCCTCTTTCTCGAGCGCGACCTTCTTGCGGTTGCTGTCGAGGAGGACGGCGAGCGAGCGGGAGAGGTCACCCAATTCGTCCGAACGGTCTTTGTCGGTCAGCTCGACGTCGAGGCGACCGGCGGCGATGTCGGTGGTCTGACCGATGACACGGTTGATGCGGCCGATGAAGCGGCGAGCGAGCAACCAGCCGACGACGATGAGAATGATGGTGGCGCCGGCGATGATGAGGGCGGAGGTCCAGACGGTCTCCGTCAGGACACCGAGCACGGTTGCGCTCGGGACGGCGACCACGACCTTCCAGACGGCACCCGGGAAGGGCTCGATCGGGACCGCAATGGCCATGCGCTCGACGCCGTCCTTGTCGATCATGGTGCCGACCGTACCAGGTGATTTCAGCAGGCCTTCCCAAGCGGCGGCATCGAGACCACTGTCCTTCAGCGCCTTGCCCATGGCCGCCTTGTCCGGATGGCTGACAAAGGCGTTGGCGGAGGAGAGGAGGGCGATGTAACCGTCGCCCAGCGGGCGCTTGGCCGCGAGATCGGCGGCCGTCTTGTCGAGGTCGATATCGGCGCCGACATAGCCGAGTGCCTTGCCGTTCTCCATCACCGGGATCGAGATCGTCGTCATCAGGACGTCCTTGCCGTCCACCGGATAGACGTAAGGCTCGAGCAGGACCGTCTTCCCGGTCTTGACCGGCAATTGGTAATAGTCGCCGGCGCCGGGCGTGTCATAGTCAACCAGCACGTCGGTCTTGATCACGCCGCCGGCACGATAGATGTAGGGCACAAAGCGGCCGGTCTGATCGTGGACGGGTTGCCGACGAATTCAGAATCCTTGCCATCGAAGGCATTGGGTTCCCAGCCTGTGGAGAGCCCAATGGCTCCCGGAAAGCCTTCGAGCGTCTTCGTCAGAACCGCCATGACGAGTTCGCGATCGGCTATTCCTTGCTGTCTGAGTGCCGAAACCGAGTAGTCGAGGCCTGCGACCATTTCATGGGCCACGCTCAGCGTGCGATTGACCTCGGCGGCGGCTTCAGAGGCTGCCGTCTGCATCTTGTCGATGCCGGCGCCGCGGATTGCACCATAGCTGATGCCAACCACTGTCGCGGCCACGCCGATGGTCGTCACGACGCCGAGTGCCACCGTCGAAAAGATGTTCCGGCTGGTTGCCGATTTGAATAACATGGGCCGTTCCCTCATTAGCCTATGACTGCGTTGCGGCAGACAGCGTCCACCGCGCCGGTGTTGTGCCGGCCGTTGAGGCAGACTTTAGTCCTCCATGGTTAAGTAGGTGTTTATATTCGGGTGAGCCGCTAAGTCCGATGGCGCTTGATCGATGTGTGGATTGACCGGAAGGTGAGGACAATCGACCGAGTCGGCCGTGGGGGAGTGATGGTGTTCAAGGAATATGCTGACTTCGACGGATTGGCACTGGCCGATCTGATCAAGCGCAAAGAGGTGTCCGCTGGCGAAGTGCTGGAGGCGGCGATCACGCGGATCGAGGCGGTCAATCCCAAGCTCAACGCGGTGATCCGACCGCTCTTCGATCGGGCGCGGCAGCGGGTCGCGAAGGGATTGCCGGACGGCCCGTTTTCCGGTGTGCCGTTTCTGGTCAAGGACCTCCTGGCGCAGATTGACGGCGTGCCGACTGGCAATGGTAACCGCCTCTGGGCAGCCCGGGTTGCGCAGGGCAACAGCGAATTGGTCAACCGGTGGGAGAAGGCCGGCCTCGTCATCGCAGGGCGCACCAACACGCCGGAATTCGGACTGACGCCCTATACCGAACCGGGCGCCAATGGCCCGACACGCAATCCATGGGATCTCACGCGCACCCCCGGCGGCTCATCCGGCGGTTCGGGTGCGGCGGTAGCCTCCGGCATGGTGCCGATCGCATCGGGCGGCGACGGGGGAGGGTCCATCCGCATCCCGGCGTCTGCCTGTGGCGTATTCGGCATGAAGCCGACGCGTGGGCGCACACCGGTCGGTCCCTTCATCGGCGAGGCCTGGTCCGGTTTTGCCATCGAACATGTGCTGACGCGCTCGGTGCGCGACAGCGCAGCCGTGCTCGACGCCACGCATGGAGCCGACCGCGGTTCGCCCCATCCGCTGCCGCCGCAGGAAGGCACATTCCTCGAGGCCTGCCAGCGGGCGCCTGGAAAGCTTAAGATCGCGGTGTCGCGCCAGCCGATGCTCGGCAAGGCCGTGGCGCCGGAGGTGGCGGCTGCCTTCAATGATACGGTGAAGCTGTTGGCCGACCTCGGGCATGAGGTGATCGAGGCAGCGCCGCCCGTCGACCGCGAGGCCTTTTCCATGGCCTTCCTGACCGCTCTTGCCGGTGAGCTGCGGGCAGATATCGAGTTTACGGCGAAGACCTTCGGCGTGAAGATCAGACCCGGCGACTATGATGCCTCCTCCTTCGGCATGGGTCTCCTGGGCGAGGGGTTCACCGCCTCTGACTTGATCACCGCCCATCGCTATCTCACGCTTTCCGCCCGCTCGATCCTCGGCTTTTTCGAGGATGTCGACGTGCTGATGACGCCGGTGCTGTCCAGCTTGCCGGTCAAGATCGGCGCTTTGCAGCCGAGTGCCGTGGAGAAGAAGCTCTTGACGGTGCTCGGCTATGTCGGCGGCGGCAGGCTGTTGAAGAAACTCGGGATCGCCGAGCAGCTGGCGGCCCAGACCTTCGAGTTCATCCCCTGGACACCCATATTCAACGTCACCGGTCAGCCGGCCATGTCGGTTCCGACAGGCTGGTCACCGGAGGGTTTGCCGATCGGCATGCAGTTCGTCGGGCGGTTTGCCGGGGAGGACACACTGTTTTCGCTTGCAGGCCAGCTCGAGCAGGCGCTGCCCTGGAAGGACAGGCGCCCGCCGCTCTGACAGCCCCGCTTACAGGCCGGGCACGACGAGCACCTTCACCTCGCCCGGTTGCGGCGGATTGCTGACCACGACTGGCGCGTCATCGAGCGAGACCTTGCGCGAGATCAGCTTCTCGACCTCGATTTTGCCCGAGGCGATCAAGTCGGCTGCGCGGCGGTGGGTGAAGGGGTTCAAGAATGAGGTGACCAGCTTGACCTCGCGGAAGAGCAGGTCGAATGGCTCGATCGCTACCTTTTCGCCCTGCGCCATCACGCCGAGAATGACGGCGGTGCCACCCGGACGGACGAGCTTCGTCGCCTGAATGACCGTTTCACCAACGCCCGCGCATTCGAGGACAACGTCCACGCCGCCGGGAACGAGACCGTTCTCGCCGGAAATCTGCGTCACGACGTCACCTGCGGCAGGATCGACGCTCGCCGTCGCGCCGAGTTCCTCGGCAAGCTTGCGGCGGGCCGCCTGGCGGGTCACGAGGATCACCGTGGCTGCACCCGCCAGTCTGGCCAGTTGCACCGTGAGTAGGCCGATGACGCCACCGCCGAGCACGACGACCGAGGAGCCGGCCTTGATCTCGGCGAGATCGATGCCGTGCAGGCAGCAGGCGAGCGGTTCGCAAAATGCGCCGTGCATCGGGTCGAGGTCTGCCGGCAGGAGAAAGGCCTGTTTGTGGGGAACAACCACGTAGTCTGCGAAACCACCATCGCGATGAATGCCGATGGCTTTCAGGTTCCGGCAGAGATTGACCTGGCCGTTGACGCAGTGCCTGCAGCGGCCGCAGGCGATGTTCGGGTCTCCCGTGATGCGGTCACCGAGTTTAAAGCCGGTGACGGCGCTTCCCACGGCCTCTACGATGCCGCTGAATTCGTGGCCGAGGGTGACCGGTGGCGTGCAGGGAAATTCACCGTGGTAGAGATGCCGGTCGGTGCCGCAGACGCCGCAGGCTTCGACGCGCACCAATAGATCGTCCGGTCCTGCTTCCGGCTTTTCCACCTCCCGTGTGAAAAGCTGGCCTGTCGCTTCCAGTCGCATCGCTTTCATTCGTCGCTCCTCCCAAAGCACTGTCTGTCCTTGCAGATTTGCATGCAGGAGGAGGGCTGCCAAGTCGTCGTTGCGGGCGATCTGGCGTCCGGTCGTCGACAAAGTTGCGGTCTCAGCCTCGACGGCGGTCGGGGTCGTCGCTAGATGTTCAAGCAACGACAATCGAAGGGCCGTTTCTGATGATCACTGTGCACTATCTCGACAACTCGCGCGCCCACCGGATTCTCTGGCTGCTCGAGGAGCTCGGGCTCGACTATCAGGTCAAGGTCTATCATCGGACGAAGGAATACCTTGCGCCGAAGGAGCTGAAGGCGGTGCATCCGCTCGGCAAGTCCCCGGTCATCGAGGATGGCGGGCGCGTGGTCGCGGAAAGCGGCGCGATCATGGAATATCTGATCGAGACCTATGGCGGGGAGGGCTTGCGCCCCGCCGCTGGCACCGACGAGCGGCTGCGCTATCGTTACTGGATGCATTATGCCGAGGGATCTGCCATGCCGCTTCTGGTGATGAAGCTGATCTTTGCGCGCATTCCCGGCCAGGTGCCCTTCTTCATCCGGCCTGTCGCCAAAATGATCAGCCAGGGTGTCTCGCGCAAGCTGCTTGACCCGCAGCTCTCTGACCATCTCGATCTGTGGATCAGTGAAGTCGGCAAGGACGGCTGGTTCGCCGGCCGGAAATTTTCGGCCGCCGATATCGCCATGAGCTTTCCAGTCGAAGCCGGTCTGACCCGGATCGCCGGGGGCAAGGATGTCAGCGAGCTCAAGGGCTGGATCGAGCGTATCCGGGCACGACCGGCCTATCAACGGGCGCTGTCGCGTGGCGGGGACTACGGTTACGCCAAGGGCTGATAGACATTTGGTCGGCCCTTCGCTTGCCTTTCGCCAGAAGAATGTCGTTGCCTCACTGGTGTCGTGGAACAGTTCGGCTATCTTCTCATTAAGCTGCGACATCGGAGAGAGGTAGCACCATGGAATGGCGAGGGCGGCGGCAGTCGAACAATGTCGAGGACCGGCGTGGGCAATCCTCCGGTGGCGGCCTAGGACGCAATCCTTTCGGGCGCTCCGGCATTCAAATTCCGATGGGTGGACGGCGCGGCGGCGGCTTGAGCTTCGGCACCATCATTTTCCTTGTCGTCATCTACTTCGTGCTGAAGGCCATGGGCATCGACATGCTGCAGGTTCTGGGCGAAGGCAATGTCGGCGGCGCCGGATCCGGCTACGAGCAGTCGATCGGCCAGCGTCCTTCAGGGCAGTCCAGCGACGACACCACAGCTTTCGTGCGCACGGTTCTGGCCGAGACCGAGACCACCTGGAACACAATCTTTGCGGCTTCCGGCGAAAACTATCGGGAGCCGACCCTTGTTCTGTTTGCCGGTTCGACGTCATCGCCGTGCGGTCAGGCCTCTTCGGCCACGGGGCCCTTCTATTGCCCGGCCGACAGCAAGGTCTATCTCGATACGGAGTTCTTCGACCAGCTCGAGCAGAAGTTCGATGCGGCCGGCGATTTCGCCCAGGCTTACGTGATCGCGCATGAGGTCGGGCATCATGTGCAGAACCTCACCGGTGTTCTGCCGGAGTTCAACCGCCAGCGGCGCTCGATGGGGCAGCGCGAGGCAAACCAGATGTCTGTGCGCGTCGAGCTTCAGGCGGATTGTTATGCCGGGATCTGGGCGAAATCGGCCGACAAGGAGGGCATCCTGTCGGACGGCGATCTCGAGGAGGCATTGAATGCCGCACAGCAGATCGGCGACGATACGCTGCAGAAGCGCAGCCAGGGCTATGTCGTGCCCGACGCCTTCAATCACGGCACGTCTGCGCAGCGGATGAAGTGGTTCAAGCGCGGCTATGACAGCGGCAATGTCGGGTCTTGCGACACCTTCTCCGGCGCGATCTGACGCGCCGGTCCTTTCAGCGGATCACCAATGCGGTCAGCCAGAGGCCGAGACCGAACACTGTATGGGCCAAGAGATTGAGGGTGCGGACCTTGTTCGGGTTCGGGGTCTTTGCGGCGGCCCAGCCGAGCCCAAGGCCTGGCTGCAGCAGGAACCAGCCGGCCGCAACGGTGGCAATCGCCCAGATCAAGGCCGGAAGCAGGGTCGGTTCGGCAAGCCAGCTTGAGCCGAGCGCGAGGACGAGGATGATGCCGTAGACAATGCCGACGGCGTAATGCGCGATCCAGCCAAGTGCCTGTTCGTGGCGGTAGGGGGCAGCATCTGCGATTGTGTGATGAAAAACCGTGCCGGTTTTCAAGTGGTAGAACCAGCGTCCGACGGGAGCCCAGTTGGCCTTGGGCTGGC
This sequence comes from Agrobacterium albertimagni AOL15, assembly GCF_000300855.1. GTDB lineage: Bacteria > Pseudomonadota > Alphaproteobacteria > Rhizobiales > Rhizobiaceae > Allorhizobium > Allorhizobium albertimagni. The sequence continues at coordinate 142,809 of NZ_ALJF01000006.1, read as the reverse complement.
GGAAGGCGAGCGTCAGAAATATGGCCCAGAGGTCCATGGCAAGCGTTGCGCCGAACCCGATGATGGAGCCGCGCCAGATCAGTTCCCACATGCTTAATCCGCCCCTGTGATTGGAAATAGAGACTTGAACCTATGGGCGGTTTCCGGCCGTGAGAAAGGCCGTTTTGCGCGTCAACGGGCACATCCCCTGTTTTTCGGGAGGAAATCGGTGCTGATCTCATGGTTCAGTCCTGATTTTCATCAATCTTGCTGATGCATGGCGCAATTATTTTGCAGGTTGTCGATTCCGACTTGCTGGATTGCAGGTTGCCGCTTATCCCGTTGCGACATGCCGCTCGCCAGGGACCCTCTGGAAGCGGCTTTTTCCGTTGAGATCATCGCCATGCACATCGACGTCGCTCCGCTTGAAACGCACAGCCATGCACCCGTGGGTGCCGGCAGCTGGACGTCTCATATCCGCGCCACCCTTTCACTCGGGATCCCGCTGATCGGTGCGCAGCTGGCGCAACTCGGCATTCACACGACGGATGTTGTCATCGTCGGTCAGCTTGGGGCGGTGCCGCTTGCAGCCATGGTGCTGGCCGGGCAGTTCTTCTTCACGATCTTCATCTTCGGATCCGGTTTTTCCATGGCTGTCATGCCCATGGTTGCCCAGGCCTATGGACGCGGTGACATCGTCTCCGTTCGGCGCTCCATCCGCATGGGCATGTGGGTCTCAATCCTCTATGTGATCCTGACGATGCCGCTGTTCTTCAATGCGGAGGCAATCCTGCTTGCCTTGGGGCAAAAGCCCGAGGTGGCAGCACTTGCGGCAAACTATGTCTTCATCATCCAGCTCGGCCTGCTTCCGGCACTGCTCTTTGCCGTCTTGCGTGCGCTGGTCAGTGCGACGGGACGGGCCCGGATCGTGCTGTGGGTGACGCTCGGCATCCTGATCCTCAATGCGATCCTCGCCTATGCGCTGGTGCTCGGGCACTTCGGACTGCCGGCGCTCGGCATGACAGGAGCGGCGATCGTTGCCGTGATCGTGCAGTGGGTGAGCTTCGTCGCCATGGTGATCTACATCCAGACCCGCGACGAGACGAAGCGCTACGAGCTCTTCGTGCGCTTCTGGCGGCCCGACTGGCAGGCATTTCGCGAAGTGCTGCATCTGGGGATGCCGATCAGCGTCACAGTACTTGCCGAAGTCAGCCTGTTCAGCGCTGCCTCGCTGCTGATGGGGCGGATCGGCACGATCGAACTCGCCGCCCATGGTATCGCGCTGCAGCTCGCATCGATTGCCTTCATGCTGCCGCTCGGTTTGGCCCAAGCCGCAACCGTGCGGGTCGGCCTCGCTCATGGACGCGGCAATTATCCGGAGCTGGTGCGGGCATCGATCACGGTCCTTGGCATTGCCGGTCTCATGTCCCTGTCGGGCGCAATCCTGTTCCTGCTCGTGCCGAACCAATTGTCTGCCGCCTTCATTAACGAGAATGCCCCGGCCGCTGCCGAAGTGCTGGCCTATGCGGGGCCGCTCGTCATGGTGGCCGGGCTCTTCCAGCTGGTCGACGGGCTGCAGGCGATCGCGGCGGGCCTCCTGCGCGGACTGAAGGATGCGCGGGTGCCGATGATCCTCGCGCTCGTCTCCTATTGGCCGATCGGCTTCTTCCTCGCCTGGCTTATGGCCTTCCCGCTGGGGATCGGTGGCATCGGCATCTGGTACGGCTTCTGCCTTGGGCTTGCCAGCGCTGCCTTCATGCTCAGCCTGCGGTTCTACCTGAAGGTCCGTGGGGAAATGCAAACGGCCCGGGGGTAAACCGGGCCGTTGTCTTCAAACAGTCAGAAATCGCTCAGCGCTCAGCGAGTGCCGGTTCGCCCTTCGTTTCACGCACCATGTTGATGAAGCGGCGGAAGAGATAGTGGCTGTCCTGCGGGCCGGGGGAGGCTTCCGGGTGGTGCTGGACGGAGAAGACCGGCTTGGCCTTGAGGCGCAGGCCGCAATTGGTGCCGTCGAACAGCGAAATATGAGTCTCTTCAACGCTTTCCGGCAGTGACTTAGAGTCGACTGCGAAGCCGTGGTTCATCGAGACGATCTCGACCTTGCCGGTGGTGAAGTCCTTGACCGGATGGTTGGCGCCATGGTGGCCCTGGTGCATCTTCTCGGTTGTGCCGCCAAGCGCGAGGCCGAGCATCTGGTGGCCGAGGCAGATGCCAAAGACCGGCTTGTCCGTTTTGATCAGGTTCTGGATGACAGGAACTGCGTATTCGCCGGTTGCTGCCGGATCTCCCGGACCATTCGACAGGAAGACGCCGTCCGGGTTGAGCGCCATGATATCCTCGGCCGAGGTGGTGGCGGGAACGACGGTCACCTTGCAATCGAGGCCGGCAAAGAGGCGCAGGATATTGCGCTTCACGCCGAAGTCGACGCAAACGATGTGGTATTTGGCGTCGTCCGCACCGAGTGTCGTGTGGCCTTCGGTCCAGGACCAGGCCTTCTCGTTCCAGACGGAAGACTGGCCCGAGGTCGCGACCTTGGCGAGGTCGAGGCCTTCGAGACCGCTCCAGGCCTTGGCTTCGGCCTTCAGCGCTTCGATGTCGAAAACGCCATTCGGATCATGGGCGATGACCGCATTTGGCGCACCGTTTTCGCGGATCCAGGCGGTGAGCGCGCGGGTGTCGATGCCCGAGAGGCCAATGATGCCGCGGCTCTTCAGCCAGGCGTCGAGATGGCTTGCGGCACGATAATTTGAAGGCTCCGTGATGTCGGCCTTGAAGATCGTGCCGACCGCGCCGTGGCGGGCTGCCGGCGTCAGGTCTTCGATGTCTTCGTCATTGGTGCCGACATTGCCGATATGCGGGAAGGTAAAGGTGACGATCTGGCCGAGATAGGAGGGATCGGTCAGGATTTCCTCGTATCCGGTCAGGGCCGTGTTGAAGCAGACCTCGGCCTGGACCTTGCCGGTCGCGCCGATTCCGTGGCCTTCGATGACGGTGCCGTCGGCGAGAACGAGGAGGGCGGTCGGCTTGCGGGTCGTCCAGGGGGCTGTCGCGGTCATGGTCGTTCCTTGTTCGCCCGCGTGCCTGCCCCTTGTCGGAGCGGTTTCGCAGGACCATTTATGTTGCAGATCGAGGGCGCGCGAAGTCGCGCGTTTTCGGCCCTGATGACAATTTGCGTGCAGGTGCCGAGCAATAGACGCATCGTGGGGAGAGGTCAATTCCGGAGTCGTTGCCGGGGCGGATTTCTCCCAAGCCATTTCAAGGCTTTGCTCAATTCGTTTGCGCCGCAGCAAATGTCTGGCTATGAGAACCACTCAACGAACACGGAAAAGCCACAATCGCCAAGGGCGAAGCGGCTGCTCCCCGGAGAAGAAAAAAATGTTACGCGACACGCTCGCCAACTCGCTGAAAGAAGCTTTGAAGGCCAAGGATGTCCGCAGGACCTCGACCGTGCGCCTGATCCAGACCGCGATCAAGGACCGCGACATCGCCCATCGCGGTGCCGGTAAGGATCCGGTCAGCGACGACGAGATCATGCAGATCCTGATGAAGATGATCAAGCAGCGGGACGAATCCGCCAAGATCTATGCCGAAAACGATCGGCCGGAACTTGCCGCGCAGGAGCGCGAGGAAATCGTCATCATCAAGTCCTTCATGCCCGAGCAGCTCTCGGAAGAGAAGGTGCGCGAGCTCTGCGCTGCGGTGATCAACGAAACCGGCGCCCAAGGGCTGCGCGACATGGGCAAGTGCATCAGTGCTCTGAAGGAACGCTATGCCGGCCAGATGGATTTCGGCAAGGCTTCGGGCGTGGTCAAGGACCTCTTGAAGTAAGAGGCCTGATCCTAAGATGTTCGACGCCGCCTCCGGGCGGCGTCTTTCGTTTCAGGGTTTCGAGCGCTTCTGCTCGTCGACGAAATGGCGCAGGACCGCGTTGATGCGGGTCTGATAGCCCTTTCCGGTCGCCTGGAAGAAATCGATGATGTCGGGATCGAGGCGGATCGAGATCGCCTTCTTCTTGTCGGGGATGACCATCCTGGCCTTGGACCAGTCGATGTCCATGAAATCCTTCCAATCGGGATCGTCGCGCATGGCCCGCTCGATGTCCTCGTCGGTCATGGCATCGACGCGCGCCCAGTCGGTCTGGCTTTTTTCACCGCGCGCCCGCTTTTCCAAAATCTCAGCTATGGTAGTGCGCGTGATATTCTCTTCGCTCATTTCTTCTCGCAACGCGGGCGGATATGATCCGACAGACGTTTCCTCTCATGGTGTAGACGGCGGTAATCAACCGGCCGCTTTCCGGGCATGTCGCAAGAACCCGCAACTCACCGTTGGCTATGGTCTGGGTCTCAAGACGAGGTCCAGCTAGCGCTAAGACAACGTCATCGAAGTCAATCCCATGCTTGTGGCGATTGCTGATCCGCTTCGCCTCGTCCCACTCGAAGGCCCATTCTTCCTGCGGAATGTCGTCCAGGCTTCGCATGGCGGCTCTCGGGTGCTCGTCCTGTGAGTGTATATACAAACGTCTTGATGTACAAGCGCTGTGAATAACGGGCACTGCGTGCGAAAGCCTTGGCGCTGCGCCGCCGCGGCGCCTATATGGAGGATCAGCTTCCCAGGGATACAGATGCGTTTTTCCAGCGACTTCCTCGACGAGATCCGTGACCGCGTGCCGATTTCGGCCGTGGTGGGCCGCCGCGTGACCTGGGATCGCAAGAAGACCAATGTGTCGCGGCAGGACTACTGGGCCTGCTGCCCCTTCCATGGCGAGAAGAGCCCGAGCTTTCATTGCGAGGATCGCAAGGGGCGATATCATTGCTTCGGCTGTGGCGTTTCTGGCGACCATTTCCGTTTTCTGACTGATCTCGAGGGGCTGAGCTTCGTCGAAGCCGTGCAGCAGGTCGCCGATATGGCCGGGATTGCCATGCCGCAGCCCGATCCGCAGGCGGAGCGGCGCGAGCGGGAGCGCACGACGCTGCAGGACGTCATGGAGATGGCGACGCAGTTCTTCCAGGATCAGTTGCAGACAGCGAGCGGGGCGCGGGCGAGAGCCTATCTGCGCGAGCGTGGCCTTTCCGGCCGGACGATCGAGACGTTCAGGCTCGGCTATGCGCCGGAAAGCCGCAATGCGCTGAAAGAGTATCTGGCCTCCAAAGGGGTGCCGAAGGAGCAGATCGAGGCCTGCGGGCTTGTCGTGCATGGCCCGGATATCCCGGTCTCCTATGATCGCTTCCGCGATCGTATCATGTTCCCGATCCTGTCCTCGCGTGAGAAAGTCATCGCCTTTGGCGGTCGCGCGATGGCCGCAGATGCGATGGCGAAGTATCTCAATTCCAACGAGACCGAGCTCTTTCACAAGGGCAATGTTCTCTACAATTTCTCCCGCGCTCGCCGGGCGATGCAAGGGGCTGACGGCGCCGATACCCTGATTGCGGTCGAAGGCTACATGGACGTGATCGCGCTCTACCAGGCCGGGATCGAGAATGCTGTCGCGCCGCTCGGCACGGCGCTCACCGAAAACCAGTTGCAGCTGATGTGGAAGACCACGCCGGTGCCGGTGCTTTGCTTCGATGGCGACGGCGCGGGCCAGCGGGCAGCGTTCCGCGCCGTCGATCTGGCCCTGCCGCATATCAAGCCTGGCCAGTCGCTCCGGTTTGCCATGCTGCCTGACGGCAAGGACCCTGATGATCTCGTCAAGCGCGACGGGCGCCAGCCTTTCGACCGTGTCCTCTCGGAAGCGCGACCGCTCGCCGAGATGGTCTGGGTGCGCGAAACGCAGGCCGGCGGGTTCGATACGCCGGAAAAGCGCGCCGAACTCGAAGCGAAGCTCAAGCAGGTCGTCAACGTCATTGCCGACGAGAACGTGCGGCGCCACTATCAGCAGGATGTGCGTGACCGTCTCTATGCCTTCTTCCAGGGCAGCCAGCCGGGCCGCGGAGAGCGTGGGAATTTCCAGGGCGGCGGGCGCGGGCAAGGGCAGGGTGGCCGCAATAGCGGCGGACGTCCGCCCGGTCCCGTTGCCTCGAGCCGCGGCACGATTTCGGACCGGTTGGCGCGGTCAGGCCTCGTGCGCGGCGCGCTTGATCAGCCGACGCTGAGGGAAAGCGTGCTGGCGCTGACCATCGTCAACCATCCGCAACTTCTCGAGGGCGAATACGACGAGGTGGCGGCGATCGATTACGAGCATGCGGGATTGCAAAAGCTGTGGTCGTCGCTGCTGACGGCCGTCGCGGAAGCCGGCCCGACACTCAGCCGTGAGATCCTGATCCAGAAGCTGGAGGCCCACGGCCACGGCACGCTGCTGCGTGGTCTCGACCAGCAGATCCGCAATGCGCGGCTCTGGATCGCCACGGAAATTGCCGCAGCCGAAGATGCCCGTGAGGGCTATCGACAGGCGCTCGCGCTCTACAAGAGGGCAAGGGCCTTGAAGCGTCAGCGTATGGAGTTGGAGCGGGAGATTGCCGAGGCGACCGAAACTGACGACGGCGCACGCATCGAGCAGGTGATCAGCGCCCTGCATGAGGTTCAGAACGAAGTGACGCGCATGGAAAACCAGGAAGCGATCATCGATGGCTTCGGCGTGATGTCCGGGCGCGTCAAGGGGCCGGCCACCGGACACGGCTGATGTAATCGTTTGCATAAACCTGTTGCACTGCGGCGGCAAATGGGGGATTCAGGTCCTGTTCCATTGTTACCGGAAACAAGAGTGGCGCAGGACGAGTTCGATTTCATAGCCCGTAACGGGCGCAAGCTCCGCTCGTTCTGGCGTCTGCCGAATGCCGTCTGGTGGGTGGCAAGGATCGGAACCGCCGGTTATCCGCCGCGTATTCGCCGCAGGCTCGCGGTTACCAACATCATCGCAGCGATGGTCAGCCTGATGACCATTCCCTATGTGCTGCTTTATGTGGCCTATGACTGGTATGGTCTGCTGCCGGCGATCATCGCCTTCTCTCCACAGGTGATCTTCTACGCGCTGACACCCTATTTTCACCGCTACGGACCGATTTCCGGCGCGCTCTATCTCTGTACGATCTGGCTGATCTTCGGCATCGGTTACTGCATGTTCTTCGGTCGGGACTCGGGGCTTCATTTCTATTTCCTGCCCGGGGCGGCGGCCTCCATGCTCGTTTTCGGGGCCGAGCGGCTATTGCTTTCGGCCTTTGTCACCATTGTCGGACTGGCTGCCTTTCTTGCGACCGAGATCCTCTTCGTCGCGCCGCTTGATTTCATCCGGGTGGAGCCGATTTTTCTCAATACGCTTTACTATCTGACGGTACCCTTCGCCTTCCTGCTGATCTTCACCACCTCCTTCTTTGCCTTCAAGGAGGCCGCCCAGGCCGAGATGGCGCTGGAATCGGAGCATGAGTTCTCGGAGCGGCTGCTGCAGAACATCCTACCGCAGGCGGTGGCGAGTCGGCTTCGCGATCACAAGACGCAAGTCGTTGCCGATCACATCCCGTCCGCCACTATTCTGTTCGCCGATATCGTCGACTTCACGCCGCGAGCGGCACGCTGGGAGCCGCAACAGGTCATCGCCTTCCTCGGGCGTGTATTTTCGCAATTCGATGCGATTGCCAGCGCACACGGCCTTGAGAAGATCAAGACGATCGGGGATGCCTACATGGTGGCCGGCGGTCTTCCCGAACCGAAACCGGATCACGAGACAGCAGTTGCTATGATGGCGCTCGATATCATCGCATGTTGCCGCAGGATTTCGGAGCAGGTGGGCGAGGTGGTCGAGGTTCGCATTGGCCTCGACACCGGGCCGGTGGTGGCCGGCGTGATCGGCCCCAACAAGCTGCTTTACGATGTCTGGGGCGATACGGTGAATACGGCGGCGCATATGGAGTCCCATGGCATTGCCGGTCGCATTCAGGTTGCCGACTGCCTGAAGCAGAGATTGGAGAGCTGCTTCGATTTCGAGTTGCGTGGTGAGATCGAGGTGAAGGGCAAGGGGTCGATGCGCGTCTGGTTCTTGACGGGTGTCAAGAGCGAGTCTCTCACCGCAGCATGACTCGGCCCTTGCGGGTTTTACCTCTTGTTTCTCTGGCCCGATGTCCTACATCTGCGAAGATCGGTGATAAAGACGCCGTTGAACGGCTTGTTTTGTTGATTTTCCCTGTCCAGCCTTCAGAAAGGCTTGACGCCAGGAAAAATTGTGGGAATCACCAATCCAAGCACACAAGGGTGAAGTGGGTTCGGACGGATCTCTGGTATGATGACCGGTCATGCAGACAAACAAGTTTTTGGCGCTGCGACCGCAATGCCCATAGTTAAGCAGGAATTAAGCAACACTCCGTTAGGTCAGTGACAGCTATCCGCCCGGGTGAGTGGTTCGTCTCCCATTCCTCCGGCGGCAAGGCGCATGATCAGACGTCAGGGAAAGCGACAAGATAAATGGCATCGAAAGTCAAAGAAAACGAAGAAGCCGAAGGCGAACGCGACGGCGCGACGGACGGCCCGCTTCTCGATCTTTCCGATGACGCGGTCAAAAAGATGATCAAGGCCGCGAAAAAACGCGGCTATGTCACCATGGATGAACTGAACTCGGTTCTGCCGTCGGAGGAAGTGACCTCCGAGCAGATCGAAGACACCATGGCCATGCTTTCCGACATGGGTATCAACGTCATCGAAGACGAAGACGTGGATGAAGCCCAAGGCGGGGAAGACGACGCCGAGGAAGAAGGCGAGAGCGAAGGCGGCGAACTGGCGCCGACGGCCGGCACGGCTGTCGCGACCGCCAAGAAGAAAGAACCGACCGACCGCACCGACGATCCGGTGCGCATGTATCTGCGCGAAATGGGCTCCGTCGAGCTTCTGTCGCGCGAAGGCGAAATCGCGATCGCGAAGCGCATCGAGGCTGGCCGCGAGACGATGATCTCCGGCCTCTGTGAGAGCCCGCTGACCTTCCAGGCGCTGATCATCTGGCGCGACGAACTCAACGAAGGCACGACGCTTTTGCGCGAGATCATCGATCTCGAAACCACCTATTCCGGTCCGGAAGCCAAGGCTGCTCCGCAGTTCCAGAGCCCGGAAAAGATCGAAGCCGATCGCAAGGCTGCCGAAGAGAAGGAAAAGGAGCGCGCCAAGCGCCGTCCACAGGCCGCTTCCGGTGACGACGACGACATCACCGCCATCGGCGGCGAAGGCATGCCGCCGGAAGAAGAGGAAGAGGATGAGGACGAATCGAACCTGTCGCTGGCTGCGATGGAATCTGAATTGCGTCCTCAGGTCATGGAGACCCTCGACCTCATCGCCGACACCTACAAGAAGCTGCGCAAGCTGCAGGACCAGCAGGTGGAGGCACGTCTTGCCTGTGCCGGCACGCTGTCGTCAGGCCAGGAGCGTCGCTACAAGGAACTGAAGGATCAGCTGGTCACGGCGGTCAAGTCGCTGTCGCTCAACCAGAACCGCATCGACAGCCTTGTCGAGCAGCTCTACGACATTTCCAAGCGCCTGATGCAGAACGAGGGCCGCCTGCTGCGTCTCGCCGAAAGCTACGGCGTCAAGCGTGACTCCTTCCTCGAACAGTATCAGGGTGCCGAACTCGATCCGAACTGGATGAAGTCGATCGCCAATCTTTCGGCGCGTGGATGGAAGGATTTCGCCCGCGAGGAAAACCAGACGATCCGCGATATCCGCGGCGAGATCCAGAACCTCGCAACCGAAACCGGCATCTCGATCGCCGAATTCCGCCGCATCGTATCGATGGTCCAGAAGGGCGAGCGCGAAGCGCGTATCGCCAAGAAGGAAATGGTCGAGGCAAACCTGCGCCTCGTCATCTCGATCGCCAAGAAGTACACGAACCGCGGCCTGCAGTTCCTCGACCTCATTCAGGAAGGCAATATCGGCCTGATGAAGGCGGTCGATAAGTTCGAATATCGTCGCGGCTACAAGTTCTCGACCTATGCGACCTGGTGGATTCGTCAGGCGATCACCCGCTCGATCGCCGACCAGGCCCGCACGATCCGTATTCCGGTGCATATGATCGAGACGATCAACAAGATCGTCCGTACCTCGCGCCAGATGCTGCACGAAATCGGTCGAGAGCCTACGCCGGAAGAACTGGCCGAAAAGCTTGCCATGCCGCTCGAAAAGGTCCGCAAGGTCCTGAAGATCGCCAAGGAGCCGATCTCGCTCGAAACACCCGTGGGTGACGAAGAGGATTCGCATCTCGGCGACTTCATTGAGGACAAGAACGCGCTTCTGCCGATCGACGCCGCCATCCAGGCGAACCTGCGCGAAACAACCACCCGCGTTCTCGCCTCGTTGACCCCGCGCGAGGAGCGCGTCCTGCGCATGCGCTTCGGCATCGGCATGAACACAGACCACACGCTCGAAGAAGTCGGCCAGCAGTTCTCGGTTACCCGCGAACGTATCCGTCAGATCGAAGCCAAGGCACTGCGCAAGCTGAAGCATCCGAGCCGGTCGAGGAAGCTCAGAAGCTTCCTGGACAGCTGAGCTGGACATGAATGTTTGACATTAGGACCCGTCGGAGCGATCCGGCGGGTTTTGTGTTTGTGTCAGATCGCAATGACTGGATGGGCAATCGTGCTGCAAGCTGTGGCCATGATCTTGTCGAGCGTGGCCACCTTAAGACCATTGCTGACAGCGATGGCGATGTGGAGACTGTCGCCGGCCCGCAGGCCCAACTCGGTCCGATCGCAGAGTCGGGCGGCAGCATGATACTCGGAGGGTGTCACTTGCAGAGTTACCAGCGAACGGGTGACCAGTTGATTGAAGGCGGCAAGAGCTTGTGCCTTCTGCTTCATGTCGATTTGCCCCGTGCGCTGTTTGAGCGACAGGGCTGACGAGAATTCCGTCATGGTCCGACCGCTTACATGGAGTGAACCTGGTTCCTGATTCCGCAGCCACGCATACACACGGTCCGCTGCTGGCTCGTTCGCTAGGAGCGCGACGAGGACAGAGGTGTCGACATACGCCATCAGTAGCGGTCTTCGTCGCGCAGACGGCGGATGCCGCTATCGTCGGTCTGCGGCATCTCCCTGATCACACTCTCGAGCCAGACGAAATCGATCGCTTCGCGAGCCTGATCGGCAGGCAAGATACGCGCAACCGGCTTCCCATTACGCTCGATCTCGATCGTCTCGCCCTGTTCGGCTTTTGCGATGAGGTCGCTCAGACGCTCTTTAGCGGTCGCAATGCTTACGGTTGTCATGCAGGCCGCGCCTAAGCACGGGTTACTGGAACTATCGTCATGATAATCCTATCTGCAGACAGAGAAAAGAATTGGCGTCGCTAAGTTCTGCATGGGGATTGAATTAAGCCTCCCTTTTTGCCGCAATCGTCGCTATGGATCGGATCATGAAGGACACCAAGACGACAGGCTGGCGGCGCTTCGGGGGAGGGCTGACCCTTTCTCTGCTGCTGCACGGGCTTGCAGTGGCCGTCTTTCTATTGAGTTTCGATACTCCGATCGAGCTTCCGCCGGAGGAGCAGGCCGTCGAGGTAACGCTGGTTGCGCCGCCGCCTGAACCGGAGCCTGAGGTCGAGCCGGAGCCTGCGCCAGAGCCAGAGCCTGAGGCGTCGGAGCCTCCGCCCGAAGAAACCGCAGAGGCCGAGCCGCCAGCACCCGCGCCCGAGCCGCTGGCACCGGAACCGGTCGCGGAAGCCGAACCCGAAGTGCAGCCGGAACCCGTCGAGCAACCACCGGTGCCCGAACCAGAGCTGCCCGACGCAGCATCTGCTCCCATTCCCGTGCTGCGGCCGGTCGTGCGCTTCGGTGAAAGAGACAGCGGGCCGGAGCTTTCTCGCGGGACAGAGGCCGAGGTCGAGACCGCCGAGGAGGCTCAGACGCAGGAAGAGGCGGATGAAGTTGCCGATGCCGCACCGACACTGGCACAGCCCGAGATCACGCTGCCCGAAGCTCCGCCACTCGACGGAGTGCTGCCGGAGGCTGCCGCGGAGACCAATGAGGGGGAAGGCGAGGCGGAGGCCTCTGCTCAGGAGGAGCCGACGGACCCCGCCGTGGTTGCGGCCATCTCCGAAGCGCGACTTGAACCGCGTGAGGTGACGGAACTCTTCTCCTCGGCCATTTCAGGGGACCGGGCCGCAATGACGGCCATGGCCGGGCTGACGCGTCAGGAGCGCGGAGACCAGCTGTGCGGGACCGAACTCAGCCAGCAGCTTCGCAATGGGACGCCGGCCTATGTGCCCTATTTCCTGCCGATTCTGCGCCTCCGAGAGGGCAATGTTGTCGACGTGCCGCTTGCAGCCTTCCGCGACGTCAACGGGTCGTGGATCAACATTGCCGTGCGCTGCGAGGTTAACGACGACGCGACCGAGGTCGTGCGTTTCTCGCTGTCGGTCGGCAAGTCGGTTCCGCGCTCGGAATGGGCGGAGCGCGGTTTTCCGGACAGCTGAGGCGGACGTGGTTACCCAAGCGCCTTGCGGATGACCGCCATGAAGATGCGGGCGCCGATTGCGGTCAGGTCATCCGGGTAGTCATAGTCGGGATTGTGCAGGGCAGAGTGGTTCTCGCCCGCACCCAGAAAGAACATCGCCGACGGGCAGACGGTGCGCAGACGGCCGAAATCTTCCGATGCCCGCATGGGCAAGTTGCCTTCATCGAAGCGGATCCCTTCCGACTGCAGTGCCGCTTCCAGATGATCGACGGCTTCCGGTGCATTTTCGCAATGGAAGAAGATGTCGTGATAGCTTATGTCATGCTGCAGTCCGGCGGCCTGACAAGCCTCCGTCACGAGTGTCTGGGCTCGCTCGCAGAGATCCGCCATTCGGTCGTCGACCAGGGTTCTCAACGTCACCCAGATTTCCGCATCACCCGGGGCAATCCCGAAGGCCTGTTCGCCAAGCGTAGCGTGGGTGACGGTGGCCAGCGTGAAATCCGTCGATGGCGGTGCGCCATGGGAGAGAGCCGTCAGCTCCGGCATCAAACGCGACATCGCGGCCATGGGGGAGATGCCGGTTTCCGGCTGGGAAGCGTGGGCGGTCTTGCCCGAAAGCCTGATCTTCATGCCGCGCGACGCGCAGTTCACCGGGCCGCTCTTCAGCGCCACGGTGCCGAAGGCAAGACCCGGCATGTTGTGAAGCGAATAGGCGAAATCGGGCCGGATTTCCTCGAAACGCGGATCGGCGAGCACGGCTGCTGCCCCACTCCCGTCTTCTTCCGCCGGTTGCCAGAGGAGCACCACGCGTCCCTTGCCGATGGGTTGCCGGGACAGGCCCCGGGCCAGCGCCAAAAGGATGGTCGAGTGACCGTCATGGCCGCAGAGGTGGCCCTTGCCTGGAATGGTTGAACGATGATCGGCTGCGGATTTCTCCTCGATTGGCAAGGCATCGAGTTCGGCGCGGATGAGAAGTGTGGGGCCGGTCAGCCCGCTGTCGAAGACGGCCGCAACGCCATGGCCGCCGAGATCCGTCACGATCCTGGAAGGCGCGAGTCGTTGCAAGGCTTCAACCACGCGGCGGGCGGTTTCCTGCTCTTCGCCGGATACTTCCGGATGGCGATGTAGTTCGTGCCGAAAAGCCTGAAGCTCGATCACATCGCGGTTGGTCAGAAACATTGGTCCCTCCTCATGACATCCCGCGTCAGGTCTATACCATCGCTGGTCGTCGCCCAAGGCGAAGCGGGCTCAACATCACAGGATCAGCTTGATCGCGATGGCTGCCATGACGAGGGCGATCAGGCTATCAAGAATACGCCAGGCGACGGGTCTCGCGAACAAGGGGGCAAGCAGGCGCGCGCCATAACCCAGGCTGAAGAAGAAGGCGAAGGATGCGGTCATCGCACCCAGCGCAAAGGCAGTCTCCTGTCCGGCATAGCGGGTCGATATCGAACCCAGCAGCACGACCGTGTCGAGATAGACATGCGGGTTGAGCCAGGTGAAGGCAAGGCAGGTGAAAAAGGCGGCCTTGAGGCTCGTCGCAGTGATTTCGCCCGCCCGCAGGCTTGCACCCCCGTTCCATGCTGAATGGGCACTGCGTAGCGCATAGACGGTGAGGAAAGCGGCCCCGCCATAGCGCATCACCGGTTCCAGCCAGTCGAGGCGTGACAGAACCGTTGCAAAACCCGCGACACCCAAAGCAATCAGGATCGCATCGGAAATCGCGCAGGTGAGCACCAGTGGCAGGACATGCTCGCGCCGCAGACCCTGACGCAAGATGAAAGCATTCTGCGCGCCGATCGCGACAATGAGGCTGAGACCGAGCAGGAAACCGGCGGTGGCGGCAGTGAACATGGCGAACTCCGTTGACTTGCCGCTTTGACTAGTTGCTGCAGTCGAATTAGACCAGCTAATAAATCTAATGCATGATAAGGATTGCTGATGTTTGATCCCGCTCAGCTTGCTGCACTGTCTGCCGTCCTTCGGGCGGGCAGTTTCGAGCGGGCGGCCCAGATGCTGCATGTGACCCAATCGGCAATTTCCCAGCGTCTGCGGCAGCTCGAGGAGCAGGTGGGCACATCGCTCGTCATCCGTTCGCAGCCATGCCGGGCGACCGAGGCCGGCGAACGCCTGTTTCGTCATGCCGAAGAGGTGCGTCTCCTGGAACAGGGTGTGCGCCGCGATCTCGGGCTTAAGACGCAAACCGCTGGCGATGCCGACGGGTGGCCGACCTTGCGGCTTGCCGTCAATGCCGACAGCCTGGCGACCTGGTTCGTGGCTGCCATGCAGGATATTGAAGGCGTCTTGTTCGATCTCGTCATCGACGATCAGGATCACAGTGCCGACTGGTTGAAGCGCGGCGAGGTGCGGGCTGCGATCAGTGGCTCGGCCAAACCGGTCCAGGGCTGCGATTGCCGACCGCTCGGAACGCTGCGCTATCTGGCAACAGCAAGCCCTCGGTTCATGGCGCAATGGTTCGAGGCGGACGGAGTGACCGCGGCCAGCCTCGGCCGTGCTCCCGTCATCACCTTCAATGCCAAGGACCGGCTGCAGGCGCGCTGGGCGGAGGAAGCGCTCGGTATCACGGCAACTGGTCCCTCGCATTGGCTGCCCTCGAGCCATGCCTTTGTCGATGCTGCCATTGCGGGACTCGGCTGGGGCATGAACCCCGAACCGCTTGCGGGTGAGGCTCTCGCCGATGGGCGGCTTCGGGAAGTTGTGCCGGGAAAGCCGCTCGACGTGCCGCTCTACTGGCATGTCAGCCGCTCCGTGGCCGGCGCGATGAAACCGGTCACCGATGCCGTGATCCGCGCTTCCGCCCGTGTCCTGCGTCCCATTCCCTGACGGCGGGCAGGCTGCGGCTGCATCTTGCTTCCGGCGCTGACAGGCCTATCTTCACTCAGAAGAAGGAGAGGCCCATGTCCCTGAAAGAACAGACACTTGCCGTCATCGACGCCCTTAATCGTCATGACTTCGATACGCTTCTTCCAATGTTCGAGGAGGAGGCGGTGCTGGACCTGCCGGATGGGATCCGGGTGATCGGCCATGCCTCCTTCCGGGACACGCTGGCGGCCTATGTTCTGCGCCATGGCATCACACTGTCGGATCATGTCGTGATGACGGACGCTGCGGGCTTTCGCGTTGCGGTGGAATGCACGCTGAACGGGTCGGACCGACGCGACGCCGATGGCGGCACAGACGTCGAAGAGGGGCCTTATGCCCTGCCAGCCGTCCTCGTGCTCGAGCGCGAAACCGATCTCTTCCTGAGGCTCAGCCTCTATGCGGGAACGCGCCCCTGAGAGAGGCGCTTTTCAGCCGGAGCCGAGATAGGCTTCCAGCACGGTCACGATCATTGCATGGTCTTCTTCCGACTTCAGGCCGGATACGGTGATTGCGGCGACGACGCCGGTGCCTTCCACCCGGACCGGAAAGCTGCCGCCGTGATCGGCATAGTCCATGGGATCGAGGCCAATCTCCGCTGACACACTGCGGCCACGGGCGCGGTTGAGCTCGCCGACCCGGAGCGATGCCTTGTGCATGCGCAGCGTCACATTGCTCTTTCGACGCGCCCAGTGGTCATTGTCGGGGGAGGCGCCGGGCAGGGCGGCGTGAAACAGCGTGCGGTCGGAGGTGCGGATGTCGATGACCACCGGCGCCTTCTGCGATAGGGCGAGATCTATGAGCCGCTGGCCTATATCGAGCGCCGCGCTTTCGTCGAAGCTCTTGAAAACGAGCAGGCTTTCCTGTCTCTCGATGGTTTCGATCAGGCTCATGATGGGCGGTCCTCCGTTTGTCGGCGCGAGACTACTAGGGGTGGTCCGGATAGGCTAGGGGTGCGGCCCGGTTCTCCCCGCCGAAGCATGAAGGGATGTTTGAAATGGCAATGCAGCGACTGACGATCGCCACCCGCGGACAGGGTCTTTACGAGTTCACGGATGGCGCCCGCAGATTTCTTTCGGAGAGCAGCGCCGACGAGGGTGTCCTGACGATCTTCGTCCGTCACACCTCCTGTTCGCTTCTGATCCAGGAAAACGCCGATCCCTCGGTTCAGGTCGATCTCAAGGCCTTTTTTCGCCGCCTGGTGCCGCCGACGACGGATCCGGCGATGAACTACATCACCCATCGCGACGAGGGGCCGGATGACATGCCGGCGCATATCAAGGCAGCGCTTCTGCCGGTGTCGCTTTCCGTCCCCTTTTCCGAGGGGCGCCTGTTGCTCGGAACATGGCAGGGCATCTATCTTTTCGAACACCGCGACAGCCCGCATCGCCGGGAGGTCGTCCTGCATGTCTGAGGGGCCGCGGTGCTTCTGCCTGGCAAGGTGAACCGTGCCTGAATGACGGATTCGGACTGCGTTCAGTGAGGCGCATCTACTCTCTCCTCAATCGCTCGTAACGGCGGGATGGAAACGACGGCGCCGGGGCGCGCCATTTCTAGGAGAGAGAAAATGATCGGCATGCTTCGCAAAATCGGTCTCGCAGCCATCGTCTCGGTCATCGCGACCACTGGCCTCGCCAGCACGGCTTCGGCCGACAGCTTCGGCTGGGGCGTCTATATCGAAGGTCCCCGCCATGGCGGCCCTGGCTGGGATCGTCCGGGTCATCGCCCGGGCTGGGATCGTCCTGGTTGGGATCGACCGCGCGGCGGCGAATGCCGTCCGAATCAGGCCGTCGAAAAGGCGCGCTGGAACGGGTTGCGCCGTGCCTTCGTCGCCGATGTGACGCCGCGGCGCGTGGTCGTCGCCGGTGTTCGCCACGGCGGTCGCGACCGCATGGTCTTTGCCAATGTCCGCGGCTGCCCGGTCATTCGCCACTGACGCCATGGCTGCGGAGCCGATCGGCTTTCGCCCGAAGGCGTGAGCCTTGATTGCCCGCCGCCCGGGCCATGCAACAAGGGGCCAGACAAGACCCCCGCTGCATGGCCCGACTTTTTCATATCGGCCTTTGCCGATGCCTTGAAGGCGCCCGAATCGATTGCCATATCAGCGTCAACCCGCTGGTCCGGGCCCCTCTGGCAAGAGCCTCCGGCGCTCTTGTGATGTCGGACCGTTTCGACACCGCTGCCGGTCCAAGGACCAGTCCATGAGATACCACCACTCCATCCTGATTTCACCGGGCCGTTTCCCGGCCCATGACGGCGTACATCCGCGCCCCGGCATGCCGAAGCCGCGTATTGCTCTGCCGGGCCCTCTTGCCCAGTCGCCTGCAAGGGCGGAGACGATGCGATGATCGGCGAATGGATCGCAGCGCTCTTTGCTGCCTTCGTCGTCGATCCTGTCGAGGCGGATATTCGCCAGAGGCTGGAGGCCATGCAGGCACCCGTACAGGTCGTCGCCCAGGTGGGGACCTGTCTTCGCACAACCGGGCCCATGCTCGTCGATCGTGCGAGCGGGGATCTCTGGTGGGCCGCCACGACGGCGATGTCTGTTGCGACAGGGCTGACAAGCCCGGCGGAACTGCTCGATGCCGACAACCCGGCTTGTGCGCCCATCGCCGGCTATCTCATCTCCGCGGAAGCGGATGCCTGATTCATGACCGAGGAGGAACTTCAACCCATGCCGCTTACCATTGTCAAAACCGCTGCCCAATCCGCTCACCCGCATGAGGAAGACGGGCTCGGCAGCATCCGCGCCCGCCGCAACCTGCTCGCCGGCTACTGGGCAGGGTCGCTGATCGGTTTTACCGGCGATGACCTCGGGCGCTACGCGCGCGATCTGCACGCGGTCGATCATGTGGTGACCGGCGACAGCGACGTGATCGCGCGGCTGTCGCGGGATCTGGCGACCGCCGGGCACTCGCTGAGCAAGACCGATATCGAGGCCGCACTGCGCCGCTTCCACGCCCAGGCGCTGAAGGACACCGGCTGCACCGAATAAATAGCCGGTTCGAAGCCTGCCCAGATGGGCAATCGCGTGGCGCCGTTCACGCGTCGTTCGGTGATTGCCCGATCTGACGTTGTTTCCGGCGCAAGACACGCTACACTCCCCCTGTCACCATCAACGCGCTCGGGGAGGAGCACTGTTATGAGACGTATGTGGCCGGAGGAATTCAGTTCACTTCTCGATGGTGCGGAGGAGGTCACGCTGACCAGTCCGGCCCGAACCCGTGAGGATGGTGCGCACAGTGAAGCGATCCGTCGCCAGGCACTCAAGGTGCGCCTGACGCAGGCCGACTTCGAACGCATCTGGCCACTGGCCGAAGCACGCTACCGCCTGCAGGGCCAATATGCCGGCAAGGCGATCACGCTGATCGTCAACAATCCCCATTACAGCCAATGGCACCCCGCCGACGGCGGCTCGGTCGAAAGCGTCTCCGACGCAGGCCGTCCCTACTCGATACAGTATGTGGTGGTGCATTTCCTGCTCGACGATGTTCGCGAGACGGCGGACGCCTGACGATTCCCGTCGCTAGACGGATCGTCTGGTAGGCCGGGCTACAATTTCTAACGGCTGCCGACCTTGCGCGGTCGGCAGCCCCAGCTGGGTGCCATTCGCCGATACATTTGCGGTGTCCAGCAACAGCATGAGGCTTGCCTCGGCCGCATGCGGCGTTGCCGCTTCCGTTTGCTCGTTAACGTTAAATTATGCATCTCTAAAAAGATCTTGCGCATAGATGCATTTGTGACTAACAGACCGTTAAAGGCGCGGATGGCTGCTGCCGCATTCTCAGAGGTTCCCCTTATGTATGGTAATAAAGCGTTGTTCGCTGCTGCGGCAGTGACGGTTCTCTTCGGCTTGAATTCGGAAGCAGTGGCTAAGCAGACACGCGCTCAATTGGTTTCCATGGCGAATAGTGCCTGCGAAGCAGCACTCATGTCTGGTGACCTTGCGGCGCTGGAAAAGGTCCGGAAAGAATACAAATCGGTCGTTACCGCCTGTTCTGCGCGCGCATCCACAGCCGCAGCACCCGCTTCTCGTACTGGTTCTTCCGAAGGCGGCGCTCGCAGCGAAAGGTCCTTCGTCGAGGCTGTCTTTGGTGGCTTTGGTGGAGGTGCCGCGGTCAACTCTGGCAGCGGTGCGGGTGCCACGGAGGTCGCTGACAATTCTAACGGCGGTCAGGCAAGCGAGGGCAGCACCGGCGGCCCAAGTGATGGTGACGCTGGCGCAGGCACAGGCACCGGTGGCAGCACCGACGGCGATGGCAATGCCGGCAGCGGCAACCGCGGTAACGGCGGCGGCAATGGCGGTGGGAATGGGACTGCGAATGAAGGCCGTGCCGCCAACAGTGACGACGCCACTAGCGGTGGCAATCGGGGTGTCGGTGGTGGCAACGGTGGCGGTAATGGAGTTGCCAGCGAAGGTCAGGCCGACAAGAGTGAGTCCAACGACAACGGCAATAACAACAGCGGTAACAACGGCAAGAGCGAGAATGCCGGTGGAAACGGGAACGGACCTAAAAAGGACTGATATCAGTCTTTGAGTTTCGAGCTGTTGGGCCGGGGAACGAGTACCCCGGCCTTTTTTCGAACTCATGTCGCGGGACCCGCTTTGGCATGTTCGTTCAGAAACTTGCCTGCTGCGTCATGTTGGTGCGGCCTTCGCAAGGCTTGATGTACTGACTCGCATAGGAGTAAGGCATGACCTTCAGCTTGGAACTGAGGCCGCCATTGGCTTCCAGCCACTTATGCACCCATTTCGGGTATTTCTTCATCATGAAGTTCGCTGCAACCTGGTTGCCACGCCGATCGCTGCCGAACGGCAGGTGGAACCCGAACTTGGCTGCAGTGGTAATGCATGTCTGGGCTTTGTTGAGCCCGAGGTAGATGGTGCAGGCGGAATCACAGCGCCCAGCGAACTTTACCAGGCGCCGAGACTTTTCCATTTTCAGCATATCGATCGCATAGTCGATCACGTAGCCGCCACGGTCGTAACGGATCACATGTTCATTGCCCGTGCGTGGCACCGCATTGGCGTTGAAAGCGGACAGAGAGAGAGCGACCGCGGTCAGTGTCAGGCTGAATTTCGAAATGGTCATAGGTGCCTCCGTTGAAGACACTTTGGACACAGAGCGCTGAACTTCGGGTCAAACCGACAGTTACAATTTTAGACAATGCTCAGTTTTGCCGCTGATGGGAGGCTATCTGCAAGTTGGCCCGTAGCGAGGTGCTGACTGCGTGCAGTCGGAACGGGCAATCGGGTTTTGGCGAGCCCGGAGGTTTAGCCATTGTGATTGTAAAACAAGGGGTTGCGTTGGCTAACCCTTTCGAGCGGGGGTATTACATTCATTGATGAATTCGCTCGATTGGCTAACTCGTTCCTGCGTTTGTCGCTATCTACTTCGCTGATTTCGCAGCCCCGGAGCGCCGCCTTGAAGGGGAGGGCCAGCACACTTTTTCGTGGTAAAATCAATAGATCGGAGGGCATCATACGGTGTGTCCGGGTCCCGGTGTTTGATAGGAGCCGGCGTATGCTCGAGGCGATCCCATTGCGCTTTTGAGAGCTTGCCTCTCTTGGTGTGCTCGCTTTGCATCTTGTTGAGCTTCCGCCTCAGTTTCTTCGCGGCTTTTGTCATCACTGTCATCTCAGTTGTTAGGTTCGATGCCGCTGCAGATACGAGCGGTGAAATGCGCCCACATCCGTTCCTCGCTGTTCTCAAGTCTGTGCTGTGCCAACTCTGAAAAGCAGCTTTCGAAGTCGTTCTTTTTCAGGAGGATGGCGCTGCTCAACAGTGCAAAGCCGATAAGGATAGCAAACGCTGTCGGTTGGATTTGCAAGCTTCATCTCCAAAATGTGACTTAGGTGGCCGCAATAATTCGAGTGCTATCGCGTCAGCCGCTTTTATCCGCCTCGGAACTGGGCTGTCATCGCTACCGAAACCTATCCCACTCCAGTTATCAAGGGGGCAACCCTGCTTGCGACCTGCATTAGCGGGAAGTAACGCCATCGCTGGCATGCTTGCTTCTCGCCTTGACCAAGTCTTGCCGGCGGCTCTCGCGTTGCACCCATTCTACGTGAGGCGCCTGATCCCTGTGCTAGAGCGGGGGGGCATCATCGTGGGTGGTAGAAGGCACCATGCAGTGAGCGTGGAAAATCGGCACTGCTGACCTGGAGAATACCCGGTTGTCAGCATGCTGGTCGCTGCAGTGGCCCCCTTATGCAACATGAAATGGGTAGCGGCGACATTTGTGAATTCGTGCCTTTTCTGAGAGAAAAACACGCAAAATCAATGACATAACTTCATCAATGTGGGAACCTTTTTATAGTCGTTTTTTTCAAGGGCTATGAAATGCAACTGTTCACGAACTTCTCCCGACTACCCTCCATCCGAAACCTGTCACTCCTCCCCGATAACTGGCTCGCCACGTCCACCTTGCAGAAGGCCATCCGGCGCGGGGAGATTGAAACAGCGCTACTGGCGGCAGCATATCTGATCGAGAAACAGCCAGCCCGTTTCTGGCGGCGGCTGGTGGTGATCACTCTTGAGGATGTCGGCATCGCGGACCTGCGACTTGTTGGAGAGGTGTTGCTTGCCTTCGGGCGGCTATCTTGGCGGGCGGAACATGGCGGAGAGGGGCACTGGCTGCTGATCTGGTCAGTCGCCTCTGCGGTGCTGAGAAGATCAGGGACGCCTGCGACGCGCTGGTAGTCGCCGACCTGCACCCCCGACCTTGCTCGACAGCGGTCCGGGTTCTTGAACTTATCAGCATATCACCTGTGTGAAGTTCTGGCGATCAGGAGCGGTCGATTGGTGAGCGGGTTCTTGCGGCCTGGATGATCACCGGAACCAAGCGCTTTCCGGCTTATGGGCTCCCAGAGCGTGATGGTTCATTCGCTGAGCTGCTCACTGTCTACGACGCTATTGGAGTTCCGCCTGAGGTTCTTAAGGTCGCCCGCTACGATTCGACCCGCACGAATGAGGGACACCCTCTTACTGTCCCGCTCATCTGGCTGCTGTCGAACCAGGAGGGAAGCGTTGCCCGACTGGAGACCGCCAATCTGCCGAAGACGCGCTTGATTGGCGGGTGGCCTGAGTATGCATTCGACATGCACACCCGCGCTGGCAAGATCGCCCTACGGCTATTCAGCTATCGTTGCGCCGAGCTTCAAAAGCTGCTCATGGCAAACCTGCCGGCGGAGCAGTGGCAGCATTTCATGGGCTCACTGGTTTTCCGAGTTGAAGGCGAGCTCGTGGACCGTCGTCAGGTGTTTTCCGCCACAGAGGCCGTCAGACGAGATGCTGAGGCCGCCCACCCTTCAAATCAGGGTTTTCCCGCACCCCTCGCCACGAGGCGCCGGGGGCATTCAGAGCCACGCAGACCTCCTCCATTCTGTCGAGTTGAGGCCCTTCGGAGCTGAGAGCGGCAGATTTCCAGCAACGAAAAGAAAATCGACTTTGCGATAAAAATTTTAGCGTGATCTTCAATGTAAAGTTAAAACTCAGGGTGGTATAATTAGTGTAATCAATTGCATCAAGGTCCCGCGCTATGTTAAAATACTTGGTGAAATCGAATGCATTAACCCTGCCGATTTTTTGCTGCACCTCAGCCGTCCAAACGCTCGTCGCTCATTTGATTTCCGATGCGACCCGGCGGGCAATAAGAAATGACCTGTAGCACTTCCGGAACCACGGTGGGTTATTGCCTGCTACTCCCGAGATCGTCGCCAGCTACATCGCTTGGATGGCGGAGCACGGTTATGCCGTCGCAACTGTCTCGCGCCACATCGCTAGCATCTCGAAAGCTCACCGATCTCTTGGCGAACAGAACCCCTGCCGATCCGAGCTTGTGCAGCAGGCGCTACGCGGCATGAAGCGTATCAAGGGAATGGCTCAACGCGAGGCGAAGCCACTTCTGAAAGAAGACCTTTTCTCAACCCTGGAAATGACCGGACATCGGATGAAAGACAGGCGCGACCGAGCGTTGTTGCTGTTGGGCTTCGCAGGCGGGTTCCGCCGCTCAGAGTTGGTCGGGCTCAACGTGGAGGATGTCGCTTTCGACAGAAAAGGAGTGATCGTCACCATCCGAAGAACGAAGACCGACCAGGAGGGGAAAGGGCGCAAGCTCGGCATTCCATTCGGTCGGGCGCGCTGGTGCCCAGTCAAGGCGCTTGAGGAATGGCTAGAGGCAGCCGAAATCCCCTCAGGGCCAATCTTCCGACCGGTCAGCCGACATTCGCAGGTAGGCATGTCGCGACTGACCGGAGAAGCCTTGTCGATTGTCGTGAAAGAGTGGGTGGCGAAGATCGGACAGACCGCCGAACTCTTCTCCGGCGATTCATGGCGGGCTGGATTTGGCCACACGTCTGACGCGATGCTATCTCGATATATCCAGGCAGGCGGAAATGTTCGACGGGAATGCGGCGAACCCAGGCCCTGTTGACAAAGTGGATTCCCAAATCAGCCGAAGCATGATTCAAGACTGCCATTTAGGAGGCGGTTTTGGCCCGCGGCGACCTGACGGATATGGAATGGCGGATTCATCGAGGGACTGTTGCCCACCGAACACGGCAGGAAGTCCCGACCCTCGCACGATAATCGACGATACCTGAATGGCATGCTGCATGTTCTTCGGGTCGGATGCCCTTGGCGCGACATGCATGAGCGCTACGGGAAGCGGAATTCTGTCTATGTGCGCTTCCGCTGTGGGGCCGAACAAGGTGTTTGGGACACTCTGCTTGAGACCCTCGTTGAATTGGGGCTGACGGATGACTGGCAGCACATAATCGACAGCACCACGGTTCGCGGCCATTCTCAGGCTGCGGGCTCTATAGGGGTGCTTATCAGGGGGCTTTTGGTCGATCACGCGGCGGCTTTACGACGAAAATCCACGCCAGAGCAGACGGTCAAGGGCGCCCTCTTGGCTTCGTCCTGACAGGCCGCGAGGCTTCGGACTACAATGCCGTTCCGGACCTGCTGGCGATACCAGTCGGCAAACCGAGACTGTTTTTTGCCGACAGAGGATATGACTGCAATTAACTGCGCGAGGAACTCCTGATCCATGGGATCAGGCCGGTCATTCCACCGAAGGATGGCAACCGCATCGACCGGATGTTCAGCCGCCTCAAGCAGTTTCGTCGCGTTGCGACCCAATACGACAAGACACGAAAATCCTTCTCAGCATTTCGCGCCCTGGCCGCTGCAAAGACATGGTTGCCATACTTTGTCAACAGGACTTAGTGGGGCAAGTAGTCAAACAGGAGCTGTAACCCAACTTGGCGCTCTGTCTATGCATAAAATCGGGATTCTTTTGATGGTTTTGTGCTGGTTATTTAAGGTCCTGCACTAAGGGCCTCCATTTCGTCAGCGGTCCGCGGAATTCAAGTAACTACGCGAGCGCGACTTACACCGGAATTCGTGTCGACATGGGGGAGGCCCTTTCCCGGCGATGTTTGTCTATGAAAGCGTCGATAGAGAGTTCGCGGATGTCGGAAAGGTTGCTGCGCAGTTTGTCATGGTCCCAGTCCCACCAAGCGATATCGAGCAGTGCGTCGGCCTGCTCCTCGCTGAAGCGCCGCTTGATCAATCTTGAGGGGACGCCACCGACGATCGTGTAAGGTTCGACGTCCTTTGAGACGACTGCACCGGCGCCGATCACCGCACCGGTGCCGATCTTCACGCCGGCAAGCACCGTGACACCGTGGCCGATCCACACGTCGTGGCCGATGGTCACCCAGTGATCCTTTCGCCATTGGAAAAAGTCGGTGTCGTCTTCGCCCAGCCCGTATTGTGCCGCGCGGTAGGTGAAGTGGTGCTGGCTTGCGCGCCAGGTGGCGTGGTTGCCGGGATTGATGCGCGCGCCTTCGGCAATCGAGCAGAACTTGCCGATGGTCGACCACACGACGTTGCCGCCCTTGACGATGTAGGAATAGTCGCCGAAATGACTTTCCCGCATGCTGACATGGGCCTGGATCTCGGTCCATCTACCGAGTTCGCAACCAACGACCGTCGCCGTTTCGTGGATGGTCGGAGCTTCGGAGAGCATCTTCATTTCGCGTGTTCCCATTTGCCGATGAACCGCTCGCGGATTGCGCCGGAGAGGGCGTCGATGACATAGACCATGGCGATGATCAGGAAGATGATCGACCAGGCCTCATCCCATCGATAGGCGCCGATGCGGTCCGATAGGATGAAGCCGATCCCTCCGGCGCCGACAATGCCGAGAATGGTGCCTGAGCGGACATTGGATTCGAAGTTGTAGAGAGTGATGGAAAGAAGCACCGGCCAGACCTGGGGCAGCATCCCAAAGCGGATGGCTTGGGAGCGAGACCCTCCAGAGGCAACAACGCCCTCGACGGGCTTCTTGGAGATGTTCTCGATCGCCTCGGCATAGAGCTTTGCAAGAACACCGATCTCGCCCACCGCGATCGCGAGCACGCCGGGAAGGGGGCCAAGGCCGAAGGCGCGGATGAAGACGAGCGCCAGGATCAGAGTTTCGAAGGCGCGAATGATGTCAAAACCGCGCCGAACGCCGAAGCGAAAGAAGGCGAAACGGTTGATGTTCTTGGCGCCGAGAAAGGAGAGCGGAAAGGCGACAATGGCGCCGAGCAGCGTGCCGAGAAAGGCCATGGCGAGCGTTTCGCCGAGGCCCTTTAGGATATCGCTTATCTGATCCCATTCTGTCCAGATATGGGGTGGAAACATGAAGGAGAGAACACGGCCGAGGCGGCTAAGGCCGTTGATGATGCGCTCCGGTGAAAAGCCGAAATCATAGAGGCACCAGGCGAAGAGTGCGCAGAAGCCCAACATCAGCCCCCAGCGCTTTAGCCGCGTGCCCATGGACGGGCGGAAGGCGAGCGGCATGGACTGGCGCAACGCCAGGATTTCCGCGCGGGTAATAGCCGTCATCAGTGGGTCCTTTCCATGCCGATGATCCGGTGGCGCAATTTCTCCGAGCCCCAGTCGATCACGAAGACGGTGACGAAGACGATGATGAAGAGCGCCGACAGATCAGTGTATTCCTGCAAGGAGATGGCGGTGCGAAGCTCCTGGCCCAGGCCGCCGGCGCCGACATAGCCGATGATCGAGGACGAGCGGACATTGATCTCGAAACGCAGCAGCGTGTAGCTGATGATGTTCGGCAGGATCTGCGGTACCGCGCCATAGCGGATCTGGTCGGCCCAGCTGCCGCCCGCCGATTTGACGCCCTCCAGCGGGCGCATATCGATGTTCTCGTTTACTTCCGAATAGAGCTTGCCGAGCGCGCCGCAGGTGTGCAGCGCGATCGCCAGCACGCCCGCCATCGGACCGACACCGAAACAGAAGACGAAGATAAGCGCAAATACGAGCTCTGGCACAGTGCGGGCGATCTCGAGATAGCGGCGCGAAAGCCAGAGCAGCCACTTGCTGGGCGAGAGATTGCGCGCTGCCGGGAAGGACATGACGAAGCCGCCTGCGACCCCAAGCGCGGTCGCCATGAAGGCAATGAGCACGGTTTCGAGGAGGAGCCAGCCCCAGACCTTCCACCGCCAGAACCACGCTGCGAGATCGGCGCCAAGCGTTTCCCATGACAGCTGAGGAATTGTCTTGGCAAGGTATTCGCCGAGCCTTGGCAAGCCTGCGAGCAGGATCCACCGTTCGGCCCTGCTGCCGTCTGAGAGCGTAATCTGGCTGACCTTGAGAAGATTGGAGAATTCGGCCGTCACTATGAAGGCAATCAGAAGAGCCGCCGTCACGATGAGAAAGGTCACCCGGCCGCGGGCGCGGTGGCGTGCATAGGCGCGTTCGAAATCCAGTACCGCCTCGGAAGGGGCTGCGGCAGAGGCGAAGGTCATGGCGTTTCCCTGTGAAAAAGGAGCGCTCCCTATCGAGATCGCCCCGTCTGCGTTCCGCTCGGGATCAGCTCTTGCGTTGGGCCTTCAGCCAGGCGCGCATGTCAACAATCCACTGGTAGCGTTCATGGTCAACCTCGACATAGCCCTTGGCGGTCGAGTTTTCGGCGCCGGTCATTTCCTTGTGGGCTGCCGGATCGGCCTCCGGGATGGCTTTCAACGCGGCCCGCATGTCGGCGATCAGTTCGGCCGGCAGGTTGGCGCGGGCGGTAAACGGACCGGAGGTGATCTCGGGCGACATCCAGATGTTGCAGACCTCGCCTTCCTTGATCATGCCCTTGCTGACCATACGCTGCGGGATGCCGCTCTTCTCATTGTTGATGTAGGCGGCGGCGGCATCGAATTGGCCGTTGACGACGCCTTGGACGCCGGCCTCGTGGCTGCCGGAGAACGGCGTGGCGGAGAAATAGGTCGAGGGCTCATAGCCCTGCTGCACGAGGTTGTAGTTCGGAACGGCATAGCCGCTGGTGGAATCCGGATCGGCGAAGGCCAGAACCTTGCCTTTCAGGTCCTCGATATTCTTGTAGGGGCTGTCGCAGCGCACCGTGATGACGGAGAAATAGCCGGTCGAATCGTCTTCCTGAACCGCAGTCAGGAGCGGAATGACGCCGCCGTTGGTCTCGGTATAGGCCGCGGCATAGGCCGAGGAGCCGAGGAAGGCGAATTCGATTTGGTCGGCGGCGAGCGCCTGGATCACGCCATCAAAGTTGCCGGCGGTGAACAGCTCGACGTCAACGCCAAGGGTTTTCTTGAGGTAGGCCTCGAAGGGCTTGTAGCGGGCGACGCGATCCTTCTCGTTCTCGCTGGAGAGGACGCCGAAGCGGACGACCTTGTAGTCGGATTTCCAGTCGGCAGCGACGGCCGGCAGGGCAAGAATCGTGAGGAGGGCTGTGGCGGCGATGAGACGCATTGATATTCTCCCAGAGGTTGATCAGGCCGGAACCGCCGACCGGATGGAGGTCGAGGTTATGGATTCGTTGAATTCGGCGAGGCCGGCCCCGCCGTAGATGTCGCGAACCACGTCGTCGGTGAGGTTGCGGGCGCTGCCGTCGAACATGACCACGCCGCAGCGCATGGCGATGATGCGGTCACAATAGGCGCGCGCGGTATCGAGCGTGTGCAGGTTGACGATGACGGTGATGCCGTCCTCGGTGTTGATCGTGCGCAGCGCCTCCATGACGCGCATGGCGTTGCCGGGATCGAGACTGGCAATGGGTTCGTCGGCAAGCAGGATGCGCGGCTCCTGCAGAAGCGCGCGGGCGATCGCAACACGCTGCTGCTGGCCACCCGAAAGCGTGCCGGCGCGCTGAAGCGCCTGAGGCGCGAGATCGAGCCGGTCGAGTGCGCGGATCGCGAGCGCCCGTTCGGCGTCGGAAAAGTGCATCGCCATGGAGCTCGCGAAACCATGCGAGGAGATGCGGCCGACCAATACGTTGGTCAAAACGTCGAGCCGCTCGATCAGGTTGAACTGCTGAAATATCATCGCGCATTCGCGCCGCCACTGACGCAGCGCCCGTCCGTTGAGCGACGTGATCTCGCGGTCACCAAAATGAACGCTGCCGTCGGTCGGGTCGATCAGGCGGTTGATGAGGCGCAGAAGCGTGGACTTGCCGGCACCTGAGCGGCCAATGACGCCTACAAACTCTCCGGCGGCGATGTCGATACTGACACCGTCGACGGCTCTGGTCGGGCCGAAGCTGCGGCCGAGATTGCGAAGGGAGAGCGTGTTCTTTTCCATGAAGCGATCATGGGGCGCCTCTGTGACAGCGACATATCATCCGAATGAATTTAATTTGGAGGATTTGCGACAGTTTTGTAGCAGCCTCAGCGGCGCTGCAAGCCTTGGAGACAAGGGCAAAAGAGAAGCGGGCCGCACGCTGTACGGCCCGCCGAGATGTCGTGAATGGTCGGGACCTTACGCTGCGCGCGAAAAGGCGAGCGAACCGTCGGAATAGATTTTGCGGCCGCCCCGGAAGACGCAGCGGACATGACCGATGCCGTTGTCGTCGGCGACGAGGAGGTCAGCCTTCCTGCCGACCGCGATCTCACCGCGATCGGAAAGTCCGAGCGCCTGGGCTGGATTGGACGTCGCCAGCCGGCAGGCACCGGGAAGTCCGTGCTTGTCGGTCTTTGCCAGTTCCAGCACCGCCGGTAGGATGGCCGAGGGATGATAATCGGCGGCAAGGATATCAAGCAGCCCGGCGGCATGAGCGTCGCGCGCGGAAAGATTGCCTGAATAGGACTGTCCGCGCAGCGCGTTTGGTGCGCCCATGGCGTTCATCAGGCCGAGCCTCTTAGCCTCGGCGGCGGCCTCGAGGGTGACCGGAAACTCGCTGATCAGGACGCCAAGCGAGTGCATCAGTTGCACCTTGACGACGGTGTCGTCGTCATGGCTGGCGAGTACCACACCATGGGCATGACAGGCTTTGGAGATCGCATCCAGCGTATGCGTCATCACGTCGGCTGGCTGGGTGCGTTCCTCGATACGCCGCGCGATCGACTGTGCGGCCTCTTCGAGGCTCACGCCCTTTTCGCGGGCGAGCTTGTCGATGTGGCGCTCGACATCGCGATACTGACCCTGTCCCGGCGTATGATCGTTGAGCGAGATCAGATCCACCGAACCCTCGGCGATCAGCTCCTCGATCACGGCGAGCGCCTTGGGGAAGTTGATCTCGAAGCGCGCATGGACTTTGTGGTCGACCAATAGCTGGTCGCGCATAGTCTTGATCGCGCGGATGACGCTGCTGGTATGATCGTAGCTGCGCAGGTGCCCGTAGGTCGAGGCAGGGCTGAAGGACAGCGCGGCATAGGCGGTCGTGACGCCGGAAACGGCAAGACGGCGGTCGAGATCGCGCAAACCGAGCTCAAGCGGCATGCGCACATTCGGCCGGGGCTCTACCTCGCGTTCCACCATGTCGCCGTGCATGTCGATGAAGCCCGGCATGAGGATCAAGCCTTGGGCCGACATGTCGGCATTGGCGACGGGTTTTTCCGAAATTTCCGCGATGATGCCATCCTCGATGCGTACAGCACCATTTGGCAACACGCGATCTAACAGCACCACCCGGCAATCAGAGATCCACATTGGCAAGTTCCTCAAAGGCTTGAAGTTCGATTTCCCGGTCGATGAGCCCAGCCACGTCTCCCGGATGATGAAAAACGCCGATCATAGCGACGCCCTGCGCCTTGAGGTCGGCGAGACGGTCTACCAGCGCCTTTCGAGCGCCGGCATCGAGCGAGGCCGTTGGCTCGTCGAGGAGCAGTAGCCGCTGTGGAAGGATGAGTGCCCGGGCGAGGTTGACCTTCTGCTGTTCGCCGCCTGAAAAGGTGGTGGGATAGGCCTTCCAGAGAGTGCGCTTGACGCCGAAGGCTTCCAACCAGTGCCGTGCCTCGAAGAGCGCCTCGTCGCGCGGCATGCCCGCCTGTCGCAAGGGCTCGGCGACAATATCCTCGGCAGGAACCCGCGGGCGGGCGATCAGGAACTGGGTGACGAAGCCGATCTCGCGCCGGCGCAATAGCGCGATGTCGACGTCGGCTGCCCTGGCGAGGTCGATGCGGCCCTCGGCCGTGTGGTACCAGATCTGCCCCGCGCGCGGCAGGTAGCTGCGATAGAGTGTGCGCAGAAGTGTCGACTTGCCGACGCCGTTTGGTCCCCTCAATAGCAGGAACTCGCCGGGGTTCAGCGTAAACCCGATGCCGGAAAATGCGTGAAGGTTCTGGTCGAGATGGTGCATGTGGAAGGTTTTCGAGAGGCCTTCCACCTCCAGGACGGGCTGCATGGCGGCCTCACAATTTGGCGTGAACGAGTTGCTGGGTGTATTCGTGTTGCGGATCCTGGAAGATCTGGTCAACCAGGCCTTGCTCGACCACGCGACCGCGCCGCATGACCATGACCCGGTCGGCCATGGTGCGGATCACGCCGAGATCGTGGCTGACGATGACCATTGTGATCGCCCGATCCCGCTGCAACCGCTTCAAGGTGTCGAGCACCAGCGCCTGCACGGACACGTCGAGGCCGGTGGTCGGCTCGTCGAGCAGGAGCAGTGCCGGTTCGAGCGCAATCGCCTTGGCGAGCTGTACGCGCTGCTGCATGCCGCCGGACAGTTCGATCGGCCGCGCATCCATGCGCTCCAATGGAAACTCCGAGGCATCGAGCGCCTCTCGTGCCTTCGAACGCAGTTCGGCGAAACGCCGCTCGCCGGCGATGAGCAGGCGCTCCGCCACGTTGCCGGAACTGGTATGGCCCATCAACAGACCGAGATGCGGGTTCTGGTAGACGATGCCGATCTGGCGCGCGCAAAGCATGCGGCGGGCGAAGCGGTCGAGATCGAACAGGTTGCCGTCGAACTCCGGCAGGGCCAGGCGATAGTCACCGCTGTCGGGCGTGTCCTCTAGGTTCAGCATTCTGAGAAGGGTAGACTTGCCCGAGCCGCTTTCGCCGACGATGCCGAGCACTTCGCCTGGATAGACGGTCGCCGAAACCTCGTGGAGCGCGACCACGCTGCCGAAGCGCTTGCTGATATCGGTCACGGTCAACAGTGGCGGGGTGGTCATCAGTTGCGGCGCGTTCTGCAGCCGCGGGGTCAAATTTTCAGCGATCATGGGCGGAATTCTCCGTTCTTATACCAGGTTTCGCCCTGTTCAACATCGAGCCCCTCGGCGCGGCGGATGGCCTTGATGCCGAAATTGCTGTCGGACAGCTCGAATTGCGAGCCGCCGTCGTCCTGCGGAATCTCGTTCATGAAGTAGCCGGTGACACCCGAGCGATGGCAGGTGAGGGAAGCGTGGTCCTCCACCTTGTAGGGCACGTCGGAGAAGACCAGCGGCTCGACCCGAGTGAAGGGCGGCACGGCGTAGAGCCGCTTCTCGCGCCCAGCCGAGAGGAAGGTCAGGTGTCTTGCCATGTCGAGCTTCGGTACGTCCCAGCGCGGGATCGGCGACGGGGTCATGACATGGCGGCCGTTGACGAGCGAAGGATAGGACGCGCCCTGCATGATACGGCCCGAACGTACCATTTGCTCGTAGAGTGTCAGCCACAGGCGACCGTAATCGGCGTCGGCATGCATCTGGCGGGCGGTCGACATGTTGGGCTCGACCGGGCGCAAGGGCTCAGGATTCGGCACCTGCAGCACGAGGATCTGGTCTTCGCGCAGTTTTTCCTCAGGGATACGGTGCCGGCTCTGAATGATTGTCGCTTCCTGGGTGTCCCAGGTCTCGCCGGCGCCGGAGACGCGCGACAGGAAGCGGCGGATCGAGGCGGCGTTGACGCTGTCGTCGGCGCCCTGGTCGATCACCTTGATCACGGAGGAGGGCTTGATCAGGGTCAGTGTAACCTGCAGGCCGCCGGTGCCCCAGCCGCGCGCGATTGGCACCTCACGGCTGGCATAGGGCATCTGGCAGCCCGGCACAGCAATCGCTTTGAGCATCTTGCGACGCAGTTCGCGCTTGGCCGAGGCGTCTAGGAAGCCGTAGCTGAAGGCTTCCCATGGCTTTGTGAGTGAGGAAAGGCTCATGCCGGCTCCTCCACGAGCTTGCTGGTCTTGGGGGTGTCATCGGTGGAGGCGGCCTTCTTCTTCGCGTCGCGCAGGGCGTCGAGTGAAGACTGGAAGGTGACGTAATGCGGCAGCTTGAAATGGATGCAGAAGCCCGAGGCTTCGACGGGTTCGGTGTGGTAAAGGAAGAATTCCTCGCTGACGGGTGAATTCTGATCCGCTGCTGCGGAGTTGAGATCCAGCGTCGCGCCCGCGATGGTCTTGATTTCGTTCCAGCCGAGGGTCGCGCAGAAGCCGAGCTCAAGCTGACCGTCTTTTCCCTTGCTCGTGACTTCCGCCTGCGAGACGCGGACGCGACCAGCCGAGAAAATCGTGCCCGCCGGATGGCGCACACGCACGTCCGCCTCTGCGAGACGCAGTTCATTGACGGTCGGATGCGCATTGCCATAGCCGCGCATCGCGGAATAGCCAAGCGCCAGCACGCCGCCGGTGTCGGCGCGAGCCAAGCTTTGCAGCGTATGGGCACGCTTGGCCGGAAAGAGTAGCGGCTCGCGGGTGAGGTCTGGAATGTCGTCCGGGGCCACCTCGTCGGCGGCGATGTCAGCAACCAGCCCTTGCGCCTTCTGCCAGGCGGCAAGCGATGGCTGGCGCGCAGGCGCGGGTTTTGCCGCAGGTTCGACCGGGGCCGGCTGGAATGCTTTGCCTTCCAGCACCCCTGTCGCCAGCAGTCGGTGCGAATAGTCGAGCGTCGGACCGAGCAACTGACCGCCGGGGATGTCCTTGAAGGCGGCGGAGATGCGGCGATGGGTGAAGAGGCTTTCCTGCGTCACCGGCTCGGCGATCGCAAGGCGCGGCTGGGTGGTGCGCCAGGCGCGCAAAAGGAGCACGGCCTCGTAGAGATCGCCGCCGGCCTGGGCGAGCGCAAGCGCCGCGAGATCCCGGTCGTAAAGCGAGGCCTCGCCCATCACGCGGTCGATCAGGTAAGGCAGGCTGTTGCGGATTTCCGTGACGCGTTCGATGTCGATCGCGCCAATTTCGGCGCGGTAAAGCCGTTCAGACTGTTCAATGGCGCGTTCGCCGCCTCGGGTTGCCACATAGGCCATCAGAGTACCTCCACCGTGGTTGAGCGCGGCAGACCGACAACGTGGTCGCCGTCGACGAAAAGGAGTTCGAAGCCGGTCGGATAGAGGCAGCGCGTCGCGCGGAGCGTCCAGACATCAGGCTTGAGGCCTCCGATACGGATGTCTGCATAAGTTTCGATACCGGGGCCGCTCAGGCGGAGCCTCTGTCCTTCGCCAATCCTCGCCGATGAAAACACGGTCGCGCCGTCATCGGGATAGAGGTGCGACCCCGCGGGCACGACGGCCAGTTCGCGCAGGCCCGCCTCAGCTCCCAGATCGATAAAGGCGTGGTCGGCGTCCCGCGCGCCGGTAATTGCCGCTCCGGTCGAGGCGATCAGCGGCTGGAGCGTCTTGTGGCTCGAAAAGACCCGGCATTCGCGGTCGACCAGCGTGTCGACGATGGCCTCCAGACCCGGCTGAGGCAGAGTCTGGACAGTGCCGGGGCGGGCGAGCGCCCACATCAGGGCATCGTAGGTGGCATTGTGAAGCCGCTCCAGGTCGTTCGGAACGGGGATAGCGATCAGGGCGGAGGCATCCATCAGAAGGTCTCCATGTCTACGCGGGTCGCCTCGACCGCGCGAAGGCGCTCTGTGTCTGCGCCCACGATCTTCAGGGCCTCATCTTCCACGAAGTTGCTGACGCGCGCGGCAAGGGTTTCGATCGACCCGGCTGCGTCCACGATCGCCATCGCCATGGCACGCTCGAGGTCGCGGCCAACGATCATGCCATAGCCTTCCGTGCCGTTGGACCGGAGCCGGATATGCGCTTCCGCCACCAACACCTCGCCGAGATGAAAGTCTGTGCCTTTTACCGTGTCGCGCATCGGCAGCATCGCGAGCCCTGTGCGGCTCTGAATGACGTCGATCGCGCCGAGCGGTGCAAGAAGCTCTTCCGCGAAGGCCTTCAGCGCGGCGGCATCGGCGCGCGCAAGGGTTTCGAGCCGGCGGGCGTGGTCTTCGCCTGGCACACCGGCATGCTGGAACTGTGTTGTCATGGGGTCTTGCCTTCCTCGCCCACGAAGGGGTCATCGAGACTGTCGAAAGAAAACTGGACGCGGTCGCCCGCCCAGACCGCCTCGGAATATCCAAGCGCGGTGCCCTTGGCATCGACGTCGATCTTTGTGACGACCATGACGGGATGATCTGGGTGTTGCCGCAGCAGCCTGGATTCCTCCGGCTCGGCGCGGCGGGTGAAGATGGTGGTGCTCTTGCGGAAATAGTCGGTGACCCCGTGGTCACGATAGATTTCGGTCACGGAAACGCCGGCCTCACGGCGCGCGCCGAGATCGGGAAAAAGCGCGACCGGATGAAAGGCGATGCCGAGATTGATTGGCATGTCGTCGGCCAGACCCCGCCTCATGATCCGATGGACCTCGGCCCCGCGTGCGATCCGCAGCGCCTCAGCTACACGGTCGGGTGCCGGCACGATCGTGGAGGAAAGATGCTCGCCGTACGGCTTATAGCCCTGGCCGATAAGGTTCTCGCGGAAACGCGTCCTGCGCCCGATCTGGTAGTTGATCAGCCGGGTCGCCTCGACGAAGGTGCCGCGCCCCTGTTCAACCCTGAGCTTGCCCTCGACCGCGAGCGCTGACACTGCACGCCGGACTGAGTGGCGGCCAACGCCGAAGACCTCGCACAGCTCGGGCTCCGTCGGCAGCCGTGTGCCGGGAGCAAGCTTGCCTGAGGCGATGTCACTGGCCAGATGGTCCTTGACGATTTGCCAGGTGTCTCTTTGCATGCGCTATCCATGATTCATTCGAATGAATCATGGATAGCGCATGCGTATGACGCGGCGATGACGCGGCCTTGATGCTCAGGACAGGGAATTGGGTTTGGGTTGGCGAGGTACGATCATGAGTGGTGGGCCCGGAGGGCCTGCCGAACTCAAATAATTTCAACCTGCTACATGCACATGGGGCAAAAACCAGATGTGAGGAAAATCAAAGGCTTAAGATTTTGACTGTCCCACTTTCTTGGGTCGAATTCAGTGCGTTTCCCGCGTTTGCACGGAGGGTGGTATGAGTGCCCGTCGTCCATTCCGCGAAGTAAAGTTGCAGTGGCTCCAGCAGCTGAGCTGCGACAATGATCTGAGCGACAACGCTCGGTCGATCGCTTTATACATCGTTACCACGCACATGAACGGCCACACCGAGAAGGCGTGGCCGTCCTATCAAACGATTGCCGACGCGACCGGCAAGAGCGTCAAGACCATCCAGCGTGCGATCCGGGAGCTCGAAGACAAAGAGTGGTTCGACGTCCGGCGCGGGAATGGCATAGGGCACAATACAGAATATCGTCCCTCTGCATTGTCGATCGTACGAGCATCCGAGGCACGTGAAAAGACGGACAGAATTGTCACCCTTCGAAGGAGGGCAGATCCGTCCCCAAAGGCAGTCAGATATGTCCTGCGAAGGCGGTCAGATATGTCCACCGAATCCAGAGAAAGAAAATATATATAAACCTAACGCGCGCGAGGAGCGCTCGCCATCTGGCAATCGGTTACCTGCGGTGCCCGCCATTTTCGTGGCGGACGTCAAAATCGAGCAATTGCACCAATGGCAAAAATGGCTGGGTTCTTGTGGTCTCGGAACGCTCGATACACTTTGCGTTCGCGCGACGGTCAACGGGCAAACAGGCTATCGTCTGCCGGGTCACTGGCCTCCTGCTGAAACGGATCCGAATTCAGGGAGCTGGATTAGTTTCTTCAGCCGCCGACGCGCCGGCGTAGCCGAGCGTCGCGATGGTAGCTGCGATGCACAGTCAAGAGGCAGCGAATTAAGTCCAATTCTCTCCCGTGCTATAGGTGCGCTATGAGGATCACAGCAAGGCGCACCCACCGCGAACATGTCGACCGGCTTCCTGACAACAAGGGGCAACCCGCTGTGAAGGCCGCGCTTGATGCGTGGTTCGACGAAGTTTGCAGGACGCAATGGACCGGTTCGGCGGACGTGAAGCGACTGTTTGCAACTGCAAGCATCGTCAGCGCTGAACGGAGCGTCTTCAACATCAAAGGCAACGATCATCGATTGGTTGTCGCGGCAGATTTCGAAAAAAGGCATCGTCTGGATCAAGTGGGTCGGGACGCACAAGGCATGCGACAAGATCAAGGTGAAGGAGATCGAACATGGCAATTGGTCTGAAGCCCATCCGGTCGGAAGCGGATTACGACGCAGCTCTTGCCGAGGTCGAAACCTTGTGGGGAGCAAATGCTGGCACCCCAGAAGGAGACCGGTTGGATGTTCTGGCGACCCTGATCGATGCCCACGAAGCAACGATTCATCCCATGGATTCTCCCGATCCGGTGGAGGCAATCCGGTTTCGGATGGAGCAGAAAAGTCTGACCCCCGGGGATCTCGAACCAGTAATTGGGCCGCGTAATCGTGTGGCAGATGTTTAAAATCGCAAGCGAAGCCTCTCGATCGATATGATCCGCGAACTTCACGCTCGATTGGGGATATGTGCAGAAGTCCTGATCAGGCCGAGTCGTGGGAAGGGTGCCTGAGCGGACCTCGGTTTCACCGAACAGTTTGTATTTACGGTGTAGGTAGTGCGGAAGGCTGTCCGCTCTCCTCGAAGTAGCCAACTAAAGCGTTCGCGTTCGCGGGATGCTCACTCCAAGCAACGGATTGCGCGCATTGCCCATGCCAAGTCCGCCGACCGGAACGATGTTGATGGCAGCATCGAGGAACTGCAGCAATGAAGCTGTTGCCAGTGTGCCTCTGCGACCTCCCAGATCCTGTGTTGTCTATTCGTTGCGAGGTGACCTCAAGGGAACAAAGCCAACGCCGAAACCGAAGAGGCGACCAATCCTCTCCAGTGTCTCGAGTGTGGGGTTCGCTGCACCGGCTTCGATCTCGGCTACTTGGCGCCTAGTGAGCGAAAGTGTCTTGGCGAACTCTTCCTGGGTCATGCCAACACCCCTTCGAATGTCGACGACCGCCCCCGGCAGCCTTAGATCGCCCTCGCGCGCACGCGCGGCGAGCGTTTGGCGATTCTGAAGGATCTCTTCTTTCGTCGGTTTTTTCCAACGAGCCATTTAGATTTCCTTCGGCGTCACTGGCATGTCTCCAGAACGTGGTCCGTAATTGCCCAGCATCGTCCCATCGCGCGCTCCAGAAGTTCCGAAGATGCGCCAAGGTCTTTCGCCATGGTCGGTGCCTGCTGCAGACGTTGGGCAAACGCGCTGATCGACGTCATCAAAGCCTTTTGCTCAGCATGATCGGGTACAATCTCTGCGCAAATGCGTCGCCAATCGGGCATGTGATCGCGGCCGCTGTCACGCATCATACCCCAACGGGTTGAGCGGACGATGCCCTCCTTTGCGAGACGCATCGGAGCGAAATCAAAGAGTGGTGACAGGCGGATGGTGCCGTCCTGGTACTTGCTGAGAGCAGAATTGCGGCCGTGATTGTCGGGGTTGCCAAGCGCGAGGTTGGCAATATCGCGCTTCAGATATTCCTCTATGTCTTCCAAGGGGCTGGCCGTATATCGGCGCAGGATGTCGATGTAGGCCTCGTGTGTACCGACATGGCCAAAATCAGCTATGCCAATCGCGGAGACAAGGCTTTCCTGACCCAAGCGGATGGTTCCTCCACCTTCCTTCATTTTCCGATCGAAACGTGGGATGATCAGCACGCCTTCGGCATAGCTGGAGGGTTCGCTGACATGCAAACCCATCGATTGAGCTATTCGCGAGTAGAGGGCTTCGCCTTCGAGTATAAGGCGATCCACAGGATCGTTGCTGCGGACCAATTTGACGATGACGTGGCGCACGGCTTCATCATCGTTCACGAAGCTATCGGGATAGTAGAGCTCGTCACTCGCTTTGGTCATCGAGACCTTGGGCCATTCACCTTGCAGCCCGCTTGAGCCGGATGCAAGCATTCCAAAGCGATCGGCGACTTCCATGAAGCGATCGGACCGCTCAAGGATTTCTGTCTCGGTCACCCCCACGCGTTCGACGCCGCTCATCCGCTCCTCCTCGGCGTCAGCCGCCTCCTTGATCCGGATATTGCCTATCCCGCCCGTTGCTGATCGCAAAAGCAGCGGAAGATCCGAGGAGCGGGCGCCTTCGGCAAGTCCGAGGTGCTCGGCAAGCTTTCGCCTTGCATGCCCCTGTGGCATGAGATCCAGAAGGAATGGCGGCCAATTGCGACCGAATCGATTCTCAAGGTCGACAGGGAAACCAACAGACAAGGCGCGGTGATCGCGTACCGTTTTGCCAGCCGAGAAATCCGCTGACGCGACAGTGATAAAATACTCGATATCGTAGTCGACGATTGACGCACCCTGAAAGCCTGCCGCGTCTTGCTTGAATTCGAGCGTTGCAGCGTTGTGCCATCTGTCATCAAAGTGAATCTGCAACGATAGGCGCATCAATTGACCCCTTTGATGGATCAATATAACTTCATGTAGGTATTTTTCAACCCACTTTATGGGGTTAATATTCCTTGTGCAGTACCCACCGGGGCAGGGCGATCAGCACGGTGTGGGACTTCTTGACAAGTGAAATGGCATTGCGCCGGGACTATCTTCGCTGTTGTCATCCATCCACAGCGTCGAGCGAAAGCATGGTTACGTTGAGCGTGAACCTGGAACGATCGCCAACGATGGTCGGGGGGAATGTGGGAGCGAGTAAAAATGCCGCCCGGCATCTGACCTTGAACCTTTTCTGTCGCTTCTGAAGGCTGTTAGAGTTTCGACAGCAGGTGTGTTATCCCCGCTTGAGCACATTCACTATCCTGTGCCGGGGTGCCTGAGCTCAGACCAATGGCTCCGACTACCTCTCCCTCGACGATCACCGGCAGGCCCCCAGCGACCACCATCAATCGGCCTCCGATGGCCGAGTTGATTCCGTATGCGGGGCTGCCTGGCTGGCTTGCGGCGCCGTAGCTTTCTGTAGTCCGTTTTGCACCCGCTGCAGTATATGCCTTGTCTTGCGCAATAATCGTGCTGGTGATCTTCCCGCCGTCCATGCGTTCAAAGGCAATCAGCTGCCCCGACTCGTCCGTGACCGCGATGCACATCGGCACGCCGATCTCTTCAGCCTTGTTGCGAGCACCTTCGATCAGCAAGCGAGCATCTGTGAGGCTCAGGCGTTTGACAGTCAGCATTTTGGTCTCCTTACGTTAGTCTCTGGGAAAGCGTTGGCGGGTGATGGCGCTGACATCAGTTGCTAGGTCGAAGCAGGTCCTGAAATTGCGAGGCCACACCACTTCGCAATGATCATTGCCGTCGTTGCGACGAACCTTACATGATCTTCGCTGTCGACCCATTCGTCAGTTGCACCATTTTGCGTCAGACTGCCGCAAAGCGGCCCAAGGCCGATAGTTGGGATGTTCTTCTGCACCATCGGGTTTCGTATATCCGAGCCGGTATGCATCGGATTGATCCAGGGTTCGAAGCCGCAGATCATATTAATCGACGAGGCCGCAGCCTTGACCAAGTCGTGGTCGACGGGGACTTCAGCACCGGCAACGCCGGCGTCCCACAGGATTTTCGGAGGGTGAGTTGCCAACCACGGGTCATTGGCGGTGACGCGTTCAATAGCAGTCTCGATCTCGGAGCGCACGTTCTCGAGCTTCTCAAAAGGGGGAAAGGCAATCGCAGCGCCCAGCGTACACCGGTCTGCGCCGCGAGATAGCCGGTCTGCATTGCCTGCTTGAATGAATGACACCATAAGATTGGTCGACCGGCCAACTTCATCCTGAAGCGCCGGATGGCGAACGGCGGACGCCCGCTCCTCATCCAAAGTCCTCAACGCCTGAACAAGAAGAATTGCTTTTTCAATTG
Source organism: Agrobacterium albertimagni AOL15 (assembly GCF_000300855.1). Classification (GTDB taxonomy): domain Bacteria; phylum Pseudomonadota; class Alphaproteobacteria; order Rhizobiales; family Rhizobiaceae; genus Allorhizobium; species Allorhizobium albertimagni. Next base: position 102,303 of record NZ_ALJF01000006.1, on the reverse strand, counting down.
CATTCACGCCCTTATGCGCAAAGGCAGTCTGATGTGGCTCTGTGGTCGGCGGTGCCTGGCCCTCTATCTCGATACGAAACTCGATCTGACCGGACGTGAAGCCTTTGATTTCCTTCATCCCGACACCAGACTCCGCGGGATGGAGGTAAACGACAGCGTCGGCGCTCAATCCATGTTGCAGGACATGTGAAACGCCACGCGCGTGCCGCTTGCTGGGCGTGCTTGCAACAAGAACGTCTCCCAATGGGCGAAGTCCGAGAGAGTTGAGCAACGCAATAGCCTGCAATCCGGCCGCGACACCTGAGAGGTCATCGGCAACGCCCCAACCGTAGAGTTTGCCATCGACGATTTCACCTTTGAGAGGATCCTGCTTCCAGCCGCTGTCGGCCCTGAATGCTTCGCTGTCGGGGTGAGCGAACAGGATCAGGCTGCGTCCGCTACCCACTCCCTTCAAATGAGCGACAACGCTGGTGCGCGGCTTAGGATTGATTGTTGCGCCATTTGCAAACTCTTCCACGAGGATGACTTCGGCCGGATTGTAGGTGCTGGCTTCTACCGCGCATCCAAGTGCTTCGGCATTTCGGCGAAACATCGCCTGCACCGCCGGTTCTCCGCCTTCTTGAGCGGCAATATAATCCCGCAGGCCCGAGATAATCTCGTCGCGGTGTTCCTGTGCTCTGCCCCAGATCTGTGTGAGAATATCCTGCATTGGGGTACTCCTAAATGGCCACAGAGGCACATCGCCTCTTCAAAAGGCGAATGACCGAAAAACTCGTATGATCGATAGGGTCTTCATCGACGGTCGCGTTGCGGCCGTCGACCCTAATCGTGATCGGTCCAGAGCCCGAAATTGCATCGATCTGGAACCAGGCTTGGGGGATCGTCGGATCCGCTACCAAAATGACGTGTGTGCGATCGAGGCCTAGCCCTGCAAGGGCCGCACCGGTGACGACGTTAAGGTGGCCTGGAAACAGCCTTGCTACCTCACGGGCGCTGGCTTCCAGAAAAGCGGTCGACTCGAGCACCTGGTCAAGATCAATGAACCGCAGCGCCCCCATCGATTTCCAGCGTTTGGTGGGATATGCAACGGTGACAGTGACCTTTTCCAGTTCGTGCTCGCGCGCCCCTGCTAGAAAACCGATTGACCCGAGCGCGCCGGCAGGAATTTCCAGGCGGCCGGGTCCTGAAGCTGCTGCATCGTAAAGGCGAAGCTGATGACGCTCATCGGCAAAGGCGCCCAAAGACAGCGGAACGACATCACAGCCCGCTTTTAACAGAAGGGGACCAAGGGTCGCCAGGGTATTTGCGGATGCACATTCCGCAACGACTGACGGTGACGCCTCGAGAAATTCTTCGAAATTGGTGCAGACAGTTGCCTCAGGCGCCACCGCACGAGCGTTGGACAGCTGACGGTCTCGCACCAAGATTGCACTCGTTCTTGGCCCATGCTCGGCCGATGCGAAAAATCTGGCAAGCCGTGCGCCGATCGCTCCAAAGCCGATGATGCCCAGGCGCTCAGATGTCGGATGAAAACTCATGGCATCCAGCATCCGCGCTTGGTCAGGAAGATGAGCTGACTCTTTCCGATCAAAATATCCTCCCCGCCAGTTGCCAGCGCACTCCGCTGCACAGTCTTGTATTCGTTTGGTATACCAATATTATGCCGCGGACAAGCGTCAGAATGTCATTGGAGGATCGCGAGTGAAGCAGGGTATGGTTCAAACGGTAAATGGCAGTGTTCAGGCTTCAGGCTTGGGGTTGACGCTGATGCATGAGCACATCCTGTGCGACCTCACACCGGCGGCGCGGCGCGTTGATCCACGAGAAGAGGTGGTGATCACGCTGGAGAACGTCTTTGATGTCACCTACCGCCCGAATGATTATCCGGGCAATCACAGGCTTCAAGATGTCGAAATTGCTCTTAGAGAGGTGGAGCGATTTGCGAAGCTAGGCGGGGGTACGATCGTCGAGATGACGACCGGCGGGCTCCAACCCGATCCAAGGGGCCTGCAGATGATTAGTGCCAAGACAGGGGTCAACATCGTTTTGGGTGCGGGCTTCTATACGGAACCCTATCAGGATGAGAAAACCCTCGCCCTCGACACAGATCAGATGGCGGAAACCATCGTCCAGCAGCTGACCGAAGGCGCCTGGGACACGGATGTGCGCTGCGGAATTATCGGTGAGATCGGTTGCTCATGGCCTTTGACGCCGTTTGAGGAATGCTCGCTCCGGGCCGCTGCCAAAGCCCAGGACAAGACCGGTGCTGCGATCACTGTCCATCCTGGACGCCATCCAGATGCCCCTACCCAGATCCTCGACATCCTAGAGAAGGCCGGCGCGGACCTGAGCCGAACGATCATGGATCATATGGAGCGCACCTTTACCGAAGTAGAGCAAGTCTTAGAGTTGGCACGCCGCGGCTGTGTGGTGGAATATGATTTCTTTGGTATCGAGCAGTCGCAATATTGGCTCGGCGTTGCCGATCTGCCGACCGACTGGATGCGCATCTACGATATCGGGCGAATCTTTGAAGCTGGGTTGGGGGCAAATGTCGTTATCTCACAGGATATTTGCACCCGTTCACGACTTCAATCTTACGGCGGGCACGGCTATGGACACATGATTTCGAATGTGATCCCGCTAATGCGCGATCGCGGCTTCAGCCCAGACGAAATCAAACGCATGCTCGTTGAGACCCCCGCACGCCTGCTGGCGTCGGTTTAGGCTGCCCAAGACGCCGTCATCGCTTAGTCGTTGACCACAATATGCATCCGGGCGAATGCGATAAGGCTCTCAACATGCGCCGCGACAGCCTTGTGGGCGGCCACCGGATCCTTTCGCTGCAAGGCATCGATGATCACGAGGTGTTCGGTTGAATCAGGCTTGAGCCGGTCCTTCAATTGTCCGATTTCGAAGAGGCGTGTGGTGGCTCTCAGGCTCCGAAGTACGCCAGCCATGACTTCGTTGCCGCAATAGTCGATAATGAGGTTGTGCAGGTGATCGTCCGAAAACCAATGTGCATCGGTATGATAGGCCGTCGCCCCCATGAGTTCGTCGATTTCGCGGTGAACTTCGATGAGCTTGCGTCCTGGGATGTTGTGCATTGCCTCAACGGCCGCCTGTGGCTCGATCAGAAGTCGAAGCTTGAGGCTCTGGATGTATTCGCCGATATCGACGTGACGTACCACGTAGTTTCGACCGTCTCCCTTGTGAACCAGGCCTTCGCCCTCAAGCCTTTGTAGCGCTTCTCGCAACGGAGTGCGCGACACCCCCAGGGTTTCAGCAAGCCGAGCTTCAACGATGACATGGCCACCGCTCAAACGACGATGACGGATCATGTCGGAGACTGCATTATAGGCGAGCGCTGCCAGCTTGTGCCCGCCTTCTTTTGCAGTTCTGTCGATTTCGCGATGCGAATCAATATTCGTCACGATGCATCTGGCCTCCCGGCCCCCATGGTGCTTTGATCCATTGATATTTGCCTAAAGGGTTTTCTTGCGACAAGCCATGGTCCATACGGGGCGTGGATGTCAAATGGCTTGGAGTGACGGGACATGGACGAAGCCACCGCGGCCGACAGGAGCCTTGCGGATGAAACCTACAGCAGCCTCCTCGAAGAAATTCTCTCGGCGCAGTTGAGCGGTGGTGCCGTCATCCAGGAACGGCGGCTTGCTCTGCGCCTTGGGGTGTCGCGGTCGCCCATGCGTGACGCGCTGGGGCGCCTTGAAGGGCAGGGGCTTCTGGTCCGCAATGCCAAGGGTGTTTTGACCGTCAAGGTGATCACGCTTGCGGATTACCTCAACAGTATCGCAGTCCGGCTTATGGTCGAGCCGAGTGCGGCAGCGCTTGCCTGCAACATGATATCCAGTGAAGTGCTTGCGGCCCTGAGAGAGATGCTGGAAAAGATCGAGTCTGATCCAGACCCGCTGCCGGCCTTCGTCTGGGCCTTCGATGATGCCCTCCACAATGGTATTGCGACAGCAAGCGGCAACCGTTTTCTCGCCGACATCATTGGTCAGATGCGACGTTATACGACAATTTTCGAGCGTCAGCGCAAGCTCGCGCAACGCAAGCCTGGACTTTCTGACCATCAGGCAATCCTGGACGCACTGACTGCGCGGGATGCTGAAGCGGCCCGAAATGCCATGACCGAGCATCTCGAGCATATCCGCCGCAACGTGCTGTCGACATACTGAGCGGCGCTCCCACCCCTGCGTTCCATTGAGATTATCAAAATTGCGCGCCCACCAGATGAACAGCTTGCGGTCTCCGGAATTTTGTGTATGACTTTGGTATACCAATTGAATGCGAAGTGAAGCATTCGAGGGTTGGTCCACCAGAAGATCAAAAAATCACCAGAGGTTCTCATGTCTTTTCGCACCATTTCCGTCGCAGCCGGACTGCTGCTCACGACTGCTGTTTCAGCATATGCACAAGACTGCACCCCCAAGGTCGCGGACAGCGAGCTCGTCAAGCCTGGCACGCTCGTCATGTCGACAAACCCCACGCTCCCCCCGTTGCAGTTCGTTGACTCCTCAGGGGAGCTGAAGGGCATGCGCGTCGAGCTTGGCACGGAGATCGCCAAGCGGCTCTGCCTGACGCCTGAATACGTCCGCATCGAATTTTCAGCTATGATCCCAGGGCTTCAGGCGGGTCGTTGGGACATGATCAATACCGGCATCTTCTTTACGCCCGAACGCGCGGCCATGATGCAGATGATTCCGTATGAAGATCAGGCAATCAGCATCTCAGTCGCCACCGACAACGAGACAGTCAAGACCAAGGAAGATCTCGCTGGTATGCGCATCGGGGTCGAGATTGGCGGTTTTGAGGAAACCAAGACGAGGCTCCTTGATGAGGAGCTGAAGGCCGCTGGCAAGGAAGGTTTGGCGATCCAGACCTTCGACAATTTTGCGCTGGCTTATCAGGCGCTGCGTGCAGGCCAGGTGCAGGGCGTTGTGTCGATCGATGGCGTGGCAAAAGAATATGATACCCGCGGTGATTTTCGGCGCGCGGTAAGCGGACTCTATCCCGCACCGGTGGCCGTCGCCTTCAAGAGTGTCGCTCTTTCGGATGCAGTGTCGACGGTGCTGCAGGAGATGAAGGCTGACGGTTCGCTCGCCAAGCTCTTTGATGCCTACGGAATGCCCATGGTCGCTGGCGACTATACGGTTAAGGGGCCGAACCGCTAATCCAGAGCGGTTCAGTTTGATACTGGGTGTCGGTGAGTACCGGCACCCTCATGAACTCAGAAAGGCGCCCGGCATGTCATTTTGGAGTTGGTCCGGTTTCTTCGACTATCTCGTAAACCCATTCATTCTGGGTGGGGTGGTCACGACCATATGGTTGACCTGTGTATCGTTGATCGCAGGGCTTGTCCTCGGCTTTGTCGTCGCCTTGATGCGTCGCTCAAAGCTCCGCCTGCTCCGAAGCATCGGCTGGGTCTACATCTGGATATTCAGAGGCACGCCGCTCCTGGTCCAGCTCATCGTCATCTACACCGCCCTGCCGCAATTGGGACTGCGTTTCTCCGTTGTGGAGGCAGCCCTTATCGGTCTTGCGCTCAACGAGGCGGCCTATCTTGCTGAAATCATCAGAGCCGGGATCGAGGCGGTCCCTGAAGGGCAATCGCGTGCGGCAAGAGCGCTTGGCATGACTGAGCGCAAGATCATGCGCTATATCGTGATGCCGCAGGCCTTCAAGGTAATCATTCCGCCGCTCGGGAACTCCGTGAACGGTCTCTTGAAAACGACATCCGTTACCTCGGTCATCTCAATGGAAGAGCTGCTTCGCCGCACTCAGGTGCTCATTCAGGAGAAGTTCATGGTGCTCGAACTCTTCGCTGTTGCCGCCATCTATTATCTCCTTCTGACAACTGTTTGGGACTTTATCCAGCGACGGATTGAAAGGCGTTTCGGGCAGTCGACAGCACCGGTCCAGCTCGCAGAGCAGCGCTGATTTATACAAAAAACAAGGAATAGATTTCATGTCCAAGACGTTTCGCGGTGTCTTCACCGTGATGATTACGCCTGTCGATTCAGAAGGCAGGGTCAACCTGTCAGCGCTCGCTGCGTTTACTGATTGGCAGATCAGGGAGGGGATCCACGGGCTGATCCCGCTCGGTTCCACAGGTGAGTTTTTGTCGCTCTCCGGCGAGGACTGGGAGGCCGTCGCCCGAACCGTCATTGAGACCGCTGCCGGGCGCGTGCCTGTCCTGATCGGAACCGGTGCCGAAGATACGCGAGAGTCTGTTCGTCTGAGCCGGAAAGCTGAAGAACTCGGCGCCGATGGCGTGATGATCATCCCGCCCTTCTATTCGACGCCGACGGACGACGAGATCGTCAAGCATTATGAGACGATCGCCGCATCCATCACCATTCCGATCATGGTCTACAACAATCCTGCGACCTCCAACGTCGACATGAGGCCTGAGCTTCTGGCGCGCATCGCAGAAATTGACGGCTGCGACTATGTCAAGGAATCGACGCTTGAAGTGACGCGTATCCGCGATATCGTCCGGCTGGCCAAGGGCAAAATGACGCCATTTGGCGGTATTCTCGGCTTCGAGTCTTTCGTCATGGGCGCTGAAGGTTGGGTTGCCGTCGCATCCAATGTGGCGCCATCGGTCATGTCACGGATTTTCACGCTCGCTGCAGATGAGAAGAAGTATGATGAAGCCCGCGAGCTCTATCTGGAGTGGTTGCCGATCATTCAGGCCGTCGGCGGTCAAGCCTATGTCGCAGGCTCAAAGGCTCTTCTTAAACATATGGGCTTTGCCGCGGGAGCTCCGCTTCCTCCGCGCCTCCCGTTGCCAACTCAGCAGGATGCCGAGATGAAGGCGTTGGTCGAGCGTTTCGGCATGACCTTCGCTTAAAGGCGAGATTGGAGCTCCCCGGTGGCAGCCGAACCCTTGAAGGACGACCAAAAGACCCTCTTGATCAACGGTGTAAAACACCGTGTCGAGACGGGCCTTTCTGTGGCCGCTGCGCTGACAAGCATCGGCTGCGCTGATTTTTCGATCGACGCAGCAGGTGCAGGTCGTGGCCTGTTCTGCGGTATGGGCGTATGCAACGAGTGTCTGGTTACCATCGACGGAAAAACGAGCCAGCGATCCTGCATGACGCAGGTTCAGGATGGCATGCGGATCGACTGGCAGGCGTCAAAACCCGATATCGCGGAGCCGGCACTCCAGGACCTGAAGCCCATACCCGAGAACATCCCTCACTTCGACGTGGACGTGATGATCGTTGGTGCTGGCCCAGGCGGTCTCGGAGCTGCCATTTCTGCAGCCGAAGCTGGCGCCCGCGTTACCCTTGTCGACGAAAGACATACGCTTGGGGGACAATTCTACAAGCAGCCAAACACGCCAACTGCCGTGAGCTCTATTGACGGCGATCGCCAGGCTGCCGATGGCCGTGACCTGATCGGTCAAGCCCGTGCGCTCGGCGTAACAATCTTGCCGGGTGTCACTGTATGGGGGGCTGGTCAAGACGGAACTGCGACGGTCATTTCGTGTCTTGGGCCCGATGGCGCATTCTATTGCCGCCCGCGCATGCTGGTTATCGCTACAGGTGCCTATGAGCGTCCCAATGCGGTTCCGGGATGGACCTTGCCAGGCGTGATGACCGCCGGCGCGGCGCAGACGCTTTTGCGCAGCTATGGAACGGTACCTGGAAAACGCATCCTGATCGCTGGCAATGGACCGCTCAACATTCAGGTTGCAGCAGAGATCGTGAAGGCGGGTACTGAAGTCGTCGCTTTGGTGGAGCGGGGTTCTGCTCCTTGGTCGAAACCAATCGAGGCTCTGGCACTGCTCAGGCTTGATCCAGCACTGGCGATCAAAGGAATGCGCGAGCTGGTTCGGCTTGAGCGTGCCGGGGTTGATGTCGCCTGGCAGTCACAAGTCGTGTCGATCACAGGGCATGGCAAGGTCGAAAAGGCGCTCGTCAGGGGGCCAAAGGGCGACACCGAGTTCGAGATCGATACTGTCTTGCTGGGCGGTGATTTTGCTTCATCCAGTGAACTGTCTCGGCTCCTCGGTTGTGCTCATCGCGTCGGGGCCGACGGACAACTTCGCGCTGAATGCGACGGCGAAGGCATGAGCTCCCGGCCCGATGTTTACATCATCGGTGAGGCGCGACGGTTCGCTGGCGCACAGGTTGCCCTGGCCGAGGGTAGACTGGCCGGACGCGCCATTGCCAGAAAGCTCGGCCTCACTGTCCACTCGGCGACATCCCATGAGCGCAAGCTCACTCGCGCAACGTCTTTTCAACAATCCCTCTGGCAGCTCTTTGCGTCTCAAACACCTACTCTCACGGTTCCCGACGATGTTCTTGTATGCCGCTGCGAAAGCGTGCAGATGGGAACCCTCAAGGCAGCTGCCAGACAAGGCCCTCCCGATATTGCAACGCTCAAGCGATTGACGCGTGCGGGCATGGGCCGTTGTCAGGGGCGGTACTGCTCTCCAACACTGACTGCGCTTACGGCACACCCCATCAATGAAACGGTGGGTGTGCTCGCCCCACAAATGCCGCTCAGGCCGCTGCCGCTTGCAGCATTGGCGGTCGAAAAGCCCGAATGGGGTGGCCACAAGCGTGCGCTTCTGCCGGATCGCCCGCCCATCCCACATGGCGCTACTTTGCCTTTGAAGGAAGCAGCGACGGTGGTGATCGGCGGGGGAATTGCAGGTCTATCGACAGCGATGTTCCTCGCCCGGGCCGGCGAAGACGTGATCGTGTTGGAACGTGGATTCCCTGGGGGGCTCGCCTCCGGCGGCAATGCGGGAAGCCTCCACGCGCAGCTTCTCTCCTTTGATCACGGCGCTCGGGCTGAAGCCGGCGGTGGGCCCGCTGCGCAAAGCCTGCCCCTCCAAAAGGATTCTATCGCGCTGTGGCAACGGCTTCAGGATGAGCTTGGTGTCGACTTCGAAATGAAGATCACCGGAGGCTTGATGGTTGCCGAGACGGAAGCGCAGATGCGCTTCCTGGAAGAGAAAACCAGCCTCGAAAGACAGCAAGGCATTGAATGCCATGTGATAGGGCGTGCCGAGCTTAACGCATTGGAGCCCCTGCTATCCACTGACTTGATCGGTGCCGCCTATTGTCCTCAGGAGGGGAAGATCAATCCGCTGGTCGCCACGCGTCACGTTCAGGACGCGGCCGTCGCCGCTGGCGCGCAGATCTTCGACCGTACGGAGGTACAGGCGATTGTTCGGCTTGACGCAGGATTTGAGATCCAGACGTCGCGCGGTACTATAAGGGCCGGCCGGATTATCAATGCTGCTGGTGCCTTTGCATCGCGGATAGGCGCCATGCTTGGCCTGAAGGTGCCTGTCTTTGGTGCGCCGCTTCAAATGGTCGTCACGGAGGCTGCAGCACCTGCGATCTCACATCTTGTGGCTCATGCCGACCGTCATTTGACGTTGAAGCAGGCCGCCAATGGCAACTTCATTATCGGAGGCGGATGGACGGCCGGTCTCGACCCGGTACACAGCCATCCTCGTCCTATCTTCTCCAGTCTCGAAGGCAATCTGTGGGTTGCTCAGCATGTCGTTCCCGGACTGCGCAAACTGCATGTCATCAGAAGCTGGGCTGCGATGAACATCAATATCGACGGTGCACCCATCCTCGGTGAGCATCCAGACATGCCCGGTTTTTTCAACGCAGTGACATCCAACGGCTACACGCTCGGCCCGATCGTCGGACAGATCACTGCAGACTTGGTACGCCGTCGCGATCCAGGTCGAGACCTTTCAGCATTTTCGATTTCTCGCTTCAAAGGAGGGCAGCCATGATCGAGATCAACGGCATCTTCAAATACTATGGCCACCACCCCGTTCTGAAAAATTGCTCGACCAGAGTATCTAAAGGTGAGGTGGTCGTGGTCTGCGGACCATCAGGGTCGGGAAAGTCGACGCTGATCAAATGCGTCAATGCGCTGGAACCAATTCAGAAAGGATCCATCCGCGTCGATGGGATCGAGGTCAATGATCCATCGACCGACCTGCCTGATCTGCGCTCCCGTATAGGTATGGTTTTTCAAAACTTCGAACTCTTTCCGCATTTGACGATTGAAAACAATATCATGCTGGCTCAGCGCATTGTATTGCACCGCACGGAGACCGAGGCCCGAAAATGCGCCATGGATCTTCTGGACCGGGTCGGCATGTCAGGACACGCTCATAAGTATCCTGGTCAGCTGTCAGGCGGCCAGCAGCAGCGCGTGGCGATTGCGCGGGCGCTGGCGATGAATCCGAAAGCCATGCTGTTTGACGAGCCGACCTCAGCGCTTGACCCGGAAATGATCTCAGAGGTTCTCGATGTCATGACAGGTCTTGCGCGTGACGGCATGACGATGATGGTTGTGACACATGAAATGGGTTTTGCGCGAAAGGTCGCAACCCGCGTGGTTTTCATCGATCAGGGCGAAATCGTCGAAGATCTGCCGACGGACGAGTTTTTCGAGAACCACACTAATCCGCGTACTGAGGCCTTCCTCAGCAAGATCCTGCATCACTGAGGCAAGGCAATGAGTGACTTTGACCTAATCATTCGTGGTGGCACGATTGCAACCGCATCGGATGTCTTCAAGGCTGACATAGGGATTCGGGGCGGACGGATTGTTCAGATTGGCGACGGTCTCGCTGGTGCCCGAAAAACCATAGACGCCAATGGCAAGTTTGTCCTGCCTGGCGGCATCGATAGCCACGTCCACATGGCCCAGCCCTCAGGCGAAGGGATCGTCATGGCTGATGGTTTCGAGAGCGGAACGCTGTCGGCGCTGTTTGGCGGAAACACGACCGTCATGCCCTTTTGCCTTCAGGAAAAAGGGCGTCCTCTGCGCGAGGCTCTGAATGCCTATCACCAGCTCGCAGACGGGAATTGCTATACGGATGTGAGCTTTCACCTGATCGTCAGCGATGCGACCGAAAGCCTGATCGGGCAAGAGCTTCGAGCCCTTGCGGCCGATGGCTATGCGTCCTTCAAGGTGTTCATGACCTACGAGGATCTTCGCCTGAGCGATGCTGACATTCTCAAGACCCTCGATGTTGCCAGAGAAACCGGTGCGACGGTCATGGTTCATTGCGAGAATGAGGATGCGATCCGCTTTCTGATCGATCGTCATGAGAAGGCGGGGATTGTTTCCCCTCACGCTCATGCCTCCACCAGACCGGTTGCCGTTGAGCGCGAAGCCACACATCGGGCGTTGACGCTTGCCGAAATTGTGGATGTTCCCATCGTTATCGTTCACGTCTCCAACGGTGAGGCAATGGACGAGATTGCACGGGCGCGCGCCAGAGGCGTGAAAGTGGTCGGAGAAACATGTCCGCAGTATCTGATGCTGACTGCCGATGATCTTGAGGGGATGGATTGGGAAGGTGCCAAGTTCGTCTGCTCACCGCCTCCTCGTGACAAGGCTGCACAAGACGCTTGCTGGCTCGGCATAGAAACGGGGGCCTTCGACCTCTTTTCCTCCGATCATTGCCCCTTCCGCTACGACGATGCGCAAGGCAAGCGTAATCCGAAGGGATTGAAGAGTTTTCGCCATATTCCAAACGGCATTCCCGGGGTTGAGACAAGGCTTCCCATCTTGTTTTCGGAAGGCGTGATGAAGGGTCGGATTGATCTTCCCCGCTTCGTAGCCCTGTCGGCCACCAATCACGCAAAGACCTATGGCCTCTACCCTCAAAAGGGCACGATTGCGATCGGAGCCGATGCGGATCTCGCAATTTGGGACCCGGTGCAGCGACGGCATATACGGCATGCCGATCTTCACGACGCAGCCGACTATTCGCCATACGAGGGCCTTGAGGTCACCGGTTGGCCAACCACCGTCATTCTATCCGGCCAGGTGATGGTCGAAGACGGGGTTCTCGTCGGTGAGAAAGGTGCCGGAACATACCGTTCGGCAAAGACCCGCCCACCAATCGACAGCATGAACATGAAGGAGATCTGATCATGAAACTGAAAGTTACCGCCGGCCCCTTCGTCTTTGACGCAGTGCTCGAAACCGAGAAAGCGCCAGAGACTTGCAAGGCCTTCATGGAGCGCTTGCCATTTGACGGACAGATCGTCCACGTTCGCTGGTCGGGAGAAGGCGTCTGGATCCCGCTTGGCGATTACAACTTCGGTGTCGGCTACGAGAACCATACGAGTCATCCTGCTCCAGGCCATATCATTCTCTATCCAGGCGGTATCAGTGAAACCGAGATCCTGCTCGCCTATGGCGGTGTCGATTTCTCATCGAAGATGGGCCAGCTCGCTGGCAATCACTTCATCACGCTGACGTCCAACCTCGACAAGCTTCCCGAGCTTGGCAACAAAACACTATGGGAAGGTGCACAGCCAATCCGGTTTGAACTGGCTTGATGGGAGACTGTGCTGGGAGACGTGTTAATGCCTTGCGCCTCCCGCACCCTGACCGAAGGCAGGGCAGGGGGCGCCACATGTGGTGGCTCCTGCGGCCAAGCCTCTGAGCTCTTAAGAGCACTGGCCGTTGCTCACTTGACCGTCTCAGGCATTGCGTGATCGGTCCGGCTTTCTCGAACCTTATCTGAATGGCCTTCGATGGAGCGAGGGTCCGTATTCCGAACAGCATCCAGGGTTGTCTTGTCTATCCTTCACCGCATGCCCGCACGTGGGCGGTCGCTCTTTATGGCTATGGACTGGGCGCCATGCCAACAGAAGTTAGTGCGTTGTCGGCCCGCTTATTGCGCTCACAGCCTTCCTTAAGGGGCCATGATGGCGGTCGAGTGTTGTTCCGGTGAGGTCGCTGCGGTTTAGGCTAGGATCATGACCCTAGCTGTACGCTGCGGCCAGAAAGGCGCGCCAGCCGCCGAGGTCTGTGATATCCTCGGCGCCCGAGAGCCCGGCCGGTTCACAGAGAAAGCCCTTGACGGCAGATCCGTCATCAAGCCTGACGGTCCCGATCGAGAGCGGTGAGGGGACGCCCGTCATGAAGGTGCCGAAGTGATCGAGGGGAAGCGCCCAGACCTCAAGTGCAATCGCCTGTCCACCTTCGTTCACCCTGACAAGCCCCGGCCGCTGAGGCGGTCCGCCAGCAAGTGCGTAAAGATGGTATTCGGCGGCGGTTCGGCGCTGCGCAAGAAAGCGGCCACCAAGACGTGTGATCTCGCCATTAAGCGGTAGGCCGCGCATATGAGCGCCGACCAGTGCGATTGCAATCTCGGCTGGGCCGGCTGCCGGGGCGAGGGCCTCGATTGGCTCGAGCTCCCAGTCTGTGGAACCAAGTGGAGGGGAAGCTTCAGCCTGCAGGCTGGCCGCCACGCCGGCGATGCGGCCATCCAGCGCGGCAGCACCCAGCAGGGTCACGTTTCCAGGACGTCCATCGGTGCGTGCCGCGACCGGCACGGCGATCCCGCAAAGATCCAGCAGGTTGACGAAATTTGTATAGGTGCCGAGCTTGGAATTTGGCCCCACGGGATCCTGTTCCAGATCATTCACGCTGAAGAAGCACGGAATGGTGGGGACACAAAGAAGATCGGCAGCGCCGATCAATGGTGCGGCTTTGCGCTTGAGATCAGCAAGCCGGTAGATGTCGCGGAAGGCATCTGCCGCCGTCAGGGTTTCGGCGCGTCCGATAATCCTGCGGGTCACTGGAAAGAGTGCGTCGGGCGTGGTGCGGAACACCTCTTCGATGGCTGCATAACGCTCCGCTACCCATGCTCCCTCGTAGAGCAGCTCGGCAATGCGATAAAGCGGTGTGAAATCGAGCGGCACGATGCGGTGCCCCTTGGCCTCAAGAACAGCAAGCGTCGCCTCGAACGACACCTCCTGTTCAACGTCGCCGAAGAACCGGCGTGATGCGGCATCGGGAACGCCGATGCTGAAGCCCGCCCCCGGGGTTTCCAGGAAGGGTGCCGCAACATCGCGCGAATAGGCGTCGGCCTGGTCATATCCGGCAGCTGCAGCGTAAGCAGCGAATGCGTCTGTGACCGACAGGGCGAAGATCGAGATGGTGTCAAGCGTGCGGCATGCCGGAACCATGCCGGTGGCCGATAGCGTGCCGAGCGTCGGCTTCAGCCCGACAATATTGTTGAGCGCCGCGGGCACGCGGCCGGAGCCGGCCGTATCCGTCCCAAGTGCGAACGGCACAATGCCACGCGCTACAGCCACGGCCGAGCCGCTGCTCGACCCACCCGGCACGATGGACGGATCAATGGCGTTCCTGGGGATCGTATAGGGGGAACGTATACCAACCAGGCCGGTCGCGAACTGATCGAGATTAGTCTTGCCGATCGGCAGAGCGCCGGCGGCTTTCAGTTTTGCCACCACAAAGGCGTCAGCCGTTGCGGCATACTCGAAGTCCGGGCAGGCGCAGGTGGTCGGCATGCCCGCGACATTGATGTTGTCCTTTACTGCGAAGGGAATTCCATAGAGCGGGCGTTCTTGATCGTAGGGGCCAAGCTCTGCGGCAGCGGACAGAATTGTCTCTTTCGGTGCCAGGTGGATGAAGATTCCTGGATCGTCAGCCTCTTCAATGCGCCGGTAGACTTCCTCAATCACAGCCATTGGGCTGAGGCCTGCGGCATAGGCGGTGTGCAACTGCTTGAGGGTGAAGGGCATGGTCATCATGTTCATGACGTCACTTTCAGATGTCAGAGGATTTCGACCGGCTTCGTCCACTGGATGAGGACGACGCAGCCTTCTGCCGAGGAGACGGAATGCACGGTGCCTTCGGGATTGGCGACAAGCGAACCTGGCCCGTAATGGCCGTTTTCGTCGCTTTGCGAGCCCTCCAGTATCAGAATGGTTTCCAGCCCCGTATGCCGGTGCTGCGGCACGCTGGCGCCCGGCGCATAGCGCAAGAGCGCCAGTTCCGGTTCACCCTGGATGAGACGGCAGATCTCCACGCCATCGCGAAAATGTTCGAAGGGGGCTTCCTTCCAGCGGCTCGCCAAGAACTGTGCCATATGCAGGGTCTCACGCATCGAGGGCCTCGACAATCTGGTCCACCGTCGCCGCCCAGCCGACGATCGCGCCTTGTGCGGTCATCATGTCGATGGCGGCCTTCTTGAATTCTGGGAAATAGCTTTCGGTCGCGTCGGTTGCGAGCAGGCACTCATAGCCCCGGTCGTTTGCCTCGCGCATGGTGGTCTGCACGCAGACCTCCGTGGTCACGCCGGCAAAGACGAGTTGCGAGATACCCTTCTCCTGCAGGATATCGCCAAGAGGGGTTGCGTAGAACGCGCCCTTGCCGGGCTTGTCGATGACAGTCTCGCCAGGCAGCGGCGCAAGGGCCGCGACGATGTCGGCCCCGTCCTCGCCGGCAATCAGGATACGACCCATCGGACCGGGATCGCCGATGCGCAAGGATGGCTTTCCACGCGCTCGCTTGGCAGGCGGGCAGTCCAAGAGGTCTGGCGCATGGCATTCGCGCGTGTGGATCACCGGCAGGCCGGCACGCCGAAAACCGTCAATCAGCCGCGCGGTGGCAGGGATGATCGCCTGCAGCAGCGTGACGTCATTGCCAAGCGTGGCGCCGAAGCCGCCCGGCTCGATGAAGTCGCGCTGCATGTCGATGACGACCAAAGCGATCTTTTCCGGTGTGATCGTGATGTCGAAGGGGCGTGCCTTGATAACTGCCATCAGTGATGTCCTGCCATATGTCTTCCAATTTCCCCGATATCGGCTCCGTCAGCTTGCGTCTCAAAGACGATTGCGCCTTCCGACATGACAAGGATGCGGTCAGAGAGTTCGAGGATCTCGTCGAGATCCTCGCTGATCAGCAAGACGGCAGCACCCCCATTGCGCGCCGCCATGATGCGCGCGCGGATTTCCGCCACGGCCGAGAAATCAAGACCGAAGCAGGGATTGGCCATCAACAGCAGGTCTACCGTCCCGTTCAGCTCGCGCGCCAGCACGGCACGCTGAACATTACCGCCGGAAAGAGATGCTATTGGCGTCTCCAGAGACGCAGTCTTGACTTTGTAGTCGCCGATCAACCGGGCTGCCAGAGCGGCCATGCGGCGCCGATCCAGCCAGAATTTGCGTTTGTCTGTTGCGTAATCGAAATCGCGAAAGAAGATGTTCTCGGCAACGCTCATCTTAGGCGCGCAGGCATTGCGCAAGGGCTCTTCCGGCAGCGTGCGCACATTCAAAGCCCGCATCTCGCTACGGCTGGCCCGAAACGGCGTGCCACAGACCTGTACAATTCCCGCAGACAGCTGCCGCTGCCCCGACAGGATCTCCATCAGTTCCATCTGTCCGTTTCCGGAAATGCCGGCAATGCCGACGACTTCCCCAGCTCGCACCGCGAGGTGATCGATGCTGATCGTCTTGAGGCCCGATCGATCCGGCGCCTTGGCGCTGGAGACGGTCAACACCGGCGCGCCGTTCATCGGGACGCGGGCAGCAGGACGCATCAGTTCCTTTTCGCCGATCATCATCGCCGCCATCTCTGCAGTCGTAAGGTCAGCCACCTTGCCACCCCCCACATGCTCTCCGCGGCGCAACACCGAGACTGCGTCGGCAAAGGCTGTCACCTCGCGGAACTTGTGCGAAATCATAAGGCAGGTGAGTTCGCCAGCGGTGGTCAGGCCGCGCACCATGCCGAGCAGCTCGTCGGCCTCCGAAGGGGTCAACACCGAGGTCGGCTCGTCCAGAATGAGAAATCGGCGCCCGAGATAAAGCTGCTTCAAGAGTTCCAGCTTCTGCTTTTCGCCCGCCGCGAGCCGTCCGACAGGCACGTCCAGCGGAACGGTAAAGGGCATTCTTTCCATGAAAGCGGCAAGGTCGGTGCGCTCCTTGCCCCAGTCGATGCGGGCCGGCACATCCGCGCGGCTGATTACCAGGTTCTCTGCCGCCGTCAGTGAGGGCACAAGCGTAAAATGTTGGTAGACCATGCCGAGGCCGAGCTCATGAGCGTCACGCGGGTCTCTGACCTGCACCTCACGGTCGGCAACCATCATCTGGCCAACTGTCGGTCGGTAAAAGCCCATCATGCATTTGACGAGGGTCGACTTGCCTGCTCCGTTTTCGCCGAGCAGGACATGGAAGGAGCCCGCTTTGACCTTCAGCGAGACGTCTTTCAGCGCTGTGAACGATCCAAACCGCATCGTCATGCCGACCGTTTCCACACCGATGGCGCGCGTCAGTGCCTTGGCTTGCTGAGCGTTGGTGCTCATGGCAGTGCCTCGACAAACTTGCCACTGTCGGAAACCGAGCCGAAAACGCCGCCCTGCATCTTCACCATCTTGATCGCAGCCGCATGGTTGCCGGGGTCGGTGGCAGCGCAACAGTCTTCGAGGAGCAGGCATTCAAAGCCGCGATCGTTCGCCTCGCGCATGGTGGTATGCACGCAGACATCAGTGGTGATCCCCGAGAGCACTATGTTTTCGATACCGCGGGTGCGCAGGAGAAGCTCGAGGTCGGTGGCGCAGAAGGAGCCCTTGCCCGGTTTGTCTATGACAGGCTCACCGTCCATGGGTTTCAGTTCGTCGATGATCTCCCAGCCTGGCTCGCCGCGCACCAGGATGCGCCCGCAGGGACCAGCATCGCCAATACCGGCGCCGATCTGTTGTGACCGCCAGCGCTTGTTCCCAGGCAGGTCGGAAAGGTCCGGCCGGTGACCCTCGCGGGTGTGTATGACGTGGTAGCCCTTGTCACGCATGGCTTGAAGCACGGCCTTGATCGGCTCGATCGGCGCTCTGGTGAGCCCGATATCATAGCCCATTTTGTCGACATAGCCGCCTGGCCCGCAGAAATCCGTCTGCATGTCGATGATGATCAGGGCCGTATTGTCCGGTCGCAGATCTCCATTATAGGGCCAGAGATAGGGATCGGCCTGAATGGTGGTCATCACGGTCTCCATTCGCTTGCCGCTGCTGCGGCACTGTTTACTTGACTATGCTGAGTTCGCCGGGTGCAGACGGCATGGCGCGGGTGCGCGAGCTGGTCGCGACCAGTAGTCCCAGGGTGAGCACATAAGGAGCGGCATAAAAGAGATAGTAGCCGCTCGTGATGCCGACGGACTGCAACGCCGGACCGAGCGCGCCGGCGCCGCCAAACAGCAGTGAGGCATAGAGGCAGTTGACCGGATTCCAGCGGGCGAAGATCACCAGTGCCACCGCCATCAGCCCCTGGCCGGAGGAGATCCCTTCGTTCCAGCTTCCGGGATAGTAGAGCGAGAGATAGGCGCCACCGACACCGGCAAGCGCACCGCCGGCCGCTGTGCTCCAGAGCCGCACCCGGTTGACGTCGATGCCAAGGGCACGCGCCGCATCGGCGCTGTCGCCGGTCACGCGGATCGTCAGCCCGACGCGGGTGTTCTTCAACATCCAGGCCGTGGCGAATGCGAGTACGATGCCCACAAGGAACAGCACATTGACATTCAATGCGGCCTGCACCTGCGGCAGGCTTGACCAGAAACCGAGCGGGATGGCCGGCAGGTCCGGTGCAACTGGCTGCACGTAAGGCTTGCCGAACAAGAAGGCGAGGCCCGTGCCGAAGATCATCAGCGCTATTCCGATGGCGATGTCGTTGACGCGCGGCAGGCGGCAGAGCCAGCCGTGCAGCAGGCCGAACAGCAGGCCGGAGAAGGCGGCGGCCAAGGTGCCGAGCCAGGGCGATCCCGTGTGATAGGCGACCGCATATCCACTCATGGCGCCGAAGACCAGAGTGCCCTCAAGCCCAAGATTGATACGCCCCGACCGTTCCGTCAGGCACTCCCCGATGGAGACGAATATGAAGGGCGTGGAGACACGGATTGCACCGCCAAGGATTGCAAGGGGTACTCCCCACAGGCCGATCTCGTCGGTCATTTCTGCCTCCGCTCGAAGAATGTGAGGAAGCGGACGCGACCCTGCAGCGTGTCGGTCAAGAGGATGGCGATGAAGACCATGCCCTCCAGAACGAGCACAGTCGCATCGGGCAGGTCCATGCGCCTCTGTATAAGCCCGCTCGACGCCTCGATGCCGGCAAACAGAATGGCGGCCGGGATGATGGCGAGCGCGTTGTGGCGGGCGAGAAAGGCAATGAGGATGCCGGTGTAGCCGTAGCCCGCCGCAAGCGAGGCGTTTGCCGAGCCGTGGATCGCGGCGACCTCGACCATGCCGGCCAGCCCTGCGAAGGCGCCGCCAAGCGCCGTGAAGCCGATGGCGAGGGTGCCCGCCGGAAGTCCCTGGATTTCTGCCGCGCGCACGTTGCCTCCAACGATGCGTGCTGCAAAACCGATGGTGGTCCGCTCAATCAGTACCCAGGCGAGGATACAGGCGAGAATGCCCAGGGCAAGCCCCCAGTGGACGCCGATGCCTGGCATCTCGCCGATGCGCCAGGCTTCGGGCAGCGGTGCGGTGGAGGGCTTGTTGAGGCTTGCTGGATCACGAAAAGGCCCCTCGATCAGGTGGTTCATCACGGCAATTGCGATATAGGCCATCAGCAGGCTTGAGATGGTCTCATTCACGCCGCGCAGATGGCGAAGCGCACCGACAGTGCCAATCCAGAAGCCACCGACCGCCATGCCGGCAATGGCCATGAGACCAATGCCGATGACAGCCGGAAGGCCCGGCATCAGCATGGCGACGGCGCCTGCCGCGACGCCCCCAAGCACGATCGCACCTTCGCCACCAATGATGACGAGCCCGAGACGGGCCGGCAGTGCAACGCAGAGCGCAGCCAGCAGAAGCGGGGCTGCACGCGTCAGGGTGTTTGTCCAAGAGAAGGCGGTGCCGAAGCCCGCCTTAAAGACGAGCCCGTAGAACTCAGTCGGTGACTTGCCGAGCAGAAGCAGGAAGATCGCGAAAGCCAGGATCCCAGCAAGCACGGCTGCCAGCGGCAGTAGGACTGCTTCGATGCGGCGGGCACCGGCCTCGTCAAGGAAGCCGGTCCGCCCGGAAAGTGATGCCATCTGATAGACCTGCAGGCTCATTATATGGCCTCCTGTTCTCGGTTCTGTCAGGAGGTGGAGCCAACGACGCCCTCCACGAGGTAGTCCATGCTCTCGAGCGCAACATCGGTCTCGGCCAGAGCCTGGCCGGCAGTTGCGACCACATTGCCCCTATTGTCTTTGAGGGGGCCGGTGATGGCGGCGAAACCGCCCTTCATGATCTCGGCCTGGACGGTCTCGAAGCGGTTTCGCGCCTCCTCGGTCACGGCCGGTCCGAGCGGGCTCATCTTGATGAAGCCGTCTGCCAGGCCACCGCGGACGAAATTGTCGATCTGGCCGCCCGCAAGTGTCGTCTTGACCATGTCGGTATAGACCTTGGCCCAGTTCCACTCCGCTCCGGTCAGATACTTCTCCGGTGCAAGTGCGCTCTGGTTCGCGTGATAGCCACACAGATACATCCCGCGACCAGCCCCGGTCTCCATCACCACTTTCGGGCCGTCCACATGGCAGGTGATGACATCAACGCCCTGGTCGGCAAGCGCATTGGTGGCCTCTGCCTCCTTTACCGCCAGCGACCATTCGCCGGTGAAAATGACCTGGCAAGTGATCGACGGATCCACTGCACGCGCGCCGAGCAGGAAGGAATTGATATTCAACAGCACCTGCGGAATGGGCTTTGCAGCCACGAAACCTATCTTCTTCGACTTCGTGGCATAGCCGGCCGCTATGCCGTTCAGATACTGGCCCATGCCGATATAGCCGAAATAGGAGCCGACATTTTTCGGTTTGTCCGGAGTCCAGAGGCCGCCGCAATGCTGGAAGCGCACCTCCGGGTTCTTCGGCGCCAGAGCCAGGATGTGGGGATCGAAGTAACCGAAGGATGTCGGGAACAGGAGTGTCGCGCCATCAAAGCTGATCATGCTCTCCATGGTCTTTTGCACATCGACCGTTTCGGGAACCTGCTCCTCCTCGATAACGGTCACGCCCTCCATGGCCTTGACGGCGGCTGCGCCCTCGGCATGTGACTGATTGTAGCCGAAATCGTCCTTCGGTCCGACATAGACGAAACCAACGGTAAGATTTGCCGCATGCGCCATGCCGGCCGGCAACAAACCCGAAAGGGCAGCAGCACCGGCGAGACTGGCTGAGTTCATCAGAAACTGGCGACGATTGGGCATCAGGATCCTGGACATGTGAACGTTCCCCGCTGTGTTCGTTGAGCCGACATTGCCCGGGTTCAATGGGTGCGTCTGGCTTTCGATGGCAGTAATCCAGATGGACGCGCTTCTGTCTTGTGCTATGTTTTGGCCGGCCTGCTGCAAAAAATGCAGCAGCGTACGCAAGGGCTTTCATGCGCTACCTGGCTTCCATTCGCTACATCGATGCTGTGGTGAAGGCTGGCTCTATCCGGGCCGCAGCCGATACGCTCGCCATCACGTCGACGGCGCTCAACCGACGCATTCTCGCCATGGAGGAGGAGCTCGGCGTGCCGATCTTCGAACGCTTGGCCCATGGCGTACGCTTGTCGGCCGCCGGAGAGATCTATATCCACCACATTCGCAATCAGCTCTCGGACATGGAGCGGGTGCGTTCGCAGATTGCCGATCTTTCTGGCGTACGGCGCGGCCATGTGTCGATTGCCTGTAGCCAAGCGCTCTTGCCTTACTTCTTGCCGCGCCAGATCGCGCTCTATCGCAAGGAGCATCCGAATGTCACTTTCGGCGTCCATCTGCGGGACCGTGAGGCGGCCGAACAGGCGCTCGTCGATCACAGCGCTGATCTGGCCATCGTCTTCGAGCCTGTGCGTCTCACGGATTTCATGACGCTCATCCGTGTCCGCCAGCCGCTGCATGTCGTCATGTCTCCCGACCATCCGCTGGCAGCGAGGCCGACGGTCAGGCTATCTGATTGTGTCGATTACCCGATTGCGCTCCCGACGACTGCCTATGGCGTACGCCACCTGCTCGACATCGCCATGCGCATTGCCGGCGTACGCCTCGACCCGGTCATCCAGTCCGATAATTTCGAGTTCCTGCGCAATCACGCTGTGATAGAGAACATCATAACCTTCCAGATCCCCATCGGTCTGTCGGACCAGACCTCAACGGGCCGCATGGTCTCACGCCCGCTCGATGGACGCGACGTGCCCGCCGGCATCCTCTATCTTGGGCAGTTGAAGGGCCGCACCTTGCCAGTAGCTGCCGCCCGTTTTGCCTCGCAACTGACCAATGGTCTCGCCAGCCAGTTCGAAGTCTCTTGAAGCCCTGACGAGATCGCCCCAGAGTTTGAGAGGGCATTTGCACAGCGGCACCCTTGATCCAGCGGCCTTGGCCGCGCTGATCCGCGGTCACAATTTGCAAGGTCCCTTTCTATGCGGGCTAGCAGCAGCCAATATAGGCTTGGTTCCACTCAGCGAGCGCCGTCTCGATGAGGGGCCAGTCCCGACGCAATGTCTCGAACCGTCGGACAGACTGCCGGTAGCTGCTGCGCAATTCGTTTTCCAGGGAATCGAGGTCCATGCCGGGTAACCGTCCCTGCGCGACGATGGTCTTTCCCGCCACGATCACCTGCAGCACATGTCTTGCATTTGCGCGTGCAAAGAACAGGTCGACAGGCTCAACCTCCATGATCCTGTCGCGATCGAGGCGGTCATAGTCCAGCGCAAGAAAGTCGGCCGGTTCTCCCGCCGCAATGCTGCCGGTACCGGGCGAGCCGATAGCCTGGCGTCCATGGGCGACGCTCTGCCGGAGGAAGTCTTGTCGCGACCAGTTCTCGGCAAAGCCCGTTCCACCGTGCAGAGCGTTGGCAAGCCGGATCTCGCGGATCATGTCGTCGTCCTCGTCGAAGGCCTGACCATCAACACCGATCGCGACATTGCAGCCGCGCCTTCGCGCATCGGCAACTGGCCCAAGGCCGGAGCGCAGATGCAGGTTGGATCCGGAGTTGGTGACGATGCGGCAACCCGCGTCTGCGATCATAGCCAGCTCGTGTGCACGGGCATGGACGCAATGCGCCAGGGTCAACCGCGGCGAGAGCAGGCCGATGTGCTTGAGATAACTGATGATCCCTTGCGGGAAGGTGAGGTCCGCCCACCGTCTCTGATAGGGCGTCTCAAGGAGGTGCATATGGACCCTGCGACCGGTTTGCGCAGAGCGCTGAGCGATGGCCTGGAGCAGTTCGTCGGAACACCATTGCACGCCCGCTGGTCCGAACTGCACATCGACCATCGGTCCCTGGATGGCTTCGGCGATCTGTTCCGTCGCCTCGATCAAACGCTCGGGAGATAGGGGCGGCCGGCAAAAGGTTTCCCGCAGCAGAGCCGCGGTGCTGGCCGGAAGCTTAGCGAGGAGCTCCGTGTCGTCGCCATAGACGAGCGGGTTGCGGTCCCTGATCGCCGGGGCGAAGGCAATCCTGACGCCAACGTCCCGTGCGGCCCGTGCAACTTCGCAAGCTTCCTCGACAGGGTCGAGCTTGCCGCTGGGCCGTGTATAGTGAACCATGACCGCACCACAGCCGGAAAGAGCCGCCCGCGCGAGCGACGCCAAGGCGGCCTTGTAGGCATCCGGCGGGGTCGCAAGGATCGTTCTCGGCAACCATGCCTCGAGAGGCAGAAAGGCGGTTCCGAAGGATGACATTGGCAGTGGCCGAACATGATCATGGGCATTGGCCAGCGCCGGGATCACCAGAGTGCGCGGGACCCCGGCCGCCACAGGGCCGGCGTCTTCCACCGCCGTGATGACGCCGTTCTGCCACCGAATACGGCGGTCCTTCTGCGGGCCCTGAGGCTCGCCGATCGTGTGGCTGGCGTATAACTCTCCGGAATGCGTCATCGGTTCCGGTCCGGTCATAAGCTGAAACCAGCTGCTGAGCCGTTGCCGCGCGGATCATGGGCACCTTCCACACTTCCATCGTCGGACAGGTGGATCACGCCTGCCTGTCCGAAAATTGGTGAAAGGGCGGGGAGCATGGCAACTTCATGGCCGAGGGCCGAGAGTGCTTCGGCCTCTTGTGGACGTACCGATCCCTCGATCTTCAGGCTGTCACGGCTGTCGGAGAAGGTTCGTCCCAGCAGGAATCGTGGCTGGGCCAGCGCCTGCTCGGGTGTCATGCCGTCGTCAATCAGGCTGGTCAACAGAACGGATAGCGTCTGTGGCTGACCGTCGGCACCCTGCGTGCCGTAGAGGAGATAGGGTTCGCCGTCGCGGATGGCTACGCCCGGGTTTAGGGTGTAGAAGGGCCGCTTGCCGGGCACCAGGTAATTCGGGTGGCCGGGTTCAGTCGAAAAGGCCGCGCCACGATTTTGCCAGAGGATGCCTGTTCCAGGAACGGTGACGCCACTGCCCCAATCGAAATACGTGCTCTGCAGGACGCTGGCGCAACGTCCCTGAGGATCTGCGACGGCAAAAAAGACGGTATCTGCGCTGTTGACCGGATGGGGCCAGGGCGTCGCGCATGTGGGATCGATCCTGCGCGCTGCGGCGTCGAGCGTGCCTGCTTCGAGCATGGCTGCGGCCGCGTCATTGTTTCTAGTATCGAAGTCTGGATCGGCGACTGATGAACGCTTCAGGAAAGCCTGTTTGGTCGCCTCGACCAGCAGATGGATCCGGGCGGCGGTTCCCGGGGAAGTTTGCGCGAGATCGAACCGGGAGAGGATGCCCATGATGGCGAGCGTTGCGCAGCCCTGCGTCGGAGGCGGCGGCGCCAGGAGGAGAGTTCCGCGGTAATCCAGCGTCAGTGGATCGACTTCGCGCGTGCGAGTGGCAGCCAGATCTTGGGCGTTGAGCGGCGACCCTGTTTTTGTCAAGCCGTCCGCGATCGCTTGCGATAGTGGCCCCTCGTAGAAACTGCGGTATCCGTCGTCCGCAAGGCGCTGGAGGCTTGCGGCCAACTCCGGTTGGCGCAGGAGCCCCGCGTCGCTGCGATGGTTGAAGATTTCGGAGAATCCGGGCCATGCGGGATGATCGTCAGCGCGAAAATCCAGCCAGAAATCCTGGGAAGGACTTGGGACATAACCGCCATCTGCCAGTTCGATCGCCGGGGATATCAGGTCGGAAAAGCTTTGCCGACCAGCCCAGTTTGCTCCGCTGAAGGTGAGTGCATGGCCCCAGCTGTCAACCGCGCATGCAGACGTCAGCATTGATGACGGGCCACGGGTTGGAATGGCGTCTTTCGGAACGGTGACCCCGGCGGCCGCCTGGCCTATGCCAAGAAAGCAGCGACTACGCCCCTCCCGGTCGCAGACCAACCAGACAGCATCGCCGCCCAGGCCGCAAAAATGGGGCATGACGACGGCGAGAACGGCACCAACTGCAACCGCTGCCTCGATCGCGTTGCCTCCGCCTGCCAGCACGGATCTGCCGGCTTCCGTTGCGAGCGGGTGAGGGCTCACGACCATGCCTGATTTCAGTCGGTCGGCGTTTGTTGGTTGCATGAATGTTGCTCTCGAAGGATTTGTGGCCGGCGGCAGAAGCCGCCGGCCGTGCCATTGGATCAGTTGACCGTGTAGGTGAGCTTGCGCTCTTCGAGCGGTGGCAGGAACTGGCGGTCGAAGATCTTTTCGGTCGTCGGCTTGGACGGCAGCTGATAGCCTTCGGCCACGATGTCGATGGAGCGGGCAAGACGGCTGTCATCGACATCGCCCAGGCCAAGCTTTTCGACTTCCGGGGAGACGATCAGGTTCTCGTAGGAGAATTTGAGGCGGTCGTGCTCCAGGTCACGCTTGACGAGGTTGTCGTAGGCGACGACGGAATCCATGCCCTTTTCGGTGTCGAGCCCAATTTCGATGGCGGCCTTGTTGACCGCACGGACCAGGCCGGCAACGGCTTCAGGGTTCTCGGCGATCAGCTTCTGCGACACCATGAGGCCGTTCGAGTAGAGATCAAGGCCGTGATCACCGAACAGCAGCCAGTTATAGTCCTTTGCCGGATCCTGGCGGTTGTTGATCAGGTTGAACCAGCTGGTGATGTTGAACACCAGCGCGCCGTCGATATCGCCCTTGATCAGCATGGGTTCCTGCAGGTTCGGACCCATGTTGTCGATTCTAACCTGGGTCATGTCGACTTTGTTGAGGGTGGCAAGGACAGTGACCAGGCGGGTCGTCGGCGTTCCCTGCGCTCCACCGAGCGTCTTGCCGATGAGGTCGGCCGGCGTGGTGATATTCGTCTCCTTCTTGCTGACGATTGCGAAGGGGGGCTTGTTCCAGAGCTGGTAGACCATCACAGGCGCTTCATCTGGACGGGTCGCGGCATTCTGGATGATGGCGTTGATGTCGCCGAAGCCGGCATCATAGGTGCCCGACATGATGCGCGTGACGGTGGCTGCCGAGCCTTCGCCCTGGTCGATGGTCACGTCGAGACCTTCCGCTTCGAAATAGCCGGCCTCCTTGGCCAGTAGGAAGGCAGCGTCCGATCCTTGCGTCTTCCAGCCCAGCGTGAACTTGATGGCGGTGTCGGCAAATGCTGCGCTGTTGAGGCAAAGGCCCAGAGCGACGGTGGAGAGAAATGTCTTCAGCATGGTGAGCTCCAATTGTTCGAGGGGTCAGGCGGTGGTGGTGAGATCGTTGCGGCGGTTCGCCCAGCCGGCGACACGCATTTCGACGAGAGAGAAGGCGGCGTAGAGAAGCACGCCGAGCACTGCGAGAATGAACAGTCCCGCAAAGACCAGCGGCACGTCGAAATTCGAGGATGCCGTCATCATGACGTTGCCGATGCCGCGATTGGAGGCGACCGTCTCGGACAGGACAGAGCCGACGAAGGCAAAGGTCGCGGCGATTTTCAGAGATGCAAAGAAGAAGGGCATGGTGCGCGGCAGCCCGACATTCCACAGGATGTCCAGCTTGCTGGCCCCCATCGACTTCAAGACGTCCTCAAGTTCAGGCTCGGTGGTGGCGAGACCCGTTGCGATGTTGACGACGATCGGGAAGAAGCACATGGCGAGCGCCGTCAGGATCGCCGGCACGGAACCGGATCCGAACCAGAGAACGAAGATCGGAACGACGGCCACCTTGGGGATCGAGGAAAAGCCGATCAGCAGGGGATAGGCCGTATCGTAAGCAATCCGCGAGGTGCCGATACAAGCCCCGATCAGCAGGCCGACCGTGACGCCGAGCAGGAAGCCCACCATCGTCGTCCACAGTGTCTGCAGGATATGCGGCCAAAGGACATCGAAGCGGTCTAGCAGGGTCGTCACGACCTGCGAGGGGCGGGGCAGGACGAGGTCGGAAACCTGCAGCGCGATGCAGAGGATTTCCCAGAGGCCGAAGAAGGCGAAGATCAGGAATGCTGCCCAGATACGGCGGCGAATGGCGTAGGACATCTCAGGCCTCCTCGGCGACGTCGGTGCGGGCATCGATGATCAGCTCGCGCAGGCGCTGGTTAAGCGCCGTGAATTCTGGCTCGAAGGTCATTGGGACCGTGCGGGGTCGGGCGAAGTCGACGGTGCTGTCGTCGATGATCCTGCCGGGGCGGGCGCTCATCACGCAGATGCGCGATGCCAGAAAGCCGGCTTCCTTGAGGTCATGCGTGACCAGCAGCACCGTCGGTTTGCGCTTCATCCAGAGCGACTGCATCGTCGCCCAGAGCTCCTCGCGGGTGAACTGGTCGAGCGCTCCGAAGGGTTCGTCGAGCAGGAGAAGGCTCGGTTCATGGACCAGGGCACGACAAAGATTGGCGCGCTGCAACATGCCTCCGGACAGCTGCCAGGGGTAGTGGTTCGCGAAGCGCAGTAGCCCGACATCGGCCAGAAGGGCGTGGACGCGATCGCGGTACTCCGTATTCTTCTTGGAACGGTACTGCGAGCGGAACGGGCGCACGATCTTCAGCGGCAGCATGACGTTGCGTTCGATGGTCAGCCAAGGAAGAAGTGTTGGGTTCTGAAAGGCCATGCCAATGCGCAGGGCCTTGGCGCCGACCTCCTTGCCGCCGACGATCACCGCGCCGCTGCTCGGCTGCAACAGGCCGGAGGCCAGTTTCAGAATAGTAGACTTGCCGCAGCCTGACGGGCCGACGAGCGCGAGGAACTCGCCCTCGGCAATCTTGAGGCTCGTTTCCTGCAGGGCCGCAACTGCTCTTTCCCCGCGGCCGAAGGATACTGCCGCCTGCGACAGCTCTACCGCCACAGGATGCCTGACTCTCGTTTCTGAATAATCGATCATGCACCTCACCTTCAGTTGCTGCGAGAGGTGTATGCAATGGGCGTGCCAGACGGTCACAAGGAGGGCGAAGTGCAGGAATCAAGGCGGTTTCAACAACACGGAATGTCCATGCGAAAAGTGCATGCAATTAATTTGTGCAGTTTGCTTGCTGTCGCGGCATTGATGCGAGTTGAAAAAGCGGCGTGGGTGGATTATCCAGAGCGGCATGAAGGGAACTTGTCATGGCATCTGAGAAGCGTCGGCCGCGGAGCGAAATCGATCGCGTCCAGGGCATTTGCCATGCTCTGCGCACGGCCATCATCGAACGCGCGCTATTGCCGGGGGACCGGCTGCCCGAAGATGCGCTTGGTGAACGTTTCGGCGTCAGCCGCACGATCGCCAGGCATGCGCTTGGTCAGCTCGCATCCGAAGGTCTGGTGGACCTGAGACGAAATCGAATTGCTGTTGTGGCGACGCCCTCATTTGAGGATGCCAGGGACATCTTCGACATCCGTGTCGATCTTGAGCGCCAGGTTGTGCGCCATCTGGCGGGCAAGCTGACGGACGCACAAGTCAAGCAGTTGAAGGCGATCGTTGAGGCAGAGCATGAAGCTCGCCACGGCGCAGAAGGCACGTCAATCCGACTGGCCACAGAGTTCCATGTTCGGCTTGCGGAAATGACTGGCAAGCCGATACTCGTTCGCTACGTGACGGAGATCTGCTACCGCGCCGGTCTGTCACTGTCCGCTTTTGCGCGGCCTCATTCCTCTGACTGCGCCGTCAGCGAGCACCTGGAGCTGATCGACGCAATCAAACAGGGCCCCGCCGAGCGGGCCTGCGCGTTGATGGATGAACATCTGGAGGCCGTCGCATCGCGGGCGCTGCTGCAAAGCGCGGGCGCCAGAAGCCGGGATCTCATGAATATCCTTGCGCCCTACGCCGACTGACACTTTCTGAGCGGCGATCTCATTGGCGTGCGCAGGTGGGATCGAGGATCCATTCGGCGCTGTCGTTCCAGACGTCGGTCTCGACGATAAGCCCGTTGCGCACGACGAAGCGGTCGACATAGCGATTGTTGTCGAAGCGTTGCCCGCTCGGCCATTCGCCGTAAAGGTATCCGAGGCTGTAGACGATCGTCTCGCCTTCGCCTGGCATGACATCGTAACGCTCGATACGCTTCTTGACCCATTTGTAGCGAGAGGCATTGAACCCTGTCGGACCGCTTGGCGTGTCAAACACCCGGTTGCCTGTGAACCTGCAGATGAAGCTTGCATCCACGTATCGCGCTGCCCGAACGGGATCTGGCGCCATGGAGGCTTCCAAATAATCCTTGACTGCCTGAAGGTCACGCTGGGAGCTATCGTTCATTTTGTCATCCCCGTCTGTTGCCATGTTCGGCATTAAACTGCATACAGTTCCATTACTCAATACGTAATCCGGCTTCAAGCATGAGTTCCACTCCCGTTTTCGATACCCTGATCCGCAACGCAGCCCTCCAGGGTAGTCAGTCTTTGACGGACATCTGCATTCGCGATGGGCGCATCGCCGAGATCATCCCTGTTGCGCAGCGCCGGGAAGCAAAAGCCCGTGTCGTCGAGGACGTCGGCGGTCGTCTGGTGCTGCCGGGGTTCGTGGACACCCATGTGCATCTGGACAAATCCTGTCTTCTTGCGTGCTGCAGGGGTGTTGGGGGAGGGCTGAAAGGTGCAGTTGCGGCAGTGTCACGGCTCAAGCAGGACTTCACGGAAGAGGACGTCTACCGGCGCGGTGCCAGAACCATCGAAATGGCTATCCTACAGGGCACAATGCATATGCGCACGCATGTGGAGGTCGATCCGCGCGTCGGTCTGCGAAGTCTTGCTGCTATCCAACGGCTGAAGCGCGACTATGCCTTTGCCATTGATCTCTCCGTCTGCGTCTTTCCGCAGGAAGGCCTGTTTAATGATCCCGGTACCGAGGCGCTGCTTGAGAGGGCGCTGGTCGGTGGCGCGGATCTTCTCGGCGGATGTCCCTACACGGACAGCGATCCTGCCGCGCATATGGAGCGTTTGTTTGAAATGGCAGTGAGCCATGACGTCGATCTCGATTTCCACCTTGATTTCGACCTTGATCCGAGCTGGACCCATATGCCTGACATCTGTCGCTTGACGGAAGCCAGGGGGTGGCAGGGGCGGGTGGCGATCGGCCATGTCACCAAACTGGCCGCAATGGAGGAGGCGGCATTCGATCGTCACGTTTCGCAGTTGCTGGCCGCCGGGGTTGCGGTTACGGCCCTTCCGTCGACTGATCTCTATCTCAATGGGCGCGACAAGGGGTTTCGTGCGCCGCGGGGCGTGGCGCCCGTGCATGTCTTGGCTGAGCGCGGCATCACGACGTCTATTGCGACGAATAACGTCATGAATCCCTTCACGCCTTACGGCGATTGCTCCTTGCTGCGCATGGCCAATCTCTACGCAAATCTGATGCACATTGGACCCGAAGGCTTCTCCCGGTGCCTTGATCTGATCACCCGAGATGCTGCCCGGCTGATGCGTATCGACGCCTACGGGCTTGCGCCTGCCGATTTTGCAGATCTGATCATTCTCGATGCGACAGATGAAGACGAGGCTTTCGGCAGCATCGCTCCCGTCTTGATGGGTTTCAAGAAAGGCAGGAAAACCTTCGAACGACGAGCAGAAATTCTGGCATGCTCGGTGAAAGGTGATCCGACAGCCTGAAACTGTTGCCACACACGCAGCAAGATCCGTTGGCCGGACGGTCGGCCTTAGTGTCGAGCGCAAGCTTGATCGGCCTCCGACTTGGACGTCGCAGATCGACATCGCCACAATTTCTTCCGACGCCAAGCAGTGGCGGGTGAGGTGTGAAGACGCTGTCCAGACCTGTTGGCAGATGTCAGTCCCCTTGACCTTGACAGGTCAGGCCGCCTGCAATACCGATGATTAATCGTTTAATCACGCGAGATCACGGCAAGTGGCAGGCCAACGATCAGGTGCAAATCTCGGCAATATCGCGAAAGCGCTTGGCGTTTCTGTCGCCACCGTATCCAATGCACTCACGGGCAAGGGACGCGTGTCGGCGGAATTGATCGAGAGTGTCAGGGCCAAGGCTGCCGAGTTGGGCTATACGCCGAGCCATATTGGGCGGGCTTTGCGTACCGGGCGCAGCGGCGTTTTGGGGCTTGTTCTGCCCGACATTGCCAACCCGCTGTTTCCGCAGATTGCCCAGGCGATAGAATTTGCCGCGAGCAGTGCCGGTTACGGTGTGCTGATCGCGGATTCCCGCGGTAGCGTCTCGATGCAGACAGAGGCGATCAATCGCCTCATCGAGCGCGGCGTCGACGGAATCGTCATTGTACCTCGGCTTGGGACCCGGATTGCCGATATCGGCTGCCCTGTCGCTGTCATCGACAGCCCCTCGACCCCCGGCAATACAGTTTCCGCCGACCATTGGCAGGGCGGGCAGGCTGTGGCCGAGCATCTTGTATCGCTGGGGCATCGCAAGCTTCTGCTGATCGGAAACAACCCTGCGTCCAATGTACAGGGCGACCGTATCGGGGGGATGAAATCGGCTCTGCCTGCCGGTGGCCAGGCGGGTGTCTTATGGATCGAGGCGCATGAAGAACGTCATGGCCGCGGAGCTCTGCTCGGTTTGCAGGCGAAGGTCGAGGAAGGTTTCACCGCCTTTGCCGCCGTGTCCGATCTGATCGCGCTGCGGGTTCTGACCGAACTGCAGAGTGCCGGTCTCTCCGTCCCGGCGGATGTCAGCGTGACCGGCTTTGACGATCTCGTCTGGTCCTCGGTGGTTACGCCGAGCCTCACCACCGTGCGCATGAACATGGCCGCCATCGCCGAGATCGCCATTGCCGCTCTTGTGCGGGTGATCGAAGCGGATGCCGTCAATAGCGATGACATTCCGAGGATGGCGACGAGCACTGCTGTTGCCGCCGAGCGAAGCAGCGTTCCAATGACGTTGATCGTCCGTCAGACCTCGGGAGCCCCATGCCCCTCTTTCCGTGATGAACCAATAAAATCGATAAAAGGAGAACGCACATGACCAAGACACTACTGGCCTCGGCCACCGCGCTGATGTTGACGATGGGGGCAGCGCAAGCTCAGGAAAAGACCCTGACGATCTCCGTCTATGCCTTTGCGCAGGACGAACTCAAGGAGATCGTCTATGATCCCTTCGAAGCCAAATGCGGCTGCAAACTTGTCGTCGAGACCGGAAACAGTGTCGAACGACTGGCCAAGATCGAGGCGAACAAGGCAAATCCGGTTGTCGATATGGCCGTCGTTTCCATGGCCGACGCGCTCATGGCTTCACGGGGTGATCTGATCGAAAAAATCGACACCTCCAAGCTCAGCAATTTCGACAAGCTCTACGACATCGCCAAGGATCCGAATGGCGATGGTATGAGCGTTGGTTACACGTTCTATGCGACGTCGATCGTCTATCGGACCGACAAGATGACGATCGAGTCCTGGGCTGACCTGCTGAAGCCCGAATATGTTGGCCATGTCGCGTTTCCGAACGTGACGACCAACC
This sequence comes from Agrobacterium albertimagni AOL15, assembly GCF_000300855.1. Classification (GTDB taxonomy): domain Bacteria; phylum Pseudomonadota; class Alphaproteobacteria; order Rhizobiales; family Rhizobiaceae; genus Allorhizobium; species Allorhizobium albertimagni. Next base: position 69,779 of record NZ_ALJF01000006.1, on the reverse strand, counting down.
AGGGGCCGCCGGCTCTTTACATGCTTGGCCAGGCGCTGGGCAAGGATACCCCGGATCTCAAGGGAGCCATCGAAGCCGTCGGCGCGCAGAAGGACGAGATCGTGACTTTCTATGTGAAGTCATCGCAGCTCGTGCAGCTGATGCAGCAGGAAGAAATCTGGGCGGCACCGATCGGTCGTTTCTCGTGGGCGCCGTTCACCAAGCTCGACCTGCCGCTTGGCTGGGCGTCGCCGAAGGAAGGCCAGACTGGCGGCATGAATGTCATGGTCGTCACCAAAGGGTCGAAGAATCAGGATCTGGCACTCGAGTTCATGGATTTCTGGCTTTCGACCGAAGTCCAGACCAAGCTTGCCGAAAAGCTGGTCGACAGCCCGGCAAACCGGGAGGTCAAGGTTTCCGATGAGGTCGCCAACAATCTGACCTATGGTGAGGAGACTGCCAAGAGCCTCAAGCTGATCCCTTCCGCCGACGCGCTCGACAACCGCGATGCCTGGCTGTCCGAATGGAACGCCAAGGTCGGGCAGTAAGCATCGATCACACGAATGCCTCCCAAGGCAAAGGGGCGCGGCGATCGGCCATCAGCTCGAAGCCGCGCCCCGACTGTGACTTTGGCCACCTCTATGAAGGGCGAATTGCCATGTTCAACAACCGGGCGGAAGCTCTGGCGCTAGCCCTGCCGGCAGCAATATTTGCGGCCGTGGTCTTCCTCGTGCCTGTCATTCTTTTGCTGTCTGAAGGCTTTCGCTCGGCCGATGGCTGGACGCTGTCGGCCTATGGGGATTTCTTCTCCCAGCCTCTCAACCAGACCGTATTTCTGCGCACGCTTCGGCTCGGCGTCACGGTGACCGCGGTTGCCGCGGTCATCGGTTACGCGGCAGCCTATGCCATTGTCAGCCTGCCGCCCGGCGCCAAGGGTCGGATGATCGGTCTGGTCGTCCTGCCGCTCATGATTTCGCCTGTTGCCCGCACCTACGCCTGGATCGTTATTCTCGGGCGCACTGGAATCGTAAATCAGGCATTGATGGCTGTCGGTTTGAGTGACGAACCGTTCCGGATCCTGTTCACCGAAACCGCCGTTTTCATCGGCCTGCTGCAGCTTTTCCTGCCGCTGATGATCATCTCGCTGGTCAGTGCGCTTGAGAATTTGCCGCGGGATACCGTGCCAGCAGCTCGGGTGCTCGGCGCAAACTGGTTCCAGGTGTTCTGGAAGATCATTCTGCCGCTGACCCGGGAGGGCCTGGTGGTCGGCGGAACGCTCGTCTTCACCGGTTCGATGACCGCCTATATCACGCCGGCCATTCTGGGCGGCTCCAAGGTGCTGATGCTGGAGACCTTGCTCTATCAGCAGGTGACTGTCGCCAACAATTTCGTTGCCGCAAGCGTCATCGCTTTCATTCTGATCGTCATGAGCTTTGCCGCGAACATCCTTTTGAAGCGCATCGCAACGGCAAGGAGCAAGACATGATCCAGAGACTGTTTGCGCCGCTCACACTGGCGCTCGTGCTGCTTTTCCTGATCGGGCCATTCCTGATCATTGTCGCCGCATCGTTTTCTGCCGGGGACACGCTTGCTTTCCCGCCACAGGGATTTTCCTTCAAGTGGATCGTCAAGGTGTTCACCATCGAAAGCTTCCGGCAGAGCTTCCTGATGTCGATGTTCCTGGCGATCGGCGGCACGTTCGTAGCCCTGATGCTGGGGATCCCAGCCTCCTATGCCATGTCGCGTTACAGGCTGCCGTTCTCTGAGACCGTCCGCACGATTGTCTCGGCACCGATCATCGTGCCTGGCATTATCGTCGGCCTGGCATTGCTGCGCTATTTCGTTGTTCCAATCGGTGTGTCGATCACGCTCGCACTCTTCCTCGCCCATACCGCACTGGTTCTCCCCTATGCAGTGCGGGTCGTCTCGGCCAGCCTCAACAATTTGCGCTCCGATATCGAGGAAGCAGCGGTTCTGCTCGGCTCATCACGGCTCGGGGCCTTCATGCGTGTCGTCTTGCCAAACATCCGCGGAGGGATACTGTCCGCCTTCATTCTCGGTTTCGTCACCAGCTTCAATCAGGTTCCGGTTTCGCTGTTCCTGTCGGGGCCTGGCGTTCGCACCCTGCCGATCGACATGATCGGATACATGGAGATCGTCTTCGATCCGTCGATCGCGGCGCTTTCTTCACTGCTCGCCTTCCTGTCAATCGGCATCGTTTTTGCCGCCGAACGTTTTCTGGGGTTCTCCCGCTATGTCTGACGCATCCTTTCTGACACTCGACAAGCTGTCTCTCGCCTACGGGAAGACGATCGCCGTCAAGGACCTCGATCTTGAAGTCCGCAAGGGCGAGCTGCTCGCTCTCCTTGGTCCTTCCGGCTGCGGTAAAACCACGACCATGCGCTCGATCGCCGGGTTGATGAATCCAGTCAGCGGCAGGATCCGACTTGATGGCTCGGATATTACACGGGTATCGGCCAACAAGCGCGCGGTTGGCCTTGTTTTCCAATCCTATGCGCTGTTTCCGCACCTCTCGGTATTCGACAATGTTGCATTCGGTCTCAAGCTGAAGGGTATGCGCGGTGCCGAACTGGACGCGAAAGTCTCGGCCGGTCTGAAGTCCGTCGGCCTGTCTGCCTTTGCCAGCCGCAAGACCCCCGAATTGTCCGGCGGCCAGCAGCAGCGTGTGGCGCTCGCCCGCTCCATGGTCATGGAGCCGAAGGTGCTGCTGCTTGACGAACCATTGTCCAATCTCGATGCGCGCCTGCGCCTGGAGATGCGCACCGAATTGCAGCGTGTGCAGAAGGAGAGCGGCGTGACCATGATCTTTGTGACCCATGACCAGGTCGAGGCCTTGGCGCTGGCGGACAGGATTGTGGTGATGAAGGGCGGAGCGATCGAGCAGATCGGGACGCCTCAGGAAATCTACAACCATCCTGTCTCGAGCTTCGTTGCCGATTTCGTCGGCTTTGAAAACATCTTTGCCGTTCGTGACGGCAAGCTTGTCACGTCTGGCGGCGATATCAGCCTTCGTGACGAACTTCCCGTGGCTGAGGGATTGGCCTGGCGTCCACGCGCGGTCACCATGGGCTCAGGTCCGCTGACGGGTGTCGTGCGCGGCGTTTCCTTCGCCGGAGGCACGCGTGAATATGTGCTGGAGTCGCGCCTCGGCGTGATCAAGGCAGAGGTTGACGCGGCTTTGCCGGCACATGGACTTGGCGCCGAAATCGCTTTTGATTTGCCGGTTGCCGACGCCGCTCCCCTTCAAAGGTTCGGGTAACCGCGTATGGGGATCTGGATCGATACGGATATGGGTTTCGATGACATTGCGGCTATCCTGGTCGTCTTGGATCAGGGCCTTGAGATAGACGGTGTCTCGCTGGTGTTCGGCAATACCCCGCTCAACCAGGTCAAACGCAACGCCGCTGGCGCAAGAAAGGCCTTTGATTGGCGATTTCCGATCTATTGCGGGCGGGAGAGGCCGGTGATTGGCTCCTTGGAGACGGCTGAGAAAATCCTCGGTGAAAGCGGCATCCCGACGACTGGTCTGACGCTGCCCGAAGGCGATGAACTGCCCGGCGGCGATGCATTTTCCGCCCTCTGCACCTGGCTTGAGAAAGCCGCTGCGCCGCGCCGCATCCTGGCGCTCGGGCCCTTGACCAATCTTGCGGCGCTGGCTCTCGCACGTCCGGACCTCGCTGCACGGATCGATGATCTGACCTGGATGGGGGGCGGGCTGACATGGGGCAACCACACGGCATCGGCGGAGTTCAATGCGCTGGCCGATCCCGAGGCGGTGGCCATCATTCTGGCGCATGGTCTGCCGCTGCGAATGGTCGATCTCGATCTCTGCAGAAAGGTGGTGGCGACCCCCGATGACGTCGCCCCAATCCGCGGTGCAGGCGGAAAGAACGCGGCGCTCATTGCCGATATGCTGGCAGGCTTCATCGATATCGCGGTGAGCCGCGGTCGTTCGGCCATGGCGCTTTACGATCCGGTCGCAGCCGCTGCCTTCGTTCGCGGCGATCTCGTGACCGTGCAGAAGGCTCGGATCGACATGGAATGTGGCAATGGTCTGACCCGGGGACGAACCATCGTCGAGACGCGATCGTCGCATGCCGTCTTCAACGCGGAATTCGTGGCTGATTGCGATGCCGCTGCGATCAAGGCGATCGTGGCTTCTGCTCTGCATTGGGAGGCGGCCAAGTGACGTTACAAAGCGGGGCAGAACCAACGGATCTGAACGATGGCGACCTGCGCGCGCGCGCCGTGGCGGCCGCTCGGGGAGATGCAGCCTTTGATCGACTGATTATCAATGGCACGCTCATCGACATGGTCACAGGCGAGCGTCGCCAGGCCGATATCGGCCTGGTCGGGCCACTGATTGCCAGCGTTCATGCAACCGGTCGTCGCGAAGACGCCGGTGAGGTCTTCGACGCCCAAGGTGGCTATCTGTCCCCCGGACTGATCGATACGCATATGCATATCGAAAGCTCGATGGTGACGCCTGCGACTTACGCGGGCGCCGTTCTGCCGCGCGGCGTGACGACCATCGTTTGGGACCCGCATGAATTTGGCAATGTGCATGGGGTACCCGGTGTCCGCTATGCAGCGGAAGCTGCGCGCCCGCTGCCGCTCAGGATGATCCTGCTTGCGCCTTCCTGCGTGCCCTCAGCGCCTGATCTTGAACTGAACGGTGCGGATTTCGACGCCGCAGTCATCGCGGATCTCTTGAGATGGCCCGAGGTCGGCGGTGTGGCTGAGGTGATGAACATGCGCGGCGTGATCGACCGCGATCCGCGCATGAGCGCAATTGTCCAGGCAGGCCTTGCCTCGGGCAAGCTGATCTGCGGTCATGCGCGTGGCCTGAAGGATGGCGATCTCGCTGCCTTCATGACGGCAGGCGTCAGTTCAGACCACGAGCTCGTGTCCGGCGATGACTTGATGGAGAAGCTCAGGGCCGGTCTGGCGATCGAATTGCGTGGCTCACATGACCATCTTCTGCCGGACTTCGTCGAGGCGCTCAACCGGCTCGGCCATTTGCCACAAACAGTGACGCTGTGTACCGACGATGTCTTCCCTGACGATCTATATGAGGGCGGCGGGCTCGATGATGTGGTGCGCCGTCTGGTCCGTTACGGGTTAAAGCCCGACTGGGCATTGCGGGCGGCAACGCTGAATGCGGCGCAACGGCTTGGCCGATCCGATCTCGGTCTCATTGCGGCAGGGCGCAGAGCCGACATCGTCGTCTTCGATGACCTGACAGATCTGAAGGCTCGGCTTGTCTTTTCCAATGGAGTGCTCGTTGCCCGCAACGGGGAACTGCTTGCAAAGCTGACCTCTGTCGATCCTTCCGCGCTCACCCGGTCTATGAAAATCGAGCCTCTGACCTCCGATGACTTTCGGGTTGCAGCCAAGGGGCAGAGCGTGCGGGTTGCCACCATCAATCGACCAAGGTTTACCGAATGGGGTGAGCGGCAGGCGAGGGTGGAGAATGGCTTTGTCGTGCCCCCGGAAGGGACGACGCTCATAGCGGTTGCCCATCGCCACGGCCGCAGTGACAGCCGACCGCGGGTCGGATTTCTCGAAAACTGGGGTGAATGGCGCGGTGCTTTCGCCACCACGGTTTCCCATGACAGCCATAACCTGACCGTGTTCGGCAGCGATCCCGAGGATATGGCAATGGCTGCCAATGCGGTTATTGCATCCGGCGGCGGCATGGCGGTGGTCTCTCAGCGGCGGATCGCGGCACTCCTGCCGCTGCCTCTGTCAGGTCTCGTCTCGGATGTTCCGCTGCAGCAAGTTGCGCGCGATTTTTCTCTACTCCGATCGGCAATGGATGAGATCGTCGACTGGCAGCCACCTTATCTGGTGTTCAAGGCCTGTTTCGGGGCAACGCTTGCCTGCAATGCGGGGCCGCACCAGACCGACCGCGGTATCGCCGATGTCGGTACGGGCAGGCTATTGGAAACCCCGGTCCTCCCGGACGCTTGAAGAGGTCGACGACACGGCTTAGGTGCGCTCCAGTTCCTGTTCGACGAGCGTGCTCCAGAAGCTGACGCCCGGACCGAGTGCCTCATCGTTGAAATCATAGGCGCTGTTGTGATGCAGCGCGCCGTCCATGGCCGGTCCATTTCCCAGCCAAACGTAGCAGCCTGGGGCCTTGCCGGCGAAGTAGGCGAAATCGTCGCCCGCGGTTGATGGGGGGAAGGCGGTGCGGACCTTGTCGCCAAAGACGGAGCGGGCCGCTTTAAGCGCGCGTCTCGTGGCATCGGCGTGGTTGATGACGGGTGGAATGCGGCGCTGGAAACTATAGTCGACCGCAATGCCGAACATGGCGGCCGTACCTTTGGCCAAACGGCCAATCTCGGCCTCGAGCTGGTCGCGCACATCTGCTGAATAGGCGCGCGCTGTGCCGCCTATCTCCACGGTGTCGGGAATGACATTGAGCGCTTCCGGATTGCCGGCCTGTACCGAACAGGCGCTGACGACTGCTGGCTGCAACGGATCGATCACACGGCCGACGATGGTCTGTAGCGAGGATAGGAATGTGCCGGCAGCGGTTATCGGGTCCTTGCCGAGATGTGGCTTGGCACCGTGGGTGCCGGTGCCACGGAACGTGATGCGCCAGCTGTCGGAAGAGGCCAGTTGCGGGCCTTCGACCACGGCGATCTCGTCTGGGTAGAGGCCTGGCATATTGTGCAGGCCATAGACCGCATCGCAGGGAAACTTCTCGAATAGCCCATCCTCGACCATGCGGCGGGCGCCGCCGCGCCCTTCTTCCGCAGGCTGGAAGATGAAATGCACCGTGCCGGAGAAGTTGCGGGTCCGGGCCAGATGGCGCGCAGCGCCAACAAGCAGCGTTGTGTGTCCGTCATGGCCGCACGCATGCATCTTGCCGTCTATCTTCGATTTGTAGGGTCGGTCGGCCTTTTCCGGCATCGCCAGCGCGTCCATGTCGGCGCGCAGGCCGACCACCCGTGTCCCGTTGCCCACCTGCAATGTGCCGACGACCCCGGTGCCCCCGAGGCCAAGCGTGACTTGCAAGCCTGCCTCTTCCAGCAGTTTGGCGACGATTGCGCTGGTGCGGATCTCCTCGAAGCCGAGCTCCGGATATTGATGCAGATCGCGGCGAAGTGCCGTCAGGATGCTGAGGTCAGCGGCGATGTCTGGGTTGATCTGCATGGGTCCTGGGTGCCTTGGAAACCTGGGAAAGAAGCGCGGGATGTGGGTGTGCCGGCTCATCCAGGCGCATGAGAAGGTTACATTTGTGGTGCCATTGGTATAGATGGAAAGTTGAGCAATTTGAACCGTTTCGTTGTGCCGGGCAGTGCTTTTGCACCCGTGGCGCTGGCTCCACTCGAGGACGACCGCATGCAGCCCCATGATTTCTGGCAGGAGACTTATCCGCCGGCGAGTTTCGATCCCAAAGGCGGGCATTCGAATTTCTATCCGGCGACGCTTGCCGACGGACGACAGATCCGCTTGCCGATCCGGCCGCTTTCCGACGGGCGGCATGCGCTTGCTTCGCTGATCGTCAACCAGGCCAGTTTTACTGTGCTCGATGCCCTGGCCGACGATCTTGCCGGACAATTGGCCTTGCTGGAACCCGATGTCGTGGTGGGCCTGCCGACGCTTGGTCTGACGCTTGCATCAGCCGTGGCGCAGAAGCTCGGCCATCGCCGTTACGTTCCGCTCGGGACCTCGAAGAAGTTCTGGTATTCCGACGAACTGTCTGTGCCGCTGAAGTCGATTACCACCCCTGACCAGGAAAAGCGGCTCTATGTCGATCCGCGCATGTTGCCCCTGTTGAAGGACTGTCGCGTCGCTCTGATCGATGACGTGATTTCAAGCGGCGCCTCGATCCGGGCCGGGCTCTCGCTGTTGAAGTCTGCAGGCATCGAACCCTTGGTTGTCGGCGCCGCCATGCTGCAGTCGGATCGCTGGCGAGCGGCTCTGGCCGGGAAGGGGCCGCATTGGCCGGAGCGGGTGCGTGGCACGTTTTCAACACCGATGCTGGTCAAGGGTAACGACGGTTTGTGGTATCCGGCCTCTGAAGATTGATAGGCTTGTCGCGGTTTTGGCCGCACCTAAGGCCGCTGTCCAAAGACAGGTTTAAGTCGGCGCGTCAGGGACGGTGCGGATGCTCGGCATCTACCGCACCCGTCCTTGGTTCGATGCATCACTCAGTTGCCTTGCCCTGAGAGCCGCCATGGCGTCGCGCAAGGAACTCGAAGAGACGCGCGACAGCCTCTGCACCTGGATCGATGTGTCCTTCGAGCTGCTGAGCATTGATGTAAGCGGCCCGCCCGGCTCGGGCCTTGACGTAAGTGGCGGTGAGGTTGGCGCCTGCGCGCGCAGCACTTGCCGCTGCCGCGAAACCCTTGTCATAGGCGTCAAGCGCGGGCGAGAGCGCATCGATCATGGTTCGGTCACCGAGCTCGGCGCCGCCAATCTCCTGCATCCGGGTGAGGCCGGCCTTGAGTGCATCGCGCATACCCAGACCACTTGAGGCCCCATCGCCCGCCGCAGCGAAGAAGATGGCGAGCAGTACACCGGAGGAGCCGCCCATGGTCTGGCTCAGCTCCTGGCCCATGGCGCGCAGCAATTGCGTATGATCAGCAAGCGGCAGCCTGTCCAGCGCCTCCATCAGGGCCCGTGCGGCACTTGCAAGGGTAGAGCCGGTATCACCGTCACCGGATTTTGCATCAAGCGCGTTGAGATCCTTCTCCGCCTCAATCAGAAGCTTGCAGCATTCGGTCAGGAACTGCCGCGTCGGCACATGCTGCGAGGCAAGTGGCGCAATCGGGGTCAGTCCGTCGGGCAGGGCTATGACGTTGACCGGTCGGACAACCCTTACACCGGGCCATGCCGCAAGATCGACGGGCTTGGCCAGAAGGTCGAGATCGGCTTTTTCCGCCGGCATGACCGAGATCGAAAAGCCCTGCATGTCCAGCGAGGTCATCAATGGGGCAGGTCCGACGATATGAGAGATCCGCGAGCCGATCGCCGACTGGACCAGTTCGTTGACGACCACCGCCATTTCGAGGACGGAGGTCCCACCGAGATTGTTGATGAGCACGACATGCGGCTTGGCTTCCATGCCTGCGCCTAGCCGTTCCACCATCGCGGCCACCGCGCCGCACACGCCGTCATATTCGATCTGCTCCACACCCGCCTCGCCATGGATGCCAAGGCCAAGTTCGGCACGGCCTTCGGGAATTCTCGATTCCTTGGGCGAGCCCGGCACGGTGCAGGTGTCGAGCGAAATGCCGATCGAGCGAATATTGGCGATCACCCGGCGAGCCGTATCGGTGACGGCATCGAGGCTGGCTCCGTTTTCCGCCATCGCACCGGCAATCTTGTGAACGAAGAGCGTGCCCGCGACCCCGCGTGACTGCGGCAGGTCCGGAAGCGCGATGTCATCGTCAACGATCACCATGCCGACATTGAGCCCGAAGGCGCGGGCGCGCTCGGCCGCAAGGCCGAAGTTCAGACGGTCACCGGTATAATTCTTGACGATCAGCAGGCAACCGAGCGGTCCCGTTACCGCAAGGATTGCAGCCAGGATGGCATCGACGCTCGGCGAGGCAAAAACATCACCACACACAGCTGCCGTCAGCATGCCGCGTCCGACAAAGCCGGCATGAGCCGGCTCGTGGCCGGATCCGCCGCCCGACACAATCGCTACCTTCGACTTGTCCCAGTCGGACCGCACCACGACGCGGATGTGGGGATAGCCGTCCAGGCGGCTCAAAGCGCCGGCCGAGGCAATGAGCGCGCCGTCGATGGCTTCGGTAACGGCATTTTCCCTGCTGTTGAGAAATTGAGGCATGAGACCCTCCCTTAAATGAGACGCATTCCGGCCGCATCGAAATAGAGCGGCTCGCGCGGCTGGATTCTGATGACGTCGCCGCCCTTCAGGGCGGTATGGGCATCGGTGACAGTGATGATCGGGTGTTCCCCAAGGGTCAGATGAAGGCGCGTCTGATCGCCGAGATGCTCGACCCGGGTCACCCGGGCCTCTGGACCTTCCCCCTGGTGAATATGCTCGGGCCGCAGGCCAATGGAATGGGCCCTGGCCGGTGCGCCGGGGAAGAGGTTTGCGGGGAGGACGTTGATGCGCGGCTGGCCAAGCCGGGTTGCGGCATAGATGCTGACCGGCGTTTCATAGATCTCGCGTGGCGATCCGAATTGTACGAGCCGGCCCTCCTTTAAGACACCGACATGGGTCGCCATGGTCATCGCCTCGATCTGGTCATGCGTTACATAGAGGAAAGTGGCGCCCGACTGTGCCTGGATGTTCTTCAGTTCAACGCGGAGATCGGACCGGAGTTTCGCGTCGAGCGAGCTCAGCGGTTCATCCATGAGATAGATCTGCGGATTGCGCACGAGCGCCCGACCGATCGACACGCGCTGCATCTCGCCGCCGGAAAGGGCCGTTGCCCGGTTGTCCAGCTTGTGGGCGATCTGCAGGACCTCGGCGATTGCCTTCACCTTCTGATCGATCACCGGCTGCGGCGTGCGCAACAGCGGCGATTTCAGCGGGAATTCGAGGTTTTGCCGCACCGTCATGTGCGGATAGAGGGAATACTGCTGAAAGACCATCGCGATGTTGCGCTGTGCCGGTGTCAGGCCCGCCATGGAACGTCCGCCGATCCTGACGTCACCCTTGTCTTGGGTTTCAAGGCCAGACACCGTGCGCAGAAGCGTGGTTTTTCCGGCTCCGGTGGGGCCCAGAAGTACCACGAACGCGCCGTCGGGAACGGTCATCGTCACGTCATCGAGCGCACAGGTGGCACCGAACGACTTGCTGATGCTGGAAAGGACGACGTCAGCCACGGCTCAGCACTCCTTCATTGCCTTCGGATAGCAGGGCCCTTCCGCTCATCGCATCAAAGAGGGTGAGCGAGCGGCGATCCAATTCAAGACCAACGGAAGCCCCTGTTCTGATCACATCGCTCGATGCTGTCCGCGCCTTGATCTCTCCGTGGTTGGTCTCGATCGTGACGATCTGTGTGGTGCCCAGATATTCGACGGCGGCGACCCGTCCCCGAAGGTCGGCTGCGTCCGACAGACGAACATGTTCCGGTCTTACCCCGAGCGTGAGCGCGCCCTTGCGGCCTTCTCTGGATTTGGGAAGCTCGATGCGAGATTCACCGATCGTTACAGCGTTGCCGCCTTCTTCAATTGCGCCTTCGAATTCTAGGAAGGACATCGGCGGCGAGCCGATAAACTTTGCCACGAACCTGGTCGCCGGCCAGTCGTAGATCTGTTGCGGTTTGCCGAACTGCTCGATCACGCCATGGTTCATGACAACGATCTTGTCGCCCATCTGCATGGCTTCCAGCTGGTCATGGGTGACGTAGACCGTTGTAGCCCCCATGCGATCATGCAGGGCGCGCAGTTCCTCTGCCATATGCTCGCGAAACTCGGCATCGAGCGCTCCAAGGGGCTCGTCCATGAAGAAGGCTTTCGGCTGGCGGACGATGGCACGGCCAAGCGCCACGCGCTGGCGGTCGCCGCCCGAAAGCCCGCCGACCGGTTTGTCGAGGATGGATGCAATCTGCAGGATGCGAGCCACTTCAGCCACGCGACGATCGACTTCGGACCGTGACACGCCCTGGCTCACCAGGGGATAGGAGATGTTCTTGCGAACGTTCATATGCGGATAAAGCGCAAACATCTGAAAGACGAAAGCGATGTCACGCTCGCTGGCGCGCTTCATACCGACTTCCTCGCCGCCGATATAGATCTCACCACTGGTTGGTAGTTCAAGGCCGGCCATCATCCGCAATGTCGTCGTCTTGCCGCAGCCGGAGGGGCCAAGCAGCATGAAGAACTCGCCATCCTCGACGGTAAAGGTGGACGACTTCACGGCGTTGAAGGCTCCAAAGTCCTTGCGCAGGTTTTCAACGCGAATCTGGGCCATGACTTACTCCGGGAAATGACTGACGACGATGAACATGACGGTTCCGATCAGCGTCACCGGAAAGGAGAGGGTGAAGAGGGTCAGCGACAGCGGCTGCATGAGCATGATGACACCGAGGGCGATCAGGGCCGAGGCAAGCATTTCCCATTCGGACCGGCGAAGCCGGCTGAGGCGGGTTAGGAAGTTCATCATTTGCGTACGGCTCCAAAGGTGATGCCGCGGAGCAGATGCTTGCGCAGCAAAACGGTGAAGACGACCACGGGCAGCAAGAACAGCGTTGCCGCAGCCGCAACGGCCGGCCAGTCGATCCCGCCTCCGACTGAGAGGATGGTGGGGATAAAGGGAGGTGCGGTCTGGGCATTGCCGCTCGTCAGAAGGACTGCGAAGGCATATTCATTCCAGGCAAAGATCAGGCAGAAGATCGCGGTCGAGGCGATACCTGTCGCCGCCTGCGGCAGGACGACCTTGTAGAAGGCCTGGAAGCGGGTGTAGCCATCGATCAGTGCCGCTTCCTCGTATTCGCGCGGGATTTCGTCGATGAAGCCCTTGAGCAGCCAGACCGACAGCGACAGGTTGACCGCCGTATAGAGCAGGATCATGCCGAGATGGGTGTCGGATAGCCCAAGCTGTCTGAACATCAGATAGATTGGGATCGCGACCGCAATCGGCGGCATCATTCTGGTCGAAAGGATGAAAAACAGAAGGTCGTCCTTCAGCGGTACCTTGAAGCGGCTGAAAGCATAAGCGGCGAGCGTTCCAAGGAAGATAGACAGGAATGTCGAGCCGAAGCCGATGATGACAGAGTTCAGGAACCTCTGTCCGAAGCGCGAAGGACCCGAGATGATCATGCCCCTGTCACGGGTGATCTTGTCATACCAGGTGGTGGGCGGCGGCAGTTTGGCAAGGTCTGCTGCGGATGGGCGCGATTGTGTCGTAAAGAGGTTCACATAGCCTTCAAGCGTCGGCTGAAAGACCACTTTCGGCGGATAGCTGATCGAGTCTGGGCCAGACTTGAAGCTCGTCGAAATGATCCACAGCAACGGGATCAACGTGATCAGTGCGTAAAGTCCAACCAGGATGCCGGCAATCCACTTGGAGACGGTCGACGGTTCGGTGACGGAATGTGCGCTCATCGTTCCTTAACCTTGTTCAGTGCCTTGACGTAGATGGAGGCGAGGCCGAAGACCGTGACGAACAGGATGATTGCATAGGCGCTGGAATAGCCGGTCCGCCACTTCTCGAAGGCTTCGCGCTTGAGGTCGATCGAGGCGAGCAGCGTTTCGTCCCCCGGCCCGCCACCTGTGAGAAGGACCACGAGGTCGAACATCCGGAAATTCTCGATGCCGCGGAACAGGACCGCAAGCATCAGGAACGGAAGCGCCATCGGCAGGGTGATCGTCCAGAACTGCCGCCACTTCGATGCGCGGTCGACCTCCGCTGCCTCATAGATGTAGTCGGGGATGGAACGCAGACCGGCAAGGCAGATCAGCATGACGAAGGGCGTCCACATCCAGGTGTCGACGATGACGATCGCCCAGCGTGCCCAGCCGCCGGGGCCAAGCATCGAGAAGCTGTCGGCAGGAATGCCGGTTAAGAATTCGACGGCATAGTTCACGAGGCCGATCTGCGGCTGGTAGAGAAAGGTCCAGAAATTGCCGACCACGGCGGGCGAGAGCATCATCGGGATGACGATCAATGTCGTCACCAGGTCATTGCCCTTGAACTTTCGGTTGATCAGCCATGCCAGGGAAAAGCCGATCAGCACCTGGAAGGTGATCGTCCAGATGAGGAAGTGGGCTGTTGTCTGCATGTTCGCCCAGGTGTCTGCGTCTGTCAGGATGCGCGTATAATTGCGCAATCCGACCCACTGCACTTGCGCATTCGGCTTGTTGGCGGCGAAGTTCGTAAACGACAGGCGGATCGTCCAGATCAGCGGGAAAATGTTGATGGACAAAAGCAGGAAGATCGTCGGCGCGACGAAAATCCAGGCAATGGCTCTATCGCTCAGACCCCGGATTCGTTTTGCAACCGGTTCTGGTGTCGCGCGGGCGAGGCGGGCTGCAGCTTTGTCGGTCATCGTCCGGATCCGTTTAACGTTTCCAAATGGGCAGCCGGGACCTTATGCCTTGTCGCAACGAGGCAAGGTTCTACTGGTGCCGGCAGGCTTCAAGGCTTTGAAAGATTGGTGCCGGCGGCAGCGCTGGCTTTGTGTCTCTCCCCCGGCATTGCCGAGGGAGAGGGCAGGAGGGCTAAGCCCAGTCAGGGCGCCAGGCTCAGCTTGTGTCAGAGCTTGCCTTCGTCCTCGAAGGTTTCCGTCCAGTCGGCGATCAGCCCGTCAAGCGCTTCTTTTGCGGTGCCATTGCCTGCGACGACATAATCGTGGAAGCGTTTCTGCGATGCCTGAAGCAGCGACGCATAGGCCGGCTCTGCCCAGAAATCCTTCACGATCGCCATGCTGTCGAGGAAGGTCTGCGCATAGGGCTGACTCTTGGCGAAGTTCGGGTCTTCGACCACGGCGCGAAGGCATGAAAAGCCGCCCATGGACCACCATTTGTCCTGTACATCCTTCTGGGCGAACCACTTGATGTAGGCCAGCGCGCCGTCCATGTTGTCTGTATTGGCGACCACTGAAATGCCCTGACCGCCGAGTTGGGCGAACTGTTCGCCGCCGGGGCCTGCCGGATTGACGAGATAGCCCGTCTTGCCGCCACCAACGTTCGGATCGGCCTCAAAGCCCGGCCAGGTGAAGGCGAAGTTCATCTGCATGGCCACCTGGCCCGATTTGTAGGCGTCGATACCTTCACCCATGTAGGTGTTGGATGTGCCCGGCGCGACGCAGCAGTCATAGAGCGACTTGTAGAATTCAAGGCCCTTCACCGCACCGTCCGAATTCACGAAGCCTTCCATATCATAGGGCTTTTCCGGGTTGTCGTACTTGAAGCCATAGCTGTAAAGCACGTCCATCACGCCCATCGTGATGCCCTCGGAGCCACGCTCGGTGTAGATGGAGGCGCCGTAAACGGTCTTGCCGTCGATCTCGCGGCCCTGGAAGAATTCGGCGACCTGCTTGAGTTCGTCGAAGGTTGCAGGCGGCGTCAGGTCGCGACCGTACTTTTCCTTGAAGGCCGACTGGATTTCCGGGCGTTCGAACCAGTCTTTGCGGTAGGTCCAGCCGACAACGTCGCCGAATGCCGGCAGCGACCAGTAGTTCGGGCTATTCTTCGGCCATTCCGAATAGCCCGTGACCGTTGCCGGTACGAAGGCATCCATGCTGATGCCTTCCTCGTCGAAGAAGTCGTTGAGCTTCACATACCAGCCGTTTTCGGCGGCACCACCAATCCACTGGCTGTCGCCGATCATCAGGTCGCAGAGTTTGCCGCCGGAATTGAGCTCGTTGAGCATGCGGTCGGCGAAGTTCGGCCACGGCACAAACTCGAATTTCATCTTGATGCCGGACGAGGCCTCAAAATCCTTGCTGAGTTCGACCAGCGCGTTTGCTGGGTCCCAGGTTGCCCAGCAGAGCGTCAGTTCCTTTTCATTGGCATGCGCCACAAGAGCGCCAAAGCTCATTGAAGATGCAACTGTCGCGGCAGCAAGCAGGCCTTTCACGTAAAGCGATGTCATCATGTCATCCTCCCAGCGCCGTCCGGTCTCCAACGGATGGCGAAACGCCCTTGCGGGCAAAATGCCGGCTCCGGACCCTCATCCCTGGCCGGCCTCCTCCAGCGGATCGGGCTGCGTTGAACGCGCTACCCTGACCCAAGAACAAAGCTAATTGATGTGCGCACCTCAAAGCAAGCCGTTTTTGAGGTGCGCACATCATTTCTTGCGTTTTGCCGCGTTTTGAAGGAAAGCTCTGCCAGACGGAAATCAGCAGGAAGTCACTATGCGTCCAACAGCGAAGGATCTGGCTGAGGCTGCGGGCGTCAGCCTTGCGACTGTGGACCGTGTCTTGAATGAGCGGCCGAATGTGAGCCCAAAGGCCGCCCGGCTGGTCAATGACGCGATCGAGCGGATCGGCTTCGTTCGCAACCCGGCAGCTGTCAGTCTTGCCCGGAACAAGCTTTACCGTTTCCTGTTCCTGCTGCCGGGCAGCGGCGATCTGTACCTCACCGAACTCAGGCGCCACGTAGAAGAGCTCACCGCTGCGCTGAAGGGCGACCTCACTGAAATCACCTGCCGCCAGATTGCGACAGACGATGCCCATGGCGTAGCAAAGCTCCTCTCCAGTCTGGACAAGGAGAGTGTTGATGGCGTTGCGGTGATGGCGCCCGAGTCTCCGCAGGTGCGCGATGCCATGGCCAGGCTTCTCGAGCGCAATATCAAGGTTGTGCAGTTTCTTTCGGGTCAGGAGAAACTGCCTGAGGCTGATTTCGTCGGCATTGACAACTTCGCGGCCGGCGCAACCGCTGGCAAGCTGATGGGCATGCTGGCCGGACCTCAGCCTGGGAAAGTCCTGGTGATTGCAGAAACCATGCAATCGCTCGACAGTATCCAGCGCCGTCTCGGTTTCGATCAGGTCATCAATCGCGCCTTTCCGCACCTGACCTGTCTGCCCTCGATCGAAACCCATGCGGATGAGGCGCGCACCCGGCAGGTGATCGGCCGCGTCCTGGCTGGCAACCGCGACGTTTCAGGCATCTATGTGCTGAGCGCAGAGGCTCGCGTGCCGATCCTTGCTGCAGCCGGAAATGTCGAACTGAGCGGGATTGCAGTGGTGGTGCACGAGCGTACGCCCTTTACCGAGCAGGCGCTTCGTGACGACCTCATCGATGCCGTTATCGCGCAGGATCCGGGCCATGCGGTGCGCAGCGCCATTCGCATCATGCGTGCCCGCTCGGATGGTCGCGAGCCGCTGGCGGCACAGGAAAAGATCCGCATCGAAATCCTTCTCAAGGAAAATCTCTGAGCGAGCAGACACAGAGATGGAGCCTTGTGCGCGCCAGCTACAACGACGCATCCAATCCCCAAACCTCTCAGCGGCTAATGAATGCGTTCTGTGCGTTGCTGTAGGCATCCCTGAGGGCGGAATGACCATGCGAGGCATGCCGCAAGCGTGCTGGCGCGAATGTCGCCCTTGATCAGCATGGCCTGTGTGGCCTCGCTGCCAGTGCGACTTTGCCGGCATATGTCGTATGCAGGCGTCAGCGTCAGCTGTCTGCCATCCCAGAATGCTGCGTGATTGCCGGCGTGGTCGTCGGTATTGCTGCAAAGGACATTGAAGCAGATCCGGCCATAGAGTTCCCGTAGCGTTTGCTTCGGCTCGCTGAAGCGGTGCCGATCCAGCTCTGCCAGATCTTCATAGGAGGCATAGCGTGCCATCATCTCATCGAGCCCAAGCAAAGTCAGTGCCGAGACCATGGCGCGACGTGTCCAGCCCATTGCACTATGAAGCCGGTCGAATCGTTCGATCAGCAGGACATCCTTGTGCGCGGCGCGGGTTATCGAGACAGGAGCAGTTTTGAGGCCGCAGGCTGACGCCAACCGCATCGCGATGAATTCCGCCTTCACGACGCTATAGGTGTGGTTGCTGGCGGAAAATTTTGCGATGAATTTTTTGTCGTTGTCGTCAATGAGTGCCTTCGGTCGCGTACCGTCAATTGATGTGCGTGGTTGAGTACCTGGTCCAGCACAGGTGTCAGCGCATCCACTTTTCAACAAGCGTCGCAGCTCCGACCAATTGGTCGAGCGCTGCTTGGGCCGCAAGGCGGGGAACGTACTCGGTCGCAGATGCCTGGAAATCGAGCGCTCCAATGCGGTCCGATCCGGATTGCAGCAAAAATGTCAGTTCACTCAAGTCAGGCACGCCCACGGCATCGGGCCTCTTCCCCGTCAGCCTGTTCATGATCACGCGGCGCCCAAAGGCGTCAGGTGAGCCATCACGGATTGAGCTTGGCATCTTCAGCCCGTTGGCAGGCGCGGTGATTCCCTCCTTTAGGCTCAGTTCTGGATCTTAGATCGAGATTGCCTTGTCGCGACGGCGATAACTTGCACCATAGGTGAAGAGTAGCCGGTCGCCATCGGAATCGAGACGGCCTGCCACAACTGGTTCTATCGCTCCCGGCAGCCAAATCCAGACAGAGGCTGCTGTGGCTTCTGCCTTAGAAGGCATCGTCAATATCCTCCACGCTGTGCCGAACGCTTTTTGGAAGGAGGGTCAGTTTTTCATCAAGTTGGGTGATGCGCTCTTTCAGCGTATTGCGTTCGTCGTAGTCGAACAGACGAACACCGACGATCGATGCGACTTCGAAAACGATGCCGATTTCGGGGCTTGGCGAACCCTTCTCAATGTTGGACAACGTTGTCCTGCTGATCCCCGCGCGGTCAGCCAGCTCTTGCGCCGTCAGTCCGCGTTCTGTTCGGTTGACGCGGATCAGCTTTCCCAGCGCGAGAAGAACGTCGCGTGTAACTCTGGCGTAACTCCTGATACGTGGCATCTTGTCCTGCCGTGTTCATTCTGCTGAACGTATAACGCTGTTATGTTCATAATTATGAACATCGTGGCGCGCAGCGGTTTGCTGTCAATTCGTGTTCATTCCGCCGAAGCAATGCCTCTTCAAAGGTCATAAA
Source organism: Agrobacterium albertimagni AOL15 (assembly GCF_000300855.1). Lineage (GTDB taxonomy): Bacteria > Pseudomonadota > Alphaproteobacteria > Rhizobiales > Rhizobiaceae > Allorhizobium > Allorhizobium albertimagni. The sequence goes on along the minus strand of NZ_ALJF01000006.1, from coordinate 51,298 downwards.
TATGAACTGAAAGTGAGGTCGATCTTCAAGAAGCCGGCCACAGATACGTCATGTACGGAGATGTCCATTCGATCGCCCTGCCGCACGAACATGCGGGATCAGGCTGCGGTGTCTGACTGTGATCGCTAATCGCTTTCGGCAGACGGGAGCCCGCACCAGACGCCGCTTGCTGGCACAATGGCCGACCGACGATTTGATAGAACCGCGTAGCGCTCCTGCAGGCGTAGGCTTATGCGGCTGCCGATGGCATTTCGCGCAAGGTCACGCTGATTGGCATCAATTCCTGCCCATTCGCGCGCCTCAGCATCGGAGACGCTCTGCAAAACGACCTCGATGTGTCGTGTTATGCGGCTCAGGATCACTGCGGCGCCGTCTTTCTCAAAATGGAGCGAGGATGTCACGTGGTGAGCGACAGCCTCTGCCATGGACGGGATCAAGTGCAGATCGCGACGGCGGCTTTGTCCGCGGCCGGCATAGCTTCTGATTGTTGTGCGCCTGAGGCAGCCAAGGGCAATAACGACATGGAGTTCCAGGATCTTTGCGGGATCGTGTTGCATAAGAGGACGAGCCTTTGCTGCCGGTGAGAGCGGAAAATGTTCCTATTATGTTCTCACTTGGCGGCTGGTCAACAACTTGTTGCGCGATATTGGTTTGGCATGCATCTGGACTGCGCCGAATGAAAAAGCTTGGGCTGTTCGCTTCCACTATGGTCGAATGGCGCCCAGCCGCGACGACCGCTTTGCGCCCTTGCGGTCATCTGCAGTCGTCAGCAACACGGCTATGGCCAACGATCGTCTTCCAGACTACAAGGGAGCATTAGTAACATTCTGCCGAAAAATGGATAATAATCACGTTTCCCTGGATCGCATGCGCACCTTCGTGCGTGTTGCCCAACGTGGCAGTCTGTCGGCGACCGCACGAGAGCTGGGGATCGGTCAATCGACAGTAACTCGTCACATTAATGAGCTTGAGCAGGCGGTTGGGGTCCCGTTGCTTGGGCGCACGACTCGTCGCGTTACTCTGACGGAGGAAGGCAATCGATACTATACGAACTGCCTGCAGATCCTGCGCCTCGTAGAACAGGCGTCGGAAGAGGTCAGAGACGCTCGGCGGGTTCCTCTGGGCGCGGTGCGCCTTTCCTGCACCGCGGCGCTCGGCGTGCTGCACGTTACGCGCATCATCTTCGCTTTTCAGGACAAATATCCGGATATCCGGATAGACCTCAATCTTACAGACGAGCGCATTGATCTCGCACGCGAGGGCGTGGACATAGCTTTGCGCCTAGGACCCATCATCGACGGAGGAATGAAACTTGTCACAGTTGGGGCCAGTATCCGGAAACTCGTGGGGTCGCCCGACTACTTCTCCAACCATGGAAGACCCACGCGTCCGTCAGAATTGACGCACCACAACGGCGTCGTCATGTCCAACGTTGCCGGAAGCGATCAACTCTTTATCTCTGGTCCCGATGGGACACGTTTTATCGCACCCATGAACGGAACCTTACGCGTGGACCACGGCCTAGCCGCCCGAGCCGCTGTTGCCGCCGGCCGCGGCATAGCGCCGGCACATCTATGGCTAGTTCAGGATTTGCTCGACGCAGGCAAACTCGAAACTGTCCTTGACGATTACGACCTGGAGGCGGTTCCTGCGAGCCTGCTCGTTGTTCCGGAACGGGCAGGGATCACCCGCGTTCGATTGCTGGCCGATTTCCTTGTTGAAGAAATCAGGAAATTGCCCGGGATCACCTCGCACCAATCGTCGACCGGTTCGAGTTAAATCCCGAAGGACTGTTGGGTTCCCCGCCATCCTGTTGTTCTTAGGAATTGCTCCCAATTCAACGTTGACGGGTTCAGCCTGCGGCTCCATTCTAGGTCACTGGCCTCGCTGAAATAACCGTATTCGACGGCATATTGAACCATGCCAAGAAGCTCCTTCACTAACAGGTCGTTGCTGGCGAAAGCCGGAAAATTCTCGAGCAGCCCATCCCGAGTGAAGGCATTGCGATATTCGGCCCTGATACCTGTCACCCGCTGAAAGGTCTCCACCATCTCACGCGGAGAAATGATGTCGCCAACAATTGGAAGCGTCCTGCCAGCATAAATCGCCGGATTGGAGAAGATCTCCAGTACGACAGGGCCCGTAGCCGTTAACGGATCTACGAACGGAGCGCGGAAATTCTCGGGAAGATAGATCGGCAGGAGCAGCCTGTCTCCATCATAGCGGGGAACATAGTACTCTAACAAGTTCGTGTAGAAGAAAGCGAGCATAACGAAAGAGTGCGAAACGGGCAGGCCACGAATGTAGTCGGCGACCTTGGCCTTGTCGGTGAAATGCGGTGCATACTTCGACCCATTTGAAATCGCGTCAACATTCTCCAGTGTGCTGAAGACGATGTGCTGGACGCCGGCCGCCACTGCCGCATCAGCCAGCTGCCGGCCAAGGGGCGCCTCGCTCGTATCGGGTGGAGCGACAGGAGGGGTCATCAGGAAAACGCCCAAGGCGCCTTCGAAAGCGCGCACGAGGTCATTCGTGCGGCCAAGCTCCAGTGGAACATTGGCGATCTCTGCGCCCATATCCGCAAGTCTTCGTGCCGCCGGAGAATCGCTGCTACGGGTCAGTGCACGAACGCGGAAGCGTTGACTACCAAGAAGCGTCTCCGCGACGCTCCGGCCCTGCTTGCTTGTAGCGCCCACGATTGCGACCAATGGTTTCGCGTCTTGTGTCATGACTGCCTCCAATCTTGATCCGAGCGCCGTCGCTGCGATCGGTATAAGAGGAGATAGCTGATCGGGTTCAACAGCACTATGCGCTGTTGCCGGATTAAATTATGCCGATTTCCGGATAAATCTTTGAGCGTCTGGGTCACTCGACTTCGAAGGAATGAGTGAGGGCTTCGGGTCGACAGGCGTCATTATGGCGTCATAGCTCAGAAGCGGTCATTGACCGGTATGTCGGGGTTTCGACATCGTATAGTCCCATTCAAAAGCAAACGAGGGAACCATGCAACGCAGGGCGCTATTTCCGGCTGGGGCGCGGGCAACCGCTGACAAAATGAGGCTTTCGCCGGGTATCATCTCCGGTGACCAAGTTTTTCCAACAGGCATGACAGGTAGCGGGCCGGGCGGCGAGATGCCGAGAAATCTGGAAGACTAGCTTCGTCAGGCGTTTGAAAAGACTGCTGCGGTCCTCATTGGATAACCCGTCAACAATCGTGGGGCAAAAGGACCTTTTGGTCAGTCATGTGTCGGTCGACTTGGATGTCGCAACAGCCTCTAATGCCTCTGCGAACTGGCTTGTACCCATCAGAGATCTGCAACGGGCGAAGCGGTTGTCGGCATAGCTGCGGAAGTCGTCTGCAGGATTGTCGTTTGCGAGCTGTATCAAACCCCAGAGCGTCCATAGAAGGTCGCACATTGCCTTGTAGATGATGATGCGCCCACGCTCGGCGGCAGATGGCTCACCGCCGAAATAGGCAAGGATCATTTCTTCCTCCTGCTTGCTGTCAAATTCACCTTCTACACTGAGGTCGCCGAGATCCCACATCGGATCGTTCATGCCGGAATACTCCCAGTCGACAATCCACATCCTGTGGCCAGTGTCGATGAAGTTCTCGCATAACGGATCGCAGTGGCAGGCGACATTCGGCAAAGGATGGGCAGACAAGGCGGCTCGGACGGCTTCTGCAGCTTTGAGCACGTCGCCATACCCGTTCGGAAGAGCAACGGACTTTGTGGCGATGAGGCCGAGGTAGCTGTCGATCATCGAGAAGAGTTCGAACCGCGCGGGAAAGACCGCGCCGCTGGCGTGGAGTTTTCGAAATGCCTGGCCGGCACGCGCGGGAGCGCCCTCAATGCTGCGGAACAGGGCAGGGGTCATGGTAACGCCACCGCGTACGAAGCGGGAGACGAAGATGCCGCTCGAGGCGTCCGCATAAAGCACATCCGGGCCGACGCCAGCATGGGCGGCTGCCTCTGTCGCAATCATTTCGTTGATCCGGTCAATGTACTCCTCTGTGCCCTTGCCTGGGATGCGCAGGCAGTGATCGCCAACGCGGAAAACGAGATTGGTCAGTCCGCCCAGGCGTTCGACCGGGCCGTCGTGACCGGCCAGCAGGGGGATCCTCTTCACTGTCTCGCGGGCAAGCGCGATCTCGGCCTCTTCGCTCATGCCTTCAGCCTCTCCATTTTCGCATCGTAGAGGGTGCGGGCGCCCCGGCGGGCTTCATAGGTCCTGCCGAAGGCCTCGATCTGGAACTGCTCGCCAGCGGCGATCTCGCTGGGCAGGTAACCGAAGGCGATGGTCTTGCCGAGCGTATATCCGTAACCGGTGCTGGCCGTGGAGCCCACCACCTTGCCATCGAGCAAAACCGCCTCGCCGCCGTGAAAAGGCGCGTAACCCTCGACGGTATAGGAGACGAGCTTGCGCTTCACCCCGGCGGCCTTGATCGTCGCCAGAGCCTCCCGGCCGATGAAGTCGCCCTTGTCGAGCGCGACGCAGAAGCCGAGACCAGCCTCAAACGGATTGTAGTCGGGCGTGATGTCCCCGGACCAGTAGAGATAGCCCTTTTCCATGCGGGCCGCATCGATCGCCCGGTAGCCGACATCGGTGATGCCGAAGGATTCTCCGGCCGTCTTCAGCGTGTCGTAGACATGGGACGCATATTCCTGGTCGATATAGAGTTCATAGCCGAGTTCGCCGACATAACCGATGCGAACCGCAAGCGCCGAGGCTGAGCCGATGTCGATGCGTCTGGCGGCCAGGAATGGCAGCGCCTCGTTCGAGAGGTCGTCGTCTGAGGTGCTTTGCAAGACGTCACGCGCCCGCGGTCCGCAAATGTTGACGGTGGCGAAGCGATTTGTGACGTCGCGCAGGCAGACACCTGCCGGCAGGTGGCGGGAGACCCAGTTTCCGTCTCGGACCCCGAAGCCGGACCCGGTGATCAGGTAGAGCAGATCGTCGGCGAGATGAAGGATCGTCACGTCAGCCTCGATGCCGCCGCGCTCGTTGCAGAGCTGGGTGTACACGGCCTTGCCCGGCGGACCGGACAGATCATTGGCCGCGATCCGCTGCATGGCGGCCCAAGCACCTTGCCCGCTGATCTCGAACTTGGAGAATGAGGACTGATCGATCAGCGCCACGCCTTCGCGGATCGCCTTTACCTCGTCTGCAACGGCGTCGAACCAGTTCGGCTTGCCCTCGAAGGAGGGGATGTCCCGATCGTCGGCGCCCCCTTTTGAAAACCAGTTGGGGCGTTCCCAACCGAATTTGGAGCCGAAGATGGCGCCGTTCTTCGCGAGGGTCTCATGCAGGGGCGATCGGCGCAGACCCCTGACGGCCTGGACTTCCTCGCCAGGCCAATGGACCTTGTAATAGGCGCCATAAGCCTCGATGGCGCGTTGTTCGAGATAACGCCCCTGCGCATGCACCGCCCCGAAACGCCTGACGTCAAAAGGCCACAGGTCCATGCCGGCATCGCCGTGCAGGATGAGGTTCGAAAGCGCAAGGCCAGCACCGCCAGAGGCGGCGATACCGGCCGTAAAACCGCAGGCGACATAGAAGTTATCGAGCTCAGGAGCGAGCCCCATGATCGGCTCGCCGTCGAAGGAGACGGGGATCGGGCCATTGATCACCGTCTGGATGCCGATCTGGTTGAGTGTGGGAATGCGGGTGGCGGTGGGCAGGGCAAAGAGTTCCAGTCGCTCCCAGCTCGGCTCGAAGAGTTCGCGGCCGAAGTCGAGTGGGGGCTTGCCGCGCCAGCAACCTTTTGTGCCGTCTTCCCAGCCGCCGATGGCAAAGGAGCCGGTGTCCGGCTTCAGATAGAAATTGTTGTCGGGATCGCGCAAGGTCGTCAGATCCGGCGGCAGGGTGAGTTTCTTCTCCGTGAGGAAATACTGGTGTTCCACGACGCCCGCGGCCAGCGAGACGCCGGCCATCTCGCCAACGCGTTTCGCCCAGAGCCCGGCGCAATTGACGAGAATATCGCAGGAAATCGTCCCACCATTCGTCACGACGCCGACGGCCCGTCGGTTCTCGATGACGATCTCCTTGACCGTCACCCCTTCCTCGATCTTGGCGCCGTTCATTCGAGCGCCCTTGGCATAGGCCATGGTCAGGGAATAGGGATCGATATAGCCGTCACCGGGGATAAAGGCGGCACCCTCGATACCCTCCTTGACGATGTAAGGAAAACGCTTCGCTGCCTCATCCGCGGAGAGGGAGTAGCACTCGACGCCAAAGCTCTTTGCCTGGGTCATCGAACGGCGGATTTCGCTCCAGCGCTCTGGGCTTCCGGCAAGCCTGAGCGAGCCCACCTTCTTCCAGGCAATGTGCTGGCCCGTTTCCTCTTCCAGGCGGTCGAAGACCGCCACGGAATTCTGCATCAGCCTGGTGAGGTTTCGCTTGCCGCGAAGCTGGCCCACCAGACCTGCCGCATGCCAGGTACAGCCATGGGTGAGCATGGCCTTTTCGACAAGAAGGACATCGCTGGCACCGTCGCGGGCGAGGTGGTAGGCGACAGACGTGCCGATCGCACCGCCGCCGATGATGAGAATGTGGACGTGCCGATCTGCGCGAAATGACATGGGCATACCTCAGGCCTTGATCTTGTCCATGGCCGGGTCGAACATCGGCCCGAAGTGGAGGATGGCAGGTGTCTTTTCCGCCGCGACCACGAGCTCGTAACTTCCGCTCTTCAGATACTCATCGCTGACGCCCTCAGTGTTGCGGACATAGCCGTAGCCAATGTTCTTACCGAGCGTGTAGCCATAGCCGCCGCTGGTGAGATAGCCGACAGGCTCGCCGTATCTGAGGATTGTCTCGCGTCCGGCGAGCACGATCGACGGGTCGTCGACAGTGAAACCCATCAACCGCTTCTTGAGCGGCTGACCGGCCAGGCTCTCCAGCGCTCTGCGACCGAGAAAATCGGTGTTCTTGCGAAGTTTTACCGCCCAGCCAAGGCCCGCCTCGAAGGGCGTGTCGTTTGGTGTGATGTCGGAACTCCAGGCACGGTAGCCTTTTTCGAGGCGCAGGGATTCCAAAGCGCGGTAGCCGATCGGACGGATGTGATGGTCTTTTCCCGCTGCCATCAGGGCGTCATAGACATCGCCGAGAGCCTTGATCGGGATATGAAGCTCCCAGCCGAGTTCGCCGACATAGGTAACCCGGAGCGCCCGAACAGCGGCGCCGGCGATCTCGATTTCGCGGACATGGCCGAAGGGGAAAGCCTCATTCGAGACATCTGCGGTCGTGACGCCGGCAAGCACGGCTCGGGCCGATGGTCCCATAAGCGAAAGCGTGCCCCAGTCTTCGGTAATGTCTGAGAGCCTGCAGTCCAGACCGGCGGGAATATGGTCTGATATCCAGCCAAAATCGTGGGTGCGGAAGCCTGTGCCGGTAACGATGTAGAATTTCTCGTCGGCGACGCGCGCGACGGTCAGGTCCGCCTCGATCCCGCCTCGTGTGTTGAGGAGCTGGGTATAGGTCAGACGTCCGACGGGCTTCGCCACGTCGTTGGCGCAAATCCAGTCGAGTGCCTTGAGGGCATCGGGCCCTGAAAGCTCGTATTTCGCAAAGGACGACTGGTCAAAGACCCCGACTGCCTCACGCACATGACGGTGTTCCTCACCGACCGAATTGAACCAGTTCTGCCGGCCCATCGAATAGATGTCCTTGGGCTCCGTTCCGGAGGGCGCGAACCAGTTGGGGCGCTCCCAGCCCAGCTTGGAGCCGAAGACGGCGCCGGATGCCTGCAAGCGGTCAAAGAGCGGCGAGACGAGGCGAGGGCGACCGCTGTCGTATTCCTCGTGCGGGAAGGCGACGGTGTAATGCTTGCCATAGGCTTCGAGCGTCCGGTCGCAGACCCATTGGCGGTCGCGATGCATTGCGGCGAAACGCCTGATATCGACAACCCAGAGATCGAGCGGGGCCTCACCGTCGACCACCCATTGCGCCAGCACCCAGCCAGCACCTCCACCGGACGCGATGCCGAAGGCGTTGAAGCCGGCGCCGACGAACATGTTCTTGCATTCGGGGGCTGCGCCGAGGATGAAGTTGCCGTCGGGCGTGAAGCTCTCCGGGCCATTGATCATCTGCTTCACGCCAACCGTCTCGAGAGCAGGAACGCGTTCGACGGCCTGAATCATGTGCTGTTCGAAATGGTCGAAATCATCGTCGAACAGGCGGAAGGCCCAGTCGTTTGGCAAGTCGCCGGTGAGCCAGGGTTGCGGGTTGGGCTCATAGCCGCCCATCACAAGCCCACCAACCTCTTCCTTGTAGTAGGTTCGTCTGTCAGGGTCGCGAATTGTCGGGGCGTCGGTCGATAGTCCCTCGATCTTCTCGGTGATGATATACTGGTGCTTGACCGCCTGGAGAGGCACGTTGATGCCGGCCATTTCGCCGACCTGGCGCGCCCATTGGCCGGCACAATTGACGACCTTTTCGCAAGCGACGTCGCCCAGCGTGGTTTTCACAGCCGTGATCCGGCCGTCCTTCATCTCAAAGCCAATAACCCGAACATTTTCGACGATCTTGGCGCCATGCATGCGGGCGCCTTTTGCCAGCGACTGGGTGATGTCTGAGGGGCTTGCCTGCCCGTCCGTTGGCAGCCAGCTCGCACCGACGAGGTCATCGACATTCATCAGTGGCCACATCTGCTTCACCTCCTCGGGGGAGACAAGATGCATCTCCATTCCGAAACTGCCGGCGGTAGTGGAGAGGCGTTTGAATTCGGTCCAGCGGTCCTGGTTCGTGGCAAGCCGCAGGCAGCCCGTCATCTTCCAGCCCGTTGCGAGCCCAGTTTCGGCTTCCAGCCCCTTGTAGAGCTCGACCGAGTATTTCAGCACGCGGGTGATCGAGGCGGATGAGCGCAGCTGGCCGACAAGACCGGCCGCATGCCAGGTCGAACCCGAAGTGAGGGCACCCTGTTCAAGCAGCAGAACGTCTGCCTTGTGATCCCTGGCGAGATGATAGGCGGTGGAGCAGCCGATGATGCCACCGCCAATGACGACGATCTGGGCGTGAGAGGGCAGGGTCATGACGCATGGTTCCCGTAGACTGAGTTGTAGTGGTCGAGCGCTTCTTGGAGGCGCGTGAGGTTTTCGGCCGTGTAGCCGACATAGTCGGCGCCCGGTGCATCGAGGTAGAGTTCGGATGTCATGCTCCACATCGCCTCGCGCAAAAGGGAGGCGCATTGCATCGCGGCGAGCGAGCGGCGGATCTCGAGCGAGGGCACACCCCCGAAATAGGCGGTGAGAAACTCTTCCGACTGCTCGGGTGTCAGGCCGGCATTGGAGGTCGCACCGGCGAGATCGAACATGGACGTCGAGAAACCGGCATATTCGAAATCGATCAGCCAGAGCCTTTCGCCATCGTCGAGAATGTTGGAGGGCAGAAGGTCGTTATGGGCAAAGACGATGGGAAGCGGCGCCTGGACGGCTTCAAGCTCCTGCGCCAGCGAGAGAAATTGGTCCAGCTCCGGGATCATCCGGCTGTTGCCGGCTTTGAGCGTGCGGGCATAGTCGCGCACCACATGGAAGGGCCAGAACATGAAACCCGCGCCGGTGACGTAACGCGGCATCTCCTGGTGAAATCGTTGGAGAAGGAGCGCCACGCGCTCGCGTTCGGCTACGACGTCATTTGCCGAAAACGTCTTCGCGTCGAGGAAGGCAGACACCATGACGCCCGGTTCTGCATATTCCACGTTCGGGGCGAAGCCGGCCTCGTGAGCAGCGCGGGCCGTCATCAGTTCGCGGGCCCTGGAAACGTGATGGAAGGGATAGTCTGTTCCGAAGCGCACAACGTGGCGGCCAGAGGCATCGGCCACCAGGAAGCTTTCATTGCTGAGGCCACCCTTGAGCACGCAGATCTCCAGCGCTCCATTCCAGCAGGGCAGGGACGCGATGCGATCTTCGAGTCCTGGGGTCGGGGCAAGGTCGGTCATGCCATACGCTCCCTCAGACGAGCCGCGCCGGCAGAGATCAACCGATCGGCGATAATGGCGATGAAGGCAACGGCGAGCCCGGCGACAATGCCGCGGCCGGTATCGGCCTTGGTCAAGGCGATATAGACCTCCTGGCCGAGATCGCGGGTGCCGACCAGAGCCGTGATCACGAGCATCGACAGGGCGAACATGATCGTCTGGTTCAGACCGAGCATGAGTTCGGGTAGTGCGAGCTTCAGCTTGATCTTGGTAAGAATCTGAAGCGGCGTGCAACCCATGGCGCGTCCGGCTTCGACGACCTTCGGGTCGACGCGCTGGATCCCGAGTGCCGTGTAGCGGATCGCTGGCGCCACGGCATAGGCAACGATGGCGATCAGAGCTGTGAAGTCGCCGACCCTGAAGAGCATCACGGCAGGCATCAGATAAACAAAGGAAGGCAGCGTCTGCAGCGTGTCGATCACCACCTGCAGCCAGCGCCAGAGCCGCTCACGCTCTGCGGCGAGAATGCCGATTGGAATACCGATCAGGCAGGCGATGATCACCGCGATGCCACAGAGATAGACCGTCACCATCGCCTTTTCCCACTGGCCGGTGGCGGCGATCAGGAAGGAGAGGGTGGCGGCCAGGACAGCGAGCCGCAGCCCGCCGAGGCGAAAGCCGGCAATCGCCAGCACGGCGACGACACCCAGCCAGGGCAACTCGGCCAGGAAGCGCTTGATCGGTACCAGAAGGTGGATGAGGAGGGTGGTGCGGATCGCCTCGAGCACGTCGAAGAAGTTGATGTTGATCCATTTCACCACCTCGTTCCAGAAACTGCCGGTCGACAGGGTGAGGCTGTCGGGCAGGGTGGCGAGAGCAGGCGAGATCAGACTTGCGACGAGGCTGAAGACGATCACGGCAAGGCCTGCTGTGAGATACGGGTGGCGCTGCATCAGCCTGTCGTCGCTGGTCGACATGGCGGAGGGATCGCCGGCCTTTCGCGCGAAGGCCTGGCTCAAGCGATCCAGGGCGACGGCAAGTGCCACGATCGCGAAACCCGCTTCGAAGCCGGCGCCGATGTCGAGGCGGCGGAGGGCCGCCAGCACGTCGAAGCCGAGGCCGCCGGCGCCGATCATCGAGGCGATGATCACCATGTTGAGAGAGAGCATGATGACCTGATTGACGCCGACCATCAGCGCGTCGACGGCCGAGGGGACCATGACCTTCCAGGTCATTTGTCGTCGCGAGCAACCGACCATTTGGCCGAGATCACGGATCTCCGACGGCACGGCCCTCAGGCCGAGGAGAGTGATGCGCACCATAGGCGGCATGGCGTAAATAATGGTCCCGACGATGGCTGCCGTCGGCCCGAAACCGAAGAGGAAAAGGATCGGTACGAGATAGGCGAAGATCGGGATGGTTTGCATCAGGTCGAGAAGCGGCGAGATCGCCCGTTCTACCCACGCGAAGCGGTAGCCGGCGAGGCCGAGTAGAAGGCCGAGAACGACACCGATCGGAACAGCGACCAAGATGGAGGAAAGCGTCACCATGGCGCTCGACCATTGTCCGAAGGCGGCAAAGAATCCGAAGCACGTGACGACCAGGGCCGCCAACTTGGCGCCGCCTGCATAGTATCCCATCAGACCGACGAGCACGATGACACCCAGATAGGAGATCGGCGGCACGATCTGGACTGCGGCGGATCCCTGGCCCGAGAGGAAGCCGGTGGAGAGCAGGCTGAGCGTAAACGTGTAGGGAATGTCGATGAGGTCAGCGGTTAAGCGCGTGAGATCGGTGAAGGAAAAGAGGCCGAAGCTCGCTTCGTTGACCAGCCATTTCATCCAGCCGCTGATGTGCCGAGCTGCGGGGATTTGCCAGGCGCGAGGATAGTCGAAGGCCCATTTTCCGATCGACGGGCCGAGCCACCAGGCCATGAGCATAGCAAAGGCGGCGAGCGCCAGGGCGATATCCACGAAGCGTTTGCCAGACGCTGGGCTTCCGGTCTCAAGGGCTTGCAATGTCGGGGCGGATAGCGCGCTCATCGGCTCAGCCCTGCATCATGACTTCGACGACATCGCTGCGTCGCAGGAGACCAACCATCCGACCATCGGCATCGACGACGCCGAGTGTGTCCCCGGCTGAGGCGAACAGGGGGGCGGCTTGCGCGATGGAAGCTAATGGCGATGTGGTGGCCGCTGGCAGGGGTCCGGTTGCGGTCTTCATCAGCGAGGCGACCTTGACGACCTTGGAACGGGCGACATTGCGGGTGAATTCGGCGACGTAGTCGGTGGCGGGCGCCAGAACCAGCTCTTCGGGCGTGCCGGCCTGGACGATCTCGCCATCCTTCATGATCGCGATGCGGTCGGCGAGCCGGATCGCTTCGTCGAAGTCGTGGGTGATGAAGACAATGGTCTTCTTCAGCACCGACTGCAGGCGGAGGAATTCGTCCTGCATTTCGCGTCGGATCAGCGGATCCAGCGCCGAAAAGGGTTCGTCCAGGAACCAGAGTTCCGGTTCGACCGCAAGCGAGCGGGCAATGCCGACACGTTGCTGCTGGCCACCGGAAAGTTGGCGCGGATAGGCGGTCTCCTTGCCGGCGAGACCGACCAGTTCGACCATGCGTCTGGCGCGACCCACTCGCGTCGGCCTGTCGACCCCCTGAACCTCCAGCGGGAAGGCGACATTGTCGAGCACCGTCAGATGCGGCAGAAGCGCAAAATGCTGGAAGACCATGCCCATCTGATGGCGCCGGATCTCGATCATCCGCGCTTCGCTGGCCGAAAGCAGGTTTTCCCCGTTGAAGATTATTTCGCCCGATGTCGGCTCGATCAGCCGAGACAGGCAGCGCACCAGCGTTGATTTGCCAGACCCTGAGAGACCCATGATCACAAAGATTTCGCCGGCTCTCACCTCAAGATTGACGTCGCGGACGGCGCCGACCAGGCCGGCGCTTGAGAGAGTCTCGGCGTTCGGCTTGCCACCATTCGAGGACACGGCATCGCGGGCGCCCGCACCGAATATCTTCCAGACATTGCGGCAGACGAGTTTGGCTTCAGTCGACATGGCAGTTCCGCTGGATCGCAGGACGGATGGCCCGCAGGGGCCGCTCGAAAGAAGGGTCACCCGCGCCGAGGGAGTGCGCGGGCGACCTAAGCCAGTCCGGCTATTTCTTGATCCATTCCGACCATTTCGCCTCGTTGGCGCCGACCCATTCGGCAACGACTTCCTCGACCTTCTTGCCTTCGAGGTCGACCTTGGTGATCATCTCACCCATTTCGTCGTTGCCGACATTGAAGGCCTTGATAGCCTCATGAGCGCCGGGCCACTTGTCCTTCAAACCAGACCAGGCGACCTTCCAGATCGGACCGAAGGGCTTGCCGCAATCATAGGCCATGTCCGGGTTGGAACCCCAGGCGGCGTCCTCGTAACATTCCTTGGTATATTGCGGGAACTCGACCCATTCTCCCTTGTATTTGGCCGGCGCCCAATGCGGCGCGTAGATCCAGAGGAGGATCGGTGCCTGGCGCTGATAGGCGCTTTCAAGCTCCGCAAAGAGCGCCGCATCGGTTCCGGCATGCACGACCTCGAAGGGCAGGTCGAGCGCTTCGACGCGCTCGTCGTCAAATCCACCCCAGGTGACCGGACCGCCGAGATAGCGGCCCTTTGGTGCTGTTTCCGCCGTCGAGAAGGCTTCGGCACAGGCTTCAGCCTTCAGTGCTTCCCAATTCGGCAGGCCGGGGCATTTTTCCTTCATGTATTCGGGAAACCACCATTCTTCCTTAGCTTGCATGCCGGTTTCGCCGAGGTTCTCGACCTTGCCGGTTGCGGTTGCTGCATCCATCGCCTCGCGGCCGGTCGTTTCCCAGATTTCCATGGCGACATGGAGGTCGCCGGATTCGAGGCCGGCAAACTGGGCCAGATAGTCGGCCTGAACAAACTCGACGGAATAGCCCGCCTTCTTCAAGACCTCGCCCATGATCTGGGTGGTGATCAACTGGCCCGTCCAGTCATGTAATGTCAGTTTGATCGGATCGGTGGATTCCTGCGCTGATGCCGGTGCGGTGAAGAAGGCGGCACTCATCAGCAATGCGGCTGCGATAGTTCTCGGCATGCGGTCATGGTGAGGCATTCGAGTTCTCCCAGTAGAGCCCGTTGAGATTGCTTATATCTGGCAAGGCACCCGGTCGCCGTTCCCCGTACTTTTCGTATCTGATGACGACCGCGTGTATGGCTGCAGTCTCGGGTCAAGCGCGAGAGCTTGTCAATCCGAATCTGTGGCATTTTGTGTTTTTGTGACCGATTATGTGGTGTCTGCTTGAAGCTGGTGCTATCGCGAGCTAACGATGCGGTGACGAGCAGGATGGAGATTGTCATGCCCCCTTCAACACGGCAGCGAGAGATCTTGCGTCTTCTGGATCGCGAGGGAACCGTGGCGCTTTCGGCCCTCGCGCGCAAACTCGGTGTATCGCTGGAGACCATCCGGCGGGACCTGAAGCCGTTGGCAAATGGTGGCAGCCTGATCAGGATGCATGGCGCAGTGAGCCTGGCTTCCATGGTCGGCGAGGCGCCGTTCGAACGTCGGATGCGCGAAAACAGCGAGGCCAAACGGGCGATAGCCGCCTTTGTTGCGGCGACAATTCGCGATGGTGACTCGATCATGATGGACACAGGCACGACAACGAGCTTCCTGGCGCGGGAGCTCCTGGGTCACCGGCGTCTGACGGTCGTGACAAACTCTTCCGACATCGCGCGCACGCTTGCCACGGTGAACGACAACAAAGTCTACATGGCCGGTGGGGAGTTGCGCAGCGACAATGGGGCGGCGTTCGGGAGTACGGCTATCGACTTCATCAGCCGATTTTCCGTGACCCACGCGATCATCTCGACCGGTGCCGTCAATGCAACGGGGATGATGGATTACGATCTGGATGAGGCGGAATTTGCCCGCACGGTTATCACGCGCGGTCGACGCACGCTGGTTGTGACGGACCAGAGCAAATTCGGACGCGAGGGCCTGGTCCGTGTCTGTGGCTTCGAAGCGATCGCCGAGCTGGCGACTGATGTACAGCCTCCACCGGACATTGCCGAGGCCATGGCGGCCGCGGGCACCTGTCTGTTGCTTGCCTGAACTCTAAAGCTCTTTGTCTTGGGCCGGCAGCCGAACTTCCGATCGGGAGCGATGTTTCTGTGCGCCTGGAAGGCCACGTGTTGGAAACTTTGAGATCAGGACCAATCCACCTCTCTGTGGCATTCAGGATCCGGCAATGTCTCAGTTGGTCTGCACGTTTGTGAAACTCGATGATTTTCAATGAAAATCGATTATTATCTTATTGGTCGCGTGAATTTTGATCTCTGATCCCCGGTAGGCCCCCAAGCTTGGAATGGCGCGGTGAGGCGTCAGATTAGCAGAATCATGACCGGGCTGATCACATCGCCAAAGAAACCAGCCGACCAAAAGGTCTTGGACTGGTCCGACCATTCTCACTGTGCCGCCCGTTTAAAAACCTCGAATGAGACTGCCCAGAAGCCTTTTGTCCGACCATGGGAGTGATCCCTGATCTGGGCACCAGGTCATATGATGACTGACCACAGGATTGAGCGAGGATACCGTTCAGCGTTGCCTTGCACCGATGTATGAAGGGTCATAAGCTGCTCGGAAATCAGAAGGGAAGAATAGGGAGATTCCATGAGACACTACAAATCCATCTTTGGCGCGGTTCTGGCGGTCGGCTTGGCAACATCTGCAGGTGCGCAGGACATGTCCTTCTTCCGCATCGGCACAGGTGGCACAGCTGGAACCTATTACCCAATCGGCGGATTGCTTGCCAATGCGATCTCCAACCCACCCGGTTCGCGCAGTTGCGAGGAGGGCGGCTCTTGTGGTGTGCCGGGTCTCGTCGCTTCGGCTCTGTCATCCAATGGGTCGGTTGCCAATATCAACGGCATCGCCGGCGGTACCTTGGAATCGGGATTTGCCCAGTCGGATGTGGCGACCTGGGCCTATACCGGTACGGGTATCTGGGAGGGCAAGCCCGCCGTTGAAAATCTTCGGGCGATTGCCAATCTCTATCCGGAGAGCATTCACCTCGTGGCCAGCGCAGCCTCAGGCATCAACAGCGTTGCCGACCTCAAGGGCAAGCGCGTCTCGCTGGACGAGCCAGGCTCTGGCACCCTGGTTGACGCTCGCGTCATTCTGGAAGGCTATGGCCTTTCCGAGGCTGACATCATGCCTGAATATCTCAAGCCCGATCAGGCGGCCGACCGCATGCGTGACGGCGCCATGGATGCCTTTTTCTTTGTTGGTGGCTATCCTGCCGGCGCCATTGCCGAACTTGCGAGCCAGCATGACGTGAAGCTGGTTTCGATCTCGTGTGAGGACGCACCAACGATCTGCGAGAAGTACACATTCTTCGCATCGGACACCGTTCCCGGCGGCACTTACGAAGGCAACGCCGATGACGTGAAGACACTCGCCGTTGGCGCACAGTGGGTCACCGGCGCGGATCAGCCAGAAGATCTGATCTATGGCATCACCAAGGCCTTGTGGAACGAAAACACCCGCAAGCAGCTCGATGCAGGCCATGCCAAGGGCAAGGCGATCACCAAGGAAACCGCGCTCAACGGCGTTGGCATTCCGCTGCATCCAGGTGCAGAAAAGTTCTACAAGGAAGCAGGGCTCCTGAAGTAGGACAAGGCCGATTGCTCATCCAATGAGAATGATCTTCGAAGGGCCGCGCAGTCGATGCGCGGCCCTCTGTTTCGGAAGCTTTAGAAAATCCTGGTGGGACGATGAGCGTGGATAAACAAGAGCTGGATCAGGGCAAGTCGGTCCGTCAATTGACTGCGGATGAATTGCAGGAGATCGAGGAGACATTCGATCCTGAGCTCCGTTTTCGCCGGCTGGTCTGGCCCCTGACCGTCATCACGGCGACGGTCCTGTTCCTCCTGTCATGCTACCATTTTTATACTGCAGGCTTTGGTATCCCTCAGGCAACAGTGCATCGGGGTCTGCATCTCGGTGTCACGCTTTTGGTCGTCTTCCTGAGCTTCTCGGCTTTCGGCAAGAAGGAGATGAAGCCGGGTGCCTTCACTCCCTTAGGTTTGCCGCTCGTCGACTGGATACTCGGCATCGCCGGCCTGATCGCCGCTCTCTATGTTCCCTGGATCTATAGCGACCTTGCCTTCCGCGTCGGAAATCCCTTGCCGATCGACGTCATCATGGGGACTGTCCTGATCGTCGTACTTCTGGAAGCGGTCCGTCGCTCCATGGGCTGGCCGCTGCCGGTGATCGCTCTCCTGTTTATCGGCTATGCCTACTTCGGCAGGGCGATGCCTGGCATTTTCGTGCATCCAGGCGCCAGCTGGTCCGGCATCGTGAACCACCTCTACCTGACGTCTCAAGGAATTTATGGCACCGCCCTTGGTGTCATTGCGACCTATGTTTTTCACTTCGTGCTGTTCGGTGTGATGGCAACCCGGATTGGTTTGGGGCAGCTCTTCATTGACGTGGCATCGGCCCTTGCTGGCCGGTACGCTGGCGGTCCGGCCAAGGTATCGGTTCTCTCATCGGCCCTGCTGGGGTCGATTTCGGGATCGTCGATCGCCAATACGGTCACAACAGGCGCGCTGACCATTCCGGCCATGATCCGCATCGGCTATCCCCGCCACTTTGCCGCGGCCGTTGAAGCGGCAGCTTCGACAGGCGGTCAAATCACGCCCCCTGTCATGGGCGCCGTGGCATTCCTGATGATCGAATATCTAGGCCTTCCGCTCACCACCATTTTGACCGCGGCCCTGGTGCCGGCTTTCATGCATTTTTTCGGCGTGCTCGTTCAAGTGCATCTGGAAGCCCGGCGGCTCGGCCTGCGCGGTCTGTCGGCGGCTGAATTGCCGAATGCCTGGAAGGTCCTCAAAGAAGGCTGGCTTTCGGTCGCGCCACTCATCGTTCTGATTGCAATCCTGTTGTCTGGACGTACGCCGTTTTCTGCCGCCTTCTGGTCGATAACGGCCTGTATCGCGGTTCTCATCATCCAGCAGGTTCGCGCAAGTGGTGTAGCCGATGGCCTGCGCGGAGCAGCCCATGGGGTTTGGGAAGGCTTCATCCTTGGCGCCAAGCAATCACTCTCCGTCACCGCTGCCGCAGCACTTGTGGGCGTTGTCATCGGGGTGGTGACGCTAACCGGCGTTGGTTTCAAAGTCGCCTATATGGTCACGGGCATTGCCCAGGATTGGGCCAGTTCCATTCACAGCTTGCTAGACTTTCTGCCCTTTGAGTTGATGGGCGTTCCGACGCTGACGCTGCTGTTCACCCTGATCCTGACGGCCATTGTTTGTATCCTGATGGGATGCGGCATTCCAACAACGGCGAACTACATCATCATGGTTGCTGTTGCCGCACCAATCCTGGGTCTCCTGGGCGTAGAACCGCTGGTCGCGCATTTCTTCGTCTTTTACTATGGGGTGCTCGCCGATGTGACGCCGCCGGTTGCGATGGCGGCCTATGCCGGCGCAGGCATCGCCAATGCCAATGCCTTCAAGGCGGGCAATACCGCCTTCAGGCTAAGCATGGGCAAGGCCTTGGTCCCCTTCGTGTTCGCCTTCCAGCCAGCCTTGCTGCTGGTGACCGATAACTTCACCTGGACCGCGTTTTTCCTTGCATTCGGTGGCACAATCCTCGGCATCTGGGCTTTGGCTGCGGCGGTCTCCAACTGGCTGTTCGCACCGCTCCATTGGTACGAACGCGCCGGCCTGGTTCTTGCTGCCATCTTGCTGGTTGCGCCCGATTTGATCGCAACATTGATTGGCATTTTGCTGATGGCACCGGTTGCAGCAAGGCAGTTGCTGCAGAACCGTCGTCGCTCGTCAGGTTAAGCTTTGATGTAGCCTGCTCTCAAGATCGTACCGGCGCAGAACTTCGCCTCATCAGGCAATCGGGCTTGGGCGCTTCAAAGTCTCAGTTGAGGTGATGGATCGTCACGTCGGGTACCACCCGCTGGGCGATCTCGCAAAGATGCCAGTGATGGGTCAGGTAGATGACCTGCCCCACCTTCGCCATCTCGCTCAGAAGCCGAAAGACTTCTTCCGAGCGCGGATTGTCGAAGCTCTCCATAATGTCGTCGGCGACGAAAGGCACGGGCGGTCGGATCGCCGCAAATTCCTCGTAACCTGCCAGCCGCAGCGCAAGATAGAGTTGGAACTGCGTTCCGGTGGACATGGCATCTGCCAGTTTTGAGCCGCCATCCCGTGTGACGCCGATCAGGATCTCGCGGTCACGATCCGGTTGGGTCGTCAGACCGGCATAATTGCCGCCGGTGATCAACCGAAATGCGTCAGACGCGCGGCGCATCATCGCACTGCGATGTCGATCCCTGTAAAGATGCAGCGCCTGGTCCGCGGCAAGTGTGCCGGTGCGAAGTATGAGATGCCTGCGGGCATGGTCTTCAATTTCAAGAAGGAGGGTGCGGCGCCGTGCCTCGATGCGAGCGACCGCGTCATCGCCGCCAACGGCATCCAGCTTTTGCTGTGCCAGAGACCTTTCAGCGTAGAGCTGCTTGGACTGTTCGGTCAAATCCTCAATCCGTCGCTCCAGCTCCATGCTATCGCGTTCCAACTGGTCGGCCTCGATTTCCCCCAGCCGTGTCGCAGCCTCGTCGAAGCTTGCCATTCTCAGCGCGTCCATGATCTGGTGGCGCACTTCGGTGATGCGCTTTTCCAGTTGATCACGCTCCCTGACCTGAGCCAGCAAGGCTTCGACCTCGGCAAGCCCGTCCACCTCGAAGAAGCGGGTCATCTCGTTTCGGCGGGCTTTATGTACGGCCAGCTCCTCCTCGAGGCCAAGCCGCTTCTCTTTCAGCTTTTCGAGTTCGGCCTGTTTGCCATCACGAAGCCGGTCGGCCAGCTTCGCTGCCTCAAAGCGCTGCGTGAGTGCATTGGCTGCAGTCACTATATCCTTGGTTGGAGTTTGCTCTTTGCATTCGATCAGCAAGCTTTCCATCGCTTCGCGAAACTGCACCTGATCACGCTCCATTGCCGCGACACGGCTCAAGAGATCCTGTCGCTCTTTCAAGACAGAGGGGAGGGTGCCAACAGCGGTTAAAATCGCTCTGACTGCCGGGATCGAGCCGGCCTTGTCGGCGAACCATGTGCGAGACAGCGTGTCGATCCAGTCCTTGTGCCAGGCGTCACTCCGTAGCTCTGCCTCGTGTTTGTCACGCTCCCGTTCCCTGATGTCACGCTCAATGTCGGCGACCGCCTTTTCAAGTGTGACCCGTGCCGTGCGTTCGGCCCGGGCTTCGGAAAGAGCGCCGGCTGCGGTCTGGACAAGCGCTGCGACCGACGGATCTGCGGCCTCGATGCCGGCTGCAGCAAGGCTGGCAACCACGGCTTCGACCAGTTGCTTGAGCTCGGCACGCAGCGGCTCGATAGCCTCCTGGCTCTCGTTCATCCTGTGCCAGGCGGCAAGCGCTGCGGCCCGTCGTGCCATCCACGTTTCGAGCGTGACCAGGCCCTCGCTGGCGCTGACGTCATGACTGATGACCTCGGGCAAGAGTGCTTTGATCTTTTGTACGAGTTTGTCGTGCTCGTCTTGCGCCTCTGCCAACAAAGCGAGTTGTCGCTCCAGCGCCACGTTAGCTGCCGCCTCACTCTGGCGCAACTGGCGCAGCTCAGCCAGTTCTTTGGCCCGCGACAATCGTGAGGCCGATATGGCGTCATCACGAAGCATCCGGGCTTCAAAGAATTTCGCGCTCGCGGCATCCAAGGAAGCCAGATGCGTCTGCCAAGCTGCATCGCGTTCGGCGCGAAGTTTGGCAGCCTCTCCGTCATCCAGCATCGCGTCGCTGGCACAGGTCGCAAGGCGCGCCTTTGTTTGCGCAAGTTCCACCTCAAGGTCGCGGATCCGGCCCTCTTGGTCAAAGATGCGTCTCTCGATCGCGACTGCCTGACTGCGCCAGAGTTCGATCTGACGCGGTTCGGTTGAAGCGGTGCGCTTGAGTACCTCCACGTCTCCGGTCCAGGGTGCCAGCTGCGCAATCGTGTTTTCGTAGCTACGACGTAATTCAGCGAGATTGCGTTCTTCCATGACAAGCCTGGCTGGAAGATCAGAGCCAGTCAGTTGCGCGTGTGCCGCCTCGAGGCGGCTGAGATGGGCGTGATTGATATGCGAGGCAATGCCCGCGCTTTTGTTTTCTGCCCGGAGACGTTCGAGATTTTCGCGTGAGCGCATGAGTTCCCGTTCGGCGGCCGTGCGCTTCGCATCGACGCCGGAGCGCTCTTCAATGAGATCCCTCAGTGTGCCAACCAAGGAGGCTGGCAAAAGAAGAGCGGCCGGGTCCGGGTGTTCCGGCTGCTCGAGATCGCTGAGAAGCCGGGCAAGGGCACCTTCCTGCTCTGCCAGTGCAAGTCGGCGCTTGGGCAGGTCGGCTTCCGCAGCCAGGTAGCGCGCGCGCCCTTGATCCAGCGTGTCCATATGCGCCGCAATGGTAGCGGCCTTGTCATCAAGGACAATCTCTTCGATTTCTTCGACCAGTTGTCGGGTCGCCCTGTCGGCGATCTCAACGATTGCGGAGAGACGGATCTCATCTTGCAACAGTTTTGGCAGCAGGTTGAACCATTCAGAAGGCGGGCGCGGCACGTCACCGAGCGCAGCCAGTTCACCATTCAGCCTGGTGAGCTCACGCTGAGCCGGCAGGGCGTTCAGCAGGCGCGTCAGTTCCTGATACCTGGCTTGCGCTTCGCCAAGCTCCCTCGTTGCCGTTCGGTAGGCCATATCGGCTTGGTCATGGCCTGTCTTTAAGCCTGCATAAGTCGACGCCAAAGTATCGATCGTGTTGCGCTCGACCTTCAGTGTGTCCAGCGCCCTCTTGAGTTCGGCAAGCTTGGTGCTGGACGATCGCTTCTTGTAGATCTGGTTCGCCTCGTCGGCCGCTGCTGCCAGTGACTTGCTGAGCCCTGCCAGCCCAGAGCTTGCTGAGAACAGCAGTTCTCCAAGCTCGCCTTTGCTCTGGATGATGGCATTGCCGCCCTCCTTGAGGGACTGGTCATCGAGTGAGAACATCGTCCGATAGGCCTCCCGGCCGATGCCGCCGAGCGCGCCCAGGAGCAGTGCCTCATTCAAAGCCTGACCACGCTCGTCGACGAGGCTACCGCTCCTTTGCTTCAGCCTTGCGACCTCGTGCTCAGCCCCATCGAACTCGAGACGCGCCCCGATCTTCATCGTGTTGTAGGGATGCAGAAAATTGTAAGGGCTGCGTTCGCCGATGCCATAGAGCAGATCGAGGAAGGCTGAAAAGGTTGTCGATTTCCCGGCTTCATTCAGTCCGTAGATGATATGCAGATCTGGTATGCCGGGTCGCGCTGCACCGAAATCGATGGAATGGTCGGTGAATTTTCCATAGCGGCTGAGATCAAGTCGGCGAAGGCGCATCAGTTGCCTCCTCGCTCGGCCGCCATCATCCGCGCAGCGATATCAATTGACCCCTCGGCCAAAAGGCTGTCCACGAAACGCTCGAAGGCAGCTTCGTCGCGCCCGGCGAAGTCGCGACATTCGGCTGGAAGGTCGCTCAGAAGCTCACGGACCATATCCCTCACTTCGTCGCGGAAGCCGCTTCGAGTGGTCACTTCCTCGCGCATCAGAGCACCAAGTTCAACGACGGGATTGGCCGCAAGGCTGTCGGGGGCTGACTGAGGCGTGTCAATCGCCAGTTCCAGCTTCTCGATCCAGGTCTTGCCGATCCGATCTCCGCGTTGCTCAGCCTCGGCCAGCATGAGATCGAGGTCGCGGCGGATCTGCCAGGCAAGAGGGGTCTGACCGGTCAACCGCAGCCGGGCAACGAGGTGCGCTGATGCAGTTCGCTCACGCTCGGCCGCCAGTCCCGTTTCGATTGCTCCGGCCGCATCGCGCCATTCCACAACATCTGTGAGATCGACCTCAACACGTTGAAACTGGGCTATGCTGGTCAGCCGCTCCTCAACCGTGATCGTTCGATCATCTGCCACGGTCACAATCGATACGGACTTCGGGCCAGCCTCGTTGATGTCGCGCCCCTGGGGCATGCCCGGCATGATGACTGTGGCTTTCCCGGCATGGTGGGTGCGTTGATGGATGTGACCAAGCGCCCAGTAGTCGAAGCCGGATGCGTGAAGATCGATCACATTGCAGGGCGCATAGGCGTCATGGCCAACAGATCCTGCAAGACTGGTATGCATGATGCCAATGTTCACCGCATCCAGCACCGGTGGTCTGTATCTCGGCAGCAGCGTTTCAGGCGCGTGTGGCTTGGCGAAGCTCAATCCGTGAAGTGCGATCGGCAGGCCCCCAGCGGTGATTTCAATCGCCTCAGCATTGCCTCCGAATATCTTGACCGTGTCCGGCAGGACCAATTCCTTGGCAATCTTCGACAGAGCATCGTGATTGCCCTTGATCAGATAGGTGCGGATGCCCGCCTGATGAAGTTTTTCCAGCTGTCCTGCGAGAAACCGCGCCGTCTTCATCGATGTCTGATCGCCGTCATAGAGATCGCCTGCGATGATCAAGGCGTCGACCTGTTCATCGAGGCAGAGATCGATGATTGCGGTCAGCGCTTGACGGCTCGCATCGCCAACAAGCTCCGCAAGCTCGGCATTGCGCAAAGCCAGCGAGCGGAGGGGGGAATCGAGATGAATGTCTGCTGTATGGACGAAGCGGAATGGCAAAGCGTTTCTGGATCCGTGCATTGGCGGTTGGTGTGGTGCAACCTTTCTGTTCTTCTCGTTGCCGAACGTCAACATCAGGCTGTGGCTGAAACCGGCTCAAGCGCCATGCGGTCTCAAGGCCTCGTCGGTTGTTCTGTTGCTCATGTCATGACGCTAAGCTCTACGCGTGCACATGACGAGATGCTTCATGATGTTTGCCCAAAAATTCGATGCTTGCTGATCAAGCTTCGTCCCTGTCGCAAGAGCCACGGCCATAGCTGCCTTCTTTAGGCGTTCCTGACAGCCCCTCCCATCCCATGCAACGGTATGCACCGTCTTTTCGCTTCGCCCGCCCCTTCGGGGTGCATGGGCTGTTCTGGCCTGTCTCTCCGGACGCCATCAGGCCGCGATGGTCGCGGTCTCCACAGCGAAAGGAGACAATCATGTCGAAATCATCGTCATCCAAATTCGATGTCCATCAGGAAGTCACCAACCGCATCGTCGATGCTCTCGAAAACGCAGGCGAGTTCCAGCTCCCCTGGATCGCCAACACAGCGACAAGCTTCGCACGTCCCGTCAATGTCGCATCGCGCAAGCCCTATAACGGCGTGAACATTGTCAGTCTCTGGGTCGCGGCCCAGGCTTCAGACTATCCCTCCAATGTCTGGGGCACATACCGCCAGTGGCAAGAGGCCGGTTGCCAGGTGCGCAAGGGCGAGAAATCCTCCCTCGTCGTCTTCTACAAGACTTTCGATGCCGAGCAGGTCAATGACCAGACCGGCGAGGCCGAGCAGGCCGAACGTAAGGTTCTGCGTGCCAGCTGGGTCTTCAATGCCGCCCAGGTCGATGGTTTCCCTCTTGATCAAGTGGATATCCCGGATCTGCCGGCATTCGATCCGATCGCTCT
Organism: Agrobacterium albertimagni AOL15; assembly: GCF_000300855.1. Lineage (GTDB taxonomy): Bacteria > Pseudomonadota > Alphaproteobacteria > Rhizobiales > Rhizobiaceae > Allorhizobium > Allorhizobium albertimagni. The sequence goes on along the minus strand of NZ_ALJF01000006.1, from coordinate 26,801 downwards.
TGCCGAAGCCTTCGTCAAGGCAACCGGTGCCGTGATCGAAGAAGGTGGTGACAAGGCCTGCTATGTTCCCTTGGCTGACATGATCCGCATGCCGGAGCGTCGCCGCTTCACGGACACTGCCACCACGAGTGCTGCTGCAGGATTTTACAGCACGCTATGTCATGAGCTGACTCATTGGTCAGGCGCAAAGAGCCGACTTTCACGCGATCTTTCCGGCAGATTTGGCACTGAAGCCTATGCCATGGAAGAGCTTGTCGCCGAACTGGGGGCTGCCTTCCTGTGCGGCGATCTCGGTCTGGTACCCGAGCCGCGTCTCGATCATGCCCAGTACATCAAGCACTGGTTGACCGTGATGAAGTCCGACAAGAAGGCGGTGTTCACCGCAGCGTCGAAAGCCTCTGAGGCCAGCAACTGGTTGATGTCTCTGGCTGCCAAGCGTCACGACATAGAGGATGCGGCGTGAGCCGCATTCTTCACTCTTTGCCGGTGACGACAGGCAGCGTCTTAAGATGCTTGTCGATGGCCTCGACAACATCTTGGTGCATAGGAAGGTTGGACTTTTCGGCCTCCCATCGCTCCATGAAAAGCGCGACGGTTTCCTTGGCCGTATCAAGGACGAGTTTCTTGGGAAGGTTCGCTTTCGCAGACAGGTGGGCCAGCTCGTCCGTTGTGAACCCGGTGAACTCCTTCGTCCGGCTGAAGGTCAGCGCGGACTTGTCATTGGCGATATATGGGATCGTGGACACGAAGTCATAAGCAGGTGCAAGGCGGGCGTTTCGTCGATCAGGATAGATCAGCGACCAGTTTTTCAGATGCATGTCGCCATTGCCGATCAGGACATTGAATGTCAGGCGGCGAATGAATTCGGCCACATCGTCCTGATCGGATTCAGACGCGACCACCGATATCAGATTGCGGTAACTGGCTTTCTTGTACTTGTCCTCAGGGTAGACGTTAAAGACCTGCGCGAAATCCTCGATATGGGTCACGCTGCCATCCTCATTGCGATCGAAGCGCTCGATGACAAAGGCCTGTTGCCCGATCTTCTCAATACCGTCCGGCAGATTGCCGATCGATCGCACATCGATCAGCCCGATCGCTGGCACGTGGATCCCGACCATCCTCGCAAGGCTCATCATCGAGAATTCGTTTTCCGGAACGTTTGCAAACTCGCGCGAGGGGAGTTTGACGATCCGGTTGCCGCCGACGCCGCTGGTCGGAATGGTCAAGCCACCGCTGGCGCTTTGAACCGCCGAGAATTTGAGCTGCACACCCGCCAATGAAAACCGCATGGCATCTTCGGCAGCTTCCTTTGCGGCTTCGCCTTCCAGGATGTTGTGTGCTTCGTCCGGCCATTCTTCACCGTCTGCCGGGACGACGGTGATCGCGCCGGGCAGGTCTTGCCCGAGCACCCACAAGAGGAAGAACTCGCGGTCAATATGGATGTCAGCCCTGTCGGCCAGATACCGGCGCAGATGCCCCTCTGGTAGAAGGTTCGAGAAATAGGGCATCAGCTTGATTTTATACGGCCTAAAGTCCGTGATCAGGTCGCCGAGGCTATCCTTGAACTGGAGGCCGAGGGTCGGTCTGTCTCGGTTTTCGACATAGGCATCGTTGAAGGCAAAGAGCGTTTTTTCGGTTCCGACATAGGTGATGGTGCCGATGTCTTCGCCATAGAGGCGCACACTCAAAACAGATAGATCAGGCATCGTCATCCTCCTCATCTAACGAGTAGGCGGGACGATTGGCGCTGCGTTGTTCGCTCGTCGGCTCGAATTGGGCGATCTGGTTGCGGAGCGCTCTCATGCTGCTGGTCGCGTCCAATATGCCCTTCCAGTGCTCTGTCAGTTTGGCGTGGGCGATCATTTGGCGCAGTGAGCGGAGATTGCCCAGAAACCGCGTGTCTATCTGGAGACGCTGGAGTGCTGCCGTGGCTTTGCGCAGCTCATCCAGCTCCGGCAAGGTCGGCGCCTCGATCTGAAGGGCGCGAACCGCCTTTTGCAATCGCTGCATTTCCTTGTTGATCGCGGGCGGTTGGTTCACTTTGCGATCGGTGGTCTGACGCGTAATCGATTTGATCGCAGGCACCGCCTTGCGTGGTACCAAGGCGATCTCCAGATCCAATGCGCTGGCGATCGCGACGAGGCTGGACAGGCGCAGATCAACGCTGTTGGATTCGATCCGCGAAATCTGCGCTTGCGGGACGCCAGCCAACCGGCTCAACTCACGTTGGCTGAGCTGTTTTGCTTCTCTGGCTTCGCGTAGGCGATCCGCGATCTCCTGAGTCTCATATTTCATCGATGTTTATTTCTGCATCATTTTTCTCATTTGATGTCTTTTGCGATATCACATGATCACCGTTTTCTCAAGGTGATGTAGTATGGCGCATCAAAATCAAACTCTGATGCGTTATAATGCATCAGAATTTGACTTTGGGCGAATTGAGGGCGCTCCTCAAAACAGCTCCGAGCGGAGCCATGTCGTTCCATGACCGGCAGGACATCCTTGCGGCTCCACGATGTGATCTTGCCGATCACATGGCGCCAGCCTTGTTGACGAATGGCCGCGTCAGCCAGCGAGGCGTATTGTTCTGCGCGCCCCCTAGGGGCTGCAATCTTGGGTTCAAGGCGAAACGGGTCGTCCGTGCTTGCGTTGGCCTCGGAGGCCGCGGCCAGGGTGCCGTCCACTGCCTCGCGTCCCAAGGAAGCATAGGGGAGTGTGGTGGAATAAAGGATCGGGATCGGCGCGGTTTCGCGCGTCATCGAGACCATCTCCCCGATGCTTATTTCTGCCTTCGCAGCAAGATACCCCTGCTTTCGGGTCGCTCGCACCGCTTGGGACTGCGTCAGATGGATGACACAAAAAAGCCCCGGACCGCTTTCGTTGCCGTGTCGGGCTTACTTGCCATCGGCTGCCTGAGCCAAGTTCTTCCCGGGCGCCATGTTGTGACTTAGTTTTCGCCACTGGGAAATTTCGCCAAAAAAAGAAGCAGTCACCTCGGCGTGTCCTTCAAATTTGTTCTTGACAAGCCAAAAGCCGGTGGCACTGTAAAGCGGTTTAGTAAAGCGTTTTACTAAACCGCTTTACTAAGCGGTTTACCTGATCGGCAATAGGGGTGTTGAACGGGATGGCAAGGACGGCAGCGACAAGCCTGAAGGACGTGGCGGAAGCCGCCGGCGTTTCGGTGGCCACAGTCTCCCGCCTGCTCAACGGCACGCTCCAGCTGCCGCCAGAGACCAGAGAGCGGATCGAGACTGCGATCCGCGACTTGCGCTACGAGCCCAATCCTCATGCGCGCCGCCTCAGCCGCGGTCGCTCCGATACAATCGGTCTCGTCGTTCCAGATATCGCCAACCCATTCTTCGCAACGCTTGTTGCTGCAGTGGAGCAGGAGGCCGACAAGCGGGGGCTGTCGTTGTCGCTGCATGTTACGCTCAATCGTCCCGGGCGCGAGATTTCCTATGTGACTGCGCTTGCCCGCAATCATGTCGACGGACTGATCTTTGTGACCAATCACCCCGACGATGGCGTTCTGGCCGGTCTGATCAATCAGACTGGCAAGGTCGTGATCGTCGATGAAGACGTGCCCGATGCTGTTGTTCCGAAGCTCTTCTGTGACAACGAGGAAGGCGGATATCTGGCAGGGCGCCACCTTGCGGAGCATGGTCATCGGCGAATTGTCTACATCGGCGGTCCGCAGGACATGATCAGCACCCGCCGTCGTTACAGGGGGCTGGAGAGGGCGCTGCTGGAGACAGGTATGCCCTTCGACGTTGCCCGCTACGAAGGCAGTTTCTCCGTCGAGTTCGGCCGCGAGGCAGCCAGGCGCTTCATCGCAGAAGGAATGCCGGCGACTGCAATCTTTGCCAGCTCCGACGAGATCGCGATCGGACTGGTTGAAGTCTTGCGAGCTCAGGGCGTCTCCATCCCGGATGAGATCTCTGTGATCGGCTTCGACGATGTCGGGCCGCTCCATCTCTTTTCACCATCGCTCACTGCAATACGCCAGCCGGTCAGGGCACTTGGCGAGCGTGCGCTGGCGCTTCTTCTTGAAACGAATTGGCAGACTTCAGAAAGCCTGGCTTCCGAGGAGTTGCTGCCTGTCGAAATCGTCGTGCGGCATTCCGTTGCACCGCCGGCGAAACCATAAAAAGCAACGAAGCTGAACCGAACCAGAGGACAAGAACATGACACATCTGACACGCAGAACAGTGACTGCCGCACTCGCAGCAACAGCATTTGCAAGCATTTCATTCGGCTCGATCGCTCACTCGGCCGAAAAAACCTTCGCACTCGTTCAAATCAACCAGCAGGCCTTGTTCTTCAACCAGATGAACGAGGGAGCGCAAAAGGCTGCGGAAGCTGCCGGTGCGAAACTGGTGATCTTCAACGCCAACAACGATCCGGCCGCACAAAACAGTGCCATCGAGACCTACATCCAGCAGAAGGTCGACGGTCTCGCCGTCGTCGCAATTGATGTGAACGGGATCATGCCTGCCGTCCAGCAGGCGGCCGCCGCCGGAATTCCGGTGGTTGCCATCGATGCGATCCTGCCTGAAGGGCCGCAAATGGCACAGATCGGTGTCGATAACGCCAAGGCTGGTGCCGATATGGGCGCATTCTTCATCGATTATGTGAAGAACAGCATGGGCGGCTCCGTGAAGTACGGCGTCGTCGGTGCCTTGAACTCTGCCATCCAGAATGTCCGGCAGGAAGGTTTCGAGACTACGGTGAAGGCTGCCGAAGGTGTGACCACCGCTGGCGTCGTCGACGGTCAGAACGTCCAGGACACGGCACTCGCCGCAGCCGAGAACCTCATCACCGCCAACCCGGATATGACGGCCGTCTATGCGACGGGCGAACCCGCATTGATGGGGGCCATTGCTGCCGTGGAGAGCCAGGGCAAGCAGGCTGACGTCAAGGTCTTCGGCTGGGATCTGACCGCCCAGGCCATCGCCGGGATCGATGCGGGCTATGTCACCGCAGTCATCCAGCAGGATCCTGCGGCCATGGGTGCGGCAGCCGTCGACGCTCTGAAGACGATCTCGGATGGCGGCACGGTGGAGAAGACGATCTCCGTTCCGATCACCATCGTCACCAAGGAAAACGTCGAACCGTACCGGGCCATCTTCAAATGATCTCTGACAGACAGCACCCAACCGCTGTCGCAGGGTCGGGGGGAGGAGAAATCCTCCCCCATCGGTCCGGCGAAGGCGCGGTTCGCCAGCCCCGTATCTCACTCAAGGGCATCCGCAAGAATTTCGGATCGCATCAGGCCTTGCGCGGGGTCGATCTCGATATCTATCCCGGCGAGTGCTTAGGCCTGGTCGGGGACAATGCAGCCGGAAAATCGACCCTGACCAAGGTGATTTCCGGGACCTATATCCCGGATGACGGGACGATCACCGTCGACGGCCAAAAGGTTCAATTCAGCGGACCCGCCGATGCGCGTGATCGCAACATCGAGATGGTGTTTCAGGACTTGAGCCTTTGCGACCATGTCGATGTTGTCGGTAACCTCTTCCTCGGGCGAGAACTGACCAAGGGTCTGTTTCTCGATCGGACTCGAATGATGACCGAGGCGCGTGCAATGCTGGATGCGCTCGAAATTCGGATACCAAGGCTCAATGCAAAGGTCGAGAAACTGTCGGGCGGCCAGCGCCAGGCAATCGCGATCGCGCGCGCTGCATCCTTCAATCCCAAGGTCCTGATCATGGACGAGCCGACCTCGGCTCTGGCCGTGGCTGAAGTCGAGGCCGTGCTCAATCTCATCAACCGGGTAAAGGCGAAGGGTGTTTCCGTCATTTTGATCACCCACCGGCTGCAGGATCTCTTCCGCGTCTGTGACCGCATCGCCGTCATGTATGAAGGCACCAAGGTTGCTGAACGCAATATCGCCAACACGGACCTCCAGGACCTCGTGCAACTGATCGTCGGAGGGCAGAGACATTGACCGCCTATACTGAACGCGCGTCCGGCTCGCCGATCGCCGACTTCGTGTCTGAACATGCACAGGTGATGTCCATTGCCGTCTTCTTCATCGCCTGCCTCCTCTTCTTTTCGGCCATGACCGATACCTTCCTGACCTTCGGCAATATCTTGAATGTCGTCCGTCAGGCAGCACCGATCCTGATCGTGGCAGTTGCCATGACGCTGGTCATCATCACCGGTGGTATCGATCTGTCCGTCGGTTCGCAGGTTGCACTCGTGAATGCGGTCGCCGCGATCTTGCTTGCCATTGGCTATCCGTGGCCCTTGGTTCTCGCCGGCATGATCGGTTTCGGAGCGCTGCTCGGCATCGCGCAGGGCTGGTTCATCGCCTATCAGGGAATTCCGGCCTTCATCGTGACGCTGGCCGGTCTCTCTATTCTCAGAGGCTTTGCCCTCTGGCTGACACAGGGCTACTCAATCCCCATCAAGGACGCCCCGGGCTTTTTCTGGCTTGGTCGTGGCGAGCTCTTCAGCATCCCGGTCCCCGCACTGATCGCGGTGCTGGTGGCAGTGATCGGCTATATCATCATCGCCTATACCAAGTATGGGCGGCAGGTGGTCGCGGTCGGTTCCAATCTCGAAGCGGCACGGCGTGTCGGCATGCCGGCCAAATGGATTGTTGCCTCCGTCTACATGGTCTCCGGTATCGCTTGCGCCGTGGCGGGGCTTTTGATCGCCGCTCGGCTTGGCTCAGGTTCATCCAATGCTGCGGTCGGGTTCGAACTGCAGGTGATCGCGGCCGTGGTTCTCGGTGGAACATCTTTGATGGGGGGACGCGGGAGCATTCTGGGCACGGTGCTTGGAACATTGACCATTGCCGTCATCGGCAACGGCCTGATCCTGATGCATATCTCGCCCTTCTTCACTCAGATCGTGACGGGTGCCATCATTCTCGTGGCTATCTGGCTCAACACCAAGATCTTCACAACCAATTTTCGCTTCGGCGCAAAGACGAGGTGAAGGCAATGAGCGAATTATCTGAAGGTCATACCCGCTCGGGCAACGTCATGACGGTGGCTGGTGCCATCCCTGCCTCCGGGCTCGGTGTCACCCTGATGCACGAGCATATCCTCAATGATTGCCGTTGCTGGTGGCACGCTCCCAAAACGCCAGAACGCCAGTATCTGGCTGACAGCTTTGTGTGCATCGAGATCCTGTCCGAACTGCGACAGGACCCCTTCGTCAACAAGCACAACATCACGCTGGATGACGAGCCTCTGGCGATCGTTGAATTGAAGGATTTCGCCGCGCATGGCGGTCGGACCGTCGTTGAGCCGACTTGTCAAGGGATTGGACGAGATCCCAGAGCGCTGCGACGCATCTCCGAGGCGTCGGGTCTCAACATCGTCATGGGTGCTGGCTATTACCTTGGCTCCTCACATCCGGCCAAGGTGGCCGACATGTCGATCGACCAGATCGCCGATGAGATCGTCCAGGAGGCGGTCGTTGGCGTGGACGGCACCGATATCAAGATCGGACTGATCGGTGAGATTGGTGTTTCCTCGGACTTCACGGCACAGGAAGAGAAATCACTGCGGGCAGCAGCGCGTGCGCAAAGGCGCACGGGACTGCCGTTGATGGTGCATCTGCCGGGCTGGTTTCGCCTTGGGCACAAGGTGCTCGATGTCGTTGAGGAGGAGGGGGCAGAGCTCCGTCATACCGTGCTTTGCCACATGAACCCCTCGCATGACGATCTGACCTATCAGCAGGAGCTCGCGATACGCGGAGCCTTCCTGGAATACGACATGATCGGCATGGATTTCTTTTATGCCGACCAGCAGGTGCAATGCCCGAGCGACGAAGAGGCTGCGCGTGCGATCGTCAAGCTGGTCGAGAGGGGGCTTATCGACCGTATTCTGCTCTCCCACGATGTCTTCGTGAAGATGATGCTGACCCGGTACGGTGGCAATGGATACGCTTACATCCTCAAGCATTTTCTGCCGCGACTGAAGCGTCACGGCCTGAGCGATCGCCAGCTCGAGATCCTCATGCGTGACAATCCAAGATCGGTCTTCGAGGCGAAAGCCTGACCGACAGACGACAAACCATGGAAGACAAGATGACAAAGAAAGTTCTACTCGTCGGCGAAAGCTGGGTCAGTTCGGCCACCCATTACAAAGGGTTTGACCAGTTTGGCAGCGTGACGTTCCATCTGGGTGCAGAGCCACTCGTCAAAGCGCTTGAGGGCAGCGAGTTTGATCTGACCTACATGACCGCGCACGATGCCGTGGAAAAATTCCCCTTCGATATGGAGGGGCTGGACGCCTATGACGTGATCATCCTTTCGGACATTGGCGCCAACTCCCTGTTGCTGCCGCCAGCCGTCTGGCTGCATTCCAGGACGGTGCCGAACAGACTGAAACTGATCAAGGCATGGGTTGAAAAAGGCGGCGGCCTGTTGATGGTCGGCGGCTATTTTTCCTTCCAGGGTATCGACGGCAAGGCCCGTTGGCGTCGCACACCCGTCGAAGATGTGCTTCCGGTGACGTGCTTGCCCTATGATGACCGCGTCGAGATACCGGAGGGAACGGGGGCCGTCATCGTCAAGGCGGACCATCCAACGGTGGCGGGTATGGAGGGCGAGTGGCCCGTGCTTCTCGGCGTCAACGAGGTCGAGGTGCGGGACCGCGCCGATGTCGAGGTGATCGCTCGTCTGCCTGACGAGCAGGGCAGCCATCCTCTGCTGGTTACGGGCAAGTTCGGCAATGGAAGAAGCGCTGCCTGGACGTCCGATATCGGTCCCCACTGGCTGTCGCCCGCATTTTGCGAATGGGAGGGCTATGGCCGACTGTGGAAGAACATCCTGGGTTGGCTTAGCGAAAAGGGTTGAGAACGCTGTGGTTCATCAAAGCGGGTCTCAGCCCGCGAGAATGGACCGCATCTCTTCACTGGTGGGGAAGGCTGACCGTGTGCCGCGGCGGCTCACGGTCAAGGCCGAAGCCGCTGCCGCATGGCTGATGGCGCGTCTGTCGAGTTCGACGCCGCGCAAGGCAGCCGACGCCAGAGCGACGGCCATGAAGGTGTCGCCGGCACCGGTGGTGTCGATGGCCTTGGCAGAAACAGCCGGTATGTTTGATACGGGTTTACCCTGGCTGGCGAGCAGCGCGCCATCCCCGCCAAGTGTCAGGACGACGTGGGCGACGCCGGCCTGGAGCAGCCAGTCAGTCGCAGCACCGTTTGAAGAACCAGTGAGGCTCTCTGCTTCGCCCCGGTTCAAGAAGGCGATGTCCACCAATTGCCAGAAGGCCCCGAAATACGGCCTCAGCGGCGAGGGGTTGAAGGCGGTCACCAGCTTGCGACGGCGGGCTTCCTGCAAAAGGGCACGCGTGGTTGCCTCGCTCAGGTTGCCCTGCAGGACCACAAGGTCGCCGGCCGTGGCACCGTCAAGGGCCGTGACGGCTTCTTCTGGCGCAAGTGAGCCTGCTGAATCCGTGGTGGTGACGATGGCGTTTTCGCCATCCGGGGTCGTGAAGATGATGGAAAAGTCGCTGGAGCGACCGGCCAAGGTGATGAGCTTGGTATCGACTGGCTCTAGCGCCAGCTGATTGCGAATGGTCTGGGCGCGGAAATCCTCGCCCACGGCCGAGACCAGGGTGGTGGGCAGACCCGTGCGGCCCATGACCACCGCCTGGTTTGCACCCTTGCCACCAAGGTCACGCGTTTCTTCGCGACCGAGGATGGAAGCCCCGGCTTCCGGCATGGTCGAAACGGATATGGTCTCGTCGACAGCGACGTTACCGATCACATGAGCACGAACATTGGCAGGCATTGCTGGCCTTCGGAAGGAAATGAAAATGCAGACGATTTCGGATAACAATTCAAGCGCCATAAGGGAAATATTCGGCACTGACAAGGCGCTGATCGGGATGATCCATTGCGCGCCCTTTCCCGGCGCGCCGCGCTACCGGGGAACGTCAGTCGACGCAATCTACGACGTCGCCATGCGTGATGCTGAAGCCTTGATCGAGGGCGGCCTGCATGGTCTGATCATCGAAAATCATGGCGATATTCCTTTCTCCAAGCCTGACGACATAGGGCCTGAAACATCCGCCTTCATGTCGGTCGTCGCCGATCGTATCGGGCGTGCGACCGGCGTTCCCATGGGCATCAATGTGCTTGCCAATGCCCCGATCCCGGCTTTCGCCATCGCCATGGCCGGTGGCGCGCGCTTCATTCGCGTCAATCAGTGGGCCAATGCCTATGTCGCCAATGAAGGCTTCATGGAGGGCCGTGCGGCCGAAGCCATGCGCTATCGTTCCGCCTTGCGTGCCGAACATGTGAAGGTTTTCGCTGACAGCCATGTCAAGCACGGTGCTCACGCCATTACGGCTGACCGCAGCATCGAGGAGCTCACCCGCGACCTCGCCTTCTTCGATGCCGACGTCATCATCGCCACAGGTCAGCGGACCGGAAATTCGGCGACGGTGGAGGAGATCGAGACCATCGGTGCGGCAACCCATCTGCCTCTCCTGGTCGGGTCCGGTGTCACGAAAGACAATATTCTCGAAATTCTCAAACGGACCAATGGCGTGATCGTCGCCTCCTCCTTGAAGGAAGGCGGTGTCTGGTGGAATCCGGTTGAACTTGCCCGGGTGAAAGCCTTTGTCGAAGCCGCGCGTCCGGGTCTGGAGACCTGAGATGGTGGAAACGCTTTCCGAGCAGATCCTACGTGAGAATGCTGAAGTCTTGGATGCGATGCTTGGCCATCGCTTCGTCGAGGACATCAAGGCCGATCGGCTTCCGACTGAGGTTTTCGAGCGCTACCTCGTCTTTGAAGGCGCCTTCGTCGACACGGCGATCTCGATCTTCGCCTTCGCCGCTGCCAAGGCCGAGACGATGGCGCAAAAGCGCTGGCTGATCGGTGTTCTTGATGCGCTCGCCAACCAGCAGATTGCCTATTTCGAGAAGACCTTTGCTGCGCGTGGCATCGATCCTCAAGCCTTCGATCATGCGATACCGGAAGTGGCGGCGTTTCAGGACGGCATGTTGGCGATTGCGCGTGACGGCGGTTACCTCGACACGGTCGCTGCGATGTTTGCAGCCGAGTGGATGTACTGGACCTGGTCGAGGCAGGCGGCGGCGCGGCAGATCAGCGATCCCTTGCTGAAGGAATGGGTGGACCTGCACGCGCATCCGGATTTTGCAGCTCAGGCACTCTGGTTGAAGGCTGAACTGGATCGGGCGGGGGAGGGCATGAGCGAGACTGAGCGGTCGCGTCTGAGCGCCATCTTTGGCCAGGCACAGTCGCTGGAGATAGCCTTCCACGACGCACCCTATCTTTGAGGAGGAGCCCCCATGCTGACAATCAATGGCGGACGGCTCCTGGCCCGCCTTCAGTCTTTTGCCGAAATCGGCGGTACAGCCAAAGGGGGCGTCAATCGCCAGGCCCTGACCGAAGGCGACCGGCGCGCGCGGAAACTTCTTGCAGAGCTTGCTGTTGCGAGGGGATTTGAGGTTTTTCAGGATCCGGTGGCCAACCTTTTCTTGTGGCGCAAGGGGCATGATGCGACGCTGCCTCCCTTGCTGATTGGGAGCCATCTCGACACCCAGCCAGCAGGTGGTCGCTTCGATGGGGCGCTGGGGACGCTATCGGCCTTTGAGGTCCTGGAAAGTCTGGAGGATCAAGATGTTCAGTGCGAGCGCTCGGTTGTCGTCGTCTCCTGGACGAATGAAGAAGGCTGCCGTTTCTCGCCAGGCTGCATGGGATCCATGGCGTTTTCTGAAGGCATGATCCCCGCCAACTGGGGTGACAAGGTCGCCACGGACGGAGCGGGATTTGCAGAAGAATTGGCGCTGACGATCGCAAGCCTGCCAGAGGTTGCCATGCTGCCGCTCGGCTTTCCAATCGATGCCTATCTCGAAGTGCATATCGAACAAGGGCCGTCGCTTGAGGCGGCCGGTATCCCTATCGGTGTCGTGAAAGGCATCCAGGGGACACGGTGGCTGGATGTGACGGTTGCGGGCCAGACAGCCCATGCCGGCACGACGGGCCTCGCCTGGCGTCGCGACCCACTTCACGCTTTGACGGCTGCCCTGTCGAGCCTCTACGCAGCCGTCATGCCCGGCGATCCGGATGCCCGTTTCACCATTGGTCGGATTTCGGCCGAGCCAGGATCTGTCAACGCGATTCCCGAGGAGGTTCGCTGTACAGTCGATATTCGGCATCCCGATCCAGGGCGGCTGGACGAGATCGAGGAACTCGTGAAATCGCGGATCGGTCAGGAAGCGGAGAGCCACGGCTGCCGTGCTCAGTTCTCACGTGTCTTCGATATGCCGCCCTGCGTGTTCTCTGAACCATTGCGCGAGGTGATCAAGGATGCTGCGGCCGTCTGCAAGGTCGAGAGTATGCCGATGCTGTCCGGGGCGTTTCACGATGCGCTGTTTGTCAACCGCATCGCGCCAGCGGGGATGATCTTTGTGCCTTGCCGCGATGGGCTCAGTCACAACGAAGCCGAACATGTGGAGCCATCAGGAATCATTGTCGGCTGTGAAGTGTTAGGGCAGGCGACGCTTTCGTTGCTCGAGGGTCGCTTTTCGGTCGCCGATCAATCGGATTGAAATATTTTCAATAATCCAATTTTGGGAATTCTGTTTCTGCATATTCGTCATTTTTGGGAATGCTTCGGGAAAATTTCCGGGAATTATAGATTGTCGTTTCTTTGACCGGTTCAGGATCCGCTCATACGCTTGAAGCGCTTCAATTGGCGAGAGAACGATGAAAAAAGGCCGTCCCACAATCACGGATGTAGCGCGTGCCGCCGGAGTTTCGGTCGGAACCGTGTCGAATTTCCTGAACGGGACAGTGCCGGTCAAGCCGGCGACAGCTGAGAAGATCCAGGCGACGATTCAGAAGCTGGCCTATCGACCGAGCGTGTTCGCGCGATCGTTACCCCTGCTGTCGGCCCAGACGACTAGGGCTGCCGAGGGGAATCCGCGACTGCTCGTCGTCGGACATATCTGTGTGGACTATCTCTGCAGAGTGCCGGTTTTACCTCATCGTGACGACCGCGTGGCCGCCAGTCACATCGACAAGGCACTGGGTGGGCCGGCAGCGAACCTGGCGGTTGCGGCGGCTGCGGTTGGTGCACCCTTTCTTCTGCAAGTCGACCTCGCGACGGCTGTCGGCGACGATGCGGACAGCGAATGGGCGATGGCTGAGCTCCTGTCGCACGGGGTCAACGTGCTGCCGATCCGGCGTCCAGCCAAGAACCGCCTGCCGCGTGCAATGGTCATCATCGAAGCCAATGGTGGCCGAACCATCATCCACGAGACCTTCGAACTCAGCGAAATCGATCTGACCACGAACATGGACATCACGCCAAGTGAGGTCCGGTCCTGCCTGCATATCGAGGGCTTTCACTATGAACGGATGATGGCGTCGATCGGCCGCTTTCACGACGCTGGATGGACCGTCAGTTTGCACGCTGCTGGCCTGCCTGAGGCATCACGCAATCCTGCCGCCTTTGAGCGTTTGATCGCTCAGGTGGATCTCACATTTATCAACGACGAGATCTTCAGGGAGATCTATTCCATTCGCACGCCGCTCGCATCGATGATTGACGAGGCGGCGCGCCTGATAATGCGCGTCAAACGCCGTGGAGACGTCGTCCTGACGATAGGTGAGTTCGGTGCGGTGGTTTTCCGCAAGAGCGGCGGTCCGCCGATCGAGGTGCCTGCATTGCCGGTCAGCCGCGTCGATGCGACCGGTGCCGGCGACGCCTTTGCCGGCATTTTCCTGAGCCTTTGGTTGCACGGCCGCCCCTTGGTCGATGCCGCACGCTATGCCGCAGTCGGAGCCAGTCTGACTACGACAGCTGAAGGGGCTCAAAGTCGGACATCCACCGCCGCCGAACTTGAAGCCTTCCTTTCGGCCGTAGAGGCCAAGGCTGGGTGAATATCAATGCGAGCTAAAACGATAAGGAGATTATCATGGTGACGAAGGTTCTACTGGTCGGGGAAAGCTGGGTCAGCTCAGCGACCCACTACAAGGGGTTTGACCAGTTCGGCAGCGTAACCTTCCATTTAGGCGCTGAGCCGTTGGTCGCTGCACTTCAAGGCGACGCCTTCGAAGTGACTTACATGACCGCGCATGATTGCGTGGAGAAGTTCCCGTTCACACTGGAAGGTTTGTCTGAATACCAAGTCATTTTGCTTTCCGACATAGGCGCGAACTCCTTGTTGTTGCCACCTGCAGTCTGGCTTCACGGTAAGCCGGTGCCCAACCGCCTGAAGCTCATTCGTGAATGGACCAGAGCTGGCGGCGGCCTGGTCATGGCCGGGGGCTATTTCTCTTTCCAGGGCATTGATGGGAAGGCGCGCTGGCGCCGAACGCCTGTAGAAGAAGCCTTGCCCGTTACCTGCCTTCCTTATGACGACCGGCTGGAAATCCCGGAAGGATTCCAGGCTGTCCTTACTCAAGGCTCAACTCATCCTATCCTGCACGGTCTCGAAGGGGATTGGCCGCTGCTTCTTGGAGCCAACGAAGTCCTGTTGAAGGACCATGAGGATGTCGAGGTTCTTGCTACATTGCCGAACGAGGAGGGGGGGCACCCACTTCTGGTGACTGGTCGTTTTGGCGAAGGTCGGACCGTGGTTTGGACCTCCGATATCGGTCCTCACTGGCTGCCCAATGACTTCGTTGAATGGCCCGGTTACGCAACGCTCTTCAAAAACATCTTGCGATGGGCAGGTCAGGCGCGGTGATCCGCACGGGGGGAATTAACATGACCGTTCCATTCCTGCAGGCGACTGGGATCACCAAGAGATTTGGCGCGCTCACAGCTCTCAGAGACGTCGACCTCGAAATCAACTGCGGCGAGGTCCTCGCTTTGCTCGGAGACAACGGGGCCGGCAAGTCGACTTTCATCAAGATACTTGCAGGTGCTCATCCCCAAAGTGACGGCGAGCTTTCGGTGGAAGGTCAACCGGTCACCTTCTCCTCTCCGAAGGACGCCGCCGGCTGCGGTATCGCAACGATTTTCCAGGAGCTGGCACTCTCGGAAAACCTTTCGATTTCAGAAAACGTCTTTCTCGGGCGCGAGCTGAAACGTTCGGTACTCGGGGTGCCATTCTTGCGGCGTAAAGCCATGCGCGAGCGTGTCGATGGTCTGTTGCGCGAGTTGGACGCCCATATCTCGGATCCAGAAGCAACGGTCGGCAGCCTTTCTGGCGGTCAGCGCCAGGCGGTCGCGATTTGTCGGGCGCTCAATCTCAACGCAAAGCTTGTCATCATGGACGAGCCAACCGCAGCTCTGGCCGTTGCCGAGACGCGAAAGGTCCTTCAGCTCACTCGCAGGCTTGCAGAACGCGGCTGCGCAGTGGTGCTGATCAGCCACAACATTGCCGATGTCTTTGAGGTTGCTGATCGCATGGTGGTTTTCCGTCGCGGCAGAAAAGTCACCGAAAGGCGCAAGGAAGCCACCACCCCCGAGGAAATCGTCTCCCTCATCACAGGCGCTCATCCCGACGTGCGGGCGCTTGAACAAAACAAACCATAAAGCGCGTCCCATCCTTCCAGAGAGGTCCACAATGTTTCCGACTATCAAGAAAGTTCTACTTGCCTCATCATTGTCTATCGCACTCGGCTCAACCGGCTTTGCACAGGATAAGCCGACGGTTGCCTTTGTGCCGCAGCTGATCGGCATTCCTTACTTCAACGCGATGGAAGCTGGCGGTAAGCGTGCTGCCGAAGAACTCGGCGTCGAGTTCATTTATTCCGGCCCCGTCGACACCAACCCCGTCGATCAGTTGCAGATCGTGCAGAACCTGATCGATCAGGGAGTGAACGCCATTTCCGTCAGCGTGCTCGACGCTTCGTCAATTGCCCCCGTGGTTGAAGCCGCTAAGGCAAAGGGCGCCAAGCTCTTTACCAGCGACAGCGATGCGCCTGACAGTGGTCGGGCCTTGTATGTTGCTCAAGCGACGGACGAGGGGCTGGGCACCGCCATCATTGACGAGATGGTCAAGCGTGTCGGTGAAGACGCCAAGATCGGGATCGTTTCGGGTGAGGCGACGGCTTCCAACCTCAATGCGTGGATCGGGTTCATGAAAAAACGCGTTGAGGAGAAGTATCCGAACGTGACGCTTCTTGAGCCGCAATATGCCGGCGGGACTGCGCAACGGGCCGCTCAGATCGCCGCTGATCTGATGACGGCAAATCCTGATCTGAAGGGCATCATCGCGGTTGCTTCGTCCACATGCCCTGGTGTCGCCCAGGCGATCGAGACTGCGGGCAAGATTGGAACTGTTGTTGGGACCGGCTATTGCAGCCCGAACACAGCGCGCGCCTACCTCAAAAGCGGGTCATTCGGTTTCTCCGTTCTTTGGGATCCCGAGCAGCTTGGATATCTGACCGTGTGGGCGGGCAAGCAGTTGATCGACGGGACGTCTCTTTCTGCGGAGAACAGTGTACCCGGCTTTGCCTCGCCGGTGACCTTCAATGCCGATACGGGAATTCTTCTGCTCGGCCCCCCGGCCATCTTCACGGCTGAAAACGTCGATCAGTTCGACTTCTAAGGCCGGTGAAATCTGTGATGCGACAGTCAATAACACGTCTCTTCGCCATTGGCGGACGTGAATGGGCGCTATTGTTCGCGGCCATTCTCGCTTCGATCGTCTTTTCTGTCGCGTCACCATTCTTCGCGACTGCCGGAAATGCCGAGACCATCGCCCGCAACAGCACCGAATTGATGCTGGCTGGGCTCGGCATGACCCTGCTGCTTGCGATGGGCAGCATCGACGTCTCTATCGGCATCCTGATGGGGCTTGCCGCTATTGCCGTCGCGCATGCCCTTCTGGCGTCCGTGGCGCCGGCACTTGCCCTGCTTGTCGGGCCTGCGGCCGGCGCTTGCCTCGGCCTGTTGACAGGGATTGTCATCGTCCTGGGCCGTGTACCGGCCATCGTTGGCACCCTTGGACTGCTGGGGATCTATCGTATGGGGATCTTTGCCATTTTGGGCGGGCAATGGCTCTCCGGCCTGCCGGTCGGGTTGACGGAACTACTTTCAACTGCAGTATTCGGGCTTCCTCTGTCGGTCATCGTCATTGCGCTTGCCTACTTTGTGATATGGGTGGCGCTTCGCCGTACCCCCTATGGTCCGCACCTCCTGTCGATCGGTAATGCGGAAGAAAAGGCCCGCCTGTCTGGCGTTCCGGTTACCAGGGTCATGTTGTTTACCTTCGTGATCAGCGGGGCACTGACCGGCCTGGCAGCGAGCTTCTATGTAGCGAATTACCGAAACGTCGAAATGGCGATCGGCAGCACCCTGGCGCTAGATGCGATCGCAGCAGTTGTCCTTGGCGGAACCAGCATCATGGGTGGTCGCTGCAGCCTGCTCGGCACAGCGCTCGGTGTCATCCTCCTTCGCATCCTTCAAAATGGACTGTTGTTGATGGGGGTCCCGTCTTTGTGGCAGCCGGTGGTGACCGGGGCGCTGCTCATCGGTGTGCTTGCCCTGGACATGCCCTTATCGCGTCTCGGCGAACTGAAAATGAAGTGGATGTCGCGATGAACAAGCCGTTGAAGTTGGCGCGCGCCAACCGCATCCTGATGTTGCTCGCCCTCTTATGGGTTTTCGTTGTCCTGCTTTTCGCAGCACTTCGGCCGACCATGTTCAGTCCGTCGACCGTGACCACGGTATTGCAGTTCTCGACAATCCTTGCGCTCGTTTCCCTTGGGCAGTGCCTTGTCATTCTTGCCGGCGGGGCTGGTATCGACCTCTCGGTCGGCGGCACGATGTCACTGTCCGTCGTGCTCGCCATGATGTCGATGAAGCTCGGCGTTCCGCCTGATCTTGTGCCTCTGGTTTGCATCGCATGCGGGACGTTGCTCGGCATGTTCAACGGCTTCCTGGTCACGCGACTGAAGATCCTTCCGCTGATCGCGACGCTTGGCACTCTCTTCATCTATTCGGGTATGGCGCTTGCATTGACAGGGGGCGCTGCGCAGTCGGGTGCCCCGGAATGGCTGCTCCCCTGGGGGCGCGGTGTCGTCATGTCGCTGCCGCTGCCATTCATAACACTTGTTGTGCCGGCTTTTGCCGTTGCAGCGCTGCTGCTCGTCTACACCGCATGGGGGCGGTGGCTGATCGCCATGGGCTTTAACGAGCGTTCAGCACGCCTGGTCGGCATTCCCGTCGATCGTGCCCGTCTCCTTGTCTACGGTCTGAGCGGGCTTCTCGCTGGGCTGGCCGGACTTGTTTCTGTTGCCTGGCTGGGAAGCGGAAGGCCCAACATCGGACAAAACCTGGAGCTGGAGTCCCTCACTGCCGTGATGTTGGGCGGTGTCGCCATCAGCGGTGGAGTTGGTGGCGTAGGTGGTGTCCTGGCGGCCGTGATCCTGCTTGTCACCCTCAAGACCGGGCTCTTGCAGCTCAATGTCAACACCGTCTGGCAAGTCGGTATCGTCGGCGCGTTGCTGATCACAGTCCTTCTCATCGAACGTCTTACAAAACGCTGGAGCTAAGCATGTCATCCATAGAAAAACAGATCGCCGATCACGTCGACTCGGCGCGAGATCGCATTGTCCAGACGTTGAGTGATCTCGTCGCCTTTCCTTCGATCGTGAAGTCGAACCCCAAGGACGCAGGCCCAGGTGAGCGCGACTGCCAGCTCTATCTGCAAAAGAGGCTTGAGGCTTT
Source organism: Agrobacterium albertimagni AOL15 (assembly GCF_000300855.1). Classification (GTDB taxonomy): domain Bacteria; phylum Pseudomonadota; class Alphaproteobacteria; order Rhizobiales; family Rhizobiaceae; genus Allorhizobium; species Allorhizobium albertimagni. The sequence goes on along the minus strand of NZ_ALJF01000006.1, from coordinate 8,172 downwards.
GGGCTTTGAGACGGATCTCTGGGATCCTGACGGCCCTGCACTCTATGCAAAGTACGAGGGGCGGCCAGGTGCCAACAAGGGGCGCACTTTTGAAGGTCGGCCCAATCTCGGTGGAACCCTGAAGGGAACGGGCGGTGGCCGCTCGATCATGCTCACCGGCCATATTGACGTGGTGCCGCCAGGCGCTGCCGAGCACTGGTCCACCGATCCCTTCGTTCCGGTTCTGAAGGACGGCTTCCTGCACGGCCGCGGCACGGTTGACATGAAGGGCGGCGTTGCCTGCATGCTGATGGCGGTCGAGCTGCTGAAGGAGTTGGGCATCGAACTCAGGGGCGATGTCGTTTTCACCACTGTCGTGGATGAGGAAATCGGCGGAATGGGTTCGCTTGCCATGGTCGATCGCGGCTTTCGAGCGGACGCCGGCATCATGACTGAACCGACGGCCAATCGCATTGCGCCGCTCTGCCATGGTATCCTTTGGGGCAAGATTATCATCGACGGGATTGGCGGCCATGCCGAGTTGACGCCCAATGCCTGGTATACAAGCGGTCCTGTTGATGCGGTCCAGCTTTGCCGTCAGATGCTTGACGGGATCGACATCATCAATCGCCGTTGGATGTTCGACCCGAAGAAGAACCATCCTCTTATGGACCTGCCCAACCAGATCATCGTCACACAGGTGACGGCAGGCGAGCATCCTTCCTCCATGGCTGGTCGTGCCGAGATCATCATCGATGCTCAGTATTTGCCGAGCGAAAAGGACGAGTTTGGGCTTGGCGGTCACGTCAAGCGGGAGATCGAGGAGCACGTCCACAACATCTGCCAAGCAGACCCTTATCTGCGTCAGCATCCCGCCCGCCTTGAATGGATTCTTGACGCCGATTGTGCCGAAATCCCCGCTGACAATCCCTTCGTTTCTGTTTTCCAGCAGGCAACTGAAGCTGCCGGACTTTCGCCTGCCCTATCTGGCTTTGGTGCCCATAGCGACATCGGACTTCCTACAGGACTTGGCAACACGCCGACCGTCAACTTCGGACCTGGCGATCCCGCGCAGGCGCACCAGCCAAACGAACGCGTTTCCGTGCAAGACCTTGTCGACTGCACCAAGGCTATCGCCGTTGCTGTGACAAAGTGGTGTAGCTGAGTTTACAACTTGGTTCCCGGCCGCTTTTCATGGAGCGGTCGGGGCCTTCATCATGAAGGGGCCCGCCGTGTTCACTGAAAGTGTAATCACCCAATTGGGGAGCTCGTGCAGCATGACAGGGCGCCCGACAACGAGCTTGCGAAGGGCTCTAACTGGAGTTTTCGTCGGCCTATCAGGCGAGGGGCTCATACTAGCATCAGACGACCTTGGTCATGAGACCACATGCTTTTGCTTCAAACCTTCCTGCAGTCCCACTTAATCGGTAGGGTCTTTTGGATTGTCGAAAGCCGCCTTGAGTTCTGCTGACATCGGTACGCGCATGTTGATGCCTTCAGGGGGGACCGGGGAGGTAAACCACTTCTCGTAGAGCGCTTCAATCCTGTCCGATGAATAGATTTCCACCAATGCAGCGTTGATGGCCTCCCTGAATTCGGTGTCCTCAAGCCGCACCATCAGGCCGTAGGGCTCTGGCCATCCCAGCGCATCGCTGGACAGCTCGTAATCATCTGGATTGGAGGATTTGGCTACCATGGCTGCGAGAAGTATGCCGTCCATGACGAAGGCCGCGGCGCGCCCCTCCGTGACCAGCTGAAAAGCGTCCTTATGGGTCTCGACGGGAATGACGGCGATATGCAGTGATCGCTCACGGTTGATCGTATTCAATTGACCGATATTCGTTGTGCCTGAAGTCGCGACCACCGTGTGACCTGCAAGATCATCGATCGTTCGTAGATTGCTTTTCTTCAGGGAGACGAATTGGGTGCCGGTGATGAAGTGGGGATAGGAGAAGCCGACGCTCTTGCGCCGCTCGGCATTGTTGGTGCTCGCAACACACTCGATATCGATGTCTCCATCACGAAGCATGGCAACCCGATTACGCGGTGTACGTTCTACAAACTCGACTTTGACCTCGGCCAAATTCAGTCTTTGTCTTAGCCTTTCGACGACCTCCAGACAGAGTTCCGTCGAGTAGCCGGTGACCGTCCCGTCCGGTTGGCGATAGGAAAAGGGGAAGTTCTCGGCGCTATGCCCGATGCGCACGATCCCGGTCTTTGCAATCTTGGCCAGGGTCGGTTCGTTGGCCTGCGCAAATGCCGCCACCGGTAAAAGCCATGCTGACAGGACTGCGATGGCGGCTCTCCGAAAGATCATGAACGGTCTGCGCTTCAAGATTTGCTGCGTCATCTCTCGTTCCTTATCAATCAAGATAGTCGGTTGGAGCGTCGAAGGCGGCTTTCAGGGAAGGCGATAGTGGCAGCTTCAGGTTCATACCGTCAGGCGGGATCGGCGACATGAACCAGGTGTTGTATATGGTTTCGATCTGCGGACCGGTGAACACCCGCTCCAGCGCAGCATTGACGATTGAGCGGAACTCCTCGTCGCCATGGCGAACAAGTAGCCCATAGGGCTCCGGTGGGCTCAGCGTCTCCTCGGACAGCGCGAATTTTTCTGGCTCTGGCGCCTGCGCAATCATGGCCGCGAGCAAGATTCCGTCCCAGACAAAGGCTGCAGCACGCCCGTCGCTGACAAGTTCAAAGGCTTCGGAGTTGGTCTTGGTCGGGATGACGCCAATGTTCAGCTGCTTCTCGCGGTTGATGGCATTCAACTGCTCTATGTTGACGGTGCCGGAGGCTGCTGCGACCGAACGGCCGGCGAGATCTTCGATCCTCGCGATCCGATCGTCACGTCGCGTCATGTACTGGGTGGCCGTTGTGAAATGCGGATAGGAAAAGCCTACGATCTTGCGCCGCTCGGCATTGTTGGTGGTCGCCGCACACTCGATGTCGATCTTTCCACTCTTCACAAGAACGAAACGCGTGGCAGAGGTCGCCGGCACATAGTCGATGCGCAACTTCTCGAGCTTCAGGTGCTGCCTGACCTGATCGACGACGGCATGGCACAGATCGATCGTGAAGCCGACGATCTTTCCTTCTGGGGTCTGAAACGAAAACGGGGGCTCTGCGACCCGGTAGCCTAGCGTGATGACGCCGGTTTCCGCGATTTTTCGCAGGGTCTCACTATCGCCCTCGGCCGCCACTGGCAGCGGCGCAACGAGTGTCGCAAGTGTCAACGCAACGGATGCCAGTCTGCGCATGTCATTCTCCCATAGGTCCCGGGGAAATGAATTGCCCCGGTCGATCGTTCATGCATGCTTCTGTCTGCCATCCACCGGCTTCATAACGTTGAACTCGATCTGCGAATGTGGGTGGGGGCGTGCAAAGAAATAGCCTTGGGCATTCGTACAGCCTGCAGCTTTGAGGATGATCAGTTGCTCTTCGGTCTCGACCCCTTCCGCTGTCACTTCCATACCCAGTTCTCGAGCGAGATTTGTGATGGCTGCAACGATCGCGCGTGAGGTGGAATGGGTTGGCAGGTTTGCAACGAACCCGCGGTCGATCTTGATCTTTTTAAACGGCATCTCGGCGAGATGGCTGAGCGATGCATATCCAGTGCCGAAGTCGTCGAGCACGACTGCAATACCCAGTCCTGCGATCAACTCGAGAGCTCTGCGGCTGTCGGCCCCGGCCAGCACGGCGGTTTCGGTCACCTCCAGCTCCAGGCGTGAAGCCCGAAGCCCCGAGATTTTCAACGCCCTGGCGACCGTGTCCACGATGTTGCCTTGGCGCAATTGAATGGGTGACAGGTTGACCGCAAGCTTCATGGTCTTTGGCCAAGACATCGCATCCGCACAAGCGCGCTCCAGGACCCATGCGCCGAGCGGCACGATTATGCCGGTCTCCTCGGCCAAAGGAATGAAGCGGTCCGGCGAGATCAGCCCGTGATTGGGGTGCCGCCACCGGACAAGCGCCTCAAAGCCGTCGACCGTGTCGCTTCCAAGCTTTATAAAGGGTTGGTAGTGGATCTCGAATTCGCCGCGCTGCAGCGCGAGCCGAAGATCGATCTCCAGTGCATGTTGATCCTGGACCACCATGTCCATGCCCTGTTCGTAGACCACCAGGGTACCGCGCCCTTCAGCTTTGGCCCGATAAAGGGCCAGGTCGGCGTTCTGCAGCAGCTGGCCGGGCGTGTAACCATCTGCAGGGGCACAAGACACGCCAATGCTCGTGCCGACGATCACTTCGTTTCCTTCGAGGACAACACCTGCTGAGATCGACTGCAAAAGGCGCAGAGCCAATTCTCTGGCATCCTCTATTGCGTCTCCGTCGACAAGCTGGATGATCGCGAACTCATCCCCTCCCAGCCGGGCTGCCAGGTCGCCTTCGCCAAGCAATGCCCTGATCCGATTTGCGATCGTCACCAGTAGCTGGTCACCGCAACCGTGTCCCAGGGTGTCGTTGATCACCTTGAAACGGTCGAGATCCAGCAGGAGAACGTTGAAAGCGCGTTGTGTATCGAGGGCTTCGCTCAAGGTCTTCATCAAGAGTGCGCGGTTGGCGAGCCCGGTCAGTGCGTCGTGGTGGGCCATGTATTCGAGTTTCACAGCCATGTCGCGGATTTCCCTGAGGCGTGCACGCTCGACAACAGCTTCTCGCAGCGCTTCGATGGCCCTTGCCATTGCGCCGATCTCATCGGTGCGGTCCTGAAAAGGTGTAGCGCTGTCCGTCACCTCGCTTGCGATCTTCAAGGTGGCTTGAACCAGCGTCGGCACAGGCCGGAAAAGGCGTCGGGCAAAGACCGCAACGAAACATCCTGTCATCAGCAGGACGGTCAGGACTGCAAGCAGGGCTTGGCGGAGTAGAGCGTCTCGTGTCTGATTGAGGACTGAGGCCTTGCCGATCGAGACCGCAACAGCGCCAAACAGCTTGTCGTCTGTGCTGACGATGGGCAGGAGGCCGAGAAAATGACGTTCCCCGGCAATCGTTGCAAATCCACTTGTCACCTTCCCAGCTTGAAGGGCGCCAAGAAAGAGTGCTTCATCTCGACGGATCCACGCAGCGTCGCCAGGTGAGACCCCTGTCGAGGCTGCTATGTCAACAAATCGCTGAGTGTCTTGGTCAAAGTGGAAGAGCCAGGCGTCGTTCTTTGTTTGAGTTGCCACCATGGCCAGAACGTCTGTGGGCGTGAACCCCGTGAAAAGGATGGAATCATCGTTTCCGACCGGTTCGCTCGACACGATCTGCTCGACCTGGCCGCTTTCGTCGGCCTTTATCACGACATAGGTGTAGATGTTCCGGAGGGTCGAACTGGCGATCTGGGCATTGATGCGCGCCTGATTGTGCCATTGTTCGTTGGCTGCATCCACGAACATGGACCAGCCGACCATTGCGCCCAGTCCATAGGAGGCAAGCGCTACCATCACGAAGGCCAAGGTGATTTTGGAAACGAGCGACCGTTTCCAGGCCGCGGCCCTTGCAAGACTACGGCGCAAAAAGGGGATCCGTACTATCGGCCCTGTTCCCACCTGGGGTATGTCCGCTTGACGCGTCCTGTCGATCATTCCCCAGATGCCGCCTTTGCCGTGATCAAGTACCTTATCGACCTGGTTCGAAGTAATCTGAGATTAGATCTAAGTGATTTCTAAATGGAGAATGAATCGCTATTTAAGGTTGAATTTTTGAGGTGTCGTTTATTTTTCCTTAAGGCCGGAGGCGGTCGCGTGGCGTGGCGCTAGGGTTCAAACGGGTGATCGAAAATTGATTAAAATTTGCCCTGGGTTATCATCCATAGTATTTTTTGTTCATTGTTTTGCATTTTAGTTGCAATGGTGATTTTGCATATCTCATCATTATTTGATTTCCGATAAGGGTTACTTATCGGAAGCAAGAGACCTTGAGGTTATTTATACAATGTAGGGAACCATAACGTGCCTGTAGCTTTCAGTTAATGAATCATTTACCATAAATTCAATGTCTTACGATCTCACCAGATTGCCCATCCAGAGCCTGTTGCGGCCGATTTCCGAGGCAGCCGTCGCGCTTGCCCGTCTTGATGAGCGCATTGCCCGTTCTGCCGTCGGCGAGGGCTTTCTCGAGCGCTCGCATTTCCTCGACGCCCATGCCTCGCTCTGGGTCGACGGTGAACTCGTTCATCTCGAGGACCTCGTCCTGCACGACGCTCTCCGTGACATCCGCGCACCCACCCATGAACTCACCATCGCCCGCGACATCTTGAAAACCCGCCGCCGCATCGCCGCCCATCCACCCGCCTGGGCGCTGTCGGGCCCCGGCCTCGCCTCCCTCCGCGGCCGGCCGTGGGCCGGAGCATCATTGGGTGGAGACGGGGAGGGGGTGCCCGACGCGAATGTGCAGGTGTCCAGTGATCCTGGTGGGGGACAGGAGGCAGAGGATTCCGTTCTCGATGGCTTGGGTGATGCGTTTGCCGCGATCGATGCGGCTCTTGCCCGTTCGCAGGCCGCGATCGAGGATGCGAAGAAGCCGGGCCGCGTAAAGAACGCTCCGGAGAAGGATCCCTTCGTCTACGATCTCGATTGGGATGAAGACGAGCGCCTGGAGGAGTGGCATGCCGTACTGGCTCGGTCCCATGATCTGCCGCCGGTATTGCAGGCAATCGTGGCGCTTGATGCCTGGAACGAGATTGCCGTCCTGCAGCATGCGCCCTGGCTTGGACGATTGCTCGCCGCCTCCCTTCTGCGCGAGGGTGGCGTTACCACCGGTACCCATCTTGCGGCGATCAATCTCGGCCTTAAAGCCATCCCCGTCGATCGACGCCGGCATCATGATCGCGAGACGCGGTTGCTGGCGATCTCAAGGGCGCTGAAGATTGCCGCGGAGACGGGGCTGAAGGGTAAGCGTCCGGCGAAGGCATTTTTCGAGTGTGTGGGGATGCTATAGGCCGCGTTTCATCTCATCGACCATGATGCGGTCGATTATTTCAGGATCGCATTGTGTCTCGATGAGGAACTCGCGGATACCGCCTTCCCACGTCCTGATGTCGGCAAGTAGGCTTTGAAGCTCTTCGATGCCGTTCTCGGTCAGACCCTTCGTGCCATCCTCACTGCCATCACTGACATAAACCAGTTCGCCTTCGGAGATGTTGTCCGAGTTCGCGGTGATTTCCTCGATCAGTTCGAGGTTCTCGCTGATCATGCCGGCGACTTGGCTGAGTGTGTAGATGAACCTCGAGCGAGCCATCAGGCGGCCTCGTGCCGAGCTTTTGCCGGCGTCCAGTTCCAAGGCAGCAGGTCTTCAAGTCGATCCTTGGGGTGATCCTGGATCCGGGTCAGGACATCTGTCAGATAGACCTCCGGATTATGGCCTTGCAGTTTGACCGTCTCGATGATGGTCAGAATGTTGGCGATGCGCTCACCGCCCTTGTCCGAGCCGGCAAAAAGCCAGTTTTTCCGGCCGATTCCGAGCGGACGCATGGCTCTTTCGGCGATGTTGTTGTCGATTTCAACACGGCCATCATCGATGTAGACGCTCAAGGCGGCCCATCGCGACAGGGCGTATCGCATCGCCTCGGCCAGCTTCTGCTTCTGCGGCAAAGTTGAGAGTGTCGCCTCGATCCAGGCCTTGAGTTCGTCAAGAACGGGCCGGGCATGGTGTTGGCGCAGGGTACGCCGCTCGTCAGCCGACATGCCGCGGATACGGTTCTCGATATCGTAGAGCGCTCCAATGCGCGAAAGCGCTTCCTCCGCGATCGGCGACGGCTTCAGCTTGATCACATCATGGAACTTGCGGCGCACATGCGCCATGCAGGCGGCCTCAATGATCTGGTTGCCGTAGAGTTTTTTGTAGCCTCCATAACCGTCGGCATGCATGACGCCGCTGAAGCTTGCCAGGTGGTCAGCCGGATGCGCCCCCTTGCGGTCAGGGCTATAGTAATAGGCGATGGCTGCGGGAGTGGCGGATTGATAGCCACTGCCGTCGAAGACGTAGACCCAGACCCTGCCGGTTTTTGTCTTGCCCCGTCCGGGGTCGAGAACATCGACCGGGGTATCGTCCGTATGTATTCGGTCGAGTGCTGCAATATGGGCCCGGATCAACAAGACGAGTGGTGTCAGTAAAGCAGATACGCGGCCGACCCAGTCGGCCATCACGGACCGGGAGATGTCTATCCCCAACCGGTCGTACATCTCGGACAGGCGGTAGAGGGGAATGTGATCG
>NZ_ALJF01000005.1 GCF_000300855.1 Agrobacterium albertimagni AOL15 | reverse complement strand
GCATGCACCTCGTCGTCGCCCTGGCCGGCATTGATGACGTCATTGCCATCGCCGCCCGACACCACGTCGTCGCCATCCTCGCCACGCAGAATGTCCGAGCCGCCCTGACCGACCAGAACATCCGTTCCAGCACCACCCAGGATCGTATCGTCACCACCCGCGCCAAGAAGCGCTTCCGCCGCGGCCGTGCCGATCAGCGTGAGGGGTGAGCCGCCCGTTGCGGGAGGCACCACCATATCGTCATCGTCAGCACCGTCATCATCCGGGCCGGCGTCGTGGTCCTCACCTTCACCAGCACCGACCAGGATTGGCGCCTGTCCGGTAAAAGTCAGCGAGTGGCTGCCATTGGAGAGCGTCGTCGTGCCGTCGCCATTGTCGCTCTCACTGTAGTCTTGCGGATTGGCGTCCGGGGCCACTTCGACGACATCCTGCGGACGTAGCGCACCGACAATCGTGTCATTGCCGCCGTTCGAGCGGAAGACGATACGGTGGGCAGAGGTCAGGGCCGAGATGTCGACCACGTCGTCTCCGGCGGAGCCATCGATGGTGATGGTCGAGTAGTTCAGGCTGGTGCTGTCGAAATTGCCGATGACTTCGATGATGTCGCCGCCACTCGTGCCGCCGTCCGGTCCACCATTGTTGTTGTTCTGCGAGACGTTCAGCGTGTTGACTGAGATCTCCTCGATGTTGTCGAGTTCGGCGACCACTGTTTCTACGCCATTGGCCAGAGCACGGGTGATGACGATCTCGGTCGTCGGCAGGAAGGCCGTGCCGAGCATGGCGGCGAGCGATGCGTTCTGGTTGTTGGTCACGGCATAAATGCGGAACCTCTCGGCACCTTGCACCCCGATCAGGCGGTAGGTGTCGTTGCCTGTGCCGCCGTCGACAATGTCGCGGCCCTGATCGCTCGTCTGATTGATCGTATCATCACCGCCACCGGCCAGAATGACGTCATTGCCGGCTCCACCGTCGAAGGTGGAAGCGTTGTTGTTGCCCGCCAGGATCTGGTTGCCGTTGCCCCCAGTTGTGCCCTGATTTTGCGACAATGTCACTGTCGCGGTATCGCTGTTGCCCCCCGTTGCTGTGTAGCCGAAGCTGCCGCCGGCACCGCCATTTGTCGGATCGGTGAAAGTAACCAGTCTCACCGTATTGTTGAGGCTGACGCCAGTCAGTCCACCCTGGCCGTTCGAGGACACGGCGGTGACGTCGAGCGTATTGTCCGGATCGCTGTCATTGTAGAGCAGCGCCCACTCCGGAATGACGATCGCCGTGCCACGGCTGATATTGGTGATGACCGTATCATTGTTCGCAATGGTCGGATCATCGACCGGCGTGATGGTCACCGTATGCGTCGCCGGCGCACTATCGAGGCGCCCGTCATTCACAGTCACTTCGATCACACGCGGAACGACGGACGGCGCGTCCGAACTGTTGGCGAAAGTGATCGCCTGCATCGCAGCCTGATAGGCCGAAAGCGCAGCTTCGCCGGCAAGTGTTACAACGATCGTGCCGCCTGCTTGCGTGGTCGTCGCAGTGATGCCGTTGGGAAGCCCCCCCACGGCGAGGCTGTCACCGGCCTGGGCATTGGTAAGAACCACCCGAGCCGAAGCCAGCAACTGTCCATCATCGGTGATCAGCGGCTGAGACCCGATCGAAATCGGTGACTGACCTTCGACAAAGGTGCTGGTTATGTCCTGATTGGGCGGCGTGACCGGCTGCGTGCCGATGGCGTTGATGGTCAGGTTGTCGGCAATGAAGCGCTCGTTATTGTCGAGGGTTCCTTCGAGACGGAAACGAACGGCGGCATTTGCGGTGAAACCGTTACCAACTGGCAGTGTGATCGACTGGCTGCCACCATTGTTGCCGTTGAAAGTCGCCACGGCCACGAAATTCACGCCATCCGCCGCGTACTCGAAATGCAACCTTTCATTATCACCGTTAAAGCCGCCTGCTGATATACCCTCATCTGCAATACTGAAGGACACCGACGCAGACTGCATGCCCGATAGATCGAGGGATCGTGTGATCGTTGCACCGTCAGCCGCATTCGGATTGAAGCGGAGCTGGTTGCTGTCATTCTGGTCGATCTGGACGTTTCCGCCCGTGACCGAATTGTTCCCGTCGCCCGCCTCGACCCAGCCTGAAACGAAGCTGGTCGTACCCGTGTTGTTGTTGCCACCACTTGCCGTGTTAAAATTGTCGGCCAACACGCGGGTCACGGTGTCGAAACCGTCGAGCGCAATCTCCGGCGCGACGTTGCGAAGGTCGAGTACCCGGTCGGCGAACTGGATCCTCTCGATATTAAACAGCCGGTCCGTACCCTCCGCCTGAAGGTTGCGGCCCGACACTGCGTCGATAATACCTGCCGTAGGGTTCACATGATCAACGGTGACGCTGCCGTCATCGTTGTACGTGACCTCATAGTTCTCGAAGTTGTCGTAGTAGAATGCGGTGTCGACATCAGCAGCTCCACCGCCGTCAACGATCTCGCGGACCATGGACAGTTGCCCTGGCCGGAAAGTCCGGCTGAACAGCAGGCTCTCGAGCGTCGCACCTTCCAACTGCGCAATCGCATTTGGCTTAAGCATGCCGTTGATAAGATCCGCTTCCAGATAGACCGGGCCGGCCAGGCTGTCGGCCGTATAAGGACCTCCGGGTGCATCGATACGAATGCGGACGTTGAGCCAACTGTCACCGTCGATGATGTCGTTGCCGCCCATGCCGCGGATCATGTCGGAGCCACCGCCGCCGAGCAGGATGTCGGAACCGTCGGACGTGTCCATTACAGCCAACTGGCTGTCGCCGTTGGCATTGTTCGGGTTGGTGAGAACGAAGCGCTCGAGATGCGCCACCAGCTCGCGAAGCCCGGTTATGTTGTCGACGTTCTTTTCGAGAAGCGCGTTGGAGAAGCTCTCTATCGGTGCATCCGGGCTTACCTGCGCGGCGTTGCCAGCTGCATCGTAGCCGCCGACGACGACGTCGCGCCCGGTGAGGCTGTCATTGTTCTTCCAGCCGGATAAGCCTTCCACGAGATCATAGCGGTCCCGCAGGATGTTGTTCTGCTGGTTGACGAAGATGCTGACATTCATGTCCGCCACGGCATCGTAATCATTGCCCTTGAAGGTCGTCCAGTCGAAGCCGGCCATGCCATTGCTCCGGTTGATGCCAATTCCCTGCACCATGATGTCGTCACCGGATTCGGCATCGAAATCGGTATCGTTCTCACCCGAGATCATGATGTCGTGGCCAATGACGCGGGAGTTGAAGAACAGCTCCGAATTGTCACCGGTCAGGGTGTTCATATTCCCCTGACCTTCCATCCAGTCGTGGCCTTCGTTGCCGTAGACGACGCCACCTCCACCGGAGGCCGCGCGGATGAAATCATTCCCTTGACCACCGAAAATGCTCTTGGCTTCGGAACCACCAGCCAGGATGTCGGAACCGTCACCACCAAAGATCAGGTCGAGACCCATGCCGCCATTGATCAAGTCGTCGCCGCCCTCGCCCTTCAGCACGTCCGCTGCACCGATATCGGTGCCGCTGTCGGTGATGACGTCAGAGCCGTCTCCGCCATGGATGTGATCAACGCCGTAACCGCCTTCAATCCGGTCATCGCCGCCTTCACCCCAGATTGTGTCGTCGCCAGCACCGCCGATGATCGTTTCCGACCGGTTTGTGCCACCGAGTACCACATGCTCACCGCCATTATACTTGAGGTAATCAGGGCCGCGGGTGACGAGGCTGTCGGTCCCGGTGATCGCAGAGATGACATCGGGTGCACGGGTCGGATCAGCCCTTCCGTTGTCTGCGAGACCTTTGTTGTACTGGCGAGACTGGTCCATCTCGATGATGTAATCGGCGGTCTGGAACGCAGCGCCATTGATGTGCAGGCCGACCTCTTCGGTATCGGTGTTGCGTCGGATCAGGTCGGCAAAGCTGTCGCTCTCCAGTTCCGTCAGGAGGTTCAGACCCTGGGTGCGGCTGAGATAGTAGAAGCGGTCACCATTTTGCAGCTTCTCGATCTGCAGTTCGAAGATAAAGGTGAAGGTGGACCCCAGCATGCCGCCGAAGGGCATCAAGGCCTCAGCGAGACCGCCGATCCAGAAGTCGACCTTGTTGAGCCCTGTTTCAGCATTGGCCCATGAGCCCGTGGAGTTGAGGAAGTCGAGGCGAGCCTCGCGTTGTGTGGATGTTTCATTTGCCTTTCCGAACACCAGATCCCAAGCGGCATCCCGCTTGGCGTCGGCTGTTGTTGCAGAGAGGATCGTCGCATGGGTGCCATAGGCCGCGATAAAGTTGACGATCGACAGCGGGTTCTTGAGGTTCTGGGCGAAATCCACCCAGCTGTCATAGGGCTTCAGATAGGTGTCCTGCGTCTGGTCGTAGATCTGCCGACGAGCCTCGTTGAGCGAGGGAACTCCGGTTTCACGGGCACGGGCGATGTTGAGCGCGGCAAGATCGAGCGGCAGGCCGACCAGATTGTCACGCAGCGCGCTGGTCATGAATTCGTCAATTTCGTTGCCGGCCTGACGGGTCATGCCGCGCAGGATCGCGCCGGCTGCTGCATGGGCGTCGACGCCCTGCGCATCGAACATCACCGGGTCGAGGAAGGCGTCGATCAAACCCTTTTCTTCCGCTCTGACCTGACCACCGGCAAATTTCAGGATGTCGACGTTCTCGTTCAGCATCGAGTGCCCGAACCGATAGACGACCTGGGCGAATTCCTCGAAGATCGCGCTGTCGATTTCGACTGAATTGGAGAAAACGAACGGGTCGATCTGCGGAGCAACAGCGCGAACGAACTCCTCGAAGACGAGATGCTGATAGACCATTTCTGTCGAGAAGCGGGCAGCCTGGAACAACCGCTCGCCATCCCAGACCAGACCGGCACCGCTCGCGGGCATGGTGTCGACATCGGTGAGCAGCCACTCGTTCAGGAAGGCAACATCGCCGCCGGCAAGCAGGCTTGCCTTGATTTCCTCCACCTGACGGTTGTGTTCGCCATGGAAAATGGCGTGCGTCGCCGTCAGCGCGATATTCTCGTTGCCGCGACCGTCGCCGACGATGAAATGACGATCGAGGAGCTCGTTGTCATAGGTCGAGACACCGCCGAACACGTTGGCAGGCCCCTGCGCATTACCGGTGTCTGTGTCTGTATCCGCTGTTTTCTGCGCGTAGACGGCCTGCCCTTGTTCGGTGCGTGCCATGACATACTCACCAGGCACGGCGTCGTGGGCGATATCGTTCAGGAAGGCACGGCCAGCTGAAACCGCCTGCATGGCATCGGCTGGCGCAACAGGATTGCCTTCGACGGCGCCCGTCGGGGTGACGAGTTGCGGGAACCCGTTGGCCCCGCGCACGAATTCGCCGTAGAAATCGGTCAGCACCGCTGGAACGGCGTGAACGTTCAGATCATGCAGTTTGATGCCGAGGACGAGTTCCGCCTGGGTCTTGATGTCCTTCCAGGTCGGCGGGCCACCGGTTACGCTTTCGAGCATCTGACCGGTGGCAACAGGCTTTCCGCCGACCAGCACATATTCGCGCAGGAAGACCTGATGGGACGGGTTCGACGTGTAGACCTGATTCAGATCGATCCAGGGCGTGGTTTCATTTGTGTGGTTGCGTACGTCGTCGGCAGTGCCGATGACGCCGTCGGCACCCGGCGCGTTGGTGGCGCGCGTCAACACCATGAAGTTGGTCGGACTGCCCGCCACATAGAGCGGATCGTCCGGCTGCAGCGGAATATAGACCGAGCCAGAGCTACCCTTTGTGGTAAGGTCGAGACCATGATCGAAGAACTGACCAAAGATCGTCATGAAGCCGTTGAAGGAGGCGGTATCGCCGAGGTCGGCGGCGATATTCTTTATGAAAACGTTGTCGCCGTCCATTTCGACGCCGTGTGAAGACAACTCGGCGATGACGGCCGCCTTGGCGGCCGCTACGGCGGCATTCGCGAGCGCGGTCGCGGCAGCGTCGGTCTGAGGAAGTGCCTGCAAGGAGGCCTGTGCGCCGGCGAGATCGGCCTGCGCCTCGGCAAGATCAAGGGTTGCATCATTCAACTCGACCGTCTTTGCGGCGACCGCAGCATCTGCTGCCGCGTGACCGGCCTCGGCCAGTTCGGCAGCTTCAACAAGCTCGACCTGCTGGTCGAGTTCCCCCTGCAGAACCGTCACCGAAGCAGAATGGGCAGCCTGAGCGAGAACAAGTGCCGCATCGGCGGCTTCGTCATCCTCCTGTGCGACTTCATAAGCCGTGCGAGCCGCGTTGTAGGCGAGCGTTGCCTGGGCCAAAGCGTCGGCCGAGGCTTGGCTCGGATTGGCTGAATAGGCATTCGCAGCGTTATTGCGCGCAATTTCTGCAACCGTCAGGTTGGCAAGCGCGAGATTTTCTGCGCTCTGGGTCGCGGCAGCAGCATCGCCGGCTTCCTGCATCAGCGCAAGCTTGGCGGCGACATCGGCCTGAGCGGCTCCCACCTCGATCTGGTTGGCGACAACGGCAGCCTCCGCCGCTGTCAACGCGGCCGAGCCCTGGGCCGCAGCGTTGACAAGTGCGCTCAGTTCTCCCTGCAGCGCTATCACCGTCTGCTGGGCAACAGTGACTGTGTCCTGCGCACTGTTGACGACAGCCTGAGCCTGGGTGCGGGCGGCAGAAGCCGATGATGCCGCAGTCGCCACTGCGGCCTGTGCCTGACTGACGGCAGCCTGGAGCTGCATGACCTCTCCCACGATCGTCAGCGCGTCGGCACCCGTGATCCCAACCGAAGCAAGTGCTGCGGAGATGGCAGCCGGGTTACTCAATGACTGGTCGGCAACAAGGTTGGAAATGATGCGCGGCTGGCTGTCATAGACGCTTCCAGAGGGCTGGCCGTAGCTGGTCGGAAGACCAGTGCGCGGATTGACTTCCGCAGTGGAGAACTGGGCATCGAGTAGCCGGACCATCGGCTGATCGGCCGATCCGAACCGCGTCATGCCCGGCTGGAAGTTGTTGAATGAACCATCAACCGTGCGCAAGCCATAAGGCAGGAGCGGGCTCGAGACGAGTTGTTCTAGTGCAATTCTCGGATCTGTCCCGGCATTCGAGGCTGCGACATGCGCTTCGGCGATCTTGATTTGACGCAGAATAAAATCGAGGTCGTTCTTGTTGAGCTGTACCATGATGCAACCGGGTCTCCCCGCCCCTCTTGTTGATCAGCGCAGCAGCCACAGCTAACCGCGCAGTATTGGAGGCTGAAGCTTGCAGGAGATCAAAGGACGGAACCATGTCTCATGGTCCAACGAAAATATCCCCGAAGGTCCGAACGGGACTAGGGACTTTGTGCCCTACTGAAAAGGGGCCGCTGGACCGATGCTTCGGACACACTTGGAGCAGAACGCAAAATCCGTCCTGCCGAAGTGCCGTTCAGGTTTGTGTTAATTTGCCTCAGCAGTGCGTCGGGCGCTTTATTGGAAGTGCCCGCGATGGGAGGAGGCCTTGATCCCGCAGCGCAGATGATCGAACAGCTCCGGGTTGATATCCTACGTCGCTTGGACCCGACGTACTCGTAGATCTCTTTGGCAGTCTATCGCTGCCCGATCGGGTGACGGCGCTCCCGGCCGCGCCGTCGTTTATGGCTATCCTCGTCGCGGCGCAGCAACGAAAGTGGTCATCCAATCGGCACTCCTCAGTGAAACCTTCGAGAGCTTACCGCGGTACCGATATCTTGAGCCAGGGAACAAGCGCAGGACGTTAGAGCCCGTATGGCTCCCGAATTACCCACGCCCCAGTTTTCAATAATCATCAGGAGATCTAACGTTTGGGGGATTTGGGCCGGGGATGACCAAGAGCTTTCTCAGGTTCCTCCTTGATCCTGCCTTCGGTTTCCACCCCGAGGACCTCGAGCGAATAAGTCTCGTCCGGTTTGTAGGCCGCTCCTTGGAGGGTTCCTACTGCGCGGCCGGGATCTAAAGATCGCGAACGCCGCTAGATTTTTTCAGACTTACCATGTTTCAAGGACTGAAATGATGCCCCACTCCCTGTCGCGGCCTCAACTTCCACAAAACAGCGACCTACCCTCTGGTGTTTCTCCACTTTAGGAGGAGTCCTTTGATTGGCAGAAAAGATCAAGGCACGCTCGGATAACGCGATCGACGTCGGACTCAGGCTCCCGGTTGGACCAATCGTTCAGCTTTGACCTGTGCATTGGCAAAGCGCCGCGCGAGCCAGGCGCAGACCATCAACTGGATCTGGTGGAAAAGCATCAGCGGCAGGACGATCGCGCCGACCGACTGACCCGCGAAGATGACACCGGCCATCGGCACACCGCTGGCAAGGCTCTTCTTCGAGCCGCAGAAGACCGCGGCAATCCGATCCTCCCGGCTGAAACCGAACAGGTTCGAGCAGAAAATCGTGACAAGCAGAACGACCACCAGCAGGGCAATGTCGAGCCCGATTACCAGCGCCAGATCGGCCGTGGTGAATTCAGACCAGATGCCTTGAATGACCGCATTGGAAAAGGCGAGATAGACCACCATCAGGATCGAACCACGATCAACGGGGGCGAGCAGTGATTTTCGCGCCCGGATCCAGTTGCCGATGACGGGCTGCAGGACCTGTCCAAGCACGAAGGGCAGGAAAAGCTGCAGGAGTATCTTGCCGATCATCTCCAGCGACACTCCAACATGACCTTGCGCTGTGAAGAGGACGGCCACGAGCGCCGGTGTCAGGAACATGCCAAGAATGTTCGATGCGGAGGCTGCACAGATGGCGGCAGGAACATTGCCACCTGCAATCGAGGTAAAGGCGATCGATGACTGCACGGTCGATGGCAAGACGCAAACATAGAGAAGGCCGAGATAAAGGGCAGGCGGGATAAGCCAGGGCGAGAGCACCCCCACGAGGAGACCGAGCAGCGGAAAGACCACGAATGTGACGGCAAGGATGAAGCCCTGAAGGCGCCAATTCAGGAAGCCCGCCACCACCACATCAGTCGAAAGGCGCGAACCGTGCAGAAAGAACAAGAGCGCAATCGCCAGATTGGTCGCAAGGCCGAACCACTCCGCCGGCTCTCCGGAAATCGGCAAGAGGCTTGCAACGACCACCATCGCAACAAGCAGCAGCGTGAATGTATCGGGAAGAAGGCGTTTCATCTGAGGGTTCCTGCTGGACAGAAATCAAAGACTAGTTATCGTATAATCTGATGCAAGAAATAACAGTTATCGAGAGACGTGATATGCTCGACCTTGTTCAATTGCGCAGTTTCGTCTCAATCGCCCAGTTCGGCAGCTTCACCCTCGCCAGCCAGAAACTGGGGCTGCGACAGTCAACTGTCAGTCAACATCTCCAACGCCTTGAAGAGGCGATCGGCAGACGCCTGATCGACCGTGACACCCATGGCGTGCGCCTGACTGCCGATGGCGAGGCCCTCTTGCCGCACGCCCGTGAACTCCTCGCCCTCGAGCGGCAAACGGCATCCCTCTTCGAGGGTGAGAAGCCCAGCGGTCGATTGCGGCTCGGCATCTCGGAAGATCTGGTTTCCGGCCAGCTTCCGACGCTCTTGCGTGAGTTCATCGCCGACTATCCGGCTGTCGAGCTTCATCTCACGGTGGCCCTCTCCAAGGATCTGGCCGACATGCAGGACAAGGGCGACCTGGACCTGGTCTTTGCAAAGCGTCGCCTGGGAGATCGCCGAGGCGAAGCGATCCTGCGCGAACCATTGGTCTGGCTTGCAGCCGATCCTGAGGCCATGATGGAAAAAACGGTTCTTCCGCTCATCGTCTTTCCGCCGCCGAGCCTGACAAGAACACTGCTGATGGAGGCTCTCGAACGTGCGGCGCTGCCCTGGCGGATTGTCTGCTCCTGCCAAAGCCTGAGCGGCCTGACGGCTGCAGCCCGAGCCGGCATGGGTGTCCTCGTGCAGCCACGCAGTCTCGCTCCCTTAGGGCTACGCGAACTGCCCCCTTCGGCCCTACCAAAGATCGAGGATGTCGAATTCATCCTCGTGGCGTCTCCGGGCGCCGACCAAAATACGGTCACGGCCTTCAACCGCCTTGTCCGGGAACGCGTAGCAAATGCCCTCCACTCCACCCGCTAGGTCATGCGGCACGCCTTGATCAAATGCCCCGCGTTACATGAGTTGGCGGCTGGACTGATCGTCAGTCCGAGTTCACCGCTCTCCGCAGCGCAGGGCCTGGATCCTCAATTGTCCTCTTCTGCGAATCCCTTCATCCGGAAACTGTCAAAGCCTTGTCGCGGGAAAAGAAAAAGGCTCAAGCATCCGGCCACAGATTGCGACATCGCATCTATGCAGAAGCAATTTCTCCACTCACTATGTGCTTCCCCACTATCAGCCCTTGATCAGACAATCGCATTTTGGGTGACAAGGATACGTCGTAGTTCATCAACACAAACCTGCCTTGCCGTCACCCCGAGAGCCGCAGCTATGCCTGCAGCGTGCCCGGTTGCGAAAGCAGTGCCCATGACCCGTACCGACCCATAGGCGGCCTGTTCGGCACCAATGACACGCCCTGCCAAGTAGAGATTGCCAAGATCAGCAGCCTGCAGCGCGCCCATCGGGATGTCAGCAAACCCCTCGCCGCCGACATCGACGAAAAAAGCCTGGCCCGGCGCCTCATGCACCTCCATCGGCCAGGCGGCGCGGCCAATACCGTCAGAACGACGTGTGCCTCCCTCAAGCGCGGCCCCGGTCATGTCGTCTCGCGAGAGCGGCCTGCGAGTTTCACGGATCCCGATCTGCGGTCCGGTTGCCACGAGATAGGCTCGTTCGAACCCAGGCATTTGTCTGATGAGTGCGAGATTGCGCCAGGCCTGCCGCCGGGCCTCCCGCTCCACGGCCCATAGATCTTCGCCACTTAACCCGCCTAGTGCGAGATCGATCGTCATCCACCAAACATCGCCCGAAATGGGAAGCCGTGATATCACGCCACCATCTGCACGCGGAATGGGCCTGTCTGATGACGTGGCATTGTATTGCGCTATGATCCCAGCCAGCACCGTCCTGTCGACTGGTGTATCGGGTGCCACACCGCCGATCCGAACGGGCATCGAAGCGGGCTGCACATGATTGCCGCGACTGATGTCGCTGGTCAGGCGGGCACCGGCCAGCACCGACAGCGTTGCCTCACCGCTCGCATCAACGAAGCTGCCAGCCTCTATCGTGACCGTCCCATCATGATCGGCAAGCGTTACGGAAGCAATGCGGCCCTTATCCAATGCGACGGCTGTCAGCTTGCTGTGCAACCGCACATGCACTCCGGCAACATCTGACATCCGGTCGAAGGCGAATTTTACCGATTCCGGATCAAGCATGACGATCCAGTTTCCGCTTCGCGACATGATCGGCGCAACCGTTTGGCCGATGGTTTCAAGCTCCGCCAGCAATTCGGCGCCGATGCCGAGCACCGCCGGCACCGGTGTGGCGCCCTTCTGGTAAAAGCCGCAATAGGCCAGCACCTGCGAATGCGAGGCAGCGCCTCCGAGAAAACCGTATTGCTCGACGAGGAGGACCCGAGCACCCAGCCGCGCAGTTGCAACAGCCGCGCTCATGCCGCCTGCCCCCCCACCAATGACGACGACGTCATATGTCTCCTGCCGGCCGCTAAACATGAGCTGCTCCATCCATCACCTTCCGGAGCAGTTGAAACTGCGCCATGGCCATCTCGACGCCAGTCTGGACAGCGAGACCGCGCGCCAGGGCAGCCCGAAGAAATGGCGTGAGCTCGGGCGAGGTGATGACCTCGGCGGCCATGCCCTCTGGTGGCATGGCGTCTATTATCCTCTGCGCCACCGGTTGCGGGTCGAGCTCGAACATTCCAGCCGGCGAGCAGTTTACGACCAAGTCGAACGGACGCGCTTCACCGACCATCAGGGCGCTGCAGCAGTGAGGAAATGCCACGGTCAGCTTATCAACCAACGTGCTGGCTCGCTCCGCCTCGACATCCTGGATCGAGAGATCGGCAAGGCCTGTCTCGGCGAGTGCCAGGGCGATGGCGCTGCCAGCGGCCCCCGCACCAATCAGCAGTGCCGACTTGCCCTTGAGGGCAAAGCCCCGCGCGCGCAGCGCTTCGACAAAGCCCGTTCCATCGGTCATGTCCCCCGACAGTCGTCCGTCGGGATGACGCCGCACCACATTGACTGCGCCCAGCCAGAGCGCGCGGGGGCTCACCTCATCAATCAGAGCGGCTACTGCACTCTTGTGGGGAATAGTGACGACGAATCCGTCGAGGTTTTCCCACCCGCGGACCATCGCAACGAAATCCGCAACATGCCTTGCCTTCAGGTCAAGCGCGATCATGGCCCGATCTAATCCGATATCCTCGAAGTAGCGATTGAAGTTTTCAGGTGATTTCACCTGAGTGATGGGCGAGCCGATAATGGCTACGAGGCGGGTAGAAGCACCAATCATGTCGCACCGTTTCATTGTCATGCATATGGCATAGCGGCAACAGTGCTATTGACGCCAATACATAAACTCGCGACACACATAGTCAAAAGTTATAGAGTCAGCGTGGGAAACATGGCCACACCGAAACTGAAGGAACGGCATCTCGAGATCTTCCGGATCGTCATGGCGACACAGTCGCTGACAGCGGCAGCAAGGCATCTCGGCGTTTCGCAACCCAGTCTCTCGGTTGCGATCAAGCGGTTCGAGGACCAGTTGGGAGTGGCATTGTTTGCTCGGATCTCAGGCCGCATGGTGCCGACTGAAGAGGCGCGGCTGATCCTGGCCGAGGTAGAGCGGGTTCACCAGCAATCCGAAATGCTGTCCAATCTTGTCTATTCGATCGCGCGCGGTCAGGCCACGACGTTTCGCTTCGGTGCGACGCCCAGCATCGGCATGCGGCTGCTGCCCAAGGCGGTCAGGCAATTGCAGCTCAAAGGCACAGCTGGGACCTATTACTGCGATTCCTTGCCACAACGCGATGTCCGGGATTACCTGCTGTTCGGGCAGGGCAGCTGCGTGGCTACCATTGCAGAGGTAGAAGACCCGCTGATCGATACCGTCAAAATAGCGGAAACCAATCTCGTCTGCGTGGTGCCGGCTGGGCACGCGTTGGCGTCGCGACCTTCGGTCACGCCCGCAGACATCATGGATGAGACGCTCATCTCTTTTGCTCCAGCCACCACGCACGGCCTGCATATCGACGAGACCTTCCGGCGCTGGGGTACCATGCGTCAGACTTCCGTCTTTGTACACTTCGTCGAAGCTGCCCTATCCTTCGTCTCCGAGGGGATCGGGATCACAATCCTGGATGCTTTCTCGGCGATGGACTGTCGGTCAAGCGGCCTCGTTGCCATACCAATCGAGAACAGCGTCACCGTTTCGGCTTATGTCCATTCCTGCCTGCTCAGGCCCCGCCCGCTGGCGGCCGACAAGCTGATCGCCGAGTTGCGCGCCATCGCCGCAGATGCGGGCATGTGTTGAGGAGCTACTGACATGACGGATGTGGAAACGCTCTTTCCGGGATTTTCCGAGTCGGTTGTCGAGACTGCGAATGTCCGCTTTTCGGTACTGACCGGTGGCCAAGGACCGGCGGTGCTGCTCCTGCATGGCTATCCGGAAACGCGCGCGGCTTGGCATCGTGTGGCCCCGGGTCTTGCCGAAACCTGTAGCGTGGTCGTGCCTGACCTACCAGGCTATGGTCGCAGCCGCGTGGTCGCCAATTTCGAAGGCGCCGGTTCGAAGCGCCGCATGGCCGAGAGTTTGGTTGCCATGATGTGCGCACTCGGCCACGAGACATTTGCCGTGGTCGGACACGATCGCGGCGGTCGGGTGGCCTACCGGATGGCGCTGGATTTTTCAGACAGGATCAAGGCGCTGGTCCCAGTGACTGTCGTACCCACGCCGGAAATGTGGGAAGGTGCGTCCAAGGCATTTGGCATGGGCGCATGGCACTGGTTCATGCTGGCGCAGCCCGCACCACTGCCGGAAAAGCTCATGGCGGGTGATCCTCGTTTTCTGCTCGACACCACGCTTTCCAAGATGGCAGGCGGGCTCGAAAGACTCGACCCCAGAGCGATCGCCGACTACCGCATCTCGTTCGAAGACCCAGATGTTCGCCACGCAATGTGCGAAGACTACCGTGCGGGCGCCACCACCGATGAAGCTGATGACCTCGCGGACCGGAGAGCCGGTCGCATGATTGACGCGCCGGTGCTGCTGATCTGGGAAGCGGGCCGGCGGTATGGCGGCGGACGCGAGCCGCTCGATATCTGGCACGATTGGGCAAGCGACCTCGAAGGTGTGGGGCTCGAAGGCGGCCACCTGCTGCCAGAAACGGCGAGTGACCAGGTTCGCGAACGGATATTGCGCTTCCTCGGGAGGATCGGCCATGGCATCTGAAGATCTGAGCGCTTCCGGGACAGGCTCTCCCGAGCAACTTCTCAGCCTGCGCCAGATCGAGGTCTTTCACACCGTCATGAGCGCCCGCTCGATCACCGGTGCCTCCAAGGTGCTCAACGTGTCGCAGCCTGCGCTGAGCCGCACGATCCGACGCATAGAGGACCTCCTCGGCGTCGCGCTGTTCATCCGCGATCGAAACGGATTGGTGCCGACATCGGAAGCTTTGCAGATCCAGGCCGAAATCGATCCCCTACTGCGTCAGCTCACCGGAGTGGGCGCACAGATCGAGCGGATCGTGCGCGGAGAGACTGCGGTCTTCCGTATCGGCTCAACGGCAAGCGTCGCGCGCGCATTGGTGCCGCAGGCACTACGCGAGCTCTCCCAGGAGGTGCCCGGCATCGAATTGTTCTTCGATGTCCTACCGGTTGACCAGATCGAAGATTACCTGACCACTGGGCGCGGGGAGGCGCTGGTAACAATCGCATCGCCCGATCACCCCTTGATCGCGGTCGAGCCCGTCGGTCGGGCCGATCTTGTTGCGGTCATTCCCCGCAGCCATCCGCTGTCAGATAAGTCGCTGCTGAGGTCAGCGGATCTTGCAGGCGCCGACTTTATTGCCTTTGCCGCGGGGGGCGCACATCAACGGATCGTCGATAGCTTCCTCGATCGCGCAAAGGTCAAGGTCAATGCGCGCGCCGTCGCCCGGTTCTCCGACACAGCACTTGCACTTGCCAATGAGGAAATGGGGATCGTGCTGGTCGACACCATGACGACGCTTGGTCCACTGGGCAGCAATCTCGTCGTCCGACCAATCGAGAACGCCCCCCAGTTCGAGGTTTCAGTGCTGTGGAACCGCCGTCGTCCGCATTCGGCAAACCTAAAGAAGCTGATCGAAATCCTTGGCCGCAAGCTGGCCAACCTGCCAGCGCCCGGATAACTGCGCGCGTTTCATCGTCGAGCAACATTCATCCCCCGCCATGCCTTTAAGGCATGGGAGACATAATCATTGTTGGTTGTCTCGCCTCCACCTGGCTGGCAATTAAGACAGATGGCGCCGGGGAGGCGTCAGAATTGGAGGAACAGACAATGCAGTTTACGATGAAACGCCGTCAGGCGCTTTGGGGCATGGGCGCTTTGGGTGCCGCTGCCGCATTCGGCCTTCCCGCCCGCGCAGCCACCCGAAATCTTGCTGTCCTGCACCTGGCTAGCCATGCCCCGAGCTTCATTGCGTTCGAGCGCGGCTATTACAGGGATGCTGGCCTCGACATACAACTGAAATTCTTTGAAGCGGCCCAACCGATGGCCGTTGCAATCGCCTCCGGTGATGCCGATTTCGGTGTGACAGCCATGAGTGGCGGTCTGATCAGTCTGGCGCAAAAGAATGCTGTCAAGGTAATCGGTGGCGCGCTGACCGAGGAAAAAGGACTTACTGGTGCGATCGTGCTTGCCTCGAACAAGGCATACGAGGCCGGCCTGACCGACCCATCGAAATTGGCTGGCAAGAGTTTTGGCATCACGACAGCCGGCTCGTCATTCCACTTCATGGCACACAAGATCGCGCAAGCCCATAACGTTAGTCTCGCCGATATCGAGCTCCGCCCCTTGCAAAAGCTCGGCGCTATCGTAGGTGCGCTGTCCACCGGTCAGATCGACGCCTGGGTCATTCAGCCGAGCGTTGCCAAGAAGATGATCCGGGAAGGTGCTGCCCAGCAGATCGGCATCATGTCGGACTATGCACCGAACTATCAGGTGACCACAGCCTTCACCTCGACCAAGAATGCGAAAGACGAGCGCGCTATGACGGAAGCCTTTATCAAGGCCTATTCCCGAGCAGTCGCCGACTACAATGCAGCCTTCGTCGACAACACCGCAGACGCCGCCGAGGTCGATGCCCTGGCGACGATCGTTCACAAATATGTCGAGCGTGATAGCCCGGCGGAGCTTGCCAAGCAGAACCTGATCGATGGCTCGATGCGCATCAACCAAGGCCTCGCTTTGTCGCTCGATAGCTGCATCGAGCAGCTTGAGTGGTTCAAGTCCGAAGGCATGGTCAAGGACGCCATCACCCACGAGCAGTTGTTCGACGCATCCTATGTGAAGACGATCTGATCATTTGCCGTGCGGCATGCGGAGGCCCCTTGGCCTCCGCCAGGAGATCGCCATGGACTTGAGACTGAACAATATTAGCCACTACTACGGAGCTGTAGAAGTCCTTAAGGACATCTCACTCGACATACCGCAGGGACAGATCGTCTGTCTGATCGGTCCGTCGGGATGCGGCAAGTCTACGCTTCTGCGCTTCCTCGGCGGGCTCGAGCGCCCTTCGAGGGGCGAGGTCCTGCAGATGGGCGACGCACCCAAGGATTCGCTCAACCCGCTGACCTATGTCTTTCAGCATTTCGCGCTTCTCCCGTGGCGCTCGGTGGAAGGCAATATCAAACTTGTTCTCGAAGATCACGGCCTTAGCCGTCGCGAGATGGATGACATCGTCACCGACGTTCTGGAACGCACTCGTCTTTCCGATTTCCGCTCGGCGCTTCCAAAGCAGCTATCTGGCGGCATGCGCCAGCGCGTTGCCATCAGCCGGGCGCTCGCCGTCAGGCCCGCCGTCATGCTGATGGACGAACCCTTGTCGGCACTCGACAGCCAGACTCGTGAGCTGCTGATGGATGATCTGGTTTCTCTCTGGACCCGTCAGCCTTTCACATCCGTCTATGTGACGCACAATCTCAATGAGGCGGTTCGGCTCGGGCACCGCGTCGTCGTGTTATCGCGCCGCCCCGGTCGCATCCGCGAGATCGTTGATATCGATATCCCGCTTGCTGAACGGCATCTCGGAGATCCCCAGCTTGAGGCAAAGCAAGCACAGCTTTGGGACCTGATGCGCGAAGAGGCCATGGCGGCGGATAAGGAACTGGTCAATGTCTAAAAGCACGTCGATTGCGGCGCGAGTCCCGCTGGCCGACAAAAACGATCGCCATGCCAGTGTCGTCAAAACCGTCAGCTTCCGCGGCGGCGGCTTCGCACCAGCGCCGGTGCGCGGTATGGGACTGGTGGTCTTTGTCCTCCTGATCGCGCTCGCCGAAGCGGGAACGCGCAGCGGCTTTATCTCAAACCTCACCTTGCCCCGCCCATCTGCCGTTCTCGACACCTTTGTTCAGCTCTGGCAGACCAGCCTGCTGTGGAAGCATCTGCTTCCTTCACTGCAGCGCCTTCTCGTCGGTGGCCTGCTGGGAGTGTCTGCCGGCATCGCACTTGGTGTTCTCATTGGTCTGTTCAGCTATGTGCGCGCTGGCCTTGTACCCCTCGTCGCCGCTCTGTTTCCGATCCCAAAGATCGCGCTTCTGCCGCTGTTCGTTATATGGTTCGGCATTGATGAGATGTCGAAATACATGCTGATCGCCTTCGGCACCTTTACCCCGACGGTGGTCGCAACCTACGGCGCCGTCGACAATGTCGACCGAACCTTGATCCGCATGGGCCAGAGCTTTGGGCTGAGCTGGTGGTCGATCGTGCGCAAGATCGTGCTTCCGGGGGCTTTCCCGGCAATCCTCTCGGGTCTGCGCGTCTCGGTCTCGATTGCCATCATCCTGCTCGTGGCCGCTGAAATGCTTGGTGCGCAGTATGGCGTCGGCTCCTACATTCTCGAAGCCGGCTCTCTCTACGATCTCGAAAAGCTGTTCGCCGGGGTGACCATTCTGTCTGTACTTGGCCTGATCGTCAGCTTTGTCATCGGCAGGGTCGAAAAACACTTTCTCAGCTGGCGCGGATAGCATCCGCGCCCTGATTTCCTGGAGACCGACATGCTTGCCTTGCAGAAGACCCGTCCCGCCGCGGGGCTAGAATTTCGCACGCCTGACGATCCTGTGCCTGATGCTGGCGAGGTGTTGGTCCGTGTCCATTATGCCGGGATCTGTGGCACAGATCTCCATATCGCTGCCTGGACACCGGGTTATGAGTCGATGGAAAGGGCAATGCCGGTTACGCTCGGCCACGAATTTGCCGGAACAATCGTAAAGGTTGGACCGGGAATTCCCGAGGACGTTCGTGACTTTCGGGTGACTGCGCGTCCGTCAACCACCTGCGGCCAATGTACAGCATGCGCTGCTGGAGACGAAGATAACTGCGTCGCCCGCAAAGGCGTTGGTATCGGGCGCAACGGCGCCTTTGCCGCTTTGGTAAAGGTTCCCTATGCCAACTGCCACCGGGTTCCGGACGGCCTCGACCTGTCAGTCGCCGCACTGACGGAGCCGATGACCGTGTGCGCTGAGGCTGTCGCCACCGCTGGTGTCCGAGCCGGCCAGACAGTGCTTGTGATTGGACCCGGCTTCATTGGCCAGGGCATTGCGATCTTCGCTCGGGCTAAAGGCGCAAGGGTGGTGGTGCTTGGACACGACGACTCCCCAAGGCTCGCCGCATTGCGCGCGGCCGGCTTCACCGATCTGATCGACACGCAGGAAACAAGACTTGAAGTGGCACTGAACGCCTATCCACCATTCGATGCCATCATCGAGGCGGCCGGAGTGCCGTCTCTCGTCAATGCCAGTCTGCCTTTCCTCAAAAAGCGCGGCATCTTCACGATCGTCGGCATCCACCCTCGTCCTGCCGAGATAGACCTTACGCGGCTTGTGCGGATGCATCAGCAGATCCGCGGCTCCTATCGCGCACCGGCCGCAACATGGGATGAAGTGCTGCGCTTTCTCGATGAACACCAGGACCTGATGCGCGGCCTGATCAGCCACAACTTCGCACTGGCTGACGCGCTGGAGGGGATGGAGCTTGCCCGCACCCGCGTTGCGTCGAAAGTCATGCTGGTGATTGGTGACACACCATGACCAAGGCCTTCCTAGCGCTCTGGAATGACTTCCCCACCACTCTGAGAGAGGAATACGAGACCTGGCATACGTTCGAACACGTGCCCGAGCGATTGACACCGCCTGGTATCCGCGCGGCCCGTCGCTACGCCGCATTCGGGACCGTCTCTGATCGCTATTTCACATTGTATGAGCTTGATGACACGGCTGCACTCGAACATCCTGATTATCTGGATCTCGTGCGCTGCCCCACGCCATGGTCTTTGAAGATGCGCGAGCATTTTTCCAATGTTCTGCGCATACCAGCCGAATGCATCGCCTCCGGCGGCAGGGGGATAGGCTCCCACATGCTGGTAAAGGCCTATTCTGTTGACCGCAGCCATGCTGACGGATCGTCCAACAAACTGGCACTGGTTCTTCAGGACCTGGTGTCTAGCGGCCGGATACTCTCCTATCGGATCGGGCTTGCGGAACCCAACCAGAAGTACGAGGTATTCGAGCAGGAGCCACAACCGGATACCGATATGCTCAATGTGGTCGTGCTCGCCGAAAGCAGCAGCCGTGGCGGATTGGAGCAAGCCCGCCCGGGAATTGCAGTGGCGGCGAACGATATATTGCAGCCGCGGGCCAATCTTCGCGAAGGACTGTTGGAGCTACTCGTCAGCTTTCATGACGGTGAAGTGCCAACGAACCGCTCTGAGATTCGGGCCAGCGAGACGATGAGGTCGCGTTTCACTGAGGGCAGTTGGGGAAAATGCCACCCCGCGCAAGACCGGAAGCTATCTGCATTCTAGACTTATCAACTCAATGTTGGAGAAGAACCTGCTCCTGAGGATTTTGACGGGAACTGCGATGACTCGGAGAGCCGTCGACCACCGGCGATGCAATGTTGCACGACGATCAAAATAGATCAGCGAGGAAAGCCAAGACATCTTGCTCGGCTGCGGACATCGCTGCGGGGTTCATCTGGACCGCGGGCCCCAATTCAACACAATCGTCGGTCCAGGAAAAAGCGTTTCCAGTGGCAGAATTCGTCAGGATCCCATTCACTTCGCGACGAAAACAGGCGCGAGAGGTCTGCGCGTCACTGACGACATTGTAAGAAGGACTGCCTGGATGATCAAAAGAATGATGCGCCCCTTCATAAACTGTCAGCGAGGCATCGTGTCCGGCGGCCGCCAGCCGATCGATGTAGTTTTTGCAGGGAAGGAGTGGATTCCAGACATCTGCATCACCATGAAAGGCGCGGATAGGCTCAGGTCCGACCTCCAGTTGACCTTCCAGGGCGAAATTGCAGGGTGGATAGAAGGGGAGATGCCCAGCAAATTGCAGACCGGTCGGAGCCCAGATGTCTTCGAAGCGACGCATGGCCGTGTAGAGTGCCCCAATGCCTCCCCGTGAAAATCCCATCACCACTATGCGCTTCGGATCGATCCGCTGGTCCTGAGCAAGAACTGCAAGCGCTGAAAATGCGTCGACCACATTCGCAAACTCCCCGACCGCGCCCTGATTGGTGTAGATCTGGTCGTGTCCTCGCGCCGAGTAGCTGTCAACGCGCAATGATGCAAAACCCGCCCTGGCCAAGATGCGCGCCCAGTTCCAGGCGGCTGCACTTCGGGGCCCGTCAGAGCCGTGCAGCAACACGATCACCGGCACGGGGCCGACTGGCTCTTTGTCCGGAAACATCAATCCGCCAAGCAAATTCACGCGTTTAGCAGCATCGATCTGTCCCGACAGGAACTGATGGTCACTCATCGTCCAGGAGGGTATCGCCAGTTCTTCTTCACTGCCTTTGGCAGCCATCGCAAGAACGAGAAAAAGCAAGACGCCCCATGTCGATGCCAGCTTCATGACAAGCCCTCAACCCAGACCTAGAACAAAAGTTAACCACATCGGGCAATGAGGGTCCAGACGCTGCTGACAGGGACAAGTAGCGAAGGCCTCCTCCGTCTCATTTTCCCAAGACGGCTCTCCACCGGTCGCTGCTGAGGAGCCGGTCGACGTGGATTGAATATCGAACTTGCATACTAATCCTGCTTCCCAAGGCAACCGACTATCGCGTTCCGACTTTCTGGGGCGGTTTCCGTCCGATGACGCCTGACGGCCCGGCGCGCGTCGGCAAGACGCATATCAAGAACTTTTCCTGAATGCAGATCATGGCTCCAACGCCTGGACACAGTCGTGTGGGACCAGTCGGATCCTGGCAGACATCATGTCTGGTGGTGAGCGGGAAGTAGAACCTTGGCAAAAGCGGCAGCGGTCGATCGTGGTTAGCGGACAGTTCAGGCCACCGTCCGACAGGAGGATATTGCCGCGCCCTCTGAGCAGGCATCAATTCGTATATGTCCGAGCCGCTCGGGCCGCGGATCCAACCCAATCCAATCAGGCTGCCACATTATTGAGCAATTTCAAATCTGCCCAAAAAGCAGCTTGACGACCAGTGATTTTCGACGTTCACTGAACCAATCAACAATTGGTTCGGACCTTTCATGCCAGAGAGCTCACCCAAGGAAAATTCGAACTACGCCCTGGAAAAGCTCCGGGCTCTCCTTCGGCATGGCGAGATCAGTGCCCATGGAAAGCTACCGACCGAACGGACGCTGTCGGAAGAACTTGGCCTGAGCCGCCGGGCGATCCGGCGGGCGCTCGAAGTGCTCGAAGCCGAGGGCGCGATCTGGCGCAAGCAGGGCGCGGGAACGTTTGCTGGCCAAAGGCCTGACGAATGGAGCGATAGGCTCGAGACCATCGTCGCTGGAACCAACTTCATGGAGATCATGGAAGTACGCCTGCGCATTGAGCCGCAACTGGCGCAACTGGCCGCCCTGCGCGCCAAAGGCAGCGACATCGACCGCATGCGCGAACTCGCCAACAAGATCCTCGACAGCGAGGATGCCGATGCCAAGGAACTCTGGGACGGGGCACTTCACCGTCACATCGCGCAAGCAGCCGGCAATCAGCTTTTCCTGTCGATCTTCGACGTTATCAACCGGGTGCGCCAGGACGACGCCTGGCAATCGATCCGCGAGCGCGCCCGCAGCAATACGAACACCATCAGCATGTCGAACGCGCAGCATGCCGCGATCATCGACGCGATTGCATCGCGTGATCCGGCCAAGGCTGGCGAGGCCATGCGCCAGCACCTCTTGATGCTGCAGGAGCGGCTGATCCGCCAGACATCCATGGACCATCTGGAGGGCGACCCGCTGGGGGAGGTGTCCTGATAAACCAATTCCGGCCACGGCCGGCCTAGCCTGAACGCCGGAGCCATAACCGGCGACACCCATGAGAACAGAAAACCAGACCAGAGGAATTTTCGACCATGAAGATACTGTCGCGTTTATCCACCATACTCCTGGCGAGCGCCATGCTTGCAGGCCCCGCCTTGTCAGCCGAACTGCGCATCGGCCTGCAAGACGACGCCGACGTGCTGGACCCTGCCCAATCGCGCACATTTGTCGGCCGCATCGTCTACACCGCCATGTGCGACAAGCTCGTCGACGTCTCACCCGACCTGAAGATCGTGCCGCAACTTGCGACGGAGTGGGCGTGGTCTGCCGATGGCAAGGAACTGACCATGAAACTGCGCGAAGGCGTCAAGTTTCATGACGATACACCACTCAATGCTGCAGCCGTCGTGGCCACCATCGAGCGCAACATGACATTACCGGAATCGCGTCGCAAGAGCGAGCTGAGCTCGGTAGACAAGGTGGAAGCCACCGGTGAATACGAGGTCAAATTCACACTCAAGGCTCCCGATGTAACGCTGCTCGCACAACTTTCCGACCGTGCTGGGATGATCGTTTCACCCAAGGCCGCCGCTGAACTGGGTGCCAATTTTGGTTCGGCACCAGTCTGCGCTGGACCGTTCAAGTTTGTCGAGCGTATCCAGCAAGACCGCATCGTGCTCGAAAAGTTCGCCGACTACTGGAACAAGGACAATGTCTTCATCGACAAGGTGACCTACCTGCCGATCCCTGACACCACGGTGCGGCTGGCAAACCTGCGCTCTGGCGAACTCGACATGATCGAGCGGCTCGCAGCGACCGACGCGACATCCGTCAAGGCCGATGACAGCCTCACCTATGCCGACGTCGTCAACATCGGCTACATGGCGCTTTATGTGAACATCGGCAATGGCGCCCGCGCCGACAATCCGCTCGGCAAGGACAAGCGCTTGCGCCAGGCCTTCTCACTGGCCATCGACCGCGAAGCGCTGAACCAGGTCGTCTATGAAGGCACCGCGGTCGGCGGCAACCAGCCCTTCCCACCGAACAGCCCATGGTTCAACAAGGATCTGCCGGTTCCGGCCCGCGATCTTGAAAAGGCCAAAGCCCTGATCAAGGAAGCCGGCTTCGAACGCGTGCCGATCGAAATGCAGATCCCCAACAATCCCGTTGCCGCTCAGATGATGCAGATCGTCCAGGCGATGGTGGCCGAGGCCGGCTTCGATGTCAGCCTGAAGACCACCGAGTTTGCAACACTGCTCAGCGAACAGACCGCTGGCAATTATCAGCTCAGCCGTTCCGACTGGTCCGGCCGTGTCGATCCCGATGGCAACCTCCATCAGTTCGTCACCTGCGAGGGCGGGATCAACGACACGAAGTACTGCAATCCTGAGGTCGACACCCTGCTGAATGAAGCTCGTGCCTCCACTGACGACGCCGTTCGAAAACAGAAATACGATGCGGCTGGCAAGATCCTCAACGACGACCTGCCCGTCATCTACCTCGGCCACCAGTCCTGGATCTGGGCGACCAAAAAAGAAGTCACCGGTTTTGAACCTTCGCCGGACGGCATGATCCGCCTGGTTGGTGTCAAGAAAGGCTGAACCGCGCCGATCTGTCCTGCGGAGCGCGCCGAATGCTCCGCAGGAACCTCTCGAAATCAGGACCGGATGCTCATGCACATCTACATCGGAAAACGGCTGCTGGTCGCCATACCGACGCTTTTGATCGTTTCGATCTTCGTCTTTTCACTTCAAAAACTGCTGCCAGGCGACCCGATCCTTGCCATGGCCGGCGAGGAGCGCGACCCGCAGGTCATCGAGTTTTTGCGAGACAAATACCGCCTGAACGATCCTGTGATCTACCAGTATGGCTACTGGATCGGCAATGTGCTGCAGGGTGATTTCGGGACGTCACTGCGCACCAACCAACCGGTGCTCGAACTGATCAGCGAAAAACTGCCGGTCACCATCCAGCTGGCGGTCATGGCGATGATCTTCGCCTTTGTCATCGGCGTGCCAATGGGCATCCTGGCCGCCGTCAAGAAGAACACCGTCATCGACTACATCGCCAACATAATTGCACTGTCCGGTCTGTCGATCCCGAACTTCTGGCTCGGCATCATGCTCATCCTGCTTGTCTCGGTAAAACTCGGCTGGCTGCCTGCGTCAGGCTATGAATCGATCTTCGTTAACCCGATGCGCTCGATTGAAACCATGATAATGCCGGCCTTCGTGTTGGGAACAGCGCTCGCCGCGACCTTGATGCGTCACACCCGCTCGGCCATGCTGAGCGTGATGAAGGCCGACTATATCCGCACAGCACGCGCCAAGGGATTGTCGGAACGGATCGTCATCCTCAGCCACACATTTCGCAACGCCCTGTTGCCGATCGTGACGCTCAGCGCTCTCTTGTTTGGCGAGCTTCTGGCGGGCGCCGTACTGACCGAGCAGATATTCACCATACCGGGTTTCGGCAAGCTGATTGTCGATGCAGTTTTCAACCGCGACTATGCCGTGGTCCAGGGTGTCGTCCTGTGCACGGCCGTCGGGTTCATCCTGATGAACCTGGTTGCCGACGTCCTCTATGTGATCCTCAATCCGCGCATGAGGGCCAGCCTGTGACAGCACTTCATTCGACAGCGGGGCTGACCGTGCCTCCCAGAAGCAGCAATCGCGCCTGGCGCAAGCTGAAAGCCAATCGCAGTGCCTTGGTTGGTCTGTGCATTATCCTGTTCTTTGCGCTCCTTGCCGTCTCAGCGCCGCTTCTGCCGATCGCCGATCCGCTGGCCACCAGCTGGACGGCCATCCGCAAGGCACCGTCTGCCGCACACTGGATGGGCACCGATGAAATCGGTCGGGATATCCTGTCCCGGATGATCTGGGGGGCGCAGGCCTCTTTGATGGCGGGCATCTTCTCGGTCGCGATCGCTGTCGTCATCGGCGTTCCCTTCGGCCTGGTTGCCGGCTATTTCGGCGGCTGGGTCGATCAGGTCATCTCACGCATCACCGAAGCATTCCTCGCCCTACCCTTCCTGATCATGGCGATCGCACTCGCCGCCTTTCTCGGCCCAAGCCTCAGCAATGCGATGATTGCCATCGGCCTGTCGGCCATGCCGGTCTTCGTGCGACTGACCCGCGGTCAGGTGCTTGCCGTCAAGACAGAGGATTATGTCGAAGGTGCTCGCTCGATCGGCCTTGGCCATCTCGACATCATGCTTCGTTACATCCTGCCCAACATCACAGCCCCGATCATCGTGCAGGCAACCTTGACAGTGGCGACTGCGATCATCGCAGAGGCAAGCCTTTCCTTCCTGGGGCTTGGTCAACAGCCGCCCGCACCAAGCTGGGGATCGATGCTCAATGTCGCGAAGAACTTTCTCGATCAGGCCCCCTGGATGGCCATGTGGCCAGGGGCGGCGATCTTCCTGGTCGTGATCGGTTTCAACCTGCTCGGCGATGGTTTGCGCGATGCGCTCGACCCCCGAGAGACGTGAAGAAGACTTGCAAAGGAATATTGAATGACTGAGTTTACCACCCGCCCGGAGATCCTCGGCACTTTCGGCGTCGTGACCTCCACCCATTGGATCGCCTCTGCTGTCGGCATGAGCATCCTCGAAAAGGGCGGCAATGCTTTCGATGCGGCAGTCGCAACCGGCTTCGTCCTGCAGATCCTCGAGCCGCATCTCGTGGGCCCCGGCGGCGACATGCCAGCGCTTGTCTATTCGGCAAAGACGGGCAAGGTCGAGGTGATCTGTGCGCAGGGCCCTGCCCCGGCTGGCGCGACCATCGAGCACTATAGAACAGAAGGGATGACGCTTATCCCCGGCGACGGCTTGCTCGCCACCGTTATTCCCGGCGCCTTTGATGGCTGGATGCTCATGCTGCGCGACTACGGCACGATGAGCGTGCGCGACGTGCTGGAGCCCGCCATACACTATGCCGAGCACGGCCACCCGATGCTGCCGCGCGTTTCGGCGACAATCAAGGGACTGGCCGATTTCTTCGAGAAGGAATGGCCGACATCCTTTGAGACATGGTTGCCGGGGGGTGTTGCGCCCGAACCGCATGCGCTGTTTCGCAATCCG
The DNA here is from genome assembly GCF_000300855.1 of Agrobacterium albertimagni AOL15. Classification (GTDB taxonomy): domain Bacteria; phylum Pseudomonadota; class Alphaproteobacteria; order Rhizobiales; family Rhizobiaceae; genus Allorhizobium; species Allorhizobium albertimagni. The sequence continues at coordinate 26,709 of NZ_ALJF01000005.1, read as the reverse complement.
GTTCTCGCAGCCACCTACACCCGGATCGTCAAGGAGGCTGAAAGCGCCAAGGGTCGCGAAAACCAGATCGACGCGGCCCGTGACGCCTTTTATCGCGGCTTCGTCGCCCAGGCGATCGAAGACTATCTGAAGACAGCCGAAGTGATGGATGCAAGTGGCAGCCGGCACAAAGGCGTTCTGACCGCAGCCGACATGGCCGGCTGGTCGGCAACGGTAGAAGCGCCGCAAACCTTGGATTATCACGGCTGGAGCATCGCCAAGACCGGTCCGTGGGGCCAGGGCCCGGTGCTGCTGCAATCATTGGCACTGCTGAAGGGCATCGACGTGGCGGCGATGGACCCGCTGGGTGCCGACTTCGTCCACACAGTGGTGGAAACGATGAAGCTCGCCTATGCCGACCGCGAGGTCTATTACGGCGACCCGGCCTTTGCCAATGTACCGATGGAGCAATTGCTATCGGACGTCTACAACGATGAACGGCGCGGGCTGATCGCGCCGCAGGCCTCGATGCAGCTTCGTCCCGGCATATTACCGGGTTTCGAGGCCCAGCACGCCCTGACGATGGAGATGCTGGGATCCATGTCTGGAACCGGCGCCGTCTACGAGCCGACCATGTCGCATCTGACCGAAAAGCGCGGCGACACCGTGCATATCGACGTCATCGACCGGGACGGCAACATGGTTTCGGTCACACCGTCTGGCGGCTGGCTGCAATCATCACCGATCATCCCGGGCCTCGGCTTCTGTCTCAACTCGCGTGCCCAGATGTTCTGGCTGAAGCCAGGCCTTCCGACCTCGCTTGCTCCTGGCAAACGACCTCGCACGACGTTGACACCATCGATCGCACTTTACGAAGGCCGCCCAACATTGGCCTTCGGTACGCCCGGCGGCGATCAGCAGGATCAGTGGCAACTGTCCTTCTTCCTGCGCTATGTGCATCACAAGCAAAACCTGCAGGCAGCGATTGACATGCCGCTGTTCCACACGGCGCATTTCCCCGGCTCCTTCTATCCGCGCACCAGCCAGCCGGGCAATGTGATGATCGAGAGCAATATCGGCCCGGCTGCGATCAAGGCGCTGAAAGCCATGGGCCACGATATCACCGAAGCAGAACCCTGGAGCGTCGGCCGTCTGACCGCCGCCCGCCGCGATACTGACGGTTTGCTGCGCGCAGCCGCGACGCCGCGGCTGATGCAAGCCTATGCGATCGGGAGATAGTCCATGACCTGGTCCATCGTTGCGCGCGATCCTGACACCGGCCATTTCGGCATCTCAGTCGCCAGCCGCTTTTTCGCGGTCGGTGCCATCGTCCCTTTCATGCGTGGCGGGATCGGCGCAATTGCCACCCAGGCCTTCATCAGCCCACTCTACGGCACCGATGGCCTGAAGTTTCTGGCGAAGGGCCAGTCGCCGTCTTCGATCATCGCAACTCTGACGGATCGCGATGACGGATGCCAGCAAAGGCAGATGCATCTTATCGACGGTGAAGGCCGCAATGCTGCATTCACGGGCAACAAATGCATCGATTGGGCCGGCCATGTTGTGGACGACAATGTCTCGGTTGCCGGCAACATGCTGGCTGGCCCCCGCGTCATCGCCGAGACCCTGCGCGTCTACAAGGAAACTGCGGGCGCACCGCTCGCCGAGCGACTTCTGGCCGCCATGGATGCCGGCGAGACCGCAGGAGGCGACAAGCGTGGGCGGCAGTCGGCAGCATTGAAGATCTACCGAGATCAGGATTTCGCCTGGCTCGACATTCGCGCAGACGACAACCCCGATCCGCTCGGAGAATTGCGCAGACTGTATGCGGTGGCACAAGAGCGTTTCCTGCATGTTGCGGAAACCATGCCGACCCGCACCAATCCCCATGGCCTGACGGACCGGCGGCTGATCGACGAAAAGATTGCAGCCCTCGAAGCGGCCCGCATCGCAGCGGGCCGCACCTCGCCTTCCCATGCCACGCCGCTGAAGCTCACCTGAGCCAGACCGTATCAGAACCCCACTATAAGGATCGGAACCTGAAAGCCATGATGCCAGCTGCCGCCAAGACAGAGACACCCGCAGTTCTTTCCGTCGAGGGGCTGACAACGTCCTTTCTCGTCGATGGCCAGTGGCGGACGGTCGTCCGCAATATTTCCTTCGATGTGAACCCCGGAGAGACTGTCGCCATTGTCGGCGAATCGGGCTCCGGCAAGAGTGTGACCTCTTTGTCGATCATGCGGCTGCTGGCCCGCGAACAGAGCCGCGTCGAGGGACGGATCCGGCTGAACGGCAAAGACATTCTTTCGCTGACTGAAAAGGATATGCAGAAGGTGCGCGGCAACGAGGTTGCCATGATCTTCCAGGAGCCGATGACCAGCCTCAATCCGATCTTCACGATCGGCCGACAGATCTCGGAAGTGCTGACCTGGCACAAGGGCCTTACAAAAGCCGATGCCCGTAGCGAGACGATCCGCGTGTTGGACAAGGTACGTATTCCGAACGCGGCAAGCCGGTTTGATGACTATCCGCACCAGTTTTCCGGTGGCATGCGACAGCGGGTGATGATCGCCATGGCGCTTGCTTCGCGCCCGAACCTGTTGATTGCCGACGAACCGACGACAGCGCTGGATGTTACGATCCAAGGCCAGATCCTCGACCTGATCAAGGAGCTGCAGGAGGAAGACGGAATGTCCGTTCTCTTCATCACACATGACATGGGCGTTGTCGCCGAGATCGCCGAGCGTACCATCGTCATGCTGCGCGGCGATGTGGTCGAGCAGGGAGCAACAGCCGACGTCTTCCACCGCGGCCAGCATCCCTACACGCGGGCATTGCTCGCCGCTGTGCCGAAACTCGGTTCCATGCACGGTCATGACTGGCCGCTGCGTTTCCCGATCGTTGATATCGCCTCTGGTCTGGCAAGCGAACCGACCGAAGTGGTGAACACTGTCGACACGCACAAGACGCCGGTGCTCGCGGTGAAGAACCTGGTGACACGCTTCCCCATCCGCAGCGGTCTCTTCGGCCGGCAGACAGGCGCCGTGCACGCTGTCGAAGATGTCTCGTTCGAGCTTTTCCAGGGTGAGACGCTTTCGATTGTCGGCGAGAGCGGTTGCGGCAAGTCGACCACCGGACGTTCGATAACGCGTCTGGTTGAGCCCAAGAGTGGCGAAGTCCATCTCGATGGCTATAATGTCCTGACCCTTGACCAGCCGAGCCTGCGCGCCATGCGCCGCAGCGTGCAGATGATCTTTCAGGATCCATTCTCCAGCCTCAATCCACGCATGACGGTAGGCGCCACCATCGCGGAGCCATACCTCAAGCATGGCCTCGGCACCCGTCAGGAGGCCCTGACCAAAGCCGCGGATCTGCTCAAGAAAGTTGGTCTTGCTCCGGAGATGATGGATCGCTATCCCCATGAGTTTTCCGGCGGACAGCGCCAGCGCATTGCCATTGCACGCGCCTTGTCGCTCAATCCCAAGGTGATCGTTGCTGACGAGAGCGTCTCGGCCCTGGATGTGTCGATCAAGGCACAGGTCTGCAATCTGCTGATGGATCTGCAGGAAGAGTTCAATCTTGCCTTCCTGTTCATCAGCCATGATATGGCGGTGGTCGAGCGGATCAGTCACCGGGTTGCGGTCATGTATCTTGGCGAGATTGTCGAGATCGGCCCGCGTTCGGCGATATTCAACAACCCGCAACACGACTACACCAAGAAGCTTCTGGCCGCTGTGCCGGTTCCCGATCCTGAACGCCGCGGATTGAGGCGCAGCACGGCCGATGACGAATTGAAAAGCCCGGTAAGGCCAACCGGCTACACCCCACCCCCCCGAGAATATCGCGAAGTCGGTCAGGGACATTTCGTCCAAATGCGCTGAAGTCGATGAAACGCCCTGGCCTTGCACCAACGGAGTGGCTCGGTCGCCTCGGTCGTGCTGATGTCGCAGGTGAGCTTCTCGGCCTATGAAGCCCGCGATAGCTGAGAAGCCTAAGTTCTTACTGACCTCCTGCCCGCGTTCGACAAATTACGATACCGGAGGCGTAGCGCACGCGGCACCCCGGATCTCAAGAACTGTAAATTCGACCATTCCCGGAAGCGCCAAACTTCCCGATCGGGTTGCGTTTGGCCTTCCGACATCTCTACTTCCCGATCGGTAAGGTTTGCATTGTTTCTTAAGAAATCTTCCTGTACGGTAAGCCGATCCAGGAGGTACTCGATGTTCAGGTCCGCACGCGATTTCGGCGCCGCCATCAGGGCGAAACGGAAGGCCCTTGGCTGGACACAGGCTGAGCTGGCGACACGGTCAGGCACGGGCGAGCGTTTCATCGTAGAGCTCGAATCCGGCAAGCCGAGTTGCCAGCTCGAAAAATCCTTGATCGTTGCCCGCACCGTCGGCATCGAGGTGGGTGACCTCAAGACCGCGCAGATGCCTTCGGACACATTGAAGGATGATCTCGGTTTCCTCCCGACCTTCGGTGACGGGAGATGACAACCATCTTCTATGAAACCCTGGCCGTCGCGCAGATGACCTTCGAAGGCGAATGGCGGCTGGACTATGAGTCATCCTGGGAAGGTCGTCGCTCAGCTTTTCCAGTTTCGCTCACGATGCCACTGCGCTCAGGCCCGGTGACTGCAGACCGGTTGCTGCCATGGCTTGCAAACCTGCTCCCGGAGACGCATCTAGCCGAAATCGGTCAGCGGCTGAAAGTTTCACCTCAGGACATCGTTGGTCTGCTTGGCCATATAGGTCGAGACACGGCCGGGGCACTGTCCATCGGCCAACCCCGAAAGGCGGGCCTCAACCTGCAGCCCATTCCGCACGAGGAGGCGCTGGAGCGCATCCTGAATGAACTTCCTTCCAAACCTTTCCTGGTCGGCAACCACGGCGTCTCCATGTCGCTCGCGGGAGTACAGGAGAAGCTGCCCGTCTTCGTGGACGAGAAGGGCGCAATCTCCATCCCAGTCGATGGTACGCCATCGACCCACATCATCAAACCGGATACCAAACGACTGGCTGGGAGCGTCGAAAATGAAGCCTTCTGCCTCGCCCTTGCACGATCATGCGGGCTGGAGGCCGCCGAAGCCACGATTGGCATAGCCGGCCAAAGACGCTATCTGCTCGTGAAGCGTTATGACCGTTTCACGGATTTAGAGGGCGAAATCCGCAGGCTTCACCAAGAAGACCTCTGTCAGCTAACCGGTCACTTCCCTTCGCAGAAATACGAGAGATCCTCGACGGGCAGCGGCGTGACACTGAAGATGATGTTCAAGGTGATCAGTGATCTTGTATCCCCGGCGGAACGCCAGAAGCTGTTGGATGCGGTGATCTTCAACGTCCTGGTATGCAACTCGGATTCCCATGCCAAAAACTATTCCGTACTGATCGGCGCTGGTGGGTCGGCAAAGGTTGCGCCCCTATATGACCTGATGTGCGCAGCAGTATATCGCCAGGTAGACCAAAACCTGCCGCAAGGCATTGGGGGGCGGTTCATTGCGCCCGATTTACGCAGCAGGGATTGGAAAGCGCTTGCTGAAGACGTGGGCTTAAGTGCTGCATCGACATTAAAACGTGTAAAAGAATTAACAGAACTGGTCGCCAGTCGATGCGACCATGCCGCAGGGACCGTTTTGGCCATCTCAGGCGATCCAACGCGCGTATTGGACAGGTTGATCCACGAGATCCAGAAGAGATGCAAACGAATTCAGCGTCAGCTTTGAGCGGAATTATCCGATGCTCGAGCGCTTCGTTGGCTGCGGATATTTTTGAGCCGCAGGTGCTCTCGAAGAGCCAACCCTAGAGAACAGGTCGATCAACCGAGTTTCATCATGATGCTGTATATTACGGCGCTGCAGGAGCCGGGTTACCTCTCCCCAAAAAGACAGCGCATCTCCCGACTGCAGTGTCGAAGATGGAAAGGTGATCTCATTCCACTGCTACAACGCAGCGTCAGTCCTGATGGAGCAACTCGGCCTCATGGAAGTTGTAAGTCCCCATCAAGGTTGCAACGCGGCTTTGGCACAAGGCCACTGCCTGAACCCGATAACCCGCAGCACCCGTACTTGAAGGACTTCCGTGAGAGCGAAGCTTGTTCAGGCACGGCAGCGACGTTGAACCGCCATGCCAATCAAGTCATCAAGGCGCATCATGTTCCGTGACGGGTGACCACGTCCTGGCAGACGAGGTGGGAACCGAACTTGATGTCCAGCGCACCCGCAAGGCCGGACCGCAACTCATCCATGGAGACGAGCGTGTTTGATTCGACCTCGCCATCGATGCAGGTCGGGCTCCAGTCGCGCGGCAGGACGAGATCGTAGACCGACAAGAGCTCCTGATGAAAGCCCTGGCGGCTCACATAGCAGACCGGCTCATCGCCGATATGCCGGGCATTTTCCATCAGCGTGGCGTCGATGCCCGCCTCTTCCCACGCTTCCTTGACGGCGGTTGTGGCCGCATCGAGATCATGAGGCTGGCCACCTGCGACCAGGGTATCGAAATAGCCGGGAAAGGCAGTGGAATGCGCCGCCCGCAGCGAAAGCCAGACATCGGGAGGTGTGTCTGACCCCGTGTTCACCAGGCCATTGACGTGTACCTTCGTGGCCCAGAGACCTAGAATGCGCATGGCGCTTCTATCGATAATGGCAATGGGATCTGCGTCAAACGAGGGCCGCACCGGCATCATTTCCCCCCGTCGAGGTCCGATGAGGCCTGCGTCGAGAAGAAGGAGACGTGCCTTTTCCAGTCGTTCGGTGAGATCGCCGTCGCAAGGCATCGACAGTGCCGCCCCATCCGCCACCATGAGACCACCGTCGATCAGCACCCGGGCGCATGGACCCGGAAGGAAACCGAGTGGCGCGGCATAGCTTGTGAGAGAAAACGGGCGGAAAGCAACCGGCCAATGGCCCTGCCTGGGTTCGTCGTTATGCGTCATGCGGGAAATACCACCACTGCGTCTGGTCTGAAGGAGATTCTGGCCGTGTCGCCGACAGCAAGTCTTGAATGCGTCATCAAGGAAAGGCTACCGCCAACCACGTCGAGAACAGTGCGCCACTGACGCCCTTCATAAAGGCAATGTGTCACCGTTCCGGCGAGCGTATTGATACCTGCGACCGTCCCTCCGTCTCCCATGTCTATGCTTGCGGGATGCAGCATCACGGTAACGGCACCGCGATAGGCCGGATCGATGTCGGCAGGTCGCGGAACGCAGATGCGCTGGTCGCCCACAAGCACGGTCAACCCGACATCTGGCGCCGTCTCTATCACCCGGCCTTCCATCCGGGTCTCGAAGCCTGCGAGCATGGCAATCCATCTGGAGCGTGGTGCCGCAAACAGCGCTTCCGGCGAACCGACCTGCTCAATTTCACCGCTTTTCATGACGACCAGTATATCGGCAAATGAACATGCCTCGAGCGGATCATGCGTGACATAGAGCACGGTCTTTCCCACGCGCTTGAACAGCTCGCTGAACTCCTTGCGCATCTCCAGCCGCAGTTGAACATCGAGATTGGAGAGCGGCTCGTCCAGAAGCAGCAGATCCGGGTCGGTCGCCAATGCCCGTGCAATGGCGACGCGCTGCTGCTGTCCGCCGGAGATCTGGGAAGGCAGGCGGCCTGCCAGCGGGGCGATCTGCATCAGGTCGAGAAGGTCTTTCACACGGGCGCCGCGCTCGGCAACACTCAATTTTTTCAGTCCGTAGCCTATGATCCGTTCCACCGTCATGTGCGGCCACAGGGCATAGTCCTGAAACACCATGTTCAGACCCCGCTTATGGGCCTCCAATGCCCAGCCGGGCGAAGAGATGACCGTTCCGCGAAGCCGAACCTGCCCGTCGTCGGGTCGATCGAGGCCGGCAACCAGACGCAGCAGTGTGGACTTGCCGCAGCCGGAGGGGCCGACCAGGCAGGCGACCTTGCCGTCTGGCACCTCGAGCGAGACACGGTTGAGCACGGTCTGCCGACCGAAGCGCCGGACTACGTTATCGATACCGAGCATTTAGCAGACCTTTCAGTTCCGGTTCGCCGGGGCGACCAAACGGCGGATCGCGGCGGCGGAAAGGATGTTGATGACGACAATGATCAGGATGGTTGCGAGACCGGCGACGAGGGTCGCGGCGGTTGCCGCGCCGAACTGGCTCTGCTCGAAGGCGCGATTGACATAGACCGGCAAGACATCAAGCCGGGGCGGCCGCAAGATCGAGTTGATGGCAAGGTCGAAGATCGCCGAGCCGAAGGCAGTCAGCGTTGCCGAAACCAAGGCCGCGGCAATCAGAGGCAAGGCGATGGTGATGATCCGGCGGGTGAGCCCGGCTCCCTGAAGGGAGGCAGCAGAGAGCATGCTCGCTGGAACCTGGGCCATGGCGCCGAGAAGCACGCGGATCGCAATCGGTACCGCACCTGCAATGCCCGCCAGCACAAGGATCGACTGGCTGCCGTAGAGGGAGATGCCGAGCCGATCGAACAAAGGGGAATTCCACATGAAGATGTAACCGATGCCAAGAACAACGCCGGGAACCGCAAGGCTCAGCGTACAGGTCACGTCAATCAGTCGGTTCAGGCGGAAATCGGAAAAGGTCAGCATATAGGCCGCTGCTGCTGCCAGAATGGCACTGCCCATCGCTGCCGCCGCGGCAATGCCCATCGAGGTGCGAAGGGCTCCAACGAAGGCGCCGCCGGTATTGAGCACATAGGCATAATTGGCAAGCGTCAGGTTTTCGAAGGCAAAGCCGGCCGAAATCCGGTCCGTTAAGGAGACCAGCACGCTGGAGCCGATTGGTATGATGATCGCAACAGTCAGCGTCAGAAATGCAAGGCCGTTCGGGATCAGGCTGAAGCGCGCGCCTTGGGCGTGGCGCATGCGGGCCCTGCCGCTCAAAAAATCGAAGCGGCGGTTGCGCAGGATCGCGAAATAAACAAGCACTGCCGCCAGCATGATCACGGTGACGTAGAAGGCCAGCACGCCCGCAAGGTCGAAGCGGATCGGCGATTGGTTGATCGCGACATAGATCGCGTAGGTGAGCGTTGGAAAGCGGTAGGTGGTCGCGAGCGCCGCCGGCAGGCCGAAATCGCCGAGCACGTCAATAAAGATCAGCACGGCGCCCGAAAGCACGGCAGGCAGCAGCATGGGAAGCCGCACCGTGGCCAGCACGCGGAGCGGTGAGGCGCCGCAGAGCCGAGCGGCATGGGCGTAATCGTCCATGTCCCATCGCATCGCCGCCGATACTGTGATGTAGGCGAATGGAAACGCCTTCAGGCTCATGATGACGGCGAGCCCCCAGGGGTTGAAGACCATATCGGGCACGAAGGTCAGGCCGAACCACTGATTGGCCAGGCCACCACGACTGGCAAACAGGATCCAGCCCTGCGCGAGGATGAAGGAGGGCAGGATGATGATCGCCCAGGCGGCAATATCCAGCGCCGGGCCGAGTATCATGCGGGAGGAATGTCTCACGATGGCAAGCCCGGTTCCCAGCAGACCGCCGAGCACTCCCGCAAGGCTGGCGAGGAACAGGGAGTTCATCAGCGAACGTTGCCAAAGCGGCCGCTCGAAGATTTCCCAAAGGCCGGATAAGCCGATGGCTTTAACCTGCCCGGAAAACAGGCCGGGAATGAAGGCCTGGACGATGACGGTCGCCATGGGCCCAAGCACCAGGATCACGAGCACGGCGACGACCGCAAGCCCAAGCCAGTCCTCGGATCGCAGCAGGGCGCGCCGTGTCGCGACTGCGGTCATGGGCGCTGGAGTTATGGTGGCAGGGGTCGCGGCAAACTCGCTCATGGCATCCTCGCAGGGCATCCTCTCGGGGGAGATGAACCCCGGAGCGCAATCACTCCGGGGTGGAAGGACGCTATCCTATTGCAGGGCGCGGTCGGCGAACCAGGTCTTGATCTCGGCCTCGTTGGCCACGGAGAAGTCATCGGGCGCAACGCGGTAGACGACACCTTCTGCCGGTCCATCGGCACGACGGGTGGTACCGTCGACGGTCGGTTCGAACAGGCCGTCGGCGGCGGCCGCCTGCGACAGATAGGTCTGCGTTTCAGGCTTGAGCAGCCATTCGACGAAGATGCGGGCGGAGTCCGACCGCTTCGTCGAGGCCTGAATGCCGACACCGCGCACAACGCCGGGCGCACCTTCTTCCGGCCAGACCACTTCCACGGGCGCCTCGCCGGCAGCTTTCAGCGAATAGGCCACCTGCGAGGTGATCAGGGCGAGATCGAGCTCTCCCGAGACGATGGCGCGACCAACCGGACCATTGGTGCGGAACACGCGCATGCCATTGTCGAACAGGCTGGTGAAATAAGCCTCGGCCTTGTCCTTGCCGAGCGTGTGGAAAAACTCGGCAACGCAAGGGTATGCCGGCGCGGCGATCGCCGGATCAGCCATGCCGAACTTGCCGTTGAAGCGGCTATCGGCGAGATCGGCAAATTTCGTTGGCGGGTTGTCGATCGTGTCGGTGCGATACAGCATGACACAGGATGCCGCCATGCCGATCGGGAACCACGAACGGTTTTCCGGCAGATAGGTACGGCCCGTCTCATTGAGATTGCCGATATTGGCAGGCTCGACCCCGCGCAGCAACTGGTTCTGGTCATCCAGCATCTTGAAGCTGTATGAGCCGTTGAAGATCAGCACATCCCATTGGGGATTGGCTGCCTCTGCGGCGATACGGGCAAGGATCTCGCCGCCGCTCATCTGCACGACATCGATCTGGCGGCCGGTATCGGCCTCGAACCGATCTGTGATCACGCCTTCGAAATCATTGGTGTAAAGCACAAGCGGGCCTGGTGCATCCTCGGCAGCGGCAGGCAGGGGTATGGCAGCGGCAATTGTCAGGGCAGCTACGCCAAAGGCTCTGAAAAAGGGTCTCATCGCAATCTCGCTCTCGGCCAGGGTCAGGGTTGGCACACCGCTTTTGTCGGCGCGCAAACCCTGGCTAGGCGTGCTGGATGACAGTTCCATGAAATGAGACCGGTCCGCTTTCAGCACGCCCTGTCCCGGATTCGGAACAGGCTGAATTCCCTGGAGAACCGCGGTTTTGACATAGGCGCCCAATTCGTCGGCCACGCGCCGCAGCGTCGTGTTCATCAACCGCCGGGGCGGGCTGAGAAGCGTCATGGTGAGTGTTGGCCCGACCCAGCCGGGCATCACGGGAACCAGCAAGCCGTCCGCCACGGGCTGCCTGATTGCGAATTCCGGCACAAGGACAAGGCCCGCGCCGGAGAGAGCCAGCGAAAGCAGCACATCGACATTGGTCGTGGTCAGCCGTGGGGCGCAGGCCAGGACTTCCGTGTCACCGGCTTCCGACTGGAAAGGCCACTCCGTCGCGCTGGCATCCATGCCATGAACGAACAGGTCCGGGAATTCAAGCGAGGCTGGTCCTGTTCCCACGACGCGTGCAGCAACCTCAGGGCTGGCGACCATAAGCAGCGGATTGCGGCATATCCGCCGCTGGATCAGGGGTGAATCCCGAAGCGGCCAGTGATGCGCGCACAGATAGAGATCGAAAGTATCGCTGTTCTGGTCCAGCACCCGGTCTGCAAGATCCAGCACGAGATCCAGGCCAGAATGGGATTGCATCATGGCGCCCACATGCGCGCCAAGCGACGAAGCCAGTAGAGGCGAGACGTTGATCGACACGCGACCCGAGATCGCACCCGTTGGCCGCATCAGGCGGTCTTCTGCCTGCTGCGCGGCCTCAACCATGGCCAAGCCCAAACGGTAGGTCTCCTCCCCGACAGCCGTCAGCCTGAACTCGTCGCCGCTACGGATGACAAGCCTTGACTTCAACTGCTCCTCAAGGGCCGCCAGTCGACGACTCATGGTGGATTTCGGCAATCTCAGTGCTCGACCCGCCTTCAGGATGCCCTGATGATCCACGATGTGCACGAAAAGACGCAGGTCGTTGAGATCCAACATGGTCGGCCCCTTCTGACCAGGCCCACGTCGCAAGCATATGGGGGACGCACCCAAGTGGTCCACGTGGGCGCAGACCGACACCGGCACCATTATCCATCATAGATGTCAAAACGGTAACAGCCGGAACGCAGCAACCGTGCCCTCTCGCCTGTCGAGGACACGACATAACGGCTTCACAGCGTGGTCGATGCTCCTGATGGAAGTCGAACCGCGGGCTCCGGTGTTACCTTTCTCAAGTCTCCGATCCGAAGGCCTGTAGGTTATCCTGGCGGCGCACGCGTGTTTATAGAACAAAATCGCCCCCTACATTTCTGGTTCTCGCCTCCCAGGATGTGTGCAGAGGGCAAAGGTTGACCTAGCCAGCCAACGAAAACGCTCGCACACGCCTGGTGGTGGTCAGGTATGGCCCCAGATAGCCTCGGCGGTTTTCACCACCAGTTCCAGCTTGCGCTTCTGGTCGTCCTCGGTGATCGCATTGCCGTGTTCGGTGGACGCGAAGCCGCATTGTGGTGCAATACCGAGCTGATCCGTATCAACAAATTTTGCCGCTTCGTCGAAATGTCGGCGCAGCGCATCCGGGCTTTCCAGCTCGCCCGTCTTGGTGGTGATGAAGCCCGCCATGATCCGCTTCCTGCCCTTGGGTAGAAGCTTCAACGGCTCCAGGCCGCCGGCCCGATCCGTGTCATATTCCATGAAATAGACATCGACACTGGTCTTGTTGAAGATAGCGTCAGCTGCCGCATCATATCCGCCGGAAGCGGCGTGCGTGGAGCGGAAATTGCCCCGGCACATGTGCATGCCGATCACCATGTCTTTGGGACGATCCTTGATCGCCTCCTCCAGCATCCAGGCATAGCGATCGATCAACCAGTCGGGATCCTGCCCCATCGCCTTGCGCTGCTCACGCTGCTTCGGATCGCCGAGATAGGCGAAGAAGATATCGTCGAGCTGTAGGTAGCGGCAACCTGCAGCATAGTAGGCAGCGACCGCTTGCCTGTAGGTCTCCGCGATATCGGCAAACAGCACCTGCGTATCCCTGTAGATCACCGGGCGAACATCCGCAGGATCGGTGCGAAAATGCACGCAGGACGGCCCGGGAATCGAGATCTTCGGGCAGACGCTCGTATGCTCTTTCACAAAGGTAAAATGCTCCAGCATTGGATGATCGGCGGGAAAGCCCAGCTTGCCGTTGATGACTGGATGCACCGGTGGGATCTGGGTGCCATGGAACTGCACGCCCTCGCCGCGTGTCTCCATGTCCATACCCTCGAGCATGCCCATGAAATCGAAGTGCCAGAAGGCGCGGCGCGCTTCGCCGTCGGTGACGACCTTGAGGCCGGCATCCTCCTGCAGCTTGATCAGCGCGGGGATTTCCTGATCCTCGATGGCTCGCAGTTCTGCAGCAGGCGCTTGAGTGTTTCTCGCCTCGGCAATCCGGCGGGGACGCAGAAGGCTGCCGACGTGATCGGCGCGAAATGGAGGTGTTGGCACGAATAGACTCCCTAAAAACGGTTCTTGTCGTGAATTTTGCTGGCGACCTCAGAAATCCCAGTCCTCATCCTCGGTCGCAACCGCTTTGCCGATGACGTAAGAAGAGCCGGAGCCGGAGAAGAAGTCGTGGTTCTCGTCGGCATTGGGCGAGAGCGCCGAGAGGATCGCCGGATTGACTTTGCACGCCTCCGGCGGGAAGAGCGCTTCATAGCCGAGGTTCATCAGCGCCTTGTTGGCGTTGTAATGCAGAAACTTCTTCACGTCTTCGGTCAGGCCGACGCCGTCATAGAGGTCCTCGGTGTAGCGGGCCTCGTTGTCGTAAAGCTCCAGCATCAGATCGAAAGCGAAGTCCTTGATCTCCTGTCGGCGCGCTTGCGGTTCGCGCTCCAGCGCGCGCTGGAACTTGTAGCCGATGTAATAGCCATGCACGGCCTCGTCGCGGATGATCAGGCGAATGAGGTCGGCAGTATTGGTGAGCTTGGCGCGGCTCGACCAGTACATCGGCAGATAGAAGCCGGAATAGAAGAGAAAGCTCTCGAGGAAGACGGAAGCCACCTTCTTTTTCAGGGGATCGGCGCCGTCATATTGCTCCATGATCAGCGCGGACTTCCTCTGCAAGAACTCGTTCTCCTCCGACCAGCGATAGGCATCGTCGACGTCAGGCGTCGAGCAGAGCGTCGAGAAGATCGAGGAGTAGGAGCGCGCATGCACCGCTTCCATGAAGGAGATGTTGGAGAGCACCGCCTCTTCATGCGAGGTCTGGGTGTCGGCCATCAGCCTGATGGCACCAACTCCGTTCTGGATCGTGTCGAGCAGCGTCAATCCGGTGAAGACGCGGATTGTGAGCGTCTGCTCTTCCGGCTTCAGCGTCGCCCAGGAGGGAATGTCGTTCGACAGCGGCACCTTTTCCGGCAGCCAGAAGTTCGAGGTCAGCCGGTTCCAGACCTCGAGATCTTTGTCGTCTTCGATGCGGTTCCAGTTGACGGCACGGATACGGCTTGCCGCGCGAATGGGAGAGGTCTTCACTTGAATATTCATAGGATTCGATCCTTGCGGTCACAGCGCGCAGGAGACGCAGCCCTGCACTTCCGTGCCGGTCAGCGCCATCTGGCGAAGGCGGATGTAGTAGATGGTCTTGATGCCCTTTTTCCAGGCGTAGATCTGCGCCCGGTTGATGTCGCGGGTGGTCGCGGTGTCGCGGAAGAACAGCGTCAGCGACAGGCCCTGGTCGACATGCTGGGTGGCTGCCGCATAGGTGTCGATGATCTTTTCCGGCCCGATCTCATAGGCATCTTCGAAGTATTCGACATTGTCATTGGTGAGATAGGCTGCCGGATAATACACGCGGCCAATCTTGCCCTCCTTGCGGATCTCGATCTTCGAGACGATCGGGTGGATCGAGGAGGTCGAGTGGTTGATGTAAGAGATCGACCCCGTCGGCGGCACGGCCTGGAGGTTCTGATTGTAGAGACCGTCAGTCATGACGGCGGCCTTCAGTTTCGCCCAGTCTTCCTGCGTCGGAATGTGGATGCCGGCCTTGTCGAAGAGCTCGACAACCTTTGCCGTCGCCGGCTTCCATTCGCGCTCGGTATATTTGTCGAAATACTCGCCCGTCGCATATTTCGAATTCTCGAAACCCTTGAAGCTTCGGCCTTTCTCGACGGCCAGCCGGTTCGATGCCCTCAGCGCGTGATAGGTCACGGTATAGAAGTAGATGTTGGTGAAATCGACGCCCTCGTCCGAACCGTAGAAGATGCGCTCGCGGGCGAGATAGCCGTGCAGGTTCATCTGGCCGAGGCCGATCGCGTGGCTGTCGTCATTGCCCTTGGCGACCGAAGGCACGGAGGCAATGTTGCTCATCTCGGAGACGGCGGTGAGAGCCCGGATCGATGTCTCAATGGTCCGGCCGAAGTCTGCACTGTCCATCGCAGACGCGATGTTCAGCGAACCGAGATTGCAGGAGATGTCCTTGCCCATTTGCGCATAGGACAGTTCCTCGTTGAACTGGCTTGCCTCGCTCACCTGCAGGATTTCTGAGCAGAGATTGCTCATGGAAATGCGGCCGGCGATCGGATTGGCGCGGTTCACCGTGTCCTCAAACATGATGTAGGGATAGCCGCTTTCGAACTGGATTTCGGCGATTACCTGGAAGAAATCGCGCGCCTTGATCTTCTTCTTACGTATCCGGGCATCGGCGACCATCTCGCGGTATTTTTCCGTCACCGAGATCTCGGTGAGGGCTAAGCCATAGACCCGCTCCACGTCATGCGGCGAGAATAGATACATGTCCTCGTTGTTCTTCGCGAGTTCGAAGGAGATGTCGGGAATGACGACACCCAGCGAGAGTGTCTTGATCCGGATCTTCTCGTCGGCATTTTCGCGCTTGGTGTCGAGGAAGCGCATGATGTCGGGGTGATGGGCGTGCAGATAGACGGCACCCGCACCCTGTCGTGCGCCGAGCTGGTTGGCATAGGAGAAGCTGTCCTCCAGCAGCTTCATCACCGGAATGACGCCGGAGGACTGGTTTTCGATCTGCTTGATCGGCGCGCCCATCTCTCTGATATTGGTAAGCGACAGCGCAACACCGCCTCCGCGCTTGGAGAGCTGCAGCGCCGAGTTGATCGAGCGCCCGATGCTTTCCATGTTGTCCTCGACACGCAGCAGGAAGCACGAGACGAGTTCGCCGCGCTGCCTCTTGCCCGCGTTGAGGAAGGTCGGCGTTGCCGGCTGGAAACGTCCGGAGATGATTTCGTCGACGAGATCGCGGGCGAGCTGTTCATTTCCCCGCGCTAAAGTCAGCGCCACCATGCAGACGCGGTCCTCGTAGCGCTCGAGATAGCGCTTTCCGTCGAAGGTCTTCAGCGTATAGGAAGTGTAGTATTTGAAGGCGCCGAGGAAGGTCGGAAAGCGGAATTTTCGCGCATAGGCTTCGTCGAAGAGGTCGCGGACGAAGTTGAACGAATACTGGTCCAGAACCTCGCGCTCATAATAGCCCTCGGTCACCAGGTAATCGAGCTTTTCCCGGAGGTTATGGAAGAAGACGGTGTTCTGGTTGACGTGCTCGAGGAAATACTGCTTCGCCGCCTGCCGGTCCTTGTCGAACTGGATTTTGCCCTCCTCGTCATAGAGGTTCAGCATGGCATTCAGTGCGTGATAATCGAGCGTGGCCTCGGCAGGCGCGCTCGTCTTCGTATGGGTCAGCGTGTCCAAAATCGTTCCAGTCCCTGTCTGACGGCGGTAACGTCTTCCTGCGTTCCGAGAAGCTCGAAGCGGTAGAGAAGCGGCACGCCACATTTGTCGGCGATGATCTTGCCGGCACGCCCGTAGGCCTTGCCGAAATTGGTGTTGCCTGCCGCGATCACGCCGCGGATCAGGCTTCGATTGCCTGGATTGTTGAGGAAGCGGATGACCGGCTTCGGCACCGCGCCTTTGTCTCCGCCGCCGCCATAGGTCGGCGTGACCAGCACAAAGGGGTCCGAGACCATGGGCGGCTCGTCCGTCCCGTCGATTGGCAGACGTAATGCCTCGCTCCCGAGCTTCTCGACGAAGCGGCGGGTGTTTTCCGACCGGCTGGAGAAATAGACGAGGCCGCACATGGTCGTGGTTTACGACAGCGCGCTGATCATATCAGGGCGGAAGCCCGCCCAATGCTGTTCGCCAGCGATGACGACGGGCACCTGGCGATAGCCGAGATCCTGAACCAACGCGAAGGCGTGGGCATCCTCGGAGACGTCGACCACAGTATAATCGATACCCTGACGGTCGAGGGCGCGGGTGGTGGCGGTGCATTGAACGCATGCGGGCTTGGAATAGACGGTGATCGACATGATTTCCTCAAGAGAATGGCGTGAAAAAGCATTGCCGGACTGGGGCGCAGCCGGGTGAGAGACGGAATTTTGGACAGGACGAGACGATTGCCCGCAGTCGAAACGACTACGGATCAGCGATGATCTGGAATGACATGTTCATGGCCTTCACCCCGAAGCAGACATTTGACGGGGCAGCGAGAACGGCACCGGCCCGGAGAGATCCGGACACAATCAACCGCACCCTGCCGGACACCCCGCCGGCGGACGTTACGATCAAGGCAGGTCTCCTGGCTCACGGGTCTCAGCACCCTCTCCGCCTTCCCGGGAAAACCCAGTGGCATGATGGAGAAAGCGCTCACCGTTCACAGTTGCGGGGGCAGCCTCGGCTTCACAGACATCATGTCCGCTACCGAATTCCCGTCTTAGCCCCCGATCCTGCTACGAATCGAAGGGAACCTCGAACACTACATATAGTAGAGAAGGTTCAATCCGCGTCAACGCCTATGATGGGATCGTGTCGAGTCCGTCGGGGATAATATGCCGCGTAGTGTTTGGGGCCCGCGTCGTCCCGCCCTCAATTGTGGTTTAGCCATCAAAACAGCACGTCATCGGCTAAAGCTTCCGCCGACCATCTGGAGTCACTCGTGGCTGAAGTGCAAGGCGTCCTGCACGGTGCTTCCTCCCGGCTTCCATGCGGTCTGCTTGGCGGAGCGGGTGATAACGACCTTTCTCGGCTCGTTGGCGGGAGAATGCACAGCTCCGTGCGCAGGTGTCACACTCGCCTGGTCACGCTTCAATGCAGATGGCCATTATCTTCCCATGGCGCCCTCTGTAGATCTGTCGTGCATTTCCTCGTAAATGCTCTTCATTCACGTTTTCCCAAGACGACCGGTTAGTCCGGTACGACGTCAACCTCGGATGCGGGCAGGCCATGTCAGACAGTAAAGTCCAAACAACACTGATTGATCGCGTACAGGCTGTCGCCGAAAACCTGACCGCCACGGAACAGCGGCTGATATCCGAATTACTCAAAGCCCCTCACGCGGTTGCAATCGGGACATCGAGCGAATTTGCAGCCAGGCTCGGTGTGCATGAGGCGACAACGTCTCGCCTCGCACGCAAGCTTGGATTCTCCTCCTATTCGCAGTTTCGCGACGAATTGCGCCGCGAATTCCTCAAGGTGGCGGATCCGGCGGAGCGCATTTCCGCCACGCTGAATGATGCCAGGACCCATGGCTTTCTGCCGCTGCTCGTCGAAAGCGAATTGGCAGCGCTCAAGGCCATGACCGACCACGTCACCGACGCCAAAATTCTGGAAGCTACCGAGAAACTCGATCGCCGCCGGGTCTTCATTCACGGCCATGGCAATGCCGAGGCACTGGCTGTGTTGATGGAACGGCGGCTGCGGCGGCTCGGCATAGACAGCCATCCCCTCACCGGCACCCGGCGCGACCTTGCCGAACAGATGCTGACGCTGTCTGGCGACGACGCTCTCTTGTTGTTCGCATTCCGTCGACAGCCCCCCGACTACGCCCGTCTTATGGATGTTGCGACCGAAGTGGGAGCATCGACCGTGGTCATTGCGGGCACGGTGGGTGCATCGCTGACCCCGCGCCCACAGGTACTGCTTTCCGCCCCGCGGGCTGGCATGCCCGACAGCTTTCAGACGCTTACCGTGCCGATGACGATTTGCAATGCGATCAACCTTGCCCTTGCGGCGCGACGAGGTGGAGATGCCTTGTCGAAACTCGATCGCCTGGGAGACCTCATTTCGAGATTCGAGAAGGGTTATGCAAGATAACTTGCATGTCATAAAAATGTAGCAAGAATACTCTACACGAACTATGGTACTCACGAGAGGAGACGTCCATGTTCAGAATTCTTGCCCCGCTTTGCGCGCTCGCGCTGGCAACATCGACCCATGCCCAAGACCTCGATACGCAGTCAGCCACCGAATTGCTGCCGCAGGCAAAGCATGAAGGCAAAGTCACCGTCTACGCTTTCACCAGTCGCATTGGCCGGGTCGAGCAAGCTTTCGAGGCCGCCTATCCCGGCATCGACATGATCACCTTCGACATGTCGTCAACCGAGCAGATCGCCCGCATCAAGAGCGAGGCACAGGCCGGGCTTCCCGGCGCTGACGTGATCTACATTTCCGACGCGCCGGTCGTGCTGACCGAACTGGTGGCAAACAACCTCCTGGTACCTTACGTGCCGCCACGCGTAGCAGCTGTCGTGGCCGAGCAGTTCAAAACGCCCTTGCTCGCTCAGCGGCTCTCCACGAAAGTACTGATGTATAACGAGGAAACCCATCCGGATGGCTCCCCGGTCAAGAACCTCTGGGATCTGACCAAGCCCGAGTGGAAAGGCCGCGTGATCATGGTGGATCCACTGCAGCGCGGCGACTATCTCGACCTGATGACCGAGATCGTGCTGAGAGCCGACGAGATGGCGAGTGCCTATGAAGCAAGTTTCGGCAAGCCGATCACACTTTCTGACGAAAACGAGAATGCTGGCCAGCAGTTCATTGCCGACCTGTTTGCAAATGATCTGGTGCTGGTGAGCTCCACGGATGACGTCAACAAGGCGATTGGCGCAAAGGGCCAGCAGACACCCCCGATCGGCTTCACGAGCTACTCCGACCGTCGAGACAACGAAGACGAAGGCTGGGCACTGCAGGTCGCCAACGATGTCGCGCCTTCGAACGGCATCGTCTTCCCCGCCCTTCTCGCGATCAACCCGAAGCCTGCAAGCCCGGCTGCTGCACGCCTGGCTGTCGACTTCATGATGGGAGACGACAGTGAAACCGGTGGAGAGGGCTTCAAGCCATTCTATGTTGCCGGCGACTGGCCCACGCGCTCCGACATTACGCCACACAAGGACGCAATCCCGCTTTCGGACTTCACGGGATGGCAGATCTCGCCGACGGAGACGGCGAAAATCCGGGCCGAAGTGGCCGATTTCATTCTTGCTCTACAATAACACAGACGAACGAGAGACGGGCGGCGCGGTCGCCCGTCTCTCCGGAGCACCGGAATGACAATGACCTTGCGCCGCCACTACCAGAACCTGTCGCGCCACGGCCTGACCATCGCCATGGCCCTGCTTCTCGTCGTTCTGGTTGTCGCCCCTCTGTTCACCATTTTCGTCGAGACCCTAAGCCCGCGATCCGGATCCGGTGCCAACGCCTGGGTCGATGTGCTGGCCAGCCGACTGTCCCAGAACCTGTTCTGGCGGCCGACGATCAACACGATGATAATCGGCCTCAGCGTCGGCATCGGTTGCGTGCTGCTCGGTGGCTTGCTCGCCTGGTTGGTGGTGATGACGGACATTCCGGGTCGCCCTGCGATTGCGTTCCTCGCAACGCTGCCATTCATGATCCCGAGCTTTGCCACCGCACTCGCCTGGGGCAGCGTCTTTCGCAATGGTCGCGTCGGTGGTGGCGGCGGCCTGCTTGAGGGCTTTGGTCTCAGCGTGCCGGACTGGCTGTCCTGGGGCATGACCCCGACCATCATCGTGCTCATAGCCCATTACTATGCCCTGGCTTTCACAGTGATTGCCGCAGCACTTTCCACGGTCAACGGCGATCTGGTCGAAGCAGCCCAGATGACCGGCGCCTCGCGCAAGCGCATTCTGTTCGGCATTGTGCTGCCGATCGTCACGCCGGCAATCATCGCCGGTGGTTCACTGGCATTTGCAGGCGCGGTGTCGAACTTTGCCGCCCCTGCCCTTCTCGGCCTGCCGGTGCGCATGCAGACACTCTCCACCAGGTTGTTCGGCATGATCGAAATCGGTCAGACCGAGCGCGGCTATGTGCTGGCCATCCTCTTGATCGGCATTTCCGCAATCTTCCTCGGCATCGGCAATCGTCTGCTGTCAGGCCGTCGCAGCTTCGCGACGATCAGTGGAAAGGGTGCCCGTCCACGCCGCTTCGCGCTTGGCCGCTCCAGACTGCCATTGGCCGTGATCGCCTGGACGGTCTGCATCATGACGACCGTCCTGCCGATCTTGTTGCTCGCCGCCGCAAGCCTCGCCCCGTCGTCCTTGTCATTGTTCTCCGACTGGACACTGCATTACTGGACCGGAGAAAGCAGTCCGGCCTTTGCGCGCGGTCAACCGGGGATCTTTCATAATCCGCAGTTGATCTCCGCGCTGACTACGACCCTCATGCTCGGCGCCTCGGTAGCGCTGGCTGCCAATATCATCGGCATCCTCATCGCCGTGGCCTTGACACGGCAGAGCACGCCCGTGCTGAGCAGTCTTGTCTCGCAACTCAGCTTTCTGCCAATGCTGCTGCCTGGCATCGCCTTCGCCGCCGCCTATATCGCTCTCTATGGTGCACCGATAGGTCCGCTTCCAGCTCTCTACGGCACCAAACTGTTGCTCGGTCTGGCGCTGACTGCTGCCATGCTGCCCTTTGCCGTGCAGACTGGCCGCGCCACGGTCACGCAGATCTCCGGCGATATCGACGAGGCAGCCCGCATGACAGGCGCCGGCTTCTTCCGCCGGCTCGGTGCCATCACGATACCGCTTGCGGCACGCGGGCTCGCCGCCGGATTGCTGATATCCTTCGTCAATGTCATCGGCGATCTGGCGATCACCATTCTGCTTTACACGCCGACCTCACCGCTGCTGGCTGTCCTTTCCTACAGCTATGCCTCGGACGGCTTCCACCAGTTCGCCAATGCGGTCACCCTCGTCATCCTGATCATTTCCATGCTGGCCACCGGCGCCGCCACGCTTCTGCGTGGCCGCCGCCGCCAAGACTTCGCTTGAGGCCCCACCCGTGATTTCACTCGACCACGTCACGAAGTCCTTTGCCGGCCATGATGCTGTCTCAAATGTCAGCTTCTCGGTGCCTGAGGGCTCATTTCTCGTATTGCTCGGTCCGTCGGGCTGCGGCAAAAGCACGATGCTACGCATGCTGGCCGGCCTTGACCAGCCGACATCCGGCAGGATCCTGTTCAACGACACATTGGTCGCTGACGGCAATGCCGGCTTCACCCTGCCGCCAGCAGATCGCAATGCCGGCCTGGTCTTCCAGTCTTATGCGCTCTGGCCGCATATGACGGTTGCCGGCAACATCGAATGGCCCCTGAAAGTGGCCAAGCTCCCGGCTGAAGAACGGCGCATCCGCCGCGCCGATGCCATGCAGATGCTCGGCATATCAGCGCTCGCCGACAGATATCCGGGCGAAATCTCCGGCGGCCAACAGCAGCGCGTCGCACTCGCAAGAATGATTGCACCACGTCCGAGAATCATGCTGTTCGATGAACCTCTTTCAAACCTCGACGCCACGCTGCGTGTGGAAATGCGTTTCGAACTGCTGAAGCTGCATGCCGCGACAGGCGCCACGGCCGTCTACGTCACCCATGATCAGGTCGAAGCGATGACCATGGCCACGCATGTGGCTGTCATGAACAATGGCATTGTCGAACAATTCGACGCACCAGACACGCTGCTTGCCGAACCGGCCTCGGCTTTCGTCGCCGGTTTTGTCGGCACGCCGGCCGCAAACCTCATTCCGATCACAGGAGGCAGGTGGTTCGGCAGGGTTGCGGATCCCTCCCTCCTCAATGCGACAGGCCATGCCATGGTCCGCGCCGACCAGATCGAAGTCGTCAGCGAAAGTGGTCCTCATGTCATCGAGGTGGAACTCGCCGAAATCGTGCCGATGGCCGGACGCTATCTCGTCAGCGGCCTCATAGACGGCATCCGGATCACGACCGTCACAAATCGCGCCGTCCGTTCAGCAGAAAAACTCCGCTTCCGGCTACCCGGCGCACCAGCGGCAATCTTCGACACACAAGGAACACGCCTTTCATGAAACGTATCCTCCTCGTGCGTCATGGCGAGAGTGAATGGAACGCCATCCGCCGCCTGCAGGGACAGGCCGATATCGACCTCTCGGAACGCGGCAGACACCAGGCGCGGGCGCTTGGCCCCATGATCGCTACCTTCCGCCCGGGCCTGGTTCTGACATCCGACCTGAAGCGCGCGGCTAACACGGCAAGCCTGCTCGGTTATCCGGATGCAACCAGGGAGCCGCTGCTTCGCGAGCATAATGTTGGTGACTGGACGGGCGTCGAAATCGCAGACTTGATCGCCGCCCAGCCCGAGGCCTATGCCCGCTGGAGGGCTGGCACCTTTGCGCCTGAAAACGGTGAGATCTGGAGCGACTTCAGGGCAAGAATTCGCTCAGCGATCAATCTGGCTCTGGCCGATCCGGCGGAAACCGTGCTCATGGTTTGCCACGGCGGCGTCATCCGCGCAGCTCTTGATGTTGCTCTTGGCCTTGCCCCGGCCCGGATCATCCCGGTGGGTCCGGCAAGCCTGTCGATCATAGCGTTTCCGACCAAGAAGGCCCGGCTGGAAGTCTTCAACGCGACGGTCTTCTCACCCATTCTCGATGCGCCGGACTGATGGCATCGAACGCGACCATCGCCCATCAGCTGACAGTTGCGAGATGCCTGTGCGGGCGGCGGCAATAGCGCGTCGAAAACCAATCCTCGTACTAAACATGCCGACCAAATCGCCTCGGCCCTCCAGCCAAGGACGGCTGCACCAGGGCAGCGAAGCCCGCATTCGCCCGCACTGTTGGGCCCAATCACGACTGTCTCGCCCAGGCTCCCAACCATTCGCTGCAACACCACGACCAGGTAAGGGATGCGTGATTGTTCGCAGCTCGCGCGCCACGGAAGCTTGACTTTCAGCCTTCATTTAAGGACTTCGACGGCCATTATTTCTCGCTCGAACTATCTGAAGGCGCAACGACATCGATCTGACGCGCCGGGCAGCGCGCGAGAGCATCTTTCCGGCGCCGGGATCCCTATTCGAGATCGATCGGGCCTTGCCACGCTGCTCTTTCCTTACCGATCCCGCTTTCCATCAGATCTCGGCCGCAGGCACGCCGTCGAAGCGCTGCTTCAAAATGAACGCCTTTTGGACAACCTGAGACTGCAATGCCTTCATTCTTCCTCTGCTTCTCCCAGCCAGAAAAACACAGCGGTTTCCAGTTGTGAACTGGTCCAGTTTTTGGGGATCAGAGCAACTGCAATTCGACCTACATGCCTTGTTTACCAATAATGATAGATGCCTTTGAATGTTCGTCTTCATTAAAATTTGTTAGACGCAGCCCCTTCAAGATGCACATTTGAACCTCTGAGCACGATGGCATAAGGCGATGTCGGCGAGGGACGAGAAGAAGGCGCAAGCATGCTTGTCGAGGTGCAAAACGTCGTTTTGAGAATGCTGGCCGAGGGTCAGGAGCCTGCGAAAGCGGTCGAGGCGCTTTGCCTCTTCATAGAGGCCCAGCTGCCATCGACCACAGCCACAATTCTTTTGGTCGACAATGCAGCTCGCCTGCAGCCTTTCGCCGGCCCAAACCTGGACCCTTCTTTTGCCAAAGCCATTGCAGGTCAACCGATAGGGCCTTGGCAGGGATCGTGTGGTGCAGCTGCGGTCACGGGCGAAGCGATGACCGATATTGACCTACAAAATGCCGAGCGGTGGCGTAACTATGCTCATCTCGTGGAGCCACTCGGACTGCGCGCATGCTTTTCAAGCCCAGTCCTTTCGCGAGCGGGCAAGGTGATCGGCACGATCGCTCTTTATTTCAACGAGTGCCGTGGGCCGACACCGCTAGAGCAAAGCATCGTAGAGGGCTGTCTGCCCCTCTGTTTGATCGCCCTCGAGCACAGAGAGCGGATCGCGGAGATGGAGCGCCTAGCATACTCGGACAGCCTTACGAACCTGCCCAATCGAACAGCGTTCCGGCGCATGGTGGAAGCAGCCCCGAGGGCTCCAAGGTCAATTCTGCTAATCGACGTCGACAATCTGAAACAAGTCAATGACACATTTGGGCACTTCGTAGGCGACAGTTTGATAGCAGCAACCGCCAAACATCTCATGGACATCGTCGTGGAGGGACAAGCTTTCCGCATCGGCGGCGACGAGTTTGCCGTAGTTGCTGAAGGACTTCGGCCAGAACAGGTGGCCAACCTTGCTGAACGGATCCGTCACTTCTCTACCAAAACACTGACATGCGCTGGGATCAAGATGGTACCCAGCGTGACGATAGGACTGGCGAGCGAAGCTCAGCTCGGCTCGGAGACGAACCTTCTACAACAGGCGGATCAGGCTCTTTACCACGGCAAGGAGTTTGCCCGCGGCACCTGGACCGCCTTCGACCCGAAGGTTGTAACTACGATCGGCAAACGCAACCAAGCGATCCAGTTGTTATCCAACGCGCTCGCTGAACGAAGGGTCGAAGCCTGGTATCAACCGATCTGCAGGCTTGATACTCGTCAAATGGTTGGAACCGAGGCATTGGCCCGTATCAGGCTTGACGATGGCACCATCCTGGCCGCTGGAAACTTCCATGAGGCGACGAAAGACGCGCGCGTAGCAGGCGAACTCACCCGGCAAATGATCCAATGTATCGCCAAAGATATCGGCACATGGCGCGCCTCCTCAGTCCCCTTCCAGCACGTCGGTGTCAATGTCTCGGCAAGCGACCTTTCAGACGATGACTTCCTGCTAGACCTAAAGGAGGCCTTCACTTCGGCCAACATTCCCCTCAGTCACATCATTCTTGAGATCACCGAGTCCGTTTATCTTGGCGACAGAAACGGTAGAATTGCACGCCAGATCAAGAGACTACGAGAGGCCGGCTTCAAGATCGCGTTAGACGATTTTGGAACAGGCTTCGCTTCCCTCACCCATCTGTTGACCGTGCCGGTTGATATCATCAAAATCGATAAAAGTTTCGTCGATCTCCTCGGCGCCAACGAGGCCAGCACCGCGATCATAGAAGGCCTGTTGCACATTGCGCAGCGTACGGGGATCAAAGTTGTCGCAGAGGGTATTGAACTTGAGAGCCAGGAGAAGCTGCTGCTTGAGCGAGGATGTAGACTCGGTCAGGGCTACCTTTACTCCAAAGCGCTGCCAGGCCCCGAAGCAGCAAGATTGCTAAAGGAAAGAGGGCAAAACCACTGACCCTGGTGCGATACAAAGATAGCACCGTTGAGTTTGGCGGATCGTGTCCCACTGCGTGGTGTAGCTCCGGCGCTGGCCGTGCCTTCCGGACAAAGCCGGGAATTGATCAGCTTGCGGCTGGCAGGCTGATAAGTGGATCATCGCTCATTGCTGCTATGGTCTCAAGTGTCATGTAGCGGGATCGCTGAACGGCCCACTCGTCGTTTTGCTCGAGCAGCAGCGCCCCAACGAGCCTGACGATGGCATCGTCGTTGGGGAAGATGCCGACGACTTCTGTGCGTCGCTTGATCTCGCCGTTGAGACGCTCGATCGGATTTGTAACCGGTATAAGACCAGCGGTGGTGATGTCCTGCTGCAGTTCTGAGAATTGCGGCGTATGCTGTGAGCATCCGGGACAGAGGCACCGGGAGCACGAAGGTGCGGGCAGGCCGATACATTAGATGAGCTGTGAGCTCGTGTTAGTAGCTGGCCGCCTCTGCGACTCGCCCGGTTGCGCCGAGAGCGCGAATCCGTAGTTG
>NZ_ALJF01000004.1 GCF_000300855.1 Agrobacterium albertimagni AOL15 | reverse complement strand
GTCGCTGCCAGGTCTGCTAAAGGCAATGTTGTCAGCTAAAAACGCTGAAAAACAATCTTCTCGACACAACATCGGCCCAAGCCGAAATCTTAGGGCCGCCAAAAGCGGTCTTTTCGCTTTCGAAAATACCGAAAAAGGCGCAAATCCAACCAGATTTGCGCCGCAAGAGACGCAAACTCAAGAGTTTGCTCTGTCGCGATAAATCCCTCAGGGATTTACGCTGGTGACGCGGGGTGGAGCAGCCCGGTAGCTCGTCAGGCTCATAACCTGAAGGCCGCAGGTTCAAATCCTGCCCCCGCAACCAAATCCCCCAACACACACATCAATCCAAAACACATCCGTCCGCGAGATGCTGCGCGTCTCCGCCACCGATAGCGGAGAGGTGTGACTGCGTTCGGGAATGAGCCGGTCCACAGTCAGGGCAACCACAGCCTAAGTGCAGACCTCACTCTAATTGGCAGCCGGAGCTCGGTCTGCCCAAC
This sequence comes from Agrobacterium albertimagni AOL15, assembly GCF_000300855.1. Taxonomy (GTDB): domain Bacteria; phylum Pseudomonadota; class Alphaproteobacteria; order Rhizobiales; family Rhizobiaceae; genus Allorhizobium; species Allorhizobium albertimagni. Next base: position 420,830 of record NZ_ALJF01000004.1, on the reverse strand, counting down.
CCTGTCTTGGACTTCGTAAAATAGCCGCGTCAGCACCCAAGACACTCTCACCTAAGCTGCGAATAGAAGAGCCTAACGGGGGCCCGCAGCGCCGCTATGCCAGAACGACAGGATCGCAGCATTGACGTTGTCCCGCCAGTCGCTGGCCGCCGAGAGCTCAGGCGGAAAAAGACCGGGGATTGAAAAGAAGGGTCCGGCAGGATCTATGGCATCTATCCTCGCTGCAGCCTCAAGGACCTCGCTGCGACGTGGATCGTCACAATCGGCTCGCTTCTTCACCGATGCGATCCAGACCCCCACGGCATAGGCCGTCGTGACCGCTGTCTGACCTTTCGCCAGCATTTCGACGGTCGGCGCCAAAAGCCGCTGCGGCAGTTTTTGGGTCGTGTCGAGCGCGATCTGAAGGTTGCGATGGTCGATCGTCGGATTGGAAAAGCGCGCCAGAAGCTCGTCGATATAGGCGGGAAGGTCGATGCCGGGCACCGGATCGAGCGTCGAGACGACCTCTTCCATATGCAGCCGCGCCTTGGCCGCCAGATCCGGCACGGCCATCACGTCGCGGATATAGTCAAGGTTGGCGAGGATCCCGAGATGGGCGAGCAGCGTATGCGTGCCGTTAAGCAATCGCAGCTTCATCTTCTCGTAGGGCTCAACTTCGTCGGTGAAGATTGCACCGCCAGCCTCCCAGGACGGGCGACCGGAAATAAAGTCATCCTCGATGACCCATTGCATAAATGGCTCGGTATCGATTGCCAGGGCGTCGTGGGTTCCGAGTAGTCTTTCGGCACGAAGACGGGTGGTGTCGGTAGCGGCGGGCACGATCCGGTCGACCATGGAGCAGGGAAACCGACCCTTTTCGGCGATCCAGTCGGCCAGTGCAGGATCGCGCAGTTGGGCCATCTCCAGAACCAGTCGGCGCACGACCTTGCCGTTGGATGGAAGGTTGTCGCAACAGAGAACCGTGTAGGGGGGAAGCCCTGCCGCGCGCCGTAGGGCAAGCCCCTCAACGAGGAAGCCGAGCACACCGACTGGCGCGTTCGGCGTCTCGAGGTCCGCGACAACAGCTTGATGAGCCCGGTCCAGACCACCGGTTGTCGGATCAAGCCCATAGGCCTTTTCCGACACGGTGATCGTCACCAAACGGATTGCCGGATCGGCCAGAGCCGAGAGCACACGAGCACGATCGGACGCAGCACAAATCCAGTCGACGGTCGCGCCGATGACCTCGGATTGATCGCCTGCCTCGCTGCGAGTGGTGATGGAATAGAGGCCATCCTGATTGGCGAGCGCTTCGACCGGCTCGGCCGAACGCAGGTTCACGGCAATGATGCCCCAAGGTCCGAATTCGGCCTCCAGAGCACGCTGCGTGAACACCGCCTGATGCGCCCTGTGGAAGGCGCCGATCCCGATATGCACGATGCCGGGTTTCAGTTTCGTCCGGTCAAACTGCGGTTGACGGACCGTATCCGGAAGACCCGTCGTGCTGGAGAGCCTTTGCAACATTAGCCTCCCAATCCGTATCGGGCATGCGACAGCGTGCGCTCGATGCCGCGAAGCTCTGCCAGGCCCTTGAGTCTGCCGATGGCTGGATAGCCTGGCTGTGCACCACGCGTCAGGTCATCGAGGATTTCCTGGCCGTGGTCCGGACGCATGGGAATCTGGTGATCTTCACGCCCCTCTTTCCGCCGTCTTGCCTCCTCCGTCAGGAGGGCCGCGATCACGGCCACCATGTCGGTCCCGCCTTCCAGATGCTCGTCCTCGAAAAAGGAGCAAGGGACTGTGTCGGTGTCACGGGTCACGTTGCGGAGGTGCACGAAGTGGATGCGGTCGGCAAAGCGCTTGGCAAGAAAAGGCAGATCATTGTCAGGGCGCGCGCCGAGTGATCCGGTGCAGAGTGTGACGCCGTTGGCGCTGACATCAACGGCATCCAGCATGTGCGCATAGTCCCCCTCTGTCGACAATATGCGCGGGAGACCCAGCAGTGGCCAGGGCGGATCATCGCCGTGCGCGCAGATATTGATGCCGACCTGCTGGGCGACCGGCGCGACGTCGCTGAGGAAATCGACGAGGTTCTGCTGCAGCCGTTCGCGGTTGATGCCCCGGTAGGAGCGAAGCTTTTCGAGCAGCTGCTCGAGCGTGTAGCCGTCGGCAGAGCCCGGCAGGCCGGCACCAATGTTCTTGCCAAGCGCCACAATCTTGGCGTCCAGCATGCCATGGAAACGCCGCGCTGCCTCGTCGGTCAGCCAGTCCGGATAGTCCGCGGCAGCCTGGGGTCGCTTCAGGATATGGATATCGAAGGCTGCGAAATCGACGAGATCAAAGCGCATGGCTTTGGCGCCGTGACCCGTCTCCCACCGCAAATCCGTGCGTGTCCAGTCGAGGATCGGCATGAAATTATAGCAGACCGTTCGTATGCCCGAGGCCGACAGGCGTCTGAGCGTTTCCTGCCAGTTGGCGATGTGGCGCTTCCAGTCGCCGGTCTGCGTTTTGATGTCCTCGGACACCGGAATGCTCTCGACCACATCCCAAACCAGACCGCCGGCGCGGATCTCGTCATGCCGTTTGGCAATCTCGTCTTCCGGCCAGACCTCACCGGTTGCGATGTGGTGCAGTGCGGACACGATGCCCTCGGCACCCGCCTGGGCCGCATCTCTCACACTGACTTTGTCGATGGGGCCGAACCAGCGCCAGGTATGTCTCATCTCTCGTCCTTTGGGCTTTCAGCCGTCTGTTGAAATGTGATCTGCACCTTGCAGGCCTTCGAGCGGTCACCGGCCTGTTCAAAGGCCTCGACCACCGCATCGAGCGGGAAGCTGTGCGAGATGATCGGACGCACATCGATCTGGCGCGTCGAGATCAACGCGACGGCATCTGAGAACTCCTCATGGAACCGCTGCGAACCGCGCCAGACGATCTCCTTGCCGACCAGTGCGTTGAGAGGAATGGTGACGTCGCCGGTCACGCCGACTTGGACCAGAACGCCGCGTGGCTTGATGGTCGCAAAGGCGGAACGCAGGGCAGGGCCAGCCGCCGAGCAATCGAAAACCACGTCGAAATAGCCCTTGTGCTCCGTGAATGGCAGAAGTCCGTCCGGCTCGCTTTTCACATTGATGGCTTGCGTGGCACCCATTGAGAGCGCCCGCGACAGGGCGGAGTCGGCCAGATCCGTGACCACGATCTGGCCTGCACCTGCATGACGGGCGGCAGCCACGGTCAAGAGACCGATCGGCCCTGCGCCCGTGACAAGAACGACTTTGCCATTAAGGTCGCCGGCCTGGGCCACCGCATGGAGGCAGACCGCCAGCGGCTCTGCGCAGGCCGCTTCTTCGGGTGTGACGTCGCCGCCGACCGGATGGCATTGAATGGCAGGCACCACCAGGTGTTCGCGAAACAGGCCGTCTTCATGGGGCAGCCGCATGGCCGAGCCCATGAAGCGCATGTCCAGACAATGGATGGGGTGTCCGATCCGGCAATACTGGCACTGGCCGCAGGGTTGGGACGGATTGACTGCCACAAGTTGACCGAGTTCAAGACCTTTGACACCCTCGCCGATTTCCTCCACGAAGCCGGAGGCTTCGTGACCGGCGATGATCGGTTCACGGACGCGGACCGGGCCGAAGCCGCCATCCTGGTAGTAATGCAGGTCGGAGCCGCAGATGCCACCTGCGGCCATGGCAAGGCGAACCTCGCCGGCGCGACATGCCGGATAATCGAGATGCTCGACGCGCAGGTCGCGTTCGGCATGAAGGCGGGCAACGCGGGTTTGCATCGCAAGAAGACCTTTCGTTCAAGACGGAGACCGGCCCGCTCAAGCGGACCGGTCGATCAACGGATAAGACCGAGTTGTGTCGGCAGCCACATGGTGATGGCTGGGATGAAGGTGATGAGGCCAAGCGCCAGGAAGAGCGGGATCATCCAGGGCAGGATGGCCAAGGTCGTCTTTTCCACCGACAGTTTGGAGATGCGTGCAAGCACGAACAGCACCATGCCGACGGGTGGGGTCAGAAGCCCGATCATCAGGTTGAGGGTGATGACGACGCCCAGATGCACCGGATCGATGCCATAGCGGGCTGCAACCGGCATCAGGATCGGCACAAGGATGCTGATGGCAGCAATCGTATCGAGGAAGGCCCCGACGACCAGCAGCAGGATGTTGACGATGATCAGGAAGGTCCACCAGTTGTCGGTGAGCCCGAACATGAAGTCCGAGAATAGCTGTGCTGCCTGGCTCACCGTCAACAACCAGGCGAAGATCGACGCGGCGGTGACGATGAACAGCACCGAGGCCGTGGTTTCGATCGTGTCGAACGACGCCTTTGCCAGCGTTCTCACCGTCATCGTCCGGTAGCGAACGAGCCCGAGAAACAACGACCAGAGAACGGCAGCCACGGCCGCCTCTGTTGGTGTGAACCAGCCCATCGTCATGCCGCCGATCAGCAGCACGGGTGTCATCAACGCCATGACCGCGGAAAAGTCGAAATACCAGTCGAGCGCCACGAGAACCGCAAGTCCGATCAGCACCGCGACATTGACCGACATTCCCGCCAGGATCATCAGGTAGATGGCGACAGGGAAAGCGAGGACGATCACCACTTCCAGCGAGGCAGCCAGCAATTGCTTCAGCTCGAATGGCGTATCAGAGCCCCAGCCCTTGCGCTTGGCGAAGATGTACACCGTCAGCATCATCAGGATCGCCATCACGACCCCCGGCACGATACCAGCCATGAACAGGGCCCCGATCGAGGCATTGGCCATCATGCCGTAGATCACGAAGGGCAGGGATGGCGGGAAGATGGGCCCCAGAGTGGCCGAGGCCGCGGTGACCCCGACAGCCGCCTCCACCGGATAGCCATGATCCTTCATGGCCTTGATTTCGATGGTGCCAATGCCGGCGGCATCGGCAAGCGCCGTTCCGGACATGCCGGAAAAAACCACCGAGCCGATGATGTTGACCTGCGCCAAGCCACCTTTCATCCAGCCGACCAGTGACAGGGCGAACTTGTAAATGCGGCCCGTCACCCCGGCAATGTTCATGAGATTGCCGGCCAGGATGAAGAAGGGCACCGCAATCAGCGGGAAGCTCTCGACGCCGGCGATCATGCGTTGAGCGGCGATGATGTCAGGAGCAACGCCGTAGATCACGAGATAGGCGAGCGACGCGACGGCCATAGAGACCGCAACCGGTGTGCCGAGGATCAAGAGAAACAGAAAGGAACCGATGAGAAGCAGCATGGTCTAGATTCCCCCTGCGTGAATGTCTTCCTGCGCCTTCTGGCGCGCGGTTTTCGCCCCCGTCAGATCCTTGACGAGGTTATGGACAGAGCGGGCAAACATCAGCGCAAAGGCTGCAAAGACGGTGTAGAAGACGATGCCGCGCGGCAGGTCCACGGTGACCATGCGCTCCTCGCCGACGATCTCCAGATAGCGCCACATCAGCCAGGTCATGTAGGCGAAGAAGGCGATGCCGATGGCATCGACGACCGTTTCGAGCACCCTGACCGCCCGTGTTGGCAGAAACCGGTAGAGCAGGTCCACCTGGATATGCCGCATGGTGCGCACGCACATGACGGACCCCATGAAGACGACAACAACGAGACAATTGGCGGCGATTTCCTCGGTCCAGGAAAAGCTGTTGTTCAGGACGTAGCGGGTAAAGAACTGCAGAAACACGGCGAGGCCCATGCCCCAGAACACTGCCAGCGTCACCCAATCCTCGATGGCGTGATGGGATAGATCGACGGGTGCTGCCTCCTCCTCGAAGGCATGCGCCATCTCTTCCACACTGATCGGCGCGTGCGGGTGCTCCGTCATGGGTCGGCTCCAATTCTCGATGATTTCAGAAGGAGTCCCGGCGCCTGACTGGCGCCGGGATGGCGCTATTACTGGATGGCGCGGATGGCTTCCCAATCAGCCTTGTCGTAGCCGAAGTCCTCGAACTTCGCCTTGGCGAGGACATTCTCTTCGAAGTCAGCCTTGTCGACTTCGGTGACTGTGATGCCCTTTGCCTTGAACTCGTCGACCAGCGCCTTTTCACGGGCTTCGATCGTCTTCGTCGTGCGGGCCGCTGCTTCCAGCATCACCTCGGTGAAGATCGCCTTGTCTTCATCCGACAGACTTGCCCAACGGGTCTTGGAGACGACCGTGTTCAGGTGGTCGACGATGTGGCCGGTCAGCACGATGTTCTTCTGAACCTCGTAGAACTTCTTGGCCTCGATCGTCGTCAGCGGATTTTCCTGGGCTTCAACCGTGCCGTTTTGCAGGGCGAGATAGACTTCCGCAAAGGCGATCGGCGTTGTGTTGGCACCGCAGGCCCGCGGCATCGCCAGATAGGCCGGAACATCCGGTACGCGGATCTTCAAGCCCGCCATGTCTTCGCATTTGGCGATGGGTCGGTTTGACGTGGTATGCCGTGTTCCATAGTAGCTGACGGCAACGATATGGTTGCCGGTCTTCTCTTCATAGCCGGCCGTCAGCTTCTTGAAGACGTCGCTCTTGGTGTAGGCCAGGAGATGGCTCGGGTCGCGGAAGATGTAGGGATAGTAGGTCACGCCGATCGGATTGTGATCGCGTGCGGCAAAGCTCGAGCCGGAGATGATGATATCGACGGTTCCGAGCTTGAGGCCCTGGTTGATGTCAGCTTCCTTGCCGAGCTGCGAAGCCGGGAAGACGTCGATCTTGTAGCGGCCATCGGTCCGCTTGTTGATCTCTTCTGCCGCCCAGACGGAATCCGTGTGGAAGGGCTCCGAAGTCTCGTAGACATGGGCCCATTTCAGAACGGTCTCGGCATGGACCGAGACAGTGGACGCGACAATCACCGCCGCTGCTCCAAGAAGCGTCTTAAGTGTCAGTTTCATGTTTTCCTCCCATTGAAACAGAACTCTTTGGAAACCGTGGGCGCGAGGCCCGAACGGTCAGTCTTCTCTGGTCGGCTCCTCCTCAAAGCTTTCCGAGAATCTCTTCTGCGCCAGCGTCAGATGACGCCGCATGGCCTCTCGGGCACCGTCCGGGTCCCGAGCTGCGATCGCGTTGCGAATGATGCGGTGCTCTTCGAGCGCCAGCTTCCAGGTATGCGGCCCCTCGAAATAGCTGGCCAGCTTCTTGAAATACGGCGACATGCGCGAATCGTAGATCAGACCGGTGAAGTGCTTGAGCGCCGAATTTCCGATGATGTCGGCAATCGCCGTGTGGAAATCGCGGTCACACGCCAGTGCCACCGCGCCATCGTCCAGTGCGCCCTCCATGCGCTCCAGAATGGCGTCGATCCGCATGAGACCTTCCGCCGTCGCAAGCCTTGCGGCCTCTTCCGCGATGCCACTTTCAATCAGGCAGCGCGCCTGCAGGATTTCCAGCGGGCCTTCGCTGTCGTCATTGGCGGCACTCTCTTGGGCTGGCCGGGGCCGGCTGCTGATATAGACACCAGAGCCCATACGGATCTGAATGTGTCCCTCGACCTCCAGCACGATCAGTGCCTCACGGACGGTGGGTCTCGAGACTGAAAAGCGGTCTGCGAGCTCGCGCTCGGGCGGAAGCCGCGAACCCGGCTTCAATTCACCCGTTTCGATAAGCGCACGGATCTGCTCCGCGACCTGGCGATAAAGCCGGCGCGGCTCCAAAGCCACGAACATGGAATTCCTCCGAGCGCATCACTCCCCTGATGCGCAGGCGGTCAGATTGTCTGACCAATTTCGAGTATGAGTTTTTTAACGATGGTGTCAAGCGGGTTGCCACAGAGCCGAGCATAGCGGCGAGGACCATGATGGAAGGTTGCAACCGAACCAAGAGCTGCGCGCGACAGCAACGCAAAAAGGCAATCAAGCGCTGAAAAGCAGTCGCATCGCTTCCGACCCGGTGTCCCTCTCCAGTGATGATTTGTTACCATGGTGTTGCATCCTGCTGGAAATGCGACCATATTTCAATCGAGAAGATAACAACATGGAGCAGGATGGTGCTTGTCATCATTGCCGATGATTTGACGGGAGCACTGGACTCCGCCGCTCCGTTTGCCGCGCGCGGGCTGCATACGGAAGTCGCCCTGACACCGAATGCGGTGAAGTCAGGGATTTTGCAGGCGCCGGAGGTGCTGTCCATCAATCTGGCCTCTCGGGAAAAGCCTGCAGAAGACGCGTTCCGAGCCCTGCGTCAGGTGATGGAAACGCTGCCATCCGATGTCATTCTGTTCAAGAAGGTCGACTCCCGCCTCAAGGGACATATCTCGACTGAACTCGATGCCATTCCATTCACAAGGGCACTCGTTGCACCCGCCATCCCGGCCTTTGGCCGTTTCGTTCGTGAAGGGCATGTCCAGGGATTTGGAGTGTCCACGCCGATCTCCGTGGCGAACGCCTTGAGACATCATGCCGAGCGCTGCAGCATCGTCGATGCAACAACGGATCAGGATCTGAGTGACGCTCTCACGCATGCCCGCGCCGAAGGCATTGACCTCTTCATCGGTGCAAGGGGGCTTGCCGAGGCACTGGCCTTGGAAATGACCGGGCAACCGATGTCCGAACTGGTTGAGCCGCCCATCGGCCCTGCACTCTTTGTCATCGGATCGCATGATCGGATCACCGTGGAGCAAGTGGATCGGCTGCGCGAGATGGAGGCAGTAAGCTACCAACCCGCACCCAACGGCATCTTGAAGACTGTCGGCCAACCGCAGACATTCCCCATGCTCGTGCAGGCGGTCTCCGGGGACACAGAGATAAGCTCGGAGGAGGTCGCTCGAAACCTTGCGTCGTCAGTGCATCCCGGTTTGACTGAAGGTGCCCGGACACTCCTCCTCTGCGGCGGTTCGACCGCTGAAGCCGTTATGGCTCGCATGGGGATCGAGTGTTTCCGGTTGCAGGGGGAATGCCTGCCAGGGCTCGGGCTAGCCTATGCCGATGGACATTGTATCATTGCCAAATCAGGCGGATTCGGAGTGCCGGAGACATTGGTGACGCTCGCCGAAAAACTGCAGGGGGGCAGGGGCTGATAATGGGACTGCAAAACGGAACGCCACGGAAAAGTCTGGCCGACCTGGTTTTCGAGCGAATGCACAGGGCGATCAAATCGGGCGCCTACCAGTCGGACGAGCGCCTGCCGACCGAGCACGATCTTGCGATCGAGTTTGAGGTTTCGCGCCCCATTGTCCGGGAAGCCCTTCGCCGGCTACGCGAGCAGGGTTTTATTTATTCGCGGCGCGGTGCCGGCAGCTTCGTGCGATCCGTCGGTATGAAACAGCCGCTCGGTTTCGGTCAGCTCGAGAATGTCGCGGATCTTCTCAACTGCTATGAATTTCGCCTGACCCTCGAGCCGGCTGCGGCTGAGGCCGCCGCCATGCGCCACACGCCGGCTGCGCTCGCGTCGATCCGAGAGGCGCTCGAATTGATGCGTGACGCGACCAACCGCCAGGCGCATCGCGAAGATGCCGATTTCCAGTTCCACCTTGCGATCGCGCGCGCCGCCAACAACACCTATTTCTCGACCGCCATGGAGGCCCTGAAGGACCACATCGCCGTCGGCATGCGCTTTCACGGTGTCTCGGTCAAACGGGACGCAGCTGGGCTGTCGCGCGTGTTTGCCGAGCATGAAGCGATAGCAGCTGCGATTGCGGCGGGTGAAGGCGCCCGGGCGAAAGAGCTCATGCATGCTCATCTGACAGGTTCGCGCGCCCGTCTCTTCCAGACGAGTGCATCATTGACGGCCCTGCCGGACGGCTGAACGGGTATCTGCGTAACGCTCGATCTGACAACTGAAAAAGGGGCCGATGGCCCCTTTTTCTTTTAGTCGGAATGAGAAGCCTTCAATAGGCAGCTCGATAGATCGCCAGAACATCCTCGACAGCCATGTCGGCCGGGTTGTTGTCCATCAGGCGACGATTGGCATGGGCCTCGGCCGCATATCCCGCCAGTGCGTCTTCCTTTGCGCCATGCCGGGAAAGCTGCATCTCGATATCGAGGTCCGTGCAGAAGAGGCAGGCATTCTCAAGCAGGGCATCAGGCGAGTTGGCGCTGAAGCCGAGCGCTTCCGCTACTTCCGCTGTCTTTTCGGCGACGACCCGCTGGTTGAAAGCGAGAACATGCGGGAAGACGATGGCGTTTGCCAGCCCGTGTGGCAGACCGAGACGCGTGCCGAGCGGATAGGCGATTGCGTGACCCGCTGCCGTGTTGACCGGACCGAGGCAGATCCCGCCATAATAGGAGGCGAGCATCATGCCTTCGCGGGCTTCGGTGTCGGAACCATCCTTGACCGCGCGGGCCAGATATTTGCCGACGAGTCGGAAGCCCATGCGGGCGAAACCGTCGATCATCGGATGGGCACGCTTATTGGTGAAGGCTTCGACGCAATGCGCCATGGCATCGACGCCGGTTGCGGCAGTGACGGCGGGCGGGACGGTGAAGGTCAGCTGGGGATCGAGAACGGCCGCATCGGCGATCATGTGCGGACTTTCAACCGCGATCTTCGCACCCTTGACCGGGTCGGTGATCAGCGAACGTATGCCGGCTTCCGATCCGGTTCCGGCCGTCGTTGCGACCTGGATCAACCGGGTGTTGCGACCAGCGACCTTGTTGGGGCCGGCGACGTCGGCCAGCGTCTGCTCGCTGTCCCAAAGCGCAGCCACGAGCTTTGCCACGTCGAGAACCGATCCGCCGCCGAGGCCGATAACGGCCTGAGGTCTGACCCGGCGGGCGACGGCAAGTGCCGCGTCGAGTGTCGCTACATCGGGTTCGCCTGGGATCGCGTCGAAGATTTCGATCTTTCCCGGAAGCTTCAGACGATCGACAAAACCTGCGGTGATCGGCGTCGCAATGACGAGTGTAGCCGTGGCATCCGCCACAAGGTTGCCGACCTCCCCGATCGTCCCGGCGCCGACGATGAGCCGACGCGGCTGGTGAAGGGTGATGGATGCTGTCATCGAAGTCATCCTTGCTTTGCCTTGCCAGCGACCAGCTTGCGGGCATAGGCGATGGCGGAGTTCATATTGCCGTGGTTGGCGATGCCCTTGCCGGCGATGTCGAAGGCGGTGCCGTGATCGACTGAGGTGCGGTCGATCGGCAGCTCGACGGAGACGTTGACGGCCGTGTCGAAAGCGACGAGCTTGATGGGGATGTGGCCCTGGTCGTGATATTGCGCGACCACGAGGTCAAAGGCGCCGGAATAGGCGCGGTAAAAGACGGTGTCGGCGGAGATCGGTCCCTGCACGTCGATGCCCTCGGCGCGCGCGGCCGCGACCGCTGGGGCGATCTGGTCGTCGTCTTCGGTGCCGAAGAGACCGTTTTCGCCGCAATGCGGATTGACGCCTGCAACCGCGATGCGCGGCTTGTCGTAGCCGACGCGCTTCAGGTGGTCGTTGCCGGCCTTGATGGTCGCGAGCACGCGTTCGGTCGTTGCCCGGCGGATCGCTTCCTGAAGCGAGACATGGGTCGACACGTGAATGACCTTCAGTCTTTCCGCGGCAAGCAGCATATAGGCGGCCTTCGAGCCCGTCAGGCTGCGCAGCATGCCGGTATGGCCGTCATAATGGTGGCCGGCGAGGTTCAGGGCCTCCTTGTTGATCGGGGCCGTCACGATGCAGCTGATCGCTCCCGCTTCCGCATCGCGGACTGCCTTTTCGATGAAGCGGAAGGCGGCGTCGCCGGCGACCGGGCTCAAAGTGCCCCAGGGAAGCGGAGCGCCTTCCACCTCGACGTCGACGACATGTGGGGCGAGATCGATGGACAGGCCGAGCGCGTCACGCGCGGCGTTCAAGGTCGCGAGATTGCCGTATATGCGTGTGGCCGCGCGATCTTCGGCCGACATCTCGGCCAGAGCACGGACCGAAATTTCGGGCCCGACGCCGCAGGGATCGCCCATGGTGATGCCGATAATGCCGCTCATGTCAGTCTCCGTTTCCGGTACGATCCCAGCCGGGGGCGAGCCGGACATATTTGATCGCGCGTCGGTGATAGGTGTAGGCGATATGGAGCGATCCATCCTGATCTGCCAGCAGCCAGGGATAGGACATTTCCTTGTTTCGTCCATCGGTGGAATCGTTGGACAAGCAGGTTCCCGGGCCATCCTCGATCTGGATCCGCTGCGGGAATGTCAAACCGCCATCGCTAGAGATGCAAACCGTCACAGGAGCTCGCGGCACTCCCCAGATAGGGGCGCAGCCCCCGGTCGGGTCCGCCTCCGGCCTGTCGTCTTCCTCACCGAGTTCGTCGTAGAGGGAGGTGCGACGGTCCAAGGAGGCCGCAGCGTTGACGGGATTGCAGATGATTGCAACACGCCCGTCGTCCAAGGCGATGGCCGCGATGGAGGAATTGTTGTTGGGCAGATCGGTCGGTGCGGGCGCGCTCCAGGTCCTGCCAGCATCATGGCTCTCCGTCCGGTAGACGAAATCCGCCTGGCGACGTCGGAAAAATGCGGCCATCGTCGTGTCGCCCAGAGCGACGGGGGACATGTGCACGCAGCCAATCGATTGGCTGAGCTCTTCCAGTCGCCAGGTCGCGCCGCCGTCTTCGCTGATGCCAATGGCGGCGGTGTCGTGGCTGCCGTTCCACTTCTGGCCGGGGCGCGGGATGCATCGGAAGATCGGCAAGAGCCAGGTCCCGTCGGCGCGGATCGCGACCGGGGCCCGTACGAAGCTGCCGCGGGGCAGGTCGAGATAGCGGCCTTCGGTCGCCCTCAAGCGCGTCGGGTCCTCCGCGTCGACGCTGATTTCGGACATGCGGATCCGGCACTCGTCCTGATTGCCAGAGGGTTGCGACGTGTGGAACAGAAGCAGCCGCCCGTCGGGTGCCTGAAACAGCACGGGGTTCTGCTCGGAATGATCAGGATCGGAACTCAGCCGCTGCGGCGCGCCCCAGGCGTTTTGACCGGCTACGAGCACTGACGCGTAGATCGAAATGTCCGACTTTCCTTCGAGTGATCCGCCAAACCACGCGCAGATCAGACTTCCGTCTGCCTGTCTGTGCAGGAAGGATGCGTGGTTCTGCACCATAGGCGACGGAAGATAGGCCTCGGTCCGATCGGAATCCGACGTCGTGAGTATGCCGGTCATCTGCCGGGCAATGTCATCAGGTGTCATGGAATGCTCCTCTTGCCCTCCGAAGTTCGCCATTTTTCCAAAGTTGTCAAGTTTGTTTATGTTGTAAGTCGCTGGATGTTGGCCGAATGATTCTATCAAACACCTGAAAAGATTGCTTTAAATTCACACCTTTCGGCATCAAACATTTTACATTGGGAAATCATTTGACAAACATGCTGGGAAGTTGGATGTTTTTAAACATGCCGACGTGGAGGTCGGTCCGGGAGGATGGCATGCATGCAGTAGAGAAAGGCGAGCGGGTTCCCGCCGCAGTGCTCTTTGCAGTCGGAGCGGCAGCACTGGCTGCATCCGATGCCGTCATCGTGCGTGCTCTGGATGGTGCCGTGCATCCCTTCGTGATCGCCTTTTTTCGCGCCTTGTTCGGTGCCATCGTGCTCTTGCCCATCGTTGTTCTGCGGCCAAAGGTGCTGCAATCCACGCATACGCTTGGTCAGCACGGCATCCGGGCGCTGTTCAAGCTTTTCGCAATGGTGGCCTTCTTTGCGGCCTTCAGCATGGGGCCGCTTGCGGACGTCACGGCCATCGCCTTCATGTCGCCAATCTTTGTCGTGCTTGGCGCCGCAGTTCTTCTCGGGGAACGGCCTGGCCTTTCGATGCTGTTTGCCGTCGTGGCTGGCTTTTGCGGGGCCATGGTCATTGTCGGGCCATCGCCTTCTGGTTTCACGCTCGCGATCGGGCTCGCTTTCGCGGGTGCGCTTCTGCAAGCTGCGATCCAGTTGATCCTGAAGTCGATGTCGCGCGGCGATGCGACCTCGACCCTGGTGGTCTGGAACCTTCTTTTGACCGTGCCGATCTCGTTGGTGCTCGCCGTGCCCTTCTTCGCCATGCCGGGAAACCGGGAGTTGGTTCTGCTCGCGGTTCAGGGGGTGGTCGGCACAAGCTGCATGGGGCTGATGACGCATGCCATGTCGCTTGCCCCTGCAAGCATCGTCGCGCCGGCCGATTTCCTGCGATTGCCACTCGTGGCGGTCGGCGGTTTTGCCCTGTTCAATGAAACCATCGCTCTGACGACAATGGTCGGCGCTGTTCTGATCTGCCTTGCAGCACTTATCGCTGCGCGCTCGCGAGGCGTGAAAGCTTCAAACTGAATTCATCTGGGAGGAGAATGGAAATGAGAAAGACTGCATTGTTGTGTGCCCTTGCCATGGGCACGTCCCTGTCGCCGGCCTATGCCGGGTCCGGCCCGATCAAGGTCGTGCTCGCCGAAGAGGCCGATCTGCTCGAGCCCTGCATGGCGACGCGCTCGAATATCGGCCGCATCATCATGGAAAATGTCAGCGAAACGCTGACCGAACTTGATGTTCGCGGCGGCACCGGCGTGCAGCCGCGCCTCGCCGAGAAGTGGGAGCAGAATGCCGACGGCAGCTGGCGCTTCCATCTGCGCCAGGGCGTCACCTTCTCCGACGGCAGCGCCTTCGATGCGAAGGATGTCAAGCACAGCTTCGACCGCATGATGAGCGACACGATCACCTGCGAGTCGCGGCGTTATTTCGGCGGTATGACGGTCACGCCGACCATCGTCGATGACTTCACCGTCGATTTCAAGGCCGAGCCGGTCCAGCCGATCCTGCCTCTGCTTCTGTCGCTCGTCACGATCGTTCCCGAGGAGACGCCTCTCGAATTCGTTCGCGAGCCTGTTGGAACCGGTCCCTACAAGCTCACCAACTGGACGCCGGGACAGCAGATCGTTTTGACGGGTCGCGACGACTACTGGGGTGAGAAGCCTGAGGTGACGGAAGCCACATATCTGTTCCGCGCAGATCCTGCGGTCCGTGCGGCCATGGTGCAGGCGGGCGAAGCAGATCTGTCGCCCTCGATCTCGCAGGTGGAGGCCACCAATCCGGCGACTGACTTCTCCTATCTCGACAGCGAAACCGTCTATCTGCGTATCGACCACAATATCGAGCCGTTGAACGACGTTCGCGTGCGTCGGGCGCTCAACCTCGCCGTTGATCGCGAAGCCTTCCTCGGTACCCTTCTGCCGGACAGCGCACTGCTCGCCACGGCCATCGTGCCACCACCGACACTCGGCTGGAATCCGGATGTCAAGGTGCCGGCCTATGATCCCGACGCGGCCAAGAAGCTGCTCGAGGAGGCCAAGGCAGATGGCGTAAAGGTCGATACCCCGATCACCGTCGTCGCCCGTTCGGCAAACTTCCCGAACGTCACCGAAATCATGGAAGCGATCCAGCAGCAGCTGCAGGAAGTCGGCTTCAACATCGAGCTGAAGTTCGTCGAAGTGGCCGAGCACGAGCAGTATTATTCGAAGCCCTTCGCTGAAGGTCGTGGCCCCCAGATCGTCGCTGCGATGCACGACAATTCCAAGGGTGATCCTTCCTTCTCGATGTTCTTCAAATATGCGACCGAAGGCACCCAGTCGGGCTTCTCCGACCCCAAGGTGGACGACCTGATCACGCGCGCTTCGGCTGCCGTCGGCGATGAGCGTGCCAAGCTCTGGTCGGAACTGATCGCCTATCTGCATGACGAAGTCGTCGCAGATGTGCTTCTCTTCCACATGGTCGGCTTCTCGCGTGTTTCCGAGCGACTGGATTTCAAGCCGACGATGGCGACGAATTCCATGCTCCAGCTCTCCGAGATCAAGATCAAGTAATCGCCGGGCGGCACGCGCCGTCCATTTCAAGGCAAGTCATGCGGCGGGATGATCCCGCCGCACCGTTTTCTCCGAGGACGCCATGCTGAGCTTCATCCGAAAACGCGCCGTGGCCAGTCTGATCTCGCTGATCGGGCTTGTGGTCATGGTCTTCTTCCTCTCACGGTTGACCGGCGATCCGGCTGCCCTGTTCCTGCCGGTCGAGGCTTCAGAGGAGATGAAGAACCAGTTTCGGGAACTGCATGGTCTGAACGATCCACTGCTGGTGCAGTTCGGCCGCTATATGGGCGATGTCGTCACCGGTGATCTCGGGGATTCCCTGCGCAAGGCGCGTCCGGCACTCGACGTGGTGCTCGAAGCCTTCGTCTGGACGCTATGGCTCGCGGTTATCACTATGAGCTTGGTGACCGCTGCTGCCATCGTGGTCGGCTCGCTCGCCGCTTTCCGGGCCGGGGGCTTCTTCGACCGGTTCTCGTCCATCGTCTCGCTTGTGGGAGCGTCCGTCCCGGATTTCTGGCTGGCGATCGTCGCCATTGTCGTGTTCGCTGTGAACCTTGCCTGGTTGCCGACTTCGGGCACTGGCACGATATGGCACTGGATCCTGCCGATATCGGTGCTATTCGTCCGTCCCTTCGGCATCATCGTCCAGGTGGTGCGCGGCTCCATGATCACGGCGCTTTCATCGGCCTATGTGAAGACCGCGCGTGCCAAGGGCGTGAAGTCGACCCCCATCATCTTCATCCATGCGTTGCGCAACGCCATGCTGCCTGTGATCACCGTGATCGGCGACCAGGCCGCGAGCCTCTTGAACGGTGCCGTCATCATCGAGACCATTTTCGGCTTTCCGGGTGTCGGCAAGCTGATGATCGATTCCATCCTGCAGCGTGACTTCAATGTCGTGCTGGCCGCGATCCTGGTCACGGCACTCGCCATCTTTCTCATGAACCTGTTGATCGATCTCGCCTATGCGCTTCTCGATCCGCGCATCCGGAACTGAGGAGGAGAGGTCCTTGTCCATCGACGCCGCTGTCATCATCGACGAGCCTCCCTTCCTCAAGCGCATGTTTCGCATGCTGCTGGCCGACAAGTTCGCGCTTTGCGCCGCGATCTTTCTCCTCGTCATCCTGGCGATGGCCATCCTTGGCCCGAGCTGGCTCGGGGACCTCGCGACGAAGCAAAACCTGCGCGGCCGAAATGCAGCACCCTTCGATTTCGAGAGGGCCTGGGTCTGGTGGATGGGCGCGGATGCGCTTGGTCGGCCGTTGCTGGCCCGCATCATCGTCGCCACGCAAAACACGGTGATGGTCGCGGCCGGCGCCGTGCTGATTTCGGCTGTCATCGGAACGGTTCTCGGCCTGATCGCCGGCTTCTCTTCTCCGCGGGTCAGCCAGATCATCATGCGGCTCGCCGACGTGATCATGTCCTTTCCGTCGCTGCTGATCGCGGTCATCGTGCTTTACATCCTCGGCTCCTCGATCTTCAATCTGATGATGGTGCTCGCGATTACCCGCATCCCGGTCTATCTGCGCACCACGCGGGCCGAGGTGCTCGAGATCCGCGAACGAATGTTCGTCCAGGCGGCGCGCGTCATGGGCGCTTCCAGCAAACGCATTGTCTTCCGGCATATCCTGCCTGTGGTCTTGCCCACCTTGACCACGCTCGCCACCCTCGACTTCGCCTATGTCATGCTGGCCGAAAGTGCCTTGTCCTTCCTTGGCATAGGCATCCAGCCGCCGGAGATCACCTGGGGCCTGATGATCAGCCAGGGGCGGCAATATCTGACCAACGCCTGGTGGCTCTCGTTCTGGCCGGGACTCGCGATCATCCTCACAACGATGTCGCTGAACCTTCTGTCCAACTGGTTGCGGATTGCGCTCGATCCGGTGCAGCGCTGGCGTCTGGAAATGAAAGGGGCCAAGAATGGCTGACCATCTTCTCGAAGTCCGCAATCTCTCCGTGGAGTTTCATACGGCGGTCGGCGTGGTGAAGGCCGTGCGCAACATGTCCTATCATCTCGACCGCGGTGAGACGCTGGCAATCCTCGGCGAAAGTGGCTCGGGCAAGTCTGTCTCGTCTTCGGCGATCATGAACCTGATCGACATGCCGCCGGGACGCATCTCCTCGGGCGAGATCCTGCTCGACGGTGTCGACCTGCTGACAATGCCGCTGTCGCAGCGTCGTGAGATCAACGGTCGCCGCATTGCCATGATCTTCCAGGATCCGCTCAGCCATCTCAATCCGGTTTACACCGTCGGCTGGCAGATCCGCGAGGCCCTGACAACGCATGGCACGGATGCAACCAAGGCGCAGGCCGAGTCGCTACGCCTTCTCGGGCGTGTCGGCATTCCCGACCCCGAAAACGCCCTCGAAAAATATCCGCACGAGTTTTCCGGCGGTCAGCGCCAGCGCGTCATGATCGCAATGGCGCTCGCCCTCCGTCCCGATCTCCTGATCGCGGATGAGCCGACGACAGCGCTCGATGTCACCGTGCAGGCCGAAGTGTTGGCGCTTCTCAAGGAGTTGCAGCGCGAGACCGGCATGGCGGTTCTCATCATCACGCATGATCTCGGCGTCGTAGCCGAGATCGCGGACCGTGTCGTGGTGATGGAAAAGGGCGTTCTCGTCGAGGCCGGCACCGTGCGCGAGGTCTACAAGAACCCGCAGCATCCCTACACGAAGAAGCTGATTGCAGCAGCCCCCGGCAAGGGCGCGATGCATGAGCCGCTGAAAGGCGCCGAACCGGTTTTGAGCGTCCGAGACGTTCACAAGAACTATGGCGCCTTCGCAGCCTTGAAAGGTGTTTCCTTCGACTTGCTGGCCGGCGAAACGCTTGCCGTCGTCGGCGAAAGCGGTTCGGGAAAATCGACTCTCGCCCGCATCCTGTTGAGGCTCGACGAGCCGGATTCCGGCTCGGCGCTGTGGAAGGGCAGGGACCTTTTCACCTTGTCTCCGGCCGAGCTCTACAAGCTCCGCCGCGATCTGCAGATGGTCTTTCAGGATCCGACCCAGTCGCTCAATCCGCGCATGACCGTCTACCAGCTGATCTCGGAGGCCTGGGTTATCCATCCGGACATCCTGCCGAAGTCCAAATGGCGGGAGCGTGTCGCAGAGCTTCTGACCCAGGTGGGCTTGGGGCCTGAGCATATGGGGCGCTATCCGCACCAGTTCTCCGGCGGGCAGCGACAGCGCATCGCGATTGCCCGAGCGCTCGCGCTGGAGCCGCAGCTCATCATCTGCGACGAAGCCGTTTCTGCCCTCGATGTCTCGGTCCAGGCGCAGGTCATCGCGCTTCTCGACAAGCTGCGCCGCGAAATGGGCATTGCCTTCATCTTCATCGCCCATGACCTGCCGGTCGTGCGCGACTTCGCCGACCATGTCATGGTCATGCAGAAGGGCGAGGTGGTCGAACTCGGCACAGTGCGCGAGATCTTCGAGACGCCGAAGCAAGCATACACCCAGGCACTGCTCGCAGCAGGGCTCGATCCCGACCCGGATGTGCAGGCGCAAACCCGCGCCGCTCGCCTAAGCCGCGCCTCCTGAACCTTTTAATTACCGGAGAATACTGATGTCGAAAAAGGCCTTCGTCGCGCTCGTCACCTGCTTCAACGAGGACGAGACGATCAATTACGATGCCACCCGCGCACAGGTGCGCCGTCAGGTGGCGGCCGGCAACAACATCATGTGCGCCGGCACCAATGGCGACTTCACCGCGCTCACCTTCGAGGAAAAGGTGAAGCTCGCAGAAGCCGTGGTCGATGAAGTCGGCGGCAAGGTCGACGTGATCGTCAATGCCGGCATGCCGGCGACCTTCGAGACGATCAAGCTCGCGAAGGAGTTCGACCGGATTGGTGTGACTGCGATTGCCGTCATCACGCCCTTCTTCATCGCCTGCACCCAGGATGGCCTTGTCAGGCATTTCTCGACGGTGGCCGATGCGGTGAAGACGCCGATCTATCTCTACGACATCCCCGCCCGGACCCAGAACCACATCGAGCCGGAAACGGCGCGCAAGCTCGCGTCCCATGGCAACATCGCCGGCATCAAGGATTCGGGTGGTGCAAAGGAGACGCTGGAAGCCTATCTTGCGGTGTCTCGCGACATGCCCGCCTTCGACGTCTATTCCGGGCCCGACCATTTGGTGCTCTGGGCCCTGCAAAACGGCGCGGCTGGCTGTATCTCCGGTCTCGGCAATGCGCTGCCGGATGTGCTCGCCGGTATTCTCAAGGGTTACAACAGCGGCGATATCGCGGAAGCCGAGCGCCAGCAGGCGATCTTCACGGCGTTCCGCACCGATCTCTATGCGCTCGGCTTTGCGCCAGCCATGGTCAAGCGGGCGCTCTACCTGCAGGACGCCTCTGTCGGTGCCAGCCGCCAGCCGGCACTTCTGCCGGATCCGGAGCAAGATGCGAAGATCGGCGAAATCCTCACCCGCTATGGCATTTTTGGCAAAGGCTGATCGGCACACGCGTTGACGCGACTATTACGCCGTCTTCGTCGTGCCGGCATTGCTGTCGATCCAGTCGCGTGTCTGCTCCAGAACCTCGTCAGACAATTCCGGATCGTCGACAGCTCTGGCGAGGATGACGGCCCCGACCATGGCTGCCCAGCTTCCGACTGCCGCACGGCGCCTGTCGGCTGACCCTTGCTCCGGAAGCGCCTGCTCGATCCGTGAGATCTGGGCGCGCAGTCCTTCGGTCATCGCGGCCTTTGCGGCCGGAGTCTGGTGGCGAATGGCGGCGGCCAGCCCTGCGGTCGGGCATCCGTTGCCGGGATTATCCCGATGACGAGGCGCCAGATAAGAGCGGACGAAATCGCTGAACTCGCCGTCTCCGAAGCTGTCCCCTGCCAGCGCATGCGCCAGCGTCTGCGCCACAAGATCGTCCTTTGAGCTGAAGTGTCCATAGAAGCCGCCATGGGTCATGCCGGCTGCTTTCATCACCTCCGCGACGCTCACCGCATCGAACCCCTTGTCCTTAAACAACCGGCTGGCGACGTCCAGGATCCGGCGACGGTTCTCCGCCATCTGTTCTCGGCTGACCTTCATTTTCAAAATTCTCCGCAACACCCGTTGACATTTACATGATGACCATCATATTTAAATCCAATCATGATGATGATCATGAATATAGAGCCGATGATAGAAAAGAGCAATCCGATGAGCCAAAATTCCGCAGTCCTGATTACCGGAGCCTCCACGGGCATTGGTGCGACCTATGCCGAACGCTTCGCGCGGCGCGGCCATGACCTCGTGCTGGTTGCCCGCGACGTGGTGCGTATGGAGACGCTTGCGAAGCGTCTGCGTCAGGAAACCGGCGTCAAGGTCGATATTCTCCCGGCAGATCTCACCAAGGCTGAAGATCTCGCCAAGGTCGAGACCCGGTTGCGTGACGATGCGCGCATCGGCGTTCTCGTCAACAATGCCGGAACGGCGATCGGTGGAAGCTTCATCGACCAGAATGTCGATGACATGACCAAGCTCGTCGCCCTCAACGCAACCGCGCTCGTCCGGCTTGCTAGCGCCATTGCACCGCGTCTTGCCAAGGCCGGCGAGGGCGCGATCGTCAATATCGGTTCGGTGGTGGGCATCGCGCCTGAATTCGGCATGACGGTCTACGGCGCGACGAAGGCCTTCGTACTCTTCCTGTCGCAGGGGCTGGCACACGAACTCGGGCCGAAGGGCGTCTATATCCAGGCCGTGCTTCCGGCCACGACCCGCACCGAGATCTGGGATCATGTCGGCGCCGACGTCAATGCCATGAGCAATGTCATGGAAGTGGGCGATCTGGTCGACGCGGCTCTGGTCGGCTTCGACCGCCGCGAGCCGGTCACCATCCCGCCGCTTCCCGATGCCGGCCAGTGGGACGCCTTCGATGGCGCACGCAAGGCCATGCTCGGTAATCTCGTCAACGCGCTCCCCGCCGAACGCTATCGCACAATCGCCTGAGCTTCACCGGTTCGGCGATCCGTCACAGCAGAGAACACAAATAGGTATATCATGACCAACAATACGCTTTTCGAACCCTATGCCCTCGGCCGCATCACCCTTGCAAACCGGGTCGTCATGGCGCCGCTCACACGTAACCGCGCGGCTGAGGGCCTCGTGCCGAGTGAACTCGCTGCGGAATACTACGCCCAGCGCGCGAGCGCCGGACTCATCATCACCGAAGCAACTCAGGTCTCAAAGCAGGCCCAGGGATACCAGGACACGCCCGGCATCTATACTGAGGCTCAGATCGACGGCTGGCGGAAGGTGACCGCCGCCGTGCACGAGAAGGGCGGACGGATCTTCGTTCAGCTATGGCATGTCGGGCGCGTCAGCCATGTCGATCTTCTCGGCGGTGACGCACCGGTCGCACCCTCAGCAATCCGTGCCGCGACCAAGACCTTCGTGAACAACGGTTTCGCTGACGTTTCCGAGCCACGTGCGCTTGAGCTGGACGAGCTTCCGGGCATCGTCAACGACTTCCGTCAGGCAGCCGCCAATGCCATTGCGGCCGGTTTCGATGGCGTGGAGGTTCACGGTGCCAACGGCTATCTGCTGGAGCAGTTCGCAAAGGACGGCGCCAATGTTCGGACGGATGCCTATGGTGGCTCCGTCGAAAACCGCGCCCGCCTGATGCTCGAAGTCACCGCTGCGGTGGCGGAGGAGATTGGTGCTGAGCGCACCGGCATCCGGCTATCGCCGGTCTCGCCCGCCAACGGCATTTCGGCGAGCGATCCCCAGGCACAGTACGACTACATCGTCGATCAGCTCGAGGCGCTCGGCATCGCCTATATTCACGTCGTCGAAGGTGCCACCGGCGGTCCGCGTGACGTCGCTCCCTTCGACTATGCATCGCTGCGCCGCCGCTTCAGCAAAACCTATATCGCGAACAATGGCTATGGTCTGGAGCTTGCGACATCGCATCTGGCCGATGGCAAGGCCGATCTGATCGCCTTCGGGCGTCCGTTCATCGCCAATCCGGATCTCGTGGAACGGCTGCAGAGCGGCGCCCCGCTCGCCGAGATGAACCCGGCGACGCTCTATGGCGGTGGTGCTGCGGGTTACACCGACTATCCGCGCTTTGCCGACACTTCCAGCCGTTGAGCCAACAGGGGCTGTGCCTCGGTGCGGCCCACGATAGCCCAGTTATCATCAATCCCCTGAAAATCAAAGGCAGCGCGCCCTGTGTCGTGCGCCAGATCGAGACCAAAGCCATGGCAACCTCTGCATCCAAAGGCCAGAAAACTGCATTCGTGACCGGCGCCTCAAGCGGCATCGGCAAAGCGGCCGCATTGGCACTCAGCCGGGCAGGCTACCGGGTGATCGGCACCAGCCGCAAGGCGGCACCCGGTGAGATCCGCGATGGTATTCGCATGATTGCCTGCGACGTCACGTCGGACGCTTCCGTTTCTGCTGCCGTGGCGCTCGCCCATGCAGAACTCGGCCGCATCGATCTCCTCGTCAACAATGCCGGCTACGCCATCTCCGGGGCCGCCGAAGAAAGCTCGATCGAGCAGGTCGGTGCGCTGTTCGACACCAACTATCTGGGCGTCGTCCGGGTGACGAACGAGGTCCTGCCGATCATGCGCCGGCAGGGCCATGGACGGATCTTGAACATCGGCTCGGTCGTCGGGCTCATCCCCGGTCCCTTCGGCGCACACTACGCGGCGAGCAAACACGCGATCGAAGGCTACTCCGAATCCCTTGATCACGAAGTGCGGTCGTTCGGCATCCGGGTTGCGGTGATCGAGCCATGGGCCACGAAGACCTCCATCGAAATCAACTCACCACAAGGCGATCGTCCGGTGGCAGCCTATAGCCAGACTTTCGCTCGGTATCAGTCCGCGTTCGCTGCAGCCATGGCCAGCGGGGACACGGCAGATGATGTCGCGGCGACCATTGTTGCTGCGGCCGAGGCCAGGAAGCCGCGGCTGCGCTATCCCTCCGGCAAGGAAGCCCGACAGACTGCCTTTGCGCGGCGATTCCTGCCGCGCGCACTGTTCGATCGTATCTTGCGCAAGCAGTTCAACATCGCCTGAGATTTTTTCATTCACCGATCGGCCCGTGGACGGGCAAGGCAGAACCATCGTGACCCACTCATCCGCAAAGAAGACCTCGCCAAACCAGTATCGCTACGCTCCCAACCAGTTCGTCACGGTGGGCAAGATCCGCTTTGCCTATCGGGAGCTTGGTCCACGTAGCGGGGTCCCGCTGGTTCTGCTCAACCACTGGGGCGCGGTTCTCGACAATTTCGATCCGCGCATTGTCGATGGTCTTTCAGTCTCTCATCACATCATCGCACTGGACTATCAGGGCATCGGCCTTTCCGAAGGGATGGCCCCGCTGACGATCGGTGAAATGGCCCGCGACATGATCTCCGTGATCGAAAAACTGGGCTTTGCTACGGTCGATCTGATGGGCTTTTCGCTAGGCGGCTTCGTCGCGCAGGACATCGTGCTGAAAGCCCCCGGCCTGGTACGCAAGCTGATCCTGACAGGGACGGGTCCCGCAGGTGGAGAAGGCATTGCACAGGTTGGCGCTGTCTCATGGCCGCTGATCTTGAAGGGAATGCTGACGCTGCGCGACCCGAAGACCTACCTGTTCTTCACCTCGTCACCCAATGGCCGTCGGGCAGCAAAGGATTTTCTGACGCGCCTGAAAGAGCGTCAGCTCGATCGTGACAGGGAGCCGACACCCCGGGCGTTCCTACGCCAGCTCAGCGCGATCAAGGCATGGGGGCGTCAGGCGCCGCAGGACCTGGGGCAGATCCGTGTTCCCACTCTCGTTGCGAACGGCGACAATGACATCATGGTGCCGACATCCAACAGCCGCGATATGGCTCGGCGCATCCCGAATGCCGAGCTGGTGATCTACGAGGATGCCGGCCATGGCGGGATCTTCCAATACCATTCCGACTTCGTGCCGAAAGCCCTGGCTTTTCTGGCTGCCTGACCTGATACTCGTTTCACACTGGAGAAGACCCGTGAAAGCCTTCGTCGTCGACAAATACAAGAAGCATGGCCCGCTCCGCCTGGCCGAGATGCCGGATCCGGTCATCGGTGCCAATGATGTGCTGGTCCGCATCGAGGCTACCGCGATCAACCTCCTCGATTCCAAGGTTCGTGACGGTGAATTCAAGCTGTTCCTGCCCTATCGCCCGCCCTTCATTCTCGGTCACGATCTGGCCGGAACGGTCGTCAGCGTCGGTGCCAATGTCCAGCAGTTCAAGGCAGGCGACGAGGTCTACGCTCGCCCACGCGATAACAGGGTCGGCACTTTTGCAGAGATGATTGCAGTCGATGCCGCAGACCTCGCTCTGAAGCCGACAAGCCTCTCGATGGAAGAGGCAGCCTCGATCCCGCTGGTGGGGCTGACCGCCTGGCAGGCGCTCGTCGAGGTGGGCAAGGTCAAGCCCGGGCAGAAGGTCTTCATCCAGGCCGGTTCCGGCGGTGTCGGCACCTTCGCCATCCAGCTCGCCAAACATCTCGGCGCAACCGTCGCCACGACCACGAGCGCGGCGAATGCCGAACTCGTCAAAAGTCTCAGGGCGGATGTCGTGATCGACTACAGGACGCAGGATTTCGAACAGGTGCTGTCCGGATACGACTTGGTGCTGAACAGCCAGGATGCCAAGACACTGGCAAAGTCGGTGAATGTGCTGAAACCAGGCGGAAAGCTCATCTCGATCTCCGGTCCGCCGGACGTCCCGTTCGCCAAGTCGCTGAAGCTGAACCTCTTCTTCCGCTTCGTGATGAAGATGTTGAGCCGTGGTATTCTGAAGAAGGCAAAGAGCCGGGGCGTCGATTATTCCTTCCTCTTCATGCGTGCGGAAGGCCAGCAACTGCGCGAAATCGCCAAGCTGATCGACGCCGGCGCCATTCGTCCGGTCGTCGACAAGGTGTTTCCCTTTGCGCAGACACCGGATGCCTTGGCCTATGTCGAGACCGGGCGGGCCAAGGGAAAAGTCGTGGTTGCCGTTTCATAACGAGCGGTTCACCTGCGGTAGGTAAGTCCTCGGTCGTGTGAACTCACCTCACAACGGCTCATGTTGGCGCTCTCAGATCGAGAGTTCGTGAAAGCTTCCGTGCGGTCAGGGCCCGTAACTAGAGATCCGCATCTCCCCCGACGGAACTTCACCAGAGAGCGCAGAGACCGCAGCGATCCCAGGAACCAGGTCGCATCGGACGCCTCGCCGCGTCAGGGCGCTGAGTTCAATCGCTGCCTGCTCGGACGTGACGGTGTAGTCCGACCGCAGAAGCACCACACGCTTTCCAGAACGGGCCATGCCGATGATCGCGTCGCGGAGGCTCGCCGCACCGCCAGGTGTCTCCCGCGCGACGACGGTACTGATCAGCATCCTCTTCGCCTCGCGCCGTGCGAGTTCGAGTACATCCCGCGAGACGCTTTCATCGAACAGGATGATGTCGGCTGCCTGCAGCATCCGGACCGCTTTGAGCGTCAGCATTTCGGCATCTCCAGGCCCAGAGCCGACCAGGGCCACCGAGCCGGATTCGGCCATATGGCAGAGCTGCTCCATGTCCGATACCACCGCCTGCCGATCGGTCTCACCGGGCGGACGTGTCGACGAGAAGCAGCGATCGACGAAGCGCTCCCAGAAGGCCCGACGCCGCGGCCCGGGTGCGAGATGCAGGTTGACCGTGTCTCGTAGACCCTGTGCCAATGCAGCCCAGCCCTTGAGAGAGGTTGGCAGGAGCGTCTCCACGCGTCTGCGAATGGCCTGGGCGAGGATCGGAGCGGCACCGTCCGTGGAGATCGCCAGGATCACCGGTGAGCGATTGACGATCGATCCGAACTGAAATTGGCAAAAGGCCGGTTTGTCGATGACATTGAAAGGCACGCCGGCTGCGCGCGCGGCACAGGCAAAGGCACGCGCCTCGTCATCGGTGTCGCAGTCGGCGATCGCCAAGGCAGCCCCGGCGAAGATGCCGATATGCCATGGCGTATCATGGATCGTGACCTTCTCCGCGTGTGCCAGTTCTGCCATCTCGTCGCCGACTGTGCCGGCGGCTGCGAAGATCTCGACCCTTGCACCGCAGGCAGCCAGAAGCTCCGCCTTCCAGGCCGCAGCGTCCGATCCGCCAGCCACGAGCCCTCTCTTGCCCTGGAGGTCGAAGAACAGCGGCAGCTTGGCGAGCGGCTCGATCCGAGCGGCGGGATCACTCTGCGGCGAGGAGCGGTTGCGCATCGAGGATCCTCCTGATTTCCGGGCGGCACGAGCCGCAATTGGTGCCGGCGGCCAGCGCCTCGCCGATGGCCTCGACGGATCGGCAGCCGTGATCGACGGCACGGCGTATGTCATTGACGCCAACCGAGAAACAGGCGCAGACGATGGCGCCGCGATCGGGTCTGTTCGTTTCGGGGCGCCCCGCAACCAGCCTGCAGCGCGCGAGACGGTCGCCATGATCGACATTCAACTGGTCGACAGCCCATTGCCGGGAAACCGCAACAGGCGCTCGGGAGACGAAAATGGCGGCCAGGAGATTGGTGTCGTCGAAGGCAAGGATACGACTGTCACCCGACGTCGAGTCGGCATAGGCGACCATGTCGACATCTGCGCCAAGTTCGAGGCTTCTCGAAAGCCACGCCCCAAAGCCGCCATCCGGTTCGTCTCCGGCGAGCTCCAGTCGATAGCCGCCTTCAGTCTTTGCCGTGGCCCAATAGGAAAACGGCAGGTCGGACGGCCTGTTGCGCGTCACCAGGAATGCGTGGAAGCCTGCCGAGTAGCGTTCAAGCGAAACACGCGCCTGCTTGAGGGCCGGCTGCCCGGAAACCGGATCGGTGAGCGACGGCACCAGGGTATCGACGCGGGCTGCCGAGGCGGTCTCGTCGCTCCAATGCATCGGAAGGAAGAGCGATCCGCGCGCCTGCCGATCGCTGAGCAAGGCCCGGACGATGACCTCTCCTCCGCTCTGGCCCGTGATACGAACAAGGTCGGCATGCCCGACCCCATGGTCGGCGGCGTCGAGCAGATGGATTTCGCAATAGGGTTCCGCCATGTGAGCGGAAAGCCGCGCACTTTTGCCGGTGCGGGTCATGGTGTGCCAATGGTCGCGCACCCGCCCGGTGTTGAGGATGAAACCGGCTTGCTCTGAGACCGGCACCGTTGCCACCGGGATGAAACGCGCCTTGCCATCGGGATGATAGAAGCGACCGTCGCTGAAGAACCGGTCCGACATCTCTCCGGTTGCCGGTCGGGGCCAATGAAATGGTCGAAGATCGTCATACTGATCCTCGTCGATCGCAGCAAAGGCACCGATGTCGAAATCTCTTGATCCGTCATTTTCAAAGGCGGAGAGAGCCGCGTGCTCCGCGAAGATATCGGCCGGCGAGGCAAAGTCGAATGCGCTTGCAAACCCGATCCGTCGCGCGACTTCGGTGATGTGCCACCAGTCCGGCCTTGCCTCGCCAGGTCCGGAGAGAAACGCTCGCTGCCGGGAGACGCGCCGCTCGGAATTGGTCACCGTGCCGGATTTCTCGCCCCATCCCGTCGCCGGCAGAAGGACATGCGCCAGACGCCCCGTGTCCGTATCTCCCTGCATGTCCGAGACCACGACAAAGGGACAGGCGTCGATGGCGGCCTTCACCTTGTCGGCGTCCGGCATGGAGACCACGGGGTTGGTCGACATGATCCAGAGCGCCTTGATCCGACCGTCTGCCACGGCATCGAACATGTCCACGGCCTTAAGCCCTGGACGATCGGCAATCCGCGGCGATTTCCAGAAGCGCTGCACGCGGTCCCTGTCATCCGCATTCTCGATTGCCATATGGGCCGCAAGCATGTTGGCGAGGCCGCCGACTTCGCGGCCGCCCATCGCGTTCGGCTGGCCGGTTAAGGAGAAGGGCCCCATGCCCGACCGCCCGATCCGGCCTGTCGCGAGATGGCAGTTGATGATCGCGTTCACCTTGTCGGTGCCGGAGGCCGATTGATTGACCCCCTGGCTGTAGCAGGTGACGACACGTTCCGTGTCTGCGAACAGCCAGAAGAACTGCCGGATCGACAGTCCTGAGAGGCCGGTCGCCTCCGAAAGCGCAGCCATCGACAGAGGCGATGCGGCGATCAGCGCCTCCGCGAGCCCTGAAGTATGCGACCCGACAAAGGCTTCGTCGATCCGGTTGGTCTCGGCAAGATGCGCAAGCAGCCCATTGAACAGGGCGACATCTCCGTCCGGACGCACCGCAAGATGGAGATCGGCAATGTCTGAAGTCGCGGTCCGGCGCGGATCGACCACGACGACCTTCATCGTCGGCCGGGACGCCTTGGCAGCGGCGATGCGCTGGTAAAGCACCGGGTGGCACCAGGCGAGGTTTGAACCGACGAGAACCACGAGATCGGCGAGTTCGAGATCCGCGTAGGTTCCCGGCACCGTATCTGAGCCGAAGGCGCGGCGGTGTCCCGCCACCGAGGATGCCATGCAGAGCCTGGAATTCGTGTCTATGTTGCCGGAACCGATGAAACCCTTCATCAGCTTGTTGGCAACATAATAGTCCTCGGTCAGCAACTGGCCGGAGACGTAGAAGGCGACCGAGTCCGGCCCATGTTCCGCGATCGTGTCGCTGAAGCGCTCGGCGACCAGATCCAAGGCCGCATCCCAGCTTGAACGCTGGCCATTGATCTGGGGGAAGAGCAAGCGTCCATCAAGGTCAAGCGTCTCGGCCAGAGCCGACCCCTTGGAACACAATCTGCCGAAGTTCGCCGGATGCTCGGGATCGCCCCTTACGGTAACGGTACCCGCGTCATCGACGCTTGCGATGACACCACAGCCGACGCCGCAATAGGGGCAGGTGGTGCGGTTTTCGCAGGCCATGGGTTTACTCCGCCGCCACGAGGATGCTCTCGAGCGCGATCGATAGCTGGCCATCGATATTGCGGATCGGAATGGTGCGAACCGCGCCTTCGTCGGCTCCGAGCGCCTTGCCGGTTTCGAGCGAAATGACCCAGTTGTGCAAAGGGCAGGTCACGGAAGCGCCGTGCACGATGCCTTGCGTCAGGGGACCACCCTTGTGGGGGCAATGGTCCTCGATGGCATAAACCTCATTCTCGGCAGTGCGAAACACGCCGATCTTGCCCTGTGGGGTCTTCACGCAACGGGCACCGCGCAGGGGGATATCATTGATCGTGCCGATGGCGACCCAGTTCATGGATAAGCTCCTTGTTGTTCCACATTCACCCTCCCCTTGAGAGGGAGGGTCGGACCGAATGTCCGGGGTGGGGGATGAGGTGCAATCATGGCCCCCCAACCCACGCGTTCCGCACGACCTCTCCCTCTAGGGAGAGTTGCTCACTCTGCTGCCGCCGAAAATCCTACGGTTGCCATGGGCTCGAACTCGTGTTTGTCCTTGCCGGAGACACGCTCCGACCACGGGTCGACCTGGGCGAACTTCTGGGAGAACACGAAGCGCTCGTAATAGGCGCGGCGCTTGTCATGGTCCTCCATGATCTGGCGGCGGATCTCGTCATGGCCGATGCGTTTCGCCCATTTGTAGATCCGCTCGAGATAGCGCCCCTGCTCGCGATACATCTGGGTGAGCGCCACGATATGCTCGAGTGCTTCGTCCCCGGTCTTCACTTGACCCAGGATATCGGTGCCCTTGATGTCGAGGCCGGCAGCGCCTGCGAAGTGGATCTCGAAACCGGAGTCGACACAGATCACGCCGATATCCTTGCAGGTCGCCTCCGCGCAGTTGCGCGGACACCCCGAGACGGCGAGCTTGAGCTTGGCCGGCGTCCAGGAGCCCCACATGAACTTCTCGAGACGAATACCGAGGCCTGTCGAATCCTGCGTGCCGAAGCGGCACCAGTCCGACCCGACGCAGGTTTTCACGGTTCTGAGGCCCTTGGCATAGGCCTGGCCGGAGACAAAGCCGGCCCTGCCGAGATCGGCCCAGACGGCGGGCAGGTCTTCCTTCTCGATGCCGAGCAGGTCGATGCGCTGGCCGCCGGTCACCTTCACCATCGGGATCTCAAACTTATCGACGACATCGGCAATCGCGCGCAGCTCGGCAGAATTGGTCACGCCGCCCCACATGCGCGGCACGACGGAATAGGTGCCGTCCTTCTGGATATTGGCGTGCACGCGCTCATTGATGAAGCGCGACTGATAGTCGTCGGCATATTCATCCGGCCAATCGCAGACGAGATAGTAGTTCAGCGCCGGGCGACATTTGGCGCAGCCGCAGGAGGTTTTCCATTCCAGCTCCTGCATCACGGCCGGGATCGTTTTCAATCCCTTGGCCTTGATCAGACGGCGCACGTCGTCATGGCCAAGCTCGGTGCAGGTGCACATCGGCGTGACGGCGGCGGGGTTGTACGCATCCCCAAGGGTGAGCGCCATGAGCTGCTCGACGAGACCCGTGCAGTTGCCGCAGGAGGCGGATGCCTTGGTATGCGCCCTGACGCCGTCCAGCGTCGTCAGACCCTTGCCCGTGATGGCGCCTGTGATCTTGCCCTTGCAAACGCCGTTGCAGCCGCAGATTTCCGCATCATCCGGCAAGGCTGCAACGGCCGCCATAGGGTCCAGCGGAGACCCTCCCTGGTAGGACTGGCCAAAAATCAGTGTCTCCCGCATGGCGGAAATATCGGTCTGCTTCTTCAGCAGATCGAAGAACCAGGAACCGTCGGAGGTTTCGCCGTAGAGAACGGCACCAATGATCCGGTTGTCCTTCAGAACGAGACGCTTGTAGACGCCGGCCGAGGCATCGCGCAGCACGATTTCCTCGCGGTCGGGCGCCTCGGCGAAGTCGCCGGCCGAAAACAGGTTGATACCGGTGACCTTGAGCTTCGTGTTGACCACCGAACCCTGATACTCGGCATTTCCGCCTATTAGGCGATCCGCGAGAACGCGGGCGCTTTCGTAAAGCGGCGCGACGAGGCCGTAGCAGACGCCGCGATGTTCGGCGCATTCCCCGATTGAGTAGATCGAGGCATCCGAGGTCATCATGCTGTCATCGACCACAATGCCCCTGTTGACCGCGAGCCCCGCATCCTTGGCAAGATGGGACGCCGGACGGATGCCGACCGCCATGATCACCATGTCGCCGGATATCACCCTGCCGTCTTCGAGTTCGATCCCTTCTACCCTGTTGCTTCCGAGGATCTGTTTCGTATTTGCCTTGGTGATGATCTCGATGCCGCGCTCCGCGAGCGCCTTTTCGAGGAGATAGGCGGCAGCCGGATCGAGCTGGCGCTCCATGATCGTCGGCATCAGGTGGATGACGGTCACCTCCATGCCCTGACGCTTCATGCCATAGGCCGCTTCCAGCCCCAGCAGACCAGCGCCGATGACGATTGCCCGACCCTTGCCCTTGGCGATCTCCAGCATCTTCTCGACATCGTCGAGATCGCGATAGGCAAGGACGCCGGGCAATTGATGGCCGGGGACCGGGATGATGAAAGGCAGAGATCCCGTCGCTATGACCAGCTTGTCATAGGAGACAGTGATCCCGTTTGCCGAGGTCACCGTCTTTGCCTGCCGGTCGATCTCGGTGACCTTGGCGCCCTTGTGCAGCGTCACGCCATGCGCCGCATACCAGGCGTCATCGTGGATGACGATGTCCTCATAGGCCTTCTCGCCCGACAGCACCGGTGAGAGCATGATACGGTCGTAATTGACCCGCGGCTCGGCATTGAAGATCGTCACGTCGTAGAGGCCAGGGGCCCTTTCGAACAGTTCTTCCAGCATGCGGCCGGGCGCCATGCCATTGCCGATGATAACCAGTTTCTCTGCCATTGATGTCACTCCGCAGCTTCCACGAAGCGATGGCGCTCGTAGAGGAATTTCAACACGGCCTCGCGGCACTTGAGATAGGTCCGGTCGGAAGCGAGCTCGATCCGGTTGCGGGGGCGCGCAATCGGCACCTCGAGGATCTCGCCGATCCGGGCGGCCGGTCCGTTTGTCATCATCACGATCCGGTCGGACAACAGCACCGCCTCATCGACATCATGCGTGATCATGATCATCGTATTGCCGAGCCGGCCATGGATCTCCATGACGGCGTCTTGCAGATGCGCGCGTGTGAGCGCGTCGAGCGCACCGAAGGGCTCGTCGAGCAGCAGCACCTTGGGTTCCATCGACAGGGCGCGGGCAATGCCGACACGCTGTTTCATGCCCCCGGAGATTTCGGCCGGGCGCTTGTCCTTGGCATGTGCCATCTGCACCAGATCGAGATTGTGCATGACCCAGTCGTGCTTTTCGGCCTTCGTCTTGCGACCGGAAAACACCTTCGAAACAGCCAGATCGACGTTCTCGTAGACGGTGAGCCAGGGCAACAGAGAATGGTTTTGGAAGACCACGGCACGGTCTGGCCCCGGCGCGTTGACCTCCAGGTTTTCAAGGAGAACCGCACCTGCACTCACCCGCGTCAGCCCGGCAATGAGGTTCAGCAGCGTCGACTTTCCGCAGCCGGAATGGCCGATGATCGAGACGAACTCGCCCTTGTCGATGGTGAGCGTGATGTCTTTGAGAACCTCCGTGCGCACCCCGCCGCGTTCGAAACTTTTGTCGATGTGGTCTATTCTCAGATAGCTGGACATGATGGCGTCTCCCTCAGTTCTTAGCTGTGCCACGGGTAACGACGCTGCCGAGCAGGGCGACGAGCTTGTCGAGGACAAAGCCGGTCACGCCGATATAGACGAGCGCCACGATGATGTCGGACAGGCGCGAGGAATTCCACGCATCCCAGATGAAGAAGCCGATACCGACGCCGCCTGTAAGCATTTCGGCGGCGACGATCGCAAGCCACGAGAGCCCGACGCCGATCCTGAGACCGGTGAAGATGTATGGCGCTGCAGCCGGCACCATGATCCGCACGAAGAATTCCAGCGGATTGAGGCGCAACACGCGGGCGATGTTGCGATAGTCGTCAGGAATGTTGCGCACGCCGACCGCGGTGTTGATGATGACAGGCCAGATCGAGGTGATGAAGATGACGAAGATGGCCGACGGGTTGCTGTCCTGAAAGGCCGCAAGCGAAAGCGGCAGCCAGGCGAGCGGTGGTACGGTGCGCAGGATCTGGAAGATCGGATCAAGACCCCGCATGGCCCAGATGGACTGCCCGACGACGGCACCGAGAAAGACGCCGACAACGGCGGCAAGGCCAAAGCCTATGGCGACACGTTCCAGCGATGTCAGGACCCGCCAGGCAAGCCCGATATCCTGCGAGCCGTATTCGAAAAATGGATAGGCAATCAGATCGTAACTGTCGGACCAGACCTGAGATGGCGACGGCAATGTCGCACCGGGCTGCGAACAGGCGATCTGCCAGATGGCGAGAAGCACCAGCGTGACCACGAGCGGCGGCAGTACATTGCGCAAGACATCGGCGCCGGCCCGCTTCAGATCGATTTTCGGCGTCGCGCGCCTGGCCAGGTGAACGACGGTTCCGGTCCGGTCCGGGGAGACGGCGATCGCCTCTGTCTCTGCTTTTCGGGCGGTTGCGGTCATGGGGTTTTTCCTCTGCGCGTGTCGAATGGGAGTTGTTCTTGCCTCCGAAGGCCCAGCGACTACTGCAGGGTCTTCGGAAATGGCGCGCGTCAGGCGCTCGCCTTGATGGCGAGACTGTCGAGGTAGGCCTGCGGATTGTCCGGATCGAAGACCTTGCCGTCGAAGAAGGTTTCCGGGCCGCGCGAGGCGGAGGACGGAATGTCGGCAGCCGCGACGCCGAGGTCCTTGGCGGCCTCGCGCCAGATGTCCTCGCGGTTCACCTTGTCGACGAGGGCCTTGATGTCGGTGTCGGGTGCGAATTTGCCCCAGCGGACGTTCTCGGTGAGGAACCAGGCATCGTGGCTCTTGAAGGGGTAGGAGGCATGATCCTTCCAGAACTTCATCTCAAGCCCGGAGTTCTCGACCACCCGGCCGTTGCCGTAGTTGATCGTGCCTCTCAGGCGACCCACAACGTCCTTCGGCGGAACGTTGAACCATTGCCGCTTGCCGAGGATGTCGGACATCTCGTCCTTGTTTTCCATGCTGTCGGCCCACATCTGGGCTTCCATCACGGCCATGAGAAGTGCCTTCGCGGCAATGGGGTTCTGTTCCACCCAGTCGGACCGGAGGCCGAGCGCCTTTTCGGGATGCCCCTTCCAGAGTTCGCCGGTCGTACAGGCGGTGAAGCCGATATCCTGGTTGACCAGCTGCTCGTTCCAGGGCTCGCCCACACAGAAGGCATCCATGTTGCCGACCTTCATGTTGGCGACCATCTGCGGCGGCGGAACGACGATCGTTGACACGTCCTTGTCCGGGTCGATGCCGCCGGCGGCCAGCCAGTAGCGAAGCCAAAGGTCGTGTGTGCCGCCCGGGAAGGTCATGGCCACCTTCACCTCGCCGCCGGCCGCCTTCTTGGCGGCAAAGACATCCCGCAGCTTGGAGGCGTCGAGGCCGACGCCGGTCTCGGCATATTCCTTGGCGACCGAAATGCCCTGGCTGTCGAGGTTGAGGCGTGCGAGGATAGACATCGGCACCGGCACATTGTTCTGCGTCACCTTGCCGGCCGAGATCAGGTACGGCATCGGCGTCAGGATATGAGCGCCGTCGATGCCGTTCGAGGCTCCGCCGAGCACCAGATTGTCGCGCGTGGCACCCCAGGACGCCTGCTTCAGCACTTCGACCTCGGGCAGGCCGAACTTCGCGAACAGCCCCTTTTCCTGGGCGATCACCAACGGTGCGGCATCGGTCAGCGCGATGAAGCCGAGCTTCGCCCCCTTCACCTCCGGCCCGGAGCCAGCCGCAAAGGCACCGAACGGAAAGGCCAGCTTTGCGGCACTGACGACAGCAGCTGCCGATGTGAGCTTCAGAAGCTGGCGGCGGGTGGTGCTCATTCCTGTAGTCTTCGTCATTTTTTGTGCCCCTCTGGTGTGACGGAGATCCGGAAAAACAAAAAACGCCGCTCGGTGACTGCATCTGCGGGATCGAAGGATCCCGCGTGCAAACCAAGCGACGTCGGTGTCTCTGGTGAGCGCGCTTCAGGCGCTCTTTCGTCCGGTCGCCGTTGACCGGATGTTTTTCAAGGAAGCAAAGGCCGTGCCAATTTCAATGGGAAGGCCCAAGTTGCTGAATTCAAATTGGAAAAATCTCTGCGGCCACGACTACGCCTGTACAAGACAATGGATGACCGGGGTTCAAAATTTGTGCAACTGCACAAGGGTGTCCAGAATTGAGGCCGCCCTTTCGTGCATTCGATCAGTCGTCCGTGGCCATTGGCGGCCGCTTCGCCCCGGAACGGACCTCGAAACCAGAGACATAGTCGGTCATTCGATTGGGGTCGAAAATCCGTCCATCCATGAAACGGTCATCTTCCGAACTGCCTGGCAGAGGGGATGCATCGTCTGGCATTTGGGCTCCGGATCCGAGTGCTGCGCGATAGAGGTCGGCGCGGTAGGCGCTCTTCGCCCGCTTCAGATTGTCGGCGCTGTGATCGACCTGCCCCCAGCGGATCATCTGGCTATAGATCCAGAGCGCCTGATTGACCTGCGGAAAGTTCGCCGCGTGGCGATGGAAAACGAAGTAATCGCGGATCAGTCGACGATTGCCTTGCGCATCCAGGCTGAACTCGCCGGCCAGGACGCGGCGAATGATGTCCCGTGATGCGGTGATGTAGCGAGGGGAGGCCAGCATCTCGGAAAGATGATCATGATTGTCAGGCTGGTCGCACCAGCGGGCGGCCTTGTCGAGAGCCACGATCAGCCGGCCGACCGTATCGGCATTGGCTTCCGCCCAATCCGGCCGCATGCCGACCACCTTCTCCGGCGCCGAGGGCCAGATATCCTGCTTGGCCGCGACGATCCGACCGACACCCCGTTCGGAAGCAACCATGTTCCAGGGCGCGCCGACACAAAAGCCGTCGATCGCTCCGGCCGCCAGCGCATCGGAGGTGAGGGGTGGCGGCACAACCACGAGCTTCACGTCACGATCCGGATCGACGCCGCCAGCGGCCAGCCAGTAGCGGAACTCGTAATTGTGTGACGAGAAGGGATAGGTCATGCCGAGGGTAGGGGGCTGTTCGCCGTTCTGCCGCATGTCATACAATACGCTCGCCAGCGCTCTTGCCAGCTGCAGCGCGCTCGCATCCTCTGCCAGATCGGCGCGCACCTTCATCCGTTCGAACAGCCGCAAAGAAAGCGTGATCGCATTGCCACCACGGCCGAGAGAAAACGGGGTGATGGTCGGGGAGGGATTGGAGCCGAGCTCCAGCATCGAGGCGACCGGCATGGGCGACAGCATATGGGCGATGTCGAACTGCCGGAAAGCCAGGCGATCTCGGACATTGGCCCAGGAGACGTCGCGCACGAGGTCGAGTGTCAGTCCTTCCTTGTCGGCAAATCCCATCTCCGCAGCCGCGATCAGGATCGATGCATCCATCAGCGGAATGAAGCCGGCGCGCAGGATACGCTGCTCCCGCCCGGACACATGAACCGCCGGAGCGCCCGTGTCGATGTCTCGCTGCCTGCTCATCATGTCGCTCACTTCACTGTCCCCGCGGGCTCGTCATCACAGCAGCAATCCCGCAGCGGTCACCACGCTCTGGGCTATGTCGACCAGTTTCTTTTTCTCGTTCATGGCGGTTTGACGCATCAGCGCGAAAGCTTCCTCCTCGCTCATGCCGCGCATCTTCATCAGGATGCCCTTGGCGCGCTCGATGATCTTGCGCTCTTCGAGCGCGTTCTTCGCTTCGGCCAGTTCGCGTTGCAGACGGCTGAACGCGTTGAAGCGGCTGACCGCCATATCGAGGATCGGCTTCACCCGTTCCTTGCGCAACCCATCGACGATATAGGCCGAGACGCCGGCATCCACGGCGGCCTCGATGGAGGCGCTGTCGGAGCGATCGACGAACATGGCGATCGGCCTGCTGACCGAGCGGGTGAGCTGGAAGAGATGCTCCATCATGTCACGGTTCGGGTTCTCGATGTCGATGATGATCACATCAGGCGCCAGCGTCTCCACCGTCTTGGCAATTCCCTGCACCCCGAGAGCGACGGTCACGTGCCGGTGACCTGCCTCGCGCAAACCGTCCTCGATGATCGCTGCGCGAACAGCGTTCTCATCGATCACGAGGATGGTGAGGTCGAGATGGTTCATGTACGATTGATGACGCAATGCAACAAAGTTGGCAAGCTTATGGCCTAAATTTTGAGCTTGCTGCAATGGCAACTAATTTTTGAGCAGTTTGGCGCGCCGTCCTGACCAGTGACGCAGAAAAACGAAGCCCCCGGAGTGGTCAACTCCAGGGGCTGGCGGAAAAGCGTAGGATTCGTCGGTATTCGTTGGTGCTCAGTCCTGGCCCTTGGGCTGCAGCGATATCTGCCGTGCCAGCGCAAGCGCGATCAGCGTGCAGACGGCACCCGACAGAAGGTAGAGGCCGGCTGCAAACAGACCGAACCAGGTGGACAGCAACAGTGCCGCGAGCGGCGCAAACCCCGCCCCGAACATCCAGGAGAGTGCCGATACAATCGCGGAGGCCGTGTAGCGGTTTCGGCGGTCGAACAGCGAAGCGATGGTTCCGGAGGACTGGGCGAAATTGAAGCCGAGAATGACGAAACCAACCATCATGTAGGCGACGACACCGGCCTGGCCGCCGTTGAGGAGCAGAGGCGCCGTCAGCGCGAAGGCGCCGATGGCCCAGGCCCCCCAGACGAGGATCCTGTCGCGGCCGATCCGGTCCGAAAGCCAGCCGGAGAACAGCATGGCAAGGATACCGACGGCAGCACCGGCCGCTTCGATCAGAAGGAAGGTGCCCGGTGCTTCATCCGTATAGAGGAAGATCCACGATAGCGGGAAAACCGTGACCATGTGGAACATGGCAAAGGTTGCAAGCGGCACGAAGACGCCGAGCAGAACCGTGCGTCCGTCTTGCGACAAGGTGGAGCGCAACCTCGTCGGTGTCAGTTCGTTCGTCTCGAAGAGCTCCTTGAACTCAGGCGTGTCGACGATGCGCAGACGCGCAAAGAGTGCCACGACATTGATCGCGAAGGCGACGAAGAACGGATAGCGCCAGCCCCAGTCGAGGAAGTCGGCGGCCGAAAGCGTCATGACGAGGTAGGCGAACAGCACGGCGGCGACGGCAAGGCCAACCACAGCGCCGAGCTGAGGGATCATGGCATAGAAGCCACGCTTGTCCTTCGACGCAGTGATGGCCAGCAGCGGTGCAAGGCCATCCCAGGTGCCGCCAAGCGCCAGACCCTGGCCGATGCGCAGGAGCGCCAGCATGGCGATCGCCCACCACCCGGCGGTTTCATAGGAGGGCACCAGACCCATGGCGACGGTCGAGGTTCCCAGCAGGAAAAGCGCCACCGTAAGCTTGGTCACGCGGCCATGCCGGCGGTCGAGGGCCGTGAAGATCACCGTGCCCAGCGGTCGTGCCACGAAAGCGAGAGCCACAAGCACGAAGGACCAGAGTGTCCCGGTCAGCGGATCGAGGAACGGAAAGATGCGCGCCGGAAAGACGATGACCGACGCGATCGCGAACACGAAGAAGTCGAAGAACTCCGACGTGCGCCCGATGATGACGCCGACAGCGATATCGGACGGGGAAACGTGATGGTCATCTTCTGAAGTTGTGCGGCCGTTCTGTGCGGCCGGAGGTGCAGAACCGGTCATGCTCGCCATGTCGCGGGATCACTTTCTCGATTGTACTGGGCGGGCGCAGATGGGAGATGCAGCGCCAGCCTTAGTCTAACATGCTGAAATTGAAATGCCGCAGGTGCGGCCAAATTGACAGGTGACAAATTGTCGTATGTGCTGCACCGCAAAACCCAACTAACTACCTTGATGAATGTCAATGGTCGTCGAGTGGTGTTCGGGGGGACCCCTGCTCTGTGACCCGTCAGTGTATCAGGGTAAGAGATGCAAGAGCTTCGCCTCCCGAAAATACTGGCCGCCGTGATGGCGGTCCTTTTCCTGTCCGCCTGCAAGGCCGAAGTCCTTGCTCCGACCGGCGACGTAGCCGCCCAGCAGCGTGACCTTCTCGTCATCTCTACGCTTCTGATGCTGGTCATCATCATTCCGGTGATGGCGCTCACCTGCTGGTTCGCCTGGCACTATCGGGCATCCAACAGCCAGGCGATTTACAAGCCGAACTGGTCCCACTCGACCAAGCTCGAGCTGATCATCTGGGCGATCCCCTTGATGATCATCATCTGCCTGGGAGCGCTGACCTGGGTCGGCACCCACCTTCTCGATCCCTATCGGCCACTGGCGCGCGTGTCTGCGGCGCAGCCGCTCGATCCGCAGCAGGAGCCGCTCGATGTGCAAGTCGTGGCACTCGACTGGAAATGGCTCTTCATCTACCCGCAATACGGCGTCGCGGCCGTCAATGAGCTTCCGGTTCCAACCGATCGACCGATCCGTTTCTCGCTGACTTCCTCTTCGGTGATGAATGCCTTCTACATTCCGCACATGGCCGGCATGATC
This sequence comes from Agrobacterium albertimagni AOL15, assembly GCF_000300855.1. Classification (GTDB taxonomy): domain Bacteria; phylum Pseudomonadota; class Alphaproteobacteria; order Rhizobiales; family Rhizobiaceae; genus Allorhizobium; species Allorhizobium albertimagni. The sequence goes on along the minus strand of NZ_ALJF01000004.1, from coordinate 380,745 downwards.
TACGCAATGCCCGGCATGCAGACGACGCTGCACGGGGTCTTCAACGAGGAAGGCACCTTCCAGGGTCTTGCCTCGCATTATTCGGGCGCCGGCTTCTCCGGCATGCGTTTCAAGGCGAAGGCGACCGATGCCGCAGCCTTCGAGGCATGGGTTGAACAGGCCCGTGCGGGCAGTGAGAAGCTGGACCGGGCGAAATATCTCGAACTCGAACGTCCCACCGAGAACGTCACGCCGATCACGTTTGCCAGTGTCGATCCGCAGCTCTTTCCGCGCGTGGTCAACATGTGTGTCGAAGACGGCAAGATCTGCATGGCCGAGATGATGGCGCTCGACGCCCAGGGCGGCACGGGTCTCGCCGGCACGGTCAACATGAGCGCTCTCATCTACGACAAGCACGAACGCCGCGGCACGCGCGAGCCGGTCTTCGGTTGGGAGCCCTTCAAGGTTCTTGGCTTCTGCTCGGTCGAGGAACTGGAGCAGATGCTGGCCGCAAAGCCCGCTTCCTACAACGACCAGCCCGTCGTTTCCGGTCCCCTGATGGGACACAACATGCCGCAGCCGGTGTCGCCCTTCGGCGGTGAGGCCGAACGTTTTCTCACGCTCGTCCGGCAGGCATCCGGCAATGCGCCGCAACTCTGACAGGAATTTGGCATGGCTACGATAGACCATTCCACCACGCTTCTTCTTGGTCGCCTCAACTGGAGTGCGATCCCGACGGATCCGATCGTTCTGGCGACTTTCGCAGTCGTCGTGGTCGGCGGCGCAGCCACAGTGGGCGCGCTCACTTATTACCGCCTCTGGGGATACCTGTGGCGCGAATGGTTGACCTCCGTCGATCACAAGAAGATCGGCATCATGTACATCATCCTGGCGTTGATCATGCTGGTGCGCGGCTTTGCCGACGCGATCATGATGCGCCTGCAGCAGGTACTCGCCTTCAACGGATCCGAGGGCTATCTGAACGCCCACCACTATGACCAGATCTTCACCGCCCATGGTGTGATCATGATCTTCTTCGTGGCGATGCCCTTCGTCACGGGACTGATGAACTATGTCGTGCCGCTGCAGATCGGCGCGCGCGACGTCTCTTTCCCCTTCCTCAACAACTTCTCCTTCTGGATGACCGTCGGCGGCGCCGTGCTGGTCATGGCCTCGCTCTTTGTCGGCGAGTTCGCACAAACGGGCTGGCTTGCCTTCCCGCCACTGTCGGGGATCGGTTACAGTCCGTGGGTCGGGGTCGACTATTACATCTGGGGTCTCCAGATCGCCGGCGTCGGAACGACGCTATCGGGCATCAACCTGCTCGTCACTATCGTCAAGATGCGCGCCCCGGGCATGACCCTGATGCGCATGCCGATCTTCACCTGGACAGCGCTCTGTACCAATGTCCTCATCGTTGCCTCCTTCCCGGTGCTGACGATGACGCTGATCCTGCTGACGCTCGATCGCTACGTGGGAACGAACTTCTTCACGAATGATCTCGGCGGCAACCCGATGATGTACATCAACCTCATCTGGATCTGGGGCCACCCCGAAGTCTACATCCTGATCCTGCCGCTCTTCGGTGTGTTCTCGGAGATCACCTCGACCTTTTCGGGCAAGCGCCTCTTCGGCTACAGCTCGATGGTCTATGCGACCGTCTGCATCACGATCCTGAGCTACATCGTCTGGCTGCACCACTTCTTCACAATGGGTTCCGGCGCCTCGGTGAACGCCTTCTTCGGCATCACAACCATGATCATCTCGGTGCCCACGGGAGCCAAGATCTTCAACTGGCTCTTCACCATGTACAAGGGGAGGGTGCGCTTCGAATTGCCGATGATGTGGACGGTCGCCTTCATGCTGACCTTCACCATTGGGGGCATGACCGGCGTTCTCCTGGCCGTCCCGCCGGCAGACTTCGTCCTGCACAACTCGCTCTTCCTGGTGGCGCACTTCCACAACGTCATCATCGGTGGCGTGCTCTTCGGCTGCTTTGCCGCGATCGCCTACTGGTGGCCAAAGGCCTTTGGCTTCCAGCTCAATGTCTTCTGGGGCAAGGTCTCCTTCTGGAGCTGGGTCAGCGGCTTCTGGCTCGCCTTCATGCCGCTCTATGTGCTCGGCCTGATGGGTGTCACCCGCCGCATGCGCGTCTTCGATGATCCGGATCTCAGGATCTGGTTCATTCTGGCTGCCCTCGGCGCGCTCCTGATCGCCGTCGGCATCGCCGCCTTCTTCATCCAGATCGCAGTGTCGATCTGGAACCGGAAGGACAACATGGACGTCACCGGCGACCCCTGGGATGGTCGCACGCTGGAATGGGCGACATCCTCCCCGCCGCCGGCCTACAACTTCGCCTTCACGCCTGTGGTCCACGATCTCGACGCCTGGCATGACATGAAGCAGGTCGGTCAGAAGCGTCCGAAAGCACTCTATCTTCCGATCCACATGCCGCGTTACACCGGCACGGGTGTGATCATCTCAGGCCTCGCCACGGTCTGCGGCTTTGCGCTGGTCTGGTACATCTGGTGGCTGGCGGCCCTGGCCTTCCTCGCGATCATCGCCGTCTCGATCGCCCATACCTTCAATTACGACCGGGACTATTACGTCCCCGTCGATGAGGTCGAGCGTGTCGAAAAGGCGCGTGACCGCGAACTGGCAAGCGTAGGAGCGTAAAGATCGTGAGTACCGTCACCCACACTGATACGCCCGCCGTCTATTGGGAAACCGAGCCGCATCACCATCCGGAAGGCGGGTCCACGCGGCTCGGCTTCTGGATCTACCTGATGAGCGACTGCCTGATGTTCGCAGTCCTCTTTGCGGTCTTTGCCGTGGTCGGCCAGAGCTATGCGGCCGGTCCCGGCCCAAAGGCTCTCTTCGATCTGAACCTGATTGCGATCAACACCGGCTTCCTGCTGGTCTCCTCGATCACCTTCGGCTTCGCCATGCTCGCCATGTACGAGGGCAGGCAGGCTCGCATGCAGATCTGGCTTGCCGTCACCCTGCTGCTTGGCCTCGCCTTCCTGGCGCTTGAGATCTACGAGTTCCATCACCTGATCGAGCTCGGCGCCGGTCCCCAGCGTTCGGCCTTCCTCTCGGCCTTCTTCGCGCTGGTCGGGACCCACGGCCTGCACGTGTTGTTCGGCTGCATCTGGCTCGTCACGCTGATGGTGCAGATCAATCAAAAGGGCCTGATCCCGGCGAACACCCGACGCATGGAATGCTTGAGCATGTTCTGGCACTTCCTCGACGTCATCTGGATCGGCGTCTTCACCTTCGTTTATCTTCTGGGGATGATCTGATGTCACAACACTCCATCAAGCCCCATGGCCACAATGAACAGAGCCACGACAGCACCGGCCATGACCATGGCAGCTATCGTTCCTACCTGACGGGCTTCGTTGTTGCCGCTATTCTGACGATCATACCCTTTGCGGTCGTGATGAGCGGCGGCTTCGACAGCCGCGTTCTGACGGCGGTGACGGTGATCGGCTTCGCTGTCGTCCAGGTCCTCGTTCACATGGTCTATTTCCTGCACATGAACACGCGTTCGGACGAGGGCTGGACCATGCTGTCGATGATCTTCACCATCATCGTGGTGGTGATCATGATCGCAGGCTCCGTCTGGGTCATGTTTAATCTGAACACCAACATGATGCCGTCAATGGACCACGAGAGCTTCCAGGGCTTCGGCTCCTGAAACAGCGAGGCGACATGACGCGAGCGGGCCGACCTTGGTGGATCATCGGGCTCGGCACGCTCGCCATCGCCCTGCTCCTCGGTCTGGGCGTCTGGCAATTGCAGCGTCTGCAGTGGAAGACGGCCCTCATCGAACGCGTCGAGACGGGGCTTCTTGCTCCACCGGTCTCTGCACCCGGTCCGGCTGACTGGGCTGCCGTCTCCGTCGACACCGCGGAATATCGCCGCGTCGAGGTCCGGGGCCGCTATCTTCCCGGCGACGATATCCTCGTCAAGGCCGTGACGGCCCGCGGGTCGGGCTTCTGGGTCATGTCGCCATTTGAAACGCGGGAAGGATGGCGGCTCTTCGTCAACAGAGGCTTCGTTCCTGATGATCGCCGGTCACAAGCGGACCGTCCGCGGCCAGACGACGAGCAGGAGGTGACGGGGCTTTTGCGGCTCACCCAGCCCGGCGGCGCCTTTTTACGAGACAATGATTCCGCCAATGGCCGCTGGTTCTCGCGCGACACCGTTGCGATGGCCGATACGCTCGGCCTCCGCGACGTCGCGCCCTATTTCATCGATGCTGACGCACGCGGCGACGCCCTCCCGATCGGCGGACTGACCGTCGTCTCCTTCCCGAACAAGCATTTTGGCTATGCCATCACCTGGTTCGGTCTGGCTGCCGTCTTTGCCTATCTGCTGTACCGCGCCACGGGACCCGGCGAACCAGACCGCTGATAGCGCGCTTTGCGACGGGTTGGTCAGGACCTCTTCGATCCAGCTGCCCGGGGCGTGGGCACCGCGTTGTCAGCGGGTGCGGTCCACATGCTCTTGATCAGCTGTTTTACCTGGTTTTGCAGAATATCGTCCTGTCTTGCCACTTCCACGAAGCGGCCGGTGAACTCGCGCGTGGAACTCAAGAGACCCGCAAGCGCGATCGACGCCATCATACCCAGCTTGGTGTCGAACGGTCGCTGCTGCCCCGCAGCATCGAGGCTTGACTGCACGAACGGATAAAGCACTTCGAGAAATGGCTTCGCCAGGGCCTCCTCGATGAAGTCCTTTCGTTCCTCGTCCCGGCTGTGAATGATTTCCGAAAACAGAATTCTCGAAAAATGCGTGCGGCGCCAGATCACGTCCACGACTTCGGAACTGATGAAATCGACGCGTTCTGCCTGCGGGCGCTCTCGGGCCCGATCAATCGCAGACTCGAGCAACTCGACGGTTTCGCGCGCAACTTCGGTCACGATCGCCTGCCAAAGGCCCATCTTCGATCCGTAGCGATAGGAGATTAGCGCTACGTCCACGCCTGCGGTCGTTGCGATCGCACGCAGTGATGTCTGCTCGAAACCATTTGCCGCAAAGGTCTCCATGGCAGCATCCAGAAGGCCTTCGGCATTCTGTTCTGCGCCCCGGCGAGGCCTCCCTCGTTTCCGTTCGGTCACGTTCTTAACCTGTTTCACACCACCCTCAATTCGTTCGCTTGACAAGCCTAGCCCCATTCCGGCATATATTCAACACACGATGAATAAATTCCTCCCTCGTTTTCAGGAGTCTGCGATGCCCACCCCGTTGGTAACGCGCCAGATGGGTCGGTTGCCCCCGACGTCAACAAAATTTCCCTTGCTGGTCGCGGCAGTTTTGCCCCTCCTGCTCGCCTCCTGCAGCGACGATACGTCGGAGAAGGCCGGCTATGTGCCGACGGTCAGGGTCGCAACCGCGGCCACCGTGTCCGATGTCGTCACCGTCTCCGGTACCGGAGAGGTGAAGCCGCGGGTTGAAAGCGTCCTGTCCTTCAAGGTCAGCGGCCGCGTCATTGCCCGTGATGTCGAGGTCGGTGATCGGGTAAAGGTCGGCCAGGTGCTTGCCCGCCTTGATCCGACGGAACAGAAGGCTGATCTGACGGCGGCAGAAGCGGCCATCCGTGCCCGCCAAGCCACCTTGCGCACCGCCGAATCCTATCTCAACCGCCGTCGCACTCTGACCCAGACAGGTGCTCTGCCGCAGCAGCAGCTGGACGAGGCGATCCAGCAATATGATTCGGCCGTCAACGATCTCGATGCGGCTCAGGCCAATCTCGCCAGCGTGCAGGAGAGCCTGGCTCAGACAGAGCTGAAAGCCGATGCCGATGGCCTCATCACGGCCGTGAGCATCGAACCGGGCGAAGTCGTGCAGCCTTCCTCGGCCGCATTCGAGCTCGCCCATGATGGTGAACTCGATGCGGTCTTCAACGTGGATGAAAGTGCCTTGACCAGGGATGCTCAGCCTGAATCGGTGGAAGTGGCTCTTGTCGATCGGCCGGATATTCGCGCAGTTGCCAAAATCCAGGAGATCAGCCCTTCGGTTGATCGCAAGCTCGGCACCGTACGTCTGAAGCTTTCGATCACCGATCCGCCACCGGAGATCACGCTGGGTTCGGCAATCGTGGCCTATGCGAAGCTCTCGGAAGTGGGGCGCATATCCATTCCGTCCCAGTCTTTGACCAGTGCCAACGGAAAGCCTGCAGTCTTCGTCGTCGATCCGGCCACGGAGACCGTCGAGACCCGCCAGATCGACGTGCTGCGCTATGATGCCGACCGGATCATCGTCGCAGACGGGCTTGAACCCGGTGATCAGCTTGTCGTCGACGGAACGCAGTTTCTCTACCCGAAACAAAAGGTGCGTGCGGTTCAGGGAGACGCGCAATGAAGCAAGTGAAAGCAATCGCATTTCTGTGCCTTGCCGTCGTCGCGCTGAGTGCCTGCAGCGAGGCCGAAGAACAGGCCACGCCGCAGGTGCGCCCGGCTCTCTCCATCATCGCAGGTCCGCGCGAAAGTGAGCCCGGATCGACCTTTACCGGGACTGTCGAGGCCAAGCTGAATGTCGATATCGGCTTCCGCCTGCTCGGTCGGGTGACCGCACGCATGGTGGATGTCGGCGATGTCGTTCGTGCCGGCGATGTTCTGATGACGCTCGACACGACGAGCCTCCAACTCGCAGTCCGCCAGGCCGAAGCAGATCTCGCATCCGCAAAGGCCAAATTCGATCTGGCGCAGGTCAATGCCAGCCGTCAGGCGACGCTCCTGAGAACCCAGGCAACCACGCGGGAGCGACTGGAAGAAGCCGAGCAGACCGCGGAAGCCGCAGAGGCAACCGTCAAGCAAAAGGAAGCCGATCTGACGAAGGCGCGCGAGCAGACGACCTATGCCACTGTCGTCGCGCAAACCGACGGTGTCGTTTCGGCCGTGAGCGCGGAAGTCGGACAGGTCGTTGCAGCCGGTCAATCGGCCGTGACGATCGCCCGGCTCGAGGCCCTCGATGCTGTCATCGATGTCCCCGACACGTTGAAGGCGCTTCAATTGCCCGATACGGAATACGAGGTCACCCTCCTGTCGAACCCGCAAATCACGGCACAAGGTCGCGTGCGGGAAGTCGCACCCGAGGCTGATGGCGCAACCCGGACGCGGCGAACCAAGCTTGCGCTGTCCACCCCGGACAAGGCCTTTCGCTTGGGCAGCACCGTGGTCGCGAGACCAATCGCGGCCGTCGCCACCGCCATCTGGCTGCCTGAAACGGCCATAGGTGCCGATCAGTCCGGCGGCGCATTTGTCTGGGTCATCGACCCGGCCAGTGGTGCCGTGGCGCGCAGGCCTGTCGAAGCCGAAAAGGCCCAGGGCGGCGGCTATGACATTGTTTCAGGCTTGCAGGCCGGAGAGCGCGTGGTCAGCGCCGGCGTGAACTCCCTCACTGAAAACCAGATCATTTCCTTCACCGACGAGATCGCCCGATGAACAGCAAATTCAATCTTTCCGAATGGGCACTGCGTCACAAGTCGCTCGTCTGGTACTTCATGATCCTTGCCACGGTCGCAGGGGTCATGTCCTATTTCAATCTCGGACGCGAAGAAGATCCGGAATTCACGATCAAGACGATGCTGATCCAGGCCCAATGGCCGGGGGCATCGGTCGATGAAATGACCAGCCAGGTCACCGATCGGATCGAGAAGAAACTGCAGGAACTCGAATCCCTCGATTACACCAAGAGCATCAATGCCCCGGGACAGGTGACGATCTACGTCAACCTTCTCGAGAACACGAAGGCGGCGGACGTCAACCCGACCTGGGTCAAGGTCCGGAACATGATCAATGACATCGTTCCCAACCTTCCTCAGGGTGTGGTCGGTCCCTTCTTCATCGACAGCTTCGGTGATGTCTACGGCAATATCTATGCCTTCACCGCGGACGGGCTGACCCAGCGACAGCTCCGGGACTATCTGGAAGCGGCACGAACCGAGATCCTCGCCGTTCCCAATGTCGGCAAGGTCGATCTCATCGGCGCTCAGGACGAGGTGATCTATCTGGAGTTCTCCACCCGGCGTATGGCTGCGCTAGGCATCACCCAGCAACAGATCGTCGAGACACTGCAGAATCAGAACGCCGTCGTCGCATCAGGAACTCTGCGCACCGCGTCCGAGAGCATCAGCATGCGCGTCTCAGGTCAGTTCTCCACGGAAGACGACCTGAGAAAGGTCAACCTTCGCGTCAACGACCGCTTCTTCCGATTGAGCGATGTCGCGACCATCACGCGCGGCTATGTCGACCCGCAGCAGGCGCTGTTCCGGGTTAATGGCGAGCCGGCGATCGGTCTTGCGATTGGCATGAAGCCGGGCTCCAACCTGCTCGAATTCGGCGAAGCCCTGTCTGAGAAGATGGAAAAGGTGACCGCCAGCCTGCCCATCGGCATTGGCATTCACCATGTGGCCGATCAGGCCGTCGTCGTTGACGAAGCCGTCGGCGGCTTCACCAAGGCCCTCTTCGAGGCGATTGCCATCGTTCTCGTCGTCAGCTTCATAAGTCTGGGCGCCAGAGCCGGGCTCGTGGTTGCTCTGTCGATCCCGCTGGTTCTCGCCATCACCTTCGTCGCCATGGAATATCTGGGCATCTCCCTCCAGCGCATTTCGCTCGGTGCACTGATCATCGCGCTCGGCCTCTTGGTCGACGATGCCATGATCGCCATCGAAATGATGGTGTCCAAGCTCGAACAGGGTGAACCCCTGTCCAAGGCAGCGACAGCGGTTTGGACCTCGACGGCATTTCCGATGCTTACCGGCACCCTGGTCACCGTCGCGAGTTTCATTCCCGTCGGCCTGAACGACAGTGCCGCTGGCGAATTCACCTTCTCGCTCTTCGTCGTCATTGCCGTTGCCCTCATCGTTTCCTGGATCGTCGCCGTTCTCTTCGCGCCGGTTCTCGGGGTGCTGATCCTTCCGGCAAAGATGGAGCGGCATCATGAGCAGAAAGGCAGGGTCGCCCAGATGTTTTCGCGCATTCTGGCGGCTTGCATGCATTGGCCGAAGATGACGGTCGCCGCCACATTCGGCGTCTTCCTCCTCTCCGTCTATGGCATGGGCTTCGTCCAGCAGCATTTCTTCCCGGCATCGGATCGTCCAGAGCTGATCGTCGACTGGACCGGGCGGCAGAACTCCACGCTGGCCCAGACCAAGGCCGACATGGATGAATTCGAGGCCGCCTACCTCGCCAATGACGACAGTATCGAACACTGGACATCCTATGTCGGGCAAGGCGCCAAGCGCTTCGTTCTCTCATTCGACGTACAGCCGTCGGCCCCCTATTTCGGCCAGATGGTCATCGTCACCAAGAGCATCGAAGCCCGGGAGGCTCTGAAGGAAAAACTGATGGCGGTTGCCGCGGATGGCTATCCGGGCACGGACATTCTGGTCAAGGAAATGGAGCTCGGACCGCCGGTCGGCCGGCCGATCCAGTACCGCGTCAGCGGTCCGGATCCGGAAAAGGTGCGCGAATACGCAACCGGACTTGCAGCCGTCATCGGCACGGAGCCGCGTCTCGGTCGCATCGTCTTCGACTGGATGGAGCCGGCTCGCACAGTGAAGGTCGATGTGCTTCAGGACAAGGCCCGTCTTCTCGGGGTGAGCTCGAGCGATATCGCAACGGCGCTCAACAATATGGCCGGCGGCTCGACCATGACCCAGCTGCGCGACAGCATCTATCTGATCAATGTTGTTGGCCGTGCGCCGGGCGACGAACGCCAGTCCGTGGAAACACTTCGCAATCTGCAGCTGCCCGGCGGTGACGGCCAGTCCGTACCGCTCGCCTCCATCGCCAGCTTCTCCTATGGCATGGAGCAGCCCGTGATCTGGCGTCGTGATCGCAGTCCGACGATCACGCTCAAGGCTGCCATCTCCGATGCCACGCAGCCGGCCACCATTGATGCGGCTTTGAAGGACAAGGTAGAAACCTACGCCGCCGATCTTCCTGCGGGTTATCATGTCGCGGTCGGTGGCTCGGTCGAAAGCAGCGCCAAGAGCCAGGCACCGATTGCGGCCGTCGTTCCGCTGATGCTTCTGACCATGACGACGATCCTCATGTTCCAGCTGCAAAGCTTCCAGCGGCTATTCATGGTTGTGATCGTGGCTCCGCTTGGACTGATCGGCGTTGTCGCAGCCCTTCTGCCCAGCGGTGCGCCTCTCGGCTTCGTTGCCATTCTCGGCGTCTTGGCCCTGATCGGTATCCTCATCCGAAACTCGGTCATCCTCGTGGTCGAGATCGATACGCTGCAACGCAACGGCCGCCATGCCTGGGATGCGGTTCGCGAGGCGACCGAGCACCGCATGCGACCGATCATGCTGACGGCTGCCGCCGCCAGTCTCGCGCTCATCCCCATCGCCTCTGAGATCTTCTGGGGACCGATGGCTTTCGCGATGATGGGCGGCATCGTCGTCGGTACGGTGCTGACGCTGCTTTTCCTGCCGGCGCTTTATCTGATCTGGTTCCGGATCAAGGATCCTTCGGTCACAGCCTGACCGACTGGACGAATTTGACCGGCCGCGACAAAGTTTGCGGCCGGCTTTCTTCTCGGCTCAATACGAGCTTTCGAGACTGTAGCGGCTGCCCGGATAGAGAAGCCGAACTGACGTCACCAGCCGATCGCCGGACCAGGTTCGACGCCGAACCAGAAGGCAGGGTTCGGAGCGTGCGATGGCCAGCAACCGGCATTCCCATGGCTGCGGCAGAACCGCCTCGACGAACTGCTCGGCGCGCGAGATCGGCGCGATACCGCTGAGATAAGCATTCGGCGTGATCGCCCGAAAATCCTGATCGAGATAGGCGGGCGCCAGTTCCGCATGGACGAAGCGATCCTCGAGCTGGATCGGCAGGTCGTCTTCCTTGTGCACGATGACCGAGTGAAGGGCTGATGTGCCGGTCTCGACTTCCAGCCTGTCCGCCAGATCATGGTCGCAGACTTCCGCCTGCATCAGCACGATCTCGACCGAATGCTGGCCGCCGCGCTCGGCAATCTCCTCGGCGATATTGCGCACGTCACTGACATTGGCCCGGCGCTTCTTCGGGGCAACGAAAGAGCCGCGCCCCTGAACGCGCACGATGACGCCTTCGCTGGCGAGTTCGCGCAGCGCCCGATGCGCGGTCATCCGGCTGACGCCCAGCATCTCGACCAGCTCGTTCTCGGAGGGAATGCGGAAATTAATCGGCCAATCGCCGCGCTCGATCCGCGCCTTGATCTCGGCTTTCATCTGCTCGTAGAGCGGCGTATCCTGCCGTTCCTCGGGAAGTGCAAAGCCTGGCTGATCGTCGGACATGGTGGGTCGATCCTGATGGTGGCGAAGCGATCTTACGGGTTTCTAGCCGCAGCGCTTCGGGCATTCCCTTATCGGCACAGGGCTTGTCTAGGCAACCGGTTCGGGACCAGAGGCCCGCTCCAGAGCGGTAGTTACTTCGATGCTGTAGAGCGTGCAATCAGCCGCGCGAGGCTCGACGGTGAACTCAAACGGTACCTGCTCTGAGATCATGATATCGCCGAGCCCGACATCTGATCGCAGGCTATCGATCGTCACCCGGGCATCACCTTGAAACACGACAGCGACAGTGTCCTTGGACACCGAAAGCGTCTGCGCGGCTGACACGCCAATCTTCGTCATGTGATGAACGAAAAATCCGCGACGGCTCATGACATTGAGATCGAGCGTTTCTCCCCCGAGGCAATCTGCGTGCACTTCCGAATCGCCGGAAAAGGCGAAGGGAGGCGATGCCATGAGAAGCGGTGGCTCCCGCCTCCCATCGACCGTCAACTGCATGCCGTCGCCCTGGAGAACGGCTATCGTCCTGTCGAACCCGGCAAAGACCGAGAACGGACCAGAGGTCCCGACGGTCGCAAGACTGATTCGCCAGTCGAACCCGCCGGCTCCATCCGAAGCAGGCCTGGAGATCACCTCGCGGGTGATCCCCAGCCCGTTTTTCCAGGGCATCCTCAGGTGCTCGTCAAAGCGCTGGATGCGGATGGACATGGGTGTTTCGTCCCCTCAATTGCCGAGAATGCCGGGCAGACGAAGGCCTTTTTCCTTGGCGCAGTCGAGCGCGATGTCATAGCCCGCATCGGCATGGCGCATGACGCCGGTCGCCGGATCGTTCCAGAGCACCCTCTCCAGCCGGCGTGCGGCATCATCAGTGCCATCGGCGCAGATCACCATGCCGGAATGCTGAGAAAAGCCCATGCCGACACCGCCACCATGATGCAGCGAGACCCAGGTCGCACCCGAGGCGCAGTTGAGCAGCGCGTTCAGAAGCGGCCAGTCGGACACGGCGTCGGAGCCATCCTTCATCGCTTCCGTCTCGCGGTTCGGCGAGGCGACCGAGCCGGAATCGAGATGGTCACGACCGATGACGACGGGTGCCTTCAGCTCGCCATTGCGCACCATCTCGTTGAAGGCGAGGCCGAGCTTGTGGCGATCGCCGAGGCCGACCCAGCAGATGCGGGCAGGCAGGCCCTGGAAGGCGATGCGTTCGCGCGCCATGTCCAGCCAGTTGTGCAAGTGCGTGTTGTCGGGCAGCAGCTCCTTCACCTTGGCATCGGTCTTGTAAATGTCCTCCGGATCGCCGGACAGTGCGGCCCAGCGGAACGGGCCGATGCCGCGGCAGAACAGCGGACGGATATAGGCCGGCACGAAGCCGGGGAAGGCAAAGGCATTCTCGAAGCCCTCTTCCTTGGCGACCTGGCGAATGTTGTTGCCATAGTCGAGCGTCGGAATGCCCCTGTTCCAAAAGTCGACCATCGCCTGCACATGGGTCTTCATCGAGGCGCGGGCAGCGACTTCCACGGCCTTCGGGTCGCTTTCCTGTTTTGCCCGCCATTCGGCAACCGTCCAGCCTGATGGCAGATAGCCGTGGATTGGGTCATGGGCCGAAGTCTGGTCGGTGACGATATCGGGGCGCACGCCGCGGCGCACAAGTTCCGGGAAGATCTCAGCGGCATTGCCGACGAGGCCGACGGATTTGGCTTCGCCTACCTTTGTCCACTGGTCGATCAGGGCAAGCGCCTCGTCCAGCGTATGCGCCTTGGCATCGACGTAACGGGTGCGCAGGCGAAAATCGATGCGGGTCTCGTCGCATTCGACGGCAAGGCAGCAGGCGCCGGCCATGACGGCGGCGAGCGGCTGGGCGCCACCCATGCCGCCTAAGCCACCGGTCACGATCCACTTGCCCTTCAAGTTGCCGTTGTAGTGTTGGCGGCCGGCCTCCACGAAGGTCTCATAAGTGCCCTGCACGATCCCTTGTGTGCCGATATAGATCCACGAACCGGCGGTCATCTGGCCGTACATGGCCAGCCCCTTTTTATCCAGCTCGTTGAAGTGATCCCAGGTCGCCCAGTGCGGCACGAGGTTGGAATTGGCGATCAGCACGCGCGGCGCGTCCTTGTGGGTGCGGAACACACCGACCGGCTTGCCCGACTGGACGATCAGCGTCTCTTCGTCAGTCAGCGTCTTCAGCGTTTCGACGATCCGGTCGAAATCATCCCAGGTGCGCGCCGCCCGGCCGATGCCGCCATAGACCACCAGCTCATGCGGCCGCTCGGCGACATCAGGGTCGAGATTGTTCATCAACATGCGAAGCGGCGCTTCCGTCATCCAGCTCTTGGCCGAAAGCTCGGTTCCGGTGGCGGCGCGGACGTCGCGGATATTGTGTCTGGGATTGCTCATGGTCCTCGCTCCTCAGCGTTTCAGTTCGAGCGCGATGGCTTCGATGGATGTCAAAATGTCCTTGAGATAGTGTCGCAGCGCCTCGGCCTTCCCAGCGTCATAGGCGAAGGGTGGTGCCTCGCTGGCCAGATGCGTGACCTGCGCCAGTTCCATCTGGATGGCGTGCACGCCGGTCTCCGGTCGCCCGTAATGCCGTGTCGTCCAGCCGCCCTTGAAGCGGCCGTTGACCACAGACCTGTATTCCTCGGCCCGACCGGCGATCTCGGCGGCGGCTTTCTCGATCCTGGTATCGCAGGTGCGGCCCATGTCCGTGCCGATGTTGAAGTCCGGCAGAGGCCCTTCGAACAGGAAGGGGATGAGGGAGCGGATCGAATGGCAGTCGTAAAGCACCGCCACGCCATGGATCGCCTTGACGCGCTCGATCTCGGCTCTCAGCGCCGCATGATAGGGCCGATGGAAGCCTGCCATCCGATCGGCAATATCGTCCCCGCTCGGCTCCTCGCCTTGTCTCCAGATGGCGAGGCCATCGAAATCCGTTTCCGGCACGAGACCGGTGGTGTTTAGCCCCGGATAGAGGCTCACGCCATCAGGATCGCGGTTCGCATCGATCACGTAGCGATGGAACGTCGCCCGGACCGTCGTCGCGTCCGGTAGAAGACCGGCATAGAGGTCATGGATATGCCAGTCGGTATCGGCAAGTAGCTTGCCGTTATCATTGAGGCGATCCCAGATCGCGGGCGGCACGTCAGTGCCCGTATGTGGGAAGGCAAGAATGACGGGGGAGGTGCCTTGCTTGACTTCGAAGACGGCCATCTCACCCCTCCAGGCCCGGCAACAGGCCGGCGGAGACCGCCGAAACCAGTGTGCCATCCGCAACCAGGCGACCGGCGGCCTCAAGATCGGCCGCCATGTAGCGGTCCTCCTCCAGGGTGGCGACATGGGCACGCAGGGTGGCGATCACTTGTCTCAGTTCCGGGCTCGTCGTCAGGGGCGCGCGGAATTCGACGCCCTGGGCGGCGGTCAGCGCCTCGATGCCGATGATCGAGAAGAGGTTGTCGGTCATCTGCAGCAGGCGCCGTGCGCCATGGCAGGCCATTGAGACATGGTCTTCCTGGTTGGCCGATGTCGGCGTCGAATCGACCGAGGCCGGATGCGCCATCTGCTTGTTTTCGCTCATCAGCGCCGCCGACGTGACCTCGGCAATCATCAGACCGGAGTTGAGGCCGGGCTTCTTGGCGAGGAAGGCCGGTAGCCCGTAGGAGAGGGCCGGATCGACCAAGAGCGCGATGCGGCGTTGTGCGATCGCGCCGATCTCGCAGACGGCGATCGCGATCTGGTCGGCGGCGAAGGCCACAGGCTCGGCGTGGAAGTTGCCGCCCGAGACGACGCTCATATCGGAAAGCACGAGCGGATTGTCGGTGACGGCATTCGCTTCGATTTCGAGCGTGCGGCCGGTCATGCGCAACAGGTCGAGGCAGGCGCCATCGACCTGCGGCTGGCAGCGGATGCAATAGGGATCCTGCACCCGCTCGTCGCCTTCCAGATGGCTTTCCCGGATGACGGAGCCGGAAAGCAGGCCGCGCAGAGCTGCTGCCGTATCGATCTGGCCCTTGTGGCCACGCAGCGTGTGAATGTCGGCGGTGAAAGGTGCCGACGAGCCCATTGCGGCATCCGTCGAGAGCGCGCCTGTAATCAGTGCTGCCTGGGCTGCACGATGGGCGCGGAACAGGCCGGCCAGCGCGAGCGCCGTTGAGGCCTGCGTGCCGTTGATCAACGCCAGACCTTCCTTGGCCGCCAGCACGACGGGCGTCAGCCCCGCGCGCTTCAGCGCCTCGGCGCCGGACAGCCGTTCGCCCTCAAAGAAGGCTTCCGCCTCGCCCATCATCACCGCTGCCATATGGGCAAGGGGTGCCAGATCGCCGGATGCGCCGACGGAGCCCTTTTCCGGAATGAGCGGAGTGACGCCCTTGTCCAGCATGCCCTCGATCAGCCGCACCAGTTCGAGGCGAACGCCGGATGCGCCGCGACCGAGAGAGATCAGCTTCAGCGCCATGATCAGGCGGACGATGTTGTTCGCCAGCGGCTGGCCCACGCCGCAGCAATGCGACAGGATCAGATTGCGCTGTAGCGTCTCCGTATCGGCCGCGTCGATCTTGATCGAGGCCAGTTTGCCGAAGCCGGTATTAATGCCGTAGACCGGCTCGTTGCCGGCGACGATTTCGGCAATCCGTGCGGCGGCCTTCTCGATGCCCGCATCGAAGCTGCGGTCGAGCACGGCACTTTCGCCGCTCCAGTAGATCTGCGCCAGTTCGGCGAGAGAGACGCGGCCGGGGTGAAGCGTAATGGTCACGACAGAATTCCTTTGGTAGTGTGGCCGTTCCAGATGCGTAGGTGGAGCGGATTGAACCCGATGCGGTAGACGAGCTCCGCCGGGCTCTCGACCGACCAGATGGCAAGATCGGCCTGCTTTCCGACCTCGATGGTCCCGACCGTATCGAGACGCCCGAGCGCGCGGGCGGCATTGCGGGTCACGCCGAGAAGGCATTCCTCGACCGTCATGTGAAACAGCGTGGCGGCCATGTTCATGGTCAGCAGCAGGGAGGTGAGGGGCGAGGTGCCCGGATTGCAGTCCGTCGCGAGCGCCATGGCAGTCCCGTGTTTGCGAAAGAGATCGACCGGCGGCTTCTTCGTTTCGCGAATGAAGTAATAGGCGCCGGGCAAGAGCACCGCGACCGTTCCGGCCTTGGTCATTGCGGCGGCGCCGTCTTCGTCGGTGTATTCGAGATGGTCGGCCGACAGGCCCTGATACTCGGCCGCAAGCGCTGCCCCATGCAGGTTCGACAGTTGGTCAGCGTGCAGTTTGACCGGCAGCCCGAGAGACCTTGCCGCCTCGAAGACAATCCGCATTTCATCCGGCGAAAAGGCGATGCCTTCGCAAAAGCCGTCCACCGCATCCACCAGCCCTTGCTCCTGGGCAGCCTTGAGCCCCGGCAGTACGACGTCCTCGATGAAGTCGCGATTGCGTCCCTTGTAGTCGGCAGGCGTTGCATGCGCCCCGAGATAGGTCGTGGTGATGGCGACTTGACGTTTCTCTGCCAATTGCCGTGCGGCCCGCAGCATCTTGAGCTCGTCTTCGATGGTGAGCCCATAGCCGGACTTAACCTCGACGGTCGTCACCCCCTCGGCAATCAACGCATCGAGCCGGGGAAGGGTTTGCGATACAAGATCCGCCTCGCTCGCCTCGCGCACCTGGCGCACCGATGAGACAATGCCGCCCCCGGCGCGTGCGATTTCCTCATAGGAAGCGCCGGCAAGACGCATCTCGAATTCCTTCGCGCGATTGCCCGCATGTACCAGATGCGTATGGCAATCGATGAGGCCCGGCGTCACCCAGCGACCCTCGCAGTCGATCACCTCGGCGCTACCGCGGATCGCGATCTCGTCCGCCTCTCCGACGGCGATGATCCGTCCGCCCTCGATCACCACCCTGCCATTCTCTATCATGCCGAGCCCGGGCCGGTCGGGCGCCATGGTCGCCAATCTTGCGTTGGTGAGGATTGTCGTCATGCGCCCTCGCTCTCGGACCAGGCGGCCGTCGTCTTTAGGAGTGTCCGGATCTGCTGGATGTCGCCGTTCAGCGGCCGATCATCCCGGTAGAAGGGCACCACATGGCGGATCCGCTCATAGATCCGTTGTGTCATCCCAGCCTTGGCCGCCTTGGAGGATTGCAGGTCATGGGCCTGCGAGGCAGCAGTTAGCTCGATGGCAAGCACCGTCTCGAGATTGTCGAGGATGGCGAGAGCCTTGGCCGCAGCCGGCGTCGCATGGGTGAGAATGTCTTCCTGCAGACCGGAGGTGATGCCACCATCGAGGCTTGCCGGCATCGCGAGCCGCCGGTTTTCCGCGACCAGCGCTGCCGCAGTGTACTGGATGATCATGAATCCGGATTCGACGCCGCTGCCCGATGCGAGGAAGGCCGGCAGGCCGCTCACCAGCGGGTTGACCAGCCTATCGATCCGCCGCTCGGAAATGGCGGCAAGTTCGGCGGCGGCCGTCGCCAGATGATCCATGGCAAGCCCAAGGGCGGCACCCACGGCATGCGCCTGCGAATGCACTTTCGGGTCTTCTGGCGATCCGCTGACAGCGGGATTATCGGTGACGCTCGCAAGCTCCCGATCCACCACCGCCCGCGCCTCCACGAGCGCATCCCGCACCGCGCCATGCACATGTGGCACGGCCCTGAGGCTGAGCGGATCCTGCGTCCGCTTGCCGGCGGATTCCGCCAGAAGCGCGCTCCCAGCCAGCAATGCCCGCAAGTTCTTGCCGACCTGCTGCAGACCATCGGACTTCCGCAAAGAAAGCGGCATTTCTGCAAACGGATCGGTCTGCGCGCCGAGGTTTTCATAGGTCATCGCCGCGCTCGCATCCGCCCAGTCGACGAGATGCGCGAGCCTTGTCACAGCAAGCGACGCCAGACCCGTGGCACAAGGTGTGCCGTTGATCAGGCTCAGACCTTCCTTCGCCTGGAGCACAAGCGACTTCCGACCGAGCGCTGCCAGCGCCTCGGCGCCCGAGATCAGCTTGCCGTCATGACGGCATTCGCCGGACCCGATCAACACGAGCCCGATGGCTGCGCCATGCGTCAGGTAGCCGACCGAACCCCTCGACGGGATCACCGGAAGCATATCGCTGTTCAGAAGCGCAATGAGCGTCTCGACGACCTCAAGCCGGATGCCCGAATAACCATGGGCAAAATTGGCGATCTGGGCTGCCATGATCGCGCGTGTTTCCACCCGCCCGAGCGGTTCACCGACGCCACAGGAATGGCTGAACAGCAGATTGCGGGAAAGCGATGCCTGCTCCTCGCGATCGATGACCACGTCGCAGAGTGCGCCAACACCGGTATTGATGCCATAGCCCCGGATACCCTGGTCGACCAACGCATCGACGATTGCGCGGGCATCGAGAATCCGCTGCCGCGCCTTGTCGCTCAAGGCAAGCCTGGCGCCCTCTGCAATGGCAGCGATCGCATCTGAAGTCAGAACCGTATCGAGAGTGACCGTCTGCTCCATCAGGCGCTCCATGTGCGGAATACAATTTTCCGGCTAAGGAAACTCATTGCAGGATCCTCTTCAAGGCACGGGCAAAGTCGCTGTTGATGCGCTCTTCGGCCCAGTGGCGACCTTCCTGAACCACGACGTCTCCGCGAACCATCACGTCGCGCACGGCCTCGCTGCCAAGCGCAAAGATCCAGCGGTCAAGAATCTGGTCGTCCTTGGCAGCGACGATGAAAGGGTTGGCACCGTCGAGAACGACGAGATCGGCGCGCGCGCCGACGCGAATGCCGCTCGTCTTAAGACCCGCAGCCTGAGCCCCGCCGGACAGACTTGCGTCGATCAGCGTGCGGCCGACCGAAGCTCCTGGGCCGGATACAAGCCGGTTGCGGCGTCGATCGCGCAGCCGCTGTCCATATTCCAGCACACGCAGTTCCTCCGCCACGGAGGTGGCGACATGGCTGTCCGTACCGATCCCGAAGCGCCCGCCCTGGGCAAGGAACTCCGATGCAGGATAGATCCCGTCGCCGAGATTTGCTTCGGTGGCCGGGCAAAGACCGGCAACCGCACCGGATTTAGCTAGCCGCGCCGTTTCCTCCGCCGTCATGTGCGTCGCATGGATGGCGCACCAGCGCTCGTCGACCGCGAATTCATCGAGCAGATAGCTGACCGGCCGGCTACCGCTCCAGGCAAGGCAGTCCTCCACCTCCCGTTCCTGCTCGGCCACATGGATATGGATCGGTCCGCCGGTCTGCTCAGATGACAGCACCGCGCGCATCTCGTCTGGCGTCGCCGCCCGCAGCGAATGGATGGCAAGGCCGAGCTTCACGTCGGCAGCCTTGCACGCGGGTGTCAGCCGATCGAGCAGGGCGAGGAAACTGTCGATGTTATGGATGAACGGGCGCTGCCCGGCATTGGGCTCGAGCCCCCCGAAGCCGGCATGAGCGTAGAACACGGGCAGATGCGTCAGGCCGATCCCGGCCGTCTCTGCCGACCGCAGGATACGGCTCGACATTTCGAAGCCATCGGACCTGCCGACCTCAGCCAGAGCATGGTGGAAATAATGAAATTCCACGACCTGGCTGAAGCCGCCCTTCAGGAGTTCACTATACAACTTCGTTGTAACAGCCTCGACATCGTCGAGCGACATCTGTCCGACCAGCCGATACATGGTGTCACGCCATGTCCAGAAGCTGTCAACGGTCGAGCCGGCAATCTCGGCGAGGCCGGCCATTGCCCGCTGAAAACCATGGGAATGCAGGTTCGGCAGGGCCGGAACGACGGGTCCTGCCAGCAACGTTGAATCTTGCCCCAGCACCGTACCGCATTCGATCGAGGCAATCGAGCCGCTCTGATCGACCCCGATTGTCACATCGTTAGCCCAGCCCTCGGGCAGAAGCGCACGCTCACAGAACAGAGTTTGAGAAGCTTTCATCTCGAAACCTTTGCAAGTTGTATAGGCAACATGGCAGGTTCCAAGCGTTGGCGCAAGGGGGCATCGATTCCCGTTCAGATCCGGTGTTCTGGCCACTCGACGTGGCCTAGACCTCGGCCCAACAAGCGCGTGGAATCAGATGGCCAGGGAGATGGCGTCCGGCACTCTGGCCTGGGTGCTCGCCAGAGCGGCAAGCTCCTCGCGATGCCGCATCATGGCCTTGAGCAGTGCGTGATCTCGCGCGAGAGCCTGTTGCCGCTTCGGCGATGGCGGAAAATGCTTCATGGCATACCGCATCTGGCTCCCCGCTTCAGCCGAGGTCGAAAAGGCGCCAGCGGCAACAGCCGCATGCAGTGCGCAGCCGAGGAGAACGGCGTCGCAGTCGATCGGCACGAAGACATCGCAGCCTGTCGCATCGGCATAGAGTTGCGCCAGAAGCGGGTGGTCGGCGAGACCGCCTGCCAACAGGAGTTGTTTCGGCGCTCCCGCCCGACGCGGCGGATGCTCGATGATATGGCGGATACTGCAGGCGAGTGCCACACAGCTTCGCCAGTAGAGCCTGAGGAGGGAGCGCTCGCTCCGATCGAGATCGAGCCCCGCGATCGTGCCGGTCAGCATCGGATCGGATACGGGTGAGCGCGTACCGTGCAGGTCCGGAAGGATGCTGATCGGCAGACCGAAGTCTGGTCCTTCACTCGCCAGACACTCGGCGATCCCGTCGAGGATTGCCCGATGGCGCGCCTTCATCGGAATTCCGCCGGCCGGATGCTGCGTCACGATATAGTCGAGGAAGGCACCCGATGCGGACTGCCCTGCCTCCGTCAGCCAGAGGCCGGGAATCGCAGCATCACGGAAAGCGCCCCAGCAGCCGGGCCCGGACACAGGCTCGCTCGAAAGCCGCACGATGCAGCTCGAAGTGCCTGCAATCAGAACGGCTTCGGCATCGAGCTTGACGTTCGGCCGTTCCCCGGCTGCAAACAGGCCGGTGGTGCCCGCATAGGCATCGATCAGCCCGGGAGCGACAAGACATTGTTCGTCGAGACCGAGTTCCTGGGCACTAATTCGGGAGAGGCGGCCAATCGCTTGATCTGGCTGCTGCGAAAGCGCCGGCAGCCCTGCTCGATCCGTGACGTCGCCGAGTCCGACTTTCCGATAATAGTCGATCGGCGGCGCGCCGGGCGCTTCTGGCGTATAGCCCCATTTCGAGGCGAGCGCCGAATGGCTGCGTTTCTCAGAGCCGGTCGCGCGCCAGGTCAGGAAATCGCAGAGATCGAAGATGTGCGCGCTTTCGGCCCAGAGCTCCGGTCTGTGCCTTTTGAGCCAGAGAAGTTTCGGGATCTGCATTTCGACCGATAGCCGTCCGCCAAAGCGTTCAAGCAGCGGATCGGCAATCGCGTTGCAGTATTCGGTTTCCTCGAGCGCGCGATGGTCCATCCACAAGATGGTGTCGAGGGTCGGGGAGCGTGTCTCGGAGACGGAAAGCGGGCGTCCATGACGATCACGCACGACGAGCGAGCATGTCGCATCGAACCCGATGGCAAGGACTTGGGCAGCTGTAATTCCGCTTTCGGCAAGGGCTGCCTTCACAGTGCCGCAGACCGCAGACCAGATCTCCTCGCTGTCTTGCTCCATGTGTTTGGGCAGAGGCTGGTGAACGCTGATCGGCACGACGCAGCGGGCAAGTTGCCGACCGCTGAGATCAAACACCCCGGCCCGTGCACTGCCAGTGCCGACATCCACGGCCAAGAGGTGCTCACGCATCAGTCAGATCTTCCGGTCTCCTCGCTCCGAGAACAAAGTGGAGCAAATTCTCCATCGCGTCAAACTGCCCGTCCGGCGCCAGATGCGTGAGAGCTTTTTTATAACAGGCATGGCCGGTGTGGGATCCGCCGGTAAAGGCGATGACCTTCATGCCGGCTGCTTGCGCCGCACGGATCCCCGCAGGGCTGTCCTCGATCACGAGACACTGTGACGGCGAGATCCCCATTTCGGCGGCCGCGTGCAGAAAAAGGTCCGGCGCGGGTTTGCCGCGTTCGACCATCGTGGCGCTGAAGATATGCGGACTGAGACGGGAAAGAAGCCCGGTGACAGAGAGGGAAAGTTCGATCCGCTCCCGTTGGCTGGACGAGGCCACACAGCAGGAGACCTGCATGGCCTTCAGCGATTCGATGGCAGTCGCGACCCCCGGGAGAGGTTCCAATTCCGCACGAAACCGAGCGTAGAGTTCGTCGCGCATGCCCGCCAGAAAAGGAGGGTCGATTTCCACGCCGAATTCGGATCGCACCGCCTCTGCCAGAGAACCGAGACTTCGCCCGAGAAAGCGGTCCGCCGCCTCGTCGGTCGTCAGCAGAACGCCCTTTTTCGCCAGCGCTTCGACCAGAACCTCAAGCGCGATGCCTTCGCTGTCGACGAGGACCCCGTCACAGTCGAAGATCACCAGGCGGATCGGCTGCGGGTCCATGGTCACTCAGCTTGCAAGGGTTCCGTCGAGATAGCGCTGGAGCGTAGCGGCAGCACCTTGGCTCCGCAAGCTGGCGATCGCTTCACCGAATCGCTTTTGGAACTGCGGATTGGCTCCAACGGAACCGAAAATGTCGGTGATCCCGATGAAAGCCATGGGATCATTCCGGGAGGCAAGCGCTGCCGCGTGCAGCCGATCCGCGCTTGGATCGTTGAAAGCGATCGGCTTCCCGCCATCGCTCGTGCCTTCGAAGTATCGGGACCACAGGGCCGAGACGAGTGCGAGGCCTTGCACGTCCAGATCCTGGGCCAACCGATCGGCCGTCGAGGGCAGAATGAACTTGGGCTGACGGTTCGAGCCGTCCTGCGCTAGGCGCGGAATGGTGTCGCCGATCTTCGGATTGGTGAATCGGTTCTCGATGAGCGCGAAATAGTCCTGCAAGCTGGTATTCGGCACAGGCGGCACGACCGGGATGATTTCGTCGTTTTCGAGCTTCGCCAGGAAGGCCCGGATCAGCGGGTTCTCCATGGATTCATGCACGAAATGAATGTCCATCAGCGCCGCCGGATAGGCGATTGCCGCATGGCCGCCATTCAGGATCCTGAGCTTCATCAGTTCGTAGGGCGCCACATCCGGAACAAAGGTCACGCCCACATCTTCCAGGGCAGGGCGTCCCAGCGGGAACTTGTCTTCGAGCACCCACTGCTTGAAGCCCTCGCAGAAGACAGGCCAGCCGTCTTCGATCCCGTAATTCTCGCGCGTGATATCGATTTCGCGCTGTCCGGTCGCAGGCGTGATGCGGTCCACCATGGAATTCGGAAAGGCGACGTTGTGGTGGATCCAGTCTGCGATCTCGGGATCAGACAGCCGGGCGAGACCGCAGATCGTCGCTTCCGTCACCTCGCCATTGCCGGGGATATTGTCGCAGCACATCACGGTAAAGGGTGGAATGCCCGCAGCGCGGCGCGCCTTGAGGCCGGCGATGATCAGTCCGAAGACCGTCTTCGGCGCAGCCGGGTTCTTCGCGTCGTCAACGATCGCCGGGTGCGTGGGATCGAACTTGCCGGTGGCCGCATCGATGAAATATCCACCCTCCGTGATCGTCATCGAAACGATCCGGATATTGGGGGAGGCGAGCGTCGCGATGATCCGGTCGAAATCCGGTGCCGTGATGACATCCAACATCGGCCCTGTGATCGTCGCTGCCGAGCGATCAATGTCCTGCTCGACCACCGTCGTCAGGAAATCCTGGGCTTTCAGCGTGTCACGCATCCGCTGATCGGAAGCCATGACACCCGCGCCGATAATGCCCCAATCGAGATCGCGACCGCTGTTGAAGAGTTCGTGCAGGTAGATCGCCATATGGGCGCGGTGGAAATTGCCGACGCCGAAATGCAGGATCCCGGGACGGATGTCCTCGCGGCGATAGGAGGGCAGGGACGCCCGGTCACCGATATCTGCCAGAGTTGCAAGCGAGAGTTTGATCGTCATGGGTGCATTCCTTGGCTGGGGGCCGAACGAGCCGTCAGCTCATCCAGTTTCCGCCGTCGACATTGTAAGTCTGGGCGACGATGTAGTCGGCTTCCGCCGAGGCGAGGAAGACTGCCATGCCGGTCAGATCTTCCGCCCGGCCCATGCGGCCGAAGGGGACCGCCTCGCCGACGAGTTTCTTCTTTTCGCCAAGCGGACGGTTTTCGTATTTTGCAAAGAGCGCGTCGACCTCGTCCCACATCTCGCTGCCGACCACGCCGGGCGCGATGCCGTTGACGTTGATCCCGTGCTTGATGAGGTCAAGGCCAGCCGATTGGGTGAGCGAAATGACGGCAGCCTTGGAGGCGCAGTAGACGCCGACCAGCGGTTCGCCGCGTCGTCCGGCCTGGCTCGCCATGTTGATGATCTTGCCACCACGCCCTTGCGCGATCATCTGCTTGGCCACAGCCTGCATCGTAAACAGCGTTCCGCCGACATTGATGTCGAAAACGCGCTGATAGCTCTTGCGGGAAATCTGGACGATCGGGGCGAGATCGAAGATAGCAGCGTTGTTGACGAGGATGTCGATGCCGCCGGCGCGTTCGACACAGGCAGCAATCGCTGCGTCGATCGATGCCTGATCGGAGATGTCGATCCGGACGGCATAGGCCGCAGGTCCGATCTCCGCTGCCGTTACCGATGCGCGGTCGAAATCAATATCGGCGATCGCGACTGCCTTTGCACCCTCGCGAAGATAGGCTTCCGCAAAGGCGCGACCGATGCCGCGGGCCGAACCCGTGATCATTGCCGATTTGCCGCTCAATCTGCCGGTCATGCTGCCAGTCCCTTGTCATTGAATTTGTGCAGTCGATTAAGATCCGGTGTCACATAAACAGTGTCGCCGTGACGGACCGGGAATTCCCCGCCGGTGCGCGTAGTGATCGTGCCGACACCGTCTACCTCGACATGCAGGAAGGTGTCGGAGCCGAGATGTTCGGCGACTGTCACCAGACCGCGCCACATGCCGCTGTCGAGCGAGAGCGTAATATGCTCCGGCCGGATGCCGATCGTGTGGGCGCCATGGGCGGAAGCAGCCTGGCCGGAAATCAGGTTCATCTTCGGCGAACCGATGAAGCCCGCGACGAAGAGATTGGCCGGGCTGCGATAGAGGTCGAGCGGCGATCCCACCTGCTCGATACGGCCCTTGTTGAGAACCACGATCTTGTCGGCCATGGTCATGGCTTCCACCTGGTCGTGGGTCACATAGATCGAGGTTGCCTTGAGCTTCTGATGCAGTTCGGTGATCTCGAGACGCATGGCGACGCGAAGCGCCGCATCAAGGTTCGAGAGCGGCTCGTCGAAGAGGAAGCAACGCGGATTGCGCACGATGGCGCGGCCGATTGCGACGCGCTGACGCTGGCCGCCGGAAAGTTGTCCGGGCCGGCGTTCCAGATAGTCGGTGAGGTTCAGGATGCGTGCAGCCTCCTCGACTTTGCGGTTGATTTCGGCCGGATCGACCTTCGCCATCTTCAGCGGAAAGCCGATATTCGAACGCACGCTCATATGCGGATAAAGCGCATAGGACTGGAACACCATCGCCAGTCCGCGCTGTGCCGGCGCCGTATGCGTTTGATCCTTCCCGTCGATCACGATGCGCCCGCCGGTCGCGTCTTCGAGGCCTGCGATCAGGCGCAGCAACGTGGACTTGCCGCAGCCGGACGGTCCGACGAAGACGACAAATTCGCCGTCATTGATTTCAAGGTCGATCCCCGGGATGACCGCATGCTCGCCGAAGGACTTGGAGAGCTGTTCGAGTTTGATGCTGCCCATGGTCGGGTTTCCTTACTTGACGGCGCCAAAGGTGAGGCCGCGCACGAGTTGTTTCTGGCTGAACCAGCCGAGGATCACGATCGGCGCGATCGCCATCGTCGAGGCCGCCGAAAGCTTCGCCCAGAACAACCCCTGCGGACTGGAGAAGGAGGCGATGAAGGCGGTCAGCGGTGCTGCATTGGTGGTGGTGAGACGGATGGTCCAGAAGGCTTCGTTCCAGGCGAGAATGATGTTGAGGAGAAGCGTCGAAGCGATGCCCGGCAGGGCCATGGGCGTGAGTACATAGACGATCTCGTTGAACAGCGATGCGCCGTCCATCCGCGCAGCTTCGAGGATCTCGCCCGGGATCTCGCGGAAATAGGTGTAGAGCATCCAGATGACGATCGGCAGGTTGATCAGCGTCAGCATGATCGTCAGACCAATCCGAGTGTCGAGGAGGCCGAAATCGCGGAACAGCAGGTAGATCGGCACGAGCACGGCGACCGCCGGCATCATCTTGGTCGAGAGCATCCACATCAGGATGTCCTTGGTCCGCTTGGTCGGCGAAAACGCCATGGCCCAGGCGGCCGGGATGCCGACGAAAAGTGCCAGGATCGTCGAGCCCACCGACAGGATGACCGAGTTCATGAACGGTTTCATGTAGTCGCGCTGTGTCTGGACCGTGACGTAGTTCTCGAGGGTAAAGGTCGGGATCAGGTCGAAGCCCTGGATCGCTTCCGTCTCCGTCTTCACGCTGGTGATCAGCGTGTAGAGGATCGGGAAGAAGATCACGAAGGCGAGCGTCCAGGCGATCGCCGTAAAGATGATCTTGCGCCGGGTTGTGACGTTGCGAGCCATGGCCTTGTCCTTACCGGTCGAGGTTCTTGCCGACGGCGCGCATCAGGAAGATGGCGACGATATTGGCGAGAATGATTGCGATGATGCCGCCTGCCGAAGCGCCGCCGACGTCGTAACCCAAGAGGGCCGTGCGGTAGATCAGGAAGACGAGATTGGTCGAGGCATAGCCCGGGCCGCCATTGGTGGTAACCAGGATCTCCGCATAGACCCCGAGCAGGAAGATGGTCTGGATCAGGATGACCACGGTTATCGCGCGGGCGAGATGCGGAAGCGTCAGATAGATGAATTTGTCGATGAAGCGCGCACCGTCCATCTCGGCCGCTTCCTGCTGCTCGCCATCGAGTGACTGCAGCGCAGTGAGCAGGATGAGCGTCGCAAACGGCAGCCACTGCCAGGCAACGATGATAACGATCGACAACAGCGGATATTGCGCGAACCAGTCGACAGGCCTCAAGCCGAGCGCCCGGTTGATGTCGGCCAGCACGCCATAGCCTGGGTGCATGATCATGTTTTTCCAGATCAATGCAGCGACCGGCGGCATGACGAAGAAGGGCGAGATAATGAGGATACGTACAATTCCCTGGCCGAAGATCGGCTGGTCGAGCAGCAGCGCCAGCAGCGTGCCGCCGAAAATGGTGATGAACAGCACGCCACCGACGATCAGCATGGTGTTCCAGATCGACTGGAAGAAGGCCGGATCCGTATAGAAATAGCGGTAATTGAACAGGCCGGCGAAGCTGACATTGGCAGGATTGAGCAGATTGTAGTTCTGGAACGAGAACCACAGCGTCATCGACAGTGGCACGATCATCCAGATCAGCAGGAGCCCGACAGAAGGCGCCATCATCAGACGGGCCAGGGTGCGTGTGTTTTGAGTAGCCATGATGAAGCTCGCCTGATGGCCATGTCGGAGACGAGGTCCGCAGGCCCGTTGGAGGCTGGGTGACGACGACCGGCATTGGCCGCAAACGGTCGAAGCCTGTCCTGCCCGGATCGCAATCCGGGCAGGTGGTTCGGGAGGGTGGATTACTTGATGTAGCCGCCGCGGGTCATTTCGCGCTCGGTCAGGCTCTGAGCCTGGGCAAGCGCATCATCGACCGACATCTGGCCTGCAAGCGCTGCCGAGAAGAGCTGGCCCACCGAGGTGCCGAGGCTCTGGAACTCGGGGATCGCCACGAACTGCACGCCGACATAGGGCACCGGCTTGACCGTAGGGGCCTTCGGGTCGGCCGCGTTGATCGAGTCGATTGTCATTTTCGCGAACGGCGCTGCCTTCTGATATTCCGGGTTCTCATAGAGAGAGGTCCGCGTGCCCGGAGGAACATTGGCCCAACCTTCCTTGGAGGCGACGAGCTCGGCATAGGCCTTGCTGGTTGCCCAGGAGATAAACTTCTCGGCCGATTCCGCCTTCTGTGAGCCAGCCGGGATCGCGAGGTTCCAGGCCCAGAGCCAGTTGCCGCGCTTGCCGAGACCGGTGTCAGGCGCGAGCGCGAAACCAACCTTGTCGGCAACCGTCGAGTCGGTCGGATTGGTGACGAAGGAGGCAGCAACCGTGGCGTCGATCCACATACCGCACTTGCCCTGTTGGAACAGTGCCAGGTTTTCGTTGAAGCCATTGGAAGACGCACCCTGCGGGCCGGCATCGTTCATCAGCGTGACGTAGAAGTCGAGCGTGTTCTTCCATTCCGGCTGGTCGAACTGGGGCTTCCAGTTTTCGTCGAACCAGCGGGCGCCGAAGGCGTTGGAGGTGGCCGTCAGGAAGGCCATGTTCTCGCCCCAGCCGGCCTTGCCGCGCAGGCAGATGCCGTTGATGTCGTTGGCGCGGTCGGTCATCTTGCGGGCGGCATCCGCGACGAATTCCCAGGTCGGAGCGTCGGGCATGGTAAGCCCGGCCTTTTCCATCAGGTCCTTGCGGTACATGATGAAGGAGGACTCGCCGTAGAACGGCGCGGCATACAGCTTGCCGTCTTCGCCGGTCAGACCCGAACGGATCGCCGGCAGCAAATCGTCGACATCATAGTCCGCGCCGAGGTTTTCGAGCGGCAGCAGCCAGCCCTGCTTGGACCAGATCGGAACTTCATAGGTGCCGATCGTCATGATGTCGTACTGGCCGCCCTTGGTGGCGATATCAGTCGTCACGCGTTCGCGCAGGACGTTTTCCTCGAGTGTGACCCATTCCACCTGGATATCGGGATTGGCCGAGGTGAATTCCGAGGTCAGGCCCTGCATGCGGATCATGTCGCCGTTGTTGACGGTCGCGATCGTGAGGGTTTCAGCCGAGGCCATGCCGGCAAATGCCAGCGCTGAGCAGGCGCCCAGCAAAATCGTCTTCAATGTCATGTCTTCCTCCCAGAAGAAAAATGAGCATTCGCTTTGCTCATGGGCAATTACTCAATCGTAGAGCAAAAAATGTCAATCCGCATTTCATGCTGCGCTGCCGCATGAAATGACTAAACGCCTGTTCTGAAATTGAAATTTTATAGAAGCCTAGCTCGCCAGAAGATGGCGCGCAGCGTCTTCATCCGTGATCAGGCCATTGATGTGCCCGCCCCGGACGGCCGCCAGGATGGCCGGATGCTTGCGCCGACCCCGTGCGAGACCGATGACGGTCGAGGTTTCCCGGGAAGGTATTTGCAGGCTGGCGACCCGCTCATTGACCGGATGGGTCAGCAACTTTCCGTCGTCCCCAAAGATCCAGCCGCAGATCTCTCCAACCGCGCCGGCCTGAAGGAGACCTTCCATCTCGTCGGCGTTCAAAAAGCCATCGACGAGCAGCGGAGCGCGCATGTTCATCTCGCCGATGCCGACAAAGGTGACGTCCGCCCGCTGTGCGAGCGCGATTGTCGGCGCGACCAGAGGCTGGTCGTGGAGCAACTGCCGCTCGGCGGGAGACGAGACGATAACCGGCAGCGGCATTGGGAAGTGGGGTGCCTTGACCGCATCGGCCATGGAGAAGATGACGTTGAAATAGGCAGCAGATCCGTCAGGGCTGATATTGCCCGTAAGCGAGACGATCTTGTGCTGCGGACATTCCATCGGAGACAACTGATCGATCATCGAGCGGAGCGTTCGACCCGTTCCCATCGCAATGACCAGTGGCTCGGACTGCTTCAGCCAGCGCTCCAGCTGTGCTGCGCCGGCTTCCGCAACTCCCACTGCCGCGGACTCGGATCCGGGATCGGTGGGAACGATCTCCACCGCCTTCAGGCCGAACTTGTGCTTCACGGCTTCGGCAAGCTCCAGACATGCCGCGATGGGATGATCGAGCCGGACCTTGATCAGCTTTTCTGCGACCGACAGCGAAACGAGGCGCTGAGCGCTCTGCCGGGATATGCCCATCGCAGCCGCGATCTCGTCCTGAGTCTTGCCGGCGACATAGTAGAGCCATCCGGCCCGCGCCGCATCGTCCAGTCTCGTCTGCCCCTCGCCACGCCGTGCCATGCAGTCTCCTCTCCGTCTGGAACACTGCTGCCAATTTTGCCCTCTCCTGTCAAATCCGGGTTCTGCGCTCGTCCCTCCATTGGAACGGTTCGAAGGCTGACGGGTTGAGCTAACAACCCGTTATTCAAGGAGAACCATCATGATACGCTCCATCTCGCTCGCAGCCGCAACTGCCCTCGGCCTTTGCTCCACGGCGATGGCCCAGCAGACAGCGCCAATCCAGCAATTGCCGACTCCAGAGGCTTCGGCCGAAACCATGGCATTGGGCCCGGCTGAGTTCGTAAAGCAGGCCGCCGCGACCAACGAGTTCGAAATCCTGTCCGCGGAACTCGCTTTGAAGAGAAGCCAGAATGAGCAGGTGAGGGAGTTCGCACGTACCATGCTGGACGACTACAAGCGTGCCCAGGGACAGTTGACCGAGGCTGCCGAGGCCGATTCGATCGCGCTCGTTTTGGACCTGTCGATGGAGCAGAAGCAGACCCTCACTGCGCTGGAGCAGGCCGAGGAGAGCCAGTTCGACGCCGCCTATATGTCCTCCCAGATGAAGGCGAGTGACCAGGCCATCAGGCTGCTGGGCGCCTATGCCGATCATGGACCGGCCGGAAGCCTGAAAACCTATGCGATTGCCAATTACCCGCTCGTTCGTATGCACAAGGTCAGAGCACAATCCCAAACCAATCCTTGAGGAACTTGGGCGGGGCGCTCACGAACCGTCCCACTTTGAAGCCTTGCCAGTCGCGGACTCGGTCCGGTGATCCGACAATGTGGGGCGCGAAACCGCATCCGCCCATGGTCTATCACCAAGCTGCTTCGCGGCGATGACCTTAGAATTTCAACGCATTCGAAGGAGTGCTGCCATGTCTCCCATGTTCCGAAATCTTGCTCTGGTCGTGTTGCTCGTCATTCTCGCAGGGGCATTCTACACCCTCGTGGCCCCAGCAACGAAGCCAGCAAAAACCCCCCTCCGCACAGTCTGCAACAGTAGGGGCCTCGCTTCACTTCTCGGCTGCTACAGGCAGGTTTGCCAGCAGGCGATGCGTCCTGATGAGTCTGTCTGTCCATCAAACGAAAAAGAACCCCGCCGAAGCGGGGTTCAGGTAGGCGCCCTTGGGGCGGCCGGGGGAGGTTCGGGGGAGGGAACAATGATCTCTCTCATGAACCGGTAAGGCGAAGCTTTGTTCCAACGATGGAACAAAGAAATATTTGCCCTGACATTATCTGATCAGAGCTGTTCCGCTTGAGCGCCGCTGTTGGGCTTCGCCGGCCCGAGATCCGGCTTCTCGCCGAGCGGCTGCATCGGCTGGGAAACGAACTCTCCCTTTCCGTCGATCGACTGCCCTTCGGACCACCGTCCGGCTGCGGGCGCGCTGCCGTCCTGCTGAAAGCCAAGATAGGCGTAGCTGAATTCCTGGTTTTCCTCTTCCTGCGGAAAACTGTTCGGGATCGGGAATGCGCCGGTGGCGCCACCGAGCTCCTCGAGGGCTGCCATCCACTGGTTCTGGTGCATGGTGTCACGGGCAATGAGATAGGACAGCATGTCCTTCATGCCCGGATCGTTCGTCATGGTGTAGAGACGTGTTGCAAGGACACGACCTGTCGACTCGGCTGCAACATTGGCGGTCATGTCGGCCGCGATATTGCCGCTCGCATAGATGTGCGACATGTCGAAGGGCACACCGTCTGAATCGACCGGCATGGCAGAGAGCCCTGCTGACAGAAGATTCTTGAGGTTGATGCCGCCGAGCACCCCGCCACCGACCGGGTCGGCTGCGATTTCCTCCTTGAGTGACAGGGGAGCGCCTTCCAGGTTCATGGCAACTGCCGTTGCCAGCATCTCGATATGCCCCAGTTCCTCCGCCGCTGTGTTCATCAGCAGGTCGCGAAAATTCGGATTGCCCCGGGCGCCGCAGGCCTGGAAGAAATACTGCATGGCAACGCGGATTTCCCCTTCCACGCCTCCGATCGCCTGCTGCAAGGCTCGGGCAAACAGAGGGTCAGGGGTCTCCACTCGAACGGGGTATTGAAGTTTGTTGTCGGTGTAAAACATCGCATCTTTCCTCGCGTTGGACGGCTGTTTGACAAGAGCGCTTCCGGCTCGTTCCGGCTCGTTCCGGCTCGTTCCGGCTCGTTCCGGCTCGTTCCGGCGCGATCTTGCAACTCTGGCGGGGCTACATATCGTCCCGTGTCTTCAGCGAATCGCTGAGATCCCGTTTTCTCGGATCCTGAAGGTTCTCTCCGGTGGCATCCCGATCGACATCGGGATTGTCCTTGGCTGGCAGATATCCGGTAGGCCGGTTTTCCTGCGGTCCTTCCCATCGCGGTGATTGATCCGTCGTGCCCGGCTTGCCGTCTTGCGGTGCGTTCATGCCCATCTCGGGTCTCCTCTCGACTGACTACCCTTGACCAACCGTCCCGCCTCCGAACCGTTCCCCAGGAACATTTTCGGACGCCTTCTGGTTGTCCCGGAACAATTCGCGCAGACAGTGAGGTGATGATGGAAGAACTATCCAATGTCGGGAGCCGGCCACGCGTCGTGATCGTCGGCGCAGGTTTCGGAGGCCTTGCCTGCGCAAAGGCTCTGGCCGATACCGAGGTCGATGTGACGGTGATCGACCGGCGCAACCACAATCTGTTTCAGCCATTGCTCTATCAGGTTGCGACGGCCGCACTTTCGCCTGCGGATATCTCGGAACCGATCCGCCGCACATTGGGACGCTCGGACAATATCCACGTGCTGATGGGAGAGGTGGTATCGATCGATCCGAACGCTCGCACGGTTTCCCTCGCCGATGGCGCCGCAATTCCCTACGATCGCCTCGTCCTCGCGACGGGCTCGAAATACAACTATTTCGGCAATGAGGACTGGCAGAAACATGCGCCGGGGCTGAAATCGATCCACGAAGCCCGGCAGATCCGTCACCGCCTCCTCCTCGCCTTCGAACAGGCCGAGCGAAGCCAGGACGAGGCAGAGCAGCGCCGCCTCTTGACCAGCGTGGTCATCGGTGGTGGGCCGACCGGCGTCGAGATGGCCGGCGCCATTTCAGAACTCGGTCGCTTCATGATCGAGCGCGATTTCCGCACTCTGCGACCGGAGCAACTTCATGTTGTCCTCGTCGAGGCCGGTCCGCGCATTCTGGCAACCTTCCCCGAGAACCTCTCGAATTACGCGGCCGACTATCTCCGGAACATCGGCGTGGATATCAGGCTGAACACGCCCGTGGAAGACGTCACCGCCGAGGGCGTGCAGGTGAAGGACGGATTCCTGCCGGCAAGCTGCATCGTCTGGGGAGCAGGCGTGAAGGCATCACCGGCCGCTGACTGGCTTGGCATCTCGCCGGGCCCGGGCGGGCGCCTGCCGGTGGCGCGGGACCTTTCGGTGGATGGCTTAGAGGGGGTCTACGCCATCGGTGATACCGCGCTGGCTTTGGACGAGGATGGCGAAGCATTGCCCGCGCTCGCTCAGGTGGCCAAACAGCAGGGCACATTCCTCGGCAAAGCGCTCAAATCCAGCCTCCTAAAGGGTGCGGCAGTGCCGAACTTCCGCTTCCACAACCGCGGCAATACGGCGGTCATCGGCAGAAACGCAGCCATTTTCGACTTCGGCACCTGGCAGCTCAAAGGCCGCTTTGCCTGGCTGCTCTGGGCCATCGTCCATGTCTATCTGCTGGTCAATTTCGAGAAACGCCTGCTGGTGAGCGTTCAGTGGATCTGGCGTTACACCACCCGGCAGAGAGGCGCGCGCCTGATCGACGAAAACTTCATCGCCCCTGACAAATAGCGCCTTTCGTTGGCCAGCTGAGGGCAGACGCGGTTTCACGGTAGACAACCCGATCCCAGATCTATAGATGTTACGATATTACATAACTAAGAAGATCGAGGCTTGACCGCCAGGGGCTGCAGGTCCTATGCAAGCAGTGACGGTTCCCCGCCGGATGACTCCGAGGGGATTAATAGGGAACACGGTGAGGACGACCCAATAGGGACCAAGACCGTGGCTGCCCCCGCAACTGTAAGCGGATTGCTGTCCATTCTCGCGGCGTGAAAGCGCCGGGCCACTGCGGGTCACCGTGGGAAGGCAAATGGAGAGCGCATATCCGTGAGCCAGGAGACCTGCCGTCAAGTGAAGAGAACGAAGCGGACGGGGTGTTCCGATGGATACGAACTGGCTTTTGCGCTGCGCCTCCTGGCGCGCCGACCACATGCCATTTTGCCTCCGGAGAAATCCTGCGGAGGACCGGCATGCATTATCTTCCAGATCATGACGCGGAGGGAGCGGCGATTGCTGCTGTCGAAAGGGTAAGGCTTGGCGCCTCCTCATTCGAGGGGGCCAGCCTATGAGTTGTACCAGCAAGGGCTGCCCGATCCGGGTCACCGATATCGGTTGGGGGCCAAAGCCATCCCAGTATTTGGTCCGTGGCGTTTCCTTTTCCCTGGATGCTGGTGACCGACTGGCGATCGTCGGGCCGAACGGGGCCGGCAAGACCACGCTTCTGCGTTGTCTCTATCGCGGTGTGAGCCCGCTGGAGGGTCGCGTCGAAGTCGACGGTCAGGACATCTGGCGCTTGAGCGCCCGTCAGGTTGCCCGTCGGGTGGC
Organism: Agrobacterium albertimagni AOL15; assembly: GCF_000300855.1. Classification (GTDB taxonomy): domain Bacteria; phylum Pseudomonadota; class Alphaproteobacteria; order Rhizobiales; family Rhizobiaceae; genus Allorhizobium; species Allorhizobium albertimagni. The sequence continues at coordinate 345,954 of NZ_ALJF01000004.1, read as the reverse complement.
CGTCGTTCTGCAGGAGATGCCGGGCGATTTTCCGTTCACCGTCCGCGACGTTGTTATGATGGGTCGCGTCCCCTGGCGAGAAGGCCTTGCGGGCTGGAGCGACGAAGACCGGGCAGAAGCAGAGCACGCGCTCGACCATCTCGATCTGCTGCCACTGGCGACCCGCCAGTTCTCGACCTTGTCGGGCGGTGAGAAGCAACGCGTTCTCGTTGCCCGGGCACTGGCCCAGAAGCCTGAAATCCTCATTCTCGACGAGCCGACCAACCATCTGGATATCCGCCACCAGCTCGAGATCCTCGATCTGCTCGGCGCTTTGAACCTGACGATCATCACGACCCTGCACGACATTAACCTCGCCGCCGAGTTTGCAACGCATATTGCCCTGATGCAGGGCGGCCGGATGAATGAGTTCGGCCCACCGGAAGCTGTTCTGACCGAACAGGCCCTGTCCGGAACCTTCGGTGTCCTCGCCGCGCGTCAACAGGCGGAGGGCGCTCGATCCCATCGTTTTTCCTTTTCCCTTGCCTTGACCTGATTTTGAAAGGATCCGCCCATATGGCTTCCCGTCTTCTATTGTCTGCTACGCTCTTTGCCTCGGTCTTCGCCGCCTCCTCGGCCTTCGCCTATCCTGTCACGGTCAAGAGCTGCGATCGCGAGGTCACGTTCGACGCCCCTCCGGCACGTGCGATCTCCAATGACGTCAACCTGACCGAGATGATGCTGGCCCTGAAACTGCAGGACCGCATGGTCGGTTACACCGGGATCTCCGGTTGGAAGACGCTGGATGAGGGGCTGCGGGAAGGTGTGAAGGAGTTGCCGGAGCTTTCGCCGAAATACCCGACGAAGGAAGTGCTGCTGAACGCCGATGCCGATTTCTACTTCGCCGGCTGGAACTACGGCATGAAGGTCGGCGGCGAGGTGACGCCCGAAACGCTCGAGCCCTTCAAGATCAAGGTCTACGAGCTGACGGAGTCCTGCATCCATATCATGGCGAAGAACAAGCCGACGATGGACGACATGTTCGTCGACCTGCTGAACCTCGGCAAGATCTTTGACGTCGAGGACCGCGCCGAGGCCCTGGTGGCTGGCTACCGCAAGCAACTGGACGACATCACCACCCGCATCGGCGGCATCGAAAAGCCGGTCCGCGTCTTTGTCTATGATTCCGGCACCGAAAAGCCCTTCACCTCGGGTCGCTTCGGCATTCCGACCGCGATGATCGAAGCCGCAGGCGGCGTGAACATCATGGAAGACGTCGATAAGAGCTGGACGGAAGTGTCCTGGGAGCCGGTCATCGAGCGCAATCCGGAAGTCGTCGTCATCGTCAACTACGGCGATGTAACGGCCGAACAGAAGATCGCTTTCATGAAGGAAAACCCGGCCTTCAAGAATCTCGATGCCGTCAAGCAGGATCGCTTCGTGGTGCTGGAATATGTTGAGGCAACACCGGGGCCGCGCAATGTCCAGGCAATCGAGCGGCTCGCAAACACCTTCCATCCGCGCAACATGTAATCCGCAAGGCGGGACCGCGAACCGGTCCCGCCCGGCACGAAATTCGAGGCAGAATGATGCACGGTCGCATGTTTCTCTGGATGGGTCTGGCTATCGTGCTGCTGGCCCTCTGCCTCACCGCTGGCGTGTCCCTGGGTTCGGCTCCCATTCCGGTCAGCACTGCCTGGTCGATCGTGGCCAGCAAACTCGCACCCGGTACATTTGAAGTGACATGGTCGCCCGGTCGCGAGAGCATCGTCTGGGACGTTCGCTTCCCGCGCGTCATCCTGGCTGGCCTCGTGGGTGCCGGCCTCGCAACGGTGGGGGCTGTCCTGCAAGCGGTGACGCGCAATCCACTGGCCGATCCGCATCTGCTCGGCGTCTCCTCCGGCGGTGCCCTCGGTGCGATAATCGCGCTTCTCCATACCGGTCTGATCTTCGGCCTGGTCACGGTGCCGCTCTTTGCCTTCGTGGGTTCCCTGATGGCGACGCTCGCGGTCGTCACCGTTACGCGCTTCACCGGCGCAGGTGCCGATCGCCTCGTATTGACCGGTGTGGCCATCGCTTTCGTGGCGACCTCGCTTGGCAATCTCGCGATCTTCCTCGGAGATCCACGCGCCGCTCATACGGTGGTCTTCTGGATGCTGGGAGGGCTTGGCCTCGCCCAATGGTCGCATCTTCTCTATCCGGTGGCGGTGCTTTCAGTTTGCCTCGTCTTCCTTGTCGTTCGCGCCCGGGAAATCAACGCCATGGCCATGGGCGACGAAACGGCAGCAACGCTTGGTATTCCCGTCGCCCGATTCCGCGCGGAGCTCTTTGTGATCACCGCGCTGCTGACAGGTGTGATGGTCGCCTTTTCGGGTGCCATCGGTTTTGTGGGCCTTCTGGTTCCGCATTTCGTCCGCCTGACCGCCGGCAGCGACAATATCAGGGTCATTCCCCTTTCGGCATTGGCCGGCGCCGTCATCCTCATTCTGGCCGATATCGTGTCGCGCACGATCATGGCGCCTGAGGATGTCCCGATCGGGGTAATTACCGGGCTTGTGGGCGGGCTTGCTTTCATTCTTCTCCTGCGACGGCGATAGTTGGCGCCTGCCTATTGCCCCTGTTTCGTTTTTGCCTAGACTGAAGAAAAAACGAAATAAGGGGAGGGGGCGGCATGATGTTCTCCGCGAGACAGGCCGAGATCATGACTCTGGCCAAGGAACAGGGCCGCGTTCTGGTGGACGAACTCGCCGCGCGCTTCGCAGTCACACCGCAAACGATTCGCAAGGACCTCAACGACCTGTGCGACGCACGCGCCCTCAACCGTATCCACGGCGGTGCCGTCTTTCCGAGCGGAAACGAAAACGTCAAATACGAAGCGCGCCGTTCGATGGCGGCCGGCGAAAAGCAGGCGATCGGCCGCGCTGCAGCCAACCTGATCCCGGACAATTCCTCCCTCTTCATCAACATCGGCACCACGACGGAAGCTGTGGGCGAAGCGCTTGTTGACCACAGGGAATTGATGGTCATCACCAACAACATCAACGTTGCCAATCGCTTGCGCGTCTATCCCTCGATCGAGGTGGTCATCGCCGGCGGTGTGGTGCGTGGTTCTGACGGCGGGATCGTCGGCGAGGCAGCCGTGGATTTCATCCGGCAGTTCAAGGTGGATTTCGCTGTTATCGGCGTCTCCGCGATCGATGAGGATGGTGCACTGCTCGATTTCGATTTTCGCGAAGTGAAAGTCGCCCAGGCCATCATCGCCAATGCCCGGCATGTGATCCTTGTTTCCGACGCTTCGAAATTCGAGCGCACCGCGCCGGTCCGTATCGGACATATCTCGCAGGTTCAGACCTTTATCACCGATCACTGTCCTTCGAGCAGCATCCGCGACATCTGCGCCGAGCGCGATGTCAGGATCATCGAAACGGCGCCGGTCGACCGCGATGTAGCCGCTGAATAACTTTCGTTTGACATTCGTTTAAATTTCGAAAAAGATAATCCTACTTTCGCAATAGCAGCAAATGCTGCAGGTGCGAACATGCGGAGGAACGATGTCGGGGCAGCCAATTTACGATCTTTTTGTGATCGGCGGCGGGATCAACGGGACTGGGATCGCGCGCGACGCGGCCGGCCGTGGTTACTCGGTCGCCTTGGCTGAAATGAACGATTTCGCCTCCGGTACGTCGTCGGGCGCTACCAAGCTCATCCATGGCGGCCTTCGTTATCTCGAGCACTACGAATTTCGCCTCGTGCGCGAAGCGCTGATGGAGCGCGAAGTCCTCTGGGCCATGGCCCCGCATGTCATCTGGCCCCTGCGCTTTGTCCTGCCCTTCCAGAAGGGCGGCATTCGTCCGGCCTGGCTCATTCGCCTCGGCCTTTTCCTGTACGACAATCTCGGTGGCCGAAAGCTGCTTCCGCCGACCAAGACGCTCGATCTGCGCCGCGACCCGGCCGGAAAGCCTCTGAAGCCGGTCTTCTCCAAGGCCTTCGAATATTCGGACGGCTGGGTCGATGACGCGCGCATGGTCGTTCTCAATGCTCGCGATGCACAGATCCGCGGCGCAACGATCCTGAGCCGTAACCGTGTTGTCTCGGCCCATCGAGAAGACGGCCACTGGGTCGTCACGACGAAGTCGCAGCGCGATGGCTCGACAGTAACCCACAAGGCCCGCATGCTGGTCAACGCGGCCGGCCCCTGGGTCGACCAAGTGCTGGCGGGCGCCTTCGGCCGAAACAATGTGCACAATGTTCGCCTCGTCCAGGGCAGCCATATCGTGGTGCGCAAGAAGTTCACCGACCCGCGCGCCTACTTCTTCCAGAACCCCGACAACCGGATCATTTTCGCCATCCCATACGAGGGTGAGTTCACCCTGATCGGCACTACGGATCGGGACTTCACCGAAGATCCCAAGGACGTCCGGATCAGCCCCGAGGAAGTGAACTACCTCTGCGGTGCCGCGAGCGAGTATTTCCAGGAACCGATCCGCCCCGAGGATATCGTCTGGAGCTATTCCGCCGTTCGGCCGCTTTTCGACGACGGCGCATCAAAGGCCCAGGAAGCGACCCGCGACTACGTGCTCAAGATCGAAGGGACGAGTGAAGAGGCCCCGTTGCTCAACGTCTTCGGTGGCAAGCTGACGACCTATCGCCGTTTGGCCGAACATGCGCTTGAAAAAATCGGTGAGGCGATCGGGCAGAAGGGCACGCCCTGGACGGCGGGCAGTCGCCTGCCCGGCGGCGACTTCGCCGCGACGGCATTTGAACCAACGGTCGCCGATCTCCTGAAGGGCTACCCCTTCCTGGAGCGTGGACACGCCGAGCGTTTGATCCGCTGCTACGGGACGGATTCGAAATCGATTCTGGGTAAGGCCCGGTCGGCAGCAGATCTCGGTCGCCACTTCGGCGGCACGCTATACGAGGCGGAGGTTCGCTGGCTGGTCGAAATGGAATGGGCGGTTACGGCCGAAGACGTGCTGTGGCGCCGAACGAAACAGGGTCTGTTCCTGACGCCGGAGGAGGCGAAGGGGCTGGATGCCTATTTGGGGATGCTGGCGGCGGCCTGATCGCCCATCTCACGGATAAAAGACCGACGGTTTGGAGGAGGCCCGAGGACATATGTTGGAACTGCGTAAAGTCTCGAAGATGGCGGGCGGTGGATATCACATCCATCCAACCGACCTGACGTTGCAGCGGGGTACGCTGAACGTCCTGCTCGGGCCCACTCTTTCGGGCAAGACGTCCCTGATGCGCCTGATGGCAGGCCTCGACAAGCCGACCTCCGGTACCGTGCATTTCGACGGGCAGGACGTCACCGGCATGCCGGTCCAGAAGCGCAATGTCGCGATGGTCTACCAGCAGTTCATCAATTACCCGGCACTGACCGTCTACGAAAACATCGCCTCGCCGATGCGGGTTGCGGGCAAGGATGCGGCCACCATCGATCGCGAGGTCCGCAAGGCGGCCGACCTCTTGCGCCTGACGCCCTATCTCGATCGCACACCACTCAATCTGTCCGGTGGACAGCAACAGCGTACGGCGCTGGCCCGCGCTATCGTCAAGAACGCCACCCTTGTGCTGCTGGATGAACCGCTCGCCAACCTCGACTACAAGCTGCGCGAGGAACTGCGCGAAGAACTCCCGAAGATCTTCGCCGAATCCGGCGCAATTTTCGTCTACGCGACAACCGAACCCTCTGAAGCTTTGCTGCTCGGCGGCAATACCGCGACTCTGTCAGAAGGTCGGATCACCCAGTTTGGTCGGACCATCGACGTCTATCGCCGCCCGCTGGATCTCCTGACCGCCAAAACCTTCGCCGATCCGCCGCTCAACACCATCGCGCTCGTCAAGCGGGGTGGAAGCTTCGAACTGAACGGTCAGCCCGTTCTGACGGTGCCGGCTCATCTGGCCACGATCGCAGACGGTCCGGTCACGGTCGCCTTCCACCCGCATCACCTGTCGCTCGCCGCACTGCCGGGCGCCACACCCATGCGCTCGCGGACGCTGGTCTCCGAAATCGCAGGCTCCGAAAGCTTCATCCACGTCGAATACGGCACCGCCCGCTGGGTGTGCCTGGCCCATGGCATCCACGATATCGATCCCGATCGTGAGATCGATGTCTTCATCGACACCCGTCACCTGATGGCGTTCGGCGCCGATGGCGGAGCGCTCGGCGCCCCCGTCGAACTGGCTGCGTGAGGAGGAACGTCATGGCTCGCATCAACCTCGACCACATCCGCCACGCCTACTCCCCCGCTGCCCGCGCGGCGGGCGATTACGCCCTGAAAGAAGTCCATCACGAATGGGACGATGGCGGTGCCTATGCGCTGCTCGGACCGTCCGGCTGTGGCAAGACCACCTTGCTCAACATCATCTCGGGCCTGCTGCACCCGTCCGACGGCCGCATCGAGTTCGACGGCGTAGACGTCACCAACCTGCCGACGGCTGCCCGCAACATTGCCCAGGTCTTCCAGTTCCCTGTCGTCTACGACACGATGACCGTCTACGACAATCTGGCCTTTCCGCTGCGCAACCGCCATGTCCCGGAAGATCAGGTGAACAAGCGGGTCAACGAGATCCTCGACATGATCGACCTGCAGCCCATGGCCCGCAAGCAGGCGCAAGGCCTGACGGCGGACCAGAAGCAAAAGATCTCGCTCGGCCGTGGCCTCGTCCGCTCCGACGTCAATGCGATCCTCTTCGACGAGCCACTGACGGTGATCGACCCCCATATGAAGTGGGTCCTGCGCTCGCAGCTCAAGCGCCTGCACCGCCAGTCCGGCTTCACCATGGTCTATGTCACCCATGACCAGACCGAAGCGCTCACCTTCGCCGACAAGGTCGTCGTGATGTATGATGGCCAGATCGTTCAGATCGGCACGCCGGCCGAACTCTTCGAGCGTCCCAGCCACACATTCGTCGGCTATTTCATCGGCTCCCCGGGCATGAATGTCATGCCAGCAAAGGTGAGCGGCGCAACCGCCGTGATCGGCGACCAGACGATCAATCTGCCCGGCGCCCCGAAGCTCTCGGGTCAGAGCAAGATTGAGCTCGGTGTCCGGCCCGAATTTGTCCGGCTCGGGCGGGAAGGCATGCCGGTCTCCATCGCCAAGGTCGAGGACATCGGTCGCCAGAAGATCGTGCGCGCTCGCTTTGCCGATCAATCTCTGTCGATCGTCGTGTCCGAAGATGCAGACATTCCTGCCGATCCCCGCATCACATTCGTCCCCGAAGGTCTCGGCATTTTTGCCGATTCCTGGCGCGTAGGCATGGAGGGCTGACCGATGGAAAAAACCTGGAACAACAAGGCTTGGTTTATGGTCGTCCCGGTCTTGGTGCTGGTGGCCTTCTCGGCTGTCATCCCGCTGATGACCGTCGTCAACTATTCCGTTCAGGACACCTTCGGCAACAACCAGTTCTTCTGGGCCGGCACCGACTGGTTTGCCGACATCCTGTCGTCCGACCGTTTCTGGAACGCACTCGGCCGCAACCTGATCTTCTCCATGATCATTCTGGCGATCCAGGTGCCGCTTGGCATCTTCATCGCGCTCAACATGCCGAAAACCGGACTCGGCGTTCCGGTCTGCCTCGTTCTGATGGCCCTGCCACTGCTCATCCCGTGGAACGTCGTTGGCACCATCTGGCAGGTCTTCGGCCGCGTCGACATCGGTCTTCTCGGCTATTCGCTCAACGCGCTCGGCTTCGACTACAATTACACGCAGAACCCGATGCACGCCTGGGTCACCATCATCGTGATGGATGTCTGGCACTGGACGAGCCTTGTCGTGCTTCTCTGCTATGCCGGCCTCGTCTCGATCCCGGATGCTTATTATCAGGCCGCCAAAATAGACGGCGCATCGCGCTGGTCCGTGTTCCGCTTCATTCAGCTGCCGAAGATGAAGCGCGTCCTTTTGATCGCAGTCCTTCTGCGCTTCATGGACAGTTTCATGATCTACACCGAGCCCTTCGTCCTGACAGGCGGCGGCCCGGGCAATTCGACCACCTTCTTGTCGATCGATCTCGTCAAGATGGCGGTCGGCCAGTTCGACCTTGGTCCGGCGGCGGCGATGTCGATCATCTACTTCCTGATCATCCTGGCGCTGTCCTGGGTTTTCTACACCGTCATGACCAACAGTGACGCGAAGGGCTGAGGGAGATACCGATGAAAAGCACTGATAATCGTACCAGCCTCGGCTTTCTGGTCCCGACGATCTATATCATCTTCCTGCTGCTGCCGATCTACTGGCTCGTCAACATGAGCTTCAAGACGAATGCGGAGATCACCGGGGCCTTCTCGCTTTGGCCCGTCAACCCGACACTTGCCAACTATGCGGTGATTTTCACCGACCCGTCGTGGTACAAGGGCTACATCAACTCGATCATCTATGTGTGCATGAACACCGTGATCGCGGTTGCTGTTGCCCTTCCGGCAGCCTACGCCTTCTCGCGCTACAGGTTCCTCGGTGACAAGCATCTGTTCTTCTGGCTGCTGACCAACCGTATGGCACCGCCAGCCGTCTTTGCATTGCCCTTCTTCCAGCTCTATTCCGCCTTCGGCCTGATCGACACGCATATCGCGGTCGCCATCGCACACTGCCTGTTCAACGTGCCGCTGGCTGTGTGGATCCTCGAAGGCTTCATGTCGGGCGTGCCGAAGGAGATCGACGAGACCGCCTATATCGACGGCTATTCCTTCCCGAAGTTCTTCGTGAAGATCTTCATGCCGCTGATCGCATCCGGCATCGGTGTCGCCGCCTTCTTCTGCTTCATGTTTTCCTGGGTCGAGCTTCTGATTGCCCGCACGCTGACCACAACGGATGCCAAGCCGATCGCCGCCATCATGACGCGCACGGTCTCGGCCTCCGGCATGGATTGGGGCGTGCTCGCAGCCGCCGGCGTGCTGACGATTATCCCCGGGGCGCTCGTGATCTATTTCGTCCGCAATTACATCGCCAAGGGCTTTGCCCTGGGCCGCGTCTGAGGAGGGTGTGATGAATTTCTCATGGATGGCATGGACCACGCCGACCGCGGTCTTCTTCATTGTGATCTTCGGTCTGATCCTGTCGATGGCGGTCTGGGAATACCTCGTCCCGGGCGGCAATCCGCGGACCGGCATCCTGCGCTTCGAAACCACCCGTGGCGACCGTCTCTTCGTGTCGCTGCTCGGGTCGGCTTTCATCAATCTCGCTTGGCTCGGTCTTGTTGGACCGAACCTGTGGTGGGCTCTTGCTCTCTCCGTAGTCTACGCCGTCGGCGTTTTCCGCTACGTCTAGAGCAGACAAGACGGGGTGGCGGCGGGAGGTCGCCATTCTCGAGACTGCAAACCGAATGCAATCGCAACCTTAGGGAGGACATAATGCGAAAGCACCTTTTGACGACAACGGCCGCCATGCTTCTGGCCATGACGGGCGCAGCCTTCGCCGACATGGAAGCGGCGAAGAAGTTCCTGGACGCCGAGGTCGGCGACATGTCGGCACTCGATCGTGCCGGCCAGGAAGCCGAAATGCAGTGGTTCATCGATGCCGCGAAGCCATTCGCCGGCATGGAGATCAAGGTCGTTTCTGAGACCATCACCACGCATGAATATGAATCGAAGGTCCTCGCTCCGGCCTTCACCGCCATCACCGGCATCAAGATCACCCATGACCTGATTGGTGAAGGTGACGTCGTTGAAAAGCTGCAGACGCAGATGCAGTCGGGCGAAAACATCTACGATGCCTACATCAACGACTCTGACCTGATCGGCACCCACTGGCGCTATCAGCAGGTTCGCAACCTGACCGACTGGATGGCGAACGAAGGCAAGGATGTCACCAACCCCGGTCTCGACATCGAAGACTTCATCGGCAAGTCGTTCACGACCGCTCCGGATGGCAAGCTCTACCAGCTGCCGACCCAGCAGTTCGCGAACCTCTACTTCTTCCGCTACGACTGGTTCAACGACGAGAAGAACAAGGCCGACTTCAAGGAGAAGTACGGCTACGACCTCGGCGTTCCGGTCAACTGGTCGGCTTACGAGGATATCGCCGAATTCTTCACCGGTCGCGAAATCGACGGCAAGAAGGTCTTCGGCCACATGGACTACGGCAAGAAGGACCCGTCGCTCGGCTGGCGCTTCACCGATGCCTGGCTCTCCATGGCCGGCAACGGCGACAAGGGCATCCCGAACGGCCTTCCGGTCGACGAATGGGGCATCAAGGTCGACGAAAACTCCCGCCCGGTCGGCTCCTGCGTCGCCCGCGGTGGTGATACCAACGGCCCGGCCTCCGTCTATGCCATCGAGAAATATCTCGAGTGGATGAAGAAGTATGCCCCTCCGGCCGCCCAGGGCATGACCTTCTCGGAATCCGGTCCGGTACCGTCTCAGGGTGAAATCGCCCAGCAGATGTTCACCTACACCGCCTTCACCGCCGACTTCGTCAAGGAAGGCCTGCCTGTTGTCAACGAGGACGGCACGCCGAAGTGGCGCTTTGCTCCGAGCCCGCATGGCGTCTACTGGAAGGACGGCATGAAGCTCGGCTATCAGGACGCAGGTTCCTGGACGCTGATGAAGTCCACTCCGGAAGACCGTGCAAAGGCCGCCTGGCTCTACGCACAGTTCGTCACCTCCAAGACCATCGACGTGAAGAAGAGCCATGTTGGCCTGACCTTCATCCGTCAGTCCACGCTCGACCATCAGTCATTCACCGAGCGCGCTCCAAAGCTTGGCGGTCTGGTCGAATTCTACCGCTCGCCGGCTCGCCTGCAGTGGTCGCCGACTGGCACCAACGTTCCTGACTATCCGAAGCTGGCTCAGCTCTGGTGGCAGGCGATCGGTGACGCTTCTTCGGGCGCCAAGACTGCCCAGGAAGCCATGGACTCGCTCTGCGCCGAGCAGGAAAAGGTGCTTGAGCGTCTCGAACGCGCTGGCGTTCAGGGCGATATCGGTCCGAAGCTTGCCGAGGAAAAGACCCTCGAAGAGTGGAATGCCGATGCTGTTGCTAAGGGCAATATCGCCCCGCAGCTGAAGATCGAGAACGAAAAAGAACAGCCGATGACGGTCAACTACGACGAGCTCGTCAAGAGCTGGCAGTAACGACCGGCGATCGCCGCTGAATTGACAATCGCCGGGGCGCCAACTACGCCCCGGCTTCTTCACTTAAGGAGTTTCGCCGTAATGAGCGGTTACATTCTGGCCATCGACCAAGGAACGACCTCGACGCGCTCGATGATCTTCGATCACGAGATGCATATCGTCGGCGTCGCCCAGCAGGAGTTCACCCAGCATTTCCCGGATTCCGGCTGGGTCGAGCATGATGCGGACGAGATCTGGCAGACTGTGCTGGCGACCATCGAGAAGGCAGTCTCTGCCGCCGAGATCAAGATCGGCGACGTAGCGGCAATCGGTATTACGAACCAGCGCGAAACCGTCGTCGTCTGGGACCGCGAGACCGGGCAGCCTGTTCACCGTGCCATCGTCTGGCAGGACCGCCGCACGGCCCGTTTCTGCGATGAACTGAAGCATAAGGGCCTGGAACCGCTCTTCACCGAGAAGACCGGCCTGCTGCTCGACCCCTATTTTTCCGGCACCAAGCTCTCATGGCTCCTGAAGAACGTTGATGGCCTGAAGGCCCGCGCCGAAAATGGCCAGATCTGCTTCGGCACGGTCGATAGCTGGCTCATCTACAAGCTGACCGGCGGCAAGGTCCATGCTACCGACGCGACCAATGCCTCTCGCACGCTGATCTATGACATCGGCGATAACAGATTCGACGACGAACTCCTCTCGATCCTGGAAATCCCGCGCGCCATGCTGCCGGAGGTCAAGGATTGCGCCGACGATTTCGGCATCACCGATGCGTCCGTGCTCGGCGCCGAAATCCCAATCCTCGGCGTTGCCGGCGACCAGCAGGCTGCCGTCATCGGCAATGCCTGCTTTGAGCCGGGGATGATGAAATCGACCTATGGCACAGGCTGCTTCGCGCTTCTCAACACCGGTCGCGATCGCGTCGCCTCGTCCAACCGCCTGCTGACCACCATCGCCTACCGCATGAATGGTGAGACCACCTACGCCCTCGAAGGCTCGATCTTCATCGCCGGTGCCGCCGTCCAGTGGCTGCGCGACCAGATGGGCTTCGTAAAGGTCGCCTCGGAGACGGATGCGCTCGCCAGCAAGGCCGATCCGCATCAGCGCGTCTATCTGGTCCCGGCCTTCACCGGTCTTGGTGCGCCGCATTGGGATGCCGATGCCCGCGGCGCGATCTTCGGCCTGACGCGTGGTACGGGTCCGGCCGAATTTGCCCGCGCCGTGCTCGAGAGCGTCGCCTACCAGACCCACGATCTCCTGGAAGCGATGAAGAAGGACTGGAACGGCAGCGCGTCAAAGACGGTGCTCCGTGTCGATGGCGGCATGGTCGCGTCCGACTGGACGATGCAACGCCTCGCCGACATCCTGGCCGCCCCCGTCGATCGTCCTGTCGTGCTGGAAACAACGGTTCTCGGAGCCGCCTGGCTTGCCGGCTCCCGCGCCGGCCTCTGGCCTGACCAGAAGGGCTTTGCCGCGACCTGGAAGCGGGATCGCCGCTTCGAGCCGGGCATGGATGTGACCGAAAGGGAAGCAGCCATCGCCGGTTGGCAGGACAGTGTCTCCCGCTGCCTGACCACGCGCTAGGCCTGGAAGCACGCTAGCCGTCAGAGCATCGCAACCAGCGTCTCGAGGCGATCGGCATCCTTCGGCAGCTTGTCCTGCCTGAGCCTTGCGATGCGGGGGAACCGCATCGCGATGCCGGACTTGTGCCGCGTCGAACGTGCCAGCCCCTCGAAGGCCACCTCGACGACAAAGCCATGCTCGGGTTCAGCCCGAAGACTCCGGACCGGGCCGAAGCGCTCCACCGTATTGTTCCGCACGAAGCGGTCGAGCACCTCCAGTTCCTCATCGGTGAAGCCGAAGTAAGCCTTGCCGACGGGCACCAGCACATCCCCTTCGCCGGGGATCGCCGTCCAGACCCCGAAGGTGAAGTCCGAATAATAGCTGGAGCGTTTGCCATGCCCGCGCTGGGCATACATCAGCACGGCATCGGCATTCATCGGATCGCGTTTCCACTTGAACCACGGTCCCTTGGCGCGTCCGGCCTGATAGCTGCTGTCCAGCCGCTTCAGCATGACGCCTTCGATGACGGGATCGGGTGGGGCAGCGCGCAACTGCTCCAGCTCCTCCCAGGTCGAGAAGGAGACCAGCGGCGACACATCGAAGCGCCGGGGCTCCTGCCGCTCGACGAGCGCGTTTAAGCGTTCGCGGCGTGTCAGGAAAGTCTCGGGCCGCACATCGGCTTCGCCATCGAAGAGAATGTCATAGGCGCGGATGAAGACCGGATAGTCCTCCAGCATCTTGGCCGTGACCGTCTTGCGATTGAGCCGCTGCTGGAGATCGGAAAAGGTGCGCGTCGGCGCATTGGTCCGCGAGGTGCCACCGACGAGCAATTCCCCGTCGATCACGCCCTCGAACTGGGCCGCCTCGACGATATCGGGGAAGGCACCGGAGATGTCGTCGCCCGAGCGCGAATAGAGCCTGCTCCTCCCGCCAGAGCAGGACAGCTGTACGCGGATTCCATCCCATTTCCATTCGGCCGCGAAGTCGTTGGGGTCCAGATTCGCCAGATCCCTGTTTTCGATCGGTGTGGCGAGCATCACCGAATGGAAAATCGCTGGCGTCGACAGGACAGGCTTCTCGATCCGATCCTCTAGCCACGCGAACAGTTCCGTATATGGCGGCTTCAGCCCGTGCCAGAGGCCCTCGATATCGACGATGTCCTTGTCGCCATAGAGCGCCAGCGCCTGCTTGGTGAGCCTAGCGGAGACACCGATGCGCAGCCCCCCGGTCACGAGCTTGATCAGCGCGAACCGCTCCGACGTGTCCAGCCGGTCGAAGAGATCGCGCATCACGGCGCGTGTTTCGTTGCGCCCGAGGCGCTGAAGCCGCTCGACGATCTTCGAAAGGCTCTCCAGATCGTCCTCGGTCTCCGATTCCGCAATTTGCGGCTCCCAGACCAGCGAGGTGGTCTCGGCGAGGTCGCCGACATAGTCATAGGAATACTGGAACAGGACCGGATCCATCCGCTCGAGCACCAGTTCCTTCAGCAGCGCCGGCTTAACGCCCTTGATGTCGAGCCCATCGGTGAGCGCGGCCAGCGCATAGCCGCGATCCGGATCTGGCGTCTGCCGGAAATAGTCGACGAGCAGCGTCAGCTTGCCGTTGCGGCTCGGGGTCAGCACTAGGCGATCGAGGAGGCGGGCAAAGGCCTTCATCTCAGTCTCCCTCGTCTTCGTAGCCGACAAGGTGCAGCGGTCGCGCCTTGATGCTAGACAGCTCGCACCAGCGTACCAGCGCTTCTTCACGCCCATGGGTCACCCAGACCTCCTGCGGCCCGACCTCTCGAATCGTGTCCAGAAGTTCCGGCCAGTCGCAGTGATCGGAAATGACCAGCGGCAGTTCCACGCCGCGCTGCTTGGCTCTCTGGCGCACCATCATCCAGCCGGACGCAAAGATGGCGAGAGGATCCTCGAAGCGCCGGGCCCAGCGATCGTTGAAGGCAGAGGGTGGACCGATCACCACGGCGCCCTTGAAGGCACCAGACTTTTTGTCCTCGGTCGTCGCCGGGCGAAGCTCGCCGAGCTCCACGCCCTGTTCGGTGTAATAGTCGCAGAGCCGCGCCATCGACCCGTGAATATAGATCGGCTTCTCGTAGCCGCCGCGCCGGATGAGTGAGATCACCCGCTGTGCCTTGCCCAGCGCATAGGCGCCGATCAGGTGGCTGCGTTCCGGAAATTGCTGCAGAGAGGTCAGCAGCTTCTGGATCTCGAGGCGTGGATCTGGATGGTGGAACACCGGCAGACCGAAGGTTGCTTCGGTAATAAACACGTCGCAAGGCACGGGCTCGAAGCTCGCGCAGGTCGGATCCGCGCCACGCTTATAGTCGCCGGAGACGACGATGCGCGTGCCCTGCGCTTCGATCTCGATCTGCGCGGAGCCGAGCACATGGCCGGCTGGGTGAAACCGAACGGTCACGCCATTGATCGAGGTGGTGTCGCCAAAGTCGGCACTTTGCGACGTGCCACAGAAATCCTCGCCATACCGGATCGCCATGATGTCGAGCGTCTGTCGGGTTGCCAGCACGTGACCGTGGCCGGACCGCGCGTGATCGGAATGTCCGTGAGTGATCAGTGCCCGATCGACGGGCCGGACCGGATCGACATAAAAGTCGCCGAGCGGGCAATAAAGCCCGCCTGGCGTTGGATGCAAGAGAAGGTCCGGCTTGATCATGCCGAGAACATAGGGCGGCGCGCGACCCGCGGCCAGCGGTCATTGAGCGAAGCGTGAGACCGCGAGATAGCCAGCAGCACAAGCCGTCGCCGACAGAAACGCCCCCCAGGCCATATCGACGAGACTGACCTGCAGCGACCAGCCCTTGAGGGTCGCAAGATTGGTCATGTCGTAGGTGCCGTAGGCGAGAAGTCCAAGCAGCGCGCCATTGAACAATGCCGTCAAAAGGCTGCCGGCAGACACGGCCGGCATGACCGCAAAATAGACAAGCCCGACCACGTAGAAGAGGTAGAAAATCCCGGCGGCCGCAAAGTTCGGTGTCGCCAGAAGAAGGGCGCCGATATGCTCACGATAAAAGCCGATCGCAATCCGCGTCAGCCAGAGATAGTCGATGGCGAAGAACACAACGGCCGTGGAGATATAGGCGATCACGTAAGGCATATGTCTTCCCCCTCAGGCCGGGCACCAACCCGGCCTCCCATCAAATTCCGAGAACCGGCTGAACCAGTCGGACAAGAAAACTCTTGAACTTCAGCGGCGCATCGGTGACCGCAAGACAGATGCAATCCTCGTCGGGCGTCGCCACCGGCTGATGAGTCAAGGTCTCGTCGGCCTCTTCGATGTCGCCGCGCTTGAACACGGTCTCACCATCGGTGAACGCGCCTTTGAGCACCAGCGTCAGCTCACGCCCACCATGTGAGTGTTCGGGCACCGGCTTGCCGGCTGGGATCTTCAGCAGGCGAACCTGGCTCTCCGTATCACCCGTCTTGATCGGAATATGATAGGCGCCGCGGCCGAGTGCCTTCCATTTCAAGGCCTCGACGTCACCGCCGAGATAGGAGCGCAGCGGCTCTGGAAGGACCGGAAGGTCGGTCGGAGTGGCAACAGGCTTGGCCGCAGCGAGCCGCGCCGTCCCCTGCGACTTAAGCTTCGCCTTCATGGCCGACCAGCTGTCTGTCGCGGGTGCGTCCTCGGCGGTCACCTCGGTCGCCTCGAGCAACTGACCGCCGGTATGCTCCATGAAGGAAAGGCGGTCGCGGCATGACGGGCAAAGCGCCAGATGCGTTGCAACGGCGATGCTCCAGCCTTCGGCCAGGTTTCCTGTCGCGTAATCGAGCAGAAGCTCGTCGCTGATGTGGTGTTGAACGTGGAGGGTCATGCCCGCTCCTCCAATGCTGCGCGCAGCTTCGCGAAAGCGAGGCGGATACGCGATTTCACGGTCCCCATCGGCAGTCCGAGTTCGGCCGCGATCGTGCTGTGGGATGCTTCTCTGTAGAATGACATTTTGAGGAGTTCGAGCTGTTCGGGTGGTAGGGTTTCCATGGCGCGACGAAGGCGATCAGCCTCCTGCTTGCCTTCGAATTCGACATCGGCCGGCGGCACGTCGTCCGGCACGAAGGCCGGATCGGACGGGTCGAAGGTCGGCCGTCTTTCGCGGCGGAAGGCGTCGATGCGCTGGTTGCGGGCGATGGTGAAGATCCAGCTCGAGACATTTCCCCTTGTGGGGTCGAACTGCTCGGCCTTGTTCCAGACCGCAAGCATCGTCTCTTGCATCAGCTCTTCAGCCGCCTGTCCGTCACGGGCAAGCTTCGCCATGTAGGCACGCACCTTCGGACCATAAAACTTGAAAATCGTCTCGAAGGCTTCGATGTCTCTATCGCGGCCTACGGCGGCCAAAAGCTGCGAGAAGTTACGCTGGTCCAGTTCTTCCACCGACTCGGTCATCGAAACGCTTTTTTTCCCTCGTTTGAGCGACGCAACGACCTTTTGCCGTGCACTTCGCCCGGGGTCATTGTGGCACGCATCTGCCGAGATGTGTATCGCGTTCATCATGGAGCGGTCTACGCCACCGTTCTTGGCTCGGATCACTGCCTGTGAATTTATTCGCTGCGATCAATCCGTTGAGATTTGCTTTGCGTAATCAGCAACAAACAGATTGAAGTGAACACGTGGCAAAGGGCGGGCAATGGACACTGGTATGACGAAGGCCGCATCCGGCGGTAAACGCAGGATCGCGGTCATCGGATCGGGGATTTCGGGCCTCTCTTCCGCCTGGCTTCTTTCAAAGAGCGCCGATGTCGTTCTCTACGAGACAGAGAACCGTCCGGGCGGCCATTCGAATACGGTGCCGGCACCCAGTGCAGGAAAAGACATTCCCGTCGACACCGGGTTCATCGTTTACAATGACCGGAATTACCCCAATCTCGTGAAGCTTTTCGAGCATCTCGATGTGCCGACCCTGCCGTCGAACATGTCTTTCGCGGCCTCTCTCGGCGGCGGTGCCTTTGAATATTCGGGTTCGGGGATCTCGGGGCTCCTGGGGCAGAAGTCGAACATCTTTCGTCCGCGCTTCTGGCGCATGGTGAAGGATGTATTGCGCTTTTACAAGGAAGCCCCCGGCCTTCTCGAGCGTCGTGAACTCGAAGGCGTGTCTCTCGGCGACTACCTCGCATCCGCCGATTATTCGCCTTCGTTCATCGAGGATCATCTCCTGCCGATGGGTGCTGCGATCTGGTCGACAACGGCTTCGGAGATGCGGCTCTATCCGCTGCATGCCTTCATCCGCTTCTTCGCAAACCATGGATTGCTGGTTCTCAAGGATCGACCGCAATGGCGCACGGTGAAGGGCGGCAGCCGCGAATATGTAGCCCGCATTCTTGCCGATTTCAGTGGCGAAGTGCGCCTCGGCACGGCTGTCACGGGTGTCCGCCGTGGCATTGCCGGCGTTCAGGTGACCGACGTGCATGGAGGCGTGGAAGTCTTTGATGACGTCGTTCTCGCCACCCATGCAAACCAGAGCATCGATCTCCTGGAGGATGCAGACGGTGAGGAGATCGAGATCCTCGAGTCCTTCCAGTACACACCCAATCTCGCCGTGCTGCATTCGGACGAGACGTTGATGCCCAAGCGCAAGTCGGTCTGGTCAAGCTGGAACTATGTGGCGGAGAAACAGGCGGGTTCCGGCGAAACTCTTTGCGTCACCTACTGGATGAACAAGCTGCAGTCGCTGGATCCGGCAACGCCTCTCTTCGTCACGCTCAATCCCTGCCGTCCGATCGATCCGGCCAAGATCATCAAGACGTTCAACTACGAACATCCGCTCTTCGATGTGGCCGCAATTCGCGCCCAGCGCCGTATCTGGCAGCTTCAGGGCCGCCGCAATACGTGGTTCTGCGGCGCCTATTTCGGCAGCGGGTTTCATGAGGATGGCCTGCAGGCGGGGCTCGCCGTCGCCGAAGCGCTCGGCGGCGTCCGTCGTCCCTGGTCGGTTGAAAATGAATCGGGTCGCATCGTGATTGGTCGCCAGCTTGAGGCGGCGGAATGAAGCTGAACTCTGCAATCTATGCCGGGCATGTGCTGCATGCCCGCAGTCGGCCCAAGAAGCACAGCCTGCGCTATAGCGTGTTTTCGCTTTTGGTCGACCTGGATGAGATCGACAAGTTGAACCAAAGCCTGCGTCTGTTCGGTTACAACAAGGCCGCACTCTATTCGGTGCATGATGCCGACCACGGCAATGGCCGAACCGGCGAACTGAGAGCCTGGGTCGAGGAACGCCTGGCCGCGGCCGGCGTGGAGGCTGATGGCATCAAGATCCATATGCTCTGCTACCCCCGGATCTTCGGCTATGTCTTCAATCCGATCACGGTGTTTTTCTGCTATCGCGCCGAAGGTGAGCTTGCCGCAGTCCTCTACGAGGTCTGCAACACCTTCAACGAGCGCCACACCTATGTGATCCCGGTCGAGGCCGAAGAGAACGGTATCCTGCGCCACAGTTGCGCAAAGGAGATGTATGTCTCGCCATTCATGCCGATGAACTGCCAATACAATTTCCGTATCAGCCCGCCGACGGATGATGTGGCCATCAACATCGGCGAGAGCGATCCGGAAGGGCCACTTTTGTTTGCAACTTTTTCCGGCCGGCGCCGTCCTTTGTCAGACAAAGGTTTGTTGCACATGTTGCTGAAGTATCCTTTGATGACCCTCAAGGTGATGGGGGGCATTCACTGGGAGGCGCTGAAGCTCTGGTGGAAGGGAGTTCCGATCTACCGACACAAGCCAGCCGCAGCCAAGATAGCCTCAACGATCGTCGTGCAGAATGGGATGAACAAGTCATGAGTCACGCTGAGCAGGAAATGCACCCTGTGGTTAGCTCTCTCACATTCTGGCAGCGCATGATGTGCCGCTGGGCCGACCGGATTGCTGTGGGCCGCCTGACACTTCAGTTCGAAGGTTATGGCGAACATGTCGCGATCGGTTCAAACCCTGGCCCGAATGCCGTGTTGTGTGTCCGCAATGCGAGCCCGGTCTTTCGCATCCTGACCAATGGGACCCTAGGTTTTGCCCAGGCCTACATGGACGGAGAACTGGATTCCCCTGATATTGGCGCGGTGCTCGAACTGGCGCTGGCCAACGAGGCGCAACTCGGACGTGTTCTGGCGTCCTCCTCCATCTTCATGACGCTCGCCCGCTTGCGTCACAAGCTGCGCCGCAACTCGAAGAAGGGTAGCCGGCGAAATATCGCCTATCACTATGATCTCGGCAATGCGTTCTACGGCCTGTGGCTGGACCGCACCATGACCTATTCCTCCGCGCTCTACAGCGCCCCCAGCATGAGCCTCGCAGATGCGCAGGAGGCGAAATACGCCCGCATCGTCGACGAGCTCAAGATCGGTCCCGAGGATCATGTCCTGGAAATCGGCTGCGGTTGGGGTGGCTTCGCCGAACATGCGATCCGCAAGACCGGCTGCCGGGTCACCGGGCTTACATTGTCGACAGAGCAAGCGAAGTTTGCGCGCGAGCGGCTTGAAAAAGCCGGTTTCGC
The DNA here is from genome assembly GCF_000300855.1 of Agrobacterium albertimagni AOL15. GTDB lineage: Bacteria > Pseudomonadota > Alphaproteobacteria > Rhizobiales > Rhizobiaceae > Allorhizobium > Allorhizobium albertimagni. The sequence continues at coordinate 325,858 of NZ_ALJF01000004.1, read as the reverse complement.
CGACAGGGTCGACATCAGGCTCGAAGACTACCGCGATTGTCGTGGGCAATACGACAAGATCGTTTCGATCGAGATGTTCGAGGCGGTGGGTGAAGAAAACTGGCCGGTCTATTTCAAGGCCGTGCAGAACCTGCTGGTCGAAGGCGGGCAGGCGCTGATCCAGACCATCACCATCGACGAGAGCCGCTTCGACTATTATCGCCGCAGCGCCGATTTCATCCAAACCTACATCTTCCCCGGCGGCATGCTGCCTTCGGTGACCGTTTTCGAGCGGGACGCTGACGCTGCAGGCCTGAAGGTCGGCGATCGCTTCCGCTTTGGCCGCGACTACGACCGGACGCTGGTTGCCTGGGACAGCGCTTTCACGGCCAATTGGCAGAAGATCGAGCCGCTCGGTTTTGACCGCCGCTTCTACCGGATGTGGCGCCTCTATCTGCACTATTGCGCGGTCGGCTTCCGCTTCGGTCGCATCGACGTCGTGCAGTTCAGGCTGGACAAGCCAGCCTGAACGTCAAGCTCTCCAAATTTGTAGTTTGTGCTCCGGTCAAGAGCCCTTCGGCCGGAGCATCTTGCGCGTGAGCGCAAAACGCAGCGCATGGGGCAAGGCGTGCAGGAAACGGATCGCGAGCGCCATCTTCCAGGGGAAAATGATCTCGAACTTGCCCTTGGCCAGCCCCCTGGCGATCGTGTCGGCTGCCTCTTCCGAAGAAACAAGGAAGGGCATCGGGAAGTCGTTCTTCTTGGTCAGCGGTGTGTCGACGAAACCCGGGTTGATGATGGTCATCTTCACGCCGTGACGCTCGAGCTCGGGATAGAGCGCTTCGCACATCACATTGAGCGCGGCCTTCGTCGCCCCATAGGTCGCAGCGCCCGGAAGCCCGACATAGCCAGACACGGAGGCGACGACTGCGATATGTCCGCGGCGCCGCGCGATCATCGCGGGCATCACCGTTTCCAGGCAAGAAGCGGTACCGAGCACGTTGAGCTCGAACATCTGGCGGGTCCGCGCGCTGTCAAAGTCATCGGCATAATCGCGGGTGTAGGAGCCGGCCGCAAAGACTGCGAGATCGACCGGGCCCATTTCGCTCTCGATCGCCGCAAATGCCTGCTTGACCGCTGCGGGGTCGGTGACGTCGAGCGGGTAGACGCCGACCTTGCCGGGATGGCTGGTGGAGAGCGACGCGAGCGCATCGACGCTACGGGCGCTGACGGCGATCCGGTATCCGTCTCGAAGCAGGCGTTCGGCGAGCGCGCGGCCAATGCCGGTGCTGGAACCCGTAATCCAGGCAATCTTGGTCATGATATCCTCTTACTTGATCTCATGACCAATACGCCCAGCGGAGGGGCTCGGTTCAGACCGTCCAGCCCTCGAGCAACGAAAGACCCTGCTTCAGCAGCTGCTCTGCGTCATCCTTGTTCGCGGCTTCGACATAACAGCGCATTTCCGGCGCGTTGCCCGAGGGTCGAAAGTGGATGACCCGGCCGTCGGCCAGCGTTGCCCGCAGTCCGTCGATGTCGCTGACGCTGTCGACGGCACCGATTGGGCTGAGGAAAGCCGACAGGTGGTCGCCGGATTCCCGGAGATGCGCCATGAGAGACCCGCTGCGCTCGCTGGCATAATTTTCCAGGCGGTCGCTGAGTGCCACCGGCAGATTGAAGTCTTCTACGAGCCCCGATAGCGACAGGCCGCGTTCCCCGGCAGTTCCGAGCACGGCCAGCGCCGGCAGGAAACTGTCGCGCGTCGGCAATGCCGCGATCGTCTTGCCACCGATGGAGAAATCGGAGCCGAGCATCAGGCCGCCATTCGCCTCGAAACCGAGCACCCCCGTTTCTCCGGCTGACAGCGCTTCTTCCATGGCGGCGATGACAAAGGGCGAGCCGACGCGCGTGCGGCGCACGGCAAAGCCGCCGTCCTGCTCGAGGCCGGAATTCGATGTAACGGGCGTTGCGGCAACCTTCGCCTTGAGGAAGCGGGAAACGATCAGCCCGAGCAGATCGCCGCGCAGTGGCCTGCCATGCTCGTCGGCCACCAGCGGCCGGTCCCCGTCGCCATCTGTCGAGATGATCGCGTCGAGGGCGAGTTCGTCGCTCCAATGCGCAAGTTGGGTGACGGTATCTGGCGATACCGCTTCGGTGTCGACGGGGATGAACTGCTCCGAGCGCCCCAGCGGAAACACGGTGGCTCCGCAGTGCTCGAAAACCGTGACCAGCATGTCGCGGGCGACCGAGCTGTGTTGGTAGATGCCGATCCGTTTTCCCTTCAGCGCATCGGGCGCAAGGATGCCGAGATTGCGGTCGATGAAGAGCTGTGTCGCCTCTGCCTCGCCAGGCGTACCGGAACCGGCCTCGACCTTGTTGGCGTCTGCATCGTCTTTCAATGCCGCTGCGAGACGGGTGATCGCCTCTTCGTCGCTCTTGTTCACCTCTCCATCGGGGCGGTAGAACTTGATGCCATTGCGGTCGGCGGGAATATGGGAGCCGGTGACCATGATGCCGGCCGCCCCGATCGAGGCGCCATAGAGCGCGAGCGCCGGGGTTGGGACGGTGCCGCAATCGATCGGCACCAGGCCGAGCCGTTTCATCGCGGCCATGATCGTGGAAGAGATTTCCGGGCTCGACGGACGAAAGTCGCGGCCGACGACAACAGGCGATCCAGGCTTCAGCGCCCCGCTTTCCAGCATGTGCCGTGCAAAGGCGGTCGCATAAAGTGCTGAAACCGAGCCAACGAGATCTGTCGAAAGCCCTCTCAAACCGCTCGTACCGAACTTTACCGTCATGCATGCCTCCTGGGGTCTCGCGAACAGATGGCGTTATATGGGCCTGTGCCCCACGCCATCAAGCGGAACTGTCGCTTGGCGGTCAGGCAAGTCTAAATCTGCAGGGGGATCCGGAAACGAAAAAAGCCTGGCGCGGGAGGAGGATGCGCCAGGCTCTTAAACTTGATCGGCAATTGGGAGGAGGAGGAGTATTGCCGATCCTACCGAGCGGCACTGGGAGGAGGAGTGCGCCGCTTCGATGATTTGGTTATACCCACGGCACGCGATTCTGCCAAGCGCGCTTGTTGCAACGCAGCAGTGCGTTTAATGCATGGCTCGAGATTCAAGTGGCAACGCGCTGCTGCGACTTTTGCATCGACACGCTTTCGTATCTTTCGCATCAGTGCGTTTTTCAGAAAACGAAAGCGCATTTGCGTAGCAATTGAGCAAATCGCTATCCTGCTTAGCAGTTTCTCATGCATCTATCACAAGGCTGTGACCGCCTTGGGCGGCCCGGCCCGGCGCGGGATGGTGCGCGGATGTGCTTTGGGCTATAGCGGGCAGGGACAACATCAGACTTCTGGAGCAACCGATGACGACGATCCGCTATCACGAGGGGGACATTTCGTCCGAGGCCGCTAGCCGCTATGTCGACGCCATCGCGATCGATACGGAAACCCTCGGCCTCGTCCCGCGCCGCGATCGTCTCTGCGTCGTCCAGCTTTCTTTCGGTGACGGAACTGCCGACGTGATTCGGATCGCCAAGAACCAAAAGGAAGCGCCCAACCTCGTGGCGATGCTTGCGGACCCGGCCCGTCAGAAGATTTTCCACTATGGCCGCTTCGACATTGCGGTCCTCTTTCACACCTTCGGTGTGACCACGGCCAATGTCTTCTGCACCAAAATCGCCTCCCGTTTGACCCGAACCTATACCGATCGGCACGGTCTCAAGGACAATCTCAAGGAGATGCTCGAAGTCGATATCTCCAAGGCGCAGCAATCGTCTGATTGGGCAGCCGAGACCCTGAGCCAGGCCCAGCTGGAATATGCGGCCTCCGATGTCCTTCATCTACATGCCCTGCGCGACAAGCTCATGCAGCGCCTGTTGCGCGACGACCGGATGGAACATGCCAAAGCTTGCTTCGAATTCCTTCCCACCCGCTCCAAGCTTGATCTCCTCGGCTGGGAAGAAACCGATATCTTCGCGCACAGCTGAAGTTTCTGGCGGCCTCAGTCGCGCCCGACAGTGCCGACCCGGGACATGACGTCAGCCGGAATTGCATACCGTCGGATCATGTCGCCCTGGATTCGCATGCCACATAGTTCCCTTTGCACCATCTACCCGAACACCGCGTCGGCTGCGGCATGGAGTAAGGCGTCGATCGGGGCGTTGTCCACGCCGCGCGCGTTTGCCAGCTTCTGAAGAGCCTCTTCAGCCTTTCGGCCCGCTCGCCCCAAGGCATCTGCCTTTTCGCCGGCCAGTTCCAGATCGAGCGGCGTGACGCTGTCGCCAAGCGACGACGAAAGCAGAGAGGCTGGTGGTCTGAAGCTCATGACTGAATTTCTCATCTATGAGATTTGAGGGGAACGCTGCGCATTTCGCCAAGGGTTCGTTAACCGAGACTTCGCATCATCGCCCCATAGACATCGGTAACGCGGCGAGCCTTTCAAGTTGCTCGTTCGCACATAAGGCGTTGATCAGGCGACCATGACGGAAGCAGCCAGCATACTCCTCGACTCTGTATCGCGTAATTCATCCAGCTATGACCTCGATCTGATCGAAGCGCCTGCGGAACTAGCCGATAATGAAGACCAGGGCCCCCGTTATGCGCCTGCCAATTGGCTAGACGCATTCATTGTCGACGAGCGTAGCCGCTCCGACGAAGCCTTGGGCGAGCGTGTCCCTGTGCCCTCGGATGAAGCGGGCCTCTATCCCCGGTTCATGCGTCTCGTCGATTGAGCTAGCGTGGCAGGCTGGCAGCCGTGGCCCTGGCCCGGATCTCGTCCAGGCTCCAGTCCACCAGGAGTTCCCCGTTCTGCCAGACCGGCTGCAACAGGTTGGGACGGTTTCCAAGGTCTTCCAGCGGGATCGGCATGATGTCTAGGCCATCGGCGATCGCAGCCACACGGCCGGCCATCGATACCTTCTCCTGAGGATTGGACGGGCGGCGCACGACCGGTCGCCACTGGCCCGCATCGTCCTGCACGGCGCTGGTGCGCATGGTAAAGGACATCGTGTCCCTGTTGATCTTGTGCAGCAGGCCAGATCCCATGCCGAAGGAAATGTTTTCGGCAGAAAAGCCCATGCCTTCGAGCCGGCCGAGGATCATCTGGATGTCCTGGATCGAAACCCCGTCCGACTGGATCACCCGGACATTGCCGTCGAGCACCTTGAAACCCTTGCCGTTCAGCCGCGTGCCGAAGGCGTAGGCGAGTTGGGCCACGACCTGCACCGGTGTGTCGATCGGATCGCCGCTGTCCGGCCGCACCACGAGAACGCCGCCGGCGGCGCGCACCTTTGTCTGCAGCTTCTTGCCCCAGATCTCGGAGACCGCATTGTGCAGGTCGAAGCTGTCCGAGACGACGGAATAGCCGCCGAAGCTCGCGAAATTGTCGATCAAATTGGAATAGGCTTCCGTCTCATGGTCCTGGCCCCAGGCAATGATCGTTCCGTGTTCAGCTGCCGGTATGGAATAGGCCGCCATTGAGGCCTTGTAGAAGCGACGCGCCTGCAGAATGGCGGGAAGCGAATCGGAGCTGTGGAAGTGCACGAGATGGGCTGCCCCACCGATCGCTGCCTGTTCGACGCTGGACGTGCTGCGGCAACCATAGTCGCTGATCCGGCTCGGTTGCAGCTCGGCTGGATCATCAGTCGTCCTGTCCAGAAAGGGCTGTATCGCCATCCTGAGGCGCCAGGCGGTCGTCGCGACCGTGGACGGATACCACACGGCGCGAAGCAGGGCGGTCTCCATATAAGAGGTGAGCCACGGCACGAGAGGATCGGTATTGACCACCTGCATCACGGGCACGCCGCGACGGATCGCGGCGCCTTCGGGCAGTGCCTCGATGCGCAGGGGCAACATGCCGCCATGTGCATTCAGGATATGCTCCCAGCCCTTGCGGTCGAACGGCTGGCCATGGGCTCGCGCAATCTCTTCGGCTTCCTCGATGTCGCCACGGGTGATCGGCGTCGACAGATAGTCCTTCAGGAACATCTGCAGGCCGAAGAACATCACCTCGGGACGGAAGGAGTTGCCCCGCGTGGTGACGAAGGCGCTGACCGCCCGCGTGTCCTTCGGATATTGCAGAAAGACGCCAAGCTTGTAGCTGTCGGTGTTCAGGAGGAGATTGCGTGTCATGCCTGCGTCCGTGTTGGATCGAATCGGCGACAATACGCCGCCACCTCCATCATGCACGCCAATCAATGCGCGAGGCTGGTGTCGCGCGCCGAGATTGCGTCTTAGTGTTTCATTAACCAAATCAGGCAAGGATTGAAGACCGGGATCGCCAGCCGCAGCAAGGCACCAGGCGCGGCCCGAAGCTCTTGTACCGAGGCACTAGAACCGGAGAGGTTGCCATGCTTCCTCCAGTCCTTGCGTCCCCTGCGTCCTACACTGCGACCGAGGCGAAGCCGCGACCGGAACAGCCTGCCGGCTCCCGCGCCCAGATGCTTGCCCCACCGCCAACGACAACGGCCATCAACCAGAATTCCGCGATCGCGGGGCAGCTAAACATCATGCTCCTGTCGGGTCCGGAGCGCATGTCCCAGAACCTCGCGGTTCTGGCAGACGTGCTCGGCGCCGCCTTGAAGATCGAGCGGCGCAGCGACGAGACGCTGGGCGACTACATGGGCCGATTGATTGAAGGGATTGCCGCGCTGCCAGCTGTCGATCGCCTGAAGCTGCAGAAGCTCCTGACCCAGTCGTTTGCCGGGCTGCAGTTGCGCACCCTGCTGGCGGCGATGGCCAGCCCATCGGGCCCGGAGCGCGCAACCCTGGCCCTCTATCTCGAACTCTATCGCCAGACTGACAGGGACGGAGCGACGCGCTCGGTCATCTCATCCTATCGAGAGGCGGCCGGTGAGGCTCGCTCGACTGCTCAGAGCGTTAGCCGTCCCTCGGCTGCAAACGATGTCGGCCGTGCGCCGAGCGATGCCCCGCGCCCTGCACAGCCTGCGGCTGAACAAAACCGAACTTTGAGCACCCCAGCTCCTCAGTCCGGTGGCAAGGCCGATGTCCGCACTGAGAATGCGGAGCCGCCCCAGCGCTCGGGCATGAATTTGGCGCTCTCCGCCCGAGCGACAACGAGATCGCCATCCAGCTCCCTGGCTGGCCCGGGTCTCGTAGCCGGTAGTCCCGAAAGTCCGAAAGCAGCGATGGGCACGAGCCAGGCGCCTCAGAAGGCCACGCCAGAACCGCAGACGAGCAGAGCAGCACCTTCCGGCGGCCTGCAGCCGTCACCCTCCGACCGCCCCTCCATGCCAGCCGAAGGCGGCCAAAGGCTCCCCACATCTGCAAGCGAGGTCGCCAGACAGCCGGAGGAACGAGCCTCCGCTGGCGCCGGCTCCCCGGATCGACCGGCGTCGTCGCCCGCTGCCGCCATAGCCATGTCGGCGACTGCCGTGCAGGGGCAGGCGAGGTCCGCACCGTCGATTCCGGGGGGCTGGCTCGCCGAACTGTTCGAGTCGGATTTCGTCCGGACACTCCTGCAGCTGAAGAGCCTTTCGACCGAGCCGCAAACCTCAGCCCGCCCCGCCTTCCTTCCTCCAACCGACACGCCGCTGACGGAGACGTCTGCCGCGCAGCGCATGTCACGGGACGAAGCAAGCGATTCAGCCGAGCGTCTTGCGCGGATGCCGGAGGCAGCCTTGAAGGAAGCGGCAGAGGAGCGGCCGTTGCCGGGCGTAATCCCGCTTTCGGAACAGGCGCTGGCGCGGTTTCCGATCGGCCGGGAAGGCGTGCCCTTGCCCTTCATTCCCTACCAACTGGAAGACGAATTCGACGTCGAACACGTCGAGGAGAAGGAAGAGGAGGAGTCCGGCAGCCGGGATGCCGAGGCGGACGGAAACGAAGATGACCTCGCAGAAGCCGCCGACGAGGATGCAGATGCCATGATGGCTGAACACGGGCACCCTGCCGATGGGCCTTCGGAGCCGTATGCGCCGGAGAGCATGGTTGCGGAGCCGCACGCCCTACCGGCACCCTCCGGGACGGCCTTGCCGCTTCCGCCCGAGCCCGCGCATGAGCTCTACCTGCGTATGGCCGGCCTCACCTGATATTCAAGATCGAAAAAACCCGCCAGGATCGCTCCCGGCGGGTTCTTTATCTTCAGCCAACAGCGAGGATTAGTCGTTGTTGCGGTTCTTCAGGGCTGCACCCAGGATGTCGCCGAGCGAAGCGCCGGAGTCGGACGAACCGAACTGAGCGACGGCTTCCTTCTCTTCTGCGATCTCGAGAGCCTTGATCGACAGCATGACCTTGCGGTCCTTCTTGGAGAAGTTCGTGACGCGGGCGTCGAACACCTGACCGACCGAGAAACGCTCCGGACGCTGATCGTCACGATCGCGGGCCAGGTCGTTGCGGCGGATGAAGGACGTGATGTCCTCGTGGTTGACCAGCTTCACTTCGACGCCGCCATCGTTGATGCCGATGACTTCGCAGGAAACGACAGCGTTCTTGCGCAGGTCGCCGGAAGCAGCGGCGTCGCCGACAGCATCCTTGCCGAGCTGCTTGATGCCGAGCGAGATACGCTCCTTCTCGACGTCAACGTCCAGAACGACGGCCTTGACGACGTCACCCTTGTTGAACTCTTCGATGACCTGCTCGCCCGGGCGGTTCCAGTCGAGATCCGACAGGTGAACCATGCCGTCAACGTCACCTTCGAGGCCAATGAACAGGCCGAATTCGGTCTTGTTCTTGACTTCGCCTTCGACTTCAGTGCCGGCCGGATGGCTGAAGGCAAATGCCTGCCACGGGTTCTCGAGGGTCTGCTTGAGACCGAGCGAGATACGGCGCTTCGACGGATCGACTTCGAGAACGACGACGTCGACGTCCTGCGTGGTCGAAAGGATCTTGCCGGGATGAACGTTCTTCTTCGTCCAGGACATTTCCGAGATGTGGATGAGGCCTTCGATGCCCGGCTCCAGCTCGACGAATGCACCGTAGTCGGTGATGTTCGTGACGGTACCGGAGATCTTCTTGCCAACCGGGTACTTGGCAGCAATGCCATCCCACGGATCCGACTCGAGCTGCTTCATGCCGAGCGAAATGCGGTGGGTTTCCTGGTTGATACGGATGATCTGAACCTTGACCGACTGGCCGATGGACAGGATTTCCGAAGGATGGTTGACGCGGCGCCATGCCATGTCGGTGACGTGCAGCAGGCCGTCGATGCCGCCGAGGTCAACGAACGCACCGTAATCGGTGATGTTCTTGACGACGCCGTCAACAACCTGGCCTTCTTCGAGGTTCTGAACGATTTCAGAACGCTGCTCGGCACGCGACTCTTCGAGAACCGTACGACGCGAGACAACGATGTTGCCGCGACGCTTGTCCATCTTGAGGATTTCGAAGGGCTGCGGGTTGTGCATCAGCGGGGTCACGTCGCGGATCGGACGGATGTCGACCTGCGAACGCGGAAGGAAGGCAACAGCGCCGTCGAGATCGACCGTGAAGCCGCCCTTGACCTGGTTGAAGATAACGCCTTCAACGCGCTCGCCAGCTTCGAACTTGGCTTCGAGCTTGATCCAGCTTTCTTCGCGACGAGCCTTCTCGCGCGACAGAACAGCTTCGCCGAGGGCGTTTTCGATGCGCTCGACGTAAACTTCGACTTCGTCGCCGACCTTCAGCGTGCCGTCCTTGGCGCGTGCACCGAATTCCTTCAGTGCGATACGGCCTTCGACCTTGAGGCCGACGTCAACAATGGCCACGTCCTTCTCGATGGCCGTGATGATGCCCTTGGCAACATAGCCTTCTGCCAGATCGGTCTTGGCAAAGGATTCTTCGAGGAGGGCTGCGAAGTCCTCACGCGACGGGGTAGAAACAGACATGAAATCTCCTGGTCGCATCCATCTGGATGCGTGAGCGCCGGGGGCTAGTGTTGATCTTGGCCAACAACCGATCCGCTCTTTTAGAAGAGCAATTCCGGCGCGGGGACTGGATGTCGGCCCTCAGGCTTCGGCTTGTCCGAAACCTGGTCACTTCATTTCGTCAGGGCAGCGTCGACGAGAGCCTTCGCCGCCAAGAATGCGGCCTCTATACTCATTTCGGACGTATCTAGCAAGTGCGCGTCATCAGCTGGTTTCAAGGGGCTGTCGGCCCGTCCCATGTCCCGCTCGTCGCGCTTCTTCACGTCGGCGAAGATCGCGTCGAAATCGGCGCTGTCGCCCTTCGACAGGATCTCGTCATGGCGGCGTCGGGCGCGAACCTCAGGCGACGCCGTGACATAGAGTTTCACCGGAGCATCCGGGCAGACCACGGTGCCGATATCGCGACCGTCGAGCACGGTGCCGGGCAGCCGTTTGGAAAAGGCGCGCTGGGCCTCGACCAGAGCACGGCGCACGGCGGGCATGACCGCAATCTTCGAGGCTGCCTCGCCGATTTCATGGGCGGACAGCACGTCGCGGTCGAGGCCGGCAAGCTCTACGGCAAGCGCCATGCGCTCCGCCACCGCCTCGTCGTCGAGCGGCAGTCCGGCATCCAGAAGCGCCTTGGCAGTCGCGCGATAGGTGAGCCCCGTGTCGAGATGGTGGAATCCGTAGGTCTCCGCGATCTGGCGCGACAGCGTTCCCTTGCCGGCTGCGGCCGGTCCGTCGATGGCGATGATCATCCGGCCCTCGTTGTCTGTAAAAGTCATGCCATCGCTGATACAAATCTTGGCTGCCATTGCCAAGCGGCGCATGGGAGTTGGCGCTTGCGAAAATCTCCCCGCAGATTGCCTTTGACAGGACGGACATCAGCGATTAAGGGGACCGACTACAGTTTGGCCGGCCTCGCGCCGGGCGCTTGGCGCATGCCCTTAATCTTCACGACTTCATGAGGCTTTGACAGTGGCGAAGGCAGAACTTGGAACGAAACGGACTTGCCCCGACACCGGCAAGAAATTCTACGACCTGAACAAGGACCCGATCGTGTCGCCGTACACGAACAAGTCCTGGCCGCTTTCCTATTTCGAGGAAACCTCGGTCGCAGCCATCATGGAAAAGGCTGAGGAAGAGGAAGTCGCCGAAGTCGACACCGAAAACACCGATGTCGAGCTCGTCTCGCTCGAAGACGCTGACGAGACCGCCAGCGGCGACGACATCCCGGATATGGGCGACGACGACGTTGAGATCGACGGCGACGACGACGACACCTTCCTGGAAGCCGACGAAGACGACGACGATGATGACATGACCGGCCTGATCGGCGTCACCGGCGACGACGACGAAGTCTGATATTTCAAGCATTTCGAGCCCGGGCCTAAAAAAATGCCCGGGCTTTCATTTTTCGGCTTGCCATCTCCGACTACCGGAAGTATCAAGCCGCCACCCCGACGGAAGCGGTGCTTTCAAACGGGTTCCCGGAGCCGGAAATTAACCGGTACCCTGATGGGGCTATAGCTCAGCTGGGAGAGCGCTTGCATGGCATGCAAGAGGTCAGCGGTTCGATCCCGCTTAGCTCCACCAATATTCCTAGCAGATTTCTTTCAGTGATCACGTCGCCTGGGCGCGGCCCTGAGACGTCAGTCGTAGGCATCGAGAGCGTTCAGCGCCTCAACGCTGAAACAGCTCCACACGCTCGCCGTTTTCCGACAGATCGATCTGGAACCAGTCGATGATCTTGCGGATGTCGAGCTTCACCTCTCCGTCGCGAAGCTTCAGGTGCAGCTTGTCGTCACTGACATGCACAGGCGTGCCGATGTAAAGGCGGTCATTGCCGGAGTCGTCCACGGTGTCGATGGCAAATCGCATGGTTTCCTCCCGGAAAATTTAGAATCGAAATGGGTGACAGTGGGACGAGGGTTTAGTAACGCCTCCTTGAGCGAAGCTGGCCTCCCTGGGGCCTGATGGCTTCAGGAGTGGCGGGTAGTCGGGCTGGGAGAGTTGCAGCGTGTTTGTGGTTTCGAAACTGTTCTGGAATGCGATCCAGCCGCTCTCTCTGGTATTCCTCTTAGGTGTGCTTGCCCTGGCCCTGATCTGGTTCCGCTGGCTTCGTCCTGCCATGGCTGCCCTGTCGCTCTCGCTTCTGATTCTGTTCCTCACCCTCTACACGACGCTCGGCTCCGTCCTTTTACAAAGCCTGGAAGCGCGATTCCCCCGGCCGGCGGGCGATCCCTCAGAAGTGTCCTGCATGATCGTGCTGGGCGGTGCCTTTGAGACCGAGGTCACGACAGCCCGCGGAGGTATGGATCTTAATCAGGCGGCGGATCGCTTCGTCGAAGCGCTGCGCCTCGCTATGCGATATCCCGAGGCAAGCATCCTTGTATCCGGTGGTGATGGGTCCCTGAGCGGCGCCTATGAGGGCGATGCCGCAGCCTCGATCCGCTTCTTCGAGGCCTTCAACATTCCGCGCGACAGGCTGATTGCCGAGACGGCATCCCGAAACACCGACGAGAATGCCCAGAACAGCCGCGAACTTCTGTCCGGGCGCGATCTGGGCCCTTGCCTGCTGATCACGTCTGCCTTCCACATGCCGCGCTCCGTCGGGCTCTTTCGGAAGGCAGGCGTCGAGGTTGCGCCCTGGCCGGTCGACTTCCGCACCGCCGGCAATCTGTCCGTCGCTCTGGACTTTACGCAGCCGACCCTCAACGCGCAGCAGATGTCGACGGCCGTTCGCGAATGGGTGGGGCTCGTCGCGTATCGAATTCTCGGCAGGATCGACGACGTCTTTCCTGCGCCGTAAGCATCACTTCTTCGAGATTGTCAGGAATTTGGTGCCGCGAACGCGCACCGTCATGGCGCAGGGCTCCTGGCCCTCTTCCCGCTCGCAATAGCGGGGATGCATCTTCAAGACGAAGACCATGTTACCGAAGCGCTTGATGAAGTCGTAGGAATACATCTGCGCGGTGGCGATCATGAAGTAGCCGCCTTCCTTCACCTGAAGATAGAAGTTGAACGGGCATCCTTCCACCGAGCAATCGGGACCGCGCACGCCGTCGCAGACGATTTCGCTGCTGTTGGTGACCGCGTCTTTGAGGCCGTCATTGTTGATGTCGATCCGGTCGAGGAAGCGGCCGCCAAACTGCACCACATCGCAACGCTTGGCATAGTGATTCTTCTCGTAGATCTCAGGATCGGTCAGCAATTCCTGCTGTGCGAAGGCGGGCATTGCGAAAATGCCGGTCGCGACAACGAGGAGGAGGCGGAATAGGAAAGACACGGTCTGGACTCCGGATCGCAATCTGTGCTGAACGAAGGGGAAGTCTAGCGGCTGCGTCTTGCCTCACCCTTAACGGCGTGCGGCAAATCTCGCCCGGACCGGAGGCTCCAGCGAGGAAAGAAGCCATGTCGTTCCTGTCTTATCTCGACTATGTGGGCATTGCCCTGTTTGCTGCCACCGGCGCGCTTGCAGCGTCGCGAAAGCAGCTCGACATGATCGGCTTCCTGTTCTTTGCGGTTGTGACCGGGCTCGGCGGCGGGACGGTCCGCGACATCGTGCTCGGTCGCGTGCCCGTCTACTGGGTTCTCAACCCCGATTACATCCTGATCTGCTGTGCAATCGGCGTCGTCGTCTTCTTCACCGCCCACATGGTCGAATCGCGCTACCGCCTGTTGATATGGCTCGATGCGATCGGGCTGTCGGCCTACTGCGTGATGGGTGCTGCAAAAGGTCTGGCCGCGACCGGCTCGCCGACGATCGCGATCGTGACCGGCACGCTGACCGCAAGTCTGGGCGGTGTTCTGCGCGATCTCCTGGCCAATGAGCCATCCGTGCTGCTCCGGCCGGAGATCTACATCACGGCGGCCCTCGTCGGGGCAGCGGTTTTCACGGGTGCCCACGAGTTCGGCGCACCGCTCTATGTCGCCTCTGCCCTGGGGGCGATCGCGGCATTCCTGCTGCGCGGCGGCGCACTCTACTTTGGATGGACGTTTCCGACCTACAAGCACAAGCCTGGCCGACATCCGGATGAGGTCATGTGAGGGCAGGCGAGGGAGAGTTTCAGCCCTGCTTGGGGCGCAGCCGGATCACAACGTCGACATGCGCGATTTCCATGCCTTCCGGCGGTGGCGGCAGATTGTCGATGCTGATGTTGTTGACCGGGATATCCAGCACCTTGTTCTCGCCTTCGACGAAGAAATGGTGATGGTCGGACACGTTCGTGTCGAAATAGGTCTTGGAGCTTTCGACCGCGAGGACGCGGATCAGTCCCGCTTCGGTGAACTGGTGCAGTGTGTTGTAAACGGTCGCAAGCGAGACCGGGAAATCGGCGGATATCGCCTCTTCATGCAGTTCTTCGACGGTCAGGTGGCGGTCACCCTTGGCGAACAGAAGGCCAGCCAGCGCAATGCGCTGCTTCGTCGGGCGCAGGCCCGAGCGGCGCAGTTTCAGTTCGATACCCGTTTGGCAGGTTGCCATCGTCAAAGACGCACTCCAGTCGTTACGTAGCATGCACAAGCATCCACAAGTGTCGATATAGCTGCAAAATCAGGCTCTTTCAATAGTAACGGTAGCGAGAAGCCTTGAGACGCCTGCCGTTGGGCGGTTTTTGACGCTTCGGGTCTGGTGATGCCCTTTTCCTTACTGTATGCGACGATGATATGAGGATGAGGCCGGCAAGGCCTCATGGAACCAGCCGAGTGGCTGCGGGGCTTCAATTTGCCACCGTCTTGCTCTAATGGGTCCCGGATATGTGAAGCAGAGGGGGGAAGAAGAAGAACAATGGTTACGAGACAATCCAGCTACAACTACGACGAAATCCTCGCCTGCGGCCGCGGTGAACTCTTTGGCGAGGGCAACGCGCAGCTTCCTCTGCCGCCCATGCTGATGGTTCACCGGATCACCGACATTTCCGAAACCGGTGGCGCCTTCGACAAGGGCTATATCCGCGCGGAATACGACGTGCGCCCCGATGATTGGTATTTCCCTTGCCATTTCCAGGGCAACCCCATCATGCCCGGCTGCCTTGGCCTCGATGGCATGTGGCAGCTGACCGGCTTCTTCCTCGGCTGGCTCGGTGAGCCCGGTCGCGGCATGGCGCTGTCGACGGGCGAAGTGAAGTTCAAGGGCATGGTGCGCCCCGAGACCAAACTTCTCGAATACGGGATCGACTTCAAGCGCGTCATGCGCGGTCGCTTGGTGCTCGGCACGGCCGATGGCTGGTTAAAGGCCGATGGCGAAACTATCTACCAGGCATCCGACCTGCGCGTCGGTCTGTCGAAGGACAAGACGGCCTGAACCGGCCCTGTCCGCACCTGAAGTTTATAAAGAAGGTCTGAGAGATGAGACGGGTTGTAGTAACAGGTCTTGGCATCGTGTCCTCCATCGGTGCCGATGCCGCCGAAGTCACGGCATCGCTGCGTGACGCCAAGTCGGGCATCACCTTTTCTCCCGATTTCGCCGAACACGGCTTCAAGTGCCAGGTCTGGGGCAAGCCCGATCTGGATCCGACCGACTTGGTCGACCGCCGTGCCATGCGCTTCCTGTCTCAGGGTGGTGCCTGGAACCACGTGGCGATGAAGCAGGCGATCGCAGACGCCGGTCTGGAAGAGGCCGACTATCAGCAGAACGAGCGCGTCGGCATCATCATGGGTTCGGGCGGTCCGTCGACCAAGCAGATCGTCGAAGCCGCCGATATCGTTCGCCAGAACAACAGCCCGAAGCGCATCGGCCCCTTCGCCGTGCCGAAGGCCATGTCGTCGACGGCGTCCGCAACGCTTGCCACCTGGTTCAAGCTGCACGGCGTCAACTACTCGATCTCGTCCGCCTGCTCGACCTCGGCGCATTGCATCGGCAATGCCTACGAGATGATCCAGTGGGGCAAGCAGGACATGGTCTTTGCCGGCGGCCACGAAGATCTCGACTGGACCATGTCCAGCCTCTTCGACGCCATGGGCGCCATGTCGTCGAAGTATAACGACACGCCGTCGAGCGCCTCGCGTGCCTACGACGTCTCGCGCGACGGCTTCGTCATCGCCGGTGGCGCCGGCGTTCTGGTTCTCGAAGAGCTGGAGCATGCCAAGGCTCGTGGCGCCAAGATCTATGCCGAAGTCGTCGGCTATGGTGCGACGTCCGACGGCTACGACATGGTCGCTCCCTCGGGCGAAGGCGCGATCCGCTGCATGCGTCAGGCGCTGTCCACCGTGAAGGGCGATGTCGATTACATCAACACCCATGGCACTTCGACGCCGGTGGGTGATAGCAAGGAAATCGGTGCGATCCGCGAAGTTTTCGGCGACAAGATCCCGCACATCCAGTCGACCAAGTCGCTGACCGGTCACTCGCTGGGTGCCGCCGGCGTGCAGGAATCGATCTATGGCCTGCTGATGATGCAGGCCGGCTTCATCGGCGAAAGTGCGCACATCATCGAGCTCGATCCGGAATTCGAGGGCGTGCCGGTTGTCCGCAAGCGCATCGACAATGCCAAGATCGATACCGTGCTGTCGAATTCCTTCGGCTTCGGCGGTACCAATGCCACGCTGGTATTCCAGCGCCATCAAGGCTGATCTTTTAGACGTCCAAACAAAAAAGCCTGGCGCGTTGCCGCGCCAGGCGTTCATCCGAAGTGGTCCGCCAGCCGTGGGAGTTCGGCTTACTTCGGTTGATGAGGATCGGTATGGTCGATGACGCCGATCAGCATGGCGAGGCTCACCGCATGCATCAGATTGCTCGCTTCGAGCTTCTCTTGAGCACTGACCAGAGCCTGGTTCACCTCTTCCCGTGACAGCACGAGCGCATTCGCAGCCTCGTCCGACCGCATGCCCTCAGCCACGAGCTGCAGGCAGCGGATTTCGCGATCCGAGAGGATCGAAACAGCAGGCGATCGTCCGATTGCCCGTTTGGTATCGGTTTTCATGATTTTCGTTGCCGCAATGGAGAAAGGTCGACTTGATATCCATCAGGTCGTCAGGCGGCGCTCATAGCATTCTGCTGGAATGGCGTCGTTGACATCGCACGCCAACCACTTATCCGAACACGCTAAAAGAAGGGGAATTCAGCGCTGAAAGCGCTTTGATCCCTCAATTAGGGCGGATCGCGCCGCCCTTGTCAAGTTTCCGCGGCCATCAGGCAGACTTCCGCTCGCGCACTTCCGTCGGCGTGGTGCCGAACCATCGCGTGACGGAGCGCGTGAAGGCGCTCGGCGCGGAATAGCCGAGCCTGTAGCAGATTTCCGAGATCGGCAGTTCACTTTCGGTCAACAGATTGAAGCTGACCTCCTTGCGGATGTGATCCCTGAGCTCGTTGAGACTTGTCCCGTGGCCCGCCAAACGGCGCTGGAACGTCCTTTCCGATAAGCCGAAATAGGGGGCGATCTCCGCGAGCGGATAATCGTCATCCGACACGTGCAGCAGCAGGTAGCGACGGACCTGCTCCAGGAAATCAGCGCTTTTCTCCGGCGTCGGCGGTCTCAGGCTCCGACATTGCAGATCCATCAGTTCGAATAGCCTGCGGTCACCGGTGGGGTTTAAGGCCTGAAGGAAGCTGGGCGGAAAATGCACGCAGTTCAGGCGTGCGCCGAAGCTCACGCGTCGCGACAGCAATTGCCGGAAGGGCTTGTGATTGCGGGGAGCCGGTCTTTCCAGTTGAACTTCGATACTGTCGCTGGTGGCAAAGGCTTGGGCCCGTTGCATGACAAGCCCGACCGACATGTCGACATACTGATCGCGTTTCACGATGATGGGAGCAAAGGTCCAGGCGAGATGCGCACCGCGCTCGTCGAGCGTCAGCTTGGAATAGCTGGTATGGGTCACATACTGGATGTGGTCGTCGAGAAACTGGACGAAATCCAGCCCTGTCGGCGCCGCCATCAAGCCGTAGCCGAATGGACCGGTCGAGCCCGCCTCATAACGCGTGATGCTTGTGAGCCCGAATGCCTCGTCGTCGGACAGGAGAGCGCAGGTCTCCAGGAGCCTGCACAGGCGATCAAGGCTGATGCGGGCAGTCAAGCTCTGGAAAATCTGCGGATCGATCTCCAGCGCCTTGCAAATGGGCTTTATGTCGATGCCATAGGACTGGGCATGCTCGACCACCGCTGAAGCGAGGCCGGCCACGGTGGTCAATTCATCGGTGAGATTCCGAGAAGGCATGTGACCGCTGGCGCCAGAAGTGAAGCTGTTGGCGCCAGATGCTAAGGCAGGCCTGACCCTGAGTCGAGGGGCGCGTAGTCTAAGTCCGCGCCCTCTCGATCACGATCGCTTTTGTGTCAGCGCTTCGCCCAGAGGACCTTGAAACGCGCATTCCGGCAGACTTCGCCAGACTGCTTGAAATGCTCAGCCAGCACGGGCTCATAGGGCAAACCCCGATTTGCCACCATCAGAAGGTCACCGCCGCCGCGCAGCGAATCCGCGGCTGCCTTGATCATCGCGGCACCGATAGACGGCTCGGCGGCGTGGCCCTCATGGAAGGGCGGGTTCATGATGACGAGATCGTACTTCTCCTTCGGCGGCTCGTTGCCGAGATCCTGCCAGAAGAACCGTGCCGTCAGATCGGGGCAGTTGCGCGCCAGATTGCGCTTGGCATGCTCCAGAGCCTCGTGGCTCGCTTCGAATAGATCGATGCGATTGGTGCGGGGCGCAGCGTCGGCCAGCATGACCGAGAGATAGCCCCAGCCTGCGCCGAAATCGGCTGCATTGCCGTCGAAGTTCGTCGGCAGGCGGCTTGCGAGCAGTTCCGAGCCTTCATCGGCATGGGCGTGGGAAAAGAGACCGGAGCGTGTCTCGAAGCGTCCGTCGACCGTCACCGGCTTTGCGGACAGCGTCGAAACGATTGCCGATGCATCTTGAGGCGCGCTGAACCAGACGACGACGCCATGGTATTTCGGCATGGATTCCGGTGCGAGGCCGAGCCGGTCCAGCTGTTTGCGCAGAGGCAGGATGCCGTCCTCCTTGGCACCTGCGACCAGGATCATCCCGCCCGCCTTCACCCGATTCAGCGCTTCGGCAACGCGATCCTCGTTGACGCCCTTGTGCTTGCCGCAGAGGATGAGGGCACCGTCATAGCCTTCGCCGTCCGCTGTCGGAACCGGTTGAAGGTGGCTGGCTTCGAGGCGCCGGAATTCCGGGCGGAAATCCTGAACCACGGTCAGTTCTGCGGCGAAGCCCTCGGGCTTGGCAAATCCTGCCTCGGCTCCGAGAAACAGGTAACGGCTTCCCGCTTCGGGAAGGGCGACGGTTTCCGTGACGAAGGGATGGAACAGGGTCTTCAGCGTTTCGCGGCTCATGGCTCGGTCTTCTTTCTCGGCGAACAAAAAAGGCGCGGGAAATTCTCCCGCGCCTCGGATCGGGAACGACGTCCGCTTATTCAGCGGCTTCGCCGTCTTCCTTCTTCTTCTCGGCCACGATTTCCTGGCCGGTGGTCTGATCGACGACCTTCATCGACAGGCGGACCTTGCCGCGCTCATCGAAGCCCATGAGCTTGACCCAGACCTTATCGCCTTCCTTGACGACGTCAGAGGTCTTGGCAACGCGCTCGGAAGCCAGCTGCGAGATGTGCACGAGGCCGTCACGCGAACCGAAGAAGTTGACGAAGGCGCCGAAGTCGGCGGTCTTCACAACAGTACCTTCGTAGATCACGCCGACTTCCGGCTCGGCAACGATCGAGTGGATCCACTTGCGGGCCGCTTCGATTTCCTTGCCGGAGGCGGAGGCGATCTTCACGGTGCCGTCGTCTTCGATGTTGATCTTGGCGCCGGTCTTTTCAACGATTTCGCGGATGACCTTGCCGCCCGAACCGATGACTTCACGGATCTTGTCGACCGGAATGTTCATCACTTCGATGCGCGGTGCGAATTCGCCGAGCTGCGAGCGACCTTCGGTGATGGCGTTAGCCATTTCGCCGAGGATGTGCTTGCGACCGCCCTGTGCCTGAGCAAGCGCGACCTTCATGATCTCTTCGGTGATACCGGCGATCTTGATGTCCATCTGCAGCGAGGTGATGCCGTCGGCAGTACCTGCAACTTTGAAGTCCATGTCGCCGAGATGGTCTTCGTCACCGAGGATGTCGGAGAGAACGGCGAAGCGCTCACCTTCCAGGATCAGACCCATGGCGATACCGGCCACCGGCTTGGCCAGCGGAACGCCGGCGTCCATCAGAGCAAGCGAGGTACCGCAGACGGTTGCCATCGAGGACGAGCCGTTCGACTCGGTGATCTCGGAGACGACGCGCAGCGTGTAGGGGAACTGCTCAGCCGACGGCAGCATCGGACGGATAGCGCGCCATGCGAGCTTGCCGTGACCGATTTCGCGACGGCCCGGAGAGCCCATGCGACCCGTTTCACCGACCGAGTAGGGCGGGAAGTTGTAGTGCAGCAGGAAGCGTTCCTTGTACATGCCGGTCAGGCTATCGACATACTGCTCGTCTTCGCCGGTGCCGAGCGTGGCAACAACGATTGCCTGCGTCTCGCCGCGGGTGAACAGGGCCGAACCATGCGTGCGCGGCAGGATGCCGACTTCCGACACGATGGCGCGAACGGTGGACAGGTCGCGGCCGTCGATGCGGCTCTTGGTGTCCAGGATGTTCCAGCGAACGATCTTCGCCTGCAGGTGCTTGAAGACGGCACCGATGACTTCATTGGTGTACTTCGGCTCTTCGCCTTCCGGGAAGAAGTGCGCCTTCACCTTGGCCTTGACGGCGTCGACGGCTGCATAGCGATCAGCCTTCTGGGTGATCTTGTAGGCAGCGCGCAGTTCGGTTTCGGCGATCGAGAGCATTTCGGCTTCGAGAGCGGAATGATCTTCCGGTTCGAATTCGCGCGGCTCCTTGGCAGCCACTTCAGCGAGCTTGATGATCGCGTCGATGACCGGCTGGAAGCCCTTGTGGCCGAACATGACGGCGCCGAGCATGATCTCTTCGTTGAGTTCCTTGGCTTCCGACTCGACCATCAGGACGGCGTCCTGCGTGCCGGCAACGACGAGATCGAGGACCGACTCGTCCATCTCGTCGAGATGCGGGTTCAGAACGTATTCGCCGTTGATATAGCCGACGCGAGCGCCGCCAACCGGACCCATGAAAGGTACGCCGGAGAGGGTGAGGGCTGCCGAAGCGGCAACCATGGCCAGAACGTCCGGATCGTTTTCGAGGTCATGCTGGACCACGGTGACGACAACCTGGGTTTCGTTCTTGTAGCCTTCCGGGAAGAGCGGGCGGATCGGACGGTCGATCAGGCGAGAAACCAGCGTTTCCTTCTCCGACGGACGACCTTCGCGCTTGAAGTAGCCGCCCGGGATCTTGCCGGCGGCATAGGTCTTTTCCTGGTAATTGACGGTGAGCGGGAAGAAGTCCTGACCCGGCTTGGCCGACTTGGCCGAAACGACGGTGGCGAGAACGACGGTCTCGCCATAAGTGGCGAGAACGGCACCGTCAGCCTGGCGGGCGATCTTGCCCGTTTCCAGCTTCAGCGGGCGGCCTGCCCACTCGATTTCGACGCTATGAACATCAAACATATC
Source organism: Agrobacterium albertimagni AOL15 (assembly GCF_000300855.1). Classification (GTDB taxonomy): domain Bacteria; phylum Pseudomonadota; class Alphaproteobacteria; order Rhizobiales; family Rhizobiaceae; genus Allorhizobium; species Allorhizobium albertimagni. The sequence goes on along the minus strand of NZ_ALJF01000004.1, from coordinate 304,522 downwards.
TTGTCCTTCATATGCGGACCCTCGTCCTGCCGAATGGGCAGGGGGCGTTTGGTCTGCAATGTGCTGACGCAATCACGGGCAAGACAGTGGGAGGCTTCGGAAACGGCCGTGGCCGGCATATGCACCCCTCGGGATGCGGAAGCATCCAACAATCCTGCCCCATGACAGGTCATCGGTTGTCGTTGACAGATCCGGCCCATCCGGCCTGTCGTTCGTTCCGGGCGGTCTTCGCGCGGAACCGGTCGCGGGTCTTGTAGCCTGACCCGGAAAGGCAACCGGCGGACCTTCTTGAAGAAGGTCCGCCGGGAAGTCGTTAGCGGCGGATGCCGAGGCGCGTGATCAGGGTCGTGTAACGAGCCTCATCCTGCTTCTTGACATAGTCGAGAAGCGAACGGCGGGTCGAAACCATGGTCAGAAGGCCACGACGCGAGTGGTTGTCCTTCTTGTGACCCTTGAAGTGTTCCGTCAGGTTGGTGATACGCTCGGTCAGGATCGCGACCTGAACTTCCGGAGAACCGGTGTCGCCCTCCTTGATTGCGTATTCCTTGATGAGGGCGGCCTTGCGCTCTGCAGTGATCGACATCGTGAATCCTTTCTAGAATAAGGAGAAACAGGTCGCCAAACGCCGGGATGTCGTCCAGCATTGGCCGTGAATGCAGGCACCCGAAGGTGCCAGCTGCCGCCGCCTATACTCCATTCCCTCAAGAAAGGAAAGAGCAGGCGGCGGGATGACTTCAGGCGAAGACCCGCCGCGGGTGAAACTCGCCGCCGGCGATCTCGCCGATCGCGATCAACTTGCCGCCGGCCAGCGCAACCGCCTCAGGCTCTGCCACCGGTGCATCGCGGCCGCGCAGAATGATCGGGTTGCCCATGCGCAACCGGTGCGCCTGGTCATCGGTGATCCTGAGTTGCGGCAAGGCGGACAGCGCTTCGGCCGTGTCCCCGAGAAAGGCGTCGAGAGCGGCAAGCCGTTCGTCGCGGTCTTCTATGGCTTCGAGCGCGACGAGCTCCGCGAGCGGCACCATCATCTCCTCGGCAAACGGGGCCACGAACGTACGGCGCAGCGAGGAGATGTGCCCGTAGCAGCCGAGGTCGCGACCGAAGTCGCGGGCCAGCGAGCGCACGTAAGTGCCTTTGCCGCATTCAACCTCGAAATGTGCCTTGTCGCCTTCGCAGTTCAGGAGCGTCAGGCGGTGAACTTCGACTTCGCGAGAGGGGATCTCGACCGTCTCGCCATCGCGGGCGAGATCATAGGCGCGCTCGCCGGCAATCTTGATCGCGGAGAACTGCGGCGGGATCTGGCTGATGGTGCCGGTGTAGTTGGGCAGCAACGCCTCGATGTCACTCTTGGCAGGGCGTTTGTCGGAGCTCTGCGTCACCTCGCCCTCGAGATCGTCCGTCGAGCGCTCCTCGCCCCAGGTCACCGTGAATTCGTAGATCTTGCGCCCGTCCATGACGTAAGGGACGGTCTTCGTTGCATCGCCGAGCGCGATCGGCAGCATGCCGGATGCGAGTGGGTCGAGCGTGCCGGCATGACCGGCCTTCTGGGCATTGAACAGCCACTTGATCTTACCGACGGCCTCGGTCGAGCCGAAATCCACCGGCTTGTCGAGAATGAGCCAGCCCGAAATCGGGCGGCCCTTGGGCTTTCTGGGTTTGGACATCTAGGTCTTTTCTCAGTCTTGATCTTCGTCGGAGCCGAGGTCGCGCTGGACCTCCGGCGAACGCAGCAGGGCATCGATCTTCTGGTAGTTGTCGAAGCTGGTGTCGTCGCGGAAACGGACTTCCGGCATGTATTTCAGCTGCCGGAGCTGGTTGCCGAGCCGGCCGCGAATATATTTGGCGTGCTTGTTGAGGGCAGCGATGACCGTGTCATGGTCCTTGACGCCGAGCGGAGTGACGTAAGCCGTTGCCATCTTGAGATCCGGCGACATGCGGACTTCGGAGATGGAGATCACGGTCTTCTCGATCACCTCGTCGCGGACGTCGCCGCGCTGCAGGACCTGGGTGATGGCGGCACGCACCTGCTCGCCGACGCGCAGCATGCGCTGCGAAGGTGCCGAAGAGGTTGGTTTTGTCATGGTCTTCCTGACTTCATTTTAAATTTAAGCACTGCGACAAGGGCGCCCATTGCCAACGGCATCGCAAAGACGATGGACATGATGGTCCCTGACCACGCTGTTCGGCAACCTTCGGCAATCATGGAAAGCATGATCGGATCATCGGTGTCGTCCGAAAAACCCAGCATCACCAGTCCCAGCGAGAGCAGCGTTGTTGGCCAAACCAACCATCGCCAACCCTTCAGAATGCCGACCGACAGGACAAGGGCGATGATCAGTGACCAGCGCGTACTGTCGATGATTTCGTTTGCCACTGTGACAGCGCCGTCTGATGGATCCCATCCGGCCTTGTCGCAGATTTCCGCGAACGCATGCGTCGCATAAAGAAAACAGACGATGGCTATGGCCACCGTCTGTTTGTTCGTATGACCGCCACAGGCAGTCAAGACCATTAGAGCGTACGCGTGATGTGTTCCACGCGGAAGCACTCGATCGTGTCGCCAGCGCGGATGTCTTCGTAGTTCTCGAAGGCCATACCGCATTCCTGGCCCATCGGCACTTCGCCGACTTCGTCCTTGAAGCGCTTAAGCGTCTTGAGCTTGCCTTCGTGGATGACGACGTTGTCGCGCACGAGGCGGACGCCGGCTCCACGTTCGACCTTGCCTTCGACCACGCGGCAACCTGCGACCTTGCCGACCTTCGTGATGTTGAACACCTCGAGGATCTCGGCATTGCCGAGGAAGGTTTCGCGACGCTCCGGAGAGAGCAGACCCGACATCGCTGCCTTCACGTCATCCACCAGATCGTAGATGATGTTGTAGTAGCGGATCTCGATGCCGGCACGTTCGGAAGCGGTACGGGCCTGGGCATTGGCACGGACGTTGAAGCCGATGATCGCCGCATTGGATGCCTCGGCGAGCGAGATATCCGATTCCGTGATCGCACCGGCGCCCGAATGGACGATGCGGGCCCGCACTTCGTCGGTACCGAGCTTGTCGAGAGCAGCAACGATCGCTTCGACGGAACCCTGCACGTCGGCCTTGATGACCAGCGGGAATTCCTTGAAGCCGGTGTTCTGCAGCTGGCTCATCATCTGTTCCAGCGAACCGCGCTGACCCGACTGGCGGGCAACGGCCTTGTCGCGGGCCAGACGCTGACGATACTCGGAGATCTCGCGAGCGCGGCTTTCGTTTTCAACAACCGCAAAACGGTCGCCGGCAGCAGGCGTGCCCGAAAGGCCGAGGATCTCGACCGGCATGGCGGGACCAGCTTCCTTGACGTGCTCGCCCTGGTCGTTGACCAGCGCACGAACGCGGCCCCACTGGTCGCCGGCAACGATGATCTGGCCAGGCTTCAGTGTGCCCTTCTGGACGAGAACCGTCGCGACGGCACCACGACCGCGGTCGAGCTGGGCTTCGATGACGGTACCTTCGGCAGTACGCTTCGGGTCGGCCTTCAGGTCGAGGATTTCGGCCTGCAGCAGCACGGCTTCGAGCAGCTTGTCGAGGTTGAGCTTGTTCTTCGCCGAAACCTCGACGTCGAGCACTTCACCACCCATGGATTCCACGAAGACTTCGTGCTGCAGAAGCTGCTGGCGAACCTTGTCCGGGTTTGCCTCGTGCTTGTCGATCTTGTTGATCGCCACGATGATCGGCACATTGGCCGCCTTGGCGTGGTTGATGGATTCGATCGTCTGCGGCATCACGCTGTCGTCGGCCGCAACCACCAGAATGGCAATGTCGGTCGCCTGGGCGCCACGGGCACGCATCGCGGTAAAGGCGGCGTGGCCAGGGGTGTCGATGAAGGTGATCTTCTGACCGTTCTGTTCGACCTGATAGGCGCCGATATGCTGGGTGATGCCACCGGCTTCGCCCGATACGACCGAGGTCTTGCGGATGGCGTCGAGCAGCGAGGTCTTGCCGTGGTCGACGTGACCCATGATCGTGACCACGGGCGGACGCGATACCAGCTCGCCCTCGTCGTCCTTGACGTTGAAGATACCTTCTTCGACGTCGGACTCCGATACGCGCTTCACGGTGTGACCGAATTCGGTCGCGATGAGTTCTGCAAGGTCGGCATCGATGATGTCGCCCGGCTTCATCATCTGGCCTTCCTTCATCAGGTACTTGATGACGTCGACGGCGCGCTCGGACATGCGCTGCGACAGTTCCTGAATGGTGATGGTTTCCGGCAGAATGACCTCGCGCATGACCTTTTCACGGGTCTCCTGCATCTGGCTACGGCGGAACTTCTCCTGACGGCGGCGCATGGCAGACAGCGAGCGGCCACGGGCGGTGCCGTCATCCTCGACATTGGCTGTGGTGACGGTCAGCTTGCCACGACGACGGTCCTCTTCGACCTTCGGGCGGGCAGGGACCTTGGGGGCCACGGGCATGGCGACCTTGCCGCGACCGGGGATCGTCCGCGGAGAGGCGCGGCCCTCGTCTTCGTCATTGGTCTTGCGTCCACGGACGAACCCGGGTGCGCCGGGTGCCGGAATGGCCGTACGGTTCACGACGACGGGCGCATCAGCCACCGGTGCCACAGCGGGCTCAGCGGCAACTTCAGCTTCCGGCTGTGTCTCTGGCTGCGGCTCGGCGGCGCGACGTGCGGCCTCTACGGCGGCCAGGCGTGCGGCTTCCTCGGCTTCGGCCTTGCGGCGAGCCTCGTCGATCACGCGTTGCTTGGCTTCCTCGACTTCACGAATCTGGGCTTCGGCAAGAGCGCGGCGACGCGCTTCCATCTCGCCGGCCGACAGGTCGTGCAGAACGGCACCGCGCGGACGTTCCGGCTGGCGCTGCGGCTGCGAGGGCTGCTGGCGTTGCGGCTGCTGGGGGCGCTGCGGCTGCTGCGGGCGATGCTGCTGTGCCGGTGCCTGTGCCGGGCGTGCCGCTGCAACGGGCGCTGCAACTGGCGAAGGCGCCTGTGTCGGTGCCGGCGTCGGAGCTGCCGCGGCTGGTTCCGCACGAACAGGGGTGATCGGCGTAATCGGTGGCTTTTCGTCGAGCGGGCGGGTCGTGCGGCGCTTTACCGTCTCGACGACGACCGACTTCGTACGGCCGCGCCCCATGTCCTGGCGCACGGTACCCTGGCTCATCCCCGAGGGTTTCAGGGTGAGAGTCTTCTTCACGCCGATAGTCTTGTCGTCTTTGTTGTCGGTCATTCCGTTCCCGTTCCTTCGAGCGGGGCCGGATGCCGAGCATCAGGCCTCGCCGTTCACATACTGTCCTAAACCACGGAGGCCGACCTGTGCCGGTGACCGCGTCATTGTGATTTCGGGCCAGCGCCCGATACCCGCGGCGTGCCGCGGTAGGTTTCGAGCAGAGTTGCGCGCTTCACTACACCTTCACCTGCCTGCCCTGCAAGCACGCAAGCATGGATAAACGCATTCTGGCCCATCTGCTCGTCCAATTCCGCCCCGGTGAGCAGGTGAAAGGCGGGAACTTCCGCCTCTGCCCCCGTTCCGAGGTGCCAGGCCTTTCGGGCCTGGTCGATCTTTCTCACACCATCTGGCGCGGCATCCTGCGAATGGAAGACCGCGATGGCTTCTCCGCTGCGCACCGCCGCCTCGACCTTCGCCGCCCCGGTGATGAACTGGCCGGCTTTGCGTGCCATGTTCATCATGCCGATCAGCTGCGCGACCAGAAGGCGCTCGACCACGGATCCGAGATCCGGATCCGCCTTCACATCTCGTTTCAACGCCCGGGCGAAGAGCTTCTTCGCCACGGCCTTGTCGACGGCCTCGCGGCTAGGGCTGACCCAGCAGCCCCGGCCCGGAAGCGCCCGCTTCAAATCCGGGACGACAGTCCCGTCGGGTGCCGCCACAAAACGCAGAAGCGTCTCGGGCGATCCGCTTTCGCGGGTGACGATGCACATGCGTCCGTTCACGTCGGAGAGGTCGAAGTCGTCTTCGGCCTCTGTCGCGTCGGGCGTCTGCGCGCCCATCACGTTGCCTGCTCGGCTTCTTCGCCTTCGAGTGCGCCTTCTTCAGCTTCGACTTCGGCTTCGACCGCGAGGTCTTCCTCGGTGATCCAGCCGGCCGCGAGACGCGCCTGCACGATCATGGCTTCAGCCTCAGCGCGCGAGATCTCGAACTTCGAGAACAGGCCCTCGAACTTCTTGGTCTCGCCGTCCTTGCGTTCGCTCCAGCCGACCAGATCGTCGGCAGCGCAGCCGGCGAAGTCCTCGACCGTCTTGATGCCGTCTTCGCCAAGCGCAACCATCATCTGCGAGGTCATGCCGTCGATCTGGCGCAGTTCGTCGGCCACGCCGAGTTCGCGGCGCTTGGCGTCCATTTCCGCCTCGATCTTCTCGAGGTATTCGCGGGCGCGGGTCTGGATTTCCTGAGCCGTGTCTTCGTCGAAGCCGTCGATCGAGGCGATTTCGTCGAGATCGACATAGGCCACTTCCTCGACCTGCGCGAAGCCTTCAGATGCAAGAACCTGGCCGACCATTTCGTCGACGTCGAGCGCGTCCATGAAGAGGTTCGTGCGCTCGTTGAATTCCTTCTGGCGGCGCTCGGACTCTTCCGCTTCCGTCATGATGTCGATGTCCCAGCCAGTCAGCTGCGAGGCCAGGCGCACGTTCTGACCGCGACGGCCGATGGCGAGCGACAGTTGCTCGTCCGGAACCACGACTTCGATGCGCTCTGCATCTTCGTCGAGAACGACCTTGGCGACTTCAGCCGGCTGCAGGGCGTTGACGATGAAGGAGGCCGGATCCTGGCTCCACGGGATGATGTCGATCTTTTCACCCTGCAGTTCGCCGACGACGGCCTGAACGCGAGAGCCGCGCATACCGACGCAAGCGCCGACCGGATCGATCGAGCTATCATTCGAGATGACGGCGATCTTGGCGCGCGAACCCGGGTCACGGGCGACCGACTTGATCTGGATGATGCCGTCGTAGATTTCGGGCACTTCCATGGTGAACAGCTTCACCATGAACTGCGGATGGGTGCGCGACAGGAAAATCTGCGGGCCGCGCTGTTCGCGACGCACGTCGTAGACATAGGCGCGGACGCGGTCGCCATAGCGGAAGGCTTCGCGCGGGATCATCTCGTCGCGACGGATGATGCCTTCGCCACGACCGAGGTCGACGATGACATTGCCGTATTCGACGCGCTTGACGGTGCCGTTGACGATCTCGCCGACGCGGTCCTTGAACTCGTCGAACTGGCGGTCACGCTCGGCTTCGCGCACCTTCTGCACGATGACCTGCTTGGCCGACTGGGCGGCGATGCGGCCGAAGTCCATCGGCGGCAGCGGATCGGCGATGTAGTCACCGAGCTTGGCGTCGACATTGCGGTCGCGAGCCAGTTCCAGCGCGATCTGGGTCGAGTAGTCTTCGACCTTCTCGACCACTTCCAGAAGACGCTGCAGACGGATTTCACCGGTCTTCGAGTTGATGTCGGCGCGAATGTTGGTTTCGCTACCGTAGCGCGACCGGGCAGCCTTCTGGATCGCGTCGGCCATGGCGGCGAGCACGATTTCGCGGTCGATCACCTTTTCACGGGCGACGGCATCTGCGATCTGCAAGAGCTCAAGCCTGTTAGCACTGACTGCCATTGTCTTAGGTCTCCGTCTTCACGCCCAGGCATCGGCCTCGGGCTATAGGTCAAACGTTATTCTTCGCTGTCGTCTTCGTCGTTCTGGTTCGCGGCCTGCGCCTTGGCGAGCTTGTCGGCCCGAAGCGCGTCACGGATCAGATCGTCCGTCAGAATGAGCTTTGCCTCGGCAAGCGTGTTGAAGGGGATCACCACCTTCGGCTCTTCGCCATAGGCCACCTGGTCGCGTTCCAGGGTAAAGCCGTCCTGGTCAACATCCGTGATCTTGCCGCGGAAGCGCTTGCGATTGTCGACCAGGATCGATGTCTCGCACTTCACGATATGGCCCTGCCAGCGGCTGAAATCCGACTTGCGAACCATCGGGCGGTCGATGCCCGGCGACGACACTTCCAGATGATAGGCCTTGTCGACCGGATCCTCGACGTCGAGTACAGGAGACACGGCCATCGATACGGCTTCGCAATCTTCGACGGTCATAGTGCCATCGGTGCGTTCTGCCATGATCTGCAGCGTCATTCCGTTCTGGTTCATCATACGGACGCGAACCAGCTTGAAATCCATCGCGACGAGCACGGGCTCGATAATTTCTGCGATACGACGGTCAAGGCCCGTCTCAATGATGATCCGTGCTTCGCCGAGTTCCGGCTTCGGCATGTCTTCGGACAATCGTTTTACTCCCGATTGGCTGTGATCGCCAATAAAAAAGAGCGGGTCCTTTCGGGCCCACCCTTCATCTGTCGATCAAGAATTTGAAGCTCATATAGCCGACCGGCCCGGCTTTTGCAAGCTTTTAGCCGAAGGGTGAAAACAAACTTGCCATCCGTGCGTTGCGCAAGGCAAGGTTTGACCCAGCGCAGCCATTTCTGAACATGGTTGTGGCCAGAAAAGTTCAAGACATGTCCACACACGAAAGCCGTTCCCCGCTCCTGCCGCTGCGCAATGAAGCCTATCGCCGGATCTGGCTCGCCAGCATCTCGTCCAATCTCGGAGGTCTGATCCAGGGTGTCGGTGCCGCCTGGATGATGGCATCTATCTCGACCTCCGAGAACATGGTGGCGCTGGTTCAGGCCTCGAACACCGGCCCGATCATGCTGCTTTCCCTGATCGCCGGAGCCATTGCCGACAGCTTCGACCGTCGCAAGGTGATGATCGCCGCTCAGCTCTTCATGATCGTGGTCTCGGCCCTTTTGACGCTGTTTGCCTTGCTCGATCTCATTACCCCCTGGGCACTGCTGGCCTTCACCTTCCTGATTGGTTGCGGCACCGCCCTCAACAATCCGTCCTGGCAGGCCTCGGTCGGCGACATCGTTCCACGCGCCGATCTGCCGGCCGCTGTCTCGCTCAACAGCATGGGCTTCAACATTACCCGCAGCGTCGGCCCGGCGATCGGCGGTGCCATCGTCGCCGCTGCAGGGGCTGCTGCCGCCTTCGCGGTCAACACGCTCTCCTACTTCGCCATTACCTATGCCCTCTTCCGCTGGCAGCCGAACATTCCAAAAAGCGCGCTGCCGCGCGAGCAGCTCGGCTCGGCGATTGGCGCCGGCCTGCGCTATGTCGCAATGTCACCCAATCTCGGCAAGGTGCTCTTCCGTGGTTTCGTCTTCGGCCTCACGGCAACGGCAATTCTCTCGCTCCTGCCAATCGTCGCCCGCGACCAGTTGGCCGGTGGCCCGCTCACCTTCGGCGGCCTGCTAGGCGCCTTCGGTCTCGGTGCCATTTTCGGTGCGCTCGCCAACCAGCGCGCCCGCGAAATCCTGTCGAGCGAGGATATCGTCCGCGCCGCATTCGCGGGCTTTGCGGTCGCCGCTGGTGTCACGGGGATCAGCGCCTCGGTCTGGATCACGGCGCTTGCGCTGATGGTGGCCGGCGCCTGCTGGGTGCTGGCCCTCTCGCTTTTCAACACCGTCGTCCAGCTCTCGGCTCCCCGCTGGGTCGTTGGCCGCGCGCTCTCGCTCTATCAGACCGCCACCTTCGGCGGCATGGCGACCGGGAGCTGGCTCTGGGGCAGCGTCGCCGAAAGCTACGGTTCCGGACACGCGCTGGTGGCTTCAAGCCTGTTGATGATAGCAGGCGTCTTCATCGGCCTCTTTCTGCCGATGCCGGCTTTCGCCACCCTCGACCTCGATCCGCTGAACCGCTTCAACGAGCCGGCCCTGAAACTCGACATCCGTCCCCGCAGTGGCCCGATCGTCATTCATGTCGATTTCGAGATCAGCGACGAAGATGTTCCGGAATTCCTGCGAATCATGGTCGAGCGCCGCCGCATTCGCCTGCGCGACGGCGCGCGAAACTGGACGCTAATGCGCGATCTGGAAAACCCTGACATCTGGACGGAAACCTATCACGTGCCGACCTGGGTCGACTACGTTCGGCACAACCAGCGCCGCACCAAGGCCGATGCCGAAATCACCGATCGTCTGCTCGAACTGCATCGCGGCGACAGACCGCCCAAGGTGCATCGAATGATCGAACGTCAGGCCATCCCGCCAGCAGACGACGTCTTCCACCAGTCGCATCTGGACCATCACTGACGGCGGAGTTCAGCGCAGCTTCGCTTTCAGATCGGCGCTCGGATAGCAGGTGGGTTTCATTCCGTTCTTCGCCTGCCATTCGCCGAGCGACCGCCGCGTCTTGAAGCCGGGCAGACCATCGACCTTTCCGACATCATAACCTTGAGCGACCAGTGCCTGCTGCATGGCGAGCACATCCGAGCGCAGCATCTTGCCGACATCGCCCCAGGGCGCCCTGAAGGCCCCGCCACCGCTTTCGATGCGGTCGGCCAAATTGCCGATGAACAGCGCGTAGAGATCGGAATTGTTGTATTCCTTGAGCACATAGAAATTCGGCGTCACCAGGAATTCCGGACCATAGGTCCCGGCCGGCACCAGCATCATCGCCGGCTGAGACGCTTCCGACGAAGGGAAGGCCCGGCCAGAAACCCGGGTCAGCCCGCCGCTCGTCCAGGCCGAAACCGCCTTCGCTCTATCGGGCCCTTCCTGCGCACAGGAAACGCCGTCAGGGATGGTGATCTCGTAACCCCAGTCGCGACCCCGCTGCCAGCCGCTCTTGACCAGATAGTTGGCTATGGATGCCAGCGTATCCGGCACGGAATTCCAGATGTCGCGCTTGCCGTCGCCGTCGAAATCGACGGCATATTTCAGGTAGCTTCCCGGCATGAACTGCGGCTGTCCAAGCGCGCCTGCCCAGGAGCCCATAAGCCTGTTGGCACTGACATCCCCGCTTTCGACGATATGCAGTGCCGAAATCAGCTCCTGCTGGAACATCGGTTTGCGGGTTGACATGAAGGCCTTGGTCGCCAGTACGTCGATCGCCGGATGCGGCAGCTTCGCCCGGCCATAACCCGACTCGCGCCCCCAGATCGCGACGATGATCGAGCCGGGGACGCCATAGGTCGCCTCGACCTTGCGGAGCGTCGCCGCATGCTGGCTCGCAAGCGTCCGACCGGTCGCGGCCAGTCCCTGCAGGCGCTTCTCGTTGAAATAGGACGCGGGCGAGCTGAATTCCGCCTGGCTCTGCGTCCGCTCCTTCGGCGGCGCGGTGCCGGGAGGCACGAGATCCGGCAGATCCCAGTTCAACTGTACGTTCTGAAGCGTCCGGTCGAAAACCTCTTTGCTGATCCCGCCTTCCCGAGCGGCGCGCCACAGGTCCCCCGTGATCCATTGCCGGAACTGCGCCTCGACGGCGCTGCGGGAAGCCGCGGCAGCCGGCACTGCCAAACTCCCGGCCAGCACCAGTGAAACGGTGGTCATCAGCCACTTGAGTGGCTTGCGGATGCGTGCCATCGGTTCTTCCTCGCGTCAGATCGTGGTCCGGGCCCTGATCGCCGCAGACAATGTTCCCTCGTCCAGATAGTCCAGTTCGCCGCCGACGGGCACGCCATGGGCAAGCCGCGTGATCTTCACGTCGAGCCCCACCAGGTGGTCGGTTATATAGTGTGCTGTGGTCTGTCCCTCGACGGTGGCATTTACAGCGATAATGATCTCGCGGATCCCGCCCTTGGCCACCCGGTCGATCAGCCCCTTGATGTTGAGATCATCGGGCCCGATGCCGTCGAGCGGCGACAGCGTGCCGCCGAGGACGTGATAGGCGGCATTCATCGCGCTTGCCCGTTCCAGTGCCCAGAGATCGGAGACATCCTCGACAACGATTATGACGGACTGGTCGCGAGCCACGTCCGTGCAGACGGTGCAGGGATCGATTGTATCGACATTGCCGCAGCAGGAGCAGATCTTCACCTTGTCATAGGCCTCGCCCATGGCGTGACCCAGGGGGCCCAGAAGCTGGTCCTTCTTCTTGATTAGATGCAGCGCGGCACGCCGTGCCGAGCGGGGCCCAAGCCCCGGCACTTTCGCCAGGAGCTGTATGAGTTTCTCGATTTCAGGGCCGGTGACTCGTTTTGCCATGGCGGCGTTTCTAGCCCATATAGACGGCGAACGGAATCGCCGAAGGGATGCCCGCCATGAAAATCCTCGCCGTCTGCCTCGGTCGACCCGAGACCCTGCCGGGGAAGAAATACAAGACCGGCATCAACAAGCTCGCCATCCAGGGCCCGATCATGGTCGATGCGGAAGGTCTTGTCGGCGACGCGATCCTCAATCGCAAACACCACGGCGGCGTTGATCGGGCCGTCTATATCGAGGGCTCCATTGATCTCGACTGGTGGCAGGCCGAACTCGGCTGCGATCTCCCCTATGGCACATTCGGCGAAAATCTGGTGATCGAGGGGCTGGAAAGCGTCATGCTGGCCGCCGGCGACAGGTTGGCGATCGGCGAAGTACTGCTGGAAGTGACCTCCGCCCGCATTCCCTGCGCCACCTTTGCCGCCAAGATGGGCGAGCCGACCTTCGTCAAGCGCTACACGCGCGCTGGCCGTCCCGGTGCCTATGCGCGGGTGCTGCAGGGTGGCATGGTCGAAGCCGGCCAGTCCGTCGAATTCACGCCCTGGAGCGGCGACCGTGTCACCATGCGCGAGATGATGGCGAGTTTCGGCCGCAGGCTGAGCGAAACCGATCGTGCCCGCTACATGGCGGCTCCTGTCCACTACAAGGTCAAGGACGCGATCCGCGCCGGCAAGATGTGAGCCTCCGCCAAAGGTCGTAAAGCCGCCCGGCTTTACCCATCCCATGCTTCTCGTCATCATGCCGCCCGCTTGGAGGAGTGATGGACCCGAGGAGAACAGAGCTGACCGCAGCCGATGGCGTGCGGCTGACCGGTCATTGGTGGCGGTCAGCCGACCGAGAGCCTTTGGGAACCGTCATCGTCAATCCGGCAACCGGCGTCCTGGCCCGCTATTACCACCGATACGCCGCCTACCTCGCGGCAAACGGCTTTTCCGTCCTCACTTATGATTACCGCGGCATCGGGCTGTCTCGTCCCGAAAGCCTTGAAAGATCGACCTTCACTTGGCGCCAATGGGGCGAGCAGGATTTTGACGCGGCCCTGCGCCATTGCTTGCAGAAGGACCAGACGGGACGCGTGCTTGTCGTCGGCCACAGCATCGGTGGTTTCCTGCCTGGCTATTCCCCAGCGGTCGGACGTGTCTCGGCCATGCTCTCTGTCGGCGGGCAATACGGCTATTGGGGCGACTATCTGCCGGCCCGCCGTCTGCCGCTCTTTTTGAAATGGCATGTCGCGATGCCGGCCATTACCTTAGCGCTCGGCCATTTTCCGGGCAAGCGTCTTGGTTGGCTGGAGGATTTGCCAAAAGGAGTCGCCTATGGCTGGGGGCTGCAGCAGGGCAGGGCGGAGCAGGGGCTCACCCGCGAGGCGGCCGAAGTCATGCGCGACCGGTTCGCCACGGCAACCGGCCCGATCCTCAGTGTCGCCATGTCGGATGACGAGATCGCAACGCCGAAGGCGATAGATCGCGCGATGCGTTATTATCGCCGCGCGCCGGTGACGAAGGTGCTGCTCGCACCACAGGACCTCGGTTTTGACGGTGTCGGTCACTTCGATCTTTTCCACGCCCGCCATCGGGATGGCTTCTGGCACCAGACCCTCGCGTTTCTGCGCGAGGGGGAAAACCCTTGGAATGATCGGGTCTATCCCTGACGGACCCGATCGCCCTTTTCGAGCAGAACGAGCTGCTTGATCAGAACGGGAACTTCATCCCCGGCGGCAGCGGGATGCCAGCGGTCAGCGCCGCCATCTTTTCTTGGGCCTGGGCTTCGCCCTTGTCCTTAGCATCCTTGTGGGCGGCAACGATCAGGTCTTCGAGGATCTCGACATCGTCTTCCTTGAAGAGCGACGGATCGATCTTGAGGCTGCGCATCTCGCCCTTGCCGCTCAGGACCACGGTCACCATGCCGCCGCCGGACTTGCCTTCGATTTCGAGTGCAGCAATCTCTTCCTGCATCTTCTCCATCTTGGACTGCATTTCCTTGACCTTGCCCATCATGCCCATGATGTCGCGCATTACCGTCTCCTTGGATTGTTGTCGTGTTCTGCGAGAAGAGCCTTCGGCCCTAGAATTCGATGTCGTCGCCCGGCAGGATGTCGCCTTCGGCGGATTCGGCTGCCGCTGGCGGCGCCGCGACAATGTCGTCGTCCTCGATGGCGGCCGCTTTGATCCGGACGTCGGTCACCTTGGCGCCGGGAAAGCGTGCGAGGATCGCGGCAACGTCAGGATCCTGCCGCGCATCGACCAGCCGCGCCTCGCGCGTTGTCTTCTCGACTTCGACCAGCGTCGGCGCGCCCGCCTCGTTGGAAAGTGTCACCCACCAGTTGATGCCCGTCCACTCGCTGAGCTTCATCTTCAACTCGTTGACGATCGCCGGCGGGCATTGCGATTCCAGACGAATCTCCAGCCGGCCCGGCTCGATCTTCACGAGATGCACGAACTGGCGAAGCTGAGCCCGCAACACGGGCGCCCGGTTCTTCGTGCAGAGATCAGCGATATCGGCCAGCGTCTCGACGCGCACACCGAGAATCGGTGCTTCCTCGACCTTGGTTTCGCGGCGTTCGATCGCTTGCGGCAACGCGTCGCCTGCCGGCACGCTCTGCAGATGGGCAACCGGCTGGCTCATCGCCGGTCGCGCGCCACTGTCTTGCGAAGGTTGACCCACGGCCTGTACGCGCATGGCCATCGAGGCGCCACCACCACCGCCATTCGGCCTTGGCTGAGAAGGCGCGCGATCTCCCCCACCTTCACCATTCGACAATTCAAGCAGACGGCGCGCTGCATCTTCGGGCGAGGGCAGATGCGCGGCATGCGCAAGCCGGATCAGCACCATCTCGGCGGCCCCTGCGGGCCTCGATGAGGCCTCCGCTTCCGGTATGCCCTTGAGCAGCATCTGCCACATGCGCGACAGCGTCGTCACCGCCACGCTGTCGGCGAGTTCGGCGCCCCGTACGCGCTCGACTTCGGAAAGCGAAGGATCCTGCGAAGCAGAGGGAATGTATTTGAGCCGGGTCACCAGATGGGTGAAGTCGGCAAGATCGGTCAGCACCACAGTCGGATTGGCACCCGCCTCGTATTGGCTGCCGAATTCGGAAAGTGCTGCCGAGACGTCGCCACGTACGATGTGGTCGAACAGGTCGACGATACGGGCGCGGTCTGCGAGACCCAGCATGGAGCGCACGGCATCGGCATGCACGACCCCACTGCCATGCGCGATCGCCTGGTCAAGCAGCGAGAGCCCGTCACGTGCGGAGCCTTCGGCGGCGCGCGCAATCATCGCCAGCGCGTCTTCGTCCGCCTCGATGCCTTCCTTCGACGCAATGGTCGAAAACAAGCCGACAAGATCGCCCGCACTGATGCGGCGCAGGTCAAAGCGCTGGCAGCGGGAGAGAACGGTGATCGGAACCTTGCGGATTTCTGTCGTCGCAAAGATGAACTTCACATGCTCCGGCGGCTCTTCCAGGGTCTTCAGCAGCCCGTTGAAGGCGGCCGTCGACAGCATGTGCACTTCGTCGATGATGTAGACCTTGTAACGCGCCGAAACCGGGCGATAGCGCACCTGCTCGATGATCTCTCTGATGTCATCGATGCCGGTATGCGAGGCGGCGTCCATCTCGATCACGTCGACATGCCGGCCTTCCATGATCGCCTGGCAATGTTCACCGGGGATGCGAAGGTCGATCGTCGGCTTGTCGATCTCGGGCGTCTTGTAGTTGAGCGCGCGCGCCAGAATGCGCGCCGTTGTCGTCTTGCCCACGCCGCGCACGCCGGTCAGCATATAGGCCTGGGCAATGCGGCCGGTCTCGAACGCATTGGTCAGCGTCCGCACCATCGGCTCCTGGCCGACCATGAGGTCCGTGAAATCCTTGGGGCGATATTTGCGGGCGAGAACGCGGTAGCCGCCGGGGGCGGGCTTGGCCTCTGCAGTCGGCTCGAAATCGCTCATCGCGTTGCCAGCTTCCCCGTCGCCCGGCTCCGGGCATGCCACGGCCCGTGTTGGAAACAAAGGCCGGAAATGAAGATGAGGTGGGAGGCTGGCACGATGACCCGTGCCGCGCTCGTTAGGGCTGCTTCCTTCCGGACCTGACCCGGTTGGCGAGTGGCTCGTCCACCACCAACCTCCCAAGGAGACATATCGGCAATAACGCTGCCAAATGCAAGCCAAGCGCCAAAAAAACTGCTAGCGTCAGTGAAAACAAAGCGGGGAGAGACACCGTGCAGCCATTCATCCTCGATGACCGCCTCGCAAGGGACAGCGAGTCGATCCTGAAGCTCGGCCTCTGCGACCTGCGGCTTGCAAGGGACAGCCGCTGGCCCTGGCTGATTCTCGTCCCGCAACGCCCAGCCATGAGTGAGATTTTCGATCTCACCCCGCTCGATCAGGCTATGCTGACTTTCGAACAGGTCACGGTTGGAGCGACCTTGAAGAAGGTGACCGGTGCCGACAAGATCAACATCGCCGCCATCGGCAATGTCGTGCGCCAGCTTCACGTCCATGTCGTTGCCCGCTTCGAGAATGATCCGAACTGGCCAGGCCCGATCTGGGGCTTCGGCCAGTCGGTGCCTTACGACGAGCAGGCCTTTGAAGACATGAAGCACAGGATCCTTGAAGCAGTCCAATGAAGAATTCCATCTTCCTCAATCGTGCCCCCCATCTTGAACCCAGCGAGCTCACGGCCTTTTCCGGCAACAAGCTCGACCGTGACAGCGAACATCGCGACGAGACCTCGCTCGAAAAGGCGCTCAAGGTCGAGGGCACCCATATCCTTGCCTTTTCCGGCACTCAGCTCGTCTTGAAGCATGATGGCCAGGTTCTCGACCCGCTGTTTGCCCCTTACGAGCTTGCGGATCTCCAGCCGAACTTCGACGACGCGATCCTCCTCGGCCACCAGGTCTCCGGTGAGCCACGCCTCGCTGTGCCCGTCAACGTGGAGCCCGAAGCACTGGCCGCCCAATACAAGCCCGCCGATCCCCGTGCGCTTTTCCGCGATGCCCTGATCGGCGACGAACTTTTGGGCGAAGTCGCACAGGCCCTCAGCCTGTTGCGCTGGAATGCCGACAACCGCTTCTGCGGCCGCTGCGGCGGAGCCATGGAAACCCTCATCGGCGGCTACAAGCGCAAATGCACTGCATGCAGCCACGAGATCTTCCCGCGCACCGATCCGGTCGCCATCATGCTGGTGGTCGATGAAAAGCAGGATCGCTGCCTGATGGGCCGCAGCCCGCGTTTCCCGGCGGGCATGTATTCCTCGCTTGCCGGCTTCGTCGAGCCGGGTGAGACCATCGAGAACGCTGTCCGTCGTGAAACGCGCGAGGAATCCGGTATCGCAGTCGGGCGCGTCCGTTACCACGCCTCGCAGCCCTGGCCGATGCCGCATCAGCTGATGATCGGCTGCTATGGAGAGGCGACGAATTTCGACATCACCTTCGATACCGCCGAACTCGAAGACTGCCGCTGGTTCACCCGCGACGAGATTGGCCGGATGCTGTCGGAAGGCTCGGCCGATGGCAGGACCCTTCCGATAACGGGCACGATCGCCCGTCGGCTTATCGAGGACTGGTACGAGTGGCGGCACTGAGCAATTCCAGCGGTTTTGCGTCCGGAAATGCTCTATCCGGCTTCTGATCAGAGCTTGCCGCGCATTTCATGCGCCTTGTAGACGCCGAGGATGCGAACCTTCTCGGAGAAGAAGCGCAGTTCTTCCAATGCCCGCTTGACCGGCGCATCGTCCGGATGCCCCTCGATATCGGCATAGAACTGGGTCGCCGTGAACTTGCCGCCGATCTGGTAGCTTTCGAGCTTGGTCATGTTGACGCCGTTCGTCGCAAAGCCGCCCATCGCCTTGTAGAGTGCCGCTGGAATGTTGCGCACGTTGAACACGAAGGTCGTGATGAACAGCTCGTCGTCGCTCGACCGCTTCTGGTCATCCTCGTCGCGCGCGAGCACCACGAAGCGGGTGACGTTGTTCTCCGAATCCTCGACATTCTCAGCGAGGATGTCGAGCCCGTAGAGCGAGGCCGCCAGCCGCGGCGCAAGGGCTGCCATCGTGCGGTCGCCCTTCTCCGAAACCAGTTTGGCAGCTCCCGCCGTATCGCCGGCGACGACCGCCTTCCAGCCATGGCTGCGAATGATCTTGCGGCACTGGCCGAGCGCATGGATATGGCTGTGCACGGTGCGGATTTCATCGAGTTTCACGCCGGGCAGCACCATCAGCTGGAATCGGATCGGCATGAAATACTCGCCGACGATGTGCAGACGCGAGAGCGGCAGCAGGTAGTGAATATCGGCGACGCGACCGGCGAGCGTGTTCTCGATCGGGATCATGGCCAGATCGACTTCTCCCGTCTCCAGCGCCACGAAGGCATCTTCGAAGGTCGGGCAGGGCAGCGGTTCCATGTCGGGGAACATGTCACGGCAGGCCATGTCGGAATTGGCGCCGTAGTCGCCCTGGAAGGAAATCTTGTTCGTCGGTGCCAAGGGATCAGTGTCCTGCGTTGGAGGATGCGGCGGAAAGAATGCGGCGTGCTTTTTCGAGATCTGCGGGCGTATCGACGCCGAGCGGGACGGTCTTCACCACCTGGGCATCGATCCGCATGCTCGCTTCCAGCGCGCGGAGTTGTTCGAGCGATTCCCGCTTTTCGAGCGTGGACGGGCGAAGCGTGACGAAGCGTTCGAGCGCGGCGCGCCGATAAGCGTAGAGTCCGATATGGTGGTAGAGCGGGCCGGCACCATAGGGTGCGGTCGCACGCGTGAAATAGAGTGCCCGCATCCTATCCTCGGAAAGCGGCGAGCCGATCACCTTCACCACGTTCGGGTTGGTCTTCTCTTGTTCGTCTTCGATCTCGACGGTCAGCGTTGCGATGTCGACTGCAGGATCCTTGAGCGGCTCGAGCGCCGCGCGGATGGTCTGCGCATCGATCGTCGGCAGATCGCCTTGAACGTTGATCACGATCTCGGCCACGCCATCGGGGTCAACCTTCGTCAGCGCCTCGTAGATGCGATCCGAACCGGACTGGTGATCGCCGCGCGTCATGACCACTTCGAACCCTGCTGCCTTGACGGCGTCGAAGACCCTCTGGTCGTCGACGGCGACGATGATTCGCCCGACTTCCGCCTCCTGAGCCCGCTTCGCGACCTGCACGATCATCGGCAGACCTGCGATATCGGCCAGCGGCTTGTCCGGAAGACGGGTCGACGCCATGCGTGCCGGTATCAGGACCAGGGTTTTGGCGGCTCCGCCTTCATTCATGTCCATAACCCCTTCAAATCCCCATACAGAAGTGTCAAATAGTCCCAGCCGCGGGACCATAATCGTGTTGCAAGTGTTATGCAAAAGACATAGGTTCCGCGCGATTTCAAGATCGTCCGGTTGCTCATCGGCCGGCTGCACGGGGAGCTTTGCAGATGAACTCTTATACCAACATGGGCGTGGGTGCCTTTCTCGGCACCGTCTTCGTCCTGATGTCTGTGTCAATCGCGTCGGAAGGGATATTCCATTCTGAAGCGCCTGAGCAGGAAGGCTTCGCCATTGTGGCCGAAGAAGCCGCTCCGGCTGACGCAGCACCGGAAGTCGCCGCCACTCCCATCGCAGTCCTGCTTGCCAGCGCCGATGCAGCCGCGGGTGAATCGTCTTTCAGGAAGTGCGCGAGCTGTCACACCGTCGACAAGGGCGGCGCCAACAAGGTTGGCCCTAACCTCTATGGCCTTGTCGACCGTCCGATCGCCTCGCATGAAGGCTTCAGCTATTCTGCTGCTATCCGGGAATTCTCGCAGGGTGGCAGCGAGCTCTGGACCTGGGACCACCTGAACGAGTTCCTCACTGCTCCCAAGCAGCATATCCCTGGCACGTCTATGGGTTTTGCCGGCCTGAAGCAGGATGCCGAGCGCGCCAACGTGATCCTCTATCTGCACACCATGGCCGACAGCCCGGTTCCGCTGCCGTCGCCTGAAGCTGCTGCTCCGGCGGAAGATGCTGCCGCGCCTGCCGATGCTGCTCCGGCCGAAGAAGCCGCTGCACCTGCGGATGCCCCGGCCGACGCTGCACCTGCCGAAGCTCCGGCTGATGCTGCTCCTGCAGATGCCGCCCCTGAGGCTCCTGCAGATGCTGCCCCGGCTGAGCCTGCACCGGCCCAGCCTGCAACGCCCTGATCGTCATCGCCTCTAGGCTTTGACAGTTTGAAGACATGCGCCCGGCCCTTGTTGGCCGGGCGTTTTGTTTTTTGAGCGTCAGAGCAGGAGCAGCGCCCAAAGCGAGACGGTAGCCACGCCGGCGGCAGTCGAGAGAGTAATGACCGAGGCCGCCAGTCCCTGGCCGACACCGAAGCGGTTTGCGATCAGCCAGGCGTTGATGCCGGTCGGAACGGACGACGTCAGAACGAGTGCCGCCGTCCATTGCGGGGAGAGACCGAGCAGCGTGGACGCAAGCCAGACAACTGCCGGCATCAGGCCGAGCTTCAGGAGCGAGATACCCGTCGCGATCCTGACATTGCCTGCCATCCCGTATTTGTTCAGCGTCATGCCGAGCGAAATCAGCGCTGCCGGGGCTGCCATGCCGGCCACCTGAGCGACGATGCCGTCGATCAATGCCGGAACGGGCGTCCCGAGAAGCTGCAGCAGGACCCCGGCGGCAAGGCCGATGATCAGCGGATTGCGCACCAGATTGCCGCCCACCTGTTTGGAAACCGCGAGCACGCCTGCGGCCTTGCGCCCACCGCTTCTCTGCTCCGCCCGCTCCATCGCCAGAACGCCGGCGATCATCATCAGCGGCAAGTGTACGGCGAGCAGGATCGACATGGCGACGATCCCTTCCGGGCCGACAGTGCGCTCGACGAGCGGCAGGCCGATGAAGACATTGTTCGCAAAGGATGCGGAAACGCCTGCGAGCACGCCGACCTTCTGGTCGCGTCCGAAGACGCGTGTTGCCAGAAGATGGCCGACGATCCAGGTGAGCAGGACTCCGGAGAAATAGGCGATCCACAGCCGGAACGGCGAGGCGCCGTGGAAGTCGGCATTGGCGATCGTTCGAAGCAGGAGGAGCGGCACAGCGACCTTGAACACGAAGTCGCCCAACCCGTCACCGATTTCGGCGGTCAGGATCTTCAACCGGACGAGCGCCCAGCCGAAGAGAATGAGTATGAATATGGGAAGGACGTCCTGGGCAACGGTGGTCATGAAAATCGACTCGTCATGGCAAGAAAGCCCTTCTTAGGCCTCTTGCCGCGCCCGGCCAATCCATCAGAAACGACAAAAGCAGGCGAAAAGCCTGCTTCGACGCCCGGCCACACCGGGGTGGGATCTGCCGCCAGTACATCCGTGGTCGGCTTTCCCGTGCGGAACCGTCATGGTCCGGTGGAGGGACCAGGGGAGATGGTCATCCACGCTGTTTTGATATTGGCCCGATGTAACGACGAGATGACGCCGGTCTGCTTTTCCCTTCCCATCGGCGGAAAAACAGCTATGACCGTCAGGCCAAGAAAACGGAGCCCCGGACCTCATGAGCCAGTT
The DNA here is from genome assembly GCF_000300855.1 of Agrobacterium albertimagni AOL15. Taxonomy (GTDB): domain Bacteria; phylum Pseudomonadota; class Alphaproteobacteria; order Rhizobiales; family Rhizobiaceae; genus Allorhizobium; species Allorhizobium albertimagni. Next base: position 282,971 of record NZ_ALJF01000004.1, on the reverse strand, counting down.
CGATGTCCTGACGATCGGCAACGCCATCGTCGACATTATTTCTCGCTGCGACGACCAGTTTCTGATCGACAATGCCATTACCAAGAGCGCAATGAACCTGATCGACGCCGAGCGTGCCGAACGGCTCTACGGCATGATGGGGCCCGCTGTGGAAGCCTCCGGCGGCAGCGCCGGCAACACGGCGGCCGGCATCGCCAGTTTCGGCGGCAAGGCCGCTTATTTCGGCAAGGTGGCAGAAGATCAGCTCGGCGAGATCTTCACCCATGACATCCGCGCCCAGGGCGTCCATTTCGAGACGCGTCCGCTCGGCAGTCAGCCGCCGACGGCCCGCAGCATGATCTTCGTCACTGAAGACGGCGAGCGCTCGATGAACACCTATCTCGGCGCCTGCGTCGAATTCGGCCCCGAAGATGTCGAGCCCGAGGTCGTCGCCAAATCCAAGGTCACCTATTTCGAGGGCTATCTCTGGGATCCGCCGCGCGCCAAGCAGGCGATCCTCGACTGCGCCCGAATTGCCCATGAGGCAGGCCGGGAGATGTCGATGACGCTTTCCGACAGCTTCTGCGTCGGCCGCTACCGCGCCGAGTTCCTCGACCTGATGCGCTCGGGCACCGTCGATATCGTCTTCGCCAACGAGCAGGAAGCCCTGTCTCTCTACGAAACGGACGATTTCGCCCGCGCGCTTGATCTGATCTCGAAGGATTGCAAGCTGGCCGCCGTCACCATGGGCGATCAGGGTGCGGTCATCGTCAAGGGGGAGCAGCGCATCCGCGTGCCCGCGACGAAGGTGGAGACGGTGGTCGATACGACCGGAGCCGGCGACCTCTTCGCGTCTGGCTTCCTCTATGGCTACACGAATGGTCGAAGCTTCGAGGATTGCGGCCATCTTGGCTGCTATGCGGCGGGCGTTGTCATCCAGCAGATCGGACCGCGACCGATGATGTCGCTTGAGAAGGGCGCCTCGGCGATCGGCCTTATTTAAAGGCCTCGCCCGGATAAGCGCCCCAGATCTCGTTCTGGGAGATCCAGCCGCTGACGCCGCTGGTCTCGGCCTGGCACCAGTTGCCGTTGCACTCCCTGAGCCGGAGCACGACACCCGGCTCGAGCTTGGCAATGACCTGAGCCGACGAGTTCGAATCGCGGCGCATCATGACATAGACACTGTCGCCATTGCCGCGCATCCACGGGGCGGCAACCGCCGTGCGCTCGCCGGTAAGCAGGGTCTGGTTCACCCAGCCCTCGGTGCCGTCGGCGTCGCGGATCTGCCGCCAGTTCTCGTATTCGCGGATGATTTCGACCGGCAGGCCCGATTTCATGTAGCGCCAGGAGACGGCGTAGTCGGTGCTCGGACCGATTCGCAGGTTCACTCTTTCAGCCTTCAGACTGACGAAGCGCGGCAACGGCAGCCCGCTTGATCCCTTGGTCGTGGATTGGGCATGACCGGCGATCGGGCCTGCCACGAGAGACAGCGCAAGAACGCTGAATGCAATGCTGACGCGGCACAGATTATGAAACATGGTCATTCCGGGCTAAGCTGTGGAAATGAAGGGCTTTCTGACCACCCCGAGACGCGTCGCGCGTATCAGGGACAAATCCGCCGCCATCCGACGAGTTTTGTTTGTCTTCGCCGACGGGTTTGGTAGAAATTGCCTTCCTGAGAAGCGAAGTATCCCGCGACTTGGTTAATGAGTTCTGAAGAAGGCATCGATCCGGCCCATGACGAACAGGAAAAGACCCCAGGTCTATATCACGCGGAAATTGCCCGATGCCGTGGAAACGCGCATGCGCGAGCTCTTCGATGCCGAGTTGAACGTCGATGACAAACCGCGCACACGCGAAGAATTGATCGCCGCCATCAAATCGGCAGATGTACTGGTCCCGACGGTGACCGACCGAATCGATGCAGCCCTGATTGCAGAGGCCGGCCCGCAGCTGAAGCTCATCGCAAGCTTCTCGAACGGCACGGATCATATCGACATCGATGCCGCGGCGAAAAAGGGCATCACGGTCACCAACACGCCGAATGTTCTCACCGAAGACACGGCCGACATGACCATGGCGCTGATCCTCGCCGTGCCGCGCCGGCTCGTGCAGGGTGCGCGCGTGCTGATGGACAAGCCGGGCGAATGGGAGGGCTGGTCGCCCACCTGGATGCTCGGACGCCGAATCTGGGGCAAGCGCATCGGCATCATCGGCATGGGCCGCATCGGCACGGCCGTTGCCCGCCGTGCCAAGGCCTTCGGCCTGTCGATCCATTATCACAACCGCAAGCGGGTCAGTCCGGCAACTGAGGACGAGTTGGAGGCGACCTATTGGGACAGCCTCGACCAGATGCTCGCCCGCGTCGATATCGTATCGGTCAACTGCCCCTCGACGCCAGCGACCTTCCATCTGCTCTCGGCCCGTCGTCTGGCGCTGTTGCAGCCGACGAGCTACGTCGTGAACACGGCGCGCGGCGACATCATCGATGAGGATGCACTGGTTCAAGCCCTGCGCGCCGGCAAGATCGCCGGTGCTGGTCTCGACGTGTTCGAGAACGAGCCCGCGGTCAACCCGAAGCTGGTCAAGCTCGCCAACGAGGGCAAGGTCGTGCTCCTGCCGCATACCGGTTCGGCGACGATCGAAGGCCGCATCGACATGGGCGATAAGGTCATCATCAACATCAGAACCTATTTCGACGGCCACCGCCCGCCGAACAGGGTGCTGCCGAGCCGCAACTGAGCCGCGTCAGGTCAGTCGCTTCTGCATCTCGATATAGGTCGGGCGGTCATAGCCGGCATGGCTCTTCTCGGCGGTTCTGACGAATCCCCAGGCGCCGAACCGCTCATGGTTCCCGGTCAGTTCGATCCGGGTCTCTAGCCGCAGCGCCCGTTTGCCTAAGCGTTGGGCGATCGCCTCGCCCTCGGCCAGCAGTCGGCCACCGATCCCCTTGCCTTGCGCCTCTGCGGCAACCGCGAGCTTGCCGAGATAGAGAAATTCCGGTTCAGGACGCAGAAAGGCGCAGCCCACGAGGTTTCCGTTCAGTTCGGCGATCAAGCCGATCTCGTCACGAGCCTTGTCTTTCATGGAGCCGATGGTCAGGCGATGCGCGGAGGAGGGCGGGTCGATCACGCCGTCCATATAGGCGAAGGACGCCATGATTAGCGCCAGCAGTTCCTCGTAATGCGAATAGCTCTGATCGATCTGACGGATGACGATGCTCATGTTCATGCCCGGCGTTTGTAGCGGATGGTATCGAAACGGGCCGCAAGCCCATCATACATCAACAGCCGTCCGACCAATGGCTCGCCGATCCCGGTGATCACTTTGATTGCCTCCATCGCCATCAAGGTGCCGATCACCCCCGTCAACGCGCCGATGACGCCAGCTTCTGCGCAGGCCGGTATCAGGCCCTCTGGCGGTGGCTCGGGAAAGAGATCGGTATAGCGCGGATACGCCATCCCATCCGGCCCGCTCTCATAAGGTTTCAACACTGTCACAGTTCCGTCGAAGCGACCGACTGCCCCTGTCACCAGCGGCACCTTCGCAAGTTCGGCGGCATCCCCTGCCGCATAGCGCGTCGAGAAATTGTCGGATCCGTCGATCAGCAGCGTGAAGCGCGGCAGGTAATCGCGCGCGAAGTCAGCATCGAACCGCTGCTCGTATCTCACGACACGGCAATGGGGGTTGAGCCGCGCAATAGCCTGGGCCGCGCTTTCGGTCTTCTTTTCACCCAGCGTACCCGTGTCATGGATAACCTGCCGCTGGAGATTGGAGAGCGACACCCCGTCGTTATCGACGATACCGAGCGTGCCGACGCCCGCCGCTGCCAGATATTGCAGCACTGGCGAGCCAAGACCGCCAGCGCCGATCACCAGCACGCGTGCGGCTTTCAGCAGCTGCTGTCCATGGCCGCCGACCTCGGGTAGCAGTATATGGCGGTGATAGCGGGAGAGCTCTTCAGGCGATAGCGGATCCATGCGCGCTACCTTGCCACCCGAGCATGACGATGAAAAGCGCACTCACGCATCGATTTCACCGTCGCTCACTGTCACGAACTGCGCCCGGTCACCGAGTGCCGAAAACATCGCCTTGTCCGTTCCCGTCATGAAAGCCTGGCCGCCAAGTGCATCGATGCGCGCGAAGAGCGATGCCCGCCGGCCCTCGTCGAGATGTGCGGCGATCTCGTCGAGTAGCAGGATCGGTGCAAAGCCGGTCATGGTCGCAACAAGCCGCGCATGGGCGAGTACCAGACCGATCAGGAGGGCCTTCTGCTCCCCCGTCGAGCAGCGCTCGGCGTCCATGTCCTTTTCGATATGTCGGACCATGAGATCTGCCCGGTGCGGGCCGTCCAATGTCCGGCCGGCTGCCGCGTCCCGATGGCGAGATTGTGCGAGGATCTCGATATAGCGCTCTTCGAACTCGAAGGCCGGCAGGTCTGCCAAGTCATCGAGAAAGCCGGTCAGGGCGAGCGAGGCCGATGGAAAGGCGGAGGTTTCCCTGTCCGCCTCGATCAGGCCGGAGAGCAGCCCCAGCATTTCTCGGCGAGCGGCGGCCATGGCAACGCCGAGCGCTGCCATCTGCTGCTCGATGCCGGAAAGCCAGGTCGGATCGAAGCGCCCTTCCGAAAGCAGCTTGTTGCGGCTGCGCATGGCGCGCTCGAAATCGCTGGCTCGTCGTCCATGTGCAGGGTCGAGCGACAGGACAAGGCGATCGAGGAACCGACGCCGGTCGGACGATGATCCGGTGAACAACCCGTCCATGGCTGGTGTCAGCCATAGGATGCGCAGGTGGTCGGTGAGTTCGTCGACCGACTTTGCCGGGCCACCATTGATCCGCAGACGCCGGACGAGGTTGCCTTCCTCAGTCGTCTCCGTGCCGGTTCCGATATCGGCCTCACCGGCCATGCCCTCGATTGAAGCAAAGACGGTGAAGCTTCCCGAGGCGCCTACACGCGGAATGTCGGAGAGCACCGCGCGCCGCAGGCCACGCCCCGGCGACAGGAAGGAGATCGCTTCCATGAAGTTAGTCTTGCCGGCCCCGTTGTCACCGACCAGCACCACGTGCCGTCCGTCCAGCGCAAGGCCGGCCTGCGCATAGTTCCGGAAGTCTGTGAGCTTGAGCCGCTGGATCTGTGTTTTCTGGGTCATCGGTCGGATTCGCTGTCGCCTTGAGCTAGGCCGAATGTGCCATGAAGGCAAGGCGCAAGCGCGCATTCTGGGACGTGCTGCGGTGTGCGGCGGTTGGCGACATGGAACTCTTTTCCAGATGCGTTAGTTTGATGGCATTGCGGCTGCTCTGGAGCTCAGGCCATGTCTCTGCATTCCGATGATCTCACCCCCGAGGAAGCCCGCCGCGACCATTGGGAGATGCTGGGCTTTCTTGCCCTCAACGCATCGCTCGGGGCAGCAATCGGTTTCCTGGTCGCCTTTGCCATCGTCTGGCTCGACCTTGGCGGACTAGGCACATCGCTCTCGCGCTCCAGCCACCCCGTGCTTCCGACGGTGATGATGGCTGTGCCCCTGGCGCTGACCTTCGCGGCAGCCGTGACCGCCTCTGCGGTCATGACCATGCCGTATCGCAAGAAGAAGCAGCGCTGATCCAGTCCTTTCCGTGCAGTGTTTGACGGGGCGTCCGACTTGCGGCATCTAGGCCGCTTGAGAGACGATGGAGAAGATCATGGACACCGAGGACGAGCGCATCACGCGTCTGGAAGAGACCGTCGCCCATCAGACGCGCGTCATCGAAGAACTCTCCGATCAGCTGACCGAGCAGTGGAAGGTGGTCGAACAGACCCGCGCCAAGCTCGATCGGCTCACGGAGCGCTTCCTGTCCCTGGAAGAGCAGAGCCTGGAAGCCCCGGCCATCACCCGCCCACCACACTATTGAGCGCGACGATCCTTCGTCGCAAAGCCTGTCAGCACCGCGTCGACGAGATGCGAAAGCTGTTCTCGTGATGCATCGAGCCGTCCGGTCAGCAATCTTTGCCAGCAGAAGCTGGAGAACAGCTCCATGACGAGCGGAATGTCGAGGCCCTCGCGAATTTCGCCGCGTGCCACGCCGCGATTCAGGATCACGCCGCTCGCCAGGCAGCGCGTGACCGCATAGTCGCGCAATGCCTCCAGTGCATCCGGATTGCTCTGGGCTTCAGCGATGATCGAGCGGAAAACTTCGCCAGCACTCGTCTTCCAGAAGCCGAGCAGAGTTTCGAGAAAGACGATGAGGTCCTCGCGTGTGTTGCCGGTGTCCGCATAGAAGGTCTCGCCCTTCTGTCTGTGATAGACATCGAGCAGCAGTGCGGCTTTGGAGGGCCACCAGCGATAGATCGTCGGCTTTCCGGCCTTCGCCCGTCGCGCGACCGCTTCGATCGAGAAGGCCGACAACCCGCCCTCGCGCAGGATCTCGGCCGCTGCCGTCAGGATGGCCTCTTCGCTGGCGGGGTTCCGCTGCGCCCCAATCGATGTGCGTTTTGTGATGTCATGGACAGTCTTCGTCACAGTCGGTGCTCCTCTGCCATCTCCCTAGCAGAAAAATCTATTGAACGAAACGGCCAGTTTCAATATAAACGAAACGTACCGTTCTTATGGAGCCTCCCATGTCCAACTCGTCTTCATCCCGCCCGACGCCTTCAAAGCATCGACTTGCCCTCTTGATGCTCCTTGTCATCTACCCCTTCGTCACCGCCATTCTGTATGTCCTGATGCCACTCACCGAGGGTTGGCCGATCTGGGCGCGCACGGCTCTTCTGGCGCCCATCATGGTGCTCTCGATCGTCTATGGCATCGCGCCCGCTATCCAAAAGCACTTCGCCTGGTTCATCCTGCGCCAGCCGCGTCTGGCTGCCTGACCCCATGCAAAAAGGGCGGCCCTTTGGGCCGCCCCTTGCAAATCGTGTCATCGCTCTGACACGCTCAGTCGCTGAGCGTATCGAAGAAATCCTTCATCCGGGCAAAAAAGCCCGTCGATTCCGGATTGTTCTCCTTCGACGACAGCTGCTCGAATTCCTGCAGCAACTCGCGCTGACGCTTGGTCAGCTTCTGCGGCGTCTCGATCTGGATCTGAATGTAGAGGTCACCGACCTGCGTCGAGCGCAGCACCGGCATGCCCTTGCCCTTGAGGCGGAACTGCCGGCCGGGCTGGGTGCCCTCCGGAACCGTCACACGCGACTTCGTCCCATCCAGCGTCACCACGTCGAAGGTTCCGCCGAGTGCTGCCGTCGTCATCGAGATCGGCACGGAGCAATAGAGATCCGCCCCGTCGCGCTGGAAGAACTCGTGCGGCTTCACCGACAGGAAGATGTAGAGATCGCCCGAAGGGCCACCGCGAAGTCCAGCTTCACCTTCGCCCTGCAGGCGGATGCGCGTACCGTCCTCGATACCAGAGGGAATGCTGACCGAAAGCGAGCGCTCTTCGGTAACACGGCCCTGGCCGTGGCACTTGGTGCATGGATCCGAGATGGTCTGGCCGCGACCGTGACAGGTCGGGCAAGTCCGCTCGATCGAGAAGAAGCCCTGGGCCGCACGCACGCGGCCAGAGCCCTGACAGGTCGTGCAGGTCTTGGGCTGCGTGCCCGGCTTCGCGCCTGAACCCGTGCAGACGTCACAGGTGATCGAGGTCGGGACCCGGATCTGGGCCGTCTTGCCGGTGAAGGCCTCTTCGAGGCTGATCTCCATGTTGTAGCGCAGGTCGGCACCGCGTTCGCGACCACCGGTCGAACGCGCGCGTCCGCCACGACCGCCGCCCATCATCTCGCCGAAGATGTCCTCGAAGATGTCGGAGAAGCCGCCGCCGGCAAAACCGCCGCCGCCACCAAAGCCGCCACCGCCCATGCCGCCCTGTTCGAAGGCTGCGTGGCCGAACCGGTCATAAGCTGCGCGCTTCTGCGGATCCTTTAGAGTTTCATAGGCCTCGTTGAGTTCCTTGAACTTCTTCTCGGCCTCTTCGTCACCTGGGTTTTTGTCCGGGTGGTATTTCATGGCCAGTTTGCGGAAGGCGCTTTTCAGCTCCTTCTCATCCGCCGTCCGGCCCACGCCGAGGGTCTCGTAGAAATCTGCTTTTGCCATTGTATTACAAAGCTCTCAAAGCTTTCCCAACGCTCGTGTGGCTGCCCGTCGCCTTGCCGGCCTGCTTGTCACAGGCCTGCATGTCTTTCTGGAAGTCGGACGCAGCCGAGATCGCATCCTGCATCAAGAGCTTGCGCGCCTCGCCTTTGCTGATCAGCCCGTCTGCGGACGTCACAGCTGCGAAGGCCAGCGAATGCGCAGCCATGTCGCAGGAAGTTACCTCGCCACCGTTCTCACGCCTCTGAAGCGCAGCTTCGATGATCTTGCCGAGATCGTTGCCGATGCGGGAAAGGGTATTGCTGTCCTTCGCGGAAATCGCCTTGGCCACACCGGCCTCGGCGGCGCTCACCTGGCGGTGAACGGCGCTGACCTGCCCCCTGTCCTGTGCCACGGCACCGGTCGCCAGAATCAACGAAAATGCGGCTGGCCCGAAGGCCAGCCAGGTCTTGGAACGGCGTCCGAAGTAGCCCTGCATCAGGCCGACTTCTTCGCGTCTTCGTCCTTCACTTCTTCATAGTCGGCGTCAACGACGTTGTCGTCCTTGCCACCATCTGCATCACCTGCACCGCCTTCGGCCTGCTGGGACTCGTAGATGGCCTGGCCCAGCTTCATGGAAACTTCCATGAGGGTCTGGGTTTTGGCCTGGATGTCGTCGGCATCAGGCTCGGAGGCTTCGATGGCGCCCTTGAGGGCAGCAATCGCATCCTCGATCGCCTTGCGATCGGTTTCCGAAACCTTGTCGCCATACTCGCTGACCGACTTTTCGGTGGAGTGAACGAGGCTTTCGGCCTGGTTCTTGGCTTCGACCACGGCGCGACGCTTCTTGTCGGCCTCGGCATTGGCTTCGGCGTCCTTCACCATCTTTTCGATGTCGGCGTCGGACAGACCACCGGAGGCCTGGATGCGGATCTGCTGTTCCTTGCCGGTGCCCTTGTCCTTGGCCGAAACCTGGACGATGCCGTTCGCGTCGATGTCGAAGGTGACTTCGATCTGCGGAACGCCACGCGGCGACGGCGGCAGACCAACCAGGTCGAACTGGCCGAGCAGCTTGTTGTCTGCCGCCATTTCGCGCTCGCCTTGGCTGACGCGGATGGTGACGGCCTGCTGGTTGTCTTCGGCAGTCGAGAAGGTCTGGCTCTTCTTCGTCGGGATCGTCGTGTTGCGATCGATCAGACGGGTAAAGACGCCACCGAGCGTTTCGATGCCGAGCGACAGCGGGGTCACGTCGAGCAGCAGCACGTCCTTGACGTCGCCCTGCAGAACGCCGGCCTGGATGGCGGCGCCAAGAGCAACCACTTCATCCGGGTTGACGCCCTTGTGCGGCTCCTTGCCGAACAGCTGCTTTACGACTTCCTGGACCTTTGGCATGCGGCTCATGCCGCCGACGAGAACGACTTCGTCGATATCGGCTGCAGAGACGCCGGCATCCTTGAGGGCTGCCTTGCACGGTGCGATCGTGCGCTGGACGAGGTCGTCGACCAGGCTTTCGAACTTGGCGCGGGTCAGCTTCATCGTCAGGTGCTTCGGACCGGAGGCGTCTGCCGTGATGAAGGGCAGGTTGATTTCGGTCTGCTGCGAGGACGACAGCTCGATCTTTGCCTTTTCGGCGGCTTCCTTCAGGCGCTGCAGGGCAAGCTTGTCGCCCTTCAGGTCGATGCCCTGATCCTTCTTGAACTCGGCTGCAAGATATTCGACGAGACGCATGTCGAAGTCTTCACCGCCGAGGAAGGTGTCGCCATTGGTCGACTTCACTTCGAAGACGCCATCGCCGATTTCCAGAACCGAGATATCGAAGGTACCGCCGCCCAAGTCGTAAACGGCGATGGTCTTGCCGTCCTTCTTGTCGAGGCCATAGGCGAGAGCTGCAGCCGTCGGCTCGTTGATGATGCGCAGAACTTCAAGACCGGCAATGCGGCCGGCATCCTTGGTTGCCTGGCGCTGCGCGTCGTTGAAGTAGGCGGGAACGGTGATGACGGCCTTTTCGACCTTTTCGCCGAGATAGGCTTCAGCCGTTTCCTTCATCTTCTGGAGGATCATGGCCGAGATCTGTGACGGGGAATAACCCTTGTTCTGGGCTTCGACCCAAGCGTCGCCATTGTCGCCCTTGACGATCTGGAACGGCACGAGGCCCTTGTCCTTCTCGACGGTCGGATCCTCATAGCGACGACCGATCAGACGCTTGACGGCGAACAGTGTGTTCGTCGGGTTGGTGACGGCCTGGCGCTTGGCCGGCTGGCCGACGAGGCGTTCGCCATCGTCGGAAAACGCCACCATGGACGGCGTGGTGCGTGCGCCTTCCGAATTCTCGATGACCTTTGCGTCCTTGCCGTCCATGACGGCGACGCAGGAATTGGTCGTTCCAAGGTCGATACCGATTACTTTTGCCATGTCATATTCTCCTTGAAGCAGGCCGTCGGAACCCCAATCAGGCATTCCTGACAGCCCCTCGACGTGGATGGTCTGGGATACACTGCAGCGCCGCTGCGGTTATGTCGCGTATATAAGAAGCGGAATTTCTGACTGCAAGGCTGGAAATCCGCTGGAAACCCGTAAAAAAGAACAGATTGGTGCAGCGATTTCATGGGCTTTGCCGCACCCCTCGGTCCTTGACAGAAAGGCTATGCTAAAATCGCGGCCTTGCGTCAGGCCGACGGCCTCTCGCCGTCCTCATGTGGCCCTTATTGTCCCAGGATCAAGTCGAGCAGGGTGGTTCGGCGCGTGCCTTGTTCACCGCCAACCTCGCCCGGCGGTATGGGCCCTGCCGAACCGGTCACATCCTGGGAAGGGACGGGACCTTCGGGATAGCCTTCGGCATAGACGGGATCGCCGGAATACCGTTCTTCACGGCCACCTTGGAGCACGTCCGAAATGATCGTGCCGATCGTCATGGGATCTTCCGCGGGTGACGGCTCGATGAAGTCCCCACCCGGCAGCGGGGCAGGCGCCAGACCCTGATGTGCCGCCTTCATGAAGTCATGCCAGGCCTTGGCCGGAAGCCCGCCGCCGGTCACTTTCTTCATCGACTGCCCGTCATCATTGCCGAACCAGATGCCGGTGGTCAGGTTGCTCGTATAGCCAACGAACAGCGCGTCACGGAAGGATTGCGTCGTACCGGTCTTGCCGGCTGCTTCCCAGCCCGAAAGCCGCGCATTCTTCCCCGTGCCGTGATCGATGACGCTGCGCATCATTGCGTTCATCATCGCCACCACCCCGTCGTTCAGCACCTTCGGCGGCTCGAGATAATTGTTCTCGTAAAGCAGGCTGCCATCCGCCTTCGAGATTCGGCGAACGATGTGTGGCGTCGCCTTGTAGCCGCCGTTCATGAACGGCGCATAGGCCGCCGTCAGTTCGAGGAGCGAGACTTCCGATGTTCCAAGCGCGATCGAGGCATTGCTCTGCAAGCTCGATTCGATGCCCATCCGATGGGCGAGCTTGATCACCTGATCGGGTCCGACTTCCATGACCAGCTGGGCAGCAATCGTGTTCAGGGATTCGGCAAGCGCCTGCGTCGCAGTCACCGGTCCCCGATATTTTTGGTCGTAGTTTTCAGGTGTCCACGAGCCGATCCGGATCGGCGCGTCATTGCGCACCGACGTCGGCCGAAGTCCGTTTTCGATGGCGGCGGCATAGACGAAGGGTTTGAAGGCCGAGCCCGGCTGACGCTTCGCCTTGACTGCACGGTTGAACTGGCTTTCGGCATAGTCGCGGCCGCCGACCAGCGCCCGGATGGCCCCGGTCCCGTCGATGGAAACGAGCGCCGCCTGCGAGGCATTGACCTTATCTCCCTCGGTCGCAAGCGATTCCGTCAACGCGGCTTCGGCCTTCTTTTCCAGCGTCATGTCGATCGTCGTCTCGACGAGGATATCTTCCGTGACCTGGCCGATCAGCAGGGTCACTTCGTCGCGTACGAGATCCGCGACATACTGGCCAGCCCCGCTCCAATAGCGCTTGGCCTTGGTCGGCGGTTGCGACATGGCGGTCTTGATCTCGTCGGCAGTGATGTAGCCTTCTTCGAACATGGCCTGGAGAACGACCTGCGCGCGGGCTTCCGCTGCCTCCGGATCGCGCGCCGGCGACAGCCGTGAGGGCGCCTTCAGCAGACCTGCCAGAAGGGCGGCCTCGCCGAGGTTCACGTCGCGGGCCGACTTGTTGAAATAGCGTCGCGATGCCGCTTCGACGCCGTAAGCGTTCGAGCCGAAGAACACCCGGTTCAGATACATCGCCATGATCTGGTCCTTGGTGTATTTCTGCTCCAGCCAGAAGGCGAGCAGCACTTCCTGCACCTTGCGCTCGATCGTGCGCTCCGGAGACAGGAAGAGGTTCTTGGCCAGCTGCTGCGTCAGTGTCGAACCGCCCTGGACGGCCCGGCCGCTCGTCACGTTGGTAATCACCGCGCGGGCAAGCCCGAGCGGATCGACGCCGAAATGCGAGTAGAAGCGACGGTCTTCGATCGCCATCACCGCCTGTGGGATGAAGGGCGACATTTCCTCGAGCGGCAGTGCTTCACCGCCGGTTGCCCCACGGTTTGCAATCACGGTGCCCTCGACGGACACGATCTTCATGTTCGGCGGACGCTCCGGGATCGACCAGCTGCTGGCGCTCGGCATCTGCGAGCCGTAATAGGCGACCAGACCCACCAAGCCGATACCACACCAGATCGAAAGCACGAAGCCCCAATAGATCAGCTTGCCAAGCCCGAATCCGCCGCCGCTGTTTTTCGCTTTGCGGCTCTTCTGGCTGCCGGACTTGCCGCGCTTCGCCGAACCCGCCGTCTTTTTGCCACCGGCACGCACTGGCCGGCCGCCGATCACCCGATCGTCTGCATCGAGGCGAAAATCCTCGTCCTCGCGCTCGTCGCCGAAGCTTGGTTCAATACGATCGCGGGATTTGCCTCGGCTCACCATTGCGGTGATCTTGCTCCAGATGCTCGTTGTGCGTTGCCCGGGAAGGACCGGCGCGGAAATGGCTTCAAGAAATCTCGGACGATCATCCAGTCTCTCGTCGGGTGGACGATCGCGCAATTGCACAGTAATTGCGGCGATTTAAGGGGTGGTTAAAGCCCGGTAAACAAGCTCTGAACGACGCGTGAAGCTACTGGCAGAGATCCGCCCATTCTCCATCGACGAGTGACCTCATGCGCTCCGGCGCAATCTTCACTGCAGCATTCGTCGCACCTGCGGCCGGAACCACCTCGTCGAAGGCCTGGAGCGACTGATCGCAATAGACCTTGAGAGGTGAGGGCAGACCGAAGGGGCAGACGCCACCGACGGGATGGCTGGTCGCTTCGACCACCGCTTCCGCATCCAGCATGCGCGGCTTCACGCCGAAACGATCCTTGAACTTGCGATTGTCGAGCCGCTTCGTGCCCGCGGTGACCACGAGCACCACGTCTTCGCCGATCCTCAGGCATATCGTCTTGGCGATCTGATCAGGCTCGACGCCATGCGCTTCGGCCGCAAGCGCCACGGTGGCGGAGCTTGCTTCGGTGACGATGACGGAGATGTCGGGTGCGTTTTCCCGGAAGAACTGTCGGACGGATTCGAGGCTCATGGGAGAAGTCTAACCGGAGCTCTATCTGCAATTCAAGCGGATAGGCCTCTTGAAAGGGCAGTCTTGCATCCCCATTTCAGGATCACCAGACGATAGAGCGTTTGCGGAGATCCTGTTTCAGGAACTTCAAAACACTTAACCGGTTGTTAAGCATCCAGAGCGATCATCTAGATCCGGGATGCGGTTCACGAAGGTGGGCCAACATCCGAGACATCGAATGGCACGTTTCCGACCCTGACCACGGATGTACTGGCAGGCAAGCGTAGAAGCGTAAAGGAAAGGCCGGTTTTTGACCGGCCTTTTTGCTTTTCTGGCCTTAGCCGTTTGCGAGCCCGTCAAGGATGCGGATCCACGAGCGGATGCCCTTGTGGAACGAGTTGAGGTCATACTTTTCGTTCGGCGAATGGATGCGGTCGTCGGTCAGGCCAAAGCCGACCAGCAGCGAATCCATGCCGAGCATCTTCTGGAAATCGCCGACGATCGGGATCGAGCCGCCCATGCCGATGATCACGGCCGGCTTTGGCCATTCGTCCGACAGGGCGTTCTTCGCCTTGGTCAGTTCCGGCGAATCATAGGAGAGCTGGATGGCCGGCGAACCGCCATGCTCGTGGAACTCGACCTTGCAGTCGTCCGGAATACGGGCTTGCACGAAGGCGCGGAAGCTCTCGCGTACCTTGGCCGGATCCTGTGTGCCGACGAGGCGGAACGAGATCTTCGCCGAGGCCTTGGCCGCAATTACGGTCTTGAAGCCTTCGCCGGTATAGCCGCCGATGATGCCGTTCACTTCTGCGGTCGGGCGCGCCCAGGTCAGTTCCAGAACGGAACGGCCCTTTTCACCTGCCGGGACCGACAGGCCCACCTCGCCCAGGAAGCTTTCCGCCGTGCGACCAAGGCTCTCCCAGGAGGCCTTGATATTGGCCGGGGTCTCCTCGACGCCGTCATAGAAGCCGGGAAGGGTGACCTTGCCTGTCTCGTCATGCAGGTCGGCCAGGATCTTTGTCAGGATATGAACGGGATTGGCAGCAGCTCCCCCGAAGAGGCCCGAATGCAAGTCGCGGTCGGCCGCGATGATCGTGACTTCTTCGCCGACCAAGCCACGCAGGGCCGCAGCGATTGCCGGCGTCTCGCGATCCCACATGCTGGTATCGCAGACGAGGGCAAAATCGGCCTTCAGCTCGTCGGCATTGGCAGCGAGGAATGGCTTCAGCGACGGCGAGCCGGATTCTTCTTCGCCCTCGAACAGGATGGTGATCTTGACCGGCAGAGAACCCTTGACCGCCTTATAGGCGCGGCAGGCTTCAACAAAGGTGAGCAGCTGCCCCTTGTCGTCCGAGGTGCCACGACCGGTGATCACCTTGCGGCCATCCTTCTCCTTGATCGCAGGCGCAAAGGGATCGTCTTCCCAGAGATCGAGCGGATCGACCGGCTGCACGTCGTAGTGGCCGTAGAACAGCACATGCGGCGCGTCGGCTCGGTCGGCATCGTGGTGAGCAACCACCATCGGGTGGCCGGGCGTATCGCGCAGCGAAGCCTCGAAGCCGAGGTCGGTGAGCGCCGACACCAGCCATTCGCCGGCCTTGCGGCAATCGGCCTTATAGGCTGGATCCGTCGAGATGGAGGGAATGCGCACGAGATCGAACAACCGTTCGAGGCTCTGCGGCAGGGCCTCGTCGGCCTTCGCGAGGATGGGGGAGAGATCGGGCATGGTCATGTCCTGCAAATTTGAAAGTGCGGCGGACGATAGACCAAACCTCATGACGTTTCGAGGCGTCGGGACCGCGAAATTTTCTCAAAGCCGCATGAATTTCCGTTCACAGCTTGCGGGCATTCGCGATCGCCCAGCGGATATATTCCTTTAGCAATTCCTTCTCGAAGCGCCGGAAACCCTGGAAGATGGCCTGCTCCGCCGCTTCGGCGGCAGCCAGCGCCTCCTCGCGCATGTCGCGCGCCTTGTCGGTCAGGAAAATCTGCTGCGCGCGCTTGTCCTTGGGGTGAACGCGGCGCTCGATCAGCCCGTCGCGCTCCATCCTAGCAAGCGTATTGGCGATCGTCGCCTGTTCAACATCGACCCGGTCGAGCAGCTGCCGCTGGGTCAACCCTTCTTCTTCCCAGAGCTCGAGCAGGATCGGAAACTGTCCGGGGGAGAAGCCGAGCTTGGCCGCCCGGGCCTGCAGCGCCCGTGTAAACCCGCGCGCAAGCTGGCTCGCCAGCCATGTGGCGGATTCGGAGCGGTCAGGGATCGTACGGTCATGGGCCATGGCGCTCGACACGTCGTCGCGGTTTCGTCTGCGAGGAATGATCGCATGCGATCCATTTCTGAGGCTGACTAATTTTGGCTTTTGCTAGGAAAGGGGTGGAGGCCGTCGTGGCTTGAGGCGGGGACTGCCACGACGGCTCCGGAATATGGGGACAAAGGCCCGGAGAGGGGGATAAGGCCTTTGCCCGAGTCTGAAGCGGCGGGGGACGAGCCTCTTTCAGACTACGGCGTGATCAGTCGCCGATGACTAGGAATTGTGATTTGGAATGTGTTTTTTCAAGGGAAGACGAGATTACAAATCGGTAAGCTTTTCGTGATGTTTCGGTGTAGTGCGCTGACCATCGTCGCCACCGGCCCTCAAGGGAATTTCGCCGCATTCGACCCAAACCGTCATGGACGTTTCAGCCGCCCCGCGCTATCCATGCCGACATGAAAAAAGGCGATCATCTCTTCCTCGTCGACGGCTCGGGTTTCATCTTCCGCGCCTTCCACGCCATCCCGGCCCTCAACCGCAAGTCGGACGGTCTGCCCGTCAATGCGGTCTCGGGCTTCTGCAACATGCTGTGGAAGCTTCTGCGTGACGCGCGCAACACCGATGTCGGGGTGACGCCAACCCATCTCGCGGTCATCTTCGACTATTCGTCGACAACATTCCGCAAGGAAATCTATCCGCTTTACAAGGCGAACCGCTCTGCCCCGCCGGAAGATCTGATCCCGCAATTCGGCCTGATCCGCCATGCGACCCGAGCCTTCAACCTGCCCTGCATCGAGACCGAAGGCTTCGAGGCCGACGACATCATCGCCACCTACGCCCGCCAGGCGGAAGCGACTGGCGCCGACGTCACGATTGTCTCCTCCGACAAGGACCTGATGCAGCTCCTGACGGCGAACGTGCATATGTACGACGCGATGAAGGACAAGCAGATCGGCATTCCCGATGTCATCGAGAAATGGGGTGTAGCCCCGGAAAAGATGATCGATCTGCAGGCAATGACCGGCGATTCGACCGACAACGTGCCCGGCATTCCCGGTATCGGTCCGAAGACGGCAGCGCAGCTTCTCGAAGAGTTCGGCGATCTCGAAACGCTGCTCGCCCGCGCCGGTGAGATCAAGCAGGTCAAGCGCCGCGAAAACATTGTCGCCAACGCCGAACTCGCCCGGCTCTCCCGCCAGCTGGTCGAACTGCGCACCGATGTGCCGCTCGACATGAAGCTCGAGGACCTGGTGCTCGAACCGCAGAACGGTCCGAAGCTCATCGCCTTCTTGAAGACGATGGAATTCACCACGCTGACCCGACGTGTCGCCGAAGCCTGCGACTGCGATGCAGGCGCCATCGACCCGGCCGTCGTTCCCGTCGAGTGGGGTGATGCCGCTCGCGGCCCCGATCTCGACGCTGGCGAAGCGCCTGCCGCATCCGTGTCACCGAATTCAGCGACCGCGGTTGCCGTCTCGGCAGCAAGCCCTGACGGCAAGACACCAGCCGATCTCGCAGCAAGCCGGGCCAATGCATTCGCCGGCAAGCCGATCGACAGAAGCGCTTACGTGACGATCCGCGACATCGAGACCCTTGAGCTCTGGATCGCCGCTGCCCGCGAGACCGGCCTCGTCGCCTTCGACACCGAGACGACCTCGCTCGATCCCATGCAGGCCGAACTCGTTGGCGTCTCGCTCGCCATCCAGGACAATGTGCTCTCGCCCGGCTCGACCGACATTCGCGCCGCCTATATCCCGCTCGCCCACAAGACCGGTATCGGTGATCTCCTCGGCGGCGGTCATGCCGAGGGGCAGATCCCGATGAAGGAGGCGCTCGCGGCACTAAAGGATCTGCTCGAAGACCCCTCCGTGCTCAAGGTCGCGCAGAACCTGAAATACGACTACCTAGTGATGAAGCGCCACGGTGTGATGCTCCAGTCCTTCGACGACACGATGCTGATGTCCTATGTGCTCGACGCCGGCAAGGGCAATCACGGCATGGACGCACTGTCGGATAAGTGGCTCGGCCACACGCCGATCGCCTACAAAGACGTTGCCGGCTCCGGGAAATCCTCCGTAACCTTCGATCTCGTCGACATCGACCGTGCGACAGCCTATGCCGCCGAGGATGCAGATGTGACAATGCGTCTCTGGATGGTGCTGAAACCCCGCCTCGCCGCCGAAGGACTGACGCGAATCTACGAGCGGCTGGAACGCCCGCTGGTGCCGGTGCTTGCCCATATGGAAGAGCGCGGCATTACCGTCGACCGCCAGATCCTGTCGCGTCTGTCGGGCGAACTCGCCCAGAAGGCTGCCGCCACCGAGGACGAGGTCTACGAACTCGCCGGCGAGCGCTTCAACATCGGCTCGCCCAAGCAGCTCGGCGATATCCTGTTCGGTCGTATGGGCCTGCCCGGCGGGTCCAAGACCAAGACCGGCCAGTGGTCCACCTCCGCCCAGGTTCTGGAAGACCTCGCAGCAGAGGGTGCGCCGCTGCCGCGCAAGATCGTCGACTGGCGCCAGCTCACCAAGCTGAAATCCACCTACACGGACGCTCTTCCCGGATACATCCATCCGCAGACCAAGCGCGTTCACACCGGCTATTCGCTCGCCTCGACGACGACGGGTCGCCTGTCATCGTCAGAGCCGAACCTCCAAAACATCCCGGTCCGCACCGCCGAAGGCCGCAAAATCCGCACGGCCTTCATCTCGACGCCGGGACACAAGCTCTTGTCGGCCGACTACAGCCAGATCGAACTGCGCGTGCTCGCTCACGTCGCCGACATTCCGCAGCTGCGCCAGGCCTTCGCGGACGGCATCGACATCCATGCCATGACCGCGTCCGAGATGTTCGGCGTGCCGGTCGAGGGCATGCCGTCGGAAGTCCGTCGCCGCGCCAAGGCGATCAACTTCGGCATCATCTACGGCATCTCCGCATTCGGTCTTGCCAACCAGCTGAGCATCGAGCGCTCCGAGGCCGGTGATTACATCAAGAAGTATTTCGAGCGCTTCCCCGGTATCAAGGACTACATGGAGAGCACCAAGGCCTTCGCCCGCGAGCACGGCTATGTGGAAACCATCTTCGGTCGCCGCGCGTATTACCCTGACATCAAGTCGTCCAACCCCTCGATGCGCGCCTTCAACGAACGCGCCGCCATCAACGCCCCGATCCAGGGCTCGGCCGCGGACGTCATCCGCCGCGCCATGATCCAGATCGAGCCGGCACTGGCCGCTGCTGGCCTGTCGGAGCGCTGCCGCATGCTGCTGCAGGTGCATGACGAACTTATCTTCGAGGTCGAGGACGAGGCAGTCGACGCCGCCATGCCTGTCATCGTCGACATCATGGAAAACGCCGCCATGCCGGCCGTTTCCATGCGCGTGCCGCTCAAGGTCGATGCCCGCGCCGCCCACAATTGGGACGAGGCGCACTGAGAATTTCCGGCTTAGGCCCAACGACAACATCGGGGCGAGAACGGCCCCACAGGAGTAAGAAACTTGGCTTTCACCACCATCAACGGCAATGTCGTCCACTATGAGCTGATCGGCGAGGCGAAAGCCAAGAACCTGATCGTCTTCTCCAATGGCCTCGGCACCGACTTCCGCATCTGGCTGCCGCTCTTCGATGAACTCGGCGACGACGTCTCCGTGCTATTCTACGACAGCCGCGGCCACGGCCTCTCAGGCGGTGCCGACAAGCCCTTCGGCATGGCCGATCTCGTCTCGGATCTCGCCAGCCTCTGCGACGAACTCGGCATCCGCAAGGCCACTTTCTGCGGCCTCTCGGTTGGCGGTCTCGTCTGCCAGGGCCTCTGGGAGGAGCGGCCCGATCTGTTCCGAAAGCTCATCCTCTGCGACACCGCTCCCCGCATCGGCTCTGCCGAAATCTGGGCCGAGCGCATCGTCGGCATCGAGAAGGACGGGATCGAAAGTGCCGCCGACAGCGCCATGGCGCGCTGGTTCACGCCGGCGTTCCACGAAGACCGCGCCGATGAACTGGCTGGCTATCGCCTGATGATGACGCGCCAGTCAAAGGCTGGCTATCTCTCGACCTGCGCCGCCCTGCGCGACACCGACTTTTCCGACGTCCTGCCGACTGTGACCGTGCCCACGCTCTTCGTCGTCGGCGATCAGGACGGCTCGACACCGCCCGCCACCGTCGAGGCCGGCTCCCAGCTGGTGCCTGACGCGCGTTTCGAGGTGATCGACGACTGCGCCCATATCCCATCGGTCGAGCAGCCGGAAGCGCTCGCCGAGCTGATCCAGGGCTTCATGCGCAAGCAAGCGAACTGAGAACAGTCACTGAAAATGCAGAAGCCGCCTCATGGGCGGCTTCTTTCATTCGGGGAGCGTGGTGACGCTCAATGCGCGGCGGACATGTCGCCCAGCACTTCCTTGGAAGCAACCGTCGAATCCGCGTTCAGCTTGTAGACCATGGGAACGCCGGTCGCGAGATTGACGCTGAGGATCTGCTCCCTGGTCAGCTTGTCGAGCACCATGACCAGCGAGCGCAGCGAATTGCCGTGGGCCGCAACCAGCACCTTCTCACCACGCAGAACACGCGGCAGGATCTCGGTCATGTAGTATGGCCAGACGCGCGCGCCGGTGTCGCGTAGGCTTTCGCCACCCGGCGGCGGGATGTCGTAGGAACGGCGCCAGATATGCACCTGCTCCTCACCCCATTTGACGCGGGCATCGTCCTTGTTAAGGCCTGAAAGATCACCGTAGTCACGCTCGTTCAGCGCCTCGTCCTTGATCGTCTCAAGGCCGGTCTGACCGACGTTTTCGAGGATGATGTCGCAGGTTTTTTGCGCGCGGGTCAGCACCGAGGTGAACGCGATGTCGAACTTGATGCCGTAGTCGGCAAGTGCCTTGCCGCCGGCATTGGCTTCCGTCACGCCGAGCTCGGTGAGATCAGGATCACGCCATCCGGTGAACAGGTTCTTCAGGTTCCAGTCGCTCTGGCCATGGCGCACGAGCACGAGTGTACCGGTCATCGACAATTCCTCTCTTGACGATCAGGGGGTGGAGTTGAGCCCGAGCACGTCGAGCATGGTATAACGGCCGGGCTTCTGGTCCCGGGCCCAGATGGCGGCCTTCAGCGCACCACGAGCAAACAGCGAACGATCGGTCGCGCTGTGAGACAGGGTCACCATTTCGCCTTCGCTGGCAAACAGCACGGAGTGCTCGCCAATGACGGAGCCGCCGCGGAGCGTGGCAAAACCGATCGAACCTTCCTCGCGCGGCCCGGTATGGCCGTCGCGCACCCGGACCGAATGATCGGCAAGCGAAATGCCACGCCCCTCGGCCGCTGCTTCGCCGAGCAAAAGCGCCGTGCCCGAGGGTGCATCGACCTTGTGCTTGTGGTGCATTTCGAGCACCTCGATATCCCAGCCGGCGGCATCAAGCGCCTGGGCTGCCTGCTTGATCAAAACCGAGAGCAGATTAACGCCAAGGCTCATATTTCCGGATTTGACCACCCGCGCATGCCGTGCCGCCGCATCAATCTTCTCCTCGTGCTCCGGCAGACAGCCGGTGGTGCCGATCACATGCACGATCCGCGCCTGTGCCGCGAGTGCAGCGAATTCGACGGTCGAAGCCGGCGTGGTAAAATCGATGACGCCGTCTGCGTGAACGAAGGCCGCCAGCGGATCGTCGGTGACGGCGACGCCGAGCTTCGGCACACCGGCCAGTTCGCCGGCATCCTGGCCGAGCGCGGCCGAGCCTGCCCGTTCCACCGCCGCATGCAGCACGAGGCCTTCCGTCTCGCTAATCAGCTTGATCAGCGTCTTGCCCATGCGACCGGCGGCACCGACGACGACGAGCTTCATGGGCGTATTCATGCGGGTCTATTCCTGGCTGATGAGCAGGCCGTTCGGAGCGGCCTGCAGATTGTTGAGGCGAGCGTAAAGACCGCCCTGCCGCTGTGCAAGGCTCTCATGCGTGCCTTCTTCCACCACTTCGCCGTCTTGCATGACAATGATCTTGTCGGCATTGACGACGGTCGAGAGACGGTGCGCGATGACGATCACGGTCCGGCCGGCCATGGCCGCATCGAGCGCCTGTTGCACGGCTGCTTCCGATTCCGTGTCGAGCGAGGACGTCGCCTCGTCGAGGAGCAGGATCGGTGCGTTGCGTACCAGCGCGCGGGCAATCGAGAGCCGCTGCCGCTGGCCACCGGAAAGCGTGATGCCGTTCTCGCCGACGGGCGTATCGTATCCCTGCGCTTGCGCCAGGATGAAGTCATGGGCGTTTGCAAGCCGTGCCGCGTCCTCGATCTCAGCATCGGTCGCTTCCGGACGGCCGTAGCGGATGTTGTCGCGGATCGTGCCTTCGAAGAGGTAGGGTTGCTGCGACACATAGGCGAGTTGCTGGCGTAGCGACGACTTCGTCACATCAGCAATGTTCTGCCCGTCGATCAGGATCTCGCCTTCGGCCGGATCGTAGAAGCGCGGAACAAGCGTAATGACCGTGGACTTGCCGGCACCTGACGGTCCGACCAGCGCAGTCGTTTTTCCGCCTTCGGCCGTGAAGCGCAGCTTGCGCAAGACAGGCTCGTTCGAGCCGTAGGCAAAGGTCACGTCACGGAATTCTATCTTCGCCTCGGTCACCGACATCTGCTGGGCGCCGTCCTTGTCCCGCTGGTTCGGTTGCGTGTCGAGGATCTCGTAGATCATCCGTGCATTGACGGCGGCGCGTTCCATATGGACCTGCAGGCGCGCCAGCCGCTTTGCGGGCTCGTAGGCGAGGAGCAGCGCCGTGACGAAGGAGAAGAAGGCGCCCGGCAGCACGCCGCCATAGATCGATTGATAGGCGGCATACGCCATGACGCCGGCAATCGACAGCCCTGCCAGACTTTCGGTCAGCGGTCCGTTGCGTTCACTGAGGCGGGCGATCCTGTTGGCGCGTCCCTCTGCGGCATTGATCGTCGACTGGATCTTGTTTTCCAGCTGGCTTTCCATGGTGAAGGCCTTGACGATCGCAATGCCCTGGACCGCTTCCTGGATCGCGCCGAGAACATGCGAGTTCAGAATGACCGATTCCTTCGTCGCGCTTCGCAGACGCCGCGAGATATAGCGCAGGCCGAGGAAAAGCGGCGGCGCTACGGTGAAGACGATCAGCGACAGGACGATGTCCTGATAAAACATGACGGCGAGCAGAGCGACGAGTGTCACGAGGTCGCGGGCAAGCGAGGTGATCGTCATATTGAGAACGTCACGGATCCCGTTGATGTTCTCGTTGATCTGGGCCGCGAGCCGTGCGGATCTTGCCTCGCTGAAATAGCCGACGGAGAGCGACATCAGATGGGAAAACAGGCGACGCTGGTAACGCGCCACGATGTTGTTGCCGATCGTCGACAGCGTCACGGCCTGACCGTATCCGGCAAAGCCGCGAATGACGAAAGCCGCGAAGATCGATCCGCAGATGAGCCAGACGAGGTCGGCGCGCCGGTTGGCAAAGGCCTCGTTGATGACGGCTTCCATGATCCAGGCGGTGAAGGCGGTGGTCAGGGCAACCGTGATCAGGCAGACAATGGCGAAGGCATAGCCCGCCACATGGTCCCGGCCATTTTCGGAGATCACGCGCTTCAGGACAGCGGAGACGCTGTCCATGTCTGGCTGACGGGTCTGGCTATCCTGAGCGTCCAAAAAAGAATGTCCTGTCCTGTTGCCTTGCACGCCTCGAAAGGCGCCGCCGCTCTATAGCCAGTCGCAGCGCCTTTGACCATAGTGGGACAGGCGCTCAGCGCCAGTGACGCCCCTCGGTCGCAAGCCCGAAATCCGAAGGCGCGGTTGCAAAGGCGGCTAGCCCATGCAGGGCCGCCTGCGGATGGGTCACGACGAAGGTCGGGATCCCGTGCATGACCGCCTGGTGCGGCGCCTTGTCTTCGAAGGCGGCGCGGAACTCGCCGCTCTGCAGCGCCGGCAGAATCTTCGGCGAGATGCCACCGGCGAGGAACACGCCGCCCTTGGCCATGAAGATCAGCGCGAGATCGCCGGCAACCCGACCGAGATAGGTGGCAAACAGGCTGAGCGCCTCACCCGCTCTCGCATCGGCGCCCGAGATACCCGCTGCCGAGACTTCGGCAGGCTCGTCGTAGCGCGGCGTCAGGTTGCCGTCCGCCTTGCAGAGCGCACGATAGATGTTCATCAGACCTCGGCCGGAGAGCAGTTCTTCGGCCGAGATCCGGCCAAGCGATGCGTTGGGGTCGCGCACAGGGGTCAGATGCGGCCAGATCTGGTGATCGCGGCTTGTACGCGGGCCGACATCCACATGACCGCCTTCGCCCGGAACCGGAAACCACATGTCGCGCGCCCGGACCAGTCCTGCGACGCCGAGCCCTGTGCCGGGGCCCAGCACGACGCGCGAGCCGAGCGGCGCTTCGCTCAGCGAACCGAGATGTTGACGATCATCGACATCGAGCGTTGCGGCCGCAAGCGCCTGCGCCTCGAAGTCGTTGAGCAGCAGCACTTCGGAAAAGCCCAGATCGGCCATCAGCACCTTGGGGCGAACCACCCAGGGGCAGTTGGTGAGTGGCACTTCGTCCCCCTTGATCGGACCAGCCAACGCCAGGATCAGTGAACGCGGCTTGTGGCTCGTTGTCTCCAGAACACTCGAGCGGATGGCGTCGTCGATCGTGGTGAAATCCTTGTTCACCACATTGGGGAAGCTGACCTTCTCGCCACTTTCGTCGAGGAGAATCCAGAAGCGCGCATTGGTGCCGCCGATGTCACCAATCAGGATCGGAAAGGGAAGGGTGTCGTCGCGATGTGTCTGGGCCATGGTCTGTCCGGTCTTGGGCCCCGCTGCTCAGGCAGTCAGGGTCTGCATCAGGATGTCGGCGGTTGCGAGGTTCAGCGCCATCGGAATGTCATAGACGGTCGCCAGACGCATCAGCGCTTTGACATCCACATCATGGGGCATGGGAGTCAAGGGGTCGACGAAGAAGACGAGCATGTCCACCTCGCCGGTCGAGATCAATGCGCCGATCTGCTGATCGCCACCGAGCGGACCGCTTTTCAGCCGCGTCACATCGAGCTCGGGGACAGCATCCTTGATCCGGCCGCCGGTCGTGCCGGTCGCGACGATCCGCCAGCCCATGAGCTTGGCCTGATGATGCCGGGCGAAATCCGCCATGTCCTCCTTTTTCTGGTCATGCGCGATCAGGGCGATGCAACGGGTGCGGCTCACGAGGGGACCCCAGCTGATTTAAATCGATTTGATAGACCCATCTAGCGCAGGCAGGGGCGCTTGAAAAGCACCCGGAGAACCTCGTCTTCACCAACCGGCCGGCCGGGCCGGGGGGACCGGAACGATGGCGGGCAATTCGAAGGGTTCAGCCACCCTTGCGACCGACGGTGCCGTGAAGGCCGACGCCGCGCTGCCGGGCATCGACCCACCCGCTGCCTGATAGGTCACCTCGTATTCGCTCGATGGTCCCTGCGCGTCGAGAACCATGGCGCAGGCCTTGGGCAGATCGGCGATCTGCATGGCCCGGGGCTTCGGCGCAGGCTTTGCGTTGGGGTCTTTCTTTGGCGCGGCCCAGGGCTCCTTGGTGAACCACCAGGCCAGCGACTGGTCGCAGCCATCGCCGGGCGGCACGGCCGCCTGCGGCTTGCAGCCGGCAGCACCTTCGGGGCAGCGCATCCGGATATGGAAATGCGCGTCATGGCCGTAGATGGGCCGGATCTTGCCGAGGACCGCGCGGTCACCCGTCCAGGTGTCGCAAAGCTTCTTCTTGATCGCCGGATTGACGAAGATGCGCTCGACTTGCGGATAGCTCGCGGCCTGCACGACGACCCGGGCATGGGTATTGGTCCAGAGCCGCTTGTCGACGGTCAGGAACTTGTCCTTCTCCAGCATGGAGGTAAATGGCAGATCCTCGCGCTGCTGTGCTGAGAGCGGATTGGCAGGCTTCGGCGTGAACCAGATATCGGCATCGAGCCCGATCTGATGCGAGGCATGACCCGACAGCATCGGCCCGCCGCGCGGCTGCGAGATGTCGCCGATCAGAATGCCCGAACCCCAACCGAGCTGGACCGCATCTTTCGAGAAGCGCTCGAGAAGCGCGATCATCTCCGGGTGGCCCCAACGACGATTGCGCGAAAGCCGCATCGCCTGCCAGGTGGGTCCGTCCGTCGGAATGGCGACCGCGCCGGCAATGCAGCCCTTGGCGTAGGAGCCATAGGGCGAGGGGGCCGCCTTCGCCGGCAGTGCCATGCCGCCAAAGAGCTCCTTGGCGGGACGTCCTTCGGCAGATGCCGTGTCGCTGATGACGGTCGCGAATGCGCAGGCAAACGTCAGTGCCATGGCGAGCGGGCGTGCGCCCCTGGATTTCTTCATCGTGTGCATGTCCCCGGTCGATCCGGATTCGATCCCCGCCGGATGGCCGGGGTGAATCACCTGTCAGTCTAGCCTGAAACGGAATTGGGGTGAATCTGCGGAAGCCACGACGCTCACATCTCTGTCAGTCCCCTGTTTTTTGCCTGGTTTTGCCCTATCCTGCTTCGCAACAAGAGCAGATAAGGGGGCTGTCGAAACATGGGTCTGAGCAACAATCTAGCAACCCTGGGCCTATTGGCTGCACTGGCGTCTGCACCAGTGCCGACCATCGCTCAGGAAATTGTCTGGCAACATGCGGTCAGTGTTCTTGAGCCCCCAAGACTACCGCCAGACTTCTCGCATTTGCCCTATGTGAATCCCGAGGCGCCGAAACAGGGTGAACTCAGGATGTCCGACGAAGGCACATTCGATAGTTTCAACCCACTGGTCGACAGAGGTAATCGAGCAGTGGGCATTGGCATAATCTACGATTCGCTGCTGCTACCGTCCGACGACGAAATTGGCGTCAGCTATGGCTTGTTAGCCGAAGCCCTGACCTATCCCGCAGACATTTCTTCAGCGACCTTTCGCCTCCGCCCAGAGGCAAAATGGGCCGATGGCACGCCCGTAACGCCCGAAGACGTTGTGTTTAGTTTCGAAAGTGCAAAGCAGCACAGCACTATCCTCGCGAACTACTATCGTCACGTCGTGTCCGCAGAGAAAGTCGGTGATCGCGAGGTTACATTCAAGTTCGATGAGAAGAACAACAAGGAGCTGCCGAGCATTGTAGGGGAGTTCCCTATCCTGCCGAAGCATTGGTATTCGTCGAAGGATCCCCAAGGAGTCCAGCGGGATATCTCGAAGACATCATTGGAGCCGCCTCTTGCATCTGGTCCATATGAAGTAGCTTCGTTCCAAGCCGGATCATCGATTAGGTACGAGCTTCGGGACGACTATTGGGGCAGGGACTTGCCAATCAATGTCGGTAGAAACAACTTCAGGACGATAAGCTACACCTATTTCGCAGACGCTGATGTTGAATTCGAAGCCTTTCGAGCCGGTAATCTCGACTTCCGCCAAGAAAACAGCTCAAGTCGGTGGGCAACGCGCTATGATTTCGACGCGGTTCGCGATGGCTCGATCAAGCGGGAAGCATTGCCAAACGAGTTTCGAGCGCGTGGTATCATGCAGGCCTATGTCCCGAATTTGCGCCGCGATCAGTTCAAAGATGCTCGTGTCCGAGAGGCGCTGAATTACGCGTATGACTTCGAGGATTTGAACAAGAATCTCGCTTACGGCGGACTGAACCGCGTCGATAGCTTTTTCTGGGGAACCGATTTGGCCTCATCCGGGCTACCGCAGGGAAAAGAACTTGAGATCTTGACGACCCTGAAAGACCAAATTCCTGCCCGTGTATTCACTGAAGCATATGAGAATCCCATTGGTGGCGACCCACAGAAAGTCAGGGACAACTTACGCAAGGCGATCGCGTTGTTTCGGGAAGCCGGATGGGAGCTCCAGGGCAATCGAATGGTCAACCTTTCGACCGGCCAGCCTATGCGGTTCGAGATACTTCTCAACAGCCCCTCAATGGAAAGGACTGTCTTACCTTACGTCGCGAGCTTGAAGAAGATAGGTATCGACGCAACCGTTCGCACCGTAGACTCATCCCAGTATGTCAATCGTGTCCGCAGTTTCGATTTTGACATGATATTCGGTGTTTGGCCGCAGACTATGAATCCGGGAAGTGATCAGCTGGTTTATTGGGGCTCTGCCTCTGCAAACCAGCCGGGATCACGGAACTTGGCCGGCATTGCCGATCCCGCCGTCGATCAATTGATCAGGATGATCATGTCTGCTTCCACGCGCGCAGACCAGGTGGCCGCAGTTCATGCCTTGGATAGGGTTCTGCTGGCAAATCACTTCGTAATCCCGATGTTCTACTCAGGCGAAAGCCGTATCGCCTATGCGTCCAAGCTTGCACGTCCAGATCCCTTGCCAGAGTATGGAATTGGCTTCCCGTCGATCTGGTGGGCGAAAAGCCCATGATCTCCGCTCGGGGCTTGCGCCCCCTGCGTGAGACTCTAGGAATGTAGCGGGCGAATCGCTGAATAACGGAGCAATTGATATTGGCGGACCATACGAGCTTGGACATCGTGGGCAGATCTGATTCTGACCGGGGGCGCCCCGCATGACCGCCTATATTCTCCGGCGTCTGCTGCTGATGATACCCACAATGATCGGCATCATGGGTATCTCCTTCATCGTCATCCAGTTCGCCCCCGGTGGCCCCGTCGAGCAGGTCATCGCGCAGCTCAGCGGCCAGGGTGACAGCGCGGATGCGCGCCTTTCGGGCGGCGGGGACATGCTGGGCCAGTCCGCCGGTGCAGATGAGGGGGGCTCCCGTTATCGCGGCGCCCAGGGTCTCGATCCGGAGCTGATCGCCAAGCTCGAAAAACAGTTCGGCTTCGACAAGCCGCCGCTCGAGCGCTTCCTCGAAATGATGTGGAATTACATCCGCTTCGATTTTGGCGAGAGCTTCTTCCGCAACACCTCCGTCATCGACCTGATCATAGAGAAGCTGCCGGTTTCCATATCGCTCGGCCTCTGGGTGCTGCTGATTTCCTACGCCATTTCGATCCCGCTCGGCATCAGGAAAGCGGTCTCCGACGGCTCCCGTTTCGATGTCTGGACATCAGGCATCATCGTCGTTGGCTATGCCGTCCCGGGCTTCCTGTTCGGCATCCTGCTGATCGTCCTTTTCGCCGGCGGATCCTTCTTCGACTGGTTCCCGCTTCGCGGCCTTACCTCCGACAATTTCGACCAACTCTCCTGGTGGCAGAAGATCCTCGACTACTTCTGGCATCTTGCATTGCCGCTGACCGCCCTCCTGCTTTCGGCCTTCGCCACAACCACGCTGCTGACGAAGAACTCCTTCATCGACGAAATCAAGAAGCAGTATGTGGTGACTGCCCGCGCCAAGGGTCTAGGCGAGCGCCAGGTGCTTTACGGTCACGTCTTCCGCAACGCCATGCTGATCGTCATCGCCGGCCTGCCAGGCGCCTTCATCTCGGCCTTCTTCACCGGATCGCTCTTGATCGAGAACATCTTCTCGCTCGATGGTCTTGGCCGCCTCGGCTACCTCGCGATCGTCAATCGCGACTATCCGATCGTCTTTGCGACGCTCTACATCTTCTCGCTGATGGGTCTCGTGATCGGCCTGATCTCCGACCTGATCTACACCTGGATCGATCCGCGCATCGATTTCGACCGGAGGGATCTCTGATGTCCGCCGTCGAAACCACCATCATTGCCCCGCCGAAGAAGGGCTGGCTGAACCCGACGAACCGTCGGCGGCTTGAGAACTTCAAGGCGAACAGGCGCGGCTTCTGGTCCTTCTGGATCTTCATGGTGCTGTTCGTACTCAGCCTGTTTGCCGAGTTCATCGCCAACGACAAACCTGTCATCGCCTCCTACAAGGGCGAGATCCTCTTCCCCGTCGTCGTCGATTACCCGGAAGAGAAGTTCGGCGGCTTCCTCGCCGTCACCGACTATCGCTCGCCCTTCATATCCGACGAGATCAATGCCAATGGCTGGATGGTCTGGCCGCCGATCCGCTATTCCTACCGAACGGTCAACTCCGAGGTCCCGCATTCGGCTCCGACGGCACCCTTCTGGCTGATGGACAAGGAGACCCGCTGCGCCGCCTATCCGCTCGGCGCCGAGGATCCGAACTGCGTACTCGGCAACATGAACTGGCTCGGCACGGATGATCAGGCCCGCGACGTCATGGCCCGCATGATCTACGGCTTCCGCATCTCGATCCTCTTCGGCCTGGCACTCACGCTCGCCTCCGCCGCGATCGGGGTGACGGCTGGTGCCGTGCAGGGCTATTTCGGCGGCTGGACCGATCTTCTGATGCAGCGCTTCATCGAGATCTGGTCGTCGATGCCGGTTCTCTACATCCTGCTCATCATCGCAGCCATCCTGCCGCCCGGCTTCTTCGTCTTGCTCGGCATCATGCTGCTCTTTTCCTGGGTGGGATTCGTCGGCATCGTGCGCGCCGAATTCTTGCGGGCCCGAAACTTCGAATATGTGAATGCAGCCCGTGCGCTCGGCGTCGGCAACTGGACGATCATGTTCCGCCATCTCCTGCCGAACGCCATGGTCGCGACGCTCACCTTCCTGCCCTTCATCCTCTCAGGCTCGATTACCACGCTCACCTCGCTCGACTTCCTCGGCTTCGGCATGCCGCCCGGCTCTCCCTCGCTCGGCGAACTCATCGCGCAGGGCAAGCGCAACCTCCAGGCCCCCTGGCTCGGCCTCACCGCCTTCTTCACCATGTCGATCATGCTCTCTTTGCTGATCTTCGTCGGCGAAGCCGTGCGTGATGCGTTCGACCCGAGAAAGACCTTCCGGTGATGGGTCGCGCTATCCCTGCCGCGCCGCTATACTGGCTAAAGTTCCACCTTTGCCGGAGGGCGTTGGGATGAATAAGGTCGTGCTCGAACACTACCCGGTTTCTAAACTGCCGAAAGATATGCGAGAGGGATTGCCCGAGACGGGTTTGGCGCGTGTTACCGTTGAAATCACCCCAGAGGACGACAGTCCGCTGACGTCCTTCTTCGGTCTTGAGGGAACGGACACGGATGTGGGTGAAAACCTCACGAAACTATTGAGGCATCGTCAGGACTTCCCGGAGCGCTACAGCCATGCTGGTTCCATGGCCGAGGCGGTTCAGCGGATCCGCGAACTGCGTGACGAGTGGGATGATGAATGACGCTGCCTGTTTCCATTTATCTCGATACGAATGTCCTGATCCTGTTCAAAGAAGTCCAGATCCCGGAACAGGAACATCTGGCAGCCTTGCTGGCGGCGTGTCGCATATCTGGGAAGATACCTTTCACGAGCTTGCTCACCTATAGCGAACTGCTGGTGAAGCCTCTTGCGGACGGCAATCGCGAACTCATCGAAGCCTATGAAAGCTGGTTGGGAGGCGATTTTTGGCTGAAGACGGTTCCGCCATCGACCGCAGTCTTGTTGACCGCGTCACTCATCAGAGCGCAATCAAGCAAAATCAAGTTGCCCGACGCCATCCACCTTGCGAGTGCAATTTTCGCGGGATGCTCAGTCTTTCTTTCCGCCGATACTGGTTTGACCGACATTGATGAAATCATTCATCCAGTTCGCGGCAAACTTCCGATGACGCCCTTGAAGGTTCTCCGCCCCGATGCGCCCACACTCACCTCCCTGATCGAAAGCCTTACCGCATGACCGAACCCCTTCTCTCCGTGCGCGATCTGTCCGTCGCCTTCCACCAGGGTGGCCGCGAGAGCCTGGCGGTCGACAGAGTTTCTTTCGACATCCAGCGCGGCGAGATCGTCGCATTGGTCGGCGAATCCGGTTCCGGCAAGTCGGTCTCTGCTGCATCCATTCTGAAACTTCTCCCCTATCCGGCAGCGAGCCACCCATCCGGCCAGATCCTCTTCGACGGCCGCGACCTGATGACCGCAAGCGAGCCAGAGCTCCGTTCCGTACGCGGCAACGACATCACCATGATCTTTCAGGAGCCGATGACCTCGCTCAATCCGCTTCACTCGATCGAGCGGCAGATCAGCGAAATCCTCGCGCTTCACCAGGGACTTCAAGGCGCATCCGCTCGCGCCCGCGTGCTCGAACTTCTGCACCAGGTCGGCATTCGAGAGCCGGAAAAGCGACTGACCGCCTTCCCGCATGAACTCTCGGGCGGCCAGCGCCAGCGCGTGATGATTGCCATGGCGCTTGCCAACAGGCCGAAGCTCTTGATCGCCGATGAGCCGACCACAGCCCTCGATGTCACAGTCCAGGCCCAGATCCTCGAACTCTTGGGTCGCCTCAAGACAGAGCACGGTATGTCCATGCTCTTCATCACCCATGACCTCGGCATCGTCCGCAAGTTTGCCGATCGCGTCTGCGTCATGACCAAGGGCAAGATCGTCGAGGCAGGTCCCGTCGAGGATATCTTCGAGCGACCCCAGCATGCCTATACGAAGAAACTGCTCGCCTCGGAGCCGCGCGGCGAACCACCGTTGCTGGACGAGACAAAGCCAATTGTCATGCAGGGCGAAGACATCCGCGTCTGGTTCCCGATCAAGGCCGGCTTCCTCCGCCGCACCGTCGATCATGTGAAGGCGGTCGACGGCGTTGACCTCACGCTCCGCGCCGGCCAGACGCTCGGCGTCGTCGGCGAATCCGGTTCCGGCAAGACGACGCTCGGTCTTGCCCTTTCGCGCCTCATCTCCTCGAAGGGGCGCATCAGCTTCATCGGCAAGGACATCGATGCCTTCTCCTACAGCGAGATGCGGCCGCTGCGCGATCGCCTGCAGATCGTCTTTCAGGACCCCTTCGGTTCGCTTAGCCCGCGGATGTCCGTCGGCGAGATCATCGCGGAAGGCCTGAAGGTCCACGAACGGCAGCTGACGGCAGAAGAGCGCGACAGCCGCGTTGCCTGGGCGCTCGAAGAAGTGGGCCTCGACCCCGCCACCCGCTGGCGTTATCCGCATGAATTCTCTGGCGGCCAGCGGCAGCGTATCGCCATTGCCCGCGCCATGGTGCTGAAACCCCGCTTCGTCATGCTTGATGAGCCCACCTCCGCCCTCGACATGACCGTCCAGGCGCAGGTCGTCGATCTCCTGCGCGATCTGCAGGCCAAACACGACCTCGCCTATCTCTTCATCAGTCACGATCTCAAGGTGGTGAAGGCGCTCGCGAACGAGTTGATCGTCATGCGCGGCGGCAAGGTCGTCGAGAAAGGTCCGGCCGCAGAGGTCTTCGCCGCGCCTAAGGCCGATTACACCCGTGCCCTGATGGCCGCCGCCTTCAATCTCGAAGCCGTCGAGGCCGGCGGCATCCGCCAATAATGTGAGTCTGCAATGTCCGAAAAACGCCCCGTCGTCGTCGATCTCCGCTTTGCCCGCGAAAGCGTCGTCAACGC
Organism: Agrobacterium albertimagni AOL15; assembly: GCF_000300855.1. Classification (GTDB taxonomy): domain Bacteria; phylum Pseudomonadota; class Alphaproteobacteria; order Rhizobiales; family Rhizobiaceae; genus Allorhizobium; species Allorhizobium albertimagni. The sequence continues at coordinate 249,856 of NZ_ALJF01000004.1, read as the reverse complement.
GCTTCGCTCGGCCTTCCCCGATCGTCCAGTTGTCGACATGGGTGATCCGGCGAATGCCGACCGCGATCTCTCGGATGCCGAATTCGCCGTGGTCTGGAAACCGGATCCGGCCCTCTTTCGTCGTGCAACCGGGCTCAAAGCCATCTTCTCCGGCGGTGCCGGTGTGGATCACATCCTCTCGGCATACGAATTGCCGGATCTCCCGATCATCCGTTTTGTCGATCGAAGCCTGACGGACCGCATGAGTGAATGGGTCGTCTGGCAATGCCTCCATCATCTGCGCAACGGTATTGCCTATGCCGGCCAGCAGCAGGCTCGCGTCTGGCACGAGATCGCCGATCAGCCGGAGGCCCGGGAGGTCACGGTCGGCGTCATGGGCCTTGGGGTCTTGGGCGCAGATGCCGTTCACAAGCTCAAGGTCATGGGCTTCGACGTCATAGGCTGGTCCCGTCGCGCAAAGGCGATCGACGGCGTCGTAACCTTCGACGCAAAGGGGCTCGACACCTTCCTCGGTCGCACCGATATCCTGGTCGGCCTTCTGCCGCTAACAGACGACACGCGCGGCATCTACGACCGCGCCTTGTTTTCGAGGCTCCGCCGTGCCGGACCCTTGGGCGGTTCGATCTTTCTCAATGCCGGTCGTGGCGGCAGCCAGAAGGAAGCCGAATTGATCGAGTGCCTCAAGGACGGCACGCTGAAATCGGCCTCGGTCGATGTCTTCGAAAAGGAACCGCTCGATCCTGACAGTCCCCTCTGGTCGATGCCGAACGTGATCGTCACGCCTCACGCTGCGGCCGCCTCCGATGTTCGTGCGCTGTTCCGTCACGTCGAGGCGCAGATCGCTCGGCTCGAGGCTGGCAAGCCGCTTGAATTCGTTGTCGATCGTACCGCTGGCTATTAGCCGCCCGAGAATTGCGGGAACAAACCCCGCTGAGCTCCCGTTTCCCTTGAGAATTCGCGCCTTGCGCGCCTCAGGACACAAGGGAGCAACCACATGAGCAGCCGAACCGATCTTCCAGACACGACCGACCGTCGCATGCGCGGCCTTCAGCCGGAACCCATGACGCCGACCGAGGCGCGTCAGGGTTTTAAAGGCAAACCGGTCCTCATCGTGCTGCTGGGCGGACTGATCCTCGCCATGCTCGTCTGGATCCCGGCGGAATGGTGGGGCAATTCCATTGCACCGAGCGAGCCGGCCAACCAGCCTGTCGAGCAGACGGCCCCGTCGCCGAGCGACAACAATCAGGTCGTGCCAGAATCCAGCCCGACACCCAGCCAGTAACGCGGTCAGACCTAGCAGAGAGCGGCGCAACGCCGCTCTCTGGACATTCCCCCGGTGATTGCCGATAACTGCACCGGAAACGGCCGAAGCATTTCGGCCGTCCCCCGTAGTCCCCCTGCGGATGGCAAGGCAGTCGATCATGACCAAGACAGATATCGCAACCAGGGTTTACAACCACGCCTGGAAGCTCGATCCCATCATCCGCAGCCTGATCGACACGGACTTCTACAAACTGCTGATGCTCCAGATGATCTGGAAGCTCTATCCGCAGGTGAACGCCACTTTCACGCTCATCAATCGCACGACTTCGGTCAGGCTTGCCGACGAGATCGACGAACAGGAACTGCGTGACCAGCTCGATCATGTTCGCTCGCTGCGACTGACCAAGAAGGAAATGATCTGGCTTGCCGGTAACACGTTTTACGGTCGCGCCCAGATCTTCGAGCCTGAATTTCTCGCCTGGCTCGGCAATCTCCAGCTCCCCGAATACGAACTTTCCAAGCGTGACGGCCAATACGAATTGACCTTCCACGGCTCCTGGATGGAGACGACCCTGTGGGAGATCCCGGCACTCGCCATCATCAATGAGCTGCGCTCGCGCGCCGCCATGCGCTCGCTTGGCTATTTCACCCTCGACGTGCTCTATGCGCGGGCCAAGGCCAAGATGTGGTCGAAGGTCGAGCGCCTCCGCGAATTGCCGGGTCTGCGCATTTCCGACTTCGGCACCCGCCGCCGTCACAGCTTCCTCTGGCAGCGCTGGTGCGTGGAAGCCTTGAAGGAAGGTATCGGCCCAGCCTTCACTGGCACGAGCAATGTGCTGCTTGCCATGGATTCCGATCTCGAGGCCGTCGGCACAAATGCCCATGAATTGCCAATGGTCGTTGCAGCCTTGGCAGAAACCGACGAGCAGCTGGCTGCAGCCCCCTATCAGGTTCTGAAAGACTGGAATCGCCTCTATGGCGGTAATCTGCTGATCGTCCTACCGGATGCTTACGGCACCACGTCCTTTCTCCAGCATGCACCGGAATGGGTCGCCGACTGGACCGGTTTCCGACCGGACAGTGCGCCGCCGATCGAAGGCGGCGAGAAGATCATCGAGTGGTGGAAGAAAATGGGCCGCGATCCGCGCAAGAAGCTCCTGATCTTCTCGGACGGTTTGGACGTCGATGCGATCATCGATACTTACCGCCACTTTGCCGGTCGCGTTCGCATGTCCTTCGGTTGGGGTACCAATCTCACCAATGATTTCGCTGGCTGCGCGCCCGTGGAGATCGCTGGCCTGAAGCCGATTTCCATCGTCTGCAAGGTCTCGCAAGCCAACGGCCGTCCCGCCGTCAAGCTTTCCGACAACCCGCGCAAGGCGACCGGTGATCCGGAGGAGGTCGAGCGGTACCTCCGCTTCTTCGGCTCTCAGGACCGCGTCGAACAGGCCGTTCTCGTCTGAGGGCCGGGCCTGCTGATGCGTGACGAGACTTGCATCCGTTACCTTCGCCATGCAGTCTGAGGGCTGCGGGAGGGAGCCCGCAATCTGCAAGGGAGGAAGACCGGATGGACATGCAAGGCAGCGAGCGCATCGAAGCGCCGGTGGAAACCGTTTGGCGTGCGCTGAATAATCCCGAAATCCTCAAGCAAGCCATTCCAGGGTGCGAAAGCCTGGAGAAGACCTCTGACAACCAGATGGCCGCCAAGGTCGTTCTGAAGATCGGGCCGATCAAGGCAAAGTTCGAAGGGGCCGTCGAGCTGCACAATCTCAATCCGCCGCATTCCTATACGATATCAGGCGAAGGCAAAGGTGGCCTTGCCGGTTTTGCCAAGGGTGGTGCAGACGTGACCCTGACCGAGGAAGAGGGCGGAGCGACCCTGCTCAGCTACACGGTAAAGGCCGAGGTCGGCGGCAAGATCGCCCAGCTTGGCAGCCGCTTGATCGAATCGACCTCCAAGAAGCTTGCAGGCGAGTTCTTCTCGAACTTCAATGCCGCAGTGACCGGTGGGGTCGAGACTGACGCTTGACGGATGACGCAGGATCGGGTGAAAGCCCGGCACAAGGAAGCGGCGGCATCGTGGAACCAGCCGAGATGATTCGGCCTTAAGGGGACATGATGATGAACGAAGGACCTGATCAGTATTTCGAGCAGCAGGACATGGCGATCAAGCTGATGCTTCTCGAGAACAAATCCGACGAACTGACGGACATCCTGGTTGAAGCGCTGCAGGATGCGCTGAAGCTCCTCGAAGAAGAGCTCGCGACTGTCCACTGACGGCGACCAGCAGGTCGGTCAGAACCTGTCGGAGACCTGGATCCCTGCGGGCCCCAGAATGACGGCGATCAGCACCGGCAGAAAGAACAGGATCATCGGAACGGTGAGCTTCGGCGGAAGGGCTGCTGCCTTCTTCTCCGCCTCGTTCATGCGTTCGTCGCGGCCCTCTTGTGCAAGCACGCGCAGAGCTTGCGCGACGGGCGTGCCGTATCGGTCTGCCTGGATGAGGGCCTGAACGACGTTCTTGACGCCGTCGAGTTGCGTGCGCGTGCCAAGATTTTCGAGCGCCTGGCGGCGGTCGGGAAGAAATGAAAGTTCCGCCGTGGTCAGCACCATTTCCTCGGCGAGTTCGGGCGACTGCTCGCCGATCTCGTCCGAGACGCGCCGCATCGCAGCCTCCAGCGAGATGCCTGATTCCACGCAGATCAGCATCAGGTCCAGCGCATCCGGCCAGGCGCGCTTGATCGATTTCTGGCGTTTCGTGATGCGGTTCGACACGTAGATGTTCGGCAGGTAGAAGCCGAGATAACCGCCGAGAATGGTGACGAAGAGCCGGATCGGCAGTGCCTTTTCGGCGAGATTGCCGAGCACGAAGATCCAGAAGGCCGTGAGAGCCAGTGTTGCGAACGGCAACAGGAAGCGCGCCAGAAGGAACATGTTCAGCGCGTTTTGCGACCGAAGTCCCGCCGCCTTCAGTTTGTCCACCGTAGTGTCGTCCACCAGCGCCTTGCGCAGGTTGAAGCGTTCGACGATGTTGCGAACGGACTTGTTGTTGGTCGTGCGCAGCGATGCCCGTCCCTGGGCGGCGTCGGCATTCAGCTTGGCGCGTTCACGCGCCCGGATGAGGTCACGTTCGGTCGACACGGCGCGCATGCGTTTGTTGAGATCGCCGCGCTCCATGTACGGCATCGCGATGGTGTAGAACGTCCCGAACACCGCAAGCGCCACGAGGACGGCGATGATCAGTGCCGGATCGGTCACCTGTGCAGCCCAGTCTTCGGTCATCCTACCAGCCCCTCAGATCTCGAAGTTGATCATGTTGCGCATGACCAGCAGACCGATGCTCATCCAGACCGCAGAAATCCCAAGGATCAAGTGTCCGCGCGAATCGGTGAACAGGATCATGATGTAGCCGGGGGACGTGATGTAGACGAGAAACGCCACGATGAAGGGCAGGGCGCCGATGATCGCGGCCGAGGCCTTCGCCTCCATCGAAAGCGCGTTGACCTTGGCTTTCATCTTCTTGCGGTCGCGCAGCACGCGCGAAAGGTTGGCGAGCGCTTCGGAGAGGTTGCCGCCGGCCTGGCCCTGGATCGCGATGACGATTGCAAAGAAGCTCACTTCCGACAGCGGCATGGTCTGATGCATACGGGCGACCGAATCGGCGACGCTTAAGCCCAGTTGCTGCGATTCGACGATGCGGCGGAACTCGGTCTTGACCGGTTCCTGGCCATCGGCTGCGATCATGCGGATCGCGTCGTTCAGCGGCAGACCCGACCGGATCGAGCGGACCATGACATCGAGGGAGTTTGGGAATTCTTCCAGAAACTTCTTCTGGCGGCGGCTGACGAGGAAGCCGACGATCCAGCGCGGCAGACCGAGACCGGCAACGAAGGCGGCGCCGACGATCACCAGGGTCGGCATCCCCGCGAGAAAAGTCATCGCGAGAACAACGATGCCCAGAATGCCGCTCAGCACATAGAATTGGGAGAGTGAAACCGAAAGGCCGGATTGCACCAGCTTGGCCTTGATGCTTGCGGCATTGGCCTTCTTGGTCTTTTCCTGTTGCTGTTTCTTTTCGAGTTCCTTGAGCGAATCCTGAACCGATTTGCGGCGCTTCGAGATCTCCTGCACGCGATCGCGTGCCGCCTTCATCTGCGCCGTGTCCGTCTCCGCCGATCGCACCCTGTTGATGCGGTTCGCGGTTTTCTTGTCGGTTTCGATCCGGGAATAGAGCACGCCATAGGCGATCGCGCCTGTCGAGACGGCAGCGAGGAGGACGATGGCGAGAATGGTGGGATCGATGCCGAACATGGTGATCAGATCCCCTTGGACTTCTGTTCCATGGCGTCGAGTGCAGCCGCCAGGCGACGATCTTCGTTGTAGTAGCGGGCGCGATCCCAGAAATGCGGCTTACCGATACCCGTCGACATGTGCCGACCGATGATCTTGCCATTGGCGTCTTCGCCGTCGATTTCGTAGCGCATCAGGTCCTGGGTGATGATCACATCGCCTTCCATCCCGATCACCTCGGTGATGTGGGTGATGCGACGCGAACCATCGCGCAGGCGCGCTGCCTGGATGATGACGTCGATCGAGCCGGAGATGATTTCACGCACGGTTTTTGCCGGCAGCGAGAAGCCGCCCATCGCGATCATCGATTCCATACGGCTCAGGCATTCGCGCGGCGTGTTGGCGTGTATCGTGCCCATCGAGCCGTCGTGACCCGTGTTCATCGCCTGCAAGAGGTCGAAGACTTCGGGTCCGCGCACTTCACCGACGATGATCCGCTCGGGACGCATACGCAGGCAGTTCTTGACGAGGTCACGCATGGTGATCTCGCCTTCGCCTTCGATGTTCGGCGGGCGTGTTTCCAGACGTACCACATGTGGCTGCTGCAGCTGCAGTTCGGCCGTGTCTTCGCAGGTGATGATGCGCTCGTCCTGGTCGATGAAGCCGGTGAGGCAGTTGAGAAGCGTCGTCTTACCCGAGCCGGTACCGCCTGAGATGACGACGTTGCAGCGAACGCGTCCGATGATCTGTAGGACTTCCGCGCCTTCGGGCGTGATCGCGCCGAACTTGACCAGCTGGGCGAGGTTCAGCTTGTCCTTCTTGAACTTACGAATGGTGAGCGCCGGACCGTCGATCGCCAATGGCGGTGCGATGACGTTGACACGCGAACCGTCAGGCAGACGCGCGTCGCAGATCGGGCTCGATTCGTCGACACGGCGACCGACCTGGCTGACGATGCGCTGGCAGATCGACAGGAGCTGCGAATTGTCGCGGAAGCGGATTTCCGATTCGATCGTCTTGCCGCCGACTTCGATGAAGGTCTGCCCAGCACCGTTGACCATGATGTCGGCGATGTCGTCTCGGGCGAGCAGCGGTTCAAGCGGGCCATAACCCAGAACGTCGTTGCAGATATCCTCGAGCAGTTCTTCCTGCTCGGAGATCGACATTGCGAAATTCTTGATCGTGATGATGTCGTTGACGATGTCGCGGATTTCTTCACGCGCGCTTTCGCCATCGAGCTTGGCGAGCTGCGACAGGTCGATCGTGTCGATGAGCGCGGAGAACACCTGGCTCTTGGTGTCGTAATAGTCTTCGGTCCGCGGCGGCTTCTTGCGGCCGGGTGTCTGCATCGAAGGCGGTGTCACCTGCTGACGCGTGCTGACTTCCGGGCTGCCGGGCTCGATGAGCGTGCTGGAGCGTGCCGCGGGCGCAGCAGCAGCCGGCTGTGTCGGGATCGTGCCGACGCCCGCCCCGCCCTTGCCGAAACCGTCGTTTCCGCGTTTGCCAAACATGAGCTCTACCTGTTCCTGTTAGCGGTCTACTTCTTGCGCAGCTTTTCGATGAACGAGCCGAGACCCGCCTTCTTAGGTTTCTTGATAGTGGCACGGCCCGTGACGAGATGCGCGAGCTGTGAGAACGTCTCCGCCGTCGGCGATTTGCCATCCATCTCGCTGATCATCCGGCCGCTATTGGCAGCGGTGCCGAAAAGCTGGGCGTCGAACGGAATGATCGCGACCGGATCGAGCTCGAGGGGTTCGAAAAAGTCTGCCGGCGCGATCTCCGGCCGCTTCGGCATGCCTACCTGGTTGAGGATGAGATGTGGCGGCTTGTCCTGCGGTCTCAGCTTCTTCAACGCGTCGAGCATGTTCTTCATGTTGCGCAGATTGGCGAGATCAGGCGCGCAGGTGATGACGATCTCGTCGACGTCGGAGAGCACCGCGCGGGTCCAGTCGGCCCAGGTATGCGGCAGGTCGAGCACCGTCACCGGAGCACTCCGCTGCAAAACGTCGAGGATCGGCTGGAAGGCACCACGCTCGTAGTCATAACCGCGGTCGAGCATTGAGGGCGCTGCGAGCAGCGAGAGGTTCTGCCCGCATTTCGTCAGCAGGCGGTCGAGAAAGACCTCGTCGAGACGCTCTGGCGAGAATACGGCTTCTGCCATGCCCTGGGCCGGATCCTGGTCGAAGTCGATATTCGCAGTACCGAACGGCAGATCGAGGTCGGCAAGCACCGTTTCGGTCGAAAACAGCGAGGAAATGCCGAAAGCGCAGTTGTGCGCGATGGTCGAGGAACCCACGCCGCCCTTGGCGCCGATGAAGGCGATGCTGCGGCCGAGCGGTTCTGCCTCTGGATCAACGAAGATGGAGGCGATGGAGCTCATCATGTCGGCCATGGTGAAGGGCGCCACGATGTATTCGGAAATGCCGTTGCGGATCAGTTCGCGGTAGAGCGCGATATCGTTGTGCCGGCCGACGAGGATCACCCGCGAGCTCGGATCGCAGACTTCGGCCAGCGGTGCAAGCTCCGTCATCAGGTCGCGTGGCCCGGCGTCGGTTTCCAGAATGATGAGGTTCGGCGTGGGCGTCGAGGAGAACATGTTCGCCGCAGCGGCGATATTGCCATGCGTGATGCGCATGCTGACGCGGGCCATGCGTCGGTCGCCGGCGCATTGCTCCATCGTCCGATGCACGCCTTCGCTGATGCAGAAGGCATGAATCGAGATGCGCGGCAGCGGGCGCAGGCTTTCGACGTCGCCTGCGATCACGCTCTCGGAAGCGCTCCGATATCCCTCATTGGATTCGCCGATGTCATAGTCGATCGCGTTCATGCTCTCATCCTGTCCTCTTGGACCGCAGTCGCATCAATTCGTTGAGGTGTCGGCGCCCCGGCGATAAAGGCCGATGACGGTCGAGCGCCTGGTGGCGTCGATCGGAGCCATGTCGCGGGGGGTGACGAGATCCATCGGATTGGCGATCTGTGCGGCGAGGTTGCTCTGCGTCGCGCAGCCGAAATTGTGGTAATTCTTGTTGCTGAAGGTATTGCTCTGCAGGTCTTCTGGCCATTCGCCGCAGGGATTGGTCATTGCGGTAATCGCCACATAGCTGAGGCGCACCGGAGCCGCATTGCTGTTGGCTTCTGCCTGGTAAGACGTTTCGATGATCCTGTTGGCCGCAACGCCCCGCGTGATCAGAACATGGCGGATCTGCTTGCGCATGGTCGACGCTGCGCCGGAATTCGGTGAGCCGTGCGGCACCATGATCTGGATCGTGCCCGTCGATGCCGACAGATAGTCGGCGGCAAATCCGGCGATCGAATCCTGCACGCCGACCGTCAGCGACCGGTCGCCCGAGGCGATCGGAACGTCGAGCGTGTGTTCCACTTCGCTCAGCATGATCGGATGTCGCGTACGGTAGTCGTCGGGGACGGCGGACGTCGTCATCCGGTCCTTCGTGCTGCCGCAACCGGAAAGCGCGACCGCTGTCCCCAGAACGAGGCCGGCGAGGAGGATGTGCTGGAATGAATGACCCACTGATGCCATGACTGGCCGACTTTCCCTGACTTGACGCGCCGAATGTTTCATCACGATCCTCACGCCGTTCACTTGTAGATGAAGCCGACAGCGCCATGATATTGGCCGGTCGGTTGGTTGTTCTCGCGGCGGCCATAGACCTTGTTCACCTTGTTCAGGAAGAAGGTCGCGCCGTCGTTTTCGGGGTTGAAGTTGTCATCCGGCCGCGACAGGGCGCCGCGTGCAACGGGCCGCACGAGATAGGGCGTCGCGATGATCACGAGTTCGGTCTCGTTGCGCTGGAAGTCCTTGCTGCGGAACAGCGTGCCGAGAACCGGCACCTTGGAGAGCCCAGGCAGTCCGGACATCGCCTGGCGAATATTGTCCTGAACGAGACCGGCAATCACGATCGAGCCACCGGAAGGCAGTTCGACGGTGGTCGAGGCTTCACGCTTGCGGATCGACAGGAAGGTCGAGCCCGGTACCTGATTGAGAACGTTACCGGTGACCTGTGAGGACTCCCAGGTCGGCTCGGAAACATTGGTCTCGATCTGCAGGCTGATACGGCCAGGTGCCAGAACGACCGGTCGGAAATTCAGCTCGATACCGTAGTCGATGCTTTGCGTCGTGCGCTGGATGGAAGTGCCTTCTTCATCGCTCGACACTTCCTGCGGTCCGGCAAGCCGGAATTCGCCACCGACGTAGAACTTCGCCGGCTCGCCCGAAATTGCGGTGAGGCTCGGTTCGGCCAGCGTGCGCATGACGCCGGCCTGTTCCATGGCGTTGATATAGGTGTTGAGCCCGAGGCCGCCGATGCCGGCCGAGATCGTCGCCGTGCCCGTCGGATCGATGGCATTGCCGAGGTTGGACGGATTGGCATAGCTGATGCCGGTCGAACCGTCGGAGATGCTGCCCGAGAAACCGAGCTGCTTCAGCACCTGCCGGCTGACTTCGGCGACGGTGACTTTCAGCGTTACCTGGTCCTCGCCCTCAATCGTCAGGAGGTTGACGATCTGCGAAACTTGCCGCTGCTCGGCATAGATGGCCACGGCGCCGTCGCCGCTGCTCTCGCTGGTCGCGGTCGTGTTGCGGGTGGTCGCTTCACCGCCCTTGAGGAAGGCTTCTGCAAGGCTAGCGGCCCGCGCGGCGTCCTGCGGGGTGCGTACAGAGCCGGTCAGAACGATGTTGTCGGAGACGATCTCGACCTTGATGTCGGATTCTGGAATGAAGCGGCGCAGATTGGCTTCAAGGCCGGTAATGTCGCGCTCGATCTGGATGTCCAGGCTGACGATCTCTTCGCCATTTGCACCGAAAATGAAGATATTGGTCTGACCGACCATCTTGCCGAACAGATAGATGCGTCGCGACGAGCGCGTCACGGCATCGGCCATGACCGGATCCGCCACCAGAATATCATGTGCGTCCGCAGGCAGGTCCACAACCAGCGCCTTGTTGAGGCCGAGCTTCACCGCGCGGCGAGCGCCTGGACCGGAATTGGTAATGCGCAAGACCGTCTGCTGCGCAGCCTCTGCTGCAGGCACCATGGTTCCATGGTCAAGAAAGGAGCTCGGAGCGCCGGTGATCGCCATGGCAAAGGCGATGCTGGCGGTCAGCGATACCTTGAGTTTGTGTGTCAGGCTGGCCACGATGGGTCTCCACTCATTGCATGGAATTGGCGGTCGATGAGGTCGACTTGACCACCTCGCCAGACTTGATGACCTGGATGATCGGCTGACCGTCTCCGCCACTGAGCAGATGGTCGGCAGCTGACGTATCTTCTTCCTGCGCGTCGGCGACCGAACGCAGGGCGAGCGACAGACGATCCGCCATTTGCTGGGCCACTGCGATGACCTTGGTCTGGTCCGGCGTCAGTTCGAGGGTTGCCGTCGTGCCGATGACGGATTTGGAGCCATCAGGCGCTTCCGCGATCTGCTGGTCGATGGCCAGCACGCGAACATTGGAGAGTACGGTCTCCGTCAGGAAATTGTCCTCGTCCCCCTTGCGGACCATGATCACGTCGACCCGGTCGTTCGGCAGGATGAAACCGCCGGCGCCGGTCGCCACCGAGATTTCGGTCGAGACGGCCCGCTTGCCGGATGGCAGGAGCGACGAGAGGATACGGGAAGAAGAATCGGCAATCTTTTCACGCCGCAGCGGCTCGCCTTCGAAGACGGGCAGGCGAACCACGACGCCGGCAAGCTCGGCGATGGCATCCGGTCGCGTCGATGATGTGATGAAGCCATCCACCACACTGCCTTCCGGCCAGGCCATCCAGCGCATGGAATTTTCATCGAGGCGTGCGCCAACCGGGAGATTGGCCGCCGAGACGAGCACGTCGACGGTCGGCTCTTTCTCGACGACGGCGTCCTGCACGATCACGGTCTGGTTGCCGCTTAGCCGCATGGCAAGGACACCGGCCATACCGGCAGCCACGACGGCGACAGCGAGTATGATGAGACGAGCGGGTTTCATGATCGATCCTCGGGCGACGCAATAGATTCTAGCGCCAAGGTTGATCAGGAATTGGTGTACTTATGGTTAATAAGCGACTTACATTCGTAGTTAACGGAAGGTTTCTTCAGTCCTCGTCACAGCGCTTTCTGAATGGCGGCAACAACAAGAGGAGAACTCGGATAGGCCAGCAGGCCTGCTCCGCCGATCGCAATGGCGTAAGGGATCTTCTTGGCGACCATGAGGGTTTGCGGAAGTCGAACGCCAACGGTGGCGAGCTTGTCCCAGTTGGCCCGCAGGAGCATCACCACGATGGTCAGCAGACCGCCGAGATATCCCGTGTAGACGAGAAACTCGAAGAGCGAGGTGTTGAAGCCGAACCAGAGTGCGGCAGCCGTCAACAGCTTGGCATCGCCACCGCCCATGACATTGAGTGCGAAAAGAGCGAAGCATCCGAGGAACACCAGCAGGGCAGCCGCGAGATGCCAGCCGAATTCGACTAGGGACAATCCACTAAAGGGTGCGATCAGCACAAAAGCGCCGATGAGCAGGAGAGAGATCCAGTTCGGGATCGTCATCTCGAGGAAATCGGTGAGCGCTGCCAGAACCAGACAGGCTGGCAGGACGATAAAGACGATCGCTGAATACATGGTCGCTACTCCTCGTCAGCCTCTTTAAAGGACTTGTATTGAGATTCCGGAAACGACGCCTTGTCTGCTTCTGGACAGGCCGCAAATGCGAAAAGGCCGCCTGGATAGGCGGCCTTCAAACAGGTGGTTACGCCACTCTTAGTTGGCGTCGCGGGCACCTTCCATCTGGGTGGAGATGTTCTGGAACGTGTCGTTCAGAGCGCCGCCGAGGGTCGTCGCGCCGGTGATCAGGGCGACCGAGATGAGGGCGGCGATGAGGCCGTATTCGATTGCGGTTGCGCCGGACTCGTCCTTGACGAAACGTGCGAAAAGCTTGGTCATGTTATTTCTCCTACTCCGCGAGGTTGATCAGCACTGCCGGCAACTGTTTGCCGTTGCTCGGATGTCGCCAACCTAAGCGGCGCCCTATTGCCATCGGCTTAAGAAAGACGGTTACCGCATCGTGAAACGGCGCAAGCCTGCGGTGTGGTAAATGAATACTGGCTTCGACCGATAAGATGCTGCAGATCTCAGCCAAAACAGCGCGTTGGCGGGAGCTTCTCCGCTCTCGTGTCGGGTCCGGCACCGTGCGGCCCTCACCGTTGCGGGCAAATGTTAACGCATCGGCCTCTCCGGCTGCGCCTGAATGGCACACATTCGGCCAACGGGCAGCTCAAGCCTGACGCAAATTTTGATAACCGAGCCGAACAGCTGCTCTGCCTGAGGCTGCGGAATTGCACTTAACCCTTCATTCACCAAAAGCCGGCATGCTGCCCGCAACATCCTCACGCGCGTATTCAAAGGCACGTTCATGTCCGATCGTCTTCTTGCTGCTGCAGCCGCCATGGCCCTGGTCCTGGCCATGGTCTCGCCAGCAACCGTTGTGCAGGCGCAAGATGAAGGCATCCTGCGCGTCTATATGAACAGCGCACGGGTGCTGAAGCTGGATCGCCCGGTGAGCAAGGTGATCGTCGGCAATGCCGAAGTTGCCGATGCGACCGTGGCCGACGCACGCACCATCGTCCTGACAGGCCGTTCCTATGGCACGACGAACCTGGTCCTGCTGGATGCCGACGGCAATGCCATCGTCGACGAACGCATCCTCGTATCTATCGACGAGGCCAGCACTGTGCGGGTGTTCAAGTCCACCGCGCGAACAGTGCTCTCTTGCACGCCGAACTGCGAAGAGCATGCCAAGACGGGCGCTACGCCGTAATACTCTCGATTTTTGCGTTTATCCGGCATGGCAAAGTGTAAATATTCGGGAAACGGAAAATCAATATTTGGCCCGTAGCTTCTCCTGAGCTTTGAGGATGAAGAAGGCTATGACCAGCCAGGATATCGATCGAGAGCATCGGATTGAACGCCGCAGACCACGCTTCCGGCTGTGGCGCAAGCTTGCGCGATCGAAGGACGGCGCCGCAGCGATCGAATTCGCGATCCTCGCTGTACCTTATTTCCTTATCGTCTTCGCGATCATCGAAACCTTCGTCGCTTTCGCTGCCGAGCAGCTGGTGACCAATGCGGTCAACACGCTGGGCCGGCAGATCCGCACCGGTCAGATCACCTATCAACTCAACCGCCCTGCCACGGACATGGATGTCACCAAGTTCCGCAAGGCGTTCTGTGACGAGGTGAACATCATGATTCAATGCTCGGAGGCGGAAATCGCCACTCCGAGCAAGCTCTATATCGACGCCCGAGCCTTCACCAAGTTTTCGGATATTCCGAAAACCATCCCGCGTGTCTCGACGGCCAATTTCGCCGACATCGATCCGACGAGCTTCAAATTCACGCCGGGAGGACCAAATACGGTCAACATGCTGCGCGCCTATTATCGCTGGCAGGTGATCACCGATCTCGTCCGTCCCTACATCACGACCATCAGGCCCTCGGATGGGTCCCTGCCGTCAGACTTCCTGATCGTCGCCACCACCGCCTTCCAGAACGAGAAATATCCATGACCGTGAGCGGCAGAGATAAATCCGCGCTGAGACGAAGAGTGACGAGCCTTCAGCAGGGCTATCTCGGCCTTGTCGGCACCTGGAGGCGCCTGATTGGCGACAGACAGGGCGTTGGTGGAGTCGAGTTCGCGCTCGTCGCCCCGATGTTGATCGTGCTCTATCTGATGGCATTCGAGCTCACCATGGGCCTGAGCGTTGCCAAGAAGACCTCGATGGCGAGCAGCACGATTGCGGATCTGGTCTCGCGAGAGGAAGAGGTCGACAAAACCTTCCTTGCTGCCATGGCGGATGTGTCCGGCGCAATCTTCGTGCCCTATCCGTCGAAGGATCTGCTGATCAAGGTCAGCGCGATCAAGATCGACTCCTCGAAGGCGGCGAAAGTCGCCTGGTCCTGGTCAACCACGGGTGTGGCGCCCTATGCGGTCGGCACGGATGCTCCCGTGCCCGCCGACATGCTCGTCGCCGATACGTTTCTTATTCGCAGCGAACTCAGCGTCAGCCACGAGTTGATGATGTATCTCCCGGGCCTGTCTGGCACCGAAGCCAAGAGCCTCACCATCGCGCGGGAATACTTCTTCCGGCAGCGTCTTGGCACCGAAGTCAAATGCGGCAACTGCTGATCTGAGGCGTTTGCCAAGCCTTCGTCCAGGCGCTAAGGATGCGGTCAAAGGCCGGCAGAACAACAAACCAGACCCGGCCGTGGTGTTCACATGGCACGTGCTTTCCTTTTCGTTCTCGATTCCTTCGGCATCGGCGGCGCTCCCGATGCGCCCGGCTATGGTGATGATGGCTCTGATACGCTCGGCCATATCGCCGAGTTCTGTGCGGCTGGCGCCGGCAACCGCAAGGGGTTGCGGCAGGGGCCGCTGGTCCTGCCGAACATGTCCGCACTCGGCCTGATTGAGGCCGCCAGGCTCGCCAGCGGCAAGGCGCCTGACGCCATGCCGATCCCCGAGCGCGTTTTTGGACTTCATGGCGCCGCAAGCGAAGTCTCGCACGGCAAGGACACGCCCTCCGGCCACTGGGAAATCGCCGGCACGCCCGTGATGTTCGACTGGGGCTATTTTCCGGAGGGCGAAGAAGCTTTCCCTCAAGATCTGGTGGAAGCGATCTGTCGCGAAGCGAACCTGCCGGGCATCCTCGGCAATTGTCATGCATCCGGCACAGAGGTGATCGCCCGCTTCGGCGAGGAGCATATCCGCACCGGCAATCCAATCTGCTACACCTCGAGCGATTCCGTCTTCCAGATCGCCGCCCACGAGGTCCATTTCGGCCTCGAACGCCTGCTCGAACTCTGCCAGATCGTCCGAAAGCTTCTTGATCCCTTGAACATCGGCCGCGTTATCGCCCGTCCTTTCATCGGCGAAACTGTCCAGACCTTCGAACGCACCGGCAACCGCCGCGACTATTCCGTACTTCCGCCGGAGCCGACCCTGCTCGACCGCCTCGTCGAGGCCGGTCGCAAGGTGCATGCCGTTGGCAAGATCGGCGATATCTTCGCCCATCAGGGTGTCTCCCGTGTCATCAAAGCCAATGGCAACATGGCGCTGATGGATGCGACGCTGAAGGTCATGGACGAGGCAGAAGACGGCGATCTCGTCTTCACCAATTTCGTCGATTTCGACATGCTCTTCGGCCATCGACGCGACGTGCCGGGTTATGCCGCAGCGCTCGAAGCCTTCGACCGCCGCCTGCCGGAAGTTCACCGCAAGCTCAAGCCCGGCGACATGGTTCTGATGACGGCCGATCACGGCTGCGATCCGACCTGGCGCGGCACCGACCATACCCGCGAGCGCGTGCCTATCATGTGCTTTGGCCCCGGTGTGCGCTCGCGCAACATCGGTGTCCGCAACACCTATGCCGATATCGGCGAAACCATCGCGGCGCATCTGGGGATCGCTCCCGGCCGCCACGGACGGAGCTTCCTGTGACGAGACAAATGAAGAAGGCCGAACTGCACTGTCATATCGAAGGTGCGGCGCCGCCGGCGCTGGCGCTCGCCCAGGCCGAGAAATATGGCGTCGACCCCGCGACCTTCATGCGCGACGGCACCTATGCCTGGAATGATTTCGCCGAATTCATCAAGGCCTATGACCGTGTGGCGGCCCTCTTTCGCACGGAAGAGGACTATGCCCTCCTGACCGAGACCTATCTCC
Organism: Agrobacterium albertimagni AOL15; assembly: GCF_000300855.1. Taxonomy (GTDB): domain Bacteria; phylum Pseudomonadota; class Alphaproteobacteria; order Rhizobiales; family Rhizobiaceae; genus Allorhizobium; species Allorhizobium albertimagni. The sequence goes on along the minus strand of NZ_ALJF01000004.1, from coordinate 233,595 downwards.
GTGAGCTCGCAGCCGTCGATACTATCTACAGCGAGATCATCGTCTCGCCCGATCATGGCGACCGCATCGGCCTCGGCGCTGACACCTATCTCTCCGGCATCACCGCCGGCATCGAGGCCGCCAAGGCCGCGACCGGCATCGAAGCACGCATCATCGTCACCGGTGAACGCCATTTTGGCCCCGAGAGCGTCATTGCCGCCGCCGAATATGCCGCCCGCAGCAACAATCCGCTGGTGACGGGGTTCAACATGGCCGGCGAGGAGCGCATGGGCCGCGTCGCGGATTACGCCCGCGCCTTCGATATTGCCCGCGAGGCCGGCCTCGGCCTCACCATCCATGCCGGCGAGGTCTGCGGTGCCTTCAGCGTCACCGATGCCCTCGATCTCGTGAAGCCTGCGCGTATCGGCCACGGTGTCCGCGCCATCGAGGATCCCGAGCTTGTCCGCCGCCTCGTCGATCTCGGCACCGTGCTCGAAGTCTGCCCCGGCTCCAACATTGCGCTCAAGGTCTTCCCCGATTTCGCCAGCCATCCGCTGAGGAAGTTCCATGAAGCCGGCGTCAAGGTCTGCATCAATTCCGACGACCCGCCCTTCTTCGGCACCTCACTCGCCCAGGAATACGACTGGGCCTCGAGCGAATTCGGCTTCACGGATGCCGAGATCGACGGCATGACGCGCACAGCCATCGAGGCCGCTTTCGTCGACGAAGAGACGCGAGCGCGGCTTCTCGCCCGGTTGTGACACCGCAACTGTTGAAGACCGCCCAAAAAGCGGCATCGCTCTTGCGGGCGTCCAAGAGAACGTGAAAATAGAAGCACCTCAGAAAACAAGAAAAGAAGGCTCGACCATGGACGGCGTAACAGTCATCGATCACCCCCTCGTGCAGCACAAGCTGACGATCATGCGCCGCAAGGAAACGTCGACCTCGAGCTTCCGTCGGCTGCTGCGCGAAATCTCCACGCTCCTCTGCTACGAGGTGACCCGCGATCTCGAGCTGACCATGGAGACGATCGAGACGCCGCTTACCGAGATGCAGTCACCGATCCTTGAGGGCAAGAAGCTGGTCTTCGCCTCGATCCTGCGCGCCGGCAACGGCCTGCTCGAAGGCATGCTGGAACTGGTGCCGGCTGCCCGTGTGGCCCATGTCGGCGTCTATCGCGATCACGAGACGCTCCAGGCCGTCGAATACTACTTCAAGGCACCCGATGCCCTGTCGGAGCGCCTGATCATCGTCGTTGACCCCATGCTCGCAACCGGCAATTCCTCGATCGCCGCCATCGAAAAGCTGAAGGAGCGTGGCGCGAAGAACATTCGTTTCCTCTGCCTGCTGGCTGCCCCCGAAGGCATCAAGAACTTCCACGCCGCCCATCCTGACGTACCGATCTTCACCGCATCGATCGACAGCCATCTGAACGAGAAGGGCTACATCATGCCCGGCCTCGGCGATGCCGGCGACCGGATGTACGGAACGAAGTGATTTCTTAACCAGATCGAAAGCTTTGACGGCCCGAAACCTCGGTTTCGGGCCGTTTCGCGTCACGGCTTATCCAACTTTTTTTGATCCGCTGCTACGATCCGGCCTCGCTAACGGGGACAACAGATGTTCGCTCGCACGCTGTTCACAGTCATGATGCTCGCATTGTCCGCTAGCCAATGGCCGACGATCGCGGAGAAGGTTCAGGCCATGCTGGATGAACGCGAGACGGCCGAACCCGCCGCGGTCGCAAGCAAGCCTGCCGCCTCTGTTCCGTCTGGCCAAACCGTTCTCACCATGGGGCGCGACGGCCACTACACGGGGACATTCAAGATGAATGGCAAGCCGATCGACGCCATGGTCGATACCGGCGCCTCCAGGGTCACGATCAATGTCTCGACCGCGCGCCGCCTCGGGTTCAGCCCGGCAGCGCTCGATTTCCGTTATCAGGTGAGAACTGCGAACGGCTTGACCAAGGGTGCATACGTGACCCTGGACCGGGTCGAAATCGGCAGCATCCGGGTGCGTGATGTCGAAGCTGTCGTTCTGGGTGACGAGGCGCTTTCATCCACGCTTGTCGGCATGAGTTTCATGACAAAGCTCAAGTCCTACACGGCGGAGAAACGCACGCTGCGGATGATCCAGTGAGGCACGTTACTCGGCAGCGATCCTGAGGCCAATGACCGGTGTCGCAGCCGGCTTCGTCTCCGAAATCCGGTAGCACTCCGCCACGGTCTTGGCGGCTTGAGCGGCTGTCGCCTCCTCATTCGCCTGCACGAAGGCGATCGGCTCACCCTTCGCGACCTTTGTGCCCAGCGGCTTTAAGCCTGAGAGACCCACGCCGTGATCGATCTTGTCGCTGGGGCGCTGTCGGCCACCACCGAGCGACACGACAGCGAGACCGAGACCGCGCGTGTCGCACTCCCGAAGATAGCCGTCCTCATCGGCAAGAACGGCGACCTCAACCTTGGCCCGTGGGCGATACGTTTCCGCCTTGTCCATGAAATCAGTGGGGCCGCCGAGTTCCGACACCATGCGGCCGAAGATCTCTGCAGCTTCGCCCGATGCTAGAACTCGATGGCAACGGGCAAGAGCAGCCGCCTGATCGCTTTCCACGCCGGCATTGACCAGCATCTCGGCACCGAGCGCGAGCGTTACCTCTTCGAGCCGCGTACCGCTCTTCTGGCCTTTGAGGAAATCCACGGCGCTCAGCACTTCGATTGCGTTGCCGGCGCAGTCGGCAAGCGGCTCGTTCATATCGGTCAAAAGCGCGGTGGTCTTCACACCCGCACCGTTCGCGACCCGAACCAGCGAACGCGCCAAGGCCTCCGCATCCTCAGCTTTCGCCATGAAGGCGCCGTTGCCGACCTTCACGTCAAGAACCAGGCTCTCGAGCCCGGCCGCGAGCTTTTTCGAGAGGATGGAGGCGGTGATCAGGGGAATGGATTCGACCGTCGCCGTCACGTCGCGGATCGCATAGAGCCGCTTGTCGGCCGGGGCCAGATCGCCCGTCTGGCCGATGATCGCGCAGCCGGCGCGGTCCACCGTCCGACGGAACGTGACATTGTCGGGCATCACATCGTAACCGGGGATCGACTGCAGCTTGTCGAGGGTGCCGCCGGTATGGCCGAGGCCGCGGCCCGAAATCATCGGGACGGCCAGCCCGCAAGCCGCCACGATCGGTGCCAGCATCAGTGAGACATTGTCGCCCACGCCACCCGTCGAGTGTTTGTCGGCGACCGGCTTCCCGACGCCTGCCCAGGAGAGCACGTCGCCGGAATCGCGCATGGCAAGCGTCAGCGCTACAATCTCGTCTGGCGTCATGCCCTTGAAAAAGACGGCCATGGCAAAGGCCGCGACCTGCCCCTCGGAAATCGCTTCCTTCGATAGACCCTTGATGAAGGCGGCAATCTCTTGCGCGCTCAGGGTCCCGCCATCACGCTTGCGTCGAATGATTTCCTGGGGAAGCATGGCTCAATACCCCGATGCAGTAGCGCTCGACTGCTCGCCCGAAAGCACGGCGACGATATCGTCGAGCAGGCCGGATGCACCGAAGCGGAAAGTCGACGGCATCACCCAGTCTTCACCCATGATGGTGTCGGCGAGCCTGAGATAATGGCCGGCATCCGTTACCGTCGAAATGCCGCCGGCCGGCTTGAAACCAACTTTCTTGCGGCTGTCGCGGATCGCCTGCAGCATGATGTCGGCGGCCTCGAGCGTCGCATTGGTGCCAACCTTGCCGGTCGATGTCTTGATGAAATCCGCACCGGCCGCGATGGAGAGCTCTGAGGCACGGCGGATCAACGAGATATCCTTGAGTTCGCCCGTTTCCAGGATCGTCTTCAGGATCGCCGAGCCGCAAGCGCCCTTCACCGCCGAAACCATGTCGGTCACGGCCTTGTCGTCACCAGCCGCCAGCGCCCGGTAGGGGATCACCAGATCGATGTCGTCGGCGCCGTCAGCCACGGCATCCCGCGTTTCGGCCAGCACGTCTTCGGTCTTCATGTCGCCTGAGGGGAAGTTGACGACCGTTGCAATCCGGATCGGACTGTCGGGGCCGAGCAGGGTGCGTGCCTGCATGACAAAGCGTGGCCAGATGCAGATTGCAGCCGTGGGGCCAAAGGCGCTCTGGGCGCGCTCGCAGAGCGTCACGATCTGGTCGGGTGTGCAGTCGTCCTTCAGATTGGTCAGGTCGAGCAGCGCAAGCGCGCGTGAGGCCACGGCGCGCAGTTCTTGATTATTCAATGTCGTTTCCTCCGCCGATCATCCGTTTGAGGATGATGGCCAGACGTTTGCCGCCGATCGGCGCCATGTCCTTGGTTTCTTCGTGGCTGAGTTCGCCACCGGTCATGCCTGCCCCATAATTGGTGATCACGGAGGCGGCTGCAACCCTCAGGCCATAGAAACGGGCGAGAATGACTTCCGGCACCGTCGACATGCCGACGGCATCGGCGCCCAGAATACGCGCCATGCGGATCTCCGCCGGCGTCTCGAAGCTTGGGCCCGAGAACCACATATAGACACCCTGCGCGAGCGGCACCCCTTCGGCTTCCGCCGCTGCCCGCATCGCGGCCTGCAGCTCTGCGTCATAGGCCGAGGTCATGCCGACAAAGCGCCCGTCGCTGGGCTCGCCGATCAGCGGGTTCTTGCCGGAGAAGTTGATGTGATCGGTGATCTGCATGACAGAACCCGGGGCCATGTCTTCGCGCAGCGATCCCGCAGCATTGGTCAGGATCAGCGACTTCACGCCAAGTCCCATCAGCACTTCAATCGGCTTGCGCATCGCATTCGCGTCGCCGTGTTCGTAATAATGCATGCGGCCAGCCAGCATGATCACGGGCGTGCGCCCTAGATAGCCTGCAACGATCTCGCCGGCATGGCCCGACACGCCGCTCAACGGAAAACCGGGCAGATCGGAGTAGGGGATGCGGACGGCGTCACGAACCTCGTTCACCAGAGATCCCAAGCCGGAGCCGAGAACGATGCCGTGGCGCGGCATAAGCCCGTTCAGGCGCTCGACGAGCAGATCGACGGCCGCCTTCATCCGAGGATGTCCGTCTTGAAGCTGAGCGGCAGAAGCTCGTCCATGGTCATGGTCTTCTGTACACCGACTTCGTCACAGAGATAGATCTTGGTACTGGCGGATGCGAATTCCGAGATCTTCTGCCGGCAACCGCCACAGGGTGGGCATAGAGCCAACTTCTCGGCGATGACAGCCATTTCTACGATCTTCTTGCCCCCGCCCATGATCATGCAGCCGATTGCTGTCGGCTCGGCGCACCATCCTTGAGGGAAGGAGAGGTTCTCGATATTGGCACCGGTGTAGATCTTGCCGTCGTCCGCGCGGATGGCAGCACCCACAGGGAACTTGGAATAGGGCGCATGCGCGAATTTCATCGCGTCGCGTGCGGCTTCGAAAAGATCATGCGCCATGATCAACGCTCCTTGGAATATGCAACGCCACCGGCCTTCGGCGGGTTGGCAGAGCCGATGAAGCCCGCAAGAAGAATGCAGGTGAGGATATAGGGCAGGGCCTGGAAGAGCTGGACCGGCACTTCGCCGATGAGCGGGATCGACTTGCCCTGCATGAAGTTGGCGAGCGCATCGAGGAAACCGAAAAGCAGGCAGGCGAACATCACCGGCACCGGCTTCCACTTGGCGAAGATCAGGGCAGCGAGCGCAATGAAGCCCTTGCCGGCCGACATATCCTTGATGAAGGCCGCAGACTGGGCGATCGCGAGATAGGTGCCGGCGATGCCGCAGAGCAGGCCGGCCATCAGGACCGCGCGGTAGCGCAGAAAGGTGACCGAGATGCCGGCCGTATCCACGGCACCCGGGTTCTCGCCGACGGCGCGCAGACGCAGGCCAAAGCGCGTGCGATAGAGCACCCACCAAGAGATCGGGACGGCGAGAAACGCCATATAGGTCAGGATGTTGTTGCCGGAAATGACATTCGAATAGAGCGGCCCGATGAAGGGCACCTCGCGCATCATGTCTGCACCCGGCAGGATGATGGGGGAGAAGCGACCTTCGCCCGAAACCTGCGGCGTGCGTCCGCCCTGGCCGAACCAGGCCTGGCCGAGCACGACGGTGAGGCCCGCTGCAACGAAGTTCAGCGCCACGCCAGAGACGATCTGGTTGCCCCGATTGGTGATCGAGGCAAAGCCGTGGATCAGCGAGAACACCAGCGAGACGGCGATGCCGGAGATAAGCCCCAGCCAGGCCGACCCCGTGAGATAGGCGACACAGGCCGCAGCGAAGGCCGCTGCCAGCATCTTGCCCTCGAGCCCGATATCGAAGACGCCCGCCCGTTCGGAATAGAGACCGGCAAGGGCAGCCAGGATCAGCGGGATCGACAGACGGATCGTCGAGCCGAGGATGCTGATGAGCATGTCAAAGGATTCCATAGTCGCGTCCTCAGGCCTTTGTCATTGTCTGGTAGATCCGCACGATCATCGGGCGGCACATGAATTCGAGCGCGCCGGCAAACAGGATCACCAGACCCTGGATGACCACGATCATCTCGCGGGTGATGTTCGGCATGTCGAAGGAGAGCCAGGCTCCCCCCTGATAGAGAATGCCGAACAGGATGGCGGCAAGCACGATGCCGAGCGGATGGTTTCGCCCCATCAGCGACACGGCGATCCCGACAAAGCCAGCACCTGCGACGAACTCCACCTGCAGGCGGGCAGAAGCGCCGAGCACCGGATTGAGCGCCATCATGCCGGCGAGACCGCCCGAGATCAGCATGGTGATCATGACGATCTTCACATAGGGAATGCCGGCATAGGCGGCGGCCGAGCGGCTGATCCCGAGCGTGCGCATCTCGAAACCGAGCTTGGTGCGCCAGATCAGGATCCAGACCAGCACGCACATGACGAGCGCGATGAGGAAGGACACGTTGAACGGTGCAGGCCCGAGCTTGCCGCCGAACATTGCAATCAGCCAGTCGAGCTTCGGCAGCTGGCCACCCTCGAGGAAGGTGCGGGTTTCCGGTGCCATCTTACCCGGCACGATCAGCACGTTGACGAGCAGATAGACCATCAGCGCTGCGCCGATGAAGTTGAACATGATCGTCGTGATGACGATATGGCTGCCGCGCTTGGCCTGCAGCCATGCTGGAATGAAAGCCCAGGCCGCACCAAACAGGGCGGCCGCCATGATTGCAAAGGGCATGGTGACATACCACGGCACGTAATGGTCGAGCGCAAGGGCAGCGAGCGCTGCGCCTAGGCCACCCAGATAGGCCTGGCCTTCCGAGCCAATGTTGAACAGGCCGGCGTGATAGGCAACCGCAACGGAAAGTCCGGTAAAGATGAAGTTCGTGGCATAAAACAGCGTGAAGCCGATGCCTTCACCGCTGCCGAGTGCGCCTTCCAGCATCAGCTTCAGCGCCTCCCACGGGTTTTCCCCGATGATCCAAACCACGAGGCCCGAGACCAGGAAGGCAAGCGTGAGGTTGATCAGCGGCAGCAGCGCATAATTGATCCAGTTCGGAAGTGGTACGGATGCAGTGCTCATCAAATCCTCAAGCGGCAATGCCGGCCATCATCAGGCCGAGTGTCTGTTCGCCTGTGTCAGGCGTTTTCTCGCCGACGACCTTGCCGGCGAACATCACCAGAATGCGGTCGGAGAGCGAGCGGATCTCGTCGAGCTCGACGGAGACGAGCAACACGGCCTTGCCGGCATCGCGCGTCTCGACGATCCGCTTGTGAATGAATTCGATCGCGCCGATGTCGACGCCGCGCGTCGGCTGGCCGACGATCAGGAGCTTCGGGTCACGCTCGATTTCGCGGGCAACCACGATCTTCTGCTGGTTGCCGCCAGAGAAGTTGGCGGTCTTCAGTCGAGGATTCGGGGGACGGATATCGTATTTCTCGATCTCCTCGACCGCCGCCTTGCGCATCAGGTCGGGGTTCAGGAACGGACCCTTCCCATAGCGCTCGTCTCGATGATAGCCGAGAATGGCGTTCTGGCTCTCCTCGAAGGGCAGCACGAGACCCATATGGTGGCGATCTTCCGGAATATGCGCCACACCGATGCCGCGCAGTTCCGCCGGGTCGAGGCCGGCGACATTCTGGCCATTGATCCAGATTTCGCCTGCAGTCGGCTTGCGAATGCCGGTGATCGCTTCGAGAAGTTCGCTCTGACCATTGCCCGCGACGCCGGCGATCCCGACGATCTCGCCGGAGCGCACATCGAAGGAGACGTTGTCGACCATGACCACGCCGCGGCTGTCCTTGACCGTCAGGTTGCGCACCGACAGGAAGATCTCGCCCGGATTGGCGGGCTTCTTCTCGACATGCAGCAGCACCCGGCGGCCGACCATCAGTTCGGCGAGCTCTTCGACGGTGGTTTCGGCCGTCTTGCGGGTCGCGACCATTTCGCCGCGGCGCATGACCGACACCGTATCGGTGATCGCCATGATCTCGCGCAGCTTATGGGTGATCAGGATGACCGTCTTGCCCTGATCGCGCAGCACGCCGAGGATCTTGAACAGGTGATCCGCTTCCGCTGGCGTCAGCACACCCGTCGGTTCGTCGAGGATCAGGATCTCCGCGCCGCGATAGAGCGCTTTGAGGATCTCGACGCGCTGCTGCAGGCCAACCGGCAGTTCCTCGACAACAGCGTCGGGATCCACGTCCAGCTCGTAGTCTTCCTCCAGCTTCTTCAGCGCCGCGCGGGCCGCATCCGTGCCCTTGCCGAGAAGCGCGCCACCTTCGGCACCGAGCATCAGGTTTTCGAGCACGGTGAAGTTCTCGACCAGCATGAAATGCTGGTGCACCATCCCGATCCCGGAATTGATGGCGGCCTGACTGTCCTTGATCGTGATCGGCTTGCCGTCGATCTGGATGGATCCCTGATCGGCCTGATAGAAGCCGTAGAGGATCGACATCAGTGTCGACTTGCCGGCGCCGTTTTCACCGATGATGCCGTGGATCGAGCCCTTGGCGACCGTCAGATTGATATTCTTGTTGGCATGCACCGCACCGAACTTCTTGTCGATGCCGATCAGTTCGATCGCGGGTGCCTGGCTCGCTGCATTCATTCCGGTCCCCCAGACATACAAAAAGGGCGCAGGACGACAATGGAGCCGTCCTGCGCCCGGATTCTAGATCACTTCGGGCAGGAATTGTCCGACATGTAGTCGTGGACCTTGACGGTACCGGCGGCGATGTCGGCCTTAGCCTTCTCGACGGCGGCCTTCATTTCTTCGGTGATCAGCTTGGCGTTGTTGTCGTCGAGGGCGTAGGCGACACCCTCCTGTGCGACGCCGAGAACCTGCAGGCCAGGCGTGAACTTGTCGTCCTTGGCATCGGCATAGGCGTTGTAGACGGCGAGGTCGACGCGCTTGACCATCGATGTCAGAACCGAACCCGGATGCAGGTGGTTCTGGTTGGAATCGACGCCGATCGAAAGCTTGCCGTTGTCGGCTGCGGTCTGCAGCACGCCGAGACCGGTCGCGCCGGCTGCCGCGTAAACGACATCCGCACCCTGGTCGATCTGGTTCTTGGTGAGTTCACCGCCGCGAACCGGGTCGTTCCAGGCAGCGCCCGTGGTGCCGGTCATGTTCTGGAAGACCTGGATGTCGGCCTTGGCAGCGCGTGCGCCCTGCTCGTAGCCGCAGGCGAACTTGCGGATGAGCGGAATGTCCATGCCGCCGACGAAGCCGACCTTGCCGGTGGTGGAAGCCATGCCGGCCAGCAGGCCGACCAGGTAAGAACCTTCCTCTTCCTTGTAGACAACCGAACGGACATTCGGCTTGTCGACGACGGAATCGACGATCACGAACTGGGTATCCGGGAATTCAGCGGCGACCTTTTCGATGGCCGAGGTCCAGGCGAAGGAAACGGCGACGACCGGGTTGAAGCCGCGCGAGGCGAAGTTGCGGATTGCCTGTTCACCCTGCGTGTCGCTGGTCGGCTCGAAGTCGCGGTAGTCGATACCGGTTTCGGACTTGAACTTCTCGGCGCCACCGTAAGCAGCCTCGTTGAAGGATTTGTCGAACTTGCCGCCCGTGCCGTAGACCAGCGCCGGCTTGATGTCGGCCGCAAGCGCGGTCGCCGACATCGCGGCCAAGGCAAAGAGACTGAGGAGGGTTTTCTTCATGGTGCAGCCCTGTTGTTGCTATTGATCTTGTTGGGTCCTCCCGCAAGCCTTTCTCACGAGAAAGACATGTCTGCGGAACCGCCGCCCCCTGTTCCGGAGGTCCTGGCTGGCTTTCATCCTTGCATGGCTCGCTTCAAAATTCACCAGATTTTTTTCATCTGGTAAAGATTCACAAGCCTGCTGATTTTTCAGCGCAGGACGCTGAAAAATCAGTCAGATCAATGGGATTTGTGCTGCACCTTTGGGCAATTGCCCTTACGCTGCGGGCGTGATAGGGCAGGAGACGCCGGTACCGCGCAGACCGCAATAGCCATTCGGGTTCTTCGCCAGATATTGCTGGTGATAGTCCTCGGCGTAGTAGAACGGTCCGGCATGGGCGATCTCCGTTGTCACCCGGCTGTTGCGCCCGGCTTTCACCAGCGCGTCCTGGAAGCGGTCACGCACGGCGATCGCAAGGGCCATGTCCTCGTCGTCCTCGACATAGATCGCGGAGCGATAGGTGGTGCCGATGTCATTGCCCTGGCGCATCCCCTGTGTCGGATCATGCGCCTCGAAGAAGATTTTCAGCAGTCCTTCCAGCGTGATCTTCGAGGGGTCGTAGACCACCTTCACCACTTCGGTATGGCCGGTCAGGCCGGTCACGGTTTCCTGGTAGGTCGGGTTGGGTGTGATGCCGCCCTGATAGCCGGACACGGTGAGATAAACCCCAGGCGTCTGCCAGAGCAGGCGCTCGGCGCCCCAGAAGCAGCCCATGCCGAGATAGGCGGTCTTCATCCCCTCAGGCACCGGACCCTTCAGCGGCAGGCCCGAGATGAAATGCGTCGATGCGGTCGGGATCGGCTCAGCCCGGCCAGGCAGGGCGTTTTCTGCCGTCGGCATCACGGTCTTCTTGTTGAACATGTCGATCAGGAACATCTTGAAACCTCCTGAGGCCGTTTCCCGGCCTGTTTTGCATTTTACTCTGCCTTTCCGGCAGATCCCCGCGCGCCGCACAAAACGGCTGCGGTCTTGGATCATTGGTCGTCGGCACGCACCAAAACTTACAATCTGCCGGGCACTATCGAGCCTTTGGCGCCCCGAAGACCCGGTTCAAGCTGCAAATCGCCCGGCGGGCGAGGGCCTCTTGTAACCGATCATCCAGAAGGCGAGTGACAGCACCAGCATGGCGGCAAATGCCGGCTGCGGCAGGACGACATCGCGAAGCGCAAGCCAAGCACCGGCTCCGAGACGCCCGACAACAAGCTCTTCGAGTGTCATCAGCGAGCCTGGATGCGTCTCGATCCAGGCCTCCGAAATCGGCGTCATGATGACCTGCGATGCGGACACCGAAGCAATGGCATCGATCACGCCGAACACGACGCCGACGCAAAGCGCAAGCAAACTCAAGACCCTGAACAGGAAGCGCACCACCAATGTCTCCGGCTGAAGCCCGGCACGGCCTTTAGGGCCCGCCGCACTGAGCCTATAGATAGGGAATTGTCGGCCGATGTCAAAATTCTGATAGATTTCGGTTGATCCGCCGAAATTCCTCGGTATATATCGCGCCCGACCAACCGCGGTGGTTTTCCCCGCGTTCCCCCTGGACAGGTGGCCGAGTGGTTTAAGGCGCACGCCTGGAACGCGTGTGTGCGTGAAAGCGTACCGTGGGTTCGAATCCCACCCTGTCCGCCACTCCGCATTGAAATTATTGATAAATTTGGGCGCTTTGAGGCTTCGCCCCAACGCTTACCCTAACTCGTGCGCAGCGTTAGGATCGCCCGGTTCGCCGTGTTTGATCCCGGTTTCACCGAGCCAGTCGCTCCGGGCGCGTGAGGGAAAAGATGCAGATTTTTTCCAACCGCAACGAGTACGAATTATCTCAATCAGGCCCGTGGGTTATGACCGCTGGAGCTTAAAATGTCTTACGTTTTGAATGGCTTAGCGTGAAATTTGCCGTTGCTCGTCTGTGCCATATTGAGTAATATTGCCCCAACGTCGCATATGATTTGTAGAACCGGATGACCTGAAAGAACCGCGATGGAAACACTTCCTAAAAAATAGCGCGGGCCTGGAGCCCGCTATTCGCGAGGCGTCCAGATGACGACGACAGCAAACACGCGTGCAATCAAGGCCGGTTCTGACATCCCGTGGCAGGACCGCCCAATTCTCCGGCTCAATGATGCCGCTGCCCTCTTGGGCGGAGTGAGTCGAAGCAATCTCTACCGGATGCAAGCTGCCGGGCAGTTGGTCTTCGTGAAGATCGGCGGCCGTACCGGGATCAAGACAAGCTCGGTGATCGAATATCTCGCTTCGCTCGAAGCGATCCCCGCCGGCGCACTGCGCGAGCGTGGCGCAAAGGCGGTGCCAGCATGACCGCCGCCGCCAATACCGTATTCAAGCGCGCCAAAGAGCGCTTCGACAATCTCCCCCCGCATGAGCAACACATATGGGACGACATCCGGGCAGACGTTCTTCGCGCCATCGCGGCCGAGTACCTGAAGCATCGGGGCGTCAAGCTGATCGGCGATCCGTCGCTGGTCAAGTATGCGATTGATCAAGCCTGCGGAGAGATCGCGCCGGTTTGGGTGCCGTTGCTGGAGGGCGAAGGCAAACCGCAGCGCGGCAGGCCGCAAGTCGATTACAACACGCGCATCATCTATGCGGCCGCATTCTCTCTCTTCACCACCGAAGGAAAGTCCCACTCGGCAGCGGCCAAGCAGGCGGCTCAGTTCCTTGGCGAGCCGGCGACGAAGGATCGGGTAGAGAAGAACCTGAAAGCCTGGCTGCGCAAAGCCTCCGCAGCGGTGCGCGCGCGTGGTGGCTGCCCGAAGCTTCGCCGCTTCCTTTGGGACACGCTTTTCGTCGTTGCCGAGGAATTGCGGGTTATCGCTGCGGACCTGGAAACCGAACAGGCTGCCGAGGCGGCTCGCCGGAAATCCTCTCGGCATATCTCGTTTATTGGCGCGGCCACTCCGCGCAGTCTGCCTTCTCCGAAATAAGGAGAAAGAGATGACCAAGTCAGCAGCCGAAATCTACATCCCTTGGCGCGATCGCGCATTCGTCAGCGTCCGCGAGGTCGCTCAGATCATGGCGCGGTCGCCCGATTGGGTGCGGAACCGCATCGGCGAAGGCCGCCTAGTCGGGCGGCAGCTTCAGGCCGGCGGCCCCGTCGTCGTCACCGTGGCGAGCCTTGTGAAGTTCATCGACGGGGTCGAGGCGACAGCTTCGCCCGTCCGCGTGAAGACGAGCACGATCTATCTCGCCGTCAACAACGATCCCTGAAACGAAACGACCGGCCTTCGCGGGCAAGCGAAGAACCGGTCTACAATGCATTGGATACAGCTGTGACTTTAGCATCTAAGACCGCCGAAAACAATTCGCTTTCAACTGCTGACCAGGCCGAACAGGAAGGCAAAGCGCAGCATTCGCCCGCGCCGGAGTTGCTTCCGGTGCATCAACGCGCCAGAGCGCTCGACGCCCGCGGCTACGGCAAGCTGATGCTGCCGCTCATTCCCTGCGGCTCCTATGTCAGCGGGCAATCTCGCCCCGCGAACGGCAAGGTTCCGGGCGAGTGGAACGGGACCAACTGGCGCAACGCCTGGAACTGGACGAAGGCCCCGCCGATCGGTCTCGGAACGTGGAAGACCTTGCCGGCGGGAACCGGGATTGGCGTTCGGACCGGTTTTGGCCTTGTCGCCTTCGATAGCGATATCAAGGTGGACCCGTCGTCAATGGCGCCCCACGATGTGCAGGCTCGCCGGCTTGCCGCCGAGATCCGCAACGTCTTGGCCGAGCGCTTTGGCTTGTCGGCGAAGGGTATGCCGCGCCGTGAGCGATCCAACTCGACCAGCGCCGTCTATTTCGCCCGAACCGAGGATGAACTTTTCAAGGAGGTGATGACCTTCGAGGCCGCCGGCCATCGGCATCAGCTAGAGTTCCTGGCGACGGGCCAGCAAGTCGTTGTGAGCGGCATGCACGAAAGCGGCGTTCCGCAGATGAACACGCTCACCGAACACAATCTGTCCCATCTCCCCTTGGTCGATGAACAGGGCGTTTCGGTCATCTTCGCGCGCATCAGGGAAAAGGCCGAAGCTCTCGGCTATGCCGTCAACGTGAAGCCCTCCCGCAAGCCCGGCACCGTCTCGGCAAAGGTGCGCGACCCGATCACGCGCGCAGCGCTGGAGCGCAAAAGGGATTGGCTGCCTGATGTGCTTGGGCTCGGCCTGAACGTCGGCAACGACGAAGGCGAATTGCGGATCGGCGCCGATCACCTGGACCGCGAGCTTGAGGAAGATCTCACGATCTACCCTGATGGCATCTACGATTGGGGAACGCGCCGGGCGCATAACCCGGTGAGCCTCATTTGCGAGTTTGGCGAGATCGATGACGAGGGCGAAATTCACTTCGGCGGCGCCCCGGAATATCGGCCCGGAGATGGCGAGGTTTACGAGGTCGCGGACGACAGCGCCCGGCGCCCAACTCCAGCGCAGGCCGTCACATGGCTCTGCCGCCGGCTCGGCTCTGACAACTTCCCGACCTATGCGGGCTCGGCCGATTGGAAAAGCGCGTCTCTCACCGTTGCGCAGGCCATGGGCTACAACGCCGCCGATCTGGAGATTGCCCGCGTCTTTGAGTTTGTCGATTGGCAAGGCTTCGGCAAGCGGGAGCCGGGATCGTGGGACGCTGACGACATCCGCGACAATGGCGGGCTGCTGGCATCTCTGCGGATCTCCAATCCGGCGACGTTCACGAGCCTGGTCGATCGTTGGGCTACTCTGAGCGACAGGGGCTTATCCGTTGCCAAGGTCGAGGAACTGATTGCCGAGGGCTTCCAGGCAGAGCCCCAGGCCGTCGAGCGCGCGCCCAAGGCAGCGGCAGAACTGCCGCCGTTGGGATGGATCGACCCTAGCCGTGATTGGCAGGGCATCGAGCCGCTTGCCCGTGAATGGGAGGTTGAGGGCTGGATACCGCGTGGCGAAGTCACCTTGCTCTATGGAGATGGCGGCATAGGCAAAACGCTGCTGGCGCACCAGTACGCGACGGCAGCGGCAACGGGCCGAAGCTGGCTAGGTCAGATCACTCGCCCGGCGCGCGTGATGTGCGTATTCTGCGAAGACAGCGCGGCCGAGCTCCACCGTCGCCAGATCGATATCAACCGTTCGCTCGGCGTCAGCCTCTCCGAGCTCGGCAACTTGCGCCTGGTGTCGAGGAACTTTCAGGACAACTTTATTGCGACCTTTGACCGGAAAAGCCAGACGCTCGCCAAGACGGCATTCTGGCACCAGATCCGCGAGGATGCGATTGCCTTCGATGCTGATGTGCTGATCCTCGATACAATCGCCGATATCTACGCAGGTTCCGAGATTGACCGCGTCTTGGTCAACGACTTCGTGAAGCGCTTCCTTGGCGGCTTGGGCCGTTCGATTGGCGGCTCTGTCATCGCGCTCGGCCACCCGTCCGCTGCCGGCAAGAGTTCGGGCGACGGCACCTCCGGTTCGACGGGCTGGAATAATGCCTCCCGCTCCCGCCTCTATCTCCAGTATCCGGGCAAGGCCAAGAGCGGCGATATCCGGCAGCTCACGAACATGAAGCTGAACTATGGGGCGAAGGGCGCCGGGCTCAAGCTGCGCTGGAACCGCGGCGCGTTCGACGTGCTCGCCGGCAGCGCTCCTGCGGTCCTGCGTGATGCAAGCGCATCCGGTGCTATTCCGAGCCTGAACGACGCCGCAGAAAGTGCGGTTGTTTCGGCCCTGCTCGAAATGCCCGGCGTCCCGATGTCGGACAAGCCCCGTAGCGTCCACTTCGCCCCGAGGGTGCTTGAACGGCGAGCCTCCGACATCCTGGCAGCGTTCTCGGTGGACGACATCACCAGTGCGCTGCATCGGCTGGAGGCGCGCGGGGCGATCCGGTTCGACGCCATCGGCAGGAATGATCAACGTCAGAGGCAGTTCGGCTACATCGTCATTCCAGACAAAGTGTCCGCGAAGGCTTCGCCAGATGCTGGAGTATTCGAATGAGACGGGTGAACAAGGTGCGCAGATCTTGCGCAAAACTCTGCGCGCAATCTTGCGCAGATCCCTCTAAGTCATTGAAATCATTGCGCAGAGCTTTGCGCGGAATTGGAGTGCGCGAAATTGCGCAGAATTGCGCAAAAGTCCTTGTTTCTCAGGGGTTCTCAGGTGCGCAGAATTGTTTGCGCAAAATTGCACCCCTACGGGGGAGAGGCTGCGCTGCGCGCCAGCCGCGCTGCCGCCTCCACCCCTTGGGCTTTTGGGGTCGCGAGGTCGGACAATATGTCTACGGTCGCGGTCGGAGCGATTGGGACGCCCCTGGCCTTGAGCGCTCAAATTGGAAGACCTCATGGGCGCACTATTCCGCTACGGGGGTGAGGCATGTCTAGGAAGCGCTCCGAACGACAGCAGGCATGGGATAAGTTCGGACTGCCAAAGGCCGGCGCCGAGGCCCTGACGCGATACAATCAAGAAGTCCGACCCTTTCGAAAGCTCTGCGGCGCTCGCACGAAATCGACCGAGGATCACCGCCCCTGCCAGAACCTGGCCTTGGCCGGTCACGATCGCTGCCGGGTTCATGGTGGCGCCACCCCTAAAGGTGATCAGTGGAACCTGACGCAGTGGCCCAACGGGAAAGCCCCGGATGCTGAAGCCAAGTTGCAGGCGAAGTTGAAAAGGATTGAGCGGGATCGGAAGGCGAAGGCGAAGAGGCTGGCAGCCATGAGCCCGGAAGAGCGGCAGCGCTACGACCAGCGGGCCAAGACCCATGCGCCAGGACCGGCAGCGGAACGCGCAAGGCGGCGGGACGATCGCAAGCGAGCCGCCGAGATCCGCGCCAGTCTGGAGAAGCCCGACGACAAGCCGGCATCAGCCGAGCTTGCGGAATTGCAGCGGCAGGCGGCGGCACTGGAGGAAGCAAGGGACCATTACCGTCGGCTCGCAGAGCAGGCCAATCAAGATCAAGGAGTATTCGGGTGAGCGCAGCAAGCGAACGTAGAGAAGCAATGGAGCGGGCAAAGCACTTGCTCCAGACCGAAGGCGTGATTGCGGCCGTTGAGGCCCTGGTGGCCGTGTGTCGCGATCCCAAGGCACCGGCACCGGCCAAGAGCACCGCAGGCACCAGCATTCTGCGAGCCGGCGGCTTCTTCGACCAGAAGAACGCCGAGCCCGATAAGGATCTAAGCCAAATGTCGATGCAGGAACTGCGCGACTTCACCAATCGGATCGAAACCGAGAAACAGGCCGCTCTGAAGGCATTGGACGGCGGGAACCAAGACGATGTGTTCGGCTGAACTCGCGTTTCGACATCTTCGAACGGTATCTTCCGTCTCGTCTGTAACGCGACAAAGCAAAACCTAAAAGACAAATAAAAACATTGACTTGGTAGTCTTTTATACTATCCTTTTCTCAGTGCAAAAATCGAGAAAAGGAGTGCTTTCGCATGGCAAGAGGTTCAAACCATCGCCAACATCTGAACGTCCCCGCAGATCGTATGGCGAAACTAGAAATCGTATGCTGGGACGATCCCATCATGAGAGGGACGCCACAGGATCCGGACGGCCGGTTCTATATTGATGGCCTCGTTCCTTTGGACGTGGCGCTTGAGGTTAACTCGTTTTGCGTCCACGCCGGCAGTCACCTCGATATGTTCGGGCTTGACGATCTTGAACCCGCCGAAATCGCAAACGATACTGGACGCGTCCTGATCGATGGTCTCGTGCCCTTGGTGATTGCTCAAAAGGCACAGGCCATCTGCGACGCACACAACGCAAGCCTGTCGTCTATCGGCGCTTGATCCACCCATCGCCACAAGCGAAAGCCCCGGCTACGTTGAGCCGGGGTTTTGTCGTCTCTGCTCTCGCACTCCGCCTGATCGCACCACGCAGTCATGCAAACAGTTCGCCCCGGTCATGAGCCGGGGCGTTATCGTTTCGGGGCTGTTGGGCTCTCAGATCAGGCAGCGCGCTCGGCAACCCGCTTGACCTGCACAGCACTCCACTCGCCGCCGCGAGGCGTCGAGATGCCGCGAGCATTCAGTTCCGCCGCCACGGTGCGCAGCGATGCGCCGGAGGCCTGTAGCTCTTGGATGATCGGCGCGACCAGCGCGGCGCGGTCATCGGCCTTCTTGCTGCGGGCTGCAACGCTCACAGCAGGACCGAGCGCCCGAACGTCGGCGAAGTTGCCACGGTCGCCGCCGAGACGCTTGCCGCGCGCCTTTGCGGCCTGAAGAGCGGCCTTCGTGCGCTGCGAGATCATTTCGCGCTCATGCTCGGCCACAGCTGCGAGAATGTGGACCGTCAGGCGGTTGGCCTTCGGGAAGTCAACAGCGGTAAAGTCTACGCCGCTTTCCATCAGGTTCGAGATGAACGCAACGTTACGGGCGAGACGGTCGAGCTTGGCGATGATCAGTGTCGCGCCGTGCAGTTTGCAGAGCCGGAGCGCTTCGGCGAGCTTCGGGCGATCGTTGCGCTTGCCGCTCTCGACTTCTGTCACCTCAGCGACCAGGGACCAGTTGCCGCCGTTCAGGTAGGAGCGGACGGCTTCTTGCTGCGCTTCGAGGCCGAGGCCGCTGGCACCCTGGCGAGCGGTCGAGACGCGATAGTAAGCGATGAACTTGCCGTTTGCCATTGCCGTTCCTGCCCTTGTCCAAGTGTGTTACGTTTTCGTCTACGTTCGTTGCCATTAATGTAACACCATCTGCGGCCCTGTCAACGGCCCTTCTTTCAGGCGGCGCGGTCATCGAGCGCGAAGGGTCGAGGCACCGCAGCAGCACCGGCACCGGATCGGACCCGCACCCGGCTACCCCCGACCCGACCCCCTGCCCGTTACTCAAAACGCGGCCCGGAAAGGCACATACGACCTCCGGAGAAATTCGCGGTTTGCTGGAACTTTCCACCCCGCCACCCGCTGCCGCCGTGCTGGCCTCCACAGTCCCACCGTGCTATATTCGGTCTGTCAGTAAACAGCGGCTTCAGGCAACCGCATCGCCGGGCCTCCGGGCTCTCTCGTCAATCGAACAACCTCGCCAGCTTCAAAGCGGCGCGACCGTTCGTGACATGCGATGCCGCTATGACCATATGCCCGCTACTCTCCAAATTTCTCGCCGAAAAGCGCCCTTCCGCCGGGTATATATCGGCTCGGCAATCCGGCCCACATTGTCGCAACGACAACAGCACAGTGGGCAGATCCATGGACGGCATCGCAACGGCAGCGGCCAACGAAAGGGCCAAGGCAGCGGCAACACATCTGCGGCGCGCGGGCGGTCATTCGAATTGGGTTTTCGAAATCCAGATGGCGCTTGGCGATATTCTGCACTTCGCCGACCCCAGGCGGGAGCGCTGGGAGCTGCCCGACACCCGCTTCACGAATGAATTGTTCGCCAGCTGCTTCGATGCGCTCGCACACGCTTTGCGTTGGGGCACCGATACTGAGCGCATGGGAAAGATCGACCGCGAGCATCTTGGCGACGGTTTTCTCGCGGCAGCACGTCTGGTCCAGGCGTTCGACCGCGAGGACGTCAGCCTGCCGTGTTCTGAAGACGATCGAACCCGCGTCAAAATCCTGATCCATCATGCGCGCATTGCCGAACATCGGCAGGACATGGCGAACCGTCGGTACGATCGCCAACACGGCACGATTGACGCGCTGCTTGAGACGTCAACTGAACCAACCTACGGGATGTTCTCATGACCGACGGAAACGCTCACCTCTCCGAGACAATCAAGCATCTCGACACGGCACTGGCCGGATCGGTGCTTATCCCTTGCGCCCACGCCCTGCATCACCTGGTGCACGCCGTGGGCTTTGGCTCGCTCGACGCCGGCTTGATCGCCGAGGCTTCGCAGCGGCTCTTTGCTGTTGCGCCGCGCGTGACCGAGCTGACAGCCGGCCGCCTCACCCCTGAAGAGATCTTCTTTTGCTTGGGCTGCGCAAACGCGGCTCTGACGACGGCAGATGAAGCGCGGCGCCCTTGGCTCTTGGCAGCGGTCGCCATGTTAGAGGCCGATCTGAGGGGCGTTTACCTGCGCAACGCAATCGCCACCGGCCCGCAAGCAGATCTCGCCTTTGTCATCGCCAAAACCACGCTTTCAGCGGTCTACGAAGACCGCCCGGCCATTCACTGAGGATCCCGCCATGATCAAGTCGAACCGCTATTTCAACAACGAGGCGTTCGGAACTGCGGCCGCAAACCTTGCCGGCCTCTTCCAGCCACCGGAAGCCGCCGACGTGGCGAACTACGCCCTGGCAGATGAACGCCGGGCCAAGATGAACCAGTTGGCCTGGCTCTTCGACAATCCAGAAGATCCGACCGCTTCGAAGCGGTCTTCTCTGACGGGCGTTCAGGGCTATGGCCAGACGCCGGAGGGCTTCACCTACAACGTCGATCGCGGCTATCAGGCAGCAACGGAAAACAACGTTCGCGACAATGCCCGCGTGCTCTCTGAGCGTGAAATGATCGAGGCCGCAGCAACACAGCGGCTCGGCATCCCCGACGTGAACGCCCGCTACAAGGTGGACAGCGAAGCCGCCGTAAGCGGCGGCAACAATCTCCGGGACAATCAGACGAAGGCGATCACAACGCTGCTCGGCCCGCTCGACCCTGGTCAGATCCGCCACGAAGTCGCTCAAGACGTGATGGGGCTTCTGGAGATGCCCGGCATCGGTCCCGCCGCTGGCGCCCTGAAGCCACTGACGGCCGCCGAATGGGACGCGCAGCAGCGGGCGCGGCTGCTCGACAACGGGCAGCTTACTGACGAAATGCTGGTCGATACCATCATGGGCGAGCGCGCGCCGGTTCAGGCAGTCGGCCCGGATGGAAGGCCCGTCTACATGTCGCCCGGTGCCGCCGTGCGACAGGGTGCGAGCCCCGCGCCGAAGGAACAGGCTCCCGGCATGTCGGTAACTCTGCCAGATGGCACCGTGGTCCAGCAAGGCGGCAAGGCGCTCACCGAGGGGCAGTCGAAGGATAGCGTCTATTTCACGCGCGCATCCGGTGCGATCCCGAAGCTCGACCAGTACGGCGAAGCACTGACGCAGATCACCGGCCGCATCGGCAGCGCCACAGAACAGGCCGGCGGCAACGCGATCAAGAGCAAGGAATATCAGCTTGCCGAGCAGGCCGGCCTTGAGTTTCTTCAGGCGATCCTGCGCAAAGACACGGGCGCCGCCATCACCAAGGAAGAGCAATCGGAATACGGCCGCGTCTATCTCCCGCAGCCGTTCGACAGCCCCGAATTGCTCGACCAGAAGAAAGCATCGCGCGCCCGCGCCTTGGCAGCTATCCGCCTTGGTCTACCGCCTGACGCTATCATCAACGCCGAGCGTGCTGGCGTCGATCTGAGCGCATCGGTGATGCCGACCGAGCAGACCGCTCCGGCCGCACCGGCTGAAGCCGCCGCGCCGGTCTACGCCACGAACCCGCAGACAGGCCAGCGCCTGGTTCTTCGCAATGGAGCATGGGAGCCCGCACAATGAGCAACCTGCCGCCCCTTCCCGCCGGCTTTCAGCTTGAAGCCAGTCCGCAGCCGCAGCAACTCCCGCCGCTGCCCGATGGCTTCACGCTGGAGACCGCGCCGCAGCCGCGCACCGCTGAGAACGTTCAGGCCGAGTTCGACGCGAGGCCTTGGTATCAGAAAGCGGCCGTTGCAGCCGACGATGTGGCTCGATCGATCGCGAATGGCGCGACCTTTGGTTATGCTGACAA
Source organism: Agrobacterium albertimagni AOL15 (assembly GCF_000300855.1). GTDB lineage: Bacteria > Pseudomonadota > Alphaproteobacteria > Rhizobiales > Rhizobiaceae > Allorhizobium > Allorhizobium albertimagni. Next base: position 211,818 of record NZ_ALJF01000004.1, on the reverse strand, counting down.
GCTCGCTGCTTACATGAATGGCACCAGCACCGAGGAAGAACGGCAGAAGAGCGCCGAGGCTCAAATGCGGGGCGGACCCGCAACGACCGTTGCAGAGATCGGAGGGGCGATTGCAACGCCGGTCATGGCCGCGAGCGCCGGCGCATCCTTGCCCCGCATCGCAGCAGCCGTTCCAGGCGTAACCGGCACCGTGGCCCGCTCCGGGCTCGCCGCAGTCGAGGGTTCAGGCTATGGCGCGCTGAATGCTTCCGGGCATGACCAGGACATCGGCCAAGGGGCATTGATGGGTGCGATTTTCGGCGGCGCGGGCAACGCAGCCGGCGAAGCTCTCGCGACGGGTGCTCGCAAGGTCGCCGGGGCGTTCAATGCAAAGCCGAAAATCCCCACCTTGGACGAGCTATCGACGGCAGCCCGGCAGGCTTACGATGCTGCCGACAACGCCGGCGTGATCTTCACGCCCCAGGCGACAAACCGCCTGCAAACCGAGATCGTTCAAACGCTCACAGATACCGGCTTCGATCCGGCATTGCAGCCTGGAGCCGCTGCCGTCCTTCGCCGCCTCCAGGATCTCCAAGGCCAGAACGTGACGTTGAAGGGGCTCGACACTTTGCGAAAGGTCGCGAGCGGCGGATACATTCCGGGCAACAAGAGCAACAACGCGGCCGTTTCTGCGATCGTGAACCGCATCGATGACCTTGTGGGCAACACGCAGGCCGGCGAAGTCTTGAGCGGTGACGCGACGGCCGGAGCCGAAGCCCTGAAGACGGCGCGCGATCTCTGGTCCCGCATGTCGAAGGCGAATGTCGTCACCGAGGCCGCAGCCCGCGGCGAATTGAATGCGGCCGCTGCCGGATCCGGCGCGAACCGCGAGAACGCTTCTCACCAGGCGATGAAGAGCCTGCGCAATTCCAAGTCAGCCACGCGCGGCTTTACGGCTGATGAGCAAGCGGCGTTGATGCAGGCCATCACCGGCACCCCCGATCAGAACGCTCTCCGGCTCGTCGGCAAGCTCTCGCCTACAGGTATTGTAAGCGGCGCTCTATCCAGCGGCGTTGGCTACCAAGTCGGCGGCCCCGTCGGCGCGGTCGCTGCCCCGGCTGTTGGCTACGTGGCTCGCAAGGGGGCCGAGCGGATGCAGGACGGCTACGTTCGGGAGCTGGTCGATATTATTATGGCCGGCGGCAGCAAAGCCGCTACGCAAGCCCGCCCGAATGCCGTTCAGTCCGCGATCGATGCTAACCGTAACGCCTTCGTCAAATCGGCTGCTGCCGGATCTCAGTACGTCGGGAGCCGGTGAGCTTCAATTCCGTTGAGCTTAGCCGGCCTTTGCTCTTCTATCTCTAGTGATAGCTCACGGCGCAAATCTATTGCTGCGTGCCCGCCTTCGAAGTAAGGTCGAGACCCGTAGGAAGGGATGAATTCATGCCGCAGGAACAAGACAGGCAGCTTACCGGCGAGCGGATATATTCCGCTTGCGATGTGGTAGCGAGTTTGGTTGTCGGCGTGCTCGGCATCATGGGTCTCATTGCGATGGCTGAGAAGCTCGCCGCTTTGCTGAGCTGATCCTGTCGGCCTCATGAGAGGCAACAATGCAGCCGTCATTCGATGCCGTTCAGTCGCCCAAAGATAGAGCATGAAGGCGCGGCGTTCTGACGTCCCACGCTGGTTATATGTTTGCATCCGTATCGTCGGCCAAGCCCGGCGCCCAGGGGGCTTTGAACTCTGCCGAGGCAACTGCTTCTCCGGCGGAGCTGACGTCTACGTGCATGTCCAAAAAGACGCTGTGGAAGATGCTGACTATCTCGGGCACTCGCAGCCGGTCGATTCTGCTTTGGGAATGTCCCTTTAGATCTGCAGCAAGACGCCTAGCTTCTTCCGCGAGCAGATAAGCCTTCATCATTTCCACCTTGTGACGAGGATTCACGAAGTGTGGCGGCTTGACTCCGGTAGAACTGATACCGTTGAGAAAATCGGCAAATCGTAGGATGAAGTCCTCGTTGTCTTGGCTTCTGGTCTGGAATACAGCCGGTTGGAATGAGTTGTTTTTCCCTGAGCCCAAAATGACGGGCTGCATGTGAAGGTGTTGGCGGATCGTCGAGCCTAGTTCTTCCAGCGTCGTTTCAAGGACTTGTTCTTTCTGCTTCCTTTCACTTTCTGTCGCCCCCTTGGTCATCAGTGCCGTTTGCTGCCCAATATAGGCCGCTTGCTGTTTGGCATCCTCAGCCTGGGCTTTCATTACGTCCCGATTGAGCTCGAACTCCCGCCTAGTGAGCCTCAGCTCAGCCCTTTGCTCTGAGAGCTCCTTTGATTGGATGAAGACTGCGACAACAAGCCAGAGGAATGCGAGGGGCGCTGACACACCTGCGACGAAATCCCCCCACTCGTTGAGGGTCATGCACCGGATTGGACCTGCGCAATCACTTGGAAGCGGCGAGAGATAAACGAACAGGCCGGTCACCAGTAGCCAGCCGGCGCTGCCCATACACGCCCAAAAAATGATTGCCGGCCGCTGTTCGGGCGTCGCTGGCGCGCCATCCTTTTCGTCGTTCCCGCCGCCGCTCATGCGATCGCTCCGTATGCGTATTTAGACTTCTTAGCTTGGCACTAGGCAAAATTTCAGCGAAAGATAGCGCGTCATTGCTGCGGCACATGTTCGAGCAGCGACGTATCAAGGGCGAGCTGCCTAGCGTTCATGTTCGCGTCGAACCACAGCAGTTCGGCCACGTCGCTGTCATCGTTTTGGATATGCAGCTTGATCACCAGCATCGCCGGCGACCTAATGTGTCTGGTGCGCACCACGTCGCCCACCCTGATCGCATCTTGCATCGCCACATCCTTCACTCATTGCAGCGCCTACCGAATCTGCATCGCCTGCCCTGCTATCGAGGCCACGATCACTAAAAACACCGCGCCGATCAGTATCAGTTCTCAGCGCATTTGACTTCGACTCAGGCCGGCAGCAAGACTAGCTGCTCATCGAGATGGTCAGCAACGCATTGGCTGAAAACTCCGACGTGCAGGCCGCTCTTGAGTGGCTGAACGCTGGCGCGTCCCAGCCCAACGAGGCGGGCGAGCGCGTACCCCGGCCGCCGCAGGGCGCCGGCTCATGGGAAGACTTCTTCGAGCGCAAGATTTCTCGCTAGAGGTCGGGATGTAATGCACGGATGCAAACTCACAAAGCAAAAGGATCGGTCGCGCTCTTCACGTCTGGTGTTACGGCAAATGGATCCGCAGGTTGCGGCGCTGGCTGCTGCGTGGATGAATAAGCTTTCACTGCATCTTGGCAATTCAGCATCTCACTCACAGCTCGCGCAGAACCTCTCAGTTGGAGCGTCGCAATAGACCGGCCTTGAAACGTCGCATTCATGGTGTGTTTGCGCGCGAACTCGGCAGCGAAATCCATATCCGTCGTATGGACTGTCAGCCAGTTTATGTTGCTAAACTCCATGCCGCTCGCAACAGCATTCCACGGCGTCTCTCGATCAAACGTTATGACGACTGGATAATCCTTGCCCGGCTCAAGTGACTTCCAGTTCTGGTTCCCCAGGGCAATGTAAATGGCGCCCTGAGACCCGGTGAAATTGAAACCGAGGCGAAGCACCGTCCCATCTTCATAGATTGTACTGACGTAACAAGCATTCCCCAGAGTGGGATCCATCATCACAACCCAACCGCCAACCTCTTTCCACGGTATAGCATCCGTTGGAAACGCCGGAGTGGCAGCAAGCAGGACGGCAACGCTGACAATTGGAAAACGCTTCATGATACCCTCACCCAAGTAGAGGCGGCATTACCGCATGATTGCGCGCCCAAGTCGAGTGGGCCGGTCCGCTAGTTGCACCAATTGATCTTCTTCCCCTTTCGCCACTCTCTGGCGAAACCTTCGCGGATAAGCTCTTTTCCGATCTCTCGGCCATTCGGGAGATAGACATTTACCAGCGGACGACCGTAACGATCCTTGCCTTTGGCTTCGATCCGTAGGGTTTTGCCCTTGATCATCTCTGAGAGCCGAAACTTAGCAAGCTGCGCCATTTTCCGCTCTTTGTCGCACTTCGCGTAGCTGCCCATCTCGGGTGTGTCGACGCCGCGAACATTCACTACGCCTTCGCCCAAGAGACGCATGTTTTGGCCGTCGCATTTGAGGGTATCGCCATCGACGACTGAAAGCGCCGCGCAGATTATCAGTGCTGAGATCATTTCTTCTCCGTTACGCCCACCCCAACAGCTTCGCTATCGTCGCGGCTGTGGATGCAATAGCGGACAGGATGAGCATTGCGAGCAGCGCGATCAGTAGCCAGTCTTTCAAGGCTCGAGCTTCCGCTGATCGAGTTGGATCAGTTGGTCGTCAGGGAGTGGTCGTTGCAACGCCTTTGCCTCGCTCCAGGGCGCCGACAGCCACATCTCGACGTCGGCGCTCTCACGCAGGATGACGGGCATAGCCTTGGGATGGATCGGCCCGACCACGCCGTTGGGCTCCGTCGTCAGGAACCCAAACAGGTCGTCGCGTGTCAGCCCGTCCTTCACCTTCCTCACGCTCTCCCACTGCGAAACCCAGATCCCCGCGAAAAACATCAGCGGCTCGCTCTCGTCGCCGGCAAACCAGGCGTTCGGGGTCGCGCCACCTTCCGGCTTCGAAGCAGGATCGGGCTCGGCAAATCGCGTAATCGGCACAACGCAGCGGTTCTCTACGCTCAGCCACCGTTTCCAATGGGAACTGTTCGTGTTGCGAATGTTGGTGGTGCCGCGGTCAGGCTCATGCTTCAGCAGATGATCAAAATCGACCGGCTTGCCCTTCTCCCGCAGCTTGTCGGCTCGCTTGGAGGCAGCGTCAAAGAGTGCCTTCTGCGAAGACGGCATACCCCAGCGCACCATCACCGCTTCTCGCTCGCCGCCGTTGTTGCGGACGATCGGCGCCATCTGATCCGGGTAGACGTTCAGTGAAGGCTCCAGATTGCCCAGGCGGTCGATCGCCTTGGTGAAGGCCCGGATTGCCTCCTGGTTGGTGGTGATGTTGTAGAGGTTGCACATATTGGGCCTTCCTCAATAGCCGAAACTTTGCGGGGCAGCGACAACGCAGACGCCTAGCCAAAGCGTTGGCATATCGTTTTCAATCCAATGGCGAACTGATGAACGCAAGGAAGTGATCCCCTGCGGTAGTTGTCCGCTTGACCAAGAAGGTCCCGCTAGAGCCCATCCCCTTCAAGTTGCCGTCGAACAACCCTTCTCTGCCCAAGTCGCTCAACACGATTTCAAATAGGTCGTTGGGGATCTCTTCAGTACTGATTTCTGCACGGATGATGTGCTCTTGGGCGCCCATACTCATACGGCCGGACATCTCGACGCATTGCGGGTAGTCGGCTGGAGCCGCCAAGACGGACAAAACCCTCAGATGAGGCTTCGAAAGGACATCAAGCAGTCCCATAAAGCGCCCGCGAAGAGTTTCCTCGACCGTCTGACCGAGAGCGATGTTTAGCACCGCATTCAGAAGCGCTTTGCGCTTGTATTCCTTCCCGGACTTCAAAGCCAAGTGAGACGCTTCATAGACAGCGCTCACGAAGTCTTCATTGTCTGACAGCGTCGACGGGTCGAATTCTTCGAACCTCTCTTGCAGCTCAAGCAAGCCCCGGCCAACCTCCTCGAACCACTGCTCCCGCCGCTTTTGCAGGGGTTCTCCGATGAAGTGTGAGACCATCTGCTGAAGAGCATAGCCAGCGCCAGGAAGCGCTACGTCGGCAGCTCCCAGGGTCGTTTGAGCAACGTGGTAGGCAAGGCTCCTATCATCATCCTTAGGAAAGTCTGGAACTTTGTTGGCCACTTGCCGCCTTCCCTTCGCCAGCCGTCACTGTCTTATTGGCAACCCTTGCTCTTCAAGGTGTTCTCGATCGCCTGGACCTTGCCCTTTGCCACCGCGACCTGGCCTTCCTTGTCACCGCCGACTGCCGAGGACATTGGTACGCCGATCAGGAACACGCCGACTGCGTCGCCGGTGGCCGCTTCATTTTGGGCCTTCGACACCGCCGCGAGGTTCTGTTGTTCTTTGATGAGCTCATTCCCAAGCTGCTGGCAGCTCTGGCCCTGATACACGGCCATCGGGATATCGACTGGCACAATTGCGTCCGGTCGCTTGGCGCAGGATGAGAGAGCGGCAAGTGTTGCCGCAGCGACGACGTATTTCTTCATGGTGCTCCCCAGCATGGTTTCCAGGCAGCAAGCTATCCGCGCGAAGCTCAGAAAGAAAGAGTTGTCTTGCTTTCCCACACATACCTTAGGCTGAGGAACGGTTTCAGAAACTGCGGGCAGCAGATGGCTGATCTCCTTGTCTATTCGGCGTAATTCACGTAAGATTTTCGTGCTGGTAAACAGCGGAAAGTCGAGCAGTCCGCACCACCGCTTCTATGAAGCAGAGTTCAACTCCTTCGCCATTCCCTCGCCTTAAGACGCGAGCTTCGCGAAGTTGTTCATGTGGTGCGACTTATGCCTTCGCCAATCTATTACGAGCGGGCCTACAACTTTGCTCCCGGTGTCCCAGGCCTCCAGGTCAATAACGAGCTTAATAGCGTTGAGCGGTCCGTGAATGGCACCATCGATGCGCTCAAGGACGTCCGGCGGGACGACGGCGCACTGAAGAATGGGATCGTCACGGTCGACAGCCTATCGCCTGCGGTGAAGGCCATTCTCGGGTCCACTACCTATCTCTCGACAGTCGCGCTCAACATCGCTGCAATCGTCACGGTCGCAGAGCTCGCCGAAGACATCCCGCCGCTGGCGACACGCGTTCTCCCGACAGGCGGGAGCGCTGGTCAGGTTCCTATCAAGGCATCATCCGCAGAAGGCGACAGCGCCTGGGGCTACCTGCCTGGCGGCGGTGACATGCTCATCTCGGTCTACGACCCGCAGTCCATCGAGGCCGATGCTTTCGCTCGCCAGAACCACACCGGAACACAGGCGATCTCCACGATTGCGGGCCTTCAGGATGCGCTCGCTGACCTGATCGCAAACGCGCCTTGGTTCGCTTGCGGCGTTGGTAGTCTCTACGAGGTGGACGATACAAAGACCGGCGCCGCTATTCCTCCCACCAACGACGCTCGCTTTCGCTTCGTGAAGCTCACAGCCGGACTGACCGGCTCGGGCGGGTACAATCAAGGATGCCTCGCTTCTGAGAGTGTCAGCGGCTCCGCGCCCCTGGTCGTAGCGACGGCCAGCATCGCCCTGACCGGCAGCCCGATGCTCGGGCAGACGATCAATCTCATCAACACGGAACGCCGCTTTCTTCGAGCTGGCACGCCCGGCGCTACCGAGAACGATCAGTTGCAGGATCACAATCACCGCGTCGAAGCAGCCATCGCCAGCGGGAGCGCTACGACGACCCTCTCGCGCGGCAACGCCGAGAACACAGGCGTACCCTTTCTTGGGATCTCGCAGACGTTCGGTGCGCGCGTCGGGACAGAGACACGCCCCAAGAACATCGGCGTCAGCTATTACATGAGGATCAAATAGGATGCCCTACGCAAATAACGGCACGATCAGCCAGAGCTTCATCGAAGGCGGCACCAGGATCAGCCAGAAGCAATACGAGGCCGCCCTTGCCGGCATGCTCGATGGACTGGAAGTCACGATCGACGGCGGCTTTGCCATCCGCCCGGCTCAGCCTTCTGAGCACCACGTTTGGGAAAACGGCGAGTGGGTGGACCGCACACCAACACCGGAGCCCCAACCGATCACGGGAGCGGACGTGGACGCCGAACATGATCGTCGCGCAATCCGCGGGAAGGTATTCGACCTGGCGGGCTACGGGAGTTTGCCGCTCGAAGGATCTCTCCGAACCCAGACGGTGCTGCTTGCCCTCAAAGACACGGCGCGCGATCTCCAGGAGGCTGGGGTCGCCGCGCCCGTTTTATTCCTCACCGATCGCGACAACGGCGACCATTATCTGACGCCAGTCCAGGTGATCGAACTGGTCAACGCCGGCAAAGCCTTCATGCAAGTCCTGCACGAGGCCAAGCGAGCGCTGAAGGCGGTAGACCCGATCCCGGCCAACTACGATGAGGACAGTTACTGGCCTTAGGTCAGCGTGCTCCTTGACTGCAGAGGGCTCTTAAACGTCAGATGAGAATGAGTAGTCACCGCCGCTCGCGAACTCGCTTAATGGGTGGAGGACGGCATTGAATATGACTGCCCTATCGATCTGAGGTGGGCAGCAATCTCTTCAACGAGATGGTCGCGCTCGCCGTACTTCATTCGGATCTGACGCAAGACGGGCTGAACATTTGAGCACGCCGGCTCGGGCAGATCTGCGTCACCGACAATCCAGCCGTTGGCCACTGCAATCGGACGGCAGCCGGTTGCCATAACTTCATCGATGAAGGCGGGGATATCGTCAGGGTTCATCTGTTTCACGGCAGCACTCCCTAGCACAAGCCTACCATTGTGACGCCGCGAAACTCACGCGCAACCCTTGGATTTAAGGGTGTTCACAATCGACCGGACCGCGCCCTATGGTCAAAGTCTGCGTGTGCCCTGAGGGGGTCTCAACTCACCTCGGTTCTTCTATGTGAACCAGTACTTTCAGAGAGCAGATCTCTGAGGGCTCTGAGCCGTCCATTCCGAGTCTCAGGGTCAAAAAGCCTGGGCCCTTGACTTGCAGTTGCAAACCGCTCGGACTGAGAACAAGTGCGGCGTCATCCCCTCCCTGAAGCGAAAGAATATCGTCACCAAGTACTTGCGGGTCGCTTCCATCATCGGGATGAAAGGTCATCATGAGCCGGGCCTCGTGCTCGCCTGGCTCCAGTTCTGTGATGAGTACGAAATTACTTATATTCTTACTGGAAGGATCAGGATCGACGTAAATCACGCCCGGATATACACCGATTACAATGAAGGTTCCGGTTTCATCGCGCCGAACGTCGTCACAGAATAGCGCTTGGATTTTCATCGCCAATTTACCCGGGACACTGCTGAACGCGTTGCTTTGCGAACAAGCTCTTTTCTGTTCACATAGGTGACATTTACGTGCTCTGGTCGCTCAACAAAACATGAAGCGCCACGCATATTGGCTACGGCTTCCTCAGCGGCAACGAAAGAGCCAGCTTTCAGCAAGCTTCCGTCTATGGCGAAAAGAAGCTCAGCGACGGTATCGATGGTCCAGTTTCCCGGAGCACCAAGCAGCCTACTGACTTGAGCAGGATCCTTGTTCAGTCGTTTTGCAAGCGTCGCTTTGGTAACACCCGACTCGACGCAGTTCCGCACGACGAGGTCGTATAGTTCTTGCCGCGCGGATTCGCTCGCGTAGGCAATTGCCCGACGCGAGATTTCGCTATCGCCTTCAGGTCTAGCCAGCATCGAAGTGTTTTGAGACATAGGATTCAATCTTCTCAGATACGATCGGTAGGTGTTTCGGAAAAAGTGCATCCCACACTTTCCTGCACCTAGTTACTTCAGCCTTGAAATCACAGTCTTGCCTAGGAGACCACGTTAAGAGCACGATGACGTCGACCGCAGCGAACGAGCCAAAAATTCTAACCGCCGGGTTGGGGTCCGTGATGCGAAAATCAACGATGCCGTCGCCCACCGGATCAACTCTCGCGATAAGGCTCGTGCTCTTCTTGTTGTGCGGATCCATACCAACGGTGACATAACTCCCGTTGCAGAAGCGATCCAACACTGAGCCAGCGCGTGCCGATACTGTGTCGAACTTAACGTCAACGGTGCCATCCCAATCTATGAAGCTCCTCGCTTCGCCACCTAGGAAAACATGTCTCTCAACTACGAAAGACCGTCTTTCCGGGACGTGCAGCTTCAGGCTCCCTGCTTTGCAGTGTTGCTCAATCTCTGACTGGATTGACATATAAGTCAATAACCCTGGGTTAACAACCGGAAGCTAGATTAAGATTTTGTCACCCAGCTTCAAAGAGAGTGTGCTCTGGCCAGGAGGTTATATCACCACAAGGTTTTTCAACTTAAGCCTTATCTGTCAACCGAGACGTGAGATCCGCATGCTTTCGCGCTCCCGGAGCGCGCGACTCGGCGCAACGAAGCAGGGCCCTTAAGCAGAGGAAGCGAGGTTTGCAGCTTGACTACAATAGTGCATAGCGCACCTGATCCCGTTTGGCGTCGGCGCATCGTTTAACGTACAGCCGTTGCCGCGGGCGATTCGGTTAAGCAGATCCGGCATCACCGCGTCACGTCCGACACGCGCAATCATCGCGTCACCATCGTAGCGGCGCCGGATCTCGCATTTCAGGCACTCGACGTGGATCTTGCGGCCGGCGAACTCGGACAGGGTCCGGGCTCCCTTGAAAGCATGCATGGGCGGTCACTCATGGGCCGCCGCATATGGCCCGGTTATTCGTTGATGTCGCCGCCGGGCTTTCTATCGCTCGACAAGCTCCGGGGCGCAAGTGGCTCCATTCACGAAGCCTGTTTTGCCCGCTTCATATCAACCACGTTGCCGGACTTCTTCGGCTCGCAGAAGTTGGCCCAAGCCGCCATGAGCTTGCGCCGCTTCTCCAGCGCGTCACTGCGCCTATAGGCCCGTTCGGTCTGATCGCCGACGACATGAGCCAGCGCAGCTTCTGCAACGTCCCTAGGAAACGCCGTTTCGTTGCCGCTCCAATCGCGGAAAGACGAACGGAAGCCGTGCACAGTGACATCGACCTTCATCCGGCGCAGGATCATGTCCATGGCCATAATTGACAGCGGGCGCCCTTCCTTCTGGCCTGGGAACACATAGGCGTCAGGCTCGGCGCCTAGATTGGCGAGTTCCGTCAGGATCTCGACAGCCCGAGGCGTCAGCGGAACGCGATGCTCCCGCCCGGCCTTCATCCGCGCGGCGGGAATGGTCCACAACGCTGCCTTGAGGTCGATCTCTCGCCACGTTGCGCCGAATGTCTCGCCGGTTCGCGCCGCCGTCAGGATCGTGAATTCGAGGGCTCTCGCTGCCATCGCTTCGCGCTCCCGCAGATCAGCAATGAACGCCGGAACGTCTTCATACGGCATTGCGGCATGGTGGCCGCGTGACAGCTTCTTGCGCTTCGGGAGCAGGTTCGCCAGATGCCCGCGCCAGAGGGCCGGGTTCGGTTCGGAGCGGTGGCCCTTCGCCTTGGCCGCATCCAATACCCGTTCAATGCGCCCGCGCAGTCGGGCGGCCGTCTCTGGCTTCGTGAGCCAGATCGGCTTCAGCACCTCCAGCACGTCAACCGTCGAGATCTCGTCTACCCGTTTCGACCGCAGCGGCTCGGCGTAGACCTTCAGTGTCATCTTCCATTGGTCGAGGTGCTTCGCATTCCTGAACTGCGGCCCCATGGCGTCGATGAAATCGTCCGCTTCCTCGCCGAACGTGGGAACGGCAACTGGAACTGTGTTTTTTGCTGCGATCGGATCAACGCCGGCCTGAAGGTTCGCCCGCGCCTCGCTGGCAAGTTCCCGAGCCCGAGCAAGCGTGACGGCCTTCAGGCCGCCCAGACCCATCTCGCGCAGTGTCCCATCCCGCCGGTACAGGAAGACCCAACGCTTCGCGCCGCTCTTGTCGACAACCAGGTAAAGCCCGCCGCCGTCGCCGTGCCGGCCCGGCTTGGTGATCGCAGTCACGCCGCGGGCGCTGAGTTTGTTCAGTGCGAGAGCCATATCTACCCCAACAGTTACCCTAACAGATGACTGCAATTCTATGGGGCAGCATGACACATGTCGATACGGGTGAAATGCTAAAATGCTGGAATAAAGCGGCAAAATGCGACGATCTGGGACGCTATGAAATGGCAGTATGACGGACACCCTGTCCGCCATTCTTCCCAATCTCCGTTCGGCTACATGACGCCATTCACCCCAATGGCGCCGTGCCGGCAGCTCCCTTTGCATTCTCGGCTTCCGAAACATTCTGCTTCACCGCGATGAAACTGTCCGGTGTGACCGAGATGCTGTCGATGCCGCACTCCACGAGGAACTTGGCAAATTCCGGATGGTCGCTCGGGGCCTGGCCACAAATGCCGATCCGGGCGCCGGCAGCCTTGGCTTCGCCGATCACGCTGCGGATCATCCATTTGACCGCATCGTCTTGTTCGTCGAAGAGATCGGCAAGCTCGCCGGAATCGCGGTCGACCCCAAGTGTCAGCTGGGTCAGGTCGTTCGATCCAATCGAGAACCCATCGAAGTGTCGGGCGAACTGCTTGGCAAGGATGACGTTCGAAGGGATCTCGCACATGACGAAGACCTGCAACTCGCTCTCGCCGCGTTTCAATCCGTTTTCGGCCATCACGTCCAGCACCTTTTCGGCCTCCGCAACGGAGCGGCAGAAGGGGATCATCACCACGACATTCTTGAAGCCAAGTTCGTTGCGCAGCTTGCGGATTGCCTTGCATTCCAGCGCAAATCCGTCCCGGTATCGCGGCGAATAGTATCGCGAGGCACCGCGAAAACCGATCATCGGGTTTTCCTCGGTCGGCTCGAACGCCGCGCCGCCAAGAAGCCCCGCATATTCATTGGTCTTGAAATCGCTCATCCGGACGATGACCGGTTGCGGGTAGAAGGCCGCTGCGATCCTCGCCAGTCCTTCGGCGAGCTTGTCGACGAAGTAGGCGGACTTGTCGGCATAGCCCGCCGTCAGCTCGGCGATTTCGGCCTTGGCGCTTTGATCGGTCAGGCTGTCGAAATTCACCAGTGCCATGGGATGGATGCGAATGGCGTTGCTGATGACGAATTCCATGCGTGCCAGCCCCACGCCATCCGCCGGCAGCCGCCACCAGCGGAATGCGGCCCCCGGATTGGCGAGGTTCAGCATTACCTTCGTCTTCGTCGCCGGAATGTCCTCCATGTCGAGTGTTTGCACCTCGTAGTCGGCGCGGCCTTCATAGATCGACGCCTCGTCGCCCTCGGCGCAGGATACGGTGATCTCCTGGCCGGAATGCAGGATCTGGGTTGCCGTCCCCGTTCCGACGACGGCCGGCAGTCCGAGCTCCCGGCTGACGATGGCGGCATGCGATGTGCGGCCGCCATGGTCGGTCACGATGGCCGCCGCCCGCTTCATGATCGGAACCCAGTCGGGGTCGGTCGTCGACGTCACCAGGATCGATCCGTCGACGAATTGTCCGATGTCGCGGGCATTCTCGATCAGGCAGACTTGGCCGGAAACGACGGCGTCGCCGATCGACAGGCCCTTCACCAGCGTCTTGCCCTTGCTCTTGATCTTGTAGGAACTGAACACTGCCGTTTCGCGGTTCGACTGGACCGTTTCCGGTCGGGCCTGGACGATATAGAGGCGCTGGCTGTGACCGTCACGGGCCCATTCCATATCCATGGCGCAGCCGTAATGGCGTTCGATGGTCGTCGCCCAACGTGCCAGTGTCAGGATCTCGGCGTCTGATAGCACATAGGCGGCGCGCTCCGCTTTCGACGTCGGCACGTTGCGCGTCGGCTGCTCGGCAGAGCCATAGACCATCTTGATGGTTTTGCTGCCGCACTTCTTCGAAATGATTGGACTGAGAGCGGGATCGTTGAGGAGCGGCTTGAAGACCTGATATTCGTCCGGGTCGACGGCGCCCTGAACGACGTTTTCACCGAGCCCCCAGGCGGCATCGATCAGGACGACCTTGTCGAACCCCGTTTCCGTATCGATCGAGAACATGACGCCCGATCCGCCGATGTCGGAACGCACCATTTGCTGGATCCCGACAGACAGCGCGACCTTCATATGGTCGAAGCCTTTCGTCTGGCGATAGGAGATCGCCCGGTCGGTAAACAGCGAGGCAAAGCAGCGCTTGCAGGCCTGCAGGAGTTCCGTCTCCCCGACGATGTTGAGAAAGGTCTCCTGCTGTCCTGCAAAGCTCGCATCCGGAAGGTCTTCCGCCGTGGCGCTGGATCGGACGGCGACGCTGACGTCGGGCTGACCGGCGCGGTCGGCAAGGCCGCGATAGGCCTCGATGATGGCGGCGGCCGTGGCGGCCGGCCAGTCTGCCCTGAGGAACAGTTGGCGGATGGCCGCCCCCGTCTCGGAAAGGCTTGCCTTGCCGGCTGTCCAGTCGGCGATCGATTTGCCGATCGATTCGCGGATCTGATTTTCGTCGATGAAATGCCAGTAGGCATCGGAAGTGGTCGCAAAGCCCGGCGGAACGTCGACGCCGTGGCGACCTAACTCCTGGATCATTTCGCCGAGCGAGGAATTCTTGCCGCCAACCTTGGCGACATCCGAGCGCTTGAGGTCATCAAACCAGACGACATGAGCGGTTACGTGATGCATGCCTACCTCCTCCAGTGACGGGCTGCCCGAAGCGAACCCGGGGGAAGGCTATCGGCAAAGCGCCGACTGGCGGTTGACACACATCAATAGCGGCCAGCATTCGTTGCCGGAGCGTTTCGCCCGGCCTCGGAGAGTTCCTCGATTTTCCGAGCGCTCAAAGATCGGTGCTACGCAGATATCCAAGCACGGCGTCGGCGATCATCGACTTGTGACGGTCGTAGAGGTCCGGTTCGGAGAGGTCGCGCTTGAAGATCGTGCCGAAGGTATAGCGGTTCGAGACGCGAAAGAAGCAGAAGGCGCTGATCAGCATGTGCAGATCGATCGCGTCGACTGGGCGCCGGAACAGGCCGCTCTTCAGGCCGCGGTCGATGATGTCCTGCAGCGTGCGAATGACGGAGATGTTGAGATCGGCAATCTCGCTCGATCGCTTCATGTGCATCGCATGATGGATGTTCTCGATACTGACGAGCCGCACGAAATCGGGATTGTCTTCGTCATGGTCGAAGGTCGTGCTGATCAACCGGCGCAAGGCTTCGTCGGGCTCCAGTTCCGACAGCTGCAGGTCCGCTTCGAGCGATCGAATCTTGCGATAGGCCTTTTCCAGCACCGCCAGATACAGCCCCTCCTTGCTGCCGTAGTAGTAATAGATCATCCGCTTGGACGTGCGCGTCTTCTCGGCGATCTGATCCACCCGTGCGCCCGACAGTCCGAATTCGGCGAACTCCTCCGTTGCGACATCCAGGATGTCTTCCCGCGTCCGCTCAGGGTCGTTCCTGCGCGTTTCCCTCGCCGTTTTCGCCATAGTCTCCATCCCCGATCGCGATTGCGGCCATTGCCGACGCACCGCGCTTTCAGTTCATAGTGGTCTCGGCCCCGCGCTTCAAGCTGGCCTCGGTTGACACTAACTAGTTAGTACATTATTGTTGCTGTCAGGTTGGGAGGCCGGAAGCATGGACGAGATCCAGGCTTCGACATAGGGAGGCAGTTATGACGCAAAAGCGCGATATCTTGCGCGCCGGACTGATAGGGTTCGGCATTCAGCGCTCGCTGACCCCTGCCATGCACATGCGCGAAGGCGAGGCCCAGGGCGTCGACTATCGCTATGAACTAATCGACCTCAACGAACGCAAGCTCGGCCCCGATGATCTCGATGCGCTTGTCGCCGAGGCCGAGGAGCGAGGCTTTTGCGGCCTCAACATCACCTATCCCTGCAAGCAGAAGATCCTGCCCTTGCTGACCGACATCTCCGAGGACGCGCGCAAGCTCGGCGCGGTCAATACGGTGATCTTGCGAGACGGCAAGCGCATAGGCCACAACACCGACTGGTGGGGATTTGCGCAAGGGCTTAGCCGACAGCTGCCTGACGCAGACCTGTCGTCTGTGGTTCAGATCGGTGCTGGCGGCGCCGGTGCGGCGACGGCCTATGCCGTGCTCGAAATGGGCGCGCGGTCACTCGCGGTGTTCGACATCGATCCGGAAAAGGCATTGGAACTTGCGTCGCTCATGGCGCGACATTTCCCGGAAGCATCGGTCACTGTCGCCTCAGATCTGCAGGCTGTCATCGGTCACGCCACCGGGCTCGTCCACGCGACGCCGATCGGAATGGACAAGCACCCCGGCATGCCCTTGCCGGCAGAACTGTTGCACCCGGGCCTCTGGGTCGCCGAGGTGGTCTATTTCCCC
Organism: Agrobacterium albertimagni AOL15; assembly: GCF_000300855.1. Taxonomy (GTDB): domain Bacteria; phylum Pseudomonadota; class Alphaproteobacteria; order Rhizobiales; family Rhizobiaceae; genus Allorhizobium; species Allorhizobium albertimagni. The sequence continues at coordinate 195,908 of NZ_ALJF01000004.1, read as the reverse complement.
TTGGAGACGGCGCTGCTGCAGGCCGCCCGTCAGCGCGGATGTCGCGTGGCGAACGGCGGCGGCATGGCCGTTTTCCAGGCGGTCGGCGCGTTTTCCTTGTTTACGGGCCTGGAGCCCGATGTCGGTCGCATGCTTCGCCATTTCGAGGCTTTGACTGAAGCGGGCGTCACACGCCAGCCTCAGACGGCTTGAGGCGGAGAGTGCATCTGGAGTGGCAGGCGTCAGGTGCTGACAGCCTGGCTAAGTTGGAAACGATTTGCCCTAAAGGGCGGGGAGGAGGAAGACATGTCCGGCATAATCGACATCTTGAACTCCCAGGCTGTGCGCGACGCGTCGCTGCCTAATGCTCCAACTCCTTGCATGCAATCCGCTCTGCTGGCTGTTCCCACCTGTGAGAGGAGGCCCGCATGAAGACCTCGATTGCGACCGTCTCCATCAGTGGGGAGTTCGAGGAAAAGCTCGCCGCCATCGCGCGGGCCGGCTTCGATGCCGTCGAGATCTTCGAGAACGACTTCCTAGCCTTCGACCGTTCGCCGGCCGAGGTCGGGCAGATGGTTCGTGATCACGGGCTTGCCGTCTCGCTCTTCCAGCCGTTTCGCGACTTCGAAGGCATGCCGGAACCGTTCCGCTCTCGCAATTTCGACCGTGCCGAGCGCAAATTCGATCTGATGGCCGAACTGGGCACCGATCTGATGCTGATCTGCTCGAACGCCTCTCCGGTCGCGCTGGGCGGGATCGACCGCGCCGCCGAGGATTTCCGTGCGCTCGGCGAGCGTGCCGCCCGCCGCGGCTTGCGGGTGGGCTATGAGGCGCTCGCCTGGGGTCGGCATATCAACGACCATCGTGACGCCTGGGAGATCGTGCGCCGCGCCGATCATCCCAGCATCGGGCTGATCCTCGACAGCTTCCACACCTTGTCGCGCAAGATCGAGTTGAATTCGATCCGCTCTATTCCTGGAGATCGCATCTTCATCGTCCAGCTCGCGGATGCGCCGCTGATCGAGATGGATCTCCTTTATTGGTCGCGCCACTTCCGCAACATGCCGGGCGAGGGTGACTTGGCCGTCACCGCCTTCATGCAGGCCGTCGCGGCCACCGGGTATAACGGCTATCTGTCACTGGAAATTTTCAACGACCAGTTTCGTGGCGGCTCACCGGACGCGATCTCGCGCGATGGGCGTCGTTCGCTGGTCAACCTCATGGATCAGGTGGCGCGGGCCGAACCGAAGATCAATATACCGGTGCCGGCCATGCCCGATCGCGCCAAGGTGACCGACGTCGCCTTCATCGAATTCGCGGCCGGTGAGGACGAGGAGCGCGAACTCGAGGCACTTTTCACGCTTCTCGGTTTCGTGCCCACAGCCCGGCATCGTTCAAAGGCCGTGACCCTTTATCGCCAGGGTGACATCAATCTCGTCATCAACAGGGAAGCGAAGGGTTTCGCCAACGCCTCCTATCTCGTCCATGGGGCCAATGCCTATGCTTTCGGGCTCATGGTTAATGACGCAGCAGAGGCGCACAGGCGCGCGCTTCAACTCGGCGCCGAGGATTTCCGCCAGCCCGTCGGTCCGGGCGAGCTGCAGGTGCCGGCGATACGGGGCGTCGGCGGGGGTCTCGTCTACTTCCTCGACCAAAAGAGTGAACTTGCGCGGATATTCGACGTCGAGTTCACGCCTCTCGACGAAACGCCGGAGAGCACCGTCAACATCGGCCTGACGCGGGTAGACCACATCGCCCAGACGACGCGCTACGAAGAGATGCTGACCTGGCTACTCTTTTACACGTCGCAGCTCGATGCCCGGAAGACGCCCATGGTCGACATCATCGATCCGGCTGGCCTCGTCAGAAGCCAGGTGGTGGAAACACCGGACGGGCGCCTGCGAATCACCCTGAACGGCGCTGAAAACCGCAACACGCTGGCCGGCCGTTTCATCGCCGAGACCTTCGGCTCGGGCATCCAGCACATCGCCTTCGAGACGGACGACATCTTCGCCACCGCAGAGGCGCTTGCCGCCAAGGGTTTCCGATCCCTCGTGATCTCGCCGAATTACTACGACGACATCGAAGCCCGCTTCGGTCTCGATCCCGATCTCGTCGAGCGGATGAAATCGGCGAACATCCTCTATGATCAGGATGAAGCGGGGGAGTATTTCCAGCTCTACTCGCCAACCTATGGCGAGGGTTTCTTCTTCGAAATCGTCGAGCGTCGGGGCTATCGTGGCTATGGAGCGCCGAATGCGATCTTCCGCATCGCTGCCCTCAAGCGCCATCTGCGTCCGAAGGGGATGCCGAAATGAGCGCCCAGATCAATCATGCGGCCGGTCGCAGCCTTTCAAATCGCCACCGTGCCACCGAGCGCAATCGTCAGCGACTGGTCAATATGGCGCGACAGAGACGCGGCCGCTGCCTCAGTGGCACCCTCCATCAGCGGGGTGAGGAAGGCCAGGTGTTCGGAGATCACCCGCTTGGCGTTGTCCCGGGTCACGCGCACTCGGGTTTGTGCCGTCATCCGGATCTTGATCGCCGTGACGCGGTAGACATTGGCGATCAGGCTGTTTTCCATGGCATCGACCATGTCGGCATGCATTTGCCAGTCATAGACCTGCAACTCGCGCAGGAACGCCGGAAGATCGGTGATGTCGTCGCCGCCGAGCCGCTCGCGCGCCTGGATGTGCCAGTCGAGCCAGTTCGCGATCACGGCGCGGTCGAGGCGCTGGATCATGTCCGGGATGGCGCTGAGCTCGATGATGCGGCGCATCTGATACGCCTCCCGCACGAAGGTCACGTCGAGGCTGGGCACCATCAACCCGCGTTGCGGCAGCGTCTGCAAAAGGCCCTCGGCCTCGAGCCGCGGGATGGCTTCGCGGATGGCGCTGAGCGTCAGCCCCGTCGTCTCGACCAGCGCGCGCTGGGAGATGACTTGGCCCGGCTTCAGCCGGCCCCAATTCAGAAGTTCTTCAATTCGACTATAGGCGAGCTGCCTGAGGGAGCTTTCACCTGTCGTCGACATAACTGCCTGCCGGGCGCTCGGTTGGTCTCTCATAGGATCACACTGTCGTTGTTCGGGATTGATAACAGCATACTAACATGTTAGTTCGATATCAGTAAGGCAGGATCTCTGCCATCGGCGCGTTTTGACAGGTTTGGAGGACCGGAAGCGTGCTGGGGCGGAAAAACAACCAGAAGTTCCATAGTCAAACGGGAGGAGACTACGCAATGAAACTCACACTGACCCGCCGCTTCCTGATGGCCTCCGCCATCACCTTCACGGCACTCGCAGCAAGCGGTCCGCTCGCAATCGCCCAGGACAAGCCGGTGATCCGCATGTCCACACCGGCCTCCGAGACCGATCAGCGATCGGTTGCGCTCGCAACCGTCTTCGGCCCCGCGATCGCCGAATTCGCCACCTATCAGCCGCACTACAACGCCTCTCTGGTTCCGCAGGGCTCGGAACTCGAGGCCATTGCATCCGGCGACCTCGAAATGTCGATCACCTCGGCGCAGGAACTTGCAAACTTCCTGCCGGAATTCTCGATCTTCGCCACTGGTTATGTTCACCGCAGCGCCCAGCATCAGGTCAACGTCTTCAGCGACCCGCTGATGGACCCGTTCAAGGAGAAGGTCGAGAGCGAACTCGGCGTGAAGCTCCTCGCCGTCATGTATCTCGGCAAGCGCCACGTGAACCTGCGCTTCCCGCGCTCTGAAAAGAACATCATGACCCCGGCAGATCTCGCTGGCGTCAACCTGCGCATGCCCGGCAGTGACGCCTGGCAGTTCCTTGGTCGCGCCCTTGGTGCAAACCCGACACCGGTGGCCTTCACCGAAATCTACACCGGCCTGCAGACCGGCTCGGTCGATGGTCAGGACAACCCGCTGCCGACGGTCGTCGACGCCAAGTTCTACGAAGTCACCAAGCAGGTGAGCCTGACCGCCCACCTCGTTGACCTGAACTACGTCGCATTCTCCAAGGCCGTATGGGACAAGCTGACGCCGGAGCAGCAGGCGACCGTGCAGAAGGCGGCCGAAGATGCAGCCCAGGCCGGCCGTGAAGGCCAGCTGAAGAAGGAAGATGAACTCGTCGCCTTCCTCAAGGATCAGGGTCTCGAGGTCTACGAGCCCGATCTCAACGCCTTCCGCACCCATGTCCAGGCACAGTATGTCGGTTCCGACTTCGCCAAGGCCTGGCCGGAAGGTGTTCTCGACAAGATCAACGCCATCGCGGACTAAGCGCGACCTGACCTGAACCGGGCCGGAGAGCGATCTCCGGCCCATCGTCGAACATGATGTCCTGTCGAAGGTGATGGTGTGTCTTCTCTAATCAGACTGTTTCGGACCTCGGCCGAGGCCGTGGCTGCCGCGCTGATGGCCGCCATGTTCGCGACCTTCATCCTGCAGGTCCTCGTTCGCTACACGGCGCGCCTCCCCTGGGTCGCCGAGAACATGCCCTTTCTGCAGCCGACCAACTTCGGCTGGACGCTGGAATTCTGTCTCGCCATCTGGGTCTGGCTGATCTTCTGGGGCAACAGCTTCGTCGTCAGGGTCGAGGATCACGTTACCTTCGACGTGCTCTATGTCTCCGTGTCCCCGCGTGTCAGGCGGATCTTCACCATCGTCACCGGCCTTGCCGTCGCGATCGCGCTTCTCTTGTCGGTGGCGCCCACCTGGGATCGCCTCGCCATTCTTCGCCTGAAAAAGACAGCCACCCTCGGTGATCTCTTCGGCGACTGGATCCGCATGCGGGATGTCTACATGATCTACATCGTCTTTCTCGTCGCCGTCGCCGGCCGCTATCTCTGGCAGGTCTGGCAGGCACTGCGCGAAAGCCTTGGAGGCACGGGTGACACCGGACAGACGGGAGGCCAGGCATGAGCATCGCCTTTCTCCTCTGCATCGTCATTCTGCTCGGCCTTGCCGTCATGGGCATGCCCATCGCCTATGCGATCCTTGTCGCCTCCTTCGCCTATCTTGCCGCCAGCGGTCAGAGCATCGGCATCAGCGGCAAGATCCTGCTCGATGGCCTCTATCAGAGCTTCATTCTACTCGCCGTGCCGCTCTTCATCATCGCGGCCAACATCATGAATGCCGGCTCGGTCTCCGATCGGCTGCTGCAGTTCTGCGTCGCCCTTGTCGGCCGTTTCCGCGGTGGCCTCGGCCACGTGAACATTCTCTCCTCGCTCGTCTTTTCCGGGATGTCCGGCTCGGCCATCGCCGATGCCGCCGGCATTGGCAAGATGATCATCGACATGATGGTGAAGTCCGGCCACTACACGCGCGGCTATGCCGCTGCGATCACGGCTGCATCCGCCACCATCGGCCCGATCATCCCGCCGTCTATCCCGATGGTGCTCTATGCCCTCGTGTCCAACACCTCCATCGGCTTCCTCTTCCTCGGCGGCATTGTGCCCGGCCTGATGATGGGGGCCATGCTGATGGCGATGAACGCGTGGATTTCGCACCGTCGCGGCTTTGCCAAGCATGAGCCCGTGCCCCTGCGCGAGTTCCCGGCCCTGACGATCAATGCCGGCCCTGCCTTGATGATGCCGGCGATCCTGCTCTACGGCATTTATGGCGGCGTCACGACGCCGACCGAGGCAGCAGCCGTCGCGGCCTTCTATGCGCTGATCCTCGCCACGATCTTCTACAGGTCGCTCAGCTTCAAGCATTTCTATGAGATCCTGGTCACCAGCGCCCGTTCGTCCGCTGCCGTCGGCCTGATCATCGGCGGCGCGCTCATCCTGAACTACATCGTCGCCTCGGAAAACATTCCGACCGTCGTCGCCAATGCCCTGGTCGACCTCGATGTGCATCCGTTGGTCTTCCTGCTCGGCATCAACCTGCTGCTGCTCGTGCTCGGCTGTTTCCTGGATGCCTCCACGATCATCCTGGTCATCATTCCGCTGTTCATCCCGACATGCCGGGCGCTTGGCATCGATCTCGTGCATTTTGGTGTGGTGGCCGTGGTCAATTGCATGATCGGCCTGATCACACCGCCCTACGGCATCCTGCTCTTCGTCATCAATGCCGTGACGCGCATTCCGCTCGCTGAAATCATCCGAGAGATCTGGCACTTCCTGGCGGCCCTTCTGGTTGCCCTGCTGCTGCTGATCCTCATTCCCGACATCACCCTGATGCTGCCGCGTGCCCTCGGTTATGCCGGCTGATCGCAAATGCCCCTGTTTCGAGGACCGCTTCAATGACGCATAACTTCCACGGGATCGTCCCGGTGATGATCACGCCCTTCGACGACAACAACACGATCGACTGGGATGGCTATGCCAGGCTGATCGAATGGTACATCGACAATGGCTCCCATGGCCTGTTCGCCGTGTGCCAGTCTTCAGAAATGCTGTTTCTGACGCTCAAGGAGCGAACCGAGCTCGCCTCCTTCACCGTCAAACAGGTCAAGGGCCGGGTCCCGGTTGTCGCGTCCGGACATATTTCCGAGAGCATGGACGACCAGAAGGCAGAGCTTCGGGCCATGGCGGAAACGGGTGTCGATGCCGTCGTGCTCGTGACCAACCGCCTGGCGTCTGCCGACGAAGATGCGACCGTCTTCCGCTCTAGGATGCAGGACCTGCTCGGCGCGATCCCGACCGACATGACATTGGGGCTCTATGAGTGCCCCGCACCGTATCGCCGATTGCTGACCGATGATGAGGTCCGCTGGTGCGCCGAGAGCGGTCGCTTCGCCTTCTTGAAGGATGTCTCCTGCGATCTAGCCCACATCCGCCGCAGGCTTGCCTTGGTCGAGAACACGCCGCTCGCAATCAACAATGCCAATGCAGCGATCGCCTGGCCTTTCCTTCAGGCCGGTGGCCACGGCTTTTCCGGTGTCATGAACAACTTCCACCCGGACCTCTATCGCTGGCTCTACGATCACGGCAAAGCCCATCCGGAACTTGCCGCCGAACTCGACACCTTCCTCGTCCTGTCGGCCATGTCCGAGAGCCTCGGCTACCCGAAGCTCGCCAAGCATTTCCATCGCCGCATCGGCACATTCTCGAATGTTCACAGCCGCGCCGTGCCGCATGACATTACGGAACGCCACCGGGCCGTGGAGATCATTCTGGATCATATCGTGACGGGTGCGGACCGCTTCCGCTCGAAAATCGCGAAAGCCTGATCTGGCTTTCGCCAATCTCAGGCCGGTGCGGTGCTCAAGGCCGAACGTTTGCGGCTGAGGTAACGTCCCTCTGCTGCGCGAACGATGGATCCTTGATCCATCACAGTCTTGCCGCGGACCAGCAGGCGCACCGGCCAACCCGTCACCGCAAGCCCTTCATAGGGCGTGTAGTCTGCCCCGTGTTGCAACATCTCATTGGTCAGGGTGAGCTGCTTCTTCGGGTCCCACAGCGCGATGTCGGCATCTGAGCCGATCGCGATCGTGCCCTTCTGCGGATACATGCCGTAGAGCTTGGCGTGGTTGGTCGACGTCACCGCAACGAAGCGGTTGATATCGATCCGCCCCTTCATCACCCCTTCGGAAAACAGAATGGGAAGGCGCGTTGCCACGCCCGGTATGCCGTTCGGGATCCAGCGGAAATGCCGCTTGCCCTTCTCGTTCAGCTTGCCCTCCGGATCATCGAAACGAAACGGGCAATGATCGGACGAGAAGAGGTCGAAGACGCCCTGTTCGAGACCTTCCCAGCAGGCATCCTGGCTCGGCTTGTCACGCGGCGGCGGCGAGCAGACGAATTTTGCGCCGTCGAGACCCTCGAGGTCGAGATCATCAGCCGTCAGCATCAGATATTGCGGGCAGGTCTCGCCGGCGATCTTCTGTCCGCGCTGGCGGGCGCGGCGGATTTCCTCCATCGCCTCGCGGTTTGAGACATGGACGATGACGATGGGTACGTCGACGATTTCGGCGAGCGACAGCGCCCGGTGGGTCGCTTCGCGCTCGGCCGCCACCGGGCGGGTTGTGGCATGGTATTTCGGGGCGAATTTGCCCTCTTCCTCGTGCCGGCCGATCAAGTAGCGGATCGCGTCCTCGTTTTCGCAATGGACCATGACCAGCGCACCGGTGCGCCTTGCCGTATCGAGCGTGGCCAGAATCTCGTCGTCACGCAGACGCAGTCCCTCATAGGTCATGAAGACCTTGAGCGAGGTATAGCCATCTTCGACAAGCGCCGGCAGTTCCTGGCCGAGAACTTCTGCCGTCGGATCGGTCACGACGAGGTGGAAGGACACGTCGATATGACATTTCCCCTCGGCCTTGCCGTGATAGACCTTGAGCGCCTCGCGAAGTGACTGACCCTTTTCCTGCATGCAGAAGGCGAGCACGCTGCTGTTGCCGCCGATCGCAGCCGACCGCGTGCCGCTGTCGAAATCATCAGCCATGACGATGCCCTCACCGGACGGCTGGTCGAGATGCACATGGCTGTCGATCCCGCCGGGGAGGACGAAGAGCCCCGTCGCATCGATCACCTCGTCGGCATCCGTCAGATCGGTTGCCAGCGCCACGATCCGCCCGTTTTTGATGCCGACATCGCTGACAAAGGTATCGCTCGCTGTCACCACCGTTCCGTTGCGGATCACCGTGTCGAAATGCATGGGGCTCGTCCTTCTCAGTTGAGGCTCAGCTTGCTTTCGCAAACCCGGCCTGTCCGGCCAGGATCCGGTCAAGCGCTGCCGTGAAGCGGTCCACTTCCTCCAGGGTGTTGTAATGCACCATCGAGACGCGCAGCATGCCGCCATGATCCGTCAGGCCGAGATATTCGGCGAGCCGGCGCGAGTGAAAATCGCCGAAGCGCATCGCGATCTTTTCTGCGTCCATCGCCCTGCACATCTCGCCGGCCTCGCGACCGTCGAAGCGGAAGGCGATGGTCGGCACCCGGCGGCTCTCGTGATTGGCTGACTGGCCGACGATCATGCAGTCGTTGCGCGAGCGCAGATAGGTGAGCAGACGGTCGGTCAGGGCATCCTCCTGCGCCGTGATCGCCGCATAGGCGGCCTCGATTTTCCGGCGCACGCTGCCGGTTTCGCCGGCCTGTTCGCCAAGGCTCACGAGGTAGTCGACGATGCCGCAGGTGGAATAGGCGAGCTCGTAATTGGGGTTGCCCGGCTCCAGCTTGCCCGGCACTTTGTCCTTGCCGTAAAAGTAGTGGTAGATCGGGTCGAGCTCGAGAAGCAGGTCGTATTTGCCATACATGAGGGCGTAATGCGGACCATAGGTCTTGTAGAGGCTGAAGACATAGTAGTCGACGTCGAAAGCCTGAACGTCGACGGCCCGGTGGGGTGCGTATGCAACCGCATCGACGCAGATCTTGGCGCCGCGGGCATGCACGAAATCGGCGATCTCGCGGATCGGGTTGATCGAGCCCAGCAGGTTCGAGCAATGGGTCACGCAGACGAGTTTCGTGCGTTCGGTCATCAACGGGCCGAGATCGGCGAGATCCAGCGTCAAAGTCTCCTTGTTCAGCGGCCATATCTTCAGCACCACGCCACGCTCCTGCAGTCGGTCCCAGGGGCCGATATTGGATTCGTGGTCCGCAATCGTGATGATGATCTCGTCGCCTGCCGATAGCTGGCTATGCATCGCGCGCGCGAGGTTCTGCAACAACGCGGTCGTCGAATTGCCGAAGACGATCTCTTCTGGGCGGCTGGCATTGACCAGATGCATGGCCGCCGTGCGCGCCTCCTGGAGGGCTGCGGCTGCCGCCTGCGATACCTCGTAGGAGCCGCCGATCTGCACGTTCTTCTCAAAGAGGAAGGTGTTTATGCGCTCGACTGCGCCCTTCAGGATCTGTGAGCCGCCCGCATTGTCGAAGAAGGTCCAGCCGCGGGCAAGCCCCGGGAACTGGCTGCGCACATAATCGAGATCGAGCGGCTTGGTGGAAGAGGCTGGCATGGCGGGGTGTCCTCCGGTCTTTTCTTTTTTCAGTGGTTGAGGACTGCGCGCAGGAAGCCGCGCGTCCGTTCGTGTTGGGGGGTGTCGAAGATATCCTCAGGCGCGCCGCTTTCCACGAGGCGGCCGCCATCCATGAAGATCACCCGATCCGCGACCTGACGGGCAAAGCCCATCTCGTGTGTCACCACAATCATGGTGACGCCGGAGCCTGCAAGCTTGCGCATCACGTCGAGCACTTCGCCGACCATTTCCGGATCGAGCGCCGATGTCGGCTCGTCGAAGAGCAGAACGCGCGGCTCCATGGCGAGAGCCCTTGCAATCGCCACGCGCTGTTGCTGGCCGCCGGACAATTGCCCGGGAAATTTCTCCGCCTGCTCAGATATGCCGACACGGGCGAGTAGTTCGCGCGCCTTGCGTTCTGCTTCCGCCTCGGGCGTGCCCCGCACCCGCATTGGCGCGAGCATGACGTTCTTGAGAACCGTCATGTGCGGGAAGAGGTTGAAGGACTGGAACACCATGCCAACCTCAGCGCGCACCTTGGCGAGCGCCGGGCCCGGCTCGACGCGGATGCCATCGACGGTGATACGGCTTTCCGGTGCAAAGGCTTCGAGATGGTTGATGCAGCGGATCAGCGTCGACTTGCCGGAGCCCGACGGGCCGATCACGCAGACCACTTCGCCTTCGGCAATGTCGAGGTCGATGTCGTGCAAAACGGTGAAGGTGCCATAGGCCTTGGTGAGCCCGCGGATGGAAATGAGCGGGGAAGTAGTTCCGGTCATCAGCGTTTCCCCCGGCTGAAATGTTTCTCGAGACGCGAGACGACGGCGACCATCGGCCAGAGCAGGGCAATGTAGATCAATGCCGCCCCGATAAGCGGTGTCGGATTGGCGGCGAGCGCCTGGGCCTGGGTCGCCTGTTTCAGAAGATCCGGCATAGCGACAACGGAAGCGAGAGCCGTATCCTTCATCACGTTGATGCAGTTATTGGTGAGCGGCGGAATGACGATGCGGATCGCCTGGGGCAGGATCACGTCGATCATCGTATGACGATTGGAAAGACCGAGTGCAGCCGACGCCTCGAACTGGCCATGCGGGATTGCCTCGATACCGGCGCGGAAGATCTCGGCGGTATAGGCGGCGGACACCAGTGACAGTGCCGTGACTGCAGAGAGAAACGGCGAAAGCCGGATGCCGACGAAGGGCAGCGCGTAATAAACGACGATCAGCAGGACCAGAAGCGGGATCGAGCGGAAAATGTCGATGTAGACGCGGATCAAAAGCTTGAAGAAATTCGGTGCGTAAAGGCGGGCGACGGCGAGAAACAGTCCGCCGGCAAGGCCGACCAGAATGCTGGTCACGCCGATCTGCAGGGTCACTACCAGACCCCAGAGGAGGGCCGGCAGGCTGTCCGCGAGGACCTGCAGATTGAAGAAGGTATTGAGGAGTGTCATGCCGCATCGGCTCCCTTGGTGAACCGGCGGAACGTATCGGTCCCGCCGGATGCATCACAGGTTACTTGCCCTTGGGCATGTCGAGTACGGTGACCGTCGAGGTCGTGTCCTCGGCCTTGGCGCCGAACCAGGTCTCGTGCAACTGGGCGATGAAGCCTTCCTGCTTGAGCGTGGTGATCACGGCATTGACTTCCGTTGCGAGCGGATCGTCCTTGTTGAACATGATCGAGTATTTCTCGCCGGTCGGGATGCGCTCGACCACCTTCAATTCCGGCTTGTCCTTGACGTAATAAAGAAGCGCCGGGATGTCGGAGATATAGCCATCGATGCGACCGGCAACCAGGTCGAGCATCGCGGGCTGCAGGCCCTCGAAGCGGCGGATCTCGCCGAGTTTATATTCGCCCTTGTTGGCCTCGGACCACATGTCGCCGGTCGAGCCGGTGTCGACGCCGACGACCTTTTCGCCCATGTCCTTGAGACCCGTAATGCCGGAGGCGGCAGTCACGGTCAGCGACTGGTCGCTGTCGTAATAAGGCTGCGCGAAGGACACCGATTCCAGGCGCTTTTCGGTGATGGTGATCGACGAGATCGCCATGTTGATGCGGCCCGACTGCACGGCCGGGAAGAGGCCGTTGAACGGCGTGTTGACGAATTCGACCGTCTTGCCGAGGCGTTTGGCGATTTCGTTGACGAGATCGACCTCGAAGCCCGTGACCTTGCCGCTGGCGTCTTCGAATTCCCAGGGTACGTTGCCGATATTGGCGCCGACGGTGAGGTCTGCCGCCTGAGCGCCGGTTGAAAACGCGGCGATGAGGCCCGCAAGCATGGTTGCCTTGAATGTGTTGGAGCGTGTCATGAGAGTTCCCCTTGTTTTTTGAACATGACTCAATCTACATTGGTCTAACTGGTCAGACCAGTCAGGCCAAGCAAGCATGCGGCTTTCCGCTTGGCAAGGGGATGCCGAAAAAAATAGATTGCGCTGAGAAGCACGCCGCCGGGGAAGGGACCGCATGTTCAACAAGACGCTCGTGCCGCAATCGGTAGCACGTGAGATCCAGGGCATGATCCAGTCCGGGCAGTTGAAGCCCGGCGAAAAGATCCCTTCGCAGCGGGAGTTTTCCCAAAAGTTCGGCATCAGCCGCGCCTCGCTGCGAGAAGCCCTGCTGACGCTGGAAACACTCGGTCTGTTGAAGACGGAGGCGGGCAGGGGCACCTTCGTCGCAAGTCCTGCCACGCCAGCCTCCGCTGCCACCGGTCACATGGCCCCCTGGCGCTACTCCGACAGCCATTCGGTCTTCGATGTCTTCCAGACCCGCATCCTGCTGGAAGGCGAGATCGCCCGCCTGGCGGCCGGCCGCCTCACACAGCTGCAGCTCGACAAGATGGAGCAGGCGACGCGCACCATGGAAGAGTGCTGGGCCAATCAGGATCTGCTGGCCAATGTCGAGGCTGACCTCGAATTTCACGGGCTGATCGTCTCGGCCTGCTCGAATGCCATGCTGAAAGCGCTTTATCAGACCGTCCGCGACCTTGTGACGGAAACGCAGCGCCAGCCGATCCCGATCACCGATCCCGAACGCATGCGGGAATCCATCGCGGAACACCGCAGGATCATCCTTGCCCTGCGGTCCAACGACGGCGCGCGCGCCAAGCTGGAAATGGAAACCCATATTCGCAACACCGCGCGCTGCGCCGGCCTCGAGCCGTAGGCGGCCACCCAGTTCTATCCCGAGCCGACTCGCCCGGTGGGAACCTGTCGGATCCCTTTCCCGTTCATCGCTCGGACGGCAATTGGCAGCGCACATGCCCAAGGGTTGAGCGGCGCCGTGTTGTCCTGCCCCGACCGAGGAAGGACCCCATGACCGACACCTTCAAGCCGACAACCGCCATGGCCGAGGAAGCAGCCCGAGGTCTGGAACTGCGCGAGAAGTTCAAGCGCGGCGGAACCGCAGTCGGTGTCGCCCGCGCACGGGACCTTAAGAACCGACGCAACCTGAGCGAAGACACGCTCAAGCGCATGAAAAGCTATTTCGCCCGCCACAAGGTCGACAAGCGCGCCAAGAATTTCGGCGACGATGAAAACCCGTCGGCGGGTTACATCGCCTGGCTCCTGTGGGGCGGTGATGCCGGGCGCGACTGGGTGAAGGACAAGCTCACCTGAAATCGACGCAGGCCGAAGCCAACAGGACCAGGGAGAACCGACATGACCAAGATTTTTCACAAGGGCGACAAGGTCGAATGGAAGACCAGCCAGGGCAAGACCGAAGGCAAGGTGGTGAAGAAGCAGACGAGCCCGACGAAGATTAAGGATCACCCGGTCAAGGCGTCCAAATCCGATCCGCAATACATCGTCGAAAGCGCAAAGACCGGCAATCGCGCCGCGCACAAGCCGGATGCCCTCCACAAGGCTTGATGGAAGGCGGTGGAGGCTCCGCTCTTGGTCCGGCCTCCGAATCGGCAATCGCGCCCCGGTGTTGACCCATTGGCCAAGGACTGCGACAAGGCTCGAATGCATACACCGATCGATATTGACCCGGATTATCTCAGGTCTCGGCTGAAGGCATTGCTCGCCATTCCGAGCCCGACAGGCTTCACCGATGAGGCCGTCCGGCACACCGCCCGCGAACTGGAACGTCTTGGACTTGAGGTCAAGCTGACCCGCAGAGGGGCGATCCGCGCCCGTCGACCGGGAGCCGCCGACAGGCCTGCCCGTGGCATCGTCTCCCACCTCGACACCCTCGGCGCCCAGGTGAAAGCGCTGAAAGACAATGGACGTCTGGAGCTGGTCTCCATCGGCCACTGGTCTGCCCGCTTCGCCGAAGGCGCCCGCGCCTCGATCTTTTCGACCAAGGGCATTTACCGCGGCTCTATCCTGCCCTTGAAGGCATCCGGGCATACCTTCAACGATGAGGTCGACACACAGCCGACAGGCTGGCGGCACATTGAAATGCGCATCGACGCCCTGGCGCGTGACCGCAAGGACATCGTACAGCTGGGCATCGATATCGGTGACATCGTTGCGATCGATCCGCAGCCGGAGTTTCTCGACAACGGCTTCATCGTCTCGCGTCATCTCGATGACAAGGCCGGTGTCGCCATCATGCTGGCAGCACTCGAGGCGATGCAGCGGCAGGAAATCGAGACACCGGTCGATACCTATTGGCTGTTCACCATCGGAGAAGAAGTCGGCGTCGGCGCTTCAGCCGCGCTCGTGCCGGAGATCGCCTCTCTGGTCGCCATCGACAATGGCACCACCGCCCCCGGCCAGGCTTCCGACGAATTCGGCGTGACGCTTGCCATGGCCGACCAGACCGGCCCCTTCGACTATCATCTGTCCAAGAAGCTCTTCGAACTCTGCGGCGAACATGGCATTCGCGTACAGAAGGATGTCTTCCGCTACTATCGCTCCGATGCCGCCTCGGCAGTGGAGGCCGGCCATGACGTGCGCACGGCGCTTCTGGCCTTCGGCGTCGATGCCTCCCATGGCTACGAGCGCATCCATCTTCATGCGCTGATCTCGGTCGCCAAGCTGGTGGTTCACTACGCCGCCAGCGAAGTCCAGATCGAGCGCGATTCCGAAGAGGTGTCCGGCCTGCGCGGCTTCACGCGCCAGAAGGTGGCGCCGGCCGAGCAGGTGCTTCGAGCAAACGAACCCGACGAACCATAATTCCGGCACGTCGAGCCATCTGCCCGCGTCGCGGATCGCCGCAGTTGGAGCCGCATTTGAGGCACGATTGTTGCGAAGTTTTGCGCATGGCTTGACATCCGATTGCGGCGATTGTTTCCCACTGCTAGCGTTCGGAATGGCGAATGCGTCGAAGCTGCGGAGAGTGAGACAATGTCGGGCGACGAGGCAACGAAAAGGCCGCGGCTGAAGATCGGCTTCGTGCTGTCGCGTTCCTTCACTTTGTCCGCTTTCGCGCTCTTCATCGACACGATCCGTCTAGCAAGCGACGAATATGATCGTTCGGGCCGAGTGCTTGCCGATTGGCAGGTACTCGGCAGCACGCGTCACCTGATCAGTTCCAGCTGCGGTGTGCAGGTCGCACCGACCAGCGACTTCGTTGATCCGAGCCGCTTTGACTACATCGTCGTCGTCGGCGGCCTTCTCGGGCGCCAGGCCGCCGTGGACGACCAGACGATCGCTTTCCTGAAAAGAGCCGATGCCCAGAAGGTGCCGTTGATCGGCCTTTGCACGGGAACCTTCATCCTGGCGGAAGCGGGTCTGATGAAGAACCATCAGACCTGCGTCAGCTGGCTCCACTACCAGCAGTTCCGCGACCGCTTTCCCGATCACGAGGTCCGCTCCGATCGTCTCTTCAATCTCGACCGTCGCCGCGGCTCCTGTGCCGGCGGCAGCAGTTCCGCCGATCTCGCAGCCTTCATCGTTCGCCAGTATCTCGGCCATGATGCCGAGCGCAATGCTCTCGAAGTCCTGCAGATCGAGAAGGCCCGTACCAACAGGGACATCCAGGTCCGTCGGCCACTCACCATCGAATGCGACGACCCCCGTGTGAAGGCGGTTCTGATCCTGATGGAGCAGAGCCTCGAAAACGAACTGACCATCGATCAACTCGCTCGCTCGGTCGGCCTGTCCCGACGGCAACTCGAGCGCCTCTTCGCCCAGAAGATCGATGTCTCGCCCGCCCGCATCTACACCAAGCTCCGCATGGAACGCGCCAAGATGCTGGTCACCCAGACCAATGCGTCGCTGATCGATATCGCCCTTCAGGTCGGCTTCCAGAACACCTCCCATTTCACCCGTGTCTTCAAGGGCACCTATGGCAGGACGCCGGGCCAGATGCGCAGCCATCCGGCTGTTTGACCGCGATCGGCGCTCGCGCACCAGCTGCTTTAGCGCTGCCTTTTTTAGGTCTGCTGCCTGCGACGCGAAGGCTCTTGTCGCCCGCTTGTGAGCCGGCTTGGCCAGTGCTATCCAGCAGACATCTGTCGGGGGATAGAATGGCCGAACGGGGCATTGAGTTGAGTTTTGACCGGGCGATACGCATGATCTGCGTCATCGCGCTGGTCTTGCTCGGCCTCGCGCATCGCCCTGCCGTTCCATCCACACCGCAGCTCTCTCCGCAGGAAATCGCCGCCCTCACGCTTCCCGACGGCACCCTGCCCGAGCTCTGCCTGCCCACAGAGGACGGCAAGGGCAAACCGCATGCGATGTCCTCCGATTGCGAAGCCTGCCGCATCTCCGCCTCGGTGCTTTTGCCCAAGCCTGCGGATGCTGTCGGCATTCGCCTCCCTCTCATCGCCGCGGCTACCCTGCCGCAGCCGGTCGAAGCGCATTACCGCCAGCTGTTCCCACCCGCCAGCCATCCCCGCGCACCCCCAGTCACCGTCTGATCGACTGTCGTAGCCGACGCGTTGCGTCGGTCCTTCGTATCGTCAGACCTGTGAGCCTGCAGTATCCGCAGCTCCGGTCAAAATCGGATGTCTGTCATGCTGCAAATGCTCGCTAAACGCGGGGCGACGCCTCCGTTTCCGTCGCCAAGTGTCCAGGTCCCTGAAGTCAGGCAGGCCCCGCTCGCCGGGCCGCTTCTGGCGCCAAGAACGGTAATTTTCCTCGAAGGCCTCGCCCGCGCACCGCAATACCGCGTCATCGACGGCTGTGTCGCAACCGTTCAAACCCTCTCGGATGGCAGACGCCAGATCATCGATCTGGTCGGTCCCGGTCGCCTGATCGGCCTCGGCTTCGGCGATCAGAACCGCTATTCCGCCGAAACCCTCGGCTTCACCCGGCTGGAGGCCATGTCAGAAAGCTTGGCTGAGGGCGAGCGTGATCTGGCGCTCAGCGAAATGCTGGCCCGTTCGCAAAGCCTCGTCATGCTGCTTGGGCGCAAGACCGCACCCGAACGGGTCGCCTCGGCCCTGATCGACCTTGCCCTTCAGTTCGGTCGTCCGGCGCGCCACGGCAAGCGGGGCGCCGTGACCTTTCATCTCTATCCGACACGCGGCGATCTCGCCGATTGGCTCGGCCTGACCCTCGAAACAGTCAGCCGCTGCATCTCCCGCCTGAAAAAGGCGGGCCTCATCGACATCAGGCATGGCGATCTCGTGACCGTCCTTGAACCGCAACAGCTTTCCGGCATCGCCGCCGGTGAACGCTCCCTGTCCCACTGATCCTCCTCCAAACCAACTGAGACCCAGAATGACAACCGTTTCCGATCTCTCTCCGACAAAAGCAGACAGCCCCGTCCTGTCGCGCCGCTTCTATATCACCGCCTGGCGCTGGCACTTCTATGCCGGCCTCTATGTCGCGCCTTTCATGATCATGCTTGCCGTCACCGGCCTGATGATGCTGTGGACGGCGACCTTGTTCGGTCGTGACGGTGAGAAGACCTATACCGTCGAGCCGCAGGCCGCCATTTCCTCTGTCTCGGAGCAGGCGGGAGCCGCGACCCTAGAAATCCCCGGCCAGATCATCCAGTACATCGCCCCGCGCACGCCCGAACAGGCCGCCCTCTTTCGGATCAACCTGGGCGACGCCTCCTATATGGTCGCGGTCGACCCCTACCGTGCCGAAGTCCTCGGTCATTGGGACCGGCGCACCGGCCTCTACGATCTCGCCGACAACGTCCATGGCACGTTGCTGATCGGCACGTTTGGTGACCGCCTGATCGAGATTGCGGCCGGCTTCGGCATCGTCCTCGTCGTCACCGGCCTTTATCTCTGGTGGCCGCGAGATGGCCGCGGCCTCGGCTCCGTGCTCGTCCCGCAGCTCTCTGCCAAAGGTCGCCAGCTGTGGAAGTCGCTGCATCTGACCATCGGCTTTTATGCCTCGCTCTTTCTCGTCGTCTTCCTGCTGTCGGGCCTGACCTGGGCCGGCGTCTGGGGCGAGAAATTCACCCAGGCCTGGAGCACGTTCCCGGCGGAGAAATGGGACAATGTCCCCCTCTCCGACAAGACCCATGCCAGCATGAACCATGGCGGCGTGAAACAGGTGCCGTGGACGCTGGAACAGACCCCGATGCCCGCCTCCGGCTCGCAGGCGGGTGTCACCGGCACGCCCGAAGGCCAGCCCGTCACGCTCGACGCCGTCGTCTCGCTCGCCCGCATCATCGGTTTCGATCAGCGTTTCCAGCTGGCTTTCCCTGGCGATGAGACGGCCGTCTGGACCATTTCGCGTGACACGATGAGCAATGACGGCGCCAATCCGCTTGACGATCGGACCGTGCATGTCGACCAGTATACCGGACGTATCCTCGCCGATGTCGGCTTCAACGACTACGGCGCAGCCGGCAAGGCCATGGCCGCTGGTGTCGCCTTCCACGAGGGCGATATGGGCCTCTGGAACCTGGTCCTGGTCAATATCGTCTGTTTGTCGGTCATCTTCCTCTCGGTCAGCGGCTTCGTCATGTGGTGGAAGCGCCGGCCGAAGGGCGCGGCCCGTCTCATGGCCCCGACCGTTGGCGAGCATGGACCGCTCTGGAAGACCGGCGCCTTTGTGATGCTGGCGACAGCACTTCTGTTCCCGCTTACCGGCGTCGTCCTCCTGGCAGTCCTCCTCCTCGACCTCCTCGTCTTTCGCCACATCGCTCCGCTGAAAAAGGCCCTGAGTTGATCGAATTTCGGCGCCCCAAAAGCGGGGCGCCGAGCAAGCGCCTGCCATGTTCCGAAAAAAGAATGGAACAATGGAACCTCTCGACCATTTGCAAATCATGTGTCCGGTAAACCGAAGAACGGTTTGCCGGCACCTTTTCGTTTGGTCTTTCAACGGAGGTTTCAGCCCGGTTCATGTGTGGCATTTGTGGAGAAGTGAGATTCGATGGCGCATCGCCGTCGGTAGCGGCAGTTTCGATCATGGCGGATGTTCTGGCCCCACGAGGGCCGGATTCGGCCGGCGTGATGGTGAGGGGCAATGTCGGGCTTGGCCATCGACGATTGCGCATCCTCGACCTTTCCGACAAATCCCAGCAGCCGATGGTCGATCCCGATCTCGGCCTTTCGCTCGTCTTCAACGGCTGTATCTATAACTTCCGTGAACTGCGCAGCGAATTGGAAGCCAAGGGCTACCGATTCTTCTCCGATGGCGACACCGAGGTCATCCTGAAGGCTTGGCATGCCTGGGGCACGGACTGCGTATCCCGCTTCCACGGCATGTTCGCCTTCGTCATCCATGAGCGCGACACCGGCCGCGTCGTCATGGCGCGAGACCGCTTTGGCATCAAGCCGCTGTATCTCGCCGAAGTCTCGGGTGGTCTGCGCTTCGCGTCCTCGCTTCCCGCCCTCGTCAAGGCAGGCGGGGTCGACACCGCGATCGATGTGACCGCGCTTCACCACTATATGACCTTCCACGCCGTCGTGCCGCCGCCGCGGACGATCTACAAGGGCGTGCGCAAGCTGCCGCCGGCAACGATCCGGGTCTACCAGCCCGATGGCAGTTTCGAGGACAAGCGCTACTGGGACCCCGCCTATACGCGTCGATCCGAAGATTTCGGCATGAGCCGCGAGGACTGGCAGCAGCAACTGCTCGATGCGCTGCGTCTTGCCGTCAAGCGTCGGATGATTGCCGATGTCCCCGTCGGCGTCCTGCTGTCAGGTGGTGTCGATTCCAGCCTGATCGTCGGCCTTCTGGCGGAAGCCGGCCAGACAGGCCTGATGAGCTTCTCCGTCGGCTTCGAGGAAGCCAATGGCGAGAAGGGCGACGAATTCGTCTATTCCGACCTCATCGCCAAACGCTTCGGCACCGACCACCACAAGATCTTCGTCCCCTCGGCCGATCTGATGGGTGCGCTGCCCGGCACGATTGCCGCCATGTCGGAGCCCATGGTCTCCTATGACAATGTCGGCTTCTACCTTCTGTCGAAGGAAGTCTCGAAACACATCAAGGTGGTCCAGTCCGGCCAGGGCGCCGACGAGGTCTTCGGCGGGTATCACTGGTACCCGCCGCTGGTCGGCTCCACCAATGTCGTCGGCGACTACGGCCGTGCCTTCCGCGATCGATCGCATGAAACGCTCGCAACCCAGCTGCAGGATCGCTGGATCGCCGGCAGCGATGTGAGCGGCGACTTGCTGCGCGAACATCTGCTGCGCTCCGGTGCCGATAGTCCGGTCGACCAGGCACTCCGCCTCGACAGCAATGTCATGCTCGTCGACGACCCGGTCAAGCGCGTCGACAACATGACCATGGCCTGGGGCCTGGAAGCCCGCGTGCCCTTCCTCGATCACGAACTGGTCGAACTCGCCGCCCGCATTCCCCCTGAGGAGAAGCTGCGGGACGGTGGCAAGGGCATCCTCAAGGATGTCGCACGCAAGGTCATCCCGTCAGAGGTCATCGACCGCAAGAAGGGCTACTTCCCGGTCCCCCAGCTGAAATACATCGCCGGTCCCTATCTCGACATGCTCCGTGACGCCCTGTCGTCCCAGGCTGCCCGCGAACGTGGCCTCTTCCGCCAGGACTACATCGACCGTCTGGTGGCCGATCCCGCCTCGCATATCACCCCGCTGCAGGGCTCCGAGCTCTGGCAGATCGGCCTTCTCGAAATGTGGTTGCAGGCCCAGGAGAACTGACGTGAGCAAGGCAGAGAAGAAGCCCGCCACCCAGCCGCGCAAGGCCCGTCGCGGCAATGCCCTGTCACACCGGTTGACCCGGCTCCGCACCCCCGGCGGCGGCAGTCAGGGAGCGACCAGTCGTGCCTGCGAACCCGATGCGCGCAACCGCAACGTCGCGCTGGATTGCGGCTGGGGGCGGCTTCTTTTTACGCCGAGCTTCGACGCCTATCCCGACCTCCTCGAAGCGCTCCGCGAAGAAGCGCCCGACACCCGCGACATCGCCTTTCATGTCGGAGATCCCCATGTCCTGCTCGCCCAGGCGCCGCAGGAGATCTTCCTCGATCCGTCCCATACCTTTAGGCTCGATCTTTCCACCTATCGCGCCGGCGGTCGTCGCCCGAAGGGCGTGACCTTCAGGCGCTTTTCCTCCGAAAGCGATGCGGCGGGCATCAATGCGGTCTATGCCAGCTGCGGCATGGTCCAGGTGCGCGAGGACTTCGTCACCGGCGAGCGAGACAACCGCCCGGTCACCTATTTCGTCGCACAGGACGATCTGACCGGCGAGATCGTCGGAACGGTCACCGGCATCGACCATCATCGCCTGTTCGACGACCCGGAGCGCGGCGCTTCGCTGTGGTGCCTCGCCGTTCACCCGCAAGCCCGCCAGCCGGGCATCGGCGAGGGCCTTGTGCGCATCCTCGCCGAACATTTCCAGGCCCGGGGCCTGGCCTATCTCGACCTCTCCGTCCTGCACGACAACGACAAGGCGATCGGTCTCTATGAGAAGCTCGGCTTCCGCCGCGTGCCGCTCTTTGCCGTCAAGCGCAAGAACGCCATCAACGAGAAGTTCTTTGCCCAGCCGGTCGAAGGCTACGAAGCGCTTAACCCCTACGCCCGCCTGATCGTTGACGAGGCGCTCCGCCGCGGCATCCATGTCGAGGTGACCGATCCCGAAGGCGGCTTCTTCCGGTTGAGCCATGGCGGCCGAAGCATTCACTGCCGCGAAAGCCTCTCGGATCTCACCTCATCGGTAGCCATGTCGATCTGCGACGACAAGGCCGTCACCCGCCGCTTCGCCGAGGCAGCCGGTCTCAGCGTGCCGGAACAGCTCTCAGCCGATGCCCCGGATGCCGACAAGCAGGCCTTCCTCGAAAAGCACGGCAAGCTGGTGGTAAAGCCCGCGCGGGGCGAACAGGGCAGGGGCATCTCGGTCGGCATCTCCTCGATGGATGCCCTGCAGGCCGCCATCCGCCAGGCCCGCCAGGTCTGCGACCGGGTTCTCCTGGAAGCCTGTTTCGAAGGCGAGGACCTGCGCCTTGTGGTCATCGACTACAAGCTCGTTGCCGCCGCCGTCCGCCGTCCACCGCGTGTGGTCGGCGATGGCCGCTCGCCGATCCGCAAGCTGATTGAACAGCAGTCCCGCCGACGCGCTGCCGCAACCGGCGGCGAAAGCCGCATCCCTGTCGATGCCGAAACGAAGCGTTGCCTCGCCGAACAGGAGCTCGATCTCGACAGCGTGCTGGAAGAGGGGCGTGAGATCACTGTGCGCAAGGCCGCCAATCTCCATACCGGCGGCACGATCCACGACGTCACGGCCCAGGCACATCCCGATCTCGTCGATGCCGCCTGCCGGATCGCCAAGGCGATCAAGATCCCGGTCGTCGGCATCGATTTCATGGTCCGGGATCCAGCCGAACCAGATTATGTCTTCATTGAAGCCAATGAGCGGCCCGGCCTTGCCAATCACGAGCCACAACCGACGGCCGAGAGCTTCATCCAGCTCTTGTTTCCCGGCAGCCGCGCCCGCGAGCGCCGCAACGCCTAACCACAAGTGTGAAACAGAGTTTACGAAAGAGGGGCGGCATTCCGATGCCGCCCCTCTTTCACAAGTATCGATTGCCGTTACTGCGATTCGCCGAGTGTGTCGGCGACATGCGCGCCCCGCTGACCCATCGGCTGAGCCGGCCCGGTCGTCGTATCCTCGGCCGTCTGATGCTCGAGCTCGGCATTCAGCATCGCCCCGACAATCAGGATCACCACCGATAGCCAGGCCCAGAACATGAAGCCGA
Organism: Agrobacterium albertimagni AOL15; assembly: GCF_000300855.1. Lineage (GTDB taxonomy): Bacteria > Pseudomonadota > Alphaproteobacteria > Rhizobiales > Rhizobiaceae > Allorhizobium > Allorhizobium albertimagni. Next base: position 173,038 of record NZ_ALJF01000004.1, on the reverse strand, counting down.
TAAAGGTGCCGAGCGCGCCATAGGTCGCGTTGAAGTCGGCGAAATTCTCCAGATAGAAGGTGAAGCCGAGCGACATGATCATCCAGATAAGCGTGCTCAGCAGCGTGCCCCAGGTCAGCCATCGAAGCTGGGCATTCTCGCGGCTCGGCCCGTAGCGATAGATCATTACGGTCCCGAGCCAGATAACGCCGATCAGGATCGGCCAGCGAATCAATCCCACGATCATCTCGGCCCGTTCGGAGATGAAAACCACGGACATGATCAGCGGCAGGATCGCCAGCGCCGTGACGATAACGGCGAGAATGGCCATGGCACCGAGCGTAAAGGCGATGGCGAGCAGCGTGGTGTGGACGAAACCGCGTTTCTCCGGCTCCTGATAGGCAATGTTCATTGCCTCGAAGAGCGCGACCATGCCGTTGCGGGCGCTGAACAGCGAAACGCCGAGACCGACGAGAAAACCGGTGCTCAAGGTGCTGTCGTTTTCGTCCGCCAGCGCCTGCAACTGCCCGAGGATCATCGCGACCCCATCGGCGGGCAGCAGTTCGGAGAGGAAATCCAGCCGTCCGGCGATCGTGGTCGGGTCCGCAATCAGGCCATAAAGCGAGACCAAGGCTGCAAGACCTGGAAACAAAGACAGCATCACATAGAAGGACACACCAGCCGCGGCCAGCATCACCCGGTCGGATGTCAGCCGCGACAGGACCCTGAGCGACACGTCCCACAGACCCCGCACCGGAATGTCGCCGGGGCTGCGCGCATCCCGTCCCCGGTCGTCACGGACATGGGAAGCGGTGAGGGGTGGGGATGAAGGGGTCACTGGCGGCATGTCGGGCTCCTTGTTGTCAGGGAAACTGGTCCGCAGGCTGCCATGTTCCATCTCGAGGCGCGGGAAGCAGGGCGGAACCGTATCAGGCCGAGATCGGTTGGATATCAGAGTGTTTCACAGGGAGAAGACCATGTCCGACAACAACGATCACGAAGTGCCGAAGAACGATGCGCGAGAGGACATTGATCCTCATCTGGCGCAGCCCGTCGAAGCGGCCGCGCGCCGGTCGGACGCCGCCGCCGCGGAACATGGAATGTCGCTGCATGGCGAACTTCTCAACATCTACCGACTGGAACCCATCGCCGCGCCGGACGATCCGCGTTGGGACAATGCCCCCAGCCATGGTGTCGTGACCGTGGCTGCCCGGTCAACGGGCGATGCTCGCCTCGTCGCGGCCTCGCAGGAACTGGACTATATGGAAATCGACGCCAAGCCTGCCGAGGACGTCACGACCGGCATGGCAAGCGCCTTCCGCTCGGAGAAACTCTACACGGTCATTGAAATCGCGCGGGACAGGCAGGGTCTCACCCGCGGCCTCATCGAAGGCGAGATCGGCATCGATACGATCCGCCCCGTGCAGATCTGATCGACGCAAGGCTGCTGCGATCCCGGTAGCGCAGGCGGAAGCGAGCTAAGCCCGCTTCCGCCTTTTTTCGTTTTCGAAAACGAACGGGCGTTAGACCTTGGCGCGTTCACCCGCCTCTTCGCGCGAGACAAATTCCATTGTGACCTCACGCAGATTGTCCCGCAGCCACTGAGCCATGTTCTCTTCTTCCGCGAGGTTCTGCTGCAGACCGTTGGTTGCGCCCTGGAAGCCACCCATCTCCGCCATGACCATGAGCGAATTATACGCGGCGATCTCGTAATTCTCGAAAGCCTGGTTGGCGAAGGAATTCTTCAGGATCTCGTCGCCTGCCATGGCGTGGCTGAGCGCGGCCATGCTGCCGCCCGCCGAGAGCATCCAGTCCTTGATGGTCGAGTGATCCTCGTCGAGGCTGGCGAGGATGTCCTCGAGCCGCTTTAACTGCGCTTCGGTCTCCTGCAGATGCTGTTCCAGTCGCCGTGCCACCTGCGGATAGTTCTCGATCCGGGAAAGCTGTGGCTTGATGATCGAGATTGCCTGGTTTTCCATCGCATGCGCATTGCGCAGGCCGGTAACGAAGAGCGAACGTCTGTCTTCTGCCATTGTCTTTGTCTCCTTGATCTGACCGCCTCCGAACTGCAGGCCTCCGGAAGGGTTCCCCATGGTCGAGATGCAGGAGCAGTCAAGGAAAAGGCACGCCCAGCAGGGCGTGCCTCGACTAGCAATAGTCTGCGGCCGAATGTCTGGACCGTTGGCCGGTCTTGATCAGCCTTCGAAGTCGCCTTCAGGATTCACCTCTCGTCCGCCGACGATGATCGCCCGCTTGCCGACATGGTTGGCGGCACCGACGATGCCCTCCTGCTCCATGCGCTCCACCAGCGAAGCGGCCTTGTTGTAGCCGATCGAGAGGCGGCGCTGGATATAGGAGGTCGAGCACTTCTTGTCGCGCAGCACCACCTTGACCGCCTTGTCGTAGAGGTCATTGCCGTCCTCTTCGGCCATGGCGCCCTTGTCGAAGACGGCGGTGTCTTCTTCCGGCTCTTCCTCAACCTCATCGGCATCCTCGGTGACGGTGCCCAGATAATCAGGACGGCCCTGCATCTTCAGATGCGCGACAACCTTCTCGACTTCCTCGTCGGAAACGAAGGGACCGTGCACGCGGGCAATGCGTCCGCCGCCGACCATGTGCAGCATGTCGCCCTGGCCGAGCAGATGTTCGGCGCCCGGCTCACCGAGAATGGTGCGGCTGTCGATCTTGGACGTTACCTGGAAGGAGACGCGCGTCGGGAAGTTTGCCTTGATCGTGCCGGTGATGACATCGACCGACGGACGCTGCGTCGCCATGATCAGGTGGATGCCCGCCGCACGCGCCATCTGCGCCAGCCGCTGGATCGCGCCTTCGATCTCCTTGCCGGCCACCATCATCAGGTCGGCCATCTCGTCGACCACGACGACGATGTAGGGCATCGGCGAGAGGTCGAGCTCCTGCTCCTCATAGACGATCTCGCCGCTCTGCCGGTCAAAGCCGGTCTGGACGGAAACGGTGATCGTCTCGCCCTTCTCGCGGGCCTGGGCTGCACGGGCATTGTAGCCGTCGATATTGCGCACGCCGAGGCGGCTCATCTTGCGATAGCGGTCTTCCATCTCGCGCACCGCCCACTTCAGCGCCATGACGGCCTTCTTCGGATCGGTGACGACAGGGGTCAAGAGATGCGGGATGCCGTCATATACGGAAAGCTCCAGCATCTTCGGGTCGACCATGATCAACCGGCATTCGTCCGGCCTGAACCGGTAGAGCAGCGACAGGATCATCGTGTTGATCGCCACCGATTTGCCCGAACCCGTGGTGCCGGCAACGAGCAGATGCGGCATCTTCGCAAGCTCCGCGATCACCGGCTCGCCACCGATGGTCTTGCCGAGGCAGACCGGCAGCTTGTAGCGCGTCTCGGCGTAATCGGGCGTCTCGATCAGCTCGCGCAGATAGACCGTCTCGCGCACCGGGTTCGGCAGCTCGATGCCGATCACGTTGCGGCCGGGGACAACGGCGACACGCGCCGACAGTGCCGACATCGAGCGGGCGATATCGTCGGAGAGACCGATGACGCGCGAGGACTTGACCCCCGGCGCCGGCTCGAATTCGTAGAGCGTGACGACGGGGCCGGGACGCACGTCGATCACTTCGCCTTTGATGCCGAAATCTTCCAGCACGCTTTCCAGAAGCCCGGCGCTCTGTTCTAGTGCCTCTGCCGTCATCGTGACGCCCGTTTGCACCGGCGGCATCTGCAGGAAGTCGATATACGGCAACTCGTATTCGCCTTCGCCGAGCGCCTCCTGCGCTTTGAAAAGGGGCTGGCGTGGGAGGGCGGCGGACATTGGAGCAAGCGACGAATGGTTTGCCTGAAGCGGCGCCGGAGAAACGGCCTCAAGTGGGGCAACGGTTTCGCTCGCCGCTGCCTGTGCCTGCTGCAATGCATAGGACGGAGCTGAAACCTCGCGATATGCGACTTCCCGATAGAGCGCGACGACCGAGCCCGGGGTTGCCTCGAACACCGGCTTGCGCACTGCGATGGCGAGCGGCTGCGCTGGCGCAGAGATGCCATCCGGGCGATAGCGCACGACTTCGGCGCGAACGGGTGAAACGGCCTGAGCTGCCGGCACTGCCGCGGCTCGAACCGGCTGCGGAGCCGCCGGCTTGCGAGCCTGTGAGACAGGTTGCGCAATCGCCGGACGCGCCATTTCGATTTCCAATGGAGCATCCACCGGCGCGATCATCGCCTCGAAGAAGATGTGATCCGACAGCAGCGCTGCGATCGGCAGGCGTTCAGCCTGCGCTTTGGGTTCGGCCGCCACAGGCGCGACGGCAGTCACTGCCCCGGGCTGCATTGGTGACGGATTGGTCATCTGCGCCCATGCGATAAAGCCGGACGAGACTGGCGGCGTTCCGGCCGGAGCCGTGACAACCGGCTGTACAGGTGCTGAGGCAGCAACCGGGGCCGCAACCGGCTCAGGTGTCGCTGTCGCCGGCGGTGTCCGCAGAAACGCATTGCGCACCATGGGCGCACGCGCGGCGGGAGCTGCCTGCTGGGCGGCAAGCCGCGCGGCTTCGGCCTGCTGGGCGAGCGACCGCTGCAGATGTGGCGGCACATGGGCCTCGGTCGCCAGACGAACACTCGTCCCGACGGTCGCGGCCTGCGTGCTGGCCAGCACGCTGCGCATGCCCTGAACCAGGGGTGCCGGCTGCGCGGGCTGCGAGGCAGGGCCGATCTCGTGTGGCGATGCGCCATCCGCCATCGATGCTTCCCAAGTGGCTTGTTCGGCCTGCTGGCGGGCGAGCTCCCGGCGAAGCTTGTAGGTGAGCGCGCGGGCGCCCACGGCATCTGGTGGTTGCGGCAAGGTCACGGAAGCCGGCATACGCGGCACTTGGGGCTTCGGTGCAGGGACGGACGCGCCCGTGCACGGCAATCCGGCATAGGGGACGCTGCTCGTGGCAGACGAGGCGGGCTTGGCCGGGGCAGGGGCCACTGGCTGGCGTGTCGGCTGATAGGCCTGCCGTGTCGGCGCCTGCGGCATTGCCGGCTGTGGAGTGACTGTCCGTGCAGGCAGCGCGCTCGGCTGGGGAGCGGGCGCCGGCGTCGGCTCGGCCTTGCCTGACACGCGGTCGGGCGTACGGGTGAACCGCACATTGGGACCCAGAACGAAGGCCTTCTGCCAAACCGGCGTTTCCTCACGCCCCTCGATCTGGTCGGCCGCCGACTGATCGGCACCTTCACCCTTGTTGTCCCCTAACTGATTGAGCTGATACGCGGAATTTGAACGGGGAGGGTGCATCGGAAACCTGAACGCTGGCGGGATACAAGAACGCGAAAACTGAGCTATCTGAGTAGAAAATAAAGGTTAACGACCGCTTTCCGTCCGGCAGAAATTTCTAATGCATGAAGGGTCTGAATCGGGCCGTTTCGCCCCCGATGCCGCTGTTGCCAAAGCCGAATTTCGCCCCTTGCCGGAAGATGCGGCCCCCCAAGTTTTTTTCTCGCACCATGTCTCGGCTCGGGCTATGGACGGGGACGAACAGAAAGCCGGTCATGTCGAAGAAAGAGAAGCCCAGTCCCCTGAAGAAGCTCCTGAAGGCATGGACAGCAACAGGTCCCGAGGATCGCCAGGCCTTTCTGGATCTGGTCGCCGCAGAGCTGCGGGCCCGCGCATCCGTCTCGCCCGTTTCGTCCGCTACCGAACCGATTCCCGACGATGCCGCAGCCCTCATTGCCAATGGCCGTTACCTGCTGCCATCGACGATCGAGCGGGTCGAGGCGGTCATGCGCGCTCGAAAACTCTCGCCCTCCGGCGTCATGGCCGAACTCGGCTTCTCCAGCCGCGACGCCTCGCTTACCCGTGCGCTCGCCATGAAAGCCGCCTTGCGCCTCTCCGTGATCGCAGCGCTTGCCGAATGGCTCGCCGCCCACGAAGCGGACGGCTGAGGATTAGGCGATGCCGTTCACCCTCGTCGCGCCGGTTGAGTTCGTTCAGGACATAAAGAAAAGCCGCTTCATCGCCCAGGCCGCCCCGATTGCAAGTGAAGAGGAAGCGAAAGCCTTCCTCGCCGCGGTCTCCGATCCCGCGGCCAACCACAATTGCTGGGCCTGGCGCATCGGTCAGGCCTATCGTTTCTCCGATGACGGTGAGCCCTCGGGCACGGCCGGCAAGCCCATCCTCCAGGCCATCGATGGTCAGGATCTCGATGGTGTCGTCGTGGTCGTGACCCGCTTCTTCGGTGGCATCTTGCTTGGCAGTGGCGGGCTGATGCGTGCCTATGGCGGAACGGCAGCCCAGATGCTGCGGGTCGCCGGCAAGCGCGAGATCATCCCGATGGTGACGGGCGAATCATCGGTGAACTTCTCGGACCTCGCCCTCGTGAAATCACGGCTCGCCGCGATCCCGCACCTCACCTTCGTCGAAAGCTTCACGGCAGAGGGTGTCGATCTCACGGTCACACTGAGGCAGGGCGATGAGGATCAGGCGATCCGGCTGGTGCGCGATCTCACCAGCGGCCGCTCGAGCCTCGTCTTTCCGGACTAAAGCCTCAGCTCTTCTTTTTCGGCATGTCCTGGCTGGAAAGCTGCTTCCAGGAATTCTGCTGGGCGAGCATGCCGCGCAGATATTGCAGATTGGCCGCCGCCTGCTGCGGATCGAGCTCCTGGGCCGCCAGCTGTTCTGCCTCTTGGAACCGGCCCTGAAGGCCAACCACCAGCGCGAGGTTCTGGCGAACCCTGCTGTCTGCACGGGGCTGCTGCGACGCCTGGCGCAGATAGTCCTCGGCCGTCTTTAGGTCGCCGGAAAGCACGAAGGACATGCCCATGTTCGACAGCACGCTTGGATCGTTCGGCTGCATCTGCAGCGCCATGCGGTAACGCGAGCGCGCCTCGCTGGAACGGCCGAGCTGGTCGAGCACAGCACCTTCCGCCGAATAGAGCCGCCAGTCGGGCCGGTCGGGCGTCTGCGCCCGTTGAATGGTTCCTAGTGCCTTTTCCAGTTGCCCCGCCGCCGCCTGCGCCTTGCCAAGCGCGGAGAGCACTTCGCGATCATTTGGATGCGCGATCGCCACCTGCTGCATGACGGCAAGCGCCTGCGTGTTGCGGCCGGTCATCATCAGTCCATTGGCATAGGAAAGCCCGACATTCCGGTCTCGCGGGTTGCGAGCATAGGCCTGGCCAATGCCCTCCACTGCTTGGTTGAGTTGCGGACCGCTGAGCGAATCGAGTTGCTGACTTGCCTTGGGGATCGAGCCGGTGGTCAGCTCCTTCTTCGCCGAGCCGCAGCCGGTGAGCGTCATCGCCGCCATCACCAGACCTGTCATGGCCACGATCCGCAGATGGTTTGCCGAGCCTGGAATTCGCATGCGCATGGTGATCGTCCCGAGTTAGCTAGTCCCCGCCGCCGCGCCTTTGTCGGGCGGCGCAACCTCCACTCAAGCAATAATCTGTTAACCCTAACGGAGTGTTAATCGAGCCCCGACCGATTCTTCAGCCGAATCTCCAGAAAGCGTCTCCCCATGGCCCCGTTCCAGTATATCGAAAGACCGTCCCCGTTCAGCACCAAGGGCGGCAAGACGCTCCCGGTCTTCGCCGTCACCCCGGCCCATGTCGAGACCGGCACGCTGGAACCACTCGCCCTCGATTGGGCGAAGAAGGCGGGCTTCAAGGCCGAGGCCGGTTCGGTGCTGCTCATCCCAACCGAGGACGGGCATGTCGGTGGCGCGCTGTTCGGGCTCGGCTCCAACCCGTCCGAAAACCCCTATCTGACCGGCAAGCTCGCCCGTGCGCTGCCGGCCGGCGAATGGCACATCGAAACTGCCCCGCTCACCGCAAACCGCCTGTTGCTCGGCTACGGCCTCGGCGCCTACAGCTTCGACCGCTATCGTTCCGAGCGGGTCACCGAACCGCGCCTCCTGATCCCGCAGGATGCCGATGCCGCCGACATCAAGCGCCAGTTGGCGGGCGTCTATCTCGCCCGTGACTTGATCAACACCCCGGCCAACGACATGAGTCCGGCCGATATCGAAACCGCCGTGCGCCGCCTCGCCGAGCACTACAAGGCCGAGGTCTCCGTCATCACCGGCGACGAACTCGTCGAGAAGAACTTTCCGCTCGTCCATGCCGTCGGCCGCGCCTCCACCGTCGCGCCGCGCGTCATCGAGATGCGCTGGGGCAAGAAAGGCCATCGCAAGGTCACTCTCGTCGGCAAGGGCGTGAGCTTCGACACTGGCGGCCTCGACATCAAGCCGGCCTCCTCCATGCTTCTGATGAAGAAGGACATGGGTGGCGCCGCCAATGTTCTCGGCCTGGCGCTGATGATCATGGATGCCAAGCTCAAGGTCGATCTGCGCGTCGTCATCCCCGCCGTCGAGAACGCCATTGCCGGCAATGCCTTCCGCCCTGGTGACGTCTACAAGAGCCGCAAGGGGCTGACCGTCCAGATCGACAACACCGATGCCGAAGGCCGCCTGATCCTCGCCGATGCGCTGACCTACGCCGATGCCGACGAGCCCGATCTGATCATCGACATGGCGACGCTGACGGGGGCCGCACGCGTGGCCCTCGGGCCCGACCTTCCGCCCTTTTTCACCGACGACGAGGAGCTCGCCGATCAGATCGCCGATGCCAGCCTCGAGGTCGACGATCCGCTCTGGCGCATGCCGCTCTACAAGGGCTACGAGCGCATGTTGAAGGCCCAGATCGCGGATGTGACCAATGCCCCCTCCGGCGGCATGGCGGGTGCGATCACGGCGGCCCTGTTCCTCAAACGCTTCGTCTCGCCGGGCCGCCGCTGGGCACATTTCGACATCTTCGGCTGGTCGCCGACGGAACGCGCTCATTCGCCTGTCGGCGGCGAGGCGCAGGCGATCCGCGCACTCTACCGCTATCTCCAGTCCAGCGCCGACTGAGCCTGAGCGCCCGACCCCTTGCCAGATCGTTCCTTTGCCGGAATGATATGGCGGGGGCGAAAACCCCGGACCATCATAAGGGGGAGGGGCCATGGGCCTCGACATGACGGCGACCCAGGCGCTTACCCTGTGGCACGAGGTGACGCTCGATCAGGTGCAGAGGCAAGGCCCCGACCTCACCATGCGCCAGCTCGCTGTGCTGCTCGAGATCTATCTTGTGCCGCCGCCCCACACGGTGCGCGGCCTTGCCGCCACCCTCAATGTCACCAAGCCGGTCATCACCCGCGCCCTCGACACGCTGGGAGAGATGGGCCTCGTTGATCGCATCAGAGACGAGCTCGACCGCCGCAGCGTCATCGTCAAGCGCACCGTCGGCGGTGCGCTCTTTCTCGAAAAATTCGGCGATAACATCATCGCCCGGGGCCGCACGCTCGGCTGACGGAGACTGAAATCATGCTCGACCGGCGCCTCAACGCCTTCCGTTCTGATCTCGCCGACATCGCCCTGAAGGGCCAAGTCGAGGCCGAATGTTTCGTCACGCCGGAACCTGCCATGGTCACCCTGCCGGTGGTGGCACTTCGCCCAAAACCGGATCTGAATGTCGGTATCGATACCGAACTCCTGATGGGTGAAGAGGTCCAGGTTTTCGAGCGCAAGAATGGCTGGGCCTGGGTGCAGGCGGTGGACGATGGTTATGTCGGCTACCTGCCGGAAGAAACGCTCGGCCCGGTCGCTGCGACTACCCATGTCGTCACCGTGCCGCGCACCTTCGTCTATTCGGGCCCCGACTTGCGCTTCCCCACGCGCATGGCATTGTCGATGGGAAGCCGGCTAACGATATCGGGCGAGGCGGAAACCCGTGGCACGCGCTACCTGCTGCTTTCAGATGGAGATGCGCTCGTCGCCCCCCACCTAAGCCCGATCTCGGACCCGCCCGTGCCGGATTACGTCACTGTCGCCGGACTATTCCTTGAGACCCCCTATCTCTGGGGTGGCAAATCCGGCTTCGGTATTGATTGCTCGGGCCTTGTGCAGCTGGCCATGCGCATGGCCGGGCAGGAAGCCCCGCGCGATAGCGACATGCAGGCATCGGGCCTCGGCGTGCCCGTGGAGCGTGCCGAGCTCAGGCGCGGCGATCTTGTCTTCTGGAAGGGGCATGTGGCGATCATGGAAGACGAAACGACCATGATTCACGCCAACGGCAACACCATGTCCGTGGCCCGCGAGACGCTTGAGGCCGCCATCGAACGCATCGGCTGGCTTTATGGCACTCCGACCAGCTACCGCCGCCCCGTCGCCGAAACGTGATGATCCCGGTCTTGGTGCAGCCGTGGCGAGCGCTTATATCGGCACCATTAGAGCTGACGAGAAGATTGCCCATGCTGCCGGCCAACCGCAAAAACAATGTCCTCGCAAAGACCGGCCTCGGTCTTGTGATTGCGTCGCTGGCCGCCTTCGCAGCGCTCGCGGTGCCCGCCTCCGCAGCCGAAGGCATCACCTGGGGCAAGGCCGGCCAGGAGAGTTTCAAGGACCTGCCGGGCGTGAAGCCGGAGGATCCTGTCAACCAGTTCGGTGAAAACGTCAGCTGTGAAACGCGGACGGTTGTCCCCAACCGCCAACACTTCGGTCGCCGTGATCTGCGCGACAGCCTGCCCTATACGGTCTACCGCTGCGAAAAAAACGGCATTGTCTATGAAGGCACCGAGCCGCCGCGGTCCGGCCGCATGTGGTATCCCGGCGTCAATCCGAGGGTTATCGACTGATCTCGGCGGCATCGCTTCAGTCGTTCGAGGCAGCAAGTTACGCGATCAACTGACGTTGATCGGGTTTTGCAAGATTTTACGTAAGATTAAAACGCGAAAGTAGTATTTCGTTCTTAGGTTGTCCTCAATAGACGGCATCCGTCCATCCCGCGTGGTTCGGATCCATTGTCGTTTCAAACAATGAGGACACATCATGCTTCTGGAGAAGATCAGACACTGTTGGCAGGATCGGTCGGGCAACTTCGGTCTCATTTCCGCATTGCTCGCACCGATCGTCCTCGTGTCCGCAGGTGGTGCCCTGGATGTCGCTTCGGCCTACAACACGCGTATCGAGATGCAGGCTCAGCTCGACGCCGCCATGCTCGCCGCTGCCCGCAAGAGTGGGAAAAGCGCCCAGGAGCTCGAAGCCCGTAACTTTCTCGGTCTCAACGCCGAGCAGGACGAATTGAATGAAAGCGCCGGCTTCACGCTGACGGTCAATGCCGACGGTTCGCTGACCGGCGGCTACGAGCAGGATGTCGACAACAGATTTCTCGGTATTGTCGGCCTGAGCAGCTTCACGCTTGGCGTCAACACCACCGTCGCTGCCGGGGCGGAAGAGGCGGCTGGCGGCAATGGCTGCATCTATGCTCTCGGCAACAAGAGCCAGGCCGTGCTCATCAACTCCGGTGCCAATGTCAAATCGACGAAATGCGAGGTCCACGTCCATTCGACCAGCAATCCCGCCTTCATCATGAATGCCGGGGCAACGATCGATACGGCGAAATTCTGCGTCAAGGGCACGAACTACATCAAGAACGGTGGAACGCTCAGCAATCTTCAGACGAAATGCGCGGCGGAAGCGGATCCCTTCGCCGGCAAGATGCCTGAGCCTAAGGTCCCTGCAAACTGCACCACCTCGGGCACGATGGACGGTCAGTCCATCACGCTGCAGCCGGGCAAGCACTGCGGAACCACGTTCAACGGCTCGCCGACCGTCACGTTCAAACCGGGTCTGCACATCATTTCCGGCCGGATGATCATAAATTCCGGCGCAACGGTGAAGGCGGAAGGGGTTACGTTCTATTTCCCCGACGTCAACAGCGAGATCCGCGCCAATGGCGGTCTGACCTTCACGGCGACAGCGCCGACATCCGGACCCTACAAGGACATCCTGATGTTCGAGAAGACCAGCGACGCCAGCAACAACCGCAACCCGCAGCAATATGTCTTCAACGGCAGCAAGGGCGAGATCCTCAAGGGGATCATCCACCTGCCCAATCGTGACGTGACCTACAATTCGACCACGAACCAGACGAACAACATCACACTGGTGGTGAATACCATCATCATGAATTCGGCCAACTGGAAGATCGAGCCCCTGTCGGGTGGCGGTTCGACGCCGACGAGCGGTCTCGCCAATCCTCGCATTCTGCGCTGATGCTGGTCGAAGGAATTCAGATCGAGGAAGGGCGTCCGTTGGGCGCCCTTTTTCTCAACCCTGATCGTCCTGACCGAGCAAACCGTCGAACACTTCGATCAGCGCTTCGCTGATCGCGCCGCCGAGCTTGTGGCCGGCCTCGCGCAACCCTTCCTCGTCCATATCGCGCGCCGCAAGCGCCAGCGCCGTGCCCTCTTGGGCCACAATTTCCTTGGCACGTTCGATCGCCCAAAGGGCGAATTCGCTGCGGCTTTCGATGGCGACGGTCTCGTCCATGGTCTGTCCCTGTGGCGGTCTTGGGGTGCTCGGGAATGCGTGAAAAATCGCACTGAAAACGACAGTGCGACGGCACCGGCAACTCAATTTTCAGACAAGAAAAAAGCCCGGCAAGCCGGGCTTTTTAAAGTGTTTGAGGATCGCATAAACTGCTGATCTCAAATCGGAATTTGGTGCCCAGAAGAGGACTCGAACCTCCACACCCTTTCGAGTACCAGCACCTGAAGCTGGCGCGTCTACCAATTCCGCCATCTGGGCGACGAGGAGCCGTGTAAAGGGACTGCTCCGACCTGTCAACCGGCTTTTTGAAGTTTTCATGTCGGGGCGATGAAGGCGTTTGCCTGATTGTCGGAAAATGCCGGAAGCGGATCCGCAGATGCGTTGGGACACAGGCTTTCTGCGCCGTCCACCGGGGAGTAACGCCGTCGTGAAAAAGCCGTGATCGAAATGCTCTATCTCGCGGTCGGCAAGGCGGTTCGCCCGCCGCCGGGATGAACGACGGGATGACTACATGACGATTCGATCCGCTTTTGTGGCCGTGGCGCTCGCCGGTCTCCAGCTTTTCACCTCCGTGGCGGAGGCTGCGATGACCAAGCCGATGCCATCGGTTTCGCAACAGAGCTCTGATGTCGAAAAGATCGATCTCGTCTGCGACTTCTCCGGTTGCTACGAGACCTGGGACCGCCCGCCGCCGCGCCGTCCACGCCCTCTGCCACCGGAATACTATCCGCCATCCGTCTATGACGAACCGCCGGTCTATCGCCCGCGCCCACGTCCGCCTGTCTATGTCGAACCCGGCTACCGTCCGCGACCGCGTCCGCCGGTTTATGCCGATCCGGGTTACCGCCCGCCGGGCCGCGGCTGGGAGCGGCATGTCGACTGGTGCCTGAACCGCTATCGGTCCTATAATCCGCGCACCAACCAGTTCCTCTCCTCGAGCGGCTACTACAAGGTCTGCCAATCGCCCTTCTATTGAGAGCAAGCAATTTTTGAAGGCGGTCGTTCGACCGCCTTCGCCGATCTCAGCTGTCGAGCCCTTCGTTGCGGCTCACACGATCGACATGGCCGAGATCACGCTCGGGATCGATGGCATCCCGCACCTTCTGCTTCAGCTCCTTCGGGCCTGGAAAGCCGCCATCACGCTTGCGTTCCCAGATCAGCGCGTCGTTCAGCTTGATCTCGAAAATCCCGCCGGTGCCCGGGATAAGTGCCACTTCGCCCAGATCGTCAGCAAAGGTGTGCAGCAGTTCCTGCGCCATCCAGCCTGACCGTAGAAGCCAGTTGCATTGGGTGCAGTAGGTGATCGAAATCCGGGGTTTTTCCATCGGCTTATTCCTCACTTCACGGATAAGTTAACCCAACTAATCAACTTTTCTGCGTGCGTCCAATTGCCACGCAGCCAAGCTTCGGCCATGACGCGCAGGTTATTGTCTTTTTTGGAGTTTGTTCATGTCCATTGAACCGAACCGTCTTTTTGTTCCTGCCCTTGCCCCCGTCTATCGCTCCGGTCACGAAGGGGTCGAAACCCTGCTGCGTCTGGTGGCCGGTGGCTTCCTGGTCATCCATGGCGCCGGGAAGATCGTCGATCCCTTCGGCGCCGTCCAGATGGTCGAGGGCCTCGGCTTCTATCCCGGCGTCTTCTGGTCGCCGCTTCTGGCGATCACCGAATTCTTCGGCGGCATCCTGCTCGCAATCGGTCTCCTCACCCGCCCGGCAGCCTTTGCCGCAACGATCGTCCTGCTGGTTACGGTCTATTTCCATTGGATCCAGCTGGATCAGGGCTTCTCCGGGGCTGAAAAATCGCTGCTTTGGGCGGCGATGACGTTCTATTTCGTCATCCGTGGCGGCAACCGCCACTCTGTCGACGCCCGTCTGAAGAAAACCTTCTGAGGTCCCGGAAGGGCGCTGCTTGCGGCGCCCTTCCGTCTTGCGACATTCGCATCCGCATGCTTTCTCTGAGGGCAACCACCCACGAGATCCGATTCCCCATGCGCGTTGCCATCGTCGAAAACACCCGCGTCACCGAAGTCGGTCAGGTCGGCATTGCGCTATCAGAGGCGGGCGCGAAAACCGCCACCATCCGAGCCTATGCCCGCGAACCACTGCCGGACCTCGATGCCTTCGACGCTCTGGTGGTGTTCGGTGGTGAGCAGAATGCCCGCGACGACGAGAAGCATCCCTATCTCCCGGAACTCGTAAGCCTGATGCGCCGCTTCGGCGACAGCGACAAGGCCGTGCTCGGCATCTGTCTCGGCAGCCAGTTGCTCGCCCGCGCCTATGGTGGCGACAATCTGATCGGTGCCGCCCCCGAATTCGGCTGGCGCAGCATTGGCCGCACCGAGGCCGGCAAAGCCGATCCGGTGCTGTCGGTCCTCCCCGACCGTTTCCTGTCCTTCCAATGGCACGACGACACCTTCACCTTGCCAGAAGGCGCTGCCCATCTGGCGGAAAACGAAGCCGCTCGTCACCAGGCCTTCCGTATCGGCCGCGCGGCCTATGGTTTCCAGTTCCATTTCGAGGCCAATCGAGACGTCGTGCGCAATTGGATGACGCATTTCCCAGAGGTCATCGAGCGCAAGGAGCCGGGCTGGCTCGACCGCCATCCTGAGATCGAACCGACCGACGGGCAGCTCTCCGATCAAGCCGGGCTGGCGCTCGCCCATGCCTGGGTCCGGCAGATCCGACCGTCATGAACGGGTCCCCCGTCTCACGCGCATCCGTGCGTCGTGCCCGGGTTTGACCGACATCAAGCCGCCGGAACTTCCGACCTGCTATCTCCGACTTCACTGATCGGAGTTCTGCCTTGTCCCTGTCCGCCTTTGCCTTTGCCGTCCTGCTCCTTCTGCTGACACCGGGGCCGACGAATACCCTACTTGCCGTTTCAGGCGCCACGCGCGGCATCAAGGCCTCGCTGCCGCTGATCGGTGCCGAATGCGCCGGCTATCTCACGGCCATCGTTCCGCTTGTCTTCTTGGCCGCGCCACTGCTCATTGATCAGCCGGCTGCAGCCCTTGGCATCAAGCTCGCCTCGACCCTCTGGGTCTTGCTGCTCGCCGCCCGGCTCTGGATGCGTCCGCCCTCGGCCAATGCGCAGGGTGGAACGACGGTGGCTGCCGTCTACGCCACCACGGTGCTCAACCCCAAGGCCTTGATCATCGGGCTCGCCCTCATTCCCGCAGCCGGCAGGGGTTCGCTGGATGAATTGCTCCAGCCGCTCCCCTATCTCGCCGTCTTTTCGCTGCTCGTCGTCATCGTCGCCGCCTGCTGGCTGAGCGCCGGCGCCGCCATCCTCCGGCGGCTGGCCACCACCAACCCCTTGCTCTTCGGGCGTGTCGCCGCAAGCTGCCTCGTGGCCTTTGCCTTGAGTCTTGCTGGCCGCGCCATCGGCTGGATTTGATCCCCCGACATCCTCCGCCCTCTTGCGAGCCATTCGCCCCCGTGCTTAATCCATATTCAATCGATTGAGATCGCTTCAGAAACCTGTGGGAGGGGGACATGAAGGCAGTGGGGAAGCGTTTGATGGCGCTCTGCTTCATCATTCTGGCGCTTGCGGTCCAGCCGGTCCAGGCATCTCCAGTGGGCGCCGACAAGGTGATGCGCGACTGGTATCGCCTCATCCTCGAACTCGTCCGCCACACGCCGAGCTATTCGCCGCCGGTCGCGAGCCGCGCCTTCGCCTATCTCGGGGTGACCGCCTATGAGGCGCTCGCTTCGGGCGACACCACCATGACCTCGCTTGCCGGTCAGGTGAACGGCCTTGACCCCGTGCCGCCGCGCCAGGCCGGAATCGCCTATGACGAGGCCGTCGTCATGCAGGCCGCCCTGTCATCCGCCGCGCGCGAATTCTTCGGCAATACCGGTCCGACCGGTCAGCGCGCGTTGAAGCGCATGACCGAAAAGCTCTCGTCCGAAGTGTCCACCGGTCTTGCCCCCGATCTTGTCGCCCGCAGCCAGGCCTATGGAGAAAGCATTACGGCGCATATCCTCGCCTGGTCCCTGGAGGACGGCGGCGCCAAGGTCGAGAACATGGGCTTTCCCCTGGAATTCACGCTGGGGGACAACAAGGACAGCTGGGTGCCGACCAGCCTGATCAACCAGCAGCAACTGCCTCTCCTGCCCAAATGGGGCGAGAACCGTCCCTTCGCGATGCAGACGGGCAATGGTTGCCCCCTGCCAGCACCGCCTGCCTATAGCGAGGTAAAGGGCTCGGATTTCTATCAGGAAGCCTTTGAAGTCTATGAGACCGTCAAGAACCTGTCGCCCGAACAGCGCGCCATCGCCCGCTTCTGGTCGGATGACCCGATGCTCTCGCCGACCCCGCCCGGCCACTGGATCGTCATCGGCCTGAAGGTGCTCGACGAGCGCAAAGCCAGTGCCGCCGAACATGCCGACCTTCTCGCCCGCCTTGGTATCACGCTCGCCGACGCCTTCATCGGCTGCTGGCATTCCAAGTTCGAATACGATCTCCTGCGCCCGGTCACCTATATCAAGCGTGTCATCGACCCCAAATGGGAGCCGATCCTGATCACGCCGCCCTTCCCGGAATATCCGAGCGGCCATTCCACCCAGTCGGGTGCGGCAGCCACCGTGCTGACGGCCTTCTTCGGCGAGAACTTCGCCTTCACCGACAACACGCATGAAAAGGACAAGCTGCCCAACCGGAGCTTCAAGAGCTTCTGGGGTGCGGCAGAAGAAGCCGGTGTCTCCCGCCTCTATGGCGGCATTCATTTCCGCGCCGCGATCGATCGCGGCCTCGACCAGGGCCGCTGCATCGGCGAAAAGGCGGTTGCCCTGAGGACGCGCGGATGACGGCCGAAGCCATCGCCTCGCACCATTGCCGAACCGCTCTTGCGGCCGTCCTGTTGGCCGCGCTGCAAGCCGGCACAGCGCTTGCCAATGGCGGCCCTCTCGTACCCCGCTTCACCGACGAAACCGCCTCCAGCGGCATCACCAGCACCTATCGCGGCGACTGGGAATTCATGGTCGGCGGCGGCGCCGGCAGTTTCGACTGCAATGCCGACGGATTTCCCGACCTTGTGCTTTCCGGCGGCGAGGACAAGGCGAAATTCTACCTCAACCGCAGTACGCCGGGCGGCCCGATGAAATTCGAGGAAAAACCGTCAGGCCTCGAACTCGACAAGGTGATCGGCGCCTATCCGCTCGATATCGACGGTGACGGGCAGCAGGACGTCGTCCTCCTGCGCTCCGGCGAAAATGTCGTCATGCGAGGCCTGGGCGAATGCCGATTCGAGCGCGCCAATGAAGCCTGGGGATTCGATGGTGGTGATGCCTGGTCTACAGCTTTCTCCGCCACCTGGGAGCGCGGCAACATCTGGCCGACGCTCGCTATCGGCAATTACATCGACCGTTTCGAGGACTTCGAGCCCTGGGGTTCCTGCACCGACAACTGGCTGCACCGCCCCGTCTCCGCGACCGAGCGCCGCTTCGCCCCGCCGCTCGCGCTCAATCCGTCCTTTTGCCCGCTGTCGATCCTCTTCACCGACTGGAACCGTTCCGGCACGCCGTCGCTACGCGTCTCCAACGACCGCGAATATTACAAGGGCGGCCAGGAGCAGATGTGGCATGTCGAGCCGGGTGAGGCGCCGCGGCTGTATACCCAGGAGGAAGGGTGGAAATATCTGCGCATCTGGGGCATGGGCATTGCCGGCCACGACCTCGATTTCGACGGTTACCCGGAATATTTCCTCACCAGCATGGCTGACAACAAGCTGCAGAAACTGGCCGAAATCCCCGTCGATGGCAAGCCGAAGCCCTCCTACAACGACGTTGCGTTTGCCAAGGGGGCCACAGCGCACCGGCCCTATGTCGGGGGCGAAATCCGCCCCTCGACCGCCTGGCACACGGATTTCGAGGACGTCAACAATGACGGCCGCACCGATCTTTTCGTTGCCAAGGGCAATGTCGCGGAGATGCCCGATTTCGCCGAGAAAGATCCCAACAACCTGCTCGTTCAGGGCAAGGACGGCAAGTTCAGCGAATTGGGCGACAAGGCTGGCATCGCCTCCATGGCCAAGGGACGGGGTGGCGCGCTTGTCGATTTCAATCTCGATGGCTTGGTCGATCTCCTCGTCGTCAACCAGGGCGCGCCCGTGGAGATCTGGCGCAACATGACGGAAACGCCGGGCCGCTTCCTGCAGGTTGCGCTCCGGCAGGGCGGCTCGAACCGCGATGCGGTCGGCGCCTGGATCGAGGTGAAGACCGGGGACGTCATCCAGCGTCGCGAGGTAACGATCGGCGGTGGCCATGCGGGCGGCAAGACCGGTTGGCATCATGTCGGCTTGGGGGAACTGGGTGAAACCGAGATCCGCGTGCTTTGGCCGGATGGCGATATTGGGGATTGGCAGAAGGTGGCGGCGGACAGGTTTTATGTGGTCGAGCGCGGTGTGGCGCCGAGAGCGTGGAAGCCGGGTGAGGGGTTGTGAGGGCACCCATCTCCCCCCTTGCGGGGGAGACTTCGGAGCGGTGGCCGAAGGCCAGAAATCGATCCAGTGAATCGATTTCAGCGAACGGAGGCCTGAGCGCGACGCCCGCGAAGGCTGTGAGAGGAATTGGCCCGATCAGGGCCAAACCTCAGATTTCGCCAGAGGGGGGCTTGGTGAGGCCTGCGCCCATGGAACTTTGCCCCTCTCTTGGAAAATCTGAAGTTTAGACGGCTTGCGCTCGCCTAAGCCTTCGATTTTCCGTTCTCCCCCGCAAAGGGGGAGATGGGACCCCGCAGGCGCTTCGGCTCCCTCATGCTGAGGTGCCGTTGCAAGGCGAGGGCCTCGAAGCATCCCTAGGTGGCCTCGCCCTTCGAGGTCGGGCAGGCCAGGCACCTCAGGATGAGGGGTGATCTATCAATGTCAAAAACCCCAAGCTTCGCCACCGGTCAGGATTGCTCCCTCCGGGTGGGTTCATGATTGTCTCGGACGAGGCGCCAGAAGCAACCTGTCTAAGTAGTTTATGTGGCTCCTTCCGGCGCCTCGTTCGGCGTCTATTCCCGCTGCATGCGTCTCTCTGGCAAGGCGGCGACGGTCCTCGGGATTTCTCCCGAGGAATGACCGGGCGCGGGTCCGGCTTTGGCATCACCGTGAGATGACGCTTCAGCCTGGCCGGTGGCCTGGGAGGTTCCCGCCGGATGGTGCACCAATCCGACCGGGACCCTCGCCCGGGGGATGGGGCTTTGATCATTCGCGACTTGGCCCGCATCCCCGCCGTTTGTTTCGCCCCGCCGTCTGGTATGTTCGCGACGGCGTGGGCGCCTTGTCTGTGTGCCTCTAAGGCACGTCCTTCCGATCGGGGTATCCGGTGACCTGGGCATCCGACCCCGTCACCTTCGTTACCAGCCCCTCGTCCGGAGGGAGACCGTTGCAGCGGGCCGGGGATTTGTGCCTGCGACAGCACTTAGCCCCGGCGCCGGCCCCGCCTCGTCTGACATCGCATCGTCAGGTGTATCCGAGGGCGGGACGGGGACTAGGGTAAGGGGGTGGAAATGGGCGGGGATGAAAAAACATGTCGGGGTTTGATTTTGCTCGGGATTTTCTCAAACTCATCCCCCTCGCACTGCGGGAATTGAGGGGGTTTTGGCGGCTTGCGCGGGGGCCATCTCCCCCTTGCGGGGGAGAAAGCGATTTCGATGAATTAGTCGTGGCGCAAGCCACGGCTAAACATCTGAAATCGCAAGAGAGGGGCTCGGTGATGTCAGTGCCAACGGCACTGTGCCCCTCTCCAGGAAAATCTGAAGTTTAGGCCGCTTGCGCTGGCCTAAGCCTTCGATTTTCCGTCCTCCCCCGCATGGGGGAGGGGAGCCGCAAGCGCTCACTCCACCTCTTCGACCGCAGCCTCCGCCACCCGCTTCTGGATCGACTCGATGCAGTTCTTGGCGCTCGACTTCGACTTGTAGGTTTCCGAGCGCACCATGATCTCGCCATTGGCGGCGCGGAAGCGGACGAAGGTTTCGCCGTTCTTGGCTTCGTCGATCTCGAAGCGATAGCCGCTGCCGGTCTCCTCCTTGGTGAGGTCGACGACAGGGGCTGCCGGCGCGTTTTTCTTCAGCGACTCGACGCAGTTCTTCGCGCTTGCCTTCGAGGCGTAGTTTTCCGACCAGACCATGATCTCGGCATTGTAGACGAACTGGACGCGGAACTCGCCCTTTTCGGTCTTCAGGATCTTGAACTTGTGCATGCCTGTCTCCCCTGCTTTGCCCATCGGCTTATGATTGCATTCGAATGCTAGCGCGACTGTGGCAGGCGGGCAAGCAGGGCTCAGAAGCCCTGGAAAAGGAAATCCGTGGCGGCGGTGATCTCGTCGGCGCGGGCGGAGAGATCGGCGATCGAGGGGCCGACGGCCGAGACGGGGACCGTCGTGATGAACTGGGTGAGCATCGCAAAGGTCTCGCCATCGATGGCAAGGCGCGCATTCAGGCGCGAAACAGGGGTCGCAACGTCACCGACCGGTGCGAGTGGCACGACCACGCGGGTCGTCAGGGCATCGAGTAGATTGGATTGCACGTCGAGGGCCAGGCTTCCGTCGTTCCCGATGCGGTGAACGTGGAAGCGGGTCATGGTCAGAACATCCGGTATTTCGCGAGTGGAAGGCCATGCTTGGCGACATAGTCGTTGGATGCCTGGAGGGCCTCGGCGTTTTCGATCTTCCACCGCCGTTCCTTCTCTGCCTTGATGGCAAGCGCGATGCCCTTTTCGGCAGCACCGGTGATGTCGAGGCTAAGGGCTTCAGCTTCGGCAACAAGGGCTTTACTGACGGTCAGGTCATGGGCTTTGCGGGCTTCGATCGACATAGCGCAACTCCGAGGAAGCGCCATTATAGCGCGAAATTCGCATATGAGAAAGCAGGTGCCGAGGGCGGCGAACCGCCCCCGGCGGAGGTGTCACCCCTTCGGCGGATACGGATCATTGCCATAGGAATTGCGTTCGCGGATGCGACCGTTTTCTCCATGGATCAGCATTTCCGACTGCTGGTTCTGCGCGATGCCACGGGCAATGCCGATCGCTTCGCGCTGGGTTTCGACAACCTTGGTGGCGCGGCTGGAGCCGGCACCCTTGACGGCCCAGCCATTGGCATGGGGGACGACGTGTTGATTGCGTTTTGTCATTTTCAGAATCCTTGTTCGATCGTGAGGAGGAAGGCCGCTGCTTTCGCAGCGACCTCACTTCGTCATGCTGAGCGTTTCTGAAGGGCCGCTTCGCGGCTGCCGATGAACTTCCGTTCCTTGAGAACTTCGTTCACGCGGCCCGGATTGACGTCGAGACGCGCCGCAATCCGGTTCTGAAACTCGCCGGTCCAGTGGCAGAGCCAGATCTGGACGGCGTCATCGAAGGTGAGCGCAGGGCTCGGCTTGGCATTATCATTCATGATAATGATCTCCATTGAGGATGCCCTCTTGAAACGGAGACCGAGAGATGCGAGTCTGAAAATGTAACGGTTCAGATATCGGCACTCTCAGTACATCCGTCCAACGGATTGGGCTTGTCCGCTGACACCACGGGTCACATTGCAGGTCGGGTTGCACCCCTATCTGTTGTGTGGCCCTTCTTATTAATGCCAGCCGCGACGGTGCTCGTTGGTGCGGCTGGCTATTTTTCTTCTAAACATCATCGTCTCCGAATTACTGTCACGCTGGCCAATTCCTCGTGATCTGAACGAGAATTACATAGCGGCGAAAGTGGCTGCAAACACTAAATATAGTAACAACAGAATATTGCAGCTAGCCCCAGAACCCCTGTTCGGTGGTCAAAATTGCACAAATATCCCATCGCGTAGAGCGTCGTCAGAACGCCGTTCCACATGCAAGAAAGCTGCTAAAAATGTTTGATGAAACCCGACCTCGTTATGCCCGGTCCAGTCGCCGCCGCAACAGGGTTCATTAACATCGTCCCGACTGATTCCGTCAAGGGGTGGTCTGTGAAGGAAATGTTAACGCTATATGTTGTGGTGTCAGATTGTGGGCAACGGGCAAAAGTGCCAAGTATTTGAACACAATGAGTTAATTTCTCTGATTGCCGGTCAGAGAGATCGCTATAAATCAAAATATACTTGCAGATCAAAGAAGGGGCTTTTGCCCCCTCACTCGTCGCTCATCTTCAACGCGGCAATAAACGCTTCCTGCGGAATTTCGACCTTGCCGAACTGGCGCATGCGCTTCTTGCCGGCCTTCTGCTTGTCGAGCAGCTTGCGCTTACGCGAAGCGTCGCCGCCGTAGCACTTCGCGGTCACGTCCTTGCGGAGTGCCGAGATGGTTTCGCGGGCGATCACGTTGCCGCCGATGGCGGCCTGGATCGGGATCTTGAACATGTGCTTCGGGATCAGGTCCTTGAGCTTTTCGCACATGTCGCGGCCGCGCTTTTCGGCTGCCATGCGGTGGACCATCATAGAGAGCGCATCGACCGGCTCGCCGTTGACGAGGATCGACATCTTCACGAGGTTGCCCTCGCGATGGCCGTCGAGATGGTAGTCGAAGGAAGCATAACCCTTCGAGATCGACTTCAGGCGGTCGTAGAAATCGAAGACCACTTCGTTGAGCGGCAGCTCATAGGTGATCATCGCGCGCTTGCCGACATAGGTGAGTTCGGTCTGGATGCCGCGCCGGTCCTGGCAGAGCTTCAGGATGCCGCCGAGATAGTCATCGGGGGTCAAAATCGTCGCCTTGATCCACGGCTCGTGGATTTCCGCGATCTTGACCACGTCGGGCATGTCGGCCGGATTGTGCAGCTCGCGCTCCGTGCCGTCGGTCATGAACAGCTTGTAGACGACGGACGGGGCGGTTGCGATCAGGTCGAGGTCGAACTCGCGCTCGAGGCGTTCCTGGATGATTTCGAGATGCAGCAGGCCGAGGAAGCCGCAGCGGAAGCCGAAGCCGAGGGCGGCAGAGGATTCCATTTCGAAGGAGAAGGAGGCGTCGTTGAGGCGCAGCTTGCCCATGGCAGCGCGCAGGTCTTCGAAGTCTGCGGCATCGACGGGGAAGAGACCGCAGAACACGACCGGCTGGGCCGGCTTGAAGCCCGGCAGCATGTTGGCGGTCGGGCGCTTATCTTCGGTGATGGTATCGCCGACGCGGGTGTCGGCCACTTCCTTGATCGAGCCGGTGAAGAAGCCGATTTCGCCGGGACCGAGGCTATCCACTGCCACCATCTTCGGGGTGAGAACGCCGACGCGCTCGACCACGTATTTGGCGTCCGTGCCCATCATGCGGATGGTCTGGCCCTTGGTGAGCACGCCATCGAGCACGCGGACGAGAACCATGACGCCGAGATAGGTGTCGTACCAGCTGTCGACCAGCAGGGCCTTGAGCGGCGCCTTTTCGCCGCCTTCGCTCTTCGGCGCCGGCAGCTTGTGGACGATGGCTTCGAGAACGTCGGGAATGCCGAGGCCGGTCTTGGCCGAGATGAGGACGGCCTCGGAGGCATCGATCCCGATGACTTCCTCGATCTGTTCCTTGATGCGCTCGGGCTCGGCAGCCGGGAGGTCCACCTTGTTGAGGACGGTGACCAGTTCGTGATTGTTGTCGATCGCCTGGTAGACGTTGGCCAGCGTCTGGGCTTCCACCCCTTGAGAGGCGTCGACCACGAGCAGCGAGCCTTCACAGGCCGACAGCGAACGCGAGACTTCATAGGCGAAGTCGACGTGTCCGGGCGTGTCGATCAGGTTCAGCACATAGGTCTCGCCATTATTGGCCTTGTAGTGCAACCGCACCGTCTGGGCCTTGATGGTGATGCCGCGTTCCTTCTCGATCTCCATGTTGTCGAGAACCTGTTCCGACATCTCGCGGTCAGCGAGGCCGCCCGTCGACTGGATCAGGCGGTCGGCCAGGGTCGATTTTCCATGGTCGATATGGGCGACGATGGAGAAGTTGCGGATATGGTCGAGAGGGGTGCGATCGGTGCTCATGGCTCGCGCATATAGCAGTGAGCCCTTGCATCGCAAAGCGGAAAGATCGGGTTTTGCAGGCGATCACGGCGGTTTTGACGTCGCAGGGAGGCGGACTTTGGGCCAAATGCGAGCGGCGATCGCTCAGGTCTGCTCAGGCCAGGCATCCTTCGGCCAGCTGCGGGCGGTGTGAATGACCCGGAGGATCAGGATACGCTGCTCGTCCGGCACGTCATCGACGGCGTAGCAGAGGATCCAAGGCAGGGGCGCGAGTGATTTCTCGAATGTGCCTGAGACCGGCCCTGGTCGTCCGGTTGGTATCTCGCCGAGCGAAGTGCCTGCAGCCTTTATCAGGTCGACGATACGCTCGGCGACATCGGGATCGTCTTCTGCGATATGGCTAAGAATATTGAGCGCATCACGCGTGGCATCGGCCGCCCAGACGACCGGGCGCTTCATTCCTGCGCTGTCCGGTCGCGTCGCACGGCGGCGATCATCGCACGCATCTCGGCGATCGCCTCGGCATGAGGGATCACATCACCGGTTCGACCTTCTGCGAGGCCTTTTTCGATGGACTGCCGCAGGGCAATCTCCTGTTCGACAAAGGCGGTCACTGCTTCTTCGGCGAGATACTGGCTGCTTTGCTCGACGCCCGATGCGAGCGCATCCAGCTGGTCCTTCACATCCTGTCGAATTTCAATCGTGATTGTCGTTCGGGAAGGCATGGTTCGGCTCCGCTGTTTGCCTCCGCATGATAGCGTGGCCACCAACCATTCACCAGAACGATTGCGGAGAAGCCTTACACCCCGAACTGTTCCGGCCAGTCGCGGCGGGTGGCGACCTGGCCTTCCGTGCGCAGACGCCGGACCGTGTCGAGGTCGATCTCGGTGATCAGCCAGTGGCTTTCCTCGACCGCGTCGCTCTTGCTTTCGGCATAGATGCCATTGGGTGGCATGCCGTAGTCGGAGGGCACGTAAAGGGCGGCGCGGCCGCGGTTTTCGTCGAGCGCCGGGGACCACGGGGCGGTCCCTGCGGTGGGTGACGAGAGGACGGCGATCTGGTTTTCCAGCGCCCGGGCCTGGGCGCCGATGCGCACGCGGTAAGCGCCGGCCAGCGTGTCGGTGCAGGAGGGTGCAAGGATCAGGTCGACATCCTTTTCGGCAAGGCTATGGGCCAGCATCGGGAATTCGTTGTCGTAGCAGATCAGGATACCGAGTTTGCCGAGCGGTGTGTCGAAGGCAGTGAGGCCGTCGCGTCCGGCAGCGATGCCCCATTGCTCGCGCTCGAAGCGTGTCATGATGATCTTGTCCTGGTGGCCAACAAGGCCATCGGGTCCGAAGAGGAAGGCGCGGTTGCGGTATTGGCCGTCGGGGTCGAGGACGGGGGCGGAGCCGGGCTGAAAGACGATCGAATGGGTGCGGGCGAGCTCTTCACAAAGCTCGACCCAGGCCGGGATCAGCGGCTGGATGCCGGCGATCGAGCCGTGAAGGTCGGAGCGGGTGGCTGTGTCGAGCTGGCCCGCGAGCACCAGGCCGGCATATTCCGGCAGCAGCACGAGTTTCGCGCCGCGCTCGACGGCCTGATGCACCAGGCCCGTCAGGTGGAGGACATATTCCTCCCAGCGCTCGATGAGATCGATCTTGTACTGGCAGGCGGCAAGGGTGAGGGCTGTCATGCTTTGAGGTCCCGGATCCAGAAGGAAAGCGGCTTCGGGCTTTCGACGCTCTCGTCAAGGTCGCGCCAGGTGAATGTCGTGCGAAGCTCGGGGTGATGGGTATAGCCGCGCTTGGCCCAAAAGGCGTCGAACGGCACGTAATCGGCCGGGCGGCGCGGATGATCGGCGGGGCGCTCGACGGCGCAGAAAGTGGCGTAGCGCAGGCCGAGCTTTCTGGCCTGCTGCTCGCGGCCCTCGAAGAATTGCACGCCGATGCCCTGGCCACGATATTCGGACAGGAGCACGCTTTCGCCGAAATAGAAGAACTCTTGTGTATTGAGCCCGGCCTCGAAGAAGGGGCGCTTCACCTCTTCCGTCTCACCGGCCATCGGCGTTCCCGTGGCAACGCCGACCACCTGGTCGCCATCGATCGCGAGCACGAAGACCGAGCCTTCGGACTTCGCATAGGTCGACAGATAGGTCTGTTCGTACACAGGATTTCCCTCGTAGAGATAGGGAAAGGCGCGGAAGACGGTGGTTCTCAGCCGTGCAAGGTCGCCGAAGAAGGGCGTCGCGTCGCTGCCGGAAAAGGATTGGATGGTGATGGCCATAGAGTGTTTTCAGTCCGTTGCGGAGTGGTTATACCCATCTGCGACCACCCGAGAAAGCAATTCCACGACGAGGAGTGACCGATGACCGCCGCTGATACCATCCGCGCCTATTACGACGCCTTCAATGCCGGCGACATGGATCGTTTTCTGGCACTCCTGACCGATGACGTCGCGCACGACATCAACCAGGGCGCCCGTCAGATGGGGAAGGACGCCTTCGCCAAATTCATGGACCACATGAACCGCTGCTACAAGGAAGAGCTGACCGACATGGTGGTGATGGTCAACGAGGACGGCACGCGGGGTGCGGCCGAATTCATCGTCAACGGCACCTATCTTGCAACCGACGAGGGCCTGCCGGAAGCCGATGGCCAGACCTACCGCCTGCCGGCCGGCGCCTTCTTCGAGATCCGCGACGGCAAGGTCGCCCGCATTTCCAACTATTACAGCCTGCCCGACTGGATCGCCCAGGTCGGCGGCTGACGTCACCGGGACATTTCCCTCAGGGCGCCGCCGAGGCTTCGGCGGTGCAGAGACGACGGGCATCGAGCAGGCCCCAGCCGAAAACCTGGTCTCTGCCGGGAGCACCGATATCCTGCGCCAACAGCGACAGGGCCTCGGCCATCTGGGCCGGCGTGAGGTCCGGTCGTTCGGCGAGCAGGACCGCGGCCGCGGCACTGACGAAGGGAGCGGCAAAGGACGTGCCGCTCTTCGGCCGAGCGCCGCTGATCGAGGCGGCCGTCCAGACATTAACGCCAGGGGCTGCGATATCGACATGCTCCCCCCGATTGGCGCGCCGATAGGGATTGCGGCTCCGGTCGACGGCGGTGACGGCGATGACGCCCTCATAGCCGGAGGGATAAAGCGGCTTCGCCCGTGGACCGGCATTGCCGACGGCCGCGACGAGGATTGCGCCGCGAGCGATCATGGCCTCCACGGTCTTCTTTAGCAGCACATTGTCCGGACCGGCGAGGCTGAGATTGATCACTCGCACATTGCGGCTCGAAAGCGCATCGAGTGCGCGGACGAGATCGAAGGTCGATGCAACATCGGCCGAACCGCCGAGCCGGCGGAAGGCATCGACGGCGATCAGGTCGGATGACGGAAGGAGACCGGGTGCCCGGCTGCCGGTGGCACCGACGAGAAGGGCAGCAACCGCCGTACCGTGCTGGCGCCCGGATTGCGGCAGGGCATCGTCGGAGATGCGGATGACCTCGAGCCTCGCCTTGTCGAGCGAGGGATGAGCGGGATTGATGGCGGTGTCGATCAGGCCGATCTTCGGCAGGCTGCCGCAACGCTGCACGAGCCCTGCAGGATCGAGAGGCCAGCCGATGATCTCGCGCACCAGCGCGCAACTCTGCCCGCCACAATCGGGCGCGGTTTCGGTCTGTTCGGGGCGGTAGTAGTGGTTGAAGTCGACCTCTGCCACGGGTGCGAGTGCTGTGACCCGCGCGCGGGCCGCCTCGAGCCCGGTGCCGCGTGGCACGACCAGACGGACAATCTCGGTGGCTGGCTGGTTCGCGGGCTCGCCAACCGGTTCGGGCGCCAGCAGTGCGAGGCTCTGACGCTCGGCAACTCTATAACCTTCGGTGGTCAGCTGGGTGATGGCCGCTTCCGGGAGGCCCGCGGCGATGATCTCGTTCGGAACGCGGTCGGGAATGGCGGCAGGCGCTGCGCGGCGGACCGGCGCCTGGCGGGGCGATTGCAGGAATGGGAAGAGGGTGAAGCCGGATTGACGGGATGGCGTCCGATCGCCCGATCCACCGGAGCCGCCACGGTCGCTGCGCCCACCCCCGCCATCATCATCATCATCGTCATCCCCGCCGCCGTCATCGTCGTCATCGGCATGGGCGAAGCTGATGAGCGGCAGCGACGGGGCGAAAGGCAGGTTGACCGGTGGTGGAAGAATTAGAGCGAGGCTCAGCAATCCGCCGAGCAACCTTGCCAAGATGCGATCCATGTTCCATCTCTCCCTAGCCGATGCCGGGCTCTTCAAGCCCTGCCGGACGGATGTGATGACAGGATATACGCGCGAGGCGGCGGTTTATTCCGGAGAGACGGAAAGTTTTTATGGTTCAGCCTGTCGATATCGTCGGAGAGCGCCTCGTTTCCTTCCTGCCCAATCTCAGACGTTTTGCGATTTCGCTCTGCCGTGCGCGCGATGTGGCCGACGATCTGGTGCAGCAGACCTGCGAGCGCGCGCTGGCGGCAGCCGCGAGCTTCGACCCTGAGACACGCTTCGACGCCTGGGTTTTTCGGATCCTGCGCAATCTCTGGCTCGACCAGTTGCGCCGCCAGAAGACGGCCGGCCCCGCCGTCGATATCGACGAGATGCATGATCTCTCCGTGGCCTCGGGCGAAGCGCAGAGCGAGGCGCGGTTGGCGCTCGAAAGGGTCGAGACCGCCCTGCAAGGCCTGCCGCCCGAACAGCGCGAAGTCCTGGTCCTGGTCTGCATCGAGGAACTGAGCTACCGCGATGCGGCCGACCTGCTGGAGATCCCCGTGGGCACGGTGATGAGCCGGCTCGCCCGTGGCCGAAAGGCACTTTCCGAATTGACGGGAATAAATCCCGAAGCCAGACGTTCTTCGCCATGAGAAAGGCGGACACTCCATGACACGCGCGATATCCGACGAAATGCTGATGGCCTTTGCCGATGGCGAGCTCGCTCCCGCAGAGCAGGAAGAGATCGAGAAGGCTCTCGCCGAAGACGATGAGCTTGCCGAGCGCCTCGCTGTATTCATGGACACAAGACATGAACTTGCGGCGACGATGAAGCCGCTGATCGATGTGCCGGTTCCGGCAGCGCTCGAGGCCTCGCTCACGGCTGCCATCGCGACAGCCCGCCAGGCGCAAGCCACGCCGCAAACCTCGTCAAAAGCCGCCGAGCCGCACACGATCGAGACGGTCGTGCCGCTCAGGCCGCGCGCATCGTCACCGTCTGCGGCTCGGTCCACGGGATCGGCGATCTCGTCGCCTTGGGGCATGGCGCTTGCCGCCTCCTTTGTCGGGATCGTCGTCGGCCTCGGTGGCTTCCTGCTCGGCCAATCCACCGGGGTCGCGCCTGATGGTGCAAACCTGGCGCTGAACGAGGCGCTGGAAACGCTTCCCTCGGGCGCCGATCGGGACGTGCCCGCGACCGGCGAAAGCCTGCATATGATTGCGAGCTTTCGCGATGCCGAAGGGCATCTTTGCCGCGAATATGAACGCAAGGCGGCGAACGCCGTGACCATGGCGGTGGCCTGCCATGGACCGGCTGGCTGGCAGACACGGTTTGCCCTCACCAACCCGGTGGCGGAAGGCTATGTACCCGCCTCGACGACGGACACACTCGATGCCTTCCTCTCTGGGATTGGCGCCGGCGCGCCGTTGTCGCCGGAGGAAGAAATCGCCGACATCGAGGCCCTTCGGACCCGTTGATGCGAAAAAAACGATACAGCCGGGAATAAGTCTCCAGCCCATCCGTTCTCCAGCACAGACAAGGATCTGGAGAAAGTCGATGAAGCTCTCGCTGCTGAAACGCCCCACGCCCCGCATAACCTTCACCTGCCGCCCCGAGGACGAGAGCGTGATCACGCCGCCGGTCCGGGCGAAGTCGGTGCTGCCCGAGTGGTTCCGCAAGCTGCCGCCGGTGACGGAGGAGAAGGTTTCACCGACCGACAGCGGCTTGACGGTCAAGCGCTGCATGCCCTTCCTCGACGCAATGATGACCGGCTGGGTGATCGGCCTGCCGGCAACCGTGCGCATGGAGATCGCCGACGGCGGGCGCACGGTAAATTGCGGCTGGGATTTCGACCGCACCCTCGTCAGCAACCATGCCACCCATCAGGTGGCAGGCAATCCCCGCGATCCGCTGCCGCCCTGCAAGTTTCACAATTACTGGACCATCCGCACGCCACCCGGCTGGAGCTGCCTCTTCGTATCCCCGCTCAATCGCCCGAACGGTCTCTTCGAGGTCGTGGCGGGTATCGTCGATACCGACACCTATCAGTCGGAGATCCACTTCCCCTTTTTCGCCACCGGCCCGGATGGCCTGCACGTGCTCGAACGCGGGACCCCGATCGTCCAGGTCATTCCCTTCCGGCGGGAGACTTCCGATCTCGACGGGGATATTCGCAGCGAAACGATAGAAGAGCAGACGGCGCGCAAGACGATCTTTCGAAAGACGATCGCCTCGGAAGGCTGGTACCGGAAATTCGCCCGCGCCCAGCGCTGACTTTTCCCGCATCATCCTGCTTTCAACCACCCGGAACAGCGTTTCGGGTGGTGTCTCCGTTTGTTCGATCATGTGAATTAACTATCTGAAAATAAATGAATTTTTTGGGAATAAGTTCGAGCGTTATCCGTTTCTCCCCTGCAGCCGACGTGCTGCCGTGAAAGAAACCAAGGAGACTGACCATGAAGAAATTCATTGCCATCCTGAGCTCTGTGCTCGCCATCGGCACCACTGCGCCGGCACCGGCGCTCGCTGACGATCCGCTGACCCGCTTCCTCGACCGGGCGACCGGGGAGGGCCGCTCCTATGCGCGCTCTGGAAGCCGCGGCGACGATCGCCGTGGCTGGAGCTCGAACAGCAACAGCAACTCGAACTCGTCGAGCAATTCGAATTCCAACAGCAATTCGAACTCGTCGTCGAACAGCAGCTCCAACTCGTCGTCGAATTCGTCGAACAATTCCAGCTCGAATTCCTCTTCAAACAGTTCGTCCAACAGCTCGTCAAACAGTTCCTCGAACTCTTCGTCGAACAGCTCGTCCAATTCGTCCGACGACGACGATTGATCCTCGCGCCGGATTGAACGAAAGAGGCCGCGGCACTGCCGCGGCCTTTGGCCGTCGCTGAATTAAAGCAATGGGCTCAGAACTTGTAGCGCACGCCGACGACATTGGCGTTCGTCGCACCCTTCATGTTGCCGAGTGTCCGCCAGGCGCCTGAGCGATGGTGCAGACGCCAGAAGAATTCCGTATTCGAGGTCTCGCTAAAGGACAGATTGACCTCCGGCCCGAGGTAAAAGAGCGCGCGGGCATTGCCCTGGTCCTCGCGCTCTTCATCAGCCTCGCGGCCCGGATGTGCTTTATTGACGAAGCTCAGACCGGCCGTGAATGCAGGCGAGAGAAAGAGGCCGTCGCCGAGGCGGATCTGGTCATAGCGCACAACGCCACCGCCCCAGACCTCGCCGGTGAAACCTTCGCCAAAGCGGGCCGCGATGCCGGCCTCGACGCCCAGCCTGATTCCGCCGATCTCGTAGGGAAACAGCTGGTAGCCACCGCCGATGATGTAATTCTTTTCATAGTCGACAGGGATGAGGGCCGCACTTTTGAGCATGTCTTCGCGCGTCATCGCGCCGCCGAAGCCGAAGATGGCTTCTTGCCCGCTGCCATCCATATGCTGTTCGCTGGTGTCGGCGCGGGCTACGGTGGATGTCTGCAATGTGATCAAGCCGAGAAGACACAATGCGGCTGAGCGCTTCAGGATGTCGCTCGTGCAGCGAGCTCTGGCCAGGCCCGAACGCGGGGGCAGGGAGAGTGTCAGCAACATGGCGCTCTTTCCTCCATCGGGGTCGTTTCATAAGTTAGGGGCCGCGTGTCACCACGCGACCCCTGCCTCCTGCCAGTATAGGCCTCAATTCATCGAGGACCAGTCCTTGCGCACGTCATCGGCATTTTTCGAGAGATGAACGTGCTGATCGACGTGGTCGACCCAGTCGAGCGGAATGTAGTGGTGCTGGCCATCAGGGGAATCGTTCTTGGTCAGCTTGATGCGGCTTTCGCCGTCCATGTGGTCGACGGTGCCGACATGGGCGCCGTCCTGGGCGAGAACTTCCATGTGTTCGCGGATCTGATCTGCAGAAATCATTGGTCATGCTCCTCTCGGGTTGGGGTGCCAAAGAAAGACGCGACGGGTGGCATTTGTTCCGGCCGCTCGCCACACAAGACATCAGGCAGGCAGGGGAACATCCATGCCTCAGATGCATTGACAGACACCCGCGCGAGATCCCTCGCCGACAGCGAGTCCATATATGTTTCCGAGAATTGCGATCATCGGCACCGGTCCCACCGGCCTCTACACGTTCAAACAACTGATCGGTTCCACCGTTCCCTTGTCCATCACGCTTTACGAAGCGGAAGGCGAGCCGGGAAAGGGCACGCCCTACCATCCCGACATGAACGACCCCGCCATGCTCTCCAATATCCCGAGCATCGAGTTTCCGGCGTTTGCGGAGACCCTGGTCGAGTGGCTGCGGCGACAGGACGACGAGACGCTGATGCGCCACGGCATCCGGCGCGAGGCGATCGACGAGCGGGAGTTCTATCCGCGTCTCGTACTCGGCGACTACATGCAGGCGCAGTTCGAGCGGATGCGAGCGGTGGCCCTTGAGCGCGGCCACGAGATCATCGTGCTCGCCCGCCACAAGGTGATCGATATCGAGATCCAGGCCGATGCCATTCGCCTTCGCGTCAGCCATGCCGACGGGCAGAATGACGCGGCCTACGACCATGTCGTCATGGCGACAGGCCACAACTGGCCCGACAGCACGGAAATTCGGCCCGGCTATTTCGTTTCGCCCTGGCCGGCGACGGTTCTGACGTCGATCCGCAATGAGGCGGTGGGCATTCTCGGCACGTCGCTGAGCGGCATCGACGCGCTGATGACGGTCGCCACAGCCCACGGCATGTTCTACGCCGATGCGGCGGGCGACCTGCAATATCAGCCGGCCGAAGGAACGGATGGGTTTAAGGCCACGCTGATGTCGCGCAAGGGCATCCTGCCGGAGGCCGATTTCTACTGCCCGCTTCCGTATGTCACGCCCCTCGTCTGCACCGAAGAAGCGATCGATGCGCTGATTGCCACGGGCCGGCACGATCTGCTCGACGAGGTCTTCGAGCTCTTTCGCGGTGAAATCGTCGCGCGCGACCCCGACTATGCCGCCCGGATCGGTCTGTCGCAGCTCACGGTCGAGACCTTCGCTGCCGCCTATTATGCCGATCGCAACGAAAGCGATCCTTTCGTCTGGGCAGCTAAAAATCTGGCGGAGGCCGAAGAGAACCGGCAGAAGCGCTACACCGTGCCGTGGCGCTATGCGATCCTGATCACCCACGAGATTGTCGCCCGGGTCATTCCGCATATCGATGAAAACGACCTGAAGCGCTTCCACCGCCACTTCAAGGGCATCTTCATCGACGACTATGCAACGGTGCCGCTGATGTCGATCCGCCGGCTTCTGGCGCTTGCCCGTGCGGGCAAGCTGTCGATCCTGAAACTCGGCGAGGATTACGAAATCCGCACCGCCGAGGACGGCCTGGAGCGCGGTGCCGAGATTGTGGTCGGCGGAACCACGCATAGCTTCGGCGCCTTTGTCGATGCGACCGGCCAGGAGACGCTGTCGGCGACCGATCTGCCTTTTCCGACGCTGGTGGCGCAGGGCGGCGTTCGCAAGTCGGCCACGCCGAAGTCTACGGCGATCCGCTCGCCCGACCGGGATCCGGATGTCGTGCGCACCGGTGGCATCGACGTCGATGAATTCTACCGCCCGCGCCTTGGCCTGATGTCAACGGCAAGGCTCTATTGCGCAGCGGTGGCCTTCCTGCTGCACAAGGAGCCCTTCGTGCAGGGCATCACCAGCGCGCGGGATATCGGCGAGACGGTCGGCAGGGCGATCCTTGCGGATATCGCGGAAGCCGAGGCACCCGTTTTTCAGATCTCGGCATAAACTTCGTCGCCGACGCTGATTGTCACGCCTTCGTTGGGCGTAGCATAGACGCCGAGATTGCGTTTGTTGTGGCGCATGATGCCGCGCAGGACATCAGGCTCTTCGGCAAGGCCCGGCTGGGCGACCAGCGTCATGCCGCAGCGGCGCGAGGCTTCCGTCACATGGATCTCCGCTTCGCCGATCCTGACGGTATGACCCACCCAGTCGTTTTCCATGAAGCCCGCTTCGTCTTCCGTTTCGATGAGCACCGAAGGGCGAAAACGCCTCGCATCGATCGGCGCAAGGCCTGTGATCGCAGCGAGCGCGCTGACCGAAGCCGTGGTCACAAGGTGAAGTTGGGCCGGCTTGTAGCGGTTGGAGACCACGGGGAAGCGGTAATCACCGGTGCCGACGAGCCCGATCGCGACCGGGAAACCGAAATGCTCTGCCAGCCGGTCCGGCAATTCGCCGTCATCGAGTGCATGCTCGGCGCCGTCGGCGAAGCGCAGGACAGGCAATCCGGTTGCCGGTTGTGAGGCTGTGATGAAGAGGGCGGGACGCCAACGCGTTTCCTTCTCAGGGGCGGCGGCAAGGCCCGTTTCCGGATCGAACAGCGCAAAGCGCCGGTCACCCTCAATGCCTTCAGCCGAGACGGTGATCGAGGCGAGCGGCTCCCCGCCAAGAGAACTCACCGGATAGCGCCAGACTTCCCGCACTCGACCGATTTTCCGCATGACGACTCCCGTTTCAGACCATCACCATACGTCGAAAAGCCGCTCTATGTTCCCACCTATTTGCCGGTGGGCGTCTTTCTGCGCTCTCAGGCTCAGGTCCAGTCGAGCACGATCTTGCTCGCCTTGCCGGCGCTGGCGAGTTCGAAGGCTTCCGCATAGTCGTCCACCTTCATCCGGTGCGTGATGACCTTGCGGATATCGAGGCCGCTTTCGAGCATGGCGAGCATCTTGTGCCAGGTGTCGAACATCTCGCGGCCATAGATGCCTTTGAGCGTCACCATGCGGAAGACGACCTTGGAGAGGTCGAAATGGAAGGGCCGGGCCGGCACGCCGAGAAGCGCGATGCGACCGCCCATCACCAGATGGTCGATCATCTGGTCGAGGGCCGCCGGCGAGCCGCTCATTTCGAGCCCGACATCGAAGCCTTCCTTCATCTTCAGCTTTGACATCACGTCGCGCAGGTCTTCGTTCGCGACGTTGACCGGATGCACGTCGGCGACTTCTGCCGCAAGCGCCAGCCGCTCCGGATTGACGTCGGTGATCACGACGTGGCGTGCGCCGACATGGCGGGCAATCGCCGCACCCATGATGCCGATCGGGCCAGCGCCGGTGATGATGACGTCCTCGCCGACGAGATCGAAGGCGAGTGCGGTGTGCACGGCATTGCCGAGCGGATCGAGGATCGCGCCGATCTCGTCGTCGATCGTGTCCGGCAGCGGGATGATGTTGAAGGCCGGGATCTTGGCGAACTCGGCAAAGGTACCCTGCACATTGACGCCAATGCCCTTTGTCTCGGGGTCGAGATGATATTTGCCGGCGCGTGAAGCGCGGCTGTTCATGCCGACGAGATGGCCCTCGCCGGAAACGCGCTGGCCAATCTGGAGATTGCGCACATTGGCACCGACGGCGACGATCTCGCCGGCATATTCATGGCCTGTGATCATCGGCACGGGGATCGTCTTCTGCGCCCACTCGTCCCATTTGTAGATGTGCACGTCGGTGCCGCAAATGCCTGTTTTGTTGATCTTCACCAGCACGTCGTCGGGCCCGATCTCGGGGACGGCTGCGTCGATCATCCAGATGCCGACTTCTGATTTCTGCTTGGAGAGCGCCTTCATGGTCAGATCATCCCGATGGTCTTGCCGGCATCGATGAATGCGGCGATGGCGGTGTCGATATCGGCCTCGGAAAGCGCTGCCGACATCTGGGTGCGGATGCGGGCCTGGCCCTTGGGCACGACGGGGAAAAAGAAGCCAGCGACATAGACGCCGCGCGCATCGAGCTCGGCGGCAAGCTTCTGCGCCAGCACAGCGTCATGGGTCATGACCGGGATGATCGGCGTCTCGCCAGGAAGCAACTCGAAGCCGGCCTCGGTCAGGCCCTGGCGGAAGCGTCTGGTATGGCCGGCGAGCCTTTCGCGCAGATCGTCGGCGCTTTCAGCAATCTCGATTGCCTTCAACGAGCCAGCAGCGACAGCGGGGGCGAGGCTGTTGGAGAAGAGATAGGGCCGTGCCCGCTGGCGAAGCAGGTCGATGGCCGCCTTCGGGCCGGCGATGAAGCCGCCCATGGCGCCGCCCAAAGTCTTGCCAAAGGTACCGGTGATGATGTCGACGCGGGTGCCGACACCGGTCAGCGTCGGGGTGCCCTTGCCTTTGTCGCCGAGATGGCCGGTGGCATGGCACTCGTCGATCATCACCATCGCGCCGTATTTCTCGGCGAGCGCGCAGATCTCCGGCAGCTTGGCGACATAGCCGTCCATCGAGAAGACGCCATCAGTGGCTACAAGCCGGAAACGCGTGCCGTCGGCAACCGCCTTCTTCAGCTCGTCTTCCAGCCCGTCCATGTCCGAATTGGCATAGCGATAGCGCTTCGCCTTGGAGAGCCGCACGCCGTCGATGATCGAGGCGTGGTTGAGGCTGTCGGAAATGATCGCGTCTTCGGGACCGAGCAGCGTCTCGAAGATCCCGCCATTGGCGTCGAAACAGGCGGCAAACAGGATCGCATCGTCCTTATCGAGATAGCGGGCAATCGCCTGCTCCAGTTCGCGGTGAATGTCCTGCGCGCCGCAGATGAAGCGCACCGAGGCCATTCCGAAACCGTGGCTGTCGATCGCGGCCTTGGCGGCCTTTTCGATCTCGGGATGATTGGCAAGGCCGAGATAATTGTTGGCACAGAGATTGATCATCTCGCGCGTGCCCCTCGCATCGCGCACCTGGATGCGGCCCGATTGCGAGCTGACGATTTCGCGCTCGCGCTTCAGAAGCCCGTCGGCTTCGATGCCCTGAAGGGTTTCGGTGATGTGGTCGAGAAAGCCGGTCTGCATGGGAAATCCCTCGATGCTGAATAATTCCAGCATATCGGAATTTTGCCCTGCCGCAATCGATATTTTGGAATTTCCTTTTCGCCTATCTGTGTAGCACGACCAGCAGGCCTTTGCCGATATCCGTTCCGCAATTGCGGATCGCATGCGGAACATCGGCGCGGTAACGGGCGGTTTCGCCGGTCCTTATGACCGTCTTGCTGCCGCCGCTGGAAATCTCGAAACCATCGGTAAAGGCGGTGAAATGTTCGAAAGCACCGATCGAATGCGGCTGGCTCACAAGGGCGCCGCCCGGATCCATTTCGAGGTCGTACCATTCCGTCTGGCCGGCAAGGCGGGGTGAGCTCAGGATCTTCAACCGGCAGGAACCGTCGGCGCTGCGGATGACGGGTGTGTGCATGACCGAGGTCACCTCGATCTCCTCGCGCCCGGCGACGGAGGTGCCGTTACCGATCAGATCCGAGAGTTCAATCTCCATCGCCTGGGTGAGGCTCCAGAGTACCGCGAAGGTCGGATTGGCCTCGCCGCGCTCTATCTGGCTCAGCATCGACTTGGAGACACCGGAGAGCGTGCCGAGCTGTTCA
The DNA here is from genome assembly GCF_000300855.1 of Agrobacterium albertimagni AOL15. Classification (GTDB taxonomy): domain Bacteria; phylum Pseudomonadota; class Alphaproteobacteria; order Rhizobiales; family Rhizobiaceae; genus Allorhizobium; species Allorhizobium albertimagni. Next base: position 135,260 of record NZ_ALJF01000004.1, on the reverse strand, counting down.
AGAGTTAGCTTACGCGCCTTGCGCTCGCGCTTGATGGCCGGGCCGATCTCGGGAGTGTGCTGCTGCATCAGAATGTCCTGCGGTCACGTCAGCGGGTGCCGACCGCCTCTTTTACGCCGACCGGCAGCCGCAACGGAAGAGGGTGCGCAGGAAAGCTTGACTCCAATATCTGCGCGTGAAATTCTCAGATAATGGAATCAGAGGATCAATTCGAGAAACATGTCGCCGAAAGGCTGAAGCGCCTGCGCGTCGAGCGGGGGCTGACACTCGACCAGTTGGCGGACCTCTCAGGCGTCAGCCGGGCGATGATCTCGCGGATCGAACGCTCCGAGGCAAGCCCGACGGCAGCGCTTCTGGCTCGGCTCTGCTCGGCGCTCGGGGTTTCGCTCTCTGTCTTTTTTGCCAGCGCTGAAACCGAGCCGTCGCCGCTTGCCCGGCGGGACGATCAGCCGGTCTGGCGCGATCCGGAAAGCGGCTATCTGCGCCGCGCCGTCTCGGCCCAAGGGACCGGCAGCGGGACCGATATCGTCGAGGTCGAGTTTCCGGCCGGTGCCGAAGTGCGCTTTCCCGGCCGCCCGAGCGGGCGCAGCCAAGCCCAGCATGTCTGGGTCTTCGATGGCGTGATCGAATTGACCGTCGGTGACACAGTGCACCGGCTCGAAGCCGGCGACTGCCTCTTCATGAATGTCGGTGATGTGCACGGCTATCGAAACCCGACCGATCAACCCGCCCGCTATGCCGTGGTGATTTCCCTCGGCCCCTGACCATCTCCCAATCCCGACGACAGGACCTGACCCCATGCCCGCCGCCCAGACTGATATCCGCCTGCTCTCAAAAGCCGATGCGCTCGCAGCCTTGCCAGACCTTTGCGAAGCCCTGTCCGATTGTGTGGAGGATGGGGCCTCCCTGGGCTTCATGTCGCCCTTTACACCTAAGGATGGTGAAGCCTTCTGGCGCGGCGTCGCAGAGGCAGTCGGGCGCGGAGAGGTCCTCCTTTACGGCGCCTTTCTCGGCGATCGTCTGGTCGGCACGGTGCAGGTCGGCTTTGCCTCGAAACCGAACCAGCCGCATCGCGGCGATCTGATGAAGCTTTTGGTGCATCGCGACGCCCGGGGTCTCGGCTTGTCGAAGGCGCTGATGGCGGCCGCTGAACAGGGGGCGGCGCAGGCGGGGCGCACGCTTCTGGTGCTTGATACGGCGGCCGGAGAACTCGCCGAGGCGCTTTATGAAAAGCTCGGCTGGCAGCGTTCCGGCATCATTCCGAATTACGCGCTGTTTCCGGATGGTCGCTACTGCGACACGGTGATCTTCTGGAAAACTGTGGCCTGAGGGCATCTCTGCCAAGTTCTTGAGATTGAGCCCAAAAAACGTCTGATCTTCGCCCTTTTCAGCGATCGACGCATCTGCTTATCGTCCGTCCGTTCCAAGTTTCCGGGGGGATGGACTTCAAATGGTTGCAAAAGCAACTTTGAGATGGATGGGTTTGGCGCTGGCTGTCGCCGTGGCCGCACCGGCACTGGCGGCAGACGTGACTTTTGTCATGCGCAACGATCATCCGAACGCCGTCGAGGTCGAACTCTACAGCCAGGATCGCGACCATATCTGGCCGGGCGACGGTCAGGTCTTTTATCTCGATGACGGCGAGACCAAAGAGATCCCCCTGTCTTGTGAAGAAGGCGAGACGATCTGCTACGGCGCCTGGATTTCGGGCGACAAGCAGAGCTATTGGGGCGTCGGTCCTGAGAATGCCGAGAATTGCGAAAACTGCTGCTACACCTGCACCGGTGGCGAGACCGAGCAGATCAATCTGACGGAATAAGTTCCGTTCGGCGGGGGCCGAGGGGCGGGGGTGATTTTTTTGGTCGGTTGACCAGGAAAATCGCCCCCTTTGCACTTGTGGCTGAGGCTGTGACGAGGCTAGTTTTCTCTCAAAACGACCAGAGGGAAGACAACAGACATGCGCGTATTCTATTCCGAAAAGCACAAGCTGCGAGACGCCAAGACCGAGCTGCATGGCGGTCTGCTGGTGAAACCCTTCGAGGGGCCGTTCCGCGCGGAATGGGTGCTTGCGGGCGTTAAGGAGGCCGGCTTCACCGATGTCCGCGCCCCGGCCGAACACGGACTGGAAACCGCGCTCAAGGTGCATGACGCCGGCTATCTCGAATTCCTGCGCACCTGCTGGGACCGCTGGCAGGCGCATGGCTTCGAGGGTGAGGCGATCGCAACTTCCTTCCCCTGCCGCCGCAGCCAGACAGGCCGCGTGCCGAAGAACGTCGACGGCGCCGTCGGCTACTACACCAACTCTGCCGAGACCTCGATTTCCAAGGGCACCTATGAGGCAGCCATTGCGTCGATGGACGTGGCCTTGTCGGGCGCCGACTGGCTGAACGAGGGCAACCGCTTCGCCTTCTCGCTCTGCCGTCCGCCCGGCCATCATGCCGGCATCGATCTCTTCGGCGGCTATTGCTTCATCAACAATGCCGCCGTCGCCGCCCAGCGGTTGATCGACCATGGCGCAAAGAAAGTCGCTATCCTCGACGTCGACTTCCATCATGGCAACGGCACCCAGGACATCACCTATCGCCGCGGTGACATCTTCTTCGCCTCGCTGCATGGCGAACCGGAAGACGCCTTCCCCTTTTTCCTCGGTTATGCCGACGAAACCGGTGAGGGCGACGGCGAGGGCCTGAACGCCAATTACCCGATGCCCTCTGGCACGCCCTTCGAAATCTGGTCCGCAGCGCTGCAAGACAGTCTGAAAAAGATCAAGTCTTACGGCGCGGAAGCCATCGTGCTCTCGCTCGGCGTCGACACGTTTGAGAAGGACCCGATCAGCTTCTTCAAGCTGAAGAGCCCGGACTATATCCGCATGGGCGAGATGATCGCAGCCAGCGGCTTGCCGGTTCTGACCTTGATGGAAGGCGGCTACGGCGTGCCGGAAATCGGCATCAACGTCGCCAATGTGCTCAAAGGGCTGGAAGGCTGAAGGCGCCTCAATAGGTCTTCGCAACTTCGGTGAAGTGGCGCTTCAACCGTGCCACGTCGGCCGGATCGATTTCAATTCCGGTCACCGCGATCCAGGGATCGATATGATGCTGCGGCGCATAGACATGTCCGTAGCCGACCGGGCTCGTCGTCGCGATCATCATGTCGAACAGGAGTTGCAGCATGGTGAGTACGGGATACCAGGTAAGCTCTGGAGAGACATCCGGACCCCTTGTGCCCGAAAGCCAGGCGGGCGCGCGGTAAGCCGAACGGGTCTCGAAGAAGATCACGGGGTCGCTGGCATATTGCAGGTAGACGATCCGCAGTGGCCCCCATGAGGCATAGGATGAATTGAGATCGGCCTGCTGGTTGGTGAAGCGCACGATCGAGCCGTCCCCGTAGCGGGGCAGCCAGGCAGGCGAGTTCGCCTCCCGAGCCGCGGTGAGTTCGCTCCACATCCGGCTCTGGAATGGCGGCCCGACCCACAATGCGCCATAGAAGGGGTCGGCGACGATTTCGAGAAGATCGACGGAACTCTGCGAATTGAGGGCTCCGAGACTGAGGCCATAGAGCACCAGCCGAGGGCGTTCATCGGGCGGCAACTGCTTCCAGTGACGATAGACGGCGCGAAACAGCGCCTTTGCCGACTCCGAGCCATATTCCGGCTCGACCAGCAGCGAGAGCCAACTGGTCAGATAGGAATATTGCAGGGCAACGCTTGCAACATCGCCGCGCAGCAGAAAGTCGAGCGTGTCTGCCGCCGCAGGATCGATCCAGCCGGTCCCGGTGGGAGCCTTAATCACCAGGGTCGAACGCTCGAAACCGCCCTGCCGGATCAGTTCCTCGAGCGCCAGTGCCACGCGCGTCTCGATGGTTTCGCCATTGTTGAGGCCAGCATAGACGCGGATCGGCTCCAGCGCCGGCTCTCCCCAGAAACGCTCGATATCTTCGCGCGTCGGGCCGGAGGCGATATAGTGACGACCCTGACGGCCCAGACCATGCCAGGCGAGACGCGAATCTGGGCCGCCGGTTTTTGCCGAGGAGGTCGGCGCGGCGAATTCGTCCTCCATCAGGTCGTCCAGTTGCTGGAAGGAGGAATCGGCGAGCCGGAGCGCCCCGCGCAGAACGACGTTTTCGCCGATTGACCAGAAGATGAAGGCGGCGATGACGAAGCCGATGGCGGTGGCAAAGCGTGCCGGGAAGATGGTGGCCATACGAGCAGCCAGCCTCCTGAACAGCATCATGAACAGGCGGCCGATCCAGAGCAGGCCGAAGAACAGGGCGGCGGCCACCAGCACGGCTTCGAGATACGAAGCGTCGAGCGGCTCCATCTGCCAGAGCGCGCGGGCCGATTCCTGCCAGACCGCGGAGCGCCAGAGCGCCACGGCCATTGCAGACACACCAAACGCGGATATCCAGAATAGCGCCTTGTCCCGGCGCAGGCTGAGTTCCGGCAACTCGAAAAACCGCCAAAGAGAACTCAGGAGAACGCCGAATAAATAGCCGACGGCGGCAGCAAGGCCGGAGAGGGACCCCTGCACCACGGCCTCGCGTGGCATCAGGCTGGGTGTGAGCGATGCACAGAAGAAGGCGATCGCGAGAACCACGCCCGGCAGCGAAAGCTTGCCGATCAAGACCTTGACGATGACCGACAGTGCATTCTCTCCTGTTTCGAGCCGTAAGCGCCGCTGCGGCTCCCGTTCCGTTCTGTCCAGGAGCTTAGTCGACTTGTCCTGCCATTTGAAGGGCATGACGCGACCCTGCCTCAAAAGCAAACAAACCCGACTTGGGGCCGGGTTTGTCGTTGTCGAGCGATGATGCCTCGATCAGAGCGTGCCCTGGCGCTGCTGGATCATCTGGTAGGTATCGAAGCTGTATTCGGCGATCTGAGCCCAGAGATAGGCGTCCTGCTTGAACGCCTGCTGGCTGTCGAAGAGCTTCTTGAACCACTCGTTCTTGCCCGAGAGATCCGCATAGGTTTCCTTCGCTGCCTTGTGGCAGGTGTCGAGAATATCCGACGAGAAGGCGCGAAGCTGCGCACCGCCAGCGACGAGTTCGCGGAGGGCTGCTGCATTCGAGGCGTCGTAACGGGCGAGCATGCGCGAATTGGCGGCAGCGCAGGCGTCCGTCAGGATGCGCTTGTAGTTTTCCGGCAGGCCATTGAACTTGTCGAGGTTGAAGAAGGCATGCACGGTCGGGCCGCCTTCCCACCAGGCCGGGTAGTAGTAGTAAGGCGCGACCTTGTAGAAGCCGAGCTTCAGGTCATCATAGGGGCCGACGAATTCGGTGGCGTCGATCGTGCCCTTTTCCAGTGCCGGATAGACATCCGAGCCGGCAATCTGCTGCGGCGTGACGCCGACCTTGGCCATGATCTCGCCGGCAAGACCCGCGATGCGCATCTTCAGACCCTTGAGGTCGTCGATCGTCTTGATTTCCTTGCGGTACCAGCCGCCCATCTGGGCGCCGGTATTGCCGGCCGGCAGCGCATAGATCTTGTGGCTGGCGAGGAACTCGTTGAGCAACTCGTTGCCGCCGCCGGCGGTGAACCACGAATTGGTCATGCGGGCATTGAGACCGAAGGGGATCGCCGTGCCAAGTGCGAAAGCCGGATCCTTACCGATATAGTAGTAGCAGCAGGTATGGCCCATCTCGACGGTATCGGCGGTCACGGCGTCAGCCACCTGCAGCGGCGGCACGATTTCGCCAGCAGCGAAGACCTGGATTTCGAACTGCCCGTCGGTGGCCTTCGAGACGCTTTCAGCGATGTCGGTGGCGGCCCCGAAGATGATGTCGAGGCTCTTCGGGAACGACGAGGCGAGGCGCCAGGTGATCTTCGGATTTTCCTGGGCGATCGCGGGTGCGGCAAGCGCGGCGGCACCGATGCCGGCGACACTGGCCTGCTTGAAAAATTGACGGCGGTTCATGATCTCTTGCCTCTGATGATACGCACTCCTCCAGCTCCCGCGGTGGGTCTAGTCGGGCATGACCGGGAGTGCAAGGTCAAAAGCTCAGGAAATTGTCGGGCAACCCGACCAAATTTTCCTATTGTTTCGCGCAAACGATGTTCCGCGCAAGGAACTGTCAGGACTGGCTGCGCATCCGCGGATCATCTAAGGCCGGATTGTAGAAGAGTGACAGCACCAGGCTCTTGGCGATCCGCTCGGCGCTCGCCATGAACCAGCCATGGGCCTGTTCCGAGGCACCCATTTCGACGAGGGTGGCGGAAAAGAGCTGCAGCCATTGCAGGAAAAGGTGTTCCGCCATGCCGTCGACGTTCTGGTGGGCCATCACCGGCTTGCCGCCATAGGCGCCTGTCTTGAAGGCGACGGAACTCCAGAAGGCCTTCATCTTGACCATGTGGTCCGGCCAGCGTCCGGCGAGCCGCCCGTCGAAGACAGGGCCGAGTTCCGGATGCTGGCGGATATGCCCGTAGAAGGTCTCAACCAAGAGGTCGATGAAGGCCGCATCGACGCCCATCGCCGCCATCTCGGCCTGGGCGCGGGCCGTGATTTCAGCGCGGTGGGCGGCGCGCCCGGTCAGTTCCATTGTCATCGGTTTCGTCTCGTTCTTGGGCTTCGGACACCTGATGCATCCTGACATGCAAATGGTCCATGCGGCATCTTGATACAAGCTGTTTGATGGCCTAAGTTTAGAATAGTTCTAATCTAGGTGACAATCGTCATGTTCAGTCTTTTTCAGAAGGGCGGCAAGCGCGCCTTCGACACACTCTCCGAGCAGGAAATTCTGGCGCTGGCCATTTCCTCCGAGGAAGACGACGCCCGCATCTACCTGGCCTATGCCGACCAGTTGCGCGGCCAGTTTCCGCAATCGTCCAAGGTCTTCGAGGACATGGCCGAGGTGGAGCACACCCACCGCAACATGCTGATCGAGATGCACCGCGACCGTTTCGGCGAGCGCATCCCGCTGATCCGGCGCGAACATGTGCGCGGCTTCTACGATCGCAAGCCCGATTGGTTGCGCAAGAACCTTTCGCTCGAGCAGATCCGCGAGGAGGCCATGCAGATGGAGGAGGGGGCCTATCGCTTCTATCATGAGGCTGCCCAGCACACCTCCGACGCCGGCATCCGCAAGCTGCTCGGCGATCTCGCCATGGCCGAACAGGGGCATGAAGAGATCGCGACCATGCTCGGCGACCGGCATCTGCCGGAAGATGCGCGCGAGACGGAAGACGAAACGAAAAAGCGGCAGTTCATTCTGACCTATGTCCAGCCGGGACTGGCGGGCCTGATGGACGGCTCGGTTTCGACGCTGGCGCCGATCTTTGCGGCGGCCTTTGCGACCGGCGACACGTGGTCGACTTTCCTCATCGGTCTCTCCGCTTCGGTCGGCGCGGGCATCTCGATGGGCTTCACAGAGGCCGCCCATGACGACGGCAAGCTCTCGGGCCGCGGCTCGCCGCTCAAGCGCGGTCTCGCTTCCGGCATCATGACGACGGTCGGCGGTCTCGGCCACGCATTGCCCTATCTCATCCCGCATTTCTGGACCGCGACGATCACCGCCATCGTCATCGTCTTTTTCGAGCTCTGGGCGATCGCCTTCATTCAGAACCGCTACATGGAGACGCCCTTCTGGCGCGCGGCGATGCAGGTGGTACTCGGCGGCTCGCTGGTGCTCGCCGCCGGTGTCCTGATCGGGCACGGGTGACCGATATGCGGCGATGACGCCTTGACGGGCCGCGAGGGGAGGCTGTCATCTGGCCATCATCGAATCGCATTAACGGCGCATCCATGAAAGCCTCTCCCGCGACCATCGGCCTGGGCGTCACCATGACCATCGGTTACGGAACGCTTTACTATTCCTTCTCCGTTCTGGCGCCCGAGATCGCGCGCGAGTTCGGCTGGGGCCAGAGCTTCGTGTTCGGTGTCTTCTCCTTCGGGCTCCTGGCGGGCGCGGTGGCAGCGCCCGTGCTCGGGCGCCTGGTTGATCGGTACGGCGCACGGCTGATCCTCTGTCTCGGCTCCGTCGCAGCAGCAATTTCGCTCGCGCTGTTTTCGGTCATGGAGAATGCCTGGCAGTTTGCAGCGATCACGCTGGTCGCCGAGTTCATCGCGCTTGCGGTTCAATATGATGCGGGCTTTGCAGCACTCGCCCAGCGCCATGGCCGCGAGGCGCGCGCCCATATTACGCTGGTGACGCTGATCGCGGGCTTTGCCTCCACCGTCTTCTGGCCGCTCCTGCAATGGCTGCTTACCGTCATGACCTGGCGCGACATCTACCTGGTGATGGCCGCGATGAACCTCCTGATCGCGCTGCCGATCCATCTGGCCTTGCCGAGGGCACGGAAGATCGAGCCGGAGGCAACCGTTCGCGAGACGCAATCGACCGGTGAGCCCGTTCTCGACGGCGAGCGCAAACGCCGGATGATCCTCATGGCAACGGCCTTTGCCGCCGGAGGTTTCGTCATGTCGGCGGTGGGGTCGACGCTTCTCGTCCTGATGCGCGATCTCGGCTATGCCACGGCAATGGCAACGCTTGCCGGCAGTCTGATCGGTCCGAGTCAGGTGGCTGCCCGGCTGATCGAATATGTCAGGCGAAACCTCTTCTCGCCGCCGCTGACCGCAATCATCGCCGCATCGGCCATGGCGCTGAGCCTTGCGATCCTCGCTGGCTCACTGATCCAGCCGATGGCGGGTTTCGCCATCGCCTTTGCGATCTTCTACGGGGCAGGTCAGGGGCTGACCTCGATCGTCCGCGGCGTGCTGCCGCTGCACTACTTTGGCGCGGCAGGCTATGGAAAGACCATGGGCACGCTGGCGTCCGCCCGTATCATCGCCTCGGCGCTTGCGCCTGTCTCCGTGATCTGGCTGAACGAGACGGTGAGCACCAGCGCAGCTTTGGCGGCACTGGCCGGCATGGCCTGCCTGACCGTGATCGCCACCCTCGCACTGACGCGCGAGAGACGAAACTGACCTGGTTTACTGCAGTGCGCCGACCAGAACGTCGGAGGTGCCGTTCTCGATGGTGACCCAGCGGCCGGTGTCGGTCGAGGACTGGCGCTTGAGGAAGGCATAGCGCGTGTCTGTCCAGAGCTTGACGTCGTCGTTGAGATTGTCGAGCACGAAGTCGCCCGACTGGGTGCGGACCGTGAGAACCGCATGACCTTCGCCATCCGGCTTGCGCACAACGGTGATCAGGAGATCGGCCGCATTGAAGCCGGCTTCCATCAGCTTCTTGCGCTTCAGCAGGACGAAATCTTCGCAGTCGCCGAGATCGACCGGATAGGCCCAGACTTCCTCGCGACCATAGATTTCCGCATCGGTCATCGGGATGATGGCGTGATTGACGCTGGCATTGATGTCCCGGATGACGTTCCAGCCGTGCTCGGTGACCTTCGGCGGAACCGAAGGACGGGAGCGGATGCTGCATTCGTCCGGCAGAGCCTTGCAGAATTCGTAGTGGCCGATGGGCTGGGATGTCACGGCGCCTGTGATCATCGATCGCAATGACTGCGGTGCCGAAAGACCCGCATGGGCAGGTGCGAGCACCGCAACTGCAATGATGAGCGCCTTGAAGGCGCGCGAGCCGTTCGTCATGAACACGTCCCCTGTATCCTTAACAAAACGTTAAGATTGCGACAGGACGTGAGTCAACGGCACGGGAGGTTCCCTCCCGCGCAATTCATCCGGTATGGTTAAAATGCGACAGTTGGAACCCGCAAAGCGAGAAACTGTTCCCAAGAATTGAGGATATATAGAAAGACCAAAATACTCAGATCATCGAGAGTATAGCGTTTTTCATCTTCGTAATGTCTTCGGGGCGCGAAAGCCGGTGATCTCCGTCGCGAATCAGTGTGAGGACCACATCGTCCAGCGGCAGGAATTCCATGAGTTTCAGGGCGTGCTGATATGGCACATCCGGGTCCTTCATGCCCTGCAGGATATGGACAGGGCAGCCGGTCTCGATAAGCCCGGTCAGCACCCGGTTCTTAGCCCCGTCTTCCATCAGAGCGCGGGTGAAGATGTTGGGCTCCGGACTGTACTCGGATGGTTCTTCGAAGTAGCCACGCTCGGCCAGCGATTGCCGCTCGGCCGCGTTAAGGCCGGGTTCGATGAGTTCCGAGGTGAAGTCGGGTGCCGGCGCGATCAGCACGAGGCCGTCGACCGAGAAGGACAGGCCGAGGCACCGTGCCTCCTGGATGACGCGAAGCGCGATCCATCCGCCCATGGACGAGCCGATCAGCACGAGCCTCTTTGCCCCCGACGCGGCAAGAACGGCAAGCGCTTCCTCGGTCCAGCGCGAAATGGTGCCCTTGCGGAAATCGCCGCCGGACACCCCGTGGCCGGAATAGTCGAAGCGGATGGCGGTGAGCCCCTGGTCACGGGCGAGAGCGTCCATTTCGATCGCCTTGGTGCCGGCCATGTCGGAGCGATAGCCACCGAGCCAGACCAGGGCCGGCCGGTCCGGTCCGGTTCCCATGCGGGTGATGACCGCGATGTCGCGGGCTGCGTCACCGGAGCCGACGGTCAATGCCGTCTGTCTGAGGATGTTGGCTGTGTCGGTCATCGCGTGCTCCTTTTGTCGAATGCTGTAAAACACATCCAGGAAGTGCGCGACAACAGGTGATTTTCTTTCGCAAGCATGCTATTGACACTGCCGTCGCAGATATCACATAGCCCTTTGACGCGGATGCGCGCGGGTTTACGCTGCGACATTCCGAAATGTTTTGAGGAGAATACGACCATTCGCAGACCGTTCAAGACCGATGCCCCCGTAAAGGACGGGCCGCGCTCCAACCGTGAAATCCGCATTCCGAAAGTCCAGCTGATCAACGAAGAGGGCGAGAACCTCGGAGTCATCGCGACGGATCAGGCGTTGCGCATGGCTGAAGAGGCCGGACTGGATCTGGTCGAGATTTCGCCGAATGCCGAGCCTCCGGTCTGCAAGATCCTCGACCTGGGCAAGCTGAAATACGCCAACCAGAAGAAGGCGGCCGAAGCGCGCAAGAAGCAGAAGATCGTCGAGGTCAAAGAAATCAAGATGCGCCCGAACATCGACACCCATGACTATGAGGTGAAGATGAAGGCAATGAACCGCTTCTTCGAAGAGGGCGACAAGGTCAAGGTGACCCTGAAGTTCCGTGGCCGCGAAATGGCCCACCAGGAACTCGGCATGAAGCTCCTGCTTCAGGTCAAGGAAGACACCGCGACGATCGCCAAGGTGGAAGCCGAGCCGAAGCTCGAAGGCCGCCAGATGATGATGGTGCTCTCGCCGCGTTGATTGCTGCCGCATGGCAGGACCGGATGAAGCCGCCTTACGGGGCGGCTTTTTTCATGCGTGGTTTTTTGCCGATCTCTTGTCTGACAGAACGCTGATCGCCACAGCGGCCGCCCTGTCAGGGGCGTTGATGCATGATCCCTCCATCGAAAGCGATTGCGAACCTGGAGGAATTCAAGATGACCCGATTTCTGCGCCGGACCTTGCTGGTCTCGACCACGGCACTGGCCGCACTCACCCTGATCCCCGCGTTCGCCTCGTTCGCGCCTTCACCACTTGCATCCTTCGTCGTCAGTCAGGCCGAGGCCCGCGGCGGCGATGACGATGGCGGCAGCGACGACAGCGGTGGCAGTGGCGGCGGCGGTAGCGACGAAAGCGGTCGCGGTGGTAGCGGCAGAGACGATAGTGGTCGCGACAGCTCCGATGACGACGATGACAGCTCGGGCCGCGACCGTGATCGGGACCGAGACCGCGATCGCAACCGCAGCGGCGATGACGATGATGGCTATGATGACAGCGCCGACGATGGCAGCCGCAGAAGTGGCAACCGCGATCGCGACGAAATCCGCCTGATCGTCAACAACACCCAGCTGCAGGGTCTGCTCAGCGGCTCCATGATCCCGGTCGACCAGAATGGCCAGCGTCTGCGCTTCGAGGTTGAAGAGGAGCATGGCAACACGGAAATCAAGCTTCGTGCCCCGCGCGGCACGCTGTCCAGCGTCACCGTGGTTCCCGCCATCTGATCCCTTCGAAACGGTGAAGCCCGAGCCGCCGCGGGCACCCTCTCACCGTTTCGCCCCGCCCGGCCCCCACCGGGCGGGGATAGCTTTTCTCCTGTTGGCGCAAGTCCTGGCCCGCGCTACTCTCCGGAAAACCCTGACAGAGCCCGTATGGATCGTCGTCTTTTCATTCTTGCCCTTCTGAGCCTCGGTCTGGCATCCGCCCTTCCGACCTCAATCGTTTGGGCCAAGGATGGAGGCGATGATGGCGACAGCGATAGCGGCGGCGGAAGTGGCAGCAGCGGTCGGAGCGGCGGATCCGGTTCCGACGACGATGACGATGATGACAGCGGCAAAGACGACGACGATGACGACAAGCAGGACCGCAGCGGCTCGGGACGCGGCTCTGACGATGACGACAGGGACGATGACGACGACCGGTCCGGCAGCTCCAGGCGCAACCGCGACCAGAAGGAGGCGCGCGAAGCCGTCAAGCGCGGAGAAATCCTGCCGCTGCGGGAAATTCTGAAGCGGGTCGACGAGCAGGGCGGTGGACGGGTGATCGCCGTCGACCTCAACATGCGGGCACGCAAGCCCTTCTATACGCTGAAGGTGCAGAGCGGCCCCAATGTCAGAACGCTCATGTTCGAGGCGGCGACCGGCCGCAAACTCAATATCTTTGGATGGTGACACATGCGCATTCTGCTCGCGGAGGACGACCAGACCATTGCGGACCACACACGTTCGAAGCTGGAGGCGGAGGGCTTCATCATCGAACATTTCAACAATGGGCCCGATGTCTGGGCCGAGGGCGAAACGGGCGACTATCAGGCGATCATCCTCGACCTGGGCCTGCCTGGCATGGATGGCCTGTCCATCCTGAAGCGCTGGCGCGCCGGCGGTGTCGAGGTTCCGATCTTGGTCCTGACCGCACGCGGCTCCTGGATGGAACGGGTCGACGGCTTCGAGGCGGGCGCTGACGACTATCTGCCCAAGCCATTCCGCAGCGAGGAGCTCATCGCTCGTCTGAAGGCTTTGCTCAGAAGGGCCCATGGCCGCGCAAAGACGACCGCATCGGCCGGAGGTTTCGTCCTCGACGACACCTCGCGTCGCGTGACCTTCGAGAGCCGGCCGATCGAGCTTACCCCGCTCGAGTATCGGCTGCTCTCCATGCTCATTGCCGAGCCGCACAAGGTATTCGATCCGATCGAGATCGCCCGTCAGGTTCAGGGCCGAGACGACGAGCAGGCCAAGAATGCCGTCGAGGCGATGATTGCGCGTATCCGTCGCAAGACCCATCCCTCTGCCATCGCCACCCGCCGCGGGTTCGGCTACACGCTCTCCGGCGAAGAGGCATGAGACAGTCGCTGCGCCTGCGTCTGTTCATCGGCGCCGTTCTTGCGATTGCCTTCGTTCTGCTTCTCGTCGCCTCCGGCCTGGGCCGGATCTTCACCAACTACGTGGCCGACCGTTATCGCGCCGATATGTCGGCGATCATCGATCAGCTGGCAGCCGGTGTCGAGTTTTCCGGCGGCATTGCGCGCATGACGGACGCACCGAGCGATCCCCGCTTCGAACTGCCGGGTAGCGGCCTCTACTGGGAAGTGATCGGTGGAAACGGTCTGGTCTTCCGCTCGCGTTCGCTCTGGGATGTCGAGCTGCTGCCCGAGACCTTGGTGGATGGCGCCTATGGTTTCCGGCAGGGGGAGGGGCCGGATGGCGAGCCACTTCTGGTCCAGTTGCGCAAGGTGGAGCTTGAAACACCGGAGGGCAGCCGTCCGCTGACCCTGCTTGCCGGCTTCGACCGCAAGGTGATCGACGATGCCATTTCGGAGTTTCACGGTGCCATGACGATCATGCTGGTGCTAACGGCGGCGGTCCTGCTCGCCGCAGCCTTCCTGCAGATCGGCATTGGTCTTGCACCCCTGTCGAGACTGCAAAAGGGGCTCTCCCTGGTTCGTTCCGGACGGACCGACCAATTGCCCGATGCCGGGCCCACCGAACTTCGTCCGCTGGTCACGGAGCTCAATGGTCTCCTGAAGGAGAGGGAAACGGCCGTTGAGCGCGCTCGTGCAAGGGCGAGCGACCTTGCCCATGGCCTCAAGACGCCGCTGACGGTTCTCCTGCAGCTCGCAGACAATTTGCCAGATCGAGAGCGTAGCATGATCCGCCAGCAGGTCGATCTGATCCGGCAGCGCTCCGACCGGCAGCTGCAATCGGCCCGACTTGGCGTCGAGCAGATGGCGCAAACGGGTCTCGCCTCGCTCACCGGCAAGCTCATCTCGGTTCTGGCGCCCGTCACCACGGCGCGCGATGTCACCTGGAAGCTCGCTCTCGACGATCAGTTGACCGTCGACATGGATCCGGCCGACCTCGCAGAAGCGCTCGGCAATGTGCTCGACAACGCCACGCACTTTGCCAGAACAGAGATCGTCGTAGCCGCCGAGCGTGACGGCAAATACATTCGGCTCGATGTTGAAGATGACGGTCCGGGTGTCGCCGAGGCGGCGCTTCCGGAGATTACTGCCCGTGGTGTTCATCTGGTCGAAGGCGAAGGTACCGGGCTCGGGCTGGCGATCACCTCCGATATTCTCACCGCCTATGGCGGCGCGATCGCCGTTTCCCGGGGCGCAACAGGCGGCCTCAGGGTGAGCTTGCTTTTGCCGGCTGGCCATTAACGGAAGATTCCGCCTGCCACCCGTTGCGCTTTTTCGGGTCTGCGGTTATAAGCGCGCGTCCGAACGGTCCGGCAGGGCATGCCGTGGCCGTTCTTTATGCTTGAAAACGGGCATTCGTCAGCCTGTTTCGATACAAGAACAATGGAGTAGCAAAATGCCCAAGATGAAGACGAAATCGTCCGCGAAAAAGCGGTTCAAGATCACGGCGTCCGGCAAGGTTCTCGCCGCTGCTGCTGGCAAGCGCCACGGCATGATCAAGCGTTCCAACAAGTTCATTCGTAATGCCCGCGGCACGATGGTTCTGGCTGAACCTGACGGCAAGAAGGTCATCAAGAACTACCTGCCGAACGGTCTCTGAGACCCGCTCGCTGTTGGACAATTAAGGAGATCATGACATGGCACGCGTAAAACGTGGCGTAACTTCCCGCGCCAAGCATAACAAGGTATTCAAGCAGGCCAAGGGCTTCTACGGCCGCCGCAAGAACACGATCCGCGCAGCAAAGGCTGCCGTCGATCGTTCGAAGCAGTTTGCTTACCGCGACCGCAAGAACAACAAGCGCAACTTCCGCGCTCTGTGGATCCAGCGTATCAACGCCGCTGTCCGCGAATTCGGCCTGACCTACGGCCGCTTCATCGACGGTCTGAACAAGGCTGGCATCGAAGTCGACCGCAAGGTCCTCTCCGACCTCGCCATCCATGAGCCGGCTGCTTTCGCGAAGCTCGTCGAAGCTTCCAAGAAGGCGCTTGCCTACCTCAAGGACGCAGGCACCGCCAACGAGTTTGAAAGCGCGGTCAAGTAACCAGCGCTTCCCAGACTTCTTTGACTTTGGATTGGGAAACCCGCGCTGGACGTCCGGCGCGGGTTTTCGTTTTGCCGTAACAGCGGCGAGGAATGCATATGGCCTCTCTGGCAGAGAGATCCGGTGCGCCAATGGGTGAACGGGATCTCCATGACGATGAAATTGCGGAAATCGTGCGGGCGCTCGTCGAAAGCGACGGTCGGGTACAGCGCCTCGATCTGCCGCGTCGCCGCCTCTGGATAAAACGCCAGGGCAGCAAGGTCATGCCGGTGTTCGTTGCCCTGCAGGGGCTGGCTGCCGCACTGTTCCGCCTGCCGTTTCTCCGGCCC
Organism: Agrobacterium albertimagni AOL15; assembly: GCF_000300855.1. Classification (GTDB taxonomy): domain Bacteria; phylum Pseudomonadota; class Alphaproteobacteria; order Rhizobiales; family Rhizobiaceae; genus Allorhizobium; species Allorhizobium albertimagni. Next base: position 119,514 of record NZ_ALJF01000004.1, on the reverse strand, counting down.
TCGCCGCAATTGGCGCCCGAGGCCATGCAGGCCCGCGAAATCGAGCGATTGCGCGCCTTCGGCAAGGCCGGATTTCCGGTGCCTCGGCTTGTCTATGCCTCGGCCACGGCCATGGTCATGGCCGATGCAGGACCGACGATTGCCGAACACATGCGACGGGTGCGCGCCGACGCTGGTGCCCATGACGCCTTTCTGGTCAAGGGCGCCGAGGCGCTCGGTCGCGTGCATGCCGCGGGGCTCAGTCACGGCAGACCGCATGTTCGCGACTTTTTCCTGGCAGACGGCGCCGTCGGGTTCATGGACTTCGAGGAGGATCCAGCTTCCGTCATGCCGCTGGAAACGGCGCAGGCCCGGGACGTACTCCTCTATTTTCTCGTCGTCACATCCTTTGCCGCGTCCCCCGACAAGACCTGCCCGGCCGCACTCGACGCCTGGCTTCGCCATGCTCCGGTGGCAACCCGCCGGGAATTGCGGACTTTGGCCTCAGTCGCCAGTCGAATTTTGCCGCTCGCACGGTTGATCGGCCGCGTGCACATGGGTAGTGATCTGCGACGCTTCATCATGGCTACGGAATTTCTGATGCAGGCCCCGCTCGACAGGGCGGAGAGCCCGAACACCGCCAAGGCAGGACAAGATGGTTGAACTAGACGTTTTGAAGGCACAGCTGCTTGCCGAGATCGCCGCAGCCGGCGACGAGCAGGCGATCGAGGCGGTGCGCGTTTCTGCGCTCGGGAAGAAGGGTTCCGTTTCGGAGCTCCTGAAGACGCTAGGCACGATGAGCCCCGAAGAGCGCCAGACGCGCGGTGCGGCGATCAATGCCCTGAAGAACGAGATTGGCGAGGAGATCGGAACCCGCAAGACGGCGCTGAAGGATGCGGCGATCAATGCCCGCCTGAAGGCAGAGACGCTGGATGTATCGCTGCCCGTCCGTTCCTCGCCCGCCGAACGCGGTCGTATCCACCCGATCAGCCAGATCATCGACGAGATCACCGCGATCTTCGCCGACATGGGCTTCTCGATCGCCGAAGGTCCCGATATCGAGACGGACTACTATAACTTCACGGCGCTGAACTTCCCCGAGGGTCACCCGGCCCGCGAGATGCACGACACGTTCTTCCTGCAGCCGGATGAAAACGGTGAGCGTAAGGTGCTGCGCACGCATACCTCGCCGGTGCAGGTGCGTACCATGGAAGCCCAGAAGCCGCCGATCCGCATCGTCATCCCGGGCAAGACCTATCGCCAGGACTCGGATGCCACCCATTCGCCGATGTTCCACCAGGTCGAAGGCCTCGTGATCGACAAGACGGCGAATGTTGGCCACATGCGCTGGATCCTGGAAGAATTCTGCAAGGCTTTCTTCGAGGTCGACAGCGTCACCATGCGCTTCCGCCCGTCCTTCTTCCCCTTCACGGAGCCGAGCTTCGAGGTCGACATCCAGTGTGACCGTTCCTCGGGCCCGATCGTCAAGTTCGGCGAGGGCAAGGACTGGATGGAAATCCTTGGCTGCGGCATGGTCCATCCGAATGTGCTGCGCGCGGGCGGTCTTGATCCGGACGAGTATCAGGGCTTCGCCTGGGGCATGGGCCTCGACCGCATCGCCATGCTGAAATACGGCATGCCGGATCTGCGCGACTTCTTCAACGCTGATGTCAGGTGGATGAGCCATTACGGCTTCCGCCCGCTGGATGTACCGACGCTGTTTGGCGGTCTGAGCAGCTGATCTGCGAATGACTGGCTGCTGAGACGGCCAGATGGGCGGGGCAGGTGGAGGCTGCCCCATCCTTGTGAATGAAGGCAATGCGACGTGATTGAACATCTCGACAACATGCGACCGGTCGATCTGCTTTGCGATGACGACCTCTTGCATGTGGAACTGACGGACGGTCGTATCGTCAGTGTTCCGGTCTGGTGGTATCCGCCCCTTCAGGAGGCGATGCCAGTGGAGCGGAACAACGTGGAATTCATGCCGTCGAGCATCCACTGGCCCGACATCGATCTCGATGTGACGGTGGTCAGCATGCTCCTCGGCAAGCAGGCGTCAGGCGTGCGACCGCTGGACGCTTTGGGCAAGATGCAGATGGGAACGAGACAATGAAATTTACACTCTCCTGGCTGAAGGATCACCTGGAAACCGAGGCCTCGCTCGAGGACATCTGCGAGCGGCTGACGGCCATCGGCCTCGAGGTCGAGGATGTTGATGACAAGGCGGCCTACAAGCCCTTCGTCATTGCCAAGATCCTGACGGCGGAAAAGCACCCCGAGGCCGATCGCCTGAAGGTTCTGGCGGTCGATGCCGGGGACGGCAAGCCTGTGCAGATCGTTTGCGGCGCGCCGAACGCCCGCGCCGGCATGATTGGTGCTCTCGCGCGTCCAGGCACGTATGTACCGGGCATCGACGTGACGCTCTCCGTCGGCAAGATCCGCGGTGTCGAAAGCCATGGCATGATGTGCTCCGAAAAGGAGCTCAACATTTCCGACGACCACAACGGCATTATCGACCTGCCCGAGGATGCGCCTGTCGGCACATCTTTCGCATCTTACGCCGGTCTCGACGACCCGGTCATCGAAATCAACCTGACGCCGAACCGCCCGGACTGCACCTCCGTCTTCGGCATCGCCCGCGATCTTGCCGCCTCCGGCCTTGGCACGCTCAAGGCCCCGAAGGCGCCCGCCTTCAAGGTCGAGGGTGAAACCCCGGTTGAGGTCAAACTCGAGCTCGAAGACCATCTCTGCCCCGGTTTCGCCTATCGTCTGGTGCGTGGCGTGAAGAACGGCCCGAGCCCGAAATGGATGCAGCAGCGTCTGCTGTCGATCGGCCTGCGTCCGATCTCGGCGCTGGTTGACGTCACCAATTACATGACCTTCGATCAGGGTCGTCCGATGCATGTCTTCGATGCCGACAAGGTCAAGGGCGCGCTGGTTGTCCGTCGTGCGAAGGAAGGCGAGGAGATCCTCGCGCTCGACACCCGCACCTACAAGCTGAACCCGAACAACGTCGTCATTGCTGACGACAACGGTCCGGAATCCATCGGCGGTATCATGGGCGGCGAGCATTCTGGCTGCGACGAGAACACCGTCAACGTGCTGATCGAATCCGCCCTGTGGGATCCGATTAACATCGCCAAGACCGGCCGCGCCCATGGCATCATCACCGATGCGCGCTACCGCTTCGAGCGTGGCGTCGATCCGGAATATATGGTTCCCGGCCTTGAGCGCACCACGGAGCTGGTGCTTGAGATGTGCGGCGGTGTCGCGGCTGAGAAGAGGGTCGTCGGCTACAAGGGCCTTGAGAAGAAGGTCGTCGACTTCCCCTATGCGGAAGTGAAGCGCCTCACCGGTCTCACCGTTTCCAACGAGGAATCGCGCCAGATCCTGACAGCCCTCGGCTTCGAGATCCTGTCGGGCGACGAGACATACGCCAAGGTCTCGGTACCGTCCTGGCGTCCTGATGTCGATGGCAAGGCGGATCTCGTCGAAGAAGTCATGCGCGTACACGGCGTCGACAACATCAAGCCGGAACCGCTGCCGCCGACCGGTTCGGTCAATGCCAAGATCCTGACCACGCTGCAGATCCGTACCCGCACGGCGCGCCGGGCACTCGCCTCGCGCGGCATGCTGGAAGCCGTCACCTGGTCCTTCATTCCGGCCGAACACGCCGCTCTCTTCGGCGGCGGCCAGCCGTCGCTGAAACTGGTCAACCCGATTGCGGCTGACATGTCCGATATGCGGCCTTCGCTGCTGCCGGGCCTGCTGACGGCTGCCCAGCGCAATGCCGACCGCGGCTTTGGCGATGTGGCGATCTTCGAAGTCTCCGGCACCTATGAGGGCGACACGCCCGACACCCAGCGTCGCGTCGCCGGTGGCGTGCGCCGTGGCACGGCCTCGATCGCCGGGGCTGGCCGCATGTGGTCGAATGGGGCCAAGGGCGGCGGCAAGCCGGTCGACGTCTTCGACGCCAAGGCCGATGCGCTCGCCGTGCTCGAAGCCTGCGGTATTCCGGTGGGCAATGTGCAGATCGAGCAGGGTGGCCCCGAATGGTACCACCCGGGCCGTTCCGGCACGATCAAGGCTGGCCCCAAGGTCATCCTCGGCACCTTCGGTGAATTCCACCCGAAGACGCTGGAAGCGCTCGACATTTCCGGCACGCTCTGCGGCTTCGAGATCTATCTCGACGCCCTGCCGGAGCCGAAAAAGAAGGCGACCCGCACCAAGCCGGCGCTCGAGCTTTCGCCCTTCCAGATGGTGAAGCGCGACTTCGCCTTCGTCGTCGAAAAGGCGATCGAGGCGGGCGCGATCATCAAGGCGGCGACCAGCGCCGATCGCAAGCTGATCTCGGGTGTCAACGTCTTCGACATCTTCGAAGGCGCATCCGTCGGTGAGGGCAAGAAGTCGGTGGCGATCGAAGTGCTGATCCAGCCGGCAGACAAGACGCTGACCGACGAGGATTTCGATGCGCTGACGAAGAAGATCGTCGGCAATGTCGAGAAGTCGACGGGCGGAACGCTACGCGCCTGATCGTGTGATGGCTGTCGGACTTGGTCCGCTTGCGATGAGACAAAGAAAAAAGCCCTTTCCCTGCATGTCAGGGAAAGGGCTTATTGATTTGAATCCGATGGTCATGGACCATCAGGAAGGTCGGGCTTCGCCGTCAAACCTCAAAGGCTGACGCGACGGCCTTCCTTGTCGGCGGACTTGCGGTCGCTGCCGTGCTTTGCCAGGATCGCCTTGGCGTCTTCGACCGAGATGCGATGCTTCTTGGCAAAGGGGATGGGCTCATAGCCCTTGGCGGCTGCGGGAGCAGTGCTGGTGTTGTCGTCTGCCATGCTGGTCTCCAATTCTGGAAATGCCCCGGCAGGATGCCGAAGCCTTAGATGTCGCGGGTAAACGGGGAATAAAAGCGCGCCGATGGCGAGCGGACGCGACGCGTGCGAAGAGCGTCGTCTGTACCCCCTATGTAGGGATAAGCGACCGAAAGCTCAATACTTCTTCTTGCGCAGGGTCTTGTTCCCCTTTGGTCCCGAATAAACGGGGGTGCGGTCGCGGTTCTCCGCCTGAAGCTGGCGCCAGCGTTCGAGCCTCTCGGCATCGAGCGTGCCCTCCTTGATCGCCGCCTGCACGGCGCAGCCTTTTTCATGCGAATGGCTGCAATCGCGGAACTTGCAATGCGGCGCAAGCTCGGTGATCTCGGCAAACAGCGTGTCGATGCCGTCGGTGATGTCGCTGACATAGAGCGTGCGGATACCGGGCGTGTCGATCACCCAGCCGCCGCTTGCGATCGCGTGCAGGGAACGTGCGGTCGTCGTGTGCCGCCCCTTGGCGTCATGCTCGCGGATCGCGCCGGTCTTCTGCGCAGTCTCTCCGTTGTGGCCGGCGAGCGTGTTGACCAGCGTCGACTTGCCGACGCCGGAGGATCCGACGAGCGCCACCGTCTGGCCGGGACCGCACCAAGGCATCAGGGGATCGATGGCTTCAGGCGATCGGGCATTGACGATGACCACGGGCAGATCGCGCTGAAGGCCCTTGGCCTCGTCCGCATAGACGGAGGCATTGTCCACGGTGTCGGCCTTGGTCAGAACGATGACAGGCCGTGTGCCCGCCTCATTGGCCATCACCAGATAGCGTTCCAGCCGGGCGGCGTTGAAATCGGCATTGCAGGAGGTGACGATGAACAGCGTGTCGACATTGGCGGCGGCGAGCTGCTGGCCGAAGGCGCCTTCGGTCCGTCGCTGCAGCACGGTCTGGCGATCCAGGCGGCGCACGAGCAGACCGGTATAGGGGGCGGCAAGAACCCAGTCGCCCACGGCAAAATCGGCCGTATTGCTGTTGGGTGGAAGCTCGATCTCCACGGCTCCGGTGCTGTCGATCGCCTCCAGACGGTCGCGATGCACCGAGGAGATGCGGCGCACCAGGAGGTCGGCCTCGTCAGCCGTCACCTGCTTAGCGAAGAAAGCGTTGAAGCCGAGCCGCGCGAGCGAGGCGGTGTCGTTGAGGGCGGTCAAGGGCGAAACCCCGGGGCAGGACGTGGAGCCATGGGCACTTTCAGCGTTGAGATCAGAGATTGACGCTTCTCATAGCGCAGAAAGTCGCTGCTGACGCGGGAAATCGTCCGCGTCATCCGTCGCAGGTGCCGGATATGAGGTCAAGCCTTGAGTTCCACCGGCTCGATGGCGATGACAGGCTGTCTGCGTGGCAGCCGAGCGAACATCACTGCATTGCCGGCAAGCGTCAGCGCCAGACCCACCATGGCGAGCGGCGTGAAGTGATAGTCCTCGTAAAGGCTCGACAGCGTCAGCGCGACGACGGGAAAGAGCACGGTGGCATAGGCGGCCTTCTGCGACCCGATGCGCGAGACCAGCATCAGATAGGTGGTAAAGCCGACGACCGAGCCGATGACGGAGAGATAGACGAGGGCGGCGAGATAGGTCTGGTTCGGCGGCAGCACGATCGGCGTGCCGGTCAAGCCGATCAGGAGAAGAAGTGCGATCGCGCCATAGCTCATGCCCCAGGCATTGGCGGTAACAGGCGCGATGCCTTCAGCGCTGTTGCGGCGGGAGGCCATATTGCCGAAGGAGAAGAACAGCGTGCCGAGCGCCGAAAGCCCGATGCCTTTCCAGCTGTCCGGATTGACGGCGATGTAGATCTCAGGCCCGAAGAGCAGCGCAAGCCCGGTGGCGCCGAGACCGGCTGCGACCAGCGTGCGTGGCTTGATCACATCACCGAAGAAGATCCGGGCATTGACGGCGTTGTAGACGGTGGCGAGCGAGAAGACGACGGAGATCAGCCCCGAGGGCACATAGCTTGCCGCGTGGTAGAAGCAGAGGAAGTTGCAGCAGAAGAGCGACAGCGCCTGGACAAGGATGAAGGGCTGCTGCTTCAGCGTCGGCACCTTCAGGCGACCTGTGAGGGCCAGCACGCCGACAAGCACGAGGGCCGCAAGCGCGAAGCGATAGAATACAGAGACCAGCACGGGCACCGGCCCGATCTGCAGCGCGATCGCAATCCAGGTCGTGCCCCAGATCAGCACGGTGGACGAGAAGAGAAGAAGATTGGTCATGGGATGCGCCTCGCTTTCAAAAGGCACGTAACGCCCGAGATGCCCCACGTTCTTGCACGATCTTGCGGTGAACTTCTGCTGCAAGGGCCGGCCGCTCGATTGCCGATGGCGCAGCGCACAAACCGCGCTAGAATGCGAGGCGATCTCTTGAAGGTACTCCATGCTGCACACTGCCACCGTTTTCGGCTCCCTGTCCGCCTCGTCCCGTGCCGAGCGTGGGGAGAAGCTTGACCTCGGCGAGGGAAGGGGAGCGGCGATCTGGCGCAACAGCCATGACCGCATGCGCTACGAGCGGACCGACGGCCACACCTTCAGTTGCTATCTGCGCGGCGGCGACGGCACGCGGCGCATCGATGCCGGCAGCATCGCCGGCTGGCCGGGCGCGCTTTGCATCATGCCGCAGGGGGCCTCGTCGGAATGGGAGATCACCGACAACTTCGAATTCGTGCATCTCTACGTCGCCGACGACGAGCTGCGCCGACTCTTTTCCGAGACCTTCGACCGCGATGCCCGGCTGATGCTTCTGCCGGAAGCGACCTTCGACGAGGCACCTAAACTGGCAGAAGCGCTGGTGCATCTGGCCACTGCCACGCAGGACGGCAACCGGCTGCTCGCCGAACAGGCAATCGTTGCGGCGGTCGAGCAGCTCTTTGCCGATCCGCGCTATGGCGGCGAGCGACGTCCGGTACTGCGCGGCGGCCTGGCGCCCGTCCTGCGGCGGCGTCTGGTCGACCATATCGAGACGAGCCTCGACCAGACGATTACGCTCAAGGATCTGGCGAAGGTCGGGGGCTTGAGCGAATTCCATCTGCAGCGGATGTTTCGCGCAAGCTGCGGCGTCTCCCCGCATGACTTCATCCTCAACCGCCGCATCGACCGCGCCCGGCGCATGCTTGACGGCGCCGAGCCGATCGCCCAGATCGCAACCGCCTGCGGTTTCAGCAGCCAGAGCCATCTGACGCGGATGTTCAAGGCAGTCACCGGCACGACGCCGTCGGCCTATCGCCGGGCGGTCAGCGGCTGAGCGAGGCGCTCTGCGGTCGCCTCGGCCTAGCGGATCGTCCGCGTAAACTGGATCAGCGGCCGGCCATGATGCGCCGATGGCTCGACATGGGCGTCGATCGAGAAGACATCGCGCAGCAGCTGTTTCGTGAGCACCTCTTCCGGCGTGCCGCAGGCGACGATGCGGCCCTCCTTCAGCACCAGGAGCCGATCGCAGAACATGGCCGCGTGATTGAGGTCGTGCAGGGCGATCACACTGGTGAGCGGCAGATCCGAGATCAGCGACAGAAGCGCGATCTGGTGCTGCACGTCGAGATGGTTGGTCGGTTCGTCGAGGATGATTTCCTTGGGGGCTTGCGCCAGCGCCCGGGCGATATGCGCCCGCTGCCGCTCGCCGCCGGAGAGGCTTTGCCAGCTATGGTCCCGCTTTGCCACCATGCCGGCCCGCTTCAGCGCCTGCTCGACGGCTGTCTGGTCTTCGGCAGTCCAAGCGGAGAACATCGAACGATGCGGAAAGCGACCGAGCTTGACGACATCCACGACCTTCAGATTGGCATTGGTCGTCGCATGTTGCTCCACGAAGGCGACGCGCTGCGCCATGGTCTTGCGGGAGATCGACTGGATGTCCTGGCCGTCGAGGCTGATGGCGCCCGTGTGAGGACGCTTCAATCCTGCCAGCAGCCGCAGCAGCGATGTCTTGCCGGAGCCATTGGGGCCGAGCAGGCCGAGCATCTCGCCGGGGCGCGTGGCAAAGCTCACCTGGTCGAGAATGATCTTCGACCCGATCTTCCAGGTGATGGTGTCGGCCGTGATGCTCATGTCGGGCGCTGAAAACGATAGAGGATGATCGAGAAGACCGGCACGCCGACGAGCGCGGTCACGACGCCGATTGGCAGTACCTGCTGCGGCACCAGGACGCGCGAGGCGATGTCGGCGAGCACCATGAAGATGGCCCCGCCGATCGCGCAGGCCGGAAGCAGGCGGATATGCAGCGGTCCGACCAGGAAGCGGGCGGCATGCGGGATGACGAGGCCGATGAAACCGATCGAGCCGACCATGCTGACGATAGTCGCCGTCAGAAGTGCGGTCAGACAGAAGAGCGCGAGCCGGGCGCGGCCGACATTCACGCCGAGTGCGGCGGCGGCCTCGTCGCCGAATGCGAAGGCGTCGAGGATGCGGGAATAGGCGAGGCAGGCGATCAGCCCGAGCCCGACGACCACAGAGACCAGCATGAATTCCGGCCAGCGCACGCCGCCGAAACTGCCGAGCAGCCAGAACATCACGTCGCGCGCCTGCTGGGCATTGCCGGCAGTCGTCACGACATAGGAGGTTGCGGCGTTGAAAAGCTGGGAGGCGGCGACGCCAGCGAGTATCGTGCGGTCGGCCCCGCCACGCGTGCCGTTGGAGAGGAGCGCGACGAAGAGGAAGGCGGCGAAAGCGCCGGCGAAAGCGCCGGCCGAGAGGGAGACAGCACCTGAGCCGAAGCCGAGGATGACAATGCCGACCGCCCCCGTGGATGCACCCGCCGAAATGCCGAGCACATAGGGCTCGGCCAGCGGGTTGCGCAGCAGCGACTGCATGATTGCGCCCGAGATCGCCAGCCCCGAACCGCAGAAGGCAGCGACGAGCGCGCGGCTCAGCCGGTAATCCCAGATCACGGCCTCATGAATGCGATTGAGCTCGGCTGTCGTCCAGCCGAGCTTGTTGGAGATCGCAAGGAAGGTGGTGGTGATCGGGATCGGCAGGTCACCGATCCCGACACTCAAAGCCACCACGAAGACGACGGCAGTCAGCGCCAGCGCGATCAGCGCTGAAACGCGAAACACCTGCGCTGTACCCGCCGACTGTCTCACCTGATCAGACCGCGTGCCTTCAGCTGCTCGGCAACCTGTTCGGCGCCGTAGATGGTGCGGATCGTCGGGTTCATGGCCTGGCCGTCCATGACGACGATGGCATTGTTCTTGACGGCCGGCATCTGGCTGGTCGCCGGATCAGAGGTCAAGAAGGCAATCTTGGCTTCCGGCTTGTCGAGTTCCCAGCGATTGCGGTCGAGGCTCGCAACGACGATGACGGAGGGGTTGGAAGCGATGATGCTCTCCCAGCCGAGCGCCGGCCATTCGGCTTCCGTGTCGATTGCGTTCACGCCGCCGAGTACGTCGGCGATATAGCCGGATGCACCGTTCTTGCCGCCGAGATAGGCATCGGCAGACGGCGACTGGCTGGAAAACCAGAAGACATAGGAAAGCTTCTCGTCCGAGGCCGGCACGGAGGCGCGAAGAGCTGCCTCGCGGGCCTTGAAGTCCGCGATCAACGCCTGGCCGCGATCGGCAACGTCGAAGATCTGCGAGAGTTCGTCGATCTCCTGATAGAGGCTGTCCATGCTCCAGAGCTTGTCACGGGCGCCGTAGAGATCGGTATCGTCCTTTTTCTCCAGGCAGGTGCTCGGCGAAAGATAGGTCGGGATCTCGAGTTTGGTGAAGTCTTCGCGCTTGGCGACCTTGCTGTCCGGGCCAATCAGGCTCGGCAGGGCAGCGGCAACGAAGTCGGGGTTCTCAGAGAGAATGGCTTCGAAGGTCGGGAACTCCACGGTGAGCAGCTTTACCTTGGCATTGGCCTCGGCCAGTTCCGGTAGCACCTTGCTGGGCCAGAAGGCCGTGCCCGCCATCTTGTCTTCGAGGCCGAGCAGCAGCATGATTTCCGCGCTGTTCTGGCCAAGACCGATCGCCCGTTCCGGCGCCTTGGCGAAGGTGACATCGACGCCGCAGTTCTTGATCGTCAGCGGATATTGCGTTGCCGCCGAGGCGGACGTCGCCAGAAAGCCGAGGGCAGCGACGCCGGCAGCAAGCAGTACGGAAGAGAATTTGGTCATGGGAGGATCCTGCGAAACACGATGGCAGCCACCTACTCCCAAACGCATTTGCAAACAAGATAGAAAAAGTCATGTTAACGCGCTACCCGCGTCAACAGCCGGATTTGCCGGTTGCGCTACCGTCTTCAATGCCCGTTCCAGCACCCGGAAAGGGCGAGCATCGCCCATATGCGCGACGTTGAAGCGCATGAAATCGTCCGATGACAGCGAGGGGCTGAAGACATTGCCTGGCGCCAGCACCACGCCCTGCGGCAGGGCGGCCTGCGCAAGCGCCGTGGAACTGACCCCTTCAGGCATCCGGCACCAGAGATACGGACCGCCACGGGGCATGAGCAAGGGATGGATACCAAGATCCCCGAGCCGGATCCCCACCGCGCGTCGTTCCGTGTCGAGGCGGCGATGCAGCTGCTCGAGGTGCTTGCGATAGCCGCCGCTCGAAAGCACGCCGTGGATCGCCTCGGTCGCGACCTGGCTTGGACCGCCGAACTGGATCGCGACCTGCAGGTCGGTCAACAGCTGGATGCGCTCTGGATCTGCGGCGATGAAGCCGGCGCGCAGCGAAGCCGAGATGGTTTTCGAAAAGCTGCCGATCCGGATGACGCGGGAAAGCCCATCGAGCGTCGCAAGCGTGATCGCCGGCTCAGGCTCGAAATCAGTGAAGATGTCGTCTTCGACTACCAGCATGTCCGAACGCGAGACAATGCCGAGCAACTGGAAGGCAACCTGCGGCGAGAGCGTTGCCCCGGTCGGATTGTGCAGGCCGGAATTGGTCAGATAAAGCCGCGGTGCCTCCCGCGCGACGGCGGCCTCGAAGGCAGCGATGTCGGGGCCATTTTCCGTATAGGGCACGGGGATGACGATGGCCTGATGGGCGCGGAGCAGCGTCTGGAAATTGAAGTAGCAGGGATCGTCGACGATCACCCGGTCGCCGGGGCGCAAAAGCAGCCGGCAGACGAGATCGAGCGCCTGAGTGGCAGAGCCTGTGAGCAGAACTTGATCTTCGGAAAGCGGAATCGACTGCTGACGCAGCCGGGTTTCGACAAAGCGTCTGAGCGCTGCACTGCCCCGCGAGGGGCTGTAATCGGTGGTGAGACTGGTCGCCTGGCGCAGAACGTTGCGCAGGCCGGCATGCAAAAGCGCGGTCGGCATCCAGTCCGGCGGCAGCCAGCCGCAGCCGGGCTTCGATGTGCCGGGATCGGCATCGAGCGCCTGACGCGCCACCCAGAAGGGGTCGACCTCCGGCGGCCTTGGCGGCTCGAGGCGGACGAGGGGTGCGGGCGTGCGGCCAGCCTCGGTGACGAAGAAGCCGGAGCCCGGGCGCGGGCGGATCAACCCTTCGGCGGAGAGCCGGTCATAGGCCTCGACGACGGTGGAGGGCGATACCGAAAGCTCCGCAGCCAGCCGGCGGATCGAGGGCAGTCGGTCGTTGGGTACCAGTTGGCCCGAACCGATGCGGCTGCGAATGTCGGCCATGACCTGCGCCGTCCTTGAGGCCGGCATCTCGGGTGGTTGAACGCGCTCGTTCATCTGTATGGCCTTTGTCATCAATACAGTTTGGCCAGATTGTATCGCTCCGTCTCTGTAAAGACCAGAGGCTTCGCGCGAAACGGAGGGACGATAATTAGGAGACGAAAATGACGACGTCCTGGAAGGCCTGGGTTAGCGGTTTCATCGGTGTGCTGATTTTCAGTGGCTCACTGCCGGCAACGCGCGTGGGCTTGGCCGATTTCGCCCCGCTGTTCCTGACCTCGGCCCGCGCCGTGATCGCGGCTGGGCTGGGCGCTGTGCTTCTTATCGCACTCAGGGAAAGGCGCCCCCTGCGCAGCGATCTGCTGTCGCTAGGGATCATAGCCCTCGGCGTTGTTGTCGGTTTTCCGCTGCTGACGGCGCTGGCGCTGCAGAGCATCACATCCGCCCAGTCGATCGTCTTCATCGGTCTGCTGCCGCTTTGCACGGCGCTGTTCGGCGTGTTGCGGGCCGGCGAGCGTCCCTCGGCAGTGTTCTGGATCTTTTCCGTGACTGGGGCGGCTTTGGTCGCCGGTTTTGCGATGGCGACCACAGCGGATATGGCCATTTCGGGTGCTGGGCTGATGATCGCGGCGGTGATCGCTTGCGGCCTGGGTTATGCCGAAGGTGCACGCCTATCGCGCCGCCTCGGAGGCTGGCAGGTGATCAGTTGGTCGCTGGTCCTGTCGCTGCCGGTGATGCTGCCGCTCGCGCTCTGGACCATCCCGATGGATCTCGGCGCGGTGTCGACATCCGGCTGGGTGGCGCTCGCTTACGTCTCGCTGTTCAGCATGATGATCGGCTTCATCTTCTGGTATCGCGGTCTGGCGCTGGGCGGCATCGCTTCGGTCGGGCAACTGCAGCTGCTGCAACCCTTTCTCGGTTTCGTGCTTGCCGCAGGGCTGCTGCATGAGAAGGTGAGCCTTCCCATGCTGGCCACAGCCCTACTCGTGGTGCTCTGCGTGGCGGGTAGCCGGCGCTTTGCTTGAGGGAGCATGTCCAGCAAAAGTGCGTCAGCGGTTTTGCGTCCGGACTGCGTAAAAACCAGCCGACTTAGCGTCCTGCCATCTTGGCCATGGCCTCGCCATAGCGTGCGCCGGAGACCTTGTCGGGCGACACCACGGCCGAAAGCGTGGCGAGGTCTTCGGCCGAGAGCGTGATCCCGGTCGCATCGATGTTGCTGTCGAGATTGGCGATCTTGGTCGTGCCCGGGATCGGCACGATGAAATCGCCCTGGGCGAGTACCCAGGCGAGCGCCAACTGGCCGGGCTTCACGCCCTTGTCCGCCGCCATGGTTTCGAGCGCGGTAACCAGCGCTAGGTTGGCATCGAAATTCTCCTGGTCGAAGCGTGGCAGACCACGGCGGAAGTCGTTTTCGCCGAGCTTGGAGAGATCCTTCAAAGCACCCGTCAGCATGCCGCGACCGAGCGGCGAAAACGGCACGAAGCCGATGCCGAGTTCGCGGCAGGTGTCGAGCACGCCATTGGTTTCCGGGTCGCGGGTCCAGAGCGAATATTCGCTCTGGATGGCGGAGATCGGATGCACGGCGTGCGCTCGCCGGAGCGTCGCCGCACTCGCTTCGGACAGGCCAAGAGCCTTGACCTTGCCCTCCTTCACGAGCTCGGCCATGGCGCCGACCGTTTCCTCGATCGCGACATCGGGGTCGACGCGATGCTGGTAGAAGAGGTCGATGACCTCGACACCGAGCCGCTTCAGCGAGGCCTCGGCGACGGCCCGAACATGCTCCGGCCGGCTGTCAACGCCAGACGGACGCGCGGCCTTCGCCTCGTCGCCGACGGTGAAGCCGAACTTGGTGGCGATCACCACGTGCTCGCGATGCCGCTTCAGGCCTTTTCCGACCAGTTCCTCATTGGTGAAGGGACCATAGACCTCTGCCGTGTCGAAGAAGGTCACGCCGCGTTCCACCGCGTGGTCGAACAGCTTCTGCGCCGTCGCCTCGTCGATATTGGTGCCATAGCCATGGCTCATGCCCATGCAGCCGAGGCCAATGGTCGAGGTGGTGAGCGTGCCGAGGGTGCGGGTCTTCATGATCATGCTCCGGCCTGGTTGAGTTGCTTCATCTGCGCGGTCGTCAGCTCCAGTTTGCCGGCCGCGATCAGGCTCTCGAGCTGGCGCAGGCTGGTGGCGGACGCGATCGGCGCGGTCACGCCGGGCTGTGCGGCGATCCAGGCGATCGCGACGGTTGCCGGACTGGTGCCGGTTTCAGCCGCCACCTGGTCGAGAGCGCCCAGTATATCGAAGCCGCGCGTGTTGAGATAGGGCTCCATGTCCTCGCCGCGTGCCTTGCCTTCGGTATCGGCAGCGCTGCGATATTTGCCGGTGAGGAAGCCCGAGGCCAGCGCGTAATAGGTGATCACGCCGATCTCCTCGCGCTGGCAGAGCTCTGCGAGTTCACCCTCGAATTTCGAGCGAGTATAGAGATTGTATTCCGGCTGGATGACGTCATAGCGCCCCACGCCGGCCTTGGCTGCCGCATCGAAGGTCGCCTGCAGCTGTTCGGCATCGAGATTGGAGCAGCCGATTGCCCGCACCTTGCCTTCATCCTTGAGCTTGCCGAAGGCGGCGAGGCTTTCCTCATCGTCCGTTTCGGCATCCGGCCAATGGGCCAAATAGAGATCGATATAGTCGGTCTGCAAGCGGCGCAGCGAATCCTCGACGGCCTCCGCGATGCGGCGGGCGCTGAGACCCCGCTTCTTGCCGCCGAGATCGGCGCCGACCTTGGTAACGATGACGGCATCCTCGCGCTGCACACCACCGCGCTTCAGCCATTTGCCGATGATCGTCTCGCTTTCCCCGCCGACATTGCCGTCGACCCAGAGCGAATACATGTCGGCAGTATCGATCGTGTTGAAGCCGGCCTCGAAGAAGCGGTCGAGAATGGCAAACGACGTCTTCTCGTCGGCCGTCCAGCCGAAAACATTGCCGCCGAGCACGACGGGAGCGATCGAAAGGCCGGTGCGGCCGAGAGCACGTTTCTGCATGGAAAGCCTCGGGAAGAGATGGGGGATCAAGGGTCGACGCTATCAAGCGTCAGTCGAAGGCACCATTGAAAATCTTTGATGGGTTCTGAAGCTGGACTATCGATAGTCCAGTCCCGACCTCGATATGGGCCTTGTATTGCGGCTTTCCAGTGTTGCTGCCGCTTTCAGTTCCCAGTCTTCCGAAAGGCGCTGGGCGACAGGCCGTGATGCTGGGAAAAGACCCGGCGCATGTGGCGCGAGGAGGCAAATCCGGCGCGCAAAGCGAGGTTTTCCATGTCGAGCCTCGATTGCTGGAGCAGCTCCTGGGCGAGCGTCACCCGCATCAGGTTGACGTAATCGACGACTGACTGACCGACATGTTCGCGGAAGAGGCGGGACAGATGCCGTTCGCTCAAATGCGCGATCTCGGCGAGCCCCGGCAGCGACCAGTCGCGCGCTGGATCCGCCATGATCGCATCCTGGGCCCGGTGGATGGCCGGATGAATATGGTTGCGGCCCGAAAGCCAGGGCGAGAGCTGAGGGTCCTGGCCGCTGCGCCGGAGATAGATGACCATCTTGCGGGCAGCGGCGAGTGCTGACTGCGGCGAGGCGAAGCGGCTGACGACATGCAGCATGAGGTCGATGCCGGTCGAGATGCCCGCACTCGAAAAGCGGTTGCCATCTTCGACATAAAGCCGGTTCTCCAGAACACTCGCCGTTGGGGCAAGTGCCCGGAGTTCGTCGAGGCAATCTGCGTGCGTGGTGCACTGATAGCCCTCCATCAGCCCGGCGGCCGCAGCAAGCAGCGCGCCGGAGCAGATGGTGACGAGCCGCGTGTCTGGCCTGACCGTGCGGGCGAGCCAGCGCGTCAGTATCTTCAGTTCGGCCTCGCGGGCGATCTCTTCCGCGCCGACGGTAAGGCTGCCGGAAATGACAAGGATCGCATTCTCAGGCAGCGTCTCAGGCAGGGGTTCGAGACCGTCAATCATGAGCGCGATCGAGGTCTGCTGCCGCGATTGGGCAGAAATGTAGCGATAGTCGAAACGGACCCGGTCCTGTTCCTGGTTCGCGTAGCGCAGCACCTCCAGCGGACCGGCGATGTCGATCAGCAGCGTGTCGGGCGGAACGAGGATGAAGACCGGGATCACGTCCATCGTGGGTGGTCTCAGGCGGCGGTCAACAGCGGCGCAAGCGCCTGCTCGACGGTCACGATCCGGGCGAAGCGGTTGGCGAGCACTAGCTCCGTCCGAATGCGGATATCGTCGGCGGTAAAGACCCGGCCGGATGCATGCGTCATCGGGAAGGTCAGCGTCGCCTCGGTGACGAAGTCGACCGCGAAGCCGAGATCGGATGCATGGCGTGTCGTGGTCTCGCAGCACTGCTCGGTGCGGATGCCCGAGACGATCACGCGGGAGATGCCCTTTTCGCGCAGCCAGGCTTCGAGACCGGTGTCCACAAGTGCGGAATGCACGCCCTTGTGGAAGGTTACGTCGGGGTCGATGCAGATCTCGTCGAGTGCCCGGATGAAGCCGCTTTCCAGCCGGAAGGCCGCGTCCGTATCGACGTGGAAGATCTGCACGGTCGGCATGCCGGCGGCCTTGGCTCCGTCGATCAGCGCCTGCTGCCTGGAAAGGTAAGCGGGGAGTTCCGATGCGTCCCAATAGGGCGCATGGCGAAAGCTTTCCTGGACGTCGACCACGATGAGGGCAGTGTCATGAGCGGACATATTCGTCTCCTGTCGTTGCGATGACATCTAGCATATGTCCCGGCATTCAGGACACCATGCGCGGCCCGGACGAAGATGGGACATATTCGGCCATTCGCCTTTCTGTCCGCGCGGGCAGATTGTCTGACAACCCGTTGCGCCCCGCCTGTGCTTCGCCTAATGTCCGCCGCGACATTTTCGAGGAGGAATAAAGATGCTGCGTTTTGGAATTCTGTCGACGGCCAAGATCGGTCGCGAGCTTGTCGTGCCGGCCATCCAGGATGCCGAAAATGCCGTGGTGACGGCAATCGCCAGCCGCGATCTCAGCCGGGCGCGCGAGATGGCCGATCGCTTCTCGGTGCCGCATGCCTTTGGCTCGTATGAGGAAATGCTGGCCTCCGACGTCATTAATGCCGTCTACATACCGCTGCCGACCTCCCAGCATGTCGAGTGGGCGATCAAGGCCGCCGACGCCGGCAAGCATGTGCTCTGCGAAAAGCCGATCGCGCTAAAGGCTGAAGAGATCGATGAGATCATCGCGGCCCGCGAGCGCAACAAGGTGCTGATCACGGAAGCCTATATGGTGACCTACGCGCCGGTCTGGCTGAAGGTCCGCGAACTGCTGGCTGAAGGCGCCATTGGCACGCTGAAGATGGTCCAGGGCTCGTTCACCTATTTCAACCGCGACCCCGGCAACATGCGCAATATCCCCGAGCTTGGTGGCGGCGCGCTTCCGGATATCGGCGTTTATCCAACGATCACCACCCGCTTCGTCACCGGCAAGGAGCCGGTCCGCGTCCAGTCGACCATCGAGCGCGATCCGGACTTCGGCACGGACATCTATGCGAGCGTGAAGGCGGATTTTGCCGATTTCGAGCTGAATTTCTATGTCTCGACCCAGATGGCCAACCGCCAGCTGATGGTCTTCCACGGCACGGACGGCTTCATCGAAGTGAAGTCGCCCTTTAACGCCGATCGCTGGGGCGCCGAGGAAGTCGAGCTCACCAATCGCGGTCACAACGTCTCGCAGATCTTCCGCTTCCCCGACAGCCGTCAGTACAAGCTGGAGGCAGAGGCCTTTGCCCGCGCCGTGGCTGGCACCAAGGGGGAGGTCGTCACGCTGGAGAGCTCCAAGGCAAACCAGAAGCTGATCGACGCGATCTACCGCGCCGCCGAGAAGGACGGTTGGGAAGCGGTGTAATCAACCGCTTACCCGTCAGCGCTTGAAGACGTAGCGCGAGTAACCAAAGAAGCTGAACAGCATGGCCGCGATGGAAGCAAAAACCAGCGCGGCATAGGGGCTGAGCAGCGGTGCGCCGATCAGGAGCAGGGCGTAGACGCCGTAATTGATCAGCGACGTCACCACGCCGATGAAGCCGTAGCGAAAGCCTTCGCTGACAACAGAGCGCTTCGATGCGCCGAAGGTGAAGTGCCGGTTCAGAAGCCAGGTCGTGGTCATTGCAACGGCAATCGCCACGATCCGCGCAGCAAACGGGCCGATCGGCGTGAAGCTCAGGAACAGCCAGAGCACACCGGCATCCACAAGGAAGCCGGTGGCGCCGACAATGGCGAAGCGCAGAAACTTTCTCATGCCGCCCGCGATGCGTCCTTTGTCGAAACCTTCGACGACCGTTCACGCCGCGGTTTCCCGACTTCCGTTGCCGGCTCCTTGGCGGAAGTCGAAGGGGCAAGTGCCGGCAGCGTCAGATAATGGATCCTCAGCTGCTCGGCCCGCGAACGCGCAAGGGAATCGAGGATGAGCGCTGCCGTGAACGACAGGAAGGACATCATCATCAGCGCTGTGGCGCCGATCCAGGTCGGCATGCGCGAGACGAGGCCGGTGGTGAAGAACTCGTAGAGAACAGGCGCCATGGCGGCGAGGCTGACGCCCATCAGTCCAGCCGCGATCAGGCCGAAAAAGGCGAAGGGCCGCGTTTCCTTCATCAGCATGGCGAACATCCAGAGGATCTTGAAGCCATCCTTGAAGGTCGAGAGCTTCGAATGCGAGCCTTCCGGACGGCGGCCGTAATCGAGTTCGATCTCGCAGACCGGAAGCTTCAGCCGCGAGGCGTGCACGGACATTTCCGTCTCGATTTCGAAGCCGGCGGAAACGGCCGGAAAGCTCTTCACGTAGCGGCGCGAAAAGGCGCGGTAGCCGGAGAGGATGTCGGTGAAGTCGTTGCCGAACAACACGCGATAAAGCTGGTTGAACAGGCGGTTGCCGAAGGCGTGGCCCTGGCGGCCGGCATCGTCCTGCACCCCGCGTCGGGTGCCGACTACCATGTCGACACGTTCGGTGATCAGCGTGCGGATCAGCTCCTCGGCATCGGCAGGGCCATAGGTCCCGTCGCCATCGGCCATGATGTAGATGTCGGCATCGATGTCGCAGAACATGCGGCGCACTACATGACCCTTGCCCTGGCGGCGTTCGCGCACGACGGTCGCGCCCGCGAGCATCGCCTTCAGCGCCGTGCCATCGGTCGAGTTGTTGTCATAGACATAGATCTTCGCCTCGGGCAGGGCCGCACGGAAATCGCTCACCACTTGGCCGATCGTCGCCGCCTCGTTGTAACAGGGCAGGAGAACGGCGATGTCGAGGGAAGAGGCGGCCGTGTGGCTCATCGGGACCTGCTCTGAAGCGCTGGGGTTCGGGCAGCCTGCGGCCACCATTGGTTTTACTATTTCTTGAGAAGGTTAAGGCTAGGTTTCAGGCCATAGCAGTGTTTGAAATACGGTCTGCCGGTTGTTTCTCTGGAGGAAACGCCCCAGGCGGACCCGGAGGTTTGACGAAGCATGGCCGACATCACCCTGCCTGGCGCGTCAAGTTCCCGCACCCCGCGCAGGCTCGTTCTCTGGACGCTGGTATACGGCATCGCGACAATGGCGGTGCTGGCTGCGCTCAACCTGCCGGCCGCCCGGGACTATGTGGGAGCCGACAACGACGATGTCCTGCGGCTTGTACAGGTGCGTGACCTGCTTGCCGGGCAGTCCTGGTTCGACCTGACGCAGTATCGGCTGGGACTTGACGGCGGCACGCTGATGCATTGGTCCCGCCTGATCGATCTGCCGATTGCGCTGCTGATCCGCCTGTTCGCCCAGCTGGTGCCGATGGAGCAGGCCGAAGCACTGGCGCTGATCGTCTGGCCTTTCTTTCTCATTCTGCCGCTAATGGCGGCGGTTGCCGTCGCCGCCCGCCGCATGGGCGATGATGTCACCATGCATCTGGCGCTGATGCTGACGGCGGTCTTCGTCGTTACCGGAAACCGCTTCCTGCCGGGCTCGATCGATCACCACAATGTCCAGCTGGTCCTGGTCGCGACCATGGCGGCCGGGCTGGTAGATCCGGCGCGTGGGCCCGCCGGTCATGCGCTCGGCGGCCTGGCTGCTGCACTCGCGATTGCCATCGGCGCTGAGACCACGCCTCTGGTGGCAACCGTCTGTGCCGCCGTCGGCATCCTCTGGGCACTCGAGGGTGAGGTTTATGCGAAGGCGGCGCGCGCCTTCTCCCTGACGCTTCTGGTCAGCCTGTCTGCCATGTTCTTCGCCACCGTGCCGCCGGTTCAGTATGCGGTGGTGACCTGCGACAGCCTCTCTGTCGGTTTCTATGCGGTCGTCGGCATCGGCGCGGCGTCCCTCTTCGTTGCCACGCAGCTTCCGGGCATGGGCGATCGGCGCTTGCGGATTGCGGCGATCGGCGTGACCGGCGCCGTGGTGCTGGCAGGGGCCGTCACCATCGCGCCGCAATGCCTGCAGAATCCCTTGAACGAACTCGATCCGTTGCTGCATACGCTCTGGCTTTCCGGCGTCATCGAGGCCCAGTCCTTCCTCGATCAGCTCGCCAAGGACCCTGCCGCCTTCGGGGGCTTCTACGCCGTCGGTTTCTTCGCGATTGGCGTCTGCCTGTTTCGCATCGTCAATGGTGATCGGGTTCGCCGTCACGCGATCATGCTCGGTCTCATCGTAGTCTCTTTCGTCATTGCGTTGATCCAGGTGCGCGGGGCGATCTTTGCCAATCTGCTCGCCATCCCGCCGCTGGCGCTTTTGATCGGTGAGCTGAGGCAGAGGGCGCGCGAAGAGCCGGAGCAACTTGGCACCGGCCTGCTGTTTGCGCTCGCCGCCTTCCTGTCCGTGCCGAGCGCCTGGGCGCTCTTCGGTGTGCTCTTCGTCGAGGGAACGGCCGGGGTGACCAACCGGATGAAGGGGCTTGCCCAGACGCCGGCCTCCATGGCCGCCAGCACACCGGCTTGCGACGCGCCGGCAGGCTTCGCGGCGCTGAACGGTCTGCCCGACGGCGTTGTTGTGGCGGCGGTTGATATGGGCCCGGAAATCCTGCGATTCACGCGGCATCGCGTCCTCTCCGGCCCCTATCACCGCAATCAGGGTGGCATGCTGACGGAACTGCATGTGGGGCTGGCCGAGCCGGCGGAGGCAGCCGCCTTTCTGCGCGGCGCCGGCGCGACGATCCTCGTCTTCTGCCCCGACCTTACGCCCACACAGACTATCGCCTCGACCAAAGTCGACGGGCTCTATGCCGGCATGATGAAGGGGGAGGTGCCCGCCTATCTCAGGCCAGTGCCAGTCGAAGGCGCCTCCGGGATGCAAATTTTCCGGGTGGACCTACCCTGAACGGAAAGCGCTTGATGACGGGTCCTTTGGGCTGATCTTGGCCCCGTTTTCCGCTAGGGAAGGGGCATGAGCAATTTCTTCGACAACGATTCGCCGACGAACCTCACCGAATTTTCCGTTTCGGAGCTTTCGGGCTCGATCAAGCGCACCATCGAAACCTCCTTCGATCATGTTCGTGTGCGCGGCGAAATCTCCGGTTATCGCGGGCCGCATTCCTCGGGCCATGCCTATTTCAGCCTGAAGGACGACAAGGCCCGTATCGATGCGGTGATCTGGAAGGGCTCCTTTTCCAAGCTGAAGTATCGCCCGGAAGAGGGCATGGAAGTGATCGCGACCGGCAAGGTCACGACTTTCCCGGGTTCGTCGAAATACCAGATCGTCATCGAGCAGATGGAGCCGGCCGGTGCCGGCGCGCTGATGGCGCTGATCGAGGAGCGTAAGCGGCGCTTTACGGCGGAAGGCCTGTTCGACCCAGCGCGCAAGCAGCTGTTGCCCTTCCTGCCCAAGGTGATCGGCGTCGTCACTTCGCCGACCGGTGCCGTCATCCGTGACATCCTGCACCGCATCTCCGACCGCTTCCCCGTGCATGTTCTGGTCTGGCCGGTCAAGGTTCAGGGCGAAGGCTCAGGCGACGAGGTGGCGAACGCCATCCACGGCTTCAACGCGCTGCAGCCCGGCGGGCTTATGCCGCGACCGGACGTCCTGATCGTCGCGCGCGGCGGCGGCAGTCTCGAGGATCTCTGGAGTTTCAATGACGAGGCCGTGGTCCGAGCGGCGGCTGCGAGCAGCATTCCGCTGATTTCGGCCGTCGGCCATGAGACCGACTGGACGCTGATCGACTATGCGGCAGACGTCCGCGCACCTACCCCAACGGGTGCGGCGGAAATGGCCGTGCCCGTGAAGGCCGATCTCGAGGCGCAGGTGGCCACACTGTCTGCCCGTCTCTCCGGCGCCATGGTCAGGCAGATGGATAATCGTCGCCAGAACCTGCGGAGCCTGGTACGGGCACTGCCTTCGCTCGACCAACTGCTGGCTCTGCCGCGCCGACGCTTCGACGAGGCCGCTTCCGGTCTCGGCCGCAGCCTCGAACTCAACACCATGAACAAGCGCCGCAGCTTCGAACGCGCCGCAGCCAAGCTCTCGCCTGATATGCTGGCACGCCGGCTGATGGAGCGTAAGCAGAAGCTGTCGGAAAATGTCGTGCGCGCCGAACGGGTCATCGAGCGGTTGATCGAACGCAACAAATCGCGCCTCGGCCGCTTCGATGCAACGTTGACGGCCGTGCCAGCGCGGCTGAAGGCGATGACGGAGCGCTCCAAAGACAGGCTGGAAAGCCTCGGCCGTCGGTCCGACAGTGCCGTGATGAATGACCTCCGCCGTGCCCGACAGTCATTGGTGTCGCAGGATCGTGTTCTGCAGTCGCTCTCCTACAAGAACGTGCTGGCGCGCGGTTATGCCGTGATCCGCGACGAGAATGATCGCCCGGTTTCGCGCGCCGAGGGACTGTCGCATGGCCAGGCGATCGCGATCGAATTCGCCGATGGACGCGTGGATGCCGTTGCTGGCGAGGGTGTATCCCCCCCGGAACCGTCGGCCCCGCAGCCGACCCGGGCAGCCGCCGTCTCCAGACCGGCACGCAAGAGCGAGCCGCCCGCCGGGCAGGGCAGCCTCTTCTGATGGTCGCCCGACGCTTCCTCGTCGTGCTCGCCCATCCCCTGCCGGAGAGCTTTGCCGCGTCCGCCGCACGGGCCCTGGTTGAAACGCTGGAAGCGAAGGGCCATCAGGTCGACCTGCTCGACCTCTATGCCGAGGATTTCGACCCGCGCCTGACGGCTGCCGAGCGCGCGGCCTATATGGAGCCGGGCTATCAATCACCTCAAGACGTCTCAGGCATTGTCGAGCGGCTGAAGGCAGCCGACGGGCTGGTGCTCGTCTTTCCGCATTGGTGGTTCAATCTGCCGGCGATCATGAAGGGCTTCATCGACCGCATCTTCGTGCCGGGCGTTGCCTTCGAGCACGATAAGGCCGGCGGACGCATCGTGCCGCTGATGACCCATATCAAGAGCTTCTGGGTCGTGACCTCGACCGGTTCTCCGTGGTGGGTCGTGCATCTCTACATGGGCAATCCTGTCAAACGCATCCTGAAGCGCGGTGTGGCCGCCTTCTGCGCCAAGTCCGTCGATTTTCGCATGCTGGCGCTGCACGACATGGACCGCGCGACGGAAGAGAAGCGCAAAGGCTTCTTGGCGAAACTCAGGGCCGCTTTCGCGAGCATTTGATGCAGAAAACGGGATGCGGTTGCATTCGCGTAAATTACACTTTTGATTGAGATTTGAGCCGGAATGAAAACCGATGGTTGACATTCATTAGGAAGGCGTCTATCTATTGGTCATCGATATTTGCTTGCTGAGCTTTGGTTACCGCGCATCATTTGCGCCCTGTCGAACCTTCTTTCAAAAATCGTTACCTCCGCAGCGCATCCGCGCTGGGGCACTCTATGCGCTATGAAAGGGTTCATCATGACCACTGGCACAGTAAAATGGTTTAATTCCACCAAGGGCTTCGGCTTCATTCAGCCTGACAACGGCGGCCCGGACGCTTTCGTTCACATCTCCGCCGTTGAACGGTCGGGCATGCGCGAAATCGTTGAAGGCCAGAAGCTGGCTTACGACATGGAGCGCGACAACAAGTCGGGCAAGATGTCGGCCTGCAACCTGCAGGCAGCCTGATAGATCCGGGATCCGCTTTCCTTTGACCACGGATGTACTGGCACTGTCGAAGGCACGATCCCACGGAAGGTCAGGCGGTTCGCCTGGCCTTTTTTTATTGCCCGACATGGGCAAGCCTCCTGAAAGGAGATGACATGACCGAGCAACTCACCAAGTCGCGCCAGACCGCCGAGATCGCCTTTGCGAAGACGCAGTCGCAGTTTCTGGCCCGTGGCCGCGCGCTCGACGAGCAGGACGCGATCACCTCCGCCCGTGACGAGAAGACGGTGCGCCTGCGCGAAGCCCGTCTGACCCGCGAACGCGAAGCGCGCGAAAGCGCAACGGCGGCTCTGGTCGCCAAGCGCGCCCGTACCTGACCCCAGTTCCAAGAGATCGGAGCCCCAATGAAATTTACGAGAGACCATGGCCTCGCCGAGCGCCGCACCACCGCAACGGACGCCAAGGCAGCGCTGCTCCAGGCTTACAAGGCCGCCCATGCGGCAGCCGACCCCGAGCGTGAAGCCCGGATGGCTGAACGCGCTGCCCGCGCCGAAGAGCGCGTCAAGCGCCATGCCGAACGCGACCGCCTGAAGGCCGAGGAAAAGATCCGGGCCGAGCAAGAGGCACGCGAGCGCGAAGAAGCGGCTATCGCTGCGGCAAATGCCGAGAAGGACGCCCGTGAAGAGGCCGAAGCATCGCGCATCAGCCGCGTTGTCGAAGACGAAGCCGCCCGCAAGGCCGAGCGCGACCGTCGCTACGCTGCCCGCAAGGCCCGCCAGGGCTGATTGCAGTCACACTCCGTCGTCGGGCTGCTTTGTTGCGGCCCGGATCGGGCGGCGGTGAACACTCCGTCACCACGATCGGTTGCGCGCAACCGGTCAAGCTGATGTGATTATACTGGAAAACCATTCTTCCGATCGCCACATGTCCGGACGAAGCCGGATGTGCTCCCAAGCATCTGGCGAAAAGGAGAATGATCACCATGAAGAAATTCGTCGTCGCCGCAGCCCTTTCTGCGGCAACCTTCGCCGCCTTTCCGGCCAGCGCCGCGACCTATGTCGAGGCAGGCGGCTGGACCCCTCGCGAAATCCTCTTCGGCAAGCAGTATAACGGCAATGTCACCGCGATCCGCGTCGATCGCGGCGGTGTCGACCGTCATACCTATCCGATGCAGGTCACCTACCCCACCGGCAACAGCCTGCGGCTCGCCCAGGCAGCCGTGACGGAAGACCCGAGCCTGACTGCAGCGCTCCAGGTCCGCGGCATTGCCGTGCATAACGTCTTGTGGGTCGAGACCGCCTTCAATGGCGGCAAGATCGTCTATTATCGCTGAGTGGCATTTGACGGCGCGTCTCTCGCGGGAAATCTCCGAGATCTCGCGACATGCGCGCATCACAAATGTCTGATATGACTCCGTCCCAGATCGAGAGCCTGGGAGGGAGTTATGCGCCTTGCAGTCTATAACGTCGAGAACCTGTTTGATCGCGCCAAGGCGATGAACCTGGAGACCTGGGAGGACGGCCGCCCCGTTCTCGAGAAATTCGCCGCTTTGAACGCCTTGCTCGGCGAGGTCACCTACACGCCGGCTGACCGCAGGAAGATGGCGGATCTGATTGTCGAGCTCGGAATGGAAAAGAGCGACACTGGACCCTTTGTCATTTTGCGCCGGAATCGCGGCGGCCTGCTGAAACGGCCGAGCACGGGCGGCGTCGAGATCACAGCGTCTGGTCGCGCCGATTGGGTCGGCTCGCTCGAACTGCGCGACGAACCGATCAACGAACACGCCATGCTCAACACCGCGCGTGTGATCCGCGACCTGAAGGCGGACGTGCTGGGCGTGGTCGAAGCGGAAAGCCGCCCCGTGCTTAAGGCCTTCAGCGACGAGATTCTCGCCTCTGTCGGAGGCACGCCGTTTCGCCACGTGATGCTGATCGACGGCAATGACGAGCGCGGCATCGATGTCGGTCTGATGTCCTGCCCTCAATTCCCGATCGGCCGGATGCGCAGCCATGTCGACGACCGGCTATCCGATGGCAGCGACCGCATCACCTTTTCCCGCGACTGCCCGGAATTCGAACTAACGACCCCGGCCGGCAACAGGCTGCTGGTGATGGTCAACCACTTCAAGAGCAAGGGTTTTGGCGGCAAGGCCGAGTCCGACCGGCGCCGCAAGGCCCAGGCGACGCGCGTTGCCGAAATCGTCAAAGAGCGGCTCGCCGAGGGCTGGGATCATATCGCCGTCATCGGCGACCTCAACGATACGCCTGACAGCGATCCCTTGAGTCCGCTCCTCAAGCATGGCGGCATGACCGATGCCTTCACTCATCCGGCTTTCGACGATGGTGGCTACAAGGGCACCTATGGCCTCTGCAATCCGGGCAACAAGATCGACTATCTGCTGCTCTCGCCGAACCTCATCGACAAGGTGGAAAAGGGCGGAGTGATCCGCACCGGCATGTGGCCGGGATCGAGGCCGAAGCGCTGGGACACCTATGAGGAGCTGAAGAGGCCGCAGGATGCGGCCTCCGATCACGCGGCACTCTGGGTCGATCTCGACATCTGAGGCAAAGGACTCAAGCCCACTCACCCTTGCGCATGACGGGTATCTTCGATCCATCTGCGCGGATGCCGTCGATGTCGACCTTGTCCGAGCCGATCATCCAGTCGATGTGGATCAGCGAGGAATTGCCGCCCTGCGCCTTGATCTGATCCTGGCTGAGCGAGGCGCCATCCAAGAAGCACTTCGAATAGCACTGGCCAAGCGCGATATGGCAGGAAGCATTCTCGTCAAACAGCGTGTTGTAGAACAGCACGCCGGAGGCCGAGATCGGCGAGGAATGCGGCACGAGTGCCACTTCGCCGAGACGCCGCGCGCCTTCGTCGGTGTCGAGCACCTTGTTGAGCACGGCCTCGCCCTTCGATGCCTTGGCCTCGACGATGCGTCCGCCTTCGAAGCGCACCTGGATGTCGTCGATCAGCGTGCCCTGGTGGGAAAGCGGCTTGGTCGAGGAGACATGGCCCTCCACTTTCAGCGCATGTGGCGTGGTGAAGACTTCCTCCGTCGGGATGTTGGGATTGCAGGTGACGCCATTCTTCGCCGTCGAAGCGCCGCCATGCCATTCGTGGCCGTCTGCGAGGCCGACCTTTAGGTCGGTGCCCGGACCGGTGAAGTGGAGGGCAGCAAAGCGCTCGCCGTTCAACCAGGTCGACCGCTTCCTCAGTTCCGCATTGTGCTCGGCCCAGGCCGCGATTGGATCATCGCGATCGACGCGCGACGCGGCAAAGATGGCATCCGCCAGCTTGCGCACGGCCTCTTCGATCGGCATGTCAGGGAAAACGAGCTTCGCCCAGGATGGGTTCGGATAGGAGCAGATGTTCCAGTTGATGTCGAAATTGGAGATATGCTCCAGCGCCGGCTTGTAGGCGATCGAGGTCGCCTTGTTGGCGCGCCCCACCTTGGTCGGGTCTTCCTGCGACAGCAGCAACGGATTGTCGCCAGCGATCGCAAGGCGCGCGGCGCCGTTCTCGTAAGCCTTGGCCATGCCGTCAAAGAGCCAGTTCGGCGCCCGGTCGAAGCTTTCGTCATGACCGTGACGATAACGGGCGAGCGTCGTCTCCTCGTCCGAGTAGAAGGTCGTAACCGTCGAGGCGCCCGCCTTATAGGCATGCGCCGTGATCAGCCGCACCAGCGGCACGGCGACGAGCGGCGCGGTCAGCACCAGGTCCTGACCCTTCTGCAGCTGCAGCCCGACCTTGATCGCCACCTCGGCGAGTTTGTCGAGCTTTACAGGATCAATGGAGGGGGAGAAATCGGGGAGGGTCATCGGGCATTCCTGTTTTGATTGTCACGCCAGACTTAAGGGGAAAGATGGCGAAGTCCAGACCATGGGCAAAGGTCAGGCCACCAGCGGCGCCGCGATC
The DNA here is from genome assembly GCF_000300855.1 of Agrobacterium albertimagni AOL15. Lineage (GTDB taxonomy): Bacteria > Pseudomonadota > Alphaproteobacteria > Rhizobiales > Rhizobiaceae > Allorhizobium > Allorhizobium albertimagni. The sequence continues at coordinate 91,142 of NZ_ALJF01000004.1, read as the reverse complement.
GCGCCGAGCGCCCTGAGCGCATCCTGCGGTGAAAGCCGCACCTGCAGGCCGCGCTGCCCGCCATTCATGTAGACCAGCGCCTCGTCCATGGCTGATATCTCGATTGCCGTCGGCACTTGCTTCTTCTGCCCGAAGGGGCTGATCCCGCCGACGACGAAAACGGTGAGCTTTTCGGCACTGGCGGGCTTCATCATCGCAGCCGATTTGCCCCCGAAGGCGCTGGCCAGCTTCTTCATCGACACTTCCTTGTCGGAGGGAACGACGACACAGACCGGCTTGCCGTCGAGTTCCGCCATCAGCGTCTTCAACACCCGCGAGGGATGCTCGCCGATCGCCTCTGCCGCCTGCAGCCCGATGCGCTCGGCGTGCGGGTCGTAGTCATAGGTCGCGGTGGTATAGGCCACCCCGGCCTTGTCGAGAAACTGCGTGGCGCGGGTGGTCTTCGCCATGGTGTCAGCTCTTGAAGGTCTGCTGATAGACCTCCGGCTTGAAGCCAACCACGAGCGCGCCGCCCACATCGAGCACCGGCCGCTTGATCATCGACGGCTGCTCCAGCATCAGCGCCTTGGCCTTTGCAGCATCGAGGTCCTTTTTCTGTGCGTCATCGAGCTTCTTGAAGGTCGTGCCGGCCTTGTTGAACAGCACCTCCCAGCCGACCTTGCCGATCCAGCCGTCGAGGGTTGCGGCGTCGATGCCCTTGGCCTTGTAGTCATGGAAGTCATGCGCCACGCCTTGGGTCTCGAGCCAGGTGCGCGCCTTCTTCATCGTGTCGCAGTTCTTGATGCCGTAGATGGTGGTGGGCATGCCATGTCTCCTGTTATGATCGACGGATAGCAACAGGCAAGCGCCCATGGCAAGCCGCAGGCTGATTGGCGAAACCGCAGGAAACGGGTTGATCCTTCTCTCTCCGGCCGCCATCCTGAGCATACTTTCAGTAAGGCATCCAACAGGACGCGTGCCATGTCGACCGTGCCTCGTTACACCACCTTCGAAACCGCCAGGGGCTTCTGCTCGATAGCCTGGGGCGAGTTCGGAATTTCCGGTTTCTGTCTGCCGGCAGAAAGCGCGGAGGACCCTCGACGCGCCATGCTCCGGCGTCACCCGACGGGTGTCGAGGCGGAGCCAATGGGCGAGATTGGACGCGTGATCGAGCGCGTGAAGACGTATTTCGTCGGAGACGTCGTCGACTTCTCCGACCTGCTTCTCGACCTGTCGGGCCAGACGGATCTCTATCGGCGGATTTACGATGCCACGCGCCGCCTGGGCTGGGGCAAGGCCACGACCTATGGCAGGCTTGCCGGCGAACTGGAGCTCGGGCCGGCCGGTGCCTGGACCATCGGCCAGGCCATGGCGAAGAACCCCATCCCGCTGATCATCCCCTGCCACCGTGTGCTCGCCGCCGGCGGCAAGCTCGGGGGCTTTTCCGCGCCGGGCGGCACGCTGTCCAAACAGCGCATGCTGGAGCTTGAAGGACTGCCTTCGGTCGAAGCGTCACCCGCTCAGCAGTCTTTCGGCTTCTGAAAGGCGGCACAAAAAAACGGAGGGCGTTGACCCTCCGTTCCAGTCTTCAATGAGTTTTGAGGCAATCGCCTTATTCCCACTCGATCGTGCCAGGCGGCTTCGACGTCACGTCGTAGACGACGCGATTGATGCCGCGCACCTCGTTGATGATGCGGGTGGCAGCCCGTCCGAGGAATTCCATGTCGTAGTGGTAGAAGTCGGCGGTCATGCCGTCAACCGAGGTCACGGCGCGGAGCGCGCAGACGAACTCGTAAGTGCGGCCGTCGCCCATGACGCCGACGGTCTGGACCGGGAGGAGCACGGCAAAGGCCTGCCAGATCGCGTCATAGAGGCCGGCCTTGCGGATCTCGTCGAGATAGATGGCATCGGCTTCGCGCAGGATGTCGAGCTTTTCGCGCGTCACGCCGCCGGGGCAGCGGATGGCAAGGCCCGGACCCGGGAAGGGGTGGCGGCCGATGAAGCTATCGGGGAGGCCGAGCTCCTTGCCGAGCACGCGCACTTCGTCCTTGAAGAGTTCGCGCAAGGGCTCGACGAGCTGCATCTTCATGCGCTCGGGCAGGCCGCCGACATTGTGGTGGCTCTTGATCGTTACCGACGGACCGCCGGTAAACGAGACGCTTTCGATGACGTCGGGATAGAGCGTGCCTTGCCCCAGGAAATCTGCGCCGCCGAGCTTCTTGGCTTCTTCCTCGAAGGTCTCGATGAACAGGCGACCGATGATCTTGCGCTTGGTTTCCGGGTCGGAAACACCTTCCAGCTCGCCGACGAACTTGTCGACGGCGTCGACATGGATGAGGTGCAGGTTGTAGTGTTCCTTGAACATGGCAACGACGTCAGCTGCCTCGTTCTTGCGCATCAACCCGTGGTCGACGAGGATGCAGGTCAGCTGATCGCCGACGGCCTCGTGGATCAGCAGTGCTGCAACCGACGAGTCGACGCCGCCCGAGAGCGCGCAGATGACGCGCTTGTCGCCGACCTGGGCCCGGATCTGCTCCACCGCCTTCTGGCGATAGGCATGCATGGTCCAGTCGCCCTTGATGCCGGCAATGTTCTGCACGAAGTTCTGGATGAGCTTCGCGCCATCGGGCGTATGCACGACCTCAGGATGGAACTGCACGGCGTAATACTTGCGCGCCTCGTCGGCGATAAAGGCAAAGGGCGCGTTGGACGAGGTGGCGAGCACCTTGAAGCCCGGCGGGATCGCGGTGACGCGGTCGCCATGTGACATCCAGACCTGGTGGCGGGAGCCGACCGACCAGAGACCGTTGAAGAGGTCGCAGTCTTGTTCGACCTCGAGGAAGGCGCGACCGAATTCGCGGTGATGGCCGCCTTCGACCTTGCCGCCGAGCTGGGCGCACATGGTCTGCTGGCCATAGCAGATGCCGAAAATCGGAAGACCGCTGTCAAACAGCACCTGCGGCGCGCGCGGGCTTCCCTCATCGAGCGTGGAAGCGGGGCTTCCCGACAGGATGATCGCCTTGGGCTTCAGGCGGTTGAATCCTTCTTCGGCGGACTGGAAGGGGACGATTTCGCAATAGACGCCGGATTCACGAACGCGGCGTGCGATCAGCTGCGTTACCTGGCTGCCGAAATCGACGATGAGAACACTGTCGGGATGTGCTGTCTGGGTCATGGCGAGCCTTTAAAGAAAAAGGCGCCCTGTTTCAATGGCAGATCGCCCAGAGAATCTCGAATTTTTGTGCAGCCTCTCAGCAGAGGGGAGGTTGCTCCGGCGGGCTGATCACCGTGTTGGCCGGCAATAGACGAGCTTCTTCCACGAAACCCGTTGTTTGCCTTGCCATTCATATCTCTGGACGTCGACACCCGATTTATGACTGACGTCCGTGATGATGTTTTCGGTTGTCGGACGCCCCTGAACCTCCGCACATGCCTCTGTAAGGAGCTTGTCGATAAACGCCACCTTAGCCTCCATCGACAGTTCGGACGCGTCGTCCGGCTTGTTGATGACGATTGTCAGATTCGGCCCATACTCCGCAACGCCGCTTTGCATGGCCGTCTGACTGACGAAGTAGGTCTTTCCATCGGGGCCGATAACTTCGCGTTCTCCGGAGCTTGGCAGCCGTTGAGTGTCTTGTGCGCGAGACCTCTCATGCTGTTTCAGCATTTCTTGGATCTCGGGCGGCAGTCTATTGTCAGCCCTCGATGCGCATCCGCCAAATACCAGGAGTGCAATGCTGGTCAGTGAGGCGACAAATGTCCGCATTAAAGGCTGTCCCAGAAAGTGCTGAAAGAACTGAACGTATAGCGGTGCGGCTTAAAACCAGAAGACGCCGTCTTCAAGCGCTGTCTGCAGGCTGTCGACCGCCAGCGCCAGCTTCTTGTCGATGACATGCAGATACTGCGTCCAGTCATCGATGTGGTTGACGTCGTCGCGGCCATCCGAAATGCCGCGTAACCCGATCAGTGGAATGTTGAAGCTCTGGCAGGCGCGCAAGATGGCGAAGGTCTCCATGTCGACCATCTGCGCATCGATTGATTGGTAGGCTATGCCTGAGACGACATTCGCCCCGGTCGACAGCGTCGCCGTTGGAATGCCCGGAATGCGCAACGGCAGTTCGACGGAAACCGGCAGGTCGAGAAATGGCGTCTTGCCCTTCTCGAAACCGAAGGCAGAGGCATCCATGTCGCGGTAGGACACGGCCGAGACCTGGTAGATTTCCGCCTGTTCGAGCGTGGCCGATCCGGCCGAGCCGAGCGAAACAACGAGATCCGGCAGGTCGTCGTGGCTCGACAGGCGAGCCAATTCCCTGGTCAGCGCCACGGCGGCTTCGACCGGACCGACGCCGGTCATTAGCGGCGAGATGCGGGTGCGCAGGAAGACGCCATATTCGGCATCCGCCGCCATGACGAAGAGCACGCTTTTGCCAGCGATCGGCTTCATCTCATAGGTCATCCGGAAATGCCCTCGCGACCGCGGATCACCATCATCGTGCTGGTCATCGAGGCGATCAGCTTGGCCGGACCGTCTGTCAGAGCATAGCCGCGTCCGTCTGCAACGATGATGTTGGAGCCGGGCTTGGTGATTTCGCCGCGAAACAGAAAGCGCTCGCCGCGTCCCGGAGACATCAGATTGACCTTGAATTCGATGGTGAGCAGTGAGACTTCGGGCGTGGTCACCGTATAGGCCGCATAGCTGCAGGCGGTATCGAGGGCGGCTGAGATCACGCCGGCATGCAGGAAACCATGCTGCTGGGTCAGCTTGCGGTCATAGTTGAGTTCAATCTCAACGACGCCGGGGCTAACGCTCGACAGCGAAGCCCCAAGCGTTTCCATGGCTCCCTGCCGCGCGAAACTCTGCCGAATCCGTGTTTCCACGGCCTCCTGATCGTAGTCCACCATGCCTTGTCCCCTTCGGCGGCGAAATTGGCACGGTCGTTCCGGGCAGGCAACCCGGCGACCGGCAAATTCAGTTCAGCCAGGCGAGGCTGAGATTGAGAATGCCGGCGAAGGTGACCCAGGCGAGGTAGGGCACGAAGAGCAGGGTCGAGATCCGGTCGATGGGCCTCGCCTTGATCATGAAGGCGATGATCGTCACCAGCATGCCCACGATGACGAGAAGTCCCAGTTCCGGGTTCTGCAGACCGAAGAAGGCGGGCGACCACATCAGGTTGAAGGCCATCTGGGCGAACCAGAGCTGCATGGCCGCCGATTTCGGCGCGCGCTGCCAGATCCGCGCACCCGCCACGCCGATCAGCACGTAAAGCGTCGTCCAGACCGGGCCGAAGAGCCAGGCGGGCGGGTTGAAGAACGGCTTTTCGAGCGACTGGTACCAGTCGCCAGGCGCATTGGTGAGGCCGGCGAGAAGCCCCGCGCCAACGACGAGACCGATAAAGAGGATGTAGCTCAGGATCTTGGACATGCCAGGCATCTAGGGCAATCCTTGCACTTCGGCCAGTCTTTAAAGCCGGATGATATGCTGGTCCCAGGCGACTGGGTTCTTTCGGTCGAGAAAGTCGCCGCGATAGGAGGAGACGGCAAAGCTGGACGGCGAGGGGGCAATGCCTGCCGCATCGGCAAGGGCCGTTTCGGAAATCAGCCGGCCATCCCTGCCGTCCAGAATGGCCCAGAGCCCGTTCTTCGGTGACGCGATGCCGACGAGCCCCTGCGTACGGTTGACCGCGATGGCACCGACATAATTGCCGAGCCGGTCGGTCGTATTGTCGGGCAGTTCGACGAAGGAAATCGGCGCCCCCTCGGTAAAATGCCCGACCAGCGGCGGCCGATCGGTGCGCGGCCCCTCATATTGGCAGGCGAACCAGATCCGACCATCTAGTGCTACATCGAGGTGACGCGTGGAAAGCTGCTTGAGATCCGGCGGCAGCACATGTTTCTCGATCAGCGCGCCTGTCTTGGCATCGGCCAGAACCAGCGAAGGCTCCATATGGTCGAGGTTGAGCTTGGTCCGGCCGAAATCCGGATGGGTCTCGATCCCGCCATTGGCGATGACCAGGAGACCATCTGCCGTGACGGTGATGTCATGCGTGCCGATACCATGGGCCGGAACCTCGCCCACGCGCTCGAAGCCGGGCCTGCAGTCATAGATGCCGATGACGCCGGCATTGGTGTCGAAGTCGTTTTCGCTCGCATAAAAGAGCCGGCCATCGGGCGAGAAGGCGCCGTGACCAAAGTAATGGCGACCTTCGGCCGCTGTCACGATGCGCGGCTCCACACGCCTCTTGGCGTCGAAGACCACGGCAAAGGTGCCGGGCCGGCGGGCGAAGGCGACCGAAAGCCCGTTTGCAGCGCTGTGACAGAGCCCGTGGATACGGCCCGGCAGCGCGATCTCATCGATCAGCGTCCCTTGTTCACTGACGAGGCCGATTGCGAAGGTACCATCTGGACGTTTCAACCCGCTGGCATAGACCGCATCCGTACGCTCAACCGCAAAGGCCGAACGGGGGGCAAGCCCTGCGACGAAAGCGAGGCCTGCGGAACGCAGAAAGACACGGCGATCGATGAGCGGCGTTGCGATCATCTCAGTCGCCGTCGGAAAACGAAAAGCCGGCGGCAAGGCCGATGCCGCCACCGAGATCGTTGTTGAGCCTGAGGATCAGGTCGCGGCTGTTGAGCAGCAGGAAGTCGAGCTTGGCGATCTGCGCCGGATCCTCGAAGACGGCGGCGACATCCGGCTTGATGTCCGCCGACACGCGCGAAAGGGAGCGCGCGACGAAATCCGTAGAGGAGACGACCGAGCGATTGCCCTCGGCCAGAAGCTCCACCATGCCCGAGGTGTCGAGCAGGTCACGCAGACCCTCGATATTGGCGGTGATCGAGCGGAAGGTATTGCCGGAGCGCCAGTAGATCGCCTGACGCGGCAGGGCCTTCTTCGGGTCGCCCTTGTAGAATTGTTCGATGCGCTGGTCGCGGATCGTGTCGGCGGCATGCACGAGCACGCCGAGCAGTTCCTTGGCGGCTTCTGCTTCGTCGCGGTAGAGCGGATTGTTGGGGCCGGGCGTCTTCCAGGCAGCGGCCACACCGTCAGGCGCATCCCAAGCAGCTGTCAGTTCAGAGCCCAGCCGTTCGAGATTGGCCGCGATCGCGGTGCCATACTGGCAGCGGTAGCTGCCTTCGTTCGTCGCGAGCGTCTCCGAGTCGGTGCCGAACAGCACGAATTCGAGCGCGCCAAGCCCCTGCATGGCGACGCTCTTGCCCTTCAGCGTCTCGACCGAGGTCACGGTCGTATCGGGTTTGGCGAGCGCTGCTTGAACTTGCTTCAGCCCGGTGCCTTTTCGATCGGGAAAAAACAGGATGCGCTCGAAGCGGTTGTCGTCGAGAACAGGGCCGACGCGGACGATCTCTATGCGCGACCAGGCCTCGACGAGATTGCCGAAGGCGTTGTGTGCGCCGTCGAGTGTCTCTGCTGACGGAGCGCCGCACAGCGTCTGCATTGCTCCCTGCATGGCAGTGGCCTGTTCGGTGAAGCGCCGATAACCGGGCCGGATGAAGTCGTCGACCGCGCGCGCCATCACGCTCGGTACCTTGACGACGTCAAGAGTGCCGACGGTCGGAGCCGTTTCCTGCGCCAGGACGGGCAAGGGCAGGAGAACCGCGGAGAGAAGCGCAAGGTGTGTGAGAAATCGCATCAGAGAGACTCCAGAAACGTGATCAGGGCCTTGCGGTCCTCGGGATTGGCGGCGGCAAAGGCTTTGCGGGCCGCTTCTGCCTCCCCGCCGTGCCAGAGAATGGCCTCGGTCAGGTTTCGCGCCCGCCCGTCATGCAGGAAGAAGCTGTGGCCACTGACCACCTGCGTCAGACCGATACCCCAGAGCGGTGGCGTGCGCCACTCCCGCCCGGTGGCATCGCCTACGGCCTGACCGTCGGCAAGTCCTTCGCCCATGTCGTGCAGCAGGAAATCGGAATAGGGCCAGATCAGCTGAAAGGCCTGTGCCTTGTTCTCAGCCTTGCGGCTGGTGACGAATTTCGGCCGATGGCAGGCGATGCAGTCGCTGGCGTAGAAGATCTCCTTGCCGCGCAGCACTTGGGCATCGTCCACGTCACGCCGCTTCGGAACGGCGAGGTTCTTCGCATAGAAGGTCACGAGTTCGAGGACCGGATCGGGGGCTTCAGTATCGCCCAGTCTGGGTTGGACGCCGGTGGCTGCCTCGAAGCAGGCGGTCTGCTTCTCGGTGCAATCGCCGAAATGCCTGATATCGTCAGGCGTTGAAATACCGATGTCGCCGGCGAATGCGCTGGAACTCTGGTCGCGCACCGAGGCGTTCTGTGCCTTCCAGCCGAAACGGCCAAGCTTGATCTCGCCGGTCCGGTGGTCGCGGGCTCGTTGCGCCTTGCCGGAAATGCCGTCTCCATCCAGGTCATCGGGATCGGCGAGTGCCCGGATGTCTTCCTCAGGGATCGCTTCGATCAGGCCGAGCCCGATCATCGGATTGGCAATGCGCGGGGAGAGTGTCGTGGTCGGATCGAGCGGGCCGTAGTTGAGGTCGCTGACGGAATAGCTGGGGCGGCGCAGCGTCACCGTCTCGCCGCCGGACAGGTTCACGGTTTGCTCGACATAGGTGATGGCCATGCGGCCTTCAGCAGCCATACCCGGGATCGCCTGATCCTGCAGCTGGCCGCCATAGACAGGGTCGGGCAGCGAGGCGGCGTCCAGCCGATCGAGCTTCGCCTGTTCTTCCGTCGTGGCGGCAGGGCGCGCCAGCCGGAAGAACATCGAGGTATGATCGCGATCACCCTCCGGCGGATGGCCGCGACCATCCTTCAGGTGACAGCTCTGGCAGGCCCGTGCGTTGAACAGAGGGCCCAATCCATCGGAGGCCTGGGTGGAAGAGGGGGAGGAGACCCAGAGCTTGCGGAAGAGCGCATTGCCGAGCTTGAACTCTTCTTCTTCGGCAAAGGTTATATTGGCGGAGAAATCGGAAAACGAATCCGCACTCACGCCGCGCGGAGATGTGCCGGCACCACCCTGCATCAGCTCAAAGCCTTCGGCCTTGCTGAAATCCTCGGTCGGTCGCGTGACGCTGGCAACCCGCGCCTTGTCCTTGGGAGTGAGATCCGACCGTTCTGCCGCTTCTCCGGCTAGGAGGACGGACGCGGCCAGGCTAGTGATCAGGAATGCGCCGAGACCGGCTGAAATGGCCCGGATTCTTGTCATGGGACGGATCGGGTCGTCCGTGATCCGGACGACCCGCCTTTGCTGCTTACTGGAAGACGGCCTCAGGACTATCAAGGCTGTCGGAACCTTCAAGCTCGATCGTGCCGAGGTCCAGCGACGCAATGACGCGCTGGATGGTCTGGGTCTGATCAACAAGGCCGTCGATGGCGGCCTGCACGGTGGCATTGCCCTCGGCATTGCCTTCGCCGATCATCTGGTCATAGGCTTCCGTAGTCTTGGCGCGCTCGGCCATCGTGTTCATGGCGGCAAGTGTCGTGTCGAGCTTGCCCTTCATTTCCGTATCCAGCGCCTGATCCTTGGCGGCAACCAGTTCCGACAGCGATGGGCCAGTCATCTTCGTGCCGTCGACGCGCGTGTATTCGCCGGTATAGGCAGACGCGATGCCGATGGCATCGTTGAGGTGCGAGGCATGCGTATTGTCGGAGAAGCAATCATGCTCCTCTTCCGGATCATGCAAGAGCACGCCGAGCTTCATGCGCTCGCCGGCAAGTTCGCCATAGGACAGCGAACCCATGCCGGTCAGGATCGCGGAAATGCCCTTCTGCTCGTCGGCGAGGACGGCCTTCGTCGCTTCGCCTTCAGGCGCCCAGGCCACGACCATCTCTTCGAGGTCCTGCACCAGCAGCGTCGAGGCAGCCTTCAGATAGGCGGCGCGACGGTCGCAATTGCCATTGGTGCAATTGGCGGTGTCATAGTCGGTATAGGGCCGGTTGCCGGCGCCGGGCCCCGTGCCGTTCAGATCCTGGCCCCAAAGCAGGAATTCGATGGCATGATAGCCGGTCGCGACATTGGCTTCGACTTCGCCGGCTTCATGCAGGGTTTCGGCGAGGAATTCCGGCGTGATCTCGGAGGCGTCGACCTCTTCGCCGTTGATCTTGATCTTCGGATTGGCAATCACATTGGCCACATAGAGCGAATTGCCGTCGCTTTCGGTGCCGTAAGCAGCATCGACATAGTCGATCAGGCCTTCGTCCAGCGGCCAGGCATTCACCTTGCCTTCCCAATCATCGACGATCGGGTTGCCGAAGCGATAGACTTCTGTCTGCTGATAGGGGACGCGGGCGGCGATCCAGGCTTCGCGGGCAGCCTTCAGCGTCTCTTCGCTTGGCTTTGCGATCAGCGCATCAATGGCCGCATCGAGCGCCTTGGCGGTCGAGAGCGCGTCATCGAACTTCGCATGGGCAAGCTCTGCATAGTGCGTCAGCACGTCCTTTGGCGCAGGTGCTGCGATCGCAGGGCCGGTAAAGATCGCAGCCGTTGTGACGAGCAGCGCGACAGACGCGCCGATGACGGATTTCCGGATCATGGTGTCTCCCTTCGGCGCCGACTGGGCGCCTCGATACAATCGGACGGCCATGTCTTCGCGCAAAAAGAAACTGGTGTCAAACAGTCGAGTATACGAAGCGCTCGCTGGAATTGACGATGGTCAAATCACGTCGGGCGACGGCGCATCCGGCAGAAAAAGAAGCCGTCTGTGTCCATGCTGGCGGGGCTGAGCGTCACTGTCTTGCCATCCGTTGACCGCGGCTTTGGAGCCGAGCCGCCGAAAAGGCGCGTCCAGTCTTCCAGGACCGAGACGATCTCGAAGCTCGGATTGGCCTCGCAGAAGGCCTGGACCTGACGGTCATTTTCTTCCGGCAGCACCGAACAGGTGACATAGAGCAGGGAGCCATTCGGCTTGACGAAGGTCGAGGCCTCGGTGAGGGCTTCCTGCTGCTGCGTCATGCGTTCCTGCAGGTTCCGGTCGGTCAGGCGCCACTTGGTGTCGGGGCGGCGCCGCCAGGTGCCAGTACCGGTGCAGGGTGCGTCGACCAGCACCTGGTCGCAGCGCTCTTTCAGGCTCGCCAGCCCCTTGGTGCTGTCATGGACCTGGACGTTATGGGTACCGGCACGCTTCAGCCGCTCGATGATCGGCGCCAGCCGCTTGCGGTCGGCGTCATAGGCATGCACCTGGCCCTTGTTGTTCATGGCCGCCGCCATGGCGAGCGTCTTGCCGCCACCGCCTGCGCAGAAATCGAGAACCTGATCGCCTTCGCGCGGTGTCACGAGATCGGCGACGATCTGTGAACCCTCGTCCTGAACCTCGAACCAGCCCTTCTGGAAGCTGAGTTCTGCCGTAACGTTCGGCAGGCGCGAGGGGCCTTCGCCAGCCGGAACGCGCATACCGAAACGCGCGATCGGCGAGGCCTTGGCGCCGGAGCGATCGAGCGCCTTCAGCACCTTGTCCCGGTTGGCCTTCAGCGTGTTGACGCGCAAATCGAGAGTCGGACGGGTGGCGAGCGCCTTCGCTTCGGCCAGCCAGTCGTCGCCGAAGGCTTCTTCGAACGAGGGCTGCACCCAGTCGGGAATGTCACCCTGGACATGGAGGGGAGCATCGGAATGATCGCGGCTGGTAAAGGCATGGATCTGGCTTTCGGAGAGGGCCGCGGGCGCAAAATTATCGCCTTCGAGTTCCGCCTGCAGTGTCTCGAGGCTCATGCCCCACTGACGCAACAGAACGGCCCAGCCGAGCGCGTGTGCGCTGTCGTCATCCATCAGCCAAGCATGGGAAAGCTTCATGCGCAGGGCATCATAAACGATGTTGCCGATGGCCGCCCGATCGCCGGAACCGGCGAAACGATGCGAAAGGCCCCAATCCTTGAGGGCATCGGCAACGGGACGGCGACGGGTTTCGATATCGCTCAAAACTTCGATCGCACCGGCAAGACGGCCGCCCAGGCGCATGGTCATTCTCCTCTGAAAGAAGAGAGCGTGGTAACGGCGATCAGGGGCAAGAGCAAGCGCCTAAAACCCGACGGACCAATCGCCGCTCCCGAACTTGGATGTCTTAGCTGATGATCTCGTAGCAGACCTTGGCATGGCCCGAGCGGATCATGCCGATGTTCTGGGCCGCGGCCTTGGAAAGGTCGAGCACACGGCCGCGGATGAAGGGGCCGCGATCGTTGATACGGACGACGACGCTCTTGCCGCTTCGTGCATTGGTGACCTTCACCTTCGTGCCGAAGGGCAGGGTTTTGTGGGCCGCCGTCAGTCTCGTCGGGTTCATGCGCTCGCCGGAAGCCGTCTTCGATGTCAGCGCGTACCAGGAGGCGCCACCGCAGGACGACTTTGCATTTGCACTCTGGGGTGCGAAAGCAAAGAGTGCAGCAATAGTTGCAGCGGCGAAAGCAGAGCGGCGGTTGATGATCAAGATGTACGTCCCTAGTCGTTGACACGAGCAATTTGTTGCGTGCCGACGCCTAAGCAGGGTGAAAAATGGCAAAAACGTGCCTTGATTCAATCACGAAAAGTTACAGCGATTAATATTCGTGATAATCGATCACAGAATCTTAATCTTACCAAAATATGAATTCTGCGGAAAAATCGTTTGATTCCAAGAGTCTTTCTGGAATGAAAAACTCAGGCCGATGCCTGAAGTGCCGTTCACGGAATCGTGGAAGAAAAATTTTGCTCGTCCGCCATATTTGCTGCCCGAAATGTGGTGCGAAGGGGGCGGATGCCCGGAAATCCCGGCGGTTTCAGGCTGTCGGGCGCAAAGTTTGACCCGATAAACGCCCATTCAGGCCCTCCGGTTCCATGTGCTGGAGGCAAGTAGATCGGCCAGTGACATCATGTAATTCGGGTACTGGAAGTTGAAACCCAGATGCTTGATCTTGGCATTCGAGACGCGCTTGTTTTCGCCATAAAAGGAGCGCGCCATCGGCGTCAGCTCTGCCGTCTCAAAGGCCTGCTCAGGCGGCGCTTCCATGTCCATCAACCTGGCCGCCTCGGTCACCACGTCCTGCGGCGGGGAGGGCATGTCGTCGGTAACGTTGAAGATCCCGCCCGTTTTCGGAGCGGCCAGAAAGGCCGTGGCTGCGGCGATGTCCTCGACGCGGATGCGGTTGAACACCTGGTCCTTTTTCACGAGGCGGCGGGCCGTTCCGTTGGTGAGGTTCATGAACGTGTTGCGGCCAGGACCATAGATGCCGGAGAGCCGCAGGATCGCGAGCGGCAGGTTGTCCCGGGCCGCGACCACCTGCCAGGCCTGCTCGGCCTCCACGCGTTCGACCGAGCGCACCGAAACCGGTTTCAATTCCGTCTCCTCGTTGACCCAGGCGCCGTGGTGATCACCATAGACTCCGACGGTCGAAAGATAGGCGATCCATTCGAGCTTCGGCATGACAGCCTTGATGCCAGCCTGGCCGCAGAGCCGGATCAGTGGGTCGCCCTCGCTGCCGGGCGCAATCGACTGGACGAGATGCGTGGTCTCGGAAAGCTCGGCGGTGAGTTCTGGTGAGAGGCTCGTGCCGTCAAAGACGAAATGTCGGATGCCGGCCTCTTCGAGCGCCTTTCTTTTTTCGGCACTGCGCGTCGTGCCGGCGACCGAGGCGCCCTGATCGGCGAGCAACTGACCGATGGCCTTGCCCGAATAGCCGGCTCCGAAAATCATCAAGCGCATGCGTCAGTTCTCCGTCATCCATTCCTGTCGGACATGCTCGTCCGTTTCCGTCGTCAAATGCGCTCTCTTCAGAGAGGCGAAGCGATCTGCCGGCAAAAGGCGGGACAGCGCCCAGGCCGCCATGCCTCGCACATCAGAAGAGCCGTCCGTCAGCAGCCTTTCACAGGCCGGCGCGAGATCAAGTGAGCCGGAATTGCCGGCCGCAATCAGCACGTTGCGCACGAAACGGTCCCGCCCGATGCGCTTGACCGGCGAGCCGCTGAAATAGGTGCGAAAGCTCGGGTCGTCCAGCGTCAGGAAGAAGGCGATCTCGGGCGCCTTCAGGTCCTCGCGGGCGACAAGCTTCATCTCGCGGGCGGCTGCGGCAAACTTGTTCCACGGACAGGCCGCGAGACAGTCGTCGCAGCCATAGATGCGGTTGCCGAAAGCGGGGCGCAGCGCCCGGTCGATCGGGCCCTTGTGCTCGATTGTGAGGTAAGAGATGCAGCGCCGCGCATCGATCTGGTAGGGTGCCGGAAAGGCGTCTGTCGGACAGGCGTCGAGACAGGAGCGGCAGGAGCCGCAATGGTCGCGCTCGGGGGCGTCGATCTCAAGCTCCGCCGTGGTGAACAGGCTGCCGAGAAAGAGCCAGGAGCCGAAGTCGCGGCTGACAAGATTGGTGTGTTTGCCCTGCCAGCCGAGACCGGCTGACGCCGCGAGCGGCTTTTCCATGACAGGCGCGGTATCGACGAAGACCTTCACGTCTTCGCCCGCATGCGCGGCAAAGCGCGTCGCCACTTCCTTGAGGCGCCCCTTGATGACGTCATGATAATCGCGGTTGCGAGCATAGACGGAAATCGCCGCCTTCTCCGGCTGCGCCTGCAGCAGGCGCGGATCCTCGTTCGGGCCATAATTCATGCCGAACATGACGATGGAGCGCACCTCGGACCAGAGCACACGTGGATCAGCGCGGCGCTCCTTAGTTTCCTCCATCCAGTTCATGGTGCCGTGCCGGCCGGCTTCAAGAAAGCTCGCAAGCCGGGCCGGTGCTTCGGGAATGGCGTTCGGCAGCGTGATGCGACAGAGATCGAAGCCTTGGGCATAGGCCTCGTGGCGCAGAAACTGCGTAAGATCTGCCCGCCGCTTCCGGATCTTCGGATCGATCTGCGGCTCGTCCATGACAGCAACCGTCAGAAGTCGAGGTCGGCGTAGTGCGACACCGGCGTGATGCCGCGCACGCGTTCGGTCAAGAGCGGGCGGAAGGACGGTCGCGACTTGATGCGCTGATACCATTCCTTGGCGACCGGGAACTCGTTCCAGTCGATCTCGCCGAGGTAGTCGAGCACGGAGACGGCAGCAGCGGCAGAAAGATCCGCATAGCTCAAGCGCTCACCGGCGATCCACTGGCGTGAGCCGGAGAGCCAGGTCAGATACTTCATGTGATGGCGGATGTTGGAACGCGCTGTGCGCAGGACCTTGGAATCGGGTGCGCCGCCGCCGAGCCCGTTCGGAATGATCAGCTTGTGCACGCGCTCGCGCACCAGCGGCTTCGTGACATCCTGCTCCATCTTCTGCAGGAACCATTCCGTCAGCCGGCGAATTTCCGCGCGCTGGAACGGGTCTTCGGCGAAGAGTCGCCGGTCGCGCTTCAACACGCCATGCGTCTCGTCAATGAACTCGGAAATGATGGTCGGACCGCAGAGTGCCCGCATATTGTCATCGACATAGACGGGCAGCGTGCCTGCGGGATTGAAGGCGAGGAATTCCTTGCGCTTCTCCCAGGTCTGTTCCTCCACCAGATCCGTCTGGAAGCCGTATTCGGACAATACCAGTCGAATGAAACGGGACGCGGTGGACATCGTGTGATGGTACAGGGTCGGCATCGGGACTCGGATTCTCGGATTTTTCAGTGGCCGCAACGCAGGCTGTCGAAGCGGCTGGTCATCAGCGCGGCTTCCAAGCTATAGGGTTTCGGCCCCGGCAATACAAGCAAATCACTTTGCCTTCCCCCCTGAAGGAGACCTCATGGAAGATCAATCGATTATCAGCGCGCTCGTCCTCGGCCTCATCGAGGGCCTGACCGAGTTCGTGCCGGTATCCTCCACCGCCCATGTCCTACTTGCGGGCCATTTCCTCGGCTTCGAATCGCCTGGCAACACCTTTGCAGTGTTGATCCAACTGGGGGCGATCCTCGCGATCCTCAGCGTCTATTTCGCCAAGCTCTTGGGGATCGCGCTCTCGCTGCCAACGAGTGCCGAAAGCCGTCGCTTTGTCGGCGCTGTCCTTCTGGGCTTTCTGCCCGCTGCCGTCATTGGTGTTGTTGCCCATGACTTCATCAAGACGGTTCTCTTCGAGACGCCTATGCTGATCTGCGTGGTGCTGATCCTCGGCGGCTTCGTGCTGCTGTGGATCGACCGGCTGCCGCTCAAGCCGAAGTACCACGACGTCACCGAATATCCGCTGTCACTCGCCTTGAAGATCGGCTTTTGCCAGTGCCTGGCGATGATTCCCGGCACGTCGCGCTCGGGCGCAACGATCGTCGGCGCTCTGCTGCTCGGCGCCGACAAGCGTTCGGCGGCAGAATTTTCCTTCTTCCTCGCCATGCCGACCATGCTCGGCGCCTTCACGCTGGATCTCTACAAGAACCGCAACGCGCTGACCGTTGATGACACAATGATCATCGCGATCGGCTTCGTGGCAGCCTTCGTCTCGGCGCTGTTTGTCGTGCGGGGGCTTTTGAATTTCATCTCGAAGCGGGGCTATGCGCCCTTCGCCTGGTGGCGGATCGCCATCGGCACGCTCGGTATCCTCGGGCTGCTGCTGGTCGGCTGAAGCCGGCCGAGCCGAGACAAGAAAAAAGGCTGTCCCGAGGGGCAGCCTTTTCATTTGCAGAAATCAGTTGGCCGACGGAATGGACGCCGTCGAGCAGGGGTCGATGCCATAGGCGGGCGAGCAATTGTCCTTGCGAGCGGCGACCGTGGTCGGCGCGACAAAGGAACCAGCGATGATAACCAGTGCCGCACTTGCGAAGAACAGTGCGATGGACTTGCCCATGGAATGCCTCTTGAGACTGACTGAAATGAAGGGCCGGCAATCGTTGCCGCCCGGCCGCTGGGGCCAGTCTTTACGCATTGCCACGATTGCCATCAATAGGCGAACTTGCTTTATCCGCGGTTAACGCAGGTCTTCATGCGGCTGCGTCTTTTGTGCAACTGCGTTCCAGGTTGAAGGCGTGAAAGCGAGAGTTCGGGCGGCCTCAGGCCGCCTTACCGGTCCCTGTGTACTGGCCATGCACGCGGTACTGCACGAGATAGGTCGGCAGGATTGCGGCCATGGTCACAGGCTGGATGCCGAGGCCTTCCAGCGTGCGCCCTTCGGCCTTCGCGGCGGCCGAAACGACATTGTCCTTCTTCAAAAGCTTGACCTGGTCGCTGGTGAGCGGCGGCGTGATCAGCGGCACGGCAGAGGCGATGCTGCCGATCAGCGAGGCGATGCCGAAAGGCAGGGTCACCAGCGCACGCTTGCGGCCGACGATTTCCAGCATCATCTCAAGACACTGCTTGAAGCTCGCAACATCGCGGCCACCGAGTTCGTAGATCTTGCCGCGGGCGATCGAGCCGTCGACGGCACGCGCCACGACTTCGGCGACGTCACCGACATAGACAGGCTGGAACTTGGTCTTGCCACCACCGACGAGCGGCAGGGCAGGAGCGATGCGGGCCATGGCTGCAAACTTGTTGAAGAAGCCGTCTTCCGGGCCGAAGACGATCGACGGACGCAGGATGATCGCGTCGGGCAGGATCGACTGGACGGCGGCTTCCGCACGGCCCTTGGTCGCGGCATAGACGGAGTCGGACTTCGCATCTGCGCCGATCGCCGAAACATGCGTCAGCGTCGCGCCGACCGAACGGGCGGCTTCGGCCACAGCGCGGGCACCAAAATCCTGGACCGCGTCGAAGCCGTTGCGGCCGCTTTCGAACAGGATACCGACGCAGTTGACGACATGGTCGGCGCCCTGAACGGCGGCATCGACTGACGAGCGATAGCGCAGATTGGCCTGGACGAAGGAGATCTGGCCGACATTGCCGAGCGGTTGCAGGAAGCCTGCGAGATCAGGGCGGCGAACGGCAACACGGATACGGTAGCCGCGCTTGGCGAGTGCCCTGACGACATGCCGTCCGACGAAACCCGAGCCCCCGAAGACGGTGACGAGCGGCGGAAGGTTGGACAAGGTCATGGACGGCTCCCCTGAACTATCTGGGCGCACACGATATGCGCGATCTGGCCTCTCTTAACCGAATCGTCTGGCGGGGGAAAGGCCCGTCAAGGCCTCTTCCGCGGGACATTCGGCCTCAGGGGGAGCGGGCGATCAAACGCCCTCGACGACCACCATCTCCGCATCGGCCACTTCCTGGCGGATCTTCGCGGCGATCTGGTATTCCGGCGAGTTGTAGCAATCGACGGCGGCCTGATGCGAGGGGAACTCGATCACCACATTGCGGGACCGGGCCTGGCCTTCGAGCTGAGTATGAGCGCCGCCACGGGCGAGAAAGGTCGCGCCATATTTCTCGAAGGCCGGCTTTGCGGCGGCGACATAATCCTTGTAGCGCTCCGCATCGCGGATATCGACGCGTGCGATCCAGTATCCCTTGGCCATGACGTCCTCCCGATTTGTCTTTGATTATGCCTGCTTGGCCATCGCCTCGTCCATCTCGGCGAGGATCGCAAGCGCTGCCGCCTTTGGATCCTCGGCCTTGACGATCGGGCGGGCGACGACGAGGTGGCTCGATCCGGCCGCAATAGCGTCCGACGGTGTCATCACGCGCTTCTGGTCACCCTTGTCGGCGCCTGCCGGGCGGATGCCGGGGGTGACGATCGCCAGTTTCGGCCCGACGATTCCGCGCACGGCCGACGCCTCTTCCGCCGAGCAGACGATCCCGCCCATGCCGGCGATGCGCGCCTGTTCGGCCCGTTTCAGCACGAGCGTATGCGGATCATATTCGTAGCCGGCATCGGTCAGGTCCTGTTCGTCCATGGACGTCAGCACGGTGACGCCGAGCAGGCAGAGGCCAGAGCCCTCAGCCGCCTTGACGGCAGCCGCCATGGCCTTGGGATAAGCATGCAGCGTCAGCATGGTCATGCCCATGCGCGCAATGTTCTCGACCGCAGACGCCACCGTGTTGTCGATGTCCAGCAGCTTCATGTCGAGGAAGACCTGCTTGCCCTCTCTCGCCAGATCGCGCGCAAATTCCAATCCACCGGCAAAGGCCAGCTGATAACCGATCTTGTAGAAGGAGATGCTGTCGCCGAGCGTGGAAACGACCCGCTCGGCTTCCTGGACGGTCGGAACATCCAGTCCGACGATGAGACGGTGACGTGCGCTCAAGACAAAGACTCCTGCCAGATCTCCATGACCCGTCCACTCGCATGCCGCGCGTCAAATCGCAAGCATGACAAGGGCAGGGGGATCGACGATCCCCCGTTCTCCGCAAAAGTGGGCGCTCAGGCCTTGCGGTAGATCCAGAGCTGGGCCGGCGGGATGTTGCGCACGACGAAGTCGAAATGCTGGATGTGGTAGCGATCGGGCTTGGCGATGATCGGCGACACCGGGCCGTAGGTAATCTGCACCACGGGGCGCCCTTCCGGGATGCGGGACAGCAGATCCTCGAGCAGCTGGATGCGCGCTTCCATCGGGAAGCTCAGCATCGGTACGGCTGATATCACGCAGTCGAAGGTTCTGTCGGCGAGGTCGCCGAGGATGTTCTTGAGGTCGAAGGCATCGCCATGGATGAAGTTGACGCCCGCATAATCCTCGACGAGTCGGCGGTAGAAATCCTCGGAATATTCGACGGAAACGATCTTGTCGGCCGGAACGCCGCGCGCCAGGATCTGCTTGGTGATGACCCCGGTGCCGGGGCCAAGCTCGAGCACAGGCAAGCCGGACTTCGGCTCGATGACACTCGCCATGCGCTTTGCGGTCACGGACGACGTCGGCACGATCGCGCCGACGAGCTTTGGACCCTGCATCATGCCCTTGAAGAACCGGATTTCCTCGTCGAATTTCTTCTCGAACCGTTCCTTCAATCGGATGGCCATGATCGTCCCTCTTCTTGTTGCTGCTCGATTGCTGCGAGCCGAATGCGACAATTTTGGGCCAAGTTGTCGCAAACGCAAGAAAGAATGACGCAAGTGGGCAAAATTCCTGTCTGAGCCCGGCGCGCGTTACACGCGCATCGGCATCAGGACATAGAGGGCGTCGGCGCCGGCGGTGTCGCGAATGAGTGTCGGAGAGCCGGCATCGGCAAGCAGGAAGATCGCATCGTCGCCGGAAAGCTGGGCGGTGATGTCGAGGAGATATTTGGCGTTGAAGCCGATCTCCATTGCGTCGCTTTCATAGCCCACGGCGACTTCTTCCGTCGCACTTCCCGAATCCGGGTTGTTGACGGTCAGCATCAACTGGCCGTCGGCGAGCGCCAGCTTCACGGCGCGGCCACGCTCAGACGAAATCGTTGAGACGCGGTCGACGGCGCGGGCAAAGGTCTGGCAATCAACCCGCATTTCCTTGTCGTTCGCCTGCGGGATAACGCGCTGATAGTCCGGGAAGGTGCCGTCGATGAGCTTGGAGGTCAGAACGACCGAGCCAATGGAGAGGCGGATCTTGGAATCCGAGATCTCGATGCCGATGGTGAGATCCGGATTATCGATGAGCTTCTGCAGCTCTCCGACCGTCTTGCGCGGAATGATGATGCCGGGCATGCCTTCCGAGCCCGAGGGGGCATCGACATCGGCGCGGGCGAGACGATGGCCGTCGGTGGCAACGGCGCGCAGCTTCAAAGCACCGCCCGCCTCGATCGTGTGCAGGAAAATTCCGTTCAGGTAGTAGCGGGTCTCTTCTGTCGAGATCGCAAACTGGGTGCGATCGATCAGCATCTTGAAATCGGATGCCTTCATCTTGAAGGAATGGGTGAAGGTGCCGGCGGTGAGGTCCGGGAAGTCCGACTGCGGCAGGCACTGCAGCGAGAACTTCGAGCGGCCGGAAGCGACCGTCATCGTGCCGCCATCCGGGTTCGTGGCGAGCAGAACCTCGGAACCGTCGGGCAGCTTGCGCACGATTTCATAGAGCAGATGCGCAGGAACGGTTGTGGCACCCGCCTGCTCGACCATGGCCGGCGTGCCTTCGGTGATCTCAAGGTCGAGGTCCGTCGCCTTCATGTCCAGTTCGGCGCCTTCGGCCTTCAGCAGCACATTCGACAGGATCGGGATCGTGTTGCGACGCTCGACCACGCGATGCACGTGATTGAGGGACTTGAGGAGATTGGACCGTTCAAGAGTTATACGCATGGGATGCTACCGCTTTCGACGTGTCGTCTTCCGGAGTTCCGGATCGGAAAATAGGGGCCGGGCAGTCCCCGGGCCGGACGATGTGGACGGGCAAAATGGCAGTAAATCAGCGGGAAAAGCAAGAGGCTCCAAGGTTTTCCACGTTCGTCCCACGCCAAGGTTATCGGAATGGTTTATGGGCCGGGCACCCTTGCCGCGAGCATGGGGCTGGAGGATAAAGGCCGCATGACAACAGAAGACAAGAATGCCGCCACTGCGCAGACTTCCAAGCGCTATCGCCTCAACGACACGCCGATTGCGGCGCGGCCGCTGGAGCCCGCGCTTTATCTGGTCGCAACCCCGATCGGCAATCTCGGCGATATTACCATCCGCGCGCTGGAAACGCTTGCCGGTGCCGATGTGCTCGCCTGCGAGGATACAAGGGTTACCCGCGTCCTGCTCGACCGTTACGGGATCGAGAACCGGCCTTACGCCTATCACGAATACAATGCAGAAGAGGCAGGTGCCCGACTGCTGACCGCCCTCGAAGCCGGCAAGTCCGTCGCCCTCGTCTCGGATGCCGGAACACCGCTCGTCTCCGACCCAGGTTATCGCCTCGGCCAGCGGGCGATCGAAGCTGGCCACCGTGTGGTGCCGATCCCAGGCGCTTCCGCACCGCTCGCTGCTCTCGTGGGCTCCGGCCTGCCGAACGACGCTTTCCTGTTTGCCGGTTTCCTGCCTACTAAAGACAAGGCGAAGCGGGACCGACTTCGCGAACTCGCCAAGGTGCCCGCGACGCTGATCTTCTTCGAGTCCCCGCACCGGATCGCGGATACGCTTGTCGCGGCGGCCGATGAACTGGGCAAGGATCGGCCGGCCTCCGTCTGCCGCGAATTGACCAAAACCTTCGAGGAATTCCGCCGAGGTCCCCTGGGCGATCTCGCCAGCGACTATGCCGACAAGACGGTCAAGGGCGAGATCGTGCTCGTCATCGGCCCACCCGCTCCCGACGCTGCGCCCGATGCAGCCGATGTCGATATCCTGCTCGCCGAGCTATCGACCACCATGCCGACAGCCAAGGCCGCGACCGAGGCCGCAAAGCTGACCGGCCTGCCGCGCAAGGAGCTCTACCAGCGCCTGCTGGAACTCAAGGGGGCCGCATGAAGCCCAGAGGCGCGGATCGAAAACGTATCCGCGCCGAAAGGCTGGGCCGCTGGTCGGAATACCGCGCGGCACTCGCTCTGCTTCTGAAAGGCTACCGGATCGTGGCGCTCCGCTACAAGACGAAAGCCGGCGAAGTGGACATTATCGCCCGTCGCGGTGATCTCGTCATTTTCGTCGAAGTGAAAGCGCGAAAAGATCTGCGTTCAGGCGTCGATGCGGTCAGCTACGCGGCCGAGCGACGCATTGCCAATGCCGCAGATCATTGGCTTCGCAGGCAATCCGATGCAACACGGCTGTCACTTCGGCATGATATCATCGTCGTGCGGCCATGGCGCTGGCCGGTCCATTTCGAGGGCGCATTTTAGCTTCGTTTCACTTTCGAACCGCAAGTAATGAAACCTTCGTTTTGTGACAGCTCTGACACAAAACTTTCAAGTCGCTGTCATGGAGCGGCCCTAATGGAGCCCTCACCGCAACAACCGGTGGAGAGGATCTATCCCATGATCAAGAAGATTTCCCTGGCCGCTCTGGCCCTGACCATGACTGCATCGACGACGCTTGCCGCGACCAACATCACCTGGTGGCACGGCATGGGCGGCCGCAACGGCGAAGTGATCAACGAGATCGCCCAGAAGTTCAACGAAGCCCAGAGCGAATGCGCTCTGACGCCCGTCTCCAAGGGCTCGTATGAAGAAGCCCTGTCAGCCGGCATCGCCGCCTTCCGTTCGGGCGAGCAGCCGAACATCCTGCAGGTCTTCGATGCCGGTGCCGCCACGATCATCAACGCCAAGGGCGCGACCATCGCAGCCGAAGACCTCCTGAAGGACAACGGTTTCGAATTCAACCGCGAAGCCTTCATCGAAGGTGTCCGCTATTTCTACGCCGATAGCGAAGGCAAGTTCGTCGGCATGCCGTTCAACTCTTCGGCGCCGATCATGTACATCAACGACGAAGCCCTGCAGAAGGCCGGCGTCGAAGCCCCGAAGACCTGGGAAGAGTTCGAAGCCATCGCGCCGAAGCTGAAAGAGGCCGGCTTCATCCCGCTCGTCCAGTCGCAGCTCACCTGGCAGTTCACCGAGAACTTCTTCTCGCGCAACAACATCCAGTTCGCTTCGAACAACAACGGCTATGACAGCATCGTCGACACGACGATCAACGTCACCGACGAAAACCACGTCATGATGTATGACAAGCTGAAGGCCTGGTACGATCAGGGCCTGTTCGGCTACTACGGCGCTGCCTGGAACGACAACCAGAAGGTCTTCGAAGAAGGCAAGGCCGCTCTCTGGATCGGTTCTTCGGGCTCCTTTGGCGGCCTGCAGAAGACCGCGACCATGCCCTTCTCGGCAACCTTCCTGCCTTACTGGAACTCGATTGAAGGCGCTGGCGTCCACTCCTTCATCGGTGGCGCTGCCCTCTTCGCGATGGCTGGCAAGTCGGCTGAAGAAAACAAGTGCTCGGCCTCGTTCTTCAACTTCCTGACCTCGACCGAAGTCCAGAAATTCTATCACCAGGCCACCGGCTACGTCGCCATCACCAACGCCGCTTACGAGCTGTCGAAGTCGGAAGGCTACTACAACGAAAAGCCGGCCGCCGAAGTCGGCATCCAGCAGCTGCAGCTGCCGACCGCCGAGTGGAACAAGGGCTATCGCCTTGGCTTCTACCCGCAGATCCGCGCCGTGATGGAGCGCGAATACAACCGCCTCTTCGCGGGTGAGACGACGGCCAAGGACGCCATGGAAACGATCAAGAAGGAAGCCGACGAGCTTCTCGCCCGCTTCGCCAAGACGGCTGGCTGATCATTTCTGAAACTTGATTGGGACCCGGGGGCGACAAGCTCCCGGGACTTGCATTGAGAGGGCTCCATGAAGCGCGTCCAGTTCAACTCGCGATACCTGCCGTATCTGTTCCTGCTGCCGCAGTTCGCGATCATTTCGATTTTCTTCTACTGGCCCTCGATGCAGGCGATAACCTCGTCCTTCTATATCGAGGATCCCTTCGGTTTCGGTTCGAGCTTCGTCGGTGCCGCCAACTATACCGATGCGCTTAACTCCTCGGAATATCAGCGGATTGCCCGCTTCACGATCGGCTACAGCCTGATCGTCACTTTCCTCGCGCTTTCGATCGGCATGCTGCTCGCTCTGAAGGCCGATGCGGTGATCCGCGGCAAGTCGGCCTACAAAACGCTGCTTATCATCGTCTATGCCATCGCCCCGCCGGTCGCCGGCCTGATCGGCATGATGATCTTCGACCAGCATATCGGCCCCTTCGTGAAATTCGCCGCCTTGTTCGGCTGGGAGATGAAGGTCGGCCTCAATTACTTCGACACGGCCTTTGCCATGGTGGTCGTCGCCGTCTGGAATCAGATCCCCTATAATTTCATCTTCTTTCTCTCTGGCCTCCAGGGCATTCCGGCCTCCATCCGTGAGGCAGCCGCCATCGACTGCAAGTCCGGCACGCGCCGCTTCTGGACAGTGATCCTGCCGCTGCTCACCCCAACCGCCTTCTTCCTCCTGGTCATCAACATGACCTATTCGCTCTTCGACACCTTCGGCGTCATCGACGTCATCGTGAAGGACAAGGCGGCGAACAACCCGATTACGCTGGTCTACAAGGTCTATCTCGACGGCTTCCGCGGCAACGATCTCGGCTCGTCTTCGGCCCAGTCGGTCATCCTGATGCTGGTCGTCCTCGTGCTGACCATGATCCAGTTCCGCTTCATCGAACGCCGCGTCCACTACGGTTGAGGAGAGCGCCATGTACCGCACCAAATTCTTCGATCACCTGATCCTGATGGCCGGCGTAATTTTCATGCTCGGGCCGCTGGTCGTCGCCTTCACCACCTCGACCCATTCGGCAGCCGAAATCCACACCAATGGCCTGATGCTGTCGATCGGCGATGATTTCACCGAGACATATGACAAGGTGCTCTTCAAGTCCGGCGGCTTCACCGGCCAGGTGACGGGGCTGACCATGGCGATGAACTCGCTGGTCCTGGGGCTCGGGTTCGCTATCGGCAAGATCGTGCTCTCGATGCTCGCGGCCTATGCCATCGTCTATTTCCGCTTTCGTTTTGCGACCCTGGCCTTCTGGTTGATCTTCACCACGCTGCTCCTGCCGCTCGAAGTGCGCATCATGCCGACCTACAAGGTAATGAGCGACCTCTCGCTCCTGAACAGCTATCAAGGCCTGATCCTGCCGCTCCTCGCATCCGCGACCGGCACCTTCTTCTTCCGGCAGTTCTTCAAGTCGGTGCCGGACGAACTTCTGGAGGCAGCACGCATCGACGGCGCCGGTCCATTCAAATTCTTCATCGACGTGCTGGTGCCGCTGTCGCGCACCATGATCGCCGCCGTCTTCATCATCATGTTCGTCTATGGCTGGAACCAGTATCTCTGGCCCATGCTCATGACCACCGACGAGCGCTTTTACACCCTGATGCGCGGCATCAAGCAGATCCTGCAGGTCTGGGTCGGATCGCAGATCCCCGATTACAACGAAGCCTTTGCCATGGCCGTGCTCGCACTGCTGCCACCCGTCATTGTGGTGGTGGTGTTCCAGAGCTGGTTCATCAAGGGCCTCACCGAAACCGACAAGTAAAGAGAGGAGCGCCCTATGGCTTCCATCGATATCAACGAGGTCTGCAAGATCTACGACAAGGGCGGCGCCAAGGCCGTCGACACCGTCGACATCCAGATCGAGGACGGTGAGTTCATCGTGCTCGTCGGTCCCTCCGGCTGCGGCAAGTCCACGCTGCTGCGCATGGTGGCAGGGCTGGAGGAGATCTCCCAAGGCACGATCTCGATCGGCGACCGTGTCGTCAACGAAGTCGAGCCGGCCGATCGCGACATCGCCATGGTCTTCCAGAACTATGCGCTCTATCCGCACATGACCGTCTACGACAATCTCGCTTACGGCCTGAAGAACCGGGGCACACCGAAAACGGAAATTGCCGAGCGCGTCGCGGAAGCCGCGAAAATGCTGGAGATCGAGAAATACCTCGACCGCAAGCCCCGCGCGCTTTCAGGCGGCCAGCGGCAGCGCGTTGCCATGGGCCGCGCGATCGTCCGCAAGCCCGCCGTCTTCCTCTTCGACGAGCCGCTCTCCAACCTCGACGCCAAGCTGCGCGTGACGATGCGCGGCGAGATCCGCAAGCTGCAGAAGCGGCTGAAGACGACCGCGATCTACGTCACCCATGACCAGCTGGAAGCGATGACGCTTGCCGACCGCTTGGTGGTCCTGAACGGTGGCCGCATCGAACAGATCGGCACGCCGCTCGAGGTCTACAACCGTCCTGCCTCCACCTTCGTCGCGAGCTTTATCGGCTCCCCGGCCATGAACCTCGTGGATGCCCGCGTCGAAGGCGGACAGCTGTTCTTCGCGGATGCCGCGCTCCCGATCGACGGCGCCTGGTCGGACGGTCCGGTCAGTCTCGGAATGCGCGCCGAGGATCTCGTTCTGACCCATGATGACGATGCCCAGTTTTCACTCACCATCGACTATGTCGAGGAACTCGGTGCCCAGCGTCTGGTGCATGGTCTGGTCGAGGGCCAGCCGCTCACTGCAGTCGTCGCCTCGCATGTCGAGTTGAGCGAACGTCTTTCGCTGCGCATCTCCCCGTCCAAGCTGCATGTCTTCTCCGCCGATACCGGGCGCCGGCTGGATGCGGGCCGTACAGTTGAAGACGAGCAGCCTGTCGCGCAGGAGACCGAGCGGGTCTTCGCCTGAGCGTCCGGGCTTCACCGTCGCTTCAGCAAAATTCAAGGTCGGCGGCGTTGCCTTCGCGCGGCGCGCCGCCTAAATCTGCTGGGCAATCGCAGGGGATAGCTCATGGCCAATATCAGAAACGTCGCCGTCCAAATGGATCACGTATCCACGATCAACATCGCGGGTGATAGCACCTTCGCCATGAGCATCGAGGCGCAGAACCGCGGCTACAAGCTCTTCCACTACACGCCCGACCGGCTTTCCATGCGCGACGGCAAGGTCTTCGCAACCGTCGAGCCCATGGAGCTGCGCGACGTCAAGGGTGACCACTACACCCTCGGCGCGCCGGAGCGCGTCGACCTTTCGACCATGGATGTCATCCTCCTGCGTCAGGATCCGCCTTTCGACATGGCCTACATCACTTCGACGCATCTGCTCGAGCGCATCCATCCGAAGACGCTTGTCGTCAACGATCCGGCCTGGGTGCGCAATTCGCCGGAGAAGATCTTCGTTACCGAATTCGCCGACCTGATGCCGCCAACGCTCATCACCAAGGATCCCGCCGAGATCGCCCGGTTCCGGGAGGAGCAGGGCGACATCATTCTGAAGCCGCTTTACGGCAATGGCGGCGCGGGCGTCTTCCACTCGACCCGCGACGACCGCAACTTCTCCTCGCTGATGGAAATGTTCGGCCAGATGTTTCGCGAACCCTTCATCGCGCAAGGCTACCTGCCGGCCGTGCGCAAGGGCGACAAGCGTATCATCCTCGTCGATGGCGAGCCTGTCGGCGCGATCAACCGCGTTCCTGCCGAACACGATGCGCGCTCCAACATGCATGCCGGCGGCAGACCGGAACCGACCGAGCTTACCGCGCGCGAGCGGGAAATCTGCGCCCGCATCGGTCTTGCTCTCCGCGAGCGCGGCTTTCTGCTCGTCGGCATCGACGTGATCGGCGACTACATGACCGAAATCAACGTGACGTCGCCCACCGGACTTCGTGAGGTGAAGAAGTTCGGCGGTGCGGATATCGCAGCCCTCCTCTGGGATGCGATCGAACGCAAGCGCGCCTAACCCGCTGAATCCTTTTCGGAAGTTCGGTTGCCGTTCCGGTCGTTCAACCGGATGCAACCCTGCGCCTATCTGCAGGTGCAGATGTTCCGCAAATGTTCTTGCGCTCGATTGCTTCTTATGCGAGATTGTTCCCGTCGCCACACGCAATATGAAGTTGCGGTGATGGCTTCAGATCGATCGGCGAGGGCGGGCAATGGTAGCGCGTGTCAGTACGGTTGCATTCCAGGGCATAGAAGGCGTGCCCGTCGAGGTTCAGGTTATGGTGGCGCCCGGCAAGACGGGCATGCAGATCGTCGGTCTGCCGGACAAGGCCGTGGCCGAGAGCCGCGAACGGGTCCAGGCGGCGCTGCATGCCTCGGGTCTGGCGCTTCCTGCCAAGCGGGTGACGGTCAATCTCGCGCCAGCGGATCTGCCCAAGGAAGGATCGCACTTCGATTTGCCAATTGCCCTCGGCCTGATGGCGGCCCTCGGCGCCATCCCGGGCGATGCGCTGCAGGGCTTTCTTGTGATCGGCGAACTCAATCTCGACGGCACGATCGCATCGATCGCAGGGGCTTTGCCGGCTGCGATCAGCGCCAACGCCATGGACAAGGGCCTGATCTGCCCGGCCGACAGCGGCGCCGAGGCCGCCTGGGCCGGCAGCGAGATTGACATCCTCGCCCCGCGCAGCCTGATCGCGCTTGCCAATCACTTCAGGGGCACGCAGGTGCTTTCCCGGCCGGAACCTTCGATCCGGGTGCCTGCTGCCAACCTGCCGGATCTCGCCGACATCAAGGGTCAGGAAAGCGCCAAGCGGGCGCTGGAGGTCGCAGCCGCCGGCGGACACAATCTGCTTTTCGTCGGCCCGCCCGGCTCAGGCAAGTCGATGCTGGCTGCCCGCCTGCCGTCGATCCTGCCGCCGCTCTCTGCGGCAGAACTGCTCGAAGTCTCGATGATCCATTCGATCGCGGGGCAGCTATCCGGCGGCAAGCTCTCCGATCGCCGGCCCTTCCGCACGCCGCATCACTCGGCCACCATGGCAGCTCTCGTCGGCGGCGGGTTGAAGGCCAAACCCGGCGAGGCGTCGCTTGCCCATCATGGCATTCTCTTCCTCGACGAACTGCCGGAATTCGCGCCGCCCGTGCTCGATGCACTCCGCCAGCCGCTCGAAACCGGCGAATGTATCATCGCCCGCGCCAACCACCGGGTCTCCTACCCCTCCGACTTTCAGCTGGTGGCAGCCATGAACCCCTGCCGTTGTGGCATGGCGGGCGAGCCCGGGCATGTCTGTGCGCGTGGCATCCGCTGCCAGACCGAATATCAGGGCCGCATTTCGGGACCCCTGATGGACCGTATCGACATCCGCATCGATGTGCCCGCCGTCTCGGCCACGGATCTCATCCGGCCTCGCGCGGCTGAAAGCAGTGCGGAGGTGGCCAAACGCGTGGCCTCGGCCCGCGCCCGTCAGCGGGATCGTTTCGAACGTCTCGGTTTGCCCTTCAGCACTAATGCCCGTTGCTCGACGGCGCTGATCGAGACCCTGGCGGAACCGGATGCATCCGGGCTGCAGCTCTTACGCGATGCGGCAGAGAAATTCCGGTTTTCGGCGCGCGGCTATCACCGGGTGCTGAAGGTGGCGCGGACGCTTGCCGATCTCGATGGGGTGGAAACCCTCGGGCGTATCCATCTGGCCGAGGCGATCTCTTACCGCATCGCCTCCGAACGGCTGGCAGCGGCGGCGTGACCGGCGATCTTGAGGAGGAGGGGTCGAAAGCACGGGTCGGGATAGGAGAAGGCGAGAATTAGCCTGGCAACGCCGCCGGGCGAAGCATGTCGACCGGAAGCGTGAGGCGCACCTCGGCTCCGGTCTCCGGATAGGTGATCTCTGTCTGGCCGCGCACGCCAGCGATCACGCGCTTCATCAGGGTCGAGCCGAAGCCACCCGATCCCGGCTGTGGCGCAAGCGGTGGCGGACCGCCGCTTTCGCTCCAGCGCATGACGAGTTGCTCGGTTCCATCCTGGGCCGTCTCGATGTCCCAGGTCAGGGAGACTTGGCCATGGCCGACGCTGAGAGCGCCGTATTTTGCGGCATTGGTACCGAGCTCGTGCAAGATCAGGCTGAGCACGACGACGGTCTGACCACCGACCGGGACGCGTGGACCATGCGCCATGAAGCGCGGGGTGCCGACGATGGCAAAGGGTTCGAGCGCCTGGAAGATGACGCTTTGCAGCGACGCGTCCTCGCCCTCGCGAAGGCCGCGCAGCAGCAGGTTGGAGCGGCCGAGTGCCGTCAGCCGATCGCGCAGCCGGGCTGCCAGCTCATCGGCGCTGGAGGCATTCTTGAGAGAGAGGCTGATGATCGCATTGATGGTGGCGAAGATGTTCTTCAGGCGATGGTCCAGTTCCTGGGCCATGACCTCCTGCTGTTCGGCCAGTCGCTGAACCTCCTCGCGGGTGCTGATCTCCTGGCGATAGGCCTGTTTCATCATGTAGATCAGCGTCAGATCGGTGGCGACGACAAAGAGGTAGAGCCCCATGGCGAGCAGCGTGCCGAGCGAGAAGTCGAAGCGGCCAGGGCTAATGAAGAAGTACCAGGCTGCGAGACCGGAGAGTGCGGCGACCATCAGGCCCTGACGGACGCCGAAGACAAATCCGCAGATGATGACGGCCGGAAAGAAGGTGAGAAAAGGGAAACCAGCCGGCAGCACGGGATCGAACCAGGCGCGGATCGCCAGTGCTATGGCAAAAACGATGAGGCTTGCGACATAGGTCGCGACCAGGCCGCTCGTCGACAGTCGCTCTTGAACGGAGGCAAACGCAGGCAGGCGATGAAGTAATGCGCGCATGGGGCCCCTTGAGGACTGCAGTCGACCTGTGGGTGATACTCTAGCCGGGGAAGTGGACGGCTGCAATCGAGGGGTGAGGGGCGCCGGCTGTTGCGCGGCGCCCCTTCGAAACTTATTCGCCGAGACCGGCAAAGAGCGCCGTTGACAGATAGCGCTCGGCAAAGGACGGAATGATGACGACGATCGTCTTGCCGGCATTTTCTTCACGCTGGCCAAGCTTGATCGCCGCCGACAGCGCCGCCCCCGAGGAGATGCCGACCGGCACGCCTTCGAGGCGGGCAACGAGTCGCGCATTTTCGAAGGCTTCGTCGTTGGTGACGGTGACGACCTCGTCATAGACATGGGTGTCGAGAATGGCAGGCGCAAAGCCCGCGCCGATTCCCTGGATCTTGTGCGGGCCGGGATTGCCACCGGAGAGAACCGGGCTGTCGGCCGGCTCGACGGCGACGACCTTGATCTCGGGCTTGCGGCTCTTGAGCACCTGGCCGGTGCCGGTGATGGTGCCGCCCGTGCCGATGCCGGAGACAAATATATCGACCTGGCCGTCGGTGTCGTTCCAGATTTCCTCGGCTGTCGTCTTGCGGTGAATTTCCGGATTGGCGGAGTTCTCGAACTGCTGCGGAATGATTGCATCCGGCGTCGTCTCGGCCAGTTCCTGCGCCTTGGCGATGGCACCCTTCATGCCCTTTGCGCCCTCGGTCAGCACGAGCTCGGCGCCGAGCAGGGCCAACATCTTGCGGCGTTCGATCGACATGGTCTCCGGCATGGTGAGGATCAGGCGATAACCCTTGGCCGCCGCCGCAAAGGCAAGCGCAATGCCGGTATTCCCGGATGTCGGCTCGATGAGAACGGTCTTGCCGGGCACGATTTTGCCCTGGGCTTCGAGGCTCTCGATCATGGCCACGCCGATACGATCCTTGACCGAGGCGATCGGGTTGAAGAATTCGAGCTTGGCGAGCAGATGCGCCTTCACGCCCTTCTCCTTGGCCATCTTGTCGAGGCGCACGATCGGGGTATCGCCGATCGTTTCGGTGATCGAGCCATAGACGCGTCCGCGGCCGGGTTTCTTCTGCTCAGTCATGGGTTTCTCCCTGGTGATTTGGTTGGCGCGAGCTTACGCCTGCCGACCCGTCCTTGCCAGCATAGCCATGCCGCAGCGGGCTTGATCCGTGGAAAAATCTGCTCCGTGGGCCGGTCGCATTCGCCTTCGCATTAGAAAAGCGCCTGCGGCCTGTTTGTTTCATGCCGCGTGCCAATCAGGCCGCCCGCGCGGCGATATAGGCGGCCGTGCCGGCGAGGATGCCGGCAGCGCTGCGGTTCAAGACTTTCAGCGCCTCCGGCCGCTTCAAGAGTCCGCGCGCCTGAGCCGCAAGCAGGATATAGGGCAGAAGCACCGCCATCAGCACGACGAAGGTCAGGCCCACGAGCAGGATGTAATCGGCAAGTCCGATCGCCTCGAGCGGGATCAGCGTCGGGACAAGAGCGACGTAGAACAGCATGGTCTTCGGATTGCCGAGCGTCACCAGAAGACCGGAGAGGAAGGACATGGACGGGCGCATGGCGCGCTCCGCCTTGATGTCTTGCGGCAGGAGCCCTGATGTCCAGAGCTTCCAGGCGACATAGACGAGGTAGGCGGCACCGAGGAATTTCAGAACCAGGAAGGGCGTCACGAAGGTTTTCGCCAGCACCGAAAGCCCGAGGATGACGGCAGTCAGATAGACGAGATCGCCGAGGATGAGGCCGAGCCCCATGAAGAAGGTCGGCCGGAAGCCGGAGCCCAGCGCCCGCGCCACGATCGCGGTCATACCCGGTCCCGGAATGGCGGCCGCGATGAACAGCGCGCCGCAATAAGCGATGATTGTCGTCATTGTCATGGAGGTCCTCCGCCCACAATTCCTTCTATTGAATTTACGAGGAATGGGAAAGCACCTGGATCAGCCGCATCGCAAAGATTGAGGGCGATGCACGACGCGCAAAATCTGACACCGGATGCAGTGCGCAAGGTCGTTGGCGTGGTCTGACCCCCGACAGCCGCCATCGCCGCGATCACCTGCATCATACGGACTTGTCTCGATGACACGATGTCGTTTGCGGTGGCTCAAGGACATGGATAGACATGGTCGAAGTCCCGGAGAACACCTCTTTGCCCAGCACCACCCTGCTGCTTGCCTTCGCCCTGATCTGTCTCGGCATGGTGCTGACACCGGGGCCGAACATGATCTATCTCGTCTCCCGCTCGATCTGTCAGGGGCCGATGGCCGGCATCGTCTCGCTCGGCGGCGTCGCCCTCGGTTTCCTCGTCTACGTCTTGCTGACGGCTTTTGGGATCACGGTCCTGCTCTTCGCCATACCCTTTGCCTATGATCTGCTGAAAGTCGCGGGCGCGGTCTATCTCGCCTGGCTGGCATGGCAAGCCGTGAGGCCCGGCGGGCGGTCGCCCTTTCAGGTGCGCGATCTGCCCCAAGACAGCAATCGCAAGCTCTGTCTGGTGGGCTTCGTCACCAGCCTGCTCAATCCAAAGATTGCCGTCCTCTATCTCTCGCTCCTGCCGCAGTTCGTCGACCCCGCGGGTGGCAGCGTACTGCTGCAGTTGCTTGTGCTCGGCTTCATGCAAATTGCCATCAGCGTCACGGTCAATGGCTTGATCGCGCTCTCTGCTGGCTCGATCGCCCATTTCCTCGCTGGCCGTCCAGTGTGGCTTGTCGTCCAGCGCTGGCTGATGGGCACGGTGCTGGCCGGCCTGGCGGTCCGAATGGTGACGGAAGCGCAGCGTTGACGATCAGAACATCGGCCGCATGAAGCTACGCTCATAGCGCAGGATGCAACGGGTCTCCTCGGCATAAGCGAATGCTGCCTGGCACTCGGCATCTGCCGCGATCGCTTCGCGGTAGGCCTCGTAGGCTGCGAGCGACGGAAAGCTGAACAGCGCGAGCGCGATGTCGTTGGCCCCTTCATGCGGCAGGAAATAGCCGTGATGGGTGCCGCCGAGCCTGTTGACCAGCGGGATCCAGAGGGCCGCATAATGCTCGAACTCCTTGAGCTTGTAGGGATCGATCTCATAACGCAGGCTGCAGGTAATCATGTCAGGCCCTTCGGGTTCCGGGCAGAAGATGTCGTGGAGTGATGTTGAGGGTCGTGCCCACGGCGGCAAGAAGGATCGCCGCGCCGCCCAGCGCCTGTCCGGGCATCAGCACATGGCCATAGGCTAGAATATCCACCAGGATGGCGACGACAGGGTAGAGGAAGGACAAGGTGCCCGTCAGCACGACCGGGAGCTTCTGGATCGCCGAATAGAGAAAGGCATACATCACCCCGGTGTGCACCACGCCGATGGTCGCCACCATGGCCCAGCTTTGCGGGGAGCTCGGCAGAGCGTTGAAATCGGCAAGGGGCGCGAGGATGACGATACCGGTCAGGACCTGGATGAGGGCGATGACATAGGGTGACGTGCCGCGCAGCCGCCGGGTGACAAACGCAGCCACCGCATAGCAGAAGGCTGCCCCAAGCGCGAGCAGGATGCCTGTGAGATATCCCTGGCCCGCATGAGCGCTGAGAGATGTTCCGCTCAATGTCATCGCCAGCATTCCGGCAAAGGCCAGGCCCATCCAGCCGAGTTTGGCAGCGCCCACGCGCTCCCCGAGGAAGAGCGCTCCGAGACCGACGAGCATGAAGGGCTGAAAATTATAGACGATCGTGGTCACCGAGATCGACGCCAGCGGATAGGCCGAAAACAGCAGCAGCCAGTTCATCACCAGCGCCACACCGCCACCGGCCGCGATCATCACCCGTTTCGCATCCAGGCTAGACCCGGAAAAGGCCTTCAGGTGAAAGCAGAGCAAGGCGAGAATCGGAGCGCCGATCAGGCAGCGGAAGAAGACGACGTTATAGGGGCTTTGGCCGGATTGCAGCACGAACCAGCCGATCGTGCCGGACATCACCATGGCGAGGGTCATGTCGAAAATTCCGCGCTTGGTGACAGGGTTCATCGTCGATCTCCGAGTTTTCCGCACTCTATGCCTGCGACAACGGGATTTCCTTTGCGAAAATTAGGTGTAGTCTCACGTCTACGGAATTATGCGCGGGAGATCGGCGGTGAATCCTAATTTTCCTCAAGTGCTGGATGCGCCAGACCGCAAGATCATCGACGCCCTCGCGGATGATGCTCGGCTGTCGCTGAAGGAGCTGGCAGCGCGCGCCGGTCTGTCCTCGCCCGCCTGTTCCGAACGCCTGCGCCGTCTGGAAGAGCGTGGCGTACTCTTAGGCTATGTCGCAGAGGTGTCTCTGGAAGCGCTCGGCTATCCATTGCAGGCCATCATGCGCGTGCGCCCCCTGCCGGGCATGCTGCATATCGTCGAGAAGATCATTCTGGAAACGCCGGAGATCATCGAATGCGACAAGATCACCGGTGACGACTGCTTTGTGTGCCGCGTGGCCGTGCGCAACATGGCCGATCTCGACCGGGTCCACGACCGGATCACCGAGAAGGCGCAGACCAATACCGCGATGGTCAAGTCCACGCCCCTCAAGCGACGCATGCCGCCGGTCCTGTGATGCATGCTAAAAATCAGCCATCGGCGACAACATGCTGGGCGCCGGGATGTCGGATGGCTGAAGCCCCCTGACCATAAGGGCGCACGATCCGTCATATGGTCTGTCGTCCCCGCTCCATTCGAGACGGTCCGTCGGGAAGAATACCTCGATGCGGTCGTGCGCCACGCCCAATGCATCGCGGATCTCCGACATTGATGGTATCTGACGGGCGGCGATATCAAGCATCTGCAATGTGCCGCCATAGAGCCTCCAGGCAAGGATGGCGTCGAAGCCGGGCAAGTAACTCAGCCTGATCTTTGGATCGAGCGCAGCATTGAGCAGAAACCCTTCGGACTGGCGCACAACGGAAAGCTGATGAGAGACAGGCTCCCGATCGGCGAGGATCCTCAAGACCAGCGCAACATCATCCTGATTCTTCAAGTCGATTTCCCGCGCCTCGGCGTCCGCAGGCACTGTTTGTGTCACATCTCCGCAGACGCTGAATTGCGGCACAATTCGAAAACCATAGCCGTGATAGAGTTGCGGCTTGTCTGTCAGAAGAAGACCGGCCTCGAAGCCCTGTTTGTCGGCCCAGGCGAAGGCGCGCTGCATGAGATCGCGATAGAGCCCCCGCCCGCGAAACACAGGGAGAACGGCACCCGATTGAAACCCAGCCGCCACGATGGCCCGCCCTTTTATGAAAAGCGGCATGGAAAACCCCGAGAAATTGGCGACGCAACGGCCAGTCGCGTCGAAATAGCCAAAGGGCATCGATGAAGGATCTGGCCCGCCGAAGCGGCTCTGCAGCCCGATATCGATGCCGAACACGTCTTGCAGCAGGTCCGCGAGCGCTCGAAAGGCGTTCGGATCTTCGAAGTAGCCTTCTCGGAGCGTCAGCGTTTCCCGCACTGGATCTTCATACCCCCGTCGATCCGAACCCGCCGGCACCCCGCGCCGTGTCGCTCGTCTCGGTCACTTCGGTCACGCATACCTGCGTTACCGGTGCGATCACCATCTGGGCGATGCGCATGCCGCGTGTGATGACGAAATCCTCCTGGCCGAGATTGATGAGCAGCACCTTCACCTCGCCGCGATAGTCGCTGTCGATCGTGCCGGGTGTGTTGAGGCATGTCACGCCGTTCTTGAAGGCGAGACCCGAGCGTGGGCGGATCTGGGCTTCGAAACCTTCAGGGATTTCCAGGATGAAGCCGGTCGGCACCAGCGCGCGGGCGCCCGGAGCAAGCGTCATTGGTTCCCCCTCGGCGACCGCTGCCCTGAGATCCATGCCGGCCGCGCCTGCGGTCTCATAGGCCGGAAGCTCCAGACCTTCTCCATGCGGGAGGCGCTTCAGGTTGAGCACGGGGCCGATAACGTCGGAGCGGATGGTGGACATGGCGGAATTCCTTTGTTTGTCGCGCTCAATTGCATATTGGCCGTCGAAACGCTAGATAACCGCCCGACCAGAAGGACTCCTGAGATATGGCTGAAACGCTCGCCGAGGCGGTCTCCCGCCGCCGCACCTTTGCTATTATCGCGCACCCGGATGCGGGTAAGACGACGCTGACTGAAAAGCTGCTGTTGTTCGGCGGCGCCATTCAGCTTGCCGGTGAAGTCAAGGCGAAGAAGGATCGCATCCAGACCCGCTCGGACTGGATGAAGATCGAGCGCGAGCGCGGCATTTCGGTCGTGACGTCGGTCATGACCTTCGAATATGAAGGCCATGTCTTCAACATTCTCGATACGCCCGGCCACGAAGACTTCGCCGACGACACCTATCGCACGCTGACGGCAGTCGATGCGGCCGTCATGGTCATCGACGCCGCCAAGGGTATCGAGCCGCGGACCTTGAAGCTGTTCGAGGTCTGCCGCATGCGCGACATTCCGATCATCACCTTCATCAACAAGATGGACCGCGAAAGCCGCGACCCCTTCGAAATCCTCGACGAGGTCGAAGAGAAGCTGGCGCTCGACACGGCCCCGATCACCTGGCCCGTCGGCCGTTCCAAGACCTTCTGTGGCTCCTATCATCTCGCCAACAACACCTATCGGGGCGGCGATGCCCAGGTCGAGCCGCTGAAGGTCAACGGTCCGCAGAGCGTCGCGGAGAACCTGCCCGAAAACGAGCGCCAGACCTTTATCGATGAGCTGGAACTCGCCCGCGAAGCCTGCCGACCCTTCGATCGCGACAGCTTCCTCGAAGGCCACATGACGCCCGTCTTCTTCGGTTCGGCTCTGCGCAACTTCGGTGTCCGCGACCTGATCAATGCGCTCGGCGCCTACGCACCGCCGCCGCGCGACCAGGTGGCCGACACCCGCACGGTGCACGCCGCCGAAGACAAGATGACCGCCTTCGTCTTCAAGATCCAGGCCAACATGGACCCGAACCACCGCGACCGCATCGCCTTTGCTCGCATCTGCTCCGGCAAGCTCGAGCGCGGCATGAAGGCTCGTCTCGCCCGCACCGGCAAGCAGATGGGCCTGACGGCGCCGCAGTTCTTCTTCGCCTCGCAGCGTCAGCTAGCAGATACGGCCTATGCCGGTGACGTTGTCGGCATCCCGAACCACGGGACGCTCCGTATCGGCGACACGCTGACCGAAGGCGAAAACCTCGTCTTCCAGGGCGTGCCGAACTTCTCGCCGGAGATCCTGCGCCGCGTGCGGCTGGAAGATGCAATGAAGGCGAAGAAGCTGAAGGAAGCTTTGCAGCAGATGGCCGAAGAGGGCGTCGTGCAGCTCTTCTCCCCGGAAGACGGCTCGCCGGCCATTGTCGGCGTCGTCGGCGCACTGCAGCTCGACGTGCTTAAGGAACGCCTGCAGGGCGAATATGGCCTGCCGGTCTCCTTCGAAATGTCGCGCTTCTCCGTCTGCCGCTGGATCTCGGCCGAGAACAAGGACGATCTGGAAAAGTTCATGACCCAGCGCCGCGGCGACATCTGCCGGGATCTCGACGGCGATCCGGTCTTCATGGCGCAGGACCAGTTCTCGCTGCGCTACGAATCCGAGCGTTACCCCTCGATCAAGATGGTCGCCATCAAGGAATACCACGTCGCCAAGGCGGCGTGAGTTCTACGGTTGCCTAGCGCGGTGACGGTTACGCCGTCACCGCCGGGTCGGCTTACTCTGCCGCTTTGATCCGAAGTCCCAGGGAAGCGTCGAACTCCACCCTAAGCGTCTCATAGCTCGCAATCGTCGGATGGCTGGTCTCCAGCGGATGGGCATGGGTCGCCGTGATCACGGCGACATCGGCGCCTGCCGCTTCTCCGGCTCGGACACCGGCCAGAACGTCCTCGAACACCAGGCAGCGTGAAGGATTGAACCCGAGCCGCTCCGCCCCGAGCCGGTAGCCGGCGGGATCCGGCTTGCCGATCTTCACATCTTCCGCCGTCACGATCTTGAGCGGCTGCGGCAGGCCGGCTGCCCCGATACGGGCGCGGGCGAGGGCGGAGGGTGCCGAGGTGACGATCGCCCAGCGTTCGGCCGGCAGGCTTTTCAGAAAGTCGATGGCGCCGGGGATCGGCACGATACCATCGAGATCTTCGATCTCGCCCCGCTCGACCTCGAGCGCTTCCTTCACCACATCGATACCGGGCAGGTTCAGCGCGCTGATGGTATCTATCCCACGCTTGCCATGCATGGTGGGCAGGAAGGCTTCGAGATCCAGACCGTGCTTCAATGCCCAGCGGCTCCAGACGCGCTCGGCAGCGGCGATGGAATTGAGCAGCGTTCCGTCCATGTCGAAGAGAAAGCCGTCATAGGAGCGGTCGAAAAGCCGGTCTGGGGCGTGATGCAAGGCAATCTCCTCGGGTCGGTTGGATATTCCGGCCTCCCTAGCGGCTCTGGCCGTCGGCTGCAAACTCTGAATGGGAATGACGGGCAGACACAGGTGACAGGAACGGCGCTGTCGCATAGTCTGGTGCCTGAGAGACAGGGGCGTCTGGCGTAAGCCGGGCTGAGAAGCACCCTTTGAACCTGAACCAGATCATGCTGGCGGAGGGAGTCGCTCGGGTGTCGCGCCATATAGATCCGCGCCCTGCCCGCTGCGTCTCCGCCGCCTTGGGAGACGCAGACATGAGATCATCCACCATCCGCAACGTGCTGACCATCGCCGGCTCCGACCCTTCCGGTGGAGCAGGCATCCAGGCCGATCTCAAGGCCTTCTCAGCCCGCGGTTGCTACGGCATGGCTGTTATCACGGCGCTGACGGCGCAGAACACGACGGGCGTCTCGGCCGTTGTGCCGCTCGATCCTGGCTTTGTCGCCGAGCAGATCCGCATGGTTTTTGCCGATGTCAGGGTCGATGCGGTGAAGATTGGCATGATCGCCAATGCCGGCATCGCATCGGCCGTCGCCGAAGCGCTGAAACCCTATCGAGACATCCCCGTCGTTCTCGATCCCGTCATGATCGCCAAGGGTGGCGCCTCCCTGCTTGATCCGGATGCGGTCGAAGCCTTGACGTCGAACCTCCTGCCGCTCGCCACGCTTCTGACACCGAACCTGCCGGAGGCGGCAGCTCTGCTCGGCGACCCCGAGGCTTTCGACCGCCGCATCATGGAATCCCAGGCCGTCAGGCTGACAGCACTCGGACCCCAGGCGGTGCTGCTCAAAGGTGGCCATTTGACGGGCCCCGAAAGCCCGGATGTACTGGTTGCGGAGGGTCAGGTGACCTGGTTCGAGGCGGATCGGATCACTACACGCAATACCCATGGCACCGGCTGTTCTCTGTCGAGTGCGCTCGCTGCCGAATTGGCAAAGGGGCTTGAGCCACAAGAGGCGGTGCGTGTTGCCAAAGCCTGGCTGGCAGAGGCCGTCCGGAGTTCTGGTCAGCTTTCGGTTGGCTCAGGACACGGTCCCGTGCATCATTTCCATTCGCTCTGGCAGCACTAGTTGTCCCTGTTTTCCGGAAGTTGCTGAAGGGCGAAGACGAAGGGCAGGGCGGATTTGCCGAATGACTGGTGTGTCGGAGCGAGTGCTCGGCGCTGGTCAATGCAGCCGAGCCGCAAACCGATCTCGCCGTCGGCGCTTTCGCGCCACATCGGCGATCCGCAGTGGCCGCAGAAGAACTGGTGGCTCGGCCGGCCGCTGTCGCCCATCTTTCGGTAAGACTTGGCTTCGCCGGTCAGAAGCTGAAATTGACCGGAAAGAGCGGCGACTGTGACCCTGTAAGCTGAGCCCGTCAGTCGCTGGCAATCCGTGCAATGGCAAATCCCGACGGCCTGTGGATCGACCTCGGCTTGATAGCGGATTTCTCCACATTGGCATGCCCCGGTTACGCGCATGTCCTTCTCCGGAAAAAGAAAACCCGGCGCTGGAGACGCCGGGTTGAAGTGAACTTGACTGCGTGGGGTTAATGATCGGCCTTGATAAAGGTTCCGTTCTGCAACTCCTTCATCGCCTGCAT
This sequence comes from Agrobacterium albertimagni AOL15, assembly GCF_000300855.1. GTDB lineage: Bacteria > Pseudomonadota > Alphaproteobacteria > Rhizobiales > Rhizobiaceae > Allorhizobium > Allorhizobium albertimagni. The sequence goes on along the minus strand of NZ_ALJF01000004.1, from coordinate 50,535 downwards.
CAGCTCTTCGCGCGTGTTCATGACGATCGGTCCGTGCCAGGCGACCGGCTCCTTGATCGGCTTGCCGGTCACCAGCAGGAAGCGGATGCCCTGCTCTCCCGCCTGAACGGTGATCTCGTCGCCGGTGTCGAAAACGACAAGCGTGCGGTTGCCGGAGAGGTCGCGGATATTGAGCTCTTCGCCCATATATTCCTTCTCGACCTTGACGCCGAAGGGCTTGGACGCATCCCGGAACGAGCCGGAGCCGGCAAAGATATAGGCAAAGGCCGAGCGATAGGTATCGACCGGGAAGGTCTTGCGCTTGCCGGGCGGCACCGAGATGTCGAGATAGACGGGCTCGGCGGCTATGCCGTCGACCGGACCGCTTTTGCCCCAGAAGTCGCCACAGATGACACGCACCGACGTGCCGTCATCATCGATGACGACGGGGATCTCGGGTGACTTGATGTCCTGATAACGCGGTTTCGTCATCTTCAGCGAAGACGGCAGATTGGCCCAGAGCTGGAAGCCGTGCATGCGGCCGGCAAAATCGCCTTTCGGCATTTCCTGGTGCAGGATGCCGCTGCCGGCCGTCATCCATTGCAGGTCGCCCGCACCCAGCATGCCCTGATTGCCCAGGCTGTCGCCATGCTCGACGGTGCCGGCCAGCACATAGGTGATCGTCTCGATGCCGCGATGCGGATGCCAGGGGAAGCCGCGGACATAGTCCATCGGCTCGTCGTTGCGGAAATCGTCCATCATCAGGAAGGGGTCGGTCATTGAAGGATCGCCGAAGCCGAAGACGCGGTGCAGTTTGACGCCGGCGCCTTCCATGGTTGGCGTGGCGCGGCTCTCATGCTTGACGGGGCGGATGGACATTCGGTGACCTCCTCGGTGAAACGGGCTGTTTGCTTGGGTAGCAATATAGACGAGAGAACCATGGCACGCAGGCCCGCCGGGCAGAACGCAGTGTTCACTTTTGTGCCGAGCGAGAGCAGGAAGAATGTTGCGCTGCGTGACAAAATTTTGTCATGAAGGATGTCATGTTTGCAAATCATTAGTCTATTGGGCGAAGACTATCGAAGATTCGCAGTCGGTCGATGGACCTGGGGCAGAATTCATATGTGTCGTTGGGCAGCTTACCGTGGTGTTCCGATCTTCCTCGAGGAGCTGGTGACCTCGCCTGCGCATTCCCTGATCGAGCAATCGCATTGCGCAACCCGCGCCAAGACCGCCACCAACGGCGATGGCTTCGGTCTCGCCTGGTATGGTGACCGCCCCGAGCCTGGCCGCTTCCGCGATGTGCTGCCGGCCTGGTCCGATTGCAATCTGAAGAGCCTCGCAAGCCAGATCCGCTCGCCGCTGTTCCTCGCCCATGTCCGCGCCGCCACCCATGGCGCCACCCGCCGCGACAACTGCCATCCCTTCGTTCAGGGCAACTGGTCCTTTATGCACAACGGCCAGATCGACAATTTCGATCGGATCCGCCGCCCCATGGAGGGCATGCTGGATGACGAACATTTCCACGCCCGTGTCGGCACGACAGACAGCGAATTGCTCTTCTTGCTGGCCCTTCAGTTCGGCCTGAGGGAACGTCCCATCGCCGCGATGAGCGAGGCTGTGGGCTTCGTTGAGCAGATCAGCCTGCATCTGACAGGCACCGCCCGCATCCGCATGACTGCCGCCTTTTCTGATGGCAAGACGCTCTATGCCGTGCGCTACTCGACGGACGAATATGCTCCAACGCTGTTTGCAGCGCCCATGGGGCCGAAGGGCAGCTTCTGTCTCGTGTCTGAACCGCTGAACGACGAGACGGATACCTGGGTGGAAATTCCCGCTGGCAGTGCCGTGATCCTCAGCGAAAACGGCCTGGATGCCGCCGAGTTCAAGCCTGAGGTCGAGCACGCGCGGGTCGAGAAGATTCGTCAGCCGGCGATGGCTGCGGTCTGATCACAGCTTTACTCGACGATGCCGAGTTCGGCGCGCAGCTTGCGGGTCAGCGACGAACTGACCGTGCGATAGGAGCGGGTGAGGTATTCCATAAGGTCGGCTTCGCCGAGCTCGCTGTCTGGTTCGACGCTGACCCATTTGCGCTTGGCGAAATAGGGCGCCTGTGACACGCCTCTAAGCGATGTCAGGATCTCGAAGCTTTCCTCGCTGACTTTGAAGGTCAGCCGATGTTCACCATCGGTCAGCAGGGCGAAAACCTTGTCGCCCACCTTGGCCACACGGCTGTCCCACTGGTCGACTTGTGTGATGCCGGCAAACCCTTGGACAAAGGCCTCGAAGCCCGAGCGCGTAAAGAGGCTCATGCGCCGGTCCCGCCGATCTGGGTGGCGATCCAGAGCGCCAGGCGTTCGGCGACTTCGTCCTTGGAAAGGTCCGGCCAGGCTTCCACCCCGTCGCGGGAAATCAGCTTCACCCGGTTGCGATCGCCGCCCATGATCCCGGTCTCGGGCGAGACATCATTGGCAACGATCAGGTCGGCGCCCTTGCGTTCGAGCTTTGATCGGCCATTTTCCTCGACGTTCTGGGTCTCGGCGGCAAAGCCGACGACGAGGCGCGGACGCTGAGCGTGGTGGCCCACCGTCTTCAGGATATCGGGGTTTTCCGCAAGCTCGAGCGGCGGCGGGGCCTCGCCAGGTTGCTTCTTGATCTTCTGCCCGGCGGAGGACGCCACACGCCAGTCCGCGACAGCGGCGACCATGACGGCAATGTCGGCCGGAAGCGCCGAGAGCACGGCATCGCGCATCTCTTCGGCCCGCTCCACATGTTGGGTGCGAACGCCTGCGGGATCGGCAATGGTCACGGGTCCGGAGACCAGGGTAACCTCGGCGCCGAGGCGGGCAAGGGCGGCCGCGATCGCATGGCCCTGCTTGCCCGAGGAGCGGTTGGCGATGTAGCGCACCGGATCAATCGGCTCGTGGGTCGGACCGGAGGTCACGACGGCCGTCATGCCGGCCAGCGGCTTCGGTCCCGAGAGCAGGTCTTCGACACGGTCTGCGATCTCGATCGGCTCGGCCATTCGCCCGCGACCACGCTCCCCGCTTTCGGCCATCTCGCCTTCCATCGGGCCGATGGACTGGATACCGTCACGTTGCAGGGTGGCGTAGTTCCGCTGGGTAGCCGCATGAGCCCACATCTTCGGGTTCATGGCAGGCGCAATCAGCACCGGGCGGTCGGTCGCGAGAAGGACGGTGGATGCAAGATCATCAGCCAGCCCGTTCGCCATCTTCGCCATCAGGTCGGCGGTTGCAGGGGCCACAAGCACGAGATCGCACTCACGCGCCAGCCGGATATGGCCGACATCCTGCTCGTCCTCGCGGGAAAAGAGCTCGGTATAGACATGGGAGGCCGAGAGAGCGCCGACCGCAAGCGGTGTGACGAATTCCTGGGCGCCACGCGTCATGATCGGCCGCACGCTTGCACCCCGCTCCCGGAGCCTCCTGATAAGGTCGAGGCTCTTGTAGGCGGCGATGCCGCCCGCGATAACAAGCAAAATGCGCTTTCCTGCCAAGCTCATGGAGTGCAACCCTTTCTGTGCGGGCGCGACCCTAGCGCAATTCCGGTCGCTGGCAAATCATCGAGACTGGGACTGGTAAACGGCGTGCCTCAAGCTCCGTTGTCGAGCTTCAGCGGGACTTCCGCGACGGTGCCATGCGTGCCTTCGAGATAGTGCAGCCCGTCTCCGAGCGTCGAGGCCATGGATTTGACAATACGGCTCCCGAGACCGGTTCCCTTCGGCGCGCTCTGCGGATCGATGCCGACGCCGTCATCCTCGACCCGAAGCAGCGCCTCGCCGTCGCCCCGCATCTTCAGATGCACCCGGATATCGCCGGCCTGTCCGGGCGCATAGGCATATTTGAAGGCGTTGGTAACAAGTTCCGTGACGATCATGCCGACCGAAACCGCCTTGTCGGCGCTGAGGGAGATGGAATCTGCATCGAGCAGGAGGCGCACAGGCTTTTCGGCGCTATGCAGCGAATTGTAGAGCTCAACGGTGAGCCGGTTGAGATAGCGATCGAGTTCCACCCGGCTGACGTCGTCCGAGGTGTAGAGACTGCGATGCATGCCGGCGATGGCCGTAATGCGGGCCTGGGTTTCCGCCAGTTCCGCCTTCACTTCGTCGCTGCGGGCGGCAGAGATCTGCAGTCTCAGCAGGCTGGCGACCAGCGCCAGCGAATTGGCGACGCGATGGTTGACCTCGGCCAGCAGCGCCTCTGCGCGTTCCTTGCCGAGCCGGATCTCTTCATCGGCGCGGGCCTTGGCCGCACGCAGCTGGGCATTGGCAACCGTCTGCTCGATTGCGCTCGACAAGAGCGACAGGAAGTCGTCGCTGACCGTCTTGATGACGTAGTCAGCAGCACCCGCCTTGATCGCCTCGATCGCGACCTGCGCCTCGTTGGATCCGGTAACATAGACCACGGGCACGTCGATTTCGGCCTCGCGCATGCGGCCCAGCACCTCATGGCCGGTCGTCTGGCGCAGGTAATGGTCGAGCACCACGACATCGAACCCTGACGTCTTCAGGAGTTCGAGCGCGTCTTCGGCGTTCTCTGCATGCGACACCTCATGGCCGAGCCGGCCCATATGCCTCTGGACCAGCCGGGCAATGGCAGCATCGTCATCGATGTAGAGAACGCTGAAGCTCATCTCCCGGCCGCCGTCAGGGGATCTGCATGACGGAAAAGAACAGTCCGAGCTGGCGAATGGCGTTGGCGAAATTGTCGTAATCGACAGGTTTGGTAATATAGACATTGGCCCCGAGATCGTAGCAGCGCTGGATTTCGCGTTCGTCATCCGTTGTCGTGAGGATGACGACCGGGAGCCGTCGCGTGTGCGGATTGGATTTAATCTGGTCGAGAATATCGGTGCCCGACATGTCAGGCAAATTGAGGTCGAGCAGGATCAGCAGATAGCGATCTTCGGAGACCTTGCCGCTGCGATCCGTGCCCAGGACGTAGTCGAGCGCCTCGGTGCCGTTGGTGAAGGGCACGATCTCGTTGTTCACGCCGGCGCGACGCACGTTCTTCTCGATCAGACGGGCATGACCCTCGTCGTCTTCCACCATGACAATGGTGACTTCTTTTCCCACGGCTTTCATTATCAACTCCGTACCAAGCGTGACAGATCAGATGGCAGTCGCAGTACGAAGGTTGACCCTTCTCCTAAACGGGATCGAACGGTTATCTCCCCTCCAAGGTTCCGTGCCAGTGAGCGGACATGGGCAAGGCCGATGCCTTCACCCGATTTATCCTGCTGCCCGGAGCGGCGGAAAAGTTCGAAAATGCGTTCGTGGTCCTGCTCTGCAATGCCACGGCCGTTATCCTCCACCTCGATCCTTACCATGTGACGCCCTTCGGGCGCGGTTCGGACGGCGAGGGTCAGGGGCCGCTGGGGATGCTTGTACTTGATAGCATTGTCGAAAAGGTTACCAAGGATTTGTTCGACCGACAATCGATCGGTGTTGAGGCGGGTCGCCTTGATGTCGAGATCGATACTTCCGTCGCTTTCGCTGATCTGGTGGTAGACGCTGTTGGTGATGGTCTCCAGCATCGGCTGTAGTTCGACGATTTCGGGCTTCAACTGACGCCGCCCGTCGCGCGAAATCTTGAGGATCGCGTTGATCAGTCCGTCCATCTTCTTCGTCGACGAGCGAATGAAGCCGATGGCTTCGGGAAGATCCTCTGACGCAGCCAGTCTGGCTTCGCGGATCTCTTCTTCGGATACCGGCTTGCCGTCGTTCAGGACATAGGCCTGCAAGGATTTCAGCGAGGCATCGAGCTCCGAAGTAAAGCCCATGATATTGACGAGCGGTGCTCTCAGATCATGCGTGACGATATAGGCGAAGCGCTGGATCTCCTGGTTTGCCTGCATGAGATCTTCGGTGCGCTCTTCCACGCGGGCCTCGAGACCCTGGTTCAAGACCTCCACCTCACGCCGGGAAGCCGCCAGCGCACGCACATGCTGGGCGACGACCAGGATCGCACCTCCCATCACGGCAATGATGGCGATGCCGCCGCCGACCGTGATCCATTGAAGCTGCTCGGTCGCGCTGATCTGGGCCTCGGTCCCTCGCTCGACATTGGCGTCCGAAAGCGACTTGAACTGATCGAGCATGGAGCGGATGTCGTCCATAAGCTCACGGCCGACATCGCTCTGGATCAACTCGACGGCCTGCGCCTGCTCGCCGCTGCGCACGAGATTGATCGCTTGCCCCATCTCCGCGAGTTTCCCGCGGATCCGGTCACGCAGCCGGTCCATCTGGGCCGCCTTGATCGGGCGATCGGCAACCGCTGCCGCAAGCCTGTCGACCTCTTCGCGAATCTCGCCAACGGCGGACTCGTAGGGCTGGAGGAACAGTTCGTTGCGCGTGATGACGAAGCCGCGCTGGCCTGTCTCGGCGTCGGTCAGCTTCTGCATGAGGTCGGCCGACATTCGCCGGATGTTGCGCTCCTGCAGAATATATTCAAAGGTCGTCTGGGTGCGCTCGACGAGACCGAAGGTCGCGAGGATAATGCCGACGAGGATTGCAGTGCCGATCAGGAGAAAGAGCAGCGTGGACCGGACGAAGCCGGTTTGAGTAGCGGACATGTAACTCCCGACGGAACAAACAACGCGTTTTCAAGTTCGAACGCATGATGAACGACTTTGTTCCATCGAGAAATCGAGGAACTGTGTTTTATTTCTTGTGACTGCGGGCTTAGGAAACCTGGAAGGCGATCACCACCGCTGCGACCGCGATCACCCAGAGCGCGATCCGGCCAGACCGCGTATGTCGCGCTTCTGCCCGTCCGATGCGCTCGGCGGTCTCGGCATCGAAACGCAGGCCTTCCTCGCTCATGCGTACGATCTCGCCATGAAGCTTCTCGGTCTTGGTGGCGATTTCCGGCAGCGCTTCGGCCAGCCTGAGTGCCGCCTTGGCGCCGTCCTTGAGGTCGGTCGCAATGCGTTTCGGACCGAGATTGTCGCGAATCCACTGCGAAACGACGGGATCCGCGGCCTTCCACATGTTGAAGCGCGGATTGAGAATGCGCGAGACACCCTCGACGACAACCATGGTCTTTTGCAGCATCACCAGTTCAGGGCGTGTCTGCATATCGAAGATCTCGGTGACTTCGAACAGCAGCGTCAGTAGCTTGCCCATCGAGATGGTCTCGGCCGGCTGCCCGTGGATCGGCTCGCCAATCGCCCGGATTGCCTGGGCGAAGCTCGCGACATTGTGGTGCGACGGCACGTAGCCGGCCTCGAAATGCACTTCGGCCACGCGCATGTAGTCGCGCGTGATGAAGCCATAAAGGATCTCGGCGAGGAAGCGGCGTTCCTTCTTTCCGAGCCGCCCGGCAATACCCATGTCGACGGCGACGATCATGCCGGCCGGATCGACGAAGAGATTGCCTGGATGCATGTCGGCATGGAAGAAGCCGTCGCGCAGCGTATGGCGCAGGAAAGACTGAATCAGCGTGTCGGCGAGCGCGTTGAGGTCATGGCCGGCGGCGCGCAAGCCTTCGACATCCGACATCTTGACACCATCGATCCATTCCATGGTGACGACGTCGCGGCCCGTGCGTTCCCAGTCGACTTCGGGCACGCGGAAGCCCGGGTCGTCCTTGGTGTTCTCAGCAATCTCGGACAGGGCCGCAGCCTCGAGCCGGAGATCCATCTCCACCTTGGTCGTCTGCTCCAGTGTCTTCGTCACCTCGACGGGCCGCAGACGCCGCGTATGCGCCAGGAAGCGTTCCTGGAGATGCGAGACGAGATACATGGCCTCGAGATCGGCCGCAAAGCGCTTGCGTACGCCCGGGCGGATCACCTTGACGGCGACCTTTCGCGAGCCCTCGGGCGTCGCGACCTCAGCGGGATGCACCTGGGCGATCGAAGCGGCGGCGATGGGTTCACCGAAATGCGTGTAGAGCTCATCGATGGAGCGGCCGAGCGATTCCTGAATGGTCGTCTTCGAGGCTTCAGTCGGGAAGAAATCCATCCGGTCCTGAAGGCCTGCGAGATCCTCAGCGAACTCGGCGCCGACCACATCGGGCCGGGTGGCGAGAAACTGGCCGATCTTCACATAGGATGGGCCGAGACGCGCCACGGCCCTAGCCAGGCGATCGGAACGCTCGACGGACTTCGCACGGCCGCGCGCGAGCGGCGCGACGGCCGCCTTGGCGATCCCGACGAGCGGCGGCAGTCCTTCTGACGGAAGGGCAGCGACGACCCCTTCGCGCACCAGCACCCAGCCAACCCGTGCCAGACGGAAATATGCCCCGATCGTGCTCATGCGCCTCAGATCTTCCAGCCGGAATGGAGCGCCGCGATGCCGCCGGTGTAGTTGGTGAAGCGAACGTTGGAGAATCCGGCCCGCTCGATCATCCGGGCGAAATCCGGCTGGTTCGGGAATTTGCGGATCGACTCCACGAGATATTGATAGGGTTCGGCATCGCCGGTGATCATCTTGCCGAAGCGCGGGATCGCATTGAACGACCAGGCATCATAGACCTTGTCGAGCAACGGCAGTTCGACTTCGGAGAACTCCAGAACGAGCAGGCGTCCGCCGCGCTTCAGAACGCGGAAGGCCTCCGACAGCGCCACGTCGATATGCGGCACATTGCGGATGCCGAAGGCGATCGTATAAGCGTCGAAGCTGTTGTCCTCGAAGGGCAGGCTTTCGGCATTGGCCTCGACGAAGGTGAGGTTCGGGGAAAGTCCCTTCTTCTCCGCCCGCTCGGCGCCGACGCCCAGCATGGAGCCGTTGATGTCGAGAACGGTCGCATGCGCCATCCGGTTGGAGGCTTCGACGATACGGAAGGCGATGTCGCCCGTGCCGCCAGCAACGTCGAGCACCTTGTAGTTCTGATCCTTGCGTGGGTTGAGAGCCGCTACCATCGCGTCCTTCCAGACACGGTGCAGGCCGGCCGACATCACGTCGTTCATGATGTCGTAGCGCTTGGCCACCTTGTGGAAGACATCGTTGACCAGGCCCTGCTTTTCCTGCTCGTCGACCTGGCGGAACCCGTAGGAGGTTTCCATGCCGCCATCGGCGGAAATGCGGCTTGCAGTCATCGGTTCACTCCACATATCGGAACGGTCGGCGGACCATAGCGAAAAGGCCTGTCCCGCGCTATCTGCGCAGGGGAAGCCTTGGCTTCGCTGGTGTATAGACCTTTAAAGAAGCTGTTCAAACAGAAAGATGGGCTGAAATGCCGGAATTGCCAGAGGTTGAGACAGTCAGACGCGGCTTAGCACCGACCATGGAGGGCGCCAGTCTGCAGCGCCTGGAGCTTCGCAGGCCGGATCTGCGCTTTCCTCTGCCGCGCGATTTTGCCGCAAGGGTCGAAGGTCGGCGTATCCTCGCGCTGTCCCGTCGGGCGAAGTATCTGCTCGTCGACCTTGAGGACGATCTGACTGTCATTGCCCATCTCGGCATGTCCGGTTCGTTCCGCATCGAAGCCGCAGCCGAGGCGGATATCCCCGGCGTCTTCCACCACGAGCGCAGCAAGGATGAGAAACACGACCACGTCGTCTTTCATCTGCAGCGTCCGGAGGGGCCTGTCCGCGTCGTCTATAATGACCCGCGTCGGTTCGGTTTCATGGAGCTGATGGCGCGCTCCGCGCTCGACACCTATCCCGCATTTCGCGATCTCGGCCCCGAGCCCGTCGGCAATATCCTCTCCCCGGACTATCTGGCGACCCGTTTTGCAGGTCGCAGCCAGCCATTGAAGGGCGCGCTGCTCGATCAGAAGGTCATTGCCGGCCTCGGCAACATCTATGTTTGTGAAGCGCTATGGCGATCGCATCTGTCGCCGACCCGCAAGGTCTCAACCCTCGTCACGGCCAAGGGCAAACCGAAGGTGGAACTCGGACTGCTCACCCAGTCGATCCGCGAGGTGATTGCCGATGCGATCGAGGCGGGTGGTTCGTCGCTGCGCGACCATATCCAGGCGGACGGTACGCTGGGTTACTTTCAGCATTCCTTCCGCGCCTATGATCGGGAGGGAAAGCCCTGCCTCACGGATGGTTGCAGGGGTACCGTCGAAAGAATAGTTCAATCCGGCCGCTCGACATTCTATTGTCGCACCTGCCAGAAATGAGGCCTTCGGGCCGTGGAGGAGGAAGCCATGTCATTTGAAACCCTGCTGATCGAACGGCGCGACCGCGTTGCGCTGGTGACGCTGAACCGGCCCCAGGCGCTGAATGCCCTGAACTCGACGGTCATGCGCGAGCTCAGCCAACTCTTGAGCGAACTACAGGCCGACGCGAGCGTCGGCGCCGTGGTGCTCACAGGCTCGGAAAAGGCTTTCGCTGCCGGCGCTGACATCAAGGAAATGCAGTCGCTTGGTTTCGTCGACACCTATACCGGTGACTTCATCGGCGGTTGGGATCACATTGCCGGCTTCCGTAAGCCCTTCATCGCCGCCGTCTCCGGTTTTGCGCTCGGCGGTGGCTGTGAGCTCGCCATGATGTGCGACTTCATCATCGCCTCGAAGACCGCGAAGTTCGGCCAGCCCGAGATCACCCTCGGCATCATTCCCGGCATGGGCGGCTCGCAGCGGCTTACCCGCGCCGTCGGCAAGGCGAAGGCCATGGATCTCTGCCTGACAGGACGCATGATGGACGCAGCGGAAGCGGAAAGTGCCGGTCTGGTAGCGCGCGTCGTCGAGCCCGAGCGGCTGCTGGACGAGGCGCTGGAGGCCGCCGCCAAGATTGCCTCCTTCTCTCTCCCGTCAGTGATGATGGCCAAGGAGGCCGTCAATCGCGCCTTCGAGCAGACCTTGAGCGAAGGATTGCGCTTCGAACGCCGGCTGTTTCATTCGCTGTTTGCGACCGATGACCAGAAGGAGGGCATGGCGGCCTTCGTCGAGAAGCGGAAGCCCGCCTTCAAGCACAGATAAGCGCAAGGGAAGGCGCGTTATCTGCAGAATCCGCGTTGACGCATTCGCGCTTTCCCGCTATATGCCCGCCCACGGTTGGGAAAGCCGATGCGCTTTTCCCATGAAACAGCTCCCCAAGTGCTGGTATGGCAGGTCGCAACGACCCGACGCGGCGATGGTGGGCTTTGGTTTGAATTCGAGAGAGGCATCATGGCCAACACAACTTCGGCGAAGAAGGCGACCCGCAAGATCGCTGCCCGTACTGCAGTCAACAAGGCTCGTCGTTCGCGGGTCCGTGGTTTCATCCGCAAGGTCGAAGAAGCCATCGCTTCCGGTGACGCTGCTGTCGCCAAGGACGCCCTTCAGGCAGCTCAGCCTGAGATCCAGCGCGCTGCCACCAAGGGTGTGGTTCACGCCAACACGGCATCGCGGAAGATCTCGCGTCTGGCCGCTCGTGTGAAGGCCCTGGCTGTCTAATTTTAGACACCTTTCTGACATTTTTCGAAGAGCCTGGCGTCGCGCCGGGCTTTTTGTCGTTGTCGCTTACGATTATTGAAAATTGATGTTTTAGAGTTTTCTGCTGCACTGCATCTTGTCAGTCCGATGACATGAAAAACACAATGATTTCATACGGTTCTGGGAGGTGCCGCTGAGCGGGCTACCTTCTTGCTGGGGCGGATTGGCCCCCTTGCGAGTCAAGAGAAATTTTATTTTTTCGCATTGCCAACGCCTCATCTTGTGCCCGTTTGGGAATCTCCTTGATTCAAAAGCGATTCTTTTTCGCCCGAATGTGACGCTAAAATGAAGTACGAAGAGTCAATGGTCCAAGCGCCCGATAGCCTAAAAATCGGTGTTGATCTTGGCTTTTGATCCTGCCTTAATGTTTCTCAGCAAGAGGCCAGCCAATGGCCGAAAACGACGGTCCGGACGGCAGCAATGTCATCGTGACATGTCGCTCTTGCCGGGGCGGAGTGTTTCCATTCCGTTTTCTCATAAAGTGATCGACATTGCATCGGAAACTTTGCTGTTTCCGCGTGATGGCGGTTTTGCGCCTTGATGGTGGCCGGTGGCCACGACAAGGACAAGGATGTGCGGCATGACGAGGATGCCGCATGTATGGGCACTGCGATTGTCGTGAGGGGGCGATGGCAAGTTGAGCCGGCTTTTGGCTGAAGTCGGCACGATGTGTTCGGGGACTGTCGATCCCCTGGGATCGACGAGAGATGAAGCGGCTGTCGGGCGGCAATGGACGCGCCCGGCACCTGGAATGAATTTGGAAGGCGGCAAAATGCATATGAACTCTATGACGGCCGGTGCGTTGGCGAACGGGGACAATGCACATTCGGCGCTCGGCGCCGCATGCTCCGAAGGGGCAGGAGATAATGCCGAGATGAAGCATGATGCTCTGTTTGAACGATTCAGCAAGCGGTTGAAGGCTCAGGTTGGTGTGGACGTGTACCAGAGCTGGTTTGGGCGCCTGAAGCTCCATTCCGCATCGAAAAGCGTGGTACGCCTGACCGTACCGACAACCTTTCTGAAGTCTTGGATCAACAACCGTTACCTCGACCTGATCACGTCGATCTTCCAGGCTGAAGATCCGTCGATCCTGAAGGTCGAAATCATGGTGCGCAGCGCCAGCCGCAGCACCCGGGGCCCTGTCGTCGAGGAGCGTTCGGTCGGATCTGAGGTCAGCCAGCCGGCTTCGCCGCGCAAGGCCGGACCGCAGACCGTCGGCCAGATCGCCTCTGCCCAGACCCATGCGCCGTCGAACACACGCACCACACAGGCAGGCCCGCTGTTCGGCTCGCCGCTCGACAGCCGCTATACCTTCGATGGTTTCGTGGAGGGTGCCTCGAACCGCGTAGCGCTCGCCGCCGCCAAGACGATCGCAGAAGCCGGTGCAGGCGCCGTGCGCTTCAATCCGCTCTTCATCCATTCATCTGTTGGTCTCGGCAAGACGCACCTGTTGCAGGCGGTCGCCAATGCGGCGATCCAGAGCCCGCGCCAGCCGCGTGTCGTCTATCTCACGGCCGAATACTTCATGTGGCGCTTTGCAACCGCGATCCGCGACAACGATGCCCTGACGCTCAAGGACTCGCTCCGCAACATCGATCTCCTGATCATCGACGACATGCAGTTCCTGCAGGGTAAGATGATCCAGCACGAATTCTGCCACCTCCTGAACATGCTGCTCGACAGCGCCAAGCAGGTTGTCGTCGCCGCTGACCGTGCACCTTGGGAACTGGAATCGCTTGATCCGCGTGTCCGTTCGCGTCTCCAGGGTGGTGTGGCCATCGAAATGGAAGCGCCTGATTACGATATGCGCCTCGACATGATGAAGTCGCGGCTCGACGTCGCCCGCAAGGACGATCCGTCGATCGACATCCCCGCTGAGATCCTGGAGCATGTTGCCCGCAACATCACCAGCAGCGGCCGTGATCTGGAAGGCGCCTTCAACCAGCTGCTCTTCCGCCGCTCCTTCGAGCCGAACCTGTCGATCGAGCGTGTCGACGAACTTTTGGCCCATCTCGTCGGCGCCGGCGACCAGAAGCGCGTGCGCATCGAAGACATCCAGCGCGTGGTGGCCCGCCATTACAACGTCTCGCGCCAGGAACTGGTGTCGAACCGCCGCACACGCGTCATCGTCAAGCCACGCCAGATCGCGATGTATCTGTCGAAGACGCTCACCCCGCGCTCCTTCCCGGAGATCGGTCGTCGCTTCGGCGGTCGTGACCACACGACAGTTTTGCACGCGGTTCGCAAGATCGAGGAACTGATCTCGGCCGATCAGAAGCTGTCGCAGGAAATCGAGCTTCTGCGTCGTCTGATCAACGAGTAAGCGACCAAGCCGAACGTAAAGAGCCACCGCGAATGCCATCCGGCGCGCGGTGGCTTTTTTGTGCCCGCCCGCCGTTTCAGGCCCGGGCGATCGCGATGATCTCGGGGCTGGTCTCGGAATAAGGGCTGCGATCCCACCAGCCGAGCAGGTCGACCTCGGTAAAACCGGCAGTCCGGAGAAGGCGCTCGATGGCCTCGGCGGGCGGAAATCTGAGCCGGCTTACGCTGAGCAGGATCTCCCCTGTGGCTTCGATCGTGAAGACCGCATCGAAGGTCACATGTTCACCCTCGACATCCTTGATCTGGTAGTAAACGTCGACCGGCCCGATGCCATCGATGACCCGCTGTTCATGCGTCTTCTCCCGGGTCCAGCCTTCCCAGGCTCTGTCCAGCGGATTGCGGCTTTCGAGGATCAGCTTACCGCCAGGCGCCATGTGACGGTGAATGTTGCGCAAGGCAGCCAGGGTTTCGGCATCGTCGGGAAAGACCTGGAAGACGTGTCCCGTCATGATGGCGAGGTCGAAACGGGCAGGGCGTTCAAAGGTTGAGGCCGTCGCCTGGACCCAGTCGACAAGACCATACTCATCCTTAGCGCGCGCGACCTTCAGCATGCCCTCTGCCGGATCCACACCCGTGACCCTGTGCCCGCGCCGCGCCAGCCTCAGCGGCACCGATCCCGTGCCGCAGCCGATGTCGAGGACACGGCAGGGCGCTTCGGGGAAGTTTTCATAGAAATCGCCGTCTTCGCCATGATGGTTGAAGGCGTCGTAGAGGCGGGCCATGTCGAAACGGGCAAAAGCGGGATCGACCGGCATCGTCGCTTCCTCCTCAGCAGGCGAGATCCGCGACGACGGCGTTGAGGATCAGCATGCCTGCAGGCGTCACCCTCAGGCGGGAGTTGCCCAATCGCTCGATGAAACCCTGGTCCAGCAGGAACTGCTCCTTGTCCGGATCGGGATCGCGGCCGGAAAGCTGCTGCCAGCGGGCGAGATCGACCCCTTCGCGGAGGCGAAGCCCCATCAGCAGAAGCTCGTCGGCCTGAGCCTCGTGATCGAGCTCCTCGCGTTCGATGATGCCATGACCATTCTGCTCGACGGCCCTAAGCCAGGTCTCGGGGTGCCGCTCGGCGACGGTCGCGATCTTCGTCCGCCCCTGGGTAAGACGCCCATGTGCGCCCGGACCAATGCCGGCATAGTCGCCGTAGCGCCAATAGGTCAGGTTATGCCGGCTCTCCGCGCCGGGGCGGGCGTGGTTGGAAACCTCATAGGCCGGCAGACCTTCGCGCGCAGTGATCTCCTGCGTCGCCTCGTAAAGTGTGGCGGCATGCTCGTCATCGGGGACGATCAGTTTGCCGGCCTTGTGCAGGCCATAGAAGGCTGTGCCTTCCTCTATCGTCAGCTGGTAGAGCGAGAGGTGATCGACCGCGTAGGAAATCGCCTCCTTCAGCTCACGCTCCCAGGCTTCCACCGTCTGGTTGGGTCGGGCGTAAATCAGATCGAAGGACATGCGCGGGAAGATCTCGCGTGCCAGCCGGATGGCCTTGAGTGCATCGGCGACATCATGCAGCCGCCCTAGGAACCTGAGGTCCGGATCGTTCAGCGCCTGCACCCCGAGCGACACCCGATTGACGCCGGCTGCCCGATAGCCGTGGAAGCGGGTCGCCTCGACGCTCGAAGGGTTCGCCTCCATGGTGATCTCGATGCCATCGGGCATGTGCCAGTTGGCCGCAATACCGTCGAGGATCGCGCCGACCGTCGAGGGATCCATCAGCGAGGGCGTACCGCCGCCCATGAAGACGCTGGTGACGGTTTTCGGCCCGGACATCGCCCGTACACACTTCAGTTCGGCGAGAAACGCGGCGACAAAGCGCGCCTGATCGACCGGCTGGTGCCGCACATGACTGTTGAAGTCACAATACGGACACTTGGCCGCGCAGAAGGGCCAATGCACGTAGACCCCGAAACCGGGCTCGCCAGTGTCGGGCAGGAGCGTGAAAGGCCGTTCGGTCAAGGCGTCATGCCTCCAGGCAAGTTTCGACGAAAAGCTTGAAGGCCCGGGCACGATGCGACAGAGCCTCCGCATCACCCGGCTTCCAACCGTGCTTCTCTTCCGCCGTCATCTCGCCGAAGGTGCGCGTATGTCCCTCGGGCTGGAAGACGGGGTCATAGCCGAAACCGGCGGTGCCGCGCGGCGGCCAGGCAACCACGCCCTCGACCTCGCCCCGGAAGAATTCGGTATGGCCATCAGGCCAGGCGAGGCATAGCACGCTGACGAAACGGCAGGTCCGCTGGGTCGCTTCCGTCGCGCCGCGCTCCTGGAGAGCCTTTTCGACCTTCTCCATCGCCATCTGGAAGTCGCGGCTGCCATCCTCGCGCTCGGCCCAGTTCGCCGTGTAGACGCCGGGGGCGCCGCCGAGCGCGTCGATGACGAGACCACTGTCGTCGGAGAGCGCAGGCAGCCCCGAAGCCTTGGCCGAGGCCAGCGCCTTGATCGCGGCATTTTCCTCGAAGGTCGTGCCAGTCTCGTCAGGCTCGACGAAATTTAGGTCCTTCGCGGACTTGGCCGAAAAGCCGAAGGGACCGATCAGATCGGCGATTTCGGCGATCTTGCCGGCATTGTGGCTGGCAACGACGATCGTGCGGGTATCGAGTTTGCGCATGCGATAGGTCCGTTCAAGAAGTCCAAAGGGTGCGGGACGCGCATTCCAGGCTGTTGCCGGCCGGGTCGCGGAAGTAGATCGAGCGTGCGCCGTTCGGCCATGTCAGTTCGGCTTCGACGGGTATCCCGGCCTCCTGCAGCCGACTGCGCATGGCATCGAGATCGTCGTCACGGACGATGAAACAGACATGGCCAGGTCCCTTTGCCCCGTGGGTCGGGACCGGGAAGGGGTCGTCGGCGATTGCTGTCTCCGTTTCTGCCGGATTGAAGATCAGAAGAACGCCGGACCCGCACCGATAGAAGAGATGCCGGTTGCCGCCACGGCGGATCTTTTCGAGGCCGAGGACGTCGTCGTAAAACGCCTCCGCCTTATCCAGATCGTCCGCATAAAGTGCGGTTTCGAGGATCCCTTCGATCATGCGGCCCTTCTTCTCAGGCGATTGTCTGCTTCTGCAATGCCACCAGTTCGTCGATGCCGTTGCGTGCCAGACCCAGAAGCGTCAGGAACTCCTCCTGGCTGAACGGCTTGCCTTCTGCCGTGCCCTGGATCTCAACGATGCCGCCGGAGCCGGTCATCACGAAATTGGCGTCCGTTTCGGCAGCCGAGTCCTCCAGATAGTCGAGGTCGATCACAGGCTGGCTTGCGAAGATGCCGCAAGAAACGGCCGCGATATGATCCTTGAGGACCTTCTCGACCTTGATCATGCTGCGGGCTTCCATCCATTTCAGGCAGTCGTGCAGGGCAATGAAGGCGCCGGTGATCGCCGCCGTGCGCGTGCCGCCGTCCGCCTGGATGACGTCGCAGTCGATCGAGATCTGGCGTTCGCCGAGAGCCTCGAGATCGACGATTGCCCGAAGCGACCTACCGATGAGGCGCTGGATTTCCTGCGTACGACCGCTTTGCTTGCCCGAGGCGGCCTCGCGCTTCATGCGGTCACCGGTGGCGCGCGGCAGCATGCCGTATTCCGCCGTCACCCAGCCTTTGCCGGAATTGCGCAGCCACGGCGGGGTCTTTTCTTCCAGGCTCGCCGTGCACAGCACATGCGTATCGCCGAACTTCACCAGGCAGGAGCCTTCTGCATGCTTGGAAAAGTTGCGCTCGAATGAAACCTTGCGCATTTGATCGGTTTTTCTGCCGGATGGCCGCATTGCAATCTCCTGGGTTGTTAGTTGCCTTCTAAGGACGGAGCAGCGCATTTGCAAAGAAAAACCATGCCGCAGCGCAGAGAGCCTCGTGCGTGGCGAAATACCCCTTGGTCATCTTGGAAGCAGTGATTATATTTCCAGCATGAAACTTCTGAGATCATGTTCGCTCCGATAATGGCATCACCGAAGACGACCGTCGCAGACGTTTCGGCATCCCTGGACGATCGCTCCCGGGAGGTCTTTCGCCGTATCGTCGAGACCTATCTCGACAGCGGTGATCCGCTCGGTTCGCGCAATCTTTCGCGCCTGCTGCCGATGTCGCTGTCGCCAGCCTCCGTGCGCAACGTCATGAGCGATCTCGAAGAACTCGGCCTCATCTATGCGCCGCATATCAGCGCAGGACGCCTGCCCACGCAGGCCGGCCTGCGCTTCTTCGTCGACGCCTTCATGCAGATCGGCGATCTTTCCGAAGGCGAGCGGGACGAAATCGAACGTCAGATCAGACCTTCCAGCGCCGATCAGCCGATGGAAGCCATGCTGACCGAGGCAAGCCGCATGCTGTCCGGCCTGTCGCGTGGCGCCGGCCTCGTCATCTCGGCGAAGAACGACCCGGTGCTCAAGCATGTCGAATTCATTCGGCTCGAACCGACGAAGGCACTCGCCGTCCTCGTCGGCGAGCATAACCAGGTCGAGAACCGCATCATCGAACTGCCGGCAGGTGTCACCGCCTCGCAGTTGACCGAAGCGGCCAATTTTCTGAACGCCAACCTGACAGGCCAGACGCTGCGTGAACTGCGTGGCCAGATCGAGAACCTGAAGGCCCAGGTGGCGACAGAGCTCGACACCCTGTCCCAGGATCTGGTCGAGCGCGGCCTCGCCGTCTGGTCGGGCGAAGTGGCGGAAAAACAGCCCGCCCGCCTGATCGTCCGCGGTCGCGCCAATCTGCTCGAAGGTCTGGCCGGCTCCGAGGACATCGATCGCCTGCGCCTGCTCTTCGACGATCTGGAGCGCAAGGAAAGCTTGATCGAAATCCTCGATTTGGCCGAAAGCGGCCCGGGGGTCCGGATCTTCATAGGATCGGAAAACAAGCTTTTCTCGCTTTCCGGTTCCTCGTTGATCGTAGCACCCTATCGTGATGGCGAAGACCGCATCGTCGGCGCCGTCGGCGTGATCGGTCCCACCCGTCTCAACTATTCGCGCATCGTGCCGATGGTCGATTACACCGCTCAGCTGATGGCGAGGCTCTCGCGCGGCGCGCGGTGAGCCAATTTCCCCACAAACCCTTGATTTTTTCTCGTCAAACCCTGATATCGGGCACGCATTCGAAACCGTTGAGCTTCGAAAACGAGACATCATCCGGAGAACGTCATGACCGAAGAAACCAACAAGAACGGACCTGACGCGGCAGCCACCGAGGCAGAAGCAACCGCGACCACCGAAGAAGGGCAGGTTGCGAACGAAAGCGAGGCCGGGTCCGCGCAGGAGATTGATCCGATCGACGCTTTGAAGGCAGAAAATGCCGATCTGCGCGACCGCTTCCTGCGTCTGGCGGCTGAAATGGACAATCTGCGCCGCCGCACCGACCGCGAAATCAAGGATGCCAAGTCCTATGCGGTGACCGGCTTTGCCCGCGACATGCTGTCCGTTTCCGACAACCTGCGCCGCGCGATCGAAACGCTGCCGGAAGAGGCCCGCGCTGCCGCAGACGCGACCCTAACCGCTCTGATTGAGGGCGTCGAAATGACCGAGCGCGGCATGTTGGCAACGCTCGAGCGCCACGGAGTGCGCAAGATCGAGGCTGAAGGCCAGAAGTTCGATCCGAACTTCCATCAGGCGATGTTCGAGGTGCCGAATCCGAACGTGCCCAACAACACGGTCGTCCAGGTCGTTCAGGCCGGTTACGCCATCGGCGAGCGTGTCCTGCGTCCGGCCATGGTCGGTGTTGCCAAGGGCGGCCCGAAGTCGGAAGCCGCAGCCGAGGATACCGCCAAGGCGTGAGCAGACGTGATATCGCGTGAATAAAATAAAAGCGCCCGAGAGGGCGCTTTTTTATTGTCTGGACTTCAATGCAGTCGCTCAGGCGGCGTTCGACGCCTGTTCCTCGTTGAGGAAGGTGTAGATCGCCGAGGCCGACTCGGTCGCCCTGAGCTTTGCCACCAGATCATGGTCGCGCAGCACACGCGCAATGCGTGAGAGGGCTTTCAGATGATCCGCTCCGGCACCTTCCGGCGCCAGAAGAAGAAAGACCAGATCGACCGGCTGATCATCGAGCGCTTCAAAATCGACCGGCGTCTCAAGACGCGCGAATACGCCCGTGATCTTGTTGATCTTGTTGAGCTTTCCATGCGGGATGGCGATGCCGTTGCCCACGCCCGTCGAGCCGAGGCGCTCGCGCTGCAGGATCACGTCGAAGATTTCCCGTTCCGGAATGTCGGTAAGCTTGGAGGCTTTGGCCGCAAGTTCCTGAAGCAGCTGCTTCTTGGAGTTCACCCGGAGAGCCGGTACGACAGCATCCTGCTGCAGCAAATCTGCCAATGCCATATCAATGTCCTTCATGCCTCGGGCCGAAGCTCGGGCGGCCACCTTTCGGCAGCCGCCCAGATCGACCGTCAGCCTTTGATGTTGGCGGAATCGATCCACCCGATATTACCGTCATTGCGACGATAAACGATATTCAATTGTTCACTTCCCGGGTTTCTGAACAGAAGAACCGGTTCGTCGGTCATGTCGAGAGCCATAACCGCGGTAGCGACGGACATGGTCCGAAGTTTCTTGGTGCTTTCGGCAACGATCGTCGGCGCATAGTCGTCCGGAAGTTCCTCGTGATCGTCGTCGAGAGAGTCCATGACCGTGTAGGCGATCTCGATCGGCGGGTTCTGAGCTTCTCCCGCGTGATGATCCTTCAGCTTGCGCTTGTAGCGGCGCAGGCGCTTCTCGACGCGCTCGAAGGCGGTGTCGAAGGCCACTTGTGGATCATTGGCCTCACCTGCGGCATGCAGGTTTGCGCCGGTGTCGAGATGCACCAGGCAATCGGCCGCGAAGCGCGACTGCGACTTCGTGACGACCACTTGCCCGGAATACCCTCCGTCGAAGTATTTGGTAACCGCATCCTGGATTCGATCCTCGATCCGCTGCCGGAACGTTTCACCGATTTCCATCTGCTTGCCGGATACACGCACACTCATGGAGTTTCCCTTCTTATGATTGGTTGCGTATCCATTTTACGCCAAGCGACGGCCGCGTCCAAGCTTTTCGAACGGTTAGGTCAGTCTGTGCCGTCGTTTGTCGGGCGTCGTCGAAGGATCTTCCTTCGGTTGACAGTGTGCGCTGTCGATTGCGGCGCGCTTCTAGCCGCCCTCGGGGAAAGAGTCAATCTCCTGTTAATCTTTCGGGTGGGAAGGGGCCGTCAGCCGACGGAAACCTTGGCCATGGCGCGCTTTTCGCGACGTCTCTGGACGGAAGAAGGGATATTCATCGACTCGCGATATTTGGCCACGGTGCGTCGTGCGAGATCGACGCCTGATGATTTCAGCTGATAGACAATATCGTCGTCGGACAGCACGGCCTCGGGGCTTTCCTTTTCGATCAGGGCGCGGATCCGATGGCGCACGGCTTCCGCCGAATGGCTGTCGCCGCCTTCGGCCGAGGCAATCGACACGCTGAAGAAGTATTTGAGTTCGAACAGCCCGCGGGGCGTGAGCATGTATTTGTTCGTCGTCACGCGGCTGACGGTCGATTCGTGCATCTTGATGGCATCGGCGACCGTTTTCAGATTCAGCGGCCGCAGGTGATCGACGCCGTGGTCGAGGAATGCGGACTGCTGGCGCACGATCTCGGCGGCAACCTTGGTGATCGTTCGGGCGCGTTGGTCGAGGCTGCGCGTGAGCCAGTTGGCATTCTGCAGGCATTCCGACATGAAGGCCTGATCCGGAGCATCCTTGGATGCCCCATGGCGCCCAACGGCGGCCATGTAGGTGTGGTTGACGAGCACGCGCGGAAGCGCATCCGGATTGAGTTCGACCTGCCAGCCTCCGAGCCCGTCGGGACGCACGACGATATCCGGCGTGACGGATTCGCTGACAGCACGCTCGAAGCTGCTGCCTGGCTTCGGATTGAGCTTGCGGATCTCGGACAGCATGTCCACGAGATCCTCCTCATCGACGCCGCAGATCTTCTTCAACGCGGCAAAATCGCGCTTGGCAAGCAGTTCGAGATTGTTGACGAGGCCTGCCATCGCCGGGTCGTACCGGTCCCGTTGACGCAACTGGATCGCCAGGCATTCGCTGAGGCTGCGCGCAAAGACCCCGGCGGGCTCGAGCGTTTGCAGGGTCACGAGAACCGCCTCGACATCAGCATTACTCAAGCCGAGGCGAGACGCCACCTCGTCGAGGTCCGCGCGCAGATAGCCCGCTTCATCCAGATGGTCGATCAGCACGGAGGCGAGCAACTGATCGGAGGCCGAAGTGAGCGCAAAGGGAACTTGCTGGTTCAGGTAATCCCTGAGGCTGACCTGCCCGGCTACGAAGTCGTCGAGGTCGTAGCCCTCGCTTCCGTCGCCGGACTGACCCGGCATTGATTTCCACTGCCCAAGCAGTTCCGGCGCGTCGGGCCGCTGCAGGGAACCCTCGTCCGCGAAGGCGGTATCGTAATTCGTATCGAGCCGATCGTTCAGGCGCTCGCTCGCGCCATTCTCATACCAGTCGCTGTCGAGCGATGGAGATGCGCCTGTTTCGTCGGAAGCGGCCTGGCTTTCCTGCGCCGTGTTGCCGTGGCGATCGGCATTGTCAGGCAGGTCGCCGCCCAAATCGCCATCATCTGCCGCCATTTCGAGCAGCGGATTCCGCTCCACTTCCTGCGCGATGAAGTGCATCAGTTCGAGGTGAGTCATCTGCAACAGCTGAATCGACTGCATCAGCTGGGGAGTCATCACCAGAGACTGGCTTTGTCGCAGGAACAGATTGGCGGATAAGGCCATGGCGGACGCTCGACTCCCCTACATTTCCCCGCAATCCCGCCTTTTCTGGCGGGAAATTCCACTTGGCCCAAAAATTGCTTTTTATTTTGTTTTGGTCAAGCCGCGGGAGGGGCGAGGCGGTCTTTTCTTCAAAGATCCGTCAGAGGCTGAACTGTTCGCCCAGATAGAGGCGGCGCACATCGGCATTGTTGACGATGTCGTTGGCCCGGCCATGGGTGAGCACTTCACCCGCATGGATAATGTAGGCGCGGTCGATCAGGCCAAGCGTTTCACGCACATTGTGGTCTGTGATGAGAACACCGATGCCGCGTGCCGTGAGATGTCGCACGAGATTCTGAATGTCGGAGACCGAGATCGGATCGACGCCGGCAAACGGCTCGTCCAGCAGCATGAAGGTCGGATCGGTCGCAAGGGCGCGGGCAATTTCCAGACGCCGGCGCTCGCCGCCGGAAAGCGCCACCGCCGGCGACTTGCGCAGCTTCTCGATGTGGAATTCTGCCAGCAGTTCGTCGAGCTTCTCTTCGCGCTTGCGCTTGTCGGAAACATGGACCTCGAGCACCGCGCGAATGTTCTCTTCCACCGTCAGACCGCGAAAGATCGATGCTTCCTGCGGCAGATAGCCGACGCCGAGACGGGCGCGCCGATACATCGGCATGGAGGTGACGTCGTTGCCGTTGATCGAGATCGTCCCGGCATCGACGGGCACGAGGCCCGTGATCATGTAGAAACAGGTCGTCTTGCCGGCGCCGTTCGGGCCGAGCAGACCGACGGCCTCGCCGCGGCGGACCACCAGCGAGGCACCGTTGACGACGCGGCGCGAATTATAGGTCTTTGTCAGACCGTGAGCGATCAGCGTGCCTTCATAGCGCGACTTGTCGCCCGGCAGGCCGGTCGGGTTCGCCGCCTTCTGGGGCTGCTTCTTCTTGGAGAAAAATGGAATGTGCACGTTCACGCGGACCCGTCAGTTGCTCTGCTGTGACTTGGGGTCGAGCTGAATCTGAACGCGCCGGCCGCAGCTGTCGAGCTTGGCCTGGCCGGAATTCATCTGGACGGTGAGCTTGCAGCCGACAAAGACGTTCTGTCCCTCGGAAAGAACGACGCGCTCACCTTCGAGCACGAAGAGCTGCTGCGCCATGTCGAAATATCCGGTGTCCGCAGTCGCTTGCTGCGTCCCGGACGACAGGAACACCTTCTGGGCGACGTCGATCTTCTCGATGTCGGCATTGCCCTGCGTCACGGTCTGGCCCTCGCCGCGATAGTGAACGACCATCGTCCCGGCCTGCAGCGTGGTCGTGCCCTGCACAACCTTCACATTGCCGGTGAAGAAGGCCTTCTTTTCCTGCTCGCGGATCTCAAGCTGATCGCTTTCGATCTGAATGGGCTGGTCGTTGGACAGCTTCAGGCCGTTCATCTGACTGTTGGTCGTCTGCGCCGCTGCCGGTCCGGCGAGCAGGCCTGCCGAAACCAGAAGGAAGCCAGCAAAGGAAAACGTGGCGAAGGAGCGGTAAATCATGGCTGGGCGGCTTCCGTAGACCGATTGCTTTGAATGGCGGACGGCTCGATGTTCAACTTGACGCTGCCCGCGAAGATCATGGTTCGCCCCTTATCCTTCATCTCGAGCGAGTTCGCAACAATCGAGGCGCCTTTGGTCTGGATGGCGACGGGATCATTCGTCTTCATCGTGCCGCCGGCGATATCGAGATTGGCGGAATTGAACTGGGCGTCTATGCCGCTGCTGAGATTGAGGGTGAATGGCTTGTCGAGATTGAGGGTGTTCGCCCCACGGTCGAAGATGCCGCTCGAGGCGACGACGCGGGCGATGATCTTGTCGTTGACCGGCACGGCCGCAGCAATGGTCTCTAGCGCGATCATGTTGGGATTCTTGATGTCCTGCAACGCCCGCTCGGCGCGCATCGAATAGCGCACGCCCTCGTCATTGCGGCCCGCGATCGCCGGCTTTTCCATAACGACCTTGCCGTCTTCGATCTTGGCGGACTCGATCTGCAATTCATCGGGCATCAGGCTGCGCACGAACGAGACCGCAACAAAGGCAAGCGTTATGCCCAGTGCCAAGACAGGCAGAAGGAAGCGCAGACGCCGGACGCGACGCGAATGGCTGACCGCCCGCCGATAGGCATCGGCTTCGGATCGGCGCTCCAGCGGCGTCAGGGCCTCATGTGTCGCTTCCAGCATTCGATAGTATCCGTCTATTGTGGCGGTGGCCGTCAGCAAACCGCCTGGCTCGTCGTTTCGCATGTCCGTTCGGCATTGCCAATATGGATTGTGGCAGAACCGTTGCAAGAAGCGCCAGACAAGCCATGCCGGGGACGGAGGGTGAAAATGTGACCCTCGCGATCACGAATTAGCGTGTGACGCTCGTCATATCTCTCGCAAAGACGGCAATTTATGGTTAAGTTGTTCCTTGACTGAGCTTTTTTGCTTTGGCAACGTTATCGGCGCTCAACGTCACAATAGAAAATTCAGGGGGTCCGCGTGATAAAGTCGGAATTGGTGCAGATCGTCGCGGCCCGCAATCCGCATCTTTATCATCGCGATGTCGAAAACATCGTCAATGCGGTTCTGGACGAGATCACCGATGCGCTTGCAGGCGGCAATCGCGTCGAACTGCGTGGCTTTGGCGCCTTTTCTGTGAAAAACCGTCCATCCCGCTCGGGACGCAACCCGCGCACGGGCGAAACCGTTTTCGTCGAAGAGAAGTGGGTTCCGTTCTTCAAGACGGGCAAGGAACTGCGCGAGCGCCTCAACCCGGGCATGGGTGATGAGGACGACGAATAAGCGCTTTTCGCGTTGAAAATTCCGCCCCTGTCCTTAATTTGAGCCCATGGAGGTGACCGCAGTCGCCTCGGAGTGAACAGGGAGTTGTCCAGATGATCCGGAAAGTCGTGAGCCTCGTGGTGTTTCTGCCCCTCGGCGTGCTGCTGATCGTTCTGGCCGTGGCCAATCGCGGAGTCGTCAGCCTCGCGCTCAACCCGTTCAATCCGGCAGATCAGGCTCTGTCTGTCTCTGCACCCTTCTTCGTCTTCCTCATTCTTGCAGTCATGTTCGGTGTGCTCCTCGGCTCTGTCGTGACCTGGTTCACCCAGGGCAAACACCGGAAGAAGGCGCGCAGCCAGTCGCGTGAGGCGCAGCAATGGCAGGCCGAGGCCGATCGCCAGAAGACAAGGGCTGAACAGATTGCCGGCTCGACCCTGCCCCAACTCGGCGCCAAGTGACATAGGGGTATCCGGGCTCGCGGCAAATTTTCTTTCCGCGCCGGGCCGGCAATGCTATGGGCTGGCCCAAACGAACACGACCCACGGATCATTGACGTGAAGAACAAGGAACGTCGCCCCGGCGCCAAGCCATTCCCGGGAGCGAAGGCCAAAGGCAGTGGCGAGACACGGCCGGCAACGGCAAAGCCTTATGCCTCGAAGGGCAGGGACGATCGCCCGACCCGCCCGCCGCGGCGTGAGACCGAGGCGCCAAAGCCGAAGCCTCAGCCGCAATCGCCCGATATGACGGCTGAAGCCGCCCGAGTTCTGACGGTCCGCAACGGGGACCGCCCGACCGAGCGCGTGCCTCTGATCCTCGAATCCTCAGGCGCAGGAGACTTCCACCTGATTGATAGCGGCGACGGGGTGAAGCTCGAGCAATACGGACCTTACCGGATCGTCCGTCCTGAAGCCCAGGCGCTCTGGCCAAAGGCGCTGCCATCCCATGTCTGGGACAAGGCGGACGCGGTGTTTACTGGCGATACGGACGAAGACGGCATGGGTCGCTGGCGCTTCCAGCGCGAGGCGCTCGGCGAAACCTGGCCGCTCTCCCTGCTCGGCATCGATTTCCACGGCCGTTTCACCGCGTTCCGCCATGTCGGCGTCTTTCCGGAGCAGATCGCCCACTGGAGCTGGATGAAGGAGAAGATCGAGGCTGCTGATCGGCCGCTGAAGGTCCTCAACCTCTTCGGCTATACCGGCGTCGCTTCGCTTGTGGCCGCCGCTGCTGGCGCCGAAGTCACGCATGTCGATGCTTCGAAGAAGGCGATCGGCTGGGCCCGCGAAAATCAGTCCTTGAGCCGCCTCGACAAAGCGCCGATCCGCTGGATCTGCGAGGACGCGATGAAGTTCATCCTGCGCGAGGAGCGCCGCGGCCACCGCTACGACATCATTCTCACCGACCCGCCGAAATTCGGCCGTGGCCCGAACGGTGAAGTCTGGCAGCTCTTCGACCACTTGCCGCTGATGCTCGACATCTGCCGCGAGCTTCTGGCGCCCAAGGCCGTCGGCTTGGTGCTCACGGCTTATTCGATCCGCGCGAGCTTCTATTCCATCCACGAACTGATGCGCGAAACCATGCGCGGGAAGGGCGGCCTCGTCGAGTCAGGCGAACTCGTCATCCGCGAGGCCGGCCTCGATGGCAAGACGCCTGGCCGGGCGCTTTCCACCTCTCTCTTCAGCCGCTGGGTACCGAAATGAGCGATGATTTCCGCCACGATGGCCCGCGTCGGGTCGGCCAGGTCAAGGAGGTCACCAGCCTCGCCAATCCTGTTATCAAGGATATCAAGGCGCTGTCGCTGAAGAAGGCGCGCGACGAAAGCCGCACCTTCCTCGCTGAGGGCCTGAAGCTCGTAATCGACGCCCTCGATCGCGGCTGGACCATCCGTACCCTCGTTTATGCCAAGGCTGGCAAGGGCAAGCCGCTGGTCGAGAAGGTCGCCGCCCGTACCGTCGCCGCAAGAGGCCTTGTGCTGGAAGTGAGCGAAAAGGTCATGTCCTCGATCACGAGGCGCGACAACCCGCAGATGGTCGCCGCCGTCTTCGAACAGCGCTGGACACCGCTTAAGGACATCCAGCCCAAGGGCTCGGAAACCTGGATAGCGCTCGACCGTGTGCGCGACCCCGGCAATCTCGGCACGATCATCCGCACGGCCGACGCCGCCGGTGCCTCGGGCGTCATCCTCGTCGGCGATTGCACCGATCCATTCTCGATGGAAACCGTGCGCGCCACCATGGGCTCGATGTTCGCCCTGCCGCTGGTGAAGACGACGCCGGCCGACTTCCTCAAGTGGAAGAAATCTGTCGATGCCCGCCTCGTCGCCACGCATCTGGCCGGCGCCGTCGACTACCGCACCATCGACTACAAGTCGAAGCCGGTCATCCTGATGATGGGCAACGAACAGTCCGGCCTGCCGGATGAGCTGGCCGACGCCGCCGACAAGCTGGCGCGTATCCCGCAGGTCGGCATGGCCGACAGCCTCAATCTCGCGGTGGCCACCGGCGTCATGCTCTTCGAGGTCCGCCGCCACCTGCTCGCCCTCGACGGAGCCAAGTGACCATGCTTGCAGCCTTCAACCGGCCGCTGCCGGTTCTCACCTTCATTGCGGTTGCGCTGATCCTCGATCAGGCGATCAAATATGCGGTGGAAGTCTATCTGCCGATGCACGAGCTGATCCCCGTTCTGCCGTTCTGGGCACTCTACCGCACGCATAATCTGGGCGTCGCCTTTTCCATGCTGTCCCATCTCGACGGCTGGTTCATCATCGGCCTGCGCCTGGTCATTGTCGGTTTCGTCTTTTGGCTCTGGCGCAAGACGGGGCCAGACCAGCATTTCGCCCATCTCGGCTTTGCGATGATCATCGCAGGCGCCCTCGGCAACATCATCGACCGCTTCACCTATGGCTATGTGGTCGATTACATCCTGTTTTACACGGACACCTGGTCCTTCGCGGTCTTCAACCTGGCGGACAGCTTTATCACCATCGGCGCGATCTGCATCGTCCTCGACGAGATCATCCAGCATCGCAAGCCGAAGCCGCCGGAAGCTTGACAGGCGGTGAAGCTGTTCGAAGTTTTGTCACTTTCCTGTAGCAGTCTCGTGTTTAAAGGCCGTGACTTCAACGCTGGATAGATCCCATGAGCGTGGAACTGATCGAACGAGACCTTCTTTTGGAAAACCCGGCCGGTATGCCGCTGGGGCTTTCCGCTTCGCGTGACCTCCTGGGCCGGATCGGCAGCCTCGAGACCCGCATTGCCCGAACCGAGCGCGAAATCGACGCCGCCCAGGCGGTGCGCTACCGCGTCTTCGTCGAGGAGATGAAGGCGCAGGTCTGCGTCGAAGATGCCCGCCGCGGTCGGGAAGTCGACAGCTGGGACAGTCTCTGCGACCACCTCCTGGTTCTCGACCGCTCGATCGATGGCGACACCGAAGACCAGATCGTCGGCACCTATCGCCTGCTGCGCCACGAAGTGGCGATCGCCCATGGCGGTTTCTATTCCGGCTCCGAATTCGGCGTCAACGCGCTCGTTGCCCGCCATCCGGAAAAGCGCTTCATGGAGCTCGGCCGCTCCTGCGTGCTGCCGCAGTACCGCACCAAGCGCACGGTTGAACTGCTCTGGCAGGGCTGCTGGGCCTATGCCCTGCAGCACCGCATCGACGCCATGTTCGGCTGCGGTTCCTTCCCCGGCACTCAGCCGGAAGAGCATGCGCTGGCACTTTCTTTCCTGCACCACAACGCCGTGGCCAAGGGTGAGTGGGCCGTCGATGCCCTCCCGCATCTCTACCGTGAAATGGATTTGATGCCGTCGGAAGCGGTCAATGCTCGCCGCGCGCTGTTTTCGATGCCGCCGCTGATCAAGGGTTACCTGCGCCTCGGCGCCATGGTCGGAAACGGCGCGGTCGTCGATCAGGCCTTCAACACCACAGATGTCCTGATCATCCTCCCGATCTCGAGCATCTCCGGCCGCTACGTCAACTATTACGGCGCCGACGCCGGCCGCTTCGCCAGCGCCAGCTGATCCTCTCTCGCCATCGGGAGAAGGTGGCGCAGAGCGCTCAGGTGCAGCTCGTTGCACCGGGGATGGGGGGCGGAGCCGATGCATTGCACAACGGCGATCATCGCGAAACAGCGCATCCGGCTGATTGGAGCCGGCTGACTCGTCGTTGACGATCTTCCGTCACCTCGACCCTGGTCATCCGCATCGGAACTTCCGCCACCATCGGCAGGTCGGCCAGCTCCCGGAGGCTCATCTCGCGCACAGCGGGATGGCCCAACGGATCATGCCGCCAGTCCTGCTCGTGGCAGCCCTGTCGGCTACGTGGTCTCATCCAGGAAAGCTTAAACATGGCAGTCCCTCCCTGCGCCGAATGAACGGCACGATCAGTTCCGTGTTGCCTGTTTCTCTGCTTTCGGGATCCTCAATTCAATTGAGTTTTACCGCTGTCGACTATAGCTTTCCTATATGAAGAATCTCAATCAGGTGCATCTGAACGGTCTGCGTGCCGTCGAAGCCGTTGCCCGCCTCGGCTCGCTCCAGGCGGCGGCGGAAGAGCTAGGCGTCTCCATCGGGGCCGTCAGCCAGCAGGTCATCAAGACCGAGCAGCAGCTCGGCCGCCCGCTCTTCGAGCGCACGAGCCGTGGCATGGTCCCGGTGGAAACGGCCGATGACATTCTGGCCCGCCTTGCCAATGGCATGCGTCATCTCTCTGACGCCGTGGATCTCGCGAAGCGAACCGACGACAGCCTGCTCACCATCTCGGTGGCCCCGGTCTTTGCGGCGCGTTGGCTGGTGCACCGCATTGCTGATTTTTCCGACCGCTTTCCGCAAATCAGCTTGCGCATTGATGCCAATGACCGGCTGACTGATGCCAGTCACACCGATGTCGACCTCAGGATCCGTGTCGGACGCGGCCACTGGCCGGGTTTCCAGGCCGAACTCATCCTCGAGCAACGCGTGGCCCCGCTCTGCACCCCGGCTATGGCTGAAAAGCTGCGCCAACCCGCCGATATTCTCGACCTGCCGAAGGTCATCGATGGCCGAGCCATGTTCACCTGGGATGTCTGGCTATCAGAGGTTGGTTTGTCTGGCGCCGAGATCAAGGCACGCCACACCTTCAGCGAAGCCTCGCTCTGCCTCGACGCGGCGATGGCAGGGCAGGGGGTAATGCTCGCCTGGCAGACGATCGCCTCGCACCAGCTACAGCACGGCCAGCTCGTCGCGCCCTTTGGTCCGGCCGTCAAAACCGGCTTCGGCCATTACTTCGTGACAGCGGAGACTGCTCGACGTTCCGACAAGGTGGAGAAGTTCAAGCGCTGGCTGAAGCGCGAGATCGAGGAGGATATGGAGCGGCTCGCAAAAGCCGCTCCGGTTTTCGCTTAGCCTGCGGCGTTATAAGCCGCGATTGCCGCCATGTTGACGATGTCGCTGTCTTTTGCGCCCATCTGCGCGATCTGTACCGACTTTTCGAGGCCAATGAGCAGCGGCCCCATCACGGTCAGCCCGCCCAGTTCCTGCAGCATCTTGGTCGAGATCGCCGCCGAATGGATCGCCGGCATGACCAGCACATTGGCTGTGCCCGAAAGGCGGCAGAACGGATACTGCTCCATCCGGTGCTGGTTGAGGGCGATGTCGGCACCCATCTCGCCATCGTATTCGAAGTTGACCCCGCGTCGGTCGAGAATTTTTACCGCCTCGCGCACCCGCTCCGAGCGCTCGCCGGTCGGATGGCCGAAGGTCGAATAGGCCAGCAACGCCACGCGCGGCTCCAGTCCGAGCCGGTGTGCGACGCCGGCTGCTTCTTCTGCGATATCGGCCAGTTCGTCTGCTGTCGGCATGTCGTGCACGGCGGTATCGGCCACCACGATCGTGCGGCCACGGGCGAGCGCCAGCGACACGCCGATGACCCGATGGCCGGGGGCTGTGTCGATGCAGCGGCGTACGTCCTCGAGTGCCGTCGAATAATTGCGCGTCGTGCCGGTCACCATGGCATCCGCATCCCCCAGCGCCACCATGCAGGCGGCAAAGTGATTGCGGTCGGTGTTGATCAACCGCTGCGCATCGCGATGCAGGTAGCCCTTTCGCTGCAGGCGGGCATAGAGATATTCGGTATAGGCCTCGACTCGCGTCGACATGCGGGCATTGACCACCTCGATGCCGGGGCGATCGAGATCGATCCCCGCCCGCTCGGCGGTCGCCTTCAAGGGCTCGTCGCGGCCCAGCAGGATCGCGGTGCCGAGCCCCTGGTTGACGAAGGAGATGGCCGCGCGCATCACCTGCTCCTCTTCGCCCTCGGCAAAGACGACGCGTTTGGGGTGGCTGCGCACATGCTCGTAGATCCGCTGTGTGGCCGCTGCGATCGGGTCGCGGCGGGCGGAAAGCTCGTGCGCATAGGCGCCGAGATCCTCGATTGCTTTGCGCGCCACGCCGCTTTCCATCGCCGCCTTCGCGACAGCCACCGGAATGGCCGAGATCAGCCGCGGATCGAAGGGCACTGGAATGATGTATTGCGGGCCGAAGCGCGGCCGCTCGCCCTGATAGGCGGCTGCCACATCGTCAGGCACATCCTCGCGCGCGAGATCGGCGAGTGCCCGGACAGCCGCAATTTTCATTGCGTCGTTGATCTGGCTGGCACGCACATCGAGCGCACCGCGGAAGATGTAAGGAAAGCCCAGAACATTGTTCACCTGGTTCGGATAGTCCGAACGCCCGGTCGCCATGATCGCGTCTGAGCGGATCTCGGCGACCTCTTCTGGCGTGATTTCCGGGTCCGGATTGGCCATGGCAAAGATGATCGGATTGTCAGCCATCGAGGCGATCATGTCCGAGGACAAAGCACCCTTCTGCGATAGGCCGAACACCACGTCGGCGCCAACCATGGCTTCCTTCAGCGACCGCCGGTCGGTCTTGACCGCATGCGCCGACTTCCACTGGTTCATGCCCTCGGTGCGGCCCTGATAGATCACGCCCTTGGTATCGCAGAGGATGATGTTCTCGCCATTGAAGCCCATGGCCTTGATCAGCTCAATGCAGGCAATCGCCGCAGCCCCCGCGCCGTTGCACACGAGCTTCGTCGTCTTGAAGTCGCGCCCGGTCAGTTCCAGCGCATTGATCAGGCCGGCAGCCGCGATGATCGCCGTGCCATGCTGGTCATCGTGAAAGACCGGAATATCCATCAGCTCGCGCAGCCGGCTTTCGATGATGAAGCAGTCGGGCGCCTTGATGTCTTCGAGATTGATGCCGCCGAAGGAGGGGCCAAGATAACGCACGCAATTGATGAATTCGTCGACATTCTCCGTATCGACTTCGAGATCGATCGAATCGACATCGGCGAAGCGCTTGAAGAGAACAGACTTGCCTTCCATCACCGGCTTGGAGGCGAGCGCCCCGAGATTGCCAAGGCCAAGGATCGCAGTTCCGTTAGAGATGACGGCCACCATGTTGCCGCGGGTGGTGTAGTCGTAAGCCGTGGCAGGATCGGCGGCGATCGCCTTCACGGGAACGGCAACGCCGGGAGAATAGGCGAGCGACAGATCGCGCTGTGTTGCCATGGCCTTGGTCGGGGTGATCTCGAGCTTGCCGGGGCGGCCCTGGGAGTGAAAGTCCAGCGCTTCCTGTTCCGTCACCGAGACTTTCGTCCGGCCGGTCGTCTTCTCGTTTGCCATGCTTCCCCTCACCTTGTTGTGGGCAGCGGGCGATCGCCGGCCCATCCTGGTTGTTTTTCCTCGCCTTAAGTCGTTAGTGTTGCACGACTTCCTTTTCAAGAAAACATTGAGCCCGTGACGCTATATCAAGCCACCCAAAGTGATGTCCTGAACGTCGCCGAGCTGACCTCGGAGGAGAGCCGCGCGACGGCCACTCCGATGATGGAGCAATTCATCGAGATCAAGGCGGCCAACCCAGGCAGCCTGCTCTTTTATCGCATGGGCGATTTCTACGAGCTCTTCTTCGAGGATGCGGTCGATGCCTCCCGCGCGCTTGGCATCACGCTGACGAAGCGGGGCCAGCATCTCGGCCAGGATATCCCGATGTGCGGCGTGCCGGTGCATGCGGCCGATGACTATCTGCAGAAGCTGATCTCGCTCGGCTTCCGCGTCGCCGTTTGCGAGCAGATCGAAGATCCGGCGGAAGCCAAGAAGCGCGGCTCGAAGTCGGTCGTGAAGCGTGACGTCGTGCGTCTCGTGACACCGGGCACGATCACCGAGGACAAGCTCCTTTCGCCCTTCGAATCCAACTATTTGATGGCGCTCGCCCGTATCCGGGGCGGCTCCGCCCCGCAGCTGGCACTCGCCTGGATCGATATCTCCACCGGCATCTTCCGCCTCGCGGAGACGACAGAGACCCGCCTGCTCGCCGATATCCTGCGCATCGAGCCGCGCGAGCTGATCGTGCCTGATACTCTTTTCCACGACGAAGAGCTGAAGCCCGCTTTCGACGTCCTCGGCCGTGTTGTCGTGCCCCAGCCCGGCGTGCTCTTCGACAGTGCAAGTGCTGAAGGCCGCATCGCGCGTTACTTCGGTGTGGGAACGCTCGATGGCTTCGGCGCATTCTCGCGCGCCGAGATTGCCGCTGCCGCTGCAGCCGTTGCCTATGTCGAGAAGACCCAGATCTCCGAGCGCCCGCCGCTCGGTCTGCCCGAACGGCAGAATGCGGCCTCCACCCTCTTCATCGACCCCGCCACCCGCGCCAATCTCGAACTGGTGAAGACGCTCTCGGGCGATCGCAATGGCTCGCTCCTGAAGGCCATCGACCGCACCGTCACCGGCGGCGGCGCGCGCCTGCTCGCCGAGCGCCTGATGTCGCCGCTGACCGATCCGGACGCGATTGCCGACCGCCAGGACTCGATCGCCCATCTTCTGGCAGACGGTCTGCTCGTCGACCGCCTGCGTGATGCGCTCAAGCGCGTGCCTGACATGCCGCGCGCGCTCTCGCGTCTGGCGCTCGACCGCGGCGGTCCCCGTGACCTCGGCGCCATCGTCGCCGGTCTCGCAGCCTCCGCCGAGGTTGGCCGACTGCTGGATCCGGCCCGCTTGCCGACGGAACTGTCTGAGGCTCTTGCTGATCTCGCGGCGCTACCTGCCGATCTTGGCTCCAGCCTCGCTGCGATGCTTGCCGACGAACTGCCGCTCCTGAAGCGCGACGGCGGTTTCCTGCGCGACGGCGCGATCCCGGAACTCGACGAACTTAGGGCTCTGCGCGACCAGTCCCGCCGCGTCATCGCCGGCCTGCAGCTGCAATATGCCGAGGAAACCGGCATCAAGTCGCTGAAGATCAAGCACAACAACGTGCTCGGTTATTTCATCGAGGTGACATCAGGCAATGCCGGCCCGATGACCGAGGGCGACGAAGCGAAAGCCCGCTTCATCCATCGCCAGACCATGGCCAATGCCATGCGCTTCACCACCACCGAACTCGCCGACCTCGAAAGCCGCCTTGCGAACGCCGCAGGCCAAGCCCTGTCGCTGGAACTTGCCGCCTTCGATCAGATGGTAAGCCAGGTCGTTGCGGCCGCAGAACCGATCAAGGCCGCTGCCCGCGCACTCGCTGTCATCGATGTCGCATCAGGCCTAGCGGCCTTGGCGGAAGAGCAGGGTTATTGCCGCCCGCTGGTCGATGATTCCAGGATGTTTGCGATCACCGCCGGCCGCCATCCCGTTGTCGAGCAGGCGCTCCGCCGCCAGGCAGCAAGCCCCTTCATCGCCAATGACTGCGATCTCTCGCCCTCGGATACCAAAGGTCCCGGCGCCATCTGGCTGCTCACCGGTCCCAACATGGGTGGTAAGTCGACCTTCCTGCGTCAGAACGCGCTGATTGCCATCCTTGCCCAGATGGGCTCCTTCGTGCCCGCTGGTGCCGCCCATATCGGGATTGTCGATCGCCTCTTCTCTCGCGTCGGTGCTTCCGATGATCTGGCGCGTGGCCGCTCCACCTTCATGGTCGAGATGGTGGAAACCGCCGCCATTCTCAACCAGGCAACCGACCGCTCGCTGGTTATTCTCGACGAAATCGGTCGTGGCACCGCCACCTTCGACGGCCTCTCCATCGCCTGGGCCGCCGTCGAGCACCTGCATGAGGCAAACCGCTGCCGCTCGCTCTTCGCTACCCACTTCCATGAGCTGACAGCACTGTCCGAAAAGCTCGCCCGCATGTCGAACGTCACGATGCGGGTCAAGGAATGGGACGGCGACGTCATCTTCCTGCATGAGGTGGGCCCCGGTTCCGCCGATCGCTCCTACGGCATCCAGGTCGCCCGTCTGGCCGGCCTGCCGGCTGCCGTCGTTGCCCGCGCCCGGGAAGTTCTGACCCGCCTCGAAGACAGCGACCGCAAGAACCCGGCCGCCCAGCTGATCGATGACCTGCCGCTTTTTCAGGTCGCCGTACGCCGCGAGGAGATCCAGAAATCCGGCCCGTCGAAGGTCGAGGAGGCCCTGCGGTCACTCGATCTTGACGACCTCACACCTCGCCAGGCACTGGATGCGCTCTATGATCTGAAGAAACAACTTGGCAAGCCTTGACCGGTAGAGTGCCTGTCAATCGCGCCCGAAAAGCGCTATAGCGCCACCCATTCCGGTTGATTCCCCGGTCCCAAGAGATGATGCCGCGCCCATGGCCACTGCAGAGCTTGCCTTCGACGATCTCCTCGACATCGACGCGCTCCGTGCGTCCTGCAAGACCATCGCAGAGGCGGGATGCGGCAACATGCTGGAGACCCGCTCGAAGCTTTTGCCGATCCTGAAGAAGGCCTCTGCCGAGGCTCGCGAACAGGCGCGGCTGAAGCTCTTCGAGGATGGCAGTGGCCTCAACTGCGCAAACAGCATCTCCTGGATCCAGGACCAGCTGATCTCGGTGATCTTCGATTTCGCTCGCACCCATGTCTATCCGAAAGACGCCAACGGTCTGGCCGTCGCCGCCGTCGGCGGTTACGGCCGCGGAACCCTGGCGCCAGGCTCCGATATCGACCTGCTATTCCTGCTGCCGCCCAAGGCCGGCCCCGCCATGCACAAGGCGGTCGAATTCGTCCTCTATCTGCTCTGGGATGTCGGCTTCAAGGTCGGCCACGCCACCCGCACGGTGGAGGAATGCATCCGCCTGTCGACCACGGACATGACCATTCGGACCGCGATCCTCGAAACCCGCCATATCTGCGGCGACGAGGCTCTGGTCACCGAGCTACAGCGCCGCTTCGACCAGGAGGTAACGACCGGTACGGCGCCTGAATTCATCGCCGCCAAGCTTGCCGAACGCGACGAGCGCCACCGCAAGGCCGGTGACAGCCGCTATCTGGTTGAGCCGAACGTCAAGGAAGGCAAGGGGGGCTTGCGCGATCTGCAGACCCTCTTCTGGATCGCCAAATACAATTACCACGTCCGCGACACCGACGACCTGGTGCGTCTTGGCGTTCTCTCACGCCACGAATGGCGCCTTTTCCAGAAGGCCGACGATTTCCTCTGGGCGGTTCGCTGCCACATGCACTACCTGACCGGCAAGCCGGAAGAGCGGCTCTATTTCGATATCCAGCCGGAGATCGCCAAGAGCCTCGGCTATCAGGCGCGCCCGGGGCTTTCGGCCGTCGAGCGCTTCATGAAGCACTACTTCCTGGTGGCCAAGGACGTCGGCGACCTGACCCGGATCTTCGCTGCAGCGTTGGAAGACCAGCAGGCCAAGGCCGCCCCCGGTATCGGCGGTATGATCGGCCGGTTTGCCAACCGCCCCCGCAAGATCCCCGGCGCCAGTGAATTCATCGACGATCGCGGCCGCATTGCGCTTGCCGATCCTGGCGTGTTCAAGAAGGACCCGATGTCGATCATGCGCCTCTTCCATGTGGCGGATCTGAACGGGTTGGAATTCCATCCTGATGCCTTGAAAGCCGTCACACGCTCGCTGTCGCTGATCAACAATGAGTTCCGCGAAAGCGAGGAGGCAAACCGCCTGTTCCTCTCGATCCTGACCTCGCGCAGGGATCCGGGTTTCATCCTGCGGCGCATGAACGAGGCCGGCGTGCTCGGGCGTTTCATGCCGGAATTCGGCAAGATTGTCTCGATGATGCAGTTTAACATGTATCATCACTACACGGTCGACGAGCACTTGATCCGCACGCTGGAAGTTCTCTCCGAGATCGACAAAGGCAAGGCGGAGGAAATCCATCCGCTCGCCAACAAGATCATGCCGGAAATCGAAGATCGCCAGACGCTCTATGTTGCGGTCCTCTTGCACGACATCGCCAAGGGCCGGCAGGAGGATCACTCGATTGCCGGCGCCAAGGTCGCCCGCAAGCTCTGCCCGCGTCTCGGCCTATCGCCCAAGCAGACAGAGATGGTCGCCTGGCTGATCGACCAGCATCTGCTGATGTCGATGGTCGCCCAGACCCGCGACCTGCACGACCGCAAGACGATCACCGATTTCGCCGAAAAGGTGCAGTCGCTCGACCGCCTGAAGATGCTG
Organism: Agrobacterium albertimagni AOL15; assembly: GCF_000300855.1. Classification (GTDB taxonomy): domain Bacteria; phylum Pseudomonadota; class Alphaproteobacteria; order Rhizobiales; family Rhizobiaceae; genus Allorhizobium; species Allorhizobium albertimagni. Next base: position 12,859 of record NZ_ALJF01000004.1, on the reverse strand, counting down.
CTGGTGCTCACCATCTGCGATATCCGTGCGGTGGGTCCCGGTGTCTGGAATGGCTGGAAGGGCCAGCTGCTGCGCACGCTCTATTACGAGACCGAGCTCCTGCTCTCGGGTGGCTTCTCGCAGGTCTCGCGCAAGGAGCGCGCCAAGCATGCCGCCGAGCAACTCAGCCAGGCGCTCGAAGGCTGGAGCCAGAAGGATCAGCGCACCTACACCAAGCTGCACTATGAGCCCTACCTGCTTTCGGTCGACCTCGAGGACCAGATCCGTCACGCCCATTTCATTCGCCAGACCGACAAGTCGGGTCAGGCGCTGGCGACCATGGTGCGCACTCACCAGTTCCACGCGATCACCGAGATTACGGTGCTCTCGCCCGACCATCCGCGTCTTTTGTCGATCATTGCCGGTGCCTGTGCAGCAGCCGGCGCCAATATCGCCGACGCCCAGATCTTCACGACATCGGACGGCCGTGCGCTGGATACGATCCTGATCAACCGGGAATTCCCGATCGATGAGGACGAGATGCGGCGCGCCGCCACGATCGGCAAGATGATCGAGGACGTGCTCTCGGGCCGCAAACGCCTGCCGGAGGTTATCGCCACCCGCACAAAGGGCAAGAAGCGCAACAAGACCTTCCCGGTTCAGCCGGATGTCCGCATCTCCAATGCGCTGTCCAACAAGTTCACCGTCATCGAGGTGGAATGCCTCGACCGCATCGGTCTTCTTGCTGAAATCACAGCGGTTCTCTCGGACCTGTCTCTCGACATCCATTCGGCCCGCATCACCACCTTCGGGGAAAAGGTCATCGATACCTTCTATGTCACCGATCTCGTCGGACAGAAGGTGACCAACGAGAACAGGCAGGTCAACATTGCCAACCGCCTGAAGCCTGTGATGACCGAACAGCCTGACGAACTGAAGGACAACATGCCCTCCGGCATCATCGCGCCGCCACCGCGCGCTGCGCCGGTGCCGAAGAAGGCACGGGCCTGAGACATGAGCCTCGTCAAGAAATTCATGACGGTCGGTGGTGCGACGCTCGGCAGCCGCGTCTTCGGCTTTGCGCGCGAAACCTTGATGGCGGCGGCCCTCGGCACAGGACCCGTTGCCGACGTCTTCTATGCCGCCTTCCGCTTTCCCAATCTCTTCCGCCGCCTTTTTGCTGAGGGCGCCTTTAACGCCGCCTTCGTGCCGCTCTTTGCCAAGGAGATCGAGGCGAATGGCATTGATGGCGCCAAGCGGTTCTCCGAAGAGGTCTTCGGAGTTCTCTTTTCTGTCCTTCTGATCCTGACGATCGGCATGCAGCTATCCATGCCGCTGCTCGTCGAATGGATTATCGCGCCGGGCTTTGCCGATGACCCGGAAAAGTTCGACCTGACGGTGCGCCTCGCAATCGTCATGTTCCCCTATCTGATGTGCATGTCGCTGACGGCCATGCTGAGCGGCATGCTGAATTCGCTGCACCACTTCTTTGCCGCCGCCATTGCGCCCGTCTTCCTCAATATCTTGATGATCGGTGCGCTTGGCTGGGCGCTATGGACGGGGGCTGATCCCGCCGCGACCGCCTGGGCTTTGTCCTGGTCCGTGCTGGGGGCCGGCCTTTTGCAGATGGCCGTCGTCTATCTCGGCGTGCGCCATGCCGGCATTCGCGTCGGCTTCAAGCGTCCGCGCTTTACCCCCAACGTCAAGCGCCTGTTGGTGCTGGCCGTGCCCGCCGCGATCACCGGTGGCATCACCCAGATCAACCAGCTCATCGGCCAGGCCATCGCCTCGACGAAAGAGGGCGCAATCTCCGCCCTGCAATATGCCGATCGTATCTATCAGCTGCCGCTGGGCGTGGTGGGGGTTGCGGTGGCCGTCGTGCTGTTGCCCGAGCTTGCCCGTGCCTTGAAGGGCGGGCATATGAAGGAGGCAGGCACCCTCCAGAACCGCTCGATCGAATTCGTCCTCTTTCTGACATTGCCGGCCGCTGCCGCCATCTGGGTACTGTCAGATGAAATCATCCGCGTGCTCTACGAGCGTGGCGCCTTTTCCGAGCAGAATACCGCCGTGGTTGCGTCGATCCTCGCTATCTATGGCATCGGCCTGCCGGGCTTCGTGCTGATCAAGGCTCTGCAGCCGGGTTATTACGCCCGTGAGGACACCAAGACACCGATGCGTTTCACCATGGTCTCGGTCGCGCTCAACACGGGCCTCGCCATCACGCTCTTCCCGATCTTCGAGGAAAGCGGCATCGCCATGGCTGAGGCCGCCGCCGGCTGGACCAACACCATCCTGTTGTTTTCAGTGCTGCTGTGGCGGGGCCATCTCGTTTTCGAGTGGTCGCTTGTGACGCGGACCCTGCGTCTGATGATCGCCTCCGCCATCATGGCCGGACTGCTCGTCTACCTTTCCGATCGTTGGGCTGCCTGGCTTTCACCATCAAGCCCGCTCTTCGACCAGTTGCTGGCTTTGGGTGGTCTGGTTGCCATTGCCATGCCGGTCTATTTCGGCATCGCCTTCCTGATTGGTGGCGCCGACTGGCGTCTGGTGCTCCGCAGCCTCAAGCGCAGGAAAAAGACAGCGGACGAGGCCGTTGTCAGCCCGGCCGATCAGGATCAGCAATAGTTCCAGGTGCGCTTCGGGCCGATATCGACATGCACGATGCCGTTGCAGTAGCGCCCGATGCCGCCGATGCCGGGTGCGCTGCGGGCGGCCGCCACGATCTTCTTCTCGGACACGCCGGGGACGCGAATGTCCGCTGCAAAACAGTGGCTGTGCTGCGAACGGCCGGAGCGCGGGCGATGGCCTGAGGTCACGACCGGTTTCTTGCCGGTCTGCTTGGCGATATGCGCAAGGATTGCCTTCAACTCGTCGGGAAAGCAGTTGGCTTTGACGCTGACCCGCTGCAGCGTATAGGCGACAGTGGTGTCGTGCTTCATGAAAAAGTGGCGCTTCTTCTTCTCCACGGCCTCCGCAGGGGAGAGGAGACCGAGCGAAAGAACGCAGCCGAGCGCGACGCGAAACAATGTGCGCATGAGAAACCTTCTGGAATGGAATTGTTGTTTTCAGCGATCCAGATCGCCAACGGCAGTTTTTTATTCCCCCAAATGTGTCAAATTTGGTGCGTCTTGCTCGATTCGAGCTAAATGGCGATCCGGGACCTCGAAATCGAGCAATCTGTGAAGCGCCGGCTTATTTCCTAAACGCCTCGATTCCGGGCGGAAATTTCGCTATTCGTGACATCGCGCGTTTTCATGTCACACCTCGAACCGAATGTGCTGCAATATGAGCGGAAATGCCCTCTTTCTCGTCAGTCTGGTGGTCGACGACTATGATCGGGCGAAGGCCTTTTACTGCGACGGGCTTGGCTTCGACTGTGTGCAGGACGAGGTGCAGCCTGGGGGCAAGCGCTGGCTGGTGGTGCGCCCGACAGGTGCCGATGGCGCTTCGCTTCTACTGGCGGAGGCGTCGAACGATGCCCAGCGTGCCGCGATCGGCAACCAGACCGGGGGTCGCGTCGGCTTCTTCCTGAAAACGGATGATTTTGCCCGTGACCATGCGCACTTCGTGAAGGCGGGCGTCGTGTTCAAGGAGGTTCCGCGTCGTGAGGTCTATGGAACCGTCGCCGTCTTCCAGGATCCCTATGGCAATCTCTGGGACCTGATCGAGCCGGCGCCAGCAGAGCCTTCCTTGTCCGCCGAAGTGAGCGCTTGATTGCGCCCGGTCCGCCGTGCATAAGCCGTGACCGACACGATCAGAGGATCGGGCCCTCCACCAGCCTGTTGAGGATTATTATGACTGAGTTCAAGCCGCTGGTTTTCTCCGGCGTTCAGCCCACCGGCAACCTCCATCTCGGAAACTACCTCGGTGCCATCAGAAAGTTCGTCGCGCTCCAGGAAAACAACGACTGCATCTACTGCGTCGTCGATCTGCATGCGCTGACGGCCCAGCTCGTCCACGAGGACATGGCGACCCAGATCCGCTCGATCACGGCCGCCTTCCTCGCCGCCGGCATCGATCCGAAGAAGCACATCGTCTTCAACCAGTCCCAGGTGCCGCAGCATGCGGAACTCGCCTGGATCTTCAACTGCGTCGCCCGCATCGGCTGGATGAACCGCATGACGCAGTTCAAGGACAAGGCCGGCAAGGACCGCGAGCAGGCCTCCCTCGGTCTCTATGCCTATCCGAGCCTGATGGCCGCAGACATCCTCGTCTACCGCGCCACCCATGTGCCCGTCGGCGAAGACCAGAAGCAGCATCTGGAACTCGCCCGGGACATCGCCATGAAGTTCAACCTGGACTTCCACGACAAGATCAAGCCGACGGGGCTCGGCATCGACATCAAGGTCGGCGAAGAGCCGGTGCATGCCTATTTCCCGATGGTCGAGCCGCTGATCGATGGCCCGGCGCCGCGCGTCATGAGCCTCAAGGACGGCACGAAGAAGATGTCGAAGTCGGATCCGTCTGACCTCTCGCGCATCAACCTGATGGATGACCCGGACGCGATCTCGAAGAAGATCCGCAAGGCCAAGACCGATCCGGACGCATTGCCGAGCGAGACGGAAGGCCTTAAAGGCCGTCCGGAAGCCGATAACCTCGTCGGGATCTTCGCAGCCCTTGCCGACAAGTCGAAGGCCGATGTGCTCTCTGAGTTCGGCGGCCAGCAGTTCTCCGTCTTCAAGCCGGCACTGATCGATCTGGCGGTTGCGGCACTCGGCCCGATCAATGCCGAAATGCGTCGCCTGATGGAAGACCCCGGTCACATCGATGCGGTCCTGCGCGACGGCGGCGAGCGTGCCCGCACCCGCGCCGAAAAGACCATGAACGAAGTCCGCGACATCATCGGCTTCGTGCGATAAGGTCTCGGTCGCTGGCGGGTCCGCCCGGAGCCCGCCCGCGTCACATGTCATCGGTCCGGCGGCGGGGTTCTCAATGGTTTCAACGCGTCTGTCACGTCTTGAAGGTCACCGCCGCAAGTTCATGGCGGTGATCGACAACACCCCGGAATGCTCGCGTGCGGTCCACTATGCTGGCCGCCGCGCCAAGAATTCCAATGGCGGACTGGTGCTGATCTACGTGATCCCGGAAGGCGACTTCCAGCAGTGGCTGGGTGTCGAGGAGATCATGCGCGCGGAAGCCCGGGAAGAGGCCGAGGCCATCATGGCCAAGGCTGCCCAGACCGTGCGCGACACCATTGGCATCGAACCAGAGCTTATCATCCGTGAGGGAAGCGCCTATCCCGAGATCAACAGTCTGATCGAGGAAGACCGCGACATCGCGATCCTCGTCCTCGCAGCCGGCTCGACCAAGGAAGGTCCGGGCCCTCTCGTCTCGATGATTGCTGGCCGCGCTGCCGCTTTCCCCATCCCGGTCACGGTCCTGCCGGATACGCTGACCAATGAGGAAATCGACGCGCTTTGCTAATTTGAGCATCCTGCCGATCACGTCTTGAAGATGGGGCCTGCAGGGTCTATTTTTGAAACATTCTAATCTTTAGCGGTGCATTCACCGCCCGGAGGCCATTATGTTCATCCAGACCGAAGCCACGCCGAACCCGGCGACCCTGAAATTCCTGCCCGGCAAGGTGGTCATGGAAACCGGCACCGCCGAGTTCCGCGATGCCGGCAGCGCGAGCGCTTCACCGCTTGCGGCGCGCATTTTCGCGATCCCGGGCGTGACCGGCGTCTTCTTTGGCTACGATTTCGTCACCGTCTCCAAAGACGGTCCGGAATGGCACCACCTGAAGCCGGCAATCCTCGGCACGATCATGGAGCATTTCATGAGCGGCGCGCCGGTCATGGGAACGGCTTCGACATCGGCACAGACCGACACCGATGAGGAATTCTTCGATGCCGGCGACGAGACGATCGTAGCGACCATCAAGGAACTGCTCGAGACCCGCGTCCGCCCCGCCGTCGCCCAGGATGGCGGCGACATCACCTTCCGCGGTTTCAAGGACGGCAAGGTCTTCCTCAACATGAAGGGCTCCTGCGCCGGCTGCCCGTCCTCGACGGCAACCCTGAAGCATGGCGTGCAGAACCTGCTGCGCCACTTCGTTCCGGAAGTGCAGGAAGTCGAAGCGGTCTGATTTGACCGGACTGGAGACGACATGATCGTTCTTGCGATCGACACGGCGGGTGTGGACTGCGCAGCCGCCGTTTTTGATTCGAAGGCGGACAAGCTGCTCGGGCGTGTCAGCGAAGCCATTGGTCGTGGCCATGCCGAACGGCTGATGGCGATGATCGACGAGGCGCTCGCTGAAGCCGGGCTCACGCTCGGCGATATCGAGCGCATTGGCGTGACCGTCGGTCCCGGCTCGTTCACCGGCATCCGTGTCGGTGTCGCGTCCGCCCGTGGCCTGGCTCTTGCGCTCGGCGTAGATTGTGTCGGTGTTTCCACCTTGGAAGTGCTTTCGCAGACGGCATCGACGACCGACGGGGCGATCCTTGCCGCGATCAATGCCCACCGCGATCAGGTCTATGCCCAAAGCTTTGTGGACGGTGTTCCCCAGGATGAGCCGCTGCTGCTCGAGCTCGATGACTATCTCGCGCGCGCAGCCGCTTCCGGCGTCGTCCTCGTCGGTTCGGCCTCCGCCCTCGTCGTCGACCGGAATGCCGAGACCGGCCCCGACCATTACCCGATCGAGATCGTCGCGCGCATTTCGGCAGTGGCGAAAGCTCAGGGCAAGCCGAAGCCGCTCTATCTCAGGGGACCGGATGCCCTACATCTGCGGCCGCACCCGCATTATCTTGGCTGGCATCGCGACAACGTCTTCAAGCATTGAGACCCTTTCCCTCCTGCCACCACGCTGGCAAGAACCACCTCTTCCTGTTGCGTTTTTGTTCTGATTATCCTGGCCCGGCCCCTTCCCTTTGCCGCAGCGCTTCTCCATATTCCGGCCATGGCCAAGTCTCCCAAATCCTCCACCCCCTCGACTGGTTTCGAGGAAGCCCCGCAGACCGCATTCGAAGGCGCGCCGCTCTCCGGCTCGGTTTCGGATTGGGTGAAGCAATTGGAGGCGGAAGCGGAAGCGTCCACGGTCGAGAGCCAGCGGGAACTCGCGTCGAAAGCCGGCAAGCACCGCAAGAAGATCGAGATCGAGGCCCGCCGCCACGCCGAAAAACTTGCGCTGGAAAAAGCCAAGCCAACAACCGCGAAGAACACCACCTCGACCAAGACCTCCCGCGGCGTGTCGATCGGCGCCTCAAACGATCCGAAGACCCGCGCCGCCGCTGGCCTCAATCCGATCGCCGGCATGGACGTATCGCTCGAAGAAGCCGAATCGCTCGCCACCGGCGCCGTCACCGCCACCGTGGAAGCCCTCACCGCTCTGATCGAAAGCGGCAATCCGCTGTTCAAGAATGGCGAGCTCTGGGTGCCGCACCGCCCCCACCGCCCGGCGAAATCCGAAGGCGGCGTCAAGATCCGCATGGCCTCCGACTTCGAGCCCGCCGGCGACCAGCCGACCGCGATCAAGGACCTCGTCGAGGGCCTGAAGAATGACGACCGCACCCAGGTCCTGCTCGGCGTCACCGGCTCCGGCAAGACTTTCACCATGGCCAAGGTGATCGAGGCGACCCAGCGCCCCGCCGTCATCCTCGCGCCGAACAAGACGTTGGCCGCCCAGCTCTATTCCGAGTTCAAGAACTTCTTCCCCGACAACGCGGTCGAATATTTCGTCTCCTATTACGACTACTACCAGCCGGAAGCCTATGTGCCGCGCTCGGATACCTTCATCGAGAAGGAATCGTCGATCAACGAACAGATCGACCGCATGCGCCACGCCGCCACCCGCGCCATCCTCGAGCGCGACGACTGCATCATCGTCGCCTCCGTCTCCTGCATCTATGGTATCGGCTCGGTCGAAACCTACACCGCCATGACCTTCCAGATGTCGGTCGGCGACCGCATCGACCAGCGCCAGCTTTTGGCCGACCTCGTCGCCCAGCAATACAAGCGCCAGGACATCAATTTCGTCCGCGGCTCCTTCCGCGTCCGTGGCGACACGATCGAACTCTTCCCCGCCCACCTGGAGGATGCCGCCTGGCGCATCACGCTGTTCGGCGACGAGATCGAGTCGATCACCGAATTCGACCCGCTCACCGGCAAGAAGACCGGCGAGATGAAGTCGGTGAAGATCTACGCCAACAGCCACTATGTGACGCCGAGGCCCGCCCTGAACGGCGCCATCAAGTCGATCAAGGAGGAGCTGAAGCTCCGCCTCGCCGAGCTGGAAAAGGGCGGCCGCCTGCTCGAAGCCCAACGCCTCGAACAGCGGACGAAATACGACATCGAGATGCTTGAAGCCACCGGCTCCTGCGCCGGCATCGAGAACTATTCGCGCTATCTCACCGGCCGCAAGCCCGGCGAGCCGCCGCCGACGCTGTTCGAATACATCCCCGACAACGCCCTGCTCTTCATCGACGAAAGCCATGTCTCCGTCTCCCAGATCGGCGGCATGTACAGAGGCGACTTCCGCCGCAAGGCGACGCTTGCCGAATACGGCTTCCGCCTGCCCTCCTGCATGGACAACCGCCCGCTGCGCTTCGAGGAATGGGACGCCATGCGCCCCCAGACCATCGCCGTCTCCGCGACGCCGGGCAATTGGGAAATGGAAGAAGCCGGCGGCGTCTTTGCCGAACAGGTCATCCGCCCCACGGGCCTCATCGACCCGCCGGTCGAAATCCGCCCGGCCAAATCCCAGGTCGACGACGTGCTCGGCGAAATCCGCGAAACGGCGCTCAAGGGTTACCGCACCCTCGTCACCGTGCTCACCAAGCGCATGGCCGAAGACCTCACCGAATACCTGCATGAGCAAGGCGTGCGCGTCCGCTACATGCACAGTGACATCGACACGCTGGAGCGCATCGAGATCATCCGGGACTTGCGCCTCGGCGCGTTCGATGTCTTGGTCGGCATCAACCTTCTGCGCGAAGGCCTCGACATCCCCGAATGCGGCTTCGTCGCCATCCTCGATGCCGACAAGGAAGGCTTCCTCCGCTCGGAAACCTCGCTGGTCCAGACCATCGGCCGCGCCGCGCGAAACGTCGACGGCAAGGTCATCCTCTATGCCGACCAGATCACCGGCTCGATGCAGCGCGCCATGGACGAGACGTCCCGCCGCCGCGAAAAGCAGATGGCCTACAACACCGAACACGGCATCACGCCTGAGTCCGTCAAGGCCCGCATCTCCGACATCCTCGACAGCGTCTACGAGCGCGACCACGTCCGCGCCGACATCTCGGGCGTCTCCGGCAAGGGCTTCGCCGATGGCGGCCACCTCGTCGGCAACAACCTCCAGGCCCATCTCAACGCGCTCGAAAAAGACATGCGCAACGCCGCCGCCGACCTCGACTTCGAAAAGGCCGCCCGCCTCCGCGACGAAATCAAACGCCTCAAGGCCGTCGAACTCGCCGCCATGGACGACCCGATCGCGAAACAGGAAGCGAAGGACATCGAAGGCGGACGCGGAAAACCCCGCAACGCCGGCGGCCCACTCTCCCCCCCTGTGGGGGAGATGTCGCCGCAGGCGACAGAGGGGGGTACCCCAGCCGCGACGCAGCCCCGCATCTCCCCCTCCGGCCGCAACAAGTCGGGCGTCCCGCAGGGCAAGGGCAGCTATTTCTCCAAACCCAGCCTCGACGACATGGGCCCCGGCACCGACGGCGCCGTCCCCATGCCGAAGGGCACCTCTACTCCTCATGGTGAGGAGGCCCAACGGGCCGTCTCGAACCACGAGGCCCAGACCTCCTATTTCCGCAAGAACACCAGCGCGGATGCCCTGCCCGGCGAAGCCGGACAGGACAGCGAATCCGCGCCACTGGTTAAAAGCTATTTTCGTAAAAATAGCTTGGACGAAATGACCGTCGGCCGCACCGAAAAACCGGTGACCGGCAAGCTGCCGGAAAAGCCGAAGCCCGAACCAGGCCGCAGCCCGCTCTCCCCCCCTGTGGGGGAGATGTCGCCGCAGGCGACAGAGGGGGGTACCCCAGGCTCACGGCCGTCAGACGACCCCCGCCCCATCATCCGCGCCCGCTCCGGCGCCGGCTCCTACGAGGATCCGATGGACCAGAAGCGCAAGGGCCGGACGAAGGGGAAAACGGGACGGCCAGGGCGGTGACGTTATCTCCCCCCTTGCGGGGGAGAACGGTTCGCGGAGCGAAGCCATCGATCTAGTGAATCGATGGCAGTAACGAACGCCCTGAGCGCTGCGAAGGGCCGGCAGTGCCCCGAAGGGCGGATGAGGGGCATCCCCTCCCTTATGGGAAGGGTTTGACAGGAACAGACTACACCGTCTGTGATCGCCACCGACCGACGCCATGCAAGACCTCGCAGCCCTGCTCTCCGATATCTTCAGTTACATGACCGCAGGCTGGCGCAGCCGATCCAGCAGCGTGCGATCGCTGGTGGTGGGTGTGATGGCGGTGTTGATGGTTAGGTTGTTGTGGGGGATGTAGCAACTATGGCCACCGACTGCTAAATATAGCATCGTAGAGGACCTCATTGAGCCCGAAATTTTGCGTTCTTCGCATCTGAACTTTCAGGCAAAGTACAATGCGCCCACTCCGAATGAGAAAGTCCAACAGCGCCCCATCCACAAGATACTTCGACTGTTAGCAACAAGAAACACCGTTGCTATAATGACACTCTCGGATAAGTTGCTGTTCGAACGGAGGGGTGCTTCATGTCACTTTTTGCAACAGAATTTCCGGTAAAATCGAGCGTGGATAAAGCCGCGTTCCTATCGCAAGTCATAGCATGGCTTCGCGGAAACAATTTCAGTAAAGTGCTTGATGAATTTGACAGCAAAGACCTCGACAAGAGCCACGCTCACATTCGCTCGGCGAACCATGAAGAGCTGATATTTCGTGAGCTAACTGATGACGGAAGCAATAAAGCGATCGGTTTTCGTCATGACATTCCAGACGACAACGGGCGCTTATGGCGCACTGAAGCGGTGCTGAGATTCAGTTTTCCTTCTAACGACCTCAACCTGATCAGTTTCAAAACGCAGTGTCTTGCCAAGTGGCCGACTGCTAGGACTGACGTACCCAAGAAGCCGTTTTTGATTAAGGCAATAATTGGTGACAGCTCGCAGTCGTCGGACAAGAGCTTGCCGGTATCGGACAAGCCGGTATGGCTGAGCGAATCCGAACAAGACGTCCTACGGGCTGCCTCAATATTTCAATCCACGGCAAGCAAGTTCCTTCCTATAGTCTACATATCAGCCAGGAAACCAAATGAGTGGCAGCTAGATAGAGTTGCAATAGAGAAGCTAGCGTATGAACTTGGTGGAGTTGCGCACGTTGTTGTGGAACCTTCTCGAGGGTTCTCATTCAAACTCCGCGATGCTACGGCAGGCAAAAACTCGTATGGTGGGACCATCGCGCTAGTCGCCCCAACTTACGGAACATTGCGTCGCTTCTTTTCTGGTGGAAACGACGTAGACCGGTTCGAATTATCGCAATCCATAAGAGCTGCCGCGACATCAGTGCGCTCCCAGATGCCAGTGTTGGGGTGGGATTGGCTCAATCTCCAAGAGGCTTGCTTAATTGATCAACGAAACAGAGAGCGAACGCGCCTAACAGCTGAAGAAATTGAGTACATCTACCAAGAAGAAATACGAACAAAAGATGAGAAGATAAATGATCTTGAAACTCAACTTCTAGAAAGGCCAATAACCACAACCCAAGGCTCGAGCCCGGGAGAAGAGTTTCTCGTAAGCAGAGAATTCATCGAACTGATGTCTCCAGAAATATATCCAAACGAGATTTCAGACAGAATACGCCTCGCCGTACAATCTTGCTTAAAGCACGCTGACAGCGATGGATTAGATAAAAGAAGCAAGCATATGCTTGAAGAAATACTCAAAAATTCTTCGTATTCAGACGACGTAAGCGAGCTCTGCAACGACTTAAAACGGGCATCTAGGGACCCCAAAAGAATGACTGCTGAAGTAAGCAGCTTATTACTACGCCATGGGTATATCGAGAAATCGGACAATAAGCATATCCGACTTGAACCTGTAAAAGGCATGGGCGGGCTTGAAAACATCACCCTTTCGAAAACGCCGGGAGATAAACGAGGGCTGGAGAACAGCCGCAAGCAGATCGAAAAAATCCTCGGAATCAACAAATTTTGAAGTCAATTGGCGATTCTCAAGCACTTATCCGCCCAATCTCAGAGGAAGTTGCACCAGTCTGCGTTTCCCACACCGTTAGTCACCGCCCCCTCCGCACGAATCGCGCCCCCCAAGCCAGGAAGGACGGAAAATCGAAGGCTTAGGCGAGCGCAAGCCGCCTAAACTTCAGATTTTCCAGGAGAGGGGCACAGTTCCGTTGGCACCATCCTCACCAAGCCCCCCTCTTGCGAAATCTGAGGTTTGGCCCTGATCGGGCCAATTCCTCGATTTCGCATTCTCCCCCGCAAGGGGGGAGATAGGCCCCGCGCGAGCCCCAATCTCCCGAAAAAACGGGGACGAATTCCAAAAATCCCCCAACAAAATCAACAAAACAAAGTTTTTTCATCCCCGCCCATTTCCACCCCCTTACCCTGATCCCCGTCCCGCCCTCGGATACACCTGACGATGCGATGTCAGGCGAGGCGGGGCCGGCGCCGGGGGCGAGTGCTGTCGCAGGCACAAATCCCCGGCCTGCTGCAACGGTCTCCCTCCGGACGAGGGGCTGGTAACGAAGGTGACGGGGTCGGATGCCTCATCACCGGATACCCCGATCGGAAGGACGTGCCTCAGAGGCACACAGACAAGGCGCCCACGCCGTCGCGAACATCACCAGACGGCGGGGCGGATAAAACGGCGGGGATGATGGGCAAAGGTCGCCAATGACCAGAGCCGCATCCCCCGGGCGAGGGTCACGTATTC
>NZ_ALJF01000003.1 GCF_000300855.1 Agrobacterium albertimagni AOL15 | reverse complement strand
GCGACCACCGAGTTTGCGACGGGCTCGCCGCACAATCCGCGTTTCGGCACCGTCACCAATCCGCATAACCCGCAACGCTGGACCGGTGGCTCCTCGACCGGATCCGGTTCCGCCCTTGCGGCTAGACTGATGCCCTTTGCACTCGGCACCGATACCGGCGGGTCGATCCGCGTTCCCTCGTGCTGGTGCGGCACAACAGGTTTAAAACCGAGCCGCGAGCGCGTGTCGCGCCAAGGGGTTGCCCCTCTTTCCTGGACTCTGGATCATGTCGGGCCCATGGCGCGGTCGGCCGAAGATCTGCTGCGCCTCCTGCCCTTCATGGTCGAGGTGGGTGGTGCCGAAATCTCGCACCAGGCCCAAGATGCACTGAAGAACCGTTCCGTCGAGGGGTTAAAGATCGGCATTCCGACCAACTGGTTCACCGAACTCGTCGATGAACGGGTCATCACCAACTGGCAAGCAGCCTTGCGGCAGTTGGAAGCGCTGGGCTGCCGGATCGTCCGGTTGCCGAGCCTCGACGTCGAACGGTTCCACACGGCCGGCTGGATCATTTTGCAAAGCGAGCTTGCGAGCCTGCATGCCGAGCGGCTCGATCGCTCTGAACTCTTCGATCCCGGTCTGCTGCACAGGCTCAGAAACGGGCTTGGCTTTTCCGCCCGCGAATATGGGGAAGCGTTGCGGCACCGCGCCGAGGCGCTCGATCATTTCCTCGCGGCCATGCAGGACATCGACCTCATGGTAACGCCCGGGCTCGGCGGTGAGGCGGGGCACCTCGATACGCTGACGGTCGATGTCAACGGAGAAAGTCACGCCTTTCAATCCATCATCTCGCGCAACACGATGATCTTCGATGAGACGGGTCTGCCAGCGCTGATGCTCCCCACCGGTCGCGGCCGCAGTGGATTGCCGACTGGCATGCAGATCGTCGGGCGTCCAGGCGACGACGTGCTTTGTCTGAGGCTCGGGCGTGCCTTCCAGGTTGCCACGCAGTTTCACGATATAATGCCGCCAGGGGAAGGGCTGTGATGATGGACGGTGTCGGCCATTGCGACCTGACGCGGCTAACGGCTGCCGAGGCGCTTCGCCTGATGGCCGATGGACGCCTGACAGCGCATGCGCTGGTTTCCGCCTCGCTCGAGCGCATCCATCGACGCGACGGAGACGTCAGGGCGTGGCTTGCGCTGAGCGAAACGGCGCTCGAACAGGCCGAGCGATGCGATGCGCTTCCCGTCGGGCAACGGGGCAGGCTGCATGGCTTGCCGATCGCGATCAAGGACGTGTTCGACACCGTCGATCTGCCGACCACGCATAACTCACCGCTCTACCAAGGATTTCGTCCGGCAGCCGATGCTGCGGTGGTTGGTCTCCTCCTGAGCGAAGGAGCAATCATCCTCGGCAAGACCGACACAACCGAATTCGCCGCTGCCGGACGCGATGCCGCAACCGGAAACCCCCATGATCTGTCGCGCACCCCGGGTGGCTCGTCTGCCGGATCTGCTGCTGCTGTCGCCGATTTTCATGTGCCGCTCGCTCTTGCCACACAGACCGGCGGATCGACGATCCGGCCGGCCTCCTTCTGCGGCATCGTCGGGTTCAAGCCGAGTTTCGGACGGGTGAGCAGGGAGGGAGCTAAGATCTATGCCCAAAGCTTCGATACGGTAGGCTGGTATGGGCGCTCCGTCGAGGATGTCGGCCTTCTCGCCGCCGTCCTTGGCCTTGACGAACCACGTGATGACCGACCTTTGCCGGCACAGCTCAGAGTAGGCGTCACCTCCGGCCCCTATGCCGATCGTCTGGCGCCCGAAAGCAGACTGGCGCTGGAGCTGTCGAAGGCCCGTCTGGAAAATGCCGGCCACAAGGTGGAGGTTCTCGAACTTCCGCTGGAGTTCTCCGAACTGGATCGTCATCACAGGGTTATCCTGCATCGTGAGGGGCAGGCGGCTTTCCGCAATCTCGCGCGTCGCCATGGGTCTCTTTTGCATGACGATTTCCATCACCGCGTCGAAAATCGCGACGGCTCGACGCTCTCTGATCTCGCGCGTGCCTATGATGCCATGGCACTCGGCCGGATTTCTTTCGATCACCTGATGCAGGACTTCGATGTCGTCATCGCTCCGAGCGCCCCCGGTTTTGCGCCGGTCGGCCGTCGTCCCGGCGATCCGGTGTTCAACGCATCCTGGACGCTGCTCGGCGTTCCTTGTCTCAATCTGCCCACGCCCCTTGATGCGCCTTCGCTGCCGATCGGCGTCACGCTGATTGCCGCCCGCTTCGACGATCGTTCCCTGCTCGAGAGTGCCCGCATCCTCGAAGCCGTCCTCAACCCGCAAGAAAGCAGCCGATACCGAAATGCCTGATCCTACCTTGAAGCAATCCCTCTCCTCCGGCGACTTTATCCTCGCACCCGGGATCTACGACATGATTTCGGCACTGATTGCAGATCGCATGGGCTTCAAGGCCCTTTATGTCACGGGCTACGGAACCGTGGCCTCGACGCTCGGGATACCCGATGCCGGGATCGCCACCTATCGCGATATGATCGAACGCGTCGCGCAGATGACGAAGCTGACGCAAACGCCTATCATCGCCGACGCCGATACGGGGTATGGGGGACTTCTTAATGTCCGCCACACGGTTCGCGGCTACGAGGATGCCGGCGTTTCGGCGATCCAGCTCGAGGACCAGGAATTTCCGAAGAAATGTGGGCACACACCCAATCGGCGCGTCGTCGCCATGGGGGATATGGTGAAGAAGATCGAGGTGGCAGTCGACAGCCGCCGCAGCGACGATTTCCTGATCATCGCCCGCACGGATGCCCGTACCAGCCTCGGCCTCGACGAGGCGATCCGGCGGGCGAAAGCCTATGCCGCGGCCGGGGCCGATATCCTCTTCGTCGAATCTCCCGAAAGCACTGACGAGGTGAAGGCGATTTCCGAGGCAATCGATCGCCCGCTGCTTGCCAACATGGTCAATGGCGGGCGCACGCCGCTGATGCCCGCGTCCGAGTTGCAGTCGCTCGGCTACCGGATCGCCATCTACCCGGCGCTTGGCTTCCTCGCCCACGGCCATGCGGTCCGTCATGCCTATCAGGACCTGCTCGAGCACGGGATCACCACGGACGGCGTCCCTCTCTATCCCTTCAAGGACTTCAACAGTCTTCTCGGCTTCGAAGATGTCTGGGCCTTTGAGAAGAAATTTGCGGAAACGGAGGAGTAAGCCATGAGTGATGCAGATCTCGCCGCCAATTATGCCAAGGCCTACGACAACCGCATCGGCTTCGGTAAGAAGCCGGCACTGGTGCTCGTCGATTTCGTGCAGGCTTACTTCGAGCCGGATAGCCCGCTTTATGCAGCGGTCGACGAGGCGCTGGCCAGCGCTCTGCGTGTACGGGCTGCGGCGCGGGAGAAAGGCATTCCCGTCATTCTCACAGGTGTAGTTTTGCATCCAAGCGGTCTCGATGGCGGCCGGTTCTTTCAAAAGGCCAAGCCGCTCGCCTGCTTTAAAGCCGGCAATCCACTTGGCGCCTGGCCGAAGGGGCTCGAGCCGTTTCCGGATGAATTCGTCATCAGCAAGCAGTATCCGAGCGCATTTTTCGGGACCTCTCTTGCGCCACTTCTGACGTCCATGGGTGTCGACAACGTCATTCTCACCGGGCTGACGACCAGCGGCTGTGTGCGTGCGAGTTGCGTGGATGCCATGTCGCACGGCTTCATCACGACGGTGGTGCGGGACGCCTGCGGAGATCGGCATTCGGCGCCGCATGAGGCAAACCTCTTCGACATGAACGCCAAATATGCCGACGTGGTCTCCGAGGCGGATATTCTTGGCTTTATAGCGTCGCTTTAAGTTCCGGCGATTTTCCAGGTCGATCACCCCCCCTCGGGCAGGATCAGTCAACCCAGGGCAGAGTGCCCCTCGGCAGACGGCGGGCGGCCGCCGTGGCGATGGCGGCGAGGATCAGGACCAGAAGCGTCGACAAGACCGCGACTGCTGCGGCAGCGGTGGAGTTGCCTTCGTATTGCAGGGCAAAGATCATCACCCCGATCGTCTCGTTGCCGGACGACCACAAGAGGGCCGAGAGTGTCAGCTCGTTGAGCGCCGTCATTACCACCAGGATCGCGCCGGCCGCGGCGGCTGGCAAAATACCAGGCAGGAAGATCGCCAGAATGCGGCGCAAAAGCCCGGCGCCGGTCACGCGAGCGGCCTCGTCGAGCGAAGGATCGGCTGACTGTGCCGCGGCAGCGACCGGTCGTAGGACAAGCGGCAGGAAACGCGCGAGGTAGGCGATAACGAGGATCATCATCGTCCCGTATATAGATACCCCGACGAGCGGCAGAGGCTTCAGGAAAGCGAGGATCATTCCAAGAGCGACGACTGTTCCGGGGACGACCCAGGGGGCTTCGATGACGATGTCCAGCAATCGCAGCACCGGGTTCTGCCGGCGGCTGGAGACAAAGGCCAGCGGCACGGCGACGAGCATCGAGATGGCAGCCGTGATCAAGGCGAGCCACAGCGAATTGGCAAAGGCGCGCCTCACTGTCTGATTGTCGAGGACGGCGCGGAACTGATCGAGGCTGATGGTATCGAGCCCGAATACAACGCCGATGGCCGGCAAGAGCGCGGTCATCGTGAGAGCTGCGAGGGGGACCAGAGATAGGATCAGCACAAGGATCCAGATCAGCATCTCGAGCACGGGTGCGCTGCGTCTCGCGACAAAGGGAGCGCCCGCCGGCAGTGGCACGGCGAGACGGGTTGCAACAACATTGCGCATGACGATCGCGATCGCTGCCATCGCGGCGAGCACGAGGGCCAGCGTCGCCACCTGTCCGGCCGCAGCCGGACCAAAGCCGTTGAGCCGCTGATAGATCAGCGTCGTCAGGACAGAAATGCGACCGGGAATGCCAAGCAGTGCCGGCACGCCGAAATTGCCGATCGCGGCGGTGAACGCGATCAGGCTGCCAGCCAGAACCGACGGCATGACGATCGGCAGCACGATTCCGGTTCCGATCCGCCGGGGCGGGATGCCGAGAATGCGCGCGGCCTCCACGAGGTCGGCCGGCAGCGCCCGCAAGGCGGCCCGCACCGCGATGAAGACGAGCGGCATATGCTCGATGCCCATGACCAGCGCAATTCCACCCACCGAATAGAGCGGATTTGTCGAGCCGGGCGCTGCGGCAAGGCCGAGCGGTTTCAGGATTGGTGACTGTGCGCCGAAGAGTTCGATCCAGGCGAGCGCCATGGTTTGCGAGGGCACGATGAGCGGCATGAGAATGAGGAAGGTCAGCGCCGCGCGGGTCCTGAGCTTGAGAAGGCTGACGGCAAAGGCGAGCGCCACGCCGATGAGCGTCGAGACGACGACGGACAAAAGGGCCGTCTGCAGCGTGCCAGAAAGTGCCCTCAGCGTCGAGCGGCTGGACAAGGTGGCAAGCATCAGCCCGAGCGGTGTGCCATCTTCGCCTGCCTGGAAGGCGCTCGAAAACAGTCTGGCGAGCGGCCAGAGCGTCGTTACGGCGACGTAGAGAACGAGAAGGGAGACGAGCAGATGCTCGCCTCCCCAAGCCGGCATAGCCTTACGGGTTTTGACCCAGGCGGTGTTGCGCATTGCTTGATCAGCCGCCGAAGAGCTCGGCGAACTTTTCCTTGTTCTCTGTGTCGGCCTTCAGCATGGCATCGCTGTCGGCAGGCAGGATCTTCAGCGTTGTCAGGGCCGGATAGCCTTCCGGCTGAGTGACGCCGGGCAGGATCGGGAAATAGCCCTGGGCAGTCGCCTGTTCCTGGGCGGTCTTGGACAGCTGCCAGGAAACGAAGGTCTTGGCAGCGTCCACTGCATCCGAGCCCTTCAGTACGGCAATCGGCTGCGTGATCGAGCTTACGCCTTCGGCCGGGAAGACGAAGTCGACGGGCGAGCCCTTCTTCTTGGCGTTCAGCGCCATGTATTCGATGATGATGCCATAGGCCTTCTCGCCGCGCGCGACGGCTTCGATGACCGTACCATTGCCCTGACCGGCGACAGCGCCGGCCTCTGCCAGCTTCTCATAATAGGCCCAGCCGAATTCCGGCTGCTGGGTCATGGTGCCGACATGGATGACGGCGGCACCCGAATAGAGTGGGCTCGGCATGATCAGGCTCTTCGCCGCATCGGCTTCGAGCAGATCGTTCCAGCTTGTCGGCGCCGTCTTCACGAGATCGGTGTTGTAGACGATGCCCGTGGTGATCACCTTGGTGCCGAAGAAAGTCTTGTCCGCATCGATGAAGGCCGGATCGATGCCTTCGACCGGGGCGTCGGTGAAGGCGAGCAGGCGATCGTCGTTCTTCAGCTGGGTCATCGCGACAGTGTCGGCGATCAGGACGACGTCGGCCGGGCTGTTGCCGGCGGCATATTCGGCCTGCAGCTTGGCCATGACTTCAGTGGTGCCGGAGCGGAAGAGCTCGACCTTGATCTCCGGATGGTCGGCGTTGAAAGCCTCGATGACCTGGGTCATCTGATCCTGCGGCTGCGAGGTATAGACGGTGATCGTGTCCTCGGCCTGTGCCGTGAAGGCGAGACCGGCAAGGATCGTGGTGGTGAGGAGCGTGCGGATGAACATGGAAACCTCATTGAATGGGCGGACGAGGCCCGGAAGCTGTCGAATGCCGGCCCTTGGGCGGCAGGAGTTGTCGCCTAGCGCAGTGAGATGACGGCCGGACGACAGGTCGATGATCTTCCCGTGACATCACTACCGCTCTGGTCGCTCCCGCCCTGTCCGATGACCCAGCCGTCGGTGATGACAAGTTCGACAGGTGTGCCCGGCGCGATCCGCTCATCGAGTGGCAGGCTCACGACGTCGCCGTCGATCTCGGTCGGCAGGCAATGGCTGAGAAAGCTGCCGTTCTGGAAAACCTGGCCGACGAGCTCGGTCTTCAGGTGCCCGCCCTCGTTGACGCGCTTGAGATCGGAGGCATGAAAGCAGAGCCAGCCATAACCGACGGGTGCATTTCCCGGCATATCGAGAAGGTGCTGGCCAAGCATCACCCGGGTCCGGCCGCCTTCCGACTTGATCACCCGGACCGGCAACGTCCGACCGCGCCCGATGAAGCGGGCGACCATAGGCGAGGCCGGCTTCCGGTAGAGCTCCTCAGGCGTTGCCAATTGCTCCAGCCGACCCTGATCCATCACAGCCACATGGGTTGCGACCGCCATGGCCTCGTCCTGGTCGTGGGTGACGAAGACGAAGGTGGAGCCTGTCAGGCTGTGAATGCGCCGGAATTCGGCAAGCATCGCCTCGCGCAGATGCGCATCGAGATTGGCGAGTGGTTCGTCGAGAAGGATCATATTGGGGCGGGTCGCAAGCGAACGGGCCAGGGCAACGCGCTGACGCTGACCGCCCGACAGTTCGTGCGGGCGTCGGTCGCCGAGCCCGGCGAGGCCGACGACCTTCAGCACCTCCTCGATCCGCGCTGAGCGTTCCCGTGGCTTCAACCCGCCGACCTTCAGGCCGAATTCTATGTTGCCGCGAACGGTCATCGTCGGCCACAGCGCGTAGGACTGGAAAACCATGCCGATCCCACGCCTTTCCGGAGGAAGGAAGACGCCATCCCCGGCTACGATCTGATCGTCGAAACGAATTTCGCCCCCGTCAGGCTCTTCGAGCCCCGCGATCAGGCGCAGGAGGGTGGTCTTGCCGGAGCCCGAGGGGCCGAGCAAGGCGAGGAATGCGCCATCGGGGATTGTGAGCGAAACACCGTCAACAGCTTGAAAGTCGTCGAAACGCTTGGTGATGGCGGCAAGGGCGAGGCGCGGCAAGGCTTGGGTCTCCCGGGTTTCCCTCGTCCCTTGCCATGCTCAGATGACGTTTGCATGAAGCCAGCTCCGCAGCATCGCCGAACTGTGCGGTCACTCTAAGTAACTCGATAAGTTTCGAGGTGTGTCCCGTGGAGATCTTCCTGCAGAGGCCAAACGCGATGGAGAGGCTGGGAACCCGGGCTGAAGGCGCACTTGTCCTTGAGCCGTTCGTATGGACTAGTTGCTCAGAATACGAAGCTTTTCCGGCTTCACGATCTCGATGCTGCGGGCATTGCGAAGCTTGACGATCCCCATGTCGCGCAGTTTCGAAATCGTGCGCGAAACCGTTTCGATGGTCAGGCCAAGGTAGTCGCCGATATCGATCCGGCTCATGGGCAGGTCGATCACATCCGTGCCACCCTGGCGATCGGCCAGATCGACCAGGAAAACGGCAATTTTCTCGAGTGAACTCTGACGGCCGACGACCAGCAGGTGCTCTTGAGCGCGAACCATGGCCTTCAAGGCAACGCCTACCAGACGGTCGTTGAGGTGGCCACCCGCTGCGCGTTCGACACTGGTCAGGCCCGTGTTCACCATGGCCTCCGCATAGAAACTGTGGGTCTCGTTGATCTCGAAACCGAAGGTTTCGCCGACGAGATGAAAGGCGACGATCTGCCTGCGACCATCGGCAAGGAGACGGTAAATGCGCACTGCGCCGTATTCTATCTGGTAGAGCGATCGCGTGCGCTCGCCCTGTGCGTAAATCACGCAATCCGGCGCATGGAAGGTTACCGGCCTGATATGCGCCTGGCACCGTGCACGTGGCGATGTGGAAAGACGCGAATTGAGCGTGATGGAAGCGGCGGTTTGCATCGGCATGTTCCCTCTGGTTGAAGGGATCATGTTGGATCGGGGGCTTCGCCGCTATTGAGTTCTTCCACTACGGGTTCTTACGTAGGGTCGATACTGCGTTGGCAATGTCGGGCCCGTTGAGGGGTTTCGACAGCACGCAGATGTCTTGCCTGTTCCCCCCGCCGTAGTCCCTGTCGTCCTCCGCCAGGACGACGAGCTTTATGCCGCGGTCGGCCAGACTGAGGCCGGCCGTCAGATCGGCAGGCGGCAGGCAGGTGTCGAGGATGACGCATTCCGCCCGACTGATCGCCTCCGTTGCCATGGTCCAGTCGTTGAACTGTTCCACCGGCTGGCCATGCGTGTTGAGCGCAAAGCTGATCGACCGCAGCAAAGCCGGGTCTTTGACAACAGCAACAATTGCAGACAGCGTGGACAATGGGATCCCAGAAGCTCGGTCGTGATCTTTCACCAAGCTTGCAGATCGCATCTTGGCCGACGCGCCACCTTGTCATGGATCAAGCGTATTGTCGGATTGCGCGGGGATTCGGCTAGATGCTGACGGTCAGTGACATGCGCACCAGTTCGGGCAGGCTGCGCGCCCTCATCTTCGTCATGACATTTGCGCGATGGACTTCGACGGTTCGCGGGCTGATGTCGAGATTGAACGCGATGGCCTTGTTTGGCTGGCCGGCGACGACGGCCGCCAGAATTTGCCGCTCGCGTTCGCTCAGGCTGCCAATGCGCGAACGGATGTCATCGACGCTGAGCGTGCCCGCCGACGAGTCCGCCAGCCTCTCGGCCGCGCGTCGCACCGCTTCGATGATGACGGCCTCTTCAAACGGCTTCTCGATAAAGTCCACGGCACCCGCCTTCATCGCTTCGACGGCCATGGGAATATCCCCATGCCCCGTGACGATGATCGAGGGTATCGGGGGCGATATGCTCGAGATTTTGCGCACCAGATCGAGGCCGCTCATGTCCGGCATGCGCATGTCGGTGACCAGCACGGCGTTGCGAAGGCTCGGGGCGATTTCCGAAAAGGCGGTTGCGGACACGTGAAGCCTCACGCCGAAACCGTTCACCGTGAGCATGAAGCCCAGCGATTTGCGAAGTGCCTCTTCGTCGTCAACGATATGGACGGTGAAGTCATCAGGCTGCATTCTGGTCCTCGTCGTGCTGGATAAGGGTGAAACAGAAGGAGGCACCGCCAAGCTCACTCTTGGAAACGGTCATCTCGCCGCCATGGGCCTCGACGATGCGCCTGGAAATCGACAACCCGATCCCCATGCCTCCTGCCTTTGTCGTCGTGAACGGCTTGAAGATATCCTGGGCGACTTCCGGAGAAATTCCAGGACCGGAATCCTCGACCGTCACCGTCAAAAGTCCCATCTTGTCGGAACAGACGCTGACGCGGATTTCCTTTTTCTCGGTATGCTTCATCGCCTCGATCGCATTGCGCATGAGGTTGGTCAGCACCTGCTGGATTTGGATTCGGTCGACGAAGACCTGGTCGTTGTCCGAGGTGAAATCGAACACGGTGCGCACGCCCTTTTCCCGCGAGCCGACAAGAGCGAGCGCTCCGGCCTCTTCGACGAGTTGACGCAGGCTCTCCGTGCGCTTTTCCGTCTCGCCTTTGGTGACGAACTCGCGCAGGTGTCGAATGATCTGCCCGGCGCGAATGCTCTGCTCGCCCGCTTCCAGCAATGCGTCACGAACCTGGATGTCGCGATCGCCAACCGCGTTCTGCAGCAGGCGCGCGCAGCCATGTACGTAGTTGGCGATGGCCGACAATGGCTGGTTCAACTCGTGCGCCAGCGTCGACGCCATCTCTCCCATTTCGTTCAATCGGCCGAGCCTTGCGAGCTCGGACTGGATCTCCTGCAGGCGGGCAGCGGATTCTTCTCGCTCCGTGAGGTCGCGGACGAACCCAGTGAAGAAGCGCTTCCCGCCACGTTTGATCTCGCCAACCGCGAGCTTCATCGGAAAGGTAGAGCCATCCTTACGCTGGCCGACCACGACGCGGTCGACGCCGATGATCCTCTTTTCGCCCGTCGCCATGTAGCGACGCATGTAGCCGTCATGGTCGACGCGGTAGGGCTGAGGCATCAGCAGCTTCAGGTTCTGACCGATGGCTTCGGTTTCGGAATAGCCGAACTGGCGGACGGCGGCGGAGTTGAACGAGATGATGATTCCGTTTTCGTCACTGACGATGGTGGCATCAAGAACCGTGTCGAGGATGGACCCCATCCGGGCCTCGCGATCATCCAGCGCTTCCCGGAGCTCTGCCAGGGTCTCCCGATCCTGGTCTCTTCGTTTGGCAAACCAGACGATCAACGCTGCCAGGACGGCAAGTGCGACTGCTTGGGCAAGGACGATTTCCGAGCCGGATGACTGGACGTTGAGAAACCAAAGGGCGAGGCCGAAGACCGCCGCGAGCAAAGCCGGACCCGCACCCCCGATCAGCGCTGTGGCGATGACTGGGATCGGCACGAGCAGGGAGAGCGCTTGCGAAGCGGCGCCGCCCATGAGGAAGAGCGGCACGCCGACGATCGCGACCGTTCCCAGAACCGCAACGACATAACCCCAGGAATTGGGGAGCAATCGTCTTTCATTTCGTTGCGTGTTGGCCATTTCGCCCCTGATTTCACACCCAATCGGCCAAAACAATGCAGACGGTGCATTGATCCGCGCCGATTTCGCTCGATTCGACATACCTACATGGGAAGCTAGCCCTTGTGTCCGATTGATAGAAGTCAAAAAGCTCCGAGGGGGAGTTTGTCTCCACAGATGGTCTGTTTCTTCGGCAATAGATCGCCTGTTCTGCCACGCCGGCTGAGGGGCAACCGGCCTCGCTTGACTTCCGTGTCCGAGCCGGCCATCTTTGGATTATGTTGATAGAACGCTTCCATAACATCCGCACACGGATGTGCCTCATCGCAGGCATCTGACCCCCGGCCCAATCGCGTCGCGATAAGGTCGTGGGGCATGGGTAGCGTCCCCGCCAGGGGACAATGGGCTACGAAGCGACACTCAATCCCAGTTTTTGTTTCAGAGCGGTGCGCCGGATGCGCGACCGCGCGTCTTGTACAGGAGGCCCGAGCATGGCTCTCGAAAAGAAACGGCAGCGCAAGCCGGCAATCGTTCTCACCCGTACCGATCATGAAAGGCTCTACCGCCTCGCAGAGGCCCATGCCGGTCGGAATCCCGATGTTTCCGAGGAGCTTCTCATCGAGCTCGACCGTGCACGTATCGTTCAGGACGCCAAGATCGGCGCCAATGTCGCACGCATGGGATCCAGGATCCGCTTCACCAGCGATCTCGGGGAAGATCGCAGCGTCACGCTGGTTTTCCCGGGTGAAGCGGATATTGCGGCGAACAAGATCTCCATCCTGACACCGATCGGTGCCGCGCTGATTGGTCTTTCGACTGGCCAATCCATCGATTGGGTGGCACGGGACGGGCGTTTGCACCACCTTCATGTCGAAGAGGTCGCATCCCCTGAAGTGGTCGATCCGGCATGATGTTGTCCGCATTTTCCCGCCTCGCGATCCGGGGAGGTTGTCTCATCGCAGGATAGCCTCCCCTGCGCGATGGTCGCGCAGTGGTATCTCCCGCTCATGTCGATGGACGCGCTGGCGACAGCGCGATGGAGAACTGCGAAATGTCGAACGACACTTACATTCTGACTACAAAGGATTTCACCATACTCGAGGCCATGTGCGACAACTGGCAGGGCCGAAATGATCGGCTCGTTGCGCTTTGCCGGCACAAGATCCAAAAGGCCATCGTCGTGTTCCGCGACGATCTCCCGGGAGATGTCGCCAGCTTGAACAGCCGTGTGCGCTTTCGCGTCCGAGGCGGCGAAAGCGATATCCGCGTGATCTCGACCGGCCAGGCAACTGGCCCGGTCGGCCTGTTTCTGCCCATCACGACACTGCGTGGCCTTGCTCTGCTCGGGCTTCGCGAAGGCCAGAAGATCGCGTTTGAAAATACGAATGGTGTCGCTGAGACCATGTTGCTGGAAGCCGTGGAGTACCAGCCCGAGGCATCGCGGCGGGAACGGCAGATGATCGGTCAGGAGGCGGGCACGAGCCCACTGAGACCGCACTTGCGTCTCGTGTCGGGCGGCATGGATGGACGCCACGGCCAGCTGACCGGTGCGTCGGACGGTTTCGACGATCCGGGTCCTTCAGCGGCCTGACACCCATTCCACCACTCTCTCGGGCGCGAGCTCTTATCCGGGCACGCGTCCGACCTGAAAGAACTGAACATGCAGAAAATCAAGCAGTTTCAACATTCCGATTTCATCCAGGGGCTCATCTGGATGGCCCTCGGCATGATCTCCTTCGTCGGTATGTCCGTCGGATCGCGAGAGCTTGCCAGCACGCTGTCGATCGAACAGGTGCTTTTCTTTCGCGCGCTGATCGGCCTTTGTGTCATCGTCGCCTTCGGCCGGATGCTGCTGCCGGAACTGCGTCACGCGAAGCTCTTCAAACTGCATCTTGCGCGTAACCTCGTGCATTTCATGGCCCAGTATCTCTGGACGATCGGCGTCGTCATGCTGCCACTCGCTTCCGTGTTCGCGCTGGAATTCACCATGCCGATCTGGGTTGCCCTGTTTGCCTTCTTGTTTCTGCGCGAGAAGATGACGAGGCCAAGGATCTTCGCAACGATCAGCGGCTTCATCGGCGTGCTTGTCATCATCCGTCCCGGTATCGCGATGGTCGACCCGGCTGCAGGTCTCGTGCTGATTGCCGCCGCCGGTTACGGGCTCTCTCTGATTTTCGTCAAAAGACTGACGCGCGACGTCTCACCGGCTGCGATCGTGGTCTGGATGATCGTCATCCAGCTGCCACTCGGCCTCGTGGCCTCGCTGACCGACTGGCGGCCAGTGCATGCGGCCGATATTCCCTGGATGATGGTTGCCGGTCTCGGCGCTCTCTGTGCCCATTACTGCCAGGCGCAAGCCCTGAAGCGCCTCGATGCGTCCGTTGCCATGCCGATTGATTTCCTGCGCGTGCCGATGGCCGCCGTCGTCGGTTCTTATGCCTATGGCGAGGCGATCGACCTTTGGGTTTTCCTTGGCGGTGCCATCATCGTGCTGGCCAATTATCGGACCGTGATGACGGAACGGCGCGTTTTGAGACCGGATCCCCAATCTCGATCGGAGAAGGGTGCTTGATCGGCAGTCAGGATTGCCGGTCGTTCGGCGGTCGAGAGGCGGAGGATCAGCGCCTGTATCGATGACATTCTGTGCTTTCGTTGCCACTCAGCCAGCGACGTCGGCGGCCAGTTCCAGCACACGCCTCGCCTGTTTGAGATGCGGCGCGTCGATCATGCGGCCGCGGTAGCTCAGCGCGCCCATGCCAGGACTTGCCGCAAACGCGTCGACGATGGCCTGCGCCTCGGTTAATTCCTCCGGGGTTGGCGTGAATGCCTGGTTGATCACGGGAACCTGCGCGGGATGGATCGCCATAATGCCGTTGAAGCCGTCAAAGCGGGCGCGTCGCGCATAGGCGGCAAGCCCATCCGGATCGGCAAGTGCCGGGTAGACGGTCTCGATCGCGGCCACGCTGGCCGCGTGAGCGCCGAACAAGGTCAGAGAGCGGGCGAGTTCGTAAGGGGCGGTGTAGCGGCCTGTCCCGTCGCGTGCGCCCAGCGCCCCGATGGCGGCTGGCAGGTCTTCCGCACCCCATGTGAGGCCCAGAAGATGATGTCGTACGGATTCATAGGAGCCCAGCTGGAAGATCGCAGCCGGGGTCTCGGTGGCGATCGGCAGGATGGGGATGCCGGGCGCTTTTGCGCTCAGGGCTTGCACACTTGGAGCCCCCTCCGCCTTCGGAAGCACCAGCCCGTCCGGCGGCACTTGGAGGATTGCGGCGAGATCGTCGTCCAGAAGGCCGCTGTCGAGCGGGTTGACGCGGACGAGTAGCGGGATCCTGCCTTTGGCCTGACGCAAGAAGTTGGCGGCCGCCAGCCGGGCCGCAGGCTTGGCATCTGGTGTGACGGAATCTTCGAGGTCGAGGATCAGCGCATCGGCGCCGTAGCGGAGCGCCTTCTCCATGCGGTCAGGCCTGTCACCGGGGACAAACAGGAGAGAGCGCAGCCTCATTGCGGCCTCCGCGAGACAAGTGCGGAGCGGAGGCACTGGCAGACCAGTTCGTTGCGTTGGTTGAAGAGCTCATGCCGAAAGGTGACGATGCCGGCGGTTGGGCGTGATTGGCTCTCCCTGAGGTCAGCAATTTCGGTTTCGGCCCGCATCGTGTCGCCGAGGAAGACCGCCTTCGGCATGACGACCTTGTCGTAGCCCAGGTTGGCGACCAGCGTGCCGAGCGTGGTGTCGCCGACCGACAGGCCGACCATCAGCGAGAAGGTGAAGGTGCCGTTGACGAGGATCTGGCCGAATTCACTTGCCTTTGCCGCTTCGACATCAAGATGCAGGGGCTGCGGATTGTGGGTCATCAGCGTGAACATCAGATTGTCCGTCTCGGTCACCGTACGCCGGAGCTCGTGGACGATCCTGTCGCCTATTGTCCAATCGTCGAAATAGCGTCCGGCCATCAACCTTCTCCCTCGATCCTGACCAGCAAGCTGCCCTCGACCACCTGACTGCCCTGGCTCGCCCTCAGCTCCGCCACCTGGCCATCGAAGGGGGCGTGGAGCACCTGCTCCATTTTCATGGCTTCGAGGACGATCAGCGGCTGGCCGCGGCGGACCGTGTCTCCTTCTGCAACGGAGACGGCAATCACGATGCCCGGCATTGGCGCCATGATCGCGCCATCACCGGCGCCAGTACCATGGCCGCTCTGTCCCGCCCGTGGCAGCCCGATCTCCCAGGCTTCGCCATTAAGGAAGACGACCCCGTTATTGCTTCGGACGGTCGACGGCACATCCTGCATCCGAACCAGATAGGGCTTGTTTCCAACCTCGACGGCAACCTGCCGGTCGCATTCGGCGTTGAGACGAAATCCTGTCAGGGCGGTCCAGACATCGGATGTTTTCCGCGGCAACAGTGCGGCTGCGGCAGCCTGCAAGACCTGTTCATCCGGTTCACCTGATGCCACAAGGTCTTCGGTATGTCGCTCGATGAAGCCGGTATCGACGGCGCCAGACAGAAAATCGGGATAGCGGAGCGTGCGGACGAGGAAGCCGGCATTGCTATGCACCGGCCAGACCTCGACCTTCCTCACGCCATCGCAAAGTTCGCGGATCGCCTCTTGCCGGCTGGCGCTGTGGCTGATGAGTTTGGCCAGCATCGGGTCGTAATGCGGGGTGACCTCGTCGCCCTCTTCGACGCCACTGTCGATCCGCAGTGTCTCCGGCAGTCGCAGATGGTCGAGCCGGCCGATCGACGGCAGGAAACCGTTTGCTGGGTTCTCCGCGTAAAGCCGGGCTTCCATGGCCCAGCCAGTGATGGAAAGCTGATCCTGATTCAATGGCAGAGGCTCGCCCGAGGCGACGCGCAATTGCCACTCGACCAGATCCTGTCCGGTGATCGCCTCGGTCACGGGATGCTCCACCTGCAGCCGTGTGTTCATTTCCATGAACCAGATGCGGTTAGCACGCAGGCCCTCGGAGGCGTCGGCGATGAACTCGATCGTACCTGCGCCCACATAATCGACCGCGCGGGCCGCCTTGACGGCCGCCTGGCAGACCGCATCCCGGGTCACGGCATCCATGCCGGGCGCCGGTGCCTCCTCGATCACCTTCTGGTGGCGGCGTTGCAGCGAGCAGTCGCGTTCGAAGAGATGCACGACATTGCCTTTGGTATCGCCGAACACCTGCACTTCGATATGACGCGGCGAAAGGATGTATTTCTCGATCAGCACGCGGTCATCGCCGAAGGATGACGCAGCCTCGCGTCGGCAACTGGCCAGGGCGGTGAGGAAATTCTCGGAGCGTTCAACGCGCCGCATGCCCTTGCCACCGCCGCCGGCCACCGCCTTGATCAGCACCGGATAGCCAATCGCATCGGCCTCGCGTTGCAGTCGTTCCGGGCTCTGGTCCTCCCCGAGATAACCGGGGGTTACCGGCACGCCGGCTGCGATCATCCGTTGTTTGGCGGCATCTTTCAGGCCCATGGCCCTGATGGCCGCCGCAGGTGCCCCGACCCAGACGAGACCTACTGCGATCACGGCTTCGGCAAATTCGGCATTTTCCGACAGGAAACCGTAACCCGGGTGGATCGCCTGAGCGCCGCTCTTGCTGGCGGCCTCCAGGATGCGGTCCTGGCGCAGGTAGCTGTCGCGTGCCGGCGCCGGACCGATCGGTAGCGCCTCGTCGGCCTCGCGCACGAAGGCCATCCCGGCATCCACATCCGAATGGACCGCGATCGTTCGGATGCCGAGCCGTTTTGCCGTGCGAATGATACGCCGTGCGATTTCTCCACGATTGGCAATCAACAGACTGTCGATCATCTTCGCCTCACATCCGGAAAATGCCGAACTGCGCCCGCTCGGGGATCGGGGCGTTCAGCGTTGCGGAAAAGGCTAGGCCGAGCACGTCGCGGGTCTGGGCCGGGTCGATGATGCCGTCGTCCCACATCCTGGCCGTTGCGTGATAGGGGTTGCCTTCGTCCTCGTATTTCTGCCGGATCGGCGCCTTGAAGGCCTCGGCCTCCTCAGGCGTCCAGCTTTCGGCGTCGCGGTGGACGGTCGCCAGCACGGACGCAGCCTGTTCGCCCCCCATGACGGAGATGCGGGCATTCGGCCAGGAAAACAGGAAGCGCGGCTGAAAGGCGCGACCGCACATGCCGTAATTGCCGGCCCCGAAACTGCCGCCGATCAGCACGGTGATCTTCGGCACCTGCGCGCAGGAGACTGCGGTCACCAGCTTGGCGCCATGTTTGGCGATGCCGTCGGCCTCGTATTTCCCGCCGACCATGAAACCGGAAATGTTCTGCAGGAAGAGCAGCGGAATGCGTCGCTGGCAGGCGAGTTCGATGAAATGGGCGCCCTTCAGCGCGCTTTCGGAAAACAGGACCCCGTTGTTGGCGAGGATGGCGATCGGAATGCCCCAGAGATGGGCGAAGCCGCAGACAAGCGTACTTCCGTAGAGCGGCTTGAACTCCTGCAGTTCGGAACCATCGACGAGACGGGCGATCACCTCGCGCACGTCATAGGGTGTGCGCAGGTCCTGCGGGATCACGCCGTAGAGTTCACTCGGGTCGAACAGGGGAGGGCGCGGCTTGGTCAGCTCGATGTCCACCGTCTTTGGTCGGTTCAATGTCGCAACGATGTCGCGCACGATCAGTAGCGCGTGTTCGTCGTTTTCCGCCAAATGGTCGACAAGGCCGGATTTGCGGCCATGCACATCGGCGCCACCCAGATCTTCGGCCGAGATCACCTCGCCGGTTGCGGCTTTGACCAGCGGCGGGCCGGCGAGGAAGATGGTGCCCTGATTGTGGACGATCACCGTTTCATCGGACATGGCAGGCACATAGGCGCCGCCCGCCGTGCAGCTTCCCATGACGCAGGCGATCTGCGGAATACCGGCGGCAGACATCTGCGCCTGATTGTAGAAGATCCGGCCGAAATGATCGCGGTCGGGGAAGACCTCGGCCTGGTGCGGCAGGTTGGCGCCGCCGGAATCCACCAGATAGATGCAGGGCAGGCGATTTTCCCAAGCGATCTCCTGGGCTCTCAGATGCTTCTTGACCGTCATCGGAAAATAGGCGCCGCCCTTCACTGTCGGATCATGGGCGATGATCATGCATTCGCGACCGGAGACCCGCCCGATGCCGGCAATCATCCCGGCGCCCGGGGCCTCGTCGCCATACATGCCACCGGCGGCCAGTTGCCCGATCTCGAGGAAAGGAGAGCCGGGGTCGAGGAGCCGCAATACGCGGTCGCGGGGCAGAAGCTTGCCGCGCGCCACATGCCGTTGGCGATGGCTTTCAGC
Source organism: Agrobacterium albertimagni AOL15 (assembly GCF_000300855.1). Taxonomy (GTDB): domain Bacteria; phylum Pseudomonadota; class Alphaproteobacteria; order Rhizobiales; family Rhizobiaceae; genus Allorhizobium; species Allorhizobium albertimagni. The sequence continues at coordinate 302,439 of NZ_ALJF01000003.1, read as the reverse complement.
CCCGCCCAATGCGGCGGTGGCCACCTTCGACTTCAGTTTTTCGGCAAGCGCGGCGTTGCGGGCCGCATTGGCTTTGAAGCCTTCGCTGTTGCGGTCGAGCATGGTCGAGAGTATCGGCATCAGCTCATCCCCTCTGCACCGATGACCTCGCGGCCGATCAGCATGCGGCGTACCTCGTTGGTGCCTGCGCCGATATCGAGAAGCTTTGCGTCACGCCAGTAGCGCTCAACGGGCCAGTCTTTGGTGTAACCGGCACCGCCCAGGGCCTGGATCGCCTGTTCGGCCACTTTCACCGCGTTCTCAGACGCATAGAGGATTGCGCCGGCCGCATCCTGGCGCGTTGTCTGGCCGGCATCGCAGGCACGCGCCACGGCATAGACATAGGCGCGGGCGGAGTTCAGCGCCACGACCATGTCGGCGATCTTGGCCTGCATCAGTTGGAAGCTTCCGATCGGTCGGCCAAACTGCCGGCGCTCCCTGACATAAGGCAGGACGACGTCGAGGCAGGCCTGCATGATGCCGAGCTGGATCCCGGACAGCACCACCCGCTCGTAGTCGAGGCCGGACATCAGCACCTTCACCCCGCCGTTGAGCGGGCCCATGACGTTTTCCTGAGGAACGAAGCAGTCCTGGAAAACGAGTTCGGCCGTGGGCGAGCCGCGCATTCCAACCTTGTCGATCTTCTGACCGATCGAGAAGCCGGGGAAATCCTTTTCGATGAGAAAGGCCGTGATGCCCTTCGATCCAGCCTCCGGCTCGGTCTTGGCATAGACCACGAGCGTCTGCGCATAGGGTGCATTTGTGATCCAGAACTTCGTGCCGCTCAGGCGGAAGCCGCCCTCGACCCTGTCGGCGCGCAGCCGCATGGAGACGACGTCGGATCCGGCGCCGGCTTCGGACATGGCGAGACTGCCGACATGGTCTCCAGACATCAGGCCGGGCAGATACTTCGCCTTTTGCGCGCTCGAACCCCAGCGCGCGATCTGGTTGATGCACAGATTGGAATGGGCGCCGTAGGACAGGCCGACCGAGGCTGAGGCCCGACTGATTTCCTCGCAGGCGACAACATGGTCGAGATAGCCGAGGCCGAGACCGCCATCCTCTTCAGCGACCCTGATGCCATGCAGTCCGAGGTCGCCCATGGCCGGCCAGAGTTCAACCGGGAAACGATCATGCTTATCGATGTCCGCAGCGATCGGGGCGATGCGCTCGCGGGCGAAGCGCGCCGTCGTGTCGCGGATCATGTCCGCCGTTTCGCCAAGCCTGAAGTCCAATTCGGTCATGGGGCTTCCTCTGCGATTTCAGATCATGCGAACCGGAAGGCCGGTCAAATATGCAATGCATGGCCCAGCGCCTTGAGCGCAGCTTCCTGCAGAGCTTCGCCGCGTGTGGGATGGGCATGGATGGTGGCAGCGATATCCTCCAGCCGCGCGCCCATTTCGATGGCGATGGCAAAGGTCGAGGCAAATTCCGAGACGCCCGCGCCGACCGCTTGCAGGCCCAGCACGGCATGCGTATCCGCACGCGCCACGACACGCACGAAGCCGTCTTCATCTTCCACGGTCATCGCCCTTCCATTGGCGGTGAAGGGGAACTGGCCGATTCTCACATCAAAGCCGTGGCTGCGCGCCTCCTCCGGCAAAAGACCGGCGCTGACGATTTCGGGATCGGTGAAGCAGATGGCGGGGATGCAGCGCTTGTCCCAGGCGCGCTTGCGCCCGGCGACAATCTCGGCGACCATCTCGCCCTGCGCCATGGCGCGATGGGCGAGCATCGGTTCACCGGTCACGTCGCCGATTGCGTAGACCCCGCGCATGGATGTGTGGCAGCGGTCATCGACCTGCAGGAACGAGCCGATCCGGTCGAGATCGAGTTCTTCGAGGCCCGAACCCGTGGTGCGCGGCCGCCGCCCGACGGCGACCAGAATGCGATCTGCCGGCAGTTCGCGCCGTCCCTCTGCGGTCTCGACGACCAGCGCCTCGCCCGTGTCGAAAAGGCCGACGGCTCGCGCATCCGTCAGCACCTTGATGCCGCGTTCGCTCAACCTTCGCAGAACCGGTTTGACCAGATCGGCGTCGTAGAGCGGCAGGATCTGCGATGTCGCCTCGACCACGGTGACTTCAGATCCCATGCGAGCGAAAGCGGTTCCGAGTTCGAGCCCAATATAGCCGCCGCCGACGACAACGAGTTGCTTGGGCAGTTCCGTCAGGGACAGGGCCTCGGTGGAGGAAATGACCTTGCCGCCGAAAGGTAGGGTCGGAAGCTCGACGGTATCGGAGCCCGTGGCGATGACCACGGTCTCCGTCCGGATGACCTGCAGGCCGGTCTCTGTCTCAACCTCCACCGTCTTGCCGTCGCGGAAGTGCGCGTGGCCGTGAACGATCTTCACCCGCGCCTTCTGCAAGAGGTTGGAGACGCCGCCGGTCAGCCGGCCGACGATGGCGTCCTTCCAGGCCATGGTTTTGGAGAGATCGATCGAGGCGCCCTCGACGCGGATGCCAAGCGCGTTCTCCCCGGAGGACAGCGCGCGGGCCTTGTCGAAAGTCTCGGCCGCATGAATGAGCGCCTTGGACGGGATGCAGCCGATCGTAAGGCAGGTGCCGCCAGGACGGCCCTGTTCCACAATGACGGTATCGATGCCGAGCTGGCCGGCCTTGATGGCGCAGACATAGCCACCCGGGCCAGCACCGATGATGAGAAGTTTGCAGGAAATCTCTTTCATGGCTCAGCCTTCGATAAAGATCAGTGCCGGGGTCTCCATCAGCACCCGCAGGCGCTGGACGAAGGTGGCGGCGTTCCAGCCATCGACGATGCGGTGATCGAAGCTGGAGGAGAGGTTCATCATCTTGCGCGGTACAAATTGCACGCCGTCCCAGACGGGCCGGGTGGCGATCTTGTTGACGCCGACGATGGCGACTTCCGGGTGGTTGATGACGGGGGTCGAGACGATGCCGCCAAGCGCGCCCAGTGAGGAAATGGTGATGGTCGAGCCGGTGAGTTCGTCGCGGGTCGCCGTGCCGGCACGGGTGGCTTCGGCGAGCCTGTTCATTTCGGTCGCGCAATCCCAGATGCCGCGTGCCTCGGCATGTTTGACCACCGGCACCGCAAGGCCGCTCGCGGTCTGCGTGGCGATGCCGATATGCACCGCGCCGAAACGGGTGAGCATGCCGGCGTCGTCGTCGAAGGTCGCGTTGACATCCGGCTGCTCGACGACCGCCTTGACCATGGCGCGCATCAGGAAGGGCAGGAGCGTCAGCTTCGGCTGGTCGGGCCGGCGTTCGGCATTCATCTTGGCGCGCAGTTCTTCGAGCGCTGTGACGTCCACTTCCTCCACGTATGTGATATGGGGAATACGTGAGGTGGAGACGAACATCTTCTCGGCGATCCGGCGCCGCAGACCGGTCAGCTTGATCTCCTCACGCGCGGTCTTCTTGGCAAAACCGGAGATCGCGGGTGCTGGATCGGCACCGCGGGCAAGATACTGCTCGACATCCTCGCGCAGGATGCGTCCGGCCGGTCCGCTTCCGCGCAGCAGGCGCAGGTCGATGCCGTTCTCGCGGGCCAGCAGGCGGACCGAGGGTGCGGCGAGCGGCTTGTCGAATTCGGGCGAGGGTTGCCGGGCCGGAGGTGCGGTTGGTGCTGCCGGCGGGGCCGCCTTGGCCGGCATGCGCGGCGGTTCGGCTGTCGTGATCTCCTGCGGCGGGGGCGTCGGAATATCTGACGTCTCCGGTGCCGCCGGCTCGTCGCCCGTGGCGTCCGTCGCGATCCGTATGAGGGGTGCCTTGACCGCGATCGTGTCTCCCACGTCGCCGGCGAGCCAGACCACAGTGCCGCTGACAGGTGTGGGGATTTCCACGGTTGCCTTGTCGGTCATCACGGCGGCTACCATCATGTCTTCGCGCACGGGATCGCCTATTTTCACCATCCATTCGACAAGCTCAGCCTCGGCCACGCCTTCGCCGACATCGGGCATCTTGATCGTGAACTCGCCCATGGCTCAGGCCTCCATGACGTCGATGAGCGCACGGCCGACCCTGCCGGGGCCGGGGAAGTAGTCCCATTCCTGCGCATGCGGATAGGGCGTGTCCCAACCGGCGACGCGCATGACCGGCGCTTCCAGATGGTAGAAGCAATGCTCCTGCACCAGCGCGACGATCTCGCCGCCGAAACCGGAGGTCAGTGTCGCCTCATGCACCACGACGCAGCGACCTGTCTTCGCAACCGACTTGACGATCGTATCGAGATCCAACGGCATCAGGCTTCGAAGATCGATGACCTCGGCATCAACTCCGGTATCTTCGACCGCCGCAAGCGCCACATGCACCATTGTCCCATAGGTGATCACGGTGACAGCAGAACCCTCGCGGCGGATGTCCGCCTTGCCGATCGGGATCGTGTAGTAGCCTTCCGGCACTTCTCCCAGTTCATGGCGGGACCAGGGCGTCACCGGCCGGTCGTGATGGCCGTCGAAAGGGCCGTTATAGAGGCGCTTGGGCTCCAGAAAGATGACGGGGTCAGGATCCGCGATTGCTGCAGTGAGAAGGCCTTTCGCGTCGTAAGGATTGGATGGAACAACCACTTTCAGACCGCAGACATGGGTGAACAGGGCTTCCGGGCTCTGGCTGTGGGTCTGTCCGCCGAAAATGCCGCCGCCGGTCGGCATGCGCACGACGATCGGGCAGGTGAAGTCGCCATTCGACCGATAGCGGATGCGGGCGGCTTCCTGGGTCAGCTGGTCATAGGCCGGGTACATGTAGTCTGCGAACTGGATTTCGACGCAGGGCTTCAAGCCGTAGGCGGCCATGCCGATCGCGGCTCCCACGATGCCGGATTCGTTGATCGGCGTGTCGAAGCAGCGGGTCTTTCCATATTTTGCCTGGAGCCCCTGGGTGCAGCGGAACACGCCGCCGAAATAACCGACGTCCTCGCCGAACACGACCACGTCGTCGTCGCGCTCCATGGAGACATCCATGGCGCTGCGGACCGCTTCGATCATCGTCATTCTGGCCATGTCAGTATCCTGCCTGCTGGCGCTGGCGGCGCAGATGCGGTGGCATTTCGGCATAGACGCCTTCAAAAATGTCCCGCACCGATGGCTTGCCACCGGCATGCAGCGTGCCGTGTTCTTCCGCCTTGCGCTGGGCCGTGATCACCTCGTCCATGATTTCGGCTTCGGCCTGCACATGCCGTTCCTCCGACCAGGCGCCGCGGACGATCAGATGCTTCTTCAATCGCAAAACCGGATCGCCGAGTGGCCAGGCTTCGGATTCGGTTTTCGGCCGGTAGGCGCTTGGATCGTCGGAGGTCGAATGGGCGCCGACACGGTAGGTCACGTATTCGACAAGGGTCGGGCCCAGATTGCGCCGTGCCCGTTCGGCGGCCCAGCAGGCGACCGCATAGACCGCGAGATAGTCGTTTCCGTCGACCCGAAGCGCCGGGATGCCAAAGCCCAGACCGCGCGCGGCAAAGGTGCCCGAACCACCTCGGGCTATGCCCTGAAAGGTGGAGATCGCCCACTGATTGTTGACGACATTGAGGACCACGGGTGCGCGATAGGTCGAGGCGAAAACCAGGGCCGAGTGAAAATCCGACTCGGCTGTCGATCCGTCGCCGATCCAGGCGGCGGCAATGCGGCTGTCGTTCTTGATCGCCGATGCCATGGCCCAGCCCACAGCCTGGACATATTGGGTGGCGAGATTGCCGGAAATGGTGAAAAAGCCATGCTCCTTCGAGGAATACATGATCGGCAATTGCCGCCCGCGCAGAGGATCTGCCTCGTTCGAGAAGATCTGGTTCATCATCTCGACCATCGGATAGTCGTCCGCGATCAAGAGCCCGGCTTGCCGATAGGTCGGGAAGTTCATGTCTCCCTTCTGCAGCGCCTTGCGAAAAGCGCAGCTGACCGCTTCTTCGCCGAGATGCTGCATGTAGAAGGAGGTCTTGCCCTGGCGCTGCGCCATCAGCATGCGGGCGTCGAAGGCCCTGAGCGTCATCATGTGGCGCAGGCCGGTGCGCAGCTCGTCGTCCGTCAGCAGGCCAGCCCAAGGGCCAACCGCCTCGCCATCACGGTTCAAGACTCGGATGATCGAATAGGCAAGGTCGCGGATGTCTTCTGCGGCCGCATCGACCGGCGGCCGGGGCACCGCAGCTGCCTTGGCAATCTTGACGTTCGAAAAGTCTGGTTCTCCGCCCGGCCGAACGGCGGGTTCGGGGACGTGCAGGCTCAGGTGAGCGGGTTCCACCATCGATTTCCTCCCGTGAAGACTGCTTCTCTCCCCAGAAGCGTGTCAATCAAGAGGGATGGTATGCGTCTTGCGAGTGGCAAGCCATGACAAAAATGCCTCGAATTTTTTGGCCAGTTTTACCATAGCCGCAATGAGGGGACGTGCTTCCGCTAAGCGAGTTGAACGGATCTTGCGCTCTTGCGGAATGCCTCGGGGCTTTCGCCCATCCATTTCTTGAAGGCGCGGTAAAAGGCGCTAGGCTCCGAATAACCAAGACGGGCGGCAATGTCGCTGACGGTCTGTGGCGTGTTGATCAGCATGTCGCGTGCGAGGTCGCGGCGGATGTCATCCTTGATGCCAGCATAGCTTTGACCTTCGTCGTGCAATCGATGGCGAAGCGTCGAAGACGACATGCGCATCTCTCGGGCGAGGTCTGCAAAACTGCCCCAATCGGCCGGCCCTTTCTGGCCCAACCGACGCCGGACTGCCGCTGCCGTGCCTGCGTCGTATCGATATCGGATCAGGATATTGGCCGGTGCTCCCCTTAGGAATTGCCGCAAGGCCTGCTCGTTGCGGGAGATCGGCAAATCGAGCAGCGACGCATCGAAGCCAAGGCGGCTCACCGGTTGTGAAAAGCGGATGGGAGCGCCGAAGAAAAGCCGGTGCTCGGCGCTCAACTCCGGTTCGCTGCAGCGGAAATCGACGAGGCGAATGGGTATGCGGCGCCCCACCAGCCAGCAGGTCAATCCATGCAGAATGATCCAGTAGCTGCGATAGGCGAAGGCGGAGCGGGGTTTGCCGGTGTCGCAAAGCTCGATCACCGCCGTTCCGTCACGGACGAGGAGCCGCCCTGTCGGTTCGCCCAGGACGACGTTCAAGAACCGGAGCGCCCGCCGCAGCGCGCGGTCGAGCGTCAGCGCATGCATGACGCAGTGGCACAGAAGCGTGAAGCTGCCTCGCGGCATGGGCCTCTCGCCGAGGCCGAAACACTCGTCATTCAGTTCCTCGGCAATCGCCAGCCACAAGCGGCCGAAGGTCTGGGTCGAGACCGGCTTGTCGACGACAGCTGGAAGGCCGAGCCGAGACAGGAGCGGTTCGGTCGGCCGCCCGGCACGTCTGAGGCTGTCGAGCGCCTCCTCTACGAAGCCGGTCGAGATCATGTGTCGTTCCATGTCGGCCATGACTGCTGTCGGATCCTCCCGAAGTGGCAAAAGTGGCCGCGATAATGGATCTATTTCGTCATCGGTTGCAACACTGAAACGCGATAGAGTTTGGTTCGAATGGGAGTTTGCTAAGGCCTCTGGGAGGAGGATTCGATGCGCGTCGAGGATGCTTGTTTCATCGTGACGGGCGGTTGCTCCGGTCTCGGGGCCGCCACCGCGCGCATGATCGTCGAGGCTGGCGGTCGCGTGGTGATTGCCGATCTCGATCGGGATCGCGGTCAGTCGCTGGTGCTGGAACTCGGTGAAAACGTGCGCTTCGTCGAAACCGATGTCACCCGTGCGGATGATGCCGCAAGGGCTCTCGATGCTGCGACCAGCACCTTCGGCAGCCTGCGGGGATTGATCAATTGCGCAGGTGTCGCCCCTGCGGAGAAGGTCGTCGGGCGCGACGGGCCGCATGGGCTGGAGAGCTTTTCGCGGACGATCGGGATTAATCTTGTCGGCACCTTCAACATGATCCGGCTAGCCGCTGCCGCCATGCAGGCGAACGAAGCCGATGCCGAGGGTGAACGCGGCGTCATAGTCAACACCGCCTCGGTTGCCGCCTTTGACGGTCAGGTCGGGCAGGCGGCCTATGCGGCATCGAAAGGCGGGATTGCTTCCATGACCCTGCCGATAGCGCGTGAACTCGCACGATTCGGTATTCGGGTGATGTCGATTGCGCCGGGTGTGTTCGAGACTCCGATGATGGCCGGCATGCCGGAACAGGTGCGCGAAGGTCTGGCGTCGAGCGTGCCGTTTCCGCCCCGGCTCGGCAGACCGGCCGAATTCGCAGCCCTTGTCCGGCATATCGTTGAAAATACCATGCTGAACGGCGAGGTCATCCGTCTCGACGGCGCCATCCGCATGGGTGCGCGCTGACCGCTGCCGCAGGAGGAAAGATGAACTTGCACGATCCCATTGTCATCGTCGGTTCCGCCCGAACCCCGATCGGCGGTTTTCAGGGCGAGCTTCAAGGTATGACGGCGCCCGAGCTCGGTGGTGCCGCCATACGGGCGGCGCTCGACCGAAGCGGGCTTCAGGCCGATGCCGTCGATGAGATCCTGTTTGGCTGTGTTCTGCCGGCAGGTCAGGGTCAGGCGCCTGCAAGGCAGGCGGCGATCGGAGCCGGTCTGCCTGTCTCGGCAGGGGCTACGACCATCAACAAGATGTGCGGCTCGGGCATGAAGGCGACCATGCTCGCCCATGACTTGATTGCCGCTGGCAGCGCGTCGATTGCGGTGGCTGGTGGCATGGAGAGCATGACCAACGCGCCCTATCTGCTGGATCGCGCCCGCGCCGGCTACCGTCTCGGCCATGGGCGCGTACTCGACCACATGTTTCTCGACGGGCTCGAGGACGCCTATGACAAGGGCAGGCTGATGGGCACTTTCGCCGAAGACTGCGCCGAGGCCTATCAGTTTACGCGTGAAGCACAGGATGCTTATGCCGTTGCCTCGCTGACGCGGGCGACGAAGGCGATAGCCGATGGCGCATTTGACCGCGAGATCGTGCCGGTCACGGTGCGCTCCGGCAAAACCGAGCAGGTCGCTGATCGCGACGAGCAGCCGGGTAAGGCGAGACCTGAGAAGATCCCGACGCTGAAGCCCGCCTTTCGCGAAGGCGGTACTGTCACAGCTGCCAATTCCAGCTCGATCTCCGATGGTGCCGCGGCGCTTGTCCTGATGCGACGCTCGGAAGCGGCGCGGCGCGGTCTTAGCCCCCTTGCCACGATCCTTGGGCACGCCACGCATTCGCAGGCGCCCAGCCTCTTCGCCACGGCGCCGATCAGTGCCCTGCAGAAGCTCTCCGATCGCATAGGCCTGCCGCTGTCTGAGGTCGAACTGTTTGAAATCAACGAAGCCTTTGCCGTCGTTGCCATGGCCGCGATGCGCGATCTCGATTTGCCGCATGACAAGGTTAACGTCCACGGCGGTGCCTGCGCGCTGGGTCATCCGATCGGCGCCTCGGGCGCGCGGATCCTGGTGACGCTGATTGCGGCACTCGAACGCTACGATCTGAAACGCGGCATGGCAGCCTTGTGCATCGGTGGCGGCGAGGCGACCGCCATCGCCATCGAGCGGCCCTGATTGGAGGAAACTCATGATCCTTTCTGAGCTTCAACAGCAGATCCTCGAGATGACGCGCAGCTTTGCGCGCGAGCGGCTCGCACCGGGTGCCGCCGAACGCGACCGTCAGCACCGCTTCCCGCGTGAGGAATTGAGAGAAATGGGTGAGCTGGGGCTGCTTGGCATGCTGGTGCCGGAAGCCTATGGCGGTTCGGATACGGGCGCGCTCGCCTATGCAATCGCCGTCGAGGAAATTGCTGCGGGCGATGGCGCCTGCTCGACGATCATGAGTGTCCATAGCTCGGTGGGCTGCGTTCCCATTCTGAAGTTCGGCACGGAGGAGCAGCGGCAGCGCTTTCTGCCAAAACTGGCCTCCGGCGAATGGATCGGCGGCTTTGCCCTGACGGAACCGCAAGCAGGGTCCGATGCCTCGAACCTGAAGACCCGCGCCCGGCGCGAGGGAGATCATTACATCATCGACGGCGCCAAGCAGTTCATTACCTCGGGGAAGAACGGCCATGTCATCATCGTCTTTGCCGTGACTGATCCAAATGCTGCTAAGAACGGGATCACGGCCTTCATCGTGCCGACGGATACACCGGGCTACGAGGTCCTGCGTGTCGAGGAGAAGCTTGGTCTCAACGCGTCAGACACCTGCCAGATTGCCTTTGACGGAATGAGGATCCCCGTCGAGAACAGGCTCGGCGAGGAAGGGGAAGGCTACCGCATCGCGCTTTCCAATCTGGAAGGAGGGCGTATCGGGATTGCCGCACAATCGGTCGGCATGGCGCAGGCGGCCTTCGAGGCGGCACGCGATTATGCCGGCGAGCGAAAGGCCTTCGGCAAAGCAATCGCCGAGCATCAGGCAGTCGCCTTCCGTCTCGCCGACATGGCGACGCAGATCGAGGTCGCGCGGCAAATGGTCTGGCATGCAGCATCCTTGCGTGAGGAGGGCATTCCTTGCATCTCCCAGGCTTCAATGGCGAAGCTCTTCGCCTCAGAAATCGCCGAGCGGGTGTGCTCGGATGCGATCCAGATCCATGGTGGCTACGGCTATATGCGAGATTATCCGGTTGAGCGGATCTACCGGGACGCCCGTATCTGCCAGATCTATGAAGGCACAAGCGATGTGCAGCGGATGGTGATTGCGCGGAACCTGTAGGATCCCAAATGGACATCATCCAGGGACCGACGCCTAAAGAGGGAGGAAACGCTATGCTTGAGACGATCGCCTTCATTGGTCTTGGCAATATGGGAGGGCCGATGGCCGCCAATCTCGTCAAGGCGGGGTATCGGGTCCGGGGATTCGATCTTTCCGAACCAGCCAGGAAGGCCGCGACGGATAACGGCATCACGCTTTGCGAAAGTGCTGCGCAAGCCGTCGACGGAGCCTCCATCGTGATCACCATGCTGCCTGCCGGGCACCATGTCCTGTCGGTCTGGAGCGAACTCATCGGGGTCGTCGATCAGGGCACACTGCTGATCGACTGCTCGACGATTGATGTCGACAGTGCCCGAAAATGCCATGCGCTTGCCGATGGGGCCGGCTGCCTGTCACTCGATGCGCCAGTCTCCGGTGGAACGGCCGGGGCGAGTGCGGGCACGTTGACCTTCATGGTCGGCGGGGAGGCGGCGGATGCTTTGCAGCGGGGCCGCCCTATCCTGGAAGCCATGGGACGAAGGGTCGTCCATTGCGGTTCGGCCGGTGCCGGCCAGGCGGCCAAGATCTGCAATAACATGGTCCTCGGGATCACCATGGCCGGGGTCTGTGAGGCCTTCGTACTTGGGGAAAAGCTCGGGCTTTCGCATCAAGCTCTGTTCGATGTCGCCTCGACGTCATCGGGCCAGTGCTGGGCGATCAGCACCAACTGCCCGGTTCCGGGACCGGTGCCGACATCGCCTGCCAACCGGGACTACAAGCCGGGCTTTGCCGCCGCCCTGATGCTGAAAGACATGCGGCTGTCGCAGGACGCGGCGAAAGCGACCGGTGCGGCAACGGCCCTCGGCGCACATGCGACAGCGCTTTACGAACTCTTCGACCAACTGGGGCATGGCGGCGAAGATTTTTCGTCGATCATCAATTATATCAGAGACAAGACGACCTGAAGAGCAAGTCGCCAAGGGCTCAAGCGACCAGCGGCATCAAGCTCCCATTGCCGAGTTTGAGCTGCCGTGAACTCACCCGTTTCAGCAAGGGGGCATCATGGCTGATGGCGAGGATGCCGAGGCCCTGGCGGCAGCGCTCCATCAGGAAGGACCAGATTTCCACCTGGGTGATCGGGTCGAGCATGGCGGATGCTTCGTCGGCGACCAGGAATCGGGTCTTGGGGCCAATCGCCCTTGCCAGCACCACCCGTTGCAGCTCTCCGCCCGAGATTTCATGCGGGTAGCGGTCGAACCAGATCCGCGACACGCCGATGGCATCCAGCGTCTGATCATCCGGCTGCCAGGCTTCCGCGATGATCCGACCCAGACGCCAACGCGGATTGACGGCGAAGATCGAGGACTGGTGGATGTGCTGAACCCCGCGGTAGCCGGGGGCAGGGGTGGTGCCATCGAGGAGAACCTCTCCCTGCTGGGGCTTCAGATAACCCGCCACGATGCGCCCGAGCGTCGATTTGCCAGTGCCGGAGGGGCCGGAAAGGCCGAGGATCTCGCCCTGCTTCAGCGTTAGCGATACCCCATCAAGGATGGGCTCTGCTTTGCCAAAGCCGAACTCAACACCTCTCACCTCAAGCACGCGCGGCCTCCCGCTCAAGCGGTGCGGTCGTGAACTGGTTTCCCGGCATCGCAAGCCACAGCGCTCTTGCATAAGGCAGCGTCAGCCGCCTGCCATCATCGGAAAACGCATTGGCCGGCTCGATGCCGAGCAGTCTCCCTTCTGCGAGGATCGCGACCCGGTCGGCATGGGAGACCGCGGTGACGAGATCATGGGTAATCAGCAACACAGCCTTGCCGCGATCGGCTAGACGTCGAAGGAGGAGAAGCACGTTTTCCGCTGCGTCCGGATCAAGCCCACTTGTCGGCTCGTCGGCGACGATCAGATCCGGCTCTCCGATGGTGGCGATGGCGAGAAGCAGACGGCGTGCCATACCGCCCGAGACCTGATGCGGGTAAAGCCGCATGACTTCGGCACCGAGGCCGAAGCTTTCCAGGGTGTTTACGAGATCCGCCTTCGTTTTCGCTTTGCCGCTGCGTTTGGCGGCCCACAGCAATTGTTTGCCGCAGCGCGCCAATGGATCGAGATGGCTGAGCGATTGCGGCACCAGCGCCATGCGCGGGCCCTGGTCTTTGCCGCCATTGGCCGCTTCAACAGGCTCTCCGTTCAGGGATATGCTGCCGCGCACCACTGCGTTCTCCGGCAAAATGCCGAAGAGGGCGTGGGCAAGCAGGCTCTTTCCAGCACCCGAGGCTCCCACCAGCGCCAGGATCTCGCCGCGATCCACCTTGAGGTCGATGCCGTCGAGGGCCGGTACTTCGCAGCGATGGATCAGGCCGTCATAGCGCAGGAAGCCAATGGAGAGGGTGTCTACTGCAAGCATCAGCTTTGCTCCTGCCGGGGATCGACTAGTAGCCTCAGCCCATTGCCGATGGCATCGAAACTCAAGACCACCAGCAGCAATGCCAGCCCCGGAAACAGACCAAGCCACCATTTGCCGGCGGAGAGGTAGCGCATCGAATCCGACAGCAAAACGCCGATGGCGGGTTTGGAAGGTTCAAGCCCGAAGCCGATGAAGGTCAGGCCCGCCTCATGCAGGATGGCATGGGGAAAGAGAAGCACGAGGCCGACGAGCAGCTGCGGCACGAGATGCGGCAAAAAGTGATGCCGACCGATGTAGAACCAGGATTTGCCGAAGTGCCGGGATGCCTGGACGAACTCGGCTTGGCGCAGTTGCAGCAGCTCGGCCCTCAGAATGCGGGTAAGCCGCGGCCAATGGGTGACGGCAACGGCGATGATCACCGCCGTCGTGCCGCCGCCGAGACCGAAAGAGATGAGGATCAGAAGCACAAAGTGCGGCAGTCCCATCGCAGCATCGATCAGGAAGGAGACGGCTTCATCGGCCAGCCGTCCGCCCGTGGTCGCCGCAAGTGCCAGCAGCATGGCGATGACGACGGACCCTGAAGCCGCAATCAGGCCCACCCAGAAACTTAAAGCGAGGCCATGCAGCGTGCGGGCGAACATGTCGCGTCCGAGCTGATCGGTTCCCGCGGGGTGGCTCAGCGACGGCCCGAGCAGGCGCGTCGAGAAATCCGCATCGATGCCATAGCCGCCGTAGAGATGGGTAGATACGAGAACGGCAGCCAAAGCGAGCACAGCGATGGCAGAGACGAGCAGCGTTCGTATCCGGTGCCCATCAGGCGCGCGGTCGGGGGCGGAGGGCGGGAGATCGAGGATGGCACTCATGCGACGCGCGCTCCCGATGCCATGCGGGGATCCACCAGCCGGTAAAGGAGATCGGCAATCGAGTTGCCGACAAAGACGACAAAGGTGAGCGCCAGCGTGATGGCAAGAAGCAGGGGCACATCGCCCCGGATGCCGGCTTCCACGGTTGCCTTGCCAAGCCCCGGATAGGAGAAGACCTGTTCGGCGAGAACCGAGCCGCCGAAGAGCTCACCCAGAGATGCGAAAACGACGGTCACTGCCGGAAGCGCCGCATTGCGTGCCCCGTGACGCAGGGCGATATCCATGCGGGAGGCGCCCTGCGCCTTGGCATAGAGTGCGTAGTCGGATTGCATGATCTCGATCATTTTTGCGCGCGTGTGCAGCGCGATCTGGGCAATGCCGAGCACGCTCAGCGTGGCGAGCGGCAAGGCGAGGTGTCTGATGCGATCGAGAATGGTCACCTCTTCCAGCAGAACGCCGATCGGCGTCGCACAGCAGATCGGCGCCCAATTAAGGCCCACGGCAAAAATCACCAGGAGCATGATGGCCAGCCAGAAGGTCGGCGTCGAGGCGAGCACGTAGGAATAGACACGGATAATCCGGTCTGCCCAGGATCCGGCAAAGGCACCGGCAATCACCCCAAGGGCGAAGCCAAGCAGACCGGAAAAGAGCCAGGCAAGCCCCATCAGGGGAAGCGACGCCTTGAACCTCGAGACGAGGACGTCGGCGACCGGTGCGTTGTAAGTCATCGAGTAGCCGAGATCGCCAGCCGTCAGATTGTTGGCCCAGCGCCAGAACTGCGTCGCCGCCGGTTGGTCGAGCCCCCACTTCTCGGCAATGAGCGCGCGCTGCTCGGGCCCGGCACGCGCGATGTCGGCCCCGAGATAGGCATTGATCGGGTCGACCGGGGAGTGCTTGGCCAGTGCAAAGGCGACGATCGCCACCGTCGTAAGGACAAGCACAAGCCGGATCGCCTTTGCGGCGATCAACCCCACCCAGTGCTGTTGGCTTGACCTATTCACAAGTCCATTTCCAGGTCTGGATCATCGCGGTGATCGGCCATCCATGGCCATGCGGTTCGATCTGGGTGGCGCCAATCTCCAGGCATTCGTTCACGTAGTAAACATGGTCCAGGTTGACGAGCCAGGCCCATGCCGCGTCCCCCTTGGCGCCGAAGCCAGTCGACCCGTCCCACTCGGCTTTTCGCCAGTCGCCGAAGGATGCTTCAAGGCTTTCGGCGCTCTGGGCTGCGGCGAGATGCTGGTCGACGGTGGGGTTGGCGTAGAAGCCTGCATTGTAGAACTCCACGCCACTGAGGCTCGACTGATAGAGATTGTAGACCTCAAGCGGTGAGTGGCTGCCCCAGCCGAACAGCACAGGCTCGGAATGCATGATGCGACCGATCTCGTCCCAGCTCTTGCCGGTTGCCGTCGCCTCAATGCCAAGCGCCTTCATTTGTGCCGATACGGTCTCGGCGAGCATGCGTCGGGTGGAATCCGACGCGGGATAGTTGATCGGAAATGCGGCCCGCAGGCCATCTTTCACGCGGATGCCGTCGTTGCCGAGCACCCAGCCGGCTTGCTCTAGCTCGGTCTTGGCCAGTTCCAGGTCGAAGTTTACTGCGGCGTCCGGATTGGACCAAGGCAGACCGTCGGCCGGGCCTGCTGCCGGGCTCCCGTGGCCGAGCAGGGCGACCTCGACCAGTTGGTTTCGATCGATCCCGAGATTGACGGCACGCCGGATGGCAGGATCGGCCGTGACATCATTGCCGATTTTCTTGCCCTCGCCGACGACCTTGCCCTCGTCCTTCACCATAGGGAAGACGATGCCTCTGTTGTCGACCGACTGGGCAACGATCTGCTTGAAGCCCTGCGGTGCCGCATCGGCGGCCGTCGCAGGCACCGAGACCATGTCCACCTGTCCGGCCTGGGCTGCCGCGAGGCTGGTGTCTTCTTCGGTAAACAGGAAGGTGATCCGCTCGAAGGGCCCGGTCTCGCCGTAGTAGTTCGGGTTTTTCTCTACGATCAGCTGTTGGCCTTCGGTCCAAGAGACGAGCTTGTAGGGTCCTGACCCGATGGGCTTTCGCGCATAGCCTTCGCCGTAGCTGTCCGAGGGCACGATTCCGAGCGCGTAGAAGTTCTCGGTGAAAGTGATCCATGGCTTTTTCAGCCGGAACTCGACGGTCTGGTCGTCGATGGCGCGGGCGGCTTCGAGTGCGGTCAAGTCGGCGGCGCTGCCGATCTTGGCCGCCTCGTTGAAGGTGAAGGCGACGTCTTCAGCGGTGAGTGGCGAACCATCGGAGAACTTTGTGTCAGGCCGGAGCCTGATGGTCCACGTCAGTCGATCATCGGAGAGCGACCATTCGGTCGCCAGATCGGGGCGCGTCTTCAAATCGGCATCGCGCGTCAGGAGGGTCGAATGAAAAAGCGGATGACCGTAACGTCCCCAACCCGTCAGCGGGTCATAACCACCTTCAGGCTCACCGCCGATGGCGAGCACCAGTTGCGATTTCGGCGCAGCAAGGGCCGTGCTGGACAAGAAGGCGGCAGCGAGCGCGGTCGAAAATGCAACCCGCAGAATTGCCTTGGTCATGAAAATTCCCCTATACCCAATCAGACGGTGCCGGGTGCACCTACGAAACAACCGGACCATAATCCTGGGAAAGTATGATGTCTATATCAAAACATCATACGATCGGAGTTTGATATGCAGCGTGTGACAATCACCCTCGACGACGACCTGATGCAGGAGCTTGATGCGCTGATTGAGACACGCGGGGATCAGAACCGGTCGGAGGCGATCCGTGATCTCGTGAGAACGGGTCTGAAGGAAGCCACCCGAAATTCGAAGGGTGATGAACCCTGCATCGGCGTGCTAAGCTATGTCTACGATCACGCGGCCCGCGACCTAGCACGGCGGCTGACGAACAGCTTCCATCATCATCACGACCTGACGATCGCGAGTCTGCATGTGCATCTCGATACCGAGAATTGCCTCGAAGTCGGCATTCTGAAGGGGTCGATGAACGAGGTACAGCATTTTTCCGACCACATCACTGCAGAGCGATCGGTGCGTCACGGGAGTGTCCAGATCATACCGCTGCAGGGCAGCGAAGACTGACCGATCGATTGGCTGGTCCATCCTTCGTCCCAACCTCTAGGCTCCGACGGGCCTCACCTAGCCTAGTGTGACGCCTTCATCACCTCGGCTCTGATTTCCGCCCCATGCTCGTTTAGTCGCGGAGGAGGCGAGACGGCAAATTCCGGCTCGCCATCAAAGCTGTAAGGCGGCCGGACGGTCGTGAAGTCTCCCATTTCGGCATTCGGAACGGTAACCGCAATTTGCAGATGCCGTGCCTGTGGGTCTTCGAGCGCCTCGTCGCTATCGTAGGCGGGCGCATAGGGCACTTCGTTCGTTTCCAGCAAACCGCACCATTCGTCACGCGGCTTGCTTCGAAACACCGGAGCGAGAATGTCGATCAGGTCATCCTGATGCCGGATGCGATCCAGGCGCTCGCGGAAACGGGGATCATCTGCTAGATGGCGCTGCTGGGTCGCATCGAGCAGACCTTCCCAGAACTTTTGCGGCGATGAGAGGTGGAAGGCGATCCATTTGTGGTCGGCGCATTCGAAGGTGTAGGACTGGCTGACCACCGGTCGCGACAAGGGTCCCATGACCTCTCCGACGCTGTAGTAGTGGGTAAAACTGTCCAGATTGAAGTGGCTCATGGCCTCAAGCATCGAGATGTCGAGCCTGCGGCCCTTGCCCGTCTGACCGCGCTCGATCAGGGCGGCGAGGATGCCGGTTGCCGCATAGTGTCCCGTCACGGCATCGGCCAGAGCCGGCCCGATGACGCGGGGACGGTCAGGCGGTGTCACGAGGCGTAGAAAGCCGCTGGCCGCCTGTGCCACAGTGTCATAAGCCGGTCTGTCCCGTGCCGGCCCCGAGGTGCCAAAGCCTGAAATCGCGCAGTAGACGAGCCGCGGATTGAGTGCTCTCAGTTCGGTTTCGCCCGCGCCGAGCTTTTCGGCGACCCCCGGCCGGAAGTTCTGGATGAAGACGTCTGCCGAAGAAATCAGGGCGTGAAAGACCTCGAGATCCTCGGGGTTTCGTGTGTCGAGCGCGATGGAACGCTTGTTGCGGTTATAGGTCTGAAAATGGGGCGAGTAGAGCCCGCCCTTGAAGGCGCGGAAGGGATCGCCCTCTCCGGGGCGCTCGACCTTGATGACGTCGGCACCGAGGTCGGCCAGTTGCATCGCTGCGGCAGGCCCCGTGATGTAGGTCCCCATCTCGATGACCCGAATGGATTGAAGCGGCTTCATTCGGATGTCTCTCCGTCATACGAAATGGCCAAATCCGCGTGGTGGGACAGGATGAAGCCTATCGGCCGTTCGCTTTCCTCATAGAGATGGGCGGCAAGGCCTGCGGCCCGGGCAATGAGGGGGATGGCCTTGAGGGCCGCGAGTGGCCATCCGGCATCGAGCATCACGGCGGGGATGGCGCCTGAGACATTGATCGGCAAGGGCCGGTTCATGATGCCGGGGGCAAGCTTGCCCAGCAGTCTTAAGGTTGCGATATGCGGCCCGGAAATCTGCAGTTCGTCGGCGACCGCCAGTAGCCGATCTGCGCGGGGATCTCCGCCTGCGTGCTGGGGATGGCCAAGTCCCGGAACCTTCCGGCGCTCCTTCAGGAAAACATCAAGCGAGTGGCGGACCGCCGCCTCGTTTCCGCCAGCGGCGACCAGTTCTGCGAGATATCGCCCCGCGACCTCCGAAGAACCGGCAACAACGGTGCCCATGCCGAGAAGACCTGCGGCCATGGCGCCCTGCCAGGCCTCCGGGGCTGCTGCCAGCGTCATGCGGGCCGCCTGCACCGATGGAACCAGTCCATGCTCGGCAATCGCGACCAAGCAGGCGTTGAGGGCCGTGGTCTGTCGTTTGTCCGGCCGTTTCCCGCAGACCAGCAGCCAGAAATAATCGGTGAAATCGATCTTGCCTATCAGGTCGTCACACAGATCATGGCCTCTGACCGTGATGGATGTTGCATCCGATGTGGCGATCGCGGTGAAAGCGTGGTCCTGCTTGCCAATTCTCATTCACAGTTCCTTTTCGCACAGCGAAAATAAATTCACTTGCCGAATAATAGAACCTGTTCTAGCTTTGCGTCAACCCGGCGGGAGACGGGTAGTCGAGTGGAGGATGTCGATGGCTCAGATCAATCAGTTCACGATTACCGAGGCGGTGAAGGAAAGTTTCCAGACCGAGGAGGGCAGTCGGTTCAAGTTCCTGCTTGAGACGTTCATCGATCACCTCCACGACTATACGCGTGAAGTGAACATGACCCATGAAGAATGGATGGGCATGCTGATGTTCCTCTATGATTGCGGGAAGATCTCCACCCCGGAACGGCACGAGTTTATTCTGCTGTCCGACGTCGTCGGCCTGTCCGCGCTGGTCGACATGATCAACACCCGGGGCGGTGCGACCGAGGGGTCTAATCTCGGCCCCTTCTATTTGGATGACGCGCCGGAACTCGATTTGGGCGGCGATCTTGCACGTGGGCGTGACGGCACGACGCTCCTGGTGCATGGCATTGTGCGCGATACCCTTGGAAACCCGTTGCCAGGAGCGGTCGTCGACACTTGGCAGGCGGATGGCAGCGGCACCTATCCCATTCAGGAGCATGGGCAGGACAAATACGACCTGCGTGGCAAGATCACCGCTGATGCGGAAGGCCGCTACTACTACACCACGGTCCTGCCGAAGCCCTACACCGTTCCCTATGACGGTCCGGTCGGACGTCTGCTTCGTGCCGGCAACCGCCATGCCTGGCGGGCCGCGCATCTGCACTTCATCGTCCGTGCCGAAAAAATGCGGGCGATCACCACGGAACTGTTCTTCGAGAACACCGAATACATCGACAATGACGCGGTTTTCGGAGTGCGAAAATCGTTGATCGCAAAACTGGAACCTGTCAAGAAATTCGAGGAATTCCCGTTTGCCCTCGAGAAACGTCCGGATGCGAAGTGCAGGTTCGACTTCGTGCTTGCACCCGAGGGCTGAACTTTGCTGGACAGGGTGGACATGGTTGAGGATCCGAAGCGATCGACGGAGTTCGTTGAAGCGTTGGCAAAGGGGATCGCCGTCATCGAATGTTTCGATGCCGCCCATCCCGACATGACCCTGAGCGAGATCGCGCGGCGCGTCGGACTTTCACCGGCCGCTGCTCGCCGCAGTCTGATCACGCTTTCGGCGCTCGGTTACGTCGGCTCGGCGGGCAAGCGCTTTTTCCTGAAGCCCAAGGTTATGACGCTCGGCTCCGGCTTCTACTTTGCCGCCCGTATCGACGAGATCCTGTTGCCGGAACTTAGGCAGATCGTAGAAACCCATGGTGATGCCGCCTCCGTCGCCATGCTCGATGGGCACGACGTCATCTATATCGCACACCATTCCACCCAGCGCGCGAGAAGGGCGACAGCCGTGGTCGGCGCGCGCTATCCCGCCCATGCGACGTCGCTGGGGCGCGTCTTGTTGGCCGGTCTTCCGAAGTCCGAGCTCGAGCGTTACTTCGCGAGGGTGGAGCCGAAGGCGCTCACTTCCCGCACGGTCACAGACAAGAACATTCTGCGCGGGCTGATCGAGGAGGCTGGCGAGCGCGGATATGCGACGACTGTCGATCAGCTCGACTACGGGATTACTGCTCTCGCAGTGCCGATCCGCAATGCGGAGGGCAGGGTGACGGCTGCGGTCAACTCCTCGGGCTATTCAGGGCTAATCGGCCCGGACCAGATGGTGACGGACCGACTGGGTGATCTTCGGGTTGCTGCTGGCCGGATCAGCGCGGCTGCGGCCCGAACGCCGGCGCTCTCGGCCGCATTGAACGGATAAGGGTGCCAACGGGCCTGCGCAGGCTTTTGCGTGCCCGGACTAGATTGCGAATTAAATTTCGTATTGCGAAAACTGGGAGGTGGGCATGTGTAAATTTTGTGACGTCAGACTGAGATCCCCTGCAGATTCCGGCGGTGGATCCGTTCCGCACCTTGGTCGCTCCAGCGGCACGCTGCCGCTGCCGGCCGGACTGGGCCAGCCCGGTCGCAAGACCTTGATCAAGGGCGGCGCCGTCCTGTCCATGGATCCGACCGTCGGCAATTACACCATCGGCGATGTGTTGATCGAGGGGGCGAAGATCCTCGCCGTCGGCGCCCACCTCGACCCTGCGGATGCGGCGGTGATCGATGCCAGTGGCATGATCGTCATGCCGGGTTTCATCGACACCCATCATCATCAGTTCGAGACCGCTTTGCGCAGTCTCTTGTCCGATGCCATTCTGGTGAATGACGGGCGTCCGGAAAGCACCGCCAATTATTATGAGTGGATGCTGCAGAAGTTTTCGGTCCTCTATCGCCCCGAGGATGTCTACATCTCCGAACTCTTTGGCAGTATCGCGCAGATCGATGCCGGCGTGACGACCGTGATGGACGTGAGCCAGATCCATCACTCGCCGGAGCATTCGGACTCCGCCATCGCCGCCCTGAGGGATGCGGGTCGTCGGGCTGTCTTCGGCTATTTCGAGGGCTGGGGCGATCTCGCCAAGTATCCGGGCGACGCGCGGCGGATCAGGGCCGAACACTTCGCCAGCGATGATCAATTGCTGACCATGGTGATGGGTGGCGAGATCTATCTGCCTTTCCATGAAGAGGCGTGGGCGACGGGCCGCGAGCTCGGTTTGCCGATCGCGCTGCATGTTGTCGGAACCTTCGGCATGCAGCCGACATTCGACGGCCTGGCCATGGCCGGCAAGTTCGGCCCGGACAATATCTTCATCCATATGACAGGCATGAGCGACATGGCCTGGCAGCGGGCGGCGGATGCCGGCGCGCATATCTCGCTCTCCGTGCCGATCGAGATGCAGATGCGTCACGGTGAACCGCCGCTTCAGAAAGCCCTCGACCTCGGTCTGCAGCCATCGCTTTCCACCGATGTCGAATGCACGATGACCGCAGACATGTTCACGCAGATGCGCTCGACGATTACCCTGCAGCGGATGATTGCCAATGAGAAGGCGCTGCGCGGCGAAGACTATCCCAAATTGCTCTCGGCCATGGACGTGATCCGGTTCGCGACCATTGAGGGGGCGCGGGGCCTGAAGCTTGAGCACAAGACCGGAAGTCTCACGCCCGGCAAGGATGCCGATGTCATTCTACTTGATGCAACTGCGCTCAATGTAGCGCCCCTGAACCATGTGCCCGGCGCCGTCGTCACGCTGATGGAGCGCAGCAATGTCTCGACGGTCTTCTGTGCGGGGCAGGTCAAGAAGTGGCAGGGAAGCCTGATCGGTCACGATATCGCAAAGCTGCGGCGGGAGCTGGAGGCGAGCCGCGACTATCTCTTCGAGAAGGCGGGCGTGGAGCAGGATCTGTTTCGCCAGTAGCGCGGAAGCTGGAGCGAAAAGAAGCTGACGGGCGCATTCGATATGGATGGCCCGTCGGCGGTGAGGAAAAGAAGATGCGACCCGGAGCTCAGCTGCGGGTCCAAGGGCTCGATTGAGCCGCAGTCAGGCTTGGTTCTTTTGCACCAGCACGAAGTTGTGTTTCACTTCCCAGAATTCTTCGCTGAAACCGTATTCGGCGGCACGCTGCGGATCTTTTCGGCGGTCGAATTTCGCCAGCAGGCTTTCCTTGACGCCGAAGACAGCATCCGAATGGATGTATTGATCATCAGGATCGAAAATGTGGGTGACGAGCGTCTCGTAGCCTTCCGCCTTGATGATGTAATGCAGATGGGCCGGCCGATAGGGATGGCGGCCGAGCTTGCCGAGCAGCTGGCCGACCGGGCCGTCATCGGGGATCGGATAGAATTTCGGCTTTACCGCCCGGAACCAGTAGTAACCGTCCGGCCCCGTGCGGAAGACACCGCGCAGGTTGAAGTCGGGCTGGATGCCTTTCTGCTGGACGTCGTAGAAGCCCTCGTCATTGGCCTGCCAGACATCGATCACGGCATCGGCGATCGGCTTGCCATCGGTGTCGAGAATCCGGCCCTCGATCACCATGTCCTCGCCTTTCGAGTCCAGGCAGATATTGGCGCCCATTGGCAGTTCGGGAGCGTCGGCCACATGGAAGGGGCCGAGCACCGTGCTTTCCGAGGCACCCGAGGGTTTGCGGTTGTTGACCGCATCGACCAGCATCGAGACGCCGAGCACGTCTGACAGCAGGATGAACTCCTGCCGCCATTCGTTGCACATCTGCCCAGTGCGGGTCAGGAAGAGGATCGCCTCCATCCATTCGTCCTGCGTCGGCTCCAGTTCCTTGACCGCCTCGTGCAGCTTGCGGGTGATGACTTCCATCACCTGCTTCAGCCGCTCGTCCTTGGCGTTGGCGTTTCGGCCGGTCACGACCTCGACGGAGGTCTCTTCGGTGAAATAGCCCTTTTCATGCGCGTCCATGATTGATCCTCACCGGTCCAGAATGGTTTTCAGGACGCGCCGCAGCTCGCCTTCGGGATCTGCAACGGCCGCTTCCGCCCGCCAGGCGACGTGGTGGTCGGGGCGAACGAGGAGTGCGCCGGAATCGCGGATCTCGCGGGCCCGCGCCCAGTCGCCGGAGAAGTCCTGCCAGGTCTGGCGAGAGCCGATCTTGTGGACCGTGATCGGCAGACCGAACTCCTTCGACAGGGATTTCGCGGCTGCCACCCAGCCATCGCCGCCAATGCCGGTCAGAACGGTGAAGACGCCATGACCGGTCAGGTCGAGGCTCGAAACCTTCTCTCCTTCGGGACCGAAAAGCCAGACATGCGGCAGGCGGGCGCCGGGCCAAGTGGTCGGCTGGTAGTGCAGCTCGGCGTCTTTTGCGAAGCCCGGTTCGGGCTGGCCGTCGGTGACAACAGCGCCCGACTTGTAGCGCTGGTTCATCTCCACGCCATGGGCGTCGAATTCGTAGACCTTGTGGGCGATCGCCTGGCGGATCGCCTCACGCTGCTTTTCCGCTTCATCGGTGTCGTTGCAGCGGGCGTCCATGTTTTCCTGCATCTTCACCGGGTCGACGGAATCGAGCAGGCCGAGCGCCTTGAAGATCGGGCCGAATTCCTCGATCGACTTGTTGGCGCGGGTGACGATCTGCTTGGCGACCGGCGCGCGTTCTGCCTGATAGCTGTCGAGCAGGCCCATGCCGGCCTGGCCGCGGATGACGGCGGCGAGCTTCCAGGCGAGGTTGAAGGCGTCCTGGATCGAGGTGTTGGATCCCAACCCGTTCGACGGCGGATGGCGGTGGGTGGCGTCGCCCATGCAGAAGACCCGGCCGTTCGACATGGTGGTCGCGTACATGTTGTTGACGGTCCAGGTGGAGACCGATTTGATCTTCGGCTGGAGGTCCTGGACGCCGACGAGATCGCGCACGACCTTGGTGGCGAAGGCATCGTCGACGGCGGGAGCTGGATGGTTGATGTCGTAGCCCCAGACGATCAGCCACTCGTTCCACGGGCGGACCATGCGGACGAGGCCCATGCCGATGCCGCCGACGTCGGCGCCCGGCTGAAGCACCCAGTAGAGCACCGAGGGGCGGTGAGCGACATAGCGCGAGAGGTCGCATTCGAAGAGGATGTTCATCGAGCCGGCCACGCCCATCTTGCCTTCGAAGGAGAGGCCTGCATTCTCGGCAACCTTGGAATTGCCGCCATCGGCGCCGACCAGGAATTTCGAACGCACCGTGAATTGCTTGCCGGTCAGGCGGTCGAGGCAGGTGGTTGTGACACCCTCGGCATCCTGCACATGGCTCACATATTCGGTCGACATGCGCGACTGCGCACCTCGCGAACAGGCCGTCTTGAAGAGCAGGGGCTCCATATAGGTCTGCGGCAGGTCGTTCATCCGACCGGGCGAGGAGAGGAGATGTTCGGCGCGCGACAGCGGATGGTTGCCCCAGCTCTGCATGCGACCGATTTCTTCACCGGCGACGGCCGTGCAGAAGACGTTCTGGCCCATCAGGTCCTGTTCGGTCGCGAACATATAGGCCTCGTCCTCGACGTCGCGGCCAAGATCGCGCAGAACCTCCATGGTGCGCTGGTTGGTGATGTGGGCACGCGGCGTGTTGGCGAGCCAGCGGTAGCGGTTGATGACCAGGGGCTCGAGGCCGTAGCTTGCCAGCAAGGCTGCGGTTGCCGAGCCGGCCGGCCCGGTGCCGATGATCAGGACGTCGGTTGTAATATCAGCCATTTGGCCCTCCCTTTGTCGTTTGTTCTGATGATCCGCCTCTCAAGGTGCGGCGGACCGGAAAGAGTTCGATGCCGGTACGGTCGGTGATCAGGCCCCAGATCCCGCGCGGCGCAAAAAGCATGGTGACGATGGCGAGCGCGCCGAGCAGCAGTAGGTACCAGGACCCGTAGCTCGAGAGCGCGTTCTGCATGAGGAAGAAGATGAGCACGCCGAGGATCGGGCCCTCGATGGTGCCGATCCCGCCGATCACGACGATGAAGATCACATAGGCCGTCCAGTCGGTGAGGGAGAAGGCGGCGTCCGGGGAGATGCGGGCCTTCTGCAGATAGATGAGCGCGCCAACGACGCCGGTGATGAAGGCGGTGGAGAGGTAGATCACCAGCTTCAGCTTCTGGGCGTCCACCCCGAGTGCCCGGGCGGCGGTCTCGTTGTCGCGCACGGCGGCAAGGCCTAGGCCTTGCTTGGAGCGCAGCAGGCGGTATACGAACCAGATGGTCAGCACGAGCACGATCAGCGCCAGCCAGAAGGCGATGGTGTCGGCGGCGGCTGCGGTCCGCATGCCGAACCAGTCTTCGAGGAACGAGACGCCGAACATTTCGCGCGTCGCGTCGCGTGGCAATGAGGTGCCGGTGCCGCCGCCGAGGGCCTTCCACTGGGCAAAGAGCAGGCGGCCGACCTCGGCGATGACCCAGGTGCCGATGGCAAAATAGGGGCCGTAGAGGCGGAAGGCGAAGAAGGCCGTCGGGATGGAGATGAGGACCGCGAAGAGTCCGGCGAGCGGGATTGCGAGAATGGGATCGACACCGAGCAGGATGACGAAGCCGAAGAGGGCATAGGCACCGCAGCCGACGAAAAGCTGCTGGCCGACGGAGATCAGCCCCGCATAACCCGCTAAAAGGTTCCAGCTTTGGGCGAGCGCCAGCATGGTGAGGATGAAGAACAGATCCTGCACCACGCCGCGCGAGACCACGAAGGGGGCTGCCGCCAGAAGCAGCACGAAGAAGATGGCTGCGATCGAAAACAGCGTGGAGAGGCGCGTGCGGGTTTCGACCCGCCAGGAAGGTGTCGGGCGCATGACATCAGACAGGGTTTCTCTGTTGGCGTTCATCGTCACCTCAATCGACAGCGCGGGGGAACAGGCCCCGCGGACGGAACAGCAGGACCAGCAGGAAGGCGATGTGGCCCGAGAGTATCTGCCATTCCGGATTGATGGCCGCTCCCAGCGTTTGTGCGACGCCCAAGATAATGCCGCCGGCAAGCGTGCCCCAGAGTGAGCCGAGGCCGCCGATGATGACGGCTTCGAAGGCGTAGATCAGGCGGGCCGGCCCTGCGGTCGGATCGAAATTGGCGCGGGTGCCAAGATAAAGCGCAGCGATGGTGACAATCACCATGGCAAGGCCGGTTGCGATGGCGAAGATCTGATTCGGACGGATGCCCATCAGGCCTGCTGTCACGACATCGTCGGAGGTCGCTCGGAAGGCACGGCCCAGCGCGGTCTTGTAGATCAGCTGGTTCAGCCCGACGACGACCAGGATGGCTGAGGCGAAGGTCAGGAGCGGCATCACACCGGCATTGATGCCGCCGAGCGATAGTGAAGCCTGTTCGAGCGCACCTGCGGGGATGCGCTGGCTGTCGGCGGTGAAGGCTTCGAGCAGGCCGTTCTGGATGACGATCGACAGGCCGAAGGTAACGAGCAGCGGCGGCAGGATGTCCTTGCCGAGCGTCCGGTTGAGCAGGTGATACTGGAGCAGATAGCCGATCCCGAACATCAGCGGGCCAGCGATCAGTGCTGCGACGAAGGGATTGAGACCGAGCGTCGAGACGAGCAGCAGGATCAGGAAGGCCGAAAAGACGATCAGGTCGCCATGGGCGAGATTGACCAGCCGCATGATGCCGAAAACGAGCGACAGGCCTGCCGCGAAGAGGGCGTAGAGCCCGCCGAGCAGGATGCCCTGGAGAATGGTATCAAGCCAGTTCATGGGGCTCCGCTCCGAAATAGGCTGCGTGGATGTCGGCGCGGTCGAGATCTCCAGGGCGCCCTTCGAGCGTGACCCGGCCTTCCATAATGCAATAGACGCGGTCTGCGACCTTGAGCGCCTGGGCGATGTCCTGCTCGACGATGACGATGGCGGCCCCCGTTTCCCGGATGCGCGGGAAGGCGGCGTAGATGTCCTTGATGACGACGGGTGCGAGGCCGAGGCTGAGTTCGTCGCAGAGCAGCACTTCCGGATTGGACATCAGCGCGCGACCGATCGCGACCATCTGCTGCTGGCCGCCGGATAGCGCCGTCGAGGGATTGCGGCGACGCTCTTTCAGGATTGGGAAGAGGTCATAGACCGTTTCGAGCGACCAGGGCCCGTCAACCTTTCGCCCATGGCGACCGACAAGTAGGTTCTCCTCGACCGTCAGCGAGGGAAACAGCCGGCGCCCCTCGGGGACCAGCGCAATGCCGCGGGCCATGACATCGGGTGATGCCAGCGCGCCGATCGCCTGGCCCCGATGCAGGACCGCAGCGGGATCATTGCGCAGCACACCCGATATCGAGCGCATCAGCGTCGATTTGCCGGCGCCGTTCGCGCCGATGACGGCGATCGTCTCGCCGGGATTGAGGACGAGATCGACGCCGAACAGGGCCTGGAAGTCGCCGTAGAAGGCGGTGAGGTTCTTCGTTTCGATGAGGCTCATCTGTCAGACCTCCATGCCCAGATAGATTTCGCGCACTTCGCGCGAATTCATGATGGTCTGCGGATCGCCATGGCCAATCATCCGCCCGAAATTCAGGACCAGGATCTTTTCCGCGACGGCGTTCAAGGCGTGCAACACGTGCTCGATCCAGATAATTGCCATGCCGCGCTGGTGGACGCGCTTGATCGTCGCGACCAATTGCCGGCACTCGCCTTCGGTCAGCCCGCCGGCGATCTCGTCGAGCAACAAAAGCTTGGGCCTGGTGGCAAGGGCCCGGGCAAGTTCCAGCCGTTTGCGCTCGAGCAGAGTGAGGCTGCCCGCCGGGCGGTTGGCCTTGGCGATCAGGCCCGTCTCGACCAGGATCTCGGCACAGAACTCGGACATCTCGGCCTCGCTGCTTTCGCTACCGAAGGCGCCGGCGACGAGCAGGTTCTCATAGACCGTCAGCCGCTCGAAGGGCTGCGGGATCTGGAAGGTGCGGCCCATGCCGGCAAAACATCGCTGCATCGGCGGGACATTGGTCACGTCACGGCCATCGAAATGAACAGTGCCCTTGGCGACGGAAAGGTTGCCGGTGATCAGGTTGAACAGTGTCGACTTGCCAGCCCCGTTCGGTCCTATGACGCCGAGCGCCTCGCCGGCTTCGACGGAAAAGGAGATGTCTTCGGCGACCACGAGTGCCCCGAAGGACTTCGACACACCATTCAATTCCAAGATCGGCATGGACACTCCTCCGTCAGGCTGACGGCGGCCCGAACGATCGGGGCACCGCTGCCATGGGTTCACAGGGTTCAGCTAAGCGCTTCCATCTTGCCGCCAAGCGGGATGTTCGTTGCCTGGCCGTTCTCGACGACAACGAGGTCGTAACCGCCGCCGGATTTGAGCCGCCACTGGCCACCGACGAGCGGGGTCTTGGCGACGTTCTTCTGGGCGAAGGGCGGCAGGTTGGCGTTGTTCCAGGCGATTGGGCCGACCAGTGTGTCGAGCTTGGTTTCGCCGATGGCCTTGGCTACCGCATCGCCATCCGTCACGTCTTCCGCGCGCTTCATGACGTCGACGGCTAATTCGAAGAGCGCATGGGCAAAGCCGATCGGCTGTGTCCACGGGCGGCCGGTCGCGGTGGTGAAGGCAGTTGCCACATCGGCAGCGGTCTCGCCTGTCAGCGAGGACTTGAACGGATGAGACGGCGTCCACCAGACCTCGGTCGAGAGGTTGTGGCCGGCATCGCCCAGGGCTTCTACCGTCTGCGGGAAAAGCAGCGCCTTGCCGATCGAGGCGATCTTGGGTTTGAGGCCCTGCTGCTTGGCCTGGTTCCAGAAGGTGGTGAGGTCAGGCGGGATCATGACGCCGGTGAGGATCTCGGTCTCGGCCTGCTTGAAGGCGTTGATCTGGGCGGAGAAATCATCCGTCAGGTTCTGGTAGCGGCCGGTGTCGGTGAGGCCATAGCCGAGCTTCTCGAGCACCGGCGGGAAGCCGACGACCTTGTCGCCCCAGGCATTGCCGTCGCCGTCGTTCGGGAAGAGACCACCGACTTGTCTGTTGGTCTCGATCTGACCCCACATGCCGGTGAAGACCGCGATGATGTCCTCGAGGCCCCAGAAGAAGTGGTAGGCGTAGTTGAAGGGCTTCCAGCTGGCAGGATCGCCCGGATTGCCCTGCTGGCCGATGAACCAGGGCTGCCAGGGCGCAACCGTCGAGAGGCAGGGGACTTGCTCGGCTTCGCAGGTGGTGGAGACCGGATTGGTGGTTTCCGGCGTCGAGGAAACGAGCATCAGGTTGATCTCGTCGTCGACGATCAGTTCCTTCGCAACTTCCGCCGCACGGTTCGGATTGGACTGGCTGTCCTTGACGATGACCTCGTAGTTCAGACCCATCTTCTTGGTCGTTGTCAGGAAGCCGTCGATGACGAACTTGTCGGCCTCACCAAAGCCCGCGAGCGGTCCGGTCTGCGGGCTGACATACCCGAGCTTGACCGCCGCTGACTGCGCGATCGCCGGCGCCGCAAGGCCCGAGGTTGCCAGGACGGCGCTGCCGGCTGCCGTGGTCTGCAGGAATTTGCGTCTCGTGAACATATTTCCTCCCATCATCGTCTCTCCTCCCAAAGAGTGCGCCAAGCGCGAGATGTCTTGTCGGTCAGTCGGGCCTGACGCCCTCCCAGGCTTTTTGCAGAAGTGTGCGGATCGACGCCCGGTCGATCGGGCGCGGGTTCCAGTAGGGGTTCTCGGTGGCGATATCGGCAGCGCGATCAAGATCGGCTTCAACAAGCCCGAAATCCTTGAGCGATAGCGGTGCACCGATCGACTTGGCGAAATCCCAGAGGCCACCCCCGATCGAGCCGCCGAAGAGTTCGGCTGCGCCTGAGAGTTCCGCTTGCGCAGCCTCGGCGTTGAAGGCGGCCGTGTGCGGCAGCATAACCGCATGGGTTTCGGCATGCGGCGTGTCGAATGAGCCACCCAGCGTGTGGCAGATCTTGTGGTGCAGGGCCATGCCGACGGTGCCGAGCACGGTGCCGCAAAGCCAGGCGCCGTAGAGTGCTTCCGCCCGGGCATCGGTGTCTTCAGGGGTCTTCACCAGAACGGGAAGGCTATCCCTGAAGGCGCGCAATCCGTCGAGCGCCATCAGTGTCGAGACGGGGTTGCGATCCCTCGCATAGAGACCCTCGACTGCATGGGCCATGGCGTTCAGGCCACTCGTGACGCTCATGCCGACGGGCAGGCGAAGGGTGAGATCCGGATCATAGATCACCAGTTCCGGCAGGATGCTGGCGTTCCGGACCGTTGTCTTTCGACCGCCTTCGGTCTGGCCGAGGATCGGGGTGACTTCTGAGCCGGCATAGGTCGTGGGGATGACCACTTGCAGCAGATCGGTGCGATAGGCGATTGCCTTGCCGAGACCGGTGGTCGAGCCGCCGCCGAGCGAGACAACACAGTCGGCTTCCGTGTCCTGAACGATCTTCAGCGCCGTTTCCGTCACGTCCACGGGCGTGTGCATGACGGCGCCGGCGAAGACTCCGACGGAAAGGGCACTCAGCCGGTCGGACAGGGCCTCGGCATCCGCCTTCTGATGTGGTGTTGCGAGTACAAGGGCGCGGCGGCAGCCGAGGGCTTCGACGGCTTCCCTCACGTCTGCGCTGCGGCCTGAGCCGAAGAGAATGCGGGCAGGGTTTCCGGTATAGGTAAAGGTCTTCATCTCGCCCTCCCGGGCCGCGCGCGGACCATCACGAACCTGACCTTGAGGCTGTATCGCGCCTGGCCGTCCACCGCCGTTTGCTCGAAGCTCTGCACCAGTTCCGGTCGGACGCCGAAAAGCGCATCCTCCCCGAGCCTCGGATCGCTCGCATCGAAGATGTGCGTGGTGACCGTCTCGAAACCCGGTGCCCGGACCATGAAATGCAGATGGGCAGGGCGATGCAATGGATAGCCTGCCTGGGCAAGTAGCCGCCCGACCGGACCATCTCCGGGTACGCCATAACCCGCGGGCCTGACTGTACGGTAGTGAAAGCGTCCGTCCTGATCCGCGCGGAACAGGCCTCTCAGGTTGAATTCCGGTTGCAGGTCAGGCTGCTGGTTTTCGTAGTAGCCCTCGGCATTGGCCTGCCAGGTGATGATCTCTGCGGTCGGGATCGGCAGACCGTCAAGATCTTCGACGCGGCCTTCGACGAGAAGTGGCTCACCGATGCCATCGAGGGAAATCGAACTGCCGAGCGGACGCTCCGGCGTGTCGGTTCGGAAGAAGGGACCGCGGATCGTATTCGGCGTGGCGCCCGCGGGGCGACGCGAGTTGATCTCTTCCACAAGCGCCGAAGCGCCGACGAGATCCGAAAACAGAACCCATTCCTGGCGGCGCTCATCCGAAGCGTGGCCGACTTCGGTGAGGAAATCGATCACCTTGCGCCACTGCTCCTGGGTCGGGCGGAACTCCTTGATGAGTTCGTGCACATGGCCGACCACTGAAGACAGCAGGCGAGCGGTCGCATCATCCGGGTTGCCGAAGCGGCTCGCGAAGGCCTCGGCCGAGGTCGCTTCATTGAAGGCGATGAGGTCTGCGGCCCGCGACATGCATCTCCTCCCAAATCCGTATTGCTGGTCGATTGGAAGCTAGCAGGGCCGCGATGCATGATTGATGATTTGTTTGAGGGGCAATATAACAATCGGGTATGAAGTTCGATGAGCGACACCTGATCCAACTGGCTGCCGTGGTAAAGACGGGCGGCGTGACAGAAGGCGCAGCTTTGCTGGGGCTGGCGCAGCCGGCTGTGTCGCGCACTTTGTCGATGCTGGAAAAGAGAATTGGCGAACCGCTCTTCATCAAGGGTAGGCGCCCAATGCAGCCAACGCCGCTCGGGATTGCGCTCGCCGAACATGGGCTTGCCATGCTGGCTGCCTCGCGCAAGGCTTCCGATCTGATGGAAAGTTTCCGGGTCGGCAAAAGCGGCGTGGTGCGGGTTGGCGGCAGCCCGTTCTTCATGGACTCGCTGATCGCCGGGATGTGCGCCGAGTTCCAGGTGACGCATCCGGATGTGCGGATCGACCAGTCCTATGGCTATTTTCCGGACCTGCGTGCCGCTCTGAAGTCCGATCAGATCGATCTGGCGATCTGCCCGATCGATATTCTGGATGAGGGCTCGGGCCTTGCCTTCCAGCAGATCCTGCCTGGCCGCAATGTCATTGCCTGCCGGGTCACGCATCCACTGCTCCTGAAGCGTCGCCTGCAGCCGGCCCATCTTCTCGAATATGCCTGGGTGGCGCCGCCGCCGGGCAGCCCGCTTTCGGCCGACCTCAGAGCATTGCTCCTCTCTTTCGGGGCGACGGAAATCCGCATCCGCTATTCGGGCGGATCGCTTGCGAGTGTGGTCAATTATCTGAAAGCGGCGGACGCGCTGACCGTGATGCCGCATAGCGTGGTTTTTGCGCAGCGCAAGGAAAAGACGATCACGGCCCTGCCGATCAACATTCCACATCCGGAGCGCGCACTTGCCATCCTCAGGCGTGTCGATGCACCGCGGTCTCCGGCGGTCGAGCAGTTTTCAGCCTTCATCCGCTCAGGTTTCGACAACCTGAAGCACCTGATCAAACGGCACGAGGAAGCCGTGGTTTGGGGCAGTTAACGGGCCCGCGAAGATGGGCCCGCATCTGTCGTGTCCTTAGGCGAGCGCTTCCATTGTGCCGGCGGTCGGGATGTTCGGTGCCGTCTTGTTGTCGACGATGACGAGGTCGAACGTGCCATCATCCTTGCGCCGCCACTGGCCGCCGACAAGCGGCGTCTTGGTGACGTTCTTCGCCGCAAATGGCGGCACGCCCTGTCCGTTCCATTCGACACGGCCGACGATCGTGTCGACCTTGGAGGAGGCGATTGCCGCTGCCACGGCTTCGGCATCGGTCACGTCGTCGACGCGTCCCATGACATTGGTTGCCATCTCGAACAGCGAGTGGATGAAGCCGATCGGCTGCGTCCAGGGGCGGCCGGTCTTGTCGGTGAAGTCGGCTGCAAGTTCGCCTGCACTCTGGCCCGTCAGTGATGACTTGAACGGATGCTGCGCCGACCACCAGACCTCCGAGGAGAGGTTGTGGCCGGCTGGGCCCAGCGTCTCGACCGATTGCGGGAAGAGGATCGCCTTCGCGACGGTGACAGCCTTCGGATTGAAGCCCTGCTGCTTGGCCTGGTTCCAGAAGGTGGTGAAGTCGGGCGGAATGACGACGCCGGTGATGATGTCACACTGGCCATCCTTGAAGGCGTTGACTTGCGCGGTGAAGTCGTCGGTCAGGTTCTGGTAGCGACCGGGATCGAGCAGTTCGAAACCGGCTTGTGCCAGACCGGGCTTCAGCCCAACATTCGGATCGCCCCAGGCATTGCCGTCGGCATCATTGGGGAAGAGGCCGCCGACCTTTTTGTTGGTATCAAGCTGGGCCCACATGTTGGTGAAGACGGCGACGACGTCTTCGAGACCCCAGAAGTAATGGTAAGCGAAGTCGAACGGTTTCCAGCTCTGCGGATCGCCGGGATTGCCTTGCTGGCCGATGAACCAGGGCTGCCATGGCGCCTTGGTGGAAATGCAGGGTATGCCTTCGGCTTCGCAGGTTGTCGCCACGGGATTGGTATTTTCCGGGGTCGAGGCGACCAGCATCAGGTTGATCTCGTCCGACAGGATCAATTCTTTCGCCACGTCTGCGGCCCGGTTCGGGTTCGACTGGCTGTCCTTGACGATGATCTCGAAGTTCTTGCCCGCCTCGGTCGCGAGGAAGGAAGCGATGTTGTAGGCATCACTCTCGCCGAAGCTTGCCAGCGGCCCGGTCTGCGGGCTGACATAACCGAGCTTGATCTTGGCCCCTTGGGCGATCGCCGGCGCGGCGAGGCCCCCAAAGCCGTATGCGAGACCGGTAGCAGCCCCCGCCTTCAGCAGTTTTCTGCGCGTAATCATGCTGTCCTCCTCCCAGTGGTGTCTGTGAAACTACGCCGCGACGCGGCGGAACGGCCGGCTTCCCTCCACAAAATCCCGAAGCATCGCATCCAGTGCGGCCACCTCCATTTCGGACGCCTGATGGGCGCGTCCGGGAAAGAGCTCACACCTTAGCCTCGCGCGCGCCCTCCCAAGCGCTTCCGAAGCTTCGGCGAAGGCCGAAACCGGGATCCATGGGTCCTGGTCCGAACCGGTCAGATAGACTGGCAGCCCGTCGAGGTCGTTTTCGGGACGCGAGTCGCTTGCCTGACCGACGCGGCAGCCGGTCAGGTTAACCATGGCACCGTTCCAGGGGCCGAAGGCCATGGCATATTCGAGCGACAGGCAGGCGCCCTGGCTGAAACCGCCGATGAGAAGCGGCTTGTCCGCGCCGCCCGCCTGTCGCAGGCCCCCCACTAG
Source organism: Agrobacterium albertimagni AOL15 (assembly GCF_000300855.1). Classification (GTDB taxonomy): domain Bacteria; phylum Pseudomonadota; class Alphaproteobacteria; order Rhizobiales; family Rhizobiaceae; genus Allorhizobium; species Allorhizobium albertimagni. The sequence goes on along the minus strand of NZ_ALJF01000003.1, from coordinate 267,814 downwards.
CCCGTTGATATAGTCGAGTGAGGCCGTCAACTCGGTGCGTGTCGGGTCTGTCAGCGCGTCGGTCGCACGTGCCGCATACCAGCTGTTGCCGCTCGCTCGGGGCAGGCAAAAGGCCACCCCGCGCACCGAGAGCTTGCCGATCACCTGCTCCATCATGTCCTCGGGCGATTGGGTTCGCCCGTGAACGAATATGCAGAGTACCTCGGCCTCCGCGGGTGCAGCTCCTGCGGATAACGGCTCGCCGTGAATGGCCATGATCGCCTCCGGATCAGAAGTTGGCAGGTTCGAGGCCAGCGATCAGTTCCTCTCGGCGATCCTCGAACCATGGCGGGAAGACCAGCGTCGAGCCGATGGCGTCGGCCGGCTCGTCCTTCGCCCAACCGCCTTCGACCGACCAGGCGATCTCGAAGAGTGCGCCGCCCGGCGAACGCACATAGCAGGACTTGAAGTAGTTGCGGTCCTTCTGGTCGGAGACGTCAGTGAAGCCAAGGCCCTCGATATGCGCCTTCAGCTTCAGCTGGTTTTCCTCGTTGACCGTGTTGAGCGCGAGGTGATGAATGGTGCCACCCGAGAGCGTCCAGGTGCCCTGCGGTCCGCTCGGCTGGTGCAGCACCTCGACCATGCTCGACGGGCCACCATTGTTCGGCACTGAGAACATCAACCCCTCGTCGCTGTCGGCTTCCTTCTTCATGCCCATGCCAACCGTCAGGAAATCGTCCATCGAGGTGCGGTCGAAGACGGCGATCGCGGCGCCATAAATGCCGCGGATGCCCTGTGCCTCGCCTATGCCCTCAGCTTGATTGGCAATCGGCGGGCGCTTGTCTGCCGGGCTCTCGACCAGTTCGTGGTCGATGCCGCAGGGATGGGCGAGCGCGACGCGGGTGATACCGAACCGGCTGGTCTTGGTGGCCGGGATCGCGCGCTCGTTCAGCCTGTCGACCCAGAAATCGGCCGAACCAACGGGGATCGCCAACTGGATGATCTTCGACTGGTTGGTGCCGCGCTTGCCATAGATGCCGGGCTTCTTGAAGGGGAAGGTGGTAACGATGGTCGAGGGATCGCCGCTCTTGGCGCCGTAGTAGAGATGGTAGACCGGGATCGTGCCATCGAAGAGCACTGTGCGCTTGATGGAATGCAGGCCCAATGTCTTCGTGTAGAAATCGTAGTCCTCTTGCGCACCGTCGGTGCTCAGCGTGAGGTGATGATAACCCGAGATGAACGACATGCTTCTTCTCCTCCAGAAATTGCAAATGCACGGATCGCGCCGATCCCGACATACGGGCCCTCCAGCGGCTGACCATGCCGCACCCGTTCTCCTCGTGTCGGAGCGGATCTGCTCCAATTGTCAGACTATAGAGGGCTCAAGGCCGTCTGTTGATAAAATTGCTTATGCTCGATATAGCAGATTGCTATGAAGATCGATGAGCGCCATCTCGTCCAGCTTGCTGCCGTCGCCGAAACCGGTGGTGTCACGGAGGGTGCTGCCATGCTCGGCATGACCCAGCCGGCCGTCTCGCGAACCCTGTCCATGCTGGAGCGCAGGGTGGGCGAGCCACTCTTCACGCCCGGCAAGCGGCCGCTGCAACTCACGCCGCTCGGTCAGCAACTGGCCATCCAGGGCCGTTCCATCCTGGCCGCATCGCGCAAGGCGGTCGAGATCGTCAGAAGCTTTCAGTCCGGCACGGCAGGCCGGATCAAGGTGGGTGGCGTGCCGTTCTTCATGGATGCCGTGATCTCGCAGATGATCGCGAGCTTCCAGCTTCGCGAACGCGATATTCTCGTCGAGCAGTCCTACGGCAACCTGCCGGATCTGCTGACCGAGCTCGATTCCAGCCAGATCGATATGGCGATCACGCCGATCGGAAGCGCGGACCTGAAGAGCGATTTCGAGTTCCAGTCTATCCTGCCGGGGCGTAATGTGCTGACCTGTGCCGTGGGTCATCCATTGCTGCGCAAACGGCGGCTCAGCATCGAAGACATCATGACCTATCCCTGGGTCGCGCCCCTTCCCGGTTCACCGCTGGTTCTCGACCTGCACAATATTCTGATCATGCTCGGGATCAGCGAGCTACAGGTCCGCTATTCCGGCGGCTCGCTTCTCTCCGTCGTCAACTACATCGCCTCGACCGACGCGCTGGCGATCCTTCCGCATTCGGTGGTCTTTTCCTTCAAGGGTGAGAACAAGATCTCCATCGTGCCCGTCGATATCCCGCAGCCCGAGCGGACACTCGGCATCATCACCAAGCGCAAGACCTATCCGAACCCGGCCTGCCGCAAGTTTCAGGATCATATCGTCCGGGAATTCACCGACCTGAAGAAGGTCATCGAGCGTCACGAGAGATCGATCGTCTGGGGTGAGGGGCCGTTCCTGCCCGAACGTGATCGCTGAGATCAAAAAAATGATCCGGAGGCTGTAACGAAACGGATCCTGCACCGTCTAACCTGTGTGACCCTCAACGCGTCAGCGGAACCGTCAATGACAAGCACAGACCAAATGCCGGGCGCCGTAGCTGCTGGCTGGACAAAGCCTAAGCGCTTCGATCGCAACCTTGTCGTGATCGGTGCAGGGTCTGCCGGGCTCGTCTCTGCCTATATCGCCGCCGCCGCCAAGGCGAAGGTGACGCTCGTTGAAGCCAACAAGATGGGTGGCGATTGCCTGAACTTTGGCTGTGTTCCGTCCAAGGCTCTGATCAAGAGCGCCAAGGTGGCGCATCAGATGCGCCATGCGGATCGGTACGGCCTCGAAGCCGTCGAGCCCAAGGTTCCCTTCTCGGCCGTGATGGAACGGATTCACAAGGTCATTGCCGAGATCGAGCCGCATGACAGCGTCGAACGCTACACGGGTCTCGGCGTCGAGGTTCTCCAGGGCTATGCGAAGCTGATCGATCCGTGGACGGTGGAGATTGCGCTGAGTAGCGGCGGCACGCAGCGGCTGACGACACGTGCGATCATCATCGCAACCGGCGCGCAACCCTTCGTGCCTCCGATCCCGGGCCTGGCTGAAGTCGGTTATCTCACCTCCGACACCCTGTGGGAGCGGTTGCGCGATCGACCGGAGGTGCCGCGTCGTCTCGTCGTTCTCGGCGGTGGGCCGATCGGTTGTGAACTGGCACAGAGTTTCGCCCGGCTAGGCTCGCAGGTCGCTCAGATCGAGATGGCCCCGCGTGTGATGATGCGCGAGGATCCGGACGCAGCCGGCTTTGTCGAGGCGTCGCTGAAGGCCGATGGTGTGCAGGTACTGACTGGGCACAAAGCCGTGGCCTGCGGCACGGATGGCGACGAGAAGTGGATCGAGGTGGAGCATGCAGGTGGCCGAGACCGTATCGGCTTTGACGAGATCATCGTTGCCGTCGGGCGTGCGCCGCGCCTGAAGGGCTTCGGGCTCGAGGAACTCGGCATCAAGGTCGACCGTGTCGTGGAGACCAACGAGTATCTTCAGACGCTCTACCCGAATATCCTCGCCGCCGGTGACGTGGCCGGCCCTTATCAATTTACGCATGTTGCCGGGCATCAGGCCTGGTTTGCCGCGATCAATGCGCTGTTTGGTGACCTCAAGCGCTTCAAGGCCGATTATTCGGTCATCCCTTGGGCAACATTCACGGACCCGGAAGTGGCGCGGGTGGGCTTGTCCGAGGCCGAGGCGAAGGAAAAGAAGATCCCCTACGAGGTGACGCGCTTCGGTATCGATGATCTCGATCGGGCGATTGCCGACGGCTCCGCACATGGCTTCGTCAAGGTGCTGACCGTGCCGGGCAAGGACAAGATCCTGGGCGTCACCATCGTCGGCGAACATGCGGGTGATCTGCTCGCGGAATTCGTCTTCGCCATGAAGCATGGCCATGGGCTCGGAAAGATCCTCGGCACGATCCACATCTATCCGACACTGGCCGAAGCGAACAAGATGGTGGCCGGGCAGTGGCGGCGGGCGCATATCAACGGTTTTCTGCTTTCGCTGCTCGAGCGTTTCCAGACCTGGAGGCGTGGATGATCGATGCGAAGATCCTGCCCCTGCAAAAGGCGGCGCTCCAGCCAATCGCCGAGTTTCTTGGCAGGCGTGGTGTGCGGGCGGATCAGATCAGCGTTGTCGGTTTTATCGCCGGGCTTGGGGCCTTCGTGGCACTCTGCTTCGGATATTGGCTGGCAGCACTTCTGTTGATCCTCGCCAATCGCGGCTTTGATGGCCTCGACGGCGCGGTCGCCCGTATTCAGGGGCCGACGGATCGCGGTGCCTATCTCGATATCGCTTTCGACATGGTCTTCTACGCCTTGATCCCGCTTGGCTTTGCGATCGCCTCGCCTGAGGTGAACGCTCTACCGGCGGCCATCCTCATCGTCTCCTTTGTCGGCACGGGATCTTCCTTCCTTGCCTTTTCGGCGGTCGCAGCAAAGCTTGGCCGCAAGGCGCCGGAATTTCCGACTAAGGGCATCTATTATGCCGGCGGTCTGGCGGAGGGTTTCGAGACGATCGCCGTCTTCGTCGCCATGTGCCTTTTCCCCGAGAGCTTTGCACTGATCGCCTATGGCTTTGCCGCGCTTTGTGCGCTGACCACCGTCATCCGCTGGCGTCAGGGATGGGTCGCCTTTTCGGAGGGGTCACGATGAAGGCTCGACACGCCGTTTCAGCCGGCCGCATTCAAGCGGTCGAGTGCGTTGCGAACCGCCAGCCGGGCGCGATGCAGGAGCACGCGCATATTGCCTTCGCTGATGTGGAGCAATGCGCAGACCTCGCTGGGGTCCAGCTCTTGCTGGCCACGAAGAATGAGCACCGCCCGTTGCGTCGGCGGCAGAGTGTCGATCACCTCTTCGACGTGCTGCAGTACACTTCGACCCTCGATGTGACGTTCCGGGGTCAGGTTCTCCCAGAGTTCCGGGATCTGGCGCCAGTGGCCACGACCGTCAAAAGCGTCCGCCAGGCTGTCGCCACTGGCGTGATCGTCAATGAAGACTGTGCGTCCTTCGCGTCTGGCGCGGCTGCGCGCCTTGTTGATGAGTATGGTGTAGATCCAGCTTGCAAGCGAACTGCGTCCCTCGAACAGATCGATGCGACCGAGCACGGCGATCCAGGTGTCCTGAACGACCTCCTCGGCGAGGTGCCGGTGCTGAACAATACCGGTGCAGAAACGGATCATTGCTGCATTGTGGCGCCGATAGAGAACATCGAAAGCCGCAGCATCGCCATCCACCAGGCGCAAAACCAGAGCCTGATCATCCCCTTCGACCTGCGCCACGCCGCCCCTCACATCAATCCGGCGGTCATTAGCGAAACAATCATCTTTAAAGTCCAGCCGCATTCGCCCCCATCAAGTCATAGTGACCATGCCGTGTCTGTCGTGGCTGGAGATGCTGTCTTACAGCGCGCCGAGTGCTTTTCGGGAGATGTCCATGACTGATCGCAACGGGTCTCATCCCGGCCATCTTTCGCCGGATGCCAACGATACCGCCTCAACCATCACAACCCGCCGAAGCGCGATCTGGCGGTTTGCGCCGGTGGTCGTCGTCCTCGCTGGCCTTGCTCTTGGTTATGCCTTTGGCCTGCAGAACTATCTGAGCTTGGAGTTTCTTGCTGAGCAAAGGCAGGACCTGAGGGCCTATGTCGATAGCAATTTTCTCTGGTCGGCAATGCTGTTCCTCGGTCTTTACATCGCCGCTGTTGCCTTCTCCTTCCCGGCCGCTTCGGTGTTGACCATCTTCGGCGGCTTTCTGTTCGGCTGGATGATCGGCGGCGCGCTCGTGACTGTCGGTGCTACGATCGGCGCATCCATCCTGTTTCTTGCGACGCGATCGGCCTTCGGCAGTTTCCTTCGCCATCGCGTCGATGGTGTCGTGAAGAAGCTTGCCGACGGCTTCCGCGAAAACGCTTTCGGCTATCTGTTCGTTATCCGGTTGGCGCCGGTCTTTCCGTTCTTCGTGGTGAATATTGCCGCAGCTCTGTTCGACATCAGCCTTGGCCGTTTCATTGCGGCGACGTTCTTCGGCATCCTGCCCGGCACCTTTGCCTATGCCTATCTCGGGCAGGGCGTCGACAGCGTGCTTGTGGCCGCACAGCAGAGTGGCCAGGAAGCGAGGATCTCGGATCTCGTAACGCCCGAGATCACGCTCGCCTTTTTCGCGCTGGCGCTCGTCGCGCTGATCCCGACCGTGGTGCGGCAGATCCGCAAGCGAGGTGCTTCGCGATGAACAGTGAGATCACAGGGTTGGGGGAATCGTAAGCCATGTTTCGATGCAGCGAAGTCGCGGAGCGGGCGAGCCTTTTGATCGATGGCGAGCTGGGCTTGTGGCCACGACTAAATATCCGGCTGCATCTGGCGATGTGTCGCGGATGCCGGGCTTTCGTCGAGCAAATGCGGATAACCCGCGATCTTGCCGTATTGGCTGGGGCTGCTGAGGATCCGCTGCCGAGTGCCGAGATCCAGGCCGCGCTGGCCAAACGCCGGATCCAGTCTGGACGGCCATCATGAAATCCGTCGGACATCGAGAGCGTAGTTCTAAGAAATAAAGCTGAAATGCTGACATATGAGATCGTCAAATTGACGGAGAAGGGCACATCATGCGCTTGATGACAGGGATTTTCGCCGCAGGCTTCATCGCGGCCGCCAGCAGCCTTCCGGTGTTTGCTGCAGGCGCGGATCCGTCCGACTGGGCTGCCATCGAAAAGGCTGCCTCCGGCCAGACGGTTTATTTCAATGCCTGGGGCGGATCGGAGAACATCAACGCCTATCTCGAATGGGTCGGCGCTGAGATGCAGTCACGCTATGGCGTGACCGTCGTTCAGGTGAAGCTTGATGACACCGCGAATGCCGTCGCCAAGGTGATCGCCGAAAAAGCCGCCGGCAAGGACGCTGGCGGTTCCGTCGATCTCATCTGGATCAACGGCGAGAACTTCGTTTCGATGAAGCAGCAGGAGCTGCTTCTGACGCCGGGCTGGGCGACGTCCTTGCCGAACTGGCGTTATGTCGATGTCGAAAATCAGCCGACGATCCTCTCCGACTTCACCGAGCCGACGGAGGGGTTGGAAAGCCCCTGGGGCGGCGCGAAGATGGTCTTCTTCTATGACAGCGCCCGGACCGAGGCCTCGAGCCTGCCTGACAATGCAGCACAGCTGCTCGACTGGGCGAAGGCCAACCCCGGGCGCTTCTCCTACCCTGCTCCGCCTGACTTCATCGGGTCTTCCTTCCTCAAGCAGGTGCTGAGTGAAGTGATCGACGATCCGGGCAAGCTTGCAGCGCCGGTGAACGAGGCAAGCTTCGAAAGTGATGTCGAGCCGCTGTTTGCCTATCTTGACCAGCTTCATGATGTTGCATGGCGGTCGGGCAAGGCCTTTCCGCAAAACTATCCGGACATGAAGCAGAAGCTCGCCGATGGCGAACTTGACATCATCTTCGCCTTCAATCCGTCGGAAGCCTCGGCCGGCATCAAGGCGGGAGAGCTTCCCGACACGGTGCGATCCTTCACCTTCTCCGGTGGCACGCTCGGCAATACCCATTTCGTCGCGATTCCCTACAATGCGAATGCCAAGGAAGGCGCGCTGCTGACGGCGAATTTCCTGATTTCGCCGGAGGCGCAGCTGCGCAAGCAGGATCCGACCTATTGGGGTGACCCGACCGTCCTTTCGATGGCGAAGCTACCGGATGCCGATCGTTCTGCCTTCGCCGCACTCGATCTCGGCGTCGCGACGCTCTCGCCGGACAAACTCGGACCCGTGATCGCCGAGCCGCATGCCAGCTGGATGGAGCGGATCGAAGTCGAGTGGCGTCGACGCTATGCCAGCGGCAACTGAGCCGTGCAGGGAAGACTGAAGGCTCGCAGTTTGGTCGATCGAGTGGCCGCGTTTCTTCCCCGAAGCGCGGTCGCCGTCACGCTCGGCCTGTTGCTACTGCCGATCGCCTTCGGCCTTCTCGGCACACTCCTGCCGGCCTTCGGCTATCTGCCGGCGCTCGGCGGTGTGGCGCTCAGCCTCAATCCTTTCCGAGCCCTCTTTGCAACGCCGGGGCTTGTCCCCGCTGCCGTTCTCAGTTTGGTCACCGGACTTGTCGCCACCATCCTCTCGCTCGGTATAACCCTGTTGTTTGTCGCGGGCTTCGCCGGGACACCCGTTCTTGCGCGCATCCAGCACCTTATCTCACCGCTTCTCGCGGTGCCGCATGCTGCGGCTGCCTTCGGGCTCGCCTTCCTTATCGCGCCCTCCGGCTTTCTCATTCGGCTCGTGGCATCGCTTTTCGGGATAGAGCGTCCGCCCGACATTCTCATTCCGCATGATCCTTGGGGGCTTGCCATGATCGCCGGCCTCGTGATCAAGGAAACGCCCTTCCTGTTCCTGGTGACCTTGGCGGCTCTGCCGCAGGTCGACCTAGCGCCCGCCCGAAGGCTTGCGGCCTCTTTCGGCTATGGGCGGATTGCGGGCTTCGTTTATCTGCTCTGGCCGGCACTTTATCGGCAAATTCGTTTCGCTGTTTATGCCGTGATTGCCTACTCGTCCTCGGTCGTGGATGTCGCGGTTATCCTCGGTCCCAATCTGCCCGGCACGCTTGCCACGCGTCTCGTCCAGTGGATGAACGATCCTGACCTTTCCGTGCGGTTCCTCGCGTCGGCCGGTGCCGTCTTGCAGCTCGGCGTTACGCTGACCGCACTGCTTGCATGGTTCGGTCTGGAAAAGGTCAGCGCCATGGTGCGGAGAGCTCTCAGCGATCGGGGCTATCGTTTTTTGCATGACCTGACAGTTCGCAGGCTTGCGATGATCGCGGTTACCATCATCGGCGCAAGTGTGTTTGCGGGTCTTTTCCTTCTTGGGCTGTGGTCGCTTGCCGGCCTCTGGCAGTTTCCAGATCTCCTGCCGCGAGATTTCACCCTGCGCAGTTGGATGATCACGCTTCCGCGCATCGGTGACCCCCTGGTAACGACGCTGATCGCGGGGCTTGTCTCGACGCTGATTGCGGTCGTGCTGACGGTCGGCTGCCTCGAACGCGAAATGCAGACGGGACGACGGGGCGGGGACAGGAGCCTGCTGCTCCTCTATCTGCCGCTCATCGTGCCCCAGATCGCCTTCGTCTTCGGCCTTCAGCTGCTCTTCGTCGGTAGCGGCAGCGACAATCGGCTCGCCGCCCTCATCCTGGTGCATCTTGTGTTCGTTCTGCCTTACGTATTCCTGTCCCTTGCCGATCCGTGGCGGGCGCTCGATCGCCGTTATGAAATCATCGCCACCGCGCTCGGCCGCTCACGTCTCTCGGTGTTGATATCGATCCGCCTGCCGATGCTGATCCGCCCCATCCTGACCGCGCTTGCCGTCGGCTTTGCGGTCTCGGTTGGGCAATATCTGCCGACGCTTCTGATCGGGGAGGGACGGCTGACCACCATCACCACGGAGGCTGTTGCACTCGCATCCGGAAACAACCGCCGCGTTATCGGAGTTTACGCCCTGTTGCAGACCCTTCTCCCCTTCCTCGCCTTCGCGCTTGCCGCATTCTTGCCGGCTGTTCTTCATCGCAATCGCCGTGAGATGAGGGTGTGATGATGCCGCAAAGTCAGGCCGACACAGGCCTTCGCCTCTCCGACATCGTGATCCGCCTTAAAGACAATCTTTTGATAGCGCTCGATGCAGAGGTGCCTTCCGGCTCGGTCTTCACGGTCATGGGCCCTTCGGGGTCGGGGAAATCGACGCTGCTTTCCTTCATCGGCGGTTTTCTCGAGCCTGCCTTTCATGCGGAGGGTGCGGTCTCCGTTGGTGGTGTCGATCTCCTGGCGCTCGCGCCGGAGCAGCGACGGGCTGGTATCCTCTTCCAGGATCCGCTGCTCTTTCCGCATATGTCCGTCGGCGCCAATGTTGCCTTCGCCATTCCGGGGGAGGTTTCGGACCGGAAGGTCAGACGGCGCATGGCGGCCGACATCCTCCGCGAAATGGAGCTCGCAGGCTTCGAGGATCGCGATCCGGCGACGCTTTCAGGTGGCCAGAAGGCGCGCGTGGCGCTCGCCCGTGTGCTGGTCTCGCAGCCCCGCCTGCTGTTGCTCGACGAGCCCTTCTCGAAACTCGACATGGCTCTCCGCCACCAGATGCGCGCACTCGTCTTTGCCCGCGCCCGAAGCGCCGGTCTGCCTGTCATTCTCGTCACGCATGACGAGGCCGATGCGGAGGCGGCGGGCGGACCGGTGCATCGGCTCGGCGATCAGGAGAGCGATCATGGATGACGACGACGGTATCCACTCGGAGATCGTGCTGCTCGGCGGTGGCCATGCGCATGTCGAAGTGATCCGGCGGCTCGGTCATTCGGGTCTCGGGGCGAGAATGACACTCGTCTCCCCCGGCCGGTATGCGCCTTATTCCGGCATGCTCCCGGGCTACATTGCTGGCGTCTACAGCTTTGACGATTTTCATATCGATCTTGCTGCTTTGTGCTTGCGCTTCGGCGTCACCTTTCTCGAAACGTCGGCCACGCATATCGATCCCGAAGAACGGATCGTGCGCCTCGCAGAGGGCAGCTCTATCGGCTATCGCCTCCTTTCGGTCGATATCGGATCCACGCCGTCGCTGCCGCTGGGGATATCAGCCGGCATTTCCGTCAAGCCGATCTCAAGCTTCACCAATCGCCTCGGACGGCTCGATGCTCTCATCGCTGCGGGCGAGCGCGTGAGGCTCGCAGTCGTGGGGCAGGGGGTGGCGGGGGTTGAGGTGGCCTTTGCCCTGAAGCAGAGATTTGTCGGTCGGGATGTGCAGATCGCGCTGATCGGACGGTCTGCGGGGCCGGTGCCGGAGCGTAGTGTTCGAGCACGGCGACTGGTGGAAAAGGAACTTCGGGCGGCAGGGATCGCGCATCATCCGGCTTTTGACGTGGTCGGTTTTCAAGACGGCGAAGTCGTCGCGCGGGATGGCCGGAGGCTTGTCGCTCACGAAGTCATCTGGACGACCTCGAGCGGTTCACAAGAGTTCCTGCGCGAGAGCGGGCTTCTGCTCGATGCAGGAGGTTTCATCCGTGTCGACGAAAGCCTTCGCTCCCTATCGCACCCGGATATCTTCGCCGCCGGTGACGCGGCATCTCTGGCTGACCCACGTCCCAAGGCGGGTGTCTTTGCGGTCCGTCAGGGCCCAGTCCTCGCGGACAACATCCATCGCAGTCTGAAGGGGGAGGTGCTTCAAGCCTATCGCCCGCAGCGGTCCTGGTTGGTGCTGATATCGCTGCCGAACGGCCGGGCCATTGCCGACAAATGGGGATTGGCCGTTGTGGGGCGCTGGGTTGCCCGCTGGAAGGACCGGATCGACCGAGGTTTCATGCATCGCTACAAACAGGATATGTAATCGCGCTCCGTCAGCTGCAGGTGGGCTGTTCTGATCGTCAAAAAAGCCCCGCACACCGAAGTGCGCGAGGCAGGCCAGGGAGGCCTTGGGGAGTCGGGCTGGGATCAGAGGTCGCCGAGCAGTTCGTTGACACGGCTTTCTGCCGAAGCGAGCGCTTCGTCGACCGACTTGTCGCCGTTGACGGCAGCGCCGATTTCCTCGCCAATGATGTCCTGGATCGGGAACTGGCGCTGAACTTCAGCGGGCAGCGACCGGCCGGTGTCAGCAATCTTCGCGATGTTCTCGCGATGGGGCAGGGACTTGAACTCGTCCATGTCGAAGACTGCCTTGGAAGCCGGCAGGTGGCCGGTGCGGGCCCACTGGAAGTCGTTGTCCGACAGGAACTTGAAGAGCTTGCCGATCGCGTCCACCTGCTCTGGTGTGCGGTCCTTTTTCGGCATCACCCAGCTGTGGCCGTCTGCATAGGTGCTGTCTTGTGCCGGGAAGAGCTGCGGAACGGGATAGACTGTGTAACCGTTCGAGAGCGCCGTGCCTTCCTTCTCGGATTGGGCAACATAATCGCCGATCAGCCAAGTGCCGTTGACGGCGATCCCGCCCGCCCCGTTGGCGAAGCCGGAGACGGCGGCCGCATAGTCGAGACCGGTGGTGGAGATGCCTTCATCCTTGGTCGCCTTCATCAGCTCGACGGCGGCCTTGGCTTCCGGTGTGTTCAGCTTGATGGCAGTCGGATCGGAGAAGAAGTCGGAGTTCTGCTGCTGCAGCAGGGTGTAGAGAATGCGGGCATAGGAGGCCGTCTCGTTGGCCATGATCTGGATGAGATAGGGCTTGCCGGTTTTCTCGGTGAACTGCTTGCCCTGCGAAATCAGCTCTTCCGCCGATGTCGGCAGCATCGGGGTGCCGTCTGCATTGACGAGGCCTGCTTCCTTCATCAGGTTCAGGTTGACGTGGAAGAGCATGGTCCAGTTGTCGAAGGGCAGGCCGAACAGCTGGCCGTCCTTGGTGACGCCGTTGCGGCCGGCATCGGTGAAGTTCTCCGGCGACACGCCCTGAGCGGCCAGGACTTCGTCGATTGGCTCGATCAGGCCGCGGCTCTGGTAGTCGGAGATTGCCGAGTAATGCATGGAGACGACGTCGGGTGCTGCACCGGATGCGAGCTGTGCGTTCAGCTGGTCGTAGCCCGGCCATTCGACCGTGGTGATGTTGACGTCAATATCCGGATTATCGGCTTCGAACTTGTTGACGAGCGCGGTGATGATACCGCATTCGCCGACAGCGGCCGATACGTCGGTTACGTTGCCGTATTCCGCCTCGCAGGCGCCGAAGAAGCGTTGCAGCTCGATCGTCGTCTGCGCCTGCGCCGAGGCGCCGTAGCCCAGCGCAGCGATCGCGACGGTGGTCATCAGAATCTTTTTCATCGTGTCTCACTCCCTTGTGTCGGGCTCTTGGCCCTGTTGGACTAAAGCCGGCCGGCTCCTCTCCGGCCGGGTAGGCTTCACTTCACCGCACCGCCGGAGACGGCCGTGACGATGTGTTTCTGGAAGATCACGTAGACGATCAGAGCCGGAACGCTGGCGAAGACCGCCTGGGCCGCGAGAAAGCCCAGGCCCTCGCTCTGGGCAAAGTTGGATTGCGATGAAGCAAGCCCGACCGTCAGGGTGTACATTTCCTTCTTGGTCGCGGAGATCAGGGGCCACCAATAGTCGTTCCAGCCGCCGAGGAAGGTGAATATGCCGAGCGTGGCCTGTGCAGGCAGGGTCTGCGGCAGCATGACCTTCCAGAAGATCCGCCATTGCGAGGCATTGTCGAGCAAGGCCGCCTCGTCGATCTCCTTGGGGATCGCCCGGAAGAACTGCGTCATCAGGAAGACACCGAATGCGCCCGACAGGCCCGGCAGCATCAGGCCGATATAGGTGTTGTGCAGGCCGAACCAGTTGAACATCTGGTGGCGGGCGATGATGACCGCCTGTTCGGGCACTGCGAGGCCGAAGAGGACGATGATGAACAGCGTCCGCCGGAAGGGGAATTCGAGCCGTGCAAATCCGTAGCCAGCAAGCGACGACAGCACCAGAACCAGCAGGGTCTGACCGCTGGCCACGACGAGGCTGTTGAAGAACCAGCCGAAGACCTGCGAGGAATGCCAGATATTCAGGTAGTTGGCGACCGTGTAGGGCGCACGGAAAACCGAGTCCGTGCCGACCATCAGTTCCTGGTTGCTCTTGATCGACAGGCCGATCAGCCAGGCCACCGGCGCCATCATGACGACCGACAGGAGGGCTGCGCCCCAAAGCAACGGCCGGTAGGTCGTCAGCACTTCCGGCTTGTATGTGTCGTCTCGGGCGGTCATGCGCCGTCCTCCGTCTTGCGCGAGGACACGATGTATTGCGCCATCGCGGCCACGAGGATGATCAGGAAGAGGTATTGCGACGCTGCTGCCGCACGACCGACATCCCAGCGGACGAAACCGACCTCGTAGATATACATGACCAGCGGACGAGAGGATCCGTTCGGGCCGCCATTGGTCATCAGCTGCGCCTGTCCGAAAAGCTGGAACTGGAAGACGATCTGGATGATCGTGACCAGCATGATGGTGCGTGCGATCGACGGCAGGGTGATCCGTGTCAGGACCCGCCAGGGTCCGGCATTGTCGAGGGCGGCTGCTTCATAGAGATCCTTCGGGACCTGCTGCAGTGCTGCCAGAAAAAGCATCATCGGCAGGCCGACGCACCACCAGACGGTCGCGACACCGACGGCAAACAGCGACCAGCCCCTCGTCGAGATGAAGTTGATCTGGTCGATGCCCGCCTCCGTGAAGAGTACGGACAGCAAGCCATCTCCGGGGATGAAGACGAAGCGCCAGATCAGGGTCACGATCGTGACCGATAGCACCGAGGAGGAGAAGAAGAGACCTCTGAAGAAACTGGTGGTGCGCGTCGTCCTGTTGAGCGCGAGCGCCAGAAACAGGCCGAGGGCAACGAGTGTCGGCACGCTGACCAGCACGAAGACGATGGTATTGCGCAGGGCCTGCAGGAAGACGGCGTCGCCGGCGACCCGGAAGTAATTGGTCAGCCCGACGAAGCGCCCCGGACCGAACAGATCGACCTTGTGCAGGCTGAGCCACATGCCCCAGAAGAGGGGAAAAACGAGAAGGGCGAGGAAGACCAGCAGGTAAGGCAGGATGAAGAGCCCATGGCTCCACTGACTGCGGCGATAGCTCTCGGCCATGTCACTCCCCTTCCCGGCGATAGGCGCTGCCGTCGGCGCCGAAGAGGTGGAAGGCATTCGGATCGGCCGAGACCATGACCCGGTCTCCGGCCTTGATCAGGGAGCGGCCGTCTGCTTCCACAACAAGCTTGCTGCCATCGTCGAGGACGCCATAGACAAGGGTTCGATCGCCAAGACGCTCGACCACCTCGGCCGTCAGCGGTTCACCGGCGGTCCCGTCGGTCACCACGCGGATATCCTCGGCACGAATGCCGAGCGTGGCGCCCTCTGAACTGGAGCCAAGGGGCATGTGGAAGCCTGTTTCCACCGTTCCAAGGCCCGCCGTGCTCACGGCAAGGCCCGTCGCGCTTTTCTGCCAGGCGGTAACGGGCAGGAAGTTCATGGCAGGAGAGCCGATGAAGCTCGCAACGAACTTGCTCGCCGGACGCTGATAGACATCCATCGGCGTGCCGATCTGTTCGATCTTGCGGGCGTTCATGATGACGATCCGGTCGGCAAGCGTCATCGCTTCCACCTGGTCGTGGGTGACGAAGATCATCGTCGAGCCGAGGCGGTGGTGGAGTTGCGCAAGCTCAAGACGAGTGCGGCCACGCAAGGCAGCGTCGAGGTTCGACAATGGCTCGTCGAACAGGAATGCCTTGGGTTCCTTGACGATGGCGCGGCCGATGGCGACGCGTTGGCGCTGGCCGCCCGAGAGCTTTTGTGGCTTTCGGTCGAGCAGGTGGCCGATTTCAAGCGTCTCGGCGGCGGCGAGCACGCGGCTTTCGATCTCGCCCTTGGCCATGCCGATGTTTTCGAGCCCGAAGGACATGTTCTGCTTCACGGTCATATGCGGGTAGAGCGCATAAGACTGGAAGACCATGGCGACCCCGCGTTTGCCTGGCGGCCGGGTGTCGACGCGCTGTCCAGCCACCGAGATGGTGCCGCCTGTGACGTCTTCCAGGCCCGCGATCATGCGGAGCAGGGTCGACTTGCCGCAACCCGAAGGGCCTAGGAAGACCACGAATTCACCGGCCTCGATGGACAGCGAAATGTCCTCGAGCACGGTCAGTGCGCCGTAGCGCTTGGTGACGTTGTCAATTTCAATCGAAGCCGACATGGTTTCTCCTCCCCGTCGTCGATTGGTTACTGGCCCAGCCGGATCATCCGGTAGCTGAGCGGCGCGATCTCTCCCGTGAGGCGTCCGCTTTCAATGGTGACCCCGCTGCCGTCCACAGGCGCCACGGGTTGCTGGTCCGGACCGTTCACCGCCTTCAGCGCGTGGCCTGCGATCACCTTGTCCATGATCACCTTCCGGTCGCCGAAGCCTTCGAGCGCGACATCGAGAGCGATGGCGTCGGTCTCGTGGCGGTTGACGATGAAGAGGGTCAGCGCGCCGTCGGTGTCGCTCTCCACTGCCGAGACGTCGAGATAGGGAACGGCCTCGGCGAAGTCGGTCGAATAAGCAGGGCAGTCGATCGACAGCTGGTAGGAGGTGCCGCGTCCGTAGCGCGAGGCAAACAGGTAGGGGTAGTAGGTCGTCTGGCGCCAGGCCGGGCCACCGGGCACGGTCATGATCGGGGCGATAACGTTGACCAGCTGGGCGAGGCAGCCGACCTTCACCACGTCTGCGCGACGAATGAAGGTGTTGAGGATGCAGCCGACCTGCAAAACGTCTTCGAAATTGTAGATGTCTTCCAGCAGCTCCGGTGCATGCGGCCAGCCATCACGGCCCTCGAGCACCTTCCGGTCAGCCTCGTTGGAATGATACCAAACGTTCCACTCGTCGAAGCTGATATAGACATCCTTCTTCGAGCGCTTCTTCGCCTTGGTCACCTTGATCACCGAAGCGATGGTTTCGATGTAATCGTCGAGGCGGGCGTTCTGCGCCAGATAGGCGGCGGTGTCGCCAGCGTGGTTCTCGAAATACATGTGGAGGCTGATGTAGTCGACGCTGTCATAGGTATAGTCGAGGACGGTCGCCTCCCAGGCTGGATAGGTCGGCATCTTCGGGGAAGAGGAACCGCAGACCACAAGCTCGATCGACTTGTCGAATGCGCGCATGGCTTTGGCCGTCTCGAAGGCGACCCGACCATATTCCTCGGCGGTCTTCTGACCGATCTGCCAGGGGCCGTCCATCTCGTTGCCGAGGCACCACAGCTTGACGTTCCATGGCTCTTCGCGACCGTTCTTGCGGCGCAGATCCGACCAGTAGCTGCCGCCGGGGTGATTGACGTATTCGAGGAAGGCACGGGCTTCGTCGAGGCCACGCGAGCCGAGATTGACGGCGAGCATCATCTCGGTATTGGCGGCCTTGGCCCAGTCGGCAAATTCGTGAATGCCAACCTGGTTGGATTCCGAAGTGTGCCAGGCGAGGTCGAGGCGAACAGGGCGCTCTTCCTTCGGTCCGATGCCGTCTTCCCAGTTGTAGGCCGAGACGAAGTTGCCGCCGGGATAGCGTACGACGGGCACATCCAGTTCACGCACCAGATCGATCACGTCCTGACGCATACCGTTTTCGTCGGCGGTCGGGTGATCGGGCTCATAGATGCCGGTGTAGACCGCGCGACCGAGATGCTCGACGAAGGAGCCATATAGACGTGGATCGATCGTGCTGATCTTGTAATCGCGGTGAACGGTGCCGACAGCCCGCATGTGCATTTCCTCCAAATATATCCGTTTTTCGGATATCTATCATAATTGAGGATATGATACACGGGATCGACCGGAGGTCAATCCGGCAAAATCGACGGGAAAATCAATTGTGATCAGGTTTTGATGCGCAGGACGATGTCCTGGTCGTAATTGCCAAATCCGCGGCCGAAGATATTGATTCCGCCTGGATGTTCAGCTGTTTCCGGCACTTCGATCCGGACGCGGATCGATCGGTGGTCGAGCAATTCGAGGTCGCCGAGTGTCGTCTCCGAGACCCGCATGCCATCGATGAAGGTGCCGTTGTCCGTCACCCGGAAGCTTTTCAAAACGCCATATTGGCTGCCGCGCAGTTTCCACCAATCCGGTGTGAACTTGCCCCGCCGATCGCCGAAGTCGCCGGGTGAGGTCCAGATCGCGACTGCCTTGCCATTGATCGAGACGGTGATGTCGGACGGCCAGTTTTCGGAGGTGCCGGGTACCTCCGAGGAGAGCTCCATGAGCAGCTCAAGTTCCCGGATGGGTGCGCCCTTGATCCTGGCATTGTTGGGAAACTGATAGTCGACATAGCCGCGCGTAAACCAGAGCAGGCCAGCCTTCATGCGGTCCGGAGACAGGAAGGTGTCGGGGCTATCGAGGTAGCCGATAATGGCGTCTGGGCCGCACATGCCGCAGGGGGCGTAGATGTCGTAGCCGCTGTAAAGGCCGACCGGCATGGAGACCTCGATTGCCTCGTCCGTCGCTTCATTCGGGCGCGTGAAGGTGAGGACGATCTCGTCGTGAACGGCATGGCAGATCTTCTGGCTGCCCTTGCGTGCCTTCTGAACCTCGGTGCGGATCAGCCCGGCATCCTCCATCTGGTTGAGGTGTGTGGATGTGGTCGATTGCGGCAGTTCCAGCACTTCGGCAATCTCGTTGACGTTCAGAGGGCCTCTGGCATGCAGCAGTTCCAGGATCGCCAACCGCGCCGGCGCGGCGAGGCTCTTGAGGACATCCTTGCCGTCTTCCGGCGTGATCATGAGAAAGCGGCTGCTCAAGTTTGGTCTCCCTGCATTTCTCAATGCGTATCAGAAATTCTGATGAAAACAAGTCTGGGAAGAGTTCGGCAGGTGGTCGAGGCGCGGACACTCCGGGGTCTGCAGCAAGGTCGTCCGTGAGATTGGTGTATACATCCCGCTCCATTTTGGCGGGACTGGTGGCGATTTCAGTGTGGTTCGCTCGCTGTTATTGACATCATGTATACAGTGTGGCTCTCTAATGCTCGATAGAGGAGGAGCTGTCATGTCTAAACCCACCTTTCCGCTGAATGCCTGGTATGCTGCGGCCTATGACGTCGAATTGAAGCGTCAGCTTTTGCCGCGGACGATCTGCAACAAGCCGGTTGTCCTGTACCGCAAGGAAAATGGTACGCCTGTCGCGCTCGCCGATGCCTGTTGGCACAGGCTCGTGCCGCTGTCGCTCGGGCGGCTCGAGGGTGACAATGTCATCTGTGGCTATCACGGTCTCGAATTCGACGAGACAGGGCGCTGTGTATACATGCCGTCGCAGGACACGATCAATCCGTCGGCCTGTGTGAAGTCCTATCCGATCGCCGAGAAGCATCGCTTCATCTGGATCTGGCCGGGCGATCCGGCGCTGGCCGATCCCGCACTCGTCCCCGACATGCACTGGAACCAGGATCCCGACTGGGCTGCCGATGGCAAGCTTATCGAGGTGAAGTGCGATTATCGTCTTGTTGTCGACAATCTGATGGATCTGACGCACGAAACCTTCGTCCATGGCTCGTCGATCGGCAATCGCGCCGTTGCCGAGGCGCCGTTTGAATCTAGCCATTCGGATCGTTTCGCTTACATAACTCGCTGGATGGAAGACATCGACCCGCCGCCCTTCTGGCGCAAGCAGTTTGGTCGTCCGGGCAAGGTCGATCGCTGGCAGATCATCCGCTTCGAAGCACCGTGCACTGTCACCATCGACGTCGGCGTGGCCGAAGCGGGTACGGGTGCCAAGCAGGGCGATCGTTCCAAGGGTGTTAACGGCTATGTTCTGAACACGATCACGCCGTCAACGGACAAGACCTGTCTCTACTTCTGGGCCTTTGCCCGCAACTACGACCTCGGCAATCAGGCGCGCACACACGAGCTGCGCGAGGGCGTCGCCGGTGTCTTCCGTGAGGACGAAGAGGTGCTCGAAGCCCAGCAGCGGGCGATCGATGCCAATCCCGATCACCAGTTCTACAACCTCAACATCGATGCCGGATCGATGTGGGCGCGCAAGCTGATCGACCGGATGATCGATGCCGAGACGAAGCCGCAGGCGGGGCCTCATGCGGTCGCTGCGGAGTGATGGCATGACGGCTGATAACGAACGCGCGCCGAAACAGCAGACAGCCAAGGCGCTGCTCGGTCTGCGTGACCTCATCCTGACGGGTGAGATCGAGCCGGGCGAGCGGCTGTCGGAAGTCGCTCTCGCCGAGCGTCTTTCGGTGTCGCGCACGCCGCTTCGGGCCGCCTTGCAGCGGCTCGAACAGGAGGGTCTGGTCGCGCTCATTCCGTCCGGCGGTTACGCTGTGCGTTCGTTCAGCCGGCAGGAGGTGATCGATGCCATCGAGTTGCGGGGTGTGCTGGAAGGCACCGCCGCGCGGCTTGCTGCCGAACGCGGTGCGACGCCGGCCCGGATGAAAGCCATTCGCGAGGTCGTGGCCCAACTCGACGATGTCTTGTTGGCCGAGCCGTCTGCCATGGATTTCGAGCGCTACGAGGCTCTGAACGGCAGGTTTCATCGCCTGCTCTGGGATCTCGCCGGCAGCGAGGTTCTGCGCCGGGAGATCGAGCGGATGACGAGCCTGCCGTTTGCGAGTCCGAATGCCTTCGTCAACACGGAGTCCGATGTGCCGGCCTTCTACAGGACGCTCGTCGTCGCACAGGCGCAGCACAAGGCAATCGTGTCGGCCATCGAATTGCGGGAGGGGGCGCGGGCCGAGGCGCTGGCTCGGGAGCATGCGCGGCTTGCCCGGCAAAACCTCGATTTCGTGCTGGAGGAGCAGCCCGATCTGCGCCGCAAGGTTCTGGCGCTTGCCCTGATGGCGGGCTGATCGGATCTGGGGTCAATTTATCTGGGAGGATTTCATGCGTTCCAAGCTGGAATGGCGTGCCGCGCGCGTCGTATCGATCGAAACCCCGGCAGAGGATGTCCGGGCCGTGACATTCGCGGTCGAGGGGTTGCGGCAGGCATTTGACCCGGGCTCGCATACCAATATCAAGGTCGTCATTCGGAGCGAGCCGGCGATCCGGACCTATACGGTGCTGCCGAGCGCGCCAGGCACGCTGAAGATCGCGGTCAAGCTGCATCCCAACAGTCGGGGTGGCTCAGCCTTTGTCTGGAGCATGGCTGTCGGTGACGAGACCGAGATGACCGAGCCGGAGAACCGCTTCGAGCTCTCCTGGCGGGCGTCACACTATCTCCTGATCGCCGGCGGTATCGGGATTACGCCGATCTATGGCATGGCGAAGGCGCTGGTCGCGCGCGGTCATTCCGTGCGGCTGATCTATGGTGCTAAAAGCCGGGCGCAGATGGCTTTTGTCGATGAGTTGCAGGCATTGCTGGGGGATGGTCTCGAGGCCTTCGTGCAGGATGAGGGTGCGGCCTTCGATCTCACCGCCGAATTTGCCGCGCTTCCTGTCGATGGCGAGGCCTATATCTGCGGTCCGCACGGTCTGCTGGAAGCCGCACGCAATACCTGGCGCGAGAATGGTCGGTCGATGAGCCGGCTGCGCTTCGAGGTCTTCGGCGACAGCGGGCGCTTTGCGGAGCAACCGTTCTCGGTCACGGTTCCGCAATACGGCCAAACCGTCGAGGTGCGCGCGGATCAGACCATGCTGGATGCGCTGATGGAGGCGGGGATCGACATGGTCTATGACTGTCGCCGCGGTGAATGCGGATTGTGCGCGGTCAGCATCGTCGACGCATCTACGCCGATCGATCATCGTGACGTGTTTTTCTCTCCGGAAGAGCGGCACGAAGGCGAAAAGATGTGTGCCTGTGTCTCGCGTGCCGTTGGGGGAAGCGTGACGATCGACACCGGCTATCGGCAGGAGGCATTGCGGGCCTGAGCCCGCAGTTGCATCAGTCGCTCTCACCCTCGATCAGGATCATCGGCCACAGGCGCCTGCGAACGGCATCCGGATAGTGATGCGCGAAGTCCGGCATGGTGGCGAGCAGGCTTTCGGCGAGCGCGATGCCGAGCGCCCTCAAGTCCGGGCGAAAGCAGGTGAGAACCGGGTTCAGGAACTGTGCCTGCGGGCTGTATTGTCCGATGACCGCGATATCCTTGCCGGGCTTCAATCCTACCTCCTGCAGGCCGCGATAGAAGCCGACGACGGTCGCCTCGTTGAGGAGGATGATCGCTGAGGGGCGGTCGCGTGATTTCATCACCTGCTGGGCGACGTGATAACCACCCGGCTCGTTCGGGCCTGAGCGATAGACATGCGCCGGGTCTAGCTCCAGTCCGTGGCGGGCGAGCACGACGCGGCAGTGGTCCTCGAAGACATGGCCGAGATTGATGTCGCCATGCGGCCGGCTGATCGCGATCCGCGTGTGACCGCGCGCCACCAGGCGTTCGATCGCGTCTTCCGCCATGCCTTCGAAATCCAGATCGTACCAGGGCTGGCCGACATCTGTCTGGCTTCGGCCAAGGGTGATGAAGGGGATCTTCGTCTTGTGCAGGAGTTCGAAGCGGGGATCCTGGTAGCGCGTGGCCGACAGGATGATGCCGTCAGCGAAGCCGCGGGCGACGATGCGCTTCAGATAAGCGTCCGGATCTTCTTCCGACGAGCAGAGCAGGGCGACGAGGTCGAGCTTGTGGCGGGCAAGCACCGTCTGCATGCCGTCGAAGACGCGCATGAAGAAGGTATCTCCCTGGCCTGTAATGTCATGGCCGGTCTGCATCATGAAGCCGATGATGCCGGTGGCACCCTTGCGCAGCGATCGGCCGGCCTGGTTTGCCACGTAACCCAGCTTCTCGGCGGCTTCCAGCACGCGTCGGCGCGTCTCATCATTGACGTCGGGCTTGCCATTCAGCGCACGCGAAACCGTACCGATCGAAATATCCAGATGTTCGGCCAGCTCGCGAATGCCCGTCATTTCCCCTCCCCAAGCGATGGTCCGTAATCGTTTACGAAAAACTATTGACACATGCGAGGTCTCGTTCATAGTGTCGTAAACGTTTACGGGATGCGCGGAAGAGGAGTTCCGCTCATCCTTTGGGAGGATATCAGTGACATCAAGAGCCGTTTTGTGCGGGTGCGGAGCTATGGCCAAAGGCTGGCTTCGAGCGCTTCAGTCTGCTTCCGATCTGGGTCGAGAGGTCGAGATTGTCGGCCTCGTCGACATCGATCCTGCCACGGCGAAGGCGCTCGCCGCTGAATTCGCACTGGAAGGTGTGATTATCGGTACGGATCTCGCATCGGTGATCGAGGCGACGCGGGCGACCATGGTGTTCGATGTGGTGGTGCCTTCGGCGCGCTTCAACGTCGTCTCCACAGCGCTCAATCTCGGCTGCCATGTGCTGTCCGAAAAGCCGCTCGCCACGTCCATGGATGAGGCCAAGGCGCTGCTTGCGCTCGCTACAGAGATTGGCCGCGTGCATGCCGTGGTGCAGAACCGCCGTTTCATTTCCGGTGTCCGACGCCTGCGTCGCGCCGTCGAGGATGGCTTGATCGGGGAGCTTTCCGGAATCCATTGCGACTTCTTCCTCGGTCCACATTTTGGTGGCTTTCGAGAAGAGATGGACAATGTCTTGCTGCTCGACATGGCGATCCACACTTTCGATGCCGCCCGCTTCGTTTCAGGAAAGCAGCCGCTCTCGGTCTATTGCGTGGAGAGCAATCCTTCCGGCTCCTGGTATGCCCATGGCGCGTCGGCGAACGCGATTTTCAAGCTCTCGGGCGATGCCGTCTTCACCTATCGCGGCTCCTGGTGCGCCGAAGGGCGGCGCACCAGCTGGGAGAGCGCGTGGAGGCTCGTCGGCTCGAAGGGCATGATCACCTGGGACGGGGAGGAGACCTTTGAGGCGGCGGTCGCCGGCAATGAGCCGGGGCTATTGCGCGGCCAACAGGTGCTACCGGTGCCTTTGGCGCCCAATGAGGACGAGACCCACGGACATCGAAGCGTGCTCGCCGAATTTATCGACGCGGTGAAGTCCGGGCGCAAACCGGAGACCGCCAGCGACGACAATATCAACAGCCTGTCCATGGTCCTCGGCGCAATCGAGAGCGCGCGAACCGGACTTCCCGTCAGCATTTCAGTCGAAGGATACTGAGCCCGTGAGCAATTTTGCACATTCCATCCGTATCGGAACCATGGTCAGCGCCAGCGGCGGCAAGGCGGCCGAGCGGATCGGCCAGATCGCCGATATGGGCTTCGAAAGCTTCGAGCCTTTCTTCTGGCAGACGACCAACGGCCAGGATCTCGCCGATCTCGGCAAGCGCTGCGTCGAGGCGATCGGTGACCGCGATATCACTATCTCGACGCTCGGCATGTTCGGCAATCCGCTGGAAGAGACCGATATGGACCTGCAGACGCTGCAGGGCTGGAAGGACTGCATCGACAATGCGCATCATTTCGGCGCCACATGTGTCGCAGGTTTCACGGGGCGCGTTCGTAATAAGCCACTTACTGACAGCTTGCCGCGATATCGCGAGATATGGAGCGAACTTGCCAAGCGCGCTGCCGACAAGGGTGTGAAGATCGCCTTTGAAAACTGCGCCATGGATGGCAACTGGCAGACCGGCGACTGGAACATCGCCCACAATCCGGATGCCTGGGAACTGATCTTCAACGAGACGCCTGATGATCACATCGGGCTCGAATGGGAGCCCTGCCACCAGATGGTCTATCTGATCGACCCGATCCCGCAGATCCGCAAATGGGCGCACAAGTTCTTCCACGTCCATGGCAAGGACGCGACCATCCGCTGGGATGTCATCCGTGAACATGGCGTGTTCGGAAAACATCCCTTCGTCTTCATGCGCACGCCGGGCTTCGGTGACACCAACTGGACCGATGTGATCTCGGAGCTCCGGCTCGCCGGCTGGTCCGGCTCGATCGATATCGAGGGCTGGCATGACCCCGTCTATCGCGATGCGCTGGAAATGACCGGCCAGGTGCATGGCCTGAATTACCTCAAGAATTGCCGGGGCGGCGACTTCGTCACCGATCCGGTCTGAGCTTTCGGAAATATGGGTCTTGTGGAGGACAAGGCCCATGCAGAAACCCAAGAGGAGGAAACCATGGGTATTCGCAAGCATATCGCCTTCGGCGCCTTGGCGCTCGCCAGTGTCTCTCTGTTCGGGCTTTCCGCCCAGGCAGAGGACGTCAAGATCACCGTCTGGTCGCTCGACCGCGACATCCAGCCGGCACCCAACCTGATCAAGGACTTCAACGCGCTCGGCAACGGCATTACGGTCGAATACCGCCAGATCCAGTTCGACGACGTTGTCAGCGAGGCGATGCGCGCCTACTCGACCGGCCAGGCGCCCGACATCATAGCGATCGACAATCCCGAGCATGCCTTGTTTGCCTCACGTGGCGCCTTTCTCGACCTGACGGACCGGATCGCGAAATCGGAAGCCATCAAGACAGAAAACTACTTTGCCGGTCCGCTCAACTCGGTGACCTGGGACGGTAAGCTCTTCGGTGTCCCGAAGGCCACCAACACAATCGCCCTCTACTACAATGCCGACATGTTCAAGGAGAAGGGCCTCGATCCGGACACGCCGCCGCAGACCTGGGCGGAACTGCTCGATGCCGCGCGTAAGCTCAACGATCCGGCGAAAAACGTCTACGGCCTCGCTTTCTCGGCCAAGGCCAGCGAAGAAGGGACCTTCCAGTTTCTTCCCTGGGCGCAGATGGGCGGTGGCGGCTACCAGGCAATTAATGCAGAGGGCGCTGTGAAGGCGCTCGAGACATGGAAAACCCTGATGGACGAGAAGCTCGCCTCTCCGGACAGCCTGACGCGCGGACAGTGGGATTCTACCGGCACCTTTAACTCTGGCAATGCGGCCATGGCGATCTCCGGGCCATGGGAGCTGAACCGGATGAGCGATGAAGCCAAGTTCGACTGGCGCGTGGCGCTTCTGCCCGTGCCGGAAGCCGGTGCCGAGCGCTCGTCGGCCATGGGTGACTTCAACTGGGCGATTTTCGCCAATACAAAGCAGCCGGAAGAAGCCTTCAAGGTCCTGGAATACTTTGCATCGCAAGATGACCAGATGTTCGAGAAATTTGGCCAGCTGCCGGCCCGTTCCGACATAACCCTGCCGGCGACCGGCAACGAGAGGAAGGACGCGGCCCTCAAGGTCTTCCAGGAGCAGTTGCAATATGCCCAGCCACGCGGGCCGCATCCCGAATGGCCGAAGATCTCCAAGGCGATCCAGGATGCCATCCAGGCGGCGCTTACGGGTCAGTCGACGCCTAAGGAAGCGCTTGATCAGGCGGCTGAAACCATCGTGGCCATCACCGGTTGACCCTATCCGCAGGGGTCCGAAGACCTGCTCTCAAGGTTGTTGGATCCCTGTCTAGCCTATCTCCCGGACGGCCGTCCTCGTTCCGACAAGTTGCGGGGGCGGCCTGACCGGAGGTGCCAATCGCGATGCGGAGACCAGCATGCGCAAGATACTGTCCAGCCTGACTGATGGCCGCGGTTTCGACATCGGCCTCATGGCGCTGCCGCTCGCCTTTCTCTTCGTTCTGTCCGGCCTGCCGTTGCTCTACAACGTGCTGATGAGTTTCCAGGAAGTCGACATGTTCTCGCTCGGGACCTTCTTCCGGCCCTTTGTCGGCTTCAAGAACTATGTCTCCTTGTTCGCGCAACGCGAGACCTGGTCGATCCTCATCAATACGGCGATCTTTGTCGCGGCTTCGATCGCCGGGCAGTTCGTGATCGGCTTCGGACTTGCTCTTTTCTTCTGGACCAATTTTCCGGGCGCGTCCTGGCTGCGGGGGCTCTTTCTCGTGTCCTGGGTCATGCCCGGTCTTGTTGTCGGGGCGATCTGGAACTTGATATTGTCGGGTGATTTCGGCGTCCTGAACTACGTGCTGCGGGAAGCAGGCATCATCTCGCAAAACATCTTCTGGCGCTCGGATCCGAACTACTCGCTCTGGGCGGTGATCATCGCCAATATCTGGCTTGGGACATCCTTCAACATGATCCTGCTTTCCGTCGGTCTTTCCGGTATCCCGAAAGATCTCTACGAGGCTGCGGAGTTGGATGGTGCCAATGTCTGGCAGCGGTTCTGGACGATCACGTTGCCGATGATGCGCTCGACCATCGGGGCAATCATCTCGCTCGGACTGATCTTTACACTGCAGCAGTTCGACCTCTTCGCCGCCATCACATCGGGTGGGCCGAACAACTCGTCCAATGTCGCGCAATACTGGGCCTGGGACCTGTCTTTCCGGCAATACGACTTCGCGCAGGGGGCGACGATCTCCGTCATCATGATCGTCTTCGTGATGTTCGCGTCTGTCGTCTATGTGCGGTCAACACGACACGAGGTGCGCGGATGAGCGAGACCACTCGAAACCGGCTGATGCTGGCGATCGCGCTCGTGCTCGCCGCCATTTACCTCTTCCCGCTCTACTGGATGTATATCACGACCTTGAAAAGCGGTTCGGCGATGTTTGCCACGCCGCCCAGTTTTTGGCCGTCCGATCCGCAATGGTCGACCTATGCCTATGTCTGGGAGAGCCGCAATCTCGCCCGCTACATGTGGAATTCGCTGGTCATCGCCGTGGGCGCCGTAGCGCTGATCACGGTGCTCGGCACGGGCTGCGCCTATGTGCTTGCTCGCTATCGCAACCGCTGGATCGATGTCGGGCTTTTCCTCATCCTGATGCTCCAGGTCCTACCGGCCTCGCTGATGATCACGCCGATCTTTGTCGGTTTTTCGCAGCTCGGAATGCTCGACTATCCCAGACTGTCGGTCATCATCGCGATTGCCGCCAAGAGCATGCCGTTCTTCGTGGTACTCGTCAGGGCCACATTCATGAGCGTGCCGATCGAGCTGGAGGAAGCAGCGCTCGTCGACGGCAATTCGCGGATCGGGGCCTTTTTCAACATCGTGCTGCCGCTTGCCCGCAACGGCATACTGGTCGCAGCCATCCTGATCTTCATGCAGGCCTTCGGCGAATTCGTCTATTCGAAGTCGATGATCCAGAACGCTGACCTGCAGCCCGCGAGCGTGGGGCTCAATTCCTTCATGGGGCCGAACACCAACGAGTGGAACAACATCATGGCTTTTGCCGCGATCTATGTGACGCCGATCCTGGCGGCCTTCGTCCTTCTGCAGCGCCGGATCGTCTCCGGGCTCACGTCTGGAGCTCTCAAATGACCCATCAGATCGAACTGTCCCGCGTCAACAAATACTACGGCGCCTATCACGCGCTGCGCGACATCGACCTTAAGATCAAGAAGGGCTCGTTTGTGGCGCTGGTCGGGCCATCCGGTTGTGGCAAGTCTACCTTGCTGCGGTCGCTGGCCGGGCTCGAAAGCATTTCGGCAGGTGATCTGATCATTGCCGGCGAGCGCATGAACGGGGTGCCGCCGCGCAAGCGCGACCTTGCCATGGTCTTCCAGTCCTATGCGCTCTATCCGCACATGACGGTTGAAGAGAACCTCACTTATTCGCTGCGTATTCGCGGTGTGAAGAAGGCAGAGGCGAAGAAGGCAGCGGAAGAGGTGGCGGCGACGACGGGCTTGTCCAATCTGTTGCACCGCTACCCGCGTGAACTCTCCGGCGGTCAGCGCCAGCGCGTGGCGATGAGCCGGGCCATTATCCGGCATCCCAAGGCCTTCCTGTTCGACGAACCGCTGTCCAATCTCGACGCTGCGCTCCGCGTCCACATGCGCAAGGAAATCCGGTCGTTGCATGACCGGCTGGGTGCCACCTCCGTCTATGTCACCCATGACCAGATCGAGGCGATGACCATGGCCGATCATGTCGTCGTCATGCGGCAAGGCGTGATCGAGCAGCAGGGCGCGCCGCTCGAGCTCTACGACCGACCGGTCAACAAATTCGTCGCAGGCTTCATCGGGTCACCCGCCATGAATTTCATTCCGGCAACGGTTGGCACTGATGGCAAGTCGCTGGTGCTCGATCTCGGCAGCCCGCAAACCATCTCCCTCGATAGACCTGTTCCTTCAGCCTCGAATCTCACCGTCGGGCTGCGGCCCGAGCATCTGCGAATTGTCCCGGACGCAGAGGCCAAAATCCGCCTGCCTGTCGGTGTCGTCGAGAGCACGGGGTCGATGACCTACATCACCTCGGCCAGCCAGCCGGAGATCAATGTGGTCGTCTCCGAGCGCCAGTCTCTGCGACATGGAGAGATGGTATCGCTCGGCTTCGATCCGGCGCATCTGCATCTCTTCGATGCAGACAGCGAACAGCGGATCGAGATCGCGAGCTGACCAAACGGAAGGCGTCAGATGTCCAGTGTCATCTGGCGTTCCCAGGCCGTGAAGTGCCCGCAAAAGCTGTTCCACTCATCGTGCTTGAGCTTGATGTAGGCGTCTGAGAAATCCGATCCGAGAGCGGCTTTCAGGACTTCATCCTGTTCGAAGGCGCGCAGCGCGTCGAGGAGGTTCAGCGGCAGCCGGGGCGCATCCTTCACTGTGTGGCCGTCGCGGTACATGTCGATGTCGTGATGCGGGCCGGGCTCGGCATTGCTCTTCAGGCCGCTCAAGCCTGCCGCGATGATGATCGCCTGCAACAGGTAGGGGTTCACGGCGCCATCGGGAAGGCGGAGTTCGAAGCGGCCGGGGCCGGGCACGCGGACCATATGGGTGCGGTTGTTGCCGGTCCAGGTGACCGTGTTCGGTGCCCAGGTGGCGCCGGAGACAGTGCGTGGGGCGTTGATGCGCTTGTAGGAATTGACCGTCGGGTTGGTGATCGCGGCGAGTGCCGAGGCGTGCTTCATGATGCCGCCGAGGAAGGTCTTGCCCTTCGTCGAGAGGCCGAAGGGCATGTCCTTGTCGGCAAAAGCGTTGACCTTGCCATCGATATCCCAGACCGAGATATGCGCATGGCAGCCGTTGCCGGTGAGCCCCTTGAAGGGTTTCGGCATGAAGGTGGCGCGCAGTCCGTGTTTTTCGGCGACTGACTTCACCATGAACTTGAAGAAGGAATGTTTGTCGGCGGTAACAAGGGCATCGTCGAATTCCCAGTTCATCTCGAACTGGCCGTTCGCGTCCTCATGGTCGTTCTGGTAGGGCTTCCAGCCGAGTGCCAGCATGTGGTCGCAGATCTCGGCGATCACGTCGTAGCGGCGCATCAGCGCCTGCTGGTCGTAGCAGGGCTTTTCGGCTGTGTCGTACTGGTCAGAGATCGCCTCGCCGTCAGCCGAGATAAGGAAGAATTCCGCTTCGACGCCGGTCTTGACGCGCAGGCCATGCTCCGCGGCCTCTGCCACCAGTTTCTTCAGAACGACACGAGGGGCCTGCGCGACCGGTTCGTCTTCCATCATGCAGTCGGCAGCGACCCAGGCGACCTCGGGCTTCCACGGGAGCTGGATGACTGAGGAGGCGTCAGGGATGGCGAAAAGGTCGGGATGGGCCGGTGTCAGGTCGAGCCAGGCGGCAAAGCCCGCGAAGCCGGCACCTTCCTTCTGCATGTCGGCGATGGCCTGAGACGGGACCAACTTGGCGCGCTGGGCGCCGAAGAGATCGGTGAAGCTGATCATGAAGTATTTGATGCCTCGCTCCTTGGCGAAGCCTGCCAGATCCTGTGTCACGTCGTTCCCCTGTTTTGTGGATTGAGACACATGTTTTGAAAAAGAATGGCCGCATCCGTGGGATCAGGATGCGGCCATCAGGCTACTTAAAAACCTCCCTTGCCGGGGTACCAGCTCGTGCCGGCGAGTGGCACCTGGGCCATGGCGGCGGCCTCCATTGTCAATGCGCAGAGATCCTCCGGCTCCAGGTTGGTGAGCTTGTTCTTGCCGCAGGCGCGCGCGATGGTCTGCGCCTCCAGTGTCATGACCTTCAGATAGTTGGCGAGCCTGCGGCTGGCAGCGACCGGATCGAGGCGGGCAGCAAGCTTGGGATCCTGCGTGGTGATGCCGGCCGGGTCCTTGCCTTCATGCCAGTCGTCATAGGCGCCGGCGGTGGTGCCGAGCTTCTGGTAGTCCTCTTCCCACTTCGGGTCGTTGTCGCCGATCGCAACGAGGGCGGCCGTGCCGATCGAGACGACGTCGGCGCCGAGCGCCAGAGCCTTGGCGACATCGGCGCCGGAGCGGATACCACCGGAGATGATCAGCTGCACCTTGCGATGCATGCCGAGGTCCTGCAGTGCCTGGACGGCGGGGCGGATGCAGGCGAGCGTCGGCATGCCGACATTCTCGATGAACACGTCCTGCGTCGCCGCGGTGCCGCCCTGCATGCCGTCGAGCACGACGACATCGGCGCCGGCCTTCACGGCAAGCGCGGTATCGTAATAGGGGCGGGCGCCGCCGACTTTCACATAGATCGGCTTTTCCCAGTCGGTGATTTCACGCAGTTCGAGGATCTTGATCTCGAGATCATCAGGCCCCGTCCAGTCCGGATGGCGGCAAGCGGAGCGCTGGTCGATGCCCATCGGCAGGTTGCGCATCTGGGCGACGCGATCGGAGATCTTCTGGCCGAGCAGCATGCCGCCGCCGCCGGGCTTTGCGCCCTGACCGACCACGATCTCGATCGCATCGGCGCGGCGCAGATCCCTAGGATTCATGCCATAGCGGGAGGGGAGGTACTGGTACACCAGCTTTTCGGAATGTCCGCGTTCCTCGTCCGTCATGCCGCCGTCGCCCGTCGTCGTCGAGGTCCCAGCAAGCGTCGCGCCACGCCCGAGCGCTTCCTTGGCATTGCCCGAGAGGGCGCCGAAGCTCATGCCGGCAATGGTGATCGGGATCTTCAGCTCGATCGGCTTCTTGGCAAAGCGCGTGCCGAGGACCACCGAGGTGTCGCATTTCTCGCGGTAGCCTTCGAGCGGATAGCGGGAAATGGATGCACCGAGAAAGAGCAGGTCGTCGAAATGCGGGACCTTGCGCTTTGTGCCCCCGCCGCGGATGTCGTAGATGCCGGTTGCGGCCGCGCGGCGGATTTCGGCGAGCGTATGATCATCGAAAGTGGCGGACTTGCGTGGCGGGGTGAAGGGGTTGTGGTAGCTCATGGCTGTTCCTCGCCTCAATACGCGTCGGCATTGTCGATGTTGAAATTGTAGAGCTTGCGGGCCGAACCGTAGCGCTTGAACTCCTCGGGCTTCGCATGCGTCACGCCGGCCTTTGCCAGCAGTTCTGCGAGTTTTTCGAGATGTTCGGGGCGCATTTTCTTTTCGATGCAATCGGCGCCGAGGCTCTTCACCGATCCGCGTACGAAGAGTTTCGCCTCATAGATGCTGTCGCCCAAAGCTTCGCCCGCATCGCCGCAGACGACGAGGTGGCCTGATTGCCCCATGAAGGCCGACATGTGGCCGATCGAGCCGTGCACGACGATGTCGATGCCCTTCATCGAGATACCACAGCGAGAGGCCGCATTGCCCTTGATGACGAGCAGGCCACCGCGACCTGTGGCACCGGCATATTGCGAGGCGTCACCCTCGATCACCACCGTGCCGGACATCATGTTTTCGGCCACACCCGGGCCGGCGGAGCCCTGGATTGTAATGGTCCCGCCGTCGTTCATGCCGGCGCAGTAATAGCCGACCGACCCCTTCACCTCGATGGTGACAGGCGCATCGATGCCGACGGCGACGGCATGATGGCCACGCGGGTTCACGACCTCAAACAGGGTGTCGTTTGAGCCTGCGCCGAGAGTGTGGAGCGCGCTGTTCAGTTCACGAAGCGGGGTATGGGAGAGGTCGAAGACTGGCATTGGCAAGCTTTCTCGGAGTGTCGCGGTTCAGGCGGCCTTTTCGTGGTCCCAGAAATAGACGGTGGCCGGCTCCGGCTCCCAGACGCGGGCAGTCTCGATACCAGGCAGATTGACCAGAGCACGGTACTCCGAGCCGAAGGCGACATACTGGTCGGTCTCGGCCATGACGGCTGGCTTGCAGGCGATCGGGTCGCGGACCACGCCGAAGCCGGTCTTGGTCCCGACAACGAAGGTGAAGAAGCCGTCGAGGTCATCGAGCGCGCCGGTCAGCGCTTGCCCCAAATCCTTTCCCTTCGCCATTTCTGCGGTGAGATATGCGGCGGCCACTTCGCTATCATTCTGGGTCTCGAAGGACATGCCTTCGCGGATCAGTTCGCGGCGCAGATTGTTGTGGTTCGACAGCGAGCCATTGTGCACGAGGCACTGATCGGCACCGGTCGAGAAGGGGTGCGCGCCCAGCGTGGTAACGGCGCTTTCGGTCGCCATGCGGGTATGGCCGATACCGTGGGTGCCGCCCATGGCGCGGACGCCGAAGCGCTGGACGACGTCCTTGGGAAGACCGACTTCCTTGAAGATCTCGACGCTCTCGCCCGAACCCATGATGCGGACATTGGGGCGGATTTCGGAGAGTGCCGCCCGGATCTCGGTCAGCTTGCTTGCGGCGATTGAAATGACCGCATGGGTGCTCTTCAATTCGATTTCCGCGGCAATGTCTGCCTTGGCCAGATCTTCGGCGAGGCCCGCGAAATCAGTTTCCGGAGTGGCGGACTGGACGGTGACCTTGGCGGTCTTGCCGTCGACGCCACCATAAATCGCGATGCCGGCCGAGTCCGGTCCTCGGTCGGTCATGGTGATCAGCATGTCTGAGAGGAGATCGCCGAGCCGGGGCTCAAGCGCCTTGTCTTTGAGAAACAGACCTACAATGCCGCACATGGCCACGCCCTCCAAAGTCTCCGGAGAAAGGGCTAGCAGCGGCGGTCGCGAAAATCAATCGGAAGGAATAAAGTTTTCCTGTTGGGTAACTATCTGCGTTGCGGATAGGAGATGATGGAGAGGTAGCGCGCGGGCAGGCTTATGAGTTCTTCCGGACCGTGCGGTGCATCGGCGTCAAAGAACAGGCTATCGCCTGCCTGCATCCGGTACAGGCTGTCCCCGTGGCGATAGACCACTTCGCCCTCCAGCATATAGAGGAGCTCCATGCCCTCGTGTTGGAAGGTCGGAAAGACGTCCGATTCCGCGTTCAGCGTGATCAGATAGGGCTCGACGACGACGCCGGAGGTGTTGTTCTCGATATGCCCCAGCAGGCTGTAGTGATGTCCGGCGCGGGTTCCACGGCGCTCCAGGTTGACGCCTTCGCCTGCCTTAACGAAGCTTGCCGACTTCGGCTCCTCGAAGCCCTTGAAGAAGGCTGTGATCGGCATGCCCAGCGCCTTCGACAGCGCCTGAAGCGTGGTCAGCGACGGCGAGATATTGCCGTTCTCGATTTTCGAGAGCATGCCGACCGACATGCCGGTGGCCGCAGCGAGATCGGCGACCGTTATGCCCAGCTTCTTGCGATAGGTGCGGACCTCATGGCCAATCGCCATTTCGAGATTGTTGGCGCGCGGTTCGCGAACCGCATGGGGATCCTGCATCAGCGCCGGCTTCGGGGTGCTCATCGCTGTCTTGGTTGTCTTCGCCATGGATCCTCCTCAAACGCTGCCGACGTCACCCGATGCTCTAGCGGATTCTGTGTCGCTGCCCAATGGGCTGAGAGCATCCTGTCAAAGCCCGACGAAAACCAGGACGGCAAGCACGATGGCCGCCAGGAAGACAGTGTCGGCAATTAGCAGGCCGATGGCCCGTCCGCCGATCTTGAACACTTCCGGCAATGAGGTCTTCACGCCGACGGCGGCGATCGCCACGAGCAGCGCCCAGCGCGAGATCATGCCCGCCCAGTCGCCGACCATGGGCGGGATGTTGATGAGCGAGTTCAAGGCAGCCAGCAACAGGAAGGCGACCACGAAGCCAGGGAGTAGGGGCGGTCGCTTGACGTCGACGGAGACCGTCCGGCGGAAGGCGAGTGCGGCAACCAGCACGACGGGAGCCAGCATGGTCACTCGGATGAGCTTAACAAAAACGGCCGTCTCGCCGGCGGGAACGGAGACCGAGAAACCTGCGCCAGCGACCTGGGCGACGTCATGGATCGTCGAGCCGAGGAAGATACCGGTCTGGTGGTCGTCGAGGCCGGCAAGGCTTGCCAGGATCGGGTAGAAGATCATGGCAAGCGTCGACAGCATGGTGACGCCGATGACCGTGAAGACCATCTGCTGGTCGGCTTCCTTGCTGCGGTTTCCAAGCGTGGCGGAGATCGCCAGCGCTGCCGAGGCGCCGCAGATAGCAACCGCGCCGCCCGTCAGCACGCCGAACTGCGTGCCCTGTCCCGACAGGCGCGAGGCGAGGATGCCGAAGACAATGGTGAGCAGAACGGCGCCAACGATCATCGCGATCACGGCAGCACCCAGTTCGGCAAACATCGCGACACTGACTCTCAGGCCAAGCAGCGCGATCCCGAGCCGCAGCACCGTGCGCGAGGCGAAGTCGAGGCCGGCCGCGGTCTTCGGATCCTCGACCAGAAAATGCAGCGCAAGCCCAATCAGGATCGCCAGCAGCATGGCCGGAGCGCCATAGTGTTCCGAGAGGAACGCGGATGCCAGAGCGATCAGCACGGTCACAGAAAGACCGGGGAACAAGGTTTGCCAGCGCTCGCGCAGGGTAAAGGGGCGGCTGTCCCGCTCATGGTTGGGCGAGGCGGTGGACGGGTCTGGCATGGATCACCTCAGGTAGAGCGCCCTGTGCAGTATGGCATCGAATGATGCGGGGGCGGGCAGTATGAAGGGATGCGCGGTCCTCCCGCGCATCCCTGATGTCATCAGTTCAGGTCGGCTGCGCGCTCGGCATCAACCGTCTTCTGGGCATCGGCGACCGCTGCCGTGAACTGGTCGAACACTTCGGCACCGCCGGTGACATTCGCCTTGAACCAGTCGAACACCGGCGAAACGGCGTTCTTGAAGGCTTCCTTTTCGGCAGGCGTCGGCACGTAGATTTCGCCGCCGGCCTTGGCGAAGTCCTGATAGGCGGCGATTTCCTTGCGCTTCGGCGAGGCGAAGGTTGCCTGCTGGAGGGCGGCGAAGCCATCGACGACGATCTGCTTCTGATCCGGCGTCAGGCCCTGGAAGCGGTCGTTCGACATCCACCAGAAGGCGCCCATGTAGCTGTGGCCATCCAGCGTCAGGTATTTCAGGCCGGCATCCGGGAACTTCATTGACATGATGTCGGTGATACCGTTTGCGGTACCTTCCACGACGCCCGTCTGCAGCGAGGTGAAGAGTTCCGGCCACGGGATCGGGGTCGGGGCTGCCCCCACGGCGGTCGCAACCTGCTGCGGCAGATCCGCCGGCACGGTGCGCATCTTGAGGCCCTTCAGGTCCTCCGGCGTCTTCACCGCCTGTTTGGTGTTGGCGTAATTGCGCCAGCCGCCGGTATTGCCGATGGTCATCAGGCGGATCTTGTTGTCGCTATCGGCGAGCGCGCGCTCGCGCAGCTTGCGGGTGAAGTCGCCGGTCAGCACGGTCTCTGCCACGCGGTCGTCGCTCATCAGATAAGGCAGGTCGAGAACCTGGATATAGGGGAAGAGACCGGCCGCGCCGCCGGAGGTCGAGATGTAGATGTCGAGCGAGCCGTCGGCGACGCCCTGGAGGCATTCTTCACCGGTGGCGCAGAGCTGGGTGCCGATGAAGAGTTCGACGGCGATCGCGCCGTTCGAGGCGTTTTCGACATAGTTCTTGAAGACGACGAGGCCGTCATAATCCTCGTCGTTTTCGTTGGAGTTGGCGGTGGCGCGCAGCGTGATGTCTGCTGCCTGCGCAACACCTGTGATGGTGAGTGCGCTGGCCAAAGCTAAGGTTTTCAACATGGACTTGAGCATTCTGGTTCCTCCCTTTTCTCAAGTTAGTCGACGAAGCCCGCAAGGCGCGGGAGCGTGAGCGTCAAAGCGGGGAAATAGGTGATCAGAAAGATCACGACGATTTCCGCCGCCAAGAACGGCAGTGTGGCCTTGGCGATCGTCTCGACCTTGAGGCCGGAGACGGACGACGAGACGAAGAGCACCAGGCCCATGGGCGGGGTCAGCAGTCCGACCGTCAGATTGACCGCCATGATGATGGCGAAGTGGACGGAATCCACACCCATCTGGGTGAAAATGGGGCCGAGGATCGGGCCGAGAATGATGATCGCCGGCCCTGCATCCAGGAACATGCCGACCACAAAGAGCAGCAGGTTGATCAGCAGCAGCAGCACCAGCGGATTTTCGCTGAGGCTGAGGATGATCGATGCGAGCAGCTCCGGCGTGTGCGACAGGCTGGCGACTGTCTTGAAAGCCATGGCCGCGCCGACGAGCAGCAGGACGACTGCCGAGGTCATGGCGGCGCGCATCAGAATTCTCGGCATATCGCCGACTTTCAGACTGCGCAGCACGAAAAGGCCGATGAAGATTGCATAGCCCACAGCAACGGCAGAGGCTTCCGTCGGCGTGAAGATACCGCCGAGAATGCCACCCATGATGATGACTGGGGTCATTAGCGGCCAGAAGGCATTGAGGCTTGCACGCCCACGTTCGGACCAGGTTGCGCGGGTGGTTGCCGCCGGCAGGTTCTCGCGATCGGCAAGCAGGTAGACGATCGCCATGAGGCTGAGGCCGATCAGCACGCCTGGCACGATGCCGGCCAGGAAAAGCGCAGCCACGCTTTCACCCATGACATAGGCATAGATGATCATGATGCCTGATGGTGGGATGATCGGGCCGATGATCGAGGATGCGGCCGTAACGGCGGTCGCAAATTTTCGGCTGTAGCCCTGCTTCTCCATCGCCGGGATCAGCATCGAGCCGAGGGCAGATACGTCCGCCACGGCCGAGCCCGACAGGCCGGCAAACAGCATCGAGGACAGAATGTTGACGTGCGCGAGGCCTCCGCGCAGATGGCCGATGACCGCCTGGGCGAACTCTACGAGGCGCATGGTGATGCCGGCCCGGTTCATCAGTTCCCCGGCCAGCATGAAGAAGGGGATCGCCATCAGCGGGAAGCTGTCCATCCCGTTATAGACATTGCGATAGAGCAGCACGATGTCGCGTTCCTGACCGTTCAGCCAGAGCAGAATCGCGGGTGCTGCGATCAGCCCGAACACGATCGGGAAGCCGAGCAGCAGAAGGATCATGAAAAGGGGGAGGAAGAGGCTCAGCATCACTCGGCTCCCAGTCCTGCGAGCGAGGCGACCGGCTCGAGTTTTTGCTGATGTCCCGTCAGTTCGATCAGGTTGCGCAGGATCAGTTCGATGCTGACCACGAACATCATGGTCACACCCGTCGCAAGCGATGCCATCATCCAGCCACGCGGCACCTTCATCCAGGTGCTGAGGTCAAGAGACGTCGGCACCGCAATTGCCGGCATGGCAAACCGTCCGCCGAGCCCTGTCACTTCCGCCCAGCCGATGCGCATGGCGACGTAAAGTAGGACTGCGGTCAAGCCGAGGAAAAGCAGGTTGATGATGCCGCCGATCAGGCGCGGAAAGATGTCGAGGATCATCGTGATGGCGACAAAGCCGCCCTGGCGGAATGCCGTCGGCACCATCAATCCCGTCATCCACAGCATCAGGAAACGGGACCCTTCCTCACTCCACGGCAGAGCATTGCCGAGAACATAGCGAAAGAAGACCTGAACGAGGATGAACACGAGCATGATGCCAAGCGCGCCGGCGCCAAGCCATAGTCCGACCGTCAGCACGGCGGCATTCAGCCGGCCGAGCAGATTGGTCAGGTTCGAAAGTGCCTTCATGTCTCCACCCGTTTCTTGTCATCGGTCAATTCGGCGCAACTATCGAAGACTTATTCCCGCCGCGCAAACACGGCTGTTCCAGTTTCCGTCCGAGGAGAGGTAAATTCCTCCTCGCATACCTGTTGCTGATCGTCTTTGACCGTTCGCCGTGGCATGTCCAAAGTGCCGCCGACGACCTCCTCCCAAACTCAACTCAGACGGCGAAGCGTCCGAACCGTCCCCCTGAGAAGCACAGCGGTTCTCCCTGCCGATGTGCAACCCTTAACACCTTGCCGATGATGATCGTATGATCCCCGGCGTCATGCTGCGCCTGCTCGGTGCATTCGAAACGCGCCAGCGTGCCGGGCAAAACCGGAACGCCTTCATCGTTGAACCTGACATCGATCCCATCGAAGCCGTTGCCGCCGCGGGTGAAGGCGGCGCTCAGGTGGTCCTGATCCGCGCCGAGCACGTGGATCGCGAAATGTCTCGCACCCGTAAATGCACCGTATCGCGATGAACTCTTCGCCGGCGACCAGAGCACCAGAGGTGGATCCAGCGAAACCGAGGCAAAACTGTTCACCGTCATCCCGATTGGTCCGTCCGAGGTCATCGCCGTCACCACGGTCACACCCGTGGTGAAACTGCCAAGCGCATTGCGGAAATCTCGATGATTGTCGGCGCCGGGCACGAAGACGGCCTCCAACGCATGGATGTCATTGGCAGCCATCATCAGGCAACCTCCCGTCCGATCGCAAGCGTGTAAAGCTCGAACCATGTCTGGCGATCCATCTCAAACTTGGTTGCGTCAGCAATCTTCGCAATACGCTCGAGTGAGTTGGTGCCCATGACCGGCAGGATGGCGGCGGGATGACGCAGCAGCCAGGCGACGGCGACTGCCGTTTCATCGACGCCGTGTTCTGCGCCGATCCGCTTCAGGGCAGCCAGAAGTTCCGGCTTCGATCCGTCCATGAGACGACCGCCGCCGAGCGGCGACCAGGCCATCGGCGACACCATGCGCTCCTGCAGATAAGCGAGGTCGCCGTTGACGAAGGTATCGGTCGCCAGCAGGCTCATCTCGATCTGGTTGGTGACGAGATTGTTCTCCATCGACGACTGAAGCAGCGAGAAATCCCAGGGCCGGAAGTTGGAAACGCCGACGGCGCGGACCTTGCCGGAGGTGACCAGCGCATCGAGAGCAGGGCCTGTTTCGTCAGGATCGATCAGCGGATCGGGGCGGTGGATCAGCAGCAGGTCGACATGATCGGTGCCCATGTCGGTCAGCGAGGCTTCGACCGAGGCGGTGATGTGAGCGGCCGACGTGTCATAATGTTTGACGCGGGCTGCCGAATGTCGACCGGCCGGGGCGACAATGTCACATTTGGTGACGATTTCGAGCTTGTCGCGCAGGCCGGGGGAGGCTTTCAGAGCATTGCCGAGCACGGCTTCCGCCGTATAACCGCCATAGATGTCGGCCTGGTCCATGGTGGTGATGCCCTGGGAAAGGCAGGCCTCGATCTTGGCCTGAACATGTTTGGGCGAGGTGTCGGCATCGTCGCCGATGCGCCACATGCCGTAAACGAGGCGGCTGAAGGTGAGGTCAGGGGTAAGATTGACGCGCTGCATTAGCGGCGAACTCCATTTCCGAGAGGGGTGGCGGGCGTTTCCGCGGGAACGCGGCCATAGGCATGGGGGAGCGATACGGTTTTCAATTCCGGCAGTACCTTGGTGCCGAAATGCACCGCCTCGTCGATATGCGGATAACCGGACAGGATGAAGGCGCGGATGCCCATCTTTCTGTATTCCTCCAGTTCCGAGAGGATCCGGTCGGTGGAGCCTACGAGTGCTGCGCCACATCCGGAGCGGGCCCGGCCGATGCCGGTCCACATATGCGGTTCGATATAGCCGAACTGGTCGGCGAGTTCTCGGGCACGGGCCTGATGGGCGACACCCAGTGAGATCGAGTCATGGGCGCGATCGCGGATGAGCTTCCCGTATTCGTCATCGAGCTTCGAGACGATGTATTCGGCGTATTCGCGGGCTTCCTTCTCGGTGTCGCGCACGATCATGTGGACGCGTAGGCCGTAATCCAAGGTGCGACCATGGGCTTCGGCGCGCGCATGCACAGCCTTCATCCGCTCGGCGAGCTGATCCTTCTTTTCCGGCCACATCAGATAGACGTCGCATTGCGCGCCACAAAGCTCCAGCGCGTCCGGCGAGTAACCGCCGAAATAGAGGAGGGGGCCGCCGTTCTGCTGGTATGGGCGGGCGGGCTCGGTGGACACGCCCTTGAACTGGTAGACTTCGCCTTCGTGATCGATCGTGTCGCGGGTCCAGGCCTGGCGGAGGATCTCGACCACCTCATGGCTGCGCTTGTAGCGGAAGGCACTGTCTGCAACTTCGCCCGGAAAATCCGAGCTGATGACGTTCAGCGTCAGTCGGCCTTTCAGCATGTGGTCGAGGGTCGCCACCGTGCGCGCCAGCATGATCGGCTGCATCTCGCCACAGCGGATAGCGGCCAGCATGTTGATATCAGACGTGATCGGCGCGCAGCCGGCCACGAAGCTCAGCGTGTCCTGGCCTACCTGGTAGGAGGACGGGCAGAGGATGTTGCGAAAGCCCAGCTGCTCGGCCTTCTGGACGATGTCGGAGCAGTGCTCGAAGCTTGATCGCAGGTCTCCGTCGGGCACGCCGAGGAATTGATAATCGTCAGAGCAAAGGGCTGCAAACCACGACACTTCCGCGCCATCGATATCGGCCGATGTGACAGGTACGACAGTCATTGAGGTCTCCTCCAAGGCTCCAACTTTCCTCTTGCCTAACACCCGATTTGATGTAGATCAATAGTGTATCAATTTTTTCTTGGGCGTACCGAAGTGCCACAAAACCAAGCAACGCAGCCGCCCGGCAGCCTTCCCATCTATGTGCAGATCACCGAGCTTCTGGTGCGTGACATCGCGGCGGGGCGGCTGATCGATGGTGAAAAGCTGCCCCCTGAACGGGATATGGCCGAAGAGCTCGGCATTGCCGTCGGCACGCTTCGCAAGGCACTGGCAGAGCTGCAGAATCGCGGGCTGCTGGAGCGCATTCAGGGTTCCGGCAACTATGTCCGGGCGATCTCCGATCCGAAATCTGTCTATGCCATGTTTCGCTTGGAGTTGCTGGGCGGCGGTGGCCTGCCGACGGCCGAGATCCTGTCCATCGACCGGCTGCCGAAACCGGATGGACTGCCGACATTCGGCACGTCCGCGGAGGCGCACCGGATCCGGCGCCTGCGGCGTCTTTCCGGTCGTCCGGCTGCACTCGAAGAGATCTGGCTCGACGGCTCCTATGTCGAGACCATCGATCCGGAGGCGGTTTCGGAATCCCTCTATCTCTTCTATCGCACCAAGCTGTCGCTCTGGATTGCTAGGGCCGAGGACCAGATCGGACTCGACGTGGTGCCGGACTGGGCGCCTACGAGCTTCGGTCGGAAGCCCGGCGCGCCCGCCACACATATTCAACGCATCAGCCAGGATCAGGAGGGAGCCCGTGCGGAAGTCTCGCGGACCTGGCTCGATCACACCGTCGCCCGATACGTATCGCGGCTGAAATGACATGACCGCGAGGAGCGGTTCAATTGAGGAGGAAAGCGTGGCAGGACTTCAATACGGGATCATCGGCTGTGGCATGATGGGGCAGGAGCACCTGCGCAATATTGCACTTCTGCAGGATGCGTCAGTGATCGCGATCTATGAGCCGGATGCCGGCATGCGTGCGCTCGCGGCGGAGGCTGTTCCGACGGCAAAGATGGTCGCTTCTATCGAGGAGCTTCTTGCCGTCGAGGCGGTGAACTGCCTGCTGATCGCAAGCCCCAATTACCTGCATCTCGAGCAGTTGGAAAAGATCGCTGCAATCCGGCCGCTGCCGGTGTTGGTCGAGAAGCCGCTGTTCACCGACCCTGCCGATGCTCCGCGGCTCGCAGCACTTCGCGCCACCTATCCGGCGCCGATCTGGGTCGCCATGGAATACCGCTACATGCCGCCGGTCGCGCGGATGATCGAACAGGCTGACGAGGCCACCGGTGGCATCCGCATGTTGACCATCCGCGAGCATCGTTTTCCGTTTCTCGAGAAGGTCGGCGACTGGAACCGGTTCAATCGCAACACGGGTGGGACCCTTGTCGAGAAATGCTGCCATTTCTTCGACCTGATGCGCCATATCCTGAAGTCGGACCCGGTGCGCGTCATGGCGTCTGGCGGGCAGTCCATGAACCATGTCGACGAGGTCTATGACGGCAATCGCTCCGATATCTGGGACAATGCCTATGTGATCGTCGACTTTGCCTCAGGCGCGCGGGCGATGCTGGAGCTCTGCATGTTTGCTGAAGGTGCCCGCTATCAGGAGGAAATCTCGGCAGTTGGCCCCGCCGGCAAGATCGAGTGCCTGGTGCCGGGGCCCGGTCGTTTCTGGCCCGAACATCTCGGCGAGCCACCGATTGCTCAGGTCATCGTCTCACCGCGTGATCCCAAAGGGCCGCACGTCGTCGAAATCCCGGTTGATCCGCAGTTGCTGGAAGCCGGGGACCACAACGGCTCGACCTTCTATCAGCATCAGCGTTTCCAGAAGGCGGTGAAGGGTGCGCAGCCGGTCGAGGTTGCGCTCGATGATGGCTGGTGGGCGGTTGCCATGGGGCTCGCCGCGCAGAAGTCGGCGGAGACAGGTCAGGCGGTCACGTTCCCTCTGCCGTTCTCGCCCAAAGCATCGTGACGCGATAATCGTTCTTCCACCTTTCGCGTTTGGCGCGAACCATTCATCGTTTGCTGCGTTGCGTCCTCGTGCCAGCGTAGGGAGAAGCAGCGGTGAAGGAATATCTCTTCGGCCCCGTCATTGAAGATGACGGGGTCTTGTTTCGATTGTGGGCGCCGCATTGCAAGTCGGTGACGCTTGAAATCGACGGCGTTCCTGCGAATGACATGGATCGGCAGGCGGATGGCCTGTTCAGCCTCAAGGTCACAGGGGCCGGGCCGGGTACCCGCTATCGGTTTCGTCTGCCGGATGGCCTTATGGTCCCGGATCCGGCCAGCCGGCACCAGCCCGAAGACGTGTTCGGTCCGAGCGAGGTCGTCGATCTTTCGACGATGAGGACCCGAGACGCCATTTGGCGCGGGCGCCCCTGGGCGGATATGGTCCTCTACGAACTGCATGTCGGGACGTTCACAAGCGAGGGCACCTTCCGAGCCGCGATCGACAGGCTGGATCACCTCAGCAAACTTGGGATAACGGCCATCCAGCTGATGCCGA
The DNA here is from genome assembly GCF_000300855.1 of Agrobacterium albertimagni AOL15. Classification (GTDB taxonomy): domain Bacteria; phylum Pseudomonadota; class Alphaproteobacteria; order Rhizobiales; family Rhizobiaceae; genus Allorhizobium; species Allorhizobium albertimagni. The sequence continues at coordinate 224,646 of NZ_ALJF01000003.1, read as the reverse complement.
TCGCCGATTTTCCCGGTCGTTGGAACTGGGGTTATGACGGTGTCATGCCCTATGCGCCGGACAGTCGGTATGGACGCCCGGAGGACCTGGCGCTGCTCGTTCAGGCGGCCCATCAAAGGAGCATCTCCGTCTTCCTCGACGTCGTCTACAATCATTTCGGTCCGTCCGGAAACTTCATGCCGGCTTATGCGCCACTCTTCTCGCCGCATCACCAGACGCCATGGGGTGACGGCATCAACTTCGATGATGCCCAGAGCGAGATGGTACGCGCTTTCCTGATCGAAAACGCTCTCTTCTGGATTGAGGAGTTTCATGTGGATGGGCTGCGGCTCGATGCCGTGCATGCCATCAGGGACGACAGTGAGCCGCATTTCCTGCACGAGCTTGCAGCGCGTGTGCGGGAGCGTTTTGCCGATCGCCACATTCATCTCATCGTCGAGAACGAGGAGAATGACCCGGGTCTGCTCGAGCGGGGCCAGCCCGACACCGATTCGTTCGACGCTCAGTGGAATGACGACGTCCACCACGCCTTGCATGTCGCCACAACCGGCGAGACATTCGGCTATTACGCCGACTACCGGGATGCCGGTGCGGCTCTCGCAAAGGCTCTCGCCGAAGGCTTCGTCTATCAGGGCGACGTGATGCCGTATCGCGGTGAACGACGCGGTGGGCCGAGTACCCATCTGACGCCTTCCGCCTTCGTTTCCTTCCTTCACAATCACGACCAGATCGGCAACCGCGCTCACGGTGACAGGGTCATGGCAGCACTGCCCGAACCGGTACTCGCCTTCGCGGTCTCGATTATGCTGCTCTCACCGCAAATCCCCATGCTGTTCATGGGCGAAGAGTGGTGTTCGCAAAAGCCGTTTCCCTATTTTTGCGATTTCGACGAAGAGCTTAACGCAGCGGTGCGCGATGGACGCCGGAAGGAGCTTTCGAAGTTGCCGGGTTTCGACAGCGATCATGTGCTCGACCCGACATCGCTTGAAACATTCCGCTCGGCTGTCCTCGACTGGGACGAAGCGGGATCGAAGACTGGTTCGATCTGGGTCGAGCGCTACCGCCAGCTCATTGCGCTTCGGCGAGAGCGAGTGGTGCCGCTTTTGTCACGCATGCCTCAGGGAGGGCGTTATGCCGCCGAGAATGGCCTCATCCGTGTCGAGTGGCCGCTTGAAGACGGACGGCATTACATACTCGTGGCCAATCCCACATCGCATGACGTGAGTGCCACTTTTGAGGTGGATCCTGTGGAAGTCATCTATGGACTTGGCGAGCGCCGACCGGATGCGTTTGGACCGTGGTCGCTGGTCTTTGGCGTCACCGGCTGACGCTGGCGGGCCTTGGGCGCCGGCGATGTGCTCAGGCGCCCATCCGGTCCGCCAGATGCATGACCTCGAGGGCCGACTTGGCTACCATGTCGGCGCCAATGTTGCCGAAGGCGTGCGGGTCCTTCATGACGGCTGGGCCCCCGACCGCGATTTTCATCGGGCCCAGGCCGCGCCTGGATTGAACCCGGCGAATGGCGGCGGCACATTCATCGACTTCGTCGACACGGCCGACCGAGATGCCCAGAAGGCTGTAAGAGGAATTCGACAGGCGCATGTAGAGGTTGTCGTTGAGTTCGAGGTCTGCTCCACCGTCGACGTCCCAGCCCATGTCGCGAAAACAGGAAGCGACGATCGATACGCCGATGGTGTGGAGTGCACCCTGAGTCCGCGCGAGCAAGACACGGCGCGCCTTCTGGCGATCGCGAATGGTCTGGCTGCGGTTCTGCGACAGATGATTGACGATCATGCCGAGCCTCGTCGAGGCCACGGCAACCTGGATGAAGTCGGTCTCGTCATTGCACCACAGGCGACCGAGATGAGCGGCGACGGGAGAAAAGAGCTGGATCGCCAGCGTGTGCATGGGCAGGTCACTGCGCTGCAATTCCTCGATCATCTCCCGATGACCGCGAGGATCCGCCTGGACGAGGGCTTCGGTCAGCGCGGATCGATAGGTGATCGCCTTGTCGGTTCCGGGCAATTCGCGCGCCTTCGGATCCAGTTCCGGATGCAGATGGAAATCGATTTCCGGCGGCATTTCGCCAACGCGCGGACCCGTCGTCAGATCCGTATGGCTCGCTCCCACAAGCCGTGGCACGGCACCCCGGATCGCGCTTTCGAGGATGCGCTGCTCCAGGCTTGTCAGCCGTGTGTCCGATTTCGATGGTCCATACCTACCATCACCCTTGGACGGAGGTTCGTCCGCCCTTCCGGGTGGTCCCCCGTTCTTTCTATCCGCCATGTCACCCTCCCAGTCATCGGTCTGGGCGGATCCGCTCATCCCGATGGGATATTAGTGCATTCTTGCGCCGTCGCCAAACCTCTCGTAGTCGAATACGCCCAAGAGCGCCTTGTGGTTTAGCTTAGCGGTCCTCCGCCCGGTGCAGGCGCGCCGGCAGTTCCTGCTGTCCGGCCCGTCCGGACCGGCGAATATCGGCATTGGGCCTTGCCACCGTCAGGCCGTTGCGCGCGGCAGCGGCAATGTGGCGGGCCGTCAGTTTTGCTTCCTCGTACATATCCTCGGGGCTCGCCTGGGCGATGAACGTGTCCGGCAGCGTCAGGGTGCGCACGGCACAACGCCCGTCGAGCATGCCACGATTGGCGAGGTGGTGAAGGACGAGCGCGCCGAACCCGCCTGTGGCTCCCTCTTCGATGGTTACCAACATGGAGTGGTTGTCGACGAGTTCGGCCAGAAGCGCTGTATCGAGCGGCTTGGCAAAACGCGCGTCGGCAACCGTCACGGATATTCCTTCGAGGGCCAGAAGGCGGCGAGCCTTGAGACAGTCGGCAAGCCGGGTGCCGAACGAAAGGAGCGCGATCTGGCCTCCCTGCTCGATGATGCGGCCACGGCCGATCGGCAGCACATCGCCACGGATCGGAAGGGGGACGCCTGTCCCTTCGCCACGCGGGTAGCGAAATGCGATCGGGCCGTGATCATGGGCTGCCGCTGTCGCAACCATATGCATGAGTTCCGCCTCGTCGCTTGCGGCCATCACGGTGAAGCCGGGCAGGTTGGCGAGGTAGAGAATGTCGAAGGCGCCGGCATGGGTCGGCCCGTCAGAACCCACGAGCCCGGCCCTGTCGATCGCAAAGCGAACAGGCAACTGCTGAAGGGCCACGTCATGGACGATCTGGTCATAGGCGCGCTGCAGGAAGGTCGAGTAGATCGCGCAGAAGGGTTTCATGCCGGCGGCGGCGAGACCGGCCGCGAAGGTCACCGCATGCTGTTCGGCAATACCGACATCGAAGGTCCGATCGGGAAAGGCGGCGCCGAAACGGTCGACACCGGTGCCCGCCGCCATGGCGGCCGTGATCGCGACGATGCGGTCATCCTTTTCCGCTTCCGCGATCAGAGCGTCGGCGAAGACCCGTGTGTAGCTCGGGGCCTTTGCTTCTGTCTTGTTCTGCTTGCCTGTCGTTACATCGAACGGGTTGACGCCGTGATACTTGTCCTCGGCGGCTTCGGCCGGGGCATATCCGGCGCCCTTGCGCGTGACGACATGCAGGAGGATCGGACCGTCCTTTTCGTCCCTAAGCTCTGCGAGGAGTGGGATGAGCACGTCGAGATCATGGCCATCGACCGGTCCGCGATAGTCGAATCCGAAGTTCTCGAACACGTTGCCGGCATTGGTGCCGGTGTTCCGGCGGACGTCCGACAGGTGGCGGTTTAGCGCGCCGGTTGAGGCTGAAATCGACATGTCGTTGTCGTTGAGAATGACGATCAGCGGCCGACCGGATGCGCCTGCATTGTTCATCGCCTCGAATGCCATGCCGGCGGACATGGCGCCGTCGCCGATGATGCACACGACGTGGCCGTCTTGCCCCTTCAGGTCGCGGGCAGTGGCAAAGCCGAGACCTGCCGAAATCGATGTGGAGGAGTGAGCGGCACCGAAGGGGTCGAAAGGGCTCTCACCGCGGCGGGTGAAGCCCGACAGGCCGTCCTTCTTGCGCAGGCTGCGCATGCGGTCCCGCCGTCCAGTGAGGATCTTGTGCGGATAACACTGGTGGCTGACGTCCCAGATGATCGTGTCGCGCGGGGCTGAGAAAGAGGCGTGTATGGCGACCGTTAGCTCGATGACGCCGAGACTGGAGCCGAGGTGACCGCCCGTTTCGGACACGACCCGCAGGGTCTCGCCGCGCAGTTCCTGTGCGAGACGACAGAGCGCCGCATGGTCCATGCTTTTCAGGTCGTCAGGGACGTGCACCTGGTCAAGCAAAGGGGTGGCGACATCATTCGCAAAAGAAAAACCCACCGCGCTCTCCTCCCACGAAAGAGCCCAATTCTCCTGGGTCCGCTGCCGCTGCGAGCGCCGGCTTGGCGCATCCGGTGGGCGGTTGCCTGAGAATGGTGCAATATCTGCATATTCGGAGAAGACGAGCGATATGTAAACTTTTTTTTACACTTCTCAGCGGAATTCCGCCGGAATTTGCATCCCGGCGGAATGAACCCCCAGCGATCAGGGGGCCGGGAAGGTCTTCAGATAGGCGATCACGTCTGCGATTTCCTTCGGATCCTTCAGACCGGCAAAGGCCATGCGCGTGCCTTTGACCACACCACGCGGGTTCTCGAGATAAGCGGCCAATTGTGCGTCATCCCACACCTTGTCGGCGCCAAAATCCGTCATTGCCTTGGAGTATCTGAAGCCTTCAGCCACACCGGGTTGACGGCCGACGACACCCTGAAGGGAAGGGCCGACCTTATGCTTGGCGTCGGCGACGTTGTGACAGGCCGTGCATTTCTTGAACACGGCTTCGCCAGCTGCCGCGTCGCCTTCCTGCGCGAAAGCATTCTGAGACAGCAAAAGGGCTGCGACGGTGCAAGCGGCTGCAATTATCCTCGACATGTGTATCCTCCCATGGCATCGCGGATGAAGTAAGAAGTAATGCTGGTATGAAATTCGACCAGTCCGGTTCAATCGCCGGGTGGTTCGCCTCGCATTCTGAGGCCAGGCTTGGAACCAGAATGCAGGCCATATGCTTCAATATACGCAAACCAACCCGGAGCCGGATCATGGCCGCAGTCGTCTTTCTCGTCATCGTTCTCGCAGCCGCCTCGAGCGGCGCGGTCTTCAAGCCCGGTGAGTGGTACGAGAATCTGCGCAAACCGAGCTGGACCCCGCCCAACTGGGCCTTTCCCGTCGTCTGGACGATCCTCTACGTGCTGATCGGCTATGCAGGCTGGCTGATTTGGGATGTTGCCGGCTGGTCGCTGCCCATGGCCCTGTGGTCTGTGCAAATCGTGGCCAATGCGCTCTGGTCTTATTTCTTCTTCGGCATGCGGCGCATGGATCTGGCGCTCGCGGATGTTTCGGTGCTCTGGCTTTCGATTGCGCTGTTCATCCTGTTTGCCTGGCCCGTGGCGCCACTAGCCTCCGCCTTGTTCGTTCCTTATCTCGTCTGGGTGACGGCGGCCGCCGCACTCAATCAATCCGTCCGACGCCTCAATCCGGAGGCCTGATCTGCAAGCCTGATCCGCAGATCGATCAGGAAAGCGACCAGCGAGACCGCCAGCAGCAGCGCCAGCCACAGGACCTGTGTCTGGCGCATGGCAAGTCCGAAAGCGGCGAGAAGCGCGCTGCCAGAGATGGCGTTGGGCGCGAGATTGGCAATCGCCACTCGTGGCTCTGGTGAGCGCCTCGCGACAACCAGAGTGATTGTCCACAACAGCGCGATCGCCACGGCACTGATCCAGCCCGACGTGAAGAGAAAGACCAGCGGTGCCGTCATCTTTGCCCCGCAGGGATGCCGAAGAGCTTGGCGAGATCTTTGAAGAAGACCCGCACATGTGCGAGCGGATCGCGGCGCACGAGTTTCTTGTTGAGATAGGATTCCCAGGTCAGTCGCTGCACGTCGGGGTCGGCGCACATGGCCACGAACTTCTCGCGCAGCCTGTCGTTGCGATACCAGATCGTCTGCATGATACCGAGGATCAGGAAGACCCGGCCATGGGCGCGCATGAAGGTCCGACGCGCTTCTGCCAAGGCCCGTCCGCTGTCGCTCAGCAGTGACTGGTGCACGGCGTCTGCGGAGAGCCTTCCGCAAAGCATGGCGTAGTAGATGCCTTCCCCCGATGACGGGGCAACGGTGCCTGCGGCATCGCCGGCAAGTAGAACGTTGCGGCCGTTGTCCCAGCGCTTCATTGGCTTCAACGGCAGCGGCGCCCCTTCTCTTCGGATGACCCGACAGTCGCCAAGGCCTGCGGCAAGCTTCAAGGCCCGGGTGGCTTCCCGGATGTTGTGTCCCTTGACGGCGGTGCCCGTGCCGATGCTGGTCTGTCCGCCATGGGGGAAAACCCAGCCGTAGAAATCCGGCGAGATCCGGCCATCATAGACGACGTCGCAGCGGTCCGCCTTGAAGACGGCCTCGTCCGCGCCGGCCGGGCTCTCGACGATCTCGTGATAGGCAAAGACATAGGGCGGTTTGCGCGAGGCCGGGAACATCAGGCGCCGCACGGCCGAGTTGGCGCCGTCGGCACCGATGACGCGTCGGGCCCGGATCTGAATCGGCTCTTGGCCGGCACCCTTGGCCGTCGGTTCCACGGTCAGTTCGAGCAGGCCGCCGTCTCCTTCCGTCATCTCGTCGAGCTTGCCGCAGAGCCTCTCCGCGCCGGCGTCGGCGGCTCGCTGACGAAGGTAAGGGTCGAAGGCGGCGCGATCGACCATGCCGACATAGCCGATGTCGCCGATGGTCATGTCCACGGTCCGACCTGATGGCGCGATGATCCGCGCCGCATTGGCGCGCGCCACCAGCTGGGCCTCGGGAATGGCGAAATCGGCCAGCGCTCTCGACGGGATTGCCCCGCCGCAGGGCTTGATGCGGTTATCCGGGTCGATAAGGAGCACGCTATGCCCCTTTTCGACCAGCCGCTCGGCCGCCATGGCGCCACAGGGGCCTCCACCGACAACGACGACGTCATAGATCTTCGACATGCGCGTCTCCCTGCCGAGCATCCGGCCTCGGGGTTTATTCTCCAGGCATGATAGCGGCATTTTGGATCGGGGCCGGCGATCGCGTGGCCTGACGTCCGATGCGCGTCGCGACGAGGGCGGACACGAGGAAAAGGCCCGCCTCGATCGAAAAGACGGTGGCGAAAGCATGCGCATCACTCGCCGTCAGCCACCGTCCGAGATCGAGCGCTACCGTTCCGAGGACGCCGCCGAGCCCGAAGGCGATGGCCTGTGCGGCTCCCCAGACGCCCATCCGCATTCCGTAGTTGGATGTCCGGCCCCGTCCCGCAAGGATCATCATCGTGCCGACGGCCGCCACCGCAAAGGTGCCGTTGGCTGCGCCGAGCAGGAAGATGTTGAGCTCCAGCGGCCAGGTGGGTGCGGCCTGCGTGGAAAAAGCAAGGGCGCCCAAGGCCACGGCCGAGCCGAAGCAGCCCCAGGTGATGAAATGTCTCGGCAGACCGGAATGGCGTTTTCCGAGAAGCGCGCCCGACAGCCCGACCGTCATCATGCCCAGCAGCACGCCGCCATGCTGGATGCCTGAGAGGGCTGTCGTTTCACCCGGGGTCATGCCGAAGAGAAGGCCGGCATAGGGCTCGAGGATGAGGTCCTGTGTGGCGAAGGCCAGCATGGAGAGGAAGATGAAGAGCGTGAAGAGCCGCGACTCCCGATCGTCGAGCACGTCTCGCAGGCTCTCGCGAAAACTCGTCGCGGCGGGGCGCTCTTCCGGAGCACCCACCGTTGGCCGGGACTCCATGCCCAGCACTCCGATGATGCCAATGAGAAAGGCAACCACGCCGGTCGCTGCCGTGACGGCTATGAGACGCTCGTGGGAGTAGGGATCAAGCTGCGCGCCAACGACTATGGATGTCACGATGATGCCGGTGATCATCAGCATCCAGGTGATCGTTGCGGCTGCGGCGCGTTTTTCGACGGCGGTCTTCATGGCGATCAGCGCGAGCAGGGACGTTCCGGAGGCGCCGATGCCGATGCCGATCAGGATGTAGGCGATGATGGCCGCCATGATGCCGGCGAGAACCGACTGCTCGAAGAGAAGTGTCGTTGCAGCCGCGCCGGTCCCGGCCATGGCGAGGAGGGCAAGGCCGCCAAGGATCCACTGGGTTCGGGATCGGCCGGTATCCGACTTGTGGCCCCAGATGGGGCGGGTGATCTGCACCCCGTAATGCAGGCCGACCAGCAGGCCCGGGATGACGGCGGCAAGACCGAGTTCGACGATCATCACCCGGTTCAAGGTGGAGGTGGTCAGAACCACGATAGCGCCAAGTGCTGCCTGGACGAGACCCAGCCGGATGATCGCGAGCCAGCCGAGGCCTTCTTCTACGGGACGGCTGGATCGGGGCTTAAGGGCGAGCTGACGCATGATCGCGCTTCCTATCCGAGGGGTGGCGCGGGCAGCGTCAGAGAACCGAGCGCTACGGCTGTCGCCATCATGCCGGTGACATAGAGACCCACACCCACAGCGGAATACCAGATGGCCTTGCCTTCTGGGTCGCCCAAGAAGCGGATCATGCAGAGGAGCTGCAGGGCAAGCACGACGCCGACGAGCATTGCCCCTGTTTGAAGGCCTGCCTGTGCGAGCAGAAGGATGACGCAGGCCTGCGGGATCGCCATGACGAGGCAGGCAATCCGGGCAGCGTTTTGCGCGCCGTGCAGAACCGGCAACGTGTCGACGCCCATCTGCTGATCGCCCTTGATCGATTTGAAATCATTGAGCGTCAGGATGCCGTGGGCGCCGATGCCGTAGAGGAGCGCAATCAGCAGGGTCCGCGTGGAGGGCGCATGGCCGAGCGCCGCCGTCGCGGCCGTGATCCAGGGCAGGGTCTCGTAACTCAGGCCGACCACACCGTTGCCGACCCAGCCATTCTGCTTGAAGCGGAAGGGCGGCGCGCTGTAGCCCCAGGCGAGAGCGAGGCCGACAAGTGCGGCAGCGAAGACAAGCGGCCCGAGAAGTGCTGCAACGGCCATGGACAGAACGGACATGGCTATCGCGATCGCCAGTCCCCATTGGCCGGGCATTCTGCCCGATGGGATCACCCTATGCGGCTCGTTGATTGCATCGACATGGCGATCGAACCAATCGTTGACCGCCTGGCTGGTGCCGCACAGAAGCGGTCCGGCGAGGAGCACGCCGAGCGCGATCGGAAACCACCGCTCGCCTATGCCGGCACCCGAGGCAATTGCCCCGCAGGCAAAGGCCCACATCGGCGGAAACCATGTAATCGGCTTCAACAACTGCACCACCGCCTTAGGCGACGGGTAGGAGGCTGCCGGGACATGGGAAGGGATCTGAGCCATGTACGGAGGCTAGTCCGCACCCTCGAATGTGTCAACTAAAATTGACAGTCTTGGCCGTCCGTCAGCTGTGACGATCAGAGCCGGGACGGTAGTCCTCAAGCCCGTGGCGACGCAGCTTGATGTAGAGGCTCTGGCGCGACAGGCCGAGGATCTCTGCCGCATAGGCGCGGTTGTTGCTGGTCTGATCGAGTGCTGCCTCGATGCAGATCTTTTCGATGACGTCGAGGGATTCCCGGATCAGATCCTTCAGCGGCACCTTGCCCACGAGAGCGGAAAAGCCCTCAGCCTGGTCGGACATCCCCGGAGACGGAATGGTCAGGCGCTCATTGCCCGCCGTCTGCGGGATTACGATCAACTGGATCGTGTTGTTGCTGGCATTGAGCCGCGCGGAGATGCTGACGGCGCTTTCGCCGGAAAGGTTATCGGTCAGGGTCGAGGTGAAGCCGCGAATGGAAGGCTCGTCCAGGAGGCGCGTGTAGAGCACGCGGATATCGATGGCGGCACTGGTGAACCAGGATCCGATGTTGCGACCAAGAACCTGGGTCAGGGACGGCGCATGAATCAGATCGAGAAACAGGGTATTCGCCGCCATGACGACGCCTTCGGCATCCGTCAGCAGGACGGCCTCGGGCAGATCGGCGATCTCGACCGATGTGCCACCGACTGGCCGTTCCGTACGCTGGCGCTTACTTTCCTTGTCCTGGTCGGCTGGCCAGATCGCCAGAAGAACATTGGTGATGCCGTTCTCCCGATAGGAGCGGATCGTCAGCGATACGGGCTCGCCCTTGGCCACTCTCACGCCATCCAGATTAACCGGATTGGGGCTGTGACGTGCCTCGCTGATCGCGTCTCCCACGCGGTCCCGGTCGTCCTTGGCAAAGAGGTCGCGGATCGACTTGCCGGATAGGGGGGCGCCGGTCGAGGACAGAAGCGTGCTCGCAGCCGGATTGGCATCCAGAATGGTGCGCCGCTCGCCGTCGAGCATGACATAGGCGACGGTTGCGACCTTGAAAGCCGTCCGATAGCGGGTCTCGGCTTCTTTCAGTTCGCGGTAGTCGGCTTCCAACTCCATCTGGGTCTGGACGAGGCGCTGCTGGTCGAGCATCTGCTGGCGCAGCTCGCGGCCGACGACGATGGTGTAGGGGAAGTCTTGGGCAGTGTAGGCAGAATAGACGACCGGAAGATCAGGCTTGCCGCTACACTTATGGTTGACCTGATAGCCGCGCAGGGGGCGATGGCTGGTATCGGACGACAGCATGGAATCGATCTTCGGTACCGACTCGATTGTCACGCAATCCTGCAGCCGCTTGCCAACCGTCTTTGCCAAGCCATAGTCGGCAAGATCTTTGTTGGTGAAGTAGACTTGGGAAATGATCGCGGACTGATCGACGAGCAGAACGACGTCTGCGCCGAGGCTCACAAGCGAGCCGATCGAATCCGGATCGAGCGTCTTCAACAGGCTGTCTGCGACTGCGAAGCCATCTGTACCGCTATGACCGTTCAGTGGCTTCATGGAGTGAGCCAATCGATTCCGCTGGGTGTAACCACTGCCGTTCGGCCGGCGGCGCTAGCCTGCTGGCTGATTCTTTCCAATTCATAGTAACTTTCGCAGATCTTCACGGCGGAGTAAACGCTGTCACAGATGCAGTCAATCCCCAAACCTACAAGAAAATCAACGGAATCCAGTGCTGCCGCACCGCCGACGATGAGGGGTAGGCGCGGCCCGCGGCGATGCTTGCGAACATCCCGAATGAGGGTCTTGAATTCTGCGGCAAGCCGGATGTTGCTCCAGCCGATGCAGGCAACATCGGCCTCTTCTACGGCACGGGCAAAGATCGAGGTCTTGAGGGCCGAAGGCTCGAGCACCTCGCTTGTCCAGCCGAGGCTGTCGAAGAGCAGGCCAATCAGCTGCGGCATCAGCGTGTGCTGCTCGCCATACGGCGTCAGCACTAGCGCTGCCGGCGCATTGCGAGTGCGGTCGGCTTCCCGCAAGTCGAGCGACAGGGAGATTGCCAGGGCCTGCAAACGCGAGGTTCCGATCGTGACGTCGATGAAGTCACAATCATCCGAAACCCATTCTCGGCCGAGCATGCGCGCGACGGTTTCCAGGAACAGAACCTTGACGTAGTAAGGCCGGCCGCGCGGAAGTTCGTGGTCGAGAAACGCGCGCAGGGACGCTAGGCGCGTGCGCGGGTGAAGAACGAGCATGCGAAACTCAGCGAGCGCCCTCTCATAGAGGCGATCGTGCTCCAGACCTCGGTCGTAACGCGTCGACAGCTTTTCGGCGGTCATCGAAGCCACCGTTCCCTCAATCAGGCGGCGGAGTTTGTCCCCGTCGCATTGGGTTAGGTATGCTCTCTTGCCTTCCGCGGCAACCCTCGTGAGCGGCTGCAGGCCCTCGCAATGCGACGGAGCCGTGCCATCTTGCCTCTCATTCATTCCTTGAAGTGATCCGTCCATCATCCCGCGCCGTGCCCCCCGCCCGCGAAACCGTTTTCAATGCGGCGTCAGGCGTGGACAGCAGGCATCCCGTCAGACGAGCATGAGTAACATGTACCCAGTTTTCATTTCTGTAAATCAAAATATACGTCAACCTAAGTTGACACTTCCGTTGTGGCAGGCGTAGTCTTCAGTCAATCCGATTTCCCTTGGGAGGGGATGGGAGAAGGGATGACCGCCATGCGCATACCCAAACCATCGGCATCAAGCCGAGCCCTCTACACACCGGACGAGCGCCGCAGGCGCGACGAAAGCGTGTGGACCTTGGTGCAGGGTATCCTCGCTCCCGTGCAGTTTCTCGTTTTCCTCGTCAGCCTCGGTCTGATCTTTCGCTTCCTCGCAACGGGTGAAGGGCTGTTCGCCGCCCAGATGTCCATCGTCGTGAAGACGCTGACGCTCTATGCGATCATGATCACCGGCTCGATCTGGGAAAAGGTCGTCTTCGGCCGTTATCTCTTCGCCCGCCCGTTCTTTTGGGAAGACGTCTTCTCGATGCTGGTTCTGGCGCTGCACACGGCCTATCTCGTGGCTTTGTTTGCCAGCTCGCTGACCTCAGGTGCATTGATGGCACTCGCGCTTGCCGCCTATGTCACCTATGTGATCAATGCCGGCCAGTTCCTCTGGAAGCTGCGGCTTGCAAGGCTCGATCATGCCGAAAAGCTGAGATTGTCTGCGACACTTGGCAATGGCGCTTCTCTCACGGGGAGCACGTCATGAACCAGCCGCTCGTCTCTTGCGCGACGCCTTCGGCCACTATCCGCCAGCGTGGCCAGCATGAAGTCTTTTGTGGCCTGACCTCGATCATCTGGCTGCATCGCAAGGTGCAGGATGCCTTTTTCCTCGTGGTCGGTTCGCGCACCTGCGCCCATCTCATCCAGTCCGCTGCCGGTGTAATGATCTTTTCCGAGCCACGGTTTGCAACAGCGATCATGGAAGAGCGCGATCTCGCCGGAATGGTCGACATGCATGACGAACTCGACCGCGAAGTGGCGCGCCTGCTCGAGCGTCGCCCGGATATCCGCATGCTGGTGCTGGTCGGTTCCTGTCCTTCGGAAGTGATCAAGTTCGATCTCAACCGCGCTGCAGAGCGCCTCGACAAGCGCTTCGGCTCGAAGCCGCGCGTGCTCTGCTATTCCGGCAGCGGCATCGAAACCACCTTCACCCAGGGCGAAGACAATTTCCTGGCCGCTTTGGTGCAGGATCAGTCTGTCCACGGCGCGAGTGACAAGGTTGCACGGCTCGTGGTGGCCGGCTCGGTCGCCGATGTCGTGGAAGATCAGTTTGCCCGGCTGCTGGATGAACTCGGTCTCGAAGACTTCGTTTTCCTGCCCGGTCGCAGCAGCGAGCGCCTGCCGAAGATCGGTCCGAACACGAAGTTTGTTCTGGCGCAGCCTTATCTCGGCGCCACGGCCGCAGCGCTTGAGAGCCTGGGTGCATCACGCATCAACGCGCTTTTCCCCCTCGGCGAAGAAGGCACGACCGCCTGGCTGAAAGCGATTGCCGATACCTTCGGCGTGTCACCGGCCCGTTTCGCCGCCGTCACCGAGGCCCCGCGCCGCCGGGCGCTCGAAGCGACCGCACACTATCGCAGCGCTCTCGCCGGCAAGCGCATCTTCCTCTTCCCCGACAGCCAGATGGAGCCGTCACTCGCCCGCTATCTCAGCCGCGAGCTCGACGCCGAGATCATCGAGGTCGGCAGCCCCTATCTGCATCGCGAACATGTGGCCGGCGAACTCGCCATGCTGCCGCCGGGTGTCTCCATTTCCGAAGGTCAGGATGTCGAAATCCAGATCGATCGCTGCCGTGCCGCCAAGCCCGACCTCGTCGTCTGCGGCATGGGGCTTGCGAACCCGTTCGAGGCCGAAGGCATCGTCACCAAATGGTCGATCGAATTCGCCTTCACGCCGATCCAGGGCTATGAGCAGGCCGGCGACCTTGCCGAACTCTTTGCCCGCCCGCTGACACGCAAGGCCATGATCGCGGGCGACCGCTCCGGCAACCGGAGGGCCGCATCATGAAACTCACAATGTGGACCTATGAAGGACCCCCGCATGTCGGTGCCATGCGGATCGCCGCCTCGATGAAGGGCGTGCACTACGTGCTGCATGCGCCGCAGGGCGATACCTATGCGGATCTTTTGTTCACCATGATCGAGCGTCGCCCCTCGCGTCCGCCTGTCACCTACACCACCTTCCAGGCCCGTGATCTCGCAGGCTCCACGGCCGATGTGTTCAAGACCGCCTGCCGCGATGCTGCCGAGCGCTTCCAGCCGGATGCGCTTCTGGTTGGAGCCTCCTGCACGGCAGAACTTCTGCAGGACGATCCGGCAGGGCTTGCCCGCACGTTGGATGTCGGTATCCCGGTCGTACCGCTGGAGCTTCCTTCCTATCAGAAGAAGGAAAACTGGGGTGCGGCAGAGACTTTTTATCGGCTTGTGCGCAGCTTTGCCGGCGGCCGGGAGCGCCCGGCGAATATCGCGCCGAACAGCTGCAATATCCTTGGGCCCTCCGCCCTCGGTTTCCGTAACCGTGACGACGTTACGGAAATTTCGCGGCTGCTTGCAGCCAACGGCATCGATGTTCGGGTCGTCGCACCTCTCGGTGCAACCGTTGCCGATCTTGCGAAGCTGCCGGAGGCCGCTTTCAACATCGTGCTCTATCCGGAGATCGGCGACAGCGCGGCACGCTATCTGAAAAAGACCTTCGGGATGCCCTTCGTCTCGACCATCCCGATCGGCGTCGGTGCCACGCGCGCCTTCCTCACGGAAGTGCGGGCACTGGCCGGGCTTCCGAACGAGGAGTTCGTTGGCGAGGCCGAAGACCGGGCAACTTGGTATGCACGCTCGGTCGACAGCAATTACCTCACCAACAAGCGTGTCTTCGTGTTTGGTGATGCAACACACGCCATTGCCGCTGCCCGTATCGCTGCCCGAGAACTCGGTTTCAAGGTCTGCGGCATCGGCACCTATATGCGCGAGTTCGCCCGAGAGGTCCGCGAGGCGGCCGAAGAATTCGGCGTTGAGGCATTGATTTCCGACGACCATCTCGATGTCGAACAGGCGATCATCGACGCTCGTCCGGAGCTTGTTCTCGGCACGCAGATGGAGCGCCACATCGCCAAGCGGCTGCGCGTTCCCTGCGCCGTCATCTCGTCCCCCGTGCATGTCCAGGATTTTCCGGCCCGTTACTCGCCGCAAATGGGCTTCGAAGGTGCGAACGTCATCTTCGACAGCTGGGTTCATCCGCTGATGATGGGGCTGGAAGAGCACCTCCTGCAGATGTTCCGGGACGATTTCGAATTCAACGACCAGGCCCAGGCCTCGCATCTGCACGGTCACGCCCCGGCAGCCGCGGCTGGTGCGACCGAAGTGGTCTCCGACGATGAGACGCTTGTGCTCGCCGAGGTACCCGCCGACGACGCGGCCTGGACGCCAGATGCCGAACGCGAGCTTAAGAAAATCCCGTTCTTTGTGCGCGGCAAGGCCCGCAGGAACACCGAACTCTTCGCCGCCCGCAAGGGTATCCGCCCCATCACCGTGGAGACGTTGTATGACGCGAAAGCCCATTTCGCCCGCTGACGCGACCCCGGTCCGGGTGGTGTTCGTGACACTCGACAATCACATTGTCGCAGCCGTTGATGATGCGCGCCGCAGCCTCGCAAAAGACCTGCCGGGGCTCACTCTCTCCGTGCATGCCGCAACCGACTGGAACGACAATCCGGCAAGCCTCGAAGCCTGCCGCGCGGCGATCCTCGCCGGCGATATCATCATCGTCTCGATGATCTTCGTCGAGGAGCATGTGCGCGCTATTGCCGACGTGCTCGAAGCACGGCACCTCGAATGCGATGCGATGGTCTGCTGCATGTCGGCCGGCACCATCATGAAATACACGACCATGGGTCGTTTCAAGATGAGCGAGGAGCAGAAGGGGCCGCTGGCACTCCTGAAGAAGCTCCGGGGAAAAAGCTCGCGTGGCGGCAAGGACAGCGGGCGCACCGCAGGCGAGCGCCAGCTCGCCATGCTGCGCCGCCTGCCGCAGCTCCTGCGCTTCATTCCTGGCACTGCCCAAGACGTGCGTAACTATTTCCTGACGCTGCAATATCGCATCGCCGCCTCGGACGAGAACATCGCCAACATGGTCCGCCTGCTGGTCGGCAAATATGCCAAGGGTGAGCGCAAGGGTCTTCAGGGCAAGGTCACGGTGGGAGAGCCGGTCGAATATCCCGAAATGGGCCTCTATCATCCGGGCCTGAAGCCACGGGTCACGACACAGCTTTCCAGCCTGCCGCAGAGGGCCGGATCTCGCGGGACGATCGGTCTTCTCCTGATGCGGACCTACATCCTGTCTGGCGATACCGGCCACTATGATCGTGTCATCCGCGAGTTGGAAACGCGCGGCTTCAATGTCGTGCCGGTATTCTCGAGCGGTCTGGACATGCGCGGCGCAATCGAGCGCTTCATGACGCCTGGAACGCGAGGCGTCCGCATCGATGCGCTTTGCTCGCTGACAGGTTTCTCGCTGGTCGGCGGACCGGCCTATAGCGATGCCGCTGCCGCTGCCGAGACACTTGCGGCGCTCGATGTTAGCTATTTCTCCGCGATGGCGACCGAGTTTCAGAGCAAGGAAGTCTGGTTCTCGTCGACACAGGGGCTGACCCCGATCGAAACCACGCTGATGGTGGCGATCCCGGAGCTCGACGGCTCGATCGGCTCCATGGTCTTCGGCGGTCGTTCTGACTCGGGTGGCGGGGCGCGTGCCTGCATCTGCTCGAGAGAGCTTGCCTCCTGCCCGTCCGGCAGGGCCTGCATGCAGCCGGATGACGAACGCGTCGTGCTGCTAGCCGATCGCCTCGCTGCCATGGTCGACCTGCGGCGCAAGGAACGTGCCGAGCGCCGTATCGCCATTGCGATGTTCAACTATCCGCCGAACAGCGGCAGCATCGGTACCGCCGCCTATCTCTCCGTCTTCGAGAGCCTGTTCGAGACCATGCGCCGGCTGAAGTCGGAAGGGTACGATGTCGACTTGCCCGCCGATGCCGAAGCGCTGAAGGACGGCATTCTTGAAGGCAATGCAGCACTTTATGGCGTCGAGGCGAATGTCCATACGGTCATCCCTGTCGACCAGCATGTGCGCAACGAAAAACACCTTGCCGATCTCGAGGCGAAGTGGGGACCGGCTCCGGGACGCGTTCTCAGCAATGGGCGTGGTATCTTCGTGCTCGGCCGCCAGTATGGGAACCTGCTGATCGCGATCCAGCCACCCTTCGGTTATGAGGGCGACCCGATGCGCCTGTTGTTCGAGGGCGGCTTTGCCCCGAACCATGCCTTTGCCGCCTTCTACCGCTATCTGCGCGAAACCTACCGCGCCGATGCCGTCTTGCATTTCGGCACCCATGGCGCACTTGAATTTATGCCCGGCAAACAGGTCGGCCTGTCTGCAGATTGCTGGCCGGATCGCCTCCTGGGCGCGCTTCCCAACTTCTATCTCTACGCCGCCAACAACCCGTCGGAAGGCACGATCGCAAAACGGCGCTCGGCCGCGACACTGATTTCCTATCTCACGCCACCGATCACCCATTCCGGGCTCTACAAGGGCCTGACGGAGATCAAGGGCAGCCTGGATCGCTATCGCAGCGCAGCGCCCGACGCGCGCGTCGAGCGCGAGAGGCTGTTCCAGCTCATCCAGGTACAGGCCGAACAACTGGACCTGGGCAAGAATGGTATCGCGCTTGCCGAAGCCGACCTCATTCAGGCGCTCGTCGCCGAAGTGGCTGAAGTCGAATATGCGCTCATTCCGCATGGTTTGCACATTGCCGGTCGCGCCATGGAGGAAAGCGAGCGTCTGGACATGCTCGACCATGTCGCCGCCAACATGCCGCCTGCCGTGCGTCCGCACCTTCAGACTGAGTTGATTGCCGCGATCGCCAATGGTGACGCCGCGACAATTGCCCGGATGACGAAGAATGCCGCCGGCGAGCTCAAGGAGTGCATCGACAAGCTCGTCACCATGAACCGCGAACTGGCCCATAACGGCGAGATCGACGGCCTCGTCAGGGCGCTGGACGGCCGTTACGTCTTGCCGTCGCCCTCTGGTGACCTGCTGCGCACGCCGGAATTGCTGCCAACCGGTCGCAATATTCACGGTTTCGATCCTTTCGGCATTCCGAGCGCCTTTGCCATCCAGGATGGCGAACGCCAGGCAGCCAAGGTCCTTGAACGCTATCTCGCAGCCGATGGTCGTTTGCCGGAAACGGTCGCCGTCGTCCTCTGGGGCACCGACAATCTGAAGACCGGCGGCGCGCCGCTGGCGCAGGCCATGGCACTCATGGGTGCGCGGCCGAGGCTCGATGCCTATAACCGGGTCTGCGGCGCTGTTCTGGTGCCGCTTGAGGAACTGCAGCGTCCGCGCATCGATGCGGTCATGACTCTCTCGGGCATCTTCCGGGATCTCCTGCCGATCCAGGCGAGCATGCTGGCCGAGGCAAGCTATCTCGCTGCCACTGCCGATGAGCCGGTCGAGATGAACTTCATCCGCAAGCATGCGCTTGCCTATTGCGAAAGCCATGGCTGCGACATCGAGGCTGCTGCCTATCGTGTGTTTTCGAATGCCGACGGCGCCTATGGATCGAACGTCAACATGCTGGTCGCGTCGTCCTCCTGGAGTGACGATGACGAGATCGCGCAGACTTACAGCAATCGCAAGAGCTTCGCGATCAACCGTCGCGGCAAGACCAGCGCGCAGGCCGAGGTCTTCGATGCGATGATCGGGCAGGTCGATATGGCCTATCAGAACCTCGATTCCGTCGAGATCGGGGTGACCACGATCGAGAACTATTTCGATACGCTGGGCGGCCTGACCAAGGCGGTCTCGAAAGCCAAAGGCGGTGCGACGCTGCCGGTCTTCATCTCCGACCAGACACAAGGCGAGGGACGCGTGCGTACCCTCGGCGAGCAGGTGGCTTTGGAGACACGCACACGTACGCTGAACCCGAAGTGGTTCGAAGGCATGCTGAAGCATGGCTATGAGGGCGTGCGCAATATCGAGACGCAGGTCACCAACACCTTCGGCTGGTCGGCGACCACAGGCGATGTCGACCCCTGGGTCTACCAGCAGATTACCGAGACCTTCGTGCTCGACGCTGACATGCGTGAACGGCTGGCCACACTCAATCCGGCTTCTGCCGCCCGTGTCGCCAACCGGCTGATCGAGGCGCATGAGCGCAACTATTGGCAGCCGGATGCAGAAACGCTCGCCGCCCTGAAACAGGCCGGTGAAGAATTGGAAGACCGTCTCGAGGGGCTGGTCAGGGAGGCTGCCCAATGAACATCTACACCCATGGCAAGATCGCCGAACGCGAGGCCCGCATCGCCGAGAAGCTCCGGGAGCGCGCCGATGGCGAAGGCAGCGTGCAGGTCCATCTCGACCCGACGATGGAAATCGACGGCGCCAAGGTCTTCGCGGTCTACGGCAAGGGCGGGATCGGCAAATCGACGACGTCGTCGAACCTCTCGGTTGCCTTCTCCATGCTCGGCAAGCGCGTGCTACAGATCGGCTGTGATCCGAAGCATGATTCCACCTTCACGCTGACCAAGAGCCTGATCCCGACCGTCATCGACGTTCTCGAAAAGGTCGATTTCCATTCGGAAGAACTCCGTCCGGAAGACTATATGGTCGAGGGCTATAACGGCGTTCAGTGCATCGAGGCGGGTGGTCCGCCGGCCGGGACCGGTTGCGGCGGCTATGTCGTCGGCCAGACGGTGAAGCTGCTCAAGGAGCACCACCTGCTCGATGATACCGACGTCGTGATCTTCGACGTGCTCGGTGACGTCGTCTGCGGCGGCTTTGCCTCGCCGCTGCAGCATGCAGAACGCGCGGTCATCGTTGCTGCCAACGATTTTGATTCCATCTTCGCGATGAACCGTATCGTTGCTGCCATCAAGGCGAAGTCGAAGAACTATGAGGTGCGGCTCGGCGGGGTGATTGCCAACCGGTCGCGCGAGACGGACCAGATCGACCGCTACAATGCGGCGATCGGGCTGACGCGCCTCGCGCATGTGCCTGATAGTGACCATGTGCGGCTGAGCCGGCTGAAGAAGAGCACGCTGTTCGAGATGGGCGATAGCCCGGAGATCCTCGGCATCCAGAAGGAATACATGCAATTGGCCGAGCGCCTCTGGGCGGGCACGCCAGCACTTGAAGCCGAACCGATGAAGGACCGGGAAATTTTCGAATTTCTCGGATTCGAGTGAGGTTGCCATGAGCCAGGCCGATTACATCCGACGCACCGGCGAGATCGAGCACTACTTCGACCGTACCGCGCTCGATGCCTGGAAGCGGCTGACCGGCGACCAGCCGGTGAGCGGCATTCGCGCGACGGTCCGCAAGGGTCGCGAGGAGATGCGCGGCACGCTCGCTTCCTGGCTGCCGCAGGATCTGACCGGCTGGCGCATCCTCGATGCAGGTTGTGGCTCCGGCGTTCTGTCCTTTGAACTGATCGCACGTGGTGCCGAAGTCGTCGGCATCGATCTTTCGGCGCAGATGATTGCCCATGCCCGCCAGCGGGCGCATGAGATCGAAGCATCGCACGGTCGCTTCAAGGGCTCGGTTACCTTCCACAGCGGCGACATGCTCGATCCGCGCCACGGGCGCTTCGATGCGGTGGTCGCGATGGACGTGCTAATCCACTATCGCCCGGCGGACGCCGTTCGCGTGCTCCACACGCTGGCTGAGCGCACCTCACGCCAAATGATCTTCACGCTCGCTCCCGGCTCGCGTCTGCTGCGCGCGATGCTCGCCGCCGGCAAGGTCTTTCCGCGCGGCAACCGGGCGCCGGCAATCTATCCGGTCGATCCGTCGCGCCTTGTTGGCGAGATGGTCAACCATCCGAAGTTTGCCGACTGGCAGGCCGGTCGCAGCCACAAGGTTGCTGTCGGCTTCTATACCTCGCAGGCCATGGAGGTGATCCGGTCATGACGATCGCTGCCGCCAACCGCAAAATGATCTCGTTCTGGCAGAAGCTCGGAACGCGTTTCATGCCGTTTGCGGATGCGGCATCTGTCGAGATGCCGCTGTCGAGGCTGCTGCGCCTTTCGCTGTTCCAGGTCTCTGCCGGCTGCGTTCTCGTTCTCCTGACCGGCACACTGAACCGTGTGCTGATCGTCGAACTCGGCGTTTCCGTGGCCCTCGTCTCGGCGGTTGTCGCCATTCCGGTTTTCGCCGCTCCGCTGCGGCTGCTCTTCGGCTTCCGCTCGGACACCTATAAATCGGTGCTCGGCTGGCGCCGTGTGCCCTATGTCTGGCTCGGCAGCCTGCTGCAGTTCGGCGGTCTCGCCATCATGCCCTTTGCCCTCCTCCTTCTACAGTCGCAGACCATCGGACCTGAATGGGCCGGCGCTGCAGGTGCGAGCCTCGCCTTCATCTTGACCGGCTTCGGCATGCATATGTCGCAGACGGCAGGCCTGGCTCTCGCCAGCGATCTCGTTCCCGAAGAAAAGCGCCCGCGGGTCGTCGCACTTCTCTACTTCATGCTGCTTATTGGCATGATCGGGGCATCGAGCTTCTACAGCTTTTTCCTGGTCGACTTCTCACCGAAGCTTTTGATCCAGGTGATCCAGGGCACGGCGCTGCTGACTATAGTCATCAATGTCATCGCCATCTGGAAGCAGGAAGCGCGCGATGTGCGACGCACGGCCGTCGATCGCGATCTCGCAAGCTTCTTCGACGCGCTCGACGACTATCGCAGCGCGCCAGGCGTGTTGCGGCTTCTTCTGGCCGTCGCCATTGGATCTGCAGCATTCTCGATGCAGGATATCCTGCTCGAGCCCTATGGCGGGGAGATCCTGGGGCTATCCGTCGGTGAGACGACAAGGCTTACCGGGATCTGGGCCTTCGGCACGATGATCGGCTTCGGTTGGGCTGCGCGCAGCCTGCAGCATGGAGCCCAGATGTACCGCGTGGCGGCACGCGGTTTGCTGGTTGGCATTGGTGCCTTCTCGGCTGTGATCTTCGCATCACCGCTCGGCATCACCGGCCTATTCCATCTCGGTGCCTTCGGCATCGGCCTGGGTGGCGGCCTGTTTGCCGTCGGCACCATGCTTGCCGCCATGGGCATTGCCGAACGCTCGGACAGCGGTCTCGTCGTCGGTGCCTGGGGGGCGGTGCAGGCCACCGCCATCGGTGCGGCCATGCTGGCCGGTGGCGTAATCAAGAACACGATCAATGCGCTGGCGCTCAACGGTTCGCTGGGTGAGGTCATGATGACGCCGGCGGCTGGATATCTTGTCGTCTATGCCTTTGAAATTATTCTCCTCTTCCTGTGCCTGGCGGTCTTGGGTCCGCTCACCGGACGGCGCTATCAGAGGGACTATCTGCATAACATGCGTTTTGGATTGGCGGAGCTGCCCGGCTAACCGCCGGCGGATGCGCTTTACACGGGAGGGTCTGGATATGACCGGGTCGCTGGTTGGGAATATCGATGTCGCACAAGTCGTGCTCTATGCGTTTTGGCTCTTCTTTGCGGGGCTGATCTGGTACTTGCGCCAGGAAGATCGTCGTGAGGGCTATCCGCTCGAAGAGGACGTGTCGGGCCGCTACAACAAGAGCCCCTGGCTGTTCGTGCCGCCGAAGAAGACCTTCATCCTGCCGCATGGCCAGGGCGTCCGGCATGCTCCTGACTTCAAGCGTGACGAACGCACCTTCTCAAGCCGCCGCATCGCACCGGCGCCGGGCTATCCGATCGAACCCGTCGGCAATCCGCTGCTCGCCGGCATCGGCCCCGGCTCGTGGGCGGAACGCTCCGACAAGCCTGACGTCACCGCCCATGGCGATGCCCGCATCGTGCCGCTCCGTGTCGCAGAAGGCTTCGGGCTTGCCGAAGGCGCCGCCGAGCCGCGTGGCCTTGCCGTCCTCGGTTGCGACAAGCAGATTGCCGGCACCGTCAAGGATTTCTGGGTCGACCGGGCCGAACATCTGATCCGCTACTATGAGGTGGAACTCGCCGATGGCGGACGCACCGTGCTGTTGCCGAACAACTTCGTCGTCTTCCAGACCGGTCGCGGCAATGTCCGGTATCTCTATGTGCATGCGGTAACAGCTGCGCAGTTCATCGATGTCCCGGCCACCGCTCGTCCCGAACTCGTGACCCTGCTCGAGGAAGACAAGATCGCTGCCTATTTCGGCGCTGGTCTCCTCTATGCGGATCGCTTTCGTCAGGAGCCACTGCTGTGAAACAGTTCGTCACACGAGAACATGAGATCGAGCCGCTGCCGGGCCTTCCAGGCGTGCCTCCGGCAGGTGAAGTCATCCTCTGGCAGGGGCGGCCATCGTCTGCCCTTGTCGCCCGGCATCTTCTAAAAGTCCGCTGGATTGTCGGTTATTTCCTGATCCTAGCCAGCTGGGCTGTACTTGCCGGCTTGAACGATGCTCAGCCTGTCGGCGGCATCGTCTTTTCGGTGGCTGTCCTGACCGCATTGGCGGGGGTGCTGATCGGCATGATCGAGCTCTTCGCCTGGGCCGTTGAAAAGACGACCCTCTACACGATCACCACGGAGCGCATCGTCATTCGCTTCGGTGTGGCAATTTCGATGACGCTGAACCTGCCGTATCGGCAGGTCGATGGCGTGGCTCTCGCACGGCTCGGCGAAAAGGCGGGCATGATCGCGATCGCCCTTGTGCCAGAGCAGCGCCTGTCCTGGCTCATCCAGTGGCCGCATGTGCGGGGCTTCCGTTTTTCAAGGCCGGAGCCGAGCCTGATCTGCCTGCCCGACGCGGACAAGGTGGCGAATGTGCTGTCGGCCGCGATCGGCCAGTATCGCGGTGCGCGGGCCGAACAGCCGCGGATCATCATGCATGAGACGGCCGGAAGCGCCATGCCGCCTTCCGTCGTTGCAGCCGAATAGGAGCCATGTGATGGGATCGGCCTCGCATCTCGGCTACTGGGCAGACCGCAAGGGCAAGACGCCCAATCGTGTGCCTCGCGGCGTGTTCTTCGGTCTTGTCGGTCTCCTGGGATTCACGGCAGGCGCAATCCTATTTGGAACAACGACAGGGATCGGGCTCGTCAAGCAGCAGCAGGCCGCACCCATCGCCATCCGCGACCTCACCATCACCCGCACCACTTCAGATTTCGTCGTCGTGAGAGACGCTGCGACGTATCAGGAGATCGCAAGCTATGCGCCACAGGCCGGCGGTTTCGTGCCGGGCTCGTTGCGCGCGTTCGAACGCATGCGCCAGGTCTCGAAGGTACCGTTCGATACGCCTTACCGACTGATCAAATGGGACGCCGGTGGACTGAGCCTGTCCGATACGGGCACCGGCGAGCGGATCTATCTCGATGCATTCGGCCCAGACAACGTGGCCGCATTCGAAGCCCTTCTAGGCTCACAGGGAGGAGAAAACCAATGAACCCGGTCTTTGCCTTGATGCGACGGAGGGAGACGGTCGATTGTACCGTCGAGATCAACAACACCTTCGAGGCGCTCGGTGCGCATTTGAGGTTCGACAACGGTGTGGTGGTGCATCCGGGTGACGAGGTTCTGGTGCATGGCGCACCGGTCCAGATCCCCTATGGCTCCTGCCAGAATTTTCGCCGCAAGGCGACCATCACCCGGGCGGGTTTCCTGGAGCGGGCCTGGACCCGCGCCACCGGCGATCTCGACATGATGGAATTGTGCGAATTCAGCTTCACGGAGAGGGCACTGTCATGAACAACCATGTTTCGCCTGTTGATCTTGCCGATCACGAGCCGACCGTCGAGGAACGCATGGCCGGGGTCAGCGACACGACCCGCAGCGCGCTCGTTTCGACGATGCTGACGCCGCGCTTCTACACCACCGACTTCGAAGAGATGGACAAAATCCATGTCGAGCCGGTGCGTGCCGAATGGGACGTGCTGATCGCGCAGATGAAGAGCGATCCGAACCGCGGACACTTCAAGCGCAACGAACAGTGGGACGATATCGACATCGACGCCCTGCCGGACGATCTTCGCGAGGAATTCATCGACTTCCTCGTCTCGTCGCTCACATCGGAGTTTTCCGGCTGCGTGCTCTACAAGGAGATGAAGCGGCGCGGCAAGAACCAGGAGATTTGCGAGCTCTTCGGCTATATGAGCCGCGACGAATCCCGCCATGCCGGTTTCATCAACGATGCGCTGAAGGAATTCGGCATCGGCGTGAACATGGGCTTTCTGGCGAAGGCCAAGAAATACACCTTCTTCAAGCCGAAGTTCATCTACTACGCGACATATCTCTCCGAGAAGATCGGCTATGCCCGCTACATCACCATCTATCGCCACCTCGAAAAGCACCCGGACAAGCGCTTCCACCCGATCTTCAAGTGGTTCCGCGAATGGTGCAATGACGAGTTCTCCCATGGCGAGGCCTTCTCGCTGATCATCCGCTCCGACAAGCGGCTGATGGAGGGGATGAACAAGTACTGGATCAAGTTCTTCCTGCTTGCCGTCTTTGCCACCATGTATGTGCGCGATCACATGCGGCCGGCCTTCCACAAGGGGCTCGGCGTCGATATCGACGATTACGACATGAAGGTTTTCCGGCTGACGAGCGAAATCTCGCGCCAGTGCTTCCCGCTCGTGCTCGATCTCGACAATCCGGCCCTGCATGAAGGCTTCCGCCGGATGGAGCGGATCAACCGCCGAGTCATGGCGGCTGACGCGAAGGGTGGCCTTTCGGGCAAGATCGCCAAGGGCTTCTGGTCGGCTGCTGCTGCCGTCAATTTTATCAGGATGTATGCGATCCCGACCAAGTCGAATACCATCCCGGCGACGTCCCGCCTGCAGCCGGTCTGGTGAGGAGATTGCCATGACGCTCACGCACCCGCTCGCTGTCGTTCTGGTCGCCATCTCGGTATGGTGGCTTTCGACCGGGCTGGTGCTCGCCATGGTCAATCGATCTGACGGGCCGCGGGGCAGGGGCCTTGTTCTGATGGGCCTGATGACCATAGTCGGCGCTTTCGGTTTCGGGCTGATGCTCTGGGGCGCACAGGAGCCGACTGTGCTCGGTTCCTATCTCGGCTTCTTCGGCGCGCTGCTCGTCTGGGCCTGGCATGAAGCGGCCTTCCTGGCAGGGATACTGACAGGACGGCGGACGGGTGAATGCCCGCCTGGACTGACCGGCTTCCGTCGATTTCGGGCGGCCTGGGAGGCGGTCAGCGATCACGAGATCGCCATCCTGGTGACAGCGATTGCCTTGTGGTTAGCGCTTGAGGGATCGGCCAACCTCTTCGGGCTTGCCGCCTTCGGGCTCCTCTGGGGCATGCGGATCTCCGCCAAGCTGGTGATTTTCCTTGGCGCGCCGCATGCGATTAGCGAGTTGATGCCGAAGGGCATCCGCCACCTCAAAAGCTATTTCAAGACCGATCGGATGACGCCGCTGTTTCCGATCTTCTTGGCCCTCGCGGCCGGGATCTTCGCCGTCCTCGTCGTCGGTGCCAACCGCGCGACGCAGGCGCATTCGGTCGTTGGCCATACGCTGCTCGCGACCTTCATGGCGCTCGCCATCGTCGAGCATCTGGTTCTCGTCCTTCCCGTCTCGGACACAGCGCTCTGGCGCTGGGCGATGGCGCGGCAGGATCGGGGCAATCTTGCCATTCGCCCGGTGGCGGACGGCGTCTCCGCACTCAAGGAGGGTGGGCCGGTGTCCGGGCCACACGCCGCCTGGACAACAATCGGACACGACACGATCGGGAAGAGGAAAGACTGATGACTGTTTTCCAGCACATGGAAGAGGCGCTCGCCGGCCTGCATACCGCCGGCAATTACCGCGTTTTCGCGGATCTGGAGCGTCACTGCTCGGCCTTTCCGAAAGCCGCGTTTCACCATGGTGACGGGACGGCCCGCGACGTCACCGTCTGGTGCTCGAACGATTATCTGGGCATGGGCCAGAACCCGCTCGTGACCGAACGGATGATCGAGGTCGTGCGCAAGTGCGGCGCCGGTGCCGGCGGTACGCGCAACATTTCCGGTACCAATCATTACCACGTCCTCCTCGAGCACGAACTGGCCGACCTGCATGGCAAGGAAGGGGCGTTGATCTTCACTTCGGGCTATGTCTCGAACTGGGCCGCACTCGGGACGCTGCTCGCAAAGATCCCCGGCATCATCTGCTATTCGGACTCGCTCAATCATGCCTCGATGATCGAAGGCATCCGTCATTCCCGCTGCATCAAGCGGCAGTTCCGTCACAACGATTACAAGCATCTGCGCGAACTGATGGCTGCGGACGATCCGGCAGCGCCAAAGCTGGTCGCCTTCGAGAGCGTCTACTCGATGGATGGCGACATCTCGCCGATCAAGGAGATCTGCGATGTCGCCGACCAGTTCGGCGCCCTGACTTATCTCGACGAGGTGCATGCCGTCGGCATGTACGGACCGCGTGGCGGTGGTGTTGCTGAGCGCGAAGGACTCATGGACCGGTTGACGGTCATCGAGGGGACGCTCGGCAAGGCTTTCGGCGTCATGGGCGGCTATATCACCGGTCCAGCTGTGTTGGTTGACTTCGTTCGCTCGTTCGCGTCAGGCTTCATCTTCACCACCGCGATCCCGCCGGCGCTTGCGGCTGGCGCGACTGCGTCGATCCGTCACCTCAAGGAAAGCCCCTTCGAGCGCCATATGCATCAGGCGACAGTCGCGAAGGTCCGGCGGGCGCTCGACGTGCGGGGTATTCCGCACATGCACAACCCAAGCCATATCGTGCCGGTCATGGTCGGCAATGCGGCCAAGTGCAAATGGATCTCGGACGTGTTGCTTGATGACTTCGGCATCTATGTCCAGCCGATCAATTATCCAACAGTCGCCGTTGGCAAGGAAAGATTGCGCATTACGCCGACGCCGCTTCATACAGACGCGGATATCGAGCACCTCGCCGAAGCGCTCTGTTCGCTCTGGTCGAAATGTGCATTGGCCAGGGCGGTTGCCTGAGGCTTACAAAAGCCGTATCGGCACGGCGCAGCCAGGAGTTTGGAGCCGGACAGGATGACGGACAGCATTTACATTCCGGCGATTGCCGGTGACGGATCGCTTTATCCGATCGAAAAGATGCAGGCGCATCTCGACGGCCAACTGCATCTTGCCGTGTCCGTCTTCGTCTTCGACGGTGACCTGTTGCTCATCCAGAAACGTGCCTCGACGAAGTACCACTGTGCCGGACTCTGGGCGAATACCTGCTGCACCCATCCGCATTGGGAGGAAACGGTCGAGGACTGCGCCGAGCGCCGCCTCTCCGAAGAACTCGGCTTCAGTGTCCCGCTCACCCGTCATCAGACGGTCGAATATGCCGCCGATGTCGGTCAGGGGCTGAAGGAGCACGAGCGCGTGACGCTGTTCAGCGCTCAAGTCGACAGCCGGGCACTTGAGATCGCGCCTGTTAAAGGCGAGGTCGAAGAAACCCGCTGGATTGGCCCTCGTGAACTGATGCGGGAGGTGCGTGAGCGCCCGCAGGATTTCACGCCATGGTTCCGCATCTATCTTCAGCGCTTCCCCGGCTTGAGTTTCGCCGAAGCTGCCTGACCCTCCGGCCTGCCTCTCCCTCTCATGATCCAGCCGCGATCAATGCCGTCGTGCGCCCATATGCGGGTTTAATCCGCTCAGCTCCTTGAGGCTTGAGCCTGGCCACGTCAGTCAGCGAATTCGATCGAGGACAAAAAGAAGGGGAGCTCGAGAGCTCCCCTTTTCATTGTGGTCCGCCTTTTAGGGCGTTGCGGGCGGGGTCGCCGCAGGTGTCGAGGGTGTCGCCGGGTCAGCCGGTGGCGTGACGGCGGCGGGGTCTGCCGGAGGTGCGGCTTCGACCGGATCGACCGGGGGGGTGACGTCCGCAGGGGCGGCCGGGGTCGTCGGGGCGTCGCCCGCAGGTGCCATTCTCTGGGTCGTGCCGGGCTGGTAGCTCGCAAAGTCTGGAACTTCCGTCGGTCCCTTCCTCGTCAGCGAGTCGGCATAGTCCTGCAGCATCGAGACGCCGTAGAGCGGTTTCTGAACACCGGCATGGCAGGTGCCGCAGCCGACCTTGAAGACATCGCCTTCCGGCCCCTTGCGGATGTCCGGGAAGACCGGAGTCAACCCGACCATGTAGTTTGCGTTGATGTCCCTGACCATGCGGATACCGTGCCAGGCGGTGACGCGCTGCGGCGGGCTTTCATCCCAGGCGTTGAAGGCTCTGGAGTTGTGGCAGGTGGTGCAGTTCACGCCGAGCGATTCCGACATGTGCATCATCAGCGACCACGTGGCCTCGGTTTCCTTGGTGCCAGCCAGATTGGCGCTTGTCGGCAGCGCTGTGGTGGAATGCACGCGGATCTGCTTTGCGTCGAGCAGATAGTCCTTGAGGACATTCTGCGGCAGCGAGGAATTCCCGGCGAACATTGCGACGACATTCTGTCCCGCACGGTTCTGTGTCATGCCGCCGGCCGGCTTCGGCTCGAGATCCTCGTACCAGTAGTTGGCGGGGATCGCCTGTCCGCGGTGACAGGTGTAGCAGGTGGCGCCGACCTGACCGACATGGCTCTGCCAGTCGACATTGATCGCCTGGGTCATCTGGATCATGCGGCGAGAGACCACCTTCTGGTACACCTCGTCGGATGCGAGGTTCTCCGGATTGTGGCAGTAGTTGCAGCCAGCTTCCGGTGCGATCCATTCGGTGATCGAGGCCATGAACTGGTTGAACTGATCGTCCGAGAGATCGCCGAGAACCTGGACGTTTTCATAGATGTCGCCGGCCCGGTCCCCCGAAGGGTCCGCTTCCCACGGGGCGGGCGGCACGACGTTTGCCAGCTTCAATGCTTCCTGATTTTCGACATCCCGGTGGACATACATGCCGGTACCGCGAAAGCCGATCTGTTCGCTTTCGACGGGTGGAGCATCCCATCCGGCGCCGACGAAGCTCGCGATCGTCAGCAGGGAACCGGCGGAGATAGCGAAGGGAATCCAGAGTTTCATCGTCCTTCTCCTTAAAGCGCCGGGTCGACGACACCGGGATAGCCCGGCAGCGGGGAGACGATCCCGTGATTGATGCCCCAGAGGTACCAGTTGTCGACGACAGTGCCCGTGAGCAGGATGCCGATGCCACCGGTGATGGGGGTGAGGATCGCGAACCACCAGGCCCAGCGGTGGACGGATTCCATGGTGGCGTTGAAGCCCATGGTCCATCTCCAGAAGAGGGCTGCACGTTCGGAGGCAGTACCGCGATCGGTGATCTGTTCCAGCTCGCGTTCACCGCCGTATTTGCCAACGGCCAGGATCGTTGCGCCATGCATCGCAAAGAGCAGGACCGAGCCATAGAGGAAGACGATCGAGAGGCAGTGGAAGGGATTGTAGTAGAGGTTGCCGTAGCGGATCGAGAATGCGGCCGTCCAGTCGAGATGCGGGAAGATGCCGAAGGGCACGGCTTCCGAGAAGTTGCCCATCAACAGCGGACGGATGAAACCGAGCACCAGGAAGAGCCAGATTGCGGCGGCGAAAGCCCAGGCGACATGAGTTCCCATCTCCAGCTGACGTGCGCGGCGGTAGACGCGCACCCACCACAACAGGACCGAGATGGTGAGGAAGAAGCCTGCGATCAGCCACCAGCCACCTTCCGCGAGCGGCGGCAGGACCTTCAGACCATATTGCGCCGGTGGCGGTTCCAGCCCCAGCCAGAATAGCTGGCGAACGAACTGGATCGGATCCCAGCCGACCGAAGCCAGCATGTTGAGGCCAATGATCTCGAAGGCGATGAAGCCGAAGACCAGCGAGAGCGTCCCGAGATAGCCGAGATAGATCGGTCCGATCTGGGCGTTGCCGATCATGCCGAAGAGCTGCACCAGCATTGGCTTGCCGGCGCGCGGGCTGTCGCCTGCGGGCAGAGGCATACCTTCTTCCAGCGGACCGCTGACCTGTATCGGCGTGATGATGTTTTGATACTGCGCTAAAAACATTGTCTGGTCCCCCCTCAGTTCCAGATCGGCAGCGTCAGCCACCAGTTCCACCATTGCGGCCAGCCCTGGTTCCAGAACGGTCCGCTGATGACGATGCAGACGGCGCTCCAGAAGCCCGCGTTCAGCGCCAGGATCAGGCCGAGGCGGTGGATGCCGAGCGTGCCGATCGAGTAGCCGATGATGTCGCGGAAGAAGGTGTCTTCGTATTCGGGTGTCTTCACCTCGGCCTGCTTGCCAGCCTCGGTGATCGATGCACCTGGATTGGCGGCTGACAGGATGAGGCCACCGTGCAGAGAGAGCGCCAGCGTCGTGGTGAAGAAGAAGGTCACCGCGATCATGTGCGCCGGATTGTAATGGAAATGCAGATATTGGTAGCCGACGTTCGACACCCAGTCGAGGTGGCTGAAGATGCCGTAGGGGAAACCATGACCCCAGGCGCCGAGCAGCAACGGACGGATAACGACGAGCGTCGCATAGGCGAAGATCGCGACTGAGAAGGCAAAGGGTACGTGGTAGCCCATGCCGAGCTTGCGGCAGATCTCCACTTCACGAAGCGCCCAGGATATAAAGGCGCCGAGCGCGCAGACGGTCACGATCTGCCAGAGACCGCCTTCCTTCAGTGGCGCCAGCGCCAAGCCGTAGGACAGGTCGGGTGGCGCGATCGAGATCCGCCAGATGTTCCAGGTCGGACCGATGGCCGCGCCATAGATCAGGAGTGCCGTCCCGAGGATCGCGAAGAATGCCGTGGTGACGCCGAAGAAGCCCACATAGAATGGCCCCACCCAGAAATCGAAGAGATCGCCTCCGAGCAGCGTCCCGCCTCGTACGCGATATTTGCGTTCAAAACTCAGCAGCGCCATGTTCGTTTCCTCCAGAGGTGATCAGCCAGGCGGCGTTGTCGGGTCATGCCATTTGGCGGCGGGCGAGACCGAAGTGCCGCCCGCTGCCGTCTTGGTTCTTCAGCCGATGAGCCGGAGATCCACACCTTCAGAGATCGAATGCTCGATTGAACTGGTTGTGAGGGGCCTGCCCTCCAGCCAGTTGAAGCGTTCCGTGCTCAGCAGGATGAAGTGGATCAGGATCGCAAGCGTGAACAGGAATACAGACAGTGCAACCAGCGCCTTGCGCGGGTCGAACATAAGCCAGACTCTCCACATATCGCGTCCTCCTCAGGTCAACATCGGCAGAAGCGTGAGAGCCGTCTGGTTAATGCCCTCGAGAGAGCTGTAACCTTCCGGACCCGGGATCCAGGGACGCCACATCCAGACCAAGATATGCGCGACGATGGCAATCGCCGTGAATATCATGAAGCCTTGGATGAAGAATCCATGGACCTCGCGCGCTTCGCTTTCGGTCAGACCCGAAAGTGAAACATTTGATGTTTCAGCCATCAAATTCACCTCCTAGTCTCGAACACCGCGGCGCCCCCGCGGCGGGGTTTCGGAAGGTCTTGAGGAGACCTGCCGGGTTTCTGCCGGTGTCGAGAACACCGGCAAACGGATCGGGTTACGCGTGGAAAGCGTAACCGGCAGCTGCGTAGGCCGAGGAGCGAGCCTCGGCGAAAATGGATTGAGCGGGCCGCTCGGCGGCGTCTTCCGCATGGCCCGAGAGCCTGGATGTCAGCGCTGCGCACAGGCACAGCGGATAAAGCAGCAGATAGAGGCGCCGCATGTTCTGGCGCTCGGACTGGCGGTCGCGATGTCGACGCAGGTCCTGATCGGATCGGGTTGCAGTGATCATGGCTTTGCCTCCAGTTGTCCCGTTGATGGGTGTCGTTCCGATGGTCATGCAAAGGCTCCCTCGAGGCGGGCGGCCGTTTCGACATGATCCCGGGTAACTTCGTGGTCTTCGGCACGGCGGGCTTCGCGTTCCGCTGCTTCCCGCAGCCGCTTGGCGGCCGAGATGCGGACGAGGACCGGCTCGTTGCCGATGAATTTTTCGAGCGAGGCCTGGGCATCGGATTGCCAGGCCATTTCCGTGCGCGGACGGGCCGTTGTTGCCTCGATCGCATCGAGCTCTCCGGCGCGCGGCAGGATGTCGAACAGCATGTCGAACAGCGCGTTGCAGACTTCCTGGATCAGCCAGGCCGCACCTGAATAGCCCATGACCGGCGTGCCGGGATGGCGGCGGACGATGGCGCCGGGATAGGACAGCTGCACGAACTTGCCGCGGGCCCCGCGCTCGGCCATGTACATGCGCTCGTTGAACGAGCCGAACATGATCATCGGCGGCTTTTTGGCGGTCAGCTCCGCGACCTCGATATTGTCCGTCTTCGATCCGGCCTTGCGCGGGATCGCGAAGTTGCAGGGCAGGCCCATTTCCTCTTCAAGGAAATTGCGGATGCCGCGCACATAGGTCTCGTTGGCGACGATCGCGAAGCTCGCGGTGGCAAAGAAGTCCTGGGTGACGGAGCGCCAGAGATCCCAGAGCGGCTTCAGCGTCGTGTGTTTTTCCTTCAGGATGAAGGGTTCAGGGTCGAGCGCGAGCATGTCGCCGAGTTCGCGGAGGAATGCCGTCGTCGAATGAATGCCGATCGGTGCCTGCAGATAGGGGCGATCGAGTGTTTCGCAGAGCAGACGGCCGAATTCGCGGTAGAGGCAGATATTGGCATCGGCGTCGGCAAGTTTGCGAACATCTTCGAGATGGCTGCCGAGCGGAAAGACCATATTGATCTCGGCGCCAAGGCCTTCAACGAGGCGGCGGATCTCGGCGAGGTCCGACGGCATGTTATAGGTGCCGTAGATCGGGCCGATGATGTTGACGCGGGGCTTGGCACCATCAGGACGGCGACGTGGAGCCGGGACCTTGCCGCCCTTCGGGCCGAATTCGGTCCAAAGCCATTTCAAGGCGCGGTCGGCGCTCTGCCACTGGTCTTCGTCGATCGTGCGGGGCAGGAAGCGGACGATGTTGGAGCCTTCCGGGGTCACGCCGCCGCCGATCATCTCGGCGATCGAGCCCGTGACGACGACGGCCGGCAGATCCGGGTCGAGGGCGAGACGGGCCCGCTTCATCGCGCCTTCGGTGCCGTGCTGGCCGAGTTCGTCTTCCGACAGGCCGGAAACGACGATCGGCAGTTCGTGCGGCGGTAGGGCGTCCGTATAGTGGAGCACCGAGGTCACCGGCAGGTTCTCGCAGCCCACGGGGCCGTCGATGATGACCTGGAGGCCCTTGATCGCGGTGAAGGCATAGACGCTGCCCCAGTATCCGCCGGCTCTGTCGTGGTCGAGGATCAGCATCCGACGCTCTCCCCATTGTCGACGGCGTTGCGGGACTGCTTGACCTTTGCGGCGAACTTCTTGCGATAGGCGCTGCGGTCTTCAGGCACGTTTTCCCAGATGCCGGCGCTATCGCCCGAGCCGACGCCTTCGAAAAAGGCGTTCATGGTGAGGAAGCGGTCCTTGTTGCCGATCGCGGCGTTGATGACCGCTGGCAGTGAGGCGACACCGGCCGGACCCATGAGCGGGCGGGCTGAGATCAGGTTGGTGAAGTAGAGGGCAGGGGTGGCGCTCTCCTTGGCCTTCTGCACCACAGGGGTCGTGCCGATGGCGAGATCCGGCTTGAACTCCTGGAAGGCGGCCAGATCCTGCTCCAGGGACGCGCGGAAACGGAGTTCGACGCCATGGGCCGCCAGCCACTCCGCATCTTCGCGGTTATAGGGTGTCTTCGGACAGGCCGTGCCGACATAGCGCAGATCGGCGCCGAGTTCGACGAGCAGGCGTGCGACCAGCAGTTCGGAGCCTTCATAGCCCGAGAGCGTGATGCGGCCATTGATCCTGTGTTCGGCGAGCGCTGCCTTAATCGCGCCGCGCATCGCGTTACGGCTGATATTTGTCTTGGCCTCCGGGACGTTACAGCTGTCGCCGATCGCCTTCAGCCAGGCATCCGTTCCGTCGATGCCCACCGGGGCCGAGCCGACAATCGGGCGGCCGGCCGCCTGGAATTCTCGGATGCTCGCCGTGTAGAAGGGATGGATCGCAGCGACCGCGGCGCAGTCGAGCGCGGAATAGAGTTCACGCCATTCGCGGACGGGGACCGTCGGGCCGGCTGCCAAGCCCATCGGCTCCAGCATGCCGCCGATCACAACCGGATCGACCGGGAACATTTCGCCGAGCAGGGTGACTGTCGGCCGGTCCTTCAAACCGCCACGCGGGCGCTGGACCGGACCTTCGCCGATTTCCTGGCGTGCATAGGCAAGCATGGCGCCCGAGAGCACGTCTTTCGCTTCCGCATGGGTCGGCACGCCAAAGCCTGGTACGTCGATGCCGACGATACGGACGCCATCAATTTCGCGTGGGAGCATGCGCAGAGGCACGCCCGAGGCCGAGGGAACGCAGAGATTAGTGACCACGACCGCATCGAACTTCTCCGGATCCGCCATCTGGTGCACGGCCTCGACGATGTCTTCGTAGAGCTTGCCAGTGACCAGCGTTTCAGAGCTGAAGGGCACGTAGCCGACTGAGCGTTTGGCGCCGTAGAAATGCGAGGTGAAGGTCAGGCCGTAGACGCAGCAGGCCGAGCCCGAGAGGATGGTGGCGACACGACGCATGCGCAGGCCGACGCGGAGCGATCCGAAAGCGGGGCACATGGATTGCGGTTGGTCATGCGGACCCTTGGGATAATCGGCTTCGAACCGATCCATCAACTCGCCCTGACCGGCGGCACGGGCGGCGGCTTTCGAGAGTTTTACGCCGCCATGGCAACCGATTCCCGATGTGTCTTCCGCCACGCCGTCGGCAAGGACAGCGGCGTCGTTGCCGACGGGAGCGATCCCGTTGGCGTCGTCCAGCTCGAATTCCTTGCGAAGGTCATCCATGATGCTCACCCGATCTCACACGTTGTCGTAGACGACTTCCAGCGACGGCCGTTTCAGAGCGCCCGTAGCGCACATGTCTTCCGGCAGAGCTGGCTGGAGCTTGTAATCGGCGCCTGTCTCACTGGCGTCAAAGAGGCCGAGCAGGCCGTCCTGATCGAGCGGCTTGGGGAGGATCGGCGGTGCTTCGGCAAGATTGATCGAGAGCGCCTCGAAGAGGGGACCCCAATGGCTCTCATGCGTGCCGATGATCTGATAGTTCGCGCTCTTGCGCCTGATGTCGTCGTCCTGCGGGATCGAGGCGAGCACCGGGATGCCAACGGCGTCCGCAAAGGCTTGGGCTTCACCCGTGCCGTCATCCTTGTTGATGACGAGACCCGCGACACCGACATTGCCGCCGAGATTGCGGAAGTATTTTACCGCAGAGCAGACATTGTTGGCGACATAGAGCGACTGGAGGTCGTTCGACCCGACCACCACGACCTTCTGGCACATGTCGCGAGCAATCGGCAGACCGAAGCCACCGCAGACCACGTCGCCGAGGAAGTCGAGCAGGATGAAATCGAAGTCCCAGTCATGGAAGCCGAGCTTTTCCAGCGTTTCGAAGCCGTGAATGATGCCGCGGCCACCACAGCCGCGGCCCACTTCCGGTCCGCCGAGTTCCATGGCAAAGACGCCGTCGCGCTTGAAGCAGACGTCGGAGATCGAGACTTCCTGGCCGGCTTCCTTCTTGCGCGATGCAGTCTGGAGAATTGTCGGGCAGGCGCGGCCGCCAAACAGCAGAGAGGTCGTGTCGCTCTTCGGATCGCAGCCGATCAAAAGCACCTTCTTGCCGAGCTGGGCCAGCATGTAGGAGAGATTGGCGAGCGTGAAGCTCTTGCCGATTCCGCCCTTGCCGTAGATCGCGATGATCTGCGTGTCCTTGGTCACCTTGCCGGTGGCCGGAGCATCGGGTTCGATGGCGGCTTCTTCGCGAAGATTTTCCTGCAGGCGCTCCAGGCCGTCCTGTGCGAGGTCGAGGCTCATGCGGCATTCCTCCAGTCGATGATCATTTTCAGGCAGTCGGGGTCGTTGAATGCGGTCCGATAGGCGGAGGTCGCATCCGATGGGGCGGAATGGTGGGTAATCAGGCCGCCTAGGGAGAGGCGCCCGGCATCGACAAGTGCGAGCACCGCCTGGACGTCGTTAGGCGTAAATTCTGCGGAGATGGCGATCGAGGCTTCCTTCATGAAGGCCGCCGGGAAGGCAAAGTCGAGCCGTTCGCCATAGAAGCCGGCGAGCACGAGTTCTCCGCGCCGGTTGAGGCGCGCGATCGCCTTGTCGACGACGGCGGAATCGCCGCTTGCATCGATGATGGCGTCGTGACGCTGGTCGCTGGCGGCGTCCGGTGTCTCGACGACATATCCGGTCGCTCCGTCACGGCGGGCAAGGCGTGTCTCCCAGACGGTCGGGGCCGGATGCCCGGTTGCCATGACAATCCGGGCAATCAGGCGGCCGAGGACGCCATGGCCGATGACAACTGTGGCCGCATGGGCCGATCGACAGACGGCATGGTATGCGGTTGCTGCCAGCGCGAGCAGCGCTGCCTCTTCCGCATGCTGGAAATGGGTCTTGACGGTGCGGGCACCGGGAACGACGAGCCATGCGGCGCTGGCACCGAACAGTCCGGCAGCATCTTCATAACAATTGGCGCCCGGGACGAAGACCTGATCGCCGACAGAGCGGCCCGAGTCCAGGCCCGCCTCGACCACTGTACCAACCGTCTCGTAGCCTGGGACCAGGGGATAACGCATGCCCGGAAAGGCGGGCATGGTGCCCTCGTAGAGCATCTTCTCGGTGCCACTCGACACACCGCTAAAGCAGGACTCGACAACCACGTCCGACGCCTCGGGCGCGCGGAGCGCCAATCGCCTGACGGCGAGTGTTCCCGGTTTTTCAAAGACGATGGCTGAACTGCGCATTGTCGTGCCCTCCCCGGACACGGGATGCTTTCTGCTCCCAATGTCATCTTAAGATTACGCATCAAAGTGTCAATCTATATTTACACTTTGGACCGTGAAGTTCACGGAACAATTAGCGCTTGGCGATCACAAGGCCTGCCAGCAGGGGATTTGTGGTCGTGACGACGCTTGCGCCGACGAAGCCGCTGCGGGCCAGAAGGGCTATGATTTCACCGGCAGTCCGGCAG
This sequence comes from Agrobacterium albertimagni AOL15, assembly GCF_000300855.1. Lineage (GTDB taxonomy): Bacteria > Pseudomonadota > Alphaproteobacteria > Rhizobiales > Rhizobiaceae > Allorhizobium > Allorhizobium albertimagni. The sequence goes on along the minus strand of NZ_ALJF01000003.1, from coordinate 186,922 downwards.
CGGCCGGAGCCCATGGCGGTGAAATAACTGGTGAAATAGATGGCTGCGAGATTGGGGCCGTCCGTCGTGCCGGCCATGGCTTCCGCGACCAGGAGATGAGTGCCGGGCGCGAGATGCCTGTGCAGGTTTGCAAGGATCTTCAGGACGCGGTCGTCATCGTGATCGCAGAGAATCCGGATCAGCGTCACGCAATCCTGGTCGGCCGGAATGGGATCGCGGGTGAAATCACCCGGGTGCAACGTGCTGCGCGCCAGAAGGCCGCGCTCCTGCAGATGGCGGGCTGCAAGCTGGGTAACAGCGGGCAAGTCGAACAGCGCGAGCCGTGTCGAGGGGTGCCGCGCGCCAATGGCTGCGAGGAATGCGCCTTCGCCGCCGCCAACATCAAGGACGGATCGGTATTGGCCGAAGTCATGGGATGAAAGAAGGCAGTCTGCCAGCATCGCCTGGCTCTCGCGCATCAGGGCGGAGTAGGGTGCCGCCTCCTCGTTGCCGATGCTGGCGGGGTCGCTGCCCCTTACATAGGCCCAGTAGCGGCGGAGTTCTGTATCGCTGCGATCGCCGCGCCAAAAGGCGGGCGCATCGGCGAGATCGCGGTACAACATGTCATGGTGCCGGATCATCTCCCGCAGCCCGCGATCGGCGGCAAGCACCGTTCCGGCATCGGAGAGCAGCCAGAGATCGAGCGCAGGGCTGACGACGAGATCGAGTCGCCTTGCCTGCTCGAGCAGACGCCGCATGGCGTCGGGGGGCAAGCCGCAGCGTGTCGCGATCGCGTTCGTCGACAATGCCTCGCCGTCCAGTGCCTCGAAGACCCCGAGGCCGACACAGGCAGACAGGATTTGGGTGTGGACGAAGCCTGTTGTCAGGCGAAACAGATGATTGGCCTTGCGGTTGGCGATCTGCCGCAGCAGCGGCATTCGCGAAACGAATGCGCGAAAGCGAGGCGAGGCGATCTGGCGGCTTCGCCAGAGACGAAGACTGATCGCGACAGACTGCAGGAGGCTTTGCGAACGCTCCGCTCGTGTCTTGCTGGTTCGGATCGGCGGGCTGGCGTCGAAGCCTCTTCCGCCTCCGGTGTCCATGATCCTAAGCCGCGCTGGTGGCGAGCGTTTTCGGCATCAGCCGCGTCGCTTCGTTGCGGATCATTGCGCGGAATGCATCCGCACCGGGGCAGTCGGGGACGCTGTCGACGGCCTCGATGACGAGGCTCTTCAGGCGAGCCAGCGCCGCTTCGAGGCCGATGCTCGCGACGATGTTCGGCTTGCCGTTGCGGCTATCCTGTCCGGCCGGTTTGCCGGCATCGGACTGGCCCACCGCGTCATAGAGGTCGTCGGCAACCTGATAGGCAGCGCCGAGCGCATCTGCCAGCACCAGCCATTCCCTCGGATTGCCGCCCGAGGCGATCGCGCCGGTCGACACGGCGCCGCTGAACAGCGAGGCAGTCTTGGCGCGGTGGTAGGCGGTGATGTTGATTTCAGGTTCGCTTTCCCAGGCCTGACCGGCCACGAGACCGTAAGGGCTGCCCACCGCCTTGGCGATGGTGGCGATCATCGGTGCGGTGAGAAGCGGTGTCTGCTGCGTTTCCCGCGCGACCGTCTCGAAGGCTGCGATGATCAGGCCGTCGCCGACAAGAAGCGCGATCTCTTCACCGAATTGGGCATGCACACTTGGCGCCCCACGACGCGTCATCGCATTGTCGAAGCATGGCATGTCGTCATGCACGAGCGATGCGCAATGCAAGAGTTCGATGGCGACGGCAGCACTGTCAGCGGCATTCGGCTCGCGGTCACCGCAGGCGGCCGCGACCGCAAGGCAGAGCCGTGGTCTTATGCGCGCACCACCGGGAAATACCGCATGCTTCAGGGCTTTTGCCAGGATGGGTGGGCATCCGTTGGCGGTCGCATAACGCAAGGCGCGCTGCATGCCGGTTTCAATGCGCTCGGGGAAATCCATTGGGTTGACCTCCAGAGAATGCGCTGTTGTAAATTTTGCGCAACTCAATAATGTGTAAATCAAGATTGACACATTAAGTCCGTAAGTCAACTGGCCACAGGAGACGAAGGTGCCTGTTTCGACTGACGACACAGTACTGGTGATCGGTGCCGGCATGGCTGGGCTCGCTGCGGCCATTCGAACAGCCGCTGCCGGATATCGCGTCGTCGTCTGCGAGGCGCAGACCGAGGCCGGCGGTAAGATGCGTCGTGTCGAAGTCGACGGCAAAGGCTTCGATGCGGGCCCGACGGTGCTGACGATGAAATGGGTCTTCGAGGCGCTTTTTGCCGCTACAGGGCGCAGGATGGACGATGACCTCAAGCTGGTCCCCTCGACCGTGATCGCGCGCCATTACTGGCGGGGTGGTGCCTGCCTCGATCTGCATGCCGACCAGGACGAAACGATCAGGGCGATCGGAGACTTTGCCGGACGGCGCGAGGCCGAGGGATACCGCCGCTTCGCGGCCGACAGCCGGCGGACTTTCGAGGTGTTGAAAGACAGTTTCATCGACGCTTCCAGGCCCAACCCGGTTTCGCTCTCCCGCCGCATCGGGCTCGGTCGCCCGGCTGATCTGCTGGCTATCAAGCCGTTTTCGACGCTCTGGTCGGCGCTGGGCAGCTATTTCTCCGATGTCCGGCTGCGCCAGCTTTTCGGCCGCTATGCCACTTATTGCGGCTCCTCGCCGTATCTGTCTCCAGCGACGCTGATGCTGGTCGCGCATGTCGAGCAAGAGGGTGTCTGGACCGTCGAGGGCGGGATCAGGGCGCTTGCCACGCGTCTCGAAGCGCTGGCCGTCGAGCTCGGCGTCGAGTTTAGGTATGGTGACCCGGTCAATGAGATCCTCATCGATCCCTCACGGCGGGCCGTGTCCGGGGTCGTCACCCGCAGCGGCCGAAAGGTCGAGGCCCGGCAGATCGTCTACAACGGAGATGTCGCCGCGCTGCCCCGGCTGATCGGTGCCTCGCCTCCGGACCCGGCTCGCGGCCGGGCACAACGGTCTCTGTCGGCTCTGGTGTCATGCAGCGTCGCCGAGCCAACGGGCGTGCCAATCGCTCACCATACGGTGTTCTTTTCCGACGACTACGAGCGCGAGTTCGAGGCCATCTTTAAACGGCGCGAGGCACCTTCCGATCCGACCGTCTATCTCTGCGCTCAGGACCGCGATGCGACCGGTCGTCCTCAGGCAGGCGGTGTCGGAGCGGAGCGTATCTATGCCCTGATGAACCTCCCGGCGGATGGCGATCGTCACCGGTTCGATGAAAGCGAGGTCAATGCATGTCTGAAGAGCATGGAACGGCGACTGGGGCTGAACGGTCTGACGCTCTCGAACCAACGGGCTGCGGCGAGTATCACCACGCCGGATCGCTTTGCGAGCCTCTATCCGGGAACAGGGGGAGCCCTTTACGGGATGGCCTCGCACGGGTGGATGGCATCCTTTGCCCGACCGGGGTCGGAGGGGCCGGTGCCGGGGCTCTATCTGGCGGGGGGCAGCGTGCATCCGGGACCGGGACTGCCGATGGCGGCGCTCTCCGGCAAGCTCGCGGCCGAACGGTTGATGGCGGACCGGCCTTTGACCCGGCGGTCGAGCCCGGCGGCTATCACTGGTGGTATGCCGACGGAACGAGCGACTGCGGACATTTCGCCTTCACGGTGATTGCCTTCATAGGCTCCGTGTTTTCGCCCTATTATCACTGGTCGGGCCGGCGTGATCCGGAAGAGCATATCGCTTTCAATGTTGCACTCTATGGGCCGCAGGGTCACGCCTGGGCGATGACCGAGCGTGGCAAGGCCCGGCTCACGCGCGACCGGCACTCCCTGGCGATCGGCAACAGTTCGTTCCGCTATGATGGGTCAGGTTTCGTGATCACCTTCGACGAGATCTTCCTGCCTTGGCCCGGACAACGCATCCTGCCGAAACGCATGCGGGGCGACATCCGGCTAGTGCCGGGTTGTCTCGGTGCGCGGGCCTATGATCTCGACGCGGGCGGGTTTCACATCTGGCAGCCGGTCGCCCCCAATGGGCGGGTCACCGTCGCCTGCGAGGCGCTGCCCGATGGTGGATGGACGGGCACGGGCTATCACGACATGAACCATGGCGTGCGTCCGCTCGAGAAGGATTTTTCCGGCTGGGACTGGGCCAGGGGCAATGTGGGCGATGGCCGCACCGTCATACTCTATGATTCAGTGCTTGCCGACGGCACGAACAGCCGTTTCGGCCTCGTCTGTGGTCGTGACGGTGCGATATCGGACTTCGATCCCCCGCCGCGACAATCGCTGAAGCGTGGGTTCTGGGGCGTCGGCGGCGGGATCGCCTGCGACGGCGGCACAACTCCCGTCTTGAAAAGCGTTCTGGAAGATACGCCGTTCTACCGGCGCTCGCTGGTCGAAACGGTCGTTGCCGGGGATTCGGTCGAGATGATGCACGAGACGCTCGATTGTCGCCGGCTGGCAAATCCGGTCGTCAGGATGATGCTTCCGTTTCGTATGCCGCGGCACACCTAATCGCTTCCTGGCTCGCCCGTCTCCTGCTGACACGCCTGTCGCTCGCGGGCTTCCGCTTCGAGCTTCGCCTTTTTCAGATCGCGCATCTGCCAGACATAGAAGGCGATCGCCAGACTGAAGACGAAGATGGCTTCGATGATGCCGAAATAATGCTCAAGCAAGGCTCGCCGCCTTTTCTCGCGCCGCCTCTCGGCGTCTCAGCGTCTCAAGTCGAGCGTCGTTATGCAGCCTGAGCAGGATGTCGGTGACCCGTCCGACGGCCGTTTCCGCATCGGAGGTAGGCTTATCAGCACGTTGCATTGGTGCACTCTCCCGCAACACGCCGCTGAGTGTCACCAGCGCGCGCGCTACGGGTTCGGTGCTTGCATGGAGGTCTCGCACGGCCGTCGCTGTCCAACGGCTATCGTCGGAACGTGCCTTCAGCAGGAGTCCAATCTTGGTGCTGAGCCCTGTCGTCGCGCGATGGTTGACGCTGTCATAGCCATTGTCCGCGATGCCCTGGCCGATCGCCTCATAGACCAGGGCGGCTGTGCGGATCGCGTGACGACAGGGTTTAGGCAAGCTGCGGATGCCGGCATGCCCGAGCCGGTAATGGCGGGCGGCTTCGTCGAGCAGCCGCCTCACCACCAGACCGAGCGCGGGGGTAAATTGCGGATTTTCGAGGAATGCCGCGACGTCGATACCCTGTTCTTCCAGCCAGTCGAGCGGCAGGTAGAGTCTTCCGTTTCGCGCGTCTTCTCCGACATCGCGGGCGATGTTGGTCAATTGCATCGCAATCCCGAGGTCGGCCGCGCGGGCAAGTGCTGCCCTGTCACTGACGCCCATCACCGATGCCATCATCAGCCCGACGCTTGCAGCCACACAGGTCGCATAGGCTTTCACGTCGTCGATGGTCGCGTGGCGCCGGCCATCGAGATCCATGGCGAAACCGTCGAGCAGGGCTTCGACCACCGGCTTGGCGATCGCATGGTCATGCACCACCCGTGCGAAGGCACGGTCGCAGGCAAAGGGTGCCGGGTCACCGGCATAGATCAGGTCCAGCCGCTCGCGCAGGCGCTGAAGGGCTGGCATGCCGCTGCGCGGATCGTCGATCAGGTCGTCGGAATGCCGGCAGAAGGCATAGAGCGCGCGGGCGGCCTCGCGGGTCGGCCCTGGCAGAAGCAGAGAGGCGAGGTGAAAGGATTTGGACCCGCGGCGAATGGCAGCCGAACAGGCCCTCTGATCCTCGAAATCGCCGGAAAAGCCGTAGTTCAGGAGAATTGGTCGACGGATCGTCGGACGTGCCAGATGGGCTTCGGAGTAGGACGGGTGCGTGTCTGTCATTGTGCAGATCCTCTTCCATTTCCTTCCCAATGGCCGCCAGGCAGGGACGCCGGATCCGGCACCAGATCTGCGACGATACGCGCAGACGACACGACACCGGGCAGGCCTGCACCGGGATGGGTGCCAGCACCGCAGAGGAAGAGATTGTCGAGTTCCTCGCTCTTGTTGTGGGGGCGGAACCAGGCGCTCTGAAAGAGCTTGGGTTCAAGCGCGAAGGCGGCTCCCTGCCAGGAGAGGAGCCTGTCGCGGAAGTCGAGCGGGGTCGCAATTCGCGAGGAGACGATGCTCTTTGAAAGACCGGGCAGCATGGTTTGCTCAAGCCGTTTTTCGATCTTGCGGCGGTAGATTTCTGCTGCCTCGTTCCAGTCGGTCCCGCTTTGAAGGTTCGGCACCGGGCTCAAGACGTAGAAGGCATCGCCGCCGGGCGGAGCCAGAGAGGGATCGCTCGCCGTCGGCCGATGCAGGTAGAGGCTGAAATCGTCTGCGAGGCGGTGGTTGCGGAAGATGTCGTCGAGAAGTCCACGATAGCGCGGGCCGAAGAGCATCGTGTGATGCAGGACATCGTCATAGCGGCGGTTCGTGCCGAAGTACCAGACGAAGAGGCTCATCGAATAGTCGCCACGTTGAAGCTTGGCATCGGTCCAGCGTTTCCGGGGATGCTGCTTCAGGAGCTTGCCATAGGTGGTGGCGGGATCGGCATTCGAGATGACAATGTCGGCAGCGATCCGCTCGCCGGAGGCCAGGCGCACGGCTTTTGCCCGACGCCCCTCCGTCTCGATTTCGGTCACGGTTTCATTCAGCCGTATCTGTCCGCCGTTGCGCGTGACGAGCGAGGCGATGCCGCGCACCAGCACGTTCGTCCCGCCAATGGCATGATGCACGCCATATTTGCCCTCGAGATGGGCGATCAGGCAGTAGAAAGAGGTGGCCGAGAAGGGGTTGCCGCCGATCAGCAGCGGATGGAAGGAAAAGAGGGTGCGCAGCTTGTCGCTCTTGAAATGCTTCGAGACGACCGAATAGACGGAGCGATAGCCGCCCAGACGCACCAGACCGGCAAGCGTCTTTGCCGTGAACAGCAGGCTGTGGAAGGGTTTGTGCGCCAGTTGCTCGAAGGCGACTTCATAGATCCGCCGGCTCTCGTCGAGAAAGCTGCGATAGCCCGCGACATCCCTGGGTTCGATCCGGGCAATCTGCGCTTCCATCGCCGCGCGGTCACCGGAATAGTCGAAGACCGTACCGTCGTCGAAGCGCACGCGGTAAAAAGGGGTGTTTGGCCGGAGCTCGACATCGTCGCTCAGGCGTCCACCGCAGTCATGCCAGAGCTTTTCGAAAAGCCAGGGGGCGGTGATGATGGTCGGCCCGGCGTCGAAGGTGAAACCATCCTGGCGATGGGCATAGGCACGTCCCCCGGGCTCGTCCAGCGGGTCTATGATTGTAACGCGATAGCCCTTGGCGCCGAGCAGGGCACCGGTCGCGAGCCCCCCGACACCAGCACCGATCACGACGGCATGCGGTCTGTTGTCGACAGGTTTGGGTTTGTGTCTGGGAAAACGGCTGGCGACATTCATGCTGCGTCCGCTCCGTTCGGTCTTTCGTTTCCGATGGCTTCGTCCAACCACCGCACGATGTCGGCGGGCCGGCATTCATGCAGGAGGTGCCCGCCCTTGTCGGTGAGCACCAGCCGGCTCCCCGTAGCCTGACGCGCTGCGTGTTGAGAGTTTTCGATCGGCACCATGGGGTCGTCCTTGGCGGCGATCAGCGTCATGGGGAAGGGCAGGCGCTGGAGGGTGGCGTCAAAGCGGGACAGGTCCCAGGCGGCCATCATGCCGAGTGCGCCGCGAACATGGGCGGGGGAGGCGAGCAACATGCGGTAGATCGCGCGCCCTTCCTCATCGATCGGTGAGCCGGTCGCGGTCAGAAGGTTGCTGCCGAGCGGCGTCACCCGTGACATCAGCGAGAACATCGAAGCGGAAAATGGGTTGGCGAAGAGCGCCTTGGCCAGCGGCGAAAACAATGCGTTGCCACGGATCGGCAGGTAGGCGCCGTTGATGCCGATGACATGGCGCGGCACGGCAGCGGCTTTGCTGGCAGCCAGCGTGACGGCGATGGCAGCACCAGCGGAATGCCCGATAATGACAGCCGGGCAGCGATCCAGCCCGGAGAGCAGTTCCGTCAATGCCCGCACCATGCCGGGAAGTGAGAGGTCTGTTGGTCCGCGCGGACGGGTGAAGCCGTGGCCTGGAAGGTCCGGCGCCACGACGCGGAAGCGCGTGCTGAGCAGCGGCAGGAGGTGGCGCCAGGAATGGGAGGATGCGCCCGTACCGTGCAGCAGCAGGATCATCGGTGCGGTGTCAGGTCCCGCGATCTGGACATGCCAGTCACAGGTGTTGGTCTTCATGAACTGGCTTGCGTCTCGGTTCGGCCAGTTGCGGCCGTCCGTTTCCCAGTCCAGTCGATCGCGGCCGAGTGTCATGCGCGCGCCTCCTGCATCGAACGGTCCACGAGCTGCGACACATGACCGGCATCGGCTTTTCGCAAGATGTGCAATTCGGCTCCGAGCATGTTCGCAAGAGTGGTCACGCTTTCGCGCGGGCGGCGTGCAATGTCGATGCAGATCGTCTTCACGTCCCTCGCCTTGCAGTTTCGGGCAAGCCGCGCGAGTTCTTCGGCGGCCAGGGCTCGATCGGGGGTACCGTCGAGGGCGATGTTGCCGCTCCCATCTGTCAGCAGTACAAGCACAGCGCTGCTGCCGCGTCTCTCGACGGAGAGCGCAAGTTCAAGGCCGGCTTTCAGCCCCGCGGCAAGCGGTGTCGGTCCACCGCCGGGAAGGGCGGCGAGTTGGCGTTTCGCGGCAGTGAGCGAGCGGGTCGGTGGCAGAAGCAGCTCGGCGCTTGTTCCCCTGAAGGCGATCAAGGCCACTTCGTCGCGGCGGACATAACAGCGCGCCAGAAGCTGTTCGATTGCGCCCTTGGTTTCGCCGAGGCGTTCCAGCGCGGTGGAGCCAGAGGCGTCGACGACAAAGATTGCCGTCGAGGGCGCTGCATGGCGCAGCCGCAGATACCGGAAGTCATCGCGGCTTACAAAGGCGCGCGGCGCCGTGGCTCCGGACGATGGACGAGGGTTCGCCACACCCAGAGCCTGCCGCTGGGCGGCCCGGATGCGCTGAAAGGGCGCTGCTGCGCGCAGGGTCGCGATGATGTCGGGCCGGGCCTCCGGATGGGGCGGCGCTAGCCCAATGCCGAAAGGCCGTCCCCGCCGGGTATTCTTGTGCAGGTCGCCCGACTTGCCCGCTCCGCCGGCATTGCGGCTGGGGCGCTGGGCGATGGTGAGCCAAGGATCTGCCGAGAGCGCACCTGCCTTGATGGCCGCCAGCATCTCCGTCAGCACGTCGAGCTGTGTCGGGTTGTCGGTGTTGCTCTCTTGATCCTGATCGGCCGGATCCGTCGAAGGTAAGGGGCCTATCGGTTCTTCGTCGTGTTTCGGAGGAGCATCTGTCGCTGGATCTTCCGGCTGCTCGGCGGGCGCTTCAGCCTGAGGCGTCAGCCGCAGACCAAGGCAAAGGCGAAGGGCTGTCAGCGCGTCGCGCTCCTCAACTGTCATACGGTCCTCGCGATACGCCAGAACTCGTGCCGTGCGTGCGAGATGCGCCAATATGCGTGTCGAGCCATGGCCGGCCATCTGCGAGAGGGTGGCAAGGCCTTTCAGCAGTCGATCATTGATCGTCACATCCTGCCAAGTGGTCAGCGAGTTCCACGGTCGTGCCGGCTCTGCCTCCTGGCCGTTCACATGATGCCAGCCGATGCCATCGAGATCGATGCGCAGCGCAAGGCGATCGGCAAGTCCGCTGGAAAGCGGGGCCTCGTCATCGAGTGCTTCGTCGAGGGCGACCAGCAAAAACCCGCTCTCCTGAGGTTGATCCATTGCGCTCGCGACCATGGCTGCGAGTGATGGGTCGAGGCGCTCCGCCATGGGTATCATCAGCCCGCCACCTTCGGCCCGGGCCAGAAGACCCTGTTGCCGGACGAGACTTCCTGTCGCAGCGGTTGCCGCGAGATCGACGCCGCCTGAGAGATTGGCCGCAGATGTGCCGGGTGGCAGGCGGACAAAGCCGATCCCGAGGCGTTCCTGAAGTCGGGAAATGACGAGATCGCGGACGCCGCCCGACCGGGCCTTCAGCCAGATGCCGCCGAGGCTCGAGCCTCCCAGGCCGAGCAGCTCGATTGCCAGCCGCGCATCCGCCCAGAGTTCCGCGCCCCTGTCATCAAGGGTCTTCTCATAGGCATCGTGGGGGCCAAGTTCAGCCATGGGCGTGACGGTCTTTGCCGGTGTCGTCGATCGACGCCAGAGCGCGCTCGATGCGGGGGGCAGAACCGGCATCGTCGAGCGGGTCGCGGCGCAGACGGTGGCAAAGCACCATGGGGGCGATATCTGCGACATCGTCCCAGGTGACCTGTAGCCGCGCCGAAAGGGCGGCCGCGGCGCGACTTGCGCGCATCAGTGTCAGTTCGCCGCGCATGCCGTCAATCCCGAGACGCAGACAGAGCTGCGACATGCGCCTGACCACAGGATCAGGGATCTCGACCTGACGGAGGATTTTTCGCGCGGCGATTACGCGGCGACCGACGGCTGCGTCTCGCTTCGCCCAGAGCTTGATGAAACCGCGCGGGTCCGTTTCGTAGGTATCACGGCGGCGGATTACCTCGATGCGCTGGTCGAGATCGTCGATGGTGCGGACGTCGACAGAAAGACCGAAGCGATCGAGCAATTGGGGTCTGAGATCGCCTTCTTCCGGATTGCCGCTGCCGACGAGGACAAAACGGGCGGCGTGGCGGATGCTCAGGCCCTCGCGCTCCACGACGTTGACGCCGGAGGCGGCTGCGTCGAGGAGGAGGTCGACCAGATGGTCCTCCAGCAGGTTGATCTCATCGATGTAGAGGAAGCCGCGGTTGGCGGCGGCCAGGAGCCCGGGCTCGAAGTGCTTTTCCCCGGCGACCAGGGCCTTTTCGATGTCGAGCGAGCCGCAGACACGATCTTCGGTCGCCCCCAGGGGCAGATCGATCATCGGTGCGCGATGCTTGACGATCGCAGGTGGCTTCAGGCCGCTTGTGGGATTGCAGATGGTGCAGGCGGATTGTGGTTCCGCCGGAAGGCAGTTGTAGCGGCAACCTTCGCGCGTTTCGATCGGTGGCAGTAGCTGGGTCAGGGCGCGGACTGCCGTCGATTTTCCCGTGCCGCGATCGCCGAAGATCAGCACGCCGCCGAGCAGAGGCTCGACGGCCGCCATCAGGAGGGCCTTCTTCATGTCCTCTTGGGCGACGATGGCGGCGAATGGGAATGGTTGGGCCATGGGTCCCGCCTCAGCTTGAGTGTAAAATTTAGTTTACACTTTTTGATGTCGCTTTGAAGGGGGTGTGTCGAGAAACTTCTGTCCAAATGAAAATGGCCGCGCTTGCGGCACGGCCATATGTCCTCAGCTCAGTTACTTTCAGGTGCGTAGCACCCGGTAGATTGCGGGGATCACCAGGACCGTCAGCAGCGTCGACGAGATCAGGCCGAAGAGCAGCGAGATCGCCAGCCCCTGGAAAATCGGGTCGGTCAGGATGACGGCCGCACCGATGATCGCCGCAAGCGCTGTCAGCAGGATGGGCTTGAAGCGGATCGAGCCTGCTTCGATGAGGACATCGGTCAGCGTTTTCCCGGTGTGATCGGCGTGGCGGATGAAATCCACCAGCAGGATCGAGTTGCGGACGATGATGCCGGCAAGCGCGATGAAGCCGATCATCGAGGTGGCCGAGAAGGGCGCACCGAAGAGCCAGTGGCCGCCGAGGATGCCGATGAAGGTCAGCGGCACCGGCGTCAGGATGACCAGCGGCACCTTGAACGAACCGAACTGGGCGACGACGAGGATGTAGATGCCGAGCAGCGCAATCATGAAGGCGGCGCCCATGTCGCGGAAGGTCACCCAGGTGACTTCCCATTCGCCATCCCAGAGCAGGGTTGCTTCCTCTTCATTGGTCGGCTGGCCATTGAGCGCGATCACCGGCTTGGGCAGGCCCGTCCAGTCCTGCGCGTCGATCGCTTCCTGCACGGCGAGCATGCCGTAAAGGGGCGCTTCGAAGTCGCCGGCGAGTTCGGCCGTCACCATTTCTGCATTGATGCCGTTGTGGCGGAAGATCGGCAGCGTGGTCTTCTCGTCGACGACGCGTACGACATCGCCGAGTTCAACGACACCCTTGTCGCCTGGCAGAACGTTGGCCGGCATCGGGGTCGAAAGGAAACGCTCGTCGATCACCTTCTCACTCTTGGCGCGTTCCAGGCGGATCGGGATCGGCGGACGGCCTTCGCCGCGATGCGAGTAGCCGATCGTCTTGCCGTTCGCGAGGATCGCGATGGTGTCGAAGACGTCGCCTTCCTCGACACGGTAGAATTCCGCGTCGTCGGTCGAGATAACCAGCCGCTTGCGGGGCGCCTCGACGCCATAGGAGTTGTCGACATCGACGATGAAGGGCACCGAGCGGAAGGCTGCCTCGACCTTTTCGGCCACGGCACGGCGGATCTCCGGCGTCGGGCCATAGATCTCGGCGAGCAGGGTTGCCATGACGGGCGGTCCCGGTGGCGGCTCGACGACCTTGAGGCTCGTGCCCTCGGGCATGGTAATGCCTGAAATCTTCCGGCGGATATCAAGCGCAATGTCGTGGCTCGTGCGATCGCGATCGGCCTTGGGCGTCAGGTTGATCGCCACGTCGCCCTGATAGGACGCGGCGCGCATATAGGCGTGACGGACAAGGCCGTTGAAGTTGAAGGGGGCTGCGGTTCCTGCATGGGTCTGGACGGAGACCACTTCCGGCATGTCGAGCACGGTGCGGCCCACGGCCTGGGCCACGGCGTCGGTCGCCTCGACGGAGGAGCCTTCCGGCAGATCGATGGTGACCTGCAGTTCCGACTTATTGTCGAAGGGCAGGAGCTTCACCGTGACATGCTTGGTGTAGAAGAGGCTCAGCGATCCGAGCGTCAGCAGGCCGACCAGTGCCAGAAACACCCAGCTGCGGGTCTTGGTGGCGAGGATGGGGCGGGCGGTTGCCGCATACATCCGGCCAAGCCTGCCACCTGTCTCGTGATCCTCATGGGCGTGAACGGGCGCATTACCGGCGACCTTCAGCATCAGCCAGGGCGTGACGATGACTGCGACGAAGAAGGAGAAGATCATCGCGGCTGACGCATTTGCCGGGATCGGGCTCATGTAAGGGCCCATCATGCCGGAGACGAAGAGCATCGGCAGGAGAGCTGCGACGACGGTCAGCGTCGCGACGATGGTCGGGTTGCCGACTTCGGCGACCGCCTCAATGGCGCTGCGACGGCGCGAGCGCTTGTCGCCCATGCCCCAGTGGCGGGCGATATTCTCGATGACGACGATCGCGTCGTCGACGAGAATGCCGATGGAGAAGATGAGGGCAAAGAGCGAGACGCGGTTCAGCGTGTAGCCCATCAGCCAGGAAGCGAAGAGGGTGAGGAGGATTGTCACGGGAATGACGATGGCCACGACAAGCGCTTCGCGGCGACCGATCGCCAGCCAGACGAGCGCGATGATCGAAACGGTTGCGAGGCCGAGGTGGTAGAGGAGTTCGTTCGCCTTTTCGTTCGCGGTTTCGCCATAGTCGCGAGTGACCTCGACATGGATGTCCTCGGGGATCAGCCTGCCTTCCAGGGCTTCGACGCGCGCAAGGATCGCTTCCGCAACCACCACGGCGTTGGAGCCGGCGCGCTTGGCAATCGCAAGCGTGACCGAGGGCACGCGCTCGATGGTTTCGCCGTCCTTGCGCAGCGTTGAAACGAGGGCTTCGCTGGTGTCGGTGGCAAAGTCGATCGTTGCGACATCGCGGACATAGACCGGGCGACCATCGCGGGCCGTCAGCAGCAGATTACCGATGTCGGCCGGCGTGGAGAGCGTCTCGCCGGCGATCACGTCAATCTGGCGGCCGCCTTCGCGCACCTGCGAGGCCGGCATCGCGGTATTGGCGCCGCCGACTTGGCCGGCAAGCTGCTGCAGCGTGATCCCGTAAAGGGCGAGCTTTTCCGGCTGTGGCGAGATGCGGATGATCTCATTGGTTTCACCGACGACATAGGTGAGGCCGACATTATCGACCTTGGCGATCTCGTTGCGGACTTCGCGGACGATGCGGGTGAGATCGTTGGCGCCGACATGGCTGCTCGCGTCCTTCGTCGGGGAGAAGGTGAGGGTGACGATCGCGACGTCATCGATGCCGCGTCCGACGACCTTGGGTTCGGCGATGCCGACCGGAATGCGGTCGATATTGGCGCGCACCTTGTCGTGGACGCGCAGCACCGCGGCATCCGCGGAGGTGCCGACCAGGAAGCGAGCGGTGACCATGACCATGTTGTCCATGGACTGGGAGTAGATGTGCTCGACGCCGTTGATGCTCTTGACGATGGTCTCGAGCGGCTCGGTGATCAGCTTCTGGGCGTCGTCTGCACGCAGGCCCGGTGCCTCGACGATGATGTCGACCATGGGAACGGAAATCTGCGGCTCTTCCTCGCGGGGGAGGGTCAGCAGGGCGACAATGCCGAAGGCAAAGGCGGCGATGAGGAAAAGCGGTGTGAGCGGCGACTTGATGAAGGCGCGCGTCAGTTGGCCGGCAATGCCCAGATTGGTCATTGGCGTATCGTCATCCGGTTCCGGCGCATTGAGGGATCTGTCGACGGGAGTGCTCATTCTGTCACCACGACATCGCCGGCCACGAGGCCTGAGAGTATTTCGACCTGCTTCTGACCGTCGATCTCCAAAGGCCTGCCTGCGATCACGGCGCGTTCGACGATCTTGTCGTTCTCGCGCACGGCGACGAAGTTGACGCCGGAACGGTTCGACAGGGAGGCTGCCGGCACCACAAGCGCCTGACGCTTGCCGATCGGCAGCTCGACCAAAACCCGTGCAGCGACGAAATCGGTATCAAGCCCGTCGACCTCGACATCGGCCGTCACCCGGCCGCCTTCGATCTGTGGGTAGATCTTCACGAGTTCGCCTTCGAGCATCGCGCCACCCGCCTCGATGCGGATCGGTGCCCCCTGCGTGAGGTCCTGTGCATGACGCTCGGGAATTGCGAGCCGCAGGAAGAAGCCGCCGCCGGCAATCGTCGCAACCGTCTCGCCCGCCATGACGACGGCATCGCGGGTCACGGGAACGGCGATCACACGCCCTTCCGAGGGGGCGAGCACTGCGCCTTCCGATGCCTGCTGGACGAGTACGGAGCGCTGAGCTTCTGCCTGGCGGACCTGGTTGGTGATGACGTCCAGCTGGGTCTTCAGCTGATCAAGACGCTGGGTGCTGGTGGCGCCACTGCGCACCAGCCGATCGGCACGATCCAGTTCGACCTCAGCATCCCGCAGAGAAGCTCTGAGGCCGAGAAGCTGCGCGTCGACGGCCTTGATCTGGAAGTCGATCTTGTCGTCCTTCACCTCGGCGATCACATCGCCAGCCTTGACGATGTCGCCTTCGGTGACATTCAGCTCGACCAGGGTGCCGCCGAGCCTTGTCCGGGCCAGGACGCTGTTGCGCGGCTGGATCTGGCCATAGACCGCCTTCATCTCCGTGATGTCGACGGCTTCGAGTTTGAGATCAGCGGCATGGCTGACGGTCAGTCCCATGGCAGTCGCTGCCGCAAAAAGGGCGATGAAGGCGGATTTCGGCATGACTTGTCCTCAGAATGCTGTGCCGGGGCGCAGCCCCAGCTTGCGGAAAATCGTGGCCGCCGGGCAGAAGCCGGTGAAGGCCGACTGTATCATGTTCACGCCGATAAAAGCGGTGAACCAGACGAAGCCCGGATGCACGAAGTATGTCAGCAGAAGCGAAAGCAGGATCATGAACCCTGCAAAGACGAGAACGGCGCGATCGATCGACATGTTTTTCTCCTTAAGATACATATCTACGATGATACGTATATATTAGGCAAGTCGATGTCAAGCCGCCATTTGTAGAATGGAAGACGGCGTTGGTTGCCGTCAGGCCGCGCAGTCGGAGGTCTTGCAGAAGCTGTCGTAGAGGGTGCCGATAATCGCGCGCGCCGGTTCGCTTTCGATCCGGTACCAGATGGTCTGGCCGTCGCGCCGCCCCATGATGATCTTCTCCCGGCGCAACAGTGCCAGATGCTGCGACACGGTGCTGTCGCGGATCCCGAGGAATTCGGCAAGCTGACCAACGGAGTGCTCGCCGTCAGCCAGACGGCAGAGGATCAGCAGTCGATATCGATTGGATAGCGACTTGAGGAGTTCGCTGGCCATGTCGGCACCAGCCTTCATCTGTTCAGGATCAATCTTCATAGATACGAATATATATGAGAAATCCGGACTGGCAAGTGTTGACACGGGGCCATAGAGCTAAAATATATAAAAAACGTTATGTGTTTTAACCTCGGCGTATGAAGGTCAGTGCCTTCAGGAAGGACTTCTCATGAGCATTCGCAGCATCGATCCGAGCTTTCATGTCACCGGACAGATCAAGCCGCAGCAGCTGCAGGCGATTGCCGAACTCGGGTTCAAGACCGTGATCTGCATGCGCCCGGACAGGGAAGGGTTCTTTCAGCCGGCCTTTGACGAGATTGAAAGCGCTGCGCATCAGGTCGGGCTCGAAGCGCATTATCTGCCGGTGGTGCCGGGTTCCGTCTCCTTCGACCAGGCGCGTCAGTTGAAGGCGTTGATCAGCCAGCAGTCGGGTCCGATCCTCGCTTATTGCGCCTCGGGCCAGCGATGCGCAGCCGCCTATGATCTTGCCAAACGAGTACCCTGAAGCGGAGGACGGCGGCGCATGGAGCCTGCGTGGCTTCTTCATTAGGGTTGACTACTAGATTTACCAATCGACGGCGCCGGTGAATTGGCCTCCTATGCACAATTCTGATCTGGAGTTGCGCCATGGATCAATTGCGTGCCGAACTCGATCGGGACCGACTGGTCGTCCATCCCGGTGTCGAAAAGCATCTGGGCGAGCCTGTGTGGCAATTGGCGAGCGGCTATCTTGCCCATCAGGGCTTCGACAGGGCAGTGCTCGCCTATTGCCGCAGCATGGTGGAGGCCAGTGCATTCCGCTGGCCGGCCAACAAGATCTTTGCGCAGAAGATGCGCTACATCACCTGCTACATGTTGATCGGAATGTGGGTCCGGTTCGAGGAGGGGACGGGGCCTGCACCCACTATGACCCTGCTGCAGACACTGGTCCCCGGCAGCGCACGCCAGGTCAGCGATCTCATTTCGGGCCTTCGAGCCGGTGGCTATGTCGTGGCAGAACAGAATGCGCGAGACAGGCGAGAGATCAGGTTGCGGCCCACGCCGTCCCTCGTCTTGGAAATTGCCCGCTCCCCTCTTGCCTTCATTGCTGCTTCCGCCATGCTTGAAGGCCATTCACTTCGTGAAGCGCTGGACGCCGATGTGTCGCTGATCTGTCGGCTGATCGGCCGATCGACCGTTGCCTTCCAGTCGATGGATGTCCTGTTCACGCCCTTCGAGACGGTCGTCGACTTCACCGGTCGCGACAGCGGATATCTCATTCTTTGTGCCGTTATGGGTGCCCACCTGGCCGGTGCGCTGGGTGAAGACTGGCCGCTTGCGCTCACCTATGATGCACTGTCGCAGCGGTTTCAGGTGTCTCGCCAGCATGTAGGAAATGTGCTGGCGATCGCCACGACGCGGGGCATGCTCAGCCTTCACGGCGGTCGCATCGGCGAGGTTGCGCCCTCACTGCTGCGAGAGTTCTCCTGGTGGAGTGCCGGACAGATGGCGCATTTCACCATGCTTGCCCGGTGAGGGGCATGTCCGCAGCGCCCGTTGCGCATTCTCCTAATTGATTTAGATATTCTTTAATTACTGGTGGGCTAAATTGATTTGGAGTGCAGAGCAGGCCTCTGCCGCCGGGATCCCCGGTGAACCAACATCGTGACAAGCTGCCAGCCGACGGAGGCTCGCAGCAGGAGGAAATCGCAGATGAATACGACGTCGAACGCCGCCGATGCCCTCGAAATCATCGCCTTCCGGCTTCATCAACAGGAGTTCTGCGTCAAGACGACATCTATCCGCGAAATCCGCGGCTGGGCCCCGGTTACGCCCATCCCGCACTCGCCCTACGAAGTCCTCGGCGTCATGAATCTTCGCGGGACGGTCATCCCGATCGTCGATCTCGCCGTGAAGCTCGGCATGCCGGCTGCTCAGGCGACGGAGCGCAGTGCCGTTGTTGTCACAGAAGTCAACGGCATGACTGTCGGTCTGCTGGTCGACGGCGTCTCCGACATCCTGACGGTGGCTGGCAGCACGCTGCAGCCTCTCCCGGCCGCGACCGGCCCGAGTGCAGCCTTCTCCGACGGCATCATTGCCCATGACAAGAGCATGATCTGCTTCCTCAGCCTCGAGCGCATGTTCGGCGATGACGATCCCTCCGCCTGGGGCATGGCTGCCTAATTCAACTCCGGGGGCGCAAAGCCCCCGTTGAGTCTTCCGGCCGACGCTGACCGATCATCACACTTTATTTGCCATTCTGCTCGAAAGCGGCGTGCTTGGGCGCGCGGATCACGAGGAATTGCGACTTTTTTAAGTGTTTGGGGCCAGCTTTGATAGCGAACGGCTTCCGCAATGCCCATGTTTGTAGCAGGATGTCGTCAGAGGAGCACCGAGGTGACGCAGTCCCCGCATAACCCGACCGAAGACCTTCTGAGCCGCCTGGGCGAGGCGCTGGCGGGCACGCATGGCCGCGAGCGGTCGCTCGACGCCGTCCGTTCGCTCGTCCAGCTTGAAATTCAGGAGTGGCAGATGGACTCTGGCGCAGACGCTCGCGTGGCAGGTGCTGCCCGAAGCGAGCAGCCCCTGATTGGTCATCGTATCCGGCTTTCCTCTGACTGATCCTGATCAGTTTTGTACCGTGATGGTGCAACTGATCCTTTGATCGTCGTAGAGATTGGTCTGGTTTCCGCCGAGCTTCGAATTCGAAAGCGGTCTCAGCGACGCGAATTCCTTCTCCATGTCCAGATCGTTGGTGAGCGCCACATAGGGTTCTAGCCAGGCTAGTGACGTGAGGTTGTTCTTCAGCCCCGGTTTCACCGTCTGGCTCTTGCCATTGATCTTCTGCACGATCTTCGGGTCCTTCACGGCCTTGACCGAGAAGTGCGCCATGGTCCGCAGTTTGTCGAGATCCGCACCGCCCTTGCCGTAGCCTGCCTCGCAGAGCCGTGCGACGGAGGTGACCAGCGGTGTCATGGCGTGCAATTGATAGTGCAGGGCATAACGCTGGCGGTTCATTTCCAGCGGCAGGCTGCCATCGGTCGCCGCATTGGTAATCATGGTGTTGTTGCTGAGGATCGACCATTCGACGAGACCCCGGTCCCGGTTGAGCACCCCGACCTCGCCGACAGCCATACTGGCCCAGGCGCGCAGGTTGTTGCGGGCAGCCCCCTTGGTCGCTTCGTTTTCGAAGAAGTAGACGATCTCCAGCGCGCGCTTCTGCAGCCACTTCTCCACGATGCGTTCCCGGTCGTGGAGTCCCGGAACCTGGTCACGGCTTTCGGCAAAGAGGATGGCGAGGCCGCCGATCCGTGCCGGTATCGACAGCTTGGCGTTGAACGTGCGCATGTCGTTGAGAGCATCCGCCTTGGCCCAGGCGTAAACGGAATCCACGACGCAGCGATGGTAAGCGCGCCTCGTTGCGATGTCCTTCTCGGTTTGTGCCTTCGAAACGACCTTGGCGAGATTTTGAATGAACTGGTCTATCGGCTTCAGAGCCTTGGTCACGGCCGCATCGGACTCTTCATCGATGTCGGAGCGGCTTTTGGAATCGGCCTCGTAGCGGCTGCCGAAGCCGAGACTCATGACCGGCGTCGGCGTCTTGAAGCAGGTCTCGTCGGCGGCCTGCGCCGCTGGTGCCGCCGCCATGGCGGCTGTGATTGCGAGCAGCGAGGCTGCGATATGGCGGTTCAGTGTCCAATGGGTGAGATCGGCCAATGGTCAGCCCTCCGTTCCTGCGTTGTTGAGCTTCAGGACCTGGGTAGCTGCGGGATGCCCGGCTTCCGCCGCGCGTGCCATCCAGGCTTGTGCGTCGTCGAGAGCCGGGCGCGTGCCCAGCCCGTAGGCGTAGGATTGCGACAGGAGGAACATGGCCTCCGCATCGCCGGCCTCTGCCGCCTTCTTCAGCCAATTGAAGGCGGCGAGAATGGACTTGCTGTCCTTCGCATCGCTGCGCAGTAGTTTTGCCACTTCGCGCATGGCCACGGGCTGGCCGTTTTCAGCCGCCTCCTCATAGAGACCGCGCACGTCGATGCGCTGCGACACCTGACGCCGGATATCCGGCTTCATGTTGGCAAGCATGAGGAGTTTTTCGGGCACGTCCTTGATGTCCGAGCTCTCCACGAGGTCCACGAAGATGTCGCTTGCCTTCTGTGGGTCGTAGCTCTCGGTCGCGTCGTCGGCATAGTATTTGACGAGGCGATAGAAGGCGGCCGGCTCGCCGCCGAGACGCGCTTCCTGATAGAGTTCAAGCGCCCGTTCCTGGGTCTTCGGCTGGTTGAGCGCCATGTAGACATCGGCGATCTTGACCTTGCGCCAGGCGTCGTCACCCGCAATGTGGCTTGCGATCGACAGCCAACGCTCGGCATCCTGGCGCTGATGCCGGATGGAGAATTCGGCCAGAGCCATCGTGTCGTCGTAGTCGCAGCGCTGCGTGCTGATCGCCTGGTGATACAGGCGTGCCTGGTCCTCTTCCGAGGTCGCGTTTTCGGCCAGCAGCAGTTGCGCCGACATGTCGCCGCGATCGCGCATCACGTCACCAAAACGCTGGAGTGGCGAGGAACTGGTCTCGGCGTTGGAGCCCTCCAGGTCCTTCAGCAGCCCGACGGCCCGGCCCGAACCGGTCTCCGCGAGCGGCGTCAGGATCTCCCTGGCAAGGGCGACGCTTTCGGGATCGGTCGCGTAATTGTTGACGAGGAAGCGAGCAAAGCTCAGGCCGGCATCAACGGTCATGCCTTCGCCGGTCATCTGGATGCTGCGCTTGGCATCGTTGATGCGGCCTTTCTCCAGGTTCTGCTTGAATTCGAGGAGTGCCGCTTCGACGGTGGCACCGCGGCGCACTTCCGCGCGCTCCGCCCAGAACTTGAGCACCTGGTCGGAGTAGCCCGCGCCCTTCAGGTAGCGCTGGTAAAGCGCGAGCGCGCTGGCTCGGCCATAAAGTGCCTGGGTCTGGATGGCCGCAATGACCATCGGATCTTTCAGTTCCGGCAGCTTGTCGATCTGTTCGGGTGCCAGGTTGAGGGTCTTGTTGCCAGCGCCTGCCTCGATGTTTGACCAGTATCTGGATGCCTCGATGTCGGGGCCTGCCGGATCCATGCAGAGATAGACGCGCTGCAGCTTGGCAATTGCATTGATTTCGCCGTTGATGTGGATCGCGCCGGACAAGAGGTCGGTCGATCGAGCGATTGTTCTGGGCGACAGGTCTTCCCTCATGAGAAGCTCTGCCAGGTCGATGCCCCCCTCGATGTCGCCGCGCTTGACGGCCTCTTCCAGGAGCGGTTTGACCTCCGCTGCCGATTTCCAGATGCCGTCACGCGCCTGGATGACACGCGCGAGGCGGGTATAGGCCCATGGCGGCGGGTCGTTGCGGGCGATCAGTTGGCGCAGGAGATCTTCATAGGCAGCCGCATCTTCCGGTGACCGGTCCTTGGTCTGCTCGAGCAGTTGCGCCTGCTTGATGATGCCGGCCTGGTTTCCGGCGGCTTCCGCCTGCTTGAAATAGTCGAAGGCCTTCTTTCTATCGCGCGGCAGGAGGGCGCCCTCGGCATAGAGGCGGCCCATCTCGAGGATCGCGGACATGTTGCCGCCGTCGGCTGCCTTCTTCAGATATTTGAGCAGAACCTCGTTATCCTTGACGATCTTCTCGCTGAGCAGGTTCAGTTCCGCGACTTCCCAGGCTGCGGCCGTGTCGCCGAGGTCAGCGGCGAAACGATACCAGGCCATGCTCAGCTGCGGGTCCTTCACCACCACTTCGCCATCGTCATATTCACGGGCCACGCGGCTGATGCGGTCGCAAATGCCTTCGTCGAGAACGCCGACCAGCGAGCCGAAGGCCATGTTGACGGCGAGTTCGGGTTCGATGTCCCAACCGTCCACGGTCTGGCCCTCGTCGGTCATGAGGGCGAGATCGAGGATCGCATCGGCATTGCCGCCATAGGCCGACTGGACCTTCATCTTCAGACCGGCCTGCTTGTCCTGGGCGATGCCGCGGCCCTCGATCAAATAGTCGGCGAGTGTGTTGAGCGAGCCTGCCGGATGGGAGCCGGCGTCGATGAGCTTCTGCACCAGGCCCTCGTCGCGCACCTTGTCGCCTTCGCCCTTGGCCAGCATCAGTTTGACACGATCGAACAGAGCGTCGGTTTCGTCGTAATTCTTCTTGACCGTCGGCATCAGCGCCTGGATTCGGGTGATGATCGGTTCGAACCTGCGCGCATCGAGATCGCGCATGCGGTTCATGTCGCGGGTGATCGCGAAGGTCGCTCGTTTGGGCAGGGCCTTCTGATCCCAAGCCGTCCATTCGGCGATCATGTCTTCGTCTCGGACGCGCGGTGCGCAGACCGCCTGCTTCGGCAGTTCGACATCCGGTGGTGCGAACCGGACGCCGATGGCGGCCGAGCGCCCCGGGGTTCCGGCGGCCATCGTCATCACGCCTGCCATCAGCAGCGACTTCGCCATTCTTGCAATCGTCATGATAAACCTCCGGAACCTGTCTTCAATTATCGGGCAATGGTGCTGGGAACGGCGACTGCGTCGACCTGATCGCCTTCGCCGGTGACTACGATGGTCACACCGGCGAGGCGCTTGAATTCGACCTTGTCGAGCTTGGCGAGATCCTTGTCGCCTTCGCGAACGACCAGATCGACGGCAAGCGGTGCTCTGAGCGCCACGGATTTCGAGCCGCCGCTGTCGACGTCCGAGACGGCTTCAGCGCCTGCCTGGGGCACGAAGAGGTCGATCGCGGCCTTTTCGGTGAGGTTGTAGAGGGAAAGCGTCGCCTTGGACGGGTTCTTGGTCATGTCGTCGACGACGGTTGTCGCGCCCGCCTTGGTGACGACGACGGAATAGAACTTGCCGGCGCTCGCCTTGACGCTGCCTTCGCCGAAGCTGGAGGAGACAGGAATGTCTCCGGGCGCGACAGCCACATAGGGCGAGAC
This sequence comes from Agrobacterium albertimagni AOL15, assembly GCF_000300855.1. Classification (GTDB taxonomy): domain Bacteria; phylum Pseudomonadota; class Alphaproteobacteria; order Rhizobiales; family Rhizobiaceae; genus Allorhizobium; species Allorhizobium albertimagni. Next base: position 163,901 of record NZ_ALJF01000003.1, on the reverse strand, counting down.
ACCCTCTTCAAGCTGGTTGAAGGCGCTGTTCTGCACGGATGCTGTCGTTGCACCCGGTGCAATCACCCGGACGAAAGCGGAGTTGGGATCGAGCGGCTTTTCATAGAGCCCGCCGTCGTCGGCGAAAGCCGCTGCCGACAGGGCAAGGGTGGCCGCAAATGTTACGAGGGCGAAGCGTGTGGGGACCTTGGTCATCATGACTGTTCTCCAGTTTTGGTCTTGCAGATGGATAGGGTGGTGGTGTCGTCGACCGGGGCGTCGAAGCTGACGGCCACTTTCTCGATCGAACCTTCGGGGAAGCCGCCGAGCGAAAAGAAATAGCGGCCGGTGGAGCGCAGGCGGTCACCGCGTTCGATCGAGCGGGTGCGCACGGTGCCGTCGGCGCCGGTCAGGGTGAAGGTGGCCTTGCGGCTGACGTCACTGCCGATATCGGCAAGGATGACATCGTCATCGCTGAGCTTCGTCGTCGAAAGATCGGCTTCGACCGCGTTGTTGCCGCTGGCATTTGCGGGAATGGCGGGGCTGCATTCGCCGAGCGATGCGGCGACGATTTCCGCCCAGGGGGCTGCGCCATACTGGCCGAGATTGTTGTAGATCGGGTTTTCCCAAATCAGGAAGCGAGGGCGGCGCTCCTGGAATTCGCGGGAGGTGATATAGGAGAGGATCGAACCGAACTGGTTGCCGCCCGAGATCGAGTAGTTTTCGACCGGGATGCTGCTCCAGTGCTCCAGATAGCCCGAGAAATTGCTGATCGGCTTGTCGGAGTAACTGGTGCCGATCAGGGCAATGGTGGTCTCATCACCGCTGCCGAAGATGTCCATGGCGCCTGACTCGGCTGCGTCATCCTCGACGCGCACGGCCTCATAGGTGTGGGCCGTCACGGTCGGCACATGCGAGATGCAGTGCTTCTGCAGCATTTCGCGCATGCTCGAGAATTCCTCCGGCGGTGGCACTTCCCGCATGTCGAAGCGGACCGGGGTCACGTCAGCATAGGCCGGCAATGCCCTCAGCCGATCGCCGATCGCCTTGGCTGCGACGTCTGCGCCGTGGGCCGTCCAGTGGAAGTCTGCCTGGAAGAAGGAATACTCGCCGAAACTATTGCGGTTGTTCTTCCGCATCGGCGTGGCGATGTCGACGGCAGCGACGCCCTTGTCGTTCAGGCGGCGAACGACGTCGTCGTAGATTTCCGTGGCGATCCCGGCATCGAAGCCATAGAGGGAGGCGCGCTCCGGCACGAGCTCCGGAAGAACCTGCGACTTGGTGGGAAGCGGCACATAGATCAGGGTCGTGCCATTCTTCTCCAGAGCTTTCGCCATGGCGGCAAGATGATCGACCGTCTGATCGGTGAAAGCGTGCTGCAGGCGCAGGTCGGCGAGGATACGGAAGAACATTCCATCCTGACCCTCGATCATCTGGAGCTCGGCGATTTCCTCCAGGCTGCGGCATCCGTAGGCGGAGGCGGCATCGCCGTCCGGCATTTCGGCGTGGGCGTGATGGCCGGTCGCCACGATGACGGCCGCAACGGCGGTGCCGGCGAGTATGCGTGTCTTGCGAACGCGGATCATGGCATAACCTCCATGTTTGTTTCACTGGACTTCGTCTCAAGCTGGGCCAGAAGGTTGCTGGCCGCTGCCTTCATCCCGATGCTGCCGTTCTCCTTGGCGATCGTCAGAAATCGGCTGGCTTGCTCGGTCTTTTCAGGCGTGCGGTCGCGATCGGAGAGGAGAAGCACGGCAAGCTTGAACGCGGTGTCGCCGCTCTTCTTGCCCTTGCCGGAGGCGAGCAGGGATTCCAGTTCGTCGCGCTTGTCGCCGAACCGCCGGCCCTCGCTGTAGAGCCGGATGAGACCCTCGACCGCCTGGTCGTTTCCTTTGCGTGCCTCCCGCCGAAGGGCTGCTTCCGCGCTTTCAAGATGGGAAGGCGCGAGCTCCAGGCTGTCGTTGCCGAGAATTTCCATCATGTGCCGCACCGCGTAGCCGCGGTCGTGATAGGCGGCGATGGCGAAATAGTGCAGCGCGTCGGTCGCGAGCTTCGGATCGCCCTGTTTCTGGATCCGCTCGGCCAGCTTGAAGGCGCCGATCCCGTCCTTGGCATCAGCGAGCGCCTGAAGCTCCCGATAGGAAACCCGCTTGCCGGCCAGCAGCCGCTTGCGCGCCTCCTGCAAGGCGAGCGGCAGGTGCGAAGCAGGCCCCATCGTCTTGCGCTTCACCGGTTTGGCAGGTTCGGTGGCTTCGGGCGGGTTGCGTGGAAAGAGGGGCTTGACCGCATGGGCGGGCGAGGCCGCCATCAGAGGTAATCCCACAAGCGCCGAGCAGAGCAGGCGGGCGAGACGATCAGACATTGCCGCCCTCCGTCTTCGTCTCACCGTCACGCTGCCAGAGTGTCTTGGTGCCGAGATAGCGGACCGGGAACTCCCAGACGACGACGGTCGGGTCGGTCTCGTCGAGCGTGGAACCGGCAAGCAGGTCCATCATTGGGACGCCGGGTCCGAGGCCTTCCTTCGCCACGTTCACGACATCGGCTTGCAGCGATTGGCGGAGGAAATCGGCGAATGACCAGTTCTCGTTGGCGCTGTAGCTGGTGCCGACGAGCATGACCGGGACGGAGGAATCGTCGCCGAAGATGTCGGCGCCGCTTGCCGCCTCACTGACCCGCGTCCGGTAGATCGGCACGCTTTCCTCCGCCAGGCCGACCGTCGGTGCATAGTCTGGAGAGGTGACGAACTTGGTCAGATCTCCCCACAGGGTCACCGGGGTCTGCCACTGCGCGGTCAGATCCTGCGGGGCAAGATCTACGCCGCTCAGCTGAAGGCTTGACTGGACGGCCTCTGCTGCGGCATTGGCGCCGGCCGGCGACCAATGCGTGTCCGACTTCAGGAATACGTCGCCGAATGGTTTTGCCGTCAGCATCGTGGCGCGGGTGTCCGCGACGATGATCCCCTGTTTCTGAAGAGCAGTCGAAAAGTCGCGATAGGCGTCAGCCATGGCGGCGCTGCGGACGAGGGAGGGCACGTCTTCGGCATAAAGGTCGGACTTTGCCGGCAGCGGTGCGAGCACCAACTGGATGCCTCGGGCTTCAAGCTCTCGCTTGACTTCCACGATCCGCTGGACGGCGTCGTCAATGTCGCTGGGCGAGACGGTCTTGAATTCTTCTGCGGTGAAGAACCATCCGTCGTCACCGACGATGACGCCCTTTCGGCCCGCTCCGAGAAGCGCGTAGCGCGCGTTGCCGAACAGACCGACAGAGGCTGCGCGATGGGGAAGTTCATTCTTGTAGAGCGTATCGAGATCGCGTGTCGCCTCGCCGTCCATGACGTAGGAAAGCGAGAGGTTCCTCGCCTCCGAAGCCTGGGCTGCCGGGGAGGCCGCATTCGTCAGCAGGGCCGAATTCGCATAGAGCGCGTAGCCGAAGAAGGCGGAGGGCAGAAGCAGTGTCGCTGTGTACTGGCGCAGACTTGGCATGGTCTTGCTCCTGTCAGAACTGGAAATAGAGGAATGGTGAGGCCGACTGCTCGGCGAGGCGTGCGATCGTCACCGCCAGGAGAGCGGTCATTGCGAGCGGATAGGCGATCGACGACGTTGCAATCACCGTGCCATCGGCCGCCACCTGCGGTGTCCCGATAAGCGGCACGCGGTCCGGATCGGTCAGGTGCTTGAAGCGGGGCTCCATCACCACGGCCACGACGGCAATCATGATGAAGACGAGGTGCTCCTGGTTGACGCTTGCTAGGAATTCCAGGCTCGGCGCCATGCCGTTCAGTCCGAGCATGCCGGCATAGACCGAGAAGGCTTCGCCAACGCTTGCGGCGCGGAACATGACCCAGCCGATGACGACGAGCAGGAGAGTTGCCGGGACGGTGAAGGCTTTGTTGAGCCCTGCACGGGCGTATCCCGTGTAACGCTCGACTGCCAACCAGCCGCCGTGCCAGGCCCCCCAGAGGACGAAGGTCCAGGCGGCGCCGTGCCAGAGGCCGCCGAGCAGCATGACCAGGAAGAGGTTCAGGTAGGTGCGCAGCGGACCCATGCGATTGCCGCCGAGCGGGATGTAGAGATAGTCGCGCAGCCAGGTCGAGAGGCTGATGTGCCAGCGCTGCCAGAACTCGGTGATCGAGGCGCTGACATAGGGCGTGTCGAAGTTGCGGATAAACTTGAAGCCCATCATCAGGCCAAGGCCGATGGCCATGTCGGAATAACCGGAGAAGTCGAAATAAAGCTGCAGCGTGTAGGCGGCGGCGCCGAGCCAGCCCTCGACGAAGGTGACGTTGCCTGATGCGAAGGCTGCGTCTGCAACAGGGGCGATCGAGTCGGCGAGGAGGACCTTCTTCGCGAGACCGATCGTGAAGACACCGAGACCGGTCGAAAAGAGAGCAAGGCTATGGGTGCGGGAATGGAATTGGTCAGCCAGATCCTTGAAACGCAGGATGGGGCCAGCGATCAACTGGGGGAAGAGCGCAATGAAGGCGGCAAAATCGACGAAGTTGCGGGTTGCCGGCGTGTCCTTGCGGTAGACGTCGATGACATAACCGACGGCCTGGAAGACGTAGAAGGAAATGCCGATCGGCAGGATCAGGCGCCAATGGATTCCGAGCTCATCAGGCGTCGTGCCGAGCAGGGCGGCAAAGCTGTCGACGAAGAAGTTCAGGTATTTGAAGACGCCCAGAACCGAAAGGCAGCCCACGACACCGAGAATGAGGGGGATCTTCGCCTTGACCTGGCCTTCCCACCGCTCGATCATCAGGCCACAGCCATAGGCCCAGGCCGTCACGCCGACGAAGAGCAAGAGGAAGTCCGGTCGCCACCAGCAGTAAAAGAGGTAGGACCCGATCAGAATGGTCCAGGACTTGAACCGGTCCGGGGTCAGGTAATAGGCGGCCAGGAACAGTGGCAAAAAGAGAAACAGGAAAGTCTCTGACGAGAAAACCATTGTCAGCTCCCGGTCTTGCAGTCCACCGGATCGGCGGATGGCGTGTTGGCGTGAATGGTGAGGGCGCGACTGTCCGAGTCGGGGCCTGCGGCTGCCCGCAGGAGATGCGGCACATAGGGGGCGAATTCGCCGTCGAGCAGGATCGGCGACTGGCCGCCAAAATCATTGGCCGTCAGCGCCACTTCGCTCGCCGCGCCGCCATGAATGCCGGACTTGTTGCCAGAAAAGACATTGCCGTCGACGACGACGCGGGCATTCTCATCCTGGTCGATGATCGAGACACCCGCGCCGGCATTGGCGACGAGATCATTGCGCGACAGGGTCAACGCGTGGCTGGCGCGCAGCTTGATCCCGACCTGACTGTTCGACAGCACGATGTTGTCGGCGATCGTCACGCAGGCGCTTCGAACGACGGAGACACCGCCGCGTCCATTGCCCGACAGAAGATTGCCGGTGATCGCAATGTCGCGCGCATCGTTGGCGACGAAAATGCCGCTGCCGCGATTGCCGATCAGGATGTTGCCGGTAACGTCGATCGAAGAACTGGTGTTCTGCACATCGATCGCCTGGGCCTCGGTGGTGCCGGTGATCACGTTGTCCCGGATTTGTGCCCCGGTGACGCCTTTCAATGCGATGGCCGGGCCTGTTCCGCCGGAAAAGTGATTGTTCGAAACGACCACCCGATGGGTGTTTTCGAGGCTGATGCCCGACATGTTCTCGAAGCTGCTATCCGTCAGATAGGAGGCAATCTTGGAGGGGAAGAGGGCGGCGCCGAGCACGGAGAGGCCGCTGGTTGCGCCGGAATCCCCAAAGCCGAGGTTTTTGAAGTGGGCTCGCCGGGCCTGCACAGCGCCGGTCATCGCGGTCGCCACGAAGGGACGGAAGGCGTTGAGAGCCGGGTTGGTGCCGTCCGAAGCGGCGAGTTCGCCGCCGTCCACGGTCAGAAGCCCCGAATTCAGGATGAAGGCACCATCCTCCGTCGACAGCTCGAGAGACTGCCCGGGGGCAATCACAAGCGCGGAATCGGACCAGATGACGATCGGCCAATGGGAGACGACTTTCTCTCCCTTCTGCTGCAAAGCGCCGGGATGACTGTTTGCTGCTTCGGCCAGCAACTGGTCGAGCGTCATTGAGCCGCCGCGGATGAAGAGCGCCGGTGCCGCGCGGTTGGCCAGCGCCTTTTCGATCTCGACATTGAAATGCCTTGCCGTCTGCAAGCGCAGCTGGGCCAGCATGAAGTCGATGGGCACCGTATGCAGCTTGCCGGCGGTCGCGAGGCGGTCGAGGGCGAGGGGGGGTTCAGCGCCGTCCTGCCGAACCTCGGCCAAGCGACCGGAGAGGAGCGCGCGCACGTCGTCCTTTCGGGAGGCGGGGTCGCGAAGCTGTCCTCTGATCTCCGAAACTGTCCGGGTCAGTCCGGCCACGTCAGCGTGGCTGATGCTCTCGGCGCGCAGGCCGGGAGCGGTCGACGTCATCAAGAGTGTCAGAAGAAGAGAGAGCCCCTTGCGCATTGCCATTCCTCAGCTGTGCACGAGTTGCAGGGTGGCCACCGCATCGACGGATGTGGCGACAGCGACTTCGCAGACGACTTCGACCAGCTGCATTTCGGTTTCGGGGCCGCAATAGATCGACGCCGCCTCGCCGGCTGGCACCTCGAAATTGTCACCCATGCGCAGCGGCCGGGTGACCGCACCGGTCTTCAAAAGCCCCGATCCTGTCGTGACCGTCACCATGCGGTGTGACGAGGCATCTTCTGCGATCGGCAGCATGGTGCCGGGGCGCAGCGTCATCATTCGCAGCTCGTAGCCCGGGCCCGACTGGACACGGCGGACCTCACCCCAGGCCATCTGGTTGCGCATGTGCTGGGCGAGTTCGCGGCGCTTGATGCTTTCGAGCTTCTTGACGATCTGCTTGACCTGCTGGGCCTGATCCCGCGTCGTGATGAGCAGGGCATCGTCGGTGTCGACCACGACCACATCGTCCATACCGACAACGGCAACCAGCTTGCTCGATGCACGGACATAGGAGTTGCGGGTGTCGATGCTGATGACGTCGCCGCTCAGGACGTTGCCGTCCTCGTCCTTCTCGGCGATGTGGTGCAGGGCATTCCAGGCTCCGGCATCGCTCCATGCCACGAGGAGGGGAGCGATCACGGTGCGGGGCGAATGTTCGAAGACGATGGACTCGGTCGGCAGATTGGCGGCCGGCTGCAGAGCCTCGGCATTGAGATAGAATGCGTGCTCGGTCTCGAAGCCATGATCGAGCGCGTTCTTCACGGCCTCGAAGGTCGTTGGATCGAGGCGTTTGAACTCTTCGATCAGGACGTCGGCGCGGAAGAGGCTCAAGCCCGAGGCCCAGTAAGCGCCGCCGGCGTCGATGAGGGCCGTTGCCACTTCCACCGGCGGCTTTTCGATGAAGCTCGACACCTTTCGGGCGCAGGTGAGATCCTCGAGGGCGCCGCCGTCGACGATGTAGCCATAGCCGGTCTCCGGGTATTCCGGCGGAACACCGAAGAGGACGATGTGGCCCTGTTCGGCGGCCCTGCGGGCGGCGAGCACGTTGGCTGGCAGGTCTCCCTTGACGATGTGGTCGGAGGGGATAACGCAGATCAGCGACGCCGGATCGGTCTTCGCAAGTGTCAGGGCGGCTGCGAGGACGGCCGGACCGGTGTTGCGCGAGATCGGCTCGGCGAGAACGCGGGCCGGGCACTTGAGGTCGCTCAACTGGCGTAGCACGGTTGCGACATGGGCGCTGCTGACGGCAACGATCGGGTCGGCGAAGCCCGGCGCGCGATGGCGTTCCACGGTCGCGTGGAAGAAGGTGGTCTCCGAATTGCCGTCGATGCGTTGGAACTGCTTGGGATGTTCCGTGCGCGACAGAGGCCAGAGGCGAGTGCCGATTCCTCCGCAGAGGATAAGGGGGTGAACGTCTTGCATGGCTGCTCCTGTGAATCCGTTGGAGTGATTGCGCGGGATAGTCTGCCTGGACGGGGTACTCAGCTTGCCGCTCCTTCGCTGAACCACTGGCCAAGCTTCTGGCGGAGCGTGAAGATGCGCTGGCTGATGATGCGGACGGAGACGGGGGAGCCGATGGCTTCGCTGCCGAGTTCGGTATTCGGCTCGATCAAGGCACGCATCTCGCCTTCGTTGCCTACCGCCGTCAGGGCTTCGGCATTCTGGGCGAGGCTGCCGAAGGCGACCTTGCCATCCGAGAAACGCAGTTCGGCGATGTCACCGGAGACGAGTTGCTTGGCCTGATCGGCGGAAACGACGGCCTGCACGATCGGGGTTGCCGTTTCGTCGACAACCTCGACGATCGCGTCGCCGGCCATGACCGTCGAGCCTTCACCGGCGCGGGTCGGCAGGATGCGGCAATCACAGGGCATGTTGACGCTGAGCGTCGTGCCGGAAACCGATTGAAGCGTGTAGAGCACTTCGCCGCGGGTCGCGCCTAGGTCGAGATAGGAAATCTGGCCGCTGGCAATGGCACGCAAGGGCTGGCCGCCGGCAGACAGCACCGCAAGCTGCTTCACTTCCTTGGAGAAGACGCGCTCGTAGACGAGGTTGGCGGCGATCCCGGCAAGGGCAAGGCTGAAGGCAACAGTTGCCGCCATCTTGAGGCCGCGACCGACGATGTTGCCGATGCTCGCCTGACCCGGCTGCTTCTTGCTGCCGCTGACTGCGGCCCTCTCTCGCAGGCTGATGATGCCGTCCACCGAGGTGATGTCACCCGCGATATAGCTGTTCAGGAGGTAACGCAGGGTCGGCAGGTGTTCGCCGGTCGGCTCGAGGAAATCGAGGCGTACCTCGCCGGTCTCGGCATGTGTGCGGCTGATGCGGACATCGACCTGCAGGGAAATCGTGTAGCCATCGAAATCGAATCTCAGGACGGCAATGCGCTCCCTGCCCTCGAGTTCCGGACCGGCAAGGCCGGAGACTGTGGCGGAAACGAGCGAAAGGCTGCGGCCGGTGAACTGGCGACCGTCGATCACGGTGACGAAGGGGATGTTGGTCTTCGGGTGTTCGGTGCCCGTGTCGAGCAGGATCGGGAAGCTTTCTGCCTGTCCGGCGTAGCCCTTGGAAGCGGTGTCGCGTACGGCCTTCGTTTCGATATCCATGGTTACGGTCCTTAACGGGTTAGATGATGTTGCCGACATAGGCCACGCCGAGGATGAGCCATCCGAGGGCAAGGCAGTGCATGTAGGTGGAGCTCATCGCGCGCCAGCGCTGGCCAAGTGGGATGGTCCGGTTTGAGCCGGAGCCCGACTGACGGGTCCATCTCTGGCGATCGAGGCGGAAGAGGATGAAGCTCTTGACGATCGCGCCGCCGACCTGGCTGAAATAGAGCAGGAAGGGGTAGGTGATCGGGAAGCTCTCGCCGCGGAAGGCCATGATAACCGTGCAGAACAGGTAGCGGGTGAACATGACCCAGGCGATGTAGATCGGCAGGATCCAGGGGCTGACGAAGAAAGCGGCCAAGAGGATGCTCGCGGGGCCGGCCAACGTCGTCCAGATCGACAGCGCCTGATCGAGGATCGACCACCAGGTGAAATAGCCGATGCGCGAGGCGGGAAGGGCGAGCGCCCGAGCGTTGGTGCGCAGCATGTTGCCGAACCAGCGGGTCATCAGCGTCGTGGCGGATTCGAAGAAGCCGTCCTTGGGCTGGGTCTCGATCGACAGGGTGCAGAGATCCGGCAGGTAGAGCATCTTGTAGCCGCGCTGCAGCAGCCAGAACCAGGTGGACTTGTCGTCGCCGGTCAGGAAGTGGACGCGGCCGAGACGCCAGTGGTCGATGAAATCGTTGCGGACGAGGTCGACGAAGCCGGGATCGGTCGCAAGGCTCGCTCGGAAGATCGACATGCGGCCGGTAAGGGTGAGCACACGTCCGCCCAAAGACATCGACGACATCATGACGTGGCGCTGCGAGAAGCGGAGGTCGAACCAGTCGCGGAAGAGGCGGCCGCCCTGGGTGTCGCTGAGTTCGTCGGTGGTGACTGCACCGATGCTCGGATCGGTGAAGAAGGGAATGCTGCGGTCAACGACGTCATGCGGTACGCAGCTGTCGCCATCGACGAAGACCACGATGTCGTTGCGGCCGGGGTTGAGTCTGGCGATCGAGCGGAGCGAGGTTGCGAGTGCATCACGCTTGCCGGTACCCTCGATTTTATCGATCTTCAGGCCGACGCTCGCTTCGCGGCCGGGATGGTGGAGGGCAACCGATGCCATGACCCGACGGATGAGGCGCGCATCCGCCTCATCGACGATGGAGGCGACAATGGTCGCGCCGCCGGTTGCCCGGAAGGCGGCCTCGAAGATCGAGCGATAAACGCGGGTCGAGATCTCAGGGGCGATCTTGTAGGTCGTGACCAGGAAGTAGGCATGATCCTTCAAACCCCGGGCTGTGTACGCCTCGGCGGCCTGACGGCGCCGCCGAGGATAGGCGAAGTTGAGGAAATAGGCGGCCCGCGCCAGGTTGATCCCGGCCCAGGCATAACGCCAGGCGCCAATCAGTCCGACGGTGATCAGCGTGCCGGAAACCGCGGATACGGTCGGGTGCGGCACGCTGAGCGCCAGGATCGTCATGGACAAGAGATAGATGACATGGGCCAGCATATCGGCGCTCCTTACCAGCAGATGCCCTGGTAGGTGCCGGACGAGCGGATGTCCGGCCGGATGCGCAGGAGGTCGACCATCGGCACCTTATCGCTCGACTGGTCGAGTGCCTGCATGGCCTCGGCGTAGTGATTGCCGACGAGGATGACATCCGAGGAGTCGATGAGATCGTCGAGTTCGCCGACCAGTCGGTTTTTCAGATCGATCGAGGTGTCGTTGCCGCGGCCTGCACCGCTCATGCCCTCGGCATAGGCCTGCTGGACGAAGGGATCGTAGATCTTGAGGTCATAGCCCTTGGCGATCAGACGGGAGGCGAGGCTTGCCAGCGGGCTCTCGCGGAGGTCGTCGGTGCCCGTCTTGAAGCTGATGCCGACCATCCCGATCGTCTGGCCGCCCATTTGGGAAACCATGGTTTCGGCGCGGTCGATCTGGGCCTCGTTGGCTTCGAGGACTGCGTCAAGAAGGGCGCTTTCCACATGCGCTTCCTTTGCCAGATGGCGGAGCGCACGTACGTCCTTGGGCAGGCAGGAGCCACCGAAGGCGAAGCCCGGACGCATGAAGTAGGGGGAAATGTTGACCTTGAGATCCGAGCACAGGATCTTCATCACCTGCTGTCCATCGACGCCGCAGGCCTTGGCGATGTTGCCGATTTCGTTGGCGAAGGTGACCTTCACGGCGCGCCAGGAGTTGCTGGTATACTTGATCATCTCGGCGGTCGCGAGCGGCACCGAGTGGCAGACGCAGGGCAGACCGGCATTGATCTCGTGCAGGATCTTGTCGGTCGTCTCATCGATCGCACCGAACACGATCAGACCCGGATCGTAATAGTCTTCGATGGCCGTGCTTTCGCGCAGGAACTCGGGGTAGTAACCGACGCCGAAATCCTTGCCAGCGATAAGTCCGGACGCGGCTTCCAGGGCGGGGATGCAGACCTTGTCCATGGTGCCGGGCACGATGGTCGAACGAACGACGACAGAATGGTAAGCTTTCTTGCGAGCGATCGCCGCAGCAATCGCTTCGCAGGCCTTGACCACGTAGGTCAGGCCGACGGAACCATCCGGCGCACTCGGTGTGCCCACGCAGACAAAGGACAGATCGGTCGCGGCGATCGCCTCGCCGATATCGAGTGTGGCGCGCAGGCTGCCATTGGCCACCGTCATCTCGATCAGCGGTTCAAGGCCCTTTTCGACGATGGGGGTCTTGCCGCGATTGATCGTATCCACCTTGGCAGGATCTATATCCACCGCGACCACTTCATGGCCGTCCTTTGCCAGGCATGCCGCGGCGACGACGCCGACATAACCGATCCCAAATACGCTGATCTTAGCCATTTGCTGCCCTCTATCCGGTCGGCAGAACCCGAGCTTGGGGCTTGCCGATTGTTAACTTCCGTTAATGTCGGCTGTAGAATTGGCAGTATTGCTGCCCTGTTCAAAGTCAGGAAAATACGACGTTTGTCAGGAATTTCCCGTCTTTTGAAAAGTAAATTTCAGAATTTCATGATAAACAGAAAATTAAAATGCAAAAAAGCCGCAATCAAAATGACGCGGCTTTTCTAATATGTGCGTGGAAAATACTAGTGCTGCAGCCAGCCTACGCTTATCGCGTAATTTACAATATCTGACCTGGTCCGAAGATCGAGCTTTTTTATTGCTCTATACTTATATGTCTCGACCGTCTTTGCGCTCAGCTGAATGTCCGCTGCGATCTCTTTCATCGCTTTGCCGAGTGCCACATGGCGAAGGACGAACTCTTCCTTCATGGACAGCTTCCGCTGGTCGATTGCGCAGGGTCTGGACGGTCGATCCGACAGCGCAAGCACTGTTTCGTCGATGACGACATCTCCGGCATGGACGCTTTTGATCGCGCGCAGGAGGCGTGGGCTGGCGACCGTCTTCGTGACCACACCACTGTAGCCACGGTTTATGTAGGTTTCTCCAGACTGCGTTTCTCGCGCATCACAATAAGCGATCAGCTTGGTTCTGACGCGAAGGTCCTGCATTTGCAGGCCGCATTCGGAGAGAAGTCCGTCCAGGAAGTTCGGGTCCGCCACGATCACGTCGGGCTCGAGCTTTTCGATGGCTTCGCACAGCTTTTGATTGCGTTGCGGCAGGATAATCGCATGCAGTTGGCGGGTAGAGTTGATGAGGAAGTTCAGCCCGTCGATGAGAACCGGGTTGTCGTCCAGAACCAGCACCCTGATCTTGCTAGTGTAATCCATTGCAGCTCCAATCTTTCGACAACGCCACAAAACCCTTCTTCGGTCACAACCGGTTGAACAAGTCTCACCCACCTAGCCAAGTGCGGGAATGGTCCGGGAGAACGTCCATGGTGTCAAGATGTTGCAGTGCCGCGAAAATTCTAGACAAATTGTTGGGCTGCAAAATCCGGTTTTGGCATGTCATGTCACTTTTGCGAAAAAATACGTATTTCAATCAGTGCATTAGTTGGCTTCTCAGTGAGCTGTAAATCGGTTGCGGATGGTACCAATGCAATTTTGCGCTGCGAAAAATTGTATCTTTTTGGCGCACCAGCGGTCCTTTCGATAGCTGCTTTATAAGGAATGACAGATGAGAATTTCGCCTGGGCCGGGCTCAAAGCCACTGTGAAATCCGGCAGGAATGTGGCGATTTCGCCCATCGCCCGCGTTGTTCCGTCATCTCTTACGTCGCAATCTCCTTGTTGCCTTTCACGACGCCTGACGGAATCGTGATTTGGCGAAGGCTAGAGAAGTTATCGGGCAAAATTGCAGCAGCGACATCGCTGTCGCAAAATGACCAGAAAACGAAGGAGGCGCCGGGCTGTTGGCCGCGGCGCCTCGCAAGAATTTCTGCTTCCGTTGGTTGTGTTGTGAGAGCGCCCCTCAGGCCGCGGTCTCCAGGGCCTGCAGATCACGTCTTGCAGCGTAAGCAGGGGCTGCTGCCTTGCCAATATCGACGTGCGACAGGACCTCGTCGGCGAAGGCCCGTGCGTTCAGGATTGCCTTTTCGCCGCCCGCGGTCGGGGCATTGTCGAGCTTTCGAAGCGGGCGATGCATGTCGAACATTTCCCGGAATGCGGCGCGTTCGGCAATCGGTGTGTCGAAGACGCGGATATCCTGCGCCGACAGCAGACGCTTCACCGCCTGCATCGAACGGGTCGTAATGGCCGGATTGACTCGGGACAGGACGACGGAATGCGGAATGCGAATCCCCGCCTTGCGGTCGAGGTAGCGCAGGAGATCAAGCACCTGGGCGCCACCCTGAGCGTCCATGCTCGAGCCCTGGATCGGAACGATGACGTGATCCGACAGCCCAACGGCCGACGCGAGCAGGGGTGACTGGAGGCCGGGAAGGTCGACGATGACGAAATCCCACTGGCTGCGGCGCTCGTGGACGATCTTTTGAATGGTTGGTGCGGAGACATAGGTCTCGACGGAAAGCCTCGGCATCAATGCAGCGCCTTCGTACCACTTGGAGAACCACCGCTGGGGGTCGGCGTCTATCACGCAAACTCGGTAATTGCGGTGGAGAAGTTCGGTGGTCAGAAGAAGGGCCGCAGTCGTCTTTCCTGCGCCGCCCTTCGTATTCGCGAAGGTGATCACTGCCATTGGGTATTCCTGTCTCGAATAGCGGGAGCCGGAATCGCTCATGCGGAGGCACAGCCATCGTGCATCGGGAAATATAAAGAAAACTGGTTAACAGGAAATTACGAAAATTGGGGTGGCGGCGCTGTAACCCCTGTATTTCAGGGCTTTCGCGTTCTCCTGCTTCGCCTATACTCGGCCAGTGCTTTTCGACCATGTTAACCTTTCGGCCCCCGATGTCCTGACGAGGGGCTGCGAAGTGTAGCTCAAGGTTATGCTGCAGCGCACAACATATAATAGTACTTTTGGACTTTACAGGTCTCGAACCTTTGCCTATGCATAATGCCAGGCACCGTGGAGGCGGTGTCTTTTCAAGGGAGGACATCATGACATTTCTTCGCAAGCTTGCGCTCAGCGCAAGCGTGATCGCACTCGGCTGCTCGTCTGCCATGGCTGCAGACCTGACCGTCGGCTTCTCGCAGATCGGTTCGGAATCGGGCTGGCGCGCTGCTGAAACTTCCGTCACCAAGCTCGAAGCTGAAAAGCGCGGCATCGAACTGAAGTTCGCCGATGCCCAGCAGAAGCAGGAAAACCAGATCAAGGCCATCCGCGGATTCATCGCCCAGGGCGTTGACGCCATTCTCGTCGCTCCCGTCGTCGCAACCGGCTGGGAAGACGTTCTGACCGAAGCCAAGGAAGCCGAAATCCCGGTCATCCTGCTCGACCGCGGCGTTGACGCTCCGCAGGATCTTTACCTGACCTCGGTCGCTTCCGACCAGGTGAAGGAAGGCCGTGTTGCCGGCGAATGGCTGGTCAACACCGTCGGCGACAAGCCGTGCAAGGTGGTCGAGCTGCAGGGCACCGTCGGTTCGACGCCTGCCATCAACCGCAAGAAGGGCTTCGAAGAAGCGATCGCCGGCAAGTCCAACATCTCGATTGCTCGCAGCCAGACCGGCGACTTTACCCGCGCCAAGGGCAAGGAAGTCATGGAAGGCTTCCTGAAGGCCGAAAATGGCGGCAAGGACATCTGCGCGATGTATGCCCACAATGACGACATGGCCGTCGGCGCCATCCAGGCGATCAAGGATGCCGGCCTGAAGCCGGGCACTGACATCCTCGTCGTTTCGATCGACGCCGTTCCGGATATCTTCGCTGCCATGGTTGCCGGCGAAGCCAATGCCACCGTGGAACTGACCCCGAACATGGCAGGCCCTGCCTTCGATGCGCTCGACGCATTCCTGAAGGACGGCAAGCAGCCGGAGAAGTTCATCATCACGGAATCCAAGCTCTACACGCCTGCGGACAACCCGCAGGGCGAGTATGACAACCGCAAGGGCCTCGGTTACTAAGGTAACCCTCCCGGCACGACCCCGCCAGTTCCTGGTGGCGGGGTCGCTGTCGCTTTCTCCCGGCTTCAATCGGGGATAGCTTCGTGGGAGTGGGGGAAGAGGCATATGACCGAGCATCCATCGATCGTGCTTGCGGCGGCGGGCATCACCAAGACATTCGGCAATCATACGGCGCTCGACGGCGTCGATATCGCCTTTCATCGCGGCGAGGTGCATGCGCTGCTCGGCGAAAACGGCGCCGGCAAATCGACGCTGATTAAAATCCTGACAGGCGCCTATATTCCCGATGGAGGCGTGATCTCCGTCGATGGCGAAAACGTCAATTTTACCACGCCGCAGCAGGCCCAGGCACTCGGCATCGGCACGGTCTATCAGGAGGTCAACCTCCTGCCCAACATGACCGTCATCGACAATCTCTTCATCGGCCGACAGCCGACAAACCGTTTCGGTCTGGTCGACAAGCGTCGGATGGAACGGGAATCGCGCGAAATCCTGACGACCTATGGTCTCGACATAGATGTGAAGGCGGAGCTTTCAACCTTTTCCGTCGCCGTTCAGCAGATCATTGCCATCGCCCGTGCCGTCGAGCTTTCCGGTAAGGTGCTGATCCTCGACGAGCCGACTGCTAGTCTTGACCGATCCGAAGTCGAGAAGCTGTTCGGCATCGTCCGGCAGCTGCGTGATCGTGGCCTCGCCATCGTCTTCATCACCCACTTCCTCGATCAGGTGTTCGAGTTGTCGGACCGCGTGACGGTCCTGCGCAACGGACGTCTTGTCGGCACGCAGGCCATTGCCTCGCTTGACCGCACCAGCCTGGTGCGCATGATGCTCGGCAAGGACCTGGCTTTTCACCATCCTGATGTTCTCGGCGAAGAGGGCGAGGTCGGCGAGACACTGATGGAATTCGAGGGCTTTGGCCTCACAAACAGCGTCCAGCCCTTCGATCTCAAGATCCATCGCGGCGAAGTCGTAGGTGTCGCCGGTCTCCTCGGTTCCGGCCGTACAGAAATGGCGCGGCTGATGTTCGGCATCGACCATGCCGATAGCGGCGCGATCAAGATCGACGGCTCGACACGGCAGGTCCGCAATCCGCGCGAAGCCGTCGAACTCGGCTTCGGCTTCTGCCCGGAAGACCGCAAGATCGACGGCATCTTCGGCGACCTCTCGGTTCGCGAGAACATCGTCATCGCCATGCAGGCGCGGCTTGGCTGGTTCAAGGCCTTGAACCGCGACGAGCAGCTGGAGATCGCCGGCAATTTCATCGAGGCGCTCGACATCCGCACGGCGTCTGCCGAGCTTCCCGTCAAGCTTCTCTCCGGCGGCAACCAGCAGAAAGTGATCCTTGCCCGCTGGCTTGCTACCGATCCGCGGTTCCTCATTCTCGACGAGCCGACGCGCGGCATCGATGTCGGCGCTCATGCCGAAATCGTGCGCATGATCAGCCGGTTGCGCGAAGACGGCCTCGCGCTGGTCGTCATCTCGTCCGAGCTCGACGAAATCGTCAGTTATTCCTCGCGTGTCGTCGTCATGCGTGACCGCAAGATGGTCGCCGAACTGCATGGCGCCGACATCACCCCGGGTGTCATCGTCCAGACCATTGCCGCCCAGCCGGCGGAGGCCGAGGCATGAAAAGGCTTTCCATGTCCCGCATCATTTCCCCACAGCTTCTGGCTCTTGCCGGCGTGCTGTTTTTTAACTGGCTGGTCTTTCCCGGCTTCTTCAATGTGACCTGGCAGGATGGCCGGCTGTTCGGCAGTCTGATCGACGTCATCAATCGTGGTGCGCCGGTGGCAATCCTTGCGATCGGCATGACGGCGATCATTGCCACCAAAGGCGTTGATCTCTCGGTCGGTGCCGTGATGGCGGTTGCCGGTGCGGTTGCCGCCACCTGCGCGGTTGCCGGGCAGCCGTTGATCGTGACACTCGCGGCAGCGCTTGCCGTCGGCATTCTCTGCGGTCTTTGGAACGGAATTCTGGTCGCCTATCTCGGCATCCAGCCTTTCGTCGCCACACTGGTGTTGATGGTGGCGGGGCGAGGGGTGGCGCAGCTGATCACCGAGGGCTCGATCGTCACCTTCTCCGATCAGGCACTTATTTTCGTCGGGACCGGCAATCTGTTCGGTCTGCCTATGCCGGCTGTCATTGCCATCGTGCTGATGGTGGTCGCGCATTTCGTGATGCGCCGGACAGCCATCGGCCTCTTCATTGAAGCCATTGGCATCAATCTGTCGGCGGCCAACTATACCGGTTTGCGCAGCAAGGTCGTCATCCTCTGCATCTATGCCTTCGGTGGCTTCTGTGCCGCGACGGCCGGCATCATCGCGGCCGCCGATATTCGTGGGGCGGACGCCAACAATGCGGGCCTCTGGCTCGAGCTCGATGCGATCCTTGCGGTCGTCATCGGTGGCACTTCGCTGCTCGGCGGTCGCTTCTCGATCCCGATGTCGGTGCTCGGCGCGATCATCATTCAGGCGATGAACACCGGCGTGCTCGTCTCCGGCTTTCCGCCGGAGTTCAACCTGATCGTCAAGGCGGGCATGATCATCATCATCCTGGTGCTGCAATCGGCCCGGATCGCCCAGGTGCTCGGGCGCAAATTCGGCCCGCGTCAGGCACCCGCCACGACACCGACCCAGACCCAGACCCAGACCAAGACCCAAACTTCGGGACAGGCAAGATGAATCCGCGTTATCGCCCTCTCGCCGCGACCACCCTCATCTTCGTGATCGCTTATGCCATCTGCATTTCCCAATATCCGGGCATGTGGTCGACGCGCGTCTTCGGCAACTTTCTGACCGACAACGCCTTTCTCGGCATCGCTGCCGTCGGTGCGACCTTCGTCATCATTTCCGGCGGCATCGATCTCTCCGTCGGGGCTGTGATCGGCCTGACCGGCGTCATCACGGCCATTCTGATTTCCTGGGTCGGCCTGCATCCCATGGCGGTCTTTGCAATCGTTCTGGTTCTGGCCGCAGCCTTCGGGGCGTCAATGGGGGCGGTCATTCACTTCCTGCAGGTGCCGCCCTTCATCGTGACGCTGGCGGGCATGTTTCTGGCGCGCGGCATGGCCTCGGTGCTCAGCCAGGATTCCATTCCGATCGATCACGAGTTCTACCGAACCATTTCCAGCCTCTACTACCGGCTGCCCGGTGGAGGACGCCTGAGCTTCATCGGTCTCTTGATGCTCGGCACCTTCCTCGTCTTCGGGTTCATCGCCCACAAGACGCGGTTCGGCTCCTATGTTTATGCGATCGGCGGCAATGCCAATTCGGCATCACTCATGGGTGTGCCGACCGGGCGCGTGACGGTCGGCATCTATGCCCTGTCGTCCTTCCTTGGCGGGCTCGCCGGCATCGTCTATTCGCTTTACACTTCTGCCGGATACCCCTTGGCGGCCGTTGGCATCGAACTTGACTCGATTGCAGCCGTGGTGATAGGCGGAACCCTGTTGACGGGCGGTTACGGTTTCATCTTCGGAACCCTGATCGGGGTCATGCTGCAGGGCCTCGTCCAGACCTATATCGTCTTCGATGGGACGCTCTCCAGCTGGTGGACTAAAATCGCCATCGGGTTCCTGCTGTTCATGTTCATCTTGCTTCAGAAGCTGGTGTTTACCGCGCAGACCGGGCGTACGCGCCTGAAGAAGGCCCCTGCATGAGTGAGCCGGGGAGCCTTCTTCGCTCCCTGTCCGGGCGGTCGACGGCGCGTAACTATCATTCGCATGTGATCAACGAAATTGGGGCCGGAGTTATCTCCGGCCGTTATCCGATCGGCACCACTTTGCCGAACGATGCCGAATTGATGGAGGAATTCGAGGTCTCGCGCACGGTGTTGCGCGAGGCCTTGAAGACTTTGGAGGCTAAGGGGTTGCTCGAAGCCCGCCCGAAAGTTGGCACCAAGGTCGCCAAGAAGAGCCGCTGGAGCCTTTATGATCCGCAGGTTCTGGCTTGGCATCTGGAAGCCCCTGTCGATGCCGAGTTCCTGTCGGGTCTGCACGAGGTGCGTCGCTCGCTGGAGCCGCAGGCCGCGGCCGAAGTGGCACGGCGCCGTACCGCCGACCAGATCCGCCTGATGCTCTACTGGATCCACCAGATGGAGACCTCGCTCGGTTCGCTGCAGAATTTCGCACTCGCGGATTTCGAACTGCACCGCATCATCGCGGATTCGGCGCATAATCCCTTCGTGCGGGCGTTGTACGGCGTCATCGAGCTTGCCCACGCGCTTGCTTACAAGGCGCTGATGGCGGCACCGGATCCATGCCTTCTGGATGCGCTCCTCGAGAAACACCGGTTGCTGGTCAACCGGATCGAATATGGCGACGAAGCCGGAGCGAGAGCTGCCATGCTCGAAACTATCGAGCACGACCGCAAGGTCGCGCAGCGATCCGGCTGACAAGGGCCCGGTATCAGCGCGAAACGGTAAGGTCAGAGGGCGAGCGCGTCCTTGAGCGTGCGGGCTTCGGCCATGGTGAGATCGAGATCGGCCTCGATGTGATCGATGTGATGCAGCATGAGATGGGTCGCCTTCTCCACCTCGCCCTTTTCCAAGGCGTTCAGGATTTCGTCGTGCTCGTCATGTCCGCAGCTGGAAATGCCGGTGCGGCCATAAAGCGCGATGACGAGGGATGAGCGGGCGACGAGTTCGTCCATGAACTTTTCCAGCACCTGATTGCCAGCCACCTTGGCCAACATGAGGTGGAAATCGCCCGATGCCTTGATCTCGGCGCGTCTTGCATTCGCGCCGCGTTCTGTGCGGTACCGCGCCTCTTCCTTCAGGTGTTCGCGCAGGGCTGCGATGTCGGATGACGTGATGCGCTCGGCGGCGGCCGCAATAATGCCGGCCTCGATCAGGCGGCGCGATGCAAAGACCTGGCGCGCCTCTTCCGTGCTCGGATTGGAGACGAAGGCGCCGCGATTGCGTTCCGTCCTCACCAGTCCCTCGAAGGCCAGCATCTGCAGCGCGTCGCGCACGACCGTTCGGCTGACATCGAAGAGGGTGCCGACTTCTGCTTCGGAGAGCTTGGTTCCCGGAGCAAGGCGTCGGTCGACGATCGCGTCGCGCAGGGCGTCGCGGATCGCGCGGGCGCGGTCTTCAAGGTTTGGGTCGAGTTGCTTGTGGAGTGAGCTCTTGGCGGTCATGGGATCATCCGGTGTCTCATCGTCTTTTACCTCGCAGTTCAATCTTGCGAAAGGTCTGGCGGACGCGAAATCGATCCAGGATTGCATACAATATAGATTACGATTTGACAGCAATCGATTAATTCGTGTGCATGCAGTCGCCTTGACTGCTCATTCCTTTTGCGGTGCAGCAAGTGCCTTCTTGGGATTCAAGCACTTAGCGGCGCTGCGTCGAACTGGCACGGCTTATGCATTGTCCCTGACGAGACGAAGGAGCCGTCATGACGAAAGCCGCCGAGATCGAACTTGCTGCAGTGACCAAGGTTTACGGTGCCGCCACTGCAGTTCATGCCATCAGCCTCAAGATTCCGGCCGGCACTTATTGCTGCCTGCTCGGACCCTCCGGCTGTGGCAAGACATCGACGCTCAGAATGGTCGCCGGGCATGAAAGCGTGTCATCCGGCGATGTGCTCTTTGGCAATGCGAACGTGACGGACCTGCCGCCTGCGCAGCGTGGCACGGCGATGATGTTCCAGTCCTATGCACTCTTCCCGCATCTCGATCTTGTCGACAATGTTGCGTTCAGCCTGAAGATGAAGGGTGTCGACAAGGAGGCGCGACGCGCGCAAGCGCTTGAAATGCTCAAGCTGATGCAGCTGGAGGCCTATGCCGAGCGTCGCCCGGCCCAATTGTCCGGTGGGCAACAGCAGCGCGTGGCGCTCGCCCGTGCCTTGATCACAAGGCCCGAGGCACTGCTGCTCGACGAGCCGCTCTCGGCACTCGACCCATTCCTCAAGATTCGCATGCGCGCCGAACTGAAGAAGCTGCAGACCTCTCTCGGCATCACCTTCGTGCATGTGACCCACAGCCAGGAGGAGGCGATGGCGCTTGCCGATCTGATCGTCGTGATGAACGAGGGGCGCATCGAGCAGGCGGATACGCCACGCGCGGTCTTCGAGCGGCCCGCGACGGCCTT
Organism: Agrobacterium albertimagni AOL15; assembly: GCF_000300855.1. Classification (GTDB taxonomy): domain Bacteria; phylum Pseudomonadota; class Alphaproteobacteria; order Rhizobiales; family Rhizobiaceae; genus Allorhizobium; species Allorhizobium albertimagni. Next base: position 142,359 of record NZ_ALJF01000003.1, on the reverse strand, counting down.
CGTCGCCCGCTTCATGGGTGACCATAATGTACTCTCGGGACGCATCATGGAGCGGACGGCCGAGGGTCTCTTCATTGAGGTGATCGGCGGCGGACGGTTTTTCGCACTCGGCGCAGCACCGGTCGACCATGACCAGGCCGATATCGCCATCCGCACCGATCACGTGCGGATAGGGGCGGCGCCAGCGGATGGGCTCGGCTTCGACGGCATCGTATCGAATGTCGAATATCTCGGCGCCAAGGTGAAGCTGACCGTCACCACCGCCTTCACCGACGAATTCACCGCTGTCCTTACGGACGCGGCCTTCTTCGCCTCTCCGGTTCGCGTCGGGGAAGGCGTCACCCTGTCATGGGATCAGCCGGATTCGATCGTCCTCGGACGTATCGTGAAGTGAAGCCAAACCAATAAAACCAGGAGAACAGTGCAATGTCAGACAGCAGCAAGACGAAGAAGGGCGTGTCCCGCCGTACATTCCTGAAGACCGCATCGGCCGCCGCCGGCCTCGCCGCCGGTTCGGGCGCGATCACCGGCTTCCCGACGATCTGGGCGCAGAACCCGATCACGCTTCGCCAGTTCGGCACCGGTGTGTCGAACATCAATGCGATCGCCCAGAAGTGCAAGGAAGACCTCGGCATCACGCTCGAGATGACGGCGACCGATTCCGACGCGGCAGCCCAGCGCGCCGTGACCCAGCCGAACTCCTACGACATCGCCGACATCGAATACTGGATCCTGAAGAAGGTCTATCCGACCGGCGTCATCCAGCCGATGGAAACGTCGAAGCTCAAGTTCTACGACAAGGTCGTGCCGCTGTTTAAAAACGGCAAGCTGCTGCCCGACAGCGTGATCGCCCAGGGCACCGCGCCGCACACCGTCGGTTACGTCGAGAGCAAGGATGCCAAGACCTTTGCATCGGGTGAGACCGAACTCTTCACGATGATGCCGACCATCTACAATGCCGACACGCTCGGCATCCGTCCGGATCTGGTTGGCCGCGAGATCACCTCCTGGGCCGACATCATGGACCCCGCCTTCAAGGGCAAGACCTCGATCCTCAATATCCCGTCGATCGGCATCATGGATGCGGCGATGATCTGCGAAGCCATGGGCATCATCAAATATGCCGACAAGGGCAATATGACGAAGGCCGAGATCGATACGACGATCGACTTCCTGATCAAGGCCAAGCAGGACGGCCAGTTCCGCGCCTTCTGGAAGTCGTTCGACGAGTCGGTCAACCTGATGGCCTCTGGCGAAGTCGTCATCCAGTCGATGTGGTCGCCGGCTGTTGCCGCCGTGCGCTCCAAGGGCATCGCCTGCAAGTATCAGCCGCTCAAGGAAGGCTATCGCTCCTGGGGCGGTGGCCTCGGTCTTGCCGCACACCTCACCGGCGCGCAGCTCGACGCGGCCTATGAATACATCAACTGGTACACGTCCGGCTGGGTCGGCGGTTACCTCAACCGTCAGGGCTATTACTCGGCCTGCATGGAAACCGCGAAGGAATTCATGTCCGCCGACGAGTGGGGCTACTGGATCGAAGGCAAGGCTGCGACCGGCGACATCATGTCTCCGGAAGGTGCCGTTATGGAAAAGGCAGGTGCTGTCCGCGACGGCGGCTCCTTCGAAGAGCGCATGGGCAAGGTCGCCTGCTGGAACTCCGTCATGGACGAAGACCGCTACATGGTCCGCCGCTGGAACGAGTTCATCGCAGCTTGATTTCTACCCTCCCCTTGAGGGGGAGGGTCGGAGCGAAGCTCCGGGGTGGGGTGAACGTCTGCAATAGATCCAATGGATCACCCCCACCCGCGACTTCGCCGCGACCTCCCCCCCTCTAGGGGGAGGTGGGCCACAGATCCCTTCTCCCCGCTTGCGGGGAGAAGGTGGCGGCAGCCGGATGAGGGGCAACCTTCCCGGTCCGCTCTTTTTGAAGCGACAGGAGACCTGACATCATGGTGGAAGTGCGATTTCTGGGTGTCGGCGAGCCGAAGCCGAAACGCGTCATCCGTGTGCCGCTTAGGCTCGTATCCTATCTGCAGGCGACGCCGCTTATGCTCATTCTCGGCTGCTTCCTGTTGCTGCCGATCCTGATGATCGGCACGGTCTCGTTCTGGGACTACGACTTCGCCCAGATGTATCCCGACTTCGTCACCTTCAACTACACCGAGACACTCGGCTCCTGGGTCACCTGGAAGATCTATTTCAACACGCTGAAGTTCGCCTTCATCGTCTGGGCCATCACACTCTTCGTCGGCTTTTGGGTCGCCTATTTCCTGGCCTTCCACGTCCGCACTTCGACGATGCAGAGCGTACTATTCCTCGTCTGCACGGTGCCGTTCCTGACATCCAACATCATCCGCATGATCTCCTGGATCCCTGTGCTCGGGCGAAACGGGTTGATCAATACGGCGCTGGTGAATGCCGGCATCGTGCCGCAGCCGATCGAGTGGCTGCTCTATTCCGATTTCGCCGTGGTGCTCGCCATGGTGCATCTCTATACGTTGTTCATGGTCACCCCGATTTTCAACACGATGATGCGCATCGACCGATCGCTGCTCGAAGCGGCGCGTGACGCCGGCGCCAGCGGCTGGCAGATCCTCACCAATGTCATCATTCCCTTGTCGAAACCCGGCATGGCGATCGGTACGATCTTTGTGGTGACGCTTGTCATGGCCGATTTCTCCACCGTGCAGGTCATGTCCGGCGGGCAGAGCGCGTCTGTCGCGCTGATGATGAAGAACCAGATGTCGCTGCTGCAATATCCGGCAGCAGCCGCCAATGCCGTCGTGCTCTTGGCGCTGGTCCTGCTGATGGTCGCTGCCATTCTTCGCGTCGTCGATATCCGGAAGGAGCTTTGAGATGAACACCGAGAAACGGTCGCGCGAATTCTACGTGCTCGCCATCTTCTTCACCCTCTTCGTGCTCTTCCTCTACGGCCCCTTGTCGGCAATCGTGATCCTCTCCTTCCAGGGGCCGAATGGTGGGTTGACCTTTCCGCTGAACGGGGTCTCGCTGCGCTGGTTCGCCAACCTGTTCGAACAACAGGCGGTCGGTGATTTCGGCGGCTCGTTCCGGCGCTCGTTTGTGCTCGGCGTCATGGTCATGGTCGTGACGGTTGTCGTCTCGCTGCTCGCGGGTCTCGCCTTCCGTCGCAAGTTTCGTGGGGCGACCGCGCTCTTCTATCTCTCTGTTGCCAGCCTCGTCGTGCCCTCGATCATCATCTCGCTCGGTATCGGCGTCTTGTTCAGCCAGCTTGGTTTCCAGCCTGCCTGGTACACATCCGGTTTTGGGGCACATCTCACCTGGACGCTGCCCTTTGGCGTGTTGATCATGTTTGCGATCTTCAACCGCTTCTCGCCTGCTTATGAAGAAGCCGCACGCGATCTGGGTGCCACTTCCTGGCAGACCTTCCGGCATGTGGTGCTGCCGATGATCGCACCGCCGCTGATCGGGGTCGGGCTGTTCGGCTTCACGCTCTCCTATGACGAATTCGCGCGCACGTTGATGACGTCCGGCACCTACAACACGCTGCCGCTCGAGATCTACGGCATGACGACCAATGTCACGACGCCTGTGCTTTATGCGCTTGGTACGGTGACCACGCTCTTCTCCTTTCTGGTGATTGCGGGAACGCTTGGGCTCATCATGGCCATGAACCGCCGTCGGGGGCGGGCCTAATCGCATGAAAATTGCCGTCATCAATCCGAACACGACTGCCAGCATGACTGCGACCATCGCGGATGCTGCACGGCGCGTGGCCCATGCCGGAACCGAAATCGTGGCGGTTACCTCGTCCATGGGGCCTGTCTCGATCGAGGGCTATTATGACGAGGTCTTTGCTGTTCCTGGACTACTGGTGGAAATCGCCAAGGCCGAACGCGAGGGGGCAGATGCGATCGTCATTGCCTGTTTCGACGATACGGGGCTGGATGCAGCCCGGGCGCTGGCTGCTATCCCGGTCATCGGCATCTGCGAGGCAGCGGTCTCTACAGCCGCATTCATAGCCCAGCGTTTTTCGATCGTGACCACCATGGAACGCTCGCGACTGCCGGTCGAACATCTCGTGCATCGCTACGGCATGGGCAGCCGATGCAAGGTGCGGGCGGCGGATGTGCCTGTTCTCTCGCTCGAAGATCCGAATTCCAACGCCCGCGACCGGTTGCGCAGTGAGATATCGGCAGCGCTCAAGGACGACAGGGCCGAGGCGATCGTGCTCGGATGCGCCGGCATGGCCGATCTGACAGCAGCACTCCGGCAGGAGTTCGGCGTGCCTGTGGTCGACGGCGTGGCGGCAGCCGTGAAACAGGCGGAAAGCCTCATTGCACAGGGCTTGTCGACCGCCAAGCGTGGCGCCTATGCGACGCCCGTCACCAAGACCTATCACGGTGATCTCGCCCGTTTCTCTCCCGCTGCCATGGGCGTATGAGCGTGGCGGAGGATGGGCAGATCAGGGTCCTGACGGCTGGCGAAGTCGAGGAGCTCGTCGGCTGGGCGGCGCTCGAAGGCTGGAACCCTGGGCATGGCGATGCCGCAGCCTTCCGTTCCGCCGATCCTGAAGGCTTCATCGGTTGTTTTGTCGACGGACGGCTCGCTGCCGGGATTTCGTCCGTGCGCTACGGCGACGGATTCGGCTTCATCGGGCTCTATATCTGCCATCCGGACTTTAGGGGTAGAGGGCTCGGACGGCGGGTCTGGGATGCCGGCATGGCGCATCTTGCTGATCGTGTCATCGGCCTCGACGGGGTTGTCGAGCAACAGGCGAATTATGGCCGCATGGGGTTTGTGCCCGCCTACGACACCGTGCGCTGGAGCATCGAGCGCATGCCGGCCCTGCCTTCCAGCTTCGCCCAGTGTGAGGCGATCAGTGAGGGTGATGTCGCCGAGATCCTCGCACTCGACGCGGCCTTCTTTCCCGCGCCGAGAACAGACTTCCTTTCAGGCTGGCTCAAGCCGCCGCGTCGTGCCTTCCTCTGCCGCAGACAGGGTTTGGTGGCCGGCTATGCCGTGATGCGACCCTGCCTTAGCGGCTACAAGATCGGGCCGTTGTTTGCCCTGGATGGACGGACGGCCGAGGATCTCCTGAAGGTCTGCCTTGCAAATCTCAAGGGCGAGGAAGTGCATCTGGATGTGCCCGACTATCAGGACGGTTTTCGCTACCTGCTCGGCCGCCTCGGCTTCAAGCCGGGGTTCAAAACAGCGCGCATGTATCGGGGCGAACCGCCGTCTGTGCAGAAGACGGGCGTCTATGCGATTACGACGCTGGAACTCGGTTGAAGTATTTCAATCGCCCATGCCAGAGGGAGCTGCGAGCGGCAGCATATGCTTGTAGATGCCGGGCGACGAGCCGGGGATGGCGATGGCACCGACGCTCTTTTCATAAAAGCCTATGGGCCCCGCGCCGCCAATGATCGCATAGCCATAACCCTGGTCGCGCATGTCGAGCAGTGTGCGGATCAAGAGGGCATGGCCGATGCCGCGACCGCGGGCTGCCTCGTCGACGCCGGTCGGGCCGAAAAAGCCTTTCATCGTGGCCTCGTGGCAGGCAAAGCCGAGCAGCGTTTCGCCTTCATGGGCAATCCAGCAGGTGACCGGCTGGCGCATGATCGCGGCCGTCGCTTCGGACGCCCAGCCGGCGCCGAAGCGGGGCTCGATCCAGGCGGCGATCCCGGAAAGTTCGGGTACCAGAGCGCGCCGGATGGTCACGCCCTGGGTCGCCATGCGCTGCTCAAGGGCTGGATCAGCCTGAAGTTCGTAGAGTTTTACGAGCATGTCTGCGGCCATGTCAGTCTCCCTTGTGGCTTTTGGCGAAGTCTAGGCCAAGGATGGCCGCGCCGATGAGTCCCGGCTCCACTCGGCAGGCGGCGGGAACGACGATCGGATCGCCGAACTTGCGCAGGATGCGTGCTCGCAAGGCCTTGTCGATCCGGGTCAGCAGTTCCGGAACATTGGAGAGGCCGCCGCCGACGGGCAGGATGGTTGTTCCGGTGACATTGACGACGACCGACAGCGGATCGGTGAGGATGTCGACATAGACATCGATGGTGCGGTCGGCCTTGGCATCGCCCTCCTGCCAGTCGGCGATGATTTCTTCGCTGGTCAGTTGTTCGGCGTGAATATGCCGGTGCAGCTTTTCGAGGCCTCGCGCGCTGCAGATCGCGTCGATACAGCCGATCTGGCCGCAGCCGCACTGAAAGCGGGGCACGTGCATCGGAGGTGTGCCGGCCTCGGTCGGCTGGATCGGCCCATGGCCCCATTCGCCCGCAAAACCGCTTTCGTTGATCAGCTTGCCGTCGATGACGAGGCCGCCGCCGACGCCGGTGCCGAGGATGACGCCGAAGACAACCCGGTGGCCGCGGGCAGCCCCGATGCCGGCTTCGGCCAGCACGAAACAGTCGGCATCATTGGCGACGATCACCGGCAGGCCGAGCGCGGCCTCCAGATCGGCCTGCAGCGGCCGGCCATGGATGCAAGGAATGTTGGCGACGACGGCGTTCAAAGTGTCGGGATCGATGACACCGGCGATCGAGATCGCGATGCAGGCAGCGCGCTCACCGGCGATGGCTTCGGCTTCCGCGATGACCGATGCGAGCGTTGCGACGAAGGCGTCGAAATCGTGGATCGGGGTCGGTTGACGCGGGAAGGGGCGGATGTCTTCGGGGCTTGTTGCGAGCGCGCCCTTGATGGCCGTGCCGCCGATATCGAAACAGACGATCATGCGAAGGCTCTGCTCGGTTCAGCGCCCGTCGTGAACACGCAGGTCCCTGCGATCCAGGTCGAGTGGATGTCGAGATCCGGACCGAGCACGACGAAGTCGGCATCCTGGCCTTCGGTCAGGCTTCCCTTGGTCGGGGCGCCAATGGCTTCTGCGGGATAGAGCGATGCCATGCGCAGTGCCTCTTCCAGCGGCTGGCCGAGTTTCTCGTGCACGTAGCGAACGCAGGAGAGCATGTCGATGTCGGCGCCGGCGAGCGTTCCATCGGCAAGGGTCAGCCGGCCATCGCGGCGGTAGACAGTCCGGCCGTTCAGGTCGAAGCTTGTCTCATCAGAGCCAATGGTCGACATGGCATCGGTCACGAGGAAAATGTGGGCGGGGCCGGACTTGGCGGCGAGCGCGATCTTCATGGTGACCGGATCGACATGGAAGCCGTCGGCGATCAGGCCGCAATGTAGGGCAGCCGAGGTGAGAGCAGCGCCGACGAGGCCGGGCTCCCGGTTGCCGAGCGGGCTCATGGCGTTGAAAAGGTGGGTGACGAGCGTGGCGCCCGCCTCGACATAGGCTTCAACACTGGCGCAACTCGTATCGGTGTGACCGAGGCTCACGCGGTAGCCGGCCTCAACCAGGCGGTTGACCTGATCCGGTGTGACGCTCTCCGGGGCGACCGTGATCTTCGGAATGCCGAAGCGACCAGCCTGCGTAACGAGATATTCGAGATCGGCCTCCGTCATCGCGCGGATCAGGGCCGGATCATGGGTTCCCTTGCGGGCGATCGAGAGGTGCGGACCTTCGAGATGCAGGCCGAGATAACCCGGCTCGCCCGCCTTGGCTGCTACATCGCCGGCAGTGATCGCCTCGCGTTTAATCTCGGGCGCATCGGTGATCAGCGTGACCATCAGGGCCGTCGTGCCGTAGCGCGCATGCGCCTCGCAGATCGTGCGGATGCCCGAGACCGTCGGATCGTTGTTGAACAGCACGCCGCCGCCGCCGTTCACCTGCAGGTCGACGAAACCAGGGGCAATCAACGCATCGCCCAAATCCTGCCGCGGGACGCCGGCCGGCAGGTCGGACTTGCCCAGGATGGCCTTGACCCGGCCGTTGTCGACCACGAGGGCTGCATCGTCGTGGAACGCGTGCCCATCGAAGATGCGGCTTGCTGTGGTGGCGAAGGCTTGTCTCATTGGGTCTCGGTAACTTTCTTCAGTGCGACCGGCTTGTCGGGATTAAAGCCACGGGCACGGGAGAGGGATTCGATAAAGCCATAATAGGGAACGATCAGCGCCAGCGCATCCGTGATCGGATGTCCCGTCGCGACGAAGGGCAGTTTGTGACCGGCAGTCGCCTGATCCGAGGTGATGAAGCAGGTGGCATTGCTCGCCGCGAGCTTCGAGACGGTCCCGGCAATCGAGGCTTCCGCCATGTCGCGGGCGGCGAAGGCGACGACGGGGAAATCACGGCCGACGATCGAGACCGGGCCGTGCAGCACTTCCGCGGAGGAATAAGCTTCCGCATGCAGTTCGCAGGTCTCCTTGCATTTGAGCGCTGCTTCCGCAGCGATGGCAAGTGCCGGGCCGCGGCCGAGCATGTAGAGAGACTCTGCCGACTTCAGCGGATCGAGCAGGGCGCTCCAGTCGAGGGAGAGTGCCTTGTCGAAATGCTCGGGTAGGGCGTCCACGGCGCGGGTCAGCGCCTCGTCCCGGCTCCAGCTTGCCAGGATTGCCAGGCCCGCTACGATCGAATTGACGAAGGATTTGGTGGCGGCGACCGCAATCTCCGGGCCGGCCTTGATGTCGACGGCGAAGGTGGCTGCCTCGGCAAGCGGCGAGGGCAGGGTGTTGACGAGGCTTACCGTGGTTGCGCCGCCGTCGCGGGCGCCTCTGGCCATGGCGACAATGTCGGGGCTCGCACCGGACTGCGAAACGGCAAAGGCCGCAGCCTTGCCGAGCTTCATCGGCGTCTCGTAGATCGATGCAAGCGATGGACCGAGCGAGGCGACCGGGAGGCCCATCTGCAGCTCGATCGCATATTTGAGGAAATGCGCCGCATGATCGGACGAGCCGCGGGCGATGGTCACGACGACGCCCGGATCCTTGCCGCGCAGTGCGTTTGCCGCGTCTGATATCACGGTTCTGGAGCTTTCCAGCAATCGGGCGGCGGCTGCGGGGATCTCGTCGATCTCCTCACGCATCTTTGTGGTCATCGGGCAAACTTTCAGTCTTGAGGCTTCATGGGCGAGCCGATGCCGAGTTCGGCGACCAGGTCATAGGCGTCGCTGCGATAAAGCGCGCGCGACATTTCCATCACGCGGCCGGTTTCGAGATAGGCGATGCGCTGCACCGACAATGCAGCCGATCCGGGTGGCACGCCGAGCAGCTTGGTTTCCTCGTCCTTGAGCAGGACGGCCGAAATGCGCTGGTTGGCACGGACGGGCCGGATGCCGGCATCGAGCAGGCAGAGATAAAGTGAGTCCTCAATCTTATCCGGATCCGGCAGCAGATCGTCCGGCAGGCTGGTCCGTTCAAGCGCGATCGGCATGTCGTTGGCGGTTCTCAAACGATCGATGCGTGCCACGCGCGCGCCGCCGACGAGACCGAGCATCATGGTTTCCTCCGCCGTTGGATAAAACAGCCCGCGGCTCAGCCAGCGGGAACCTGCGACCATGCCGCGCCGGCGCATGTCTTCGGTAAAGGAGGTCAGCTGGCTGAGAGGCTGCTGCATGCGCGGGACGGGTTTTACGACGAATGTGCCGGAGCCGCGTCGGCGGACGAGCAGGCCTTCTTCCACCAGTTCGTCGATCGCCTTGCGTACCGTCACGCGACTGATCTCGGCCGCTTCTGCGATGTCGCGTTCCGCCGGCAGCGCGTCGCCATGCTTGAGGCGACCGGAGGCTACGGCATCCTCGATCATCTTGCGGAGCTTGACGTAAAGCGGACCGCCGCGAACCGATTGAAGCTGTTCCAGGGGAAGGGGCGTGCTCATGCGGTTCCTCTGGCCTTGTGGTCGATCGGCCGCAAGCGGAGGGGCGATGTGCAACCCGTCATCAACCTCGGCATGTTTCCGTCCCCCGCTGGTCTTTCCAAAAACAATACCAACCAGAAACCTATTTCGCAAATGGTTTTGAAAAGAGCATGTTCAATGATGGGGGGGCGCAGAAATTTCATCGCCAAAACAGCCGTTTGCAAGATTTATCCTCAGATTCTGAGGGTTCTGGCTTTACGATTGGACTAGTTTTGGTATCTTAAATTAACGATTGGAGAGGGGCCAATCAAAAAGCCTTTCCTTTTGCCGAGAAGCTGAAATGTGCGGCACTGGAGGATGGTGATTTTTCGCTCCTCATCCAATATCGACGACTGATGTGAAAACCATTTTCATCTGGCGTGGGAATTCCGCTTCCTGTGTTGACGATGTTGGATTTTTGACGCAGTCTGCGAAAAATAATTACGAAACCAGGGGAATGCATCATGAAGGTCGCCATTATCGGACTCGGATTCCGTCTTGGATATCTGGGTCGGGTGTTCAAGGAGATCGACCCGACTTTCGAGATCGTTGGTTATGTCGATCCGGCGCCAGCCGGCATGGCGACGCTCGACGAGCATGGTATCTCTCCCGGCAAGGCCTATGAGACGCCCGAGGCTCTGATCGCCGGCGAGGCTTTCGATCTTCTGATGATCGGTTCGCCGAACCACCTGCATCTCGACCATATCCGGACGGGCCTCGAAGCGGGCCTTACCGTCTTTACCGAAAAGCCAATCGTCACCAGCATCGAGGAAAGCTATGCGCTTGCCTCTCTGCTCAACACATACGGCCATGATCGCCTGCTGGTCGGTCTCGTGCTGCGTTATTCCCCGCTCTATCGTGATCTGCGCAAGGCGCAGGAAGAGGGGCGGCTCGGCAATGTCGTCTCGATCGAGGCGTCGGAGCATATCCAGCCCTATCACGGCGCTTTTTTCATGCGCGACTGGCGCCGTTATGGTCGTTATGCCGGCGGCTTCATGCTGGAAAAGTGCTGCCACGACCTTGATCTCTACAATGGTGTCGTCGGTGCCCGCCCGCGCTTCGTTGCAAGCTTCGGCGGCCGCAAGAGCTTCGTGCCGGAAAATGCGCCCGAGGCTTCCGGCGTCAACGATCTCAACGTCTATCACCGCAAGCCGAGTGGCTGGCAGGGCTCCGACAAGGTGTTCGACAGCGATGGCGACATCATCGATTTCCAGACCGCGATCGTCGAATACGAGAACGGCGTGTCGATGACCTTCCATACCAATCTCAATGTGCCCGACGAATTCCGCCGCTTCTGCGTGATCGGTTCGAAGGGCATGGCAGAAGGCGATTTCGTCCGCGGTTTCATGGATGTGCATGACGCGCGCACCAACGAGAAGGTCATCGCCAATACCTACAAGGCGCCATCTGCGCTTTCGCAGCATTACGGCGCCGACGAGCAGATGGCCGAAGATGTCATCGCCTTCGTCCAGACGGGTGCCAAGCAGCCCGTATCCGCAATCGATGCGCTGGAAGCGGGCATTCTCGCGCTTGCCATGGACGAGGCACGTCTCGGGCGCAAGGTTGTGGACCTGAAGTCGGTCTGGGAGAAGTTCGATGCCTGCCTGCACGGCGCGTCGGACACCTCATCCCGCGTTCGGTCGGCTTGAAGGAGCGGTCGGATGCAAGCTCGCCAAAGCGCCATCATCTTCGCCTGGCTGCTGATCGCGCCGGCTCTTCTCTATATCACCGCCATCGTCGCCTATCCGCTTGTCGATACCTTCATTCTCTCCTTCACCGATGCGTCGCTCCGCAAGACGACGAACTGGGTCGGCTGGGTCAACTACGAGAAGATCTTCAACGACACGTTTGCCACCGTCATCGTCAGGACCTTCATCTGGACCTTCTTCTCGGTGTCGATCAAGATGATCATCGGCACCTTCGGGGCAGCGATGCTGAATACGGCCGTGCCCGGTCGCACGCTCTTCCGTGTGCTCACCATGCCGCCTTGGATCGTACCGATGGCGATCGGCATCTTCATGTGGGGCTGGATGTATAACGGCCAGTTCGGCATGATCTCCGGCGTCCTGCAGCGTACAGGCGTGGTCGACGGTCCGGTGGCATTCCTCGCCTATGGCTCCACCGCCTTCTGGGCAACGATCTTCACCGATGTGTGGATCGGCGTGCCGATGGTGACGCTCTACATGCTGGCTGCCATGCAGGCGATCCCGCAGGATCTGTACGAGGCCGCATGGACCGATGGTGCTGGACGCTTCTACCGCTTCCGCCGCATTACCCTGCCGCTGATCCTGCCCGCGATGATCACCATGTCGATGATTTCGCTGATCTCGACCTTCAATTCCTTCGACATCATCTGGATCCTGACGCGTGGTGGGCCGAGCGGCGAAACCACCACCATGATCATCGACACCTATCACACGGCGATCGGCTCGAAGAAGTACGGCGAGGGGGCAGCCCGCGCGGTTCTGATCTGCATCTTCCTGTCGATCTTCTGTGTCGCCTATTTCCGCGTGACCAGCCGTCTTTCGCAGGAGCATGCTCGATGAGCTACGACAAGACAGCCCTGATCAACCGCTATCGCTGGTATGAACTGGTCGGCATCTATGCGGGCATCGCGCTCTTCCTGACTTTCGTGCTTGCGCCCTTCGTCGAAGGTTTCCTGGTGTCGCTGAAGCCGCTCAGCCAGCTCTTCTCTTCACCCTATCGCTTCTGGCCGGAAAACGGCTCGTTCGATGCTTACTTCACGATGTGGGACAGCGTGCCGGGCTTTGCCCGCTACATCTTCAACTCGTTCTTCATCTCGACGATTGCGACGCTCATCGTGCTTCTGCTCGTGGTGCCGGCTTCCTATGCCTTCGCTCGTTTCGAGTTCAAAGGCCGTGGCCAGCTGCTCGGAGCGTTTCTCGCGGTCAATATGTTCTCGGGTGCGGTCCTGCTCATTCCGCTCTTCCGACTGATGCGGACGATGGGCGTACTCAACACTTACTTCGCCATGATCGTGCCTGGCGTGGCCTTCCTCATTCCGACCGCCATCTGGCTCCTGCGCACCTACATGATGCGCATCCCTCGGGAGCTCGAAGAGGCGGCCTATGTCGATGGGGCCAGCTATTTCTACACCTTCCGCCGTGTCGTCTTGCCGCTCGCCATGCCGGGGATCGCGGTCGTTGCCATCACCACCTTCATTTGCGCCTACGCCCAGCAGTTCATTTTCGCGCTGACCTTCAACTCCAAGACCGAATACATGCCGCTGCCGATCGGGCTGTTTGCCTATTTCGGGCGGCAGGAGGTCATTTGGAACGAGCTGATGGCGGCGAGCTTCGTCGGCATCGCGCCCGCCATGATCGTGATCTTCTTCCTGCAGCGCTACCTCGTCAGCGGGCTGACCGCTGGTGCTGTGAAATAGAGGCTGCCAAACAAAAATTCGGGCCAACCGGACGCTTTCAACCTGTCAACAAAGGGGAACTACCGATGACAAGAAAACTGACCATGCTCGCAGGCTCGTTTGCCCTGCTCGCAAGCTCGGCGCTCACCACGCTTGCCGCGGACCAGGAAATCAGCTGGATCTATTGCGGTGATGTGATCGATCCGATCCATCAGAAGTATATCGCCGAATGGGAAGGCAAGAACGAAGGCTGGAAGGTCAAGCCAGAAGTCGTCGGCTGGGAGCAGTGCCAGGATAAGGCGACCACGCTCGCCGTCGCAGGCACGCCGGTTGCCATGGCCTATGTTGGCTCGCGCACGCTGAAGGAATTCGCCCAGAACGAGTTGATCGTTCCGGTTCCGATGACGGATGAGGAGAAGGCCTCCTACTACCCGAACATCGTCGACACCGTCACGTTTGACGACACGCAGTGGGGCGTTCCGATCGCCTTCTCGACCAAGGCGCTCTACTGGAACAAGGACCTCTTCAAGCAGGCCGGCCTCGACCCGGAAACCCCGCCGAAGACCTGGGCCGAAGAAATCGAGTTTGCCAAGCAGATCAAGGAAAAGACCGGCATCGCCGGTTACGGTCTGCCGGCCAAGACCTTCGACAACACGATGCACCAGTTCATGCACTGGGTTTACACGAACAACGGCAAGGTCATCGACGGCGACGACATCGTCATCGACAGCCCGGAAGTTCTCGCCGCCCTCCAGGCCTACAAGGACATCACGCCTTACTCCGTCGAAGGTGCGACTGCCTATGAGCAGAACGAAATCCGCGCCATCTTCCTCGACGGCAAGGTCGGCATGATCCAGGCCGGTTCGGGCGCTGCCTATCGCCTCAAGGACACCCAGATCAATTGGGGTGTTGCCCCGCTGCCGCGCGGTCCGTCGGCCCAGGGTGAAGGCACACTGCTGATCACCGACAGCCTCGCGATCTTCTCGGGTTCGGGCGTCGAGGAAAAGGCGATCGAGTTCGCCAAGTACATCACCTCAACCGATATCCAGCATGAATACGAGCTGCAGGGCGGCGCTGGCCTCACCCCGCTGCGTCCGGGTGCTGTTGTCGACCAGTTCGTCGCCAATGAGCCGTTCTGGAAGCCGTTCATCGACGGCATCGAATATGGTGGTCCGGAGCCGCTCTTCACCGATTACAAGGGCTTCCAGAACGTCATGATCGAATTGGTCCAGTCTGTCGTTACCGGCAAGGCTGAGCCTGCTGACGCGCTGAAGAAGGCTGCTGCCGATCTCGAGCAGTACAAGTAATCTCGGGCAACTGAGGCTCCGCGGGCCGGGATCGGCCCGCGGATTTCATCAAGCGGATTTGGCCGGTCCTTGAGGGAACGGCAATGGAGACTGAGGGTCGTGGGTCAGCTATTTCTGAAAAAGGTGCGCAAGTCGTACGGGCATTTCGAGGTCATCAAGGGTGTCGATCTCGAGGTTAAAGACGGCGAGTTCGTCGTTTTCGTCGGGCCGTCGGGCTGCGGCAAGTCCACGCTCTTGCGCATGATCGCGGGCCTCGATGACACGACCGATGGTGACATCGTGATCGACGGCGAGCGCGTCAATGACAGGCCGCCGGTCGAGCGCGGCATTGCCATGGTCTTCCAGTCCTACGCACTCTACCCGCATATGTCGGTCTTCGAGAACATCGCCTTTCCACTGCGCGTCGAGAAGCTCCCGGAGGAGCAGATCCGCGAGAAGGTCGGCGCTGTTGCCAAGATCCTGCAGCTCGACCAGCGCCTGCAACAGCGTCCCGGCCAGCTTTCCGGCGGCCAGCGCCAGCGTGTTGCCATCGGCCGTGCGATCGTGCGCGAACCGAAGATCTTTCTCTTCGACGAACCGCTCTCCAACCTCGATGCGGCCCTGCGCGCCGACATGCGCATCGAACTCACAAAGCTTCATCGCGACCTCGCGGCGACGATGATCTACGTCACCCACGACCAGGTCGAGGCCATGACCATGGCCGACCGGATCGTCGTGCTGAACGCCGGCAACATTGCCCAGGTAGGGGCGCCGCTCGAGCTCTATCACAAGCCGCAAAACACCTTTGTCGCCGGCTTTATCGGCAATCCGAAGATGAACTTCGTGCCGGTCACATGTATTGGGGTCGACGCGATCGGCGTAACGATTTCCTATGAAGGCCAGACGGCGATGATCCCGGTCGATGGGCGCCCAGATCTTGTCGGCCAGACGCTGACGCTCGGCATTCGCCCCGAACACACGCGTCTCAGCGATGGCGACATCAACATCATGGTGACGCCTTCCGTCATCGAGCGTCTGGGCATCAACACGATTGCCTATGCCGCACTGCCGAATGGTGAACCCTATTGCGCCCTGCTTCCAGGGTCTGCTCCGGTGCGCGCCGAGCAGCCGATGATCACCGGTATCATGGCCGCAGATTGCCATCTTTTCGACGCGGATGGCCAGGCGCTGGAACGGCGCATCGACTGGCGCACCCTTGACCTTCCGGCATCCGTTACGGCTGCCGAATAGAGTTCCTCCCGGCCATGCCAAAGGCCAATCCCCTGGTCCGCCTTCGGGCGGACCTTTTTTGTTAGGGGCGTGAGCTTGTCTATGAAGTGTCCTGCGACGGTTACGTCAGCGTGCGCGTTAGGGACGAACGTGGAAAACCTTGGAGCCTCTTGCTTTTCCACTGTCCGGTCGGGGACATTTAAGCGTCATCGAATGACTCGATGCCTTAAGGTCCAATGAAAGGCTCCGAATGAAAGAACCTGAGAATGAATTTCGCTTGAAAATTGCTGCCGCTGAAATGGTGGCGAAAGGTCCATTTGCCATTGCTGTTGTGGCAATAGTTCTGATCTTCGGCCAGACTGATCTAATCGCAGCACTCATTCCCTGACGGACGATCCACCTCCTTGAAGAACTACCCCGCCGTACGGAGAAAGCGGCGGGACTCAACGAGAAAGCCCGCGTGACTCCGCCCATTTGCTTCAATCCGGAAAGCCATCGAACTGCGCCAGGTCGTCGAGAATGTCGTACCAGGGCGATTTCGAGCCGACGAAGATATGCATTGAGGGCCTCATCGACGGCGGATCGATGAGCGTGCCCATGGGGACATGGACCTTCACGTTGCCGTTCTCAGCGATCCATGAATAGACGAGAGAGCCGCAGGTGCGGCAGTGCATGTCATGAATGCCGTTGGGATCGCCGTGGCGGAACAGCGCGTCGCTGCCTGATGTGATCGTGAAATCTTCAGGTGCCACACCCGCGATCGGCTTGAAAGCCGAGCCCGTCGTGCGGCGGCATTTCGAGCAGTGGCAGTTCATCGCATAGAGGAAACGGTCGGCGATTTCGTAGGACACCGCACCACACATGCAGCCGCCGCGCAGCCGGCGGAAACCCTGCAACTGACTGTGCTCAGCCATGCTTGTCCTTCCATGCTGGGGCCAGGAATCTGTTCATCGCAGCACTACGCTGCCGAACGAATGTCCGTCTCCGCGAAGTCTTTGCCCTTGAACAGCAGCGGTTCATCGAGATCCTTGGCGAGGGCGTAGGCAAAGCAGTCGCCAAAGTTCAGTGCAGCTCTATGCCTGCCCTTGCCGAAATCGAGAAAGGCCTGCCGCGCCAGATTGCCTTGCTCGACCGTCACTGGCTCAACGCTGATTGCCGCGCGGCGGAAGAAAGCCTCGACCTGCCTCATTCCCTCCGGTCCGAGTTGCTTTTCGATCACCATGGATAGCTCGACAAGGTTAGCCACGCTGGTCCGCGTGACTGCTGCGTCGTGGATCAGCCGCGTGAAGTTGGGAGCCTCCGGTTCACCGTAGAAGATCGCCACCATGGCTGATGTGTCGACAATCATTTCGGCAGGCCATCTTCGTCATAGAGAAGCTCGGCGTGATCGGCGTAGGGCTGCTTCAGATGCGCTGCGGCCCGGTTTGCGATCATCAATAGCTCGTCGACGGAAGCCTTGCCGTTCTGCTTTTCAAGCTGCGCGTACCGCTCGCGCAGAGCATCGGTCACAACACGGCTCATGCTCTGCCCCGTGGCAAGGGCGATCGCCTGAGCAAGGCGATGTGCTTCGGGATCTTTTATGTTGAGACTCATGTCGTGACCACGTTCTACCCAGGTAGCTATAATTCTATCATTCTACCTCCATTCACGACCGTTTCAAAGCATAACGCGTTCAATATGGCAGGTGTCCTGAGGGAGAAAGCCAAGCTAGCAGTGACCCTGACTACCATCTAAGGCAGGCTCTTCGTTTTGGTGCTGTTTTACCAGACGAGCCCGCGCGCCGCGACCTCTTCCACTCTCGTGACGATCCCGTCGCGGTGAAAGGTCATGATGTCGAAGAGGTTCGATACCACGCAGGTGTGGTTCGGGATTATCCTGACCTTTTCGCCGATCTCTGGGCGCCGTCCCTTTACCTTCGATAGATCAACCGTGCCATGCTCTTCGGAGAGGCCGGAGATCACGGCGTCCGGGTACTCGACGATCATGCCGTAGTCGGAGAAGCCGAGGAGGTCCGAGGTCAGCGCTTTGGAGCCGGCGTCGAGGATGGCGCGATCGTCTGCCGGGCGCGAGACGACGGTGGCCAGGATGTGCATGGCACAGTCGTCGAGGCTGCAGTGACCCGAGCGGGCCATGGCGCGATCGTTGTAGACATAGGTGCCGGCCCGGTGCTCTGTCGCAGATGTGACCTTGTGCGCAGAGAAAAGGCTGGGCGTGCCGCCATTGGAGACAATCGGGCAGGGTATGCCGCGGGCGGAGAGGCCGGTAAGCGTGGCGGCGAAGAAGGCCTCGACGGCTTCTTCTGTGTCTGCCTTGGGGTAGGTCAGGATGCCGCCGAAAGTGAGGCCGGGGGCAGCAGCGATCGTCTCGGCGAGTGCCATGGCTTCTTCCGGGCTCTGGACACCACAGCGTCCGCCGCCCGTGTCGCATTCGACGAGGACGGTCAGCGGGCGGGTCTGGGAGAAGGCGCAGGAGAGGCCGCGCACGGTTGCCTCGCTGTCCGCGACGACCTTCAGGCCGGAAATGCGGGTGTTGAGGGCGACGAGACGCTTGTGCTTCTCGCTGCCGAGAATGTTGAAGGTGATCAGTAGATCTTCGAAACCGTGATCGGCGAAGACCTCGGCCTCTGTGATTTTCTGGCAGTTGATGCCCTTCGCGCCCGCCTTCACCTGTTCGGCAGCAATGGCCGGGATCTTGTGGGTCTTGATATGCGGGCGGAAGGCGAGGCCGTGGCTGTCCATATAGCTCTGGACGCGGGCTATGTTGGCGGCAAGCCTGTCTTCGTCGATGATCGGCAGCGGTGTCGACAGTTCGGCAATCGGCTGGCCTGACTTTGGGCGGGTGAGTACCATCATGCGGCCTCGCTGCCTTCGGGCGTCTCGTGCGGATTGGCCGTGATCGGCCAGATGTCGCGGCGCACATGGCGATAGGCGGTCTTGGCCGGATCGTTCGGATAGGGCGTTCCCGCGGCGCAGTAGAGGATTTCCGAGGCGATCTGGGAGAAGGCCGCATAGAAGTGGTTGGTCGACTTGATGACCAGAAGATGCTTTTCCGTCGGGTCTATGCCGAGTGCCGTGAAGAGCGATGGGTCGTAGCTCTGGACTCGGACCGAACTCAGGATGATGTCGATGCCTTCGAGCCGGATATGGGCGGCATCGCCGAAGGGCGCGATGCTGTCGCCGAAACGCATTTCAGCATTCGGCACTACCTTGACCACCTTCACCAGCCCATCGATCGGATGGCCGGTGCCGGGCGCTGATTTCGCGCCGAACCGCAGCGGGATCTCGGCGCCTTCGCCGGCGGCCATGCAGATCTGAACGGCAATTGGATCCCAGATCATGCCGACCGCGGCGTTCGTGACGCCACGCGCCAGCATTTCCGCGAGGATCACGGTTGCATCACCCGCCGTGCCACCGCCCGGATTGTCCCACATGTCGGCGATGACGACGGGGCCTTCCGGATAGGCAAGCGCCTGATCGAGCGCTGTTTTCTCATCGATCTGGGGCATCATGAAGGTGCCGCGTTTGGAGAACAGATCAAGGCCGAGTTCGCGTGCGAGAATGGCACCCTTTTCCGGATGGCCATTGGTGACGGCGATTGTCTTGGTGCCCATTTCCGGTACGTCGCCGGCCATGAAGCCATGAATGACGGAAAGCGACAGCACCTCCGGATCGACCTTTTCGATGGCCATAAGCCTGTCAACAAAGCTGCGCATGGGTTCGCGCGAGGTCGGGAAAATATCGATCATCCGGCAGTCGAAGACGGACATGACCGGCTTGACGCGGCCCTCCAGCGTGTCGACAGCGATGCGCCACAGGTCTTCGGCCCGATCGACGAAATCGGTATGCGGAAATTCCTTGAAGACAACGAAGAAATCGGCGGCTGCCACGCGCTTCGCCGTCAGGTGGCTGTGCGGATCGAGTTCGGCGCAGAGCAGGATATCAGGGCCGATGATCTCGCGGATCTTGGTCAAGAGATCACCTTCCGGGTCGAGATATCCGTCGGCGACCATGGCGCCATGCAGACCGAGCACGACAGCGTCGACGGGCATGGCTGCGCGGAGTTGATCCAGGATCTCGTCGCGCAGGCTCTCGAAGGTCTGTCGGTTGACGAGACCCGCGGGGTCCGCCCAGGTCGCAGTACCCTCGATCAGCGTCCAGCCCTTGTCGGCGCAGACCTTGCGACCGACCGTGATCGGCGCGGTACAGAGCGTCGGCGTTGCCGGGTGTTGTCCCGGAGGTGCATAGAGCGAATCCTCGAAGGCGCGCCGGTCGATGCAGATCGGGGAGAAGGTGTTCGTTTCCGTTGCAAGCGCGGCGGTGAAGATGCGCAAGGGCCGACCTCCGGGGTCTTGAGTGTGTAAGGGCGGGTTCAGCGCTTGCCCATCGGATTGGGTAGATAACCGGTGAAGCCGGAGATTTTCCACCGGCCTTCATGCAGGCGGCAATAATAGAGCGTCTGCCAGCGCATGATGTCGAGTGTGCCGTCTGCCTTCTTGATCCCGCCGTCGAACTTCTTGCGCACGAGCGCGGTCTCAGCCGAAATTTCGATCTCTTCCAGCGTTGTCGTGGTGAAGATTGCGGTGCGCGGATCCTCGCCGTAGGACTGAGCGGCGAAGTCATGCGCCTGCTTCAGCCATTCGTCGCGGTATGCCGTGAGATTGGGGAAGGCGAGCGTCCACTTGTCCGCATCTTCCTCGCGATTGCCGCTGATGCCGATGAAGCCGTCCTCGACAAAGTCATGGGCGACCATGCTCCAGTCGGCGGCGAGAAAGGCGTCGATGTCGCGGGGGACGAGCATCTCCCATATGGCGTGGCGGGCTTCGTCCGATGCCGGGAACGGATTTTGGAATGGGTCGCGCATTTCTTCCCCGTTGTTAAATTCTTTTCATGAATGTCGATTTTGTCTGGTCAAAATCGGTTTTTTGTGGTCGCTTGTCAACGATCGAAGAAAATAATTTGCATGAGGGGTGTCCATGACGATCAAGCGTTACGGGGCCGAAAAGGCGGGTGCAGGTGGTCAGCGGTTGCCATTTGCCCGCGCGGTCGAGGCGGATGGCTGGCTTTATGTTTCCGGCCAGGTGGCCATGGAAGACGGGGAGATCATTCCCGGTGGCATTATCGAACAGACCCACAAGACGATCGCCAATGTCATCGCCATTCTGGAAGAGGCCGGCTACGGGCTCGAGCATGTCGTGCGCTGCGGCGTGTGGCTTGATGACCCCCGCGATTTCTGGACTTTCAACAAGATCTACCAACAGTATTTTGGCGAGCACCCGCCGGCACGCGCCTGCGTCCAGGCCTCGATGATGGTCGATTGCAAGGTCGAAATCGACTGCGTAGCCTTCAAGCCTTCGACATAAGAGAGAGGGCAGGGCATTGGATATCTTCGCGCGCATTCAGGAAGAGGCTGGTCAGTTTTCGGCCTCCGAGCAACGCATTGCGGATATCCTGCTCAATTCCTTCGATTTCGCAGTCAATGCCTCGATCATCGAGCTGGCTGAGAAGGCAGAGGTCTCGCCGCCGACGGTGACGCGCTTTTGCCGTCGTCTCGGCTGTCAGAGCTTTGCCGACTTCAAGGTCAACCTCGCCCGCACCGCCTATGTCGGCGTGCGTTATCTCAACCCGGAGGCGCAGAGCACCGAGCCGGCCGACGTCGCGAGTGATGTTATCACCAAGGCGCAGAATGCCATGTTCATGGTGCATCGGGCACTCGATCCTGATGTGCTGGACAAGGTTGCGGACCGGCTGGCGCGGGCGGAAATGGTCTATGCCTTTGGCTCGGGCGGCAACTCCTCCATGATCTCGGGCGAGATCCAGAACCGTCTCTTTCGTCTCGGGTCGCGCGTCACGGCTTCGGCCGACCACAACATGCAGCTGATGCTGACGGCGGCGGCACGCTCGAACGATGTGCTCATCGGTTCATCGTTTTCGGGTCGCAATGCCGAGCTGGTGAAATGCTTCAAGCTTGCCCGCGAGAACGGCATCACCACGATCGCGCTGACGCAAAGTCAGAGCCTGGTGGCGGAAGCTTCGGAGCTCGTCATCGGCATCGACCTGCCGGAGGGCGAAAACATCTTCCGGCCGACCTCGACGCGATTTGCCTATCTCGCCGTCGTCGACGTGATCGCGAGCCTCGTTGCCTATCGCAATCGCAAGCAGTCGCAGGTGACGCTGCGCCATATCAAGCAACAGTTGGTCGAGCACCGCGATGGTGGGGACGACCGGCAACTTCTCGGAGATTGATCCTATGCCCGTATCGATAGCGGAGACCTGCCGTGACTCGTAAGGTTGCCGTGGTGACCGGTGCTGCCGGAGATATAGGTCGGGCGATCGCAAAGCGCCTCGCCGATAGCCATGACCTCGTTGTTCTGCTGGATCTGGATTGTCAGGCGCTTGGCCAGGCGATGGTCGAGCTCAATGACGATGTCCGCTTCGCCTCGCTGGTCTGTGACGTGACGGACGAGAAGGATCTCGCCGAGACCGCGGCACGCATCGCAACGCTCGGCCTCGTGCATACGCTGGTCAACAATGCCGGTGCGGCGCGGGCCGTGAGCCTCGGCGATACCGATGGCGAGATCTGGCGCAAGGATAATGCGCTTAATCTCGAGGCGCCCTTCCTCTGCTTTCGCGCCTTCGAGAATGCGCTGAAGGAAGCCAAGGGTTCTCTCGTCAACATCTCCTCGGTCAACGGCATGGCCGTCTTCGGTCACCCGGCCTATAGCGCGGCCAAGGCGGGGCTCATCCATCTGACCAAGCTGATTGCCGTCGAATACGGCAAATACGGCATCCGCTCGAATGCGGTCGCGCCGGGCACGGTTCGCACCCAGGCCTGGGAGGCGCGGGCTGCCGCCAATCCTGATGTCTTCGAGGAAGCCAAGCGCTGGTATGCGTTGCGCCGCATCGCGACGGCCGAAGACATCGCCAATGCCGTTTTCTTCCTCGCAAGCGATCAGGCCGCTGCCATCACCGGCGTTTGTCTTCCGGTCGATTGCGGGCTGACGGCCGGTCAGGCCGAACTCGCGCGCACCTTTTCGCAATCCGACAATTATTGACATCAAGAAGCCAGGAGCATTCCCCATGGCACCAGCCGTTCAGTTTCGCCTCGAAAACGCGTGGCATCCGGTGGAGGGCGACGACTGCGGCGCCTTCGTCTTCACGCTGGTCAATCTCTCCGATGTGGCGCTTTCCGATTTCAAGCTCGCCTATACATCGCTCACCCGCGTCAAGGACACGGAAGAGCCGATCCTCGACAATGCCGTCTTCCTGAAGCGCAACGCCAATTTCCACCAGTTCGCGCCGCCGGCAGGCTTCGTGCTGCAGCCGGGTGCTTCCTGGACATTCCGGGTCGGTGGCCTCTGGCGCCCAGCCAAGCATCGGACGGATGGGGCGAAATCCGCCTACATCACGCTCTCGACCGGCCAGCATGCGGCCGTTGCGGTCGCGGATTTGATGCTCGGCGGAGGCAACAGCGTCCCGCCGCCGGCCTTGTTGCCTGAGGGGAAGGTTTCCCAGCCCTTTGCCATGCTGCCTTGGCCTGAAACTGCCGAGCTGGTGGCTGGCGAAGGCTTCCCGGTCGCGCTTTATCCGGCAGAAGGCGCCTCGCTGGTCGAGCTGCGCGCCGTTGAAAACGTGTTGCGCCTCTTCTGCCGTCTCTTTGCGGTCGGCCATGCGCCGCTGTCGCTCGCACCCGTGCATCAGGGGCGGGCGATCTCCCTCAAGGCCGAGGAGGCGCTTGGCGCCTCCGCCTATCGGCTGGACTTTGCCGCTGATGGCATCAAGCTCACCTATGGCGAT
This sequence comes from Agrobacterium albertimagni AOL15, assembly GCF_000300855.1. Classification (GTDB taxonomy): domain Bacteria; phylum Pseudomonadota; class Alphaproteobacteria; order Rhizobiales; family Rhizobiaceae; genus Allorhizobium; species Allorhizobium albertimagni. The sequence continues at coordinate 118,959 of NZ_ALJF01000003.1, read as the reverse complement.
GTTGCCGGCCTGCAGTATGCGCTGACCCTGCTCTCGCAGATGCTGCATGGCGCCCGCACACAGCCGGAGACGTTCCGCTTCCCGGTTTCCGGTACGATCATCGACAAGCCGCGCTACGACTGGCGCGGTTGCCATCTCGACGTCTCCCGCCAGTTCTTCCCCGTTGCCGACGTCAAGCGGCTCATCGACATCCTCGCCTGGTTCCGGATGAACACCTTCCACTGGCACCTGTCCGATGACGAAGCCTGGCGCCTGGAGATCAAGGCCTTCCCGCAGCTCACGACCCTGGGCGTGTTGCGCGGTCCGGACGAGCCGCTCCTGCCGCAGCTTGGTAATGGGGCCGAGCCGGTCGGCGGCTTCTATGCGCAGGACGAGGTCCGGGATATCGTCGCGCATGCAGCCGCCCTTCAGGTCGAAGTGGTGCCGGAGATCGATGTGCCCGGCCACAGCACGGCCATGCTGGTGGCCCTGCCGGAACTGGTCGATGGCCAGGAGGCGCCCGATAGCTATCGCTCGGTGCAGGGCTATCCGAACAATGCGCTGAACCCGGCGATCGAATATACCTACGAGGTGCTGGGCAAGGTGTTCGACGAGATGGTCGAGCTCTTCCCGTCCAAGCTCATCCATATCGGCGGCGATGAAGTAGCGGCCGATACCTGGATGGCCTCTCCGCTTGCCCGAAAGGTGATGGAGCAGGAAGGTATCGAAGGCACTTTCGGGCTGCAGAGCTATTTCATGAAGCGGATCCAGAAGATGCTGGCCGACCGTGGCCGCAAGCTCGCCGGATGGGACGAAGTCAGCCATGGCGGTGGCGTCGATCCCGAGGGCACGTTACTTATGGCCTGGCAGAAGCCGGAGGTCGGACTGGAGCTCGCAAGCCAAGGCTACGACGTCGTCATGACCCCGGGCCAGGCCTATTATCTCGACATGGTGCAGGATGAGGCCTTCCAGGAGCCGGGTGCCAGCTGGGCCGGCACCGTGCCGCCGCACCATACCTACACCTATGAGGCGGTCGCAGAGTTTCCAGCGGAGCTTGCAGCCCGCATGCGTGGCGTGCAGGCCTGCATCTGGTGCGAACATTTCCTGACCCGCGACTACTTCAACCACCTCGTTTTCCCGCGTCTTCCGGCCATCGCCGAGGCCGCCTGGACACGCAAGGACAACAAGGACTGGCTGCGCTTTGCCGCCATCGTCCGCCTGAGCCCCCGCTACTGAGGATCTGAGCACCATGACTTTCCGCATCGCCGTTGGCGGTATCCATACCGAATGCTCGACCTCGTCTCCTGTCCTCATGCAGCCCGAAGATTTTCGCGTGCTGCGCGGGCCGGGTCTGCTGGCGCATGAATATTTCGACTTCCTCGAAGCGCAAGGCGTCGAACACCTTCCGTTGTTGCATGCGCGTGCGGTTCCCGGTGGGCCCTTGGCGCGCGCTACCTATGAGGGGTTCAAGGCGGAGTTCCTAGAGCGGCTGAAGGCTGCACTGCCGATCGATGGGCTCTATCTCGCAATGCATGGCGCGATGAATGTCGAAGGCATGGACGATGCCGAGGGTGACTGGATTTCGGCGGCGCGAACCGTTGTCGGGCCCGATGTGCCGGTTGCTGCGAGCTACGACCTGCATGGCAATGTCACGCAGAAGATTGTCGATCAGCTCGATATCTTTGCCGGTTACCGCACGGCGCCGCATATCGATGTGCGCGAGACCATGATGCGTGCCTGGTCGATGCTGGTGCGAGCACTGAAGACCGGCGAGAAACCGGGCGTTGCCTGGGCGCCGGTGCCGGTTCTTCTGCCGGGCGAGCGGACCTCGACCGAGGACGAGCCGGCCAAGAGCCTATATCTGAAGCTGCCGGAGCACGACACGGCCCCGGGTATCTGGGATGCCAACCTGATGGTCGGCTATGTCTGGGCCGATGAGCCACGCGGCACGGCCTGCGCCGTCGTCACGGCCGTCGACAAGGCTGCGGCGGAAAAGGTTGCGGCTGCCATTGCGCAATCCTATTGGGATGCCCGCGAAGACTTCCGTTTCGGCCCGGTGACGGGTCCGCTTTCGGAGATGCTGGATATCGCCGAACGCACCGCGACACGGCCGATCATCCTTGCCGATTCCGGCGACAACCCGACCGGGGGTGGCGTTGGCGATCGGGCGGATGTGCTCAAGGCGCTTCTGACGCGGTCGATCGACGATGTCTTGATCGCCGGCATCACGGACCGCCCCGCCGTCGAACGCTGCATTGAAGCAGGCGCCGGTGCGCGCGTTTCGCTGAAGGTCGGCGGTTCGCTGGATCCGGCAAGCCCCTCCGTCGAGGTGGAGGCGGATGTCGTCTTTCTCGACAATCCCGGTTCGGCTGCTGACAGCCAGGCGGTCGTCAGAATCGGCGGTATCACGATGGTGCTCGCAGCCAGGCGTCGGCCCTATCACAACATTGCGGATTTCACCCGGCTCGGGCTCGATCCGAACAAGGTGCGGCTGCTCGTCGTCAAGTCCGGCTATCTCTCGCCGGAGCTTGCGCCGATCGCCAATCCAAACCTGATGGCGCTGACGGATGGTGTGATCAACCAGGACATCGAGAACCTGCCCAGCCATCGCCGCCACCAGCCCAGCTATCCCTTCGTCAAGGATTTCAGCTATACGGCGAAGGTGTTCTTCTCGACGCGATTCCCTTGAGACATTGATGTCGGTGCCGCCCGTCCGGCGGCACGATCCCCAACCCGATTGTACCCTTCATGTTGTCCTCCTTTTCGGTGGTCTATCGCCACAAGCCGATCCGGGTCAGTGCGACCGCGATCTTCTTCTTCGGCTTCTCTGGCGCTGCGACGTCGCCCTACATGTCGCTGATCGGCATCCGTGAACTCGGGCTGTCGGATGCCGTCTATTCGGTGCTGATTTTCCTTGCGGCCGTGGTGAATGTCAGCGCCAGCGTGACCGCCGGCATCATTGCTGACCGACTAGGCCATTTCCGCTCGCCGATGATCCTGGCCGCCATCTTCGGCATCATCGGCTTCGGACTGGTTTATGTGGTGCCGACGCCGGTGATGTTTGCGATTGCTACGTTGGTGCTGATCCCGGTCTTCGGCACGATCAACTCGCTGATCTTTGCGAATATACGCGCGGTCTCCTCCGGCATGGCGGTGCGAGAGCTGATGGCGGTCAATTCTGCCGTCCGGGCCATCCTTTCCGCCTCCTGGGTGCTCGTGCCCGGCATTGTCGGGGCATTGCTCGTCGAGCAACCCAGCATGCTGCCGGCCTTTCTGCTCGCAAGCCTCGCCTGTCTCGTCTGTCTCCTGCTGTTCGTCTTCGGGCTCGATCGTTCGAAACCCGTGCAGGAGGGGGAACGGCAGCACTATTCCTTCTTCCGCTCCATCCGGCAGATCGGTTCGGCAAGTGTCCTGCCAAGGCTTCTGGCGATTTCGCTGATCTCGGCCATGCTGCATGCCAATGGCACCGTTCTGCCTCTGATCGTCACCGGCAAGGCGGGCGGCACATCTGCTGATGTCGGCGTCATCGTCGGGATCGTCGCCTTTCTCGAAATCATCTTCATCCTCTTCTGGGGATGGGTCGAAGCGCGCACCTCGATCCTCTTTGCGATGGTAACGGCAGCGCTGATCTATTGCAGCTATCTCGTTTTCCTCGGTCTCGCCGACCGGCCGATGGACGTCTATCTGCTCACTGTCGTTGCAGGCCTTGGTGCCGCCGGCATCATCGCGATCCCGATCACCTATCTGCAGAACCTGATCGCCGACCGCGCCGGTCTCGGCAGCTCGCTGATCGCCGTCAACATTTTCCTCAGCGGTGGACTGGCCTCGCTGATGTTTGCGCTCGGTACCAGCATCAGCGACTATGCGGGCACGGCGATCATCGCGTCGATCGCAGGAGCCATCGGCGTCGGTCTCTTGTGGGTGCTGGACAGGACGCCGAAGCTCAAAACAGAAGGGTGAAGAACAGGTGGCTGCGACTTCCCAAGGCAAAGCGTCAGGACTGCTACTCGAAATCTGCGTCGATGACATCGCGGGTCTTGAGGCTACCATTGTCGGTGGGGCCGACCGTATCGAGCTTTGCTCGGCGCTTGGCTCGGGTGGCCTGACACCGTCTTATGGGTTCATGGCGGTCGCTGCAAAAGCACCGATCCCGGTGCATGCCTTGATCCGTCCGCGTGCCGGGCATTTCACGTATTCGATAGATGAGATCGCCGTGATGGAGGCGGATATTCATGCTGCGCGGGAGGCGGGGCTGGCCGGTGTGGTGATCGGTGCGATCACCGATACTGCCACGCTCGATATCGACGCGATCCGGCGGCTGATCAAAGCGGCCGACGGTCTCGATCTCACCCTCCACCGGGCGATCGATGTGGTCGCCGACATGGACGTCGCACTCGATCTTGCCATCGAACTCGGTTTTTCCCGCGTTCTCACCTCAGGTGGCGCGCGGCATGCGGAGCAGGGGCTCGCGGTAATCGAACGTCTCGCCCGCCATGGTGCAGGACGCATCTCGATCATGCCCGGTGGTGGTGTGCGGCCGGAGAATGCGGCCCATTTCCTTGCTGTCCCTGAAATCCGAGAACTGCATGCCTCTTGCAGTCAGTCTTACAGCGGGCAGGATCGACTGGTCGACCTCGGTTTTGAGGATCAATCCGTTCGTCGCACGGATGCCGACACGGTTCGGCGGCTCAAGGCGTCGATGGATATGCGCTCATCCTGAGGCCTCAGGAGGCGAGGGCCGGGGCGTCCTGCAGGGCGAGCCGCTTCAACGTTTCCTCCGCCGTCATGGGCTTGCCGAAATAATAACCCTGGACTGCCCGGACACCTAGATTTTCGAGGATGCGCAGTTCCTCTTCGGTCTCGACCCCCTCGACGATCGCTTCCAACTCCATCTCGTAGCACAGCGCTAGCACCGACTTGACGATGTTGAAGCTCGTCTTGCGGTTATGGATATTGCGCACGAAGCTCCCGTCGATCTTGATCTTGGTCAGCGGCAGCTTGTGCACGTGGTTCAAGCTCGAATAACCGGTGCCGAAGTCATCCAGCGAGATGCCGGCGCCGAGTTCGCGCAGCATCTGGATCGAGGCGCTGGCCTGCTCGAAATCATGCATGACCGCGGTTTCGGTGATCTCGAAGTTGATGCGGCGGGGGTCGAAATTGCTCTTGAGCACGATCGACACGATCTTCAACGTGTTCTCCGGCGATGTCAGATCGTGGGGAGAAAGATTGAAGGAGAGGTAGACATTGTCGGGCCAGAGCGCGGCTGTTTTCAGCGCCCGCTTCAGCAGCATGCGGGTCATCAGCGTGATGCGGCCGTTGTGCTCTGCCACGGGGATGAATTCCGCCGGAGAGACCTGACCGATCCGCGGGCTTTGCCAGCGGGCAAGGGCTTCGAAACCGATGCAGATGCGCCGGTCGACGCAGGTGATCGGCTGGTAGACGAGCGACAGTTCCTTATCGAGATCCGCTGCGACCAGCGCTTCCTCGACGATCTTCTGTCGGTTTAGCTCGTTCGCCTGGACCGCGTTGAAGATGACCGTGCCGGCCCGATGACGACGTTTGGCTGTGTAAAGGGCGTAGTCGGCGAGTTCGTAGATCTCCTGGCCCGTCTCGCCCACGTCAGGATAGAGGGCGAAGCCGACCGAGCCGGTCACCTGCACCATGCCGCTCCCGATATTGATGCGTTCGGCGATCAGTTCGCAAACCTTTTCGCCCAGCGCCATGGCGTCGCCCTCGGCCACGTCGCCTTGTAGCAGAAGACCGAATTCGTCGCCGCCGAGACGGTAGACCGATAGCCGCTTGTCCGTGATCGTCGACAGGCGGTTGCTGATCTCGATCAGGACCTTGTCACCGGCTGAGTGACCGTAGAGATCGTTGACAGGCTTGAAGCCATCGAGATCGATCACACCCACGGCCAGCCGGCCATTGCTGCTGCTGGCGCGGTTGAAGGCCGTTTCGAGCATGTGGAAGAAGCTGCGTCGGTTGGCGAGCAGCGTCAGGCTGTCGAGATTGGCAAGGCGCAGGTTCTCGTCGGAGAGCGCCTGCATCGCCTTGTTCTGCTCCTGCAGGGCTTGCTGCTGCAACATCAGAACGTTGCGGGACTCGTGCAGCTGGCGGAAGTCGCGGTAATGCGAGACGAGGATCATGATCATCGCCATCGTCACCAGAATGACATTCACGCCGGTCGCAATGAAGGTCGGTTCTCCCGACAGGAGCATGACCACGAGAAAAGGCAGGTTGACCGTGACTGTGACGATCAGGGCTGCTGACCGCAAATGCATCAGGCAGAAGATGCAGCCGATGACGGTGATCGCCATGAAGAAGGCGACATGGGCCTTCTGGTATGGGTCGCCATAGGGCAAAAGCGAGACCGACCAGGCGGTGCAGAACACCGCGATCGGAAAGGACAGGATGTTGGTGGCCTTCAGCTGACGATAGGCCTGTTCCGGCGTGCGCTCACGTTTGCGCCCGCGCAGCCAGATCAGCGAGCGCAGTGCAAAGAGCGTGGTCAGAACAGCAGGCAGGTAGACAACGAGATAATCGGGAGCCGCACCCTGGTGGGTCCAGGCCAGCGAGACCATGTTGGTCGCGAGAATGAAGTAAAGAAGCGGGACCTGCTTCGAAAAGGCTTCGAATTGAGCCGCGGTCAGCGCGGGATTGCCGTTCGGAACCTTGAGCAGGTCGAGCCAGCGTCCTGCACGTGTCTGGATACCCAGTGTCGTCCCCTTGTTATCCACGCCTTCAGCTTCTCCCCGCGCCTCAAGTTGAAAAACCTATATGAGATTCCGTTAAAATTACGGAAATTGCGGACTATCAATTTGTGGCGATGCGGCGCGCTTCTGGTCAGATGATCGTTGCAGTTCCCTGGCGCCGCAGATATCAGGATGGCCGATCCAGGGAGCTTTTTTGACCGTGACAGCAAGACTTCATGCGTTCGTCGGCCTTTTCGTCTTCATCAGTGCAGCGATGCCGGCCGTCGCCCAAGAGTGGCAGGCGACGGAAAAGGTCGATCACTATAACGTCAACGGTTCGACGCCGATGGCGCTCTACCAGTCCATCGGTGAGCGTGGTCCGAAACTCAGCCTTGGTCGGGTGATCGCCCATACGACCTTCAAGCTCACCTGGCAGCGGGACTATCAGCCGCAGGGCCAGGCTTGTGTGCTCGCGTCTGCGAAGCCGCGACTGATCATCACCTATACGCTGCCGAAGCCTGCGCAGAAGCTATCGCCCGATGTCGCGGCGAAGTGGCAAGCGTTCTACGACGGCATTGTCGAGCACGAAAAACTGCATGGGCAGTTTATGAAGGACCTGACCCAGAACATCCAGGATGTTTCGATCGGCCTTCGCGACGAGAATGATCCGGGATGCAAGAAAGTGCGTGCAGCACTGCAGGCGCAGCTGAAGCCGATTTCGGATGCGCATGTGGCGCGCCACAGCGACTATGACCGGGTCGAGATGTCTCCGGGCGGTGCTGTGCATCAGCTGATCCTCGCCTTTCTCAACCCCTGAATTGAAAAGGCGCCCGTATGGGGCGCCTTCAATCGTCTGTCAGACCCGTTCGAGCGCTATTGCGATGCCTTGGCCGACGCCGATACACATCGTGGAGAGCGCATAGCGCCCGCCTGTTTCCTTGAGTTCCAAGGCTGCCGTTCCTGCAATGCGGGCACCGGACATGCCAAGCGGATGGCCAAGCGCAATTGCGCCGCCGTTGCGGTTGACGCGTGGGTCATCGTCGACGATGCCGAGATCGCGGAGTGTGGCGATGCCCTGGCTCGCAAAGGCTTCGTTCAGCTCGATCACGTCGATCTGCTCCTGCGTCAGGCCTAAGCGAGCGAGTAGCTTCTTCGACGCAGGGGCCGGGCCGAAGCCCATGATGCGCGGCGGAACGCCTGCCGTCGCACCACCCAGGATGCGGGCGATCGGGTTGAGGCCATATTTCTTCACGGCGGCTTCGGAGGCGATGATCAGGGCGGCTGCCCCGTCATTGACGCCCGACGCATTGCCGGCGGTGACGCTGGCGCCTTCCATCTTGTTGACCGGCTTCAGCTTGGCGAGTGCCTCGACCGAGGTCCCGCGAGGATGCTCGTCACGGTCCACGATCACGGAATCGCCCTTGCGCTGGGGGACGGTGACGGGCGTAATTTCCTTCGCCAGCCGGCCATTGGCTTGCGCTTCTGCCGCCTTGGCCTGGCTGCGCACTGCGAAGGCATCCTGGTCCTCGCGGGAGACCTTGAAATCGATCGCGACGTTGTCGCCGGTCTCCGGCATGGAGTCGACGCCGTATTGCTTCTTCATCAGCGGATTGACGAAGCGCCAGCCGATGGTGGTGTCGTAGATCTCGGCATTGCGGGAAAAGGCGGTTTCCGCCTTGGGCATGACGAAGGGCGCGCGGCTCATGCTTTCGACGCCGCCTGCGATCATCAGCTCGGCTTCGCCCGCCTTAATGGCGCGGGCAGCGGTGATCACGGCATCCATGCCGGAGCCGCAGAGGCGGTTGATCGTGGTGCCGGTAACGGCGACGGGCAGGCCGGCGAGCAGAGCTGACATGCGGGCGACGTTGCGGTTGTCTTCGCCGGCCTGGTTGGCGCAGCCGTAGATCACGTCCTCGACGGCTTCCCAGTCGATGCCGGTGTGGCGCTCCATCAGCGCCTTCAGCGGCACGGCGCCGAGATCGTCGGCGCGGACGGAGGAGAGCGAGCCGCCGAAACGGCCGATGGGCGTGCGGATGTAGTCGCAGATAAAGGCTTCGGTCATGTCTTTCACTCCTTACAGCGCAGGCACGACGAGGTCGGCGACCGGACCGTCGGTGTGGAGCTTGGCGCCGGTCATGGCCTGCAGTTCGTCCATGGTCATGGGGCCAAGCTTTTCGCGCACGACGAACTTGCCGTCGACGATGTCGATCACGGCATGGCTCGTATAGACGCGGGTGATGCAGCCGACACCGGTCAGCGGGAAGGTGCAGCGCTCGACGAGCTTCGGCTTTCCGTCCTTGGTGACGTGTTCGGTGATGACGACGACCTGCTTTGCGCCATGCACGAGATCCATGGCACCGCCGACGGCGGGAACGCCCTTGGAGCCGACGCGCCAGTTGGCGAGGTCACCGTTTTCGGCGACCTGATAGGCACCGAGGATCGCCACATCGAGATGGCCGCCACGGACCATGGCGAAGCTGTCGGCGTGGTGGAAGAAGGCCGCCCCTGGCTTCAGCGTGATCGCCTTTTTGCCGGCATTGATCAGGTCCCAGTCTTCCTCGCCGGCAGCCGGCGCCTCACCGAAGTTCAGCACGCCGTTTTCGGTGTGGAAGATCGCTTCGCGTCCCTCGGGCTGGAATTTGGCCACCATTTCCGGGAAGCCGATGCCGAGGTTCACATAGGCGCCGTCCTCGATGTCCTGAGCGGCGCGCCAGGCGATCTGGGCGTTCGAGAGCTTGATGTCTTCGCGGGTGTCGATTGCAGGTGTCTCGGTCATGCGTATACCACTCCGGCCCGGATGAGCGCTTCTTCCTGTTGCGGGTTGGCGACTTCAACGACGCCATCGACAAAGATGCCGGGGGTGATCACCTGCTCCGGATCGATCTCGCCGGGCTTCACGATCTTCGAGACCTGGGCAATGGTCTTGGCGGCGGCCATGCACATCAGCGGATTGAAGTTGCGGCCGGCCATCCGATAGTTGAGGTTGCCCATGGTGTCGCCGAGATGCGCCTTGACGATGGCGAAGTCGGCCTTCAGCCAGCGTTCCTGCACATACTTCCGGCCATCGAATTCGGCGATCACCTTGCCGTCGGCGAGTTCAGTGCCGAAGCCGGTCGGGGTGTAGAAGGCCGGGATGCCGGCGCCGCCGGCACGGATGCGCTCGGCGAGCGTGCCCTGAGGCACGAGTTCCAGCTCGATCTCGCCGGCGAGGTAGCGGTCGGTGAAGGCGCGGGGATCGGAGGAGCGGGGGAAGGAGCAGATCATCTTCCTGACCATGCCGGCGTCGATCATCGCGGCAATGCCGATGCGACCATTGCCGGCATTGTTGTTGATGACGGTGAGGTTCTTCGGCCCTTTGTCGATCAGCGCATGAATGAGCTCGATTGGCGCGCCTGAGCCACCGAAGCCTCCGATCATCACGGTTGCGCCATCGCCGATCCCGGCCACGGCATCCGCCAGGCTTGCAATTCTCTTGTCCATGGGAACTCCCGTTTCCTAGAGCGCGGTCACCCGGCTCCTCGCCTTAACAAATAGGTCCCTCCATCCGTCGACAGCAAGCAATTTGTGCGATATTTGATATTTGTTCGATAATCGCACATTTTGGAGGTGCATATGGGGATCGGAGAGCGGGATCTCATGGGCGGTTTTGCCAAGGGGCTGAAGGTGCTGGAAGCCTTCGGCGTCGACCGCCAGCGCCTGAGTATCAGCGAGGCAGCGGATCTGAGCGGCCTCGACAGGGCGACCACACGGCGCTGTCTCTTGACGCTCGCCGAGCTTGGCTATGCGGATTATGACGGCAAGTTCTTCTCGCTGACGTCGAAGATCCTGCGGATCGGCCACGCCTGGCTGTCCGCCACGCCTCTGCCGGTGCTTCTACAGCCGCATCTGGATGAGCTCTCCGAGCGTCTGGGGCACAGCGCCTCGGCCTCGATCCTCGACAATACCGAGATCGTCTATATCGCCCGCGCTGCACAGAAGCGGGTCATGTCGATCAACCTGATGCCGGGATCGCGGCTTTCAGCCTACAGCGCCTCGATGGGGCGGGTGCTGCTGGCTGCGCTTTCGGATGCGGAGGTCGATGCCATTCTGGCTGCCTCGCAGCTCAAGGCGCATACGCCGCGCACCCTAACGGATCCGTCAGAACTCAAGGCGGAAATCGCCCGGGTCCGCGAGCAGGGTTACGCCGTCATCGATCAGGAGCTGGAAATCGGCCTCTGTTCGATCGCGGTTCCCATCCGCAACGACCGTGGTCGCGTGGTGGCAGCCATCAATGTCGGCGCGCCGGCCGCGATCCTGCCGGCTGCGGAGCTGCCGGCACATTGCCTGCCGGCCCTGCGCGAGATGCAGGCTCGGCTGAAGCCGCTCTTGCCCTGAGTTTCAGGTCTTCGCCACCTCGGTAGCGGCCTCGCGGATCGTGCGCATCAGAAGCGCCAGCGGCATTGAGGGGACGGCATCGGCGCGCACGGTCAGACCAACCGGTCCCTTGGTCTCGCTGGTGTCGATCGGCAAGGCTGCCAGCGTGCCATCGGCAAGGTCCGTCGCCACAACGCCGGCCGAAATGATCCAGACGGCATCCGTCTGGCGGACGAAGGCGCGGCCGAAGCTGTCCGAGACGGTTTCGATCTGGGTGGGCAGGCCGGAAATGCCATTGGCGATCAGGAAGCGCTCGACAAAGGGGCGGATGATCGAGGCGCGGGTCGGCATCAGCACCGGATAGTGCTCCAACTCGCCGAAAAGGTCCGAACCCGCCGACAGGAGCGGGTGACCGGCGCGGACGCAAAAGATCACCTGCTCGGAATAGAGATGCTCGAAGGAAAAGCCGGTCATCTGCTCAGGCGCGGCGAGACGACCGACGACGAGGTCGAGATCGCCGACCCGCAGTTGTTCGAGCAGAACTGCATTTTCGCCGGTGACGATCTTGATGCGGGCGGGAATGTCTTCCTGCAGGAACAGCGTCATCGCCTGCGGCATGATGCGGGTCGAGACCGTCGGAAGCGCCCCGATCCGGATCGGCGGAGCATCGGCATGCAGGGCGTGGGAGACGGAATCGAAACCCTGGCGTAGCGCCGTCAGTGCAGCACCTGCATGTTTGAGGAAGGCCTCGCCATAGCGGGTGATGCGGATGCCGCGACCATCCTTTTCGAACACCGCGACACCCAGCACCTCCTCGAGTTCCCGGATGGTCTTGGTCACGGCCGGCTGGCTGACATGCAGGAGTTCCGCCGCCTTCATGACGCTCTTTTGACGTGCCACCTCGACGAAGGTTTGCAAGTGCCGAAACTTCACGCGGTTGTCGATCATCGGGAAACATAACCCTGCGGTTAGGAATAAGATGAAAAACATCATTTTACCTAACCAAACCGCATGAGCAATATGCAGATAACGGAGGAGGAACCCGTGCAGTTCGTTCAGGTCAACGGCGTCAGCCTGCATCACCAGATCATCGGTGGGCCAGGAAACAAGCCGGTCATCGTCTTCATCAATTCGCTGGGCACCGATTTTCGCATCTGGCGCGACGTGATCGTCCGGCTCGCCGGCAGCTATCCGCTGCTGACCTATGACAAGCGCGGCCATGGTCTCTCTGATGTCGGGCAGGCGCCCTATACGATCGATGACCATGTCGACGATCTCATCGGGTTGCTGGAGCATCTGAAGGTCAGCAATGCCGTCATCTGCGGGCTTTCCGTGGGCGGTCTCATTGCGCAAGGGCTCTATGCGCGTCGACCTGATCTGGTGAGGGCGCTCATCCTCTGCGACACGGCCCACAAGATCGGAATGGCGGAGATGTGGGCTGCCCGCATCGCAGCCATTGAGGATGGTGGTCTTGATTGCATCGTCGATGGTGTGATGGAGCGCTGGTTCACGCCGGCCTTCCGCAACAGCGATCCGGCCTTCCCCGGCTATCGCAACATGATGCTCCGCCAACCGGTCGACGGCTACATCGGCACATGTGCTGCGATCCGCGATGCCGACTACACGGCTGCTGCCCGCCAGATCGCAGTTCCCACGCTCTGCGTCGTCGGCGATCAGGATGGGGCAACGCCACCCGATCTCATGCTGTCGCTTGCCAAGCTCGTGCCCGGCGCGCGCTATGAAGTCATCAAGGACGCTGGACACATTCCCTGTGTCGAGCAGCCGGAAATGCTCACCACCATTATCGAGGCCTTTCTCACGCCCGTCATTTCAGGAGAGGCAGCCCATGGCTGATGCCCGCAGTCCTTCAGATCGCTATCGACAGGGCATGGCAACCCGCCGCCGTGTGCTGGGCGACGCCCATGTCGATCGAGCCTCGGCCTCGGCCACGCCGTTTGACCAGCCGTTCCAGGAGATGATCACCGAGGGGGCCTGGGGCACTGTCTGGTCACGTCCCGGGATCAGCCCGCGCGAACGCTCGATGATCACGATCGCACTGCTGGCAGCCCTCGGCCACGACGAAGAAGTCGCGATGCATGTGCGCGCTACCGCCAATACCGGTGCGAGCCGTGAGGATATCACCGAAGCGCTGTTGCATGTCGCGGTCTATGCCGGCGTTCCCGCCGCCAATAGGGCTTTCAAGATCGCCAAGCACGTGTTTGATAAGATGGATGCCGGCGAGGCCGGGGGAGGGAGCCATGACTGATCTTTCGAACAAGAAGCCGGAAACGGGCGCCTTCTTTGCGCGCGACCGCAACCTGCATCCGCCGGCCTATACCCCGACCTACAAGACCTCCGTCCTGCGCTCGCCGCAGAAGGCGCTTCTGTCGCTTGACGGCACGAAGTCCGAGATAACAGGCCCGGTTTTTGGCCACTCCATGCTCGGCGAGCTCGACAACGACCTGATCCACAACTTCGCCAAGCCCGGCGAGAGCGCCATCGGCGAACGCATCATCGTGCATGGCCGTGTGCTCGATGAGCGTGGACGGCCGGTTCCGGGGGCTCTCGTCGAATTCTGGCAGGCCAATGCCGGTGGTCGCTATCGGCACAAGAAGGAAAGCTATCTGGCAGCGCTCGATCCGAATTTCGGCGGCTGCGGGCGCACAATCACCGACGAGAACGGCTATTACGCGTTCCGCACCATCAAGCCCGGTCCTTACCCCTGGCCTAATGGCGTCAACGACTGGCGGCCGGCGCATATCCATTTCTCGATCTTCGGTCACGGCTTTTCGCAGCGTCTGATCACCCAGATGTATTTCGAGGGCGATCCGATGATCTGGAAGTGTCCGATCGTGCTGACGATCCCGGATCGTGCGGCGATCGAGCAGCTTGTGGCAGCCCTCGACTGGTCGGCAACCATCCCGATGGATGCCCGCGCCTACAAGTTCGACATTGTTCTGCGCGGTCGCCGCTCGACCCTGTTTGAAAACCGGATGGAGGGGAACTGATGGTCCAGGATCTCGGCTACCTCAAGGAAAGCGCCAGCCAAACGGCGGGCCCTTACGTCCACATCGGCCTTACGCCGAACTTCGCCGACATCAAGGGCGTCTATCCCGTCGATCTCGGCACCACCATGGTCAACGACAAGACGCGCGGCGAGCGTATCACCGTGACCGGTTGTGTCATCGATGGCTCCGGCACGCCGCTCAAGGATGCGCTGATTGAGATCTGGCAAGCGGATGCCGACGGGTTCTATAACAGTCCGTCCGAGACGCGCGGCAGTGCGGATCCGAACTTCACTGGCTGGGGACGCTGCCCCTGCGATCTCACGACCGGTGAATACCGTTTCGAGACGATCAAGCCGGGCCGTGTGCCGTTCCGCGATGGTCGCCTGATGGCGCCGCATATCTCGTTTTGGATCGTCGCGCGCGGCATCAATCTCGGCCTCAACACGCGCCTCTATTTCGGCGACGAAGAGACGGCCAATGCCGAGGATCCGATTCTGGCCCGCATCGAGCACCGCGTGCGCGTGCCGACGCTGATTGCGCAGCGTGATAGTTCGACCTATCACTTCGACATCCACCTGCAGGGTGAGAAGGAGACGGTCTTCTTCGACATCTGAGAAGAAGGGCATCGATATCTGCATGACCGCATCCGCCTTCGACCATCCGATCGTGTCAGGCCTTCTGGGCGATGACGAGATCGGAGCGCAGTTCTCGGCCTCAGCCGAGCTTTCAGCCATGCTCGGTTTCGAGGTGGCACTTGCCGAGGCGGAGGCCGCGGAGGGGTTGATCCCTGCTGAGGCTGCACACGCAATTGCGGCTCTGCCGGAGGTCTTTCTGGCCGATCTCGATGCCCTGAAACAGTCGATCGGCCGCGATGGCGTGGTCATTCCCGATCTCGTGCGTCAATGGCGTGCCGCTCTCGGTGAACATGGAAAACTTCTGCATTTCGGTGCGACCAGCCAGGATGCCATCGATACGGGGCTGATGCTGCGGCTAACGGCTGTGCTTTCGATCCTTGATCAACGACTGGCAGCCGTGGCCACAGCACTCGACGGTCTGGATACGCGTTTTGGTGCCAAGCCGTTGATGGGCCGCACGCGGATGCAGGCGGCGATCCCGATCACGGTTTCGGATCGTCTGACGAGCTGGAAATCGCCGGTGGTCGCCCACAAAGCGGCCGTTCAGGGCATGCTGGAATCGGGTTTGCCTCTGCAATTCGGCGGGGCTGCCGGCACGCTCGAAAAGCTTGGCGACAAGGCGCTTGCCGTGCGCGGCCGGCTTGCCGATCTGCTCTCGCTCGCTGACCGCCCGCAATGGCACAGCCAGCGCAGCGTCATCGCGGACATCGGCGGGTTGTTGGCTCAAATCACCGGCAGCCTCGGCAAGATCGGTCAGGATCTGGCACTGATGGCGGACAATGGCACCGCGGTGATCGGCGGCGGCGGTGCGTCCTCGGCCATGCCGCACAAGCGCAATCCCGTGAAGGCGGAAGTGCTTGTGACGCTCGCCCGGTTCAATGCCGTCCAGATTTCGGGCCTGCATCAGGCACTTGTCCATGAGCAGGAGCGGTCGGGAGCTGCCTGGACGCTCGAATGGATGATCCTGCCGCAGATGGCGATTGCGACGGGTGCTGCGACGAGGCTCGCAACCGATCTGCTTTTGTCGATCGAGGACCTTGGCGAGCGCTGATCAGCGCTCATCCGCGTCGGATGCGTCGGTCGCGACATAGCGGCGGGTCGCCTTGCGTATCATCCCGATCTGCCGGACAAAGCCCGAACAGGCGTCACAGCCGAATAGATGCAGCCGCAGCCGCAAGGTCTCGCCAATTGACAGGCGTCGATCGAGTTCATCCGAGGCGAGTTTCGTGGCATTTTCGCACATCATGACAGGCTCTCCTCCGGTGCAAACCAGTGCCCTTCGAGGCAATTGCGCAGACGCAGCCGGGCGCGATGCATCAGGACATGCATGTTGGTGGTGGTGATGCCGATCTCGGCACAGATCTCCGATGTCTCCATCTCGACGAATTCACGCATCATGAAGACGCGGCCCTGGTCGGGGGGCAAATGATCGAGGCAGGCCTCGAAGACCCGCCAGAAATCCTTGCCCAAGAGTTCGACCTCCGGATTGCCCCAGTCGCTCGGCCTGTTTTCCGGCACCCAGTGGCCTTTGGCGTCGAAATAGCGCGGCTCATCCTCGTCCGGGAAGTGACCAAGCGGCATGGCGATCATCTGGGACTGGCGGCGCTTGAAACGGATCTGGTCGGCAATCTTGTTGCGCAGGATGGCGAAGACCCAGGTGCGAAAGGCGGACCGCCCGGCGAAGGCCTTGGCGTTGCGCAGCGCACCCGCAAGCGCCTCCTGTACCGCATCTTCGGCAAGGCCGGGATCGGCAAGCTGAAGGCTCGCAAATTTCAGCATGCGCTGGCGCAGTTCCGCCATGTAAACAGCATCGGCGAGAAAAGGGGCCGCAGCACCGTTTCCACTATTCGCTTCCTGCTCACCCGCATTCACCATGGTGATCCCCCGGACGTCGTCCGCACTGTCAAGATCTCGCGTGCCACACAGCACGCCCTCTTTTGTCGCGGCTCCCCAGGGGATCTTACAGCATGGAATAAAAAAATCTCATGTCAGGATCATCACCACAGCGTAGGCGGCGATCACGAGCAGCGTGACATTGCGCCGAAGCGCCAGATACCAATCGGGTTGATCGCCCTTCCGATGGAAGGCCAGATCGCTGGCAAGGAGCGCGAGAAACACGGCCATATGCAGCGCCATCGTCAGAGTGGGGAGAGACGTAAGGAGCAACAGTGCGCCGATGGCGGCCAGGGCCGCGACATTGCTGACGACGAGCATCAGCTGTGGTTTCTCTGCCTTGATCTGTGCCTGGCTCCAGAGCGTTCCGGCCATGAAGCAGGCGATGCCCGTGCCGTAGGCGACAAAAGCCTGAGTGGCGAGTGCGGGCTGGAAGCCGAGCACCTGGGCCAGTCCCAGCGCCCAGAAGGGCAGGGCGCCAGCATAAGTCAGAAATTTGGTGAGTGCGGGGTCGCGATACATCGGTCAGGCTCCTTGCAGACGGGCGATCAGCATTTCTGACAGGGCCGTGGCACTTTCGGCCGCCGCCTCGACACGGTTGCCCAGGCACCAGTCGCCACAGGCGCCGAGGCCGAGGGCTGGATCAAAGAGAAAAGGCTGGCCAGCCGGCTTTTCGACATTCGCGTAACGCCAGCGATGCAGGTCGAGCCAGGCGGCCGTGGAGAAGTCCCTGCCGAGAAGTCGCTTTAGAGACTCGAGCATCTCGGCCTGTACCTCGCCGCGGTCGCGCTCCAGGTTGGCCTCGGCCCAATCATTTCGGCTGTGGATGGTGAGCGCGGTCTTTTCGGATCGACCCGGCTTGCTTGCCTCGACGGCAATCCAGCTCAGGACATGATCTTCGATGCGGGCGGCCTCGAAGCCGGGGGCCAGCGGTGCGTCGAGGCCGATCATCAGGGTGAAGCAGCCACTCATCTCCACGGCCTTCAGGGCGGCATGGGCGGAAAAAGCCTCCGGCATCAGCCGGATGGTCTGCGGAGCGGGGGCGGTGGAGATGACAAGATCGAAACGGCCAAGATCTTTGTCCTCGTTGTCGGTCAGGACCCAATCATCCCTGGAGGCAGCAAGGCGCGCGACGGTCGCTTCCTTGCGGATATCAAGCCCTTCGGCCAAGCCGTTCGCGAACCCGCTCATGCCGGGGAGTCCGATATAGCGCGGCTCGGTCGGGCGGGTGTCTGTCACAAGGCCGTCTGCCTTCAGCGCATGAACGGCCTTTGGCCAGATGCTGGCATGGCCCTGTGCTACGGCCTGTTCCGCTGCCGCCTTGAACGCCGGCGAGCGCGCGGTAAAATACTGGGCGCCATGGTCGAAGGAAAACCCTTCGCGACGGCGGTTTGCCATGCGGCCGCCGAGACCCCGGCTCTTTTCAAAGATGGTGACGTCGGCGTGAGCTGAGAGATTGCGGGCAAGCGTGATGCCGGCAATGCCGGCTCCGATGATGGCGATGGATGTCTTCACGCGGTCCCCTTCTCAAATGCTTGATGCGCTTGAGCTTTACGTTGTTCAGGCGCCAGCGGTTTTACCGTCCTCGCTTGCTTCCAGCAGTGGCCGGATGAGCGGGTTCGGAAAACGCCGCTTCACGGTCACGGCAAAGAAGGATTCGATCATGCCGGGCAGGGCGTCGAACTCGACCAGCGTTCCGGCCTCCAGTTCGCCCTTGACGACGATCGGCGGCAGAACGGCAAGGCCCGCACCCTCTCGGGCCAGCAGACGCATCATCGCCATGTCATCCACCTCAGCCGCAATCTGCGGCGTTATACCGAGGCGTGCGACGAGGGCTTCGAACTGCGAGCGCACGCCGCTTTCGAGCGTCGGCAGGATGACGGGGTGCTCGGTGAGCAGGTCTGCGAGCTTCGCGCCCGGTTTGCCATAGGACGGCTTGCCGATCAGGCTCACTCGCTGCTGATAGACATGCTGGGCGATGAAGGGCGTGACCGAATCGGCCATCGGCGCCTGGTTGAGCAGGACGATGTCTAGGTTTAGTGCTTCGAGTGCGCCTAGAAGCTCGCTGGTGCTGCCGGAGCGCAGGATCATATCGACGTCGGAGCGGCCCAGGATCGGGCGCAGGAACTCCATCTGGAAGTTGCGCGACAGCGTAGCAAGCGCACCGATACGAATGGCGCGGCGGGTTCTTCCGGTTTCTTTCAGCGTCTCGATCAGTTCCTCGCCGGCCGAAAAGATCGTGTCGGCATGGTCGAGCGCGATGCGTCCCGCTTCGGTCAGATAGAGCTGTCGTCCACGACGCTCGAAGAGAGAATGGCCGAGCCGCTCCTCCAACTGCTTGATCTGGATGGAGAGCGCCGATTGCGACAGGTTCAGCCGTTCGGCCGTGCGGGTCAGGTTGCCGTCATGGGCGACGGCGCGGAAATAGCGGAGGTGGTGGTAGTTCAGATCAGCCATAGTTCTATTTTATAGAACGAATTGAGAGAAACAATGAATTTTTATTGAGATCACGCCGCTGATAACAGGTCCGTGAGATCGCCGCTGCCTCCTCCCAAGCAGCGGCCCAGCCTGGAGATATCACGTGATCCACATGCTGCCGCTTTTCGCACCGCTGTTGCTTGCCGGTGCTTCTTATTACGCATTCAAGGCTCCAGGGCTTCGCCCGCGTCAGGCGATCCGCGTTGCCGAACTCGCGGCTCTCGGTTCGATCATCGTCGCGATCCTTTCCGCTGTCGTCCTCGTGCTGCAGGGGTCGGGAACCAGCCCGGCAATCGGCTACAGCTACTTCGCGCTGGCCTCGCGGCTTGACCTTGTCAGCCTTGTCATGCTGCTGCTCGTATCCTTCATCGGCTGGGTGGTGCTGCGTTATGCCGGCACCTTCCTCGACGGGGAAGAGCGGCAGGGCCCGTTCACCGGCTGGATGACGGCAACCCTCGCTGCCGTCCTTCTGCTCGTCCAGTCAGGTACGCTGCTCCAGCTCGTTATCGGCTGGATCGCCACCAGCCTGCTCCTGCATCAGCTGTTGCTCTTCTATCCTGACAGGATCGCTGCCCAGCGGGCCGCGCGCAAGAAGTTCATCGTCTCGCGCACGGGTGATGCCGCGCTGATCGGCGCCGTCATCCTGCTTGCGATTTCCTTCGGCACTGGTGACATCGCCACCATCCTTGCCGCTGCGCGGGAAGGCGAGGGGCTGCCGCTGACGATCGCTGCCGCAGCGCTCCTTGCTGTCGCCGCACTTCTGAAGTCTGCGCAGTTCCCGACCCATGGCTGGCTCACGGAAGTGATGGAAACGCCGACCCCGGTTTCGGCTCTGCTGCATGCCGGCGTCGTCAATGCTGGCGGCTTCCTCCTGATCCGCTTTGCCGATGTCATGCTGCAGGCGCCTGTGGTACTGGCGGTGCTGGTCATGGTTGGTGGCTTCACGGCGCTGTTCGGCAGTCTCGTGATGCTCACCCAGTCAGCGGTGAAGACCTCGCTCGCCTGGTCCACGGTCGCGCAAATGGGCTTCATGATCCTGCAATGTGGCCTGGCACTGTTCCCGATTGCGCTGCTGCACATCGTCGCCCATTCGCTCTACAAGGCACATGCCTTCCTCGCCTCCGGCTCGGCCATCGAAAAGGTCGCCTCTATCAAGCGCCCGGGTTCGGTCGCGATCCCAAATGCCAAGGCGGTCGGGCGCGCCTTCCTGCTGGCGCTTGCCATCTATGCCGTCATCGGTGTGCTCTTCGGCTTTGCCGACAAGCCGCCGCAGGCTTTGGCGCTTGGTGCAATCCTGATCTTCGGCGTCGCTTACTTGATCGCTCAAGGGTTGGCGGATGCGGCTCCCCGGGCGCTGACCTGGCGAACCTCGCTCTACGCGATTTCGGCGGCGACGGCCTATTTCGCCCTGCAGCGCATCTCCGACAAGCTGATGCTCGGCACGCTGCCCGCAACCCCGCAGCCCGGGCCGCTTGAGTGGACGCTGATGCTGCTGGCCGTCGTCACCTTCGGGGTCGTCGCCGTCGCCCAGTCGCTCTTCCCGCTCTGGGCCTATCATCCGGCGGCGGCGGGCCTGCGCGTCCATCTCGCCAACGGCCTCTACGTGAATGCCCTCTTCGATCGCCTGCTCGGTGGCTGGACGCTTCCGCGCTCCACCCCCGCAACGCCTGCTTCCATCAAGGAGTGAACCGATGACCGATATGACCACGATCGACACCTTGCATGGCGAAGCGCTTGCCCGCGCGGCAGATCAGGCCGTGAGGGCGATCCCGCCAGCCTGGCCGCTGACGGCGACCGTTGCCGTCAATCCCTTCCTCGGCCAGATCAGCGAAACACTGGACAACACCGCAGCCCGGCTCGCCCGGATTGGCGGCGTCCGGCTCGCCCTGCCGCGCAAGCATTATGCCGACCAGATCGACAAGGGCGAGATCACGGATGAGGATCTGGCGGCAGCGCTCCAGTCGAGCGCGCTTTTCAACCGCATCGATCTGCCGGCGCTCAAGGCTGCTGTTGGCGAGGAGCTGCAGCCGGTTGTGGCACTCCCGACGATCGCTGAACTTGCCGCGCGGGCCACGGGCAAGGATTGGCCGGGGCTCGTCTCCGAGCGGATCGGCACGTTTGCGGCCGGTTTCTTCGATCAGGGGCAGGCCCTTTGGGCTGCTTCCCGGCGCAACGGTCTCTACGCCGCCTGGCGTGCCTTTGCGACCCACGACCTGACGCCGGAAATCCTGGGCCTGAAAGGCTTCAGCATCCATGTCGACGAAACGCCGGAGACACCATATGCGGCGATCGAACGGGCGGCTGTCTCCCTCGGCCTTGGTGCCGAGCCCGGCACCTATTTCCATCAGCTCCTGTTGACCGTCGGGGGCTGGGCGCAGTATGCGCGCCACATCCAGTTCGGGGCGGAGGTCGAGGGGCGAGCAGATAGCACCGCGCTTGAACTGTTGGCGATCCGGCTGGTCTTCGAAGAGGCGCTCTACGCCCAGCACAAGACCGCCATCGAAAGCGAGTGGCAGCAGGTACGGCGCGCCCATGTCGAGCCGGTCAGTCCCGATTTCGATACCGTCATGGACGGGTTGCTGCAGGTCGCTGCCGAGCGCGCGGCGCAGCGGAAGCTTGCGGCTACGCTTGCTGCACCCTCGCCGATCAAGGTTGCTGAGTTGCGGCCAGTCCTGCAGGCGGCCTTCTGCATCGACGTGCGCTCGGAAGTCTTCCGCCGCGCGCTCGAAAGCGTTGATCCTGCTGTTCGCACGCTCGGCTTTGCCGGCTTCTTCGGTCTTGGTGCAAGCCACAAGGGCTTTGCCTCCGACGTATCAGAGCGTCGCTTGCCGGTCCTCCTGAAGCCTTCCGTCTTCAGCTGCAGCGCCATCGATCACGATGAGGATGCCGATCAGCAGGCTCGGTTCAGCGCGCGCGCCACCCGTGCCTGGGGTCGTTTCAAGCTGGCTGCCGTCTCTTCCTTTGCCTTCGTGGAAGCGATGGGCCCCGTCTATGCCGGCAAGCTGATGCGCGACGGTCTGGGTTTCGGCAAGGGCAAGGGTCCGGATGCGGCCAAGCCGCGCTTTGCCCCGAGCCTCGATCTCGACACGCGGGCGGTGGTTGCTGAAACCGTGCTCAAGGCGATGTCGCTGACGGAAGGCTTTGGCCGCTTCGTGCTCATCTCCGGTCATGGAGCGAATGTGGTCAACAACCCCTATGCCAGTGCGCTTCACTGCGGCGCCTGCGGCGGCTACGCGGGCGACGTTAACGCGCGCCTGCTGGCCGATCTGCTGAACGACCAGGCCGTGCGCGAGAAGCTGGCATTGATCGGGATCACCATCCCGACCGATACCGTCTTCCTCGGTGGCCTGCATGATACGACCACTGACACGGTGACGCTGTTCGAAGACGATCTGGAGAACGACCTCGCAGCGCAGGATATCGTTCGCATCCGCCAATGGCTTGCCCAGGCCGGCAGCCTGACGCGGGCGGAGCGGGCGCGGCGGCTGCCGCGGGCGACAGGCGATAGTGTCATCGCGCGTAGCAAGGACTGGTCGGAAGTCCGGCCCGAGCTCGGGCTTGCCGGCTGCCGCGCCTTTATCGCGGCACCGCGCTCGCGGACTACAGGACGCTCGCTGGAGGGCCAAGCCTTCCTGCACGACTATGTCTGGAAGAAGGACGAGGGCTTCAAGATCCTCGAACTGATCCTGACGGCTCCCGTGGTCGTCGCGAGCTGGATCAGCCTGCAGTATTTCGGCTCGTCGGTTGCGCCGTCGCTCTTTGGTGCTGGCAACAAGCTGTTGCACAATGTCGTCGGCGGCATCGGCGTCGTCGAGGGCAATGGCGGCAATATGCGGGCCGGGCTCCCCTGGCAGTCGGTCCACGACGGAGAGAATTTCGTCCACGAGCCACTGCGTCTGACGGTTGCCGTCGAGGCGCCGAAGGAGGCAATCACCGACATCCTGAAGCGGCATGCGCAGGTGCGGGCGCTGTTCGACAATGGCTGGCTCAGCCTCTTTGCGCTCGACGAGCAGGGCCAAATGGCCTGGCGCTATGCCGGCAATCTCGGCTGGACGGATGTCCGGCAGGGTGCAGCATCAGGTGTCGAGCAGAAGGCCGCGAGCTAAGCTTTAGGGCAGGACCGTCGGTAACAGACGCCGGCGGTCCATCTCCTGTGCATCAGACGGCGTTCACCGCCGGCCGCCGCTGGCTCTCGTTCTGTCGGGAAAAAGTGGTGCTTTCTGCCAGCAGACGTTCGGCCTCAGCCATCATCAGGGGACCTACACCCTTGATGTCGTCGGGGCGAATGGCTTCGGTGAGGTAGTAGGCAATGCTGCCGTCGCGATAGATGCCTTGGAAGGGGCCGAGGCCCGCGACGCAACAGATGTTGTGCAATTGTCGCCGTCCGCCCGCGACGGGACGGACTTCGAGGTTGGCGAGAGCCAGCAGCGCCGACCGCCCGAGATCGCCGCGTTGGTCGATCCCCAGGCGCTCAGACTTTTGCAGGGCGTAGGCGAACATCGCCGTTGCCGAGCTTTCGGGGTAATTGCCCGTTGCCTCGGGCGCATCGATCACCTGCAGCCAGCGATGATCTTTCGTCGCCAGCGCGGCAAGCCGGTCGTTCAGCGCAATCAGACGTGTAGACAGGTCGCGGCGCGTTTCGCCCTCGGGCAGATGTTCGATCACGTCAACGAAGGCCATGGCGAGCCAGCCGATCGATCGTGCCCAATGCGCCGGCGACAGGCCGGTGTCGGGGTCGGCCCAATCCTGCAGACGTGACTCGTCATAGCCGTGGCGATAGAGGCCGGAGGCTGCGTCGAATGTCAGGTCGATCGCTGAGTTGAACTGGGCGATAGCATCTTCCACGAGGCGCTGATCACTGAGTGCCAGGCCGAGCTCGATCTTGAACGGCATGGCCATGTAGAGGCCATCCAGCCAAACCTGATGCGGGTAGCGCAGCTTGTGCCAATAGGGGCCGCTGGCGATGCGGGGATGGTGTGTGAGTTGCCTTCCAAGGAGCCTGGCGGCCTCCAGATAACGGGCCTTTCCCGTCAGGCGATGGAGGTAAAACAGCGCGCGCCCGGGCAGGATGTTGTCGATGTTGAATTCGATGATCCGGTAGTCGGCGAGACCGCCGTCGGCATCCACCTGCGCATCGACGAGCCGGGTCAGATGGTCGAGCCAGCGCCGATCTCCCGTCGCCTCATGCAGCGTGATCAGGCCGCGATAGAGGCAGCCGTCCTCATAACACCAGGCACCGGCCTTATAGGGTTCATAGTCGCGAGCATAGTCGTCGAAATAGGAGATCAGCATTGGTCTTCATGGGTCCGGGTGAATGGATGCGGGTGAGAGGCCGACAATCCGGCTGAAATTGGTGTTCTCGGCAATGATGCCGGCGTGGCGCAGTTCCGGGAGATGGCAGGCCATCTCCGGCACGGCGGGTTTCGCATCGGCGCTGTAGGCGATGCTCATGCCGTCGATCGACACGGCGTCGATGGTCGATTCCGGCAGTCCGTAGAAGACGGCTGCCGCCGTTTCCGCGCCTGAAACCTCGAGATTGCGGATATCGATGCCCTCGATCTTCGGCGTGGTGAGGGAGACGGGCAGGGCGGTGCGGGACTGGACATAGTCGGAGCGGCCATCGGCATCGCAGAAGTAGAAGGCGTTGACAGCAATCGGGGTCGCGACATCCTCCATCCGGCAGTCATGGACGCTGATCTTGGAGACGGTGCCGCCTCGGCCGCGCCGGGTCTTGATGCGCAGGCCCCGGTCGGTGCCGAAGAAATGGCAGCGGCTGATCGAGACGTCGCTGATCCCCTGGCTCATCTCGCTGCCCATGACCACCGCGCCATGGCCGCGCTGCATCAGGCAGTTGCGGATCTCGACATTGCGGGTCGGCCGATCCGGACCGCCGCGCGGATCGCGCTTGCCGGCTTTGATCGCCACGCAATCGTCGCCGACGGAGATGTCGAGGCCAACAAGGCGAATGTTCTGGCTGGATTCGGGGTTCAACCCGTCGGTATTCGGAGAGTCGGGATGGTTGCGGATCGTCAGTCCGACCGCGAGCACGTCTTCGCAGAGTACGGGATGGACAGTCCAGGAAGGGGAATTGCGCACCGTGATGCCGGCAATCGTCAGATGACGGCAGCCGGACAGGAACATCGTGCGCGGGCGCCGGGCGCCGTCGCGGGTTTCCTTCGGCCAGGTCCACCAGTCGCCGCGATCGCCGCCGCCGTCTACAATACCCTGTCCGCAGATCGTCAGGTTGTCGCAATCGATCGCGTTGAGGAGGCTGGCGAAACAAGCTTCCGCGACGCCTTCCCAGGTGCCGAGCACGCGTCCCTCCGGGTGGCGTGACGACAGGATCCGTCGTCCCTCGCGGGTGCCGCTGTCCTGCAGGACAGCGCCTTCCTCGATCAAGAGTGTCATGTCACTCTTCAGGAAAAG
Organism: Agrobacterium albertimagni AOL15; assembly: GCF_000300855.1. Classification (GTDB taxonomy): domain Bacteria; phylum Pseudomonadota; class Alphaproteobacteria; order Rhizobiales; family Rhizobiaceae; genus Allorhizobium; species Allorhizobium albertimagni. Next base: position 93,495 of record NZ_ALJF01000003.1, on the reverse strand, counting down.
CGGGCCTGAAGTCCAGGAGCCGGCGGGCAGCCGGAGTGTTCCACCCGCCGGCACCGCAGCGATCGCGGACTGGATCGCCGTGGTATTGTCGTTGCTATCTGGTCGCGCTCCGTGGTCGCGGATATCGACCAGGGCCGTTTCGTCGGCTGTTCGAAAGGTGATCCCACCGATCGCGGTCGAGAAGCGGTACTCGCTCTTCGGTTCCAGACCATCGAGGGACAGCACGACCGAGGTCGCACTGCCCGTCTTGAGCGTCGTGCCGTCAGCCAGCTGCAGCACCCAGGGCAACGCCCGGTCGAGGGCGAACAGATGCCTGTCCGCCTCGATCGACAGTGTTGCCGTCCTTGACGACAGATGCAGCAGCTGGATGGGGCCGTCGGTCAAGATCGTCCTCCTCAGATGCCGGTGAGTGCGCTGTTGATGCCGTCGATGATCTCGGCGGCTGCGTCTTCGGCCGAAGCCTGACCATAGGCAAAGGCCTCGAAGGTGCTGTCGAAGGCTTCCGTCACGCGCGGATGTTCGTTGAGCGGCGAGACACCGACGCCATTGCTTTCCAGCACGATCTTGTTGGCCTCAACCTGCACCGGCTCGATCGATCCGGCCTTGGAGAGTTCTTCGAGCGCGATCTTGCTCGAAGGCACGCCACGGGTCGCGCCCAGAAGCTTGATCGCGTTCGGATCGTTCAACAGGCAGTTGACGATCTCGGCGGCGGCCTTCGGCTCCTTGCTGTTCCTGGAGATCGCCAGGAGCATCGATGGTTTGCGGTAGACGCCTTCGGTCGTCGCGCCTTCAATCTGCAAGAGCTTGACGGGCACGAGTTGCTGGCCTTCTTCCATCGGACCGGAGATCTTGCCGTAGGTGCTGTCCCACTGATAGGTGCCGGCGATCTTGCCGGCGGCCCAGGCCGGGTTTTCATGCAGCGGCGCATTGCCGCCGGCGGCCACGTCCTTCCAGGACTTGATGACGCCCTGGTCGACCATGGTCTGGTAGAACTGCAGGCCATCGGCCAGTTCTTCCACGGTCCAGGCAACCTGATTGGTCGCCGGGTCGATCAGGTCCTTGCCGGTCTTTTGCGTGGTGCGCAGGATGACGACGAGGCGCGCGTCCAGCGCGGTGCCTTCGAAGGGGTAATAATCCTGACCGAGCTTTTCCTTCATAACGGGGGCTGCGGCAAGCAGTTCGTCCCAGGTGGTCGGGATCGCAAGGCCCGCCTTGTCATAGGTGGTCTTGTTGAACATGAAGACGCGGCCGGTGGTCGAGACGGGCAGGCCGTTCAGCTTGCCCTCGACGGTGCCGCCCTTCAGGTCCGTCTCCGACCACTGGCTCAAGTCGATGACGTCCTTGAACTCGTTCAGGTCGACGAAGCCGTCGCCGTTTTTCGAGAAAATCGGCAGCCAGGGCCAGTTGATCTGCATGATGTCGGCTTCGGTGCGGCCGGCGAGCTGCGTGGTGATCTTTTCCTGGTGGCCGGTCCAGCCGGTGAATTCCGGCGAGATCGTATGGCCGAACTTGCCGCCGCAGAGCTTCAAGGCTTCCTGCGTGGCGATATGGCGATCATCGCTGCCCCACCAGGACATGCGAAGATTGGCGGCATTGGCTGCGGTCAGGCTGGTTGCCGCAAGAAGTGCGGCGGTCATGATCAAGGTTCTCATTCTGGCTCCTCCCAAGTTGGAACAATGACGGCTTTCAGTCGGCGAGCGAGATGTTCTCGCCTGTCATGCGGTTGAAGATGTGTGCGGACCGGATGTCCGGGCTCAGCCAGACATGGTCGTCGCGGATCTGCGACCTGTCGTACTGGCTGGAGGGCACGACGGCGATGACGCGTTCGCCGCCGATGTCCACGTAGAGATAGACCTCGTGGCCCATGAACTCGACATGGCTGATGCGGCCCGACAGCGTGCCCGATGTCTCGGGCGGCGCGATCCGGAGATGCTGCGGACGAATGCCGATGGTGACCTCGCGCGCGGCATCGCGATGCAGTCGCTGAGCAAGGCCATCCGTAATCGACAGTGTTTGGCCTGCTGTCACCAACTCTCCATTGCCGGAGAGTTCGGCGGCGATCAGGTTCATCTCGGGGCTGCCGATGAAGCCGGCGACAAAGGCATTGGCCGGGCGGTTGTAGAGCGTCACCGGGTCGGCCACCTGCATGATGTGCCCGTCTTTCATGACGCAGATCCGGTCGCCCATGGTCATGGCTTCGGTCTGGTCGTGGGTGACGTAGATGACGGTCGCGGCCATGCCGTCGGCTTTCAGCTGCTTGTGCAGGTCGGTGATGCGCACGCGCATCGAGGCGCGCAGCTTGGCGTCGAGGTTCGACAGCGGCTCGTCGAAGAGGAAGACTTGCGGCTTTTTGATCAGCGCGCGGCCGACAGCGACGCGCTGGGCCTGGCCGCCAGAGAGCTGCTTCGGCAACCGGTCGAGCAGGGCGCCGATTTCCAGCGTGCCGGCCACCTTGTCGGTTGCCTCGTCGATTTCCACTTGCGGACGGCGCTTGAGGCGCATGGAGAAGGAGAGGTTTTTCTTCACCTTCATATGCGGATAGAGCGCGTAGTTCTGGAAGACCATGGAGATGCCGCGATCACCGGGGGCTCGGTCATTGACCAGCTCCCCGCCGATGCGGATTTCGCCGCCTGTGATCCGCTCGAGGCCGGCAATCATGCGCAGCGTCGTCGACTTGGCGCAGCCGGAGGGGCCGACCAGAACCATGAACTCGCCGTCTTCGACATCGAGGTTGATGCCATGCACGGCACGAAACGAGCCATAGTCTTTTTCGAGGTTTTTCAGTTGCAACCGGGCCATTGTTTTATCCCTTGATGCCGCCGGCGGAGATGCCGTCGATGAAGTATTTCTGGGCGAGGAAGAACACGGTGAGGGCGGGCAGCAGTGTCAGCACCGACATTGCCAGCACCCGGTTCCATTCGAAGGCCTCCGTTGTGTCGATCGAGAGTTTCAGCGCCAGCGACACCGGGAACTTCTCAACGGAGGAAATGTAGATGAGCGGTCCTAGGAAATCGTTCATCGTCCACATGAACTGGAAGAGGCAGACCGAGATCAGCGCCGGCATCAGCAGCGGGATGACGATGAAGACGAGGACCTGCCAGGTATTGGCGCCATCCACACGGGCTGCTTCCTCCATGTCGCGCGGAATGGCGCGCAGGAACTGCACCAGCATGAAGACGAAGAAGGCGTCGCCGGCAAAGGCCGAGGGGACCCAGAGTGGCAGGTAGGTATCGAGCCAGCCGAGATCGCGGAACAGCAGATATTGCGGAATGCGGGTGACGACATTCGGCAGCAGCAGCGTGGCGATGAGGGTCGCGAAGAGCAGCTTCTTGAACGGAAAATCGAAGCGGGCAAAGCCATAGGCCACCGCCGTGCAGGAGATCGCCGTCCCGATGATCTTGGGCAGCACGATCCAGAGCGTGTTCAGGAAGAAGGTGCCGAAGGTATAGGGCGTCGAGGTCTGCCAGCCCCTGATATAACCGTCAGCCGTCGGGTTCTCCGGCCAGAAGCCGGGATTGGCAAAGATCTCGGAATTGGTCTTGAACGAGGCGCCGATCAGCCAGACAAGCGGGTAGATCATGATCAGGCCAACCACTGTCAGGACAGCATAACGCAAGACGGTCGTGATCTTTTGCCGGCGCAGATCGCGGCGGTGGGCCTTGTCGGCTTCTTCGATGCCAGCGGCATAGGGGGGAAGGGCGTGGTCTGTCATGATCAGCTCCGCTTGTCGCCGGCGTAGTAGACCCAGTGGCGCGAAGACCAGAAGGCAATGAGGGTGAGCGCCATGATGATGACGAAGAGCACCCAGGCGATGGCCGAGGCATAACCCATGTCGAAACGCTTGAAGGCTTCGTCATAGATGTAGATCGGCAGGAAGTAGGTGGCCTTCAGAGGGCCGCCCTGCGTGATGATGTAGGGGCCGTTGAACTCCTGGAAGGCCTGGACCATCTGCATGATCAGGTTGAAGAAGATGACCGGCGTGATCAGCGGCAGGGTGATGTGGACGAAGCTCTTCCACTTGCCGGCGCCATCGATGGCGGCTGCCTCGTAAAGGCTCTTGTCGATGCTCTGGAGCGCCGCCAGGAAGATCACCATGGCCGAACCGAACTGCCAGAGGCGCAGCAGGGTGATGGTGAAGAGCGCATTGGTCGGGTCGCCGAACCAGTTGACGGGCTCGAGGCCGATCATCGTCAGGCCCATGTTGACCAGGCCGACATCAGCGAACATGTAGCGCCAGAGGACAGCGATCGCGATGGAGCCGCCGAGGATCGAGGGCACATAGAAGGCCGTGCGGTAAACGTTGATGAACTTCAGCTTGTAGTTCAGGATCACCGCGACGAAGAGTGCGAAGATCAGCTTCAGTGGCACCGTCGTGAAGACGTAGATCAGCGTCACCCAGAGGGACTTGCGGAAGGTCCGATCGCCGGTAAACAGCCTCACATAGTTGTCGAAGCCGGTGAAGATCGGCGCACTCATCAGATTGTAGTCGGTGAAGCTCAGATAGAGCGAGACGACGAAGGGCAGGGCCGTGAAGATCAGGAGCCCGATGATGTAGGGCGCGAGATAGAAGAGCCCGAGGTAACGGCTGTCTCCACTCATGCAACACCTCCGGCTTTCGCCAAGGTTTCAGGCAGGCGATGCTGGGTAGCAGTCACCATTTCTCGGAAGAGGCGGGTCGCCTTATTCTGGGGTAGGGCGGCGACGAGCGGATCCGAGACAAAGAGCGGCAGAAGCGCATCGACGTCATCACAAAGGACCGCTGCCACGAGGGCGTTCTGCCGGTCGGCATGGGGACGGGCGAGCAGTTCGAGACCCTTCGGCAGTCGTCCTGCAACGATGGGCTGGATGCCGAGTGGGCTGAAGCGGGCATTGGTTTCGACAATCGTACCCTCCTCGAAGCCTGCGAACTGCCCCCGGTTCGGCAGGTTGACATTGCTCACATGCTCAGGACCGCCCATCAGAGCCTTGATCTGCTCGACGATGGCTTCGTCCGAGGCGCGGGCTGGCGGCAGTTCGGCGCCCTTGTCGAGGGCATCGGCACAATTAACCTTCTCCTGTCGTTCCCGCATCCGGAACTCGACCGGGGTGAGGCCGAACTTCCAGACGGCGTGATCATCGAGGTACCAGCATTGCGGCAGGAACTCGACGAGGTGGCGGTCGCCCGCTGCTGCGGCGATGCCGAAGCGGCGCGAGAGGTCGAACTTAACGCGGAAGCTATCTGTGAAATAGCGATCGTGTTCATTGGCGGGGTCGAGCGGGGATTCGCGCCAGCCGTTCGCATGGTGCTCTTTGGCGAAATCGAGATAGGCCGGCATCATGTTGACACCGCCAACTGCGGCGCGGTCGACGAAGGTGAAATGGTTGATGCCGAGCACGTTCACCTTCGCATCGCGATAGCCGTAGAGCACTTCACCGGCGCGGCGGTTTGCAAGGTAAGCCATAATCTTGCGGGTCTTGATCACCTCGTGGCAGGACCCCCATGCCCGGATCTCCGGAAACACGGCATAGAGCGTGCCCGTCAGGACCGACATCGGGTTGGTGAGATTGCAGACATAGGCTTCCGGGCAGTAACGGGCGATGGCGCGGCCGATCTCGGCGATCATCGGGATTGCCCTCATGGCGCGGACGAAGCCGCCGGGTCCGACGGTGTCGCCGACCGACTGGCGGATGCGGTAGCGCTCGGGGATCGCGATGTCGTTTGCCATGTCCTCGAAGGAACCTGGCAGGATCGAGATGATGACGATGTCGGCACCACGAAGTGCTGCCTCCAGCGTGCACTCTGCCGTGTAGGTGACGGGCGCACCGGTGTCGCTGCGTGCCGCATAGCGGGTGCCGATACGGGCGTTGCGCTCGGCGGCAGCATGGTCGAGGTCGTAGAGCCGGACGGTCGCCGGCACCGTTCCGTCCTGGGCGAGGTCGCCCATCAGTTTCGTCGCCCAATTGAGCGAGCCGCCGCCGACATAGGCGATGGTGACGGGGCGCGTGTGTTCCGTTTTATGCATCGCAATATTTGGGGTGGACGAGGCCAAGACCGGCCCACCTCCGTGGCCTGTCTCGCCGTCTACCCTTCTCCTCCTGATATCCTCCCCGGTCTTCCCAAGTCGACCGGTCCTGTGTCTACTATCTCGCTATACGGTTCGCGCGGAAATCGACAAATAGGGGAAAAATGATGGACGAAACTGAAGGTAGTGTGCTCGGCGGTATTCCGATGCAGGCGCTGGCGCTCAACCTGACACGCTCGACCATCCGCATGCAGCATTCGCAGACCTGGTCGATCGACAAGTCGAACCGGGTGCATGACCTCGTGATCTGCCTGAGCGGTCGCGGGATCTATGAGGTCGAGGGGCAGACGGTGGAGTTGGAGCCGGGTTCGGCGATGCTTTTGCCCGCCGGCACGCGGTTCGTCGGTCGATCGGCGTCGGTCGAAGCCTATACCGGGGTTGCGCAGCATTTCACTCTCGATCTTTTCGGTCGGCTCGATCTCATTGCGCAAATGGATCTCGCTTTGTCGGTGAAGCTTGCCCGCTGGGACATGCTGGAAAAGGTCGTCCGTCACTTTCGCGAAACCGCGCCACCTTATTCGACGAGCCTGCAGCAGCATCATGTCTTCATGTTCCTGTTGATCGAGTTCATCGAGCAGGCCTTCATCGGCTGGCGCGAGCAGTCGGTCGGGACGGTCGCCAATCCCGACCAGCTGTCGCTTGCAATCATGGTCGCCGCCAGCCAGATCGCCGCCGATCCGCTCAACGAGGCGATCACCTCGCAGGTGCTTTCGGCCGCGCCCTACAATCCCGACTATTTCAAGCGCGAATTCCGCAAGCGCGTCGGCTGGACCATGGACAAGTTCCAGGAGTTCAAGCGCATGGAGCGCGCCATGGGACTGCTCGCCGGCGGCTGCACGGTGAAGCGGGCCGCCGCTCTCTCCGGCTATGCGGACGCCTATTACTTTTCCCGCATGTTCAAGCGCTATATCGGGATCAGTCCGCAGGGATACAGGGAAGCCGAACGGCGCAACCGCGAAGGCGCTTTTCCCAGGGGTGATGAGGATGGCCAGGTGGCCTATCCGTTGCCGCGTGGCTGAATCCTGTCTTATGACTTTATCGCGGTACACGCACTCTCCCTATTGCTATGCCGCTAATGAAAAGATTTTTTGCGCTTGCCGCATGACCTGCAACATGTATGATAAGTTGACATAACATGTATGGGAGGAATGATGTCGCACACCGATTTCACCAATCGCTTCGCCATCGATCCGTTGACCGCTGCCGGCTTCGGCACGGATGAACTGCGCTCGAATTTTCTGCTGCCGCCGCTCTTCGTGCCGGGCCGCATCCAGCTGCACTACACGAATTACGATCGCATGATCGTCGGCGGTGCCGTGCCGCTCGCCTCGGAACTGCCGCTCGAAACCATCAAGCCGGCGGGTACGCCTGAACTGCTCGCACGTCGTGAGATGATTGCGGTCAATATCGGCGGGGCAGGCGTGGTGACGGTCGATGGAGAACGGTTCGAAGCCGGCACACGTGACATGGTCTATGCCGGCATGGGATCGTCGGTCACCTTCGCCTCGGTGTCGGCGGACGAGCCCGCAAAATTCTACCTGCTCAGCGCTCCGGCACACACACGGCACCCGGCTCGGCACATCGGTATCGGCGATGCCAAGCGGCTCGATCTCGGCGCGCAGGAAACAAGCAATGAGCGATCGATCTTCCAGTTCGTTCACCCCGAAGGCGTGAAGACCTGCCAGTTGGTGGTCGGCATGACGAGCCTTGCCAAGGGCTCGGTGTGGAACACCATGCCCTGCCACATCCACGACCGACGCATGGAGGTGTATCTCTATTTCGACATGGCGGAAAAGACCCGTGTCTTCCATCTGTTCGGCGAACCGGACGAGACGCGCCACATCATCATGAAGAACGAAGAAGCTGTTCTCTCTCCCGGCTGGTCGATCCATTCCGGGGCCGGCACGGCGAATTATTCGTTCATCTGGGCCATGGCCGGCGACAATGTCGATTATACCGATGTCGATGCGGTCGCCATCGAGGACATGCGCTGACGCGGCCTTCTGCCGTGGAGAAGTAACTCGATACTGGCATGCGGGATCGTCCATTCCGCATGCCGTTTTTCTTTGTGTGTATTCTATCCTGGGTTGTTAACTCGGCGCTTTCCCGAGCCACTCGGAAGCCCCGTCTGGATACATTCAGACCCGTCTCATTAAGGTCATATTAGTCTTCCTTGGCCATGCTCCAGGCGATTCATGCATGGACGCCGATGGCAGCAATTTTGCTGGCTTCGATGTCGGGGGAGACCAAAACCGTGTTCATTGACCGTATATTGTCGCGCTTTAACATCCAGACGAAGGTGCTGATTTTCATTCTGCCTTTCGTCATCAGCATTTCCGCTGTCGGCTTCACCGGGCTCTATGCGTCGGGTCTGTTGCAGGGCCGCATCGAAATCTCGAACAGCGTGCTGCAGTCTTTGAGCGGTTTCCGCGACGTCTCCGCCTCGATGAGCAGCTTTCTCGCCAATACGACCGAAGAGGCCAAGGCTGATCTGACCGGTCGCCTCGAGCAGCAGCGACGGGATCTGGACAGCACGCTGGCCCAGCTTGCTCCCGACGCCGATGGTCGTGGGGAGTTGGAAGACGCCGGCAAGCTGATCGACAAGGTCTTCGTCCATATCAACGATCTCTGGACCTTGCATGCTTCGGAGAAGGCGCTTGTCGAAACCCTCCAGCAGGGTGGCAAGCAGGTCGTCGTCGCGCAGGGGCGCGTGACGGCCGCCATGGCGACCATGGAGCGCGCCGTGCAGGCGGATGACGCTGCTGCCAAGACGATGCTGCGCGACGCGGAGAGTATTCGCAGCACCGGCACCTTCCTCACCGAAACGAATTCCGCTTTCACCAAGGCCAAGACGCCGGAGGAGAAATTCGCCGTCATCGGGGAGCGCATCGACGAGATCCTTGCCCGCCAGCAGGTGCTGGCGGAAGTGCTGCCGAAAGCGAACCTGTCGGCCGCCAAGACGCTTGAGAAGATCGGCGGCGAGTTGAAGGCAGCGCTCGCAAGCAACGATATGTCCGAGGATGTAATCAAAAGCATGACCTCTCAGCTTCGTAATTTCACGCAGCTCAATGCCTATCTCGGCCTTGCCGCGCAGCAGAAGATGAAGGAAGCGACGATCAAGTTCGGCGAACTCGATGCGCCGCTCGCCAAGGCCCAGGCTGTCATCGAAGACGGTCGACAGGTCATGGCCGCCGGCTATGCCGTGCAGATCATGATGGCCCGTTTTCTGCTGGAGCCGACCGAGCAGAACCGCATGCTGCTGGAGCAGCAGTTCAACGCTGTGAAAAAGTTCCTTGCAGAACTCGACAAGACGGCCGCCGATCAGCCGATCCTAATGCAGGTCAAGAAGGATCTCGGCCCGGCTGTCGATACGATGATCGGTGCCAGCGCCGAGCTCGTGAAGGTCAGCCAGGAACGCAAGGCAAGCTTCGAAGAGGCGGCAGCAGATCTCAACGTCATCTGGAGGCAGCTTACGACCTTTGCGGAGATGCAGAAGGTTTCGGCTGGCCAGGAACGGCAGGAGGCCAACTCCATCTCGATCAGCGCGACCGCGCTCGGCATCCTGATCTCCATCTTCGCCGGCATCGGTCTTGTGCTCACCTTCAAGGGTCCGATTGGCCAGATCACCGGCGCCATGCGTCGCCTGGCTGAAGGTGTTCTCGATACCAAGATCAATGGCGAAGCCCGTGTTGACGAGATCGGCGAGATGGCCCGTGCGCTCGGCGTCTTCAAGCAGAACGCGCTGTCGAAGATCGAAATCGAAAGCCGCAGCGAGGCGGAGCGCGCTCAGGCTGAGGAAGAACGCCGCCGCAACGACCTTGAGAAGCAGGAGATCGATCGCCAGATCGACTTCGCCGTCAATGCGCTTGCCACCGGTCTCGGCCGCCTCGCCAAGGGCGACATCTCCGAAACCATCGACACGCCGTTCCATGGCCGTCTTGAGCAGTTGCGCAACGACTTCAACCAGTCGCTCGAGCATCTGCAGGATACGATGACGCAGATCCGCTCGAACACCTACATGATCCAGCGCAATGCCGCCGAGATGAGCAGTGCTGCCGATCAGCTGGCCAAGCGCACCGAGCAGCAGGCGGCTTCACTCGAAGAAACGGCCGCCGCCGTCGATGAGATCACCGTGACCGTCAAGTCGTCTGCGGAGCGGGCAGAGGAAGTGAACAACATCGTCGCCGATACCAAGGGCCGTGCCGATACCTCGTCAACGGTTGTCGGAAACGCCATCGATGCCATGGGTCGCATCGAAGACGCGTCTGGCCAGATCGTCCAGATCATCGACGTCATTGACGAGATCGCCTTCCAGACCAATCTGCTGGCGCTCAATGCCGGCATCGAGGCGGCGCGTGCGGGCGAAGCCGGCAAGGGCTTTGCGGTCGTTGCGCAGGAAGTGCGCGAACTGGCACAGCGCTCGGCGGGGGCTGCCCAGCAGATCAAGGACCTCATTCACAAGTCGAGCACGGAAGTCTCTTCCGGCGCCAAGCTGGTGCAGCAGACAGGGTCTGTGCTCGCCGAGATCTCAGCCAACATCATCACGGTTGCTGACCGCGTCTCGGTCATCGCCATGGCCAGCCGCGACCAGTCGAATGCGCTGGCCGAGGTCAACTCCTCCGTCAACGAGATGGATCAGATGACCCAGCGCAACGCCGCTATGGTCGAGGAAACCAATGCGGCGACCCGCCAGCTGGCCGACGAGGCCGATGCGCTGATGCAGCTCGTCAACCAGTTCAAGCTCGCGCCTGAGGGCCGCCGTCAGCAGGCCATGCACACCCATCATCGCGCCGCCTGATTGCCGCCAATCGCTGCAAGATCACGAGCCGCCGGTCCCTGTGGATCGGCGGCTTTTTCGCGACCGGACATTGTCGCGTGAAAGCCGGGTTGGAAAGCTGCAGACAGGCAGCTATCCTTTGGACAAGGAGGAGCGCGCATTTGACGATCGGAATGGTACCACCCGCACGGCGATTGGCCGCAGCACGGCGCATGATCATCGCGCTCGTTCTGGTTCTGCTTGCCGCAAGCCTGGCGCTGCTGACGGTCGGCAACCGGCTGATCACGCGCAAGGTCATGGAAGAGGCCTCGCTCCAGGCCAATAGCGCATTGCGTCTGGCGAGTTCGGCCTTGTCAGGCCATCTCAGCCGCTACGAAACGCTGCCTGCACTGATCGCCGACCACGACGACATGAAGGAGCTTGTTCTCGATCCCGGCAATCCGGCGCTTCGCGATGCGACCAATCGTTATCTCAAAGAGATCAACGCGCTGCTCGAATCCTCCGACATCTATGTGATGACGATGGATGGAAACACGATCGCGGCGAGCAATTTCGACGGGGCGGCGAGCTTTGTCGGCGAGAACTTCAGCTACCGTCCCTATTTCTACGAAGCAGCGGCCGGCAAGCAGGCGCGCTTCTATGCGCTTGGCACGACATCGGCCAAGCGCGGCTACTATTTCTCTTCGCCGATCGAAGTGAACGGCGCGGTGCGCGGCGTCATCGCCTTCAAGGTCGACATCGAGGAGATCGAGACCTCCTGGCGCGGCGGTGAATACAAGATCCTGGTGCATGATCCCGAGGGCATCATCTTCATGACCGGCAACCCGGAATGGCTCTATGCCTCGGTCCTGCCGCTGACACCCGAACGTCTCGAACGGACCACCGCCTCCCGGCGGTATTCGGACGCCGTCCTGCGGGAATTGCCGATCAAGCGCGGTGCACTCGACGACCATGTGTTGATGACCATCAACCAGAGCGATGGAAATCGCGAATATCTCGTGCTGCAACATTATATGCCGGATGCCGACTGGACCGTGAAGGTGTTGTTCGACACCGGCACCATTCACGCCCAGGCGCGCACCATGCTGGTCGCCATCCTGCTGTTTCTCTGCCTCTTCGTTCTGGGGCTCGCCGTGGTCATCCAGCGCCGCGCGCGGCTGCAGGAGCGCATGCACATGCAGATCGAAGCTCAGGCCGAGCTGGAGCGGCGGGTCGAGGAGCGCACGGCCGATCTGGCGCGCGTCAACCTGCAACTGCGTCAGACCCAGGCCGATCTCATCCAGGCGGGTAAGCTCGCCGGTCTCGGCCAGATGTCGGCGGCTCTGTCGCATGAGTTCAACCAGCCGCTTGCCGCTGCGAAGACCTATGCCGACAGCGCGACGATGCTGATCGATCGCAACCGGATACCAGAAGCACGCGACAATCTTGGGCGCATTTCCAGCCTGATCGACCGCATGGCATCGATCTCGCGCCATCTGCGCAACTTCGCTCGCAAGCCGAACGAGAAGCTTGGCCCGATCTCGATCGAAGAGGTGGTTCGCGAGACGCTCGAGATCGTCTCGGCCCGGCTTGGGACAGCCGATGCCAGCCTGTCTCTCAGTTTCGAGCCCGGTCTGCCAGCCGTCCAGGGTGGCCCCGTGCGTCTGCAGCAGGTTCTGGTCAACATTCTCACCAATGCCTGCGATGCCGTCGAGGGTTTGGAAGACCGCAAGATTGAGCTCTCGGCGCGGAGTGCTCACGGACACGTGGTGATCGAGATTGCCGACCGTGGGCCAGGGGTTCCGCCGGCAATCGTCGAGCGTATCTTCGATCCCTTCTTCACCACCAAGGGCGTGGGCAAGGGGCTTGGTCTCGGTCTTTCCATTTCCTACAATATCATCAAGGATTTCGGCGGCAGCCTGACGGTCGGCAAACGGGAAGGCGGCGGCGCACTCTTTCGCATCGAACTCCTGCAGGCTGAAGCATTGAACGAGGCGGCGGAATGAACTCAGGACAGGTCTTGCTCGTCGATGACGAGGAGGAGCTGCGCTTCTCCACCAGTCAGGCGCTCGAACTGCACGGCCTGCAGGTCAAGGCCTTCGCCTCGGGAGAGGAGATACTCTCGCGGGTCGGTTTCGGTTTCGATGGCGTGGTCGTCAGCGATATCCGCATGCCGGGGATGGACGGCATGACGCTTCTCCACCGCATCCGCGAACTCGATCACGAAATCCCCGTCATTCTCGTGACCGGACATGGCGAGGTGCAGCTTGCGGTCAAGGCGATGCGTGAGGGCGCCTACGACTTCATCGAAAAGCCGTTCGCCAGCCAGGCGCTTGCCGGTGTCGTGCGCCATGCGCTCGACCGCCGGTCTCTGGTGCTCGAGAACCGGCGACTTAGAGCGGTTGCGGGTAAGCGCGACGATATCGAGACGCGGCTTCCGGGGCGCACGCCCGTCATGGTCGACCTGCGTTACCGTGTGCGCGCCATCGGCGCCACCGAAGCGGATGCGCTGATCATCGGCGAGACGGGTGCCGGCAAGGAGGTCGTGGCGCGCAGCCTGCACGACGTCAGCGCTCGGTCGAAGGGACCGTTCATCGCGATCAACTGCGCCTCGCTGCCGGAGACGCTGATCGAAAGCGAGCTCTTCGGTCACGAGGCCGGTGCCTTTCCGGGCGCGATCCGCGCGCGCTACGGAAAGTTCGAGCATGGCCGCGGCGGGACGATCCTGCTCGACGAGATCGGCTCCATGCCCTTCGACCTGCAGGCGAAGTTCCTGCGTGTCCTCCAGGAGCGTACCATCACCCGGCTCGGGTCCAACGAGACGGTGCCGCTCGATGTGCGCTTTCTGGCGACCAGCAAGGTCGATCTCGAAAGCGAGGTCGCAGCCGGCCGGTTTCGCGCCGATCTCTTCTACCGGCTCAATGTCGCGACGCTCAGGGTGCCGTCGCTTTCGCAGCGCCGGGCCGATATTCCCCTGCTTTTCCTGCACCTGGTGCGCGAAGCCTCGGCGCGCTACGGCCGCGACGACATGGAGGTCGAGCCGGATATTCTGTCCGAGATCGCCGAGCGCGACTGGCCGGGCAATGTGCGTGAGCTCAGAAATGCTGCGGATCGCCTCGTGCTCGGCATTGAAACCGGGCTCGATGTCACGACCGATCCTGATGCATCCGCCACACGGCTTGCCGAAAAGGTGGCAGCCTATGAAAAGCAATTGATCGCCAGCGCGATTGCGGCCCATGGGGGCGCGCTGAAGCCTGTCTATGAACAGCTCGGCATCTCGCGAAAGACGCTCTACGAGAAGATGCAGAAGCACGGATTGGACAAGAATCTGGCCGTCGACGGCTGAGGCTAGGCCTGGATCGGTCGGATTTCGGTGGGCTCGCGTGCACGAAATGGGTGGCTTTCCACCCATCGACCTGTCGAAATGTTACGATTTCCCCCCATGCGCGGCGTGAAAATGGCCGGGCGCGGGTGAGGGGGGCTCACACCTCGTTGCCTCCCGCTCAAGCCGAGGCTTAGCTCGCACAAGGTCCGGCCCAGAGGAGGCGTCGGACTCTGTCACGTCAAAACATGCAGGGAGGACTTCATGAAAAAGTTCATGATCGCTATGGCTGGTGCCATGGCTCTGACGTTTGCCGCATCCGTTTCCGCTCAGGACAAGGCCGACTGGCCGGGCAGCCTGACCATTGGCACCGCCAGCCAGGGCGGCACCTACTTCATTTACGGCACGGGTCTTGCCGGCCTCATCACCGAAAAGCTGGGTGTCAACGCATCCGCTGAAGTCACCGGCGGTCCTGTCCAGAACGCCACGCTCATCGAGACCGGCGACCATCTGATGGGTCTCGTGACCATGGGTCCGGCCTACGAAGCCTGGACTGGCAACAGCGAACTTGCACCGGGTGTCGAACACAAGAACCTGCGCGCCCTGTTCCCGATGTATCAGACCCCGTTCCAGGTCGTTGCGTTGAAGTCATCCGGCATCACGTCCGTGGCTGACCTCAACGGCAAGCGCGTCTCGGTCGGTCCTGCCGGCGGTACTGCCGCGACCTACTGGCCGCGCTACTTCGAAAGCGTCGGCGTAAAGCCGGTCATCTCCTTCTCGGGTGCCAATGACGCGACCAGCCAGGTGAAGGATGGTCTGATCGACGCCTTCGCTTTTGCTGCCGGCGTTCCGATTTCGGCCTTCGCGCAGATCGCCGCTGAAAACCCGGTCAACATCTTCGGCTTCAGCGCAGAAGAGCAGGCGAAGATCCTCGAAGCCATGCCGGAACTGGCTGCCTTCGAAGTACCCGGTGGTCTCTATCAGGGTTTCCCTGACCCGCAGGGCACGGTCAGCCTCTGGAACTTCGCAGTCGCCAATGCCGAAATGCCTGAGACGCTTGCCTACGAGATCACCAAGCTGGTGATGGAAAACAACGATCGCATGGTCCAGATCCATGCCACGGCCTCTGAGACGATTTCCGCGAACATCGAGAAGAACACCTTCTTGCCGTTCCACCCCGGCTCGGTGCGCTATTTCGAGGAAAAAGGCATCACCATTCCCGATGACCTGAAGGGCCAGTAAAGCCCGGAACCTGCACCTTTCCGTGCAGGCAATTGGCGGCAGCTCTGGCTGCCGCCCTCCTCGTGCAAGATCCGGCTTCCTTATCGGGACACACCACCATGACACAAGCTGACAACATCTCAGCGCAGCAAGCCGCTGGGCCCATCGTGGCTCAGAACGTCGATGACGAGCCGGTTGCGAGCAACCAGCGGCTCCATGCAAACTGGACGAACAAGGCGATCATCGTTCTCTGCATCGCCTATACCGCCTTCCATATCGGGGTGATGAACCTCTATCCGCTCGAAACCTGGACCTATCGCCTGATCCACGTCTGCGGCGGTCTGCTTCTCGGCTTCCTGATCTATTCGGCCGTGCAATTGCCGGTCGCCGTGCCGGAGCGGGTGCGGCGCAATCCGATCGAGTGGCTTCTTCTTCTGGTGGGTGTCGGTGGCATCGGCTACGGCTTTGCCATGATCGCCTATGCCTGGGGCGCCTACTGGGTCGCCGGCATTGCGCGTCCTCCAGCCTTCGTTTTCTCGACCTATGGCCTGCCGCTCCTGGCGGGCACTGCTGCCGCGCTCCTCGCTGCCTGGTTCTTCCCCAGCCGTGACCGGACCCGCGTCGATTGGGCCGACTATGCGCTCGGCGTCGCCTCGATTGCGGTCCTCGGCTATATCCTGTTCAATGTCGGACCGCTTCGTCTGAGAGCTGGAACGGCCATGGCGCAGCCGGCGGACTTCTATGCTGCCCTGGTTGGCGTCATTCTCATCCTCGAAGTGACGCGGCGTGTCGCGGGCCTTGCCCTGGTGGTGATCGCCTCGATCTTCATTCTCTATTCCTTCGCCGGTCCCTATCTGCCCGGCTTCCTCGCCCATCGTGGATACGAGGCACGGCGCTTCTTCACCTACATCTTCACCGACCAGGGCATCCTCAGCGATCCCGTGGCGGTGTCCTCGACCTACATCATCCTGTTCATCACCTTCGCGGCTTTCCTGCAGGCGTCTAAGGTCGGCGATTACTTCGTCAACTTCGCCTTTGCGGCAGCCGGTCGTGCGCGTGGCGGTCCGGCCAAGGTTGCGGTTCTCGCGTCCGGTCTGATGGGCATGATCAACGGCACCTCTGCGGGCAACGTCGTCTCCACGGGCTCGCTGACCATTCCGCTGATGAAGAAGGTGGGTTACCCTGCAAAGACATCAGCGGCGGTTGAAGCTGCAGCGTCCTCCGGCGGCCAGATCATGCCGCCGATCATGGGTGCCGGCGCCTTCATCATGGCGGAAGTGACGGGCATCCCCTACACGGACATCGTGATTGCCGCGATCATCCCGTCGGTTCTCTACTTCGCATCCGTTTACTTCATGGTCGACCTGCAGGCGACGAAACTCGGCATGAAAGGTCTTCCGAAGGAAGAGCTGCCGGTCTTCAAGGAGCTGCTGAAGCAGGTCTACCTGTTCATCCCGATCATCATGCTGATCTACACCCTGTTTGCCGGATATTCGGTTATCCGCGCCGGTACGGTGTCGATGATGGCCGCGGCTGTGGTCAGCTGGCTGACACCGCATCGCATGGGACCGCGATTGCTGGCGAAGGCCTTCGACATCGCCGCACGCATGTCAGTCCAGCTTGTCGCCGTCTGTGCTTGCGCCGGCATCATCGTCGGCGTCATCGCGCTGACGGGCGTCGGGGCTCGCTTCTCCAGCCTGCTCCTGGGCATTGCCGAACAGAACCAGCTGCTGGCGCTGTTCTTCGCCATGTGCATTTCCATCGTGCTGGGCATGGGCATGCCGACGACCGCTGCCTATGCCGTTGCCGCAGCCGTGGTGGCGCCCGGTCTGGTCAATCTCGGCATTCCGGTTCTGACCGCACACTTCTTCGTCTTCTACTTTGCGGTGATGTCAGCGATCACACCGCCGGTGGCGCTCGCTGCGTACGCAGGGGCAGCGCTCGCGGGATCCGATCCGATGAAGACCTCCGTCGAGAGCTTCAAGATCGGCCTCGCAGCCTTCGTGGTGCCGTTCATGTTCTTCTACTCTCAGGCCATGCTGATGCAGGGTACCTGGCTGGAAATCCTGCATGTGTTCGTGTCGGCAAGCCTCGGCATCTATATGCTCGCGGCTGCGGTTCAGGGATGGTTCTTCGGTGCACTCGGGGCGCCGCTGCGGCTTGTCTTGCTTGCAGGCGCACTCAGCATGATCAGTGGCGGACTGGTCTCCGACGTGATCGGACTGGTCGTCGGGGGCTCGCTCTTCCTCTATCAGCGTCGCTTTGTCACCACGGAAGCGATAGCGCGCGGGGTGGACTAAGCGTCTCCTTGGAAGCATCGATCAGAACTATGGGAGGGCGGCACCGACAGAGCGCCGCCCTTTTCGTTAGCGCCACGCCGCTTTCAGCGTCACCGTGTGCCGGGTGCGAAGAGGGAGGTCCAGTTGCGGATGAACTCTTCCCGGGTGGCCCGATCCTGGGCTGCAAGCAAAGCAGGGCCGACACGGATCGGCCTGCCGATGCCGGATTCGATCAGCGAGATCGGACCGTCCACACCCGGGGGCAGAGGGGCGTTTTCGGCAAAATAGAAGGCTTTCTCGCGGGCCACCTTCTGGCCGCGCTCGGAAACCAGGTAGTCGACGAAGCGGGCGGCGAGATCCGGCTGGGGCGAATGGGTCGGGATCATCGCGCCGCGGGTCAGGATCAGCGTGTAATCGCGGGGAACGACCACCTGCATGTCGTTGTTGCGCAGATAGCGCGCATAGGCATAGGAACCGAGGATGTTGTAGGCGATCTTCAGCCTGCCTTGCTCGATCAGATCGAGCACTTCCTTGTTGCAGCAGCTGGTCACCACCTGGGCGCGGCTGAAGCTCTCCAGCAGGCGGCCATAACTTGTCGGTGCCTGCTGGGCATCGTGAAAGGCGAGGAGATAGCCGACGCCTGATAGCTGAACATTGTAGGTGCCGATCCGGGTCCAGTATTCGTCCGGCTTGCGGCGCAAGAGTTCGGCGATCTCAACATGCGAGCGCGGCACATCCTCCGGCGGCACTTGCGCGGCGTCATAGACGATCACGGCGGGCTCGAAGGCGAAGCCGAAGATTTCGTCGCGCCAGTTGGCCCAGGCCGAAACACGCTCCGTTTCCTCCGACTGGTGGGATCTTGCGCATCCGTCATTGGCGAGCTTGACGAGGTGGTCGACCGAGGAGGAAATCCACAGGTCGCCGTGGCTCCGCCGCTGGCGACAAGCCAGTTCCGCCTCGCGAAAGAGATCGTTGCTGACATAGTCGTTGAATTCGACCGTCACGTCGCGCGCCATGTCCTGGAAGTCCCGGATCAGAGGTGCAATGACGTCGGCGTCCGTTACGCCGTTGATGATAAGTCTTGTCCGCTCCTGTCCAGGTGCCGGGAAGACCGAGCGTTCCCCCTCGAGGGCGAGTGCCGAGGTCGATGCCAGGGCCGCGGCTACGAGACCAGACACTACGGTTCGGAACGTCGTCGACAGGCTCATGCGTTCGACCTCGCATCGATCAGCGGAAGTTCAAGGAAAACGGTGAAACCTGTCTCTGGTGTCCTTTCGCGGAAGGCCAGCGCGCCGTTCAGCGTCGTTGCTACCTCAGAGGCGATGGCAAATCCGAGGCCAGAACTGCCTTCGCCCGACTTCGACGAAACGAAGCGGCGCGTGACTTGAGCCCAGTCCTGGGCCGGGATGCCGGGGCCGTCGTCTTCCACCTCGACCAGAACGAAATCGCCGCGACGGATCACACGCACGGCAAGGCTCGACACCACACCATGACGCAGCGAGTTGTCGATGACATTGACGATCGCCTCGCGGAGGCTCAAGCCATCGCCGAGCACCATCAACGGCTCCGGCGGCGCCTCGAAGGAGACAACGATGTCGGGGTCGATGGTGATCGGCACGGCAGCCCGGAAGGCCTTGCGCGCGACATCGACGACGTCGATCGGCGAGAGCTGCACGGAATCGAAGCGGTGGATGACCATGGCATGGTTGAGCAACTGCGTGGTGAAGCGCGCAAGCTCCGACGCCCGGTTCTTCACCCGGTCGAGGTGGCGGCGGTCATTCTCCGAAAGCGCGTCTTCATTGATCAGGCTCACCTGGGCCGATAGCGCCGTGAGGGGAGTTCGGATCTGATGGGCGCTGTCGGCGATGAAGCGCTGCAACAGCTGCAACCGATCATCCAGCCGGCGCATGAAGTGATTGATGGACTCCACGAAGGGCGAGAGTTCACGGGGTACGTCGACGGCAAGCGGTGTCAGGTCCTGGCTGTCGCGGCGGCGAAGCGTGTCGCCGAGCGCATCCAGTGGCCGCAACGAGTAACGCACGGCAAGGATGGTCCCCCCAAGCGCAAGCAGGCTCATGACGACAACGAGCACCAGGGCGCGGGTCGTTAACTCGGTCGTCAGTTCCTGACGAGCCTCGATGGTCTGGGCGATCAGGACCTTGGCCCAACCACCGAGTGAGGGATCGGCAATCGCGCGGCTCGCGGCCACCATGCGCACCGGCTGATCGCGGAAGCGCGACGTCTGGAACAGGACATCGGTGCGGGCATTGGCGATGTCGACAGGGAACTCCAGGTCCTCATAGCCGGTCAGCGTCGAAGCGTCGGGTGCCATGACGCGGTAGAAGATCTTGTCTCGCGGTGCGAGGCCGAGCAGTTCGAAGGCACTCGGCGGCAGGTTGACCGCGATGCGGCCTTCTTCCACCACCAGACTATCAAGGATCTGGATTGCCGCGCCCTGCAGGAGCCGGTCATAGGCCTCGTCGGCTGCCGCACGGGCATAAAGCCACGCCGCCGTCATCAGGATCGCGGCGCCACCCGCCAGCACGATCGCAACGCGGATGACGAGGCGTGCAAAGAGGGAGCGCCTAGTCCTCTGCATCGGACACCAATTGATATCCCACACCACGCACAGTCACGATCCGCGCCCTGGCGCCTTCGAGCTTCTTTCTCAGACGTCCGACATAAAGTTCGATGGCATTCGGGCCTGCCGGTTCGTCGAAGCCGAACAGCTGGTCGAGCAACTGGTCCTTGCTGAAGACGCGTCCCGGACGGCTTGCCAGGATTTCGAGCAGGGTCATTTCGCGGCGCTTCAGTTGCACCTCGCGGTTGCCGACCTTGACCGTCCGCTGGGTGCGGTCGAGCAACACGTCACCACAGGCAATCACGTTGGTCGCCTCGCCACCGGCATGTCGCCGCAGCAGCACGCGGGCACGAGCTTCGAGTTCCCGGAAATCGAAGGGTTTCACCAGGTAATCGTCCGCGCCAAGGTCAAGGGCGCCGACGCGGTCGTCGATTTCCGAACGGGCCGTCAACACGAGGACAGGCACGGTCGAGCCCTGGTCACGCATCCGCTTCAGGATCGAGAAGCCATCCATGCCCGGCAGCATGACATCCAGGATCACCAGATCATATTCGGTGAAGTCGAGGATCTCGGAGGCCGCACGACCGTCCGTCTCCCAATCGACCGTATGGCCAATGGTTTCAAAGCGGCGAGAGATGGCCTCTCCAACGTCGAGCGTGTCTTCCACGAGCAGAATGCGCATGGCCGGACGCTCGCATGTCTGACTGCCGCGATCAAGGTGAGGTGACGCTAGCATCGGCCGGGGAAAACGCGATCTGAGAGCTTTCCCGTCCAGTTACTTTCGAACGCGACGTTCAATCGAGCAACGCCGCCACCATGGGCGCCGTTCGATGTCCTCTGCCAGGTTCCGATGTTCGGCTGCTCGAGCCTCGTCTCAGGCCTGCGCCTCCATGGAAACCAAGGCTTCCGTAGGCGGTGATTTCATGGCTTCGATCAGTGATGCCATGATCGCGCTGCGAAGCGCATAAGTGTTTGCGGTGGTTTTCTTGTGATCCAGCCTCTGCGCCGCGACAACCAGATTTGCGCCTTGCTGCATGACGATCTGTTGAGCCCGGACCATCGCCCAGGTCTCGATATCAGTCTGTTCCCTCATGTCCGCATCCCCAGCTAAGTCATTTAGCCCGCGAGGCTTTCTCGAATCAGCCTCGTATTCGAGAATATCCTATTATTTAAATTGATTAAATGAGGTACCCAAAAAAGGTCATGAAATGACGACGATGCCGGTTGATATTTTAAGAGTGACCTGTGTAGCCGCTTTCAATCTTCCTTAAGAGCCCCGCGCTTTAATGCATGCTCGGCTTCAAGGAGACAACATGACCTGCCAAGGTTGCAAGAATGGGGCTGCGTTCAGCTCCACGTTCACGATGGCCTTCCAGCCGATCATGGATACGCGTCGCGGAGAGATTTTCGCACATGAGGCGCTTGTGAGAGGCGCTGACGGGAGCGGGGCAGGTTCCGTCCTGTCCCTGGTCGATCCTGACAACCGCTATGCGTTCGATCAGCAGTGTCGCGTGCGGGCCATCGAGCTGGCGGCTCACCTCTTTCCGCGCAGCAACATGCCGCATCTGTCGATCAACTTCATGCCCAATGCCGTCTATGAGCCGCGCGCCTGCATCCGACAGACGCTGGAGACTGCTAGGCGCACCGATTTTCCGCTCGATCGCATCATCTTCGAATTCACCGAAGTCGAGAAGCTCGACACGGCGCATCTGCTCAACATTCTCCGAAGCTACCGCGAGATCGGCTTCAAGACGGCGATCGACGATTTTGGCGCGGGCTATTCCGGGCTCAATCTTCTGACCCGCTTCCAGCCTGACCTTGTGAAACTCGACATGGATCTGATCCGGGGCATCGATACCGATGCGGTCAAGCAGGTCGTGGTCCGGCGGACGCTCGACATGCTGCGCGATCTCGGCGTGACCGCCGTCTGCGAGGGTGTGGAGACGGCTGGCGAGCTTCAGGTGTTGACGGAACTCGGCGTCGATCTGATCCAGGGCTACTACATCGCCCGTCCGACCTTCGAGGGGCTGAGCCCGGTTTCCCTGGCGCTTGCGGCCTGATCGAGGCCAGTCCGTTTCAAACAAGGAGGGGCCGCCTGCGACAGGCGGCCCCTTGATTTATTGCGAGAGCGGATCTCAGAAGTCCATGCCGCCGGCCGGCATCGCCGGGGCTGCGTCCTTCTTCGGCTTCTCGGCAATCATCGCCTCAGTCGTGATCAGGAGGCCAGCAACGGAGGCTGCATCCTGAAGCGCCGTGCGGACCACCTTAGCGGGATCGATGACGCCCTGGGCGAAGAGGTCGCCATAGTCGCCGGTCTGGGCATTCCAGCCAAAGGCGAAGTCGGGCTTCTCGCGCAGCTTGCCGACGATGATCGAGCCTTCGGCGCCGGCATTCTCGGCGATCTGACGGACCGGGGCCTCGATCGCACGGCGGATGATGTCGATGCCGACGCGCTGGTCTTCATTGGCGGTCTTCAGGTTTTCGAGCGCTTTGACCGAACGCAGCAGGGCAACGCCGCCACCGGGCAGAATGCCTTCCTCGACCGCTGCACGGGTCGCATGCAGGGCGTCGTCGACGCGGTCCTTCTTCTCCTTCACCTCGACTTCCGTCGAGCCGCCGACGCGGATGACGGCAACGCCGCCGGCAAGCTTGGCCAGGCGCTCCTGCAGCTTCTCGCGGTCGTAGTCGGAGGAGGTTTCCTCGATCTGCGCCTTGATCTGGGCAACGCGGCCGTCGATTTCGCTCTTGGAACCGGCACCGTTGATGATCGTGGTATTTTCCTTCTCGATCGACACCTTCTTGGAACGGCCCAGCATGTTGAGGGTGACGTTTTCGAGCTTGATGCCGAGGTCTTCCGAGATGACCGTACCACCCGTCAGGATGGCGATGTCCTCAAGCATGGCCTTGCGGCGGTCGCCGAAGCCGGGAGCCTTCACGGCCGCGACTTTCAGACCGCCGCGCAGCTTGTTGACGACGAGGGTGGCGAGCGCTTCGCCTTCGACGTCTTCCGCGATGATTACGAGCGGCTTGCCCGACTGGACCACGGCTTCAAGCACCGGCAGCAGAGCCTGCAGGTTCGAGAGCTTCTTCTCGTGGATCAGGATGTAGGGGTCGTCGAGTTCGACGCGCATCTTCTCCTGATTGGTCACGAAATAGGGGCTCAGATAACCGCGGTCGAACTGCATGCCTTCGACGACTTCGAGTTCGGTCTCGGCAGTCTTGGCTTCCTCGACTGTGATCACGCCGTCATTGCCGACCTTCTCCATGGCTTCGGCCAGATAGCGGCCGATCTCGGTATCGCCATTGGCCGAGATGGTGCCGACCTGGGCGATCTCAGCGTTGTTCGAGATCTTGCGCGCATTGGCCTTCAGCTCCGCGACGACGGCTTCGACGGCAAGATCGACGCCGCGCTTCAGGTCCATCGGGTTCATGCCTGATGCGACGGCCTTGGCGCCTTCCTTGACGATCGCCTGGGCAAGAACGGTCGCGGTGGTCGTCCCGTCCCCGGCGAGGTCGTTGGTCTTGGAAGCGACTTCGCGCAGCATCTGCGCGCCCATGTTCTCGAACTTGTCTTCCAGTTCAATTTCCTTGGCAACCGAGACGCCGTCCTTTGTGATGCGCGGCGCGCCGAAGGACTTGTCGATGACGACATTGCGGCCCTTTGGGCCCAGCGTCACCTTCACGGCATTGGCGAGGATGTCGACGCCACGCAGCATCTTCTCGCGGGCATCGGTGTTAAACTTTACTTCTTTTGCAGCCATGGTTCACTCCTCAAAGGCAAATGATGACTGATGGTTCTCAGGCGGCTTTCTTTTCGGCGGCCTGGGCTTCGATCACGCCCATGATGTCGGCTTCCTTCATGATCAGCAGCTCTTCGCCGTCGATCTTGATTTCGGTGCCGGACCACTTGCCGAAGAGAACGCGATCACCGACCTTGACGTCGAGGGCGAGGATCTGGCCCTGATCGTTGCGGGCGCCGGGGCCGACGGCGATGACTTCGCCTTCCTGCGGCTTTTCCTTGGCAGTGTCTGGGATGATGATGCCGCCCTTGGTCTTTTCCTCGGACGAAACGCGGCGGACGACGATACGGTCGTGCAGCGGACGGAACTTCATGTTTTCCTCCTGGACAAACAAAATGGAACGTCCCCAAAGGCCGGACCGGATGAGGTCCGGACGGGTTGCCGGACCCTTTCCTGGCATCCGGCGCGCGATGATTTGGTTTTTCCGATTTTATCTTTCAAGAGGATCGCTCAAAAAAATCAGCACTCTCGGATCCCTGCTGCTAACAGGCTGAATTTCAATCACAAATTCAAGTCGCCTCTTGCCAGATCGCGAATTTTTGTCAAACTTTTTATCGTCGATGACCACGAGGGAAACCGCATGAAATCTTCCAATGACTTCACCCTCCAGATGGAGGGCTACGGCCTGACCACGGCACACATCCTGTACCGCATGCCAGACTTCCGCTCGGTGCTGCAGACGTTCCTCTGGCAGGACTACGATCTGGCTCCCGACTTCCCGCAGATGACGAAGTTTCTCGATTTCTGGCGGACCAATCTGGATGGTGACCTGCATTCCGTGCGTTTCAGCCACAAGCGGCTGATCGGCCCGAACGAGTGGCGCAAGGTGGACGGCGAATTCAACCTCCACTGAGGATACTGGATCCAACGGGACGACGGGAACAAGGCAGGCTGGTGGGCGTTTGTCCGGGTCGGACACCCCACCCCCCAAGGATGCCAGCATGCCCTTTCCCGTTTCGACCTACCGTTTGCAGTTTCGCGGCGGCATGGACTTCGATGGCGCCATCGGGCTCGTGCCCTATCTCAAGCGCCTCGGCATCACCCATCTCTACGCGTCGCCCGTGTTTGCCGCGACCGACGGCTCGACACACGGCTATGACGTCACCGATGCCAATGTCATCGATCCCGTGCTTGGCGGCCGGGAGGGGCTCGAACGGCTGGCTGCCGCTTTGAAGGCCGAAGGTCTCGGCCTGATCCTCGACATCGTGCCGAACCACATGGCAGCCAGTCTTGAGAACCCATGGTGGCGCAGCGTCATCGAGTGGGGCGAGGCGAGCCGCTACGGGCACTATTTCGACATCGACTGGAGCCAGCGGCTCACGCTTCCGTTTCTCGGCAAGCCGTTCGAGCAGGCTGTGGTGGATGGAGAGATCTCGCTCACGCTCGATGCTGACCAAGGGGTACTCGCGCTCGCCTATTTCGATAGTCTCTATCCGCTGAACCCATCGACCTATCCGGCGGCTCTCGCCAGCTGCGAGAATCCCATGGCCGCACCGCTCTCGGATCTCGGGCGCCAGGCGACAGCCGGGGAGGAGGCCGAGTTCCATCAAGCCGTCGTTTCGCTTTGCCGCGAGCATGGTTGCGACGGGCTGCTCGAGGAGCTCCGGGCGAAGGCGCAGGAACATGAGTTTCTGCTCTTTCTCCACGACCTCCAGCCCTTTCGCCTGATGCATTGGACGGAAGCGGCCAAGGGCCTCAACTATCGGCGCTTCTTCGAAATCGCCGGTCTGGTCGGTTTGCGCGTCGAGGCACCGGACGTTTTCGAGGCTGCCCATCGGACGGTGCTTGAGTTAATAGAATCCGGTCAGGTCGACGGCTTGCGCATCGATCATGTCGATGGTCTCGCAGATCCTGGCCGTTACTTGCAGCAGCTGCGCGACGCTGTCGGGCAGGACATTCCAATCTATGTCGAGAAGATCCTGGCGCCGGGAGAGGATCTGCCGAAAGGCTGGCCCGTGCAAGGTTCGACTGGCTACGAATTCATCGCGGCCCAGGTGCCGGTTCTGCTCGATCCCGCGGGCTTCCTCGCCATGCGTCAGGCCTATGCCGGGATCGCCGGGCAACAGACGCCCGTTGCGGACAAGATGCGTGAGGCGAAGCTTCGCATGATCCGGGTCAACTTCGCCGGCGAGGTAAAGGCCCTGGTCGGGCAGGGCGCCGATTTGCTCCGGCTCGACGAGGAGACGATGAACCGCGCCCTGGAAGAGCTTCTCCTCGCCTTCCCACGTTACCGGACCTATGCGGCCCAGGGAGAAATGAGCGCCGAAGATCGCGAACTCGTCGATCAGGTGCTTGAAGGCGCGAAACCTCGACTGGACGAGATGGCGGCTGATGCGGCCTGGTCCATCGCCGATCTTCTGAAAGGCGAAGGGCGCCTTGCGGGTGGGGGCGTCGGAACCGATCTCTTCCGTCGCCGCTTCCAGCAGCTGACCGGGCCGCTGATGGCGAAGTCGCTTGAGGACACGTTGTTCTTCCGCCATGTCGAGTTTCTGGCCTTGAACGAGGTTGGCGGAGAACTGGAGCCGGAAGAGGGTGGCCTCGATCATTTCCATTCCGAGATGCAGCGGCGTGCAAAGACGCAGCCATCCGGGCTTTCCGCCTCCTCAACCCATGACACGAAGCGCGGCGAAGATGCCCGCGCACGTCTCTTCGCCCTTGCCGAGGATGCGCCCCGCTTTGCGGCCCTGATCGAGGGCTGGCGCAAGGCGAATCGGTATGCCGTCATCGACGTCGACGGCAAGCCCGCGCCCGAAGCCGAGGTGGAGTGGATGATCTTTCAGGCCCTGATCGGCCACTGGCCGGTCGATCTCACGACCGACGACCGGGAAGGGATCGCCGATTTCGCCGAGCGCGTCCTAGCCTTCGTGGAAAAGTCTCTACGCGAGGCAAAGCTGCGGACGGATTGGAACGAGGTGGATGAGACCTATGAGGCCGCCGTGAAGGATTATGTCCGCACTCTGCTTCTCGACAGGCCTCACTTCGTCACCGAGTTCGTGCGCGAGATCCAGCCGCTGATATGGGCGGGTTTGACGAACGGCCTGACCCAGACTGTCATCAAACTTACAGCACCTGGCGTTCCTGACATCTATCAGGGAAGCGAAGCGCTCGATTTCAGTTTCGTCGATCCGGACAACAGGCGTCCGCCGCCCTTCGAGACCCTGTCTGCCTTCGATCCGAAGGCGCCGATCTCGTTCAGTGACCCGCGTGCGCTGGCGGAGGGCTGGCTGAAGCAAGCGGTCATCGGCCGCGGCCTGTCGCTTCGCAACCGGCATCCTCAGCTTTTCCTGCACGGGCGGTATCTCCCGTTGACGATCACGGGGCCTCGCCAGTCGCACGTCGTGGCGTTTGCGCGGGAAATAGACGGTGCCGCATCGATCACGGTCGCCTGCCGTCTACCGATCGCCATGCTTCAGGCGGGCGAGGGGCTGACGTCGGAGCAGTTCTGGGGGGATACCCTCGTGGAAATGCCGGAGGCACTTGCGGGGCATGGCTGGACGGAGATCTTGTCTGACCGCCAGCTTTCCGCCGGGAATGGCCTTCTGATGCGGGAGCTGATGGACGGGCAGACGATCGCTCTGCTGATTTCGGGAGCCGGCTGAGCGGCTCCCCTTCAACGCGGATCCAGACGGCCGATCTGGCGATCCGTTCCGTCGGCGGCGACGATACGTTTTTCCGGACTATCAGGCGACGGCGGATCGCGCTCTCGGCAGGAAGCTCACCATCTGCTTGCGCGGGTTTGAACATTGGCGCATGCCGGCTTCGTCTGCCGCCGCGATGAAGGCGCTGCGCGCCAGCTCCGCGGCACGTGCGCCACGCAGGGCATTGCGGCAAAGCCGCAGGGCGCGTTCATAGGCCGGGCCGCGTCTTGTCGGCCACTCCGCGTCGAGAAAATCAAGCGCATCATACGCATTCAGAAAGCGCCGCGTCAGCCCACAGGGCAGTTCCAGTTCGACGGGTACGTTCCAGGTGAAATCGGCTTCTGTCATGCCTTCCTCCGTTTGGCCCCAGCAACTCGGAGGTGGGTCAGGAAGTTCCCGGACTTCGATCAAATAAAAATGTTATGATATTGATTTTTCTGTTGCACTTCGCGTTTGCGATTCTCGGTGCTCAAGCCATGCCGTGGTCGCGTCGCCGGCAAGCTGGCTTGCCTCAACCACGTTCTTCCCGCCCAGCACGGTGTGCAGCAGACTGCCGCTGAAGGTGTCGCCGGCACCGATCGTGTCTCGCACGGTAACGCACCGGCCGAGGGTCACTCGCGTTTCCGTGTTTCCGTCATAAACCGAGATGGCGGCGGGACCGTCCGTCATCACCAGATGGGTGAGCCGACCGGTCGCGAGCCTTCTTGCCATGCCCCAGACATCGGCGATGGGAATATCGGGCAAATCGGCTTTCGAACCGACCATGATATCGGCGGCACGGACGTCTCCCTCGCGCAGCGGAAACTGCGAGATGACCAGCGGCGCGCGGTTCAGGGATGCGAGGATGGTGTCCGGCAGTTTGGGTGCGTTGACGTAGAGGGCGTCGGCCGCAATCTCGTGATCGAGCAGGAACGTGCGGGAGAGGCGTCGCTCGCTGGAAAGGATGGTCCGCTCGCCGGTTGGGTCGAGCAGGATGTCGGCGAAATCCGTCTCGCCGTCACGCCGCGCAATCAGCGACGTATCGAACCCTGCGTCCTGCAGTTCGGCAAAGGCGTTCTCGCCATGGATGTCGGACATCAGGTTCGAGAGGAGTGCCACGTCGTGTCCGAGGTCGAGCAGCCGCCGCGCGGTGAAATATCCGCCGCCGCCGAGCCGTGTTTCCCGCGACGACCAGGCAATCCGGCCACCGGCGCGCAGCGGCTCGGTCAGGTGCCAGATGCGGTCATGGTTGATGTGGCCGATAACGACGACCCACTTCCTGCCTGTCTTGCTCATGCGGAAGCTTTCTCCGGTGCGGGGCGGCTGGTTTCGCGCAGAATGAGTTCGACTGGCCAAAGTTCTTGAATGTCGCGGGCTTGTTGACCCGCGAGTATCTGCAGAAGGAGATCGGCGATGCGCTTGCCGGCGGCCCGGATCGAGGAGCGCGTGGTCGATAGCGGCGGCACCATGTTCTCGGCTGTAAGATAGGGGAAGACATCGTCATGGGCGACGATCGAAACATCCCGGCCGATCACAAGGTTCATTGATCGCGCCGCCCGGTAAATGCCGAGCGCTGTCATCATTGAACCTGCAACGAAGGCGGTCGGCTGCGGGCGTTGTTTGAGCGCGGAGCAGGCAAATCGGAAACCGATCTCGTCGGTGAAGTCGCCATGAATGACCAGCTTAGGATCGAACGGAATTCCGCGGTCGTCGAGGGCTTGTCTGTAACCCTTTAGACGATCCAGCGTGAAGGTTAGCCCTTCACGACCGTTCAGCAAGGTGATGCGCCTATGACCGAGGTTGATGAGGTGCTCCGTGCTTTGTCGGATCGCACCCTCATTGTCGATGTCGAGCCAGGCATGCGGCACATCGGTCACGGAGCGACCATGGACGATGAAGGGCAGCTTCAATCTCTCAAGCAGAGCGATGCGCGGGTCATTCGGCATGGGCGAGTGGATGACGACAGCATCGAGACGACGGCTCTCGGCCAGTCTGCGGTAGAGCTGCAATTCGTCGCCGGGATCGTGCCCGATCATCGGCGTGATCAGGATGTCGGTGTCCTCGCTGCTCAGGCGGTCGGCCATGCCGCTGATGAATTCGGAGAACTGGTAGTCGCCCGCCCTTGTCATGACCACGCCGATCGCGCCGGCCCGACCCGTCGCAAGCCGGACCGCATTGATGTTAGGCCGATAACCGAGACGTGCGGCTTCTTCCATCACCCGTGTGCGGGTGGAGGCGCTTACCTCCGGATAGCCACTCAGCGCGCGGCTGACTGTGGTCGGTGACAATCCGATCTCTCTGGCAAAGTCTTTGAGCTTCATACGTTCGCCTGCACCTTCGCGAGGCTATCGCTGCTCGCCCACGGCTTATGTCATGCGTTGGCGCATTGTGGCAATTCTTGTATCGCAATGTCAAAGCGCTTCCAAAAGCTAGCATGTCCAGTGGCTTGCAGATTGCGATATGTGTCCGTGGAGAACCTCAATCCTCATAGAAAGGCTGTTTGACACCCAAGCTGCCAACTGCAAGTGTGGCTCTTCAAACCGCTTTCAAATTTTCCGTTTCGTGCCCTAGTTTCGTTTTGATTCATTCCTAGTTCTGACGGAACGATGGGTCTCGTCGAGGCTTTTCTGATGGCCGGTTGACTGGCGCTAACCAAGGAGAATTCAGATGACGATCAGAACGGTTGTCTGGGGTGAAAACATTCACGAGCGCGAAAACGCCGTCGTCCGCGGGATTTATCCCGACGGCATGCATGCGACGATTGCCGCTGCTCTGAACACTGAGAGCGAAATCGAGGCGACGACGGCCACCCTGCAGGAGCCGGAGCATGGCCTTTCCGAAGCCCGCCTTGCCGACACCGATGTGCTCGTCTGGTGGGGCCACAAGGCGCATGGCGATGTCTCCGACGAGATCGTCGAGCGGGTCGCAAGCCGAGTCTGGGAAGGCATGGGGCTGCTCGTCCTGCATTCCGGTCACTTTGCCAAGCCGTTCAAGCGGCTGATGGGCACCCCCTGTGCGCTCAAATGGCGCGAGGCGGGTGAGCGGGAGCGGATCTGGACGGTCAATCCCGGCCATCCGATCGCAGCCGGCATTCCGGAAAACTTCGTGCTCGAAAACGAGGAAATGTACGGCGAGTTCTTCTCCGTGCCGGAGCCGCTGGAGACGGTGTTCATCTCCTGGTTCGCCGGTGGCGAGATCTTCCGCTCGGGCCTCACCTGGCGCCGCGGTGCGGGCAATATCTTCTATTTCAGGCCGGGCCACGAGACTTACCCGACCTATCACGACGCGACCGTTCAGCAGGTGCTTCGCAACGGGGTGAAGTGGGCCTACAATCCGATGCCGCGCTATTCGGCCGTGCATGATGCGCCGAATGTCCCGGTCGAGCAGGCGCTGGAGCCGATCACGGAACGTGGACCGCGCCTGCATCAGGCCGGTGAGGAAGGCTACAAATGAGCACTGCCCCCATACGCCTGCTGATCCTCGGCACTGGTGGCATGGCCAATACCCATGCCATGAACTTCTCGACCATCACCGATGTGCAGCTCGTCGCGGCTGTTGATCTCGACATGGCGACGGTGCGGGCCTTTGCCGCCCGGCACAATATTCCCCACACTTTCACCTCGCTGGACGAGGCGATCGCCTGGGGCGAGTTCGATGCTGTCACCAATGTCACACCGGACAAGGTGCATTATCCGACGACGCTCAAGCTTCTCGCTGCCGGCAAACATGTCATGTGCGAAAAGCCCCTGGCCGAGAACTATGCCAAGGCCGACGAGATGGCGACCGCGGCGGAAATGTCCGGCCTCGTCAACATGGTGAACCTCACTTACCGCAACGTCGCCCAGGTGCAGAAGGCGAGGCAAATGGTCATCGGTGGCGAGATCGGCAAGGTCCGCCACATCGAGGCCTCCTACCTGCAGAGCTGGCTCGTCTCCAAGGCCTGGGGCGATTGGTCGACCGAAAGCCAATGGCTCTGGCGCTTGTCCACCAAGCACGGCTCGAACGGCGTTCTGGGCGATGTCGGCATCCATATTCTCGACTTTGCCGGCTACGGTGCGGCGACCGATATCGACCATGTTTTTGCGCGACTGAAGACCTTCGACAAGGCGCCGGGCAACAGGATCGGCGAATATGATCTCGATGCGAATGACAGCTTCACCATGACGACCGAGTTCACCAATGGTGCCATGGGCGTGATCCATGCCAGCCGCTGGGCGACCGGTCATTTGAACGAGCTGCGCCTACGGGTGCATGGCGACAAGGGCGCGCTTGAGGTCATCCATCGGCTCGACGGCTCAAGTCTTCGGGCCTGCCTGCAAGAGGATATCGAGAAGGCGGTCTGGCGCGAGATCGAAGTCGATCCGGTGGAGACGAACTATCAGAAGTTCATCACGGCGATCCGCTCCGGTTATGGCCAGGAGCCGAGCTTCCGGCATGCCGCAAATCTGCAGAAGATCCTAGATCTTGCCATGCTGACGGAAGTCGAGCGGCGCGAGCTGGCGGTCTAGTCTTAGCGATCGAAATGGAAAACGCCGCCCGAGGAGGTTCGGGCGGCGTTTCCGTTCTGCGTGACCTTACGGTTACGCGGGAGCTCTTGCGTCTCAGTAGCTGACGGTAACGGCAGACTTGTCCTTAGCGGACTTGACGGCGGCGTCAGCCAGCGCAAGCGCAATCAGGCCGTCTTCCGCTGAGGGTGCCATCGGCGTGCCGTTGTCGAGCGCGTCGATGAAGGCGGAGATTTCGGCTGCATAGGCCGCGGTATAGCGGGTCATGAAGAAGTCATGCAGCGGCGGGCGGGTATAGCCGTCCTTGTTGGCGACTTCGATGGAGACCGGGCGCTGGTTTTCGGCCGAGACAGAACCGAGCGAACCATGAACTTCGATGCGCTGGTCGTAGCCGTAAGACGCGCGGCGGGAGTTGGAGATGATCGCCTGGCGGCCGCTTTTCGTCGTCAGGATCAAGGAGGCGCTGTCGTAATCACCGAGCTCGCCGATCTTGGGATCGACGAGAACGGAAGCCGACGCCTGGACCGTTTCGATTTCTTCGCCGAGCAGGAAGCGGGCCATGTCGAAGTCATGGATGGTCATGTCGCGGAAGATGCCGCCGGACACCTTGATGTAGTCGGCCGGCGGTGCACCCGGGTCGCGGCTGGTGATCGTCACCATCTCGACCTTGCCGATCGAGCCCTTGTCGATCTCCTTGCGCACGGCCTGGAAATGCGGGTCGAAGCGGCGGTTGAAGCCGAGCATGACCTTGCCGCCGACGGCGCGCACGGTTTCCAAGCAGGCCTTGGCGCGTGCCACATCCAGGTCGATCGGCTTCTCGCAGAAGATCGCCTTGCCGGCCTTGGCAAAACGTTCGATCAGATCGGCATGCGTGTTGGTCGGCGTGCAGATGATGACGGCGTCGATGTCCTTGTCGGCCTCGATCTCCTCGATCGTCTTCACCGCGCAGCCGGTCTGGGCCGTGATGGCGTTGGCGGCGTCTGCGAATGCATCGGCAACTGCGACGAGTTTCGCGCGCTTGTCTTCCGCGATTGCCTTTGCATGCACCTTGCCGATGCGGCCGGCGCCCAAAAGTGCCAGTCTCGTGACCATGTTCATTTCCTCCCTATGCGCCTTTGTCTCTCATCGAGAGGAGGCGATCGTGATGTCGTTGGACGCTCCTGATGGAGGCGCCTGAAAGCTGTTCCATTTCGCGCTGGCAAATGCCGCGTTTTGGAATATATGTTCCATTTTGCTAGATCGTGATACGATTTCTGTCAAGCGGGACGATGTGTCCGGATGAGGGTAGGGGAGCGAATGAGCGAGAGCGGTGGACCGCAGACCATCAAGGCCTTCGAGGATCGTCTGCTGGAAGTCTCCGGCAGCCTGCCGAAGCGGTTGAGGCAATGCGCCGATTATGTCGCTGCCAACAAGGATCGCATTGCGGTTTCCACGGTGGCGGAGATGGCGGATGGTGCGGGCGTCCAGCCGTCCGCCTTCATGCGCTTTTGCCAGATCATGGGCTTCACAGGCTTTTCGGAGATGCAGAAGCTGTTTCGCGAGAGCTTCGTCGGAGGCTGGCCTGACTATTCCACGCGTCTCCAGCATCTGCGGGAAAAGGCCGAAGGCTCGCCATCCGCCCTTCTCGCCGAATTTGTCGAGGCTGGGCGACTGTCGCTCGAAAATCTCGCCAAAACCGTTGATTCGCAGGCGATGGAGGTGGCGGTCAAACAGTTGTCCGAGGCGCGTATGATCCACATCATCGGTCTGCGCCGCTCCTTTCCGGTTGCGAGCTACATGGCCTATGCCTTCGAGAAGATGGGCGTGCCGGCCATGTTGCACAGCGTTGTCGGCCGGCTGGACAATCATCATGCCATCCGCGAGGGCGATGCCCTGCTTGCCATCACTTTCTCCCCCTATTCGGCCGAGACGCTCGAACTGGTCGAGCAGGTCCGGGCGCGCGGCATTCCTGTCGTCGCCGTCACCGATACGGTGGTCAGTCCGCTGCGCCGCATGGGGGCGACGCTTTTGTCGGTCTCGGAAGTCGATTTCGGCGCCTTCCGGTCTCTGTCGGCGACGTTGTGTCTTGCGATCACGCTGTCTGTCGCTGTCGGCACTGCGCGACAGGATGGCTGAACGTCCGTATTGAATTTCTCAGAAATAGAATTTATAGTCTATTTCAAGAATGGCCGTTCCAAAACCGGAGCGGTCGCGAGGCGGGGCGAAAGATCCCGCATCACAGGGAGGACATCGCTTGGCTTCGCTCGATCTCATCACGATCGGTCGCTCGTCCGTGGACCTTTACGGGACCCAGGTCGGTGGCCGGCTGGAGGACATGGCCTCTTTCAATAAATATATTGGCGGCTCTCCGACGAATATCGCCGCCGGCACCGCGCGGCTCGGCTTGAAGTCGGCGTTGATTACCCGCGTCGGTGACGAGCATATGGGGCGCTTCATTCGCGAGCAGCTGGTGCGTGAAGGCGTCGATGTGCGCGGCGTGAAGACCGACAAGGAGCGGCTGACCGCGCTTGTTCTGCTCGGTATCAGAGACGAACACCAGTTTCCGCTCATCTTCTACCGCGAGAACTGTGCCGACATGGCGCTGTCGGAAGAGGATATCGATCCGGATTTCGTCGCAGAAGCGCGCTGCGTCTGCGCGACCGGCACGCATCTCTCCAACCCGCGCACGGAGCAGGCCGTATTGAAGGCGCTGGAAATCGCCCGCCAGTCCGGTGGCTTGACCGCACTCGACATCGATTATCGCCCGAACCTCTGGGGTCTCGCCGGCCACGGCGATGGCGAAAGCCGGTTCGTCGAATCCGAAAAGGTGACGCGCAAGCTGCAATCCACCCTGCATCTGTTCAACCTGATCGTCGGCACGGAAGAGGAATTCCATATCGCCGGTGGCTCGACCGATACGATCGAGTCGCTGCGCGCCGTGCGCCAGGTCTCGCCGGCCACGCTGGTCTGCAAACGTGGGCCGATGGGCGCCGTGGTGTTCGAGGATGCCATTCCCGACAGTCTCGACGAGGGTCAGACGGGCGAAGGTTTCCCGATCGAAGTCTTCAACGTGCTGGGGGCCGGTGACGGTTTCATGTCCGGCCTGCTCAAGGGCTGGCTGACCGGCGAAGACTGGCCGACCTCGCTGAAATTCGCCAACGCCTGCGGCGCCTTCGCCGTCTCGCGCCACGGCTGCACGCCGGCCTATCCGAGCTGGGAAGAGCTGCAGTATTTTTTCCGCACCGGCATCAAGAACAAGGCGCTGCGCAAGGATGCGGCGCTCGAGCAGGTGCACTGGTCGACAAACCGCAAGAATGACTGGTCGACCATGCGGGTCTTTGCCTTCGATCACCGGATGCAGCTCGAAGCCATGGCGAAGGAGGCCGGCGTTTCCGAACATCGGATCGGAGCCTTTAAGAACCTCTGCCTTGACGCGGCACTCAAGGTCTCCGGCGGCAGTTCCGGTTACGGGCTGCTCTGCGACAGCCGCCTTGGTCGGGAGGCGCTCTATCGCGCTGCCGGTACGGGGCTGTGGATCGGTCGTCCCGTCGAATGGCCGGGCTCGCGCCCGCTGACGCTGGAGCCGGAAATCGGCCCCGATTTCGGCGGCCTGGTCGAATGGCCGGTTGAGCATGTCGTCAAGGTGCTCTGCTTCTATCACCCCGATGATAGCGCAGAGATGAAGGTCGAGCAGGAGCAGACGGTGCTCAGGCTCTTCCATGCCGCGCGCCGCAATCGCCTCGAATTCCTGCTGGAGGTCATCCCCTCCAAGGTCGGTGCCTGTAACGACGAGACGGTGGCGAAGATCATCGAGCGCTTCTACGAGATCGGCGTCTATCCCGACTGGTGGAAGCTGGAGCCGATGAAGACGACCGCGTCCTGGGCCAATGCCTGCAATGCCATCGAGCGCAACGATCCCTATACGCGCGGCATCGTCGTGCTCGGTCTCGATGCGCCTCAGGCGGAACTGGAGGCGAGTTTCCAGCTTGCCGCCGGCTTTGATCTGGTCAAGGGTTTCGCTGTCGGTCGTACGATCTTCGGGGACGCCGCGCGCAAGTGGCTCGCCGGCAGCATCAATGACGCCCAGGCAGTGGAGGACATGGCGGCCCGTTATCAGAGCCTCTGTGCGATCTGGGATGCGGCGCGCCAAAAGGCGGTTTCCGCCAAGGGAGGAAAAGCATGAAGACGATCCGGCTGACCGCCGCCCAGGCGATGATGCGTTACCTCGCCAGCCAGATGAACGAGGACGGAGTGCCCTATATCGCTGGCATGTGGGCGATCTTTGGTCACGGCAATGTCGCCGGCATCGGCGAGGCGCTTTATGGCATCCGCGACGAGCTGCCGACCTATCGCGGCCAGAACGAGCAGTCGATGGCGCATGCGGCGATCGCCTATGCCAAGCAGCTCGGTCGCCGTCGCGCGATGGCGGTCACGTCCTCGATTGGCCCCGGTGCGCTCAACATGGTGACGGCGGCGGCGCTCGCCCATGTGAACCGCCTGCCGGTGCTCTTCATTCCCGGCGATGTCTTTGCCAATCGCGGCCCGGATCCGGTGCTGCAGCAGATCGAGGATTTCGGCGACGGCACGATGTCGGCGAATGACTGCTTCCGTCCGGTCAGCCGCTATTTCGATCGCATCATGCGGCCGGAGCAGTTGCTCACCGCACTTCCGCGCGCCATGCGCACGCTAACGGATCCCGCCGATTGCGGCCCTGTCACGCTTGCCTTCTGCCAGGATGTGCAGGCCGAGGCTTACGATTACCCGGAAAGCTTCTTTGTCAAGAAAACTTGGCGTTTCCGTCGTCCGGAGCCCGATGTCGTGGAGTTCGAAGCAGCGGTTGCGGCTCTCAAGACTGCGAAGAACCCTGTGATCGTTGCTGGTGGCGGCGTGCATTTTTCGGGCGCTACAGACACGCTGAAGGCCTTTGTCGAGAAGCACCAGATCCCTGTTGTCGAAACGCAGGCCGGCAAATCGGCACTATCATGGGACCATGGCCTGAACTTCGGCCCTGTTGGTGTCACCGGGGCAGAGAGCGCCAATGTCGTCTCCGAAAAGGCAGATCTCGTCATCGGCGTCGGCACGCGTTTCCAGGATTTCACCACGGGTTCCTGGGCGCTGTTCAAGAACCCTAATCGCAAGATCCTGGCGCTCAACGTCCAGCCTTACGACAGCGCCAAGCATGATGCGATCCCGCTGGTAGCGGATGCCAAGATCGGGCTGGAAAAGCTCTCGGCAGCACTCGGTGATCACACGTATTCAGCACCTGATGCCGGTCTCAAGGCCTCGTGGTTCGCCAAGGCGGATGCCGTGACGGCAGCACCCACCGACAGCAATGCGCTGCCGACCGACATGCAGGTGATCGGTGCCGTGCAGCGCGCCTCGCGGGACAATACGGTGGTCATGTGTGCCGCCGGCACCATGCCGGGCGAGCTGCATCAGCTCTGGAAGTCCAAGCTGCCGCTCTCCTATCACATGGAATACGGCTTCTCCTGTATGGGTTATGAGATCGCCGGTGGCCTCGGCATCAAGATGGCGGAACCGGACCGCGACGTCATCGTCATGGTCGGCGACGGCTCCTACATGATGATGAATTCGGAACTGGCAACCGCTGTCGGCATGGGCGTGAAAATCACTGTCGTCATCACCGACAACCGGGGCTACGGCTGCATCAACCGGCTGCAGATGGGCACCGGCGGCGCACAGTTCAACAACCTCTACGCCCATTCGAATGTCAGCCCCATCGCCATCGATTTTGCCGGTCATGCGGCATCAATGGGGGCGCGGTCCCACAAGGTGTCGTCGATATCAGAGCTCGAAACAGCGCTCGCTGCCGCCCGCGAGGCGACCGAGACCACTGTTATCGTCATCGATACCGATCCTTATCCAACCACCGGAGCTGGCGGCTACTGGTGGGATGTCGCGGTGCCGGAAGTCTCCGCCCGCGCCGAAGTCAATCAAGCCCGCGTTGCCTATGAAGCGGCTCTGAAGGAAAGAACCTGATCATGATCCTTTTCGGAACCAACCCGATTGCCTGGTCGAACGATGACGACCGCCGTCTCGGCGCCCATATCAGCCTGGAACAGTGCCTGGACGAAACCGCCAAGATCGGTTTCGACGGCATCGAGAAGGGTCACAAGCTGCCGACCGATCCGGCTGGATTGAAGTCGGTGCTTGAGCCGCGCGGCCTTAAATTCGTCTCCGGCTGGCATTCGCTGAACCTGCTGACCAACACGATCGAGGAAGAAAAGGCCGCCATGCAGCCTTTCCTCGATGTGCTGAAGGCCATGGGCTGCAAGGTCATCATCGTCTGCGAAACCTCGAACGCCATCCATGGCGCCGATGATACGGCGCTTGCTGATCGCCCGGTTCTGTCCGATGCCGAATGGGCAAAGTTCGGCGCGGGCGTCGAGGCGTTGGCCGAGTTCTCGGCAAGCCAGGGTATTTCGCTGGTCTACCACCATCACATGGGCACCGTAGTCGAGACCGAAGCCGAGATCGACAAGCTGATGGAGTTTACCGGCCCGCATGCCAAGCTGCTGCTCGACACCGGCCATTGCTATTTCGGTGGCGGCAATCCGGAATCGGTGGCGAAGAAATACATGAACCGCGTCGGCCATATCCATGCAAAGAATGTCCGCCCCGTGATCGCCGATGAGGTGCGCACGCAAAAGCTCTCCTTCCTGGAAGGCGTGCGTCGCGGCGTCTTCACCGTTCCCGGCGACAGCGAAGGCGGCGTCGATTTCACGCCGGTTCTGAAGATCGCCGCCGAGCATGGATACCAAGGCTGGATCGTCATCGAGGCCGAGCAGGATCCGGATGTGCGCAATCCCTTCGAGTATCAGAGCCTCGGCCTGAAGTCGCTCAAGGGCTTCGCCAGGGATGCTGGCCTGATCTGACAGTGAAGCCGGGGCGGGGACTTATCTCCGCCCCGTGTTTTGACAGCACACGGATTTGGGCTCTATTGCAGGCGACCCATTCACAAGACTGCCGGGAGCAAAGCCTTGAAGTTCCAGATCCTCGATCCGACCCATCCCTTCTTCAAGCCGCTGTGGATCCGCATTCTCTGCACGGTGCTGCCGCTCGCCTGGGCCGGGGTGGAGTATTCGAACGCTGCCACCGGCTGGGCGATGATCTTCGTCGTGGCCGGGCTCTATGCGGGGTACGAGCTGCTGTTCATGTACGACCACACGATTAAAAAGGCCGAAGCCAAGGCGGAGGCCGAGCGGGCGAGGATCGCGGCAGAGGCCGAACGTTCCGACGCCGACTGAGCATAAAAACACGGGAGACGAGGAATGGCCGATCTGTTGCGCAAGCCTAAGGGCATATCCGGAAAAGTGCATGACATCACGCCTGTGAGCGCTGGCTGGGGTTATGTCGGCTTCGGGCTTTATCGCTTGAAGGCGTGCGAGAGCGCCGCAGAGCCCACGGGTGAGACGGAAGTCATTCTCGTTCTCGTCGAGGGCAAGGCCACGGTCTCCGGTGGCGGCAAGGATTTCGGCGAACTCGGCCAGCGCATGTCGGTCTTCGAGAAGACGCCGCCGCATTGCGTCTACGTTCCGGCTGGCGCCGATTGGTCCGCCAAGGCGACGACAGACTGCGTGCTTGCGGTCTGCACGGCTCCCGCCATGCCGGGTCGCGAAGCACAGCAGATCGGGCCTGATGGTATTTCGCTTATCGAGCGCGGCAAGGGTGCCAATACCCGGCATATCTATCCGATCGCCATGGAAGACCGTGATGTCGCCGACAGCCTGCTGGTGACGGAGGTCTTCACGCCCTCGGGCAACTGGTCGTCCTATCCGCCGCATCGGCATGACGAGGACAATTTCCCCGAGATGACCTATCTTGAGGAGACCTATTACCATCGCCTCAACCCGGCCCAGGGTTTCGGTTTCCAGCGCGTCTTCACCGAGGATGGCTCGCTGGACGAGACCATGGCGGTATCGGACGGTGATGTCGTGCTGGTGCCCAGGGGGCACCATCCCTGCGGTGTGCCGCATGGCTACGAGATGTATTACCTCAACGTCATGGCCGGCCCCTTGCGCAAATGGCGCTTCCAGAACCATCCGGATCATGACTGGATCTACCAGCGCGACAGCCAGTAAGGCGGGTAGGCCGGTTCACGAAAACGTTTCCCGGATTATGCCCAAATCCGGCGGCCAATCCTCTCCGTATTAGGTGCACAACGCGCCAACGATGGAGACCTATCATGCCGAAGCTCACCTTCGCCCTTGTCGGGCTCGCCATGAGCCTGCTGCCGTCCGCCGGCCAGGCGGCAGACAAGTTCACCTTCGAGGACTATTTCGTCGGCCGCACCGAAGCGGTCGGATCGTTCAGCGCCATCAACGGCGTGAAGCGGACCTTCACCGTCGATCTCACCGGCAAATGGGACGGCAAGACGCTGACGCTGCGCGAGGACTTCGTTTTCGACGACGGCACCAAGGATCGCAAGACTTGGCGCTTCACCAAGACCAGCCCGACTACCTATAGCGGTACCCGCGAGGATGTGATCGGCGAGACCAAGGTGACGCTCAACGGGGCGGTCGCCCGCTTCAACTATCTCGTCTATCTGAGCCCGGAAACACAGGGCAACAAGGTGCGTTTCTGGGACAAGATGGTGCTGCGTGAGGATGGGACGGTTCTGAATACGGCGCTCGTCACCAAGTTCGGTATTCCGGTCGCCAAGACGACCGTCGAGTTCCGTAAGCCTGGCGCCTCGCACAAAGCCGCCAGCCGCTGAGGTCAGCCGATTTGCGCATCGAGCCAGCGGCCGATCCCTTCGGCCGCGGCAATGCCGGTCGCGAAACAGGCCGTGAGCAGATAGCCGCCCGTCGGCGCCTCCCAATCCAGCATTTCGCCTGACACAAAGGTTCCCGGGCGCGCCTTCAGCATGAAGTGGTTGTCGAGCGCATCGAAGGCGACGCCCCCGGCCGTCGAGATGGCTTCGGCGATGGGGCGAGGGCGTTTGACAGGGAGCGGCAGGGCTTTGATGAGGTGTGCCAGCGCCTCCGCATCCAGCTGGTTCGCATCCGGTGTCACCTCACGCAGCAGTGCTATCTTCACGCCATCGAGATTAGCGGCCTTCTTGAGCCGCGTGGAAAAGCTGGCCTTGCGGTCCTGACGCGCGAGGTCAACTGAAAGCTTCTCTGTCGTTCGCCCCGGCGTGAGGTCGAGGACGAGCTCCGCATGGCCATCCCGGTCGAGCGTGTCTCTCAGTGCCGCCGAATGGGCATAGATCAGGCTACCCTCGATGCCACCCTTGCTGATCACGAATTCACCCTGGATGGTGCCGGCTGCCGAGGTGGCCCTCACCGATTTCAACGGTTGGCCGGAGAAACGGGTGTCGAAGTGTTCGGAAAAATCACAGTCGAAGCCGCAATTGGCCGGGCGGAGCGGCGTGATGTCGACCCCTTCTTCTTCCAGTAGCGGCACCCAGGCCGCATCCGAACCGAGCTTCGGCCAGCTCGCACCACCGAGTGCAAGAAGCGTCGCGTCGGCGGTCACGCGCTTCTGGCCATCCGGCGTTTCGAAGAGCAGGGCCTCTCCGTCGAAACCCGTCCAGCGGTGGCGGGTGAGGATGGTCACGCCCAGTCCTTCGAGCCGCTTCAGCCAGGCGCGCAACAGCGGGGACGCCTTCATCACCTTCGGGAAGACACGACCGGAGGAGCCGACGAAAGTTTCCGTGCCGAGGTCGGCTGCCCAGACCCGAATGGCCTCCGGCGTCATCAGGTCGAGCACGGGGTGCAGCCGGTCGTTTGCCGCGCCATAGCGGGTGACGAAGCGCGCATAGTCCTCGGCATGAGTGATGTTGAGACCGGACTTGCCGGCGAGCAGGAACTTGCGTCCGACCGTCGGCATGGCATCATGGATGGTGACGGTATAGCCCTTGCCGGCGAGATGCTCCGCCGCCATCAGGCCCGCCGGGCCGCCGCCGATGATCACCACGCTCTTCTTCATCAGTGATCAGTCCAGCTTGAAGGTCGAAAGACGGGCGACCAGACCTTCGATTGTTGCGCTGTCGGCATTGGCGAAGGCGAAGCGCAGGTAATCCTGGCAGTCGTCGCCGAAATAGGCGCCGGGGATGCAGAGCACGCCCGCCTTCTTCGCCAGTCGTTCGGCCACCTCTGCCGAGCCGCGACCTGGGAAAGGATGGCGGATGAAGGCGAAATAGGCGCCGAGCGAGTCCATCTTCCATGTGGGAAGCTTGGCCATCACGCCTTTAAGCGTCTCGGCGCGCTTGAGGATTTCGAGACGGTTCTCGTCGCGCCAGGCTTTAAGCGCCGGAATTGCCTTTGCAATGGCCGCCTGGGGTGCACGAGGTGCGCAGATCTGCAGATTGTCCATGACCTTGGCGATTTCCGAGACGGCGCGGGGGCCGGCGGTGATCGCGCCGAGGCGATGGCCTGGGATGCAGAAGGATTTGGAGAAGGAGTAGAGCAGGATGAGGTTCTCTTCCCAGCCGGGGATCGAGAGCAGATCATGCGGGCGGCCTTCGCCGGGCAGGAAGTCGCGATAGGTCTCGTCGAGAATGAGGAAGGCGCCGGCCTTGCGGCAGGCGTCGAAAGCCTGGCGCAGGAGATCCGCAGGATAGATGGCGCCCGTCGGGTTGTTGGGCGAGACCAGCGCCACGGCCTTGACGCCCTTCGCCAGGACGGCCTCGATGCCTTCGATGGTGGGTACGAAGCCGGTGGCCGGATCGAGAGGGATCAGCTCGCGGCGAATACCCATCATCGCCAGCGTGGTTT
This sequence comes from Agrobacterium albertimagni AOL15, assembly GCF_000300855.1. Classification (GTDB taxonomy): domain Bacteria; phylum Pseudomonadota; class Alphaproteobacteria; order Rhizobiales; family Rhizobiaceae; genus Allorhizobium; species Allorhizobium albertimagni. Next base: position 50,631 of record NZ_ALJF01000003.1, on the reverse strand, counting down.
CCTGGTTGAAGTAGAAGGGATCTGTGAGCGCCACCGCATCGCCGCTCCCCGCAATCGCGGAGACCGTTGCCATGAAGGCCTGGTTACAGCCCGCGGTGATGTGGATGTTGTCGGCGGTGACCGGTGCGCCGTAAACGGAGGCAACTTCTGCCGCATAGGCCTCGCGCAGCGGCGTCTCACCCTCGATCGGACCGTAGCCGGCATTCGCCCGGGCGGAAGCGGCCTCGGCCAGCCAGGCGAAGAGATCGGGATGTGGCGGATAGCCGGGCACGGCCTGGCTCAAATCGATCATGGGGCCGCTCGCGCCATCATAGGCGCGTGCCCAGGCAAAAACCGAAGGCACCGGCGGAGCCGAGAGATCTGCAACGAGCGGATTGAAAGGGGCGGCGGGCATGTCTCTGTCCTCGGTGTTTTCAGCTCTCTTCCGAGAGCACGGCAGTGGTATTGGCGTTGCGTTTTCGGGTGGATGGCAGGCTTCGCCCACTGGTTCGGCTTGCCGGGCGCGGCTGGGCGGTGCGCTCGGTTTCGATCATGTCGAAGATCCAGTCGATGAAGACCTTGGCGATCGGAGCCGCGCGCACGTCGTTGCGGGCAGCGACATAGAAGGCATCCGGTGCTGGCACTGCGAGATCGAAGGGGATCACGAGTTCGCCGGCGGCAATCAGGCTTGATGCCGTGATGCTGTCTCCGAGCGCCACGCCCTGGCCGAAACGGGCAGCCTCGGTCGAGAGCCTCGCATCGCCCATGAAGTGTTCCCGCGCTTTTGGCATGTCGAGTTCGTCGGCGGCCGCGAGCCAGCTTCGCCATTCGCGTCCGTCGTCGCCATGCAGCAGGACATGGTCACGCAGATCGCGGGTCGAGCGCAGCGGCCGCGTGTTGAGCAAAGTTGGGCTGACCACCGGAAAGAGATCAAACGTGCTCCACAGCCGCGTCCAGCAATCCTTCCAGCCGCCCGGGCCGTAGAGGATCGCGATATCGATGTCGGGGGAATAGATCAGGCTGGAATCATTGCTAGAGGTCAACGTCAGGCTGATTTCGGGATAGCGATCGGTGAAGGAACCGAGGCGGGGCACGAGCCAAAGCGATAGTAGCGCCGGCACACAGGAGATGCGCAGGCTGCCGCTGGTCGAAGGGCGGTTCATCAGGGCGGTTGCCGCCGCAATGCCATCGAAGGCCTGGGTGACAGCCGGCAGGAGAAGTGCGCCCTGGGGCGTCAGCTTGAGCCGCTTGCCGCCGCGCTCGAAAAGCGCCGTCTTCAGCGTTTCTTCCAGGCTCCGGATCTGATGCGAGATGGCGCCATGGGTCACGCTCAGTTCCCGTGCTGCCGCCGAAATCGAGCCACGGCGGGCAGCCGCCTCGAAGGCACGTAGGGGGTTGAGCGGGGGCAGGCGACTTGCCATTGATGATTCAGGATCCGTGAATTTTTCTCACATCGAATGCTATAACATCGTGAATTGATTTTCCAAGTCTGTTGCGGGTTAATGCTCACAATAAAGGCAGGCGCGGATCGTGCCGCAAAAATGGACGATGGTCTCTCCATCGTTCACAAACAGGGAACGAGACATGACTTTCGACGAAAAGCGCTTGGCCGCGCTGCGCGAGAAATACGGAAACGACAAGGCCGGCGAGATCTTCGATCCGAAGTTTGCCAAGGTGGGCGAGAAGATCTTCTCGAACGGCACGCGCGCTGCCCCATACGCCGGCGTGCCGACTTTCGTGTCTGCGCCCTATCGCCAGGTCGATCAGCGCAACCCTGAGGTCAGCGACCTCGATGTCGCGATCGTCGGCGTTCCCATGGATCTCGGCGTCACCAACCGGCCGGGCTCGCGCTTCGGGCCCCGCGCCTTGCGGGCGATCGATCGCATCGGTCCCTACAACCACGTTCTCGAATGCGCGCCGGTCTTCGATCTCAAGGTGGCCGATATCGGCGACGTGCCGTTCTCAAGCCGTTATCGGCTGGAAATGAGCCACGACGATATCGAGGCCTATCACTCGAAGCTGGTGGCCCAAGGCGTTCTGCCGCTTTCCGTCGGCGGTGACCATTCGATCACTCATCCGATCATAAAGGCGATTGCCAAGAAGCATGGCCCTGTCGGCATGATCCATATCGACGCCCATTGCGACACTGGCGGCGCCTTCGATCAGACGAAGTTTCACCATGGTGGCCCGTTCCGTAATGCCGTGCTCGACGGCGTGCTCGATCCTGTCCGGACGATCCAGATCGGTATTCGGGGACCGGCGGAATATCTCTGGGAGTTCTCCTACGAGTCCGGAATGACCGTCATTCACGCCGAGGAAATCAACGGCCTCGGCATTGCCGCAATCATCGAAAAGGCGAAGGCCGTGATCGGCGATGGCCCGACTTATCTTTCCTTCGATATCGACAGCCTCGATCCGAGCGTGGCGCCAGGCACCGGTACGCCCGAAGTGGGTGGTCTGACGTCGCGCGAGGCGCTGGAACTGATCCGCGGCTTCAAGGGCATCAATCTGATCGGCGGCGATGTGGTCGAAGTTGCGCCGCAGTATGACGCGAACCACAATACGGCGCATGTCGGCGCACAAATCCTCTTCGAAATCCTCAGCCTGATGGTCTACAGTCCGGCCATCAAACCGCGCTGATAGCGCTTATCCCGGACAGCTTCTGCCGTCCGGTCAAACCATACAGATGAACGGGCGAAAACGCCTCAACTACAAAAAGGGAACAGGACCATGAAAGACATTCTCTCCACTTCCGTCAGCCGCCGCGGCGTGCTCGCGGGTTCTGCCGCCATTGTTGGCACGCTCGCCATGCCGTCGATCCTGCGCGCCCAGGACAGGTCGATCAAGATCGGCGTCTATGGCGGCTACTTCAAGGACTCGTTCGACGCGAACATCTTCCCGGAATTCACCAAGGCAACCGGCATCGCCGTCGAATCCATCGCCGAGCCGACCGGTGAAGCCTGGCTCGTGCAGCTCGAACAGGCCGCCAAGGCCGGCCAGGCACCGGCTGACCTTTCGATGATGTCGCAGGTTGCCATGCTCAAGGGCCAGGCGACCGAGCTCTGGGCGCCGATCGACATGGCGAAGATCAGCAATGCCTCGGGCCTGATTGACCGCTTCGTCAACAAGTATCCGGATGGTCGCGTTGCGGGCGTCGGTGCCGTTGCCTGGTACATCACGCTCGTCACCAACACGGATGTCTTCAAGGAGGCTCCGACTTCCTGGGAAGCGCTGTGGGATCCGACAAATGCCGACAAGCTCGGCCTGCTCGCGCTCGTCTCCAACTCCTTCCTACTGGAAGTGACGGCCAAGACTTATCTCGGCGGTACCAATGCGCTCGACACCGAAGAGGGCATTCTCAAGGCGCTGGAGAAGCTTGCGGAAGTGAAGCCGAACGTGCGCCTCTGGTATCGTGACGAAGCCCAGTTCGAGCAGTCGCTGAAGTCGGGCGAAATCCCGATGGGGCAGTATTACCACGACGTCACAGGCCTTGCCGCCGCCGACGGCCAGCCGGTTCGCTCGACCTTCCCGAAGGAAGGCGGCATTCAGGACTCGGGCTGCTGGGCCCTGTCGCGCGCTTCGGCCAAGACCGAGGAAGCACATGTCTTCATCGACTACATGTGCCAGCCGTCCATCCAGGCGACCCTGTCGCGCAAGGTCGGCACGGCGCCAACGGTCAAGCGCGAACTGCTCGACCTCACCGATGCCGAATTCGCGTCCGTATCGTCCGATATCGAGCCGATCACACCGCGTTATGATCTGTACCAGACCAAGTCGGACTGGCTGAACCAGAAGTGGACAGAGCTGATCGTCGGTTGATTTTGCTGGGCGGGCTGCCCCTCATCCGCCTGCCGTCTCCTTCTCCCCGCAGGCGGGGAGAAGGAGAGGCGCAGCTCGCTCGGCACCTGTTTCCCCTCTCCCCGCTTGCGGGGAGAGGGTAGGGTGAGGGGCTTTTACGGTATGATTTTGCGGCATCTCCAAGCCCGTGATAGGCTCACTTAAGGCATCTCAGCGGAGACAATCTCATGGCAACGGTCAGCGTGCGCGATGTGAATACCGATCTTTCCGAACTGGTGGATGAGGTGATCAAGGGCGGCAGCGTGACAATCACGCGCGACGGCAAGCCGGTGGCGACGCTGATGGCAGTTGAAAGCGACGAAACGCGTGACCAATCGGGCAGACCCAATCTGGTCGATTTCCTCAAAACTTTCCCTGAACCCGGAATGGTCTTTGAGCGAAATCCTTCGCCGAGCCGGGACGTGGATCTTTGAAAGGATATCTGCTCGACACAAATGCAGTCTCGCTGCTTTACGACGGAAGAGCCTCGGAAGCGTTTGAAGACTGGTTGCGGCAGCGCTTTGCGGAAGAATCTCTTTATCTATCAACGATCACTGTCCTTGAGATACTAAAGGGCGCAACGAAGCTCGAACTGGTCAAGAATGGTAACCCCACTCGGGCGCGGCAATTGCACCTCTGGCTGCAAAGGCTCATCGCGCAGTATGCGGACAGCATTCTGGTCGTTGATACTGAAACAGCGCTGCCGCCGGAACCCTTGATGGGGCAATGCGTGCACGCGGTCACAACGGCCAGCTCGCCGACATCCTCATCGCCGCAACGGCGCAAACCCACGGCCTCACCGTCGTTACCGCCAACACCCGAGACTTCAAGCCCTTGGGCGTCGACTGTCTCGCACCGTTTTGAACAACATTCGTCTGATTGGAAGTCCATGTCCGGCCTCGCCCTCAATTCCGTCACCAAGCAGTTCGGCCCGTTCACGGCGGTCGACCATGTCGAGCTTTCGGTGCCGCACGGCACCTTCGTCTGCCTGCTTGGTCCCTCCGGCTGTGGCAAGACCACATTGCTCCGAATGATTGCGGGTCTCGACAGCCCGACCAATGGCGCGATCGTGCTCGATGGCAAGGACATCACGCAGGTGCCGACGCATAAGCGGGATCTCGGCATGGTCTTCCAGTCGCTGGCGCTCTTTCCGCATCTGACTGTCGGCGAGAACATTGCCTATCCCCTGCGCATCCGAGGCATTGGCCGCGAGGAGCAGGTAAAGCGCGTCGACGAGTTGCTGGCGATGATCCACTTGACCGGCTATGCGGACCGGCCCGTGCACAAGCTCTCCGGCGGCCAGCGTCAGCGTGTGGCGATTGCCCGGGCGCTTGCGATCTCGCCGAAACTCTTCCTGCTCGATGAGCCGCTTTCGGCGCTGGACGCCAAGCTGCGCGAGGCGATGCAGGTGGAGTTGCGCAAGCTGCAGCAGCAGCTCGGCATCACCACCATTGTCGTCACCCATGACCAGCGCGAGGCGATGACCATGGCGGATACCGTCGTCGTCATGAATGGCGGCAAGATTCGCCAGGCAGCGAGTCCGATCGAGATCTATCGCAAACCCGCCGACCGCTTCGTCGCCGATTTTATCGGCTCGACCAATCTCCTTCCGCTGACGGTACAGGGTAATACAGCGCTGGTGCTCGGTCATGCCGTCGCCGGCATATCGGCGCCGTCGGGGCAGGGGCAGGCCAGCCTCTCGGTTCGCCCCGAGGACGTGAAGCTCGCGGCGCCCGGCGAAGGCCGCATCACCGGCAAGGTCACTTTCATCCGCGATCTCGGCGGCACGATCGAAACTTTCCTGGATGTCGCCGGCACCGAGGTCGTCGCCGTCTCGACTCCGCGCGAGCGGCCGGTCGTCACTGTCGGCCAGGATGTCGGCATCGTCATCGACCCCGAAACTGCCGTGGTGCTCTCAGCATGAGACGCGAGCCCCCGAAAACCGCGCTCGACTATGCGCCACTCGCTTTTCCGGCGGGCATGCTGATCCTGTTCTTCGTCGTGCCCTTCGCGACGATGATCGCAGTTTCCTTCTTCAAGCGGGATCCGACCGGCTTCTATTCGCCGGATTTCGTCTTCGACAACTACGCCCGCTTCCTGTCGTTCTTCTTCGGGGGCGTGCTCAGCTTCTCGCTGGGGCTTGCGATTGCCGTCGCCGTGGTCTGCGTCGTGCTCGCCTTGCCATTCACCTATCTGCTTGCGCGCATGTCGCGCAAAGCGCAGGTGCTGTGGCTGGTGGCGCTGCTCTCCGTGCTGTCGCTCTCGGAAGTCATCATCGGCTTTGCCTGGTCGACGCTGTTTTCGCGCACCGCCGGCATTACCAATCTGCTTGTGATGATCGGCTTGATGGAAAGCCCCGTGGCATTGATGCCGAATTTCGGCGCCGTGCTGACGGGCATGACCTATCAGGCGCTGCCCTATACCGTGCTCGTTCTCTATCCCGCTCTCGTCCGGCTCGATCCGACGTTGACGGAAGCGGCTCGCACCCTCGGCGCCTCGCCGCTCAGGGCTTTCTTCACGGTCGTCGTGCCGGCGCTCCGCAATACGCTGATTGCCACGCTGATCATGGTCTTCATCTTCGCGCTTGGCTCCTATCTCCTGCCGCAGATCCTTGGCCGGCCCTCGCACTGGACGCTGTCGGTGCTGATCACCGATCAGGCGATCTACCAGTCGAACATGCCGTTTGCTGCCGCCATGGCTGTCTTCCTCGTGCTGGTCACGCTTGGCATGGTGGCGCTGACGCTGCTGATCGGTCGCAAGGGAGAGGCAGCATGAACACGGTCCTCACGCGTCTCTACTTCACCCTCATCGGCATTTTCCTAGCGGCGCCCATCGTCGTCGTCGCGGGTGTCTCGGTGAATGCCAAGCAGAGCCTCAACTTCCCGCCGCAGGGCTTTTCGCTCTCGTGGTACGGCGCGATCTTCACCGATCCCGGCTGGCGTGCTGCCCTATTCGCCTCGGTCATCCTGGCGCTTTGCGCGGCGGCTCTCGCTGTTGCCATCGCGCTGCCGCTCGCCTGGTTCTTGTGGCGGCGTTTCGCCCCCTGGGCGCAAGTGTTCCAGTTGCTCGGGATCGCGCCTTTCACGCTGCCGCCTGTTATCACGGCGCTCGGACTTCTCACCTTCTGGGCGGCAACAGGTTTCTATGGCCATCCCTGGACGGCCGTCATCAGCCACGCGATCTTCTTCGTGACGCTGCCTCTGGTGACGCTCTCGCTCGGCTTCTCGGCCATCGACCGCTCGCTGGTCGAGGCGGCCGCCACGATGGGCGCCGACGACCGGACGATTTTTCGCACCGTCGTGCTGCCGCTGATCGCGCCCTACCTCGTCTCCGGCTATGCCTTCGCCTTCGTACTCTCGCTCAACGAGTACATCGTCGCCTACATGACGGTCGGCTTTGTGATGGAGACGCTGCCGATCAAGATTTTCAACGCGCTGCGCTACGGCTACACGCCGGTCATGGCTTCGGTGACGATCCTGTTCGTGGCGGTGGCCGCCACCGTGTTCGGTCTCGTCGCCCGGTTCGGCGACCTGCCGAAACTGCTCGGGGCGAATGCTGACGACCGCAGTTGATGCCGACGGTCAGCGGTGATCCTCGAGGATCATCGCTGCCGCCTTTTCGGCGATCATCAGGGTCGGGGAACTGGTGTTGCCCGAGCTGATCGTCGGCATGACCGAGGCATCGGCAATACGCAGGCCCTTTAGAGCCCGCAGCCGCAGTCGCGGATCGACGACGCTGTCCGGATCCGCCCCCATGCGGCAGGTGCCGACGGGGTGGAAGATCGTCGTGCCGATATCGCTTGCGGCTTTCTGCAGCTCCGCATCGCTTTCGAGCGCGGATCCGGGGCGGTATTCCTCCGGGTGATAGCGCGCGAAGGCGGGTTGCGCAGCGATGCGACGGGTGAGGCGGATCGAGCGGACTGCGACATCCCGGTCAGCAGGCGTTGAGAGGTAGTTTGGCGCGATCTTTGGTTGGGTGGCAAAATCCGGGCTCGATACATGAACGGATCCACGGCTTTCCGGCCTCAGGTTGCAGACACTCGCCGTCATCGCCGGGAAGGGGTGAACCGGATCGCCAAACTTGTCGAGCGACACCGGCTGGACATGGTATTCGAGATCAGCCGTCTCCTTGTCCGGGCCGGAGCGGGTGAAGATGCCAAGCTGGCTCGGCGCCATGGACATAGGCCCCGAGCGCCGCAAAGCATATTCGAGCCCGATCATCGCCTTGCCGTAGAGGCTGGATGCCCTCTCGTTCAAGGTCGGTACGCCGGTCACCTTGAAGACGAGGCGGAGCTGCAGATGGTCCTGCAGGTTTTCGCCGACGGCTTGCACTTCGCGCAAGGTGTCGATCCCTGCAGTCTGCAAGACATCGCCGCGACCAATGCCGGAGAGCTCAAGGATCTGCGGTGAGCCGATGGCACCGGCTGACAGCACCACCTCGCGGCGGGCTGAAAAGCGCTTCAGCGCGCCGTCGTGATGGACTTCTGCGCCGGTCACGCGGTCGCCCTCGATCGTCAGCCGCTTGACATGGGCTCGGGTGAGGATCGTCAGGTTCTTCCGATGCCGTATCGGTTTGAGGAAGGCCTTTGCCGTGTTCCAGCGTATACCTGACTTCTGGTTCACCTCGAAGAAACCGGAGCCTTCGTTGTCGCCACGGTTGAAGTCGTCGGTTTCGGGAATGCCCGCCTGTTTGGCCGCTTCGCGAAAGGCTTCCAGCACGTCCCAGCGCAGCCGCGCCTTTTCCACGCGCCATTCGCCACCGGCACCATGGTTGTCGTCAGCGCCCTTGTGGAAGTCCTCCGTTTTTTTGAACAGAGGCAGGACATCGTCCCAGCCCCAGCCTTCGCAGCCCATCTGGCGCCACTGGTCGTAGTCGCGGGCCTGGCCGCGCATGTAGATCATGCCGTTGATCGAGGAGCAGCCACCGAGCACCTTGCCGCGGGGATAGCCGATCGCTCGGCCATTCAGGCCCGGCTCGGCCTCCGTCTTGAAGCACCAGTCGGTGCGCGGATTGTTGATGCAATAGAGATAGCCGACCGGGATATGGATCCAGTGATAATTGTCGCTGCCGCCGGCCTCCAGTAGCAGCACACGGCGCGTGGGATCGGCAGAGAGCCGGTTGGCCAGCAGGCAGCCGGCGGTGCCGGCGCCAATGACGATGTAATCGTAGGTCTCCATGCTCCTCCCCGAGCGGCCGCCTCTCAACTGTTTCGCAGGCGACCTTCCAGGAGGTCAAGCACGGAGCGGGCGGCATCCATGACATTCGTGCCGGGGCCGAAGACGGCGGAGACGCCATGCTCAAGCAGAAAGTCATAATCCTGGCGCGGAATGACCCCGCCGACGACCACGATCACGTCGTTTGCGGCCTTCGCCTTCAGCGCCTCGACCAGCTGTGGGGCCAGCGTCTTGTGGCCGGCGGCAAGCGACGACAAACCGACGACATGGACCTTGTTGGCGACGGCGAGATCGGCCGCTTCATCCGGCGTCTGGAAGAGGGGCCCTGCCACGACATCGAAGCCAATATCGCCGAAGGCCGACGCAATGACCTTGGCGCCGCGATCATGGCCATCCTGGCCGAGCTTGGCGATCAGGATGCGCGGCTTGGAGGCGGCCTTGCCGTAATCCTTCAAGCGTGTCGACAGGGTCTCCATTTCCGGATCGCCCTCATAGGCCTTGCCGTAGATGTCGTGCACCACTTCTGGCGTCGCTGCATGGTCGCCGAAAACGGAGCGCATGGCATCCGAGATCTCGCCGACCGTGGCGCGGGCGCGGGCGGCCTCGACGGCGGCTTCCAAGATGTTGCCTTGACCGCTCTCGGCGACCTCGGTCAGCCGGGCGAGCGTTTCGCTCACCCGCTTCGGGTCGCGCTGGCGGCGCGTCTGCTCGATGCGCTTGATCTGCGAAAGGCGTACAGCGGTGTTGTCGATCTGCAAAATGTCGATCGGCTCTTCGTTTTCGAGGCGGTACTTGTTGACGCCGACGATGACCTCCTCGGCGCGGTCGACGGCGGCCTGGCGGCGGGTGGCAGCTTCCTCGATCAGGCGCTTCGGCAGGCCGTCGTCGACGGCCTTGGTCATACCGCCCAGCTGCTCGATCTCCTCGATCAGGGCCCAGGCTTTTTCCGCCATCTCGTTGGTCAGGCTCTCGACATAGTAGGAGCCGGCCAGCGGATCGACGACCTTGGTCACGCCCGTCTCGTGCTGCAGGATCAGCTGGGTGTTGCGGGCAATGCGGGCGGAGAACTCCGTCGGCAGCGCAATTGCCTCGTCGAAGGAATTTGTGTGCAGCGACTGCGTGCCGCCGAGCACGGCGGACATGGCTTCAAACGCGGTGCGGACGATGTTGTTATAGGGGTCCTGTTCGGCCAGCGACACGCCCGAAGTCTGGCAATGGGTGCGCAGCATCAGGGAGGACGCCTTCTTCGGCTCGAATTCCTGCATGATGCGGGTCCAGAGCAGGCGGGCGGCGCGCAACTTTGCCGCCTCCATGAAGAAGTTCATGCCGATGGCGAAGAAGAAGGACAGGCGGCCAGCGAAGGCGTCGACATCAAGGCCCTTGGCGATTGCCGCGCGGACATATTCGCGCCCGTCGGCCAGCGTGAAGGCGAGCTCTTGCACAAGCGTCGCACCGGCCTCCTGCATGTGGTAGCCGGAGATCGAGATCGAGTTGAACTTCGGCATCTCCTTCGCGGTGTATTCGATGATATCGGCGATGATCCGCATCGAGGGTTCGGGCGGGTAAATATAGGTGTTGCGGACCATGAACTCCTTGAGGATGTCGTTCTGGATGGTGCCCGACAGCTTGTCGCGCGAGACACCCTGTTCTTCGCCGGTGACGATGAAATTGGCCAGAATCGGGATGACGGCGCCATTCATGGTCATCGAGACGGAGATATCCTCAAGCGGAATGCCGTCGAACAGGATCTTCATGTCCTCGACACTGTCGATCGCCACACCCGCCTTGCCGACATCGCCCTCAACGCGCGGATGATCGGAATCGTAGCCGCGGTGGGTGGCGAGATCGAAGGCGACGGAGACGCCCTGCTGGCCGGCGGCAAGCGCCTTGCGGTAAAAGGCATTGCTCTCCTCCGCCGTCGAGAAGCCGGCATATTGCCTGATCGTCCAGGGCCGTCCGGCATACATGGTGGCGCGGGGACCACGGGTAAACGGCGCAAAACCCGGCAGGCTGTCGAGATGGTCGATCCCTGCGATGTCGTCCGCTGTATAGAGAGGCTTCACCGGAATCCCCTCCGGCGTGTTCCAGACGAGGCTGTCAGCCGGACGCTTCAATTCCTTCTCGGCAAGCGCCTGCCAGTCGGCGATGGTTTTCTTGGTCATCGATGCGGTCCTTTCGCGAAGGCTGCGCGGTTCGGCTGTGCGCCGAGGGAGGTCTGTTTGACGGAATTTGGGGTCCGGGCTATTCTTTGAAGCTCAACCGGAGCGCCTTGCCATGACCGTGAAAGCCTCTGTCTCGCTCTCGCCGCAGCAGGAAGAATTCGCCCGCAAGCTGGTCGAGGATGGCCATTTCCCAAGCCTCGCGGCTGTCGTCGAGCGTGGGCTGGATCTGGTGCGAGAAGAGACTGAGATGCGGGAAGAGGATCAGGAGGCGTTGCGGGCGCTGCTTCTGCGTCGCATGGAAGGGCCGTTTCTCTCGGAAGAAGAAAGCCGGGTGCAGATTGAAGAGATGATTGCACGCAAGAAGGCCGAGTATGGCCTATGAGATCAGGCGTACCAAAGACAGCATCCAGGATCTCGATGCCATCTGCGACCACCTTGTAAGCACCTACCTTGGTTTCGGCGACGAATTGCAGGTTGCCTATGAGCGGGCGGGGAAGCGGGTTCGCGGAATAACGGCAGACATGTTTGCGCTGGCCGCGTATCCACATCAGGGCACGCTGCATGCCGGCCTTGGCTTCGGTCTTCGACACTTCACGAAGAACAACGCGGTCATCTATTTTCGCATCGACGAAACTGCCAAAGTTGTTCACGTCCTTGCCGTCTTCTTCGGCGGGCAGGACCATCAGAGGCATATGCTGAAGCGGCTGTCTTAGGCGGTTTTGCATCGTGTGCCGGCGTACCGCGCGGATACCCCCCTCTGATCTGCTGGCGTTCGGCATTGTAATCGATTTGCTGGATCGATTGCCCGGCTTCGCCGACCATGCTTCACCCCCCCCAAGGGGGGAGAGCGGAGTGGGGCCGAACTTCCGCCAGGCATTTACGGTCGAGTTCGTGGGGTGGGCACAACGCCAGCGGCCACTCTCCCCCCTTGTGGGGGAGATGTCGGCGTAGCCGATAGAGGGGGTTATTGCCGCCACGGACGTCACCCCTCAAACTCCATGATCAGCTCATCCACCGCGAGGCTCTGGCTCGGCTTGACGACGATCTTCTTCACGGTGCCGCGGCGTTCGGCCTTGAGGATGTTCTCCATCTTCATCGCCTCGACAGTGGCCAGTGCCTGGCCGGCTTCGACGGTCTCGCCTTCCTTCACGGCTACCCCAGTGATCACGCCCGGCATGGGGCAGAGCAGCATTTTCGACGTATCCGGCGGCAGTTTTTCCGGCATCAGTTTGGCAAGCGCCGCGACACGCGGAGAGCGGACGCGGGCGGTGATGTCCATACCGCGCCAGCGGAGGCGGATGGCGGGACCTTTGAGGTCGACTTTGAGCGCGATTGTGTCGCCGCCGATGTCGACATGAGCGAGTGTCTGACCTGGCTGCCAGTCGGTGGCAACAACAAGCTCGTTGCCGGCCTCGAAGGCGACACGCGTGTTGCCGGTGCCTTCGGTGACGGTCAGCCCGTGGTCGCTACCGGCGAGATTGACGACCCAGTCCTTGCCGAGTTTTCGCGCATGGTTGCCGATGGTGCCGGAGATCTGGATCGCGCGTGCCTGTAGGCGGTGGTTGATGACGGCGGCGATGGCGGCGAGCATTTCGGCGGATACGGCATCCGGGATGACACCGGTGAAACCGTCCTTGAACTCCTCGGCGATATAGGCCGTGGTGATCTTGCCGGAGCGGAAACGCTCCTGGTTCATGACAGCCGAGAGGAAGGGCAGGTTGTGGCCGATGCCTTCGACTTCGAAGCTGTCGAGCGCCTCCGACATCGCGTCGATGGCGGTGAGGCGCTCAGGTGCCCATGTGCAGAGCTTGGCAATCATCGGGTCGTAATACATCGAGATCTCACCGCCCTCGAAGACGCCGGTGTCGTTCCGAATAACGGTGCCGTCTGCCGTCGTTCCCTCAGCCGGCGGGCGGTAACGGGTGAGGCGGCCGATCGAGGGCAGGAAGTTGCGATAGGGGTCTTCGGCATAAAGCCGGCTTTCGATCGCCCAGCCGTTGAGCTTCACATCGTCCTGGCCGAAGCTGAGTTTCTCGCCGGCAGCGACACGGATCATCTGCTCGACGAGATCAAGGCCGGTCACCAGCTCGGTGACGGGATGCTCGACCTGCAGGCGGGTGTTCATCTCGAGGAAGTAGAACTTGTTTTGCTTGCCATCGACGATGAATTCGACGGTGCCGGCCGAGTGATAGCCGACGGCCTTGGCGAGTGCCACGGCCTGTTCGCCCATGGCCTTGCGGGTGGCGGCGTCTAGGAAGGGCGAGGGGGCCTCTTCGATGACCTTCTGGTTTCGCCGCTGGATCGAGCATTCGCGCTCGCCGAGATAGAGCGTGTTGCCATGCTTGTCGCCGAGCACCTGGATTTCGATATGACGCGGTTCGGTGACGAATTTCTCGATGAAGATGCGATCGTCGCCGAAGGAATTCTTCGCCTCGTTCTTCGAGGACTGGAAGCCTTCGCGGGCCTCTTCCGCATTCCAGGCAATGCGCATGCCCTTGCCGCCGCCGCCGGCGGAAGCCTTGATCATCACGGGATAACCGATCTGATCGGAGATTTTCACCGCCTCGTCGGCATCGGCGATCAGGCCCATATGGCCGGGCACGGTCGAAACACCGGCTTCAGCCGCCAACTTCTTCGAGGTGATCTTGTCGCCCATGGCCTGGATCGCATTCACCGGCGGGCCGATGAAGGTCACGTCCGCCTTTTCCAGCGCTTCGGCAAAGGCAGCGTTTTCCGAGAGGAAGCCATAGCCGGGATGGACTGCATCGGCGCCTGTCTGCCTGATGGCATCGAGGATCTTGTCGATGACGATATAGGACTGGTTCGACGGGGCCGGGCCGATATGCACGGCCTCATCGGCCATCTCCACATGCAGCGCGTTGCGATCGGCATCGGAATAGACGGCGACCGTCTTGATGCCGAGCTTCTTGGCGGTCTTGATGACCCGGCAGGCAATTTCGCCCCGGTTGGCGATGAGGATTTTCTTGATCATGGCGTTTACTCGGCAGCTTGAGCGGGCAGGATGGCGCCGGGAGCGGCACCTCCGATGATGAGCGCCTTGGCGCTGATATATTCGTCGATGTCTTCCCAGCCGACGGCGTCACCGAAGGGGAGGATTTCACCCTTGGCACGCTGCTCGGGAGAGGCCTTGGCGAGGCGCGGATACCACCAGAGCGGCGCCACGATCCTGCGCCCATCCATCATGTCGAAGATGATGCTGTCGTCCGTGACATCCACGGAGCGGACTTGCAGTTGCCCCTCATCAATGTCCAAAGTGGTCATTCCACGCCTCCTCCCGGCCCCAAATTCCGCTGCCCGCTATTCCCTGACCTTCTTCTTCAAGCCCTTGGCCACGCTCTGCTCGCTCGTCACCTCGCCGAAGGCTTCCGGAAAGTTCTTCCGCGCCAGCGGCTCGTTGATCTTCAGCTTGGCGAAGTAGGATTGCGGATCGAAGCCGCGTTCGGCAGCGATCACTTCGCGGCCGAACAGGCGGCAGAGGCGTTCGCCGTCGAGATTGCCGCGCTCGAAGGGTTCCGTGCCGAAGAACTGCCAGAGCGCCTGCATGAAGCCGAGGTCGGCGAGTGCCACCGTCTGGTCCATTGTGCGGTGGCGCGGCCAGTTGGTGAGCGGCGTCACCTTCGGGTTCGGCCGACGGATCGTGTATTGCCATTGCGTTCCGGGCAGTCCCAAGGGGAAGCCCTGATGTTTCGGCATGAGCGGATCTTTTGCCATGACGTTACACCTCAAACACGTCTTCGAAGGATTCGGGGAAGCTCTTGCGGGCGACGCGCTCGTTTATGACAAGCATTTCGTCATAGGACTGAGGGTCGAAGTCCTTGTTCACGGCCACGACCTCGCGGCCGAACAAGAGGCTGAGGCGGGCTGCATCGAGATTGCCGCGCACGAATGGTTCTGCCCCGAACTGGTGCCAGAGCGCATGCAGAAAGGCGGCGTCGATCCGGTGCTCTTTCGTGCCTGGCCGCGCTTTTCGCGGCAGGGTCTTGATCGGGGTAACGCCCTTGTCATTGGCGCGGCGGATGGTGAACTGCACACCGGTCCCCGGCATGCCGGAGGGAAAACCACGATGTTTGATCATGTCGGGCGCTTTGGACATACCGCTCTCCCTCACGCCTGATCGGCCAGTTTATCCTGCGTCTTCGTCAAGAAGTCGGAGGCATCGTGGCGTTCATGCAGCTGTTCGGAAAGCGGGCCATTGGTCTTGTTGACGATCGCGCCACGCTGCACACCCGGGCGGGCTGCGAGCTGCTTCGTCCAACGCTGGACGTGTTCGTATTCGTCGACCGAGAGGAAGGTGCCGGCATCGTCATAGGCGCCGTGCAGGGCGAGACGACCATACCAGGGCCAGATCGCCATGTCGGCAATCGTGTATTCGCTGCCGGCCATGAACTCGTTGTTGGCGAGGTGACGGTTCAGCACATCCATCTGGCGCTTCACCTCCATGGCGTAGCGGTCGATGGCATATTGGATCTTCATCGGCGCGTAAGTGTAGAAGTGGCCAAAACCGCCGCCGAGGAAGGGGGCGGAGCCCATCTGCCAGAACAGCCAGTTCAGCGTCTCGGCGCGGGCGCGGGTTTCCGTCGGCAGGAAGGCGCCGAACTTCTCCGCCAAATAGGTCATGATCGAGGCACTCTCGAACAGCCGGATCGGCGCGCCGCCGTCCTTCGGCTGATGGTCCATCAAGGCCGGGATCTTGGAATTCGGATTGACCTCAACGAAACCGGAGGAGAACTGGTCGCCCTTGCCGATATTGATCAGCCAGGCATCGTATTCCGCGCCTTCGTGGCCAGCTGCGAGCAGCTCCTCGAGAAGGATCGTCACTTTCTGGCCGTTCGGCGTGCCGAGCGAATAAAGCTGCAGCGGATGCTTGCCGACCGGGCGTTCCTTCTCATGCGTCGCGCCCGCGATCGGACGGTTGATATTGGCAAAGGCGCCGCCATTGCCGGGCTCCCAGGTCCAGACCTTCGGCGGCTGATAGCCGGCGGGCAGGTTCTTCTCGGGCGGGAATTTTGTCTCGGTCATGAAATCGGGTCCTTGTCAGTGGGCGCGCGAACGGCGCGGTCAGGTTCTATATAGGCGATGATGGTGCTTCGCCTCAGCCCCTTTTTCTGTCGTTCGTCAGTCTTCCACTTTACTCCGCAGCTTCTGCCGGCGGCTTGGCACCCGGATATTTTCTGCCTTGGAGCATCCCGTCGATGCTAAGATCTTCATCGAGATCTGGCCAATGCAGGCCCGAGGGCGACAGCTCGATCTGGTTTCGCGCATCCGAGCTTGCCTCGAGCAGTGGCGGATACCACCAAAGCGGCGTCGACAGCTTCAGTCCATTCGCGAGCACGACAATCAGTTCGCTGTCGCTGCACTTGGCCTCGACCGGCTCGAACTCTTCCCAGTTCTCATCCGAAATAACGGTTCCAGGCATCAACGAACTCCTTCTGATGTTCATTCACGACATCGACGATGGCGTTGACCTCGTGATCCGGTACCCGTCTATTATACGCCACGCGCACGGGATCGAGCCACAGTTTCAGTTCCTTGCGATCCTTGCGGACATGGACGTGTGGCGGTTCGCCCCGATCGAGGCTAAAAAACAGAAATTTCCAGCCCTTCCATTCAAAGATCGTCGGCATCTCGCCTTCCTTACAACGGGATCGTGTCGTGCTTCTTCCAATGCGTTCCCACCTGCTTGTTCCTGAGGCTCGCAAAAGCCTTGGCAATCCGGCGGCGCGAGGAATGCGGCATGATCACCTCATCAATGAAGCCCCGTTCGGCCGCCTTGAAGGGGTTGGCGAAGTTGACTTCGTATTCCCTGGTCCGGGCCGCGATCTTCTCGGCATCGCCGAGTTCCGAGCGGTAGAGGATCTCGGTGGCACCCTTGGCGCCCATGACGGCGATTTCGGCGGTCGGCCAGGCATAGTTGATGTCGGCGCCGATATGCTTGGAGGCCATCACATCATAGGCGCCGCCATAGGCCTTGCGGGTGATCAGCGTGACCATCGGCACGGTTGCCTGGCTGTAGGCGAAGAGGAGTTTTGCGCCATGCTTGATGACGCCGCCATATTCCTGGGCGGTGCCGGGAAGGAAGCCGGGCACGTCGACGAGCGTCAGGATTGGGATCGAGAAGGCATCGCAGAAGCGGACGAAGCGGGCGGCCTTGCGCGATGAATCGATATCCAGGCAGCCGGCGAGCACCATGGGCTGGTTGGCGACGACGCCGACGGTCTGGCCTTCCATGCGGATAAAGCCGGTGATGATGTTCTTGGCAAAAGCTTCCTGGATCTCGAAGAAATCGCCTTCGTCGGCCAGCGCGTAGATCAGCTCCTTCATGTCATAGGGCTTGTTGGAGCTGTCCGGGATCAGCGTGTCCAGCCGCATCTCGATGCGCGAGGGATCGTCGTGGAAGGGACGGACGGGTGGCTTTTCGCGATTGTTCAAGGGCAGGAAATCGAAGAGCAGCCGGACCTGTTCCAGCGCTTCCACGTCGTTCTCATAGGCGCCGTCGGCGACGGAGGACTTCTTCGTATGGGTCGAGGCGCCGCCGAGCTCTTCCGCCGTGACGATCTCGTTGGTCACGGTCTTCACCACGTCGGGGCCGGTGACGAACATGTAGGATGAATCGCGCACCATGAAGATGAAATCGGTCATGGCGGGCGAATAGACTGCGCCGCCGGCGCAGGGGCCCATGATCACGGAGATCTGCGGGATGACGCCTGATGCATCGACATTGCGCTTGAAGACATCGGCGTAACCGGCAAGCGAGGCGACACCTTCCTGGATGCGGGCGCCGCCGGAGTCGTTGAGGCCGATCACGGGGGCGCCGACCTTGATCGCCATGTCCATGATCTTGCAGATCTTCTGGGCATGGGTTTCCGACAGCGAGCCGCCGAGCACGGTGAAATCCTGGGAGAAGACATAGACCTGGCGGCCGTTGATCGTGCCCCAGCCGGTGACGACGCCATCGCCCGGCACCTTTTGTTCGGCCATGCCGAAATCCACGCAGCGGTGGGTGACATACATGTCGTATTCTTCAAACGAGCCTTCGTCGAGCAGGACCTCGATGCGCTCTCGGGCGGTCAGCTTGCCCTTGCCGTGCTGGGCGGCAATGCGCTTTTCGCCGCCGCCGAGGCGGGCCTCGTCGCGACGGGCTTCGAGCTGGTCCAGGATCGTCAGCATATGTCCTCCCGAATGGTCTTTTGGCTTCAGAGCCTTGATGTGACACCTATTCCACTGTGCCGCAGAAGAAAACGGTTGAACAGGTGCATCTGTGGATTTATGAATTTGCAAAGTGAAAATTGCGAATTTGCGAAATGGCCATCGGGAAACTCTTCATCGGCCGCAAGGTCCGCGACATCCGCCAGGCGAATGGGGCAACCCAGGCGCAGTTTGCCGATATGGTCGGCATTTCCACCAGCTATCTCAACCAGATCGAAAACAACCAGCGCCCGGTCTCGGCCTCGGTGCTTTTGTCGCTGGCGGAAAAATTCGGCATTGACATCACCGAGCTGTCCTCCGGCCAGAATGACCGGCTGATGTCGGCGTTGACGGAAGCGCTCTCCGATCCGCTGTTCGAGACCTATTCGCCGAGCCTGCAGGAGCTGAAGCTCGTCACCCAGAACGCGCCGGGTTTTGCCCATGCGCTGATCGCCGCGCATCAGGCCTACCGGCGCGGCAACGAACAGCTGGCAAGCCTCGACGACCGGCTGGGGGCGGCGCCCAGCCAGGAGGTGACGCCCTATGACGAGGTGCGCGACTTCTTCCATTTCGTCGACAATTACATCCACGATCTCGACCTCGCCGCCGAGCAACTGGCGACAGAGCTGAAACTCGGGGAGGGGGAGAATTACGCGGCACTTTCAGGCCATCTCGAAGCGAAACACGGCGTGCGCGTGGTGCGCGGCGAGGCGGGCGACGAGGCGATCCGCCGCTTCGATCCTGTCGGACGCATCCTGACCGTCAGCCGCTATGCCTCTGCCCCCACCCGTGATTTCCAGATTGCCATCCAGATCGCCCAGCTGGCAGCGCCCAAGAAGATCGACCAGGTGCTGAAACATGCGAATTTCCGCAGCGAAGAGGCGGTCGAGATCTGTCGCATGGGCCTCTACAACTATTTTGCCGGCGCGCTGATCCTGCCCTATCGCAGCTTCCTCACCGCCGCCCGCGACCTCCGCCACGACATCGAACTGCTCGCCGCCCGTTTCGAGGCTTCGCTCGAACAGGTCTGTCACCGTCTCTCGACCTTGCAGAGGCCGGGCCTCAAGGGCGTACCGATCTTCTTTGCCCGCATCGACCGGGCCGGCAATATCACCAAGCGGCATAGCGCCGCCCGCCTGCAATTTGCCCGCTTCGGGGCGGCCTGTCCGCTGTGGAACGCCCATCAGGCCTTCGAGACGCCGGGCCGGATCATCCGCCAGACGGCGGAAACGCCTGATGGCGTGCGCTATCTCTGCATCGCGACGCAAGTGTCAAAAGGCTCCGCCGGCTTCCGCGCCGCCAATCCGCGTTATGCCTTGGCGCTCGGCTGCGAGATCTCCTATGCCGGCGCCTTCGTCTATGCCGACGACCTCGACCTCTCCAACCGCGGCGCCTTCGACCCCATCGGCATCTCCTGCCGCATCTGCGAGCGCGTCAAATGCACCAGCCGCGCCGTGCCACCGCTGAAACGCAAGCTGGTGGTGGATCATCGGGTGCGGAACCCGATGCCGTATGAGATCGAGTGAGGGGATCTCGACACTTGGGATCCAGGCACACCGGCGGCTGCATTCGACCTTAGCGGACACTGGCCGCCGAGCTTTTTAATTCTGTTCTGCGCCGGACAAGGCATTTGCAAGCGCATCGACAGCTCTTCTCCCGAGCTCATCGCTAGGGCGTTTCAACGCTGCCAGCCGTCTCTGTGCTGTATCTATTCCTAAGAAATCCTCGATTGTGTCTAGCCGTATGGAATCCACTCTTCGTGAAACGAAGTCGCCCATCGTGTGACTGGTTCCCGTGGTCATTAGCCGTTTCAATATGGTGACAAAGGCCTCATCCGTTTTGACGGCGTCTTGAACCCAGTTTCGTGGTTCTTCCAAATTGTTGGTGTAGTCTCTCCAGCGATAAAGCAATGAGCCGAGGTCTGAGTCTTCGAGGAGATTGTCTGGCATCGCTGCGCGCTCTCGGATTTGCCGAACCCATTCAGCTTTCATCTCCTCAACTGTCTCCTTCTCAAGCTTAGGTTCGATACGTGAACCTTCCTCTTGCGACTCTGGGTCATTGAGATGGATGATCGTTGCGGCGACAGACAATGCTTTGGTCGATCGGAACGCCGCGAGTGTAAGCGCTCCTCGCTCGTCTCTGGGGAGCCTATCAATGTACCAGCTTATAGCTCGCCAAGCGGAGGTCCACGGCGACCCAAACGGGGTCGCACTATGGTCGACAAGCTTCTGAGCGACTTCAAACATTGCTGGTAAAAGTGTGGACGCCGTTGCGGTCGGAAGTGTTGCGACGCAATCATCAAACCTCGATGCAAGAGAACCTAGCAATTCTCGATTTTCGATATCTTTGATCGCCTCGCTCAAAAGTTGTACGTCTCCTGAGACATTAAGAAGGTCCGAAAACTCGTTTTCCGATATTTCACCTTGTGGGGTTTGCAGTTCGAAGTAGCGGGGAAAATATCTGGTCGTGCAAACGCGCTTGGCCGAGTTCCAAGAAGTTAGCCAGTCATTCCCGTAGTGCGCCCCACCAAAGGCCCACTCGGTTTTTGGAAATAGCTGCTTTATTGCTGCTTCGGCATGCGACTGTCGTTGAGGATCAAGCAATGCTATTTGTTCATTAATTCGGCTACGGTTGTCATCATCCGCACGATCATTTCGGAAGCGCCCGCTTTGGAGAAAAAGATCCCGGTTTCGGAAAATGGCGGAATGCAGATCCGGTTCGAAGACCCTCAATGCTTCGAGAACAAGAAAGTCGACAACATTGACTTCCATCACCTGTCGACCCGCATGAAGTGGAAGGTGAATGGCAACAGACGAGATGTACCGTCGCGCGTCGCGTAAGTTTTCTACATAGGGTTGGATCGCGCCAACTAACGCGTTCCCCCACCGGACGACCTCAAATCCGTTTTCGGCGACCGCGTAGGTCCCCATCAGCCGGTCTAGGTCCTTTGTCATTATTGAATGGACCACCGACTTTGAAACAGCCGGCAAGTCGAAATTAGCCTGAACGATCTTTTTGAGAAATTCGCGCCCTTGCCCATTTGCAATAGGATCGAGCGCACGTTCGACGATGCTCGGTTGAAATAGTAGCACGAACACGATGTTCGGAAGATTCGCGTTCACCTTTATCTGTCGGATGAGCGATCGAATTTGCTCTGGTTCAAGCCTATCGATGTCATCAACGAAGATCACGAGCGGCTTTTCCGAACTTCGCAAACTGGCCTCAAGATCAGCCCGGATCTTGTCGAGGGGCTCGGCCCATCGATCTTTTCCAAAGTAAAACAGCAACCATCCGACGACCGGAAGCGCAATACTTGCACCGGTTAGCCATCTAGCGACCGTTGCTGCCTCGGGCAATGACCATCCAATAGACGTCGCCAACGTCACAACCGATGCATTCGCCAGCACGAGAGTGATGAGAGGCGCGTTCGCGCCGAGCTTCTTCACCGAACCTGCGCTACCAGTGAGCGTTGAGCCGTAACGTCGGAACATTGCGGCGCGCTTTCCCGCTTTCGATGAAAGTGCTCCACCAATTTTATCCGCGATTTGCTGAAACAGAGCTTTGGCAATAGCCTCTCCGTCACCCCACTGCCATGGATTGAAATCCATCCAATCAGCCGAGCCTTTGCGGATAGCGAGTTGCTCTATGACGAGGTTTTTGAGTGACGTTTTCCCGGCGCCCCATTGACCTCGAACCGCAAAAACGCGGCCTTCCTCCAAAGTCAGTTCAGACAGAATAGTCGCGATGCGTTCCGCGAAACTGACACGGCGAAGTAAGTCTTGATCTGACGCCTTGATCGGTACATCAGCTCCAATTTCGGTGGGAGCAATTTGTTTTGGTGGTGCCCTTTTTTGCGTCAGAAAGCGAAAGAAGGCAGAGAACACCATATGATGCCATCCAAGTTTGATTGGGAGATTCAAGGTCTTCTCTATTGGATCCCGTGGCAGATCACCATAGTTTTGCAGCGTCCGCAAAGTCTCTACTGCCGCAAAGTGGTATATCCAGGACGGCTCATAGCAGTACGCGATTGGCACTTTTGGTTGCGGCCAGTCGCTAATTCTAGGCATCTCCCACCCTACCCAAACAACCGCTCATCCCGTGCCACAAAAAACGCCTCGACACTCTCAGGCTTCACGCCCTCCAGCGTCGCCGGGGACCATTTCGGGTTCCTGTCCTTGTCGATGATCGCCGCGCGGATGCCTTCATAGAAGTCGGGGACTTTCAACACCTGCAAGGTGCCGGCGAATTCGCGTTCGAGGCAGGTTTCAAGAACCTTGGAGCGGCGGGCCTCGCGCAGCATCTTGAGCGTCACCTTGAGGCTGGTCGGCGATTTCGCGCTGATGGCGATGAGCGTTCTGGCGGCGAGGTCGGACTGTTCCTTTTCGAGAGCGGCGATGATCTCCTCCACCGTGTCGAAGGCAAAGCAGCGGTCGATCATCTCGCGGCCTTCGGAGAAAATGCCTTTCGGGCCGTCTACCGTGTAGTCGCGGATCGTCGAGGCGATCGACTGGCCGAGCGCCAGGGCGGGCAGGGCGGCGATTCGTTCCAAGAGTTCGGCCACCCGGTCCTGCGGCACATACCAGTCGGCAAAGCCTGCGGTGATGGCGTCGGCGCCGTTGATAGCTTTGCCTGATAGCCCCATCCAGGTGCCGAGTTCGCCGGAGGCGCGGGAAAGGAGCCAGGTCGCGCCGATATCGGGGAAGAAGCCGATGCCGGTTTCGGGCATTGCGAGTTTCGTGGTTTCGGTGACGATGCGGTGGCTGCCGTGGCTGGAGACGCCGACGCCGCCGCCCATGGTGATGCCGTCCATCACGACGACATAGGGCTTCTTGAAACGGGCGATGCGGGCGTTCAGGCGGTATTCGGCCTTGAGGAATTCGGAAGCCTTGCCGTCGCCGGCCTTGCCACTTTCATAGAACATCCTGATGTCGCCGCCGGCGCAGAGACCGCGTTCGCCCTCGCCGGTGACGAGGACTGCGGCGACTTGCGGGTCTGCCTCGAACATGTCGAGTGCCTTGCCGAAGTCGAGTACCATGGCGTGGCTGAGGCTGTTCAGGACACGTGGCCGGTTGAGGGCAATCAGGCCGAGTGCGCCCTTTTTTGCCGTCAGGATTTCCTCGCCCTGATAGTCCGCCTCCAGATACCGCATGCCGTCCTCCCATGTGTCTTTTGAGAGAGTTAGATATGCGTCGCGGCGAAAGGGCAAGGGGTGGGTTGTTGCATAGGGAACTCACCCCCCTCTGCCCTGCCGGGCATCTCCCCCACACGGGGGGAGACTGGCTGAACCGCCGGCCCGTTCGCATTCCGTTGGCGTCGCAAAGGGATCGGCAACCGCGGCGCTCCGCTCTCCCCCCTTGTGGGGGAGATGTCACGCAGTGACAGAGGGGGGTATCCCTACGCGATAGCCATTGCCAGACTTGCCAGGATCAGCCAACAAGATTGCGCGGCGTGCCGGCGAAAAACAGCTCGATATTCTCGATCAACTGGTCGGCCAGCGCCTGGATTGCCTCGCGGCTCGCCCAGGCGACATGTGGGGTGAGGATAACGTTTTCGCGTGACGCAATCCGCATCATCGGGCTGTCGGCGGCGGGTGGTTCGCCATCGGTCACGTCGAAACCGGCGCCTGAGATCTGGCCGGCGTCGAGGGCCTGCTCAAGTGCGTGTTCGTCGACGAGGCCGCCGCGGCCGGTATTGATCAGAAGCGGCTTTCTCTCCATCAAGGCGAATTCTCTGATACCGATCACGCCGCGCGTTTCCGGTGTCAGCGGGCAGTGGAGGGTGATCACGTCGGCCCGTTTCAGGACCTCATCGAAAGCGGTCTGGCCGGGTTTGATGTCGGTTGCGTCGCGACGACCGGCGGCGAGCACCCTCATGCCGAAGGCCTCCGCGATCTTTCCGACCGACTGGCCAAGCGTGCCGTGGCCGATGATGCCGAGCGTCGAGCCGCCGAGATCGGCGATGGGATAGTCGAAATAGCAGAATTGCGCGGCCTGCTGCCAGCGTCCCTCGATCACCGACTGGCGATAGGGCAGGATCGAGCGGCGCAGCGCGAGCATCAGGGCGAAGGTGTGTTCGGGCACCGTGTTCTTGGCGTAGTTCCTGATATTGCAGACGGCGATGCCTCGCGCCTTGGCTTCCGCGAGATCGACGATATCGGTGCCGGTGGCGGAGACGGCGATCAGCTTCAGCTTCGCGGCGCCGGCGACTGCTTCGGCACGGACCGGGGCCTTGTTGGTGATGACAACGTCTGCGTCACGGATGCGCTCGGCCACTTCGTGCGGGGCGGTGCGGGCATGGACCACCATTTCATGCGGCACGGAGGGCGCACGGACCACGGTTTCCGGCGACAGCGTGTCCCGGTCGAGAAAGACGATGCGGATCATGGCGGACCTCCCTGCATTGTCATCGACCTAGCCGAGCGGCTTTCGGCCAGCAAGGCAGGTCAGTGGTAATCCGGTACGCCGGGCATGGTGATGAAGCCCGGAAGTGCCCGGAAACGGCGCAGCCAGCGGCGAAGGGCCGGGTATTCGTCATGGTCGATGCCGCAGTCGCGCGAGAGCGCAAAGCTTGGCAGGAGGGCGAGATCGGCCAGCGTCGGGCCAGCGCCGACGAACCAGTCCGAACCATCGATCTGCCGCAGCGTCATGTGGTCTTCCATGATGCGGAAGGCTTTGCGGGCGGCGCTGAGGTCGCCGTCGCTGGCGCCCTCTGAGGTAAAGAGAGCGGCCTCACGGGCGTCGACGGCGGGCTTGAGTTCGCGACCGGAGAAGCCGAGCCATTGCTGGACGCGTCCGAAGTCTGCGGCATCGGCGGGTAGCCAATCACTGTCCGGCGCATGGGCGCGGACGAGGTAGGCGAGGATGGCAGCGGTGCCGAAGAGCCTGACATCGCCGTCTTCGAGGATCGGCAGCGTGCCGGTCGGGTTGAGTGCCAGCATATGCGGCTTTTCCTGCTCGCGGCCCGGTACCTTGTCGACGGCGACGGTCTCGAAGGAGAGGCCGAGCATGGAGAGGAGAAGGCGGACGCGAAAGCCGTTTTCGTCGAGGTGGTAGTCGTAGAGCCTGATCATCACGCCGCCTCCGTCGTCTGGGCTTCGAGCCGGTTGCGCAGGTCGATTGCCCAGAGCGCGAGGTCGCGGCGGATGGCTGCGGAGGTGTTTCCGGTCACCGTGATGTGCAAGGCCGTCCGGCCGGCGTCGCGGGGTTGGGCTGCGATCAGGACGGTCACGTCGTTACCTTGGAAGGTAACCAAGCCAGTCCCACTCTCGACCGGACGATAGCCCTCGGGTGGGGCTGCCGTCACCGCCAGCAGAGCCGCGTTCGTCGACAGATCGAGAAAGAGGCTGCGGACGACCTCAGCCGTTTCGGGAAGCGTCGAGAGCTCAGCCGGATCGGTGCCTTCCGGTGCCATCCAGACGATGCCGGCCCGTTCGGTTGCGGCAAAGGTCGGGACCTTGATCGTCTGGGGCACTTCCAGATCGGGGTGTGCCGGGATGTAGCGACACTGGCCGCCCGTGTCGTAGCGCCAGCCGTGGTAGAGGCAGGCGATGTGGTCGCCGCGCACGAAGCCGAAGCTCATGCGCATGCCGCGATGCGGACAGCGGTCTTCCCAGACATGGATCGCGCCCTTGTCGTCACGCCAGACGACGCGCTCCTCGCCATTGACGAGCGTTCCGGCGGAGGTCCCAGCTTCGATATCGGCGGAGAGGGCAACGGGGATCCAAGGGGATGCTGATGTCATGATGCGGCCTTTGCGGGCAGGTCTTCGTCGGTTTGAAATCTTGATACGTCAAGCACGATGCTGTCATAGGGGCCGAGGCTGACCGCCATTTCGAAGGCGTCGATCAGGGCCTCCGGGCCTGACAGGGTCAGGCGACAGCGATCCCTGTCACAGGAGGCAATCGTCAGGCCGAGTGACAGGCGGGCCGCGCGATGTTCCGCAAATGCGACAAAACCCTGCGGCTCCAGCCTTCCGGAAAAGGTGAAGCCGACGGTCATTTGGTCGGCTTTTGCCGTCATCGGATGGGGATCAGTGTTGCCTTGCAATTGTGCGCGCTCTAATTTTTGGGCAATCTAGCTGGCGACGAGATGGGGGTTCAAGTGGTTTCTCCCGTGCTCCAGAGGAAAGACAAGAGAATGCAGAACGGTATCGACAAGGCGTCGCTCGATCAGTGGTATGTGCTCGATACCGAGGCTGTCATCCCGGTTGGAAGGTCGCACAACCGGTTGCTCGGAACAGATCTGACGGTCGTCAGACAAGCGGATGGGGCGATTGAGGTCTTTGCCGAGGGGCGGGCCGAGCCGCTGCCGCTTCGCCATCGCTTCGGCTTTCTCTGGGCAACGCTGGGCGAGCCCGAGCGCGAGATCTTCTCCCTGCCGGAGGCCGACGAGCCGGATCGGCGCTATGTGCCCTGCGGTGTTGTCACCGTGAAAGCCTCCGGGCTTCGGATTGTCGAGAACTTTCTCGACATGGCGCATTTCCCCTTCGTGCATACGGATGTTCTGGGCGCCGAGCCGCATACGGAAGTGCAGAGCTACGATGTCGAAATCCGTCGCGAGGAAGACGAAGTTTGGGCGACGAACTGTACCTTCTTCCAGCCGCAGGCCGCTCTCTCAGCGTCCGACGGTATCACCACGCAATACATGTACCGGGTGATGACGCCGTTCACCACGATCCTCTACAAGACATGTCCCAACGCTACCAATCGCTGGGATGTCATCGGCCTCTTCGTCCAGCCGCTCGATCCGGGCCGATGCCGGGCGCATCCGATCATGTACCTGATCGACGATGTCTCGACGACGACGGAGCTCATCCATTTCCAGCAGATGATCTTCCTGCAGGACCGCATCATCCTCGAAAACCAGCGGCCGGTGCTCCTGCCGCTGGAGCCGCGCAAGGAAATCCCGACGCGGGCAGATGCCTCGTCCATCGCCTATCGCCGGTGGCTGAAGGAAAAGGGCGTGACCTACGGCGCCAGCACGGTGGCCGCCTGAGGCGCAACAAAAAACCCGGAAGCGGGTGCTTCCGGGTTTCGGGCATTCCTTATTCTGCAGGTCTTAGCCGCGGCTCATCCAGTCGTCGATCTCGCGATCGGCTTCTTCCTGGGTCTTGCCATAGGCAGCCTGGATCTTGCCCGACAGTTCCTTGCGCTTGCCGGCGATCACGTCGAGATCGTCACCCGTGAGCTTGCCCCACTGGGTCTGGGCCTTGCCCTTGAACTGTTCCCAATTGCCTTCGATCTGATTCCAATTCATCGGATAACTCCCGTGTTGGTGAATGGTCGAGGCGTGATGTCCTCGGGGCTGAAAACGTCGGCTAATGCGGGAAGTTCCATCGTCTGGATCAAAGCCGTTCAGATCGGGCCAGCAGCCTCGTGCAGAAGAAAAGGCCGAGGTGATGATGGAACACTCGCCCGGTCACGGCGTTCTTGTTGCGAACTGCCTTTCATGAACAATCCAAGGAGAATTCCATGGCCCAGGTACCGAGCGCCTCCAAGAGCAAGATCGAAGTCAAGGCAAACGATCTCGCGGACCGTATCGAAGACAAGGTGAATACGGCGGGTACCGCGACCAGCGGTGACGTCCAGGCGGACCTCGAAGCCCTGCGCCGCGATATCGCTTCTCTGACGCAGACCGTCGCTTCCTTCGGTAGCGGCAAGATTCGTCAGGCGGGTGAAACCTCGCAGGAATATATCGACAGCGCACGTGAGCGCTTCATGAACGCTGAAGAAGATATCGAAGCCTATGTGCGCGCAAAGCCGCTGCAGTCGCTCGCCATGGCCGCCGGCGTCGGCTACGTTCTTGCGCTTCTCAGCCGGCGCTGATCATGCTGCCATTGTTCAGACATCTGGGCATCGTCGCCTTCGGCAAGGTGCGGCCGACCGCCAATAAGGTCGGGCGCTCGGTCATGGCGGGCGCGATCGCCGGTGTGCTGGGTCTGACGACCTATGTCGCCCTGCTTCTGGCGCTCGGCTTCTATCTGACCGGCGTCATCGGTCCGGTCTATGCTGCTTTGGTGATTGCGGGCGTTACGGCGCTCTGCGCCATCATCGTCATCGTCGTCGTGCAGTCGATCAACCGTCGCGCCGAGCTGCGCATGGAAGCTCGTCAGAGGGCCGCCAAGGCCCGGCTGCCTGATCCGATGACCCTGCAGCTATTGGCAGGTGTTCCGGCGCTGATGAAGGGGCGGTCCCTGCTAACGGCCGCGGCGATCGCAGCAGTCGCCTATGGCGTCGCCAAGTCGCAAGGTGTCGGCAACGATCGCGATTGATATGCGCTTTTGAGAACCGGCTGGGCTTTTCGAAGCCCGGCCGTTTACATGTCAGGTTTTCTTGGACTTGGCTTCTGCTTCCGCATCGTGAAGCTTCTCAAGGAGGTCGAGGAATTGTGAGGGGGTGCCTTCGTCGACGATGCTGTCATAGTAGCCACGAAGCTTTGACGCGATCAATGCGTTCGCATTTTGCCGCTTTGCCTCGGACGGCTTCTTCGATTTATTTCCATCCGGAGGGCCTTCAGCCATGTTTGTCCAATTCCGTCAGTTTGCCAAGCGAGACGACAATTAACGTGATAAGCCCGAAGTGGCAAAAAAGTTCCCAAGTCGATGGAACATTTTTTTCCGAGGCGCGTTTTCTGCCGAGTCCGCACCTTTATCCATTTCGATTGGAGAACTGCATGTCCCTTACTGCCCGCGTCGCTGTCCATCTTCCTTACCTGCGGCGTTATGCACGCGCCGTCACCGGTTCGCAGACCTCCGGAGATGCCTATGTCGCAGCGGTCCTGGAAGCGCTGATCGCCGACATCTCTATTTTCCCTGACACGGGTGATGACCGTGTCGCTCTCTACAAGCTGTTCGTGACGATCTACGATTCGACCAAGGTCGAGCTTCCGCAGATCACCTCGCCCTTTGCCTGGGAGAAGCGGGCCGCCGCCAATCTTGCATCCGTGCCGACGCGTGCGCGCCACGCCTTCCTGCTCATCACTGTCGAGGGGTTCACCACCTCGGAAGCGGCCAGCGTGCTTGGCGTCGGCGAAGCCGAATTCAACGCGCTCTTCAACGAGGCCTCGATGGAGATCTCCCGTCAGGTCGCGACCGACATCATGATCATCGAAGACGAGCCTCTGATCGCGCTCGACATCGAGCAGATGGTTGAAGATCTCGGTCATCGCGTCACCGGCATTGCCCGTACCCACGCCGAAGCTGTCGATCTCTACAAGCGCACCAGCCCGAAAATGGTCCTCGCCGACATCCAGCTT
This sequence comes from Agrobacterium albertimagni AOL15, assembly GCF_000300855.1. Classification (GTDB taxonomy): domain Bacteria; phylum Pseudomonadota; class Alphaproteobacteria; order Rhizobiales; family Rhizobiaceae; genus Allorhizobium; species Allorhizobium albertimagni. The sequence continues at coordinate 21,021 of NZ_ALJF01000003.1, read as the reverse complement.
GCGGATGGAAGCTCGGGCATCGATGCCGTCAACGACATCCTCAAGGTCGATACGATCCCGGTCATCTTCATCACGGCGTTCCCGGAACGCCTGCTGACCGGCGAGCGTCCTGAGCCGGCCTTCCTGGTTACCAAGCCGTTCAACCCCGACATGGTCAAGGCTTTGATCAGTCAGGCGCTTTTCTTCAACGAGCGCGTGACCGAGCAGGCTTGATATAGCCTTTTGGGGGCATAGGTTAGAGCGAGGAATGGGCCGGCAAACGGAGCCGGTCCCTAATGCCGATCATGGCGGAGCAGGCAATTGGTACATCGGTTGACATGGTTTGAACCTCAGCGCGGCGACGAACAGCTGCGGGAGTTCTTCATAACCGCGCTCATCGACATGGGCGCAAGCCTGACCCTTCAGGATAAAGATGGTACCTATGTCTGCATCACCTCGCTGCCGGCCCGTTGGCGGCTGCCGGCGGGGGCGATCCCATCCGATGACACGATCTTCGGATCAGACATCGGGCAGAAACTGACTGAGCTCAAGTCGGGCCTTCTGAAGGCGGGGGATCGTGCGGAACTGGAGATCGAGGCGGGTGACGATACCTTCTTCGAATTCCGCTGCCGTATGGTCGAGATGGCCGATCACGACGTGCATCTGATCACCGTGGTCATCGATCGCACTGAAGACCGGCGTCGTGAAAGGCTGTTGCGTGCACTCCTGCGCGAAGTCAGCCACCGGTCGAAGAACCTGCTTGCGATCATTCAGAGCATCGCCTCCCAGACTGCCCGGTATTCGGGGACGCTGGACATGTTCCTCGGCAAATTCCGGGGCCGGCTGCATGCCCTGTCCCAGTCGCAAGACCTGATCACCGATTCCAGCTGGCGCGGGGCCTATTTCCGCGATCTGCTGAAACAGCAGGTCGATCGCTACGTTCAGGAAAACGCCGATCTGGTTCATGTCTCCGGCGACGACGTGCTTCTCACACCCAATGCGTCGCTGCATATTGGGCTTGCCTTGCATGAGCTGGTGGTCAATGCCGTCAGCCATGGCGATTTCCTGCAGCGTCGTCAGCAGATCGAGGTGTCGTGCCGGAAGCTTGAGACGCCCACGGGTCCGGTGGTCGTGATCGTCTGGTCCGAACCATTCACCGCTCGCGAAAACGAAGAAATCAAGGCGGCGCGCTTCGGCAGCACCGTGCTGGAACGGGTCGTTCCGTCTTCAGTCAACGGCGAGGCGCATCACGAGTTGACGAACGGACAGGTGCGGTACGAACTGCGCTTTCCGCTCGAGATTTTCGACTGATCCTTTGGCGCCCCTGCGGGTGTCCTTTCACAGAAAGACACGGTCATGCGCCTGTTCAGTTGCAGCAACTGTTCGAACGTCGTGCATTTCGAAAATGACGGCTGTGTCACATGCGGGGCACGTCTGGCCTTTCGTTCGACCAGTCTCGACATGGTGGCGCTGGAAGCCTCCGGGACGCATGTCCTCGACCATGGCACAACGGAACCTGCGGGTGTGCGGACTTGCGCCAATGCGGCGCTCGGCGGATGCAACTGGCTTGTCGAAGATGAGGACGACAGCGGCTTTTGTGTCGCCTGCCGGCACAACGTGACGATCCCGGACCTGTCGGTGCCGGAAAACCTGCAGAACTGGCAGAGGATCGAGCTCGCAAAACGCGGGCTCTTCTACTCAATTCTCAGGTTCAGGCTGCCGCTGGTCACACGCACAGCTGATCCCGATCAAGGTCTGGGTTTCGAATTTCTTGCGGATGATCCGACCGACAGCGGTGACGGGCCAGTGCTGACCGGTCATGCCGACGGCCTGATCACGCTCAACATTGCCGAGGGTTCCGACGCGGAACGTGAGGCACGGCGTGTGGCGCTCGGGGAGCCCTTCCGCACCCTGCTTGGTCATTTCCGGCATGAGGTCGCCCATTACTACTGGAATGTCCTCGTGCGTGACAGGAACGCCTTCGACGCTTTCCGGTTTGTGTTCGGCGACGAGCGTGAAGACTATGGTGAGGCGCTCAAACGCCATTATGCCGAGGGCCCTCCGCAGGGCTGGGAGAACAGCTTCATCTCCGCCTATGCAGCGAGCCACCCTTGGGAGGATTTCGCCGAGACCTTCGCCCACTATTTCCACATCGTCGATGCGCTCGATACCGCGGATGCCTTCGGTCTCAGAACCAATCCCGATGTCGAGGCCGATGTGCCGGCGATCGAGCTGAAGCGCACCTTCGACAGCTATGGCATCGGCAGTGCAGGCGCCCTGATCCGCGCCTGGGTGCCGCTGACGCTTGCGATCAACAGCATCAATCGCAGCATGGGGCAGCCTGATCTCTATCCCTTTGTGCTGTCAGAGCCGGTGATTGGCAAACTGCACTACATTCACGGCCTGATCCGCTCGTAAACCCTGCAGCATCGGGCGTTTCACGCCCTTGTTCCCGGAACTGTCGTGCAGTCTTCGCGTTAACCTTCAGGTAACACGGAGAACGATCATGAACAGTATGGCTGCCCTGATGGTCATTGTGGCCTGCCATCCGCAAGACACCACGTGTCTGCAGGACCCGGTCGCTGTTATTTCCTATGATACAGATGAGGCTTGCTATGGCGCGCTGCCGAAAGAACTTAAGCGCGCGCGGGCTATGGCCGAGATCATCTACGGTGATTGTTTCCCCGTGAACGCCGATCTCGTGGCTGGCCGAAACATCCGCCAGACGATCGACCCCAACAAACTGGCTGTGCTCGAGGCGCCTGTTTCAACCGCCGGCCCTGCCGAAGCGCAGGCCTTGGTGCCGCCTGTTCCTGCCGAACGTTATGGAGAATGATGATGAAGCCCGAAGTCTCGGCCGATCCGAATTCCGTCAATATCGACGCCCAGAACCGCCATGTCGCGCAACAGGCCGGTCTCGATCAGGACCTCGAATCTCAGGTTCCGCCCCGCTATGGTCCGTTCACGGTTACGACGCTCGGCGTCATCCTGGTCCTGTTGATGACCGTTGTTGTCTGGATCCTGATCTGAACCTCGCTCCGAAATTTTCGCATGAAAAAGGCCGCTTCGTTGAAGCGGCCTTTTTCTATCAGCTGACTTTCCCGGTTACGCCTGGCGGAAGAGCCGCATGGCGAGCGAAACGAGGAAGAGAATGATGAAGATGCCAAAGAGGATCTTGGCGATACCAGCCGATGCGCCAGCAATGCCGCCGAAGCCGAGAACGCCAGCGATCAAGGCGACGACCAGAAATACGAGTGCGTAGTAAAGCATGTTGGGTTCTCCGTGTTTCGATGCCGGATGAACGTCGGCTGGTGGGCTTTGTTCCATCCGGATCACGGTTTCGAGAGCTACGCAGCGTTGAAATAAAATAATTGCATGTTCGGGAACCTTGTGCGCCCTTTTGCGTTGTCAGGCGACACTGTTTCAAACCCGTTGGACCCAATGACAGAACATTCGAAGAAAGCGCCGGCTACGAACGGGCTGCCTGGAATGGCCGCCTTTCATCCCGGCGTGTCGGCGCAACTGCGCGAGTACTATCAATCGGTACAGGAAGAGGGGATCCCGGATCGGTTCCTCCAGCTTCTGGAGCAACTGGATGTGGCCGAGCGCCAGGCCAGTGAGTCCACTCGCATCAAGGACAATGCTCGATGACTGTTGGCGATAAGTCGACCGACCACTCCTTCAAGCGCGACCTCTTGGCAGCGCTGCCAAACCTTCGTGCCTTCGCCGTATCGCTAACCGGCCGACATCACGTCGCCGACGATCTCGTGCAGGACACGATCATGAAAGCCTGGGCCAAGCAGGACCATTTCGAGCCTGGTACCAACATGAAAGCCTGGCTCTTCACCATCCTGCGCAACGAATTCTACTCGCAGATGCGCAAGCGTGGCCGCGAAGTCTCTGATACCGACGGTATCTTCACGTCCCAGCTCTCCACTCACCCGCAGCAGTATGGTTCTCTCGATCTGCAGGACTTCAAGCGTGCGCTTGATCAGTTGCCGAGCGACCAGCGCGAGGCGATCATTCTCGTGGGCGCTTCAGGCTTCGCCTACGAAGAAGCTGCGGAGATCTGCGGTTGTGCCGTCGGCACTATCAAGAGCCGCATCAACCGAGCACGCAACAAGCTTCAGGAGATCCTGGGTGTGAGCGGCGAGGGCGATTACGGCCCCGATGCCCACAGCTCAGCGGTCATCAAGAAGGCTTTTGCCGTCTGAGGGCCCGCGACCATGCGCCGCTTTCAAAACCGCCGCAGCCAGTTCGTGGGCTTGCGGCGGCTTTGTGACCAGCGGATGCTCAGTCACGATGCTTGGGATGTCGGTAAAATGTCCGTAGGACGACAGAAAGACGGGCTTCGCGCCGGCTTTCATGATCAGATCTGTGCGTTCGACATTCAAGGCCTCGTTCAAGGCCGCATCGATGATCACCACATCGAATGCGGTCGTCTGGACGGCTTCTGCCAGTCTGGCCAGCGGGGCGATGGTTACATCGCAAGGCAGATCGTCAAGAAGAATGCGCTCCACCTCCATGGCAATCAGATACTGGTTCTCGGCAACGAGAACGCGGAGCGGCGCGGTCATCATGGAATTTCCTTTTGTCAGGCGCGCGTTATGGGACGTGCCCCGACCAGCGTCATTTAAAAAAGACATGTGCAGCCTGCATTGTTCCAATCCGGAACAGCATGACGGACAAACGAGGTTATCCCGTGGCAATCGAACCGCGTCATTCCCCCATTCGTGTCAGTTGTTTCGAATGCCCCTTGCGGCATATGAAACGGTTCCGCCCTTTCACTGAGTCAGAACTGGAATTCGTCTCCACCTTCAAACGTGGCGAACTCGTCGCCGATCCGGGAACGACCGTGCTCGTCGAAGGCGCACGCAGCGCCCATCTTTACACGGTGCTGTCGGGCTGGGGCTTCCGCTACAAGATCCTCGAAGACGGCCGACGACAGATCCTGAACTACATCGTGCCTGGCGACATGATCGGCCTGCAGGGCGCTGTCATGGCCGAGATGCAGCATTCGGTTGAAGCCCTTACACCCATGACGCTCTGTGTTTTCGAAAGAAGTCGGCTGTTTTCCCTGTTCGAGCTGCATCCGGGGCTGAGCTTCGATCTCACCTGGCTTGCCGCCCGCGAAGAGTGCATTCTTGACGAACATCTGCTCAGCATCGGGCGCCGGTCTGCGCTGGAGAGAGCCTCCTACCTTCTGGCCTTCCTGTTCGACCGTGGCATGAATGCCGGCATCCTCGGCGACAATCACCGGCATATTCCGGTCACGCAGATGCATTTCGCCGATACGCTCGGGCTGTCGATCGTGCACACGAACAAGACCCTGAAGAAACTCGCCGATCGCGGGCTCATTCGCTGGCGCGAACGGGGCTGCGATATCGTTGACCCGGTTGGCCTCCAGGAGATTTCCGGCTGGACGCCGGCCGAGCAAAGGGTCAGGCCTTTCATCTGATCGCTGCATAGAAAAAGGCCCGCATCGCTAATAGCGTGCGGGTCTTTTCCGTCTGGGTAAACTTTCGTCAGGCGACGATGACGACGCCTGTAAAGAGCGCGATGATCATAACGACCAAGACGATGAAAATCAGGATCTTGGCGACGCCTGCCGAGGCGCCGGCCACGCCACGAAAACCGAGCAGGCTTGCGACGGCGGCGATCAGAAGAAGGATGAGGATCCATTGCAGCATGTGGGTCTCCTTGGTGCGTTGTTCCCTTGGGAAACAGGGGCAAGGCTCAATTGTTCCATCGGGCATCAGCGGGAGCTGCATGTGTGCGCTGCAACAAAAATCGGTTTAAGCGGATAAGCCCTAAGACAAAACCGTCATTTGTTCTCTGAGCTGGACTAGACAGGGGGCCTCACTTCTGGTCGTGTCCGCGATCGGAGAGTCCTTCGACTTTGGGCGAAGGACAGTAGGTGGAACCCGTTCGAACGGAGTTTGGGAGATGGGATTGAAGATCGGATCGCCAAGGGAGATTTATGCCGGCGAGGCCCGCGTCGCGATGACGCCTGATAGCGCCACGCAGTTGCAGAAGCTCGGCTATGAATGCGTCATCGAAAGCGGTGCCGGCAAGGCCGCGGGGTTGTCGGACGATGCCTATCGCGCCGCCGGCGTGACAGTGGTCGAGACGGCTGCCGCGCTCTATGAAACGGCCGACATCATCGCCAAGGTGCGTCCGCCGGAAACCGCCGAAGTCGATCGGCTGGGCCCCGGCAAGACACTGATCTCCTTCTTCTATCCGGCCCAGAACACTGCCCTTCTCGAGCAGGCGAAAGACAAGGGCGCGACGGTCGTTGCCATGGACATGGTGCCGCGCATCAGCCGCGCCCAAAAGATGGACGCGCTGTCCTCGATGGCCAACATCGCCGGCTATCGCGCCGTGATCGAGGCGGGTAACAATTTCGGCCGCTTCTTTACCGGTCAGGTGACGGCGGCCGGCAAGGTGCCGCCGGCCAAGGTTCTGGTGATCGGTGCAGGCGTCGCCGGTCTGGCCGCGATCGGCACTGCGACTTCGCTCGGCGCCATTACTTATGCCTTCGACGTGCGGCCTGAAGTCGCCGAGCAGATCGAAAGCATGGGCGCGCAGTTCGTCTATCTCGAATTCGAAGCCACACAGGATGGCGCAGCGACGGGTGGCTATGCAGCCCCTTCGTCGCCGGAGTTCCGAGAAAAGCAGCTTGCCAAGTTCCGCGAACTGGCGCCCGAGATCGACATCGTCATCACCACGGCGCTGATCCCCGGTCGTGACGCGCCGAAGCTCTGGCTGGCCGACATGGTCGCTGCCATGAAACCCGGCTCCGTTGTCATCGACCTCGCGGCCGAACGCGGCGGCAACTGCGACCTCACTGTTGCCGACCAGAAGATCGTCTCCGAGAACGGCGTGACCATCGTCGGTTACACCGATTTCCCGAGCCGGATGGCTGCGCAGTCGTCGACCCTCTACGCGACCAACATCCGCCACATGATGACGGACCTGACGCCGGCCAAGGATGGTGTGGTCGTTCACAACATGGAAGACGACGTCATCCGTGGGGCGACGGTCACCAAGGGTGGCGAGATAACCTTCCCGCCGCCGCCGCCGAAGATCCAGGCGATCGCCGCTGCCAAGCCGAAGGAAAAGGTGAAGGAGCTGACGCCCGAGGAGAAGCGGGCCCAGGAAATCGCCGCCTTCAAGACGCAGACCCGCAACCAGGTGGCGATGCTCGCCGGTGGCGGTGCGCTGATCCTGCTCGCCGGTCTTTATGCGCCGGCCAGCTTCATGAGCCATTTCATTGTCTTCGTGCTCGCCTGCTTCGTCGGTTTCCAAGTCATCTGGAACGTCAGCCATTCGCTGCACACGCCGCTGATGGCGATCACCAATGCCATTTCCTCGATCATCATTCTGGGTGCCCTGATGCAGATAGGGTCGGGCAACTTCCTGGTGATCATCCTCGCTGCGCTGTCGGTTCTGATGGCCGGCATCAATATCTTCGGTGGCTTCATGGTGACACGGCGCATGCTCGCCATGTTCCAGAAGTCTTAAAGAGCGGGGAGGGGAAAACTCATGGAATACGGTTTCACCACAGCGGCCTATGTCGTCGCGGCTGTTCTCTTCATCCTTTCGCTCGGCGGCCTCTCAGGCCAGGAAAGCGCCAAGCGCGCCGTTTGGTACGGCATATCAGGCATGGCGCTTGCAGTTCTCGCGACGATCTACGGTCCTGGCGCCGGCAACTGGTTGGTCTCGGTCGTGATGATCGCCATCGGCGGCGGCATCGGCTGGGTCGTTGCCCAGCGCGTGCAGATGACCGAAATGCCGCAGCTTGTTGCCGCCATGCACTCGCTGGTCGGCCTCGCCGCTGTCTTTATCGGCTTCAATGCCGAAATTGAGATGTGGCGGATTGCAAGCTCGCTCGCCAGTGCCAATATCGCGTTTTGCGATCCCGCGCTCAATGCGGTCGTCTGTGCTGGTCAGAACGGTCACACGGACCTCTTCAATGACTTTACCGGCTTTGCCCTGAAGATTGCCGAGAAGACCAGCGCCGAGATCGCGGTTCTAAAGATCGAGGTCTTCCTCGGCGTGTTCATCGGTGCCATCACCTTCACGGGTTCCGTGGTCGCCTATGGCAAGCTGGCGGGCAAGGTCGATACGACGGCCAAGAAGCTGCCAGGCGGGCACATGTTGAACGCCGGTGCGGCTCTCGGCTCGCTGATCCTGCTGGTGCTCTACTTCAACGGCGCCGGCAGCTGGACGCTGATCCTGATGACGCTTCTGGCGCTCTTCATCGGCTATCACCTGATCATGGGCATCGGCGGCGCCGACATGCCGGTCGTCGTCTCCATGCTCAACAGCTATTCAGGCTGGGCGGCAGCAGCCATCGGCTTCTCGCTGTCCAACGATCTCCTGATCGTCGTCGGCGCGCTGGTCGGCTCCTCCGGTGCGATCCTCTCCTACATCATGTGCAAGGCGATGAACCGCAGCTTCATCTCGGTCATTCTCGGTGGCTTTGGTGGGGCAACAGGCCCGCAGATGGAAGTCGTGGGCGAGCAGATCGCCATCGACGGCGACGGCGTGGCCAATGCGCTCAATGATGCCGACAGCGTCATCATCGTTCCGGGCTACGGCATGGCGGTCGCCCAGGCGCAGCAGTCGGTCTCGGAACTCACCCGCAAGCTGCGGGCCGCCGGCAAGACAGTGCGCTTCGCCATCCATCCGGTTGCCGGGCGCCTGCCGGGCCACATGAACGTGCTGCTCGCCGAGGCCAAGGTGCCCTACGACATCGTTCTGGAAATGGACGAGATCAACGAGGACTTCCCCGAAACGGACGTCGCCATCGTCATCGGCTCGAACGACATCGTCAACCCGGCCGCTCAGGAAGACCCGAACTCGCCGATCGCCGGCATGCCTGTCCTGGAAGTCTGGAAGGCGAAACAGGTCTTCGTCTCCAAGCGTGGCCAGGGCACGGGCTATTCCGGCATCGAGAACCCGCTGTTCTACAAGGAGAATACGCGGATGTTCTACGGCGACGCGAAGAAGTCGATCGACAGCATTTTGCCGTTGATCAAGTAGCGGTCTCATTGCTGGTCGAAATCAAAGCCGGGTGGAAACGCCCGGCTTTTTTGTTGGCAGATCTGTATTCGTTTTGATACATTGTCAAGATGAAGCTGATCCAGTGGCTTGGAAGTAGCAGGACCGATGTTCGTGCGTTCCCTGAAGACGCCCGGATTGATGCGGGTTGGCAGTTGGAATTGGTTCAACGCGGCGAAGATCCTGATGACTGGAAGCCGATGCCGACGATTGACCCCGGTGTTCGAGAAATAAGGATTCGGGAAGCGTCTGGTGCCTTTCGCATCATCTATCTCGCCACGTTCGAGGATCGCGTCCTTGTTCTGCACGCCTTCCAGAAAAAGACGCAGGTGACGCCTAAAAAAGATATCGAACTCGCCAGTCAGAGGCTGAAACGATGGAGACGGGAAATATGAGCGATGAGATTTATGGCAGCGTCTGGGACGCTCTGGCTGACACCGAGCAGGAAGCGGCCAATCTCAAGGCGCGCTCAGCCCTGCTCTTCGAGATCCGCAAGGCTGTTCAGGGATGGGGGCTCTCGCAGGAGGGGGCTGCCAAGCGGCTCGGACTCACGCGACCGCGGACCAATGATCTGCTGCGAGGGAAGCTCGCGAAGTTTTCCCTTGATGCTCTGGTCAATATCGCTGCAGCGGCACGGCTTGAAATCGAGATTCGTGTGAAGGATGCAGCGTAGGGCGGTCATAAAGGCTGGCTGAATTTTGGAACGCTTCTGCGTGCCAGAACGTAAAACCCCGCCACATGGGCGGGGTCAAAAACTGTCTTATCTGCTTACCTCAAACATCCGCCTTGAACGTCTGCTTCTGCGTGCCGAGCCCCTCAATACCCAACTCCACCACATCACCGGCCTTCAAAAACTGCGGCGGCTTCATGCCCAGGCCGACGCCCGGAGGTGTGCCGGTGGAGATGACGTCGCCGGGATGCAGGCTCATGAACTGGCTGAGATAGGAGACGAGGTGGGCAACGCCGTAGACCATGGTCTTCGACGAGCCGTCCTGCATCATCTTGCCATTGACCGAGAGCCACATCTTGAGGTTCTGCGGATCCGATACTTCGTCCTTGGTGACGAGCCAGGGGCCGATCGGGCCGAAGGTGTCGCAGGACTTGCCCTTGGTCCACTGACCCGCGCGTTCCGTCTGAAACGCGCGTTCGGAGACGTCGTGGGAGACGCAGTAGCCGGCGACGTAATCCATGGCGTCGGCTTCGGAGACATATTTCGCGGTCTTGCCGATGACGACGCCGAGTTCGACTTCCCAGTCGGTCTTCTCCGAGGTGCGCGGGATGAGCACGTCGTCGTTGGGGCCGCAGATGGCGGAAGTCGCCTTCATGAAGATGACAGGCTCCGGCGGTACGGCAGCGCCGGTTTCTGCGGCATGGTCGGAATAATTGAGGCCGATGCAGATGAACTTGCCAGTACCAGCAACGCAGGCGCCGATGCGATCGACGGCAATCTCCGGCAGGGAGGCGAGGTCAAGGGCTGCGATCTTCGCCAGACCCTCGGGCGAGATGGCAGCGCCGCCGATATCGGTCACATGGGCCGAAAGGTCACGGACCTTTCCGTCCTTGTCGAGGATCGCAGGCTTTTCCTGTCCGAGTGGGCCGACGCGCATGAGTTTCATGGGTTTCTTCCTTCTTCAGAATTAGATGGTCCAGCCGCCGTCGATGGCGAAGGCTTGGCCCGAGGTGTAGGTGGCGCCGGCGATGTAGACGGCGAGGTCGGCGATTTCTTCCGGCGTGCCCAGACGCCCCATGGGCTGGCGGGCGATGAAGGCGGCGCGGGCGGCATCGTAGTCGCCTTGTGCACGCATGCGGTCCTGCAGGGAAGGGCTTTCAACCGTCCCTGGGCAGATCGCGTTGCAGCGGATACCTTGCGTCACATAGTCGGCGGCGACGGATTTGGTGAGGCCGATGACGGCAGCCTTGGTGACGGTGTAGGCGAAACGGTTCGGCACGCCTTTGATCGAACTTGCGACCGAGGCCATGTTGATGATGGAGCCGTCGCCCTTCTCCAGCATGGCAGGCAGGACGGCACGAATGGTGCGGATCATCGCGCGGACATTGAGGTCGAGTGCAAAGTCGAGATCCTTGTCGGCCATGTCCATGATGGTGCCGCCGTGCACGACACCGGCGCAATTGAACAGCACATCGAAGGGTCCTGTCTCTCCGACCACGGCCTTGACCGCGTCGTCCTTCAGGACGTCCAGCTGGCGCGTCGTGATGCCGGCCTCGCCGTCCAGTGTCGCCAGAGCCTCGGTGTTGATGTCGGTCGCGACGACGGTCGCGCCGGCGCGGGCAAAGGCGATGGCGCTCGCGCGGCCGATACCCTGGCCGGCAGCCGTCACCAAAACATGCTTGTTCTTCAGGGGCAGATACATGCTCTTGGCTCCTCCAACCGATCCCTCGTCACACGACCCTTGCATATTCCGGCCGTCGATGCGAGCATCATTCATATGCAAAACATTTATTCATGAACGTCAAGGTCAGTCGTCGAACTTCAGGGAGAGAAAAGCGTGAATGACCTGGACCAGGATCGTTATCGGGCGCCGGCGCTCGACAAGGGACTTGATATCATCGAGCTCTTGGCCGGCGTCGACGGGGGGCTCAGTCAGGCGGAGATCGCCAAGAAGCTCGACCGCAGTCCGAACGAATTCTACCGGATGCTCGATCGGCTGGTGAAACGCGGCTATGTCGCGCGGCTCGACGGCGATCGCTATGTGCTGACGCTGAAGCTGTTCGGTCTTGCGCACCTGCATGCGCCAACGCGGCGGCTCGCCTCCCTGGCCATGCCGCTGATGCGGGAACTGGCGGAGGTGACCCGGCAGGAGAACCACATCGTCGTCTACGACCGCGGCCATCCCGTCGTCATCGCACAGCTCGAGGCGCCGGGGTATTGGGGCATCTCGATCCGGGTCGGCTCCCGCATGGGCTTGTTCGATACCGGGTCCGGCCATGTGCTGCTTGCCTATCGCAGCCCGGAGGTCCGCGCGATGATGGTGGCGGAGCATGTGGCGAGTGGCGGGCCGGAGGGACGGATGACCGAGGCCTTCTCGCGCCACCTCGATGAGATCCGGGCACGCGGCTACGAGATGATGCCGAGTGCCCAGACCGCCGGCGTCACCAACCTGTCGGCGCCGATCGTCAGCGCCGATGGCGAGGCGCTCGGGGCTCTCACCATTCCCTACATCACCATCATCAATGCGCCCGAGGCCCCCGACATCACTCGAACGATCGACGCGCTGACGGAGACGGCACGACGGATATCCGAGCTGGCGGGTGCCGGTCTCGGTGCTGACCTGACCGACACGAACTGAGCTTCAACGGCCTTGGGAGGGCCTTTCATGATCATCGATACCCATCTGCATCTCATCTATCGCGACAGGCTCAGCTACCCCTGGCTGAAGGACGTTTCGGCGCTCGATGCCGATTTCAGCTGGGAGACGTATGCGCGGGAGGCGAAGAGGCTCGGTATCTCTTCGGTGCTGCATATGGAAGTGGATGTTGCGCCCGAAGACATCCTCGGTGAAACCGCCATGGTCCAGGAGTTGTCGCAGGCGCCGGATAGCCTCATCCAGGGTGTGATCGCCTCCTGCCGCCCGGAAGATCCAGGCTTTGCCGACTATCTCGATGGACAGTTAGCGAACCCCTTCGTCAAAGGCTTCCGCCGCGTACTGCATGTCGTGCCCGACGATGTCTCTGAGGGCGCGCTGTTCCGGGAGAACGTGAAGCTGCTCTCAGGCACGGGCCTCACTTTCGATCTCTGCATGCTGCCGCGTCAGATCGACAAGGCAAAGGCGCTGGTCGATCTCGCGCCCGATGTCACTTTCATCCTCGACCATTGCGGTGTGCCCGACATCAAGGGGCATGGCTACGAGACCTGGAAAGCGGGGATCACTGACATTGCCAAACGCGACAATGTCCGCGTCAAGATCTCCGGCATCCCCGCCTATGGCGATCTGGAGACCTGGACGCTGGAAGATCTCAAACCCTATTTCGACCACACGATCGGCGCGTTCGGTTTTGATCGCGCGATCTGGGGCTCGGACTGGCCGGTCTGTACACTCGGCGGGGGGCTGTCGACCTGGGTGGCGACGACGCAGGCGCTGCTGCATGGCTGTACGCGAGAAGAGAAGGACAGGCTTTTCTCCGGCAATGCCAGAGGCATCTGGAATCTTGCCTAGCGCGCCTTGCCGCGCTCGACCATGAGGCGGCGAAGATAGCCGCGCATGGCGAGGATGAGGGCTTCGATGTCGTCGTTCGAGGCGGTGAGATCCTGCAGGGCGTAGCTCTGCAAGATGATACCGTCGATACCGATCAGCATCTGGCGACCGACGGCTCGGCCGATGCGGCGCAGTTCCTCGTCGCTGTCATCCTCGAAAACGAGATGGCCGTAGAAATCGATATAGGCGTTGTACTGTCTGGCCGCGAGCCATTCGGAGCCTTTGGTCCGCAGCGCGTAGAGGGTCAGCTCGGTTTGGGCGATCTGCTTGTTTCGGGTTCGCTGGATGTAACGCCAGCTGGCGCGGATCAGGGCTTCGACCCGGTCCTCGGGCGCCGGTGGCAGGTCGACATCCGCGCGATAGGCCGCATCCATATCCGCGATCAGGTCTTCGAGCACGGCGAGCAGCAGGCTTTCCTTGCTGTCGAAGTAGTAGTGCAGCGTCGCGAGCTTGACGCCGGCGGAGGCTGCGATGCGGCGTGTGGTCAAGGCCTCCATGCCGCCGTCTTCGAGCGCCTCGCGGGCGCCCTTGATGATGCGGACGCGGGTTTCGAGACCCTTGCGGGTCGCGCCCGGCGGTCGCCCGCGTGTCGCTGTGCTGCTCGATGTCTCGCTCGACGCTTCCGTCGTTTCGCTCATCGGCCCCCTCCGCCTTCGAAGGTGACGCGCCCGTCGCAGATGGTGAGAACAGGCGATAGCGAGGCGATGTTGTCCGGTGACGTCGCTTCGATGTCGCCGGAGAGGACGACAACATCGGCCAGATATCCCGGTTTCAACACGCCCTTTCGGTCTTCCATGTATTCGACCCAGGCGCTGGTGCGGGTATAGGCCGCAAGCGTTTCGTGCAGGCTGAGGCGGTGGTCCGGCATGTCGTCGGCCCACGGCTTTCGGGTCAGAGCATCGCAGATGCAGCTGAGTGGCGGTAGCGGGGAAACCGGCCAGTCGGTGGCGAAGACGATCTTTGCTCCGGCATCGACAAGGGTCTTCCAGGCGAAGGCGTAAGGCCAGCGTTCGCGGCCGATATAGGTGAGATAGGGTTCAAGCGGCAGCCCCGCCGAACCCGGTGGATGCGTCGGTTGCATGGACGCGATGGTGCCCGTTTCTGCAAAGCGGGGGATGTCGTCGGGATGGACCACCTCAATGTGTTCGATGCGGTTCCGCATGTCCTTTCGGCCATTGGCGTTGATTGAGGCCTCGTAGCCATCGAGCACCATGCGCACCGCGCCGTCGCCGATTGCGTGGACTGCAACCGGCAGCCCTAGGCGGTTTGCCTCGGTCGCCACGGCGTTAAAAGCTTTGCCAGAAAACAGCGGCTCGCCCTTCCAGCCGGGCTTGTGGGCGTAGTCATCGACGAAGACGGCGGTTTCGCCCTCGGTCACGCCGTCCATGAACAGCTTGACGAAGTTGCAGCGCAGCTTGTCCGTGTCGAAGCGGGCTTTCCAGGCAGCGGCCTTTTCTTCGAGGTCGGAGAGGGGCATGAAATTCTTCATGTGGTAGGGCATGCGCACCCGAACTGGCAGACCACCGGTCTTTTCGATCTCATCCAGCATTTCCAGCTGATAGAGATTTCCGTCCATGTTCTGGAACGAGGTGATGCCGAGCGAGGCGCAATAGGCGAGGCCCTTCTTCAGCACTTCGATGTCTGCCGCCCGTTCTTCCGATGTGACGTGTTCGGGATCGCCGCCGGTGCCGACGCCGAGGCCTTCGCGGCCGCCAGTCACGCTCATGGTCGCGGCGGGGCGGATGGCATTGCTCTCGCGCAATTCGCCATTCGCCAGACCGTCCTCACCCATGACGATCTCATTGCCGACACCGACATCGCGCCCTTGCAGGATACCGGCCTTCTCAAGCGCGATGGTGTTGGCCCAGGCCGTGTGTCGGTCCGGGGCGACCATCATGAAAGGACGGTCGGCGATGATCCTGTCGAGATGGTTGCGCGTGACGCGCTCGGTGTCCGAGAGGATGGTGTAGTCTGCCGTCTGGGCGACGAGCAGCGGTAGATCCGGGTTGGCAGCCGCATAGTCCTTTACCGCGTTGGACAGGGCGTCAAAACCCTTCACGCCGAAAAGCGAGAGTTCGCCCAGCGCGACCGAACCGCCGAAGATATGCATATGGGCTTCGTTGAAACCCGGAAGGACCGTGGCGCCGCCTGCATCGACGACGCGTGTCATCGGTCCCGCAAGCGTCAGGATCTCGGCATTACCGCCCACCGCCATGATACGATTGCCGGTGAGTGCAATGGCTTCCGCACGCGGATGCTCGTGGTCCATGGTCAGGATGCGGGCGTTATGGATGACGATCTCGGCGCTCATGGCGGTTCTTTCTTCAGGCCTGGAAGGTGATGCGGCCGTCGCAAATCGTGACGGCGGGGCGGACGGTGTCCATGATCTCTTCTGGAGCGACGGCTTCGATGTCTTTGGTCAGGATCACGACATCGGCGAGGTAGCCGGGCTTCAGCATGCCCTTTCGATCTTCCATGAACTCCACCCAGGCGCCGATCGCCGTATAGGCTTCGAGCGCTTCCATCAGCGAGAAGCGCTGGTCCTTCAGCCCGTCCTTCCAGGGCTTGCGGGTGAGCGCATCTTGGATGCACTGGAAGGGCGAAACCGGCGAGACGGGCCAGTCGGAGGCGAAGACAACGGGCGCGCCGGCTTCCTTCATGGTTCGCCAGGCATAGGCATAATCCCAGCGGTCCTCGCCGATCTTGGCCGTCGTCGGTTCTGCCGGGAAGCATGTGCCGCCGGGGTAATGCACGGGCTGCATGGAGGCGACGATGCCGAGTTCCGCAAAGCGCGGGATGTCATCGGGATGGATGATCTCGATATGCTCGATGCGGTGGCGATTGTCGCGCTTGCCATTGGCTTTCACGGCAGCCTCGTAACCGTCGAGCGTCTGGCGGATCGCGGCACTGCCGATGGCGTGGACTGCGACCTGCAGGCCCAGCGCATCGGCTTTTGTCGCAATCGCATTGAACGCTTCGGGCCTGAAGAGCGGCTCATAGGTATAGCCCGGCCGGTCGCCATAACCGTCCAGCATATAGGCCGTCTGGCTGTCGAGCACGCCATCCATGAAGACCTTGACGAAATCGCCGCGCAGCATGTCGGTGGCGAATTCCTTCTTCCACGCGGCTGCCTTGTCGAGATCCTCAAGCGCCATGAAATTCTTCATGTGGTAGGGAATACGGATGCGGCAGGAGAGTTCGCCTGAAAGCTCCAGGTCGCGCATCAGGCGAAGCTGGTAGTGGTTGCCGTCGAAGTTCTGGATCGATGTGACGCCCCAGGAGGCGCAGTAGTCGAGGCCGGCTTTCAGGATCGCGCGGTCGAGGGCAAACTGCTCCGGCGTGACGTTTTCCGGGTCCATGCCAGTCCCCATGCCGAGTTCCTCGCGACCGCCGGTGGAGGCGAGCGCCGAGACCGGGCCAAAGGCATTGCCTTCGCGCAATTCGCCATTGGCGAGGCCATCCGGCCCCATGACGATCTCGTTGCCGATGCCGACATCCTTGCCCTGCAGAATGCATGCCTTTGTCAGTGCTGCCGTATTCGCCCAGGCGGTGTGATGGTCGGGTGCGAACATCATGAAGGGGCGGTCCGGCAGGATCGCATCCAGGTGATGGCGGGTGCAGGGTTCGGTCAGCGAGATGATCGAGTAGTCGGCGGAAAAGCCCATCAGCAGCGGCTCGTCGGGGTTCTTTTCCGCATAGTCGAGGATTGCGGATTTCAGCGCTTCGAAGCCCTGGATGCCATGCAGGTTCAGCTGGCGCAGCGACACCGAGCCGGGGAAGATGTGCATATGGGCTTCGTTGAAGCCCGGCATGACGGTCGCGCCGTTGGCGTCGATCACCTTCGTTTCCGGTCCGGCCAGGGCCTCAATCTCGGCTCGCGTGCCGACAGCAAGAATGCGGTTGCCGGCAAGGGCGACGGCATCCGCGCGCGGGACGGCGTTGTCCATGGTGAGGACCCGGCCATTGGTGATGATGATGTTTGCGGTGGTTGCCATTTCAGGCTCCTCTGATCTCATGCGGTCCAGGCGCTGAGCGCGCGGAAGAAGGCGAAATTGTCGTGTTTCAGCTCGTCGTCCAGCGGGTTGGGCTGCGAGGAGAGCTTGACGATCACGGTCTCGGTGGAGGGGTCGACATAAAGCCATTGGCCATGGATGCCGATGGCGCAGAAGGCGCCGTCAGGCTCACCCGACTGGTACCACTGGCTGCGATAGCGCCCGTTGGGGAAGAAGTTGGATTTGCCGTCCACCCAGGCCTGGTGGTCACCTGCCGTCAGCATATCGGTCAGCCAGGCTTCGGGGATGATGCGTTTTCCGTCGACCATGCCGCCATTGCGCAACATCTCGCCGACACGGGCGAGGTCGCGGGCGGTGACCGAAATGCCGCCGGCGGCACGCGCGGTTCCTTCTGCATCGACGGTAACGCTGGCGTGGTTCTTCGCGCCGAGCGGCCTCCACAGGCGCGTCGACAAGACATCGGCGTAACTTTCGCCGGTCGCGCGCTCGATCAGGATGCCGAGCAGGTCGGAATCGGGCGACGCATAGAAGTGCGCGCCGCCATGCGGATGGGCATCTTTCTTCAGGGTCAGAAGGAAGGCCAGCAGGGTCTCATCCGGCTGGGACGGATCGGCCGGGTTCCAGAGTGTGGCGCGGCGATAGCGGGCATAGGCGCCATCGGTGTTCAGATAGGCCTCGTCGAAGGCGAGGCTGACGCGCATGTCGAGCACGTCGCGGATGGTGCAGTCGCCATAGGCGGAGCCGGCGGCTTCGGGCAGCAGGCTGGTGACGGGAGCATCCGGGTTCATAAGTCCGTCGGCTTCCAGGGTCGCAATCACCAGGGCCGTCAGCGACTTGCTGATCGAAAAGACGATATGGCGCTGGTTGATGCCGGCATGCGGCGCATAGTGTTCGGCGACGATGGTGCCCGCCTTCATCAGAACGAAGGCATCGGTATGGGCATAGTCGAGATAGGCGCGGACGTCGGGCTGCCCGGCCAGTCCCAGTGGCAGCGCCTGCGGCAGGAGATCGGACGCGACGGGTTCGCCTTCGCTCACTTCGGCGGTAGCGGCGATAATGGCGCTCGGGACAAGCTCTTCGGCGTGGCCAAAGCTGAAGCGGCTGAACGGGGCCGCGCGCCAGTTGGCGAGCGTCACGTCACGTCTCTCGAAACCATAGGCCTTGGCAAACTGCGTCGTCATCAGGGTATGCTCCTCCTGCGGGAGGGCAATCAAGCCCTCCCGTGTCGGTCTTTTCGTTGTAATTCGGCGTTACTTCTGCACTTCGGTCCAGATGCGGGTGTAGAGCTGCTGGACGTCGGGTTCGCAGCTCAGCAGGAACTCACCCGCACTTTCCAGTTCAGCCGGGATCACCAGTTCGGGCGCGCCCTGCATCTCCTCGTCCATGAACTGCTCCGAACCCGTGATGCCATTGGCATATTTCGCGAAGTTCGAGAGCATCGCGGCGTTTTCAGGCGCCATGATGAAGTTCATGAAGGCCTTGGCATTGTCGACGTTCTTCGCATCTTTCAGGATGACGACGCTGTCCATGAAGACCGGATAGCCTTCCTTCGGATAGCCGAACTTGACGTCCGGGTTCTGCAGGCGCGAGCGCATGATCGCGCCGTTCCAGTAGTAGACGCCTGCATAATCGCCAGTTGGCAGCTTGTCGGTGACGCTGTAGTCCATCGCGAGCCACTTGGTCTTGGCCTCGACCAGCTTGTCGCGCACCTTCATCAGCACGTCTCTGTCGGTCGTGCACCAGTCGCCGCCGAAATACTTGATCGTCGCGAAGAGCACGTCGTTCATCTCGGGCGTGACGTTGAGCTTGCCCACGAGCTCTTCCGGCGGGTCGAGGAAGATCGCCGAGGTGTTGATGTCGCCGTTGTAGAACTTGGTGTTGACGCCGATGCCGGTCACGCCCCACTGCCACGGAACCGAATAGCGGCGGCCCGGATCCCATTCGACATCGGCCCAGCGCGGGTCGACATTCTTGAAGTTCTCCATCTGGTCCGGGCGGGCCTCGAGCAGCAGGCCCTCGTTGATCCAGATCGGCATGTAGTTGGCCGAGGGCACGACGATGTCGAAGCCATGGCCGCCGGCGCGGACCTTGGCGAGTGCAGTGTCGTTGGAATCATAGTCGGTTACGGTGACCTTGACGCCGAATTCCGTCTTGAACTTCTTGATCAGCTCCGGGCTCGTATAGTCGCCCCAGTTGTAGATGTTGAGCTCGCCTGCGGCGGAGGCCGCGCCTGCGAGACCCAGCACCGAGATCGCGGCGATCGCCGTGGTCGTCATCCATTTCATTGTCATGTCCGTTCCTCTCTGTTGGTTGCTTTTATGCTTGCGGCTTGCGCCGGTTGATGAAGAAGAAGATCACGATCAGGACCGTCGAGGCGCCCAGGAAGATCGTCGCGATTGCGTTGATCTCCGGTGTCGTTTCGCGGCGGATCTGGCCGAGCATGTAGGTGGGCAGCGTGTCCTGCCCGCCGGATTTGACGAATTCTGTGATGACGACGTCATCGAGCGAGATGACGAAGGCGAGCATGAAGCCGGCGATGATGGCGGGTCGCAGCAAAGGCAGCGTCACGAAGCGGAAGGCCTGCCAGGGCGTGGCGTAGAGGTCGGCAGCCGCCCGCTCCAAAGTGAGGTCCATGCTCTCCAGTCGCGCGCGGATCGGCAGGTAGGCGAAGGGAATGCAGAAGGCCGTATGGGCCAGGATCAGGTAGCCGAGGCCGGAATAGCCGGTCCAGACCTTGATGCGCGAGAAGACAATCAGCAACGCCACGGCGGTGACGATTTCCGGGATCATCAGCGGCTGGTTGATGACGGCGTATTTGGCGGTCAATCCGCGATAGGGCTCGGTGCGCGTGGTGGCCAGCGCCGCCATGGTGGCGGCAATCGTCGCCAGCCCGGCGGCCCAGAGCGCGATGATGATCGAACGCATGGCGGCCGCCTGGACGGCATTGTTCTCCAGCGCCGAGGCGAACCAGCGCAGGGAAAAACCACCCCATGCCGAAAGCGAGTCGCTGGCGTTGAAGGAATAGGCAACCAGTGTCGCAATCGGCAGATAGAGGGCAAAGAAGGTGAAGAGTGCGATCAGGCCGAAGCCCGGTTGCGAGCGGATGTCGAAGCGACGTTCAGCCATGACGCACCCCCGATTTCGCGGCGTTGCGGACATAGAAGAGCAGGGCAATCATCACGAGAGCCATCAGCGTGATGGACATTGCGGCGCCCAGCGGCCAGTTGCGACCGGCGCCGAATTGCAGTTCGATCAGATTGCCGAGCATCAGGTTCTTGCCGCCGCCGAGCACGCGCGGAATGACATAGGCGCCAAGCGAGGGGATGAAGACGAGGATGGAGCCGGCGATCAGGCCGGGCTTCACCAGCGGAATGACGATGCGCCAGAGCACCTGAAGTCGGTTGGCGTAGAGGTCGTATCCGGCCTCGACCAGCCGGAAGTCGAGCTTCTCGATAGAGGCATAAAGCGGCAGCACCATCAGCGGCAGATAGACATAGGTCATGCCGAGCAGGGTGGCCGTATCCGTGTAGATGATCTGTAGGGGGGTATCGATGATGCCGAGCCAGATCAGAACATTGTTGAGGATGCCTTCATTACGGATGACCTGCTGCATGGCGAAGGTGCGGATCAGAAGGTTGGTCCAGAAGGGAATGGTGATCAGGAAAACCCAGATTTCTCGGGTGCGGGCCGGCCGTGTCGCGATGAAATAGGCGGTCGGGAAGCCCAAGATCAGGGTGAAGAGCGTCGTG
>NZ_ALJF01000002.1 GCF_000300855.1 Agrobacterium albertimagni AOL15 | reverse complement strand
ATAGCCAAATTCGACGATCACATTCCCCTCTACCGCCTGTCCGAGATGTACGACCGGTTGGGGATAGACATCTCCCGGTCCGTGATGGCCGACTGGGTCGGCCGCGTATCTGCTTTACTGACACCACTCGTCTTGTTGATCCGGGCCCATATTGCAGCACTCGACCGAATACATACGGACGATACCCCGGTCGATGTTCTCGACCCCGGACGGGGCAAGACAAAAACCGGCAGGGTCTGGGTCTACGTCTTCGGCGGCAGTGGCTATCAATCCGCCACTCCCGCAGCCATCGCCTATTACTATAGCCCTGACCGCAAGGGGGCGCATCCGGCTGACCACCTGGCAAGCTTCAGCGGCGTCATGCATGCCGACGGTTATGGGGGCTACAAAAACCCTATGGCAACCAGATCGTTGAGGCCGCTTGCATGGCGCATGTGCGCCGCAAGTTCCATGATGTGATCAAACTGAAGCCGTCACCGATCGCGGAAGAAGCGCTGTCGCGCATCGGCGCACTCTACGATATCGAGAGCCGTATCTGCGGCATGTCGGCTGACGAGCGGCGTACCCTGCGCCAACACCATGCCCGGCCCGTTCTGGACGAGCTCAAGGCCTGGATTGAAGCCACGCTTTCTACGCTGCCACAGAAGCAGAAGCTGGCCGAGGCGATGCGATATGCCCTCTCTCGATGGGTTGCCTTGAGCGTCTACATCGATGATGGCCGTGTCGAAATCGACACGGATGTTGTTGAACAGCCCCTTTCTCAACCTTTTTGTGGTTTAGGTGGCCTATCTCTCCAGGCTTCGACCATGGCCGCGTAAGCTGCCTCCGCCTGTGCAACGAGCTCCATCTCTCGATGGCGGATTTCCTTGATCCAGTAATCGCGGGCGGGACCAGCGGGCCCATGTGCTTTGGGAGCGCCGGCACGAAGTTCAAGCTTGCGCATCTTCATGGCGACAAAGGCGGGCCGAGCCCATCTGTAGGGAGCCTCCTTGGTCAGCAACTGCCAGATCAGATTTGCGATCTTGCGCGCCGTGGCGACCGCCGCGACGTTGAGGCCTTTGCGGTCCTTGATCCGGAGAAAGAAGGCGCGCAGCGGTCCCGGGACCGAGGCGGCCGACCAGGCAGCTTCAATCAGCATCGTTCTGGCAATTGCGTTTCCCTGTTTCGAGATGCGGCCATGGATTGCGCCGCGATCGCCGGACTGGCGCACCCGTGGGGTCAAGCCGAAGTAGCTCGCAAGCCGGTCGGGCGTCGGGAACCGGGAGATGTCGCCAATGGCGGCTATCACCGCCGTGGCCACCACGGAATTTACTCCGGCGATCGTCATCAGCTTACGCGTGCGAGTGTCGTTAAGCGCAATTCGCGCCATGGCACCATCCAGCTTTTCGAGCTTGCCCTTCAGCCAGTCCAGTTCATCGAGATGGCGGCCGAGGAGATCGCGCTCTGCCTTGGGCAACGGGGCCTTGGAGAGCCAGTCTCTGCCGCCATTTCCGAACAGATGTCCCGAGTATTTCGGCACGAGATTAGCGTGGAGAACGGCCTGAACCCGGCTCTTCACTCGTCGCACTGATCGCACGAGCGCCGCGCGCTCCGACACGAGACGACGCAGATTCAGGGTATCATCATCCGCCGCCCAGACCTCTGGCAAGAAGCCGGCGGCATGAAGCTGCGCCAGAATCCGCGCGTCGACTTTGTCGGTCTTCACGCGCGCGTGGGCGATGGCCTTCACCTGAAGCGGGTTCGCGATCACGACCTTGGCCACGAACGGCGTCAGCAACCTTACGATGGCCGAGGTGTTCCCGGTCGCTTCCAGTATGACTTCGTCATCTTTCTGAAGCGTCTGACCAAAGCCCAACACAGCGTCGTAATCCAGTTCCACCCGGAATTCTTCCATGACCTTGCCCTGGTCAAGAACCGCGACCTGCGCAAAACTTCGATGAACATCCATTCCGATCGACCGCATGTAAAATCCTCCATGTTGTTGATGGGGGAGTGCGCGGGCTGTGCGACATCTACGGATACGCGCTCGCAGCGCAGACGGGATAGTCGCAGGGGCGGCCAGATAACAACGCGAGCTCGCAGCTCAAAGTCAATTCGGCCTGCCCGCTTCTTCGCACTCCGACGCCCCTGTCCCGACACGACAATTCTAACATGACAGGATAGAATCTGCCGAGCGTTCGTGGGGCGCCGATGACAACATGCCCGATAACAACAGCGTCGAGCGCACGATCCGGCCGATTGCCCTCAATCGGAAGAACGCGCTCTTTGCCGGGCACGATGCCGGGGCCGAGAACTGGGCGACAATCGCCTCGCTCATCGAGACCTGCAAGCTCAACGCTGTCGATCCTCAGGCGTATCTGACCGCCACGCTCACCGCCATCGTCAGCGGTCACAAGCAGAACCGGATTGACGAGTTGCTGCCTTGGCGTAAAGGCTCATCGCTACGCTAGCACGGCGGCGGAGCAGATCGTGCCGCGATCTGCCGCCATTGAGGGATGCGATCGCTTTGTGATCGATAACTCTATTGTTCACGACCAAGCTCAAACCGCCGATCGTGCGACGTGATCGCGGGCGACCGACATCGACTTGATGATGGCGTGGACCGCATCGCCAGGCTGAAGATCGAGTTGCTGGACCGCCCGGCGTGTGATGCGGGCGAGGATTTCGTCGTCACCCACCCGGATGTGGACGATCACGCCTGGTCCCGTTCCGGGGGTGATGGCTGAGATCGTCCCGGCCAGAATGTTCTGCGCGGACAGTCCCTCAGGCCTTGCCTTGGCGAGGATGACTTCATGCGCCATGATGCGCACACGAACCTTTGTGCCGGGCAGCCCTTCGATGGTCGGTAGAAACAGCGGCCCCGATGGGGCGTCGAGACAGGTCAGTCCATCCTGCGCATGTTCGACGATTACCGCCGGAAGCATGGCGGCGACCTCTCGGATGCCCATTGCACGCAAGGCATCAGGATCAGCCATCACCTCGGCCGTCGTGCCTTCGCGGATGACACGGCCCTTCTCGATCACCACCATCCGGTCGGCCAATAATTGGGCTTCGTTCATGTCGTGGGTGACGAGGACCACCGGCATTTTGAGGTGCGTGCGCAAGGCAATGATCTCGTCGTAGAGGCGATCGCGTGTGGCACGGTCGACGGCGGAGAAGGGTTCGTCGAGCAGGAGGGCCTGTGGCCGTCGTGCAAGCGCGCGGGCCACCGCGACACGCTGCTGCTGGCCACCGGAAAGCTGCGCGGGCTTGCGCTCGGCGAGGCCCGGCAGGTTGACAAGGGCGAGAAGACGCTCGGCCTCGGCTCGCGGGTTCGTGGCCCCCTGGTCCATCGCCGCCATCACGTTCTGTGCTGCCGTCATATGGGGAAACAGCGCGTAGTTCTGGAAGACGACGCCGACATGCCGCCTGTGCGGTGCAAGGTTTATACCTGCAGCCGTGTCGAGCCAGACGGCACCATCCACCGATACACGCGCCGTCTGAGGCCGCCATAGCCCCGCGATCGTGCGCAACAGCGTAGTCTTGCCAGAGCCCGAGTGACCGACAAGCGCCAGCAGTTCACCGGGTTCAACGCTGAAGGACGCTTCAAGCGGAATGGGCGTGTCCGCCCGTGCCATGACCTCCAGTGTCATCAGGACAATCTCCGACCCACACGCGCCGAAAGCATGTAGGTTGCCGCGATGGTAACCAGCGAGATCGCCACGAGCGTCGCCGACATGATGCCCGCTCCGGCCATGTCGAAGCCCTGCACGCGGTCGTAGATCGCAATGGCAATCGTTTTGGTTTCGCCGGGGATCGAACCGCCCATCATCAGGATGATGCCGAACTCGCCCAGCGTATGGGCGAAGGTCAGCACCATGGCAGTCATCACGCCGGGCCAGGCAAGCGGCAGTTCAACCCGCCAGAGGCTGCGCCATGGCGACATGCCGCAACAGGCCGCCGCCTCGCGGACCTCGACCGGAACCGCCTCGAAGCCACGTTGCGCAGGCTGGATGGCGAAGGAAAGGTTGAAGATCACCGAGGCCAGCAGAAGTCCTTCGAAGGTGAACACGAGCTGATGGCCGAAGGTCGCCTGCCAGAAAGCGCCCACAGGCGAATTTCGACCAAAAGCCACCAGCATATAGAAGCCGAAGACAGTGGGCGGCAGCACCAGAGGCAGCATGACAATGGCTTCCACCACGCCCTTGGCCCGGAACTGGCGGTAGGCCAGGAAGCGCCCGGCCAGAATAGAGACCGGAAGCAGGATCGCCACCGTCCATCCTGCAAGCCGTAACGACAGGAACAGAGCTGTCCAGTCCAAGTCTCAGTCCTCGGTCGGCAGCACGAAGCCGTATTTCTTCATGATCTCACGTGCCCTCGGGGTTTTCAGGAAGGCATAGAATTCCTCGGCGACCGGTCCGGCATTCTTGAGAAGCGCCATGCGTTGTAACAGCGGTTCGTGCCAGTCATGTGGGATCAGAGCAAACTCACCCTTTGAGCGTACCTGTGGTGCCAGCGCCAGTGAATAGGCGATGATGCCACCCTCTGTATTGCCCGATAGCGCGACCTGTGCCGCTTGGCTGACGTTTTCGCCGAGCACGAGACGGGGCTGCACCTTCTCCCAGAGACCACGATGCTTCAGCGCTTCCTCGGCACGTTGACCGTAGGGTGCATGTTCCGGATTAGCGATGGCAAAGCGGGTGATCTCGCCAGCGTCCAGTTTTGCCGCCAGATCGTCCATGGCCTCGTCGGCTTTCAGCACCGAGGCATGGGGTACCATCAGTACGATGCGGCCTTCGGCGTAGAGATCACCTTCGTCCCTGGTGAGGCCGTCCTGATGCAGGTCGGCGATGAACTTCTGATCGGCGGCCATGAACAGTTGGAAAGGTGCGCCTTCGCGGATTTGTGTGGCGAAGTTCCCCGTCGAGCCGAAGGAGAGTTTGACCGCCTTGCCCGTCTCCGCCTTGAAGGCTGCGGCAAGTTCAGTCACGGCGAAGTTGAGGTCGGCGGCGGCGGCGATGACTGGCACGTCAACATCCTGCGCCAAGACATGTGCGGTGGAAAACGTCATCGCCGCACCCAGCCCCAGTGAGAGCAGGATGCGACGTGTCATGGATGTTGCCTGCATGTCTGTCTCCTCCGATGTGTCCACGAAACTATATCGACTGGCCTGCGCCATGCAAGAGGCGGACGTACCCCCAATGTCAGCCTTGCGGAGGGGTGTCGACGATCATGTCATCAAAGGCGGCGAGTTCATCTGTCACGGCGGCAAAGGCCTTGGCCTCGATGGCGCGGTAACGGCTGAGAACTTCTTGACCCAACGGGGTCAGCGTCGCACCGCCATATCCTTTGCCGCCCTTGCTGGTCTCGATCAGCGGCGTCTTGAAGCACTTGTTCATGGTGTCGACCAAATGCCAGGCCTTCTTGTAGCTCATGCCCATCGAGCGCCCGGCCGCCGATATCGACCCCGTCTCGGCAATCGCGGCAAGCAGATCGGCCTTTCCGGGACCAACAGCGATGGACTGGCCCAGCAGCAGGCGAAAGCGGAAGCGGGGATGGGGTTTCGTTTTCGTTGTCATGATTTGGCTTCGCTGGAGAGCAGCTTCAAGCCAACAATTCCTGCGAGGATCAGCACAAAGCAAAGGAGCCGAAGGACGCTACGGTCCTCACCAAGCGCGATCACGCCATAGGCGGCAGTGCCAATCGCACCAATGCCGACCCAGACCGCATAAGCCGTGCCGATCGGGATCGTTCGTGTGGCAAGCGACAGCAGATACATGCTGGCAGCGATGAAGAAGAGACAAAACAGGCTTGGTCCGAGTTTTGTGAAGCCATCGGTCTTCGGCATGGCCACCGCGTAAATGATCTCCGCCGATCCAGCGAGCAGAAGATACATCCAACCCATATGACCCTCGTGAACCTGAAACCGTTACCAGCAGGGCGCTGGTTCTGTTGCTGCGCGAGGAAAGAATAGGGAAATTTTCCGTGGCGGCAATGACGGTATCGGTCCGGCTGTCATCGCACCCAGTGGCGATATCCTCTCACCGAAGTCCGAATTCCATCCGAAGACGTGTGGCGGGAACATCGCTTACTGTGTGCCAATGCGTTAACCGCCAAAAGCTCGCAGCATGGTCCGTGGACACGATAGCATGATACTGCTGGTTCTCGCCGGGTGGCAGTTACTGCATGAATCGACTATTGGCGCCATAGGAGGAGCGGTTAGTATTTAACGCTGCGGAACGCTTACTCACGGCTAACTAATCGCGGACGCGTCCAACCACAAGTGCCACAAGGCGATCGGACCAGGGTCATTGGCAGGCGGCGATATGTGAGCATAGAGGTATGATCTGCCGTGTCGTGTTCGTCCACAATCCCCGAGCGCGGGATCATGGGCAGTAAACCCATCTTCAACAGCATAGGCTGCGGCCTGAGCTGGCGACGCAAGATATGGTGCGAGGCGCGCCGCGAGCGTCGATTCATCGCGGACATAAGCGATCATGAAGGCTTCGCGTCCTCCCCAGCCATACTCCCCATCGAGGAAGCGCCGAACACCTTGGCTGCAATAGAGGGTCTCGCCCTTGACGGCGTCTATGATCTTGGCTTCGGCGATCAACGGGAACCGGCGCGATCGATCTGTCAGGTGAATGGAGAGATCGGGCCGCTTTTCCAAATGCGTTCCATCGAAGCTGAGGCTTTCCTTGCCTCTGACGACGCACGCAACGAGTTGCCGCCACAGCGGTTCTTCGTCAATCATGGTATTGAGACGGGCTTCCAGAAGGGCGGTGAGTTCCGCTTCATCGCCCCCCGCTACCGTGCTTGGCATGTCGAAGCGGATATCCTTGAAGGCTTGCGTCACCCCCTCGGCGAGGATCTGCAGATGAAAATCGTCGATTGCCGCTAGCGGCAGGTCCAGACCGCGCGTCAGCTCCGCTATTTGATCGGGTCGAGGTGCTAAAGCTGAACTCATCCCCGCGCCGGACCTTTCAGCACATTCAGGTGCGACCAGACGATATGCTGCGCAAGGAGGCGTGCTTGGGTCTTGCTCCAATAGCGGCTCTGCGCCAAACGGCCGATAATCAAACTGCCCCCTGGATCTTCGACCAAAAGTTCACTCGCAGCGCTGGCGTCCGCGACGGACAACAATCCCTGCCAATCGGCATCGTCGATAGCATCCACCGTACTCGCATTGGTTCCTAGCTGGATGCCGAGCCACGGTGATGACCCTGAATTGCGAACCGGAGATACGCGGATTTCTGTGTTGAGTCGTTTGGTCCACGGCGCGAGCTCGTCCCGCAAGCGGGCGCAGAAGAAGCCGACTGCGTCGGCGTCTGGGCGAGTTTGGGCGGCGGCCTTATTCTCAGCAAACGGAAGGTTGTAGGCGAGAGTATCGGCGATGGTCTGTAAGTCAGTTGGACCGAGTCCGTACAGATCGGCCACCCATCTATCTACGACGTCCCAGGTCACAGATGTTTGTCGGAGGCCTTCAAAAAGCTCGTCGATATCGCTTAGCCGAGATGCTTTAAATTCGCGAAAATCAGGCAACGGGATGCGATCGAGCGCCGCCTTCTCAACGACCTCACGCTCGAAACCGAATTCTCCGCTCGTCATGAGGGTCAGCCACAGAGCGAACTTGCTGCCCAGAACCAGTGCGAGATAGCGCGAGAACGGCTCGGCATCAGGCATCTCACCTGCGCAGTAGCCGTAGAAGTTCTCGTTGTAAGCAACGGGCCTGTATGAAACTGCCACTCGAATCCGACCGTGCTCGGCTGAGGGGACCTTGTGGACCACGGTGATAGGCGCGGCAAACAGCCTCGGATCCCGCGGATCATGGACGCGCGCGTGCTGGAACGGATCGAGTTGCGCGGAATCGATCACTACGTCATCGAGACTTGCGATCGTGACGTCCGGCAAACCATGGAGGTACCCAGCGTCCGCCCCGGGTAGACCATCGCCGTTTTTGCGAGTCCGGCTGCTGGGTTTGAGTGTCTGGTAACCGCGCCCCGCGCCTGCGAGGCGCCCTCGGCTGGAAACGCCGATGGCCTCGAGCCAAAATGACTCAAGCGTGGGAAGTCCCTTGGCTCGAAGACGCTCAAGCAAACCGACGTCGGCCTTCGAGCCTCGAAACAGCGCCTTAAGCAGTTCGGGGGTCTCAATCATATGCTGGGTCGCGACGATTTCTGCTGACTGTGCGTCTATCCTCATGACTCCCGCAGCATTCAGGTCCGATTCCAACCGGGGGGTGATAAGACGAAATCCAGCGCCGACTGCTGGCCGCTGGTTGGTAGCGAGGAGCAAGCAGAACGGTGCGGTAATCTCTGGCCAGACCTTCGTCTGGCGAAGCTCCACGCCATTGATGACCGATGTCACATCCAGCGCTTGGAAGATCGCTCGCCGTGCGTCGGCCATCCCGTCGCCCTGTTGGAACAGCAGGCGGGCGTGGAGCGCGAACGCGATTTGGCCGCCAGGTTTCGCCCACTCCATCGCCCGCCAGACGAAGGGGAGATCGAGCGCCTCGTTGGGCAAAAGCGGCGCGATTTCAGCCTCCTGACGCTCGCTCGCGATCCGCGTGACGGCCTGGAGGACGAGTGACCAGTCGCGAAGCTTGGTGCCGGTAGCCCAGGGCGGATTGCCGACGACCATGTCGTAGCGACCCTGATGCTCGTCGCTGACCAGCGGGCCGAGGCTGCCGAGCTTGGCGCCGGGCTGGTCGTCTGGTCCGACCAAGAGATGGAGCACATTGCCCCGCAGATCATCGAAGCGCAGCTTATCGACGGGCTGTGGCTCAGGATCTAGTTCGATAGATATGAGATAGAGCGCAAGTGCCGAAAAACGCAGGGCTTCTTCGTTGACGTCGAAGCCCGCGATCTGATCGTACAGGATCTCGCGCAGGCGCTGCGTATCAGGTCGTTTGCCGTCAGCGCGCCACCGCGCCGCCACCAACTCGCGGAACGCGGATAGAAGAAAGATGCCTGCACCTGCTGCCGGGTCGAGGATGCGCGCTGTGGCGCTTGAGCCGTTGCGTTCTAGGGCACGAAACGAGGCGCGCACCAAGAGATCCGCTATCGGTCGCGGAGTGTAGAAGCCGCCCTCCTTGCGCTGCTTCGTCGGCTCGTGGCTGCGAAGGTAGAGCTCATATGCTTGGCTGAGCACCCCGACAGGGATGTGGGCGAAGTCGAGCTGATCCCAACGTTCCGCCCAGCCCAAAAAAAGCTGCCGACCTTGCGCCTTGCGCATGATGTTGCCGAGCACACCATAGGCCGGTGGCGACAGAGTCTGGAAAAGGGCGGCTGACAGCGGCAGCAGATCGCCGTTGAAGGTGTCGTCGAGCCATTGGCAGGTGGCCCGAGCGCTGTGCGGAGTGTCGAACAATGAGGCGGCGACCTGCGGCATGGAAAACGCTTCAGGCAGGAGGTCGCGATCCGCTAGGAAGCGGGCGAAGAGCGCACGACCGACCAGGGAGATTGCGTCGCCATGACCGATTTCGAGAGCGATGAGCTTATCAATCGATTCTGTTAGGAGGTTTAGGACGACGTTGGATATCCACCCACGCTTGGACTGCATCGCCTTCGGCCGGCGGTTGGCGAGGGTGGGAAAAAACGCCCGGCCTGCGGCGGTCGATTCCTCTGTCGCCACTCTCGCCTGCGCGGGGGTCTTGGTGTCCAACGCGATCGCGTAGATCTCAAGGCGGCCCGGTGACACGACTCCGAGATAAGGTGCGTCGCCGCGCATCGCGAGAAGGCGACGAAGTTTGTGGACGTCGTTGGCGCTCTGAACCTCGGCGGCATCGACCAAGAAAACGAGCGGTGCATCCTGCCATTCGTACACGGCTCCGACGATCCGCAGGATCGAGTCTCCCCGCCGACGCGCATTAGTGAGTGTCGCGTAGGGAAGGAGTTCGGCGCTTTCCCTCTCGAGTGAATGCAGAGATCGGGGGTCGGCGCCGAGATCGTCCAACCAGTTCAACCACTGAGTCATGACCGCAGATCCAAGTTGGCCTGACGGTCCCCACCGAAGGAGCCGCGCCGCGTCGCTCCCCGAGGCTGTCGCGTCGGCGCGACCTTGGCAATTGCAGCCCGATAGTCGATCCCATTGGCGGACATTTCGGCGACGAGGACGGTTACCAAGGCAATATGTTGAGGCACATCCCCGCGTCCCGCGTAGTTCGTGATCGAATTGGGGTTCATGCCGATCAGGTCTGCGAAGCTACGCACGCTTAGTCCAGCGCGCTCCAGTTCGGCGAGAAATTCGACGTATGGCAAAGCTTCACTTCCATCTAGGCACACGATTTGATGTGTCATAGCACATAAAACGATGTGTGCAACGTCTTATGAGCACTCTCTGTTGTCAATGAAGCGTGGCGGCGACTGACACAGCTCCTCGCTGTCGGCCACCCTTTGGTTTCCCAAAACGCGACAAATCCGAATCTCTGCTGCAAACGGGAGGTTTGTAATGGAGCAGCCATTTCATTGCGGGCAGACTTTGACGCGAAGCTTAACGACATCTGGCCCGTCAGAGCACGCCTGCGGCTCAGGCGCGTCTTCTTTTTGCTCTCGTCTTGGTCTATCACGGAGCCTCACCTTCGGACGCAGCAAAGCCTTAGCTCAGAGGCTCCTCAGTTTTCCTCTACGCGTTTGAGGGCTTCGCAAATCTCACCCCGGCACCGCCCTCATTTTCCGGGATAAATTCAATCCCTGCATTTTCCAGCGCTGATTGAATGGCATTGAGATTTGCAGCGGTTATCTTCGATGCCGTGTCTTCCGCTTCTGCGCGACGAACAGTAGAGATTCCGACCTTCGCGGCAAGGGCAAGATCTTGTGCGGTCCAACGGATCAATCCACGTGCGGCCCGTATTTGAGCCCCTGTTATCGGCTTCATGTTGTTTGTTTCAGTTTGAATGATTTTGGTTCATGTGATAGTTTGTGGTTCAGTTGCCTTTGCCTGCCGACGGTGCGCGGCATAGATACGGCGGCTGTACTAGGTGCTCGTAACACATAGCACAGCCTGACCGTAACCCAAGTTGATAGGAACTCGGATCATGGCTGATTCCGACAATAGCAGAACTTTGCCTGTCGTCACGCGACGCAGATTGCTTTCCGCGTCCGCGACGTGGCTGGCGGGGCAGGTTGGTGGCGTGGATGTGGGGCTTTATTTCGTTTACGGTCGTACCAACCGTGGCGATCCGGCGCTGATGTTGTGGCAGGAATGGTGGGCGGCGCATCAGCAGGTCGAAAAGCTCTGCCGAAGACAGCAGCGCCTTGAAACCGCTCTGATCGATGCTCTCGGTTTTCCCCACGTCGACATTGCCTTGCCCGATCAGGATTACGTGGTGGCGGCATTCTCCGTGGAGGAAATCGATCGCCGATTTGGCGATGTGCCGGCAGATGCCGAGGCGAAGATGCGTGCGCAAGCGGTTTTGGCAGAGAGGCAGGCCGTCTGGGACACGCTGGACGAGCGGCTGGGATACAGTCGTGCCAAGCAGGCGGAAGACGAAGCCTTTGCGCTGCGGGCGGAACGATTGAATGAGCTGTTTGCGAAGCAGGCTCACTCGGTTGCCGGTGTGGCTGCAAAGTTGCATGCTGTTCTTGCCATGGGAGAAGACAGTCCAGCCGATGAATTCCCGTGGCCGCAGATTCGGGCTGCGATGGCGGACCTGCTCAATATCCGTAGCGGACCTTCGGCTGTGTAGCAGGTCCGCGCTTCGCAAGTATTTTTTCGCTCCTCTACGAGCGTCTACGACCTTGGAAAGAATCGTGTTGCCGGCACGGAATTTGTGCCTTTCTTGATTGTCCCTGTCGCCATCTGCCCGTTTTGCGGATGGCCCAAACGGGGGCATCATGGCCAATCATCGTTACGAAGGGCAGGCTGTATCACGGGGCGCACGAATGCTTCGGACGGCGCTCGGTCCAGCCATCGCCCGCTATCTCGAAGATCCCAGCATCGTTGAAGTGATGCTGAACCCGGACGGGCGTTTGTGGGTCGATCGTCTGAAGGAAGGTCTTGTCGCCACAGCCGATACCGTGTTCCCGGCCGATGGGGAGCGCATCGTGCGGCTGGTCGCCCATCATGTTGGCGCCGAGGTTCACGCCGGCTCACCCCGCGTCTCGGCCGAGCTGCCGGAAACCGGTGAACGCTTCGAGGGATTGCTGCCGCCTGTCGTTGCCGCCGCCACCTTCGCCATCCGCAAACCTGCTGTCGCTGTCTTCGCGCTCTCCGATTATGTCGCCGCCGGCATCATGACCAAGGACCAGGCCGAGGTGCTTCGACTGGCGGTGCAGAAGCGCAAGAACATTCTGGTGGCCGGCGGCACATCCACCGGAAAGACGACCCTCACCAATGCTCTGCTGGCGGAAGTCGCCAAGACGCCCGATCGCGTGGTGCTGATCGAGGATACCCGCGAGTTGCAATGCGCGGCACCGAACCTTGTCGCGCTGCGTACCAAGGATGGGGTTGCCTCACTCTCCGATCTTGTGAAGTCGTCGCTGCGCCTGCGGCCGGACCGCATTCCGATCGGAGAGGTACGCGGGGCGGAAGCGCTCGATCTCCTGAAGGCCTGGGGCACCGGCCATCCCGGCGGTATCGGCACGATCCACGCCAACACGGCGATCGGAGCGCTGCGGCGGCTGGAGCAGCTCGTGCAGGAAGCCGTCGTCACTGTCCCCCGTGCGCTCATCGCCGACACTATCGACATCATCGCCGTTCTGTCCGGCCGCGGTGCCGCCCGCCGACTTGTCGAAATCGCCCTGGTCGATGGGCTCGAGCCCGTCACCGGCGACTATCGCACCGTCAGCGCTCACCTTTCTCCCGCTCACCAACCTATCCGGAAAGGAGACCAGCAATGAATACGTCTGTCTCATCTATGTTTCGTGTTCGCAATCGTCTTGTCCATGCGACGGCGCTCGCGTCAATCGCGCTGCTGATGGCGGCACCCGCTCATGCCTCCGGCTCGTCCATGCCGTGGGAGGAGCCGCTGCAGCAGATCCTGGAATCCATAGAAGGGCCGGTCGCCAAGATCGTGGCGGTGATCATCATCATTGCCACCGGCCTGGCGCTCGCCTTTGGCGACACGTCCGGCGGCTTCCGCAAGCTGATTCAGATCGTCTTCGGTTTGAGTATCGCATTTGCGGCCAGTTCCTTCTTCCTTTCTTTCTTCTCTTTCGGCGGCGGAGCGCTGGTCTGATGGTCGGCGGTTTTCAGCAGGAAGATGAGGTTCGCGGCTTCTACGCCACCGTCCACCGTTCGCTCGCCGAGCCGATCCTGCTCGGTGGCGCTCCCCGTGCAGTGGCCATCGCCAACGGCACGCTCGCGGCTGCCGTCAGCCTTGGCCTTCGCCTCTGGATTGCTGGGCTCGTGATCTGGGCCATCGGCCATTTCGCGGCCGTCTGGGCAGCCAAACGCGATGCGCAGTTCGTCGATGTCGGGCGCAGGCACCTTCGCTATCCGGCGCATATGGGCGTGTGAGGTCTTGCCGATGATGAACCTTGCAGAATACCGCAAACGCTCCTCACAATTGGCTGACTTCCTGCCATGGGCGGCGCTGATCGCACAAGGCGTGGTCTTGAACAAGGACGGGTCGTTCCAGCGCACTGCCAGGTTTCGCGGACCCGATCTCGACAGCGCCACGCCGTCCGAGTTGGTCGGCACCACGGCACGGCTGAACAACGCCTTGCGTCGCCTTGGCTCCGGATGGGCGATCTTCGTTGAAGCCCAGAGGAATTCCGCCACCGACTATCCAGCAAGCCTGTTTCCGGATTCGGCATCCGCGCTTCTCGACATAGAGCGGCGCGAACAATTCGAGGAATCCGGGCTTCTCTACGAGAGCTGCTATTTCTTGACCTTCGTGTGGCTGCCACCCGCCGAAGAAGCCTCGCGTATCGAGAGCTGGCTTTACGAGGGGCGGGAAAAAGGCGGGGTCGATCCGTGGGAGCTGCTAAACAGCTTCGTCGACAGAACGGATCGTATCCTCCATCTCGTGGAAGGCTTCGTTCCGGAAGCCGGATGGCTGGATGATGCAGAGACGCTAACCTATCTGCATTCGACCATTTCCACCAAACGCCATCGTGTCCGTGTTCCAGAAACACCTGTCCACCTGGACGCGCTGCTGGCCGATCAGCCTTTGGCCGGCGGCCTGGAGCCGAGGCTTGGTGATTTCCATCTGCGGACGCTGACGGTGATCGGGTTTCCGACGGTCACTTTTCCCGGCATCCTCGACGATCTCAACCGGCTGGCGTTTCCCTATCGGTGGAGCACCCGGGCGATCATGCTCGACAAGACCGATGCCACCCGGCTGGTGACGAAGATCAGGCGGCAGTGGTTCGCCAAGCGCAAATCCATTGCCGCGATCCTGAAAGAAGTGCTGACCAACGAGCAATCGGTGCTGGTCGATAGCGATGCCGCCAACAAGGCAGCCGATGCCGATGCAGCCCTGCAGGATCTCGGCTCCGATCAGGTTGGCGAAGTCTACGTGACTGCCACGGTGACGGTCTGGGACACCGATCCGGCGATCGCCGACGAGAAACTGCGGCTGACGGAAAAGGTCATTCAGTCACGCGACTTCACGGCGATCGCCGAAAGCGTCAATGCCATCGAGGCATGGCTTGGCAGCATTCCCGGCCAGACCTATGCCAATGTCCGCCAGCCGCCGATCTCGACGCTGAACCTCGCCCACATGATCCCCCTGTCCGCAGTCTGGGCGGGACCGGCGAAGGACGAACATTTCGACGCGCCGCCGCTGTTTTATGCGCGCACCCAGGGATCGACGCCGTTCCGGTTTTCGCTGCATGTCGGCGATGTCGGCCACACCATGGTTGTCGGTCCGACCGGCGCGGGGAAATCCGTGCTGCTGGCGATGATGGCCCTGCAGTTCCGCCGCTATCTCCGCTCCCAAGTCTTTGCCTTCGACTTCGGCGGAAGCATACGCGCCGCAACGCTCGCCATGAATGGCGACTGGCAGGATTTAGGCGGTTCACTCTCCGACGAT
Organism: Agrobacterium albertimagni AOL15; assembly: GCF_000300855.1. Lineage (GTDB taxonomy): Bacteria > Pseudomonadota > Alphaproteobacteria > Rhizobiales > Rhizobiaceae > Allorhizobium > Allorhizobium albertimagni. The sequence continues at coordinate 480,522 of NZ_ALJF01000002.1, read as the reverse complement.
GCATCGCCTATCGACACCTTGGCACTCCAGCCGCTTGCCGGGATCCATGATACACCGGAACGGGCCTGGGCCGCCGACTGGCTAGTCGATATCCTAATCCGCGAGGGCGTGACCATCACGCCTGATATCAAGGAACATCTCTGGACGGCACTGACGTCCCTGGCTTCCGCGCCCATCGGGGAGCGGACCATCACCGGCCTGACGGTGCTGTTGCAATCCTCAGTGCTCAAGCAGGCTTTGCGGCCTTACTGCATCGGTGGCCCATACGGTCGCCTGCTCGATGCAGAAATGGAATGCCTTGGCGACGCACAGGTGCAGGCCTTCGAGACCGAAGGACTTATCGGCACGGGAGCAGCGCCCGCCGTTCTCTCCTACCTGTTCCACCGCATCGAATCCCGCTTCGACGGACGGCCGAGCCTGCTGATCATCGACGAAGGCTGGCGGGCACTTGATGACGGCGGCTTCGCCCAGAAAATCAAGGAATGGCTGAAGACGCTGCGCAAGAAGAATGTCAGCGTTGTCTTCTCGTCACAGTCGCTCGCCGACATCGAGGCCTCGCCTATCGCGCCCGTCATCGTCGAAAGCTGCCCGACACGCATCTTCCTCGCCAACGAGCGGGCCATAGAGCCGCAGATCACCTCTATCTACGAACGATTTGGGCTCAATGCCCGCCAGATCGAGATCATCGCAAGGGCAACCCCGAAACGGGACTATTACTGCCAGAGCCGCAGAGGAAACCGGCTGTTCGAACTTGGCCTTGGATCTGTAGCGCTGACGCTCTGCGCCGCATCGACCAAAACCGACCATGCGCTGATCGACGCGCTGATCCGCGATGGCGCGCGCCCTTACTTCCTGGAAGCCTGGCTTGAGGCCAACGGCCTGCATTGGGCTGCCGATCTTGTTCCCGACCTTCCCAACGTCATCGACCGATCGGCCGAAATGACGAGCGGTCCGGCCTCCATCCCGCTGTCACCCGAAGAGGAGATTGCCCCATGAAGCATATATCCCTGGGCGTTCGCTGGCGCCGAATCCTTTCAACCGGCGTGCTTGCTGCCACACTGGCATCGTCACCCGCATCGGCGCTGATCGTCTACGATCCGACGAATTACAGCCAGAACCTGCTATCGGCTGCCAGGGCGCTGGAGCAGATCCAGAACCAGATCACATCGCTTCAGAACGAAGCGCAGATGCTGATCAATCAGGCGAAGAACCTCACCAGCCTGCCGACCTCGATGCTCTCGCAGATCGAGGGGAATTTTTCCCAGATGAAAGGCCTGCTCGGGGAAGCGGACCAGCTTGCCTATGACGTCCAGACTATCGAAGAGCAATTCAACGCCACCTATCGTGATTTCGCGGCAGGCGATCGGTCAGCCTCTCAGCTTGCATCCGCCGCGCAACAGCGGTGGCAGCAATCGGTATCCGCTTTCGAGCATTCGCTGAAGGCTGGAGCCGTGGCAATCGACAATATTGAGGGCACGCAACAACAGACCAGCGAACTGGTTGATGCGAGCCAGTCGGCGGTCGGTGTGCTGCAGGCGACCCAGGCGGGCAATCAGCTCTTGGCTGTGCAGGCAAAACAGATCGCCGATCTGACTGCCATGCTCGCCGCTCAGGGCAGGGCCAGTGCGCTGGAACAGGCCAGGGCTGCGGCAGCGCAGGAACAGGCCCGAGAGCAGTTCAGCCGCTTCATGACCGGCTCGGCCTACAGCCCGTCCAGCGTCCGCATGTTCCACGACTGAGGGGCATGCAGACAATGGACCTGAAGATCGCCGCCCGGATACTTGCCGTGTTCGCACTTGGTGCAGGGCTGACCGCCGCAATTGTGGCCCTGCAGGAAGAAGACGCAACCGATGCAAAAGCTCTCAGTATCGGGCGTCCGGGTGGCGGCCCTGTCAACGCCGTGCTCTTGCGCTGCCGCGACCTTGGAGTAGCCGCTGCTGATGACGCTGCCTGTCGGAAGGTCTGGGCGGAGAATCGCCGCCGCTTCTTCGCAACCGATCGGCCGGTCGCGCCGAAAACCGGTGAGGTGCCGTCGCCATGAACAATACCGCTATCATCGATCGTTTTCTCGCGACCTTCACCGCCTACATCGATAGTGGCTTCGGCCTGCTCGGCGGCGAAGTGGCTTTCCTTACCTCGACGCTGATCGTCATCGATATCGTGCTGGCTGGTCTGTTCTGGGCATGGGGCGCGGATGAGGACGTGCTGCAGCGACTGGTGAAGAAGACCCTCTATATCGGTTTCTTTGCCTTCATTATCGGCAACTTCAACCGGCTCGCCGGAATCGTCTTCGAGAGCTTTTCCGGGCTCGGCCTCAAGGCCGGTGGCAACAGCCTCTCAGCTACGGAACTGTTGCAGCCCGGCCGCGTCGCCCAGGTCGGCATTGACGCGGGCAATCCCATCCTCGAGGCCGCCGGCGAGTTGATGGGCTACATCGCCTTCTTCGAGAATTTCGTGCAGATCTTTGTGCTGATGGTCGCCTGGATCATCGTCCTCGTCGCCTTTTTCATTCTCGCCATCCAGATCTTTGTCACGCTGATCGAGTTCAAGCTGACGACGCTCGCAGGCTTCGTCCTGATCCCCTTCGCACTGTTCAATAGAACCTCCTTCCTTGCCGAAAAGGTGCTTGGAAACATCGTCGCCTCCGGCGTCAAGATACTTGTGCTGGCCGTGATCGTCGGCATCGGCTCTGGCCTGTTCGACGAGTTCACATCCGGTTTCTCTGAACAGCCGACCATCACCGAGGCGCTGTCGCTGGTGCTCGGCGCTCTTTCGCTGATGGGCCTTTCAATCTTCGGTCCAGGTATCGCCTCGGGCCTGGTGTCCGGCGCGCCGCAACTCGGCGCGGGTGCTGCCGTCGGGACCGGCCTTGCTGCGGCCGGTATCGGAGCCGCCGGCTATATGGGTGCCAAGGCGGGACTGGGAGCTGCAACAAGTGCTGCCGGCGGAGCGGCAAGGGGAGGGGCCACACTCGCGGGCGGCGCCAGGACCGCCTACGGTCTTGGTGACGCAACCGTGGGATCGACAGGGACTGGCGGTGGAGCTGCCGGCCTTGCCGGTGTCGCAAAAGCAGCCGCAGGTCTCGCCATGTACAAGGGCAGGGCCATGGTCTCCGGCGCATCCCAATCCATGCGCTCCAGCTATCGCTCCGGACAGGCAGGCGCATGGAAGGCGACAGGCGGCAAGAACGAGGTCGGCGTCGGCATGTCAGATGCCGCCAACGATTCCTCCTTTGCCGGTTCGTGGTCCGCAAGTTCCGCTGCCGTGTCCGGCTCCGTCATCTCACCCTCGACGCCGCCCGAGTGGGCACAGCGCATGAAGCGAAGCAGCACCGTCAGTCACGGTGTCAGCACGGCTGCCCATACGGTCCGCTCCGCCGATCACAGCGGCGGCTCCATGTCCGTCTCTCTCAATCAGGATGACCGTTGATGAACATCTTCAGACGACCTTCCGTGCGCTACGCACGCACCCCGGAACCCGAAACCCGCTACCAGAAGGCAGCGCAGGTCTGGGACGAGCGCATAGGCTCCGCTCGCGTGCAGGCGAAAAACTGGCGGCTGATGGCCTTCGGGTCTCTGTTTCTGGCTGGAGGTTTTGCGTCCGCCCTGGTCTGGCAATCGACGCGTGGGACCGTCGTGCCATGGGTGGTGCAGATAGACAAGTTCGGCGAGGCGCAGGCCGTTGCCTCTGCCGTGACCGACTATCGGCCAACCGATCCACAGATCGCATGGCATCTCGCCCGTTTTATCGAGCAGGTTCGCAGCATTCCGGCCGACCCAGTCATCGTGCGACAGAACTGGCTTCGCGCCTACGAATTCACCACTGATCGCGGGGCGATTGCGCTGAACGATTACGCGCGTGCCAATGACCCGTTCACGAAGGTCGGCAAGAACCAGATTGCCGTTGAGATCTCCAGCGTTATCCGGGCATCCCCAGACAGTTTCCGCATCGCCTGGACCGAACGGCAGTTCGAAAACGGCCAGCTTTCCACCACCGAACGCTGGACCGCCATCCTGACCGTCGTGGTCCAGCCGCCGCGCACCACTGACAAGCTGCGCGCCAATCCACTCGGCGTCTACGTCAACGCAATCAACTGGTCGAAGGAGCTTTCGCAATGAAGGGGGCATACAGGAAAAGTGCATCGCTGCTGCTGGCAACGCTAATATCCACATCGGCGCTTGCCGGCTGCGCGAAAAAATACATTCCGCCCGAGATCGATTACGACGATGCGGCGCCCGCTTTGCTGACCGTCGATCCGGTTGGGCCGGTAAAGGTGGTCGAACTGCCCAAACCCCTGCCTTTGCTCGGGCAATTGAAGCCGGTCGAAGGAGAGAAGTCGAAGGCAGAACCTGTCGATCCGAAGGCCCGGATTATGCAGGCCAACGAAGCTGCCCGCATCCAGCCGGTTCGTGACGGCTTCATCAACGCCGTGCAGGTCTATCCTTTCTCCGGCGGCGCGCTCTATCAGGTCTATGCCGCTCCGGGGCAGGTGACCGACATCGCCCTTCAACCTGGTGAGCAGCTTGTTGGCACGGGGCCAGTGGCAGCCGGCGACACCGTGCGCTGGATCATCGGCGATACTGAAAGCGGCACGGCGGCTTCAAAGCAGGTGCATATCCTGGTGAAGCCGACGCGGCCCGATCTTCAGACCAATTTGGTCATCAACACCGACCGGCGTACCTACCATCTGGAACTGCGGTCCACCCCTTCGACCTACATGGCATCGGTCTCATGGCAATATCCGCAGGACCAGTTGATCGCGCTGCGACGGCAGAATGTGAGGGCGGCAGAGACACAAGCCGTTGCAACCGGCATCGATATCTCGAAACTGAACTTCCGGTACCGCATCGAGGGCGATCCAGCACCCTGGCGGCCAATGCGGGCCTTCGATGACGGAGCCAAGGTCTACATCGAATTCCCCTCCGGCATCGGGCAGGGCGAAATGCCGCCACTGTTCGTGATCGGACCGTCCGGTAATTCCGAATTGGTCAACTATCGTGCGCGGCAGAATTACTATGTCGTCGATCGGCTGTTCGCAGCTGCCGAATTGAGGCTTGGCGACAAGGACAGCCAGAAGCGTGTTCGCATCGTCCGCACCGATGGTCGAACAGCTGCGAAGCGGACCGCGCTGTTCTCCTCGGAGCGCAGCCGATGACAGGGTCTGCAAAATCATCAGACATGGGCCTTCAGGCGGAACTGCGGCTGCGGCCCGAGCCGCGGCGCGTTACGCGGCTGTCTCGCAAGGTGCTGATTGGTCTCGGCGGCGTGACCATTATCGCCATTGCGGCGGCACTGTTCTGGGCGCTCGACACCAACCGGCGCGGCAACCAGTCCGCGACGGAGCTCTATAATGTCGACAACACGACACCAGCCGATGGCCTGGCCGGCCTGCCGAGAGATTACACCACCATTCCGAAGCTGGGCCCGGCGCTACCGGGGGACCTCGGCCGTCCCATCCTTCGGGCGCAGGAGGCGGGCAAGCCTATCGTCACACCCAGCATCCAGACACCGCGCGTCGATCCCGAGGAGCAGCGCCGTCTTGCCGAGATCGAGTCCGCCCGTCTGGCAAAGCTGTTCACTGACAGTCGTGGGGAGCGCACGATGGGAGGGCAGACAATCCCTTCGGCAACTACACCCGCTTCTGGCGTCGATCCCGCCACCGGCATGCCGATTCCGTCCGAACCGGCGCCGCTGGACGCCGGGTCCGCGCAGAATATGCAGGACCGCAAGCTTGCTTTCGTCAATGGCGAAACAGATCGGCGCACCGTCAGTGCCGGTCGCGTGCAGGAGAAGTTGTCTCCCTATGTCGTGCAGGCGGGTACTATCATTCCTGCGGCCCTGATTACCGGCATCAAATCCGATCTGCCCGGCCAGATCACCGCGCAGGTGACGGAACATGTCTATGACAGCCCGACCGGCTCGTATCTCCTCATTCCGCAAGGCGCACGCTTGATCGGTCAGTACGACAGCCAGGTCGCGTTCGGGCAGAGCCGTGTGCTGCTCGTCTGGAACCGCCTTATCATGCCGGACGGCTCATCCATCGTGCTGGAGCGTCTGCAGGGCGCGGATACGCAAGGGTTCTCTGGACTCGAGGATGAAGTCGGCTATCACTGGGGACAGTTGTTCAAAGCCGCAGCGCTTTCGACGCTGCTCGGTATCGGCACGGAACTCTCGGCCGATGACGAAAGCGACATCGTCCGCGCAATCCGCGAGAGCGCCCGGGACAGCGCCTCCGACATCGGCCAGCAGATCGTTGGTCGCCAACTCAACATTCAGCCGACTCTGACGATCCGGCCGGGTTTTCCGGTCCGTGTTATCGTCAACCGCGATCTGGTGATGAAACCCTACGGAGCGGAGAAGGAACCGACATGACGAAACTCAGGCTCTCCGCTATTCCCGACGACCGCCCCGTCAAGATTACGGTCGAGCTTCCAACGACAGTGTTCAGGGACTTGCAGGCCTATGCCGCCATACTCGCGCATACAGCTGGACACCTCGATTTACCCCGATTTCCTGCGTTGACGGGGCGATCTGAGCCTACCGCCGCTTTCGGTGATGATATTTGAACTGTCTGTATTGGCATTCCCGCCCCTTGCGGGGCGGCCGTCGTCATGCGGTGGCATGGCGACCTTCGTGGAAGACGTATCGGAGCATGTTGTAGGCGATATTAGCCATGCCGATCTTCACCTTGATCCGCTGTCGAGCATGTCTTTGCAAGGCAGAAGGACAAAATGAAGCTCTTCATCAGGACCATCGGGATTGGAAGAGCCAAGTCTTGGATCGTCGCCCGTTTGCCCGCGACGTCGTTTCCGGCATTGGCTTGCCCTTCGGCTTTCGCTGGTGGATGTCTGACTTCAGGCCATTCTTTATCAGCCACTCCTCGTTCGTCTTGGATCGGTAGGCGCTGTCGGCTCAGACCGTTGAGGCGGTATTGTCCTTGGTCACGACATTCCGGAGTTGGGCACCGTCATGGGCGCTCGCACTTGTCACCGTCCATCCCCGGATGAAGCCATGTGCCCGGTCGATGCCCGCGTGATTTTTGTAACCAAACATCGGAATGGCGATGTCATGGGTCTTCGTTGGCGCTGATGCCGGCGTTTCCGTCGGCTGCTTAGCCTTGGAATACTTCACCGTCCAACGCGCATCGCGATCCTTCTGGGCAAGCTTGGCGGGCTTCTCCTTCCAGTCCTGCGGTATCTCACCGGCTTTGATCGCGTCTTTCTCTTCTTGATTATTGCGCTGCCTCGGAGCCTGGATGATTGTCGCATCGACGATCTGCCCGCCCTTGGCCAGATACCCGGACCGCGAGAGATGTTTGTCGAAGCGAGCGAACAGATTGTCGATGGCACCGGCTCGCACGAGACTTTCGCGAAACAGCCAGATCGTCTTGGCGTCCGGCACCTTGTCGGAAAGGCCGAGCCCCAGGAACCGAATAAACGAAAGCCGGTCCTGGATGACGAACTCGGCCTGGTCGTCGGAGAGATTATAGAGCGCCTGGAGCACCAGGATCTTGAACATCAGCACCGCCGGAAACGGCGGACGCCCGCCCTTTGACCCATCCGATCGCTTCAGCGCCTTGGCCAGCGGCTTCTCGAACACCGGCCACGGGATGATGCCGTTCAGCTTCTCGAGCGGATCGCCCACGGCGCTCAGCCGTTCGTAACGCTCGTCCAGATCGAAGAAACCAGGCTGTCCCCGCATCATCCGCTCCCGCCAAATCACGCATGTCGGAGTGAATCATGATTTGCCGAAAAGGGGGAGGTTTTTAGAGGGGTCCAGCGGGCGAGTGTCGTACACCTGTGCCTCTGATGCAGACTTGTCTCCAAACTCACGACAGAGCATATTCTGATGGATAATCAGATTGATAAGCCGATATGCATGCGGTGGTTGTGGGTTCATATCCGTTCATGAGCAATATGCTGGCCGATCGCAATCAGGATGGCAAGTTTCCTGTTGCGCTCTCATATGGTCGTGGCACGAAGTGAACGGCCTGTAATGGCCCGGATAAGGGTGGGGCCATTACTGGTGGCAAGAACGCTCACTGTTCAGGCACCTCTTCAGCCATGCCATAATTGTGTAAAATTTCATGTTTTTCTGTGCCACAGGATCCCCACAACTGACCGTTGTCAATCTTCAGTGATCCTTAATCGCGTCTGTCTAAATTTCAGATAATCTTCGAGAGGCGGGAATCAATATGACAAATCAGTATTCAGCAGGACGCATAAATTTCTTCGAGAGTATTCGCACGCGACTCTTCGTCCTCTTTTTCATGGTTGTTCCACTGCTGGCGGCCCTTGGCGGGTACTTCGCCTACAACTTCTACAGGCAGGAGGTCGCGACCTCGCTCGGTGGCCTGATGAATTTTATCGACGCCAAGCAACAGGGCGTCATCCGCTTCCTTGGACAAAACGAGAAGCAGGCCGTTCAACTTGCAGGGCTGGCCGACCAAGCTGACTCTCAGATGTTGTCTCAGCACTTTGCGCGTATCGTCCAGACAGACGTTTTCGACATTGAGCAGCACCCCTTCAAGGATGAGGTAAAATCGGGCAAGCGTCCGATCGCTGCGACCGAGGTTTACAACTACATCGATCACGTCGTCGACGGTCAGATCGTTGCATCCTCAGATGCCTCACGCATAGGCACAAGTTTCTCGAGGGTCATCGATACGACACCCGGACATTCCGACGTCTGGCGCGACGATGCCGGCAAATACAATCTGACCTTCGCCGGGCGTAGCCAAAGCGGTGTCGTTCACATTCATGCGAACGCGAAGATGCTGACGAACATTGTCGATGGCGAGATCGGCAACCTGGAAGGCGACGCCGGTGCCTTTTACCTTGCGGGTGTCGGAAAGACCTTCGACTACTATATCGTCAACAAAGACAATGTGATGATTACCGATTCGCGCGTCATTCCCGATGCGATGATGAAGCATGAGGGAAGTCGCGAGCCCTGGCAGCTCACGTTGATGACGGCCGGCGTGGTCTGTTCGAGCAGCGGGAAGTATCTGACCAACGGCTATTGCGAGACCGGGTGTCGCGAGGCCATGGGCTTCTATACCGGCCCGACCGGCAAGGAGATGCTCGGAGTCTCCATGCCCTTCTACGACTCGCAGTGGACGATCGTGGTGGAGCAGGAAGCGGCTGAACTGCTGGGTCCGATGTACAGGATGTTCTGGACGGCTGCCATCATCGCTGTACTGGCAGTAACATTACTGGGTGCTTTCATTGTTTACATGGTGACCGGCATCACCGGACGCATCGCAAGACTGACCGAATGCATGACCACGCTTGCCTCCGGCGATCTGAATTCGGACGTCCCGTACAAGGATCGCGGCGACGAGCTCGGTCTGATGGCTGGCGCTGTCGAAGTGTTCAAGACCAACGGTCTCGCGATGCGCTCCCTCAATGAACAGGAAACGGCACTCCGCAATCGAAGCGCGGATCTTCAGTCGAGTATCAGCTCCGTTGTAACCGCCGCCGTGGCCGGCGATTTCAGCCGGAGGATTGAGCAAGATTACGAAAATGCGGACCTCAACCGCTTTGCGCAAAGCGTCAACCAGCTTCTCGCCAGCGTTGACATAGGTGTTGCCGAGACGCGGCGGGTAATTGCCGCTCTGGCGGAAGGCGATCTGACGGCCAGCATGCGGGGCCAGTTCCAAGGTGCTTTTGCGGAGTTGCAGAAGAACACAAATGATGCGATGGCGACACTGCAGTCAACATTGGCTCAGGTAAGCTCAGCGTCGGACATGATCACCGGCAATTCAAGCGAACTACGTTCGGCAACGAATGACCTTTCCAAGCGAACGGAACAGCAGGCCGCTTCGCTAGAAGAAACCGCTGCCGCGCTTGAAGAGATTACGACTGCGGTGCGAATGTCCAGCGACCGGGCACAAGAAGCAAACACGTTCGTTGCCGACGCAAGGCAGAGCGCCGAGCGTTCCTCCGTGGTCGTGAGTGAAGCAATTGAAGCCATGGGACGTATCGAGCAAGCATCGACTGAGATCGGTCACATCACGAACGTTATCGACGAGATTGCCTTCCAGACAAATCTGCTCGCCCTCAACGCGGGAGTGGAAGCGGCTCGTGCAGGCGAATCGGGTAAAGGCTTTGCGGTTGTCGCCCAGGAAGTGCGGGAATTGGCGCAGCGCGCCGCGAGCGCGGCGAAGGACATTAAGCGGCTGATCGCGAAGTCCGATACCGAGGTTTCGGCGGGCGTTGGACTCGTTCAAGAAACGGGCGCGGCTCTGGGTCAGATTCAGTCCCATGTCGTGAAGATCAGCGATCACATGTCCGCGATCGCGACGGCGACACGTGAGCAGTCAACGGGCATCGTTGAAGTCAGCACCGCGGTGCACCAGATGGACCAGGTCACGCAGCAAAACGCGGCAATGGTGGAGGAAGCCAATGCCGCGACCCACAAGTTGTCCGAAGAGGCTAATCACCTGGCAACTCTAATCCAGCATTTTTCCCTAGAGCGGAACTTGTTAAATTCCGACCGGTCGTCGCGAATTCAGAGGAAAAATGCTCAAGCAGCGTAACATTTTGCCTTTGGGCTGACCGCCTCGTGGTCAGCCCAGCTGCCTTAGACCGGATAGTTTAGAGCGGTTGGCCACCCAATTGTTTTCATTGCCGATTGCTCTCCTCATGACGATAATCCATGTCGGATTTATGGATCCTGGCACGAGGGGGGCAACCTCTTACCGAAAGGGTAAGTACGGCCCACAATTCTCGATGATTCTGCTTTCGCAGTTGCATCTTTTGCAGGACCGAGCGGCTGGCCGCGCTAAAGATATGTGAACTCAACTCCTTGCTGAGGCCGAATTCTGCCGGCGCCTGATTTTGTCCAAACGATCAGATCGTTTTCGGGCGGATCCCCACACCGAATGCACTTGGAAGAGCTCCCAATCCGGGCCCAACACCAAGGGTGATGACGACGCCATTGTCATTGAACTGTCATGTCAATGATATGTTTCTGTCATGTGCGGCACCTAGTCATGGCTCCGAGACCAAAGTCTCTGGAAAAGACATTCATGAGGAGTTTGCCATGATCCGCACCACCCTTATTCTAGCTCTAGCTTCTGCTGTATCCGCAGTTGCACTTCAGGCTTCCGCTCAGCAGGCGACGGTCACTGTAGATGGCTCGTCTACAGTGTTCCCGATTTCGGAAGCCTATGCTGAAGAATTTCAGAGCACTTCGGGCACCCGAGTAACCGTTGGGCTTTCTGGCACCGGCGGTGGCTTCAAGAAGTTCTGCCGAGGTGAAACAGATATCACGGGTGCATCGCGCCCGATCCGTGGTGAAGAAATCGAACTCTGCAAAGAAAACAAGATCGAGTACATCGAACTGCCAGTCGCGATGGACGGTCTCGCTGTCATCGTAAACCCGGGCAATGAATGGGCGGCCTGCATGTCGCCTGCTGAGTTGAAAACAATGTGGGAAGTTCCTGCTCAGGGCAAGGTCAACAACTGGAACCAGGTGAACGCAGAGTTCCCGGACGCGCCTTTGCGCCTCTTTGGTGCGGGCACTGACTCTGGCACCTATGACTACTTTACCCTCGCCATCAACGGGACCGAGCATGAGTCGCGTGGCGACTACACTGCGACCGAAGACGATAACATCACTATCAATGGTGTCGCTGGTGACAAGGATGCCATCGGCTTCCTCGGCCTCGCATATCTTGAAGAAAATCGCGACAAGGTGAAGGCGGTCGCAATCAGGCAGGAAGATGGGACCTGCGTGGAGCCGTCGATTCAGAGCGCTGGCGATGGTACCTATCAGCCGCTGGCCCGTCCGCTGTTCATGTATGTGAAGAAGGATGCGCTCGACCGTCCTGAAGTTCAGGCTTATGCCGATTTCATGATGGACCCGAAGCATGGCGTCGAACTTGTTTCCGAAGTTGGCTACGTGCCGCTGCCGGCCAATGCGTTCGACCTTGGCAAGGCTAAGGTTGCCGCTCGCAAGACGGGCACCTTCTTCGAGGGTGGTTCAAAGGTCGGCGTGTCGATCGAAGATCTGCTCGCTTCTGAATAAGGCAATCATCGGATGGGGCGGCCGATTGGTCGCCCCACATATGTCAACGGTTGGATCTCATGGCAAGTGACTCAATTCCCACAGCGAGCGAGCTCGAAGCCTCGGGCTTCGTCATGCGGCGGCGATTGCTCGGAAACGTAATGCGTGTCGTCATGTTCCTGAGTGCGGCTCTGTCTGTCTTCGTGACAACGTCAATCGTCGTCATTTTAGTAAGTGAAAGCTGGGTCTTCTTTCAAACTGTTCCTATCGTCGAATTCCTGACAGGCACAGTCTGGACACCAGTCTTCACCGATGCTCGTTTCGGCATCTTGCCACTGCTTGTTGCGACAATTGAGGTGGCGACGCTCGCTTTGATAATCGCAATCCCTCTCGGGACGATAATGGCGGTCTACTTGTCAGAGTATGCCCCGAACTCGGTGCGCGAGACGATCAAACCCGCACTCGAAATGCTTGAGGCAGTGCCAACTGTGGTGTTTGGCTATTTCGCACTTCTCGTGATGACTCCCTTTCTACAGAATTTCATTCCTGGACTGAACGGAATCAACTTGTTGGTACCGTCAATCATCATCGGCATCATGATCCTGCCTTATGTTGTCTCTGTATCAGAGGATGCTATGCGGGCCGTTCCCAACGGGCTTCGCGAGGGGGCCTATGCTCTTGGCATGGCGCGCTGGCAGGTTGCATTTCGCGTGGTCATTCCGGGCGCTTTCTCAGGCATCACAGCCGCCTATATTCTGGGGATGTCCCGTGCTGTGGGTGAGACCATGGTGTTGGCGATCGCCGGTGGGCAGAACCCCAATCTGACATTTGACCCTCGCGAAGGGGCCGCGACAATCACGGCCTATATTGTGCAAATGAGCTTGGGCGACCTTCCTCATGGATCGCTGGCCTATTCGACAATATTTTCAACAGGACTTGTGTTGTTTCTGCTGACACTCAGTTTCAACGTTGCAGGTTTCTATCTGCGCAAGCGATTCCGTGAGGTTTACTGATATGGCGGTGACCAGTAGTGGCTTAACTGCTGCTGAAGCTTCGACACTTCAGGCAGTTGCTGCAATCAACAGTGCAAAACGACGCGATCTTTTCGTCGCGGGAATGGGCGTGTTTGTAATGGTCGTATCGATGGGCCTTTTGGTTGCATTGATCGGCGACCTCGTAATCCGGGGTGTCGGACGTGTCGACTACGATTTCCTCACCTCTTACCCTTCAAGGCGAGCTGAGAATGCAGGTATCCTATCGGCCTGGGTAGGATCTATTCTCGTGATGCTGGTAACGGCATTTCTCGCTGTGCCTCTAGGCGTCATGGCGGGTGTTTATCTAGAAGAATACGCTCCAAAAAATTGGATCTCAAATATCATTGAGATCAATGTCGCAAATCTGGCGGGCGTCCCATCGATCATCTATGGGCTTCTAGCTTTAGGTTTCTTCGTCTACGGGCTCGACCTAGGTAAGACCATCGTCGTGGCTGGTATGACGCTAGCTCTCCTCATTCTTCCGGTCGTCATTGTTTCCACACGTGAGGCGGTACGATCTATTCCGAAGATTGTCAAAGAAGGGGCCTATGGTCTCGGAGCCGACAAATGGCAGGTCATGTGGAACTACATTATCCCTGCAGCGAGACCCGGGATCATGACAGGAGCAATTGTTGGCCTATCACGTGCCATTGGTGAAACGGCGCCAATCATAACGATCGGAGCGCTTACATTTATCGCGTTTTTGCCAGGTAGCCCAATCACCGGGACATTCCCCTTCATAAGTTTCGATTGGCTGTTCGAAGGCTTTACTGTTCTGCCAATCCAAATGTTCAACTGGATTTCTCGTCCCCAGGCTGCGTTCCATGTGAACGCCGCCGCCACAGGCGTTGTGTTGATGACGCTGACCTTCTCGCTCAACGGGATTGCTATCTGGATTCGCTATCGGCTTCGCAAGCAGATGCGCAACTGACACGCTGCACGATGGTGCTGGAGAATAAAATGAATACCAATTTGACTGACCCTGAATTGCTAGTGGAGTACGCGCCACCTCTTCCTCCGGCTGCCGAGGTCGAACCGTTGCGAGCCATCGTCGAGGATATGAGTTTCTTCTACGCAGACGGTACTCAGGCGTTGAAAAACATAAATATGCCGATTCTGGATCGACAGATCACGTCGATGATCGGGCCGTCTGGTTGCGGCAAATCCACGCTGCTTCGATGCTTCAATCGTATGCATGATCTGTATCCCGGAAATAGGTATTCAGGGAAGATTTCCCTCTTCCCTGATGGGCAGAATTTGGTGGGATCTGGAACCGACCCGGTGATGGTGCGTCTGCGTATCGGAATGGTCTTTCAGAAACCCAATCCGTTCCCCAAGTCCATATATGAGAACGTCGCTGCAGGATTGCGCGTCCGAGGTGTCAATAATCGAAAGGTTATAGACGAGGCGGTTGAAGTTGCGCTTCGTAGGGCAGCCATCTGGGATGAAGTGAAGGACAGATTGCATCGGTCGGCATACGACATGTCGGGCGGGCAACAGCAGCGCTTGTGTATCGCCCGCGCACTGGCACCGAATCCTGAGATCCTTCTGCTTGATGAGCCGACGTCGGCACTAGATCCAATCGCAACGTCGAAGATCGAGGATTTGCTAGCCGAGCTCGGTAGAGAGATCACAATAGTGATTGTAACGCACAACATGCAGCAAGCGGCCAGAATTTCTAGCCGAACGGCCTTCATGTATTTGGGGCAGTTGATTGAATTTGGACCAACGGATCAAGTCTTTTCGCGTCCCGCTCATCCGCAGACAGAGCAGTATATTACTGGTCGATATGGGTGAGACGTTCCTCACTCAGCCGTTTTTTTAGAATTGGCGGCCCATTCCTTGGTCCGCAGTGACTGTAAATGCTCCATCAAACGATGGAAGCGCTTCATACTTGGGCGATCGATGGCCTGGGAGAGCTGTTTGCCAACGCAGCAAGAGGCGAAAACCCGATTGAGGTCTTACAATGGTGTCGAGCCACATCTTTTCTGCATACGACGATGATCTGAAATTCCTGATGCGCCGCATTTCTGAAATGGGCGGTCTGGCGGAACAGATGGTCGCCCAAAGCGTGCGCGCTCTGGTCAATTCCGACGCGGCACTGGCGCAGAAAGTCATCTCCGATGACGTGCTCATGGACGCCATGGAGCGCGAGATCGGTGACAAGGCCATCGTCACGATCGCAAAACGCCAGCCGGTCGCCTCCGACCTGCGCGAAATCATCGGCGCGCTGCGCATCGCTGCCGACCTCGAGCGCGTCGGCGATCTCGGCAAAAGCAATTCCAAGCGTGTGGTCGCCATTCAGGCGACCGGCGTGCCGCGCAAGCTCGCCCGTGGGCTCGAACATCTCTCCGATCTGGCGCTGGCCCAGCTCAAGGAAGTGCTCGACGTCTACACGACGCGCTCGCCCGAAAAGGCCAAGTCGATCCGCGATCGCGACGAGGAGATCGACGCGATCTACACCTCGCTGTTCCGTGAACTCCTGACCTACATGATGGAAGATCCGCGCAACATCACGAGCTGCACGCATCTTCTGTTCTGCGCGAAGAACATCGAGCGCATCGGCGATCACGCGACGAACATCGCCGAGACGATCTATTACATGGCGACCGGTGCCCAGCCGGAAGGTGAGCGGCCGAAGGAAGATCTGACTTCTTCCGTCGGTGCGATCACCGAGTGACGTTGACCAGCGAGGTTGGTGTTTGATGCAGCCGAAGATTGCCGTGGTGGAAGACGAGGAGGCCCTGTCGGTCCTCCTGCGCTACAACCTTGAAGCCGAGGGATATGAAGTCGAGACGATCCTGCGGGGCGACGAGGCCGAAATCCGCTTGCAAGAGCGGGTTCCGGATCTCCTCATCCTCGACTGGATGCTCCCCGGGGTGTCGGGCATCGAACTCTGCCGGCGCCTGCGCTTACGCCCCGAAACCGAGCGCCTGCCGATCATCATGCTGACGGCCCGTGGCGAGGAAAGCGAGCGGGTGCGCGGCTTGGCGACGGGTGCGGACGACTATGTCGTGAAGCCATTCTCGACGCCGGAACTGATGGCCCGCGTTAAGGCCATGCTGCGGCGTGCCAAGCCAGAAGTCCTGTCGTCTATCCTCCGCTGTGGAAGCATTGAGCTAGACCGGGAGAATCATCGCGTACATTTGAAAAGTCGAGAGATCCGGCTTGGCCCGACCGAGTTTCGCCTGCTGGAATTTCTAATGTCATCGCCCGGTCGCGTCTTCTCCCGCTCTCAGCTTCTTGACGGCGTGTGGGGGTACGACATTTACGTCGATGAGCGTACTGTTGACGTGCATATCGGACGGTTGCGCAAAGCGTTGAATAAGCAGGATGTGATCCGCACGGTGCGCGGAGCCGGTTACTCGATGGAAGTGCAGGTATAGGAGCTGAAACAATGGCTCCACGTATCTTGCTGGTCGATGACAACCAAGCCGTGCGACAGGTTTTGGCGAGTGCCTTAAATGACGAAGGCTTCGAAGTCCTGCACGCAGGCGATGGCAATGCGGTGCTGGATATCCTTCACAGTACTTTGCCAGATCTCGTGGTGATGAATTCATGGCTGCCGAGTGCTTCAGTACCAAGCCTCTGTGAGAGCCTAAGGGACAATGAGAGGTACAAGCATCTCCCGATCATCCTGCTGGTCGCGGACGAGCATGACGCAGATCAGTTTAAATGTGCGCCAGGTGTCCCAGATGACTATCTGGTGGTCCCCTTTCCGCCCGTGGAACTCACTATGCGGGTCAAGGATCTTTTGCGGCGCGTTAACCCAACTGCCATGGGCCACATACTGCAAGTGGGCGATCTAACGCTCGACCAGCAGAGCCTGCGGGTTCATCGGAAAAACAACGAAGTGCGGCTTGGGCCGACCGAGTTCAAGTTATTGGAATGCCTTATGGGTTCCCCAGGTCATATCTTCACGCGTGCTGAATTGATGAGGTCGATATGGGGAGAGGATGGGGTCGTCAACGATAATGCGATCAACGTACACATCGGGCGGCTTCGAAAAAGTATCTACCCGGAGGGATTAAACAGTCAGATCCGCACCGTTCGCGGTTCTGGCTATGTGTTAGATAGATGAACCATAATGTAACATTGGATAATGTTTTGGTTCATATGGTCCTGTGCTCTATAAAAGATCGTATCTGAGTAGAAATGAGGCAGTTGATCTGAATCCTGTCACAAAACCTTTGCGGAAATGTCGAATAAGGCTGCGGACACTTGGACCGAACAATGCCCAATTTGGAGATTGCCATGAAGAAGCTTATCGCAGCCCTCGCCATTTCGGTGGCCTTCACACTGCCGGCCCATGCCGAATTCAAGCTGGACGCCCGCTACGCCGATGCCGATGGCGACATGGTTGCCGATATCCCGACCGATGCGAGCCAGCTCGTCGATCCCGACACGCTGGTCTTTGCTTACACGCCGGTTGAAGACCCGGCCGTTTATGCCGATGTCTGGAAGGGCTTCCTCGACCACCTCGCCGAAAAGACCGGCAAGAAGGTTCAGTTCTTCCCCGTCCAGGAGAATGCTGCTCAGATCGAAGCCATGCGCGCCGGTCGTCTGCATGTCTCCGGCTTCAACACCGGCTCGAACCCGATCGCCGTCGCCTGTGCCGGTTTCCGCCCCTTCTCCATGATGGCATCGAAGGAAGGTGAGTTCGGCTACGAGATGGAAATCATCACCTATCCGGGCTCCGGCGTCGAAAAGATCGAAGACCTCAAGGGCAAGAAGCTCGCCTTCACCTCCGAGACCTCGAATTCCGGTTTCAAGGCGCCGTCGGCGCTTCTGAAGTCTGAATACAAGCTGGAAGCCGGCGCCGATTTCGAACCGGTCTTCTCCGGCAAGCACGACAACTCGGTGCTCGGCGTTGCCAACAAGGACTATCCGGCTGCGGCCGTCGCCAACTCGGTGATGAATCGCATGATCGCCCGTGACGTCGTCAAGGCAGACCAGATCGTCTCGATCTTCAAGTCGCAGACCTTCCCGACCACCGGTTACGGTGTTGCCCATAACCTGACGCCGGAGTTGCAGGAAAAGATCAAGGACGCATTCTTCTCGTTCAACTGGGAAGGTTCGGCACTCCTGAAGGAGTTCGAAACCTCCGAGCCGCCGCAGGAAAGTTTCATCCCGATCTCCTTCAAGGACAACTGGGCGGTCATCCGCCAGATCGATGAAGCCAACGGCGTTTCCTACGAGTGCAAGTAAGCGTCTAGACGTACCAGGCACCGACCCTCACGGGGGTCGGTGCCTTTCCTGTTTTAGAGATGGAGACTGCCGGATGCTCAGGATTTCGGGACTGACCAAGACCTACAAGACCGGGGACAAGGCTTTGAACGGGGTTACCCTCGAAGTTCCGGCTGGCCAGGTCGTCGGCCTCATCGGTCCCTCAGGGGCCGGCAAGTCCAGCCTGATCCGCTGCATCAACCGGCTGATCGAGCCGAGTGCCGGCAAGGTCTTCCTCAACTCGCTCGACGTCACCGGTCTGTCGCGCGGAGACCTCCGGCTCGCCCGTCGCCGCATCGGCATGATCTTCCAGGAATATGCGCTGGTCGAACGGCTGACGGTGATGGAAAACGTGCTCTCCGGCCGACTTGGTTATGTTCCCTTCTGGCGCAGCTTCTTCCGCCGCTACCCGGAGGAGTATGTCGCCAATGCCTTTGCCCTTCTCGACCGCGTCGGCCTGACCGACCATGCGGACAAGCGGGCCGATGCGCTTTCGGGCGGCCAGCGCCAGCGGGTCGGCATCGCCCGTGCGCTCGAGCAGGACCCCGAGCTTCTGCTGATCGACGAGCCGACTGCATCGCTCGACCCGAAGACGTCGCGCCAGATCATGCGCCTGATCGTCGAAATCTGCCGCGAGCGGGAGCTTCCGGCCATCATCAACATCCACGACGTGCTTCTGGCCCAGGCCTTCGTCGAGCGGATCGTCGGCCTGCGGGCAGGGGAGGTCGTCTTCGACGGCCCACCCGAAGCCCTGGACACGGAGGCCCTGACCCGCATCTATGGCGAGGAAGACTGGGACGCCATGCGCAAGCAGGCCTCCGACGATGCCGAGGAAGAGCGTGCAGCCCATGCGGAGCGACTGCGCGCAGACGAGCGAATGGCAGGTGTCGTGTGACAGCCTCGGTTCGCACCTATCCGACGCAGTGGCGCCGGCCGCCTCTGTTCATCAAGGATCGGAACCTGCGCTGGTTCATCTATGGCGGGTTCCTGATCTATCTGATCCTGGCCGCCTCGACGGTCGAGGTAAACTGGGCCCGCGCCTATGAAGGTCTCGACCGCGGCTGGCGTTTCCTCCAGGGCTTCCTGGTGCCGGACTTCACCTCGCGCTGGCGTGATATCGTGTCCGGGCTGCAGGAAAGCCTGACAATGACGCTGTGCTCGACGATTGTCGGCATCCTGATCTCGATCCCGATCGGCGTTGGCGCGGCCCGCAATATGGCGCCGGCACCCGTCTATTATGTCTGCCGCTCGATCATCGCCGTATCGCGCGCCTTTCAGGAAATTATCATCGCCATTCTGCTGGTCACGATGTTCGGTTTCGGCCCCTTCGCCGGGTTCCTCACGCTCACCTTCGCGACGATCGGTTTCATCGCCAAGCTTCTCGCTGAAGACATCGAGGAGATTGACGAGTCCCAGGCCGAGGCCGTGCGCGCCACCGGTGCCTCCTGGCTGCAACTCGTCAACTACGCGGTCCAGCCTCAGGTCATGCCGCGCCTGATCGGCCTGTCGCTCTATCGTTTCGACATCAATTTCCGGGAATCGGCCGTCATCGGCATCGTCGGTGCCGGCGGCATCGGCGCCACGCTCAACACCTCGATCGATCGTTATGAATATGACAGCGCCGGCGCGGTGCTGATCCTTATCATCGTCATCGTGATGCTCGCCGAATACGGCTCCGGCCTCATACGCAAACGGATCCAGTGATGCCCATTTCAACGAATTCCGACGGCCGCAAGGTTTGGCAGCACCAGACGACCCGGGCTGAGATCCTGCAA
This sequence comes from Agrobacterium albertimagni AOL15, assembly GCF_000300855.1. Classification (GTDB taxonomy): domain Bacteria; phylum Pseudomonadota; class Alphaproteobacteria; order Rhizobiales; family Rhizobiaceae; genus Allorhizobium; species Allorhizobium albertimagni. Next base: position 460,475 of record NZ_ALJF01000002.1, on the reverse strand, counting down.
TGGGCCGGTTGGCTCGTGCTCGTTGCCCTGTTTATCTTCTGCTGGCAGGTGATGACCAAGGACACGATCTGGGCCTTTGTCTATGACGCACCCAAGCAGGGCGGCGATCTCCTGGCTCGTGCCTTTCCGCCGCGCTTCGAATATCTGCCGGAACTGCTCGTGCCGCTCTGGGATACGCTCAACATGGCGACGCTCGGCACCCTGGCCGGGACCATCATCGCCGTGCCGATCGCCTTTCTGGCCGCCAGCAACACCACGCCTAGCCGGGTATTCGTTCGGCCGGTCGCCCTGTTCCTGATCGTTGCGTCGCGATCGATCAACTCGCTGATCTGGGCCTTGTTGCTGGTCTCGATCCTCGGTCCCGGATTGCTGGCCGGCATCATCGCGATCGCGCTGCGGTCGATCGGTTTCGTCGGCAAGCTGCTTTACGAGGCGATCGAGGAAATCGATGAGAAACAGGTCGATGCCGTCTCGGCGACCGGTGCAAGCGGACTGCAGGTGATCGACTACGCAATCGTGCCGCAGGTCCTGCCGTCCTTCCTCGGCATCACCGTGTTTCGCTGGGACATCAACATCCGCGAATCCGCCATTCTCGGCCTAGTCGGCGCGGGCGGCCTTGGCCTCAAGCTGCAATCGTCGCTCAACATGCTCGCCTGGCCGCAGGTCACGACGATTTTCATCGTCATCCTGGGAACGGTGGTCGTGTCGGAATGGGTGTCCGCCAAGGTGCGCAAGGCGATCACCTGATCGCCGACGCCACGGGCGGCGCCTCACATCGCGAATGGTTCGAACCGCAGGGGCATGCCGCGCTCAATTGTCACGAGCTCCGGCGGCAGGATTGCCACGCCGTCGGCATGGGCCATGGGTGACAGGCTGCCCGACGACCCCCGGCCGAGCATTGCAACCACGGGCGTGCGAGAAGCGTCGCGACCCTGAACGCGGACGGGTACGAATTCCGTACGTCCCTCCTTCTTGCGCAACGCAAAGTCGGAGATCGCCATCATCCAGACTGGATCCCGATGCTCGATGCCCGCGACGGCCCTGATCGCCGGCAGCGCAATCTTGTCGAGCGTCACGGCGGCGGCCATGGGGTTCCCGGGAAGGCCGATGAAGAGTGCCGAGCCCAGTGTGCCGAAGGACACGGGTTTGCCGGGCCGCATCGCGACATCGAGCACGCCAAGAGATCCGCCGCAGCGTGTCAGGGCGTCACGCACATGATCCTCGCCACCCTTGGACAACCCGCCCGAGGTGACGACGATATCGTGGTGCATGGAAGCGCCGTGAATGAGTTCGGTCGTTGACTCGATCGTGTCCGGGATCGAGCCGAGATCGTGGACCTCAAGCCAGGGATGCGCGAGCATGGAGGCGAGAAGGTAGCGGTTCGAATTGTAGATCTGGCCGGCTCCCAGTGGTTCGCCGGGTTCCTTCAGTTCCGAGCCCGTCGTGATGAAACCGAGCCGGATCTTTCGAACGACAGAAATTCGAGACAGGCCTGCGGCTGCGAGAAGCGCAATCTTGTGCGGCGTCAGAACAGTCCCGGCCTTGAACAGCAGTGCGTCATGATCGACATCTTCGCCGGCCCTGCGGATGTTCTCGCCGGGGCGGGGCCGGTAGGCGGTGGTGAACTGGCGATCGTGCCTGGAGCATTTTTCACCGATGATCACGGTGTCGAAGTCAGCCGGGATCATCGCGCCTGTGAAGATTTCGACAGCCTCGGCGCTCTCGAAATCGCGTCCGACAGTATGATCACCCGCCGCCACCCGCGCCGCGATGCGAAAGGTCCAGGGACCGTTGCCTGTAAAAGAAGCCGCGCGCACCGCAAACCCGTCCATCGCTGAATGATCGAAGCGCGGCAAGGCGCAAGGAGAGCGAATGCCAGCGGCCACGACGCGACCGGCCGCCGAAAACAGATCGAGATCTTCGCTGGCGGTGACAGGCTGGCAGAGGCTGATGGCGCGGGTCACCGCATCGGCGACCGACAGCATGGGGCGAGCGGCGTAAGGCTGCCCGCAGTCGAGTGCGGCAAGGTCGGACAACGCGACGCTGTCCCTTGATATGAAGTTCATCGAGGCCTCCCAACCAAGATCACAGACACAGGTGTGGAGGTCGCGACCTCTCTTTATGAGATCGCGACACCAGAGCGTCACGGGGTGCTGAATGTCTTCAGATAGGCGATGACGTCGGCCACATCCTCGGGCTTCTTCAGGCCGGCGAAGGCCATCTTGGTTCCCTTGATATAGGCCCTGGGATTGGCGAGATATTCGGTCAGGTGCGCCTCGTCCCAGGTCCAGCCCTCTTCCGCCTTTGCCTTGAAGGCAGGCGAATAGTTGAAGCCCTCGACGCCTGCGACCTTGCGGCCGATCAGGCCATTCAGTTCAGGGCCGACCTTGTTGGCCGCACCTTCGCCGACCGCATGACAGGCGGCGCATTTCTTGAAAACGACTGCGCCCTTTTCCGCGTCACCCTCAGCCATGGCCGGGGAGGATGCGATCAGACACAGTGATACGATCGAAAACAGTTTCCGCATTTGTATTGTCCATATGTTTGAAGGAGTGGGCGGCGCTGGTGGCCGCCCACGTCTGGAGGTAAGAGTGGCAGGGGCCACTCGCTGGTGTGCTCAAGCCGACTGGTATTCTTTCGACTTGAAGGTGAGGTGCGCCACGTTCCTGGGCGCATCCGAAATCTTGCGGATATTGCCCCAGGTCTGCTTGTAGTTCGGGATGATCAACTCGTTCGTCCCGGCACTGGTCACATTGCCCTGCACGCCGGTCGGGAAACCGAACAGCATGAAGGTTTCGCCGCGGCGTGCCGTCGGTGTCGGATAGGCCATGGCCTGGGTTGCGCCGGCATCATTGTAGATCTCGACGAGGTCGCCCTCCTTGAGCCCAGCTTCGGCCATGTCCTCCGGGTTCATCTCGATGAACGGATAGGGAAAACGATCCATGACGAAGTCGTTCTCCTGATCGAGATAGGCGGATTGCCAGACGACATTGGCACGGCCGTTGTTGATCAGATATTTGTGGTTATCCTTCTGCTGCTGCTTGCCCGGTGCCTGCAGCCCGCGCCACGGCGCATCCATGAAGCGCGCCTTGCCGTCGTCGGTCGAGAACACGCCGTCGGTGTAGAGCCGCTGGGTGCCCGCGATCTTGCCGTCGGCAAAACTGGTGGCCGGCTCCTGGAAGCCGTTGGTGCCCATGGCGCTCAGCCGTTCATAGGTGACGAATTCGCCGCCATGGGCGTGTCTGTTGTAGCCGTCCATGAAGGCGTCTTCTTCGGTCTGCCAGTCGAAGCCCTTGAACTGGCCGGCATAGGTGGCGTCACCCATCTCGGTCAGCACGCGTTCCATGGTGTTTGCGAGACGCGCGGCAATCAGGCAGTCCGGCATGGACTGGCCGGGCGGATCCATGTAGCGCTCGGTCAGTCGCATCCGCCGCTCGCCGTTCATCGACGTCAGGTTCATCTCGCCCGAGGTGGCCGCCGGCAGGATGACATGACAGGCCTCGCCGATCTTCGTCGGGATGATGTCCATGTTGACGGCGAACAGACCACCCTGGTTGATCGCAGCGACAATGGCGTTCACCATGGCCTCGCGGTCACCGTAGGGGGCCGCACTCATCGCATCCTTCACCATGTCGGTGCGCTTCTTGTAGACGCGCTTGAACTCGTGGGCGTTGAGCGTAGTCTTGTAGTGGTCGCAGCCCCAGATGTGGTGCACGCCGCCCTGTCCACCGATCAGCAACTGGTCGACATAGGCCGCCGGTCGACCGACATGGGCGTCGGAGGGGCGCACATACCCTTCCTGGTGCCCGCCGAGGCGCACGACGCCGCCGCCGGGACGACCGATATTGCCGGTGGCCAGCGCCAGGTTCACCAGGGCGCCGTTGGTGCGGTAATTGTCATTGCCCCAGATCAGGCCCTTCTCGTAGCCGAACATGACGCGTCGACGCTTTCCACCCTCCTTCGGCATGGCGATCCATTCGGCTGCCTTGATGATCTGGGCGGCATCGAGCCCGGTGATCTCCGCAGCCTCTTCGATCGACATGCGGCAGCCTTCGACGGCGTCCTCGAAGCTGGAGAGGTGCCCCGGATTGCTCTCGGACACGCCACGAGCCGGATAGAGCGGCGGCCGGGTCGTCCCTTCGCGCAGCGTCGACTTGTCGATGAACTCCCGGTCGACCCAGCCCTTGTCGGCGATATAGGTGAAGAGCGCGTTGAACAGCGCAAGGTCGGTTCCCGAATTGATCGCCAGATGCAGGACGTTTTCTGCGCCGGCAGTCTCCTCGCAGGCATTGACGGTCACGGTGCGGCGTGGGTCGACGATGATGATCCGGCCAGCCTCGTGCGGCTCGTCCGGCATGAGTTCATTCTTCTTGCCAAGGCTTTCCCCGCGCAGGTTCGGGATCCAGTGATTGAGGAAATAATTGGTCTGGGTCTCGAGCGCATTGGTGCCGACGGCGACGATCGTGTCGGCCAGTTCGGCGTCCTCGTAGCAGTTGTTCAATTCGCCGACGCCCATGTCGCGGGTGCCGTGAACTTCGGAATTATAGGCCGGGCGATTGTGGATGCGGATGTTCTTGACCTTCATGGCCTCGAAATAGAGCTTGCCCGTGCCCCAGGTGTTCTCGTAGCCGCCGCCTGCACCGCCATGGTCGAAGGCAGACACGATGAGCGCATCTTCGCCCTTTTCCTTGATGATCTTCGCCGTCACGCGGGCGACGAGATCGAGCGCATCGTCCCAGCTCGTCGGCTGCATCTGTCCGTAGCGCCAGACGAGCGGATCGGTGAGGCGTTGCTGCTGGGTGTTGCGGGCTTCGGAAAAACTCGTCTCCGCCATGCGGGCGCCGCGCACGGAACCGAGACCGGAATTCACCACGCAGTCGTGGTCCGGCTTGATCACGACATGAACGTCGCGGCCATCCTGTTTGACGACATTGTACATGGACGGCGAATACCAGGCGTCGGTTTCCGCCTGCTGCTGTTCGGACAGATCGACGCCGAAGACGTTGTTTTGCGGATCCGTGCCGCCCTGTTTGTTGATCGGCCAGGTATAGGCGTGATAGCCGCAGCCGACGATGCAGAAGTGGCAGGTGACATTGTGCTTTTTCGCGTCCGCGGGAATGATCGGCAGACGGTCGATGTGACGTTTGAAGGCCATGATCTTCTTCCCCTTATAACACGTTGGACAGACGGCCGTAGAGCAGCTCGTCGACGCCTTCGGCAAAGATGTCGCCATTGTCGGCGACGCGGAGCACGTATTGCGGCAGGTTCTGCGTCGCCTGGCCCCAGACCTGCTGGCCACCCTTTTCAGGATCGAACACGGAGAAGTGGCCGGGACAGTTGAACGTCTTGTTGTCTGCGGAATAGCTCAGCGGAAATCCCTTGTGAGGACAGATGGTCGAAAAGCCGACGATGTCGCCGTCAGGACCGACGCCACCTTCGACACGGGTGCCTAGTTTCAGCAGCACGCCCGTAGCATCCTCGTCGGGATAGGCGACGTCGAGCGGTTCGTTCAGCGTCAGTTCCGAGATGTTCGCAAGACGATTGGCGGGATAGTCTACGCCGGCTGCAGCCGTGGCAGCTCTTGCATGCGGCGCACCGACGCCCGAGACGGCGACGGTTGCACTTGCGGCCGCAAGCGCCCCTCCGCGCAGGAACTGGCGCCGACCAATATCGACCATGTTTCGACAGCGTGACATGTGATCCTCCTCCATTGGATGTCGAAGGAATGTCTGCAATCACCGTGCCAGACGTCAGTGCTTTGGGTTTTCAGGCATTTTTACCTTGCCAAGTCAGGCAAACGTTCAAGAATTGGAACAGGCGCCGTCGGCTGATGTTCAACTATCTGAACATTCGCTTGTTTCTATCCCGAAGCGGGTCATCTTCCCCCAGAGCGTGGTGCGGGAAATGCCGAGCCGTCTCGCAGCTTGGGAGATCTGCCCGTTGGTCGCGCCAAGGACCCTGAGGATCTGGCGACGTTCGGCAGCCTCTCGCGCATTGGCAAGCGTCTCGATCTGCGGGGTATCGAATGCGGTTACGACGTCGGGGAAGATGTCCGCCGGCATCAGAAGCAGATTTTCCGAGAGTGCGGCTGCTCGCTCCAGCCGGTTTCTAAGTTCGCGGGCATTTCCGGGCCAACCGTGCTCCAGCATGGCATCTTCCGCGAGCGTACCGATGCCGCGAACGCGGGTATCCCGGATCTCCATGATCTCATCGAGAAAGCGGTGCGCGAGCCACAAAATGTCTTCCTGGCGTTCGCGCAGCGGCGCAATTCTGACAGGCAGGGCGGAAAGCCGGAAGAAGAGGTCCTTGCGGAAACTGCTGCCATCGGCCCCGATGGCCTGATGGGTCGCACAGACGATGCGGGCCTTGAAGGGGAGCGGCGCCTCGCTGCCGACCCGATGGAAAGTGCCATCCTCGATGAGGCGCAGCAGCTTGGCCTGCAGATTGGCCGGCATGTCGCCGATCTCGTCGAGAAACAGGATGCCGTCGCCGGCGCGTTCGGCATACCCGCGATGAAGCTGGTGGGCGCCGGTAAAGGCCCCCTTTTCGTGACCGAAGAGTTCACTCTCCAGCAACTCTGCGGGGATCGCTGCGCAGTTTACGGCGATGAAGGGTGCAGATTTTCGAGTGGATATCTGATGCAGGAAGCGGGCGCTGACTTCCTTACCGGTGCCTGTCTCACCCTGCAGGAGCACCGGCAAGGGATGAGATGCATAGCGTTGCAATACTTGCTCGACATTCCGCATGGCACTGGAGATGCCGAGCGTGCCACCGGAGGCGAGCTGTTCCCGGCTCCTCAGGCTCAGGGCCACCCGTTCAAGGAACGCCGCCATGTCGAACGGCTTGGTGATATAATCGACCGCGCCACTGCGCATCAGACGAACTGCCTGGTCGATGTCTCCATATCCGGACATGAAGAGAAAGGGCGCTGCCGTTTCGCGACTTGCTTTGCGGAACACTTCTTCGCCATTCATGTCGGGGAGGCGGATATCGCAGACGATGAGGTCGAAGGCGTCGGGACAGTCGATGAGTTCGCGAACTGCCTGCTCGCCCTTTGTCCACCACTTGACCCTATGTCCCTCAATGGTGAGGCGGTGCTGGAGTGACTCACCCATGATTGGATCGTCTTCGAGGATGGCAATACGCCCCGTATCATGCGGCATGGCTTGTTTCCTCCCCAGGAAGCGAAATCGGCAGATGAAGTTCGATAATCGTCCGACGGTCTTCGCTGCGACGAAGTTGGATATGTCCGCGTGCGTCTTCGACCATCTTGCGCACCATCCACAGACCGAGGCCGCCGGCCGATTGTGCTGCTGGCCACGGTTCGGATGAGACGAGTACGCGTGCTGCAGCGTCAGGCAGGCCTGGCCCACTGTCAGAGACGGACAGGATCAGTGTGGAGTGGTCGTCCTCAATACGCATCTCTACCGATATGCTGCCGTTGTTGCCAGCGGCAGCGCTCGCGTTCAGAACCAGATTAAGCAGCGCCTGGCGAACTGTCGAGCCGGAGAGTACGGGAAGGACGATATCCGCCGTATTGCTCATCCAGGTCAGCGTCTGCTTGCGTCCGGCAACAACCGGGCCGGCCAGGAGGCGAACGTCGTCGAGATCTTTCAGAACCAGCGGGCGGCCGGTGCTATCCGGTCGATAGGTCGCAAGCGCTGCCTGCACCACGTCACGGATGCCTGCCAGACCCCGCTCGAGAAGCGACAGGCTGGTGCCGCGCACAGCCTCGTTTGCGCCGTGCTGCTTGAGCGTGTCGATCGAGTTGAACAGGCCGCCGAGCGGATTGTTGATCTCATGCGCCATGCTGGAGGCGAGCCGGCCGAGGCTTGCGAGCTTTTCCTCTTCCGCCAGACGTCGGGTGAGAGCGCTTCTCTCCCGTTCCGCTTCGACCAGGGCGTTGAAGCCGTGGAACAGGTCCCCGAGTTCGCCGTTGCGGCGTGGAAACTCGGCGAGGGGGATCGTGTTGGGCGTTCCAGTCGCGCTGGCGCGCATGTGCTGCGCGAGAGTGGTAACGGGCTTGACCATGCGTCTGGTCAGCACATAGCCCGTCGCCGCAAAGACGAGCGCCAGCAAGGCATTCGTCGCGAGAAGGGTCTTGAGGACCTGATATCGTTCGGCGACCAGATGGGAAATGTCGAAGGAGGCATGCACGGTCCCGATGGTTTTTCCCTGATAAATGAGTGGCCGGGTCCCGAAGCCTGTGTCCGATTGCCAGTCAATGCGGATGTCGCCTGACGCGTTGCGATCTGAAAACGCGTCCGGCAGGGCTGAAAGCACGGGGATCTTGCGGGGGTCGCTGGAAGCCAGCACCAGGCCATCTCGTCCGATCACCACCGTCTCGATCGGGGAGACGGCCTGGAACATCGTGCGGGTACGGTCGAGCAGATCATAGGTTTCCCAGACGTCCTGCCGAAGCACAGCTGGAATAAGCACCGTCGACAGGCCGTCGAAATAGGTGCCGGCGACCCCGTTCAGATGCTGCTCCTGCATGTCGTTGAGGCGATTGAGAACACGTTCCGAGATGATCAAGCTGACGACCATCATCAGTAGGGCCACCATGGCCGGAACCCTGACGGTCAGCGGAATGATCCTGATGCGTTCAAGAAGGCTCATCCGAGCCTCCGCACGCGTTCCATGTTGGCAGCGATGCTGTCGTAACTTTCGGCCGTGGTTTCGACAAAGCCGTCGAGCTGCAACTTGGCAAGCACGGAGCGTCCGAGAACGTCCTGGTTCATGTCCAGGAGGGCGCTTCTGATCCTGGCGACCGCCTGGCTCTTCCTCTGTCCTGCGGCGGCTGCCACCGGTGGGAAGCCGTGCCAGCCGGATCTGACGAGCACCCGGGTCTTTGCGACCAGTTCCGGTTCAGTTGTTTTCATGACCTCCCAGACATAGCCGTCGACACTGCCGGAATCGGCAAGGCCCGAGGCTACCGCCCGGATCACATTGCGATGCCCATAGGTGAAGAAGGATTTGCGGAAGAAGGTTTCTTCCGACACGCCGCGCTCGGCAAGATAGGTCTTGGTGACGAGATACCCAGAATTGGAATCGGGATCGGAAAAAGCGTGAATGTCCCTTTGGCAGTCTTCGAAGCCTGAGATGTCGCGGTCCTGCCCGACAATGAGGTAGGACTGGTAAACCGGCCTGCCACGCCAGAGCGGTGTGGCGACCAGTTCCAGTTCGTCGCGGAATTTCATGAAGGGAAAGCCGCAGATCCAGGCGGCCTCGAGATTGCCAGAGACCAGCAGTGCCGTGACTTCCTGATAGGTGCGCTGGGTGACGAGCTGCACCTCCTCCCCGATGGCTCGGGTGAGATAGGCCTGCAGTTCGTCGAGAACCTCAAGGTCATTTGACAGAAACACGGGCGTCAGGCCGAAGCGGATGACGCCAGGCCGAAGCACCGTAGAAACGATTTCGCTCTGCGCATCCGACGCCGCAAGGCCGACCGTCGCCATGGCGCCGCCGATCAGGGTCCTGCGCGAAATTTTGTGCTCCGCTGGACGCTGATAGCGCCGTGCGTCTGGATCCGACACCGATTGTTTCTCCCATCGGGCTCGCTCCCAGAGCCTCAGGTCAGAATATTAGACCGGTGTCGTCGATTGTCCAACCTGCAATGGTCGCGCAGGCTTGCGACGGCCCTCGGCTGCCCGTCAGCGGGCCTGCATGAACAGCGGCAAGACGATCTGGGCGACACCGAGAAGCAGGATCAGCGCGAACAGCGCCAGTTTCCATTGGGGGATGTCGTGATTTTGCGGACGCATCGGTACACCTCCTTTGCCTCTGGGACGGAAGGGTCGACGGTTTTCGCCATTTCTGCAAGCAATTTTTGCCCGCTGGGCGATTTGAGCATGTGTTGGTGAACCGACTTCCTCCCGTATCTTTCGTCCTTTTTCGCCGTCGTGAGCACGTTCCGCCTGCGACATCTCGTCCGGAAAGTGATTCACTTGATCCCTTATGTTGCATTAAGATGTATCTACGAATACATGTTTATGCGCATAAGCGCAAAAGGTATCACGTGATCATGTCCTCCCTGACGGCTCTCGCCGAGCCGACCCGAATGGCAGTCGCTCTGATCCTTTCGGATGGATCAGAGCACTGCGTCTGCGAACTCATGAGAAGGCTTGATGTAACGCAAAGCCGGATGTCCCGGCATATGCAAACATTGAAACAAGCCGGTCTGGTGATCGACCGACGCAACGCGCAATGGGTGCGCTATCGGCTCAATCCGGCGATGCCGTCTGAGATCAGGGCGGTTCTCGACGCAGTCATCACTGCTGCAAGGGCCGAAGAGAGGATCGCTGCATGAGCCTGAATGCTTCCAGTCCCGTTCATCCCTACAGCCCGAACTGGCTTTGGCATGTAGCTGTTCTGGCCTTCGTCCTCGCTTGGTACGGCGTCTATGGGCTGTTAATCCCGTTTTCCGAATGGATCACGGCGCTCTTTCCCGTCGCGCGCCACAGCCATACTGGCGAGGCGATCGCCTTCTTCTTCTACGACGTGCCCAAGGTGATGATGCTTCTGACGCTCATCGTCTTTGCCATGGGTGTGGTGCGAAGCTTCTTTTCACCGGAACGCACGCGTGCGCTGCTCGCCGGCAAGCGGGAAGGCGTCGGCAATGTCATGGCGGCCTCGCTCGGCGTGGTCACACCCTTCTGTTCCTGTTCGGCGGTGCCGCTGTTCATCGGCCTGGTCTCGGCCGGGGTGCCCTTGGGCGTGACCTTTTCCTTCCTGATCTCGGCGCCCATGGTGAACGAGGTGGCGCTGGTACTGCTGTTCGGCCTCGTTGGCTGGAAGGTGGCGGCGACCTATTTCGCTTTCGGCCTCGGTGTTGCGATCATCGCCGGCTGGATCATCGGCCGACTGCATCTGGAAGGCTGGCTGCAGGACTGGGTGCGGGACATCCATTCGGGCGCCACGGCTCCGACGGTTACGGAAGGCGCGCGTTTGCCGATGGTCGATCGTTACCGGCTCGGCATCGTGGCGGTGCGCGAGATCTTCGCCAAGGTCTGGTTCTGGATCATTCTCGGTATCGGTATGGGCGCCCTGATCCATGGCTATGTGCCAGAGGATCTCATGGTCTCCATCATGGGGGCGGATCAGTGGTGGTCGGTGCCGGCCGCCGTGGTAATCGGCATCCCGATGTATACCAATGCGGCCGGGGTCATTCCGATCGTCGAAGCGCTTCTCGGCAAGGGAGCCGCACTCGGTACGGTTCTCGCCTTCATGATGAGCGTGATCGCGCTTTCCCTTCCCGAAATGATCATCCTCAAACAGGTGCTGACCCTGAGGCTCATCGCCGTGTTCATCGGTGTCGTCGGGTCGGGCATTCTCGCCGTCGGCTTCCTGTTCAACCTCCTCTTCTGATGTTCGAGAAAGGCAATCAAAATGGAAATCAAGATCTTGGGTCCGGGCTGTGCCAAGTGCAAGACAACGGTCGATCTGATCGATCGTGTTGCGAAAGAGACGGGCAAGGATGTCACCCTCGAAAAGGTCGAGGACATGCGCCAGATCGTCGGATACGGCGTCATGTCGACTCCCGGTGTCGTCGTCGGCGGCAAGGTCGTGCATACTGGCTCCGTGCCGACGCGCGATCAGGTTCTGTCCTGGTTGGGATGAGTGGATATCCGATGAATGAGACCGTAAAGAAGGATCTGGCGGAAGCGCGCGAGGTCTGCCCGACCACATCGGAACGCCTGCTCAGGGAAGGCGCGCTGCTTGTGGATGTGCGCGAGCCGGACGAGGTCGCCCAGGTCGGATTCGGTGGTGGCGAGGTCATCAACATTCCCCTGTCGGAATTCGAGGCGCGCTGGCGCGAAGTGCCGCGTGACCGCGACGTCATCCTCGCCTGCGCCGTCGGGGAACGGAGCCTCAAGGCGACCTATTTCCTGATGTACCAGGGATACGAGCGCGTCGCGAACATGCGCCCCGGCATAGGCCGATGGGCGGAACGCGGTTTCCCGATTACCGGCTCGGCTGAAAACGTTTCGACCACCGAGGCGGCTTCCACCTGCTGCGGGAGCGCATAGAACGGTTGCCGCGGAGATGTCTGTGGTCAAGGTGAAGGGACCGGGAGCGGGCCAGCCGCTTTCTGCTGACAAACCTTGGTCCGGCCACCAGGGTCGTCATGCGGATGACCATCCAATCGAAGAGGAAGAGGACGATGCTGGAATATCATGTTGCGGCCCGTAGGATCGACAGTCACGGATCGGAGGCGGCGACGAAACAGGCGACAATCATCCTCGACACCGACATGGCTGGCCGCCCGGACGCCTTCAATCCCGCCGAGATGTTGCTCGCAAGCCTGGCCGCCTGCATTCTCAAAGGTGCAGAGCGGGTGATCCCGATGCTCGATTTCGATCTACGCGGGATCGAAGTCACCTTGCACGGCATCCGACAGGAGAGCCCGCCCCGGATGGTGCGGATCAACTATGACATCGTCGTCGAAACCGACGAGACTGACGCACGGCTCGACCTGCTGCACCGCAATCTTCAGAAATACGGCACGATCTACAACACTCTGGCCGGCGCGACCGAACTGGTCGGCAACATCAGACGAAAAGAGTGAACTCTTGGCCCATGATCATGCCCACACGCATACGCCGCCGACCGATCTCGGTCCCGCCTTTCGCTGGGCTGTCGGTCTCAATACAGCCTATGTGATCATCGAGGCAACGGCGGGGCTCCTGACCGGTTCGCTTGCCCTTCTGGCCGATGCGGCGCACAACCTGACGGATGTTGCCGGCCTGCTGATCGCCTGGGGTGCAGCAGTGCTGGCAAAACGTGTCGGCACCGCCACCTATACCTTTGGCTATGGCCGCGCGACCATCCTCGCTGCCATGCTGAATGCGATCGCCATCCTGATCGGAGTCGTCGTGGTCATCTGGGAGGCAGCGCAGAGGTTTCAAAGCGCGGTCGAGGTGCCGGGCCTGACCATTCTCCTTGTGGCTTTGGTGGGGATCGGGGTGAATACCGGGTCGGCGCTCCTGTTCATGACATCCCAAAAGCAGGACCTGAATGCCAAGGGCGCCTATCTGCATATGGCCGCCGACGCGGCCGTCTCGGGCGCTGTCGTGCTGGCTGCTGCCGGCATCATGCTGACCGGATGGTCATGGCTCGACCCGGCCGTGGCCATTGCCGTCAGTCTGCTGATCGCGGTGACGGCCTGGCGCCTGCTGCGCGCGTCGCTTCTGCTCGAACTCGACGGAGTACCCGCAACGGTCGACAGACAGGCCGTCGCCGACTGGCTGGGCGCACAGACGGGTGTCAGCCATGTGCACGATCTGCACATATGGGCCCTCTCTACCACACGCACGGCGCTCGCGGTGCATCTCGTCTGGGATGGATCTGACCCCGATGCCTTTCTCGACCAAGTCACGGATGAGTTGGAGCAAGCCTTCGGGATTGCCCATGCGACCGTGCAATTGGAACGCAGGCCCTGCGAACGGGCAGGGATCTGCCTTGCTGTGAGATAGGTGCCGGGACTGGTAGCAAGTTGCGCAAAGCCGTTAGGCTAGCACCTTGATGGTTGCGTGGCAGACTGGATGGCCACCCGATGGCGCTGTTTGCCAGAACATCGTCAAGGAATACACCAACGGTTCGTCGCGAGGTGAGGTCGTGACCGCGGGCGCTGTCACCGCCCTGTCACGTGAGCGACCTATAGGCATGTTAAACCTCAACAAAGGAGACGTGTTGTGACCTTTTCCATCACCCGCCGCCAAACCCTCGCAGGCCTTGCTGCTACCACCTCCCTGCTGGCCGCGCCTGGCTTGCTGCGCGCCCAAAACAAGACGGTGTCGGTCTACACAGCCTTTGCTGAAGCGGTAAACGCACTCGCTCCCGGTTTCACGGCTGCCACCGGCTTTGCGGTTGAGACGGTCGCAGCAGGATCTGGTGAGTTGATCGCGCGGGTCAAGGCGGAGGCAGCGCGCCCGCTAGGTGATTGCGTAATCTCGATCGGCGGTGAAGGCATCGATGCCAGCCCGGACATTTTCCAGGCCTATACGCCGAAGGGGTCTGAGGCTGTGCGCACAGATATCAAGCTCAGTGATCTCTGGGCTCCCTTCTCGGTGACGGTGCCCGCAGTGCTAGCCGTGAACACCACCCTGGTGTCGGAGTCAGATGCTCCCACGTCGTGGGCAGAGCTCGCGGACCCCAAGTGGAAAGACAAGATTGCCTTTGCCGGCGCGGACAAATCTGGCTCCGCGCTGATCCAGATGCTGCAGATCATCCATACCGCCGAGACGGATGAAGCGGGTTGGGCATTGTTCGAAACCATGTTCCCCAATTTCATCGTGACCGGCAGCTCGAGCGCCGTGCCGCGTGGCGTTGCGGGTGGCGAATACGCGATCGGCCTCGTGCTGGAAGACGGTGCGCAACGTTTCATCGAGGGAGGGGCCCCAGTTCGCATCGTGTATCCGAAGGAGGGCGTCACACTCTCGTCGGACGCCATGGCGCTGATCAAGAACGGGCCGAATCCCGAAGGTGCTCAAGCATTCCTGGACTATATCACCTCGCCGGAGGGCCAGTCGGTAATCGTCGGTGAGTTCGGTCGCCGTCCGATCCGTGACGATGTCGGTGCGCCGAAGAACGTCCCGGTCGCAGCGGAGCTCCCGGTCAACAATCCGGATCCGGCCTGGGTGCGGATGGCGACGCCGAAATACAAGGACATGTATCTCGAACTCGCCCGCCGCTGAGGCCATTGTGGTGCACGGCATGACAGTCAATGATGAAGAGGCGGCTGCTGCCGCCTCTTCGTGCCATCTGCGCATCGACGCCGTTTCGGTCGCATTCGCCGATCATCACGCGCTGAAGGGAATAGATCTCAACGTGAAGCGGGGAGAGCTGGTTTCCTTGCTCGGTCCGTCCGGTTGCGGCAAGACGACTCTGCTGCGCTGTATTGCCGGTTTCATCACGCAGAATGCCGGTTCCGTTCGTCTCAATGGTCGTCCGGTGGACGGTGCCCCGCCACACCGGCGGAATTTCGGCATGGTGTTCCAGAATTATGCGGTGTTTCCGCATCTGTCGGTCGCGGAGAACGTTGCCTATGGATTGCGGGCTCGTGGTGTGTCCTCTTCGGAGCGCGGCCCCCGCGTCGTGCAGGCGCTTGAGCGGGTGCAGCTTGCGCATCTGGCGCATCGTTTTCCAGATGCCCTGTCGGGCGGCCAGAAGCAACGTGTCGGCATTGCCCGGGCACTGGTGATCGAGCCCGATCTCCTGTTGATGGATGAACCTCTGTCCAATCTCGATGCAAAGCTCAGAGTGGAGATGCGTCAGGAAATTCGGCTGATACAGCGAGAGCTCGGGATCACCACGCTTTATGTGACGCATGATCAGGACGAAGCAATGTCGATCTCAGATCGTGTGGCTGTCATGGATCGCGGCGTGATTCAGCAGGTCGCCCCGCCTGAGGTCATGTTCGAGGACCCGGCCAACGCCTTCGTTGCGGACTTCATCGGGGGGTGTAACTGGGTTGACGCGGAAGTGGTCGGCCCGCCGCAAATGCCTATTCTGCAGATCGCAGGTGAGGATCCGCTTTTGCTGCCGTCTAAGACCATTACGCGCGGGCCGGTCCGGGCAGGGATACGCGCCGAGGATATTCATGTCGTTCGCGAGGACGTGCCGGGCCTTTCCGCTCGGGTCCTCGTTCGTTCCTTTCTCGGATCCCGCACGCGGCTTCGGACGGAAACACAAGGCGGGATGCGGATGGATGTCGAGGTTCCCTCCGGCGCGGACTGCCCCCGAGAGGATCAGGTTCTGCGTCTTGGCGTTCTACCGGACAGTATCCGACTTTACGCGCTTGAAGACGGGCGGCGCCTCGGATGATTGTCAGGGCGTTTACGGATGGCGCAATGCGGAGGCTGCAGGCATCGGTCACTGACCCATGGTCTGTGCTGGCCGCCCTCAGTCTGGTATTCCTTCTGATCTTCGTCGCACTGCCGCTTGCCGAACTGGCGAAGCAGGCCTTTATCGGCCAACGTAGCGGTGTCTTCGGTCTGGAGAATTTTTCGACCTTCTTCAGCTCGGGTTTCTTTCGTCGGGCCTTGTTCAACAGCCTGGTGACCTCGGCCTTGGCGACACTTCTGGCGCTTGCGCTCGGTCTGCCCTTGGCCTTCATGTTTGCCCGATATGCCTTTCCGGGCAAACGGTGGATCGAGGTGGCGATCCTATTATCGATGCTGTCGCCGCCTTTTGTCGGTGCCTATGCCTGGATCATCCTGTTCGGGCGATCGGGCTTCGTGACCCTGTTCGCCCGAGACCTTGGCCTCAATCTGCCAACAATCTACGGCCCCTACGGGATCGCGCTCGCCTCGGCTTTCAGCCTCTTTCCGCTGGTCTTCCTGGTCGTGCGCGGTGCCTTCATGCGTGTCGACATCGGTCTGGAAGAGGCCGGAGCCAGTCTCGGCCGGCCGCCCTGGCGTGTGGCCGCAGATGTGACCTTGCCCTTGGTCATGCCGGCCATCACGACTGCGGCGCTGCTCGTATTTCTAGGCGCCATTTCGGACTTCGGAACGCCGGCGATCCTGGGTGAGGGCGACCGTTATCCCGTGCTCGCTACGCTCGCCTATTCGCTCTACATTTCCGAGATCGGCGCCGAGACCGGCATGGCCGCAACCACCTGCATGCTCCTGGTATTGATTGCATTCGGGCTGGTATTCGGTGCGCGGTTCCTGGCAACCCGGCGGCGTGTGGCCAACGACATGGCGCCCACGCGTGCTCTTCGCCACCTGTCGCCGAAAGGCGGGCGGTGGATGGCGATTGGAGTGTCATTTTTCGTCGCCATGACGAACCTTCCCCTGATCGTTGTGCTAGTTTCGTCCGTTCTGGAAGTGCGGGGGGTCGTGTTTCAGCCGGTATTAACCGTCGACAATTACACCCGCGCATGGGCAGTCATGGGGAGTGCGCTGAGTAACAGCCTGATGTTTGCCGGCACCGCGCTGGTGGCAACGGTCATTCTTGGTACGGCTTTGGGCTACTATGTCACGCGGCGGACCGGGCCGCTTGCGCGCGCAATCGATCTTCTGGTGATGATACCCTATGTGGTACCGGGCACTGTGATCGGGATCGGCTATGCGCAAGTGTTCAATGGCCCTCCAATATTTCTGACTGGGACGGCGACAGTCATAGGTATCGTCTATCTGGTGCGGCGTTTGCCCTACATGACGCGGGCGGCCTCTTCTGTGGTGTTCCAGATCGATCAAAGCCTTGAAGAGGCGTCGCAGAATCTTGGCATGCCGCCGGCACAGGGGTTCGCCCGCATCATGGTGCCATTGATGCGGCCGGCGATCCTGGCTGGCGCCGCGATTGCTTGGGTCGAGATATTGAACGAGCTTTCGGCTTCGATCGTCCTTTACACCGGCGCTACCCGCACTTTGCCGATTGCAGCCTATCAACAATCGCTGGGTGGTGATGTCGGTATCGCTGCAGCCTATGCAGCCATGCTGGTCGGTGTGACGGTTGTCGCGCTGCTGATTTTCTTCATGGCGGGGGGGCTGCGCGAAGATCGCGGTTTGGCTGCATTGTAAACCCTTACCCGCCATCGATCGGACGCTTTAATGCGTCGTAGAGGCGGGTAAAATCCGGGTCTCGCTGATCCTAGCGAGACGGTATTGCGGCATTGATGACGGCCTGCAACGTGGCGAACACGTTCGGGGCTGCGCCCAGCACCAGGCCTCCGGCCGGGTCGGCCGTCACTGGCAGTGTGTGCCCGCCGGCCTCATCGATCATGAGCAATCCTGCAAGGCAGTCCCAAGGGTTCATGTGCGGTTCGTAGTAGCCGCCCAGGCGACCCGCTGCGACGAGTGCAAGCATGAGCGCACCGGACCCATTGCGGTAAAACATGCCTCCGGCTTCCATGAGGCCGGAAACGACCAGTCCCACATGTGCCGGATCCGCACGGTGGCTGGCCCCGATGGCGACGAGGCTGTTGTCGATCCTGTATGCGGGATCGCAACGGAGCGCTACGCCATCGACAGACGCCCCTTCTCCGCGGACCGCTGTGAATGTCTCGTTTCCGCACGGATGCACGGTAACTGCAGCAACCGTCTCGCCACCCTGCACCAGGGCAATCACGACGCACCAGTGGGGCAGCCCGGCTAAGAAGGCGGAGGTCCCGTCGATCGGGTCGATTACCCATAGGAAGCCGCTATCACCTGACTGGCCGCCTCCCTCTTCGCCGAGCAAGGCATCATCGGGAAATGCTGCTCCGATGCGCGCACGGATCAGGTCCTCGACCTCACGGTCCGCACGGCTGACGATGTCCTGTGGCGTCGCCTTCGCCTCGACCACCAACTGATTACGATTGCGGAAATGGTCGAGCGCCAGCGCGCCGGCTTCGGCGGCCACAGTCGAGGCGAGACGGAAGCGGTCACGAACATCATCAGTCATGGAAAAAAACGACTCCTCAAGCGACGCGAAACGCGTCTTTGGATGAAATGACAAGGGAAACACTTTCGCCGACTTGGAAACGGGGTTCGGCAATCGAACGCGAAACGAGGATCTCGCCGGCTTGAGCGGCAATCACGTATTCCATGCGGCTTCCCAGATATGTGGCGCTCAGCACGTGGTCGCTTCCACCCCGCGAGAGTAGTATCCGTTCGGGCCTGATCGAGAGCGTTGCCTTTCCGCTCTGGCCGCCGATATCGAGGTGAATTCCGGGTGCGCTAAACTGGCCTTTCAAAACTTCGCCCTCAATGAGGTTTGCATCCCCGATAAAGTCGGCAATGAAAGGCGTCTCCGGACGTTCGTAGAGATCGGCAGGGGTCCCGACCTGGGCAATTGTGCCCCGGTCCATGACAACGATCCGGTCGGATACCGCGAGTGCCTCCTCCTGATCATGGGTCACATAAACGGCCGTCAGGCCGAAGCGACGCTGAAGCGCGCGGATTTCCTCACGTACCTTGCGGCGGAGCTTCGCATCTACATTGGACAGGGGTTCATCGAAGAGGATGACGTCGGGTTGCTGCACGATGGCACGGGCCACAGCGACCCGCTGTTGCTGTCCTCCGGACAATTCTGCCGGCAGGCGATCCTGCAATCCGGCCAGGCCGACCTGATCGAGAATTTCCAGCGCTCGCGCATGCGCTTCGGACCGCCTTGTCCCACGGATTGCCGGACCATAGGCCACATTCTCCAGCACCGACATATGCGGAAACAGGGCATATGACTGGAAGACCATGCCGACATTGCGCTCAGACGCAGGCGCCCGACTGACGTCGCGCCCGGCGATGAAGACCTGCCCTTCGCTGGGAAGCTCCAGTCCTGCGATGAGCCGTAGCGATGTCGTCTTGCCGCAGCCCGAAGGCCCCAGGAAAGTCACAAGCTCTCCCTTTGCAATGGAGAGGTCGATGCCGGCGACAGCGGTCGCACTGCCATAGCGTTTTACCACGCCGCGAAATTCGATAGCAATGTCACTCATACTATTCCTGTCCTGTCGGATTGCCTGCCTGTACAAGGGCTGATCTTCGCCCCAGAAGCCGCCGTCCGACGGCGAGGTTCATTAGTGCCACGCAAGCCGCCATGACCAGCATCAGGACGGTCGAATAGGCGATTGCCAGGGCAAACTCGCCGCTCTCGACGCGCCCCATGATATAGGCGGTGGCCATATTGTGCCGCGCCGAGACGAGGAAGATGACAGCCGACACTGCCGTCATGGCGGTTACGAAGGCATAGACCAAGGCAGTGAAGATTGCCGGCTTGATCAAGGGCAGCACCACGTCGCGGAGTACCCGCCCGCCGCCTGCCCCCATTGTCTGGCTTGCCTCCTCCATGCTGCGGTCGATCTGTGCCAGGGCCGCGATGCCCGCCCGCATGCCAACAGGCATATTGCGAAAGACAAAGCAGATGACCAGGATCCAGAGCGTTCCCGTGATGTCGATGGGGGGCACGTTGAAGGCCGCAATATAGCTGACGCCTACCACGGTTCCCGGAATCGCAAAGGACAGGAGGGTGCCGAACTCGAACGCCCGTTTTCCAGCAAAATCCTGCCGGGCGATCAGCCATGCCGTCAGTATGCCGATGCCCATGGTCAAAGGTGCAGACAGTGCGGATACCCAGAGCGTGGTGATCATGCTGTCCCAGGCGGAGCCGAAGAGCTGTACACCACGTTCGTTGATCTCGAAGGAAAAGGCCGTCCAGAGATGCCCGAAGGTTGGCGACAACTCCATCCGGGCGATGTCCTTGACGAAACCTCCAGCCAGAACGATCGCATAGACGCCGACGGTGAAAAGCACAAATGGCAGGACTGCCGCCACCGCCAGCCACTTTATGACAGGCGGCACGGGGGCAATCAGGCCGGCATCCGATTTGCCCGTGACTGTGACATAGCTCGCGCGGCCCAACCAGCGTGTCTGCACCCAGAAAGCCGCGACCGTCAGCGACAGAAGCAGCACGGACAAGGTGGCAGCCTGGCCCAGGTCATATTGCGCACCGACTACGGCGAAGAAGATCTTAGTGGAAAGAACGTCAAAACTGCCGCCCAGTACAATCGGATTGCCGAAATCGGCCAGGCTTTCGATGAAGGCGAGCAGGAATGCGGCAGCGAGCGCGGGTCGCAGCAGCGGCCAGGTTACGGTGCGAAACGTGGTCACGGGTCGTGCGCCCAGCGTCGTCGAGGCTTCTTCCAGCGTCGGGTTGATCGCCTCTAAGGCGGACAGGATGACGAGGAACGTGACCGGGGCAAAGGCGAGAACCTGCGCCATCAAGATGCCCGGAAGGCCGTAGATCCATCGTGTGGGTCGGATCCCGAACCACTCTGCGATCTCAACGGTGACGATGCCGGTTCGACCGAAAAGGACGATGATCGCCACCCCGACGACAAAGGGCGGCGTTATGATTGGGAGGATAGAGATCGCGCGCAAGGCACGCTTCATGCGAAAATCAGTCCGCGCCACGAGAAGCGCCAGTGCGAGCCCGAGTGCCGTGGCAAATGCTGCAGACAAGATACCCAACAGCAACGTGTTGATCACCACGCCGCAGCGTCCAGCGCCGGTAATGCAGCCGAGCGTCCAGAGATCGTCAGCGACAAGCCGGGCGATGAAAGGTGCCGCAGAGATGGAACCGCTTGGCGTGATGAATGCGGCGGACATCAGTTTCAAGATCGGAAAGAAAACAAAGAGGGTCAATGCGGCGACTATGCCGATGATAGAGAAGGCGGCAAAGCGCTCTCCCCGGCAGAACCCGCGAGAGGCGAGAACTTCGGCAAGCGTGCCCGTCAGAGCCAGACCTGCAAGCCAGGCTCCCCAGCCAAATCCCGGCTGTCCCTCGGCTGCCATCGGGAACAACATTTCCAGTCCCGGCAAGACCGGTCCGCGCAGTCCCACACCGAAGCCTTGCAGAAAGAGCCAGGCGAAGCCCATGCCGACCAAGACGGGGGTTGCGGCATGAATGCGCCAGTCCTTTGTCATCACGGTGAGAGCAGCCAAGACTGCAGCGATCACCAGCAGCGGCAAAAGCCAAACCCGGCCCTCCATGCCTTCTGCCAGGGCAGTCGAAAATGCGGCCCCGCCCTTGTACCAGGGCAGGGCCAACAATGCCGCCAGAAGCAGAAGGGGCCAGCCGAGGCTGGCCCGTCCTTTAAGCGTCTGGATCACTTCGGAAGTGCGCCGATTTCGGCATCCCAGCGTGCGAGCAGGGCGTTGCGCACTTCGGACGAGCCGTATTTGGCGAAGTCGTAGTCGATCAGCTTGATTTCCGAGAGCTTGGGCGCTTGCGGCGGTGTCGCAGCCTTCATGTTCGACGGAACCTGGAAGCTCTTGGCTGTCGCACCGACTTCCTGAGCCTTGGCGGAGAGGGCCCAGTCATACCAGATCTTGGCTTCTTCAGGGTTCGGGCCGCCCTTGATCAGCGACATCGAGCCGACTTCGTATCCGGTACCTTCGCAGGGCGCGACGGTGACAATCGGGGCACCTTCGACGGTCTGGGTCACGGCATCATGCATGAAGACGATGCCGATTGCGCTTTCGCCGGTGGCTGCAGCACGGATCGGAGCAGAGCCGGACTTGGTGTACTGGTTGATGTTGGCATGCAGTTCCTTCAGGTAGGCGAAAGCTTCGTCTTCGCCCATCAACTGCACGAGGGTGGCCAGCATGGTGTAGGACGTGCCGGACGAATTGGGGTTTGCGACCTGAATATCGTCCTTGTAGCGAGCGTCGAGCAGATCCTTCCAGCAGGCCGGAGCATTCTCTGTGACCATAGTGGAATTGTAGCCGAAGCCGAGCGCACCCGCATAGATGCCGACAGTCCGGTAGCCTGAGGTCTCGGCCTGGCTGACGGCCCAGGGCTGCAATTCCGCCAGGAGAGGCGAACGGTATTCTTCCGTCAGGCCTTCCTGTGCGGCCTGGAGATGGGGGTCGCCAGTGCCGCCCCACCAGACGTCGCCACGCGGCTGGCCTTCCTCGGCCTTGATCTGTGCGTAGGTTTCGCCAGAGGACTTGCGGGTCATCAAGACGTTGATGCCAGTGTCACGCGTGAATGCTTCCGACTGAGCGCGGCACCATTCCTCGCCGACCGTGCAATAGAGGACGAGTTCTTTTGCCTGGGCAATCGTGGTTGCCGGCAACAGGGCCATGGCCGTCGCGGCAAGCAATGTGAAACGGTTGATCATCATGTAGTTTCTCCTCATGTGGCGCCTTGGTGGCGACAGTCTGTGGGCGTTGCGAGTGCATGCCAGGTATCTGGCAGCCGAGCCGGCCAGTTCAGGGGCGCCCCGGCGCCGCCCTCCCCAAATTGGGGGTATGGCTAACCAGCCTGTGTAACAGCGGCATGACAGGGTTCGCATGCGAGCATGAGGTCCGGTTCCGGGAATTCAGCAAGAGACGCTATCTTTGGTGGTCGGCGATGGGGTATCAGAGCGAGCCATCGATCTTCGGCGACCCCATCAACCCAACGAGGCGGCACCAGATGCACAGATTTCCGGCACCTCATCTGTCTCGACTGGACTTTCCGGACGCTGGCGGCATCGCGATGATGCAGTGCCCCGGGCGAGCCGGAAACTTGGTCGAGGAGGTTGCCGCGTTGAAAGCGACGGGCGTCGACCTCGTGCTCAGCCTGATCCAGGACACAGAATATCCTGATCTTGCAGCCTTTGCGGCGGCGATGGACCTCCACCGCCTCGAATGGGTCAGGATGCCCTTGGTGCCCGGCGGGGTTCCGGGCAACGTAGATGAGTGGCCCGACATACGCGCAAGGCTGATCGTTAGAATCGCTAAAGGTGGCGTTGTCGCCATTCATTGTTGGGGAGGGCTCGGCCGAACGGGTGTGGTCGCAGCCGACCTGCTGATGGCCTTCGGCTTCACTGCTGACGAGGCCATTTCGCATGTTCGTGAAGTCAGGCCCGGAACGATAGAGTCCCAGGAGCAGGAGCTCTGGATAAAGCGGGGAAATTCTGACGGAGTTCGATGACACGCCGGCGAGTTTCGATGGGTGACCGAAGTGCCGCCTGTCTCAATCTTGCAGGAAAATTTCCCGGTACGCCCAGATGCTGCCATCCCCGCCTTTCGACCTATCGAAGGAGACCGTTTTTCAAGCGCCCGCGCGCGCATGTGACCACTTCCCTTTGGCGTGCGCGCCTTATTGACGGCCTCTAAATCGACAGGTGACCAATGTCCGTAAATCCCCTTGATGTGATCCTGATCGGAGCCGGGCAGGCAGGTCTTGCGTCTGCCTATTATCTGCGGCGGGCCGGTATCGATTTCGTCATGCTCGATGCCGAAGAAAGTTCCGGAGGCGCCTGGCGGCATGGCTGGAACTCGCTTCGGCTGTTTTCCCCCGCCTCCTTCAGTTCTTTGCCGGGATGGTTGATGCCGGCAAGGAGCGCGACGAGCTATCCTGGTCGCAACGAAGTGATCGACTACCTCTCGCGCTATGAAGCACGGTATGGGTTCAGGATTGAACGACCGGTTGTCGTCACATCGGTTCGCCAGATCGATGGCTGCCTGGAGGTCGTGACAGACAAGGCGCGGTGGCACGCACGGGCAGTCTTGAGTACGACTGGTACCTGGCGAAAACCGTTCATTCCCGACTATCCCGGTGCCTCTGAATTCAAGGGACGTCAGCTTCATTCGGCCGATTATGTGTCGGAGCAGCCGTTCGTTGGCCAGCGCGTCGCGATCGTCGGCGGAGGCAATTCCGGCGCACAGATACTTGCGGAGATTTCGAAGGTCGCGGAAACGGTCTGGGTCACACCGCAAGTGCCGGTGTTCCTTCCGGACGACGTCGACGGCCATGTGCTGTTCGAGAGAGCCACCGCCCGGGTTCTTGGCAAGAAGGACGGTTCAGAGCCCGGCGGGCTGGGGGACATCGTCATGGTGCCCTCCGTTCGCGAGGCGAGGGAACGCGGGGCGCTCGGATCGGTACGACCGTTCACCCATTTTGATGTAAATGGTGTCGTGTGGCGGGATGGCACGAGAACCGACCTCGACGCGGTTATCTGGTGCACGGGGTTTCGATCTGCGTTGGACCATCTTCGCGACTTGGACGTCGTGACGGAAGACGGCAAAGTGGAGGTCAATGGAGGACAATCGATCAAGCAGCCGCGTCTTTGGCTCGCCGGCTACGGCAACTGGACAGGCGCGGCGTCCGCGACTCTGCTCGGAGCGGGCAGGGCTGCGAGAGACATGATCCCGCGGCTCGTTGCGTCTGTACGAAGAGGGTAACGTAGTCCTCGTCGTGGACTGCGGAGTTCCAAAATTCCGCCTTATCCCGCAACAGGCGAGTTTGGCGCTCTTGACGCGGTTTTTATACAAGTCTCCGTGTGTTCAGGCCCCCGCGACCAATCCCTTCTCCACACTACGTGGTTCTTTCCTTGCGCCAGTGGCACAGTAGGTGGTCGGCTACCTATTTGGTGTCGATCGTCAATTGAAGGCCGTGCCAGCCCGCATATTTATCGCCCGTCTCGCGAACGTGTGTATATCGCTTGAGGCTGATCCATGAACGGTGCCCGCTGACTGCAGCCACATGAGGGATATTCCACCCCATCTCAAACAGCCGTGAAATGCCTTCGTGACGCAGGTCGTGAAAGCGCAGATCGTCGATGGCCAACAACTTGCAGGCTCGGGTAAAATTCGCGGAGATGGCGTCGGTGGAGTAGGGAAAGATCTCTGACTTACTCTTTGGCATGCTGCCGATGATCTGGACCGCCTGATCGGGAAGGTCCACCCAGGTATGATTACCGATCTTTTCTCCTGGATGCTTCATATCGCGAACGAGGACGCGTTTGTGCTCTCTCTGAAAGTCTTTCCATCTGATCCGCGTAATTTCCTCCTGACGGCGGGCCGAAAACAGTGCGAAAGCTATGACTTTGTGCATTGGCATTGACTGTGGGGCTTTATTCCGCCGTTCAATGAAATGGCCGATCAGACGATCCAGTTCCTCCAATGTGGGCCTTCGATCGCGTTGTGCTGACCGGGTTATGATACCCATCCGACGGGCAACCTTGACAGCGTCCCTCATCTCCTGCTCGTCGAGCCGATAGCCCCACATCGGCCGCGCGATCGCGAAGATTGCAGCGAGATGGCTGGCGTAGTTTCCGACGGTCTGTGGCTGTGCCGTCAATGACTGCAGGAATTCAACGATGTCTTTCGATTTGATGGAAGAGCAGGGCATGTTGGCGATCTCGTAGTTCTTGATCGCAGTTAGGACCTGCGCTTTTGTGCGACCAATCTCCTTGACGGTCTCCTCGATGTAGCGGTCGATTACCTTGGTCAACGTCGTCGGATCTTCATTTTTAGATTTGGCGACTGCCCCTGGTTTGGAGAGTTCCCGTTCGCGTTTTGAAATCCAGGCTGCGGCCGCAGGACGTCTGTCAAAGGTCTCGGTCTCGTGATAGGCTTCACCATCCCGCACAACCCGCACTCGTGCCATGTAGCCGATACTGCCGTCCTTGCGCTTGCGAGCGGTGATTGTGCCCATAGCCGTGCCTCAGTTGGTACATGAAAAACGATAATTGGTACATTGTACCAAGTCTAGTACCAAAATGGGCGGAAATAACGCAGAACGAGCGTAAACGAGACGATGAAGAAAGTGCCGTAAGTGTCTGTAAAAAAACAAAATGCCAATTATTTCAAGGCTCCCGTTTTCGCCGTTGCGCCGATGATCGACTGGACGGATCGGCATTGCCGGTTCTTCCACCGGCAGCTTTCGGCCCGCGCGCTGCTCTATAGCGAGATGGTGGTGGCCGATGCGATCATTCATGGGCCGCGGGAGAAGCTCCTGTCGTTCAACGGCGAGGAGCATCCCGTCGCGCTGCAGCTTGGCGGGTCGGATCCGGCAAAGCTGGTCGAGGCAGTGAAGATTGCTGCCGATTACGGCTATGACGAGATCAACCTGAATGTCGGATGCCCGTCGGACCGGGTGCAGTCGGGGACCTTCGGGGCTTGTCTCATGCAGACGCCGGAGGTTGTCGAAGCCTGTGTCGCGGCCATGAAAAAGGTGGCGACGGTGCCGGTGACCGTCAAGTGCCGGATCGGGGTGGACGAGCAGGAGCCGGCCGACGTGCTTCCCGATTTCCTCGCCCGGATGATCGGGGCGGGGGCGGATGCAATCTGGATCCATGCCCGCAAGGCCTGGCTGAAGGGCCTGTCGCCGAAGGAGAACCGAGAGATCCCGCCGCTCGATTACGAGCTCGTCTATCTGATGAAGCGGGAGAACCCGGATGTTTTCATCGGCATCAATGGCGGTATCACCGATCTCGACCAGGCGGTTCAGCATCTCGCGGTCATGGACGGCGTGATGCTCGGGCGCGCGAGCTATCACAATGCGACGCTTCTGACCGAGGTCGATGCCCGGATCTATGGTGAAGCGGCCGTCTCGGTCGACTGGGACCGGGTGCGCGATGTGATGATCGGCTATGCGGAGCGGGTGGTGGCGTCGGGCGGGCGGCTCAACCATGTCACGCGGCATATGGTCGGGCTGTTCCAGGCCTATGCGGGGGCTCGGCGTTACCGGCAGATCCTGTCGTCGGAGGCGACGAAGCCGGGTGTATCGCCGGACCTGATCGCCGAGGCTTTTGCGGCGGTCGATATCACGGGCGGGCCGAAGACACAGGGTGCTTCGGGGGCGTCTGCTGCGGCCGAGTAAGGTCTAGCGCGGCTTTCCGGCGTTTTTCAGGCCTGAAAGCGAGAATGGCGTCCCGGGGGACGCCATTCGAAAACTTTAGATCAGGCAGCCTGGATGTTGACGGCCTTGGGGCCCTTGCCCATGCGGTCCGGCTCGGTGTCGAAGGTGACCTGCTGGCCGTCCTGCAGGGTCTGCAGACCCGAAGCCTGGAGCGCGGAGATGTGGACGAATACGTCCTTCGCGCCGCCTTCCGGGGTGATGAAGCCGAAGCCCTTGTCCTGGTTGAAGAATTTTACGGTGCCCTTGGTGGCCATGGGGATAGTCCTTATTCCCGTGTTGTCGTCTGCGCCGCGGCCGGCTGACCGGAAGCGGCAAGGTAAAGTTCCGCCGAAACGGAACCGTCGAGGGATCGCGATAACGGGGAAAGAACGTCTACCGGCGGGAGAAGGCCCCCAAGGACCGCGCGGGCGGTCGATACAAGTCAGTCCAGTCTCCGGGATCATTTGTGCCCGAACAGCGTAAGAGGTAGGGACATTTCGGAATCTTGGCAAGTATGAAAAGTCACAGTCTGGCCGACAAAATCGCAGCAACGGGCTGAATTCCTTGAGATTTAATGGGTGGTACCGTTTCCATGTTCCATGCGCGCGCCCAAGGCCCTCGTGCGGGCCGCCCGGTTCGTGACCGGGGACAGAGGTTTGTTCCGTCTTGAAGCAGCCGCCATCCGGGGGTAGGGGAAGGGTGGCTGGGCGCGGGAGTGTGTGAGTATGGCAAAGACGGGTGCCGCAGTGATCGACCCTTACGATGTCCTGGGCGTGGCCCGCGATGCCGACGAGGCCGCCATCAAGGCCGCCTATCGCAAGGTGGCGAAGACAGCCCATCCGGATGCCGGTGGCGATGCCGAGGCCTTCGCCAAGATCTCCGCCTGCTATGAACTCCTGAAGGATCCCGTGCGCCGCCGCGTCTTCGACGACACCGGCTATGATCCGCAGCTGGCCGAGCCCACCGACCTCAAGGGGCTGATGGTGCTGGAAACGCTGATCAACGACATGATCCTCGACGAGCGCGAGCCCGGCTCCTTCGATCCGGTCGCGGGGCTGCGCCGCAAACTGACCGACGATATCCTGAAAGCCCGCTTCCACATTCTCGAGCTGGAGCGCCACCGGGCGCGGGTGCGGAAGCATCTCGACCGGCTCGGCCGGCGGCCAGAGACGGACGTGCTGGGCTCGATGCTGAGGGCGCGGGCGCAATCGATCACCGACGCGATCAAGTCCGCGGAAGTGCAGATCGGCGCGATCGAGCGGGCCTATTCCATGCTCGAGGGCTATTCCTACGAGATGGAGCCACTGCCTGTGGACGTCGAGGCCGAGGAGCTGCCGAAGGCGGCGGAATAGGCGCGGAGCGTAAGCTCCGTTTGACATTTTTTGTTCGACAACCTGACGAAACACAATTGTCGTGGAGAAGCTGTCAACGCCCGTTGACAGTGATCTATCGTCTTTTAGTGTTGCGACATACTCCGGTGAACTGGCCCTCGTTGAAGGCAGTATCGGCACTGTCACCCCAGTAGACCTGGCATGGCATAGCATGGCATGGATCAGATCCGCCGGGCGCTGCGCGCGTTTGCGCTGCCTCCTCCTGATCCGTGAACCCTGGGAGGGGTCCCCAGATACCAACAACTGGAGAAGGCACAGATGCATAGCGACGGCTTCGTTTCGCAGGCGCGCGAGACGATCATTCACTTCCCCCTTGCCCACCGCCGGCACCTCGTTCGCTCCGCTGCCTGTCGGCTGGATCAGCTGAACGGACAGGCGGCGACTGATTTCTGGAAATCGCTCTGCAGCCGGCTGAAAACCGAGCTGTTCGATACCGGCCAATCCCATGAGGATGTGCGCCGGGAGATCCTCGCCTTTCAGGCCGAGGTGCATCGGGAGCTGCTCCTGCTCTACGAGCCTATCGGCGGCGAGCGCAGTCTCGCGGGGGCCTAGCGGCGCTTCCTCCCCCTTGCGACGTTCGGGGGCTTGCGGCCTGTCCGCCGTGATGACGGCAGGCCGCGTCATGTCCTGTCGCAAGACAGTGGGATGCCTGACGATGGCGCGGCGCCCGAATTTGTGCGCGGGCGTTTGAGCATCTTGGTGTGGCGCCAGATGCGACGGCAGAGGGCGGTGGTTTCGGGGTCGGGGTCGGTGGCATACCAAGCGGCGAGCGCCGTCCGTTCGCTCTGCGGATGGGAGCCGGGGCGGGTGTGGATGCGCTCGACGATCGCCAGCGCCTGGCAAAGGTGGTTGGCCGCCTCTCTGTCATCCGGCCAGGTACCGGGGGCGGTGCGGTCGGCAAGCGGAGGCAGAATATCCGCTGCCCAGGCCAGGAACCGCCGGCGCAGCTCGGGTGTGGCGCGGATGGCGCAGGGCGGCAGCCATTCGTCTGCGTTGATCGGATCTGCCGGGCGATGGGCTGTGCCGCTGCAGTGCCGGCTGCGGCGGCATTGGCGCCGCGGGCAAAGGAGCGGGGTTCGGTGTTCGTCGAGGATGTCGCGCAACAGGCGCAGTTCCAGCGGTTCGGGGGCGGGGGTTTCGGAGATTTGTCGGTTCGGCATGTCTGGCTCCTTTCGGCGCTAAGGGAATTGGCGAAATAGGGAATTTCGGAAGGGGTGGGGGAGTGCGAGGCCCATCTCCCCCTTGGTGGGGGAGAAAGCGATTTCGATGAATTAGGCCAGCGCAAGCGGCCTAAACATCTGAAATCGCAAGTGAGGGGGGCCGTTCGTTGTGCCCGCAACACCGATCCCCTCACCAACAAAATCTGAGGTTTAGCCCTGATCGGGCTAAGCCCTCGATTTTGTAACCTCTCCCACAAGGGGGAGAGGTGGCAACCGCGCGCACCTCGCCTCCGAAAGGGGGAGGTGGAACTGAGCTGTCAAAAAACCCAAGCTTCGCCGCCGGTCGGGATCATCTCCCTCCGGGTGGGTCAAACTTGTCTCGGACGAGGCGCCAGAAGCAACCTGTCTAAGGTGTTTATGTGGCTCCTTCCGGCGCCCCGTTCGGCGTCTATTCCCGCTGCATGCGTCTCTCTGGCAAGGCGGCGACGGTCTTCGGGACCTTCGTCCCGAGGATTGACCGGGCGCAGGGTCCGGCTTGGCAGAGTCGTCCCGTGGGAATGTCTGCCAGAGCCTGGCCGGTGGCCCGGGAGGTTCCCGCCGGATGGTGCACCATTCCGACCGGGACCCTCGCCCGGGGGATGCGGCTCTGGTCATTGGCGACCTTTGCCCATCATCCCCGCCGTTTTATCCGCCCCGCCGTCTGGTGATGTTCGCGACGGCGTGGGCGCCTTGTCTGTGTGCCTCTGAGGCACGTCCTTCCGATCGGGGTATCCGGTGAAGAGGCATCCGACCCCTTAACCTTCGTTACCAGCCCCTCGTCCGGAGGGAGACCGTTGCAGCGGGCCGGGGATTTATGCCTGCGACAGCACGCCACCCCGGCGCCGGCCCCGCCTCGCCTGACATCGCATCGTCAGGTGTATCCGAGGGCGGGACGGGGACTAGGGTAAGGGCGTGGAAATGGGCGGGGATGAAAAAGTGTGCCGGGGTTTGAATCTGTTTGGGATTTTCTCAAAGTCATCCCCTTTTTTCGGCCGGAGACGCAGAGAATGTGGCTTTGCCCCTCACCCTACCTTCTCCCCGCTCGCGGGGAGAAGGTAGGGTGAGGGGCTAACGTGATTGGGATGAGGGGCGAAAGCTGAGAGCGCGATGCCCATCTCCCCCTTGGTGGGGGAGAAAGCGATTTCGATGAATTAGGCCAGCGCAAGCGGCCTAAACATCAGAAATCGCAAGTGAGGGGGTCCGTGATGTCGTGGCAACGGAACCGATCCCCTCACCAACAAAATCTGAGGTTTAGCCCTGATCGGGCTAAGCCCTCGATTTTGTAACCTCTCCCACAAGGGGAGAGGGATAGGAACCGCCGCTCGGCCCCTGTCCGCGCATCCCAACCTGCGTTAGGATTGGCCCACCCTAACCCCGACGAGGCGCGATGTTCATTCCCCTGCACGACCGAAACGCGCTGAAGCACATCCGCAAGCAGTATGTGACCCTGGGGCTGATCCTTGCCAATGTCGTGACCCATGTGCTGGCGACGCTGGCACCCGATGCGCTCTACGAGATCGGCGTCTATGGCATGGGTTTCATCCCGGCTGTCGCATTCAACATTGCCGAACTCGACCCGCGCCTCGTGCTGGTGCCGGAAGGTGCGACTTACGTCACCTATTCCTTTCTGCATGGCAGCTGGCTGCATCTGGGCTCCAACATGCTCTTCCTCTGGGTCTTCGGCGACAATGTCGAGGATGCCATGGGGCACTTCAAGTTTCTGTTCTTCTATCTTGCCTGCGCGGCCGCAGGTGCCTTTGTCCATGCGCTGGTGGTCCCGGCAAGCCAGGCACCGCTGATCGGGGCCTCGGGCGCAGTCTCCGGTGTCGTCGCCGCCTATCTGATGCTGCATCCGAAAGTGCGCGTCTGGGTGCTGGTCTTCATGCGTTTCCCCCTGCCGCTCCCGGCCTTCATCCCGCTTCTCTTCTGGGTCGGCCAGCAATTCGTCATGCTGGTCATCGACCGCGACAGCAACGTGTCCTGGGGCGCCCATGTCGGCGGAATCCTGCCAGGCGGACTCCTGGTGCTCTTTTTGCGACGTCCGGGCGTGCCGCTCTTCGATCGGGCGATCGTGACACCCAAGGCAGTCGAACACGCAGCGCCCACGGTTGATGTCGCGACCGTCGGACCCTGGGGTCAAAGACCGGCCGGCGACCCGAAAGGCCGGGAGCGGGACGAGACCGCAAACGGCGCAAAAACCCCGGCGTCGCAACCGGTTCGCAAGGTCACTCACTGGGGGCGATGACAAGAGGTCGCGGCCGCGAAGTATTGACGTGAACGTCAACGTAAATTATTGCTGTCCGTCAAACGGCATCGATCGTTGTGTTTGGGAAAAAAATGCGTATCGATGTCGCCAATCGACAAACGGCGGAGCGCATCAACGCGCATTTTCCGGCAGAAGATTTGAAGAGAGGAACCCATGAAGATACTCGTCCCAGTCAAGCGGGTTGTGGATTACAACGTCAAGATCCGCGTCAAGCCGGATGGTTCCGGCGTCGAGCTCGCCAACGTCAAGATGTCCATGAATCCTTTCGACGAGATCTCGGTCGAGGAGGCTCTGCGACTGAAGGAAGCCGGCAAGGCCGAGGAAGTGGTGATCGTATCGATCGGCCCTGCTAAGGCAGAGGAAACCATCCGCACCGCACTCGCCATGGGCGCTGATCGCGGCATCCTGATCGAGACCGACGAGACCGTCGAGCCGCTCGCGGTCGCCAAGCTCTTGAAGGGCGTGGTGGAAGCCGAGGCTCCGGGCCTCGTCATCGTCGGCAAGCAGGCAATCGACGACGATTCGAACCAGACCGGCCAGATGCTGGCAGCGCTGCTCGGCTGGGGCCAGGCGACATTCGCCTCCAAGCTCGAGCTCGGCGCCGACAAGGCGACCGTGACCCGCGAAGTCGACGGTGGTCTGCAGACCATCGACGTGAAGCTCCCCGCGATCGTCACCACGGATCTGCGCCTGAACGAGCCGCGTTATGCCTCGCTGCCGAACATCATGAAGGCCAAGAAAAAGCCGCTCGACAAGAAGGCGCCTGCCGACTTCGGCGTCGACGTTGCGCCGCGCCTCAAGGTTCTGAAGACCGAGGAGCCGGGTGGCCGCAAGGCGGGCATCAAGGTGAAGTCGGTGGCAGAACTCGTCGACAAGCTCAAGAACGAAGCCGGCGTATTGTAAGCGGAACGGACAGGAGAAACATAAAATGGCTATTCTTCTTCTCGCAGAACACGACAACGCGACCGTCTCCGAACAGACCGCGAAGGCACTGACGGCTGCCACTCAGATCGGTGGCGATGTGCATGTGCTGGTGGCAGGTGCTGGCGCCAAGGCCGCCGCTGATGCTGCTGCCAAGCTCTCGGGCGTCTCCAAGGTGCTGCTCGCAGACGACGCTTCGCTCGGCAACAACCTGGCGGAGCCGCTGGCCGCTCTCATCGTCTCGCTCGCCGGCTCCTATGACACGATCATCGCGGCTGCGACCTCGGTCGGCAAGAACGTGATGCCGCGCGTCGCGGCCCTGCTCGACGTGATGCAGGTATCGGAAATCACCGAGGTGGTCTCTGCCGACACCTTCAAGCGTCCGATCTATGCCGGCAACGCGATCCAGACCGTGCAGTCGACCGATGCCAAAAAGGTGATCACCGTCCGCACCGCCTCCTTCGCCGCCGCCGCTGAAGGTGGTTCGGCTGCCGTCGAGACCGTTGCTGCTGCCGCAAACCCCGGCGTTTCCAGCCACGTCTCCGACGCGCTGTCCTCGTCCGACCGTCCGGAACTGGCTTCGGCCAAGATCATCATTTCCGGTGGCCGCGCACTTGGCTCCTCGGAGAAGTTCCAGGAAGTGATCCTGCCCGTCGCCGACAAGCTGGGGGCAGCCGTTGGCGCCTCGCGCGCGGCTGTCGACGCCGGTTACGCCCCGAACGACTGGCAGGTCGGCCAGACCGGCAAGGTCGTTGCCCCGCAGCTCTACATCGCCTGCGGCATCTCCGGTGCCATCCAGCACCTCGCCGGCATGAAGGACTCGAAGGTCATCGTCGCGATCAATAAGGACGAGGAAGCGCCGATCTTCCAGGTCGCCGATTACGGTCTCGTCGCCGACATCTTCGAGGCCCTGCCGGAGCTCGAGAAGGCACTCTGATCACCCTTTCGCAACTGCGAAAGGACTGGTCAAAGAACCCTTTGCGGTCTATCAATCAGCCGGGCCCGCGATAAACGGGCCCGGCATTTTCTTGGGTGAAGTCTGGAACGGGTGAGGAGCGAGACGATGACGGGTAAGATCAGCAACGTGGGTGTCGTGGGTGCCGGCCAGATGGGCTGCGGCATCGCACAGGTCTCCGCCGCCGCCGGCTACAAGGTCACGATCTACGACCTCTCCAAGGACCGGATCGAAGCCGGTCTCGCCACGATTAACGGCAATCTCGCCCGCCAGGTGACCAACGGCAAGATCACCGACGAGCAGCGGAAGGCGGCCCTTGCCCTGATTTCGGGCTCGTCCGACGTCAACGATCTCGCTCCATCAGATCTCGTCATCGAGGCGGCAACGGAAGACGAGAGCGTCAAGCGCAAGATCTTCGCGGCCCTGTGCCCAGTGCTTAAACCCGAAGCCCTGATCGCGACCAACACCTCCTCGCTGTCGATCACCCGCCTTGCCTCTGCCACCGATCGGCCGGAGCGCTTCATGGGCATCCATTTCATGAACCCCGTTCCGGTCATGAAGCTCGTCGAACTGGTGCGCGGCATCGCGACCGACGAGACCACCTTCGCCACCGCCAAGGATTTCGTCTCCTCGCTCGACAAGACGATCACGGTGGCCGAAGACTTCCCGGCCTTCATCGTCAACCGTATCCTGCTGCCGATGATCAACGAGGCGATTTACACGCTGTATGAAGGCGTCGGCTCGGTCGAGGCGATCGACACGGCGATGAAGCTCGGCGCCAACCACCCGATGGGTCCGCTGCAGCTGGCCGATTTCATCGGTCTCGACACCTGCCTTTCGATCATGCAGGTCCTGCACGACGGCCTGTCGGACTCGAAGTATCGCCCCTGCCCGCTGCTGGTCAAATATGTCGAGGCCGGCTGGCTCGGTCGCAAGTCCGGTCGTGGCTTCTACGACTACCGCGGCGAAGTGCCGGTCCCGACCCGCTGACGCGCCATTCCGGTCCGGCACTCTCCGGCGGAAAGATATTTGCCCCTCCGGGCAATCATTGGTCGGCCATTCCTCGGAAGAGACGGGCCGACCCTCTAGTTTGCGGGGCAGATAGAGATCCCCCGCATACCGGAGTACCAGTCCATGAAACGCCTCCTGCTCTTGAGCGCCGCCATCGCCGCCCTCTCCCTGCCGGTTTCGGCCAGCGCCGCAGACAAGCTGCTCAACGCCTCCTATGACATCGCCCGCGAAATCTTCGCCGCCCAGAACGAAGCCTTCATCAAGGCCAATCCGGGTGTGACCATCGACCAGTCGCATGGCGGCACCTCGCGCCAGGCCCGCGCCATCGTCGAAGGTCTGGAAGCCGACGTCGTGACCTTCAACCAAGTGACGGACGTCGAATTCCTGGCGAAGAACGGCTTCATCAACGAGGGATGGCAGTCGGAATTCCCGAACAATGCCTCGCCCTTCTATTCCTTCCCGTCCTTCCTGGTGCGCGCTGGCAACCCGAAAAACATCAAGGACTGGGACGACCTCGCCCGTGACGACGTGCAGGTGATCTTCCCCAACCCGAAGACCTCGGGCAATGCCCGCTACACCTATCTGGCGGCAACGGCCTATGCGAAGGAGAAGTTTGCCGGCGACGAGGCCAAGGTGACGGAATTCGTCGACAAGATCTTCGACAACGTGCCGGTCTTCGACACCGGTGGCCGCGCCGCAACGACGACCTTCGTCGAGCGCGAGACGGGCGACGTGATCATAACCTTCGAAGCCGAAACCAAGTCGATCGCCAAGCAGTATGGCGAGGACAAGTTCCAGCAGGTCGTACCTTCGATGAGCCTTCTCGCCGAATTCCCGGTCGCCGTCGTCGACAAGGTCGCCGATGCGAAGGGAAGCCAGGAGATTGCCAAGAAGTATCTCGACTTCCTCTACACGCCCGAGGGACAGAAGATCGCCGCCGACTTCGGTCACCGCGTTCACGACGAGACGGTCGCTGCCGAATACAGGGACCAGTTCCCTGAGATCCGCCTCGTGACGGTCGAAGACGTGTTCGGCGGCTGGGAGAAGGTTTCCGCGGAGCATTTCGCCGAGGGTGCCATCCTTGATGGGATCTATGGCAGCCGCTAAGCACGGTTCCCGATCGATTTCAGGACCGGCGGATCATCCGCCGGTTTTCTCATGAAAGGACGACGACGTTGAAACGCCGCGTATTGCCCGGCTTCAGACTGTCCCTCGGGATCACGCTGGTCTATGCCGCGATCATCATCCTGTTGCCGCTGGCAGCCCTGATCTTCAAGGCCGCGAGCCTTGGCCCCGCCGACTACTGGCGCATTGTCTCTTCCGAACGCGCCGTGGCGAGCTATGGCGTGACGGTCGGCTCGGCGCTGGTCGCGACCCTGTTCAACCTCGTCTTTGGTCTGGCACTTGCCTGGGTGCTGGTGCGCTACCGCTTCCCTGGCCGCCGCATTGTCGATGCGCTCGTCGACCTGCCCTTTGCGCTGCCGACGGCGGTCGCGGGCATTTCCCTCACCACGCTTTTCGCCTCCAATGGCTGGTTCGGATCCGCACTCGGTGAAATCGGCATCAAGGTCGCCTATACGCCGCTCGGCATCATGGTCGCCATGGCCTTCACCAGCCTGCCCTTCATCGTCCGCACGGTGCAGCCTGTGCTCGAAGAGCTCGACCCGGCGCTTGAAGAGGCCGGCCAGACATTGGGTTCCAGCGACTGGTCGATCTTCCGCCGCGTGATCCTGCCGCTTCTGACGCCGGCACTGCTTGCCGGCACCTCGCTCGCCTTTGCCCGGAGCCTCGGCGAATTCGGCGCGATCATCTTCATCGCCGGCAACCAGCCCTTTTCGACGGAAATCACGGCGCTTCTCGCCTTCATCCGGCTCGAGGAATACGACTATCCGGCATCGGCGGCGATCGCCTCCGTCATGCTGTTTGCCGCCTTCGTCATGCTGGCGGTCACAAACTACCTGCAGGCCCGCGCCCTGCGCTACACGGTGAAAGGTTGAAGCCATGAGCCAGGCAACGACAGGGCGACGCCCGCCGCGCGTCGGCGACGCTCCTCTTTTCAAATATGCGCTGATTGGCGTGGTGCTGTTTTTCGTCCTGTTCGTCGTGGTCGCCCCAATGGCGGTCATCGGCATCGAGGCCTTTTCCAAGGGCGTGCCGTTCTTCCTCGAGACGATCGCTGCCCCCGACACGCGCCATGCCATCTGGCTGACGGTGATGACGGCGCTGATCGCCGTACCG
The DNA here is from genome assembly GCF_000300855.1 of Agrobacterium albertimagni AOL15. GTDB lineage: Bacteria > Pseudomonadota > Alphaproteobacteria > Rhizobiales > Rhizobiaceae > Allorhizobium > Allorhizobium albertimagni. Next base: position 423,401 of record NZ_ALJF01000002.1, on the reverse strand, counting down.
ATCAACACCATCTTCGGCGTGGCGGCCGCCTGGGCGATCACCAAGCATGATTTCCGCGGCAAGCGCTTGCTCACCATCCTGATCGAGATCCCCTTCTCGGTCTCGCCTGTTGTCGCCGGCGTCGCCTATCTCTTCGTCTATGGCCTGCAGGGCATATTCGGCCCCACCCTCGACAGCGCCGGCCTGAAGATCCTCTTTGCCCTGCCGGGCATCGTGCTCGCCTCGATGTTCGTGACGGCACCCTTCGTCGCGCGCGAACTGATCCCGCTGATGCAGGCGCAGGGGCGTGATCTCGAAGAGGCGGCCACCTCGCTCGGTGCGAGTGGCCTGCGCACCTTCTGGTCGGTGACATTGCCGAACATCAAATGGGCCATGCTCTACGGTGTGGTGCTCTGCAACGCCCGTGTCATGGGCGAGTTCGGCGCCGTGTCTATCGTCTCCGGCAACATCCGTGGCCAGACCAACACGCTGCCGCTGCATATCGAGCTGCTTTACCAGGACTACAACGCCGTCGGCGCCTTCGCTGCCGCCTCAATGCTCGCCGCGCTGGCACTTGTCACGCTCGTGGCCAAGGTTCTGCTCGAACGCCAGGGCGCAGGTCGGCGGAACCGCCCGACCACGCTCGCCGGCAATACTTCGGAGAAGATTTCATGAATATTCGCCTCGACACTGTCGTCAAGACCTTCGAAACCTTCCGTGCCGTTCACGGCGTCTCGCTCGACATCAGAAGCGGCGAACTGGTGGCGCTGCTCGGCCCCTCGGGCTCCGGCAAGACGACCATACTGCGCATGGTCGCCGGCCTCGAATTTGCCGATGGCGGCCAGATCCATTTCGGTGATGAGGATGCGACAGACATTCCCGTGCGTGATCGCGGCGTCGGCTTCGTCTTCCAGCATTATGCGTTGTTCCCGCACATGACGGTGGCCGAGAACATCGCCTTCGGCATGAAGGTGTCGAAGGTAAAGCGCTCGACCGCCGACATCGACCGGCGGGTCGAAGAGCTGCTCTCTCTCGTCCAGCTCGCTGGATTGGGCGAACGCTTTCCCGGCCAGATCTCCGGCGGCCAGCGGCAGCGCGTGGCGCTGGCCCGTGCGCTTGCCGTCGACCCACGCGTGCTTTTGCTCGACGAGCCTTTCGGCGCGCTGGATGCCAATGTGCGCCGCGACCTTCGCCGCTGGCTACGTTCCATCCATGACGAACTCGGCATCACCACGCTCTTTGTCACCCACGACCAGGAAGAAGCCCTTGACCTCGCCGATCGCGTCGTCATCCTCGACAAGGGCAAGATCGTTCAGCAGGGCACGCCGGAAGAAGTTTGCCGCCATCCGGCCAACGCCTTCGTCATGCGCTTCCTCGGCGACACCAATGCGCTGAAGGCGAGTGTTGTGAAAGGACAGGCGACCGTCTGCAACATGACCTATGCGGCGGACGGCCTGAAGGATGGATCGGCCGAGCTTCTCTTCCGTCCGACCGATGTCGTCTGGAGCGAAGACGCTTCAAAGGGCGTCGCGGCAACCATCCAGCGGGTTCTGGATCGGCCGGGCTCGCGACGGGTGCTCGCCGGAACGACAGACGGCACCACCGTCGAGTTCGACGTTGCCCCCGACTTCGCCAAAGCGAAGGGCGACGAGGGCTTCGTCGAAATTCTCAGGCCGCGCCTGTTTCAGGACTGACACCGGTCGCGGGCAGCGATTTAGCTGCCCGTCGCTGCCGCCATCACCAGCGCCTTGGCATCGGCCCCATCCCAGACGGCCGGTCCGTTCATGCTGCCGAGAAGGCAACCCTTTCCGTCGACCAGCAGCGTGACCGGCAGGCCGAAGGCAAGCCCCTCGCGCTTCAGCTGGTTGAACACGCCCATGGACGCGTCGCGATAGAGACCGAGCGCGTCGACGCCGGTCTCTTCCAGGAAGGTCTGCGGCTTTTCGACGTCGCCGGTGTCAATATTGATCGCGAGTACCTGGAAGGCTTCGCCGCCGGCCGCCGTCTGCAGGTTGTTGAGGGCCGGCATTTCTTCGCGGCAAGGCACGCACCACGTGGCCCAGAGATTGATCAGCACCGTCTTGTCGGCAAAATTTGCCATGGTCATCGGTGCGCCTTCCTTGTCCTGGAACGATAGCCCCTCGATGAGCTTCGGCTCGCTGACGGGGATCATCGCCGCGACATCGCCCTTCAAATAAGGCTTCAGGCTCTCAGCCCGCTCGACAGAACCCCCACATTGGGCGGCATCTGCGGTCTCCACGGCATTGCCAGACATGGTCTGCTTCACGTATACCGCAGCCGCGCCGGCGACGATGCCGGCCACCGCCGCGATCGCAACCAGCTTGGTGGGGAAGAGACCGCTAGGTCTTTTTTCTGTCATGTCATTCTCCAGGACGGGCACTTCATGGCCGAGGACATCAAGGACACCAAATCCTCCAACCAGATGTGGGGCGGTCGCTTCGCCTCCGGCCCTTCGGCCATCATGGAGGAGATAAATGCCTCCATCGGTTTCGACAAGAAGCTTTACGCCCAGGATATCCGCGGCTCAAAGGCGCATGCGACCATGCTGGCGCACCAAGGCATCATCTCCGTCGAAGATAAAGACAAGATCCTTCACGGCCTGGACACGATCCTGTCAGAGATCGAAAGCGGCAATTTCACCTTCTCGCGCAAGCTCGAAGACATCCATATGAATGTCGAGGCACGCCTTGCCGAGCTGATCGGCCCGGCCGCCGGTCGCCTGCACACGGCCCGTTCGCGCAACGACCAGGTGGCGCTCGATTTCCGCCTCTGGGTCAAGGAAGAACTGCAGAAGACGGAAGCCGCTTTGTCCGGCCTGATCGCGGCTTTTCTCGACCGCGCCGAAGAACATGCCGACACCGTCATGCCCGGCTTCACCCATCTCCAGACGGCCCAGCCGGTGACCTTCGGCCACCATTGCATGGCCTATGTCGAGATGTTCGGCCGTGACCGCCAGCGCGTGCGCCATGCGATCGAACACTTGGACGAAAGCCCGATTGGTGCTGCAGCGCTTGCCGGCACCGGCTACGACATCGACCGCCACATGACGGCGAAGGCACTCGGTTTCCGCGAGCCGACGCGCAACTCGATCGACACGGTGTCCGACCGCGATTTCGCGCTGGAATTCCTCTCGATCGCCTCGATCTGCGCGGTGCATCTGTCGCGTCTGGCCGAAGAGATCGTCATCTGGTCGACGCCGCAATTCGGCTTCATCCGCCTGTCGGACGCCTTCTCCACCGGCTCCTCGATCATGCCGCAGAAGAAGAACCCGGATGCGGCCGAACTGGTGCGCGCCAAGACCGGCCGGATCAACGGCTCGCTGATCGCGCTGCTGACCGTGATGAAGGGCCTGCCGCTCGCCTATTCCAAGGACATGCAGGAAGACAAGGAACAGGTCTTCGACGCTGCCGAAAGCCTGGAACTGGCGATTGCCGCCATGACCGGCATGGTCACCGACATGACCATCCGCACCGACAAGATGAAGGCGGCAGCGGGTTCCGGCTATTCGACCGCAACCGATCTCGCCGACTGGCTGGTCCGCGAAGCCGGCCTGCCCTTCCGCGACGCCCACCATGTGACCGGCAATGCGGTCGCCATGGCCGAGAAGAAGGGCTGCGATCTCGCCGAGCTTTCGCTCGAGGAGTTGCAGAGCATCAATGCGGCGATCACGGCCGACGTCTTCAATGTTCTGACCGTCGAAGCCTCGGTCGCCAGCCGCAAGAGTTTTGGCGGCACGGCACCATCGGAAGTCAGGAAGCAGATCGCCTGGTGGCGGGCCCGTAACTGACTGGGCAACTGATCACGCGCACCGACGCGACACATCACGAGATCAGGGGTGCACAAGCGCCCCTTTTTTCTGTAAACGCTAGCACAACAATATCTTCATGGACCGGGTCATGGTGAATTCGCTGAAACGCACGACGCTTACGCTCTCTCTTGTGCTGGCCGCCTCGCTGGCTCTGTCCGCCTGCGGCCGCAAGGGCGACCTCGACCCGCCGAGCACACCTGTGAGCCAGCAGAACCAGCGCGGCGCCGAGGCGCCGGCGACGCCAGACAGCCCCTTCCTTCTTGATCCGCTTCTCTGACAGGGCTTAACCCGTGAACCATTTCGAGTATCGCGACGGCGTCCTCTACGCCGAAGGCGTGGCCATCCCCGAGATCGCGCGTGCCGTCGGCACGCCCTTCTACTGTTATTCGACGGCAACGCTGGAGCGTCACTACAAGGTCTTCGCAAAAGCCTTCGACGGCGTCGATGCCCTCGTCTGCTACGCGATGAAGGCCAATTCCAACCAGGCCGTCCTGAAGACGCTGGGTCGCCTCGGCGCCGGCGTGGACGTGGTCTCGGAAGGCGAACTCCGCCGCGCGCTGGCAGCCGGCATCCCGGCAGAGCGCATCATGTTCTCCGGCGTCGGCAAGACGCCGAGCGAAATGGATTTAGCACTCGAAGCCGGCATCTACTGCTTCAACGTCGAGAGCGAGCCGGAACTGGAAATCCTGAACCAGCGGGCCATCAAGGCCGGCAAGAAGGCGCATGTCTCCTTCCGCATCAATCCTGATGTCGATGCCAAGACCCATGCCAAGATCTCGACCGGCAAGAAGGAAAACAAGTTCGGCATTTCCTACGAACGCGCACGCGCTGTCTATGCACGGGCAGCGTCGCTGGAAGGCATCCAGGTTTCCGGGATCGACATGCATATCGGCAGCCAGATCACCGATCTGCAGCCCTTCGAAGACGCCTTCCGCCTGCTGCGCGAACTCGTCCAGACGCTGCGCGGCGACGGCCACAGCATCGATCACGTCGATGTCGGCGGCGGTCTTGGCATTCCCTACAAGGACGACAACAACCCGCCGCCCGAGCCCGACGCCTATGCGAAGATCGTCAAGGACCAGCTTTCGGAGCTGAACTGCCGCATCGTCACCGAGCCCGGCCGCCTGATCGTCGGCAATGCCGGCATCCTGGTGACCGAGGTCATCTATGTGAAGGACGGCGGCGACAAGACCTTCGTCATCGTTGACGGCGCCATGAACGACCTCATTCGCCCGACGCTCTACGAGGCCTATCACGAGATCAAGCCCGTGGTGATTTCGGCGGCGAACGCGCCGCGCATCAAGGCCGATGTCGTGGGCCCTGTCTGCGAGACCGGCGACTATCTCGCGCTCGATCGCGAGATGGCCATGCCAAAGCCGGGCGATCTGATTGCCGTCGGTTCGGCGGGCGCCTATGGCGCCGTACAGGCCGGAACCTACAACACCCGCAGGCTCGTGCCGGAGGTTCTGGTGAACGGCAACGACTTCCATGTGATTCGGCCGCGTCCGACCTATGAGGACCTGATCGCGCTCGACAGCGTGCCCGACTGGTTGGCCTGATCCATTCACAATTCGGCGATGAGGCGGGAAAAGCTTGCCGCTTTTCCTTGCCGCCCTCGTCTTCGCCACAAAGACTGCTATCTTCGAGATCTGTCAGCCGTGATCATGCGCGGCGCTCTCGGAGACCAGACGGATGAGCTCTTCCCGCCCGGCCGGCCACAGGAAAGGCGCCTTGAAGGACGACCCCAAGCTTGCGCGTCGCGTCGGCGTCAAACGCGTGCTCGCACGGTCCGTGCTGTTTGCCGAGCGTCTGCTGCCGCTCTTCCTGCCGGTTTTCGGCATCGCCGCTCTCTTCGTTGCGCTTGCCTGGTTCGGCGTCTACCGCGAAGTGCCGGACCTTGTCCGCCTGGCGATCGTTTTCATTCTCGTGTTTGCTTTCGTCGCCTCCTTCCTGCCGTTCCTCAAAGTTCGTCTGCCGAGCATTGCCGAAGCCGACAGGCTGCTGGAAGAGCGCAACGGTCTCGCCCACCAGCCGGTGGCGGTGCAGGACGACCAGCTCTCAGCCGAGACGCCCTTTGCCCGCGCGCTCTGGCAGGAACACCAGCGGCGCATGGCCGAGCGGATCGCCGCTCTCGACGCCGGTCTGCCGCAGCCAGACATCGCCCGCTACGACCGGTACGCCCTTCGCGCCGTGCCAGCCCTGCTCTTCGTCACCGCACTTGCCTATTCCGGCTCCAATGGGGCAGGCTCGATCGCCGATGCCTTCCGTCAGCATGTGCCGGAAAGCGAGGCACCGACAATCCGCATTGACGCCTGGATCACGCCCCCGGGTTATACCGGCCAGCCGCCGGTCTTCCTGTCAGGTCTCGGCACGCAAGCCGCAGCCGGCGTAACCGTGCCGCAGAAGTCCAAGGTGACGGTACGCATCAGTGGCGGGCCGTCGGATGAAAAAGTCCTCTTCGTCCAGCAATCGGATGGTACTGTTGTCGACGTCGCCGAGAAGGACAATGCGGCCCGCATGCCAACGGTAGGCTCCGAGATTGACGCAAGGAGCCAGACGGCCGTTCCGACGCCGCCGCCAGCGCCGGTTCCGAACGCTCCGATGGTCGCGCGCACCCATGAACTGGAACTGGACGACGCGGGCGAGTTGCGCGTTGCCGACCGGACTTGGACGATCGGCGTCACACCCGACAGGGCACCCGAAATCGCCTTTGACGGCACGCCGCGTCGGGCGATCAACGGGGCGCTCGAAATCGCCTTCACCGCCAAGGACGACTATGGCCTGCAAAAGGCGCATGCCGAGATCGTGCCGGTCGAGGAACAGCCGGGTGCCACCCCGCTCTATCCGCTGCCCGACTACAAGCTCGACCTGCCGAGGCACAATGCGCGCGACACCAAGGGTGTGGCCAGCCGCAACATCACCGAACATCCGCTCGCCGGCCAGATGGTGAAAATCACGCTGGTGGCGACCGATGGCGCCGGCCAGACCGGCCGCAGCGAGCCGATCCAGATGCTCCTGCCCGGCCGCAATTTCAACGAGCCGCTGGCCGCAGCCGTTGCCGAACAGCGCAAGGTCTTTGCGCTCGACACCCGCCAGATGCCGCAGGCGATCGCGCTGAACGAAGCACTGGTGCTGCGCGCAGACGAGACGATCCCCGATCTCGGCAACTTTATTGCGCTCGAAAGCGCCCGCGCACGCATGAACATGGCGCGCGGCGAAGAACAGCTGAAGGATACCGCCGACTATCTCTGGGAAATCGCGCTCGGCATCGAGGACGGCGATCTGTCGCTGGCCGAACGCCGCCTGCGCGACGCCCAGCAGGCGCTCTCCGATGCGTTGGAGAACGGCGCCTCCGACGAGGAAATCCAGCGGCTGATGGCAGAGCTGCGCTCGGCAATGCAGGAATTCCTGCAGGCCCTCGCGCAGCGCATGCCGAACCAGCAGGGCGAACCGCAGCAGAATGCCCAGAACATGCTGCGCCAGCAGGATCTCGACAACATGCTCGACCAGCTGGAGAACCTCGCCCGCTCCGGCAATCGCGATCAGGCACAGCAACTCCTTTCGGAACTGCAGCGCATGATGAACAACCTGCAGGCCGGACGCCCGCAGCAGGGCCAGCAGCAGCAGAACAGCGAGGCCCGCCGCCAGATCGACAAGCTCGGCGAGATCATGCAGGAGCAGCAACGGCTGATGGACGAGACTTTCCGTCTGGATCAGGCGCTGCGCGACCGCATGCAACGCGGCGATCCGCAGCAGGGCGAAGAAGGCGCTGAAGGCCAGCAGCAGCAGGGTCAGCAGCAACAGGGCCAGCAGGGGCAGCAGGGCCTGGACGGCATGACGGCCGAACAGCTGAGGGAAGCACTGCGTCAGCTGCGTGAACAGCAGGAACAGCTCGGACAGCAGCTTGGCGAATTGCAGGAAGGCCTCAAAGGCCTCGGCATGGAGCCCGGCCCCGGTTTCGGCGAAGCCCAGCAGGAAATGCAGGGTGCCGGCGAGGCGCTTGGCCAGGGCCAGGGTGGCCCCGCCGTCGAAGGCCAGGGTCGCGCCATGGAGGCGCTTCGTCAGGGCGCCCGCGACATGATGAACCAGATGATGCAGGCGCAGCAGGGCGAGGGTGGCCAGGGTCCGCAGATGGGTCAGGGCCAGGGCAATCAGGATGGTCGCGATCCTCTCGGTCGCCCCCGCGCCACCAGCGGTCCGGATTTCGGCGAACGCGTGAAGGTACCGGACGAGATCGATGTCCAGCGCGCCCGCGAAATTCTCGAAGCGATCCGTGAAAAGCTCGGCGAAAACTCGAGCCCCGAGATCGAGCGGCGCTATCTGGAACGGCTCTTGGATATCCAGTAGTCCAAGCACACAGCTGCGAAGACGAATACGCCCGCATCAGCGGGCGCATTCGTGTTGAGGGATAGGGTGGAGAAGTCTCAGCCGGCGAGCGCCGAAGCGACGGCCTTACGAATATCAGGCAGCGCGAAGGGCTTGGAGACGACGTCGACGATCTTTGCCGACAGGTCGTCGGCGCGCTCGCGCTGTTCGGCATAGCCGGTCATCAGCAGGATCTTCATCGCCGGAAATTCGGAATGGGCGCGGTGCGCGAGCTCGATGCCGTCCATGACCGGCATGCGGATATCGGACAGAAGCAGGTCGAAGGCGCCTTCGGAGAGCTTCTCCAGCCCTTCGGCACCATCGGCGGCCTCATGCGTCTCGTGACCGTCGAGGCGTAGCGCGCGCGCCACGAAGGAGCGGAGGGAGTCTTCGTCTTCGGTGATGAGGATTCTCGCCATGGTTGAAGTCTTCTCCCGCGTTCTTTTCAGCCTTGCGAGAGGCAAATCACCAGACTTTCCTTGTCGAGTGGTAAACGCCGGACCTGCAGTCCGGCGTGATGGTTAACAGCTCACTGCCGTCAGGGGGCAAGATGTTTCCTTTTGAAACAGCTCACGCGTCGCCGGTGACAACGCCGACGAAGGGCAGTTCGCGGAAGGCATAGGCCACATCCATGCCGTAGCCCACGACGAAATAGTCGGGGCATTCGAAGCCGACATAATCAGCCTCAAACTGTTCTTTCCGCTTCACTTTCTTGTCGAGGAGTACTGCGATCGTGACGTTTGCCGCGCCACGCTCGAACATCAGTTCCTTGGCGAACAGCAGCGTACGGCCCGACTCCAGAATATCGTCGATCAGGAGGATGTTGCGCCCCTTCACGTCGCTGTCGATGTCCTTGATGATCTTTACGCCTTGGGAGACTGTGCCTGTGCCATAACTGGACAGGGTGATGAACTCGACCTCGGGAGCAAGACCGACATCATGCAACGCACGAATGAGGTCGGCAGCGAAAATGAAGGAGCCCTTCAGCACCGAAATGACCAGAAGATCATCGCAGGGGCCCTTGATGATATCCTGGGCGAGTTCGAGATTGCGCTGCCGGATCTGCTCGGCGGTAAAGAGCGGTTCGATGTTCTTTCCGCGAACTACGGGCATGGGGAACTCCTTGCTTGTCGACCTCAGGTCCATGGCCGGCGGCATGCCGGAAAGGCAAGGGCCTTAGCACACTGGCAAGGACTTAGGCACCCGACTCTTCGAAGGAAAGCCGGACTTCCGGCGTTTTTCCACCGGGATGCTGGAGACGCGTGACAATGCCGCGGCTCTCGCCGCCGTCGAGGCTTGCCACCGGTGGCTCAATATAGGTGCTGGCGATCACCTGCCCGTCGAGGAGAAGATCGGCCCTGAGCTTCGGCAATGACACTTCCCGGGCAGTGCGGTTTTCGACGATGGCATTGAGCAGGAGGACACGCATCCCGTTGCGGTCCTGCGGCGTCAGGTTGACATGCGTGAAGTCGAGCGGCTTGGCGGCAATCTCCGGATGCTCCCCGTCGCCGAAAACCAGCTGCCCGGCAAGCGAGAAGATGGAGACGAAGGCAATCGCCACCAGCAGCGAAAAGGCGACGTCCGACAGACGTTGCAGGCGCTGTTCGATGGCATTGACCGCATGACGGAGGAGTGTGCGCAGATCAGGTGCGACAGCTACGGCAGACACGGATGCAGCCGGGCGCGGCGACGCCTTGGGCGGTTCACGGACCGTGACGAACTGCGCATCGAGGACTTCGTGGCGCGGTGTGCGCGGGTGCTGGGGATCAATCCGGCGGCGGGCACGATCCGGCGGCAGGAGGTCGAGGTCCGCGGCGGCGGCCTGCTTCTGGTAACGGAAAGCGCTCATGCGTGCGGACCTTTCGCACAGCCAAAATCGGATACCCCGAAAGTCGGCGGTTGAAACGAATCCCCACCAGTCGTAAATTCAAATGGTTAATGCTTCGGAAAAGCGGCTGAGAAAGCCAGGCTCGCCGGCGCATCTTTACCGGCCGTTGACGATCTTCGTTTACGAGCCCCAGACCTCGGACACGTCAGACTGGGCCCCCTTTGATCCATTTCGAAAATGTCGGCCTGCGCTATGGGATGGGACCGGAGATCCTCCGCGACCTGACCTTCGACCTGCCGAAGGGATCCTTCCAGTTCCTGACCGGCCCGTCGGGCGCCGGCAAGACGACGCTTCTACGCCTGCTCTTCATGTCGCTGCAGCCGACGCGCGGACTGATCAAGAGCTTCGGTCGAGACATTACCAGCATCCCCCGCAGCGAATTGCCAATGCTGCGCCGCCGGGTCGGCATCGTCTTTCAGGATTTTCGCCTGCTCGACCACCTGACGACCTATGAAAATGTCGCACTGCCCCTGCGCGTGCGCGGCAAGGCCGAGCAAAGCTACAAGCAGGACGTCATCGAACTCTTGAAATGGGTGGGGCTTGGCGAGCGCATCAACGTGCTGCCGCCGGTGCTTTCGGGCGGGGAGAAGCAGCGTGTGGCGATTGCCCGCGCCCTGATCGACCGGCCGGAGATCCTGCTTGCCGACGAGCCGACGGGCAATGTCGATCCGCCGATGGCACGCCGGCTCCTGAGCCTCTTCCTGGAGCTCAACCGCCTTGGCACGGCGGTCGTGATTGCCACCCATGATCTGGCGTTGATGGACCAGGTGGATGCACGCCGCATGATCCTCACCGACGGGCGGCTCGACATCTATGAATGAGATCCCCCAGGACCCAAATCAGACGCCTGGTCAGAAGAAGCGCCGTGTCGAGATGACGGTGAGGCCGACAGGCCCGATCCTGCCGCCGTCGAACATTCAGGGCAATGCGCTGATGGTGGTGATCTCCATCATGGCCTTCCTCGCCTGCCTGACGCTGGGCGGCGTCTCCATGGTCCGCGCCACGGCCGCCGGCTGGCAGAGCGAGATTTCTCGCGAGATCACCATCCAGATCAAACCCGAAGAAGGCCTTGACATGGGCGCCGCCCTTGTCAAGGCGCGCGATCTAGCGCTCACCTTCGTTGGCACGCGCGACGGCCAGATCATGGACGATGGGGCGACCGCGCGCCTGCTTGAACCCTGGCTCGGCACGGGGCTCAACCTCGAAGACCTGCCCGTTCCGCGGCTGATCGTGATCACCATCGACGAGACCAATCCGCCCGACTTCGACGCCATGCGCGCGCTCCTGAATGAAGAAGTGCCACAGGCCTTCCTCGACGACCATCGCACCTGGGTCGACCGGCTGGTGCAGATGGCCCGCACGACGGTGCTGATCGGCTCGGGCATCTTGATCCTCGTCTTCACGGCCATGGTGCTGACGGTGGTCTTTGCGACGCGCGGTGCCTTGTCGGGCAATCGCCACATCATCGAGGTGCTGCATTTCGTCGGCGCCGAGGGCAGCTTCGTCGCCCAGGAATTTCAGAAACACTTTCTGAAGATCAGTCTCAAGGGAGCGGCGACCGGTGGTTTTCTCGCGGCCGCCTTCTTTGGCCTCGCGAGCTCCTGGCAGAGCCGTTCGCTGGCGACACCGCAAAGCGACCAGGCGACGGCCCTCTTCGGCACCTTCACGATCGGCTGGGGCGGCTATCTCGGCATCTTTGCGACGATGATCGTGATCGCGCTTCTGACCACCATCACGGCGCGCCTGACCGTCATGCGCACGATCTATGAAATCGATCTCATTCGCTCCGATCCGGCCCGCACGGACGGGCTTCTCGACGATTGACGAAATCTCGCATGTTGACTTGCCTTAAAGCCGCCTGTTCGCTGTGGGAAATCCCGGCTATTCACGGGCTATGAGCATGGATCGGATGACCTCGAATCAACCGCTGCGTGACGGCAGCCGCCCTCCTTGGGGTGGCGGCCTTTTTGCGCGTAAAGGCCTGATACGCCGCGCTTTGCGCTATAGCGGGATGCTCGTGATCCTCAGCGCCGCGGTGCTGGTGGCCGGCTTTCTGATCTTTGCTGATTCGGTGAGCAACATGCGCCCGCCCGACACGGTGAAGGCCGACGCGATCGTCGTTTTGACCGGCGGATACCAGCGTATCGAACAGGCGATCGATCTTCTGAAGCGCGGCTACGGCGAAAGACTTCTGATCTCGGGGGTGAACCCCTCGACCACCGCAGGCCAGATCCGCAAGGCGACGCGCACCTCGCCCGACCTCTTCGACTGCTGCGTCGACATCGGCTACGCCGCGATCGACACGATCGGCAATGCCAACGAGACGGCGATCTGGATCCGCGACAAGGGCTATCGCTCCATTCTGGTCGTCACCAGCAATTACCATCTTTCGCGCAGCCTGATGGAATTGCGCCGCAGCGACCCGGACACCGAATTCATCGGCTATCCTGTGGTCAATGCCGATCTGAAGACGCGCGCCTGGTACAGCGAGCCGGATGCGATGCGCACCATGCTGGCCGAATACGGGAAGACGGTGATTGCTTATGTCAGGGGCGTGACCGGATGGAGCCGGGATCAGGGCCTGCGTCCGGACGGAGAAATCACCGAATCTGGACGCACATCCTGACCAGCAAGAAGAAGCTAGCGCTTTTGCTGGCGGGACTTTTGCTCTAATGACGGTTTCGCCCGCCCTCGAGAGCCCCACGACATGATTGCGCTGCGTTCCATTCTCTTCAACACTGCCTTCTATGCCAACCTCATCATCAGGATGATCGTGCTGTCGCCGATCTATTTCCTCCTGCCGCGCAAGAAGGCCTTCTTCGTGCCGAAGGATTGGGCACGCGCCAATCACTGGCTGATGGAAAAGATCGTCGGCACGACGTTTACGGTCGAGGGACTGGAGAACATTCCAAAGAGCGGCGGCTATATCCTCGCCCCCAAGCACCAGTCCTTCTGGGACACCTATGCGCTGCTTCCCTGGCTGGACGACCCGGTCTACATCCTGAAGCGCGAGCTGATGTGGATCCCGGTCTTCGGCTGGTATGTCGCCAAGCAGCGTATGATCCCGGTCAATCGCGGCGCCAAGGGCAAGGTCATGGCCCAGGTCATCGAGCGCACCAAGCTCGAAATGGCCAATGGCCGCCAGCTGATCATCTATCCCGAGGGCACCCGCCGCCCGCCGGGCGCGCCGCCGGAATACAAATATGGCATCGCCCGTCTCTACCGCGACATCAACGTGCCGGTCGTGCCCGTGGCCATGCATCCCGGCCTCTTCTGGCCGCGCCGCAAGTTCCTGCGCTTTCCCGGGCATTTCGTCGTCCGCATCCTGCCGCCGATCGAGCCGGGTCTCGATCCCGACGTCATGCAGGCAACCCTGATGGAACGTCTGGAGGCGGCAAGCGACGAATTGCTGATCAAGACGGCCAAGGATAACCCGCAGCTGCCGCTGCCTCCCACAGCCGTGAACAGGCTGAAGGAACTTGGAGCGCTCTGAGCGCATTCAAGACGGGAATGGCGGGCGGCGCTTCAGGCTCCGTTCGCGGTGATGGCGGAAGCCACGCTCTCGAGCCAGTGGTCGCGAATGCCGATTTCCCGAAGATGGGCGACGGTGTTGGCGACATAGACCGGATTGGGACCCGAGCGACCGACGGCGCCCTCGATAATCTGCGCCGCCTCCTCGACAGTGACGGCGCCTGCATATTGCGGGTGGGCCCGGTCGATGACGTAGGTGAGTGCTCGGACAGAGCGGCCGTCGGAAAGCTGGGTGCGAACATGACGTTCGAGATAGACGCTAGTGACGAGTTCGCGTTCGCGCAGATAGTCGACGGTGGACTGCCATGAAGACGGGGCGACCCGAAAGGCGACACCCTTGCAGGAACCGCCGCGGTCGAGCCCCAGCACCAGGCCGGGCCGATCTTCGGTGCCACGGTGAACATAGGAGCGGACGCAGAGGGAACGACGATAACCGCCGAGCCGGGCGAGCACCCTTTCTTCATAGGGAAAGCCCGGATTCCACATCAGCGAGCCGTAGCCAAAGACCCAAAATTCGTCCATATCGCACGCCAATCGAAGATACGAAGTTATCGCAACGAGGAGCACCCCATGGCCATGTCGACCGCGCCGGAAAGCACGATCAGCCGAAAGGTTGTTCGGCTCGGCGTTTTGATCGTCCTCGTCATCGCTGTCTATAGCGTCGGGTGGTATTTTGCTGCGGAATTTCTGAAGAAACGCATTCTGACCTTCTTCGGTGGCGGAAATCCGGCAGGCGTGACCGCGACCTGCGAGGACGCGACCCTTGGCGGCTATCCCTTCCGCTTCCGGCTGAACTGCACGCGACTTGCCTTCGACGATCACTTCCAGGGCGTGGCCGCATCCTTCGGCTCGATGCGCGTGGCAGCCCAGATCTACAATCCAGGCCATGTCGTCTGGGAGCTGGACGGGCCGGCGGAAATCCGCTCGGCGCTCGGCTTCAACACCGCCATCGACTGGACCAACATGCAGTCCAGCTTCCGCATCGGCCTGTCCGGCCTGTCGCGCAGCTCCCTGATGATGGAAGGGCTGAGTGCGACGGTCACCTCGACGGTCTCGAACATGCAGGTGCAGATGACGGCGCCGAGCGCTCAGTCGCATGTCCGCCAGAACGATGGCAATCTCGACTATGCGACGCTGGTCCGCGATATGTCAGTCTCGATTGGCGGCGAGAGGATTGCGCTTCCGCCCGTCTCGGCGAGCCTCGACGCCACCTTCGCCGACAAGGGCGGACTTCTCGATCCCCGTGTCGCGCAGGAGCAGAAGCTTTACGGTACGAAGGGCGAGGTGCGCCGCATGGTGGTCGACATGGGCGAAGGCCGCGTCCTGACGCTGAGCGGCCCCTTCGAGGTGGGTGAAGACGGCCTGATCTCGGGGCGGATCAAGTTGCAGGTCGAGCAGGTCCGTGCTTGGCGCGATGCCATGAAAACGGCCTATCCGGAACAAGCCAGCATGATCGACAATGTCGCCAACGTGCTGCGGGCACTCGCCTTTGGCCGCGACGACAGCGAAGCCGAGATCACCATCCAGAACGGCGTGGCATCGCTCGGCTTCATCCCGCTCGGACAGATTCCGCCGCTCTGAGGCGGATGCGACTTACTTGTCGATGGAGTGGCGACCAAAGTCCGGCACGTCGACGTCCTGACCTGCCTGGACGATCGAGCGGCGGATGGTGCGGGTGCGCGAGAAGAGTTCGAACAGCTTGTCGCCCTCGCCCCAGCGGATCGCCCGCTGCAGATAGGCAAGGTCCTCCGAAAAGCGCGCCAGCATTTCGAGGATCGCATCCTTGTTGTGCAGGCAAACATCCCGCCACATGGTCGGATCGGAAGCGGCGAGACGCGTGAAATCGCGGAAACCCGAAGCGGAATACTTGATGACTTCCGATTCCGTCACCGCCTCCAGATCATCCGCCGTGCCGACGATGTTGTAGGCGATGATGTGCGGCAGGTGCGAAACGATGGCGAGCACCTTGTCGTGGTGCTGCGGATCCATCTCGTCACACATGGAGCCCAGGGCTTCCCAAAAGCCGCGCAGTCGGGCCATAGCCTCGGCGTCTGTGCCTGCAAGCGGCGTGAAGATGCACCAGCGGCCCTTGAAGAGACCCGGGAAACCGGCATCAGGACCGGACTTTTCCGTCCCTGCCAGCGGGTGGCCGGGAATGAAATGCACATGTTTTGGCATATGCGGCGCCATCTGCGCGATGACCGAGGCCTTGGTCGAGCCGACATCGGTGACGATGGCGCCCGGCTTCAGGTTGGGCGCGATCTGTTTGGCGACAGCTTCCGAGGCGCCGACGGGCACGGAGACGATGACGAGGTCGGCATCCTTCACCGCATCGGCTGCAGACGCCACGTAAGACGTGCCGAGCTCCAGTTCTTCCGCCCGCTTCAACGTCTCGGGGCTGCGGGTCGAGATCACAACCTCTTTCGCCAGCCCGAGCTTCTTCACGTCTCTTGCGATCGACGAGCCGATGAGGCCGATACCGATCAGGGCGATGCGGTCGAACAGGATTTCAGACATCAGGTGCGTTCCATGAATTCGGTGAGGGCAGCGATCACGCCGGTATTGGCCTCCTCGCTGCCGATCGTCATGCGGAGTGCATTGGGAAAACCATAGGACGATACGGCGCGCAAGACGAAGCCGCGCGATGTGAGGAAAGCATCGGCATCGGATGCCCGCTTTCCATCCCGGTCGGGGAAGTGGATCAGGATGAAATTCGTAACCGAGGGCGTGACCTCGAGGCCGAGAGCGGTGAGCGCTTCCGAGACCCGGGCGAGCCAGATCTGATTGTGTTCGATGGCCTTGGCCACATGTGCCTGGTCGCGCATGGCGGCAGCGCCGGCAAGAAGGGCCGGTGTGTTGATGTTGAACGGCCCGCGCACTCGGTTCAGCGTGTCGATGATCTCCGCCGGGCCATAGATCCAGCCGATGCGCAGAGATGCCAGCCCGTAGACCTTGGCGAAGGTCCGCGTCATCACGACGTTGCGGCTGCCCGAGACCAGTTCGATGCCTGCTTCATAGTTATTGCGGCGAACATATTCCGCATAGGCCGCATCGAGCACGAGGATGACATACGGCGGAAGCTCCGCATGCAGCCGCTTGATATCGGCATAGGGCACATAGGTGCCGGTCGGATTGCCGGGATTGGTCAGGAAGACAATCTTCGTCCGTTCAGTCACGGCGGCAAGGATCGCATCGACGTCAACGCGCCGGTCGGTCTCCGGAACCGTGACCGGCGTGCCGCCGGCCGCCAGGATCTGGATGCGATAGAGCAGGAAGCCATGTTCGGTGATGATGGCTTCGTCGCCGGGTCCGAGATAAATGTTGGCAAGCAGCGCCAGCAACTCGCCCGAACCGTTGCCGCAGAGGATATTGGCCGGGTTCAGCCCATGCACCTCGGCAATCGCATCCCGCAGCATACGGGCCTGACCATCGGGGTAAAGTTGGAGCTTTCCTGCTGCCGCCTGAAAGGCTTCGATCGCTTTCGGGCTAGGACCGAGGGGCGTTTCATTGGAGGAGAGTTTGAAGACGCGCGCGACACCACCCGCATGCTCCTTGCCCGGAACATAGGCGGCGATATCCATGACCCCGGGACGGGGCACCGGCTTTGTCGAGGCATTCATGAGGCTCATTCCCGGTCGTTGGGCAGCGAGAAGCAACCCATTTCATGGGCTTGGGATTACTGCGGAAACCGGCCTTTGTCGAGGAGGCGCGCACCCGGCCTGCCCCGACGGCAATTCAGGCCGAAGGCGGCAGGTTGCGTGTCGTGGGCATGCCTTGCGGTGCGAGCACCGGCGCAAAGACACGGCGGGAGGCACGCGCGGCAACCGGCAGCCCCTGATAGAGACGTTTTTGCGCCTCGACGACGATGACGCCGGAAAAGGCCGGCCAGAGAACCCGGCCAAGCCGCTCGAAGCCGCGGCGTAGGCGCAGGACCGCCCGGATCTTCGACGGCGGGAAGAACAAGGCCTCTGCCGAGGCCCCCGGCGTAAAATTCGTCTCGCGCAGCAACGAGGTAAGCTGGCCACGCGAATAGGGACGGCCCGAACCGAAGGGCGTGTGCTCCATGCGCGCCCACACACCACGACGGTTGGGCACGACGATGACGAGACGGCCGCCGGGTGCGAGCACGCGCCAGACTTCCTTCAGCGTCTCGCGCGGGTTCTCGGCGAATTCGAGGGAA
The DNA here is from genome assembly GCF_000300855.1 of Agrobacterium albertimagni AOL15. Classification (GTDB taxonomy): domain Bacteria; phylum Pseudomonadota; class Alphaproteobacteria; order Rhizobiales; family Rhizobiaceae; genus Allorhizobium; species Allorhizobium albertimagni. Next base: position 405,629 of record NZ_ALJF01000002.1, on the reverse strand, counting down.
TGCACCATGAGAACGCGATCGACCGAACTGTCCGGCAGCGGCAGTTCCTCGTCGAAGACGAGCGCCGTAGCCGAGGGTTCGCCGACCGGCCAGTTCACCGCGCCCTGCCCTGCCGGCATGAAGGCCATGGTGCGCTCGGTGTCGGCGCGGAAGCGTTCGAGAAAGGGAATACAGTAACCGAGGCCGACAAGCCGTTCCTGCGGCAGGCGCGCCCAGACCGAGGAAATCGCCAAGGCAACCGACTGCTCCGCCACTCGGCCGAGCATCGTATAATAAAACTGCCTTAGATCGACGATATCGACATGCATGAACTTATTGTTAGCAGCCCATCCTTGGACTTCAAGCTGCAAGAGGGTACATTCCCGGCAACGAGGTGGGACATAAAAAAGCGGGTCGACAATGAAATCACTGCAGATCGAGGTATTCCTCTGCCGAAGTGACAACTTCGGCGTGCTCCTACATTGCCCGGAAACCGGGGAGACGGCGTCGATCGACGCACCGGAATTCGGTCCAATCGTGACAGCGGCAGAGAAGCGGGGCTGGACGATCACTCATATCTTCACGACCCATCACCACGGTGACCATGTCGAGGCCAATCTGGCGCTGAAGGAAAAATACGGCTGCGAGATCATCGGCCCGCGCAACGAGGCGGCGGTGATCCCCGGCATCGATCGGACCGTGGGCGACGGAGACGAGTTCACCTTTGCCAAGCGACCGGTGCGGGTGATCGAGACGCCGGGCCATACGGCGGGGCATGTTTGCTACTACCTGCCCGAGGATATGCTGCTCTTTGCCGCCGACACGCTTTTCGCCCTCGGCTGCGGGCGCCTCTTCGAGCGGTCGGCGCTCGACATGTGGCATTCCCTGCAGAAGCTTGCGGCGCTGCCCGACGAGACCATCGTCTATTTTGGCCATGAATATACACTCTCCAATGCTCGTTTCGCCTTGACGGTCGATCCGGAAAATGCCCGGCTCAGATCCCGCGCCGAATTGATCGAAATGCAGCGCAAGCGCGGCGACTTCACCATCCCGACGACGATCGGCCTGGAGAAGGAAACCAATCCCTTCCTGCGCGCCGGCGAACCGGATATTCGCCGCACGCTCGACATGGAGGGCGCGACGAACGACGAGGTCTTCGCGGAAATCCGCAAGCGCAAGGACTCCTTCTGATGCAGGCAGCCGATATCATCGCGACCCTCGGCATGCAGCGCCATCCCGAGGGCGGCTGGTATGTGGAGACCTATCGCGACGAACACGGCGGTCCCCGCGGTCATTCGACGGCGATCTACTATCTCCTTCAGGCCGGCGAACGGTCTCACTGGCACAAGGTCAAGGACGCCGCAGAGGCCCGGCACTACTATGCCGGTGCACCGCTTGCCCTGCACCGGTCCAAGGATGGGGTGACCCAGGAGACGGTCGTGCTGGGCCTCGATCTCGCGGCCGGTCAGCGTCCCCAGGCGATCATCGATGCCGATGAGTGGCAGGCGGCCGAGAGCCTCGGCGAATTCACCCTGGTCGGCTGCACGGTGGCGCCCGGCTTCGACTTTTCCGCCTTCGAAATGGCGCCGCCCGGCTGGGCGCCCGGCGCCTAAGCTAGCGAATCAGACCTCCGACAGCGTCAGCGTCAGGATCACCTGCGCTGCATAATAGGTCACCCAGACGAAATAGGCGGCCATGCCATCGATCGGGTGATCGGGGCCCGTCCAGTATTTGCGGATCGTCAGCACGATATCCGAGAGGATGAAGAGCGCCGCGCCGACAAATGCGAACGGATTGGCGAGGCCGAGCGTCAGCCAGACAAGCACCATGAACAAGAAGACATAGACGGCGATGGGCACCGCCAGTCGTCCGGCGGGCTTCCAGATGCGCATCAGCACGCCGAAGGTCAGGATGGCAACAAGCGCGCCGGCGATCACCCGCCAGGGCTCGGCGAAGGCAATGTCGAGGTCGGTGAGGGCCGCAAGCAAGGCCACATAGGCGATATGGGCAGAGAGAAAGGCGGCGACACCACCGACAAAGGCACGGTCTCCTTCAAAGGCGAGCGACAAGTCGCCAAGGGCTCCGAACACAAGGGCGGCAACCAGCAGCGGGTGCGCGCCGACGAGATGGGCATAGAGGGCAAGCAGCAGGACGGGTAACGTCTTCCAGACGGCCCGGAACACGGTTTTCTCCCGCGGCAGGATCCAGAGATAGCTGGTACCGAGCGCGACCGAAAGCCAGAGGATGCCGGTCGCCGTGGCCATTCAATCTCCCGTCAGGTCGCGCGCTCCGATTTGCGGAAAACCATATCGCGAGCCGCGAGCACCGCGCCACCTGTGATAAGCAGGCATGAAAGGCCAATTCTGACGCTAATCTCACCAAACCCAAAAATGATCAGGATCAGCGTGGAGAGAAGCGGCGCGGCATAGCTGGAAACGCCGAGGATCTGGATGTCGCCATTCTTCACGCCATAGTCCCAGACATAGAAGGCGAGCCCGACCGGCAGCAGCCCGAGACCGATCACCGCGGCCCATTGCGCCGTCGTATCCGGCCAGACGGTGGTCTCGAGCGCGAGATGGCAGAGAAGCGAGAGAGCCGATGTCGCAAGGCAGAAGCCTGTGACGACATCGGTCGAGACCTTCTCGAACTTGCGACTGATCAGCGAATAGGCGGCCCAGGTGAAGGCGCAGAGCAAGGCGGTGAAGTAACCGAGGCTATAGGCCGGGTCGAAAGCGAAACCGTTTTTGCCGACAATGAGCGCCGTTCCGGCAAGGCCGCACAGCGCACCGACGATATGATGCCAGCCGAGCCTTTCGCCCGGCAGGAGAGCCGAGCCGACCACAATGAGGAGCGGCCAGAGATAGGCGATCAGACCGGCCTCGACGGCCGGCGCATTCCGGAGTGCTGTGAAATACAGAAAGTGGTAGCCGAAGAGGCCACCGATGCCCGCAAGCCAGACCTTCGGCGGCTGGCGGAGTTCCTTCAACCGCTCCGGCCGGGCGATGAACAACAGGATGCCGGGCAGGCTGCCGATCGCAAAGGTGATGGCCGAAAGCTGGAAGGGCGGCATTGTGCCGGAGGCCGCCGTCATCAGCGCGAGGAAGGACCACATCAGGATCGCGGTGAACCCGATGAGCGTTGCCTTGGTCTTCATGAAATCCCCTGATGCGGGGCTCGCCCGCTGAAACTAGCCGTCGAACTTTTCTGCCGTCACATGCACGGTTCCGTAGCGGGTCGGGATCCTCGCATAGACAGGAGCATATAGCTGCAGCGTCGCGGTCTTGGCAAACCAGATCTCCATGCCGCTCACCGACTTCAGATATTCGATGTCCTTGCGGCCCTGGCGGTAACCGGACTTCGGCACATAGCGGACCGAACAGACGATGGCCTCGCCTTTGGCACTGCCGGCGGAAAAGGTCGCGGAGCGGTTCGGCGAGAGAACGAGATCCATGCGGCTTTCGCCGTCATAGACGGGCAGGGTCTGGCCGCAGACATCCGCATTTCCAGGGAGAAGGAGAGCGCCGATCGGATCGAGGACCGACTTCAGGTCACCAGGCTGGACAGGCACCCAGGTATCCGGCTTCGGCCGCTCCGGCGTTACCTTGGTCTCCACCACATTGCCGCCAGCGAAAAGCACCTCGTAGATGTGATTGCGCTTGCCGCTCTTGTAGTCGAGCACATAGCGCTCCGGGTTCATGGCGCCACCGGACATGCGGCCGGACACGGTGCTGTTGGCAGACACCTCGCGCACGATGTCGACGAGGCTCGACGAATGAAACTGGCCGGAAATCGTGTAGCGCTCGTTTTCGACGGCCGTCTGAAAGGTCATGCGCGCAATCGGCAAGACGCCGAGAGAAACCTTGTAGGATGTGTCGTAGCGATAATCGGCAGCCCCGGCGCCACCGGCGGCAAGGACGAGGAAGGCGGTAAGGAAGCCGGTCGGACGCAAATGCCATCTCCATCATGGGAATGCCGGCGGACCGGCGTCTTGAAGATGCATACTCGCCGTGGACTGTGGCAAGAAAATATCCTACACCTGCCTCGGCGCCCGGAAAATCCAAGGTTTGGCTTGACGCGCCGGTTCTCACTGACTATAGAACCGCAACTTTCCAATCAGACGCTGTTGGATTGCCTCGCCGGCATTTGGCCGGAAGCGATGCGATGGCCTAGAAAAACAATAGGTGTACCATGTCCCGCAGTTGCGAATTGACCGGCAAGGGCGTCCAGTCGGGCAACAACGTGAGCCACGCGAACAACAAGACCAAGCGCCGGTTCCTGCCGAACCTGTGCGACGTCACGCTGATCTCGGATGCTCTGAACCAGCGCTTCCGCCTGCGCGTTTCGGCTGCTGCCCTGCGCACGGTCGAGCATCGCGGCGGTCTCGACGCATTCCTGATCAAGGCTTCCGAAACCGAACTGAGCATGCGCGCTCGTCTGCTGCGTCGCCAGATCGTCAAGAAGACCGCTGAAGCCGCTTAATAGCGTCATTCGGCCAGACTTTCGAAAGGCTTGACCGGTGCGCCGGGCAAGCCTTTTCGTTTGGGATGTTCATGCGGGTCAAAGGCCTGACATGCGCTCCTGCCCTCACATTGTTGTCCCTCAAACTGGTGGCATCACCCAGGATAAAAAAATGCTGAACAAGCGCTATTTCTTTGTCTACAGCCTGCTGATGACGACAATCGTCGTCGCCTCGAACTTCCTCGTCCAGCACCCGGTCGATGGCGTTCTGGCCGGCATCAATCTTGCCGACCTCCTGACCTTTGGTGCCTTCACCTATCCGATCGCCTTCCTCGTCACCGACCTGACCAATCGTCAGTTCGGCCCTCAGGTTGCGCGCCGCGTCGTGCTCGTCGGCTTCATCGCAGGCGTTCTCCTGTCGATCCTGCTCGCCACCCCGCGCATCGCGATCGCATCGGGCTCGGCCTTCCTCGTCGGCCAGCTGCTCGACATCTCGGTCTTCAACCGGCTGCGCCAGCAGACCTGGTGGAAGGCGCCGCTGATGGGCTCGCTGATCGGCTCGGTGCTCGACACGATCATCTTCTTCTCGCTGTCCTTCGCACCCGTCTTCGGCTTCATCGGCCCGAATGACGACTTCGCGATTGCCGCAGCCCCGATCCTCGGCGTGTTGTCCGCGGAGGCACCGCGTTGGATTTCCTGGGCGATCGCCGATTTCGGCGTGAAGATGCTGATCGGCTTCATCATGCTTCTGCCCTATGGCGCGCTGATGAGTGTCGTCCGGCCCATGCCGACAGCGTCGCGAACGGCCTGACGGCAGCGACACCAAACGACGATCAGCAGCCCCGGGAAGCCGGGGCTGTTTTGTTTTGCGAGGTGCGGAAACGTCAGGACTGCGGCGCGGAGAGACGGAATTCCAACATCAAGGTCCGCTGCAGGATCGAATGATTGTCGTCGGAGACAACGATCAGCCGGACGGAGCCATCGGGCTCGGGGATGGCATCGATGCCTTCCATATTGTCGATCTGGGATCGGTAATTGGCCTCGAACAGGATCTCGCCATCGAGAAGCGCATCCGGTCGAATGCTGTCCCCATCGACGCGGCGCAAACGCATGCCCACACCTCTGGCGATGGTGAAGCGACGCTCGAGCAGCAGGAGATCGCCATTCGGCAGGAAAGTCGCATCGGTGATGTCAAAGTCATCACGCGGACGCACGCGAAACTCGCCAGCAAGCGGACCGCCGAGGATCGCCGCATAGATATTGCCGTCGCCGTCGAAGCTTTTCTCCGAAATCGCCACCAGCGCCCCACCGAGCGGTCCGTCCTTTTCGGCGATCACCAGCGATTCCAGACCGCCATTGCTGCGCAGGACATCGAGATCGAAGGGGAAGGCGAGCGGCTCAGACGGCACTGCCTTGCCGAGGTCGGACAGGGGTGAATAGGACACGACGCGGTGACGCTGTTCAAAACCGACGAAGGCGCGATCACCGTCCACCGCAAGGCTCTCGGCATCGACGTGGAACTTGGAGGGGCTTTCGCGCCCGGAGGCGTCGAGAAGCGGCGCCAGCTTCACGGCCTCGATGCCGGCAAGCCGACCCTCGGCATCGCGCCTGATCTGCCCCTCGATCCAGTAGCCGGTGTCGAACACGCCGAGGAAGCGCTGGTCGTCGAGGAACCGGATCGACGAGAAGGCACCAAACAGCGGCTCAGAGGAAGAGAGCTCGACACCACCGAGGAATGTCAGTTCGGGCGCCATGGTCGGGTTGCCGCCGAGCTGGGTGATCACACGGCTGTCGACCGGGATGGACAAGGTCTCGCCGGCCGGAATGACCGCAGGCGTACAGGCGGAGAGGACAAGCAGGCCCGCCAGCGCACAGCTCAGGCCCAGGCGCCGCCGATAGGTCGATCGCTTAGGCACGCAGACGCGCCCGGCCACCCGCCGTCTGTTCCTCGAACAGTGAAGCAAGCTGCTCGGTCATCGCGCCCGCCAGTTCGTCGGCATCAACGATGGTCACGGCACGGCGATAGTAGCGGGTCACATCGTGGCCGATGCCGATGGCCAGAAGCTCGACAGGAGACTTCGTTTCGATCTGCTCAATGACGGCCCGCAGGTGCCGCTCCAGATAATTGCCGGGGTTCACCGATAGCGTCGAATCGTCGACCGGTGCACCGTCCGAGATCATCATCAGGATCTTGCGCTGCTCGCGGCGACCGATCAGGCGGTTGTGCGCCCACATCAGTGCTTCACCGTCGATGTTTTCCTTGAGCAGGCCTTCGCGCATCATCAGGCCGAGATTGCGGCGCGCACGGCGCCAGGGGGCGTCGGCCGACTTGTAGATGATATGGCGCAGATCGTTGAGGCGACCGGGCGCCGGCGGCTTGCCGCCTGCGAGCCACTTCTCGCGCGACTGACCACCCTTCCAGGCCTTGGTGGTAAAGCCGAGGATCTCGACCTTGACGCCGCAGCGCTCGAGCGTTCGGGCAAGGATGTCAGCGCAGGAGGCAGCGACCGTGATCGGGCGACCGCGCATCGAGCCGGAATTGTCGATGACCAGCGTCACCACGGTATCGCGGAACTTGGTGTCCTTCTCCTTCTTGAAGGAGAGCGGCTGCATCGGGTCGATGATCAGGCGGGTGAGGCGCGCCGGATCGAGATAACCCTCTTCGAGGTCGAAGTCCCAGGAGCGGTTCTGCTGCGCCATCAGGCGACGCTGCAGGCGATTTGCAAGGCGTCCGACGGCACCCTGCAGATGCGCCAGCTGCTTGTCGAGGAAGGCGCGCAGCCGCTCGAGTTCGGCTTCGTCGCAAAGCTCTTCCGCCGTGATCTCCTCGTCGAATTCCTGGGTGAAGATCTTGTAGTCGACCTTCTCGTTGAAGTCGTCGAACGGGGTCGCCGGACGGCGCATTTCGCCGGGTGTCTCGCTGTCGTCGTCACCCTCGTCCGACATCTCCTCCTCGGAGATCTCGGCACCATCCATCTCGCCGTCGTCGAGCTGTTCCTGCGAGGCTTCGCTTTCTTCGGCGGGTGCGGAGTCCTGACCGGCTTCGTCTTCCGACGTCTCCTGGTCCTGCTCGCCGCTGCGCGGCTGCTCCTCGTCGGTAGACTGCTCGTCCTCGCTCTGCTCCTGGTCGTCGCCCATGTCCTCGGCCATTTCCATGGCCGACAGCATGTGGCGGATCACGCGGGAGAAGGCCTGCTGGTCTTCGATGACAGTCGCGAGGTTATCGAGGTCGGCACCGGCCTTGTCCTCGATGAAGGGGCGCCAGAGGTCGAGCACCTTGCCGGCCGATTCCGGGGCCTTCTGGCCGGTGAGCTTTTCGCGCACCAGCATGGCGACAGCTTCCTGGATGGGAGCATCTTCCTGGCGGCTGATCGTCGAGAAATTGGCCTTCACGTATTTCTCGGTGTTCATCGACTGGATGTTGGAGGCGACACCCGGCATGCGCAGCGACCCGAGCGACTCCACGCGAGCCTGCTCGACCGCATCGAAGATGGCGCGCGCATCGGCACCCTGCGGCGCCATCGAGGCATGGACCTTCTGATCGTGGCAGGCGAGACGAAGCGCCATGGAATCGCCGAGACCGCGGGTCACTGCAAGTTCATGGGCGGTCGGACGTTTGGACAGTTCCGGCAGGCGGATGCGCTCGCCGGCGAGACCGGGACGCTCATTGGCGAAGGCGACCTCGACCTGCGGATCACCCGCAATCGAACGGACGCAGCCGGTGATGGCCCGGCGCATCGGCTCCGTGTCTACTCCACCGCCGGCTCTCGCCTTCGAATTGTCGCCGCGCCCTGCCATGCTTCTCAGTCCTTATGCGCCGAGTACGATATTGGCCGCACTTTCCTTGAGTTCCACGCCGAAGGCGCGCTGATACTGCTCGGCCACCAGCGTGCGCTCGAGTTCGTCGCACTTATTGAGGAAGGTGACGCGGAAGGCAAAGGCCACATCGCCGAAGATCTCGGCGTTTTCCGCCCAAGTGATGACCGTACGCGGGCTCATGACGGTGGACAGATCGCCGTTGACGAAGGCGGCGCGCGTGAGATCGGCAAGACGCACCATGCGCGAGACGGTGTCGCGGCCCTCGGCGGTCGAACCGAAGCTCTTCACCTTGGCGGAGACGATGTCGACTTCCTTGTCATGCGGCAGATAGTTGAGCGTGGTGACGATCGACCAGCGGTCCATCTGGGCCTGGTTGATCTGCTGCGTGCCGTGATAGAGGCCCGTCGTGTCGCCGAGGCCAACCGTGTTGGCGGTCGCAAACAGGCGGAATGCAGGGTGAGGACGGATGACGCGGCTCTGGTCGAGGAGTGTCAGGCGGCCCGACGATTCCAGCACGCGCTGAATGACGAACATGACATCAGGACGACCGGCATCGTATTCGTCGAAGACGAGCGCGACATTGTGCTGGTAGGCCCAGGGCAGGATGCCGTCCTTGAATTCGGTGATCTGCTTGCCGTCCTTGAGGACGATGGCGTCCTTGCCGACGAGATCGATACGGCTGACATGGCTGTCGAGGTTGACGCGCACGCAGGGCCAGTTGAGGCGGGCCGCGACCTGTTCGATATGCGTGGACTTACCCGTGCCATGGAAGCCGGAGACCATGACGCGGCGGTTGTGAGCAAAGCCGGCGAGGATGGCGAGCGTGGTTTCGCGGTCGAAGAGATAGTCCGGATCGAGATCCGGGACATAGGCGTCGCCCTTGGAGTAAGCCGGGACACGGATGTCGCTGTCGATACCAAACACCTCGCGCACCGACACGGTGGTGTCGGGGAGATTGGTAATATCAAGATCAATTTTGCTCATCGTTTCTCCATGCCGGGCGCCACCGACCGGCCGCATCTCATCGCTGCTTGTGTGTTCGGATTAACAGAAACCGGCCTGCTTTAACAATTTGTAGGCTTCAATAACAGCGCGAAAACGCTCTTCAGAAGCCCTGTCTCCGCCATTTGCGTCGGGATGGTGTTTTTTTACAAGCTCCTTGTAGCGGGTCTTGATGTCGGTCGGCGTGGAGCTGACGGTAAGCCCAAGCGTATCCAGCGCTTTTGCCTCCAAAGTCTTCAATTTCCGATCCGCCGCCTGATAGCGCGAGGCGCCGCCGCGACCCTGCTGCACGAAGCCGAACGGGTCCTTCATGCGCGCCTGTGACGCAGCCGAACCGGAGCGCGCGGTGGAGTGCAACGGGCTCGCTTTCGCAGCCTTGTTGACGCCCACCGTCCAGGTCGGACGATGTCCGGTGATCGCTTCCTTCTGGTAGCGCGCAATTTCGGTGTCGGAGAGGCCGGAGAAGTAGTTATACCCCTTGTTGTATTCCTTCACGTGCTCGAAGCAGAACAGGAAGAACTGGCCCTCGGCATGACGACCCACGGGCGCGCGATGAGCCCCCGGCTTCTCGCAGCCGTCCCATTGACAGACAGGATTGGTTGGTTCGGGCTCCGCTGCCCGCTTTCGCCGGGTCCGTATCCCATCGAAGTATTTCGAGTCGAGTTTCATCCGGTAATTATGGGGCGTCGGCGGGGGTCGGACAAGAATTGACAAACCGGTTTGTTGCGCGCTTTGTGGGGCTTTTTGCGAAGCAGCAGAAAGAGGCAAGACCCATGTCGGTGAAGAGCCGGATAGAGACCCGCCTGACCGAGGCCTTCGGCCCCGAACGCCTTGTCGTGATTGACGAGAGCCATCACCATGCGGGTCATCAGCCTGACATCACCGGCACCGGCGAAACTCATATGCGGGTGCGCATCGTCGCAGAAGCCTTTTCAGGAATGACGCGGCTCTCACGCCATCGTGCGATTACGGATGTGCTCAAGCCGGAGCTCGATGCCGGGCTACATGCGCTGGCGATCGAGCCCGCCGCCCCCGGCGAGCCCACGCGCTGGTAGTCTTCGACTAAGATCAGACCTGCGGCTCGGCCGCATCGATCGGCCGGATGCGCAGACGGGTGATGCGGTTCTTCTCCCGCTTCAGCACGATGAAACGCTTGCCGTAGAACGTGAAGGCCTGACGCTCCTCAGGGATCGACTTCGACTCGTGGATGACGAGACCGGCGATCGTTGTCGCCTCCTCATCCGGTAACTGCCAGTCCATCGCGCGATTGAGGTCACGGATCGGCACGCCGCCATCGACCACGATCGAACCGTCGCTGTCCTGCCGCACCCCCTGGATCTCGAGATCGTGTTCGTCGGAGATATCACCGACGATTTCCTCGAGAATGTCTTCGAGCGTCACCACACCCTGCACTTCGCCATATTCGTCGACGACGACAGCGAAATGGCTCTTGCGGCGCAGGAAAGCGTTCAGCTGGTCCTTGAGGTTGGTGGTATCGGGTACGAACCACGGCTTCTGGGCGACCTTGACGATGTCGATGTCCTGCGGCTCGACATTCGGCTCGGCGAGTGCGCGGATCAGGTCCTTGGCATGGATCACCCCGATGATGTTGTCGGTCGAACCACGCCAGACCGGCATGCGGGTGTATGGGCTTTCGAGAATGTTGCGGATCGCGGTTTCCGGCGGTTCGTCGGCATTGACCGCCCGCATGGCCGTGCGGTGGATCATGATGTCGGAAACCTCGAGTTCACCGAGATCCAGCACACCACCGAGGCGGTCGCGGTCGGCCTTGATCACCGATCCCTCGCGGTGCAGGAGCGCCACGGCGCCACGCAGTTCTTCATGCGCAGACAGCATGGAGACTTCGCCGGAAATCGAGACGCCGAACATGCCGAGCAGCTTGCGGACGATCCAGTTGACGAGGCTGGAAAGCGGACCGACGATGGCCACGAAGGGCCGGACCAGCGGTGCAACGACGAGGGCAAAGCGTTCTGGCGCCGAGATCGCCCAGCTCTTCGGCAGTACTTCTGAAAAGATGACGAGGAGAACAGTCATCAACAGCGTGGCGATGGCAACACCGGAATCGCCGAACAGGCCGAGAAACAGGCTCGTCGTCAGCGACGAAGCAAGAATGTTGACCAGGTTGTTGCCGATCAGCAGCGCACCGATCAGCCGGTCGCGCCGTTCGATCAGCATGTTCACCACGCCCGCACGATCATCACCATTGACCTCGAGCGTGTGCATGCGCGCGCGGGACGTGGCGGTCAGCGCCGTCTCCGACCCGGAGAAGAAGCCCGAACAGCAGATCAACAGAAAGATGGCGAGGATGGTGAGCCAGTATTCGGCAAGGCCGGCCAGGATTTGCTCGATCATGATGGGCGCATCTCCTCGATGAAACGCTGGACTTCAGACGCCGGCACGTCGTCAGCGACAAAGGACTGGCCGAGACCACGGGTAAGGATGAAGGTGAGTTGGCCAGCCTTCACCTTCTTGTCCTGGGCGATGGCATCCATCAGGACATCGGTCGGCGGCAATTCGCCGGGGATCTGATTCATCCGGGTGGGAAGGCCGACCTCGCGCAGATGGGCCTCGACGCGATCGGCCAGATCCGGACTGACGAGGTTCATGCGCGCCGAGAAGCGATGCGCGAGCACCATACCGATCGAGACCCCCTCGCCATGCACGAGCCGGCTGCTGTCATACTGGGTCGCCGCTTCCAGCGCATGACCGAAGGTATGGCCGAGATTGAGAAGCGCCCGACGGCCGTTTTCGCGCTCGTCGGCGGCAACCACGTCGGCCTTGGCCTGACAGGAGACGGCGATCGCCTCGATGCGGGCCGCGCCGCCGGCAAAGACCTCGCGCCAGTTCTTTTCCAGCCATTCGAAGAAGTCGGGCTTGTCGATCAGGCCGTATTTCGCGACTTCGGCATAACCGGCGCGAAATTCGCGCTCAGACAGCGTGTCGAGCACGTCGGTATCGGCAAGCACCAGATCCGGCTGATTAAAGATGCCGATCAGGTTCTTGCCCTGGCGGGCATTGATGCCGGTCTTGCCGCCGACGGAACTGTCGACCTGCGACAGAAGAGATGTCGGGATCTGCACGAAGCGGACACCGCGCCGGACGATGCCGGCGGCAAAGCCCGTGAGATCGCCGATGACGCCGCCACCGAGTGCAATCACCGTATCGTTGCGTTCGATGCGCGCTTCGAGAAGCACGTCGCAGACTTTGGTGAGATAATCGAAGCTCTTGGTCTTCTCGCCGGCCGGAAGCGTGACAGACACCGCCTCGATGCCGTCGGTCTGCAGGCTGTCCATCAGCCCGTCGAGATAGCGCGCGCCAACATTCTCGTCGGTGACGATGGCGGCACGGCGACCCTTGATGCGGGTCGAGATTTCGCCGCCGGCACGCGTCATCAGGCCCGGGCCGATGAGAATGTCATAGGAGCGTTCACCCAGCGGCACATGCACCAGGCGTTCCAGGGTCTCGACCTTCGTCATAACGTCTTGTCCTTGCCGATATGTTCGATCACCGAGGTCAGGACCTCGTTGGCGATCACTTCCTTACGCACGTCACGCGACTGGACCGTGATATCCGCAAGAGCATAGATCGGATATCGCTTGTCCATCAGATCCTTCAGCGTCTGCTTCGGGTTCTCGGTCTTCAGCAGGGGCCGGTGGTCGCGCTTGTTCACCCGCTCCCAGAGCACGTCGAGATCGGCATTGAGCCACACCGAAAGCCCGCCACGCTCGATCTGCTTGCGGGTCCTCTCGTTGATGAAGGCGCCGCCGCCGGTAGAGACGACCCGCGGGCCCGTGCGCAGCAGGCGCTTGATGACACGGGTTTCAAGCGCGCGGAACTCCTCTTCGCCATAGGCGGCAAACAGTTCGGCGATCGTCATCCGCGACACCCGCTCGATTTCCGTATCGGTATCGACAAAGGGCAGACCGAGTTGCTGCGCAACAATCCGGCCGATGGCTGACTTGCCAGCGCCCATCAGGCCGACGAGCACGAGATTGCGTTTGCCGAGCGCCGTCTTGGCACGCACACCCAAACTGGGAGCAAGGTTGAGGATCGTTTCGGTCATCGGCCTGTTCACGACTGTTTCATGACCTATTGACATATAGAGGGCTAGCGTCAAGCCATGGCTGTATTTCCAGAAGCCCTGTCCCGGCCTTGGTAAACTGCATGTTTCGACCTATTTATTTTGAGAACCAGCGAAGGACCGACCATGCCCACTCTGTTTCGCTTTCTGTTCATCTGCGGGACCATCGTCGGTCTGGTCTATGTCACCATGTGGTCCTTTGCAGTCTTCGTCGAGCCGCGGGAACGCGACGTGACGGTGCGCATTCCTTCCGAGCGTATCAATCCGGTCGAGCAGTAGCGGGAAGCAAGATATGTCGGATCTGAGCCGGGCTCGTGTGGAGGCCTTTCTGGAGATGCTGAGCGCCGAGCGCGGAGCAGCCCAGAACACGCTCACCTCCTATGAGCGCGACCTCGACGACCTCGGCGATTTTCTTTCCGGCCGCAAGGTGACCCTGGGTGCAGCGACACGGGAAGATCTGGCCGCCTATCTCTCAGACCTTGCGCGACGCGGCTTTCAGCCGACCTCACAGGCAAGGCGCCTGTCGGCGATGCGCCAATTCTACAAATTTCTCTATGCGGAAGGGCTGCGCGGCGATGATCCGACCGCTATCCTCGACGCGCCGAAGAAGACCCGCCCCCTGCCCAAGGTGCTGACGGTCGAGGATGTCACCGGGCTTCTGTCGCTCGCCGAGCAGGAAGCGAACCTCGAAGGACCGGAACAGCCCGCGCGAATCCGGCGACTGGCGCTGATCGAACTTCTTTATGCAACCGGCATGCGCGTCAGCGAACTCGTCTCTTTGCCGGTGAAGGTGCTGACGCAGGAGGGCCGTTTCCTTCTGGTGCGCGGCAAGGGCAACAAGGAAAGGCTTGTCCCCCTGTCGCGGACGGCGATCGAGGCACTGGCACGATACGGTAAAATCCGGGGCGCCGATCCCGTGCAGGCCGACAGCCCCTTCCTGTTTCCTGCCGCCAGCAAGGAAGGCCATCTTCCGCGTCAGGTCTTTGCCCGCGACCTCAAGGACCTTGCCGTGAGAGCCGGATTGTCGGCGAATGCCGTGTCTCCGCATGTGCTGCGGCATGCCTTTGCCAGCCATCTTCTCGGCAATGGCGCCGATCTTCGCGCGGTGCAGGAACTGTTGGGCCACAGCGACATTTCGACGACACAAATCTATACGCATGTGCTCGACGAGCGCCTGCAGCAACTGGTGCATACGCATCACCCCCTTGCAAAACAGGCCAAAAACCCCGATTAGGACCGGCAAAGCCGGTTCCTGCGGGCGGCGAGCGCCAGGAACGAACGATCGGAACGGAGTTCATGCACAACTATCTCGACTTCGAAAAGCCCATCTCCGACCTCGAGGCCAAGATCCGCGAACTGAAGAAGCTCGCGGAAGAGGACGAGAGCATCGACACCTCGGAAGAGATCAGCCGGCTGGAAAGCCGCGTCGACGAGGCGATGGTGGAGATCTATTCGAAGCTCAACGCCTGGCAGAAGACGCAGGTCGCGCGCCATCCGCAGCGCCCGCACTTCGTCGATTATGCCGAAGCGCTGTTCACCGAATTCACCCCTCTGGCCGGCGACCGCAAATTCGCCGAGGACGCCGCCATCCAGGCCGGCCTCGCGCGCTTCCGCGGCCAGCCCGTGGCCGTGATCGGCCAGGAAAAGGGCAACGACACCAAGTCGCGCATCAAGCACAATTTCGGCAGCCCCCGTCCGGAAGGCTACCGCAAGGCGATCCGCGTCATGGAAATGGCCGACCGCTTCGGCCTGCCCGTCATCACCCTGATCGATACGGCCGGCGCCTATCCAGGCGTAGGTGCTGAAGAACGCGGCCAGGCGGAAGCCATTGCCCGCTCGACCGAGATGTGCCTCGGCCTCAAGGTGCCGATGGTCTCCGTCGTCATCGGCGAAGGCGGCTCAGGCGGCGCGATCGCGATTGCCACCGGCAACCGCGTCTACATGCTCGAGCATGCGATCTATTCGGTGATCTCGCCGGAAGGTGCCGCCTCCATTCTCTGGCGCGATTCGACCCGCGCCAAGGAAGCCGCGACCAACATGAAGATCACGGCGGAAGACCTAAAGGGCCTCGGCATCATCGATGCGATCATCCCCGAGCCCGTCGGCGGCGCGCATCGCGCGCCGGACCGGGTGATCGGCATGACCGGCGACGTGATCGCGACTGCACTTGCCGAATTGACGCCGATGCCCGGCGACAAGCTGCGCGCCGACCGGCGCCAGAAGTTCCTCGATATCGGTCGCAACCTCTGAGATAGAAGGCTGCGGCTGCGGCAATTTGCCATCACTCCGCCGCTTTGCAGCGGTAGCGGCGGAAGATGGATGGCGAAATCGGCGGCCATTGGTTTATAATTTGTGAAGAAAGCAGTTCTAAACTACGCATGATCGGCTCGGTTCGAGCCCCAACATGTGTTTCTGGAAAGAGCCTTCGCGCATGCGTTTGACATCAACGGCCCTGGTTCTGGTTTTCGCCGCCGCCCTCGCAGGCTGCAACGACACGTTGGAGAGTGCTGCCTACGATACGCCGCGCGTCGCCAACAAGGTCGCGCAGCCACTCCCCGCACGCCTGATTTCCGAAATCCAGAAGAAGGGCATGGATCGCAACTCGCCGATCATGATCCGTATCTTCAAGGAAGAGGGCAAGCTCGAGGTCTGGAAAGCAAAGACCAACGGCCGCTTCGACAAGGTCGTGGAATACGATATCTGCGCCTGGTCCGGCCGGCTGGGTCCGAAGGTGAAGGAAGGCGACCGTCAGGCGCCTGAAGGCTTCTATCCGCTGACGCCGTATCACCTGAACCCGAATTCCAAGTATTTCCTGGCGATCAATACGGGTTACCCGAACCAATTCGACCGGGCGAACGGCCGCAACGGATCCCACCTGATGATCCATGGCGCCTGCTCGTCGTCAGGCTGCTATTCGATGACGGACGCACAGATGCTGGAGATCTATGCATTCGCGCGCGATGCCTTCAAGGGCGGCCAGCAGGCAATCCAGTTGCAGGCCTTCCCCTTCCGCATGACGGCGGAAAACATGGCACGTCATCGCCACAGCCCGCACTTCGATTTCTGGAAGATGCTGAAGGTCGGCTACGACAATTTCGAGATCACCAAGCGGCCACCCGAGGTTAATGTCTGCGAGAAGAAATACGTCTTCAACCAGTCGGTTCCGGCTGGTTCGAGCTTCAATCCGCAGGGTACCTGCCCGGCCATGAGCACGCCTCCGGCACTCTCGGTCGCACTCAACGGCTTCAACGAAGCCTATGACGCCGCCTATGCCAAGGCGCTGAAGAAATATGACGGCAAGATCTGGTACGACCCGACGGAAGCCGAGCGCAAGGCGCTGGTGGCTGACCTTCGCAAGTCGCGCTCGCACGATCTCGCTTTCGCCCCGACGGGCTCTGCCCTGAAGGCCGGCAAGCTGCTTAACATCAATGATGCGGACCAGTCGGCGCCTCCGGCTGCCAATGGCACGGCTGCTGTCAACCAGATGGCGACCAACCCGAACGGCGACCCGCAGGCGCAGGCCGCAGAGGCAGCGACGCCCGCAGCGCCGGCTGCCACAGCCGTCCCGGTGCCGCAGCCCAATCCGCTTGCACCCCAGACAGCTGAGGCCGCAGTGGCAGCACCGGCACAGTCGCAAGCACAGGCACCGGCCGGCAAGAAGCCCTTCTGGAAGCTCTGGTAAGGGCATGACCGAGACGGTGATCTATGATCTGAGGGGGCTGAAATGCCCCCTTCCCGTTTTGAAGACCCGCCGACGCATGGCCGACATGAAGCCTGGGGACGAACTGGTGGTGGAGACCAGCGACCCGCTCGCCGGCATCGACATTCCGCATTTCTGCAACGAGGACGGTCATGAACTGGTCGCGCAGGAGCGGCTCGACGCCGGTCACCGCTTTCACATCCGCAAGGGCGGGATCACGCCTGCCTAGAACTTGAGGCCGGGAACCGAGAGCGGATTGTCCATCATCGCCGCGCGATCCGGCCGGTCGATCGCGACCTTGCCGGTGAAGGCTCCGAAGAGATCCCGCACATAGCTTTCCGACAGGTCTCTGGTGATCAGCACGAGCCGCGTCTTGCGGTCGGACCCTTCAGGCCAGGCCGGCAGGCGCACGGGCGGATGGAAGATCGACTGCACGCCATGGAGCACCAGCGGCTTGTCCGGCCGGTCGGTGAGCGCGACGATCGCCTTCATTCTGAGAAGCTTTTCGCCATGCGTGGAGCGCAGGAGATCGATGAACATGTTGATCGCCATCGGATCGATCGGCTCGTCATGCAGGATAGAATAGGAGCGGATCGAAGCACCGTGCCGGTTCACGTCATGATGGTGGTGATGGCCGTGGGAGTGCCCGTGGCTATGATGACCGTGATCATGATGATGATCATGGTGGTGATCGCCGGTCGCTGCCATTTCGTCCTTCAGCCAGCGATCGACATCGGCGATCTTGCTTGAGGCGTCGTAAAGCCCGTTGATCAGCATCGCTGCAGAGCCCGCATCCTCAGCATCGCCATCGGTGATCGGCGCACGGGGGTTGAGCATGCACAGCCGCTGCGTGATGGCAGAGACGGCGGCCTCTTCGGCGAGCGTCTTCTTGGTCAGGATCAGCCGGTCGGCGACCGCGACCTGCTTGTAGGCCTCTGGAAAGGCATCGATGGTGGAGAGGCCATTGACCGCGTCGACGACGGTTACGACACCATCGAGATCGAAATGCTGGGCGATCGACGGATGGCCCATGACCGACTGCATGACGGGTGCCGGATCGGCAAGGCCCGTCGTCTCGATGACGACGCGCGACAGCGGCTTAACCTTGCCAGTCTGCATGCCGTCGATCAATTCCGCCAGCGTATCGACCAGCTCGCCGCGCACGGTGCAGCACAGGCAGCCATCGGCCAGCTCCACCACCGCATCGTTCGAGGTCTCGACCAGCAGATGATCGATACCCACTTCGCCGAACTCGTTGATGATGACGGCCGCGTCCTTCATTGCCGGGTCCTTGAGCAACCGGTTGAGAAGCGTCGATTTGCCGGCGCCGAGGAAGCCGGTGAGGATGGAGACGGGAATGCGCGACTGGGTCATTGCGATGCTCAGAATGTGGGACGGGGCCTCGGGATCGGCACATTGGCGATCTGGCCCGCACCGGAGCCCTGTTTCGTCTCTACCGGCTCACTGCCGGGAATGAGACCGGCAAAACTCATCGCCGGCGGGCGGCCCATTTCCTTTATGTAAGGAGACGTCAGCTTCATGCGCCCGGCCTCATCACGGCCTTCGCTGCGGATCTGGCGCGCCTTCGGATTGCAGATCTCGGCGCTGATGTCGGTCACCTGATCCTGCCCTTCGCCATAGGGGGCGAGCTGGTCCAGCCGGTTGCCGGCGACCGAGGTTGTCAGCCCCTTCTGCAGGAGATCGGCGGAGAGATCGGCGCGTGCGCCAAGGCTGTCGGCGCCGAGCACCACGGAGATCACAGTGCGTCCATTGCGCGTGGCGGACGAGACCTGGTTGAAACCGGAGGCGCAGACATAGCCCGTCTTCATGCCATCGGCGCCTGGGAAACGACCGACGAGCAGATTGAAGTTCGGATAGTCCTTCTTGCCGGTGGTCACGCCTTCCAGCGCGAAATAACCCGCATATTCCGGGAATTCGCGACGGATGGTCGTCGCAAGCAGGGCCATGTCGCGAGCGGTCGTAAACTGCCCTTTGCCCGGCAGACCATTCGGATTGACGAACCGCGTCGACGTCATGCCGAGCCGGGCGGCCTCCTGGTTCATACGCTGGACGAAAGCCGCTTCGCTGCCGCTCACCGTCTCGCCGATGGCGACCGCTACGTCGTTGGCGGACTTGATGATCAGAAGCTTCAAGGCGCTGTCGAGCGTCAGTTTGGAGCCCGGCCTGAAATACATCTTGCTCGCCGGCTGGTCGGCCGCATGTTTGCTCATGACCACCACGGTCTCGGGCGAAAGCTCGCCCGAGCGCATCGAACGGAAGGTCGTATAGGCCGTCATCAGCTTGGTGAGCGAGGCCGGATACCATTTGCGGAAGGCTTCCTGATGGGCGATGACCCGACCACTGGCGACATCGACCACCATCATCGGGCTCGCTGCAGCCATTCCAGGCAGCACCAATGCCGACAGCGACAGGGCAACCGCCAGTCGACGAAATGCAATTGTTGCGGACAGAATTCCGGGACGCATCGTAAACACGAGTTCGATCCTCTTGTTCGGCTGGTCACTCGCCAAAGCCGTGGCAATCTCTTATGTAGTAGCGAAGGAATGGCAAAGCCCATTGAATACGTCAATTGAAAGGCGCACATTCGTGCCGACAATCACGTGATCCGCGCGACCGTGATCAAGAGTGAACGCAGGACGAGAGAATGCCGCTTCTGAACCGAGCTTCCGAACTCCAGTCGGAAGCCACCGAATGGCGCCGCCATCTGCATGCCAATCCGGAAATCCTCTATGACGTCGAAAACACGGCAGCCTTTGTCGAGGCAAAGCTGCAAGAATTCGGCGTTGACGAAATCGCAACCGGCCTCGGCCGCACCGGTGTCGTCGGCATCATCAAGGGTTCTGGCGGTGAGGGCCGGACCATCGGCCTGCGCGCCGACATGGATGCCCTTCCCCTCGACGAGATCACCGGCAAGCCCTGGGCCTCAATCATTCCCGGACGTATGCATGCCTGTGGCCACGACGGTCATACCGCGATGCTGCTGGGTGCCGCCAAGTATCTTTCCGAGACCCGCAATTTCTCCGGCCGCGTGGCGGTCGTCTTCCAGCCAGCGGAAGAAGGCGGCCGTGGTGCGCTCGCAATGGTCGAAGACGGAATGATGGAGCGCTTCGGCATCGACGAGATCTACGGCATGCACAACATGCCCGGAAAGCCTGTCGGCACCTTCGCCATCCGCAAGGGCGGCATCATGGCAGCGCCCGACAAGTTCTTCCTGAAGATCACCGGTCGTGGTGGCCATGCCGCCGAGCCGCACAACACGGCCGACACCATCGTGATCGGTGCGCAGATCGTCAGCGCCCTGCAGACGATCGCATCCCGCAATGCCAATCCGCTGCGCTCGGTCGTCGTTTCCGTGACCCAGTTCCATGCCGGAACGACCCACAACATCATTCCGGAAGAGGCCTTCATCACCGGAACGGTCCGCTCGCTCGACGAGGAGGTTCGCGATCTCGCCGAACGCCGGATCGGCGAACTGGCAATGGGGATCGCGGCAGCCCATGGGGCGGTGGTCGAGTTTGACTACGAGCGCGCCTGCCCCGTGACGGTCAATCATCCGTCCGAGACGGAATATGCAGCACGCGCTGCGATCGATGTGGTGGGCACCGACAAGGTGGATACGGAAGTGGATCCGAGCATGGCCGGCGAGGACTTCGCATTCATGCTGCAGTCGCGACCGGGCGCCTATATCATGATCGGTAATGGCGAAACGGCGGGCCTGCACAATCCGGCCTACGACTTCAACGACGAGGCGATCGCTGCCGGTATTTCCTATTGGGCTCGCCTGGCGGAGCAGAGATTGCCTCGCTGAACAGGTCGCTTGCCGCATGCAAAACCGCTTGGCTTGAAGGCTGTGCTTTTGTATGGAGAAGGAAGTGGTCCCGTAGCTCAGCAGGATAGAGCATCAGATTCCTAATCTGAGGGTCACGCGTTCGAATCGCGTCGGGATCACCATCATCTGACCACCCACATCTTGCCATTACGAATCTAGGGTTGCGTTCGTGCCGTTATACGGCATGATGGTTCCATGCCACGCCGACGGGTGCTTATTCTTCTTATCGTCGGCCTCGAACGGAGGGAATGTCATGGCACCAAGACCCCCGGGCAAGAACAATGATGAACATGCAATCGTGGAACGGGCCGTACGGCGGTTGTACGAACGCAAGTATACCGACAGGCATTTGAAGGAAAATGCCGAGGCGCTTGTCAGCTATCTGGTGAAGAGCGGCATTCGGGACGAAGACGATCTCGTCGAACTTGCTAGCATCGCGAATGGCAAGCGTTACGACCCGAACAATGGCAGTTTCCTGTAACGACGAATACGGCACCGATGTCTATCGGTTGCCGCCATAGGGGCTGGTATCTGCCCTTTCATCTTTTTCATACAGCTCCCGCGTGGCCGCGTCTTGATTGATGCGCTCACGGGCGCTGAGCCGTCTCTGCCGCGTGATGGCATAGAAGACGGCAACGCCGAGCAGAATCGGCCCGAGCGCGACGACAAACAACCATAAATAGTTGATCATGAAATATCCTTTCCTCAAATCTGGATGCACATTCAAAAGTGCAACCAATCGCGGGAGGAAAAGGTTCCGAGGGAAATCAGGTCGGCGTCTTGGAGGGCGCAACCTTTTCATCGATGGCCGATTGCAACTCTTCGGCAAGGGCGATCAGGTGCTCAGGCACTGCTTCACGGCGCGTCTCGTGCATCAGCAGGTCCAGCTTGTCACGTACGATGCCGCCCGTCCTGTCGCGTCGCGTCTCCGGAGATGAGATTTTCAGTTCTTCCATGTGGACCTCCGACTTGAGGGCATTGCTGGCGGGTTGAGTTTGATTTGTCCCTGATGCTTCACTTACGTCATCCGGACCATCTCGGATCAGTCTTTTTTGCCGAAATCAACCGCCTTGGTCAGTTGACGCCCCCTTCCGCCTCGGGAAAGGCTTCGATCAGCTTCTGGCGATCCGTGTATTCCAGCGGCTCAGCCTGGAGGATTACGCTGATGCTGTCGGATACGTCCAGCTGGCCGTCGTGCTCGAGTTCGGCTCGCTCGCCCGAGGCGAACACCAAAGTGGCGCGCGTCTCGAAGCCTTGGCGGATCAGCCAATCGCGCGGCGCCTGGATCTCGACCTTCGCAGTATAGCCTTCTCCCCGTCGCTCCACTGCGACGTGATAGCTGATGGGTGATACGCGTTCGCCGATCAACAGCTGGCCCTGGCCGTCGACATTCTGCACATGTGTCATGCTTCTCACTCTCGCTTTCGGATCATTCGGGAAAGAGAACATCCGGAAACGCTCTCTGTTCCGTCGGAAAAAGCGGCGCAGGGCCGGGAACCACTGGCTGACAGAGGCGTTCCATCAACGGGTCAAGGGGAGGAATGACAACAAGCGAGACACACCATGAGCAGTGCGCGTCAAACGACGGACCATGATGAGATACGCCGCTGGATCGAGGAGCGGGATGGCATGCCGACGCGCGTCAAAGACAGCGGCGAAGGCGGCATCCTGCGAGTGGATTTCGGCAAGCCAGAGGAAACGCTGGAAAAGGTCGAATGGGAGGAGTTCTTCCGGATCTTCGAAAAGAACGATCTCGCCTTTCTCCATCAGGACAAAACTGCCGACGGCAAACTGAGCCGCTTCAGCAAGTTCGTAAGCCGTAGCTGACATGGTCGCCGGCTTGGCCGACCGTTCACAATTTCGGGAACCAAGGCATGGGACGCGCGTTTTTGCGTCGTTCTGCCTGGTACCACAGACATCGGAGGATGGCGATCTTGACGACCCGTAGAGCCGAGCTTGCCGCACAATCTGAAGTGGTCGAGTTGATACCGGCATTGCGCGCCTTTGCGCGGACCTTTTGCCAGAAGCCTGAAGAGGCGGACGACCTCGTCCAGGAAACCCTGACCAAAGCGCTGGCCAATCTTGACAAATTCGAGCCGGGAACACGCCTGAAGTCCTGGCTGTTCACGATCATGCGCAACACATTCTGCACCCGCTTCAAGAAGAGCAGCCGCGAGACCATCGGCTTGCCCGAGGGTGTGGCCTCGCGACTGACCAGCGAGGCGAGCCAGGAGTGGACCGTGCAGGCCGAGGAGGTGCGGCGGGCACTCAACCGACTGCCCGAACATCACCGGGAAATGCTGGTGCTGATCGTCATGCTGGGCGAACGTTACGAAGATGCGGCCGAAATCTGTGGCTGTGCCGTGGGCACGGTGAAAAGCCGCCTCAGCCGGGCGCGGCAGCAATTGCGCCGCGAACTCGGTGAAACCGGGACGGACAGCCCCATCGGATGAGCAAGACCGATAGCGAGGATGCAGAGGTAACTGCCGGACCTCCTCCGTCGACGGACGATGTTCCTGAGCTCACCGAAATCGGTCTGATCTACGGCACCGATGCGGAACCCGGCATCAATCGCCGCCGCCGCGGCAAGGGTTTTTCCTATCATCTTCCGGACGGCACGGTCGTTGCCGACCAGACCGTCCTCGCCCGCGTCCGCAAGCTCGCCCTGCCACCGGCCTATGAACGGGTCTGGATCAGCCTCGAGCCCCGCAGCCACCTTCAGGCCACGGGTTACGACGCCAGGGGACGCAAGCAGTATCGCTATCATCTCGACTGGGCCGCGTGGCGCAGCGAGCGGAAATTCGATGATCTCATCGGCTTCGGCGAGGCGCTTCCGACGATCCGGCGCAGGATCGCCCGCGACATCGCCGAACATGCCGATTCCAGTTACTTCCTGCTCTCAGCCCTGATCAGTCTGCTCGACGTAACCTATATGCGCGTCGGCAATCGCGCCTATGCCGAGGAAAACAAGACTTATGGCGCAACCACGCTCCAGAAACGCCATCTGACCTTCGAGCCCGATGGCATCCGGCTGAGCTTCATCGCCAAGGGCGGCAAGCGGGTTCGCCGAAAGCTTCGTCATCCGAAACTACAGAAGATCCTCGAAGAGATTGCCGACCTGCCCGGACGGGACCTGTTTTCCTGGCGGGACAAAGACGGGCAGCTGCATCGCATCGATTCGGGCCGTCTCAACACCTATCTCGCTGAGATCACAGACATGCGGCTTTCGGCCAAGACCTTCCGCACCTGGGGCGGATCTGTCGCGGCATTCGCTGAAGCCTGGAAGCATATCGAGGCTTCGGAACGTCCGACAATCCGGCAGATGTGCCAGATCGCCTCCGACCGCCTGCACAACACGCCGACGATCTGCCGCTCAAGCTATGTGCATCCGGCGATCCTCGCCCTTGCCGACAAGAGCACGGACCTTGATGCTGTGCGTGACCTGGTGCGGACGGCACCTTCACGCGCCCTGCTTCGCGCCGACGAAAACCGGCTGATGGCTTTTCTGCAGGATCATTATGCCCGGAAGGACGCAGCCAAGGACTGAGTGGTTAGAGTAAGGCAACCCGCACAGAAAAAGGGGCCGGAACAGATCCGACCCCTTCCTTCGATTGGCAGCGATCAGGCCGCCTTCTTCTGGGCTGCGGCATTGACCGCCGTTTCGGCAAGCTTGGTCAGCGCCTCGTCGGTCTTCGATTCTTCCGCCAGCGTCTCGTCGAGAAGCTTGACAGCATCCTTGTAGCCGAGCTGCTGGGCCCAGGTACGCAGCGTGCCGTAGCGGCTGATTTCATAGTGCTCGACAGCCTGTGCGGCGGCGAGCAGACCGGCGTCGAGGGCGGGCGAACCCTTGAACTCTTCCATGATCTCTTCGCCTTCTTCAACGATGCCGTCGATGGCGGCGCAGGTCTTGGCGCGCGGACGCTTGCCGATGATTTCGAACACCTGCTGCAGGCGCTCGACCTGACCTTCGGTCTCTTCCTTGTGCTGCAGGAAGGCGGCCTTCAGCTTCTCGTCCTGCGCGCCACGTGCCATTTTCGGCAGGGCCTTCAGGATCTTGCGCTCGGCATAATAGATGTCCTTGAGGGTCTCGTGAAAAAGCTCTTCCAGTGTCTTGGTAGCCATGTCGTTATCTCCTCGGTTATCGGTTATGGCGAGAAAAGAACCGGCCGGATGGCGCTTTGTTCCTGACTTGTTTTTCAGGTTTTCACCGGAACGATCCACGGCTCCGCAGGGTTAGATTCGCAGGTGGCGCACGACGCTGCCCTCCAGACCCGAAGGAGGAAACAATGGTCAATCGCAACGACAATTGGGACGCCGGAGACGGCCGGAACCGGAATCGCAACACGCGCCACAGCCCGGCCGGTGACTACGGCCCCGGTGACAGCGGCTTCGTTCGCGGCTACGGCGACAACCGCCCCGATGCCGATCGCTATGACGCCATGCGCCAGCGCGACTACGGCATGGATGGCGGTTACGGCGCCAGCGGATCGCGCTATCCGCGCATGGGACGCTCCGACTGGACGACCGACGATCTGGGCTATTACGGTGAGCTGAGCGACCGCGGTTACGGAGACGACGAACGCCGTTATGCCCGGGGTGCCGGACGCGGTCACCATCCATCAGACAACAACCGCAGCTATCGCGGTGGTTACAACCAAGGCAATCGCGACTACGACGACGAACGCGGCTTCGTTGACCGCGCCAGCGACGAGGTCGCATCCTGGTTCGGTGACGAAGAGGCCGCCCGACGCCGCGAGATGGATAGCCACCGCGGCAAAGGTCCCAAGGGCTACCGCCGTTCGGATGCCCGCATCCTGGAAGACGTCAATGACCGCCTGGTCGACGACCCCGCCGTCGATGCCTCCGATATCGAGGTGACCGTGAAGGATGCCGAGGTGACACTGTCTGGCCATGTGACGGATCGCTTCGAAAAACGCCGCGCTGAAGACTGTGCCGAGCGCGTCAGTGGCGTTGCCCATGTGCAGAACAATCTGCGTGTGCGGATTTCAGGCGAAGGCAGCGTCATGACGCAGGCTTAAGGCCGACTTAGCCCCGAAGGGCGCGCAAGGCGTTGAGGATGACGGCGACGTCGATGACCTCCTGCAGCAGCGCACCCTGAACGGGCGAGAGATAACCGAAGGCGGCGAAGACCATCGCGCCGCCGGAGAGAATCAGCCCGGCAATTGCACTTTGCCGGGCAATGTTGCGGGAACGCCTGGCGATCCCGCAGGCCAGCGGCAAACGACGCAGATCATCGGCCAGCAGGACCACATTGGCCGCCTCCGATGAGGCAGCCGATCCCCGCGCACCCATTGCCACCCCGACATCGGCAAGCGCCAGCGCCGGCGCATCATTGACCCCGTCGCCGACCATCATCACTGTGCCCGTGTCACGCTCGCGACGGATCAGCTCCACCTTCCCTTCCGGCGTCAGATCACCCGAAACGGCGTCGAGACCAAGAGTTGCGGCCGCCTTTTCGGCAACATCGGTCCTGTCGCCGGACGCCATGACCATCCGCCCTATGCCCTCAGCCCGGAAACCGGCGATCGCATCGCCGGCATCGTGCCGGAGCGGATCGGAGAGCAGGACAAGCCCTGCGGCACGTCCGTCGATACCGACCGCCACGACGGCGGCACCATTCTCCACATTTGCGCGATCGAACGCCTCCCCCGCCACCAGGTGTGACAGCACATAGCCGCTGCCGCCCAGCACCACCCGCCGCTCACCGACGAGCCCTGACAAGCCGCGGCCGGCATCTTCAGCCACACCCTGCGGCAGGGTGAGGGCGAGGCCACGCGCGGTGGCGGCCCGTACGAGAGCTTCGGCCGCGACATGGCTCGAAGCCTGATCCAGCGAGGCGGCAAGCGCGAGCACCTGATCCACCGTGAAACCGACTTCCGCCCTGACATCTGCGACCTCGGGGCGTGCCGAGGTGACAGTGCCCGTCTTGTCGACCACCACGGTGGTGACGGCGGCCAGCGCTTCCAATGCGCCGGCCGTCTTGACCAGCACGCCCTGGGACGCAGCCCGCGACATGCCGGCGATGACGGCAACGGGCACGGCGAGGATCAGCGGACAGGGGGTGGCAACGACGAGCACCGCAAGCGGCCGCGTGGCCTCTCCGCTCCACCACCAGGCGCCACCGGCGAGCAGAAGCGTGATGCCGAGAAAGAAGAGTGCGTAACGATCTGCGAGACGCGCCATTGGCGCTCGGCTGGCCTGTGCCTGTTCGACGAGGCGGACGATCCCGGCATAGGTGCTTTCTTTGGATTCCCTGAGAACCAGAAGGTCGAAGGCATCACCGACTGCCGTTGCGCCACTCGGCACCTCTGCGCCGAGCGTGATCGAGACCGGGAGGGACTCCCCCGTCAGTGCCGACAGGTCGAGCACCGAAGACGGTGCAAGCAAACGACCATCGACGGGCACAACTTCGCCCTTGCGGACCAGGATCCGGTCCTGCGGCTTCAGCGCTTCGATTGCCACGCTTTCGAGGTTTGTGCCGCGATAAACCATCGCCGTTCGCGAGACACGACCGAGCAGGGCCGTCAT
Organism: Agrobacterium albertimagni AOL15; assembly: GCF_000300855.1. GTDB lineage: Bacteria > Pseudomonadota > Alphaproteobacteria > Rhizobiales > Rhizobiaceae > Allorhizobium > Allorhizobium albertimagni. The sequence goes on along the minus strand of NZ_ALJF01000002.1, from coordinate 378,170 downwards.
GTCGCGCCGGGCCCGCCCCTCGGCAAAGCTTTCGAGCAATTGCCCGCCGGCATACATCACGGCGACGATGGCGGCGGCAAGGTTCTCCCCGAGTGCGAGGCCGACGCCGATCGACAGCGCGGCAATCGCGTCGACCCCCATCCGGCCCTGCAGAAGCGCGCGGAGAATATCGAAGACGAGAACGATGAGAACGGCGCTAGCGCCGATCATCCAGATCTGCGCCGCCTGTTCTGGCAGGGCTGAGAGGAACAGCGCCCCGCCGCCGGCGAGACAGAGAAAGGCGAGCGCCGCGAGCAGGACAGGCAGGCTCTCACGCAATCGTGTCGGCTGCGACAAGTCCGGCATCGTCATATTCCCAAAGGCGTTGGCGATAGGTCGAAACCGACCTCTCTTGCTGGTCTTCCCTTTCCCTTGTAGAGCCTTCTAAGCATGAAGCAATCGGACGTAAGCAGCATGATCGACAATGCCCGGCCCCGCCGCCTTACCATCCTCGGCTCGACGGGTTCGATCGGCGTGAATACGCTGGACGTGATCGAACAGCTCGGCGGTCGCGATAACTTCGAGGTGATGGCGCTCACCGGCAACGGCAATCTCGATCTGCTCGCCGAACAGGCCCGCCGCACGGGAGCAAAACTCGCCGTCACCGCCGACGAAAGCCAATACAGGACGCTCAAGGATCTGCTGTCGGGATCCGACACAGATGTTGCAGCCGGCCCAAGCGGGCTTGAGGAAGCCGCCGCTGTGGACGCAGGCTGGGTGATGGCGGCAATCGTCGGCACCGCCGGGCTCGCGCCGACCCTGAAGGCTGCCGCCCGCGGCGCCGACATCGCGCTGGCCAACAAGGAATGCCTTGTGTCTGCAGGCCCCCTCTTCGTCGATGCGGTAAAGAAGGGCGGCGGGCGCCTGATTCCCGTCGACAGCGAGCACTCGGCGATCTTCCAGTGTCTGGAGCAGGACCAGCGTCACGCGCTGGAGCGCATCGTCTTGACCGCCTCGGGTGGCCCCTTCCGCACCCACACGCGCGAGCAGATGGCGAATGTCACGGTGCAGGCGGCCCGAACCCATCCGAACTGGTCAATGGGCCTCAAGATCTCCGTCGGCAGCGCCTCGATGTTCAACAAGGCGCTGGAGATGATCGAGGCCAAGCACCTCTTCGACGTCCGCCCCGACCAGATCGAGGTCGTCGTCCATCCGCAATCGATCATTCATTCCATGGTCGGCTATACCGACGGTTCCGTCATCGCCCAACTCGGCGTGCCGGATATGCGCACCGCCATCGGCTATGCCCTGACCTATCCGAAGCGCCCGGCGCTCAATGTCGACAGGCTCGACTTTGCCAAGCTCGCAAGGCTCGATTTCGGGGCGCCGGACGAGACGCGCTTCCCGGCCCTGAGACTTGCCCGCACAGCGCTTGTGCGTGGCGGCCTGCAGGGCGCCATCCTCAATGCCGCGGAAGAGACCGCCTTCAACGCCTTCGTCGAGAACAAGATCCGCTTCCTGGACATGGCCGAGGTCGTGGAGACGGTGATGGACGCGATGGTCGAAGGGGTACCGGCAGACACGATCGCCGACGTCTATGCCGCTGATCGCGAGGCAAGGCGCAAGGCGACAGAGGTTATCGCGAAACGGTAAGCTACAACTTACCGATCGTAGACGGCCGCCCGCAGCATTTCCGGATAGGCTCCGTTGCAGCCTTCAAGCGCATTGTTGGTCAGGCTGATGACGGTCAGCTTCTCCTTCAAATCGATGAACCAGGTATTGCCGTAGACACCGCCCCACTGGATCACACCTTTCGGCAGGACAGTTTGCGCCGCCTCGGGATCGGTCACCACGCCCCCGACGAAGCTGAAGCGATAGCCGGGCTCGCCCTCGATATCACCGATCTGATTGGAAAGTGCGGCACACGCCATCCCGGGCGAGAGCAGACCGCCGCCATCGGTCCGCAGCATTTCCAGGAGCCGCAAGAAGTCCTTCGCTGTGCCGACCATGCCTGCCCCACCAGACTGGAAGGCCTTGGGGTTGAAGATGCGGCCGGGCGAAAACACGGTGCGCCAGTTCTCCTCGTCGCCGCTCACCCAAGGGTCTGGCATCCGCATGGGTCGACCCGGATGATCGGCATAGGCAACTGCGAGGCGCGCAGGATCCGTCACATGAAAGCGCGCATCGGTCATGCCGAGCGGGCCGGCGACATGATGGACGACGGCATCCTCCAGCGTCCCGCCATGCACGGCAGCGAGCACACCGCCGAGAATGTCGGTCGCGAAGGAATAGCCCCAGCGGCTACCCGGCTCGAAGGCAAGCGGGATGGCATTGTGTCGGCTGAAGTTATCCTCGAGGCTGAGATCCGTATTGCCAAGGCCGAGCGTCATGCGCTGTGCTTCGGGCAGAAGCTCCAGTGCCGGATCGTAGAGCAAACCGGACGTGTGGGTCAGCAGATGGCGAATGGTGATCCGAGCTTCCACGCCGTCTGCCGTCTTCGGCCGGAACCAGGGCAGGTATTGCGAGACCCGATCGTCAAGCCCGATCGACCCCTTCTCGACCATAATAAGCGCAGTGATGGCGACGATCGGCTTGGTAACGGAGGCATAGCGGAAGATCGTGTCGAGACGGGCAGGCACTACCGCCTCACGATCCGCAAAACCAGCGGCCTTTTCGAGGACAGGCTGACCATCCTGATAGACCAGAACAACGGCGCCAGTAATGCGCTCTTCCTCGACGACCCGATCAACAAGGTCATTCACACGCGCGGAAATGGACACGTTCTGCAAACCTCCCAAATCAAAAAATGCGGGCTCCGTTTCCGGAACCCGCATCTATGAAGGGTTGTTATCTGGCGATCAAGCCACCGCACGCGCCAGCGCGCAACGCGACCAGAGCTGGTGCAGCGAGCCGACGAGGTGTTCAAGATCGGCATCGGTGTGCAGCGGGGTCGGCGTAATGCGCAGCCGCTCGGTCTTTTTCGGGACCGTCGGATAGTTGATCGGCTGCACATAGATGGAACAGTTGTCGAGCAGCAGGTCGGAGATCCACTTGCACTTGGCGGCATCGCCGACCATGACCGGCACGATATGGCTCGGGTTCGGCATATGCGGAATGCCGGCCTTGTCGAGCATGGAACGCAGACGACGCACGCGCTCCTGATGGGCGAAACGCTCCACCTGGCTGGTCTTCAGATGGCGGATGGAGGCAACCGCACCGGCGGCGAGCGCAGGCGGCAGAGCGGTGGTGAAGATGAAGCCCGAGGCAAACGAGCGAACGAAATCGCAGAGAGCGGTCGAGGCGGCGATATAACCACCCATGACGCCGAAGGCCTTGCCGAGCGTGCCTTCAATGATCGTCAGGCGATCCATCAGGCCTTCGCGTTCGGCGATGCCACCACCATGGGCGCCGTACATGCCGACAGCATGGACTTCGTCGAGATAGGTCATCGCGCCATACTTGTCGGCGAGATCACAGATTTCCTTGATCGGTGCGATGTCGCCATCCATCGAGTAGACGGACTCGAATGCGATCATCTTCGGCGCCTTGGGATCGGCAGCAGCGAGCTTGGCTTCCAGATCCTTGACGTCGTTATGCTTCCAGATGACGCGCTCGGCCTTGGAATGACGAATGCCTTCGATCATCGAAGCGTGGTTGAGGGCATCCGAGAAGATGATCAGACCCGGGATCTTGGCGCCGAGCGTACCGAGCGCTGCCCAGTTCGACACATAGCCCGAGGTGAAGATCAGCGCCGATTCCTTGTTGTGCAGACCGGCGAGCTCGCGCTCGAGAAGAACGTGGTAGTGGTTGGTGCCAGAGATATTCCGGGTGCCTCCCGCACCCGCGCCACAGTCATCGATGGCCTGTTTCATGGCGTCAATGACGAGCGGGTTCTGGCCCATGCCGAGATAATCGTTGGAGCACCACACGGTCACCTCCTGGGTGCCGTTTTCGGTGTAGCGGGTCGCGCGCGGAAAATTGCCACGCTGGCGTTCCAAATCAGCGAAGACGCGGTATCGGCCTTCCTCGTGAAGCCCCGCGAGCTGATCCTTGAAAAACGCCTCGAAATCCATGCCTGTCACTCCAGTCTTTCAGCCTCTTTTGGGTCCGTCCGCGGTTCCGGTCAACCCTGCTTCTGTATATTCATTCTAAACTGCGACAAAAGGCGCGAATTTCAGAACTTTCTCACATAAATCCTAACGGATTGCAGCGGTCGAAAGTTGATCTGCGTCAAGCTGCAGAGAAAAAGGGCGACAACGGTCGCCCTTTTCCGTTTTTGGTGACGGACCCAGGCATCAAGATGCCTGAACGGCACGCTTGGCCATGACCCGGATGAGATTGGCACGATATTCGGCCGTGCAATGCAGATCCGACATCAGCTCCGACGAATCGATCTCGACACCCGCGACTGCCTCCGGTGACCAGTTGGCCGAAAGAGCCGCTTCAAGTCCGGCATGCCGGAAGACGCCTGACGATCCGGCGCCGGTCACCGCGACACGCACACCCCCTGCACCTTTCGACACAAAGACACCGGTCATCGCATAACGCGAGGCCGGATTGGCGAACTTGGCATAGCCGGCCTTTTCCGGAACGTCGAAACGGATGGCCGTGATGATTTCATCCTCGGCAAGCGCCGTCTCGAATAGGCCGACGAAGAAATCGTCAGCCGCGATCTCGCGCGTATTGGTCACCACCGTCGCCCCGAGGCCGAGCACGGCCGACGGATAGTCGGCAGCCGGATCGTCATTGGCGACAGAGCCGCCGATCGTGCCCATGTGGCGCACATGCGGATCACCGATCATCGAGGCGAGATGGCAAAGCGCCGGGCACACCGCGCGGATGGCGGCCGAAGAAGCGACCTCCGCATGGGTGACGGCAGCGCCAATGCTGACACGGCGCCCCTCGACCTTGATGCCCTTGAGGGTGTCGATGTGCCGGAGATCGACGAGATCAGACGGCTGGGCGAGGCGCTGTTTCAACGCCGCGATCAACGTCTGGCCGCCGGCGATGAACTTGCCGTCCTCGGCACCGGAGAGGAGCTTGCCGGCATCCTCGAGGGAGGAAGCACGATGGTAGCTGGTGGAATAGAGCTGCATGGTCCTCTCCTCCCTTATTCGGCGGCCTGGCGGGTCGCATTGGCCTGGAGCGCGCTCCAGACGGCAAGCGGCGTCGCCGGCATGTTGAGATCGTTGTTGCCGATCGCATCGGTGATCGCGTTGATCAGCGCCGGCGGAGACCCGATGGCGCCGGCCTCACCACAGCCCTTGATGCCAAGCGGATTGCCCGGGCACGGCGTGTTCTGATGCGAGACATTGAACGACGGCAGGTCGTCGGCGCGCGGCATGGCATAGTCCATGTAGCTTGCGGTCAGAAGCTGGCCGGTCTGCGGATCGTAATGCACGCCTTCGAGCAGCGCCTGGCCGATGCCCTGCGCGATGCCGCCATGCACCTGTCCCTCGACGATCATCGGATTGATGATGTTGCCGAAGTCGTCGGCTGCGACGAACTGCACGATCTCGGTCTTGCCCGTTTCCGGATCGACCTCGACTTCGGCGATGTAGCAGCCGGCCGGGAAGGTGAAGTTTGAGGGATCGTAGAAGGCGCCCTCCTTCAGACCCGGCTCCATGCCCGACGGCAGGTTGTGGGCGGTATAGGCCGCAAGCGCTACCTGGAACCACGGCACCGACTTGTCGGTGCCGGCGACCTTCAGCTCGCCATTGTCGATGACGATGTCGCTCTCGTCGGCTTCCATCAGATGCGCGGCGATCTTCTTGGCCTTCGCCTCGACCTTGTCGAGCGCCTTCACGATGGCAGACATGCCGACGGCACCGGAACGGGAACCATAGGTGCCCATGCCCATCTGCACCTTGTCGGTATCGCCATGCACGATCGAGACATTGTCGATCGGCAGACCGAAGCGTTCGGAGACAAGCTGGGCAAAGGTTGTCTCGTGACCTTGGCCATGGCTATGCGAGCCGGTGAGCACTTCGACTGTGCCGACCGCATTGACGCGGACCTCCGCCGATTCCCACAAGCCGACACCCGCACCGAGCGAGCCGACCGCCGCCGACGGCGCGATGCCGCAGGCCTCGATATAGCAGCTCATGCCGATGCCGCGCAGCTTGCCGCGCCGTGCGGCTTCCGCCTTGCGGGCCGGAAAGCCGTTCCAGTCGGCTGCGGACATCGCCGCTTCAAGCGAGGCGTCGTAGTCACCAGCGTCGTAGCACATGATCACGGGTGTCTGGTACGGGAAGGTCCGTACGAAGTTCTTACGGCGCAGTTCTGCCGGCGAGATGCCGAGTTCACGGGCGGCCGTTTCGACGGTGCGCTCAAGCAGATAGGTCGCCTCCGGACGGCCGGCACCGCGATAGGCGTCGACCGGCACGGTGTTGGTATAGACCGTGCGGACATTGGCATGGATCGCCGGGATCGCATACTGGCCCGACAGAAGCGTCGCGTAGAGATAGGTCGGGACCGAGGACGAGAAGAGCGACATATAGGCGCCGAGATTGGCGATGGTGTCGACCTTCAGACCGATGATCTTGTGGTCCTTGTCGAAGGCCATCTTCACCTTGGAGACATGGTCACGGCCATGGGCGTCGGTGAGGAAGGCCTCCGTCCGGTCGGACGTCCACTTGACCGGCACGCCTGTTTTCTTCGAGGCCCAGAGACAGACCACCTCTTCCGGATAGATGTAGATTTTCGAGCCGAAGCCGCCGCCGACATCGGGCGCGATGACGCGCAGCTTGTGCTCGGGCGCAACATTGTAGAAGGCGCTCATCACGAGACGCGCGACATGCGGGTTCTGCGACGTCGTATAGCAGGTGAAGTGATCTTCCGCCGTGTCGTAGATGCCGAGCGTGGCGCGCGGTTCCATCGGGTTCGGCGACAGGCGGTTGTTGAAGATCTCGATCTCGGTGACATGCGCGGCACTGGCGATCGCAGCGTCTGCTGCAGCGCTGTCGCCGATCTCCCAGTCGAAGATCAGGTTGCCGGGCGCTTCCGGATGAAGCTGCGGTGCGCCTGATTTCAGCGCATCGACGGCACCGGTCACAACCGGCAGCTCTTCATACTCGACAGCCACGGCTTCCGAAGCATCGCGCGCCTCGCCGACGCTGTCAGCGATGACGATCGCAACGGCGTCACCGACATAGCGCACGGTCTCGTGCGCGAGGGGACGCCAGGCGCCCATCTTCATCGGCGTGCCGTCCTTGGAATGGATCATCCAGCCGCAGATCAGATTGCCGATACCATCGGCCAAGAGCTGCTTGCCGTCGAGCACGTCGATAACGCCTGGCATGGCCTTGGCCGCCGCGACATCGATCGATTTGATCTTCGCATGTGCATAGGGCGAACGGACGAAATAGGCATATTTCATGCCCGGAACGACCATGTCGTCGGTATACCGGCCCTTGCCGGTCAGAAAACGCTTGTCTTCCTTGCGCGCCACGCGCGCGCCGATTCCTTCAACACCCATTGTCTTCTCCTCCAGAAGTGAGCGAATAGCGAATGGCGAATAGAGGGCTGAGTGCGTTCAGATGACGTCGCGGCGCGACGGTCCATTTGCTACTGGCTATTCCCTATTCGCTTGGACGTCACTCGGCGGCCTGACGGCCGGCGGTCATCGCTTCGTTGGCCGAAAGCACGGCCTTGACGATGTTGTGGTAGCCCGTGCAGCGACAGATATTGCCTTCGAGCTCGTGGCGGACGGTGGCCTCGTCGAGCGCACCATTGTGACGACAGATCGTGTCGAGCGCGGTCATCACCATGCCGGGCGTGCAGAAGCCGCATTGCAGACCGTGATGCTCCTTGAAGGCTGCCTGAACCGGGTGAAGCTCACCGCCGGAAGAGAGACCCTCGATCGTCGTGATCGACGATCCCGAGGCCTGGACGGCCAGGATCGAACAGCTCTTGATCGACTTGCCGTCCATGTGAACGACACAGGTGCCGCATTGGGTGGTATCGCAGCCCACATGCGTTCCCGTCAGACCAAGTTTTTCGCGAATGAAATGCACGAGCAGGGTGCGATCCTCGCACTCTCCGCTCACTGTCCGGCCATTCACCGTCAGTGTCACTTTAGCCATGTTGTTCCTCCTCGTGTCTCTCCCGGACACGGATGGCATGGTGTGAGTTTTATGTGACATGTGCAACCGTCTAGAACGTCGCAAACGAAAATTTGTGTGCCGCATCGCAGCATGGAACCGCCTGTAAATCCTGGGTTCATCTTCGGTGTCTCATGCAATGGAACACCCGAACGGGTGTGAGCCACGGCCATGGACTTTCCCTTGGCCAAGATTATGCTCATGAAAGCCTCAAGCCGCGTGGGGAGAGCTCGAGCGGCGAGGCATATTGTGACAACAAGACCGGTTCGACCGGGCGCGTGGAACTTGGAGAGATGAAGATGAAGAAAGCTCTTGTGCTGATGCTGGTCGGCCTTTCGGTCGCTGGCTGCACCCAGACGGAACGAGGTGCCGGCATCGGCGCTGCCTCCGGTGCAATCATTGGTGGTATCGCCACGGGCAACGTCCGGGGTGCCGCCGTCGGCGCGGCCATCGGCGGCGTTGCAGGTGCCGTGATTGGCCGCGTTTCGGAGCAGCCGGGCCAGTGCTATTACCGCGACCGCTACGGCAACCGCTACATCGACGCCTGCCCGCGCAGCTACTGAGGCAACGGCCGCAAACGAGACAGGGCGGGAAGACAACACTTCCCGCCTTTTTTCATAAGCGCTTAAAAAGGGGGTATGCTATGAGGCGCATTTCCGCCTAAGTTGTCCGGCGGGTGGGGAGTGCCTGAGGGATCGCGATGAAAGCGACATGCCGAGACCGAGTGGATGGACATTGCCGAAATTTAGTCATGCGTTCCGGCTCGGGCTGTTACTGAGCGTCGCGAGCCCCCTGTCCGTCAGCATAACCTCGCAGGCCTACGCCTTCGAGTTGTTCGGGATTCGTCTTTTCGGTAGCGACGAAGCCGACCGCGACATCATTGATCCCGTCGATTACAGCATTGTCCTCGAGACCGGCGACGCCGATCGCGGCGTGAAGAAAGCACTTGAACGCACGTCGTTGCTGGTGGCTGACGAAGATCAGCCCGTATCCGGCGATCTCGGCCTCGTCATCAAGGCCCGCGACGATCGCGATCGTCTGATCGCGACACTCTATGAAAACGCGCTCTATGGCGGCATCGTCACCGTGACGATCGACGGTCGCGACATCGACACTCTGCCGCCGAACCCCGTCTTCGACCGCTCACGCCCCGTTCCCATCGCCATCTCCGTGCAGCCTGGTCCGACCTTTGAACTGGGGGATATCAGCCTCGAAGGCGATGCGGCGCGTCTCGACCCCACAGAATTCGATCTGGTGCCCGGAGGCAATGCGGGCTCGTTGGTCATTCTGCGCGCAGCCGAACAGATGGCAGAGCGCCTGAAAGAAGAAGGCAGGCCCCTGACGAACGTGACCCGCCGTCAGGTGGTCGCCGACCACCAGACAAATACCGTCGATGTAACGATCGCCGTTGACGCAGGGCCCGTCGCGCCGCTTGGCGCCGTCACGGTCAAGGGCGCTCGGACAGTCGATTCGGACTTCATCGCCTACTATTCGAGACTGAGGCCGGGCCAGACCTATTCGCCCGAACAGTTGCGCAAGGCAGGCGAGCGGTTGCGCACACTCGGCGTCTTCTCGTCTGCGACCATCAACGAGGCGGAAGGACTGGATCCGAGCGGATCCCTGCCGATCGGCATCACCGTCTCGGAGGGCAAGCATCGCTATTTCGGCATCGGAGCGAGCTATTCCTCGCTCGACGGTGGCGGCATCGAGGGCTATTGGGGCCACCGCAATCTGTTCGGCCAGGCGGAATCGCTGAGGATCGAAGGCGCGGTGCGCGGGCTTGGAGAATTGAAGGACGTCAGCGACGTCACCTCGCTCGACTACACGGCCGGCATCACTTTCATAAAGCCGGGCGCCTTCGTCCCCTCGGGCACGCTTGAGGCCAGCATCAAGGGCAGCACGCTCAAGACCGACTATTACGACGCTGCAACGGTGACGGGCAAGGTATCCTATGCCTATGAACTCACCGATACCGACATCGTCAATGCCGGCGTCTCCCTTGCCTATGACAGCATCGACGATGCCTTCGGCGACGACAACGAGTACCTGACCTTCGGCGTGCCGCTCGGCTACATCAGGGACACCCGCGACAACCGGCTGAACGCCACCGAGGGTCATTACGGCACGATCTCGCTGACACCGAGCTACGATTTCTTCGGCCAGACCTTCTTCACCTCGCTCGAGGGTTCGATCTCGGCCTATCTCGGCTTTGGCGAAGAAGACCGCTTCGTCCTCGCCGGTCGTCTGAACGCGGGCACGCTGGTTGGCGGTGGCGATCTCTCGGCCATTCCAGCGACCCGACGCTTCTTCGCCGGTGGCGGTGGCTCGGTCCGCGGCTATTCCTTCCAGGAAATCACCCCGAAGACCGCCGCCGACGAGGGCACCGGCGGCCGATCCTATGTCACGGCCAATCTCGAAGCCCGTATCGGTGTGACCGATACGATCGGCATCGTGCCCTTTTTCGACATCGGCACGGTCACCGACACCACCGTGCCTGATTTCTCCGATATCAAGATGGGCGCAGGGGTCGGTCTGCGATACATGACCCCCTTCGGTCCTTTGCGGCTTGATGTAGCGGTTCCTCTGGACCCGTATGACGGCGGCAGCCGTTATGCAATCTATGCCGGCATCGGCCAGAGCTTCTGACCGGGCGAGACAGGACAATAGTGAACATGATCTGGTTGAAGCGCATCCTGACCTGGACGATTCGCCTTCTGGGCGGCCTGGTGGCTGCGCTGATCGCCCTCTTCGTGGTGGTCATTCTCGTCGGCGGCTTTTCGCGCACGGGAAGCCAGTTTCTCGCCGACCAGATCGCTAGGCTCATCTCGACCGACAATCAGCAGATTACCTTGACCGGCACCGGACCTTTGCTCAGCAGCAAGTTTTCCGTCGATCGCATCACGATAGCAGACAGCCAGGGCGTCTACGCGACAGTAGATGATCTTTCACTCGACTGGACACCGCGCGACCTCATCCGCAAGCGGTTTACGGCCGAACGCATCACGGCGCGCCAGGTGAGTGTCGAACGCGCACCGCTTCCATCTGCGGAGCCGCAATCGGACGAGCCGTTCTCGTTGCCGATCGAGATCGATGTCGCCTCCGTCGACTTGCCCTCCATCGAAATCGGGGCGGCCCTCGCTGAACGCGACTTCGCCCTGTCGGCACAGGGATCATTGACGATTGTTGGCGAAACGATCGCAAGCCGGCTGACGGCCACACGGCTCGACGATCCCGGCAACAATGCCGTGGTCGACCTGCTCTATGCGCCGAACGACAACCAGCTGCGCATCAACCTGGACTATCAGGAGCCGGCGGCAGGTCTTCTCGGCGAAAGGCTGCAACTGTCCGGTCTCCCGGCATTGGCGATCAAGGTGGACGGCGACGGACCGCTCGATGATTGGGCAGGCGAAGTCATGGCATCGCTCGACGGCGAGCGGACGATCACGGTCGATGTCACCCACAAGCTCGCCCAGGACGGAATGCGAACACTGACCGCAAATGGCGGCGGGCTCTTTTCAGGGCTGGTTCCGCCGGAACTGCGTGATGTCATGGCCGGGGAAACGTCGATCGATGTCGCGGCCCGACTGGGTGCAGACGGATCGGTTGCCATCGAGCGCGGCCAGTTTGCAACGGCTTCGGCCGAAGTCGAGGCCGCCGGTCTCTACGATCCGAACGGTCAGAACGATCTCAGGCTGACGGCCCGTGCGACCGGTGAACCCGTCGGCATCACCTCGCAGTCACCGGATTTCACCGGCAGTGTGAGGCTGCGGAGCCTCGATCTTGCCGTAACGGGACAGGCACCGGCCGCAAGCCTGTCGCTGCGCGCCGATCTCGCCGAAATCACCGTTCCCCAGGGCAGCTTCACGGATCTGACACTTTCTGCCGCCAGTGACAGCTTCGACCTTGCAAACCGTGCGGGACCGGTCAACCTTCAGGCATCGGTCCAGGGAACAGATATCCGCGACGAGTCCATCCGGCCTTATGTCAGGGGTCCGCTGACACTGATAGCGCCGCTGACCGTGACGCCGGAAACGATCGCCTTCGAGCAGCTGGTCTTCGATAGCAATGGTCTAGATCTGCAAGGCTCCGGCGAATACACGCTCGCCGACAACGGTTTCTCCGGGCGTCTCGCCGTTCGGGCCGAACCCGACATGCTGCCTCCCGCACTTTCGAGCCGGCTCAACGGACCCGTCGACCTGTCGGCCCGGGTCGATTTCGTCGCACCGGGCGCGGTAGCGCTGCGGGAGATCGTCCTTGCGAGCGACATCGCCCAAGCCGAAGGCTCCCTCTCCCTCGATCAGGACGGTATGATCGCCACCGACCTGACCGGTCAGCTTCGGGACATCGGGCTTTTCGTCGAACGACTTGAGGCGCCCGCCTCCTTCAACCTCTCGGCATCCGGCCCACTCGATGCGCTCGAGGCGTCCGTCACCCTTGTGGTCGAGGAGGGCCAGGCCGCCGGTTATCGCATCGACGATCTGACGCTCCAGCTCGACGGCGTGGCAAATCGCCAGGCGCCGTCCGCCAACCTGACCGCACGCGGCCAGATCGATGGGAAGCCGGTCGATGCGAAGGCGCAGGTCGTCAGTGCAGATGGCCTGACGCGGGTCAATGCGCTCGATCTTGCCATCGGCCCGAACCGGCTGACGGGTGCGCTCGATCTCGGGCCGGACATGCTACCGAGCGGCGACGTCGCGTTCGACTTTCCGGATCTGAGCCTGCTTGCCGCACTTGCCGGTCAGACCGTAGCGGGCGACCTCAAAGGAGAGGTGACGCTCGCCTCTCGCGAGGGTCGGCTCGCGGCGGACATTCGCGCCTCCGGCAATGCCATCCGGCAAGGCGCTCTGACGATTGCAGAGCCGACCATCGATCTCAGACTGCCCGACGCCGCGGCCCTTGCGGTTGAAGGCACAGTGCGCGCAGCGAGCGTCGCTTCCGGCGCAAACCGGCTGGAGGCGGTGACGCTCGGCTTCACGCGATCGGGCAGGGATACGGATTTCGACGTCACCGGGCGCTACGACAATGCTCCGGTTCGTCTTCGGGGCGCGCTGAACCAGGATGACGCAGGCCTGGCGGTCGCCATTGACGAATTGAGCGCCGCGCCACGCGGCATCGCGCTCGCCCTGGCGTCTCCCACCTCGGTTCGCGTCGCGGACGGGCAGGTCTTGATCGCCGAGACCGTCATTTCCGCGGGTTCGGGCCGGATTGCCCTTTCCGGCACCGTGGGCGAGAGGCTTGATCTTGCAGCCGACATCACCGCCCTTCCCGCCTCGCTCGCCGCAACGCTTGCCCCCGAGATCGCCCCGGAAGGCACGATTTCCGGCACGGTCACGGTGCGTGGCACGACCGCAGCGCCGATTGCGGACTACCGCCTCGACTGGCAGAACGCGGCGATCGCCCAGACCCGGGGCGCCGGAGTGCCTCCGCTCGGCATCACGGCAAACGGCCGGTTCGAGAACCAGAACCTGACTCTGGACAGCCGCGTTAGTGGGGCCGGTATCGGCCTCGCGGCTGGCGGCACCGTATCACTGCAGAATGGTCCCGGTCTCGACATCCGGGTCCAGGGCGACGTGCCGCTTTCCGCAGCCAATAGCCAGCTGGGTGCGCAGGGTTTCGTCGCCGAGGGCAATGCAAGCGTCAACCTCACGATTGGCGGAACCGGCGCACAGCCGAACATCACCGGTACCGTATCGACCAGCGGCGCCCGTATCGTCGACGTGAGACGCAACCTTGCGATCGAACAGATTGCAACGACAGTGAACCTCACCGGCACGCGCGCCGAGATCGGCAGCCTCACCGGAAACCTCGCGACCGGCGGACGGGTATCGGCAAGCGGTTTCATCGACATCGCAAATCCGGGCCTGCCCGCGGACCTCACGATCAACCTCGACCAGGCCGTCTATGTTGACGGCACTACGGTGACCAGCACGGCGGATGGCCGGCTTACCCTGACAGGGCAACTGCTGAACGGCCCGACGCTGGGCGGCACCATCAACCTTTCGCGCACATCGGTCACACTCCAGGAGAGCCGCCCTGCCAGCCTCCAGGCGCTGGACATCGAACACCGCCACGCCCCGCCGGCAATCCTCAGGCAACAACGCGAGCAGGCGCCGGCCGAAGGCCGTTCCGCCGGCGCACCCATTGCGCTCGACCTGACGATCTCTTCGCCGTCGCAGACCTTCATTCGGGGCCGAGGCATCGATGCGGAACTGGGCGGGACGATTCGCCTGACCGGCAGCGCTGCCGCACCGGTGGTCTCGGGCGCATTCGAACTCAGGCGCGGCCGCATGCAGATCCTGACCAAGCGGCTGGACATCACCCGCGCCACGATCACCTTTGGTGGCGATCTCGTGCCACTGCTCGACCTCGAGGCGACCACCACCTCCGGCAACGCAACCATCGTCATTTTGCTGACAGGGCTTGCCAGCAATCCGCAGGTGACCTTCACCTCGACCCCTTCGCTGCCCCAGGACGAGATCCTGGCCCAGCTGATTTTCGGTCAGTCGCTGTCGCGCCTCTCGCCGCTGCAGATCGCCCAGCTGGCCGATGCCGCTGCGCAACTGGCCGGCGGACAGGGCACATCGCTCTTCCAGTCCCTGCGCAGCACACTCGGCATCGATGATCTCGATATCTCGACCGACGAAACCGGGGGCACCAGTATTAGTGCCGGGAAATATCTGAACGACCGGACCTATATCGAACTGGAGCAGAGCGGTGCCGGCGAGACGAGGGCAACAATCAACCTGGATATCGGCCGGGGATTGAAGCTGAAAGGCGAAGCCGGTGGAGACGGTGCGGGCGGCGGCATCTTCTACGAGAGGGAATACTGAGCGGTCGCCGATGGCGTATAAGATCAGGCGACCTTGCTGGTCTTCAGGAGAATATTGGTCTCCGTGAAGTTGATCCCCTCGATCAACCGGATCCGGCGCAACGTTTCGTCGAAACTCGCGAGATCCCGCTCCTCCAGCTCGGCAATGAAATCCCACTTGCCATTGGTGCTGTGCAGGGATCGTACCTGGGGCATGCCGCGCAGCTGATGGGCCACCCGGTCGTGAAACTTCCCGACGACCTCGATCATGATGATCGCCCTGACACCGCTGGGCTGGATCTCGCTGCCGGTCAGGATGGTGAAGGCCGCAATCGTGCCGTTCGCCACCAGCCGGTCGATACGGGCCGAAATCGTCGCGCGCGACGCCCCGGTCATCGCCGCAAGCGAGGCAACCGGTAGGCGGGCGTTCTGGCGTAATGCGCCGAGGATGGTGCGATCGAGGTCGTCCATTTTTACAAACTGTCACATCACGGTTGCGATCTGCGCAAACTATAGCGCTTTGTGACGAAGTTCCACCTTTTTGAGAACGTCGCTTTGCCCGATCATGCGGGTCAGTGAAGAGAAGGACGAGACATGGCCAATCAACAGAAAACTGTCGCCCTCATCGGCGTACCGCTCGAAGAGGGATCGGGCCGCGGCGGGTGCGCCATGGGGCCTGCGGCCTATCGCATCGCGGGGATCGGTCCGGCCATGCGTGACCTCGGCTATACCGTCGAGGATCGCGGCGATCTTCGACCGGAGCCGGCAACGGATCTGGCGGATATGCCACGTGCCAAGAACCTGCCGGTTGTTGGAGCCTTCACCCGTGCCATCGAAGCCGCCACCTACGAGGCAGCGGCCAGCGGCGCCGTCCCGATCCTTCTCGGCGGTGATCACAGCCTCTCGATGGGCAGCGTTTCCGGCATGGCGCGTTATGCCAGTGAGGTGGGCCGACCGCTCTACGTGCTCTGGCTGGATGCCCATTCGGACTTCAATGCGCCAGAAACCTCGCCGTCAGGTAACATCCATGGCATGCCCGTCGCCTTCTTCTGCGGACAGGCCGAATTTGCCGCGATCCTGCCAAGCGAGCGGCCATTCGTCGACCCACAGCATGTTTACCAGGTCGGCATTCGTTCGGTTGACGAGGAGGAACGCCGGCTGATCGCAGAGAATGCCGTCAATGTCTTTGACATGCGCGCTATCGATGAAGAGGGGATGGGCAGCATCGTCAAGCGCATCTTGGCCGACGTGCGTCAGGCCGACGCGCTGCTGCATGTGAGCCTTGATGTCGACTTCCTCGATCCCGACGTTGCACCCGGCGTCGGCACCACGGTGCCGGGCGGCGCGACTTTCCGCGAGGCGCATCTGATCATGGAGCTTCTGCACGACAGCGGGCTCGTCTCCTCCCTCGACCTCGTCGAACTCAACCCGTTTCTCGATGACCGGGGCCGCAGCGCCCGCGTCATGGTGGAACTGGCGGCGAGCCTCTTCGGCCGGCGGATCCTGGATCGCCCGACGAGAGGCGGCTGAAGATACACCCGCATATTGGGATATACAGGTGTGAGCGCTATTTAGCGTCGTAATTGTAATTCGTCAGATTTCATCCCCTCAAAAATGTGGGAAATGACTGAATTTCATTCACGGGCATATGCTCAGGTTGTTGAACATTGACCATTGTTTAAGCCGACAAGACTAATATTGGCTCTGGAGCACCGGCTGCGGTGCAAGTTCATTCTGGAGGGCCAATATGGCGCTGATTGCATTTCCTGGGCTGGAGTCGAAGGCGGTGCTGGATGCACTCGGTCGCTCGCAGGCCGTCATCGAGTTCAAGCTGGACGGCACCATCATCACCGCGAACGAGAATTTCTGTCGTGCGCTCGGCTATAGTCTGGAGGAGATCAAGGGGAAGCATCACCGCATCTTCTGTGATCCCACTTACACGGCCTCTGCGGACTACCGCGAATTCTGGGCGATGCTCAATCGCGGCCAGTTCGAAAGCCGGGAATACAAGCGCATGAAGAAGAGCGGGGGCGAAGTCTGGATCCAGGCCTCCTACAATCCCGTCTTCAGGAACGGCAAGCTCTGGAAAATCGTCAAGTTTGCGACCGACATCACGGCAGCGAAACTGCGGGCGGCGGAAGACGCCGGCAAGCTCGAGGCGATCTCCCGCGTCCAGGCAACGATCGAGTTCACGCCGACAGGCGAGATCCTGACCGCCAACGAAAACTTCCTTGCGACCCTCGGCTATACGCTGAGTGAAATCGCCGGCAAGCATCATTCCATGTTCTGCGAGGCGGACTATGCGCGCAGCGATGCCTATCGCGATTTCTGGAAGACGCTCGCCTCGGGGCAATTCGTCTCCGAGGAGTTCAAGCGCATCGGCAAGGGCGGCAAGATCGTCTGGATCCAGGCATCCTACAATCCGATCTTCGATGCCAGTGGGCGCGTGTTCAAGGTCGTCAAATACGCAACCGACATTACCGGCCGTGTGAACGCCGTCGACGAAATTGCCAGGGGCTTGACGGCGCTCGCCCATGGTGACCTGACGGCGACGATCGACAAGCCCTTCATCCCCTCGCTCGAACAGATCCGCACCGACTTCAATGCCGCCATGGCACGCGTCGCAGCCGCGATGCAGAATGTCAGCTGCAACACCGACGCGATCGCGTCCGGATCGTCGCAGATCCGCGAAGCCTCCGACAGCCTTTCCAAGAGAACCGAACAGCAGGCTGCAGCGGTGGAGGAAACGGCAGCGGCCCTGGAGCAGATCACCCAGACCGTCGCAGACAGCTCCAAGCGCGCCAGCGAAGCCGGCAAACTCGTTGCCCGCACCAAGGAGGGAGCCGAAAGATCGGGGCTCGTGGTCAGGAACGCCATCGAGGCGATGAGCCAGATCGAAAACTCGTCCAAGCAGATCTCCAACATTCTCGGCGTGATCGACGACATCGCCTTCCAGACGAACCTCCTGGCCCTGAATGCCGGTGTCGAGGCTGCCCGCGCAGGGGAAGCCGGCAAGGGCTTTGCCGTGGTTGCCCAGGAAGTGCGTGAACTGGCGCAGCGTTCGGCGACCGCCGCCAAGGAAATCAAGGCGCTGATCAGCACCTCCACGGATCAGGTGAAGACCGGTGTCCAGCTGGTCGGCGAGACTGGCAAGGCGCTCGAGCAGATCGTCATCGAGGTCAAGGACATCAACACCAATGTCGCAGCGATCGTCGAGGCCTCGCGCGAACAGTCGACCGGCCTTTGCGAGATCAACAAGGCGGTCAACGCGATGGACCAGAATACGCAGCAGAATGCTGCGATGGTCGAAGAATCGACGGCCGCGAGCCATAGTCTTGCAAAACAGGCGGCTTCACTGCGCGAACTGGTGTCGCAGTTTAGAATTGGGCAACACTCTTCGCATAAAGTCATGGAAGCGCGTCCCGATGCTTCACCCGTTGCATCACCGGCACGCAAGCTCATGGCGAGTGTCGCTCGCGCCACAGGTGGCGCCGCCGCCGCCAAGGTACAGGAAGGTTGGGAAGATTTCTAATGGCAACTATCAGCTCCACCAGCTTCGGCAGTGAGACCCTCGAGATCATCGCCTTCCGGCTCCATGATCAGGAATTCTGCGTCAAGACCACCACGATCCGCGAAATCCGCGGCTGGGCACCCTCGACGCCGATCCCGCATGCGCCGGCCGATGTCATCGGTGTGATGAACCTGCGCGGCTCAGTTATCCCGATCATCGACTTGGCCTACAAGCTGGGCATGAAGAGCACCGTTGCCAACGAGCGTTCGGCGATCGTCGTGGCCGAAGTCCACAACATGGTCATCGGCATGCTGGTCGACCGCGTTTCGGACATCCTGACCATCCCGTCGAGCCAGGTACAGCCGGTGCCGGAAGTCTCGGCCTCCTTCGACAAGACCTTCTCCGAAGGCATCATCGCCAACGAAAACGGCATGATCTGCTTCCTGAACCTCGCCAAGATGTTCAAGGGCAGCGATCTCGAAGATCTGGCCGCCTGATCACGGCGACATTTCACTGATTTTGAAAGGGCAGCGCTGTCAGGCGCTGCCCTTTCGCGTTTCGAAGCCCGGTTGATCTCAGCGTCGCACTGCCCTACCAGACGACGACAAATCCGGGAGGCGAGAATGAAATTGCTGCTGATCCACACGGGTGGAACGATCGGGATGGCCGAGACATCCGAGGGCCTGGCACCCCGCATGGGACTCGTGGAAGAAGCGGTAGCGGAGCGCCTGCCCGCAGGGACAGATTTCTCGGCAGAGGTCTTCGATCCCCTGCTCGACAGCGCCGATGTCGGCCCTCGCCACTGGAACCGGATGCTGGACACGATCCGCAGCCATCCGGACGCCGCCGTCATCATTACCCACGGCACAGACACTATGGCCTTCACCGGCGCTGCCCTCTCTCAGGCGCTGGCGGGCGAGAACCGTCGTGTCATTCTCTGCGGCTCGATGCTGCCGCTCGGCCACAACGGCGATGCCGAAGGCAATCTCGACCTTGCAATCTCGGCCACGGGAAGCAGAGAGCCTGGCGTTTTCCTTGCCTTTGCCGGCAAACTTCTCGCCGCTGACGGACTGGTGAAACATGACAGCCACGAAGCGGATGCATTTCGCGCGCAGCCACAGACAATACCCGCCCCACCGAAGCAGCGGACCTTCGACGACCGCAAGCTTGCGATCCTCACATTGTCGCCGGGCATTCCGGCTGAGGCCGTCAAAGCAATGCTCGGCACGCTCGATGGCGCGGTGCTCAGGATCTTCGGCGCGGGGACTGCGATGAACGATGCGAACCTGCTGACGGTTCTGGCCGAGGCAGTGAAAAGCGGCAAGCGGCTGCGGGCGGTAAGCCAATGTGAAGCCGGCGGCCTGTCACCCGGCGCCTATGCGGCGGGTGCCGGCCTCTGGAGCACCGGCATCGAAAACAGTGGCACCGAGACGCCGGAAGCAGCACTCATCCATCTCTGGCTGAACTGAAGGCACTTCCGCCTCGGCTCAGGGCGTCGTCTCCGGGATGCTGGGCTCCGACAGCGATTCGCCTGTGGCCGCACCTTTGCCGCCGGGTGCACCATCCGCTGCATCCTGACCAAGGCCGACGGCAGCGGCATCCGGCGCGCCGGGGCGCTTGACGCTGTTGGCAGCCTCAACCACCAGCGGCAGGAAACCGGCATCGGGCATTTCCATCAGTTCATGGAAGCGGCGGCGCATGCGCGGCTCCCAGAACTTGTTGATATGCGTCGCCACGCCCTCCGCACGCACCTCTTCCGGCTGCGACAGGAAAAAGGTGGCGATCTGGTTCGCCATGCGGATCAGCTTGGCATCCGTGCCGGTGTCAGACATGCAGCGCTACTCCCTCGGCCACCCGGTCGGGCCGGGTGAAAATCTCGAAATCCTCGTCGCGTGCAATCCCGATCAGCGTGATCCCGGCTTGCGCCGCCGTGCGGATGGCAAGTGCTGTCGGTGCGGAGATCGCGATCAGCAGCGGCGCGCCAAGGGCCGCCGTCTTTTGCACCATCTCGACGGACAGACGACTCGTCACCACGACCGCCCCTTGGGCAGGGTCCCAGCCACCAATAACGACAGCACCGACGAGCTTGTCGAGCGCATTGTGGCGGCCCACATCCTCGCGAATCGCGACAAGCCCCTGACCGGCAATGTAGAAGCCGGCGCCATGCACGGCACGCGTCTGGCAGTTGAGGTCCTGCGCTGCACCGAGGCGCACCATGGCGTCGGCGATCTCACGCGCGGTGATGCGCAATCCCTCCGCCCCGACAAGCCGAACAGGGCGGCTCGCCTGTTCGATCGACTCGATGCCGCAGAGCCCGCAGCCGACAGGGCCGGCCATCCGCCGACGCCTGGCAACCAGCGCCTCGGCCGTCATCTCCTTCAGGGTCACCTGGACGTCGATGCCCTCACCCACTTCGATTGGATCGATGGCAAGTACATCCTCGGCACTCTCGATGATACCTTCGGCGAGCGAAAAACCGACGGCGAAGTCTTCGAGATCATCGGGCGTCGCCATCATCACGGCATGGGTGGTGCCGCCATAGGAAAAGGCAATCGGCACCTCCTCCGGCACGAGCCGGCTGCTGCTCGAAACGAGCCCACGGCTCGCCTTGAGCCCGCCGACCATGCGCGCCGTGGAGCCGATCAGATCACTCATTCCGCCGCTTCCAGCTTGCCGACGATCCGTCGCGACTGACGCGACAGTTCTTCATACTCTTCCTGCCATTCGGTCGGACCGTTGGACGGCGAGACCTGCACGGCGGTCACCTTGTATTCCGGGCAATTGGTCGCCCAGTCGGAAAAGTCGGTCGTGATGACATTGGCCTGCGTGTTCGGATGGTGGAAGGTCGTATACACCACGCCCGGAGCCACGCGATCGGTGATCAACGCGCGCAGCGTCGTATCGCCGGAACGGCTGGCGAGCTTGATCCAGTCGCCGTCCTTCACGCCGCGCTGTTCGGCATCATGCGGATGGATCTCCAGCCGGTCCTCCTCATGCCAGACACTGTTATCCGTGCGGCGCGTCTGCGCACCGACATTGTATTGCGAGAGAACGCGACCAGTCGTCAGCAGCAGCGGGAAGCGCGGGCCGGTGCGCTCATCCGTCGCGACATATTCGGTGCGGATGAACTTGCCCTTGCCGCGCACGAAACCGTCGACATGCATGATCGGCGACCCCACCGGGAACTTCTCGTTGCAGGGCCACTGCACCGAGCCCATCTTTTCCAGATAGTCGTAGGAGACGCCGGCAAAGCTCGGGGTCGTCGCTGCGATCTCGTCCATGATCTGAGACGGATGGGTGTAGTTCCAGGAAAGCCCCATGGCCTGGGCGAGCTTCTGGGTGACTTCCCAATCGGCATAGCCGTTCTTCGGTGTCATCACCTTGCGCACGCGATTGATTCGGCGCTCGGCATTGGTGAAGGTCCCGTCCTTTTCGAGGAAGGTCGAGCCCGGCAGGAAGACATGCGCGTAATTGGCCGTCTCGTTGAGGAAGAGGTCGTGCACCACGACGCATTCCATGGCGGCGAGACCGGCGGAGACATGCTTGGTATCCGGATCGGACTGCAGGATGTCCTCGCCTTGGATGTAGATGCCCTTGAACGTACCATCGACGGCGGCATCCAGCATGTTGGGGATGCGCAGGCCCGGCTCGCTGCTGAGCTCGACACCCCAGAGCTTTTCGAAGGTTTCGCGCGTCGCGTCGTCGGAGACATGGCGATAGCCGGGCAGTTCATGCGGGAAGGAGCCCATGTCGCAGGAACCCTGGACATTGTTCTGGCCACGCAGCGGGTTCACGCCGACGCCCGGCCGACCGATATTGCCGGTGACCATCGCGAGGTTGGCAATCGCCATGACGGTGGTCGAGCCCTGGCTGTGTTCGGTGACGCCGAGGCCGTAATAGATCGCGCCATTGCCGCCGGTGGCGAACAGGCGGGCGGCACCACGCAGTTCCTCGGCCGGAACGCCGGTGAACTTCTCGGTTTCCTCCGGCGAGTGCTCCGGCTCGGAGACGAAAGCGGCCCAGTCCTCGAATTCCGACCAGTCGCAACGCTCACGGATGAAAGCCTCGGCAAACAGACCTTCGGTCACGATGACATGGGCAAGTGCCGTGAGCACCGCGACATTGGTGCCGGGCTTCAGCGGCAGATGGTGGGCCGCTTCCACATGCGGGGTGCGCACCAGATCGATGCGGCGCGGATCGATGACGATCAGCTTGGCGCCCTGACGCAGCCGCTTCTTCAGGCGCGAGCCGAACACCGGATGGCCATCCGTCGGATTGGCGCCGATGACGAGAACCACGTCGGAGTGCTCGACCGAATCGAAGTTCTGCGTGCCGGCCGAGGTGCCGAAAGCCTGACCCAGACCATAGCCGGTTGGCGAATGGCAGACGCGGGCGCATGTATCGACATTGTTATTACCGAAGCCGGCGCGGATCAGCTTCTGGACCAGATAGGTCTCTTCATTCGTGCAGCGCGACGAGGTGATGCCGCCGATAGCTTCACGGCCATACTGATACTGGATGCGCTTGAATTCGGAGGCGACATGCGCATAGGCCTCTTCCCAGGTCACTTCGCGCCAGGGATCGGAGATCTTTTCGCGGATCATCGGGTTGAGGATGCGGTCCTTGTGGCTGGCATAACCATAGGCGAACCGGCCTTTGACGCAGGAATGGCCGCGATTGGCCTGACCATCCTTCCACGGCACCATGCGCACCAGTTCCTCGCCACGCATCTCCGCCTTGAACGAACAGCCGACGCCGCAATAAGCGCAGGTGGTAACAGCCGAATGCTCCGGCTGGCCGATGGCAATAACGGACTTTTCGGTCAGCGTGGCTGTCGGACAGGCCTGAACGCAGGCGCCGCAGGAGACGCATTCCGACGAGAGAAACGCCTCATGCGCGCCGGGTGACACGCGGCTGTCGAAGCCACGGCCTTCGATGGTCAACGCAAACGTGCCCTGCACCTCTTCGCAGGCACGCACGCAGCGCGAACAGACGATGCATTTCGACGGGTCATAGGTGAAATAGGGATTGCTCTCATCCTTCGGCATCCACTGAGCGTTGATCCCGCCCTCGGCAGACCGCGCCTTCACATGATTTTCGCCCTCATAGCCATAGCGCACATCGCGGAGGCCAACGGCGCCTGCCATGTCCTGCAGCTCGCAATCGCCATTGGCCGCACAGGTGAGACAGTCGAGCGGGTGGTCGGAGATATAGAGCTCCATCACGCCCTTGCGGATGGCCTTGAGCCGCTCCGTCTGGGTGTGCACGACGATGCCAGGGGCGACCGGGGTTGTGCAGGAGGCGGGCGTGCCGTTGCGACCCTCGACCTCGATCAGACAGAGACGGCAGGAACCGAAGGCATTGACCATGTCTGTCGCGCAGAGCTTCGGCACCTGAATGCCGGCCTCCATCGAGGCGCGCATGATCGACGTGCCCTCGGGCACCGTGATCGCGCGACCGTCGATGGTGAGCGTCACCATGTTTTCCGAGCGCGAGGCGGGGGTGCCGTAGTCGATTTCAGGAACGAGGGGCATGGCGCTTACCTTTCCGCCGTCATCCTCGGGCTTGTCCCGAGGATCTGCTGCGTCTGAACTTCGGGAGCCGGTTCAGCAATGAACGTCGCCCGCATGGCAAAGTCGGTAGATCCTCGGGACAAGCCCGAGGATGACGAAAGACAACCGCCCCTCATTCCGCTGCCTCCCTCACGGGTGCCGGCACAAAATCTTCCGGGAAATGCGCCATGGCGCTCATGACAGGATAGGGCGTGAAACCACCCAGCGCACAGAGCGAGCCGAACTTCATGGTGTTGCAGAGATCCTCCAGCAGCACCTTGTTCTTCTCCGGCTCGATGCCGCGCGCAATCTTGTCGACCGTTTCCACCCCACGGGTCGAACCGATGCGACAGGGTGTGCACTTGCCGCAGCTTTCGACAGCGCAGAACTCCATGGCAAAGCGCGCCTGCTTCAGCATGTCGGCGGTATCGTCGAAGACAACCACACCGGCATGGCCGATCAGGCCACCGGCCGCCGTAAACGCCTCGTAGTCGAAGATCGTGTCGAAGAGCGACGGCGGGAAATAGGCGCCGAGCGGCCCGCCGACCTGAACGGCCTTGACCGGGCGCCCGGAGATCGTGCCACCGCCGATCTCGTTGATCAGCCGGCCGAGAGGCAGGCCGAAGGCAGTTTCATAAAGGCCGCCATGCTTGAGATTGCCGGCAAGCTGGATCGGGATCGTGCCATGCGAGCGGCCGACGCCGAAATCGCGGTAGAACGCAGCACCCCGGTCCATGATGACAGGAATCGAGGCCAGCGACATGACATTGTTGACGACGGTCGGCTTGCCGAACAGGCCCTGCAGCGCTGGCAACGGCGGCTTGGCCCTGACAACGCCGCGCTTTCCTTCCAGCGAGTTGAGCAGAGAAGTTTCCTCGCCGCAGACATAGGCGCCGGCGCCCATGCGCACTTCCATGTCGAAGGCGTAAGGCGATCCCATCACCGATGGGCCGAGGATGCCCGCAGCCCTAGCAATCGCGATCGCCTCTTCCATTATGGCAATGGCATGCGGATATTCTGAGCGCGTATAAACATAGCCCTTGGTGGCACCCACCGCGATGCCGGCAATCACCATGCCTTCGATCAGCACGAAGGGATCGCCTTCCATGATCATCCGGTCGGCAAAGGTGCCGCTATCGCCCTCGTCGGCATTGCAGACGATGTATTTCTGGTCGGCCTTCGCATCCGCGACCGTCTTCCACTTGATGCCGGTCGGGAAGCCCGCACCGCCGCGACCGCGCAAACCGCTGTCGGTCACCTGTTTGACGATGTCGGTCGGCGCCATGGCAATCGCGTTGGCGAGACCCTTGAGGCCCTGATAGTGGCGGTAATCAGCGAGCGACAGCGGATCGGTGACACCACAGCGGGCGAAGGTCAGCCGCGTCTGGCCCTTCAGGAAGGGAATGTCCTGGGTGAAGCCATGGCCGAGGGGATGTTCGCCGCCATCAAGGAAGCCGGCATCGAAGAGCGACGGCACGTCGGATGCCTTGATTGGACCATAGGCGACGCGGCCGTGCTCGGTGCGCACTTCCACCAGCACTTCGAGCCACAGCATGCCGCGCGAGCCATTGCGCACGATGGTGACATCCTGGCCGCGCGCCATGGCTTCGCGCTCGATGGCAGCCGCCACCTTGTCGGCACCAACGGCAAGCGCTGCCGCATCCCGGGGGACGAAGACAGTGACGGTTTCTGGGACGCTCATGAGCGCACCTCCGCCAGAATGTCGGTGAGACAGTCTTCGTCGAGGCGGGCATGCAGCTCGCCGTCGAGCATCGCGGCCGGCGCCTGGGCGCAAAGGCCGAGACAGAAGACGGGTTCGAGTGTGACGGCACCGTCAGCCGTCGTCTCGTGCCAGTCGATGCCGAGCTTGGCCTTGATTGTCTCCGCCAGAGGCTCGCAGCCCATCGACTGGCAAGCCTCGGCACGACAGAGCTTCAGCACATGCCGTCCCGCCGGTTCGGCGCGGAAATCGTGGTAGAAGGTGACGACGCCATGCACTTCGGCACGCGACAGGTTCAGCGCGCTGGCAATGATCTGTTTGGCGACCTCCGGAATGTAACCGAATTCCTCCTGCAAGCGGTGCAGGATCGGGAGCATCGGGCCCTCCAGATGCTGCAACTCGGCGATCACAGCCGAAATGCGGGCGGAGACGTCGTCCGCAGCCACACGAATGTTCATGTCTTCCTCCTCACCCGCCGAGCCCTGGCGGGGTCGTCCATCGGAAGATGATGATGGGTCCGATGTCAGGAGGTCAATACGGCGCTTCCGTCGCTCGATAGAAGATTTCTATCGAAGGCTTGAGAGGCTGCGAGCAGACGGGCCTCGTGCAACAGGCCGGAAACCAGCGGCGTGAAGGGTTCACGATGGGTGGCGACGAGGCCGACCAGATGCTCGGCATCCGGGGAAGTGATCGGGATCATCCGGATTTCCTCGCCGAAACCGAAGGATTCCGCCACGTTTCTCGGCATGATCGACGCCCATTTGCCGGTCCGAATATGGGAGAAGAGCACGATCATCGAGTTGGATTCGAGCGTCGTCTTTGGCGATACGCCCGCCTCCGTCATGTGCTGGTTGATGATCCGGCGGTTCTGCATGTCGGCGGTCAAGAGGCAGAGCCTGAGATCCGCCACTTCGCTCCAGGTGACGCTGCCCTGATCGGCAAGCGGCGTGCCGACGCCGGTGATCAGGTGATAGCGCTCGGAATAAAGCGGCACGCTGGTGACGCGACCGAGCGGCTCATTGTCGAGATAGGTAATGCCGGCGTCGATCTCGAGATTCTCAAGCAGGCTCAACACCTGCAGCGAGGTGCGCGACACGACGGAAAAAGTGACGTCCGGATGCCGGGCCTGGAAGGGTTCGGTGAGCTTCTGCACCATCGCAAGCGCCGTGGGAATGACGGCGAGCCGGATATGGCCTGCAAGACCCCGCCGGGCAGCGCGCATCTCCTCGCGCATGGTGCGCGTATCGCCGACGATGCGCCGCGCCCATTCGAGCACCCGCTGACCCTCCGGCGTGAGTCCAAGAAAGCGCGAGCCGCGCTGCACCAGCATCACACCGAGCTGTTCTTCGAGCTGGCGGATGCCAGCAGACAGGGTCGGCTGGGTCACGCCACATTCTTCCGCCGCACGACCGAAATGCTGCTGGCGGGCGAGCGCGATGAAGAATTCCAGCTTGTCGATCATCTCCCCGCCCTCTCGGTGCGCTCTCGGGCTTACGCCTCGGTGAGCGCCGCCGTTTGACTGCTTGTCACGGGTGTCGGGCCGCAATACATTTTGTAGAGAACAGAGATCAGTTCAGCGAGTTGCGGATCGGCGATCCGGTAGTAGATCTGGCGTCCTTCACGACGCGTCTGGACCACCTTCTCGCTCCTCAGGCGCGCGAGCTGCTGGGAAACGACGGCCTGCTGGATGCCGAGGAACTGTTCGATTTCAGTGACCGTCTTCTCGCCCTGGCAGAGCATGCACAGCATCAACAGGCGCGTCTCGTGCGACAGCGCCTTTAGCAGGCCGCTGGCGGCGCGCGCCTTCAGCAGGAAATCGTCAAGGGCCTCAGGGGTGAGTGGCGGCGTTTCGTTCATCAAGTGATCCAGAAATCGGGGCGCTGTATCTGACAGGTGGCGCGCTGCCGCGCCTGCATATCCTGCCACTATATAGGCATTGCCCCCTACAAAGGAATGGCATCAGCTCGTTCCTTCAAAAGCGACGCGCTGCGGTTCAAGGCCGCATACTCCTCATCGTCGAGATCGGGAAACAAATCGGCGACAACACCCTCGGCGCCAACCACGCGCGGGATCGATAGAGCAACATCCCGAACGCCGGCCACCTCGGGCGTCGAGATCGAAACGGAGAGCACATCGCGCTGATCACGCGCGATCGCCTTGACGATGCGGGCAAGGCCGGCGCCGATACCGTAATAGGTCGAGCCCTTGCCGTTGATGATCTTGTAGGCCGCGTTGCGCACACCGTCATCGATCTGCGCGCGGACTTCCGCCGTAAGCGGGGACCCGACTTGCGCAGCAAAAGAAGACAGCGGCACGGAACCGGCCCGCGCGCTTGTCCAGGCAAGAACCTCGCTGTCGCCGTGTTCACCCAGCACATAGGCATGCACCGATTGCGGCGAGATGCCCAGATGCCGCCCGACAAGGCTGCGGAAACGCGCGGTGTCGAGAATGGTCCCGGAGCCGATCACCCGGCGGGGATCGAGCCCGGAAAGCCGTGTAGTGATCTGGGTCATGATATCGACAGGATTGGACGCGATCAGCAGGATCGCATCCGGTGCGACCGGCAACACCTCGGCAAGCACGGAACGGAAAACCGCGGCATTGCGCTCCAGAAGCTCGAGGCGCGTTTCGCCCGGCTTCTGGCTGACACCGGCGGAGAGGATGACGACACTCGCGCCCTCAAGATCCCGGTACTGCCCGGCATTCACCATGGTCGAGGACATGAACGGCACCGCATGGGCAATGTCTTCCGCCTGCGCGATGGCGAGTGCCTCGTTGCGATCGATGAGCACGACCTCGCTCGCAAGCCCCATCAGCGCCAGCGCATAACCCGCCGAGCTGCCGACCATTCCCGCACCTACGATACCGACCTTCATGCCAATTCCCCCGAAAGCATAAAACCCTGAGCCCTTGTGGCGTAGACCACTCGACAGCTTCAATCAGCTATATCGGAAAGCATGACACATTCGCGTCAAAACTGCATGGCGCAGGTCTGTGGCCTCTGATTTAATCCTCAAAACCTCATCGGAGCATTACGAGGGATCATGAGACGACTTCCGGCGCTATCCGCGATGAAGGTATTCGAGGTGGTGGGCCAGACCCGCAGCTTCACGCGTGCAGCGGAGTTGCTGAACCTCACCCAAAGCGCCGTCAGCCGACAGGTGCGCAATCTCGAGGAGCAGCTCGGCGAGCCCCTTGTCATCCGCAGGCACCATCACCTGGAACTGACGCCATCTGGCGCCGAATTGCTCGCCTCATTGCAGCAGGCTTTCCACACGGTGGAGATGACGGTCCGCAATATCCGCGAGAAAAGTAACAAGCGCCGTCTGAGGATCAATGTGCCACCGACCTTTGCCAAGCGCTGGCTGATGCCGCGCCTGACGAGCCTTCGAGCATTCCTGCCCGACGTCGATCTGAGCATCACCACGGATGTCGAAGACAATCTTTCGGAGCGCGGGATGCTGGACTGCGCGATCCGCTTTGGCGACGGCGAATGGCCGAGCCTGCGCTCGGAGCGCCTGTTCACAGAACGGCATATTGCCGTCTGCGCGCCACATCTCACGGACGGATTGCGAGCTGGCGAGACAATCGATCTCTCGCGCTTCACCTTCCTGCATGTACTCGCATCTGCCGATCAACGTTACCTCACCTGGCAACGCTGGCTGGATGCGGCGGGGCTCACCGAGACCGACACAGGTGGTGGCCTTGAATTCGACCTCCTCGATCTCGTTATCGAGGCCGCCTGCAACGGGCTGGGCGTCGCGGTGGCGGATCGGTCAATGGTGGCCCCCCTGATGCAGAACGGGGCGCTGGCGCAGTTTCTCGACGTCGAAGTCGAGGGGCACGAGTCCTACTGGCTGGTCACGCGGACGGATCGGGGGCTGTCTCCGCATGTCGAAGCGCTCAAACGCTGGCTGCAGCAGGAAATCACCGAAGGCTCGATGGCACAGCTCAAACAAGCGCACGTCTGAAACATTCCTTTTTGGAATGCTCGCCCCGACAATTCGTCGCTTGCGAAGCAGGAAGGGCAACTTCCTACTGGTGGCGAACTGACCTTAGTCGGAGTGCCTGCCATGCCCACCTTCCAGAACTTCATTGCCGGAACCTTTCGCGAGACCGGAGCCCGCCAGCCGATCGAGGTAAAAAACCCAGCGACCGGACGGTTCTTTGCCTCGATGACATCGGCGACAGAGGCCGATGTCATCGAGGCGGTGGACGCGGCCGCTGTTGCCCAGAAGCCGTGGGGGCGCCTGCCCGCCATCGAGCGCGGCAATGCACTCCGCAGGCTCGCCGACGCCGTGGAGCGCCATCAGCAGAAGATCGGCGCAGCACTGGCTGAGGAATCCGGCAAGAGCCTGGAGGATGCCGTGGCTGAAACCGGCTACGGTGTTGAGCTGATGCGCTACCACGCCGAATGGGCGCGCCGCGTCGAAGGCGAGGTCATCGAGAGCGACACGCCGGATGAAACGCTGATGCTGAAGCGGGCACCGATCGGCGTCGTCGCCTGCCTGATCCCCTTCAACTTTCCCATCTACACCCTGGTGCGCAAGATCGCCCCGGCCCTGATCACCGGCAATGCCGTGGTCGTCAGGCCCAGCAACAACACGCCGACTTCGGCCTTTGTGTTTGCGGAAGCGATCAGGGAGGCGGAGCTTCCCGCAGGTCTCATCAGCATCATGACCATGAGCCATGAGGTGGCAGAGGTCATGTGCACCCGCCGCGAAGTCGGCATGATCACGCTGACCGGAAGCGTGGCTGCCGGCCAGGTGGTTCTCGACTATTGCAAGGCAAACATCGCCAAGCCCTCGCTGGAACTCGGCGGCAAGACACCCGTCATCGTCGAGCCGGACGCCGATCTCGATGTGGTGACGAAAAGCGTTCTCGCGGCCAAGACTGCCCATTGCGGCCAGGTCTGCACCTCCGTCGAGCGTCTTTACGTGCATGCCTCCGTGCATGGCGCACTGCTCGCCAAACTAAAAGACGCCTTCGAACGCCGCCACTATGGCGATCGCAGCGAGGATCCGTCCCGCATGGGGCCGCTTGCCAATGCCGCAGCCCGTCTGCGCGTCCATCATATGGTCGAGCGCGCCAACGCGGATGGCGCGGTCATCGAGACGGGAGGCTTTCTGCCGCCGGGCGATGGCTATTTCTATCCGCCGACACTGCTTTCCGACTGCCGCCACGACATGGAGATCGTCCAGGAAGAGGTCTTCGGCCCCGTGCTACCCGTCATCCCCTATACCGATTTCGACCATGCACTTGCGATGGCAAGCGACCACCAGTTCGGCCTCGCCTCCGTCGTCTTCACCGAGAACTACCGCAAGGTGATGAAGGGCGCGAATGAGATCGAGGCGGGTGAACTCTACATCAACCGCTTCCCGGCCGACCCTTATCAAGGCTACCACGCCGGCTGGAAGCGCTCCGGCCTCGGCGGCGACGACGGCAAGCACGGCATGCTGGAATTCACCCAGACCCGCCTCGTCATCCTCAAGCATTGATCGCCGATTAGCCGGCTCAAGAATTCGTCATCGGGGGCATCCATGAAAGTCGCATCGCTCAAGACACACGTCGTCGCAACGCCCGCGCCGCATATCGGTGGCATGTACTGGATCTTCGTCGAGTTGGAGACGGCCTGCGGCATCAAGGGTGTCGGTGAAATCTATTCAACCGCCTTCCACCCCTCGGGCATCGCCGTTCTGGTCGAAGACGTCTTCACCCGCTATCTGGAGGGCCACGACCCGCACCAGATCGAGCGCTTCTGGCGCGCGGCCTATTCAAGCGGCTTCACTCAGCGGCCTGATCCGACCATGGTCGGGATCATCTCAGGCCTTGAAATCGCCTGCTGGGACATCATCGGCAAGGCTGCCGGACGGCCGGTCGCTGATCTTCTCGGCGGCCCTGTGCATGACAAGCTGCGCGCTTACACCTATCTCTATCCGAAGAATTCAGCCGGCGAATACGACTACAACGATCCGGATCTCGCCGCCGAAGAAGCGATCCGCATGGTCGAGGCCGGCTTTACCGGGCTGAAATTCGATCCGGCCGGCCCCTACACCAACTATTCCGGCCACCAGCTCTCGCTGCCGGTCATGGATCGTTGCGAGGAGTTTTGCCGCAAGATCCGCGATGCGATCGGCAACCGCGCCGACATCCTCTTCGGCACCCACGGCCAGATGGTCCCCTCCTCCGCCATCCGGCTCGCCAAGCGGCTGGAGAAGTATGATCCGCTGTGGTTCGAGGAGCCCGTGCCGCCCGGCCAGGAAGCCGCGATGGCGGAAGTCGCCCGCGCGACCTCGATCCCCGTCTCGACGGGCGAGCGCCTGACGACGAAGTACGAATTCCAGAGAGTATTGCAGCTTGGCTCTGCCTCAATCCTGCAGATGAATGTCGCTCGCGTCGGCGGCTTGCTGGAGGCGAAGAAGATAGCCGGGATGGCCGAGTCCTTCTATGCGCAGATCGCGCCGCATCTCTACAACGGCCCGGTCGGGGCAGCGGCGTCGATCCAGCTCGCGGCCACCTGCCCGAACTTCCTCATCCATGAGGCCATCATGGATTTCGGTGGATTCCACGCCGAGGTGCTGAAGACCAAGCTCGGCGTCGACGACGGCTATCTCATTCCGTCGCGAGAGCCGGGCCTCGGCATCGAGCTGAACCACGACGTCATCGCGAGGCACACGCCCTATACCGGTAACAGGCTGCACCTGCAGATGGGAGCCGAGCATGCCGATGTGAAGGCCTTCATGCCGGCCAAGGGCTGAGGGACACCCATGATCTTCGATTTCATCGTGGTCGGTGCAGGCTCCGCTGGCTGCATCGTGGCCAGTCGCCTGAGCGAAAGCGGTCGGCATTCCGTGCTGCTCATCGAGGCCGGCGGCGAGGACAAATCCTTCTGGTTCAAGATCCCCGTCGGCTACGCCAAGAGCTATTACAATCCGAAGGTCAATTGGATGTACCGCACGGAGCCTGAGGCCAACCTCGGTGGACGGCGGATCTATGCCCCGCGCGGCAAGGTGCAGGGCGGCTCGGGCTCGATCAATGCAATGGTCTTCGTGCGCGGCGCGGCAGAGGATTTCGACGACTGGCGGGCCGCCGGAAACACGGGCTGGGGCTTCGACGACGTGCTGCCCTATTTCCGCAAGCTGGAGACCCATGCGCGGGGAGAGAGCCAATGGCATGGCGGAAGCGGCCCGATCCATGTGACGCCGATGCGCGGGGCGACACATGCCTGCAGTGACGCCTTCCTCGACGCCTGTGACGAACTGGGCGTTCCGCTCAACGAAGATTTCAACGGCGCGACGATCGAGGGAGCCGGCGTCTACGACGTCAATACTCGGCGCGGCCAGCGCTCGCATTCCAGCGCGGAATATCTGCGCCCCGCGCTGAAGCGACCGAACCTCGCCATCGAGCGCGACGCCCACGCACGCCGCCTGCTGGTGGATCAAGATGGCAAGGTCTCGGGCATCGAAGTCATGCAACATGGGCGGGTAAGAAGCTTCAACGCGCGCCGCGAAGTGATCCTCGCAGCAGGTGCCGTGGACACGCCGAAGCTGATGCAGCTTTCCGGCTTCGGCGATGGATCGACGCTCTTTGCCCAGGGGATCGACACCCGAAAACACCTGCCGGCGGTCGGCCAGAACCTTCAGGACCATCTCTGTGCCAGCTTCTATTACCGGTCGAAGCGCCCGACATTGAACGGCGACTTTGCCAGTCTCATGGGCCAGGCCCGCTTTGGATTGACTTGGCTTATGAAGCGCAGCGGCCCCTTCGCGATGAGCGTCAACCAGGCCGGCGGCTTCTTTCGCGGCTCATCCGAAGAGCCCAGGCCGAACATCCAGGTCTATTTTAACCCGCTCTCCTACCGCATTCCGGACAATCCGAGGGCGGGCCTGACGCCGGAACCCTATCCGGGCTTTCTCATCGCCTTCAACGCCTGCCGACCGACCAGCAAGGGGACCATCACCATTGCCTCCCCCGATGCAGGCGACGCGCCTCTGATCCGTCCGAACTACCTGTCGACGGAACGGGACATCGACGAGGTTCTGCAGGGCAGCCGTCTCATGCGCAGGATTGCGGATGCTCGCGCGCTCTCGGACTGGGTGGATGAGGAAATCTCGCCCTCCAAATCTGCCGATACCGACGCCAAGCTGCTCGACTATTTCCGTCTCAACAGTGGCTCGATCTATCACCTCTGCGGCACCTGCGCGATGGGCACGGATCCTCGTCAGAGCGTGGTCGATGCCCGCCTCAGGGTCCATGGTGTGCCGGGACTGCGGATCGTCGATGCCTCCATCTTCCCCAACATTACAGCCGGCAACATCAACGCGCCGACCATGATGGTCGCGGAAAAGGGTGCCGCGATGATCCTGGAAGACGCCGTCTCAGCCTGACATCCGGGCATGAAAAAAGCCGGACCCAAGGGCCCGGCTCCAATTCCTTTATCGTGACCAGCCGATCAGGCGGCGACGAGAACGCCGTTCAGGTTGGTCAGCTCGGCGAGATACTGCTCGAGCTTGGTGCGGTGTTCGTGATGCTCGACACCTTCCAACTCCTTGCGGGCTTCATCGATGCGCTTGGTCAGCGTATCCGGAGCAATCTCGGCCAGCGGGACGGCCGATTCGGCGAGCAGCGTGCAGCCGGTCGGCAGAACGTCGGCAAAGCCGCCGAAGACCACGTATTTCGTGACCTGACCGGAAGCGAGCTTGACGGTCACGACGCCCGGCTTGATGGTCGTCATGGTCGGCGCATGATTGGCCATGACGGTCATTTCGCCTTCCGTTGCCGGAATGACGACTTCGCTCACCAGTTCGGAGAGCAGAAGACGCTCGGGCGAAACGAGCTCAAAGTTGAAATTGTCGGCCATGGTCGTTCACTTCTCTGATGAAGGATGAGGCGGCACGCGAGTCATCTCGCGTGCCGGCAGTCCCTGTACTTAAGCGGCTTCTGCAGCCAGGCGCTTGGCCTTCTCGATGGCTTCCTCGATGGAGCCGACCATGTAGAAGGCGGCCTCCGGAAGGTGGTCGTAGTCGCCGTTGACCAGGCCCTTGAAGCCCTTGATCGTGTCTTCGAGAGCAACCAGCTTGCCCGGCGAACCGGTGAAGATTTCAGCAACGAAGAACGGCTGCGACAGGAAGCGCTCGATCTTACGGGCGCGGGCAACTGTCATCTTGTCCTCTTCGGACAGTTCGTCCATGCCAAGGATGGCGATGATGTCCTGAAGCGACTTGTAGCGCTGCAGCGTCGTCTGAACCTTACGAGCGATCTCGTAGTGCTCTTCGCCGACAACCAGCGGGTCGAGCATGCGCGAGGTCGAGTCGAGCGGGTCAACGGCCGGGTAAATACCCTTTTCAGCGATCGAGCGCGACAGAACCGTCGTTGCGTCCAAGTGGGCGAACGAAGTGGCCGGAGCCGGGTCGGTCAAGTCGTCGGCGGGAACGTAAATGGCCTGAACCGAGGTGATCGAACCCTTGGTCGTGGTGGTGATGCGTTCCTGCATCTGACCCATGTCGGTGGCGAGCGTCGGCTGATAACCAACGGCAGACGGGATACGGCCGAGCAGAGCCGACACTTCGGAACCTGCCTGGGTAAAGCGGAAGATGTTGTCGACGAAGAACAGAACGTCCTGGCCCTTGTCGCGGAAGTCTTCAGCGATCGTCAGACCGGTGAGAGCGACACGAGCGCGGGCGCCCGGCGGTTCGTTCATCTGACCGTAAACGAGCGCAGCCTTGGAGCCTTCGCCGCCGCCGTGCTTGTTAACGCCGGACTCGATCATTTCGTGGTACAGGTCGTTGCCTTCGCGGGTACGTTCACCCACGCCAGCGAACACCGAGTAACCGCCGTGTGCCTTCGCAACGTTGTTGATCAGTTCCATGATCAGAACGGTCTTGCCAACGCCGGCGCCGCCGAACAGGCCGATCTTGCCGCCCTTGGCGTAAGGAGCGAGCAGGTCGACGACCTTGATGCCGGTGACGAGGATCTGCGATTCCGTCGACTGTTCGACGTAGGACGGCGCTTCCTGGTGGATGGCGCGGCGGCCTTCGGTAACCAGCGGACCAGCTTCGTCAACGGGCTCGCCGATGACGTTCATGATACGGCCGAGCGTTTCCGGACCAACCGGAACGGTGATCGGAGCGCCGGTGTCGGTTACCGGCTGGCCCCGGACGAGACCTTCGGTCGAGTCCATGGCGATCGTGCGGACCTGGTTTTCGCCGAGGTGCTGCGCAACTTCGAGAACGAGGCGGTTGCCGCCGTTGTCGGTTTCCAGCGCGTTCAGGATCGGGGGCAGTTCGCCTTCGAACGAGACGTCGACGACGGCGCCGATGACCTGCGTGACCTTGCCGAGAGCGCCGGCTGCGGACTTCACCGCCTTAGACTTGGGGGTAGCTGCCTTAGCCATTTATCTTACCCTCTTTCCTTAACCTCAGAGCGCTTCCGCGCCCGAAATGATTTCAATGAGTTCCTTGGTGATCTGCGCCTGACGCTGGCGGTTGTACGAAAGCGTCAGCTTATTGATCATCTCACCGGCATTGCGTGTCGCATTGTCCATGGCGCTCATCTTGGCGCCCATTTCACCCGCGACGTTTTCGAGCAGGGCCCGGAAAATCTGAACCGAGATATTGCGCGGGATGAGATCCTCGAGGATCCCAGCCGCATCCGGCTCGTATTCGTAGAGTGCAGATGCACCACCCTGCGGGGCAGCCTCGGCCGGAGCGGCCGGGATGATCTGCTGGGCGGTCGGGATCTGGCTGATCACCGACTTGAACTCGGAATAGAACAGCGTGCAGACATCGAATTCGCCGCGGTCGAACATGCCGATGACCTTGCGGCCGATGGCATCCGCATTGGTGAAGCCGACACGCTTCACTTCGCGCAGATCCGTCCGCTCGACGATCAGGCCGGCGAACTCGCGGCGCAGGCTGTCGTAGCCCTTCTTGCCGACGCAGAAAATCTTGACCGTCTTGCCCTGAGCCAGGAGCTTGCGCGCATGGTCACGGGCGAAACGGGCGATCGACGAGTTGAAACCGCCGCACAGACCACGCTCGGCAGTGCAGACGACGAGCAGATGCACGTCGTCCTTGCCGGTGCCGGTCATCAGGCGGGGTGCGCTGTCGTCCGAACCCACGGCTTGCGCGATGTTGGCCAGGACGACACCCATGCGCTGCGAGTACGGGCGAGCAGCCTCGGCCGCTTCCTGCGCACGACGCAGCTTCGCCGCGGCGACCATTTTCATCGCCTTGGTGATCTTCTGCGTCGCCTTGACGGAGGCGATCCGGTTTTTCAGATCCTTTAGTGAAGGCATCCGTTATCCGTCCTTGGCTTGAGCCTGAATTAGGCGAAGTTCTTCGCGAAGCTATCGAGGGCTGCCTTGAGCTTGCCCTTGGTGTCGTCGCTGATCGCCTTGTCGGTGCGGATCGCGTCCAGGATCGCCTTGCCTTCCGAGTGGAGGTAGGAGAGGAGACCCTGTTCGAACTTGCCAACCTGGTTGACCGGAACCTTGTCGAGGTAGCCGTTCACGCCAGCGAAGATCACGGCAACCTGCTCTTCCGTCTTGAGCGGAGAGAACTGGGCCTGCTTCAGGAGTTCGGTCAGACGGGCACCACGGTTCAGCAGGCGCTGGGTGGCGGCGTCGAGGTCGGAACCGAACTGGGCGAAGGCGGCCATTTCGCGATACTGGGCGAGTTCACCCTTGATCGAGCCGGCAACCTGCTTCATCGCCTTGATCTGCGCGGCAGAACCAACGCGGGAAACCGACAGACCGACGTTAACGGCCGGACGAATGCCCTGATAGAACAGGTCGGTTTCAAGGAAGATCTGACCGTCGGTGATCGAGATGACGTTGGTCGGAATGAAGGCCGAAACGTCGTTACCCTGGGTTTCGATGACCGGCAGAGCGGTCAGCGAGCCGGCACCGGCAGCGTCGCCCATCTTGGCAGCGCGCTCGAGCAGACGGGAGTGAAGATAGAAAACGTCGCCCGGATAAGCTTCGCGGCCAGGAGGACGACGCAGCAGGAGCGACATCTGACGGTAGGCAACAGCCTGCTTCGACAGGTCGTCGTAAGCGATCAGGGCGTGCTGGCCGTTGTCACGGAAGTATTCGCCCATGGCGCAACCGGCGAACGGTGCGAGATACTGCATCGGAGCCGGGTCCGAAGCGGTAGCAGCGATAATGATCGAGTACTGAAGAGCACCACGCTCTTCGAGGATCTTGACGAACTGGGCAACGGTCGAGCGCTTCTGGCCAACGGCGACGTAGACGCAGTAGAGCTTGTCGTTGTCGGGGCCGTTGTCGTGGATCGGCTTCTGGTTCAGGAAGGTGTCCAGAATGATCGCGGTCTTGCCGGTCTGACGGTCACCGATGACCAACTCGCGCTGGCCACGGCCAACTGGGATGAGGGCGTCGATGGCCTTGAGGCCGGTCGACATCGGCTCATGAACCGACTTGCGCGGAATGATGCCCGGAGCCTTCACGTCGACGCGCGAACGGCGGGTCGCGTTGATGGGGCCCTTGCCGTCGATCGGGTTGCCGAGCGCGTCGACGACGCGGCCGAGCAGCTCCGGACCAACCGGGACGTCAACGATGGCGCCGGTCCGCTTGACGATGTCGCCTTCCTTGATGCCACGGTCGGCACCGAAGATAACCACACCGACATTGTCGGCTTCGAGGTTGAGCGCCATACCGCGGATGCCGCCCGGGAACTCGACCATTTCGCCGGCCTGAACATTGTCGAGGCCGTAGACGCGGGCGATACCGTCACCGACGGACAGAACCTGGCCAACTTCAGAGACTTCCGCCTCTTTGCCGAAGTTCTTGATTTGATCTTTAAGAATTGCGGAAATTTCCGCGGCGCGGATATCCATCAGCCAACCTCTTTCAGTGCAAGCTTAAGGGTGGAAAGTTTGGTGCGAAGGGACGTGTCGATCTGGCGGGAGCCGATCTTGACGATCAGGCCGCCGAGCAGGGACGGGTCGACCGTGACGGAGATCGAAACTTCCTTGCCGGTAACGCCCTTCAGCGCCGCTTTCAGTTCGGTTTCCTGCTCGGCCGAAAGGGCATGAGCAGACGTGACGTCAGCCGTCATCTCACCCTTGTGACGGGCGAGGATCTGGCGATAGGCAGCCACCATGCCGGGAACGGCAAACAGGCGACGATTGCTTGCGACGACCTTCAGGAAGTTCAACACCAGCGCGTTGAAACCGGCCTTTTCGCCGATGACGCTGATAGCCTTGACCTGGTCTTCGGCCGTGAAGACGGGCGACTGTACCAGGCGCTTCAGATCGGCGCTTTCGTCGATCATCGCCTGGAAACGGTTGAGATCGGCGGCGACGGCGTCAAGCACGCCGGCTTCGAGCGCAAGCTCGAAAAGCGACGATGCGTAACGCTCCGCCACGCCTGAAATCACTTGGGATGCGTCTGCCACGGGCAAAAAATTCCCTGATCTTGATCCAGGTGGCCGGACACCTCTGTCGAGGCCTCTCAAGCTCCTGATATCGTTTTGTTTTTCCCCAAAAACACAAGCATGTTGCACTTGCGTTTTCCGAATTTCGCGGTTCGTCTAGCATAGCAGGTCTAGACTCGCAACACGCGTATTAACGGTTTGCTCCTTGAGAGCAAGGCCTTGGGGCTTTTTTTGTCCGAAACTGCGTCAAATTGACGAGATATCGGCAAAGCCCCGCCACAAACCGAAGATCAAGTCAGACCAAAGACATAGGCGAGAGCGAGGGAAGCAATGACCGCCTGCACAACCAGGAGGAGAAGGTTGCGCCAGGTGCTGCCCTGGTCGGACATGATGGACAGGATCCGGGCGAAGGCGGACAGCCCGACGGCGGCGCCAAATGCCAGATAGACCGTCGGCTGGCCAAGCAGCAGAGCAGTCCCGGCAAAGCCGACGATCAAGCCGCCGATGGATCGCGCGGCTCCCAGCCCTTCCGGACGGCCTTCCGCCGGAACAAGCGCAAGCGCCTTCAGGGTGAGGCCTGGTGCAA
The DNA here is from genome assembly GCF_000300855.1 of Agrobacterium albertimagni AOL15. Taxonomy (GTDB): domain Bacteria; phylum Pseudomonadota; class Alphaproteobacteria; order Rhizobiales; family Rhizobiaceae; genus Allorhizobium; species Allorhizobium albertimagni. The sequence goes on along the minus strand of NZ_ALJF01000002.1, from coordinate 338,518 downwards.
ACAGCACGAAGCATCCGATGAGGGCTGCGGCAGAAGCCGACAGAAAGGCGAGCTGCTCGCCGAGTTCGATGGGAAAGTAGAATTCCATGGATCAACCCGCGTTGAAGGAAACCGCGCGGCTTATGGCATGAAATGCAGGGTCGCGGTATGGGCTCGGCATCCTATTTCACAGGCGCGGCGTCGGAAAATGCGGGCGATCGGCTTACAGGAAGCTCTGCGGATCGACATCCACCTGCACCTGGATCGACCGTCGTTCCTTCGGCCCCCGCTCGAGCATGCTGCGCACGAAGGCCTGCATGTCACTGTTGCGGCGCCCATGGACGAGCAGCCTGAAGCGGTGCCGTCCACGGATGAGCGCCAGCGGCGCTTCGGCAGGGCCGAGGATCATGATGCCGCTCTCATGGGGTGCCGCCTGACGCAGCCCGCGCGCATGCCCCTCTGCCTCGGCACGGCTATCGGCGGAGACGATGATCGAGACGAGGCGACCGAACGGCGGCAGTTGCGCCCGCTCGCGCTCCAGAATTTCGCGCTCATAAAAAGCGGCGGCATCGCCTGAGATGATCGCCTGCATGACCGGATGCTGCGGCTGGAACGTCTGCAACAGACCGAGGCTCTTGCGTCCTGTTCGTCCGGCACGACCCGTCACCTGCGAGAGCAACTGGAATGTCCGTTCGGCAGCACGCGGATCGCCGTTGGACAGACCGATATCCGCATCGATGATGCCGACCAGCGTCATCAGCGGGAAATTGTGTCCCTTTGCCACGAGCTGCGTGCCGATGACGATGTCGGCCTCACCATTGGCGATCGCCTCGAGCTCAAGGCGCAACCGCTTGACGCCACCAATATCGGAGGAGAGCACCAGCGTGCGGGCATCGGGAAAGTGTTTCTCCACCTCTTCGGCGATGCGCTCGACCCCCGGGCCGCAGGCGACCAGATGATCGAGTGTCCCGCATTCCGGGCATGCATTCGGCGTCGGCTCATGATAGCCGCACTGGTGACACTGGATCTGGCCGCGAAAGCGATGCTCGACCAGCCAGCTCGAACATTGCGGGCACTGGAAGCGATGGCCGCAGACCCGGCAGAGGGTCAGCGGCGCATATCCTCGTCGATTGAGGAAGAGCAGCGCCTGTTCGCCACGCTCGACAGCCTGACCGACGGAGCGCAACAGGATCGGCGACAGAAAGCCACCCCGTTCGGGCGGCGCACGCCTCATGTCGATGAGATGCAGATCCGGCATGGCCGCATCGGCAAAGCGCGTCGGCAGATGGATGCGCGTGTAGCGGCCCGCGATACAGTTGACCTGGCTCTCGACAGAGGGTGTCGCAGAGACCAGCACGACCGGGAAGCCCGCGATCCGCGCCCGGACGACCGCCATGTCCCGCGCGTTATAAAAGACGCGGTCTTCCTGCTTGAAGGCGGGGTCATGCTCTTCGTCGACAATGATCAGGCCGAGATTTTCGAAGGGCAGGAAAAGCGCCGAACGCGCACCGGCCACGACACGGATCTCGCCGGTCGCCACCTGGCGCCAGACCTTTTCACGGGTGCGGGTCGCGAGATCCGAATGCCATTCACCAGGTTTGGAGCCGAAACGATCCTGGAAGCGTTCGAGGAAATTGGCTGTCAGCGCGATTTCCGGCAGCAGGATCAGCACCTGCTTGCCTTGTTTCAGCGTCTCGGCGATCGCCTCGAAATAAACCTCCGTCTTGCCTGAGCCCGTCACGCCATCAATGAGAGAGACGTGAAAGCCGCCTTTGCTCAGGCTCTGAAGAATCTCTTCGGCCGCCTCCTTTTGCGGGCCGGCGAGCCGGCTTTCGGCATAGTCAGGGTCTGGAGCCGCAACCAGCGGCGGCGGCGGCAGGAAAACCTGTTCGAACACACCCTGCTTCACGAGACCATCGATAACACTGGTCGAGACGCCGCTCGCATGGGCAAGCCCGCTCTTCGTCCAGGAGAGGCCATCCGCTGCTATTTCCAGCACCTTCTGGCGGGCCGGCGTCAGCCGCTCTGGCTCATAGCCGGCATAACGCAGGCCTTCGATCATCGGATCCGGATCCAGGGCGGCAGGCGCCCGGAGCGCCATGCGGGCGACATAGCCAGGCGGCGACAGGGTGTAGGCTGCCACCCAATCGAGGAAGGTGCGCATATCCTGGTCGAGCGGCGGGCAATCGAAGACCTTCGTGATTTCCCTCAGCTTCTTCGGATCGACTGATGTGTTCTCGCCGCCATCCCAGACGACGCCGATGACCTGTCGTGGCCCGAGCGGCACCTGCACGATGGCACCCGGCTCGATCGTCAGCCCATCGGGCACGGCATAACTATAGGCCGTTGGCGCGGGCATGGGCACGAGCACCGGCACCACCTTGCGGCGCGGTGTGTCGAACAGCTCCCCGAACAGGCTTTCCGAATCGTCCTTCATCGGGCTGCAACTTGCCCCCTGAGGACCGGAAAGAAAACAGGCTTTATGTGACGGGGAAGATCAGCGGAAACTGCGGTCGGGGTCGGTAGGCAAGCCGTGGACGGTAAAGTCTTCCAGCGCCTTGGTCACCTCGGCGGGATCGCCGTCGAGAGCTTCGACCGGGATGAGGTTGCCGACCGTGAAATCGAAGCGACCGCCGCGCTTGTTCAGAAGCTCGTAGAAGACGGTCATGTCGCGCAGCTCCGTCGACCAGCGGGCGAACCAGTAGAACAGGCCGGAATTGCGGGCCTTCATGTTCACCGGCAGAATAGGCAGATTGTATTTGCGCGCGAGAGAAATCGCGGACGTCTTCCAGGGCCGCTCGTTGAGCTTGCCCTCGTCCCAGTAGGCGATGCGGCCCGAGGGAAAGAGTATTGTGGCCCTGCCCTCTTCTATGGCGCGCGTGGTGAGCTTCAGCGTCTCGCGCGCCTTCAGCTTCGACTTGTGCTCTTCGCGCCATTCGACCGGAATGATGATCTCGGCAAGCCGCGGGTTGACCCTGATGGCATCGCGGTTGGCAAAGAACGTCATGTCGGGACGGCGATCTTTCAGCAGATCATACATCGCGACCCCATCGGCAATGCCGGTCGGATGATTGCTGACCAGGATGAAGCCACCGGATGACGGGATGCGGTCGGCGTGCCGTACCTGGATATTAAGGCCAAGGGCCGCACTCAGATAGTCGAACACCTGCGGCCCCGGGAGATTTGCGACATCATTGGCGAACTGGATCGCCTTGTCGTAACGCAGAACGCTATAAAGAAAGGGACGCATTGCCGGCCAGAGCGGATGCTCGACGAGCCTTTGCCCTCGCTCGGCGATCAGCGTATCGACGATATGTCCGGGGCGCCCGTGAGACAGGAGCGACAGGGTGTCGGTAACGCTCGACAAGGCGGAAGCGGGAGAGCGGCGCATCAGCATTTACCTCGCCAGAATTCCATGGGTCTTCTGGCAGCCATTTGTGATCCGTTCATGACAGCCCCGGAATTCGTCTTTCGTTAACCCTCCCGCGCCATCGTGAGCCGGGTGGCCAACAGCCAACAACGCAAAAGGCGCGCAATTGATCCCGGCAGACGAAAAACTTCTCGGCGAACGCGCCGCATGGCTGGAAAGCCTCGGCGCCGAGCGCCGCCTGTCGGCCAACACGCTCGACGCCTATGAACGCGACACGCGCCAGTTTCTGCAATTCTTGTCAGGCCATGTCGGTGGGACGGTAAGGATCGATGACATCAAGGCCTTGCGCCCGGCAGACCTGCGCGGCTTCCTCGCCCATCGCCGCAAGGAAGGGGACGGCGCCCGGTCCCTCGGCCGCCATCTCGCCGGCCTGCGCTCCTTCCTGCGCCACTTGGAACGCAAGGGGCTGGTGAACGCAGCAGGTGCGAGCGCGATCCGCTCGCCGAAGCAGCCGAAATCCCTGCCCAAGCCGCTGAGTGGCCGTCAGGCTTTGGCCGTCGTCGCGGTCGATACACAAATGAACGAGGAGCCCTGGATTGCGGCGCGCGACGCGGCTGTCCTTTCCCTGCTCTACGGCTGCGGGCTGCGCATCTCCGAAGCCCTCGGTCTGACACCCGACGTCTTCCAGGGCCGGCCGACCACCCTGCGCATCACCGGCAAGGGCGGCAAGACGCGGCTGGTGCCCCTGCTTCCCGTGGTGATGGAAGCTGTGGAAACCTACTACAAGCTCTGCCCCTATCATCTGGAACCCGGTGCTGCGCTGTTCCGAGGCGCCCGGGGCGGCCCGCTTCAGCCGGCGATCATCCAGCGCGAGATGCAGAAGCTGCGCTCGGCCCTCGGCCTGCCGGATTCGGCCACACCCCATGCGCTTCGCCACTCCTTCGCGACTCATCTCCTCGGCAGCGGCGGGGACTTGAGGACGATCCAGGAGCTGCTTGGCCATGCGAGCCTGTCGACCACGCAGATCTATACCGGCGTAGACAGTGCCCGGCTTCTGGACATCTACGATCGCGCCCATCCCCGCGCCTGACGCGTGCAACCAGACCTGCGTTAACCAAGATCGTTAATCGAACATGAGGGCGATCACTCCTATTGTCCGCAACGTCTGACAGGAGATGACATGAACGCGCACCGCCTTTTCGCTCTGCGGCCGAGCCTGCCGCGCCTTTCGCTGTCCGAGATCGGTCTCTGGATCACAGGCGCACTGCCTCTTATGGTTTTCGCCCTCCTGCTCGCTGCACTTGTGGCGGTCGCGCCCGCCCGTGCCTCCGACGTCGCTTGCCATGGCGAAAACCTGCTTCTCGCCATGGAGACGGAACAACCGGAAGAGCTCGCGAAGATCCGCGCCGAGGCGGCCAAGGTTCCGAACGGCCAGGGCATTTTCTGGAAGATTGAAAAGGACGGGCTTAAACCCTCCTACCTGCTCGGCACCATGCATGTCACCGACCCCCGCGTTCTCACCATGCCGCAAGGCGCCAGTGAGGCGGCCGCCGCCGCTGATGTCGTGGTGATCGAATCGGATGAGATCCTCGACGAGAAGAAGGCCGCGGCCTCGCTTCTCATGCATCCCGAACTGACCATGTTCACCGATGGTAAGTCGGTGAAGGACCATCTCGACGCCGAGGAACTCCAGCGACTGGAAGCCGGACTGAAAGAGCGCGGCCTGGCGCTGGGCGCCGTTGCCAAGATGAAGCCCTGGATCCTGGCAAGCTTCGTGGCGCTCCCGGCTTGCGAGCTTTCCCGCAAGGCGGCCGGCGCCTCCTTCCTGGACAAGCAGATTGCCGAAGATGCCGTCGCCGCGGATAAGCCGGTGGCCGGCCTTGAAACGCTGGTCGAGCAATTGGAAGCCATGGCTGACCTGCCCGTCGATTTCCATTTCAAGGCACTGATTGAAACGATCGAACTGGGCGACAAGATGGAAGACGTCATCGAAACGATGACCGAACTTTACCTCGCCGGTGACATCGGCATGACCATGCCCTTGCTGAAGGTTGCCGCTCCCACGGCAGCCGGCGAAGATGAAAGCGCCTATGCCGCCTTCGAGACCCGCATCGTCCGAGATCGCAACCTTGTCATGGCCGAGGGCAGCAAGCAGCATCTGGAAAAGGGCAATGCTTTCATCGCCGTCGGTGCCCTTCATCTGCCGGGCGAGGAAGGTCTCGTCGAACTGATCCGCAGCCAGGGTTATACCGTCACGCGGATCGACGGCTGAGACCTCTTGAATCGGCAAAACGCTTCAGAAATGTCTTCACGATCAGCCTGTGAAACGGCGTGATGACGAGGATGTAGATCCGGCCGAAGAGATTGTGGCGCCGAACGAGGGTCGTCAGCGACACATACTGATGTCCGGTGCCCTCCGGCTCGACTGCAACGATGATCCGGAAATCGAGATGTTTGTCGTTGAAGCCGAGCAGCACATGATCGCCGTCATGGGCAATAACCGGAAAACCACCGATCCTGTCCTGGCCCGTCAGTTCTAGCTCAGCGGATTTCAATCCGAAGAAACCGACGATCAGGTTCCGGATCTTGAGGAGAGCCCCGACCCACTTCGGTGCCCGACCCATCAAATCCCGGGCGACCTCCATCGGATCGAGATCCGATCCATCGAGCCGGACGCCATAGCTGTCCGCCCAGTCGGCTTCGGGGAGGTCGGGATGCGGAAGCATGACACGCTGTTCAACGACGAGACCCATCAGTCCTCCCTTGCCGTCACCCTCGCGTCATGCGCGTGGCGACCGGCGTCTTCCAGTAGAACTGGTGTACCAGAAGCGCCAGGATATGCACCGCGATCAAAAGCCACATCAGGCTCTTCAGCGGGCCGCCATGCACGAAACCCGCCGTCGCATTGCCGAAGTAATAGGCGCCGATGCCACTGAGCGGCAGCATGAAGAAGAGCGCATAGAAGGTGCCATGGGCGAGTTTGGCAGCGAGACGCAAGACCGGTGGCTCTTCCGGCGGTGCCGAAGGCGCGCCTTTGATGAGCCGCAACACGATACGGATGGCCCCGAGACAGAGCACACTGATCCCGACATAGGCATGGATGTTCGCGAAGGTAAGATCGTCAGGCGACGGCACCTCGCCGCGTTCATAGGCTTCGGCAACCTCCTCCATCGCCTCGGCGAAGAGGAGGTTGAACAGGATGAGCAGAGCCATCAGCCAGTGAAGGGCCTTCTGCGACGTTGCGTAGGAAGCGGGTGCGAGGGCCATGATCTTTGCCTTTCGTTAGGTTCGAAGGGAGGCTTTGTGCGACCATGATAAAGGCCGCCGCTTGGCGCACAAGCGACGGCCTTCAACCTTACCGAAATATAATAATTTACCTATGTCAGGTCAGCAGGCTCACATATGCAGCGGCTTGAAGAAGGTCGCGAGTGCTGCTTCCTTGACGGCTTCCGACATGGTCGGATGCGCATGGCAGGTGCGGCCGAGATCTTCCGACGAGCCACCGAATTCCATCAAAACGGCCGCTTCGTGGATCATCTCGCCGGCGCCGAGGCCGATGATGTGCACACCCAGAACCCGGTCGGTGTCCTTGTCGGCGAGAACCTTGACGAAGCCGTCCATGGCCTGCATGGCGCGCGCACGGCCATTGGCGGTGAACGGGAACTTGCCGACCTTGTAGGATACGCCGGCAGCCTTCAGTTCTTCCTCGGTCTTGCCGACGGAGGCTACTTCCGGCTGGGTGTAGACGACGCCCGGAATGACATCATAGTTCACGTGACCATGCTGGCCGGCGAGAATTTCGGCGAGTGCCACGCCTTCGTCTTCTGCCTTATGGGCGAGCATCGGGCCCTTGACCACGTCGCCAATGGCATAGATGCCGGCAACATTGGTGCGGTAGTGGCCGTCGATCTCGACGCGGCCGCGATTGTCGAGGGCAACGCCCGATTCTTCGAGGCCGAGGCCTGCCGTATAGGGCTTGCGGCCGGTGGCGACGAGCACGACGTCGGCGTCGAGCGTCTGGGCTTCACCGCCCTTGACCGGCTCGAACGTGACCTTGGCGCCTTCGCCCGACTTCTCGACGCCGGTGACCTTGGCGCCGAGGTTGAACTCGATGCCCTGCTTGGCGAGAATGCGCTGGAACTGCTTGGACACTTCGCCGTCCATGCCGCCGAGGATCGTGTCGAGATATTCGACAACGGTGACCTTGGCGCCGAGACGCGACCACACCGAACCGAGTTCGAGGCCGATGACACCGCCGCCGACGACGATCATCTTAGCCGGGACCTTTTCAAGCGCGATACCGCCGGTCGAGGAGACGATGACCTTCTCGTCGATCTCGACGGCAACGCCCGGGATGCCGGCGACGTCAGAACCGGTTGCGATGACGATGTTCTTGGTTTCGAGAACCTGGACTTCGCCCTTGTCGTTGGTGACTTCGACCTTGCCGGCGCCGAGGATCTTGCCGGTGCCCTGGATGCCGTCGATCTTGTTCTTCTTGAACAGGAAGGAAACCCCCTCGACGTTCGACTTCACGGTCGCATCCTTGTGCGCCATCATCTTTTCAAGGTTCAGCGTCGGTGCGCCGACTTCGACACCGAGATCGGCCATGCCATGGGCAGCATGGTGGAAGACTTCCGACGCGTGCAGCAGGGCCTTGGATGGGATGCAGCCGATGTTGAGGCAGGTGCCGCCATAGGTGGCGCGCTTCTCGACCACGGCGACCTTCATGCCGAGCTGGGCGGCCTTGATGGCGCAGACATAGCCGCCGGGGCCGGAGCCGATAACGATGACATCATAAGACATGGGAGCTTCCTTCGTTTTCGACGGTTACCGACCGCCGCTGACATTCAAGATGGCACCCGTGACATAGGATGCCTGAGGCGAGAGGAGATAGAGCACGCTGTCGGCCACTTCGTCGGCCGTTCCGGGCCTTTGCATCGGAACGATTGGGGCCAGATCGCGCGCCCTGTCCGGCAGTCCGCCGGATGCGTGAATTTCGGTATCGATGATCCCGGGCCTGATGGCATTGACCCTGATGCCCTCGGTTGCGACTTCGCGGGACAAGCCCACAGTAAAGGTATCGACCGCAGCCTTGGCCGCGGCATAATCGACATACTGGCCTGAACTCCCGATCACGGCAGCCATGGACGAGATATTGACGATCACGCCACCCTGCCCGCCATGTTTCGTCGACATGCGCATCACGGCTTCCGTGGCGCAGCGGATCTTGCCGATCACATTGACGGCAAAAATCCGGTCGAGCCGCGCCCGGTCGAAATCCTCGACCCGCGCAGTGACATCGACGACGCCGGCATTGTTGACGAGACCATAGAGCGATCCAAGGCGGTCAACCGCCTGGAAGATGCTTTCGATGCCGGCCTCTGTCGCGGTATCGCCCTGGACAACCTCGGCATTCGCGCCGAAAGCCCTGCAGTCAGCCGCAACCGCCTCAGCCGCGATTGCATTCGAGTGATAATTGACCAGCAGGTCGTAGCCCTGCGCTGCCGCCTTTCGGCAGACGGCTGCACCGATGCCGCGGCTACCGCCCGTGACGAGGAGAAGGGGACGGCTGGTCATGAGGCGCATCCCTTGAACTCGAAGACATCCCAGGGCGCGCTTTCCATGCCTTTCCCGACGACAAACGACAGGATGGCAGGGCCAAAGCCGGGCAAGAGAAGCGCATCGGGCGCGTCGGCGCCTTCCAGCGGGAGGACATCGACATGGCCGGTCGTCTCGTCGATGCCATAGACGATGCCCTTCCAGACGGTGCAGGCAGCAATCGTTGCCCCAGTCACGTCGCCCTCGGGGCAATTGTTCATCAGCATGCCGATGGGACGCTCGATTTCGGGATCGAACATGACGTGACCATTGAGCTTGAAAGTGCCGATTTCGGTGCTGAACCCATGGGAAACAGGCGTATTCTCGCCGCTGGCAGTAGCAAAGACCAGCTCGACACCGGTTTCGGCTTCGCGGTAGGTGGCTTTTTCAATCAGGCAATCGGCGGCCATAGCCGCATCAGACAGCGCGAGCGCGGCAAGAAGGACGGTTGCTCCTGACGACGCGCCCATGCCTCACCTCAAAACGCCAGCGCGAGGAACATCAAGCCGAGGCCGGCCATGGCGGCGAGCCAGACGAGCGAGCGGATATAGGGAATGCCCGCCAGATAGAGCGGGTAGTAAACGATGCGCCCGACAAACCAGACGATCGCGCCGATAAGGCCGAGACCGGAGGTCTCGCCCGTGAACAGAAGCCCTGCCGCAAGCGCGACGAAGGCCGGATAGGTTTCGCGGAAGTTCGAGGACGCCCGCGCTGCGCGGCCGGCAAGCTTGCTCTCCGGCTGTTTGCCTTCATCACGAGGGCCGGCATTCCACTCCGTGCCCAGCTCCCTGGTAGCAAGCATGCCCTGCAGGAGGACATGCGCCACCAGCAAGACCACGCTCCAGGCAAGGAGCAGGGTGAGCGGAGAGGCGGAAGCGGATACCGGCTCCATCGTGAGACTTCCTCAGAGATCCAGAACCAGACGTTCCGGATCCTCAAGGCTTTCCTTGACGCGAACGAGGAAGGTCACCGCTTCCTTGCCGTCAACGATGCGGTGATCGTAGGAGAGGGCGAGGTACATCATCGGACGGATGACAATCTGGCCGCCAACGACGACCGGACGCTCCTGGATCTTGTGCATGCCGAGGATACCCGACTGCGGTGCATTCAGGATCGGCGAGGACATCAGCGAACCATAGACGCCACCGTTCGAGATGGTGAAGGTGCCGCCCTGCATGTCGGCCATCGACAGCTGGCCGTCACGGGCAGCCTTGCCGAGGCGGCCGATTTCCTTCTCAATCTCGGCGATCGACATCTGGTCGGCATCGCGCACGACCGGAACGACGAGACCCTTGTCCGTGCCGACGGCAACGCCGACATGGCAGTAGTTCTTGTAGATGATGTCGGTGCCGTCGATTTCGGCGTTGACGGCCGGCAGTTCCTTCAGCGCATGCGTGACGGCCTTGGTGAAGAAGCCCATGAAGCCGAGCTTCACGCCGTGCTTCTTTTCGAAGATGTCCTTGTAGCGGTTGCGCAGATCCATGACCGCCTTCATGTCCACCTCGTTATAGGTGGTCAGCATGGCGGCCGTGTTCTGGGCATCCTTCAGGCGCTTGGCGATCGTCTGGCGCAGACGGGTCATCTTGACGCGCTCTTCACGGGAGGCATCGTCACCGGAAGATGCCGGACGCGGAGCAGCCGGGGCTGCGGTCGGCGCCGGAGCGGAGCTGCCCTTGGCGATGGCGGCGAGCACGTCGCCCTTCAGCACCTGGCCACGCTTGCCGGAACCATCGACATCGGCGGTCGCGATGTTGTTGTCGGCAGCGAGCTTGGCGGCAGCCGGAGCAGCCGGCATGGCGGAAGAAGCGGCCGGAGCAGCAGCGGCCGGAGCCGGGGCAGCAGCAGGTGCAGGCGCAGCAGCGGGAGCCGGGGCAGCAGCACCGGCGGAACCGGCAGCGCCTTCAGCGATCTGGCCGAGCAGCGCGCCGAGACCGACGGTCTCGCCGTTCTGGGCGACGATTTCGGTCAGCACGCCAGAGGCGGGAGCCGGGACTTCGACGGTCACCTTGTCGGTTTCCAGTTCGACGATCGGTTCGTCGGCCTTCACGGTGTCGCCGACCTTCTTGAACCAGGTGCCGACAGTGGCTTCGCTGACGGATTCGCCGAGGGTGGGTACGCGGATTTCAGTGGCCATGATCTCAATTCCGTTGGTCAGAGAACGTTACGGTCTGCGAGGAGAAGACTGGGCGGATCAACCGCCCAGAGCGTCCTCAAGGAAGGCTTCGAGCTGGGCGAGGTGCTTCGACATCAGGCCCGTTGCCGGCGAGGCAGCAGCCGGACGACCGGTGTAGCGCACGCGCTGGTACTTGGCGTCGATATGGGCAAGCACCCATTCCAGATAAGGATCGATGAACGACCAGGCGCCCATGTTCTTCGGCTCTTCCTGGCACCAGACCATCTCCGCATTGCGGAAGCGCGACAGCTCGTTGATGAGCGCCTTGGCCGGGAACGGGTAGAGCTGTTCGATACGCAGCAGGTAGATGTCGTCGATGCCGCGCTTTTCGCGCTCTTCGAGCAGGTCGTAATAGACCTTGCCCGTGCACATGACGACGCGGCGGATCTTCGCATCCTTCTGAAGCTTGATCGGGCCGTCCTTGATGACCTCGGCATCGTCCCACAGCAGGCGGTGGAAGGAGCTTTCGCCGGCCATTTCGGCAAGGCTCGACGTTGCGCGCTTGTGGCGCAGCAAGGACTTCGGCGTCATCATGATCAGCGGCTTGCGGAAGTCACGCTTCATCTGACGGCGCAGGATGTGGAAGTAGTTCGACGGCGTCGTGACGTTCGCGACCTGCATATTGTCTTCGGCGCACATCTGCAGCCAGCGCTCGAGGCGGGCCGAAGAGTGTTCCGGACCCTGGCCTTCGTAGCCGTGCGGCAGAAGGCAGACGAGACCGGACATGCGCAGCCACTTGCGTTCACCCGACGAGATGAACTGGTCGAAGACGACCTGCGCCCCGTTGGCGAAGTCACCGAACTGGGCTTCCCAGAGCGTCAGCGCATTCGGACGGGCGAGCGAATAGCCGTATTCGAAACCGAGAACGGCCTCTTCCGACAGCATCGAGTTGATGACTTCATAGCGCGCCTGGTTCGGGGCGAGATTGGCGAGCGGGATGTAGCGTTCTTCGGTGTCCTGATCGTAGAGGACCGAATGGCGCTGCGAGAAGGTACCGCGTTCGCAATCCTGGCCGGACAAGCGGATCTTGTGGCCCTCGACGGCAAGCGAACCGAAGGCGAGTGCTTCGCCCATGGCCCAGTCGATGCCTTCGCCGGTTTCGATCATCTGCGCGCGGTTGTCCATGAACCGCTGGATCGTGCGGTGCGCCTTGAAGCCCTCGGGAATGGTCGACAGCTTGCGGCCGATTTCCTTGAGCTGCTTCATCGGCACAGCCGTCTTGCCACGGCGCTGCTCGTCGGCATTGTCGGCAGTCCTGAGACCCGACCAAACGCCGTCCAGCCAGTCGGCCTTGTTCGGCTTGTAGCTCTGACCGGCTTCGAACTCCTGCTCGAGATGGGCGCGCCAATCGGCCTTCATCTTCTCGAGTTCGCCCTCGGTGATCAGGCCCTCGGCGATCAGACGCTCGCCATAGATGTTGACCACGGTCTTGTGGGCGCGGATTTCCTTGTACATCTTCGGCTGCGTGAAGGACGGCTCATCGCCTTCGTTATGACCGAAGCGGCGATAGCAGAACATGTCGACGACGACAGGCTTGTGGAACTTCATCCGGTATTCGGTCGCGACCTTGGCCGCATAGACGACCGCTTCCGGATCGTCACCATTGACGTGGAAGATCGGCGCTTCGATCATCTTGGCAACGTCGGACGGATAGGGCGACGAGCGCGAGAAGGCCGGATTGGTGGTGAAGCCGATCTGGTTGTTGATGATGAAGTGCATCGTCCCGGCGACGCGGTGACCGCGCAGACCGGAGAGACCGAGGATTTCGGCAACGACGCCCTGACCGGCAAAGGCCGCATCACCGTGCAGAAGCAGCGGCAGAACCTTGGCGCGCTCCTTGAGGGGGATGACATCGCCTTCCCAAACCTTGGCGAGCTGGTCCTGCTTCGCGCGGGCCTTACCCATGACGACCGGATTGACGATTTCCAGGTGCGACGGATTGGCCGTCAACGACAGGTGCACCTTGTTGCCATCGAACTCGCGGTCCGAGGAGGCGCCGAGGTGGTACTTGACGTCGCCGGAGCCTTCGACCTCATCGGGCTTGAAGGAGCCGCCCTTGAATTCGTGGAAGATGGCGCGATGCGGCTTGCCCATAACCTGGGACAGAACGTTCAGACGACCGCGATGGGCCATGCCGAACACGATTTCTTCCATGCCTTCCTGGCCGCCACGCTTGATGATCTGTTCGAGCGCCGGGATCAGGGATTCACCGCCGTCGAGGCCAAAGCGCTTGGTGCCCTTGTACTTGACGTCGATGAACTGCTCGAAGCCTTCGGCCTCGATCAACTTCTGCAGAATGGCCTTCTTGCCGTTCGGCGTGAACTCGACGCCCTTGCCGGGGCCCTCGATACGCTCCTGGATCCAGGCCTTTTCTTCCGGATTGGAGATATGCATGAACTCGACGCCGAGCGTCGAGCAATAGGTGCGCTGCAGGATGTCGAGCATCTGCGGGATCGTGGCGTATTCCAGGCCCAGCACGTTGTCGATGAAGATCTTGCGGCTGTAGTCGGCCTCGGTGAAGCCATAGGACGTCGGCGACAATTCATCATAGTCCTCGACCGGGGCGGCGAGGCCCAGCGGATCGAGCTTGGCATGCAGGTGGCCGCGCATGCGATAGGCACGGATCATCATGATGGCGCGCACGCTGTCGCGCGTTGCCTGCAGCACCTCGGCTTCGGACACGGCCTTGCCGGTCGAGGCTGCGGTCGCCTCGGCCTTGGCCTGGACCTTCTTCTCAATCGCCTTCTCGACGACGCCCCAGTTGCCGTCGAGCGCGTTGACGAGGTCGCCGCCTTCGGCGATCGGCCAGTTCTTGCGCTTCCAGGAGGCGCCGGAGGCTGCCTTCTTCACGTCACCGGGATTGTCGGCGAGGGCCTTGAAGAAAGCCTGCCACTCGTCGGAGACCGAGGAGGGGTCTTCCTGATAGCGTGCGTAAAGCTGTTCGATATAGGCCGCATTCGATCCGTCGAGGAAGGACGTGATCAGAAACTGCTCGTTGGCTTCTTGCCTACCCATGGTGCTTCGCGAGCGTCTCGGCTCGCCTCCCGACTTGAATTGATGACCGGATGCCCGGCCTGCCGCTCACGACCGCAAAAGCGAATCGCCTTAAATATGCGAAGTCCAGGCGAAGGATTGGAGGCCCAACCCTTCGCCTGGCTTGATTTTCGTCAGGTCTCAGCCCTTGAGGACTTCGACCAGGGTCTTGCCCAGACGTGCCGGCGAAGGCGAAACCTTGATGCCGGCAGCTTCCATGGCTTCGATCTTCGATTCGGCGTCGCCCTTGCCACCGGAAACGACAGCACCGGCATGGCCCATGGTGCGGCCCTTCGGCGCCGTACGACCGGCGATGAAGCCAGCCATCGGCTTCTTGCGGCCCTTCTTGGCTTCGTCGATCAGGAACTGGGCTGCATCTTCTTCAGCCGAGCCGCCGATTTCGCCGATCATGATGATCGAGGTCGTGGCCGGATCGGCCAGGAACATCTCGAGCACGTCGATGAACTCGGTACCCTTGACCGGGTCACCACCGATACCGACAGCGGTCGTCTGGCCGAGGCCTTCGTTCGACGTCTGGAACACCGCTTCATAGGTAAGAGTTCCCGAGCGCGACACGATGCCGACCGAACCCTTGCGGAAGATAGAGCCCGGCATGATGCCGATCTTGCACTCTTCCGGCGTCAGGATACCCGGGCAGTTCGGGCCGAGCAGACGCGACTTCGACTTGTCGAGCTTTGCCTTGACCCGCACCATGTCCATGACCGGGATGCCCTCGGTGATGCAGGTGATGAACGGGATCTCGGCGTCGATCGCCTCGATGATGGCGTCGGCAGCGCCTGCCGGAGGAACGTAGATCACGGATGCGTCTGCACCGGTCTTTTCCTTGGCTTCGGCAACGGTTGCGAAGATCGGCAGGGTTTCACCCTTGGAGCCGGTCCAGTTTTCGCCACCCTTCTTCGGATGGATACCGCCGACCATCTGCGTGCCATAATAGGCAAGCGCCTGTTCGGTGTGGAAGGTGCCGGTCTTGCCGGTCAGGCCCTGAACGAGGACCTTGGTGTTCTTGTTTACAAGAATGGACATCGAATAGGTTCCTCAGATTAGCCGTTGATCGCCGCGACGATCTTCTTGGCAGCGTCGTCCAGATCGTCGGCCGCGGTGATCGCGAGACCGGATTCGTTCAGGAGCTTCTTGCCAAGTTCGACATTGGTGCCTTCGAGGCGCACGACGAGCGGAACCTTCAGGCCGACTTCCTTCACGGCGGCAATGACGCCTTCCGCGATGACGTCGCACTTCATGATGCCGCCGAAGATGTTGACGAGGATGCCCTCGACCTTCGGGTCAGCGGTGATGATCTTGAAGGCAGCCGCGACCTTCTCCTTGCCAGCGCCACCGCCGACGTCGCAGAAGTTTGCCGGCTCCTTGCCGTACAGCTTGATGATGTCCATCGTCGCCATGGCGAGACCGGCACCGTTGACCATGCAGCCGATATTGCCGTCGAGGGCCACGTAAGCGAGGTCCCACTTGGAGGCCTCGATTTCCTTGGCGTCTTCTTCGGTCTCGTCGCGCAGCGCGCGAACGTCGTCATGGCGGAACAGCGCGTTGCCGTCGAAGGACATCTTGGCGTCGAGCACGCGCAGATGGTCATTCTTCATGACGATCAGCGGGTTGACCTCGAGCAGAGCCATGTCCTTCTCGACAAAGGCCTTGTAGAGGATCGGGAAGAGCGACTTTGCGTCTTCCGCAGCAGCGCCGGTCAGCTCCAGCGCAGCCGAGATCTTGGTAACGTCGGCGTCGGTGACGCCAGTTTCCGGGTCGATTGCGATCGTGTGGATCTTTTCCGGCGTGTCATGGGCGACGGCTTCGATGTCCATGCCGCCTTCCGTCGAGACGACGAAGGCAACCTGGCCGACCGAGCGGTCGACGAGCAGCGAGCAGTAGAGTTCGCGGGCGATGTCGGCACCGTCTTCGATGTAGAGACGGTTGACCTGCTTGCCGGCGTCGCCGGTCTGGGCCGTCACCAGCGTATTGCCGAACATTTCCTTGGCATGCGCCTTGGCTTCATCGATCGAGAAAGCGAGGCGAACGCCGCCCTTGGCGTCCGGCGACAGTTCCTTGAACTTGCCCTTGCCGCGGCCACCAGCGTGGATCTGGCTCTTGACGACGTAGAGCGGGCCCGGCAGCTGCTTTGCGGCGGCTTCGGCTTCTTCCGCGGAGAAGATCGCCACACCTTCGGCGACCGGTGCACCAAAGCTCTTCAGAAGAGCCTTGGCCTGATATTCGTGAATGTTCATTGTCGTGTCCCTGTTCTGGGTCGCCCGATAGTGGGGCTAAGGCAATTACTTGAGAGCCGGAGCGATGTTGATGCAGGCTTCGCAGAGGCCGGCAACGGCGCCGACGGACTTCTGGAAGGCTTCTTCTTCGGCCTTGTTCAGGTCGATTTCGATGATGCGCTCAACGCCGCCTTCACCGATGACGACCGGTACGCCGACATACATGTCCTTCACGCCGTACTGGCCGGTGAGGTAGGCGGCGCAAGGCAGGACGCGCTTCTTGTCCTTGAGGTAGGACTCGGCCATCTCGATGGCGGAAGCAGCCGGTGCGTAGTAGGCCGAGCCGGTCTTCAAGAGGCCGACGATCTCGGCGCCACCATCACGGGTGCGCTGGATGATTTCTTCGAGGCGTTCCTTGGTCACCCAGCCCATCTTGACGAGGTCGGTCAGCGGGATGCCGGCGATGGTGGAGTAACGGGCGAGCGGCACCATGGTGTCGCCGTGGCCGCCGAGAACGAAGGCGGTGACATCTTCGACCGAGACGTTGAATTCAGCCGACAGGAAGTGGCGGAAGCGGGCAGAGTCGAGAACGCCGGCCATGCCGACAACCTTGTTGGCCGGGAGGCCGGAGAACTTCTGCAGGGCCCAGACCATCGCGTCGAGCGGGTTGGTGATGCAGATAACGAAGGCATCAGGCGCGTACTTCTTGATGCCAGCGCCGACCTGTTCCATGACCTTGAGGTTGATACCGAGCAGATCGTCGCGGCTCATGCCCGGCTTGCGGGCAACGCCGGCAGTCACGATGCAGACATCAGCGCCTTCGATCGCGGCGTAGTCGCTCGCACCGGAAAGCTTGGCATTGAAGCCCTCGACCGGACCGGACTGGGCAATGTCGAGACCCTTGCCCTGGGGGATGCCGTCAGCAATGTCGAACAGGACGATGTCGCCCAGTTCCTTCAGACTGGCGAGATGCGCCAGCGTTCCACCAATCATTCCAGAACCGATAAGAGCGATCTTTTTGCGCGCCATTGTAGACTTCCTTTTGGATCCGCGACCAAGGTCGAGACAAGTTTTAGCCTGCCCTTGTGGACAAACCGCATAGCTCCAAAGGGTGTAAATCGCAAACGATAATTTTCAGTGTATCAATTTCAATCGGTTAGAAGGTAAAATTCTTACGTAAACGTCAAGTATTATGTCACTGAGCCGTCATGATTTTGACGTTTTGACTGATGTAGCGCAAGGTAATCTGCGCTGCGCATTTCGAAAAGACGCGAAACTGTTCGATCAAATTCAAAGCCTTCGGTGCCCTTCTTTTCCGTCAGAAGGGCTTCCGGCATCGCAACGGCTGACGCGAAAAGCCGCACACTGGCGTCATAAAGAGCATCGATCAGGATGATGAAGCGTTTCGTCTCATTGCGCTTCTCGGGGCCGAGATGCGGAATGTTCTCAACGAAAACCACATCGAAGCGCTTGGCGATCGCCAGATAATCGGATGCGCCAAGCGGACGCTCACAGAGATCGCGGAAGCTGAAGCGCGCAGCCCGGCCAGCCGCACGCGGGATCTCTATGGTCCGCCCCTTCATCTCGATGGTGACCGCGACCTCGGGCGCCCCCTCCGTCACACGCTTCCAGGCGATGTCCATCATCTTCGGCGCGTCGTTGAGCGGCGCGATATAGACCGGAAGGCTCTCCATCTTCTCGAGACGGTAATCAGTGGGAGAGTCGAGCGTCGAGACATCGACATTCTTCTTCAGAAGATCGACGAAGGGCAGAAAGAGCCCCCGGTTGAGGCCGTCGCGGTAGAGATTATCAGGCTCGACATTCGAGGTTGCCACCAGTGTGCAACCCCGCGCAAAAAGCTCGGTGAACAGACGAGCAAGGATCATCGCATCGGCGATATCGGTCACCGTGAATTCGTCGAAGCAGAGAAGCTGCGCTTCTTCGCGAAGTGCTGCCGCAACCGGCGGCACGGGATCGGCCTGCTTCGTTTCGCCGGCCTTCACCTTCTGGCGATGAGCATGGATCCGCCCGTGCACGTCGGCCATAAACTCGTGGAAATGCGCGCGGCGCTTCTTCTCGACGGGTGCGAGCTTGAAGAACAGATCCATGAGCATGGTCTTGCCCCGACCGACGCTGCCATGGACATAAAGACCCTTGATGGGAATTTCCTGTTTGCGCCGCTGGGCAAACATCCAGCCCAGCGCACTCTTCTTGGCAGCCGGTTTGCGCGCCTTGAACTCCGTCAGGATACGGTCAAGCTTCTCGGCAACGCCGAACTGATGGCGATCAGGCTGAAGTGTCCCCGCCTCCGTCATCGCGCGCAACTGCTCGACGACGCTCAAGCCGTAGTCAGGAACTGGCTGCATGAATGAATGTCCCGCCCGGAGGGTGGCCCAAGGCGGGCCACCGCAGGAATGGAGAAGAGGATCAGCGGCTGAGGCTGACCGGCTGGCCGGACGCGGTGCTGCCGTCGAACCTGGCATCGGCGGTCTTGTAGAGGCTGCCGATCGTATTGCCGTTGCGGTCCTTGAGCACGACCTGCTTGCCGCCTGCCACTTCCCAAGAACCCATCGTCGTGAGTTCGCCAGCACAGCCGCGGGTGCCACCACGCGAGCCGCTGCCAAGGTTGGTGAGCGTCAGGAACATGTCGCAGCTTGCGCCGGCGCTCTGGACGCGCCAGTTGCCGACCATCGATTCCTTGGTGACGTCGAGCGCGGTGGCCGGTGCACCGGCAGCGCCGACAGCAGCCGCCGTATTCGTGGCCGGAGCAGCGGGGAACTGGTTGGGATCAGCCGAGCCGGGCGGCGGAAGCTGGCCGGACTGTACCGAGGGTACCGGCTGGGCCTGCAGCGGCGGAAGAGCGCTGTTGGCGGAATTCATGTTGCTGTAGGATGTACGCTGGCACCCCGCGAGCGCCAGAAGGATGGCTGCTCCGGTGACTGCATGGCTGAATTTCATCATTATACTCCCGCTCTCGCGACCTGCGCCGCAACCTGCCGTACAACTGGGTTTTAAATATGTTACGTGAATATGGTTAATCAAGTTCCATATCGCGCCCGATCGATAGCCGGCACTATAAGGATAAATTAAGGCCGCCCGAAACAGTTCCGGGCGGCCTCTCATTCTTTTGACAATGTGGCTCAGGCGCGACGCTCGACCATCATCTTCTTGATTTCCGCGATCGCCTTGGCCGGGTTCAGCCCCTTCGGGCAGGCCTGCGCGCAGTTCATGATCGTGTGGCAACGATAGAGGCGGAAGGGATCCTCGAGATTGTCGAGGCGCTCGCCCGTCGCTTCATCTCTGGAATCGATCAGCCAGCGATAGGCCTGCAGCAGGACAGCCGGACCGAGATAGCGGTCGCCGTTCCACCAATAGCTCGGACAGGAGGTCGAGCAGCAGGCGCAAAGGATGCATTCGTAGAGACCGTCGAGCTTCTGGCGATCCTCGTGGCTCTGCTTCCATTCCTTCGCTGGCGGCGGCGACACCGTCTGCAGCCAGGGCTCGATCGAACGATGCTGGGCGTAGAAATTCGAGAGATCAGGCACCAGATCCTTGACCACAGGCATATGCGGCAACGGATAGACCTTAACGGTCCCGTTCACCTCATCCATGCCCTTGGTGCAGGCGAGCGTGTTCGTGCCGTCGATGTTCATCGCGCACGAGCCGCAGATGCCTTCACGACAGGAACGGCGCAGCGTCAGCGTCGGGTCAATATTGTTCTTGATGTAGAGAAGGCCATCGAGAACCATCGGGCCGCAATCGTCGACATCGATGTAGTAGGTATCGATGCGCGGATTGGCGCCGTCATCCGGATTCCAGCGATAGACCCGGTATTCGCGAACGTTCTTGGCGCCAGCCGGCTTCGGCCAGACCTTGCCTTCGGTGACCTGGGAATTCTTGGGGAGAGCGAGTTCTACCATGATGAGTTCCTCAAATCAGTAGACGCGAGCCTTGGGCGCGATCTTCTGGGGATCGATGCCTTCAGCGATGAGCTCGGTATGAACAGGACGGTAGTCGAGCTTAACGTCGCCCGCTTCCGAAACCCAGGCCAGCGTATGCTTGCGCCAGTTTTCGTCATCGCGACCGCCAAACGGACCGGAGGTGTAGTCTTCGCGTGCATGCGAACCGCGGCTCTCCTTGCGGGCCTCGGCGCCATAGACCGTGGTGATCGCATTGGCCATGAGGTTGTGCAGCTCGAGGGTCTCGACCAGATCCGAGTTCCAGATCATCGAACGGTCGGTGACCTTGATATCCGGCAGCTCCTTCCAGATCGCCGACAGACGCTGGCAGCCGCTTTCAAGCGATTCCTGTGTCCGGAAGACGGCCGCGTCTTCCTGCATGGCGCGCTGCATCTTGTCACGCAGCACGGCGGTCGGGGTCTGGCCCGAAGCATGACGCGTGTTGTCAAAGCGGTCCATGATCTTGTCGCAGGCAGCGACGTTGAGCGCCGGGATCGGCGATGTGCGGTCGATGACCTCAGCAGCCCGGATCGCAGCCGCACGACCGAAGACGACAAGGTCGATCAGCGAGTTCGAGCCGAGACGGTTTGCCCCGTGCACCGAGGCGCAACCAGCTTCACCGACGGCCATCAGGCCCGGAATGATGCGTTCCGGATTGTTGGAGTCGGCGTTCAGCACTTCGCCCCAATAGTTCGTCGGAATGCCGCCCATGTTGTAGTGAACAGTCGGCAGAACCGGGATCGGCTCGCGGGTCACATCGACGCCGGCGAAGATCTTGGCCGATTCCGAGATGCCAGGCAGGCGTTCGTGCAGGACGGCGGGATCAAGGTGGTCGAGATGCAGGAAGATGTGATCCTTGTTCTTGCCGACGCCGCGGCCTTCACGGATCTCCATCGTCATGCAGCGCGAGACGACGTCACGCGAGGCAAGGTCCTTGGCGGACGGAGCATAGCGCTCCATGAAGCGCTCGCCCTCGGAGTTGACGAGATAACCGCCTTCGCCGCGTGCGCCTTCGGTGATCAGACAGCCGGCGCCGTAGATGCCGGTCGGGTGGAACTGGACGAACTCCATGTCCTGCAGCGGAAGACCCGCGCGGGCAATCATGCCGCCGCCGTCACCGGTGCAGGTGTGAGCGGACGTTGCCGAGAAGTAGGCGCGGCCATAACCGCCAGTCGCCAGAACGACCATCTTCGCGGAGAAGCGATGGATCGTGCCGTCGTCGAGGTTCCAGGCAACGACGCCGGTGCAGCGGCTGCCATCGTCAGACATGATCAGATCGAGCGCGAAATACTCGATGAAGAACTCGGCATTGTTGCGCAGCGACTGGCCGTAAAGCGTGTGCAGGATGGCGTGACCGGTACGGTCGGCAGCAGCACAGGTGCGCTGTACCGGCGGGCCTTCGCCATAGTTCTGCATGTGACCGCCGAAGGGGCGCTGATAGATCTTGCCTTCCTCGTTACGCGAGAACGGCACTCCGTAATGCTCGAGCTCATAGACCGCCTTCGGCGCTTCCATGGCGAGATACTGCATGGCGTCGACATCGCCGAGCCAGTCGGAGCCCTTGACGGTGTCGTAGAGGTGCCACTGCCAGCAGTCGGGCGTCATGTTGTTCAGCGAAGCAGCGATACCGCCCTGGGCCGCAACGGTGTGCGAACGGGTCGGAAAGACCTTGGTGATGCAGGCCGTCTTGAAGCCCTGTTCGGCCATGCCGAGCGTCGCGCGAAGGCCAGCACCACCGGCGCCGACGACCACGACGTCGTAGGAATGGTCAACATAGGTATAGGCTTTGCCGGTCTGGGCGAAGTTGTGAATGGTTGCCATGTTGATTTACCCTACGAATGCGATCTTCAAGATGGCGAAAAGACAGAGACCGCCAATCAGGATCGCGAAGAACGTGTTCAGCATCAGAAGCAGAAGCTTGGCGATCTCCGCATGGACATAGTCCTCGATAATCACCTGCATGCCGAGCTTCATATGGATCAGGGCCGAAAGCACGACCAGACCCATGACGACGGCAACGAGCGGGTGCGACAATGCGCCAACCACCTCGGCATAGGGCGCGCCGTTGTACATGACCAGAAAGCCGACGAAGAAGAGGATCAGCGGGATGTTCGAAACGGCCGTCAGACGCTGACGCCAGAAGTGCTCTGTGCCTTCCTTGGCCGAGCCGAGACCGCGGACCTTGCCGAGCGGAGTGCGCATATCCATGAAATGGTGCCTCAGGTGCGAATGATATAGGCGACGACCCAGACGAGGATCGTCAGGACGACGGACGCGATGATGTTCGCCTTGGCGAGCTTCGTCGAGAAATGCTTCTCGAAGCCATAGCCGACATCCCACATCAGGTGGCGAAGTCCGCCAAGCATGTGGTGGATCAGTGCCCAGGTATAACCGAACAGGATCAGGCGACCGATGATGGTGCCCATGAACCAGTTGACCCATTCGAAGTACTCGGCGCCGGTAGAGGCTGCCACGAGCCACCACGCAACGAGGATCGTACCGAAATAGAGCGCTGCACCAGTGATGCGGTGCAGAATCGACATGATCATCGTGGGAATAGGCTTGTAGATTTGCAGGTGCGGCGACAGGGGCCGGTTTTTTGTCACATTCGCCATCTAAACCTCGCGGCGTCTCGATGCGGTCCGATCATACGGACATATTGTTTGCAATGCGTCATAACGTTTGTGGTGCATTGCATCAGGGGGACGTTTAATCCTCGAACTCCCGGACGACAAGCACATTCGCTTGACGAATTCAATTTAATCGATTCGCGTGAACAGAGCTTTAGCGTCACGAAGAACCGCACCCCCCGATACGAAAAAAGCGTGGAAGTGGATGACTTTAGCAACCACTTGCGGCATGCTGCGTTAACGATTTGTTAACCGCGTTCCGGAGGTGCCCCATGCTAAAGTATCGTCTGACCACAGCGCTTGCGGCCCTGCTCATGACCTTGCCGGTCGGCTTCGCCCAGGCCGGCGACTGGAGCGGACATCACGGTCGTCACGCCCACCACGCCAACCGCAACGCGGTTATCGGCAGCAACGGACTGCCATCGGTCATCCCCGGAATCGGCACCTTTTCCGGCAGCGTCTCCGGCCTGCGGATCAAGGGCAATGGCGTCTTCCTCGCCATCGACCGGGGCCTGAGGCCGCAGGTCATCGCCTACCGCGCGCCCAAGGCAAAAATCATTGAAATTACTGCTGAAAATCCGGATGAGGCCTGCTCGTTCGAGGCCGGCGTCTGCGTTATAAGGCCGAAGAACTAGAGAAATTTCCAGACGGTCGTCTTCTTCACTTCGCTGTCTTCCAGAACGCGCGTGACCGGCACCTCATAGGTCGCCAGAGGCTCCAGGTGTTCGGTCGGGCGATAGCTTCGCCCGGGATCGCCGACAAGCACCAGACAACCGTCTTTCGCCATGTCCGCGAACCAGGTGACGAGCGCCCGAGCGAAGTCGCTATCGTAAAAGACGTCACCGGCCAGGATGACATCGACATCGACGGATCGACCAATGAGATCCTCGGTGGTGCAGTCAACGCTCACATCGTTCAGAGCGGCATTCAGCCGCACCGCAGTTCTTGCCCAAGGATCGATATCGGCGGCCAGCACTTCTGCTGCGCCGGCTTTCGCCGCAGCAATGGCTACCATGCCGGAGCCACTGGCGAAATCCAGCACGCGCTTGCCCCGAACCGTCTCCGGATGATCGAGCACATAGCGCGCGAGCCCCTGGCCGCCCGCCCAGGCAAAGGCCCAGAACGGCGGCGGCAGCCCGATCGCCTCCAGATCCTCCTCCGTCTTCAGCCAGAGATCATGCATCTCGCTTGCCAGATGGAGCCGGATTTCCGGCACATGCGGCGGCGAGAGCACGCTGGTGTTTTCGAGGATGAAGCGATCGGGATCCGTCTTCACAGGTGTGTCACACGGGCGGATTGTCGAGACCGCCCATGCGGCAGACCTCGAAGTACTCGTCTTCCGTCACCGGCTGAACGGAAAGCCGCATGGAGGTGACGAGCGCCATCTTCGACAGCTTCTCATTCGCCTTCACGTCCTTGAGGCTGACCGGTTTGGGCATGTCGCAGACGGCGCGGATGTCGACGCAGTCCCAGCGCGCGTCACCCTCGGCGGTCGAATCCGGATGCGAGAGCGCACAGACTTCGACGATCCCGACGATTTCCAGCCCCTCGTTCGAATGATAGAAGAAGCCCTTGTCGCCAATCTTCATCGCGCGCATGTGGTTACGGGCGAGATAGTTGCGAACGCCCGTCCATTCTTCACCGACGTCGCCCTTGGCCTTCTGCATTTCCCAGGACCACTTGAAGGGTTCGGACTTGTAGAGCCAGAATGCCATTGTCTTCACGCCTCGGGATTGTTGAAGACCCAGTTATAGGGCTTGATCTCGACGGTCTCGAACAGGCCGGCCTTTGCATAGGGGTCCTGTGCTGCCAGCGCCTTTGCAGCCTCGATATCATCAGCGACGATCAGCAGCATCGATCCGCAGGGCTTGCCGTCGGCATCGAGGAAGGGGCCGGCGATTTTCAGCTGGCCAGCGGCATTGAGGCCGTTCAGCCATTCGACATGCGGTGGGCGCGTTTCCATCCGAAGGTTCAGGTGTCCGGGCTTGTCGGCGCAGATGACGGCAAACAGCATCTTGTCTCTCCTCAAGGGTCTCTTATTCGGTGGTGATCGGTCGCGACATCAGTTGGGTGATCGCAGTCGGGATGTCCAGCCTGCCGTCGATGATCGCCGCAACGGCCTGCGTGATTGGCATCTCGATTCCATGTCCTTCGGCGAGACGCGCGGCAACGGCGGCGGCAAAGGCACCCTCGACGAGCGAACCACGCTGGGCTGCGATCGGCTCGCCACGGCCAAGCGCGATGCCGAAACGGAGGTTGCGGGACTGGTGGCTGGTCGCGGTCAGAACAAGGTCACCGAGGCCCGACAAGCCCCTCACCGTGTCCCCTCGCCCGCCCATGGCATCGACCAGTCGCGACATCTCGGCAAGGCCGCGGGCGATCAGCGCAGCGCGTGCCGAATCGCCGAGCCCCATGCCCTCGACGATGCCGCAGGCGATCGCCAGCACATTTTTCAAGGCACCGCCGAGCTGCACCCCGATCCGATCATCGGAGGCATAGAGACGGAACGTCTGGCCGGAAATCGCCTTGGCGAGGTGTTCGGCAAGAGTCAGCTCATGCGCCGCAATCGCCATGGCCGTCGGCAGCCCCTTGGCGATATCAGCCGCAAAGCCCGGACCTGACAGCATGGCGATCGGATGATCCGGCAGGGCATGTTCCAGCACATCGGTCAGAAGGCGAGACGTCTGCTTCTCGATGCCTTTCGCGCAGATGACAACGGGCGCGCCCGGCTTCAGATAGGGACCGTAGGTCTCTGCCGCAGCGACCTGTGCCTGCGAGGGCATGACGAAGAGGACGATATCCGCTGCGGTCAGCTCTTCCGGTCTGGCAGAGAAGGCCAGCCCCTCGGGCAAGCGAATGCCGGGCAGCGCCGCCTCGTGCATCCGACTGCTCGCAAGATCGGCCATCACCGATGCGTCGCGGCCGATCAGAACCGCCTCGGCCTTGCCGGTCTGGGCAATCACGGCGGCAAGCGCCGTCCCGAAGGCGCCTGCACCGATGACGGCGATACGTTGTATCTCGCTCATGCCTTGGCGCCCCGCTTTCCATAAGCGAGCAAGGCCTTGGCATCTTGGTCGAGCGGCCAGCGTGACCGAGGGGCGACGGCAAGATCATCCGAGGGCATGCCAAGCGCCATGCGCTCAAGACCCGCCCAGGCGATCATCACGGCGTTGTCGGTGCACAGATGATGCGGGGGAGCCACGAAGCGGAAGCGATGCTCGGCGCAGAGCGTATCCAGCGTCTGGCGCACCTCTTTATTGGCAGCGACTCCTCCAGCGACGACTAGCGCGGGCTCGGCGACGTCGGGATAAGTTTCCTTGAACCGCTGAAGACCTCGGCCGATGCGATCCTTCAGCGTGCGCGAAATGGCATGCTGGAAGGAGGCGCAGATATCGGCAATGTCCTGATCGGTGACAGGCGCGATGCCTTCTGCCGCCTGGCGCACGGCGGTCTTGAGCCCCGAGAAGGAGAAATCGAGGCGCGCTTCGCCAACCAAGGGCCGGGGAAAGGCAAACCGCTTGGGATTGCCCGTGGCAGCTGCCCGCTCGACGGCGGGACCACCCGGATAGGGAAGACCAAGAAGCTTGGCGGTCTTGTCGAAGGCCTCACCAAGCGCATCGTCGATCGTGGTGCCCCAGCGTTCGTATTCGCCCACACCCTTGACCAGAACCAATTGCGTGTGGCCGCCGGAAACGAGCAGCATGAGGTATGGGAAGGCAACGCCATCGGTGAGCCGTGCCGTCAGCGCATGTCCCTCGAGATGGTTGACGGCGTAAAGCGGCTTGCCCGTCGCCCGCGCGATCGCCTTGCCGGTCATCAGACCCACCAGCAGGCCGCCGATCAGGCCGGGGCCGGAGGTGGCCGCGATCGCATCGACTTCGGAGAGCGAAATGCCGGCCCGGGTCAGCGCCTCCTCGATCAGCGTATCCAGCGCATCGACATGGGCGCGCGCCGCAATCTCCGGTACAACGCCGCCATAGGCGCTGTGCTCGTCGAGCTGGCTCAACACGACATCCGCTTCGGTGACCGCAGAACCGTCAGGAAGCCGGATGACGACGGCCGCCGCCGTCTCGTCACAGCTCGTTTCGATGCCGAGGATGCGCAGTTTGGATGTCATGGCACCTGTTCATTGATTGCGGTCGCCGAGAAACCGGTCTACGAAACCTGTCGGTAACAACGGACAAGTTCGGATGCAAACAAAACCTTTCCGCATCGGTACACGCGGCAGCCCGCTCGCTCTCGCCCAGGCTTCGGAGACACGCGCCCGCCTCATGGTCGCGCATGGACTTCCGGAAGAGATGTTCGAGATCGTGGTGCTCTCTACCAAGGGCGACCGGATCACCGACCGGGCCCTGTCGGAGATCGGCGGCAAGGGGCTGTTCACCGAGGAGCTGGAGGATCAACTCCTCTCGGGCGACCTCGACTTCGCGGTCCATTCGTCCAAGGACATGCCGACCAAGCTGCCGGAAGGGCTTTTCCTCTCGGCCTATCTTCCGCGCGAAGATGTGCGCGACGCCGTCGTTGGCCGCACGGCTCCGACGCTGAAGGATCTGCCTCACGGCGCGACCGTCGGATCGTCTTCGCTACGTCGCCAGGCCCTCATCCGCCGCATCCGTCCCGATATCAACGTCATCACCTTCCGCGGTCTGGTCGACACCCGCCTGCGCAAGCTCGCCGATGGCGAAGTGGATGCAACCTTGCTTGCCTTTGCCGGCCTGAAGCGGCTCGGCAAGCCCGAGATCCCGACCGAACTGCTCGACCCCAGCGAGTTCCCGCCGGCACCGGCGCAAGGCGCGATCTGCATCGAGAGCCGCATCGGCGACACGAGGGTCAACGATCTGCTCGACGCCATCAATGACCGCGACACCTTCGACGCCGTCAGCTGCGAACGCGCCTTCCTCGGCGCACTCGACGGATCATGCCGCACCCCGATTGCAGGCCTGGCAACCGTAGAGGGCGACGCGATCCGCTTCGCCGGCATGATCCTGACGCCCGATGGCAGCCGCTGGCATGACGTGGAGATCGAGGGAAGCCGGACGGAGGCCGCAGTGCTTGGCGCAAGAGCCGGCGGAACGGTCCGCAGCGCGGCCGGCAGCGACTTCTTCGACAGCTGGAACTGAGCCATGCGCGTTCTCGTGACGCGTCCGGAGCCGGCCTCGGCCAGAACCGCTGCACAACTCGAACGCCGCGGTCATGAGCCTGTGCTCATGCCCCTGATGCAGGCAGTGCAACAACCTGAGGCACTCGCCTCCCCGCCCCCACCAGACACGGCGGTCCTTGCCGTCACCAGTGCCGAAGCGATGCGTGTGCTGGAGACGCTGCCGGACGATGCAAGACGCCCCTTCCAGGCCCTGCCCCTTTTCGCGGTCGGTCGCGCGACGGCCCGCGCGGCAAGAGAGGCTGGCTTCAGAGATGTTTCGGTTGCAGACGGTGACGGACACTCCCTCGCTGGGCTGCTCATCGCGAAGTCGTACCAGAATCCGGGCGCATCGATCCTCTATTTGACGGGAACTCCACGCTCTTCAGACTTCGAAGCCAAGCTGCAAGAAGCGGGACGCATGCTGGACGTACGAGAATGTTACCGCATGGTACCGACTACCCATTCCGACGCCGCGGCAATCGACAAGCTCACCCCGATGCCGGAAGCAATTCTGGTCTACTCCTCCGAAACGGCAAGGCGTCTCGGGGAGTTGCACGACCGCACTGACGACGTGCTCGAATGGCCCCGGACACGCTTTCTTTGCCTGAGTGAAAAGATCGCAAGCGCTCTACCGACAAATTTTCAGGCCAGAAGCCAATGGCCGATGGAACCTCGGGAAGATCTGCTCCTTCTTCTGCTTTGATGCAGTGCCGCGTGAAATGGAACCTCGGGCCTTCCCTTCGCCATGAGGACTGACTAGGTTTACTCACACGCGCGAAATGAAGAGGTTGTCATGGTTTCCGGAAAGCCACCCCGTCGATCGAAAGCCCCCGATGAACCGGTGACGATCGATCTGACCGCACAGGAAACCAAGTCCGCCGCGGGCTCCGGCAACGCCGAGACCGAGCCAGCAGATGCGCCTGCCACGTCTCCCGTACCAGACGAGCCGACCGCAGGTGCCGCGGCCTCGAACGATGCTCCGTTCGGAACTCCAGCCGATCCCTGGACACCAACGCCGGAGACGACCGCTGAAACCACCCCTGTCGATGACACGGACACCCGTGCTGAAGCGACACCGAAAAGCGAACCGACCACCAGCCGGGAACCGGCTCGCCAATCCCCCGCCACCTCGACCCTGATCGCATCCGGCATTTTCGGCGGCCTCGTGGCGCTCGCGCTGGCGGGCAGCATGCAATATGCCGGGATCGTTCCGGGTCTCGGACCGGAACAGACAGCGCCGGCGCCGGCCGTGGACACGGCAGAGCTTGACGCGTTGAAGGCAGAAGTCGCCCGTCTGGCGGCGCAGCCCGCAGCCCCCGCCACCGACCCTGCCTTGGTAGAGCGTATCTCAGCCCTTGAAACCAGCGTCGCCGATGCAGGCTCCACGCCGCCCGCCGATGCCGCCGCAGTCGAGGCGCTCAAGACCCAACTGGTCGCTGCCGAGCAGGCCATCGAATCGCTGCGCGCCGAAATCGCCAGCAACAAGCAGGCGCTCGATCAGAGCGCCACACGACTTGATGAAGCCGAGCGCAAGCTGGAAGAGCCGCGCAACGACGTGGAAATGGCGCGCGCCATCGCCCTTTCCGGGTTGAAGACCGCCATCGATCGCGGTGGACCATTCCTGTCGGAGCTTGACGCCCTGAAAAGCGTTTCGCCCGAGGACCCCGCTGTTGCGGCCCTGACCCCGCTCGCGAGCAATGGCGTACCGTCTCGAACGGATCTGACACGGCAGTTCAATCAGGTGGCGGAGGAGATCCTCGCCGCCATACACCAGCCAGAACAAGGCGAAGGCTGGACGGATCGCCTGATGGCCAGCGCCCGCTCGCTGGTCAAGGTTCGGCCCGTCGGCAATGTCGAGGGCGACATGCCCGAAGCCATCGTCGCACGGGTCGAGGACAAGCTGCAGAACGGCGACCTCAAGGGCGCGGCCCTGGAATGGGAAACGCTGCCGGAAGCCGGAAAGGCGGCTTCATCCGATTTTGCGACAACTCTGAAGAACCGGATCGAGGCCGAGGAGCGGGTAGCTGCCGCTCTGTCCCAGACCGTGGCCGGAAATGGAGGCTGACGCATGACAACCATCCTCAAGGTCCTCTTTTTCTTCGCCTTCATCCTGGCGCTCGGCTTCGGCTTCTCCTGGATCGCGGATCGTCCCGGTGAAATCTCGCTGATCTGGGAAGGCCAGCAATACAATACCGATCTCATTGTCGCGGTGACGGCGCTCGTCGGGCTCGTCGCCGCGATCATGGTGACCTGGTGGCTGCTGCGCACGCTCTGGACATCGCCCCATTCGGTCCGCCGTTTCTTCCGCGCCCGCAAGCGCGACCGCGGCTATCAGGCGCTCTCCACCGGTCTGATTGCCGCAGGTGCTGGCAATGCCATCCTGGCCCGCAAGATGAGTGCCCGCGCGAGAAGCCTGATCCGTGCCGATCAGGAGCCGCTGATCCGCGTGCTGGACGCCCAGGCCGCTCTGATCGAAGGCCGGCACGATGAGGCACGTCGCCTGTTCCAGGAGATGTCCGACGATCCGGAAACGCGCGAACTCGGCTTGCGCGGTCTTTACGTCGAGGCGAACCGTCTGGGAGCCCATGAGGCCGCCCGGCAATATGCCGAAACCGCGGCGGAAGCAGCTCCCTACCTGCCCTGGGCAGCAAAGGCGACGCTCGAACACCGCTGCCGCGCCGGCCACTGGGACGATGCGATCCGACTGCTGGATCAGCAGAAGATCGCCCATGTTCTTGAGCGGCACGAAGCCGAACGCCTGAAGGCCGTGCTTTTGACCGCAAAGGCGGAAGATCAGCTGGAAGCCGAGCCGGCAGGTGCTCGCGACAGCGCCTTGAAGGCGCTGAAACTCGCCAAGGATCTGGTGCCAGCCGCGATCGTTGCCGCCAAGGCCTATATGCGTGAAGACAACCTGCGCAAGGCATCGAGCACGCTGGAGCAGGTCTGGAAACTCGACCCGCATCCGGAAATTGCAAGGGCCTATGTGCGGGTACGCAGCGGTGACAGCGCCGTCGATCGTCTGAAGAAGGCGGAAAAGCTCGAAGCCCTGAAGCCGAACAATTACGAGTCCCTGCTCATTGTCGCCGAAGCAGCCCTCGATGCCCAGGATTTCAAGAAGGCACGCACCAAGGCGGAAGCCGCCGCCCGCATCGCCTCGCACGAAAGGGTCTATCTGCTGCTTGCGGATATCGAGGAAGCCGAGACCGGTGACCAGGGCCGCATCCGCCACTGGATGGGCCAGGCGCTGAAGGCGCCGCGCGATGCCGCCTGGGTGGCCGACGGCCATGTCTCGGAACGCTGGATGCCGATCTCGCCGGTCACCGGTCGCCTCGATGCCTTCGAATGGAAGACGCCCTTCGACCAACTGGCGGGTCCGATCGAGGAAGGCAGTGTCTCCGAAGGCGAAAAAGCTCTTGCTTCCCTGCCCCCCGTTGCAAGAACCGAAACACCTGCGCGACCCGAACCTGAGTTCGAGACGGCAAAGCCGAAAATCGTGCAACCGAAAGCCCGGGTGATCGATGTTGAGCCTCAGGCGAAAGCGATCGAACCGGAGACCCCGGAAACCCCTCCGGCCAAACCGGCAAAGCCGGTCAAACCCGTGGTGATCGCATCTGGAGATGCCACTCCCGCTGCCCAAGAGCCAACGGTGGTCGAGCCTTTCTTCGGCCGCCCGCCCGATGACCCCGGGGTCAAGGATCCAGCGCTTGCAGCACCG
Organism: Agrobacterium albertimagni AOL15; assembly: GCF_000300855.1. Classification (GTDB taxonomy): domain Bacteria; phylum Pseudomonadota; class Alphaproteobacteria; order Rhizobiales; family Rhizobiaceae; genus Allorhizobium; species Allorhizobium albertimagni. Next base: position 306,687 of record NZ_ALJF01000002.1, on the reverse strand, counting down.
GAAGCCAAAACGCGCCTGAAACTCTTCTGACGGGATCCGCATGCTCGACCGCTTGCAAGCCTTTTTTCAATCCGTGATGCAGGACCGCCCCAAGGCGGTCTTTGCCCCCGACGACCCGCGCATCGCAGTCGCTGCCCTCTGTCTTCAGGTCATGGAAGCCGATGGCGTCGTCCGCGACGCCGAGCGAGTGAAGCTGCGGGAAATCCTGAAAGATCAATACGCACTGGACGATGCGGCACTCGATGCCCTGATTGCCGCCGGGCAGGACGCCGAGAGCGAAGCGGTGGACTACTATCGCTTCACCACGGAACTGAAGCGACAGCTGAACGAGGAACAGCGCCAGCAGCTCGTCGGTCTGCTCTGGGACATTGTTTATGCCGACGGCAACAGGAGCGAGATGGAAGACCACGCCATCTGGCGGGTCGCAGATCTCCTCGGCGTGTCGGCCCGGGAACGGATCGTGCAGCGACAGGAGGCGGCCGAACGCGCCGGCCTCGGAGCAATCGACGATGCCTCGTGACCTTCGGTCGCGTCCAAGCGATCGCAAACAACCGGTTATCATCGTCCTGCATCAGGAGCGTTCAAGCCCCGGCCGGGTCGGCCAGATGCTGGAAGAAAAAGGCTATACGCTGGATATCCGCCGCCCGGTGCTCGGCCAGGACTTGCCGAAGACACTGGCGGATCATGCCGGCGCCGTCGTCTTCGGCGGTCCGATGAGCGCCAACGACCCCGAGGATTATATCAAGACCGAGATCAACTGGCTGGACGTGCCCCTGAAAGAGAACAAGCCGTTCCTCGGCATCTGTCTCGGCGCCCAGATGCTGGTCCGCCACCTCGGCGGCAAGGTGGAGGCCGACCGCGAGGAGCGCACCGAGATCGGCTGGTATCCGATCCGACCGACGGAGCATGGCCGCCTGCTGATGCATTGGCCGAAGATGGTCTATCACTTCCATCGCGAGGGCTTCAGCCTGCCGCATGGTGCAAAATTGCTGGCGACCGGCGACATCTATCCGAACCAGGCCTTCCGCTATGGCGAGAACGCCTGGGGCGTGCAGTTCCACGCCGAACTCACGCGCGCCATGATGCACCGCTGGGTGGTCCATGGCGCCCATCGCTTCGTGCTGCCCAATGCGCAGCAGGGGCGGGAGCATCTGGAAGGCAGGATGATCTTCGACGCCCCCTTGCGGGCCTGGCTGTCGGATTTCCTCGACCTGATCTTCAAGCGCGATCAGCGCGCCTCCTGACGCTCCGGCGCCTCGAGGCTGTCAATCTTGCGCAGCTGCGGGAAGCCGAGCGCCCAGACGACGGCGACTGCGAGCGTCCCGAAGCCACCGATCACGACGGCCGGAACGGGCCCGATGAAATGCGCCATGGTGCCGGCGCGGAATTCGCCGAGTTCGTTGGACGCACCGACAAAGACCATGTTGACGGCATTGACGCGCCCACGCACCTCGTCCGGCGTCCAGAGCGCGATCAGCGTCTCGCGCACATAGACCGAGGCCATGTCCGCAGCCCCCATCAGCATCAGGGCGGCGATCGAGAGCCACGCATATTCGGACAATCCAAAGACGATCGTGCCGGCCCCGAACAGCGCAACACCGATGAACATGAAGACCCCGGCATTGTGGCGGATTGGAAAGCTTGCAAGCGCGATCGCGACGATGATCGCCCCAATTCCGGGTGCTGCGCGCAGGAGGCCGAGCCCCCAGGGGCCGAGATCGAGAATGTCGCGCGCAAAGACCGGCATCAGCGCGACGGCACCGCCCAGCAGCACCGCGAAGAGGTCGAGCGAGATCGCGCCCAGCACCACCTTCTCACCGAAGATGAAGCGGAACCCGGCAAACAGCGTGTCCAGACTGACGGCCTTTTCCGACTTTCGCTGCGGCGGGCGCTTGACGAGGAAGACAAGGATCGACGCGGCGGCAAAAAAGGCGAAGGACACCGAATAGGCGACAACAGGGCTTGCTCCGTAGAGCAGACCACCAGCCACGGGGCCGACGATCGACGCTGTCTGCCAGGAGGACGAATTCCAGGCGACCGCGTTCGACAAGTCCTTTTGCGGCACGAGATTGGGCGCAAGCGACTGCACGGCGGGTGCAGCAAAGGCACGCTCGATACCGAACACGACGAGGATGGCAAAGACGATCGTCGGCTCGAAGGCATCGGCAATGGTGAGCCCAAGCAGCGCTCCGGCGCAAATGGCGCTGACGATCATGCAGATCGAGACGATGGCCCGTCGGTTATAGCGGTCGGCGACGGAACCGGTAACGAGGATCAAAAGCAGCGACGGCAGGAACTGCACCAGGCCGATCAGGCCGAGATAGAAGACATTGCCCGTCATGTCGTACATCTGCCAGCCGACGGAGACGCTGAGGATCTGGGTGGCGAAGGCTCCCAGGAAGCGGGCAAAGAAGAAACGGGTATAGGAGGAATGCCGAAACGCGGCGAAACGATCGTCGGCCGAGGACGGGTGCATCGAAGTGACCTTAAGCTGCGGGCAGGCCCGCCGTTAAACATGATTCGGATTGCGTGGGCCCCATCCACTTGTCCGTTAAGTCGCCAATGTCTACATCTCTGTCAACCGAGAAATGGAGACCTGAATGTACGCCCTGTTTCAGACGATTGACCTTGCCTTGAGCATCTTCACCTGGATTCTGATCGGGAGTGCAATCTTCTCCTGGCTCTACGCTTTCAACGTGATCAATTCCAGCAACCGCTTCGTCGCGGCACTTGGACAGTTTCTCTACAATGTGACCGAGCCGGTTCTGCGCCCCATCCGCCGCTTCATGCCGGATCTCGGCGGCATCGACATCTCTCCGATCATTGTCCTGCTGATCATCTTCTTCCTGCGTTCGTTCCTCTGGAACAGCGTCTATCCGCTGGTGGCGTGACCAGCCCCTGCCGTCTTGCGCATGATCACATACTGCTCGCCGTCCGGTTGACACCGAACGGCGGGCGCGATGCGTTTGACGGGGTAGAGGTTTCCGCCGACGGGCTGGCGCATCTGAAGGCACGCGTGACCGCCGTGCCGGAAAAGGGCAAGGCCAACAAGGCCCTGATCGCCCTGCTTTCGAAAGCCCTGAAGGTCCCGAAGTCCTCGATATCGGTGGCGTCAGGCGATACCGCCAGACAAAAAATCCTCCGGATCGAGGGCGATCCGGAGGATTTGAAATCGCGGTTGGACGCTCTCGCGCCGACCTGAGAACTTACTTGGCTTCGTCCTTGGCGCGCTGGATCGACTCCAGAATGATCTGCTTGGCAGCGTCAACATCCATCCAGTCGCCGATCTTCACCCACTTGCCGGGCTCCAGATCCTTGTAGTGCTCGAAGAAGTGCTGGATCTGCTTCAGCGTGATTTCCGGCAGATCCGTGTAGTTAGTGATCTTGTCGTAGCGACGCGTCAGCTTCGGCACCGGAACGGCGAGAATCTTCTCGTCCATGCCGCCATCGTCTTCCATCATCATGACGCCAATCGGGCGGACATTGATGACGCAGCCGGGAACGAGCGGGCGCGTGTTGCAGATCAGAACGTCGAGCGGGTCGCCGTCCTTGCAAAGCGTATGCGGCACGAAGCCGTAATTGCCCGGATAGGTCATCGGGGTGTAGAGGAAGCGGTCGACGACCAGCGTGCCGGCGTCCTTGTCCATCTCATACTTGATCGGCTGGCCGCCGACAGGAACTTCGACGATGACGTTGATGTCTTCCGGCGGGTTCTTGCCGATGGCAATTGCATCAATACGCATATTATTGGACCCCGTAGAGTGTTGAATTCCTGCGCTACCTAATGCGAATTATGGCGCAATGCAACACGGCTTTCGGCGGACAGAGGCGGCGCGGCACAGGGCCAGCGACGAAGGGGGATTAGCGGCATGATCAGGGGAACGAAAAATCTGCTCGCAGGATTGCGCTGGCTGGCGTCTGTAGCACTCATCTCCGGACCCGCACTGGCTCAGGAGAGCGGATACACCGATCTCGACCTCGACGCCTGCGAAACACTTGCCGAGGACGTGATGGGGGTTTCCTTGAAATGCGAGGGCTACGAAGATTATCCCGTCTATTTCAAGGAAGGTGACATCCGCCAGAGCGTGATCTTCGGTCAGGTCGACCGCGAGCTGATCGACGGGGGCTTCGAGAGCTTCGCCGCTTTCAACCACGTCAACACCAGGATCGAATGGCGTGTCGATGACGGTGGCCGGCCATTTGCCGCGATCCTGCGCTGGTTCATCGACAATCCCGGCCCGGACGGCAGCTCGACCAGGCAAGGCCGTGGCGAGATCCTCGTTGTGTCCAAAGTTGCGACGCAAGGGGACGGCGGCTCCTGCTTCGTCGCCATGGTGGATGCCAAGGCCAACCCCAAGGCCAACGAACTGGCGAGGCAGGCGGCAGACACCGAGGCTGCCGATTTCGCCTGCGGCATGAACGAGCCGCAATGGATCGGCAAGCGCGGCGACCTTGTCAGCGAGCGGACGTTCAGCTGGCCCGAGGGTTATGTCGTGGAATAGACGCGCAGCGCAGTCTCAGTTCCAGATGAAGCCGAGTTTCTTCAGGTGGACGTCGTCGAAGTCTTCCATCCCCTCGACCGCATCCGTACCGCCGTTCGTCCGGAAGAAATTGGCGGCGATCTCGCTGTCTTCAAGGCACCAGACGACCATGCCGTTGCACCCCAGCGACTTCAGAATCCGCCGCGCCTCGTGAAACAGCTGATAACCGAGGCCGATACCCTGATATTCGGGCCGGAGATACAATTCATAGATCTCGCCCTCGTGCGGCAGGGCGCGTGCCCTGTTATAGCCGAGCGAGGCGTAACCGGCGACTTGACCGGCCACTTCGGCAACGAGGATAGTGGCCGGACCACGCGTTGCCTTGCGCCACCAGCTTTCGCCGCGGCGCTCGATCATCCGGGTCAGCGCACGATAGGGAATGATACCGGAATAGGCGTGCATCCAGGCATTGCGATGGGCATCCGCGATCGCGGCGGCATCACCGGGACCTGCCAAGCGCATGTCGATCGACAACGTCTTCATAACGTAAACCCACTCTGGCGCGCCCAACTCATCAGGCGCGGGGCCTGGACCTGCATCGGCCCAACGAGAAAATTTAACGCTTTTTTAAGATTACCCGCAAGGCAGAAGGCGGAGGATGCACAAACAAAACCCCGGCATTTTGGACCGGGGTTTCAAAACGAGACATATTTTCAGAGACTTGTGTCTCAGATGGCAGCCTTGGACTTTTCCATGCGCTTGCGGTCGTTCGCGTCGAGGAACATTTTGCGCAGGCGGATCGACTTCGGCGTGACTTCCATCAGTTCGTCGTCCTGGATCCAGGACAGCGCGCGGTCGAGCGTCATGCGGATCGGCGGCGTCAGCTTGACGGCTTCGTCCTTACCGGCCGAACGGATGTTGGTCAGCTGCTTGCCCTTGAGAACGTTGACTTCGAGGTCGTTGTCACGCGTGTGGATGCCGATGATCATGCCGGCATAAACCTTTTCGCCCGGCTCGATGATCATCGGGCCGCGGTCTTCCAGGTTGAACATGGCATAGGCAACAGCTTCACCCGACTGGTTGGACAGGAGAACGCCGTTGACGCGACCGGTGATCGCACCCTTGTAAGGCTGATAATCGTGGAACAGGCGGTTCATGATCGCCGTGCCGCGCGTATCGGTCAGCAGTTCCGACTGATAGCCGATCAGGCCACGGGTCGGTGCGTAGAAGCGCAGACGAACGCGGCTGCCGCCCGACGGACGCAGCTCGACCATTTCGGCCTTGCGCTCGGACATCTTCTGAACGACGACGCCGGAATGCTCTTCGTCGACGTCGATCACGACTTCTTCGATCGGCTCCATGGTCTGGCCGTTCTCGTCCTTGTGCATGACGACGCGCGGACGCGACACGGCAAGCTCGAAGCCTTCACGGCGCATGGTTTCGATCAGAACGGCGAGTTGCAATTCGCCACGACCGGACACGAAGAACGAATCCTTGCCGTCGGATTCTTCGATCTTCAGCGCGACATTGCCTTCCGCTTCCTTGAACAGGCGATCGCGGATAACGCGCGAGGTGACCTTGTCACCTTCGGTGCCGGCGAGCGGGCTGTCGTTGACGAGGAAGGACATGGTAACCGTCGGCGGGTCGATCGGCTGAGCGGTCATGGCTTCGGTGACCGAAGGATCGCAGAAGGTGTCGGCAACGGTGCCCTTGGAGAGGCCGGCGATGGCGACGATGTCACCAGCATGCGCTTCTTCGATCGGCTGACGCTCGATGCCGCGGAACGCGAGAATCTTCGAGATACGGCCGGTTTCGACCGTCTTGCCGTCCTGGGAGAGAACCTTGACCGCCTGGTTCGGCTTGATCGAGCCAGAAGCGATACGACCGGTGATGATACGGCCGAGGAAGGGGTTGGCTTCGAGAAGCGTACCGATCATGCGGAACGGGCCTTCTTCGACCTTCGGCTCCGGAACATGTTCCAGCACGAGGTCGAGAAGCGGCGCAAGACCTGCATCCTTCGGACCTTCAGGATTGACGTTCATCCAGCCGTCGCGGCCAGAACCGTAAAGGATCGGGAAGTCGAGCTGATCGTCGGTCGCGTCGAGATTGGCGAAGAGGTCGAAGACTTCGTTGATGACTTCTTCGTGGCGACCGTCCGGACGGTCGATCTTGTTGATCGCGACGATCGGGCGAAGGCCGACCTTCAGCGCCTTGCCGACGACGAACTTCGTCTGCGGCATCGGGCCTTCCGAAGAGTCGACCAGAACGATCGCGCCGTCCACCATCGAGAGGATACGCTCGACTTCGCCGCCGAAGTCGGCGTGGCCGGGCGTGTCGACGATGTTGATGCGGTGACCCTTCCACTCGATGGAGGTCGCCTTGGCCAGGATCGTGATGCCACGTTCCTTTTCGAGGTCGTTCGAGTCCATCATGCGCTCGGCGGTGCGCTGGTTCTCACGGAAAGACCCCGACTGCTTCAGAAGCTCGTCCACAAGGGTCGTTTTTCCATGGTCGACGTGCGCGATAATCGCGATGTTGCGCATTTTCATGTTTGTGATCTCTGATAGCTGGGGCGCAATACGGGAGAGTGGCGCCGATTTACTTTGGCGCGCTCATACCTTGTTTTTTGCATTTGCGAAAGGGGGAAACGCCCGATGCGCCGGCGATGGTTACCGCCGGCGGCAAATTTCGGGTGCATTGCAGGCCTTAAGCGGCAAGCCCTTTCTTCTTCAGCATCGCCTCCGGGCTTGGCAGTTTGCCGCGGAATGCCTTGTATGCATCCTCCGGATCGACCGATCCACCCGAGGCGTAAATGTGGGTCTTGAGCTTAGATGCCATCTCCGGATCGAAGGGATTGCCGGTCTCCTCGAAGGCAGAGAAGGCATCGGCGTCGAGGACCTCCGACCACATGTAGGAATAGTAGCCGGCAGAATAGCCATCTCCGGCAAACACGTGCTGGAAATGCGGTGTGGCGTGGCGCATGACGATCGAAGCGGGCATGCCGATCTTCTCGAGCACCTCGGTTTGGACTGCAATCGGATCTTCGACCGCCCCGCCTGTGTGGAAGGCCATGTCGACCAGCGCCGACGAGGTGAACTCCACCGTGGTGAAGCCGGCATTGAAGGTGCGGGCCGCCAGCACCTTGTCGAGCAGGGCCTGCGGCATCGGCTCGCCGGTCTGGTAGTGGACCGCATAAGTCTTCAGGATCTCCGGCACCGTAAGCCAGTGTTCATAGAGCTGCGAGGGCAGCTCGACGAAGTCGCGCGATACGCCCGTGCCGGAGACAGAAGGATAGGTGACATCCGACAGCATGCCATGCGCGGCGTGGCCGAACTCGTGGAAAAGTGTGCGGGCATCGTCGAGCGAGAGAAGCGCCGGCTTGCCGGCCTCGGGCTTGGCGAAGTTGCAGACATTGTAGATGATCGGCAGCTCACCCACGCGGCCGTTCTTCAGCGGCAGCCGGTGCTGCGCCTGGAAGCTGCTCATCCAGGCGCCGGAGCGCTTCGATGAGCGGGCGAAATAGTCACCGAGGAAAAGCGCCACCAGCTTATCATTCCGGTCGCGGATCTCGAAGACGCGCACGTCAGGATGATAGCCAACCACATTGGTGAGCGGCACGGCGCGGATACCAAAGAGCCGGCCGGCGACGTCGAAGCAGGCCTCGATGATCTTTTCGAGCTGCAGATAGGGCTTCAGCTCGGTTTCGGAAAAATTGAACTTCTGGGCCCGGAGCTTTTCGGCATAGTGGCGCCAGTCCCACGGCGCTACCTCGTGGTTCTTTCCCTCGTCGGCAATCAAGGCGGCAAGCTCGGCCTCTTCGGCGCGCGCTTGAGAGACCGCCTTTTCCCAGACCTGCATCAGGAGACCGTTCACCGCTTCCGGTGTCTTCGCCATCGTGTTGTCGAGCTTGTAGGATGCATAGTCCTTGTAGCCGAGCAGAGCCGCCTTCTCCGCCCTGAGGGCCAGAGTTTCCTTGACGATCTCCCGGTTGTCGGTTGCGCCGCCCTTGATGCCGCGCGAGGTCCAGGCCTTGAAGGCGATCTCGCGCAAGTCGCGGCGCTCGGAGAACGTCAGGAAGGGCTCGATGATCGATCGCGACAGCGTCACCACGTGGGCGTGTCCGCCGCCATGGGCGGCAGCGGCAGACGCCATGGCATCGCGCAGGAAGGCGGGAATACCGGCGAGATCCTCTTCCCCGACAAGCGGCAGGGTCCACGACGATTCGTCGCCGAGGACATTCTGGCCGAAGCTGGCACCGAGGCTCGCCAGCCGTTCATTGATCGCCGCCAGCCGTTCTTGTTCGGCCTTCGGCAGCTTGGCACCCGCTTTCACGAAACCCTTCCAGTGGCGCTCCAGAACGCGCGTCTGTTCAACCGAAAGCCCAAGATCCGCCCGGCGCGTCCAGAGGTCGTCGATACGGCGGAACAGCGCCGCGTTCATGCCAATCTTGGAATAGTGGCGAGACATCTTCGGCGCGATCTCGCGCTCCAGAGCCTGAATCCCGGGATTGGTATGGGCACCGGCCCGATTCCAGAACAGGGCCGACACGCGAGAAAGCGCGTCACCTGCGATCTCCAGCGCAACAATCGTGTTTGCGAAAGTCGCCGGTTCGGGGTTGTCCGCGATCGCATCGATTTCTGCGTCATGCTCCTTCAGCGCCGCTTCAAAAGCCGGTGCATAGTCGTCGTCGCCGACCTTCTCGAATTGCGGCAGGCCAAACGGCCCCTGCCAATCGGTGACGGCGGGATTGAAAACAGACGACTGAACCATGTGAAAACCTCCTGAGGCATCGCACCGCAAACGGGCGAAGCAATGATTTTCCACCATGTTATCCCGGCAACACATGGGTGAGCACGCAAAAATCGGTGAACAAGGCGAGATTTTTCCACCAAGGGTTCAGCCGCTAATTGACGTAGTTTCGAATAAGAACATAGATCGATACATCCTATGAAAGGACGGTCACGGCCATGGAAATCTTCTCGATCCAACCGGTAGGCGCTTCCTCCCTTCGCGTCAAAGAAAGCAGCCCGCAATCGGATGTCCGCCTGCCTGAGCTTTCCTCGAAGGTAGCGAACTCCAGAGAAGCCGAGGTTTTCGAAGAGGCGCTGTCGGTCTTCGCCAGCATGACACCGCGTCGCTTGCGCGAGATTGCTTCGGAGAGCTTTCAACGACAAGAGATCGATGCCGACACCTATCGCGAACTCTCGACGGAGCTGCCTTTGCAGATCGTTGATCGCAACGGCAACATGATGGATCTGTCGACGCTGACCGACGATTCCCAATTCGACTACGCGGAATACTATCGCACGCAGCAGTCGCTTGCCGAGATGATCGGCGACATGGACATGGCGGGCTCCTATGCGAAGGTTCTCGATTTCTTTTCGAAATCGACCTGATCGCGCAGGAAGCGAGAATTGGCACTCGATCCCGGACCACATTCGCACTAAGTCATCAGCAGGAGGCGCCGCAGTGGCGCCTTTCTTCTTGATGCCGGACGATTTGTGATGACCCCACTGCGCATGAGCGAGCGTCGCACCACCTTTCTCGGTGCGTTCCTGACCACGCTCGGCCCCATCTCCATGGCAATCTATACGCCGGCGATGCCGGAGCTGGTGCGCGCTTTCGGCACGACCGATGCGGCAATCAAACTCAGCCTCTCGATGTTCTTCGCTGGCTTCGCCCTTGCGCAGCTGGTCGCAGGCCCCCTCGCCGATGCCCTCGGACGCAAGAAGGCGACCTTGATCTTTCTTGCAATCTATCTCGCCGGCTCACTGCTGGCGACGCTGGCCCCCAGCGTGGAGTTCATCCTCGCCGCCCGCCTTGTGCAAGGCATCGGCGCATCTGTGGGCGTTGTCGTCGGGCGCGCGATCGTTCGAGACCTCTACACCGGCGCGGATGCCTCCCGGATCCTCAATACCATCGGCATCTTCCTCGCGGTCGGCCCGGCCATGGGACCAACCCTCGGCGGATTGACGTTGGCGGCCTTCGGCTGGAATGCGGTTTTCCTGCTGATGGTGGGCTTCGGCGCCATGGCCGTGGGCTTCACGGTGCTGCTGCTGAAGGAAACGATCGTTCCCGATCTGGCTCGCCTTCGCCCCGCCCAGTTGCTGCGCAACTATCTGGAGGTCGCCGCCAATGCGCGCTTCCTCGCAGCATCCCTCGTCCTGAGTGGCACCATCGGCGCGCTCTATGCGCAGTCGACCATGTTGCCCTTCGTCCTGATCAACGAAGTCGGCCTGACCCCGACCGCATTTGGCCTGGGCATGCTGATGCAATCAGGCGCATACCTCACGGGATCACTCACCCTGAAGCTCGTTTCCCGCAGGATCTCAGGGCTGACGGCGTCGCGGATAGGCATAGCCCTCTGCGGCAGCGGCGCTGTCATCATGGCGCTCTCGGTCGCATTCGTGCCGCCCTTCTTCCTTTCCGTCATGGCGCCGGTGGCCATCTGCACCTTCGGTCTCGCTTTCCTGAGCCCTCATGTCGTGACGATGAGCATGGCTCCCTTCCCGCACATCGCGGGGTCGGCGTCTGCCCTGACGGGCTTTCTGCAGATGAGCGCGGGCTTTGCGGGCGGGGTTGCCGCCGCCTCGATCGGCGATCCCTTGACCGCCTTCGGCATCATCATCCCCTTCATGGAGCTGAGCGCTGTCGCCGGTTTCTTCTGGCTCCGCCACCTCGAACGCCAGGCATGAAAAAGCCCGCCTCCCCAGAGAGGAGACGGGCTATCCGAAATGCCGGAACTGGCTTACTTGCCGAGATTGCGCTTGGCGAGCGTGCGCAGACGCAGCGCGTTCAGCTTGATGAAACCGGCTGCATCCTTCTGGTCATAGGCGCCCTGGTCGTCTTCGAAGGTGACGAGCTGGTCGGAATAAAGCGACTTCGCCGATTCACGGCCGATGACCATGACATTGCCCTTGTAGAGCTTCAGCGTCACTTCGCCTTCAACATGCTCCTGGCTCTTGTCGATCAGCGCCTGCAGCATCTCGCGCTCCGGCGAGAACCAGAAGCCGTAGTAGATCAGCTCGGCGTAGCGCGGCATGATCTCATCCTTGAGGTGGGCAGCACCACGGTCGAGGGTGATCGACTCGATCGCGCGATGGGCGGAAAGCAGGATCGTGCCGCCGGGGGTCTCGTAGACGCCGCGCGACTTCATGCCGACGAAGCGGTTTTCCACGAGGTCGAGGCGACCGATGCCGTTGTCGCGGCCATAGGTGTTGAGTTCGGCCAAGAGCGTTGCCGGGCTCATGCGGACGCCGTTGATCGAGACGGCATCACCCTTTTCGAAGCCGACCTTGATCACGGTCGCCTTGTCCGGGGCGGCTTCCGGCGAAATCGTGCGCATATGCACGTATTCAGGTGCTTCGACCGAGGGATCCTCGAGAACCTTGCCCTCGGACGAGGAGTGCAAGAGGTTGGCGTCGACGGAGAACGGCGCCTCGCCCTTCTTGTCCTTGGCAACCGGGATCTGGTGCTGTTCGGCGAAATTCAGGAGGTCCGTGCGGCTCTTGAAGGCCCAGTCGCGCCAGGGCGCGATGATCTTGATGTCGGGGTTCAGCGCATAGGCCGAGAGTTCGAAGCGTACCTGGTCATTGCCCTTGCCGGTCGCACCGTGCGCGATCGCGTCGGCACCCGTCTTCTTGGCGATATCGATCAGGTGCTTGGAAATGAGCGGACGGGCAATCGAGGTGCCGAGCAGGTAGACACCTTCATAGACCGCATTGGCGCGGAACATCGGGAAGACGAAGTCGCGGACGAATTCCTCGCGCACGTCCTCGATGAAGATCTCCTTGATGCCGAGCATCTCGGCCTTCTTGCGGGCCGGTTCAAGCTCTTCACCTTGACCGAGGTCTGCAGTGAAGGTGACGACTTCAGCACCGAGTTCGGTCTGCAGCCATTTCAGGATGATCGAGGTGTCGAGACCGCCGGAATAGGCGAGGACGACTTTCTTCACGTCTTTGGGGAGTGCCATGTCGATGTTCCGTCTGGAAGGAGCGAGGCTCAAACCCCGCCTGGATCAAGAATGCGGCACTTTTAGCGAGATTCCGCTGGCGTGCAAGGGCGGGAGGCAACTGGGTCAGAGATGGCGACCGATATTCATGCGCTGGTGGAGGATGCGGATAATTTCAACAGTCTGCTTTCGCTGCGCGTAGATGATAAAGTGGGATCCGCAGGCGAGACTGAGATAGCCGCGCTTGGCGATAGCCAAGGGTCTGCCAGCCTTTCGTCCGGCCTCAAGATCTTCGAACGCCTCGATGATCGCCATGTAATAGCGGTCGGCCTGGTCTTTAGACCAACGCTCCCAAGAATATCGCCATATGCCTTCAAGATCCCTCCGCGCTTGCGGTGAAAGCCTGTAGGCAGCCATATCAGGCTCCGTATTTGCTGTGCATTTCGTCGAGAAACCGCCTTGGGTCAAACGGCTGCGGCTCACCAGAGGCCTCGCCCTCCTCGATGGCAGCCTGGATCGCGGCAAGACCATCGACCTCATCGCGCAACAGGGCGAGCGCGGCCTCGATGACCTCGGCTTCCGAGGCATACTCTCCGGCAGAAATCTTGGCTTCGATGAACTCCGCCAGTTCCCCGGAGACCGTGACGGTCGTAACCTTGTTCATGGGCAGCCTTGCCTCCATCGAGCGCTGTCACGTTGACGATGTCCCGGGAGGATACCATATCGCGACCAGCCACAACACTACAGGTTCTGAAGGAGTTCGCCCATGACGCCCCAGCATCCCGCACTCGTCAAAGGCCATGTCGCCGTCATCACCGGTGCTGCTTCGGGCATCGGCCTTGCCGCCGCGAAAGCCTTCGCGCAAATGGGTCTGTGCGTCGTTCTCGTCGATCTCGAGGGAGATCGGCTGGCGAGCGCGGCCGTTGAAGTGACAGCACTTGCATCGGGGGGCGAGGCCGATGTCGTCGCGATAGGCACAGATGTCTCGAAGCTGGACGAACTTGAAGCCTTGGAACGCGCCGTCATCCAGCGCTTCGGGCGTGTGCATGTGTTGATGAACAATGCCGGCATCCAACCGGGCAGCGCGCTGTTCGGGCCTCAGGCCAACTGGGAAAACGTGCTCGGCGTCAACCTGATGGGCGTGGTCAACGGCACCCGCACCTTTGGTCCGGGCATGGTCGCCCACAAGGATGCGGCTCTCATCATCAACACTGGCTCGAAGTAGGGTATCACGACGCCGCCGGGCGACCCCGCCTACAATGTCTCCAAGGCGGGCGTGAAGGCCTTCACCGAAGCGCTTCAGCACGAGTTGCGCAACATGCCGGACTGTAATGTCACGGCTCACCTTCTGATCCCCGGTTTCGTCTTCACGGGTCTGACGGCAAACGGTCGAACCGAGAAGCCGGCCGGCGCGTGGACACCGGAGGAAACCGTCGACTTCCTGCTGGAGAGCCTGGCACGTGGCGATTTCTACATCCTCTGCCCCGACAATGAAGTGACCCGTGCGCTCGACGAGAAGCGTATCGCCTGGGCTGCCGGCGACATCATCGAAAACCGCCCGCCGCTGTCGCGCTGGCATCCCGAATATGCCGACGCCTTCAAGACCTACCTGTCTGTTCCCAAGGGCTGATTGGCAAGATCGCTGATCGCCGCTAAGGATGAAGCGCCCGCAGGTCGCGGGCGCCTTGTCATGCGGTGACCCCAATGGATTTTATCCCGAGCCTTCCCGTCTTTCTCGCCTTCAGCCTGGCGCTCCTGCTGCTCGCCATTACGCCTGGTCCCGATATGACCCTCTGGATCAGTCGATCGCTGCGTGATGGTCGCGTGATCGGCCTGATGACGCTGGCCGGCACCAGTTTCGGGATCTCGATCCACACTCTGCTGGTCGCCTTCGGCATTTCGGCGCTTATCGTCGCGTCGCCGACGGCCTTCATGCTTCTGAAGACCGGGGGCGCGGCCTATCTGCTCTGGCTGGCGCTTCAGGCCGTCAGGCACGGCTCGAACTTTGTCATCAAGGCGGATGGTGATGCGGTTGTCTCGAAGAAGGGCGCCTTCCTGAACGGGCTCTGGGTCAATCTCTTGAACCCCAAGGTCATCATCTTCTTCATGACCTTCCTGCCGCAATTCGTCACCGCGACCGACCCTCATGTGACGGGCAAGCTGATCTTTCTGGGACTGTGGTCGATCATTCTGTCACTGCCGATCGGCGTCGGCATCGTCTATGGTGCGGATTTCATGTCGAGCTGGCTGCAGGCGAACCGCAAGGTTCTGCGCGGCATCGATTACACCTTTGCCGGCGTCTTCTCGATCTTCGCGGTGAAGATCTTCATGACGCAGGCCAAGTAAGGTCGAGGGCGGGACAGCGACCCCGCCCAACCCTCAATCGTCGTCTTCGCCGTGGTTGGCGATCATCATCGCTTCAAACGCCAGACGCTCGGTCTTGCGCATGCGCTCGGATTCCGACTTAAGCTGACCGCAGGCGGCGAGAATATCGCGGCCGCGCGGCGTGCGGATCGGCGAGGCATAGCCGGCCTGATTGATGAAGTCGGCGAATTTCTCGATCTGCGCCCAGTCGGAACACTGGTAGTTCGTGCCCGGCCACGGATTGAACGGGATCAGGTTGATCTTGGCCGGCACGCCCTTCAACAGCTGGATTAGGCCCTTGGCGTCGTCGAGGCTGTCGTTGACGTCCTTCAGCATCACATATTCGAAGGTGATGCGACGGGCGTTCGACAGGCCTGGATAGTTCCGGCAGGCCTCAACCAGCTCCTTCAGCGGATACTTCTTGTTGATCGGCACCAGCATATCGCGGAGTTCATCGCGTACGGCATGCAGCGAGATCGCCAGCATGACGCCGATCTCTTCGCCGGTCCGGTAGATCTCCGGCACAACGCCCGAAGTCGACAGCGTGACGCGACGCTTTGACAGCGACAGCCCGTCGCCATCAGTCGCGATCAGCAGCGCCTTCTTCACTTCTTCGAAATTGTAGAGCGGCTCGCCCATACCCATCATGACGACATTGGTGATCTTGCGATCACTCGACGGCATCATGGTGCCGACGGGAATTTCCCGGTCCGGGAAATCACCCAGGCGATCGCGCGCCAGGAGCAACTGCGCGAGAATTTCTTCGGCGGTCAGGTTGCGCACCAGCTTCTGGGTGCCGGTGTGACAGAAGGAACAGGTGAGCGTGCAGCCGACCTGGCTCGAGATGCACAGCGTGCCGCGACCTTCTTCCGGGATATAAACGCTTTCGACTTCGACCGGACGACCGGCGCCGCGCGGAGGAAAGCGCAGCAACCACTTGCGGGTACCGTCGTTGGAGACCTGCTCTTCGACGATCTCCGGGCGCGCGATGGTGAAATGCGTCTTCAGCATTTCACGCATGTCCTTGGAGACATTCGCCATATGATCGAAGTCGGAGATGCCGCGGACGTAGAGCCAGTTCCAGATCTGCGCCACGCGCATCTTGATCTGCTTCTCGGGCACACCCTTTTCCCGTAGAGCAACGCCCAAGGCTTCACGATCAAGGCCGATCAGGCTCGGCTTCTCGAGGGAAGCGGCCGGGCGAACCGGGGCCGCAGTCTGGCTACGCTCTGGAAGCGTCACGGTGACAGTCATCGTCTGGACCTCTGGACCATAGGGAGAAGAACGCTCGGATGGAGCGCCTACCGCCTGGCAGATATGGATTCATGGATCTTGCGAACAGGGCAAAGGACCGATCGCTTTCATTTGCAGCGGCCAATAGCAGCTTTTTTGTCTTCCGTCACCCCGACCCCATGAAGGGCGGTCATGCATAAATGAAGGAGGCCGGCGATGTTGCGCCGGCCTCCCCAAACCAAACAGGCAATGCAGACTCAGTTGCAGTTCTGAATCTTCTGCAGTGCGGCCGAGATACCCGAAAGCGAGTAGGTGTAGCTTGTGGCCGTGCCACGAGCCGAAGTCGCCTTGACGGTCATTGTGGAACCACCCCTCATGGCGGCAACGAGGGCCGGTTCTTCGGCGGCGTTTTCGACCCATGCCGAGCTGTCCTTGACGAACAGCACGAAGTTCTTGTTGTCGATCGTCACATTGACCTTGGAGTCGCCCTTCATCGGGTACCCCATCATGGCCTGCGGCTCATACGAGATGTTCTGACCCGGGCGCTGCGAGACGACAAAGAAGATGTCGCCATGATTGACACTCGCCGGCTCCTTTGCAGTCGGAACGGAGAGCACGTAGCACACGGTGCCGCCATTCGACTTGTAGGAGTAGGCACCCCAGGCCCTGAACTGCTCGATTCGCGTGGGCGATTGCGCGTTGGCGAGCCCGCTGCTCGCCAGGAGGATTGCCAGTGCGGTTACGCTACTTCTTACGAACATGTCTTCCTGCCGGTTGTTTCCATCCATCACCCGGCCATGCGACCGGGCGCTCATCGTCAAAACCTGTGTTCAGTTTGACTTAATTTACCTTACCAAACGATGAACGACGCACGCCTTGTTGTCACATTCGGTGTCGGCGTTCCGTCTGGCGCCCCGAAATCCGGCATAAAACGGTTTTGGGACCTCGGTCCTGCCGACGATGTAGAAGGAAAGAAAAAGGCAAGAGTTGGGCTGTCCGGAGACCAGAGCAGCCACAAAATCGTCTAGGCGGGCAACTCATGGTCAGCGAGGGCCGCATCGGCAGCATCATAGTGCCGGTCCTTGATGTGCCTGTTGATCAGGGCGATTGCCGTTGTCAGCACAGCGATGTCATCCGTGAAGCCGACAACGACAAGCATGTCAGGGATCATATCGATTGGCAGGACAAAGTATCCGAGTGCAGCCAGCAGGATTCCCCGGACACGAAAGGGCGTTTCGCGATCCGTCGCGCAATAATAAGCGGCCACAAGATCCCGCGAAAACGGTATCTGCCGGGCAGCCTTTTTGAAGGTCGGCCAGAAACGGCTACGAACCTTCGCCTCCTGTTTCTCCTGCGTCTTCTCATCGCCGGGAAGCAGGATCTCACCGATCTTCACGTCATCCATAGCCCATCGATCCTTTCGTTCGGACCCGATAAATCATATGTGAATGGCAGCCTGGAATTTCAATCACCGTCACCCGGTCCGGGAAGCCGCCAGATCCATGAGAACGGCGAGCTTGAAATCGAGTTCCGTCACACCGCCGGCAGAATGAGTGGTGAGGGTCACATCGACCTTTTTATAGACATTGAACCACTCCGGGTGATGATCGAGCTTCTCCGCTGCCAGCGCACATTCCGTCATGAAGCCGAAGGCCTGGCGGAAATCGCGAAAGACGAAGTGTTTTTCGATAGCGGCGCCATCACGCCCCAGCGTCCAGCCGTGCACCTCTCCCAAACGTGCCGCAATGGACGCCTCATCCAGTTTTTCGTATTTCATCCTGGAACCCCTCCTTCTGATCAACCGATGCCGGCACCATCCATTCTCTTCGTCTGCCTGGGCAACATCTGCCGGTCACCCCTGGCGGAAGGAATTTACCGCCACCTCACTGCAGGGACTAGCGAAAAGCCCGTGATCGCTTCGGCCGGAATTGGCAACTGGCATGTCGGCAATCCGCCGGATCGGCGGTCGATCAAGGTCGCGGCGGCAAATGGGATCGATATCTCCAGGCAGCGTGCCCGTCAGGTTGAGCCGCAGGACTTCGAAAGGTTCGATCTGGTGGTCGCCATGGACAGAAGCAATCTGGCCAGGCTGCAGGCGCTTCGACCGCAACACGCGACAGCTGGCCTGCACCTCTTCGCCGAGCTCGCATTCGGGACACAAGACGATGTGCCCGACCCCTATTACGGTGAAACCAAGGATTTCGAGAGGGTCTACAGCATGCTCTTTTCGGGCTGCAGCGCAGTCGTCTCGAAATTCGAGTAACCACCCGTCTCGTAAAGCGGGAAGACCTCCTCGGTGAGATAGGGACCGCCACCGACCGATTCACGCGACGACAGGAGCACGAAGCGCCCAACCCCGAATGGCATGGTGTGGAAGTTGCCGCGACCGCTCAGGTAGTGCACGACGTCATCGAGGCGCGAGGCCTTCAATCGGGCAAGCGTCACGTGCGGGGTGAACTTTCGCGGGTCCGGCGGCAAGCCGATACGCTGGCAGATCCGCTCGATCTCGCCTTGCAGCGCGAAGAGCTCCGGCGCCGGAGAAACACCCGCCCAGATCGAATGCGGCTTCTTCGAACCGAAGGAACCGATACCGTTCAAACTTAGGGAAAACTCGGGGCGCTCGATCCGATCGAGCCTGTCGACGACTTCGTCCGCCGTCCGGCCATCCACATCACCGATAAAGCGCAGCGTGATGTGGTAATTCTCCACATCGATCCAGCGAGCCCCGGGGAGACCACCGCGCAGCAATGAGAGGCTCATTGCGGCGCTGCGGGGAATTTCGAGGGCAGTGAACAATCTCGGCATGGAGCGCTCCCCGAATCTTTTGCAGGTGCTCACAGCGAATCATGCAATGACATCAAGCGCAAGCGATTAGTTCGTCTGCCCCTTGATGCCGGCCACCCAAGATTCAGCGAGGGGCAGCATGCGCTCGGCCATGAGCTTCAACCCCTCGGTATTGGGATGCATTCCATCGTCGAGCAGGAGGCTGCGTTCGGTGATCACGCCGTCGAGCACGAAAGGGTAGAGCGGCAGAGCATGTTTTTCGGCGAGGCGTGGATAGATCGCATTGAATCTCTTGCCGTAGTCATCACCCATATTCGGCGGCGCCAGCATTCCCACGAGCAGGATCGGAATGTTCCGCTCCTTGAGCCGGGTAATGATCTGCTCAAGGTTCTTCTCGGTCTGATCAGGCGGGATCCCCCGCAAGGCATCATTGGCTCCGAGCTCGAGAATGACGCCATCGGTTCCCTCGGGCACAGACCAGTCGACACGTGACAGGCCGCCTGAGGTGGTATCGCCGGATACGCCTGCATTGGTAATGACAACGTCGTGCCCCTTGGCTACCAGCTGACGCTGAAGCTGGGCCGGCAGCGCATCTTCCTGCGGCAGCTGATATCCGGCCATCAGGCTGTCACCGAGGCCGACAAGCTGCAAAGGCTCGGCCGCAGCAATCCGCGGACCGGCAATGACCGCCAGCAGGATCACGGCGAAATGAAGGAACTGAGCTTTAAAAGTCATGGGGCCTTTCCTAGATTGCTGGGAATGCCGCACTGCGGCGAAGCTTCGTCTTGCAGATATAGGATGGTCGAGTGTGAGAAACAGCATCATTGAACTGAAAAGCGCCGATCTCACCCTTGGCAACGCCGCAGCCTCCGTTCACGTTTTGAAGAGCATCGACCTTTCGATCGCGGAGAGCGAAGCCGTGGGTATCGTCGGGCCGTCAGGCTCCGGCAAGTCGACGCTTTTGATGGTGCTGGCCGGACTGGAACGCCTAGACAGCGGAGAGATCCATGTTCGCAACACGCCGCTTCACACGCTGAGCGAGGATCGGCTCGCCGATTTCCGTGGCAAGAACATCGGCATCGTCTTCCAGTCCTTCCATCTGATCGCAAATATGACGGCTCTCGAAAACGTCGCAGTCCCCCTGGAACTCGCGAATGTAAAGGGCGCCTTCGACATCGCACGCAAGGAGCTCGAATCCGTCGGCCTCGGCGAGCGTCTCAGCCACTATCCGGGCCAGCTCTCCGGTGGCGAACAGCAGCGCGTAGCAATCGCACGTGCATTGGCTCCCTCGCCGGCAGTTCTGATCGCCGATGAGCCGACTGGAAATCTCGACACGGAGACCGGCCGGCAGATCGCTGACCTTCTGTTTTCCAAGCAGCAGGAACGCGGCATGACACTGATCCTCGTCACCCACGATCCGTCGCTTGCCGCCCGCTGCACCCGGCAGATCAAGGTGGCATCCGGCCGTATCGCCGGCGACAGCCGAACCGAGCAGACCCGTCTCGCTTCGGTGTCCGCATGACGTCCTTCGGCACCCGTCTGTCCATCGCCTTCCGCATCGCGCTTCGCGAATTGCGTGGCGGCCTGAGCGGCTTCTACATTTTCCTCGCCTGTATTGCGCTTGGAACCGGTGCGATCGCAGCGGTGAACTCCGTTTCGACGGCGATCACCAATGCGATTTCCTCGGAGGGACGGACGCTTCTGGCTGGTGACGTTCGCTTCGAACTCGACAATCGCGAAGCGACATCGGACGAACTGGCCTTCCTCGAAGGCTTCGGCACGGTCTCCGTCACCACCAACCTGCGCTCTATGGCCCGTGTCCCGGACGGATCGGATCAGTCGCTCGTCGAAATCAAGGCGGTGGACGAAGCCTATCCTCTCTACGGAAGGCTGGTGGCCGAACCGGACCAGCCGCTGTCCGAACTGCTCGCCGCCAATGAGGGTGCCTATGGCGCGGTCGTCGCCCCTCTCCTGCTTGAACGGATGAACATCAAGGTTGGCGATGACCTTCTTGTCGGCAATACCCGGTTCAGGATCAATGGCACGATCGTGACCGAGCCTGATGCCATCTCCGATGGCTTCGGCTTTGCGCCGCGCTTTCTGACAAGCCGCGAAGGCCTCTTCGCCAGCGGGCTCGTGGCGACCGGCAGCCTTGTCGAACACGCCTACAAGATCCGCTACGCTGACCCCGCACCGACGGCGCAAGCCATTCGTGACCGCGCTCAAGCCGAATACCCGACGGCTGGCTGGTCGATCCGCAGCAGTGATCGGGCAGCTCCTGCCTTGACGGAGAACGTCGAGCGCTTTTCGCAATTTTTGACCCTGGTCGGCCTGACCGCGCTCGTGGTCGGCGGTGTCGGTGTTGCCAATGCCGTTCGCGCCTTCCTCGATTCCAAGCGAACCGTGATCGCCACGTTGAAATGCGTCGGCGCACCCGCCTCGGTCGTTGTCATGGTCTATCTGATCCAGATCACCCTGGTGGCGTCCGTTGGCATTCTCGCCGGCCTCGTGCTGGGCGCAATCGCACCGCCGATCGTTGCGAACTATCTCTCCGGCATCCTGCCGATCTCCGCCGAAGCAACGCTTTATCCGCGCGCCCTTCTGCTCGCGGCCCTCTTCGGCATGCTCGTCACCTTTGCCTTTGCCATCCTGCCGCTGGGCCATGCCCGCAAGGTGCCGGCGACAGCCCTCTTCCGCGAGCAGGGCTTTGAGGCGTCAGGCCTTCCCTCCTGGCCATACCTTCTCGCGATGGCCCTGGCGCTCGGCGCACTGGCGGCCCTTGCCATCTTCACCTCGGAGCAACAGCGGATCGCGACGATCTTCCTGGCCGCCATGGCGGCTGGATTCGTGCTGCTCCGTGTGGTTGCCATGGGCATCGCCTGGCTTGCGAAACGCAGCCCGCGCATCAATTCGGCGGCGCTCAGGCTTGCGGTCGGCAATATCCACCGTCCCGGTGCCCTGACCCCTGCAGTCACGCTTTCGCTCGGCCTTGGCCTTAGCCTGCTCGTGGCGCTCGCGCTGATCGATGGCAATCTGCGGCGCGAACTGACGGGCAATCTGCCGGAACGGGCACCGAACTTCTTCTTTGTCGACATCCAGAGCGGCGAGATCGACGGCTTCCGCAATCTCGTTGAAGGAATGGCGCCGGAAGGCAAGCTGATCGAGGTGCCGATGCTGCGCGGCCGCATCGTCGAACTGAACGGCACCGATGTCGCCAAGGTCGAAGTGCCGCCGGAAGGGCGCTGGGTCCTGCGCGGTGATCGCGGTCTGACCTATGCGCGAAACGTGCCGGAAAACAGCACCGTGACCGAAGGCGAGTGGTGGGCCGACGGATATGAAGGCGAGCCTCTCGTCTCATTCGCCGAGCAGGAAGGCCGCGAACTCGGCCTGAAAATCGGTGACACGATCACCATCAATGTCCTCGGGCGCAACATCACAGCGAAGATCGCCAATTTCCGCACCGTCGAATGGGAAAGCCTGTCGATGAACTTCGTCATGGTGTTCTCGCCGAATACCTTTGCCGGCGCTCCGCATGCCTGGCTGGCGACGCTGATCGACCAGGATGCGACCGCCGCCGAGGAAGCCTCGATCCTGCGATCGGTCACCCAGCGGTTCCCGACCATCACGACCGTTAGGGTGAAGGATGCGCTGGATGTCGTCGATCGCCTCGTCGGACAGCTGGCAACGGCGATCCGTGCCGCCGCCGCCATCGCGTTGATTGCATCGGTGCTGGTTCTCTCAGGCGCACTCGCAGCCGGCAACCGGGCACGCACCCATGACGCCGTGATCCTGAAGACGCTGGGGGCGACCCGCGCCATGCTGATCCGGGCCTTCACCTATGAGTACATGCTGCTCGGCGCAGCCACCGCGATCTTCGCGCTCATCGCCGGTGGCGGCATCGCGTGGTTCGTGCTCAGCCAGATCATGAAGCTGCCGTCTAATTTCCTGCCTGACGTGGCCGCGATGACCCTTGTCATAGCGCTGGTGGTCACGATCGGCATCGGGCTGGCCGGAACCTGGCGCATCCTCGGGCAGAAGGCCGCTCCTGTTCTTCGCGAGCTTTGAGGCCAAAAGCGGCGGGCATCGCCCCGCCGCCCGCAGTATTACGGCGATTTAAGATTGTGGCCCTTGTCGTAGACAAGGGAACCTCTCATATTGAAAGCACGCATGCTGGGCTTCGCAGCGGCGCGGGAGCCAATCCGGGCTCCGCTGTCCATTTTCGAAGCTTTGAGAGAGGAAAACATGTCCGAACTTCGCAACTATCAGAGCCGTCCGGGCCAGACCCAGTCGGCCACGATGATCGACGAAGGTCTGCGCGCCTATATGCTGAAGGTCTACAACCTGATGGCACTAGGCCTCGCCATCACCGGTATCGCAGCCTTCGCTACCTTCCAGTTGGCAGTATCTAGCCCAGCCTTCGCCCAGGCCATCTATGGCTCGCCGCTCCGCTGGGTGGTCATCCTGGCACCGGTCGCCATGGTCTTCTTCCTGAGCTTCAGGATCCACAAGATGAGCGTTGCAGCCGCACAGACGACCTTCTGGGTCTATGCCGCGATGATGGGCCTGTCGCTTTCGTCGATCTTCCTGATCTACACGGGCGCAAGCATCGTCCAGACCTTCTTCGTCACCGCCGCCTCCTTCGGCGCCCTGTCGCTTTACGGCTACACCACCAAGCGTGACCTGTCGGCGATGGGCTCGTTCCTGATGATGGGTCTCTTCGGCCTGATCATCGCCTCGCTGGTCAACCTGTTCATGGCCTCCTCGGCCCTCGACTTCGCGATCTCGGTGATCGGTGTGCTGATCTTTGCCGGTCTCACCGCCTACGACACGCAGTCGATCAAGGAGTCCTACCACGAGAGCAATTCGAGCGAGATGGCTGGCCGCAACGCCATCATGGGCGC
This sequence comes from Agrobacterium albertimagni AOL15, assembly GCF_000300855.1. GTDB lineage: Bacteria > Pseudomonadota > Alphaproteobacteria > Rhizobiales > Rhizobiaceae > Allorhizobium > Allorhizobium albertimagni. The sequence goes on along the minus strand of NZ_ALJF01000002.1, from coordinate 282,973 downwards.
CCTGCGTCTCTACCTCGACTTCATCAACCTCTTCCTGTTCCTTCTGCGTTTCCTTGGAAACCGGAACTGACAGGTAAAGGCAGTCTCTGGAAAACCCCGCTTCGGCGGGGTTTTTCTTTGCCTGGCAATCGGCTTTGGCCGACGGCAAGCACAAAAAAACCTCCGAATTTCGCCGGAGGTTTTTTATGACCACATGTTGGAAACGGTTTACGCCGCTTCTTCCTGGGTATCGTCTTCTTCGATCGTCTTGCCGCGCTTGGGACCCTTGGCAAGGTTGACCTCGACAAGGCGGACGGCCTCTGTCTCGGACATCTTGTTCACGGCAGCGATTTCGCGTGCCATGCGATCAAGAGCAGCTTCATAGAGCTGACGCTCGGAGTAGGACTGCTCCGGCTGGTTCTCGGCGCGGTAGAGGTCGCGAACGACTTCAGCGATGGAGATCAGGTCACCGGAATTGATCTTGGCATCATATTCCTGAGCGCGACGCGACCACATGGTACGCTTCACGCGAGCCTTGCCTTGAACGACCTTCAGCGCGCGATCGACAAAATCCGTCTCGGACAGCTTGCGCATCCCGATGCTCACGGCCTTGGCAACCGGAACCTTCAGACGCATCTTGTCCTTTTCGAAATCGATGACAAAAAGCTCAAGCTTCATGCCGGCGACTTCTTGCTCTTCGATGGTGGTGATGGTACCCACGCCATGGGCAGGGTATACGATCGACTCGCCGGTCTTGAAGCCATGGCGTGCCGAGGAACTCTTCTTCTGCTGGGTCGTCATTCTATTCAAATACTCCCTGTTTTGCTCCCGGCGTGATGCCGGCGCCGGGTCGGTCAGGCCCGGATGAGACGACGAGGTTGCGAAACTTGTCGTCCTGATCCAGTCCGCGACACAATCAAACGTCACCCTCGTCGCGACTGAGACACGACACAAAAGTGTCGCCGATGTCACGTATATCGCGCGGTGGTGAATTTGCTTTCGTGATGGTTCAGGGCATAGCTATGCCGCAAAGTGGAACAGTTTCAGGAAGCTATCACAAAAAGACGAGGAAATCAATATTTTAGTGCAGTGCGCCACAATCATGGCGCACGCGACGGCGAATCTGACGCCAAGTGATGGAATTTTGGGCAGGATTCCATCTCACCCCACGGGCCGAAAGGTCTCAGTCGCCGGAGCCCGGCTTCTCGGAGAAGAACTGCTCGAACTTGCCATCAACGCCGTCCATTTCCTTGGCTTCCGGCATCGGATCCTTCTTGACCGTGATGTTCGGCCAGATCTTGGCGTATTCCGCATTGATCTTCAGCCACTTGTCCAGCCCCGGCTCCGTATCGGGCTTGATCGCCTCGGCAGGACATTCGGGCTCGCATACGCCGCAATCGATGCATTCGTCCGGGTGGATGACGAGGAAGTTTTCGCCTTCATAGAAGCAGTCGACAGGGCAGACCTCGACACAATCGGTGTATTTGCAGCGAATGCAGTTATCGGTGACGATATAGGTCATGCGGCACTCCAGGATGGCGTTCTCGAACGGCAGGAGAAAGACGAACGTGGGTGGTTCCTCAGGGAATGCGACCCTTTTTGGAACGGCCCGCGCCCTACCGGAAATTTCTGTCGGACGGCAAGTGAGCTAATGCGGAATCCCTGCCAAGGCAAGGATAAACACCCTCAATTCGGGCGCCTTTGTAGAAATTTTCTAATCAGCGGACCAATCCGGCTCGCCGCGCAGATCATCCAGCGCCCGGCGCTCTTTCTTGGTCGGCCGGCCCGCTCCTGGAGCTCGAACGCCCGGTTCGGATGGGCTGAAGGGCTTCATCTCGGGCGGCGGCGTGAGATCCTCATAGAGGAGTTTCGCCTCTTCGTAAGGGCCACGCCTCTCACCCGCCAGCCTGACAACGAGCACCAGATCGCGCTCCGGCATTGCGATATCCAGCCTGTCGCCAGGTTTGACCTGGTAGCTGACCTGGCGGACCTTCTGGCCATTGACACTGACATGGCCCGCAGCCACGCGCTCTTGCGCGAGGCTGCGTGATTTTGCCACACGGGCGAAGAACAGCCACTTGTCGATGCGCTGGCGCGAACCGCTTGGTGGCTGCTTCTCGCCCATTACTTCTTCAGCTGCTCCTTGAGAGCCGCGAGTTTGGCGAAGGGCGAATCCGGGTCGAGCGGCTTTTCCTTGCGGGGCGGCTTCGCCTCGAAACGCTGAGGCTGCGACTTGTTGTTGTCGCGCTCCGGACGCGGGCCCCGGTCCTTGCGGTCGCCACGATCCTGGCGATCACCCTTTCCGGCAAACTTGCCGCGATTGTCATCACGACGATCGCCACGATTGTCCGAACGGCGGTCGTCACGACGACCTTCGCCGCGCTTCTCGCCACCCGCCTCGCCGCCTTCGCGGGGAGCCGCGTTACGCTGACCCTGCGGACGACGATCGCCGCCGGGGCGGCCCGTCCCACGTTGGTTATCGCTACGGCCACCCGGACGCCAGAGAAGAACCGGCTTCGGCTCGGTGGCTTCGGCAGGCTGCTCCGCCGAGGCAGCATCTTCCGCCACCGCTGCAGGCTGCTCTTCGGCAACCGCCGCAGGGGCCTCGCCTTCGCTCGCCGCTTCGCCAGACTGATCGGCATCATCGACGCTGTCGTCTTCGTTCTTCTCAGAAGCTACAGTCTCTGTCGGAGCAGAGCCGGTCTGCGCCGCAAGGAAGGCGGCCGCCTCTTCGGCAGAAACGCTGTCGGCACGGTAGCCGAGCCCCTTCAGGATCTCTTCCATGTCGTCAGGCGTGGCGCCGAGGATAGAAAGCATGGCAGTCGTTGTGGTGAAGCGACGACCATCATAGGCACCATCGGGACGTGCCGGCGAACCGGGCTTCCACTGCAGCAACGGACGGATCAAGTCGGCGAGACGCTCGAGGATGTCGATGCGCACTGCCCGCTTGCCGAGGAAACGGAAGCCGGCAAGCTTGTAGAACATGCGCTCATAGCTCGGATCGGTGACGACAGAGGTACGACCGGCCGCCAGAACGGGGATCAGATCGCCATAACCCGGCTTGTCGAGGCCGTCATGCTTCAGCGCCCAGAGCAGCGTGATGAGTTCGGCCGGAGCCGGCTTCAGAAGCGCGGGCATAAAGATGTGATAGGCACCGAAGCGCACCCCATAACGGCGCATCGAGGCGCGGCCATCCTGATCGAGCGACTTGACGTCGTCGGCCACGTCGCGGCGGAAAAGTACGCCGAGGTTTTCGACGAGCTGGAAGGCCAGCCCCTTGGCCAGACCCTGCAGGTCTTCGGCGCGCGACAGATCGTCGAGGGGCTTCAGGACCGTCGAGATGTGATGATTGACGAACCGTTCGACGCGAGCAGCAACGTGATCCCGGGCAATGCCGGTCAGCTGTTCGTCGGCGAGCAGGATGACGCGGGGGTGCAGGATGTGATCCGTCCCAATCAGACGCGCGACCGGATCGCCGAGCCAGCGAACGAGACCATCCGAGCCGATGGCAAGATCATTATTGCCGGAAGCATGCAGGCGCGCGGCGCGCGCCTCGAACTCGAGCGCCAGCGCCTTGTAGGCGGCAGCCTGAACGGCCTTCGCGTCCGGGCCCTCCATGCCGGAGATCGGCGTGAACCGGAACCCCGCAAGTTGTCCCATGGCATGGCCTTCCACGAAGACATCGCCGTTCACACTGATTTCAGCTTCCAACATCGCATTCTCTCTCAAGCGCTTCATGAGCACAGATGTCCTGCGATCAACAAAGCGTTTCGTCAACCGTTCATGTAACGCATCGGACAATCGGTCTTCGATTTCCCGCGTCTTTTCTTGCCAGTGTGTCGGATCGGCAAGCCAGCCGGGCCGGTTCGACACATAGGTCCACGTTCTGATCTGCGCGATCCGCGCCGACAGCGTATCGATTTCGCCATCGGTGCGATCCGCGCGGCGCACCTGCTCTGCGAGAAAGTCCTCGTTGACGGTGCCCCGCCTGACCAGATCAAAATACAGACTCTGAATCAGATCAGCATGCTGTGCAGGCGTAATGCGCCGATAGTCGGGCAGCGCACAGGCTTCCCAGAGTTTTTCCACCCGTTCGGGCCGATCGGTGATGTCGGCGATCTCCGGATAGCGCGAAAGGTATTCCAGCGCCTGCTGATCCGTCGCCGGCAGGGCGCGCGTCAGTCCTTCGACACGCGGCACCGCGTCGAGGCTGCGCTGCAGGCCTGCAATCGATGAGAAATCGAATTTTTCAGTCCGCCATTGCAAGACTTTGACGGAATCGAATTGATGGGTTTGCAGCCTTTCGACCAGCTCTTCATCGAAGGGAGCCACCCGTCCGGTCACGCCGAACGTGCCATCCTTGATGTGCCGCCCGGCACGACCCGCAATCTGGCCAAGTTCACCGGGATTGAGATTGCGGAACTGATAGCCGTCGAACTTTCGATCCTGAGCGAAGGCCACATGGTCGACATCGAGGTTGAGACCCATGCCGATGGCATCGGTCGCCACCAGATATTCGACATCACCTTCCTGATAGAGACCGACCTGAGCATTGCGCGTGCGCGGGCTGAGCGCACCCAATACGACAGCCGCCCCGCCCCGCTGACGGCGGATCAGTTCGGCGATCGCATAGACTTCGTCCGCGGAAAACGCGACGATGGCTGCGCGCTGCGGCAGGCGTGTGATCTTTTTCTGGCCTGCATAGAAAAGCTGCGACAGGCGGGGGCGCTCGACGATGGTGATCCCGGGCAATAGCTGAATGAGGATCGACTTCATCGTCGAAGAGCCGAGAAGCAACGTTTCCTCGCGCCCCCTCAGATGCAGCAGACGGTCGGTGAAGATATGCCCGCGTTCCAGGTCGCCCGCGAGCTGGATCTCGTCGATCGCGACGAAGGCCGCCTTGGTTTCGCGTGGCATCGCCTCTACCGTACAGACGGAGAAGCGCGCTTTCGGCGGGCTGATCTTCTCCTCACCGGTCACGAGTGCCACGTTTTGCGCGCCGACACGCTCCACAACACGCGTATAGACCTCACGGGCAAGCAATCTCAGCGGCAGACCAATGATGCCCGACCCGTGCGCGACCATACGTTCAATGGCGAAATGGGTCTTGCCAGTATTGGTTGGCCCCAGCACAGCATTGACGCCGCGGCCACTCAGGATCATGGGTTGCGTATTCAAAGACCGCTCCGCTAGTCGGGACCGCGCTATTCCGCGCATCGGCACCCTCGGCCAACACATGGCGACGAAGAGGGGCAAAGGCAAGGCGCTTGAGACAATCACCCCAGAATTCGGCAGAAAGCTGAGTCCGATCAGAACCTTGGGGGACCGGAACAGGCTGCGAACGAATCAGCGACGAATCGATGACTTCGGCAGATTCAGGCTTTGTTCCCGGACGGATTCCGGCCCGGTTCGGGCCTCAGCCTGACAGCAGATCGAGTACCGGCTTCGAGAGATGAGACTCCAATGGAACAATTGCGAAGGCCGTCACGTTCCGCCGCCGAGGTGAAACCTGATGACATTGTCCCCGCCGCCTGCCGAATGGATTGGAAAGAACGACCTGCCGCAGGACTTTGTCCTGATCCACGGCATGGTCATGGCCCCGTCGTTCTGGCGCACTTATTCTCCCGATGTCGTGCGTAGGGCGCGCAGCGCCGCTTACGCGCTGCCTGGACATCACCCCTGGAAACTGTCCGAGCCTGGCCAGGCGATCACGCCCGAAGCTGTGGCGGCTGCCTATGCAGAGGCGATCCGTCGAGACTTTGGCGGTCGTCCCGTGACGCTGATCGGCCACTCGACCGGCGGCTTCGTGTCGCTCCTGATTGCCCGGCATTATCCTGAACTCGTGAAGTCGATCGTTTTGATCGGCGCCTTCGCCTGTGGCCGTTTCGAAGGCCAGGAACGATTGCCCGCCAAATTGCTGCGTGTACCGCGCGTCGGTCCCTTCCTGTTTCGCCAGTTCTTCCAGCGCTGGATCTCCACGAGCGAGCAATTTCGCTGGGGGTCGATCGAATGCGTCTTCGACAAGGGATGTCCCTGGCAAAACGAACGCGCCGTTGCCGCCATGGAGGAAGTCCGGCTGCAACTGCAGCAGGCTCGGCCCGAGGACATCGCAGCCTGCATCCGCTTCATGTCGGCAACCACCTTGGTGCACGACCTAGCCGAGATCCGCCGGCCCGTGCTCAACATCGTCGGAGCAGAGGACGCGATCGTCCCTTCGGCGCACCAGCTGCGGGTGTCGAAGCTCCTGCCGCAGGTCCAGACGGTTCTTCTGCGAAATTGCGGCCATCTGCCGATGGTGGAGCATCAGACGATGACGGCGGGGATCATCAGCGCCTTCGTCGATGGCATGGCGACGATCGAGGAAAAGAGGCAGCGCCAGATCAGTGCTCCGGCTGGAAAGGCTTCAGTCGATCTGTTCCGTCTCATGGGTCTTGGTCTTCGTCGGACGGAACAATCTGTCTCCGGTCGCGTTCAAACGGCACAACAAACTATCTTTCATCCAGGCTCAGGAGAGGGTCCAAATGAGTACTATCCTCATCGTCATTCTAATTCTGCTTCTCATCGGCGCGCTGCCGAGCTGGGGTTACAGCCGCGGCTGGGGCTACGGTCCGTCGGGGGGTCTGGGCCTTGTACTGCTCATCCTCATCATTCTGATGTTGATGGGTCGAATTTGACCTGAAGTAAAATCCAACTCTACGTGAAAAGGTATAGGACGATGAAAAAGACCCTTCTGGCACTCGCACTGATCGCCCCGCTCGCATCCTGCACAGCCACCGAACGTGGCGCCGGCATTGGCGCGGCTTCTGGCGCCGTCATCGGCGGTGTAGCAACCGGCAATGTCCGCGGCGCAGCGATCGGCGCAGGCGTGGGTGGCGTTGCTGGCGCGCTGATCGGCAACTCGCAGGAACGCTCTGGCTATTGCGTCTATCGTGACCGCAACGGCCGCACCTACGAAGCACGCTGCCGCTAACAGCTGCCTCATCCAAAGAAGCCGTCGGACGTCACCGTCCGGCGGCTTTTTCGTTGCTTGCATTAACCTCTCGACCAAAGCCGGAACGAATCGACGACGAATCGCGGACTCGACAATCTTCCCGGTTTGTTCACCGCTACATATTGTGGAATAACAGTTAGTTAACCATAGATGTCGGTGGATATTAAGAGTTTCGCCCGCCGTTGCAGCGTTCAGTCGTTAACAGGGAGCCCAAGGTTTCGGCACAATGCGCGATACTGTCCCGGATTGGTATCCAACATCGCTTCTTCCCTATCCGAGGGCAGATCCTGGTAGTCGATCGGATCAGCGAACTGGTCTAACGTGAAGTCGAAGCGGTGCCCGTCAATGAGGTTGTAGAAGTGGAGGCCCTGTTGAAGGGGGGTCTTCAAAATCTGACCGCCAAACACATCCTGAACGACAAGACTGGTGACGCCACACTGGCCCCTCGCCGGATTGTCCAACGACCAAAAGCTGGAGGTCTCGCTAGACCAAGCATTTGTGAGGCGTTCGGCAAATTGCGCGAGATCGACGACCGAATGAACCCTGGCACTTCCCAAGAGCGAATAAGGCCGGAACAAGGCCGGCCTCGAAGTCGAAACCTCTCACGTAACTTACACGAAAAACTGACCACCATTCGCGGAAATCGTCGAGCCAGTGATGAAGCCTGCATCGTCTGAGGCAAGGAAGACGACGCAACGGGCGATCTCTTCGGGCTCGCCGAGACGGCCCACGGGGATCTGTGGAATGATGCGCTCGTTCAACACCTTTTCCGGGATGGCGCGCACCATCTCAGTCCCGATATAGCCCGGGCAGATGGCGTTGACGGTGATGCCCTTTGCAGCACCTTCCTGGGCGAGCGCCTTGGTGAAGCCCAGATCGCCGGCCTTGGCCGCGGAATAGTTGGCCTGTCCCATCTGCCCCTTCTGGCCATTGATCGAGGAGATGTTGATGACGCGACCAAAGCTGCGGTCACGCATCCCGGTCCAGACCGGGTGGGTCATGTTGAAGAGGCCCGTGAGGTTGGTGTTGATCACCTCGCCCCACTGCTCGGGCGTCATCTTGTGGAACATCGCGTCGCGGGTGATGCCGGCATTGTTGACCAGCACTTCCACGGGTCCAAGGGCCGACTCGACGGCAGCGATGCCATCGACGCAGGCCTGGTAATTGGAGACGTCCCACTTGAACACCGGAATGCCGGTCTCGGCTTCGAAGGCCTTGGCCTTTTCTTCATTGCCGGCGAAATTCGCCGCGACCTTGTAGCCTGCATTCTTCAAGGCGACCGAAATCGCCGCACCGATGCCGCGTGTACCACCGGTCACCAAAGCCACTCTGCTCATACTGTCCTCCCCGTTCTTTTTCTATGGGTTCCCATCTGGATCACCGTCGCGGTTCCCGTCGCAACGGCATGACTTGGCCATCCCGACCAGGAGCCGGGATGGAAATTCGTCAGGTCAAGGGCGAGCGGCCGCCATTCGGTCAGGCCGGATCAGAGTGCCTCGAGGCACATGGCGACACCCATGCCGCCGCCGATGCACAGGGTGGCAAGGCCCTTCTTGGCGCCGCGACGCTTCATCTCGAACAGCAGCGTGTTGAGAATGCGCGCACCGGACGCGCCGACCGGATGGCCAATGGCGATTGCGCCGCCGTTGACGTTGACGATCGAGGTATCCCAGCCGAGGTCCTTGTTGACGGCGCAGGCCTGTGCCGCAAAGGCTTCATTGGCTTCGACCAGATCGAGATCAGTGATCTTCCAGCCGGCCTTTTCGAGCGCCTTGCGCGAAGCCGGGATCGGGCCGGTGCCCATGATCTTCGGATCGACACCTGCAGTTGCCCAGGAGACGATACGGGCGAGGGGCGCGATACCACGGCGCGAGGCCTCGGCCTCGGTCATCAGCAGAGTGGCTGCGGCGCCATCATTGATGCCGGAGGCGTTGCCGGCTGTGACCGTGCCTTCCTTGTCGAAGGCAGGCTTCAGCTTCTGCATGCTTTCGATCGTGGCGCCGAGGCGGATGTATTCATCCTGATCGACGGTCACATCACCCTTGCGGCTCGGCACGATGACCGGAACGATCTCGTCCTTGAAACGACCGGCGACCTGGGCGGCCTCTGCCTTGTTCTGCGACGCGAGCGCAAAGGCGTCCTGTTCGTCGCGGGTCAGCTGCCACTGACGGGCGACATTCTCTGCGGTCGTGCCCATGTGGTAACCGTAGAAGGCATCGGTGAGGCCATCCTTGATCATGGTGTCGACCATTTTCATGTCGCCCATCTTGGTGCCGTTGCGCAGATGCGCGCAATGCGGCGCCATGGACATCGATTCCTGCCCGCCGGCGATGATGATCTTCGCGTCGCCGGTTGCGATCTGCTGCATGCCGATGGCAACCGCGCGCAGGCCGGAACCGCAAAGCTGGTTGAGACCCCAGGCCGTCGCCTCCTGCGGAATGCCGGCCTTCATCGCTGCCTGGCGAGCCGGGTTCTGGCCCTGTCCTGCGGTGAGGATCTGCCCGAGAATGACTTCGTCGACTTCCGCGGCATCGACGCCGGCGCGCTCCAGCACGGCCTTGATGGCGATGGCGCCGAGATCATGCGCTGCGACGGATGACAACGCCCCGTTGAAAGATCCGACCGGGGTTCTGGCAGCGCTCGCGATAACGATGGACGGGGTGCTCATGGAGGTCTCCTCGGGTTTTGTGATTGAGGAGAAACTGACAAAGACTGCCGCCGGTGTCAAACAAGATAAGCCCGGCATTCTCGTTCTTTGGTTGCGCTTTCCTGTCTTTCGTCAAATGCCAATCCTGCATCGCACAAAGAGATTGTCACCGGACTGAATTTGCGCTTACACTTGACTTCGGGAAGAGCAAAAACAATCGAAAAACGACGGGTTAGGAGACAGAAATGGCCAAAGCCGATGGCGAAATCGTTATCAAGAAGTACGCCAATCGACGCCTCTACAACACCGGGACCAGCACCTACGTCACCCTTGAGGACTTGGCCAAGATGGTCAAGAAGGGCGAGGATTTCGTGGTGCAGGATGCCAAGTCCGGTGACGACATCACGCATTCCGTCCTGACCCAGATCATCTTCGAGCAGGAATCCAAGACCGGCAACACCCTGCTGCCGATCTCCTTCCTGCGCCAGCTCATCAGCTACTATGGCGATCAGATGCAAATGGTCGTCCCGAGCTTCCTCGAGCATTCGATGAAGGCCTTCACCGAACAGCAGACCCAGATGCGCGAGCAGATGACCAAGGCCTTCGGCGACCATCCGCTGTCCAAGAACCTGCAGATGCCGATCCAGCTGATGGAAGAGCAGGTCAAGCGCAACACCGAGATGTTCCAGCAGGCCATGCAGATGTTCTCGCCCTTCCTCGGCGGCCAGCAGCCGGCCAAGGAAACCAAGAAGGCGGAAGCCAAGGATATCGACGAGTTGAAGGAGCAGTTGCGCTCCCTGCAGAACAAGCTCGACAACCTGTGATTCAGGACAAGGCCCCGGATGGGGCCTTATTCATATCCGGATCAGAGCCCGATCGAAACGTCCCGTCCGGCAGCCCGGTTGGAGATCGTGAAGCCCGCGACGACGTCGATGAAGGCGATGACCATCAGGCTGAAGAACAGCTGCGTTGCCGCGTCGCGCACGAGAAGGAACTCGACGAGAAAGCCGATGAAGACCACCATGGAGAACATGTGGTTCATCAGCGATCCGCGCGTAGTCAGCGTCGCTTTCAAGACCTCGAAGAACAGCGCGATCAGCGCCGACAGGATAACGAGATCGCCGAGCGTCATTGTCCAGACGGCACCCGACAGCATCGGCACGGTCATGATCACACTCGAGAAGGCGGCAATCCCACTTCCCAGCATCACCGCGTTGTAGAAGATGAAGGGAATGATCATCAGCGGCACGGCAATCAGCATGCGGAATCCTTCCTTACACGGCGATCCCGTCCGGCTCCGCGGCGGGCGCGGCGCGATTTAACTATGCCTAATGACAAATGAAAAGGCCGGCGCAAGCGCCGGCCCTTCGAAACAGTCAGTCAAAACGCTGAAATTATGCGCTTTCCTTCGGCGTCAGAACCTGACGGCCGCGATACATACCGGTCTTCAGATCGATATGGTGCGGACGGCGCAGTTCGCCGGAGTTCTTGTCTTCGACATAGGTCGATGCCTTCAGCGCGTCAGCAGAGCGGCGCATACCGCGCTTGGACGGGCTTGTTTTTCTTTTCGGTACAGCCATTTTCGTTACTCCACGTGACGGACAAGACGGGTTTATGCGGCCTCGATGAGGCCGGACAGAACCTGTCTCGATCTCGGAATTTGGCGGGCTTATACATGCCCGAAGGGGGTTTGACCAGACCCCAGGTCACTTTTTTCGAATCTAAGCGAGGCCCGTTCAGGCCTCGTCTTCGGGCACGATCCAGGTCTCGGCCAGCGCCGCCTCTTCCCAGGCACGCCAGGCTGGATGCGCCCGCATGGTATCCATGTAGGCGATTGTCTCGGCATCACTGACCAGATCGTAGGCTGCAAAGCGGTTGACGACCGGCGCAAACATGGCATCGGCTGCGGAAAAGGCCCCGAACAGGAAGGGTCCGCCCGAATGTTTCAGCATATCGCGCCAGATCGTCTCGATGCGGGCGACATCGGCCGTTACCCCCTCGGGCAGCGGGATCGCCTTCACGGGCCGCCGCAGGTTCATCGGGCAGGCGCCACGCAAGGCTCGGAACCCGGATAGCATTTCCATCGAGATGGAGCGGGCATACGTCCGGCTCTCGCGATCAGCAGGCCAGAGCCCGGCATCAGGATAGAGCTCCGCGACATATTCGATGATCGCGAGCGATTCCCATACACGGATGGAGCCGTGATAGAGCACCGGGACCTTGCCGGTCGGCGAAAGCGCGCGGAATTGAGGATGCGTCGCACCCGGCCCGAACGGGATCAGTTCTTCGCGAAACGGGATGCCGGCGGCGGTCATCGCGATCCACGGTCGAAACGACCAGGAAGAGTAGTTCTTGTTGGCGATGTAGAGGATCAAGTCGTCCATAGCGCGCTCCGTGTTATCGAGAGCCGATCCTAGTCGCGCGACATCGGTTCCGACCAACGAAAGCTGCTGATCTCAGCCATAAAGACAGGTGATGTAATCACCCGAGGCGCGCGCACGGCGTTCGACGACCCCGGCCAGACGCTTCAGACCCGGCCCCGGCTTGCTCGCGACTCGATCGATCGGATTGGGCAGCGATACGGCGAGAAGGGCTGCCTGCTGGCGGCTCAGCTTCGCGGCCGATGTCTTGAAATGGTGCTGCGCGGCCGCTTCGATGCCGTAGATACCCGGACCCCATTCGGCAATGTTGAGGTAGATCTCCATCGTCCGCTGCTTGGGCCAGACGGCATCCAGCGCCAGCGCCAGCGGCAGTTCGAGACCCTTGCGAATGAACGAACGCCCGTTCCAGAGGAAAAGGTTCTTCGCGGTCTGCATCGGGATCGTGCTGGCGCCACGCGTTGCCTCGCCCGCCATTGCGTCGTCGATCACGGACTGAAGTTGGGCCCAGTCCACGCCGCCGTGGTTACAATACTGGCCGTCCTCCGACATCATCACCGCCCGAACGACATTCGGCGAGATATCCTCGAAGTCCACCCAGCGACGATCATAGCCTTGCAAGGTGGCGAGATCCGCCAGCATTAGCGTCGAGACAGGCCGGACGAAGTCCAGCCGGTAGAGCAGAATGAGGAGGTAGGGCGCGGCGAGGAAGAGGAAGAGCGCGATAAACACGGCCCGGACGATCCGGGGCCGGCGCCGCCGCTTCTCCTCGGGCACAAACTTCGCGTCTTGCTCCAATGCCTCGACTTCCAGTGTCAATGAAGTGGGGTCCGTGATCGATGATGGACCCTCATAGCCGCCCTCTTGGCAAATGACCAGTCTGGGTGCGCGCATCCGCCTCTTTCTCCGGCTCAATTTCCCGTTGCCTGACCAGGGGTAGCGTGCCAAATAGCCGTGATGACCAAGAGCGCCGATGCCTTTGAAAAAAGCCTGAATACCCACGCCACACTCGTCGAGGCGAGGCTCGACATCCTGCTGGACGCAACGCCGCGTCCGGCGGAAGTCGTCCGCCCCCGGCGCCTGATCGAGGCCATGCATTACGGCGCCCTTAATGGCGGCAAGCGCCTTCGGCCCTATCTGGTGATGCAGGCGGCCCGCCTCTTCGGCGGAAGCGAAGAGGCAGCCCTTCAGGTCGGCTGCGCGCTTGAATGCCTGCACAGCTATTCGCTCGTTCATGACGACCTGCCCGCCATGGACGACGACGACCTGCGCCGCGGCAAGCCGACGGTTCACAAGCAGTATGACGAAGCAACCGCGATCCTCGCCGGCGACGGCCTCTTGACCTATGCCTTCGACATCATCGCCTCACCGGACACACCCCTGCCCGACGCAGCGAAGGTCGCCCTCGTGCTCGAACTGTCCCGCGCAGCCGGGATTGGCGGCATGGCCGGCGGTCAGATGCTCGACCTCGTTGCCGAAACCGATCAACCCGACGAAGCAGGCATCGTGATGCTGCAGGCCATGAAGACGGGTGCGCTTCTGCGCTTCGCCTGCGAGGCAGGCGCGATCATTGCAGGCCGCGCGACAGAAGATCGTGACCGCCTGCGCCGCTTCGGCGAGATCATCGGCCGCGCCTTTCAGCTGGCCGACGATCTGCTCGACATCACCTCGGATGCCGCCACCCTCGGCAAGGCGACCGGCAAGGACGCGGCCAAGGGCAAGGCGACGCTAGTTGGCCTCAAGGGCACCGACTGGGCGCGCGCCGAGCTCGACCGGCTGGTCGCCGAAGCAAACGCCCTTCTTGAGCCCTACGGCGAACAGGCCGAACCGCTGAAGGAAGCCGCCCATTTCATCGCCTACAGGAAGAAATAGCATGAGCCGTTTCTGGTCGCCCGCCATCCATGCGCTGGAACCCTATGTCGCCGGCGAACAGCCGAAGATCCCGGGCCTTGTGAAGCTCAACACCAATGAGAGCCCCTACGGACCCTCGCAGAAGGTGCTGGATGCGATCGCGGCCACGTCCGGGGAGCGTCTGCGCCTCTATCCCGATCCGGCGTCCACGGGCCTGCGCGAGGCCATCGCGAAGCGCTTCGATCTGGCAATGGACGAGGTCTTCGTCGGCAACGGCTCGGACGAAGTGCTGGCTTTCACCTTCGCGGGCCTCTTGAAGCACGACGCGCCGCTTCTCCATCCCGACATCACCTACAGCTTCTACAAGACCTATGCCCGGCTCTTCGAGGTCAAGGTCGAGGAGATCCCGCTGGACGATGGCCTGCGCGTGCGCATCGGCGACTACGACCGCCCCTGCGGCGCGATCATTCTTGCCAATCCGAACGCCCCGACCGGCATCGCTCTCCCGCTCACGGAGATCGAAAAGCTGGTGGCCTCGCACCCGGATCAAGTCGTGGTGATCGACGAGGCCTATGTCGATTTCGGCGCAGAGACGGCAGCTTCGCTCATCCCGCGCTACGAGAATCTGCTCGTGGTCCAGACCTTCTCGAAATCCCGCTCGCTAGCGGGCCTGCGCGTCGGCTTTGCGCTCGGCCAGCGGCCGCTGATCGAGGCACTGGAGCGGATGAAGGACAGCTTCAACTCCTATCCCGTCGACATGCTCGCCCAGGCCGCCGCAACCGCGGCGATCGAGGATGAAGCCTGGTTTGACGAGGCCCGCGGCAATATCATCGCCAACCGCGAGATGGTGACAAAAGCGCTCGAAGCTCGTGGCTTCGAGGTTCTGCCGTCGTCGACCAACTTCGTCTTCGCCCGTCATCCGGCGCATCAGGGTGCGGATCTTCAGAGGGGACTGCGCGAGCGCGCCGTCCTCGTCCGGCACTTCAACAAACCACGCATTTCCGATTTCCTCCGCGTGACCATCGGCACGACAGAGGAATGCCATCAATTTCTCGAGGCGATTGATCAAATCATCTGACGTGTCGTCCGCGCCGGAAAGCGCTACGCTCCTGCAACTTTAGTGAGAGCCGGAGCGTGCCCGTGACTGAAATCCTGCAACACTGGCCCCAGGTCGTGGCCGCCTACCTCGTCTATCTCGTGGCGGTCTTGAGCCCCGGCCCGGCCACCATGGCCATCGCCTCCGCCTCGCTTGGCCAGGGGCGTCGCCATGGCCTGACGATTGCGTCCGGTATCTTCTGCGGATCGATGACCTGGGCCATTGCGGCCTCCCTGGGTTTGGCCGCGATCCTGTCGCAATATGCGCAGGCGCTGATCCTGATGCGCATCCTCGGCGGGCTCTATCTGCTTTATCTCGCCTGGCGCGCCTTCCGCTCCGCCGCGAGCAGCATCGACCCGCTCTCGCTGACGAAGGCCGCTTCGAGCCTGAAACGCACTTTCCTGATGGGCTACGCGATCCACCTGACGAACCCGAAGGCGATCTTTGCCTGGCTGGCCATCATCTCGCTCGGCCTGCCGGCCGGTGCAACACCAACGGCCGTCGCGATCATCGTCTGCGGCTGCCTCGCGACCGGCTTCATCGTCTTCATGGGTTACGCGTTGCTGTTCTCGACCCCCGGGGCACTGCGCATCTACAGCGCGACGCGCCGTTACATCGACGGAACGCTGGCGGTCCTGTTTGCCACTGCAGGCGTCAAGATGCTGACCTTCCGCTAAAACAAAAAAGGCGCCGCACGAGTGGCGGCGCCTTGCATGTGGTCGATCGCCGATCAGCCCTGTGTGAGCGGCGAGATCTGGATTTCGACGCGGCGGTTCTGCGCACGGCCGTCCGGAGTGGCGTTCGAGGCAACCGGCTGGTTCGGGCCGAAGCCGACGGCAGAGACGCGCCGCGGATCGACACCCTGTCCATTCAGATAACCTGCAACCGACATGGCGCGACGCTCGGACAGACCCTGGTTGTAAGCCTGGCTGCCGGTCGAATCGGTGTGACCGTTGATGTCGATCAGGGTCCGGTCGAACTTGCGCAGCACGATCGCAACCGAGTTCAGCGTCGGGTAGAACTGCGGCATGACCGCATCCTGATCGGTGTTGAAGGTGATGTTCGACGGCATGTTGAGGATGATGCGATCGCCGACGCGGGTGACCGAAATGCCGGTGCCCTGCAGCTGCGCACGCAGTTCCGATTCCTGCTGGTCCATGTAGTTGCCGATCGCGCCGCCTGCGAGCGCGCCGACACCGGCACCGATGAGGGCGGCATTCCGACGTCCGACCGGCGAACCGCCGACGGCCAGGCCTCCAAGCGCACCGACGGCTGCACCGATTGCGGCGCCACCCGCCGTATTCGAAACCTTCTGCTCGCCCGTGTAGGGGTCGGTCGTGGTGCAGGCGCTGAGATAGGTCGCGCAAAGCGCGATGATGGCGATCTTCTTGATCATGCTCGGTGTCCCTCCAGGATTCGGCTGATAATCCGTCAACCGTGAAATTGCGGCAACAAAAAGTTGGCCAGCACGCTCACTCGGCCGCCGATTTCTGGCCATAGCGCTTCTCGATATAGTCGGCCACCAGCGCCTCGAAATCGGCTGCGATGTTCGGACCGCGCAAGGTCATCGCCTTCTGGCCGTCGATGAACACGGGAGCCGCCGGGTTTTCACCCGTGCCCGGGAGCGAGATGCCGATATCGGCATGCTTGCTTTCGCCGGGACCGTTGACGATGCAGCCCATGACAGCAACGTTCAGGCCCTCTACACCCGGATACTTGTCGCGCCAGACCGGCATGTTCTTGCGCAGGTCATCCTGGATCTTCTGGGCGAGTTCCTGGAAGACGGTCGAGGTCGTGCGACCACAGCCGGGACATGCCGCGACAACAGGCACGAACTGGCGGAAGCCCATGACCTGCAGCAGTTCCTGGGCAACCTGGACCTCGCGTGTGCGATCGCCGTTCGGTTCGGGGGTGAGCGAAACGCGGATCGTGTCCCCAATACCATGCTGCAACACGTAGCCCATGGCTGCCGACGAGGCGACGATACCCTTCGAGCCCATGCCGGCCTCGGTGAGCCCGAGATGCAGCGCGTGGTCCGAGCGATCCGCCAGCATCGAATAGACGGCGATCAGGTCCTGCACCTGGCTGACCTTGGCCGAGAGAATGATGCGGTTGCGCGGCAAGCCGATCTCTTCGGCAAGCTCTGCGGACAGCAATGCCGACTGGACGATCGCCTCACGCGTGACCTGGCGCGCCGAAAGCGGTGAACCATTGGCCGCGTTCTCGTCCATCAGCCGGGTCAGGAGCTCCTGGTCGAGCGAGCCCCAATTGACCCCGATGCGGACAGGCTTGTCGTAGCGGATCGCCATTTCGACGATCTCGGCGAACTGCTTGTCCTTCTTATCCTTGAAGCCGACATTGCCGGGATTGATACGGTACTTCGCCAGCGCCTCGGCACAGGCAGGGTGATCGGCGAGCAGCTTGTGGCCGATATAGTGGAAATCGCCGATCAGCGGCACGTCCATGCCAAGCCGGAGCAGGCGCTCGCGGATCTTCGGAACGGCAGCGGCACTCTCGTCACGGTCGACGGTGATGCGGACGACCTCGGAGCCAGCCTTGTAGAGGGCGGCAACCTGCGCAACGGTCGCATCGATGTCTGCGGTATCGGTATTGGTCATCGACTGAACGACGACGGGAGCTCCACCGCCGATGATGACGCCACCGACTTCAACCGCGACCGAGGAACGGCGCGGCTTGGGGTCAAAGGCATCGGCGGGCTGGATCAGGGGTGCGGTCATGGCTGTTTCTCTGCAAGCCTCAATCGCCATGGAGGTGGATCAAAGCCGTTCGCTTGTCAACCGCAACACGCCGATGCGCGATCACATGCGCGTCTGCAGCCGCGCGAGAGCGGCCACATAGGCGGTCCGGGTCAATGGCCGCTCGCCCGGTCGGCATGGCGAGCAAGCCGGGAAAGCGCGAGCACAACGATCAGCAGAGCTGGGATCGCCGTGTAGACACTCGACAACGACGTGTGCTCGGCCACAAACCCGATCAGAGACGGAGCAAAGAGTATGCCGGAATAGCCCATGGTGGTGACGACGGAGAGGCCGACGCCGGGTGCAAGCCCCGGAATGTTGCCGCCCGCCGAAAAGGCGATCGGCACCATGTTCGAGATGCCGATCCCGGTGATGGCAAAACCGATCAGCGCAAAGGTGACGCTGGAAGACTGGCCCGCCATGACGAGCCCGATGATCGCCGCCACGCCGCAAAAGCGCAGCGTGTTGACGGCTCCGAAACGGTCACGGATGAAATCGCCGGCGAAACGGCAGACCGCCATGGTCAACGAGAAGGCGGCAAAGGCGAAGCCAGACATTTCCGTCGAGGCATTGAGTTCGTTGCGCAGGTAGAGCGCACTCCAGTCAAGAACGGTACCCTCCGGGATCATGCAGAACAGCGCGATCGTGCCGATCAGCCAGGGCAGCGGTGTCATCGGCAACTTGGCCCTCGCCTGCTCGTCACTCGGATGCGGCGCGTCCGAGAGGATCATGGGACGAGCGACGAGGAACAGCACGAGGCAGACGGCGGCCAGCAGCAGGACATGACCAACGACGCCGATGGAAGCAATCAGAAAACCGCCGGTCGCGGCACCGCAGAGCCCCCCAAGGCTCCAGAAGGCGTGGCAGGAGGACATGATCGACCGGCGCATCTTGCGCTCGACCTCGACGGCATTGGCATTCATCGCCACATCCATCGCTCCGGTCAGGCCGCCGAATAGGAAAATGGCGACGGCTCCGGTCCAGAGATTGTCGACCAGCGTTACCAGGACGATTGTGGGGATGAACAGGATTGTCGTGATCTCGACCACGCGACGCGAGCCGTAGCGTGCAATCTGCATGCCGGCGATCGGCATCAGCACCAGCGACCCCACGCCGAAGACGAAGATCATCACGCCCAGCATCAATTCCGTAAGACCCAGCGACTGCGAGAAGAAAGGGATCTTGGGCGCCCAGGCGCCGATAACGAGGCCATTGAGGAAGAAGAGCAGCGCAACCGCAACCCGCTCCCTGGTGACGATCGGTGTCGGTGCGGCGGTGGAAGTGATGGTCTGGGCTATCTCATTCATGTCCTGCTCCCATAGTCGGGGGCACTCTAATTAAATCGATTTAAACGACAACACTCGCCGCGCGCTGCACCTGTAAATTTTTGTTTCGAACGACAACAATGTCGGAGATCCGGACGGGGATTGACAGAACCCGGCCAACGCCTGAAACAGATAGCCATTGCGGACCTCCACCTGTGCCGCCCGACCCGAAAGACGCTTCCGTGAAAACCGCAGTTGGTGCTGGTATTCTCCTGTCCAGCCTCGCTTATCTCTGCTTTGCCATGCATGACGCCATGATCAAGCTGCTGGTGGAGACAACCACCGTCTGGCAGATCCTGTTTTGCCGCAGCATTGCGATCCTGCTTGGCTGTTACATCCTCGGTGGCCGCTCGCTCGGCCGGGAAACGGTGACGTCGCCGGCGCTTCGCCCGATGATGCTGCGCAGCCTTTTCCTGCTCGCCGCCTGGCTCTGTTACTTCAACGCGGCCAAGCATCTGCCCCTCGCGGACCTGACGACACTCTATTTCGCCGCACCGATCGCAGCGATCCTGCTCGCCATCCCCATTCTGGGTGAACGCGTTCCCATGAGCAGCTGGATTGCTGTCATCACCGGCTTCGTCGGCGTGGTCATCGCCAGCAATCCGACAGGCCTCGCCACGGGCTGGCCCGTCTACCTCGCCATCGTCGCCGCCATCTGCTGGGCGATCGCCACGACACTGCTCAGAACCACCAGCCAGAGCGCCAGCAGCATGGTTCAGATGACGATGACGAATGTCTTCTTCCTGGCGCTGACGACACCCATGGCCATCGTCTCCTGGACGATGCCAAGCGGTCCGACGCAGATAATGCTGCTGGCCGTCGGCTTCATCGGCGGCCTTGGCCAGCTGAGCTTTTTCGAGGCGCTGCGCCGCGCGCCGATCTCGGTGATTGCGCCCCTGGAGTATACGGCACTCGTCTGGGCCTTCGCGCTCGGCTACGCGATCTGGGGAGACATTCCGGGACCCAATGTCTGGGCCGGCGCCATCCTGATCGCCGGCGCAGGCCTTATCATTCTCTTTGCCCAGCGGCGCAAAATGCCCGCTCAGGACCTCGAGAGATAGCGCTCGGCAAGTTCCACCCAGAGGGTCGTGCCGACCGGCAGGATATCGTCGTTGAAGTCATAGCGCGGGTGATGCAGCGGCGGATCGTTGGGGGTCCGCTGCGTTCCGAGGAAGAAATAGCTGCCCGGGCGCTTGGCGAGCATATAGGCGAAATCCTCGCTTCCCATCATTGGACGCGGCAGGTCATAGACCTTGTCCTGTCCAGCAAAGCTTATCGCAAGATCGCGGACGAAGTCCGTTTCCGCCTTGTGGTTGATGGTTGGATCGTATCCCCGCTCGTAGTCGATGGACACGCCCATGCCGTAGCTCGCCGCCTGGCCTTCGGCCACCGCGCGAATGCGCTGCTCAAGCTGATCGCGGACCTTGGGATCGAAGGAGCGGATCGACAGCACCATCTCCGCCCGCTCCGGAATGACATTGCTTGCAGCCCCCGCATGAAAACCGCCGACGGTAATGACGGTCGGATCGAGCGGGTGGATGTTGCGCGAAACGATCGTCTGAAGCGCCATCACGATGGAGGCGCCACAGACGATCGGGTCAGCCGTGGATTGCGGCTCTGCCCCATGACCGCCGCGACCGTTGACGGTGATCTTGCACTCGTCGACGGCAGCCATGATCGGCCCTTCCCTAAGCGCGATATGGCCGAAAGGGATCTCCGGATCGTTATGCAGCGCGAAAACCGCATCGCAGGGGAAGCGATCGAAAAGGCCGTCCTCGATCATGATCCGCGCGCCGCCGAAATTCTCTTCCGCCGGCTGGAAGATCAGGTGAATGACGCCGTCGAAATTCCGTCGCTCGGCGAGGATCTTCGCCGCGCCGAGAAGCATCGCAGTATGGCCGTCATGGCCACAGGCATGCATGACACCCGGTATCTCGCTCGCATAGGGAAGACCGGTCTCTTCGAGGATCGGCAAGGCGTCGAAGTCGGCGCGGATGCCGATGCTTCGCTCGCTCGTCCCGTTCCTGAGGGTGGCGACGATACCGGTCTTGGCAAGCCCGCGCGTCACCTCATAGCCGAGCGCGGTCAGCTGCTCGGCGACATAATCCGATGTCTTGAATTCCGACAGGCCGATCTCCGGAAACCGATGCAGATGATGTCGCGTCGCGAGCACTTCAGCCATCACATTGGGCGCATGGATCGTCATGGAAATTGCCTTTCGGTCGTCTGGGCATGAGCAATGAAGCGCGGACTGTGGCACTTGCCGGTCCGTTGTTCAACCGTATAAAAAGACGTCCGCGGCTGACGAAAACAAGCCGCCTTACCCGTGCCGGAGAGACCACCATGACACGACGCACGTTCCAGCGTGCCGGTGAAGCCGAGCGCCGGAAGGACCTGATCGCAGCGACTCTGGACAGCGTCTCCGAACATGGACTGGAAGGCGCAACCGTCCGCGACATCGCCGCCAGAGCCGGCGTGACCGGCGGTTTGATCCGCCATTATTTTTCCGGCAAGGACGAGATGGTCCAAGCGGCCTATCGCGAAATGCTGGCGGGCATGACCGGCTCCGCCGTTGATGCCATGGCAGAAGCCGGCGCGAACCCGCAGCAGCGTCTGCATGACTTCATCGTCGCCAATGTCAGTCCACCAATTGCCGATCCGAAGGCGTTGTCCCTCTGGGCAGCGTTCATCGGACGGGTGCGATCGGATGAGGAACTCGCCCGTATCCATCGGGAAAACTACATGGTCTTCATTGGCATACTCGAAGACCTCGTCGGAGCCGTCTTGGCAGCGCGACACCACGAACCACCCTTCTCCGAAGTCCGCCACCTCGCGGTCGCGATCAATGGACTCATCGACGGTTTGTGGCTTGAGAATTCGCTCGCGAGCGACCTCTTCGACGAGGGACGCCTGCCGCAGATCGCACTGGATGCGGTCGAGGCCATGCTGGGCGGATTGTCGCTGAGGGGCACGAACTGAGCAATCAGACCCGCGTCGCAAACACGCATTCGGTGCTCGAAGCATTCGGGATCTGGTAACCTCACCGACAGATCGCTTGCCCGCAAAGTTTGACCCTGCTTCATCGCTGCTCGGCTGCTGCGAGCAAGCCCCTTGGCCAGCAGCTTGAAATAAGGCATAAAAACGCCAATTCACCTGCCTGGATGCGAAAGTCGCAACGAGAGTTCAACCGCCTCTGTTAGCCGTCGTATTACGGCCTCTTTCTGCCTCGATTGTTGGTCAACAACCCAATTTTGTGCAATGAGGCGCGGCGGCGAAGACCAGACGGTCGGACCACAACGGCTTTCTATTGAACCATCGAACCGAGAACCTATTTTTCATGACGCTGCATGTCCCATCGCGCGACCTCGAAACCAAGCAGATCGACCACAACGATTCCATTCGATCTGCCTATTTTACGATCGAGGAGTTGCGGGAGAGCGCCGCTTCCCTGGCGCTGAACGGCGTCGAGGAACTCCCGGGTCTGATGGACTTCGACTTCTTTGCCCGGCACAAGGAAAACGAGCGCGAGATCCTGCGCGTCTATCGCGCGACGGCGGCTGACGTCGAAGCCGGGGCTGCGATCACGCCCGCGGCAGAGTGGTTGCTCGACAACCACTACGTTATCGAAGAAGCGATCCAGGAAGTTCGCCGCGACTTCCCGAAGAAGTTCTATCGGCAGCTGCCGACGATGAAGATCGGAAGCCGCGAAATTCCGCGAACCATGGCGCTGGCCTGGCTCTACGTGGCCCACACCCATTCGACGGTCAGCCAGGAAAGCATGACGGCCTTGGTCGAAGGCTACCAGCAGCACCAGACGCTGGAGATCGGTGAACTCTGGGCGCTGCCCTCGATCGTCCGCTTCGTGCTGGTCGAAAACCTCCGCCGCATCGCGACCCGCGTCGATCGTTCGCGCCGGATGCGCCGCCGGGCCAACGAGGTGGCCGACGAGATCATCCGCTTGAACGACCCGGTCGCGGCCGCAACCTATCTCAGCCAGATCGAACAGCTCGCCGACGACAACACTTTTGCCACGCAGTTCCTCTACCGCCTGCGCAATGGCTCGCAGAACACGAGCTTTGCCGTCGAATGGCTGGAAAGCCGACTGGAAGCGGCCGGCCGCAACGCCCAGGAGGCGATGGATGCCGAGCATAACCGCCTCTCCTCCGGCAATGTCACGATGGGCAACATCGTGCGCGGCCTGCGCGAGATCGACGACAAGGAATGGTCGGTCTGGGTCGAAGAGGTCAGCCATGTCGACCGGGTTCTCGGCCAGCACACTGATTACCGCGAACTGGATTTTGGCTCGCGCAATGCCTACCGCAACACGATCGAAAGGCTGGCGCGTCGCTGCGACCAGAGCGAGATCGAGATTGCCCAGACCGCGATTGACCTGGCGACACAATCGGTAGGTCCTGATGGACATCTCGACGTGGGAAGCTATCTCGTCGGCAACAGACGGACCGAGCTGGAAAACGCCATCGGCTACAGCCAGCCGCTTTCCCGGATCCTGACCGACGGCATCAAGCGGCTCAACTGGCTCTCCATCGCAATCCCCGTCATTGCGCTCACCGTCGCAGCCCTTGCCGTTATCGGGTACTTCCTCAACC
This sequence comes from Agrobacterium albertimagni AOL15, assembly GCF_000300855.1. Classification (GTDB taxonomy): domain Bacteria; phylum Pseudomonadota; class Alphaproteobacteria; order Rhizobiales; family Rhizobiaceae; genus Allorhizobium; species Allorhizobium albertimagni. The sequence continues at coordinate 259,343 of NZ_ALJF01000002.1, read as the reverse complement.
ACGCCGGCGTCCCGACCTCGCTCATCCTGGTCCTGTTGCTCATGGTGTCACTGCCGGTATCCGAAGGCGCGACGGGACTGTTCAACACGCTTGTCACCTTCTTCGTCAGACCCGTCCGTCTGACCGGCTATGAATTCAAGCAGGGCATTCCCGAAGAAGCACGCACCCTCGTCGTCGTGCCGTGCATGATCACCAAGCGCGACGACGTCGATGAGCTCGTCCGCAACCTCGAAGTCCACTACCTGACCAACCCGCATGGCGAGATCTATTTCGCGCTGTTGAGCGACTGGAAGGACAGCCAGACGGAAGAAACCCCGGCCGATCTCGAAGTCCTCGATTATGCCAAGCGCGAACTCGCACAGCTTAATTGCCGTTACGATTTTGGTGGCAAGACTCGCTTCTACCTCATGCATCGCCGTCGCCTGTACAACGAAGCTGAAGGCTGCTGGATGGGCTGGGAGCGCAAGCGCGGCAAGCTGCACGAGCTGAACCTGCTGCTGCGCGGCGATCGAGACACGTCTTATCTGCCGGGCGCCAACATGGTGCCGGAAAACGTGCGTTACGTAATGACGCTCGATGCCGACACCCGCCTGATGCGCGATGCCGTCACCAAGCTCGTCGGCAAGATGCACCATCCGATCAATCGTCCGGTCCACGACGAGAAGACCGGCCGCGTGATCAGCGGCTACGGCGTCCTGCAGCCGCGCGTCACGCCCTCGCTGACCACGGGCAAGGATGCCTCGGTCTTCCAGCGCATCTTCTCGATGAACCGCGGCCTCGACCCTTATGTCTTCACGGTCTCCGACGTCTATCAGGACATCACGGCCGAGGGCACCTTTACCGGCAAGGGCCTTTACGACGTCGACGCCTTCGAGACGGCGATCAAGGGCCGTATCGATGAGAACAGCGTTCTCAGCCACGACTTGCTCGAGGGCTCCTTCGCCCGCTGCGCCCTCGTCACCGACGTCGAACTGGTCGAAGACTTCCCGACCCGCTACGAGGTCGAAATCTCGCGCCAGCACCGCTGGGCCCGCGGCGACTGGCAGCTCATTCCCTATATTGGCGACACCAGTCGCGGCATCACCAGCCTTGGCCGCTGGAAGATGGTCGACAACCTGCGCCGCTCGCTGACCCCGATCGCCTGGTATGCCGCCTCGGTTCTCGGCTGGGCCACCATGGAACCGGTCGGCGCCACCATCTGGCAGCTGCTTCTGATCTTCAGCCTCTTCGTCGCCCCAACCCTGTCACTTCTGTCGGGCATCGTCCCGCGCCAGACCGATATCGTTCCGGCCGCGCATTTCCAGACGCTGTGGTCCGAAGTGCGTTCCATCAACGCGCAAGTTGCGCTTCGCATCGTCTTCATCGCCGACAATGCCTGCATGATGGCTGACGCCATCGCCCGTTCTCTCTATCGCATGTTTGTCAGCCGCAAGCTGCTGCTCGAATGGCGGACGGCTGCCAGCGTCCAGTCGGCCGCCCAGGGCACGATCACCTCCTATTACCAGAACATGCGCCATGCGCCGATCCTCGCCATCCTCTCGGTCGGCGTCGCGGCGCTGCCAGGCGGCTATGGTTATCTGATCGGTCTACCCTTCGCCTTCCTCTGGGTCCTCTCCCCGCTGCTCGCCTGGTATGTCAGCCAGTCGGCCGAGACCGAAGACAGCCTGGAAGTGCCGGAAAACGTCTCCTACGAACTGCGCAAGATCGCCCGCCGCACCTGGCGCTACTATGAGACCTTCACGACCGCCGGGGACAACTATCTGCCCCCGGACAATTTCCAGGAAACACCCGAGCCGGTCATCGCCCATCGCACCTCGCCGACGAATATCGGCGTCTACCTGCTATCGGTCGTCTCCGCACGTCATTTCGGCTGGCTGAGCTTCGAACAGACCATCGAGCGCATGGAGCAGACGATCTCCACCGTCGAACGGATGGAGAAGCACCGCGGTCATCTCTACAACTGGTACTACACCGACACGCTGCAGACGCTTGGCCCGAAGTATATTTCGGCGGTCGACAGCGGCAATCTCGCCGGCCATCTGATCGCCATCGCCTCCGCCTGCCGCGAATGGGCGGAGGCACCGTCTGCCCACCTTCAGGGCAACTTCGACGGCATCGGCGATGTCGGCGGCATCCTGCTCGAAATCCTTGAGCAACTGCCCGACGACCGAAAGACGGTGCGTCCTCTGCGCAAACGTCTGGAAGAGCGCATCATCGGTTTCAACACGGCGCTCGCGGCCGTCAAGCGCGAGCATGAATTCGCCTCCATCCGCATCATCAATCTCGCAGTGCTTGCTCGTGACGCACAGAAGCTGGCGGCAAATCTCCACCACGAGATCCGGTCCGAAGCGAGTGCCGAGGTCGTACGCTGGACGGAATCGCTGGTCTCGGTGTGCGAAGCCCATATTGCAGACACCGCCTTCGACCTGTCGAACATCGATCCGCTGCGCCAGCGCCTGAGCCAGCTCTCCGAGCGCGCCCGTAACCTCGCCTTCTCGATGGACTTCACCTTCCTCTTCCGTCCGGAGCGTCGCCTGCTGTCGATCGGATACCGCGTCGACGCCCGCGAACTGGACGAGGCCTGCTACGATCTTCTGGCATCCGAGTGCCGCCTCACCAGCCTGTTTGCCATCGCCAAGGGTGATCTGCCGACGGAACACTGGTACCGGCTCGGCCGGCAGGTCGTGCCGATCGGTGCCCGCGCTGCCCTGATCTCATGGTCGGGCTCGATGTTCGAATATCTGATGCCGCCGCTCGTCATGCAGGAGCGCCAGGGCGGCATTCTCAATCAGACGAACAATCTCGTGGTCATCGAACAGATGAATCACGGCCGCCGGCTGAACATCCCCTGGGGCATCTCGGAAGCGGCCTTCAACGCCCGCGACCACGAGATGAATTATCAGTACACCAACTTCGGTGTGCCGACGCTCGGCCTCAAGCGTGGCCTGGGCCAGAACGCCGTCGTGGCCCCCTATGCCTCGATCCTTGCGAGCCAGTATTATCCGGAAGCGGCCCTCGAGAACCTGACGCGCCTGCGCAAGCTGGGTGCGCTTGGCCCCTTCGGGTTCCATGATGCCGTCGACTTCACCCCGACGCGCCTGCCGGACGGCAAGAAGTGCGCCGTCGTCAAGAACTACTATGCGCACCATCATGGCATGTCGATCGCAGCCATCGCCAACGTCGCCTACAACGGTCGTCTGCGCGCTCTCTTCCATGCCGATCCGGTGATCGAAGCGGCAGAACTCCTGTTGCAGGAGAAGACGCCCCGGGAAATCCCGGTCATGAGCGCGAAATACGAGCCGCAGACCCCGGCCAAGGGGCAGGCAGACCTTCTGCGCGCCGAAGTCCGCATGATCGAGGATCCTGCGACCAAGGATCGCGAAGTCGTATTCCTGTCGAATGGCCACTATTCGGTGATGATGACAGCCACCGGCTCCGGCTTCTCGCGCTGGAACGGTCAGGCCGTCACCCGCTGGAAACCCGACACGACCGAAGACCGGTGGGGCACCTTCCTCTTCCTGCGCGACATCGCAACAAACGAGTGGTGGTCCGCAACTGCAGCCCCGCGGCGTGCAGCGGACGAACAGACCAAAGTCATCTTCGGCGACGACAAGGCGGAGTTCTTCAAGACCGTCGGCGACATCTCGACCTCTGTCGAATGCATTGTCGGCACGGAACATGATGCCGAAGGCCGCAGGCTGACAATCCTGAACACCGGGACGGAAGACCGCTACATCGAGGTCACGTCCTACACCGAGCCGGTGTTGGCTTACGAGGACAGCGATAACGCCCATCCGCTCTTCTCGCGAATGTTCGTGAAAACCGAATTCGGTCGCCGCCGCGACGTCATCCGCGCCGAGCGCAACAAGCGCAGTCCGTCCGATCCGGATATGTGCGTCGCCCATCTGGTTGTCGACAGCGCCGGCCAGGGTCGCCCCACCGAATTCGAAACCGATCGCCGCAAGTTCCTCGGCCGTGGTCGCAGCCTCGGCGAGGCAGCAGCCTTCGACCCCGGCGCAAACCTCTCCGGCTCGGAAGGCTTCACGCTCGATCCGATCCTCAGTCTCCGCCGCGTGGTCCGCGTGCCCGCCGGCAAGAAGGTCCAGGTCATTTTCTGGACCATGGCAGCCCCGAACCGCGAAGAGATCGATCAGGCGATCGAGCGCTATCGTCATCCGGATTCCTTCAGCCACGAGCTCATCCATGCCTGGACGCGCGCTCAGGTCGAGCTTCGCCATATCGGCATCACCTCGCAGCAGGCGGCCGCCTTCCAGCATCTCGGCCGCTATCTGACCTATCCCGACAATCACCTGCGCGCGGATCCCGAAACGGTCCGCAAGGGCCTGAGGTCGCAATCGACGCTATGGCCCATGGCAATTTCGGGCGACTTCCCGATCTTTGCGCTGCGCATCAACGACGACATGGACATGGACATCGCCCGCGAAGCGATGAGCGCACTGGAATATCTGCGTCGCCGCGGCGTCGTGGCCGATCTCGCAATCATCAACGAGCGCGCGACATCTTACGCCCAGGACATGCAGCATGCACTTGACCAGATGGCGGACAATCTGCGCCACCGCCTGCCGGGCGGCCGCCAGCATGTCTTCACGGTCCGCGACGACTTGCAGGACGAAGGCGCGACGCTCGCGGTCCTCGCGGCTGCCCGTGTCGTGCTGCACACCCGCAACGGTAAGGTCGTCGATCAGGTGAACCGTGCCGTCTCCCTCTTTGCGACACCGCGAACCATCGATGGCGAAACGGAGTGGGCAGGCCTTCCGCCAGCGCTACCGTCACCTGCAAAGGCGGCGTCGCCGGTCGACGGTTCCGACCTCGACTTCTGGAACGGCTTCGGCGGCTTCTCGAAAGATGGTTCGGAATATGTCGTGCGTCTCAATGGATCTGCGGCAACGCCTCAGCCGTGGATCAACGTGATCGCCAACGAGAACTTCGGCTTCCACGTCTCCGCCGAAGGCGCCGGCTTCACCTGGAGCCAGAACTCGCGCGACTACCAGCTGACGCCGTGGACCAACGATCCCGTGACAAACCGTCCGGGCGAGGCTTTCTACGTGACCGATCTCGGCAGCGGACGCGCCTATGCGACCGTCAGCGCCCTGAACCTCGATCCGGCAGCGACCTTCGAGACGCGCCATGGCATGGGTTACTCGACCTTCATTAGCCAGCACGGCGATCTCCAGATCGAACTGACCCAGACCGTGGATCGCGAGCGGCCGGTCAAGCTCACAAAGATCCGGCTGAAGAACGCGAGCCCTGAGCCACGCAAGTTCCGCATCTACGGCTATGCAGAATGGGTCCTCGGCAACAACAGCGCCCGCACCGCCCCCTTCATTCTGTCCAGCTTCGACGAAGAGACCGGGGCGCTCCTCGCCTCCAATCCCTATGACATCAACTATTCGGGTCGCTTTGCCTTCCTGGCCGGACCGGAACAGCCGGACGGCTACACGACAAGCCGGCGCGAATTCATCGGGCGCAACGGCACGATCAAGCTGCCACAGGCCGTCGCCCGCGCCTCCGGGCTCACACGCTCGATCGAGAGCGAAAGCGACCCTTGCGCCGCCATCGCCTTCGATGTCGAGCTGGCACCCGGCCAGTCCCGCGACATGACCTTCCTTCTCGGTGAATGCGATACCGCGGAAGCCGCAGTCGATCTCGTGAAGACGGTCCGCGGCTCAGGCTTCGAGACGATCCTCAAGGCAAACCGCGACTTCTGGACAGGCTTCACCGGCAAGCTTTCGGTAGAAACCGCAGACAAGGCCTTCGACAATCTCGTCAATCGCTGGCTGCCCTACCAGGCGCTCGCCTGCCGTATCTTCGGCCGTGCCGGCTTCTACCAGGCAAGCGGCGCCTACGGCTTCCGTGACCAGTTGCAGGACACGCTCGCGTTCCTGACCGTTGAACCCAAGCTCGCCCGCCGCCAAATCCTGAACGCCGCTGCGCGTCAGTTCGTCGAAGGTGACGTGCAGCATTGGTGGCTGCCGCAGACGGGCGCCGGTGTCCGCACCATGATCTCCGACGACGTCGTCTGGCTCGCCTATGCGATCGATCAGTATGTGTCGGCCACAGGCGATGAAACGATCCTTGCCGAACAGATCCCGTTCATCGAGGGACCGCAACTCACGCAGGATCAGCATGACAGCTTCTTCCTGCCGAATGTCGCCGCCGAAACGGCCGATCTCTACGAACATGCGGCCCGCGCGCTCGACCTCGCCATTGCCCGGACCGGCGAGCACGGTCTGCCGCTGATCCTTGGCGGCGACTGGAACGACGGCATGAACCGTGTGGGCATCGAAGGCCGCGGCGAAAGTGTCTGGCTTGGCTGGTTGCTCGCCGCCACATTGGAACGCTTCAGGCTGCAGGCTGAAAAGCGTGGCGACCAAGACCGCAGCGCCCGCTGGGGCGATCATGCCACCAAGCTGAAAACGGCTCTGGAAACGGCCGGTTGGGACGGAGAACATTATCGTCGTGGCTATTTCGACGACGGCTCACCGCTCGGTTCGAATGGTTCAAGCCAGTGCCAGATCGACTCCATCGCCCAGTCCTGGAGCATTCTGTCCGGTATGGGCGATCCCGCGCATACCGAAAAGGCACTCGATTCCGCCGTCTCGAAGCTTGTAGACGCAGAGAGTGGCATCGTCCGCCTCTTCACGCCGGCTTTCGAGAAACCAGACATCGATCCAGGCTACATTGGCGCCTATCCGCCCGGCGTGCGTGAAAACGGCGGCCAATATACCCATGCGGCGATCTGGCTTGGCCTGTCCTTGGTGAAGGCGGGTCGCCTCGCCGACGCCTGGCGCGTCTTCGAACTGCTGAACCCGATCAATCATGCGAAAACGGCAGACGAGGCAGAACGGTATCGCGTCGAGCCTTACGTCGTGGCGGCCGATATCTACGGCGGTGATGGCTATGCCGGACGCGGTGGCTGGACCTGGTACACGGGATCTGCGGGCTGGCTTTATCGCTTCGCGGTCGAGGGCTTCCTCGGCATCCGTCGCAAGGGCGGCGAGCTTGTCGTGAACCCGGCCCTGCCGGAACATTGGCAGGGCTTCAAGGCCAAGGTCGACATCGATGGCCGGATGGTCGATGTCGCCGTCACACGCACCGCAGAAGGCTACGATGTGATACTTGATGGCAAAGCGCAGGTGGCGAGTGCGGATCTGCCGCCTGTACCGCCACCGGTCAAGAAACCGGCACGCAAGCCGAAGGTCAAAGCGGCCGAATGAGAAACGAAAGAGGCCCCGCCATCGCTGGCGGGGCCTCTTTCTTTTTAGCTTACCGGTGCGGCTGTCAGGCCGAGTAGACGATCAGCAGATCCTTGGCGTCGATCTGGTCACCAATCCGCACGAGCACTTCCGCAATCACACCGTCGCGGTCGGCATGCAGCGCCGTTTCCATCTTCATCGCTTCGATCGAAAGCAAGACGTCGCCAGACTTGACGGTCTGGCCGGCAGACACGGAAACCTGCGAGATGACACCCGGCATCGGCGCACCGAGCTGTGTGGCATTGCCGGTCTCCGCCTTGCGACGGATGGCACTACCAGAGGCACCATGAGCGCGGTCCGGCACCTTGATGCGGCGCGGCTGACCGTTGAGCTCGAAGAACACGGTGACCATGCCCTTCTCGTCCGTATTGCCAATCGCCTGATTGACGATGACGAGCGTCTTGCCCTTCTCGAGGTCAACGAAAAGCTCCTCGCCGGCCGGCAGGCCGTAGAAATACTGCGGCGTCGGGATGACCGAGACCGGACCATACATGTCGGCCGCCAGCGCGTAGTCGGTGAAGACCTTGGGATACATCAGGTAGGACGCGAATTCGAAGTCGCTGACCTCGCGACCGAGCTTTTCCTCGATCACCTTGCGTTCAGCATCGAGATCGGCTGCCGGCAGAAGCGAACCGGGCACCGCCGTATAGGCCTGCTCACCCTTGAGCGCCTTCTTCTGCAATGCTTCTGGCCAACCGCCTGGAGGCTGACCGAGATCACCCTTCAGCATCGACACGACCGAATCCGGGAAGGCGATGTCCTTGGCCGGGTTCTCGACGTCCGCCACCGAAAGATCCTGGCTTACCATCATCAGCGCCATGTCACCGACGACCTTGGACGACGGCGTTACCTTGACGATATCGCCGAACATCTGGTTGGCGTCGGCATAGGCCTGAGCGACTTCATGCCAGCGGGTTTCAAGACCGAGTGAACGGGCCTGTTCCTTGAGGTTGGTGAACTGACCACCCGGCATTTCGTGCAGATACACTTCCGAAGCCGGCCCCTTGAGGTCGCTCTCGAAGGCCGCATACTGCGTGCGCACGGCTTCCCAGTAGAAGGACAGGCGCCGGATCCAGTGCGGATCGAGGCCCGGATCGCGTTCGGAGCCGCGCAGGGCCTCGACGATCGAGCCAAGGCAAGGCTGCGAGGTATTGCCCGAAAAGGCGTCCATGGCGGCATCGACCGCATCGACGCCGGCTTCGACAGCGGCCAGCACCGTCGCAGCGGCAATGCCGGAGGTGTCATGGGTGTGGAAATGGATCGGCAGACCCGTTTCTTCACGCAGGGCCTTGAACAGCACCTTGGCGGCAGCAGGCTTCAACAGGCCCGCCATGTCCTTGACGGCGATGATATGCGCCCCGGCCTTTTCCAGCTCGGCGGCAAGTGTGGTGTAATACTTGAGGTCGTATTTCGGACGGGCCGAGTTGAGGAGATCGCTGGTGTAGCAGATCACCGCCTCGCAGAGCTTGTTCTCCTCGATGACGGCGTCCATCGACACGCGCATGTTGTCGACCCAGTTCAGGCAGTCGAACACGCGGAAGAGGTCGATCCCGCCCTTGGCCGCCTGGCGGACGAAATACTTCACGACATTGTCGGGATAGTTCTTGTAGCCGACACCATTTGCGCCGCGCAGCAGCATTTGCAGGAGCAGGTTCGGCGCGCCTTCGCGCACGAGAGCGAGACGCTCCCACGGATCTTCCGTCAGGAAGCGCATGGAGACGTCGAAGGTCGCCCCGCCCCAGCACTCAAGCGAGAAGAGATTCGGCAGCGCGCGGGCATAGGTGTCAGCGATTCTGGCGATATCATGCGTGCGCACCCGCGTCGCCAACAGCGACTGGTGACCGTCACGCATGGTCGTGTCGGTCATCAGGATACGCTTTTCATTGCGCATCCAGTCACCGAACTTCTTCGGGCCGAGCTCGTCGAGCAACTGCTTGGTGCCCGGCTTGATGGCAGCGTCGATAAACGGAACCACCGGCTCGGCCGCATCCGCCGGCGGCTTCGGGCGCCCCTTGACTTCCGGATGGCCGTTGACGGTCACATCGGCGAGATAGGTGAGGAGCTTCGTCGCGCGGTCCTGGCGCTTCACCTGCTGGAAGAGCTCCGGCGTCGTGTCGATGAAACGGGTCGTATAGGAATTGTCGCGGAAGCTCGGGTGGCTGATGATCGCTTCGAGGAAGGTCAGGTTGGTCGCGACGCCGCGGATACGGAACTCGCGCAGCGCGCGGTCCATGCGGCTGATCGCTTCCTGCGGCGTGCTGCCGGAAGCCGTCACCTTGACCAGAAGCGGATCGTAATAGCGGGTGATGATCGCACCCGAATAGGCGGTGCCGCCGTCGAGACGGATACCGAAACCGGCCGCCGAACGATAGGCGGTGATGCGACCATAGTCGGGAATGAAGTTCTGTTCCGGATCCTCGGTGGTGATACGGCACTGCAGTGCGTGACCGTTGAGGCGGATATCGGCCTGATCAGGCACACCCGATTCCGGCGTCCCGATCGCGTGGCCATCGAGGATATGAATCTGTGCTTTCACGATATCGATGCCGGTCACGACTTCCGTGACCGTGTGCTCGACCTGGATGCGCGGATTGACCTCGATGAAGTAGAATTTGCCGGTATCGGCATCCATCAGATACTCGACGGTGCCGGCGCCGATATAGTTCGTCGCCTTGGCAATCCGGAGCGAGTAGTCGGCCAATTCCTGGCGCTGCGCTTCGTTCAGATAGGGCGCCGGCGCCCGCTCGACGACCTTCTGGTTGCGGCGCTGGATCGAGCAGTCACGCTCGAAGAGATGCACGACATTGCCATGCGTGTCGCCTAGTACCTGGCTTTCGACGTGGCGCGCACGCTCGACGAGCTTTTCCAGATAGACCTCATCCTTGCCGAAGGCCGCCATGGCCTCGCGCTTGCCTTCCGTCACCTCGCGCAGCAGGTCCTTCGGGTAGCGAATGGCGCGCATGCCACGACCGCCGCCGCCCCAGGAAGCCTTGAGCATGACCGGGTAGCCGATCTCTTCAGCCAAACGATGGATTTCTGCCTCGTCGTCCGGCAGGGGTTCGGTCGCCGGCACAACCGGCACGCCGACGCTGATAGCGAGATTGCGGGCGGCAACCTTGTTGCCGAGCTGCCGCATCGTGTCACTCTTAGGACCGATGAAAATCAGACCTGCATCGTTGCAGGCATCGACGAATTCGGGACTTTCCGACAGGAGGCCATAGCCCGGATGAATGGCATCGGCGCCCGACAATTTGGCGACGCGGATGATTTCATCGATCGAAAGATAGCTTTCGATCGGGCCAAGATCCCTCTCCAGATGCGGACCGCGGCCAACCTGGTAACTTTCATCCGCTTTGAAGCGGTGCAGCGCGAGTTTGTCTTCCTCGGCCCAGATGGCGACCGTTTTCAGACCGAGCTCGTTGGCGGCGCGAAAGACGCGGATCGCGATTTCCGAACGGTTGGCGACAAGGATCTTGGATATTGGCAATTCGATCTCCCCAAAACGATATGCCAGGGCATTGTGCACCTGCGAAGAAAAGTCATAGCGCGTTGTTTTAGGAAGTTCAATTTGCCTTGGTCGACCTCGAGAAGATTCCGCTCCGTCTCAGGTCACCAGGCCGAGACGAAACGACAAAGCCACGACATGCTGGCGATTTTTCGCATTTAGTTTGTCCTGAATACCATTCATGTACCAGTCGACCGTGTGATTGGAGATTTTCAGGATCTTGCTGATCTCGTTAGACGTCAGCCCATCTGCCAGATAGTTCAGCACTTCCATTTCGCGACGCGTCATTCGCGTATCGATCGGCTTCGTCGCTTCCGTCTCGTTCGCATGCTTGAACTCGAGCAGACGCCAGTAGGCCTTCTTTGCCGCTGCATCGAACAGCGCAATCTCCGTCGGCGAAAGATCGACCGGACGCCCGCCGACCGTCATGTTGCCCAACAGACCTGTTCGTCCATGAACGGGGAAGATGTAGCCATCCATCAGCCCGAAACGCATGCTGTCTCCGAGCATGCGCTCCATCCGCTTGCGATGCGGATCGGCGCGGAAGGCGTGCAGCGCGTCGCGCCAGCGGAATCCGGCATGCGCCTGTCCGAGAAAGCGGATCGTCGGATCGATCAGGACGTATTTCTTGGCGATGTAGAGCTGCGGCCAACCCTCGGGCCAGTGGCCGGTGAGGACGAGGTTCATCGGATTCTCGTCCGGCTTCGGCTGGCGAACAACCCCATAATACTCAAAGCCGTAGCCTCGAACCAGTTTCTCCAGCTCCGAAACAACCTCGGCTGCCGATCGGCATTCGTCGACGATGACAAGGAAATGCAGCAATTGGTTGATATTCACAAAGTCTCTCCAAAATGCGCGTCTAAAATTACCATTAAAAAGCCACGAGCGACGACTTTTTCGGCCACGCGAAGCAATTTGAACGTTTACCGTCAAAATGGGTTATTGGAAACCTATGGCGGCGTGCGGAATTCTAGCTTCGACCGACCATCAAGCGCTGTCTGGCGTCGGTGGGATCTTGCGGCGGCATGGCTGTCGCATTAGGCATCCTTTCTGGCTGGCGGACTGCGCGAGCGGAAAATTCGGCGAGTTTCGCGACATCAGACAAAGGTGAACCCAGTTGTCCCTGCTCCAAGTCTATTTCAAAGCCCTGAAATACCTTGCAAGTTACAAGTTGCGAGTTTCCCTCGTCGTCGCCGCGAACGTCGTTCTCGCTGTCATTACGATCCTGGAGCCCATTCTTTTCGGTCGCATCATCGATGCGATCTCGGAAAAGCGCGACGCCACGGGAATCCTGATCGCCTGGGGCTGCTTCGGCGTCTTCAACACGGTCGCTTATGTGCTCGTCGCCCGCCAGGCCGATCGGCTGGCGCATGGCCGCCGTGCCGATCTGCTGACCGAATCATTCGGCAAGATCATTTCCATGCCGCTCAGCTGGCACCACACGCGCGGCACGTCGAATGCCCTGCATACGCTGTTGCGCGCGGGTGAGACGCTGTTCGGGCTTTGGCTGGAATTCATGCGCACGCATCTGGCGACCGCCGTCGCCCTGGCCCTGTTGATTCCGACCGCCTTTTCGATGGACGTGCGGCTCACATCGGTCCTGATCATCCTCGCTGTTCTCTATGTCATCATCGGCAAGACCGTGATGAACAGGACCAAGGAAGGCCAAGCCTCGGTGGAAGGCCATTATCACACGGTCTTCTCCCATGTGAGCGACTCGATCAGCAACGTCTCGGTCCTGCACAGCTACAACCGCATCGAGGCCGAAACCCGGGCACTCAAGGAATATACGACGAAGCTGCTCTCCGCCCAGTACCCGGTTCTCGACTGGTGGGCGCTCGCCGGCGCCTTGAACCGCATCGCTTCGACACTCTCGATGCTGGTCATACTCGTGATCGGCACGCTTCTGGTCCAGCGAGGCGAATTGAAGGTCGGCGACATCATCGCCTTTACCGGTTTTGCCGGCCTGCTGATTGCCCGCCTCGACCAAATGATCACCTTCATCAACCAGATCTTCGAGGCACGCTCCAAGCTGGAGGACTTCTACAAGCTGGAAGACGCGGTTCAGGAACGGGAAGAGCGCGCCGGCGCGGCCGATCTGAAGCCGGTCAAGGGTGATGTCGAGTTCCGGGACGTTTGCTTCGACTTTGCCTCGACCACGCAAGGCGTACGCGACATTTCCTTCCACGTCCGTGCCGGCCAGACCGTGGCGATCGTCGGCCCAACGGGCGCCGGGAAAACGACGCTCATCAATCTGCTGCAACGGGTCTACGATCCGCAGTCGGGCCAGATCCTGATCGACGGCCAGGACATCGCCAAGGTGACCCGCAAGTCGCTGCGCCATGCGATCGCGACCGTCTTTCAGGATGCGGGCCTCCTGAACCGCTCGATTAAGGAGAATATCCGCCTGGGACGCGAAGACGCGACCGAGGAGGAAATCATCCAGGCGGCCGAAGCAGCAGCAGCAACCGACTTCATTGAAAGCCGCATGATCGGCTTCGACACTCATGTCGGCGAGCGCGGCAACCGGCTGTCGGGCGGCGAGCGCCAGCGCATCGCGATTGCCCGCGCGATCTTAAAGAACGCGCCCATCCTCGTTCTCGACGAAGCGACCAGTGCGCTCGACGTGGAGACCGAAGCCCGCGTCAAACAGGCGATCGACCGGCTCAGAAAGAACCGCACCACCTTCATCATCGCGCACCGCCTCTCGACCATTCGCGAAGCAGACCTCGTCATCTTCCTCGATCACGGTCGGGTCATCGAAAAGGGCAATTACGACGAGCTGAGCGCTCTCGGTGGCCGATTCACCTCACTTCTGCGCACCAGCGGCCTGCTCAAGGAAGAGCCGAGCCCGGCGATCTGAACGGTGACAGCGCTCAGATCGCATCGAGCGTCTCAAGCACCTGGGCTGCATGCTTGCGAATGGCATCCTGCTTGAAAGGATCCATGCGCCGCCAGGTCGCATACATGTTGGAAAGCCGCGGATTGCGCGCCAGCTTCTCCGTATTGCGATCGAGGAAGTCCCAATAAAGCGCATTGAACGGACAGGCCTTCGGTCCCGTCGTCAGCTTCGGATCGTAACGACAGCCGCCACAGAAATTGCTCATCCGGTCGATATATTTGCCGCTCGCCGCATAGGGTTTGCTCGCCATGATCCCACCATCGCCATAGAGCGCCATGCCGAGCGTGTTCGGCAGTTCAACCCATTCATAGGCGTCGGAATAGACGGCAAGATACCATTCGCAGACTTCTGCCGGATCGATCCCGGCGAGCATCGCGAAGTTGCCCGTCACCATCAGCCGCTGGATGTGGTGGGAATAGGCGTGTTCGATCGTATCGCCGACCGCACCCTTCATGCAGGCCATGTCGGTCTTCGCCGTCCAGTACATCTGCGGCAGCGGACGAGAAGCCGAGAGATGGTTGAGCCCGGCATAGTCGGGCATCTCCGTCCAATAGATGCCACGGACATATTCGCGCCAGCCGAGGATCTGCCGGATGAAACCCTCGACGGCATTGAGCGGCGCCCGTCCCTCGAACCAGGCGGCCTCCGCCCGCCGGATGACGTCGATCGGCATGAGAAGGCCGGCATTGATGTAGGAGGAAACAAGCGAGTGGTAGAGATAAGGCTCGCCCTTCACCATCGCGTCCTGATAGTCACCGAAATAGGGCAGGATCTCGTCGAGGAACTGCTGAAGCTCCATCTCCGCCTGATCAGCGGTCACGGCAAAATGGAAGCTGTCGAGCGAGCCCATGTGGCCGGCGAAGTGCTCTTCGACCAGAGCCAGCACCGACTTCGTGATCGCATCCTTAGGATGGCTGATCCGCTTTGGTCCCTTCAGTCCCTCGGCCGGTGGTTTGCGGTTCTCGGCATCGAAGTTCCATTTGCCGCCGACGGGCTCGTCACCTTCCAGCAGCACGCGGTGACGCCGCCGCATGTCGCGATAGAAATACTCCATGCGCAGCTGCTTGCGCCCCTTGCGCCATTCCCGGAAGTCTTCGATCGAACAGAGAAAGCGATCATCCTCGCGGATCTCGACCGGCACACCGAGGTCGGATTCCCAGCCCCGCATATCCTCAGCCAGACGCCACTCCCCGCATTGCGTCACGACGACGGAGGTTGCGCCGGTCTCGGCAAGAGCGCGCACAAGCTCGCCTTTCAGGCTCTGCGCGTTGTCAGGATCTTCCAGGGTGACATAATGGACGGTAAGCCCCTTCTCTCTAAGCTCCTCGGCAAAGTGCCGCATGGCGGAAAAGAGAAAGGCGATCTTCTTCTTGTGATGCTTCACATAAGTCGCCTCGCCCATGACTTCCGCCATGAGCACGAGCGAGGTTTCCGGATCGGCATCGGCGAGCGCTGACAGGGAGTGACTGAGCTGGTCGCCGAGGACAAGATGAATGCGGGAAGGCTTCACCATTCGATCGGCTGACCGTCATAGGCGAAGAAGCCGCCTGTGTGTGCCGGCTCCAGCCCATCGAGAACCGACAGCATCATGGCGACGCTCTCGCCCGGCTGTATCTTGTCATGCGCCTTGGAGAAGCCGCCCGAAAAGCCGGTATCCACTGAACCCGGATGCAGTGCCACCACCACACTCTTCGGTCGCAGACGAGCGATCTCGATCGCCGAGGTGCGGGTGATCTGGTTCAGAGCCGCCTTGGCCGAGCGGTAGGATATCCAGCCGCCGAGCTTGTTGTCGCCGATCGAGCCGACCCGTGCCGAAAGCGTGGCGAAGACGCTCTTGCCCTCGTTGGAAAGAAGCGGCGCGAAATGCTTGAGCGCCAGCGCCGGACCGATCGCGTTCAGCGCGAATTGCGCCGCCATCACATCGCCTTGGATCGCCTTGATCGTCTTTTCCGGGCCATTGCCATCGATCACGAGCGCGCCGGTGGCGCAGAGGATGAGATCGAATTTCAGGCCCGCTTCCGAAAGCTTCGCGGCCGCAGCACCGACAGAGGCATCATCCGTGATGTCGAACCCGTCGACGCTGCGCGACAGTTCGACCACGCTGCCGCAGTTCGGATCGGCCTTGATCGCGGCGGCAAAGGCGCCGCCAATACCACCGCTCGCGCCAAGCACGAGCGCACGGTAGCCGGGGTTGAGGGACGTCATTCCGGAAAAGTCGGACATCTGGATCTCCTGCAGGTCTGTGCTACCCATTACGGCAGGCAGCCAGACCGGATCAGGCACAGATTGTCTCAGAGGCGCTCCACGGCTTCCTCGAAGGACGGTATCTGGCCAGGATCGATCTCCATCAGTCGACAGATGAGCCCCGCAATCTCAGTCTGGTTGAGCACGACTTCTGGATCGAGCCGGAAGCCCACCGTGTAGAACGGCACCTCCGTCTCCTGCGGCGTCGGCCCTGCATGATTGCCATCATCACCCATGCCGTGATCGGCAGTGACGATCACCGTATAACCGGCCTCAACCCAATCAGGCACATGCCGTGCGAGCAGATCGCCCTGCGTCCGTGCAGCGTTGCGATAGCCAATGCTGTCGCCGCCATGCTTGTGGCCGGCATCGTCGACATTCATCGGATGGAGCAGGAGAAAGTCCGGCGCCTTGGCCTGAATCAGCCACTCCGCATCGGCGAACAGATGGCTGTCCGGATAATGGTCGTCCCAGTAGAACAGGCCGTGTGTAATGTCTCCGGTGCCATCGACCAGGATGCGATCGCGATGCCGGTCGAACGGGCAAGAGATATAGAGCTCAGACACCCAGTGATAGGCGGCCGCAGCCGTCACGCCACCCTGTGCGCGCACTCGCGCGAAGAGATTGTCCCCCATCGACCGCCGTACGACGCCATTGCTGACCACGCCGTGGTCCACCGGCTTGCGGCCTGTCAGCAAGGTTTCATAAAGCGGCCGTGACATGGCCGGCAGCTCGCAGGTCAGCTTGCGCACATCGGCGCGCCCCGCAGCCACGAGGCCTTCCATATAGCCGAGACAGGTACGGGCCACGTCGTAACGCAGCCCGTCGAGAACGATCAGGATCACTTTGTTCATGGCGCGCAACTTGCCATGCCGCGCGCCAAAGGCAAGGCCGAGTTAGATGATGGGCTTCCCGCCTGTGACCGCGATGGTCGCGCCGGACACGTAGCTGGAGAGCGGATCGGCGAGCATGACATAGGCCGTTTGCAATTCCGCCGGTTGCCCGGGCCGTTTCATCGGCACCTGTTTGCCGAAGTTTTTGACCTTCTCTTCCGGCATGGTCGATGGAATGAGCGGCGTCCAGATCGGCCCGGGAGCTACCGCATTGGCGCGGATGTTCTTTTCCGCCAGCATCTGCGCAAGCCCTGCGGTAAAGTTCTGGATCGCGCCCTTGGTCGTCGCATAGGCGAGCAGTGACGGGTTCGGGCTGTCGGAATTGATTGACGCCGTGTTGATGATCGAGCCGCCATTCTTCATATGCGGCACGGCAGCCTTGGTCAGGTAGAACATCGCGTGGATGTTGACGCGGAAGGTGAGTTCCCACTCTTCGTCCGGAATCTCGGTGATATCCTCGAAAGACGCCTGGTGCGCGGCATTGTTGACAAGAATGTCGACGCCACCCAGTTCGCGAACCGCCGTGTCCACGATCTCCCGGCAATGATCCGCACTCTGGATGTCCCCCCGGACCAGCACGGTCTTGCGACCGGCCTTTTCCACCCAGCGCGCGGTGTCCTTGGCGTCCTCGTCTTCCTCGATATAGGAGATCAGCACATCGGCGCCTTCGCGGGCATAGGCGATCGCCACGGCCCGACCGATCCCGCTATCGCCGCCGGTGATAACAGCCTTCAGGCCTTCGAGCTTGCCCGACCCCTTGTAGCTCTCCTCACCATGATCGGGCCGCGGATTCATGTCTGCGGTGCGACCCGGCATCGGAACCTTCTTCTGTGGAAAGGGCGGTGTGGGATAGTCGGCCATGGGTCGTCTCCTCGTTGCTGATGTCGAGGGTCAAACCGGTGAGCCATGGATGAGTTCCGGAAAACGGTACCAGCAAATAAACAGGGCCGGCGTCACGCCGGCCCTCGAAACCGTGGAAATCAGCCCCGCCAGGCGGCGATGGCCTGCGGTTTCAGGACCATCTCACCCAGCACGGGAACGGCACCTTCCGGAAGCGTATAGTCTTCTGTTCCGTAATTGAAGGCAAAGACCAGATCACCGCGACGACGGATGCGAATGAAGTCAGGCACGCGCAGCGTGGCAACACCTGCCTTCTTTGTCGCCAGTTCCAGCACCTCGGCCAGTAGCCCTGCATCCGCCCAGCAGGCGAGATAGAGCACATTGTCCTTCTCGGTCAGCGCCGGATCGCCATTATCGAACGTGGCGAGCACCGAGGCCGATGTCTCGACATATTCCCGCCAGCGGATCGCATGACCCGAAACTGCACCGGAAACACCATCCGAGAGCCTCGGACGCATGGAGGAGACCTGAATGACGCGATTGCCCGTGAGTGTGCCCAGCGGACCCGGCGGCAGGTTTTCCGGAATGCGGAAATTGCGGTCGCGCGAACCCGTGCGTGCGCCGATCACGACGACACCATTGGCCTTATCGAGCGCGACCTGTGCCGCCTCAGTCACTTCCGTCATGCAGGGCACGACAACAAGCGGGTAACCCTCAAGCGAAGCACTCGGACGGACGAAATCGACGTTCAGGCCGAGATGGCGCAGCGCTTCGTACCAGCGGAAGCAGAGTTCCTCGTAGCGGAAATCCTTGCCCTGCGGCTGGATCATCGTCGACCAGTAGCTCTGATAGTCGAACACCAATGCGACAGGTGCCTGGCTCGTCTCGGGAAGCGCGCCGAGGACTGCCAGCTCCTCGGAAACCTGCATCGCTTCCTTGCCGCCCGGCGACCACTCGTCGAGGCCGGGCAGGTTCAGGCCCGCATGCATCTGTTCCTGCGCGAAGGGTGCCTGACGCCAGCGGAAATAGCTGACGACGTCAGCCCCATGCGCAAGGGCTTCCCAGGTCCACAGACGCACCATGCCGGGCTTCGGCACGGGGTTCCAAGGGGCCCAGTTCACTGGACCCGGCTGCTGCTCCATCACCCAGAAGCGGCCCTTGCCGACAGCGCGGTAGAGATCGTGGTGATAGGGCGCGATATCGGGATGCGAGGTCTCGGCCCAGCGGGTACGCTCGTCTTCCGTAAAGGGAAACTTCTCCACGAAGCCGATCGGATAGCTGTCCCAGGAGGCGAGATCGAGATTGTCGCCGACCTTGAAGTGGTCGAAATCGGAGACAAAGCCCATGAAGTTATGGGTGATCCAGCGACCGGGCGAATGCTTGCGAATGATCTCGCACTGCATTTGGTCGTAAGCTGCAACCTGATCGGAATGGAAACGCCAGAAATCCAGCCGCGTTGCCGGGTTCGGCTCGGTTACCGTTAGGTTCGGCAGCGCCACGTCGTCGAAGCTCGCCAGTTCCATCGACCAGAAGACCGAACCCCAGGCTTCATTGAGCTGGTCGGTCGACTGGTAGCGCAGGCGCAGCCAACGCTTGAAGCTCTTCAGATCTTCAGGGCCCCAGGAGAGCGTCGTGTCATGGCAGCCATATTCGTTGTCTGTCTGCCAGCCGACAATGCCGGGGTGGGTCCCGTAGCGCTTGGCGACGATCTCGACGATCCGGGCGCTTTCCTTCCACCAGGTCTCGGAGGAAAAAGTATAGTGGCGACGCGAACCGAAACCGCGCGGACGGCCCTGCTCGTCATAGGGGATGATGTCGGGGCATTCGTCCACAAGCCACTTGGGCGGGGTCGCGGTCGGCGTTCCCAACACGACTTTCAGGCCCGCTTCATGCAGCACATCGATCGCCCGGTCGAGCCATTCGAAGGTGAACGTGCCGCGTGAGGGCTCCAGACGCGACCAGGCGAATTCACCGATACGCACGAAGGAAATGCCGAGTTCGCGCATCCGGCGCGCGTCGGTTCGCCACCGGCTTTCGTCCCAGTGTTCCGGATAGTAGCAGACGCCCAGCATTATCGTGTCAGATCCCCATTGATGACGGCCTTGCCGTCCTTGTCGAACAGATGGCAGGCCTTGGAATTGATGCCGAGGCGCAGCGTCTGCCCAGGCTTTTCGCTGGCCAGACCATCCGCCTTCACCGCAAGCTCCGAGCCATCGGCCAGAGTCACGAAGAACAGCGTCTCAGACCCCAAATATTCGGCGAGTTTGACGGTCGCTTCGACGACGAAATCACCCTGGCCCGTCGCATCGATATGCTCAGGGCGGATACCGAAGGTCATCTCGCCGGCTGGAACGCTCGCCCCATGCGTCGGAATCGAGACCTCGGCGCCGGGCAGGTGCGCCACGGCAGCACCCTCGGCCGACGAGACCTGAACCTTCAGGAAATTCATTTTCGGCGAGCCGATGAAGCCTGCAACGAAGAGGTTGTTCGGGCGATGATAGAGTTCGAGCGGCGAACCGACCTGCTCGATCTGGCCTGCCGAGAGCACCACGATCTTGTCGGCCATGGTCATGGCTTCGACCTGGTCATGGGTGACGTAGATCATCGTTGCCTTGAGGTCCTGATGCAGCTTGGAAAGCTCCGTGCGCATCTGGACGCGCAGGGCCGCATCAAGGTTGGACAGCGGCTCGTCGAAGAGGAAGACTTCCGGATTGCGCACGATCGCACGGCCGATCGCGACACGCTGGCGCTGTCCGCCGGAGAGCTGGCCCGGCTTGCGCTGCAGGAGCGGTTCGAGCTGCAGCAGCTTGGCGGCAACGGCAGTGCGTTCGGCAATCATCGCCTTGGAATGCCCGGTCATCTTCAGGCCGAAGCCGATGTTTTCCTCGACGGTCATATGCGGGTAGAGCGCATAGGACTGGAAAACCATGGCAACGCCGCGCTCGGACGGGCCGATGCTGGTCATATCCTGGCCACCGATCGACAGAGCACCGGCAGTAATGTCTTCTAGGCCAGCAATCATACGCAGAAGCGTGGACTTACCGCAGCCGGAAGGGCCGACGAAGACGCAGAACTCGCCGTCCTTGACGTCGAGATCCACACCCTTGATGACGCTGAGCGCACCGAACTGTTTCTTGACGCCACGCAGGCTTACATCAGCCATGGGTCTTGCCTCCCTTGATCGGTTCGAGTTCGAGGAGAAGAGCGCTTTCGGGCGTCAGCATCGGCAGCGGCAGGCCGGCAAGTCCGGCACTGGAAAGCGCGAAGGTGACGGCACCGGAAAGCAGCGCTTTCTGGCCCTCGGAGATACGGATGAATTGCGGTTCTGCCGACAGCACGGTCTTGATCCGCCACTGGCCACCGAACTGGGTGACCTGATCGGGCAGGCGCAGCGGCGCCGGCTGTTCACCCACCATCTGCGGCCCTTGGGCAACGATGACCACGATCTTCTCGGCCGAAGCCGCACCCCAGACATAGCGACCGTCAAGCGGCTCCATGCGGAAGCTGGCGCCCGGCGCGTGGAAGAGATCGCGCAGCCGCTTGTAGGTCTCGATATAGACCTTGAGTTCGTCGCGCTCCTCATCGCTGAGCTCAAGCGGGTTGAGCTCCACACCGAGGTGATAGGCGATGGCCACCAGCGCCCGGAACGCAAGCGTGTGGCGGCGACCAGTCTGATGGTTCGGCGAGGCCGAGATATGGCTGCCGAGGATTTCCGGCGGCACGAAAACCGAAGCGCCGCGCTGGATTTCCAGCCGCTCCAGCGCATCCGTGCAATCCGAGGTCCAGACACGATGGGTGCGCTTCAAGGCGCCGTAATCGATGCGTCCGCCACCGGAGGCGCAGCTTTCGATTTCGACATCGGGATGAGCGGCACGAATGCGGTCCATCAGCGCATAGACGGCACGGGTCTGGGCGGCAGTCTTCGCCTTGCCGTCGCGACCGGCCGCATGCGTCAGATCGCGGTTCA
This sequence comes from Agrobacterium albertimagni AOL15, assembly GCF_000300855.1. GTDB lineage: Bacteria > Pseudomonadota > Alphaproteobacteria > Rhizobiales > Rhizobiaceae > Allorhizobium > Allorhizobium albertimagni. The sequence continues at coordinate 237,715 of NZ_ALJF01000002.1, read as the reverse complement.
TGTCCCACTTGATGTAGGAGACGTCATGATTGGACAGCACTGCGTCGATCTTGCCGAAGAGATAGTCGGAGACTTCCGAACGCGTCAGATCCAGCACCAGCTGGGTACGCGATTCGAGGATCGGCCGCCCTTCAATCGTCAGTGCCCAGTCGGGATGCGCCTTGTAGAGCTCAGAAACCGGGTTCACCATCTCAGGCTCGAACCAGATGCCGAACTGCATGCCAAGCCCGGTGACATGATCGACGAGCGGCTTCAGGCCTTCAGGATATTTGCGCGCATCGATATCCCAGTCGCCAAGGCTCGTTGTGTCGTCGTCGCGCTTGCCGAACCAGCCATCGTCGAGCACGAAGCGCTCGATCCCCAGTTCGGCCGCCGCGGTCGCCTGGGCTTTGAGCGAATCCATCCGGTGGTCGAAATAATTGCCTTCCCAGGTGTTCAGCGTCACTGGGCGTGGGCTCATCGCGCCCCCGGGCCAGGTCATCAGTTCTTCGCGCACGAAGGCATGGAAGTCTTCCGTGTCGGCTCCGGCATAGGCGATCGGACTGCGATAGCTTTCGCCTGGTGCAAGGATGACCTCACCCGGCTCGAACAACTCACCCAGATGCACGAGCCGCTGGCCATCATCGGTCCGGTCGATCACCATCTGGTGGTTGCCGCTGAAGCCGAGTGTCACGCCGAAAATTTGGGTCTCGCTCTCGATGAACAACATCGGAAAACGGTCATGCGACGTGCGCCCGCGGCGATTTTCCTGGATCCAGGTACCATTGCCGAGAAGCTCGCGCCGCGTCTGGAATTCGCGGCCCCAGATACCGGTAAAGCTCATCACCTGCAGATCGCCAGCAGGCGCCAAGAAGGTCGCCGCCATGCAGCGGTCGAGCTGGTAGTCGCTCTCGCCCCGATTGGTGAGCTTCGTCGCCATCGAAATAAGGCCGGAAGGATGTGCAGTCAGCGTGATCGAGAGCTCGAGCTTGGCAACCGGGTCGTGGCCGACGAGAACGGTATCATGCCCGTCTCTTGAGAACGTCCAGTTGCCGAACTGTGCGACGAAGTCACGGCCCCCACGATGACCTGCAATCGCCGGCCAACCGAAGAAGCCCATGCCGCCTGTCGGCAGGAGAACGGACGAGGGTGCCGCCACGTCCATGCCGTTGACGCGGCTCGACCGTTCGATCTCGAACAGCGGATCGGGTTCGACAGGCTCCGTCCCGAAGGACAAGATCTCCGGCATGCCGAGGTCCGGCAGGCGCAGGCTCAGCGACAGCTGGCCCGAATCGATGATGATTATTTCACTCATCCCTTGGTCGCTCCGAGTGTGAGGCCGGCAATGAAGTGGCGCTGCATGAGGAAGAACATCGCGACCGGCGGCAAGGCCGCGATGATCGATCCCGCGGATACGAGATGCCAGGCGGCAACCCATTGCCCGTTCAGCGAATAGAGACCTGCCGTCACCGGCATGGCGTGCTGGCCCTGCACCAGCACCGTCGCCCAGAAGTAGTCGTTCCAGACGAAGGTGAAGATCAGCACGGACAGCGCGGCGATCGCCGGACGCATCAGCGGCAGCACGATGTAGCGGAAGATCCGCCATTCAGAGACGCCCTCGACGCGGGCCGATTCGATCAGCGCAAAGGGCAGGCCCTTGATGAAGTTGCGCATGAACAGCGTGCAGAAACCGGTCTGGAAGGCGACGTGGAAGAGCACCAGGCCCATCGTGGTGTCGTAGAGACCAGCACGCAGCGTCATGTCACGCACCGGGACCATCAGGATCTGGAACGGGATGAAATTTCCGGCGACGAACATGAAGAACAGGACGAGATTGCCCTTGAACTTGTAGACCGCGAGCGCAAAGCCGGTGAGGCAGGAGAGTGCTACGGCGCCGATCACCGTCGGGATGGTCACCTTGAACGAGTTCAGGATGTAATAGCCGATCGGCGAGTTGTTGAAGACCGCCGAATAGTTCTCGAAACCGGCAAAACCGGAAGGGATGCCGAAATAGTTGCCGGCAGCCAAGTCACCCGCCGGGCGCACCGATGTCACGGCAACGCCGATCAGCGGCAGGAGCCAGAGAAAGAGCGCTACCGGCAGCAGGATCTTGTAGGCCGTTTGCGCAAAGGGCGAGGCCTTCTGGATCGGAGTGGGGAACATCAGGCGTTCCTTTCCTGGGCGAGCATGCGGACGATGAAGAGCGAGATGAACACCATCATGATCAGGAACAGCACGACCGCGATCGATGCGCCGTAGCCCATCCGGAAACCGTATTCGGACAGAGCCTGCTCATACATGAAGTAGGACAGCACCTGGCTTGAGCCGTAGGGCCCGCCAGCGGTCATGATGGAGACGAGGTCGAAGGAACGCAGCGAGCCGATGACGGTCACGACCATGGCAATGAAGGTTGCCGGCGCAAGTTGCGGCAGGATCACATACCACAGGAGTTTCAGGCCCTTGGCGCCATCCATGCGGGCGGCTTCCACCTGCTCCGGATTGATGTTGTTGAGACCGGTCAGGTAGAGGATCATGCAATAGGCCGTCTGCGGCCACAGGCCGGCAATGATGATGCCGTAGGTCACGTAGCGTTCGTCAGCCAGGACGGCAATCTGCTCACCGAACAGCACTTCTGTCAGCTTCGCGAAGAGGCCGAAATCCGGCGCGTAGAACCACGTGAACATCAGGCCGACGACGACCTGGCTGATCACGAAGGGGAAGAAAAACAGCGACTTGTAAAGACGGATGCCGGTGACCGTCTGGTTGAGGAAGAGCGCGACGGCAAGACCCGCCGGGATCGACAGGAGATAGAGCACCAGCCAGATCACATTGTTGTAGAGCGAGGTGTAGAAGGAATCGTCATCCATTAGTTCGGCATAGTTGCCGAAACCGATCCAGGTCATGGCGCCGAGACCGTCCCAATCGTGAAAACTGATCCAGATCGACTCGAAGATCGGCACGAGCACATAGATCAGAAACATCAGCATGCCCGGCGCCAGGAACAGGAAGGGCGCAAGCGTCTGCTGGTTTCGCTTCCAGAAACCGGACGACGAAGGAACGGTGTTGCTCATGGCGGCACCTCTGATGAAAAGGGAAACGGCAACCGGATGCCGCGGGCCCAGGGAGACCCACAGCACCCGGCGCAGGGAGCTCTTTTGTTTACTTGTGAACGCGGGCCCGAACCTTTTCGAGACGCTCCAAGATGGCATCCAGTCGATCCGGCTTGACCATGAACTCCTGGAAGCCTTCCATGCCAGCCTTTGCCATTTCGGCATTGGCGTCGCGGTCATAGAACTGCGCGAGCGCATAGGCGTTCGACAGCATTTCGAAACCGGCATTGAGGAACGGATCAGCCGGCTTCTCGGCCTGGTTGTTGACCGGCAGCTGGCCGAGCGTCGCGTTCATCTTGGTCTGCGCTTCCGGCGAAGCAAGGTAGGCGAGGAACTTCTTCGCATCTTCCTTGTTCTTCGCGCCCGACGGAATGTGGAAGGTATCAGTCGGGGCCTCTTCCGACATCGGAATGCCAGCCGTGATTTCCGGGAACTGCATGAAGCCGATCTGATCTTCCGTCAGACCACCATCCTTCATCGTGGCAACGGCGAAGTTGCCCATCAGATACATGGCAGCCTTGCCCTGCACCATCTGCGGGATGGCATCCTGCCAATCGATCGCAGCGTGGTTTTCGTTGAAGTAGCCGGCATTGACCAGCTCGCCCCACTTTTCGAAAACGGCCCTCACGCGCGGATCCGTGTAAGGCACCTTGCCCGAGGTCAGTTCCATGTGGAATTCGTAGCCATTGACGCGCAGGTTCAGATAGTCGAACCAGCCGCCGGTCGGCCACAATGCCTTGGTACCGATGGTGATCGGTGTGACGCCGGCCGTCTTCAGCTTTTCGCAAGCGGCGAGGAATTCGGCCCAGTTCTTCGGAGGCTCGATGCCCTGTTCGGCGAAGATGTCCTTACGGTAGTAGATGCCCCACTGGTAGTAGGTGTAGGGCACGCCCCACTTCTTGCCGTCGATGGTCATCGAAGGCGCCGCAGACTTCAGCTGCTCGTTCAGGCCATTGGCTTCCCAGACATCCGAGACGTCTTCGAACAGACCGGCCTTGACGAAGGGCTCCATGCGATTGCCGGCATACCATGCGGCGACATCGGGCGCGTCAGCGGTCAGGAAGTTGCGGATGGCGGACTTGTAGCCTTCGTGGTCGAAGTTGTTCCACTTGACCGTGATGTCTGGGTTGGCCTTCTGGAAATCAGCGATCAGCTCTTCCATCGCCTTTTTCGGCGCCGGATCGGAGTGGTCGGAATTGAGAATGATTTCACCGGCAAATGCGGTGGATGACAGAAGGGTAGCACCCAAAGCGAATGCGCTCAGGCTTTTGAAAAAGGTCATGTTTTCCTCCCTATGACCGTTATGCAGTCCATTGCGGAGCTTGAAGCCCCGGATCCCACCGGAGCGGAATTCCCAGCTCTGCTTGATCATCGGGCTCAAACCCGTAATAATCTACCGAGTTTTGGTGGAAGTTTTCCGGGATCCTAAGATTTGGAACATGTTAAGCCCCTATTGCACGACGAGTCCGTCCCGGTCCATCCCGATCATGACCCGCGACACCCGCTGGTCATCTTCGGCGATCACCGTTTTTGCGCGGGCGAGAACCTGACGGTTCAGCGCATGGCGGGCCCGCACATGCACAGCCAGATCGAGCTCAACTTCGTTCTCTCGGGTCACATGACCTACTGGTTCGATGGTCGTGAATTGACGGTCGATGAGGGACGTCTCTGCCTGTTCTGGGGCATGATCCCGCATCAGGTGATCGATAGACAGGAAGGCACACGTTTCGTCTGCCTTTACGTGCCGATGTCCGTCTTCCTCGGGCTTGCAAATCTCAGTCGCTTTCGCGACGCCGTGTTTCGCGGTGCGATGATCGAGGCGCTGGAAATCCGCTCCTGGGACCGAGACATCTTCCAGCGCTGGCGCGAGGAACTGCTGGCCGGCGACGAGAACCTGACCGAGATCGTGCGCAACGAATTGACCGCGCGTGTTCTCAGGATCGAGCGCGACGGCTGGCGGGATCTGCGGGAAGAAGGCTCGGCGATCGCGAGCTTCAGCGCCAATGACAGCGAGCGCGTCGAACACATCGAGCGCATGCTGCGCTTCATCGCCGAACATGCGCTCGAAAACATTTCAGCCGAGGATGTCGGCCGTGCAGTTGCGCTGCATCCCAATTATGCGATGTCGATCTTCAAGCGCGCCGTTGGCCACACGATCAACCAGGCGATCGTACGCCATCGCCTCGATACGGCCCAATCCCTGCTGATCTCGACCGATCTGTCGATCACCGATGTCGCCTTCGAAAGCGGCTTCGGATCGGTCTCTCGCTTCTACGAGGCCTTCAGTGAACGCTTCGTCGAAAAGCCCAAGGCGTTTCGACGCCGCATGCGCTCGAAAGGGCTGCCCCCGGCCTGAGCCCGCCTTCTGTCAGCGCCCGGCGATGGCCGAAAGCCTGGGCATGGAGACGCCAGGGCACCAGTCCTGGAAACCGACAAGACGGCGAACGATCTTTTGCGCGTGATTGCCGGCGATGTCTCGCAGGCGGTGGTCGAGATAGGGGTTTGCAAACCGCTCGAGCGTGGTCGCAACATAGGCTTCTGCCTCTGCGCCGAACCCATGCATCTGGAAGCCGGGCACCACTTCCTCGCGATAGATCGTCATCAAGTCCTCGCGGACGGCTTGGTCTGCAAGGATGTCCTTGACGCATTCCATTTCGGATCGCCCGTCCTTCAGCCAGCGATCGGCCAGAAGCGTATGGCCGAGGTTGAGGATATGCAGCTTCAGCCGCGCGTAGGGCGTCAGATCATCGACGACCTTGATGCAAGGGTGCTCGCAGGGCAGCGTCAGCCCAGACTGGCGTTCGATCGCCCAGATCGCATAGGGCTCAGCAATCGCACCCGCCGGCTCGATCGGCTCGGACACGATGCGGTCGACGAGCGTATTTGCCCAGATGACCCGCTCGGACAGCCAGGAGACGAATGTTGCGTCGGGCGTGTGCCGGCTGGCGAGCTCGACCAACAACTGCTGCAGCACCTCACCGTTTCGGGAAACAAGTTCGCAAGGCAGAATGGTCAGTGGCATCCGGCCACCCCGAAACCGCGCATGGAGAAGCGCCAGAAGTTTCATCGGGAAAGAGCGTGGCACGCCATCGACGCTGTCACCGTCCAACAGGGAATAGCCCGTATCTCCGGTATTGCTGATTACGACCCTCGCCTCCTCGACGAACACCCGCTTGACCTCGGCCCAGTCACTGGACGTCGAAAGAGACCGCACCACGGATCGTACCCGAAGCGCACGCTCGACCGGCTGCCCATCCTCCAGCCCTCGGATGATCACCGGAAAGCCCTCCGTCGCCGACAGCGCCCCGATCCGCCCGGCACGTGCCGGATCACCCGACGTCTGCACAATGGTGATAGGTCCAAGCGCCTTCCCTGCCTCCATGGCCTCGCTGACGAAGAGATCGGCATGCGCCTGGAGAAATCGGCTCGTGCCGAATTGCAGGATGGGCGTCGTCATGGCTCAAGCAGGCTCCTGGATGGATTGCAGCAGGGTTTCGCGGGCCGATTTCAGGTGCTGGCGGCAGGCCTTCTGGATCGCTGCCGGATCGCGGGAAAGAAGCGCCCTGATATAGTCGAGATGCTCTTCCAGCGCTCGCTGGTTACGCGCCCGCGCATTCGTCTTGTTCCACTGGTAGTGGTAGTGGAAGACGATCGTGATGATGTCGTAGAAATCGATGATGAAGCGGTTGCTCGAGGCCTTCTGCACCAGAAGGTGGAAACGCTCGTCAAGCTCCGAAAACTCCATGTAGCGGTTGTCGATGTCGGCCAACAACGCATGGTGCTGGGCCTCCACGGTCTTCAACTCAGCCCAGGCTGGATGATCGGCCGCCAGATGGACGAAAGCCGCTGCAGAGCGCAGTTCGAACATCTCGCGGACTTCGGTGAGTTCGAGCGCAAACTCACGGGTAAAGCCCTTGAGCACCCAATGGCTGTTCGGCCTTTTCTCGATCAGCCCGAACCGGCTGAAGCGGATGAGGAATTCCCGTACGCTGGTCGTTCCGATGCCGATCTCGCGAGCCAGTTCCAGCTCGTTGATCTGCATACCCGGTTGCGCACCACCGGCAAGGATCCGGCGCATGAAGCTTCGCTCAATGATCTCCGACAGCGAGTTGGTTTCCTCGTCGGGGAAATAGTCGCCCTGTCCCGGCCTGCGAAGCACCGTCTTGGAGCGCTTGTCCCACGCCACCAGACCGACCTCGCCGAGCCGCGTCAGCACCGCACGCACAGTCGTCCGGCTGACGCCGAGCAGACCGCAAAGTTCCGGCTCCGAGGGGAGCGTATCCGTTTCCTCGATGAGCTTCAGCGTGCGATTGTAGGCGTCCTTGAAGACGGTGTTCTGCTTGGCCATGGCTCTGCCTGGTTGATGTTATCTGGCGCTTCGGTCTCTTGCCTCTTGGCGCAAGACGTGGCTTCGCGCAACGGAAACCACCGATTGGGGTGGCCCTGCCTCCTCTGGTCTGGGTCTAGACCTCCCGCTCCTGATCAAAGCAAATTGTTCTTTATCGATATCATACCCATTGACGAGAAACTGTCTATTGCCGATAAAAGACAAAACACAGGATCCGGTACCGCCGGACATATGGGAGAAACATCGGGTGTCGAAACCAGCCTGCATCCTGCTGTCGCAGGACGACAATGTTGCCGTGACCACTGTTGCGATCGAAGCCGGGCATGTCCTGCCGGGCGGCGCGCCGGCAGCGGCGAAGATTGATCCCGGCCACAAGGTCGCCGTCCGCGCTATCCGCCAGGGCGAGCCGGTCGTCAAATATGCCCAGGCGATCGGTCGCGCGACCACGGACATTGCAGCTGGCGACCACGTCCATTCCCACAATCTCGCCTTCGACGAAGATCGCCTGTCTGTCAGCGGCCTCGCCCAGCCCGAAACGGCCACCGCTGCCGACAAGGGCCGCACCTTCATGGGCTATCGCCGTGCCGACGGACGCGCTGCGACCCGCAATTACATCGGCATCATCGCCAGCGTGAACTGTTCCACCACGGTCTGTCGCGCGATTGCCGAAGCCGCGAACCGCACCATCCTGCCGCATTACGAGGGCATCGACGGCTTTGTGCCGATCGTCCACGACCAGGGCTGCGGCATGAGCTCGACCGGCGACGGCATGCGCACGCTGCACAGAACGATAGCCGGCTACACAAGGCACGTCAATTTCGGCGGCGTGCTGATGGTCGGCCTCGGCTGCGAGGTTAACCAGTTGACGCTTTACGGCCAGAGTGGCGCCGGCGCCTCCAAGCGCCACTTCAACATTCAGGATGCCGGCGGATCCCGCCGCGCGGTCGAGAACGCCCTTTCGATCCTGAAAGAGATCGCAGCCGAAGTCGGCATAATGCGCCGCGAACCGATCTCCGTCAGCGAGATCATCGTCGGCCTGCAATGCGGCGGCTCCGACGGCCTCTCCGGCATCACAGCCAACCCGGCCCTCGGTGTTGCCGTCGATATTCTGGCAGGCGCCGGTGGCACGGCGATCCTCTCCGAGACCTCGGAAATCTATGGCGCCGAGCACCTTCTCCGCAGCCGTGCCGTCAACGAGGACGTCGCGGTCAAGCTCGACGGGCTGATCTCCTGGTGGGAGGCCTATGTCGCCCAGCATGGTGCCTCGCTCGACAACAATCCCTCGCCCGGCAACAAGAAGGGTGGCCTGACCACCATTCTCGAAAAGTCGCTGGGTGCCGTGGCCAAGGGCGGGCGCTCGCCGCTGACCGCCGTCTATAACTACGCCGAACGCGTCACCGAACACGGCCTCGTCTTCATGGATACGCCCGGCTACGACCCGGTCTCCGCGACCGGCCAGGTGGCTGGCGGCGCGAATGTCATTGCGTTTACGACGGGCCGCGGCTCCTGCTTCGGCTCACGGCCCGTGCCGTCCATCAAGCTGACAAGCAACACCGCGCTCTACAAGTCGATGGAAGAGGACATGGACATCGACTGCGGCGTCATCGCCACGGGTGACGCCAGCGTCTCGGGCCTCGGCCGCGACATCTTCGACCTGATCATCGAGACCGCCTCTGGCCAGAAGACCAAGAGCGAGCTCTTCGGCTACGGCGACAACGAATTCGTGCCGTGGCACCTCGGCGCCACGCTCTGACGTCGACAACAGGACACTGGATACCAGCATGAAGACGAGACGCATCGGCAAGACTGCCCTCGAAGTGACCGAATACTCCTTCGGCACGGCCCCACTTGGCGGCCTGTATCGCCCCTGCCCTCGCGATGTCGGCATTGCGACCCTGCAGGCCGCCTGGGATCACGGCATCCGCTATTTCGATACGGCCCCGCATTACGGCTTTGGCCAGGCCGAGCGTTATGTCGGCGACTTCCTGCGCGACAAGCCGGAAGACACTTACGTGCTCTCCACCAAGGTCGGCCGCCTGCTCGCACCCGTGCCGAAGGACCAGATCCCCAATGTCGGCTTCGTCGATCCCCTGCCCTTCAAGCTGGTCTATGACTACAGCTATGACGGCATCATGCGCTCGGTCGATTTCAGCTATGCGCGCCTTGGCCTGAACCGCATCGATATACTCTATGTCCACGACATCGGCGTCTACACGCATGGCCGCGAAGTCAACGATCACTATGTGAAGCAACTGCGCGACGGCGGTTACAAGGCACTCGACCAGCTGAAATCTTCGGGCGCAATCAAGGCCTTCGGTCTCGGCGTCAACGAAGTGCCGGCCTGCCTCGAGATGATGGCCGATATCGATATCGACGTCATCCTGATGGCCGGCCGCTATTCTCTGCTCGATCGCTCCGCCGTCGAGGAACTGCTGCCGCTCTGCGAGAAGCGCGGAACCTCGATCACAGCCGGTGGCGTGTTCAATTCCGGTATCCTGGCGACGGGTGCCGTTCCGGGCGCACACTTCGACTATACGCCGGCGACCGACGAGGTCCTCGCCAAGGTGCGCGCCATGGAAGACCTCGCGAAACAGGCCGGTAAGCCGCTCGCCCAGTTCGCCCTGCAGTTCCCGCTGCACCATCCGGCCGTCGCCTCCGTTATCATCGGCACGGCAAAGCCGGAAAGCCTCGATCGCAACATGGCGCTGACATCAGAAGAACTGCCGGCCTCCGCCTTCGCGCCGTTCGACGCTCACACACTGGTCGCCCCGCCGCTCGGCGACGCGCCAGTGCGGGAATAGGGGGCGTATCATGCTGAAGGGCATCCACCCCCTGCTCGGACCTGATCTCCTGCACGCCATCGCCACCATGGGACACGGCGACGAGATCGTCATTGCCGACGGCAATTTTCCGGCCTCGACCATGGGTCCCCCGGTCATCCGGGCAGACGGCGTCGGCGCCGTCGAGATCCTGGAGGCGATCCTCGCTCACATGCCGCTCGATCAGTTTGTCGAGGATTCGGCATGGCGCATGCAGGTTGTCGGCGATCCGCACGCGGTTCCGGAAATCTGTGCCGAATTCCAGTCGGTGATCACGAGACTGGCCGGCGACGTCCAGCTGGAAAGCCTTGAGCGCTTCGCCTTCTATGAACGAGCGCAAACTGCAGCTTACATCGTCGCGACGACGGAATTGCGGATCTACGGCAACGTCATCCTGAAGAAGGGTGTTGTTTATCCGGAAGAGATTCACCGAGTCTGAAGGCTCGGAAGGCCCTGGAAATGAGGGCGAAAGGGGTTTGGAGGAGACCGCTTTTGCCAGCTTGCAATCTCCAGAATCCTGGAGTAGCGTGCCTCGATAAAATGTTTTTTATCGATAAAGATCGTTCTGGTTGCGTACTGCGGCACGATCTCACCGGAGGAACAGGACGCGTTGAGAGGAGAACCACAATGACCATTCTGAAGAGCATGACTCGCCGCGCCCTGATGGGGATCGCTGGCGCTGCAATGATGACATCGATGATGCCGACCGCGTCCTTCGCACAGGACGTGACCATTCCGATCATCGTCAAGGACACCACGTCCTTCTACTGGCAGATCGTGCTCGCCGGCGCCCGCCAGGCCGGCAAGGACCTCGGCGTCAACGTGCCGGAATTGGGCGCGCAGTCCGAATCCGACATCAACGGCCAGATCAGCATCCTTGAGAACGCCGTTGCTGGAAGCCCCGCAGCTGTCGTCATCTCGCCGACCGAGTTCAAGGCCCTCGGCAAGCCGATCGACGAAGCCGCCAAGTCTGTTCCGATCATCGGTATCGACTCCGGCGCGGACTCCCAGGCCTTCACATCGTTCCTCACCACCGACAATGTCCAGGGTGGCCGCATCGCCGCTGACGGCCTCGCAGCTGCCATCAAGGAAGCGACGGGCAAGGAAGAGGGCGAAGTCGCCATCATCACCAGCCTGCCGGGCGTCGGTTCGCTCGACCAGCGCCGCGAAGGCTTCCTCGACCAGATGAAGACGAAGTATCCGGGCATCACCGTGGTGGTCGACCGCTTTGCCGATGGTCAGGCGACGACCGGCCTCAACATGATGACCGACCTGATCACCGCCAACCCGAACATCGTTGGCGTCTTCGCCTCGAACCTGATCATGGCGCAGGGCGTCGGCCAGGCGATCGCTGAAAACAAGCTCGGCGACAAGATCAAGGTCATCGGCTTCGATAGCGATGAGAAGACCGTCGGCTTCCTCAAGGAAGGCGTTCTCGCCGGCCTCGTCGTCCAGGATCCCTACCGCATGGGCTATGACGGCGTGAAGACCGCGCTCGCAGTTTCCAAGGGCGAGAAGGTCGAGACCTTCGTCGATACCGGTGCAAACCTCGTCACTCAGGCCAACATGACCGAGCCGAAAATGGATGCCCTTCTGAACCCGAAGGTCAACTGATCGAGATTTCGGCACGCGCGGCACATGTCGCGCGTGCCGGACCGGAAAGGGCGGGCGCGGGAGGCGTCGGCCGCTTTCCCTGCTCTACGGGAGGAATGACATGACTTCGCTGCACGATCTGAGCCACCGGCACGACGACCAGCCGGAACTGCTGGAAACCGACCATATCCCGCCGGGAACGCCAATCCTCGAGCTCGTCGGATTGCAGAAGAAGTATGGGGCCGTCGAGGCTTTGAAGCCCGCGACAGTCACCTTTCTTGCCGGTGAAATCCACGCCATTGTCGGCGAAAACGGGGCTGGGAAATCCACGCTCATCAAGCTCCTAACCGGCGTCATTCCGCGCACCTCCGGCGAGATCCGCTGGTGCGGCAAGCCGGTGGCGCTGGCCACTCCGAACGAGGCGATCCAGCGCGGCATCAATGCCGTACACCAGGAAGTCGTACTCTGCTCGCATCTCTCCGTCGCAGCCAACATGTTCCTCGGCGACGAGATGTCATCGGGCGGCATAATGCGAAAGCGCGCCATGACCACGGCTGCGCAGAATGTGCTCGACGATCTCGGCTTCAACCTGCCGGCCGGCGAAATCCTTGGCAATCTAACCATCGGCCAGCAGCAGCTGGTCGCGACCGCCCGCGCCGCGATGCGCGGCATCCGCTTCCTCATATTCGACGAGCCGACGGCTTATCTGACGCGCCAGGAATCCGCCCAGCTCTTCCGCCTCATCCGCCGGCTGCAGTCGGAAGGTGTGACGATCGTCTATATCAGCCACCGCATGGAAGAGGTCTTCGAACTCGCAGACCGCGTCTCGGTCCTGCGCGACGGCACCCATGTCGGCACCCGCCTGATCGGCGAGACCAATGATGCGGAACTCATCTCGCTGATGATCAACCGCTCGATCGAGCAGATCTACCACAAGGAAAAACTGCCGATCGGTGCCACCATCCTCGAAGCGAAGGGCCTGTCAGGCCCGGGCTTCTCGGATGTCTCGCTTTCGGTCCGCTCGGGCGAAATCGTCGGCCTCTATGGCCTGATCGGTGCGGGTCGCAGCGAATTCGCGCTCGGCCTCTATGGCCGTCACAAACTGACCGCCGGCGAAGTCTTCTGGGACGGCAAGAAGGTCGTGATCGACACCGAGCGCAAGGCCATGGATCTCGGCATCGCACTCGCTCCCGAAAGCCGCCGCGACCAGGGCCTCTGCCTCAACCTGCCGATTGGCCTCAACATCAACCTGCCGGTCTTTGGCCGGTTGAGCCGAGGGCTCACCATCAGCCCGAAACTGGAAGCCGGAAACGCCGACAAGCAGATCAACGACCTGAAGATCAAGACGCCGACCCGGGCAGTTCTGGCGTCTGCCATGTCTGGCGGCAACCAGCAGAAGATCGTCATCGGCAAGTGGCTGAGCCACGGCGCCCGCCTCTTCATTTTCGATGAGCCGACCGTCGGCGTCGATGTCGGCACGAAGGCGGAAATCTACCGCCTCTTCGCCGAACTCCTGAAGCAGGGCGCAGGGATCATCCTGATCTCCTCCTACTTGCCCGAGGTCTACGAACTGGCCGACCGACTGCATGTCTTCCGTCAGGGCAGACTGGTGGCAAGCCACGACTACAGAGGCGCCTCGCATGAGGATGTGCTGACAGAGGCAATCGGCGTCTGAGCCGCCACGCAAACAACGACACGAAAAGACGACTGGGAGGACAAAGATGAGCATCGACACCACCGAGACCAAGGTCGCGCCGAAGAGGGGCATGAGCATCCTTTTCAGCCTCACGCTGCTTGGCCTCCTGCTCTTCCTCTGGCTGCTGCTCGGCTTCGCCACCAACAGTTTCTGGACGCCGAACAACATCAGCAACCTTTTGCGTCAGGGCGCGATGACCGCGATCCTCGCCGTCGGTCAGACCTTCGTCATCATCACCGCCGGCATTGATCTCTCGGTTGGCGCGGTCGTCGGTTTTGCCAGCGTTATCCTCGCCTGGCTGCTGGCCGCTGGCCTGCCCGTCTGGCTCGCGATCATCCTCACCCTTTTGATGGGCGTCGCGATCGGCAGTTTCCACGCCTTCGGCATCGTGCGCATGGGGCTCCCGGCCTTCATCATCACGCTCGCGACCCTCACCTCGCTACGAGGCATCGGTCTCTTGATCACCAATGGCTCGACGATCTCCATTTCTAACGAGGCTTTCACCAACTTCGCCCGTGCCGACTTCCTCGGCGTCCCCAGCCTCTTCTGGATGGTGATTGTGGTGGCCGTGCCGGCCTACATCTTCCTGCACCTGAGCCGCTGGGGCCGCTATCTCTTTGCGGTCGGCTCCAACAGCGAAGCAGCGCGTCTCTCCGGCGTCAACGTCAACCGCACGATCTACATGGCCTATATCCTGTCCTCGACCTGCGCTGCCTTCGTCGGCATCCTGCTTGCCTCGCGCATCGGGATCGGCAACGCCACCCAGGCCGAAGGCTGGGAACTGCAGGCGATTGCCTCCTCGGTCATCGGCGGCACCAGCCTGTTCGGCGCCGTCGGTTCGGTCCAGGGACCGCTGCTCGGCGCCTTCATCCTGGCGACGATCAACAACGGCGCCAACTTGATGAACGTCAACTCCTTCTGGCAGCGCATCATCACCGGCGCGCTGATCATCCTGATCGTCTATTTCGACCAGCTTCGCCGCCGCGGCAGCCGCTGATTTTTCCCAAGGTGGGGATGCCGCGAATGGCGTCCCCTTTTTTTTCCAACCCTTGCCGGGCAGCCGAAAGGAACCAGCATGAAGGCCGCATTGTGTGTCGAACCGGGCCGTCTCGAAATCGTCGATCGCGATCCCGCACCGCGCCCGAAGGCAGGTGAAGCCCGTATCGCGATAAGCCATGTCGGTATCTGCGGCACCGACTATCATATCTTCGAGGGCAAGCACCCCTTCCTCGAATACCCGCGCGTGATGGGCCATGAGATCTCGGCCACCGTCGTCGAGGCGGGTGAAGGCGTCGACTTGGTGGCGGGCACGAAGGTCATCGTCAATCCCTACATCGCCTGTGGCACCTGCATCGCCTGCCGCAAGGACAAGCCAAACTGCTGCACGAATATTCGCGTGCTCGGTGTCCATACCGATGGAGCAATGTCCGAGGAAATCACGGTCCCCGCCGTCAACCTGTATCCCGCCGACGACCTTTCACCGGAAGCTGCCGCCACGGTCGAGTTCTTGGCCATCGGCGCCCATGCTGTCCGTCGCTCCATGGCACCTGCGGGTTCAAGGGCACTGGTCATCGGCGCCGGTCCGATCGGGCTTGGCACCGCGATCTTCGCCCGCATCGCTGGCCATGACGTGACCCTGCTCGACACCAGCAGCGAGCGCCTCTCCATGGCAGCGGACCGCCTCGGCTTCAAGTCTGGGCTGATCGCCGATGACAGCCTCGAATCCGCGGTTGCGGAACTCACTGGGGGAGACGGCTTCGATGTCGTCTTCGACGCCACCGGCTACCGCCCCTCGATGGAACGCGCCTTCCGCTTTGTCGCCCATGGCGGAAGCCTGGTTCTCGTCAGTGTGGTAAAGGAAGACATCACTTTCTCAGACCCGGAATTCCACAAGCGCGAGATGATGCTGATCGGCAGCCGCAACGCGACCCGCGTCGATTTCGATCACGTCCGCAAGTCGATCGCGGATGGCCTCGTGCCGATCGACCAGCTGATCACGCATCGGACAACCCTGGCAGATCTCGCCACGGATCTGCCGCGCTGGGCAAGAGAGAAATCGGGGCTGATCAAGGCCCTCATCCGGATTGGTTGAAGACCACGACGAAAGAGGCCCGCAGCTTATCTGCGGGCCATTTGCGTTTCGTGTGCGTGATATCAGGCCTTCTGCAGGAAGGCGGCGATCGCGTCGACTTCGCCTTGCGAAACCTCGTGACCGCCCTGATGCAGGAAAGTCTCGACCTGAGCGCCTTGCGCCTGGAAATAGGCCGTCAGCCGTTCGGTGAGCGGCAGCGGGCAGATCGGGTCGCGCTGACCGGCAGTCACGAGCACAGCAACATCCGAAAGCCCCGGCTGTGTCGGCGGATCGAACGGGATCAGCGGATGCATGAGGATCACGCGATCGAAAAGATCAGGCGCCTCAAACAAAACCGAAGCCATGATATTCGCGCCGTTCGAGTAACCCAGCCCATAGATCGGGCGATCCGGGTTCTTCTCCTTGTGAGCGCGGATGAAGCCCGTCATCTTCGCCGTTCTCGCAGCGAGATCGGCCATGTCGTAGACGCCTTCGCCGGTGCGCTTGAAGAAGCGTGCCGCGCCATGTTCGGAGACGTCACCCCGCGGGGAAACGATCCCGGCCTGCGGCAGTATCCGGCTGACGAGGCCCGGAAACTGGTGTTCGTCGCCACCGGTCCCGTGGAAGGTGAAGACGAGCGGAGCATCGCCTTGCGGCGCCTGATAGAAATGAATGTAGCTGTCAGTCGACATGATGGGATCTCCGCAGCTGCCGACGTCCGCTACACGGGCGCCGGACAGCTGGCTCATGATTAGTCTTGGATCGGGGGCAGATGGGCTTCGATCTGCGAGCGATACTGCTGGTAGCGGGTCGGCAACTTCAGCGCCTCGCCGAGATGGGCTGTATCCTCATCGCGGTTGAAGCCCGGCTCGTTCGTTGCGATCTCGAACAGCACGCCGCCTGGCGTGCGGAAATAGATCGCCCAGAAGTAATCGCGGTCGATAACCGGTGTCACCTGATAACCGGTATCGAGCAGCGCCTTGCGCACTTCAAGCTGGGCGGCCCGGTCCTCTACGGCAAAGGCGACGTGATGCACCGACCCGGCACCCTGCAGGGCACTCGACGCGCCCGGCAGAACTTCGAGATCGATGTAATCCGCGCCATTGCCACCGGGGACCGCGTAGCGCACGAAGTCGCCCTGCTTGTCGACCGGCTGATAGCCCATGAACTTCAGGAGTTCACCCGTGGCGCCTTCGTCACGAAGCCGCATGGTGACGCCGCGGAAGCCGTGAATGCCTTCCGAGACCGCAACCGGGCCGGCAAACGGCACGCGATTGTCGCCATCGACTTCGGCCAGCGCAAAACCGTCCCCATCGGGACCCGCAAAACGCAGGCGGTCCTCACCGAAGAGCGAATAGGCGCCGAGCTCCTTCACGCCTTCCTTCGACAGGCGCTCCTGCCAGAAACCGAGCGTACCCCTGGGTACCGAGAACACGGTTTCCGACACTTCACCGGCACCGCGACCACCCTTGCCCATATTGGCAAAGGGGAAATAGGTCATGACCGATCCGGCATTGCCGACTTCGTCGCCGTAATAGAGGTGGTAGACATCGGGAGCGTCGAAATTGACGGTCTTCTTGACGCGGCGAAGGCCAAGCGTCTTGGTGAAGAAGTCGTTGTTTTCCTGAGCATCCGCAGCCATCGAGGTAACGTGATGCAGGCCTTTGATCTGGGTAAGCATGGCTCTGATCCTTTCCCGGCACGTCCGCCGGTCTTGTTCTGTTGAACCGAATATGGGCCATGGCTTTACCCGAGAGAATAGCGATAATATTGCGAATATTATTACGCTTGGAGCAATAATCTCATGGGTGAACTCGAAGCCATCCGGACCTTTCTCACCGTTGCCGAACAGAGCAGCTTCAGCGCCGCCGCCCGTCGTCTGGGCATGACGCCGGCATCCGTTACACGCACGGTGTCCGGATTGGAGGAGGAACTCGGCATTCAGCTGCTCCTGCGGACCACGAGAAAGGTCTCCCTGACCTCGGCGGGCGCCGCCTATGCTGCACGCGTCGCACCGCTGGTTCAGGGCCTTGCTCGCGCAACGGAGGAAACCCGGGATCTGCAGAAGGTCACGGCGGGCTCTCTGCGCGTCTCGGCTCCAATGTCGCTCGGCATGAAAGTCCTGCCGACCGTCCTGTCGCAATTTTCCATCATCCACCCGCGCACGAATGTGGCAATCGAGCTGTCAGACCGTTTCGTCGACATTCTGCAGGAAAACTATGATCTCGCGATCCGCATCTCCGGCCCGCCGACGGACAAGTCGACGATCTGGCGCAAAATCCGGCCAGTCCCGAGGGTTTTGGTCGCCTCGCCCTCGTTCCTGGCCCGCAACGGCATCCCGAAGGTGCCGGAAGACCTGACGACGCTCGAATGCCTGAGCTATCACGACCAGTCGAAGACCGAGACTTGGGAACTCAGCCGGCCCGGACAGAGCCGCATCGTTGAAGCCAAAGGACGTTTTTCGATCAACAACGGCGACTTCCTCGGTCGGCTTGCCGTCGCGGGAGAGGGGATCGCCCTCCTGCCGCGGTTCATTGTCGAGGAAGATCTTGCCGCCGGCCGTCTGGTCGAGGTGCTCCCGGGCTGGAGCACGCCGGAAATCTGGCTGACGCTCTTCTATCCCCCTTACGAGCAGCTGCCGCTCAGGGTCGCGACCTTCTCGGATTTCTTCGAAGCCTTCATCAGGGAAAGCTGGGATGCCGGTGCACCAACCTGAGACGCGTCAGCGATCGCGCGCCAGGAATTCGCCGATTTCTTTGGCGATCCGGTCGGTCGCGATCGGGACCTCGACCTTCTTGACCTTCTCGAACAAGGTCTCAGGGATGGCAGCCTTGCGGGCCTCCGCCAGCCCCTCGAAGAAGCGCGGCGAAAACTCCGGATGCGGCTGGTAGGAGAGACCCCAATCGCCATAGCGGATGACGGCATTCTCGCAGGCGTCGGTCTTGCCGACCACTTCGCCACCTTCCGGCACCTTGATGACCTGATCCTGATGCCAGGCGAGCAGAACCTGCTCTTCGCCCGTATCGGAGCGCTTGTAGGTCACAGGCCCGGCAGACCAGCCACCCTTGAACTTCTCGACCTCGCCGCCGAGGGCCTTCGCCATGACCTGGTGCCCGAAGCAGATCCCGACCATGGGCACCTTGGCCGCATGCACCTGGCGAATGAAATCCTCGAGCTTGCGGATCCACTCATGGTCCTCGTAGACGCCGAACTTCGAGCCGGTCAGCAGCCACCCGTCGACTTCAGTCGGGCTCGCCGGAAACTCGCCGTCGACGACGAAGTAGCGCTTGAACGAGAAGTCGAAATCGCCCAGCAGCGCGGCAAACATATCGGCATAATTGCCATACTCGCTTGTGAGTTCGGCGGGCGAGTGACCCGTGACGAGAATGCCGATGGTCTTGGCGGTCATGTGGGCTTCCTGAAATAGGCGAAAAGAGCAACGCGGGGGCCTTGCACTCGGTCCATCTATACCAAATGCTAGTTTGATCAAATTTCAAGAGGGCGCACGGCTATTCCGCGCGCCCTCACAACGATAGCGACGAAAAGGCGGGATCTCGATCTGACCCATGGCACTTGAAGAGGGCAAGGCGGAAAAATCGTTGAAGCAGCGGGTCTACCGGACCTTGCGCAATCGTGTGATGTCCGGCGCGGTGGCTCCCGGCCTGCCGATCACCATCAACGGTGTCGCCGAAGATCTGGCCGTCAGTGCCATGCCGGTCCGCGAAGCCCTGCACCGGTTGGTCGCCGATGGTGCGCTCGAATATCTCGACAACCGCCGCGTGCGCGTACCGGAAATGACGCTCTCCAAATTCGAGGAAATCATTGCGGCCCGCATCGCGCTCGAGACACTCGCAGCGACCAGGGCCCTGCCGCATATCGACGCCGAGCGCCTTGAACGCCTGGAGGTGATCGATACTGCGATTGACGAGGCCTATGCGGCGAATGATTTGCTGCAATCGACCGAACTCAATTTCCTTTTCCATCGTACGCTTTACGAGCCCGGAGCGAGTGGTGTCCTTCTCGACCTGATGGAGTCTGTCTGGTTGCGCCTTGGCCCGTTCATGCGCCTGGCCACGGACAAGCTGGAAGAAAGCTACCGAATCGACCGGCATGCCGAGGCCCTCGACGCAATCCGGGCGAGGGATCCGGATGCGCTTTCGGCGGCAATCGAAGCAGACATTCAGGATGGGGTTGGTCACCTCGGGCGGCACTTCCTGAAGGAAGCAACCGTTGCCGCCCGATGACTTGTGGCGCATGGTGCCTAGGGACCTGCATCAGCCCCGATTGCGGAATGCCAAACGCATCTGCTTTTCGATTTCCACGAGAGCAAAGAACACGGCACCGATCCCGACGATCAGCAACCCGTCCTGCAGGGGAACGCTCTGCGTCCCGAACAGGGATTGCATGAAGGGCAGATAGGTGACCGCAAACTGGGCAGCGGTGACCGAGATTACGCAGATCCAGACGACCTTGGTCCCGCGCACGGCCTGCCACGTGAGCGATGTGCCGTAGATATTGCGGATGAAGAAGACATTGAAGATTTCCATGACAACCAGGGTGTTCATCGCCATCGTGCGCGCGAGTTCGATCGGATAGCCCTTGTCCAGCGCGTAGAGAAATATTCCGAAAACCGCAGCGGCAAAGAGCACTGAGACGAGCAGGACATTCCAGATCAGGTCGGCGGTCAGCAGGGGCTCGTCCCGGCGGCGCGGCGGCCGTCGCATGGTGCCCTCTTCAGATGGCTCGAAGGCAAGCGCCAATCCGAGCGTGATCGCCGTTACCAGGTTGACCCAGAGGATCTGGACGGCCGTGACCGGGAGTGCCAGGCCGGCAAATAGTGCGATGATGATGGTCGCTGCCTCGCCGGCATTTGTCGGCAGGGTCCAGCTGATCACTTTCTTGATGTTGTCATAGACGGTACGGCCCTCGCGCACGGCGGCGGCAATGGAGGCGAAGTTGTCGTCCGCCAGAACCAGCTCTGCGGCTTCCTTTGCCGCTTCGCTGCCCTTCACGCCCATCGCGATCCCGGCATCGGCCCGCTTGAGGGCCGGCGCATCGTTGACACCGTCACCGGTCATCGCGACGGTCAGGCCCTGGGACTGGAGTGCGGTCACCAGCCGCAACTTGTGAGCCGGCGAGGTTCGAGCAAAGATGTCGGTCTCGGCAGCGGCAAGCGATAGCGTGGCATCGTCCATCCGGTCGAGATCCGCTCCGGTGAGCACCCGGTCGGTGTTCTTCAACCCGATCATTCCAGCGATCGCCCGGGCCGTCGCGGCATGGTCGCCGGTGATCATCTTCACCCGAATGCCCGCTTGATAGCAGTCGGCGACCGCGACAATCGCTTCCGGACGGGGCGGATCGATCAGACCCACCAGGCCGATCAGCGTCAGCGTGCCGGGAAGGTCGGCCTGGACGAGATGGGCCCCGCCGCTTGGGGGAGCGCCGACGGCAACAGCGAGCACACGTTGCCCTTCAGCGGCAAGGACCTCGACCATGTTTTCCCAGTAGGGAGCGTCGAGTTGTGCCGACGAACCATCCGGCATGCGCTGGGTGGCGCAAAGCTCGAGAACGGCCTCTGGCGCACCCTTCACGTGGACATGCCTTTTGTTTTCATCATCGACATGAAGGACGGCCATGTAGCGATGAGCGGCATCGAAGGGGATGGCGTCGATCCGCCGCCAGCCTGCGGTGAAGGGATCGCTACCGCCGCCGGTGATCTTGCCCGCCAGCGCCATAAGGGCCCCTTCCATGGGGTCGCCTTCCACCCGCCAGGCTCCATTCGCGGAATGCAGCACGGCATCGTTGCAGAGCCCCGCGGCGCGCGCGAATTCGGAGAGGACGGCGTGGTCCTGCGGGTCGACGTCGGCGTCGTTCCATCGGACGGCGCCTTCCGGTGCATAGCCTTCTCCATCAACGGCATAGACATGGCGCGCAGCCACGAGGCTTGCCACGACCATTTCGTTGCGCGTCAGCGTACCCGTCTTGTCCGTGCAGATCACGGACACCGAGCCCAGCGTCTCGATCGCCGGCAGCCGTCGAACGATCGCATTGCGTCCGGCCATCGCCTGGACACCAACGGCAAGTGTGATCGTCATGACCGCTGGGAGACCTTCCGGGATCGCTGCGACGGCGAGACCGACAATGGTCATGAACAGTTCATCGAACGGCAGATGCCCGACAACCAGCCCGTAGGCGAGGAGCATGCCAGAAATGATGAGGATGAAGAGGGTCAGCCAGCGTGCGAAGACATCCATTTGCCGAACGAGCGGCGTCGAGAGCGACTCGACGGCCTCAAGCATCCCGCTGATCTTGCCGATTTCCGTTGCCATGCCGGTTGCAACCACGACACCCTTGCCCGTCCCCGCGGCAACCAGTGTTCCGCTGAACAGCATGGAACTGCGATCACCGAGAACGGCATCGGCAGAGACGGCGTCTTGGGTCTTGTCGACAGGCACCGATTCACCCGTCAGGGCCGCCTCCTCGACCTTCAGGCTCCGTGCTTCCAGCAGTCGCAGATCGGCGGGAACGCGATCTCCAGCCTCGACCAGCACGATGTCGCCGGGCACGAGATCGGCGGCGTCGACGGACGTCCGGCGGCCGTCGCGCAGCACTGCGGCGTGCGGCGCCAGCATGACCCTGATCGAATTCATCGCATCTTCGGCACGGCCTTCCTGCAGGTAACCTACGACGGCATTGCCGAAGACGACGGCGAGGATCACGCCCGTATCGATCCAATGCTGCATGAATCCTGTGACCGCTGCGGAAGCCAGCAGGACGTAAATCAAGACATTATGGAACTGCGACAGGAAGCGGACGACGGGGCTGCGCTTCGGCGCGGCAGGCAGACGATTGGCGCCATGCACCTCCAGCCTCCTTTTGGCCTCCTCTGTCCCAAGCCCAGAAACATTAGTGTCCATCGCATGGAGCACATCCTGCGGCGGCAAGGCATGTGGCTTCAAATCTTCGGTTCTGTCGGTCATCCCAGTCCTCTGCGCATTTCCATTTGAATCAGGCCGGCTGAAAAATGGCCTCGGCAGCCCTTGCGGGCACTGCATCGCTGCAGTCGGCGGGAGAATGTCGTCCTGATGGGCCTGTCGCCTTGATCTATGACAATTTTGAAGGACGCCGGCCGCGGCTTCGTGGCTCGAAGCGCCCTTCGACGAGAACCAACCGGGAGGTGTGGAAGCACAGGCTCAGGCAAGCCTTGCATCTTAAAAGCAGGTCGTCCTGCGCGATGTCCTGAGACCCGCCGGGCAAGACTTTGTGCCGGAAAGTGTTGAAAAGGTTGAGACGCATTGCCTCGATCGGCTGCATGCCAACCGGCGGAACACTTTTGAGCACATTCGTTTCAGAACAAGAGGCCGATAGCGATGACGTCGATTTCCCTGCTCAGCCCAGCCCAGATCCGGGCGCTTCCCAATTCGACGGTTAGCTCGTGGTCAGACGACGAAATCAGCCAGCTTTCGAACACGCAGGTCAGCGCACTGACGTCGTCGCAGATTTCTGCGTTGCAGACGGAAGCCGTCGCAGGCCTGTCGACGTCGCAGTTGAGGGCGATCGCGCCCCGTTCGATCACCGGCCTGACGCTGGACCAGATCACCGCCCTATCGACCGAAGACGTTTCAAGTCTGGTCGTCTCACAGATCGCGGCGATGTCAGCAAGCCAGCTTGGCGGCCTGTCTTCCGAGCAGTCGGAAGCCTTGACACCGGCACAGGTCGCCCGATTGACCGCAACGCAATTGAGCGCCTTCAGCGCTGAAGATCTCGCGACGTTTTCGCCGGAAGATATCGCCGCAATCAACACGGCTGCCTTGCGAGGACAAACTCCCGAAAGACTGGCGGGCCTGAGCACCACCCAGATCGCGGCCTTGAAGCCGAACCAGATCGCAACGCTCACGCCCACCCAGATCGCAGCGCTCACGCCCGAACAGGTCGGTGTCTTCTCGAACCAGCAGATGGCAGCCCTGAGTGCAACCCAGGTTGCCGCTCTGACGGCCGACCAGCTTGGCGCTCTCTCCACGACGCAAGTCGCAGCCATTTCGCCGCGCGCAATCGTCGGCCTCTCGACCACCCAGATTGCAACGCTTGGGAATGAAAAGGTCGGCGCGCTCACCGCCGCGCAGATGGCAACGCTGACCTCGAAGCAACTGCCGGCCTTCACCACCGAACAAGTGGCCAACTTCTCGATGAGCCAGATTGCGGCGATCAATCCGCGTGCCATGTCCGGTCTCTCAGCCGACCAGATCGCGGCTTTGTCACCGCAACAGATGGCGAGCCTCACCGGTGCGCAGATCGCAGCCCTGACCCGCACACAGATGGCGGCCTTCAGCGGGGATCAGTTGTCGGCACTCACCGCAACCCAGATCAGAGCGCTGAGCGCGACGCAGATCGCGGCCATACCGCCAGCGACAGTCGCAGGCTTTGGCCCAACCCAGATCGCAGCGCTCACACCGAAGGCCGTCGCCGGACTGAATGCCGAGCAACTCGCGGCCATGAGCGTCGATCAGCTCAAGGGGCTCAGCACCTCTCAGGTCGCGGCCATGACGGCAACCCAGGTCGGAAACTTGTCGAGCGATCAGATCGCCGGCCTTTCGAACGCTCAGATCGGCGCAATGAGTGCCTCTGCCGTCACGGGCCTCACACCGTCGCAGATCTCCGCGCTCACTCCCGGTCAGATCGGGGCAATGTCGAGCACGCAGATCTCGGCCCTGAAGACCACACAGGTCGCGGCCTTCACCGCAGACCAGATCACGGGGTTGACCCCGACACAGATCCGCGGACTGACCGGCCCACAGATCGCCGCCATGTCCGAGAACTTCGTCACGGGTTTCTCCGAGGAACAGATCGCGGCCTTGAGCGCGCGCGCCATCGCCGGCCTGACGGCCGATCAGATCGGCGCACTGTCGATGGATCAACTGGATGCATTGAGCACCACCCAGATCGGCGCGCTGAATGCCACTCAGATCGCAGCCATGCCGCAAGAGGCCATCGCGGCGATGAGCCCGGCGAAGATTGCGGCGATCAGCGCGAAGGCGATCACCGGTTTGACGTCGGAGAATCTGGCATCGCTTGCGCCGAACCAGATTGCAGCCTTGACCACCACCCAGATCAGAGGCCTCAAGGCCGACCAGATCTCCGGCCTGACGGCGTTCCAGACCGAAGCGATGACCAACAGTCAGATCAGCGCATTGTCGGCGGCGCAGCTGTCGGCTCTGTCGGTCAACGCGGTAAATGCGTGGTCGCCCTCCCAGATCGGCGCCATCTCTTCTGCTTCGATCAGTGGACTGACCACCGATCAGCTGACTGCTCTGAATGACAATCAGATCGACAGCCTGACCGCCGCACAGATTGCGAGGATGAACGGGGCGCAGATCGGTGCGCTGTCCGAGCAGCAGCTGGCGGCGTTCCTTCCGGCCGAGATCGCGGCTATTTCTCCGAGCGCCATCTCATCCATATCGCCCGACAAGATTGATGGGCTGAGCCTCGAGCAGATCGCAAGGCTGACCACGGCCCAGATCGCCGCGATGAAGAGCGAACAGCTCGTGGCCTTCACGCCCACGCAGCTGGCCTCGCTGAGCTCCAGCCAGTTGCAGGCGGTAACCTCCGCCCAGATCGCAGCGCTCTCTCCGAGCAATATCGCATCGCTGTCACGAGAGCAGATTGCCAGCCTCTCTGCACGCAGCATTGCGTCTTTGAGCACGGAACAGATCGCCGCCATGTCCGCGGATCAGATCGATGCCATGACGGCCACCCAGATCGCGGGCCTCACGGCAAGCCAGCTCGACGCGATGCGCAAGGCTGATATCCTGGCTTTCCTGCCGGCCGAGATTGCAGCGATCAATGCGAGCGCCCTGAGCAGCCTCGATGCCGAGACCATTGCGGCACTCAGCATTGACCAGGTCGCCGCCATGACCCCGGCACAGCTGGGCGCCCTGAACGCCGACCAGGTCGCAGCGTTTACACCAACCCAGCTCGATGCCATGAGCGCAAAACAGTTGGCAGGCTTTGGCGCATCGCAAGTGACGTCGCTGACCACGGCAGCCTTGGGCGCGCTGACCCCGGAACAGATCGCAGGCTTCAGCACGGCTGCGATTGCCGCACTCTCGACGACACAGATCGCAGCCCTGTCGACAAACCAGATCGAAGCCCTGACCACCGCACAGATGGGCGCATTGACGGCCGCACAAGTGGCCGCCCTGACGCCGACCCAGCTGAGCAACCTGCCCACGGCAAAGCTGGCGGCAATCAGCCCAACCGGCATTGCTGGGTTGACCACCCAGCAGATCGCCGGCCTGGGCTCTGACCAGATCAGCGCCTTGACGGCCGCGCAGATCGCAGCGCTCACCCCGGCACAGGTTGGCGCAATGACGCCACAGCAGGTCACGCTCCTGTCCAACACCCAGATCGGAGCCTTGGGCGCCACCCAGGTCGCCGCCTTGTCGAACGACGCCCTGGCCACGTTGACAAGCGAAAAGATCGCGGCGCTGACGACCAAGGCGATCCCTGGCCTGACGGCGACCCAGATCGCCTCCATGTCGACCACGCAGATCGACAGTCTGAGCCAGACCCAGATTGCTGCTCTCACCTCGACGCAGATCGGCGCACTTTCGTCGGCCCAGTTGGCAACCTTCTCGAACGCCGAACTCGCCGCGATCGCCCCTGCAGCAATTCCCGGACTGTCGGCCGGAAACATCGCTGGCCTGAGCCAGGAGCAGATCGGCGTCCTCACAGCCGCCCAAGTCGGCGCCTTGACCTTCGATCAATTGAACGCCCTGCGTCCGGATCAGCTTGGCGTCATGACCCCGACCCAGATCGGAGCCCTGACCGCGACCCAGCTCGCATCACTGTCGGCAGGGACCATTTCCGGTCTGTCCGCAACCCAGGTCGCGGCCATTTCGACCAAGGCCATCCCCGGCTTGAGCACGGCCCAGATCGCGACGCTGACCCCAAGCCAGATCGATGCGATGACATCGGCGCAGTTCGGTGCCCTGAGTGCGACCCAGCTGTCGGCCTTCAGCCCTGCAGCGCTCGAAACGCTGACCTCTGCCGACATTGCGGCTCTCTCGCCGACCGCAGTCGGCGGCCTGTCGCCGGTGATCTTCGCCACGCTGCAACCAGAGCAGATTGCGGCAATGACGACCGGTCAGGTGGCGGCACTCTCCTACCATCAGCTTCGAGCCATGACCCAGGATCAGGTCGGCGCCATGACGACGGCACAGATCGGCGCGATGAACGCCGTGCAGCTGGCAACGCTCGGAACGGACAGGGTCGGCTGGCTGACGACGGATCAGGTCTCGGCCATCGATCCCAAGGCCATTGGCGGTTTGAGCGTGACCCAGGTCAGCGGCCTTACGGCAGCCCAGGCGGAGGCTTTGACCCCGGCACAAGTCGCGGGGCTGAGTTCGGCGCAATTGACGGCTCTTGGTGCAAACAACCTGAGGACCTTCTCGACCGAAGACCTCGCAGCGATCAGCCAGCAGGCGATCCCAGGCCTGACAGTCAGCCAGATCTCCAACATGACCTCCGCACAGCTGCAGGCGATCACGGCGACACAGTCCAACTTCCTGAGCCCGGACCAGATCGCCGCGGTTCTCGCAGCCTATCAGGCGGCTTGATGACAAAGACCCTGAGGTCGGCCAGCGGCCGGCCTCAACTCAGTTCCGAATGGTGAACTGCACCCGATCTGCCGGGAAACGCGTGACCGCAAACTGGATCGGGCATCCGGCCGGATCCGTATTCACGGCCCGGGTGACGAGCACGATGGCGCCTGGCGTCAACTCGAGATGCGCGACGTCATCCGGCTCTGCGTGGACGGCCGAGATCTCGGTGACCTCACGCACATAGTCATCGACACCACAGTGCGAGAGCGCCCGTGTGATCGAACCCGTCTCGGCAAATGCCGTGTCGATTCCGGCAAACCGCTCAGCTGGAAACCACATAGTCGAACGGGAGACAGCGCGGCCGTCGGCTTTTCGCATCCCATCCAGTCGCAAGACCTCGGCACCGGGTGTCAGCTTCAGTCGTTCCACGAGATCGGACGTGGCGACTTCCCGAGACGCAGAAAGAAGTATGCCGGTGACGTCGCGCGCCTGACCGCCGATACCCTCGGTAAATCGAGTACGCCTCCCGATCGGAAAATCAAACTTGTCGCGCTGGGTAATCATCGTGCCGCGCCCCTGGGCCGCGCGCACAATGCCCTCCTGCGCAAGCGCCGCAAGCGCGGCACGCACGGTATGCCGGTTCACCCCGAACTCTTCGGCAAGCGCCGTCTCCGCTGGAACCATGCCGGTCCCATCGTAGAGACCTGCGAGAATATTGGCGCGGATCCGATCGGAAATCTGGCGCCAGAGGGCGACCCCCTTCTGTCTCTGCATCACGGAAATACCGGCTCCTTGTCACAAGCTTGTCACGACCGCAGGTTACTCATACAGTAACTTGTATGGTTGTCTATATTACTAGACATTTCGAGGACTGACAATGGAAAAATCCACGGAAATCGATCCCGGTGCACAGGCCGCCAGAAAGCGGATCGTCGATCTGCTTGCGCGGGCGACGCCCGCCGAACTCGAAGACGCAATGTCCGCCTTCGACCCAGCACCGGCTTGCACCGCCCTGCGCGGCCCCGAGACCGGGCTCGTGATGGTCAAGGGACGTATCGGCGGCGGCGGTGCGCCCTTCAATCTTGGCGAGGCCACGGTCAGTCGCGCAAGCATCCGCCTCTCGGATGGCCGGATCGGCCATGGCTATCGGCTCGGAACCGACCGTAAGGCAGCACAGCTTTCAGCCGTGCTCGACGCGCTGGCGCAGGACGAAGCCGGCCGAGCCTTGGCTGAAACGCGCCTCCTGGCACCGCTCGAAGCACGCCTCGCGGTGGAAGCTAAGAAGCTCGAGACCGAAACGGCGGCCACGAAGGTCGATTTCTTCACCATGGTTCGCGGAGAAGACTGATGCTGGATGTAACTTCAAGTCTGGACGGTGGCTTCCCGGATGCCGTCACCGATGCCCAGAGCGTTTTTCGTTCGGTGATGGACGCCATGGCGCGTCCCGGTAGCATCGGTGATGTCGATGTCGACGTCACGCCACCCGCACCGCTCGGCATTGCGGCAGGCGCACTTTTGCTCACGCTCTGCGACCACGACACGCCGATCTGGCTGACGCCCGCACTCACAAAATCCGCCCTACCCGGTTGGATCGGCTTCCACACCGGCGCCAGCCTGACCTCCACGAAGACGGATGCCAAATTCGCTTTTGTCGAAGCAGGCGCCCCGGTCCCGTCGCTGACACAATTTGCACTGGGAACCCAGGAATACCCGGACCGTTCGACAACGCTGGTCGTGGAAGTCGCCGCGCTCGAGGGCGGCCAGTCTCTGCAGCTGTCAGGCCCGGGCATTCGCGACACCGCCATGATCGCCCCGAAGGGTCTGCCCGAAACCTTCCTGCGCCAATGGACCGACAATCGTGCCCTGTTCCCGCGCGGTGTCGACCTCGTGCTGACTGCGGGTCGCCGATTCATCGCGCTGCCGCGCACGACCAAGATCCGCGAGAGGGAGGCCTGAGCCATGTATGTTGCCGTCAAGGGTGGCGAGAAAGCCATCGCCAACGCCCACAAACTGCTTGCCGACCGCCGCCGCGGTGATCGGTCTCTTCCTTCCGTGACGATTGACCAGATCGTCGCCCAGCTCGGCCTCGCTGTGGACCGTGTCATGGCCGAAGCCTCGCTTTACGATTGCGCGCTTGCAGCCCTCG
Source organism: Agrobacterium albertimagni AOL15 (assembly GCF_000300855.1). Classification (GTDB taxonomy): domain Bacteria; phylum Pseudomonadota; class Alphaproteobacteria; order Rhizobiales; family Rhizobiaceae; genus Allorhizobium; species Allorhizobium albertimagni. The sequence continues at coordinate 208,353 of NZ_ALJF01000002.1, read as the reverse complement.
CCCTGAAGCAATCGCGCGGCGACATGATCGAGGCGATCTTCCTGCTGCGCGCCTACCGCACTACGCTGCCGCGCTTCGGCACGTCCCGGCCAATCGAAACGGCCGAGATGCGAGTCGAGCGCCGAGTCTCCGCCACCTACAAGGATCTGCCCGGCGGACAGCTGCTGGGGCCCACCTTCGACTATACCCACCGCCTGCTCGATCCCTCGCTGCTCGATGACGAGACGGTGGATATGGGCGAGCAGCGCGAGGAAGGTCTCGATCCGGTCATGCGGGTCTCTGACATCCTCGACTGCGAAGGCCTGATCGAGCCGGATGGCGAGATGCCCGAGGATCACGTCGCCGGCGACATCACCCGCGAGCCGATGGAATTTCCGATGCCCCGCGATCTGCGTCTCCAGACGCTCGCCCGTGGCGACGAAGGCTTCCTGCTGGCGCTCGGCTATTCGACCCAGCGCGGCTATGGCCGCACCCATCCCTTCGTCGGCGAAATCCGCATGGGGCTGGTTGAGGTCGAATTCGACGTGCCGGAACTCGGCTTCGCCGTCTCGCTCGGCGAAATCCGCGTCACCGAATGCCAGATGGTCAACCAGTTCAAGGGTTCGGCCAAGGCTCCGCCGCAATTCACCCGCGGCTATGGCCTCGTCTTCGGTCAAAGCGAACGAAAGGCCATGTCGATGTCGCTCGTCGACCGGGCGCTCCGAACCGAAGAATTCGGTGAGGATGTCGTCGCCCCCGCACAGGACGAGGAATTCGTCATCTCCCATTGCGACAACGTCCAGGCGACCGGCTTCGTCGAACACCTGAAGCTGCCGCACTACGTCGACTTCCAGGCCGAACTGGATCTCGTCCGCCGCATGCGGGCGAAGCACGATGCCGCCAAGACAGATCCGACCGACCTGAAGGAGGCCGCAGAATGAGCGCGCCGGCAATGGAACTTGCGACCTATAACTTCGCCTATCTGGACGAGCAGACCAAGCGCATGATCCGCCGGGCGATCCTCAAGGCGATCGCCATTCCCGGATACCAGGTACCCTTTGCAAGCCGTGAAATGCCGATGCCCTATGGCTGGGGCACCGGCGGCGTGCAGGTGACAGCCTCGATCATTGGCCGCGACGACACTCTGAAGGTCATCGACCAGGGCGCCGACGACACGACCAACGCCGTCTCCATCCGCGCCTTCTTCCAGAAGGTTGCGGAGGTCGCGGTGACGACGAAGACGAGCGACGCGACGATCATCCAGACGCGCCACCGCATCCCGGAGGAAAAGCTGAAGGAAGGCCAGGTGCTGGTCTACCAGGTGCCGATCCCGGAACCCTTGCGCTTCCTCGAGCCGCGCGAGACCGAGACCCGCAAGATGCATGCGCTGGAGGAATACGGCCTCATGCATGTGAAGCTCTACGAAGACATCGCCAGGCACGGCCGCATCGCCACCACCTATGCCTATCCGGTGAAGGTCGAGGGCCGCTACGTGATGGACCCCTCGCCGACGCCGAAGTTCGACAACCCCAAGATGCACATGTCGGAAGCCCTTCAGCTCTTCGGCGCCGGCCGTGAAAAACGCATCTATGCGGTCCCGCCCTTCACTGAAGTCGTCAGCCTCGACTTCGAGGATCACCCCTTCGAGATCCAGACCTTCGACAAGCCCTGCGCGCTCTGCGGTGCCCACAATGTCTATCTCGACGAGGTCGTGCTCGATGACAAGGGCGGCCGGATGTTCGTCTGCTCGGATACCGACCATTGCGAGACGCGCCAGGCCGATGGCCATGTCGGCGAAATGCGCGCCCAGAACAAGGAGGCCGCCGAATGAGCGATCAGCCACTTCTGAAAGTTCGCAACCTCTCCAAGTTCTACGGCAACCGCATTGGCTGCTCGAACGTCTCCTTCGATCTCTGGCCGGGAGAAGTGCTCGCCATCGTCGGCGAAAGCGGCTCGGGCAAGACGACGCTTCTGAACTGCCTCTCGACCCGGCTGATGCCGACGACCGGCAGCGTCGATTACCACATGCGCGACGGCCAATACCGCGAGCTCTATCACATGGGTGAAGCCGAGCGACGCTTCCTGATGCGCACCGACTGGGGCTTCGTGCACCAGAACCCGGCCGATGGCCTGCGCATGACGGTATCCGCCGGCGCCAATGTCGGTGAGCGCCTGATGGCGGTCGGCGACCGGCACTATGGCCGCATCCGTCAGACAGCGAGCGAATGGCTGGAGCGCGTCGAGATCTCGACCGATCGCATCGACGACCAGCCGCGCGACTTCTCCGGCGGCATGCGCCAGCGCCTGCAGATCGCCCGCAATCTCGTCACCGGCCCCCGCCTTGTCTTCATGGATGAGCCGACCGGCGGCCTTGACGTCTCGGTCCAGGCCCGTCTCCTCGATCTCGTCCGTGGCCTCGTCAACGACCTCGGCCTGTCCGCCATCGTCGTCACGCATGATCTCGCCGTCGCCCGCCTGCTCTCGCACCGAATGATGGTGATGAAGGACGGTCATGTCATTGAACACGGCCTGACCGATCGCGTTCTCGACGATCCGCGCGAACCCTACACCCAGCTGCTCGTCTCCTCGATCCTCCAGGTCTGAGATCTAGGTCTGACGGACGTCGCGAAAGGAAAAGATCATGCCGACCCCGCTCATCGTTTCGGAAGTCGCCAAAAGCTTCATCATGCATCTGCGCGGCGGGCTCGTCCTGCCGGTCATCTCCAACGTCTCTTTCTCGGTGGCAGCTGGGGAATGCGTCGTGCTCGGCGGCCCTTCAGGCATTGGCAAGAGCTCGATCCTCAAGATGCTCTACGGCAACTACGCCGTTGATCAGGGACAGATCCTGGTCAATCACGGCGGTCGCATCGTCGATATCGCCAGCGCCGATCCGCGCACGGTGCTTGAAGTCCGCCGTGGCACGCTGGGTTACGTCAGCCAGTTCCTGCGCACCGTGCCGCGCGTCTCGACTCTCGACGTCGTCGCGGAACCGCTTGTTGCGCGCGGTATATCTGTAAACGAAGCTCGCGAACGCGCGAGCGAACTCCTGAGCCGGCTAAACTTGCCGCGCGATCTCTGGCAGCTGCCACCCTCGACCTTCTCCGGCGGCGAGCAGCAGCGCGTCAACATCGCACGCGGTTTCATCACCGATCATGCAGTGCTCTTGCTGGACGAGCCCACTGCTTCGCTCGATGCCACGAACCGCGCAGTGGTTGTCTCGATGATCCGCGCCAAAAAGGAAGCGGGCGTAGCACTGTTGGGCATCTTCCATGACGAGGAAGTCCGCGAAGCCGTCGCCGACCGGATCCTCGACGTGATAACGTTCTCGCCGCGAAAGGTCGCAGCGTGACGAAGAAACTCGGAATCACGCCTCTGGTCCACGAGACGGCACGGGTCGTCAATTCGACGCTTGGCCGCTACACGGAAGTCGCCGATCGCTGCCGTCTCGATGAAGTCGAGCTGGGCGACTATTCCTACATCATGCAGGATGGCTCTGTCTGGTGCGCGACGATCGGCAAATTTGCCAACATCGCAGCCGCCGTCCGCATCAACGCGACCAACCATCCGACCTGGCGCCCGACGCTGCACCACTTCACCTATCGCGCGGCGGACTATTTCGACGGTGCCGAGAACGACCACGACTTCTTCGCCTGGCGTCGCGACAATCGCGTCGTGATCGGCCATGACGTCTGGATCGGCCATGGCGCCACCGTCCTCCCCGGCGTAACCGTCGGCGACGGTGCGGTGATCGGCGCCGGCGCCGTCGTCTCCCGCAACGTCGAGCCCTACACGATCGTCGGCGGCGTGCCGGCCAAACGCATTCGCGAGCGATTTCCACGTCCGGTGGCAGAGCGCATGCAGGCACTCGCCTGGTGGGATTGGGATCACGACCGGCTCTTCGCAGCCCTCGACGATTTTCGTCACCTGGACGCAGAAGAATTCGTCCAGAAATACGCCTAAGCCAAATAACTTCAAAGGCTTGGATGATTTAACAAATCCGACACAAAACTGACATTGGCGCTTCACGGGTCCCCGCTAATGCATGTCCAGCACCGCAATCAATGACGGCGAAGGAAAGACGATGCGCTTCAGGCTGGACAACCTCACTCGCCAGTTCGGGACCAACAAGGCCGTGGATTCCGTGACCCTGGAAATCCCCGCGGGCCAGATGGTCGGCGTCATCGGTCGCTCGGGCGCCGGCAAGTCGACGCTTCTGCGCATGATCAACCGTCTGGTCGACCCGACCTCGGGCAGCATCCGCTTCGGTGACCTCGAGGTCTCCAATCTGCACGGCACGGCGCTGCGCAACTGGCAGCGTGACTGCGCCATGATCTTCCAGCAGTTCAACCTGGTCCCACGCCTCGACGTACTGACCAACGTTCTGCTCGGCCGCCTGAACCATCGCTCGACAGCCCTTTCGATCCTCAACGTCTTCTCTCGCGAAGAGCGCCTGATGGCGATCGCCGCCCTCGAGCGCCTCGGCATCGAGCAGACAGCGCTGCAGGCAGCCGGAACGCTTTCCGGTGGCCAGCAGCAGCGCGTCGCGATTGCCCGTGCCCTGATGCAGTCCCCGAAGATGATCCTCGCCGACGAGCCGATCGCCTCGCTCGATCCCCTGAACGCCAAGATCGTCATGGACGCGCTGCGCGACATCAACGAGCGCGAAGGCATCACCGTCATAACCAACCTGCACACGCTCGATACGGCCCGCAATTACTGCGAGCGCATCATCGGCATGGCGCGTGGTCGTGTGGTCTTTGACGGCACCCCGGCCGAACTGACGGCGGAAGCCGTGCACGAGATCTACGGCGCCGATCAGTATGGCGCAGGCATCGATGAAACGATGACCTCGACGAGCATCACCATTGCGCATCAGGACAATGAACAGCGCAAGATTCAATCCGCTGGCCTGCGCCCTCTCGCCGTTGCCGAGGCCTGAGCCACGAAGATCGCTGGCCCTGCGACAAGGGCGACACGTCAAGACATATCCTCATCCTACGAAACAGGAGATGAACTCATGTTGAAGAAGACCCTGCTCGCCACGGCGGCTCTCGTTGCTCTGGCTTCCGGCGTCCACGCCGAAGACCTCAAGGAATTCCGTATCGGCATCCTCGGCGGCGAAAACGAAGCCGACCGCCTGCGCAACTTCCAGTGCATGACCGACAAGCTGCCGGCCGCTCTCGGCGTCGAGAAGGTCTCGCTCTTCCCGGCCGCCGACTATGACGGCGTCGTGCAGGGCCTCCTCGGTGGCACGCTCGATTACGCCGAACTTGGCGCCTCGGCCTATGCCAAGGTCTACCTCTCCAAGGAAGACGCGGTCGAGCCGATCCTGACGACCGTCCAGACCGATGGCTCCAGCGGCTACTACTCGATCATGGTCGCCCGCAAGGACTCGGGCATCACCAAGATCGAAGACATGAAGGGCAAGAAGCTCGGCTTTGCCGATCCGGACTCGGCTTCGGGCTACCTCGTTCCCCTCGTCACCCTCCCGGAAGCCATCGGCGGTCCGGTCAAAGAATATTTCGGTGAAACCGGCTTTGGCGGCGGTCACGAAAACCTCGTTCTCGAAGTCGTCAAGGGCACCTTTGCTGCCGGCACCACCTGGGGTTCTGGCGTTGGCGATTTCAGGGACGGCTACACTTCCGGCAACCTGCGCAAGATGGTCGACAAGGGCATCCTGAACATGGACGACCTCGTTGAAGTCTGGAAGTCCCCGCTGATCCCGAACGGCCCGGTCGTCGTTCGCACCTCGATGAACGAGGACATGAAGATGAAGTTCAAGCAGTTCATGATGGATCTGCCGACCTCCGACCCGGCCTGCTTCTCGGCTGTCCAGGGCGGCGACTTCAAGGGCTTTACCGAAGTCAACGTCGACTTCTACAAGCCGATCATCGAAGCCCGCAAGGCAACCATCGGCGGCTGATCGCTGACGCACCCAACAGGACCGCCGGTCGAGAAACCGCCGGCGGTCTTTTCTTGAAGCCCATTCCAGAGGAATTGTGGTAATGGCCATGACGGCGACACAGCCCATCTTGAGCGAACGCGGCGCGCTCGTCGAGCGCCATTGGCAGGAGCTCGCCGCGAAGCGGCGCATCTACACAGCTGTGAGTGCCCTGCTCCTGCTTTTGGCAGTCAGCGGTTCACTCTGGTTCGCCAACGAGACCAATGCCGGCAAGTTCTTCGACCGTCTGCCCTATCTCTTCGACTTCGTTGAAGAATTGGTTCCGCGCGATGGATGGGAGATCTGGCGGGCCCTCTTCGACCTTCCCTCGCCTTATGACGACGGCAGCCTGAAGTTCAATTATCCCGAAGGACGGCTTTACGTCACCGAGAGCCTCTACATCCCCGAATACTTCCACAAGATGCTCGAGACGGTGAACATCGCGCTGCTCTCCACGGTCATCGCGATGATCTTCGGTTATGGTCTCGCCTTCCTCGCAGCCAAGAACACCATGCCGAGCACATGGATCCGCTGGCCGGTCCGGCGTTTCATGGAAATCCTGCGTGCCTTCCCGGAGGTCGTCATCGCCGGCTTCTTCCTCGCCATTCTTTCGCTGGGCCCGATCCCTGCCATCATCGCAATCACGATTCACACCATCGGCGCACTCGGCAAGATGTTCTTCGAGGTCATCGAGAATGCCGACATGCGGCCGGACGAGGGGCTGCGAGCCGTGGGCGCCAACTGGTTCGAGCGCGTCTGGTTTGCCATGACGCCCCAGGTCATGCCGAACTTCATGAGCTACTTCCTGCTACGTCTGGAGATCAACGTGCGCGCCTCGACGATCATCGGCGCCGTCGGCGGCGGCGGGATCGGCGAAGCCCTGCGCCTGTCGATCGGTCAGGGCCACGAGGCAAAGACCCTCGCAATCATCCTTCTCCTTCTGTCGACCGTCATCGCTGTCGACCAATTCTCAGCCTGGCTGCGCCGCAAGCTCGTCGGCGAGCAGGCCTTCCAGTCGGTCACGTGAGGTTTCCATGTCGATGATGAACACCGCCGAACTGAACCGCCTGGCCGAACGCTATCCGCAGGTCCTGGAACGCAGCCTCTGGCAACGCTATCGGATCCCGTTTTCGATCGGCACGCTCGCGCTCTATTTCCTGTTCTGCTGGTGGTTCTTTGCCATCGGCAAGACGCTGTCCGAAGCCAATTGGGGCATCGCCGGCAATTACCTCGCAGACTGGGTGTCCTATGAGATCCGCCCCGAATTCAACATCGACCGCGACGGCGCGATTACCCTGACATATCCCCGCTTCGATCCGATCGGCCCAAACCCGAATCCCGAATGGATTGAAACCAGCCGCGACACCATCACGCGCTCCGCAGCGGTAACCCCCGATGCCTCCACCGCTGCGCCGACTGCGGCAAAACCGAGCACGTCCTTCAGTTTCATGGCATCGCCGACGCCTCAGGCGGCACCCGCCACGAGTGGAACCGAAACGCCGGACGCGACAGCCACCTCGACGTCGGAGGACGTGATTACGGAAGCCAGAGTGGCCCTGTCTACCAATGCTCATCTCGATATCTCAGGCGAACGCGTCACCTTGGTCCGTGGCGACGGAACTGCAACCCTGCTGCTGAATTCAGCTGAGGACACCGTCACCATCGAAGGCGAGAAACCGGATTGGGTCGAGCAGCGCCTCGAAGGCGGCCGTGTCATCGCCTATTTCGGCTCCGCAGGCTGGATCGACGTCTCCTCCGATCGCGTCCGCGTCCGCAAGCGCTTCTTCGGCTGGGAAAACTTCGTCTTTGACACCAACTCGCCCTTCTTCGGCCTCTCTACCGGCGAAGTCTGGCAGACGATCACATCCGGCGAACGCATTGATCCGAAGATGAGCAATCTGGCACTCGCCTGGAACAACATCCTCTACAATGCCTCCTGGCAGCATCTCGATGTCTGGACCAAGCTTCTGCAGACCATCGTCATGGCCTTCATGGGCACACTGCTCGCCATGCTGGTCGCCTTCCCGCTCTCCTTCATCGCCGCCCGCAACATCACCCGCAATCGGCCGGTCAATCAGATCACCAAGCGCTTTTTCGATTTCGTTCGCTCGGTCGACATGCTGATCTGGGCCCTGTTCTTTACCCGCGCCTTCGGCCCCGGGCCGCTTGCCGGCATCTCGGCAATCTTTGTCACCGACACCGGTACGCTCGGCAAGCTTTATGCCGAGGCGCTGGAGAACATCGACGACAAGCAGCGCGAAGGCGTGAAATCGGTCGGTGCACCGGCAGCGGCGGTGCAGCGATTCGGTGTGCTGCCGCAGGTCATGCCGGTCTTTGCCTCCCAGGCGCTCTACTTCTGGGAATCGAACACGCGATCGGCAACCATCATCGGTGCCGTCGGCGCCGGCGGCATCGGCCTCAAGCTCTGGGAAGCCATGCGCACCAATTCCGACTGGGAAAACGTCGCCTATATGGTGCTGCTCATCCTGATCGTGGTGTTCCTATTCGACGCCATCTCCAATAGCCTGCGCTCTCGCCTGATGGGCAAGAGTCGCCACTGATTCTTAAGGGCGCGGGGTCTGTTTCCGCCCCACTACAAACGAAAGACATAGCCTTGCGTTACGCCCTATACTTCGCACCCTGCGCCGACGCACCGCTGAGCCAGACGGCAGCGGCTTGGCTGGGACGCGATGCCTTCACCGGGACTGCACATCCAAGAATGGCCGAAACGGATTTTCCAGCGGAAGAACTGAATGCGCTGACGGCCGATCCCAGGCGCTATGGCTTTCACGCGACGCTCAAGGCGCCCTTTCACCTGGCCGAAGGCGTGAGAGAAGCCGATTTGCTTGCCGAGTTTGCCGCGTTCGCCACGAAAACGGCGTCCTTCGAAGTCCCCTCGGTTATCGTCGACCAGCTCGGTCACTTCTTCGCACTGGTTCCCGACAGCCTTCACGCTCCGCTGCAGCAATTCGCAGCCGATGTTGTCGAAACCTTCGAACCCTTCCGCGCCCCGCTCTCCGAGGCCGATATCGCAAGGCGCAAGCCGGACACACTGCCGCCGCGCCAGCGCGAAAACCTCCTGCGCTGGGGCTATCCTTACGTCTTCGATGAATTCCGATTTCATATGACGCTCACAGGACCAGTGCCCGAGCCAAAGGCACCGGCAATGGCCAGCATCCTTGCGGACAGATTTGCAGATTTCATCGAACGCCCCCTGCGGATCGACGGGCTTGCCCTCTTTGTCGAACCCGAACGCGGCGCTCCCTTCCTCGTCCATTCCCGGCTGCCCCTGAAGGGCGCCCAACCGAACGGCTGACCGATATGTCCGAGCAGATCCTTTCCAACGCCCGCATCGTCCTTGAAGATCGCATCATCGATGGAAGTGTCATCATAAGCGACGGCAGGATCGCGGCAATCGACGAGGGTTCGAGCCGCAGCGGCGAAGACTTCGGCGGCGATTATCTGATCCCCGGTCTGGTCGAGCTTCACACCGACCACCTGGAATCGCATTATTCCCCCCGCCCCGGCGTGCGCTGGCACATGACATCCGCCATCCAGGCGCATGACGCACAGATCGTCACCTCCGGCATCACCACCGTCTTCGATTGCCTGCGCATGGGCTCCGATGAGGACGGCGGCTTCGACAAGGGTGAGATGCGCGACATGGCCGACGCCATCCAGGCCGCCGAACGCGACGACCGGCTGCGGGCTCAGCATCTCATCCACCTGCGCTGTGAAGTCGCCTCCGACAATGTGCTCGAGCATTTCGCCGACTTCGAGAACGACCCGCATGTGCGTCTCGTCTCGCTGATGGACCACTCCCCGGGCCAGCGCCAGTTTCAGACGATGGAGCAGTACACGCTCTACTACAAGACCAAGCGCGGCCTGACTGACGAGCAGTTCGCCCGCTTCGTCGAAAGCCGGCTGCAACTCTCCGAGCGTTACTCTGCCCTGCATCGCGACACGCTCGCCAAGTCCTGCGCCGAGCGCGGGATCACGGTCGCAAGCCACGACGACGCGACGCTGGCCCATGTCGAGGAAGCCAAGGGACATGGCGTCAAGCTCGCCGAATTCCCGACCAGCATCGAAGCCGCGGAAGCCTCGCACCAATCCGGCATGAGCGTGCTGATGGGCGCCCCGAACGTCGTGCGCGGCAAGTCCCATTCCGGCAACATCGCCGCCCGCGATCTCGCCAAGCGCGGCGTGCTCGACGTCCTCTCCTCCGACTACGTGCCGCTGAGCCTTCTGCATGCGAGCTTCGTGCTCGCCGACGAGATCGACGGCATCTCTTTGCCCCAGGCGATCGCCATGGTGACGTCCACGCCCGCTCGCACCGTCAGCCTGTCCGACCGTGGTCGCATCGAAACCGGATTGCGCGCCGATCTCGTGCGCGTCCGCCGCGACGAAGGCGTACCGGTGATCCGCGCCGTCTGGCGGGAAGGCCGCCGGGTGGCCTGATGACACGCGCTGCAGAAAACGCTTCCGTGGAAGACAAGGCGACCAGCACCGGAACGCTGGTCGTCGTCGTCGGCCCGAGCGGCGTCGGCAAGGACAGTCTCATGGATATTGCGCGGCGTCACTTCGCCGGCCGCAAGGATGTCCGCTTCGTCCGACGAGCCATCACGCGCCCCGAAGACGCCGGCGGCGAAGACCATGATGCCATCAACCGCGACACGTTCGATCGCCTTGCCCGGTCCGGGGCATTCGCTGTGAGCTGGGAGGCCCACGGCCTCTGCTACGGCATTCCGGTCGATGTCCGTTCAGACCTCGCTCAGGGACGCACCCTGATCGTCAACGGATCCCGCTCGGCACTTGCGAGCGTCCACGCCGCTTTCCCCAATCTCGTAGTGGTCAACGTGACCGCACGCGCCGACGTGGTGGCAAAACGCTTGGCAGCCCGCGGTCGCGAGACGGCAACCGAAATCGAAGCCCGCCTCAACCGAACCACAGAGCCCCTCCCCGAAGATCTGAAAATGGTCACCATCGATAATAGCGGCGACTTGGAACTGGCCGGTGGGAAGCTCGTGCAATTGATCGAGGGTTTGTCGCAGTAAGGGTGGGATTCGAACCCACGATACCCTTGCGAGTATGCCGCATTTCGAGTGCGGTGCTTTCGACCACTCAGCCACCTCTCCGGTCACACTGGTCGGCGCTGGATGGCGCGGGCTGTCTCATAGCGGCAACTCACCCCCCATGCAAGAGCGAATGTGACGGTTTTTCCGGCTTTTGTCTTGACACCCCGCAGGGCCTCACGTATGCGACGCTCGACTTGAAGCGTAGGCGAGCTGCGCCTTCTGTTCTTCGCCTCCGGCGAAGCTCAACCGGCAGGATCAAAAATCCTGCTCCTCCGACTGGCAAAAAGACGGCCCCTCGCAAGGGGAGAGCCGGAACGAACATGAAAGGATAAAAAATGTTCGCAGTCATCAAGACCGGCGGTAAGCAGTACCGCGTGAACGCCAACGACGTGCTGACCATCGAAAAGCTGGAAGCCGAAGCTGGCGCAACCATCGAATTCACCGAGATTCTCGTCGTCGGCGAAGGCGAATCCGCAACCATCGGCGCGCCCTTCGTGGCCGGCGCCAAGGTTACGGCCGAAGTGGTCGAACAGACCCGCGGCAAGAAGGTCATCGCCTTCAAGAAGCGTCGTCGTCAGAACTCCAAGCGTTCGCGCGGCCATCGTCAGCACCACACCGTGGTGCGTATCACCGATATCGTCGCAGCCTGAAACGCTGATAACTAGGTTTAAAGGAGCAATCCAATGGCACACAAAAAAGCTGGCGGTTCCTCGCGCAACGGTCGCGATTCCAATTCCAAGCGCCTCGGCGTGAAGAAGTTCGGTGGCGAAGTCGTCATTCCGGGCAACATCATCGTGCGTCAGCGCGGCACCCAGTGGCATCCCGACGCAAACGTCGGCATGGGCAAGGACCATACCCTCTTTGCACTCACCGCTGGCAATGTGAACTACCGTACGAAGGCGAACGGCAAGGTATACGTGTCCGTCATGCCGAAAGCCGAAGCAGCAGAATAAAGCCGGTAGCGTTTAACAGCCGGCGTCTCATCGACCCGGCTGACCGCACCAGGTTCAGTCAGACAAAAAGGGGAGATGGGGCGCCATCTCCCCTTTTTTCTTGTCCAACGAAGGAGACTGAACCATGCAAAGTCTGATGTTGAGGGATGACCAATTACGGTCACCCGAAGAACAGCCAAGGCCCGATCGGCCGAGGAGCGATTGCCCTGTCTTATTGTCGCAAAGGCTCGTCCTGCGCGCTCCCCACATCGAAGACATCGACGCCCTTGCCCATCTCGCCAATAACGCCGCCATCGCCACCATGGTGGCGCGCATGCCGCATCCCTACACGGCGAAAGACGCGGCCGACTTCGTGCGACGCACGAATATCGGCGAGATCGGCAAGTGCGTCTATGCCATCACCAAAGCGGATAACGGCGAATTCCTCGGTTGCTGCGCGATGGAGCCCAACCCCGTCGATGATACGATTTTGGAGCTGGGTTACTGGCTGGGTGAGCCCTACTGGAACAGGGGTTATGCTACGGAAGCGGCCCATGCGCTGATCGACATGGCCTTTCGCACCCGCGAATGGGTGAGCCGCATCGATGCGCGCTGCCGGGTAACCAACATCGCCTCGCGCCGTGTCATCCAGAAGTCGGGCTTCCAATTCCAGGGCACCGGCATGGTCGGCAACCTTGCCATGGGCGGAACAGTGCCCGTCGAATGGTACCGCCTCGACCGCAAGACCTGGCTGTCGCTGAAGAGCTGGGGGGAGATGCGATGAGCGCGATGCTGGCGGATAGACCGACCACGACACCCGTCGTGCCGGGCCCCTGCCCGGTGATCGAGACGGGGCGCCTCGTTCTGCGTCCTCATCGGATGCAGGATGCGGATGCGATTGCCGGGTCGCTCGGCGATTTCGAAGTCGCCCGCATGCTGACGCGCGTGGCCGTTCCCTATGATCGGGAAGACGGTCGCGATTGGCTGAACATGGTGACATCGGGCCTGAAGCCCGACTGGCATTTTGCAATCACGCTGGATGGAGTGCATGTCGGCGTCGTCTCTCTGGAGGTCCGCCACGGTCTTTGGCACGTCGGCTACTGGCTGAACCGCTTCTATTGGGGCAAAGGCATCATGTCCGAAGCGGTCGAGGCGGCGCTCGACCGCTTCTTCCGACGCATGCCGGCGGTCGAGATCACAAGCGGCGCCTTTGCCGATAACCCTGCCTCGCTGCGCCTGCTGCAGGCACGGGGTGCCCGGATCACCGGCATGCGCGACGTCTTTTCGAAGTCACGCGGCCAGATGGTTTCGCTGGTCGAAATGCGGCTCAACCAGACGGACTTTGCCAGCCGCAATCACAAAGCATAGCCGACTTTCCTCCGGGCGCTCCGCGCCCGGAGCCACTACTCCCCGAGTTCGACCCAGACCGGGAAATGGTCGGATCCGACGGCGGAGCGATCGACGCGGCAGCTCCTCAACCGCCCGGCAAGGCCACCACTGACGAAACAGTAATCGAGATGCATGCGCCGCGAACCATCATCGCTGACCCAGCTATAGCCGTCCGAAGGACGCGCCCGGAGATGCGCCTCGGCATCGACGGGGAAGCCCGCTCTCGGCGCCCGCCCGTAATAGGCATCCTTGCGCCCGACCATCGCTATGTATTCGGCGCTTTCCGGCTCCATGTTGAAGTCGCCCATGACAAGGAAGTCCTCCGGCAGCGGCGGATCGGTGACGGCGAATTCGATCGCACCGGTGAGGGCTCCGCCCTCGGAGAGATAACCGAAGACACGCTCCTTGAGATAAGCGACCTGGGCGATGCGCTCGTCCGGCGAGACATGGTCGAGGTGGACGGAATAGACACGCAGGGCGCCATCAGGCGTCTCGATAACGGTCTCCAGCGCGCCGCGCTGCAGGTTCAGCTTGTCGAATGTGCGGTTGCGCGGCAGAAGCAGGTTGCGGCTCGATCGGATCGGATAACGCGACAGGACCATGTTGCCGAACTGGAAGCGCCGCTCACGGAGGCGACCGTCGATCGTGGTATTATCCACCAGCACGTCGCAGGCCGGACCGAAGGCCGCAAAGTAGTCCGGAAACAATGCGGAAAAGGTCTCGACCAGATCTGCGTAACCGTTCCGGCTATAGCCACGGGTCACCTCCTGCAGCGCAATCACATCCGCATCGCGGATGCTGTCGGCGATCCGATCAGGGTCAAAACGCCCGTCCTGGCCGATACCATACTGGATGTTGTAGCTTACGAACTTCACGATACTCTTTGACCTCCGCGCCAAGCGGCTATATCGATGGCCGCAACTCTCCGCGCAGAACCTGACAGAAGAATTGACGGCAGCAAGATGAAATTTCTCGACGAGGCTAAGGTATATATTCGCTCGGGCGACGGCGGCGCCGGTGCTGTTTCGTTTCGGCGCGAAAAGTTCATCGAGTTCGGCGGACCTGACGGCGGCGACGGCGGTCGTGGCGGTGACGTCTGGGTCGAGGCCGTCAACGGGCTGAACACCCTCATCGACTTCCGCTTCCAGCAGCATTTCAAGGCGAAGACCGGTACGCACGGCATGGGCCGCAACCGCACGGGCGCCAATGGCGAAGACGTGACGCTGAAGGTCCCTGTTGGTACCCAGATCTTCGAGGAAGACAACGAGACCCTGATCGTCGACATGACGGTCGAGGGCCAGCGTTTCCGCATCGCCAAGGGCGGCAATGGCGGCTTCGGCAACGCCCATTTCAAGACATCGACGAACCAGGCCCCGGACTGGGCCAATCCGGGCCTCGAAGGCGAGGAAAAGACCGTCTGGCTGCGACTGAAGCTGATCGCCGATGCCGGTCTCGTCGGACTGCCCAATGCCGGCAAGTCCACCTTCCTGGCCTCCGTCACCCGCGCTCGGCCGAAGATTGCCAACTATCCCTTCACGACGCTGCACCCCAACCTCGGCGTTGCGACCGTCGATGAGCGAGAGTTCATTCTGGCCGATATTCCGGGCCTGATCGAAGGCGCCCATGAAGGTGTCGGCATCGGCGACCGTTTCCTCGGCCATGTCGAACGCACACGCGTGCTCCTCCACCTTGTCTCCGCTCAGGAAGAAGAGGTCGGCAAGGCCTACAAGACCGTGCGCTACGAGCTCGACGCCTATGGCGGCGGTCTGGATGACAAGCCAGAAATCGTCGCGCTGTCGCAGATCGACGTGCTCGATGAGGCCGAACTGAAGAAGAAGGCGGCGGAGCTGAAAAAGGCCTGCGGTCAGACTCCCCTTCTGCTCTCCGCCATCACCGGCAAGGGCATGACGGATGCCTTGCGTGCTCTGCGTGACGTGATCGTTGCGGCACAGGGCAACCGGCCGCTTCCCGAGAAACGCGAAAAGAACCGCCGCAATCGTGATGACGACGGCAATCTGGAAGCCGGCCTCGACGACGGAGAAGGCGACGATTGATGTCCACTCGGCTCCGCTCGCTCTCCCGCGTCAAGCGGGTCGTCATCAAGATCGGATCCGCCCTTCTGGTCGATCGCGGTTCCGGGATCCGCAAGCATTGGCTCGATGCGATCTGTGACGATATCGCAGCGCTGAAAGCCCGTGGGACCGACGTTCTCGTCGTCTCCTCAGGCGCGATTGCGCTCGGTCGCACCGTTCTCGACATGCCCTCTGGCGCCCTGAAGCTCGAGGAGAGCCAGGCTTGCGCTGCTGTCGGGCAGATCGCACTTGCCCGCCACTGGTCGGAAAGCCTGTCTCGCCACCAGATTGTCGCCGGCCAGATCCTGCTGACGCTCGGCGATACCGAAGAGCGCCGTCGCTATCTCAATGCCCGCGCCACCCTAAGCCAGCTTTTGAAGATCGGTGCCATCCCGATCATCAATGAGAACGACACGGTCGCCACGACCGAAATCCGCTATGGCGACAATGATCGTCTGGCCGCTCGCGTGGCGACCATGGCCGGTGCCGACCTGCTCGTTCTTCTCTCCGATATCGACGGCCTCTACACAGCCCCGCCGCACCTCGATCCTGAGGCGCAGTTTCTCGATACGATCGAGGAAATCACCCCCGCCATCGAAGCGATGGCCGGAGGGGCTGCGTCAGAACTCTCCCGCGGTGGCATGCGCACAAAGATCGATGCCGGCAAGATCGCAACCAGTGCCGGCTGCGCCATGATCATTGCTTCCGGCAAGACGATGAACCCGCTGTCATCGATAGAGAACGGAGCACGCCATTCCTGGTTTGCGGCGTCCAAGTCGCCCGTCACCGCACGCAAGACCTGGATCGCTGGTCAGCTGCAGCCGGCGGGCACGCTTCAGGTCGACAACGGTGCCGAAGGCGCGCTGCGCTCGGGCAAGAGCCTGCTCCCGGCCGGTGTCCGCTCCGTCTCCGGCGCCTTCCATCGCGGCGATACCGTATCGATCGTCACGATCGAAGGACGCGAGATCGCCCGCGGACTGGCGGGTTACGACGCCGACGAGGCGCGCCGCATCTGCGGCCGCAAATCCAATGAGATCGAGCAGATCCTCGGTTATGCAGGTCGCGCTGCGATGATTCATCGCGACGACCTCGTCATGACCGAACTCGGCCAGCGCGAGAGCGCAGCCGGTGACCGGAAGGATGCCGCCCATGCATGATACCGTGTCGAACCAGAACTTCGTCGAGGGACTGATGCTCGACATCGGCCGCCGCGCCCGAGCCGCCGCTCGTCCCCTGGCGATCGCATCAACAGAAGCGAAGAACCGGGCATTGCTGGCCATGGCCGACGCCTTGATGGCGGCCGAGGCCGAGATCCTCGCGGCCAATGCGATCGACCTCAAGAATGCAGCCGAGTCGGGCCTTGCAGCATCCTTCATCGACCGTCTTACTCTCAATGCCGCCCGTGTTGCAGCGATCGCTCAGTCGATGCGCGAAATCGCCGAATTGCCCGATCCCGTCGGCACCGTCATCACCGAATGGGACCGCCCCAACGGCCTGCATATCGAGCGCGTCCGCACGCCGCTCGGCGTCATCGGCGTCATCTACGAAAGCCGCCCCAACGTCACAGCCGATGCCGGTGCCCTTTGCCTGAAGGCAGGCAATGCCGTGATCCTGCGCGGCGGCTCGGATTCGGCCAATTCGTCGCGCGCCATCCATGCCTGCCTGGTGAAGGGCCTTCTGTCCGCCGGCCTGCCCACTGACGCCATCCAGCTTGTGCCGACCACCGATCGTGCCGCCGTCGGTGCGCTGTTGTCCGGCCTTGAGGGATCGATCGATGTGATCGTGCCGCGCGGCGGAAAAAGCCTCGTCGCGCGAGTACAGCAGGAGGCACGCATACCGGTCTTCGCCCATCTCGAAGGACTATGCCACGTCTATATCGACGGCTCCGCCGATCTGGAGATGGCAAAGAAGATCGTGGTCAATGCCAAGATGCGCCGCACCGGCATCTGCGGTTCGGCCGAAACCCTGCTGATCGACAGTGCGGCAATCGCCACCCATCTGCAGCCCCTGATCGAGGCGCTGACCGAAGCCGGATGCGAAGTCCGTGCCTCCGCGACAGTGCTCCGGGTCATGCCGGGCCTCACGCCGGCAACGGAGGAGGACTGGCGCACGGAATATCTCGACGCGATCATTTCCGTCGCGATTGTCGACGGCATTGGTGGTGCGATCGACCATATCGCCCGCTATTCGTCGAACCACACCGAAGCCGTGATCGCCGAAGACCCCGCCGTCGTCGAACGCTTCTTCAACGAGATCGATTCCGCCATCCTGCTTCACAACGCATCGACGCAGTTCGCCGATGGCGGTGAGTTCGGCATGGGCGCCGAGATCGGCATTGCGACCGGCAAGATGCATGCGCGCGGGCCCGTGGGCGTTGAGCAGCTGACGTCCTTCAAGTACCGCGTCCGCGGCACCGGCCAGGTCCGTCCCTGACGTGGCGGAAGAGGCGGTCGCCCATCGTCATCTCGTGATGCCACATGTCGAGCGTGGTATGGTGGTCGGCCTGTTCGGCGGTTCCTTCAACCCGCCGCATCAAGGACACCTGCTCGTCGCCGAAATCGCTCTGCGTCGCCTTGGCCTTGACCAGCTCTGGTGGATGGTGACACCGGGCAACCCGTTGAAGAGCCGCACCGAACTGACGCCTCTCGCAGAGCGCCTGGAGGCCTGCGAACAGCTGGCCACGGATCCGCGCATCAAGGTGACAGCCTTCGAAAAGACGCTCGGCACGAGCTATACGGCCCGTACGCTCGAATATATCCGGTCGCGCAATCCCGCCGTCCATTTCGTCTGGATCATGGGCGCCGACAATCTCGCAGGTTTCCATCACTGGCAGCGCTGGCAGAAGATCGCCACGACCTTCCCGATCGCCGTGATCGACCGGCCCGGCTCGACGCTCGCCTATCTCTCGTCGAAGATGGCCCGCACCTTCGACTATGCGCGTGTCGATGAAGATGACGCGGGCGTGCTCTGGCAGAAGCGGGCACCGGCCTGGACCTTCATTCACGGACCCCGCTCGACGCTGAGCTCGTCGGCCATCCGAGCAGCAGCCGGCACCATGCGGCAATGACGACGCAAAGCCCGGCATCTGCGAACCTGCCTTGAAAGTTTAACGGATCGATGCCACCTTTTGTCTGCGATCTCAGTTAGGAGAATCGCAGACGTGCTGTTCTGTTTTGCCAAGGAAAGGACGAACTCTGACAACAGTACACACCAAGGGACGCGCCACCCGCGCAATCCCGAAGAGCATGGAACGTGGCGCCGATGCCGCAGCCCGTGCGCTTGAGCTGGTCCTCGCAAGCCTCGAGGACTCGAAAGCAGAAGACATCGTCTCTATCGACATTGCCGGAAAATCGGCGCTGGGCGACTACATGGTGGTCGTGTCCGGACGCTCGAACCGTCATGTCTCGGCGATCAGCGAACACCTCATTTCCGACCTCAAGGACGAAGGCATGGGCTCCGCCCGCGTCGAAGGCCTCGAGACCGGCGACTGGGTTCTGATCGATACGGGAGACATCATCGTGCATGTGTTCCGACCCGAGATCCGCGAGTTCTACAACCTGGAAAGGATGTGGGCCACTCCGGACATCGAGGACCGCCTGCACTGAAAACGGCCGGCCGTCTTCAAGGACGGTCCCGAAGCCGGATTGACACGGCGGGTCGATTCCTGCCGATAGAGATGGTTTTGTGACCTGAAACTGGGACTGCCCGCATGAAAATTGGCATCTACGCCGTGGGCCGGCTGAAAGCCGGTCCGGAGAAGGAACTCGCGTCCCGCTATCTGGACCGCTTCGCCAAGGCCGGACCGCAATGCGGCCTGGAATTCACGCGCTCCGTGGAGCTGAACGAAAGCCGCGCCGGCAATGCCGACACGAGAAAGCGCGAGGAAGCCCAGGAGCTTTCCCGCCAGATCCCTGACGGCGCGCTGATTGTCGTCCTCGACGAGCGCGGCAAGGCCTTCGACAGTGCCGAATTTGCGAAATTCGTCGGCGATGCTGCAGACAATGGCCAGCGCGACATGGCCTTCGTCATCGGTGGCGCCGATGGCATCGACCCGGACTTGCGCGATCGCGCCCGGCTCGTCCTCAATCTCGGCAAGCTGACCTGGCCGCACCAGCTCGTGCGCATCCTGATCGCCGAGCAGCTTTACCGGGCCGTGACCATCCTGACGGGCCACCCTTACCACCGCGTTTGACCTCAAATCCTGCGACCGCCGAGGCAATGCTTTGCCTTGTGCGCAAATCAGCGTATTTTCGCGCCGAACCGGATAAAGACCTTGCCAACCGCAGCCAACGACATCGCACGTCTGACCAGAGGCAAGAGCCGACAGGCTGGCCTGACGGCGGCCTGCGTTCTGGCAGCACTGGTGGCATCGGCATCACCACTTTCGACCCGTGCACAACAGCCCTCGCCTCCGAGTGAGGCAACTGAAACCCCTGCCGATGCTGAGACCACCACCGGCGCTCTGCCGCCGGGCCCCGCGACGACGGGTGATCGCGTCGTATCAGGTCCAGCGCCTGATCCAGCCCTCGAACTGCGCGCCAAGCGGGATCAGGTGAGTTCCGAGCTGCAGGAAATCGCCGCCAGCATGAAGCTGTCGGAAGAAAAGGCGACCGAACTTGAGAACAGCATCGCAGAGCTGGAAAAGACCTCGGAGAGCCTGAAGACCGCACTGATCGAATCCGCCAAACGCCGCAAGGACATCGAAAAGCAGATCAGCGAGGGCGAGAAGCGGCTGGCCGATATCGGTCTGCGCGAGGATGAGATCCGCGCGTCCTTCCGTGAGCGGCGCTCGATGCTCGCCGAAGTCCTGGCCGCTCTCCAGCGTATGGGCCGCAATCCGCCGCCGGCTTTGCTGGTCAGCCCCGAAGACGCACTCAGCTCCGTCCGTACCGCCATTCTGCTGGGAGCCGTGGTGCCCGGCATTCGCCATGAGACGGACAAGCTGGCCGCCGATCTCGAAGAGTTGATCGCGCTCAGGAATGCGGGGAAGCAGGAGATGGACAGCCTCGTCGCGGCCATCGCTAACCGCCAGGAAGAAGAGCGGCGGATGGATCTTCTCGTCGTCGAAAACGACCGGCTCGCCCGCACAAATTCGCTGCAGCTGCAGGCAGAACGCAAGCAATCGGAGGCACTTGCCGAGCGTGCCTCGACGATGGAGGCCCTGATCCAGTCGCTCGAAAGCGAGATCACTTCGGTGCGCCAGGCGGCGGAGCTTGCCCGCGCCGAAGAGGCAAGACGCAGCCAGATGAGCGAGGAGCAGAAGGCCCGCGCGCTCGAGCTTGCGCAGTCTGGATTGCCCGATAAAAACCGCATTGCGCCAGCATATCCGTTCTCTGAGCTGAAGCAGAAACTGGACTTGCCGATTGCCGGCGAAACCCTGCGACAGTTCGGCGACCCGGACGGGACAGGCCATCAGGCGCAGGGCATCGTGATTGCCTCACAGCCCGGCGCACTGGTCACTGCACCGGCCGATGCATGGGTGGTGTTTGCTGGAAATTTCCGAAGCTACGGCCAGATGATCATTCTGAACACGGGCGACGGCTATCACATGGTGCTGTCGGGCATGGACCGGATCAGCACGAGCCAAGGCAAGTTCGTCCTCTCTGGGGAGCCTCTGGCGACCATGGGTGAGAAAAGAGTGGCCAGCGCGACGGTATTGGCGCTGGAAACCGATCGGCCGACGCTTTACATTGAACTTCGGAAAGACGGTAAACCGGTTGATTCCCGTCCCTGGTGGGCCGGAGGCGATTCTGGAAAGGCACAGAATGATACGTAGGGTCTCTCTTCTCCTCGTCGGCGCATTGATGGGCGCAACCGCGATGAGCGTCATTTATTCGGCGGGTGTCCCGGCGCAGGCCGCGGGCAACTCCACCTATCGTGAACTGTCGATCTTCGGCGATGTCTTTGAGCGCATCCGCGCCCAATACGTCACACCGCCGGACGAGAACAAGCTGGTTGAAAGTGCCATCAACGGCATGCTCACCTCGCTGGACCCGCACTCCGTCTACATGAACGCCAAGGATGCGGCCGACATGCAGACCCAGACGCGCGGTGAGTTCGGCGGCATCGGCATCGAAGTCACGATGGAAGAGGAACTCGTCAAGGTCATCACACCGATCGATGACACGCCGGGCGCCAAGGCAGGCATTCTTGCCGGCGACTTCATTTCCGAGATCAACGGCGAAAGCGTCCGCGGCCTCAAGCTCGAGGAAGCTGTCGAGAAGATGCGTGGTGCGGTCAACACCCCGATCAAGCTGACGATCCTGCGTCAGGGTGCGGACAAGCCGCTCGACATCACGGTGACCCGTGAAATCATTCCGATCCGCGCCGTCAAGTCGCGCGTCGAGGGCGATGTCGGCTATCTGCGCGTCATCTCGTTTACCGAGAAGACCTATGACGACCTCGAAGCCGCCATCGAGAAGATCAAGAAGGATGTTCCGGCCGACCAGCTGAAGGGCTATGTCCTCGACCTGCGTCTCAACCCGGGTGGTCTTCTGGATCAGGCAATCTATGTCTCCGACGCCTTCCTGGAGCGCGGCGAAGTGGTTTCGACCCGTTCGCGCGATCCGCAAGATACCCGCCGCTTCAACGCCACCGCAGGTGATCTGACCGACGGCAAGCCGGTAGTCGTGTTGATCAATGGTGGTTCGGCATCGGCATCGGAAATCGTTGCTGGCGCGCTGCAGGACCTGAAGCGTGCGACCGTGCTTGGCACCCGCTCCTTCGGCAAGGGTTCCGTGCAGACCATCATCCCGATGGGCGACAAGGGCGCATTGCGCCTGACGACGGCACTCTACTACACCCCGTCGGGCAGCTCGATCCAGGGAACCGGCATCGAGCCCGACATCAAGGTCGAGCAGCCGCTTCCGGAAGAGCTTCAGGGCAAGGTGCGGACCGAAGGCGAATCCTCTCTTCCTGGCCATATCAAGGGCCAGAACGAGAACGAGGAAGGCTCCGGCTCGGTCGCCTACGTGCCGCCGGAAGCCAAGGACGACGTCCAGCTCAACTATGCACTCGACCTGCTGCGTGGCGTGAAGACCGATCCGGCCTTCCCCGCCGATCCGCAGAAGGCCGCTCTGCAGTAAGCATTTGATCCGACCGCCCGCGTATCCCTGATGCGCGGGCGGTCTTTCTGTATCCGGACTGCCGACATCACTGGAAGTATCGCATGGATCTTCATGCACCGCTCGGTCAGGAGCGCAAGGACAAGAAGCCAGGCAAAGGCGGCACTGCTTTGTCCAGTCTTGCGTCTGCCCTTGCCGTCGTCTCCCTTGCAGGCTTTTCCGCATGGACGGCCCTGTCCCCTGCGAACCTGCGCGCGGTCCCGCCGATCAATCTCACCCCTGCACCACCGGAAACCGCCGAGGCGCCAGACACGCTGGCAAGCCGCGAACCGCAGCAGGAGGCAGCCGGCATCGTCAGGAGCGGCCCGAACGACGGAGCCGTGCTCCGCCGCACCACCACTCCGGATGGGAATGTCGTCACGACCTTCAGCCCGACGGGTCGACAGGGGCCTGTCATCATCGGCACCGCATCGACCCAGGATCCGCGCCTGGCCGGCCAGCCGAATGAAGACCTGATCGAACTCACCGATGCGGGCGGATTGCCTGCCGTGTCGGCCTCCGGCCTCCGCCCCGTCGATTTCTATGCAAGACCCTGGTCCGGCGCACGCGGCACGCGGATCGCGATCGTCATTGGCGGCATCGGCCTCAGCCAGACGGGTAGCCAGAAGGCGATCCGGGAACTGCCCGAGGACATCACGCTCGCCTTTGCCGCAACGGGCAACAGCCTGCAGCGCTGGATGCAGGAGGCGCGACGCAAGGGTCACGAGATCGTGCTTCAGGTGCCGATGGAGCCCTTCGATTATCCGGCGAACGATCCGGGACGAGGCGCTCTGCTCGCCGAAAAGACGGCTGCGACCAATGTCGCCAACCTGCACCAGGCCATGGCGCAGATCAGCAATTACACTGGCATCATGAACTATATGGGCGCCCGCTTCCTCGCCGACGACAAGGCCATGGATCCTGTCATGCGCGACATCGGCAAGCGCGGGCTGATGTTCCTCGATGACGGCTCCACCGCGCGCTCTCTCTCGGGTGACTTCGCTAAGGCGATCGGCTTTCCGCATGCCTATGCGGACGTGATGATCGACGCGCAGTTGGACCGCCAGGCGATCCTGGCGAAGCTCGATGAGCTCGAGCGGATCGCCAGGCGCAACGGCCAGGCGATCGGCGTCGGTGCGGCCTTCGACGAGACCATCGCAGCGGTCGCCGAATGGCGTAATGAAGCAGTCGCCCGCGGCATCGAATTCGTCGGCGTCTCAGCGCTCGCCAACGACAACAGCCCCTGAGGATATCATGACCGAGCCCCAATCGACCAAGCCCCAGGTGAAGGCCGAAGACCTACCCTATCGCCCCTGTGTCGGGATCATGGTGTTGAACCGCGAGGGTCTCGTCTGGGCGGGACGCCGCCTTTCCGAAGGCAATTCGGAATATGACGGCTCGCCGCAGCTCTGGCAGATGCCGCAAGGCGGCATCGACCCCGGCGAAGACCCGCTGCCCGCTGCCATGCGCGAGCTTTATGAGGAGACCGGCATGAAATCCGTCTCCCTGCTTGCCGAAGCCGGTCGCTGGATCAATTACGACCTGCCGGCCCATCTGATCGGGATTGGCCTGCGCGGCAAGTTCCGCGGCCAGACCCAGCGCTGGTTCGCCTTCCGCTTCGAAGGCGACGAGAGCGAAATCGCCATCAACCCACCCCCGGGCGGCCATTCAGCGGAATTCGACGCCTGGGACTGGAAACCGATGCAGGATCTGCCTGGTCTCATCGTCCCCTTCAAACGCCGCGTCTACGAAGAGGTCGTCGCCGAGTTCGCCCATCTGGCGGGGTGAGACACGCCGCCGATTGGTTCAGGAACCGGTTGCGATCTCGAACCCTTCATCCGCCCAGCCGGTCATGCCGCCGATCATCACCTTGACCCGGCACCCGAGCCGCGCAAGCCTGAGCGCCGCGCGATCCGTGCCGTTGCAATGCGGTCCTGCGCAATAGACAACGAAGAGGGTATCCTCGGGCCATTCCGCCATCTTCCGCACGGTCATCTTGCCATGCGGCAGGTTGATCGCGCCGGGAACATGCGCTCTTTCGAACAGCTTCGGTCCGCGCACGTCGAGGAGTACGAAGTCGGCCTCGCCACGGCTCATCACCTCATGCACATCCCAGCAATCGGTCTCGAAGGCGAGCCGCGCCTGATAGTGCTGCGCGACAAGGGCCGGATCGGCGGCGGGAATTTCACTGACGAGGCTTGGCATGGCAGGCTCCTGTTCGGTCGTTGATTACTGGACCTTGCCTTTTCCCGGAATTTCAGAAAACTGGCGCGAATGACAACATGCGTAAAGATCACGCCAATGACGTCGGCATCCCCTTCTTCATCCTCGCCGCTGACGGGACCCCGCGTCGTAACCCTCGCCTATGACGGCCTTTGCACCTTCGAATTCGGTGTTGCCGTGGAAGTCTTCGGCCTTGCGCGGCCGGAAATGGGAGATGGCTGGTATCGTCACGCAACAGCTGCGATCGAGCCGGGGCCTCTGCGGGCCGCCGGCGGTCTGTCGATCAGCGCTTCAGGTGGGCTGGAACTCCTCAGCGAGGCGGATCTGATCGTCGTGCCCGGCTGGCGCGGGATCGACGAGCCTGTCCCGGCCTCGTTGATCGAGGCGCTATGCTTGGCCCATGCCAGGGGAGCGCGCCTGATGTCGCTATGTTCAGGCGTGGCAGTGCTGGCCGCGACCGGCCTCCTCGGTGGCCGGAAAGCCACGACCCACTGGCGCTATGCCGACACCGTTTCGCGAAGGCATCCCGACATCCATCTCGATCCCGACGTGCTCTATGTCGACGAAGGCCAGATCCTGACGGCTGCGGGCAGTGCTGCCGGCATCGATCTCTGTCTGCATGTCGTCCGCCGCGATTTCGGCGCGGATGCAGCCAACAGCGTTGCCCGCCGCCTTGTGGTCCCGCCGCATCGGGAAGGCGGGCAGGCGCAGTTCATCGAGAGGCCGGTGCCCCAGGAACGCGAAGGACAGCGGATGGGACCGCTGATCGACTGGATCGAGGCTAATCTGCAGCGCGAGGTGACACTCGCCAAGATGGCAGCGCGGGCTGGGATGAGCAGCCGGACCTTCCAGCGCCGCTTCCGCGACCTGACCGGCCAAAGCCCAGGTGAATTCCTCATGACCCGCCGGCTGCGCCATGCATGTGACCTGCTGGAGCACAAGGCAAGCCTGTCACTCGACGACATCGCGATCGCTTCAGGCTTTGGCACACCGGCAACACTGCGCCATCATTTCCGCACACGGCTTTCGACGAGCCCGGCCGCCTATCGGGCCAGGTTCGGGCATACAGGCAAGAATGGATAGCCGGACTTACCGATCGGCGGCGGCGGCCTCTTCGGCACTTTCCTCGATGCGCTCCATGTCGTCATCGGAAAGGCCGAAATGATGGCCGATCTCGTGGATCAGCACATGGGTGATGATATCACCCAGCGTTTCCTCGTTTTCAGCCCAGTAGTCGAGAATGGGGCGGCGATAGAGGATGATGCGGTTCGGCATCATGCCCGTTTCCATCGAGAAGCGTTCGGAAATCCCGCGCCCCTCGAACAGACCGAGCAGGTCGAAGGGTGTTTCGAGCGCCATGTCTTCGAAGACTTCATCCGTGGGGAAGTCGGCGATCTCGATGATGAGGTCGCGGCTGAGATCGCGGAACTCCTGCGGCAGGTGTCCATAGGCCTCGATCGCCAGCGACTCGAATGTGCTGATCGTCGGGGCGTGTCGTTCGCGCCAATCCTCGCTCTGGTCTATGCGGGCCATGAATACTCCTTACTGCCCGGAGATATAGGATGTTTGCGACGGTATTTCGAGAGTGAATTCAACCGAGGAATAAATTCTCATTTGAATCCGGTTGACTCTTTCGCAAAGCTCTGGAATCCATAGGAACAAATAGAGAACAATTGATCAGGAGACATCGTCATGGGCGAGAGCCCTCAGGCGCGCGAGACGCTTTTTGCCTTGCGAGAGGCAATAGCCCGGATCGAGGGAAAGCCCGACCATGCCGCGCGTCTGACGGTCCAGCCTACCGGCGCGGCCTCGAAACAAAGGGTCATGAATGAAAGGCTCGAGCAACGCGATCTCTTCGACAGCATTGTGGGTGAAAGCCTGGCCCGGGGGACGTTGATCGAAGTGAGGGGACAGAGGCTGCAACAGGCGGGAACGGTGACCGGCTTCGGGCTGGCGCTTGCCCTCATGGCCGCGGAGAACAACCAGACGCAGAGGCAGCGCCTCCTCTTCATCGCCGATCCTCAGGTCGTCCGGGAAGCGGGTCTCGCCTATGGTCCTGGCCTCCTCGATTTCGGCCTGTCGTCGACCGCATTGGTGCATGCCCTGCCTCGCCGGATCGAGGACGCGCTCTGGCTGGCCGAGGCAGCGCTTGCCTCCCGTGCCTTTTCCACCGTGCTCCTCGAAGTACAGGGCAATCCGAAGAAATTCGGCCTCACCGAGAGCCGGCGCTTGAGCCTCAAGGCACGCGCCACCGGTGGCAGGCTGTTGATCCTCCGTCAGGCAGGCGAGGAAGAGGCGTCGAGCGCTCTTCTTCGCCTGTTTGTCGAACCCGCGCCGGCGGCGGCGCGATCCCTCGCCGACGGGTCCCTGCTGGGCGGCAGCATCGGGTCGTCAGTCTTTCGCATCACACCTGAGAAATCCCGCATTCCGGGCTCACCCGAACTCATTCTGGAGTGGAATTCCGATGACCGCCGCCTTCAACTTTTCGAGCAGCCCGAACCCGCAAGCCTTGGATCGCCGCATTCTTTCGCTGTTTTTCCCAAGGCTCCCGACCGACCGCATCGCCCGACGGCGCTGGGGTCTCTCGTGGCGTTTGCACCAAGGCTCGACCGCGCATCCTGACCGGGCGCCACTGGCCTGCGCCGGTCGTTCCGCCAATGCCATGCGGATCACCGCACTGGATGAGATCGCGGAAGGCTACGGCCTGCGGATCGGACAGGGGCTGGCGGAAGCCCGGGCCATTTGTGCGGATCTCGACGTGATCGAAGCGGATCCGGCCGCCGACCGCGCTCTTCTCGATGCCATCGCCGACTGGTGTGACCGCTACACGCCGCTGGTGGCTCTCGACGGCGATGACGGACTGATGCTGGATATCACCGGCTGCGCCCATCTCTTCGGCGGCGAGGAAAGGCTGATCGAGGACGTTGATCGCCGCATGACCGCCTTCGGCCTTGCGGTCAAGATCGCCGTCGGCCCGACCCCTGGTCTCGCCCGTGCCTGCAGCCGTTTTGACGGCCCCCGGCGCGTCGCCCCATCCGAGGCCGCAGCCGCACTCGCTCCCCTGCCGATCGCGGCCCTCAGGCTCGAACCGCAGATCGTCATGAATCTCGCCCGTGTCGGCTTGAAAACAATAGGGGATCTTCTCGCAGCCCCGCGTGCGCCGATCACCCGCCGCTTCGGTGCGGGTCCGATGCTTCGCCTCGATCAGGCGCTGGGACACGAGGGAGAACCCATTTCGCCGCGACGCCATCTGCCTCTGCTTTCGGCCGAACGGCGTCTCGCAGAACCGATCATGACCGAAGATCAGGTCCTCGATCTCGCCGGCCGCCTGGCTGCCGGCTTGAAAACCTCGCTCGAAGCCCGTGGTGAAGGGGGCCGTCTGTTCGAACTTCTGGTCTTCCGGGTCGATGGCAAGGTCTTTCGGATCGAGGTCGGGGCCTCCGCCCCCTTGCGCGATCCAGGCCGCATCCGGACCCTGTTCGAGGAGCGCCTTTCCGTCATCCATGATGAGCTCGATGCCGGCTTCGGCTTCGAACTCGTGCGCCTCAATGTCCTCCTGAGCGAGGCCTTTGAAGTGCGCCAGTCCGCCCTTGCCGACGAGGAGGACGGCAGCGAAGATCTCACGCGCTTCCTCGACCAGGTAGCCGCCCGCTTGGGAGAACGGGCGCTGCGTCTGCCCGTGCCGCTGGCCAGCCACTGGCCGGAGAGAGCCTCGACACATGCCCCGGCCGCCGATGCGCTGAAGGCGGCAGATCTCTCTTTGTCTCGCCCTCAAACGGCGGCGAGACAGGCGCGTGCCCTGCGTCCCTTGCGCCTTCTCCATCGGCCTGAAGAGGTCGAGGTCATGTCCGTGGTCCCGGATGGTCCACCGGCCAGCTTCCGCTGGCGCCGTGTGCAACGACGCATCCTCAGGGCCGAAGGCCCGGAGCGCCTGGCGCCGGAATGGTGGTCCGATGGCGAGGATGCCCCGCCACGCGATTATTTCCGCATCGAGGATACCGACGGCCAGCGCTTCTGGCTCTATCGCGAGGGTCTTTATGAGCGCCGCACCGTGACGCCGAGCTGGTTCCTTCAAGGCTTCTTCGCGTGAGGCAGGAGCCGTGACGATGCAGAGGTTTTACGAAATCGGATTGCGCAGCAATTTCTCCTTCCTCGACGGCGCATCCCATGCCGAGGAACTGGTGGAACGAGCGCTGTTTCTCGGCCTGTCGGGCCTTGGCCTCGCCGATCGCAACACGGTCGCCGGTGTTGTCCGCCTGCATGCCGCTGCAAAATTGAATGGTCTCGAATTCCGCCCTGGCGCCCGCCTCGTCTTCGACGACGAAACACCTGAGCTTCTCGCCTATCCCTTGAACCGCAAGGGATGGGGCAATCTCTGTCGTTTGCTGAGCGAGGGAAACCTGCGCTCGAAAAAGGGTGTTTGCACGCTGTGGGAAAAGGATCTTCTGGCATGGTGCGAGGATCTTCTGTTCATCGCCATGCCACCCCCGCTGGCAAACCATGCCGATGTCGAAGCCTTTGAAAGCCGGCTCGCCTCTCTCCGCCCTCGCCTGGCGGATCGTCTGTATCTCGGCCTCGTTCCCCGTCATGATGGCGCCGACCAGAGGAATTTCGCGGAGCTTGACGGAATTTCGAAACGGCTCGGCCTTCCCCTGATCGCCACCAACGACGCCCTTTACCACGCCCCGGATCGCAAGCCGGTTGCCGATGTGGTCGTCGCAATCCGCGAACATGTGACGATTGCCGAAGCCGGGCTTCGCCTGCACGCCCATGCCGAACGACACTTGAAAAGCCCGGAGGAAATGGCCCGGCTGCTGCGCGCCTGGCCGGAGGCCCTGGACAACAATATCGACTTCTTTAGCCGGCTTCATTTTTCTCTCGATGAATTGTCGCATCAGTATCCCGATGAGATTTTCGACGGAGAGGCTCCGCCTCTGGCCCTGCGGCGACTGACCTATGAAGGCGCGCGCAACCGCTATCCGGAGGGCATCCCACAAAAGGTCCTTGGTCTCCTCGACTACGAACTGAAACTGATCGCGGAGAAGCGCTACGAACCCTATTTTTTGACCGTCTACCGGATCGTCTGCCATGCCAGGGAGGCAGGCATTCTCTGCCAGGGCCGCGGCTCGGCCGCCAATTCCGCCGTCTGTTTCTGCCTCGGCATCACGGAAGTCGACCCGCAGAAGACGACGCTGCTGTTCGACCGTTTCATCTCGACGGAACGCGACGAGCCGCCGGATATCGATGTCGATTTCGAACATGAGAAGCGGGAGGATGTGATCCGCTTCATCTACGAAACCTATGGTCGCCAGCATGCCGCCCTGACAGCGGCCGTCATCAGCTATCGCGCCCGGTCAGCAGGCCGCGAAGTGGCGAAGGCCTTCGGCATGTCAGAGGATGTGCAGTCCGCCCTTGCCGGTTCGATCTGGGGCTGGTGGACCAGCGATTTCACCGAGGAGCAGGCAAAGGCCGCAGGCCTCGACCTCAAGGATGCCACCACCCGGCGCGTGCTTGATTACGCCCAGGCCCTGCAAGGCTTTCCCCGCCATCTCTCCCAGCATGTCGGCGGTTTCGTCATCACCCGCGACCGTCTGGATGAAGTGGTGCCGATCATGAACACGGCCGATGGCCGCTTCATGGTCGAATGGGACAAGGACGATCTCGACACGTTGAAGATCCTGAAGATCGACGTTCTCGCGCTCGGCATGCTCACCTGCCTCGCCAAAGCCTTCAAGCTGCTGGCCATTCATTACGATCGCCACGAGACGCTGGCCTCGGTCAATCAGGACCAGTGCCCTGAGGTCTATGACATGATCTGCCGCGCCGACACGATCGGCGTCTTCCAGATCGAAAGCCGCGCCCAGATGAGCATGCTGCCGCGGCTGAAGCCCCGCGAGTTCTATGATCTGGTCATCGAGGTGGCGATCGTCCGGCCAGGCCCCATCCAGGGCAACATGGTCCACCCTTACCTGAAGCGACGGGAGGACGTGCTGGCCGGCCGGCCGATCGACTATCCGAGCGATGAACTGCGCAGCGTGCTGAAACGCACGCTGGGCGTCCCTCTTTTCCAAGAGCAGGCCATGCAGATCGCCATCACGGCTGCCGGTTTCACCCCGGGAGAGGCCGACAAGCTGCGCCGTGCCATGGCCACCTTCCGCCGCACCGGCCAGGTTTCCAGCTTCCAGAAGCGCATGATCGAGGGAATGGTGACCAATGGCTACGATCCGGATTTTGCCGCCCGCTGCTTCAGCCAGATCGAGGGCTTCGGCGAATACGGCTTCCCCGAAAGCCATGCCGCCTCCTTCGCCCTGCTCGTCTATGTCTCCTGCTGGTTCAAGGCCTTCTATCCGGATGTCTTCTGTGCCGCGATCCTGAATTCACAGCCCATGGGTTTCTACGCCCCCGCCCAGCTCGTGCGCGATGCCCGCGATCACGGCGTCGATATCCGCCCGGTCGGCATCAATCACTCGACCTGGGACTGCCTGCTCGAAAGTCATGAGGAAGAGGCGGGCGGCTTCGATCCCGCCCGCATCGCCAGCCGTCATCGGTCCATGGCCGGCGTCATCAGAACGAAAAAGGCCGTTCGCATCGGCTTTCGCCAGATCAAGGGCATACCGAAGGAGGCCATGGATATCCTCGTTTCGCAACGCGGTAAGGGTTATGATTCCGTTCGCGACCTGTGGCTGCGCACGCGGCTTGCCCGCCCCGTCATCGAGAAACTCGCCGATGCCGACTGCTTTTCCTCCCTTGGACTGTCGCGTCGGGAGGCACTGTGGGCGGCTCAGGCCCTCGATGGAGAGGCCGCCGTCGAAGTCCTGCCGCTCTTCGAGGCAGCCCCACAGGAAAATCTGCAGCACGAGGCGGAAATGGTCCTTCCCCGCATGTTGCCAGGCGAGGAGGTCTTAAGTGATTACCGCAGCCTGACCTTCTCCCTGAAGGCGCATCCCGTTTCATTCCTCCGCCAGGCCATGCAGCGGGCCGGGCTTAAATCGGCGACCGATCTCGAAAGCCTTTCCCATGGCGCCAAGGTTGAGATTGCAGGCCTAGTCCTTGTCCGCCAAAGACCGGGTTCGGCAAAGGGTGTCATCTTCATGACGCTGGAGGATGAGACGGGCACAGCCAATGTCATTGTCTGGCCGAAGGTGTTCGAACGTTACCGACCGATCGTTATGGGCGCGCGGCTGGTCGCCCTGCGCGGACGCCTGCAGAAGGCGCATGGCGTCATCCATGTGGTCGCAGACCATCTGGTCGACGCCAGCTCCAGGCTCGGCCTCCTGCTCGAAGATCTCAAGACCTTCGACACGCTCGCCCATGCGGATGAAGTTCGTCGCCCGGGCGTCGATCAGAGACAGGCGAAACGGGACAAGGTCCCGCGTCCCTCCATAGCAGCAGCCCCTCCGCCCGGCCATCCTCGCCGCAGCGCCATGGCGGACCTGATGCCGAAAGGGCGGAACTTCCACTGACGGATCGACGCTTCGGGCGACGGTCACATATGCTGCCCTATCCGCGATTTTTCTTGACAAAGGCCATCTGGTTTACGAGAAAGGCGAGAGTGAATGTCATGTTTGACGAGTGCCCCGTCCATGCTGGTCTGCAGCTGCAATTACATCACCGACAAAGACATCAAGTCAGTCATCAACGAGATGCTGGACGAAGACTGTTGGCAGTTGATTGTTCCGGGTAAGGTCTACCATGCCATGAACAAGCGCGGCCGCTGCTGCGGCTGTTTTCCGAATGTCGTCGACCTGATCATTCGCACCACCGAAGAATATCACGCCCTCCGCCAGACCGAAGAAACCAAGGTCATCAACTTCATGGAACGCCTCAAGCAGTTCCACGAAGAGCAGAAGGCAGCGCTGGCCGAACGGCGCCAGGCCATGCTGACAGCCAAGCGCGCGGCCGGCTGAGACGACTGCATCGGCATCAGCCCACCGCTTGGGCGCCAGAACGATTCCCCGTCACATCCCAGTGCTATGATACGGCGAATGCAATTCGCCCGGCGGAGTCTTGCGCGCAAGCCCAAGAATTAGAATACTTCTAAAAAAGGCTCGACAGGTGGCAGCGCTGGCGCTAGAGTTGCGCCATTCAATTCATACAAGGGACGAACATTATGAAGGGTGATCCGAAGGTCATTGAACGGCTCAACGAAGCGCTGTTCCTCGAGCTCGGTGCGGTCAATCAGTACTGGCTGCACTACCGCCTGCTCAACGATTGGGGCTACACGAAGCTCGCCAAGAAGGAGCGGGCCGAGTCGATCGAGGAAATGCAGCACGCCGACAAGATCATTGATCGGATCATCTTCCTCGAAGGTCACCCAAACCTCCAGACCGTTGCACCGCTGCGCATCGGCCAGAACGTCAAGGAAGTGCTCGAAGCGGATCTCGCCGGCGAATACGATGCCCGCACCTCCTACAAGGCCTCGCGCGACATCTGTTATCAGGCCGGCGATTACGTCTCGATGAAGATCTTCGAACAGCTGTTGATCGACGAAGAAGGCCATATCGACTTCCTGGAGACCCAGCTCGAGCTTCTCTCCAAGATCGGCGAAGAAAAATACGGTCAGCTCAACGCGGATTCCGCAGACAACGCCGAGTAAACCGCCATCCGCTCTTCACGAAAGCCCCGCTTGCGGGGCTTTTTTCGTTTTTGGGGGCAGGCATGCACGCGCTCTTATACCAAGTGTCGACGCTTGGCATCAGCGTCTCCGCGCAATTGCGAACTCACCGATCTCGCCGCGCCATGAAGGCGAGGCGCTCGAAGAGATGCACGTCCTGCTCGTTCTTCAGAAGCGCCCCATGCAGCTTCGGCAGGGCATTCTTCGCCTCGCCGCGCAGATCGGCGGGGTCGACGTCTTCGGCCACGAGCAACCGGATCCAGTCGAGCGCCTCCGAGGTGGACGGCTTCTTCTTCAGCCCGGGGGTCTCGCGGATCTCGTAAAACTGGGTCAGCGCATTGCGCAGCAGCGTCTTCTTGATACCGGGATAGTGAACCTCGACGATCCGCTGCAGCGTTTCTGCATCGGGAAAGCGGATGTAGTGGAAGAAGCAGCGCCGCAGGAAGGCGTCCGGTAGCTCCTTCTCGTTGTTCGAGGTGATGATGACGATCGGCCGGATCTTTGCGCTGATCGTCTCCCCGGTCTCGTAAACGTGGAACTCCATCCGATCGAGTTCCTGCAGCAGATCGTTGGGAAACTCGATATCCGCCTTGTCGATCTCGTCGATCAACAGCACGCATTTCGTTTCCGTGGCAAAGGCCTGCCACAGCTTGCCCTTGCGAATGTAGTTCTTCACGTCATTCACCCGCTCATCGCCGAGCTGGCTGTCACGCAGGCGCGAAACGGCGTCATATTCATAGAGCCCCTGCTGCGCCTTGGTGGTCGATTTGACGTTCCACTCCAGGATATCGAGCCCGAGCGCCGCCGCCACCTGCCGGGCAAGCTCGGTCTTGCCGGTTCCCGGTTCTCCCTTGACGAGCAAAGGCCGCTCCAGCCGGATGGCGGCATTGACCGCAATCATCAGATCCTTGTCTGCCACATAGTCTGCGGTACCCTGAAACTGCATCATATCTGAGCCTCGTTCATCCTCGGCCGCAACCTAATGACGCATCTGACAGGGTGCAAGCATAGGCACGGCTTTCGCCCGCTTACCAGAAAAAGCTTGTATTTTCCCGGCAATCTGACAGGCTACATTCCATGAACGCTGATGCGTGTCCGTCTGCAAGTGCCCCATCCGCAAGGACGGAATTTCGGGCTCCGGACATCACCGACCTTCTCCTCGACCCCATATTCGCAGTCTGGACCAATTGGTCCGGCCGCAATGCCTCGTAGAACGGCAGGCTCCTATAGACCGGCGGGACGTTTCGTCCGAACCGCAGGTCACAAGGATGTCTGTCCCGACCGCAGCCTCCCAGCTGCAGGAGATCCCCATGACCAGACACCTGTATTCCATCGGCGACACAGTGACGCTGAAAGACGGCCCTGTCCGCCTCGCCCGCAGCAATGGCGCCTGCAAGGTGCTGGCGACGCTCCCCGAGACCGGCGGAAGCCGCCAGTACCGCGTCCGCTTCGAAAGCGAGAGCTTCGATCGCTGCATCGCCGAAACCGATATTGATCCCAGCCGCAGCAACGCATCCGCCCGGACGGCGGCTCCCGCAAGCACCCCGAAAAAGGAAAGCACCTCATGGCTAAAGGCCAACAGCGTTCGAACCGCGAAGTAAGAAAGCCGAAGCAGGACAAGGCCAAGCCGGCTGCGACCGCGGTTTCGAGCTTCACCACTCAGATCAAGAGTGCCGAGGCCGCTTCTCCCAAGAAGCGCTGAAATCCCTCGACCCGGACCATGCCTGAAACGGCTGGTCCGGGGAGCCGTTTGACAAGCAGCCAAGCACAGTCTGCGACGCATTCGCCTTTCCCTTTTTGGCGAAGATGCGCTAAGGGCAGGCGCATGACCACGACCTCTTTCACCCTTCTTCTCGGCGGAAGCCTCGCCGTTACCGACCGCCTGCGGGCGCTGACCGGAGGAAGCCGCGTGATTGCGGCCGATGGCGGCATGCGCCATGCAGAAAGCCTCGGCGTGACCCCGGAGCTCTGGGTCGGAGACTTCGACAGCAGCGACACCGGATTGATCGCCCGTTTTCCGACTGTGGAACGCCGCAGCTATCCGGCAGCAAAGGCCGTCACCGACGGGGAAATCGCGGTTGCGGAAGCAATCGCGCGCGGCGCCACCCGGTTGATCTGCGTCGGCGCCCTCGGCGGCGAACGCTCCGATCACGCGCTGCAACATTATCTGAACGCCCTCGGCCTCGTCGAAGACGGTTATGAGGTGGTCCTGACCTCCGGCGAGGAAGAAGCCTATCCTTTCGCCGCGGACAGCGAACTGGCTCTCGAAATGCCAAAAGGCGCGCTTTTCTCGGTGCTCGGCTTTACCACGCTCGAAGGGCTTACGATCCGCAACGCACGCTATCCATTGCAGGACTTCAGTCTGCCCTTCGGCTCGTCGCGCACGATATCCAACATCGCCGAAGGACCGATCTCGGTCTCGCTGTCCCGTGGCAGAGCAATTCTGCTCGCCCGCCCCTACGATCTTTCCGGAGCCTGATGCCTTGGCACCTCCCATTCTGAAACTTGACGATATCCAACTCTCCTTCGGCGGAACGCCTTTGCTCGCCGGCGCCGGCCTGCAGGTGGAGCCTGGCGACCGCATCTGCCTGGTTGGCCGCAACGGTTCTGGCAAATCAACGCTGATGAAGATTGCCGCCGGCCTCGTCGAAGCGCAGTCCGGCGAAGTTTTCCGCCATCCGTCCTCGACCATCCGCTACCTGGAGCAGGCACCGGATTTTGCCGGTTATGCAACCGTCCAGGCCTATGCCGAGGCCGGCCTTGGACCGGGCGATGATCCCTATCGCGTCACCTATCTGCTCGAGCATCTCGGCCTGACCGGCCAGGAAGATCCGACCCGTCTCTCCGGCGGGGAAGCCCGCCGCGCGGCCCTTGCCCGGGTGCTGGCGCCCGAGCCGGACATCCTGATGCTCGACGAGCCGACCAACCATCTCGACCTGCCGACCATCGAATGGCTCGAAGGCGAGCTGTCGAAGAGCCGCAGCGCGCTTGTCCTGATTTCACACGACAGACGTTTCCTCGAAAAGATCTCGACCGCCACCGTCTGGCTCGATCGCGGCCAATCGCGCCGGCTGAACCGTGGCTTTGCCCATTTCGAGGAATGGCGTGACCAGGTGCTGGAAGAGGAAGAGATCGAACAGCACAAGCTCGGTCGCCAGATCGAGCGCGAAGAGCACTGGCTGCGCTATGGCGTGACTGCACGCCGCAAGCGCAACATGCGCCGCCTCGGAAATCTCCAGGCACTGCGCGCCAATTACCGTGGACACAAGGGGCCGCAAGGCACGATCCAGGCCACGGCCACCGAAGGCAAGGAAAGCGGCAAGCTCGTCATCGAGGCGGACAAGATCACCAAGACCTATGGCGATCGGACCATCGTCGCGCCCTTTTCGATCCGCGTTCATCGCGGTGATTGCATCGGCCTGATCGGCCCGAACGGCGCCGGCAAGACGACGCTTTTGAAGATGCTGACGGGTCAGCTCTCGCCGGACGAGGGCTCGGTGAAGCTCGGCACAAATCTGGAGATCGCCGTTCTCGACCAGAAGCGCGAGGACCTGAACCCGGATGACACGCTTGCCCACTACCTGACCGACGGCCGTGGTGACAACCTTCTGGTCAATGGCGAGCAGAAGCATGTCACCGGCTATATGAAGGACTTCCTCTTCCAGCCGGAACAGGCCCGCACGCCGATCCGCAACCTCTCGGGCGGCGAGCGCGCCCGCCTGATGCTGGCGCGCATCATGGCAAAGCCCTCAAACCTCTTGATCCTCGACGAACCGACCAACGATCTCGACATCGAAACGCTCGATCTTTTGCAGGAAATCGTTGCCGGCTATTCCGGCACGGTCATCCTCGTCAGCCACGACCGTGACTTCCTCGACCGCACCGTGACCTCGACCATCGCACCGGCCAATCCGGACGCACCCGACGGTCGCTGGATCGAATATGCCGGCGGCTATTCCGACATGCTCGCCCAGCGCAAGGGCGTCGAGGACGAGCGCAAACGGGTCGAAAAGGCCGAGAAGGCGAAGGTTCTCGAGGCTTCCGGCGGCAAACCGGCCGGCAGCGCAAACAGCAAGGGCAAGCTTTCCTTCAAGCAGAAATTCGCGCTCGAAAATCTGCCGAAGGAAATGGAAAAGGCCGAAAAGGAAATCGCCGCCCGCGAGGCCAGGATGGCCGATCCCAACCTCTTCACTAAGGACCCGGCGACGTTCAACAAGCTCGCCGCCGAAATGGAAAAGCTGCGTGCCGACATCACGCGTATGGAAGAGGAATGGCTGGACCTCGAAATGCTGCGCGAGGAATTGGAGGGCTGAGGCCCTCCTCTGTCTTGCCCTCCATCGGGCACCCTCCCTCCTGCCCCTCCATCTTCCATG
Organism: Agrobacterium albertimagni AOL15; assembly: GCF_000300855.1. Taxonomy (GTDB): domain Bacteria; phylum Pseudomonadota; class Alphaproteobacteria; order Rhizobiales; family Rhizobiaceae; genus Allorhizobium; species Allorhizobium albertimagni. Next base: position 170,652 of record NZ_ALJF01000002.1, on the reverse strand, counting down.
TTCCAGTCTCGTGCCAAGGGTTCGGGTCCTTGCAGAACCGTGCCAGTCGCGCTATCTCCACAGTGCTCTAACGGGGTGCCTTTCGATCCTTCGGGACCGAAATGCTGAGAGGCGTCAGCCAACCCGCGGAACCTGATCCGGTTAACACCGGCGGAGGGATTAGACGCGTCGATCGCAAAGCGCCCTATCCCGACAGTTATGATGATGAAGGAGGAGGGCGCCATGCGACCCAAGACTGTTTCCCTGTTTATCGGCGGCGTTACAGCTGCCATGATCGGCTTCGTCTCCCCGACGTTCGCCGCCGACAAGACGCTGACCGTCTACACCTATGAAAGCTTCGTCTCGGAATGGGGTCCCGGCCCCAAGGTCAAGGAAGCCTTCGAACAGACCTGCGACTGCACCGTCAATTTCGTCGGCGTCGCCGATGGCGTGGCACTGCTCACGCGCCTGAAGCTGGAAGGCGAGACCTCGAAGGCCGATGTCGTGCTAGGCCTCGATACCAATCTCGTCGAGGAAGCCAAGCAGACCGGCCTGTTCGAAGCCCACAGCGTCGACGCGTCTGCGGTCCAAGTGCCCGGCGGTTTCAGCGACGATGTCTTCCTGCCCTATGACTACGGCCATTTCGCCGTGATCTACGACACCGAGGTCATCACGACCCCGCCGACGAGCCTCAAGGACCTGGTCGAGGGCGATCCGGCCCAGAAGATCGTCATCCAGGATCCACGCACCTCGACGCCGGGTCTCGGCCTGCTGCTCTGGGTCAGGTCGGTCTATGGCGACCAAGCGCCGGAAGCCTGGGCCAAGCTCAAGGATCGCGTCCTGACCGTCACCCCCGGCTGGTCGGAAGCTTACGGCCTGTTCACCAAGGGCGAGGCACCGATGGTGCTCTCCTACACGACCTCGCCTGCCTATCACATGGTCGCCGAAGAGACCGACCGCTATCAGGCAGCCGAATTCTCCGAAGGGCATTACATCCAGATCGAGGTCGCAGGCCTTCTGAAGAATGCGCCGGAAAAGGAGCTCGCCCGCCAGTTCCTCGCCTTCATGCTTGAGCCCGGCTTCCAGAACACCATCCCGACCAACAACTGGATGATGCCCGTCGCCGCAACCTCTGAGCCCCTGCCGGAGGCCTTCGGCAAGCTTGTCCAGCCGAAGACGACCTTCCTGATGGACCCCGCCGAAGTGGCAGCCAACCGCCAGGCCTGGATCGACGAATGGCTGAAGGCCATGACGTTGAATTGACACCGGATGCTCCGACCGCTTCACCAGTCGAGACGTCAGAGGCTGCCCGCATTCGCGGGCGGCCTTTTGGTTTTGCTGGCCGTGGCGGCTTTCGTCGGCATCGCCCTCTCCGCACTGCTCGCCGGGAGAATGACCGGTGGCATTCTGCAGGCCTTTGGCGATCCCGTCGTTCGTTCGGTGCTGTCATTCACCCTCTGGCAGGCGTTTCTGTCGACGCTCATCTCCGTCGGTCTTGCCCTGCCCGTGGTCAGCGCGCTTGCCCGTCAGCCGGCTTTTCCCGGACGTATCTGGCTGATCCGCCTGATGGCCGTTCCCATGGGTTTACCGGTTCTGATCGGTGCTCTGGGTCTGATCGGGATATTCGGTCGCAACGGCATCGTCAACGATGCCTTGGTAAGCCTCGGTCTGTCGCAGCCCATCTCCGTCTACGGCCTGACCGGAATTCTGATTGCCCATGTCTTTTTCAACCTGCCGCTGGCCACGCGACTGATGCTGTCAGCCCTGGAGCGCGTGCCGGCCGAATACTGGCGGATGTCGGCGAGCCTCGGCCTGTCGCCGATCGCCACATTCCGCTTCATCGAGTGGCCCGTCTTGGCGCGGGTCATCCCGGGAGCCGCGGGTCTGATCTTCATGCTTTGCGTGACGAGCTTCACGCTGGTGCTGATCTTCGGCGGGGGCCCTGCGGCAACGACAATCGAGGTCGCCATCTATCAGGCGCTGCGCTTCGACTTCAATCCGGAGCGCGCCGTATCGCTGGCGCTGCTGCAGATCACGGTCACCGGCGTCATCCTCATCGGCCTCAGCCTGCTGCCGGCAGCCTCCGACACCGGCGTCACCAGCGGGCGGCGTTTCCACCGTTTCGATGGTCGACGCCCGCTCGTCCGCTTGATCGACGCCCTGCTGCTTTCCCTGGCAGGCCTTTTCCTCATCCTGCCGCTTGGCCAGGTCGTTGTCTCGGGACTACAGGCAGATCTCGCTCGGCTGATATCGCAATCGGCCTTCCAGCAGGCAGCTCTGACCAGCCTGCTGGTGGCGCTCGTGTCGGGCGCTACGGCGACACTGCTTGCCTTTGGCGCGGTCGCAGCAAGAACTGAAATCGACACGCTGCGAAACCGGAATGTCGGCAACCGCGCCATGTCGATCGCGCTCGCCTCTCTGTCATCGCTGGTTCTGCTTGTCCCAACTAGCGTGCTTGCCACCGGCTGGTTTCTGGCGCTCCGACGGAGCGGTGAGATCGCAAGCTTCGCGCCCTTGATCGTCGCCGGCATCAATGCCCTGATGGCCCTGCCGTTCGCCGTGCGCGTGCTGGAGCCGGCCTATCGCGAGCACCGTGCGCGCACGGGGCGCCTTGCCGAAAGCCTCGGTCTCTCCGTCGCTCAGCGTCTGCGCCGGGTCGACTGGCCGGAGCTGAAGCGGCCATTTCTCACCGCGCTCGCCTTCGCCATGGCACTTTCCTTAGGAGATCTCGGAGCAGTCGCCCTGTTCGGCTCGGAAAACATCATGACCCTACCCGCCCTCATCTATGCGTCCATGGGAAGCTACCGCAGCACCGATGCCGATGGACTTGCCCTATTGCTCGGTATGGTATGCCTCCTCCTCGCGCTCCTCGGAGCGCCGGGAACACGTCAGGCAAGTGAACGGGAGGCCCCCGATGCGCGATGAGACTTCAACGGCGATTCGCCTCGATGCGGTGCGACTGACACTCGGCCAGCGCGACTTTCACTTCGATTTCGGTATCAATGCCCGCAAGATTACCGCGATTGCCGGCCCGTCCGGATCGGGCAAGTCCACCCTGCTCAACCTCGTCTCCGGCTTCGAGCAACCCGACAAGGGTCGGATCGAAATCGCGGGACAAGATGTGACGGATCTGGCGCCAGCGGAGCGGCCGATCTCGCTGGTCTTCCAGGACAACAACCTCTTTGCCCATCTCGATCTTTTCACCAATATCGGCCTTGGAGTTCATCCGGGCCTGCGCCTGACGCCGGCCGACCGCAAGGCGATCTCCGCCGCTCTGGTGCGGGTCGGCCTTGCAGGCTACGAGCGGCGGCTGCCGGGTTCGCTCTCGGGCGGAGAGCGGCAGCGGGCAGCCTTCGCTCGCGCCTTGGTCCGCAGCCGCCCGATCCTGCTCCTCGACGAGCCCTTCGCCGCACTCGATCCGGGTTTGCGGAGCGCGATGGTTGACCTGCTTGCAGAACTTCATGCCGAAACAGCGGCCACCATCCTGCTCGTCACCCACGATCCTCGTGACATCTTGCGTTTGGCGGACCAGGTCGTCTTCCTCGAAAACGGCCAAGTGCTAGTGAATGCATCGAAAAGTGATTTTCTCGCGAGAACCGATGTCACAGCCGTAAGCGACTTCCTCGGCGTGGCACCGATTGCACCCGAATCGCCTTAATTTGGTCGCCCGCGCCTGCCATGCGCGTTTGGAATGGTTGTTCCTTCAGCAAGAGCATTGGTCATTTGCTACGGCGTGACTATCTTCTGGAGCGAGCGGTGTTTTCGCACTATGTGAAATGCTGCCGGATCAGCACAATGCGGATATCGGCTGAAGGCAATTGGATGCTGCACCCGGATATCGCCGGCTTGGTGGTCGTTCGGGAACAGGGTGAAGGGGCAGGATGCAGTTTTTGAGCCGGAACAGCGCGATAGCTGCCGAAACGGATCGGCGGCGCCGGCCCTTCAGGCTTGCGTCGAGTGTTGCCGTGCTCGTCTCGGCCGGTCTCGTGCTCTCGTCCTGCCAGTCGGTATTCGAACAGGCCTACGAGCCATCAGTTGCGCCCTCCAGCAATCCGCAGATCGTCGACGAAGTGCAGAAGGGCGATCCGCGCGCCCAGATGGGTGCCCGTGAACACCCGCGCATCGTCGCATCCTATGGCGGTGAATATTCCGACGCCAAGACCGAACGCCTGGTCGCCCGCATCGCCGGCGCCCTGACCGCCGTCTCGGAAAACCCGAACCAGTCCTATCGCATCACCATCCTGAATTCGCCGGCGATCAACGCCTTCGCACTTCCCGGTGGCTATCTCTACGTGACACGCGGTCTCCTGGCGCTCGCCAACGACGCATCGGAAGTCGCAGCCGTTCTCAGCCATGAAATGGCGCACGTGACCGCCAACCACGGCATCGAACGCCAGCGTCGTGAAGAGGCGGAAGTGATTGCGAGCCGCGTCGTCGCCGAGGTTCTGTCGAGCGATCTCGCCGGCAAGCAGGCGCTGGCTCGCGGCAAGCTGCGCCTTGCCGCCTTCTCGCGCCAACAGGAACTGCAGGCCGACGTCATCGGTGTGCGCACGCTGGGTGAAGCTGGTTACGACCCCTACGCCGCCGCACGCTTCCTCGATTCCATGGCCCGCTACAGCCAGTTCAGCTCGGTCGACCCCGATGCCGACCAGAGCCTCGACTTCCTCTCGAGCCATCCGAACGCGCCGCAGCGTGTGGAACTGGCCAAGCGCCATGCCCGCGCCTTCGGTCCAGAAGGCAGCCACGGCGAAACAGGCCGCGAATATTATCTGAATGGCATCGATGGCCTGCTCTATGGCGACAGCCCCCAGGAGGGCTTCGTCCGTGGCCAGACCTTCCTGCATGGACAGCTCGGGATCCGCTTCGACGTGCCCCAGGGCTTCCAGATCGATAACAAGGTCGAGGCCGTCCTCGCCACCGGACCTGGCGACGTGGCCATCCGTTTCGACGGCGTGGCCGACAGTCAGAAGATCAGCCTGCCGAACTATATTTCGAGCGGCTGGGTAACCGGTCTCCTGCCGGATACGATCCGCACCGTCAGCGTCAACGGACTGGAAGCGGCGACCGCCCGTGCCTCCGCCGATCGCTGGGATTTCGATATCACCGTCATCCGCATCGGCCCGCAGATCTTCCGCTTCCTGACCGCAGTGCCCAAGGGCAGCCCGGCACTGGAAACCACGGCCGCCCAGCTGCGCGCTTCCTTCCGCCGGATCACGCCACAGGAAGCAGCCTCGCTGAAGCCGTTGCGCGTCCGCGTGGTGACGGTCGGTCCTAACGACTCGGTCGGCACTCTGTCTGCCCGTATGATGGGCACCGATCGTAAGCTCGAACTCTTCCGCTTGATCAACGCCCTCGGCCCGACCTCGACAGTCGCGCCCGGTACGCGCGTCAAGATCATTTCCGAATAAAGTCCCTGAAATCAAGCCAACAAAAAAGCCGGCACAAGGCCGGCTTTTAAGGGTATTCGGGATCTCTCAATAAGCCATTTCATAGCGCGAAGCAGCAGGAGCCTTGTCGGTCAGGGCAAGCTTCAGCTTTTCCAGCGCTCGCGTCTCGATCTGACGGACGCGCTCCTTCGAAATCCCAAGCTCGGCACCCAGTTCTTCCAGTGTCGCGCCATCTTCGGTGAGACGACGGGCCTTGATGATCCGGCTCTCACGCTCGTTGAGGCGGTTCATCGCATCCCTGAGCCAGCCGTTCCAGCGCTCACCATCGATGATCGAGGTAACCTGCTCATCCGGCAGCGCTTCATTGCTCTCCAGCATATCCAGCTGTTCGGTGCCTTCGCCGTTGCGACCGGCAACAGGGGTCTGAAGTGAGGCGTCGTTGCCGGACAGGCGCGCGTCCATCGACTGCACGTCGGAGAGGCTGACGCCAAGCGCCGAGGCGATTTCTTGATGGATGGCCTGATCGGAGAGGCGATTGTCGCCCTGGGCGAGCTTGGCGCGAAGTCGGCGCAGATTGAAGAACAGCGCTTTCTGGCTCGAACTGGTGCCACCGCGGACGATCGACCAGTTGCGCAGGATATAGTCCTGCATCGAGGCCCGGATCCACCAGCCGGCATAGGTCGAGAAACGGACCTCGCGACCCGGATCGAAGCGGGCAGCCGCCTCGAGAAGGCCGATATAGCCTTCCTGGATCAGATCGTTGAGGGGAAGTCCGAAACCACGGAACTTTGAGGCCATGGCGATGACCAGCCGCATATGCGCCTGGGCGATGCGATTACGCGCCCCTTGATCGTCATTTTCCTTCCAGCGGATCGCTAGGTCGAGCTCTTCCTCGCGCTCCAGATAGGGCTGTGACATGGCATACTTTATGATGTGTCTGTCAGCGGATGTGGCTTTCATCGAACATCTCCATGGTCTCTCGGGACCGCTGGCCTCTTGCAGGCCTATTTGCCGGCATTATCTGCTGAACGGCTCAGTCCCGGTCAGGTTCCGACAATGACGAACAAGGGCGGTGGTTTCATCAGTCTCATCTGCTTGTCTGAGCACCATTACGCCACGCATGCCCCTTCGGATTGCCGCCTGGGGTGCGACCTTCTGTCGAACAGGGGCGATCACGGTGAAGTGAGAGAAAGGGCGGGCCCAAGCTGGTCGCGATGACGCCGAAACGCAAAACGGCGCGGGTTGCCCCGCGCCGTCAGATCAGACTTCAGATGGATGGATCAGGCCGAAAGAGCCTTGAACTCTTCGAGGATCGCATCGCCCATTTCGACCGTGCCGACCTGGCGGCAACCGTCGGCCATGATGTCGCCGGTGCGGATGCCCTTGTCGAGCACGTTAGCAATCGCCTTTTCGAGACGATCGGCTTCCGTGACCATGTTGAACGAATAGCGCAGGCACATGGCGAAGGAGGCGATCATCGCGATCGGGTTGGCAATCCCCTTGCCGGCAATGTCGGGTGCCGAACCATGCACCGGCTCGTAAAGCGCCTTGCGCTTGCCGGTCTTCGCATCCGGTGCACCAAGCGAGGCCGACGGCAGCATGCCGAGCGAACCGGTCAGCATGGCAGCAACGTCGGAGAGCATGTCGCCGAACAGGTTGTCGGTGACGATGACGTCGAACTGCTTCGGCGCGCGCACCAGCTGCATGCCGCCGGCATCGGCCAGCATGTGGTCGAGCTTCACGTCGGAGAACTTCTCTTTGTGCGTCGCGGTAACCACCTGGTTCCACAAGACGCCCGACTTCATGACGTTGCGCTTTTCCATCGAGCAGACGGCATTATTGCGGGTGCGGGCCAGTTCGAAGGCGACGGCGGCGATGCGCTCGATCTCGTAGGTGTCGTAGACCTGTGTGTCGACGGCGCGCTTCTGGCCATTGCCGAGATCGGTGATCGTCTTCGGCTCGCCGAAATAGACGCCGCCGGTCAGTTCACGGACGATGAGGATGTCGAGACCCTCGACCAATTCCGGCTTCAGCGAGGAAGCGTTGGCGAGCGCCGGATAGCAGATGGCGGGACGCAGGTTGGCGAAGAGTTCGAGATCCTTGCGCAGACGCAGAAGGCCGGCTTCAGGGCGCACGTCGTAAGGAACGTCATCCCACTTCGGACCACCGACGGCACCGAAAAGAACGGCATCGGCGGCAAGCGCCTTCGCCATGTCTTCTTCCGAAATCGCCGCTCCATGCGCATCATAGGCGGAACCGCCGACGAGACCTTCGTCGGTGACGAAGCCGGCGCTCTGTGCCTCGTTCATATAGGCGATGATCTTGCGGACTTCGGCCATGGCCTCGGGGCCGATACCGTCACCGGGCAAAAGGAGAAGATTGCGAGCCGTCATGGAAACCCTCCACTCGAAAAGAAGTTGCGGTGTCTTACGCGCGGGTCAGGGTCATTTCAAGCGAGATAGGCCCGAAACGGTACGCTTCCGGCCATTCCGCGCAAGGGCTGCACGGTTGACCAGGCTGTTTCCGAGGTCCAAAAGATCTGCATCCCTCCAGCATTCCCGAGTGCCCCATGCCCCTTTCTCCCCTTCATATCGAAACGCCACTCCTGCGCACTTCCGCCGACTACAGCAAAAGCGGCCTGCCTCTTTGGCTGAAGCTCGATGCCTTGCAGCCTTCCGGCAGCTTCAAGCTGCGCGGGGTGGGACTGCTCTGCCAACACGAGGTCGCCAAGGGGGCGAAGGAAATCTTCTGCGCCTCTGGCGGCAATGCCGGCATTGCGGCGGCCGTCGCTGGCAAGGCGCTTGGCGTGCCAGTCACCATCGTCGTACCGGAAACCACGTCCGCCGAGGTCCGCACGCGGATTGCCGCAACGGGTGCCAAGGTCATGGTCCACGGGTCCGTCTTCGACGAGGCCAATGCCCATGCGGTGGCGCTCGCGGCCGAACGCAAGGCCGCATACGTCCATCCCTATGATCATCCGCTCCTCTGGGAGGGCCACGCAACGCTCATCGACGAGGTGGTCAAATCAGGTGCAGAGTTCGATTGCGTGGTGACGAGCGTCGGCGGCGGCGGCCTGCTCGCCGGCATCGTTGAAGGATTGCGCCGAAACGGGCTTAGCGATGTGCCCGTCATCGCAGTCGAAACGGAAGGCGCCGCCTCGTTCCACGCTGCCGCCCTGGCAGGAGAACGGGTGACGCTTCCGGCGATCACCTCGATCGCCAACTCGCTTGGCGCCCGGCAGGTCGCGCAACATGTCTTCGATCTTCTCGAAACCCATCCGATCGAAAGTGTCACGGTGACCGACGCCGAGGCTGTTGCGGCCTGCCTGAAATTCGCCGATGCCCAGCGCATTCTCGTCGAGCCCGCCTGCGGTGCAGCCCTTGCTGTGACCGATGTGCATGCGGATCGACTGTCGCGTTTCAAAGCACCGCTGATCGAGGTGTGCGGCGGGATCGGCGTGTCGCTCGCAGCGCTTGAAGCCTGGCGGGCCCGTTTCCTCTGAGGGCAAAGAAAAAGCCGGGCGCGAGCCCGGCTTCATCAATTCAGCACTTGAGACCGGCTCAGGCCCAGGGACGCTGGGTAGCGTTGGACTGCTCGAAGGTCGTGATGCTGGCCCCCTTCTCAAGCGTCAGGCCGATATCGTCGAGGCCGTTCAGCAGGCAATGGCGCTTGAAGGCATCGATTTCGAAGGCGATCTTGCCTCCGTCAGGACCGGTGATTTCCTGAGCTTCCAGATCGACGGTCAGCACGGCGTTGGACCCGCGCGACGCATCATCCATCAGCTTGTCCAGGTCTTCCTGGCTGACGACGATCGGCAGAATGCCGTTCTTGAAACAATTGTTGTAGAAGATGTCGGCGAAGGACGTGGAGATCACGCAGCGGATGCCGAAGTCGAGAAGCGCCCACGGGGCATGCTCGCGCGAGGAACCGCAACCGAAATTGTCGCCGGCAACGAGGATCTGCGCATTGCGATAGGCTGGCTTGTTCAGAACGAAATCCGCGTTCTCCGAACCGTCTTCCTTGTAGCGAGCCTCGGCGAACAAGCCGGTGCCGAGACCGGTGCGCTTGATCGTCTTCAGGTAATCCTTGGGGATGATCATGTCCGTGTCGACATTGACGACCGGAAGCGGTGCCGCGACACCGGTGAGCTTTACGAACTTGTCCATCAGTCTGCCTTCGATCTGGCTAATGCGCGTGTGATGCCCCGCCCATAGAGCAAAACCGCAGAAATTTGAAGGAGAATCTTGAAGAAGCTCTGTCGCCGTCTTCCGCACGGAAAGGAGATCTCACCCGATGGATAGGTGAGATAATGGATCGGCCTGCGGCCAGATCAAAGATCGATGATCGTGCCCTTGCCGTCGTTCCAGACGCGGACGTCTTCGCGACGCTTGGCTTTCACATAGGCCGGTGCACGCTTCGTCTTGCCCATCAGCATGCGGGCGCCGAGCGTCACGGTCAGGAGTGCGCCGATCACCAGAGTGAGCGACACCGCAAAGGCGGCGGCGAGGCCGACAAAAGCGAGGCCAACGAGGGCATAGGCGGCGGAGCGGATGTTCTGCATGTTCGTGTCCTTTCGCACTTTCCAAAGTGGTCCTTATCCCAAGGCTTTGCAAGGGCCTTTCACCCAATTGTCATCTTGCGTGGCCGGCCAAAGCTTGCCAGAACTCGACCATGACATCAGAGGCTTCCTCCTTTCGCTTTCACCACCCGTCCCGCCTTCGCCGATCCGTGCTGACGGTGCCCGCGATCAACGACCGCGCCCTGGACAAGGTGACGGGCCTCGATTGCGATGCCGTCATCTTCGATCTCGAGGATTCCGTCGCCGAAGACCGGAAGGCCGACGCCCGGCACAAGCTTCTGGAATTCCTGCAAAATGCCGATCTTAGCCATCGGGAACGCATCGTCAGGATCAATGCCTCCGACACACCCCATTTCCGCGAGGACATGCGCCTCGTCTTGCAGTGCCAGCCCGACGCCGTGCTGCTTCCCAAAGTCGAGGAACCGGTCACGGTTCAGGACGTGGCGGACCTGATCGGCGAACAGGATGCGGCGGAAGGTCTCAGGATCTGGGCCATGATCGAAACGCCGCGCGGTGTGCTCAATGCGGCAGCGATTGCTTCTTCGGGACGCACCAGCGACAGCCGGCTCGATGCCTTCGTTCTAGGGCTGAACGACCTGCGCAAGGCGACCGGCATTCCAGCAGCCCCCGGACGCACCTATCTGGTTACCTACCTGATGCAGGTCGTGCTCGCCGCCCGCGCCTATGGTCTCGACGTGATCGACAGCGTGTCGAACGATTTCCGCGACCTCGAAGCCTTCTCGGACGAATGCGCTCAAGGAAGGGCCATGGGCTTCGACGGCAAGATGCTGATCCATCCGGCCCAGGTCGAGCCCTCCAACCACCATTTCGGCCCCTCGGAGGCTGCCATCGCGGAGGCCCGTCTGGTGGCCGACGCCTTTACCGACCCGGCCCATGCGGGCCTCAACGTCATCAACATCGATGGCCGCATGATCGAGCGACTGCATGCCGAGGAGGCGGCCCGCCTTCTCGCCAAGGTCGAAATGATCAACGCCAGAAAGGACAAGCCATGAAAGTCTATCGTTTCCTCACCGGCCCGGATGATTCGAGCTTCTGCCACCGCGTCACCGACGCGCTCAACAAGGGCTGGGAGCTGCACGGCTCGCCGAGCCACACCTTCAACGCCGCCGAGAACAAGCTGTATTGCGGCCAGGCCGTGGTGAAGACGGTGCATGGCAAGGAATACGATCCGTCGATAAAGCTCGGAGAGCAGTAAGGCGCTGCATCATGGGAGAGGGGCTCTAAGCTTGCGTCTCGATGCCCTCATGCTGAGGTGCCAGCGAGAATCGCGGGCCTCGAAGCACCCCTCTTATTCTTCAGTAACTGTGGCCTGGCCCTTCGAGGCCCGACGATGTCGGGCACCTCAGGGTGAGGGGATATGTCGATGTCAAAAACCCAAGCTTCGCCGCCGGTCGGGATCGCTCCCTCCCGTTCGGGTGATGCTTGCCCTCGGGTTAAACCCGAGGATCCGACGAGGCGCCAGAAGCACTCACCCTTGCGGGTGAGGTGGGCAAAGGCAGCGATTGCCTTCCCCATTGATTCGCATCCCCGACAGGCGTAAAAGGCCTCGTGTTCCGTGGTGATTTGGCCGGCCGGCTTGCAGCCACGTAAAATAAGTCGCTAAAGGGCCGAGGCGAGTTTGAAGACTTTCCGAGGACCGGTGGCGATATGAAAGCTGCCGGTATTTTTGTTTCCGCGGTCTGAAACCGCCGTGACAAGGAAAGTCGAGAGTAAGATGCCGATCAGGATCCCCGATACGCTGCCCGCCTTTGAGACCCTCGTGCATGAGGGCGTGCGGGTGATGACCGAAACCGTGGCCATCCGCCAGGACATTCGCCCGTTGCAGATCGGCCTGCTCAACCTCATGCCGAACAAGATCAAGACCGAGGTGCAGTTCGCCCGCCTCATCGGTGCCTCGCCGCTGCAGGTGGAGCTGACGCTGGTGCGCGTTGGCGGCCACAAGGCCAAGAACACGCCAGAAGAGCATCTGCTCTCCTTCTACCAGACCTGGGACGAGGTAAAGGATCGCAAATTCGACGGCTTCATCATCACCGGCGCACCTGTCGAGACGCTGCCCTTCGAGGAGGTTACTTACTGGCCGGAGCTGGAAGAGATCCTCAATTGGACCGAGACCAACGTGCATTCGACCATGAATGTCTGCTGGGGCGGCATGGCAGCGATCTACCACTTCCACAGGGTGCCGAAGCATGCGTTGAAGGAGAAGGCTTTCGGGGTGTATCGCCACCGTAATCTTGCGCCCTCGTCCGTTTATCTGAACGGTTTTTCCGATGACTTCCAGGTGCCGGTCTCGCGCTGGACGGAAGTCCGTCGCCAAGACATCGAGAAGGTGCCGGAACTGGAGATCCTGCTCGAATCCGACGAGATGGGTGTGTGCCTGGTGCAGGAGAAACGGGCGAACCGCCTCTACATGTTCAACCATGTCGAATATGACTCGACCTCGCTCGGCGACGAATATTTCCGCGACAAGTCATCGGGCATTCCGATCAAGCTGCCGCACAATTATTTCCCGCACAATGACGACACGCTGACACCGCTCAACCGCTGGCGCGGCCACGCGCATCTTCTGTTCGGCAACTGGATCAACGAAATCTACCAGATGACGCCATACGATCTGAACGAGATCGGCAAGGATCTGGCAGGCTGACAGCGGCACGGGGGACGGCAGCGGATTTTGCCAGGACAGGCGGGGTCCGCTATGACAGGATGCCGCCGCCGACGAACCGAGCCATTGTCATCCGATGTTTCTGCCGTTTTTTCTGCGTCTGAAAGAAGAGAAGGTTCCCGTGACCCTGCGGGAATACCTGGCGCTGCTCGAAGGCCTGCAGGCGGGGATCGTCGATTTTGACCCGGAGGGCTTCTATTATCTCGCCCGCACCACGCTTGTGAAAGACGAGCGCTTCATCGATCGCTTCGACCAGGTCTTTTCCGAGGTTTTCGGCGGCATCCTGAGTGAGGGCGCGGCTGACGGTGTCGATTCCCAGGTGATCCCGAAAGACTGGCTGCGCAAGATCGCCGAAAAGCACCTCTCGGACGAGGACAAGAAGCTGATCGAAGCGCTCGGCGGTTTCGACAAGCTGATGGAAACACTGAAAGAGCGGCTGGCCGAGCAGAAGGAGCGCCACCAAGGCGGCAACAAGTGGATCGGCACGGCCGGCACCTCGCCCTTTGGTGCCCATGGCTACAATCCGGAAGGTGTGCGCATCGGCCAGGAGGAAAGCCGGCACCGCCGCGCTGTGAAAGTCTGGGACAGCAGAGAATTCCGCAATCTCGACGACCGCGTCGAACTCGGCACCCGCAACATCAAGGTGGCGCTTCGACGGTTGCGCCGCTTCGTGCGCGAAGGGGCGGCAGAGGAGCTCGATCTCGCAGGCACGATCCGCTCCACCGCCGAGCACGGCTATCTCGACGTGAAGACGCAAGCCGAGCGCCGCAATGCCGTGAAGCTTCTGATGTTCTTCGATATCGGTGGCTCGATGGATGATCATGTGCGCGAGGTCGAGGAGCTGTTTTCGGCGGCACGCTCAGAATTTCGCCACATGGAATATTTCTACTTCCACAACTGCCCCTATGAGCGCGTCTGGAAGGACAATCAGCGCCGCCATGCCGACACCATTCCGACATCGGACGTCATCAGAACGTTCGGCCCGGACTATCGGCTCATTTTTGTCGGCGACGCGGCCATGAGCCCCTACGAGATCACCCATCCGGGCGGCTCGGTCGAGCACTGGAACACCGAAAGCGGCGCGGCCTGGCTGGCGCGATTGACCGATCACTTCCGCCGGCATCTCTGGATCAATCCGCTTCCGCAGGCGAACTGGGACTATACGATGTCCGTCGGTCTGATTCGTCGGCTGATCGGCGACCGCATGTATCCGCTGACCCTGGGCGGCCTGGAGGCTGCAGCCCGTGAACTGGCGCGATGACCGACAAAAGACTCTGAAGAAACAAGGCGAGGAAACGACAGAATGACGAAGACGATATTCGGCGTGATGCCCACGGGCGAGGCGGTCGAGAAGGTGGTATTGCAGGGCGGGGGCCTCACGGCATCGATCATCACCTTCGGCGCGGTCCTGCAGGATCTGCGGCTCGAAGGACATGACGCACCGCTGGTGCTCGGCTTCGAGGATCTCGCCGGCTATCTCGACCATTCTCCGTACTTTGGCGCGACACCCGGCCGCTGCGCCAACCGCATCGGCGGCGGGCGCTTCACCCTGGATGGCGTCGATTACCAGCTGGAGCTGAACGAGAAGGGGATCTCCCATCTGCATGGCGGCTCAGACGGCATGGGCCGACAGAACTGGACGATCCTCCAGCATGGCAGCGATTTCGTCGTGATGGAGGTGACCGATCCGGACGGTCGTGCCGGCTATCCGGGGACCACACGCACCCGAGCCACATTTGCGCTGAAGCCAGGCGGCGTGTTCTCGGCGCTCTATGAAACGGTGACCGACAAGCCGACCATCGCCAATGTCTGCCACCACGCCTATTTCAATCTCGATGGCCGTGCGGACATCCTCGGCCATGATCTGATGATCGCGGCCGATCACTATACGCCTGTCGACGAGCGGCTGATCCCCACCGGAGAAATCAGGCCGGTCGAGAACACTGCCTTCGACTTCCGCGAGATGCGGCCGATCCGGCTCGAAGTCGAGGGCGAACAGCTCGGCTACGACCACAATTTCTGCTTCTCGAGCAGCCGGGTCGCCAAGCGCAGCGTGGCGCTTGCCCGCAGCGTCAACTCCGGCTTGACGATGGAAATCCTGACGACGGAGCCGGGCGTGCAGTTCTATGCCGGCGGCAAGGTCGCTCCGGCCGTTCCCGGCCTGGACGGCCGCCGCTACGGCGCCTTTGCCGGCTTCTGCATGGAAACCCAGGTCTGGCCGGATGCAATCAACCATGCGAACTTCCCGAACGCGGTGCTGCGACCGGGCGAAGTCCTGCGTCAGGAAACCGACTACGTGTTCTCGAAAGCCTGAATGTAGAAAACCGGCTGCGGGGCAACCTGCGGCCGGTGACATATTGCGGAGAGCACAGCGCCAAGGCGCCAAAATTTCCACTGAAACTGTATTGTCTGGAGGAAGAATGGAGCGGGTGAAGCGATTCGAACGCTCGACCCCAACCTTGGCAAGGTTGTGCTCTACCCCTGAGCTACACCCGCTCATAACCGCGATCCTGGGGTAGTGTCTGGATCGTGGGCCGTCCGTCTTGCGGCGACGGGCGCTATATGGCCCAACCGATTTTCAAATGCAACAGGGAAATGACGGATCGACGCGAAAAAAAATTGAGGAAGGGGACAACGACCTGAGAAAGCTCAGCTTTTCCGGGCTTTTGCGGCGCTTGAAAGATTGCGAAACGTCGGCCCTGGACCTATTGCTGAGGTGGAAATCCGATAGTGGGAGCTCAAGGCCCCGGACGATTCAGAGTGAGAACAGCCATGACGACAGCCAAGACCGCCGAAGACCTCTTTCGTTTTCTCGACGAACTCGGGATCGCCCACAAGACGAAGACCCACCCGCCGGTTTTCACCGTCGCGGAATCGGTCTCGATGCGCGACGAGATTCCCGGCGGCCACACCAAGAATCTGTTCGTCAAGGACAAGAAGGACAACTTCTTTCTGCTGACGGTCGAGGAGAATGCCTCGGTGGACCTAAAGACGGTGCACACGATCATTGGGGCTGCCAGCAAGGTGTCCTTCGGCAAGCCGGAAAAGCTGATGGAGTATCTTGGCGTCGCGCCCGGCTCCGTGACGGCCTTCGGTGCGATCAACGATACGGGCAAGAATGTCACCTTCGTGCTCGATAAGGATCTGATGGAGCATGACATCATCAATTGCCATCCGCTCTCCAACGACGCGACGACATCGATCGGACGGGATGACCTCATCCGCTTCATGGAGGCAACCGGCCACACGCCGCTTGTCTTGAAAGTCTCAGGCTGACATACGATCTTAACAGCAAGAACGTCAGCCTCCTAAAGGCTGCGAAACAGGCGGGAGATGCGAGAAGATGAGCGACTACGGCAACCCTTACGGCAGCTACGGCAACCAGACCATGACAGCCAAGGCGGAGTTCGGTGGCGCTTCCCCGGCCGCGCCCGCAGCCGGCGACCTGATCAAGGACACGACGACGGCAAACTTCGCACGCGACGTCATGGACGAATCGCGCAACCAGCCGGTTCTCGTCGATTTCTGGGCCCCCTGGTGCGGTCCGTGCAAGCAGCTGACCCCAATCATCGAAAAGGCGGTCAACGAAGCGGGTGGCCGCGTCAAACTCGTCAAGATGAACATCGACGACCATCCGTCGGTTGCCGGCCAGCTCGGCATCCAGTCGATCCCGGCGGTGGTTGCCTTCGTCAACGGCCGACCCGCCGATGGCTTCATGGGCGCGCTGCCTGAGAGCCAGGTCAAGGCCTTCATCGACAAGGTTGCAGGCCCGGCGGGTGCAGATCAGGCAGCCGAGATCGCAGCCGTGCTCGAGGAAGCCTCGGGCTTGCTCGCGGCGGGAGACATCGATGGTGCGGCCCAGCTGTTTGCCGCGATCCTCCAGGCTGATCAGGACAATACCCAGGCGATTGCCGGCCTCGCTGAATGCATGATCGGGGCGAACCAGCACCAGCGCGCCCGCGAACTCGTCACCCAGCTTCCGGAGGAACTGGCCAAGGCACCGGAGATCCAGGCGATCCTCAAGCGGCTCGATCAGATCGACGAGGCACGCAAGCTCGGTGATCCGGTGGCGCTGGAGCACACGCTGTCGCTGAACCCCGACGATCACGAGGCGCGTTTGAAGCTCGCCAAGATCCGCAATGTCGAAGGCCGGCGCGAGGAAGCCGCTGAACATCTGCTGCTGATCATGAAGCGGGATCGCACCTTCGAGGACGATGGTGCGCGCAAACAGCTGCTGCAATTCTTCGAGGTCTGGGGTCCGAAGGATCCGGCCACCATCATGGCGCGACGCAAACTCTCGTCGATCCTCTTTTCGTGAGCCGCGGCCGGCCTTGAGTTTTGGCTGGCGCGACCCAGATAGAAGCAGGAATGAACGCCGGAATTTTCCGGACAGGATGTGCTTCGATGCAAGTGGGAAATGCCCGATATCTGACGGCTGGTGACCTTCCCGAGACGGTGCCGGTCTTCCCTATCTCAGGGGTGCTGTTGCTGCCCGGCGGCCAGCTGCCGCTGAACGTCTTCGAGCCGCGTTATCTCGCAATGCTGGATGCGGCGCTTTCCGGCAATCGACTGATCGGCATGATCCAGCCGGCGATGTCGGAGGTGCAGGCCAATATTTTGCCCGAGCGCCCGCAGCTGGCACCGGTCGGCTGCCTTGGGAGGATCACCTCCTTCACCGAAACCGGCGATGGCCGCTACATCGTCTCGCTGGCAGGGGTGTGCCGTTTCCGGCTGATGGACGAGGTGACGACCAGCAAGCCCTTCCGCAGCTTCCAGATCGCACCCTTCATCGCCGATCTTAGCTCGGCGGAAGACGAGGGCCAGGTCAACCGTGCTGGTCTCCTTGCGGCCTTCAAGGCCTATCTGGAGGCAAACAAGCTCGAAGCCGATTGGGAAAGTGTCGAGCGCGCCTCGAACCTGACCCTGGTCAACTCCCTGTCGATGATGTCGCCCTTTGGCCCGCCTGAGAAACAGGCGCTTCTGGAGGCGCCCGACCTGAAAACGCGCGCCGAGACCCTGATCGCCATCACCGAAATTGTTCTGGCTCGCACCTTCGGCGACGCCGATACCATTCTCCAGTGAGCCATGGCCGATAATCCCACCAGCCTCATCGATCCGAAGATGCTCGAACTTCTGGTCTGTCCTCTGACGCAGGGCACGCTGAAATGGGATCGGGAGAAGAGCGAACTCGTCTCCGAGAAGGCGCGTCTCGCCTACCCCATCCGCGATGGGATACCGATCATGCTGGTTTCGGAAGCCCGCAAGCTGGAAATGCCCGTCTGAGCAGGCCTGCCCTCTGCTGGATCCTTGAATGCGCTCTCAGATGCTCTGGCCACCCAGAAGCCGCGGCCCGGCATGCCCGGACGTGCCAGCAGCCTCGCGGATGAAGTAGTTCTTCAGGCCCGGGATACGGTCAACGACGCCCAGGCCGAAATCACGCAGCACCCGGATCGGTGTCACGTCGTTCGAGAACAGCCGGTTCAAGACATCCGTGGTCACGCCCATGCGGAACGTGTCGAAGCGCCGCCAGATCTGGTAGCGCTCGAGCACATTGACCGACCCGATGTCGAGACCCAGGCGGTCAGCCTCGACGATCGTCTCCGCAAGTGCTGCGACGTCCTTGAAGCCGAGATTGAGGCCCTGACCGGAGATGGGATGGATGCCATGCGCGGCGTCACCGGCAAGCGCCAGACGCGGCGCAATGAAGGCGCGGGCAAGGGTCAGACCGAGCGGGAAGGCCCGACGATCCGGCGTCGCACGGATCGTGCCGAGCTTGTGGCCGAAGCGCCGCTCGAGCTCGGCCTCGAACAGCAGATCGTCGGAGGCGACGAGCCGGTCGGCATCATCAGTCCGCTCCGTCCAGACCAGAGACGAACGGTTGCCCTTCAGCGGCAGGATGGCAAACGGACCCGCCGGCAGGAAATGCTCTTCGGCGACGCCGTCATGCGGCCGCTCATGCTCTACGGTGGTGACGATGCCGGACTGGCCATATTGCCAGGTCACGGTCTTGATACCCGCGAGATCGCGCAGCTTGGACCGCACGCCGTCGCAGGCAATAACGAGGCGTGACGAAACGACGCTGCCATCAGAAAGCGTCAGTTCGGCGCTCGGTCCGGTATCGCGAAAGCCGGTCGCCCGCAGACCGTGCCGAATGGTGATGCCGCGTTCCTCGCAGGCCTGGCGCAATGCCGCAACCATGCTGACATTCGGAATCATGTGCGCGAAGGGCTGACCGTCTTCGACGGCACCATCGAAGGTCAGGAAGACCGGTCGCACGGGATCGGACGTCTTCGAATCCGTCACGATCATCCGATTGATCGGCTGCGCATCCGGCTCGATCCGATCCCAGAGCCCGAAAACGTCGAGCATCTTGGTCGCTGCCGCAATGATTGCCGAGGCCCTCGGGTCCTTCTTCCAGGCGTCCTCGGGCGCTGCTTCGACGACTTCGACGGCGAGATGCGGGGCCGCCTGCTTGATTGCGACCGCAGCGGAAAGACCGACATAGCCACCGCCGACGACGAGCACATCCAGCATGGCAAATTCCTTTGTTCTTGTAGACCTGATGACACCTATATAGATCAGCCTTAAACGGGTGCCTATAAGCGGAGCAATGCAATATGTCGCAGCCAGCTGGACAGACCAAACCGATGCAAGACCTGATCGAGCGCCTCGATCTGGAAAAGCTGGAGGAAAACCTGTTTCGCGGCAGCAGCCCGCAGAATGGCTGGCAACGGGTGTTCGGGGGTCTGGTCATCGCACAGGCGCTGATGGCGGCACAGCGCTGCGTCGATCCGGATCGCATCGTCCATTCGCTCCATGCCTATTTCATGCGCCCGGGTGATCCCTCCATCCCGATCGTCTATCAGGTCGAGCGCATCCGAGACGGCTCTTCCTTCACCACCCGCCGCGTCGTTGCCATCCAGCATGGCAAGGCAATCTTTTCCATGTCGGCCTCCTTCCAGATCGAGGAACCGGGCTTTGATCATCAGGTACAGATCCCGAACGTTGCCGCACCCGAACAGCTGATGGGCGAAGCCGAGTTTCGCGCCGCTTTCCTGGCCCAGGCGCCGGATACGGTGAAGAAATACTGGGGCCGCGAGCGGCCGATCGAGATCCGGCCCACATCCCTGACCCACTATCTGTCCCGCGAAAAGCTGGAGCCGGAGGCCCATATCTGGGTTCGTGCATCAGGCATCGTGCCCGACGACAGGCATTACCAGGCGGCAATCCTCGCCTATCTCTCGGACATGACCCTGCTCGACACCTCGCTCTATGCGCACGGCACCTCGATCTTCGATCCGGAGCTGCAGGTGGCGAGCCTTGACCACGCCATGTGGTTTCATCGTCCGTGCCGACTGGACGACTGGCTGCTCTATACGCAGGACAGTCCGAGTGCGGCGGGCGCACGCGGCATGACCCGCGGCAGTATCTTTACCCGCGACGGACGACTGGTCGCCTCAGTGGCCCAGGAAGGGTTGATCCGCAAACGGGCAAATGACTAGATTTAAGCCATTCGCTGTAAATTGCACAATTTGTGTGCGCTCATTGCGCACTCATTTGCCTGTTTATTGGCTGTGCTTTTCATAACCTTTACATTTCAATAACTTATAGAGAATTCCGAATCTGGCACGCCTTTTGAATGTCACTCTTCAGTCGCTGCGCGAATGTTGCTGCGGGCGGCAAGGAGAGTCGGCTCCGAGCCGAGGACAAGCAAAGGATGGGAAACCAGATGAAGATTGTGATGGCTATCATCAAGCCGTTCAAGCTGGACGAGGTACGCGAGGCCTTGACGGCTGTGGGGATCCAAGGCCTGACCGTGACCGAGGTCAAGGGCTATGGACGCCAGAAGGGGCACACCGAAATCTACCGCGGCACCGAATACGCCGTCAGCTTTCTGCCGAAACTGAAGATCGAGATCGCAGTCTCGTCCGAGCTTGCCGACAAGGCCGTCGAAGCCATCGCTTCGTCCGCCAAGACCGGCCAGATCGGCGATGGGAAGATCTTTGTCTACTCGATCGATCAGGCCGTGCGCATCCGCACCGGCGAAACCAATACCGAAGCGCTGTAAGAACGGCTGTAAGGGGAGTTGTTACTGATGTCATTTGCCAATCTGAATTCCAATCTCGTGCGCCTTGGCGCCGCGTCCGCCGCTGTGCTGGCGCCGGTTGTCGCCTTCGCGCAGGAAGCAGCGCCCGCTGCAGCCGAAGCAGTTGCTGCAGCTCCGGTTCCGGACAAGGGCGACACCGCCTTCATGTTCCTCTGCACCATCCTCGTGCTCTTCATGCTGATCCCGGGCCTCGCTCTCTTCTATGGCGGCCTGGTTCGCGCCAAGAACATGCTCTCGGTTCTCATGCAGTGCACCGTCATCGGCTCGTCGGTCATGCTGGCCTGGGTGATCTACGGTTACTCGTTCGCCTTTGGCGGTTCTGAAAGCGCCTATTTCGGCGGTTTCGCCAAGCTGTTCCTCTCCGGCGTCACGCCGGAAAGCACGGCAGCCACCTTCTCTGATGCCGTCATTCCGGAATACATCTTCATCATGTTCCAGATGACGTTCGCCGCCATCACGCCGGCTCTGATCGTCGGCGCCTTTGCGGAACGCATCAAGTTCTCCGCAGCTGTGCTCTTCTGCCTGCTCTGGGTCACCCTGGTCTACTTCCCGGTCGCTCACATGGTCTGGGACGCCAACGGCCTGATTTTCGGCTGGGGCGCGCTCGACTTCGCTGGCGGCACCGTCGTTCACATCAATGCCGGCGTGGCTGGTCTGATCGGTGCGATCATGCTGGGCAAGCGTACCGGCTATGGCAAGGACATGATGGCTCCGCATTCGATGACGCTGACGCTCGTCGGTGCAGCCATGCTTTGGGTCGGCTGGTTCGGCTTCAACGCAGGCTCCAACCTCGAAGCCTCGGGCGGCGCCATGCTGGCAACCGTCAACACCTTCGTCGCGACCGCAGCTGCTGTCGTCTCCTGGTGCCTGGTTGAAACCTTCACCCGTGGCAAGGCTTCGATGCTGGGCGCAGCGTCCGGCATGATCTCCGGCCTGGTTGCGATCACCCCGGCTGCCGGCATTGCCGGCCCGATGGGCGCGATCGTCATGGGCCTGCTTGTCTCGCCGCTCTGCTACTTCTTCGTTGCAGTCGTGAAGAACAAGTTCGGCTATGACGACACCGCAGACGTCTTCGGCGTCCACGGTATCGGCGGCCTCTTCGGCGCCATCGCAACCGGCATCTTCGCATCCGCGTCGCTCGGCGGCATTGGTTACGCCGAAGGTGTGACCATGGGTGGCCAGGTCATGACCCAGATCTATGCTGTCGTCGTCACCCTTCTGTGGTGCGGCATTGGCTCGATCATCCTCTACAAGGTGGTCGATCTGGTCGTCGGTCTGCGCGTACCGGTCGAAGCCGAGCGCGAAGGCCTCGACCTCGCCTCGCATGGCGAAGCAGCCTACCACAGCTAAGATCCCTCGGATCCTTGCAGTTCAAATGCGGCAGCGCCCGGGTCTCATCACCCGGGCGTTTTTTGCTTCAAACACGACGATGCTTCGTGTCGCGCATGGTTAATGCAGCATTAACCCTCATTCCTGTAGTCTAGCGGGTGGTGGTCTCCGTCCCGGGCGGGGATCAAAGGCATCACCGGCAACAGGACGGACAGTAACCCCATGAGCAGAAGCCATTCAGCAACGCTTCCGGAGCACTCGACGCGCTCGGCGTTGTCAGCCTTCCTGCTGCGCCAGATCATGGCTCTGACCGGCTTTGGGCTGTTCCTCCTACTGGTGCTCGCGGTTGCAGCGCTCGCCACCTGGAACGTCTCGGACCCGAGCCTCTCCTATGCGACGGACAATGCGCCGACGAATATCCTCGGACTACCCGGAGCCGTCTTTGCCGATCTGATGATGCAGTTCTTCGGACTGGGCAGTCTTCTGGCACTCCTGCCGGTCATGGCCTGGTCCTTCGCCTTGATCGGCGGCCGCCGCGTGACCCGCATCCCGGCCCGCCTTGGCGCCTGGGTCGCCGGCGCCCTGGTGGCGGCAGCGGCCGTCGGCTGTTTCCCGCCGCCACAAACCTGGCCTCTGCCGAGTGGCACAGGCGGCGTGCTCGGCGATCTCATTTTGCGCTTTCCCGCGTTGTTCATCGGCGCCTATCCGACATCGACCTTCGCCATGATCCTCGGTGCAGTGCTCGCCCTGCCGGCGACCTGGCTGATGCTGTTTGCCGCCGGCATCGTCGGCAAGGCTGTCGAGGCAGCGGATGATGAGGAAACTGTCGCGCCGCTGGTCCGTGCCAAACCGAAGACACCCGTCTTCGAAGAGGATGAGGAGGACGACGAACGCGAAGGCCCGATCGCCCTGGTCATGGGTGCAGTGACCCATAACTGGTACACGACACGCGCCCGCGTCCGACGCCTGTTCGGCCTGACGTCCAGCGATCGTCGCGAGCGCGATTTCGAACAGCCCTATGATTTCAACGATGACGAGTTCGGGACACTCAATGAGCCGGTGCGCGCCAAGGCACCGCCGCTCAATGCCCGCGTCGAACCCTCACTGGACGGTGCGCCGCTACGCCCGACCGGCCGCTCGATCGTATCCCCGCCACCGATGTCGGCTGGAAACTTCGATGACGACGAGGACGATTTCGATCTCGATGATCTTCCGCGGCCGGCCGGCATCCTCTCCGACGACGGCCTGCGGTCGGCGCCTGCAAGGGCTGCTGGCGCCTCGCCGCGCGTAGTGGCACCCGCTGCACGCCCCAAGCCGGGGCCCCGCATGGAGCGTGATGCGCAAGGCTCGCTGCTGCGTCCCGAAGGCTTCCAGCTGCCGTCGGTCCATCTTCTGGCCGAACCGCGCGCCATCACGCGCGATGCGACGCTGTCGGCCGAGGCGCTGGAACACAATGCCCGCCTGCTCGAAGGCGTTCTCGACGACTTCGGCGTCAAGGGCGAGATCATCCATGTGCGGCCCGGTCCTGTCGTCACGCTCTACGAACTGGAGCCTGCACCGGGCATCAAGTCGTCCCGCGTCATCGGCCTTGCCGACGACATTGCACGTTCGATGAGCGCGATTGCAGCCCGTGTTGCCGTGGTTCCCGGCCGCAATGCGATCGGCATCGAACTGCCCAACCAGACGCGCGAGACCGTTTACCTGCGTGAACTGATCGGCAGCCGCGACTTCGACGGCAACAAGGCAAAGCTTGCCATGGCGCTCGGCAAGACGATCGGCGGCGAACCCGTCATCGCTGACCTCGCCAAGATGCCGCATCTGCTCGTCGCCGGTACCACCGGTTCAGGCAAGTCGGTCGCCATCAACACGATGATCCTGTCGCTCCTCTACAAGATGACGCCGGAGCAGTGCCGCCTGATCATGATCGATCCGAAGATGCTGGAACTCTCCGTCTATGACGGCATCCCGCATCTGCTCTCGCCTGTCGTCACGGATCCGAAGAAGGCCGTGGTGGCGCTCAAATGGACCGTCCGCGAGATGGAAGAGCGCTACAAAAAGATGTCGAAGATCGGTGTCCGCAATATCGACGGCTTCAATGCCCGTGTTGCCCAGGCGCTCGAAAAGGGCGAGGTGCTGACCCGCACCGTGCAGACCGGCTTCGACCGCCAGACGGGCGAAGCGATCTACGAAACGGAGGAATTCGATCTGCAGCCGCTGCCATATATCGTCGTCATCATCGACGAAATGGCAGACCTGATGATGGTCGCCGGCAAGGACATCGAAGGCGCCGTACAGCGCCTCGCTCAGATGGCCCGTGCCGCCGGCATCCATGTGATCATGGCAACCCAGCGCCCGTCCGTCGACGTCATCACCGGTACGATCAAGGCGAACTTCCCGACGCGTATATCCTTCCAGGTGACGTCGAAGATCGACAGCCGCACCATTCTCGGCGAACAGGGGGCAGAACAGCTGCTCGGCATGGGCGATATGCTCTATATGGCCGGTGGTGGCCGCATCCAGCGTGTCCACGGCCCCTTTGTCTCCGACCATGAGGTCGAAGAAATCGTCGCTTACCTCAAGACCCAGGGCTCGCCGCAATATCTGGAAGCGATCACCGTCGACGATGACGAGGATGGCGAAGATGGCGGCGGTCCTCTTGGAACCGGAAACCTCGGTGAATCCGACGACCCCTATGACCAGGCGGTCGCGATCGTGCTGCGTGACGGCAAGGCGTCGACCTCCTATGTCCAGCGTCGTCTCGGCATCGGCTACAACCGCGCCGCCTCCCTGATCGAGCGCATGGAGAAAGAGGGCATCATCGGCCCTGCGAACCATGCCGGGAAACGCGAAATACTGGTGCCGACCGAAGAGTAGGCACCGAAACGGTTCCGGTATGGAACAAGCGGGCGGCTGGACGAGTTGCCGCAGCGGCTAAGGCGATGACGGCCATGAAGCCGCCGCCTTTTTCGGCGAGACCGAAGCATATGAAGGAGTATCGCATGAAAGAAACCAAGGAACGCGACGCCCGCCTCCCGATGATGGCCAGCCGTCGCCAGTTCGTGCTGGGAACGGCTGCGATGATGGCTTGTGCCGCTCTGCCGTTTCCCGTCTTTGCACAGGCGGGTGCGGCCCAGCAGATCGCCGACCATTTCTCGAGCGTGAGCACCATGATGGGCGAATTCGTCCAGTTCGGTCCGCGTGGCGAGCAGACAGGCGGCAAGTTCTTCATCGAACGTCCCGGCAAGCTGCGCTTCAACTATGAACGCCCGTCGCCGATGCGCGTGATTTCCGATGGCAAGAATGTCGTCATCGGCAATACCAAGCTGAAGACCTGGGACCTTTATCCGCTCAACAAGACGCCGCTCAGCCTGCTTCTTGCCAACCGGATCGATCTCGGCAACCAGATGGTCCGCGACGTGAAGCAGGAAGCCGACCTGACGACGATCGTGCTCGGCGACCGGACGATCTTCGGCGACTCGACGATCACCCTGATGTTCGATCCGAAATCCTACGAACTGCGCCAGTGGACGATCACCGACGTGCAGAAGAAGGATACGTCGGTGATGATCTTCAATGTTCAGAACGGCGTGAAGTTCGACCCGAGCGTCTTTGAAATTCCCTATGCCGAAGTGCATGGTCAGCGGCGCGGCGGCTGAGGCAATCTGTTTCGACTTGTGGAGAAGGCGGCCGATCGCAAGGGATCGTCCGCCTTTTCCTGTTCATGGGCACCTGAATCTCCTAAACAGCCAAAGGAACATTCAAGGCGGCCACGATGACACTCGCAATCACGACCTGGAACATCAACTCGGTGCGTCTGCGCCTGCCGATCGTCCAGGACTTCCTCAAGCGTGAAAATCCGGACATCCTGTGCCTGCAGGAGATCAAGTGCCAGAACGACCAGTTCCCGGCAGCGGAGATCGCCGAGCTCGGCTATTCCAACATCGTGATCCATGGCCAGAAGGGCTATCACGGGGTCGCAATCTGCTCGAAACTACCATTGGCCGAAGATCACCGTCAGGATTACTGCGGCGTCGGCGACAGCCGTCACATCTCGGCAGTTTTCGAATGGGCCGGACGGCGGATCCGCCTGCACAACTTCTATGTGCCGGCCGGCGGCGACGAGCCGAACCGCGAGATCAACCCCAAATTCGGGCACAAGCTCGACTTCATCGAGGAGATGAAGGCCCTGTCCGCCGAGGCAGAACCGAACACGGGCTCCATTCTGGTCGGCGACCTCAACATTGCGCCGCTCGAGCACGATGTCTGGTCCCACAAGCAGATGCTCAAGATCGTCAGCCACACGCCGGTCGAAACCGACGGGCTGCTCGACATCATGCGTCAGGGCAGGTGGGTCGACCTGATGCGCCAGCACGTACCGGCTTCGGAAAAGCTCTACACATGGTGGAGCTACAGGGCGAAGGATTGGGCTGCAGCGGATCGAGGCCGTCGTCTCGATCACATCTGGTCGTCTGCGGATCTCGCACTACTTCTGTCGCGCGTCGACATCCTCAAGGAAGCGCGTGGCTGGAACCAGCCATCCGACCATGTTCCCGTGACAGCCCGCTTTCAGAATCCATAGCAGGCGATGTAACGCCAGCTATCTAGGAGAATTTCGGCGCCAGCGCTTCCGCGCCGTCAATCAGAGCCGCAAGTGACTGCTTGATCCGTCCCTCGACCTGTCGCGCCATCTGCGGATACTCCTCGAGCAGTCGGTGGAAGAGCGTGCGGGTGATCCTGATGACGTCGGCATCCTCGACCGCAACGGCGGTGTATTTGCGCTCCACCATGGTGATAAGGGCGAGTTCGGACAGCATGATCCCGGGACCGACCCGGGCTTCCAGATGCGGCTTTCCATCCCGGCCGATGACATAGAGCTCGATCTCGCCGCGAACGACGACATAGGCGCATTCTGCCGGCGCCTTTTCTCGGAACAGAGCCTGACCCGCCGCGACCTGCCTGTGCTCGGCACCGAAGGCGATCAGCCGCAGCTGATCCTTGTCCAGACCGGAAAAGAGAGGCAGAGCCGAGAGAAGCTCGATATCGTCGCTGAGTGACATGACGTTTCCTGGTCCGATCGGGCATGCTCGATACGCCCGCAGTCAGTCCATAACGCAAAACGGGGATGAAAACGACACTGAGGTCGCCTTCATCCCCGTCGCATTCGGTTAAGTCGCTCAGGGAACGATCTTGTAGCCGCCGTTTTCCGTGACCAGGATTTCGGCATTGGAGGGATCACGCTCGATCTTCTGGCGAAGCCGGTAGACATGCGTTTCCAGCGTATGGGTCGTCACGCCGGAATTATAACCCCAGACCTCTTCGAGCAGAACGTCGCGCGTCACGACCTTCTGGCCGGCGCGATAGAGATAGCGGATGATCGCCGATTCCTTTTCCGTCAAACGGATCTTCTTGCCGTCTTCGGTCGTCAGCAGTTTCTGGCTCGGCTTGAAGAGATAGGGGCCGACACCGAACGTCGCGTCCTCGCTCTGCTCGAACTGGCGCAATTGTGCACGGATACGGGCGAGCAGAACGGCGAAGCGGAAGGGCTTGGTGACATAGTCATTGGCGCCCGCTTCAAGGCCGAGGATCGTATCGGAATCCGTATCGTGGCCTGTCAGCATGATCACCGGCGACTTGAAGCCGCCCTTGCGCAGGAGCTTGACCGCTTCGCGGCCATCCATGTCCGGCAGCCCGACATCCATGATCATCAGATCGATCTGGGAGGCTTTTGCCGTCTGCATGGCGCGGGTCGCATTGCTTTCCTGCATGAGCGAAAACTCTTCATAGAGAGAGAGCTGCTCGACCAGGATCTGCCTCAGATCGTCGTCATCATCTACAAGCAGAATGGTCCGCGTCGTCATCCGTCATCCTTCCGAATTGGTCCCGTGCTCGGGTCTTGCTGCCCAAGTACACTGGATGTAAGCCTTACTCGCAGCCGTTTAAGGGCTATGAATACAACAATATTCACGAACAAGGCAAAAAGTCGTGACCAAGAGGCGGAAGGCAGCGAAAATCGCCGGTTCGGCAGTCAAACGACTGTTAATCCGCCCTGCTCCTGGCAATCAAAGGCAGGCTATTCTTCAGGCGGGATCGCTGACCTTCCGAGCGGCCCTCGGACGCGGTGGGCGAACCAGTAGGAAACGTGAGGGCGATGGTGCGACACCGATTGCGGTCATGCCTCTGCTCTCTGCCTATCGCCGGGGTGACCGTGGGCCCTGGCCTTCTACCCTTTTGAGCATGCGGAGATCATCATCCGACATGCTCTGGTGCGACGCGGTCGGCGACCCGAACTACAATCGCCCCGTCCGCGCACCCTTCAGCCGCAGTCATGAGACCTTGCAGCGGAGCGACGAGCTGTATGATGTCTGCATCGTGCTCGACTGGAATCTCAGAAGCCGCAAACGCCGATGTGGCTCGGCGATCTTCTTTCACATTGCAAGACCCGGCTATACACCTACAGAGGGCTGCGTCGCCATCAGCCCTCGGGACATGCGCCGTCTGCTCCCACATCTCGGTCCCCGCACCACGCTTCAGGTTCTCTGAACGGAGATTAAGGGCTTTTGCGCGGACCGGGCCTTTCACCGATGGCGGAGCAGCCTAGATACCGAGGTGGCGGATGGCGTATTTTTTGCGCCCCTTCCTGACCGCCACCGATTTCGCGCTGAGCGCAACGAATGACAAATCTGGAGATTTCCACTGATGAGAGACCAAACCCATATTACCCTCAACGACGGCGCCCGTATCCCCCAGGTGGGCCTGGGCGTCTGGCAGACCCCGAACGACGAAGCAGCCCCCGCCGTCAAGGCCGCGCTGTCGGCCGGCTATCGCCATGTCGACACGGCCGCCGTCTATGAGAACGAAGAGGGCGTGGGCGAAGGCATTCGTCAGTCCGGAATCGACCGATCGGATATCTTTCTCACGACCAAGCTCTGGAACACCGAACAAGGCTACGACCAGACGCTGAAAGCCTTCGACGCCAGCCTGAAGCGGCTGGGAACCGACTATGTCGATCTTTATCTCATCCATTGGCCCTCGGCCCATCGGGGCCTGTTCGTCGACACCTGGAAGGCATTCGTGAAGCTGAAGGAAGAAGGGCGGGCGAAATCCATCGGTGTGTCCAATTTCTACCCGGAGCACATCGAGAAGATCATCGCCGAAACTGGTGTAATCCCGGTCATCAATCAGATCGAACTTCATCCGGATTTCCAGCAGCGCGAGGCACGCGCCTTCCATGAGAAGCACGACATCGCGACGCAATCCTGGAGCCCCTTGGGCCAGGGCAAGCTGCTTGCCCACCCTGCCATCGCTGACATCGCCGCCAAGCTTGGTCGTACGCCGGCTCAGGTGATCATCCGCTGGCACATCGACAATGGTCTCGTGGTCATCCCGAAATCGGTGACACCGTCGCGGATCGCTGAGAATTTCAAAGTCTTCGACTTCAAGCTTTCTGCGGAAGATCTGGACACGCTGAACGGACTCGACGATGCAGGCGCCCGGATTGGCCCCGATCCAAAGACGGCAACCTTCTGATTCACGTGAGACACGGCTGATCGACATGCAACGGCCCGCCTCCAAACCAGGAGGCGGGCCGTTTGCTTTCATTGCTTGATGGCCGAATCCCAGTGCTCGTCGGCCTTGCCGTCGACGATCCGCCAGGTGTCATACCAAGTGGTGGTATAGGTCTTGGACGGATCCTGAGGATCCTTCTCCTCGCGGACAATACCGACGGTTACCAGATCGCCCTCGGCTGTGACGAAGGCCACCGGGGTCGAAAGCTTTTTGGGGAGCGGCTTCTTCTCGACTTTCAAGACCTCGGTGAAAAATGCGACGACGGTATCGCGACCCGAGGCGACGTTCGGATTGTGCTGGATGTAGCGCTCGGTCAAGAAGCGGTCGGCCTGGTCCCAGTGCCCGGCCTCCAGGAGGTCGCGCAGGATGTGATAGACGACCTGCTTGTTGGCATGCAGCTTCGGATCAGGGCTGATGAACAAAGCCTCCTTGTCGGCAGCGGCAACCACCGCTTCCTGTGCAGAAGCCGTGGCGGAATAGGAGAATGGTGCAAAGAGACTGAGGGTAACGGCAAGAATGGCCGATTGCTTGATCATGGTTTCATCCTCGGAGGCAGCAGGGGAGATCATCCGGTGATACCGCTTGCCGGCCGAAGCAGGTAGAAGGCAGTTTTTTCAGCCGAAGTCTGCAAAACAGAACCGGCACGACGTCTGCTCCACAAGAACGAGGAGCCGGATATGGTCTCTGGCATGGGCAGTTCTTGCCATCCCTGAACAAGATGTGACACTGTGCGCTGCCACAATTCGGGAGATTTCCATGCTGTTTCGCCGCGCTGTCCTTGCCGGTCTCTCCGCTCTTGCCCTGCTGCCTCTCGCTGCGAACGCCACCGACCTGCCGGATTTGGGCGGCAAGACGGTCGTCGTTGTGACGGAGAATGCCTATCCGCCGCTGCAGTTCGTCGACCCGAAGTCCGGCCAGCAGATCGGCTGGGAATATGACGCGATGAACGAGATCGCCAAGCGGCTCAATTTCACGGTCGAGTATCAGAACACCTCCTGGGATGCGATGATCCAGGCCGTGTCGGACAACCAGTTTCAGATCGGGATGACCGGCATCACCATCAAGGAAGACCGCAAGGAAAAGGTGGATTTCTCCGAGCCCTACATGCGCTCCGAGCAATTCATGCTGGTTCGCGGCGACGAGAGCCGGTTCACCGACGGCAAGAGCTTCGCCGAATTCGAAGACGGCCTTGTCGGTGCACAGCCGGGCACGACCCCCTTCTACACGGCCGTCTATGAGATCCTCGACGGCAATGAGCAGAACCCGCGCATCAAGCTGTTCGAGACCTTCGGTGCGACTGTCCAGGCACTCAAGACCGGCGACGTCGACGTCGTGCTGACGGACGGCACGGCGGGCAAGGGCTATGTCGATGCCTCGAATGGGGGACTGAAGCTCGTCGGCGGCCCGCTCGGTTCGGAGGACTTCGGCTTCATCTTCCCGAAGGGCTCGGAACTCGTCGCTCCCGTCAATGCCGCGATCGCCGCGATGAAGGCCGACGGCACCATCGAGACGCTGAACAAGAAGTGGTTTCTAGACTACAAGATGGGCGAATGAACCGCGTCCGACCCTGCGACCTGAAAGCGGGTGACTGATGGCATTTCAGACCCTTCCGCAGGGTGATCAAAAAGGCGATCGGCCCTGGTGGCTGATCGCTTTCCTTGTGCTGGCGGCAGCGCTTGCCGGCGTCATCTTCGTCAGCGACCTCTATGCGCAGGTCTTCAACACGGTGGCCAAGGGTCTCTGGGTGACGATCTTCGTCACGCTGGTCGGCTTTGCCCTGGCAACGGCTCTCGGCCTGCTGATTGCACTTCTTGGAATGTCGGACAGCGTGGTCCTGCGCCAGATCGCCCGCTTCTACGTCGAGGTCGTGCGCGGCATTCCGATCATCGTCCTGCTCTTCTACATCGCCTTTGTCGGCGCGCCCGGCCTCGTCGCGCTCTATAATCTCATCACGTCTCCACTCGTATCGGCGGGCCTCACGGAGCCGATGGTGGTGCGTGACATCTCCCTGATGTGGCGTGCAATCATTGCGCTGATGATCGGCTATTCGGCCTTCATCGCCGAGATCTTTCGCGCCGGGATCCAGTCGATCGACAAGGGGCAGATCGAGGCGGCCAAGGCGCTGGGCTTGAGCCGCGGCCAGCGCTTTCGTCTGGTGGTCTTTCCCCAGGCCATCCGCGTCATCTTCCCCCCACTGTCGAATGACTTCGTCGCCATGGTGAAGGATTCGTCCCTCGTATCGGTCCTTGGGGTTGCCGACATTACGCAGATGGGCAAGGTCTATGCCTCAGGTTCGTTTCGCTTTTTCGAGACCTATTCGATCGTGGCCTATGTCTATCTCGTCCTGACAATCGGTCTCTCGATCCTCCTGCGAGGCTTTGAACAGCGCATGAGGGCGCGGCATCGATGAAGCTCCCTGCGCTCGATAAAACGGCAAAGACCATAAATCGCGTGCGTTACTATGCAGCCGGCATCACGCGACATGCGGTGCCGCGCGAATGGTATCTGCAGCGGTGCAGACAGATCCTCGGCGATCTGGAAGCGTCACCCGAACTCGAAGAGCTGATGCGAAGGGCGAACTACTACAACAGATTGCCCCATTGTTCCGTCCAGCTCGGCACGAGGCTGAACGCGGTGGACCGTGCTCAGAGCCGCTACTATTTCGATCTGGACGAATATCTGCGCTACTTTCCTTGCCGGTTGAAGGTCAACTATCTCTTCGGCGACGTGACCTGGGTTCCGAACGCGCCAAGCCTCGTCAAGAGCCGTCCGACCGGAGAAGCCAACGAAAATTCCGTGCTTCTGAACCTCGACAAGCTCCGGCATTTCCGGCTGTGCGCCGACGACACCCCCTGGGCGAAGAAGAAGCCGATGGCCGTGTGGCGCGGCGCGCTCAACAATCCGCTTCGCGTGGAACTGTTGCGCCGGCATCAGCAGAGCGAATTCGCCGATGTCGGCCATATCGGAGAAGCAAAAGACGGTCTCCAGGCCAAGGGTTTCCTCAGCCCGCAAGAGCAGATGGGTTACCGCTACATCCTGTCCATCGAGGGCTTCGACGTCGCCACCAACCTGAAATGGATCATGGCTTCGCGCAGCGTATGCGTCATGCCGAAGGGACGCTACGAGACATGGTTCATGGAAGGCGGCCTGATCCCCGACCATCACTTCGTCGAGGTACGCCCTGATTTCAGCGACCTCGAGGACAAGATCGCCGAGCTGGAACGCAATCCGCAATGGGCGCAGGACATCGTGGCCAATGCCAATGCCTATGTCGCCTCGTTCTGCGATCGCAAGACCGAGCGCAAGATCTCCCTGCTGGTGCTTCAGAAGTATTTCGAAGCGACGGGGCAGCTTCCCCCGTCAGCCTTCAGCCCGCTGTTCTTTCAGCAGACGCGCGAATTACAGCCTGCATGACCCGTCAGTACGTTTCCGGAACATACATGTCCGCCGGCACGGGATGGCGGATGTAGTCTGCATTGCGCACCCGGGCGGGAAGCTCGATCGCTTCCTTTGGCACATGCTCATAAGGCACCTGCGTCAGGAGATGCGCGATCATGTTGAGCCGCGCCTTCTTCTTGTCGACGGCCTGGACCACCCACCACGGCGCTTCGGGGATATGCGTGCGGTCCAGCATCTCCTCCTTGGCGCGTGTATAGTCTTCCCAGTGCACACGGCTTTCGAGGTCCATCGGCGAGAGCTTCCACTGTTTCAGCGGATCATTGATCCGCATCCGGAAGCGGAATTCCTGCTCTTCATCGGTGATCGAGAACCAGTATTTGACGAGAATGATCCCCGAGCGCACCAGCATGCGCTCGAATTCCGGGACGGAGCGGAAGAATTCTTCGAGCTCGTCCGGCGTGCAGAAGCCCATCACCCGCTCGACGCCGGCGCGATTGTACCAGGAGCGGTCGAACAGAACCATTTCGCCGGCCGTTGGCAGATGCTGCACGTAACGCTGGAAATACCACTGGCTACGCTCGCGCTCAGTCGGTGCCGGCAGGGCAACGACACGGCAGACACGCGGATTAAGCCGCTGGGTCACGCGTTTGATCGCCCCGCCCTTACCGGCCGAATCCCGTCCCTCGAACAGCACGACCATTTTCAGCTTCTTGTAGTGCACCCAGTCCTGCAGACGAACCAGCTCGTGCTGGAGGCGAAAGAGTTCGCGAAAGTAGATCCTCCGGTCGATCGTCGGCTCTGACATGCCGTCGGCGACGAGCTGGTCCAGCCGATCCTCTTCCAGCTGCTGCTCCAGCTCCTCGTCGAAGCTGTCGAGGAGTTCGGTCTTGATGCGGTGGATCTCTTCGTTCATGGCGCCGGTTCCGAATGGAGTTCGATACTGACGAAGACCAATCATGCTTGCAAGAAAGCTTCATGACAGTCGCATGTCATGGGGCACTCGAAGCAATTGCCGACATCAGCGAAAACTGGTATGACGCCGCCCATGGGATCGAAATTCGGATGCCTCGCGAACCAGTTCATCGTGCTGCAGGACCACAAGCGTCTGCCGGCACGCTTCTTCGCGCGCGTTCAAGGGGCCCTTGCGAGCCTTCGCGGCTGAGCTCCTGCGACCGGAAGACCGGCGCGATAAGACCTCACACTTCAAGAAATCCCTTATACTCAGTCTGGATGGAACTCACCCATGAGCGCACCTCGCACCCTTTACGACAAGATCTGGGACGACCACGTCGTCGATCGTCAGGTCGATGGCACCTGTCTTCTCTACATCGACCGTCACCTCGTGCATGAGGTGACGAGCCCCCAGGCCTTCGAAGGTCTGCGCATGGCTGGCCGCAAGGTCCGCGCGCCGCAGAAGACGCTGGCAGTCGTTGACCACAACGTGCCGACCTCGCCAGACCGCCATCTCGGTATCAAGAACGAGGAAAGCCGCATCCAGGTCGAGGCGCTTGCTACCAACGCAGCCGAATTCGGCGTCGAATACTACTCGGCTTCCGACAAGCGTCAGGGCATCGTGCATATCGTCGGCCCGGAACAGGGCTTCACCCTGCCCGGCATGACCATCGTCTGCGGTGACAGCCACACCTCGACACATGGCGCCTTCGGTGCGCTGGCGCATGGCATCGGCACGTCTGAGGTCGAGCACGTGCTCGCGACCCAGACGCTGATCCAGAAGAAGGCCAAGAACATGCTGGTGCGCGTCGACGGGAAGTTGCCCGAAGGCGTGACGGCAAAGGACATCATCCTCGCGATCATCGGCGAGATCGGCACGGCCGGCGGCACTGGCCACGTCATCGAATTCGCCGGCGAAGCCATCGAGGCGCTGTCGATGGAAGGCCGCATGACAGTCTGCAACATGACGATCGAGGGCGGCGCACGCGCCGGTCTCATCGCGCCGGACGAAAAGACCTTCGAATACATCAAGGACAAGCCGCGTGCGCCAAAGGGTGAAGCGCTCGAGCAGGCAATTGCCTACTGGAAGACGCTGAAGTCCGACGAAGGTGCGCATTTTGATCGCGTCGTCGTACTCGACGCGGCCAACCTGCCGCCGATCGTCTCCTGGGGCTCGTCGCCGGAAGACGTCGTGTCCATCGAGGGCGTGGTTCCGAACCCCGACGACATCCAGGACGAGACGAAGCGCACCTCCAAGTGGCGCGCGCTCGACTATATGGGCTTGAAGCCGGGCACCAAGATCACCGACATCGCCATCGACCGCGTCTTCATCGGCTCCTGCACCAATGGCCGTATTGAGGACCTGCGCGAAGTGGCGAAGGTCGTTGAAGGCAAGACGGTGGCATCCACGGTATCTGCCATGATCGTTCCGGGCTCCGGCCTGGTGAAGGAACAGGCCGAAGCGGAAGGCCTCGACAAGATCTTCAAGGCGGCCGGCTTCGACTGGCGCGAGCCGGGCTGCTCGATGTGCCTTGCCATGAACGACGACCGCCTGAAGCCGGGCGAACGCTGCGCCTCGACGTCGAACCGCAACTTCGAAGGCCGCCAGGGCTTCAAGGGCCGCACACACCTCGTTTCGCCGGCCATGGCCGCTGCCGCCGCTGTAGCGGGTCACTTCGTCGACATCCGCAGCTTCAAGTAAGCGCAAGCGACAAACGACCGATTATCAGCCGCCCGCTGCAAAGCGGGCGGTTTCTTTTTGGCTGCCCGTTGCAAACAGACGTGAAGCGACTATCGTCGAGCTGTCACAAAACTGTCATCTGCCGCTTGCGGGTCCCTCATGAAAACCAGTGAATTCGTCAACTCGATCCGCAGGCCGCGGTCGTGAGTGCTGTTGCCGTGGGGCTGGCGCTTGTCGCCGCGATCTTGCACGCCACTTGGAACGCCTTCCTGCGGACGGGAGCAGACCGTCTCTGGTCGATCACCGTGATGAGCCTGGCGGGCAGTGTCATCACCCTCCCCCTGCTTTTTACGGTGCCTGTGCCGGGGGCAGCCGCATGGCCCTATATCCTGCTCTCGGCAAGCCTTCAGGTGGGCTATAGCCTGTTTCTGGTGGCGGCTTACCGGCATGGCGAACTGGGCCAGGTCTACCCGATCGTTCGTGGCACGGTTCCTCTCCTGGTCACGCTCGGCGGCTTTCTCTCCTTCGGCGAAGTCTTGGGGCCGTGGCAGACCCTCGGCGTCATCATGATAGCGACCGGCATCATGAGCCTGTCGCTTGGCAAGACCCGAGCTGCAACCTCTTCGATCCTGTTTGCCCTGGCCACGGGCCTGATCATCGCCTGCTATTCGACCGTAGATTCCCGTGGCGTGAAGCTGGTCGAACAACCGATCGCCTATGCACTCTGGGTGCTGTTTCTTTTTGGCATCATGATCACGATCGCCTTTGCCGTGACACGCCGCGGCCTGATCATCGATCTGCGCTCGCCGCTGACCTGGAAGGCGGCCGCTGGAGGCGTCGTCGCCATGCTGGCCTATGGCCTCGTCGTAGTGGCCTATGCCTATGCCCCTGCAGGGCTTGTCACGGCAGTCAGGGAAACCAGTGTCGTCTTCGCCGTCTTGATCGGCGCCCTTCTCCTCGGCGAACCTCTCACCGTCCGCAGGCTTCTTGCCTGCCTGATCGTTGCCGGCGGCGCAATCAGCGTCAGTCTCTGACAGAAAGCCGAAACGAAAAAAGGCTCCGGAAACCGGAGCCTTTCGTCATGCGATATGCTGGCAGCTGCTTATTCGGCAGAAGCTTCAGCGGCGGCTGCAGCTTCAGCAGCAGCGGCCTTTTCAGCGGCTTCGGCTGCTGCCTTTTCGGCGGCCAGTGCCTGTGCTGCTGCAACCTTCTCGGCTTCCAGACGTGCCTTTTCCTCGGCAACGGCGGCGCGCTCGGCGTCGTTCAGCTTGCGGGCGCGGGTGCCGGTGTTCTCGACGATACGAGCCGACTTGCCGCGACGATCGCGCAGGTAGTAGAGCTTGGCGCGACGGACCTTACCGCGGCGAACGATTTCGACGCTTTCGACGAGCGGCGAGTAGACCGGGAACACTCGCTCGACGCCTTCGCCGTAGGAGATCTTGCGAACCGTGAAGCTCTCGTTAATGCCGCCGCCCGAACGAGCGATGCAAACGCCTTCATAGGCCTGTACGCGGGTACGGTTGCCTTCCTTGACGGTGACGTTGACGCGGAGCGTGTCGCCCGGGGAGAATTCCGGAAGCTTGCGCTTGGCTTCGATCTTGGCGGCCTGTTCGGCTTCCAGCTGCTGAATGATGTTCATGTCTAACCTCGGTTTTCTTCTGAAACAGCCAGAGCGCTCGACTACAATCCCTTGGTCTATGCCGCAGGATTTTGACCCTGACGGGCCGGAGCGAATTCACAGTTCTTTGTTGTGGCAGACGGGCAAAGAGCCCATTTCCGACGCGGCCAATACACCAAGACGCTCCGCTTGTCACCCCTAAGGCTGCGAATTTTTGCATGTGCGATGCGGCGCGAAGCCTTGCGGCGCAGGAACTCTCCTCCTATCACGTCCTCCTCATCATGGAGGAGATGGTACGCATGTCGATAGCTCTGATCGCGCTGCTCTTTGCGGCGGGCTTCCTGTCTGGCGCAGTCAATGCGATCGCTGGCGGCGGGACCTTCCTCACTTTCGGCGCACTGACACTTGTTGGCCTTCCGCCGATCAGCGCCAACGCCACCTCCTCGGTCACTCAGATCCCCGGTTACATCACATCGACGCTCGCCTATGGCAAGGAATTGCGGGCCATGGGACGCGGGGTCTGGGTCCTCGCCGCCGTTTCGGCCGTCGGGGCTCTCGGGGGCGCGCTGTTCCTGATTTCGCTCTCCAATCCCGCCTTCCGAACTATGGTGCCCTGGTTGCTGCTCGTCGCGACCGTGATCTTCGCGGCCGGGCCGAAGTTGAGGCCGAAGACACAAGGGGAGAGCCATCCGGCCAGCCCGCTCGGGCTTGCGCTGCAGGGTGTGACGTCCTTCTATGGCGGCTTCTTCGGCGCCGGCATGGGCATCATGATGCTGGCATCACTGGGCCTGGCGAGCGGCGGCGACTATCACCGCCTCAACGCGCTGAAAAACTTCCTGTCGATTGTCATCGCAGCCGTCGCGATCGTCGTCTTCGTCGGTGCGGGCGCGCTCTCCTGGCTTCACGCCCTGATCATGATCCCGGCCGTGGCCGCCGGCGGTTATGCAGGCGTGGCGATGGCCAGAAAGGTCCCCCAGGCCGTCTTGCGCTGGATTGTGGTCGCCGCAGGTCTGGCGCTTGCCGGCTACTACTTCGTAACCGGCTGATCGGGCAAGAGGTCAGGGCGCCGTTCGCGGGTGAGCTTCACCGCCTGCTCATGGCGCCATTTTTCAATGGCGGCATGATTTCCCGATGTTAGCACTTCGGGAATCTCCCGCCCTTCGAAGACCTGGGGGCGCGTGTATTGCGGATGTTCGAGCAAACCACCCTCGAAGCTCTCATGCACGCCGGACAACTGGTTGCCCATCACGCCGGGCAGGATGCGTACCACCGCATCGAGTAGCGTGAGCGCAGCGGGCTCACCGCCGGAAAGAATGTAGTCGCCGATCGAGACTTCTTCGAGCTGGCGCGCATCGATCACCCGTTGATCGACGCCTTCAAACCGACCGCAGACGATCACCACGCCTTCACCTGCGGCGAGTTGTCGAACGCGCTCCTGCGTCAGCGGACGACCGCGCGGGCTCATCAGCAGCCGCGGCCGTCCATCGTCGGCTATGGAATCGATCGCACGCGCCAGCACATCAGGACGCAGCACCATGCCGGCACCGCCACCCGACGGGGTATCGTCGACGCTCCGATGTTTGTCTTCGGCGAAATCGCGGATTTGCACCGCCTCGATCCCCCAGTCCCCGCGCTCCAGGGCCCGGCCGGCGAGCGCCAGCCCGAGATGGCCCGGAAACATGTCCGGATAGAGCGTCAGGATGGAGGCCTTGAAAGGCATGGAGCGCTCAGCGGCCATTGTTCGGCCGCGGCTTGCCGCCGGCATTGCCGTAGGGCTTCTCTTCCCCGTCGTCCTTCAGGCCGGCTGCAATTGGATCGACGAGCAGACGACCGCCTTCGAGATCGATCTCAAGCACGGCGGCTTCGGAAAAGGGAATGAGCACGGGCCGCTTGCCGGGGCCCTTCAACTCGAGCAGGTCACCGGCGCCGAAATCATAGACGGCGGTCACCGCGCCGTAGTGATTGTTCTCGGCGTCATAGACCTCAAGGCCTTCGAGATCGGCATAGTAGAATTCGTCCTCATCGAGATCGTCATCCGGCAGCGCATCCCGGTCGACAAAAAGCTCGGTGCCGTTGAGTGCTTCGGCGGCATTGCGATCGTTGACCCCGCGAAAACGCACGACGGCCACCGTCTTGCCGTCACGGATCTCGAGAATCTCGAACTTTCGCCCGTCAGCCGCATAGAGGACGCCATAGTCGCCGAGACCGAGCGGATCCTCGGTGAAGGCCTTGACCCGCACCTCGCCCCGGAGCCCCTGGGCGGCACCGATCACGGCCATCAGTATCGGATTTTCAAGCTTGCTCATGAGTGGGAACGGTCCTGCACACGTCTCGGTTCGCCATTCCTTTTATACCAAGTGTCGATGATAGGAACCCATAGGATCGGCTCGACTGCCCTTTCTGGCTAGCAGAGGTCCGAAGAGCGATGCTGGCGCATCGGTCAAGGAGCTCGACGACGCCAGAACGGGCGGGAAGCCGAAAAGGTGGCTTATTGTGGCCCTCTGGCGTT
Source organism: Agrobacterium albertimagni AOL15 (assembly GCF_000300855.1). Lineage (GTDB taxonomy): Bacteria > Pseudomonadota > Alphaproteobacteria > Rhizobiales > Rhizobiaceae > Allorhizobium > Allorhizobium albertimagni. Next base: position 130,864 of record NZ_ALJF01000002.1, on the reverse strand, counting down.
GTTGCGCCGCTTGGCCGATGCGACAGCATCGCCCGGCGCGCCCGCCTAGCCAGAAACCCACAATAAGCCATCCTATCGGTTCCTATCATCGACACTTGGTATTAGGCGGAAGCGACCGGAAAGAAAATGCAAAAACGGGCGGTGGGATGACCCACCGCCCGCTGAAAACGGCTATTTGCCGATTATTCTGCAGCGGCTTCCGAAGCGGCGGCAGCAGCGTCAGCAGCCTTCTGGGCACGCTCGGCAGCGCGCTCCTGAGCCTTCTTGCCCGGCTTTGCCTTGTCCGGGTTGCTGCGGGTGGCGCGCTCGGCGAGACCAGCTTCAGCCATGAAGCGCAGAACGCGGTCGGTCGGCTGTGCGCCCTTGGCAACCCAAGCCTTGATGGCTTCGGCGTCCAGCTCGACGCGCTTTTCGTTGTCCTTGCCGAGCATCGGATTCCAGGAACCGACCTTGTCGAGGAAACGGCCGTCGCGCGGCGAACGGGCGTCGGCAACGACGATCTGGTAGTAGGGGCGCTTCTTGGAACCACCGCGGGCGAGACGAATCTTGAGGGACATTGCATTACTCCTTAGGTTTTCGATGCAGGCTGCCGGGGCATACCTGTTTTTCTTGTTGAGGCCGCCGTCAGGCGGTCTTTTCGGTTGCACCGCCATGTTCGGCGGCAATGGCTTCATGATGCCGGATGACTTCCTTGATGATGAAGTTCAGGAACTTCTCGGCGAAATCCGGGTCCAGATTGGCATCCTGAGCCAGACGGCGCAGGCGGGTGATCTGGTATTCCTCGCGCGCCGGATCGGCGGGCGGCAATTCGTGTGTGGCCTTCAGCACGCCGACGGCCTTGGTGCAGCGGAAGCGCTCCGCCAGCATGTGGACCAGCGCCGCGTCGATATTGTCGATCGACTGGCGATAGCCTGACAGTTGCTCCTTGACGGACGGATCAATCATCGGCGCGCCCTCACTTCTTCTTCGGCAGGCCGGGGAGCCCCGGGAAACCACCACCACCGAGGCCAGGAAGCTTCGGACCGCCAAGACCAGGCAATCCACCGGCGCCGAGGCCCGGCAAACCACCCGGCTTGATGCCAGCGGCTTCCGCCTGCTTGGCAAGCGCTTCGAGCTGCTTCGGGTCCATCTTCGACAGATCCGGCATGCCCATGCCGCCACCCATGCCGCCGAGGCCCATCTTAGAAGCGAGACCGCCCATCATCTGCTTCATCATGCCGCCGCCCTTCTTGCCGCCCATGGCTTTCATCATGTCGGCCATCTGGCGATGCATCTTGAGCAGTTTATTGATGTCGGAGGCATCGGTGCCGGAGCCGGCTGCGATGCGCTTCTTGCGGGAATGCTTCAAGACGTCAGGATTGGCGCGTTCGGCCTTGGTCATCGAGGAGATGATCGCGAGCTGGCGCTTGAATACCTTGTCGTCGAGACCGGCGGCCGAGATCTTGTCCTTCATGCCGGCCATGCCCGGCATCATGCCCATGATACCGCCCATGCCGCCCATGGCCTGCATCTGCTTGATCTGTTCGGCGAGGTCGTTGAGGTCGAACTTGCCCTTGGCCATCTTCTCGGCCATGGCGCGGGCCTTGTCCGCGTCGATGTTCTCGGCGGCCTTTTCGACCAGCGAAACGATGTCGCCCATGCCGAGGATGCGGTCGGCGATACGGCGCGGATGGAACTCGTCGAGCTCCGACATCTTTTCGCCGACACCGATCAGCTTGATCGGCTTGCCGGTAACGGCACGCATCGAAAGGGCAGCACCACCGCGACCATCGCCGTCCATGCGGGTCAGAACGAGGCCTGTGATGCCGACGCGTTCGTCGAAGTTGCGGGCGAGATTGACGGCGTCCTGACCGGTGAGCGAGTCGGCGACCAGCAGGATTTCATGTGGCTTGGAGCGGGCCTTGATCTCGGCCATCTCGATCATCAGCGGCTCGTCGATATGCGTACGGCCGGCGGTGTCGAGGATGACCACGTCATGGCCGCCAAGCTTCGCGGCTTGCACAGCACGCGATGCAATATCGGTCGGCGACTGGCCGGCAATAACAGGCAGCGTGTCGACGCCCGTCTGTACCCCGAGCTGGCGAAGCTGTTCCTGGGCGGCCGGACGACGCGTGTCGAGCGAGGCCATCAGGACCTTCTTCTTGTCGCGATCCGTCAGGCGCTTGGCGATCTTGCCGGTGGTGGTCGTCTTACCCGAGCCCTGCAGACCGACCATCATGATGACGACCGGCGCTGCGGCATTGAGATCGATCGACACGCCTTCCGTGCCGAGCATTTCGACCAGCTCGTCATGGACGATCTTGACGACCATCTGGCCGGGCTTGATCGATTTCAGGACCGAGGCCCCAACGGCCTTTTCGCGAACCTTTTCAGTGAAGGCGCGGACCACTTCGAGAGCGACGTCGGCCTCGAGAAGAGCACGACGGACCTCGCGCAGAGCTGCCGAGACATCCGCCTCGGACAGCGCGCCACGGCCGGTCAGTCCACTCAGAATGGATCCAAGACGGTCCTGGAGGTTCTCAAACATCGGCTCTTCCTTGCATGGTTTCGGACACCCGAAACCTCGGTCTTCTCCGCGCGGAAAACAAGACGCAAAGCCAAAAAGCACCCGAGGGCGCAACGCGCTGTCGGGTGTTGACCTCCGGGATCTCTTTATACCTTCACGGGTCCCGGTCGGCGGCTCGGAGTGCTTGTCTCTTCGCAGATTGCGGCGGATAAACAGGAAAACGGCCAGGAAGTCAAGCGAAGTCCTGCGAAACAGGGACTTCACGCGGAGTTGACGATCTGCTGCCCGCCCATTGTCGTACAACCGGCAGAACCACATATGGGTGTGCAATGAACAGACGCAGCTTTCTCAAATGGTCGGGCTTCAGCCTCGTTGCCGCAACACTCGGAGGTCTCGGCTTGCGCGAGGCACATGCGGGCAACCGCTATTATTCCGGCCCCATCTCGGATCATTTCGATGGCAAGGTGTTCTTCAACCCAGGTGGCGAAGAGCCCCGTGGTCTCTCCGATCTGCTCCGCTGGCAGTTCGGCGGCGGCAAGATGGAATGGCCGAAACCAGTCACGGCCGCCGACGTCGTGACGACGAAGCCGGAACCCCGCGTTGAAGGAAGCCGGCTTGTCGTCACCATGGTCGGCCATGCGACGCTTCTTATCCAGACGGCCGGACTGAACATCCTGACTGACCCAGTCTGGTCGGAACGCGCGAGCCCTGTGCCCTTTGCCGGGCCGAAACGCAACAATCCGCCCGGCGTCGCCTTCGATGACCTGCCGAAGATCGACATCGTCATCGTGACCCACAATCACTACGACCATCTCGACGTCGCGACGCTCAACAAGATTGTACGTGCACACAATCCGCAAATCATCACACCGCTCGGCAATGACACGATCATTCGTGCGGAAAATCCCTTTTCCCGGACCGCCGTCATGGACTGGGGCGATCGGCTCGACCTCGAAGGTGGCTTCGTCGTCCACTGCGAGCCCTGCCATCACTGGTCCGCACGCGGCATGGGTGACAGGCGCATGGCACTCTGGGCCGCCTTCGTCATCGAAACGCCCGGCGGAAAGATCTACCACATTGGCGATACCGGTTATGCCGAAGGCAAGCATTATCGCGAAGTCAGGGAAAAGCATGGCGACATCAGGCTCGCGATCATGCCGATCGGTGCCTATGAGCCGCGCTGGTTCATGAAGGCGCAGCACCAGAACCCGGAGGAGGCGATTTCAGGCTTTCGTTCGAGCGGCGCGGCTTTCGGCATCGGCCACCATTTCGGCACCTTCCAGCTGACCAATGAAGGCATCGACGATCCACCGAAAGCACTGGGCGTGGCGATGTCAGCCGCCGGAATTGGCGCGGACCGCTTCAAGGGCCTGCGCCCCGGCCAGCAGTTCGAGGTGCCGCGCGCCGGCGCCTGAGCCGAACGTTCCGCGTTGACAGGCCGAGCTCTTTTGGCCAGACTTCAGACATTCACCAGGGGTGTCCCGACAAGGGGCTGAGATTTCGCTACGCCAAACCGCAAGGGACAAGCAGCGCGATGACCCGTTGAACCTGATCCAGTTCATACTGGCGTAGGGACGGTGCGAGCGCTGCAAAAACGATGATTCGGAATCCGAATCCCGTGGCGTCTTTCCATCATTCCGGCTGACATGACTGGGTCTCCAACCTGAACACTTGGAGCTCCACGATGAACATTGCCCCTGACTTCAACAGGCCCGACGTTACCACCGGGCCGCTTCCCGCCTCGACCAAGATTTTCCTGCCCGGGGAAATGCACCCGGATATCCGCGTGCCCCTGCGCCAGATCGCCCTGCACCCGACCTCCGGCGAACCGCCTGTCAATGTCTATGACGCGTCAGGTCCCTATACCGACCCGCAGGCGACCATCGCCATCGACCAGGGGCTTTCCCGGCACCGGACGGCCTGGGTCAAGACACGCGGCGATGTCGAGGCCTATGACGGCCGCGCGGTCAAACCCGAGGACAACGGCTTTGTCTCTGCCGAAAAGATGACGCCGGTGTTTCCCGTGAAACATCAACCCCTTCGGGCAACGGGTGGCAAGGCCGTGACGCAGCTGGCTTATGCCCGCGCTGGCATCATCACGCCGGAAATGGAATATGTGGCGATCCGCGAAAACCTTGGCCGCAAGGCAGCGAAGGAAGCGCTCATCCGCGACGGCGAGAGTTTTGGAGCTGCGATCCCCGATCACGTGACGCCGGAATTCGTCCGCCAGGAGATCGCCCAGGGACGGGCGATAATCCCCGCCAACATCAACCATCCGGAACTCGAGCCGATGATCATCGGCCGGAATTTCCTGGTGAAGATCAACGCCAATATCGGCAATTCCGCCGTCACCTCCTCCATGGCCGAGGAAGTCGAGAAGATGGTCTGGGCGATCCGCTGGGGTGCCGACACGGTCATGGATCTCTCGACCGGCCGCAACATTCACAACATCCGCGACTGGATCATCCGCAATGCGCCCGTGCCGATCGGCACGGTACCGCTCTACCAGGCGCTGGAAAAGGTCGGCGGCATTGCCGAGGATCTCAATTGGGAGGTCTATCGCGACACGCTGATCGAGCAGGCTGAGCAAGGCGTCGACTATTTCACCATCCATGCCGGTGTCAGGCTGCATTACATCCCGCTCACCGTCAACCGCGTCACCGGCATCGTTTCGCGCGGCGGCTCGATCATGGCCAAGTGGTGTTTGCATCATCACAAGGAGAGCTTCCTTTACGAGCATTTCGAGGAAATCTGCGACATCTGCCGCGCTTACGATGTCTCTTTCTCGCTCGGTGACGGTCTGCGTCCTGGCTCGATTGCCGATGCCAATGATGCCGCCCAGTTTGCCGAACTCGAAACGCTTGGTGAACTCACGCAGATCGCTTGGGGCAAAGACTGCCAGGTGATGATCGAAGGTCCCGGCCATGTTCCCATGCACAAGATCAAAGAGAACATGGACAAGCAGCTGAAGACCTGCGGCGAGGCGCCTTTCTACACACTAGGGCCGCTCACGACAGATATCGCACCGGGCTATGACCACATCACCTCCGGCATTGGTGCCGCGATGATCGGCTGGTTCGGCACGGCCATGCTCTGCTACGTCACGCCGAAGGAGCATCTGGGGCTGCCGGACCGCAACGACGTGAAAACCGGTGTCATCACCTACAAGATCGCAGCCCATGCCGCCGATCTCGCCAAGGGTCATCCGGCAGCGCAATTGCGCGATGATGCGCTTTCCCGCGCCCGCTTCGAATTCCGCTGGGAAGACCAGTTCAACCTGTCGCTCGACCCGGAAACCGCGCGCTCCATGCATGACGAAACCCTGCCGAAGGAGGCACACAAGGTCGCGCATTTCTGCTCGATGTGCGGGCCGAAATTCTGCTCGATGCGGATCTCGCATGACATCCGCGCAGAGGCCCAGAAGGAGGGCCTGACCGCCATGGCGGAGAAATACCGCGCCGGCGGCGATCTCTACATGACAGCAGACGAGATCACCGCCCTCGATGCTGGGGAGCGGTCATGACCGTTCTCGTAAAAGGCGCCGGTGTCGCAGGGCTGGCGACCGCGCTGGAACTGGCGCGCAGGGGTATCCCTGTTGAGGTCGTGGAGCGCCGGGCCGATATCGGGCTTGGTGCATCCCATTGGGCAGGCGGCATGCTCGCCCCCTATTGCGAGCGGGAAACGGCAGAAGAGATTGTGCTGACATCAGGCCTTGCCGCCGCCGACTGGTGGGATGAGGCCGTGCCCGATCTCGTCCAGCGCCGGGGCACGCTTGTGCTGGCCAATCCCCGCGATCTTGCAGACCTCAAGCGCTTTGCGAGCCGCACGCGCGGCCATCGCTGGCTGGGCGAGGAGGAAATCGGAGACCTCGAACCCGATCTCGCTGGGCGCTTCGGCACTGGCCTCTTCTTTTGTGAGGAGGCCCATCTCGATCCCCGCAAGGCATTGCGGGGTCTCTACGATGCGGCAAGGCAGCTCGGTGGCTCCTTCCGCTTCGGGGAGGAGGCCGGTGATGCGGGAGACTATGCGAGGGTGATCGATTGCCGTGGGCCACAGGCGATCGGTGACATCGAAGGCTTACGCGGGGTGCGCGGCGAGATGCTCTATCTGGAAACGCCCGAGGTGGGCCTCTCCCGTCCCGTGCGCCTCCTGCATCCCCGCCACCCGCTCTACATCGTACCGCGCGGCAACGGGCTGTTCATGCTGGGCGCGACCATGATCGAGGCTGAGGATGACGGGCCGATCACGGCGCGTTCGATGATGGAGCTGCTCAACACCGCCTATGCCCTGCACCCGGCCTTTGCCGAGGCGCGCATTGTGGAAACCGGCACCGGCATCCGCCCGGCTTTCGCAGACAACGTGCCGCGCATCGTTGAGACGGTAGAGGGATTGGCCGTCGCCGGCATGCACCGCCACGGCTTTCTGCTCGCCCCAGCCTTGGCCCGCGAAGCGGCGGAGAAGATTTCGACCACCCACGCCCTGGAGAAAAGGAGGACCGCATGAAGCTCATCGTGAATGGAGACGCCCTGGAGCTGGAGGCGGCAAGCCTCGCCGATCTGCTCTTGAAGCTGGACTACGAAGGCGACTGGCTGGCAACCGCCGTCAATGGCGAGCTGGTTCACCGCGAGGAGCGAGCCGCCCATCCTCTGAACGATGGCGACCGGATCGAAATCCTTTCGCCCATGCAGGGAGGCTGAGATGGCCCTGGAACTCTACGGCAAGACCGTCACCTCGCGCCTCCTGCTCGGCACAGCCCGCTACCCCTCGCCATCAGTGCTGGCGGAGGCTGTGCGGCGATCGAGGACCGAGATCGTAACCGTTTCCCTTCGCCGGGAAACCGCGGGCGGCAAGACGGGCGGCGCCTTCTTCCAGATGATCCGGGATCTCGGTGTTCATGTTCTGCCCAACACGGCAGGCTGCCACAGCGCGCGCGAGGCGGTGCTAACGGCGAAGATGGCGCGGGAGGTGTTTGGCACCACCTGGATCAAGCTCGAGGTGATCGGCCATCACGACACGCTGCAGCCTGACGTTTTCGAACTGGTGGAAGCGGCAAAGATCCTGGTTACCGAGGGCTTCGAGGTTTTCCCCTACACCACCGACGATCTGGTGGTCGGGGAGAAACTGCTCGCTGCCGGATGCCGGGTGCTGATGCCCTGGTGCGCGCCGATCGGCAGCGCCATGGGGCCGCAGAACGTGGCCGCGCTCAAATCCATGCGGGCGGAATTCCCCGACGTGCCGCTGATCGTCGATGCCGGCATCGGACGCCCGTCCCATGCGACTGTTGTGATGGAGCTCGGCTATGACGCCGTGCTGCTCAACACCGCTGTTGCCTCGGCCGGTGATCCGGCCGCGATGGCAGAGGGTTTTGCCAAGGCCATCGAGGCGGGGCATATCGCCCATCAAGCCGGCATGCTGGAACCGCGTGATATGGCCGTGCCATCCACGCCTGTGATCGGAAAGGGGATCTTCGCATGAAGCTCGATCCCTTCTACCTCATCGTTGACAGCGCCGACTGGATTGAGCGGCTGGTGCCGCTGGGCGTCAAGCTGGTGCAGCTGCGGATGAAGGACGCGAATGACACCGTTCTTCGCCAGCACATCCGCCGCGCCCGGCAATGCTGTGCCGATCATAGCTGCCAGCTCATCGTCAACGACTTCTGGCAGATCGCCATCGACGAGGCCTGCGACTTCGTGCATCTCGGCCAGGAGGATCTGGCAACGGCGGATCTCGCCGCCATCCGGAATGCGGGCCTGAAACTAGGCCTCTCCACCCATGACGAGGCCGAACTCGAAACGGCGCTGGCCGCCAAGCCTGACTATATCGCGCTTGGCCCCGTCTATCCGACGATCCTGAAAAAGATGCCCTGGGCGCCGCAGGGCCTAGAACGGCTGACATCCTGGAAGGAAAAGATCGGCCCCCTACCCCTGGTCGCGATCGGCGGGCTTCGCCCCGACCGGCTTCCCGGCGTCTTTGCAACAGGTGCCGACAGTGCAGCCGTGGTCACCGACATCACGCTCAATGCCGATCCCGAGGCGCGAACCCGGGAATGGCTTGATGTGACCGAGCCGTGCCGTTGACCATGGTCGCGCAGTTTTGCCCGCTCTACTGGTAATTCCGCTGCATTTCCGCCATATAGGCTGAAAATGCAGCTTTCTGGAGTGACGATGTCGGATCGGGTCGAATTCGCTAGGATGAACGGGCTTGGCAACAAGATCCTGGTCGTCGACATGCGCGGTCGCACCGATCGGGTCACGCCGGCTGCGGCGATCGCGCTCGCCGCCGACCCCTCGACCGCTTTCGACCAGATCATGGCGATCCATGATCCGAAGGTGGATGGTACGGACGCGTATATCGACATCCTGAACTGCGACGGCTCGAAGGCCCAGGCCTGTGGCAATGGCACCCGCTGCGTGGTGCAGGCGCTTGCCAGTGAAACCGGCCGCAAGAGCTTCACCTTCCAGACCATCGCCGGCATTCTGAATGCCGTCGAACATGCGGATGGCACGATCTCCGTCGACATGGGCAAGCCCGTCTTTGCCTGGGACAAGATCCCGCTCTCAGAAGAATTCCACGACACCAGCCGCATCGAGCTGCAGATCGGCCCGATCGACGCACCGATCCTGCATTCGCCCTCGGCCATGTCGATGGGCAATCCGCATGCGGTCTTCTGGGTCGATCGCGATCCCATGACCTATGATCTGGAACGCTTCGGCCCGCTCCTGGAAAACCATCCGATCTTCCCGGAAAAGGCCAATATCACGCTGGCTCAGCTCACCTCGAAGACATCAATGGTAACACGCACCTGGGAACGCGGCGCCGGCCTGACCCTCGCCTGCGGGTCTGCCGCCTGCGCCGCTGGTGTATCCGCCGCGCGCACCGGCCGCACCGAGCGCAAGGTGACGATCACCGTCGCTTCGAGTCCGAACCGCGGCACGCTGACCATCGACTGGCGCCCTGATGATAAGGTCGTCATGACCGGCCCGGCCGAATGGGAATGGTCCGGCACGGTTGATCCGACGACCGGTGCCTGGCAGCGCGACGAGAGCGGCCAAGCAGAGGCCGCCACCCCGTGACCTCTGCGCGACAAGGCGCTGTCGAGGTCATCACCTTCGGCTGTCGCCTGAACACCTATGAATCCGAGGTCATGAAAGCCGAGGCCGCCAAGGCCGGCCTCGACAATGCGATCCTCGTCAACACCTGTGCCGTGACGTCAGAAGCCGTGCGTCAGGCGCGCCAGGCGATCCGCCGGGCACGCCGGGAAAACCCGGAAGCCCGTATCATCGTCACCGGTTGTGCTGCCCAGACGGAGGCTGACACCTTCGCCGCCATGGCCGAGGTCGACGCCGTGCTTGGCAATGAGGAAAAGCTGAAGGCCGAGCACTATCGCCGCCTGCCGGACTTCGGCGTCTCGGCGGAAGAGAAAGTGGCTGTCAACGACATCATGAGCGTGACCGAGACGGCACCGCAGATGGTGGCCCATATCGACGGCCATGTGCGCGGCTTCCTGCAGGTGCAGAACGGCTGCGACCACCGTTGCACCTTCTGCATCATCCCCTATGGCCGTGGCAATTCTCGCTCAGTGCCGATGGGCGCCGTCGTCGAGCAGGCGCGCAAGCTCGTCGAGAACGGCTATCGCGAGGTGGTACTAACGGGGGTGGACGCGACGAGTTATGGCGCTGACCTGCCCGGCAATCCGACGCTCGGCCTTCTCGCCAAGACGCTCCTGAAGCAGGTGCCGGAGATCCTGCGCCTCCGCCTCTCCTCGATCGACAGCATCGAGGCGGACAGCCATCTCTTCGACCTGATTGCCGATGAGCCGCGCTTCATGCCGCATCTGCATCTGTCGCTGCAGCATGGCGACGACATGATCCTGAAGCGCATGAAACGGCGGCATTCGCGCGCCGATGCCATTACCTTTGCCGAACAGGTCCGGCGCCTGCGGCCCGGCTTTGCCTTCGGCGCCGACATGGTCGCCGGTTTCCCGACGGAGACCGATGAGATGGCGGCAAACTCCGCGCGCCTCGCCGAGGAGATCGGCATCGCACATCTGCATGTCTTTCCCTACAGCCCGCGTCCAGGGACCCCGGCAGCCCGCATGCCGCAGCTCGATCGGGCACTCGTCAAGGCGCGTGCGGCAGAACTTCGGGCCACCGCCGATCGATTGCAGGCTATCCATCTCGCTGCGCATATAGGCAGCCGGCAGAAGCTGCTGGTCGAGCGCAACGAAATGGCGCATACGGAAGACTTCACCCTCGTTGCAGCGCCCGGAATGACACCCGGCAGCCTCATCGAGGTCTCGATCGGCGGCCACACCGGGCGCCATCTGACGATTGCATCGGCAGCGGCAAGCGCTGCTGCCTGACAGACGGAATAGAGTGACCATGGCCCTCGGCTTCATCAAGAAAGTCTTCACCTTCGGCAAGGAGAAGGCTGCCCAGACGACGCCCGATGCCTCTGAAGACAAGGCGCCGGTGCCGCAAAGCGAGATCCCGGTCCTTTCAGGCGCATCGCACGTTCATCTTGAAGACTTGCCTTTGGCCGATGATCCTGTCCTTGCCGAGGAAATGGATACCGCCGGAGGCCCGTCACCGGATCTTGAAGCGGAACAGGACCAGCCTGAGGCATCGGAGCTGACGATCACAGAGCATGCGGATCTCGAAATGGTGCCGCTGGCGCTTCTCGAGGCGGAAGAGGTGGCCGAGCAAGACGAGAGCCTTGCCACCGGCGAGCCGGTCGAATCCCCGGTGCTGCCCTTCCACGAAAATCCGGTTCAGCCGGCCGATGTATCGCAGGGCGTGATCGCCGAAGCGATTGACCCGACGGAAACTCCAGTGCCTGTCTCGCTCCCGAAGGGGTTCTCGACGGCGGAGACTATGCCGCTGCCCCCAGTCGCCGAGCTTCCGCAGGTCAAACAAACCTGGTTTCAGCGACTGACCGCTGGCCTTTTCCGCACCTCCTCGCAACTGACAGGTCAGATCACCGCTCTCTTTACCAAGCGCAAGCTCGACGACGAAACGCTGGAGGAACTGGAGGATCTGCTGATCCAGGCCGACCTCGGCGTCGAAACCGCCCTGCGCGTCACCGACACGCTGGCATCCGAACGCTACGGCAAGGATGTGACCGGCGAGGACGTCACCAAGATCATGGCGACCGAAATCGTCAAGGTGCTGAAGCCGGTCGCCAAGCCGCTGGCCCTTGATCTCAGCCACAAGCCGCACGTCATCCTTGTCGTCGGCGTCAACGGCACCGGCAAGACGACGACGATCGGCAAGCTCGCCGCCAAGCTTTCGGGCTCCGGTCTGAAGGTGATGCTGGCGGCCGGCGATACCTTCCGTGCCGCTGCCATCGAGCAGCTGAAGATCTGGGCGGACCGCACCGGCTCGACCTTCCTCGGCACCAAGCTCGGCGCCGATGCGGCAGGCCTTGCCTACGAAGCCTTCGAAAAAGCCAGGGCTGACAAAGCCGACGTGCTGATCATCGACACCGCCGGCCGGTTGCAGAACAAGGCCGAGCTGATGGCGGAACTGGAAAAGATCGTCCGCGTTCTCGGCAAGCTCGATCCGGATGCGCCGCATACCGTGCTGCAGACCCTCGACGCGACCACCGGCCAGAACGCCCTCCAACAGGTCGAGATCTTCCGCAATGTGGCGGGTGTAAACGGCCTGATCATGACCAAGCTCGACGGCACGGCGCGCGGCGGCATCCTGGTTGCCATCGCCGCCAAACACAAGCTGCCCGTCTATTTCATCGGCGTCGGCGAAGGCATCGACGACCTCGAACCCTTTGAGGCGGAAGACTTCGCCAGCGCCATTGCCGGCATCGCGCGCTGAGCGCCGGAAACTTTAGGAAACGACATCATGTCGGACACATCCACCGATACCCACGCCTCCAAGGTCGAGAAACAGAATCCCTTGCTGAAGATGGCGCTCGAACTAGGGCCACTCTTGATCTTCTTCTTCGGCAACCTGCGCGGCGAATGGCTGGCCAAGACCTTTCCAGCACTGACCGCGATCGGTGGCCCGCTTCTCATCGCGACCGCCCTCTTCATGGTCGCAACCGTGCTCTCGCTGATCGTCTCGAAAATCGTATTCAAGCACCTGCCGGTCATGCCCTTCGTCTCGGGCATCGTCGTTCTGGTCTTCGGCGGACTGTCGATCTGGCTGCAGGACGACACCTTCATCAAGATGAAGCCGACCATCGTCAACACGCTCTTCGGCGTCGTTCTGCTCGGCGGCCTCGCCTTTGGTACCTCGCTTCTCGGTTACGTCTTCAACGCTGCCTTCCAGCTCGACGCTGAAGGCTGGCGAAAACTGACGCTTCGCTGGGGCATCTTCTTCCTCTTCCTCGCCGTGTTGAACGAGGTCGTCTGGCGCAATTTTTCGGATGACGTCTGGGTCAACTTCAAGGTCTGGGGCACCATGCCGATCACCATCCTCTTCACGCTTGCCCAGATGCCGCTGATCATGAAGCACTCGCTGGAAGAGAAGGAAGCGGAATGACCGCGACAGCGAGCCGGCAAGGCGACAACACGACGGCACGGTTCTGGCTCGCGGTGACGGTGATCATCGTTCTGGTGCAGGTGCTGGCCCAATATCTGATGGGGCGGCTCTGGATCTGCGAATGCGGCTATGTGAAGCTCTTCGAAGCCGGCGTGAATACGCCCGGGAATTCCCAGCATCTCTTCGATTGGTACACGCCGTCGCATATCATCCACGGCTTCCTCTTCTACGGCCTCGGCTGGCTCGTGCTGCGCCGGAAGCCGCTCACGGCAAAGCTCGCGCTCGCAGCCCTGATCGAAGCCGGCTGGGAAATCCTGGAAAACTCGCCCATCGTGATCGACCGCTACCGGACGGCCACAATGGCGGTCGGCTATAGCGGCGACAGCATCCTGAATTCGGGGATGGACATGATGGCGATGATCGCCGGATTCTTTTTTGCGGCGCGCGCGCCGATCTGGCTCACCGTTGCGATCGCAATCGCATTCGAGATCCTGACGGCTTTCGTCATCCGCGATAACCTGACGCTCAATGTCGTCATGCTGGTTTGGCCGATCGAGGCGGTGAAGACGTGGCAGGGAGCGCTCTGATCGAGGAGGCTCAGCTGCCGGCAAGCGCCTTTTCGATCGCCGGCATCAGCTGCGTCTGAAAGCTCTCCGGATCGAAGGGCCCGACCTTCTTGTAGAGGATCATGCCATCGGCACCCACGAGGTAGCTCTCCGGAATGCCATAGACGCCCCAATCAATGGCAGCCTTGCCATTGGGATCAACCCCAATCGCATCGTAGGGATTGCCGAGTTCACCAAGAAACCGCAGGGCGTTGTCGTTGCGGTCCTTGTAGTTGATGCCGACAACATTGACGCGCGGATCCTTGGACAGCTCGAGTAGCATCGGGTGCTCCTGGCGGCAGGGCACGCACCAGGAGGCAAACACGTTGACCAGTGTCAGCTTGCCGGAAATGGCCGCGGTGGTCAGTGCCGGGAGCTCGGAGCCCTCAAGGGCAACGAGGTCAAGGACCGGTGCCTTCGTCCCAATCAGCGCCGACGGGATCTCCGATACGTCGCGACCGGACTGGAGCTGCGTCATGAAGACCGCTGCCAGGCCGGCAAACAGCAGAAGCGGCAGGGCGGCAATCAAGTAACGCCCACGCCCCGTGGAACCGGCAGCTTCGCTTTCGGTCTGCTCGGTCATGCAGGCGTGTCCTGTCCAGCAGAGGCCGAACGGCGGCGAATGCCCTGCCCTTCCAGTGCCTTCAATTCCGCCTGCCGTGCCCGACCATCAAGATAGATCCAGACGGCCAGGCTGAGACAGATCGCGGCTGTCAGCACATAAGATCCAATGACATAGAAGCCGTGGGTCATGACTGGTGTTCCCGGCCAGCCTGACGCGCGGCCATGCGGCGCTGTGCCCCAACACGGCGACGCCAGATTTCGTTGCGCATCGCCATGAAGTGCAGCGTGAAGAAGAGAAGGGTGAAGGCGAGCGCCATCACAAGCAAGGGCCAGAGAAATTCGGGGTGAATGGTCGGGCCATCGAGGCGCATGACGCTGGCCGGCTGATGCAGCGTGTTCCACCAATCGACCGAGAACTTGATGATCGGAATGTTGACGAAGCCGACCAGGATCAGCACCGCACTGACCCGCGCAGCCTTGGACGGATCATCCATAGAACGATTGAGCGCGATCAAGCCGAGATACATCAGGAACAGCACGAAGACCGAGGTGAGGCGCGCATCCCAGACCCACCAGGTGCCCCACATCGGCTTGCCCCACAGCGAGCCGGTGACGAGAGCGATCAGCGTGAAGGCAGCGCCGAGCGGGGCAGCCGCCTTGTGACTGACATCCGCCAGCGGATGACGCCAGACCAGGGTGCCGATCGCCGAGATCGCCATCACGGAGTAACACATCATCGAGAGCCAGGCGGCAGGCACATGCACATACATGATGCGCACCGTATCGCCCTGCTGGTAGTCCGTTTCGGAGGTGAAGCCGAGATAGAGGCCCACCGCAAAGAGCAGCAATGTCACGCCCACGAACCACGGCAGAACCCGCGCGACAAAAGCGAGGAATCGCGTCGGATTGGCGAGATCGATGATCTTGGTCACGGCAAGGCTACTGTCGGTCATGTCTTGTTCTAGCGTGTCTCAGGCGGCCCTGCAATTGATCCTGGTCAAGCCGAATTGTCTCAATCGCCCGAACTGCGCAAGGCCGCGGCCGCACCCACGGGTCCGATCACGGCAAAGAGAAGCGTGATGGCCGACAGGAACATGAAGGGCGGCAGGAAAGGCGCAGGATCCTCGACCGCCGCATAGGAGGCACTGACCCCGAAGATCAGTACGGGGACGGCGAGCGGCAGCACGAGAATGGAGACCAGCAGACCGCCGCGGGGCAGGGCGACGGCCACCGCCGCCCCGGCCGCACCGATGAAGGTGATGGCCGGCGATCCGACCAGCAGCGTCAGCATGACGGCGCCGATGGCGACCTCATCCATGTTCATGAACAGACCGAGCAGCGGCGAGGCGATCACGAGCGGCAGACCGGTCGCCGCCCAATGCGCCAGGCATTTCACCAGGACGGTCAGTACGAGCGGCGTTTCCTGCATCAGCAGGATGTCGAGCGACCCGTCGTCGCGCTCGGCCTGGAACAGGCGGTCAAGGCCGAGCAGGGCCGAAAGCAGCGCACCGATCCAGACGATGGCGGGTCCGATCCGCGAGAGGAGATTGAGATCCGGCCCGACGCCGAAGGGGATGACGGCAACCACCGTGGTGAAGAACAGGACCCCAATCATGGCGCCGCCGCCGGCACGGACGGAGAGTTTCAGATCCCGGAGAAACAGCGCCATCATGCGGAATACTCCAGTTCGACGCCATCGAAGCCGAGCATCTCCAGCGTCTGGGCTCCATCCATCCCGAGCGGCTGATGGGTTGCGGCAAGTGCGATGCCGCCCGCTTCCCGGTGACGACGCACCAGCCCTTCGAACATCGCGTCGGCCTTGCGGTCGAGTGCGGCCGTCGGCTCGTCGAGGATCCAGACCGGGCGATGCGCGACAAGAAGCCGCGCCATCGCAAAGCGCCGCTGCTGACCGGCAGAAAGATAGCCGTAGGGAAGATGCGTGATGCCGGAAAGATCGACGGCCGCGGCAGCCTCCTCCACGCTGAGCCCCACTCCTCCGCCGATATCGCCGAGGAAGGATTTCCAGAAAGCGAGGTTCTCGGCGACCGTCAGCTCACGTTTCATGCCGTTTCGATGGCCGAGGTAATGACTGAATTCTCCGGCGGGCCGGGCCTCTCCGTCCGCGTCGGAAACACAGACCGCCCGGCCTGTCTCCGAACGAAGCAGTCCGGCAATCACGCGCAGAAGCGTCGATTTTCCGGAGCCGTTTCGGCCCGTCAGAACCATCGCTTCTCCCGGAGCCAACTTAAAGGAAACATTAACGAAAATCAGATCCTCGCCACGGCGCGCTGAGAGATTTTCGGCTTCGAGCCTGATCATGGTCGCCTTCTGGCAGGATGAGGCCTGCCTCATAAAAAATTCCGATTTCGTCCTTCGTCGGTCTGGCGCCTTTCTTAGAAATTATCTATAAGACCTGCAACCACGCCAGCGGCCGGCGTGAAGTTCATCCTTGTGCCGAACTTGGATATCGCGAGGAGCGATTTTCACGTGCGGACAGCGGAAATGGTCGTACCCGCATCCTGATGTGCATGAAGTGCATAGGCGTCCGCACGAACGTGTTGGCTATCAGAATATGCGGGGTTTCTATCCGTGGCTAAATCTCTCGACAGTTTCAATTGCCGGTCGGTCCTGACGGTCGATGGCAAGGACTATGTCTACTACAGTATCCCGAAGGCCGAAGCGAACGGTCTTGCCGGTGTATCGAAGCTCCCTTACTCGATGAAGGTGCTTCTCGAGAACCTTCTCCGCAATGAGGATGGCCGCTCGGTCACCAAGAAGGACATCCAGGCCGTCGCCGAATGGCTTGTTAACAAGGGCCTGGCCGAAGCGGAAATCGCCTACCGCCCGGCCCGCGTGCTGATGCAGGACTTCACCGGCGTTCCCGCCGTTGTCGACCTGGCCGCCATGCGCGACGCCATGGTTAATCTCGGTGGTGATCCGGAAAAGATCAACCCGCTGGTTCCCGTCGATCTCGTCATCGACCACTCTGTCATCGTCGACGAATTCGGCACGCCGACGGCCTTTGCCCGCAACGTCGAGCTCGAATACGAGCGCAATGGCGAGCGCTACCGCTTCCTGAAGTGGGGCCAGCAGGCGTTCAAGAATTTCCGCGTCGTGCCACCCGGCACCGGCATCTGTCACCAGGTCAATCTGGAATACCTCGGCCAGACCGTCTGGACCAAGGATGAGGACGGCGAAACCACGGCTTACCCGGACACCTGCGTCGGCACGGACAGCCACACCACGATGATCAACGGTCTTGGCGTTCTCGGCTGGGGTGTTGGCGGTATCGAAGCCGAAGCCGCCATGCTCGGCCAGCCGGTCTCCATGCTGCTGCCTGAAGTCATCGGCTTCAAGCTGACCGGCAAGGTCAAGGAAGGCGTGACCGCAACCGACCTCGTTCTGACCGTCGTGCAGATGCTGCGCAAGAAGGGCGTCGTCTCGAAGTTCGTCGAATTCTACGGCCCCGGCCTTGATTCGATGTCGCTCGCCGACCGCGCAACCATCGGCAATATGGGTCCGGAATACGGCGCCACCTGCGGCTTCTTCCCGGTTGACGGCGAAACCATCAACTACCTGACCATGTCGGGCCGCACCAAGGACCGTATTGCCCTGGTTGAAGCCTATTCCAAGGCTCAAGGGATGTGGCGCGACAATGATGGCGCCGACCTCGTCTTCACCGATACGCTGGAACTCGACCTCGGCGACGTCGTGCCGTCGATGGCCGGCCCGAAGCGTCCGGAAGGCCGTCTGCCGCTCGAAACCATTGCTCCGAACTTCGCAACGGCTCTCGAAGGCGATTACAAGAAGCCGGGTCAGCTGACCAATCGCTACGCGGTTGAAGGCACGGACTTCGACCTCGGCCATGGCGACGTGGCGATTGCCGCCATCACCTCCTGCACCAACACCTCGAACCCGAGCGTGCTGATTGCAGCTGGCCTTCTCGCCCGCAATGCCGTCGCCAAGGGCCTGAAGTCGAAGCCGTGGGTGAAGACCTCGCTGGCACCGGGATCCCAGGTTGTTGGCGAATATCTGGCCAAGTCCGGCCTTCAGACCTCGCTGGATGCCCTCGGCTTCAACCTCGTCGGCTTCGGCTGCACGACCTGCATCGGCAACTCCGGCCCGCTGCCGGCGCCGATCTCGAAGACGATCAACGACAAGGGCCTGATCACAGCGGGCGTGCTCTCTGGCAACCGCAACTTCGAAGGCCGCATCTCGCCTGACGTCCAGGCCAACTACCTGGCATCGCCGCCGCTGGTCGTCGCCTACGCACTCGCTGGCACCGTCCAGAAGGACCTGACCACCGAGCCGCTCGGTGAAGACCAGGACGGCAATCCGGTCTACCTCAAGGACATCTGGCCGACCTCGCACGAGATCCAGGAATTCATCCTGAAATACGTCACGCGCGAACTGTACGAATCGAAGTATGCCGACGTCTTCAAGGGCGACGAAAACTGGCAGGCCGTTCAGGTTCCCGCCGGTCAGACCTATGCCTGGGACGACAAGTCGACCTATGTCCAGAACCCGCCTTACTTCGTCGGCATGGGCAAGACCGGCTCGGGCCTGAAGGACATCAAGGGCGCCCGCGTCCTCGGTCTCTTCGGCGACAAGATCACCACCGACCACATCTCTCCGGCCGGTTCGATCAAGGCAGCGTCTCCGGCAGGAGCCTACCTGACCGACAACGGCGTCGCTGTGGCGGACTTCAACCAGTACGGCACGCGCCGTGGCAACCATGAAGTCATGATGCGCGGCACCTTCGCCAACATCCGCATCCGCAACCACATGCTCGGCCCGAACGGCAAGGAAGGTGGCTACACGGTCCACTATCCGTCTAAGGAAGAGCTGTCGATCTACGATGCGGCCATGATGTACAAGGAAGAGGGCGTTCCGCTCGTCATCTTCGCAGGTGTCGAATACGGTAACGGTTCGTCGCGTGACTGGGCTGCCAAGGGCACCAACCTGCTCGGCGTCAAGGCCGTGATCGCGCAGTCCTTCGAGCGCATCCACCGTTCGAACCTCGTTGGCATGGGCGTCGTGCCCTTCACCTTCGAGGACGGCACCACCTGGGCCTCGCTCAACCTCAAGGGCGACGAGATCGTCACGATCGAGGGCCTGGAAGGCGACATCAAGCCGCGCGAGAAGAAGATCGCCAAGATCACCTACTCCGACGGCACCGTGAAGGACGTACCGCTGCTCTGCCGCATCGATACGCTCGACGAAGTCACCTACATGAACAATGGCGGCATCCTGCAGACCGTTCTGCGCGATCTCGCCGCCTGATCGTCTGAGGCACAAGTCCAAGAGAGGCCGTCGGGAAACCGGCGGCCTTTCTTTTTGCAGAAGCCCGCTCGGTCAGTGCCGAAAGTTTCACCCCATCGTGACTTCCCGCATGGCGCTCTTGGCGCTATCAGTGCAGCACTCAAGTGAAGGCATCTCGATAGCATGCGGCACAAGAACTCTGACAAGACAACGGCATGGGTCACGGCATGGGCGATGGTGGCCTTGGCTGTCTCAAGCCTTTTCCTGTTTCCGGGACAAGGCGCGGCCGAGGAATTTGTCGAGCCAAAGGGTGTCGTCGAGCTCTTCACCTCGCAGGGCTGTCGCTCATGCCCGCCCGCCGATCGCGCATTCGAGAAACTGGTGCGCCAGGGCGAGGTTGTGGCCCTCTCCTATCACGTCGATTACTGGAACTATCTCGGTTGGGCCGATACGCTTGCCACGCCCGAGAACACCGAGCGGCAATATGCCTATGCCAAGGCCTTTGGCCGGAGTGGCGTCTACACGCCCCAGGCGGTTCTCAACGGTCGGGAGCACCTGAAGGGCACTGATGCTACCGATATCGACCGCCGCCTCCAGAGGCTCCAGTCTGCCGGCAAGGGTCTCGTCGTGCCCATCCGCGCATCGCGCCATGACGACCAGCTTTCGATCTCCGTGGGTGCCGGCCGCGGCAAGGCCAATGTTGTCGTTGTCTACTTCCGCCAGCATCAGGCCGTCGAGGTCCTGAAGGGTGAAAATACCGGACAGAACCTGGACTACTGGCACAGCGTGACCGATGTGCAGACCGTCGGCATGTGGGACGGGAAGCCTCTGGATCTCACACTTCCCGCCAGACGCATGGGCGACGACAAGAGCGACGGCTGCGCTATCCTGCTGCAGGCAGCGGATGAAAAAGGAAACCCATCTCATATCGTCGGTGCGACGATGATGATGGTGAAGCCGAAGACTCTGTAAGGGAAAAGAACTTGGTGTGGTCCGGCCCGGAAGCATTGGGGGGCTGGGGGTAAGGGGTCAATGCGCCAGACCGGACCGTTTGGCGCACCGCGCCAACCAAGTTAGTTATATACTATCGCAAAAAGCGGCGCAGGTATGTTCAAAATTGGGCAGTCGGACGTTTATCTGATTTGACGCGTGACAACGGTCACACGCGATCGCCAAAAGTTGAAACGAAAAAAGCCCGTCCGGCAGGCGGATGGGCTTCTGATGCAATTACCGTGGTCTCGACTTAGCCCTGCAGGGCGTCGTAGGCCGCAACGCTTCTGACGGCACGCTCGCCAATCAGCTTGACATCGTCGCCCGGTTTGTACAGGCTGGAGCCAAGGCCGAACGCACGAACGCCGACTTTCCAGTAGTCGGCGAAGTTGGCATCGGAGACACCACCAACAGCGCCGATCGGCAGATTCGGTGGCAGGATCGCCTTGATGGCCGAAATGCCGCCTGGTCCGAGCACGCTTGCCGGGAAGAACTTCAGCGCTGCAGCACCAGACTTGGCGGCAAGAAGCGCTTCGGTCGGCGTGAAGACGCCCGGCATTGCCACCATTCCATGGGCGACGGCACGCCTGATGACGTCGGGTTCGACATTCGGCGTTACCAAAAGATTTCCGCCAACGTCATGAAGCCGATCAACCTGCTCGACCTCAAGCACCGTGCCAGCACCGATTAGAACGTTTGAGGGTGCGCGCTTGCGCGCCTTCTCGATCGACACGAAAGGGTCAGGTGAGTTGAGCGGCACTTCGATCGCTTCGAAGCCGGCTTCGACGAGAGCATCGACGGTTGCCTCAATCTCGGTCGGATTGATGCCGCGCAGGATGGCAACGAGATTGCGGCGAAGGGCGGGCCAGGCAACGGATGCAGTCATCGTTCAGTCCTTGAATTCGTGGTCGAAAAGCGAAAGGGCCGACGCGAGCAGGCCTCGGCGCACCAGCAGACCGCCATCAAGCAGGATAGGCTCACCGCCGGCCTTGGTGATGGCGCGCGCATAAAGACGCGTCAGCTTGCCCGTTCCGATTAGATAGGCCTTTCCGTGGCGCAGAAGGTCATCGCGGATGGCGACGATCTCGGCACCGATGAGAAGGCCGGAAAGGCGCGCCGCCGCATTGACCTTCGCCCCTTGGCCAGCAAGAAGGCTTTCGGCACGGATGGAAAACAGCACCGACGTCAATGCGAAGCCGGGCGCGAGCGCCTGCGCAACGGCCGCATCGAAAATGTCGGGATCCGCCTCCGCATCCCCGTCTTCCGGAACGGAAAGACGCAGGATCGATTGCCGGCTAATCAGATTGAACAGCTCACCGGTCATGACCGTCGAGAAGCGCCTGACCTGACCACCCTCGACCAAGGCCCATTTGGAATGAGTACCGGGCAGGCAGAACAGGGCGTCATCGAGGCCCTGCTCCAGCGCGCCGGCCAATTGCGTTTCCTCGCCGCGCATGACGTCAAAGGCGCCACCTCCGCGCTGGCAGACACCCGGAAGGATGTAGACAGGACGGCTGAGGCCCTCGGGCTGCACGGCATGTTGGAAGAGGCCCACCAGAGGCGCTGGCGTTTCCACATAGGGTGCTTCGCGCCAGCCGGTGCGAGCGCCCGCCATGCCCGCAATGACGACCGGTAGATCTGCAGGCGCGCCAAGCGCCGACAGGTGTGCCTCCAGCACCGCGGGATAGGCAGCCTTCTCCAGGCTGCCCATTCCCTCAGGCGACTGTCGTTCACCGATCACCGCACCTTGGCTGTCGACGAGCCAGATACGCAGGTTGCTGGTGCCCCAATCGACGAGCGCGGCAAACGGTGATCCAGTCACGTCGGCTCCTTAAGCCAGATCGATCGGCAGAAGGGCAGCCGGGATATCCTGGTAGCAGACCGGCCGCAGGAAGCGGCGGATCGAGAGCGTACCGACCGAAGTCGCACCGAAGTTCGTGGACGCCGGGTAGGGACCGCCGTGAACCATGGAATCGGCCACTTCGACGCCCGTCGGGAAGCCGTTGGCCAGCACACGGCCAGCCTTGCGTTCCAGGATCGGCATCAGCCGCTTGCCAAGCGCTTCGTCACCGGCGTCGACATGCAAAGATGCCGTCAACTGGCCGGAAAGGCTGCGGGCCATGGCGACCATTTCGTCTTCGCTTTCCGCGATGACGATAAGGCCGAGCGGACCGAAGACCTCTTCGCCGAGCACGTGATTGTCCAGCCAATCCTTGGCGGTGGTCTGGAACAGGTACGGTGTGGCATTGCGCAGGTCGCAGGTCGAGGTGAGTACCGAGCGCACGCCTTCGGTACCGGCGATGCGGGTGGCACCGTCGCGATAGGCCTTGGCGATGCCGTCGGTCAGCATGGTCTGCGGTCCGACACCCGAAAGGGCCTCGGTAGCCGTCTCGACGAACTTGTCGGCATCGGCGCCCTTCAGCAGCACAACGATACCAGGGTTCGTGCAGAACTGCCCGGCACCCATGGTCAGCGAACCGACCCAGCCCTTTGCGATGGCTTCGCCACGGTTGGCAATGGCCTTCGGCAGCATGAACATCGGGTTGACCGAGCCGAGCTCACCGAAGAACGGGATCGGCTCAGGGCGCTGGGCGCAGAGATCGAAGAGTGCGCGGCCACCACCGAGCGAACCGGTGAAACCGACCGCCTTGATCAGCGGATGCTGGACGAGGGCCTGGCCGACATCGCGGCTGCCGCCATGCACGAGGGAGAAGACGCCCGGGTGAACGCCGCAACGCTTGATCGCTGCGTCAATGGCGGACGCCACGATTTCACCCGTGCCCGGATGGGCATCATGCGCCTTGACGACGACGGGGCAGCCGGCTGCGAGGGCCGCTGCCGTGTCACCACCGGCCGTTGAAAAGGCGAGCGGGAAATTCGAGGCGCCGAAGACGGCAACCGGGCCGATTGGGCGCTGGACCATCTGAAGGTCCGGACGCGGAAGCGGCTTGCGATCGGGCAGGGCTTCGTCGTGACGACGATCGAGATAGTCGCCCTTGCGGATATGGGCCGCGAACAGGCGAAGCTGGCCGACAGTACGACCGCGCTCACCGATCAGGCGGGCTTCCGGCAGGCCGGTTTCCTGAGAGCCGATCTCGGTGATCGCATCGCCACGCGCATCGATTTCTTCTGCGATGGCATCAAGAAAAGCGGCGCGCTCTTCGCGCGTCGAATAGGCATAGGTTTCGAAGGCCTCTTCAGCGGCCTTGACCGCCTGATCGACCAGGGCAGGGGTGCCCTTCGAGAAGGTGTGGGAGGAGCCCGTGGCAGGCGACGAGGCGAAGGTGTCCGTGCTGGCAATCCAGTTGCCGGCGATCAGGTGTTTTCCAGTCGGTATATAGGCCATGGATCGGGCCTCCTTTTCTTCTCAGTCTTCGAAGTGAGCGACGACTTTTCGTTCCCCGCAGAGGAATGAATCCGCCACGATACGCAGCGGCTGATAGTCGGTGTCGCTCTGGCGGGAGCGTATGAGGTGGGCAAAGCGTTCGTAGATTCCCGCATATTCGCGGTCCGGGCCGGACGCCTGTTCCTTACCCCCGATATAGAGTTCCGAGCCGCCCTTTGAAAGGCGCAACTCGCCGGCATTCGTCTGGACTGTGATGTCCCACGTCTGAGGGCCTTCCTGTCGCCAGTCGAATTCGGCCGAGATGGGCGCGCCTTCGACGGTCCGCATGGCGATGGAAGCGGCGATCGGCTGCTTCTTGTTTTCAGGGAACTCGAGAACCGAGTTCTGCACCATGATATGGCCGGGTACGATCTCGGTCAGAATGGAGAGTGCATTGATGCCGGGATCGAAGACGCCGAAGCCGCCCGGTTCCCAGATCCAGGCCTGGCCGGGATGCCAGCGGCGCACATCTTCCTTCCAGACGATCGAGATCGACTGGATGACCTTGTCCGACAGCCACTGCTTTGCCGGCTCGACACCAAGGGCAAAGCGCGAATGCCAGGTGGCAAACAGCGTCACACCGGCCTTGGCAGCGAGCTCCGACAGAGCCTCGGCTTCGCCAAGCGTCGTTGCAGGCGGCTTTTCCATCAGTACATGGCGACCGGCTGAAATCGCAGCCTTTGCCATGTCGAAGCGGACCTCAGGCGGCGTGCAAAGCGACACGACCTTGATGTCTGGGCGCGCTGCGAGGAACTCGTCGAAATCGGTGAAGTTCTCCGCACCCTCGACCTTTCCGTGACGGCTGACGCCGACGGCAACGACGAAATCATTGCCGCCTTCGATCGACGGGATGTGCTGGTCGCGGGCGATCTTGCCGATGCCGACGAGCGCGAGCGGGATACGTTCTGCCATGGTGAGATCCCTCAGTGTGCGTCCTTGCCGACCGGCGAGCCGCGGCAGCCCTTCAGGAAGTCGAAGTCGGCACCGGTATCGGCACCCTCGACGTGATCATGGAAGAGCTTGGCATAACCGCTTGCCGGCGGTTCGACCGGCGGACGCCATTCGGCGAGGCGACGCTGCATTTCCTCGTCGGAGATATCGAGATGCACGCGACGCGATTCGACATCGACTTCGATGAAGTCACCATTCTTGACGATGGCGAGCGGTCCACCGCGCGCCGCTTCCGGCGAGGTGTGCAGGAGCACTGTGCCGTAAGCGGTGCCGGACATGCGCGCGTCGGAAATGCGGACCATGTCGGTGATCCCCTTGCGCAGCACCTTCGGCGGAAGGCCCATATTGCCCACTTCCGCCATGCCCGGATAACCGCGCGGACCGCAGTACTTGAGGACCATGACGCAGGTCTCGTCGATGTCGAGCGCCTCGTCGTTGATCTTCGCCTTGTAGTCGTCGATGTCTTCGAAGACCACGGCGCGGCCGCGATGCTTCATCAGGTGCGGAGAGGCAGCCGACGGCTTCAGCACGCATCCCTTCGGCGCGAGGTTGCCGCGCAGAACGACGATACCGCCCTGCTGGGTGAGCGCCTTGTCGACCGGCAGGATAACGTCCTCGTTCCAGTTGCGAACGTCCTTGACCTCGTCCCAGATGCTTTCGCCGGAAACCGTCAGAGCGTCCTTGTGCAGCTTTCCGGCTTCGCCGAGCATCTTGATGACCACAGGCAGACCACCCGCATAGAAGAACTCTTCCATCAGATACTTGCCCGACGGCATGAGGTTGACGATCGTCGGGATGTCGCGGCCGAGGCGGTCCCAGTCGTCGAGCGTGATGTCGACGCCGACGCGGCCGGCCATCGCCAGAATGTGAACGACAGCATTCGTCGAGCCGCCGATGGCACCATTGACGCGGATCGCGTTCTCGAAGGCTTCCTTCGTCATGATGTCGGAGGGCTTGAGATCGTCCTTGACCATCTGCACGATGCGACGGCCTGAAAGCTGCGCCATCACTTTGCGGCGGCTGTCGACGGCCGGGATCGCGGCGTTTCCGGAGAGCGCCATGCCGAGAGCTTCAACCATCGACGCCATGGTCGAAGCAGTGCCCATGGTATTGCAGGTACCGCTGGAGCGGGACATCGAAGCTTCGGCCTCGACGAATTCTTCCTGCGTCATCTCACCCGCCTTCACGGCTTCGGAGAACTTCCACAGATGCGTGCCGGATCCGACACGCTCGCCGCGGAAATAGCCGTTCAGCATCGGACCGCCAGTCACGACGATCGAAGGAATGTCAGTCGAAGCGGCCCCCATGACGAGCGAAGGGGTTGTTTTGTCGCAGCCGACGAGCAGAACGGCACCATCGATCGGCTGGCCGCGCATGGCTTCCTCGACGGCGAGTGCCGCAAGGTTGCGATACATCATGGCGGTCGGGCGGAAGGTGTTTTCCGACGCCGAGAATACCGGAACTTCGACCGGGAAGCCGCCGGCTTCCCAAACGCCAGCCTTCACCTTTTCGGCCAGCTCGCGCAGATGCCCGTTACAGGGGGTGAGGTCGGACCAGGTGTTGAGAATACCGATGACGGGACGACCGTCGAACAGGTCGTGCGGGTGGCCCTGGTTCTTCATCCAGCCACGATGATAGATCGTGTCGCGGGACGTGCCCCCGTACCAGTGCTGCGATCTCAGTTGGCGCGGCCAGGCCGCCGGTTTGAATTTGCTCATGGCTATCGTCCTGTCTCTGTTGAATGGGCGGGTCGGCTGACCGATCCGCTCAGAGCATCTTCACCTTGACGGTCTCTGCGGCAGCCTTTGCCAGGCGGTTGCGCAGCGGAAGACCGAATTGCGGGGACTCGATTTCGAATACGTCGCCTTCCTGCGTCACGAATCCATCAGCCACGGACAGTGTTGCCGTGCCGTACATGTGGATGTGAAGGTCGCCGGGCTGGCAGAACAGCGCATATTTGAAGTGGTGATATTCAAGGTTCGCGATCGTGTGAGACATGTTCGCCTCGCCCGAAAGGAAGGGCTTTTCCCACACTGTCTTGCCGCCACGCAGGATGCGCGAGGTGCCTTCGACGTGATCGGGAAGGGCGCCGACACGAAGCTCCGGACCGAAGGAGGCCGGACGCAGCTTGGAATGGGCGAGGAAGAGATAGTTGATCTTCTCGGTCACATGGTCGGAGAATTCGTTGGCAACGGAGAAGCCGAGGCGATGCGCAGTGCCGTCGTCACCGATGATGTAATAGCCGGCCATTTCCGGTTCTTCACCGCCATCGAGAGCGAAAGACGGCGAGACGAGGTCGTCACCGGGTGCGACTGCGTTGAAGCCGTTGCCCTTGTAGAACCACTCGGGCTGGACGCCCGTTTCGCCGGGCTTCGGCTTGCCGCCTTCGAGCCCCATGCGGAACATCTTCATCGAGTCACTCATGCCGGCGGTATCCGCATGCATGTTGTCTCGCGCCGATGCCGAACCCGTATGGGTCAGACCCGTACCGGTCAGGTACATATGTGCCGGATCGGGATGGCGGACCGGGCAGTCGAGCTTGCCTTCGGCGGCGAGCGCGAGGAAGTCTACAGTGTCGCCTTGGCCCTGCTTTTCGATCAAGGCTGCAACGGTGGTCCCGGCGGCAATCGCCGCCTTGGCCAGTTCGTAGGTGGAGTTAAATCCTGGGACAAGGCGCGCAGCCTCACCCTGGCGGCAAATGATGCCGCCAGCCTTCAATTGCGAGAGAAACATAAGCCTATCCTCAGACTGCTTTGTTCTTGTTGTAAACGTCGAAGAAGACAGCAGCCAAAAGCACGAGGCCCTTGATGAGCTGCTGGTAGTCGATGCCGATACCCATGATCGACATGCCGTTGTTCATGACACCCATGATGAAGGCGCCAATGACTGCACCGGTAATCTTGCCAACGCCGCCGGATGCCGAGGCGCCGCCGATGAAGCAGGCCGCGATGACGTCGAGTTCGAAGCCGACGCCCGCCTTCGGCGTTGCCGAATTGAGGCGCGCCGCGATGATCATGCCGGCGAGAGCCGCAAGCACGCCCATGTTGACGAACGCATAGAAAGTGAGCCGCTCGGTGTTGATGCCCGAGAGCTTGGCCGCCTTCTCGTTGCCACCCAGTGCATAGATCCGGCGACCGATGGTCGTCCGTGTGGTGACGAAGGAGTAAAGCGCAATCAGGATGCCCATGACGACGAGCACGTTCGGCAGGCCGCGATAGGTCGCCAGCTGATAGCCGAGGAAGATCGCGACAACGCTGATGATGCCCATCTGCACGGCGAAGAAGACGAAGGGTTCGTTTTCAGTGCCGTGCTCTTCGTTCAGGCGACGATGCTTCATGCCGTTGAAGATCGCCAGAGCCACGAGCAGCACGACGACGATGATGGCGACATGGTTTGCGATACCCGTCGTTGCAGTGTCCGTCAGCGGCAGGAAATCCGGGATGAAGCCGGTCGACAGCAGGGTGAATTCCTTCGGGAACGGACCGATTGGGCGCCCCTGCAGGACCACATAGGTGAGACCGCGGAAAACCAGCATGCCGGCAAGCGTCACGATGAAGGACGGGATCTTCTGATAGGCGACCCAGTAACCCTGGGCAGCGCCCATGATGCCGCCAAGCATCAGACACAGCGGAATGACCAGCGAGAAATGCCAGCCCCATTTGACCAGCATGATCGCCGATATACCGCCGATGAAGGCGACGATCGAGCCGACCGACAGGTCGATATGCCCCGCCACGATGATCAGCAGCATGCCGAGCGCCATGATGACGATGAACGAGTTCTGCAGCACCAGGTTGGTGATGTTGACCGGGCGGAAGAGAACGCCATTGGTCAGGAATTGGAACAGCAGCATGATGACGACGAGCGCCAGCAGCAGTCCGTATTCGCGGATGTTGTTGCGCAGGTAGTCGCCCACGGAGACCTTGGGGGTTTCGGTTCTTGTGTCGATGGCCATTAGTGTTTCTCCCCAGAGCGCATGATGGCACGCATGATGGACTCTTGGCTTGCTTCTTCCTTGGACAGTTCCGCGACGATGCGACCTTCGTTCATGACGTAGATGCGGTCGCAGGTGCCGAGCAGTTCCGGCATTTCCGATGAGATCATCAGAATGCCCTTACCTTCGGCGGCAAGCTGGTTGATGATGGTGTAGATTTCGAATTTCGCGCCGACGTCGATGCCGCGGGTCGGCTCGTCGAGGATCAGGATCTCCGGATTAGTGAACAACCACTTCGACAGCACAACCTTCTGCTGGTTGCCGCCGGACAGGTTGACCGCTTCCTGATAGATCGAATGCGACCGGATCCTGAGCTTCTGCCGGTAATCGGCAGCCACCTTGGCTTCCTTGCGATCGTCGATCACTGTGCCACTGGACACGCCATTGAGATTGGCGAGCGTGGTGTTTTCCTTGATATTGTTCTGCAGGACGAGACCGAGATGTTTGCGGTCTTCCGTCACATAGGCAAGACCCGCACCGATCGCCTTCGGGATGGTCGAGACGTCGACCGGTTTACCGTGCATCCACACATCGCCGGTGATCTTGTGACCCCAGGACTTGCCGAAAATGCTCATCGCCGTCTCGGTGCGGCCAGCACCCATGAGACCGGCGATGCCGACGACTTCGCCGGCCCGAACGTTGAAGGCGACATCATGCAGGAACTGGCGATCACGGTGGTTCTGATGGAAGACGTTCCAGTTCTTCACTTCGAGAAGCATCTCGCCGATCTTCGGTTCGCGCTTCGGATAGCGGTCTTCCATGTCACGACCGACCATGCCCTTGATGATCCGGTCTTCCGTGATTTCCTGCGTATGACAGTCGAGGGTTTCGACCGTGCCGCCGTCGCGAATGATGGTGATCTGGTCGGCGACCTTGCGGATTTCGTTGAGCTTGTGGGAGATGATGATCGAGGTCATCCCCTGCTTGCGGAACTCCATCAGAAGCGTCAGCAGCGCGTCCGAATCCGTTTCATTAAGCGAAGCTGTCGGCTCGTCGAGAATGAGAAGCCGGACCTTCTTCGACAGCGCCTTGGCGATTTCGACCAGCTGCTGCTTGCCGACGCCAATGTCGGTAATGCGCGTCGAAGGCGGGTCCTTCAGGCCAACCTTCGCCAGCAGCTCTTTCGTCCGCGCGAAGGTCTGGGGCCAGTGGATCACGCCATTGTCGGCGATCTCGTTGCCGAGGAAGATGTTCTCGGCGATCGACAGGAGCGGCACGAGCGCCAGCTCCTGGTGAATAATGATGATGCCGAGTTCCTCGCTGTCGGAAATCCGGCCGAAGCGACGGACTTCGCCGTCGTAGTAGATATCGCCGTCATAGGTGCCCGCCGGATACACGCCGCTCAGGACCTTCATCAGCGTGGACTTGCCGGCACCGTTTTCGCCGACCAGCGCGTGGATCTCTCCCTCGCGCACCTTGAAGCTGACATTGTCCAGCGCTTTCACGCCGGGGAATGTCTTTGTGATGCCGCGCATCTCGAGAATGATGTTGTCCATGTACAGAATTCCTGCGCCAAGCCAGCGATCCTATCTGGATCCAGCCGGAGGCGCGAGCTCCCTCAATGCGTATAGAAAAGGGGTCCGCGACGGATCGCGGACCCGGATGCGATCCGAAGGATCAGTTGTCGATCTGCTCGGCCGTGTAGTAGCCGGCATTGACCAGAACGTCCTTGGCATTGGCCTTGTCGAGAGCGACAGGCTTCAGCAGGTAGGACGGAACGACCTTGACACCGTTGTTGTAGGTCTCGTTGTCGTTGATCTCGGGCTCCTTGCCTTCCATGATGGCTTCGACCATCGAGACGGCAACCTTGGCGAGTTCGCGGGTGTCCTTGAAGACGGTCGAGTACTGCTCGTCAGCAAGCATCGACTTGATCGAGGGCAGCTCGGCGTCCTGACCGGTGACGACCGGCATCGCCATGTCGCCCGAACCGTAGCCTACGCCCTTGAGAGCCGACAGGATACCGATGGAGAGACCGTCATACGGCGAAAGAGCGCCGTGCAGCTTGTCTTCGGTGTAGGTCGAGGACAGCAGGTTTTCCATACGAGCCTGGGCAACAGTACCGTCCCAACGCAGCGTACCGACCTGGTCCATGCCCTGCTGGCCGGACTTGATCACGATGTCGCCGCTGTCGATGAGCGGCTGCAGAACCGACATGGCGCCGTCGTAGAAGAAGAAGGCGTTGTTGTCGTCAGGCGAACCGCCGAACAGTTCGACGTTCCACGGCTTGGTGTCCGGGAACTTGGCCTTGAGGCCATCAACGAGGCTGGTTGCCTGGAGAACGCCGACCTGGAAGTTGTCGAAGGTGGCGTAGAAGTCGACATTGCCCGAGTCACGGATCAGACGGTCATAAGCGATGACCTTGACGCCGGCATCAGCAGCCTTCTGCAGGATGTCGGAGAGCGTGGTGCCGTCGATGGCGCCGATCACGAGAACCTTGGCACCCTTGGTGACCATGTTTTCGATCTGGGCCAGCTGGTTCGGAATGTCGTCGTCAGCAAACTGCAGGTCCGGCGTGTAGCCAGCGTCCTGGAACAGCTTTTGCATGGTCTCGCCATCGGAAATCCAGCGGGTCGACGTCTTCGTCGGCATTGAAATGCCGACCATGCCCTTGTCCTGTGCGAAGGACGCGGGCGCGAATGATGCGATGCCGATTGCGAGCGACGCAATCAGGGCGCCAAGTTTCTTCATGGTAACCTCCCTGGTCATACCGTGCGAGGCCAAGCTCCTCCTGGCACTCGCTGAAACAAGAACGAGCGGCTGACGGGGCAGCCCCCAGCTCCGTGGCGAGTCTTATCGTGGCCAATATACCGATCAAATGATTATTTTGACTTTCTGCATACCATGGTTGATATATCCTGTATGGCCGAATTTCATGTCCACCGATTGCAACCAAAGCATCTGAACCTGATCCGCTCGATCTCCGAGCACGGACAATTAAGCTTGGCCGCTCAGGAACTTGCGCTGACGCAGCCTGCGGCTTCCCGCATGCTGGGCGAAATCGAACGCTATGTCGGGTCACCAATTTTCGTCCGCACACCGAAAGGCATGGAGCCGACGGCCGTCGGCAGCGCACTCGCCCGCCGGGCTCAGAACGTGCTGGAGGAAATGCGCGAAGCTGCCCGCGAGGTCGAAGCCATTCAGCGCGGCTTGACGGGAAAGGTCAGGATCGGCGCCGTCACCGGCGGCGCAGTCGGTTACGTCGTGCCTGCCATCCGCGCGTTGAAGGCTGAAGCCTCCACCGTCGATATCCATGTCGACGTTGCACCGAGCGGCGAGATGATCCGCGATCTTCTGTCAGGCCAATACGACTTCGTTCTCGGGCGCATCCCGTCCGGCATCGACGCGCGGCAGTTCCATGTCGACGGCGCGACCATGGAAGAGGTCGAGATCGTCGTGCACCGCAGTCATCCGCTGGTCAACGTGGACCGACTCAACATCTCGGACATGGCCCATTTCCCCTGGGTCATGCAGGCGCCCGGCACCCCGCTGCGCCAGGCGGTGGAAAATGTCTTCATCGAGGAAGGTGCCCCAATCCCGCGCAACATCGTCAACACCACATCTCTTCTGGTCATGATCGCGATGCTCGCCTCGTCCAACGCGATCGCTCCGATGTCGCGTGAAGTCGCCGATCTACTCTGTCGACAGACCCCCGTCGGCGACCTGACCACGCTCAAACTCGATACGCCGATCGAAGTGACGCCCTATCATCTGATCACCCTGAGCGGCAAACGTTTGTCGCCGATCGCCGCAAGGCTGCGTGAGCTGCTGCTCAGTCGGTTCCTCAGCAGGGGGCGCTGAGACCATGGTCGCGGGACCCCGATAAGCTTGCAATTTCGGGCATGTCAGGCACACTGTCACCCAGCCGTCATGAATCGCAGCTCATGGAGCATTGATGACAGAGCAGCCGGAAGGGCAGCGCCGCGAAGACGAGGGAACCGAGAAAAGCGCCACCGGCGTGGTTGATCTCGGCATCTACAGACAATCCCTCGATCCTCTTCCCGTCACGTTCCATCGCCGCGAACTGGACGCGATCCTCTGGATCTATGGCCGCATGGTCGGCGAGGGTGAATGGCGCGACTATGCGATCGATCACCTCAAGGATCGCGCGGTCTTTTCCGTCTTCAAACGGTCAGGTGAATATCCGCTCTACCGGATCGAAAAGAACCCGAAGCTTGCCGCCAAGCAAGGCGCCTTTTCGGTTGCGGCCACGGATGGCCGGATCCTGAAGCGCGGTCACGATCTGCGACAGGTCCTCAAGGTTTTCGACAAGGCGCTGAAAGCCCTCGACTGACGATCAGGGCATCGTGCCGGGATAGCTGGACAGATCCGGCATGGTCGAATTGCCCTCGCCAAGCGCTTTCTGCATGAAGACGGTGTCGAGCCACAGATCATGCTTGAAACCGGTACCCACCAGCCGTCCGGCGGGCTCGAAGCCACAACTGCGGTGCACGGCCATGGACGCCTCGCTCGCACCGCCGATGACGGCGACCATCTGGCGAAAGCCCAGCTTCTCGCACTGGATCAGCAATTCCCTCAGCAGGGCCTTGCCGACACCGCGGCCACGGGCGGCGGGTGCGATGTAGATCGAATCTTCGACGAGCCAACGATAGGCGGGTCGGGTTCTGAAAGCCGAAGCATAGGCATAACCGGCAAGCGATCCCTGTTCGTTGATGGCGGCGAGGTACGGATAGCCCTTGACCTTGAGGGCGGCAAATCTCGCCGACATTTCGTCGAGATCCGGCGCAACGAGCTCATAGCTCGCGGTTCCATTGACCACAGCGTCCGCGTAGATCGCAGTCACCTGCGAAAGGTCATCAGGGGTCAGATCGCGAATTTCGAGATTCATGCAATTACTCCGGTCAATCTCCTTCTTTATCCACGCGCGGAGAGGCGAGACAAGCGCCGGCGTGTCATGGTGACATCGCCGTCACCGAGATGGCCTTCGCTTTTCGCCTGAGCTGGCGGTCAGTCGGCTTGACTCGTGCTGAAAACCTTGTAATTCCTCGCCGCGAAGAGGAATTCGGTCCATGCACGCTTTCGGGCAACCCTTTGCGGTCTTCCACCTCCTGCAGCAGTCTGCTGCCGGTGGCGCATGCCTTTCTCTTGCATCCACGACCAAGGCCAAAACGACGACGAAAACCGTCTGACGTCTTCGGCCACCGCTCTCTCCCCGGCACGGCCGGGGACAAGGAAGGTTGCGTCTTTTCGCGAACTTCCCCCTCACCATCCGCGGAGAGACAGAAAGAGAGCATAGACATGGGTTTCAAGATTGCAGTCGTAGGCGCAACCGGCAATGTCGGGCGCGAAATGCTGAACATCCTCTCCGAACGCGGTTTTCCGGCATCGGAAGTCGTGGCACTCGCATCGGCGCGTTCACAGGGCACGGAAGTCTCCTTCGGTGACAAGGTCCTGAAGGTTTCCAACCTCGAGAACTACGATTTCTCCGATACGGACATTTGCCTGATGTCGGCCGGTGGCACGATTTCGCAGAAGTGGTCGCCGAAGATCGGCGCGCAGGGCTGCGTTGTCATCGACAACTCCTCGGCCTGGCGCTACGACTCCGAGGTTCCGCTGATCGTTCCGGAAGTCAATCCGGACGCCATTGTCGATTTCAAGAAGCGCAACATCATCGCCAATCCGAACTGCTCGACCGCCCAGCTCGTCGTGGCCCTGAAGCCGCTTCATGACGTGGCCAAGATTAAGCGCGTCGTGGTCTCGACCTACCAGTCGGTTTCCGGCGCCGGCAAGGAAGGCATGGACGAACTGTTCACGCAGACCCGCGCCGTTTTCGTCGCCGATCCGGTAGAGTCGAAGAAGTTCACCAAGCGTATCGCCTTCAACGTCATTCCGCACATCGATAGCTTCATGGAAGACGGCTATACGAAGGAAGAGTGGAAGGTTCTGGCCGAGACGAAGAAGATGCTCGACCCGAAGATCAAGGTGACCTGCACGGCCGTGCGCGTACCGGTCTTCATTGGCCATTCGGAATCCGTCAACATAGAGTTCGAGAACGAGATCACCGCAGACCAGGCGCGCGACATCCTGCGCGATGCCCCGGGTTGCCTTGTCATCGACAAGCATGAAAACGGCGGCTACATCACCCCCGTTGAATGCGCCGGCGAAGACGCCACCTACATCTCGCGTATCCGCGAGGATGCGACGGTGGAGAACGGTCTCAACATGTGGGTCGTCTCCGACAACCTGCGCAAGGGTGCAGCCCTCAACGCCATCCAGATTGCCGAGCTGCTCGTCAATCGCGGCTTGATCAAGCCCCGCGCGGCCGCTTGATTTATCAAAGCAGAGGCTTCCCGAATGAAAGCGGGAAGCCTCGCAGGACGCTTTCAGCTGAAAGTGATCCGATTTGAGACCTTCGCGGCCCTACATTAGCTTACGACAGATGACAGAGTCATCTTTCACTGGCATGGTGCGGCCGAATCGCCCCCTTCCACAGTCCGTTATGAGGCTTCAATGCGACTGACATCCACTTTGTCGGCAGCTCTCGTTTCCGTCGTCGCGCTGTTCGCCGGCACGCAACAGGCCGCCGCCGCTGCTTGCAGCAACACCTCCGCTGGCTTTGAAGAATGGAGCTCCGCCTTCAAGCAGCAGGCCGCCGCCCAGGGCTTCAGCCCACGCATGCTCGACAGGGTTTTCTCTACGGTCAGCTATAGCCGCAGCACGATCAGTGCCGACCGCGGTCAGAAGAGCTTCAAGCTGTCCTTCGACCAGTTCATGCAGAAGCGCGGCGGGCAGACCATCATCAACCGCGGCAAGACGATGAAGAAGAACAACGCCGCTCTCTTCGCGCGCCTTGAACAGCGGTATGGCGTCCCGGCCGGTCCGCTGATCGCCATCTGGGGCATGGAGACCGGTTTCGGCTCATTCCTCGGCAAGGAGCACACCCTCTCGGCCGTCGCCACGCTCGCCTTCGATTGCCGCCGCAGCGCCTTCTTCACCGACCAGTTCTACGCCGCGCTGGAACTCGTTCAGGCCGGCAACCTCGACGTGAACGCCAAGGGCGCAGCCCACGGCGAAATCGGCCAGACACAGTTTCTCCCGCGCAACGTCATTCGCTACGGCGTCGACGGTGACGGCGATGGCCATATCGACATGGTCCGTTCGCGCGCCGACGCTCTTGCATCGACCGCAAACTTTTTGCGCGGCCATGGCTGGCAGCCAGGAGCCGGCTATCAGCAGGGTGAGCCGAACTACGCCGCCATCCAGGGCTGGAATGCCGCGGGCGTCTACCAGCAGGCAATTGCCTATATCGGCGCGCGGATCGACGCCGAATAATCGACAAGCAAACGGCGGCCACGGGCCGCCGTTTCGCATTTCAGGTGATGCAAGCGCCTGACCGGGTGATCAGCTGTTCGGCTCTGCCCCGAGCCGTTCGAAGTCCTTGGTCTTCGGGTCCATGACCCACAATTCCCCATTGCTGATGTCGAACCAAGCACCGTGGATGCGCAGTTTGCCGCGCTCCTCGAGGATCTTCACATACGGGAATGTCCGCAGATTGGCAATCGAATTGCGGATGGAGATGCGCTCAAGCGCCGTCTGCCGCTCGGCGGGGGTCATGGTCGAGTTGCCCTGGATCTGCTCGGCAGCGGGCGCGACGAGGTTCATCCACTTGCCGATGAAATCGCCCGGCGAGAGCGGCTCTGCGTTCGGGTCAAGGGCTGCACGAATACCGCCGCATCGCCCATGGCCCATCACGATAATGTCCTGCACACGCAGCGCCTGAACGGCGAATTCAAGGGCGGCCGAGGTCGAGTGGTACTGGCCGTCCGGCTCGTAGGGCGGCACCATATTGGCGACATTGCGGACGACGAAGAGCTCGCCCGGAATGGAATCAAAGATCACCTCGGGCGCGGCCCGGGAATCGCAGCACGCAATCACCAGCGTATTGGGCTTTTGCCCCTGCTCGGCGAGCGCACGGTAGCGATCACGCTGATCGTGATACCGGCCGCTCATGAAATTGCGATAGCCGTTGAGAAGTGCGGATGGAAAATGGCTCATTGCTACCGATTACAGCGCGTGAACGACCCTGGCAACTGATTGCAGCCACAGAATTGCCTGGGAAATCAGGGCCGGGTGCTGGGCTTGCGCGGGGCAGGATGCAGCAGGCGGCGCATCTGTACCATGGCCATGGGCGTCGAGAGACTGGAGGCGTCGCTCTCCAGGGTCAGTTCGTCACTGCCGCGCTTGGCTGTCTGCGCGAGAATTTCAAAGACACTGGCCGTCGCCAGTTGCAGCGCCTTTTCTTCGTCCAAGCCTTCGAGAAGACGTGCCAGAAAGACGGCGGCGAGAAGATCACCCAACCCATTTGGCGGATTGTCGATAAGCCGGTGTTCGGCAAGCAGAGCCGATCGGCCACTCAGCAGGAGGTTTCCCGTCCCCTTGGCCATCATTGGCACCGCGGAGGTGACCAGCATGCGTTTCGGTCCGAGATCGCCCGCCGCTTCAATGATGGCCTGGTTGCTTGGCAGCTCGCGCCCTGCCAGCCACTGCAGTTCATAGCGATTGGGTGTCGCGAGATCGGCAAGCGGAATGAGCCGGTCTCGGATGGCCGTTGCGGTTTCGACTGGAACGTAAAGCCCTCCGAGATCGCCGATCACGGGGTCGCAGACATAGATCAGATCCGGATTTTTCTGTTTGGCAGCCTCGACGAGACGGGCGATAGCGGCTGGCTGGCGGGCGCTGCCGAAGTACCCAGACAAGACTGCCGAGACCTCACCCAACCATGGCGCCCTGATCAGATCATCGATCGCCTGGTCGAAGTCGTCGTCGGGAAATCGCAGACGCGTCGCAGGACCATGTCCCGGATGCCAGGGAAGCACGATCGTTGGAAGCGCCCAGACCGGCCGCCCCAGGACTTCCAGGGCGAACACGGCGGCTCTGTTGCCGACGGATCCACGGACAACATGGCTTGAGATGACGATGACGGCACCCTTGCTCTTTTCGCGCATTTTATGTGATTCGCTTTCTCACCCGGCAATCGAACTGGCAAAGCACCATCTGATGCAAAAATTTCCTGAATTTTATGAATTTGACCGCATATTTTCGCCTGATTTTTTCGTATTTCTGTTCCATACATACTTTTGCAAGCCATTTGCGTGAAGATTACGCGCAATGGCGCGATTTACGGAGGGGTACATGGGCAGGACCGGGTTCAGCAAGCGGGACGAATTGCTGGAAAATGCGGAGCAGATGGCGCGAGAAACGGGCGATGCCCATGTGTCGCTGAAAGTCATATTCGGAAGAGCAAGCAACGACGACCTCGATCGCTACGATGCGTCGATGCTGGCACGATCGGCGTCGAGAGCCGCACGTGACATTGCGGCTTGGGATCGAACGATGCCCCATATCAGCATCGATACCATCGAGGGCGTAAGCCCGAACGGCATTCCAGTCAGCGTTCTCTCCATTGTCGACCACAACAAGTCCTTCCTCTACGATTCGCTGATGGGCGAGGTGACCAGCCACTATCGCGACATCTATATGGCGGTTCATCCTATCCTTGCTGTGACACCGCGCGGTGACATCTCGCTGTCGAACCCGGACTCGGATCCGGAAGGTGCGATCAAGGTCAGCTACATCCAACTTCATCTCGCACCGCTCTCGGCGGAGCAGTCGGCCGAATTGATCCGCCGGCTTCAGAATGTCCTGGCGCAGGTCAAGATGGCGGCGACCGACTGGAAGCCGATGCTGAATCTGCTGGAAACAGCGCTTTCGGAGCTTCGCGATCTGTCTGCCGGACGGACCGAAGCTGAGCGCGACGAGGCGGTCGCGTTCCTCGAGTGGTTGCGCAACAACAATTTCACCTTCCTTGGCATGCGCGAATACACCTATTCGGGCGACGGAGCGGAAGCGACCGTCGAGCGCGAGAAGGGCAGCGGCCTCGGCATTCTCTCGGACCCCGATGTTCGCGTGCTTCGCCAAGGGCAGCACCAGGTCACGACCACCCCCGAGATTCTGGCCTTCCTGCAAGGTCCCGACTATCTCATCGTCACCAAGGCGAATGTCAAATCCGTCGTTCACCGCCGCGCCTACATGGATTACATCGGCATCAAGCGCTTTGGTCCAAACGGCAAGGTTGCGGGCGAGCTCCGCATCGTCGGTCTGTTTACAGCCACCGCCTATACGCGCTCGGTCAATCAGATCCCGCTCCTGCGCGCCAAGGTCGAGAAGGTCGTCTCCCACTTCGACTTCGACCCCCGCAGCCATTCCGGCCGCATGCTGCAGAACACGCTGGAAAATTATCCGCGCGACGATCTCTTCCAGATCACGCCCGACCTGCTGGCGAAGTTCTGCGAACAGATCAACGACCTTTCCGAACGCCCGCGCGTGCGCGTGTTGCCGCGCATTGACCATTTCGATCGTTTCGTCTCGCTGATCGTTTACGTGCCCCGCGAAGACTACAATTCGATGGTTCGCGAGAAGATCGGCCTCTACTTCCAGTCCGTCTACAACGGGCATGTTTCAGCCTTCTATCCGGCCTTCCCTGAAGGGGGCGTGGCCCGCGTGCATATCATCATCGGCCGACGCGAGGGAGCGACACCTCAAATCCCCCAGGCGGCGCTTGAAGAGGCGGTGCGCCAGATCACCGCGCGCTGGACGGATCGTTTTGCTGCCCTTGCCGGCAAAGGTGCTCCGACGCTCGAAGTGGGTCAGGCATTCGAGGAAGCCTTTACCCCGGAAGAGGCGGTCAGCGATCTCAGGCACATCAACGCCTGCATGGCAGGAGCCCCGCTATCGCTCGAATTCCACCAGGTGACGGATGAGCGCGGCCCGCTTCTCTACCTCAAGATCTTCCATGTGAGTGATCATCTTCCCCTATCCCGTCGTGTGCCTCTGCTCGAAAACCTCGGATTCCGGGTGATCAGCGAACGCACCTTCGACATCGGCATCGGTCGCTCCGACGACGCGCAGCG
This sequence comes from Agrobacterium albertimagni AOL15, assembly GCF_000300855.1. Classification (GTDB taxonomy): domain Bacteria; phylum Pseudomonadota; class Alphaproteobacteria; order Rhizobiales; family Rhizobiaceae; genus Allorhizobium; species Allorhizobium albertimagni. Next base: position 91,180 of record NZ_ALJF01000002.1, on the reverse strand, counting down.
TGTCATCGTTCTCCACGATATGGAACTGCAGGTTCCAGATGGGGTGAACTTCGACATCAAGCAGCATGCGACACAGGTTGAAGAAGCCTTTCTGGCTGCCTTTACGGGAGCGGTCGATAACGACCCATTCAACCGCCTGATCCTCGCAGCAAGCGTCACTGTCCGCGAGGCATCGGTGCTGAGAGCTTATGCCGCCTATCTCCGCCAGGCCGGCGCGGTCTATTCGCTGACCTACATGGCGGAAACGCTGACCAAACACCCGGCCATCGCGGCCGACCTTGTGGCACTGTTCAAGAATCGCTTCGATGTCTCGCTGGCCGAGAAAAGCCGCAAGAGCCGCCACGCAGAACTGCTCGGCGCGCTGGAAAGCAAACTGAACGACGTGAAGATCCTCGATGAGGACCGGATCGTGCGTCGCTACATCAATGCGATCGAGGCGACACTCAGAACCAATTTTTACCAGAAGGGCTATCAACAAAGCGATCGCCCGATGCTCGCTTTCAAGTTCGATCCGCACAAGCTGGAAGGCCTGCCCGAACCGCGTCCGTTCCGCGAGATCTTCATCTACGGTGTCGAGGTCGAAGGCGTCCACCTGCGCTTCGGCAAGGTTGCCCGCGGCGGCCTGCGCTGGTCGGATCGCGCACAGGACTACCGCACGGAAGTGCTCGGTCTCGTCAAAGCGCAGCAGGTCAAGAATGCCGTGATCGTGCCAGTCGGTGCGAAGGGCGGCTTCTTCCCCAAGCAACTCCCGCCTGCGACCAACCGCGAAGCCTGGTTCGCCGCCGGCACGGAAGCCTACAAGACCTATATCCGCACCCTCCTGTCGATCACCGACAACATCGTCGCCGGTGACATCGTTCCGCCAGCCGATACCCTCCGGCCGGATGGCGACGATCCCTATTTCGTCGTTGCCGCCGACAAGGGCACGGCGACCTTCTCGGACACGGCAAACGGCCTGGCTCAGGAAGCCGGCTTCTGGCTCGACGATGCTTTCGCCTCTGGCGGCTCTGCTGGGTACGACCACAAGAAGATGGGCATCACGGCGCGCGGCGCCTGGGAAACGGTCAAGCGGCACTTCCGGGAAATCGATACCGATATCCAGACGACGCCGTTTACCGTGGCGGGCGTGGGCGACATGTCGGGCGACGTCTTCGGCAACGGCATGCTGCTGTCGGAAAAGATCAGGCTGATCGCGGCCTTCGACCATCGCGACATCTTCATCGATCCCAACCCGGATCCGGCCACCTCGTTTGCCGAGCGCAAGCGCATGTTTAATCTGCCGCGTTCGAGCTGGCAGGACTATGACCGCTCGACGCTCTCGGCTGGTGCGATGATCATTTCTCGTGCCGAGAAATCCGTCAAACTCACCCCGGAAGCGGCTGCGGCCATCGGTCTTGAAACGACCACCGCCACGCCGATGGATATCATGACGGCAATCCTCAAGGCGCCGGTGGATCTCCTGTGGTTCGGCGGCATTGGCACCTACATCAAGGCAGCAGCCGAGACCGATGCCGAAGTCGGTGACCGCGCCAATGATGCAATCCGCGTCAACGCAGCCGATGTCCGCGCCAAGGTCATCGGCGAAGGCGCCAATCTGGGCGTGACCCAGAAGGGCCGTATCGCCTACGCCTTGAATGGTGGCCGCTGCAACTCCGATGCGATCGACAACTCGGCCGGGGTGAATTCCTCGGACGTCGAGGTCAACATCAAGATCGCCTTGAGCCCGGCCATGCTGGAGGGGCGGCTGCCGCGGGAGAAGCGCAATGTGCTGCTCGCCGAGATGACGGACGAAGTGGCAGATCTCGTTCTGCGCAACAACTACCTCCAGTCGCTGTCGATCTCGCTCACCGAAGCCAAGGGAGCCGGCAATCGCGAAGAGCTGAGCCGGCTCATGGATTATCTGGAGGGCATGGGGCGCCTCAACCGCAAGGTCGAGACACTTCCGGATTCCGCCGCTGTTGCGGAACGCTACGTCTCGGGCAAGGCGCTGACCAGGCCGGAAATCGGCGTGCTTCTCTCCTACGCGAAGATCGTGCTCTTCGATCAGCTGATCGACTCGGACCTTCCGGACGACAGCTATTGCGAGGCGACGCTGTTCAACTACTTCCCGGCCGCCATGCGCGACAGCTTTGCGAGCGACATCGCCGGTCATCGCCTCCGCCGTGAAATCATCGCGACGGTTCTCGCCAATCACGCCATCAATCGTGGCGGCCCCGGCTTTGTCGTTTCGGTCTGCGACGCGACGGGGAGCTCACCGGACACCGTCGTCAAGGCCGCACTGGTCACCCGCGAGGCGCTCGGTCTGACGCCGCTCTGGGACAAGATCGACGCCCTGGACGCCCAGATCCCGGGGCAGACCCAGAACCGGCTCTATGCGATCATCTCGGATATCTATGCCGCGATGACGAGGTTGCTGATCGACACCGGCTATGTGAAGGGTTCGATCGGCGATGCCGTGGCGCAGTTGAAGGCCGCGGTCACTTCAGCGTCACCCGTGTTCAAGAAGACGGTTCCGACCGCCCTTCGTCAGCACTTCGACGACCAGATTACCGCCCTCATCGAAGCCGGCGCGCCGCAAGCCTTGGCGGCTGAGGTCGTCAATCTGCAGACCATGCAGCTGCTGCCCGAGATCCTGCAGATTGCCGAACGCACCGGCGCCGATTTCGCCGGTGCCATGCGCGGCTTCTTCGCAGTCTCCGAAGCCTTCCGCATCGGCCGCATCATCGAGAATGCCGGACGGATCCAGACGACCGACCACTACGACAGTCTGGCCCTGACACGTAGCCTCGACCGAATCGGTCAGGCGCGCAGACAGATCGTCTGTGTGGCGCTGACGAGCCATGGCAAGGAGCTGCAACCGGTTCAGGCGTGGATTGCGACGGACAGAAACCGTGTCGAGCGGATCGGCAAGGAACTGGCATCGATCGTCGACAGTGGCGAACCGAGCATTTCCAAGCTCGCTGTCGCTGCCGGGCTCCTGGGTGATCTTGCACAGGACCACGTGAGGTGACACTGTCCCCGGGCTTTTAGAGGCTCCGGGGGTGCGCGTGACGACACGTACAGACATGAAGACCAGCCACGGCACCATCGACAGGGGTGTTCGTGGCTGGATGTTTTTTGACTGGGCAGCTCAGCCCTTCTTCACCGTGGTGACGACCTTCATTTTCGGTCCGTACTTCGTCTCGCGGATGACCGATGATCCGGTGAGCGCCCAGACGGCCTGGAGCAATGCGGCGACGATTTCCGGCATCATCATTGCCATCCTCGCACCCATTCTTGGTTCAATCGCCGACGAGTCCGGATCCAGGAAGCCCTGGATCGCCTTCTTCGCGCTGATCAAGATCGCCTGCCTCGCCCTTCTCTGGACAGCCGCTCCGGGATCGCCTGTCGCCTTCGTGATGCTGCTGATGATCCTCGCCAGCATCGCCGCAGAATTTTCTATCGTCTTCAACGATTCCATGATGCCGCGCCTCGTCAGCCAGCAGGATGTCGGGCGCGTGTCCAACATCGCCTGGGGCATGGGCTATATGGGCGGCATGATCGTGCTGATCTTCGTGGTGCTCTTCCTGGCCGGCAATCCGACGACCGGAAAGACGCTGATCGGGCTCGATCCCTTGTTCGGCCTCGACCCGGTGGCAGGCGAGGACGCTCGCATTACCGGCCCGATTTCCGCCGTCTGGTATTTGATCTTCATCCTCCCGATGTTCTTCTTCACCCCGGACGCAGCGAAGGGCAAAGCTTTAGGCGCGGCCGTCCGGTCCGGACTTCGCGAGATCCGCTCGACACTTGTTGAACTCCGCCATCGCAGCAATATCCTGCGCTTCCTCATCGCCCGGATGATCTATCAGGACGGCGTCAACGGACTTCTCGTGCTGGGCGGTGTCTTCGCTGCCGCCATGTTCGGCTGGTCGACGATGGAGATCGGCATCTACGGGATCATTCTCAACATCGTCGCGATCTTCGGCTGCCTCGTGGCCGGTCGGGTGGACAGGGCACTCGGCTCCAAGGTGGTGGTCATGGTGAGCTTGGGATTGCTGATCGTTGCCACCTTCGGGATCATCTCGACCGGCGTCGACTTCACCCTCTTCGGGCTGTTGAGCCTGCCGATCACAGGTACCGACGGGCTGTTCGCCACCCCCGCCGAAAAGGCCTATGTCCTGTACGGCCTGTTGATTGGCATGTCCTTCGGCCCCGTTCAGGCCTCATCGCGCTCCTATCTCGCCCGCAGCGTCGAACTGCACGAAGCCGGCCGTTATTTCGGGATCTACTCCCTATCAGGCCGCGCGACGAGTTTCCTTGCGACGCTGTCCTTCTCTGTGGTCACCGCATGGTCGGGCTCACCGCGTGCCGGCATGGCCACATTGCTGGTGTTTCTGATTGGCGGCCTCGTCCTTCTCTTGAGGACGAATTACCCGGCGACAGACCACGGTAAGACCTCGTGAAAAAGGCCGGTGGATCGCTCCACCGGCCATTCAGTTTCTCTGCGATCAGGTTTCCTCAATGGCGGAAGTGACGGACGCCGGTAAAGACCATCGCCACGCCATGTTCGTCGGCAGCTGCAATCACTTCTTCGTCGCGCATCGAACCACCGGGCTGGATGACAGCAGTGGCACCCGCAGCGATCGCGGCCAGAAGACCGTCGGCGAAGGGATAGAAGGCCTCGGAGGCAACCGCGGAGCCCTTGGTCAGCGGCGCCGAAAGGCCGAGCGCCTTGGCGGCGTCTTCCGCCTTCAGCGCGGCAATGCGGGCGGAATCGACACGGCTCATCTGGCCGGCGCCGATGCCGGCCGTCTGGCCATCCTTGGCATAAATGACCGCATTCGACTTCACATGCTTGGCGATCTTGAAGGCGAACTTCATGTCCTCGAGCTCGGTCGCCGTTGGCGCGCGCTTGGTGACGACCTTGAGGTCGAGATCCTCGACCATGACATTGTCGCGGCTCTGGACAAGCAGACCACCGGAGACCGTCTTGGCCATTACGCCGCGGGCGCGCGGATCGGGCAGTCCGCCCGTGGTCAGCAAGCGCAGGTTCGGCTTGGCGGCGATGATCGCCTTGGCCTCGTCGGTGACGTCAGGGGCAATGATCACTTCGGTGAAGAGCTTGACGATTTCCTGCGCGGTCTCGGCATCGAGGATCTGGTTGAGCGCGATGATGCCGCCGAACGCCGAGGTGCTGTCACAGGCAAGCGCCCGCTTGTAGGCCTCGACCAGGCTTGAGCCTGTGGCGACGCCGCAGGGGTTCGCATGCTTGATGATTGCGCAGGCCGGGCCGTTTTCCGGCGGAAACTCGGCAACGAGTTCGAACGCCGCGTCCGTATCGTTGATGTTGTTGTAGGAAAGCTGCTTGCCCTGCAGCAGCGTCGCGGTCGCGACACCCGGACGGTTGTCGCCAGTGACATAGAAGCCCGCGCTCTGATGCGGGTTCTCGCCATAGCGCATCTTTTCCTTCAACACGCCGCCCACAGTCCGGTAGGCAGGCATCTCGATCTCGAGCGCTTCTGCAAACCAGTTTGAGATCGCAGTGTCATAGGCGGCGGTGCGGGCATAAGCTTTGGCTGCGAGGCGTTGACGCAGCGCATAGGTCGTCTGGCCGTCATTTTTGGAGAGCGCGGCAATCACCTCGGCATAGTCGGCCGCATCGGTGACGACGGTGACATAGGCGTGGTTCTTCGCCGAAGCGCGGATCATTGCGGGTCCACCGATGTCGATGTTTTCGACGGTGGTCGGATAGTCGCCGCCGGCGGCGCGAACCTGTTCGAACGGATAGAGGTTGATAACGGAGAGATCGATGGCCTCGATGCCGTGCGCCTTCATCGCATCGACATGTTCTGCATCGTCCCGGATCGACAGGAGACCGCCATGGACCAGCGGATGGAGCGTTTTGACCCGGCCATCCATGATCTCGGGGAAGCCCGTGATCTCGGAGACGTCGATGACTGGCAGGCCGGCCGCAGCAAGAGCCTTGTGGGTGCCGCCAGTCGACAGTAGGCGGACGCCGCGCTGGTGCAGCGCCTGGGCGAATTCGACGATGCCGGTCTTGTCGGACACCGAGAGAAGTGCGGTACGCACGCGCACGAGGTCGGGGGCGGGGATCTTCTTGGAAACGACGGCCATGGTTCTCTCCGAGCTGGCGGGCGCCCGGAAATGCGGCAGCGGGCGCGATGCCGCCGCCTAGCACAGCTTCACCTGTGAGGAAACCGCAAGATGCCCGCCATCAGGCGTGATGCGCGAGAAACCAGCGTATTTCCGGCCCCTCGAAGACAATCTCCAGCTGCTGCGACGGGCGGATGCCCGAAACATCGGCGAAGAAGACGTCTTCACCAATCGCGATTTCACCGACGGGGATGGAGAATGACCAGCTCTCGCCATCCGGTGCCACCAGCCGTATCTTCCGGGCGTCGGAACGTTCCACGGTGATTGTCGGATGCACATGGAAACGCGCGATGACCTCTGCACCCGGCAGATTGGGTGTCGGCAACCCGTCCGGCAACAGCAGACGGTCCCGCCCGGCGATCTTGGTGCCCTGCTCGTTGATGCGGATCTCCCGCTCGTGCAAGACACCGAAGCGCTTTACATAGCCGTCGTGCCGTGCCGACAGTCGGTCACTGCCATCGGGACCGGTCTGTCGTTCGACCTCGATTTTGGAGGGACCCGACAGCATGATCGTTCCGAGGCGGGACGACTGCGCGATCCGCGCCGAGGAAACGTCACCAATGCACACGGTGCTATGGGCTGCCGTAGCACGGGCAAGTTGACGGAGGCGTTCCCCTGCAAAGCGCGGTGACCCGCTGTTGATCAGGAAGCGGTTCCGTCCCGAAGACAGTTCGAACGAGAGACAACCGGCATGCGCCGTGCTCGATAGCCGCGCCGAGAGGGGTTTGCCGGTGTCGACCAGGATCGTGGTGTCCCCCCCGGAAAGCCGATGATAGCCGCCATGCGGAAGAGCCTTGAAGGGCTGCCCCGCCGTTTCGTCATATCGGAGGACACTCATGAGATCGGTGGCAAGCGACGAACTGGCGCCATTGAAGAGGGCGAGATCGCCGCTGCTGTGACGGAAGAAGCGCACGGCCGGGTACATCCGGTCGATGACCGGAATGAGCTTGGCGGGAACCTCGTGACCGAGATTGATGTAGCTTTGGCGCAGCGGCAGAAGATCGAAGAGCAAATCGACAGAGGCCTGCGGATTGCGAGAGACATGGCTGCCGTCTGCCAGAACCTGCCGCTCAAGCTCCCGGTCAAGCAATCGTCCAGCGCGACGAACGGCAGCAGGGCGCGCCTCGGCCGCGATCGACGCCATGGCGATGGCGATGCGCGCCTTGAGGCGCGGGAGACCCTCCGGCATTGAATCGGCGCGGCGCTGAAGGTGGCGCACCTGCTGCCCAAGCGAGGACGTGAACCGGCGATAAAAGCCAGCATCGGCTTCGTGAAGCACGATCGGTGAATGCGAAAGCCAGCTGATGATCCGCCGGGACACGACCTCGCTGTCCCAGGCGACGCCCTTGCTGCGGCCGCCATGAAGGGTGATCCACTGGTCCGTGATCCATCGGGCATTCTCGCAGGCGGCTGCCGTCTTGTCGGCGCGAATATGGCGCAGCCAGCCGAAGCCGTGCAGGCGGCGCGCAAACTGGACGGACGGCAACTCCAGTTCGAAGGGAGATTGACCCTCGGTATCGAGAACGCGTCCGGCAAGTGGAAAGCGTCCGTTGAAGACCTCATCCGCCACAAACGAGTCGATCGCCCTGAGATCGGTCGGCGCTACGACGACTCGGTTGAGGCGGAAAGCTCCCCGCTGCACGGCAGAAGGCATCACGATGGCAGCCGCCTGCCGCATACGCCGCCAGGATTCGGCGACGTGGAGCGAGATCAGTCGGACGCGATCATTGATTCGCATAATGGTTCCTGTCACCAGATCATGATGATCCAGCCATTCCGGTTGTCCGAGCCCAAGGAGTTCGAAGGGATAAGGCCTTCGGGCTACTGACGTGGGCACGAAATGACAAGTCATAGAGCCGCGCCCCGTCCATGCGGAGCGACGGTCCACGTTCACGCAGACTTCCCAACAGGTTTATTGAGATATTAGTTAAATTTTAGCAATGACCGCGGCGTAGAAGCCGTCAAGCCCGCCAATTTCTCGAAGCATGTCGGGCGTGGTCCTGAATTCACCCTTGGCGGTGATGGCTGCTTCCAGCCCGGGCCAGTCTGCCGGGTCGATCGGCTGCAATTGCAGACCGGGGACCTCCGCCAACACTCGGGCAACAATCTCTTCGCCTTCGGAAGGATCGATAGAGCAGTTGGAGAAGACCAGACGGCCACCCGATTTCAAGAGTGTCACGGCATGACGCAGCAACTTCTCCTGCAGTTCGGCCAGCTTGGCGATATCGGCCGCATTCTTTGTCCAGAGAACATCCGGGTGGCGACGCGTGGTGCCGGTCGATGAACAGGGTGTATCGAGCAGGATCGCATCGAAAGTCTCTGTCGCATCGAGATCGAGCAGGTTCGCACAGCGGATTTCGACCGAAAGTCCGAGGCGCTGGAGATTGGACTCCAGACGCTTCAGACGAGACTTCGATTGCTCGACCGCCAGGACATCACCGCCGGCGAGCACCAGCTGTGCCGTCTTGCCGCCGGGTGCAGCGCAAAGATCGGCAGCCCGTTTTCCCGTGAGATCACCGAACAGCTTTGCAGGGATCGCGGCGGCTGCATCCTGCACCCACCACGCACCTTCATCGAAACCTTCAAGCGCGGTCACAGAGCCACGAAACCGCTCGAGACGCACACTGCCGGTTGGCAAGACCTGTCCGCCAAGCCGCGTCGCCCAGCCGGCCGCATCCGACTTCACGGTCAAATCGATCGTCGGGGGCTCCAGCTGGGACGCCGCGATGGCAAGCGCTTGTTGCTCGCCATAGACTTGCGTCAGGCGCGCCATGAACCAGTCCGGCATGCAGGGAAGATCATCCACGGCAGCAAGAAGCTCTGTCTTTTCACGCCCGATGCGGCGCAGGATGGCATTCACCAGCTTGGAGAAACGGCGACTTCTGGGATCGCCATTGGCCTGCTCCACGGCAAGGTCAACAGCCGAATGATCGGGCACATCAAGATAGAGCATCTGCGCCGCAGCCACGATCAGAAGGTGATGTAGGGAGCGGGCACCGTCCGGCAGCGGAGTGTCGAGCAATTCTCCGATAATCGCCTCGATCCGAGGCAGATGGCGCAGAGCGCTCTGAAGGATCGCCTTCACGAGGCTGCGATCGGCATCGTTCAGTGGCAGGAATGCGGGATTGCCATGCTCTGAATCCAGCATGCCGTCGAGCGACGTCTTCCGATCGATTACCGCTGCCAGAATTCGGCTTGCGGCAATTCGGGCTTCGAGCCCTGGCTTCAAGGGCTGCCGAGGGGCACGCTCTCCATGCTTTTTGCTGCCATTGTGCTTGCTTTTCGGTTTGCCCGTCGATGTGTCGTTCAAGACCATGGTCCCTTGGGTGGTTCGGCTTTGCCGCGTCCCCAACCGGTGGTCGGAACAGAACGCGCTGTGCGCGATGCCTTAACAGGGGCCTCCGGCGGCGTCGATCCCCCGGGCCGGATATCGCTCATAGCCAGCAGCGCTTCGATACGATTGCGCGTGTTGGGATGGGTCGAAAAGAGATTGTCCATTCGCTGACCGTTCAAGGGATTGATGATGAACATGTGGGCGGTTGCCGGATTGCGCTCCGCGTCCACGTTTTCGATGTGAGACGCGTCGCCGGCGATCTTCTGCAGGGCCGATGCGAGCCAGCGCGGCTGCCCGCAGATTTCTGCGCCGCGGCGGTCAGCCGCATATTCCCGCGTCCGGCTGATTGCCATCTGGACCAGCATGGCAGCCAGGGGGGCAACGATCATGGCGATGAGGACGCCGACTATACCAAGCGGATTGTTGCGATCACTCCGGCCACTGGAAAACAGGAAGGCGAAATTCGACAGCATCGAGATCGCACCCGCGAGCGTTGCCGTGATCGTCATCGTCAGCGTGTCGCGGTTCTCGATATGGGCAAGCTCATGCGCCATGACGCCTGCGACCTCTTCCGGGCTGAGCCGTTGCAGCAGTCCCGTCGACGCAGCAACGGCGGCGTTCTGAGGATTGCGACCAGTCGCAAAGGCATTCGGCTGCGGGTTGTCGAAGACATAGACCTTCGGCATCGGCAGACCCGCATTGCGCGCCAAATCCCGCACCATGATGTAGAATTCGGGAGCCGTCCGCTCGTCGACTTCCTGGGCCCGATAGGCCCGAAGCACCATCTTGTCGGAATTCCAGTAGGAGAAGAAGTTCATGCCCGCGGCGATGATGAAGGCGATCATCATGCCGCCCCTGCCACCGATCAGGAAACCGACGCCCATGAAGAGGGCAGTCATGAAGGCGAGCAGCATGGCAGTCCGCATGGTATTCATGTCGTGGTCCTCTAAAAGCAGCGGATGGCAACGTTCTTGCCGTTTTCGTCTGTTGATTTAAAAAGTGCGCAACCCAATTTCAATGTTTGCGCATGAAATGCCGTCTCAGCAAAGGACGATGTGATGTCAGAAGATCGTGAAGCCGAAGTCGACGTGGAGCCGCCGCGTGAATTGAGCCCGGCCGCGAAGCGGGCACTGGCCGAAGCAGAGGAAAGGCGCCAGCGCGAAGCAGCGCAGCAGATGCCACCTGAAATCGGAGGCCGAGGCGGCGCTGATCCCGCCCGTTTTGGCGATTGGGAAATCAAGGGTCGCGCAATCGACTTCTGAGGAATTATTACCCATTGAATTGCGCCAGATATCGGAATATGTTCCTATTATGTTCCGATCAACCCTCCCATCTATGACAATCTTCCTGATGCTGGTGTCCGTCGCGCCGTTAAGCGCAGCGAGCCGCCAGATCGACGGGCCAGTCGTGGCCGAAGTGGTCAAGGTCATCGATGGCGACACGGTTCTCGTCGAGGCCATGCCTTGGCCAGATCACAAGGTCAGCACCTATGTGCGCCTGCGCGGCATCGATGCGCCTGAGCTGAAGTCGAAATGCGCCGCCTTCCGCGAGGCGGCGCTCAAGGCAAAAAGCGAACTGACAAGCCTGGTAAATGGCCGTGTGACGGTTCAGCTAACCGCAATCTCTGGCGATAAGTATTTCGGACGCGTCGTTGCAGATCTCACTCTGGCAGACGGCAGTCGCCCGGCGGACCGACTTCTGGCCGCTGGTTTGGCCGAACCATATGCGGGAAAGCAAAAGGCCAAGAGAGTTTGCCCCCGCGGATTGTAGGGGATTTGTAGACAGCTGCCGCCAGTTGCTGCTTGATGCAAAGCATGTCGATTCGTCAGGCTTTTTTGTTCAGACCCGCATTTTTTCTGGTTTTGCTTCTTTTGGCGCAGGCAGGATCCAGCGCGCATGCACAGACAAGCGCAATTGAACTGGCAGCGCGATCCTGCAAGCAGGTCTCAAGTTGCGAGGAAGCGGTCATCCTGTGGTGCAACGGGTATCGACGCGCCGATGGCGACAATGACGGTATACCCTGTGAGAACGTCTGCTCGTCAGTGGAGCAGGTCAATGAAATCCGCCGTGTGATCGGATGTTGAGACCACCGGGAGCTTGAGGAAGCTCCCGGTGGTCTTTTTTGTCAGGCGCTCTTGTTCTGACGATTGGCGATCAGATCGTCGACGACAGCCGGATCGGCCAGCGTCGAGGTATCGCCAAGCGCGCCAAAATCGTCCTCGGCGATCTTGCGCAAGATGCGGCGCATGATCTTGCCCGAGCGGGTCTTCGGCAGGCCGGGTGCGAACTGGATCTTGTCCGGCGTAGCGATCGGCCCGATTTCCGTCCGCACATGCTTCACCAAATCGGCTCTGAGCGCATCATTGCCCTCGTGACCCGACATCAAGGTGACATAGCAATAGATGCCTTGGCCCTTGATAGTGTGCGGATAGCCGACGACGGCCGCTTCGGAAACGAGGTGGTGCGAAACCAGAGCCGACTCGACTTCGGCCGTTCCCAGACGGTGACCGGACACGTTCAGGACGTCATCGACGCGGCCGGTGATCCAGTAATAGCCGTCTTCGTCCCGGCGGCAGCCGTCACCCGTGAAGTACTTGCCCTTGTAGGTGGAGAAGTAAGTCTGCACATAACGGTCGTGGTCGCCATAGACAGAGCGTGCCTGTCCTGGCCAGCTGTCGGTGATGCAGAGATTGCCGTCGGTCGCACCCTCCAGCACATTGCCTTCATTATCGACAAGCTCTGGCTTGATTCCGAAGAATGGCATGGTCGCCGAACCCGGCTTCAGTGCCGTCGCACCCGGCAACGGCGTGATCATGATCCCACCGGTTTCGGTCTGCCACCAGGTATCGACTACAGGCGATTTCTGCTCGCCGACGACGTTGTAATACCATTCCCAGGCTTCCGGATTAATCGGCTCGCCCACAGACCCGAGAAGCCGGAGCGACGAACGGTCCGAACGCTTGACGAAGTCATCACCCGCACCCATCAGCGAACGAATGGCCGTCGGTGCAGTGTAGAAGATGTTGACCTTGTGCTTCTCGATCACTTCCCAGAACCGTCCCTGATCGGGGAAGGTCGGAATGCCTTCAAACATCAGCGTCGTCGCGCAGTTCGAAAGTGGTCCGTAGACAATGTAGGAATGGCCGGTCACCCAGCCGACATCGGCCGTGCACCAGTAAACGTCCCCATCGTGATAATCGAAAACATATTCATGGGTCATCGAGGCATAGACGAGGTAACCGCCCGTCGTGTGCATCACGCCCTTCGGCTTGCCCGTCGAACCGGAGGTGTAGAGGATGAACAGCGGATCTTCCGCCTTCATCTTGACCGGGGGGCAGTCTGCCTTGACCGTGTGCACTTCCTGGTGATGCCAAATGTCGCGGCCCGGCGCCCAGCCGATCTTGCCGCCGGTGCGGCGCACGACGAGCACCTTGTTGACGATGACATACTGCTTTGCGGCGATGTCGATCGCGATGTCGGTGTTTTCCTTGAGCGGTACCGGCTTGCCGCCGCGCACGCCTTCATCGCAGGTGATCACGAAGGTTGATTCGCAGTCGACGATACGGCCGGCCAGCGCTTCCGGCGAGAAGCCGCCGAAGACGACCGAATGGATGGCACCGATGCGGGCGCAGGCGAGCATCGCATAGGCCGCTTCCGGGATCATCGGCATGTAGATGGTGACGCGGTCACCCTTCTTGACGCCGTGCTTCTTCAAGACGTTCGCCATACGGCAAACATGCTCGTAGAGCTCGTTATAGGTGATCTTCTTGTCGATATAGGGGTTGTCGCCTTCCCAGATGATGGCGGTCTGTTCGCCATGCGTCTTCAGGTGGCGGTCGATACAGTTATAGGAGACGTTGGTGAGACCGTCTTCGAACCACTTGACCGGGACTTTGCCCTTGAACGACGTGTTCTTGACCTTCGTATACGGCTTGAACCAGTCGATCCGCTTGCCGTGTTTGCCCCAGAACTTCTCGGGGTCCTCGATGCTCTCCTGATACCATTTCTGGTACTTGTCTTCATCGATCAGAGCGCGAACTTTTGCCGATTTCAGCACCGGATAGGTTTTGGCTGACATGAATTCCTCCTCATGTTGACGGGCCACAACTGGCGACCAGGACCGTCCTCCCCGGCCTATCGCCGACATACATAGCAGGTGCAACATGGCCAGCAATTAGACAAAGGTCATTCGCGACTTCGCGAATTGCAATTTCGTTACATAATCGCTATAAGGACGCCGAATTCCCGGAAATAGTGGTTTAAACCCACGGCCCGCGACAACCGGCGCGGACCCTCAGAAGGATTGTATCCATGGCCCAGACACTGCTCATGCCGAAGGCGACCGCTGTATGGCTCGTCGACAATACCGCGCTGTCATTCGACCAGATCGCGCAGTTCTGCAAGCTCCACCCGCTCGAGGTGAAAGCGATTGCAGACGGCGAAGCGGCCCAGGGCATCAAGGGTCTCGACCCGATTGCGACCGGCCAGCTCTCGCGCGACGAAATCGCGCGCGCTGAAAAGGACGTGAACTACAAGCTGAAGATCTCCGAACCCAAGGTTCGCGTTCCCGACTCCAAGCGTCGTGGCCCGCGTTACACGCCGGTTTCGAAGCGTCAGGATCGCCCCAACGCCATCCTCTGGCTGGTTCGCAACCATCCGGAACTGAAGGACGCCCAGATTTCCCGTCTCGTCGGCACCACGAAGTCGACCATCGAGCAGATCCGCGAGCGCACCCACTGGAACTCGGCCAACCTCGCGCCGATGGATCCGGTCACACTCGGCCTCTGCAGCCAGATCGACCTCGACCTCGAAGTCGAAAAGGCATCGAAGGGTCGTCCGCTGCCGACCGCTGCCGAACTCGGCGCGACGCTGCAGTCTGCTAGCGAGACTGAAAACCTCGGCTTCGGCTACGAGCGCGAAGAAGAGAAGGAAATCGACGCCAACGCCGTCTTTGCAAAGCTGCAGTCGCTCAAGTCCGACCGCAACAACGACGACGAAGACGACCAGTACTGATCAGAGATCTTTACAAGCGATGGACCCCGGCAGCCCCAAGGCGGCCGGGGTTTTTTCTTGTCCGACTGAAATCTCAGGCGCTTGCCACGGCCTTGCCGGATGCCGGCACCTGACCGTGTGCCTGCAACACCGCAGTGATTTCATCGAGGATTGCAGGGTCGTCGATCGTCGCGGGCATCTTCCAGGGCAGACCGTCGGCGATCTTCTGCATCGTGCCACGCAGGATCTTGCCCGAGCGCGTCTTCGGCAGACGATCGACCATCAGCACCATCTTGAAGGCCGCCACGGGCCCGATTTCATCGCGCACCAACTGAACGACTTCCTTGGCGATCACTGCATGGTCGCGATGCACATTCTTTTTCAGGATGAGGAAGCCGCAGGGGATCTGGCCCTTCAACTCGTCGGCAATCCCGATGACCGCACATTCCGCCACATCGGGATGCATGGCGCAGACCTCTTCCATGGCGCCAGTCGACAGACGGTGACCGGCACAATTGATGATGTCGTCGGTGCGGGCCATGACGAAGACATAGCCGTCATCGTCAATGACGCCGGCATCCGCCGTCTTGTAGTAGCCGGGAAACTCCTCAAGGCAAGATGCGCGAAAACGCTCGTCGGCATTCCAGAAGGTCACCAGGCAACCCGGGGGCAGAGGAAGCTTGGCGACAATGTTGCCGAGTGTTCCAGGGGCGACCGGATGTCCCGCATCATCAAGCACTTCGAGCGCATAGCCCGGCATGGCCTTGGTCGGTGAGCCATGTTTGACGGGAAGCAGTCCGAGGCCTGCGGGATTGGCGGCAATCGCCCAGCCCGTTTCCGTCTGCCACCAATGGTCGATGACAGGGATCTTCAGGATCCGCTCCGCCCATTTCAGCGTCTCCGGATCAGCCCGTTCGCCGGCCAGGAACAGGGCGCGAAGACCGGATATGTCATAGCGCGCGACATGTTCGCCCTCCGGATCGTCACGACGGATCGCACGGAAGGCCGTCGGTGCGGTGAACAGCGCCTTCACGTCGTGGTCGGCCACCACGCGCCAGAAAGTGCCGGCATCCGGCGTACCCACGGGCTTGCCCTCGAAAATCACGGTCGCATTGCCGGCCAGAAGGGGGCCATAGACTATGTAGGAATGGCCGACGACCCAACCGATATCCGATGCAGCCCAGAAGACTTCTCCAGGCTTCACGCCATAGATGTTCTTCATCGTCCAGTTGAGAGCGACCATATGGCCACCATTGTCGCGCACGACACCCTTGGGCTGACCGGTGGTCCCCGAGGTGTAGAGAACGTAGAGCGGATCCGTGGCGGCCACCGGTACACAATCGATGTTTGTGCCGTTGATCTTTTCCTGTTCGATAGCCTGGGCCAGATCGACATCGCCATGCTCGTAACGCAACGGCGCATGATACTGGTTGCGCTGGAGGATCAGGCAGTAATCGGGCTTCACCTTCGCCATGTCGATGGCCTGGTCGAGCATCGGCTTGTAGGGAACGATACGCCCGGGCTCGAGACCGCAACTTGCGCCGATCACCACTTTGGCGCCGGAATCGTCAATGCGGGTCGCCAGCTCATGCGCCGCAAAGCCGCCAAAGACAACGGAATGCACAGCGCCGATACGCGCGCAGGCAAGCATCGAGAACACGGCCTCCGGGATCATCGGCATGTAGATGATGACCCGATCGCCCTTGGCGACGCCGTGATTGCACAAGACGGCGGCGATCGCGCTGACTTCCGTCAGCACCTGGTCATAGCTGTAGCGAGCCGTCTGACCGGTCATCGGACTGTCGTAGATGACGGCCGTATCAGCACCACGCCCGGCTTCGACATGACGGTCGATGCAATTGTAGCAGGTATTCGTCTCCCCGCCGGCAAACCAGCGGCCATAGGTGCCTTGTGAAGCGTCGAAGACCGCCTCCGGCGCTTTAAACCAATGAATCTCCTCCGCAGCCGTGGCCCAGAAGCCGTCCGGATCTGCCTTCCAGGAATCGTAGATGTCCTGATAGCTCTCGCGCATGTCGATCCTCCCATGACAACGCTTGAGGCTTTCGCCTTTCCCGTCATTTTAGGATCGACGAAGGAAGGAGGAAAGAGAGACCAAAGCGCTATGCCGAAGGTCTAAGGCAAATTAACGTGTGCCAAAAATGGCTGATCCGACTCTGACGCTCGTCGCTCCGAAGCCGATCGCGGTCTCGAAATCGCCGGACATGCCCATCGACAGCTTCGAAAGGCCATTTTCCTCTGCGAGTTTGGCAAGCAGGGCAAAATGTGGCCCTGGGTTCTCATCGACCGGAGGGATGCACATGAGGCCCTCGACATGCATCGCAAGTTCATCGCGGCAGAGCGCGACGAAGGACCCGACATCATCGGGCGCGATCCCGGCCTTCTGCGGCTCGAGACCGGTGTTGACCTGAATGTAAAACCTTATCGACCGGCCCTGCCGCTTTGCCTCTTCCGCGAGCGCACGTGCGATCTTTTCCCGGTCGACCGTCTCGATGACATCAAACAGGGCGACGGCATCGGCTGCCTTGTTCGATTGAAGCGGGCCGATCAGATGCAGTTCGAGATCAGGGGTTTCCGCCTTCAGATCAGGCCATTTGCCTTGTGCTTCCTGGACACGGTTCTCGCCGAACACGCTCTGCCCCTTAGCGATCGTCGGGCGGATATGCTCGGCATCGAAGGTCTTGGAAACCGCGACGAGTGAAATCGAATCCGGCTCACGACCGGCTTCCTGCGCAGCCTTCGTGATTTTGCCCCGGACGTCCTGAAGCTGCTCTTCGACCGACATGCCCAACCCTCGTTTTCATCTGCCCGATATCTGGTGTGACCAGATCTTTCGGCAAGGGGTTAATGGCAGGCTGCGGCCATGGCAAGCGCTTGGCGGGAAAGGCCTTGCGAATGCCTCAAAAACTTGACGCTTGGCCGGTTTCGTGATGAAGGTCGGCCCTCTCTTTTTGATGCTATTCCCGGAAATGCGATCCATGGCTACCGAACGTTACAATCCGCGCGACGCCGAGCCCCGTTGGCAGGCGAAATGGTCCGAAGACAAGGTCTTCGAGACCGACAATGCCGACCCGCGCGAGAAATACTACGTGCTTGAGATGTTCCCCTATCCTTCGGGACGCATCCATATGGGCCATGTCCGCAACTACGCGATGGGCGATGTCGTGGCGCGTTACAAGCGCGCCCGCGGCTACAACGTGCTGCATCCGATGGGCTGGGACGCCTTCGGCATGCCGGCGGAAAACGCCGCGATGAAGAACAAGGTTCACCCCAAGGCCTGGACCTATGAGAACATCGCGACCATGCGCGGCCAGTTGAAGTCCATGGGCCTGTCGCTGGACTGGTCGCGCGAATTCGCGACCTGCGATGTCGATTATTATCACCGCCAGCAGCACCTCTTCCTGGACTTCCTGGAGAAGGGCCTGGTCTATCGCAAGAACTCCAAGGTCAACTGGGACCCGGAAGACATGACCGTGCTCGCCAACGAGCAGGTCATCGATGGCCGTGGATGGCGCTCCGGCGCGCTGGTCGAACAGCGTGAACTGACCCAGTGGTTCTTCAAGATCACCGACTTCAGCCAGGACCTGCTCGACGCGCTCGACGAACTCGATAACTGGCCGGAAAAGGTCCGGTTGATGCAGAAGAACTGGATCGGCCGCTCGGAAGGCATGGCCATCCGCTGGGAGGTCGCCTCCGGCAGCGAAGCCGGCGAAGTGACCGTCTACACCACCCGGCCCGACACCCTCTTTGGCGCCTCTTTCCTGGCGATTGCCGCTGATCACCCCTTGGCCAAGGAAGCGGCTGCACGAGACGAAGCGGTCGACGCCTTCTGCCAGGAATGCCGCCACGCCGGCACGTCGCTGGCAGCACTGGAAACGGCCGAGAAGAAGGGCATCGACACCGGTATCCGCGTGAAGCACCCGCTCGACCCGAACTGGGAGCTGCCGGTCTATGTCGCGAACTTCGTCCTGATGGACTACGGCACGGGCGCGATCTTCGGCTGCCCTTCCGGCGACCAGCGCGACCTCGATTTCGCTCGCAAATATGACTTGCCCGTCGTCCCGGTTGTCATGCCGAGGGATGGTGATGCCGCAAGCTTTGCGATCGGCGACACCGCCTTCACCGATGATGGCGTGATGATCAATTCGCGTTTCCTGGATGGCCTCTCGACGACGGATGCCTTCGAAGAAGTGGCGAACCGCTTGTCGTCTCAGCAACTGAACGGCGCGCCGCAGGGCGAACGCAAGGTCAACTTCCGTCTGCGCGACTGGGGCATCTCCCGCCAGCGCTATTGGGGTTGCCCGATCCCAGTCATCCATTGCGATGACTGCGGCGTCGTGCCGGTCCCGAAGAAGGACCTGCCGGTCAAGCTTCCCGACGACGTGAGCTTCGACAAGCCGGGCAATCCGCTCGACCGCCACGCCACCTGGCGTCATGTCGCCTGCCCCCACTGCGGCAAAGACGCCCGTCGCGAGACGGACACCATGGATACCTTCGTCGATTCGAGCTGGTATTTCGCGCGTTTCACGGCGCCTTGGGAGGACAATCCGACGGATCCCTCCGTTGCCAACCACTGGCTGCCGGTCGACCAGTATATCGGCGGCATTGAGCACGCGATCCTGCACCTGCTTTATTCGCGCTTCTTCACCCGCGCCATGCGCGAAACCGGTCATCTCGATCTGAAGGAACCCTTTAAGGGGCTCTTCACGCAGGGCATGGTCGTGCATGAGACCTACAGCATCGGCGAAGGTCTGCAGCGCGAATGGGTCGCCCCGGCAGACCTGCGTATCGAAGAGACCGATGGTGCACGTCGCGCATTCCTGCTCAGCAATGGCCAGGAAGCCAAGATCGGCTCGATCGAAAAGATGTCGAAGTCGAAGAAGAACGTCGTGGATCCCGATGACATCATCGGCTCCTACGGCGCCGATACGGCCCGCTTCTTCGTGCTCTCTGACTCACCGCCGGATCGTGACGTCATTTGGTCCGAATCGGGCGTCGAAGGCGCCCACCGTTTCGTCCAGCGCGTCTGGCGTCTCGTCTCGGAAGCTGCCGAGCGCCTAAAGACGGTGCCTTCGAATCCGGCTAAGGACGGCGACGGACTGGCGATCTCGCAAGCGGCGCACAGGACCTTGAAGGCTGTCCAGGGCGACCTCGACAAGCTGGCCTTCAACAAGGCGATTGCGCGCATCTACGAACTGGTCAATGCACTGGCCGCTCCGCTGACGAATGTTGCGGCAGGGCAGGGAGATGCAGCATACGTCGCCGCTGCCCGCAATGCAGCGGAGATCCTGGTGCATCTGATCGCTCCGATGACCCCGCATCTCGCCGAGGAATGCTGGTCGATCCTCGGAAATGACGGCCTGATCGCCAAGACAGACTGGCCTCAGTTCGATGAGGCGCTGGTCGCAGAGAACGAGATCGTTCTGCCGGTGCAGATCAACGGTAAGAAGCGTGCCGAATTGACAATCGCGCGCGACGCAGACCAGAATGCCGTCCAGGAAGCCGTTCTGGCGCTCGACGCCGTCAAGGCCGTTCTCAATGGCCAGGCCCCGAAGAAGATCATCGTTGTCCCGCTAAGGATCGTGAACATTGTCCTCTGAATTCAAGCCTTCCAAGCTGCTTCGGCGCTCGGTTCTGATCGGCGCGGCTCTGCTGATGGCGGGCTGCCAGGCACGTCCGCTCTATCAGGACACCAACGGCGAAACCCGCGGTGCATTGGCTGCGATCGCCTATTCCGAAGCGACCAGCCGCATAGGCCTCGAGACGCGCAACCGATTGATCTTCTTGACCAGCGGCGGTGACGAAACGAAGACCCCGGAATATCGGGTCGACCTGACTGTCAGCGGTGGTGTCGAGGGCATCCTTCTCGATGAAACCTCCGATACGGCAAACGCGGGTCGCGCCGTCGTCACGGGCACCTACACGCTGAAGCGGATATCCGACGACACGGTTCTGAAGACGGGTCGCCGATCGGGTGTCGCCCTCTTCGATTATCCGCGCCAGGAGTTCGCAAAGCTCCGTGCCGTGCGTGATGCCGAGACACGCGCCGCCCGCGAGCTTGCTGAAATCATCTATGCCGATCTCGCCATGGCTCTCGGTCGCTGATCTGCGGCTATGGTTGAGGTCAAATCGCATGAATTCGAAGGGTTCCTGGCCAAATCGGCCAGGCACTACCGGATGTTCGTTATCTACGGACCCGATCGCGGTCTGGTGGCAGAGCGCGCGTCCCAGGTTGCCAAGACAACCGGTGTCGATCTCAACGACGGCTTTGCACTGATCCGGCTGGATGCCTCGGACATTCAATCTGATCCCGGTCGCCTCATCGACGAAGTCAACGCCTTCGGGCTGTTCGGCGGTGAGAAGCTGATTTGGGTCAGGGGCGCCGCCAACGAGAAGCAGTTGGTCGACGGATTAGCGCATCTCGCCTCACACCCTCCCGAAGGCAGCTATCTTCTGATCGAAGCCGGTGATCTCAAAAAGGGTTCGGCACTTCGCAAGGTCGCTGAAGGCGAGCGCAGCGTCGCCTGCATCGCCTGTTACCAGGATGATGCAAGGGCGCTGAATGGCCTGATCGACGCCGAACTGGCAGGCGCCAATCTGCGCATCACGCCGGCAGCACGAGAACTTTTGCTGGAATCGATCGGCGGCGATCGGATCGCCTCCCGCAACGAAATTCAGAAACTGGTTCTCTACTGCATGAAGGACGAGTTGATCGACGAAAACCATGTGCTCGAGATCGTTGGCGATGCGAGCGCAGTATCGACCGACGAGGTCGTCGACGCCGTGCTCTCAGGTGATCCCGACGGATTTCTGCATGCCGTCCAGAAAGTCATTGCCTCCAAAACGGCTGTCTTCCTCGTCCTGCAGGGCACGATGAAACAGGTGCAACTGCTGGAGACCATGCGCCTGGAGATGGAAGAGCGCCAGCAACAGGCTTCACAGGTCATGCAGACGCATGGGCGGGGAATTCACTTCAAGCGCAAGCCGGTCATCGAGAAAGCGTTACGGAACTGGAATAGTTCGGATCTGGCGCGGGAAAGCGCAAGACTGAACGCCGCCATCCTTCAAAGCCGCCAGAACGCGCAGCTTGAAGATAATCTGGCAATCCAAACGCTTCTTGCGACGACCCTTCAGTCAGCACGTCGCAATCGCCGTGGCTGATCAACGCGCTTCGAGCAGGCGGCAGATCTCTTCCAGCTGGTCGAGCGTCTTGTAATTAATCTTCAACTGACCGCCGCCACCCTTGTGGTTGATCGACACGGACAGTCCGAGGCGATCCGAAAGGCTGCGCTCCAGGGCAATTGTATCGGAATCCTTGGATTCACGCACTTCCGTCGGGGCAGGGGCATGCTGCGCCTTGATATGGTTCTGCGCCAGCTTCTCCGCATCGCGAACAGAAAGCCCCTTTTGGGCGATCGTCTTGGCAAGAACCACGGGATCGGGAGTGGAAACAAGCGCACGCGCATGACCTGCCGAGAGGCTGCCGTCAGCGAGCATGTCACGAACCGGATCGGGGAGCTTCAACAGTCGAAGACTGTTGGCGACATGGCTGCGGCTCTTGCCGATGATTTCCCCGAGATCGTTCTGGGTATAACCATGTTCGGCAATGAGCTGCTCATAGCCAAGCGCTTCTTCGAGGGGATTGAGATCGGCACGCTGGACGTTTTCGACGATGGCGAGCTCAAGGGCTGTACGGTCATCGACATCGCGAACGATGACGGGGATCTCGACGAGGCCGGCGAGCTGCGCCGCGCGCCAACGTCGCTCCCCAGCGATGATTTCATAGCGATCGCTGCTCGTGGTACGCACGACGACAGGCTGCACGATCCCGTGCTGCCGAATGGATCCGGCAAGATCCTGAAGTTCAGCTTCGTCGAAATACCGACGAGGGTTCTTGGGGCTACGCGCCACGAATTCGATCGGAACGGTCCGGTCCGCGCTAACGGTCGGGCGCGTCTCGCCGACGGGAACTGGCTGATCCATCTCGCCGATCAGCGCTGCAAGTCCACGCCCAAGGCGCCGTTTCGATACGTCTTCGCTCATACTCACACCCTTGTACGAAGATTAGGCAGCTTTGCGCTGCCGTTCGCGCTGAATGACTTCAGAAGCCAGCTGGAGATAGGCTTGGCTGCCGGCGCATTTGAGATCATAAAGGATAGCCGGCTTACCATATGATGGCGCTTCGGAAACCCGAACATTCCGCGGAATAAGCGTCGCGTAAACCTTCTCACCGAGATGCTCACGGACATCGCTCACGACCTGCTGCGCCAGATTGTTTCGAGAATCGAACATCGTCAGCACAATACCCTGGATATCCAGGGTCGGATTCACAGTCTGCCGCACCTGGTTGATGGTGTCGAGCAACTGGCTGAGACCTTCGAGCGCAAAGAATTCGCACTGCAACGGCACCAGGACTGAATGGGCTGCGGCCATCGCATTCATCGTCAGAAGATTGAACGAAGGCGGGCAGTCGAGCAGCACATAGCTATAAGCGCGCGCATCATCCTGATTGAGGGCTCTCTTCAGACGAAAGACCCGATCGGCCTGCTGCGAGATTTCCATCTCGAAACCAAGCAGATCCATCGTCGAAGGGACGATGGAGAGGTTGGGCACCGCCGTTTCCAGAACCGCCTCGCTGACCGAATGCGTCCCGATCAACACGTCATACGAAGACAAGCGACGGTCACGGCGGTCGATGCCGAGGCCGGTGCTGGCATTTCCCTGCGGATCCAGGTCAACGATAAGGACCCGCTCCCCGATCGCCGCCAAAGCGGTCGCCAGGTTGATGGCGGTCGTTGTCTTGCCGACGCCACCCTTTTGGTTGGCGATAGTGATGATGCGGTTTTTCTCGAGACTCATTTGGCACCCGGAGCGTTAAACCTTGCGCGTCAGAGAGGTGATCTCCAGAATGACCGAGTCCGCCTCGACAACGCTTTGATGTTTTAACAGATCGAAGTCCCAGCGACCACGCGCTTTATCGACCTCTGACTGGTAATCCCGCCCTTTGTGGAGGACGAGTTTAAGATTAGGATTGTCTTTCGCCCAGGCTTGGGCATAGGCGAACAGTAGATCGAGGTCCGCCAGGGCCCGCGCCGAGATGAAGTCCGGGGCAGGGAGAGACTTGGATGCATCTTCGATGCGCACCGGATGCACCGATCCACGACCACCGGTCTCAGCCAGGGCAATGCGCAGAAAGCTGCATTTCTTGTTGTTACTCTCAACAAGATCAACCCAACCGGTACCATGCTCAGCGAGTACGATCGACGTAATGATCCCTGGAAAACCACCACCACTGCCCAGGTCAATCCAACGCCCAGCAGTGGGAACAATGTGTCGGAGTTGCAACGAGTCCGCTATGTGCCGTTCCCACAACTGGTCTTTTGTGGACGGCGCGATCAGATTGATTCTGGCCGCCCACTTGATGAAAAGGTCGGCGAAACGTTCGAGCCGCTCCTGCGTTTCACGTGAAACATTGATTCCAAATTTGGCAGGCAGCATTTCAGGAAGCCATTCTTTGTGTGGTATTTTTTCGAAGATGGGCAACAAGCAAAGCGACAGCTGCAGGGGTCATCCCCTCAATGCGGCTCGCTTGAGCCACGTTCTGGGGTCGTTGAGCACCCAGTTTCAGCTTCAGCTCGTTCGACAGACCCGAAAGCGAGTCGTAATCGAAGTCCAGTGGAATCGCCCTGCTTTCCTCCGAGCGCACGCTCTCGACATCCGCCGACTGCCGCTCCAAGTAGACGTGATAGAGGCAATCGATCGCAACAGCTTCCGCAATCTTGGCATCAACCGCGCGCAATTCAGGCCAGACACGCGCAATATCGCTCCAGTTCCGATCCGGATAGGAAAGGATCTCGCGAGCGCTTCGGCGACGACCGTCCTGATTGATAGGCACCTCTGCGCTCGCCATCTCATTGGGCGATGCCGTCAATTCACCCAACAGCGCGTAAACCGATTCACGCTGTTCTCTATAGTTGGTAAACTTGCGCGCGCGCTCTTGGCCAACGCAACCGAGGGAAATACCAAACGGAGTCAACCGCATGTCAGCATTGTCGGAGCGCAGTGATAGCCTGTATTCCGCCCGGGAGGTGAACATCCGATAGGGCTCGGCCACCCCTCTGGACGTCAGGTCATCGACCATCACGCCGATGTAGGAATCCGTGCGGCTGAACGAGATCCCTTCCTGCCCAGCGGCGAGACGCGCGGCGTTGATCCCCGCCAGCAAGCCTTGTGCCCCGGCTTCTTCATACCCCGTTGTGCCGTTGATCTGACCTGCCAGGAACAAACCAGTAACACCCTTGACGGCCAAAGACAGATCCAGTTGCTGCGGATCAACGAAATCATATTCAATCGCATAGCCAGGCTGAAGGATTCGAACCTTCTCCAATCCAGGGATTGACCGAATGAACTGCTCCTGAACCTCTTCTGGCAGGGAGGTCGAAATACCGTTCGGATAAACTGTGTCGTCGTCCAACCCTTCCGGCTCCAGGAAGATCTGGTGCCCATCGCGATCACCGAACCGACTGATCTTGTCCTCGATCGAGGGACAATAACGAGGCCCGACTCCTTCAATCTGCCCGGAATACATCGCGGAGCGATGGATATTGTCCCTGATGATCCTGTGGGTTTCCGAGGTGGTTCGCGTTATCCCACATGCAATCTGGGGCGTAACGATCGCATCCGTCATGAACGAGAACGGAATGGGGTCAGCGTCGGCTTCTTGAACTTCGAGAGCAGTCCAGTCGATCGTCTTTCGGTCTAGACGCGCCGGCGTGCCGGTTTTGAGACGCCCGAGTTTCAGACCGAAGGAAGCGAGATCCGCGCTCAAGCCCAAGGCTGGCTCCTCGCCAACTCTGCCCGCTGCAATTTTTCGATCACCAATATGAATTAAACCGTTCAAGAAAGTGCCGGTGGTCAGAACCACCGCAGGCGCAAAGAGTTCTTCGCCACTCTCCAGCGATACGCCTTTTATTACGGAGGAGTCACGAATAAGGCCTACTACACCGCCTTCGACGACCTCGAGGTCCGGTATGTCAGACAACAAGCGTTGAACGGCGAGCCGATAGAGCTTTCGATCCGCTTGCGTCCTGGGACCCCAAACCGCCGGTCCTTTTTTCCGGTTGAGCATGCGGAACTGAATGCCACCTTCGTCCGCAGCACGCCCCATGATGCCATCAAGAGCGTCGATCTCCCTGACCAGGTGGCCTTTGCCAAGACCGCCGATAGCGGGATTGCATGACATGACGCCGATGGTGGCGGCTTTATGGGTGATAAGCGCCGTCTTGGCGCCCATACGTGCGGCCGCGGCCGCGGCCTCGGTGCCGGCATGACCGCCGCCCACAACGATTACATCAAAATGTCTGGCAGACATGGTTCAAATCCAGCCTGTTTCACGTGAATCATTTTCCGACGCAGAATTCGGAGAAGATTTTGCCAAGAAGCGTTTCGGTGTCGATTCGACCTGTAACGCGCGCTAGCTCCACTGTCGCAAGTCTCAAGTCTTCAGCTCTGATTTCGAGGGGCATAGCCCGCCCCTCAGAGCCAAGGTGGAGCGAAGCCGAGCGAAGGCGCTCTGCATGCCTCAAGCGGCTGGGAATTGCAAGGCTCTCGACCTGCGTCCCTTGACGCACAGCATCAAGAAGCCGCTCCCGCAAGACCTCCAAACCGGCCCCACTCACCGCAGAGAGTGTCATGTCCAGTTCCGGCCCGGCAGGATCACCACTGATGGCAAGGTCTGACTTGGTCCCAATCCGGAGCGTTGCACGTGCTTCAACCTCAACGTCATCTGCATGCGGATTTGATAGGTCAATCAAGTGTAGGACAAGGTCCGCATCACCGATCGTTCGAAGAGCGCGCTTGATGCCTTCCTGTTCGACGACATCAACGGTCCCCCTGATACCTGCGGTGTCGAAGAGCTCGAACTTGTAACCCTCAATATCGAGTTCGCACCGCACGACGTCACGCGTTGTACCGGCTATCGGGGTAACAATTGCCACGTCTCTCTGGGCGAGCGCATTCATCAAGCTTGATTTCCCGGCATTCGGACGTCCTGCAAGCGCCACCCTGAAGCCGTCCCGAATGATCTCACCAGCCCGTAGATCGCCGATTGCCTTGTCGACCTGGCTCTTCAGCGTGGCAACCTCAGCCCATACCCGATCGGAAACAGACCCAGGGATGTCGCCCTCATCACTGAAGTCGAGCTCGGCTTCGAGCATGGACCTGATATAGATGAGTTTCTCCCGCCATTCGTCGTAGACGGCGGACAGGTGCCCGTTGGCCTGTTCGTTCGCCAGACGGCGCTGCATTTCGGTCTCGGCCGCCAAAAGGTCCGCAAGGCCTTCGACCTCGACGAGATCCATTTTTCCGTTTTCGAAAGCGCGTTTGGAGAACTCGCCAGGCTCGGCAAATCGCACGCCATTGAATCCGGCTAATGATCCAAGAATCGCATTCACGACAGCGCGACCACCATGAACCTGCAGTTCGGCACAGTCTTCGCCTGTAAAGGAATTCGGGCCCGGGAACGTCAATACCAAGCCGCGGTCCAATATGTCTCCGGCGGACGACTTCAGCGTACGGAGCGAGGCTTGGCGTGGCCGGGGGAGGGGCCCAATCAAGGCGCTCACTGCATCGAAGGCAACAGGTCCGCTGATCCTGATGACGGCAACGCCCGATGGCAAGCCACCGGACGCCAATGCACAGATCGTGTCTTTTCGCGTGGTCACGAGGTCACCCAGTGCCACCAAGACGCATTACCGGCCGAAACCGGCAACACGTCAGGTGTTCATCGAGTCGAAGAAGTCGCCGTTGTTCTTCGTCTGCTTGAGTTTATCGATGAGGAATTCGATTGCATCAGTTGTCCCCATCGGCGCCAGAATGCGGCGCAGAACGAAGATCTTTTGGAGATCCTGGCGCGGCACCAGCAGATCTTCCTTACGCGTACCGGACTTGAGGATGTCCATGGCCGGGAAGATGCGCTTGTCCGCGACCTTGCGATCGAGAACGATTTCCGAGTTACCAGTGCCCTTGAATTCTTCGAAGATGACTTCGTCCATACGGCTGCCGGTATCGATCAGCGCCGTTGCGATAATCGTCAGCGAACCGCCTTCTTCGATGTTACGGGCAGCACCGAAGAAGCGCTTCGGGCGCTGCAACGCATTGGCGTCCACGCCACCGGTCAAGACCTTGCCGGAAGACGGCACAACGGTGTTGTAAGCGCGGCCGAGGCGCGTGATGGAATCGAGCAGGATGACGACGTCACGGCCATGTTCGACGAGACGCTTGGCCTTTTCGATGACCATTTCGGCGACCTGCACGTGGCGAACGGCCGGCTCATCAAAGGTCGAAGAAACGACTTCACCGCGGACCGAACGCTGCATGTCGGTCACTTCTTCCGGACGTTCGTCGATCAGAAGAACGATCAGATAACATTCCGGATGATTGGCAGTGATCGAGTGCGCGATGTTCTGCAGAATGACGGTTTTACCGGTTCGCGGCGGCGCAACGATCAGGCCGCGCTGGCCCTTGCCGAGCGGTGCCACGAGATCGATGACGCGGGCAGACAGATCCTTCGACGTTGGAACATCAAGCTCCATCTTGAAGCGCTCGTTCGGATAGAGCGGCGTCAGGTTGTCGAAATGAACCTTGTGGCGGATCTTTTCGGGATCCTCGAAATTGATCGTGTTGACCTTCAACAGAGCGAAATAGCGCTCGCCTTCCTTGGGTCCCCGGATCGGGCCTTCTACGGTATCACCGGTCTTCAGCGAGAAGCGGCGGATCTGCGAAGGCGAGATATAGATATCGTCCGGGCCGGGAAGATAGTTCGCATTGGCGGAACGCAGGAAACCGAAGCCATCCTGCAGAACTTCCACCACGCCTTCGCCGATGATCTCAACATCCTGGCTCGCCAGCATCTTCAGGATCGCGAACATCAGCTCCTGCTTGCGCATCGTGCTCGCGTTTTCAACTTCGAGCGATTCAGCAAAGGTCAGGAGATCGGTCGGCGATTTGCTTTTGAGTTCTTGTAGCTTCATTTCAGCCATGAAGAGGGACCACGTCAGATAGAATTTTCAAGGGGAACGGCGAGCTGGTGGAATTCGGTACGATCGCGAGAGCCGCAAATGACTGAATAGTACGCAAGCCAAAAGAAGGAAGTGGCGCGAAAATAGCGACTCGCGGATTCGACCGCAAGCGAAAAGCCGCCACCGGCAAAAATAAAGCGTGATCGGGCCGAGATCAGAACGGTTTGACGACGGCAAGCACCACAATCAGGATCATCAACAGGGTCGGCGCCTCGTTCATCATGCGCCAGTACCGCGGCGTTCCAACGTATTCGCCACGCCCGAATGATTTGACAGCTTTGGCGAAATAGCCGTGAACACCGGACAGTGCGACCACGGCTGCGATCTTCGCATGCAGCCAACCGCCTTGAAAACCAAAGACCTGCCAGGCCAGATACAGTCCGAGGATCCATGACACGATCATCGCCGGCGTCATGATCACCTTCATGAGCCTGGTTTCCATCACGGCAAATGTCTTTGCCTGCTGCGACGACGGCTGGCAGTCGGAATGGTAGATGAAAAGCCGCGGCAGATAGAGCATGCCTGCCATCCAGGAGATGATGGCGATCACATGCAGCGCCTTGATCCAGGGATAAGCCTGATCTGGTCCAGCCAGCATGATGCCGGCGCCGACGATGCCGAAGAAGACGAGAGCCGACGCGGCCTTGTGCGCTGCCCGCCTCCCGGGCTTGTCGTCGATCTGCTTCTCCATAGTCAGCCGAAACTCCGAACCTGAGCCACGAGCTCTGTTACATGCTCCGGATCAGCCTGCGGCGTAATCCCATGGCCGAGATTGAAGATCAGCGGTCCATGACCGAGCGCTTGGAGGATCGCATCGATCCCATCCTTAAGCGCTGCGCCACCTGCCACGACACGCATCGGGTCCAGATTGCCTTGAACAGGGCCATCCTTCTGCAGCTCGACAGCGAAGCTCAAGGGAACCGACCAATCGAGACCGATGGCGTCGGCATTTGTGTCCTGGCGATAGTTCTTCAGCAAAATCCCCGCGCCCTTGGCAAAGGCAATCACCTTCGCCTGAGGGCGACGAGACTTGACCAAGTCGATGATCCGCCGAACCGGCCGCACGGCGAAAGCCTCGAATTCCGCCTCGCCGAGAACACCTGCCCAGGAATCGAAGATCTGGACTGCATCCGCACCGGCATCGATCTGCGCGATGAGATAATCGGCCGAGACGTCAGCGAGAAAATCGAGCAGCCGGGCAAAGACCTCGGGATGGCGATAGGCGAAGAGACGGGCGGGGGCCTGGTCGGGCGTGCCATGTCCAGCGATCATGTAAGTCGCCACGGTCCAGGGAGCGCCACAGAAGCCGAGCAGGGTCGTTTCGCTGGGCAGTGCCCCACGCAGTCGTGAAACCGTCTCCATGACCGGCTTGAGGTGATCCAGGACACCTTCTTGCGAAAGGGCCAGTATGCCGTCTGCATCAATGGGGTCCATTTGCGGACCATGGCCTTCGGTGAAAGTCACGTTGCGATGAAGCGCATCCGGGATCACCAGAATATCCGAAAACAGGATGGCGGCGTCGAAGCCATAACGCCGTATCGGCTGAAGGGTCACCTCCGTCGCATACTCGGGCGAATAACAGAGATCGAGAAAGCTCCCGGCCTTCTTTCGGGTTTCTCGATATTCCGGGAGATAACGGCCTGCCTGTCTCATGAGCCAGATGGGAGGTGGCGTGACCGTTTTCCCATTCAGAACGTCGAGGACTTTTCGGTTCGGCGTGCTCAAGGCTCAAGCCCTTTCAAAAAAGAAAAGAGATATTGAATCTTCTTCTATTTCTAAGAGTCTCTGACTATCAAGGATTAATCTAGGATCACAGCTCGTTCCCGATCCGTGATATCAGTCGAGTGGCGAGGTCGCCCCTGACATCCAGTCTTTGGGATAGTGGGGATAACTGCAAATTAACCCGCGATTCCATGGATTTGCGATCCGGGCAAAATCCGCGTTAACGAGGGAGGAAGAGTCGGAATGCGAGGAACGATCTTCTGTCATCACCGCAATTCACAGCCCCCCGGAATCCGAAGCCTCACGGTGACCAACTGTGGATAAAACGGCACTTTTCCCGCCTCTCGTCCGTCCCGCTCGCCGCGGCCTCTGTTTATCCCAGGCTATCAACAGGGTGCGGTGAAGAACGTGGAGAACCGCAAAAACTTCTTTCATCTCCATCTGATTTCTGACTCAACCGGGGAGACCTTGATCTCGGCGGGGCGAGCAGCAGCGGCGCAATTTCGTGGTTCCAATGCCATCGAACATGTCTATCCCCTGATCCGCAGCAAAAAGCAGATCAAGGCGCTGATCGATGCGCTCGACCGCGAACCGGGCATCGTTCTCTATACGATCGTCGACCAGGATCTCGCAGCACTTGTCGAAACAGGATGTCATGAACTCGGCTTGCCCTGCGTCAACGTGCTAGCCCCGATCATCGAGAAGTTTCAGGATTATCTGGGTGCGCCGTCCCGCGGTCGCGTCGGTGCCCAACACGTTCTGAACGCCGAATATTTCGCGCGCATCGAAGCGTTGAATTTCACCATGGATCATGACGATGGCCAGGCGCCGGAAGATTATGATCAGGCCGATGTCGTGATCATCGGCATCAGCCGCACCTCCAAGACCCCAACGAGCATCTATCTCGCCAACCGGGGCATCAAGACTGCGAACCTGCCGATCGTCCCGGGCGTTCCACTACCTGAAGGATTGCTGAAAGCAACGCGGCCGCTGATCGTTGGGCTGATCGCCACGTCGGACCGGATTTCCCAGGTTCGCGAGAACCGGGTTCTTGGCGCGACGACGGGCTATGACCGTAGCGAATATGTTGACCGCGCCTCGATCACGGAAGAGCTGAAATATGCTCGCTCGCTGTGCGCCCGCAACAACTGGCCTTTGATCGACGTGACGCGTCGATCGATCGAAGAGACGGCAGCGGCCATTGTTGCTCTGCGTCCCAAGCCGCGCTAATTCAGGACATTGCCATCACGAAGGTCTCAGCATGGGCTCACCCTTGATTCTCGCGTCGGGCAGCACGGCGCGCCAGATGCTCCTCAAAAATGCCGGCCTCGACTTTGTCGCGATGCCTGCAACGGTGGATGAAAGAGCGATCGAGGAAAACCTGCCGCTCGCAGGACGAGACCCCGTATCGGTTGCCCGGCATCTGGCATTGGCCAAGGCTATGAATGTGTCGAAGCGCTCTCCAGGCGCCTTCGTCATTGGCTGCGACCAGACCATGTCTCTCGGCAACCGGATCTTTCACAAGGCGGCTTCTCTTGAGCAAGCCCGGCAGACCCTGATCAGCCTGCGGGGGAAGGCGCACTTCCTGAACAGCGCAGTCTGTCTGGTTCGGGATGGCGAACTGCTCTGGAGCGATATAACGAAGGCCTGCATGCAGGTTCGCGATTTCTCGGATGAGTTCCTGGACGGCTATGTCGAGCGGAATTGCAATTCGATCTTGTCTAGCGTCGGCTGCTATCAGCTCGAAGGGGAGGGCGTTCAGCTCTTCGATGCGATTGCCGGTGACTATTTCACCATCCTTGGTCTACCCCTTCTGCCGCTCCTCGCGGCTCTTCGTGAGCATGAGATTAACCATGCGTGATTCACGTGAAACATTTTTGCCCCGTGCTTTTGTCGCCGGCTATCCAATCAAGCATTCTCGCTCACCAATGATCCATGGGCACTGGCTCGAAACCTATGGTCTGCCCGGTTCCTACGACAAGATCGCGGTTGCGCCGGAGGACTTTGCAGACTTCATGCTTCGTTTAAAAGACGCGGACAGTCCCTATCGTGGTGGCAATATCACGATCCCGCACAAGGAGGCCGCGAGCAAGCTTGCCGATCGGATAGACCCGGTCGCCGAAGAGCTCGGAGCGGCCAATACGCTCTGGCGGGAAGACGGGCTTCTGCATGCGACAAACACCGACGGCATCGGCTTTGTTGCCAATCTGAATTCGCAGCACCCGGGATGGGACAAGGTCGAACGCGCTGTGGTCTTGGGAGCAGGGGGCGCCAGCCGCGCCATTCTGCAGGCTCTTCGTGATCGTGGCATACCCGAAGTTCACGTGGTCAACCGAACCGTCGAGCGCGCGCAGGAACTCGTAGACCGCTTCGGGGCACCGCTCCAAGCTCACGGGATGGACGCCCTTAACTCCCTCCTGGAGGGCGCCGGGCTCTTCGTGAACACGTCATCCCTCGGGATGGATGGAACGGCAGCGCCCGTTCTTCCCTTCGACAGGATGAGGGAAGATGCCGTTGTCACCGATATCGTCTACGTGCCGCTGAAGACGCCGTTCATTCAACAGGCAGAGCAGATTGGTCTGCCGACGGTCGATGGTCTGGGCATGCTTTTGCATCAGGCTGTGCCGGGGTTTGAACGATGGTTCGGACAAAAGCCCGAAGTTACCGCCGCCTTGCGCCAGCTCGTGCTCGATGACATCAAGGCGCATGCATGATTATCGTGGGGCTCACAGGCTCGATCGGCATGGGCAAGTCCACGACTGCCGCGCTCTTTGCCGACGAGGGTGTGCCCGTCAATGACGCTGATCGCGTGGTTCACGAACTGTATCGGTCGGAAGCCGTGGCACCCATTGCGGGCCTCTTTCCCGATGCCATCGTCAACGGCATTGTCGATCGTGCGAAGCTGTCGGCGAATCTGGCAAAGAATCCGGCTAAGTTTAAGGAGCTCGAGGCCATCGTTCATCCCCTCGTGCGCGACAAGGAACGCGCTTTCCTTGATCGGCAAAGCGCACTCGGCCATGCCCTAGTCCTTCTCGACATCCCCCTCTTATTCGAGACCGGTGGCCAAAAGCGTGTGGACCGGATCGTTGTCGTCAGTTGCGAACCTGAGCTGCAGAGAGAAAGAGTGCTGGTACGGCCGGGAATGACGGAAGAGAAATTTCAGCTGATCCTATCGAGGCAGGTTCCGGATGCAGAAAAGCGTGTCCGGGCCGATTACGTCATCGACACAGGTCACGGGATTGACAGCGCGCGCGCGCAGGTCAAAACGATCGTCAGAGAACTACGCGAACAGGCGGAACGGACGGACAATGCGTGAGATCATCTTCGACACGGAAACGACCGGGCTCGACAACAAGGCTGATCGGGTCATCGAAATCGGTGGCATCGAATTGCTCAACCACTTTCCCACCGGTCGCACATTTCATGTCTATATCAATCCCGGCGACCGCAAGGTCCATCCCGATGCATTGGCGGTGCACGGCATCACTGACGAATTTCTGAAAGACAAGCCGGTGTTCGCCGAGATCGTCTCCGACCTCCAGGAATTCTTTGATGGGGCCAAGTGGATCGCTCACAACGCCTCATTCGACATGGGTTTCATCAACGCCGAGTTCGAGCGTCTGAGCCTCGCGCCGGTCCCCTCCGACATGGTGATAGACACTCTGGCGCTCGCACGTCGCAAACATCCGATGGGGCCGAACTCGCTGGACGCTCTTTGCCGTCGATACGGTATCGACAACTCGCATCGTACGAAGCACGGCGCTCTGCTCGACTCCGAACTGCTCGCCGAAGTCTATATCGAGATGCTGGGTGGTCGGCAGGCCGCACTGGGTCTGACGACCATCGAGACGCGGCGGAACCAGTCGAACGAAATCGATGATGTGATCGAGATCAGCTATGATCGTCCGCGTGCTCTTGCGCCCCGCCTGTCCGCAGCGGAAGTGGAAGGTCACGCGAAACTCGTCGGCCGCCTTGGCGGCAAGGCTATCTGGTCGAAATACGACGCATGAAAAAAGGGCCCGCGAGGGCCCTTTGCTCTGGCAAATACGGAACGCTCACTCAGTTCGGTGCAGCCTGCGTCTTTGCGCGAGACTGTTCCTCGGAAACACGCTGAGCAAACATCTGGGCAAAGTCGATCGGATCGATCATCAGCGGTGGGAAGCCACCGTTGCGGGTCGCGTCGGCGATGATCTGACGAGCGAACGGGAAGAGCAGCCGCGGGCACTCGATGAAGAGAACTGGCAGCATGTGTTCCTGCGGAAAGCCGGTAATCCGGAAGACGCCGCCATAGATGAGTTCGGTGACGAACACGACCTTGTCGCCATCCTTGGCTTCTGCATTCAACGCCAGGACGACGTCGAAGTCGGTGTCCGAAAGCGGGTTTGCATTGACATTGACATTGATGTTGATGGCCGGCGCCTTGTCGCGCGCCTGAAGCGAGCGGGGTGCACCTGGATTTTCAAACGAGAAATCCTTGATGTACTGGGCGAGAATGTTGAGGGACGGAGAAGCCGTTCCCTGATTGTTGTCGGCCATAGGGCGTGTCCTTGAAGATGAATTGCTAAGGCCATCTAACATTTGAAACTTGCGCTTACAACCCTGCGCGCCGGTGCGTCAGGGGGTCACTCGCGGCCGATCCGTGGATCGCGCCAGGGCGAGTTCTGGTCGGGTTCGCGCTGATATTCGTCGTCGCCGAGGTCGACCACATTTTCGTCCTTAGGGCGGCTCGTCCTGAAACCGGCCTCAGAATACGTGCTTCGGACAACGACCCGCGGCTTGATCAGACGCCAGGCGAGATCGCGAACGAAGGGCACGAAGAGCAGAATTCCGATGACATCGCCGAAGAAGCCCGGCACGATCAGAAGGAAGGCAGCCACCACCAGAAGGGCGCCGTGAACCAGTTCCCGTCCCGGATCGAGGCCGCGCTGCGCCTCGCTCCGCAATCGGCGCAGGATACCCGCCCCTTGATAGCGGAGCAGTATGACACCTGCGAAAGCCGCAAGAATGATCAACCCGAGGGTCGGCAAGACACCGATGGCTTGCCCAACTAGGATAAAGCTGGCGATTTCAACGAGGGGTGCGATGAGAAAAAGCACCAGGGGAAGGCGCATGGGCTGCTCCAAACGCCTTTGTGATCCGGATATCGCAAGAGTCGGCGCTTACTCGATGCAAAGAATGCATTGCGCCATTTGAATGATGCAGCGCTCCGGACTATATGGGAGAAGGAAAAATCAAATTCAATCAAGCCTGGCGGTATTCATGGGGTCTAGTGATTTCGTTACATTGTTCTTCCTGGTCGCAGCGGTTCTGATCTTCTTTCAGCTCCGCAGCGTTCTTGGACGACGCACGGGCCACGAAAAGCCGCCGTTCGATCCGTTCGCACAGCGTGATCTGGCCAAGGGAGCAGCGCGCGACGATGGCAAGGTTGTCACCCTTCCGCGCCGCGAGGACGGTAACGCTGAAGATCGGTTTGTCGCTGTAGATGCTTATGCACCTGCCGGCACGCCCCTGAACGATCAGTTGCGCGAGCTTCTACACCACGATCCGAGCTTCAGCCCGAAAGAGTTCCTTAACGGTGCGAAGATTGCCTACGAGATGATCGTCATGGCTTATGCCGATGGCGACAGGAAGACCTTGAAAGGCCTTCTGTCCCGCGAAGTCTTTGACGGTTTCGAAAGCGCAATCGCCGATCGCGAGAGCCGCGGCGAGGTCGTGAAGTCGACATTTGTCGGCATCGAGAAGGCGGACATCATCCAGGCATCCGCTCGTGAAAACGAGGAGCAGGTGACCGTTCGCATCGTCAGCCAGCTGATCACGGCAACATACGACAATGCAGGTGCCATGATCGACGGCGATGCCGAGGCGGTATCCGAGGTGAACGACGTGTGGACCTTCGCCCGCGATGTGCGCTCGCGCGATCCGAACTGGAAGCTGATCGCGACCGAAGCAGAACAATGAACGATCTCAGCGCCTGTCGCCTGAGGCCGGTTTCCTTCGATGATCTGCCCGGCTGGTCATCTGACGATACTTCATCACTCTGGCCTGCCTTGACCGACTGTAGGAGATACCTGCAGTCGGTCAAACCATATAAGCCAGGTGCTTTCGGACTGACCGCCGAAGATCTGATGCCTCTGCTGGACGCTGCATCGACGCACAGTCCGGACAACGCAGCTCAGGCGCGGCTTTTCTTCGAACAGCACACGCGACCCTTTCTGGTCGAGCCCAGCGGCCAAAACGCAGGCCTACTTACGGCCTTTTACGAGCCGGAGGTCGCCGTCAGCGATCGGCCTGACGACGAATACCGCCACCCCTTCTATCGCCGTCCTCTGGATCTTGTGGACGTGGATGATGGCAATCGGCCAGCCGACCTTGAGGCCGGTTACGCCTTTGCCCTTCGAACCGACAATGGCCTGAAGCCCTATCCGGATCGTCGGGACATCGATCACGGCTGGCTTGAGGGCAGGGGGCTTGAAATTGCCTGGGCCCGCTCGAGGGTCGATGTGTTCTTTGCCCATGTCCAGGGTGCTGCACGACTACGATATCCCGATGGACGCGTCCGACGGATAACCTATGCGGCAAAGGCCGGGCACCCCTTTTCCGGCATCGGGCGCCTTCTGATTGACCAGGGCGAGATCCCGGAGGCGGATATCTCCATGCAGTCGATTAGGGCCTGGCTCGCTGCTCATCCGGACCGAGTGGACGAGATCCTTTGGCACAATCGATCCTACATCTTCTTCCGGGAAGCGGAGGTCAACGACCTCACCCGAGGACCGATTGCCGCCGCAAAGGTGCCGCTGATCGCGGGCCGATCACTTGCGGTCGATCGCCAGATCCACACCTTCGGCTTTCCATTTTTCATCCACGCCAAGGGGCTGACGCATATGGATGGCGGACGCGATTTCGCCCGGACCATGCTGGCGCTCGATACCGGGTCAGCGATCGTCGGACCCGCGCGTGGAGATATCTTCACGGGCTCCGGAGATGAGGCAGGCGAGTTGGCGGGGGCCGTGCGCAACGCGGCCGACTTCTATATACTCATCCCGAAGCAGGCGGCAGAGAGGTTTGTCTGAGTGTCGGGTGGACCAAAGCTCAATCCGGAAGATCGCATCCTCTGGGGCAAGGTTGCGCGTTCGACCCGCCCGATGCCCGGGCGTATGGAAGACCTGCTGAGTTTCGAGGAGCAGTTCGAGGCGCCAGTCGAAGAGAAGGTCGTGCCCGCGCTCAATCGTGCCGCCATCTCATCGTCGACCTCGACCTCGACCTCAGCTACTGATCCTGAGCGTAAGCCAGCACCCCGAATCCACCATCCCCTGGAAAAGCCGGTCAAGCGCAAGCTCTCTCGCGGTCATCTGGCGCTTGAAGCGCGGATCGATCTGCACGGGCTGATCCAGAGTGAAGCGCATGGAATGCTGCTCGATTTCCTCATCCGGGCCCATGATCGGGGTCTGCGCCACGTCCTCGTCATCACCGGCAAGGGAAGCTCGCTTGGGAGTGAAGGCGCCTTGAAGCGCGCGGTGCCGCTCTGGTTTTCCCTGCCGGAATTCCGTTTCCTGATCTCCTCCTATGAGCCTGCGGCACGTCAGCATGGCGGGGAGGGGGCACTTTATGTGCGGCTCTCCCACCGCGGACAGGAGCGCTGATGACGCCCTTCGGTGATGCGTTGCGGCAATTGCGGGAACGCAAGGGCGTCTCTCAGAAGGAGATGGCCGCAGCGATCGGGGTCTCGCCCGCCTATCTCTCGGCACTTGAACACGGCAGGCGCGGCCTGCCCAATTTCGACTTTCTCCAGCGTGTTGCTGGCTACTTCAACATCATCTGGGACGAGGCCGAAGAGCTCTTCTCGACGGCGGGCCGTTCCGATCCCCGCGTGGTGGTCGATACCTCAGGAATGAAGCCGGAATATACGGCCTTCGCCAACGATCTGGCGAAGCTGATTCGCCAGCTCTCTCCCGATGTGATAGGAGAAATGCAGGATATTCTGGATAGCGCAAAAAAACGGCCTTGAAGGGGTTGAAAAGCCCAATCTATCCACGAGAAACGACGCCCTCGCCTTTGGAACTCAGGCCAAAACCCCTATAGTCGGGCCACTTGAAGCTGCTGATTCGAATCAGCCGGGCCTTTGAGAATTGACTGGAAAGATTGCTGAATGACCGACTTGCCGATCGCGGAGAATGGTGGACCGGCCGAATATGGCGCGGATTCGATCAAGGTTCTGAAGGGACTGGACGCCGTCCGCAAGCGCCCCGGCATGTATATCGGTGATACCGACGACGGCTCCGGTCTCCATCACATGGTCTACGAAGTCGTCGACAACGCGATCGATGAAGCGCTGGCCGGTCATGCCGACATCGTCACCGTCACGCTGAATGCCGATGGCTCCGTCACCGTGACTGACAACGGTCGTGGCATTCCGACGGACATTCACACGGGCGAAGGCGTCTCCGCCGCCGAGGTCATCATGACCCAGCTGCATGCTGGCGGTAAGTTCGACCAGAATTCCTACAAGGTCTCCGGCGGTCTGCACGGCGTCGGCGTATCCGTCGTCAATGCGCTTTCGGTAAAGCTCATTCTGAAGATCCGCCGCAACAACAAGCTGCACGAAATCAGCTTCACCCATGGCGTAGCCGATGGCCCGCTGAAAGTGATCGGCGAATATGAGGGCCGTTCGGGAACGGAAGTGACCTTCCTGCCCAGCACCGAGACCTTCACCAATGTCGATTTCGATTATGGAACGCTCGAGCATCGCCTGCGCGAACTCGCGTTCCTGAACTCGGGCGTTCGCATTCTCCTCACCGACAAGCGCAAATCCGACATTCGTCAGGAAGAGATGCTCTATGACGGCGGTCTTGAAGCCTTCGTCCGTTATCTCGATCGCTCGAAGAAGCCGCTCGTCGACAAGCCGGTGGCCATCAAGGGCGAGAAGGACGGCATTACGGTCGAAGTCGCGATGTGGTGGAACGACAGCTACCACGAAAACGTCCTCTGCTTCACCAACAACATTCCCCAGCGCGATGGCGGCACTCACATGGCCGGCTTCCGCGCGGCACTGACCCGCCAGGTCACCTCCTATGCGGATAGCTCCGGCATCACCAAGAAGGAAAAAGTGACGCTGCAGGGCGAAGACTGCCGCGAAGGCCTTTCCGCTGTCCTTTCCGTGAAAGTTCCGGATCCCAAGTTCTCGTCCCAGACAAAGGACAAGCTCGTATCGTCCGAGGTTCGACCGGTCGTTGAAAACCTCGTCAACGAGGCGCTGAGCACCTGGTTCGAGGAACACCCGACCGAAGCCAAGATCCTCGTCGGCAAGGTCGTCGAGGCTGCGGTCGCTCGCGAAGCTGCCCGCAAGGCGCGCGAACTCACGCGCCGCAAGGGTGCCCTCGATATCGCCTCGCTGCCAGGCAAGCTCGCCGACTGCTCGGAACGTGACCCGGCAAAGTCTGAACTCTTCCTTGTCGAGGGTGACTCGGCAGGCGGCTCGGCAAAGCAGGGCCGTTCGCGCGAAAATCAGGCGATCCTGCCGCTGCGTGGTAAGATCCTCAACGTAGAGCGCGCCCGCTTCGATAAGATGCTGTCGAGCCAGGAAATCGGCACGTTGATCACGGCGCTCGGCACCTCGATCGGCAAGGACGAGTTCAACGCCGACAAGCTGCGCTATCACAAGATCATCATCATGACCGATGCTGACGTCGACGGCGCGCATATCAGAACACTTCTGCTGACATTCTTCTTCCGCCAGATGCCGGAGCTCATCGAGCGCGGCCATCTCTACATCGCCCAGCCGCCGCTCTATAAGGTTTCGCGCGGCAAGTCCGTTCAGTACCTGAAGGACGAGAAGGCGCTGGAAGATTATCTGATCACCATGGGTCTCGAAGAGGCGACACTCACGCTCGCCAATGGTGAGGTCCGCGCCGGACAGGATCTGCGCGACGTGATCCAGGACGCGCTGCGCATCCGTTCGCTGATCGACGGTCTCCACTCCCGCTATAACCGCAACGTTATCGAGCAGGCCGCGATCGCCGGCGCGCTGAACCCGGAGCTGACGGGCAACCGCCAGCAGGCGGAAGCGACAGCAGCGCTCGTCGCAAGCCGACTGGACATGATCGCCGAAGACACCGAACGCGGCTGGCAGGGTTTCGTCACCGACGAAGGCGGCCTTCGCTTCGAGCGCATGGTTCGTGGCGTCAAGGAAGTGGCCTCCGTCGATGTCGCCCTGATCGGCTCTGCCGACGCTCGTCACATGGACCAGATGTCCGCGCGCCTACGCGAGATCTATTCCGAACCGCCGGTACTCACCCGGAAGGACGGCCGTAGCGACATGCCGGGCCCGCGCGCGCTTTTGGATTCGATCTTCGCAACCGGCCGCAAGGGTCTCTCCATGCAGCGATACAAGGGTCTCGGCGAAATGAATGCTGAGCAGCTCTGGGAGACCACGCTCGATCCGAACGTTCGCTCTCTACTGCAGGTCCGTGTCAACGACGCGACCGATGCCGATGGCCTGTTCTCGCGCCTGATGGGCGACGAGGTCGAGCCACGCCGTGAGTTCATTCAGGACAACGCGCTGAGCGTCGCGAACCTCGATATCTGAGGTCTTCAGAGCGCAATTCAAAAGGGCCGCTCCCGAGGAGCGGCCCTTTTTCGTGATCAACAGGTTTAGTTGATCGGATGGTTAACGTGATTCACGTGAAACCATAAACACGGGCGCTCAGAAACGCCCCTCGAATGCCACCTCAGCCAGAGCCTTGCGCCCATTCGGCGTTTCCTTCGAACGCAGACCTTCTGGCAGAGCTTCCTTGTCACCCAGCGTGCCGATGGCCACTGCTGCATTGATGTGGAAACCATCAGGCGCGCCAAGCTCCGAGACGGCCCGATCGAAGTCGAAACCAGTCATCGCATGCGCGAAA
The DNA here is from genome assembly GCF_000300855.1 of Agrobacterium albertimagni AOL15. Lineage (GTDB taxonomy): Bacteria > Pseudomonadota > Alphaproteobacteria > Rhizobiales > Rhizobiaceae > Allorhizobium > Allorhizobium albertimagni. The sequence goes on along the minus strand of NZ_ALJF01000002.1, from coordinate 49,985 downwards.
TAGCCGGACTTCATCGCCTGAAGCGAGAGCAGACCCCAGGCCGCACCCGCGTCGAAACTATGGCTGCGATAGGACTTCGGCTCCGATCCGTCAGCCGGACGGCTTAAAGTGTCGGAAAAGATGAAGACGAGCGCAGCTGCATTCTTGGCCCAGCCCTGATTGAACTCGATCAGGATATTCAAGAACTTGTCGAAGTCAGGCGTTCCCCTCAGGGCGTAGATGAAACGCCAGGGCTGGTAGTTGAACGCCGAGGGCGCCCAATGTGCGGCATCGAGGATGGTCAGGAGATCTTCCTTCGGCATCGTGCTTCCGTCAAAGGCACGCGGCGACCATCGATCGAGAAAGATCGGATCGACATTGTATTCGGACTTGCGGTGATTGCTGCTGGTCATGGTGTTCCTTCACTCGTGTCTTGGGATGACCGATGGAACAAACATCAATTCGCAAGCCTCGGAAAGGGTCCGGCCTGCAAATTAGGGTGAACACTGTGATCGTTGATTAACCCCGCGCCAGGGGAGGAACTTTAAGGCTTTTCGAACATCATCCGAAGTCATGAGACATTGTGTGCTGCGAAAGGAGGGATAATCCGGGCTTTTGCGATGCACAAAGTCTGTTAGTGTAGCGAATGAACGCGGGCCAGCCTGGTCCGACACAAAGGTACAGAACCCATGTTCTATCAGCTCTATGAATTGAACCATGCATTCATGGCACCATTCCGGGCAACAGCGGACGCAATGAACCTGGCTTGGAGAAACCCGCTTAACCCGTGGTCCCATACGGTCGTCGGGCGTTCATTCTCAGCGGGCTTTGAAGTTTTCGAACGTGTGACACGCCGCTATGGCAAGCCGGCCTTCGGTCTCCCGACAACGCGGATCGATGATGAAAGCGTCACGGTCGAGGAAGAAATCGTCTGGCGCAAGCCCTTCTGCGACCTCATTCACTTCAAGCGCCATCTTCCGGCCGGCGCTGAAAAAGGCCCGCGCATCCTTATCGTTGCTCCCATGTCCGGCCACTACGCGACTTTGCTCCGCGGGACGGTCGAGGCGCTGCTGCCGAGTGCTGATCTATACATCACCGACTGGATCGACGCCCGTATGGTCCCGGTGACCGAAGGCGATTTCGATCTCGACGACTATATCGACTATGTCATCGACATCCTCCATCATCTGGGTCCAGACACCCATGTCGTCGCCGTTTGTCAGCCTTCGGTTCCCGTACTGGCCGCTGTCGCCGTCATGGAAGGTGAGGGGGACGTCTGCGCACCGTCCTCGATGACCCTCATGGGTGGGCCCATCGACACGCGCATCAATCCGACGGCCGTCAATCAGCTGGCTCAGGACAAGCCGCTCGAATGGTTCCGCGACAACGTCATCATGCAGGTGCCGTGGCCTCAGCCCGGTTTCATGCGTCAGGTTTATCCTGGCTTCCTGCAGCTCTCGGGCTTCATGTCGATGAATCTCGATCGGCACATGATCGCGCACAAGGACTTCTACGTGCACCTCGTCAAGAATGACGGGGATTCGGCCGAGAAGCACCGCGACTTCTACGATGAATACCTGGCGGTCATGGACCTGACGGCGGAATTCTATCTCCAGACCGTCGAGACGGTGTTCATCAAGCACTCCCTGCCCAAGGGCGAGATGATGCATCGCAACAAGCGCGTCGACACGACAGCGATCCGCAACGTCGCGCTTCTGACAGTCGAAGGCGAAAACGACGATATCTCGGGCCTGGGCCAGACTAAGGCGGCGCAGACGATCTGCACCAACATCCCCAACGATATGCGCCTGCATTACATGCAGCCGGATGTGGGCCATTACGGCGTCTTCAATGGCTCGCGTTTCCGCCGCGAAATCGCGCCGCGCATTGTCGAGTTCGCTCGCACACACGGCAAGAATGCCAAGACCACGACCCCGGTCAAGCGCGTCATCAAGGGCGGCAAGGCTCTCTGACATTTTCGTCATTCCGAATTTAAGAAGCGGATTCAGTCGGTTCTCCGATTGGGTCCGCTTCTTTCTTGAAGGGCAGGGCGGCATTTCCCACATCGAAACTATCGGGCGGCATTTCGCCGTCCGCGCAAAACGAGGTTATCGATGATGAACCAGTCAGCACTGCTCCGGCCGGATTGGACTCCGGCAACCGTCGCCTTGATGGTGCTCGGCTTCGTGGTCTTCTGGCCGCTCGGTCTGGCCATGCTTGCCTACATCCTGTTCGGCGAGAAGTTCCAGAACTTCAAGCGCGAAGCCAATCGTAAGGCGGACAACGCCTTCGCCTGGTGCCGCACCAACAGCTACAGCACCTCCGCCCCGACCGGCAATGTCGCCTTCGATGACTGGCGCAAGGCAGAGCTAGAGCGTCTCGACGAAGAGCGTCGCCGTCTCGATGAGATGCGCGCCGAATTCGACAACTACGCCCGCGAACTGCGTCGGGCGAAGGACCAGGAAGAGTTCGACCGCTTCATGCGCGATCGCCAGCAGATGAAAACTTCAGGCGAGGGCGGTCCCGCCCAGGGTTTCACCGGCAACTGACCGGTCGAGCCATCCTGTCGCAACAGGGGTCGGCGCACTTGCGCCGGCCTTTTTTCGTTGCAAGAAGAGACCCCGAATCGGCTACAACACCCCCATGTTTCCCCTGCTGAAAAAGCTGACACCACAGAGAGCCCCGGCGATCCAGCTGGAGCGGGCGATTTCCGTGGATGGTCGGTCGATCCCGCTGACCATCAGAAAGAACAGCCGCGCGACCCGCATCACGCTCCGGATCGAGCCTGGCGGGCGCGCTTTGAAGATGACCATTCCCCCGGGGTTGCGCGAACGGGACATCGACGACTTTCTCGATCGCCACCAGGGCTGGCTCAGCACCAAGCTCAAGCGCCAGAAAACAGCCGGCGCGATCGAAGATGGCGGGGAGATACTGCTTCGGGGCGTTCCCCACCGCATCGTTCATACGGGTCAGTTGCGTGGCCTCACCCAATCGATCGACAGTGAAATTGGCCATATCTTGAGCGTCAGCGGCCTTGAGGACCACCTTCCGCGTCGCGTCGCCGACTTTCTGAAAAAGGAGGCACGTTACGATCTTGAGCGCCTCGTAGCCCTGCACGCCAGGAATGTCGGCAAGCCTGTGAAGAACATGACGCTGAAGGATACCCGCAGCAGATGGGGATCCTGTTCCTGGGATGGAAAGCTCAGCTTTTCCTGGCGCATCGTCATGGCGCCGCCTTTGGTTATCGACTATCTCGCCGCTCATGAAGTCGCGCATTTGCGCGAAATGAACCACGGTCCGGCCTTCTGGGCACTCTGCAAGGAGCTCTGCCCACGTATGGATGAAGCCAAGGCTTGGCTCAAGCGTCACGGCTCGACCCTGCACGCGATAGACTTTGCCTGAGTAACCCGCGACCTTTCAGCCTCTGTCGCAAATTGGCTCGACTCTTTTTTGATTTCGTGCGACTTCGCTGCCATGAGACCCGATATCAAGATCTGCGGACTGAAGACGCCGGAGGCGGTCGATCGTGCGGCCGACCGCGGCGCGAGCCATATCGGCTTCATCTTCTTCGAAAAGAGCCCGCGCAACATCGAGCCCGACATCGCCGGCATACTCGCCGATCGCGTTCGCGGCCGTGTGAAGAGCGTCGCGGTAACTGTTGACGCCGATAACGACGATCTCGACGAGATCATCGCCTTGATGCGTCCAGATATCCTGCAGTTCCATGGTCACGAGAGCCCGGAACGCCTGCTGACCGTCAAGGCGGTCACCGGCCTGCCGATCATCAAGGCATTTTCCATCCGCGACGCCGATGATTTGAGGCGCATCGAGCCCTATATCGGTATTGCAGATCGTTTTCTTTTTGATGCCAAGCCGCCGGTGGGCTCCGATTTGCCTGGCGGCAATGGCGTGACCTTCGATTGGCGTCTGCTGCGTTCGCTTGACGACAGCGTCGATTACATGCTTTCCGGAGGCCTCAACAAGGCCAACATCGCAGAAGCCCTGCGGGAGACCGGAGCGCGGGCGATCGACGTGTCCTCCGGCGTGGAATCTGCGCCGGGCGTCAAGGATCTGCAGATGATGGACGAGTTTTTTGCGGCCGTTGCCGAGGCAAGTCGTGCACAGCCGGTTTCAGGGAGTGTCAAGTGAACCAGTCACCGAAACCCAATTCCTTCCGTGAAGGTCCAGACGAAGACGGCCGTTTTGGCATTTTCGGCGGCCGCTTCGTCGCCGAAACGCTGATGCCGTTGATCCTCGACCTGCAGGCGGAATGGGAAAAGGCAAAGACGGATCCGGAATTCCAGGCAGAGCTGGCGCATCTCAACACCCACTACACCGGTCGTCCGAGCCCGCTCTATTTCGCCGAGCGTCTGACGGAAGAACTGGGCGGCGCGAAGATCTACTTCAAGCGCGACGAGCTGAACCACACCGGTTCGCACAAGATCAACAACTGCCTCGGCCAGATCCTACTTGCCAAGCGCATGGGCAAGACCCGCATCATCGCAGAAACTGGCGCCGGCCAGCACGGCGTGGCATCGGCCACGGTCGCGGCCCGCTTCGGCATCCCCTGCGTCGTCTACATGGGCGCGACCGACGTCGAGCGCCAGGCACCGAACGTGTTCCGCATGAAGCTCCTCGGCGCCGAAGTGAAGCCGGTCACGGCTGGCCATGGCACCCTGAAGGATGCGATGAACGAGGCGTTGCGCGACTGGGTCACCAATGTCGACGACACCTATTACATGATCGGCACCGCCGCCGGCCCACATCCCTATCCAGAAATGGTCCGCGACTTTCAGTCGGTCATCGGACGCGAAACGCGCGAACAGATGCTGGCTGCCGAAGGCCGCCTGCCGGACATGCTGATCGCAGCTGTCGGCGGAGGTTCGAACGCGATCGGTCTCTTCCATCCTTTCCTCGATGACGAGAGTGTCCGCATCGTCGGCGTCGAAGCCGGTGGCAAGGGTCTCCAAGGCGAAGAACACTGCGCTTCGCTGACTGCGGGCACGCCCGGGGTTCTGCATGGCAACCGCACCTATCTGCTGCAGGACGGCGACGGCCAGATCAAGGAAGGTCACTCGATCTCCGCCGGCCTCGATTATCCCGGCATTGGCCCCGAGCACTCGTGGCTGAAAGACATGGGGCGTGTCGAATACGTGCCGATCAGGGATGACGAAGCCCTTGAGGCCTTCCAGATGCTGACGCGCACCGAGGGCATCATCCCGGCGCTCGAGCCGAGCCACGCGCTCGCCGAAGTCATCAAGCGCGCGCCCAAGATGGACAAGGACCAGATCATCGTGATGAACCTCTGCGGCCGCGGCGACAAGGACATCTTCACTGTCGGCAAGATTCTCGGTATGGGGCTCTGATCATGACTGCGCGTATGGACCAACGTTTCGCTGCCCTGAAGGCTGAAGGCCGCCCGGCACTCGTCACCTATTTCATGGGTGGCGATCCGGACTACGACACGTCGCTTGCGATCATGAAGGCCCTGCCAGAAGCCGGCGCGGACGTTATCGAGCTCGGTATGCCCTTCTCGGATCCGATGGCTGATGGCCCGGCGATCCAGCTTGCCGGTCAGCGGGCTCTGAAGGCCGGCCAGACCCTCGTGCGCACGCTCGACCTGGCGCGCGAATTCCGCAAGACGGACAATGAAACGCCGATCGTCATGATGGGTTACTACAACCCGATCTACGTCTATGGCGTCGAGCGTTTCCTCGACGATGCGCTTGCGGCCGGCATCGACGGCCTGATCGTTGTCGACCTGCCGCCGGAAATGGATGACGAGCTCTGCATTCCGGCTCGCAGCCGCGACATCAACTTCATCCGCCTGGCAACACCGACGACCGACGACAAGCGTCTGCCGACCGTTCTCAAGAACACCTCGGGCTTCGTCTATTACGTCTCGATGAACGGCATCACCGGCTCGTCGCTGCCGGATCCGTCGCGCGTCGCCGGCGCCGTCCAGCGCATCAAGGCGCATACGGACCTGCCGATCTGCGTCGGCTTCGGCGTCAAGACCGCGGAGCATGCCCGCCTGATCGGCGCCAATGCCGATGGCGTCGTGGTCGGGACCGCGATCGTCAATCAGGTTGCCACCAACCTCACAGCCGATGGAAAAGCGACGGGGGATACGGTTCAGGCCGTTGCCACGCTGGTGCGCGGACTGGCAAGCGGCGTGCGCTCTGCACGCCTTGCTGCTGCCGAATAAGCACCCCATATGGGCTTTAAATATCAGGAGTAAGCCGCGTGAACTGGATCACCAACTATGTGCGCCCGCGCATCAATTCCATGCTGGGCCGCCGCGAAGTTCCGGAAAACCTCTGGATCAAATGCCCGGAAACGGGCGAGATGGTCTTCCACAAGGATCTGGAAGAGAACAAGTGGGTCATCCCGGCTTCCGGCTATCACATGAAGATGCCGGCAAAGTCGCGCCTGATCGACCTCTTCGACGATGGCCAGTTCGAGGCGCTGCCGCAGCCGAAAGTCGCGCAGGATCCGCTGAAGTTCCGCGATTCCAAGAAATACACCGACCGTCTTCGTGACAGCCGCGTGAAGACGGATCAGGAAGACACGATCGTTGCCGGTGTCGGCACGGTGCAGGGCCTGAAGCTCGTCGCCGTCGTCCACGAGTTCAACTTCATGGGCGGTTCGCTCGGCATTGCCGCTGGCGAAGCGATCGTGAAGGCCTTCGAGCGCGCCATCAAGGAAAAATGCCCGCTCGTCATGTTCCCGGCTTCGGGTGGCGCCCGCATGCAGGAAGGCATCCTGTCGCTGATGCAGCTGCCGCGCACGACGGTTGCCGTCGACATGTTGAAGGAAGCCGGCCAGCCCTACATCGTCGTCCTGACCAACCCGACAACCGGTGGCGTGACGGCATCCTATGCCATGCTAGGCGACCTCCACATTGCAGAGCCCGGTGCCGAGATCTGCTTTGCCGGCAAGCGCGTTATCGAGCAGACGATCCGCGAGAAGCTGCCGGAAGGCTTCCAGACCTCCGAATATCTCCTGGAACACGGCATGGTGGACATGGTCGTCAAGCGTCACGACATTCCGGACACGCTGGCGCGCGTCCTGAAGATCATGACCAAGCGCCCTGCGAACGACATGGCGGTCCCTGCGAAGGTGGCGGAGCCGGTCGAGAAGGCCTCGGCCTGAGCCGCGTTTTCTGTGAGGCCGCGCTCGCGGAACGAATGTGATGACAGCCCCCATCGTCAGTCAGGCCGATGCCGAGATCGAAAAACTCATGGGGCTGCACCCCAAGGGTTATGATCTCTCGCTCGACCGTATCCGCCGCCTCCTCGAAGTGCTCGGCAACCCGCATCTGAAACTGCCGCCGGTCATTCATGTGGCCGGCACCAATGGCAAGGGCTCTGCGACGGCCTTTTGCCGCGCGCTTCTCGAGGCTCAGGGCCTAGCGGTCCATGTGCATACCTCTCCGCATTTGGTGCGCTGGCACGAGCGCTATCGCATCGGCGTCAAGGGTGGTCCCGGTCAGATCGTCGACGATGAACTGTTTGCCGATGCCCTTCGCCGCGTGGCCGATGCCAATGGCGGCAAGCCGATCACCGTCTTCGAGATCCTGACGGCAGTGACCTTCATTCTCTTTTCCGAGCAGCCTGCCGATGTGGTTGTGCTTGAGGTCGGTCTCGGCGGCCGCTTCGACGCCACCAACGTCGTCGAAAAGCCGGCTGTCTGCATCATTCAGCCGATTTCCCTCGATCATCAGGCCTATCTCGGCGATCGCGTCGAACTGATCGCCGCTGAAAAGGCCGGAATCATGAAGCGCTGCATGCCCGTGGTCATCGGCCATCAAGAGTTCGACGGTGCCAAGGATGTGCTGATCAGCACGGCCGAGCGCCTCGGCTGTCCGCTGACCGTCTTTGCCCAGGATTTCCTGGCGTATGAAGAATTCGGTCGTCTCGTCTATCAGGACGAATTCGGCCTGATGGATCTGCCCCTGCCGCGTCTGCCAGGTCGTCACCAGATCGGCAATGCCGCAACAGCAATCCGTGCGGTCAAGGCAGCCGGCTACTCCGTCACCGAGGAGATAGCCGAAAAGGCCATGCTTTCGGTCGAGTGGCCCGGTCGCCTGCAAAAACTGACCGAAGGTCGGTTGGTGGAGCGCGCACCGGTCGGCGCTGAAATCTGGCTCGATGGTGGCCATAATCCCGGTGCGGGCGAGGTGATCGCCGAAGCCATGGCAGCCATGGAGGAGCGCCAGGCACGGCCTTTGCATCTGGTGATCGGCATGATCAACACCAAGGACCCGATCGGCTTCTTCCGCGCTTTTGTCGATATCGCCCAGAATGTCTACACCGTCCCGATCCTTGGCTCGGACGTCGGCCTCGATCCGGTGGCGCTCGCCCAGTCCGCCGCAGAAGCCGGCCTGAAGGCTATGCCGATGAGTTCCGTGGGCCAGGCACTCGATGCCATTCGCGAACGCAGCGAAGGCGGAATTCCGCCCCGCATCATGATCGGTGGCTCGCTTTATCTGGCGGGCAATGTGCTCGCCGAAAACGGCACCATCCCGACATGAAAAAAGCCCGGCGAAAACCGGGCGTTTTCTTTGTTCATCAATAACGGGAGGCTTATGCCGCGCCGGCGATCCAGCTGGACAGCGCGGTCTTCGGAGCCGCACCCACCTTGATGTCAGCCACTTCGCCACCCTTGAAGACGGCCAGCGTCGGGATCGAGCGAACGCCGAACTGGGCAGCCAGTTCCGGGTTCTCATCAATGTTGAGCTTGGCGATCTTCACCTTGCCGGCGAGCTCGTTGGAGATTTCTTCGAGGCTCGGTGCAATCATCTTGCACGGGCCGCACCATTCGGCCCAGAAATCCACGACAACCGGTTCGGAAGCGTTGAGCACCTCGGCCTGGAAATTGGACTTGTCGACTTTAACGGTAGCCATGGGGCTCTCCCTTCATAAATACGGAATTGACTAGATATGTGATGCCGGGCGGCAGCGATTTCAATATGCGGTATCTCACGATGTTTCGAGGTCGGCAAGGGACCGCTCAAGAAGGCTGTCATCGAGCGGAATGAGGCTGCCGTTTTCCGTGTAGATTAGCCAGCATTCGATCCGTTTGCCGGCATAAAGCGGCTGCAGGATCTCGCGATAGATGGCGAGCTGCACCCGATGGGAAAGGGGGGCTTGTGCGGCCTCCAATGGTGGATTCCGGTTGGTCTTGTAGTCGGCGATGATCACCCGATCCGCAAGCACTGTCATGCGGTCGATCCGGCCGGAGACCGCACGCAATTCTCCCTTCAGCCGCATTGTGCCCATAACTGAAACTTCCGCGCGACTGCCGGCGTCAAACAGCGGGCGAAGCGCCTCGTCTTCGAGAACGGTGATCACGGTGGAAACCAGTCTCTGCCGCTGCTCTACCGGCCAGAACCGGGCCGCACGTTCTGCATAACGCTCGGCTGCCTCACGGCGGTCACCCTCCGGAAAGCCCGGCAGGTTCTGCAGCATCCGATGGATGAGCCGCCCGCGCTGGAGGGCGAGATCCGCTTTCTCCGACGCGGAAAACAGCGCCGAGGCCGTCAGCACATCCTCGTCTTCGTCCACGGTGATGCTGCCGGCACCCGATGGGCTGAGCGGTCTCGGCAGGCTGACCGGGGGCGGCAACGGGTTCCAGAGCGTCGAGGGCAGGCTATGGCCCTCCTCAGCCTCAGCGCGCTCTTCCGTGACGGGGAGATCATGCTCTGCCTCGCCGAGAGACCAGCGCAATCCGGCCCAGCTGCCATCCGGCCCGGTGAACTCGACCTGTTTGCAGCGCGTTTCGTCGGCGCTCAGCGCCCGCGCGATCATCTTGTGCCAGATCTCGCCCGTGTCCTGCACGCCGCGATAGCCGCCAACGATCAGACGGTCGGCAGCGCGCGTCATCGCGACATAGAGCAGCCGGCGATATTCCTCCTCGGCCTGGTCCTTGCGCTGATCCATATCGGCAGCGGCGACAGAATTGCCGAGGGATTTCGACGGGACCCAGATCGGGAAGGGCATGCCTTCAGCCCTCCCGATGATCCGCAGCTTTGAGACATGGTTCGAATTGAAGGGCTTCGAGCCGCCATCGATCAGGAACACGATCGGCGCCTCAAGTCCCTTCGAGGCATGAACAGTCATGATCCGGACTTCGTTGCGTTCCTTGTCCTGCTCGCGCTTGACCTCCGGCGCTTCCATCTCGAGCGTCGAAACGAAGGACTGCAGCCCGGGCAGGCCGCTGGTCTCGAAAGCGAGCGCAAAGGTCAGGAACTCGTCGAGGATGTCGCTGACCTCCGAGCCGAGGCGCCCGAGATAGGCCCGCCGGCCTCCATGGACGCTGAGAACCCGGGCGTAGAAATCATGGACCGAGAATTCCCCCGCCTGTTCGAGAAACAGATTGAGCCGCTCGTATGTCTTCTTCCACGCGCCATCCGTCTCAGCCTGCTCAGCCAGTCTCGCCCAGAGGTTCTGCGCTTCTGGGCGTTCGGCGGCGAGCGCCATTAGATCGTCTTCGCTATGGTTGAAGAGCGGGCTCTTGAGGAGCGAAGCAAGCGAGAGATCGTCACCCGGCAGCAGCAGGAAACGCCCAAGCGCCAGCATGTCCTGCACGGAAATATGGCTGGTCAGCTTCAGGCGGTCGGCACCGGCGACCGGAATGTTGTAGGGGCGTTTCAGCGCCCGGGTCAGCGCATTGACGAAACCGTCGCGTTTGCGAACGAGCACGAGGATGTCGCCCGGGCGGATCAGCCGCTTGTTGCCCTTCTCGACGATCGTCTCGCGTCCGACGATCTGGCTGATCTGATGCGCCACGCGTCGTGCGAGGATTGCCGAAGGTGCGCTTTCCGGCGTCGCGTCGAAGGGGGCGGTCCAGTCCTCGTCCTTCTCCTGCTTCTCCGCCGCAATCATGTCCCAGACGTCGACTGTGCCGGGATGTCCGATGCGGCTCGACTGGTGGATGACGGGGTCCCCGCCGGCACTGAGGCCCCGGCTGTTTTCCGCCAGGCTGAAGACCTGGTCGACCGCCGCAAGAACAGATTGCGTCGAGCGGAAGGACAACGGCAGGCGCACCGTGTTGAAACTCTGCCCGCTTTCCGTGACCGCGCGTTCGGTCTGGCGCGCTTCCTGCGAGAACTGCTCGGGGCGTGCGCCCTGGAAGGAATAGATCGACTGCTTCTCGTCCCCCACGGCAAAGAAGGTGCGGATCCCCGGCCGGGCACTCAGCCCGGTAAAAAAGTCCTCGCGCAGCGACCGGATGACGTCCCATTGCACCGGGCTCGTGTCCTGCGCTTCATCGACGAGGATATGGTCGATGCCCTGGTCCAGCTTGTAATGCACCCATGCGCCGACATCGCCGCGCGTCAGAAGCCGGGCGGTGCGCACGATCAGATCCTCGAAATCGAGCTGCGAGCGCCGCTTTTTCAGTTCCTCGTAGTCGGTGTCGAGACGCACGGCCAGCGTCAGCGCGGACCGCGTCGCCTCATACATGCGGAAGATGCGCAGCCGATCCCGCGTGGCTATCACATGGTCGCGGGCCGCAATCACGGCATCCTTGAGATCAGGCGCCACCTTGGTCATGGCGACTGCAATCAGCGAGCTGTCGGCCTTCGGCGCTTCCTGCGCCGTCAGAAAAGCCAGGTCCAGAAGCTTCGCCCGCTCCAGGGGATCAGACACCACCAGTGCCCGTTCCAGGACTTCCGCGACGGCCCGCACTTTCTCGCCGCCCTTTTCAAGCGCAAGCTGGATGTAGCGGCTGAAATTGCCCCCCGACAGGCCGGCAAGCGGCCAGTATTCCTCGGCGCGACTGACCTCACTTTCGAGCGGGCCGATGCCAAGACCCTTCCGCAGGGTCGCATCAAGGCCACCCGTCCGTTCCGCCCGTTGTCGGAAATCACGGATCGCATGGCGATTGGCGACGGTATCGGCGATCAACGCTTCGAGCCCGCTTTCATCGGCGATGCTCAAGACCTGCGAGAAGGCTTCGGCAAGTGCCGCATCATTCTCCGTCGACGTGGCCGTCAGCAGCGATCGGCGTGCTTCGGCGAGAACGGTCACAGCCGCGCGATCGTCGAGCACGTTGAAATGCCCGGCGACGTTCGCTTCGAGCGGAAACTGGTGCAGCAACGCTTCGCAAAAGGCGTGTATCGTCTGGATCTTCAGACCACCCGGCGTTTCCAGTGCCTTGGCGAACAGTCGCCGTGCGGCCGCAAGCGTCGCGCGGTCCGGCTCCTTCTGCTCGATCGCCGCAATCCGCTTGGCCAGTTCCCGATCATCCAGCGTCGCCCATTCCGCCAGCCGTTCGAAAACGCGGTTCGACATTTCGGATGCCGCGGCCTTGGTATAGGTGAGGCAGAGGATGGACGAAGGGCGGGCGCCTGCCAGCAGCAGCCGGATCACCCGCTGCGTCAGTACATGCGTCTTGCCGGAGCCGGCATTGGCCGACACCCAGGCCGACTGGCCGGGATGGGATGCGCGCGACTGGGCAAGCGTCGTCCAGCCGAGCCAGGCGGCGGGATCGCTGCCGGTCGGTAGCTCGTCCAGGGCGAAGCGCTGATCACTCATCGCCGGCTCCTTCCTCGGCTTCCGCCGTCGACCACTCCGCAACGCGCGCCAGATGGTCGTATTCGCCGCCATAGGCGTTCTGTTCAGCCGGGATGAGGCGGGACACGTAACCGCGCTCGCCACTCTGCAGCGCCTGAACGAAGCGACCGAGCTCGTCGACCGATTGCGTCGCAAGCTCAAGCGCAGACTTCTTGCTGTCGCCCCGTGTTGCCATCTCGTTGTTCACCTGGTCTGCCGAGAACCGGTCGCCGGGCCGCAGACGGACATAGACAAGGTTAAGCGGCTTGACCTCTCCCGCAGACTTGAAGGCCCCTTCGAAGAGGGCCGCTGCTTCAAGTGCCAGCTGCGGGTCGAGCAGGCTGCGAGCCTGATTTGCACTCGGGTTGAGGCCGGTCTTGTAATCGATGATATCGGCAAAGCCGCCGCCCCGGATATCAATACGGTCGGCAATCCCGCTGATGGTGATATCAACAGGGCGCAGCAGGACCTTGCCACGCAGTTCGGTCAGCGACCGCTTGATCTCCGGTCTCCGCTGCCGCTCCCAATCGAGAAATGCCGAGGCGACACTGTAGAAGCGTTGGCGCCAGACGATGTCGATATGCAGCGGCAGGGCTTCCTCCAGAAACGCCTCGTCGGTGATCCGGTGCAGGATATCGAGCGCGTCCAGCCGGGCCGGATCATGGTCCTCGCGGATGAAGCGCTCGACGATCCGGTGATAGAGCGTCCCGCGTTCGGCAGCCCCCGGATCCTGGTTGAAGGGATCGACCGGATCGAGACGCAGGATACGCCGCGCATAGATCGAATAGGGATCACGCCGGAAGCGCCCGACCTCGGAAAAGCTGAAGGCCCGCGGTTGTAGCTCTGCGCGCGGCCGTGGCGCGGGGCGCTGGGCGGGAGCCTGGCTTTCGCCTTGGTCGATCAGGTCGGCATAGCGCCGGTAGATCTGACCGCGCTTTCGCATCTCGTCTTCCAGCATGGGCCCGCCGAGCGCTGTCAGGCGCTGGATCCAGCGCGAGGCTACCGTGGGCGCAGACCCCTGACGCAGCGAGCGCGAGAAGATAAGCTTTCGCGTGCCGCAGGCCATCTGGAAGTCATGGGCAACCTGGCCGATCTGCCGTTCCGGCGGCTCAAGCCCGACTTCCGTCTTCATGACACGTGAGAGGAAGGGATTGTTCTTGGTCTGGCCAGGCCAACTCCCCTCGTTCATGCCCCCGATCACCATCATGTCGACATTCTGCAGACGTGCTTCCAGCGTTCCGAAGATGAAGACGCGTGGATGCCGCATGGCCCGCGGTTTCACAGCCTGCCCGGCCATCAGCGCCGTTAGGATATCCACCCATTGCGCTCCATCGGCCTCGATCTGCCCGTCTGTTTCCAGAACTTCGGCAAGAAGCCGCGCCAGAGCCTCGCCCGCAGCATTGCCCCAGAGGCCCGCGAGATCGCCCCGTTCATCGACCGTGACGGCTTCGAGCACGCGGCCCGTGCGCTCTGCCCAGTCGCTGAGCGTCAGCGTCTGTGACAGCGCGCGTCCATCGCGGGAACGGACGAGCGAGGAGACGAGCGGCTCGACTGCCCGCGTAACCCTGTGTGCCAGTTCACGCGCAAGCTCGATTTCCTCGGGGCTGATCGAGATCCGCCACTGCGGCTGGTGTCGGTCTGCCAGATGCGCGTCCACTCCCTCGGCGAACAGAACGTCCAGTTCCGCAAGATCGATGGTTTTCAAGCCGCCACGCAGGGCGATCCGTTCCAGAGCATCGGCAGCCTTGCGCATGTCTTCGGCCGTGAAGCCGAAGCGCGCCAGCGGGTGTTTGATTACCGAGACGATGGCCACGGGGTCACCCGGACGCAGGCAAGCCTCCGCCACCACCTGGGTCAGCATGGCAGCCTGGGTCCCGGTCATCGGCGTACCCGCCGAATCATCCGCCTCGATCCCGAACCGCGCCAATTCGGACATGACACGCCGCGCGAGCGCGCGATCAGGCGTGATCAGCGCGACACGGCTTTCCGGGTTGTCGGAAGCCTCTTCAAGCCCCAGTCGCAGCGCAATCGCGATGGCCGTTGCTTCCTCGCGCTCATTCGCCGTCTCGATCAGCGACACATCGCGAAAAGCAGCCAGAACACGATCATCGGCGATCTCCTGCCGCCAGGCTTTCCAGGTGTCGGTCGCCTCGGCGGGCGCCATGGCGCGCGACAGAAATTCGGCCCGATCGGCAAGTGCCGGGTCGGCTGCCTCGAGAACCTTTGCATCTGCACGCTCCAGCTTCATATGGCGCAGCAGATGGGCGAGCCCGTATTGGGGATGGCCCCGGACCGCCGGGCTTGGACGCATCACCGAAATCTCGCGATCGTTAAGCTTCGCCCAGTCTTCGTCCGGCATGTCCAGATCCAGCCCCGGCAGCACGACGACACCCTGGTCGAGTTCTGCGATGGCCGCGATGAGCTCGGCCGCTGCCGGGATCGAGCCGGTCGAACCGGCGACGATGACAGGACCCTCAGCACCCTGCCTGCGGAAGCGCTCAGCCTCGGCCCGGAGCACGGCGTCGCGGTGGCGTGCCGGAGATGACCGCACCAACTCCTGCAGCCGTGCAGGCCAGAACAGGGTCGCAATTTTCAGAAACTCCAGCGTCAACTGCCACCAGGAGCCGAAATCGGCCGATTGAAGGTTCTCCAATTCCGTCCAGTCGCAACCTTCCGTCTCCGCTGCTTCGATCAGCTCGATCAGCGCCCGGGCGAGCCAGACGGCGTCGGCGGGGCTCGCGGGCGCGACCAGCGGCGTGTCCGAATGGATCGACCTCACGATCTCCGGCAGCTGGTTGCGCCAGGCCAGGATCAGCCGGGCGAGTTCCAGAAGCATCACCGTGCCGCTGACCGGTGGCGCCAGATCCATCAACTGCGGCGCATCGAGATCGAAGAAGCCACTGTCGTCATCCGTTTCGCCGAGCGTGCGAATATCCGGGAGTATCGCTGCTCGCCCGCCGAGCAGATCGACGAATTCGGATCGCAAAACGCGGGCTGCGCGGCGGGTCGGGACGAGAAGCGTCACGCCGGCGAGCGATAGCGGATCGGCCGGATCGTGGCGGAAACTCTCGGTCAGTCGACCGTCGAGCAGCGATTCAGCGAGCGTCCTGAGAAAGGGCCGGCCTGGAGGGATTGTTAGCAGACGCGGCGCTTTGCTCACCATATCAAGAGCTCCCGCCATATCGGGCGACGACCGCTTCGGCAGGCTGGATGGCATCGGGCGTACCGACGGTCAGCCAATGTCCTTCAAGTCGGGTCCCGAACAGCCGACCGGCGGCAATCGCACGATCAAAATAGATGTTGAGGTTGAAGGGGCCATCCGGCGCGTCGTCTAAGAGATGCGGCATCAGCGCTAAGGCCCCGGCATAGACGACCGGGTTCGGCGCCCCCGCGACGTAACGGGTGAGCCTTCCGTCATCCGCCATCGAGAAATCGTTCTTGCCGTTATGGCCCGTGGTCCGTTCCTGCTCGACGCAGAGCATCGCAATGTCCATCTGGGAGGGACCGAACTGCTGCGCCAGGCGAACAAGATTGCTCGGCTCATCGTCGCGCTCGCCGACCCAGAACAGATCGGCATTCATGACGAGTGCCGGCTGGTCTTGGTCGAGCAGCTTGAGACCCCTTGCGAGACCACCGCCAGAATCCATCAACCGCTCCCGTTCGTCGGAGATCCGGATCTCCGCCCGTGTCTCCCTGGCGAGATGGGTTTCCATCTGATCGGCATGGTGATGCACGTTGACCACTACCGTCTCGATACCAGCCCCCACCAGTGCGTCGAGCACATAGTCGATCATCGACTTACCGCCGATCTGAACCAGTGGTTTCGGCATCGTCTCGGTAATCGGGCGCATTCGCGTGCCGAGGCCGGCCGCGAGCACCATGGCTTGCTTGATGATCATTTTGCCTATGCCGGTGATTCGGGAAGCTCGATTCCAGCCTCTATGCACCAGTTCCGCAAGGGGGCGAGGACAGGATGATCGAAAGCGACGCTCAAGTGCCAGAGGGTGCGTGGCAGGTGGCGCATATAGCCCGGCTTGCCGTCGCGTTCCTTCAGCCGCACCCAGAGCCCGTTCAGCTTGCAGGCGCGCTGTGCCGACATGATCGCCCAGCTTTTCAGGAAGGCGGCCTCGTTGAAACCCGGTTTCTTGGCGCGCGCAGTCAGATAGTCGGCCATCAGCTGATCCATCAGCGGCCGCTCGATGGTGACCCGCGCATCCTGGACCAGCGAGACGAGATCATAGGCCGAGGGACCAATCATCGCGTCCTGAAAATCGATGAGGCCGACCCTGTCATGGCCCTTGCGGTCCTCTCGCCAGATGATGTTCGGCGAGTGAAAGTCCCGCATCACGATGGAGGCGTCAGCATCGGCCAGTTCGTCGATCAGCTGATCCCAGATGGCGAGATAGCGGGCACGTTCCTTCGCCGTTGCCGACTGCCCGTCACGTTTCCAGGGCAGGTGCCAGTCGAGAAGGAGTTCAACCTCAAACTTCATCGCCGCACGATCAAAGTCGGGAATGACGTGTCGATACCCGCCGGGGATGACGATCTCCCGATCGAATGGCGTGCCATGAATGGCGGCCAGGCAGGCAGCACTGGCCCGATAGCGCTCGGCGATCGGTTTGCCCTGAGCATCCAGTACGCCGTCCTCACCGAGATCTTCGAGAAGCAACAGACCGGCATCGAGATCCTGTGCCAGGATATCGGGTGCTGAAAAGCCGCGCTCGCGAAGCGCCTGCCCGATAGCGACGAAAGGACGGACATCCTCGGCCAGATGGACGAGCTGTGAATAGGGCTTGCCATCCCGGATCGGCGGACCATTCGGCCGCTTGGGCGCATCCATCAGGACAAGGCTTGCACTGCCGTTGGCAGGATAGACATGCTCATAGGCCCGGTTGGAAGCGTCGCCCGTCAAATGCCGTCGATGAGCATCTCCGTATCCGCTCGTCTGCAGGAAGCGGCGGATTTCATCGACGCGGCGAAGCCGCGCCAGTTTTGTCTCGGGCGCGCGGATAACGAGGTCCC
Organism: Agrobacterium albertimagni AOL15; assembly: GCF_000300855.1. Taxonomy (GTDB): domain Bacteria; phylum Pseudomonadota; class Alphaproteobacteria; order Rhizobiales; family Rhizobiaceae; genus Allorhizobium; species Allorhizobium albertimagni. The sequence goes on along the minus strand of NZ_ALJF01000002.1, from coordinate 32,424 downwards.
GCCCGCCATTGGAAGCAAACTGAAACTGGATCTCGATCCGGTTTTTCGGAAGCGCGCGGCCTGCCTTGCCCGGCCACTCGACGAGGCAAATGCCGTCGGCCAAGGCCTCTTCCAGTCCCAGTTCATCGAGCTCGCTTGGATCTGACAGCCGGTAAAGGTCGAAGTGGGCGACGGGAATGCTGAGGTCGTAATTCTGAACGAGCGTGAATGTCGGGCTCGGCACTTCGAGATCGGGATCATCGGCCAGGGCGCGAATGAATGCCCGGCTCAAAGTGGATTTTCCGGCCCCGAGATCACCGTCGAGTGCGACGCAATCGCCAATCTGAAGTGCCAGCAACAGATCCTCGCCGAACAGTGCCGTAGCGGCATCGTCGGCAAGGTGAACGATAAGCGTGGACGGCTCGGGGTTCATTCTGCAGCGGCGATCATCTGCGGTATGCTGGCATTGGGAATGCGGCAATGAACCGTGGTTCCCTGATCAGGCTCGCTCTCGATCTTGACGTCACCCTTGTGGAGATTGACGAAGCTCTGGACGATCGAAAGGCCAAGACCGGGTCCGCTGCGCTTGCCACCCTTGGCACTTGTCGAGAAACGATCGAATGCCGAGGAAACAAGATCGGCGCTCATGCCGCAGCCACTGTCGGTGACCGAGAACGAAAAATCAGTGCCGTCGCGCCAGCATTTCATCGAAACGACGCTGCCCTCGGGTGCGAAATTGACGGCGTTCGTCAGGATTTTGATGAGGATCTGCTTCAGCCGTTGCCGGTCTGCGATCAGGTGACCGAGCAGGGCAGGAGCCGCAATCTCCAGCGTCACGCCGCCTTCCTGCAACCGGTCCGTCATCTGCATCGAGACATCATCCAGCAGGTCGCTCAGATCGATCTCGGAATAGTCAAGCTGCATGATTCCCGCATCGACGGTCGCGAGATCGAGGATGTCATTGACGATGGTCAGGAGGACGGACGACGACGTTGAGATGTGATCGATATACTCGGCTTGCCGTTCGTTGAGCGGACCGATCGTTGGTGTCTTCAGAAGATCGGTGAAGCCGATGATGTTGGTGAGTGGCGAGCGCAGTTCGTAGGAGACGTGCTGGACGAAATCGTTCTTCAGCTCGTCGGCCTTTTGCAGCGCTTCGTTCTTCTCCTTGAGAGCCCGTTCCGCCCGGACGCTGTCCGTCATGTTGACGAAGGTCAGCATGGTCTGTGCGTTGGGCAATGGCGTCACGGCATAGTCGAGCACCAGACCCGAATAGAGCTCGAGGGTCCCCTGGCTGGACGGACGTTCGTCCTCGAAGCTGGTGATCATCTTGCCGAAGGCCTTCCAGCCATCCGGCTTGTCATAGGACGGCGCACAGGCGGCTTCGAGCAGGCGGATATGCGTGCCGACGGCGGCCTGGGTCTCTGTGATGCCCCAGAGTGCCCGGAAGGCCGGATTGGAGAGCTGAATGCGGCCATCGGGCCCGAACACGGCGACACCCTCCGACAGATGGTCGATGGTTTCGCCCTGCACCTGGACCAGCGTGTTGTAGCGGGTTTCCAGATTGAACTGTTCGGTCAGGTTTTCGAAGACCCAGGTCGCGCCGCCCTGTGGGTGCGCGGAGGCGATCACGCGCAGCGTCTGGCCATTGGGCAGGTGCCAAAGATCGGTCTGGGTTTCGAGGGCGCGGTAGACAGAAAGGCAATTGTCCTTCCAGGCCTTCCAGCTCAACTCTTCCGGCAATTTGTGAGCATCGCGCAGCCGATCAAGCAGTTCGGCGTGATCCGGTCGGCTCTCGAGGAACTTGGTCTCGAGGCCCCAGAGCTGGAGGAAAGCCTGATTGTAGAACTGAAGCCGACGGTCTGCGTCGAAGATCGCAACCGGAGTTGCGAGATGGTCGAGCGTATCGGCGTGGCTCTTGAGTGTCCGCGCAAGTTCCTCCCTGAGCGTCTCGGAGGAGGATACATCCATCGCCATGCCGCAGGAGCCGCCAGGACCCCGGACATCGACGACGTCGAAGAAGGTGCGTGCTCCACGAACCGCGGTCGAAACGGTATCGTGAAACGGTGATTCCGGCGTCGCGGAAGCCTTGATCTTTTCGCGCGTCAGAGTGCCCAGGATCTCGCGTCCTTCCTGCACCGCCTGTTGCGGCGATGTGGATTCGACGGCATCGCTATACGCCTGGTTGACCCAGACGAGACGCCCATCGCCGTCCCGCTGCCAGACCGGCTGCTCGATCGAATCGAGTAGTGACTCGAAGGTGGCGATCGAGTTGCGCAGGCGGTTGCGTTCGATCTTCAGTTCTGCGAGTTCGGCGCGCAGATTGTCCAGCGCCACAAAATGTGCGTAGGCGCGACCACCGTAGAGATTGCCCTGAACCTCCAGAACTTCGCCGCGCTGGGTCTCGACCACGAGTTCGAAAGACTTGGCGTTAAGCCGCAGCCCCTCGATTGCGCGCTCCACCTCGCTGGCGGAATGCGGCTTCAGCCAGCGGCCGAAGGCCAGGAAATCCGGATCCTGCTGGGGAGCACCCGTTTCTGCTGGAAGCTGTCCGAGAAGTTCGGCCTTGCCGTTATGTCCCTCCCAGATCACCGTGCGCCGGTTCTTGTCGGCAATCAGGGTCTGATAGCGCGAGATCTTCTGCTGGCTGTCCGAATAGGCGGAGCGCAGTTCGCGCACTTCGACATCGAGTTTGTTGCGCTGACGCAGGAGAACAGCCGCGAAGATCAGGGCGGCCGAAACCGAACCGAGAAGCACCGCATATCCGGTGACGTCGACACTGTCGAAACCGCGCATGGCATTGCTTGCCTGCGCATGGGCAAGGCCCGGAACGAACAAACTTGCGAGCGCACTTCCGCACGACAGAAAACGCCTCGTCACGGACAGGCCGGGACGATGGGTGAGCTTGCGAAGCTTCCCGTATTTCTGCTCAGAAACTGGCCGCCAGAGGCTCGAAAAACCGGCCGTCATGGCCGTATCCCGCGGAAGCGGGGCGCGTTGATCTACCGACATTCTCGGTCTGTCTCCGTCTCATTATGTGCCGCATCGTCGACAAGACATCCGTACCCGTGGACTGCTCGTCCAGCCCACGAATCAAGTTCTAAAACAATACCGCCGATGGAATGGGTCGGGAAGGCCGCGCCCCAAAAAAGAAAGCGGCGCCTTTGTCAAGGCGCCGCCCACTAGATGTAGATATTATCCAGCTATATTTTAATAGCGGTAGTGTTCTGCCTTGAACGGGCCCTGCGGCGTGACACCGATATAGGCGGCCTGTTCGTCCGAAAGCGTCGTCAGCTTCACGCCGAGCTTTTCCAGATGCAGGCGAGCGACCTTTTCATCGAGGTGTTTCGGCAGGACGTAGACGCCCGGCTTGTACTCGTCGGTCTTGGCGAAGAGTTCGATCTGGCCGAGAACCTGGTTGGTGAACGAGGCAGACATCACGAAGGACGGGTGACCCGTTGCATTGCCGAGGTTCAGCAGACGCCCCTCGGACAAGAGGATCATGCGGTTACCCTTCGGGAACTCGATCATGTCGACCTGCGGCTTGATATTCGTCCAACGCAGGTTCTTCAGCGAAGCGACCTGAATCTCGTTGTCGAAGTGGCCGATATTGCCGACGATCGCCATGTCCTTCATCTCGCGCATGTGCTCGATGCGGATGACGTCCTTGTTGCCGGTCGTGGTGATGAAGATGTCGGCCGAGGAGACGACGTCTTCGAGCGTGACCACTTCAAAGCCGTCCATGGCAGCCTGCAGGGCGCAGATCGGATCGACTTCCGTCACCTTGACGCGGGCGCCAGCGCCACGCAATGAGGCAGCCGAACCCTTGCCGACGTCGCCGTAACCGCAGACTACGGCGACCTTGCCGGCCATCATCACATCGGTACCGCGGCGAATGCCGTCGACCAGCGATTCCTTGCAGCCATACTTGTTGTCGAACTTCGACTTCGTGACCGAGTCGTTGACGTTGATGGCCGGGAAGGGAAGGAGGCCCTTCTTGGCGAGTTCGTAGAGGCGGTGCACGCCGGTGGTGGTTTCTTCGGTGACGCCCTTGATCGCATCGCGCTGCTTGGTGAACCAGCCCGGCGAAGCGGCAAGGCGCTTCTTGATCTGCGCGACCAGGATTTCTTCTTCTTCCGACTGCGGATTGGAAAGAACGTCCTCGCCGGCTTCGGCGCGGGCGCCGAGCAGGATGTACATGGTGGCATCGCCGCCATCATCGAGGATCATGTTGGAGAAGCCGCCGTCGGTCCACTGGAAGATCTTATCGGTGTATTCCCAGTAGTCGGTGAGCGACTCGCCCTTGATCGCAAAGACCGGGATGCCGGCAGCAGCGATTGCCGCAGCGGCGTGGTCCTGGGTGGAGAAGATGTTGCACGATGCCCAACGGACATCGGCGCCGAGCGCGACGAGGGTTTCGATCAGAACGGCAGTCTGGATCGTCATATGCAGCGAACCGGTGATCCGCGCACCCTTCAGCGGCTGGCTCGCGCCGAATTCTTCGCGGCAGGCCATCAGGCCCGGCATTTCGGTTTCAGCGATGCTGATTTCCTTGCGGCCGAAATCGGCAAGACCGATATCAGCGATCACATAGTCATGTTTGCTCATGGGATTCTCCGGCTGGATCCGACCCGATCCGCATCTCATGGCGGATGGATTAACTGGCTCTCCCGCAGTCAAGGCTGCAGGGCTGGCGATCTTCTAGCAGGGAATGGCGGCAAAGGCAATCTGACATAAAGAAGTCTTTATGTCTTTATGTCGCGATGCTTTACATCTCTTCACCAAAGCGGTCTGCGACCAGGGCCGCAAGAGCGTTCATGACGTCCTCGGCCTGATTGCCGGATGCCGAAACGCAGATCGAGCAGCCCGGGCTTGCCGCCAGCATCATCAATCCCATGATCGAAGTGCCGCCGACAGTCGTTCCGTCCTTCGAGACGCTGACACTCGCATCGAAGCCGCTGACAGTCTGCACGAACTTCGCGGACGCGCGCGCATGCAATCCGCGCTTGTTGATGATCAGGAGATCGCGGGAGATCGCGTCGGCCATCGCGGTCATTTGCCACTCAATACGCGGCTTGCAACATTGATGTACTTGCGCCCAGCCTCGGAGGCCTCGACGAGGGCGCGATCCATGTCGTTGTCGCCGCGGACGCCGGCAAGCTTGATCAGCATCGGGAGATTGACCCCGGCGATCACTTCAATCCGGCCGGTGTTCATCACGGAGATCGCGAGGTTCGAGGGAGTACCACCGAACATGTCGGTCAGGATGATGACGCCATGGCCATCATCGGCACGTGACACGGCATCGAGAATGTCCTGACGACGTTGATCCATGTCATCTTCGGGGCCGATCGAGACGGTCTCGATGCATTTTTGTGGGCCTACGACGTGTTCCACAGCGTGGTGAAACTCTTCAGCCAGCTTGCCATGGGTGACAAGCACAAGTCCGATCATTCTCTACTGCCCCTTAGCGCAACTCTGGCCAAATAGCTCAAGATTGGCGTTTCGTCCATCAGTAGGACGCCATCTTGTCGATCAAAGCGGGAAGTGCAAGCCAAATCAGCGTGTAAATTACCGGTTCGCCCCAAGGCTTCGAATACGCGCCAGGATCAGGCTGAGCGGAAAACGGCTCCACGTCGGCACTCTGACGACCGGAAGGCTAAGTCCCGCGGCAAGCTCGAATTGCTCATCGTCGGGCGGCAATCGATGTCTTTCATCAGCGCCAACCGGCAGCACGACATAGTTCAGTTGGGCGCGCTCCAGATGATCGACGGAGACAATACCGCTGTATCGGAGTTCGATCAGGCCGCGGATCGGTTCGGGGCAGGACGCAAAGACCCGACCGTTCTCAAGCGAGATGATGACACGGTCATCCGAAATCAGCGCAGCCGGTATATTGGCGAGCCTTGCCTCTGCGAGGCAATCGAAAGCAAGGCTCGACTTGCCGCTGCCCGATGGCCCGACAAATGCCAACCCGAGGCCATCGACGCTGATCGCCGTCGCGTGGATGTTGTGGGTCTCGCCCGTCATGCCGCAGTTTCTACGGGCAGGGACAGGACGAAGCGGGCGCCGGAGATGCGGCCCGATGCCGGGTCCATGACGTTTTCGGCCCGCAAGGTTCCGCCATGAGCCTCGGCGATCTGTCGGCTGATCGATAGCCCGAGACCGGAATTCTGGCCGAAGCTCTCGCCTTCGGGTCGGTCGGTATAGAAGCGCTCGAAGATGCGGTCGATGTCTTCGGCCTGAATGCCGGGCCCGTTGTCCTCGACCTGGATCAGGCAGCGCGCGCGGTTGCGCGACAGCTTGACGAGGATCCGGCCGCTGTCCTCGGGCACGAAGGACCGTGCATTTTCGATCAGATTGGTGACGATCTGCCCGAGGCGCAAGTCATGACCGTGGACGACGAAGTGCTGGTTCGAACCGGGTTTCTGATCGATCACATAGTCGATCTGAACCGCCTTCTTGCCGCTACGGATTTCCCTGGAGATGTCGACAAGGCTGGATACAAGGATCTCAAGATCGACGGGCTTTGCATCCGAGCGCGCCAGTTCCGCGTCAAGGCGTGAGGCGTCGGAGATGTCACTGATCAGGCGGTCGAGACGGCGCACGTCGTGCTGGATGATATCCATCAGCCTCTGCCGGGACTGGTCTGTCTTTGCAAGCGGCAGGGTTTCGACGGCCGAACGCAGTGAGGTCAGCGGGTTCTTCAGTTCGTGGCTGACATCGGCGGCGAAACTCTCGATCGCATCGATGCGGTCGTAGAGTGCCGTCGTCATTTCGCGAAGCGCGATGGAAAGGTTGCCGATCTCGTCCTGTCGGATGGAGAAGTCGGGGATTTCCTCACGCTCCTTTGCGCCACGGCGAACACGGATGGCGGCAGCAGAGAGGCGGCGCAGCGGGTTAGCGATGGTGGAGGACAAGAGTAGCGACACGACGATGTTAACAAGGGTCGCCACTCCGAACACCCGCAGGATGGCGAGACGTTCCGCATGCACGATCTTGTCGATGTCTCCGGCCTGTGTCGAAAGCAGCAGCACACCGAGGACAGCACGCGATCGCTGCACCGGCACCGCGACAGACACGATGAGCTCCCCCTGGTCCGTCACGCGCACGACCGCGCCACGAACACCGGTCAACGCGTTCATGACCTCCGGATAGATCGAGCCATCACCGCCCGGGGCTTCGCGATAGACTGGCAGATTGCCGGGCTGTAGGATCGTGTTGAAGAGGCGGGTGATCCAGTCGGTAAAGCTGGTGGAATCATTGTCGACCGGCGGCAGGTCGAAGCGCAGAACCTGGCCACGCGAATAGAGATGCCGCGAATCAAGCAGCAGATTTGCATCCGCATCGAAGAGGCGCGCGCGGATGCGCGTCGGCGAGATCAGCCGGCGAAGCACCGGTGCCACACGCTCGGGATTGATCGGAAACTCCAGATCTTCATCGTTCGGAACCGGCGTGATGCTCTGTCCGGCCTGCAGTTCGAGCAACTTTTCCGGATCGATGGTGATCGAGTTCGTATCGACCGAGGCAGACGCAGACACGGCCGCCGCGATGATCTCGCCCTGGGTCAGAAGGCTCTCGACGCGCGCATCGATCAGCCCCTCGCGGAACTGGTTGAGATACATGATGCCGCCGACGAGCACGATCAGCGCGGCGAGGTTGAAGAAGACGATCCGGCGCGTCAGGCTGGAAAACAGCGCATGGCCGAAGATCCGGCGAATGAGCGTGAAGGGATGGCTGAACAGCCGACGCCGCTCGGAGCCGGAATCCGTCTCCTCCAGATGTCCCTCGTCAACCTGCTGGGTCAAACCTTTGCCTTTCGCCCGTCTTGTCAGCCACCAGGGCCGCTATGGCGGGACCTTACGCTGCCTCGCGGAAGCGGTAGCCGACACCGTAAAGCGTTTCAATCATGTCGAAGTCGGTATCGACCATCTTGAACTTCTTGCGCAGCCGCTTGATGTGGCTGTCGATCGTGCGATCATCAACATAGACCTGCTCGTCGTAGGCCGCGTCCATCAGGGCGTCGCGGCTCTTGACCACGCCGGGGCGCTGCGCCAGCGACTGGAGAATGAGGAACTCGGTCACGGTCAGCGTCACCGGATCACCCTTCCAGGTGCAGGTGTGACGCTCCTGGTCCATCACGAGCTGACCGCGCTCGAGCGTGCGGGCCTGCTGCTCCGGGCTTCCCTTTGCAGGGCCGTTACCCGCTGCGAAGCTTTCGCGGCTCGCAGAGCGACGCAGGATCGCTTTCACGCGCTCCACCAGCAAACGCTGCGAGAAGGGTTTGGTGATGAAATCGTCGGCGCCCATCTTCAGGCCGAAGAGCTCGTCGATTTCCTCGTCCTTCGAGGTCAGGAAGATCACCGGAATGTCGGATTTCTGGCGCAGGCGACGCAGCAACTCCATCCCATCCATGCGCGGCATCTTGATGTCGAAGATGGCGAGCTGTGGCGGTCGGGCCAGAAGACCATCGAGAGCCGAGGCGCCATCGGTGTAGGTTTCGACCTTATAACCTTCCGCTTCGAGTGCGATGGAAACCGAAGTCAGAATATTGCGGTCGTCATCCACGAGGGCGATCGTCTGCATTGGGTACGTCTCCGTCATCGTTGCGCTGCTCCTGGTCTGTCCAGCCCAGCTCTGGTTCCATGGCAGTGCGATATGGGGATAAAGGTGGAACAAATTGTGGCAGAGGGGAAGGGGCAGGGATAGCGGTTTTCGTTTCCTTTGCCGATTTCGGTCCCTCACGGTCCTTGATGGGAGCGGAATGGAAGCGGAACTAAACGATTTAAAAAGAGCATTTATCGTTTTAAATCGATTAAATAATTGATATCATTATATTTTTCACGATGTTGCCTTGCATTTCGCAGCTCCGCCGTTTAGGTTTCGCTCATTCAAAGTTCTGGCCCATGTGAGAGGAAAGCGGACCATGGAGGAATTCGGCGTGAGGAACCCGGCTGCGGGGATCGCGGAAATCGGCTTGGGGAAGGCTGCCAGCGTTCGCTACAACTTCCTGGAAGCGGCTCTTTATGAAGAGGCGATCCGTCGCGGCGAGGCGGAGCTGACCGCAGATGGTGCACTTCGCGCGCTGACCGGTCAGCACACCGGCCGTTCCGCCAAGGACAAGTTCGTTGTCCGTGACGACAAGACGGACGACCAGATCTGGTGGGACAACAACAAGCCGATGTCGCCGGAGCATTTCGCTGTGCTGCATCAGGACATGTTGGCTCATGCTGCAGGCATGGATCTCTTCGTTCAGGACCTGATCGGTGGCGCGGATGAAAGCAATGCGCTGCCCACGCGCGTCGTGACCGAATTCGCCTGGCACTCGCTCTTCATCCGCAACCTGCTGATTCGCCCCGAGCGTGACGCTCTGGAAGGTTTCCTGCCGAAGCTGACGATCATTGATCTGCCGAGCTTCCGCGCCGATCCGGCCCGTCACGGCTGCCGGACCGAAACCGTCATTGCCTGCGACCTGACCAATGGCATCGTCCTCATCGGCGGCACGTCCTATGCCGGCGAGATGAAGAAGTCGGTCTTTACCGTTCTCAACTACCTGCTGCCGTCGAAGGGCGTCATGCCGATGCATTGCTCGGCCAATGTCGGTCCCGATGGCGATGCGGCTGTCTTCTTCGGCCTGTCCGGCACCGGCAAGACCACGCTCTCGGCGGACCCCAAGCGCACACTGGTCGGTGACGACGAGCATGGCTGGGGCGAGAACGGCATCTTCAACTTCGAAGGTGGTTGCTACGCCAAGACCATCCGTCTCTCGGCCGAAGCAGAGCCGGAAATCTTCGCCACGACCAAGCGCTTCGGCACGGTGCTGGAAAACGTCATTCTCGACGAGAACCGCGTGCCTGACTTCAACGATGGGTCGCTGACGGAAAACACCCGTTGCGCCTATCCGCTGCATTTCATCCCGAATGCGTCGGAAACCGGAATCGCGCCGCATCCGAAGACGATCATCATGCTGACGGCAGATGCCTTCGGCGTGTTGCCGCCGATCGCGAAGCTCACGCCGGAACAGGCCATGTACCACTTCCTGTCTGGTTACACCGCAAAGGTAGCCGGCACCGAAAAGGGTGTAACCGAACCGGAGGCGACCTTCTCGACCTGCTTTGGCGCACCCTTCATGCCGCGCCATCCGACCGAATATGGCAACCTGTTGCGTGATCTGATCGCCCGTCATCAGGTCGATTGCTGGCTGGTCAACACCGGCTGGACCGGTGGTGCCTACGGGATCGGCAATCGCATGCCGATCAAGGCGACGCGCGCTTTGCTGACGGCTGCACTGACCGGAGAACTGAAGAAGGTCGAAATGCGCACCGATGCGAACTTCGGTTTCGCGGTTCCGGTCGCCGTCGATGGCGTCGATAGCAAGATCCTCGACCCGCGTTCGACCTGGGCCGATGGTGTGGCCTACGACGCGCAAGCCAAGAAGCTGGTCGGCATGTTCATCGACAACTTCGCCAAGTTCGAAGCCCATGTCGACGGCAAGGTTCGTGACGCGGCCCCGGGCATTCGCCTCGCGGCCGAGTGAGCGACAGATTTGACGACCATGAAGAGGCCCGGCATGTTTGCCGGGCCTCTTCTGCTTCCGGCTTGCCTTTGGAGTCTTTGCGGCCGATATGGAAGCCGAGACAGAGACCGATGACATGGCAAGTGAACCACTCGAGATCAACAACCGCATCACGATCGCCGGCTGGGAACTGACGGAGCAATTCGTGCTGGCCGGTGGCCCGGGCGGCCAGAACGTTAACAAGGTCTCGACCGCCGTTCAGCTCTTCTTCAACCTGCTCGGATCGCCCTCGCTGAACGACCGCGTAAAGCAGAACGCCGCGAAGCTCGCCGGCAAGCGCCTGTCCAAGGAAGGCGTTTTGATGATCGAGGCGAGCCGCTTCCGCAGCCAGGATCGCAACCGGGAAGATGCGCGCGAACGGCTGAAGGAATTGCTCCTGGAAGCCGCCAAGCCGCCACCGCCACCGCGCAAGAAGACGAAACCGACCAAAGGCTCGATCGAACGGCGCCTCAAGGCGAAATCCGGTCGCTCGGACGTGAAGAAGATGCGCGGCAAGCCGGCGGGAGATTGACCATGGCCGCAGCGAAAGCCGAGATCAGTCTTTCATCCGGTCTTCGTTACCTGCCTGGCCGGCTGGCGCGTGAAGAGCAGGAAAACCTTGTCGAGATCATTCGCAGCGTCGTCACTGACGCGCCGCTTTATGTGCCGGTCATGCCGGGCTCTGGCAGGCCCATGTCTGTCCGGATGACAAATTGCGGGCCGCTCGGCTGGGTGACGGACAAGGAGCGCGGCTATCGCTATCAGCCGACCCACCCGATGACGGGCAAGCCCTGGCCCGCGATCCCGCAAGTGCTCCTCGATCTCTGGCGTGAACTCTCGGGTTATCCGAAAGACCCCGAGGCCTGTCTCGTCAATTTTTATGCTGACGATGCCAAGATGGGCCTGCATCAGGACCGCGACGAAACGGAATTTGCGGCACCGGTGCTTTCGATCTCGCTCGGCAATACCTGCCTGTTTCGCATCGGGGGACTGGCGCGAACCGATCGCACCCAATCGCTGAAGCTGGAAAGCGGCGATGTCTTCTTGCTCGGCGGGGAGGGGCGCCTCTGTTTCCACGGCGTCGACCGGATCTATCCCGGCACCTCGACACTGCTGAAGTCGGGCGGACGCATCAACCTGACGCTCCGTCGCGTCAATCCATAGCCGACGATCGATCGCTTACAGTTTTCTGAGCGCCACCGTCTCGACGAGATGGTTGTCACCCTTGCGCAGGATGAGATCGGCGCGGGGACGCGTGGGCAGGATATTCTCGCGGAGGTTCTTGAGGTTGATATTCGTCCAGAGCCCTTCGGCGATTTCCTTGGCCTCATCCTCACTGATGGTCGCATAGCGATGGAAGTAGGAGTTCGGATCGCGGAACGCCGTCTGCCTCAGCTTCATGAAGCGGTCGACATACCAGCGGTGGGTCGCGTTCTCGTCCGCGTCGATATAGATCGAGAAGTCGAAGAAATCCGAGACCATTGGCACGATCTTGCCATCAGCCGGCAGGTTGCGCGACTGAAGAACGTTGATGCCTTCGAAGATCAGAATGTCGGGTCGGTCGACCACGCGATGTTCATTCGGCAACACGTCATAGGTGAGGTGTGAGTAACTGGGCGCCTTGACGTTGGGCAAGCCCGCCTTGATGGCAGACAGAAAGCGCAACAGCGCGCCAACGTCGTAGCTTTCCGGGAAACCCTTGCGGTTCAGGATCCCGTTTTTCACCAGGTGCGCGTTGGGGTAGAGGAAGCCGTCGGTGGTGACGAGGTCGACCTTCGGGCTCGACGGCCAGCGTGCAAGAAGCTCTTTCAGAACACGCGCTGTCGTAGACTTTCCAACCGCCACCGATCCGGCAATGCCGATGACGAAGGGTGTCTTGAAGACATCCGACAGGCTGAGAAAGCGGTTACGCTGCTCGAACAGCAGCTGAGACGATTCCACATGTGACGACAGGAGACGCGACAGAGAAAGATAAATGCGCCTGACTTCATCCAGATCGATCGGGTCATCGATCGAGCGCAGGCGGTGCACTTCGTCCGCGGTCAGAGTTAGCGGGGTATCGGCACGGAAATGCGCCCATTCTTCCGAATCGAAGAAGTGATAGGGGGAATAGCTGTTCGCCTGGAAATGGTCGAGGACGTCTGGCGTTTCGGAGTCCCGCATAGCTATCGTCATGGATCCTGCCGACTGGCCTTCTCGCTCAGGCCTGTCTGAGCAGTCCGGCGCTCGAGTTCCTGCATCACTGCTTGTAACGGGATGTCCGCAATTTTCAATACGACCATCAGATGATAGAGCAGATCAGCGCTCTCGTAGACGAGGTTCTCGCGATCTTGCCTGACCGCAGCCATCACAGCCTCGATCGCCTCTTCACCGAGTTTCTTGGCCGCCTTGTCCTGGCCGCCTGCAACGAGTTTTGCCGTCCAGGATTGGCTTGGATCAGCCTGAGCCCGGCTCGCTACAATGGCTTCGAGATCGGCAAGGGTGAAACTGCTCATCAAAGGTCCTTCCGCGTCAGTCGAGACGCATGGCGATGCCGGCTGCGGCCATATGGGTCTTTGCCTCTGCAATCGAATAGGTGCCGAAGTGGAAGATCGAGGCGGCGAGAACCGCAGTGGCATGCCCATCGCGAATACCCGCGACCAGGTCATCCAGATTGCCGACACCGCCGGAGGCAATGACGGGCACGCGGACACTGTCGGCGATCGTGCGCGTGAGGCCGATATCGTAACCGCTCTTCGTCCCGTCCCTGTCCATTGAGGTGACCAACAGTTCGCCTGCCCCGCGCTCGACCATCTTGATTGCGAATTCGACCGCATCGATGCCAGTCGGCTGACGACCGCCATGGGTGAAGATTTCCCAGCGATCCGCTTCGCCGGCAGCGGAAACCTTCTTCGCGTCGATCGAAACGACGATGCACTGATTGCCGAACTTGTCGGCAGCTTCTGCCACGAAATCGGGGTTCTTCACCGCAGCGGAATTGATCGACACCTTGTCGGCGCCGCAGAGCAGGAGCTTGCGAATATCGGCGACGGCCCGAACGCCGCCGCCGACCGTCAGCGGCATGAAACAATGGTCGGCAGTCTGGGCCACGACATCGAAGATCGTGTCGCGATTGTCGGAGGAGGCGGTAATATCGAGGAAGCAGAGTTCGTCGGCACCTGCTGCATCATAGGCCTTGGCAGCCTCGACCGGGTCACCGGCATCGATGAGATCGACGAAGTTGACGCCCTTGACGACGCGGCCGTCCTTGACGTCGAGGCAGGGGATCACGCGGGCCTTGAGTGTCATGGTCTTGTCCTCAGCCTCTCGCAGCCTTGATCAGCGCGAGCGCCTCTGCAGGGTCGATGCGCCCATCATAAAGCGCGCGGCCGGAAATCGCACCTTCGAGCTTCGCGGCATCCGGTTCCAGCATACGCTTGATGTCCTCGATAGAGGCGAGACCGCCGGAAGCGATCACCGGGATCGAAACGGCAGCGGCAAGCTCCAACGTCGAGGCCCAGTTGATACCGGTCAGGATCCCGTCGCGGTCGATATCGGTATAGATGATCGCGGCCACACCAGCGCCTTCGAAACGCTGGGCGAGTTCGATCACGCCGAGTTCGGAGGCTTCCGCCCAGCCTTCGACGGCGACCTTGCCGCCCTTGGCGTCGATACCGACGGCGACCTTGCCGGGGAAGCGCTTGCAGGCTTCGATGACAAGCGCCGGATCACGGACGGCGACCGTACCGAGGATGACGCGCGATAGCCCACGCGACAACCAGCTCTCGATATGGTCGAGCGTGCGAATGCCGCCGCCGAGTTGCACCGGGTTCTTCGTCGCCTGCAGGATCGCATCGACGGCAGCGCCATTGACGCTTTCACCGGCGAAGGCACCGTTCAGGTCGACCACATGCAGCCATTCGAAGCCCTGGTCTTCGAAAGCGCGCGCTTGTGCTGCCGGATCGGGGTTGTAGACGGTCGCCTGCTCCATATCGCCCAGCTTGAGGCGAACGCACTGGCCGTCCTTGAGGTCGATGGCGGGGAAAAGGATCATGAGTACTATCCGTGCCCTTCAGGGCGTCCAGGTCAGGAAATTGGCGATGAGCTTCAGGCCAAGCGCCTGGCTCTTCTCGGGATGGAATTGCGCACCCACCATGTTGTCGCGCCCGACAAAGGCCGTCATTGCGCCACCATAGTCGGTCGTCGCAATCACATCTTCGGGCTTGCGCGCTGCAAGGTGATAGGAATGCACGAAATAGGCGTGCAACCCGTCCACGCCGGTCGGAATGCCGTCGAACAACGGATGCGGGCGGTTGAGTGCCAGCGTGTTCCAGCCGATCTGCGGGATCTTGAGGGACGGATCGGACGGCGTCATTTCGACCACATCGCCTTCGATCCAGCCGAAGCCGTCGGTCACAGTCTTCTCGAGCCCGCGCGACGACATGAGTTGCATGCCGACGCAGACGCCGAAGAAGGGGCGGCCCTTCTTCTCGACAACCTCGGTGATCGCATCATGCATGCCGGGAACGGCATCCAGCCCCTTGCGGCAGTCGGCATAGGCGCCGACGCCCGGGAGCACGATCCGGTCGGCAGTGGCGATCCGGTCCGCCTTGTCGGTGAGTTCGATCTCGGCGTCGAGCCCGGCCTCGCGGGCAGCCCGTTCAAAGGCCTTGGTGGCCGAGCGCAGATTGCCCGAACCGTAGTCGATGATGGATACACGCATATTGTCCAGTCCTTTCTGCTCGACGATTAGGGGTCAACGCCCGAACCGGAGCAAGGTGGCAGTCTCCCCATGGGGGAAGGTGCCCCTTAAACCAGGGTGCCCTTGGTGGAGGGAATACGGTTTGCCTGCCGCGGATCGACTTCGGTTGCTGTGCGAAGCGCGCGCGCGACCGCCTTGAAGCAGGTCTCGGCAATATGGTGGTTGTTGGCGCCGTAATGGTTCAGCACATGCAGCGTGATCCCGGCGTTCTGGGCAAACGCCTGGAAGAACTCGCGCACCAGTTCGGTGTCGAATGTGCCGATCTTCGGCGTGCTGAAATTGACGTTCCAGACCAGGAAGGGTCGGCCCGAGACATCGATCGCCGCCTTGGTCATCGTCTCGTCCATGGCAAGATCGATCGAGGCATAACGCGTGATGCCCTTGCGGTCGCCGAGCGCCTTGGAAATCGCCTGGCCGAGCGCGATGCCGGTGTCCTCGACGGTATGGTGATCGTCGATATGCAGGTCACCCTTCACGTCGATGTCCATGTCGATGAGTGAGTGACGGCAGAGCTGGTCGAGCATATGGTCGAAGAAGCCCACGCCCGTCGAAATCTTGCCCGTGCCGGTGCCGTCGATATGGACGGAAACCGAGACCGAGGTTTCGTTGGTCTTGCGGGAAACTTCGCCTTTACGCTCTGCCATTTGGCTGCTCCATGAGGATCTCGGCCCTCCCATAACAGCAGGGCGGTGAAATATCCAGAAGTTACATTGCGCTGCCGCAAGGCGCAGGCGCACGCTTTTGCCGCAGATTGCAATCGCTGAAAGCCCACTTACATAGGAACCGACTAACCGGGCGGAATGCCCGCCCCACAAGGCCCGCTAGCGCGGGTGACAGGTGATTGATGACAACGATTGTTACCGTACGCAAAGACAGCAAGGTGGTGATGGCCGGTGATGGTCAGGTCAGCCTTGGCCAGACCGTAATGAAGGGCAATGCCCGCAAGGTGCGCCGCATCGGCAAGGGCGGCGAGGTGATCGCAGGCTTCGCCGGCGCGACCGCCGATGCCTTTACCCTGCTCGATCGCCTCGAAAAGAAGCTTGAGCAATATCCCGGCCAGCTGATGCGCGCCGCCGTCGAGCTCGCCAAGGACTGGCGCACCGACAAGTATCTGCGCAATCTCGAAGCCATGATGCTGGTTGCCGACAAGTCGATCACGCTTGCGATCACCGGCAACGGCGACGTGCTGGAGCCAGAGCATGGCGCGATCGCCATCGGATCCGGCGGCAACTACGCCTACGCAGCCGCCCGTGCGCTTATGGATACCGACCACTCGGCCGAGGATATCGCCACCCGCGCTTTGACGATCGCCGGCGAAATCTGCGTCTACACCAACAACAACATGGTGATTGAGACCCTCGACGCCGACTGACGGCTGCCGATCGAATTCCACACCAAGAGACGATGCGCGGGTCCGCGGCATCGTGAGGAGCAACCCGAAATGACCAATTTTTCTCCGCGCGAGATCGTCTCCGAGCTCGACCGCCATATCATCGGCCAGCATGACGCCAAGCGCGCGGTCGCCATCGCGCTGCGCAATCGCTGGCGGCGCCAGCAGCTTTCGGAAGATCTGCGCGATGAGGTCATGCCGAAAAACATCCTGATGATCGGGCCGACCGGCGTCGGCAAGACGGAAATCTCCCGTCGGCTGGCCAAGCTTGCCGGTGCGCCCTTCATCAAGGTGGAGGCCACTAAGTTCACCGAAGTGGGTTATGTCGGCCGCGACGTCGAGCAGATCATCCGCGATCTGGTGGAGATCGGCATCGCCCTCATTCGCGACAAGAAGCGGCAGGAAGTGCAGGCCAAAGCCCATCAGCTGGCCGAAGAACGTGTGCTCGACGCTTTGGTGGGTGCCACCGCGTCGCCGGCCACTCGCGACAGCTTTCGCAAGAAGCTTCGTGGTGGTGAACTGGACGACAAGGAGATCGACATCGAGGTCGCCGACAGCGGTTCCGGCGCGCCCGGTTTCGAGGTCCCCGGCATGCCCGGTGCCAATATCGGCATCCTCAATCTGTCGGAAATGTTCGGAAAGGCCATGGGCAACCGGACAAAGAAGGTCCGCACCACCGTCAAGGCGTCCTACGGCGACCTGATCCGCGACGAGTCGGACAAGCTGATCGACAATGAGGTCATCCAGCGCGAAGCGCTTCGCTCGGTCGAGAATGACGGCATCGTCTTCCTCGACGAAATCGACAAGATTGCAGCCCGCGAAGGCGCGATGGGTGCGGGCGTCTCGCGTGAAGGCGTGCAGCGCGACTTGCTTCCACTCGTCGAGGGCACAACGGTTGCGACCAAGTATGGGCCGGTCAAGACCGACCATATCCTCTTCATCGCGTCTGGCGCCTTCCACGTCTCCAAGCCCTCCGACCTCCTGCCGGAACTTCAGGGCCGCCTGCCGATCCGGGTCGAGCTGAAGCCGCTGACCAAGGAAGACTTCCGCCGCATCCTGACGGAAACCGAAGCGAGCCTGATCCGCCAGTACAAGGCGCTGATGGCGACCGAGGAGCTCAATCTCGACTTCACCGAGGACGCGATCGATGCGCTTGCCGATGTCGCGGTCCAGCTCAACGAGACGGTCGAGAATATCGGTGCCCGTCGCCTGCAGACGGTCATGGAGCGCGTGTTGGACGAAATATCCTTCCATGCACCGGACCGTGGTGGCTCGGAAGTCATGATCGACTCGACCTATGTTCAGGAGCACGTCGGGGATCTCGCTGCGAACACCGATCTGAGCCGCTATATCCTGTGATCTTTGTGCATCTATGGGTCGCTTTCGCCATTGCCATGTCGGGAAAGTGAAAGCGACCCATATCGACAATACAGGCACCCCTTATGTAAGGAGAGCCGCTGTCGGACGACGCCCATGGATGCGTCGGCAATCCGTTCGGGGACACATGTCCAGGGGCCGCGCATCGTGCTGAACATCACCAGGATCATCATCGTCGCATTGGGACTTGCAGGGCTTGTTCCTTTGTCGGGCCAGGCTGCAGACAAGGTGCCGCCGGGAAATCGCAATGCCGAGCAGCCGGCCGTTCCTGGCGCCTCGGTGCGCCGCACCAAGGCGGGCAAGACCAGCTTCGACATCAAGTACGAGAAGGTACGCGATCTCCTGAAGACCGACTCGAGACTGGTCGGGAAGATCAAGAAGACGGCATCAGCCTATCAGATCGCTCCGATCCACATGGTGGGCGCGATCGTCGGCGAGCACACCTACAACGTCGATGCCTATGACAGTCTGCAGAGCTATTATGTGAAGGCTGCCTCCTACGCCGGCAACAGCTTCCGTTTCGGTTACAAGGACGAGAGCATTTCGGATTTCGTCGGCCGATCCGAATTTTCCGAATGCAGCGGCTATTCGGACAGCTACCGTCTCTGGACCTGCCGCGAGAAGGTCTGGGAAGATCAGTTCCGCGGCAAATCCGTCGGCGGTAAGTCCTATCCAAACAATCGCTTCAGCGCCGTATTCTTCCAGCCTTTCTATGCCGGCCAGACCTTTGGTCTGGGGCAGATCAATCCTCTGACCGCCCTGATGCTGTCGGACCTCGTGCATGAGAAGTCCGGCTATCCGAAGCTGGACGAGAATGATGCGGCGGGCGTCTACAAGGCGATCATGGATCCCGATATCTCGCTTGCCTTCATGGCAGCGGTCATCCGCAAGTCGATCGACGACTACCGTGAGATCGCCGACGTCGATATCTCCGGCAATCCGGGTGTTACGGCGACGCTCTTCAATATCGGCGGCTCGCAGCAGCGCGCACGCGCACTGGCTGCGAAGCGCTCGAGCGGTGCGGCGAATTGGCCGGAAGAGAACTATTACGGCTGGTTGATCAACGATCGGCTGGACGAGTTGGAGCCCCTGCTCTAACTCATTAGGGGGGGCTCCAACCCTTCGAGGGAGCAACACATGGACGCCAGTCTGCGCAAATCGACCTTCGAGCCGCCGGCACCCGTGCCGCGGACGGTCCCGCCCAGCCGGCTGGAGATCATTCGCACGGTCTTGAAGAACCCGCTCGAGCTGTGGGGACAGCCCTCCTACACTTGGCCATGGATCGTCACGCGCTTTTTCGGCCAAACCACCATCATCGCCAATGATCCGGGTCTGATCCGGCATGTTCTCGTCGACAACGCTTCGAATTACGAGATGTCCGAGATCCGCCAGCTCGTTCTGCGCCCCATTCTGCGGGATGGGCTTTTGACGGCCGAAGGTCCGGTTTGGAAACGCTCGCGCAAGGCCATGGCACCTGTCTTCACCCCGCGGCATGCGCGCGGTTTCGCGCGCCAGATGCGTGAGCAAAGCGAACTTTTTCTCGACCGCTACGAAGCCGGTGCCGAAGGCGTGGTCCGCGATGTCGCCGTCGACATGACCGAACTCACCTATGCCATTCTGTCCGAGACACTTTTCTCGGGCGGTATCGTCTCCGAGCAGGGTGATTTTGCCAAGGACGTCGACGATCTCCTGCACAGCATGGGTCGTATCGACCCGCTGGACTTGCTGAAGGCTCCCAGATGGATCCCGCGCCTGACCCGCATCCGGGGTCTCGGCGTTCTGCGCAAGTTCCGCGAACTTGTGCGCCGGACGATGGATCACCGCCGGTCCATCATCAGGACTGAGCGCGAGAACGCACCGGACGATTTCTTGACCTTGCTGCTCGAACTGGAAGGACCTGACGGTCTCACCTCCGAAGAGATCGAGGACAACATCCTGACCTTTATCGGGGCAGGGCACGAGACCACGGCGCGTGCCCTGGCCTGGACGCTGTACTGTGTGGCCCATTGCCCGGATGTCCGCGACGCAATGGAGCGCGAAATCGATGAGGTCATCGCGTCCGGTGCCGATCCTGTCGAGTGGCTCGACAAGATGCCGCATGTGCGAGCCTCCTTCGAGGAGGCGATGCGGCTTTATCCGCCGGCGCCCTCGATCAATCGCGATGCGATCGCCGACGATCGCTACACCGCGCCCAATGGCGAAACCGTCGAGATTGCGAAGGGTGCCACCGTCCTCGTCATGCCCTGGACCCTGCACCGCCACGAGCTTTACTGGGACAAGCCGCGCGTCTTCGACCCCTCGCGCTTTCTGCCGGGCGAGCGGGAGAAAATTGGCCGCTTTCAGTATCTGCCATTTGGAGCCGGTCCGCGCGTCTGCATCGGCGCCACCTTTGCGCTGCAGGAAGCCGTCATCGCGCTCGCTGTGCTGATGCAGCGATATCGTTTCGCCGCGACGCCGCAGACGAAACCCTGGCCGGTCCAGAAGCTCACCACCCAACCCGCAGGCGGCCTGCCGATGCGCATCACGCCCCGCAAGACGTAATGCGGCGTCATCCTGCCGCTCCTCCGCTGGAAATCCGGCGAATGCCTGTGTCATAAGGGATGCGTCGCCGTTCGGGCGGGCATCATGGGGAAGACTGCGTGACATCCGATTACATGCTGGGCATCGACACCGGCGGCACCTATACGGACGCCGTCATCTATAGCGAAACGCATGGGATCGTCGCCAAGGCGAAATCGCTCACCACCCGCCACGATCTGTCGATCGGCATCTCCGGTGCGCTCGAAAGTGTGCTCGCCGAATCAGCGATCGATCCTACGGCGATCGGACTTGTCTCGCTGTCGACGACGCTTGCCACAAATGCCCTCGTCGAAGGGCAGGGCGGCCGCGCCGGTCTCATCATGATCGGTTTTGGCCCGGAAGATTTGAAGCGCGATGGTCTGGCCGATGCACTCGGCAACGATCCGGTCCTCTTCATTGCCGGCGGCCATGATGTTCATGGCAACGAGACGCCGTTCGACCAGGAGGCGCTGGAAGCGGCACTGCCCGAGCTTTCGGCCAGTGTTTCGTCCTTTGCCATCGCAGGCTATTTCGCCGTCCGCAATCCGGCGCATGAGCAGCGGGCGCGCGAGATCATTCGCCGGCATTCGGGTCTGCCGGTCACCTGTAGTCATGAACTCTCGTCCAAGCTGGGTGGACCGCGCCGGGCGCTGACAACCCTTCTCAATGCCCGACTCGTTTCAATGATAGACCGCCTGATCGGGTCCGCCGAGCGCTACCTCCTGGAGCGCGGCATCCACGCGCCGCTGATGGTCGTTCGTGGTGACGGCGCGTTGATCTCGGCAGCCGAAGCCCGCCTTCGGCCGATCGAGACCATTCTCTCCGGTCCCGCAGCGAGCCTTGTCGGCGCCCGCCACCTGACTGGCCTCGATGATGCCGTCGTCTCCGACATCGGCGGTACGACCACGGACGTTGCCGTCATGGAAGCCGGCCAGCCGCGGCTTGATCAGGATGGCGCCGTCGTCGGCGGTTACCGAACCATGGTGGAAGCGGTCGCCATGCGCACCTTTGGCCTCGGCGGCGATTCGGAAGTCCGTTTTGACGACCGGGGCCTCGCGGCGAAGATCGAGCTCGGCCCCCGTCGTCTCGTCCCCTTGAGCCTTGCAGCCGCCCTGCATGGGACGGTGATTACCGATGTACTCGAGCGCCAGCTGCGCGCGCCGCATCTCGGTCGCCATGACGGACGTTTTGCTGTCCGCACCGGTGTGCCGGATCACCTTGCCGCGGGTCTGCAGCCACAGGAGGCCGCCCTCTTTCAGAAGATCGGCGCGGCACCGCTGCCGCTCGACCAGTTGATCAGCTTCACCCAGCAGAAGGCGACACTCGACCGGCTCGTCGCTCGCGGCCTCGTCCATATCTGCGGTCTGACCCCTTCTGATGCCATGCATGTCCTGGATCGCCAGGGCCAGTGGGATCGCAGGGCTGCCGAACTCGGCATGGCGCTGGCGATGCGTCAGAAGGATGGTTCTGGTCAGCCGATCGCGTCATCGCCCGAAGTGCTTGCCCAGCTCATCGTCGATCGCCTGACCCGCCAGTCTGCCGAGGTCATTCTTTCTGCCGCCCTTGCGGAAGATGGGCTCGCCGACGTCGAGCCTTCGAAATCCATATTGATCGACCGTGCCCTCCGGCGTCAGGCGGGAATCGCTCGCTTCAACCTCTCGCTCGATCGGCCTTTGATCGGTCTCGGCGCCTCGGCCGGTGTCTACTACCCAGCGATCGCCGAGATGCTGGCATCCGAATTCGCCGTGCCTGCCGATGCCGACGTTGCCAACGCTGTGGGTGCGGTGGTCGGGCAGGTGCGCAGCAGCGTGACGGTCACCATTGGCTCACCCGAGGAGGGGCTTTTCATCATCACCGGCGGCGGCGACAGCGAGCGGCTGACGGATGAAGCTGTTTCTTTGGAAAGGGCGAGGACAAGGGCAACCGAACTCGCGCGCTCACGTGCCGAAGCCAGCGGTGCCGTCGATGTCGTGCTGGTCATCCGGGAAGAGCTCGATGCGCCCGAGATCGAGGGACGTCGCAAGCTCGTGGAGGCGCGGATCACGGCGATCGCCTCGGGGCGCCCCAGGACGGCACGCGGCTGACTTTCGAATTTGGAAACAATATTTCGTATTTATGACGGATTGACTGCTAATCGGTTTCAGCCATGCTGCGTGCCAAAGCCAGTCCAGTATGAGGAATGACGTCATGACATCAGTTGAAGCCCACGGCCTTTCGATCGACAAGCACCTCTACGATTTCATCGTGACCCAAGCGATCCCGGGAACGCATGTCGAAGCTGATGCCTTCTTCGCCGGCTTTTCCCGGATCGTTCACGACCTGGCACCGAAGAACCGCGCACTGCTTGCCAAGCGGGATGAGCTGCAGGCGCAGATCGATGCCTGGTATCGCCAGAACGGCGCGCCCGCCGATCTGGCCGCCTATGAAAGCTTCCTGCGTGAAATCGGCTATCTCCTGCCCGAAGGCCCGGATTTCAAGATCGAGACGGCCAATGTCGATCCGGAGATTTCGTCGATCGCCGGCCCGCAGCTCGTCGTGCCCGTCATGAACGCGCGCTATGCGCTGAATGCCGCTAATGCCCGCTGGGGTTCGCTTTACGATGCGCTTTACGGCACGGATGCGATTTCCGAGGCTGATGGCGCGGAGAAGGGCAAGGGCTACAATCCGGTTCGCGGTGCCAAGGTGGTAGCGTGGGCGAAGTCATTCCTCGACCGGAGCCTGCCGCTCGCCGGCGGCAGCTGGGCCGATGTTACAGGTTTCGACTTCGAAAACGGCGCGCTCTTCGTCGAGACCGCCAGCGGCCGGACAGGCCTTTCCAGTCCCGACCAATATGTCGGCTTCAAGCGTGAAAGTGAAAAGGCATATCGCCTCTATTTTCGCACCAACGGCCTGCACACCCTCGTCTTCGTCGATCCGGATAGCCTGATCGGCAAGGACGATCCCGCCTGTATCGCCGATGTCGGGCTCGAATCGGCGCTCACCACCATCATGGACTGCGAGGATTCGGTCGCCGCCGTCGACGCCGAGGACAAGATCACCGTCTATTCCAACTGGCTCGGCCTGATGAAGGGCGATCTGACGGAAGAAGTCTCCAAGAGTGGCAGGACGTTTACGCGTGCTCTGAGCGGAGACCTTGAGCTCACGGGTGTTGACGGTGGTGCGGTGACGCTGCCGGGCCGCTCCCTGATGCTCATCCGCAATGTCGGTCACCTCATGACCAATCCCGCGATCACCGACAAGGACGGATATGAGGTGCCGGAAGGCATCATGGATGCCGCGATCACGGCGCTTGTCGCACTGCATGACATCGGCCCGAATGGCCGCCGCAAGAACTCCCGCGCAGGCTCGATGTATGTTGTGAAGCCCAAGATGCATGGCCCCGAAGAGGTTGCCTTCGCCTGCGAGATCTTCTCGCGCGTCGAAGAACTGGTCGGCATGGCGCCCAACACCATCAAGATGGGCATCATGGACGAGGAGCGCCGCACGACGGTCAATCTCAAGGAATGCATCCGCGCCGCGCGTGACCGCGTCGTCTTCATCAACACCGGCTTCCTGGACCGTACCGGCGACGAAATCCACACTGCGATGGAAGCGGGCCCGATGATCCGCAAGGGCGACATGAAGCAGGCCGCCTGGATTTCGGCCTATGAAAACTGGAACGTCGATATCGGCCTTGAATGCGGCCTGTCCGGCCATGCTCAGATCGGCAAGGGCATGTGGGCCACGCCGGATCTGATGGCCGCCATGCTGGAACAGAAGATCGCCCATCCGAAGGCTGGTGCCAACACCGCCTGGGTTCCGTCGCCAACGGCAGCAACGCTGCATGCCACACATTATCACAGCGTCAACGTCGCCGAGATCCAGAACGGCTTGAAGTCACGGCCGCGCGCGAAACTGGCCGATATCCTCTCCGTTCCGGTCGCAACGCGTCCGAACTGGACGCCAGAGGAAATCCAGCGGGAACTCGACAACAATGCCCAGGGCATCCTCGGCTACGTCGTCCGGTGGATCGACCAGGGCGTCGGCTGCTCCAAGGTGCCGGATATCAACAATGTCGGACTGATGGAGGACCGCGCCACGCTTCGCATCTCCGCCCAGCACATGGCAAACTGGCTGCATCACGGCGTGGTGACGGAAGAACAGGTCGTCGAGACATTGAAGCGCATGGCTGTCGTCGTCGACGGACAGAATGCCTCCGACCCGGTCTATGTGCCGATGGCGAAAGACTACGATGGCTCGGTCGCTTTCCAGGCAGCACTTGACCTCGTGCTGAAGGGCCGGGAGCAACCGAACGGCTATACCGAGCCGGTTCTCCATCGTCGCCGCATCGAACTCAAGGCAAAGTCCGCGGCCTGACAGCCAGTCTTTGGCGAAACGAAAAGCCCCGCCGGATCGCTCCGGCGGGGCTTTTCGTATTCTGCGTTGGTGCAGCTTACTGCTGAACCACGACCTTGGAGTTCCGGCCCGGCTTGACGCGATTGTAGAGGTCGATCACGTCCTGGTTCATCATGCGGATGCAGCCCGACGAAGCAGCCGTTCCGATCGATGCCCATTCCGGCGTGCCGTGCAGACGGAACAGAGTGTCCTGGCCCTTCTCGTTGAAGAGATACATGGCGCGTGCGCCGAGCGGGTTGCGCAGGCCGGGTTCCATGCCCTTTTCGACATACTTGGCGACCTCAGGCTTACGTTCCGCCATTTCCTTCGGCGGATGCCAGGTCGGCCATGCCTGCTTCCAGGCGATATAGGCTTCACCTTCCCAGGCAAAGCCCTGCTTGCCGACGCCGATACCGTAACGAACGGCCTTGCCGCGCGGCAGGACGTAATAAAGGAAGCGCTCGCGCGTGTTCACCACGACCGTGCCGGGTTTTTCCGTGGTCGCATAATCGACAATTTGTCGGTGAAACTTCTTGTCGACCTTCTGAATCGGAATGGCAGGCAGGGCATAACCTGCATCCGTGACCGAACCGTAGGAGTCGCTGAAGATCTCGACCTTGGTGGTTTCGGCCACTTCGGCCTTGTCGCCGGTCGTCGTTGTGCAGCCCGCGAGGCCTAGGGACATAACCAGGCCAAGCGCGGTCAAGATATTGCGGAAGCGCATGATAAAGCTCGTGGGTGATGGCTGAGAGACGGTCTTGTGACCATCTTTGATTATGGTTTATTTTGAATTAATCTCGGCAACGCAAGTGCCGTACTACAGCCGACTGTGTTCGGCGCTGCAAAATGACTCCGCATTGCTTTTTTGCAACAGACCTTGGCGCGCGGAGCGGAGTTATCCATGACCTTAGTCTCCATCACGGTGAACAATCCCTTAATCGATGGGCGTCAGTCCGATCGAGCCATGATGATTCGCCGTGGTGTTCAGATCCTCCTGGCGGAGATGCGTTTCGCGATCCTGCCGGAATTGACGCTCGCCAATGGACGTCGGGCCGACCTCATCGCCCTTTCCGAAAAAGGCGAGATCTGGATTGTCGAGATCAAATCATCGATCGAGGATTTTCGGGTCGATCGGAAGTGGCCGGATTATCGTCGCTACTGTGACCGATTGTTTTTCGCTACGCACGCCGGTGTGCCTCTCGAGATCTTCCCGGAAGACTGCGGCCTCTTTCTGTCTGATGGCTATTCCGGCCACCTTTTGCGAGACGCACCCGAGCACCGGCTGCCGCCTGCGACGAGGAAGTCTGTCACTCTCGATTTTTCGAGGGCCGCAGCACAGAGGCTCATGGCCGCGGAATGGGCGGCCCAGCTCAAGTCGGTGTGATTACTTCGGCGCGCGTTTGGCGAGAATGCGCTGCAGGGTGCGTCGATGCATGTTGAGCCTGCGCGCCGTTTCCGAGACGTTTCGGTCACAGCTTTCATAGACGCGCTGAATATGCTCCCAGCGAATCCGGTCGGCCGACATCGGATTTTCCGGGATCTCGGCCTTCTCGCCAGGCCTCTGCGTCAGCGCCAGGTAGACATCATCAGCGTCTGCAGGCTTTGCCAGATAATCGAGTGCCCCGAGCTTAACGGCCGTCACTGCCGTTGCGATGTTGCCGTAACCGGTGAGCACGATGATCCGTGTGTCGGAACGGCGCTCCCGGATCGCCTCGATGACGTCGAGCCCGGTTCCGTCACCCAGCCGCAGATCGACAACGGCATAGGCGGGTGCAGCTTCCTTGGCTTTCGCAATACCCTCGGCAACGGAGCCGGCAAGCTCCACCGTGAAGCCGCGGCTTTCCATGGCGCGTGCCAGGCGACGCAGAAAGGGCGCATCGTCATCGACGATCAGCAGGGACGGATCAGGGCCGAGATCGTGACTGTCCGCTGCTTGCGTGCCGGCGGCTGGTTTTGCGACCTGTGATGCTGCGTCTGCCATCTTTTCGTTCCTGCGACTGTTCCAAAACTTCGCTGTCGACCTTATGCGTGCGAAGACCCTACAGGTAAAGTCATAACGACGTGTCCAATTCCATGTATTCGCGGGGCCAGATCACCACGACGCGCGCGCCGGACCCTTCCGGGCTGCGGTTTTCGAAACGAAGGCTGGCTCCGGACCGTTCGAGCAGTGTCTTTGCGATGAACAGCCCAAGACCGAGCCCCCCGGCGCGCGTTTCATTCTGCCTGCTGGTAACATAGGGCTCGCCAATTCTTTGCAAGACCCCTGCGGAGAAACCGGCCCCGTCGTCCTCGATCGTGACGGTGACGTCCGCGGCCGTATGCTCCACGCTGACCATGACCTTGGACCGGGCATAGTCGACCGCATTCTCGAGCAGGTTGCCGAGCCCATAGAGAATGGCGGGATTGCGGGTGCCGACCGGCTCGAGTGCCCTGTCGGACAACTCGATCAGCTCGACTTTCACCCCGAATTCCCGATGCGGCGCGATGACTTCTTCCATCATCGAGGAGAGCGGAAGCTCCCGCATATGGGCTTCGCCTTCCGTGGCGAGCGACGTCAGTCGGCGCAGGATATCGCGGCAGCGCTCGCTCTGGCTGCGCAGAAGCTGCACGTCTTCGCGATACCGCTCGTCATTGCCGAGGTCGCGCTCCATCTCCTTGGCCACCACACTGATGGTCGCGAGCGGCGTTCCGAGCTCATGCGCTGCCGCTGCCGCCAGACCATCAAGCTGATGCAAGTGCTTTTCCCGTTGCAGGATGAGTTCGGTCGCAGTCAGGGCGTCCGCAAGCAGTGTCGCCTCCTGGGAGACGCGATAGGCATAAAAGGCGGCAAAGGCAGTCATCGAGACGATCGAGCTCCACATGCCGAGCTGCAGAAGCGGGTGCACTTCGAGCGTTCGACCCTCGAACCAGGGCAGGGGATAGGGCGTGAAGGCAAGCAGGGTGATGAAGGCGAGCGCCGTCACGAAAAGCGCAATCGAATGCCGGCTCGGCTGAGATGCGAAGGAGATGATGACGGGGATGCAGATCAGTGGCGCGAAGGGATTGTTGAGCCCGCCGGTGATGAAGAGCAGGGCTCCCATCTGGAAGAGATCGAGCGCAAGCACCGCGAAAGCCGCCGCCGGTTCCAGCCGGTAGGTGGGCGGGAACGCCACGGACATGAGCGAGTTGGCCGCAGCCAGTGCGGCGATCAGCCCAAGGCATGTCATGAGCGGCAGAGGAAACTCGAACCAGAGCGACACGACGAGAATGGTCAGCAATTGCCCCGCCACGGCAACCCAGCGGAGCTTCACCAGGGTTTCGAGACGCAGGCGCCGGCTGCTCGGACCGAATTTGGCTGCCAGATCCATGGTCATCACTATTCCCTGTTCTGCCGCGCCATCAGGTTCCGCGGGGTTTCACTCGTGTCGTCGGGGCTGCTGCAGCCGGGTCTTCTGGCCAGGGATGCTTCGGATAGCGGCCACGCATGTCGGCGCGCACATCCTTCCACGATCCCGTCCAGAACCCCGGAAGATCCCGTGTTGTCTGAATGGGTCGATGGGCGGGCGAGGTCAACTCCAGAAGCAGTGGCAATTTGCCGCCGCCGATCGTGGGGTGGCTCTTCAACCCGAAAAGCTCCTGCACGCGGATCTGCAGAACGGGCTCATCCCCCTCGTAGCGGATCGGATGGGATTGCCCGGTTGGCGCGGTGAAATGCGTCGGGACGAGCCGGTCGAGTTCCCGCTGCGATCCTCCGGGCACCATCGCCATCAGCCCGTCGTGCAGGCTGGAAGCGGTAATCTCCTGGAAGCTCGTCACGCCGGACTGAAAGGGCACGAACCAGTCGTCCAGTTTCGCGATCAGGCCGTCATCGCTGGTATCCGGCCATGGCTCGCCAAGGCTGCGGTAAAGAAAGCCGAGCCTTTGCCGCAGCTGGGCCGCCGCCTTGGAAAAGGGCAGGGCGGCAACACCAAGAAGGCGCACTCCCTCGGCAAGTGCTCTGGCGGCATCGTCGCCCTTGGGCTTCGGCAGGGGTTGCTCGTCGAAGATGATCGCGCCCAATCGCGTCACCCGTCTCGCCCGCACCTGGCGGCTCGCCGTATCGAAGCCGCTTTCCTCCGATGTCGTGATCGCCGAGGGCAGAAGTGTCTCGATGTCGCCGCGTGAGGTTTCCGCTGCGGCGAGCACACGTCCCTGCGCCGCCTTGCCGGTCAGATCGGCGATGACAAGCAATTCTGCTCCGGCAAGACGCTCGGAAGCGGGGATCTCCGCACCCCGGCCATTGGCCATCACGAACCGGCCACGCCCGCCCCGTTGGCGGGCAATCCTGTCCGGGAAGGCGTGAATGAGCAGGGCGCCAGCTGAGACAGGTGCATCGGCATCATCCCGATGCTTGAGACCGGACGATAGCCGTTGCGCAAGGTTGCGGGCGTTGCGGGCCCGCTCGCCGCGATCCCGGCGGAACTGCCTCAGCCGCTCATCGAGGTCGAGATCATTGCCGCCCAGTCCTTGTTCGGTGAGGAGAACCGCCAGCTCTGCGGCGGCCTTGGCGTCGCCACGCTCGGATGTGCCGAGCACCATGGCGGACAGCCGGGGTGGCAGTCCGAAATCCCGCATGCGTCGACCCTTGTCGGTCAACTGAAGCTTTTCGTCGAGCGCCCCGAGACCGATCAGCAACTGGCGTGCCTCCTTGAGGGCGGCCTCCGGTGGCATGTCGAGGAGCAGGAGCTGGCCGGGATCCGCAACGCCCCAATGGGCAAGGTCCAGCGCAAGACCGGAAAGGTCACTCGACAGGATTTCCGGCGGCGTGAAGGCGGGAAGGGCGGCCGTTTGCCCGGCATGCCAGAGGCGGATCGCAATCCCCGGTTCCGTTCGTCCCGCACGCCCGGCCCGCTGGTCTGCGGAAGCCCGGGATACCCTGACCGTTTCGAGGCGCGTGATCCCCGTCGATGCTTCGAACACGGGAAGCCGCTGCAACCCGCTGTCGATCACCACACGCACACCGTCGATGGTGATTGAGGTCTCCGCGATCGAGGTGGACAGCACGACCTTGCGTTTGCCCGGTGCTGCTGGGCGGACCGCCGCGTCCTGATCCGCCTGGCTCAGCACGCCATAAAGCGGTGTGATCGTCACATCCGGCCCGATCCTGCCCTCGATCCGTTCGGCGGTGCGCCGGATCTCCGCCTGCCCCGGCAGAAAGGCGAGGATCGATCCCGCCTCCTCCGACAGTGTCTGCAGAATGGTCGCGGTGACCGCATCTTCAATGCGCTCGTCGCCCGAGCGGTCGCGGTGGCGGATCTCGACCGGAAAGCTTCGCCCCTCACTGATGATGACAGGTGGATCTTCAAGCAACTGCCCGATCCGCTCGATATCCAGTGTTGCCGACATCACGACGATCCGCAGATCCGGGCGCAGTGCGGCTTGGGCATCGAGCGCCAGCGCCAGCCCGACATCGGCGTCCAGCGACCGTTCGTGGAACTCGTCGAACAGGACGGCGGCCACACCGGTCAGTTCCGGGTCGTCGAGGATCATGCGCACAAAGACGCCTTCCGTCACCACCTCGATCCGCGTCCGGCCACTGATCCGGTTGTCCAGCCGCATCCTGTATCCCACGGTCTCACCGACGCTTTCGCCGAGCAGCCCGGCCATACGCGACGCGGCCGCCCGTGCGGCAAGTCGCCGAGGCTCCAGCAGGATGATCCGGCCGTCGCCGCGCCAGGGCTGGCCGAGCAGATGCAAGGGAACGATCGTCGTCTTGCCGGCGCCGGGGGGCGCCGAGAGCACGGCGCGATTGCCCTTTTCGAGAGCCGTACCAAGCTGATCGAGACGATCGCTGATCGGAAGAAGCGGAAGCGAAGGTGTCACGAAGCTGCACTGTCCTGACTGGCGGTCTCGTAAGCAAGGATCGCGCCGGCAAGATCCTCGAGCGCTGCGCCCACGGATTTGAACAAGGTGATGTCCTCGGCGCTCCGGCGCCCACCATGACCCTTGACCAGTTCTGCCAGTTCCCCCTGCACATGATCTTTGGCGATGGCGCCGGAAGCGATCGCCTGCAGGATATCGCCGGCTTCGGCAAAGGCGCCGGCGCGTGTATCGACAAACACGCGGGCCCGGCGAACGGCCTCGTCATCGCTCTCGCGCATATCCTTGGTAAAGGCGCCGATCAGATCGAGATGGCTGCCGGGCTTCAGCCACTCTCCCCGGATCAACGGCGCGCGTGACAGGGTCGCACACGAGATGATGTCGGCCTGGCGGGCAGCACTTTCCAGATCGGCGGCAACCTCGACGGCAAAGCCGAGCGCCCGCGCCTCATCCGCCGCGCGCTTTGCTTTGTTCCGATCCCGCCCCCAGACCGACACCGCCCGAATGGGTCGCACGCGGCTATGCGCTTCGATGAGATTGACGCTGAGCCGACCTGTTCCGACCACGAGCAGGCGGGACGCATCTTCGCGCGCCAGATGGCGTGCCGCGAGCGCCGAGGCAGCGGCTGTGCGCCGCGCTGTGAGTTCGCCGCCATCGATCACCGCAAGCAGTTCACCGGTACGCCCAGAGGAGAGGAGATAACTGCCATGGATCGCAGGCAGCGAGCGCAGATGATTGTCCGGGAAAACCGAAACCAGTTTCACGCCTATATAGTGTCCAGGTTGCCAGGCCGGCATCAGCAGCAGCGTCGCATCGGTCTCTCCCGGCACATCGACCGTATGATGGTGACGAACCGGCATGACGCAGTCCCCCTGGAACATGGCGTCGAGTGCGCCGATGAGCGCGCTCCATTCGAGGCAATGGCTGGTCTGGTTCTGATCAAGGATGAGCATGCGAGGACAACTCCGGGATGGGGATGCCGGACACTAGCAAGGCAAGTCCGGCTTGCAAACGCATGGAGTGGGGTTGAACAGCACCCAAGGCCCTCCAGATACCTGTGTAATCGATGCTGAAATGGTGTCACTTGTCACCAACAAATCAAGGGTATCGAAATAAACGCAAAAAAATCAATGGCATGTCGATTTTTTGCACTTTTGTGAAATCCGGCTGTTGACGGTTTGTGGGCGTGGCCGTATAAGCCGCTTCACCGAACGAGAGGGCGGCGCCGCAGGGCCCGCCGGACTGGTTCAGACAAGATCCTTGAAATTGGCTGCGATGCTGGTTTTGTTGCCCGACTTTAGGGTTGGGCGGTGATGGATTTTCGACGGGTTTTGGTCCGTCTGTTTTTTGACAATTGAAGATGGAAGAAAGAGAAACGTGGGCGGCGGTCTTGCGTAGATGGAGTGGAAACACTTTGTCTTAGAAGACAAGATGACGGTCACGTTTTGATATGAGAACACCAGATTGGTAGCGCAGTGATGCGTTTTCAATCGAGTGAGTTCTCGTCGATTCAGAACATAAAGTGATTAGTCACGATTGAATTCTCAACTTGAGAGTTTGATCCTGGCTCAGAACGAACGCTGGCGGCAGGCTTAACACATGCAAGTCGAG
>NZ_ALJF01000001.1 GCF_000300855.1 Agrobacterium albertimagni AOL15 | reverse complement strand
GGAAACCACAGAAGAAGGGCAACAAGCCTGGCCCTGCCTATGCCTATAACGTCAAGAAGCTCCGCGACCAGGAGATGCGCGTCGCTGAGCAAGCGCAAAAGAGCTATGAACGCTTCGTCGAGACGTGGCGTCCGCGCCCGCCTGATAAAAAGGCGCGCGGACGCCTCAATCCGGCAAGGCTCGAGTGAGGTGGCCTGACGGTGCCTTCAGCCGATGCACCGCACTTCACCACGAGGTCATCCGCGCAGGAGAAAAATACCATATTTTTGAGCAAAACTCTTGTCGATCTGATCCGTCGAATGAAGCTTTGCCCAGTGCTGCTTGGGAAAGGTCATGTATGCGAGCACATCCTGTTCGGCGCTATCCATCAGCGTGGCGAGTTTCGGCACCTTCGGCCTGATCTGGTCAGCGACATTGCGCCATTGCTGGCTGGCCGCCCCCGGTGTGTCCTGGGCAAAGGCCGTGGCGATGAAGGCGGAGACGACGCGCCGTCCGCTCTTTCCGGCATGAGCCAAGGCATTGCGCATGAAGTGAACCCTGCATCTCTGCCAGGTGGCAGAGAGCACCTTCGACACCGCTGCCTTGATGCCCTCATGTGCATCGGAGACGACGAGCTTGACGCCGCGCAGGCCTCGTCTGGTCAGCTTGCGCAGGAATTCGGTCCAGATCGCTTCTGCCTCGGATGTGCCGATTTCCATGCCGAGCACCTCGCGTCGGCCGTCAGTGTTGACGCCCACGGCGATGATGACCGCTACCGAGACAATCCGACCGCCGCGACGAACCTTCAGGTAGGTGGCATCGATCCAGAGGTATGGCCACTCGCCCTCGATGGGCCGGTCGAGGAAGGCCTTCACCTTCTCGTCGATCTCTTCGCAGAGTCGGGATACCTGGCTTTTTGAGATGCCGCTCATACCCATGGCCTTGACGAGATCATCAACGGATCGGGTCGAAACGCCTTGGATGTATGCCTCCTGAATGACCGCCGTCAGAGCCTTCTCCGCCATCCGGCGCGGCTCCAGGAAACTCGGGAAGTAGCTGCCTGTGCGAAGCTTGGGAATGCGTAGCTCGACGGTTCCTGCACGTGTCTCCCAGTCTCGATCGCGGTAGCCGTTGCGCTGGGCAAGTCGGAAGCCGTTCTTCTCGCCATAGCCCGCGCCGGTCTTTGTGCCGACCTCCAGCGCCATCAGCTTCTCGGCAGCAAAGCCGATCATCTCGCGCAGCAAATCGGCGTCAGCACTCTTCTCAACGAGCGAGCGCAGGTTCATCATGTCGTCGGTCATCGGTGGTGTCCCTCAGGTTGGTCATAAGCAACCCGACCCTACCGGAAATCACCGATGGCTATGAAATCCAGCTACACCACGTCCTGGGACACGATCCGCACCTAAGGCTCAGGCGCGGATGGTGAAGCTGCATTGACGATAATCGGCTTCATGCTGCCTCGTTGCAGGGAAACCGGGTCGACGGTTTGGGCCTCAAGCACACGTTTGCGCATCAGACTGAAGAGCTTTTTCAGCTTTGAAGCCCTCTCGAGGCGAACGTGAAGGCGTTCGAAAACACCGGTGCTAGACGCGGCTGTCCGGGACAGGCCCATATTCACTCATGAATGGCGAGCCACTCTGGCGGGCGGTCCGATCACCCGTTCGTCTAGAGGCACAAATCCCAGAGGGCAACAGTGCGCGCCCGTGGTTTCGCCGAGAACAACACTCCTGGCACCTCCGCCGACGACGACCGCGATATCGACAGGGGCATCTGCAGTTCGTCCTGTCAGTCAGGAGCGTCAAACACGGGACCGTTCGGACTGAAGTTGAAGCTTTCGAGCCGAAAATGCCCGTCATTCAATCCAAGCACGGTGACACTTGCAGGATCCACCGGGATGATGCGCTTTGGTGGCAGCCCAAGCAGGCCACCAAGCAGTCCGCCAATGACACCCCCGTGACATACCACTGGAAGACGGCCTCGCGTTGGGTCGCAAGCACCCGTTAGAGCTTTGAGGGTGCGGCTGCGGAAGTCGTGCTAGCTTGCGCCACGGGAGCCTACACCGACCATCTCGTCACTATGCCTGCCGGGCCATCACGCATCTTCGTTGTAGAGAACAACCCGGCCCACGCCGAGTTGATAGGATCCAGGGTTGCGGCGGCCCGGTTCATTGGCCGTCGTCTTCGCAAAGCAGATATACCGGCGTCGGCTCGCCTCCGATGGCGTTTGTCAACTTTCTCTAACCAACCAGTAGAGGGTTGGCCATCTAGTGCTCTTTAAATGCATCGCTTAGCTTTTCCAGACTGCGGATTGAGAGGCAGCTCGTTGATTTTTTCGGTGTGCTGCGTGGCGCGTGGAGATCCAACTCAAGCCGTTTTGCATACTTCAGTCTGCGTATCTGCATCCAGGCGTCGCGGTTCGGCTCTTCGCGCAACTCAGAAAATGAGAAGGAGGTAACGTTCATGACCACGAGGATCGCACTTGTAATTGGTGCTTGCAGCGGATTGGGCTACTCCAGCGTGATGAGTTTTGCGAAGTCAGGTGTTCACATCATCGGCACCTACAGGTCGCAGGCGGAGTTTCCCGAAGAGATAGTGCGAGAGGTCGAATGGCTTGGTGGCCGCGCAGTGATGCTGAAACTGGATGCGAGACAGCCGGATTTGCAATCCTTTGTTCTCGATATCGTTGAAGCGCTCGAAACAAACTTTGGGGCCAGCAAGCTCGACAATGTGATTATCAATACGGGAACGGTATTCGAGCCATCGGTGACAAGAAAACTGGATCATTGGCAGTTTTACGTCACGCATGTGCGATTGCCTCACCTGCTGACTGAAGCAATTGGCGACCTTTTGAGGGACACATGCGAGGTCGTGCTCATCTCGTCGATCGACAGGCGAGGTTCTGGCAAGATCACATCGTCTCACGGCCAAGCAATTCCGGCTGGCTTCAGGGCTTTTCCACCTTCTGTTGCCGAAGTCTGACCGCCACATCTTTGCTTCGGACAGGGCGACGAAAGAGCTTCGAGATCTGTCAGCCGGCGTGGGACGCGACGATAGTGCTTGAGCCGCTTTGGCATCGGCTTCATGCTCTTGCGTTCCAATACTCTAAAAAAAGCCGCATGCTGGCGGCTTCCTTCTTCTCGCCTTCGCGGCACCACTGGCCTGATCCCACAGATCAGAAGGGCCTCACTCACGACGTCACCGCGGTCGCAGATAGCTTAAGCGTCAATTGCCCGTTTAAGGAAATAATGCAGGACGAAATGCCCCGGCGAGACGACTGCAACGAGCTCCCATCCCTTGGATCCAAGCTCGTTCATTTCCTCATTCGTCAGAGCTCGTTCAATCGTACAATATTCCCATCGCATGGTCGCGCCTCCCGGTTGTCTGTTGCCGTAAACGAACTAGTTCGGTTTGGTTTCGCGTCAACCCAGGATGGTAGGTCAGTGTAAAGGCTGATCTATCAACAAAAGTGGCTCATGGCCTGATCTTCAAGAGTGCCATTTTTCGAGAAACGCCACACGGGCAGATGGGCGCGATTGTTACTTCTATCCCTTTTGAAGATCGGTCGTGGTTGAAGATCTTGGAACGCCGGCTGATTTTCTCGCGTAAAACCCGTCAAGGCTTTGTCGGTGGCTTTATTGTCCTGGGGCATGGCGGTTTGATCGCGGGCGTCGGCGAGGAGCGTCTTGTGGCGTGGGTGCCTTCATCCTCGAAATCGATCCTGGCAAAACGAGGAGCCATCGAAACCGAATTCCGCTGATCTGTCCCGCTTTCGGCCGCGGGGAAAGAAGTTGCTACATCGATTGTCTGAGGCCGATCACGCTGGAGATCGGCGACTGTCCGAATTCGCGGCGGTATTCGCGGCTGAATTGGGCAGGACTTTCGTAGCCGACATCATAGGCTGACGATGCAGCGTCAAGTCCGGCCACGATCATCAGCCGGCGCGCTTCATTGAGTTGCAGGCGCTTGCGATACTGGACGGGGCTCACGCCGGTCACCTGCTTGAAATGCCGGTGAAACGTTGACACTCCCATATGCGCGATATCGGCAAGGTGACTTATGGATTGACGTTCGCGGAAGTGCTGTTTGAGCCATTCCAGCGCCCTGATGATGCTGCTCGAGGCTCCTTCCATCGAAGCGAGTAAAGCGAGACGTGTACCGACCGGGCTCATGATCAGACGATAGATGATCTCTCGTCGTATGGGCTGAGCGAAGAGGTCGATTTCGTCCGGACGTTCTGCCAACCGGCACAGGCGAAACAATGCTTCGAGGAGGTGAGGGGTCACGGTCGAACTCGCTATCCCAAGAAGCGGAGCCTGACTGAGCCTTTCCTGCGTGATCTCAGATATCAAACTGCGGACAAGGCTCAGATCTATCTTGAGCAGAATTCCCAGATAGGGCTCGCTCGCACTCGCTTGCGTGACCCAGGCTGTGACTGGAAGATCTACGGACGTGAGTAGAAAATGCGTGCGGCCATAGTCATAGGTGTTGCTGCCAAGCACAACACGCTTCCTGCCTGAAATCACCAGAGACAGGCTGGCTTCCATCATTCCGATATGAGGGGCTGTCGGTGACACATGACGGTGGAGGGCAAGCCCGGGCACCTGCGTCAAGGTCGCGCCCTCATTCGGTGCCCAGCGGTCAAAACCGTTTGCCAGGGTCTGCTGCAAATGCTCGATCATCCTGAACAATTCCAAGGTTGCGGCGCAGGGCTATTTCAGATGGAGGTTACTGGCTAGGCCAGTCGCCCTTCTATGGCAACGCGATCCTCGTCGACGAGAGAGGATTGTGCAATCATCAGAGTGAAACGTGCTACTGCTCTCAGGTCGCATCCGAATAGTTTCCTGAATGGCGCGCAGCTCCTGCGCCCCGAAGGAGAGATAAGATGCACTACAACATGTTAGGACGAACGGGCTTGCTCGTGTCTGAATTGAGCCTCGGCACGATGACTTTCGGCGTCAGCCAATGGGGTGGGATCGGCGGGGTTGACCAGAATGGCGCTGAGCAACTCATTCGGTTCAGTCTGGATGCAGGTGTGAACCTGCTCGACACAGCGGACATTTATTCGGGCGGCCAATCAGAGGAAATCACCGGTGCGGCACTGCGCAACCTCGGCGTTCGAAGGCACGATGTCTTGATCTCTACCAAGACTTTCGGGCAAGCGAGTGAAGGGCAAAATGACCGCGGAGCGTCACGAGCGCATATTTTGGATAGCCTTCACGCCAGCCTGAAAAGGCTGCAGCTCGACTATATCGATCTTTACCAGCTGCACGGCTTCGATCCCCTGACGCCGATCGAAGAAAGCTTGCGCGCGCTCGATCACCTCGTGCGCCAGGGTGCCGTGCGCTACATCGGCGTTTCGAATTGGGCTGCGTGGCAGATCGCACAGGCTATGGGAGTGACCGAACGCCTCGGGCTCTCGCCACTCTCCAGCCTGCAGGCCTATTATTCGCTTGCCGGGAGAGAGATCGAGCATGAAATCACCCCTCTCCTGTCCGCCACCGGATTGGGTCTCGTCTGTTGGAGCCCATTGGCCGGGGGGATGTTGAGTGGCAAGTTCGATCGCAACTTTGAAGGCGACAACCAGGCTCGTCGAGCCACGACGCCTTTCCCGCCTCTCGATATCGACCGCACCTATGATCTGATTGACGAGCTGCGCAGCATTGCGGCTGCGCATGGCGCGTCGCCGGCCCAGATTGCATTGGCATGGCTGCTCCACCGGAAGACCGTTTCAACGGTGCTTCTCGGCGCGAAACGGGTTGAGCAACTGCAAGACAATCTCGGCGCAACGAAAATCGAGCTGCAGCAGTCTGATCTTGATCGACTGGATGCGGTGAGCAAACTCGCCACGATCTATCCTCAATGGATGCAGCAGATCTTCGATGGGGGACGGAGTGAGCAGATTGTGTCCTTGGGTCAGCGCCGGCGTTGGTGACCAACGCAGCCTAAGATCCCATGGTGATGCCCATTGGGACAGGCCAGAAGCGGCACTGTCCCAATGGCTTCTCTGCTGGATTGTTCCTACAGTGAAATCGATGGCTTCAGGGCCCGTCGACTAGCGTCGGGATGATCGAAAACCTTTATCCTGTAACCAGGGGGCGTAGCTCGTCTTCGCACCACATGCGGAAGGTGGTCGGTGTATTGTGGCGTGAGGCCCCTGTGATGAGGTGATCCATCCCCTCGTTCTTGGCCGTCAGCATCTCGACATAGGCTTGCGCCATGCCGTCGCTAGCGCCGAAATCGCGCATCATCTGGCCGAAGTGGTCCATAGGCATTTCGCTTGCGATGATCTCGCGACCGAGAACCTCAGACATGATTGCGGCCATCTGGCCAAAAGACAGGTCCTCGGGACCGAGGAGCGGAATTGCCTCGACGCCTGACCATTTCGGGGAAAGCAAGAGGTCGGCTGCGACCCGCGCCACATCGGCCTTGGCCACATGCGGCAATTTCAGGTCCGTTGGCGTCGGTTGGAAGAAACGGCCGATGGTCCGGATCGGTTCGGCCTGGCGCGCAATGTTATCCATCAGTGAGGCGCAGGCGAGGGCGCGATAGTTGACGCCAGTCTGCGCGATCATGTCGTCAACCGCCAGCGTCGCAGTGACGTGACCAGCGGGCTTCGGCCAACCACGACCCAAAGCCGAAATGCCAACCACGTGCGTGACTGCGGACTCGGGAAGGGCATCGCAAAACGCCCGAGAGACATCCACATAGGCTGCCTTGGCCGAGGCCATTGTCGGGTCGCCGGGCGGCAACCAGAACACGCCGGTTACGCTTGGCAGCGCTCGCGCGATCGTCGCAGCGTCCGCCATCGAGCCCTCGATGACGTCAAGCTGCAAATCAGACGGCAACTTCGAGGGATCACGGGCGATTAAACGCACAGCCATGCCGGCCGCGCGCAGGTTGGAGAGGACACGGCGACCAATGTCGCCGGTTGGGGTTGTGACGAGGATCATGACGGTTTCCATATTGATACGGTTGGTGAAAGGAGCGTTTGGTTGGCAAGCGGCTTGAGATCGGGCAGCGCGTTGCCTGTCGAGACATCGAATGGAACCGAGACGTGACCATATCTTCGGCAAACATGGCAAAGAAGCTGCCGCAGTTCTGCCGCCAAATCTGCTCGCCGTCGAAGGCCATGGCGAGACCCACCTCCGTCAGCGCAGCCATCAGATCGTGGGACTAGATGTCATCAACGTAAGACGACAGCATCTTCTCCAGGTCTTGAGACGCAAAGGCCTCAAGCCACGCGGCGCGAGCGGCGGCGACTTTAGAGCGGCGGCACGATCTTCTGTGGCGCCGGACACGATCAGTGCATGCCGGCGGATGCGACGAAGGCCGATGCGGCGAGGACAACCATGGCAAACTCAGTGCGGTGCAAGACGTCTTGAGATCTCGTCACGAAGCAGTTCCTTCTTTTCTCTGCACACCAAACCTAGTCTTTGCTGGCGGAACGTTCTATGTGTGATAATACGCAATTATATCGCATTCGTTCAGGATCGTCTGGTGGCTGACCTCGTTCCCGATATTCTGTCGGATGTCCTGGACGTGCTCCAGCCGCGTGATTGCGTGGCGGCAGGACTGGATGCCGGTGGGAACTGGTCCATCCGTTACGGCCCGCACGCCGGCATGAAATGTATCGGCATAGTGAAAGGTAGTTGTTGGCTGGTTCTGGATGGCCAGCGCACCCCGGTTCGGCTGGGCGAGGGGGACTGTGTCATGCTGCCCCACGGCAAGGCATTCGTCCTGTCCGCCTCCGGCGCCCGGATTGGGGACGCAGCCGAAACCGTCCATTCGGCCCCGGCACATGGGGACACGGCGCTGTTGGGCAGCGGCGGCGATTTCTACATGATCGGCGCGCGATTCCTGCTTTCAGGCCTTGCGTCCGAATTACTGATGGCATCCCTGGCGGATGTCATCGTGATCCCTGGCGGGGACAAAGACAATTCGGCAAGCGGAGAGACCGTGCGGTGGGCACTCACTCGTATTGCCACTGAGCTTCGCCATCGCCGCCCGGGCTGTGCCAGTTTCATCGAGCATCTGTCGCATGTTCTACTGATCGAACTGATGCGTTGTCATCTGGACGGAGACAATGAGGAGCAGATTGGATGGACTGCAGCAATTTCAGATCCATTTCTTCGACCAGCCTTTGTCGCCATGCATCGCGACCTCTCTAGCCCATGGACTGTGGCGACGCTGGCCAAGCGAGCAGGTCTATCGCGCACTGCTTTTGCAGTTCGGTTCGCGCGGCTCGTCGGTCGGTCGCCGATGAGCTACTTGACACTTTGGAGGATGCTGTGGGCAGCCAAGCGGCTCGATCGGGATGGTGCCACGGTTGCTGAAGCCTCAGCAGAGGTAGGATATTCATCAGAGAGTGCCTTCACGGCAGCATTCAGGCGGACCCTGGGAAAGACGCCGCGACGGCTCGCCGCTCGCAGAGTTATCTCGACCTCCGGCCAAAGGTGAGCAGCACAGAAATTGTCTTTCGATGTCCCTGTTGAATAGAACCGCCCCGCGTGATGCTTTCCATGGAATTGGGAGATCCACCTGGCGAGGTCGATCGCAAGAATATGCATCTGTGTCATGTCCTGCGCCAGCGCCATCAGGCGCCGCAACGATCAATCTGATCCTTTCACTTTTGATGCTGGACGGGTTCGCGCTCCTATACTCGCAAATTCTGAGCCAAGCCGAGCTCGACGATAATGTTGATCACCAATTGATTGTCGCAGCGGTAGAACATGGTTTGGTTCTGCCGTCGGGCTTGAGCACATTGGGTCTAGCGTAGTTTCGCAAGATGCTGAGACATGACGGACTGGCTGACGCCAAGCTCGGTCCCAAGTTCGGACACGGACCACTCTCTCTCGATCTGAGCAACGCAGCAAGCCTGACCGGGTTCGCCAGCGCTGCCAGAATTGGGATTGCTTGTCCGACGGCGGGATGATCAGAGGAGGCCCACACCTTGTCCGAGGGGTCTTTCGGTTGAACTGACATGCATGCTCGCATCTGAAGTATCGCTACCACCGGGATGAATGACGGTAAGCGGTTGAATATGTTGGCCTGCTCGGCGAAGCTCGACATCGGCTGCCTTACTATCGGTTATAGAATGCAACAACTTGTGTTAGAATTCCTGTTCGGATCGATGGCGGGATCAAATCCTCGTTATGGCGGGCTTTGCGGTTCACTCTAGTCAGTCAATGAACCCTGGGAGACAGCTGTATCAAGCCGAAGCGAACGCCATGTGCTTCAGGATCCGAACAGGCGATTTGCGCTGATTTTTTGTGATTTGCATCCACGATGATCGGCCCGATCATCGGCCTTTGGAGCAATGGGCACAAAAAGCCTTTCGCATGCGAATGCAGCGTCAGCCTGTGTTCAACGCTTCTTTCGCGAAGAGCGATACAGCGTCCGAACCCGCAGCTATGCGCACAGGCGAAGACCCATCGGTCACTGCTCGCCAAACGGCCTCAGCCACGTCACTTGCGCTGGTGACTTCACCCGGCTCCTGCGACGCTTTGGAAAACACTTGCTTCGCAAAGTCGGCATAGGCCTCCGGTATACCGTTTTGCGAGCGCGCACGGGCGGTCGCACTGAAGGAGGTCTGCGGGGCTCGTCCTGGGATGACAATTCGCACCCGTACACCGAAGGGCTCCACCTCAAGCGCAAGATTCTCGCTGAATGCTTCAATGGCCGCTTTGCTGGCGGTGTAGGCAGACAGCATGGGAAACGGTTTGAGCGTCACGGCCGATGAAACATTGACGACCACACCCGAGTTTCGTCGGCGAAAGCCCGGCAATACGGCTTGTGTCATTGCCATGGTCCCGAATGTATTGAGCTCGAATATCTGGCGCGTATCGTCAAGCGACACGCCTTCAAGGGCGCCCATCAGACCAGCGCCCGCATTGTTGACCAAAGCATCGATAGGTCCAGCGTCCCGGACAGCGCGGGCTATGCTTTGGGCGTCAGTCACATCGAGAGCGATGATATGGAGCCGTTCGGATTTTGGCAGCAGGTCGGCACGCGGAGTGCGCATTGTGGCGATAACATTCCAGTTGCGATCGAGAAAATAGCGAGCAGTCTCTAACCCGAAGCCGGAGGAACTGCCGGTGATGAGGATCGTATTCATGTCAGACTCCTGGTGTGCTGATATGGGGCGTGCGCCGTGGCCTGACGCGTCATGTGCAAGTGCAAGGGGGTGTCTCAGTCGGCCTACTTTGTTTCTAATTGTCCTTCCGGCGCCGTTTCTGCCGCCAGCTTGGCAGCCGCTTGGGCGAATGCGGGATTGCCGGGATAGAGCGCAGTCCGCAAAAACGCGGTTGAAAGGCGCTGGATTTCGGCGACACGCTCAGGACGCTCGTCCGTCGTCTCTCGTGCCTCGTAGCCCGGTATGCCACCCAGCGAATGCTCGCCGCCAAAAGCGGTGAAGAGCGCCTTCGGCGAGGGGCTGAGATCGTAAGCGTCACGCCACCAGTCTGGTCCACGAACGCTCAGCCGGCCTTGGTCATGATCGCCCATGACGATGAGGGTAGGGGCCGTCATGCCTGAATAGTCGGGATACAGGAACGGAAATGTGCGCGCTGCATGCTGGGTTAGGTCTCGGCCGCTGCCCGGCACTGCCAGCAAGACGCCTGCCTTCACTCTGTCATCCTTGCGGTTGACGATTGAGCCGTTGCCAGGGTCAGGATGGCGCGCGCCGAGAAATGCACTGGCAGTCTGCCCACCCCAAGAATGTCCGGCGATTGCGATCCGCGAGCGATCCAGCCGGCCGCGGATGATGGGTGTTTCTCGTTCGATACGGTCGAGTCCATCCAGAATATCTGCGATGTCTTGCTCCCGAAAGCGCCAGAGATTTGGACGACGGGAATCGTCAGCAGAAAGGCCAAGCACGCGCGAGTCCAGATGCGTCGGCTGGATCACGACGAAACCGTGAGCGGCCCAGTAATCGATGAGGGGCCCATAGGCATGAAGCGACTGACCGTTGCCATGGGAGAAAAGAATGGTGGGTAGGCTCTCGCCGATGACTGGTGCAGAAACCTTCAGATGCAGATCACTACCCCGGTTCGGCGAAGGCAGTATGATCGGTGCGATCGAGATAACGGGGGATAGCTGGGCATCTCCGTCGACTTCATGGAGCGGGCTGGTCATGGTACACTTCCTTCAGGACAAAACGGATCAATGATCCGATTTCGTCTATACGGAACAATGATCCGAATAGCAAGTGGGTGTGGCTGACTGTGTCTCAATCTGACGAAGTGATCGATCCGGTCTCCGCCGGGAGCGGTAAATCCGTCTCCCCGGCACCGCGAATGCGCGCCGACGCTCGTAAAAATGAGGAGGCAGTCTTGGAGGCGGCCAAGATCGTTTTCGCCCGTTCGGGTGTTGATGCACCCATCCGAGAGATTGCCACCCAAGCAGGCGTCGGACTTGGGACACTATATCGCCGTTTTCCAACCCGAGCCGATCTGGTCGCTGCGGTCTTTCGCCGCGAAGTCGATGCGTGCGCCGATGCGGCGACAACACTTGCCTCGGAGCATTCGCCTGCTGATGCATTGGGTGCCTGGCTGATGCTCTATACGCGCTTCCTCGCGACCAAGCAGGGGTTGGCCGCCGCCCTCCATTCCGGTGATGCAGCTTTTGCCAGCTTGCCTGACTATTTCCGAAGTCGTTTTGAGCCGGCACTATCCATGTTGCTGGATTCTGCGGCCGAGGCGGGTGAAGTTCGCGCCGACGTCGCGCCTTATGACCTCCTGCGCGGGATTGGCAATCTCGCTGTAGCATCGGGGGAGGATGGAGCCGCGCATATTGAACGCATGCTCATGCTGCTGCTTGATGGTCTGAAGTCAGTGAAGACCTCGAGGACATGACAAGGCCTGTGCTATGACGGTGTTTCAGAGTTCGTCTCTCAGTTCCGGGGCAATTCTTGATCACACCGAGATATCCTGCACGGCAGCTGACGCGGACGCTCGTCTCAGGGCGCCCGCGATCTGCGCGGCCCCCGATTATAGCCCGGACAAAATGCGGACCAATCAGGGATGTGCCTTGCCAATCGATCAACGGGTATCAGCGCCTGCCAATGTTCATGTTTAGCGGCGGCTGGCTCCGAGCGGCCGGATCCAGGTCAATGGCTTGGTAGCCAGCACTCGACGATGGTGACGAGCCCTGCTTCCTCCCAGACTTGAGGCTTTAGTGCATGATGTTTGCCAAAAAGCGTCGGGTACTTGGCTGCTCCGGGGCGTCAAAGAAGATGGAAGGCTCATTGATTTCGACCACCTGACCTGCTTCCATAAAGACGACCCTGTCAGCGACCCTGCGAGCAAATCCCATTTCATGGGTCACAACGATCATGGTCATTCCCTCTTCAGCGAGCTCTACCATCGTATCGAGAACCTCCTTGACCATCTCCGGGTCCAGCGCTGAAGTGGGTTCGTCGAACAGCATGATCTTCGGTGTCATGCAAAGGGCCCGGGCGATAGCGACCCGCTGTTGCTGCCCACCTGATAACTGCCCTGGATATTTGTCAGCCTGCTCTGGAATGCGTACTTTCTCCAGGAAATGCATGGCCATATCCTCCGCATC
This sequence comes from Agrobacterium albertimagni AOL15, assembly GCF_000300855.1. Lineage (GTDB taxonomy): Bacteria > Pseudomonadota > Alphaproteobacteria > Rhizobiales > Rhizobiaceae > Allorhizobium > Allorhizobium albertimagni. The sequence goes on along the minus strand of NZ_ALJF01000001.1, from coordinate 168,762 downwards.
CTTTCGCTTTTTCCCGCGTGAGAGGATCTGAGGCAGGGCGCAATTCTCCTTGACCGTCAAATGGGGGAACAGGTTGAAATGCTGAAACACCATCCCAACTTCGCGTCGAATGGCATCCAGATTCTTGACGCTATCGTCCAGCGGAATGCCGTTTACGCGAATTCTGCCGCGCTGGTGTTCTTCAAGCCGGTTGATGCAGCGGATGAGCGTCGACTTACCGGATCCCGAGGGGCCGCATACGACGATGCGTTCTCCCGGCGCCACCGCCAAGTTGATGTTCTTCAACACGTGGAAGCTGCCATACCATTTATCCAAGGCTGCAACTTGGATGGCGTTAAGGTCATCTGCTTTCATCGGTAGCTCCGGGTTTGTACGCGGGTCTCAAGCCAGCGGCTGTAGTTGGATATGCCAAAGCAGATCAGGAAGTAGATCAAAGCGACAAAGATGTAGCTTTCGACATAGGGCGCCGGCCAAACGGGGTCGGTGGCGGCAACGCGGGCGGCGCTCAACATGTCGAATACGCCGACGATCAACACGAGACTGGTATTCTTGACCATCACGATCGCCGTGTTGGTCAATGGCGGGATGACTTTCTGGAGCGCTTGAGGCAGCACGATATGCCAAACGGCCTTCCAGCCCGGTATGCCAAGGGCCCTTGCGGCCTCTAGCTGGCCGCTTGGAACGCCCTGAAGCCCGCCACGAATGACTTCCGCGAGATAGGCGGCGGCAAAGACCGTGAGCGCTGCGAGCGTTCGGCCGAGCTTGTCGATTGACCACCCCGCTGGCAGAAGGAGCGGCAACAGGATGGAGGCGACAAAGAGAAGCCCGACCAGCGGCAGGCCGCGAACCAGTTCGATTGTCAACAGCGACATCAATCGCGGTATCGGCAGGGACGAACGCCTTCCAAGGGCGAGGAGTACTGCAAAGGGGAAACCCAGGCCCAGTGATAGCAAGGCAAGCAGGAGTGTCACCGGCAACCCGCCCCAGCTCGAAGTCGGTACCGGCGTCAAGCCGAATACGCCACCCCACATCAATCCCAGCATGATCGCAACGGATGTGATCCAGACTGCAATCAGCCTCCGGCCCCAGAGCCTGGGTGAGAGGGAGGCGAGGATCATGACCAGGAGCAAGCTCATGACCAAGATGGGTCGCCACTGCTCGTCTGGTGGGTAGACGCCGAAGATGATGAAGCGGAATTTCGCGCCAATGAACGCCCAGCACGCACCGCCTTCGCGGCAGTTGGCGGGATCGTCTGTCGACCACACAGCGTCGAAGGTGGCCCAGTTCAATGCCGGCATCATCAGGATCAGCAGGAAGCCGGTCGTGACAGTCAGAACTGTTGCGACAAGATCGCCAAAGAAGAGATGCAGGATCGGCTTGCGCTTTGGTCTCGGCGGCGTCGACGGTTCCAAAGGCCCCACCCGAGTAGAGCTGACATCGATTGCTGTCATCTTGCCTCCACCAATGCGACGCGCGCATTGTACCAATTCATGAAAAGCGAAACGGCGATGCTGATGGTCAGGAAGATGCCGAGCAGGAGAGCGATGCTCTCGATCGCCTGTCCTGTCTGGTTGATCACCGTCCCCACGACGAGCCCCAGTTCCGGGTAGCCGACGGCGAGCGCAAGCGTGGTGTTCTTGACCGTTGACAGATACTGCGACGTCAGCGGCGGAATGATGATCCGCAGCGCCTGCGGGATGATGATCCTGGTCAATGTGTGTCGTTCGGACAACCCGATCGCCCGTCCAGCCTCCCACTGTCCAGATGAGACAGCGTCAATGCCGCCGCGAATGATCTCGCCGATAAAGGCAGAGGTGTAGATCACCAGGCCCAGCATAAGGGCAGCAAATTCCGGTGATAGCCTGAACCCGCCGGTGAAGTTGAAACCACTCATCTCGGGGAAGCTGACCGTTGCGCTAGGTTGGAGAACAATTCCGGCCCCGAGCGCCGCAAATGCCATCACCCCGATGAGTGCCAGGAGGGGTCTGCTGTCATGCCACCAGCCGAGCCTGATCATGCGGCCACGCATGTGCCACGCACCAAGGGTTGCAACAATGAGGACGAAGGCGAATGTCAGGGAAGTCCCGCTGAACTCTACCGAGGGAACGTAAAAGCCTCTCAGCGACAGGAAAACCCCGGGCAGGGGATTGTAAGCCTCACGCGGCGCTGGCAACGCGGTCGTTGCAAGCGCGTACCAGAACAGGAGGTGGACGATCAGCGGCATATTCCGCATCGTTGTCACGAAAACCCCGGCGACGCCGGATGTCAGGGGATGCTTTGAACGTCGCGCCAATCCAACGAGCAAGCCAAGCGCAGTCGACAGAAGGATGGCGAGGATCGAAATTGCAACGGTATTGCCCAGGCCCGTGACATAGGCCCAGAGGAATGTGTCCGAGGGGTCGTAGGGCAGGACGCTTTCGGAAATCGGGAAGTTGGCGGGCCGCGAAAGGAAGCCAAAGCCAACCTTGATACCCCGGGCGTCGAGATTTGCGACGGTGTTGCTCACAAGCCAGAAGAGGAGGGCGGCAAAGCCGCCCAGCAAAAGGATTTGCCCAGTCCAGTTTCTGACCCGTCTGTTATCGTAAACAGCGGAAATCATGGTTGGCATCCTTGCCTTACTGGAAAGCCATCGGGAACATTAGTCCGCCGTCCGAAAAGAGCCTGTTGGGACCTCGCTCGATCTTGAGCGCACTGCCGGCACCCAGGTTGCGCTCGAACATCTCTCCATAATTGCCCAGCTGCTTGACGATATTTTAGGCAAACTTGTCATCGAGACCGAGCGCCTTGCCGTTGCCAGGCTCCATCCCCAGGAATCGTTTCACTCGCGGGTCGTCAGACCCCATCATCTCGTCAACATTGGCCTGGGTAATGCCGTAGAGTTCCGCGTTGAGCAGTGCCTGGATCGACCAGTTGACAATATCCAGCCAATTGTCGTCTCCATGGCGCACGGCAGGGGTCAGCGCATCCATGTATTTGGTGGCGGGGAAGATAACGTAGTCGTCTGGGTTGTCGGACTGTGTTGCGCGAACGGAAGCAAGGGCGGCCGCATCAGTGATCAGCGCATCACATCGACCAGAGAAGAATGCCTGACGCGTGGCTGCAACATTGTCGAACACGACCGGGTTCAGCTTCAGGTTCTGCTTGGTCGACACATCGTTGACGACGACTTCCGTAGTCGAACCTGTCTGAACGCAAACGGATGCTCCCGTCATCTCTTCCACTTTGGTGACACCGGAGGACTTGGCAACCATGAATCCCGTAAACTCGTAGTAAGTCGGGGTTGTGAAGTTGATGCCGTTCGCGTCGCGCTGAAGGGTCCATGTCAGGGTGCGCGGTAAAATGTCGATCTCGCCGGTCTGCAGTGCGGGGATACGCTGTTGCCCGCTCAAAGGGACGAATTCGACTTTCTCCTTGTCGCCGAAAATGGCGACGGCCACGGCGCGGCATGTTTCGACGTCAAGGCCGGTCCAATAGCCTTTGTCGTCTGGTGAGCCAAATCCGACCGTCCCTTGGCTTGCACCGCAGACGATGCGGCCTCGCTCCTTCACTTTATCCAACGTAGGACCTGCATGAGCAGTCGTCGCCGATAGGGTTGCGGCAAGGGCCGCGATGCCGATATTCCAGTTTTTCATGTTATCGTTCCCTTTGTTTTTATGGATCTGGCTATGTCGTTTAAGCCGATTTCGCCGCGGCAGGCGCTTTTGCGACCGCGTCAACAATCGGTTCAAGGTCCGCCCAAAGATCGCTTTCGTCTTCAAGGCCGACATTGATTCTGAGGATCGTGCCCGTATGGGCCGCCAGGTCTGTTGCGCGCGTGATTGTCATTGGTGCAAGCAGGCTGTGCGTGCCGCCCCAGGAGGCACCAATTGAGAAGGTTTGTGCTGCCGTTAAAAGGGCAGGCAAGGCAGCCTCGGCATGAGGCGGGATGACAAGGCTGAACACTCCGCTGGCACCGGCGAAGTCCCGTTCAAACTCCGCGTGACCCGCAGCCCCAGGAAGGGCGGGGTGCAGCACCAGTTCGGCAGGCACGCGCTCCGCCATTCGCTTCGCAAAATTCAAAGCAACGCGACCGGAATGGGCGAGGCGGACACCCATCGTTTCCATGCCGCGAAGTGCCAGCGCGCAGTCGTCGGGTGACACCCCCATGCCGATCATGCGCATGGTGTCCTTCAGTTTCTTGTGCAGGGCGATGTCTTTGACAGCGATGGATCCCATCAAGAGGTCTGAATGGCCACCGACATACTTTGTCAGCGCCATCGAAGAGAAGTCCATGTCGTGAGCGAGAGGCTTGAAATAAAGGGGCGTCGCCCAGGTGTTGTCGCAACCGGTGAGGATCCCGCGTGCCTTCGCCGCCGCGACGATCGCAGGAATGTCCTGGACCTCCATCGTTGTGGAACCGGGCGATTCCGTCCAGATAAGCTTGACGGTATCGTCGATCAGGTCCGCGATGCCGGCACCGATCATCGGGTCGTAAACGCTAAAGGCGATGCCTCGCGGCTTAAGGTAGTTCTCGCAAAATCCGGCGACCGGCGGATAGGCGCTGTCCGGGATGAGAACTGTGTCGCCAGGCATCAGGACAGAAAGAAACACGACCGTGATGGCGGCCTGTCCCGAAGGAACCAGAACTGTCCGAAGGCCTTGCTCAAGCGCCGTGATCGACGCTTCCAACGTCCGCGACGTCGGAGTGCCGTGCAGGCCGTAGGTATAGCCGTCAGGGCCACGCTTTGACCGGTTTGCGTAAGCCTCGGCGCTTTCGAAGACAATTGTGGAGGCACGGTAGGTGGGCGTCGCGAGGCTGGCAAAGCCGTCGTGCGAAACTTCGGGTCGTTTAACGCAGAGCGTCAGGTCGTGCATGGTGTGTCCTCATTCGATTTCGGAAGAAAAGGTGCCACGCCTGTGGTAGAAGGACAATTGACGATGGCGTCTAGGTCTATGCTCAAAGCTTATAGGTAAGGGATGAACTTCAGGCAGGTTGAGGCATTTCGCGCCGTCATCATCAGTGGCACGGTCTCAAGAGCGGCAGAGCTGATGGGCGTGACGCAGCCGAATGTCAGCCGTCTGGTCGCCGAACTCGAAGAGAGTGTTGGCTTTGCATTGTTCGATCGCGTCAAGGGGAGGCTGATCCCGACACCTGAAGGTCAAGCATTCTACCGCGACGTCGACCAAAGCTTCAGGGGGCTCGATCTTTTGCGTTCCTCTGCGGCTCGCATCCGGGACTTCGGCTCGGGGCAGATCCGCGTGGCCAGCCTGGCAGCGGCTGGATCAACGATTGTGCCGCGCGCTGTGAAGCGGTTCAGAGAAACCTATCCGGCCGCCGTTGTGACGCTGAATATCATGTCGTCTGCCGCTGTGCGCAATCACGTGGTTGATGGAGATTTCGACCTTGGTCTTGCAGCCGACGAAGTTGATTTGTCAGGGGTTGAACATCAGGTGTTCGGGAGCTTCCCAGCTCTCTGCGCGATCCCACCCGCACATCCATTGGCAAAACGAGATGTCATAAGGCCTGAGGATTTTGAAGGCGTTGATTACATAGCGCTGTCTGCGGAGGATCGCGCCCGTCTCCAGTTCGAGCACCACTGCGCCGCAGCAGGCTCCAGACCCAATCTGGTAATCGAGACTCCTTTCGCAATTACGGCCTGTGCACTGGCTCTCGAAGGTGTTGGTCTGGCTATCGTCAATCCACTTGCTATCGATGGATTTGCCCAACGCGGCCTGGTTTTTCGACCATTCGAGCCCTCAGTATATTTCAAGAGCTACCTCTTGTTTCGGCCCGATATGCAAAAGGCGAGCCTTGTTCGTGCTTTCGTCACGGCGCTGATGGAGGTTCGCAACGCGAGGTAATTTAGCGTCTCATTCACAAGATGCTCTCTCCGAGGGTTTCTGCTTCAGACGCGAGCGAAAGCGGCAGTCGCGATCTTCGGGCAGCCGGACATAAGAGTTTCGATCAAAACAGGACCAGTGCCTTGAAGTCGAATAGGACGAGATTGCCGCACTCGAAACCGCGCGACATGAGCTAACTCCAGCCGTCAGCGCCTATCCTATCCCGACGCAACAGATTCCCGGTGATGTCGTCATGCCCATCGCTTCCTGCAGTACTGTGGGAGCTCGGATCGTCTTGCAAAGCAGGTGTCGCCGGGCGGGCCTGATTGCGTCCAAGAGCGCTGACGTCTGGTCTGAGCGCCGAGAACAGGCATGCAATATCGCGCCATAAACTTTTCTGGTTGACGTATGTAATAACATTACATTAAGGCTCGCATCGAAACCTGACGCACCTCGGTGGCGTCTTTCGTGAGAAACAAGATGCATGATGCCTGCCTCAAATTCAGCGATTTTACGCTTGGTTACGACAGGCATCCCGCGGTGCATCACCTCAACGGCGTTGTGCGCCAAGGGAGCCTTACCGCCGTTGTTGGTGGCAATGGATCAGGCAAGTCGACCTTGATGAAGGGCATCGTGGGACTGCTACGACCCATGAGCGGCTCCTGCTCCATGGCTTCGGGCACCCGCCTTGCCTATCTTCCGCAACAATCGGAGCTGGATCGCTCCTTTCCCGCCCGCGTCATTGATCTGGTGTCGCTGGGCCTGTGGCCGCGTCGTGGCCTCCTGGGGCGACATGGCACCAAGGATCGCCAGGACGTTGCCGATGCGCTGATGGCAGTCGGGTTGGAAGGTTTTGAGAGGCGTCCGATTGACACCTTGTCGGGTGGTCAGATGCAACGGGCACTGTTTGCACGGGTGCTTGTGCAGGACGCCGATCTCATTCTTCTCGACGAGCCGTTCAATGCCGTTGATGCGCGTACGATCGTCGATCTCGTCGCGCTGATCAAGGGCTGGCATGGCGAGAACCGCACTGTGATGGTGGTCGTGCACGATCTTGATCTGGTGCGTGAGCATTTTCCCGAAGCCTTGTTGCTGGCGCGGCAGCCTGTCGCCTGGGGCGACGTGCACCGGACCCTGTCTCCTGAAAATTTGCTGCGAGCACGGCACTTTCATGAAGCCTGGGACGCGCGCGCCCCATGGTGCGGTCCGGCGGGGCATGTTCACGATCAACACCATCACCACGAAGATGAGTATCCCGCGGTTTCCTCGATCGCCGTCCAGCGCGTGGCGGGCAGGGCCAAATCATGACCATGCTCTACGACGCCCTGATCCTTCCCTTCACCGAATTCGCCTTCATGCAACGAGCGCTTGGTGGTGCGCTCATGTTGTCACTCAGCGCTTGCCCTGTCGGCGTATTTCTTATGCTGCGGCGAATGAGCCTCACTGGTGATGCGATGGCTCATGCCATACTGCCTGGGGCCGCCGCCGGCTTTCTTATGTATGGGCTGGAAATCGTGCCGATGACAATCGGTGGGCTGATTGCCGGAATTGTCGTGGCTCTGGGAGCCGGGGCGGTCGCACGTCTGACGGTCCAGAAAGAGGACGCCTCTTTGGCCGCGTTCTACCTGATCTCTTTGTCGCTCGGCGTGCTGATGGTGTCGTTACGCGGCTCGAGTATCGATCTGATGCATGTCCTGTTCGGGACCGTCCTGGCATTGAACAACGACGCGCTCAGCTTGATTGCACTTGTGTGTGCCGTCACCCTCGTCCTGCTTGTGTTGTTCTGGCGTGCACTGGTGGCGGAGTGCATGGACCCGTTGTTTTTGCGCTCGGTGTCTCGCCTCGGTTCGCCGGTTCATTTCATTTTTCTGGGCCTTGTTGTCATCAACCTTGTCGCTGGATTCCAGGCGCTAGGAACCTTGCTGTCGGTTGGCCTCATGGTTTTGCCGGCAGCCTCCGCGCGGTTCTGGTCGCAGCATGTTTCGATGATATGTCTGCTGGCGATCGCGATCGGCTTTGCGTCGTCTATCGCTGGCCTGCTTCTATCCTATCACGCCTCGCTACCCTCTGGGCCAGCGATCATCCTGTCTGCAGGGGCGGTCTATTTCGTGTCCGTGATCGCAAGTCCGCGCGGCTTGCTTTTCTCGCGGCTACCGCGGTCCGCTCATCGGACCGCCTAGTTACAGTTACTGGAGACACCCATGAAGAAACGGACGCTCCTTCTCTCCGGCCTCGCAACGGCCTTGCTCAGTGGCTTCGCTGCGCCAGCCTCTGCACAGGATGGAAAACTGTCGGTCGTGGCGAGCTTCTCCATCATCGGAGATCTGGCAAAACAGGTCGGTGGAGATCGTATCGAGCTTAGAACGCTTGTCGGTCCGGATAGCGACGCGCATGTTTATGAGCCCCGTCCCGCTGATGCCATGGCTCTGGCGCGCGCTGACGTCATCCTCGTCAACGGACTGCTGCTCGAAGGGTTCATGGCGCGCCTGATCGAGGCAAGCCAGGCTGACGCTCCGATCACCACCGTCAGTGACGGCGCCGACATCCTCAACGATCCGACCGGTGGTCACTATCACTTCGTGGGTGGCAAGGCGATATTCCATGCCACACCGAATGATCCGCATGCATGGCAGTCAGTCGGCAACGTCAAAACCTATGTTCAAAACATCGAGAAGGCTTTTTGCGCAGCCGATGCCAACGGATGTGAGGCCTACAAGGTCAATGCAAGTGCCTACATTGAAGAACTCACAGTGCTCGATGCCGAGATCAAGGCGCAGATTGGTGCGATCCCTAGAGATCACCGCGTGGCTGTGGTCGCACACAACGCCTTCCGCTACTTCGAGCGGGATTACGGCATGTCCTTTTTGTCGCCGCAGGGTGTTTCGACGGAATCCGAGGCTTCTGCAGCAGATGTCGCCTCCCTGATCCGTGAGATCCGCGAGAAACGCGCGGGCGCCGTTTTCTCCGAGAACATTTCCGATAGCCGCCTCGTCGAGCAGATTGCTTCCGAGGCCGGTTTGAAGCTTGGCGGCACCCTCTATTCAGACGCCTTGTCCCCGCCCGGTGGTCCCGCGCCGACGTATATCGAGATGATGCGCTACAACGTCAAAATGCTCACGTCAGGTATCAACAAGAGCTGACCTGTCCCGTAAACGCGGCAAAAACCGCGCTGCAATTGTTATGTAATATCATAAAGGAGAAAGATCATGAAACGACTGATTTGGGGCGTCTCCGTCCTTGCACTGTCCGCGGGGCTTGTTGGCCCGATGGCATTCGCCGACGAGGATGTCGAAGACATTACGCTTTATCGCGTGTTCGTCGGTGATCACGAAGCGGGGAAGGTGACCGCGTTTGATCTCGACAAGCCGGAGAACCTGTGGACGTTTGAGACAACGGGGCAAAACAAGCTCTATAGCGTGAACAACGGTTCGGCCATCGTGGCCGTGCAATCCGATGACGATGCCGTCAACTTCATCCAGAGCGGTATTTCGCTTCACTCGCACGGTGACCATTCAGACATTGAGATTAAAGACCCGCACGCTGTCCAGCAGACTCTGACCGGACCTCGGCCTTTCCATGTCATCGATCACGATGGCAAGGTGGTCATCAACTTCGACAAGGGCGGTTACGCTGAGATCGTCGAAGCGCATGAGCTGTTGCATGGTGAAATCGAGTCCAGTCGTCTGAATCAGACACGGGCGCATCACGGCTTTGTCGCGCCTGTTGGCAATGCCTGGGTCACGACCGTCGCATCCGACGCTCCCGTTGAAGGCGATGCCGCGCCCACGCGCGTTGGCTTGCGTGCCGTCAAGGAAGACGGCACTCCGGCGGGGGATGTTGCAACCTGCACCGGAATCCATGGTGAAGCCTTCTCAGGCGCATTTTTGGCGGCGGGCTGCAAGGAAGGCATTTTGACGGTGACGGCGGGCGAGGGTGGCCCTGTCACGAACATGCTGACCTATCCTGCGGATTTGCCGAGCGGCGAGGCAACCGGCACATTGCTCGGTGCCAAGAGCATGCAGGTCTTCGTCGGTAACTACGGCGCCAAGGGGCTGGTCGTGGTCGACCCCGCCGATGAGCCTCACTTCCGCTACATCGAACTGCCGTTCCGTCGGGTCGATTTCGCACTGGACCCGGCCAATGCCCGCTTCGGCTATGTTCTGACCGAAGACGGCTCGTTGCATCAGATTGACGTCCTGGATGGCAAACTGTCCAAGAGCGCCAAGGTGACCGAGCCCTATTCCATGGACGGCCACTGGAACGACCCGCGCCCGCGTATTGCCATGGCAGGTGACGAGATTGTCATGAGCGATCCGAACGCTGGTTTGATCCGTCGTATCGCCAAGGATGATCTCAAGGAAGTCGGCACGATTGCGGTCGAGGGCAAGCCCTACAACATCGCGGTGGCCGGCGGCAGCGGCAAGGTTCACGAAGGCGAATAATGTGACATATCACCCATCACGTTCCTATTGGAGAAAGCCCGCTGCTTAGTAAAGGATAGCGAAGGCCAAGAGGACGATGCAGGGGCTGGCGATTTTCATGTGGTAGCTTTTGGCGTCACTGCGAAATCGCCAGACTTGACATACCACGCTGGAGCGATGCCGCATCCCCCTGGCTCCCTTGCTTTGAAGACCAGCAGTGCTTCGTTTGCAATGTCCTGCAGCTCTTCAGGGCTTGCACCGTCGCGGGCTTGGATGGACAGCCCCAGCAGGAGTGTCATCAGATAGCGAGCAGACGATGCAGCGCTTTCGGGGGTCAGCCACGCTTGAAGCGTGAGCGCTATCTTGTCACGCAAGAGTTTTCGGCGTTCTGCCAGTTCAAGGGCGAGCTCTACGTGATCCTCGCCACACTGAAGCATCCCACTTGATATCATGCAACCGCCCTCCCCAGCAGGGTCAGTGATGGCGTTTACCGCATGCTTGAGAAAGTTCTCGATTGCCTCGGAGAGACTGGTCGTCGGATCCAGATCTCCGAACGCATTTGGCATCCGGGCATATCGATCGAGCGCTTCACGGTAGAGACCCGCTTTGCTGCCAAATGCAGCATACAGACTGGGAGGAGCAATACCGATTGCTGACGTCAGGTCCGTGAGAGAGACGCCTTCGAAACCATGCCGCCAAAACAGGTGCATGGCGACATCCACCGCATGATCCCGGTCAAATGTGCGAGGCCCGCTCCGGCGCTTGTTTTTTTGCTTATCCATAGTGATCACTAAAAACATGTTGACGGCGAATGGCAAGTGTCTAGTTTGTAGTGATCACTACAAGCAAAGAGGATCTGGTGAAATGTCGTTCAGGAATACAGCGTCCGAGGCGTGCCAAAATGAGCGTGAAAGACGTGAGGGTAGGCGCCGTCGCTTTGCGACCTTGATGTCCGGATGTCTGGTCGTCGTCTCGGTGATGTTTGCCTCGGTGGCTGCCAAGGCTGCTGAAAACAATTACAGCCTGGTATCTCCGGATGGCGTTGAAATCGCCGTACAGGAATTCGGAAATCCGGCCGGTCCGCCTATCATCTTCATTCACGGGCTGCTCGGCAGTCATGGAAACTGGGAAAGCCAAGTCAAAAGCGCTGAGCTCTCGCGCTTCAGGCTGATCACCTTCGATCTCCGCGGCCACGGTTTATCGGGCAAGCCGGACGAGGGTGCTGCCTATGGAAACGCACGCCGCTGGGCTGATGATCTGCATACGGTCGTGAAAGCGACACAGGTGAAAAGCCCCGTTCTCGTTGGATGGTCGCTAGGCGGCGCAGTCATGACCAATTATGTTGCGACCTATGGCGACGATCACCTTGGTGGTCTGCTTTATGTCGCAGGGGTCGTTGAACTGTCGCCACAGTTGATGACAGCGCATCCTGACGTATACGGCGGCCTGGCTTCTGAAGACGCGGTGGTTCGCCTTGAAGCGACACGCAAATTTCTGGCGCTGTGCTTTGCCAGGCAACCGGATGAGGCGACTTTCGATCGACTTCTTTCGAATGCCGCACTGTCTTCGTCGACAATGGTTCGGCACACGCCATCGATGCCGGTCCTGGCAGCCGGTGCGTTACCCAGGGTAAAGGTCCCGGTGGTCATGCTCTATGGTGAAAAGGACGCACTGGTGATGGCCAATGCGAGCATCGAACGTGCCACTACTCTCAATCCAGCGATAGACACGATGATTTACACCGACTCGGGGCACGCGCCGTTCCTGGAAGAAGCAGAACGTTTCAACCTCGATCTGGTTGAGTTCCGCGACAGTATTCCGGTGCGCTAAGCCCTCGTCTCAACAAGAGACCTTGGCAATGCCATGCATGACAGACGAATGCTTGCAAGCCAGCCAGGAACTGGCGGTGACGGTCTACTCGCTTCGATTTGATTGCAGTGCCGAGCGCAGCCGTGGCGTGGCGAAATCGAGGAAGGCACGAAGCTTGAGTGGCATTATCGCGCTTGGTAGATAAATCAGATGTACTGGCGATGCCGGAAGCTCGTATTGTTCGAGGACCGGCTTGAGCAGTCCCTGCTCAACCAGATTGCTGGCCTGATATGACATCACCCGCGTCAAGCCGAGACCAGAAGCCGCCGCATCGACGGCGGCTTCTGCGGTGTTGACAGACAGTCGAGGCCGAATATCGACGGAGAATGTCTGTTGGCCATCGCTGAACTGCCAAGACCGAGAGGATTGGACGCCCTCAAAAGCGATGCATTGCTGGTCACTCAGATCATGGGGTGTCAGTGGCTCGTTATGTTGCTGCAGATACTTCGGGCTCCCGTAGACACGGCTCCTGATCGCTCCGAACCGCAGCGCCATTAAGCTCGAATCCGCCAGATCACCGATGCGCAACGCGAGGTCGATCTGGTCCTCCACCAGATTGTTGTTCCGATCGCTGAGCGTCAGTCTCATATTGATCTCGGGAAACGCCCTGAGAAAATCTGTCACCACAGGCAGGACGTGCAGGCGGCCGAACACGATCGGTGCAGTCATCGTGAGATCGCCTTTCGGGGTCAGGTATTCTCCTGACACTCGCCGCTCAGCCTCATCTATACGTTCCAGAATGTCTTTTGCAGCGCTTAAATACAGCCGACCTGCATCGGTAAGTGCGACATTGCGGTTTGTTCTGATGATCAATTTCGCGCCGAGGAGCCTTTCCATCTCCGCTATCTTTCGACTGACAGTCGGCAAGGGTGAGTGAAGCGCTCTGGCCGCGGCCGAAAGGCTGCCGGTCTCGACCACTTTGAGAAAGAGGCGCATCGCGTCAACTCGATCCATTTTTTCCTTCCAGAAAATGAGAGGGTGATTATCGATTGTTATAGCTACTGCAGATAATTGGAAGGAGGTAGGTTGGTATCAATGTTGTAGCTGACTATTGAAACCTCGGAGTGTTGCTATGAAACTCTACCATCTTCCGCTTTCGGGACATGCTCATCGCGCAGTTCTCTTCCTCTCTTTGATTGATCAGAAGGCTGAACTCATCGAAGTGGACCTCGCCAACGGCGAGCACCGCACCGCAGAATATCTGAAGCTGAACGCGTTCGGTCAGGTGCCCGTGCTGGATGATGGCGGGTTTGTGGTAAACGATTCCAACGCCATCCTTGTGTATCTCGCGACGAAACTTGGCCGGAAAGACTGGTTGCCGGACGACCTGCAAACAATGGCCAGGATCCAGAAATGGCTTTCGGTCGCCGCCGGAGAGATTGCCTATGGACCTTGCGCGGCACGGTTGATCACCGTGTTCGGTGCCGATTTCCGGGCCGAAGAGGTCATTGCGCGCGCGCATCGAATTCTCAGTCTGATCGAGCTGGAGCTTGAACACCATTTGTTCATCGTTGGCGACAAGCCGACGATCGCTGACGTGGCACTCTACAGCTATATCGCGGGAGCGCCCGAAGGGAACGTGGACCTGATGCCCTATGCGAATGTTCGTCAGTGGTTGGCTCAGATCGAGGCGCTTCCCGGCTTTGTTGAATTTCCCGAGACCATCGCAGGCCTCAGAACCTGAGCTTTGCGTTCTGGGCAAGGCCGCCATCATCATGGAGGTGACAATGTCAAAAGGTGCAGGATTCGTTGCTTCGCCTTGGCATGAAGGCGAACTCGAATTGCAGCGGAGCATCGGTGTGGTCGATCAGATGGACGTCGTCGGTCGCAACGTCCTTCGGCCCTTCCTGCTGGAACAGCATCGGCAGTTCTTTCCCCTTTTGCCTTTCATCGCGATAGGGGCGGTGGATCCGGATGGGCTGCCTTGGGCAACTATTCGCGCCGGGAAGCCAGGATTCCTGCATTCTCCTGATCCTTTGTTGCTTGCAATCGAGGCCCGTCGCGACTGGACTGATCCGGCCGAAAGGGGGATGGAGAACGGCGACCCTATTGGTCTGGTCGGTGTCGATCTCGTCACCCGACGCCGGAACCGCTTGAACGGAACGGTTCAACGTCAGAGCGATGGACGCTTCGAGGTCGCAGTCGCCCAAAGTTTCGGCAACTGTCCGCGCTATATCCAGAGCCGTCATTTCGAGTTTGTTGGAGATCCGGAAGTAAGCACGTCTAGGCAGGCAATCATCTCAGATGCGCTGAATGACGAGGCCCGTCGACTGATCGCAACCGCGGACACATTCTTCGTTGCATCCTACGCAGATCAGGGTGAGCAAGGACGCCATGTTGATGTTTCGCATCGAGGTGGTCGGCCCGGTTTTGTGCGCATTGATGCAGATGGAGCGCTGACCGTACCTGACTTCAACGGCAACCTGTTTTTCAACACACTGGGCAACTTTGTCGTCAACCCACGTGCTGGGCTCTTGTTCGTTGATCACCACACAGGTGCCATGCTGCAAGTCAGCGGCAAGGTCGAGATCATCCTCGAATCCCCTGAAATTGCGGCGTTTGAAGGTGCTGAGCGGCTGTGGCGCGTATTCCCCGAAAAGGTCGTTTTGCGGCCCGGCGCGCTGGCCTTGCGCTGGACATTTGCAGAAAACGGATTCTCCGCTGACAGCCTGTCTACGGGCACCTGGACGGAAGCGGAGCAGCGCATGGAAGCTGGAGCTAGGGCCAGAGCTTGGCGACGTCTGCACGTCGACAAGGTCGTGGTCGAAAGTGAGACGATCAGGTCGATCCATCTGAGCCCTGCTGACGGTAACGCACTGGTCCCGCACAAGGCCGGCCAGCATCTTCCAATCCGGATTGCAGACCAGGATAACCTGGTCCAGCGCAGCTACACGATATCAAGTGCACCCTCTGAAGAATTCTATCGGCTGAGCGTCAAACGGGATGGCAGGGGCTCGCAGCTCTTGCATGACCTGCAGCCCGGAGAGGAGATTGAGGCACTGGTGCCCGGAGGTGGGTTCTTCATCGATCCGATGGAGCGCCATCGTCCGGCTGTCCTCCTTGCCGCTGGCATCGGTATTACCCCGATGCTGTCAATGTTGCACCATGTCGTGAATGTGGCTGCCCGCACGGGCTACCACAGACCGATATGGCTTTTCCGGTCTTCTCGCACGGCCTCCGAGCGCGCCTTCGACCAAGAGATCGCCGACTTGGTTGATCGCAGTGAAGGCAGTGTTCGGCAAGTCCGCGTCTTGAGCGCGCCGGATGTGCAAGATGAGGGGACGTATGATGCTGTCGGACGGATCGATATCGATCTGCTCAAGGCTCATCTGCCGTTCGGCGACTACGATTTCTTCCTCTGTGGTCCGCCAGCGTTCATGCAGTCCTTGCATGCCGGGCTACGTGCATTGAACATCAGCGACGAGCGCATCCATGCGGAAGCATTCGGACCATCGGCACTGAGGCGCGATCAGGCAAACAGCGAACCCGCAACGCTTTCGGGTCGGGCTCCCGCGACTAAGGTCACAAAGGTCGTCTTTACGCACTCCGAGAAGGAAGCGTCTTGGACGCCGGAAAGTGGAACTCTGCTGGAACTGGCAGAACAAAGCGGCCTTTCGCCATCTTACAGTTGCCGCGCCGGCAACTGCGGCGAGTGTAGAGCCAAAGTCGTTCGTGGTGAGGTGAGCTATCTGTTCGAGCCGAGCTATCCGGTAGAGGAGGGTGACGCCTTGATCTGCTGCTCAGTACCTTCAGGAGGGTGGAACCTGCAAATCGATGTCTAGGTTCGGTGACGCTTGTTCTGGAATCCCATTTGACGCGGTTTCGACCTAGAAGGCCGGTCGCTGTCATTGGCCAGCGCCCCGAACGGTATCGGAATTTTTGAAGACTAGATAGCTGCTATGTTATCCAGAAAATTCTTGATCAAAGCCAGCAGAGGCAAGCCGGGCGCGAAGCTCATCGTCTGTTGCTTGCTCCAGGGAAAGTAGACCAAGATACGCGTCACCCTCAAGCTTTAGTGCTGACCAAAAGGCTGGTTCCGTCTTCAATCCATCCTGACGTCGGGTTAGGACGGCCTTTTTGAAGCCACGACCTCCTAGCGAAAGCAACCGGTGTTCAATAGTGAAATGACGCCATCCAAACTGTTCTGCGACGGGCAGTGAGCTAGCGAACAGTTCGAAATCCCAGCCATACGCGCGAAATGTCGCAACTATGGGCCGGTCTTTCGACGTCCATTGCCAAATGCGAAATCCGCTCATATGGGCGTAGAGCCGCCACACGTCGGCGACGAAGGTATCAGGGTCCTGCGTGCTGAAGAGAATGTCTATGTCACTGGCCTCGGTATGGATGCCGAGAGGCGGTGTTCCCGCTATGTGCGGGTCATAAGCCGCCAGTGCATCCATGATGCCAAGTTGCTGCACAGCGATTTCATAGTCAGTTCGTGTGATTTCCTGGCTCCCGGAAGATTCTGTTCTCATGATTATCGCCACTCGCCCCGCCGATCTAGGCTCGTCACTATCTGCTTTCTCCAAATTCGAAACCCTGAACCGGGAGTGCCTTCACTCTTTCTTCAAGGCAGTCCCGTGTCACGCGGGGCCAGATCAGGTCGCGGCTCGTTACAATGCCGAAGCCTGTTCAGAATGCGAAGTTCTCACCCACCAGGTGTCTGCCTGCCTGACTCTCCAGGCAGGTTTCGTCTCTTGGCGGGTCACTGGAAAAAGACCTATGGCTGAAGCTGCGGATCGTGGGCTGGGTGAGCCCAGGCATCCTTATGTGCCTTCGCGAAATCAGCTGCGGCGGTAGGTGACCGGCCGGTCAGAGCGAACACGCCGTCACTCAGTCGGTCCTCACTGCCTTCGCTAATTCTCTCGTCCATCTTTGCCAGGATACTGGCATATGCTTCGTCCAATCCGGCCCTTGCGTAGCGCTCAGCCAGTTCGGCCGTGGTCAGATTGACGTGTTTGATGGTTCGGCCAATCACGTCACTGATCTTTTTGGCAAAATCCGCGTAAGAAAGTGCTTCTGGTCCTGTCAATATGAAGTCGCGGTTCCACGATGTTTCCGCCAGCAAGGCGCTTGCAGCCGCCTTGGCAATATCAGCCGCGTCGATGAAACCAACGCGACCTCCACCTGTTGCTGAGTAGATGGCGTTCTCGTTCCGAATGGTCTCGAGATGTTGCTGTTCGGAGAAATTCTGCATGAACCACGTGGGTCGCAAGACTGTCCATTCCGGAGCTTCTTTTTGCAGATAGGAGTGGATCTGTCCCATCATCGGCCCGCCCGCTTCAAGGGATGACGCACTGAGCAGTACAAAACGCCGGACGCCACGCTTTCGCGCAACCTCGAGCACGGGAGGAACGATCGTCCCATGATCGCTGTTGTTGGTCGGTGCAACGATATAGACAGCATCGACGCCGTCGAATGCTGCGTCAGCTGTACGAGGGTCTTGCCAGTCAAAGGCGACATCATCATCCCTCGAGGGTGACCGAGTCGTGATTTTTGCTTTTACGCCTCTGCTTGCAAGCTCTCGAGTGACAAGTCTTCCTGTTTTTCCCTTGCCGCCGATGACCAGGATCTGAGTTGACATGGTGGACCCCTTTCAGTGCTTGACTGCAGATGGCGCGCTCTCAAGCGCAGAGAGAACAACAAGTGGGTTCCAGTAGTCGCGGTAGCGACTAATTCGACCGTTCTTGAGCTCTATGATCGATATATAGTCCTGATCGTAACGGGCACCGGTGTCTGGCGAATGACCCTTGCAACTGAACTCGATGGCCGCAGTGTCGCCTTCTCCAGAAATGAATGCGTGTTTGAGCGTCATAGACTCGATCGAAATGAGCTTCGACACCGTGGGAAGATAGGTCTCAAGTGCTGCCCGCCCTTCCAGTCGCTCAGTGAAACCGGGTGGGTGATACGGGAATTCGAACACCACGTCCTCGGCGCACATCTCAAGAAGAGTGTCTGCATCCGGCGCCAGTGCTTCTCCCAGAGCTTGCCGCAACAAAGTCGACAGGCTGGGAAACTGATCGGTCGATTTGGACATTTCGCTTTACTCCCTTTCGTTGGAACGTTACCGTTCCGACCAATATGGAGCATCTTGAATGGAACGCAACCGTCTCGACGAAAAAAGTAAGCGGCGTCCGAGCGGAGCGGCGGTAATGCGTGACGAGGTCACCAATTCTCTGCTGCGCGCATTTCTGGAGGAGTGGGCTGTTCACGGCTATGCCGCACTCAGCTTGGAGCGGGTAGCCGCACGTGCGGGTGCAGGCAAAGCTGCCATATATCGGCGCTGGCCTTCAAAGCTGGCCCTCGCAGCCGACGCGGTTCAAAAGTTTGGCATGGTTCTCACGGATGTTGCCGACAAAGGGAGCCTGAGGGACGATCTGAGAGCGTATCTGCTGATGCTAAGGCGCGCGCTTCGTCATCGCCTCGTGCGCAAGATACTGCCTGACCTATATGCTGAAGCGTCTCGTGGCTCCGAGCTTCTGTCCGTGTTGCAGGATTTATCCGCATCGCGTCGGCGCGGCGGAGCAAGCTTGATCGAGCGGGCGATTGGCCGCGGTGAACTGCCGGTCGGGATCGACCGAGAACTCGCAATGGATATGATACCCGCCTCCCTATATTGGGGGATGATCGTTACCAGACGTCGCATCACCCGAGTACAGCTCGAACGGCAGGTCGAAGCGCTGGTTGCCGGCCTTCGAGCGATCTAGACCTCTCTGCTTTGGCCTTCGTGCTTTTGCCTCAGCACGTTGAGTGTTGGAGCAGACATGTAAGCTGAACCAAGCCGCTGTTCGGACAGGGGATCCAGCTTTGGTAGTATTCGAAAAGCTGTCTCATGAACGTTGCGGCTCTTAAACGTCAGCGGTGATAGGCGTCGGATGTGAAGCAGTTATCGGACGATAGGCGCGACGAAGCAGGCGCCTTGTGACCTAGGGTCGGGTTTAACGATCCCGAGGCGCCGACCGATAATCTCTCAGTCAACTGGCCTGGGATCGCGAGTTGCCTGACCGTTGTCGATGTCGACAAGCCGATCTGTCTGCTGTGAATTTGCAAGGCCAACGCACCAAGATCGCATTAGGGGTGCGGCGAAGTGTGCAAGCCAGAAGCGCGAATGGAGATGCGCTCTCCCCGGAAGTTCCATCCAATGGCATTGTCCAGTGCCGCTTAACAGCGCGCGCAGGAATAGGTGTCTAGTGCCCATCAATGCCTCGACGTAACGTCTTCCCGGCAATCGAGGCATGAAAGGATACCTCAATGAAAAACAGATTTGCGATGCTCGCGATCATCATCGCTCAAACCCTTGCGACCCATGTGTCTGCTCAAGATTCCACCGGCTGCCCTCAGGAGGGACCAGCTTCGCCGTTGGCGCTTCATGAAGAGTGGATCATGAAGGGGTGGGAACGTCGTGAAGGCGATCCGCAGTTCAACTTCGTGGAGAAAATGGGCAAGTATTATGACCTGGAAGAGCCGGGTGGCGTCTTTTGGGACAATTTTGCGCCTGGAGACAAGCAACTCTTCAGCGACGCGAGCGTCTACGGGCCCAACTGGGAAGATCTTCAAAACGCGGCGAGGTCTGTCCTTCATGGTATGACCGACGGCCATCATGCGGTTGTGGGAGAAAAGGTCGCGAGCTCGGCCGTCGGTTTTGTCGGGCGGCTCGAACGCCTCGACGGAACTGTGATCGCGTTCGATGCGCGCTCTCAGCTCGGTTGGGCTTGCGTCAATGGGATCTGGAAGATCAAGCAGGAACTGAACTATGCTTGGGTGGTCGAGCCGGACGAGATTGAAAACACGTTGGGCAAGATGATCGGCCATTGAGGCATCGGCTTTTGGCCCAGGTTTTGGTCTCACGCAGCATTCGGCAAAGACTGCCGGATGCTGCGCATCGGGCGACGAGAATGCCTTCCCTTTCAAAACGGCGTATGCGCCCAAACCGTCTGTTTTCAATGGAGCGGCGGCGAGGAATAGACAGTGGGGTCATGCGATCTGGACACGCCATTGGCGGTGAAATGCCGCTGATTTTCCTTCGTAAGGTCTGCAGTCAGTTGTCTTCGGGCCCGGTTCAAGGTCCGATCGCGATGGTGCAAACCCGACGGATTGGATCAAAACGTAGGCTGATGCTCGAAGAACTCCATGTTCCCGCAATCTTCGGCCCTAGTCTGCAAAGCATGAACAATCGGCTCTGTCGCTTCAAGCTGTATCTGCGGCGAACATCGCGTGGATGTCTCGCGCCCGGTTAAGGATTGCTCTTCAGTGCGTCAGCGGCTCAATCAACCCGCGGGTCTAATTGGCAGGATATCGTATGGCATATCAGCATGGGCCGGCGACGGTGCGGGCCTCAGCTCAACGATTGATACAAAAGAGCTTTGAGCGAGGGGCGCCTCTAGGCTTCAGCAGGGTTAGAAATCCAGGCGCTCTTCATGAAGGTCTCTACCTGCGTTGTGCGGCAATGTGCTTAGCCGCGGCGATTGTTTATCTCCTGCTCGGGGCTGGGCATGTCCGTTCGAATGAGGAGACGCCGATGACCTATCCGGAAACCAGAAAAGACGAAGTCATCGATGACTACTTCGGTACCGCTATTGCGGATCCCTATCGTTGGTTGGAAAGTGATCTCAAAGCGGATCCAGCCGTCGCCCAGTGGGTTGACGCACAGAACAGCGTAACAAGCCGTTATCTGGCAAACCTTCCTGGTCGGGACGCATTCCGCGACCGTCTGACGGCGTTGTTTAAAAATGAGCAATCGACCACACCGCTCAAACGGGGAGGAGACTACTTCTTCACCCGGAATACGGGACTCGATATGCAACCTGTCCTGGTCGTTCGAGACGGAGAGACCGGTGCGGAGCGGACGATCCTGGATCCCAACCAGTGGTCCGAAGATGGGACAAAAGCTCTGGCTGTCTGGGCTCCCTCCGAAGACGGAAAGCTTGTGGCCTATGCAATTCAGGAGAATGGTTCGGATTGGCGAAGCATTCGTGTCCTTGATGTGCAAAGCGGCACGGTTCTCGCTGATCAGATTGCCTGGGCCCGCTTTACCCTGATTGCCTGGGCGGCGGATGGTTCCGGCTTCTTTTACTCTGGCAGCCGGCAGCCAGATGAGAGTGGTCGATCTGACGCGCAAGTTGACAATCACGCCGTCTATTTCCATCGGCTTGGCACACAGCAATCCGAAGATCGCCTCGTCTATTCTGCTGCCGCCGAGCATCCGCTTCTACATACTGTCGATGTCACTGCGGATGGACGATATCTGGCCATCTATTCGACCGCCCTCATGGGAGGAAGTGCTCTCTCGCTGGTAGACCTCACTCTTCCCGAGTGGCAGGTGCGGCCCGTGATTGAGCGCTTCGACCATTTGTCCGCACTTGTTGGCAATGTCGGTACGAAACTTTTTATTCTGACGACTGATGGAGCCGAACGAGGAAAGATTGTCACCCTAGATTTAGCCGCGCCGAACTTGGTCTTCACCGATCTCATTGAGGAGAAACCTGGTGCGTATCTGCGCCTTGCCTCTCTGATCGGCGACAAACTTCTCTTGTCATACATGGTCGACGCAAGAATTGAGGTCGAGCGTTATGAGCTGGATGGAAAGGCGGCCGGCGCTGTACGCTTGCCAGGAGCCGGCAGTGCGGGAACGTTTAGCGGCCGTCCGGGTGACAACGAAGCGTTCTTTACGTTTACCAATTACGCCACTCCCAAGACCGTTTACCGATATGATGTGAACGCCAACGAAGCCACCTTGTGGGCCGGGTCGGATGGTTTGACGGATGCCGACCGGTCGCCGGGCGAGATCGAAGTAGAGCAACGCTTCTTCAGTGCCAGGGATGGAACTCTCATCCCGATCTCCATTATTCGACGCGCCGGAGCCGAAGCTGCCGCACCAACGATGCTGACCGCCTATGGAGGCTTTGGTATTCCGCTGCTGCCGGCTTACTCGCCACAGGCAGTCGCTTGGGTTCAAGAAGGCGGTGTCTATGCGGTGGCTAACATTCGTGGTGGGGGCGAATACGGAAAGGCCTGGCACGAAGCAGGCAAAGGTCAGGCGAAGAAGACTGTTTTCGATGATTTCATCGCAGCTGCCGAATTCTTGAAGCGCGAGGGCATAAGCCGCGAGGGCGGGCTTGCCATTCACGGCGAGTCGCACGGGGGCATGCTTGTCGGCGCAGTCGTCAACCAGCGTCCAGACTTGTTCGATGTCGCGCTCCCTGGCGTCGGCGTTTTGGATATGGTGCGCTTTGATCGCTTCACTGCAGGCAACCTGTGGGTCTCTGAATTCGGGAGCCCCTCGGCAGAGGACAGCTTCAACGACCTCCGGTCTTACTCTCCGCTTCACAACATCAAGAGGGGAGAGAATTATCCGGCCATACTCGTCACCACGGCAGACACCGACGACCGAGTGGTTCCTGCCCATTCGTTGAAATACGTGGCGGCTATTCAAGCTGCAGAGGTCGGACCGCGACCACAGCTGCTGAGGGTGGAACGAAACGCGGGCCATGGTGATGGCACGCCAACTCAGAAGATCATCGATGAATATGCCGATAGGTGGTCCTTTGCCGCGCATTGGACCGGCCTCCGGTGAACGTGGATGAAGAAGTGTCACTCTTCTGAGGTTCTTTCGTTCTCAACCCTCCTGGACCAATCCAGGGGGGCTTGCGCAACTGACATAGTTGCGGCTCTGCGTGAGCCCACGCAAATCCATCGGCGAAAGGCTGCTCTTCGATCCGAAAACTGGATCCGCAGCCGTTACCGCCTAAAACGCTGCGGATCTTGATCCGTTGCGAAATTTTAGCATTTCACAACTAGAAGGACTGTTTCATGAGACGAGCTTCGTGCCTGGTTTCATTCGCTTTTGCTGTCTGCTCTCAGGCAACCAGCGCTCTTGCTGACGATATCAGCAGGATCGCCGAGTCTTCGTTTGGCCCGATCATCAGAGAATATGCCATCCCGGGACTTGTGGTGGGGGTGACCCGCAACGGCGAGCACAGTTTTTACACGTTTGGGCTCGCCTCCCAGGCCGATGGTGTCGAAGTCACCCCGGACACGCTGTTCGAGCTTGGTTCACTCAGCAAGATCTTCAACGTCACCTTGGCTGCGCTCGCTGAAGAACGTGGTAGTCTCAGCCTAGACGATACAGTGGCGCAACACCTTTGCACGTCGCCTTGCTCGATTGCCGGCGACTTGACGCTTATGGATCTGGCAACCCATCGTACCGGCGGCATGCCTCTGCAAATCCCGGATAGCGTCTCGAGTGAAGATGAGCTTGTCGATTGGCTCGAGAACTGGCGTCCGTCACAGCCAGAGGCACGTAGCTACTCAAACATCAGTATTGGGCTTCTGGGATATATCACCGGTCAAGCGTTCGAAGGAGGATACAAGAGGGCGGTTCAAGACGTTCTCTTCCCCACAATCGGCCTAACGAACACCTGGATCGATGTGCCAAGGGTCAAGATGTCGCAATATGCTTTCGGCTACGATCGCAAAACGAACGCTGCCATCAGGGTCAATCCGGGCCTGCTCGATGCGGAAGCGTACGGGGTGAAGTCCAGTGCCCGAGACATGCTGAAGGTGCTCGACGCAGAACTGGGTGTCGGAAACATCGCGGACGAACTCAAGAATGCCATCGCCCGTACTCAGCAACCCGAATATCGAACGGCGTACTTCGAGCAAGCAATGATTTGGGAAAGGTATTCATGGCCGGTTGACCTTAAGACGATGCTTGCTGGGAATGGAGTTGATTTCATCTTGAGCTCTCAAGCTACCGAGAATCTCAAACCTGGTCCGATTATCGAGGAAAAGGTCATCCTCAGCAAAACCGGCTCGACAAACGGATTTGGCGGGTACATCGCAGTGGTGCCGAGCGAGAAGGTCGGGGTTGTCGTACTCGCTAACAGGAACTACCCCAATGAAGCCCGCGTGAAGGCGACCGTGGCTGTCATCGAGACCATGTTGGCCGAGTGACGTTAATCGTTCGAAGGCTGGCAGATCCGAATGTCAGCCTGGCCTGACCTTTTCAGAACAGAGCCATCAATCATCTAAGCTAGCGACCTTCATACAGTGAAGACGATCTCAGCGGTACGCATGGCGCATCCCGTTGAAATCCTGATCACTCCATGTTGTCGCAATGTTCAACCGTATTTTTCGGCTTTGGCGTCCGGCATTCAAGTCCGAGAGCGTGAGACGTCGAACAATTGAGGTAATGAAATGGTCTCTCAACCACTGAAACGAGGCGCATCCGCACTGAGGAGCGCCGCACTCGTAACGTTGCTGGCTATGGCAACGGCAGGATGCGTATCCGATAGCGGATCGATGGAAAACGCCTATCGCGCCAATCTTGCTAGCGAAACAGCACTCAACGCCCAAATCATAAGCGACCGCGCTCGCGATCAGCGCTGCCAGCGTGACCCGAGCCGGCGTGAGTGCGGTCCTCGATATCCCCGCTACTAGCCTAAGCAGAGATCACCGGCGGATACTGCAGTGTCATCCAATCGGTGATCTCGTTCATTCTGCTTCTGTTTATTACTCGGTCGGTCGCTAAGGCACATTGAAATATGGCGTCATGGCGTCCCGGCGAGGGCGCTTCCGATCCAGCAATAAGCGCCTTTGCTGCCTTGCAACGCTTCAAAGGAATCTGTCATGCATGACTGGACATCTGCGAAACGGCCGAATCTGGGGGAAGTGGGCCTCGGGATAATATCCTTTCAGATCCTACTTGTTCTGGTGGCTCTTGCAGTCGGCGGCCTGGCGCCTGGCGAACCAGTATGGCAAGGGGTCATCGGCTCGTACGGGGGAGGTGTCGCCGGCCTCGGTGCGTTTGCCATAGCATATCTTATCCGTCGACGAGGCTTCGCAGCCTATGGGTTCACGCAAGTTGACTTCCGCTGGCTCGTGATTGCTGCAGCTTTAGCAGTCTTTGGATACGCCTGCAGTATTGTCATTCTACAAGGGCTTTCTGAGTGGGGCAGGGGCTCAGCCGACGATCCTCAAGCGATACTCCATGCCGCCGCGCGGGGAGGTGCAGTACCTTTTCTCCTGTCGTTGATTGGTGGGGCTCTGCTGACTCCATTGGGCGAAGAATTGCTGTTCAGAGGTGTCGTCGCGAATGCACTCAATCGGTATGGAATGTGGGCAGGTGTTGGCTTGAGCTCCGTCATTTTCGGAGTGGCTCATGGTGTAGGAGTTATTCTACCGATCGCGATCATGATGGGGCTGTTCTCTGGCATTTTGTTCCGCATGACAGATTCGATCTGGCCGTCGGTCGCTCTCCACTCCCTGTATAATGGGCTTCACAGCTTCGGATCAGCGCTTCAAGGCTAGCGTGTGAAGCTCGCCGATCAGACATGTACTGCCAAGAGACCTGACGAATGGGTTGATCGCGCTTAAGATTCGACAAGCGCGATGCGGATAAGGGCTCCCCCGAGCGCACCGTCAAGAATACTAACTTGGCCTTCATGTCGGGTGATGACCTCTTTCACCAGGTTCAGCCCAAGACCCGTTCCGCTCTGACGCGGATGCAATCGATGGAACGGTTCGAAGACACGCTCGCGTTCATCCGGAGGAATGCCTGGACCATCATCTTCCACTTCAAGAACAGCTCCGTTGATCCTCACCAACACTGACTTACCTCCGTGATGAACGGCATTCTGAATCAGGTTGGAAACAACACGTTCAAGCGCGGCAGAATCTCCCCGGCAGACTCCACGTCTGACGACCTTAACCTCCATCTTGCAACCCTGAGCAATTACGATCGGCGCCAGGTCCGCAACAACTTGTCGGACAAGAGATGCAAGGTCGATCGTCTCAAAGTTCGTGTCGATATCAAGTCGCTCAAGGTCAAGCAGCTGCTCTGTCAGGGTGGCAAGTCGGTGAACGTCCTGGTTCAGCTCCTGCACCGCAGGCGTCTTTGAGCTTTCGATCTTGCTTCGTAGAATTGCGAGTGGTGTGCGCAGTTCGTGGGACGCCGAAGCAATAAAACGTCGCTGGCGCTCATATCCGTCATCGAGCCTTGAAAGCGCGTTGTTGAAAGCGCGGATCAGTGGCAAGATCTCGCTTGGCACGTTTTGGGCATCAAGTCTGTGCCCGCGGCTATTGATATCAATTTGCTCAGCTTCCTGCGCCACCCGAACCACGCCGCCCAAAGAGCGTTTCACTATCCAGGGAGTCACGATCAGCGACGTCAGGAGCAGCATTAAGAAGATTGGGATGGCGAAGGTATTTGAGGCCATCAACACCATGAAGCTCAATTCCGAGAGTGCACCATGTCCCATGATGGTAAGCTCGCCGATGTTGCTTCGTTCCCTGCGGATTACCGCCGCCAGTTCATAGGGAGCTTCACGATCGCGCATTTGAGCATAGGACAGCTCGCTCAGCTGGCCGACAAACGATTGATAAAGCGGCGGCACACTGCCAAGCGACACGGTTTGTCGGTCGCTGTCTTCCGCAACGAACCAGAGTGTTGGCGAATTCGCGCGCAGTTGCTGTAACTCCGGCGTCATCACGATAGAAAGACGCCCGGCATCGTCGCGTTTGATAGCTTGAGCGATCACTGCCGTAATCTGCTGGTCAGCGTAAGGTCCACCACTGTCCACTCGGATCGCGACATAAACCAGGATCGCGACGCCTATATACAGGGCGACAAAGTGAAATGTGAGCGGGTAGATGATCAATGCCCGCTTGAGCGACCTTGGCTTCATCAGGCTGCTTCCCGCAGCAGGTAACCGACCCCTCTAATTGCGTGTATCTCTATACCAGCGCCGGAGTTTTTAAGCCGTCGACGGAGGCGGGAAATGTGCGAATCCAGTGTGTTAGACTGTATCTCGTCATCGAAAGCGAAAACGGCCTGTTCGAGAGATTCCCGCAGTACCGTTCTGCCACGGCGTTTCATGAGTGCTGCTAGGACCCTTAGTTCGCGCCGAGGAAGGTCGATGCGTGCACCATTCACCTCGACTTCCTCATTGGACAGGTCATAGATGATGGCTCCGGCTCTGATCTGCTCGCCCTGTAACTGGGCAGGGCGGCGTCGAACTGCCCTGATGCGTGCCAGGAGTTCGTCGATCGAAAAAGGTTTGACCAAGTAGTCATCGGCACCTTCGTCAAGTCCCAATACACGGTCTTGGACGGCACTGCGTGCACTGAGAATGATAATGTGGACTCCGGGATTACGAGCGCGCAGATCTGGCACCAGGCTCAAGCCTTCACCATCGGGCAATGTTCGATCCAGAAGAACTAGATCGAACTCTCCAATTGCAACGGCTTCTGTTGCTGTCTCCAAATTGTCTGCTTGATCAACGATAAACCGCTCGCGACGCATGACCGAAGCCAGTGTATCCGCGAGCCGAACCTCGTCTTCAACGAGAAGTACTCTCATTCAAACCTCCATGGACCGTTGGCAGTATTTTGCCCGGGACGCCGTTCGTCACTCAACAAGCCGTTCTTAGAGAGCTTTCCTGGCCGTGGAGTGTCAGGCGCATCAAGTCGCCTTGATGCGCCAAGGCGTGCGGCCGGCTTTATTTTAAAGTCAACTCATTGAGAAAGGGCCCCATTTACGAAACGGGCTACCTCACGGGCAAGCTCTTCATCTTCCGGTGTGCCCCCGAAACCGCCATGAGGCATGGCCTCGAATACATGCAGTTCGGTCACGGCTCCCACCCGACGCAAAGCCCTATGTAGGCGAACAGCATTCGAAAGCAGCAAGTCGCGAGTGCCACTCTGAATGAATGTCGGTGGGAATTCCTTGAAGAACTGTCCGAAGAGTGGCGAGATGTAGCGATGGCAAAGATCGGCGCCGTTGGCATAGAGCAGGTTCGCCGACATCAAAGAGTTTGGAAGGTTGACATCGATCGTCTTGTTGGTCTGGAAGCTGTCGCCGGATTCCGTCAGGTCGATTTCAGGCGAAAGCAACACAATCGCGCTTGGCAATTTCAGCCCTTCATCCTTTGCGCGCAGCACGGTCGCCAATGCCAGATTGCCACCGGCAGATCGCCCCCCGATGACAATGCGGTCGGCGCCATAGGTGTCCACAGCATGCCTGTAGACGCACATGCAGTCGTCGAGCGCAGCGGGATAGGGAAACTCAGGCGGCATCCGATAGTCGATGCCGTAGCATTCAATGCCACAGCGAGATGCAGCTATCCGGGCCCCCTCGCGGCTGGCTTCACCGCCACCGAAGACAAGTGCTCCTCCGTGCAGATCGATGTACACACAATCCGCGCGATCGGGCTTTGCGGGCCTCGCAAAATGAACCTCGGCTGAGCCAATTCGCTTCGTGGTTACCTTGACGTCTTGTGCTTGGTCCAGCGCTGATACCGGGGCAGCATAATTTGAATCTACGGCTGCTTTTAGCTTCTGCCATGATTCACGATCGTCCGCCGCAGGCATTGGGTACAGTGCGTTGAGGGGCATCCCGTCGTCTCGAACGGCGGTATGAAGCCGTTGTTGCGCCTCTGTGCTGATCGAATTGGGCACCGGCACGCAACGTTGATCTACGCTCACTGCATTGAATTTGAGTTCATTGCGCCTGGTCGTCACTATCCTCTCCAGTTGGCTCGAGTCGTGTCCTGGGTCCTGCCAGGAAGGCTTGGCGGAACTTGGGCCGTCCGAACCGTTGGGGATCATCATCAGATTGCCACCGCCCGCCCCCATACCTTGAACCTCGTTGTGTGGGCCACAGGCCACGTTGCCTTCGCCGCAGAAAATTACTGCTAAGACACAGACTTCCTCACAATCACTCGACAAGCCTTTATGTGGCAGTAGCTTGCTGAGCAATCCAAACGTAAGAGCGAAAATCTGAATGGCTCGTTGAACGCAAGCGCGACGCCGTCAGCGATGTGCTCATCTTTCGCGAAGCAGAGATGCGACAATTCCCGCAACGTGTTGCAGCGCTTTGTCCGAGGCTTGACGACTATGCCAAGCGAGATGGAGGGCAAAGCCACCAACGGGGATAGGTGGCGGAAAAGTCACCAATCCGTCTTCAGCGGCCACTATGCGCGAAGGCAACATCGCAATCATGTCGGAGCCGCGAAGGAGCGAAGGTACGACCTGGAAATTGGGCACGACAAGACCGACGCGCCGGGAGAGATGGCGACCTGCGAGATCGTCGTCAAACGCTGTCCGCGTATCACCCCGACCAGAGACAAGTATGTGCGGATAATTCAGCCAAGTCTCGAGGTTCCAGTTGGCCGCGACAGGATGGTTCTCGCGCATGGCGACCACATAGTGCTCGACAAGCAGTTCTTCACGATGAAGTTCGTCCTGCGCCGGTGGAAACACAGAGATGGCGAGATCTGCCGATCCTTGCACCAGTTGAACTCGGGCGGCATCCGCGCCATGCCATGGTTGAATCACGACATCTATGCCGGGTGCAGACTTCTGAAGCGTTTGCTGCAAGGGCGCGGTAACAAGAAGTGCCGGATAATCCGACATCGTTATCCGAAGTGTCCGGCGTATCTCGTTGAGCGGCACATCTGGTGGATCAATCAGTTCAACCACACTCGCTAACAGTGATTTCAGAGGCGCGCGCAGAGCCTCGGCCTTCGCTGTCAGGCGCATCGTTCCGCGACCTCTTTCCAGAAGTTCATCGCGAAAGAGATGGCGACAACGTTGTAGCGCTGCCGACGTGGCGGGCTGTGAAAGGCCCACTCGGTCCGCTGCACGGGAGACGTGAGCTTCGTCTAAAAGTGCGTCAAGTATGACAAGTAGGTTAAGATCAAGCGATCGTAAATTCATGTGGCAGATAATAGCCTATATCGATTATCGATTGGAATAATTTCTCTGCGGATCGCATGGTTTCTTCATCACCAACCTCGTGGAGAAGATCATGTCCAAAACCATCATCCTTCTATTTCATCCCGATCTTTCGCGGTCCAACGCCAACAGTGCGTTGGCCCGAGCTGCGGCAAAGCTGCCAGACGTCGAAGTCGTGGATATGCAATCTATGTATCCCAACGGCATCGACTTGCATCGAGACGGTGAAGGCGAGGCGGCACGCCTGCTTGCAGCCGACCGCATCGTGTTTCAGTTTCCGCTGCAGTGGTATTCAACTCCACCTTTGCTGAAAGCCTGGCAGGACGCCGTTCTTACACGCATGTTCTACATGCACTATGAAGCGGAGGGTCGAGTGTTCGAGGGGACTGAACTCCTGTTGGCGGTTACACTGGGCAACTCGGCCGACGCCTACCGCGCGGACGGAAGCAATATGTTCGAAATCGATACATTGTTCGCGCCACTTCGTGCGACCGCAAATCGCTGTGGTCTCCCGTGGTCATCGCCGTTCGTCCTCTATGAAGCACATAGTCTCTCGCCCGAAGCGCTTGAGGCAGCTGCGTCAGCCTATGTCGATCGGCTAACTGCTTGGATATCGTCAACTCCCACTCGAAGTGCAAAGGTGGCCTGCGCATGACAAAGATGCACGACACTTTTGTTGAACTCGGACGCGGCACCCCTGGTTGGTTTACGTGGTCAGCAAGGCTCTTGCCGGTCGGCCTTCTCGCCCAGTTCCTGAGCGCCGGCACAGCGCTCTTTCAGGATGGCGAGCTTTGGGGAATTCATGCAGCGGTCGGTGGCATCCTTGCGATCCCGGCTCTTGCGATTGTTGGCGGCAGCCTGTCACTGTCTCGGCTCCGGGGCTTCGGTTGGTGGAGCGGCCTCGTATTTATCCTCTATGTGGGCCAAGTGCTACTCGCGGCGGGATCGCAGCCATTGCCGCTCTCATTTCATCCGTTCAACGGTGCCCTTTTGTTAGTAGCGAGCCTTGTACTTCTGGCTAAGGTCGAGAGAAGGCGGGCTCAGCCTGTGATGATGGACGCCAATGGCGCTCGGCTCAGCCGCGGCGATGGCGACTGACCGCAACATGGGGTTGAGAGCAGCCGTCATATCCTAGCCAGACTTGCCTAGGACCGTGTCTCAACCACGACGAATGCCAGCACTTAACGCTTCTGATCGGGCTGGCTCGTCGTCGGCTGCTCAAGCCGCATGCGGCGTGTAGCTTACCCGCAACTTGCGCTGTTCGCAGCCCGAAACTGATCATGCTGTCGTCTGCGCGAAGCTGCTGCGCTGACCGGGGGACGGGAATACCTTTATCGCAAAAGCTACCGGCCACGGCTGATCGATGCGTCGCTTGCGCCTCGTACGTCGTGGCTTGGAAAGTAAGGAACTTGACTATGACTAACAGGGTCGCACTGATAATCGGTGCATGCAACGGAGCCGGTTACTCAACCGCACTCTGCCTCGCAAAATCCGGTTTCCACGTCATTGGAACATATGAGTCCCTCAAGGAAAGGCCGGCAGATGTATCACGAGAGATAGAATGGCTTGGGGTGAGTGCCGTCATGCTGAAGCTTGATCTCAGCTTGATGGACTTGCGTCCCTTTGCACAAGAAGTGAGTGAGGCACTTCGACAAACCTTCAAAGCTGACAGATTGAGCCACATCATCATCAATACCGGGGCGGCGTGCGACACACCTGCTGCTGCGGTGGAAATAGACCATCGGTGTTTGTGTGACATGAACATTCGGCTACCCCACCTGCTCACCGAAGCGCTGAGCAACATATTGGCAGACGCTGGCGATGTCATCCTGATCTCCTCGTTCGCAAATCGAGGCCTGTCTCACGGATCCGCATCTTTGCTTTCGACCACATATCGCAAAGCGTCATAACAGGAGATCAAACTGTAAGTGCCTCGCGCTAGCTCTGGGCAGGTATCGGCGAAGATGAGGTCGCGGTGGAGTGCGGCCAATCGACAAATCAGAGCGTGGGAGCCATGAGGTTCTCGGCCTTTGGCCCGGGCGGATTGCCGCTATTGGCTCCAGACTGAAGGCAGCTCTTTGTCGGGCGCATATCAATGTTGCGGACTTCGAGATCACCGGGTTCTTCGAATGCCAAGGCAACCGAACCTTCGATCGCGTTCGGGGATGATGCCATTTTCTCCTTGCGCTTCAGAATTGCCGCGCGAATGGATCGCGCATCTCCAGCTTGCAGAAGAGACCAAGATCGCTTCCGCAGTCTCCCTTGCTTGAAGGAATACAGCACTTGGCTGCGGCGCGGTGGTGGGGGCGCCAAAGCTGATCAGTTCCGACATCCGACCGCAGCGGCACCAAGGCTCTCCCCATCCCAGCCCAACCAAGAAAAGAGGATGATCGAGAGCTACCTCGTTCTGATCTCAGTGACGCTTTACAAAACGGGAGATCGCATCCACCACTCCCGGCGCCAAGGGAAGATTGTCGGCAAAATAAGTCGCGATGTTTTCGTTTCGGTCATGTGATGCGACTGTCTTCAGAACATGGTTGGTGTCCGGCAGTATAGCCGGTGTGGCGTGCGGGGCAGCCTCATGCAGGCGTTTCGCATCGGCCACGGACACCTGCAGGTCGCGCTCGCCTTGCATGATGAGAACGGGTTTGGAGGTGTTTTTCGCCAAATCTGCAGGATCGAGTGCGAAAGTGCTGATCAGAAATTCCTGCACTGCCTGACCGAAAAGCGGGGCAAGCTCGGGCGGTATCTTCGAGGCGTCGACCTGCCGTCCAACGGATAGTTCGTCTATGGCATGATTTGCTGCATCCATCAGAGGCGCAATTTGGGGATTAGCGAGCAATTGTTCTCTAAGGACTTCTCCGAGTGGGCGCCCTGCCGTTGCCACAAGGATGACGCCGCAGACATTTTCTAGTCTCTCGGCGGCAGCCAGTGCTACCAATCCGCCCTCGCTATGCCCTAGGAGCCAGACACACCCGGCCCCAGTCCGGCTAC
Source organism: Agrobacterium albertimagni AOL15 (assembly GCF_000300855.1). Classification (GTDB taxonomy): domain Bacteria; phylum Pseudomonadota; class Alphaproteobacteria; order Rhizobiales; family Rhizobiaceae; genus Allorhizobium; species Allorhizobium albertimagni. Next base: position 135,925 of record NZ_ALJF01000001.1, on the reverse strand, counting down.
GGATTACGTCGATCCATACGCCCGCATCTTGAACATAATCATCTACGGTTACCGCGTTGGGATCTTCTACAGCGGCGTGGCTACCGAACATGCCGCGTTTGTCTATCCGAACGCTGCCAATTCCCTGTTCACCCAAACCTTCGGCCAGAAGTCGATATGGTGCCGCCTTGACGCCTTGCGGATTGTTGCCGTCCCGGTCCGTGGGGCCGGACCCCGGTATGATCAGTATCATAGGCGCACTTTGCGCGGGAAGGATCATCGTCCCTCGCAGTGCACCTTGAAGACCTGGCGCCTCAATCTCGCCGATTACCGGTATCGAGGTCCCAAGGGCAAGCATTGCAGTGATCGTTGCGGATCGCATCTAATGTCTCCGTAAAAATGGTTCTTCGAAGTTTTATCGATCGACAACATGACATTTCCGAGATCCTGTAGGACGCAGGAAGCTAGGCCGCTCTGGACGACGAGCTGCTGCTAACAGGTGCCGCTGGTTTGGGCGTTAGCCGACCTATGTGTAATCAAGCTGGTGTCCCCAAGAGCACCGCTGCCACACCCGTGCAACGCTAAGCGTTAAAAGCCATACCGTGCCTGGCGTTTTCACATGTCGCAGGATTGGACCCTCACCAACCGAGCCACGGGCAAGAAGACACCTGTTCGTAGCACTTGAGGATTAAGGTGTCGGCGCGGCTCCGTTGTCGCAGCTCGCAACGCTACAGCTGGCCTGCGCTCGTTCGGCAAAGAGCCTTGATAATGCCTGCGACGCGACAATCGCTCTCGGAAAGCCGGCGGGCACAGTGATCATGTAGACAATTTCCTTCAACTCATCCTCCGTCACGCCGATGTTCAGGGCATAACGAGCATGTACTGTCATGAGGTCAGTCATGCCCATGGCGGCGAAGGTAGCAACCGCTGCGAGTTGCCTTGTACGGTCATCAAGGCCCGGTCTCGACCAAACGTCACCGAGCGCGTAGGCCTCGGTCGCTTCCGCCAGAAATGGAAACTCGTCGCGCATGGTCTCGAGATTGTTTTGCGGTACGCCATTGTTGAGCTTGCTGACGACGGCCGCCCCTTTGGCGCGACGTTCCTCGACAGTATCTGCGAGGGCTGTATGCGCCAGAACAATGACTGCAATGGTGCCAATTGCGGCAACAGGATAACGGAAAAAGCGAGCCATTTGATTACTCCATTTTTTCAGGTTGACGCTGGGTCGAAGACATTGAGTGGTCCGGCCTCGGCCCTGCGGAGCGCAGGCCAAAGCGGGCCTATCTTGGGCAAGTCGACTTCACTTGCGTCGCAAGATCATCCCAGCGTGGTGAAGCGTGTTCTCGTCAACGAAGACGCCATCTGCGGTGAAACCGGTGTCGTCCCAGTAATCAATTTTGTTGCCGGTGATGACATAACGGCCCTGGTAAGCGCTTTCGCGATTGCCGCGAGCTTCGTCGTAGCGACCATTGGGCAACAGTTGGTGGCGGATGCGACCGTCATCCGTCACCCACATTCCGACGTATGGGTGGTTTTGTTGGGAGTGATTTGCAGACGGCGCAGGCATGTTATTCTCGGCTCTTGCGTTTTGGGTCAATGCGCCGAAAGCCGTAGCTGTGGCGACGATTATCAGGACTACAAGCGGAAGAAAATTCTTCATGACTTAAGCTTTCCTGGTGAGGTCTTGTCTTGATGGAGCAGCCCGTCAGAGCATCGTCCGTGTCGGGCGGACCACCAGTTCGTTCACATCGACATCTTCGGGTTGCTCAATCGCGAAACGGACTGCGCGCCCGATGGCGTCGGGGGTCAGCGCGATCGATCGATAGGTCTTCATCGCTTCCGCCGCCACCGGGTCGGTGATGGTGTTAGCCAGTTCGCTTTCCACGACTCCTGGGTGTATGCAGGTGACGCGCAGTTTGTCATTTTCCTGGCGCAGCCCATCGGAGATTGCTCGGACGGCGAATTTGGTCGCGCAGTAAACAGCAGCGGTTGGTGAGGCTGACAGGGCGCCGATCGAAGCTATGTTCACGATGTGGCCTGAACCGCGATGGTTCATTTCCTGCAGGACAGCTGCAATGCCGTAAAGCACGCCCTTGATGTTCACATCCACCATCGTGTCCCACTCGTCGACCTTGAGCGAAGACATCAGCGATAGCGGCATTACGCCGGCATTGTTGACAAGGACATCAACGCGGCCATGTTCCCGCCGCGCTTCCTCTGCGAAAGCTGCGAATTCCGCACGATTGGTCACATCGACCTTGAAGGTGCTGACCTTGCCGCCGTACGACTTGATCTCCTGAGCAACATTCTCGAGGTGGTCTGTGCGCCGAGCGCCTAGCACAACCGTGGCGCCCGCCTTTGCAAGTTCGTGCGCAATCCCGACTCCAATGCCACTGGATGCGCCAGTTATGAGAACAACTTTGTCCATAGCTTTCCTCTTTCGTTTTGATGTTGAATTGAGGGTAGCCTTAGGACATTGTTGCGATAAGCCGCCTTTCGCTTAACTCAGAGAGAAGAAAAACTAACCAATGTGGTCGGACCTGAATGCGCTCGCCGTCTTTGCTCTCGTCGCAGAAGAGCGCAGCTTTCGAGCAGCTGCAGATCGCATGGGAGTGACACGTTCAGCTGTCAGTCAAACGATCCGCAAGCTGGAAGAAGCACTCGGTATCGCGCTCGTGAACCGCACAACCCGTAGCGTCGCGCTGACTGAAGCGGGCGAGAGACTATACGCGGAGGCTGCGCCGGCGTTGCTCGAGATGCAGGGCGCTCTGGATGCCGCCGCGAATTTGACCGGATCCCCGCGGGGGCGGCTAAACCTCGCAGTGTCATCCATTGCCGAAAGTTTTCTTTCTGGTCCTCTTCTCACGTCCTTTTTGGATCAAAACCCGGACGTGAAACTTCATGTGACCGTTACCGACGAGGAATTCGATATCGTTTCGCAAGGATATGATGCCGGTGTGAGGCTGGGAGAGGTGATTGCCCAAGATATGATTGCGGTGCCGGTAACAGGCGAGCAACGTCAACTGGCTGTGGCATCGCCCGCCTATCTTGAGCGGCAGGGCATGCCAAGGCATCCAAGTGAGCTTGCAAACCGCCGCTGCATCGGGTGGCGTCGATCTGCGAATGTCGCACCCTATCGGTGGGAATTCTCCGAACATGGGCGGGAGTTTTCCGTAGCAGTGGCGGATACAATCACGACCACGGACATGGCGTTGATGGTCAAGCTTGCGGTTGCAGGTGCTGGCATCACCTTTGGCATGGAAGACAGCTTCCGTCCGGCGATTGCGCGCGGTGAGCTGGTGCCGGTTCTAGAGGATTTCTGCCCATACTTTCCCGGTTTCTATCTCTACTACCCAAGCCGACGTAACATGGCACCCAAACTGAGAGCACTGGTGGACCATCTGCGCAGTTATCGGTGAGTGTGGCCCGCCACGAACGCCCTAGTCTTTGGAGATGAAAAGGGAATCGGTCTGACTGTTATCGAGAACGAGCCTGTGCAAGTGCGGCTATCATTCGTTAGCTGAACTTGGGCCCGGCCGAACTTTCGGAAAACTCGTTTCGCAGAGATCCGAGACAACCACCACAACCGGACGCGAGGCCCATTTTTAGGCTCCTCGGGATTCTCATTGGTCCTCAGCATACAACTGAGCAATATCTTCGTGATATCTGTTGCATGGCCCGTCAGCGAACAGGACAATTGCTTTCGTTCTCCCAATGACAACGGTACAGCCATTCGCGAAATGAAAACGCCTGTCGCCCCGTTTGGTCTTGATCATTGTAGGCACCTCATCCTGCGGCCTGATGTTCTGGACGCTATGCTGCGGCGGAGCCGACCACATCTCAGCATCGCTCACGAAAGCGCGGCCCGCTCGTTTGTCGTATATGCAGAGCTCAGATCTCGAAGATCCCCGCGTCTTATCTGAGATCAACATGGCGACTACACCCGCTCGGTCGTCGAAGCCAACAATTGTCGAGGCCAGAGAATTGCGCAGGCCGCTGGCAACCAGGCAGGCCTTTGTGACTTTGGCCTCGAAGGCCGCCCATGCGTCAGCGCTGGACGCGTTTGCGGGGCTGCTGAATGCGAGGAATGCAGCGCTTATCGCGCTGACCACAATACGGTTCATCATTTTGGTTCTCTTGTTATTTCTGGTGATTGTCAGGGTGGTCCTGAGCGATGCTCTTCTCGAGTTTGCCCCAATGAGTGCGCAGCCCTAAGTCGTTCTGCAGCCCTCATCTGTGACGCGGAATCTGCCGAAATTTGCCCTTTATGAGGTGGCAGGATTGTTTGGCTGATGCGCTTCACTTCAGAGCTGGTCACGCCCCCAATCATCGCCTGAGATTGTCATGGTCGCCACGCAATCGAGCGGCGCCTGCAACGTATCCCGTCACAACGTGGATCGTTGTTAAGAGCATCGCATTATCGTTGCCGATCTGTTCGAAGAGGACCGTCTTTCCACGTCGCGGCGACGAACAATATGGCAATGGCGCCGACTACCAGTCCCGGCAGAAGATTCGCCGGAACTCCTACGATTTCGCTACGGCCGGCCAGTGCCCCTCCGATGTCGACATGAAGCGCCGTTGCGAGCACCAAGCCAGACACGTTGTAGACGCCATGAATGACAACTGCGACTTCCAGGCCTCCTGTCCTCCAAGTGATCACCGCCAGCGAGGAGAAGAGCACGAGATAGGAGGTCAAGAGGTAGGGATCGGAACTGCCGTGAAACAGCGAGAACAGGCCCGCTGTAAGAATAATGCCAAGGATCGCACCGCTGAGGGGGCCGAGCGTCCAGCTGCCTACTATCCGGAACATCAAACCGCGGAAGCCATATTCTTCACCGGCGGCGGCGAGCGGTGTCAGGATCATGCCAGTTATGAAGAAGGCCACGATATCCATGTGGCTCCAAGTTATGGTGTCGCCCGGCATGAAAAGCGATGTCAGCGACATCGGGATCAGCACCAAAGGGCCAATGACCAGTAAGGAACGGCCAAACATGTCGAACCGAAAGCAGCCGGTGACCGAGTGCAATGAACCGGTAGGAAGCCCGTAGAAAACACGCTGCAGCAGCATGCTGTACGGTATGAGTAGCGCCAACGCCAACGACGTGGCTGCGTGCGCGAGCGGTGTGAAGCCGCTGCGCCCAAGTATACTGGCATCAATGAAAGAGGCGCCGGCGAGGCCAAGATTGGCAAAGCCGATCAATCCCCCAAACAACAGCAGAATTACCGTTAGGCCGCGCAGAATGCGTCTTTCAGGTCCCGCAAAAGCACGGTGATACTCCACCTCAGTGGGCAGATATCCATGTGGAGCCGCGGCTTTGGATTGGGAAAAACCGTGCTCGGCGTCGTGCGTCATATCATTTCCTGTTGCTGAAGCTCCGGTCTAGGGCATGGGAGACGAAGCCAAATCTCGTTTCTGGTAAGCTGTGTCTGAATTGGCATCAGGGGCGCGGCCAGGATGCCGGCTAGCGCTGATGTCATTGGTCACCTGAGTGAATTTTGACGATCCGACCAGATCTGGTTTTCGGCCCGTTTTTCCTCGTTCTGGTCATGCGTTGCGTCATCTAGCTTCGCTTGGTCGATCCATGGGCGGCCTGTCGCGGGTAGAATGCTGATTGAGCCCGCAATCGGCATGGATGCTGAATTGAAGGGCGCGCTGAAGTTCTCTGATCTCCAAAACCTGCGTGGCTGCGAGCCTTTAGCCGCTACACTACGGTTTTGCAGAACTGCGGAGAGGGGCTCGGACAAGAGCGAGGAGGGTCGCAGAAATCCTAAATATAATAAGAAAACACTATGCATTGTCTCTCTCTGAGCGGTAGGCGTTGGCACGCCTGCTGAGAAGGGTTCCGCAGGGTAGCGCTTTGACGGCTCGCCATGGCCGAGCGCCGTCAAAAACCAGGAAGACATTGCAGCAACATTGCGTGAATTAAAAAAAGGACCGCAGCCGGCTTGGCGACGGCCGTTCACTGAGAACTTATCGGCAACATCTCCTTTCAGGCCATGCCGGCCGGCCGCGGGGGGCTCAATGTGGCGGGGAGCCATGTCTGCTGTCGACCATCATGTCCGCTTGCAAATCGGTCGCAGGCAAGATCGGTATGGTTCACCAGGATTACTTTAGAGCTCTCGCTAAATCGCAGAACGATGGCCGGAGCCTTTTATAACCCGCGCTTGAAGTCCAGCTTCGCGATTTTTTGCCGGAGTGGTTCTGCGACCTTGATCAGCCGTCTCCGCTTTTGCGGCTAGGTTCCGGTATGCGACGGCTTCTGACGGGCAAGAGCATAGACTGACTGGCGCGTGCCCATCGCCCCGAAGGTCTTTCGCCTTTCCGCTTCGACCTTTTCCCGCCAGGCGCGCATCTTGGCCACTTCGGCAAGAGCCTTGGCAACGACGTCATTCGAGCCTGTCTCGCACATGATCCACCTCATGCGTTCACTTTATGTTCTTACTTCTCCATATGGGTGTCAACTGGCATTTCTGCAATGAGACGGCTGACGATACTCACGCGACCAAGGTTTGTTTGTCGGCCCGAAAAACTACATAGGCCTGCTCTGGAAATCCTGGAACTTTTGTAGGTGAAGCACGTTCATGTGGCTCGACGCCTCGTCTCGACAGGGGCCGCAGTCCTTGACCGCGTTCTCTTTCGGATAAGTGACATGACTGATCTATGAAATCCCTTGGCCGGCTCTCATTCATGCCAACCTGTTACCGTTTACACGACATGCCGTCGGGTCAGCGCCCTTGCTATTGAGTGTCCCGCGCCAGGATGGTCGCGAAACGCCAACGCCTGATCGTAGCCGTTTCGTGATTCTGTCTCCTACGGCACGCAGAGGAACTTTCAGCATGAACGTTCAGCAAACTGTTGCAAAGATGGTTGTCAATGCAGTGCCAATCCTCCCCTCCCTGAACTTTTCCGAAACACGCAATTTCTATGTCGGCGCGCTTGGCTTCGAGGAGGTCGGCTTTGACGGTCTCGATTATCTTGTGGTCCGCCGCGGTGGCATGGAACTGCATTTCTGGCTAAGCGACGATCCGCTTCTGTGCCAGAATAGCTCCGTGTTCTTCCGTGCCGAGGCCCCCTCGGAACTGTACCGGGAATTCTGCGATCGCGGCATCGAGGCGATCCGTCCTTCGGAGAATTTGGAGACATGCGCCGACACGGTTCGATTTCACATCCGCGACCCGCACGGCAATCTGCTCTTGTTTGGTGCTGTCATCTGACACCAGGCCTAAGTGAGGTGTACGAAGCTGGTGGATCTTGAGCGTCGATCACAGCCGCGCCTTGCGCCGGTGATGACGCATGGCCCTCTGTGGGGCTCTTGGGTTCGTGCCATCTCCGTCAACCCAAGAGGCGCCTTCGGGCTGGCGGCAACACCGTGAAAGCGACGACTGGTCGACACTCAGTGCCATCCCGCATCGCGCGAAAAACGCCTTCGTGGCGAACAACGACAGGGCGGTCTTGGAGCCCTACTCGCTACAGTGAGGGCGTTGGTAGCACCGCTTGCAAAGTCGCGCCGCCTGCATCCACCGGCGGGGCCTGTTTCAAGTATGTCCCGTGTTCAAGGATGACAGACCCAAGATCTGTCGTCCGACGGCCGTCTTACTTTGCAGCACCAGCTTGAAGGAGGATACGCCGTGTCGCGGTCGAAGTTTCTGTCAGTTCTTGTTTGTCTTCTTATCGCCGTCCCATCACAGTCCTTGGCCATCGACTGGCTCGGGAACAGGATCGAATCCAATCTGGAAAACAATCTTCGGGCTCACCAGCAGCAGGGAACCCGGCAGGATAATGCTCGCTCCAACAAGCAGCGTAACGCCCGACCGCCAGCAACGCGGCAGCAGGGCCGTCAGATGTCCAAGAAGGCAGAGAGACAAGCGCGGGCCGAGGGGCAGCGGATTATGGAAAGCCATCGCCTTCGGTTGGAGCGAGAGCATCGTCGTCGTGTGGCCCGTGACGGCATAGCATCGGCAGATCGATGGCTGAAGCAGGAAGCCTTCGCCATTGGCGCAGAGGTGGGACGACAGATGACGAGAAAATACGCTGGCAAGTGAGACACGAGAATCTGCCGGTCGCTCTTAGGGGTGTCAGCGCCATGCATGAAACCATGCACAGTCAAGTGCTGTGAGGACGAGCCAACTGGCGGGCTGGCTTCCGCAGACGTCTTACGATTTAGCCGTCACCTCTACTGGGCTTGGTTTCGGTTCGCGCGGGTTTTGACGGGCAAGGACGTAGACGGAGTGGCGCATGACCATCGCCCTGAAGGTCTTTCAGGCTTCCTCTCCCGCCTAAGGAAAAATCGACGATTAGGAGATGATTTAAGGCCAACCTCACAGAACTTGACAGAGGGACGGCTATTAAGGTAATCACGATTAAGGTAATCATGATTACGGTAATTATAATTACCTTAGGGGGGTGCGGATGCAGTTTCTCGGGCGCGAACGTGAACTCAAGCTGGTACAGACCGAATTGGATGTGCAGCGGCCTTCCCTCATTATCGTGTTTGGCAGACGGCGGATCGGCAAATCGCGGTTTCTCAGGGAGGCCGCCAAGAACCGACCAGAAATATACTTTCAGGCGACCCGTGTCTCATCACGTTTGAACCTGGAGCAGTTCAAATCCGAGGTAGGCAAGGCGATTGGATCAAGGCCACAGCTCGAGGCCCTCTCAAGCTGGGAGGGCGTACTGCACTATGTTGCCGAGCGAGCCGGCGAGCATTCAAAATTGATCGTCACGATCGACGAATTTCCTTATCTGCTCGATAACGAGCCAGCACTGCCATCGATCCTGCAGAAATTCTGGGATTCCGGCGCGCTTACAGATGGGGCGATGAAACTGATCCTTTGCGGCTCTGCTATTTCTCAGATGGAAGACCTTTTGGCAGAACGGAACCCCTTATACGGTCGCAAAACCTTGTCGCTCGACATGAAGGCCTTACCCCTTGTCGATGTCGCCAAATTCTTCCCGAATTACACGGCCGACGATATAATCAGGACCCATGCGATATTCGGCGGCATTCCCTACTATCTTCAGCTTTGCGACGCTCAGGAACCGCTCCGCGACAACGTCATCAAACTCTTGCTCACAGAGACAGGCACGCTGATCGATGAACCGAACACGCTGCTGCAGACCGAACTCAGAGAGCCGTCCTTTTACTCAAGCGTCGTTGCGGCCATATCTGACGGTTCCAACACAAAGTCCGAGATTGCCAACCGGCTGGGTGTCAAAGCAGACAGCATTGGACCTTACTTTTCAAAACTGCTCGCGCTCGACTTGATCGATAATTCGAAATCGCTGGACGCCGACGAAAAAGGCCGAAACCGCCGCTATCGCGTTGCAGACAGCCTGATGTCATTCTGGCATCGTTTCGTGCGACCCAACCTGAGCGCGATCAGCAGCGGGTTTGGCCAGGAGGTTTACGACCGCGTCGTGAAGCCTCGGTTCTCCGAATATATGGGGGCTGCGTTCGAACCGATCGCCCTTCAATTTGCAAGGCTACATCTGCAGGAGGTCCTTGCGGTACCGGCGCAAGAGGTCGGCCAGATTTGGGGCCACGCCGATTTCGACATCGATCTCGCAGGGCGATTGCTGGATGGTGCATTCTTCTATGGCGAATGCAAATGGCGATCGCGCGTAATCGACCTTGGCCACGTGCGATTGTTACGTGAGCGATCAGAGAAAACGACTTACGGGGCAGGAGCGACGGGCAAGCACTACCTGTTTTTCAGCAGAAGTGGTTTTTCAAACGATGTCGAGAGTTTGGCGAAAGAAGACGAGCGGCTGCATCTGATAACCCCAGAAACACTGGTGAATCCGCAGCGTCGGTAGAAGGCGACAAGGTGGGCGCATTGGCTGTACTTACACGCTGCCGGAGGCAAGCGGCACAAGGCCGATCATTCTTGCTTCTATCCCCACGTGCATGCGCAGCAGTGATGTCCAAGCGTGGCTTGTGGTCACCTCGTCGATGCGCTTTTGAAGCGGGCCACGTCATTCTCCAGAGCCCGGCGTGGCAAGGCGTTGGTGGTGGGTGCTTGAGTGCAAGGGCGGGGGCCAGTGTGTCGGGACGCTTACGCCCGTCGTCTAAGCTCTCTCCCGGACCGAGATCAGTCTCAGCTCTCACGATCTGCCGGCCGGAAGGTCCGTTCGGGTCGTTTTCGTGCCATCGTACTGGGGCGAAGTCGATTGCGCTTCTAAAATCACAATCTTCGAGGCTTGTGCGAGGCTGGCCGAAATCACGAATGTGAGCCGCTGCCTGGGACCATTCCGCCTCTCAAGGGTTAGAGCCTGCAATCAGTATTCAGCCGGAGTGACGATCATGTCTGAGCGTTTGCATGTGAAGGAAATGGTGATGCAGATGCACGAGAGGAACCTTGTGCTCATGAATATTCTTCGCGATATCGCCGAAAACGAGACGCATCGCCCGGCTGCAACTGGCGCAACTGACGAAGAGTCCGCTCGTCGCGTTGCAGACAAGGAGGCTCGCCGAGCAGAGATCCTCGGCGAGATCTTCCACATGCTGCGTCAGCAAGATCTGGCGCGAGGGAAAACAGCAAGCGGACCCGTAAAGCTTCAGGTGCTGCGATAGACCCCCTATGCCCGGTCACCAAAGCTGGGCAAAGCCTGCTCGCGGGGGTAAAGATGGCGGGCTGAAGCTCGCGGCACTGCGCGTCGCTCATCCCACCGGACAGCGACAAGCTTGTCGGCATTGTTGGCGCCGGTAAGGCCTAATTCAGGCCTCGCTGAAATGGTGAGGGCCGTAGGTCTGCATGGGCGCAGTCGGTTCTTGTCACCCCACGGCAATCTGCCGGTCGTCCTCGTTGCCGTCCTGGTCTGTGTTGCAGGAAATCTGGCGGGATTGGTCATGCCGTGGCGCGCCGGTCGGGTTCAGATCGCCGCAATCTCAGGCTGAGGGTTAGGACTGGATTTGCGCCCAAGGTGGCGGTTATCTATGTTGGCCCATATGGCCTCAGACCTATCCTTGTCTCGCGTGATCAGGCATTCTCGGACTGTTTTCGAGCCTTTTCATCCAGCTCAAGCCCTCCCGTGTGCCATGCGCTGGACGATACTCGCAACCGACATAACCCTTGTAACTGATCGCATCGATCTCGGCGAAGATCCTTTGGTCATCGAGTTCGCCGGTGAGGGGCTCGTGCCGGTCGGGTACAGAGGCAATCTGGATGTGGCCGATCAGAGGTGCGCAGTCTCTAAGACCCATGATCACGTCACCATGCAGGATCTGGCGGTGGTAGACATCGAATTGCAGCTTCAGATGCGCCGCATCCATCTTAGCAATGAAGTCGAGCGCTTGGGCGAAGTCGTTGAGGAAGTAACCTGGCATGTCTCGACCATTGATCGGCTCGATCACGAGACCGATCCCGGCCTCACCAGTCCGGTCGATGGCGCGCTTCAGATTGTCGCGATAGGTCGCGATCGCCTTTGCATCTGTTGCCGGGGCCAGACCCGCCATCATGTGCAGGCGTGGTGTGCCGATGGTTCTGGCGTATGAAATCGCTGTGTCGAGGCTTTTCACAAAGTCTGCCTCGCGACCTGGCAATGCTGCCATGCCACGCTCGCCAGCGTTCCAATCGCCAGGCGGCATGTTGAACAGCGCCTGGGAAAGGCCGGCAGTCTGCAGCCGTTCTGCGACCAGCTCGGCTGGGTGATCGTAGGGAAAGAGATATTCAACCGCCGAAAAGCCGCAATCGGCAGCCGCCGCAAAGCGATCGAGGAAAGGCACCTCGGTGAACATCATCGACAGATTGGCCGCAAACTCGGGCATGAAACGTCTCCTCCTCGACACCGGCTACTCAAAGCCTGGCTTATCCACTGCTTGCGTGAGCGCAATCCAATAATGATCACGGCGCTCTATGGTGCTTGCTCAGATTGCAAGCTAACCTCACTGCTCAACAAGAAGTTTCGTTATTGCTGTTATTCTCAATATCCATTCCATGGCCCAATATAAGTTGCACAAATTCAGCTCTGAGGACGAGCTCGAGACTCAGACGATAAGCGAGGCGGTTTTCCGTCCCGCAGAGATCAATCGGCTCGACAAGTCCGGCCCGTTCGACATCCGGGCTGACATCGCTTCGATCCAGTCCACGACGCTTTGGAAAAGCTCCTCGCGTTCGGGATACAGGGCGCGTTACGGATGTCCGAAGCATCGGCAGCTCGAGCTACATTTCATCGAGAAGGGCAAGTTCGAATTTCAGGCTGCAGATGAGCAGATCGAAGCCTTGCCCCGAAGCGCGGTGTTGCTGAAAGACACGCGCAAGGTCGCCCTTCTTGCCAGTCCCGGTTCCAGCAAATTGTCGATGGTCATCCAGGTTGATCAGGTTGCACCGCACTTCAATAGCAGCCGTGACAATGTGGGGCCTGGCCTGGCCTCCTTCCTGTCCCATATTCAAGTCGACGCCCTCGGCGTCGGCATGATCCACCAGCTCGCGACACATCTGCTGCATTCGGCTGACGCTGAGGCTTTGCCCGAAGATGCCATCCGGACGCCAGCGCTGATCCATGATGCGCTGATGATGATGTTCGTCGGTTTCTGGCCGAAAGCCAATAGTGTTGCCGAAGCGCCGGCGGCTTTGCCCCGTCATCTCGAGCGCGCCATTGATTGGCTGCAGCATCACGCCGAGGAGGACGTGTCGATCGAGCAGCTCGCCCGCTTGTCCGGCGCCAGTATCCGCTCGCTGCAGAACTCCTTCCGCCACTACCTTTCGACGACGCCCAACACCTATATCCTGCAACTGCGCCTTGCCCGCGTGCATGATGAGCTGCTGCATGGAGCGGGCAATGACAGTATCGAAAAGATCGCCTCGCGCTGGGGATTTGGGCATATGGGCTACTTTGCTGCCCGTTACCGGGAGCTGTATGGACGCTCGCCGTCAGCCACCCGCAGGGACAAGCCTCAGCCCAAGTAGCGACTAAAGTCGCAATCACGCAAAAAAATCACGAACACGTATATTGTAGCCGATCATCTGTAATCGGATTCCGGCTTAAGTCTGCGTTAACGCGTGAAATGCAGTTTTGTTCAATACAAAGACCTCGAATTATCAGGTCGTACTTCGCCGCATGATGCGGATTTCCAGCAATAACCGAATTAGATCTGAGCTGTATCGCAGTTAATGCTTTTCGGCTGAGGAAGAGCTATGCGTATATTCGCAATCGACGGTAGTCCATCCATTCTTTCCTTCATGTGCCAGGCCGTTTCGGCAGTCGACACATGCGAGATACTACCTTTTCTGGATCCGTCAGAAGCGCTGATGACCATGCAGACGCTCCAGGCAGACCTGATTATCGTCGATTACAACATGCCCGGCATGAATGGCGTCGAACTGATCTTGCGCGTCCGCCAGTTGTCGAATGGCCGGGACGTTCCCGTGATCATGCTGACCTCTGAAACAGACCCCGCGATCAAGATTGACGCGATTGAAGCCGGCGCGACGGAGTTCCTGACCAAGCCGATCGACCGGACAGAGCTCACCATCCGCGTTCGCAACCTTCTCGCCTTGCGCATCGCTCAGAAGACTTTGGCAAGCCATGCCCAGTCGCTGGAAAGAGATGTGGCGTCGGCCCGGGCGCGAATTGCGGCTCAGGAGAGGGAAATCATCTGGCGTCTGTCGAAAGCCATCGCCTGTCGCGATGGAGAGACCGCCCAGCATCTCGAACGTGTTGCGATTGTTGCTGGAATGATCGCTGAAGAACTTGGCCTGGACAGTGCCACCTGCGAGCTCATCTCGCTCGCAAGCCCGCTGCATGATGTCGGCAAGATCGGTGTGTCGGATGCCATTCTTCTGAAGGCCGGCCCACTTGATGCTGGCGAAATGGAACAGATGCGTGCGCATGCTGCCTTCGGTGCCGAGATCCTCGGTGACAGCGCATCACAGGTTATCCAGGTTGCGGCCAGAATTGCCGGGAGCCATCACGAGAAATGGGATGGCACGGGTTACCCGATGCAATTGAACGGCACCAATATCCCGATCGAGGGCCGCATTGTTGCCGTCGCAGACGTCTTCGATGCCCTGTGTTCTGAGCGTCCCTACAAGAAAGCATGGCAGGTTGATGCGGCCTATGGAGAGATCCTCAAGGGGGCAGGGCATCATTTCGATCCCGGTTGTATTGCCGCCTTTGACCGCAAATGGCCGTTGATCCGCCAACTCTACACCAGAGCGGACAAAGCGGTGGCTGCCGAGGCCGACCTTCTCCAGATCATCACCCAGACAAACAAGACACTGGAATCAGCCGTATGAGCGATGAATTGAAGACGGTGCACTTCAAGGGCGCCTTGACCATCAAGACGGCAACAGAAACGCATGACCGCCTGCTTGCTGCCTACAGGCAAGCAAAGGCTGCCGGCACTGCGCTTCAGATCGAGATCGCTGACGATTGCGACTGCGACCTTACCCTCCCGCAACTTCTTCTGTCGGCCCAGAAGACAGCCGTCAGGGAGGGCGTTGAACTGCATATCCGTGCCTCTGACAAGGGCGCACTCTTCGCCACGCTTCAACGTGCGGGCATATCCGCTGCAACAGGCAGCGCTGACCGACTGATCATCAATGGAGACCCGAGATGACTGCAAATATTCTCACTGTAGACGATTCCGCCAGCATTCGGATGACCACCCGGATCGCACTCACCAATGCCGGCTACAAGGTGACCGAAGCGGTCGACGGTGCGGATGGACTGCAGAAGATGAAGTCCGGCAGCTTCGACCTGATCGTTACCGACTTGAACATGCCGAACATGGACGGGCTCACAATGATCCGCAGTCTCAGGCAGATGCCGGCCTATATGGGGACACCGGTGATCTTTCTCACCACCGAATCCGATGGCGATATCAAGCAGCAGGCCAAGGCCGCAGGGGCGACCGGATGGCTGACCAAGCCTTTTGACGCCGAAAACCTCACCAAGATCGCGCGCAAGGTTCTCGGCCGATGAACAACCTCGATCCGATAGCGGTCTTTCGCACGGAAGCGGCCGAACAGCTGGAGGTGATAGAGGCAGGTCTCTTAGATCTGACCCGCAACCTCGACGACAAGGCGCAGATCGATGCCGTGTTCCGCGGCCTGCACACGCTTAAAGGGTCGGGCTCGATGTTCGGTTTCGACCAGCTTGCCGCCTTTACCCATCATTGCGAGACGGCGTTTGACCGCGTGCGCAAGGGTGAGGCCCCAGCAACGAGCGAACTGATCGCAGCCGTCCTCGATACGCAGGGTCACATGCAGGCTCTGCTCGACCATCCCAATGGTGACCACGACGCCGTGAGCATGAAACTGCTCGAGCAGCTGCACAAGGCCGTCGGCCGCGAGGTCTCGGCAGACCGCAAGACTGCCTCTCCGACGCTTGCAGCGGCAATGCAGCAAACGGGGCTGCGGACCTGGCAGCTTGATTTCCAGCTTCCTGCCGGCGCGATGATCAATGGCACCAATCCGCTGGGCCTAATCGATGAGCTGCGGGAACTCGGCGAATGCACGATCGGCGTCAGCACCGGAAGTTTGCCTGAGCTCGACGCGCTTGATCCGCGACAGCTTTATCTGGGCTGGAGTGCAACCATCGTCACCGACAGACCGCGCTCCGACATCGAGGACGTGTTCATCTTCGTCATGGACGACATGGTGATGGGGCTGAAGGATGTGACGCCGCAGACACAAGCTGCAGACCCTTCACCGGCCGAAGTTCCAGCGCCGCAGATCAAGCCTGGCGAGACGGTTGCAGCCCGCGAAGAACAGCGCCTGCCCGCCAATGATCCCAAATCCCAGAGACAGTCGGACAACGTCCGCGTTCCGGCCCTTCGGCTCGACGAAATGATGGATCGTGTCGGCGAACTTGTCATCGCCCAATCTCGACTAAGCCGAATGGCAGGCTCGGCCATCGATCTCGGGCTACGCTCGGTTTCCGAAGAAATCGAACGGCTTGCAGGCGAGTTGCGCGACACGATGATGGTCCTGCGCATGATGCCAGTTGCCAGTCTGTTCAGCCGGTTCCGCCGGCTCGTGCACGATCTGGCACGCGAAACCGGCAAGGAAATCGAACTTGTCACTTCAGGCGAAAGCACGGAGGTCGACAAGACAGTGATTGACCGCTTGGCGGATCCGCTCGTCCATCTGGTGCGCAACTCCATCGACCATGGCCTGGAACTGCCGCAGGACCGCGTCGCCGCTGGCAAGCCGGCCGTCGGCCAGGTGACGCTATCGGCACACCAGACCGGCAGCGAGGTGGTGATCACGATCAAGGATGACGGCCGCGGCATCGACCGTGCGCGAGTTCGTGCAAAGGCAGAGGCCAATGGCCTGATCCAGCCGGGGCAGCCCCTGTCGGACCAGGAGCTGCTGCAACAGATCTTCCAGCCGGGCTTCTCCACGGCAGAGAAGGTGACGAACCTGTCCGGCCGCGGTGTCGGTATGGACGTGGTCAAGAAGACCATCGAGGCCTTGCGCGGCTCCATCGACGTGAAGAGCGATGAAGGCTCCGGTTCGGAAATTGCGCTTCGTATTCCCCTCACACTCGCCATCATCGACGGTCTTCTCGTGCGTGTGGGCAACGGAAGCTATGTCATTCCCCTGTCGGCGGTGGAAGAGTGCCTGCAGCTCTCGATCGAAGAGGATCTTCGTTCAAGGGGGCGCAGTTTCATCTCCCTTCGGGATGATCTCGTGCCTTTCCTTCGCCTGCGCGAACTTTTCCGGACGGGTACCCAACCGGATCCCCATCAGAAGGTTGTCGTCATTTCGACGGGCCGCGAGCGCGTCGGCCTGGTCGTCGACCAGATCATCGGTGACCACCAGACGGTGATCAAGTCCATGTCGAAATTGCACGACCAGGTCTCGTCCTTCTCGGGTGCGACGATCCTCGGTGATGGCAATGTCGCACTGATCCTCGATGTCGCGCACCTGATCGCGGCAGGACAGCAACAGGAGGCGCAAATGCGGGCAGCAGGATGAGCGACCAATATTCAAAGTCGGATCACCGCGCGATCTTCATGGATGCGGATGAGCTTTCTGTCCTGACCTTCACGCTGAACGGCGAGACCTTTGCCATCGAGGCGACGATCGTCCAGGAAATCCTCGATCTCCTTCCCGAGACCAGTGTTCCCGGCAGTCTGCCCTTCGTCGGCAGCGTCATCAACTTTCGCGGCAAGGTCATCCCCCTGGCCGATATCCGCGTCGCCTTCGGCATGGAAGCCGGAGAGGTGACGATCGACAGCCGGATCGTGGTTACGGAATTCGACCTTGACGGCGAGCTTTCCCTGATCGGCATCCGCACCGACAAGGTCCATGAAGTCACCCGCCTTCCCGCCTCGGCCAGCGAACCGCCGCCGATTATCGGCATGCGGTGGCGTCCCGACTACATCCACGCCCTCGTCAAGAGGGACGGCGAATTCATCATTCTTCCCAATCTGCAGGCGATTTTTGCGTCGCAGCGCGGGTCCACCATCTCAGCGACAGCTTGACAAAAAAGCGAGGGCGCCATGCGCTTCACGATCAAACTCAAACTTCTTCTGGCCTTTGGCTTCATCATCACAATGCTGGTCGGTACGGCATTTTTCAGCGTAACGAGCATCGCGGACGTCAACACGCAATGGACGGATACCCTAAACGGCCCGGCCGCTCGTCTGAGTGCTGCCCAGGATCTCAACATCGCGCAGTTGCAGCAGGTCCGTCAGCAAAAGAACATGCTGGTATCCACCTCCACCGCTGAGATGGAAAGCTACATCGAAAACAGTGACAAGGCCCGTGCCGAATATGACGAAACCTTCGCTGTCATTCTAGGCAAGGCCACGGAACAGGGTATGGTCCTGTGGAACAAGCTGAAGGGCCATGCCGCCGACTTCCGCAAGCAGGATGACCAGATCCGCAACTTCATTCTGGCGGGGAATCTGGACGCCGCATCCCGTATCTCGACGACCACAGCGCGCGAGACCACGTCGCAGATCGACGAACTGCTGACGGAAGTCTTCCAACTCGAGCGCGAACGTCTGGCAACCGCAAGCAAGAACGCCGCGGATGAATATGTCAGCATCCGCTCGATCGTGATCGGCCTTGCCGCCATCGCTTCGGTTGCCGCGCTCGCTGCTGCTCTCTGGATCATCATCTCCATCAGCCGGGGCATCACGACGGCGGTGAGCACAGTCCAGCGCGTGTCCGAAGGCGACCTGACCAGGTTTGCCGAGATCCGCACCAGTGATGAAATCGGCATGCTGCTCGGACACGTCAACGCCATGGTCGAGCGCCTGCGGGGTGTGGTCGGTGATGCGCTTGCAGCATCGGAAAACGTCTCGTCCGGCAGCCAGCAGCTGTCTTCGGGTTCGGAACAGCTGTCGCAAGGCGCAACCGAACAGGCATCCTCTGCCGAAGAGGCTTCCGCTTCGATGGAAGAGATGGCCGCCAATATCAAGCAGAATGCCGACAATGCTGCCCAGACGGAAAAGATCGCCCGCCAGTCGGCGACCGACGCTGAGGAAAGCGGCAAGGCCGTCGACAAGGCTGTGACTGCCATGCGCACGATCGCCGAGAAGATCTCGATCGTCCAGGAAATCGCCCGCCAGACCGATCTTCTCGCCCTCAATGCGGCGGTCGAGGCCGCGCGTGCCGGCGAACATGGTCGTGGATTTGCAGTCGTCGCTTCCGAAGTGCGCAAGCTTGCCGAGCGCAGCCAGGCGGCAGCCGCCGAAATTTCCGGCCTGTCGAGCGAGACCGTCTCGGTTGCGACCCAGGCCGGCGAAATGCTGACGCGCCTCGTGCCTGATATCCGCAAGACGGCCGAACTCGTGTCTGAAATCTCGGCTGCCTGCCGTGAGCAGGACATCGGCTCGAGCCAGATCAACGAAGCGATCCAGCAGCTCGACAAGGTGACCCAGCAGAATGCCGGTGCATCTGAAGAAATGTCGGCGACCTCTGAAGAACTGGCCGCCCAGGCCGAGGAGCTGCAGGCCTCCATCGCCTTCTTCAAGGTCAATACCGGATCCCGGCAGCCGAGCGGAAACCCGGCTGCGCAGTTGAAGGCGGTTGCCGCGAAGATGGCAAGTCCTGCACCGGCAAAGCGCCCTGCCGTCCGGCCTGCTTCCGGCCCGTCGAAGGGGCAGGGCTTCGCGCTCGACATGAGCATGGGTGGGCCCGACAGCGACGACCACGAGTTCAGGGTCGCTTGAACAAGCTTGCGCCCGGCATGCCGGGCGCAGTCCCCTGATCCATCCGGCCGGTGAACCCGGTGGGAAGTGAATGTGCTCACTTCTATCAAATGAACCCTGGCGAATGGCCTTCAATCCGCACGCAACCTCGTGCGACCTGGCCTTGCATCTATGACCGCTCTCTCTCGTCTGTTCGCGGACAGACCTGTTTGCACACTATTCGAACCACAACGCCAGGATATGGGACTATTACCATGCGTTTCACGATCAAGTTTAAGCTGGCCGCAGCTTTCGGCCTCATGCTCGTGCTGCTGGTCAGCACCATGGGTTACGGGATCTACAGCCTCGGCACCCTCAACCAGTCGATTTCCGACATGATTGCCGGCCCCGCAGCACGCCTCGAGAAGGCCCAGGAACTCGGCAACATCCAGCTCCGCCTGACGCGCGCCCAGACCAATATCGCGCTTGCGGAAACACAGTCCGACGTCGCGAAATTCATCGAAGCCAGTGACCGCAACCTGAAGCGGTTCGACGAAACGGTGGCCTGGCTGCAGCAGAATTCCTCATCCGAGGCCGGCAGAAAGGCGTGGCAGGCGGTCGAGGTCGATTTCGAGCAGATCAAGGCTCTGGACACCAGGCTGAGGGGGCTTGCGCGGTCCGGCGACAGGGCAGGAGCGCTGCGGATCACCACCGTTGATGCCCGCGCAATCACTGACAAGATCGAGGAAGACATCAACACTCGCATGGAAGCCAATCGGGAGCAGATGCAAGCGGCAGATGCCGAAACCGACGCTTTGTATGCCTCGACGCGCAACATTCTTCTTTGCGTCGCAGCACTGGCCGCCTTCGCGGCAATCGCGACGGCCACCTGGATTGCGATGAGCATCAGCAATGGCCTCAACAAGATCAAGCTAGTCGCCGAAGCTGTCGCGATCGGCGACCTCGATCAGGATGTCCAGATCAAGACGAATGACGAAATTCGAGACCTCGTCGATACCATCAACAAGATGACTGGCAATCTCCGTCAGATCGCGGGCATCGCGAGCCAGATCGCCAATGGCGATCTGACCGTCACGCCGAAGCCTTTGTCGGACAAGGATACGCTCGGGCTGTCGCTGGAGAGCATGGTCGAGCGTCTGCGGGGTGTGGTCGGCGATGCGCTTGCAGCATCGGAAAACGTCTCGTCCGGCAGCCAGCAGCTGTCTTCGGGTTCGGAACAGCTGTCGCAAGGCGCAACCGAACAGGCATCGTCTGCCGAAGAGGCTTCCGCTTCGATGGAAGAGATGGCCGCCAATATCAAGCAGAATGCCGACAATGCTGCCCAGACGGAAAAGATCGCCCGCCAGTCGGCAACCGACGCCGAGGAAAGCGGCAAGGCTGTCGACAAGGCTGTGACCGCCATGCGCACGATCGCCGAGAAGATCTCGATCGTCCAGGAAATCGCCCGCCAGACCGATCTTCTCGCCCTTAATGCGGCGGTCGAGGCCGCGCGTGCCGGCGAACATGGCCGTGGATTTGCAGTCGTCGCTTCCGAAGTGCGCAAGCTTGCCGAGCGCAGCCAGGCGGCAGCCGCCGAAATCTCCGGCCTGTCCGGTGAGACCGTCCAGGTTGCGACCCAGGCCGGCGAGATGCTGACGCGCCTCGTGCCGGATATCCGCAAGACGGCCGAACTCGTGTCTGAAATCTCGGCTGCCTGCCGTGAGCAGGACATCGGCTCGAGCCAGATCAACGAAGCGATCCAGCAGCTCGACAAGGTGACCCAGCAGAATGCCGGTGCATCTGAAGAAATGTCGGCGACCTCGGAGGAACTGGCCGCCCAGGCCGAGGAGCTGCAGGCCTCCATCGCCTTCTTCAAGGTCAATACCGGATCCCGGCAGCCGAGCGGAAACCCGGCTGCGCAGTTGAAGGCGGTTGCCGCGAAGATGGCAAGTGCTGCACCGGCAAAGCGCCCTGCCGTCCGGCCTGCTTCCGGCCCGTCGAAGGGGCAGGGCTTCGCGCTCGACATGAGCATGGGTGGGCCCGACAGCGACGATGATGCCTTTCGCCAGACGGCCTGATCAGGTCGCCTGACAGAACTCGAGTGACAGGCCCCCAACCCGGCGAAAGGGCCTGTCTTCCTTCCCCTGATTTCGGGTGCGACGCCCCGTCGCTTCGAAAGACCCGTCGGCGGTGCCGACTACCAGGAGTGTGGCCGATGGCCAGTGCAGCAGCTGAATCGCAATACGTGACCTTTAGCCTCGAAAACGAGTGCTTCGCCGTTCCCGTCGATGTCGTCCGGGAAATTCTCGACCACGAGGAACCCTTCCGGATCCCGCACGGTCCCGACTATCTCCTGGGTCTGCGCGATGTGCGCGGTCAGGGCGTGCCCGTCATTGATCTTCGACTGCGACTCGGCATGTCGCAGACCCTGAAGACACCCCACACCCGAATTCTTGTCATCGATGTGCCAATCGACGGCCGGTCCCTGTCGCTCGGCCTGGTCGCCGATCGGGTCTTCGAGGTTACCTCCTTCCGCAGCGATGCGATCGAGCCCGCCCCTGACATCGGCATCCGCTGGCAGTCCGATTATATTGCGGGCGTTGTCAGACGCGCCTCAGATTTCGTCGTGCTCGTCAATCTGACCAAGCTGTTCAGCGGGTCAGATGCACGCGCGCTGGGTACCGTCACTACTTCAATGGAACATGCATGAACGCCCTTGCTTTCAAGAGAACCGCTGGCACGCGCCCAGAACCCCGATCGGCTTTGTCCGCCGCGGGTGATGGCTTGACCGACCGGAATTTCGACCTCTTGTCGCGCTACATCTATGATTACAGCGGCATCAAGATGCCGTTTGCAAAGAAGACGATGCTGGAGGGACGGCTACGTCGTCGCCTTCGTTTTGTCGGGCTCGAGGGGCTCAACGACTATTGCGACTATCTGTTCAACCATGGCGGCCTCGACACCGAGGCGATCCACCTCATCGATGCGGTCACCACCAACAAGACCGACTTCTTTCGCGAGCCGACGCATTTTGAGCATCTGACCAACAAGGCATTGCCCGATCTCGCCGCCAAGGGCCATCGGCGGCTGCGCGTCTGGAGTTCGGCCTGCTCGATCGGTGCTGAGCCCTACACGCTTGCCATGGTGATGGAAGACTATCTCGAGATGAAGGGCGGCCCGGACTTTTCGATCCTCGCAACCGATCTCTCCACCGACGTGCTGCAGGTCGCCAAGCGCGGCATCTTCTCGAACGCCATGATCGAGCCGGTCGATCCGGAACGCCGCAAGCGCTATGTGATGGAGCCGCGCGAGCCCGCACGAGGCGAGGTGCGCATTCATCCGAAATTACGCTCCAAGGTGGGTTTTGCGCGGCTCAACCTGATGGACCGGTCCTACAGTGTCGGCGACCCGATGCATGTCATCTTCTGCCGCAACGTCCTGATTTATTTCGACAAGAAGACGCAGGAGCAGGTGCTGTCTCGCCTGTGCGACCGTCTCCTTCCGGGCGGCTATCTCTATGTCGGTCACTCCGAAACCATCACCGGCTTCGGGCTGCCCGTGCAGCAGGTCGCCAATACGGTCTTCCAGAAGGTCTGATGCCCAGATGCCCAAGAAAATCCGCGTTCTGATCGTCGACGATTCGGCCAGCGTCCGCCAGGCGCTGGCACAGGTCCTGGAGGCCGATGGCGACATCGAGGTCATGGGCGTGGCGTCCGATCCCTTTGTCGCGGCTCGTCGCATCCAGGAAGAGGTTCCCGACGTGGTAACGCTGGATGTCGAAATGCCGAAGATGGACGGCATTACCTTTCTCAGGAAGCTCATGGCCCAGCGCCCGATTCCGGTCGTCATGTGCTCGTCCTTGACCGAAGAGGGGTCGCAGACCCTCATGCAGGCGCTGGAGGCGGGTGCCGTCGACATCATCCTCAAGCCGAAGATCGGTGCCGCAGACCATCTGGCTGAAGCAGGTGCAATGATCCGGCAGACCGTCAGGGGGGCAGCGCAAGCCCGCGTGAAATCCGATCGCCGTCGCGCGCCACTGGCCGGTGCGACAGAGGCAAAACTGACCGCTGACGCAGTTCTGCCGCCGCCGACCGGGCGACCCATGGCAAAGACCACGGAAATGGTCATCTGCATCGGCGCCTCGACCGGGGGGACGGAGGCGCTGCGCGAACTGCTGGTCGCCCTTCCAGCCAACGCCCCGGGTATCATCATCGTCCAGCACATGCCGGAGAAGTTCACCTCCGCCTTTGCGTCCCGGCTCAACACATTATGCCAGGTGGAAGTCAAAGAAGCGGCCCATGGAGATCCGGTCCTGCGCGGTCACGTGCTGATCGCGCCTGGTGGCCAGCATATGCTGCTCGAACGGCAGGGCGCACGCTATCTGGTGGCCATCAAAGACGGCCCTCTCGTTTCCCGCCATCGCCCGTCGGTGGATGTCCTGTTCCGCTCGGCCGCCCGTGCGGCAGGGTCCAATGCGATGGGTGTGATCATGACCGGTATGGGGGATGACGGTGCGCGTGGCATGGATGAAATGCACAAGGCAGGGGCGTTCACGGTCGCACAGGACGAGGCGACATCGGTCGTATTCGGCATGCCGAAGGAAGCGATTGCCCGGGGAGGGGTCGACAGGGTCGTGCCGCTCGAGCAGATCGCCCGGGAAATCCTCTCCGCCGATCGCCGCCACCTGGGGTGATCGCAAATCCGGCGGGCAGGGGCCCGCAAACGAATTTCAGATAGGGAACGAGGGTTGAAGATGAACATGGTGAGATCGCGACCGGCTGAGCAGCGACCATCAACGGCGGTCGGCATCGGCGACCGGCTGAATGAAGCGCTGGTTCAGATCGAGCAGCGCTTCCTCGACGGCGGCACCATGCTGGTTGCGGTGCTCGAGGTGTTCAACAACCTCTTGGCGTCACTGGGCAGCATTTCTGACGCCCTGAGAGAAGACGAGGCGGCCGAGGCGACGGCTGAACTGGTGCGCACTGCAAATTTGATCGCAGCTTTACCCGCACAACAGCAGGAACTGATCAGGCGCCTGGTCCTCATCGACGATCATGGCCGAGCTTTGGCCGGCGAGGTGATGGAGATGGAGGACACGCTGCGCTACCTGAGAACCTTCGCCGTCACGGCGAAGATCACTGGCGCGGGGATCGTTGACTTCGCGAGCTTCGCGGAAGAAATCGTCGAGCGTATCCAGTTCGCCAGCCATGAAGTGAATTCCTTCGGTGAGCGGATTCACGCGTTGCAAGACGTGATAAGTCATGCGAGATCCGGCACTCGTTTGCAGGGCCAGGATGACCACTCCATCCCGCAGATCGTTGACGAACTCGGGCGCAATGCAGACGCGATCCGGACACAACGCGGCGCACTTGCGGATCTCGCCAGTCAGGTGACTGGCCTTGCGATGAAGGTGCAAAGCAGGCTTGCCAGCACTTTGTCGTCGTTGCAGATCGGCGACGTGACGCGCCAGCGGATTGAACACTGCCAGGCTGCCTTCGCAATTGCTGATGCGCATCTTTCGCAGTCGGACACAAAAGACCTGACGCCTGCTGATCGTCAGCTCGTCCATGCTTCGATCATGCGTCTGGTGCACGCGCAACTGATCGCCATGTCGGAGGATTTCAAGGGTGAATGCGCCACGATCGTTCGCAATATCAGCGCCTTTTCCAATGACGTCACTGCTCTGACGGATTTGCAGAACTCGATGATGCCGCCGAGCGACAACACGGCCGGGCTCTCGGCCTTGGGTCTGGTGCGCGAGAACCTCGGAGCGGCCCGCAGCATTGTCGCAGAGCTCGAACAATCGGCAGGTGAGGCCAGACGCCTGAGCTCTGCGGTTGGCGAGATGGTGAGACATCTCGTCGAAAGCGTGCGGACCATTCAGATCGTGCGCACCGACATACAATACATGGCACTGAATACAAATTTGCGCTGCAGCAAGCTGGGGGAGGAAAGCCGGGCCATCAATGTCGTCACCAATGAGTTGCGGGTCTTCTCGGCACGGCTGGACGATGTCACCGATCATACACTCGCGCATCTGAAGCTGCTGGACGAGGCCGCTGCTGGACTAAGCGGCGCTGAGGCGAGGCAGGGTGGCGATAACCCACCCGATCTCGTGGCGCGGATCGAGATCGCCCTGTCTCATGTCACGCAGGCAGGAGCGACACTGGACGAAAATCTCGACGATCTGCATCACCGCGGCCAGGAGATTGCCATCAGGGTGGCCAAGGCGACCGCCGGGCTCGATTTCCACGAGGACCTGACCGCCATCCTCAACGACTGCATCGCTCTCGCCGCCGAGGCGACGCCGGCCGATCCAAATTACGACGCGCTGGATGGCGTCTTGCAGGCGATTTCCGGTGAAATCTTCGCGACCTATACGATGAAATCGGAGCGTGACGTTCACTGCAGCGTGCTCGGTGTGGACGTAGCAACGGTCAGGGTGGAAGCTGGGTCGCCGCCCCTCGGCGAGCCGCAGTCGGATGACGCACTGTTCGATGACGCTCTGTTCTAGGGGCGTCATCCCTGGCGACGTTGATCTCAGGCGACGAGCCGGGCAGCCTGATCGTGTCCAGGCGCTGGCGTCATCCCGATCATCCGGTAGCGGATGAGACGCTCGAGCACCTCGTTTCCAAGCATCTGGGCATTTTCCTGAGCGCGGCCGAGGTTGCTGACGTTTCGTTCATCCATTGTGTAAAGCGTTTCGCCGCAGGAGAAGACATCGCGAAATGCCGCTCGTTCAACGATCGGTGTCGACAGAAGATGAACCTTCTTTTCCGACAGGAGCGCTTTCACACCTTGCAGGGCACGTGTGGTGATGATGGGGTTGATGCGGGTGAGCACGACGGAATGGGGAATGCGGATCCCGGCCTTGTCTTCGAGATAATACAAGAGATCGATGACGTTCGCCGCACCCTGTGCATCCATGGCTGATCCCTGCGCGGGAATGAGCACGTAGTCCGAATGGCCCATCGCCTGGGCGATCAGGGGGCTGCGAGCACCCGGCAGGTCAAGAAGCACGATGTCGACAGTAGGCTGCCAGCGCTTGATTTCCCGTTCGAGATTGGCGGCCGAGACGTAAGGCACGACCTGCAGCCGTTCCGGGCAGTTTTTGCCAAGTTGTTGGTGCCAGCATGAAATCCAGCGCTGGGGGTCCGCATCGAGCACAGCAACTCGTAGCCCCAACCGCGCCAATTCCGTGGCGACAAGCAGCACCGCCGTCGTCTTGCCGGCGCCGCCCTTCGTATTGGCGAATGTTAACACAGGCATTTGACGTCCGTCCTTGGCTTCGGCTGGCTTCGTTGAAGTCATGCAATGAAATCGACTGACAACAGAATGGAGGCGACATGCCTAACCGTCCGTAAATCCGGCACAAGAAAACAACCGAGTTTGCGCGATCCTCGATGATTTCGTTGGAAAGACGGACCTCTATAAAGCATCTGAACAAAACTCGATTTTGCGATGCGTCTCGCCCAGGGGAAAACCCGTCGAAAGCAGCCAGGCCCAAAGCGCCGCTGGCGGATGTCCCATGCTTCCTATCGGGGCGAAGCGAGTGGCCGAGACCAGCCGCGTTCCGACCGTCATCAATAGCGGGCCGAAACCAAACTGGGGGTTCCAACATCGCAGCGCCGTCACTTGCAAAGGCTGAGCGAATCGCAGACCAGAAAGGCAGTAGGTGGGTTAACTGCTGCAACGCTGACTGTACGTCGGGAGATTATGAACGCTGCTTCAGGTCTGTCTCTGCATCCACGCGGATCGACTTCTACGTCAGAGCGATGGTTGCGCTGAAAGTGACCGCCGATTTCTGGCTGCCACTTCAACTTGGTTTTCAAGGCAGGTTGAAACTGGCGTCAAATGGATCGTCACGATCGATGGTCCAGGCGGCTGTGCCTAAGATTCCCGCAGTTCCTCTGACCGTCGGAGAAACAGCGCGACCGAGCTAGGGCGTCTCACCGGAGAGGCAGCCCTTTGCCAGCGTCTATCAAGTTCGATGCGCTGATCTGGGGAAATCCGCCGATATGCCCACAGGTTACTGCGGCCTGTCTGCCGCCACGCTCCAGGCAACTGTCCCAATCCTCGCCTTGACGATAGGCTGCGATAAAACCCGCAATGAAACTGTCGCCAGCGCCCGTCGTATCGATCACCTTGATCGGAGCGGCAGCTGTCGTGGCCGATCGCTTCCCGTCACTGACGGAGGCTCCCTTGGCGCCGCGCGTGACGACGGCGAGACGCGCGCCTTCGTCGATCAGTCGTTGCAACATGATCTGCGCCGCGGCATCGTCTTCTCCAGCAGACGCAAATGCAATCGACAGCCCGGATACGCCGCGGTTTCGTTCCCCAGTATTGACAGAGATGTCCTGGGAGACACTCACGCCAGCGCTCAAGAGCTCTTCGCGAAGCGCTCCTCCGTCGTCCATCCAGCCGATATGGACGTGATCCATCTGCTTTAGCAGTATCAGGTCTTCGGGCCCTGGCCTGTAACCGGCGCAGGCGCCGAAATCCTCATGGGCAAAGAGCCGCTCGCCGGAGGGAAGGACATCGATTAGGGTGTAGGCCGTATGGCCTGGACGACACTCTACACCTTCTACCTCGACGCCATTCTCGGCCAGCTCGCGGATGGTTCGGCGGCCATCGTCATCGTCCCCGACAGCACCGAAATAGTGGGAAACATGTCCAAGGAGTGCAAGCTGGACCGCGACATTGACGGCATTGCCGCCGATCAACGACATGCCGGAGGGGCGGAACCGGTCGATGCAATTGTCGCCGACAGTGGCAAAGCTGAGCTTGATCATTCAATGTCGCCTCTGGTCAAGGTCGGTGCTTTTGAGCCGCGCATTGTCCAGGCGCGGCCCTGTTTGCGCAACTCTTTCAGTAGGCAACGCGCTTGTAATAGCGGCGTGTCGTCAAGGGATGATCGCGCAGGACCTCGAGATGCGCGCTGATGCGCTCAAGCAAGGTTGCAAGCAGGATCGGAGAGATGAGGGCGCGGACTTCCGGCGAAATGCCTTCCAGTTCGAATTCTGCCGTATCGAGCACGATCAGTCTGTCGGTGTATTGCGGCACGAAGGCCTCGACGCGGTTTGCAAGCGGCCGCAGTGCGTCTTCCCCCTTGAACAGGATGAGGCTGACATCCTTTTCGATGAGCTCCAGTGTTCCGTGGAAGAAGTCGGAGGCGTGGACCGGGCGGGTGCGGATCCACTGCATTTCCTCCAGGATACACATCCCGTAGTAGAAGGCTTCCGGCCAGACGTTTCCGGCACCGGTGATGATGTGATAGTCGGCCGAGGCGAGCTTGGTTGCAAATTCTGCCGCCTTCGGCTCGAAGCCACGCTTCACGCTAAGGAGCAGGTGCGGGAGCCGGTCGAGCTCCGCCGTGATCTCCGCGTGGTTCTCGAGCTCTCCCCAGTGGCGCATGATCGACAGGGCGATGAACAGCGATTGCAGGTAAAAGGATTCACAGGAGGTGTCGTCTTCAGCGAAGTTGACGAAGACATGATCACCGCCCCGGCCAAGCGGCGTATCGGCATGGCCAACCAGAGTTATGACTGTCGCGCCGATCTCCTTCATCTTTGCAAGCAGTGCCACGCTTTCCTTGGTTGTCCCCGAGAGCGATGGCATGACGATGATAGATTTGGCCGTCAGGTTCGCCGATCCCGTCAGGATCAGTTCGGCCGGCATGTCGATGAAGGTTGGGAATCGCGAGCGGCGCTGCAAGAGCTGCGCTGCCGGCTGCATCAGGATGGCCGCACCGCCTGTACCGAGGAAAAAGATGTTCTCGGCACCGGATTTTAGGCAAGTCGAAATCACGTCCTCAAGACGCGCCCGCAAAGCGACAGCACCTCCCTGGATCTTGAGGAAACGATTTTCGTCGAAATTGAGCATGTGGCGCTTCTCCAGAACATGACGGCGCAAAGCATTCGCCGGGCTAATGTTGTAAGACAACTGACATCTTTGGGCGATTGCGTCAAGCGAGGCGAGGGGAGGAAGGGCGTAGAAATTCCTCGGTGCGCTCGCGGCTGTGCGCAAATCTTCGCGTGCTTGACCTCCAGGACTTTGTCAGACAAGAACGGTCTGAGAGAAAATGCGAGGCGACCGTGGACGAACCGATCCGTGACTCCAGAACCCTGGCAATCCAGCTGAGGGACCGGATTGCAGAGCTCATCCGGGCGGACGGGCTCAAACCCGGTGACAAGCTGCCGACCGAAGCGCAGTTGACCAAACGCTTCCACATCTCGCGCCCGGCCCTGCGCGAAGCTTTGAAACTCCTCGAGCAAGACGACATCATCTACGTGGAGCATGGCCGCGGCCGGTTCATTTCTGCCATGTCGGCCGTGCAGGTGGATCGCCCGATTACCGTGTTCGAGAGCGTCACGGACATGGCGCGGCATTATGGTTACACGCCGATTAACAAGGTTCTGTCGATCAGCGAGGAGGATCCTTCTCCAGCCGTCTGCGAGAGGCTATGCCTTGACGCCAGTGCCCGCGTCATCCGCATTGAGAGGCTGCGCCTGCATGAGGATGAGCCGATCCTCTACTGCGTCGATTATGTGCCGCGCTCGATCGTACCGGCCAAGCTCTATGATATCGACTGGAGCGGTTCCCTGCTCAATCTGCTCGAGCAGTATCGTCACCGTCCCCGCATGTCGGCAGCCACCGTCTCTTCGGTCATGCTGCCGGACGATGTTGTCGAGCGTCACGACCTGCGTGATTTTGGTCCAGCCCTGCTGATTGCCGAGACCTGTTTTGATGCCGCCGGCCGGCCGGTGAATTATGCATTGGACTATCACCGGGGCAGCCACTTCACCTTCAGCCTCGTCAGGAAGTGAAAGATCGGTTCTCTTCAGTGCAGCAACTGGCTGAGGAACAGTTGAGCACGGTCGGTTTGCGGGCTTGCAAAGAACTGGGCCGGGGCAGCCTGTTCAACGACACGACCGCGATCCATGAAGATCACCCGATCCGCGACCTCTTTTGCAAATCCCATTTCATGGGTCACGCAGACCATGGTCATGCCTTCTTTTGCGAGCTCCACCATCGTGTCGAGCACCTCCTTGACCATTTCGGGGTCGAGTGCCGAGGTGGGCTCGTCGAACAGCATGATCCGCGGGGTCATGCATAGCGCCCGCGCAATGGCGACGCGCTGCTGCTGGCCGCCCGACAGCTGACCTGGATATTTGTCGGCCTGCTCAGGGATGCGCACGCGCCTGAGGAAGTGCATCGCGATCTCGCGAGCTTCGCTCTTTGCCATCTTCTTCACCCAGACCGGTGCGAGAATGCAGTTCTCCAGAATGGTCAGATGCGGAAACAGGTTGAATTGCTGGAACACCATTCCGACATCCCGGCGCACGCGGTCGGCCTTCTTCTCATCGCCGTCGAGCTCGATGCCCCCGACGATGATCCGGCCTTCCTGATGCACTTCCAGGCGGTTGACGCAGCGGATAAGCGTTGATTTCCCCGAGCCCGAGGGGCCACAGATCACCACGCGCTCGCCGCTCGAAATCTCAAGATTGATGTCATCGAGCGCATGAAATCCGCCATACCACTTGTGCACGCGTGTCAGGGCGATTTCCGGCATGGGCTCTGAAAATAGGGTCATGGATTGTCCTCGACTTATCGGTTAACCACCAGCCGGAGACGATGATGATCGCAGCTCCTGCCAGAGTGTGAATTTCAATCGGGGCCGCAAACAGCAGTGCGCCGTAGAGGCAGCCCCAGATGATCTGGCTGTACTGGAACGGGGGCCACGACCGAAGCTTCCCCGATTCTGAACGCGCGGATCAGAAGCCCGTGGCCGACGAGCAGCAAGATGCCAGCACCGCGCGCAGGACGGCAAGTCCAGGCTGGCGGGGCAAGAGCCTGGACAGGCCGCCGGTCGCAACGGCATGGGCGCATAGCAGGAGGAAGGCGGCGAACGTGACCCCCAATGTGACTTGCGGTGACGCCAGCCGCTCGGCACAGAGTTTGACCAGAGCGTCGGTGCCGGAAAAGACAGCGAATGCAACGAGGGTCAAGATGACGCCGCGCCTGTTGTTCAAGCCGGATGCGGTGCCTTGAAGAGGGACAATGTCAGCGGACATTGAAGCGCCCGAACCGTTCCTCGATCCTTGCCTGCAGGAATTCCAGCCCGATGGACAGGATCCAGTAAATCATCGAGGCGGTAATCAGCATCTCGATATGGCGGAACTCCGTCTGTCCCTGGGTTCTTGCAAGATACATGATCTCCCAGACGCCGACGACCGAGACAAGCGACGAATCCTTGAGCATGGCGATGAACTGGTTGCCGGTCGGCGGAATGATGACACGCATTGCCTGAGGCAGGATGACGAGCCCCATGGTCTGGCTCGGCGACAGGCCCAGTGCGGTGGCACCCTCGGTCTGGCCGCGCGAAATGCTCTCGATGCCGGCCCTGAATATCTCGGTCATGTAGGCGCCGTAGCACAGGGACAAGGCGAGAATCCCGGCCGGGATGGCGCCGATGACATAGCCCACCTGAGGCAGGCCCAGGTAGATGATGTAGATCTGCATGAGCAGGGGCAGGCCGCGAAAGAGCGATGTGTAAAACGTCGCCAGACCGTAGATCACACCGTTGCGCGAGAGCTTGGCAATGGCACCGGCCAAGGCAATGGCTGTGGCGATGGCGATTGAAATCGCCGAAATGAACAGTGTCGTCGTCACCCCTTGCGTGATCAGGAAGCCGATCTTCTTGGCGATGAAGGCGAAAGACAGGTCGAAGGAGTGGAAGAACACCATCAGCAGAGCAAAGAGCTCCACCCAGACCGCGATGATCTGATAGTTCCGTTTCAACAGGTGCAAAAGCTTCCAGTTGATGGCGATGATAATCGCGATGACGGCAGCAGAAAGCGCTCTTGCGCCGGATGGATTGTCGGCAAGAAAGCCCTCCGAGCCAGGGAACAGCCTGCCGATCCAGGCGGAGCTGACGCCCAGGCTGTAAAGGAGAACCGCGACCAGCGTGAGCATGACCATGCCGCCAATCAGGCGCGTGGCTGAAGGATATGTGAGGATGAGACGACCGATCATGTTTTGAAGTCCTTTCAGGCGGCCCGCTCACGCCACCAGTCTTCAGCCTGGAGCTTCCAGTAGGTGAGTTGGGCGACGGCAAGCCCGGCCATGCCTCCGGCCCAGGACAGGCCAAAGGGTGAGAACACGAGGTGACGATCGCTTTGGCCAAGGATCGCTTCTGCAACCACCTTGCCGCCGATCGCCGTGGTATTGAGGCCATGGCCGCCAAAGGCCGTGCAGTGCCACACGCCAGGCTGCATCTCGCCGATCTGAGGCATCAGGTGGCGGGCATAGGCCATCAGGCCGGACCAGGCGAGCTCCGTCTTGAGCGCGCGCAATTGCGGATAGGTGCTGGTCATCTCACGCCGAAGTTCCTGAACAAGACCGGAGGTCGAGGCGGCACGGGTCGTGATCCGCCCGCCCCAGAGCAGGCGTTTGCCGCCCGCGACGAGGCGGTAATAGTCGCCGGCCCGACGGTTGTCGCCAATGCCGTCGCGTGTCGTGATGGCAGACGCGATCAGATCCGGCGCCTCTTCGCTGACCATGACATAGGTGGCAATCGGCAAGACGGCGCGCCTCAGGCGCGGATTGACGCGACCGGTATAGCCCCCGGTCGCAAAGACGACCGTGGTGGCCGTGACCACGCCATTTTTGGTCCTCACCTGCTTTTTGTAGGGTGCAAGATCAGTGGCAGTTGCACTAGACCCTTCGAAGATCAGGCAGCCGAGCCGTTCGATCTCGTCGGCGATGCCTCTGAGATAGTTGAGAGGGTGGATGTGGAACGCTTGGCGGTCGCGAACACCATGGAAATAGCGGGGCGATTTCAGGCTCTGTCGCAAGCTCTCCGTATTGAGATAGTCAAGCTTCTGGCCGAATTTCTGCTCGGCATTCGAAGCATGGCTCTTTAGCCCGTCCGCATCGTCGTAGCGCATCACGCTGGTGATCCCCTGCACCGGATCGGCAGAGGAAATTCCAAGTCGGGCAATCGTGTCCCGAACGAAGTCGACACCTTCGATCGACATTCGATAGAGTTGATCGGCGGACTTTGCGTCGCTCATCCTTTCGATCTCTTCGATGCCTGTCGCATAGCCGGCGCTGACGAAGCCGCCATTGCGGCCGGACGCGCCAAATCCGATCGACCTTGCTTCGAGGACCACGACGTTCTGCCCGCCACGCGCCAGTTGAAGCGCCGTCGTCAGGCCAGCCAGGCCGCCGCCAATCACCAGTGTGTCACAGGCAATGCTGCCTGAAAGCGCGGGCCGCACCTTCTGGTCGGCAAGCGTGCGGGAATAATAGGTATCGGGATAATGCATGAGGCACCGGTAAGGTTGGGGCGCGGAGTTTTCGCCTCTCCGCGCCCGTCGGATCAATTGGCGCTGTAGTCCTTGCCGTACCACTTGGTCGTGAGCGCGCCCAAGGTGCCATCCTGCTTCATCTCGTCGATGATGCCGCCGACTTTTGCGGTCCAGTCCGGATCGACCTTCTCGGCAATCACGACAAGCGGTTCGCGAAACGCGTATTCGCCTTCAAGAATGCGCAGGGGATAACCATTCTTGATCGCATTGAGGGCGGTCTGTTCCGGGGCGATCACCGCGTCGAGACGCGTGCCGTCGCCAAGACGCAGGTCGTCGAACGGAAGCATGGAATCGGCGAATGTGCGCACCTCGCCCGGCTCCAGCTTGTATTCGACCGGCGGCAGGCCCGGCGCATCGATTTCGAGGCGACGGTTGATGAAGTCCTCGGATGTGGTTGCTGTCTCGACGCCGATCACCTTGCCCTTCAGGTCGTCGACCGAGCGTGCCGTGCTGTCCTTGTGCAGAACATAGACGTAAGGGCTGAAATAATAGATGCCGACGAAATCGATCACCTGTGCGCGCGCCTTGGTCGGCGTGACGGATCCGACGCCAAGATCATAGCGCCCCTGCCAACGGCCGCCGGTCAGCGTCGCCCAGTCCGGGGTCTCGAAGCGGACCTCGACACCCAGACGCTTGGCGATTTCGTTCGACACATCGATGTCAAATCCCACCATCTCATTGTTGTCGTCGAGATAGCTCTGGGGTGGCCAACCGCTGTTGGTCGCCACGACCATTGTCTTGTTCTCCATGACCCGATCAAGCGTTGCGCCAGCCTGCGCCGCCGTCGTGAATGCAAGGGCTGCTGCTCCCAGCAGCAGGCCGGCAACCAGTTTCCTCATGATATTCCTCCTTGAACATCGACAGACCTTGATCCCCATATATGTAAGATGTCTGACAAGCCCAGTTGATGTCATGTCTGCGATACTGTCAATGTTTCAGGGGCCTGAGGCCGCATGAAAAAAGCTGATCCAGCCATCTCCTTTCGTGATGGCTCAAGCTGGGCCCCGTTTGTCAGACAACATGGATTTGCGCAATCTGGCTTGCTGGCGAGTTGGGATGGTGCCGAGGTCACTCCATGAGTTCACCGCAACACAGCGGAGTGCCGAACCGCCACCATCCGGCTTCGCCTGGACGGAGCTACGATTGTTCGGGCTAGAGGCGTCCCCAAATGATCAGTGCTTCGATAGGTGCTGCCGTGGAACGAAGGAAGGTTTGGCAGGTTCTGCAAACACGAGACGGAGGACAGAGAAAATGGATCGTGAGCAACAGCAACGCGAACGCGCCTACCAGATCTGGGAGGAGGAGGGGCGTCCCTCCGACAAGCACGAAGATCACTGGGAGCGGGCAGGTCGCGCGACCCCTTCGTCGCCCGATGAAGCTGATGCAATAACAGAAGCGAACGAAGCGGCAAGTGCGCAGTTCGCTGGCGATGACGGGAAGGGCAAGGCAGCGTCCAGCGCGGCCTTGTTGAAGATGAATCCCGACTGACAGGAAAGTCACACATCGGGACGGACGAGGATGGTTGAACGGGGATTTCAGCGGGCAATACAGCCGCTCCACCGTTCCGTCGCACAGCCACCGAGAGCCCTGCATTTTCCCCATGCCCCATGCCGCTGCGCCGTCTGCGAGGCAGGCGAGGACCGAAACCTTCGACGCGAGCTGTTGTCAGACCCTGACACATCGACAAAGGAGAAGCACGCACGGTCACGATGGTAGGCAACGAAAGCAGCATCGAAGAACTGGTCAAGCATCTGCTCTATCTCGAGCATGATGCGATTGCGGCGCATGATTCCTGCATCAAGCGCCAAGACCGTCAGCGCCAAGATTTCTGAGTTCAGAGAGGATGATCTGCAGCACGTCAAGGTGCTCACCGAGAAGGCAGGCGAGCTCGGGATTGATGCGCCGACTGAAGGCGACATGAAAGAGATGCTGACGACGGGCAAGATTGCGCTCGCCAACAAGGCCCATGAGGATGAGCTTCGCCATCGCAAATGGACAGAAAGCACCGCAGACACGCTGTAAACTCGAACGCATGTTGGCCCTGACGGAAAGCTGACCAGCCTCATGTCGATCGGCCAAAGGCGCCCCGGTTGATGAGTGGCTCGCCCAACTAGGCTTGAATTCTTCAAGCGAACGTCCTGTCGCTCGCGGCGCTGGCGAAACCCGCCAATAAGCGCGTGCCGGACATGCCGATCGTGCTTGCTTTTCGCTATACAAACCTTTCGCCCGGCGTTGAAATGGACGCCGCACGGCGTTCCAAGCCCGACACTAAAGACCGACTGGGACAAATACCCGCGCGGATCCTCCCGCCCGGTGTCACGGGCGAACGACCCATGCCGTTTCGTGCTTCGGCCGAATCCGATCGAGTGCCATGGCGACAAACCAGGCTTTGGTGTGTGGACGGTCAGCGTTCGCCGCAACACCTGCCCGTCAGGGCCTTCGATCCTTCTTCGGTCAACTGACCATCGGCTCCGCCACCGTAGCAGCTCAGGTCGCCATGTCACCAGGACCGCGGCCCGTCGGTTGCTCGGCAAGCCCTGTGGCTCGCAAATGTGGCGGGCTCGATAGTCTCGTGATGCTGGCTTGCGACTGGTGACCTACAAAGGTGACGTTACCCACGATCATGACCTTATCACCGGCCTCTGCGCGCCTTGCATCGAAGCCTCGGGCGCATCGCCACTTGCCAGTTCGACCCTGTTTCGGCCGCGGGTCTTGGCCGAGTAGAGGGCCTGATCTGCCTGCCGGTAAGCCGCCGCCAGCCCGTGCAAGGACGAGACCGCCGCGACGCCAAAACTTGCCGTCACCGCAATTCCAGGCGGCAGTGCGCGCAGCGGCATGGTGCCAAACTGCAGGCGCTGGGCCAAGTGAACGGCCGCAACCGTATCGCTGTGTGGAAGAAAAATGGCGAACTCCTCGCCACCGAGGCGACCGACCGCGCAGTGGGGAGGGGTCGTCACACGCAGATGCTCTGCAAAGGCCTCGATGACCGCGTCGCCGACATCGTGGCCAAAGCTGTCATTGATGCGCTTGAAATGATCGAGATCACACAAGATGATAGAATGCACGGCCTTTGGGTCATCGCCGAACAACCTGTCGACGCGACGGTGAAACCCGCGCCTGTTCAAGAGCCCCGACAGGAGGTCGATCTCCGACTCTGTCTTGTGCACATGCATGATTTCCAGAACAAGCTTGGCAAGCAGGGTCAATCCCACGGCAACCATCAAGACTGCCGTCAGGCTCTGAGATATCAGCGCATAACTGGTCCGAATATAGTCAGTTGCAACGGCCCCGGAACCGAAGATGACGGCGAGCCCGGCCTTGGCGAAGAAATGAAGGCCTGTTGCCATCAGCAACAAGGCCAGAAAGCGGTCGATGGCTGTCTGCCGACGCGCCTGTATGACGATCATGGCGCCAGCCAAGATCACAATGGCAAAGGGCCCCTGATAGAGAAATGCCTGCAACGGTGTTCCCCGCGGCAAGTCATAAATCAGATAGGCATTCGCAAGCGCGGCTGCGACGAATACGGCGGTGAGGCGCAATTCAATTCGCCGATTGTACATCTCCGCGATCGCAAGGCTTATCATGACCATGCCAGACAGGACTGTCGCAAAGGCTCCCAATGCCCAGAGTTTGGGTGGTCCCGCATAGGCTATAAGCAGCTCGCAGATTGCCGACAGCGAGGCGATCCCAAAGCCGATCCCGAGCAAGATGGCCGCCTTGCGGGATTGGCTGCGCCCGGCAACGACCATGAAGACGGCGGCAAACGATATGGCAACCACGAAGTTGACTACCAGGAAAAATGCCGCTCCGTTCATCGTCGTCGCCGTTGTTGTGGTTTCGTCTGCGACTATCTCGCGTCTTGCCGATAGCGCGCAAGTGTGAAGGATGTCCTCGTATTTTTGGTGCGAATGCTGACCTGCATGGGCCCATTCTTTCGGATGCCGGCAGAAGCGAGAACCATGTGTGCTCGCCGCGGCGACGAATTCACGCTATGGAGCACAATCTTCGTCGTCTCATCGCGCTCAACGTCGCCGGCTTCTGCGGCATCTGCTGTGTACTGCGCCTTATCAAATGGATCGTGATCAGTATTGGCCCTCGTGCAAGACTTGATCATGTGGCCCCGAAACTTTGCCGCGTTCAGATTTAATGTTCCATAATGCATATTATGCGATTTTAGATAAGCAATTGATATAAAACAATAATTAGTATGGACCCTGGCGCCTGCTCGAGGCAGGATTCGGTTGCCGTCCATTCAAGGCGGCCTAAAAGATAAGCCTCACTTGAAGCGCTGGCTATGGAGTGTCACGGCCTTTGGGTCTTGGAAACCTGGATCCGTCGGAATAGCATTGGGCTTCCGATCATGCCGAAATGCAGCATGCGCATGGCTGCAGTGCACAATAAATGTTTTCCAAATGGTCAAAATTCGGGCATCATGCCTCCAGTTGATGCGCAAGACGGATTTCCTCCCAGTGCCGTTGCATCGACTGTTCCCCTCTGGAGGCTTTTGCCTTCACAATTCACGGGCCGCGGCTTTATGCCGGCGGCCCTTTTTTTGGGCCTGGCTGCGGCTTCTCATGCGGCGGAAATCTCGAGAATTCGATAGCTGCGACCCAGCATTCAGGCGTGATCGTCATCACCGTTGGCCGCCTCTTGACCGGCATTCCGCTGGTCCCTTTCCTGCAGAACCCGAAGACCAATTGCTATGTCAGTATCCAGTCTGCCCCAGATCGACGGCTTTTGTGAATCGGGTTTGGGCTTTCTCGTCGGTTTGCGCTCAACGATGAACGGTTTGCTTTGCTGGCGCATCTGTCCTCCATGCTGCGATTCGCATGAACAACGATACCGCACTGCACAAGCGGGGCAAGCAGGCCCCGCTTGACGGATCTCGTGACCCCCAGCTGATGATACAGTTCTGGCGTTTCAGATGGGCTGGTGTGTCGAGGCTTTCATTTGCAAGGCCGGCGCGTTGTTGATCCTTGTCATAGTCGTTACGCAGTCTCAGGCGCTCATTCGCGGGCTCGATGAGGCATGTCTGA
Organism: Agrobacterium albertimagni AOL15; assembly: GCF_000300855.1. Classification (GTDB taxonomy): domain Bacteria; phylum Pseudomonadota; class Alphaproteobacteria; order Rhizobiales; family Rhizobiaceae; genus Allorhizobium; species Allorhizobium albertimagni. The sequence goes on along the minus strand of NZ_ALJF01000001.1, from coordinate 97,447 downwards.
CCGGAGAGCGGCTGCGCCTTGATCGTCTCCCCGCAACGGCCGGGTCCAGATTTCTTACCCCGTCAGGCTCCGCCTGCCTCCTCACCCACCAACAAATCTGCACCTTGCCGCCCTCCACTTCATTGCGGCCCTATAGGGTGCGGTCCGATCATCACCAGTCTTCGTGACAGCCATCGAGGCCGCGATGGGCGCGGCCCGAACACGAAAAGGAATAGGACAATGGCAATCATCGGCAACTTCACTGCAAACGAAACCGGCTTCACTGGCTCCATTCGCACTCTTGCCCTCAACGTCAAGGCACGCATTGCCCGCGTCGAGAACCCCTCCGACAAGGGCCCGCAGTTCCGCGTCTATGCCGGCAGCGTGGAATTCGGTGCAGCCTGGCAGAAGACGTCCGAACAAGGCCGCGACTACCTCTCGGTCAAGCTCGACGATCCGAGCTTTCCGGCCCCGATCTACGCAACGCTTGCTGAGGTCGAGGGCGAAGATGGCCTTCGGTTGATCTGGTCCAGGCAGAACCGGGATTGATCCACGGCATGAGGCTCCGCCCATCGGCGGGGCCTCATTGCAAATCCTGCGACCGGAGTGGAGTGCGACGCCCGTTCAAACGCCTCTTGGCTCGGCCAGACACCACCGAGCTCCGGAGGGGCTGCGCCGAATGACCCGTCCCGTTTGAGAGGATTGGTTCCGGCGCTGGCAGTGCGGCGGCGACCAAGAAGTTGGAAGAGGTGGCTCGGCGTTCCGGACCCGGGCTTGGCAACCGGGCGTCTTCCCGATCAGCTGGCCGATTGGCCAGAACTTCAGAAGAGAGAAGATCACTCTTAGCACGCGGGAAGATCTGCACTGAGAATGAGCCGGTCGTCAAAGTCGCAGTCGACTGGCAAACACCACAGGCACCCCGATGCAGACAGCTCTTCCCTTATCAATTTAGACGAGTTCTCGTCGAGCCATGTCTTTTTGACGTGCAACGCTGGAATAACCGCGCCTCTTCTTCCGACGCAGGAGATCGAGAAAGAGGATCACCGCTTCTCGTTCTGTTGCGAAATGATGGCTTGTTGTTTGGCCGTTCGTTCCGATACGTCCCCAACGTCGCGTCAGGCACGCTTCGCCAAACAGATTTGGCTCGATGGACATGGCATAAAAGCGAGCCATGTTTTTCGTGCGGTCGATCTTCTCGACATAGAGGTGATAGGCTTGAATGATCATGCTGGCATGATCGCGATTGGCGCATTCCCCGTCCAACGAGAGTTTTGAATCGGTCGACCGCGACTGATTCATTTTCGTGATGTCAGATGGGCTTTGCGCAGTTCTGCCTTGGCATCAAAAAAGCGGTGGCCGAATGGGCAAGAGACGGCTCATCCGGACTGTCGTCGATCCCGGTCACGATCTCCTATTGCACTGAGAAGAACAGCCGTGGGGGCAAGCTGATGCAGCTGGATGGACAAATGCGTCGGTCGCTGCGTCGGAAGGTCATGGGGCTATATCCCTGCCCTGCCTATGCGGGCTTTCATGTCTGGCCGCCGAAACCAGATGGCGCGGCCGCATCTCAGCGGCGGATTGCCGGCGGTGAAGACAATCTGCTCGTCCGCGCGCATCAGGAGAACTTCCTGGGGCTGTATCAACGGTCTGGGCGCCAGCTGCCTCGATCGTGTCCGCGATGATCCCCGCGGTTGGACGCTGCGACTGACCTGATCGACCTCGACCGTGGTCATGCCGCAGCGGCGAGATATGTATTCGGCGGTATCGGGGTCGTTGATGGCGGCAAAGCTGACCCAGCTGGCGCTCTCGAACCATTTGCTGGACGCGTCGCGCCCCCCATAGGTTTCGCGCAGCTGGCCGATCGACTGATAGATCATCGTCAGTGTTATGCCGTATTTTCGTCCGGCGTCTCGCGCGGTCTCAAGGATGCGCATATAGCCAAGCCTTGCAATCTCATCGAGCAGGAAGAGGGCCCTGCCCTCTATTGCGCCATCGCGATTGTAGATTGCGTTCAAAAACGAGCCGATTACCACACGCGCCAAACCAGCATGGGTCTCAAGCGTCTTCAGGTCTATGTTGATGAAGATATCCGTGTTGCCCGATGCGACGTCGCCGGTGCGAAACGTCGAGCCGGAGACCAGTGCTGCATAGTTCGGATAGGAGAGCCAATGGGTTTCCTTGATGGCATTGGCATAGACGCCGGAAAAGGTTTCCGGCGTCATGTTGACGAAGGCGGCGACGTTCTCTCTCACGAAGTCCGATCCGGAATTGTCGAAAATTTCCTGCAGGCGCTTGCGCAATTGCGGCTCGGGTTCAGCCAGATTGCTGCGTACCTGGCGGAGCGTCTGCTGTTCTTGCGGCGTGTGGCCCGACAGGCAGACATCGGCTATCATGGCGGTGAGAAGCTGCAGGCCGGACGAGCGGAAAAAGTCATCGCGGACGCCGCTTTCGCGACCGCTATCGCTCATGATCCAGGACGCGACCGATGCAATGTCTTCCTCCTTCGTACCACCGTATTGGCCAACCCAGTCGAGTGCATTGAATCCAGTTGCGGGACTGCGCGGATCCAGAATTCTGACCCGTCGGCCCGCCTGCTCACGATGTTTCGACACCAGGGGCGCGACTTCACGTGATGGGTCGAGCACGATGAGCGGACCGCCCCACGTCAGGGCCGTCGGGATGGTCACGGATGTCGTCTTGAACCCGCCTGATCCGGCAAAGATGATGCCGTGGGAAGAGCCAAACGATCCGTCGAAGCACAGCAGCGGAGACGTGCCACCGGCGCCCCATGTCTCCTTGTTGTCGGCACGAAACGAGATGGCGGCCACGCTGTCACGATCAACGCGATACCGCTCGCCAATTACGATGCCGCCGGTGTCTGGCAAGAGCTTCTGAGCTTTGGAAAGCTCCATCCAGTCAGCCTCGCCGTGAAGGGCACGCTTACCGGAGACGCGCTTGGGCGAAGCATGCTTGAAGGCGGCGTTGCCGCGCAGCGCCACCCGCATGGCAAAGCACCCGGACATGAGTGCTGCAGTCACGCCGACCATCGTCGCCTGATCAAGATGCGACATCGCCGATTGTCCCGCTGGCAGCTGTGAGGAGAGCATTGAAAGACGCCCGCCTTCTCTCAGGCTTGCCATCAAGATCACCATGGCGTTTCCGATTGCCGCACCAGTTCCCAAGACGCGAATGTTTGAGACACCTGCCGCCGCAAACAACAATGCAAGGCCGGAGGTCGCCGCTGTAAGGTAAGGGGCCGCGATCCCAATGCGCTCCAGGATGCGCTGAGCCTTTTCCGTTGTCCCGAGCCCGGCAATCGAGGTCTCGATACCGGTCATCGAAAAGAACACAGCACACATGAGCGCCGCGGGCATAATGACAATAGCAATCCTATTGGCCGTCATGTCCGAACGCCTTTACGCCAATCGCGGTCAATCTTGCGCGCTCGCGCTCGTCGGCCTTCAATCGCTCGTTCAGCTCGATGAGCGCGCCGAGTAGAAGCGCACGTTTTTCGAGCCGCAGACCGGCTTTGACGATCAGGCCGCCGAGCTCGATCTTGTCGCGCGTATCTTTCTTCCGGGCCTCAGACGTTTCTCCTCTTTTCATTCGCTCAAGCCTCGTCAAGGCGGCCTGAAGCCGGGCCAGTCGCGATCGTCTCGGGCTGCCCCCTACCCGCTCCGCTCTCGTTGGTGCCTTTCCGTGCAGTGGCGCTCGGCTTGCCCGCGTGAAACCGTTTCGCCAGATCTTCAAATGCCGCCTGAAGCGCGGTTTCGTCGGTCTCAATGTCGCCGAGTCCTGCCCGAACTGCGATGCGGCCGATACGTTCGGCTTCGCGGGTCTCTGCTGTCTTCAGCTGTTCCTGGAGCTTCGCGATCTCCTGGCGGATTTTTGAAGATGGCTTTTTCATCTCGTCGTTTCCCTTTCTCGAACACTGATGTCGCGAGACAGAGATTCTCAGAGCGTCGTGCCGAACGCACTACTGTGAATCCTCCAATCGCCAGAGCTGGTGTTTTTGTGAATGATCCCGGCCGTTCGAAGGACGGCTTCAAGGGCGCAATTATACGTCGCTGTTGCGACGCACTGCTCTCGGCTTGCGGCGCGGCCGCCCGTCTCTCGCGAACAGTTGGTTCTTCCGGTCGCTGGAGTGCATTGAGCAATGGTCGTCCCGCATCTCTCCGTCAGCATCGTTGCCCGGGGCTCCGGTCGCAGTGCCGTCCTGTCAGCCGCGTATCGGCACTGCGCCAAAATGGACTATGAGCGCGAAGCCCGGACGATCGATTACACCCGCAAGCAGGGTTTGTTGCATGAGGAATTCAATATCCCGGCCGAGGCGCCGGAATGGCTTCGTCGCATGGTCGCCGATCGATCGGTCGCACAGGCGTCGGAAGCCTTCTGGAACCGCGTGGAAGACTTCGAGAAGCGCTCGGATGCACAGCTCGCCAAGGATGTAACAATCGCTCTTCCGATCGAACTATCGGCGGCGCAGAACATTGAGCTCGTCCGTGATTTTGTAGCCAAGCACATCACTGCCCGGGGCATGGTGGCTGACTGGGTCTTTCATGATGCGCCTGATAATCCCCACATCCATTTGATGACGACGCTCCGGCCTTTGACCGAGGAGGGATTCGGCTCGAAGAAGGTGCCGGTCACGGGACCTGACGGCAAGGTTCAGCGCAACGATTGCGGCAAGATCGTCTATGCGCTTTGGGCCGGGGGTATCGCGGATTTCAACGCATTCCGAGATGGCTGGTTCGCATGCCAGAACCGGCATCTGGCGCTTGCCGGACTCGACATCAGGGTCGATGGTCGCGCCTTCCAGAAGCAGGGGGTCGAGCTTGCGCCGACGATTCATCTCGGCGTTGGCGCGAAGGCAATCGAGCGCAAAGCGGGAATAGATGGAGAGGCAGCCGCATTGGAGCGTCTGCAGTGGCAGGAAGAGCGTCGTATTGAAAACGCGCGGCGGATCGAGCGCAATCCTGCCCTCGTGCTTGATCTGGTCACTCGAGAAAAGAGTGTCTTTGAAGAACGCGATATTGCCAGGATCCTCAATCGTTATATCGACGATGCCAGCCTCTTCCAGAACCTGATGGTGCGCATCCTCGAACACCCAAAAACCTTGCGGCTGGACCGGGAGCGGATCGATTTTGCAACGGGTGTACGATCGCCGACGAAATACACGACACGGACCTTGATCCGTCTGGAAGCGGAGATGGCCAACAAGGCGATCTGGCTTTCTCAACAGTCTTCGCATGGCGTGCGCAGGCCCCTGCTCGAGGCGACATTTGCGCGCCACGAACAGCTCTCGGATGAGCAGAAAGCTGCCATCGAAGATGTTGCTGGAGCCAAGCGCATTGCTGCCGTGATCGGTCGTGCAGGGGCTGGTAAGACAACGATGATGAAGGCCGCGCGTGAGGTGTGGGAAGCCGCCGGGTATCGGGTTGTCGGTGCGGCCCTCGCCGGCAAGGCGGCGGAGGGTTTGGAGAGGGAAGCGGGCATTTCCTCCCGCACTCTGTCCTCTTGGGAGCTGCAATGGAGCAAGGGCCGCGGCCAGCTCGACAACAAGACCATCCTTGTCTTGGACGAGGCCGGTATGGTGTCGTCGCGACAGATGGCACGGTTTGTGGACGTTGTCTTGAGGTCAGGTGCCAAGCTCGTCCTCGTCGGCGATCCTGAACAGCTTCAGCCCATCGAGGCGGGCGCCGCCTTTCGTTCTATTACTGATCGAATTGGGTACACAGAACTCGAAACCATCTATCGCCAGCGTCAGCCATGGATGCGCGAGGCTTCACTCGATCTCGCGCGCGGCAATATTGGCAAGGCCGTCGAAGCCTATGAGGCCCGCGGCAAGATGATCGGGGCCGAGTTGAAGGCTGATGCGATCACCGATCTCATTTCCGATTGGGACCGTGACTACGATCAAGCCAAGTCGACCTTGATCCTGGCGCATCTTCGTCGCGATGTCAGGATGCTGAACGAACTGGCGCGCAATAGGCTCGTCGAGCGCGGCGTCATCCAGGCTGGTTTTCAGTTCAAGACGGCCGATGGTGTCAGGCGCTTTGCAGCCGGTGAGCAGATCGTCCTTCTCAAAAATGAGGGGTCGCTTGGCGTCAAGAATGGCATGCTGGCAAAAGTGGTGGAAGCGGGTCCCGGGCGGCTTGTGGCAGAGATCGGCAAGGGTGAGCACCGCGCCCAAGTCTTGGTCGAACAGCGCTTCTATAACAATGTCGACCACGGCTATGCGACGACCATTCACAAAGCCCAGGGCGCGACAGTCGACCGGGTCAAGGTGCTGGCATCTCTCTCGCTTGATCGCCACCTGACCTATGTCGCCATGACACGTCACCGCGAGGATCTTGACGTCTATTACGGCCGTCGATCCTTCGCCAAGGCGGGCGGCTTGGTCGAAACTCTTTCGCGCAAGAATTCGAAGGAAACGACGCTCGATTATGCCGGCGGCAGCATCTACCGTCAGGCGCTGCGTTTCGCTGAAATTCGTGGGCTTCATATCGCCAAGGTCGCCAGGACCATCGCGCGTGATCGTCTGACATGGACGGTACGGCAGAAAGATAGGCTCGTCGCGCTCACCGGCCGGCTTGCGGTCATCGCAACGCGGCTTGGTTTTTCGCCCCCGATCGGCAAGACGGCTTACCCTGCAGCTGAGAAGGTGAGGCCGATGGTGGCCGGGATTTCCATTTTTCCAAAGTCGATCGATGAGGCTGTCGAGGAAAAGCTTGGCGCTGATCCGGCTCTCAAGAGGCAATGGGAAGAGGTCTCGATGCGCTTCACCTATGTCTATGCGCAACCCGAAGCGGCATTCAATGCGGTGAATGTCGATGCGATGCTAAACGACCGGGCAATGGCGGCAAAGACGATTTCAAGACTCGCAGCTGAACCTGAGGCGTTCGGCGCGCTCAAGGGCAAGACCGGGTTCTTCGCCAGCCGGGCCAGTAAATCGGACCGGGCTCGAGCGCTCAAGAACGTGACACCGCTGGCCGACAGCCTGAGGGACTATCTGCGTCAGCGTGGCGCCGCCGAAAGGAGACAGCAGGCCGAGGAACTGGCAGTTCGCAGACAGGTCGCAACTGAAATACCTGCCCTATCGGCCCGAGCGGCAAGCGTGCTGGAGCGCATCCGTGACGCCATCGACCAAAACGATCTGCCGGCGGCTCTCAAGCATGCGTCGGGCGATGGAAACGTAAAAGCCGAACTCGAGGCATTTGTCGAGGCAATCTCCAAGCGCTTCGGGGAGCGAACATTCCTGCCGATTTCCGCAAAAGACGCCAGCGGTGCGGTGTATCGGCGCATAACGTCGGACATGAACGCAGTGCAAAGGAGCGAGGTCGCGCAAGCCTGGAACAGCATGCGGACGGCTCAGCAGCTGTGGACCCATCAGAGAGCGGTGACGGCGCTGAACAAGGCCGAGGCCATGCATCGGACGAAATCGCAAGGGCTCGGGCTCAAATGACGGAGGTGAGGAAGAAGGCGACACCGGTTGGGTGCAACCGCCGCCGCGCGTTGGTCTTGCTGTGCGCCGTGGTGGCGACGATGTTTGCTGGGATGATTGGTCTTGGCGTCGCAGGGTTCAGGATCAATCTCACACCGAGTGAAGCCCTTGGCGTCTGGCGCATCCTGCCGCTCGATCGCAAGGTCGAGATCGATGACCTTGTCTTCGTGTGTGTACCAGCTACTGACGCCATGCGCGCGGCGCTCGAGCGTGGCTATCTTCGCCGGGGTCTGTGTGCCGGCGGCTTCGCGCCGCTGATCAAGACGGTCGTTGCGAGATCGGGTCAGCGCATCAAGATCGAGGATCAGGTTCGCATTGACGGCCAGGTTCTCCCGCACTCAAGGCTTCAACCAAGAGACGCTCGAGGCCGGCAACTGATGCCGTTTGCTGGCGGTACAATCCCGCCGGGATCCGTCTATCTGCACTCGGATTTCCCCGCATCCTTCGATTCCCGCTATTTCGGGCCCCTTCCGGCCAACAATATTCTCGGCCTGGCGAAGAAGGTGTGGACCTATGCACCATGATCATCTGCGTGCATCTTCGCTTTTGCTGGGCTCGGTTGCAGCAGGGTGGCTCGGCTGGAGCGGCGACCTCCTTTCACTTTCGCTTGCAGCTGGTTTCCCGCTCCTCTGGTCGCATGCGAGAACGAGGGCGCAAGCGTTGACCGTTTCTGCCACCTATTTCATGAGTGCGTCGCGGGGTCTGCCGCAGGGCGTGGCCAATTATTATGCGTCAGACATCTGGCCTGGTCTGCTCCTCTGGCTGATTGCTTCTACCGGCTTCGTCCTGGTGCACACGGCGCTCTGGACCGATCGTTCTGGTTGGCGAAAACCACTTCGCTTCCTGATCGCCTGTGTGATTATGGCCGTTCCTCCCCTGGGAATACTGGGTTGGGCTCATCCGATCACGGCAGCGGGTGTTCTGTTTCCAGCCTGGGGTTGGTGGGGATTGCTGGCGATGACGCTCATTCTCTTGCTCATGACCATGCGGCATTGGCTCATAGCCGTGATTGTCTCTGCAGGATTTTGGCTCTCATCATCCGCTATCGCGACCGAGAGTGCGCAGCCAGCTTTGTGGCACGGAATTGATCTGAAAATGGGTGTCTCGCTTGGTCGGGATCAAAGTCTGGAGCGACAAGGCGCCTTGATGGCAATCATTCACCGCTCTGTCTCGCACCATGCCTCTCGAACCGTTGTCGTCCTCCCGGAAAGTGCGCTTGGCTTCTGGACGCCGGCCATTGCTCGTCTGTGGCAAAGAGAGCTGTCAGGGACGGCGATCACTGTGATCGCTGGCACGGTGGTCGTTGACGCCGACGGCTACGACAATGTGCTGGTTTCGTTGAATGCGTCCGGCAGCGCCATTGTGTATCGTCAACGGATGCCGGTCCCTGGCTCGATGTGGCAGCCCTGGCTTAAGGCCCTTGGCGATCGCGGGGGCGCTCGGGCGCATTTCTTTGCCAACCCGGTCGTTGATGTCGACCAAACAAGGATCGCCCCCTTGATGTGCTATGAACAACTCATCGTCTGGCCTGTCATTCAGTCCATGCTGCATGATCCAGATTTGATTGTTGCGCCTGGCAATGTCTGGTGGACCCGTGGCACCTCGATGATGGATATCCAACGTGCGAGTGCCAAGGCATGGGCGCGCCTCTTTGGCAAACCCCTCATCATGGCGTTCAACCAGTAGCCAAGATGAACTTCCGATATCATTGGCGAAGTCGGCGAGAGTTCACCTGGATCGTCAGATGAGCTTCATGTCTTTTGCGTTTGCCACCAGTTGCGCGACCGTGGCTGCCCCGAGTTTAGAGCGTGCGGTGTCCAGATAGGACTGAACGGTCCGGTGCGACAGCTGTGTGAGTGTCCCCGTTTCGATGGCGGTTTTCCCCTTGGCTGCCCAGATCAGGCAGAGGCGTTCACGTGAAGACAGCGGCCTGGCAGGGACTTGGGGCACGGTTTGTCGGAGCTCCTTCAGGCGGTGATGAAGCTCCATCAGAAGGGGGACACCATCGCTCAAATCTAGGGTCCCAGGTCTCCAGTAATCGCCTTGAGAACTTGCAAAGCTCAAGATGAGCTGGCGGTCAAAACTCGTCCTGGCTGAGATCGCCAGGCCGTGGGTGATGCCGTGCGCAATGGCATCGCTCGCGAAATTGCGCAACTTGGTGTCCCTGGAATGAAGCCAGCCGGTGGCCGACCATATGAAGGTGCCACTGCTGCGTTTCGCCTGACGGACGACGGGGTCGAGGCAAGCAAGATCGTTTTTAAGGTAATAGTTGTGCCAGTCTGTCGGAAAGGTGCCGAAATAGTCTCGGCTGAACCCTTCAAGACCAAGATAGGCGTGATAGTCGAAACCATTACAGTTCGCAAAAGACGTCAGAGCTTGCGAGAGGGCGCTGTCACAGACTGCTGCGTCCAGGCAGTCAAGAAGCATCCGAAACTGCATGACCATGGTGGACCCTTTCCTATGCAGCCCACCGAGCCAGTCGGCTCAGCGATGTTTGTTGGCCGGCAGAGTCTTCCACGAATTCATCCGTGATGCGACGTGGGCTTGGGGTACAAATCTGCGCAATTGGGTAGCAGCCTTCGCCAGCTTGTCGACGTCTCCACTTCTTGGCACGGTTGCCAGAGTGGAGCATGACATGGCGGATATGGACGTGATCATTTGTTCTTTCACGACGATGAATCTGCCGCCTTCGATATTAGACCCCCTGTGCTCGCCGCTGCATCTTTTGGTTGGGAACAACCAGAAGAGAGCGAGAACTGCCATGGATATGCGACGTGTGATCGTCGGTCTTTTTCCGTTGATTGGTTTTGTGGGTGGTGCCGGTTCGGTTGCTGCGGATCAGCTCGTGCTGAACAGCTATGGCGGACCCTATGAGGAGATCATCCGTTCACGGATTATCGAGCCGTTTGAAGCCGAGACGGGTATTCGTGTTGTGTATGATGCTGTCGGCTCATCCTCGCAGGATTATGCAAAAATCAAGGCAACGGGTGGCAAGCCAGGCTTCGACGTCGTCGTGATGACGGCCACCCAGGCTTTGCAGGGATGCAAGGACGGTCTGCTGGAAGAACTGCCGAGTGACGTGATCAAAGAACTGGCTCATCTGTCTTCACGTCTTGCGGACGCGGCCGGGCCTTGTGGCGCTGTGCATGAAGTCCAGTACATGTCGCTGCTCTATCGGACCGATCACATCGAGGGCGTACCGTCGTCATGGAGCCTGCTCCTCGATCCTGCCCTGTCGCGTCGGGTGATCCTGCCGACCTTTCAGAACGTCATGGCGGTCAATCTCCTTCAGGTGATGTCCGTCATGAATGGCGGCGGACTGGTCGACAATCTCGATCCAGGTTTTGCCGCCATGGCTGCTATTGCGCGCCAGTCGATCGGCTTCGAGCAGTCCTCGGCACTGCTTGAAAGCTACATCAAGGACGGCTCGGTCTGGGCCATGCCGTTCTGGAACGGACGGGCGCAGCTGCTGGTGGATTCCGGTGCACCCGTCGAATATGTCCGGCCCTCGGAAGGCACGATCCCGTTGATTGCGACGCTCAGCGTGCCCGTCGGTGCTGAAAACAAGGAAGCGGCCTATCGCTTCATCGACTTCTTCCTTCGAAAATCCAGCCAGGAGGCCTGGGTCGCAGGCTATCGTGTCGGCAGCGCTCGCACGGATATCGATGTCCCTGACGAGCTTCGTGATCGCCAGATCACTGAGGCAGAGCTCGATCAACTGCATCTGCCCGACCTTTCCGTGATGGCCGAGCGCATGCCCGAATGGTCTCAGCGCTGGGACCGCGACGTCGTTCCGGCGGCGAGGTAATCCCATGGCCAACACTGTTTCTCTTGTCCTGCCGGCGAGGCATTCGCCGGCAGTCGGGCCAGCGCATATCTATCTTGCGCTCTCCCCTTCTGTTTTCATGCTGCTGATCTTCTTTGCGCTTCCCATGGGCATGATGATCGGGCTCAGTTTTACCGATCCGGTATCCGGTCTGCCGTCACTGGCGAGCTATCAGCGCTTCTTGACCGATGGGCTGTCGCTTCCTGGCATTCTTCGGACAGTGAGTATGTCGCTGTGCGTGGCGGTCTGCGTCACGGTGCTTGGCTATCCCGTTGCCTATTATCTGGCGCGGGCCAGGGGGCGGACGCGTGCGCTGGTCTTCGCCTTGGCGCTGGCACCCGAGCTTGCGGGTGTCGTTCTTCGCACCTATGGCTGGCTGATCATTCTGGAAGATCGCGGCTTCATCAATGACGCGCTTTTGCATCTTGGGCTGATTGCCTCTCCCCTGCCCTTGTCGAAGAACATGTTCGCGGTCGTCGTCGGCCTCACCCATGTGGTCCTGCCCTTCGGCATCCTGTCCCTGATGACCAGCATTCAGGGCATCGATCCCAATCTGGAACGGGCAGCGCAAGTGCTGGGTGCTTCGCGTGCAAGCGTCATGCGCCATGTCGTGCTGCCGCTTTCCTTACCCGGCATCATCAGTTCACTTTTGATCGCCTTCACCATGGCAGCCAGTGCCTATGCCACCCCTGCCCTGCTGGGCGGTGCAGGCTTCAAGGTCATCGCGACGATGATCGCCGAGCAGGTGCTGTTTTATGTCAACTGGCCGTTTGCGGCCGTCATGGCCAACGTACTTTTCCTGATGATGCTCGGGGTGTCCTATCTCGGGATCCGCTTTGAGGCACGTCGACGCATCAGGCTGAGTGGCCGGGGAGGAGTGACGTCATGAACCGGGTTTCCAGTTTCCTGTTTTGGGTCGCGCTTGTGGCGGTGCTTGTCTTCATCACCTTGCCGATCATCGTTGTTCTTGCTGCCTCGTTCAGCCCGACCTCCGAGGTGACACTCGATCCGCGCGCCTGGACGTTTCGCTGGTATGGGGATCTCCTCCATCCACGTTGGCTTGAACCTTTCTGGCTGAGCGTCAAGATTGCCGTCATCGTCAGTGCGATCAGTGGATTGGCGGGACTTATGGCGGCCTACGCCATCGTTTTCGAGCGCTTCCCGAAGAGCGATGTCGTCATGTCCTTCCTCCTGTCTCCGCTTTCGGTACCGCAGATCGTCAAGGGTGTGGCGGTTGTCCTGTTCATCTCGCAGCTTGGGCTGCAGCAGTTTCTCGGGACGGAAGCCCTGATTGCCGCTCATGTGGTCCTGACATTGCCCTTCGTCACCCGCATGGTGGCCGGATCGATCGCCAATTTCGACCGGGGGCTCGATCAGGCGGCCCAGATCTTAGGCGCAGGTCGCTTTGATCGGTTGCGCTTTATCCTGCTGCCTCTGATCAAGCCGGGGCTTTTGTCGGGCGTCACCTTCGCCTTCATCATTTCCTTCAACAACATTCCACTGTCCGTCTTCCTGGTCCGGCCGGGAGACACCACGCTGCCGATCAAGGTGATCAATCACCTGGAATACAGCCTCGATCCGGTCATGGCGGCCGTCAATGTCGCCTCGATGATCTTCATCCTGGCGGCCATCTTCATTTTTGAGAAAATCGGCGGCTTTTCCGCCCAACTGCATGGGGGAAGCAAATGACTGCTCTCGACATCGAACTGCAATCCGTCACGAAATCCTACGGCGCCGTACCTGTTGTCCGGGATCTCAGCCTTTCTGTCCCGCGGGGGGAATTCGTCAGCATTCTGGGCCCATCCGGCTGCGGCAAGACCACGACCCTCAACATGATCGCTGGCTTTGCGTCGCCGTCTTCCGGGGACATCAGGATCCGCGGCAAGAGCCAGGTGCGCGTCTCGCCCGAGCACCGCAATATCGGCCTCGTCTTCCAGAATTATGCGCTTTTCCCGCATATGACCGTGGCCGAAAATGTTGGTTTCGGTCTCAAGATGCGCAAGGTGCCAAAGATAGAGGTGGCGGGCCGCATCGCCGAGGCTTTGGAAAGCGTGCATCTCTTAGGTTATGCCGAGCGCTATCCCCGCGAGCTCTCCGGAGGCCAGCAGCAGCGCGTAGCTCTTGCCCGGGCGATTGCACCACGTCCCTCTGTTCTTCTTCTCGATGAGCCTTTGTCCAATCTCGACCTGAAGCTTCGCGAAGCCATGCGCATCGAATTGAAAGAGATCCAGGCCGCACTGGGCATGACCTTCGTCTATGTCACCCATGACCAGGAAGAGGCCATGGCCATGTCCGACCGAATTGTCGTGATGTGGGGCGGAGAAATCGCGCAAGAAGGCAGACCGGGCGAGATTTATCGCAATCCGAAGTCCCGTTTCGTCGCGGATTTCATTGGGCGGTCGAACCTGATCCCCTTTTCCTCCTGGAAGGCGTCCCTGCACGGAACCGAGGTGATGCTCGATCACAGTGGGCTGACGTTGATTTCGGCGAAGAAGAAGGTGACGCCTGAGACCGGCTTCATCTGTATTCGTCCCGAAAATCTCCATCTGATGACAGAGGCCGACGCGCTCTCCGCTTCCGTAAACCGGCTTTCGGGGCGCTTGCGACGAATTGTCGATCTCGGCGCCCAGCTGGAGCTTACGGTCGAACTGGCGCCCGGGCTTTCTGTCGCGCATGTTCTGACTTCCTCTCAGGCCGACGATCTGCCCGAGCTTGGCGCAGTGCTGCACATGGTGGTGGCGCCTGAGGATGTGCAGCTGCTTTCCCATTGAAATTGCAAATGATCGGCCGCGCCAATCAATCGTGGCCGATCACTATTGGAGCGCCGGGCAAGCTCCGGCCTAGGGTTTGACAACGGCTGATTGCCGTATCGGTTGAGGGCCTCCTCACCGCATCTCAAGGAGACAGGACCATGATGCTCAAGGAAAAGATCCACGCGACGCAAAACTCCACCAATGTCTGCGCCGAAGTCGAGGGATTTGATTTTCAGAATTATGATGACCGGGACATCGCGGAGCTGCGCAGGCTTTGGCTCGAATATGGTGTGCTGCGATTCAAGCGCACGCACATCTCCGACGCCGATCAGGTGCGTTTTTCCCGGCATTTCGGGGACTTCGTCATCCATCCCAAGCAGTTGCAGGAGGGCGGGCATCCGACCCACCCCGAGATCCTCGTCATCTCGAACCAGATGAAGGACGGCAAGCCGAGCGGTGCACTCGGCAATAGCGAGGCCACCTGGCATACCGACACCTGGTTCTACGAGCGTCCGCCGGCAGGGGCGATCCTGAGGGCTATCCAGGTCCCGCCTTCAGGTGGAGACACCTACTTCCTGTCCACCTATCTCGCCTATGAGAGCCTGCCAGAGGCGCTGAAGATGGCCATCACGGGCCGGCAGATCTTCTTCCAGAATGTCTATGACAAGACCGGCAAGCTCCGCCTCAACAAGCAGGAGCCGACCAGCAAGGATTTTCGGGAATGGGATGGGGTGGTGCATCCGCTGGTCCGCACCCATGGCGAGACCGGACGCAAGGCGCTTTATCTCGGGGGCACGATCGAGGGCGCCTGGATCGTCGGCATGCCGCAGGACGAGAGCTTCAGCTTGCTCGAGGAGCTTTGGGCGCACACCACCGGCCAAGGCGACATCTTCGTCCAGACCTGGGAGGAAGGCGACATCATGATGTGGGACAATCGCTGCACCATGCATCGGCGTGATGGCTTCGACCCCAATACGATCCGGATCATGCATCGCACAACCACCTCGGGCGAGCGCCCGGTCTGAGTGGGCAAGTGTGAGTGGGCAAGTCTGAGTTGCCCAATCCGGGTAGCGGGGAAATGCGAGAGCAGGAGATGACGATGCTGACAGACTACCAGGTGGAACCCAACCAGCCTCCTTTGTCGAAGGCGCTCATTGACCTGCTCTCGCAGACCGAGACGGCCACGATCGGACATGTCGAACATCTCGGCTTCGTCGGTGATGCCATAGTGCCGCTCATGCCTGCGCGCGTGTCAGGCCAGGCGCTCACCGTTGCTGCACCCGGCCGAGACGGCGCTGTGATCTACAAAGCCATCGACCTTGTACAACCCGGCGACATCCTGGTCATCTCTCGGGTCGACCGGGACGATATCGCCTGTGTCGGTGGTGGCGTTGCCCTTGCTGCGAAAGCGCGTGGGGCCGCAGCCATCATCATCGACGGGCCGGCAACCGATCTCGAGGAGATCGTATCGGTGGGCCTGCCTGTCTGGTGCCGTGGTCGCTCGTCGCGCACCACCAATCGCAAGATCGCAATCGGCGGCTCGATCAACGTGCCAATCGCCTGCGGGGCCGCCGCCGTGCTTCCAGGCTATGCCGTGCTCGCCGATCACGAAGGGGTCTTCGTCGCCGAGCGGCAACGCATGGAGGCACTCGCCCGCTTCGCCATCGAGCGCCAGAAGCGTTCGCTACGTTTGCGGGCTCATCTGGCCGACGGCCTTTCCATCTTTGATTTTGAAAGTGAGCCAGTTGCATGAACATCGCACTCATCCAGATGAACTCGCAGCCGGATCGATCGGCCAATCTCGCCCAGGCTCTGCGTTTGATGCGCGACGCCTGTGCTGGGGCAAAGCCCGATCTCCTGGTCTTGCCGGAGCATTTCGACTGGACCGGTGGGACGCCGGAGGAGAAGCGGCAGGCTGCTGATCTGGCGCCCGGCGGTGAGGCCTATGAAATGGTTCGGACCTTTGCCCGCGAGGCCGGTGTCGCCATTCATGCCGGCAGCCTGTTGGAGCGTCGTTCGGATGCGAGCACGATTTTCAACACTTCTGTGGTCTTTGATGCGTCAGGGACGGAGATTGGCCGCTATCGCAAGATCCATCTCTTCGACATCACGGCACCAGACGGCAAAGTCTATGCTGAGTCAGCCGTGGTCGCAGCGGGAGATGGGCTGCTTGTCTATGCGATAGGTGGGTTCAGGGTCGGTTGTGCGATCTGTTATGATCTGCGCTTTTCTCGGCTGTTTGATCAGCTGGCAGGGTTGGATGTCGATCTGATCATCCTCCCAGCCGCCTTCACGCAGCAGACGGGTAAAGATCACTGGGAGGTCTTGTGCCGAGCCAGGGCGATCGAATTTCAGTGTTACTTCGTGGCTTGTGGCCAGTGTGGCAGTTACCGTGCTCCCAATGGTGAGGAGCGGGTGATGTTCGGGCATTCCACGGTGGTCGATCCCTGGGGACGTGTGATTGCAACGGCGGATCGGGAGATCGGCGTCATCAATGCTGTGCTCGACCGGACAGTGGTCGACAGGGTGCGTGAGATGATCCCGATGGCCGAGCATCGGCGCGATCTCAGGTCGA
Source organism: Agrobacterium albertimagni AOL15 (assembly GCF_000300855.1). Taxonomy (GTDB): domain Bacteria; phylum Pseudomonadota; class Alphaproteobacteria; order Rhizobiales; family Rhizobiaceae; genus Allorhizobium; species Allorhizobium albertimagni. The sequence goes on along the minus strand of NZ_ALJF01000001.1, from coordinate 80,810 downwards.
TGTCGGTCGTGTCTACTTCGATGGATCGATCGTAGGCCGTCGGGTTGAGGCGGCCAGGGGCAGATTCGATCTACAAATCAAGCTGGTCGTTGCGCCTCGAGCGGGGCCACGCCGGATGCGCAATACTGCCCGGCATCGGCAGAGGGTGATCGAGCCCGAATGCCGTCCGAGCGTAGGTCAGCCTTATCCATAGCCGTACTGTCTGGGTGGCTTTCATCGCCGCCTGTTCCCTTTCCTTGCGGCCGGCACCCTTGTTGCTATCATGGATTGATGACCATTCGCAGAATCGTTCGTTTTGCCGCCTGGACGGGGTTGGCCCTCATCGTCTTCGTCACGGTGGTACCGATTGAGGCGAGACCACCCACCATCACCTCGAACAATCTCGATCGTGCGCTCGCTTTTCTCGGGATGTCGGCGTTGTTTGTCATCGCCTATCCGCGCCGGGTCCTTTCCATCACCGTCGTGCTTTTCTTCGCCGCGTTCGTGATCGAGCTGGTTCAGTTCGCCTCCAAGACGCGACACCCTCAGTTTCAAGATGCCGTGGTCAAGGCGCTCGGTGTGCTTGTCGGGGTCGCTGCCGGCTGGTTCACCAACTTCCTGTCGCGCAATGCTGCGAAGTCGCTTTAGACTGTCGGCGTGAAACGGGCCGGACAATTGTCACCCTTGAGCCCAGCATGATGTTCTGGGACCAACTCAACCGGATCAGGGCAGAGATTGGCTCGATATCGGCACGATCACCCTCCGAACACGTTTGGTTGGCGCCTTGCTTGTGGATGCGCGTTTTTCGTTGTCGCACTCTCTCGTTACCGCTCCTATCCACCTCCTGCACCCTTTGATGCTGATACCAACGCCCCGATTCCAGTTTGGGCACAGCAACCATCGACGCGAAGGATAAAGAGTGAGCGCAGTTTCTGAGAATCCTCCTTTTGGCATTGCCTTGCGGATCTTGTCCGGTTGTCTCTTTGCCGGCATGTCAATCTGCATAAAGGCGATATCGACCGAGGTACCCGTCGGAGAAATCGTCTTCTTTCGCTCTGCATTTGCACTGATCCCGCTTGTGATCTTTCTCTGGATCCGCGGTGAGTTCCCGCATGGTCTCTCGACAAGGCGACCTTTGGGACATCTTCTTCGCTCAAGCCTGGGTGCCGCCGCGATGTTTGCGTCATTCGCTTCAATTGCGAGACTGCCCCTCGCGGAAGCAACGCTGCTCAGCTACCTGTCGCCGACATTCACCAGCATCGCGGGCGTTCTCCTGTTGTCGGAACGGGTGACGGTCTGGCGCGTCGGCGGTGTCGTTTTAGGGCTCGCAGGCGTTCTCATCCTGGTCTGGCCTGAAATGGGCAGTACGGATTTCAGCGGCGATCGGATATGGGGCTATGTCTTTGGACTGCTGATGGGTGTGCTTACTGCCTTTGCGCTAATCATGGTGCGCAGCCTCAGCCGGACAGAGAATCCGGGCGCCATCGCCTTCTACTTCGTCATCGCCTCCATGCTCGGCGGCATTGCATCCATTCCTTTTGGCTGGATGGCGCCGGACATGTATCAGCTCATCATGCTTGTTCTTGCGGGGCTGTTCGGAGGTTTTGCGCATATCGCCATGACATTGGCGTTCCGGCACGCTGAGGCTTCGTTGCTCGCGCCTTTCGAGTATCTTGCAATCACGTGGCCGATACTCGCCGACCTGCTCTTGTTCGATGTGCCTTTGTCCCACGCCTTCCTGAGCGCGCTTCCACTTGTTCTCGGCGGTGCGGCGATGGCCGCAGTCGATGGCCGGCGTCGACGTGTTGAAAGCTAAGTCGAGCGAAGGGGTTTTCGGTTCGAAAAAGCCTGGCTCATTATGAGACGTAGCTGCCCCATTCGGGCGAAGGTCGTGCAGAGTTAGTGAACCGCACAAGGTGCAGCCCGGTAAAGAGCGCCCATTGCGTTGAAGGGGAATGCGCGGCGGCGTCGAGTCGCGGGTGACCTAATGGATGTCGGCCAAGGCGGGGTAATGCTGAAGTTCCACGAAGCTTCGATGAAGGACGGAGCGATCCTCCGCTACTCACAGTTCTTGTGAAGGGTTGATACTTTCCCGCCGACCGGATTGCCGATTTCGAGAGGCCCTATACCGAACGCGGTCGGTGACCGGACGCCTCTAGGGCTAGTCGCGACCTTCAGCTGCTCAGGGACACGACGGCGTTGTCCTGCCGAGTTCGCAGAGACAATTTTCAGGCACTCGGCTTGCGGTTCCTCAGGCGCGCCACGGGTCCACGAGGACAACGCCGGTTCCCTGGAAGTCTTTAATGTTGCGTGTAACGACCACGAGCCCGTGCACGACTGCAGTGGCCGCGATGAGGGCATCAGCTTCATTTCGGCGATCCGGAACATGCAAGTGCGCACATCGCGTCGCAACTGCTCCATCGGTGGCAATGATGCGCTGGGCGAACTCCGGGCAAACTCGGCTATCTATCCAGGTCCGTAAGCGAGCGCCCTAGTCAATATCACGTCTCTGAACGGAGAGTATCACGCGCTCAAGCTCCAGAATCGTTATGACAGATATTGAGTGAGATGCTTGATCTCCCGGTCGTATCACCTCAAAGGGAGATGACACCCATTCGACGCGACGACTGGCGAATTTCTTGCGAATCCAGAAAATATGGATAATATGGAAGTCACCAATCGGAGTCTTAGCTATGCGCCAGTTCACGACAGGTGATCTTAACAAACAAGTGGGCGACGTCACCGACGCTGCCAGCCGTGAGCCGGTGGTCCTAACTAAGCACAGGAAACCGCGCTTTGTCCTGATGAGCTACGATCATTATGAGCGTTTACGCACCGGCGGCGATACCCGCACTGCTCATCAAACAGCTGAAATGCCAAAGCAACATATAGACCTGTTTGAGGCGGAGATCGATCGGCTGTCGCGTGGCGAAGGCTATGGCGATGAGTCGTGATTTTCTTCCCGGTCAAGTCATTGCTTACCCATATCTCTGGGCCTGGCAGAACGAGCGTGGAGAGACGGAAGGCCGCAAGTCGCGCCCGACCTGCGTGGTCGTTGCGGTCCGCGGGGCGACAGACGGTCTCACGCATCTTGCGCTGCTTGCGGTCACGACCCAGCCTCCGCAGCCAGATCGCGCCGCGATCGAAGTTCCTGAAACAGAAGCGCGTCGAGCCGGATTGAGCGACTTGAAGCGCTGCTGGGTGATAGTCGATGAGTATAACTACGACGTTGCAGAACGATCCTGGTACATCGAGCCGGATCAGAATGTTCTCGGCCGATTTAGCAAGGCATTCATGATGAAGATCGCGTCGTCATTCGGTGCAGCATCTGGAAAATCGGGACGCCGGGTCAATCGACTAGACTAAGTTTTACGGTGCTGAAGGCTGACGTGACCAAACGCAGAGGATTATACCCTTGATGCTACCGCAGACCAAGGGATAAGGCGCTCCGGGTTGGTTGAAGGCGAGAATTATCCGGAGCCTCTAGACGGTGCAGACCCTACCAAGAACCCGCCGCAACTCCGGCGCTGCGGCGAATGGCTCGATCGATCTGATTGATCAGCTTGCCTTTGCCCGTCGGTAAGCGCTTCCCTGCGTCCATTCGGGAAGCCAGGGGCTGTGCGCTGTCAAAAGGTCCTCGGTCAGCGACCAGATCTGGTCGAGATCGAGTTCGGCGGCCGTATGCGGATCCATCATCGCGGCGTGGAAGATGTGCTCTCGGTTTTCCGTCATCAGTGCCTGGACCGTCAGTTCCTGGACATTGATATTGGTGCGCATCAAAGCCGTCAGCTGTGGAGGAAGATCACCAACATAGGTGGGCTGGATGCCGTTGTGATCGACCAGGCACGGCACTTCAGCGGCACAATTGGCCGGCAGAGACGTGATGCAGCCGTTGTTGCGGAGGTTCCCGTAGATCACCGAGGGCTCGCCGGTCCAGACCGAGTTGATGATGGATGACGCATATTCCTTCGACTGCTTGACCTCGATCTTGTCGGCCAACCGATAGGCTTCCGCCTGGCCTTGCCACCGTTCGATCTGCTCGATGCAGCGTTTCGGATATTCATCCAGCGGAATGCCGAACTTCTCGATCAGGTCCTCACGGCCTTCCTTGATGAAGTAAGGCGTGTATTCAGCAAAGTGCTCCGAGCTCTCGGTGACAAAATAGCCAAGCCGCGTCAGCATCTCGTAGCGCACCTTGTTGGGGCAACGGGGGTTCCAGCCCGGCTTGGGCGCCCTGCCCTCCCGGTAGGCCCGGATGAGATCTGGATAGAGATTGCGGTAGCTGCCATCCTTCTGCCGATGCTCGAATTCGAGGAAGAAGGCCATGTGATTGATGCCGGCGGAGCGGTAGCGGATCTCCTCGTAAGGGATCTCCAGATCCTCGGCGAGTTCCATTGCGGTCCCCTGGACGGAGTGGCAAAGTCCGACCTGTCGAATGCTTGGATACTTCTCCGCAATCGCCCAGGTGTTGATCGCCATCGGGTTCACATATTGCAGCAGGATGGCGTTCGGGCAGACAGACAACATATCCTCGCAGATCTTCCACAGATGCGGGACAGTGCGCAGGCCGCGCATGATGCCGCCAACACCCAGGGTATCGGCAATTGTATGGCGAAGGCCGTATTTCTTGGGTACCTCAAAATCAGTAACGGTGCAGGGCTCATAGCCACCAATCTGGAAGGCAACGACGACGAAGTCGGCATCTTCTAGAGCTTGGCGCTGATCGGTGTAGGTCTTTGCCCTTGCAGAGACGCCGAGCGAGGCGATCAGCTTGTTGACGACGATCGCGCTTTCCTCGAGCCTCTGCGGATTGATGTCCATCAGCGCGATACTCGCATCGGCAAGGGCCGGACGCTGCAACACGTCACCGATGATGTTTTTCATGAATACGGTTGAACCGGCACCGATAAAGGTGATCTTGGGATGTTTTGCCATGTGGTTTCTCCGAAATGGGCAATCAGGCGATGTCGAACGCGGCCCGCACAAGCCGCTTGGTGTAGTCGGTTCGTGGGGAGGTCAGCACGTCCTCGACCTTGCCTTCCTCCACGATCTGTCCGCTCTGCATGACGATCACGCGGTGGCACAGCGCGCGCACCACCTTCAGGTCGTGGGAAATGAAGAGATAACTGAGCCCTCGTTCATCCTGCAGCTTGCGCAAAAGTTCGATGATCTGCGCCTGGACCGACAGATCGAGAGCCGATGTCGGCTCATCGAGCAGGATGAATTCCGGTTCCAGCGCCACGGCGCGGGCGATCGCAATGCGTTGACGCTGGCCACCAGAAAACTCGTGTGGAAAACGCGACAGGATATTCATCGGCATGCCTGAGGCAGAAAGTGCGTCCTGCACACGCGCGAGGCGGTCGGCGCGGGAATGGCCAATGCCGTTGACGACGAGGCCCTCCTCGATGATCTGGCCAACCGTCATGCGCGGATTGAGAGACGCAAAAGGGTCCTGAAACACGATCTGCATGCGTGACCGCAGCGGCCGCATCCGTGCGCGCGAGCGTCCGTCAATCCGTTCTCCGTCGAACTGGATGTCTCCGGCGAGCGGCTGGTTCAGTCGCAGCAAAGCCTGTCCGAACGTGGTCTTTCCAGATCCGGATTCACCGACGATGCCAAGGGTTTCGTGGCGGCGGAGCGTGAGGCCCAGTCCATCGACCGCCACAAGTTCGCGCAGGTCCGGTTTGAACAACCCGCCATGCCGCATCATGAAACTGACCCGCACACCCTTGGCCGTCAAAATCGTCCCGGCGCCTTCGGGCAGCGGTGCAGCCTTGCCCTGCGGCTCGGACGCCAGGAGCTTTCGCGTGTAGGGATGGCGTGGATTGGCAAAGATTTCAGCCGTCGTATTGTGCTCCCGCATCTCGCCATATTGCATCACGTAGACGTAATCGGAGAATTTGCGAACGATGGTCAGGTCATGGGTGATCAGCACCACAGCCATGCCCCGCTCCTGTTGGAGCGCGCGTATCAGGTTGAGGATTTGTGCCTGCACCGTCACATCGAGTGCCGTTGTCGGCTCATCCGCGATCAGCACGTCCGGATCATTGGAAAGCGCCATGGCGATCATGACACGCTGGCGCTGCCCGCCTGAAAGCTGGTGCGGATATTGCTTCAGCCGCGCCTCGGGTTCGGGGATCTGCACCTGTTTCAAGAGCTCGAGCGCCCGCGCCTCGGCCTTTGATTTCGAGATCTTGGAGTGAACCCGGATCGCCTCCACGATCTGGCTGCCGATGGTATAGAGCGGATTGAGCGAACTCATCGGCTCTTGAAAGATCATCGAGATGCGGTTGCCGCGAAGAGCCCTGCGCGCGCCTGGAGAAAACTTGAGAATATTGTCGCCGTTGAAATTCACACTTGCGGCAGGCGCAACCTTGGCCCGCTTGGACAAGAGGCCCATCACGGTGCGGGCCGTGACGGATTTTCCCGAACCGGATTCCCCGACGATCGCGATGGTCTCTCCGCGATAGAGCTGAAACGAGATATCCTTCACAGCCTCGACGGTCCCGTGCTCGACCTTGAAGGTGACACCGATATTGCGGGCGTCGATGATCGGGGCTTTGTCGCGGCCCTCATGGTCGAAGCGGACCGGTGGTGCATAGGCATTGTTGAGTGGTGCAGCCATGATCGGCTCCTCAATAAGGGTCGACGGCATCGCGCAGACCGTCGCCCAGCGCATTGAAGGCAAAGACGGTCACAAACACAAAGCCGACGGGTGCCAGGATCCAGGGATAGGATCCGATCACCGAATAGGTGGCGGTATCCTGCAGCATCAGACCCCAGGAGATGAGAGGTGGCTTCACGGCAAAGCCGAGGAAGCCGAGGAAGGATTCCAGAAGCACGACCGTCGGGATATGCAACGTGACGGCTACAATCACATGGCTCATGACATTCGGCAGGATATGCTGGAAAATGATCCGCGTATCGGTGGCACCCACGGCCATGGCGGCCCGGACATATTCGATACGGGCAAGAGCAAGCGTCTTGCCACGTACTTCGCGTGACATCTGTGCCCAACCAAGCGCGGACATGACCACGACGACGAAGCCTAAGAATATATGGGTCGGTGCGGTGACCGGAATGAGCGAGGTCAAAGCCAGGTAGAGTGGCAGCTGCGGAAAGGCGAGCACCACTTCGACGAAACGCTGGATCCAGGCGTCGGCGGTGCCACCGTAATAGCCGGAGACAAGGCCGACACTGGTCCCGACCACGGTGATGATGAAGACCACCGAAAGCGCAATGGCAAGCGAAATGCGCGAGCCGTGAATGGCTCTCGAAAGCACGTCTCGCCCGAATTTATCGGTGCCTAAGAAATGCACCGGCGTGCCGTCCGTAGTGGCGAAGAAGCGGCGCTCCATGGGGATGAGACCAAAGAGCCGGTATTCGCTGCCGCGCACAAAGAAACCGAGGTAATGCGGATTGGCATAGTCAGGGCCGACGATGGGCTGGAACGTGATCGGGTCAAGCTCATCCGTCTCCGCCATGCCGTAGACGCGTGGAAAGATCGAGTAATTGCCATCCTGATCGCTGAAGCTGATCGTCTGCGGCGGAGAAAAGCTCTGGTAGGTTTCGCGCGGCCCAAGCGGCGACAGGAACTCCGCAAAGATCGCCATCAGCACCAGAAGGATCACCAGGATGAAGCCGATCATACCCGTGAAGGAACGGCGAAAGCGGCGCCAGACCAGGGCGGCATAGCTTTCGTTTCTGTGGCCTCGCTCATTGTGTGCAGCGGCGATGGCATCGGTATCTGTTTCGTTCAGCGTCAACATCTCAAGCCCTCCCCAATTCACGAACACGCGGGTCGAGCATCGCCAACAGGATGTCGGCAATGATGTTGCCGATGATCAAGGTTGCTGCGAGCACCATCATGAAGGTGGCGGTGACATAGACGTCACCCACGGCCATCGAGCCGACGATGGCCGGTCCAACCGTCGGCAGCGAAAAGATGATCGCAGTCTCGATCTCGCCGCTCAGCATGTAAGGCAGGACCACGCCCTGATACATGACAAGCGGATGGACAGCATTGGGAACGGCATGGCGCATGATGACCGCGCCCTCACCGAGCCCCTTGGCTCGGGCCGTCTCGATATACTGGGCGTTCAGCGTGTCGAGCAGGTTTCCCCGCATCACGCGCATGTTGTAAGCCAACCCCCCGAAGACGGCGATGGCAACGACAGGCCAGACATGGCTGACGAGATCGACGAACTTGCCCCAGGACCATGGCGCGCCACCATATTGCGGTGAGAAAAAGCTGCCGATCTCCGATACGTTGTAGTGGAACACCATGAGGTAGACGAGCACCAGCGCCATCAGGAAGCGCGGTATGGTCATGCCGAGGAATGAAATTGCCGACAGGAGATTGTCGATCCAGGAATACTGGCGCGTTGCAGCCCAGATGCCGAAGCCGATGCCGAGGAGCGACGCGAGAATGTGGCAGACGAGCGCAAGTGCAAGCGTGCGCGGCAGGCGTTCTGCAACAACATCGGCAACCGGCTTGTTGTAGTAGAAGCTGTAGCCGAAATCACCCCTCGTCACGATGCCGCCGATCCAGTTGAAATACTGAACCACCATCGGCTGATCGAGACCGTGCTCCACGCGGTAGGCCTGGGCCTGGGCTTCCGCCTGCTCGAACGAGGCGCCCCCCTGATTCATCAGCTGCGAGCGGATATAGTCGGCATAATCGCCCGGTGGTGCCTGGATGATCGCGAATGTGACAATGCTCAAGATCAGAAGCACTGGCACGGCAGACGCGATGCGTGTCAGGAGGAACCTCACCATCTCATACTCACTCCGTTGCGAAGGACGCAAGCCTTTGGCCGTCTGGTCGTTCGGTCCGGCCGCGCTGCCCGCGCGGCCGGTATGGTTCTTTTGGGAGGAAACCTAGTTGATCGGACCACCATCACCCGGCTTTCCGGGCAGCTGTTCGGAAAAGAGTTCATAATTGCCCTGCTTGTCAGCCGAGACATACATGCGCTCGCGAATGATGGAATCTTCCGCCCAGTTGAACATGTAGATCGGGGTTCCGGCCGGCACATTGGAGAACCGCTTGTTGATGATCAGGGCGCCCGGATACTCTGTGAGACCGATCGTATAGAGGTTCTCGGTATAGAGCTTCTGGTAGTCCTTCATCAGCGCTGCCTTCTCGGCATTGTCCTGGGAGCCGATGAAGCGATTGACGACCTCTGCCATCTCCTTCTCGAAGGGCATGATGTCGAGCTCCTTGCCCTCCGGCGCACGGTGGTTCCAGCTGGTGCGCGGACCAACCGGTGCCAATTGCTCCGTATTCTGTACAACGGAGGACAATTCGGTCGAGTTGCGGCGCACAGCCCAGTCGAAGCGGCCCGAATAATGCGCTGAATCGCGCTGGTTGGAATCAAGCGCATTGATCACCAGGCGAATGCCGAGCTTCGCCATCTGCCCGACCAGACCTTCGGCAAGGCTCTTGTCCGTGGTGTAGCCGTTGTTGACCAGAACAACGATCTCGACATTCTTTCCGCCAGCAGTGCCGGCTGGGAAATTGACGAAGCCGTCATTGTCGGTGTCTTCGAGGCCAATCTCTTTCAAAGCCGCCTTCGCGGCCTCTAGGTCAAATGGGTAATAGACGGTGGAAGCGCGATCGTAAAAGCTCGTGCCCGACGAAAGTCCGCCTGGATAGATCGCCGTAAAGGGGCCCTTTACCAGACTGTCGCCGATCGCCTTGCGATCGAGTGCCGAGGTCACCGCCTGGCGGAATTTGTGGTTGCGATTGAGCTCACGCACCGCTTGCTCGCGTTCGTCCGGATTGCCCCAGCCATTACCGGAGAAGTTCATGAGCAGGTTGTAGCCGATCAGGCGTGGCCCGAAGGCAAGACGCGCCGGTGCGTCTGGATCGGCAGCGCGCTTCAGGGATGCGACGAAGTTCTCCGGCTGCTCGAGATTGGAAAGATCGCCAGATCCGGCCACGGCCTGCACATCGCGATCGGCCCATGTCGAAAGCTTGTAGTGCAGCTCGTTGATATAGGGCAGCTGATGCCCTTCCTCGTCGACCTTCCAGTAGAAAGGATTGCGACGCAGCACGATGATGTCATCAGGACGATATTCAACCGGCACCCAGGCTCCCATGACCGGCATGTTCATGTATTCCGGCGGGAAGGCATTCTTGAACTGGTTATAGGTGTTGTCGGAATATTTCGGATGTACCGGTTTCAGCATGTGGGACGGGCCCGGGCAGAAATTCGGATAGGCCATCGAATAGAGATACTGCTTGGGAAAGGCCGTCTTGAAGGTCCATTCGACCGTGTAATCATCGATCTTGGCGAGCGTCGTGCCCTCGCCGAAGGCTTCAGGTGACGCGCCGCCGCCAAGCGGCGAGACCTGGGGGTCAAGAACGGCATCTTCCCAGTAGAACATGACGTCATCGGCGTTGAAGGCTTCGCCATCCGACCACTTGGCGCCCTTGACCAGATGCATGGTCAGCTTGTGACCATCCTCTGACCATTCCCAGCTCTTGGCGAGATTGGGGAGTGGTTCGGTCTCATCTGCCTCGACCTGGAAGAGCGGCGCGGTGCGCGTCAGGCATTCTGAAAGCGCGATATCAATGCCGCCCCAGCCCTGGCTCTGGCCGGCGATGTAATTCCAGCCCTCCGGCCGCCCGCCAACCACATGGCGAAGAGTGTCGCCATAGACACCAATGCCATCCGGCATGTTGCCGGTCTTGTAGACCAGCGGTTCTTCAGGCAGGCGTTCTTTCAGTGGCGGCAATTTGCCGGCCTCTTCGAACTTGGCCACCCAGTCGGGCTGGCTGTAGCTGTCCAGCGCCTTGAATTCCAGGATGGAATCGCGCGGCACATAGGTAACCTTGGCTTCGGCCGGAAATTCCGGCGGCACCGGCGGTGTCGTCGTCTCGAATGCATTTGCGCTGAGCGCGAGTGCAGACACGCCCATGCTCAATAGCGTGATACTGGTCAATCGGCGGGTATATGGCATCGTCTCATTCCTCCCTCTGGCCGCGCGCATGGCGCGTGCTGTTCCTCGATGATGACGAAAGCGACGACGGAACTCCCACTCCGCCGCCACCTCATTCAGTGGTATCAACCGGCCTTCTTCATGCCTGCCTTCTCGGCTCTCAATTCCTCGATGGAGCGCACGTCGCGGCGGGCAGCACCCGCCCATTCGCGTGTCTTGACCGCCGATGTCTTCAATCGCTCGCGGGCGGCAGGAACTGCATCAGCGTATTGTGGAAGCCAGCGAGCCTGCGCGACCACCATCTCGTCGACCATCTGCCAAACCTCTTCCGGCGTTGCGACTGCACCGACGAGCGGATCATGCAGTACCGCGAGCTTCAGAAGATCGATGTCGCCGGTCACCGCGGCATGAACCGACATGCGCTGTACATTGATTGAAGCCATGCAGGTTGCGGCACAGGCTTCCGGGATCGTGATGCCTGAGACCATGTTGATGCCGAAGCGATCAACGAAGCCGGGCGACTCGATGATCGCATCCGCCGGAAGATTGGAAATCACGCCGTTGTTCTTGACGTTGAAGTGTCCACGATAGACGCGCCCTGTTTCGAGCGCCTCCAGGATGTGGCTTGCATGTTCGTTCGAACGACGCGCCGGATCGATCGGCTTTGCGGCTGTCTCCAGGAAATGCGGGAATTCTGTCTCGAACCAGTTGCGGGTCTCGGTCGAATGGCGCAGATAGCCGCCCGTTTCGCCATGAATCCAGTCTGACATGTCGATCCAGCGGCTGATTTCCTCCGGACGCTTCCGGTACCACGGCAGATACTCCGACAGGTGGCCATTGCTCTCGGTCGAATACACCCCGAACCGCTTCAAGACGTCGATGCGAAGCTTTTCCTGTTGGGAATAGACCGGGTGAGCCTCGAAGGCGGCAACCAATTCGTCCTTGCCGATCTTCCGGCCATTGAGCCGTAGATCAACGAACCAAGTCTGATGGTTGATGCCGGAGCAGATATAGTCGAGCTCATCGACCGAATTTGCCCCCAGAACTTCCGCGATCTGTTCGGCGCCGTGCTGCACGCCGTGGCAAAGTCCGATCGTATCGACCTTGCCATATTCGATGGCGGCCCAGGTGTTCATCGCCATCGGGTTGGCGTAATTGAGGAACTTCACGTCCGGGGCGCAGACCTCGCGGATGTCCTTGCAGAAATCAAGGATCACCGGGATATTGCGTTGACCATAGAGAATGCCGCCGGCACAGATGGTGTCACCCACGCATTGGTCGATCCCGTATTTGAGCGGTATGGCGATGTCGTCTGCATAGGCTTCCAGACCACCCACACGAACGCAGCTGATGACATATCGAGCGCCCTCGAGTGCCCGTCGGCGATCCGTGGTTGCGGTGACTTTGGTCGGCAGATTGTTGGCTTCGACGACGGTCTCGAGGATCTCGCGGATCATGCCGAGATTGTGCTCGCTGACATCCGTCAGGGCGACCTCGATATTGCGAAACTCCGGCACACACAGAATGTCGGTGAACAATTTTTTGGTGAAGCCGACGCTTCCTGCACCGATGATAGTGATTTTGAAACTCATATCCTGCACCCTCCTGGCGGCAGCCGACCTCGATCCTGCCGTGTCGTCCAAGACACGGCGACGGCAACGGTCACAACCGCAAAATCCATAAATAAGAACGATTTAGCTGGGGCTTTTCCTCTTGGTCTGCCAGCAAGCTTCTCCTCGAATTCGGATTATGCGTATAATCGAACCGCGAGCCAGAGAAGGATTATGCTTTTATGGGTAATTTTGTGCTGCAAGATCTGATCGATCAGGGCCCTGTGGCAAGAAGCGTGTCGCTGCCGCGTGGACGCATGACCCTACATGCGATGCCGACCAGCAGCGGCTATGAAGTACGACGTGGCACGGATTATGACTGGGATGGCCGCAAGCGCGGCGCAGCTCCCTTCACCGTGCTACAGCACTCGATCAGCGGGCGCGGCAATCTGCGCTACGAAAACCGGACGATGCAGGTCAGGCCGGGTGAAACCCTGCTATTGCTCATCCCCCATAACCACCGCTACTGGCTGGACAAGGACGATCACTGGGAGTTCTTCTGGATCTCGATGAACGGTGAAGAAGCGCTTCGCATCCATCGGCTGATCCTCGGCATTACCGGTCCCGTCTTTCGGCTCGAGAAGGAGACCATCGACCAGCTCGCCCACTGCTGCCACCGGCTGGTGGTTGCCGGCAAGACGCCGGGGGCCGCCTCTGCGATTGCCTATGAGGCCGCCATGACGCTTTACGACGATGTCTTCGGGTCCCACCCAACCATCAGCCAGGAGTATCGCGCCTTGCAGCATGTGCTGAGCCACATCGAGGCGCATCTCGATCAGCGGCTGTCGGTCGATGACCTTGCAGATGTTGCCGGCCTCAGCCGGGCGCATTTCTCGCGCATCTTTGCCGCAAGCGAAGGCCAGCCGCCGGCCGAGTTCGTGCTACACAAACGCCTGCGCCGGGCGGCAAAGCTCCTGACGAAGACAGCCGACATGCCGATCAAGGAGGTGGCAGCGCTCTGCGGTTTTTCCGATGCCAACTACTTTTCAAAGGTCTTTCGCCGAGTTTACGGGACCAATCCAAGCGATTTCCGCACGAGTGGTATGTATGCCAGTGTGACTGGTCCATTGCTGTCACATTAAGGCGGATCCGACCGCAATCGTCAGGTGCTGTGACGTGAGCAAGGGAAGGCTTCCAGTTTGACCTCTGCACCGGCCTCTTTGATGACTGGCTGACCGCGGCCTTAAGATGGACGTCGTCTGTCGCTCACCAGAACAATGGCGAAGGGTGGGGCACGAGCAAGCGACAGCCCTCTCCCGCTCTGCTCGTTTGCCGGCCACCGGGTGCGCGCCTACCCTAGCCGAGGCGGCTCTGGGTCTTGGGATCGAAGAGATGCAGATCCTCAGGGGCCACATCGAAGCCAAGCAACTCCCCTTCGGCAACGCGGAGCGAGGCTGGAACGGAAACGCAGATTTCGTTCTGACCCATTCGCAGCGTCAAGAGCCGCGTTTCGCCGTGAAACTCATTGCGCTCGATCCGACCCCGGATCGCACCCTGGTCCGTGCTCAGACGAAGTGCCCCGGGTCTGATGCCGACGGTGACCGGGCCCGTCTTGATCGGAAAAGGTGTTGGCAGGGCGATATGGCTGTCCACGAGATCCTCGCCCGCCATGTCGAGCGTCAGGAAGTTCATGTTCGGCGTGCCGATGAAACCGGCCGCAAACACAGTGGCCGGCTTCTGGTAGATTTCTTCCGGCGTTCCCATCTGTTCGATCCTGCCGTCCTTCATCAGGACGATCCGGTCGGCAAGCGTCATCGCCTCAAGCTGATCATGGGTGACATAGATGCTGGTCGTCTTCAGATCGCGGTGCAGCCTGGCAATCTCGACGCGCAGGCTGCCGCGCAGTTTCGCATCGAGATTGGAGAGAGGCTCGTCGAACAGAAAGACCTCAGGTGTCTTGATCATGGCACGCGCGATCGCCACCCGCTGTTGCTGGCCGCCCGACAGTTCCGTCGGCTTGCGGGTGAGGTAAATGCCAAGACCGAGTGCCTCGACCACCGGTGCCAAGCGCTCCTCGATGGCAGCCTTGGGCGTGCCTGCCCGCTCGAGCCCAAAGGTGATGTTCTCACGCACGGTCATGTGGGGATAAAGCGCATAGTTCTGGAAGACCATGGCAATACCGCGGTCGCCCGGATCGCGGTCATTCATCCGCTCGCCACCGATGAAGAGATCACCGCCGGAGATGTCTTCGAGGCCGGCAATCATGCGCAGCATGGTGGACTTTCCGCAGCCGGATGGGCCGAGGAAGACGACGAATTCATGATCATCAATCTTCAGATCGAAGTCGCGCATGACTTCCAGCGCGCCATAGACCTTGCGGATAGCCCGGCATTCGACAGTAGCCATCACTTGCCCTCCCCGTCCACGATGATCTGCAACTTCACATCTTCTGGCCGACCTTCTGCTGCGCGCTCAAAGGCTTCAATCGACTGCTCGAACCCGTAGGTGCCGGATACCAGAGGCTTGAGATCAACCTTGCCGGCGGCGATCAAGGCCAGCGCCCGGTCGAAGACATTGGCGTAGCGGAAGACGGTCTCGATGCGGCATTCGCGAAAGCATGCGGCCGCAAGATCAACGGCCACGGGTTCGGGCGGCAGGCCGACAAGCACCACCGTGCCGCCCGGTCGAACCAGTTTGAACAGGTCTTTTATGGCGCCAGCCGCCCCCGAGCATTCAAAGACGATATCCGCACCCCAGCCGTCCGTTTCCTTGTTGACCGTTTCGACGAGGTCCACCTGCCTGAGGTTGACCCCGGTGATGCCGTCATAGCTTTCGGCAAGCTTCAGCTTGGTTTCGGAGAGATCCGAAATGAGCACGCGCGAGCAGCCACCTGCAAGAGCCGCAAGCGCCACCATGATGCCGATTGTGCCGCAGCCGGTCACCACGGCTGTGTCGCCCGGCGTGATTTTCGCCCGGGCTGCGGCCTGCATGCCAACCGCGAAGGGCTCGACCATCGCGCCTTCCGCGAAGGAGACGTTGTCCGGCAGCTTGTAGGTGAAGCTTGCCGGATGCACCGTCTCAGGTGTCAGCACCCCATGCACCGGGGGCGTTGCCCAGAACGTCACGGCCGGATCGACATTGTAGAGGCCAAGCCGCGAGGCGCGTGATTTTGGGTCGGGAATGCCCGGCTCCATGCAGACACGGTCACCGGGTTTCAGATGGGTGACATTGGTGCCGACTTCTGTGACCGTTCCAGCCGCCTCATGGCCGAGCACCATGGGCTCGTTGACGATGAAATCACCAATGCGGCCGTGAGTGTAGTAATGGACGTCGCTGCCGCAGACACCAACGGTGTGGATGCGAATGCGGACGTCGTCCGGGCCCATCTCCTGGGGTAGATCGATGTCGCGCAGTGAGAGTTCGCCGACACGCTCGAGGACAAGTGCTTTCATAGGATTATCAACCTTGATCGGATTTCTTGGAAAATGCGGCATTGAGACCACCGGCCAGGACCCCGAGCAGGATCAGGGGTGGCAGGGACAATAGGACGACGGCGGCGTTCAAGATGCCCCAGGGCACGTTCATGCCGAGCTGCGACATCTCCGAGGCAATGATCGGCAAGGTCTTGGCCTTTGAGGTCGTGAGCATCATCGCGAGCAGGAACTCATTCCAGACGAGCACGAATGAAAAGGCGATGGCGCCGAAGACCTGGAAGCGCGCAATGGGAAGCGCGATCCGGAAGAAGGTGGCGTAAGGACCCAGGCCATCGACGCGGGCGGCCTCTTCCACATGCAGGCTGACCCGTTCAAACGCCGGCACCGACAGCCAGATGGTGATCGAGGCCGTCACGATCAGATAGGTCACGATCAGCGACAGGCGGGTATCGTAGAGATCGAGCCCAAGCCAGATGACCAGCATGGGAATGGCAATCGCAACCGGCGGCAGGAAGCGCAGCGACAGGACGAAGAACTGCGCTTCGGCGGTGATCCGGTTCTTGAAGCGGGCGATGACATAGGCGGCGGGAACACCGATCACGGCGCCGAGCACAACCGCACTCGAGCAGATGATCAGCGAATTGACGAGAGCACGGGCGACTGATCGGCGGTTCAGCACGTAAGCCATATTGTCCCACACCGGCTGAAAGAACAGCTTCGGCGTCGAGACCAGGAGGTCGGCATTGGTCTTGAAGGCGTTGAGCAAGGTCCACAGGAGCGGCAGCACGACGAGCGATGCGGCCAGAACCAGAAGCAGCCTGAGCAGAAGGGTCGAGAACTTCATCGGTTCAGCCTCTTCCAGGTAAAGGTGAAGGTGACGATGGTCAGCACCATCATAATGACCGCCATGGAGGACGCGTAGGAGATCTTGCCAGCTTCGATGAAGCCCTGCGAATAGGCATACATGTCGAGCGTCTCCGTGGAGATGCCGGGGCCGCCGCGGGTCATCACATAGACGAGATCGAAGGAGCGCAGGCTCTCGATCGCCTTGACGAGAAGCAGGCTGATCAATGGCGCTTTCAGCATGGGTAGCGTGACGAAGCGATGGATCTCGAAACGGGTCGCCCGATCGATGCGCGCCGCTTCCAAAGGCTGCGGCGGCAGGGATTCCAGGAGCTTGAGGATGATCACGGCAAAGAACAGGCCCCACTGCCAGACATCGACAAAGGCAACGGCGAGAAGCGCACCGAGCGGCGTCGACAGGATATCCGGCGTGACGCCGGTGATCTCGCGCACCGGCCATGTCAGCGCGCCGTAAAGCGGGTGGAAGGCAAACTTCCAGACGAAGGCTGCACAAACACGCGGCAGGAGAACGGGAATGATGAAGAGCACGCAAAGCAGGTTGCGCGCCCTAGGGCTTGCCGCCTCGAACATGGCAATACCGAGAGCGAGCCCTGTCACCATGGTCGCGGTGACGCTGATGATCTCCCATTTGAATGACACCCAGAGTGCATTCAAGAAGCGGGCATCGGAAAAGAGAGCCAGATAATTGGTGAACCAGACATAGTCTGCCTCGGGTGCCGAAAGGGTCCGGTTCTGAAGCGATATGTTGATCGCGTAGATCGTCGGCACGAGGGCGAGCACGATCAGGATGAACAAGGGTGGGCCGAGAAAGACGTAAGGCAGCGAGCGTCCGCGGCGCATGGCAGATCCTTTGATTAAGAAAAAGGGGCGCGCCAGAAGACGCGCCCGAGTTGGCTGCTTGGGGGGTCTTAAAGTTTGGCGGCGAAGGCTTCCAGTTCGTCAAGCGTCGCCTTGACATCGGTGCGGCTGCCGGTGATCAGCTCTTCGAGCATGATGCCCCACTGATTGCCCAGCTCCTGCCAGCGCGGATCCTGCCAGAATGTAACGGTGGTCTTTTCACCGGTCGCAGCCATTGCGTCGGCGAGGTTCTGACCAAAGGTCGTCGCATATTCCGGGCTCTGATAGGTGCTGGTCCGCGTCAACTCGCCCGGCTGGCCGGCGGCAAGGCGACGGGCCTCCTGCTCCTTGGAGGTTGCCCAGGCAACGAAAAGACCGGCGCAGGCCTTTTCCTCATCCGTGGCATTGGCCTTGGAGGCGATCGCAAAGCCATGGGCGTAACCGCCACCCGGCAGCGGCGACGGCGGAACCGAGAAGGCGACCTTGTCTGCGACCTGGCTTTGCGCCTTGTCGACCGACATGCCGCCAAGCGGTGCGGATTCGATGATGATCGCGACCTTGCCGGAGCGGAAGGCGCCGGTCGATTCATCCCAGGAGCCGGTCTGCGTGCCTGGAGCCGAATATTTGAAGAGTTCCAGATAGGTTTCGGTCGCCTTCACGGCTGCATCCGAGTTGAAGGCTGGCTTGCCGTCCTTGAACCACTCGCCACCATTGGCCTTGAAGAAGGGCATCCAGCGCCAGACATTGGCGCCCGAGCCGCGCTGGCCGCGAAGTGCTGTGCCATAGACACCATTTGCCGGATCATGCAGCTTCTGAACGGCTGCGAAATATTCGTCCCAGGTCTTGGGAGGCTCGATGCCTGCCTTTTCGAGAAGATCGGTGCGATAGACCATCAGATCGCCGCCGCCCTGAACCGGCGCAAACCACTGTTTGCCGTCATAGGTGGCTGCCGCCCGCATGCCGGCGTCGAAGTCGTTGTAGTCGTATTCGGCGGGGTAGAAGCCATCAAGCGGCACGATCCAGCCCGAAGAGGCAAACAGCGCCAGATTGGCTTCGTCGACATAATAGACGTCGAAGCTGCCAACGGTTGATGCGTCGGCCTGCGACTTGGCGCGGCGATCGTTTTCGTTGAGATAGCTGATCTCGAAGCCGGCACCGGAAAGCTCCTCGAACTCGTCGACATAGTCTTCGAGAAGCGTCAGACCGTCGCGCGGCTGCGCCAGGATGCGGACGTCATCCGTGCATTGTGCGGCGGCAAAAGCGTTCGAGGCGGCAAGTAGAGCGATGACCGCGCAGCCTGCGCGGAGAGCATTCAGTGTCATGATTTCCTCCCTTGATGGCAACTCCCTTGCCATCGACGGGGGCACTTTTGCCGAAGACGTGAGCCCGAACTAGTTGGACTTCGACGCAGAACTGATATTATTTTGACATTTGTGCAGCACAACATGGACGCTTGCATGCCTATTGCACCAGATTTTCCGCAGTCTCCCTTAGAGACCTTCACTGCCACGCGTGAGCAGATCGTGCTCCCCGGTGGCGCGTCCTACCTGATCCGCCGTGACGACTATCCCAATCCGATCTGCATCTGGAACTACCATCCCGAATGGGAGATCCACTTCATCCCGGACGCCAGTGGCTTTGCTTATGTCGGAGACTATATCGGCCCCTTTCGGCCTGGACATCTGATGCTGACCGGCACCAATCTGCCGCATAACTGGATTACCCCCGGTGCTCCGCCGCTCCCCGGTCGCGACATGGTCCTGCAGTTTGATGCCGATGCCTTGATTGGCGTACGGGCTGTCTGTCCTGAATTCGAAGTCCTCCACCGGCTCAAGCCATTGGCTGAGCGTGGGATAGAAATTCTGGGCAAGGAAGCCAGTTTGATTGGCCACATGATCCTTGAGCTCCATGCGATCGGCCATCGGGGCGGACTTGGCCTCTTCCTTGAGATCCTGGAGGCAATCGATGCCGCACCTGAAAAGCGTCTGCTGGCCAGTGAACATTTCATTTCGATCTACAATCAGGTGTCGGATCGAAGACATCGGCGCATCGACCAGGCCATTCAGATTCTCCAATCGGATCCTGGCGCGCAAATGCACGAGGTGGCGCAAAAAGTCGGTTTTGAGCCTTCCGCTTTCTCGCGCGCCTTTCGCCGTCTGACCGGCATGAATTTTTCCGACTACAGTCGCTCTGTGCGGGTCTGGCGGGCACGAACC
Source organism: Agrobacterium albertimagni AOL15 (assembly GCF_000300855.1). Lineage (GTDB taxonomy): Bacteria > Pseudomonadota > Alphaproteobacteria > Rhizobiales > Rhizobiaceae > Allorhizobium > Allorhizobium albertimagni. The sequence continues at coordinate 60,986 of NZ_ALJF01000001.1, read as the reverse complement.
CTTTTGAGTGAAACCCAGACCTCGATAACCGATATCTGCTTCGAGGCCGGCTTCAACAATCTGTCGAATTTCAACCGCACCTTCCGTTTTGAAACGGGTCTTACGCCGCGCGCCTATCGAAAGGCGGCCAGGATTAGGGCAAAGTCGCTTCTTTGATCCTGGATCAATGACCTCGGATCTTGGATCTTGGATGTTGGATCTGGCAATGGGCGAGGTCGTCAGATGTGTCGACCGACGTTAGACGCTGAGGCTTCACCGATCTTGTCCAAGTCTTTGCCAAGACTTCGCCTTTGAAACCTGCGGGGTCCGCTATCATTCGCTCCTGTCGCGGTCAAAACGCATTCGGGAGGAACAGGTCACATGCTTGCCAATCAGGTCGTTTCACATCTCGCCTTGAATTTGCGGTTCAGCCCGCATCGGACAGAGCCCGTTGTGCTTGACGAAACTCTGATCGTCACCAGTGGCTCAGCCTTGTCGGTGGCGGAAGTCCATGACGTGCTGGATCAAGCCTGGATAGATATCCGCAATGGTCGGGCACTCGGCCACAAGTCCGTATTGTCGCTCCCCGAGGACGCATTCTGGCGAGAAGCCGGTTTTGACACCCGGCCCGGCGAGTTTGCCGGTGAGAGGCTCGGTTGGAAACTCTCGTGCCTTTATGGGGCAAATCCCGATTTTGCCGGGGTCAAGGTCATCGGCGCCAATGCCTTCAACCGGCTCTTGGGCCTTCGGCGCTCCAGATCAACCTATATTCTCATGGAAAAACTCACCATGCAGCCACTTGCGATCGTCGATGCGACGGCGCTTTCGGCCGCCCGCACCGGTGCCTATGCCTCCCAGGTGCTCGGTCTTTGTCCGATCAAAACAGACGCGATCACTGTGTTCCTGTTCGGTGCGGGGCCAATTGCGGAGGCAATTCTTGCCTCGCTTTCTGATCGCGCAGCGCGACCCATTGCCCGCGTCTATCTCAAGGCTTTACGGCTTGAAAGCGCAAGAGCGCTGGTGGCGTCGCTGTCCACCTCCCTGCCCTTCGAACTTATCGCTGTTGAAGACAACCGCTTTCTGGTCGAAGCCGATTTTGTGATCACAGCCACCAATTCCGATAAGCCCGTATTCGCAGATGATGAGCTCAGGCGGGACGCCTGTCTTCTTCATCTGGGAGGCGATGAGGTGCCGGTGGAGACCTTGCGACGGGTCCTGCGGCAAGGCCAGGTCGGCTGTGACGATCTGGCGACTGTCTCGAGGCGAAACTCGCAAAGCCTTGCCTTGCAGTTCTCAACGACTGGCTCCTCGCTCGAGGCGCTCGGTCCTCATCTTGGCATTCTGGAGCTGGGGAAGACATCCAACTGGCGCCTTCAACCAGGTGCGCCACTTTCAGTTACCTGTGTGGGTCTGCCGGTGCTCGATCTCTATGTGGTGGCTGCTCTCTTCCAGAAGTACCTGGTGCAGACGGCGGTCTGAACGCAGGCAACCGGCCTGGTAAGCTTGGACTGACGAGGAGGAAGTCATCATGCCTTTTCTAACGCATCGTCTGGCTCGTCATGCACTGGAAATCGATGCAAGGCGGCTACCCGACGAGGTGAGGGAGGTGGCGCTAGGTTGCGTACTCGATCTTTTGACCGCAGCACTTGCAGGTGTGCGATCGCCAGCTCCGGCGGCTGCCCTTGGTGTATCTGAATGGCTTTACGGTTGCGGTCCGGCCCCGGCCTGGTTCACCGGACAGAAATTGTCGCTGCTGTCTGCCCTGCTTCACAATGCGCTCTGTGCGTCTGCCCTTGATCTTGATGATGGCAATCGGGCGGCCCGCGGTCATCCCGGTGCAAGCGTCATTCCGACGGTGCTTACCCTCGCCTCGACCATGCCGCAGAGCCGTGGCGATGAGATCCTCTCGGCCATCATTGCGGGTTATGATGTCGGCGTCAGGATTGCTGCAGCCCAGAAAACAGAGGCAATCCTGACACGTCAGACCGGACGATGGGCGGCCTTTGCTTCTGCCGCTGCGGCTGGACGGCTCTTGAAAGCAATGCCGGAGCATCTGGCGCAGGCTTTGGCGATTGCCGGTGTGACCGCGCCCAACCAGCGGGCAAACGGCAGTTCCGGCTATTCGCGCATGACCGGCAATCTGGTGAAAGAAGGTATCGCCTTCAGCGCGCAGCTTGGTCTGCAGGCCGTGTTCCTGGCGGGAGCCGGGTTCACCGGCCCGGTCGACCTGCTTGATCACCAGCACTTCTATGATCGAGCCCGTATTCTCGATCGACTGGGGAGCCGGTTTGAGATCCTCGACACATACTTCAAGCCCTATGCCTGTTGTCGCTACATCCATCCGGCCCTGGACGCCTATGGCGCATTGTGCCGTGATCATGGTTTCACGGTGGCTGATATCGACCACATCGAGGTGGAAACCTTCGGCTTTGCCTTGAAGCTTGCCAATAGTCCGGATCCGGAAAACCTGACGGCCCTGCAATACAGCCTGCCCTATTGTCTGGCAGTGCTCGCAATCCTCGGAGAAGAGGCGCTCACACCAATTGGGCCCGACCTCTTGGCCCGGTCGGAACTGTCGGACTTTGCCTCTAAGGTCAAGCTGAGCGTGAACGCAGAAGCGGAAGCGCAGTTTCCGATGAAGACCACTGCGATGCTCACGGTTGCCCTGAGGTCCGGGGCGCTGCTTGTTTCCAAACTGACAGCTGCGCGTGGCGACCCATCCGAGCCCATGGATTATAAGGCGCTTGCTGCAAAATTCCGGCGGGTGTCGCGCGGGGTGATCTCGCAGGTCGAACAGGACAGAATAATCAACTCGGTCGTTTCGCTGAGCGAGGGCGATGCTGACGAGCTCATGCAACGGCTGGGTCAGAAAATCACGGCGAGCCTCGATGCTGGTATGGGCTCGTCTGAGACCTGACGCGCCAATCGAACAGCAGAACCCAGCCGTTTCGGCCAAACTGGTTCAAGACCCGCGTCGAAAGCAGCGCCTATACGGTTTCGGCGGATCGAGTATCGCAGCGACAGTTGGCCCTGCGCTTCTTATGCAGACAGAAGCGCGCCGTTCCAGACACGTGCCTGGCCGGCGATGAAGACATGCCTGACCCTGGAGATGTTGTGGGCTTCGGTCATGACGAGATCAGCCCTTTTGCCGAGCGCCAGAAGGCCACGATCGCCGAAGATCTCCGGAAAGACCCGCGCGACATTGCCGGTTGCCAGCGCTACCGCTTCTGTCAGGCTCTTCCTGTTGACGCGTGTCATCCTGTGCAGAGCGGAAGGGATTGTGTCCCAGTCTCCGCCGGCAAAGTCGGTTGAGATCGTGTCCACCAGTCCAGCCTCGACGAGCGCATCAAAAGACTCCGGACCGTTTCGGAAGCGTGTCTCGACCACGTCAAGCGTCGATATGTCGACTTTCGCACCAAGATCTTTCAGACGAGCGGCGTAGTCGACGGCTTCATCGGTAAGAAAGGAAGGATGATTGGCATGGGCTGCAATCATGCGCAGTGCGGGGTACTGTTGCTGGAGGAGAAGAAGCGTTTCCGCCGTCGGTGGCGCGTGGTGGAAGATCGCAGGAAGATTGTGCCTGACGGCGGCGTCTGCAACTTCCTTAAGCCCAACAAGCGCGTGTTCGACGGGTGCCAGAACGTGCCGTTCAAGCAGGCCTCTCAGTTCCAGCGTCGAGATCTTGTCTGCAATTGCCGCCTCGACTAGAAGCTCTTTGACGGTGCGTTCGCTTGCCGTTGCACGACCGTCCAGCCTGCGCCCGAGCACCGCTTCCTTCAGGCGTCGAGCCATCTGAACGCTGATCCGCAGACCGGTATATTCCTCGATCGCATCGGGAATGAAGCGGTAGTCCTGCGCACCGCCTCCCAATGTCTGGCCACCACCGGCCTCTCCCAGCACTCGACAGCCGCTCAGAACGAGATCATCGATGCTCGAATGTCGATGTCGTGGTGTAAGCCCGCGCCCATCAATCTCGTCTGCCGCCAGGATCGAATGGGGCGTATGGGCGCTTGTCATGTGGATGTCCATCGGATGGGCACCCAGTTCTCCGTCACGTTCATCCGCCATGGCGAGGCCGCAAACATTGATGAGAGAGGTCGTGCCGGAGAGAAGATGCCGATTGCGCTGCCAGCTGACCTGTGCCGGGGATAGCGGTGGCGAGCCGCTCGGCATGGACGGGCCGGCAATGGTCGCATGCGCGTGCCCGTTGATGAAGCCGGGCAGCATCATCAGGCCTTCGGTCGAAATGACCGTCTCGCTCTCGGCGGCATCGGCCATGCCTGGAGAGAGTTCTACGATGACGCCTGCACGAACCCGGATAGACGCAGGCTCAAGCATGGTTCGCCCGTCGCCGGTGATGAGGCTGCCGCCGCGAAACAAAATCCGGTCGTTGGCCGCCCTGTTGCCGTCCATCATGAGATTCACTCCTTTGGGCCTTCGGGCTCGCCTGCATCGAGTGCATAGCCGCTTCCCCTGACGGTGCGGATCAGATCCTTGGCACCACCTGTCATCAGACGCCGTCGCAAGCGGCCGATATGGATGGTCACCGTGCGAGGTTCGACATAGATGCCCCTCGGCCAGGCCCCAGCAATCAGAGCCTGGCGGGAGTGAACAGACATCGGATCTTTGGCGAGGGTCACCAGCAGTTCGAATTCGATGCGTGTCAGAGAGACTTCCCTGCCCCCACGCCACACACGCCGTGCCCGCAGATCAATCTCGACATCGCGGTGGACGATGACCGGTTCATTCCCGAGGTTCGATTGCCTCGTCTGCCGCCTGACGGCATCCAGGATTGCTCTCGGTTCGGCCGGGCGCATCAGCGCATCATCCATGCCGGCGGACAGGAAGTCGGGATAGCTGGAGCTTAAGTCCTGACCGATGAGCCCGACAATGCGACAGTCCGGGGAGGCCCTGGTTTCCCGCACCGACCGGCAAAGTGACAGTGCACCCTCGAGGTCGCAATCGATCAATGCAAGCACCGCCTGTTGCTCGACAATCTTGCTCAACGCACTGTCTTTCGTCGTGGCAAGCTCGACCGTCAGACCATCGCTTTCCAACAGATGCCGGAGAAAGACAGCAAGCTCCCCTGCGGCCGAGCCGATGACAACTAGAGGTGCGTCATGGAGCGCTGCACCATTTCGCTCTTGCATGAACAGGCCTCTACTCCTGTTGATTTGCGCCATCAGCATGGCACTGCATGCGCGCTTGTTCAAACGCTAAGTGCACGCAATTTATGTAGAATTGTTGCGGATTTGGGCGAGATCCAGCCTAGCAGATTTGTCACTTGGCAAGCCTCGTCAAAAAAGCCCCAATAAGGACTGCGCGCCGAAGTTGAAGGCGCTCGATCGATAATCTGCATCTGCGCGTCATTCATTCGATTGCCGAACGCGCGGTGAAAGCAGAAGGGGCGACCATATGGGAAAACCCAGATCCTCGATGCCGTCCGGCGTCGAAACCGGTCTTGCGGATCGGCGGGCCGAGCTTCTCGTGTTGTTGCGCAGGAGCGAGAGGAGCAAGCGGATCATCAACGCTCTGCAAGGTGATTATCTCGTCAAACGCGTCTCGAGCACGTCAGCACTGCGTGCGACGCTTTTCGTCCAAGGGAGCGATCTCCTGCTTGTCGACAGCCTTGCACAGGGACAGGAGGACATGGCGCAATTCTGTCGCAACATTCGTCTCACCAGCTCCGTTGCCATCATTGCCTTGATCGACACGGAAGATCCCGAGGCGCATATTGAAGTGCTGGAAGCAGGTGCCGACGAATGCTTCCCAAAAACCTTGTCGATCCGCGAGATCAAGGTGCGCATCTCAGGTCTTATGCGGCGGATGCGCTTGAGCCACGCGGCAGGTTCGCTCAGTGGTGTCTTGCGATTTTCTGGCTGGTCGATCGACCCGCATCGTAGACTTGTCACAGATCCTAGTGGTCAGACTGTTGATCTGACGACCGCTGAATTCGACCTGTTATGGGCCTTTTGCCGCAATAGCGGCAAGCCACTGTCAAGGCATCAGCTCTTGGGCTTCACCCGTGCCGGCGCAGCAGGCCCGCTGGAACGCAGCATTGATGTTCATGTCAGTCGACTGCGGCGCAAGATCGAGTTCAACCCGCGCCGCCCGATCATGCTTCGGACCGTCCGGCTTGGCGGCTATATCTTCACACCGCGTGTTGAGGGCTTGACCGATCAATCCGACAGGTCCGACGGTTGAGCCTTGTCGCGCCTGCCCTCACCGAGCCAAACGGACAGGAACCTGGCCGCCCGGTCGGGCTGCAATTGTGGCCAATGTTAATTTTTGTTTCTTTTATCTCGCCAAAGTTGCGCGGCGGGATCGGCCATTTATAACTCACCATTATAATTGTTTTGTGTAACACATTAATTGCCGGTCCGTTTTCTGCCGGACGCCATCATCTAGGTCCAGTTCGATCCGCATTGCGTCAGACGTCGAGGTGACGTCTGGCATCCCATGTTCATTGCCAACGAGGATCCAAGCATGAGCAAGAGACATCATTTTGATCCCCTGATCGAGGCCATTACCACCGCGCGCGATCCAAATGCGCTGGGCGAGGCTCTGGAAAGCTTCGCCCAGGCTCAAGGGTTTCAGCATTTTGCCTATCTACGCCTCGACGGCAGTCGCTGGAGGGCCGTGTCAAACTACTCGGAAGAGTGGCAAGACCGCTACTATGTGCAGGATTTCAGCCGGATCGATCCGATCGTCAAAGCCGCCAAACAGGGGGCCCATCCCTTCTGCTGGTCGCTTCACGACGCAATACTCAACCGGGAAAGCAAAGACGTGATCGCCTTTCGCGACGAGGCGATCGCCCATGGAATTGTTGCAGGACTTTCAATCCCGATCCGTGTCGGCTTTGGCCATAAGGCCGTGTTGACCTTCGCATCCTCCGATACTGCATGCCTGAAGGATGCCGTGCGGATGGACATCATCGAGGCTGCTGCGGCAGCGGCCATGCTGCATTTTGCATTCTCGTTGCGCAGAAAGCGGTGGTCCAGCGGTTCGGCCTCCAAGCTGACGCCTTTCGAGACCACGTGTCTCAGCTGGGTCGCCGAAGGCAAGACCATGCAGGATGTGGCTGACCTCTTGGAAGAGAAATACTCACGGGTTCGGGGATCGGTCGACAAGGCAAGAGGCAAACTTGATGCCGTGACGCTGCAGCAGGCGACTGCGGTTGCGGCCCGGCTGATGCTGATCTGAAGGGCTGCCGGTTCTGACTTGCTGTTGGATGTCGGCAAACTTCCTCATCCAGCTTGACGGGCAGATCCAAATTCGCAAGGCCGTCAGCCTCTGACGCGTTCAAGGCTTTGCCCGCCAAACAGCAGATCGCGATCAACCAGGATGTTGAACCGATAGCCGGGCCTGATCGTCAGCGTGGGCTGAACACCGATGTTCTTCGAGATGGTCCGCTCCGCCAGGCGGCCGAAGGTCTCGCTGAAGCTTCGCCTTGCCGCATCCGACGGATCGCTCGATCCCATGCCTTGCCCGTCTGGGAGTGCAAGATCCATCCCCGTTCCGATGATCGCAATCAATGCTGCAGAGCCGAAGCTTTGCCACAGATGCCGGTCCACCTTGTCCTTGAAACCCGCCTGCCCCGCCTGGTCGACCCCGGCCATGGCGCCGATGGAAAGGCTTTGGCCATTGGCAAGGACAATATCCGTCCAGACCACCAGGACGCGCGACTGGCCAAATGAGACCTTTGAGTCATATCGACCGACCAGTCTCGATCCCTGTGGAATGAGCAAATGCTGGCCGGTCGCACTGTCGAACACATTCTGGCTCACCTGGGCAAGGATCCGCCCTGGGAGATCGGCATTGATACCGGTGAGCAGTACCGCAGGAATGACAGAGCCACGGCTCAATGTCAGCGGTGAGACCGGATCGGCCATCACCCCCCCATTTGGCAGCGTGTCGACGCCTGCATTGAGAAAGGCTTGTTTTTCCCGCTGGCCGTTCTGGTCACTTTGACCGGAGCCCGACATTCCAAGCGCCTCGGCGGCTGCGATCAGTCGGGCGTTCAGCCCTTCGTTGCCTGCGCTCGCGCCTCGACCATTCGCGGTCAAGTCTTGCGAAGACACGGCTGCGACAGCGGCCGTATCGATCCGCATTGGGGAAGCGCGTGCACCATCTGCACGCTGCAGTCGCGCCATTGTCTGACGGTGGCGCTCATTGAGGATCTGTTCCTCATGCTCACGTTGAAGTCTCTCTCGCCATTGGTCCGGCTCAGGCCGCGGCCTTGACACCGTTGGCGCCGTGGGCGCTTTCGGTTCGGCTTGAAGCGGTCGATTAAGCGTGGGTGCTGCCATCACACGAGGCGCCTCCATGGGCGGCTGTGCTGCTAGGGGCTGGGGATTTTCGCCGATGACGCCATCGCCGACCCCGCGTTTGAGGTTTTCTGGGAAAGTCGATGCCGGTCCCCGATCATCGATCGTTACCTCTCCGGAACCTTTCCGCCACAATCCGCGGGATGACAGGCCGAATATGACGGTCGCCAGAACCAGGACCACAAGGACAAGCGCGAAAACGAGCGGAAGACGATTGAGCCGCCTGATGCGGCCCTGCTGGCTCCCCTGCCCCCCGCTCACGATATGGGGGGCCCCGAGGATCTGATGTCCGCTCGTCATGATGAGGTTCCTCCCGTACCGATCGTCTCCACCAGAAGCGGGCCTGCAGGCGTGACTTGAGCGTTTGCAGGGGAGCTGCTTGCAAAGCTTGGGTCAGAAGCTTTTGTCTTTCGGTAGATCTTGGAGAGACGGTGGCTTGGAGTTGAAAGTCGAACCAGGAGGTCACCATCCACCTCCATACTCCAGATCTGAAGCTCGATCGCGTCGGCCTTCGCTTCGCGGTCGCTTTTGATCGTGTAACCATGTCCAATCAGAGACTGCGCGAGGGCATCCGATAAGGGTGCCGTCTGGTCGGGATTGAACGCCAGAACGGAACCTTTCGCGAGGAAGGGGCTGACATCCGTCGACAGGTCAGCGGCAATCGAGGTTGCGATCACGGAGTCCTGCAGCGCTGTGTTTTGACCTTCACCGCCGGGCGCCCCACTGGTGGACTGGCAGCCGCTCAAGAGCTGGGCGATCAGGGCGAGTGTTGCTGGCTTGTTCATCTCATCCACCCCGCGTGATCGTGATTTTTTTCTGACGCCAGCCGACACCGGAGATCAGAACGGCCTTTTCAACGTCATGATCGATGATCATCAGGTCCTTGTTCACCCGGTAGTTCACCAGCTGTCTCTGGCCGTCGGACAGGAGGAAAAGAACCGGCATTTCCTGGCCGGAAACACGGGTGGGAAACTGGATATAGGTCTTCTGACCATCGAAATAGACCCGCTTTGGACGCCAGCTTGCATGGCCTGAGATCTGGTAGCCGAAATCGAGACGTGACGGTGAAGGGCTGCGCCCGGTATTCTCAATTCGGGCATTGACCGCCGACAGATTGGCCGAAAGCGGGTTTGGATAGGAAAAGCCGACGCGTGCCATATACTGGCTTTCATGCGATCTCAGCCGGATGTGATAGGTTCGTCTCGACGTCGTCACGATCATCGAGGTCTGCAGTCCAGCTTCGGTCGGACGGACGATCAGATGGATCGTCTCACCTCGCCCGCCACCTGAGCTTGCGGCCTCGACGCTCCATCGCACACTGTCACCGAGAAGCACGTCCTTCACGCTCTCTTGCGGCTCGAGCTCTATGTCACAGACCTGCAAGGGAGCGCAGATGACTGACGGCTGTGCCTCGCCATAGAGAAAGACCACCTTGCCGTCTGCGCCGCGCGTGACGATGCCCGTGCCCTTTTGCCATTCCGCCGACTGCCGGCTTGCTTTGAGCTCGGTTGCGGTCATCTCCTCGGAAAGGCTGGGCTTTGTGAGGCCCATGGTCAATATCAGAACGCCTGGAAGGACGCTTTTGGCATACCACATGATCCTGCAGGTCATGGTCTTTCTCCTTTTTGCAGTGGGGAGCGTGGCGAAAGCCTTGGGGTCAGAGTTGCGCGGTCCAGTCGAAGTCGCGCACATAAAGGCCGATCGGGTTCAGCCGGATCACCGCCTCATCCTGAGGCTCGGTCAGGGTGACAGTCGCAATACCGCGATAACGGCGACTGCCTGTTTCTCGACCCCGGCGATCCCGCTCGAACTCCGTCCAGTCGATCTGCCAGCTGCGCTCTGACAAGGAGACGATGTTGGACACTTCGACCGAAACGGTCACTCGTTTGGCGGCCTCGAAGGGTGAGTTGGAGCGGAACCAGGCATTGATCTTTTCGGTCGAGGGATCTGACGCGCGAAGCAGCGCATAGGTGCGGTCGATATACTTCTTCTGGACCACCGCATCGGGCGTCACGGAGCGAAAACTTGCAACAAAATTGGCAAGGATGGCCCGCACTACCCGCTGGTCGGCATATTCGATCCGTTCCGGAACGCCGACCGCAACCGGGCTGCCCAAGCGGTCGACTTCGACGATATAGGGAATGATGCGGCTTTCGCGGCTGAGATAGAGCGCATAACCGAAGCCGATACTCGCAAGAGCAAGGCTTAAGACCGCCACCGCGCGCCAGGCTCTAGCCTCCCGGACAAAACCTCCATATCGCTCGTTCCATTCGAGCCGGCCTGCCAGATAAGGGTTGAGTGCCTTTTGATCTTGATCTCTCATGGTGACGTCCCCTTGCCGCGTTTTTCATGAGCCCCTGTGCGAAGCTTCTCATTGGCCAGTCCAAGGAAAGAGGCGTGACTTGCACCCGGTGCCCCAATCAACTTGTCGCGGGCAGATGCGCCAAGGGCGCGAGCCGTCTGACCGGCACCGGCCGACACTCCGGTGAGCGCGGCACGGGCAAGCGATGCGCCGCCGGCTCTCGCCGAAGTCGCGGCCTGGAAGGATTGGCCTGTGGCGGTTGCCGTCAGGAAGGCTCCCCCCGCGGCAAAGGACGTAGCCTGCATCCCGTGCCGGATGGCTTCCCCGCCCTGGGTGACCGACACGCCCTGCACCACCCCTTGCACGATTGACGGCACATAGAGCGAAATGATGAAGACAACGACGGAGATGCCGGCAATCGAGAGTGTGGAAACGAGCGGCTCGGTGTCACTGATCGGAGCTGATGCCAGGCCCAGAAGGACTTCCGAGCCGATCTTGGCGATCATGACGAGCGCCATGAGCTTCATGCCGACCGAGAATGCATAGATCAGATAGCGCAGGGCAAAGTCCTTGGTGAAGGACGAACCGCCCAGTCCAAGCATGATCATGCCGGCGAGAAGGCCGACATACATTTCCACCATCACCGAGACAAAGATGGCTGCGACGAGGGAAAAGCAGATGACCACCACGCCCATGGCAATCACGGAGGCAATCGCCAGGGCATTGTCTTCAAACAACCCGAAGCTTGCATGCTCCGACAAGGCAGACGCGACCCTTATTCCGGCATCGAAGACTTCGGCGGGTGAGGCCGATCCCTGGCCGGCGCCGATGGCAAACAGGCTGTCGACCACGGCATGCGCAAATCCCGGCCCCTGATCGAGGACAAAGGCGAAAAAGCCGACAAACAGGATCCGGCGCACGAGTTCGGCAAACCAGCTGTCGAGGGACGCTGCAGCCAGCGCCAGCCAAATGGCAGCAAGTCCGATCTCGATCGCTGCCAGGATCCAGAACAGCGAGCGGGCCGCATCCATGATGGTGGACTGCCAGTCGCGTGTTGCGGCAACGACCTGGTTTTCCAGTTCGCTCAAGACTGCGCCCTGTTGGGCAAGTGACGGCTCGCTGGTCGAGACAATGATCACGACGCTAAGACCGGCAGATAAAAGCAGGGATCGGTGTCCAGCATTTGCGGATCGGATTCTGCTCGGTTGGGTGCTCACCAGCGTGGCTCCATTTTCTGGCCAGCCGGTATCTCGCGAACCGTGGCCTTGAAGAACGCCTCTCTGCGGGCCTGGGCGAGATCGCGAAGCCCCTGCTCTGATTGCAGCCAGGCCGCTGACATCGTCATTTGCTGGGAAAAGAGGGTGCGCAGTTTCTGCAGCTGGCTGACCTGCTCGACGGCAATGTCATGCCCCACCTGCAGAGCTTTCATCTGCCCGTCTGCGGTCTCTGACAGACGCCTGAGCGACCTCATCGTCGCTTCCTCGTCCTCGAATTGCTCTGCGGTCAGCCCGGCAACCCTGAGCGAAGTGGAGACGGTTTGGCGATTGGTGTTCGACCAGCTCTCGTAAGTCTCGGCGAAAGCCTGGCCGCGGGGAAGCTCCTGGCGCAGCTTCGCATAGTCTGGAAACCGCTGAGCCAGGATTGCATCGGCATTGCCCATGGTGAAGGCCATGCCTTCGCCCTGGAGTGTGATCTCTCTCAACCGCTGAAGTTCGGCCTCGACATTGCCCCAGACATGCACGGGCAGGGAGGCCGTGTTTTGCAACATGGTACGATAGATCTCCAGCTGGTTCTGGATCTGTTGCGCAAGCTGACTGATCTGGGTCAGCTGATTGTCGACCTGGATGCCGGAGCTCTCCAGGATCGCGACGAGCTCGGCATTATTGGCAAGCTGCGTCCATTCGGTTGCCGCCCCCGTCACCGAGCCGCCCTTTGCAGGGAGGGCAACCGACACTGCAAGCACACACATCAGAGGCAGCAATCTGCGCCTTTGCGGGGGAGTATCAGGTGTCGAGGTAGGAAAGCACATCCTCATATCCTTTCAGCATCAGCCATTGGCGGGGCCAATCGGCACCAAACCGTTCGTGGAGATCCTCGATCTGTCTGATCTGGCCGCGGTCCGACACCCCGGCAAACGCAAGCGTCAGGGGCCCAAGCGACATCTCGAACAGGCGTCGGCCCTGCGGTGTGACGCAGTAGTAATCGCGCTTGGGACGGGCATTGGCGACGAGCTCAATCTGTCTCTCATTGAAGCCGAGCCTTTGGTAAAAGGAGCGCATCGCTGGCGTTTGAGCGCCCGGATTGGCAAGGCAGATCTTTGTCGGGCAGCTTTCCAGGAGCACGTCGATGATCCCGGAACGTTCGACGTCAGAAATTGATTGGGTCGCCAGGACGACAGCACAATTGGCTTTTCTGAGCACCTTCAGCCATTCGCGGATCTTCTCCCGAAACACAGGGTGGCCCAAAAGCAGCCAGGCCTCGTCCAGGATGATCAGGCTGGGCGCTCCGGTGAGGCGCTTCTCAATACGGCGAAATAGATAGGTGAGGACCGGAACAAGGTTACGCTCGCCCATAGTCATCAATTCCTCGACCTCCACGCATTGAAACGCCTGCAGATCGAGCGTATCGGCTTCCGCATCCATGAGATGCCCCATCGGCCCTTCGATGGTATAGTGCCTCAGCGCCTCCTTGATCTCGCGCAGTTGCACGCCACTGACGAAATCCGAAAGTGAATGACCGGAAGCGGTGGCCATCAGCCCGATCTGCCGAGCAATGGCATTGCGATGCTCCGGCTTCACCTCCAGCCCCTGAAGCGCTATGAGCATTTCCACGAACTCACAGGCCCAGGCACGATCGACGTCCGTGGTCAGGTCGGCAAGCGGGCAAAAGGCGAGCTTGCCAGTCTCTTCGATCTCCTCTTCTCTTCCCTCCTCCCTTCCCTCTCGCTCGCCGCCAATCCGGTAATGGTCTCCGCCCACAGCCAGGGTCAAAGGCAGGAGCGACAGACCCTTGTCGAAGGCAAAGACCTGTGCGCCGCTATAGCGCCGGAACTGGGCTGCGATGAGTGCGAGAAGCGTTGATTTGCCCGATCCCGTCGGACCGAAGATGAGGGTGTGTCCAACATCCTCGACATGCAGGTTGAAGCTGAAGGGGGTTGAGCCTGAGGCGACTTGCATCAAGGAGGGAGCGTCAGCTGGATAAAACGGACACGGCGCGGTTCTTTCCCCTGACCAGACCGAGTTCAAAGGCAAGAGGTCGGATAGATTGCGTGTGCTGAGCAGAGGGTCACGGACATTGCAGTACCAATTTCCCGGAAGACTGCCGAGATAGGCTTCGGTCGCATTGAAGGTCTCGATCCGGGCGCCGAAACCCTCTTTCTGGACGGTTCGCCTGATGTATTCGGCGTTTTCAAGCAAAGTTTTCGGATCTTCATCAAACAGGACGATCACCGGAGTGTAGTGGCCAAAGGCCACCAGTCCGGAATTTGCCTCGGCGATGGCCCCCTCTGTCTCGATGACCATGGATGCTGCATCCTGGTCGACGGAACGGCTTCTCGTCTGGAATAGCTGGTCGAGGAACGGCCTGACTTTCTGCTGCCAGCGCCGCCTGGTACGCTCCAGCCTTGCCCTTGCCTCTTCAGGATCGAGAAAGATGAAGCGAGACGACCAGCGATAGGAAAGCGGCATCTGGTCAAGCGCGTTCAGAATGCCCGGCCAGCTCTCGGCAGGAAAACCGTCAATGGCAACGGTCGCGACATAACGGTGATCTATCCTCGGTGATATCCCGTGTTCCATCTGCCCGGTGACCAGGCAATCGAGATACATGGCAACCTCCGGCAAGCGTACCGGCAGGTTTTCCCCGCAGATGCAAAATCTGATGAGCTGCAGCAGGCTGTCGAACCGCGCCGGCCGCAGGCTGGAGGGGTCATTGACCTTTCTTGCGCGCATTCTCTCAATCGACATCGTCCCGGCCAGATATTGTTCAAGCTCGCGGATCGCGTCGGAAAAGACCTTGAGCGCCTTGTCGGCTGCATTTTCTGCTGCGGCCCTCCCCTGCCCGGCTTCTTCAGAATAGGAGAAGCCTGCGACGGTCTCACCGGAAAGCATAGGTGACCTGTAGGTCAAAATGAGCGCATGTTTGCTGACGAAATGGCTGTTGTGGCGCTCGAAATGATCCCGCCGCTCCCTGTCGATTGCCAGAGTAACCGGGTCTGGAAAATGGGACTGTTCGGCATTGGGATAGGAAGCGCTGGCAAGGCGAAGGCTTTCCACCTGCAGCATCCATCCGGATCCCAGCCGGCAGATTATTTTATTGATTTCATTGGATATTCGGTTTCGTTCGAGATCTGTTGCGCTTTCAGTGTCGGGCCCTGCGAAGTACCAGCCGGCCATGAGGCTGCCGTCCTTGAGGAGCATGATCCCGTCATCGACCATGGCAGCATAGGGCATCAGATCCGAAAAAGACGGACCGCTGTTGTGAAAGGTGGAAAGAGCGACCATCTGACTCTCCTTACCGGCGGTAGAAAGGCGTGGCGGTCGGCCGATAAAGGGGGCGGTATCGGATATGCCGCAGATAGACGCGGCGCATCAAAGGGTCCGATTTTGCCATCCGGCGAAGCAGGGCAATGGTGATGAACCAGGCGAGACAGCCAAGTGTCAGCGCATAGACGGTGATCACCACGAAGATGAGGATCGCCGAGATCAGCCCGGTCACCAGCACGAGCTCCCGGTCCGCCCCGAACATCAGGTTTGGACGCGACAGGGCACGGTGGATGGGGTGGAGATCAAGGAGGTGCTCGCGCTCGCTCATCAGACCCCCCTCCCCTCAACCCTCAAGGCAGCGGAGGCGATGATCTTGTCTGTCTGACCGTGCACTGCCTCTGGAATGGTAGAGGCGATTGTTGACCCGGTTGCGCCAAACAGGGAGACGATTTGGCTTGCGCCCAGCAAGATCCCGGCGACCAGCACGACATACATGAGGCGGCGGGCGAAATCGTTGAGTTCGCCGCCAAAGATCAGCATGCCGCCGGCAACCGCGACCGCTGCAAGGGCAATGAAGCCTGCAACCGGCCCAGTTATCGACTGCTGGATCTGTTCAAGCGGCGCTTCCCAGGGCAATCCGCCGCCCGAGCTTGCCATGACTGGATGCGCCAAGGCGCAGAGGCCAAGAAAACCAAGTGTTGCGCATGCTGTGTTGGAACGCTTCATGATCTTTTCCTCTCGGCTAGCTCAGTTGGTATCGGCCGTCGGCAAAGCCCGTGACAGACAGCACCTCTTCGATCCTGCGGCCGGTTTCGGTTCGCCGGATCGACACGACGAGACCGACGGCGTCTGCGATGACCTGGCTCATGGGTGTCCGGCTGACTTCGGCGACCAATTGCTCAAGCCGGACAAGTGCAGCACGAGCATCATTCGCATGCAGGGTCGTGAAGCCGCCGGGGTGACCGGTATTCCAGGCTTTAAGAAGTGTGAGCGCTGCTCCATCCCGGACTTCGCCGACCATGATCCGGTCAGGACGCAGTCTCAGTGTGCTTTTCAGAAGTCGTGAGACCGGGAGCTCGTCGCTGCTTCGCAGCATGACTGCGTTTTCGTTGCCGCAGTCGATCTCGATCGTGTCTTCGATCAGCACGATGCGATCATTCGGAAACAGCCGCTGGATTTCGAGCATGACGGCATTGGCAAGTGTCGTCTTTCCCGATCCTGTGCCACCGCAGACGAGAATATTCTGCCGCTCCCGGATGGCATGAAGGATCCGTTGGCATTGCAAGGAGGTCATGATCCCCGTGTCGACATAGTCGCGCAGGAGAAGGTGGCCGGTGGTTCGACGCCGGATCGAAAAGGTCGGGCCCTTCACGGCCGGAGGCAAAAGCCCTTCGAAGCGATGCCCGCCCAATGGAAGTTCGCCAGACACGATCGGCTTGGTCTCGTTGACATCCTGGCCAAGCCCATGGGCAACAATCCCAATCAGGATTTCAGCACGCTGGATGTCAAGCCGGCCGGCCGGCGCCATGCCAGCACCTTGGGTTTCGATATAGAGTTTGCCATCGGGATTGAGCATGATCTCGACCACCTCGGGATCGCCAAGCGCTTCGCACAACGAGGCACCGAACGCTTCCCTGAGCTTGCGGATCAGACGGTCATCGCTTCTTGCCATCGCCATGATTGCCTCATCCCGCTCTTTCTAGTTGCCCATGTAAGGGACGGTATCCTGGTGGCTTGAGGCGCTTGAGCACGTCGTCGGAAATGCCGAGCGATCCAGCCACGCTGAGGGTTTCATTGATCAGTGTCGGAGCGCCAAGACGTTTCAGCGGCCAGCCGACCATCTTGAGAAGGCGCTCGAATTTCACATCCGTGGCCGTTACCAGCTCGTCATACCCGCGAGCCAAGCTCCATTCGACGATCCCGGCAAGCAGAATGCGGGTTCTCGAATGAATGATGGAAGCGCTGGCGCCCCCTGCCCTTCCCGACCGGTCGATGCAAAACCGCGAGCTTTCGATCATGCGCTCATGCAAGGCCAGGCTTCTTCCATCGAGAAGCTCGGGAAAGACCTCCCGCAGCATGCTGGAGCGCAGCGGCGGCAGAAGTCGGACACAGCCGACGACATGGACGTCGTCTTCGATGCCCAGGATGTAGGTCGGGCTGTGGTCGTCGAACTGATCGTGTTCCAGCCCGTCTTCGCTATTCACCTGCCAGTTCAAGCGCCCGGCAAAGACGCGGGCCCGCAGGCGCCACATCTCCTCAAGAAGATGCCGGTGCTCAGGCGTTTGAACTTCGTCCACGACAATCAGTTGCATGAGAGAACCCTCGGGTTGAGGTCTCCAGCAGAACGGACGGACCAAGATCGGTCTAGCTACAAATCTGTTGAATCGTGGATGGAGTGGAACTTGAGGTGAGTCGGGCTTGTGTTGCCGAGAGAATCGCTTTGACCGCACCAAGTGGGATAAATTTGCGCCCTTCAGCCGAGGCCTGGGCTGGTATGCAACCACAAATCTGTGGTCGTGGCTTCTCGACGGCTGTTGGCCAAGTCACTGGAATCGCAACGTCATTCGCCAACGGCGCTGAAAATTCCAGTCCTCGCTGAGTGGGACTTGGCCTCAATCGGGCAGGCATATTGCTTGCCAAGCCTTAGGAATCGGATAACAGTCACGATAATTTCCGTGTTTTCGCGAAAATATCGTGACAAAGGGTTTCTGGGCAAATGAATGTGAAACGAGCGTCGCTGGATCCAGTGCCGAGTTTTGCCGATATCATCCTCGAACAGGGCGGTGAGATCTCGAGCAAGCTCGACATGCTGCGGATGGAGAAGTTTCCTCCAAACGCACAAAAGACGCTGCGCTTGTTTCCGCTGGCCGAAGTGGCGCAGTTCGTCGGCGTGTCGCCAAGCTATCTGAAAAAGCTGCATCTGCAAGGCAAGGGTGGTGAACCCTATACGACGTCGACAGGACGCAGATATTACACGGCCGCGCAAATGGACGAACTGCGCGCCCTTCTCGACCGCGTGCCGCACAGGCGTGCCGGCGAAAAGCTGCAGGTCATCGCGGTCGTCAACTTCAAGGGTGGTTCGGGCAAGACGACCACGTCTGCCCACCTGGCTCAGTTTCTCGCTTTGAGCGGTTATCGTGTGCTGGCAGTCGACCTCGACCCGCAGGCATCTTTGACTGCCCTTTACGGCATTCAGCCAGAGCTCGATGAGAAGCCCTCGTTCTACGAGGCCATTCGCTACGACGAAGGCCGTCGTTCGATCACAGAGATTATCCAGCCGACAAACTTTCCCAACCTGCATGTCATTCCGGCAAACCTGGAACTGCAGGAATACGAATATGAGACGCCGCTCGCCATGCAGCGGAAGGACTCGATGGAGGGCAAGCTCTTCTATACCCGCATCGGTACCGCACTTGCCGAAGTCGATGATCAATATGACGTGGTCGTCATCGATTGCCCACCGCAGCTCGGCTACCTGACATTGACGGCGCTGACGGCGGCGACGTCCGTCTTGATCACCGTGCATCCGCAGATGCTCGATATAATGTCCATGTCGCAGTTCCTTCTGATGCTCGGTGACATTCTCAAGAGCGTCGAAGGCGCTGGCGTCAATGTCAGCCTTGACTGGTTCCGCTACCTGATCACGCGTTTCGAGCCGATGGACGTGCCGCAACAGCAGATGGTCGGCTTCATGCAGTCGATGTTCGCGCAGCAAATGATGAAGAATCACATGGTGAAAACCACAGCGGTGTCTGACGCAGGCCTGACGAAACAGACACTTTATGAAGTCGAGCGATCGCAGTTCACATCCGCCACCTACGACCGGGCAAGAGAAGCCATGGACCTCGTCAACGGGGAGGTCATCGACCTTTTGGAAACAGCCTGGGGGCGGCGCCGTGCTTGATCCGTTGTCAGCCGTACAGATTGGCCTTTTGTTGAGGCTTTTCAGGAGATTGGATACCGTGAGGAACGCAGATTATGGCGCGTAAGGATATCTTTGCCAATATCACGGCCACCGACGGACCGCGTTCCGAGCGCAAGGCAACGCCCGGCTATGCCAATCGCGGCGCTTCAAGGTCGATGATCAGCTCGCTCAGCGAACTGGCCGAAAAGGCAGCCATTGTGGACCAGGCTTTGGTCGGTGAAACTGTCGCCGAGCTCGATCCATCATTGATCGATAAGTCCTTCATCTCAGACCGAATGGGTGAGGATGAAGAGGCATTCCAGGAACTGATCGAGGCAATTCGAGAGCGCGGACAGGATACGCCTGTTCTGGTCAGGCCACACCCGACCGACAAGGGGCGATACCAGATCGTCTTTGGTCACAGACGTGTCCGAGCAGCGCGCATTCTTGGGCGCCCCGTCAAGGCGGTGGTGAAACATGTCTCGGATGTCGATCACGTGATTGCCCAGGGGCAGGAAAACTCTGCCCGTGAGAATCTGTCCTTCATCGAACGAGCAGCCTTTGCCCACCATCTCCAGGCAATCGGACACGACCGCCGGACGATTCAGCTGGCTCTGTCCATCGATGGCGCCCTTCTGACGCGAATGCTGTCTGTCACGGCACGTGTACCCGAAACGATCATCCAGGCGATTGGAGCAGCAAAGACGATTGGTCGCGATCGCTGGCTCGATCTGGCCTCGGCAGTCGAACATCCCGATGCACTCGGTCAAGCCGAGACAGCCGTCAAGGCGGAAGGCTTCAACGGCTTGGCATCGGAGGAACGTTTTGAGCGCGTGGCAATGGCTGCGCGCAACGCAAACAAGCCCCGTCGCCAGATGCGCCCATCAGGTCATTGGCAGTCGGACGATGCCGCGGTCACAGCGGAGTTCAAGGGGGCCGGCAAGAGCTTTTCGATTTCCTTGAAGTCCAAGGAGGCGGCCAGTTTCGGTCGTTTCATTGCTGACAATCTGGAGCGGCTGCACGCCGAGTACCGCAAACAGTCGAAGTCTTAAGAGGAGTAGAAACGCAAAAGAAAAAGGCCCCCCAAGCGTCGCCGCCCTGGAAGCCTTCCTCATATCCTAGCAGATTGAGAATCGCATCTCCGGGAATTCTAGTCAAGAGTCTTTGGCACCGTTTTTGGTGAGCAGTTTTCTGTTGCCTTCAAGAAGGTGAAGAAAAATGCACAGGCATCCTATAACCACGCCCTTCGGGCGGGGAGCGATTAAGCTCGCCCATGTTTCTCGGCAGATCGAAACTGCCAAGGCCAGGCCTGGCCTTTCCGTTGATAAATGGAAGGTGTTTCGCGACGTTTGCGAAGCGCGGCTGCTTATCGGCATTCCCGACCGGGCTCTGACAGTCCTTGATGCTCTGCTGAGCTTTTACCCGCAAGGTGAGCTCTCGGAAGATGCTGGGCTCGTGGTGTTCCCCTCCAATGCTCAACTGAGCCTTCGCGCGCATGGGATGGCCGATGCCACGCTTCGCCGTCATCTCGCAGCTCTCATCGAGGTCGGCCTCATTGTGCGTAAGGACAGTCCGAACGGCAAGCGCTATGCCCATAAGGGGCGGGACGGCAGTGTCGAAGACGCCTTTGGCTTCAGTCTGGCTCCGCTCTTGGCGCGTCGCGATGAGCTTGCAATGCTTGCGCAGCAAGTTGTCGCTGATCGCCGACGGTTCCTGCGTGCAAAGGAGACACTGACAATCTGCCGTCGGGATATTCGCAAACTGATCTCTGCTGCCCTGGAGGAGGGCGCTGGCGGCGACTGGCTGGCTCTCGAGGACCGCTATATCCAGATCGTCGCCCGCCTTCCGCGTACACTGACGATCGAGATCATCGAGAGAAGCCTCTCGGAGTTGAATGATCTGCGTGTGGATGTCTCCAACTTGTTGGAAACTACGCTGGTTTCTGAAAATATGAGCGGCAATGCCGCCGAAAATGAGCGTCATATACAGAATTCAAATACCGAATCCTTCAATGAACTTGAACCTAGCTCTAGAAAAGAGCAGGGGGAAAAGCCGAGACAGGAACGGAAAGCCCAAAGCGAGCCGTTGAAGGCATTCCCATTGGGGATGGTGCTGAAGGCCTGCCCGCAGATCGGTGATTATGGCCCCGGGGGATCAATCGCGGCCTGGCGCGACTTGATGCAGGCCGCCGTGGTGGTCAGGTCAATGCTGGGTATCAGTGCCTCGGCATATCAGGAGGCCTGCGAGGTGATGGGGGCGGAAAATGCCGCTGTCGCGGTTGCCGCGATCCTGGAACGGGCAGGGCACATCAATTCGGCGGGCGGTTATCTGCGTGATCTGACGCGGCGGACAAGCCGGGGCGAGTTTTCGCTGGGGCCAATGATCATGGCTTTGCTGCGTGCCAACGGGGAAGCGCGCCTGGCGACCGGGTAGGGGGAGACGATGGCGGCGGAGCATCCTGCTGACCTGAGGGCCTATTCTGCGGATGAAAAAGGGGTGCCGTCTGCTGGAACACGAGACTGTTTCACGGTTGGGGCACGAAAACGCATGAAAACGGGGCTCTGAGGTGACATTCCGTTGTCAGCCGTACAGAATGGCATTTTATTCATATAAATCATCTGCTTACGGGTCGCTCCGAATCAGCGAATAGCAGGCGACTGACGGGCCGGGCCATAGAAGCGCGAGGCGCTTCACGCAAACGATCAGCGGGCCCGCGGCACACATGAGGGGATGTTTTGCGGGTGGCAAGAAGCGGATTTAAGGGAGCCTGCCGCTGAAGCTTAGCAATTGCTTCGATAGTGTCAGGAGATCGGTCCGAGGGGTCAGCACCGACGACATGTTCTGTCTGATCTGTTTCGGGGAAAGATGGGCCGAACGCCGACAAAGTGCTTTGCCAGGCGTAGGAGCCGTTGGCGCTGTTCACGTCGGGTTCTAGGATGTGAGGAGGAAATGAAAGCCACGGCTCGAGGCAACGCAGTGCTCTTTCGTCCGGAGAACCATCATCGCGGTGTTGGGGTCTGGATTTCCTGGTCGTTCGGCTCAGGCCGACTTCATCGCCTTGGATCCAGAATTTGGCGATCGGTTCGCGACCAAGACGCCTTTTGGGCCGTTGCAAGAACTGTCCGGGTTTACCGCGATGAAGAGACCGGGAATTACCAGAAGCCAGTGGCGTCGCTGGCGAGCCGTGAGGTTGAGAAACGGCCAGAAGGTGGAGGGCGGCGACCTGTAGCCGAGGCCCCTGCATCGCCAGATACTGGTGGAGCGGGTGCTGTCCTTGACCGCAGCAGCTAGAAGTCCAGCGGCAAAACGATATCGAGATCCCGGATGCTGCCGGCGGGAGCCCAGGGGGCCGTGTGGTGGAATTCGTAGCCGCCGTTGCTGTCGGGTGAGAAGGCTTCGCCGGTCTGATTGATCCAGTCGATGCTGACCCAGGCGTAGGTCCCCAAAACGCGGTCATAATTCCCGGTATGGCGGATGTTGACGTATCGACCTTCCGGAAAATCATGCGGATAGAGGCCCGTGCCAGACCAGTCTTGCCCCGTGTCAATCACGGCGCAGTCGTGTCGGTACAGGCCCGGCGGTGTGATCATCGGAGTGTCAAAGAAGATGCTGACTGCCTGGAGATCAGCGCGGAACAGCCCTTTGTCCTCCAGGTAGGCTTTGAACTGCCGCCAGTGCTCCTGAAACTGCGGCATTGGCCCATGAAACCGCATGGCTAGCAGTCTGACAGGCAGACGCTGCTGTGTCACGACAGGTATTGCGGGAGGAGCAGCTATTCCGGAGGCCGTTGGCAGGAGCTCGCGTGCCTTCTGGCGGAACTCCGAGGGGACCTCACCAAATTGACTGAAAAAGCCGCGCACAAAAGCTTCGGGGCTGGAGTAGCCGGCATTGAGGGCGATACTGGTGATGGAAAGCTGGCTCATCTGCAGGTTCATTGCCGCGCGATCGAGCCGGGTACGACGCAAATAGGCAGACGGGCTTTCGCCCATGACCTCCAGGAACACACGCTGAAAGTGAAACGGACTGAGGCCGACTTCAGCGGCCACATCCTCCAGCACAATCCGTCCGGCAGGGGTGCGCTCCAGAAAGCGGACGGCGCGGGTAAGGCGCGGATCATCCAGCATCACAGGTGGAAAAGCAGTGCGCCTTTTTCCCTTCTCAGTGGGCCAGCCAGCCACGAGAGCTCGCTCTTCGACGATTTGCTCGTCTAGTGCTTTCAAGGTGCGCTCCCCGTCGTTCAGTCCTTGGATGCGGATCTGTCTACGACAAAATCGCAAGCTTTATCAAGAGACTACTGTTCGATGGTCCCTTGAGTGAAGTGCACTGTCTGAAATTTTTCGCAAATGACAGCTTTGACCGTTCCGCCGGCGGGTCGCTGGCTCTAGCCGATCTTCTCTTCGTTCAATGCCGTCATCTAGCGGACGCGCGGAGCTGAAGTACCCCCTTGTGATGGGGCGTCTGTCCTTTAGGGCTCCCCATCTCATAGGCTGTCATTAACGACTGTCTCCGGCTTGTGGCAGGGCACTGAAATGAGGCCCAGGACCAACTGTGCGTTGATACCGCAAGAATTATCAAGCAATGCCTGCCGCATGAAGTTATGGGGGAGGGGACGTTATCTGGAACAGGTGCACCATGCGGAATCGATTGCCGGTCTTGAGTTCGAAGCAGGCATGGTACGCAGTATCTCTGACGATGATATCGGGCATGGTTCCGGCCCAGGCGCAGAACCTTGAAGGCACTGGCACAATCGATGTTCTCACCGGACAGACGTTCGTCAGCAATGCTGACAACAGCAGTACCGTCTGGAGCGGCACCCTTCAGGGGGGCGGAAACCTTGAAAAGGCCGGAACAGGCACGCTGACGTTTGATGGCGAAAATTATTACACGGGCACCACAACCGTCAGCGCCGGGACCCTCGTGATCTCCGGTGGCGTTGCCATTTATGATTTTGGGCATGTGATCGTGAATGCCGGAGCGACATTTCAGGTCGACAGTCCCGAGAGGATGGGGACTCTTTCGGGAAGCGGCAACGTTTTGCTCAACGGTGGTGCGTTGTCGATCAGCACCGATGTCAATTCGCCTGCCTTTTCCGGTAACTTGTCCGGATCAGGGACTCTGCAAAAGCGTGGAACGGGCACGTTTACGTTTTCCGGCACAGGCACCAATGGTGGCGGCATCTCGGTCATTGACGGCCACCTCGTCCTCTCCGGGGGTAATACGGTTGCCGACACCGCGGAACTGTCTCTTGACGGCGGAACGGCCGAGCTGCAAAGCAGCGAAACGGTTGGGGGGCTGTCTGGCGCCGGCGGCCTCAATATCAATGGCAATACGCTGACGGTCGCCGGAAGCGGAAACTCGACCTATTCCGGCACGATTTCGGGCACTGGAGCATTGGTCAAGAGCGGCAGCGGCACGCAGATCCTGTCTGGTAGCAACACCTACAGCGGAATGACGACGGTCGCCGGTGGTACCCTGTCCATCGCCTCGGACGGCAACCTTGGGAGCGGAGCCTTGACGCTGAACGGCGGCACGCTGGCGGTCACCGGCTCCACGACGATTGATAACTCCGTTACCCTCGGGGCCGGTACCATTGAGACCGGCAGCAATCCGGTGACATTCAGCGGCACTGTTGGCGGCAGCGGCTCGCTCACCAAGACAGGCGAAGGGACGCTGACCCTGTCTGGAACCAGCAGCTACACCGGCACGACAAATATCGACGCGGGCACGCTGCTTGTCTCGACAAGCGATGCACTGGCGAAGGAGTCGACCTATGTGGTTGCCTCTGGCGCAACGTTTCAGACCTCGGATGGTGTTACCAACGAGGTCGGGGGCCTCTCCGGTGCGGGTGACGTGGTTCTCGGTGATGGTACACTGACGGTCTCTGTCGAGGACGGCGTCACCAACCTATTCTCTGGCACCATCTCTGGCGCGGGAACCCTTGAGAAGGGCGATCTTGGCACCCTCATCCTGACCGGGGCGAGCAACACGGTGGATGCCGGCCTGAGGATGTCAGGCGGCATCCTGGAGATTGATGGCGGCGCCCTCTCAACGGGCGGCGATCTGAACATGACAGGTGGCCGCTTCGACATTAAGAATGGCGGCAGCCTCACCTCTGAGATGTTCGTTGTTGAAGGTGTTATGGAAGTCTCCGGCGGCTCCACCGTGACTGCCAATGACTACACGCAGATTGGTGTGCTCGGAAACTCAACGCTGACGATTGCCAGTTCGCGGATGGAGAGCACCGGTCAGGCCCAGATCCTCGGACTGACTGGCAGCTCGGTCGCCGTGTCAGGCAGCACAGGCGTTTGGACCATTGCCGACAGCTTGTCCATCGGCATCGGGCAGGGCGGTGCGCACCAGCTCACCCTGACGGATGGCGGCACGCTCGAGGTGACCAACGGCATTTCCGTGGATCAATACAGCAGCCTCCGGCTTGGGACGGGCGGGCAGGCCGGCACGCTGACAGCAGCCTTCATCAACAATGCAGGCTCCATTCAAGCTGACTTTGCCGGCAATCTCAGCCTCGACATGCAGATCAGTGGCGCCGGTACTCTGACAAAGAGCGGGACCGGCACGCTTGTTATCACCGGCTTGGTGGACATTTCTGGGGCCACCTCCGTTTCGTCAGGCACGTTGCAGATCGGTGATGGTGGCACGAGCGGCGAAGTCTTAGGCACGATCATCAACAACGGCACGCTGATCTTCAACAGGTCGGATCAGTACACGGTATCGAGCCAGATCACGGGCACTGGCAGCATCACCTTCATGGGCGGCGGCAGCGCCGAGCTAACGGGCGCATATTCCGGTTCCACCGTTGTGACCGATGGCAGGCTGGCATTGACCGGCAGCGGGCTGAGTGCATCGCAGGTATCCCTTGGCGGGGTGGCCGGGAAAACAGGCACCCTCGCAGGCAATGGCACCATTGCCAGCCTGAGCGTCCTATCCTCGGGCATAGTTGCGCCCGGCAACTCCATTGGCACGATCAATGTTGGCGGGCCTGTGTCCTTTGCGGCTGGGTCCGTCTATGAGGTGGAGGTGAATGCTAATGGCACGTCTGACCGGATTATTGCGACGGGACCGGTGACCATTGATGGCGGTGCATCCGTCCGCGTGCTGGCCGAGGCCGGGATCTATTCCGCCTCTACGACCTACACCATCCTAAGCGGTTCCAGCCTTTCTGGCAGCTTCAATCCGCTGGTCAGCACCAATTTCGCATTCCTAAATGCTGCGCTCAGCTATTCGGCCGCGGATGTGTTGCTGACTTTGACGCGCAACGACATCAGCTTTGTGGAGATCGGCGTTACCCCCAATGAGATCGCTGTGGCCACGGGCATCGAAAGCCTGCCCAGCGCGTCGGAATTGAAGACGTCTGTAACCGGCCTTTCAGCTGGCGGTGCCCGATATGCCTTCAATCAGGTTTCAGGTGAGGCGCATGCCTCAGCTGCCGGCCAGGCGCTGGAAGACAGCGCTATCCTGCGCGGTGTTGCTCTTCGCCGCCTGTCCCAGGAAGCCTTTGACCGGCGGTTCCAAGGCGGGGAGATTGACTTCGAGGGCACGCGAGTGTGGAGCGAGGCGCTTGGCAGCTTTAGACGTGTTCATGCAGCGAACACGACCTTCGGCTTCAACCGCAATCTGGGTGGTCTGGCCGGAGGCATCGAGACGCTGCTCACAGAGCAATCGCTTTTGGGCATCATGGCCGGCTACACGGGCAGCCATCTGGACAGCAATGGGCTTGGTTCCACTGTCTCCCTGTCGGCTTATCACGCAGCGGTCTATGGAAGCTATGAATTTGCCGTTTCGGATGCGGATGTTGTGTCGCTGCGCGGTGGTATTGCCTATAGCTGGCAGGACTTCTCAAGCAAACGCGACATTGAATTTGCCAGTATCTCCCAGAGGGTGGAGGCGGACTATGGTACCGGACAGGTGCAGGGCTTTGGCGAACTGGCCTATGGCCATATGCTCAACGGCCCTATGCAAGGCGCTTACCTTGAAGGCTTTGCCGGTCTTGCCTTGGTGCATCAGGATGGTGCAACGTTCACGGAGACGGGCGGGAGCGTCGCGTTGAGCGGCAGCGGCAATGCTTTAGAGACGGGCTACTCAACCCTTGGTCTGCGTGGTGCGGTGCAGACCGGGATGCAGGGTATGCCGGTCAGATTGACGGGCGAGCTCGCATGGCGCCATACCTTCGGCGACGTCACCCCCTTGCAAACCATGACCATCGCAGGCAGCAACCCCTTTGGCATCCGGGGCCAAGCACTGGACCGGGATGTATTGCTTATCGGCACCGGTCTCGCCATGACGATGACAGATCGACTGGATCTCTCGCTGGCCTATCAGGGCGAGCTGGCCGGTAGGGCAACGGATCACAGCATCAGGGGGAGCTTGCGCCTTCGGTTCTGAGTGAAAGACCCTCGCATGCGCCGACGTCTAACTCGACGGCCCAATTCGGTGGCGCCAGTGCGACCTGGCGCGATGGCATTTTTGAAGAATTTCGTAATTCGATGAGTGAGCAAACCTTGAACGATCAAGCTCTAGGCCTGACTTGCCAGGCTAAACATCACGTTCAAGAGCGTCAAGTCCTCGAGAATTTTGGCAAAGCTGCACCGCCACTCTTGCAGATGCGCTGCGATCACCAATTGCATGCTCGCGCTGAACTGAGGCGTGGATCACGAATGCCTTGGGTTCGGGCCGCAGTCATATTGGCGACTGCACCTTCAATCCCGCGGTTTCATATCAAGGACTGTTCCATGGCATTTTCCCGACACGCCGCCATCGCATTCTTGGCGATCTCCACACACCTGACGTTCATGCTCGGCATCGCGGTTGCGGCACCTCTGCCTGGTGGAGCGAGCTCTCTGGTCGAAACCCATGAGGACTGGAGCGTCGCATGTCAGGCGAGCGGTGAGGTTACATCCTGTGTGGTTCGTCAAGTGCAAAGCAACAATCAAACCCAGCAGGTCGTCCTGACGGCGGAGATCGCCAAAACGCCGGACGGAAAATTTGCAGGTGCGCTGATGCTCCCGCTCGGATTGTCACTGGCTCCGGGTGTGCAGCTGAAGATCGGTGACGTCCCTCTGGGGGCTACGCGCCCCTTTTCTCTATGCGTTCAGCAAGGATGCCTTGTCCCACTCGATGTCACGGAAGATGTGATTGCAAAGTTACGCGCCGGAAGCGCCCTGAACATAACGGTTACTGCTGGGGCGTCAGCTCAGCCGGTCCACTTCGCGGTGTCCCTGAAAGGCTTTTCGAAGGCGCTTAATCGCATAACCGAACTGACACAGTAGCGTTCTGACACGAACCCGGGATACCGAAACTGAATTTGAACAGAAAGAATAGGTGGAAGTATCTCTATCGCTTCGTTCAAACATAAGACTGCTCTCAAGCCGAAACGGACTTCAGATTTAATGTAGAATCGGTTGCGTGATTCTCGAAAAATTGAAAACGGGTGTTTCAAATTTTCAGTTGTGCTATTCTGAAACTGAATATCGCGGTAAACGTATTCCAACTGATCCGACAGTCAGGCCCTGCGACTTCCCAGTACAGCCCCTCTGGCTATGAGAGCATCCAACCAGTCGTGAGCTGCCAGGAAAGTCTCGATGGAAAAGAAGCGGGATATAGGTCGAGCCCTATAGAGAATGTGTTGCAAAGCTTATGGACGTGATGTCATGTCGCTATGTGATGAGGCATGGCTTGGGCGAGGACGACTGATGGGGGAAACCTATTTCGACGATGAACAGGAGATAGGCCCGCAAGGGTTGGCATTGTTGCGCAATGTGCTCACGGACCTGTTTCGAGATCAATCTGGCGAGTCAAATAGGGATGATGAGCTTGGCCTGGCAAAGGAGCTGG
This sequence comes from Agrobacterium albertimagni AOL15, assembly GCF_000300855.1. Lineage (GTDB taxonomy): Bacteria > Pseudomonadota > Alphaproteobacteria > Rhizobiales > Rhizobiaceae > Allorhizobium > Allorhizobium albertimagni. The sequence continues at coordinate 32,144 of NZ_ALJF01000001.1, read as the reverse complement.
TTGCCCTGTTTAAGTCTGGCTTTCGAAGCGAGGAAGAGCTGAAAGCAATGGCCAGGAGCAGCAGCTTTCTCAGCCACCACATTTCCTAGGAAACTTCGTGCTTTGCGCTTCACCATGTCAGTGTCGTTCCAATCGAGGGCCATGAGCATGATCAAAAAACAAGGGGCTTGAAAGGAGCGCAGGAGCTACTAATTCGCGCGCATGATCCACGACGTTGCCAAAAAATTGAATTCAGTTCTGACAGCTGACGATCTGGCACTGCTGGAGAAAGCCTTTGCGCGTGTGTGCGAACTCCGCGACATCTCTCAAACATCGCCGCCGGCGCAGGAAAGCGCCAAAGTGCTGATAAACCTATATAAGAGCGGAATTCGAAACAGGTTCCAACTGGTGGCGATGCTGACGGGGCAAAGGTTTCCATAGGGAACTGTTGGCCCAGCATTGAGCTGGTTAACCCTGCCGATTGATAAGCCGTAAATCGGAATGGCACAGTCATGCCAACACCGACAACATTGTTAGCCTTGCTCACAAATGAAGCATGCGCGACCACTCATGTATCACCGAATGGTCGCGCATAAAGTCCTATCTGGCGGCTCAATTCACCGAGACGTTTTCGGCCTTGGATTTTCCCGGCTTTTGGTCCTGACCCATTTCGTAGCGAACCTTCTGACCGTCCTTCGACGCCTCGCCGAAGCCTACCGCGTGGATATGCCCGAAGACGTCCGGACGCCATCAGCCGGGGAGGGATGAAGCCGAAGCCCTTGTCCTGAGCAAAGAATTCTGCTGTTCCGGTCGCTTTGGCTACCTCGTTGGTGATTGAGACGCTAACCCAAACCGCCACGCGTCCGAGCAGCAACGGCATCCAGTCAGGGCACCGGGACAGGCGGACGAATCCGACAATCGGACGGACTGAGACTTTAGGCGAGGATCGCTGTTCATAAACCGCTGCTTTAGGTTTTTGGCAGATATTGGGAATGAACTGTGTTGGCGGTTTGGGCCTTGTCACTGCGCCCCCATGGGCGAACGAAAGCGCAGCGTCGTCTCTTCCGGTTGAGTGTTCGAGGCGTGGCGTGACGGTGATTGAGTATGGATGACGTCTGGAAAGTTCTTGCTGGCAATCTCGCCGCAGTGGCATTGATCGTCTCGATCTGGACACATCTTTCCTATCGCTTTTACCAATTGCCCCCCAAGCTTCGCTGCGCCGGCCTCGGGGTCACAATGGGCCTGGCGGCGATGGCCTCAATGCTACTTTCGGTGCGCTTCGGTGTCGGGGTCATCTTCGACCTTCGGCTTGCGATTATCGAATCGGCCGCGGTATTCGGTGGCCCTGGAGCTGCATTGATCACAGCCATAATGGCTGCGAGCTTCCGCTTTTATCTTGGCGGGGCAGGGGTCGTGCCCGGCTTGATTGCTATCGGTATTGTGTTCCTTCTAGGAAGCTCACTCTGGTTCTTCGGCGGACGCAAGCCGCTGAGCCATGCGCCGTCGATCCTGAGTGCCGCTGTGCTTGCAGGCTGTCTGTCGATCGCAGTACTTGCGCTGCTTCCCCAAGCAGATTTCCAGCGAGCGGTTGAGCAGGTGGGCCTGCCGATCGTCGTTCTGAATTTTGCGACGACCGCCGCTATTGGCTTTTTCCTGGCATATTTCCGCCGGTTCACGCTCGAGCGCGACATTCTATACGCAGCTCTCACCCAGGCTCCCGACTACCACTACGTCAAAGACCTGAACCATCGTTTCGTCGTCGCGAACCTCAACGTTGCTCGCCACAATGGGCGCTCGCGGTCGTCCGAGATGGTCGGGCTGACGGATCGGGACCTCGCTCCAAGAGAGAGAGCCGAGCAATTGATGGCAGTAGAGGCCGGTGTCATGCGAACCGGCCAGCCCCTGGACCATTTCGAGGAGTTCTTGATCGAAGACGGAAAGCCGCCCCGATGGTACTCGACCTCGAAAGTCCCCTTGAGAAACCGCCAAGGCGACATGGTCGGTCTGGCCGGTGTGACGGTCGACATCACTGAGAAAAAGCTGCTTGAGCATGAACTCCGCTCCAGCAGAAACATCATGGCGCAAGCCATGACCGAAATGTCCGATGGGCTCGCGATGTTCGGCCCGGATGGGAGAGTGGTGTTCTGCAACGAGCAGTACCGCGCGCTGTTCCCGAAATCGGCTTACGCCCGCAAGGAAGGCGCACACATCACCGAAATCGTCAGGGCGACAGTGCGCAACGGTGAGCGCCAGGATATGCCCATCGATCTCGATGAAGACAGCATTCAGGCTGCTGGCCAAACGCTCTTCATCAATAAGGACGAAGTGATCCCCCTCACGGACGGCCGCTGGTTGTCCTTGAGAACGCGGGTGACTGAAGACCAACACGTACTGGCACTTGTGTCCGACATCACCGCGATGAAGCAATCTGAGCTTTCGCTCAAGAATCTTGCCGAGCGGATGAAAGGCCTTGCCGAAACAGACGCATTGACTGGTCTTGCCAATCGGCGATCCTTCGATGAAGGGCTGGAGCGCGAATTTGAGGCAGCCAGGCAGATTGACCGACCTTTGTCTGTGCTTCTGATCGATGTCGACAGATTCAAGGCTTATAACGACTGTTACGGTCATCTTGAAGGTGACAGCTGCCTCAAATCAGTTGCTCGGACCATCGCTGCTGCGGCCTGCCGCTCTGGCGATCTAGCAGCTCGGTTCGGTGGCGAGGAGTTTGCCGTTCTTTTGCCCGATACCGACAGCGACACGGCGATCAAGATTGCTGAGAAGGTCAGATCGTCCATCCGGGACCTCGGCATGGTTCACGAAGGCAGCGAGTATGGGATTGTTACCGTCAGCTTGGGTGCCACCGTCTTCACCCTGGATTCAAGAGTCGCTAACCCGGCCGAACTCGTGGCACGGGCCGACCTGGCACTCTACCAAGCAAAGGATGCAGGGCGGGATCGCGTCGGGTTTCAGAGACTGGCTGAAGAGCGCGTGAAGAAGCCGGTTTAAAACCTTGTTGAGCACGAATACGGGCTGCAACACACCCATCTTTTGAATTGCCTCTTAAACCAGTGTCACGGTCGCCGAGAACTGCGTACCGGCCTGAGACTGAATTTCATAGGTCCCATCCAGTTGGCGAACTGATCCGTCTATCAGACGCGTGCCCGTTCCAGACGAAACCGCGCTGGCATCGAAGCCCACACCCTCATCACTGATGGTCAGGAGACTTTTTCCAGGTTCCTCTGATGGGGTTAGAGCAACCAACAAGCGACCCTCATCACGGTCAGGGTAGGCGTACTTGATCGCATTCGTTACAACTTCATTCACCAGCAAGGCCAGTGCTGTCGCCTTGTCTGCTGAAACTGGCGCAGATTGCAGTTCAAACTCGACATGAAACTTTGCATCGTGGGCCGAAATCGCGCTGCAGACCACAGCGCGGATGAGCCCTGCGGCATCGATCTCAGCATATGCGTCGTGCTTGTAGATCTGCTCGTGAACCGCGATCATCGACTTGATCCGGCTGCTGAGCGCTTCAAACCCTTCTGATCCCCGCATCTGGAGTCGGACCAGTGACATTACGGATTGCAGGTTGTTCTTCACCCGGTGATGGATTTCGCGCAGAAGCATCTCGTTGGTTTCGAGCGCTTTGGCGAGTTGCGCCGATTGCTGTTCTTGAGCCCTCAGGAGGTGTAGGATCCACCATCCAGCAATGGCAGCACCGCCGATGATTATGAACGCCACTAAACCGAGCATCACCAGCGTCTGCCGAAACGGTTGAATGAGAAACTCGTAGTCTGCTGCGGCCACAGCTATGAAAGGTGTCCCTTCCACACGACGATATGCAACTACGCGCCTCACTCCGTCCATTGGCGACGTCTCTGCACGATACGTACCTGCCGGCGCTTCCTTCAGATACTTTGTGAAGAGGATGTAGCCGGACATGTCCAAAGTCGTCTCGGGCAACGGGTAGCGCGCGACCAGCATGCCGTCATCTCGAACAAAACTGATGGCATAGTCGCCACCGAGATCCACTGTTTCCCAGATCGGCCGCGTGATGTCCGCAGGAACGGACACCATGATGGCGCCCATGAATCTACCTTCTCGCACGATGCGTCGACTGAAAACAAAAATCTGCTCGCCGTTGAGACGGCTGATGAGGAGGGAGGAAACATACTCTATCTGTCCATCCCTTACGGCTGTGAAGTAGTCGCGATCCGTGATGTTGACGGGCTTGATCTCGGGGTCCGTTGAATAAAGGGTTCGGCCTTCAGCATCGACAACATAGGCCTGAACACCGCTCGGCAATCCTTGGGTCGCCACGTCCATATCACGGATATTGCCGTCGAACCTCAGATCCGTGAGGCGAAGTGCATCGTCAATCCGGCGAGCCGTCTGGGTACCCATCTGATGGATCCAAGACACATGACTTGCGACGATTTTTACAGACGCAACGGCGCGCTCTTCGGCACGGTTGATCGTCGCGAAGTAGGATTGTGCGGCCCATGTACCGAGTATGGACAAAAGCGCGACCAGAGCCGCCGCTGTCGCAGCCGCTGCGACCTTCGACACAGATCGGGTAGACTCGCCTATTGTCACCGCCCATCCTCCCGATGATGTCCGGTTGCTGAGTTACGACGATAGCTAAAGAGAGGGAGCTCAAAGATCAACGGGAATCCAAACAGCTCAGTCGGAGAGCGAGACCGGTGTGTTGTCGATCCAGTTATAGGCCGCTTGGACCAGGTCGAGGTCGGATGCGTGACTGACCGCAGCAGTTGCGACGACCATTTGGGCTACCGCATCTGCTATGTCCCGGCGGTTGCGATCATCGGCCTTGAGAACAATTTCCTTTAGCTCAGCTGCATCTCCTCCTGCGGCGTAGAACAGGCGATTGCTGCCGTCATAAGCCTCTCGCGCTTGTCCGGGGTGAGGGCCACCTGCCGTAAAGGGTCCAGCGCTCCCAACCGTTCTACGATGCGGTTTTGCAATTCACTCATCTATGCTCCCTCATCCATATGGCTAGTCCATCAACCGAGCAGCGCGGCCGCTGCGCCGCTGGGCACTGTTGTAGTAGCTGGACGCCTGCTGAACGGATCGATGCCGCGACTGCTCCATCGCTTCGGGAAGAGGAATGCCACGATTGGCGGCTTCTGTCAGGTAGCCGGAGCGCAGGCCATGCGCTGAAAACTCCGCCGGATCGAGGCCAGCCAGTTCAGCCCGATGCTTGACGATGTCATTGATGGCTTTCGGGTCAAGCGGTCGCCGCGAGACATTGCCCCAGCGATCGATGGCTCTGAAGACACTGCCCTTGTCGATCTTGGCTGCGTTGAGCCATGCGTTGAGGGTCTCGACCGGGCGGCCGGTGAGATACACCACTTCGTCGTTCTCTGCGCCACTGGTCTTGGTGCGGCCCAGATGAACAGAAACAGAGGGCAGGGGAGGACCGCTCTCGACCTCGATGGGCTCCTCCGGCTGCAACTGTTCTAGTCTGAGGGCCGCGATCTCGCTGCGCCGTCTACCCCCAGAAGCAAAGGCTACCATCAGGATGGCCCGATCTCTCACATCGCGCAGACTACCGTTGGCACAGGTCGCTAGGAGCTTTTCGAGTGTGTCTCCGGTGACCGCCTTCGCGCTCTTTCGCTTTCTCGGTCGCGGCGTAGCTCGGATAGAAAGTCTGATGGCGGATCGGAGGGCAGGAGAGCCGAAGAAACCCTGAAGCCCGCGCCATTTCGTCAGCGTCGACCAGGTGGCGAGCCGCCGGCGCACGGTGTCAGGTGCGTGCGGTCCGATAGTACGGAGAAATCCCTGTAACCGAAGTTTATCCTCGATATCTTTTGGCATCCCGTGTTCAGGATCCGTCAGACGCTTCTCCGCGTCCCAAAGGTGGTGAGCAACGAATTTAAGGAGGAGCGCTTCAGGGGCAGGCCAGGGAAGCGAACGGCCAGTCGCGGCCAGCGACCAAGCCTGTATATAGGCGAGGTCGGAAGCGAGCGCGCGCAGAGTGTTGGCGCCCATACCCTCGTTTACCAGATGACGCAGTGTCTCGACATCCTGGTCGGTTAGAAGTTCCGCGAGTTCGTCACGACGCTCCATAGGCAGGACAGCCGCGATGGTGTCGAGCGTATCGAGGCGATGGGCAAGGGCTGTTTTGCGTGGAGCAGTCATTCAGTAGAAGATGCCGGATGGAGCTTCAGATCCGTCTGGCTGAAATCGCGACCCTTGAAGAGCAGGGGTGCCTTGGCAACCGCAGATACGGCATAAGAGAAGCAGTCACCCATGTTCAGACTTGCGGGATGTTGCCCCTTGCCAAATCGCTCGAACGCCTTTTCGGCCGCGAGATAATGCCGCTCTCCGAAGGCGACTGCGGTCACATTGGGCAAATCAACAAGCTGTTTGACGATGTCGCCGGCGTTCGAAAATTTCCGGCCAGCAAGCACCATGCGCGCCTCAACGAGGGTCGGCCAGCCAACAAGGATCTCCTCTTGAGATACAAGCGAATGGAAGAGGGTTGCTTCCGGCTCGTTCAGCGAAGTCGCAAGGATCACCGAGGTGTCGATGACGATCATATAGGCAGGCCGTTTTCGTCATAGAAGTCGTCATGGGCAGACGTCGTGCCTGCAGGCACAGATTGCCGGCCCTCGGCCATCAATCGCCACAAAGCATCAGCCGGCGTCTCGTCGGCCTTCTCGCGCAGTTCCTGTTCGTATCGCTCAAGTGCAAGCTCGACGAGGCGGTTGATTGGCTGGCCGGTGCGACGGGAAAGCGCGTGCGCCAGATCGCGTGCCTTGCTACTGCGAATGGAAAGCTGGGGTTCGGACATGGCGGTTCTCGCTGTTCTGATGCGCAGAATATAGGCGCTGAGCCTTGAGATGGCAACGATGGAGCGCCAGATGTCTAACCTCCGATAAGGGTTACTTATCGGAGGTTAGAAACCTTCGGATCATCTATAGAATGTAGGGAACCGTAATGTGACCGTAGCTTTCTGTTAACGAATCATTTACCATAATTTCAATGTCTTACGATCTCGCAAAATTGCCCATCCAGAGCCTGCTGCGGCCGATCTCCGAGGCAGGGGTTGCTCTTGCCCGTCTCGATGAGAGCATCGCCCGCTCTCCGGTCGGCGAGGGCTTTCTTGAGCGCTCGCATTTCCTGGAAGCGCATGCCTCGCTCTGGGTCGACGGTGAACTCGTTCATCTCGAGGACCTCGTCCTGCATGATGCCCTTCGCGACATCCGTGCCCCCACCCACGAGCTCACCATTGCCCGCGACATCCTGAAAACCCGACGCCGCATCGCCGCCAATCCCGCCACCTGGGCACTCTCTGCTCAAGGCCTCACCTCCCTCCGCGGCCAGCCGTGGGCCGGAGCATCATTGGGTGGAGGCGGGGAGGGTGTGCCGGATGGGAGTGGTGAGGTGAGCGAAGCTCCGGTTGGGGTAGGGGAGGCGGAGGATCCCGACATTGATGGCCTGGGTGATGCGCTTGCCGCGATTGATGCAGTGCTTGCGCGCTCCGAGGCCGCGATCGAAGGGGCGAAGAAGTCGGGTCGCGCCAAAAACGTTCCGGACAAGGATCCCTTCGTCTACGATCTCGACTGGGATGAGGACGAGCGGCTGGAGGAGTGGCAGGCTGTGTTGGCTCGTACCCAGGATCTGCCGCCGGTCCTGCAGGCCATCGTCGCGCTCGATGCCTGGAATGAAATCGCCGTGCTCCAGCATGCGCCCTGGCTTGGTCGGCTGCTGGCCGCCTCCATCTTGCGTGAGGGTGGCGTTACCAGTGGCGTCCACCTCGTCGCTATCAATCTCGGGCTCAAGGCCATTCCCGTCGATCGGCGCCGGCATCGTGATCGGGAGACGCGGTTGCTGGCGATATCAAGGGCGCTGATCATTGCCGCCGAGACGGGGTTGAAGGAGCATGATCGCCTGGTGCTGGCGCGGCAGATGATGATGCGCAAACTTGAGGGACGCCGGACGTCATCCAGGCTGCCGGAGCTGGTCGAACTCGTCATGGCGCGGCCGCTGATCTCCGCCGGCATGGTGGCAAAGACGCTTGAGGTGACGCCGCAGGGAGCGCGGCGGATCGTTCAGGAGCTGGGGTTGAGGGAGATGACCGGGAGAGGGAGGTTTCGGGCCTGGGGGATTATCTAGGTGATCCGACCGTCGCTGGGGGTCCCCAACATTTGATCGCTGATGCTTCAGTCATGAGCAATAACTTGTGGCGATGAGCGACAGACAAGCTTGCATTAGCTGATATACGGCGCGTTTGTGAGTTATAGAGTGGTTGGCTATCACTCATGGAATGGAACTGGCAAGAGACTGATTGGCTAGATTTCCGGCATGACGCCGCAAGCCTGATGTCGTTGGCGCGGAAATTCCTCCAGGCCGCCGGCGAGGCCATCGGTGCAGTTCGACATTTCAACGATGACGACAGCTACCAACTTCGCATTGAGCTGCTCAGCGACGAAGCAGTCAAGACATCAGAGATCGAGGGGGAATCTCTTGACCGGGTAAGTGTCCAGTCATCATTACGCCGGCAGTTTGGGCTCGACGCCGATGATAGACAGGTACGCGTCCAAGAGCGTTGAATCGCCGAGATGATGGCGGTTGTTTATCGAACCTGGCATAGGCCATTCGGTCACGAGGGACTGTTCCGCTGTATTAGGACGTTCTTGTCAAAGGGCGTCCTGGGTTGCGCAACAATCTGGCTGCATTGCGGCAATTATTTCCGCTCGAGATCGGCAGGCCGGAGGTGCGGCGAGCATTCCCAGGTGGCAGCTGAGCGCCGTCCACTCGGCCATAACGGCGGTCATAGCACCTGCCTGGAAGCAGACATCGCCCCGCCGCCTCACGTCGCCTGTGCGCCAAAAGCAGCCACTGGCGCGCATTGGGAATATTGCCTATGGTGCCATGCGTTCATTTCGTTGCTTGTCCTGACGACTGTCCACGACAAGACACGGCTGCGCATCAATGTCGCCAATTGAAAGCAAGCAGGCGTGAATTCGCGAATACCTTCGACAGCAGGCCTTAGGGTCCTCATCGCACTGGCTGAACGAGGGTCGACGGTCGCAGCGGCCGATGCGGTGAACCTCTCCCAGAGCGCGGTCAGCAAGCAGTTGTCGAAGCTCGAGGCCTCGGTGGGCCAGAGCCTCTTCATCCGGCACACGTCAGGTCTACAGTTGAGCGAAGCTGGGCATATCTACCTGGAACAGGCCAAGATCGCCTTGCAGGCGCTGGAGGACGCCGCGCTTCGGGTGGCGCGTCTCTCGAGCGATCCAGACGTCCTGCGCCTCCATCTGCTGCCGATCCTGGGTGATCGCTGGCTACTGCCGCGATTTTCACGATTTACCGAGCGATATCCGACGATCGACGTCCAGTTCACGAGTTTTGAGACGCCCGGTCAGGCCGAACCCGATGCGGCCTTTCGTTATGGTGTGCCGCCGTGGCGCGGGCAGACGGCCGATTATCTGTTTGGCGCCGATGTCGCTTTGGTGGGGGCGCCCGAGTATATCTGCAGGGTGGGTGGGCTGGAGGTTCTTGATGACATCGGGCGCTTCACGCTTCTGGAGCATCCGCAGACGCCGAACTGCTGGCAGAACCTGCGCGCCGCGCTGGCTTTGCCGGCGGAGGCGCCCGAGCCTCGCCACTATGTGCGCTTCGGTTTCTATACGCTGGTCATCCGCGCTGCGATTGCGGGTCAGGGATTGGCGCTCATCCCACGCGAACTGATCGTCCGGGAACTTGCTTCGGGTGATCTGGTCAATCCGGGCGGGCTCGGTTTCGAAAGCCCCAACTGCTACTGGTTCACCCGACCTGCGGACCGGACGTCCCGCCGCGCGCTCAACCTATTCCATGACTGGTTGATGGAAGAGATCACACGGCGGGACTAGCGGCTGGACCGGGATGACGGGGCGTCACGCTGGTCTGGAACGCTTTGGCCTATTCGCCCTGGTTGAGGGCGATCGCGTCGATCTCGTTGGCGGCGAGACCGTATTCGGCGAAGATTTCGGCATAGCGGCCGCTTTCCTTCAGTCTTTCGAGAGCGCCCTGTACAGCCTCGCGGATCTGGACGCCTTCCTCGGTCTTGAGGAAGGGAATACCGGCGAGCGAACGTGTAAAAGGCTCTCCGAGCAGCACATAGGTGTCGGGCTCCAGGTTCTGGAAGTAGGGAAGGGTTTCATTGCCCTGCACGGCCGCGTCGAGACGCTGGCTCTTCAACTGGGTGCGTGCATCGACCGAACCTTCGGTACCGATGACTTCGATCGGCGTCAGGCCCTTCGCCTCGCAGTTTTCCTGGCTCCATTCGGCGATGTCTTTCGGCCAGTTCGTGTTGCGTGAGGCGCCGACGCGCTTGCCGCACAGGTCAGCGGTGCCGGTGATGTTTTCCGACACCGCCTTCAGGGTGTAGAACTGGGCACCGGAGACCATGTAGTCGACGAAGTCGACGGTTTCCCGGCGGGACGGAAGGTCGGACATACCGGCCATGGCCATGTCGACGCGACCCGTCTGCAGCGAGGGCAGCATCTGAACGAATTCAGTTTCCTGCCACTCGATCTTGACGCCGAGCTCTTCGGCAATGGCTTCGCCAAGCGCGATGTCGAGGCCCTGGAGCGTGTTCGTCGCCGGATCCTTGTAGACGATCGGCGCGTAGTTCGGATTCGTCGCCGCAACAATGGTGCCCGCGTCGCGGATACGCTGTGGCAATTCCTGGGCGCCTGCGAAGGTGGCCGTGGCCACCAGGGCGGTACCGGCGATCAGAAGTGTTTTCAATGACATGTTCAGTTCCTCTCTTGTTATAGGCCGGCCTTACGACAGCACGGCCGCTATGAAGTCTCTTGTCCGCTGTTGCGAAGGTTCCCCCAGGACCTGGTCCGGAGCGCCGGTCTCGACGATCCGGCCGGCGTCCATGAAGATGACGCGATCGGCCACCTCGCGCGCAAAGCCGAGCTCGTGGGTCACGACGATCATCGTCATGCCACTGGCGGCAAGGTCGCGCATGACAGTCAGCACTTCGCCGACCAGTTCGGGATCGAGCGCGGATGTCGGCTCGTCGAACAGCATCAGCTTCGGCTTCATGGCCAGCGCACGGGCGATCGCCACACGCTGCTGCTGGCCACCCGACAGCTGTGCGGGATAGGCGTCATGCTTGTCCGACAGACCGACCCTTTGCAGCAATGCGATGGCCTCCTGGCGCACCTCCTGACGTGGTCGCTTGAGGACCGTGACGGGGCCTTCCATGATATTCTGCAAGGCCGTCATGTGATTGAACAGATTGAAACGCTGGAAGACCATGCCGCAGGCGAGGCGCTGACGCGCGATGGCGCGATCGTCCAGTTCGTGAAGCGTGTCTCCGTCCTGACGGTAGCCGATCAGCTCGTCGTCGATCCAGACCGCGCCGCGATCGAAGCGTTCGATCTGGTTCAGGCAACGGAGCAAGGTCGACTTGCCCGAACCCGAGGGGCCGATGATGCACAGGACTTCACCGCGCATGACGTCGAGATCAACCGCATCGAGGGCCGTCAGGCTTCCGAAGGTCTTGGTGACCTTTCGCGCGGACAGCAGCGTCTGCGTCGATTGTTTTGGGTCCAAGCTCATTCTCCGCGCCCCCGGTTGGCCTGTCCGCGCGAAAAGCGGCGCTCCAGAAAATGTTGTCCGAAGGACATCACCGAGACCACGGCGATGTACCAGATGGCGGCCACGATCAGGAGCTCGATGACGCGGCCGTTGGCGAAGTAGATCGTCTGCGCATTGCGCAAGATCTCGGAGAACTGGATGACCGAGGCCAGCGAGGTCAGCTTGACCATGCTGATGAATTCGTTGCCGACCGGCGGGATGATCACACGCATGGCCTGGGGCAAGACGATGCGACGCATGATCGTCGGGCGCGCCATGCCGATCGACTGGGCGGCTTCCGTCTGGCCCTGATCCACCGACAGGATGCCAGCCCGCACGACTTCGGCCGTGTAGGCGCCCTGGTTGATCCCCAGTCCAAGGAGTGTTGCCATGAAGGGAGTGATGACATCGACCGTCCGGAATTCGAAGAGGCCAGGGATCCCGAGCGTCGGAAACACCAGCGCCAGGTTGAACCAGAGCAGGAGTTGCAGGATCAGCGGCGTGCCGCGGAAGAACCAGATGTAGCCCTTGGCGGAGTAATGCAGCACAGGGTTCGGCGACATGACCATCACGGCGAAGAGGACGCCGAGGGTGATGCCGAGTGCCATGGCGGCGATGGCCATGATGATGGTGTTGACGAGGCCAAAGAGGATGGCCGGCGCGGTCAGGAACTGGGCGACCACGGACCATTCGATCTGGCCGAGCGCAAACGCCCTGACGATGCTGCCAATGGCGAGAAGAATGAGCGCCGTCGCCAGCCATCGTCCGTAGTGACGGCGTGGCATGATGGTAAAGGCAGTCGGATCCGGTCTTACCGGGGTGCGATAGGCTTCAGAGCCGGCGGCAGTGGTCATTGCGCACGCTCCTCTGCCCAGGTCCTGAACGGCGCCAAGGTCAGACCGAGGCGATCGATCTGGCGCTGGACAGCTTCAGGGGCCGTTCCGCCCTGCGCCGAGCGTGCTTTAAGCGCGGCCTCCACCGTGATATGCTCCATGATCGCAGGCTCCAGCGCCGGATCGATTTCCGCCAGCATCTGAGGTGTGAGGTCTTCGAGCGTGATGCCCTGATCCTCGCAGTAGCGTACGGCCCGGCCGGTGATTTCATGGGCATGCGAGAAGGGCACGCCGCGCAGCGCCAGCCAATCGGCCATCTCGGTTGCAAGTGTGAAGCCCTGGGTCGCCGCTTCCCGCATGCGGGCCGTGTCGAACTGCAGTGTTCGAACGAGGCCGCTCATGGCAGGCAACGCCATGTGCAGGGTGTCGACAGCCTCGAAGGCAGCCTTCTTATCCTCGATCAGGTCCCGGTTGTAGGCGAAGGGCAGACCCTTGAGGGTGGCCATGATGCTCGACAGGCAGCCGATCAGCCGGGCGCTTCGCCCTCGGGTCAGTTCGGCAATGTCCGGGTTCTTCTTCTGCGGCATGATCGAAGAGCCGGTCGAGAAGGCATCGTCCAGCTTCGCCCAGGAGAAGGACTGGGAGCACCAGAGGATGATCTCCTCGGACAGCCGGGAGAGGTCGATGCCGATCATCGCCGTGACGAAGATGAATTCGGCAACGTGGTCGCGACTGCCGACCGCATCGATAGAGTTCTCGAAGGAGCCTTCATAGCCGAGTTCCAGTGCGGTTTCATGCGGATCACGGGCGATCGCGCTGCCGGCAAGGGCCGCTGCTCCCAACGGTGAGCGGTTGCTGCGCCGATGCCAGTCGCGCAGCCGGTCGAGATTGCGTGACAGCGCCTGGGCGTGAGCCATCAGCTGGTGGCCGAAGACGATCGGCTGGGCAGCCTGAAGATGTGTGAACCCCGGCGCCGGGCTGTCCAGATGGGCGGTTGCCTGGTTAATCAGGGCGTCGATCAGCGCTAGTAGCTCGACCGAGACGGCCTTGGCTTCTTCCCGAAGATAGAGCTTGAGGTCGTTTGCGGCCTGGTCGTTGCGCGAGCGACCCGCGCGCAACTTGCCGCCCAGGTCACCAAGGCGCTCCATCAGATGACGCTCGATGAAGGTGTGAATATCCTCATCTGTGACGACGGGCGTGATCTCTCCGCTTGCGGCTTGCGCTGCAATCGCGTCGAGTGTCGCCACAATGCTCCGGCATTCGTCATCGTCGAGGATGCCGGCACGCACGAGTTCGCGGGCGTGGGCGCGCGACCCGGCAACGTCGAAGCCGACGAGGCGGATGTGGCTTGCATCGGAGCGTGAGTAGCGGGTCAGCGTGGGGTCGGGCGCTGACCGGAAACGACCGCCCCAAAGGGTCTTGGTTGAGCTCATGACTTTTCTCCGCATTCGATGAGCCATAGTCGCTTTGGTCTTCAACCCAGCAAAATGAAAAGATTTCCGGTTGGTATTCCATTTGGGAATTGGATGCGGTTGGGATATCGTGCCGAGGTATGTTCGGGAGGAAGCGCTGCGCGCATATTTGGTCCAGATCGGGGCCGGGGGCAGACGCTTGGATGCCGATGAGAAGAGGACGTCAATTCAGAATTGCCGAGCGCTCTTTGACCATCGCATCGATATGAGAGGTGTGCGCCAACAGTGAAGATGTGCTTTTCCTAACGCACTCCTCGACTAGGGGCAGGTAGGGGGCAATCCAATCTTAGGGTACCGGATGGCGCGAACGGTGCCCCTGCGTCGCCACCGCCTGCCTTCACTGTTTGCTTTGCCAGGAGGGCTGCTTCTGTGGCTCAAACGGCAGTAGCGGACAGTGAAGGCGGGCCCCCTTCCGGACAATCCAATTGGACCAGATGTATGATCTGCCTCGTTGATCTGCCTCGTTGATCTGCTTGCGTGCATCGGAAGTTAGGGCGGGCCGAAATTTGAACCTGTTCCAGAGCGCAAGTTTGTGTCGGCATACCATGCGTGAGCGGCGCGGCACGTGACATTCTAGTCATTACGCCTTCCTGGATCGGGATCAATTGGAACGATGCGGCCGAGATTGATCGACTCTGCAACAACGGCGGAGACGCCAGGCAGCTCTCAGTGGAAGCAAGCTTGAGTCATTATCTGACACTTTAGTAAAAGTTTACTTCTGGTTGCTATTCATCAAAATCTCAATTTGATGGGTGGGGGAATATGAGCGAAATTCAGATCAAGCGTCCTTTGTGGATGACCTTAACCGTATGCGGTTTTGCAGCCGTTCTTTTCTCCAGTGTCGCCATCGGTGGTACGGCTTGGTACCGCCAGTCCGTTGCGACCGAGGATGCCGTGAACCGAGAAGTGGCGGGCGACCTTGCACTGATTGAGACGGACATGGCGGCCCAGAAGAAGGCTGCCTCGGCACTTGCCCTGGCGCTGGCCGGTCAGCCGGAGATTGCGCAGCTCATCGAATCCAATGCACGCGACGAGATACTCGGCCGCTTCGCGGGCTCGCTGCCCGCGATCATCAGCGAAGGTGGACTGCAGCTGATCACCTTCGCCAACGCCAGCGGCGAAGTGGTTGCGCGGATCCATAATCCCGAAAAGTTCGGTGACGACATGAAGGGCCGTCGCAAGACGGTGGTGGAAGCCTTGTCCTCTGGCAAGCTCGTGGCCGGCACCGAGCCGGGCCTTGCGGCCGTAAGCATGTTCGCCTCCGCGCCTGTCGTTCGGGATGGAAACACCGTCGGCATCGTGGACGTCGGCACTGGCCTGACCAATGCCTACTTCACGCCGCTCTCCGAGCGCATCGGCGGCGAAATCGCCGTGCATATTCTGGTCGACGGGAAGCTGATGAAGCAGGCCTCTACCTCCGAAAGCACATTTCTGTCGCCCGAAACACTGCAGGCAGCCTTTGATGGCACACCGGTCCGCGAGCAGGTCACGACCGCCACCGGGACCATGATCGTGAAGACCGTTCCCTTCAACAATTTCTCAGGCACCAAGATCGGCGTACTGGAAATTGCTTCCGACGTTACTGCGGTGGTGGAGGATGCGCAGGCTGCGCTCTGGTCCACCATCGCCGGAACGCTGATCGTCTCGCTCCTGTCGCTGATCGGCTTCTTCGCCTTCGCGCGCTCACTCGCCGGTGTCCTTGGGCGCCTGACGGCGACCATGTCGCAGCTGGCCGGCGGCAACCTCGACGCTCTCATCGAAGGAGAGACCCGTCCGGACGAAATCGGCGCCATGGCGCGCGCGGTCAAGGTCTTCAAGGACAACGCTATCCACGCGAAGCAGCTGGAGCGGGAGAGCGAAAGCCAGCGCAGCCAGACCGAGGAAGAGCGCCGCCGGACAGCCGAGAAGGATCGCATCCGGACAGAAGCGATGGCCCAGGCGACGAGCGGCCTGGCCGATGGCCTGAAGCAGCTCGCTGCAGGCAATCTCGGTTTCCAGCTGTCGCAATCCTTCGCGGACGAGTTCGAAAGCCTGCGTGCAGACTTCAACCAGGCGGTCCTGCAGTTAAAAGACACTTTGACGTCGATATCCAAGGCGACCGGTGCGATCGACAGCGGCGCTCGTGAAGTCAGCCACAGCGCCGACGATCTCTCCAAGCGTACGGAACAGCAGGCGGCTTCGCTCGAAGAAACCGCTGCTGCTCTGGACCAGATCACGACCAATGTCTCCAACTCCTCCAAGCGTGCCGAGGAGGCCCGTGCTGTTGCCATCCAGGCAAACCAGAACGCCACGGCGTCGGGCCAGGTTGTTGCTAATGCGGTCGATGCCATGGGCAAGATTGAGCAGTCGTCGAACCAGATTTCCAACATCATCGGCGTCATTGATGATATCGCATTCCAGACCAATCTCCTGGCGCTAAATGCGGGGGTCGAAGCGGCCCGCGCCGGTGACGCCGGCAAGGGGTTCGCCGTCGTTGCACAGGAAGTCCGTGAGCTGGCGCAGCGGTCGGCCACGGCCGCCAAGGAGATCAAGGCGCTGATTCGGAACTCCTCCGTCGAGGTGGCCAACGGTGTCCAGCTCGTCAGCCAGACGGGCGAGGCGTTGAAAACGATCGAAGCCTACATCGTCACGATCAACCAGCACATGGATTCCATCGCCACGTCTTCCAAGGAGCAGTCGCTTGGCCTCAATGAGGTCAATACGGCTGTCAACCAGATGGACCAAGTGACCCAGCAAAACGCCGCTATGGTGGAGGAAACCAATGCCGCCGGGGCGACTCTGGCGAGCGAAGCAAGCCGTCTGCGCGAGCTGATCGGGCAGTTCGATCTCGATGGAGACAAGGCGCCGGCTGGGGTACTTCGCTCGACTGCCACGGTCATGGCTGCCCACCCTAATGCTACTCCGGCACCGTCACCGGCTCGTGGCATGGTCGGCAAGATCGCCAAGGCGTTCGGTGCCAAAGGCTCAGCTGCCATTGCAGCCAGCACCGAAAGCTGGGAAGAATTCTGATGAGTTCCCATATGAAGAATAGGATCTGAGGTTGTGGAGGGGCGCGGCGTGCCGGGCAGTTGCTTCGGGTCCGCGCACCAACGCTCCTTTGTGCTGCTTCCGGTTACCCAAGGTTCTCCCTCAGCTGAGCGATACCCTCCGCCAATTTAGGGGCGCGGCAACGTCGTAGATCACGGAAATGCCGAAGCGCTGCTCCAGAATACGTTCGTTGAACTCGGAGTCGTGTTGAGGATTCTTCTTGGCTGCCGGATCCTGTTTCCATCGCTCCGACTATTGATACGGTCGGAGGCAATTTGATCCGGGCTTTCAGTGATGATCTGCGTAGCCGCGTGCTGGCTGCAACAACGGGATGGCATGTCGGCGCACACAGCCGCAGCGCGATTGTGGATTGGCATTTCAACAGCCTGTAGTCTGATTTCTATGACATGACATCAGTCCCTAGTCTGATCCGTGATCTGGAGAAAGCCGGTCGTGGGGCGCTCCACGACTTCCGCGTCAGCGCGCTTTTTGTTCCGGCTAAACAGCCGACGGGGTGTGGCACAAAGAAACAGGGCGGAGCTGCAGCGTTGGCTCAGGTGGGAGACCTGCGCCGGAAGACCTCTCGGTCCTCCGAAGGTAACCAATCCCGCCCTTCATCAATGGCGTCCTGGTACCCAAGTCCGGATCTCCGTCGATCAACCCTCTCTCGGGGTCCGCTAGCAAGCTCCGCTCGCTTTGGACTTCGCCTCAAGCGGTGATCGCGACCGTCCCTGGTCCTTTGAGCCATCGATCGGGATCGACCCGCTCCGGACGGACGTTTCTCAATTGGCACAGGATTTTTGCGCTCGCTCAACGTCATGCTTTCGCACTCGTCCGCACCTTGATGGTTCCGGTCCCGCTTTTCAGGTCCGGAAACGAGTTCGGCGTCCTGTCGAGCGACGAGCTTGATGACGACGAGGTCGAGACGATCGCCGAACTTGATCCCTTCGAAAACTGGCCGGCTCGCCAAGGAGCGGAGGAGGAGGAGCGACGCGATCGACTTAGCAGGGACAAATGTATTGTTTGGCCACACGAACACCAGCGTTAAGGGTCGGACCCCAGCGATTGCAAAGGGCAGGGCTGACATCAGTGCCGCCTCGATTATGTGCAAAGCGACAACGAGACCATCTTGATGCTCGTCACTATAAGTTGTCCAAAAGGGACCTGTGCCAATGACGCCCCATGGACCGGGACCCGTAGCAACAGGTCCCAGCCAATCCGTATAACAGCGCGGCTTCGAGGCAGGCCAGCATTGCGCCCAAGGCTACTCGCCGTCGTAAGAGTTGATAGACTCGTCCGAACAAGACCTGACCACCTCGCGGATCTGATTTCGCTTACGGTCTCGCCCTGGGATCGAGGGGGATCCCGCGTGACTGCAAAAAGCCGATAATGCGATTACGATCGGAAAGAGCAGCAGCGTTGAGCATCTTCGGATCACTGCTAAAAATGTAGGATTGAAACGTGCTGCCACTTGCGTCGGTCGCCAGCGGATCTGCGCCGCGCTGCAGAAAATCCCACACATGGTAAAAGTCATTGATCCTGGCGGCAAGTTGCAGCGGCGTGACCCCCTCCCGGTCTTTGAATTCGAGCGAAGCGCCATGATCGAGCAGAACGCGGACATTGTCGTCTCTACGCGCCATCAAGGCCGCAAAGAGTGGGCTGCGTTTAACTCGGCTATCTGCGATGTCAACGTCACCTCCGCCTTCGATCAGAAGCTCCAGGTAGTAGGTACTTTGGTCCTGAGCGGCAGCATGCATGGCGGTTCCCCCGTGCCACCCCGGCGCGTTGGGGTCGGCCCCCAATCGCAGGAGATCGCGAAACACCAATTTTCCTCCGCGCCGCATTTCCCATTCGATCAGGGACATGCCATCCTTGCCACGCGCATTCGGATCTGCGCCATTTGCGACTTCCCGGGACATCTGTTCCGTGTCGCCCTCCAGCATAGCCTTGGCAAGAGCCACGGTGGACGCGTCGGTGAAGAATTCCCGTGGGTCTGCGTCACTGCCGCCTGCAAATAGGAAGCCGACAAACATGGCTGTGGCAAACGCGACACCAATTCCAACGATCCACTTCAGCATTTTTTCTCACTTCCATGTATGGGGGGTGACCGCAGCCGTCGGCGCAACGAGGTCTATGTGGCCGCCAGCCAGCCAGGGCGAGTAGCCCGACGCTTCTAGATTGCGCTGCGGTGACTGAAACGCCCGTCGCCACCCGGTGCCATCGCCTGCCGATCCGAATAGATCAGATGACTAGTGTCTACTTCCTACTGCATTGTTCAACCTCTGCCTTAAACTGGCTCGCGTGAGTGGCGCTTTCGCTAAGGTGACTCTGCATTTGTCCGGTCGGCATCGAGCCAATAAGCCGCGCCGCCAATGATGAGGGTATCTGGATGTGTCTTGTCAGCACCTTCTGGAACAGCAAGTAACCGCCGTTCGGTTCGGTCATCCGTTTCGAGGATCAGTGCGAAATCCTCGATCCGATAGCGTGCATTTGTGTCGGGGTCCTTTGGCCCACTGCTGATGATGTAGCTCGTGCCGACATTGCCGGCGACAAAGCTGCTACGGCTGTAGGTTACTGTCCCATCGGCGGAGAAGGCAAAGCGCCGATCCTGGCGAACTCCTCCCATGCCGACCTGCAGATAATAGTAGTCGGCGTCGATTGGTCGTGGGGCAAAAGCTACCAGATGCTGCGGGTTTTCGATCGTTACGGTCTCGCCGCCGCGCTTGTTGTCCAAAGGCGTCAAAACGACCTGAGCGGCACGTTCACGCCAGGTGAACCAGCGCTTCGGCTCGCGTTGCTCTGATAACTCCACGTCGAGATCGGTAAACGGAAAGCTCCATTGATGCTGATAGGCGCGTCCGTCTCGCAGCAGAACATAGACGTCTTCACGGCGGTCGACATAGCCATTTCCGAAGCCATCAAGGCGGTTGCCGAAGCTTGAATCGTAAAGCACGCGGTCGATCTGACTGACCGCGATGCCTGCATTTGGTCCACCATAGGCCTCGTCGAATTCCAGTGGCCGCAGCATGAGGCCGGCCGTGTCATCTTCATCGACAAACGGACGGCCAACCTCCGATACTGTAAACAGGCTGCAGCGGCTCAGTCGCACGATCCCGTCTTCTGTACCATCTGTCACGCTGACTGGTGTGCCAACCAGGACCATGTCCCGGCCGAACGAGGCAGCCATACGCTCTTCGTGCCGGTCCTCGACAAAGGATCTGCAGACGGCCTTGAAGGTCGACTGCAATCCGCCGCGCCATTCGCGGAGTTCATCCTGACTGGTGACCCGGCCAAACAGCACTTGTTGCCCGTCTCCCTTGAGCCAAGTCTCCGCGTGCTTCTCGCGAGCCGCTCGCAAGCCGCGCAGTTCGTGAGCCCCGGCTTTGCTGCCAATCTCCGCCATTTTCGTTTCGATCCTGGCTGAGAGAGCAGCCAGGCGAAGGATGTAGGTGTTTTCCACCGTTCGCGTCACCGGCACGATCTCGGGCGCGGTCGGTACCTCGATATCCAAACGCCTCGTCAAAGACGACAGTTGCCGGACACTGAATTTTACGTCGAACTGCTCGTCTTTCAGAAGCATTGCAAAGTCTTGGCATTGCTCAGGCAGCTTATCGAGATCCGCGGAGATCGTCTTGGCAAGCTGTGCTTTATGCGCTTCGACCTGTGGGCCAAGTTCTTGAACTCTGGTCTTCAAACCTGCCAGAAGTCGCAGATAGTCAGGGAAATCGTTTCTGTAGCGCCAGTCCGCAATGAGGTCGCGACGGGTGGCGGCACCATCGAGATCACGGGTGTCACATTGCGCCTGGTACTGCTCTGCTGCCTCAAAAGCGCCCACCGCCTTGCCGATATGGATCCGTAAATCCTCGACGTCGTCGGCAAATGCTGCCCCGGACAGCAATGCCAGAAGGACCGTTGCAATGACGGAGGCCCTCATGTGCAGGCACCCAGGACCCGGTCCACGCGCAGCACAGGCGGCGCGGTTCTGGTTGCCGCAGTTATGATCTGCCCTTCAATTTCCAGACATTCCAGCGCTTCCCAGGCGGTGACTATCCGCTCTTTGTCTGCTGCGGTAGCAATGAGGTCAGGGATATGTTGACCGCTCCAAAGAGGTCGCAGTCGATCTGCCAACGGAACCGTAAGATCAATCACCCCGCGCCATGGGCATGGCAGTTGATAGCAGAACACACCGGTGCCCCCGATGCCAAGCCTGGAGCTTTTCTGCTCATCGCTACCAGCCGTTGCAAAATTGGCAGTGACGAGGGTGAAGAGAAAAGCGGTCGGAAGTCCAAGGATCTTCATGATGCTGCTCCTTCTAACTATCATGTGACGCATTCAGACATGTTGACCTTGGTCCGAAGGGCATCTCTGACACCAAGCTTTGAGGGAAACCCCGCGTCTCATCTGCAGGTCAGGAAGGAGAGCAGCCAATGTTTGAACGCTTCAAGGGGTTTCTGCGCCGCGACAGAAATCCAGACATCGTGGAACTGCAGGAGAGCGCCGTGAAATCGGTGGCCGGTGATATCGTCGATCTTCAGGACGGCGAGTGGCACGATCGGGAATGGGTCTATATCGCTGTCAACCACGAAGTCCTGGCGGAAGAGGGGGAGCGTTCCAGTACGCAGGCGAGAGTTCTGGCTCAGAAGCCAGGTGGCGAACTGGAGAATCTCGGTTTTCGTCTCAGCCAATCGACCAAGCTCAAGCTGCTCGTGTTGCGTGATGCCATGGCCAACCGGGGAGCAAATCGTTGGACTGTGTTGGATCTGACAATCGAGCGCAGCGGGCACTACGACTTCAGTTTCAGCTACACGCCACCACCGCGACTGAACGGCGACCTGTTGCATGCCCCGCTGTCAAACCTGCTTGAGCGCTACATAAACCAGCGCGGCGAACGTTGATGGGCAATCGAGTTCTGGGCCAGGTTTCCAGCGAAGCCAAGGTCGCAACGCCGTCCGGGTGATCTTCGTACTACCATTGGATGCCGCTTGAACAGCCGGGCTCTGGCGGCCAACTCGGAACGTCTTCGATCAAAATGGCAAAGGGCAGGCAATTTGATCGACTTCTCGCCGCAATTTACAAATCCAAGCGATCGGGCCAAGTCCTTGCCAGGATCGAAGAGTCCAAGCCGCGGTTTTCTGGTTCACGGCGCGATACTGACTGCCGGCGCTGGGTAAGGTGCAAATTCCTTGAGGATTTGGCTGCGCATCGTACCAAGCCCTCCGAGAAATGCACGGGCGCCTTCCTCGCCATAGCCGCGACGACTGACGGCGAATAGGGCGACGCCGTCACCTTTTGCCATCGGTGTATAGCGATACGCGTTCCATTCGACGACAATGGGATCCGCCTTTAGGTCGCTCACAACGAAGTCCAGGATGACCTCTCCACGAGCCTTGTTCTCGATAACTTCAAAGTTCACCACAGGATCACCCGGTTTACGCTCTTCGATCGACTGGATTTGCGCAGCTGCCGCCTGCATCGGGGTCAAGTTGCCAGCCATTGCTTCAACGAGGATCATATCGGTGAAGCTTTCCACCTTTTGCTCTGCTGGTATGTAGGCCTGTTTGACGTACTCCTCGGTCGGCTTCGACGTCCAGACGAGGTTGTAGTCCTGCCCCATGAAGGACAGGGGACCGGGAACGCCCAGCATGTCGGATTGAGCCGAAACGGGCGTTATTGCGATGGCGGCAATGAAACTCGCGACAGCAGCAAGGTACAAGCGGATCATGGAAAGCCTCAAGGTTTAAAAAAGTAGGCAATGCCTTAGGAATAAGGGTTACTCTTGAGCCGCTCCGATCTGAAGCACGTCGAACTGGCGGCGCATAATCTTGGCAAAGACGGCCTTGGCATGCGGATTGGTGATCGTCGCGTGGTCGCTGTTTGCGGCGACCGATACGACTGCGGCGCACAAACCATCAGCACCTTCGAAGGTTGAGGTTTGGAGCGTAGCTGGACCACTGTCGGCCATCGTGTCCGTCCAGCGTTGGTCAACAGTCTCTGCTGCTGCTTCTGCAATGTCACAACCGGGATAGGCGAGGGCAATGACCAACTCAGGCTGATCCGTCTGCAGGTCGGCGATGATCCCGCCGAAATAGGGCGGTATGCCTTTGCCTACCTGTTCCATGACCGATGCCAGCTGGCTGCGTAATTCGTCCATGTTGACGGTGCCAGACAGCGTGAGAGAGCGCGGATCGCCGTTTTGCAGGCCAAAAGTCGGCGAAATCAGTATCGCTTGTACAACGCCCCCTGTGTCGCTCACAGCATCGAGAGAGCCAAGCAAGGTGGATACGACCGGATGGTCACGGACCGTTTCATCGTTTTTGAGAAAACCCGCTACGGCGTCAGGAGTAGCCGCTTGCACAATCGCATTGCCTGTTTGGCTTAAGAATGTTGCTCTCCCCATTTCATCACGCCAGGGATTGCCGATGTCACGCGCCTGGATATTGACTTTCATCGGCTCGCCGTTTCCGATCACCCCATCCGCGCCGACGGGTTCGAACTCGCCCGCCGACAGACCGCTGAGCACGCTTGTGGCCGTTGCCTCGCTGTCTAAACCCCATACGCTCACCGTCTGGGGTGGCACGCCCATTCCTGCGAAATAATGGACCTGGCCAAGATCAATTCCGGAATTCTGCTTCCAGGTTTCCACCCCGCCCATCATCAGCGGCTTGAGTGCCTCAATCATGGCGAAGTCCAAGCGGTCTTGAGCAAAGCCTTGCTCAGACCCGGCTTCCTTGCCCAGCACCTGTAGGAGTGTCATGTCGACAAAATATGCCTGCATTGGCTCGGAACTCGTGAGGACAGATTGCGGAAACTTGCTCAAGGCATCGCCGAGCTTGTCGGTGCCGGCCGCGAGTGCGGTTGGGCTGGTTGCCAGAAGAAGTGCCGAAGCGAAATAAATGGAGCGCATGCTACATCCTTTAAACATGTCGGTCAGAGCTATGACGGTCACGAGCCGCTAAAGCTTGGTCCTGAAGCGCGTTTTTAGTCGAGTGTTGATGGAATACTCGTCTGGCAGCGCATCCGCCGCATGCAGCGACTGGTGTAAGTCCATCGATTTCGCGCCCGATCTTTTTCCATCACCGCCATCCGGCCGGGCTGATAAAGCACCGCGCCAGATGGCGGGTCTGTCTGCGGCGGCTCAGGCAAAATGGCACTTAGCCGGCCAGTTCAAGATATTCGGCTTCCAGCCTATCGAAGAGATCCATCTGACGGTTGAGTTCATCCACGGCCGGACCCATCAGCCGGTTGGACATTGTGCGAGAACATTCAGTCGGAGCATTCTCAGCCGCGATTGAAGCCAAGCGTTCGATTTCAGCACGCTCAGTGGCATCGAAGTAGTCGGGCAACTGTTCGGCCCGCACAAGGTCGGCCCGATAGCGTCCGCCATGACAAAGGTCGGCATAGACGCGATGCTGCATGGCTTGCCCGAGGATTTTGCCCTTCTCGCGCGTCAAGGTTCGACGATAGAAGTCTGGACTTTTGTTTGAAAGGTAGATGTAGTCGTTTTCTGCCAGCCCCGAATATTGAAGCTCGGGCAGATGCCGATCCGGCATGACCCAATCCAGCGGTTCTATGCGGATCAAGTCGATCGAATTGGCAATCTGCACAAGGCATAGCAGACCCGCAGCGGCAGCAATCGACTTGCGAGCGGGATCTCTTGGCGCTGACGGGCGCAAGACCCCGAAGACAATGGCAAGCCCGATCAAGGCCATAATCAACCCGCCAATGTTGAATCTGCTGTCCGATGCAATTTGGCCATTCACCGTGACCGTACTCGTCGTGCCCACCAACACAAAGAAGGGGATGGTCGCGAGGGCAAGGGCAATAAGGGGCTTGGAAAAACGAGACATAGAGCACTCTTCATTTGTATTGATATGAGGATCGCCTGCGGCTGTGCCTTGTTCAGTTCGCAGGATGAAAAGGTTGTTCGCTGATGAGACGAACAATCAGTCCCTCGCTTTGGCCTTGAGGCTGAAAAAACTACGGCTGGAAGCGTGTTTCCGTCTGCAGTGCCGCGCCGAGACCACCACAGGCGAGCAGCTCTTTCCCAAATCTCTGCGAGAGAAGGCCAGCAATGCCGTCAATCTGATACTTGCTTGAGCGACGGCGCGACAGCGATATCGGCGGCCATCATGGTCGCGGAACGGATGCCCGCGAAATTATTCGTGTGGGGCACCAAGCAAACGGTGCGCGCATTCGTCTTATCTGCACCGAAACCGACCTTCGGAATAACAAATAACTGCTGCCATGCCTGATGCGGGACAGAGCAGGCGGAGAAGGATGATCATGACATTCACGATCTTTATGATCCGAAAGGTGGAAGTATCCATCACCTGTCCTAAGCTCCGCGCCATCCAACGATACCCAAGGATTTCACGCTCCTGTCCGGCCAGTCCACAACCTCCTGAACGCGGCCAAGCGATAGGTTTGTAATTCCGTTGTGGCCTGCTTCCTCCTTGACAACATGTTGGGCTTTTCGCCCCTCGGACAGAAAATTTGTTACAACCAGAACTATATTGCAACTTCTACGTTACCGCTTCGGGTAAGTCGGGAGTATGTGACAAAGTGCAATTTGTTGACCTAGACATTTCCAAACCGGTCGATGAGGCCGCTGATCTTCTCGCACGGGTGAGGGCGGGCGACGCGAGAGCTTTTGAACAACTGATCTCAGAGCATTACCGCTTCATTTACAAGACGGCATTCCGTTGGTTGGGTAACAAAAGCGATGCCGAAGATGTTACGCAGGCCGTATGTATGAGGCTGGCCGATGCGATTGCACGCTTCGATGGACGGTCAAAATTCACGAGCTGGCTCTATCGTGTAACCCTCAACGCTGTGCGTGACCTCCAGCGGAGGAACAGAAGGCATGCCGAGCGAATTGAGGCCGTATCGGCAGTGGTGAGCGAGGACCTTGCCCCAGATCAGGAAGACCAGTTGCGCGTCAACGACATCTGGCGCGTCGTGCGCCAGCTGCCGGAAAAGCAGCGTAACGCCGTGCTTCTCGTTTTTGGAGAGCAACTTTCCCAGGCAGAAGCAGCTGAGATCATGGGGTGTAAGGAAGTCACTGTTTCCTGGCACATCCACAATGCGCGCAAGTCGCTGAGGGACCTGCTATGAGCAAGGACCGTGACCATCTCGAGCTCTTGCAGTATTTAGTCGCTCCGGAACCGGATCCCGTTGTCATGCAAGCCGTGATCTCCCAGAGCCGGGAAAACTTCGTCAATCGCCGCCCCTCCTTGGCGGGCGAGGTAAGCTCGCCATCTCTGTTGATGCGACGGTTTGCGGTCTGGTTGCTGCCCGTGGGCGTCGCCACCTTTGCCGGTGCGTTGATGGTGACGGCCTACCTGCTGCAGCCCGGTCCCGGAACGGACAGAAGTCGCGATGTGATTGCCGAGGTCCCAGCTCCTGCGTCACCTGACCCAACCGAACTGTCTCGGGGCAACGATGTTCCGCGCGGCCAGACGCCTGCCGATACGAGCAGACGTTTGGGAGCGCAATCCTTGCCAAGTGCCGGACAAAGGCCGATCGGTGCTTTGCCCCAGATCGTCTCGCGGTTTGAGGGCGACGGGGTCGTTATCGGCACCCGCCGCGACGCCACTGGCCTTGAAATCTATTTGCCCGAGCTCTCTGGCGAGGAAACCATCGACGTCCAGGGCTTGATGCCCGGCGAGGACGCAGAAATCCTAGGTGCATTCGCGCTACCGGCATCCAATCTGGTGGCCATCCGTTTCGGGGCAGGGGACGTCCGCTTCTGGCGCATTTATCATCGGGTAGACGGAAAATATGGACGCGATCCTGAGCGTTCGAAACTGGTCTCTGACGCGCAAGACAGGGCAGAGGTCGAGCGACGGTTGGGTAATGTCGGCCGTTGAGTTTGTCTTCTGATGGCTCTCTCAGATCCTTAGCTCTGATCTGTGATTTTCGCGCAATGCTTCGACACTTCACCAAGAATGCGATGACTGCGATCGTCTTTCCCATGAGTGCGGCACAATGCGAGGATCAAATGCACAGAAATGGTCTCAATCCCTACATGGCCTGCTGGCGCCCGGTGCTAATGCTCGTCGCCTTTTTGTCTCTCCCAGCCTATGCGGGAGACGCCGGGAGCCCGGAAGGCTCCCGATACGAGGCCTGCATGGAGAGCAGTCGGGGGGTGACGGCTGACATGCTGAATTGCACCTTGTCTGCGACCGATGACGTGGAAGCCGAGATTGAGCTTGCCTTGAAGGAACTGGACCTCGCCGAGGAGCAAGGAACGGCTCTGGGCGAGGCCCAATCGGATTGGAAACGGTTCCGCAAATCAACCTGTGAGTTTGAGGCTGGTCTCGCCGGTGATGGCAGTTTCACCTCCGTCGCCCTTGCAGATTGCTGGCTTCGTCTCACGCAGGACCGGTTGCAGTGGATCCGCTCCCAGAGCGCAAGAGAGCAATAGCTATCGGCTGCCCTTTCGAGTGCTGTCATTATGGCGACAGGCAATTGCGGCTCTAGCCAGGAAGGTGCGGTGAACAGAGGAGGGGCGACCGCAATCTAAAGCGCCCGGTTGCGACCAAGGTTCTAGCCGCGATGGCCGTCTCATGGCGGAGAGTTTTATGCGACCACGAGCATGGAGCAGACAATGAAGCGGCGGTTGATGGTCCTGTCGACCGGTCTGGCAGCCTTTGCAGCCCTTGCAGCCTTGACCTATTGGGGCACCCGAGAATGCGGCTTTTTCGATACGGCATTGGGATTGAGTGGTTGCACCGGCAGTCGCACGATAGCGGGTGTTTCGACGCTCGCAAGCACGCTGGCACGCGATACCGACGGATATCTGGTTGTGCTCGGCAACAAATATGAAGACGTGCCTGGATCGCGGAACTATCGGGTGACGACGCAAGTCGTGCGGATCGACTGGGCCCAAGGCCGCGAGGTCGAGCGGGTGTCATTCCCCGCCTTTGGCCGGATCGACCAGATGCAAATCTCTCCGGATGGCGAAACGATCGCAGTGACCTGCAACACCATCTATGTCTGTGATCTGCTTTCGTCGGCCGACCAACGGGACGCCCTCTACTCCACGCAGCTCGCTTTGTTAAACAGGGACGGTTCCATCGTCTGGCATGCCAGCGTTCCCATGGAAGACGCCAGGCCCAATTCTGAAGGTCGGTCCTTTGACCTTGCTTTCGCCGAGGACGGACAGGCGGTGGTCGCCGGTGCCGTGGCTTTTGCCATCAGCGATGGTGCGCCCTTGCGTGGAGCTTTGCCGCCGGCCGTCTCTTCCAATGCAACCATCAATGCCACCGATCAGATTGAACTCGCTGGCGCCCCGCGCATGCTCGATCTGCCGGACCACTACATTCCCTTTAACCAGCTACAGTCGGCCCTTTCGCCCGATGGTGCTCGCCTTGCCACCCTGTCACGCCGCTTTTCCGGCAAGGGCATGCCGCGCGCCATCCTTCAGGTCTGGGATGTCGAGACCGGGGGCGTCTTAGCTCGGCACGAGATCGATACCGATCTGTCGCCGGCGCTCGCCTGGCAAAGCGATGGCCAGGCTGTCTTTGTGGCAACGGCAGTCGGCGTCGAGCCTGGCGCTGCGACAGATCTGAGACGCTATGGCGTGGAGGCTGGTCGATGAGGAAATCTTTGATCGCAGCCGCTGTCGTCGGCGTCGCTGTCCTGGCTGGACTTGGCTGGATGATCTGGTGGTCACTCGGCACCTGTCGGCCGCTTGACCGGCTGCTCGGTCTGTCCGGCTGTACCCATAACCTGGAACTGATCGACTTTACGCCCCTGACCCACACGACCATGACGCCGACACAGGTCGACGGCATGGCAAGTCTGTTCGGCCAGGTCAGGACAGCTGATGGCTATCGGCCGGGTCTGATCCGGCTTGATCCAATGACGGGACGCGAGGAGGGGCGCTATCCTCTGGCAATCCAGAACGGCTTTACCAGTGTGGTTCTTTCCTCTGACGGAAAGCGCGCTGCAATCGGCTGTTCACAGAGGCGCAACTGCCTTGAAAACGATGATTCTCACGCCGTCATAGAGGTTGCAAACGGCCGGCTGATCGAGACGATCGACCTAGGCCTCGACGTCTATCCGAGGACCTTTCCAGGGGAACCCGCACCCGGGGCGCCGTTCAACTACAATGCGCAGTTCGTCGACAACGGGCAAAAGGTTGTGACCGCGGATGAGGAGCGCCGCCTGGTCCTGCAGGATCTGGCTGGAAATGACGTTGCCGTGCTTGAGAGCCGTTACACGCCCATGGACAATTGGCTGACAGTCTCGCCTAGCTCACGCTACGTTGCCATGCTCCAGCGCTCCGACCGATCGGGCGCATCCGTCAAGATCTGGGACAGTGGGAATGGCGTTCTGGTTGGCGCATTCCAGATCGGAGGGGATAGCCGTATCGGTGTCGCCTGGGCACATGACGAGACCGCTGTGTTCGCGGTCGTGAACAGCGACCGACAGCGACGACATCTGCGGCGCTTCGCCTTCTGACGCCGCGCTTTGACCCAGGTCCGCCATCGGCACCACTTTGGTGTCTGACAGACTGAGCGGCCTCCAGGCCTGATTGAGGATCCGTGCTGCCAATGCTGCTTTGCTCCGTGGGAGAAAGCGCTGATCTACTGCTGAACGTTACACCATAGGCGAGTAGGTTTCTCGCGGGAGGGTCCTTCAGGCTCCAGGTGACGATCACGGTGGCCTACCCTGCGATAGTCGGCGGGAACATGTCGATCGTCAGGATCCGGTATTGTGAGATCTTTGATTAGCGGGCCATAGTCTGGCCTGCCGACGGTTTTTCAACTGTTACCAAGCGAGTTGACGCGTGCTCCTGCTGTTCGGCGCTGCTCAATTCCTTTTTTTAATCGGCGGCCCGAGGAGACTTCGGCGAAAATCTTGGTGTATGAACTCGGTAGGGCGGGACTGTCAGGAAAGCCTAGGGGATGTGCATCACTGTTCTCCCTACGCCGGGACAGAACCCGCGATACGACATCCCGAGAGACAGACTGACGAGCCACCGGTTCGATTCTGTTCAAAAGCGGAGCCTACAGGCAGTGTCCGTGCAGACGTGGACATTGCCTTGCAACGACACGGCGTTTTAACTCTGATGCATTAGAGGTCTCCGGTCAAACGAGGCGGCTCACCGAGACTTTTTGGAAAAAAGGACGAACACCCCAAAATTGGTATGCCTCGTAGGCTCGAATTCGTCGGCCATCGTGCCCGAAATCTAAGCATTTGACGAGAATCGGTTCTGATGCAAGATTCATGTAAGCTTCCCAATCAAAGGTGAGTTGCGTCATGTTGACGTCCCAACATTCACTGGGAGATCATGAGGATCGCGATGGCTTCAGAAATCGATACGGTGCTGGAATGGCAATGTCTTGGGATGCGCGCGCGGAGGGCCGGTATATCGGAAGATGCGAATCCTCTGCTGCTGAACAAGCCAGCAGCAAGCGGATTCTGCTTCGAGCAGTGGCGTTTGAATTTTGAAGCATGGCTTTTCGGGTGGTCTATCGAGGACTCCGTCGATTTAATCAGCGCTTGATACCGGGAAACTGTTCTCCAGCAGGAAATCCACATCAGGCGTTCCAGCGCTCGTCGTGTTCGGAAGTCCGGGGAGCCGCGGCCAGAAGGCATGGTTAGACTTTTGCGTCCGTCCCAGTTTTAGGGTAGCAGACCGTTCGGCCGTCACTGAGGCTCTGCGCGCATCCGGAACGCGTCTAAATGGCGAACGGGTGGGCCTACGAGGCAGAAGATGCCGCCAAACGATCGTGTCCCGGCGCGTGGTGTAGCTGGTTGGTAGCGATGCCGCTCGCGAGCGCGCCCTCCAATGTGCTGTAGGGAGCGGGCGGCGTAGCGGTGGTCACCAGTGTTTTCCGGTAGGGTCGGGTTGCTTAGAGCCAACCTGAGGGACACCACCGATGACCGACGACATGATGAACCTGCGCTCACTCGTTGAGAAGAGCGCTGATGCAGATTTGCTGCGCGAGATGATCGGCTTTGCTGCCGAGAAGCTGATGGCGCTGGAGGTCGGGACGAAGACCGGCGCGGGCTATGGCGAGAAGAACGGCTTCCGACTTGCCCAACGCAACGGCTATCGCGACCGGGACTGGGAGACGCGGGCGGGCACCGTCGAGCTGCGAATTCCGAAGCTTCGCACAGGCAGCTACTTCCCGAGTTTCCTGGAGCCGCGCCGAATGGCCGAGAAGGCCCTGACTGCTGTGATCCAGGAGGCTTATATCCAGGGCGTCTCGACCCGATCCGTCGATGACCTCGTCAAGGCGATGGGCATGAGCGGCATCTCCAAGAGCCAGATATCCCGGCTCTGCGAGGAGATCGACGAGAAGGTGAAGGCCTTCCTCGACCGGCCCATTGAGGGGGAATGGCCATACCTCTGGATCGATGCCACCTATCTGAAGGTTCGCCGCGGCGGACGCATCGTCTCTGTCGCTGTCATCATTGCCGTCGGAGTCAACACCGATGGTCGACGCGAGGTGCTCGGCATGGAGATCGGCACATCCGAGGCCGAGGCGATCTGGACGGAATTCCTGCGCAAGCTGACAAGGCGAGGCCTACGCGGCGTGAAGCTTGCTGTCTCCGATGCGCATGAGGGCATCAAGGCCGCCGTTTCAAAGGTGCTTTCCGCCACCTGGCAGAGATGCAGGGTTCACTTCATGCGCAATGCGCTTGCCCATGCCGGGAAGAGCGGACGGCGCGTCGTCTCCGCCTTCATCGCCACGGCTTTTGCGCAGGACACACCGGAGGCCGCAAGCACCCAATGGCGCAATGTCGCTGACCAGATCAGGCCGAAGGTGCCGAAACTCGCCACGCTGATGGATAGTGCCGAACAGGATGTGCTCGCCTACATGACCTTTCCCAGGCAGCACTGGGCAAAGCTTCATTCAACGGATCAGATCGACAAGAGTTTTGCTCAAAAATATGGTATTTTTCTCCTGCGCGGATGACCTCGTGGTGAAGTGCGGTGCATCGGCTGAAGGCACCGTCAGGCCACCTCACTCGAGCCTTGCCGGATTGAGGCGTCCGCGCGCCTTTTCATCAGGCGGGCGCGGACGCCACGTCTCGACGAAGCGTTCATAGCTCTTTTGCGCTTGCTCAGCGACGCGCATCTCCTGGTCGCGGAGCTTCTTGACGTTATAGGCATAGGCAGGGCCAGGCTTGTTGCCCTTCTTCTGTGGTTTCCCGGCCAGTAATTCCAGTGCCCGAAGCTTGTGTGCAACGAGACTCGGGCGAGCCCAGAGAT